>NZ_OOHJ01000018.1:0-1162500 GCF_900323885.1 [Actinomadura] parvosata subsp. kistnae | reverse complement strand
AGCCGGCAGGCGTTGCATGTCCGGGGTCGTGGGACCTTCTTGAAGTGGCTGCCGCTGCTTCGAACAGTGATAAATCGATGGGGTAGTTGAAAGCTCTGGGAAGGGCTGCCGTAGACCGTGAGAGCCGGGTAGGCGAAACCTTGTCGACTGTTGGAGGGGATCCCAAGTAGCACGGGGCTCGAGGAATCCTGTGTGAATCTGCCAGGACCACCTGGTAAGCCTAAATACTCCCTGATGACCGATAGTGCACGAGTACCGTGAGGGAAAGGTGAAAAGTGCCCCGGTGAGGGGTCGTGAAATAGTACCTGAAACCGTGTGCCTACAAGCCGTAGGAGCTTAGCTGGGCTTGCTCAGCTGTGATGTGACTGCGTGCCTTTTGAAGAATGAGCCTGCGAGTTATGGTGTGTGGCGAGGTTAACCCGTGTGGGGGAGCCGTAGCGAAAGCGAGTCTGAAGAGGGCGTTTGAGTCGCATGCTGTAGACCCGAAGCGGGGTGATCTACGCATGGGCAGGTTGAAGCTCAGGTAAGACTGGGTGGAGGACCGAACCCACCAGGGTTGAAAACCTGGGGGATGATCTGTGTGTAGGGGTGAAAGGCCAATCAAACTCCGTGATAGCTGGTTCTCCCCGAAATGCATTTAGGTGCAGCGTTGCGTGTTTCTTGCCGGAGGTAGAGCACTGGATGGCCGATGGGCCCGACAAGGTTACTGACGTCAGCCAAACTCCGAATGCCGGTAAGTGAGAGCGTGGCAGTGAGACTGCGGGCGATAAGGTTCGTAGTCGAGAGGGAAACAGCCCAGATCACCGACTAAGGCCCCTAAGCGTGTGCTAAGTGGGAAAGGATGTGGAGTCGCAGAGACAACCAGGAGGTTGGCTTAGAAGCAGCCACCCTTGAAAGAGTGCGTAATAGCTCACTGGTCAAGTGATTCTGCGCCGACAATGTAGCGGGGCTCAAGTACACCGCCGAAGTCGTGGCACTGACAGCCTTGCGCTGTTGGTGGGTAGGGGAGCGTCGTGCAGCCGGCGAAGCAGCAGAGTGATCTAGTTGTGGAGGCTGTGCGAGTGAGAATGCAGGCATGAGTAGCGAATCGAGGGTGAGAAACCCTCGCGCCGGATGACCAAGGGTTCCTGGGCCAGGCTAATCCGCCCAGGGTAAGTCGGGACCTAAGGCGAGGCCGACAGGCGTAGTCGATGGACAACGGGTTGATATTCCCGTACCCGCTTCAATGCGCCCATACTGAACCCCTTGATACTAAGAGTCCTTAACTCGCCTAAAGCCTTCGGGCTTGGGGTCAGAGTGAACGCTCGGCCTGATTGGGTAGTAGGTAAGCGATGGGGTGACGCAGGAAGGTAGTCCAACCCAGGCGATGGTTGTCCTGGGGTAAGCATGTAGGGAGTGCGGTAGGCAAATCCGCCGCGCGTTAATCCTGAGATGTGATGCCGAGCCGATTGTGGTGAAGTGGATGATCCTATGCTGCCGAGAAAAGCCTCTAGTGAGTGTTGTGGCGGCCCGTACCCTAAACCGACTCAGGTGGTCAGGTAGAGAATACTAAGGCGATCGGGTGAACTGTGGTTAAGGAACTCGGCAAATTGCCCCCGTAACTTCGGGAGAAGGGGGACCTCTGCTGGTGATGAGTCTTGCACTCGGAGCTGGTGGGGGTCGCAGTGGCCAGGGGGAAGCGACTGTTTACTAAAAACACAGGTCCGTGCGAAGTCGTAAGACGATGTATACGGACTGACGCCTGCCCGGTGCCGGAACGTTAAGGGGACCGCTTAGCTAGCGCAAGCTGGCGAAGGTGAGAACTTAAGCGCCGGTAAACGGCGGTGGTAACTATAACCATCCTAAGGTAGCGAAATTCCTTGTCGGGTAAGTTCCGACCTGCACGAATGGCGTAACGACTTCCCCGCTGTCTCAACCGCAGACCCGGCGAAATTGCACTACGAGTAAAGATGCTCGTTACGCGCAGCAGGACGGAAAGACCCCGGGACCTTCACTACAGCTTGACATTGGCGTTTGGAGCGTCTTGTGTAGGATAGGTGGGAGACTGGGAAGCTCGGACGCTAGTTCGGGTGGAGTCATTGGTGAAATACCACTCTGGTCGTTTTGAACGTCTAACTCTGGTCCGTGATCCGGATCGGGGACAGTGTCTGGTGGGTAGTTTAACTGGGGCGGTTGCCTCCTAAAGGGTAACGGAGGCGCCCAAAGGTTCCCTCAGCCTGGTTGGCAATCAGGTGTTGAGTGTAAGTGCACAAGGGAGCTTGACTGTGAGACTGACGGGTCGAGCAGGAGCGAAAGCTGGGACTAGTGATCCGGCATCGGCGTGTGGAAGCGGTGTCGCTCAACGGCTAAAAGGTACCCCGGGGATAACAGGCTGATCTTCCCCAAGAGTCCATATCGACGGGATGGTTTGGCACCTCGATGTCGGCTCGTCGCATCCTGGGGCTGGAGTAGGTCCCAAGGGTTGGGCTGTTCGCCCATTAAAGCGGTACGCGAGCTGGGTTTAGAACGTCGCGAGACAGTTCGGTCCCTATCCGCTGCGCGCGTAGGAGACTTGAAAGGGGCTGTCCCTAGTACGAGAGGACCGGGACGGACGAACCTCTGGTGTGCCAGTTGTACCGCCAGGTGCACGGCTGGTTGGCTACGTTCGGAAGGGATAACCGCTGAAAGCATCTAAGCGGGAAGCTCGCCTTGAGATGAGGTCTCCCACCCTGTAACAGGGGGTAAGGCTCCCGGTAGACGACCGGGTTGATAGGCCGGAGGTGGAAGCGCGGTAACGTGTGGAGCTGACCGGTACTAATAGGCCGAGGACTTGACCACAAAGCAGACTTTTCAAAGTTGTCTTGCTCGCGTCCACTATGCAGTTCTGAGACAGCAAATGGCTGTTTCGCAGGGTTACGGCGGTTATGGCGGGAAGGAAACACCCGGTTACATTCCGAACCCGGAAGTTAAGCTTCCCAGCGCCGATGGTACTGCACTCGGGAGGGTGTGGGAGAGTAGGTCACCGCCGGACAATCTTTATAGGAAAGGGCCCCGACGCCAACGCGTCGGGGCCTTTTCTGTTTCCGGAGGGCGTCGCTTGTTCCGGGCCGGGACGGCATAGTGCGGTCGCGTTCACGAGCGGAAGCCGGCCACTATGGCCGGTCATCCTCAGGGGAGGGCTCGTGAGCGAGATCTTCATCTCCTACCGGCGCGCCGACAGCGGCGCCGTGGCCGGCCGGTTGTACGCCGATCTCCAGCACGCCTATGGAGAGGCCGCCGTCTTCATGGACACCTCCTCCATCGCGCCCGGAGCCGTCTGGCCCAAGAGGCTGGAGGAAGCCCTCGCCCAGGCGAAGGTCGTCCTGGTGGTCATGGGCCCTCAGTGGATCAGGGCGGCCAACGAGTGGGGGGAGCGGCTGATCGACCAGGAGAATGACTGGGTGCGCCGGGAGGTCGAGAGCGCGCTGCCGCAGGATCCGTCGCGGACCAGGGTGGAGCTCTACCGGGAGTACCGTTTCAAGACTTTCAGGGACGCGATCGCGTTCATGAACGAGGTGGCCCCCGGCTGCGACATCGCCATCCACCATCCGCGCTGGGAGAACGTCTGGCGGCACGTGCGGGTCTTCCTGACCACGTGGGACATCGGGCACCGCATCTCCGATCGCGACGTGCAGCTCGCCAAGTACTTCGACAGCGCCTACCAGGACTTCGCGGGGGCGGATCCGCCGGGGTGAGGGTGCTTGCCGTGGGGCGGCCCGTGGGTGAACAGTGCGGCCGCACACTGGCGGGGCGCCTGAGCTCTTCGTGATAATGCTGCAGTGATCGCGGTAGGGGCGAAGGCGCTACCACGACTGATCATCCTGCTCGCGCTGACGGCTCCGCTGGTGGTGCCGGGGAATCAGGTGCCTGCCGAGGTCAGTGCCGCCGCCGTGCCCTCGTCCGGATCCCACGCCACGGTGCGTCAGGCCGCCGCGGTGCCGGGGATGCGGCTGGCCGAGGCGCGGCTGGTCAGTGAGGCCGTGGCGGAGGTGCCGGCCAAGCGGATCTCGAAGCGGCTCGACGCGTTCCTCCGCGGCAGGCCGGGGCCGGTGACGGCGATGGTGAAGGAGCTGGGGACCGGGCGGGTCTATCGGTATCACGCGGGCGAGCGGCTGATCACGGCGAGCACCGCCAAGGTGCAGATCCTCATGGCGCTGTTGCTGCGTACCCCATGGAAGAGGCTGCCCGCGGCGGTGCGGCGGGACGCGGAGTCGATGATCCGCTCCAGCGACAATCACGCCGCCGACCGGCTGTGGGTGCGGATCGGGGGTGCGGAGGGGTTCAGCGCGGCGGGGAAGAGGTTCGGGCTGAAGGACACGGCGGGCGTGCCGGGCAGCTGCGTCGACCTCTACTGCTGGGGCATCACCAAGACGTCCGTGGACGACCAGGTGCGGCTCATGGAGGCGCTGGTATCCCGCAAGAGCCCGCTCAAGGCGGCGGAGCGCAGGCAGGTGCTGCGGCTCATGGGCGCGGTCGTGGACGGCCAGGACTGGGGCATCAGCGCCGCCGCGTGCCGGGGCGAGCGCGTGGCGCTGAAGAACGGCTGGCTCAAGCGGGTCTCGACCAAGCGCTGGGCCACGGTCAGCGTGGGGCTGATCCGGGGCGGCGGGCGCGACTACGCCGTTGCCGTACTCACCGAGGGCAGCCCTGAGGTGGGGTACGGCATCGCGACGGTCGAAGGCGTGGCCGAGCGGATCATGCGTGGCTTTCGGCGGTGCCAGGCGTGACGAAGGTCGAGGTCATGCGCGGCTCCCTGCGGTGCCAGGCGTGACGAAGGTCGAGCGGATCACGCGCGGCTTTCGGCGATGCCCGGGGTGACGAGCCGGTAGCCCACGCCGCGTACGGTCTGGATGAGCTGGTCGTCCTCGTCGCCCAGGCGCGCCCGCAGCCGTTTGACGTGCACCGCGATCGTGTTCGTCGAGGTGTTGGCGGCGGCGTGCCAGACGTGGCGCATGATCTGCTCTCGGGTGACCGTGCGGTCGGCGTTGCGCATGAGGTACTGCAGCAGCTCGAACTCGCGCAACGGCAGGTGCACAGCTCGCCCGGCGACGCGTACCTGATAAGCCTGGACGTCCAGCTCGACCCCGCCCACGGCCAGCACCTTGCGGGACTCGGGCGAGGCCGCCTGGATGAACGGCAGCAGCTCCGGCACCCTGTAGGGTCTGGCGACGCAGGCGGCGGCGCCGGCCGCGAGCGCGCGTACCGCCTGCTCGGCGTGTCCCTCGCCGACGCCGAGCAGCACGGGCACGGCTCGCGACTGCCGTACGGCGCGGACGAAGTCGACCGCGTCGATGACCGGCAGCGTGGCCGAGACGAGCACCACGTCCGGCTGGAGGGCGCCGGCCTGCAGCAGCCCCTGCGCGCCGTCGGGGGCCCCGGTCACGGCCACGCCCTCGCGTTCGAGGGCGGTGGCCACGTCGTCCACGACGGCGTCGTCCGGGTCGGCGATGAGCAGTACGGGCTTGGTCCTCGTGTCCCCGTTCATCGTGGATGCCGCCTGCTGTCGGGTCATCAGCCGAAGCGCCCCGTGATGTAGTCCTCCGTCGCCTTCTGCGTCGGGTTGGTGAACATGCGGGACGTCTCGTCCATCTCGATGACCTTGCCGGGCTGGCCCTGGGCGGCCAGGTTGAAGAACGCGGTCCGGTCGCTGACCCGGGCGGCCTGCTGCATGTTGTGGGTGACGATGACGATGGTGTACTTGTCCTTCAGCTTGGCCATGAGGTCCTCGATGGCCAGCGTCGAGATGGGGTCGAGCGCCGAGCACGGCTCGTCCATCAGCAGCACCTCGGGCTGCACCGCGATGGCGCGGGCGATGCAGAGGCGCTGCTGCTGGCCGCCGGACAGGCCGGCGCCGGGCTTGTTGAGGCGGTCCTTGACCTCGTTCCAGAGGTTGGCGCCCTTCAGCGACTCCTCGACGATGCCGTCGAGCTCGGACCGGGAGATGCGGCCGCGGTTGAGGCGCAGGCCGGCGGCCACGTTCTCGTAGATCGACATCGTGGGGAACGGGTTGGGGCGCTGGAACACCATGCCGATCATGCGGCGCACCGAGACGGGCTCGATGGTGGGCGCGTACAGGTCCTCGCCGTCGAGCAGCACCTTGCCCTCCACGCGCGCGCCGGGGATGACCTCGTGCATGCGGTTGAGCGTGCGCAGGAACGTCGACTTGCCGCACCCGGAAGGGCCGATGAAGGCGGTGATCGAGCGGGGCTCGATGGTCATGGACACGTCCTCGATCGCCTTGTGCGAGCCGTAGTACGCGTCCAGGCCCGAGACCTGGATCTGCTTGGACATTGCGGTGGTTACCCCCTATCGGCCTCTGGCGGGCGAGCGCCACCAGGCGATCAGGCGCGCCACCAGGTTGAGCAGCATGACGATCAGGATGAGCGTGAGGGCTCCGGTCCACGCCCGGTCGATGGCGGTGTCGTTGGGCCGGGCCGCCTGGTCGAAGACGAACAGCGGCAGCCCCATCTGCGGCCCGTTGAACGGGTCGTTGTTGATGGAGTTGGTGAAGAACACCGTCATCAGCAGCGGCGCGGTTTCGCCGGCGACGCGGGCCACGGCCAGCATGACGCCGGTGACGATGCCGGTGAACGCGGTCGGCAGCACGACCTTGACGATGGTGCGCCACTTGGGCACGCCCAGCGCGTACGACGCCTCGCGCAGGTCGCCCGGCACGAGCCGCAGCATCTCCTCGGCGGATCGCACGACGGTCGGCATCATCAGGATGGACAGCGCCAGCGCGCCCGCCCAGCCGGAGAACTGGAAGCCGAGGAACAGGATCCAGAACGCGAAGACGAACAGGCCCGCAACGACGGAAGGGACGCCGGTCATGACGTCCACGAAGAAGCTGATGGAGCGGCTCAATCGGCCGCCGTTGCCGTATTCGACCAGGTAGATGGCGGTGAGCAGGCCGATCGGCACGGAGATGAGGGAGGCCAGCAGCACCTGTTCGAGCGTGCCGATGATGGCGTGGTAGGCGCCGCCGTGGGCGTCCCTGGCGCCGATGCCGTTCATGGAGTGGGTGAGGAACTCCAGGTCGAAGCGCTCGAGGCCGTTGGAGATGACCAGCCACAGCACGGAGATGAGCGGCACCACGGCCAGCGCGAACGCCAGATAGACCAGGCCCTGGACGACCCGGTCCTTGATGCGGCGGCCGGTGGAGATGTGTTGGATCGTGGTCATGCGCCGGCCCTCGCGTACTCCTTGCGGCGGTTGATGACGAACCGCGCGGCCATGTTGACCAGCAGCGTGATGATGAACAGGACCAGACCGGACGCGATCAGGGCGCCCCGGCCGATGTCGTTGGCCTCGCCGAAGCCGTTGGCGATGTTGGCCGCGATGCTGTTGGCGTGTGGGGTGAGGATCTGGAAGGTGATGTCGAAGGTGGCGGGGAAGATCAGCGCGACCGCGATGGTCTCGCCCATGGCGCGGCCGAGGCCGAGCATGGCGGCGCTGATGACGCCGGGCCGGCCGAACGGCAGCACGGCCATCCTGATCATCTCCCAGCGGGTGGCGCCGAGCGCGAGCGCCGCCTCCTCGTTCATCTTGGGAGCCTGGAGGAACACCTCGCGCGAGATGGCGGCGATGATCGGCAGGATCATGATGGCCAGCACGACGGCGCCGGCGATCATGGTCTTGCCGCCGATGATGCCCTCGCCGGCGAACAGGGGGAACCAGCCGAGGTTCTCGTTGAGCCACTGCGACGGCGTGCGCAGCAGCGGCACGAGGAACGCCACGCCCCACAGGCCGTACACGACGGAGGGCACGGCGGCGAGCAGGTCGATCAGGTAGCCGAGCGGGGCGGCCAGCCTGCGCGGCGCGTAGTGCGAGATGAACAGGGCCACGCCGACCGCGACCGGGGTCGCGATGACGAGCGCGAGCAGGGAGCTGAGGACGGTGCCGAACGCCAGCGCCGCGATGCCGAACTCGCGGCTGCTGTTGGGCTCCCAGGTCAGCTCCGTGAAGAAGTTCGCCTTGTTCGCCTGCAGGGCCGGGATCGCCTCGCTGATGAGGAACACGGCGATGGCCGCCATGATCGCCAGCAGCGCGACGCCGGCCGCGGTGGACAGGTAACGGAAGGGCGCTTCACCGCGGCTGCGCCGCGAGGCGGACCGGCTCGTCGCCGGCCCGCCGTCACGGGTACGTACGTTGGTCGCCATCGGGGGTTAGGAGATCGCCTCGACCGCGGTGCGGACCTTGGTGAGCAGGGTGCCCGCCAGCGGGGCGTAGCCCAGCTCCTTCAGCGCCGCCTGGCCCTCGTCGCTGGAGGTGTACTTGAGGAACTCCTTGACGACCTTGGCCTCCTCGGCCGGCAGGCCCTTCTCGCAGGTGATCTCGTACGTGACCAGGACGATCGGGTAGGCGCCCGCGGTCTTGGTGGCGTAGTCGATCGACAGGGCGAGGTCGTTGCCGGTGCCCTTGATCTCGGCGGTCTCGACCGTCTTGGCCGCGCTCTCGGGGGTCAGCTCGACGAACTCGCCGGCGCCGTTGGCGACCTTGGCCTTCTGCAGCGAGGAGTTCTCGGCGTAGGAGAGCTCGACGTAGCTGATCGCGCCCTCGGTGTCCTTGACGGAGGAGGCGATGCCGTCGGAGCCCTTGGAGCCCTGGCCCTTGGCCTCGGCGGGCCACGCCTTGGCGGGCTCGTAGGGCCAGTCGGCCGTGGCCTTGAGGAACTTCGTGAAGTTGTCGCTGGTGCCCGACTCGTCGGAGCGGTGGAAGGCCTGGATCGGCGTGGAGGGCAGCTTGGCGTCGGGGTTGTCGGCCTTGATGGCGGCGTCGTCCCACTTGGTGATCGTGCTGTTGAAGATGCCGCCGAGCGTCTTGGGGGAGAGCTGCAGGCCCTCGACGCCGGGCAGGTTGTAGACGACCGCGACCGGGCCGGTGACCATCGGGATGTTGATGGCGTTGCCGGTCTTGCAGCGGGCGTTGGCCTGGGTGGGCTCGTCCTCCTTGAGGGCAGAGTCGGAGCCGGCGAAGGACACCGTGCCCTGGATGAACGCCTGCACACCGGCGCCCGAGCCGCTGGGCTGGTAGTTCAGGGTGACACCGGGGTTCGTGGCCGTGAAGTTCTTCGTCCACTCGGTGATCGCGTTGGCCTGGGCCGAGGAGCCCGCGGCGTTGATCGTGCCACTCAGGCCACCGTTGTCGTTGCCCGCGGCGGGTGCGCTGGCGCTGGCGGGGCTGGTGCTGCCAGCGCCGCTGTTGTTGTCTGTGCCGCACGCAGCGAGCGAGAGCGCGCCGACGACGGCGACGGCGGCGAGCCGGCCTGCATACTTCACGGTTGGGTTCCTCCCACTTGGTCCTTAGTCGCCATGAAGGTATGCAGCCAAGGTGACTCAGACCCCCTACCGAGGGTGAACGTTCGGTGAACGCACCAGGTCACCCTCATGATGGGGGTTATGACTTATCGCGTATGCCTGGTGTGCATGGGGAACATCTGCCGATCGCCGATGGCCGAGGTCGTCCTCCGCCGGACGCTCGCCGACCGCGGCCTGGGCGGGCGGGTCACCGTCGAGAGCGCCGGGACGGGCGGGTGGCACGTCGGCGATCCGATGGACGAGCGGGCGCTGGAGATCCTCTCCCAGCACGGGTACGACGGCTCGGCGCACCGGGCCAGGCAGTTCACCAAAGACTGGTTCGACCGCTACGACCTCGTGCTCGCCATGGACAGGGACAACCTGTCGAACCTGCGCCGGCTGGCTCCGGCCGGGGTGGAGGTGCGGCTGTTCCGCTCGTTCGACCCGGCGGCGCCTGAGGGGGCCGAGGTGCCGGATCCGTACTACGGGGGCCGGGAGGGGTTCGAGGAGGTGCTGGAGCTGGTCGAGGCCGCTTCCGAGGGCGTCGCCAAGCACATCGCCGATGAGCTCGATGAGATTCACTGACGACCTCGGCTCCTCGCACGGGTGGCGGCTGCGGCGGGGCGTGCTGGACGACGGGCGCGAGGTGTTCGCCAAGGTCGGGGCCGCCTCCGAGATGTTCGCCTCGGAGGCGGCCGGGCTGCGCTGGCTGGGCGAGGCCGCCGCGGTGCCCGAGGTGATCGAGGTGGGGCCCGACCGGCTCGTCCTTTCCTGGGTACGCGAGGAGCGGCCCTCCCCGGCGGCGGCCGAGCGGTTCGGAAGGTCGCTGGCCGGGCTGCACCGGGCCGGGGCGCCGGGCTTCGGCGCACCGTGGCCGGGGTTCATCGCCGAGCTGCCCATGGACAACGCGCCCTGCGACGGCTGGCCCGCGTTCTACGGCGAGCGGCGGGTGCTGCCGTTCCTGCGGCTCGCGCGGCTGCCCGCCGCCGACGCCGCGCTGGTGGAGCGGGCCGTGGAGCGCTTTCCCGAGGTCGCCGGGCCCGCCGAGCCGCCCGCGCGGATCCATGGGGACCTGTGGAGCGGGAACGTGTTGTGGTCCGGAGGGGGCGGGGTGCTGATCGACCCCGCGGCCCATGGGGGGCATCGGGAGACGGACCTCGCGATGCTGGAGTTGTTCGGGCTGCCGTACCTGGATCGGGTGCTGGGGGCGTACCGGGAGGAGTGGCCGCTGGCCGAGGGGTGGCGGGAGCGGGTGCCGCTGCACCAGCTGCATCCGCTGCTCGTGCACGTGGTGCTGTACGGGGAGGGGTATCGCGGGAGCTTGATGCGGGCGGTGCGGCGGGTGCTGGCCCTCTGAGCCGCGTTGGCTTTTGATGGCTTTCGTGCCGGTTCAGCCGTCCTTGCGCTTGCGGTAGGCGCGTTGCTGGCACGCGCGTGAGCAGTACACGCGGGGGCGGCCCGAGGGGGCGGTGGGTTCCAGGGGCTTGCCGCACTCCTGGCAAGTTTCGTCACGAGTTTCATCACGCTCTTGGATGAGGGCCTCGATGCCGTCCAGGAGCCGGCGCAGGCCGAACTCGAAGGAGTCCTCAGGGGCGTCCCAGGCGCCCGACTCCCACAGGTGGCTGAGGGCCGGGTACTGGTCGAGGCGCTCGTACAGGGAGTCGCGCGCGCCCCACCACTCCTGCTCGGACACGCCGCTGCGCTGCTCCTCGCGCCGCGTCTCGACCAGGACCAGCGCCTCGGCGTCCACGAAGCGGCCGAGCAGGCCGATCGCCGCGACCACCTCGGACGGCCGCAGCGCGGTGCCGGTCAGGGTGGCCAGCATCGCGTCGTAGTGGGCGACGCCGTGGGGGCCGGGCAGGTGGCGGGTGCCGCGCACCTCGGCCAGCCAGGGGTGGCGCCTGCGGATCTCCCACGCCTGCCGGGCGATCGCCTCCAGCCGGGCCCGCCAGCCTTCCCGCTCGGGCGGGAGCTCCGGGTGCTCGCCCATGACCTCGTCGCGCATGAGGTCGACGAGCTGGTCGCGGCCGGGCACGTGGCGGTAGAGCGACATGGTCGTGAAGCCGAGCCGGTCAGCGACCTTGCGCATGGACAGGCCCTCCAGGCCCTCGGCGTCGGCCAGCTCGATGGCCGCGCGCACGATCCTGCCCACGCTCAGGCCGGGACGCGGCTCCGGCTCCTCCTTTCGCCACAACAATTCGACGGGATCCTGGCTTGTTGGCATGCCTCCTAGTTTATGGTGTAGTACTCGGTGTACGGCATATACAGACTGGAGGTGGCTGAGATGGAGTTCCACGTGTCCCCCCAAGGGGACGACTCCTGGAGCGGGTCCGCCGAGCGTCCGTTCCTGACCCTGGAGCGGGCCCGGTCGGCGGCGCGCGAGGTCCCCGGCGAGGTGGTCGTGCGGCTGCGGGGCGGCACCCACGTGCTGACCCGGCCGTTCGAGCTCGCCGAGCCCGACTCGGGGACGGTCTACGAGGCGTACGGCTACGGGAGCGCCGCGCAGGAGGAGGCGGTCGTGAGCGGCGGCCGGCCGATCAGCGGGTGGCAGGAGCGCGACGGGGTCTGGCGGGCCGAGGTCGGCGACCTGGAGGTCCGCCAGCTCTACGTGGACGGCCGCCGGGCCGCCCGCGCCGCCGTCGCCGGCCTGCCGGGAGCCGCCGAGGCGACCGCGACCGGGTACGTCACCGACAGCGCCGAGCCGCGCGGCTGGCGCAGCGCCGAGTTCGTCTATCGGGGCGTCTATCCCTGGTCGGAGGCGCGGCTGGGCATGGCGGAAGCCGGCGCCGACGGGGACCGGACGGTGATCACCATGGCTCAGCCGGGATTCGGGTGGGCGGTCGAGCTGTACAACTCGACGTGGGCGGGCAACACCTCGCGGGGCCCCGGGCTGCCGACGTCGATCGAGAACGAGCCCGGCTTCCTGCGCGAGCCGGGCACCTTCGTGCTCGACCGGTCGCGGCCGGGCGAGCACGTGCTGCTCTACCTGCCGCTGCCGGGTGAGGATCCCGCGCGGACGACGGTGGTCGCGCCGGTGCTGGAGACGCTGGTGCGGGTGGCGGGGGCGCGGGAGGTGGCGTTCAGGGGGCTGGTGTTCGCCGAGGCCACCTGGCTGCGGCCGGGCCGGCCCGAGGGGTTCGTGCACTACCACGGGAGCGGCTACTACGAGGGCGGCGGTGTCGAGACGGCCGTGCTCGGAGAAGGTGCTTCCGTGACGTATCCTTCAAGTTCCGTCACGATTCCCGCCTGCGTCACGTTCGACGACACGACGGGCGTCGTGATCGAGGGCTGCCGCTTCACCCGGCTCGGAGCCTCCGGGCTGGGCGTCTCCGGAGGCGACCGGCTCACCGTACGCGGCTGCGACTTCGAGACGATCTCCGCCGGAGGCGTCGTGGTGACCGGCAGCCGGGCCACCACCCTGGAGGACAACCGGGTGCGGCGGATCGGGCTGGAGTTCAGCGGGTCGCCCGGGATCGCCGTGACCGGCACGAAGGGCTGCGTCGTCGCGAACAACGAGATCACGCAGGTGCCGCACTGCGGCATCGTCGCCGGGCCCGGCGAGGGCACCAGGATCCTGCGCAACCTCACCGTGGACACCATGCAGGTGCTGGCCGACGGCGGCGGCGTGTACCTGTCCGGGGCCCAGGGCGAGGGGGCCGAGGTGCGGGGCAACATGATCACGGACACGCGCACGCCGTACAACTTCGGGCTCTACCTCGACTACGGCGCCAGCGGGGTCGTCGTCGAGGAGAACGTCGTCGCGCGCGCCGACAACACGGCCGTCCTGCACGTGGGGCCGCCGCTGGAGAACGTCGTCTTCCGGGGCAACTTCTGGGACGCCGACCCCCTCGGGCACGACGACGTGCCGGGCGGGGTCACGTACGAGGGGAATGTGACCATCAAGGATGAACGGGAGCTGAACGCCGCGACCGCGGACATCCGGGCACGGGCGGGGCTGCTCACCCCGCGTGGCTAGCTCCTGATCGTGGTGCCGTTGAGGCGGTTGATCACCTCGTCGTGCAGGACGCCGTTCGTGCACACCAGGCTGCCGCCCTCAAGGCCGCGCACCCCGGCGGTGTCGGTCCAGACGCCGCCGGCCTCCTCGACGATCACCGTGAGCGCAGCCATGTCCCAAGGCGACAGCTCCGGCTCGGCCGACAGGTCCACCGAGCCCTCGGCGACCATCATGTGCGACCAGAAGTCGCCGTAGGCGCGGGTGCGCCAGCAGGCGCGGCTGAGGTCGAGGAAGTTGTCGAGCTTGCCCCTCTTCTCCCAGCCGCCGAAGCTCGAGTACGAGAACGAGGCGTCCTCCAGCGTCGAGACCGACGACACGTGCATGCGCGACGCCTTGGTCAGGCTCTTGCCCGTCCACGCGCCGCCCTCGGCCGCCGCCCACCAGCGCCGGCCCAGGGCGGGGGCCGAGACCAGGCCGACGACGACCTTGCCGTACTCCATGAGCGCGATCAGCGTGGCCCAGACCGGCACGCCGCGCACGTAGTTCTTCGTGCCGTCGATGGGGTCGATGATCCACGACCGGGCGCCCCACCCGGTCTTGCCGAACTCCTCGCCCACCACCGCGTCGCGCGGCCTGGCACGGCGCAGCGTGCCCCGGATGGCCTCCTCCACCGCGCGGTCGGCGTCGCTGACCGGCGTCAGATCGGGCTTGGTCTCGACCTTGAGGTCGACCGCCTTGAACCGCCGCATGGTCAGGTCATCGGCGGCGTCCGCCATGACATGCGCGAGGCGAAGATCATCGTTGTAACCCTGCACGATCGCCCACGCTACCGTGTCGGGTATCAGAACATCAGTCGCCAACGCCCCATTTCTGGTAACTCGTGTTCCAGTTACTGACCAGTAGCATGTGCGGTATGTCGGTAGATGTCGGTGGGTTGCTGCTGGATACAGTTCCGTTTGCCCGGACTCTGGGGATCGTCTTCGACACGGTTGCCGACGGGCACGCGGTCTGCCACGTACCCGATCGCCCGGACCTGCACAACCACGTGGCCGGGCCGCACGCCGGGGTGCTCTTCACCCTCGCCGAGTCCGCGTCCGGGGCCGCCGTGCTGTCCGCGCTGGGCGACCAGCTCAGCCGGGCCGTCCCCCTGCCCACCACGGCCACCATCGCGTACCGGAAGGTGGCGCTGGGGGAAGTGCGGGCCGAGGCGCGGCTGCTCGCGTCGCGGGAGGAGGTGGTGGCCAGGCTGGACGCGGGGGAGCGGCCGGAGTTCGACGTGGCGGTGGAGCTCACCAACGCCGACGGCACCGTCGTCTCGACCCTGACCGTCACCTGGACCCTCCGCCCGAACCGCCCCACCTCACCCTGACCCGGGACCGGCCCGCCTGCTCCAGCTGTTGACAGGTGGTTGTGATCATGGTCCATGATCGGGCATGAACGCCTTGATGCGGGCGGCGCTGGCGGGCGCCGTGATCGGGCTCGGCCAAGCGACGCTCGCCGTCCTAGCGAGAGAACACGTCAACCTGCTCGTGTTCCTGGCGATGCTGGCCGGCGCCTTCCCGGCGGGCGGCCTGCTGTGCTGGTGGGGCAGACTGCCGCTGCCGTGGCTGATCTCCGCCGTGGGGTCGTCGGGCGTCATGGTCTACATCCCCGCGATCGCGATTCCTTTCCAGGACATCGTGGACCTGGGGGAGTGGGGCGGCCGCCTGGTGTTCATGGGCCTCGGCGTGGGCGCCTTCACGTTCGCCGCCGCGCTGGTGGTGCCGATGAGCAGGAACGTGCGCCTGCCCGTCCTCGGCGCGCTCCTCGTCCTCGGCCTCCTCGCCCCGCTGGGACGGGACTCCCTCACGGCGCTGGCCGGCATGCAGGTGCTGGCCCGCGACGGCGTGCCCGCCGTCGGCCTCGACGCGCCCGGCTACCGCCTCACGACGTTCTCCGCCGTGGAGGCGACGCTCACCCTGCGGTACGAGCGGCAGCGCGACGGCGCCGAACTGGTCGTCTCCGCAGAGCCCAGGAAGTGGACGGAGCCTCAGGAGACCTGCTACAACGGCGGGTTCCATCGTTCGGGACCGGCACCGTCCGGGGCCGGGCGGGTGCGGTGCGAGAAGGAGCCGGACGGGGTGTGGGTCCGTAGCGATGACAAGCGGTACGCCGTGATCGCGCCACACGGTGCCGTGACCGTGGAGGTGTTCGGCGACACCGCCTCGGTGGCTGAGCTGCGGGCCGCGTTCGCGACGTTGCGGCCGCTGCGGTGGTACGAGGTCGTCTGGCTCGGGGGCGCCGACTGACTGCCTGACGAGGACGTGCTCGGTCCGTGAGGGGGCGATGGGAGCGTGCCTGCCCTGTGAGGGTGGTGCAAGTCTTCGCCCCGGTACCGGCATGCGGTCCGCCCCGCCCTGCGGGTGTCATGGACGGTCGTGGCGCGGGCGGGCAGTTCGCCTTGGTGCGTGAGGATGCCGCACGCCGTCGCGCCACAGGCATGCGGTCCGGCCTTGGCCCGTGAGGGTGTCGTTGGCGCAGGCGTGCAGTCCGGCCTGGGTCCGTGAGGGTGTCGTTGGCGCAGGCTGCAGGTCGCCATGGTCGTGAGGGTTCGGTACACCGTCGCGGCGCGGGCGCGCGGTCCGGCCTTGGCCTGTGAGGGTTTCGTACACCGTCACGGTGCAGGCGCGATCCGCCCTCGGCTCGTGACGGTGCCGTACACGCAACATGTAGTCCCCTTTGACCTGCGCCTGCGTCTGCGCCGGAGCCGCACGCCGTCACGGCGCAGGCGTGCGGCCCGCTGCTGGGGAGGGTCGGCCTCCGACGTGGGCGCCTCCGTCAGGGGGTGTCGTCCGGGGTGGGGTCGCGGCGGGGGGCGGACGGGTCGTCGGTGGTGCCCTCGCGGCTGGACAGGAGGCGGCGGAGAGACTCCAGGCGCGTGGGGTCGGCGTTGCCGGCCGCGACCCACGCGTCCAGCGCGCAACCCTCGTCCAGGTGCGTGCACCCCTTCGGGCAGTTGACCGTGCCCTCCACCAGGTCGGGGAACGCGGCCAGCACCGTCTCCACCGACACGTGGGCCAGCCCGAAGCTGCGTACGCCCGGCGTGTCGATGATCCAGCCGCCGTCGGGCAGCTCCAGCGCCACGGCCGAGGTGGAGGTGTGGCGGCCACGGCCGGTGACGGCGTTGACGTGGGAGACGGCGCGGTTGGCGTCGGGGACCAGCGCGTTGACCAGCGTGGACTTGCCGACGCCCGAATGGCCCACCAGGACGCTGATGCGGCCCGCCAGGTGGTCGCGCAGCTCGTCGAGGGAGCCGCCCTTGTGCACCACGACGTGCGGCACGCCCAGCGGCTCGTAGAGTGCCACCAGCTCGTCGGGCGGCGCCAGGTCGGACTTGGTGAGGCACAGCAGGGTGTCGATCTCGGCGTCGAACGCCGCCACCAGGATCCGGTCGATCATGCGGGGACGCGGCGGCGGATCGGCCAGCGCGGTGACGATCACGAGCTGGTCGGCGTTGGCCACCACCGGGCGTTCGATGCCGTCGGTGTCGTCCGTGTCGTCGGCCGAGCGGCGCAACATCGACGTGCGCGGCTCCACGCGTACGACCCTGGCCAGCGTGTCGGGGCGGCCGGAGACGTCACCCACCAGCGCCACCCTGTCACCGACCACGATGCCCTTGCGGCCCAGCTCGCGCGCCTTCATGGCCACCACCAGGCGGCGCTGCGGCGGCTTGCGCTTCTGCGCCGACCCCTTCGGGCGCTCCGGCTCCACCAGCGTCGTGTAGCGGCCCCGGTCGACGGCCACCACGAACCCTTCCACGGCATCCTCGTGCGCAGGACGGATCCGGGTCCGGGGGCGGGAGCCCTTGCCCGGCCTGACCCGTACGTCGTCCTCGTCGTACTCCCGCTTTCTCAGCGGTCCACTCCCATACGCTCGCTTCCCCTCTGTGCTTGTGACGGTGACTGCGGTGATTGTCGCAGTGCTGCTGGCTCTGATGGTGCTTGTGGTGCGGGTGTTGTGTAGTGCTGTTGACGGTGGCGCCTGGGCCGCGAGGTGCGGCCGCCGTCCGTGGTGCTGACCGTGCCGGCCACCGCGATAGCGGTGCACCCGCCGTGGTGGCCACGTCCTGCTGAGCGGCAGCCTGGGTGGTTGTGCTGCTCTGCTGAACGTCGGCCGGGGTGGCCGTGCCTTGCGATGCGGCAGCCTGGGTGGCTGTGCTCTGCTGAGCGTCGGCCTGGCTGGTCGTGCCCTGAGGTGCGCGAGCCTGAGCGGTTATGCATTGCGGTGGTACGCCAACCTGGGTGGCTGTGCCCTGCCGGGCGTCGGCCTGGCTGGTCGTGCCCTGAGGTGCGCGAGCCTGAGTGGCTGTGCCTTGCGGTGGTACGCCGACCTGGGTGGTCGCGTTCTGCTGAGCGTCGGCCTGGGCGATCGCGTTCTGCTGGGCGTCGGCCTGGGTGACCGTGTTTTGTTAGGCGTCGGTCTGGGTGGCCGTGCCCTGCGGTGTGTCGGACGGGGTGGCCGTGGCTCGCAGTGCGCCGGGCGGCGGGGCCGGGCTCTGCGGTGCGGTGGCCGGTGTGGACGTGGCCTGGCCGGCGTCGGTGCGCGTGGGGTCGGCTCGTGGAGGGCCGGCACGTGCGGGCGGCGCTGACCGGGTGCGGGTATGCGGATGTGGAGCCGGTGCCTGTGCTGTGGGTGCCACCCCGGCCTGGAGGGGTGGCGGTGTCGTGCTCGTACATGTCGTGATCGCCATACGGGCAGCGCGCTGTCACGTGCTGCCCTTCTCCGACGTGCCCGGCTCGACCCGGGCGAAACCAGCGGCCGGGCGACGGTGCCGGGCGGCCCTGATGGCGGAGATCATCGGGCTTCCAGCATCGCCGTCCACATCTGGACAAACTCCGGCAGGGTCTTCGCGGTCGTCGCGATGTTCTCCACCTCCACGCCCGGCACCGCCAGGCCGATCACCGCGCCGGCCGTGGCCATGCGGTGGTCGTCGTAGCTGTGGAAGGTGCCCCCATGGAGGCGGCGGGGGCGGATGATCAGGCCGTCGTCCGTCTCCTCGGCGTCGCCCCCGAGGCGGTTGATCTCGGTGGCGAGGGCGGCGAGGCGGTCGGTCTCATGACCGCGCAGGTGGGACACGCCCCTGATGCGACTCGGGGTCGAGGCCAGCGCCGCCAGCGCGGCGATGGTCGGGGTCAGCTCGCCCACGTCACGCAGGTCGGCGTCGATACCGGTGATGTGACCCGTGCCCGTGACCACAAGGTCGGTCGTGCCGGGTCCTGTGCTGGTCGTGCCAGAGCCAGTGGTGGTCGTGCCAGAGCCAGTGGTGGTCGTGCCAGAGCCAGTGGTGGTCGTGCCGGATACCGTGGCCGTTGCGCCGGAGCCCATGGCGGCCGTGCCGAGGTCCGCGGCGGTCGCGCCGGATCCCGTGGCGGTCGCGCCGGATCCCGTGGCGGTTGGGTCGGAACCCGCGGTCGTCGCGTCGACGCCTGCGGCGGTCGTGGCGGGGCTCGTGGAGTGGGCAGGGGTGCGGGTGACCGTGGCGCCCATGGTGGTGAGGAGGTCGCGCAGGGCGTCGCCTGCCTGGGTGGTGTGCAGCGGCCAGGCGGGGATCGTGACCGTGCCGCCCGTCACCAGGGCCGCCGCCAGGAACGGGGCCGCGTTGGACAGGTCGGGCTCGACCGTCATGTCTCTGGCCGCGATCGGGCCCGGCTCCACCCGCCACACGTCGCGCTCGCCGGCGTCGACCCGGACGCCGACCGCCCTGAGCATCTCGATGGTCATCTCGATGTGCGGCAGTGAGGGCACCGGCGGGCCCACGTGGCGGATCGTGATGCCCTTCTCGAAGCGTGCCGCCGCCAGCAGCAGACCCGAGACGAACTGTGAGGAGCCCGACGCGTCGAGCGTGACCTCGCCGCCCGCCAGCGGCCCGCTGATCGTGAACGGCAGCGCGTCGTTGTCGATCCTCGCACCGAGGGCGCGCAGGGCGTCGAGGATGGGGCCCATCGGGCGCTTGCGCGCGTGCGGGTCGCCGTCGAAGGAGACTGGGCCGTCGGCCAGCGCCGCCACCGGAGGCACGAACCGCATGACCGTGCCCGCCAGGCCCACGTCGATGTGCGCGCCACCACGGATCGGGCCTGGCGTCACCTGCCAGTCGACGCCCGCGGACGTCTCCCTCATGGGGGTCAGCGTGGTGCCCAGGGCCCGCAGCGCCGCCACCATCAGGTCGGCGTCGCGGCTGCGCAGCGCCTGCCGCACGACCCCCGGGCCGTCGGCGAGCGCGGCGAGCAGGAGCGCACGGTTGGTCACCGACTTGGAGCCGGGCAGCGGGACGATGGCGGTGACCGGAGTGGTCGCCGTCGGCGCGGGCCAGTGCGGAGCGGGCATGGTCAAAGAGTACTGGCCGTGGAGGGGCGGGGTCACAGCCTGTGGACGCCGGTCACCACCCTGTCGCCTGCCTGTGGACAACGGTCGCCGGATTGCCGCCCCCTGTGGACGACCGCGCCGAAGGGCCGGTGGCGGTCACGACACAGGAGGGGCGACGGGCACGACACGGGACGCGCGACGGGCACGACATGGGACGCGCAACGGGCACGACACGGGACGCGCGACGGGTGCAGGGCGCGTGATGGGCGCGGCAATAGGCGCGCGGTGGAGGGCGCGGCATGCGGCGCAGGGTGCGGGGGGCCGCGGCAAAGGGCGTGGCGCAGGGTGCACGGTGCAGGTGTGGAGCGGGAGTGCTGGGCGCGCGGTGAGGGTGCGTGGGGAGCGCGGCATGGGGGCACGCGGCGGGGCGGCCGCGAAAGGGGCGTGGCGTAGGGCGCAGGCGGTGGTGGGCGGCTGATACAGGGCACGGGGCGCGGAGGCGGGCAGGTGACGAAAGGCGTGAGGCGCGGTGCAGGGCGCGCGCGTGGCGGGTGCGGTGTGGCACGGGCAGGTGGCGGGAGGGTGGTCAAAGGGGCGATGTGGTGCGCGGGGCACGGCGCCTTGGCGTGGCCGTGGGGCGTGGGTGCGGGCGCGGGGTGCAGGGCGGTTGTGGCGGGCATATGGGGAAGGGTGTCGGACGCGGCGCCCCAGGCCGCGTTGTGAAGGGCGTGCGGCGCGGGGCGGCCTCAGGCCGTGTCGTGAACGGCGTGCGGCGCGGGGCCGGCCCCGGGCCGGATGGCGAAGGGCGCGGAGGAGGGGCGGCCGGTGCGTGGGGAGGCATGCGGTCCAAGGCGGGACGTGGCAGTGTGGGGTCATGTGCGGTAGATACGCCTCGGCGCGCAAGAAGCACGAGTTGCTCGAGGAATTCGAGGTCGAGCAGGATGCCGAGCCCGACAAGGAGCTCGGCGCCGACTACAACGTCGCGCCCACGAAGAACGTCTACGCCGTGCTGAGCCGGGTGCCCAAGGAGGCCGAGCGGGCGGTGCGGCAGCTCAGGGTCGTCAAGTGGGGGCTGGTGCCGGCGTGGGCGAAGGACCCGTCGATCGGCTCGCGGATGATCAATGCGAGGGCTGAGACGCTGGCCGAGAAGCCGTCGTTCCGGCAGGCGTTCGCCAAGCGCAGGTGCCTGCTGCCGGCCGACGGCTACTTCGAGTGGATGCCGGTCGAGGGGGAAAAGAAGAAGAAGCAGCCGTACTTCATCCACCCGTCGGACGGCGGGGTGCTGGCGATGGCGGGCCTGTACGAGTTCTGGAAGGACCCGTCGCGTGAGGACGACGACCCGCTGAAGTGGCTGGTGACGTGCACGGTCATCACCACCAACGCGGAGGATCACCTGGGCCGCATCCACGACAGGATGCCCATGATGATCGAGCGGGAGCGCTGGGCGGAGTGGCTCGACCCCAAGCTGACCGACACCGAGCAGGCGGGGCGGCTGCTGGTGCCGGCGGAGTCGGGGCGGCTGACGGCGTACGCGGTGTCGACGGATGTCAACAACGTTCGGAACAATGGCCCGGACCTCATCAAACCTCTCCCTGAGGAGGAGGAAACCGCGCTTTTCTAAAGGTGTAAGAAGCGCGGTTAGCGGGCATCCGGTGAGGAAAGCGATGCATCCGTTTACTCGATGTCACCGCCAGAAAATGCCCCCTAATTGCACCGGGCGGGACATCCGGGGAGTCCTCGTCGCGGGTTGCCCTCATTCACCCGGAGGTGCGGATTCGTGGACGTCACGACCGCTCGTGAGCGGCTGGAAGACATGCTCGCGGAACTGGATCGTTCGATCGGGGTCCTCCAGGGCGACCCCGTCGCCGTACGTGAGCACTCCGCGGCGGACGCCGGCTCCGACCTGACCGACGCCGACCGTGCTCAAGCCATGCTGACCGTGGCCACCGCGCAGCGGCAGGCGATCATGGAGGCGCTCAAGCGCATCGACGAAGGCGTGTACGGGAGGTGCGTCGACTGCGGCAGCCCGGTTCCGGAGGGCCGGCTGGAGGCCCGTCCGGAGGCCGCGCGCTGCGTGCAGTGCCAGGGCAAGCAGGAACGCCGCCGCTGAGCCGCCCATGACGTCCCGAAGCCGCCGGACACGAAGAACGGCGGCGCGAAGGACGCCGGGCGCGGTGACCGCGGCGGGTGAGCCGGCGCAAGAGGCGCCCCAGGCCCAGCAGGTGTACGGGACGCTCCTAGCCGCGACCAGCCCGGACCAGCCCGGCTAGCCGGAACCAGCCCGGACTAGCCGGGACGGCGGGCGCTGGCGACGAGGTGGATGCCCACCGTGTCGTCGTCGTTGGGCTGGGCTTCGAGCTCGGTCCGTACCAGGTAGTTGAGCGCCCGCGCGTCCGAGCTCAGCACGTGGTCGACGGTGGACGGCGACAGGACGGTGCGCGGCCGCATCCACTCGACCTCCAGCCCGGCCCCGACGAGCAGCTCGCGCAGCTGCCCGCTGCTGAAGCAGCGCGTGATGCTGCCGTCGGGCCAGGGCACGAGCATGACCTCGCCGGTCTGCCGCAGGTGCTGCCACTGCTCCTGCTCGGCCAGAATCGCCATGCCGAGCACCAGCGAGTCGACGCAGATCAGGGCGCGGCCGCCGGGCCGCAGCACTCTGGCGACGTCGCTCATGGCGGACTCGGCCATGAGCTCGATCGACATGGCGCGTTCCTCGGCGAGCACGGCGTCGACGCTGGCGTCGGGGAGGAAGGAGAGGTCGTCGGCGCGTACGTGGCGGACGCGGTCGGCGTCGCGCAGCCGGGACTGCCCGTCGGCGGTCCGGCGGAAGTCGAGCACCTCGACGACCCGATGCCCGAGCCTGGCGGCCTGGCCGGACCACTTGCCGCGCCCGCCGGACAGATCGAGGATCACGGAGGGTTCGGCGGGGAGCCATCGGTTGAGTTGTTCGGCGGCTACGGCACGGTAGAAGGTCCAGTACGGCCCGAGCGTCCCTGAGCCGTTCAGTTCCTCGGCCGGAATGGGCAGCACACGCGACTCCTGGGTTCCGGAAAAAGGGCTACCAGCCGGTACGTATGACGTTCCCCGCACCGGGTCCTTCGTACCTTCTATCTTGCGGGAACAGACAAGGGCGCGGGCGTGTTGCGACGAGCATGCTCACATTGGTAGAACCCCGGCCCGCTGACCGAGCGGTCGCGGGCCAGCGGGTATCCTCCCCTGAGTACGGTGTACCGCCACAGCCGGCCACCGGTGATCTTAGGGGGGTGGGTCCGGTGCCCGCGACAGGCGCGGAGACGCTGGAGCAGCGAAGCGAGCGATTCGAGCGCGACGTCATGCCGTATCTCGAGCAGCTCTACTCCGCCGCGCTCCGGATGACCCGAAATCCCGCGGACGCGGAGGACCTGCTGCAGGAGACCTTCGCCAAGGCGTTCGCGTCGTTCCACCAGTTCCAGCAGGGCACGAATCTCAAGGCGTGGCTCTACCGGATCCTGACCAACACCTTCATCAACAGCTATCGCAAGAAGCAGCGCGAGCCGAAGCAGTCGGGCACCGAGGAGATCGAGGACTGGCAGCTGGCGCGCGCCGAGTCCCACACCTCGAGCGGGCTGAAGTCGGCCGAGGTGGAGGCGCTGGAGCATCTGCCCGACGGCGACATCAAGCAGGCGCTCGCGGCCCTGCCGGAGGAGTTCAGGATCGCCGTCTACCTGGCGGACGTCGAAGGCTTCCCTTATAAGGAGATCGCCGACATCATGGGCACTCCGATCGGCACCGTGATGTCGAGGCTGCACAGAGGACGCAGGCAGCTGCGGGGCCTCCTTGAGGACTATGCTCGCGAGCGTGGCCTGGTCCCGGCGGAGGGATCGAAATGAGCTGTGGAAACCCGCATGACACCGACTGTCGCGAGGTCCTCGACAAGGTGTACTCCTACCTCGACGGTGAGCTGACCGAGGGGGACGTCGCGGAGATCCGCGTGCACCTCGACGAGTGCAGCCCGTGCCTGAAGGAGTACGACCTCGACAAGGCGGTCAAGGCTCTGGTGCACAAGCACTGCGGGTGCGACCCGGTCCCCGCCGACCTGCGCAGCAAGGTGCTGGCCCGCATCGCGCAGGTACGTTCGGAGCTGGCCGACTGACGAGCGGCCGACCGGGACCAGGGGCGGACTAGGATCTCCTTCATGCGCGTTCTGGTCACCGGGGGTGCCGGGTTCATCGGTTCGAATCTCGTCGATCGCCTCCTGGCCGACGGGCACGAGGTGCACGTCGTCGACGACCTGTCGTCCGGCTCGCGCGACAACCTGGTGGAGGCGGCGCGCAGCGACCGGTTCCGGCTGCACGAGATGGACATCAGGGATCCGGCGCTGGTCGGGCTGATGGCCGAGCTGCAGCCGGAGGTGGTCTGCCATCTGGCGGCGCAGATCAGCGTGCGCAAGAGCGTCATCGACCCGGCCCACGACGCCCGGCTCAACGTCGAGGGCACGGCGGCCGTGCTGAACGCCGCCCACGAGGGGCGCACCCGCAAGGTGGTGTTCGCCTCGTCGGTGGCCGTCTACGGCCGTCCGGCGACGATCCCGGTGCCGGGCGACGCGGCCACGGACCCGCGCTCTCCTTACGCCGCCTCCAAGCTGAGCGGCGAGATCTACCTGGCCACGTTCCGCGCCCTGTACGGCATCGAGTACACCACTCTGGTGCTGTCGAACGTCTACGGCCCGCGCCAGTCGCCCGACGGCGAGGCCGGCGTCGTGGCGATCTTCACCGACGCGCTGCTCAACGGCACGCCGACGGTCCTGTACGGCGACGGCACCCAGACCCGCGACTACGTCTACGTCGGCGACGTGGTCGACGGCTTCGTCAGGGCGTGCGGCGGCGAGGGCAACGGCCGCCGCTTCAACCTCGGCACCGGCATCCAGACGACCGACCGGCGGCTGCACTCGCTGATCGCCGACGCGGCCGGCGCCCAGGACAAGCCCGGTTTCGCGCCGCCGCGCGTGGGCGACCTGCCGGCGATGGCGGTCGATCCGGTGCCGGCGCACGAGGGGCTGGGCTGGCAGCCGCGTACGGACCTGTCGACCGGCGTGAAGAAGACCGTCGAGTGGGCCGCGAGCCGTCGCGCGAAGTAGTGGCTTGATTACGCTTTGCTTGCGATTTCCGACTCAGCCCATACGGCCACGTCCGGTTCTGTAGCGTGAACCCCACAAGTCGACGTGGAGGCATGTGGATGTCCAAGGTTACGGTCGCCCGGCTGCTCACGGCCGTCGTGCTGATCACCCCGGTGGTCATGCTGATCGCCGGAGCGGTTCTTCCTCCTGGGGTGTCCTGGACCTGATCGCCGTGGGGGGCCGCAATGCGTGATCTGCCGTGGCCCGCAAGGGTCTATCTGGTCGCCGTGATCGCCGCGGCGGCCGCTCTCGTCGTACGCGGCGTGATGGTCTCGGGCCCGCCCGTGGCCACGCAGGACCTCGACATCCTCCTGGTGCTGGCCCTGCTGTTCCTGGTGTGCGAGTCGATGCCGACGCTCCTGAACGTGGAGCAGTTCGCGGTGTCGGTGAGCTTCTCGGCCTCGCTGGCCGCCGTGGTGCTGCTGGGGCCCGGGGGCGCCGCGCTGGTGGGGCTGACGGCGGTGCTCAGCGTGCGGCCGGGCCTGCCGCTGATCAAACGCCTGTTCAACGGCGCGCAGTTCGCCATCTGCGGCTTCGTCGCGGGGCGCGTCTACGAGGCGCTGGACGGCCGCGTGGGCGTGCCCGAGGTCAACGCCTTCGACGACCTCATCGGCCCGTACGCCGCCGCCACGGCCGTGTTCGTGCCGCTCAACATCGCGCTCACGCTCACCATGGTCGGGCTGGCCACGCGGGTGCGGGCCACCGAGGTGCCGATGCGCGGCATGGCGCAGTTCCTGCTGTCGTACCTGGGCTATGGGACGTTCGGGCTGCTGGTGGCGGGCCTGTGGGCCACGGTGGCGTCGATCTCGGCGGTGCTGGTGCTGCTGCCGCTGTTCGTGGCGCGGTGGGCGTTCGGTCAGTACCACGCGCAGCAGCGCTCGTACGACGCCACGATCGCCGCGCTCTGCCAGGCCGTCGAGACGAAGGACTACTACACCAGGGGCCACTGCACGCGCGTCTCCCACGCCTCGTCCATGATCGCGCAGGAGATCGGCATGGGCGTGGAGCGGGTGCGGGCCATCCGGTACGCCGGCATGCTGCACGACGTGGGCAAGCTCGGCGTGCCGACGAAGGTGCTGCAGAAGGACGGGCCGCTCACCGAGGAGGAGTTCGCGGCGATCCAGCTGCATCCGATGCGCGGGCTGGAGATCGTCCGGGGCATCGGCTTCCTCGACGAGGCGTACGCCGGCATCATGCACCACCACGAGAAGCACGACGGCACCGGCTATCCGATGGGGCTGGCGGGCGACGAGATCCCCGAGTTCGCGAAGGTGATCGCGGTGGCCGACGCGTTCGACTCGATGACCTCCGACCGCTCCTACCGGGGCGCGCGTCCGGTGCCCGAGGCCGTCGAGGAGCTGCGCAAGAGCGCGGGCACGCACTTCGACCCGGTCATGGTGGCGGCCTTCATCCGGGCGCTGGAGCGTGAGCCGTGGCAGCCGCCGCGCCGCGCGGACCAGCCGCCGCCCGACGCCGCCGAGGCGACGATCAAGGACCACGACGACCCGACGATGCCCATCCAGGTCGTGACCGGATCATGATCACCACTGAGCGCGTCAGGCGCACGACCGGGCGCTCGCTGAGCACGGTCCTGCGCCGCCTCGACTCCGGCCAGCTCCTGCTCATCTGCGCGGCCGGCCTGGTCGCGCTGGTGGGCGTGGCGCACACGGCGGCGGTGGGGCTCACACAGCCGGAGATCGCGGTCGGGTTCGGGGCGCTGATCGCGGTGGGGGAGCTGGCCAGGCTCACCATGCCGGGCAACAGGGAGGTCGCGCCGATCGGGGCCGCCGCGGCGCTCGGTTACACGCTGCTGCTCGACCTCAGCCAGACCCCGTTGGAGCATCCCGCGTTGCAGGTCGTGGCCGTGATCGCCGTCGGCATGACGGCGGGAGCGCTCCCGCACCTCGCGGTGGGCCGGCCGCCGCGCCTCGACGCGATGGCCAGGCGGCTGCTCACCGGCGCGTTGCTGGCCTTCGCGTTCCGGCCGCTGGCGGCCCCGCTGTACGAGATGACCAAGCCGCCGACCCGCACGTGGTGGCCGGCGCTCGTGGTCATGGTCACGCTCATCGCGATCACCCTGCTCATCGACGTGCTGATCGCCGCGCTGCTGCGGGCCGAGCAGGTGCGCACGGCGTTCAGGGTGGCCGTGCGCGACGAGATCAACATGGCCTTCCCGCTGGGCGCCGCCGTGGCCTCCTCCGGCGTGCTGCTCGCGCTGGCCACGCACAGCATGGACCTCGTGGCGCTGCTGGTGTTCGCGGCGCCGCTGCTGGTCACGCAGGTGGCCTTCCGCAAGTACGCCGGCATCAGGGCCACCTACCTGCAGACCGTGCGCGCGCTGTCGCGGGTCACCGAGGTGGGCGGCTACGTCGAGCCGGGGCACTCGCGCCGGGTCAGCCGCCTGGCGGTCGCCATCGGCAGGGAGCTGGGCATGGCCGAGCCCGAGCTGCTGGAGCTGGAGTACGCCGCGCTGATGCACGACATCGGCCAGCTCTCGCTGCGCGACCCGATCCCCGGCGGGGCGACCGTGCTGACCGAGCCCGAGCAGGCCCGCCGCATCGCGGAGCTGGGCGCGGAGGTGATCAGGCAGACGGGCGTGCTCGACCGGGTGGCCGAGGTGGTCAGCCGGCAGTGCGACCCGATCACCGACGACCCGCCGCTGTCGAGCCGCATCATCAAGGTGGCCAACGCCTACGACGACCTCGTGGGGCCCTCCACCGACCGTGACCGGGGCGGGGCGGCGCTGGAGCGGATCCGGCTGTCGTCAGGGAGCGCGTACGATCCGCACGCGGTCGAGGCGCTGGCCCGGGTGATCGACCGCGGCCGGGTGTGATCACCGGCCGAGGTGGGCGCCGGCAAAGGGGGGCGCGCCGTCATCGAGCCGCGCGCTCTCAGCAAATGGCGCGCTCTCAGCGAGTGGCGCGCGCGAGGAACTTCGCGCGGTCGACCACGACGCGCTCGATCCTGCCCTTGCCGACCACCGTGCTCTGCTCGTGCGCCTCGAACGCGAAGACCAGCCGCCGCCCGTCCACCTCGACGAGCTCCACGCTCACCTGGACGTGGGCGCCGAGCGGGCTGGCGGCCAGGTGGTCGAGCTCGACCCGGGTGCCGACGGACGTCTCGCCGGGCGCGAGGTGCTTCTCGACGGCGCGTACGGTCGCCGCCTCCGCCAGCGCGAGCAGCCGGGGCGTGGCCAGCACGGGCACGTCCCCGCTGCCGATCCGCTTCGCGGTGTCCTCCATCTCGACCATGATGAGCAGGTGAGCGCGCAGACCTGGAGTGAGCGTCATGAGATGAGCCTCTCATGGGGTCGCCGAGTTCCCGGAAACGCGGACAAGTACCGCCGGAAGGCCCCAGGATAGGCTTTGTACGGCTTGAGGCATTTGAGTGGCATGTGGGTCAGGTGAGTCGTACACTCTCTGAGTTCCGTGACCACTGTGTTACCTCACCGCGACAAAACTTCGCTTTGTTGGAGATCCGCGGGGTGGGCGAGGTAAGAGGGTTACGGATGGTAGGGGGGTAGCGGGGGAATCATGGTGGCCCAAGGGACGACGCTGGCGGGGCGGTATCGGCTGGATACCCGCATCGGCGCCGGTGGCATGGGTGAGGTGTGGCGGGGCGAGGATGTCGTGCTCGCACGCACCGTCGCCGTCAAAGTGCTGCTCCCAGGCCGCATGCAGGACCCCGGGTTCGTCGCTCGCTTCCAGGGGGAGGCGCGGGCGATGGCCACGATCAACCACTCCGGCGTGGTCGACGTCTACGACTACGGCGTCAGCGGCGACACCGTCTACCTGGTGATGAAGTTCGTCGACGGCGAGCCGCTCGACCGTCTGCTCGGCCGGCTGGGGCGCATCCCGCCGCAGCCCGCCATGGAGCTCATCGCGCAGGCCGCCTCGGCCTTGCAGGCGGTGCACGACCAGGGCATCGTCCACCGCGACGTCAAGCCGGGCAACCTGCTCGTGCAGCGCGACGGCACGCTCGTCCTCACCGACTTCGGCATCGCCCGCTCCGACATCGCCAGCCGGCTCACCGACGCCGGCATGGTGCTCGGCACCGCCGCCTACTGCGCTCCCGAGCAGGCCGAGGGCGCTCCCGTGACGCCCGCCGTGGACATCTACGCGCTCGGCGTGGTCGCGTACGAGTGCCTGGTGGGCCAGCGGCCCTTCGACGGTGACAGCGCGGTCACGATCGCGCTCAAGCACATCCGCGAGGCCCCGCCGCCGCTGCCCCAGGACATCCCGCAGGCGGTGCGCACGCTGGTGGACATCGCCCTGTCGAAGGACCCGGCCAGGCGCTACCCGAGCGCCCGCGCGATGAGCGAGGCCGCCAGGGCGATCGCCAGCGGGCAGGCGCCCGCCGTGCCCGAGCTGGCCACCGGCTCCACGATGGCCCAGCCGCCGCAGCAGCAGTACCAGCAGCAGCCGACCGGTCAGCAGTACCAGCAACAGCCGACCGGCCAGTACCAGCAACAGCAGCAGTACCAGCAGGCGGCCGGCCAGCACGACTCGGGCCCGTACCAGACGGGCGCCAGGATGGCGCACGAGGACACCACGATCTCCGACCGGCGCGGGAGCCGCCGTGCGGCCAAGGCGCCGCGCAGGACCGGGCTGATCGCGGGCATCGCCGCGGCGGTCGTGCTCGGCGCGGGCGCCACCGCAGTGGCGCTGACGGGCATGCCCCTCGGCGCTCCTGAGCCCACGGTCACCGCCACCTACCAGGGCAACGACACCAAGCCCACCAAGACGGCCAGGCCCCCGTCCAAGACCTCGGAGCCCGAGCCCGACCCGACGACGGAGGAGCCGCGGCCGACCACCCGGCCGCCGACGAGGTCGCAACAGGTGCCGGAGAAGACCGAGGAGCCGACGAAGACGCCGTCCGGCACGCCCTCGACCCCTCCGCCGTCCACGTCGAAGTCGCCGAGCCCGACCGCGTCCGGCAACAAGGTGCTGATGCCGAACGTGGTCGGCAGGCGCTACCTGGAGGCGGTGGACATGATCGAGGCGGCCGGCCTGCTGTCGAACCCCGACGACCAGACCACCACCACCGACGGCATGCGCTGCGGCCGGGTCAAGGCGACCACGCCGGGCGCGAACAAGCCGGTCACCAAGGGCACCACGGTCACGCTCGTCGTGGTCGACAGCGTCTGCCCCGAGGACGGCTCGCCCTCGCCCACGGCGACGACGCCCACGCCCACCTCCACGCCGAAGGGGTAGTCACACCCCCGTCGTGTTGCGGGGGTAGGCGATCTGCGGGTCGGTGGCGATGTTCACCAGGTACGGCACACCGGAGTCGAACGCCCTGCGCAGCGCGGGCCCGATCTCCGACGGCTTGGTGACCAACTCGCCGCCGCCGCCGAGCGCGGTCACGACCTGGTCGTAGCGGCACTGCGGCTGCAGCTCGGCGGCCACGTCGTAGCCGTACAACATCTGCATGGGGTGCTTCTCCAGGCCCCACATGCCGTTGTTGCCGCAGATCATCACGACCGGCAGGTTGTGGCGGACGAGGGTGTCGACGTCCATCAGCGAGAAGCCGGCGGCGCCGTCGCCGAGCAGCAGCACCACCTGCGAGGACGGCCTGGCCAGGCGGGCGGCGATGGAGTAGCCGAGGCCGGTGCCGAGGCAGCCGTAGGGGCCCGGGTCGAGCCAGTTGCCGGGCTGCTTCGGCTCGACGTACTTGCCGGCGTAGGAGACGAAGTCGCCGCCGTCGCCGATGACCACGGCGTCGTCGTCGAGGACGCGGTTGAGCTCGCCGTAGATCCGCATGGGGTGGATCGGGTCGGAGCCGGAGGACAGCAGCTCGGCGTCGCCCTCGATCGCGGCCGAGGCGGCCTCGGACAGCTTCGTCACCCAGGACGCGTACGCGTCGGGCTTGACGCCTGCCTCGCCGCAGGCGGTGCCGAGGCCCCAGAACACCACCGACAGGTCGCCGGCGGCCGACGCGGCCGGCTGCATGTGCGTGGCCAGCTGCGAGGGCGCGTCGGCGATGTGCACCACCCTGGCCAGCGGCGCGCCGTCCTTGCCGCCGAACCAGCCGTAGCCGAGGCGGAAGTCGAGCGGCGTGCCGACCACGATGACCAGGTCGGCCTGGCCGAAGGCGAGGCCGCGGGCGCGGGTGACGAGCAGCTCGTGGCCGGCCGGCAGGATGCCGCGGCCCTGCCCGTTGGGGATGACCGGCAGCCGCCACGTCTCGGCGAAGTCGCGGGCGGCCTCCTCGGCGCGGTCCATCCACACGTCGGAGCCGTAGACCAGCACCGGCCGCTCGGCCTCGGCCAGCAGCCGGGCGATGCTCGCCAGGGCGTCGGGGTCGGGCTCCAGCGGCGACGGCGACTGCGTGCTCACGTCGTGCAGCGGCGCGGGCGAGAACAGGTGGTCCATAAAGAAGTCGAGGAAGACCGGGCCGCGGTGAGGCGCGACCGCCGTGCGGAAGGCCACTTCGACGTCCTGGCCGACGGACTCGGCGCCGGAGGCGGTGAACGCGAGCTTGGTGATCGGCTCCAGCAGCGGCGGATGGTCCATCTCCTGCAACGCGCCGCTGCCCCAGCGGGACTGGGGCGCCCGCCCGCCGAGCACGACCACGGGGGAGCCGTTGAAGTGGGCGGTCGCGACGCCGCTGACGCCGTTGGTGATGCCGGGGCCCGCGGTCAGCACGGCCAGGCCCGGTTTCCTGGTCAGCCTGGCGGTCGCCTCGGCGGCGAAGACGGCGCTCTGCTCGTGGCGTACGTCGAGGATGCGCATGCCCTCGTGCACCGCTCCGTCGTAGAGCGGGAAGACATGCCCTCCCGACAGGGTGAACATGGTCTCGACACCATAGGCCTTGGACACGGCGACGGCGGCGTCACCGGCGTGCTTCGCAGACTCCATGCCGGGAACTTACCAACCAGTCACACGGGTAAACAGGTCTTCATCGGCAGCACACGTTCACGAGGCCGTCGGGGGCGGTCACGGTGATCTTTCTTGACGCGCCGGGGGCGTGCCTGACGTCGACCGTGGTGTTGGCGCCCTGCACGGCCACGTCGTACTCGGTGGGCGGCACCTGGAGGGAGACGTCGCCCGCCGTCCGCACGACCACCTTCGCCTCCGAGGGGGCGCTGCGGAAGGCCAGCTCGACGTCGCCGGAGCCGACCTCGACGTCGGCCCGGGCGCCGCGCAGCCCGTCGCCGTCCACGCGGCCCGTGCCGGTGCGTACGTAGAGGTCGCCGGCCAGGGAGTTGACGTTGACGTCACCGGAGACGGAGGTCAGGCGCAGGTCGCCGAACAGCTCGTCCACCGTGAGCTGGCCGACGGACGTGGCGGCCTCCACCGAGGTCTCGGGCGGCACGGCCACCAGGTAGTCGGCCTCGCAGATCGGGCCGTCCGGCTGGTCGTAGCCGAGGCACACGGCGTCGAGCCGCAGCGTGCGGGCGGCGCCGTCCCAGTCCTCCGTGACGGTGGGCCGGTCGCGGGACCAGCTCAGCGACCGCCGGATGAGCAGCTCGCCCGCCTTGCCCGACACGATCCACAGGTTCACCTGGCCCTTGCCGGTCTTGACGCGCAGCTCCTGGCCGTCGAACGGGATGGATCTCATGGTGACGTCGGTCGGGGTCCTGGCGCCGGCGAAGCCGTTCCAGAGGCCCACGGTGGACACCGTGAGCACGACCACGGTGGCCACGGTGCCGGCCGCGAGCCACAGAGCTCTCACGGCAGGCTCCGGATCTTGAGGAACTGCAGCACGGCGAGCACCCGCCGGTGGTCGCCCTCGGCGGGCGGCAGGTCGAGCTTGGTGAAGATGTTGCCGATGTGCTTGCCCACGGCGCCCTCGCTGAGCACCAGGGCCTGGCCGATGCCGGCGTTGGAGCGGCCCTCCGCCATCAGCTGGAGCACCTCGTGCTCGCGGGGTGTGAGCCGCTCCAGCGGGTCGCTGTTGCCGCGCAGCAGGAGCTGGGCCACCACCTCGGGGTCGAGCGCGGTGCCGCCGGAGGCGACCCTGCGCAGCGCGTCGATGAACTCCGCGACGTCCGCCACCCGGTCCTTGAGCAGGTAGCCGACGCCGCCGGCCGAGGCCGACGCGAGGAGCTGGGCGGCGTAGCGCTCCTCGACGTACTGCGAGAGCACGAGCACGGCCAGGCCCGGCTGCTGGCGGCGCAGCACGAGCGCGGCCCGCAGGCCCTCGTCGGTGTGCGTGGGCGGCATCCTGACGTCGGTGACGACCAGCTCGGGCCGGTGCTCCTCGACCGCCCGCAGCAGCCCCTCAGCCTCGTCCACGGCCGCGACCACGTCCATGCCCGCCGCGGCCAGGAGCCGGATCAGGCCCTCTCGCAGCAGTACGGAATCCTCTGCGAGCACTACTCGCACGGCAGCTCCACCTCGATCGTCGTCGGTCCGCCCAGCGGGCTGGACAGCTTCAGCCGCCCGTCGACGGAGTCGATGCGCTGGGCCAGGCCGCGCAGCCCGGTACCGCCGTCCATCCTGGCACCGCCGCACCCGTCGTCGTGCACGAGCACGTGCAGGCGGTCGCGCTCGCGCCGCACGAGCACCTCGGCCTTGGTGGCCGCCGCGTGCTTGGCGATGTTCGTCAGCGCCTCGGAGACGGTGAAGAACGCCACCGCCTCGATCGTCGGGGTGGGCCGCCGCTCGATGTCCACCGTCAGCTTGACGGGGAACGGCGCGCGGGCCGCCACGCCCGATAGCGCCGCGTCCAGCCCCTGGTCGTTGAGCACGGCGGGGTGCAGGCCGCGGACGAAGTCGCGCAGCTCCTTGAGCGCCTGCTTGGCCTCCTCGTGCGCCTGCGCGATGGCCTCCTTGGCCGGCTCGGGCAGGTCGGTCAGGGTGGCCCTGGCCAGCCCGAGGTTCATGGCCAGGGAGACGAGCCGCTGCTGGGCGCCGTCGTGCAGGTCGCGCTCGATCCTGCGGCGCTCGGCGTCGGCCGCGTCGATCACGCCGGCCCGGCTCTCGGTCAGCGTCTCGATGCGCTGCCCCAGCTCCGTACGGCTCGGGCCGAGCAGCGTACGGGCCACCGACAGGTCGAGCGCGGCCATGCCGCGGGCCAGGAACGGCGCGAGCACCAGCAGCGCCAGCCCGATCAGCATGAAGACGATCTGGACCCGGTTGTCCCTGAGGTTGAACATGAACTCCAGCGGCGGCTCCTCCAGCTTCGGCGGCAGGAACGCCAGCAGCCCCACGATGGCCCCGCCCCACGCCAGCCCCACCAGGACCGCGCCGGCCAGGCCCACCACCGGCGACAGCAGGTGGTAGCCGATCTGCCGCCACGTCGGCGAGTCGCGCCAGCCGGTCGGGGCGGGCACGGGCGGGATGCGCACGCCCTGGAAGGCGTGCAGCCGCGAGCGCTGCACCCGGGTGAACCAGGGCAGGGCGTGCCGCAGCACGGGCGGCGCCACGGCCAGCGTCAGCGTCAGCCCGCCGAGCAGCACGGCGACCGGAAAGCCGATCATCACATGGGCCGTGTCCAGCCAGGCTCGCGCCGACCAGGGGCGGGGGACTTTCATGCCTCAAAGGTATTGACCGTGAGCGAGGACGTGAAATGGGTCTGGTGTGCCGGTGGGAGGTGGGGTTAGCCCCACCCTCAGGACAGGGGCCCCCTGAACGCGCCGCCCAGCGTGACGCCGAGCCCTTGCCGCGCCGCCTCGGTGAACGCCCGGCGGTCGCGCAGGCCGCCCATACCCTCGGGCAGCGCACCCGCCAGCGGCCGGGCGGCCAGCATCTCCAGGTCGGCGACGCTGCTGAGCTCGGCCGGGCCGGGAGCGGCGGGCCAGCGGCCGATGACGATCCCGGCCAGGTCGAGGCCGTGGTGGGCCAGGGACTCCAGGGTGAGCGCGGTGTGGTTGACGGTGTCGCCGCCGACCCGTGCCACGACGAGGACCTGCGCGCGCAGGGCGCGGGCCAGGTCGGCGATCGTGGCGCCCTCCTCGTCGTAGCGGTCGAGCAGCCCGCCGGTGCCGTCCACGACGACCAGGCGGTTGCTCGCGGCCAGCTCCCGCACCAGCGTCGCGGCCGCCGACAGCGACACCGGCGGCGTCCCGGCGGCCCTGGCGGCCGCGGCGGGCGGCAGCGGGCAGGGGAAGCGGCCGAGCTCGAAGGTGGTGGTGACGCCGGACAGCCGGATGACCTCGTCCACGTCGCCGGGCTCGCCGGCCGCCCGCCCGGTCTGCGCGGGCTTGACCACCGCCGCCGTGGACCCGCGCGCCAGCGCCAGCGCGGCCAGCGCCGCCGTCACGACCGTCTTTCCCACGCCGGTGCCGGTGCCCGTGACGACGAGGACGCTCATGGGCGGCGCAGGCGGGTGACGAACTTGTACCGGTCGCCGCGGTAGAGCGACTGTGCCCACTCGACGGGGTTGCCGTCGGCGTCGAAGGCGTGCCGGGTGAGCAGGAGCATGGGCAGGCCGACGTCCACGCCCAGGGCCTTGGCGTCGTAGGGGGTGGCCAGGACGGTCTCGATGATCTCTTCGGCGTCGGTCAGCCGGACGTTGTAGGCGTTGTGCAGCGTCTCGTACAGGGACGCGTGCACCTCCAGCTCGCGCCGCAGCCGGGGGAAGCGGCGGGCGGACAGGTGGGTGGTGTCGATCGAGACGGGCTCGCCGTTGGCGAGCCTGAGCCGGTGGATGCGCAGCACCCGCCCGCCGGGGTTGATGGCCAGGCGCCGCGCGAGCGCCTCGTCGGCGGTGATGTAGCCGATCTCCAGGATCTTGGTGTCCGGCTCCAGCCCGGCGGTGCGCAGATCCCCGATGTACGAGGTGAGCTGCAGCACCTGGGCCACCTTGGGCTGCGCCACGAACGTGCCCTTGCCCTGGATGCGCAGCAGCCGCCCCTCGACGACCAGCTCGGTCAGCGCCTGGCGGACGGTGGTGCGCGAGGTCTCGAAGCGGACGGCGAGCGTGCGCTCGGGCGGCAGGGCCGTGCCGGCGGGCAGGGTCTTGGTGAGCTCGAGCAGGGCCCGTTTCACGTCGTAGTACTTGGGAACGCGGGGGCTGTCGTCTGTCACGCTCTCACCTTCACTTCTGCCACGGCGGTGAGGGCGTGTCTGATCACCGCGAGATCATCGGAACTCACTTTGGCCCGAGCGGTCAACCGCGGGCTGGAGCGGCCCGCAGGCTCCGGGCGCGTACGGGTGTGAGCACACGCGGATCCGGGCAGCTCAGGTTGATTGTGAAGGATATCCACAGCAGCGTGCGCGATCGCAACCGAGGCCGGTCCGCGCGCCGTGTCGCGGAAGAACCACCTGGCCGTGTGGATCACCTCCGGCTGGCCGTGCACCGCTCCACCCTGGGAACCGGCGGCTGCGCCCGTGTGACGGTTCTCACAATATGAGATTGACCCTCCACAGTATGGTGTTATGCCCCCGCTGTGGTGAACCCTGCCTGCTCGTCCCCTATCGGCTCAAGCCCGCCCCCTCTGACCGGGAGTCGGTTTGGTTGTTGCGGGGGAAAGCACGCATGATGCACTCGTGCCGACTCTCAGCGACCTCGTAGCCCGTCACACAGCGCTCGACGAGGCAGATCTCGACTGGCTGCACTCGCTGGTCTCCGACTGGCAGCTGCTGGCCGACCTGTCGTTCGCCGACCTCATCCTGTGGGCGCCGCTGCTGGGGGAGAGCGGCTGGATCGCGATCGCCCAGATGCGGCCGACGACCGGCCCGACCGTCTACCACGACGACATCGTCGGCACCGTGGCCGCCAAGGGCGAGCGGGCCCTCATCGACACGGCCTGGAACGAGCGCCGCATCTGCCGCGAGGGCGACCCCGACTGGTCCACCGGCGTGCCGGTGCGCGAGGAGACCATCCCTGTGCGCCGGGCGGTCGAGGGCGGCGAGGGCCGCTTCCTGGCGGTCATCCAGCGCTCCACGAACCTGTCCTCGGCCCGCACGCCGTCCCGGCTGGAGCTGACCTACCTGCAGAGCGCCTCCGACCTGGCGCAGATGGTGGCAGAGGGCCGCTTCCCGTTCTCCGGCGAGGAGCCGATCCTGGTGCGCTCGCCGCGCGTCGGCGACGGTCTGCTGCGGCTCGACCGGGCCGGGCGCGTCACCTACGCCTCCCCGAACGCGCTGTCCGCCTACCGGCGGCTCGGCCTGCACGCGGACCTGGTCGGCGCCGAGCTGGGCCGGGTCACCGCGACCCTCTGCTACTCGGACGAGCCCATCAACGAAGACCTCATGATCGTGGCCAGCGGGCGCGCGGCCAAGGAGACGGAGGTCGAGTCGGGCGGCACGATCGTGCAGCTCCGGGCCATCCCGCTGATCGTCGGCGGCGGCCGCATCGGCGCGCTCGTCCTCATCAGGGACGTCACCGAGCTGCGCCGGCGCGAGCGCGAGCTGATGACCAAGGACGCCACCATCCGCGAGATCCACCACCGGGTCAAGAACAACCTGCAGACCGTGGCCGCGCTGCTGCGGCTCCAGGCCAGGCGGCTGCAGGTGCCCGAGGGGCGGGAGGCGCTGGAGGAGGCGGTGCGCAGGGTCGGGTCGATCGCGATCGTGCACGAGACGCTGTCGCACGCGCCCGAGGAGTTCGTCGACTTCGACGAGATCGCCGACCGCGTGATCGCGATGGCGGGAGAGGTGTCGTCACCGGAGGTGGCCGTCACGCCGAGGCGGGTCGGCGGGTTCGGGGTGCTGCCCTCGCTCATCGCCACGCCGCTGGCCATGGCGCTGACCGAGCTGTTGCAGAACGCGTTGCAGCACGGGCGGCCCAAGCGGCTGGAGGTGGTGGTCGAGTCCGCGCACGAGCGGCTCAACGTGACCGTCTGGGACGACGGCCGCGGCCTGCCCGGGGGCTTCGACCTCGACAGCTCCACCAGTCTGGGGCTGCAGATCGTGCGTACGCTGGTCGAGGGGGAGTTGTCCGGGCGGCTCACCATTGAGCCGCGCCTGGAGGGCGGCACGGAGGTTGCCCTGTCGATCCCGCTCCCGCCCGGCTGACGGCACAGTGACAGTCGGCGGGCCGCTGCTGCGGTGCGGCCGGCGTCGGGGTTCGGTTTTTCGGGGGAGTTACGGGGGTCAGGCGGTGGCGCGGGCCCGGGCGCGGGCGGTGCGGCGCTTGAGTGCGCGGCGCTCGTCCTCGCTCATGCCGCCCCAGACACCGGCGTCCTGGCCGGACTCCAGCGCCCACTTGAGACACATCTCGACGGCCGAGCAGGAACGACAGACCTGCTTGGCCTCCTCGATCTGCATGAGTGCCGGGCCGGTGTTGCCGATCGGGAAGAACAGCTCGGGGTCCACGTCACGGCAGGCAGCTCGGTGGCGCCAGTCCATGCGTCCACTCCTTAGTAGATGGAGCCTCTGGTCGGCTCCGTGCGGCTACTACTTTGTGAAGAGTTTCACTAACTCGCGCGAACAATTACCCGGATCCTGTGAGGACCGGGGTTGCCCACTGAGCATCGGAGGACCCTGGGGTGTTTAAAGGTCCTACGTTCCGACGTCATGAACGAGCCTGTCAGCCACGGAGAGTGCACGCAAGAGGGTTGGCGGGAAGTTTTGGCGGTTATGGATGTCGGATGCGTCACACAATGACCGAATGTAACCGGCTAGACCAGAACTTGTAACGCGTTCGGTGTAGACCGGAATGTCACGGTTTCGCGTTCGCCCAGGTAGTCGCCGTCCAGCTGGAAGGCCACGGGGCGGTCGGCGGTGAGCGTCAGCTCGGCCTCGTCGTGCATCTGCACGAGGTGCCGGCCGGACGGAAGGATGTCACTCTCCGTGAGGATGTGCCGGATCGTCTTCGCCAGCGTCATCGGCCCCATGCGCCGCAGGCCGAGCAGATCCAGGCCCGTCTCGAAGCTCGCCCATGGGGTGGGGCGGACCGGCCGGCTGCCCACGTACGTCCACGGCGAGGTGTTGGAGACGATCGCCATGAACACCCCCTCGGCGGGCGGGATGCCGGGGCCCGTCACCGTCATCGCGGGATGCCGCTTGTCCGTGGCCAGATAGTGCCTCAGAGCCGTGTTCACATACCGTGCAGGGGTAGCCTTACGGCCGGTGCCTCTCAGGCCCTCCACGGCCCGTACAACCTCCGCGTCGTAGCCGAGCCCCGAGCAGAAGGTGAAGTAGCGGCTCTGCCCCTCCCAAAGGGCTTGGCCCAAACCCACGGTCCGGCGCCGGTCCTCCCTGAGCGCCTCCAGCACCTGGCCGGTGGACTCCACCGGGTCGTTCGGCAGGCCCAGGGCGCGGGCGAAGACGTTCGCGCTGCCGCCCGGGATGACGATCAGCCCTGGACGGCCGGCGCTGGGATTGCCGCCGTGGGCCGGGTCCTCGCCGTTGACCGGGTTCAGCAGGCCGTTGACGGTCTCGTTGATGGTGCCGTCGCCGCCCAGCACCGCCACCACGTCATAACCCTTGGCTCGCGCGGTGGCCGCCAGCGACGCGGCGTGCCCGCGGTAGCGGGTCTCCTCGACGGCGAGCTCGACCGCCGCGCCGAGCGCGCGGATGAGCACGTCCCGGGTGCGGGCATTCGTGGTCGTGGCCTTGGGGTTGACCAGCAGCATTGCGCGCATACGGCCAGCGTAGCCGGTGACCTTGTCCGGCTTATCGGCCGATCGTCCTATTTTCCGTGCCGACAGGGCCGGGAGGTAGGGTACGGACGTGAACGGTCGCCCGCTTACCCTCCTCATCGCCGCCGCGGTCGTCGCCCTGGAGGGGCTGGTCGCGCTCGGTCTCGGCGTCTACGTCGCGGTGCAGACCCTGACAGGGAAACCCGACGACCTCACCAGCGCCCTCGCCGAGGCGGTGTTCGGGCTGCTCATCGGGGCCGGCCTGCTCTGGGTCGCCTGGGGCGGCCTCTTCAAGGTGGAGCGGTGGGGGCGCTCGCCCGGGGTGCTGACCCAGATCTTCATGCTGCCCGTGGGGGGCACGCTCGTCACGTCGGACCAGCCGCAGCTCGGGATCCCCGTGATCGTGCTGGGCCTGCTGGGGCTGGTGACGCTGCTGGCTCCGCCCACCACCCAGGCGCTCTACCCCGACGACCAGGCGCCGGACCCGGGCCGTTCGCGCCGCTAGCCCCGTTTCCGCGCTTCGCGGCACATCGTGCGTCCCGGGGCCGGCGACGCGCGGACGGGCGGGCTCAGTCGTCGGCGGTCAGGCCCTCGCGCAGCTGCGCCAGCGTGCGGGCGAGCAGGCGCGAGACGTGCATCTGCGAGATGCCCAGCTCGGTGGCGATCTGCGACTGCGTCATGTTGCCGAAGAAACGCAGCAGCAGGATGCGCTTCTCGCGCGGCGGCAGCCGTTCGAGCAGCGGCTTGAGCGACTCGCGGTACTCGACGCCCTCCAGCGACTCATCGACGATGCCGAGCGAGTCGGACACCGCGGGAGCGTCGTCGTCTCCCGAGTCGGGCGCGTCGAGCGAGACGGTGGAGTAGGCGTTGGCCGACTCGAGCCCCTCGAGCACCTCCTCCTCGGTCATCTTGAGGTAGGTGGCCAGCTCCGCCACGGTCGGGGCGCGCCCCTCGCGCTGGGACAGGTCGCTGATCGCCTTGGTCAGCGAGAGCTTCAGCTCCTGCAGCCGGCGCGGCACGCGGACCGCCCAGCCCTTGTCGCGGAAGTGCCGCTTGATCTCGCCGACGATGGTGGGCGTGGCGTAGGTGGAGAACTCCACGCCCCGGTTGAGGTCGAACCGGTCGATGGACTTGATCAGCCCGATGGTGGCGACCTGCGTGAGGTCGTCGAGCCACTCGCCCCTGTTGCGGAAGCGGCGGGCCAGGTATTCGACCAGGGGAAGGTGAAGCTCGACCAGCTCATCCCTGATGCGCTGGCGGCGCGGCTCCTCGGGGCCCAGCTCGGCCAGCTCGGCGAAGAGCATGCGGGCACGCACCCTGTCGGGTACGGCGTGTTCGCTGGTGGCCATGGCTCCAGTCCTTTCCGTCACGCCGGCCCCGCCGTACCCCGGGCCGCGCCTCGGCGCTTACGCAGGACGATCGCCATGCGATCGGGGGAGTCGGTCACCGCGTCGACGTCGTCGGCCAGGGCGGTCAGGACCATCCAGGCGAAGTCGTCGCGCTTGGGCGCGGAGCTGCCGACGGTGGCGACCTCGACCCTGACCTGCATCTCCTGCCCGGTGAGCTCGAACTCCGCGGTGAGGTCGGTGCCCGGCACCGCCTCGTTCAGCAGCATCGCGCACGCCTCGTCGACCGCGATCCGCAGGTCCTCGATCTCGTCCAGGGTGAAGTCAAGCCGCGCCGCCAGGCCGGCGGTAGCCGTACGCAGCACAGACAGGTAGGCACTCGCCGCGGGGAGCCTGATGCTCACCACGTCACGGATGCCGGCCACGCCTTCCGCGCGCGTCTCGGTTTCCTCGGTCACGTTCCTCCTCGCGAATCCGACGCTGACTGCAACTTACCGCCCCTGAGAGGTGCTTGGACGATTCAGACTCGCCATCAACGGAAAAGGCTCTGTGCGGTGTGTGACCGCACAGAGCCTTATGTGCCGTTTTAGGCGGCCTTGGTCTCCCAGAAGATCTTGGAGATTTCGTCGATCTTGCCCAGCAGGTCCTCGGCCTTGGCGACGTCGACCGTGCCCTTGGCGCCCGCGGCGCCGGCGAGCTTTGTGGCGTCCCAGAAGAGCTGGTGGAGCTGGGGGTACTGCTCCAGGTGCGGCGGCTTGAAGTAGTCGGTCCAGAGCACCCAGAGGTGGTGCTTGACCAGCTCGGCCCGCTCCTCCTTGATCTTGATGGCGCGGGCGCGGAAGACCGGGTCCTCGTTGGCCGCGTACTTCTCCATGATCGCCTTGACCGACTCGGCCTCGATCCGGGCCTGAGCGGGGTCATAGACCCCACAAGGCAGGTCGCAGTGTGCGGAAGCGACATGCTTGGGTCGTAGCAGTCGTGCGAGCATCAGAAAATCCTTCCTGGATGCTGAATCAGCTTGGTCCATCAACGACCTTACTCGGGTCCCAACGCCTGCGGAGTAGGGGGTCAAGACGATGAGAGTACGTGTCGAAGGCGATTCGATGCGGCCCGCGCTGGTGCCCGGCGACTGGCTCCTCGTACGCCGGGGCGCCGCCGTGCACCCCGGCGACCTCGTGGTGGCCAGACTGCCCGGCGACCCCGACCGGCTCATCGTCAAACGCGCGCAGTGGCACGGGGCCGACGGGTGGTGGCTGGAGAGCGACAACCAGCGGGCCAGCGGGCGGCGCGACAGCTGGGACTTCGGGCCCGTCCACGACATCGTGGGGCGGGTGGTGCTGCGCTACTGGCCGCTCGTGCGCCGCTCCGCACGCAAGTCTTCAGGCGGGTCGTCCGGCAAGCGGCGTTAGGCGCCGTTCCTGCGGCGGGCGCGGAAGGCGGCGACGTTGGCGCGGCTGGCGCAGCGGGCCGAGCAGTAGCGGCGGGAGCGGTTGGAGGAGGTGTCGAGGAAGGCCAGCCCGCAGTGCGGCTCCCGGCAGCGGCCGAGACGGTCCACGCCGAGCTCGGCGACCACCGCGGCCAGCCCCATGACGGCGGTCGCCGCCGGGTCCTCGGCCAGGTGCAGGTGCCAGCCGCGGCCGTCGTGGTCCGACAGCTGCGGGCGTACCGGATAGCGGGCCAGCAGGGCGTTCAGCAGGCCGGCGACGGCACGATCGTCGCCGGCCGCGTCGAACACGGCGGCCAGCTCGTCGCGCAGGCCCCTGAGCTCGGGCGGCGGGTCGGGGTCGTTCGCCAGCCGGACCGCCCACTCGGCGTAAGAGGTGAGGTCCATGCCGGTCTATTACAGCAGAAGCCTGCCGGTCTATTGCAGCAGAAGTCCGTGCTGGCGGAAGGCGGGGCGGCCGCCGCTTGGACGCGTCCGGCGTGCCCCGCCCTTCAGCGCGCCGGCTACTCCTCCGGGTGCAGGACGCGGTGCAGGAACGCACGGGTGCGCTCGTGCCGCGGGTCGCCGATGACCTGGGCCGGGGCGCCGTCCTCGACGATCACGCCGCCGTCCATGAACACCACCCGGTCGGCCACCTGCCGCGCGAAGCCCATCTCGTGGGTGACCACCAGCATGGTCATCCCCTCCTCCGCCAGCTTGCGCATGACGGTGAGCACGTCCCCCACCAGTTCGGGGTCGAGCGCCGAGGTGGGCTCGTCGAAGAGCATCAGGCTGGGGTTCATGGCCAGGGCGCGGGCGATCGCGACCCGCTGCTGCTGGCCGCCCGAGAGCTGGCCGGGCAGCGAGTCGCACTTGGCGCCGACGCCGACCTTGTCCAGGTTGTCCCGGGCGACGACCTCCGCCTCCCGCTTGCTCCGCTTCAGCACGCGCTGCTGGGCGATCATGACGTTCTGCAGCGCGGTCATGTGCGGGAACAGGTTGAACTGCTGGAAGACCATGCCGATGCGGCGGCGCACGGCGTCGATGTCCACGTCGGGGTCGGTGACCTCGACGCCCTCCACGAACACCTTGCCCCTCGTGGGCGCCTCCAGCAGGTTCACGCACCGCAGGAGGGTGGACTTGCCCGAGCCCGACGGGCCGATGACGCAGACCACCTGACCCTGCTCGACGGTCATGTCGATGCCCTTGAGCACCTCGTTCTTGCCGAAGTACTTGTGCAGGTCCCGAAGCTCGATGGCGTGGACGGTCATCGGTTCCTCCCCTTGCGCCCCTCCAGCCGGGACGCGAGGTAACCCAGCGGGATGGTGACGATCAGGTACGTCACGCCGGCGACCATGATGGGCGTGGCGTTGGCGTACTGGGACGCCAGGTCGTTGCCGAACTTGGCCAGCTCGACGTACTCGCCGGACACGCCGAGGAACAGCACCAGCGACGAGTCCTTGAGCAGCGCCACGAACTGGTTCGTGGTCGGCGGGATGACCATGCGGATGGCCTGCGGGATCACCACGGTGACCTGGGCGCGGGTGGCGGACATGCCGAGCGACCTGGCCGCCTCCGTCTGCCCCTTGGGCACGGCCTGCAGGCCCGCCCTGAAGACCTCCGCCTGGTAGGCCGCGCCGACCAGGCCGAGCCCGAGTATGCCCTGCCCGTACGTGCCGAAGGGCACCGCGAACCCCGGGAGGGCCAGCGGGAGGAACGTGATCATCAGGAAGATCAGCAGCGCGGGCAGCCCGCGGAAGATCTCGATGTAGACGACCGCGATCCACCGGTACGGCCGGACCTGCGAGAGCCGCATGAGCGCCAGCAGCAGGCCCAGGACGAACGAGAAGACGAAGCCGCCCACCGTGTAGATGATCGTGTTGCGCAGCGCGATGGTGAACAGGTCGGGCAGCGCCTGCCTCGCCACGTCCGGCTTGGCGAAGTTCTGGGCGAGGCTGGCCCAGTCGGCGTACAGTACGACGGCGACGAGCGCGGCGATCAGTACGACGTACTGGATGGTACGGCTGACCTGCTGCTTTTTCCGGGGGCTGAGCCTGGCGCGTCCAGGCTCAGCCGTCTTCGGCTGGTCGGCCATGGGTCAGCCCAGCTCGCCGGGCTTCTTGCCGAACCACTTCACGTAGATCTTCTCGTAGGTGCCGTCCTGCTTGGCCTTGGCGATCTCCTCGTTGATCGTCTTGAGCAGGACGGGGTCGGCGCCCTTCTTCAGGCCGATGCCGTACTGCTCGCCGGTGTCGAGGCTGCCGATCATCTCGAACTTGGCGGCGATGTCGGGCTTCTTCAGCCAGGTGAGGACGACGGGCAGGTCCTGGACGATCACGTCGGCCTGGCCGGCCTGCAGGGCGAGCAGCTCCTTGGCGGAGTCGGCGTACTCCGTGGGGTTGAAGCCCTGCTTCTTGACGTAGTCGAGGCCGGTGGTGCTGGCCTGCGCGCCCAGCTTGAGCCCCTTGGACTTGACGTCCGCCAGGGAGGCGGCGCCGGTGCCCTTCTTGGCCAGCAGGGCCTGCGTGGCGTCGAAGTAGGGGTCGGAGAAGTCGATGTTCTGCTTGCGCTCGTCGGTGATCGTCATGCCGGCGGCGGCGACGTCGCACTTGCCCGCCGCCATGGCGGCACCGCTCTTGATCACGGCGAAGTCGATGTCCACGATGTTCTGGGTCACGCCCAGCTTCTTCGCGGCCAGGTCGACGATGTCCACGTCGAACCCGACGATCTTGCCGCTCGCGTCCTTGAACTGGAACGGCTCGTACGGGATGTTCGTGCAGACCGTGAGCTTGCCGGGCTGGACCAGCTTGACGCCGCCCGCTGCCGAGGCGCTCGCGCTGGTCGTGCCGGTGCCCGAGCCGCTGTCACTGCCGCACGCGGTCAGCGTGAGCGCAGTGGCCAAGGCGAGCGCGCCGGCGGCGTAGCCACGGCGGCTCAAGGGTCTGAGGGCCATGTACGGCCTCCTCGATGTGAAAAGCCATGAAACTTGCGTTTTGTGCAGTTTAGATGGGGTTTAGCTGCGGTCCGTCATCTTCGATTTAACGATGCGTCAACAGAACGGCGTCAGCGGCGACACCGAACACCATCTCAGCATGTGGCACTATGGGGGCACGGGTGACCCCCGAACCCCCTCACCAGACGACCGGCGAGGGGATCCTGGCAGCTACCGAAGCCAGCCCGCTCGCGCTCGTCCGCCGAAGGTTTCTTCCGCTACCGATGACTACAGGGGTCGCTGTGGCTGCCACGTCCGCTTCCGCATCCGCCGAAACACCCGAACTCGATCCGGCCTTCGCCCTGCACAAGGGAGGCAAGATCGAGATCCGCTCCACCGTTCCCGTCCGCGACGCCGACGACCTGTCGCTCGCGTACACGCCCGGCGTCGCCCGGGTCTGCACCGCCATCGCCGACCGGCCCGAGCTGGCCGACGACTACACCTGGGTCTCCAACGTCGTCGCCGTCGTCTCCGACGGCACCGCCGTGCTCGGCCTCGGCGACATCGGCCCCGCCGCGGCCATGCCCGTCATGGAGGGCAAGGCGCTGCTGTTCAAGGAGTTCGCGGGCGTCGACGCCGTGCCGCTCTGCCTCGACTGCACCGACGTCGACGCGCTCGTCGAGACCGTGGTGCGCCTGGCGCCCTCGTTCGGCGGCATCAACCTCGAGGACATCAGCGCCCCCCGCTGCTTCGAGGTCGAGGACCGGCTCCGGAGCCTGCTCGACATCCCCGTCTTCCACGACGACCAGCACGGCACCGCGATCGTGGCGCTGGCCGCCCTCCAGAACGCCGCCCGCCTCACCGGCCGCGCACTCGGCGACCTGCGCGCCGTCGTCGCCGGCGCCGGCGCCTCCGGCGTCGCCGTCACCCGCATCCTGCTCGAAGCGGGCATCGGCGACATCGCCGTCTCCGACTCCAAGGGCATGCTGTACGAGGGCAGAGACGGCCTCAACCCCGTCAAGCAGGCCCTGGCCCGCGACACCAACCGGGCCGGCCACACCGGCTCCACCGAGGAGGCCCTGGAGGGCGCCGACGTGTTCCTGGGGCTGTCCGGCTCGACCGTGTCGGAGGCGGCGATCGCGTCCATGGCGCCCGACGCCATCGTGTTCGCCCTGTCCAACCCGACGCCCGAGGTGCACCCCGAGGTGGCCGCCAAGCACGTCCGGGTCGTCGCCACCGGGCGCTCCGACTTCCCCAACCAGATCAACAACGTGCTGGCCTTCCCCGGGGTGTTCCGGGGCGCGCTCGACGTGCGGGCCACCGCGATCACCGAGAACATGAAGGTGGCCGCGGCCAACGCGCTGGCCGGGGTGGTCAGGGACGAGCTGTCGGAGACGTACATCATCCCGAGCCCGTTCGACGAGCGCGTCGCCCCCGCCGTGACGGCCGCCGTGGCCGCCCAGGCGCGCGTGGACGGCGTGGCCCGCGCCAAGTAACCCCTCGGGCCCTTCGGGATCTCCGGGCTCTTCCCGGCAGCTCTGCGGGATCTTCGGGGCGGGCGGGGGCTGTTTCCGGCCCCTGCTCGCCCCTTTTCTGCCGCCCCTGACCAGCTCGTTCACCCTTTCGGGTTATGAGGCCGTTTCGTGGGTAGTTGAGATCCCCGTCCAGGAGCCAGGGCCCGCATGATCATGCTCGGGGTGGGCCTGGGGTGTGGGATGGAGTTTGGGTGACCTTTGGGAACTGCCATAAACCCTTTACGCAAGGTGCTATAACAGTAGCTCTCTGTAATGATGTGGGCGCCGACTCCTGTGACGAGGAGAGCGATGGAACGCGAGCCGAATCGACTGCTGCAGCAGCTCATCGCAGAGGCGGGTTTTTCCCACAAGGGACTGGCCAGGCGCCTCAACGATCTGGGAGCCGCACGTGGCACACCGGGCCTCAAGTACGACCACAGCTCCGTGCTGCGCTGGCTCGGCGGCCAGAGGCCACGCGATCCGGTCCCGTGCCTGCTCACCGAGATCTTCGCGCTCCGGCTAGGCAGGCCGGTCTCGTCGGAGGATCTCGGCATGCCGGCGGTCATCACACCCCTCGATCTCGGACAGGAGTTCACGCACACCTGGCAGGAGGGGGTCGCGACCGTGACGGCGCTGTGGCGGGCCGATGTGGAGAGACGGAGGTTCCTGATCGACTCGACGTTCGCGATAGGAGCAGGCTCTGTTGGAGCCGTACGCTGGCTGACATCGCCCTCCGAGGGGCGCCCGAGCGGCACCGGGACGCGGCGCGTCGGCCGCGCCGACATCGCCGCCATCCACGAGGTCACCCGCTCGTTCGGTGAGCTCGACAACCGCTTCGGCAGCGGACGCGTCCGCTCGTCCGTCGTCAAATACCTCGACACCGCCGTCTCCCCCCTGCTCAAAGACGGCACGTACGGCGAATCCACCGGCCGGCAACTCGCCGCCGCGGCCGCCGAGCTGACCCGCCTCGCGGGGTGGATGGCCTACGACATGGAGCAGCACGGCCTCGCCCAGCGCTACCTCATCCAGGCCCTGCGCCTGGCCAGGGGCGCCGACGACCAGACGCTGGGCGGCGAGATCCTGGCCGGCATGGCGCACCAGGCCATCTACATGGGCCAGCCGGCCCACGCCCTCGACCTGGCCAGAGCCGCCCAGATGGCGGCCCGCACGGCCGGGGTCAAGACCCTCCTGGCCTCCGCGCACGTCCTGGAGGCCCACGCGCACGCCGGCCTGGGCGACCCCCGCGCCTGCGGCCACTCCCTCCACGAGGCCGAGTGCGCCTTCGACGCCCGCAACCCCGCCGAAGAGCCCCCGTGGCTCAGCTACTTCGACGAGGCCTACCTGTCCGCCAAGTTCGCCCACTGCTTCCGCGACCTGGGGGAGGGCGAACGCGTCGTCCGCCAGGCCCGCCGCTCCCTCGACATGGACTCCCGGTACGTACGGGGCCGCATGTTCAACCTGTCCCTGCTGGCCGCCGGCCTCCTGCAGTGCGGCGAGCTGGAGGAGGCCTGCTCGGCGGCGGGCCACGCCCTGACGCTGGCCGCCGAACTGCAGTCGGTGCGGTCGCGGTCTTACGCGGCCGATCTTCGGCGGCGGCTGGAGCCTTACAAGAATGAGCGGGCGGTCGCGGCACTACGCGAACGCACCCGCGAACTCACCGCCGTCTGACTTGACGGGCCCGGGCCGACTTGTGCCCGGGCCCGTCGACAGCCTTACCGGCCGATCTTTGATCTTGACGGCCCGGATTTTCTTTGACTTGATCAGGGCGCCGACATCTTCCCTTCCTCCAGATCGGAGATCCTGTGCGCCCTTTACGCCTCGAACTCACGCGCCGCCTGGCCGCACTAAGCGGTGTCGTGGCCATGACAGCAGGCTTGATCACCACCCTGGCCCCGGCGGCGGCCGCCGACTCCACGACCGACCTCGGTGTGTCCCTGAGCGTCACCTCCAAGAGCGGTGATGTGGCTGTGGGTGGCGGCAAGGTCTTCGTCAGTGCGGAGAACCAGATCGTCGTCACCGACACCGCGGGCGTGCTCAGCGGCGCCATCGCCGGCCTCTCCGGTGCGCAGGGCCTCGCGATGCGGCCCGACGGCACGCGTCTGTACGCAGCGCTGCGTGGTTTGAACGAGGTCGTCGAGATCGACACCGCCACTCTCGCCATCACCCGCCGGATCGCCCTGCCCTCGAACCCGTGCCCGTCGTACCTGGCGCTGTCCGGAGATCGGCTCTGGGTCGGGTACGGCTGCCAGCACATGTACAACGGAGGCGTTCTCGGCGTCGACCTGTCGGCAGCGGTGCCGGCGCCGGTCGAATTCGGCCCGAACACGAGCTACGCGCCGATCCTCGCCGCCGCCGGCGACACCCTGGTCTTCGGAGATCCCGGCGTCATGCCGACGGACCTGTTGGTCTACGACGTGGGCGGTGCCTCGCCCACGTCGCGCGGCGTGATCTCAGGCAGTGCGAACGGCGAGCTGTCGAACCTGCTGGACCTGGCCATTACAGGGGACGGCTCGAAGGTTGTCTCGTCGTTCGGCTCCCCCAACCGCTTCGACGTCTGGGACACCACCAGCCTGACCAGGACGCGCACCTACGGGGAGGAGTCCGCGTCCCATGGCTCCTGGCGAGCCGTCGCGATCAGCCCGGACGGCGAGCACGTAGCAGGAGGCAGTTGGCGGGGCAGCGTGGACCTGACCCTGTTCGACACCGGAACGGGGGCGACGACGTACACGACCGCCAACCCGGTCGGTGACGTGGTGCAGGGAAGCCTGGCCTTCTCCGGCGACGACGTCTTCAGCGTGCTGAGAGCCTCACGCGACGGCAGGCTGCATCTGTGGCGGGCGGAGGATACGACTCTCAGCGGATCCACGCTGACGTTGACGCCTCCTGACTGGTCGATCGTGTCCAAGCCGCTCACCATGACCGGCCGGCTCACGCTGTCCGGCGAGCCGGCTCCCGGCCCGCAGCAACTCGTCGTGACCCGCCGCCCGGACCACGGCGCGGCCACCACGCTCCCCGCCGTGACGACCGCGGCGGACGGCACGTTCACCTTCACCGACACGTCAACGGCTGGTGGGGGCACCACCTGGGAGGTGCGCTGGAACGGCGACTCCGACCACCGGGCAGCCACGGCGTCGGCATTCATCTGGACCCGCTTTCCGGCCTCGCTCACGCTGACCGGCCCGCGGAGGGGCTCGTCGGCAGCCCGCTGCGGCTCACCGGCACACTGACCACCGACGGCCACGCTGCGGCCGCCGGGACCTGGGTGAGCGTACAGCGCACCCTCACCCAGGACGGGAACACCGTCACCACGGACCTGCCGGGTGTGGCGACTGCAGACGACGGCTCGTTCGCCTTCACCGACACACCAGCGGAGGCCGGTCGTTACCGGTACGTCGTGCAGTGGGGCGACACCAGCTTCGAGCCGGCTGAGGCCGGCCATGAGGTCACGGTTCAGGAGGACACCGGCGTGTAGCCGTTGTCGCAAGGGCAGGGCCCAGGCCGGGACGTACCTGGGCCCATCGTCGCGCGGCCACAAGTCCATCTTGCACAGAGCGTTGAGTCTCGCCGCACTCCATCAGTCCTGCCTGCTTCTGTCATGAAGTGTGAGCATTTGTTATTTTCGCGACCTTTAGTTTGGTACGTCGCATTCCGTCAGCATATGACAACAAAAGTGACTCTTGTCGGGTGATCTTAGGAAAGTTACGCTCTGTCCGTTTGATCATGCTCCAGAACTGCGCGAGCAGGGCCCAACCTGCCGGGCGGGTGGAGTGACGTCCGACACCTCTGGGTGTCCCTCGTTATGGTTCGGAGCGTGATGGTGTATGTCCTCAAGGTCGTGTTTGGCTGGGTCTTGGTGGACGGCGAAGATCGCCTCGGTCACCTTGGCGCTGCTGTTACCGGGCCTTCTGCAGCTCCCAGTGCAGCCGGTGGCGGCCGAGGTCCAGCAGGCTGAGTTACAGCAGCCGGCGGTGGAGGTCCCGCAGCAGCAGCGGGGGAGTGCAGGCGTCCTGCCTGCCTTGGTGGACAGTTCGGTTACGCGAGCGGAAAAGAACGCCTCTCCTGGGGAGAAGAGGGCTTCAGTCAAGCCGCCCAAAGGAGCGCTGGGGCCGGACCGGTTATATGCCGGTGAGCGGCCTTTGAAGGGTGAGCCGCCGACGGGGGAAGTGCCGTCGGATGGGATTGAGCGGAGTTTGGCTTCCAGGGGCGCTGAACGGCAGGCGGTTGCGGCGGCGGACGAGCCGCCTTCGCTGTGGTCGGCACGCCCGGTGGACGGCGCTCAGCTCGACACCCTGACCCCGCAGCTGCGGCTGGAAGCCTATGGATACGGCTCGACCCCCTCGTGGGAGGTCGAGCGTCAGTACGAAGTTTGCGAGGTGACCAACACGGGCGGGACGGGCCCGTGCACCATTTCGCCGTGGAGAGACTGGACTGAGCCGTTCTGGACGGTGCCCGCCGGCAAGCTTGAGTGGGGCAAGAGGTACAAGTGGAAGGCCCGGGCGCGCGACACCACCAACGACGCGACCAGCCAGCTGACCGATATGTACTTCACCACCGGTGTGCGCCAGCCGCTGGTGAGCTCACTGCTGGCCACCAGCGGGGTGGACGGCCAGGAGTTTCACCAGCTGCCAGGCAACTACACCTCCACCGTCACGGACGCGTCGGTGGCAGCGGCCGGCGCGGTTCCGTTGTCGGTGGTGCGCTCCTACAACAGCCTGGATCGGCGGGCCAAGGCGATGTTCGGCGCGGGCTGGTCCACCCGCTTCGACATGAAGATCGACTCTGAGGGAGGGACGCCGGAGTCGTTGCTGCTCACCTATCCCGATGGACGGCAGCTCAGGTTCATCCAGCATCTGGGCAAGAGCACCTACCAGTCCCCGCCCGGCATGCACTTCACGCTGACCAAGCAGAGCGGTGGCGGCTGGAAGCTGATGGACAAGCAGTCCTCGGTCTACGACTTCGACGCCCAGGGCCGCCTGTTGAAGGTGGCCGACAGCCGCGGACGTGGCCAGCAGCTGACCTACACCGGAGGCAAGCTCACCAAGGTGAGCGCGGACGGCGGGCGTTCGCTGACGTTCGCCTGGACGGGGGACCACGTCACCTCGGTGTCCACCGATCCGGTCGGCGGGGCGCCGCTGACCTGGACCTACCACTACGACGGCGATCGGCTGGGGCGGGTGTGCCCGCCGGGGCAGGACAGCGCCTGCACCGTCTACACCTACGACAGCGCCTCCCGTTATCGGGAGACGGTGCTGGACTCCCGTCCCGTGCACTATTTCCGCCTGGGTGAGGTGCGTACCGAGACCTGGCCGGAGATGGGCACGGTGCAGTGCTTCCCGGACGAGGCCCAGGCGCTGGGCTGCCAGCGGTTCAGCAGCGGGGTCCTGACGGGCCAGGCGGGCGCGTTGTCCGGGACGACCAACGCGGCGGTCACCTTCCAGGGCAGCGGACGCTCCTCCTACTTCGAGACCAGCCCGGTGCTGCCCGACCTGGGAAATCAGGTATCGGTCGAGGCCTGGTTCAAGACCACGAAGTCCGGGTTCATCTACTGGGCAGCGCGCGGCGGGTATAGCCAGGGCTCTTGGAATCCCTCCTCTCCCGGCTACGGCATTCCCGGCCTGTACGTGGGTACGGACGGCAAGCTGCGCGGCATGCTGAAGGTAGCAGGACTCGACGGCAGCGACACCCCGGTCGTCTCGCAGCAGACCGTCAACGACGGCCAGTGGCATCATGCGGTCATCACGGCGACCAGCGACCTCACCTCGCTCTACGTGGACGGCACGGCTGCCGGGTCCCAGCCGATCGGTGTGGAAGCCAGGTATTGGGTCAACGGTTCGGTCGTCGGCACGGGCGCGGCCGCGTCCTCCTTGCCCGGCACTCCTGCGGGCATCAGCCAGCCGACCGAGTTCGGCTTCGAGGGCTCCATTGACGAGGTCGCCTTCTACGGCCGGGCCCTTACCGCAACTGAGGTGCGCGCACACTACGAGGCGCGGGCGGAAGCGGCGTTCTCGCTGTCGAAGGTCACGCTTCCGTCCGGCCGGATCTGGGCGTCGAACACGTACGACCCGGCCAGCGGGCGGTTGAGCACCCACACCGACTCCGATGGCGGAACGTGGAAGGTCGGCGTTCCGGTCCTCGACTCCAGCAGGTGGGTCAGCACGGCCACCGTTACCGACCCGTCCCAGAACAACCTGAAGTTCGAGTACGACCCCTGGCGCGGCTACCGGCAGATCGCGGCGATCGACCAGGCGGAGAAGAAGACCAGCTTCAAATACGACACCGGTGGTTTCCTGTCCGAGATCACCGACCCGAACAACAACACGGTCACCTGGGCGAACGACGAGCGCGGCAACACCGTCAGCACGACCACATGCCGGAGCAGCGCGAGCTGCCAGACGGTTCACACCGAGTACTACCCCCGGAGCGCGGATGAGTTCGACCCGCGCAACGACCGCGTGGTCAAGGTGCGCGACGCCCGTTCGTCCACCGCCTACGACAACACCTACGCCACCACCTTCGAGTACAACCAGTACGGCGAGCAGGTAAAGAAAACCACCCCCGCGACGCCGGACTTCCCCAGCGGACGCTCGACCACGGCCGCCTACACCGACGGCAGTGAACCCGCCGTCGGCGGCGGCACGGTTCCCGCCGGCTTGATCAAGACGCGTACCGACGCCAAGGGGAACGCCACCAAGCTGCGCTACACCGCATCCGGGGATCTCGCCGAACAGACCGATCCCTCGGGACTGGTCACCCAATTCGAGCATGACGAGCTTGGGCGCGTCGTCGCACAGACCCAGATCTCGCAAGCACAGCCCGGCGGAGTGAAGACCACCTTCACCTACGACAACCTAGGGCGACTGGCGACGCAGACCGCGCCTGGAGTGAAGAACGAGATCACCGGCGTCACGCACACCGCGCAGACCAGCTACACCTACGATCCGGACGGCCACCGGCTCACCGAGACGGTCAAGGACCTGACCGGCGGCGACCCGGCCCGGACGACCACCTACACCTACGACGCCCACGGCCGTGAGGAGACCGTCACCGATCCCGAGGGCGGCGTCGTCCGGACCGCCTGGGACAACCGCGGTCGGCAGACAACGGTCACCGACCAGCTGGGCTCGGTGTTCGGCTACATCTACACCAAGCGTGGCGAGCTGGAGAAGCGCACGCTCAAGAACTGGACCGGCAGCCCGGTCAGCCCGCAACCGGCCACGGAAATCACGCTGGAGTCCTACTCCTACGACCCGGCGGGCCGGCTGGCCGCCCAGGTCGATGCGATGCTCCGCAAGACGTCCTACACCTACTTCGGGGACAACCTGCTGTCGCGGGTGATCGGCGACGACGTCAAGGTGAACGGCACCACCACCACCAAGGACGTGGTGCTGGAGCAGAACGCCTACGACCCCGCAGGAAACCTGCTGCGCCAAGACAACGGTGGCACCCTCAACGCTGACGGCACCGTCTCCAACATCATCACCACCACCGCATACACCTACGATGCCGCCGGTCGGCTCACCTCGGCCACCCTCGATCCGGCCAAGCTGAACCGCAGAACCGTCTTCGACTACGACGCCAACGACCAGACGATCAAGGAGACGTACACCGGCGCGGCGGGCGGTACCCGCGCGGAGAGCGTCAGCTATGGCTACAACGCGGCCGGGGTCCTGACCCGGCAGACGGTCGAGAACGGTGACGAGGACCTCACCACCACCTGGACGGTCGACGATCGCGGCCTGGCCACCGCGGTCACCGATCCGCGTGGTAACGCCGCAGGCGCCACCGCCGCCGACTACACCACCACCAACACCTACGACGCGCTCGGCCGCCTGATCGAGATCAAGGCCCCCAGCGTCACCATCGAGAAGGCCGGAAGCGCGCAGCAGGGCCGCCCCACCACCCGGATCGGCTACAACAGCGCGGGCTGGCAGACCCACGTCATCGATCCGGAAGGCCGCCTGTCCACCGCCGGTTTCGACAAGATGGGCCGCCGCACCTCGCTGACCGCCATGCCGTACACGCCGCCCGGTGGCACCCCGGTCACCCCAAAGATCGGTTTCGCCTACGATGCGGCCGGTCGGCTGACCAAGGTCACCGACCCGCGCGGGCAGATCACCACGACCGAATACGACGCGCTCGGCAACCCGGTCCGGGTGACCGACCCGCCCGCCGCCGCGGGCCAGCCGGCCGGGCAGTGGATCTCCGAGTACGACCTGGCGGGTGAGCAGCTCGCGGCGGTCGACCCGACCGGCGCGCGCGTCCAGGCCACCTACGACGACCTGGGCCGCCAGATCACCCAGACCGTGATCGAACGCAAGCCCACCAGCGCCGCGTACGTCACCACGCTCACCTACAACGACGCCGGCTACCTCACCAAGCAGGTCCAGCCGGGCAACAAGACCACCGACTACACCGTGAACGCGGCCGGCGAGGTCGAATCGGTCACCGACCCGGCCCGGGAGACCACCAAGTACAGCTACGACGCGCTCGGCCGCCCCGCCAAGATGACCAACCCGCTCGACAACGCCATGGTCGGCGAGTACGACCTGGCCGGTCGCCTGATCAGCGTGAAGAGCCTGGACAACACCGGAGCGACGGTCCGCACGGTCGGCCTGGGCTACGACGCCGCCGGCAACGCCACCCGCTACACCTCCGGCGAGGGCCACGTCACCCGGCGCAGCTACGACGCCACCGACCTGCTGACCGAGCTCGTCGAACCGGTCTCCGACAGCAAGTCCATCACCACCAGCTTCGGCTACGACGCCACCGGCGCCCGCACCCGGATCACCGACGGCCGCGGCAACGCCACCTGGACCGGCTACAACACCCTCGGCCTGATCGAAACCCTGACCGAGCCGGCCACCACCGCCCACCCCGACCTGGCCGACCGCACCTGGACCCACGTCTACGACGTGGCCGGCAACGAGACCGCGCTCATCCAGCCCGGCGGCGTGCGTCACGACAAGCAGTACGACAACCTCAACCGGCTCACCAAGGTCAGCGGCTCCGGGGCCGGCATCGTCGCCGACGACAAGACCTACACCTACGACCTGGCCGACCGCCCCACCGCGGTCAGCGGCAACACCCTCGAATACAACGACCGCAGCCTGCTGACCAAGCTCACCACCCCGGCTGGGACCAGCACCGCCTACGCCTATGACGCCCTCGGCAACCCCACCCAGCGCGCCGACGTCACCGGCACCACCACCTACGCCTGGGACGCCGACAACCGGCTCAAGACCGTCACCGACCCGGTCAGCGGACGCACCAACACCTACGACTACGACAAGGCCGACCGGCTCACCACCATCACCTCCGCCAACCCGGCCAACACCCAGTCCTACACCTACGACGCCCTCGACCGCATCAAGACGCACACGCTGAAGAACAGCAGCGGCGGCCAACTCGCCAAGATCACTTACGGGTGGGACAAGGACGACAACCTCACCAGCAAGGTCACCGAAGGCCTCGCCGGAGCGGGCAGCAACACCTACGGCTACGACCACGCCGGCCGCCTCACCTCCTGGACCGGCCCCGACGGCACCACCACCAGCTACGAGTGGGACGCCTCCGGCAACCGCACCAAGGCCGGCGACAAGACCTACACCTACGACGAACGCAACCGCCTGCTCGAAGGGGACGGCAGCACCTACACCTACACCCCGCGCGGCACCCTCGCCACCCAGACCAAGAACGGCAACACCCGCCACCTCACCTTCGACGCCTTCGACCGGCTCATCAACGACGGCGACGCCACCTACACCTACGACGCCTTCGACCGCATGCTCACCCGCCAAAAGAGCGGCGGAACTCAGCAGCGGTTCGTCTACGCCGGCCTCGACAACGACATCATCGCCATCACCGACCCGGCCGGTGCCGTGCAAGCCAGCTACGGTCGTGACCCCTTCGGCGGCCTGATCAGCGTCAAGGAAGGCGCCGCCCCCGCCGCGGGCGCGCTCACCGACCTGCACCAGGACCTGATCGGCACCTTCACTGGAACCGCCCTGTCCAACACGACCACCTACAACCCCTTCGGCGAAGTCACCGCCCAAACCGGCACCAAACCCGGCCTCGGCTACCAGAGCGAATACACCGATCCCGACACCGGCAACGTCAACATGCACGCCCGCTGGTATCAGCCCGGCACCGGCACCTTCACCAGCCGCGACACCTGGACACTAGAACCGAACCCGTCCGCCCGAATGAACCGCCACGGATATGGACAAGCCAGTCCCCTCAACTACGGCGACCCATCAGGTCACAAACCCGATCCACTCTGCGTCCCTGGATTTATCGTGGCGCCAGGATTAGGAGCTGTTTGTGACGGCTTCATCGGTGAGACTAATAGGGACAATGACGTATGCAGGGACCGTTTCGGCAAGGCAACCAGCTGCAACCCCGACCCCTGTGCGGAGTTCTCTAACCAGTGCCCCAACCGCCCTAACAGCAAAGACAAGGGTTCGAAATCTAATAAGGAGAAGAGTAATCCTGAGCGTCATAATGATGCCACGTCGACCTCGAATAATGCTCCGCGACCTCCTGCCGTATACCGCCCTCCTGCCGCTCACCGCCCGACAGGTGGAGAGCCCAAAGAAGACCCATGCGCTGTCATGTGTTATGTTCCCGGCCCTAAGCGACCTAATTGTGGCAAAAAATGTATGATCGACCCGGCGCCAGCATTGGACCCCGTCATCCCGATCATCATCGTGATCGGTGATGGGGACCTGGCGCCCTTCGGTGGGGTTGACCCTGATGACGGCGTTGACTTTGTTCCGACTCGCGAGCGACCGACAACCGACCCAGAAGGTGGCACTGACCCCACGCCTGAGCCTTCCCCTGGCTCGGAGAGTCCGCCACCGGGAGGCGGTGGACCGGAGCCCGATTGTGAATCCTTCAAGAATAATTATGTGGATCCTTTCAACCGTCCTATCGCTGGGGTTGCGCGGTACTGCCGTCCATCCGACTTACAAGGCGGATCGGATGCAAGAAAGAAACCTGGTCCCGCATATTGGCCCAAAAAAAATCCGCAGCTGCCAGGCTCGAAGGCCTACCGATATAACAGATGTCATCTAATTGGCAAACAGCTGGGGGGTAGCGGAAAGAAGAGAGAGAATCTTGTCCCATGCCTTTCGACCGTCAATAACCAGACAGTGAAGTCTCGCGAAAACCGAGTCCGAGAGGCAGTAGAGAGTGCCAATGGAAAGGGTGTCGTCGATTACAGGGTGACAGTATTCTATAATGGCCGCAGTGGAAGACCTTCCAAGTTTCGCATGGAAGCGAGCCTGGATGGGGTACCTTTCCTCGATGATTGTGTTCACAATAATGCGAGTCGAACGGTGAATCCAGGAGCCACCTGTATCTGATACATGGCTGCCTCTGATCTCTCGGCGTTCCACTTGGACGCCATGCTGCGGGGAACTTTGGTAGAGGCGGGAGGCGTCTAAAAAAGTCGCAGAAATTGCTGTCGAGGTCTAGTTGTGACCGTGAGTCCGCTGGCCTGAGGATGGTGCTGTATCCACGTTTAAGATTGGCCGACGGATTACGCCCCTGAAATGCACATTCAGATTCACTAGATAGCTACAGGGATCTCGCGAAGGTGGTTGGACAACTGTTTATCAAACAAGCATTCCGATTTGCTTTCGCATGGCAGCGCTGCGATGCCGTGGGGCACGTCGGAGAGGCCAGTGGGACTTGTGTTGCGTTGTCTCGTTAATTTCGCTGCGGTGACCCATCTTGCCTGTCCCGCTCTTGAAGCCGGCCAGTCCAGTGTGGTGGTGTTTCCCCTCGTAGGGCGTACGGGCCAAGAAAGGCTTGTCGTTGCCGGAGTTACGTGGCGCCTCTACGATCCAAGGCGCTGGAGGAGAGCGATCAGGAAGAGTCGGCCTGGCACCGGCGGAGGAATGCCGCGCCTCTATCGCATGCGGACGTCACATGATCGAGAAAAGGGCAGCTATATCGGCTCTGCCGAGGACCGCTGTGGAACAAACCCCTTCTAAGCTTTCAGGGAATTAACGGTTCCCGCATGGCTATTGGATAGACAGACGATAGCCATGATCTGCAGATTGTGGACATACGAAAATGTAGAGGGAAGCATCCCGGCCGAGTTGTAGTGTAGTCGGTTCATGAATTTGTGCGTACTCGGGAGTTCCCCGCAAGATGCGGCGTTCTTCGAGTGGACGCCATCTCTGTTCGCCGTCGTCTTCCCATTCGCTGCTGGCAAATTTGAGGAGCAGTTCGGTCTCGGCTCCACAGACTTCGCAGGCTAGCTTGTACATATCAGTGAGGCCCCACGAAACCCAGCCGCCGATCTTGCAGCCGGTAGCAACTGACAGTAGATCGCTGTATGCGAAGTCGGCCTCGTCGTCCCATTCGCTCAGGGGCTGCTGAAGCTGTTCAGGGAGTTCCTCGAGTGACGGATATTCGATAATCCGCTCGGGATGGAGCATACATGGGCGTGGCAGGTAATACTTCTGAGCTAGCTCGACTGAAGGTGCCCCAGGCGGACTGCTCGGAGCAGCGTAATCGCGCCTTGGAGGCTGCGCGAACGGGTCAGCCAGATCTGCGAAGCGGCGCCAGATCAATTGTGGAAGCGGCGCTATGGTGCCCTCTAGGAGATGATCATTTGGGCACCATAGCACTTGAAGTAGATCAGCGTCCTGGGGAAACAGGATCTCAGGAAAATCTCGTGCGTAGAACTGAGCCACCCCGACCATGGGAATGGGGGTCTCGGGAACTCGATCCCGCGCACCACCAGTGGCCTCGTCAGATGGGGGGACCTCTACTGTAATCATCCGGTCGCACATAGGCCATGGCTCTGCGGATGGCCAGATCAGTGGTCCTCCAATATGGCTCTCATACATGTTTGGCTCGCCAGGGCGTGGGTGGAGGCGAACAGTCGTCCTTGCATACTCTCTCAAAGGAGGGAACAGCTCAGTGATGTCATAAGGGGGGCTGGAAGTAGTGCGCGTCATAGGACAAGACTAGCTGTAAAGGTGCGATATGGATGTCGATGTTGCGTGAATGCTGGCCACTTTTCATCCTGAGTGCGTAGAGGGTGTCCGATAAAGGGCCGACATGTCATGCTGGCAGGTACCGAGGGCCTATGCCTGAAGGCGGCAATGGTTCCTCGCCGTCCATGCTTTACCGATCCGTCAGCTGCGATCAAGGAGTACTCACCCCACTGATCTCGGCGCCCAAGCGGGGGTGGGCGGCCTGCCGTTCATGAGCGACAGAAAATCGTGAATGCCCTGGGGTGCGGGGTGCGGGCGGGGTGCGCCTAGCGGCTGCTGCCCCACGACCTGCCGCCCGTGGCGGATGATCCACCACTACTGGCGCACCTGGTGCATCGAGGGCCGCTGGGAACAAATCCTGGCTCGCTTATGCGAACATGAACGCGTTGGTGGCGGTAGTGACCCCACGCCCAGTACGGGCAGCATTGTGCCAGAGCGGGCAGCCCACCAACTGGGGCGGACTGCACGGCTACGACGGCGGCAAAAGATTCCGAGAGTCAAGCGGCATCTGCTGGTCAACGCGCTCGGCACTGTGGTCACCGCCTGCGTCAGCCCGGTCAGCGTCAACGACCGCGACGGCGCGGCCGTGCCAACCCGTACCGACGATCTCCTGCGGCGTCTGAAGCATCCCTGGGCGATCAAGGCTATCGCGGCCAGGAGTTCATCGGGTGAGTTTTGGATCAGTTCGGTATGACCCTGCAGATCGTCGTTCGGCGTGACGGCGGGTTCCGCCACACTTGGGCCAAGAAGCGGAGTCCGCCGCGGCAGATCTTCGGTTCTCGCTCGTAATCACCGGTGGGTGGTTGAGCGGACCTTTGCCTGGCTGGGGAAGTATCGCCGCCTCGCCAAAGATTACGAGTACCTGGCCGCGACCTCGGAGAATGTCGTCTACCTAGCGATGATCACGCCGAGAACATTTCAGCCTGCTGGTCAAAGCCTACGATGATCGGCTCGTCGATACCGTGGCGGAACTTCTGATTTTGGCAGGACATTGGCATCTTGGTCACAGGGGCCACGAAGGCGACGCCGTCCACTGGCAGCTGGCGGCCCTGTCACCCTTCCCCCGGCGAATGGTGTGTTCCCGTGGCCGTCTTATCCCGCCCCATGTTCTGGCCGCCGAGGTGGATTGGCTGCGAGATCGGGATCTATTTGGGAAGGCTCACGCTCCAGCGGCCGCCGGCGTCTCCGGTGCGCTTGTCAAGCTGTGCGCGTCCACCTGATGTCTGGACGATGCGATGGGCCCGGGCTCGCGTCGGCCCGGGCCCATCGGCCGCTACTTGAGCAGTTCGCCGTTCGGGCCGACGATCTTCTTCGTCTCCGCGTAGTTCGCCTTGTTGTAGACGTCGGCGGTCTCGCTGTCGAAGATGGCCGAGCTGATCGTGTCGATGCGGTCGTTGCCGTCCGTGTCGGCGAACAGGCTCGTGACGCCGTTGACGTAGCCGGTGCGCTTGCTGTTGTTGTACTTGATGAGCCAGGGGCCGCCGTCGGCGCCGAAGGTCATCGAGCACTTGAGGGTCTGGTGGGTCTCGACCTTGAAGGTGTTGACCTGGACGCTCTTCGTGCCGGTCTTGCCGGTGCACCACTTCGGGGTGACGCCGGTGAAGGGGCGGTCACCGTCGGGGTGCGGGGCGCTCGGGTAGCCGAAGACGGTGACCTGCTGGCCGAGGGGCTGGTTCCAGGCGAGGCCCTGGCCGCCGACCACGTCGCCGAGGCGGCCGAGGTCCTTGGCGATGCCGACGGTGAAGACGGTCTTGTAGTACAGCGTCTTCGTGGACTCCTTGACCCAGTAACCCAGGAAGTAGTGGGTGATGGTGAAGTTGCCGTTGGCGTCGATCTTGCGGTAGCCCTCGCCCTTGTACGCGTCGTACTCGGACTTGGTCACGTAGTCGACGACCGTCTTGGTCGGCTCCTGGGCGCCGTTCCCGTTCCCCGTGGGGGCCTTGTCGTACTCCTCCTTGGAGACCTCCTTGAAGGCCCGCTTCTTCTCGCCGGTGTAGTCAGGCCCGACGACGTCGGCGTTCGTGGCGAGCTTGGCCCAGCAGTCGGGGCTCTCCCCGCCGTTCAGGTCGACGCACTTGGTGTACTCGGCCTGGGTGATCTCAACGTCCTTGGCCCACTTGTCGCCCAGCCACTTGTCGTAGTCGGCCTTCGAGACCTGCTTCGAACCGCTGAGGGAGAAGCCGTTGTGCACCGCGACGAAGGCGTAGTCGCCGTCGTAGTCGTCGTAGGTGTCGAGGTCGTAGGCGGTGAAGGCGTAGGCGCCGACGTAGACGCCCCAGGGAGCCTTGCCCTGGTAGTAGCCCGGCACGAAGATCCACTTGTTGTAGACCTCGTCCTTGCCGTTCTCGAACACGCAGTGGCCGGCGGTGGCGACCAGGTTGTGGTTCCTGGACTGGATGGAGGTGGCCGAGCACCAGCGGTAGTGGCCCGCCTTGTCCAAGAAGAAGACCTTGCCGACGGTCTTCGGCAGGTTGACGTTCTTGCTGGTGGTGGCCTTGGCAGTGGTGGTCGGGCCGGTCATGCCGGGCTTGCCGTCAGGGGCGCCCTTGCCGCCCGAGCTCACGATCTTCGGCACGTCCTTGGCGTCCAGGTTGTACTGCGTGGCCTTCCGCAGGGCGGCCCCGTTGGAGTCGAGCCAGAAAGCGGCGGCGCCGTACGCGTCGGCCGGCTTGGGCAGAAGGTCTTCGGAGGCCCAGGACGGGGCGGCGGTCGCGGGCGAGGCGAGTACGGCGGCGCTCAGGCCGGCGGCGGCGAGGGGGATGAGCAGGCGCTTCACGGGAGGCTCCACAGTTGTCAAAAAGGGTGTAAAGACCCTATCGACCCACCAGTCACTCTGGTAAGGGGAATGCTCAAATTCATCATGAAAAGGCCAAAGGGCCCGGCCGAAGCCGAGCCCTTTGGGTGAAGCATGTGAACGATGACTAGGTCGTCGTTCTGTCCAGCAGCGAGAACTACGGGATCAGCTTGCCGGACCACGAGGCCGAAGCGGCCTTGTAGATCGCGGCGGTCTCACCGTCGAAGTACGGCGAGGTGATCGTGTCGTAGCGCTTGTTGCTGTCGGTGTCGGCGATGAGGCTGGTGACACCGTTGACGTAGCCGAGACGCTTGCTGTTGCTGTACTTGTACAGCCACGGCGCACCGTCGTAACCGGCGGTCACGGTGCACTTGAACGAGATCTGCTCCTCGACCTTCTTGGACGGGATGCGGAGCACGTTCTTGGCCGTCTTGCCGTAGCACCACTTCGGCGTGACACCGGTGAACGGCTTGTTGCCGTCCAGGTGCGGGCCGAAGGGGTAGCCGAAGGTGCGGACGTACTTGCCGGTCGGCTGGTTCCAGGCGAAGCCCTGGCCACCGACGTTGTCGCCCAGGCGGCCGACGCTCTTCACCTCGTGAACGACGATGAAGAACTCGGTGCGGAAGTACTTGACCTCGGAGCTCTTCTTCACCCAGTACTTGAGGTAGTAGTGGGTGATGGTGAAGTTGCCCTTGTCGTCGATCTTCCGGTAACCGGGGCCACTGTAGGCCTTGTACTGCGCCTCGGTGACGTAGTCGATGGTGGTGGCGCCCTCAGCCTTGGCGCCGTTCTTGTCGCCGGTGGGAGCAGCGTCGTACTGCTCCTTCGAGACCTCCTTGAGCACCTTCTCGGCGCCGGGGGTGTCCGGGCCGGCGAGGTCCTCGAGGTCGGCCGACTTGGCCCAGCAGTCCGGCGTCTCGCCGCCGTTGAGGTCCTTGCACTTCTTGTACTCGGCCTCGGTGATGCTGTAGTCCTTGGTGAACTTCTCACCCTGGTACTTGTCGTAGTCGGCCTTGGAGACCTGCTTCGGCTTGTTCAGGGTGCCGCCGATGCCGTCGTACACGGTGACGAAGGCGTAGTCGCGGTCGAAGTCCTCGTAGACGTCGAAGTCGTAGTGGGTGAAGGCCTGCTTACCCACGTAGACGCCCCAAGGAGCCTTGCCCTGGTAGTAACCCGGGACGAAGACCCAGCGGGAAACGACCTCGTCGTTGCCGGCGATGTCGTAGACGCAGTGACCGGCCGTGGCGACCAGGTTGCGGTACTGCGACTGGATCGAGGTGCCCGAGCACCAGTAGAGCGAGCCGTCACGGTACTCGAAGAAAACCTTACCGATGGTCTTCGGCAGGTTCACGTTCTGAACCTTGGCGGTGCTCTTCTTCTCCTCGCCGATGGGGGCGGTGGAGCCCGGCTTGGTGTCCGCGCTGTAGCCACCACCGGAGGAGATCTTCTCAACCTCGAGAGCGTCGGGGTTGAACGCCACAGCCTTCTTCAGGGCCGCGTTGTCCGACTTGGTCCAGAAGTCGAGGACCTCGGCGGCCTGCGCCGCCGTCTTCGCCAGGTCGGCGTCCGCGATCTTGTCGTCAGCCTGGGCGGTGCTGGCGAGGCCAGCGGCCAGCAGACCAGTGGCCAGAAGGGCGCCACCGGCCGGGAGGAGGATGCGCTTCAAGGTAACTCCTTGCGCTGTCGTGGAACGCCTCTTGCGTCCCATGCGTCAGTAAAGGGATAGCCAGGAACATACAGTGTGGATCTTGAAGTCCGGTAGCCGCTTTGGCCGGAAAAGATGGGACAAGACGGCCGTGATCATTCTGTGATGTTTAAGTGGCTGATGCGCAGGAGTTGAGGAAGGCTCCCCTTGTGACCATTTGCCCTGATCAACATAAGGAAGTTGTCAGTGTGGTCAGCGGTGCTGGATCATCCCCTTGATTCGTTCGATCGATGTGATGTGATGCAGATCACATCGACTTGATGGCACCGTCCGGACGCCCCGTGCGTCCAAAAGCCTTCATCTTTGGGGTGAAAGCTGAAGGGCCCGGCAGGATGCCGGGCCCTTCGCTTGCAACGGTTACACGAACGGTCTAGGTCCGGTCGCTATCCGTTACTCAGACGACCTTGCCGGACCAGGAGGCCGCGGCAGCCTTGTAGACGGTGTTGGTCTCGCCGTCGAAGTACGGCGACGAGATGTAGTCCACGCGGCCGTTGCTGTCCTGGTCGTTGAAGGTGCTGGTGACACCGTTCACGTAGCCGAGACGCTTGCTGTTGCTGTACTTGTACAGCCACGGGCCACCGTCGGCGCCCTCGGTCATGGCGCACTTGAGGGCGACGTGCTCCTCGATCTTCTTGGCGGCGGAGCCCACCAGCTTCTTCGTGGTGTTGCCGTAGCACCACTTCGGAGTCACGCCGGTGTAGTTCTTGTTGCCGTCGGGGTGAGGAGCGGCCGGGTAACCGAACACGCGAACGGCCTTGCCGGTCGGCTGGTTCCAGGCGAAGCCCTGACCGCCGACGTTGTCACCGAGGCGGCCGGCGTCCAGGGAGCCGGTCTCGACGATGAAGAAGGTCGTCTTGTAGTACTTGACCGACGTGCTCTTCTTCACCCAGTACTTGAGGAAGTAGTGGGTGATGGTGAAGTTGCCCTTGTCGTCGATCTTCTGGTAGCCCGGGCCCTTGTAGGCCTTGTACTGCGACTCGGTGACGAACTCGGTGACCGTGGCCTGCTCGGCCTTGGCACCGTTCTTCTTGCCGGTCGGAGCGGCGTCGTACTGCTCCTTCGAGACCTCCTTGAGCACCTTCGTGGCGTCCGGGTAGTCCGGGCCGACGAGGTCCTCGAGGTCGCTGGCCTTCGCCCAGCAGTCAGGGGTCTCGCCGCCGTTGTAGTCCACGCACTTCTGGTACTCGGCCTGCGAGATTTCCTGGTCCTTGGCGTCCTTGATGCCGGCGTACTTGTCCCACTCGGCCTTGGAAACCTGCTTGGTCTTGCCGCCACCGTCGACCTTGACGCCGTTGTAGACGGTCACGAACGCGTAGTCGCGGTCGTAGTCCTCGTAGACGTCGAAGTCGTAGTGGGTGAAGGCCTGCTTGCCGACGTAGATGCCCCACGGAGCCTTGCCCTGGTAGTAGCCGGGGACGAAGACCCACTTGGACATGACGTCGGAGTTGGCGCCAGTGTCGTACACGCAGTGGCCGGCCGTGGCGACCAGGTTGCGGTACTGCGACTGGATCGAAGTGGCGGAGCACCACTTCTTCTCGCCCTTGCTGTTGACGAAGAACACCTTGCCGATGGTCTTCGGCATGTTGACGTTCTGGACCTTGGAGGAGGTCTTCTTCTCCTCGCCGATCGGAGCAGTCGAGCCGGGCTTGGTGTCCGAGCTGTAGCCGCCCTTGCTCTGCAGCTTGGCGACGTCGGACTTGTCCCAGATGTTCGACTCGGTGGCGGCCTTGAGGGCAGCACCGTTGTTCTCCGCCCAGAAGTCGGCGATGGCCTTCGCGTTCGCCGCGCTGGTCGCCAGGTTGTCCTTGGCGACGTCGCTGTCAGCGGCGGCCGTACCGGCGAGGCCGGCGGCCAGGAGGCCGGTGGCCAGGAGGGCGCCACCGGCGGGGATGAGGATGCGCTTCAAGGGAACTGCTCCTTGCTCTGTCGTGGGTCGCAACTTGCGTCCCATGCGTCAGTAAAGGGATAGCAAGGAACATAGCGTGGTGATCTCCGCAGGTGGAACCCGCTTTGAGTGATCCGGTAGACGCCCTTACCGCCGTGACCTTTCCGTGACCTGTCAGAGATCTTCGCGCGTTGTGATCATTAGGTCACGTTTTCGCTGGGTATCGAGGGGTTGTTGCTGCCGGGACGAAAGTGCCGTTAATGGGCCATCACGGACTGTAGTCAGCTGAACGTGACTCAGATCACAGGAACCAGATGGGAACCGGCTCCGTCTAATCTGCCCGTTTCTCACAGGTGATCTTCAGGTTCGGGCCTGAAACCCCTTCGGATGTCCGTTCCTGACGGGGTTTCTGTAGGGCCAGTGCATGACAACGGCCCGCCGACATGTCGTCGGCGGGCCGTGGGGATGTGGTGGGGGCGGTGTCAGAGCTTCTTGGCTCTGACCGTGTCGCCCAGAAGGGCCTGGAGGCTGGCCAGCACCGCTGTGTCCTTGAAGGGGGACAGGTCCGGTGCCGTGCCGGGGGAGCCGGGGGGATGGCTGCGGATGAGGTCGAGGTCGGCGTGGCCGGCCCTGATGGTTTTGGCTCCGTCGGTACGGAGCGCCAGCGCCAGCCGGTGCCAGGTGCCGTCGGCCAGCCAGCGGCGGTGACGTTTGTAGATGGTGACCCAGCAGCCGTACCGGTCGGGGAGATAACGCCATCGGACGCCGGTGCGGGCCTGATAGAGCAGGCCGTTGATCACCGTGCGGTCGTCGGTGCGGTCGGCGTGGACGCTGTCGTGGGGGATCAGGGGAGCGACCTGTTCCCATTCGGCGTCTGTCAGATCATCGCGACGCATGCGCCCATCGTGACAAGGCAAATACCGTCTGTCAGTTGAACCAAGAAAGATCTTCCCGGGGGCGGGTGGAAGGTTCGGCTATGCGGCATGGGTGTCGGTGCCGCGCAGGATGTAGAGGTCATCGCCGGACACCGCGGAGATCTGCGGTTGCCCGCCCAGGGCCTGTAGCCGGCCACGGCCTCCATGGTGGACATCTCGCCGCGCTCCATCTGCGAGACGCGGCTCTTGGCCACGCCCATCCGCTCGGCCACCTCGCTTTGCGACAGACCCACGCTCTTGCGTCGTTCGGCGAGGCGGTGGCCGTCGATGTAAGCCTGGTTGCGCCGCCGGGCCTCCACCACGGCCTCCTCCCTACCGGAGTTGGCCACGATCTCGGCGCGGATGTCGCTCCACTTGTGGAAGTTGGTCATCGGTCCTTCTCCTCCTTCTCGCGCGCCCTCAGATACTCGGCGTACAGCTCTTCCGCGTGGGGGATGGCTCGCTGATACCAACCGGACCAGTTTCCGGACTTGTCTCCACCTGTGAGGAGTACGGCACATCGCCAGGGGTCGAACACGAACAAGATCCGAATCTCGGATCGCCCGGCGGAGCCAGGGCGCAGCTCCTTGAGATTGTGGAGCCGGGAACCCTCCAGCTTGTCGACAAGTGGACGCCCCAGGATTGGCCCGCTCTCGGCCAGTCGGTCGATCGCGTCGACCACCTTGGCCGCGATTGTTTGTCCAGTGTGTCAACCCAGATCAAGAACTCGTCTGTGACCTGGATCTCCCATTCCTCCACACCGTGGCGTGTAGAAAATCCTTTACGGAGCGCGGTGATCTCTGGCTGCGCAGCCATCCGATCTCGAGGGTTATGTCTGCGCGGCGAGATGAGAGACGCGCGGGCAACCAGTACCCGCTTGTGATCAAGCCTCGCTGAGGGCGTTACTCAAGACGGCGGTGGCGCTGCGGCGAGCGGAGCGAGCGGGGGTGTCGGGGGATCGAAAGGGGGCGGAGCCCCCTTGGGAGGCGCTGTCTGAAGCTGCCAAGGCGCGTAGCGCCCCCGAGCGGAAGGCCATGCTGTGAGCCCCCGCGTACCCGGTAGTGCTTTGTGTTCTCGCGTTCAGAGGGTTTCTGGGGGAACGGCAAGGCGAGGGCCTCGGGGTCGAGGCCCTCGCCGTCCCCTGGTAGGGCTTACTTGTACAGCTCGCCGTTCGGGCCCACGATCTTGCCGGACCACACGTTCTTGGCCGCGTTGTAAACGGACGCGGTCTCGCCGTCGAAGTACGGCGAGGTGATGTAGTCGATGCGGTCGTTGCCGTCCTGGTCGGCGAACGTGCTGGTGACGCCGTTCACGTAGCCGAGCCGCTTGGCGTTGCTGTAGTTGAGGAGCCAGGGGCCGCCGTCGTAGCCGGGGGTGACGGCGCACTTGAGGCCGATGTGCTCCTCGATCTTGAGCCAGGAGGCGCCGACGGCCTTGGCGGTGGTGTTGCCGTAGCAGTGCTTGGGGGTGACGCCGCTGTACGGCTTGTTGCCGTCGGGGTGGGGGGCGGCGGGGTAGCCGAAGGCGCGGACGGGCTTGCCGGTGGGCTGGTTCCAGGCGAAGCCCTGGCCGCCGACGTTGTCGCCGAGGCGGCCGGCGTCCTTGGACAGGAGGATGTAGTAGTGGCCGCCCCAGGCGCGCTTCGGGCCGGTGAAGCGCTCGAAGTCCTTGCGGTCCACCTGCTTGACGCCGTTCGAGGTGATGCCGTTGAAGACGGTGACGAACGCGTAGTCGCGGTCGTAGTCCTCGTAGGTGTCGAAGTCGTAGTGGGTGAAGGCCTGCTTGCCGACGTAGATGCCCCACGGGGCCTTGCCCTGGTAGTAGCCGGGGACGAAGACCCACTTGTCCATGGTGGCGCTGTTGCTGTCGGTGTCGTAGACGCAGTGGCCGGCGGTGGCGACCAGGTTGCGGTAGTTCGACTGGATGGAGGTGCCGGAGCACCAGCGGAACTTGCCCTGGCCGTCGACGAAGAAGACCTTGCCGACGGTCTTGGGGAGGTTGACGTTCTGGGCCGAGCCGGTCGACTTCGAGGAGCCGGTCGGGGCGGTGGTGCCGGGCCTGCCGTCGGGGCTGTAGCCGCCCTTGGAGACGACCTTCCGAACTTCGTTCGAGTCCCACGTGTACTGGGTCGCGGACCGGAGCGCCGCGCCGTTCGAGGCCAGCCAGAAGGAGGCGATGGAGACGGCGTCGGAGTTGTTGCGGGCCATCGGGTCGTGGGCGACGTCGCCGTCGGCCTGCGCGGTGCCGGACAGGCCGGCGGCGAGCAGGCCGGTGGCCAGGAGGGCACCGCCGGCGGGAAGGAGGATTCGCTTCAAGGTAACTCCAGGTTGCGCTGACATGAGGCGCCTTGCTGCACCTTCAAAACTCAGCAAACGGACAGCCCGGAACCTATCGGGTTGACTCTGGTCATGTGAATTACCGGTAGATCCTGTCAGCGTTCCAAACGCGCGCCGTGACCGTACTGTGACAAAGAAGCCGCTGATCACCCGCAGTGATCAGATGGTTGCTATGACTTAGGTCACATTTGGGATGGTCGAGAGCGACGCGGCGCGTCGGTAGACCTCTCCGGTGGTGGTGTCGAAGTACGGCGCGGACACCGAGTCGTAGCGGCCCTTGGCGTCCCTGTTCCAGGTCAGGCTGTTGACGCCGGCCAGGCTGCCGAGCCTGCGGGTGCTGTCGTAGGCGATCACCCAGGGGCCGCCGCTGGCGCCGGGGCTGAAGTCGCACGGCGTCAGCTCGACGCCCTTCTGCAGGTCGCGCCCGGGCGCGACGGTGTAGCGGGTGGTGCCGGGCAGGCACTTGAGCAGCGTCTTGCCGTCGAACGGGTGCGTCCCGTCGGGCTGCTGGCCGGCCGGGTAGCCGAAGGCGGTCACGGTGTACGTGCCGGGCTTCTTGTTCAGTTCGAGCCCGAGGCCGCCCACGTTGTCCTGGAGCCGGCCGACGTCCTGCATGACGGACGCGCCGTCCTTGCCGGCGACCCAGGTGAAGCCCCGGTGCACGGTCACGAACGCGTAGTCGTAGTCGTAGTCGCCCTTGCCCGACCAGTCCTCGTGCAGGCTGATCGAGGCGCCGACGTAGATGCCGTCGGGGGCGCCGCCGTTGGGGCCGGGGTTCGGGACGAAGATCCAGTAGTCGGCGGGCTTGCCGGTGCGCGAGTCGTACGCGCAGTGGCCGGCGGTGGCGACGACGCTGCGGTTCCTGGCCGCGACCGCGGCGGCGGAGCACCAGAACTCCTTGTCCCCGAAGCGGAAGAAGACCTTGCCCATGGTGTTGGCGGCGGTGCCCTGACGGGGCAGCGCGGGCGCGACGGCGGCCGCGGCGTTCGTCCGCTTGGCAGCGGTGGCGGTGACACCAGCGGCGGCGGGCGCGGCGGGGCCGGCGGCGGCGCCCGACGAGGTCGTCGAGCCGGCGCCGGAGCCGGGCGTGGCCGGGGTGTAGAGGTCGGTCTGCTTGAGGCGGTCGGGCTTCCAGTAGTCGGCGACCCGCTTCACGTCCGCGAGGGTCCTGGCCAGCGGGACGGCGTACACCTTGCTGGCGACCGCGCTCGTCGCGGCGTGGGCGATCCCCGTGAAGGCAGGCACGATCAGCAGCGCGCTGCCGAGGGCAGCGGCCACGAAGTGCCTGGCTCGGGGGATCATGAAATGCCTTTCTTGGGGTCGTAAGGGTGGATTTTTCCAGATGTACAGACGGTATTGCAGCTCGGATAGAGATTCGTTACCTGATCAAGAGTGCGTCGCGAACCATAAGGATGCCGTCAGTCGTGCGCTCTCGATACGCGTAAATGATCATTAGTGGGCTGCGTCACCGCAGGTCAGCGGCGGGTTCGGCGGCGATCCGCGTGAACCGAATTCGCGCGCATTCGCGGTCGCATTCGCACGTTCCAGTGGCGTACGCCACGCCCGCATCGCACCCCTCATTCCGCCGATGGATGGCCCCGGCTCCCAGGGGAACCGGGGCCTTCCCGTCAGTGGAGTGCCGGTCGATCACCGCCAGTTGCCCGTCCAGCGGTTGGCCGCGGCCTTGTAGACCTTGTAGGTGTCGGTGTTGAAGTAGGGAGAGGAGATGTGGTCGTAGCGGTCGTTGCCGTCGGTGTCCCAGGCGACGCTGTTGACGCCCACCAGGTAGCCGGTGCGTGACGCGCTCTTGTAGTTGTAGAGGAACGGTCCGCCGCTCGCGCCGGCGGTGAAGGAGCACTTGAAGCCGACGTGCTCCTGAAGGTTGTACTTCTTGGCCTCGGGCATCGCCTTGGTCTTGCCGTAGCAGTACTTCATCGTGCGGCCGGTGTAGGGCCGGTCGCCGTCGGGGTGCTCACCGGCCGGGTAGCCGAACGAGAACACGTTCAGCTTGGTGCTCCGGTTCCAGGTGAAGCCCTGACCGCCGACGTTGTCGCCGAGGCGGCCGACGTTCTTGACGGTCCACCGCCAGCGGTTGCCGGCCTTCTGCCAGTCGACCTTGATGCCGTTGAAGACGTTGACGAACGCGTAGTCGTAGTCGTAGTCCTCCTTCACGACGAAGTCGTCGTGCGCGTTGAACGTCTTGGCGGCGTAGATGCCGTACGGGGCCTTGCCGTTCCAGACCTTGTCGCCGTCCCAGTACGACGGGATGAAGATCCAGTTGTCGTAGAAGGTGTTCTGCTTCGTGTCGTACACGCAGTGGGCGGAGGTCGCCACGAGGTTGCGGTACTTGCTCTGGACCGAGGTGGCCGAGCAGTAACGCCAGTTCCTCGGGTCGCGGGGATCGGCCTTGGGCAGCGTGAAGAACACGCGGCCGACCGTGTTCGGCAGGTTGACGTGCTTGCTTCTCTTGGACGACGTCTTCTCGCCACCGATCGGCGGCACGGAACCGGGCGGGCCGTCGGGGGCGTCGTTGCTGCCCTTGACGCCCTTGGACGTCACGTCGATGCCCTCGTCGTGATCGGTGGCCTGCTTGACGCGGTCCGGCGTCCAGAACTGGACGGCCTGCTCGGCGGGGGTCGCCGAGTTCCTGGCGATGACGTCGGAGGGTGCGGTCGTCGCGTCTGCGGCGCCGCTGACCATTCCCGCCGCCAGTCCGATGGCCAGCAGGCCGGCGAGGGGGAACGCGATGCGCCTTGCTCGGGGGTTCATGGAGCTCCTCTCAGCTTTCGGCGGCCCAGAGCGGGGGACTGCGCCCCGGTGGGCCAGGAAAACGTTCGGAACGTTAATGAACGGCGCGATCCGGCGACCAGGAAACGACGTGAAAAAGCATGAGCCGGTTCCATTCCGTTATAGAAATAGCAAATTCGCATGTATTCGTGATGGGCATCTCCGCAGGTGAACGCCTTGATTGAATTTCTCTGGTCACAGCGGTAACCGCATTTATCACATGCCACTCCTTATCAACCGAGCGATGTTCTGGTTGACTTGATCCATGGACCCTCGCACCCCCTGTCTCATTGGCATCGCACAACGCACCGTTCGTGAGCAGCCCGGGCCCGAGCCGCTCGACCTCTGGGAGTCCGTGGCACGCGAGGCCGCCGGCGACGCGCGGCTGCCCGTCGAACGGCTCGACTCCATCCAGATCGTCTGGACCGACTCCTGGCAGTACGACTCTCCCGTCGGCCGCCTCGCCGACCGCCTCGGCGCCACGCCGCGCCACCGGGTCTACTCCAAAGTCGGAGGGACGGCCCCGCACCTGCTCATCGGTGCCGCCATGGCCGCCATCGCCGCGGGCGAGCTCGACTCCGCCCTGGTCGCCGGGGCCGAGGCGCTGGCCACGCGCAGGGCGTACAGGAAAGCGGGGGAGCACGTGCCGTGGAGCCATCCCGCCGACCCCAAGCCCCCGTACGGGTGGGAACGGCCGCCGCACCCCTCGGCGCTCGCGCACGGGCTGGTCCTGCCGGTGCACACGTACCCGATCATGGAGACCGCGCGGCGGGCCGCGGCCGGCCTCACGATCGAGCAGGAGATGCGCGAACGGGCCCGCATCATGGCGCCCATGACCGAGGTCGCCGCCGCGAACCCGCACGCCTGGCGCCGCACCGCCCGCGAGCCCCGCGAGCTCGGCGACCGCTTCGTCGGCTGGCCCTACACCAGGGACACGGTCGCCGTGCTGGAGGTGGACCAGGCCGCCGCCGTCGTCCTGGCCAGCACCGCGCTGGCCGACCGGCTCGGAGTGCCGCCCGACCGGCGGGTGTACCTGCGCGGATGGGCGTACGCGGAGGACGCCTGGGAGGTGGCGGCCCGGCCCGCGCTCGGCTCCTCCACCGCCATCGCCCGCGCCGCCGAAGCCGCCTTCGAACGGGCCGGGCTGACCCTCGACGACATGAACGCGCTCGACCTCTACAGCTGCTTCGCGATCGCGCTGCGGCAGGCGTGCGACGCCATCGGGCTCGACCCGCTCGACCCGCGCGGGCTGACCGTCACCGGCGGGCTGCCGTACGCGGGCGGGCCGGCCAGCGACTACGTCCTGCACTCGACGGCCACGATGGCCGGGCTGCTGCGGGCCCAGTCGGGGCACGGGCTGGTGACCGGGGTGGGGATGCACCTGACCAAGCACACGTACGCGGTGTGGTCGAGCGAGCCGGGCGGGCGGCTCGGGGACGCCGCTCCGGTTCATGTCGCCAAGGAGGTGCCGCTGGTGGAGAGCTGCGAAGGGGTGGGGATCGTCGCCGGGTACACGGTGGCGCACGGCCGCGACGGCGCCGCCGAGAAGGGGTTCCTTGTGCTGGACGTGCCCGGGGGGCGTTCCTACGCGGTGGTCGAGGAAGCGGCGCTGCTGGCGGAGGCCGAGGAGCGGGAGCTGGTGGGGGAGCGGGTGCGGGTGACCAGTGACGGGAAGCTCAATGTGGCCACGTGGTGACGTAAAGTGGGCGCAAAATCTGTGATCGCGTGACTACTATCTGGTGTTGACATTTTTATGTCAGGCGCGGACGCTGGAGTCATGCGGAGGACAACGGTGCGCATCGACGAGACGCTCCTCAACGAGGCGAAGGCGTACGCGGCCAAGAACGGAAGAAGTCTCACCTCAGTCATGGAGGACGCCTTGCGCCAACTACTCAACCGAGCCACGGAGGTGGCCGAGCGGCCCCGCGTGGAGCTCATCACGTCCGACAGCAAGCCTGGCTTCGCGCCCATGGTGCAGCAACGGCTCGACGCCGGCGAGACGCTGGAGCACATCCTCTCCGACCTCGAAGACGAGGAATGGGTCGAGAGGGCGCGCAATGCTGCTCGCTGACACCAACGTCCTCGTCAACGCCTTCAGGAAGGAGTCCCCCGACCACAAGCAGTGCCACGCCGTCATCGACGAGATGGTCAACGGCGACTCCGGTTACGCGGTGAGCGACTTCGTCGTGAACGGCTTCGTCCGGATGGTCACCAACCGGCGCATCTACAAGGAGCCCGATCCCGTCGAGCGCGCGCTGGCCTTCGCCGAGACCTACCGCAACCAGCCGCATGCCATCGTCGTCACGGCGGAGGACCGGCACTGGGAGATCTTCACCCGGCTCACCCGCGCGGCCGGCGCGACCGGCAACCTCATCCCCGACGCCTACCTCGCCGCACTCGCCATCGAGCACGGTTGTGAATTTGTGACCTGCGACCAGGACTTCGCCAGGTTCCAGGGCTTGCGCTGGCGGTCGCCCCTCAATTGAACTGAGACGTAAGGGCGCAAGCCGGCACTACTCGGCTAGGAACGTCGTGGCTGACCAGTTCGACGTCATCGAGGCAGGCGAGCGCGGCCGTCGCCGGTGGATCGGGCTGGCGGTGGTCCTGGCGCTCCTGCTGATCCCCGTCGTCGGCCTGCTCGCCAGCCGGGACCCGGAGCCCGGGCCCGTGTCCGCCACCCGGACGCCCTCGCCCATCACCTCCCTGACCACCATCGACAACCCGCCCAACATGCTGACCGCGCCCGTCAAGCACAAGGGCGGCGATGAGGTGATCCAGGTGGTGTTCCCGCACGGGGCGCGGGCCGAGGTGCGGTACCCGGCCGGGCTCAGGCTGGCCGCCATGGGGGTGCGGCCGTTCCGGGCGGGGTGGATCGACGGGATGTTCCGGGAGTTCGTCGCGCCCTACGGCGGCGAGGCCGAGATCACGCGCGGTGGCCGGCCGCTCAGGAACTACGCGCCGAACGTGACGCTCTGGCCGCGCCAGGCCGGCAGCGGCCAGTACGGGCAGGTGCTGCTGTTCGCGTTCGGGCCGTGGCGGGTGGCGATGTACGACCGGGGGCAGGGGCTCACGTTCGACCAGCGGACGGCGCTGGCGACGAACCTCAAGGGGCGGGTGACCAAGGACGGTTATCTCGTGCTGACGGCGCGCGGCGGGGTGCAGCTCGCCGAGCCGGGCGAGTACGCGCAGGGGGAGCCGATCGGGCCGCAGCTGTGGTTCGGCGGCGGGGCGGCGGAGACGGTGGCGCTCGTACCCACACCCGACTGCGCGAAGCGGGCCCGGATGCCCGGGGTGGTCCAGGGACGGGGGCGGCGGGCCGAGATGGTGTGCCGGGGAGATGTGCTGGTGGCCGCCAGCGGACCGGCGTCGTTCCGGACGAAGGCGATCTCCGGGATCCGCGTCACGATGAAGTGAGGTCTGGGGGCGGGGAGGTCGGCCGGACTGCGGGTGTGAGGTGCTCGGCCCCTGTCCTGGGTGGGTAGCCGGTGCGTTATGGCTCGTGACGCGGGGGCTGGCGTGGGTGGTGGGTGGCTTGGCTCATGCTGCGAGTGGACGCGCTTGGGTGGCGCGGCTTGGCCGGTGATGCAGGGGCTGGCGCGTGATGCAGGGGCTGGCCCGTGATGCAGGGACTGGCGTGGGCGAAGGAGCATGGCGGCGGAGTGCGGGGTGGGTGGCGGCGGTTTGGCTCGTGCCACGGCTGGCGGGCGTGGGGTGGTGGTCCCCTGGCTCGTGCCACGGCTGGCGGGCGTGGGGTCGTGGTCCCCTGGCTCGTGCCGCGGCTGGCGGGCGTGGGGTGGTGGTTCCCTGGCTCGTGGAGGGTGGGGCGGAGGTGCGGTGGCGGGTCTGGATCGGAGCGGGCAAGGGGGATTCGGGGGTGGTGGTGGTTTGGGGCGGTGTGGTGGGGGTTCCGGGTTGAGGGGTGGGGCTGAAGTAGGGTGCGGCCATGTTCGCCGTAACCGCCACACAGACCGATCCCGACAACCCGCTCGCCGGCCTGACGCTGGGCGAGCGCCCCGAGCCGAAGGTGCCCGACGGGTGGACGACCGTCTCCGTACGGGCGGCCGCGCTCAACCACCACGACCTGTGGACGCTGAAGGGCGTCGGCATCAGGCAGGACCGGCTGCCGATCGTGCTCGGCTGCGACGCCGCCGGCGTGGACGAGGACGGGAACGAGGTCATCGTGCACTCCGTGATCGGCACGGGTGCCGACGAGACGCTCGATCCGAAGCGGACGCTGCTGTCGGAGATGTACGACGGCACGTTCGCCGAACGGGTGGCCGTGCCGCGCCGCAACCTGGTGCCGAAGCCCGCGGCGCTCAGCTTCGAGGACGCGGCCTGCCTGCCGACGGCCTGGCTGACCGCGTACCGGATGTTGTTCGACAAGGCCGGGCTGCAGCCCGGCTCGACCGTGCTCGTGCAGGGGGCCGGCGGGGGAGTGGCGACGGCGCTGATCGCGCTCGGCCGCGCCGGGGGTTACCGGGTGTGGGCGACCAGCCGTTCGGAGGAGAAGCGGGAGCGGGCGCGGGAGCTGGGCGCCGACCAGGTGTTCGAGCCGGGCGCGCGGCTGCCCGAGCGGGTGGACGCGGTCATGGAGACCGTGGGGCAGGCCACGTGGGACCATTCGCTCAAGTCGCTCAAGCCCGGCGGGCGCATCGTGGTGTCGGGGGCCACGAGTGGCGCGGTGCCGCCGGCCGACCTCAACCGGGTCTTCTTCCTGCAGCTCTCGGTCGTCGGCACGACGATGGGGACGCGGGAGCAATTGGGGCGGCTGGCGGTGTTCCTGGAGCAGACGGGGCTGCGGCCGGTGGTCGACCGGGTGCTGCCGCTGGCCGAGGCGCGGGACGGCTTCGCCGCCATGGAGGCCGGGGAGATCTTCGGGAAGGTCGTCTTCACGGTTTGAGTAAGTGAAGGGTTACTTGTGACCCTCCTGGGTGATACAAGAGGAATGGGGTTGTAGCACCCAGGAGGCAGTCATCATGGACGTTGAGCCGTTCGGCCCAGGTTCGATGCACTGGGACACCGCCGGCGAGTACCGCAACCTGCTCGTGGCCGGCAGCGCGCTGGTCCTCCAGACGATGCATCCGGCCGTCGGGGCCGCGGTCGCCGAGCACTCCACGTACAAGGCCGACCCTTGGGGGCGGCTGGAGCGCACGCTCGCGTCCGTGCAGAAATGGGTCTACGGCGGGCCGGACGGCCCCGCCGAGGGGCAGCGGCTCAGGGAGCTGCACAAGCCGATCAGCGGCGTGGACGAGCAGGGCAGGCACTACCATGCGCTGAACGGCGAGGCGTGGGCGTGGGTGCACCTGTCGTTGTTCGAGCGGTTCATCGCGCTCAACCGGTACTTCGGCACGCCGTTCACGCCGGCGCAGGAGCGGCGGCTCTACGCCGAGTCGCGGCAGCTCGGGGCCATTCTGCGGGTGCCCGAGCGGGAGATGCCGGCGGACCTGGACGCGTTCTGGCGCTACTTCGAGGAGATGGTGCGCGGGCGGCTGGAGGCGCACGCGACCGCGCTCGACGTGCTGACGGTGATGCGCGGCGCGCCCGCGCCGCCCCGGTTGCCCGCGCCGCTGCGCCGGCTGTGGACGCCGGTGGGTGCCGGGGCGGGCGAGTTCACCTACTTCGTCACCGTCGGCACCCTGCCGCCCGCCGTGCGGGAGAAGCTTGGGCTGCGGTGGACCGCCCGGGAGGAGCGGCGGTTGCGGCATCTCGGGCATGCGGTGGCGATGGTGACGCCGCGGCTGCCCGAGCGGCTGCGGTACATGCCGATCGCCTATCACGCCAGGAGGGCCGCGCGCAGCTCCCTCCGCCGCCGCCGACACACGGGACGCCTTTCCGCCTGACCAGCCGACGGCCCGGAGCCGTGCCTGGCGGGCCGGCCGTGCCTGGCCAGGCGCGCACCCACCACGCCTGCCCGGGCCGACGTGTGGCGAGGCCTGCGGCTGGCGGAGGCAGCGGCTGGAGGCGGCGATGCTCCTCCGCGGGCAGGCCGGGTGTGGTGCTCCTCGGTAGGGGCCGGTGAGGAGATGGCGGGCCGGCGTGCCTGGTGGGCCGGCGTGCCTGGCGGGCTGGCGTATCTGGCGGGCCGGCCGTGCCTGATCAGGCGCGCGCCGACCACGCCTGCCCGGGCCGACGTGTGGCGAGGCTTGCGGCTGGCGGAGGCAGCGGCTGGAGGCGGCGATGCTCCTCCGCGCGGCAGGCAGGGTGCGGTGCTCCTCGGTAGGGGCCGGTGAGGAGATGGTGGGCCGGCGTGCCTGGCGGGCTGGCGTATCTGGCGGGCTGGCGTGCCTGGACAGGCGAGCACCCACCACGCCTGCCGGGCCGACGTGTGGCGAGGCCTGCGGCTGGAGGAGGCAGCGGCTGGAGGCGGCGATGCTCCTCCGCGGGCAGGCAGGGTGTGGTGCTCCTCGGTAGGGGCCGGTGAGGAGAGGGCGCTCCCGGTGGGCCGGGGGAGGGGCGCGGCTCCCCGGTTGGTCAGCGGTCGAGGATGTCGTGGATGCGGCGGGTCGTCTCGTCGAGCGTCGTGCGGAGCTCGGCCAGCTTCTCCGGCGTCAGCCGGGCGTTGGAGGCGTCCTCGCGCGCCCGCGCCACGAAGTCGGCGAGCAGCTCGCCCAGCTCGGCGTCGAGCTCGGCCCGGTTGGCGGAGGAGCCGCCGGCGGGGGTGCCGCCGAGGGTGGTCCAGACTTCCGACCAGATCCGGCGCCATTCCTTGGTGAGCCGCTCGCCTTCGTCCTGCCAGTGGTAGGCGTGCTCCATCCACTGGCGTTTCTGCTGGTCGCGCAGCCGCTTGAGCTCTTCCTTCTGCTTGTCGCGCAGCCGCCGGGTGTCCTCGGCGGCGCCGGTGCGGACGTCCTTGGCCATGCGGGTCAGCTCTTCGCGCAGCGACTTGACGGTGTCGCGCACGTCCTCCTTGACCTCGCGGGCGATGTCGCGGACGGAGGCGGAGATCTCCTGCTCCAGGTCGTCGAGCTCGTCGAGCCGGGCGTTCAGCTCTTCGCGGCCCTTGTCGGTGATGGAGAACACCTTCTTGCCCTCGACCACCTCGTGCGTGACCAGGCCCTCTTCTTCCAGGCGGGCCAGGCGCGGGTAGATGGTGCCGGGAGAGGGCGAGTACACGCCGAGGAAGCGGTCCTGGAGCAGCCGGATGACCTCGTAGCCATGGCGCGGGCTCTCTTCCAGCAGCTTGAGCAGGTACAGCCGGAGCCGGCCGTGACCGAAGACAGGGCTCATTCCTTCTCTCCCTTGAGCAGCGTGACCTCGCCGGAGACCGTGATCGCCGACAGGGAGGCCATGCCGCCACCCAGCCGCCCCGACAGCGACTTCGCCGCGGGGGCGCTCGTGTTGGACAGTTCCTCGAACGTGCTGACCAGCCTGCCGGAGGTGGATCTGATGCTGACGTCCGCCTCCACGTTCTCCGGCAGCCTGACCAGGATGTCACCGGAGACGCTGTTGAACGTGACGTGACCCGTCGGTCGCAGGGTGAGATCCGCGGTGATCCGGCCGGAGACGGTGTTGGCTTTCAGCCGGTGGGGGACGCCGTCGGCGACGGTGAGGTCGCCGGAGATGCTGACGAACGACAGGTCGCCTTCCATGGCCCGGGTCTCGACGGCCCCTGAGACGGTGTTGGCGGCGACGTCGCCGCTGACCCCGTCGAGGACGACGTCACCGGAGACGCTCTTGACGTGCGTGGATCTCTCGAACCCGGCCAGGACGGCGGGTGCGGACACCACGCCCGCCTTGACCCGGCAGCTCTTGGGCACGGCGATGGACAGCACGGATCGGCGCCGGTCGCGGCGCAGCCAGCCGAGCACGCCGTCCCAGGTGAGGTCGCGGTCGGCGATGGTGAGCGAGCGGGTGGCCTCGTCGTAGGTGACGGTCAGCGGTGAGGCCGGCTCGATCTCGGCGATCTCCAGGGTGGCCGGGCCGTCGCTGGCGAGCACGTCGAGCCGGCCGGCGACGATGCGGACGTCCAGCGACTCCACGTCGCCGAACGTCAGCTGTCCTGGCTCGTCGATCGTCCATTGCTGCATGATCCCCCGCCCCTCTCTAGGCGACACCGGTTCTCCATAACTCACGATATGTCGCGTCTCGGCGAATCTCAAGATGTATCGCGTTATTCGAGACTACGACTTCGCGAGGGAAGTCGCGGGGCGGTCAGTCGTCCTCGTCGTCGTCGAGGCGCGCCAGCCACGTGGCCAGCCGCTCGATCGGCGTCTCGAACTCGGGGTTGAGATCGACGAACTCGCGCAGCCGCTCGCCCAGCCACAACAGGCTGACCTCCTCCTCGCCGCGGCGCTCGACCAGCTCTTCGATCCCCCGATCGGTGAAGTACATCGCTCTCCATTCGCAGGTTCAGAAAGGGGCCCGGACCTGCACTTTAGCCTGCCCGGGCAGCAGTGAGCCCCCGGCCGCCGATCGGCGGGCCGGGGGCTCTGGACGACGGTGGCTCAGCCGAAGATCTGGTGCAGGATCTCCTCGAGCTCCGTGTCGTGGGAGTTGTGCGACCCGGTCGCCGGCGAGCTGTTGGGCGTGCGCGACACGCGCCGCACCGCCCGGCCGCCCAGCGTCTGCGGGTCTTCGGCCATCTTGAGCGTGAGGTACGGCCACGGGCCCATGTTGGCCGGCTCGTCCTGCGCCCAGATCAGCTCCACCTGGTCGCCGTACCGGGACAGCTCGGCGGCGAGCTCCTCGGACGGGAACGGGTAGAGGCGCTCCAGCCGCACGATCGCGACGTCGTCGCGGCCGTCCTTGTCGCGCCGCGCCGCCAGGTCGTAGTAGAGCCTGCCGGAGGTGAGCACGACCTTGGTGACCTTGGCCGGGTCGGCCGTGGCGTCGCCCAGGACCGGCTGGAAGGAGCCCGAGGTGAAGTCGGACGCCTTCGACGTGGCCGCCTTGTGGCGCAGCAGCGACTTGGGCGTGAAGACCACCAGCGGCTTGTGCCGCTCCGACTCCACCTGCCAGCGCAGCAGGTGGAAGTAGTTGGCCGGGGTGGTGGGCTGCGCGACCGTCATGTTGTCGAGCGCGCAGACCTGGAGGAAACGCTCGATGCGGGCCGAGGAGTGGTCGGGGCCCTGGCCCTCGTAGCCGTGCGGCAGCAGCAGCACGACGGAGGACTTCTGGCCCCACTTCTGCTCGCCCGACGAGATGAACTCGTCGATGATCGTCTGGGCGCCGTTGACGAAGTCGCCGAACTGCGCCTCCCAGCAGACCAGGGCGTCAGGACGGACGACGCTGTAGCCGTACTCGAAGCCGAGCGCCGCGAACTCGCTCAGCAGCGAGTCGTAGACGTAGAACTTCGTGGTGCCCTGGTTGAAGGTCTTGAGCGGCGTGTGGTCGGCGCCGGTCATGCGGTCGACCAGGACGGCGTGGCGCTGGGTGAACGTGCCGCGCCGGGAGTCCTGTCCGACGAGGCGGACCGGGTGGCCGTCCATCAGCAGCGAGCCGAAGGCCAGCGTCTCGCCCATCGCCCAGTCGATCGCGTCCTGCTCGACCATCTGGCCGCGGCGCTGCAGCACCGGCGCCAGGCGCGGGTGCGGCGTGAAGCCCTCGGGGAGGTTGAGCTGGGTGTCGACGATGCGCTTGAGCGTCTCGTGCGTGATGCCGGTCGGCGTGTCGTCGTGGGACCACTTGACGACCTCGGTCGGGGGCACCCGCATCGCGGCCGCCTCGGCCGGCTTCTTCGCCGCCTCGCGCGTCTCGGTGAACGCCTGCTCCAGCTTGGCCTGGTAGTCGCGCAGCGCGGACTCGGCCTCCTCGACCGTGATGTCGCCCCGGCCGATCAGCGCCTCGGTGTAGAGCTTGCGGGTGGAGCGCTTGGCGTCGATCAGGTCGTACATCAGCGGCTGGGTGAAGGCGGGGTTGTCGCCCTCGTTGTGGCCGCGGCGGCGGTAGCAGATGAGGTCGATGACGACGTCCTTGCGGAACGCCTGGCGGTACTCGTAGGCCAGTTCGCCCACGCGGACCACGGCCTCGGGGTCGTCGCCGTTGACGTGGAAGATCGGCGCCTGGATCATCCGCGCCACGTCGGTCGCGTAGACCGAGGAGCGGGAGGAGGCGGGCGAGGTGGTGAAGCCGACCTGGTTGTTGACGACCACGTGCACGGTGCCGCCGGTGCGGTAGCCGCGCAGCTGCGACAGGTTGAGGGTCTCGGCCACGACGCCCTGGCCGGCGAAGGCCGCGTCGCCGTGGATGAGGACGGGCAGGACGGTGAAGCCCTCCTCGCCGCGCTCAAGAAGGTCCTGCTTCGCGCGGACGACGCCCTCCAGGACCGGGTCGACCGCCTCCAGGTGGGAGGGGTTGGCGACCACGGACGCGGTGATCGTCTTGCCGCTCGGCGCGGTGAACGTGCCGGTGGCGCCGAGGTGGTACTTCACGTCGCCGGAGCCGTGCGCCGTGCGCGGGTCGATGTTGCCCTCGAACTCGCCGAAGATCTGGGCGTAGGACTTGCCCACGATGTTGGCCAGGACGTTGAGGCGGCCGCGGTGCGCCATGCCGATGACGACCTCGTCGAGGCCCTCGTCGGCGGCGTCGCTGATCACGGAGTCGAGCAGCGGGATCAGGGACTCGCCGCCCTCCAGCGAGAAGCGCTTCTGGCCGACGAACTTCGTCTGCAGGAACGTCTCGAACGCCTCGGCGGTGTTGAGCCGGGACAGGATGTTGAGCTGCTCGTCGCGCTCGGGCGACTTGTGCGGCTTCTCCACCCGCGCCTGGATCCAGGCCCTCTCCTCGGGGTTCTGGATGTGCATGTACTCGATGCCGACGGTGCGGCAGTAGGAGTCACGCAGCACGCCCAGGATGTCGCGCAGCTTCATCAGCGGCTTGCCGCCGAAGCCGCCCGTCGCGAACTCGCGCTCGAGGTCCCACAGCGTCAGGCCGTGCGACTGGATGTCGAGGTCGGGGTGCTTGCGCTGCTTGTACTCCAGCGGGTCCGTCTCGGCCATCAGGTGGCCGCGGACGCGGTAGGCGTGGATCAGCTCGATCACGCGCGCGGACTTGGCCACGTCGTCGTCGTGGGTGGCCGAGATGTCCTGGACCCAGCGGACCGGCTCGTACGGGATCCGCAGCGCCTCGAAGATCTCGTCGTAGAAGCCGTCCTCGCCGAGCAGCAGCCGGTGGATCTGGCGCAGGAAGTCGCCCGACTGGGCGCCCTGGATGATCCGGTGGTCGTAGGTGCTGGTCAGCGTCATGACCTTGGAGACGGCCAGGCGCGAGAGCGTGTCGGGGGAGGCCCCCTGGTATTCGGCCGGGTATTCCATCGCGCCGACGCCGATGATCGTGCCCTGGCCGGGCATGAGGCGCGGCACGGAGTGGACGGTGCCGATCGTGCCGGGGTTGGTGAGGGAGATCGTGGTGCCGGAGAAGTCGTCGACGCCGAGCTTGCCGGCGCGGGCCTTGCGGACGACCTCCTCATAGGCCATCCAGAACTGGCGGAAGTCCATCTCCTCGGCGCCCTTGATGGAGGGCACGAGGAGCTGGCGCTCGCCGTTGCTCTTCTGGACGTCGATCGCGAGGCCGAAGCCGACGTGCTCGGGCTTGACGAGCGTCGGCTTGCCGTCGATCTCGGCGTAGGAGTAGTTCATCTCCGGCATGGCCTTCAGCGCCTTGACGATCGCGAACCCGATCAGGTGCGTGAAGGAGACCTTGCCGCCGCGGCCCCGCTTGAGGTGATTGTTGATCACAATGCGGTTGTCGATGAGCAGCTTGGCCGGGATGGCCCGCACGCTGGTCGCCGTCGGGACCGCAAGGGAGAGGTCCATGTTGGCGGCGGTGCGGGCCGCGGCGCCGCGCAGCTTGACCTCCTCGGCGCCCTTGGGCACCGGGGTGGCGGGCTGCTTCGGCTTTTCGGCCGCGGGTGGCGCCTTGGGTGGCGCCTTCGGGGTCTGGGGAGGAGCGGGCGCGGTCACCGTGCCGTTCGCCGCCTCCCTGACCGGGGTTCGGCCCGGTCCGTAATCAGGGTTGTAGTCAGCGAAGAAGTTCCACCAGGCCTTGTCGACAGACTCTGGATCTTGGAGGTACTTCTGGTACAGCTCGTCGACAAGCCACTCGTTCTGACCAAAGCTTGCCAGCGGGTTTGTCCGCGACGACTCAGACGACACGGCGGAAATCGCCCTCTTCCGCAGATCGGCGTTGATGTTAGAGAACCTGTCCAAGGCTACTCGCCCGGACTGGCAGCGCGCGCCGAAGGACCCGTGCCGCCTCGAACGATCCTCTCAGGACCGCGCAAAGAGGTCACGCGCGCCTCGTCAATCCGGGTGGTGCAGCGTTTATTACTCTTTGGTATCAACACCGGGGGGTGAGGTTTATTTCCCGCTGGACAGGAGCCGGCTGGAGATGCGCACCTCGGGGGACAACTCGGTCAGAAGCTCCGAAAGCTCCTCTCCTGCCTGCTTCAGCTCCTCCAAAGACATCGGCTCAAGGCGCTCCAGCAGGAAGATCGCGTTGGTGGTCTCCTCGGTGAGACGGGTGCGCACCACCTGGCGCCAGTTCCATCTCCTGCAGGTGACACCGATGTCGTCACGCCAGATGACCTCGCCGGGCTCGGGCTGACCGAGCGCCTCCTCCGACGCCTCGTCGCCGCTCGCCCGCACCAGGCGGGCCGGGCCGACATATTTGTCGAGGTCTTCGCCGCCGATGGGCAGCGCGTGCTTGACGCTGATCGAGTTGTACGCGTCGACGACCCGGTTGATCTCCGGCAGCGGCATGCGCCGGGTCAGGGCGTCGACCGAGGGGCGGGTGCGCTGCGGCTTGGCGCCGAACGCCCGGTAGGCGTCCTTCCAGGCGTCGATCTTGTCCGTCTGCACCTCCACCGCCGAGGCGGCCGCCAGCCAGGCCCGGGAGCGGTCGTCGGTGGGGCCGTTGCGCAGGCCGTGCGCGGTCACGATGAGCACCGCGAAGTCGGGGCGCAGCGCGCGGACGGAGTCGTCCACCCAGATGTCGTCGAGCATCCCCACAGTCTAGGAGAGTGGGCAAACCGCAAAATCCTCTTTGCAAAATCGTCTTTGCGATTTACGGTGAAGGGGTGGAAGAGCATTACAAGATCAGCGACCCGCAGGTGCTGAGAGTGGTCACCCACCCGCTGCGGGCCCGGCTGCTCGGCCTGCTGCGCTCCGACGGCCCGGCCACCGCCAGCGAGCTCGGCCGCACGGTCGGCGAGAGCTCCGGCTCGACCAGCTACCACCTGCGCGAGCTGTTCAAGCACGGCTTCATCGAGGAGGACCCGGAGCAGCGCGACGGCCGCGAGCGACGCTGGCGGGCCCGGCACCGCTACACCTCGTGGAACAGCCGCGAGATGGCCGTGACGCCGGAGGGCCGCGAGACGGTCAAGGTCATGCGGCTGCTCCAGGCGGAGCTGCTGGGCCGGGTCACCGAGGAGTTCGACGAGGCCGGCTGGTCGCCGGAATGGGTGTCGGCGGCCGGCATGAGCGACCACATCGTGGAGCTGCCGCCGGCCGCGCTGGAGGAGTTCGCCGCGCGTACCGGGGAGATCCTGCGCGAGCTGGCCGCCCGCCACGAGGGCGCCCCCGACAGTCAGCTCGTCCACATCTGGGTGGGGGGCTTCCCCCGCAAGCGGAGGGAGGAGTCGTGACCGCACGGTCGGCGTTACGGCGCTACCTGCTCGTCAGCTTCCTGACCTGGCTGCCGCCGGGCCTCATGATGGCGACGATGGTCCTGCTGATGACCGAGCGGGGTCTCGGCCTGGCCCAGGTCGGGCTGGTGGTGACGGTCTACTCGGTCGTGACCGTGAGCCTGGAGCTGCCGACGGGCGGGCTGGCCGACGTCGTCGGCCGGCGCATGGTGCTGGCGGCCTCGGCCGCGTTCACGGTGGCGGGGCTGGCGCTGATGAGCGTGTCCACCACGTTCTGGATGTTCCTGCTGAGCGGGGTGTTCAAGGGGGTCGCCAGGGCTCTGTCCAGCGGTCCCGCCACTTCCTGGTACGTCGACACGCTGCACGCGATCGAGGGGCGCGGGGCGGACCTCAAGCCCGGCCTGGCCAGGGGCGGCGCGATGGAGTCCGCGGCCCTGTGCGCGGGCGTGCTGGCGGGCGGCGCGCTGCCGCTCCTGGTGCCGCCGTCGCTGATGCTGCCGCTGGCCGCGCCGCCCCTGGTGGGCGCGGTGGCGGCGCTGGTGCTGCTGGTCGTGGTGGTGCTCGCGCTGCCCGAGCCGGCCCACCGGCGTCGCTCGCCGGCGGGCGTGCTGCGCGAGGTGCCCGCCACCGTGACGGGCGGCATCCGGCTGGCGCTGGGCGGCGTGCTGCTGCGCAGGCTCATGCTCGCCGCCGCGGCGTCCGGCGTAGTGCTGACGTGCATCGAGCTGCTCACGCCCGGCCGCCTGGCCGAGCTGGCCGGCACCGCCGAGGAGGGCAGCCTGGCCTACGCCGTCGTCGCGGCGCTGGGCTTCGCCGGCAGCGCGGCGGGCGCGGCGCTCGCGCCCCGCGCCGCGCGCCTGGCGGGCGGGTCGGCCAGGGGCGCGATCGCGGGCACGGCGCTGACCGCGCTCGCCGTCGGCGCGCTGGCCGCGACGGCGGGGCTGGCCGGTCTGCCCGGCATGCTGAGCGCCGGGCTCGCCTACGTCGTGCTCTTCGTCGGCATCGCGGTGACGGGCGTGCTCTGCCTGGAGCTGACCCACAACGCGGTCGGCTCCGCCGAGCGCACGACCGTCACCTCCACCAGCTCGTTGTCCCTGCAGTCGGGGGGCATCGCGGCCAACCTCACGCTCGGCTCGCTGGCCACCCAGGCGGGCCTCGCCGCCGCCTGGTCCGTCGCGGCCGCCGTGATGCTGGTCTCGGCGCTGCTGTTCGTGCGGATGCCCGCGCCTACAGGCTCCAGTCCAGCTCCGGCCCTACCGGCACGATCCGGCTCGGGTTGATGTTCGTCTGGGTGATGTAGTAATGGCGCTTGATCTGGTCGAAGTCGGTGGTCTCGCGGAAGGCCGGGATGGCGTACAGGCGGCGCGCGTACGCCCACAGCGCCGGATAGTCGACCAGCCGCCGCACCGAGCACTTGAAGTGCCCGTAGTAGACGGCGTCGAACCTGGCCAGCGTCGTGTAGAGGCGCACGTCGCTGTCGGTGAGCGTGTCGAACAGGAACTCCGACTCGGCCAGCCGCACCTCCAGGAAGTCGAGGGTGGTGAACACCCGGGCCACCGCCTCCTCGTAGACCTGCTGGTCACGGGAGAAGCCCGCCTCGTAGACCGCGTTGTTGAGCCCGTGGTAGAGGCGGTCGTTCATGATGTCGATGTCGGGGCGCAGGCGTTCGGGATAGAGGTTGGGCGAGGTGCCCCACGTCGTCTCCAGGTCGAGCGTGATCTGCGGGAAGTCGTTGGTGACGATCCGCTTCTCCTGGGTGTCCCAGACGCAGGGGACGGTGTAGCGGCCCGTGTAGCCGGGGTCGGTGGCGTGGTAGAGCTCCGACAGGTACTCCGGGTCGCCACCGGGGACACGCCAGCCCTTCTCGTCGCGGATGGGGTCGACGATCGTGACGTCCAGCAGGTCTTCCAGGCCCAGGAGCTTACGGACGATCAGTACGCGCTGCGCCCACGGGCAGGCGTAGGACGCGTAGACCCGGTAGCGGCCGGGCTCGGGTGGGCCGAGCCGATCCGTGAAACGGTTCGGCTGCCGGACGAAGCGGCCATCATCGTTGATCTCGCGGCTCAGCTTCATGCCCCAAGTAGAACATGATTCGGACGCAGAACTATATTCGGGTCGTGGCGAAATTCGTAGTGACCCCCGCCAACCCCGCCCAGCGGGAGGCGTGGGTCGGCGGGACGTTCCCCGAAGTCGAGCGGGTGCGCCCCGGCCTGTGGTCCGTTCCCGTCCCGATCCCGATCAACCCTCTCCGGTACGTGCTCGTCTACGTGCTGGAGCTGCCCGACGGCGTGGCCATCATCGACGCCGGGTGGAACACCGACGAGGCCTACGACGCGCTCGTGGCGGGCCTGGGCGTGGCCGGGTACGCGATCACCGACGTCAAGGGCGTCCTGGTCACCCACATCCACCCCGACCACTACGGCCTGGCGGGCCGCATCAGGGAGAGCTCCGGCGCCTGGATCGCGCTGCACCCCGCCGACGCCCGCCTGGTCCGCGAGCGTTACGACGACGACGCCATCGACTCCCTCGTCCAGCGGGAGCGGGCGCTGCTGCGCCGCTGCGGCGTGCCCGACCTGACGCTGGACGAGCTGGCCGGCGCCTCCATGATGATCAGGCACATGGTCTCGATGGCCAGGCCGGACCGGCTGGTGGAGGACGGCGACGACCTCGGCCTGCCGGGCTGGGACCTGCGGGCCATCTGGACGCCCGGCCACTCGCCGGGCCACCTGTGCTTCGTCTCGCCGGAGCGCAAGGTGCTGTTCTCCGGTGACCACGTCCTGGCGCGGATCACGCCCATCGTGGCCGTGCACCCGCAGTCGGGGCCGAACCCGCTGGCCGACTACCTCGATTCTCTGGACGCCGTCCGCAAGCTGGAGGTCGAGGAGGTGCTGCCCGCGCACGAGTACCGGTTCCTGGAGCTGGCCGAGCGGGTGGACACGGTGCTGGCGCACCACGACGCCCGCCTCGCGGAGATCGAGCAGGTGGTCGGCGCGGCCGGCGCCGCCAACTGCTGGGATGTGGCCACCCGGCTGACGTGGTCGCGGCCGTGGGAGACGATCCCGCCGTTCATGCGGCGCTCGGCCAACAACGAGACGCTCGCGCACCTGGCGTGGCTGGAGGCCAAGGGGCGGGTGGTCAGGGAAGCGGGCGAGCCGGACCTGTGGCGGCTGCCCTGAGGCGGCTATCGTACAGATGACCAGAATTTTGTTCTCCTCGGCTCGGGAGGTTCGATGCTTCGGTTCGATGACAGGGTCGCGATCATCACGGGGGCCGGGCACGGCCTGGGCAGGTCGCACGCGCTCCTGCTCGCCGAGCGGGGCGCCAAGGTCGTCGTCAACGACCTCGGCGGCGCGCTCGACGGCACCGGCGCCTCGACCGGCCCCGCGGCCGAGGTGGCCGACCTCATCACGAAGAACGGCGGCCAGGCCGTCGCGAACGCCGACGACGTCGCCACCCCCGAAGGCGCCCACGCCATCGTCCAGGCCGCGGTGGACGCGTTCGGCAAGGTCGACATCGTCGTCAACAACGCGGGCATCCTGCGCGACAAGTCGTTCGGGAAGATGACGGTCGAGGAGTTCGACGCGGTGCTGGCCGTGCACGTACGCGGCTCCTACCTCGTCAGCCAGGCCGCCTACCCGCTGATGAAGGCGGCCGGCTACGGCCGCGTCGTCAACACCTCCAGCCCCGCCGGCCTGTTCGGCAACTTCGGCCAGGCCAACTACTCCACGGCCAAGATGGGCCTGGTGGGCCTGACCAAGACGCTCGGGATCGAGGGGGCGCGCAACGGCATCAAGGCCAACGCGATCGCGCCCGTGGCCTGGACGCGGATGACCGAGGCGCTGCTGCCGGCCGAGTTCGAGGCCAAGTTCACCCCCGAGCGGGTCAGCGCGCTGGTCGCCTACCTCGTGCACGAGTCGTGCGAGGTCAGCGGTGAGGTGTTCACGGTCGGGGGCGGCAAGGTGGCGCGGGTGTTCGTGGCCGAGGGGCCGGGGTGGAAGAGCGACGACCTGACGCCCGAGGCGATCGCGGACAACTGGGGGGCGGTCATGACCGAGCAGCCTTACGTGCTGACGGCGGCCGACTCCATGAAGTCGATGCTCTGACCGCCGAGCCCGGCCGCTCCGGCTGATCGCCGCGACCGGCGGCCGTCTCTGAAGCGCCGGCCCCGCGTCGGGGGTCGGCGCTTCCGCATACCTGGGTAAGTACCGAAATGTCGGCTTTTCTGGGCTGAAACCGGCCTTTGTTCGATCTTCGGCGGAAGTTGGGGGAGTTTGGTCGATCTCCGCTCTTGATTTGCCCCATCGGTGATCTTATTGTCGCGGCATGACCCCCCAGCCGGGCTCCGCCGGCGACGTGCTGACGCTGATCAGCGCGGGCTCCGCGACGACCCGATCCGATCTGGCGAGGCTCACCGGCCTGGCCCGCTCGACGATCTCCCAGCGCGTGGACGCGCTGATCGAGCGCGGCCTGGTCGAGGAGACCGAGAGCGGCGAGTCGACCGGTGGCCGTCCGCCGCGCCAGCTCCGCCTGCACACCGAGGACCACGCCTTCGCGGGCGTGGACCTGGGCGCCACCCACTGCCGGGTCGCCCTCATGGACATCTCGGGCAATGTGCTGGCCGAGTGCGAGGACGCGCTGCTGATCGGCGAGGGCCCCGAGAAGGTGCTCGCCCACGTGGACCAGCGGCTCGACCACCTGCTCGGCCAGGCGGGCCGGCCCAGGACCGCGCTGCGGGCCATCGGGATCGGCGTGCCGGGGCCGGTGGAGTTCGCCACCGGGCGGCCGAACAACCCGCCGATCATGCCCGGCTGGAACGACTACCCCATCCCCGAGTACTTCGAGGGTGTCGAGGTGCTGGTCGACAACGACGTCAACGTGATGGCGCTGGGCGAGCACCGGGGCGCCTTCGCCGACACCAAGCACCTGCTGTTCGTCAAGGTCGGCACCGGCATCGGCTGCGGCATCATGGCCGCCGGCACCCTGCACAGAGGCGCGCAGGGCTCCGCCGGCGACATCGGCCACATCCGGGTCAGCGGCCACGAGGACGCCGGCTGCCGGTGCGGCAACAGCGCCTGCCTGGAGGCCGTGGCCGGCGGCGCCGCCATCGCGCGGCGGCTGACCGAGCTGGGCCTTCCGGCCGAGACCGGCGCCGACGTCGTGGCACTCGTTCAATCAGGAAACACCCAGGCGCTGCGCCTGGTCAGGGAGGCCGGCCGGCTCATCGGCGAGGTGCTGGCCAGCCTGGTCAACTTCTTCAACCCCGAGGTCATCGTGATCGGCGGCGCACTGTCACGGGTGCACGAGCACCTGCTGGCAGGGATCAGGGAGACGGTCTACCGCAGGTCGCTCCCGCTGGCCACGCACCACCTGTCGATCACGCCGAGCCGTACGGGGATCAACGCCGCCGCGCTCGGCGCCGGGATCCTCGCCATCGAGCACTACCTGTCACCCGACAACATCAACCGCATCGTCAACGCCTGAAAGGGACCTCCCGATGCTGGTCATGAAGGGCATCGTCAAGCAGTTCCCCGGCGTGCGCGCGCTGGACGGGGTCGATCTGGACGTGCGGGCGGGCGAGGTTCACTGCCTGCTCGGCCAGAACGGCGCCGGCAAATCCACCCTGATCAAGGTGCTGGCCGGAGTTCACCAGCCGGACGAGGGCACGATCTCGTTCAACGGGGCGGAGGTGCGCCCCGGCAGCCCCATCGACGCCATCAAGCTCGGCTTCGCCACCATCTACCAGGAGCTGGATCTGGTGGACGGCCTCAGCGTGGCCGAGAACATCTTCCTCGGCCACGAGCACGCCCGCCTCGGCTTCGTCAACAGGGCGGCGGGCCGGCGGGCCGCCCGCGAGGTGCTGGAACGCCTCGGCCATCCGGAGATCCGCCCCGCCACCGAGGTGGGGCGGCTGTCTCCGGCGGCCAAGCAGGTCGTCTCCATGGCCCGCGCGCTCTCCCACGAGGCCAAGCTGATCATCATGGACGAGCCGTCGGCCGCGCTCGCCCACGACGAGGTCAGCAACCTCTTCCGCATCATCCGCGAGCTGACCGCCCAGGGCGTGGCCGTGGTCTACATCTCCCACCGGCTGGAGGAGATCCGTGAGATCGGCGACCGCGTCACCGTGCTCAAGGACGGCCGCACGGTCGCGGTCGGGCTGCCCGCCCGCGACACGCCCACCACCCAGATCGTCTCGCTCATGACCGGCAGGAACGTCGAGTACGTCTTCCCGCCCAGAGGCGGCCGCGAGTTCGGCGAGGAGGTGCTTCGCGTCGAGAACCTGAGCTCGCCGGGCGTCTTCAAGGACGTCTCGTTCAGCGTCCGGGCGGGCGAGATCGTCGGCCTGGCCGGGCTGGTCGGCTCGGGCCGCTCGGAGATCCTGGAGGCCGTCTATGGCGCGCGCCCTCACACGGGACGCGTCCTGCTCGACGGCCGCCAGGTGCGCCGCGGCGTGGTCGGCACCGTCAGGAGCGGCATGGGCCTGGCCCCCGAGGAACGCAAGGCCCAGGCCCTGCTCCTCGACCAGAGCGTCACGGCCAACATCACGCTGGGCACCCTGCCGGGGTTCGCCAGGTTCGGCTGGATCGACCGCAAACGGGAGCGGGACGAGGCCAAACGGCTGTCCGAGATGCTGGACATCCGCCCGCCCGACCCCGAACGCCCGATCAGGACCCTGTCGGGCGGCAACCAGCAGAAGGCCGTGCTCGCCCGCTGGCTGCTCGGCGGGCGCAAGCTGCTGCTGCTCGACGAGCCCACCCGCGGCGTGGACGTGGGAGCCAGGGCCGAGCTGTACGCCGTCATCCACGACCTGGCCAAGCAGGGCATCGGGGTGCTGCTGGTCTCCAGCGAGGTGCCCGAGGTGCTGGGGCTGGCCGATCGCGTGCTGGTGCTGCGCGAGGGCGCGGTCATCCATGAGGGAGAGGCGACTGAGCTGGACGAGCACCGCGTACTGGACATGATCATGAATGGGAGGGCCGCGTGATGGGCGAGCCCACGACGAAGGCCGTACCGGCGCTGCCGTCCATCCGCGGCGTCGGCGAGATGCGGCATCTCGGCCTGGTCGGCGCGCTGGCACTGCTGGTCGTCGTCGGCCTGATCACCCGGCCCGACAACTTCCTGACCACCTCGAACCTCGTCAGCATCCTGTCGCTGGCGGCCACGATCGGCGTGATCACGGTCGGGGCCACGTTCGTCATCATCGGCGGCGGCATCGACCTGTCGGTCGGCGCGGTCATGGCCCTGGCCAGCGTGTGGGCCACGACCGTGGCCACGCAGTCGTACGGGCCGGTCGTCATGGCGATCTGCGCGATCCTCGTCGGCACCGGAGCGGGGCTGGTCAACGGCTGGCTGATCGCCTACGGGCGGTTGGTGCCGTTCATCGCCACGCTGGCCATGCTGGTGGCCGCGCGAGGGCTCGCGCAACGCATGTCGGACCGCAAGACCCAGCTCATCCAGGCCGACAACTCGGCCCTCGTGGACCTGTCGACGACGCGGCTGCTCGGCATCCCGCTGCTCGTCTACATCTTCGCGCTGGTCGTGGTGCTGGGCTGGATCGTGCTCAACCGCACGACGTTCGGGCGGCGCACGTACGCGGTCGGCGGCAACCCCGAGGCCGCCCGCCTGGCCGGCATCGACGTGCGCCGGCACACCATGCTGCTGTACGCGCTGTCGGGCCTGTGCTGCGGCATCGCGGCCATCCTCATCATGGCGCGCACCACGACGGGCTCGTCCACCCACGGCGACCTGTACGAGCTGGACGCCATCGCCGCCGTCATCATCGGCGGCACGCTGCTCACCGGAGGCCGCGGCACGATCGTCGGCTCCATCCTGGGCCTGCTGATCTTCACCCTCATCACCAACCTCTTCATTCTCAACGGGCTCAACACCAGCGACCAGCTGATCGCCAAGGGCCTGATCATCGTCGTCGCCGTCCTTCTCCAGCGGCGGAATCTGAAGGAGAGAGCACCATGAGTGACAACGTCGCGCGCCGGGGATTCCTCATCGGCGGACTCGGCGGGGCCGCGTTGCTGGCGGCGGGCTGCACCAGCAACGAGCCCGCCGCGTCCGGCCCCACCAGCGCGGCCCCCGCACCCGCCCAGGCGAGTGGCGGCAACGACCAGCCGGGCACGAAGGTGACGATCGGCTTCTCGGCCCCCGCGGCCGACCACGGCTGGATCGCGGCGATCGCCAAGAACGCCGAGGCCACCGCGAAGCAGTACACCGACATCGACTTCAAGCCGGTCGAGCCGACCAACGACATCAACCAGCAGATCTCCGCCGTGGAGACGCTCATCCAGGCCAAGGTGAACGCCCTGGTGATCCTGCCGAACGACGGCCAGCAGCTCAACCAGGTCGCGCTGCAGGCCACCGAGGCGGGCATCCCGGTCGTCAACCTCGACCGGATCTTCCCGGACAAGCTCGCCTACCGCACGTGGGTCGGCGGCGACAACTACGGCATGGGCGTGGCCGCCGGCCACTACATCGGCAAGCAGCTCAAGGACAAGGGCGTCTCGAACCCCGTCATCGTCGAGATCCAGGGCATCGCCACGCTGCCGCTGACGCAGGACCGCAGCAAGGGCTTCGCCGACGCGCTGAAGACGTACGGGTTCAGCGTGACGGCCAAGCAGGACGCCCAGTTCACCGTGGAGACCGGCAACGAGGTCGCCACGTCGCTGCTGCAGGCGCACAAGAAGATCGACGCGATGTGGAACCACGACGACGACCAGGGCGTCGGCGTGCTGGCGGCCATCAAGGAGGCCAGCCGCAACGAGTTCATCATGGTCGGCGGCGCCGGCTCGCTGAACGCGATGCGCGAGATCCAGTCGGGCAACTCCGTGCTGAAGGCCACCGTCACCTACTCGCCGACCATGGCCTCCTCGGCGATCAAGCTGGCGCGTCTGATAGCACAGGGGAAGGGCATGAGCGATCTGGTGGAGAACACGGTTCCCCAGTCCATCACGCTCGCGTCCGAGACCATTACCAAGGAGAACGTCGAGAAGTACCTGGCACTCGGCTTCGAATCCTGATCCTGATCGGGGGTTGCATGTCAGACAGAACCACCATCGGCGTGGGCATGGTCGGCTACGCCTTCATGGGCCGTGTCCACTCCCAGGCCTGGCGCAGCGTCGGAGCGTTCTTCGACCTGCCGGTGGCGCCGCGCATGGCGGTGCTCTCCGGCCGGTCGAAGGAGCGCACCGAGGCGGCCGCCGCGCAGCTCGGCTGGGCCGACATCGAGACGGACTGGAGAGAGCTGGTCAAGCGCGACGACGTGCAGATCGTCGACATCTGCACGCCCGGTGACTCGCACGCCGAGATCGCCATCGCCGCGTTGCAGGCCGGCAAGCACGTGATCTGCGAGAAACCGCTGGCCAACACCGTCGCCGAGGCCGAGGCCATGGTGGCGGCGGCCGCCGCGGCGACGGGCAAGAGCATGGTGGCCTTCAACTACCGGCGGGTGCCCGCGATCGCGCTGGCCCGCCGGTACGTCGAGGAGGGCCGGATCGGCGAGATCAGGCACGTACGGGCACAGTACTTGCAGGACTGGATCGTCGACCCGGAGTTCCCGCTGGTCTGGCGGCTGCAGAAGGACAAGGCGGGCTCGGGCGCGCTCGGCGACATCGGCGCGCACATCGTCGACGCCGCCCAGTTCGTCACCGGCCAGAACGTCGTGGGCGTGTCGGCACTGACCGAGACGTTCATCAAGGAGCGCCCGCTGGCGACCGAGTCCGCCGGGCTCGGCGCCACCGGGTCCAGCGCCAGGGGCGAGGTGACGGTCGACGACGCGGCGCTGTTCATCGGCCGCATGTCGGGCGGCGCGGTGGCCTCGTTCGAGGCGACCCGCTTCGCCAACGGGCGCAAGAACGCCATGCGCCTCGAGATCAACGGCTCGCTCGGCAGCCTCGCCTTCGACTTCGAGGCCATGAACGAGCTGTGGTTCAGCGCGAACGGCGGCGGCTTCGAACGGATCCTGGTCACCGAGCCCGACCACCCGTACGTCGGCGCCTGGTGGCCGCCCGGCCACGGCCTCGGCTACGAGCACACCTTCACCCACGAGATCAAGGACTTCCTGGAAGCGGTCGCCACGGGCGCCGACCCGTCGCCGTCGTTCGCCGACGGGCTGCGGGTACAGCGCGTGCTGGAGGCGGTCGAGCGCAGCGCGGCTGACGGCAGCCGCTACACGAACGTGGAGGACTGATGCGACCCGTCACACTGTTCACCGGACAGTGGGCCGACCTGCCGTTCGAGGAGGTGTGCAGGCTGGCCTCCGAGTGGGGCTACGACGGCCTGGAGATCGCCTGCTCGGGCGACCACTTCGACGTGGCGCAGGCCGTGGCGGACCCCTCGTACGTGGAGCAGAAGCGCGCCCAGCTCGACAAGCACGGCCTGAAGGTCTGGACGATCTCCAACCACCTGGTCGGCCAGGCCGTGTGCGACCATCCCATCGACGAGCGGCACAAGGCCATCCTCCCGGCCCGCATCTGGGGCAACGGCGACCCCGAGTCGGTGCGCCAGGCCGCGGCCGAGGAGATGAAGAACACCGCCCGCGCCGCCGCGCTGCTCGGCGTGGACACCGTGGTGGGCTTCACGGGCTCGTCGATCTGGCACACGGTGGCGATGTTCCCGCCGGTGCCCGCCTCGATGATCGAGGCCGGGTACCAGGACTTCGCCGACCGCTGGAACCCGATCCTCGACGTGTTCGACGAGGTGGGCGTGCGGTTCGCTCATGAGGTGCACCCGAGCGAGATCGCCTACGACTACCACACCACCGTGCGCACGCTGGAGGCCATCGGCCACCGGCCCGCGTTCGGCCTCAACTGGGACCCGTCCCACATGGTGTGGCAGGACCTCGACCCGGTCGGGTTCATCCTCGACTTCGCCGACCGCATCTACCACGTCGACTGCAAGGACACCCGCGTGCGGGTCGGCGACGGCCGCAAGGGCCGCCTGTCGTCGCACCTGCCGTGGGCCGACATGCGCAGGGGCTGGGACTTCGTCTCGACCGGCCGCGGCGACGTGCCGTGGGAGGACTGCTTCCGCGCGCTCAACGCGATCGGCTACGAAGGCCCGATCTCGATCGAGTGGGAGGACGCCGGGATGGACCGGCTCGACGGGGCCAAGGAGGCGCTCGGCTACATCCGCAAGCTGAACTCCATCACCCCGCCGGCGACGGCCTTCGACGCCGCCTTCTCCACCGAGTGACCCCGTCGTGGGGCCGTCCCGTCGCGGGGCGGCCCCACGCGCGGGTCAGTCCATCAGGACGATCTGGCGCAGCACCTCGCCGCCCTTGAGCGCCGCGACCGCGTCGTTCAGGTCGGTCAGGCGGATGCGGGCGCTGATCATCGACTCCAGGTCCAGCAGGCCGGACTTGTGGAGCTTGGCGAAGTACGGGAAGTCGTGCCGGACGTCGGCCTCGCCGTACAGGCTGGACAGCAGGTTCTTGCCCTCGAACAGCAGGCTGAAGGCGGAGATGGAGACCGTGTCGTCCATCGCGCCCGCGCCGACGACGATCACGTCGCCGCCCTGCCGGGCGAGCTGCCACGTGGCCTGGATGGTGGCCGACTTGCCGACCACCTCGAAGGCGTAGTCGAAGCCGGCGCCGCCGGTGAGCTCGGCCAGCGCGCCCGGCACCTGCTCGGGGGTGACCGCGTGCGTGGCCCCGACCTTCCTGGCCAGCTCGTGCTTGGACTCCAGCGGGTCCACCGCGAGGATCGTGCGGGCCCCGGAGACCCGCGCCCCCTGGATGACGGACAGGCCGACGCCGCCGCAGCCGACCACCGCGACCGTCGAGCCGGGCCGTACCTTCGCGGTGTTGAGCACCGCGCCGACGCCGGTCGTGATGCCGCAGCCGATCAGCGCCGCCGCCTCCCACGACACGTCGTCGTCGATCTTGATCGCGCCCTGCCACGGCACGACGATCTCCTCGGCCCAGGTGCCGCACCCGGCCATCCCGAACACCGTGGAGCCGTCGCCGAGGCGGAAGTTGCCCTTGGTGAAGGACTCGACGACGTACTTCATGCACAGGAACGGCTGGCCGCCCACGCACAGCTCGCACTCCTGGCACGCCGGGCGCCAGCTGATGACGACGTGGTCGCCCGGCTTGACCGACGTGACGTGCTCGCCCACCTCGACCACCTCACCCGCGCCCTCGTGGCCGAGGATGAGCGGCACGGGCTGGGGCAGCACGCCGGTCATGGCCGACAGGTCGGAGTGGCAGACGCCCGTCGCCCTGATCCGGACGCGTACGTCCGCCGGCCCCACCGGGGCCAGGGTCACGTCGTCGCGGATGTCGAGCTTGTCGTTGCCTACGGCGTGCAGGATCGCGGCGCGCATGGGGGTTCCTCCTCGTGTTGCCTGCGGGCTATTCCTCGAGGGACAGAGCGGCTTTCGGGCAGGACCTGACCGCGTGGCGGACGCGGTCCCGCAACTCGGGGGGTGGTTCGGGCAGCAGGATGTGGAGCTGGTCGTCGTCGTCCACCTCGAACACTTCCGGCGCGAGCCCCATGCACACGGCGTTGGCCTCGCAGACCAGCTCGTCCACCTTGACCTTCATGTGAGCCTCCTGTGGTCCCATGAGACCACTTTCGTGCGCTCGACGACGTACGCAACCCGCTTGGCGCCGGTTTTCTCCACGTACGGGAGCAGCAGCTCGTCGGCTACGCCAGGAGTCATCCGGCGCGCGATCGCCAGGCCGATGGACAGGACCCGGTCGCGGTCGTCCACCCGGGCGGCCGTGCCGTACAGCAGGACGCCGCGCAGCTCGGCGTAGTCCTCGCCGGCCTCCACGAGGCAGCTCACGCGGGGGTCGCGGGCCAGGTTGCGGGCCTTCTGCGCCTTGGCGTAGGTCCAGAAGGCGATGCGGCCCTCGTCCAGGCCGTAGAACATGGTCACGAGGTGGGGGGTGCCGTCCGGGTTGATGGTGGCGAGCTGCAGCTTGCGCGAGCCCTCCAGGAAGGCGGTGACCTCGTCGTCCGACATGGCGATGCGAGCGCGCTGATTCACGCTGCCAAGTAGAACAGGTTCCAGATCGGCCCGGCAAGAGCCGGTTGGAATGTTGTTCGGTTCGGCTAGGGTTCAGGGCTATGACGATGCCGTCAGAGCTGCTTTACGCGGCGAAGCTCGCCAAGGGATTCATGCCGCCGGACGAGGGCCTCGCCTTGTTCGAGGCCGCCTGCCGCTACGGCAAGCTCGGCCCCATCTGCGAGATCGGCACCTACTGCGGCAAGTCGGCCATCTACCTCGGCGCGGCCGCCCGGCAGAGCGGGTCCGTCGTCGTCACGGTGGACCACCACCGCGGCTCCGAGGAGATCCAGCCCGGCTGGGCCCACCACGACCCCACGCTGATGGACCCCCGGTTCGGGAAGATGGACTCCCTGCCGACCTTCCGCGCCACGATCGCCGCCGCCGGGCTGGAGGAGGAGGTGATCGCGATCGTCGGCAGGTCGGAGCGGGTCGCCGCGCTCTGGAACACGCCGCTGGGCATGCTGTTCATCGACGGCGGCCACTCCGAGGAGCCGGTGACCCGCGACTACGAGGGCTGGGCCCCCCACGTGCTGGGCGGCGGGGCGCTGGTCTTCCACGACGTCTTCCCCGACCCGGCCGACGGCGGTCAGGCGCCGTACCGGGTCTACCGGCGGGCGCTCGACTCCGGCGCGTTCGACGAGGTGGCGGTCACCGGCTCGCTGCGCGTCCTGGAGCGCGTCCGTCCCGGCATCTGATCAGTTCACCAGGACGATCCTGCCCGGCGCGTGGCGGCGCTCGCTCAGCTCGTGCGCGGCCGCGGCCCCGGTGAGCGGGAACGCCGCCGCGACCGGCACCCGCAGCCGCCCCCGCGCCGCGAGATCGGCCGCGATGGCCAGGCCGTGCACCGCCAGTGGGTCGGCCGCCGAGCCGACGGCCGCGTCCCCGCCCGGCACGCCGTGCGACATGTGCACGCCGAGGGCCGCCGCGTCAGGGTCGGGCGCGATCGTCACCACCCGGGACGGGCCGCCGGCGATCGCGATCAGATCGGGCAGCGAGCCGCCCGCGCAGTCGAACACCGCGTCCACCCCGCCGGGAGCCAGGGCCCGCACCCGCTCGGGCAGGCCCGGCCCGTACGCCGTCGGCTCGGCGCCGAGCGAGCGCAGGAACTCATGGTTGCTCTCGCGGGCCGTGCCGATGACGGTGGCGCCGCGAGCCGCCGCGAGCTGCACGGCCACCGTCCCGACCGCGCCCGCCGCGCCCTGCACCAGCACCACCTGCCCGGCACCGACCGCGAGCCGGTCGAGCACCCGCACGGCCGTCTCCACGCTGCCCGCCGCGCCGCCCGCCTCCTCCCAGCTCCACGCGGCCGGCTTCGGCGCCCACGCCACCAGGACCGCGTGGTCGGCGTTCGCGCCGCGGGTGGCCGTCGCCGTCATGCCGAACACCTCGTCGCCGACCCGGGTGCCGGTCACGCCGTCGCCGACCTCGTCCACCACGCCCGCCGCGTCGAACCCGGTCCGGTGCGGGAACGACAGCGGCAGCACGTCCCGCATGGCGCCGGAGCGCAGGCGCGTCTCGCCCGTCGACAACCCCGACGCCCGCACGGCGATGCGGATCGTGCCCGGCCCGGCGTGCGGCTCGTCGGACTCGGCCACGTGCACCACGGACGGCGGGCCGTACTCGGAAAACTGAACTGCTCTCATGGGCCGGACGGTAACGGAACACCCCGTCCGTTTGCCTAAAGTGAGAGAGGTGACCGCCGAAGTGAGGGAAAGGCTGCGCTCGGACGCGCGGGACAACCGGGCGCGCATCCTCGCGGTCGCCCGCGCCGCGTTCGCCGCCGAGGGCCTCGACGTGCCGATCAGGGAGATCGCCCGGCGGGCGCAGGTCGGCCCGGCCACCGTCTACCGGCACTTCCCGGCCAAGGAGGCGCTGCTGGAAGCCGCCTTCGCCGAGCCGCTGGCCCTGTGCTCCGCGATCGTCGAGGAGGGGCTGGCCGACCCCGACCCGTGGCGCGGGTTCCGCCTGGTGATCGAGAAGCTGATGGAGGCCCACGCCCTCGACCGGGGGCTGTCGCGCACGTTCACCACGCGGCTGCCCTACCTCGCCGCCGACCGCGACCGGACGATGCGCATGTTCGCGCGGCTCCTGCGCGACGCCAAGGAGGCCGGCGGGCTGCGGCCCGACCTCGTCCTGGAGGACGTCGTCGTGGCGCTCATGGCGAACGAGGGCATCCGCGCCTCCTCACCCGAGACCCGGGTGGCGGCGTCGCGGCGCTTCGCCGCCCTGATGATCCAGTCGTTCCGCGCCGACCCCGTGCGGGAGCCGCTGCCGCCGCCCGTCAGGCTGGGCGCTCAGTAGTGGTGGCGGCGCGTCCAGGAGCGGCGGATCTGCGACTGCCAGCTCCGGAAGTCCTCATGCGTGTGCGCCTCGTGGCCGAGCGCGATCAGCGCCCGGTCCGTCCACGACGCCGCCTCCTCGGGATCCGTCCCCGCCAGGATCGCCGCCGCCCGCGCCACGTGCTCCGGCGGCGCTCCCGAACGCAGCCGCGCCGCCACCGCGAACGCGCACCCCTGCGCCAGGTACGCGCGGAACCCGTCCGCCCCGGCGCGCTCGGTCAGCCACCACAACTCCTCGGACTCCGCCCCGCCCGTGTACGCCGCCGCGAACCCCACCCCGCTCCACAGGTCGGCCCGCCGCGGGATCGGATAGGCCCCGATCCGGGCCGAGACGTCGTCGGGCGCGCCGCCCTCGTGGTACCACAGCAGCCGCCCCAGCCCCTGGTCGAACACCGCGCAGTGCGCCCGCGTCAGCAGGTCCGGCATCGTCCGCTCGCCCACCATGCGGTCGGCCCTGGCCAGGCTCCACTGGAAGCCGAACCCGTCCACGGCCAGCCACCGCAGCAGCGGATGCGCCCGGCGCGCGCCCTGCGCCGGGCGCAGCCGCAGCAACGCGTAGCCGCGGCCGGCGCCCAGGTAGGCGGCGTGGCGGTGATGCTGAGCGGGGCCGGCCAGTAGCTCGTGAAGGCGCCGGCCCCGGGTCAGGGTGAGCAGGTCGAGGACCGTGCAGGCCGCCGCGGCCCCCTCGTAGGCGAAGGGGCGCTGGTCCTCCCGCAGCTCCTCGATCTTCTCGGCTTCTCGTGACATCACCGCGTTGTAGCCGAACACGTACGAACGCTCGGAGGCCGTGAAGACCGTCGGTGCGGTGCCGCTCCGGTGCCGGAACCTGCGCCGGCTCAGGTCCGACTCCTCCGGGTCCTTGGCGAGCAGCCGCCGCAGCCCCTTGATCTCCGAGAGTGTCGGCTCGGTCCCGGCCTGGTCCAAGAACGCTGGTGTGCCCGTGTCGCCCACGCTTCCCCCGAAGACGCCTCGTACGTCACTCAGAAGCTAGTAAGCCCGCTGAGCGGCGCATCGGCGGCGCACCGGACGTCGCGGGCAAAGAACCCGCAAAAGCGGTTGTGCGGGCGCCTCAGAGCCCTTCCGCTGCTTTTAGAGCCCTTCCGTCCGTACGGCGGCGCAGCCGCACACCTCCGGGTCGAACACGGCCGTCCCGACGATGTCGCGGAACAGCCCGGCCCCCGGCGAGAGCCCGAGCAGCGCGTCGGCCGCCAGGACGACCGCGGCGGCGGTGTAGCCGGAGCGCTCGTGCGGGAAGTGCTTGCGGTTGGCGAACTGCCAGCCCGTCCAGTACGAGCCGTCGTCGTGCCGCAGGTGCTGCATGTCGGCGAAGAGCGTACGGGCCCGCTCACCGTCGCCGAGCGCGTCGAGCGCCAGCACCAGCTCGCACGTCTCGGCCCCCGTCACCCACGGCTGGTCGGAGACGCACCGGATGCCCAGCCCCGGCACCACGAACGTGGCCCACTCGCGTTCCAGCAGCTCGAACGCCTGCCGCCCGCGCACCGCGCCGCCCAGCACCGGGTAGTACCAGTCCATGGAGTAGCGGCTCTTGTCGGCGAACGCCTCGGGGTGGGCCGCGAGCACGTGCGCCAGCCGGTCGGCGGCCAGCTCCCAGTGGGGCTGCGGGTCGCCCAGGTGCTCGGCCAGCAGCACGCCGCAGCGCAGCCCCTGGTGGATGGAGGAGCAGCCGGTCAGCAGCGCGTACGTGGAGGCCGTGCCGTGCGCGTCGCGCTCCCAGACGATCTCGCCGCGCTCGGTCTGCAGCCCCGCCACGTAGTCGAGCGCGGCCTTGACCATCGGCCAGCTCTCCTCGGTGAAGCGCCGGTCGCCGGTGACGAGGTGGTGGTGCCAGACGCCGACGGCGAGGTAGGCGGCGTGGTTCGTCTCGCCGTTCGACTCCGACGGCACGCCGTCGACGATCTTGCTCGGCCAGGAGCCGTCGGGGCGCTGGTGGCGGGCCAGCCAGGCGTAGCCGCGGCGCACCGGCTCGTCGAGACCCGCCACGGACATCGCCATCAGGCACTCGACGTGGTTCCACGCGTCCACGTGGCCCTCCGGCCAGGGCACGCCGCCGTCGTCCTGCTGGATCGCGGCGATGCTCTCGGCCGTGCGGACGACCTCCTCGCGGGAGATCATGGCTTCTTGACGTACAGGACCACGCTCTTGCCGATGATCGGGTTGAGCACGGCCTCGGCGATCCTGGTGGCGGCGGGCCGCTTTATGATGTCCCAGACCAGCAGCTCGTGGTACGCCTTGGCGAGCGGGTGGTCGTCGTTGTTGACGCCGACCGCGCACTTGATCCACCAGTAGGGCGCGTGCAGGCCGTGAGCGTGGTGGTGCGGCCCGATCTCGAAGCCGGTGGACTTCAGCTTGGCCGACAGCTCCGCCAGCGTGTAGATGCGGACGTGGCCGCCGGGAGCGGTGTGGTAGTCCTCGTCCAGCGCCCAGCAGATGCGCTCGGGCAGGAAGGCCGGCACGGTCACGGCCGCCGTGCCGCCCGGCTTCAGCACGCGGAAGATCTCACGCATGGCCGCCATGTCGTCGGGGATGTGCTCCAGCACCTCCGCCGCGATGACGCGGTCGAAGCTGCCGTCCTCGAACGGCATGTCCAGCGCGGTGCCCTGGACCGTCTCGCCGGTGGCGCCGTCGGGCACCTCGCCCGCCTTGTCCATGGCCGTGAACATGTTCGCCACGGTGTCCAGCTCCGACTGGTCCATGTCGAACGCGACCACGTCGGCCCCCCGGCGCAGCGCCTCGAAGGCGTGCCTGCCGCCGCCGCAGCCCAGGTCGAGCACGCGCACGCCCGGGCCCACCGGCAGCCGGGCGAAGTCCACCGTCAGCACTGGTCAGACTCTCCTCTTGTGGTTCTCGATGGCCTCGTGGTACGCCTCGACGGTCCGCTTGGCCACGACGTGCCAGGTGTAGCGCTCCATGACCCGGTCGTATCCGGCCTTGCCCACCCGCTCGCGCTCCTCGGGCGAGTCGTGCAGGCGGCGCAGCACCGCGGCCAGCTCCTCCGGGTCGCCCGGCGGCACCTGGACGGCCGCGTCGCCGACCACCTCGGGCAGCGCGCCCGTACGGCTGGCGACCAGCGGCGTGCCGCACGCCATGTGCTCGACGGCGGGCAGCGAGAAGCCCTCGTACAGGGACGGCACGACCGAGATCTCCGAGGTGGCGATCAGCTCGCCCAGCTCGTCGTCGGAGATGCCGTGCACGAACCGCACCCGGTCCTGCAGCGACAGCTCCTGCACGAGCTGCTCGGTGGGGCCGCCCGGGGTGGGCTTGCTGACGACGGTGAGGTTCACGTCGCGCTCGGTGGCCAGCTTCGCCACCGCGCGCAGCAGCGTCGCGACGCCCTTCATGGGGGAGTCGGCGCTGGCCACCGCCACGATCGAGCCCCTGCGCTTCGGCTTGTCCGGGCGCGGGTGGAAGTAACGGGTGTCGACGCCGAGCGGGATCAGGCGCATGTTCGCCTGGGGGACGTTGAAGTCGCGGTGGATGTCGGCCAGCGACGACTCGCTGACGGTCAGGATCGGGCTCAGCCGGGGCGCCACGCGCGACTGCATCTTCACGAAGCCGTACCAGCGGCGCATGGTCAGCTTCTTGGCGCCCTCGGCGGCCTCCAGCTCGATGCGCCGGTCGACGCTGATCGGGTGGTGGATGGTACCGACCACGGGGAACAGCTTCTGGATGCCGAGCAGGCCGTACCCGAGGGTCTGGTTGTCCTGCACGACGTCGAAGTCGCCGACGCGCTTCTTCAGCTCGCGGTAGGCGCGCAGCGTGAACGTCAGCGGCTCGGGGAAGCCGGCCGTCCACATGGTGCCGACTTCCAGCCAGTCGATCCAGTCGCGGTATTCGTGCAGCTTGGGCGTTCTGAACGGGTCTTCGTCGCGGTAGAGGTCGAGGCTGGGCACCTTCCGGAGGATGACGCCCTCGTCCAGCTCGGGATACGGCTGGCCGGAGAACACCTCCACGTGGTGCCCCAGGGCGACCAGCTCCCGGCTCAGATGGCGGAGGTAGACCCCCTGACCGCCACAGGTGGGCTTGCTGCGGTAGGACAGAAGCGCGATCCGCAGCGTTCGCTCCCGCACGGACACCCCTTTCTCCGCCGGTAGGGCCCGGATCCGGGCGTGTACCGTGAAAGATGACCTTAGTCCGAGAAGGCTACCATTCGGTAGGTCGGCTGGAATTGTTCACAATGACCGTTGCAGGGCGTGCGAACTGCGACATTGCTGTAACCGAGCGTGGTTCGGTGGAACGTGTTCTATGTCGCCTGATGTCCTTGTGAGGTGCTTAGCTGTACATTCCCGTCTCAAAGGGACAGGGCAGGCGATAGTTGGAGGACCCCTTGGCCAGGCGCGCTCTGATCACCGGCATCACCGGCCAGGACGGTTCCTACCTGGCGGAGCACCTGCTCCAGCAGGGGTACGAGGTCTGGGGGCTGGCCCGGGGACAGGCGAACCCGCGCGTGTCGCGCATGCGCAAGCTCCTCGCCGACGTCCGCGTGGTGCGCGGTGATCTCCTCGACCAGGGTTCGCTGATCTCCGCCGTCGAACGGGTGCAGCCGGACGAGGTGTACAACCTCGGAGCGATCTCGTTCGTGCCCATGTCGTGGGAGCAGGCCGAGCTCACCGCCGAGGTGACCGGGATGGGCGTGCTGCGCATGCTGGAGGCGATCCGGGTGTGCTCGGGCGTGTCGCGCGGCGGCGCTGGGGCCTCTGCCGGCGGCGGTGGGGGCGCTGGGGGCGCTGGGGGCTCTGCTGGGGGCGGTGGGGGACAAATCCGCTTTTATCAGGCTTCCTCCTCCGAGATGTTCGGCCAGGTCACCGAAACCCCCCAGAACGAGCGCACCGCCTTCCACCCGCGCTCCCCGTACGGGGTCGCCAAGGCGTACGGGCACTTCCTCACCCAGAACTACCGCGAGTCGTACGGCATGTTCGCCGTGTCCGGCATCCTGTTCAACCACGAGTCGCCGCGGCGCGGCGCCGAGTTCGTCACCAGGAAGGTCTCGCTCGGGGTGGCCCGCATCAAGCTCGGCCTGGCCACCGAGCTGCGACTCGGCAACCTGGAGGCCCGCCGCGACTGGGGCTACGCCGGCGACTACGTCCAGGCCATGCACCTGATGCTGCAGGCCGACAAGCCCGAGGACTACGTCATCGGCACCGGCCGCATGAAGTCGGTCAGGGAACTGGTCCAGGCCGCCTTCGACGCCGCCGGCCTGGACTGGGAGCAGTACGTCGTCACCGACCAGACCCTCCACCGCCCCGCCGAGGTCGACCTGCTGTGCGCCGACCCGAAGAAGGCGCGGGCGCAGCTCGGCTGGGAGCCCCGGGTGTCGTTCGACGAACTGGTGGCCATGATGGTGGAGGCCGACCTGCGGCTCCTCACGGACGGCGGCGACCCCCACGACGACAGCTCCTGGCCCTGACCTCGCCGGGCAGCGCTCACCGCCCTGTGATTCTCGTCACTCCCTCCCCTCGGGAATGACACGCTCTTCGGAGCATCCCTTCGGAGGGGACGCCCTCGGAGCATCTCCAAGGGAGGGAACGCCTCCAAGGAGGGCACGCCCTTCGGAGCATCTCTAAGGACTGCACGCCTTCGGTGCATCCCTTTGGAGGCGTCGCCTTCGGAGCATCCCTAAGGGAGGGCACGCCTTCGGAGCAGCCGGCTCAGCGCGGAGCGCAAAACCGGAGCCGAACCATGCGGGCGCCATCTCATTCGTCTGTGGACAAGCTCCCTCATCCACAGAACCGCGTTCGGCGCCCGCCCGCTGGGCCTGGCTGAGGCACCCTCCCACCATGACCTCACCAACACCCTCGCCCTCGCCTCCGACACCCCGGCCCTCGCCTCCGACACCCCGGCCCTCGCCTCCGACACCGCCGTCACCCCAGGCTCTGCCGCGGGGCACGCCGATCACCTCGCCAGTGGCGCCCCCGCCTCCGCTTCCGGCGCGCTCGCGTTCGTCCGCGCAGCCCCAGCCTCCGCCGCCCTCGCTGTCGCCGCCTCCGCTGCCCTCGCTGTCGACGCCTTCGCCGCCCTCGCTGTCGACGCCTTCGCCGCCCTCGCTGTCCCGGCCGTCGCTGCCGGGCACGCCTGTCACCTCTCCGCTGACGCCACCGCTTCCGGCACCGTCGCCGTCGCCGTCGGCACGCTCGTGTTCGTTCGGGCCGTCGCAGCCCTCGCAGCCCTCGCAGCCCTCGCAGCCCTCGCAGCCCTCGCAGCCCTCGCAGCCCTCGCAGCCCTCGCAGCCCTCGCAGCCTTCGCCGTCGCTGGCGGGCGCGTCCGCTGCCTCGCCGCCGCCTGTGCTTCCGGCGCCCGCGCCGCCGCCTCAGGCATCCTCGCGTCCATTCGCGCAGTCCCAGCCTCCGCCGACCTCGCCTTCGCCGCCTTCGCCGCCCTCGCCGTCCCGGCCGTCGCTGCGGGGCACGTCTGCCGCCTCGCCGCCGTCTCCGCTTCCGGCGCCCGCGCCGCCGCCTCAGGCATCCTCGCGCCCGTTCGCGCAGCCCCAGCCTTCGCCGTCCCGGTCATCCCAGCCTTCGCCGTCGGGCACGTCCGCCGCCGCGCCGCCGACGCCTCCGGCGCGCCCGCGTTCATCCGCGCAGTCCCAGCCTCGGCCGCCCTCGCCGTCACAGCCGTCGCCGGACTCGCCGTCCCATCCTTCGTCGTCGGGCGCGCCTGCCGCCTCGCCGGCGTCACCAGCCGCAACATCGGCACCTTCGAGCTCGACCTCGGCCTTGATCCCAGCCTTGACCCCGATCACTCACTCGGCCTCCAACACGCGCTCGACCTCCAACCCGTACTCGGCCTCTGACGGGCGCTCGGCCTCTGACGGGCGCCCAGCGACCAACGCCCGCTCGACCTTCGACCCGCACTCCGCTACCGACACCCGCTCACCATCGCTCTCCCTCCTGAAGCGCGCCCGCAGGGCGACCCGGGCAGCGCCGGAGGCCGTCGCCTGCCGTCAGACGGCGGCCCACATCTGGGGCGTCAAAACGCTCTCCACACCGGAGGAGGAGTGGCCGGTGGAGCTGATCGCCCCGAGTCACCTCGCGATCCCGGGCTGCGTCACCTATCCGGCATCTCTCCCCGAAGAGGACATCACCGAGCACCAGGGCGTCCGTCTCACCACCATGGACCGCACGGCCCTCGACTGCGCCCGCTGGCTGCCGCGGATGGAGGCCGTGGCAGCCCTCGACCAGTTCGCCCGCCGGGGCGTGGACCTGGAGGCGTTGTGGCACCGTCCGCTCAACACCTGGAGCCTCCGGGAAACTCTCAGTCTCGCCGACCGCGGCGCGGCCTCTCCGCGGGAGAGCTGGCTCAGAGTCATCCTGACCGATGGGGGCCTCCCCAGACCCACCACTCAGATCAGGGTGGACCTGGGCGATGACCGGTTCGCCTACCTGGACCTGGGCTGGGAGGAGTTCAAGGTCGCCGTGGAGTACGACGGCCAGGAGCACCACACGTCACCCGCCGACCAGCAGCACGACGCGGACCGCCGTGAGGAGCTGCGCCAGCGTGGGTGGCGCGTGATCGCCGTCCGCCGAGACGTCATCCCCGGCCAGATCGCCGACCTCCTGCAACACGTGGCGAACGCCTTGATCGAATCCGGTTGGGAGCCGGGCCCGCAACGCACGATCCGCATCCTGAGCCGTATCCGCGCCGCCCGCCGCAGCCGCCGCTACCGCTTACCCTCCCCCGCCCGGTGCCGTCGCGCCGCACCCTCGCCCGCTGCTGTCGCGCCGTGCTGTCGCGCCGTGCTGTCGCGCCGTGCTGTCGCGCCGTGCCGTTGCGCCGTGCCCTCGCCCGGTGCCGGCGCGCCGTACCCTCGCCCGGTGCCGTCGCGCCGTGTCCTCGCGCCGTGTCCTCGTCCTCGCCTCTCGCCCTAGACTCGCGCCCTCGTCCCGTCCCCTCGTCTCGCGCCCCCGACCCACACCTTCGTTCCATGTCGCCGGTCCAGGCCCTCGCCTCGCGCCGTCAGCCCACGCCTTCAACGTGGGCTCTCGGCGCGAGTCACCCATCCGTCACGCTGACTCGCCTCCTCGACCTGCGCCCTCGACCTGCCTCGCCGTGCCGCCCCGAAAGTTCATGGTTCCGCCACCGATGATGACGATCACCCACAGTCCTTCGGGACAGGTAGTCCCGCATTCGTGCTCCTCTACAGAGCGCCAGACAGATGATCAGCCGATGGTCACGGGCAGTTCCTTGATGCCGTTGATGAAATTGGAGCGCAAGCGCCGGGCCTCGCCCGTCTGGCGGAGGCGGGGGTGGCGGCGGGCCAGTTGCTCGAAGAGGACGCGGAGTTCGAGCTTGGCGAGGTGGTTGCCAAGGCAGAAGTGCGCCCCGCCCCCGCCGAAGCCGATGTGGGGGTTGGGGTCGCGGCCGATGTCGAAGGTGTCGGCGTTGGGGAAGACGGAGGAGTCGCGGTTGGCGGAGGAGTAGAAGACCACGACCTTGTCGTTCTCCTTGATCTCTTGCCCGCCCAGCACCTGGTCGGTGGTCGAGGTGCGTCTGAAGAGGTTGACGGGGGAGACCCAGCGGACGATCTCGTCCGCGGCCGTCTTCGCGAGGGTCGGGTCGGCGACGAGCCGGGCCCACTGGTCGGGGTGCTCGAAGAGCGCGAGCATGCCGCCGGAGGCCCCGTTGCGGGTGGTCTCGTTGCCGGCCACCACCAGGAGGAGGACGAAGAGGTCGAACTCGTCCTCGCTGAGGGTTTCGCCGTGTTCGTCCGGCTGGAGGAGCTTGGTGACGATGTCGTTCTTGGGGTTGGCCTTGCGCTGGGCGGCGAGCTGGTTGGCGTAGGCGTAGACCTCCATGGCGGCGCCAGAGCCCTCTTCGGGGCTGGCGGCGTAGTCGGGGTCCTGGGAGCCGATCATGCGGTTCGACCAGTTGAACAGCTTGTCGCGGTCGGTCGCCGGGGCGCCGAGCAGCTCGCAGATCACGTAGAGGGGCAGGGGTGCGGCGACTTCGGTGACGAAGTCGATCTCGCCGGTCAGCTTGTCGAGGAGGTCGTCGCAGATGTCGCGGATGTGCTGTTCGAGTGCGCCGATCGTGCGGGGGGTGAAGCCGCGGTTGACCAGCGAGCGGCGCCTCGTGTGCTCGGGCGGGTCCTGGTTGAGCATCATGAGGCGCTGGAGGGCGATCTGGTCCTCGGGGAGGTCTTCGAAGAGGGCGAGCTTACGGTGGGAGGAGAAGAGGTCGGAGTGCCGTGACACGTGCACGACGTCCTCGTAGCGCGTCACGGCCCAGAACCCGGGGTCGCCCTCGTGCCAGTGGATGGGGGAGTGCGCGCGTAGCCAGGCGAGCTGGTCGTGGGGTGGGCCGGCGTTCGCGTAAATGTCCCTGTCGACAAGGTCGATGTGCACGCGGGTCACCTCTTGATCAAGCGCTTGGTTAGGCTTATCTGAAACGTGTTCTATTACGGCGCTGTACGGTCGTCAAGGACGGGCATCGATCGTTCCTGATGAGTTCTGCCCTGAATCGCCTCTGGCCTGCACTTATCCCGCTCACCTCGGCCGCCGAGGTCACCCAGGTCGCCAAGGCTCCCAATGCGCCTCCGTCGCGCATGCCGGGGTCGCGCATGCCGGGGTCGCGCATGCCGGGGTCGTGCATGCCGGGGTTGCGCATGCCGGGGTTGCGCATGCCGGGGTCGCGCATGCCGGGGTTGCGCATGTCCGGGTCGTGCACGTCGTGTCGGTCGTGCACGTCGTGTCGGTTGCGCAGGTTGCGTACATCGCCTCGATCGCGCCGCCGGGTAGCCGGGGTCGCCCCGGTGCGTCAGGTTTGCCCCGGGTCGTCCGGGCCCCAGGGTCGCTCGGTGGCCAAGGTTGTCGGGTTGCCAGGGTTGCTCGGTGGTCAAGGTTGCCGGGGCTTACTCGGTCGCCGTGGCTCACGCCTACGCTGGCACCGCGACTTCCTCGCCGCAGTCCCGCCCTGACGTGCTCACCACCGCGGACGGTATGGCGGGCGCGTTGAGCCAGGTGCGCGGTCCGGGTGGGGCGAGCGTGACCCGGCGTTCCGGTACCGCGCAGCCGGGGAGTGGGCAGCCGATGATCGGGCCCAGAGGCCGGTTCGGGATCGCCGGCGGGAGCTAGCCGATCATCGCCGCCACCGTGTTGCGGCTGGCCTCTCAGAATAGGGTCGACCTGGGCGCGCCGGTGGAGCGTTACCTGCCCGGGGTGCTGCGCGGCACCGGCGGCGCCAGGATCGACGGCCAGGAAGATCACCGTCCGGACACTGTGGCAGCGGGCTAGCGGCCTGCCTGAATACCTGGGCGCGAGCGGCTGGAAGAACCGCAGGACGGCGGGGTAGGTCTGGCCGACCGGCTGCCCACCTATGCGTGCGGGGTCGGCGGTGGCCTGGTCTCCATGCCTGGAGACCTCAACCGGTTCTGGAGTCGGGCCCCGCTGAGCGCGATGATGGCCAGGACGGTCAAGGTCGGGCAGGAAGGCTGGGCTAGAGGCGCCCGCTACGGCTACGGCACCGTCCGGATGAGGACGAGCTGTGGCGATGCATACGTCGCCGCGACGTGCGGCCGCTGAGGCCGGGCAGCAGCCGTGGGGGCCGGGCCGCTGACCGGCCAGACGGTTTTCGACGTGCGTGGCCTCCGCCGAAGGCGCGGTCACGGTGGTGCGATGGTGGTCAAGCCTTGGTCGCCGCCCTGGCGGCCTGCTCGATCTTCGCGCGGTGGGCCGCGAGGGCTTCCTCGTCGATCTGCTCTTCGTGTTCGGCGCGCAACCCGGTCCGGCCGTCGAGGCCCTCGCGCAGGATGTCGGCGTGTCCGGCATGCCGGGTGGACTCGCCGAGGACGTGGACCATAATGGCGAACAGGTTCGTGTGCCAGGCCGGCGTCGACTCCGGCCACCACGGCACGTGGCCGGGGGCGTCGAGGGGCAGCTCGTTGATCGTCGCGTCCGAGTGTTCCCAGGTGCGCCGGTAGAACTCGATGATCTGGTCGCGGGTCTCGTCCTCGGTCGCCCACAGATGGCTGCCGTCGGAGTCCTGCCACCGGGGCAGCGGCTCCGGGAAAGGGCGGTCGAAGACCTCGCCGAAGTACCTGGCCTCGACGGTGGCCAGGTGTTTGACCAGGCCGAGGAGGTTGGTGCCGGTGGCGGTCAGAGGTCGGCGGGCGTCGTATTCGGACAGGCCGTCGAGTTTCCAGAGCAGCGTCTTACGGTCCCGCCGCAGTCTCTCGTGCAGGATGTCCTTCGCGAAGTCGTCGATCACGGGTCGCGATCCTTTCATACGCGGATCGCGATCCCTTCATACCGGGCTGGCGGGCTCGGGCTGCGAGCTGCGAGCTGCGAACTGCGAGCTGCGAACTGCCTGGGGTCGTCGGGCTGGCCGGCCATCGCGTCCAGCCACACTGCTTGCAGCGATCGCTGCCGTGCCGCCGCCGCTGCCGCTGCCGTGCCGCCGCCGTCCCCCCGTCATGGCTGCGCCCCTCAGGGCGTCCCAGAGGTCCTGGCAGTGCCTGCGCGCTGGGTGGTTCGCCGGGCAGTGGGCGGGCGTGGTGGCTGTCGAGCCGTCCAGGACGATGGCCGGCAGCCGGGAGCGGGCGCCCGCGGTCGCCGAACTCCCACCGGCCGGGGGGCCATGTGTGTGCCTCCGGTTTCGTACGGGCCTCAGCTCTCCGACCCAGCCTTGGGAGGCGGGGTGGTGGGGCTCAAGGGAACGGTGGGGCGGGAGGGTTTGTGGTCGGATGTATGGGGGGACGGGGTTTCGGTCGCGTGAAAAGGGGTGGTCGGGGTGGTTAAGTGGGTTCACGAGGCCGCGGGGGAGTTTGTGGGGGTTTGTCGTGGTCAGGGATCGGAGGTATGCGGGGAGATGGCCTTGACACATGGCACGCGGCAGCACGAGCATCTTGAAACGAGACATCCGATGTATAGATAAGAAGGATGCGGTGTGAAGCTGCTGCGAGTGGGACCCGCCGGCCAGGAGCGGCCGGTGGTCATGGACGATGCCGGTAACCTGCGCGACATCGGAGAGCCGGAGATCGACGGGGCTTTCCTCGCCTCCGGGGGAGTGGCGCGGGTGCGTGCGGCGCTGGAGCGCGGTGATCTGCCGGTCGTCGAGGCCGAGGGGCTGCGGGTCGGGGCGCCGATCGCGCGGCCCGGGAAGATCGTCTGCATCGGCCTGAACTACAGCGATCACGCCGCCGAGTCCGGTGCCGCGGTGCCGGCCGAGCCCGTCGTGTTCATGAAGGCCGGCAACACGATGGTCGGCCCGTACGACGAGGTGCTCGTGCCGCGCGGCAGCGTGAAGACCGACTGGGAGGTGGAGCTGGCCGTGGTCATCGGACGGGAGGCCCGTTACCTCGGCAGCCGGGAGGAGGCGCTCGGCGTGATCGCCGGGTACGCCATCTCCAACGATGTCTCCGAGCGGGAGTTCCAGCTGGAGCGGGGCGGACAGTGGGACAAGGGGAAGTCGTGCGAGACGTTCAACCCGCTGGGCCCGTGGCTGGTGACGGCCGACGAGGTAGGTGATCCGCAGGCGTTGCCGATGCGGCTCTGGGTGAACGGGGAGCTGCGGCAGGACGGCGACACCAAGAACATGATCTTCGACGTGGCCGAGGTGGTGCGGTACCTGAGCCAGTTCATGGTGCTGGAGCCCGGCGACGTGATCAACACCGGGACGCCGGCGGGTGTCGCCATGGGCATGCCGGGGCAGCCGTACCTGCGCGCCGGTGACGTGATGGAGCTGGAGATCGAGGGGCTGGGGCGGCAGCGGCAGACGGTGGGGCAGGCATGACGGCGGCGATGGACGCCTCCACGGCCGGCGGGGATCACCAGGGCGGGGCGTACCGGATCGTGGGGATGGAGACGCACGACGTGCGGTTCCCGACCTCACGCGAGCTGGACGGCTCCGACGCGATGAACCCCGACCCCGACTACTCCGCCGCGTACGTGGTGCTCAAGACGGACGACGGGTACGAGGGGCACGGCTTCGCGTTCACGATCGGCCGCGGCAACGACATCCAGACCACGGCCATCAGCGCCCTGGAGCCGTACGTGGTGGGCAGGGACGTCGAGGACCTCGGCGCCCTGTACCACGAGATGGTGGGCGACTCGCAGCTGCGCTGGCTGGGCCCGGAGAAGGGCGTCATGCACATGGCGATCTCCGCCGTGGTCAACGCCCTGTGGGACCTCAAGGCGAAGCGGGCGGGCCTGCCGTTGTGGCGGCTGCTGGCGGAGATGACGCCGGAGGAGATCGTCGAGCTGATCGACTTCCGGTACCTGAGCGACGCGCTGACCAAGGACGAGGCCCTTGAGATCCTGAGGCGGAACGAGGCCGGCAAGGGGGAGCGGATCGAGCGGCTGGTCCGGGAGGGCTATCCGGCGTACACGACGTCTCCGGGCTGGCTCGGCTACGACGACGAGAAGCTGCGGCGGCTCTGCAAGGAGGCGCTGGAGCAGGGGTTCGGGCAGATCAAGCTGAAGGTCGGCGCGGATCTGGAGGACGACCGGCGGCGGTTCAGGGTGGCGCGCGAGGTGTGCGGGCCCGACTTCCCGATCGCGATCGACGCGAACCAGCGCTGGGACGTCGGCTCGGCCATCGAGTGGGTGGGCGCGCTGAGCGAGTTCAGGCCGCACTGGGTGGAGGAGCCGACGAGCCCCGACGACGTGCTCGGGCACGCGGCCATCGCCAGGGGCATCGCGCCGGTGCCGGTGGCGACGGGCGAGCACGTCCAGAACCGCATCGTGTTCAAGCAGCTCCTTCAGGCCGAGGCCGTCTCGTACGTGCAGATCGACTCCGCCCGCGTCGGCGGCGTCAACGAGAACCTGGCGATCCTGCTGCTGGCGGCCAAGTTCGGCGTGCCGGTGTGCCCGCACGCGGGCGGGGTGGGGCTGTGCGAGCTGGTGCAGCACCTGTCGATGTTCGACTACGTGGCGGTCACGGGGTCGATGGAGGGCCGCGTGATCGAGTACGTCGACCACCTGCACGAGCACTTCGTGGACCCGGTGGTGATCCGCGACGGCCGGTACGTGGCGCCCTCGAGGCCGGGGTTCAGCGCGGAGATGCACGCGGAGTCGATCGCCGCCCACACGTATCCGGGTGGCGAGGTCTGGAGGGGTGAGGCGTGAGCGCTCACACGTATCCGGGTGGCGAGGTCTGGAGGGGTGAGGCGTGAGCGCTCACATGTACCCGGGTGGCGAGGTCTGGAGGGATGGGGCGTGAACCTGAAAGCGGTGGTGACCGGCGGCGGGTCCGGGATCGGGCTGGCGGCGGCGCGGGCGCTGGCCGGGCGCGGCATGACGGTGGCCTGTCTCGACCTCAACCCGCCGGGTGAGCCGTTCATCGGCATCAAGGCCGACGTGACCGACGACGCGCAGGTACGCGCGGCGGTGGCCGAGGCGGCCGAGCGGCTGGGCGGCATCGACGTGCTGGTGAACAACGCGGGCATCGGCGCGCAGGGCACCATCGAGGACAACCCGGACAGCGAGTGGAACCGGGTGTTCGACGTCAACGTGCTCGGCATGGTCCGGGTGGCGCGGGCGGCGCTGCCGTATCTGAGGAGGTCGGAGCACGCGGCGATCGTGAACACGTGCTCGATCGCGGCCACCGCGGGGCTGCCGCAGCGGGCGCTCTACAGCGCCACGAAGGGCGCGGTGCTGTCGCTGACGCTGGCGATGGCGGCGGACCACATCCGCGAGGGCATTCGCGTCAACTGCGTCAATCCGGGCACCGCCGACACGCCGTGGGTGGGCAGGCTGCTGGCCGCGGCCGACGACCCGGAGGCGGAGCGGGCGGCGCTCAACGCCAGGCAGCCGATGGGCCGCCTGGTCACCGCGGAGGAGGTGGCCGCGGCGATCGCCTACCTCGCCGGCCCCGAGTCCGCCTCGACCACCGGCACCGCGCTCGCGGTGGACGGCGGCATGCAGGGGCTACGGCTCCGGCCCACCAACTAAGAGGGCCACGCTACTAAGGGCCTGCAGAGAAATAACTCGTAGCATTCCGGGTTCGCGGTCGATGGTCTGGTATGAGCGTGTCGGCGGAGACCGTAGAGATGCTGGCTGCGAAACTTGAGGTGATCTTGCCGCATCTGGACGAGCGGCAACGCCGGCTGCTGCTCGGTGCCGAGGCGCGCGCACTGGGGCACGGCGGGATCCGGGCGGTGGCCCAGGCGGCGAGTGTCCGCGAGGCCACGGTGTCACGGGGCGTGGATGAGCTGGAGGCGGGCGCCGAGCCGTTGGGACGGGTCCGTCGGCCAGGCGGAGGACGGAAGCGACTGGTCGACATCGACCCCCAGTTACGGGCCATGCTGCTGGCGCTGGTGGAGCCGGATGAGCGTGGGGATCCGACCTCGCCGCTGCGCTGGACCACCAAGTCCACCCGCAAGCTGGCCGGTGAGCTCACCGGCCAGGGGCACCGGGTGTCGGCCGACACCGTCGCCGACATCCTGCGCACTGAGGGGTTCAGCCTGCAGGGCAACGCCAAGACGCTGGAGGGCGGCCGGCACCCGGATCGCGATGCGCAGTTCCGCCACCTCAATGAGCAGGTCCGCGCGTATCGCGATGCCGGACAGCCGGTGATCAGCGTGGACACCAAGAAGAAGGAACTGCTCGGGCCGTTCAAGAACGCCGGACGGGAGTGGCGGCCGGCCGGTGAGCCGGTGCTGGTCAACGTCCACGACTTCGCCGAGTCCGCATCCGGGAAGGCGATCCCGTACGGCATCTACGACATCGCGGCCAACACCGGCTGGGTGAACGTCGGCACCGACCACGACACCGCCGCGTTCGCGGTCGCCTCCATCCGCCGCTGGTGGCATGCCCAGGGCAGCGCCGCTTACCCGCAGGCCACCCGGCTGCTGATCACCGCCGATGCCGGCGGCGCGAACGGCTACCGCACCCGCGCTTGGAAGAGCGAACTGGCCGCTCTGGCCGCCGAGACCGGCCTGACCATCACCGTCTGCCACCTGCCGCCCGGAACCTCGAAATGGAACAAGGTGGAGCACCGGCTGTTCGCCCACATCACGATGAACTGGCGCGGCAGACCGCTGACCAGCCACGAAGTGGTGGTCAACAGCATCGCCGCCACCACCACGAGCACCGGATTGCAAGTGCAGGCCGCACTTGACACCGGCGTCTACCCGCTCGGCGCCCGCGTCAGCGACGCCGAGCTGGCCGCCCTGCCCCTGACCCGGCACCTCTTCCACGGCGACTGGAACTACACCCTGCACCCCACCCTGGACACCGACCCCGACGCCACCGGTCACGACCAACCGGCCGAACGGTGGGACCCGCAGGTCCTGTCCGATCCCACCCTGACCGGCATGCCCCGCCCGGAACTGGACCGCCTGACCATCAACCTGCAAGCCCGCGATCAGCAACGCCCGCGAATCAAAGCGGGCCGGCCGCCCACTGTGGCGTTCACCGACCAGGTCCTGCTCACGGTGCTGCACCAGCGGCTGGGCCTTGCCATCGAACCCCTGGCGGTTCTGTTCGGCACCAGCCGGACCACCGCCTACCGCACCACCCGAAGCATCGGCCTACTCCTCGATCAGCACGGCACCCACATCCCACCCGCACCCACCCCGCCTGGGCTGCTGCGCGTCCTGCACGCACGCGTCCTCGCCGAAGACACCAAGGCCGCCAACAAGATCAAACCCGCGTGTTAATAATCTGCAGGTCCTAAGGAAGGTACCCCCCAATGAAGTTCGGACGGGCGGTCGCGGCAGCGGCCCTCTTGGCGGTCGTGACCGCGTGTGGCTCAGGCACCACGACGGGAGCAGGAAGCGGCGGCGGCAAGGTCGGCATCGACCATCCGCGTGCCGACTCCGACTTCTGGAACTCCTACATCAAGTACGTCCCGCAGATGGCCGGCGAGCTCAAGGTGGACCTCATGCCCGCCACGAACTCGCAGAACGACGTGGCCAAGCTGGTCAACAACGTGCAGGCGCTGATCGGCCAGGGCGCGAAGGTCATCGTCATGGCCCCTCAGGACACTGGCGCCATCGCCAACACGCTCCAGCAGCTGGAGAACAAGAAGATCCCGGTCGTCACCGTGGACACCCGTCCGGACAAGGGCAAGGTCTACATGGTCGTACGTGCGGACAACCGCGCGTACGGCACGAAGGCGTGCGAGTTCCTCGGCGAGAAGCTCGGCGGCAAGGGCAAGGTGGTGCAGCTCCAGGGCGCGCTCAGCTCGATCAACGGCCGTGACAGGTCGGAGGCGTTCCTGGAGTGCATGAAGGCGAAGTTCCCCGACATCACGGTGTTCAGCGAGCCGACCGACTGGGAGGGCAGCAAGGCGGCGTCCATGCTGCAGACCCGCCTGGAGCAGAACCCCGACATCAAGGGCATCTACATGCACGCGGGCGGCGTGCACCTGGCGCCGACGCTGCAGGTGCTCAAGCAGAAGGGCCTGCTGGTGCCGCCGGACGACCCCAAGCACATCTTCGTGATCTCCAATGACGGGATCCCGCAGGAGTTCGAGGCGATCCGCAAGGGCGACATCGACGCGACGGTGTCGCAGCCGGCCGACCTTTACGCCAAGTACGCCCTCTTCTACGCCAAGGCCGCGGCGGAGGGCAAGACGTTCAAGCCTGGCCCGACCGACCACGACAGCACGATCATCCAGCTCCCCAACGGCCTGGAGGACCAGCTCCCGGCGCCGCTGGTGACCAAGGAGAACGTGGACGACAAGGCCCTCTGGGGCAACCAGGTCAAGTAGATGAACATTCACGTCGAAGCCCGGAACGTGGTCAAACGCTTCGGCCCGACCACCGCGCTGAACGGCGCGAAGATCGAGATCGCCGAGGGTGAGACGCACGCGCTCGTGGGCAGGAACGGCGCGGGCAAGTCGACGCTCGTGTCGATCCTGACCGGGCTGCAGCGGCCGGACGAGGGCGAGGTGCGGTTCTCGGGGCAGGCCGCGCCCGCCCTGGCCGACCGTGACGCCTGGCGGCAGCGGGTGGCCTGCGTCTACCAGAAGTCCACGATCATCCCGGCGCTCACCGTCGCCGAGAACCTGTTCCTCAACCGGCAGTCCGACGGGCACGCCAGGATCAACTGGCGCAAGCTGCGGGCCAGGGCGCGCGAGGTGCTGGACACGTACGAGGTGGACGTCGACGCGCAGGCGCTGGCCGGCGACCTCAGCGTGGAGCAGCGGCAGCTCGTGGAGATCGCCCGCGCGCTGTCGTTTGGGGCGCGCTTCATCATCCTCGACGAGCCGACCGCCCGCCTCGACGGCCCGGCCATCGAGCGGCTGTTCACGCGCATGCGGTCGCTGCGCGAGCAGGGCGTCACGATGATGTACATCTCCCACCACCTCGACGAGGTCTACGAGATCTGCCAGAGCGTCACCGTCTTCCGCGACGCCCGGCACGTCACGACCCGGCGGGTCGCCGACCTGCCGCACGACGAGCTGGTGGCCGCGATGACGGGGGAGGCGACGGCGGCGTACGAGGCGCGCGAGCACACTCCCGGTGAGCGGGTGGTGTTGCGAGGGGCGGGCCTCAGCCTCACCGGCCGCTACACGGATATCGATATTTCCGTCAAAGAGGGCGAAGTCGTCGGCCTGGCCGGGTCCGCGAGCAGTGGCAAGGTCGGCCTCGCCGAGACGCTGGTCGGGCTGCGCAAACCCGACACCGGCACCGTCGAGGTGAACGGCACCCGCGTCCGGCCCGGCGACGTGCCCGCCGCCATACGGGCCGGGCTCGGGTTCGTGCCCGAGGACCGGCACCACGAGGGGTTCGTCCCCCTGCTGTCGGTGGGGGAGAACGCCACGTTCCCGATCGCCCGCAAGCTGGGCCGCTACGGCCTGGTCTCCCCGGCCAGGCGGCGCGCCACCGCGGAGCGGATGATCGCGGCGCTGGACATCAAGACCGAAGGCCCCGACCAGCCCGTCGGCGACCTGTCCGGCGGGAACGCGCAGAAGGTCGTCTTCGCGCGGGCCCTCGTGGACGACCCGACCGTGCTGGTCGTGATCAACCCGACCGCCGGCGTGGACGTCAAGGCCAAGCAGGCCCTGCTCGGCGCCGTCGAGGACGCGGTCGAGCGCGGCGCGGGCGCCGTGGTGGTCTCCGACGAGCTCGACGACCTGCGCATCTGCGACAGGGTGCTGGTGATGTTCCACGGCAGGGTGGTGAAGGACGTGCCACGTGGCTGGACCGACCACGAGCTCGTGGCCGTGATGGAAGGCATGGAAGAGTGACGACTTTGACCGCACCCGCCCCTCGGCTGAGGATGGCCAGGTTCCGCGACCTGACGCTCGTGCCGGTGATCGTGCTCCTGCTCATCGTGGGCGCGTTCCTCGACCCGACCTTCCTGACCGCGGGCAACCTCACGAACGTGCTCCAGCAGCAGGCCGCGATCTCGCTGCTCGTGCTGGCCGAGTCGATGATCCTGATCGCCGGGAAGTTCGACCTGTCGCTGGAGTCCACGGTCGGCACCGCGCCGGCCATCGCGGTGATGCTGGTGATCCCTGCCGCCGCCGGCGGCTTCGGCATCGGGCTGCCGGGCGCGCTGGTGATCCCGCTGGCGCTGCTCATCGGGGCCGCGATCGGGGCGTTCAACGGCTTCCTGATCATCAGGTTCCAGCTGTCGGCGTTCATCGTCACGCTGGCCATGCTGATCATCGTGCACGGCTTCCTCCAGGGGCCGACCGAGGGCAAGACGCTGTTCCAGCTCCCCGAATCCATCCTCTACCTGGGCAGCGCCATGTGGCTCGGCCTGCCGGCCGCCATCTGGATCGCCGGCGTGCTGTTCGCCGCCGGCATCTTCGGCCTCGGCTACCTCAGGCTCGGCCGCGCCCTGTACGCCATCGGCGGCAACATCGACGCCGCCCGCGCCGCCGGCATCCGGGTGGACCGCGTCCTGTACGGCGTCTTCATCCTGGGCGGCACGCTCGCGGCGCTGGCCGGCATCCTGGAGACCGGACGCCTCGGGGCGATCGGCAACAACCAGGGCGTCGGGTGGATCTTCATGGTGTTCGCCGCGGCCGTCATCGGCGGCGTCAGCATGGACGGCGGCAAGGGCACGATCCTCGGCGCGCTCACCGGCGTGCTGGTCATCGGCCTCGTCCAGAACATCCTCACCCTCATCGGCGTCTCCGGCTTCTGGCAGCCGGTGATCTACGGCTCGATCATCCTCATCGCCCTCATGATCAGCCGGATCGCGGGCGGAAAGGCACAGGACTGATGGCACTGGACCTGCCCCGCCACGGGTTCGGCGGCGCGCCCATCGGCAACCTGTACGACGAGGTCGCCGAGGAGCAGGCCCGCGCCACGGTGGACGCGGCCTGGGACAGCGGGGTGCGCCTGTACGACACTGCCCCCCACTACGGCCTCGGCCTGTCCGAGCGCCGCCTCGGCGCCGCGCTCGCCGGCCGGTCCGGCTACCTGCTGTCCACGAAGGTCGGCCGCCTGCTGCGCCCCAAGGCGTCCGGCCCCGGCCACGACGACGACATCTTCGACGTCTCGGGGGAGCTGGAGCGGGTGTGGGACTTCTCCGCCGCCGGCGTCCGCGCCTCCCTGGACGAATCCCTCGAACGCCTCGGCCTCCCGTCCGTGGACATCGCCCTCATCCACGACCCCGACAACCACGCGGACCAGGCCATCGGCGAGGCGTACCCGGCGCTGGCCGAGCTGCGCGCCGCCGGCCGGGTGCGGGCCATCGGCGTCGGCATGAACCAGTGGGAGGTGCCGCTGCGCTTCGTCCAGGAGACCGACATCGACGTCGTCATGCTCGCCGGCCGCTACACCCTCCTCGACCAGTCGGGCCTGCCCCTGCTGGACGAGTGCGCGAAGCGGGGCGTCAAGGTGCTGGCCGCCGGGGTCTTCAACAGCGGCATCCTCGCCACGCACGAGCCGGCCGGCACGTACGACTACGCGCCGGCGCCGCCGCGACTGCTGGAGCGCGCCAGGCGGATCGCCGGAATCTGCGAACGGCACGACGTCACCCTGCCGCACGCGGCCCTGGCGTTCCCGCTGCGGCACGAGGCGATCACCACGATCGTCCTGGGCGCCCGCACCCCGGAGGAGGTACGCCGCAACGCCGACCTGTGGTCCCGCCCGGTGCCCGAGGAGCTGTGGGCGGACCTGGAAGGAGAGGGGTTGCTCGCGGCAGGGAGGTGATGATCCCGGCGAGGAGGCGGTTGCGGCGGGCCCGTCGCCGGACGGGCCTACCCGGCCTCCCAGAGCGCGCTCACCGGCATGGCCCGCATGCGATCCCCGAAGGGGAGGGTCTGGGTGCCGGTGTAGAGGACCACGCCCGCGACGAAGTCGTCCCCGAGCCGGTCGGCCAGGTGTCTCAGCCCCCTGAAATCCCCACCCCGTACGGTCGAGGCGGCCTTGACCTCGATGCCCACGACGCGCCCTTGCCTGTTCTCCAGCACGGCGTCCACCTCGACGCCGTCCTTCGTCCTGTAATGGGAGAGATCGACGAGCTCGTCCGACCAGGTGAGCTGCCGGGCCAGCTCCATGAGCACGAACCCTTCGAGCAGCGGCCCGAACGCGCCCCCGGGCCGCACCAGGCCGCGCGCGTCGGTCCCGAGCACGTTCGCCGCCACGCCGGAGTCCACGAACGCCACCTTCGGCGTGCCCACGGCGCGGTTGCTCAGGTTTCTGGACCAGGCCGGGATCCGCTTGATGAGGAAGACCTCTTCGAGCAGGGCGAGATAGCGGATCACCGTGCTCGCGGACACGCCGAGCTCGGCGCTCAGGGCGTTCGCGACGAGCAACTGGCCGGATCGGGCGGCCAGGAGGCGGATGAGCGCCGTCATCTGGGGGGCACGCTCGATCTCCGAGAGCTGCCGCACGTCACGTGCGATGAGATCGCCGAGGTAGGAGTCGAAGAAGCGCCCTCTGCGCCGGGGGTTGTCGCGGGCCACCGCTTCCGGGAAGCCGCCGCGGATGAGCCGCTCGGCGTACTCCGTCCTGGTCACCTCGGAGTTGTGCCGCAACGCGGGCCCTTCCGCGAAGACGGCGTCGACGAAACGATCGGCGGTGCCGTCGATCTCTCCCTGCGCGAACGGCCAGAGCTCGATCGTCTCCATCCGCCCTGGCAACGTGTCGGGGAGGTCCTTGAGGGCGAGCAGGCGGGACGATCCGGTGAGGAGGAAGCGGCCCGGCCTCGGGTCGTTGTCCACTTGCGACTTGATCGCGAGCAATAGCTCGGGAACCCGCTGGATCTCGTCGATCACCATGAGATCGGGGAACGCCACGAAGCCGTCCGGGTCCTCGACGGCCGCCTGCCTCGTGGCCGTGCTGTCAAGATCCCGCCATTCGGCCGCCCGGCCCTTCGCGATCCGGCCCACCAGCCTGTTCTTGCCGCAGTGGCGGGCGCCGTTGACGAGGACCACTCTGGTGTCGTCGAGTGCTTCCACCACCGCTCGTTCGGCGTGCCGGGACAGGAACTCGCGCATGGGCGTGCTGGCCATATCCGCAGCATGACGTACGTGGCTGACGCGTTGGCCGCCTTTGGGCTGACGCGTTGGTCGCCCTCCTGCTGACGGATTGGTCGGGGTGGGGTCGTCAGGAGGGGATGAAGAGCCAGGACTTTGACGGGCCCGGTTCGTACGGTGAGTTCAGGCGCTTGGCGATCACCCCGGGCAGGCGCTGTTCGCGGGCTGCCCGGCGGACCGCGTCCGACTCGCCGGGCCAGGATGGGGCGGTCTGCCAGTGGGGGCCGGTCAGGTTCAGGGCTTCCAGGGCGGCCCTTCGCGTGGTGTAGGGCTCGGTCAGGAGGGAGTGGCCGTCGTCGTACAGGAGGTCGTAGAAGACGAGGAGCTCCGCGCCGCCGAGCGTGGCCACTTCGCCGTCCAGGACGGCGGTGCGGCTGCCGAACGACTCCGCCAGGCCGCGCAGCCACGGGTGGTCGCGGGCCGCGTCCGTGCGGCCGCCGTCGATGGGGACGAGGAGGCGGCGCCCGCCCCACGCGAACTCGAAGGCGTAGGCCGAGGCGTCCTTCGGGGGGCGGGTGCGGTCGGTGGGGAGCATGGGCGTCAGGGGTGGGAACGGGTCGCGGACGGGCGCGCCCATGCGGTGGATCATCCAGTTCTTGCCGCGCGTCCGGAACAGCACGAACCGGCCGGAGGCCCGCTCGCCGCGCAGGACGACCTTGACCTCGCGGTCCGACCACTTCTCCGTCTCGTACGTGCCGGTGTCCCAGACGGTCATGGTGCCGCCGCCGTACTCGCCCTTGGGGATCTCGCCGTGGAAGGTGAGGTACTCCATGGGGTGGTCCTCGGTGTGCACGGCGAGATGGTTGGTGTCGGGGTCGGCGGGCAGGCCCTTGGGGACGGCCCAGGAGACGAGGACGCCGTCGCGTTCCAGGCGCAGGTCCCAGTGGAGGGAGCGGGCGTGGTGCTCCTGGATGACGAAGGCCCTGCCATCAGAGGTGCCGTCTGGCGAGGGGGTGTCGGGGACGGGCTCTGGGGTGCGGTTCGGGTCGCGTTTGCTCCGGTATTTCGAGAGTTTGTCGGACACAGGACCGGTACTACCCGGTCGGGCTCTCCCTGATCGGCGGTCGTGGAGTCCTCCGATGTGCGGACGAGATCAGTCCATCTCCAGGGCCCGGCGCAGCCACGACTCGACGCCCGCCACGTGCACGGTCGCCCACGCGCGGGCCACGTCCGCCTGGCGGGCGGCGATCGCCTCGTAGATGGCGGTGTGCTGCTCGCGCGTCTTGTCCATCGCGCCCTCCTGCGTGAGGCCGCGCCAGATGCGGGCGCGGGTGGTCGGCCCTGACAGGCTCTCGATGAACGAGCACAGCACGCTGTTGCCCGACCCTTGCGCGATGCGGTGGTGGAACTGGAGGTCGTTGGCCACCAGCTCCTCCACGGTGGGCCGGGCGGGCAGCGACTCCAGGATCACCCGCAGCTCGGCGATGTCGGCGTCGGACATCTGCTCGGTCGCCATCGCCGTGGCGGCCGGCTCGAGGATGCGGCGCACCTCGAAGAACTGGATGACGGTGTCGTCGCGGTGCAGGTCGAGCACGAACGACATCGTGTCGAGCAGCAGCCCGGGCTCCAGGCTGGTGACGTACGTGCCGTCGCCCTGCCGCACGTCGAGCACGTTGATCAGCGACAGCGCGCGGACGGCCTCGCGCAGCGAGTTGCGTGACAGGCCGAGCCGTTCGGCCAGGTCGGCCTCTTTCGGCAGCCGGTCGCCGGGGGCCAGCTCCCCCGAGAGGATCATCTGCTTGATCTTGTCGATGGCCGCATCGGTGACCGCCACGCTCTTCTCCCTAGACATCGGATGTCTAGGAGTCTAGAGCGTGGAAGCGGACGGCATCGACACCGGGCAGGCGCCGCACGTGACCTTTGGCCTCCAGGGCGCGCAGGTGTGCGGCGGCCTCGCCGGCCGCCATGCCCCTCAGCGGCGGGGGCAGCTCGTCCCACGGCCTGTTCCACGTCATCATCGCGGCGACCTCCCAGATGGTCAGCGGTTGCGGCCGCTGGGCCAGGAGGGCGCGCAGCCGTTCGAGCTTCTCCTCGTGATGGTGGCGGATCTGGGCGGCGCGTGCGGCCACATCAGGAAATATCCACTCATGGGCGGGGAGGGCGTCGAGGGGGCCGAGCTCGCTCACCCGGTCCAGGGAGTCCAGGAAGTCGCCCAAGGGGTCGATGTCGTCCCGGTCGTAGGGGTAGATCCCGATGTGCGGGGTGATGTCGGGCAGGACGTGGTCGCCGGTGAACAGCCGGTCAGCGTCCTCCAGGTGCAGGCAGATGTGCCCCGGCGTGTGCCCGGGGGTGTGCACGGCACGCAGCTTGCGGCCCGGCAGGTCCACGAGGTCGCCGTCGCGCAGCTCCCGGTCCGGCAGTGCGGGCGGGGCCGGGCGCTCGCCTGCGACCTGCCGCGCCTCGCCCGGATCGGCTCCCGCCCGTCTCAGCATGTCGGCCTGGAACGCGTCGTGCTCGGCGCCGGCGTACTCGGCCATGAGCCTGACCAGCGCGGCGTCACTCTCGTGCATGGCGATCCAGGCGCCGGACGCCTGCCTGACCTGCCCGGCCAGGCCCGCGTGGTCAGGATGGAAATGGGTGACCACCACCCCCCTCACCGCGCTCACGTCGAGCCCGAGCGTGGCCAGGCCGCCGCTCAGGGCCGCCCACGCGTCCGGATGGTTCCATCCCGCGTCGATCAGCACCGGGCCGGGAGGGGAGTCGATGGCGTAGACGAGCGTGTAGCCGAGCGGGTTGCCCGGGATCGGCACCGGCACGCTGCACACGCCGCCGCCGAGGTCTTGCGGGCGCTGCTCTGCGTACGGCCTGCGCCTGGACTTCATCTGTCCCCCGATTGAGAAAGTGCGTACGTGGTCTGAGCGCCGGGGCCGGCGGCCAGATACATGATCGGCTGATTTGTCGGGAAATGGTGGCTTGTGGGGTGATCGGCCAAGGCGCTTCGGTGGCAGGCGGTGAAACTCGCGGGTCAGCGGGGGTCAGGTCTTCTGTGGCAGCCGGTGGAGGCTGGTTGGATTCAGCGGGTGGAGGCCGGGGCTGCTGTGGCAGCCGGTGGAAGTCGCGGGTCGGCGGGGTCGGGACTTCTGTGGCGGCCGGTGGAGGTCGTGGGGCGGCGGGGCCCTCTCTAGCGGGTCAGCTGATGCGTTCGAGGATGGTGGCCGTGGCCAGGGCGCCGCCCGCGCACATCGTGACCAGCGCCGTCGTCGAGTCCGACCGTTCCAGCTCGTGCAGCGCCGACGTGATCAGCCGTGCCCCCGTGGCCCCCACGGGATGGCCGAGGGCGATGGCGCCGCCGTTGACGTTCACCCGGTCGAGGTCGGGCTCGTGCACGCTCGCCCACGACAGCACCACCGACGCGAACGCCTCGTTCACCTCGAACCGGTCGATGTCGCCGATCGTCATCCCGGCCCTGTCCAGGACGCGCGCCGTCGCCTCCACGGGCCCGTCCAGGTGGTAGTACGGCTCCGCCCCCACGAGCGCCTGCGCCAGGATCCGGGCTCTGGGGCGCAGGCCGTGCCGCCGCGCCGCCGCCTCGCTCGTCACCAGCACGGCCGCGGCCCCGTCGGAGATCTGCGAGGAGGTGCCGGCCGTGTGCAGGCCGCCTTCGACCACCGGTTTCAGCCCGGCCAGCTTTTCCACGGTGGTCTCGCGCAGGCCCTGGTCCCTGCGGACGTCGCCGACGGGCACGATCTCCCGTTCGAAGCGCCCGTCCGCCCACGCCTTGCCGGCCCGCTGCTGCGAGCGCGCCCCGAACCAGTCGAGCCGCTCGCGGGTGAGCCCGCGCCGCCGCGCGATGCGCTCGGCGGCGGTGAACTGGTCGGGCAGGTCGATGCTCCAGTCGTCCGGCCGGGGACGGGCGGGACGCACGTTGCTGCCCAGCGGCGCCCGGCTCATCACCTCGACCCCGCACCCGACGCCGACCTCGATCACGCCCGCGCCGATCATCGCCGCGGCGAGGTGCACCGCCTGCTGGCTGGAGCCGCACTGGGCGTCGACGGTGGTGACCCCGGCCTGGTAGGGCAGCCCGGCATACAGCCACGAGTAGCGGCCGACGTGGCCGCCCTGCTCGCCGGCCTGTGTCACGCAGCCGGCGAACACCTGCTCCACGGCGGCCGGATCGAGGCCCGACCGCTCGACGAGCCCGTTCAGAGCCGCGGCCAGAACCTGTTGCGGTTTGAGCTCCGACAACCACCCCGCCCGCTTGCCGATGGGCGTGCGGACGGCTTCGACGATGACCGGTGTGCCCATGGCCGCCTCCAGAACGACGCTCTGGCGCGACTGTAACGCGTTCTACTTTGTTTCGGAACCCTCCCACTTCGACGGCAGCCCGAACGTCGCGAACAGCGACTCCTCGAAGAACATGCCGACGTGGCTGATGCGATCGCCCGAGAACGTCAGCACCGCGATCGCGAACTGCTCGTAGACGTCGTCGCGCCGGTAGTAGAGAGCGAAGGCCGGCTGGCCGTTGGCCGCGACGGGCACCAGCTTGAGATCGCCCGCCTTCTCCGCCGGGCACTGCGTGCGGGTGAGCTCGGCGATCGTCTCCGGCCCTTGGTACCAGCCCACGAACGGCGGCATCTCCCAGACCGCGTCCTTCGTGAACAGGTCGACCAGGCTGTCGACGTCGTAGTTCTCGAACGCGGCCACGTAGCGGTCGAGCAGGGCCCGCTGCTCCTGCGTCAGCGGCTCCACCGGGTCGTCGAGGCTCGGCGAGACCTCGCTGAGCTGCGCCCTGGCCCGCTGCAGGATGCTGTTGACCGCCGCCGTGGAGGTGCCGACGGCCTCGGCCACCTCGGCGGCCTTCCACTTGAGCACGTCGCGCAGGATCAGCACCGCCCGCTGCCGGGGCGGCAGGTGCTGCAGCGCCGCGATCAGCGCGAGCCGGATGCTCTCGCGGGAGGTCACGATCGAGGCGGGGTCGTCGTCGCCGCCGACGCCGGCCAGCGCGTCGGGCACCGGCTCCAGCCACAGCACCTCGTTGTCCTGCACCAGGGGCGCGGTGGCCTCCTGGCTCGGCGCGCCGAGGCCGGTCGGGAGCGGGCGCCTGGAGCGGCTGTCGAGCGCGGTCAGGCAGGTGGTGGTGGCGATGCGGTAGAGCCAGGTGCGCAGGGAGGAGCGCCCCTCGAAGTTCTCATAGCCGCGCCACGCGCGTAGGTACGTCTCCTGCACGAGGTCCTCGGCTTCGTGCACCGAACCCATCATGCGGTAGCAGTGCGCCAGCAGCTCACGCCGCATCGGATCAGCCAGCCGGAGGAAGTCCTCGTTCGTCGGCTTGTCGGTCATACCCCCTGTATAGCCTCCGGCACCGACAGAACGGGGAATGCTTCGACAGACGCCGAACACTTAGCCCTTGCGCTAACCATTACGATCCCCTCATACTTAGCCGCATGGCACAGTATTCGGCGGAGCTGGACGGCGTGTTCGTCGCCCTGGCCGACCCGACACGGCGCGCCGTGGTCCGTCGCCTCGGCCGCGGGCCCGTGAGCGTCGGCGACCTCGCCCGCGAGTTCCCGATGACGCTCCCCTCGTTCATGAAACACGTGCGGATGCTCGAGACGAACGGGCTCATCCGCACGGCCAAGTCCGGCCGGGTGCGCACCTGCGTGCTCAACCGCGACCGCCTCGCCCTCATCGACGGCTGGCTCGCGGAGCAGCGCCGGATCTGGGAGGAGCGCACCGACCGCCTCGAACAGTTCGTCACCGGCCCCGAGGAGGGCAATCCATGAACCCCGATCTCGACCTCACCCTGCAGCGGATCATCCGCGCCCCGCGCGCCGCCGTCTGGCACGCCTGGACCGATCCGGCCAAGCTCGCCCAGTGGTGGCTGCCGGCCCCCGCCCGCTGCCAGGTGGACCGGCTCGACCCCAGGCCGGGAGGGGCGTTCGTCACCCGGATGGGCGACGCGGACGGCGCGTTCGTCCCGCACCTCGACGCGTGCTTCCTCGTCGTGGACGAGCTCGAACGCATCGTCTTCACCAACGCGCTCACCAGCACCTGGCGCCCGGCCACCCCGGCCCCCGTCGCCATGACCGCGACGATCACCCTGACCGACCACCCCGACGGCACGGACTATCGGGTCCTCGTCCAGCACGGCGACCCCGAATCCCGCGCCCACCACGAGAAGCTCGGCTTCGCCGACGGCTGGGGCCTGGTCACCGCCCAGCTCGCCGCCGTCGCCGAAGACCTGGCCGCGCGATGAGGCTCACGCTCACCGAGTTCGTCACGCTCGACGGCGTCAGCCAGGGGCCCGGCTCTCCCGACGAGGACACCAGCGGCGGCTTCACCCACGGCGGCTGGCTCGTGCCCCACTTCGACGAGACGTTCGTCCGGCGCACCTCCGGCTGGCTGGACCTCGCCGACGGGCTGCTGCTCGGACGGCGCACGTACGAGGCGTTCGCCCGCGACTGGCCCAAGATCACCGACCCGGCGGATCCGTATGCCGGGCGGATGAACGCGCTGCCCAAGTACGTCGTCTCGAACACCCTCACCGAAGGCGCCTGGCACCCCACCACCGTCGTCGGCGGCGACCCGGTCCAGGCGGTCGCCGGGCTCAAGGCGCGCCCCGGGCGGGAGCTGCAGATCCACGGCAGCGGCCGGCTCGGCGACACGCTCCTCGCCGCCGGCCTGGTCGACGTGCTCCGCCTCGTGATCGCGCCCACCGTGCTGCGGGCCGGCCGGCGCCTCCTGTCGGGGGCGGGCGGCACGTCCGGGCTGCGCCTCGTGCGGCACGAGGCGACGCCGAGCGGGCTGGTGCTTCTCGAGTACGAGGCGGCGGGGCGGGCCTCCCAGGGACGGTACGAGGGCGTCACCGCCTTCGTCTGAGTCCTTCGCCCAGGAGTCTTCGCCCGGTGGCCGGGTCGTTGCTCGGCCACGCGGACGGCCCACTGGGGCGGCGTAACGGCGGCTCGCCACTGACGGGGTCAGCGGGCGTGTTCCTGGAAGGTCCGCGCCGAAGTGCGGCGGGTGGCGGTGGGGGCGGCTTCGCCGTACGGGATGGGGTGGGTTCGGCTCACGAGGGGAGGTCGGCGAGCAGGCGGGCGGCGGCGGTCTCGATGCGGCGCTGGATCTGGTCGTACGTGCGGCGCCCGCGCAGCATCTCCAGCAGCTCCTGCACCCACACGCTGGACAGCGACCCCGCGAGGTCGATCTGCTCCTCGGTGGCCTCCTCCAGCGTCAGCCCGTCGGCGGAGACGCGCAGCAGCAGGCCCGTCATGCGGTCGCCGAACGGGGTCTGGACCTCGGCCAGGATCAGCGACCTGATCAGCGCGTCGGCCAGCTCCGGCTCGCGCATGAGCCCCCGCGTGGCGCGCATGAGCACGTCGACGGCGCGGCTGGCCGGGGTTGCGGCCCCGGGCGGGCGGCGCTCGATGCTGCTTTCCAGCAGGTCGATCTCCTCGCCGACGACGGCCACGACGAGGTCCATCTTGGAGGGGAAGTAGCGGTAGAGGGTGCCGAGCGCCACGCCGGCGCGCTCGGCCACCGTGCGCATCTGCATGGCCTCGACGCCGCCGCGTGAGGCGAGCGCGGCGGCGGCCTGGACGATGCGCTTGCGGCGTTGGTGCTGGCTGCGCGTACGGACGCTGTGCCCGCCCGGCGCGGGGTGGCTCTCCACGGCTGCCTCGGTCTCGCTCGGGGGCGCGGTGATTGCGGGCTGCGGGGTACGCATAAGAACACGTTATCTGATTTCTCGATAACGCGGCTTGTTACTCGCGGGTCACAAACGAGGCGTATTGGCCCATGTCTCCGGCGTTACGCGGATATATCGGAGTTTATCTCTCTGGCTGGATACTGGACAGCTATTAGAATCTGTTCTAGTTTGCGATTCGGCTTACCTAGCGCTTGCTGGACGAGCTTGCCTAGCGCCTGCTGGAGGAGCGATGACCGCCGACACGCTCGCCTCCCTGCTGCTCGCCCGGGCCGAGGACGACCGGCCCGGGGTCGTCTTCGAGGGCAGGGTGTGGTCGTGGCGCCGGCACGTCGCGGACTGCCTCGCCGCCGGAGCCCGGCTGTCCGCGCGCGGAGCCGGGACGCACGTCGGGGTGCTCGGCGAGAACGTTCCCGAGCTGGTCTGCCTGATCGGCGGCGCGGCGCTGGCCGGGCACGTGGTCGTGGCGCTGAACCCGACGCGGTCGGTGGACGAGCTCATCCGCGACGCCCGCGCGACCGATGTCGACCTGGTCCTGGCCGGCGAACCCTACGTCGGGACGGGGCGGGCGGTGTCGGAGTCGCTGGACGTGCCGGCCCTGCCCCTCGCCCCGCAATCGGACGGTCCCGCGCCCAAGGCGGACGGTCCCGCGCCCGAAGCCTCTCGTGCGGGGGAGGCGGCGGCGGGGGACCTCGTGATGTTGATCTTCACGTCCGGGACCTCCGGCCGTCCCAGAGCCGTGCGGATCACGCAGCGGAAGCTCGCCGTGCCCGGGACGAGCCTGGCCGCGCTGCTCACCCCCGAGGACGCCGTCTACTGCTCGATGCCGCTGTTCCACTCCGGCGCGCTCATGGCCGCCTACGCGCCCGCCGTCGCGTCCGGGGCGGCGCTGGTGCTGCGGCGGCGCTTCTCGGCCTCCGGGGTGCTGCCCGACATCAGGCGATACGGCTGTACGTACCTGCACTACGTCGGCAAGGCGCTCTCCTACGTCCTCGCCACCCCCGAGCAACCCGACGACGCCGACAACCCGCTCAAAATCGCCTTCGGGAACGAGGGGAGCGCGGTGGCGGTCAGGAGGTTCGGGGAGCGGTTCGGCTGCCTGGTCATCGACGCCTTCGGCTCCACCGAGACCGCGATCTCGCTCATCCCCGACCCCGCCGGGCCGCCGGGCTGCCTCGGCCGCCTGCCCGAGGGCGTGCGGATCCTCGACCCGTTCACCACCCGGCCCTGCCCGCCCGCCCGCATCGAGGACGGCCGCCTGCTCAACCCCGACGAGGCCATCGGGGAGCTGGTCAACACGGCCGGGCTCGGCCTGTTCGAGGGCTACTACAACGACCCCGGCGCCGACGCCGAGCGGGTCAGGGACGGGGCGTTCTGGTCCGGCGACCTCGCCTACATGGACGCCGACGGCTACGTCTTCTTCGCCGGCCGGGGCACCGAGCGGCTGCGCGTCGACGGCGAGAACCTGGCGGTCGCGCCGATCGAGGCGGCGCTGCGGGAGTTCGGCGGCGTGGTGGAGGCGGCGGTCTATCCCGTGCCCGACCCGGCGGCCGGTGACCAGGTCATGGCCGCCCTCGTCATGAACGGCGCCGCCGGCTTCGATCCGGGTGCGTTCGCCGCGTTCCTGGCCTCGCGGCGGGATCTCGGCGTCAAGTCCATGCCCCGCTTCGTCCGCGTCTGTCGGGAGTTGCCGCAGACGGCCTCGCACAAGGTCGTCAAGCGGCGGCTCGCCCGGGACGCCTGGCGCACCCCCGACCCGGTCTGGGTGCGCGGGCCCGACGGGTTCAGGCCGCTCACCGAGGCGGACGTGAAGGGGATCGAGGAGGAGTTCGTACGGCACGGCAGGCAACACCTCTTGGAGACGTAGTGGATTTCAACCTGGACGAAACCCAGCAGGATCTGAAGAAGCTGGCCGCCGACGTCCTCGCCAAGGACGGCGACGAGGAGCGGCTGTGGCAGGCCGGGCTGATGGGCGTGTGCGTGCCCGAGGAGGCGGGCGGGGCCGGGCTCGGGCCGGTGGAGATGGCCGTCGTGCTGCGCGAGGTGGGCGCGCGGGCGGCCATGGTGCCCGCGCTGCCGACCCTGGCCTCGACGCTCCTCCTGGCCCGCCACGGCACCCCCGACCAGCAACGCACCGGCCGCCTCACCCTCGCCCTGCGCGAGCCGGCCCGCGCCCTTGCCGACCCGCCCACGACCACCGCCCGCCAGGTCACGGTTGAACCCGGGGCCGCGGCGTCGGGTGACGCGGGCGCGGCCGGGGCGAGTGCTGCGGGGCAGGGTGGCGCCGGGCCGAGTGCCGGAGGGGTGGGTGCCGGGCCGGTCGCGGCGGAGGCACGAGGTGCCGGCGCGGGGGCCGAAGGCGAAGCCGGGTGGAGGGTGAGCGGGCGGAAGGTGGGGGTGCCGTATCCCGGAGGGGCGGTGCTGGTGACCGCCGATAACGGCCTGTTCCTCATGGAGGAGCCGGTGACGGCGGCCGAGTTCACCTCCACGGGCGAGCCGGCCGCCACGGTCGTGCTGGACGGCACCCCGGCGGAGCGGGTCGCGGGGCCGGAGGCGGTGGCGGACGCGCGGCGGATCTTCATGGCGGCCGTGGCCGCGCAGGCGAGCGGCGTGCTGGCGGGCGCGCTGGAGCTGACGACCGCCTACATCAAGCAGCGCCGGCAGTTCGGGCGGGCGCTGGCCGAGTTCCAGGCGGTGACGATGCAGATCGCCGACGTCTACATCGCCGCCAGGGCCCTGGACGTGGCCATGTGGTCGGCGGTGTGGCGGCTGGGCGAGGGGTTGCCGGCGGAGGAGGACCTGGCGCTGGCGGCGTACCACGTCAGTGGGGCGTTCAGGGCGCTCTACACCTGCCAGCACCTGCACGGTGGCCTCGGCCTCGACGTCACCTACCCGCTGCATCGCTACTTCGCCCAGGCCAGGCACCTGTCCTTGCTGCTCGGCGGCGCCGACGCCCAGCTCGACGTGATCGGAGCGCTCGTCTGATGTTCATCGACCTGACCCCCGAGCAGCGCAGGCTCCGTGACGAGTTGCGCGAGTACTTCCAGGGCTGCCTCACCGCCGAGGACCGCGCCAAGATCGCCGAGGATCCGTTCGGCGAGGCGTACATGGCGCACTGCCGCCGCCTCGGGCGGGACGGCAAGCTGGGCCTCGGCTGGCCCAAGGAGTACGGCGGCAGCGGCTACGGCCCCCTGGAGCAGCAGATCTTCGCCAACGAGATCGCCCGCGCGGGCGTGCCGTACCCGATCATCACCGTGCAGACGGTGGGGCCGACGCTCATGCAGTACGGGACGGAGCGGCAGAAGGAGCACTTCCTGCCGCGCATCCTCGCGGGCGAGTGCCATTTCGCGATCGGCTACAGCGAGCCGGAGGCGGGCACGGACCTGGCCTCGCTGAGGACGACGGCGGTGCTCGACGGCGACCACTACGTCGTCAACGGCCAGAAGATCTTCACCAGCGGCGCCCACTACGCGCAGTACATCTGGCTGGCCGCCCGCACGAACCCCACCGCGAAGAAGCACAAGGGCATCACCATGATGATCGCCTCCACGGACGATCCGGGCTTCTCGTGGACGCCGATCGTGACCATGGACGGCCGCCACCACACCAACGCGACGTACTACTCGGACGTGCGCGTCCCGGTGGACATGGTGGTCGGCGAGGTGGACCGCGGCTGGGACCTGATCGTCAACCAGCTCAACCACGAGCGTGTCACGCTCGGCCCGGCGGGCAACCTCGGCCAGACGTACGACCGCTTCCGCGCCTGGGCGCGCCGCACCGGCGCGGACGCCGAGCCGGACGTGCGGCGGGCGCTGGCGGAGGTGTGGGCGGCGTTCCGGACGAACGAGCTGCTCAACTGGCAGGTGGCGGCCAACATGGACCTGGGTTGGCTGGGCGCGCCGGACGCGTCCGCGACGAAGATCTACGGCTCGGAGCGCATGCAGGAGATCGGCCGGATCGTCGGGGACGTGCTGGCCAGGTACGGCGACCCGTCGGACCCGGAGACGGCCGAGCTGCTCGAACGCCTCGACCACGGGGTGAAGGGCGCGGTGGTGCTGACGTTCGGCGGCGGGGTGAACGAGGTGCAGCGCGAGCTGATCGCCATGCTCGGCCTGAGCCTCCCGAGGCCGCCGCGATGACCGCCTCCGACAAGCGCGAGCCTGCCGAGGCCGCACCGATGACTGACGAGGAGCTGCACGAGCTGGCGGGCAAGCAGGCGGCGCTCGGGGAGGTGCGGGGCGCTCCGGCCGCCGACCCCGTGAACGTCCCGATGATCAGGCACTGGCTGACCGCCATGGGCGACGAGAACCCGCGCTACCTGGAGGAGGGCCTGGCCCCGCCCGCCATGGCCCAGGTGTGGACGATGCCGGGCCTGCGCCGCGGCGCGAAGGACCGCTCGCCGGTGGACGACATGATGGCCGCGCTCGACGGCAGCGGCTACACGGGCGTGGTGGCGACGAACTGCGAGCAGACCTACCACCGTTACGTCCGGGTAGGGGAGCGGCTGACCCCGGCGACGAGGTTCGCGGGCCTGGCGGGGCCGAAGCGGACGGCTCTGGGCGTCGGCTACTTCGCGACGTGGAACATCACCTGGTACACCGACGACGACGAGCCGGTCGCCGAGATGATGTTCCGGGTACTGAAGTTCCGCCCGCCGAAGGCGAAGGCGATGGAGCCGTATCCGCTCCAGCCCGCCGTCAACCAGGACACGGCGTTCTTCTGGGAGGGCGTGAACCGGGGCGAGCTGCGCGTCCAGGCGTGCGCCGACTGCGGCGAGCTGCGCCATCCGCCCGGCCCGCTGTGCCCGCGTTGCCGCTCCTCGGAGCGTACGTACCGGGTGGCCGACGGCACGGGGACGCTGTTCAGCTACGTCGTGCACCACCATCCGCCCGTGCCGGGCCGGGAGACGCCGTTCGTGGTGGGGGTGGTGGAGCTGCCGGAGGGCGTGCGGATCGTGGGCAACGTCGTGGACTGCCCCGTCGAGGAAGTGAGGATCGGAATGCCGTTGCGGGTGACCTACCGCCGGATGGACGACCGGCTCGTCCTGCCCATGTGGACGCGGCCATGATCGGGGCCGCGCTGCCGGAGCTGTCGATCGACCTGACGCCCACGATGGTCGTCTCCACGGCCCTGGCGACCATGGACTACACGCCGGTGCACCACGACACGGCGCTGGCCCGCGCCCAGGGCTCCAAGGACATCTTCCTGAACATCCTGACCACGATGGGCCTGGTCGAGCGCTACGTGACCGACTGGGCGGGCCCCCGGGCCGTGATCAGGAGCATCGACGTCAAGCTGGGCGTGCCCGCGTACGCGGGCGACCGCCTGACGTTCAGCGGCACGGTCGTGGCGGGCGCGGGCGAGCGGCTGACGGTCGAGGTGCGCGGCCGGGTGAGCCTGGGCGAGCACGCCACGGGCACGGTCACCTTGGAGACGCAGTGACGACGACCGCCATCGCCGGCATCGGCGCCACCGAGTTCAGCAAGCAGTCGGGACGCTCGGAGCTGCGGCTCGCCGCCGAGGCGGTGCTGGCGGCCCTGGACGACGCGGGCCTGTCGCCGGCCGACGTGGACGGCCTGGTCACCTACAGCCAGGACGCCAACCAGGAGATCGCCGTCGCGAGGGAGACGGGCATCGGCGAGCTGACGTTCTTCTCCCGCGTCGAGTACGGCGGCGGCGCGGCCTGCGGCACCGTCGCCCACGCGGCCATGGCGGTGGCCACGGGCGCGGCCCGCACGGTGGTCTGCTACCGGGCGTTCAACGAGCGCTCGGGCCGCCGGTTCGGCCGCCCGAACGCGGGCCTGGCCGGGCAGCCGGGCTCGCAGGGGCTGGAGATGAGCTGGCACGTGCCGTTCGGGCTGATGACGCCGGCGGCGTGGGTGGCCATGTTCGCGCGCCGCTACATGCACGTCCACAACGCGACCTCGGAGGATTTCGGGCGGGTGGCGGTGGCCATGCGCAGGCACGCGGCCACGAACCCGGCCGCCTGGTTCCACGGCCGCCCGATCACGCTGGAGGAGCACCAGGCGTCCCGGTGGATCGTGGAGCCGCTGCACCTGCTCGACTGCTGCCAGGAGAGCGACGGGGCGGTGGCGCTGGTCGTCACCTCCACCGAACGGGCCCGCGACCTGCGCCGCTCCCCGGCCGTGATCACGGCGGCGGCCCAGGGGGCGGGGGCCGGCCAGATGATGATGACGAGCTACTACCGGGATGACATGACCGGCCTGCCGGAGATGTCGGTCGTCGGCCGGCGTCTCTGGGAGATCTCCGGCCTATCTCCCGCCGACATCCAGACGGCGATCCTGTACGACCATTTCACGCCGTTCGTCCTGACCCAGCTGGAGGAGCTCGGCTTCTGCGGGCGGGGCGAGGCGCCCGGGTTCCTCGCCGACGGCGGCATCGAGCTGGACGGCCGCCTCCCGGTCAACCCGCACGGCGGGCAGCTCGGGGAGGCGTACATCCACGGCATGAACGGCATCGCGGAGGCCGTCCGCCAGATCAGGGGCACGGCGGTCAACCAGCTCCCCGACGTCACGAACGTCCTGGTGACGGCCGGGACGGGCGTCCCGACCAGCGGCCTCATCCTGTCATCCGGCTGAGGCGGCCGGCCCATCCGTGCCTCCATCGCCCACTCCAGAGAGGGGGCCCGGGGCCGGCCATGTCACGCCGGCCCGCTTTCATGGGTCACAGCAATGACGCGGGCCCGAGAAGGAATGTGACACATGGACGACCACGACTATCTGACCGGCCTCTTCGAGGCGCAACGCGGTCAGCTCAGAGCCGTCGCGTACCGGATGCTCGGCTCGCTCAGCGAGGCCGACGACGCCGTGCAGGAGGCGTGGATCAGGCTCAACCGCACCGACACCGCCGACGTGCGGAACATGGGCGGCTGGCTCACCACGGTCGTGGCCCGCATCTGCCTGAACATGCTGCGCTCCCGCGAGCACCGCCGCGAGGACCCGCTGGAGGAGCGCCTGCCCGACCCGGTGGTGAGCCCGGCGGACGGCGTCGATCCCGAGCAGGAGGCGCTGCTGGCGGACTCTGTGGGGCTGGCGCTGCTCGTCGTGCTGCAGACCCTGGAGCCGACAGAGCGGCTGGCGTTCGTGCTGCACGACATGTTCGCGGTGCCGTTCGAGGAGATCGCCTCGATCATCGACCGCACGCCGGCCGCCACCCGGCAGCTCGCCAGCCGCGCCCGCCGCCGCGTGCGCGGCGCGGCGCCCGAGCCCGACCCGGACGTGTCGCGGCAGCGGGAGGTGGTGCAGGCGTTCATGGCGGCCGCCCGCGAGGGCGACTTCGACACGCTGGTGTCGCTGCTGCACCCCGACGTCGTGCTGCGCACCGACATGGGGCCCACGGTGGCCAGGGGCTGGAACGAGCTGCGCGGCGCGCTCACGGTCGGGCAGCAGGCGCTCATGTTCCGGCGGATGGCGCCGTTCGCGCACCCCGTGCTGGTCAACGGCGTCGCGGGGGCGCTCAACGTCGTGGACGGCAAGACGGTCGCCGTCGGAGCGTTCACGATCGCGGACGGCAGGATCGTCTCGATCGACATCCTCGCCGACCCCGCCCGCGTGGCCGGGCTCGACCCGGCCGCCCTCATCGGCGCGTGAAGAAACGGGGTGGCGGGCCGGCCCGCCACCCCGATGATCGTCACGGGCCGACGATGACCGGCATGGAGAAGAACACGATCATCGCGATGGCCACGCACAGCAGGAACCCGACGAGCTCCCACACCCAGTCGTGGTGGCGGTCCTTGCGGCGGCGCACCTTCTTGGGGCGGGCGCTGTCGGGGCGCCGCTTGGGGGCGGGCCTGGCCCGCACGGGACGCGGCTCCAGGACGGAGGCGCCCGGCCGGCCCGGCTTCCCGTCACCCTGACGGGGCCGGTCGAGGGGCTTCTCCAGCGGCTTGACGAGCGGCTTCTCCAGCGGCCGTGCGGGCGAACCCGCCTCGTCCTGCTCGGACGGGCCGGGCAGCCGGTAGACCGGCTCGCCGGCGGGCCTGGAGGACGCACGCTTGCTGCGGGGCTTGAACAGCGGGGCCGCCGGTCCGCGTACGGGCTCCTCGGCGCGGGACGCCTGACGGCGCGGCGCGGGCGCCGACGGCGGCCGGCGGAACTCCTCGGGCGCGGCCGGGGGCCGGCGGAACTCCTCCGGCGTCGGCTGCGGCTCCGGCGACGGCGGCCGGCGGTCGGCGGGCGCGCGCCGGGGCGGCGGCAGCGGCCGGGAGGGGCCGTCGTGGAGGAGCACGTCGCCGGTCATGTACGGGTCGGGCGCGTCCTTGGGCAGGATCACGTCACCGGTGGCGAACGGCTCGGCGGCCGTGGGGTCGGGGGCGGCCATGAAGAACGGGCGCTCCTGCCCCGCCTTCCGGGACGAGGACGCCCCGGCCACCCACTTGTCGCCGGCGGACGGCACCCCGGGCTCGCCCAGGGGCCCCCTGAGCGTCCGCGCCGACCCGAGCGGATCCCGCAGCGGCGGGCCGGGGTCGAGGACGTCTCTAGGCGGCGACAGCGGGTCGCGCAGCTTGGGCATGGGAGCCGTGGTCGCCTCGTGCACGGGGGTGTGCGCCGGCGACGGCGGCGTCAGCAGCTCGGCCGGGAAGATGACCGTGCTGGACGCCGGGTCCGCCTCCGCCAGCGGCTGGGGCCACACGGGCGGGCTCGGCCAGCGCGGCTTGGTGAACAGCGGGGCGGGCGCCGCCGTGCGGGAGCCCGCGAAGTGGATGCGCAGCGTGCCGGGCGGCTGCGGCCAGGGCAGGCGGCCGAGCACATCGGCCAGCGGCGCGATGGCGAGCGCGCCGTAGACGTCGGCCACGGGCTTGGGCACGCGGACGCCGGTCGAGGCCAGCGCGGCCCCCAGCGACTGCCTGAACCGGTGCCCGGCGCCCACCGCCAGCTCCTCGGCGGTGTCGGGCGCGACGTCGAGCACCCACGCCAGCTCCTGCTTGCTCAGCCCGCACACCGCGCACAGCACGAGCACTTCGCGCTGGTGCGGGCGCAGCTCGCGCAGGGTGCGCTCGACGAGCGCGGTGGCGGGGTCGATGAGCGGGTCGACGGCGGGCGGGGAGTACACGATGTCCCGCCGGTGGATCTCGCGGCGGGCGAAGGCGTAGAGCGCCGCGCGGGGCGGCGGGGTGGCGGGGACGCCGCCGAGCACGGCCACCAGGACGTCGGAGGCCGAGCCGAGGTCGCCGAGCTGGTCGGCGCAGTACGCGAACAGCCCGGCGGCATGGAGGTCGTAGAGCTCTGCGATCACTTCTGCGCGCCGGCGCTGATCGGTGAGCGACTGGGACACGGGCCGGTTCCTCTTGCTGGATGCGGACGCTGGGGGGTGAGTGCGCGTCAGGAGTTGTGAGCTGAAGCGTCAAGAATTGTGAGGGTTATCATGCCAACTCTTCGTGGTCCGGCGCACTACCAGATCCAGATTTCGTCGGAATCTCCCAGCTCAGGTGAAACGCTTCAGGAAAACCCGAGGGGACAGGCCGGTACGAGCCGCCGTAGTCTGTGGGTTCAGCAGATCATGCGGCGGTCGTGGCACGGGGGCTGCGGCACTGCCGCCGGAAGCCCCTGAGCGAGAGTTCGCGCGTGATCACATTCGAGTCTGTCACCAAACGCTATCCGGACGGCACGGTCGCGGTCGACCGCCTCACCCTGGAGGCGCCCACCGGCCGGATCACCGTGTTCGTCGGCCCGTCAGGCTGCGGGAAGACCACCTCCCTGCGCATGATCAACCGGATGATCGACGCGACGGAGGGCCGCATCCTCCTCGACGGCGTCCCGGTGCAGGGCATCGACCCGCCGACGCTGCGGCGCGGCATCGGGTACGTCATCCAGCAGGCCGGCCTGTTCCCGCACCGGAAGATCGTCGACAACATCGCCACCGTCCCCTACCTGCTGGGCTGGGACCGCAAGAAGGCCAGGGCCACGGCCATGGAGCTGCTGGAGCGCGTCGGCCTCGACCCGGCGCTGGCGGGCCGCTACCCGTTCCAGCTCTCGGGCGGCCAGCAGCAGCGCGTCGGCGTGGCCAGGGCGCTGGCCGCCGACCCGCCCGTGCTGCTCATGGACGAGCCGTTCAGCGCCGTCGACCCCATCGTCCGCACCAACCTCCAGGACGAGCTGCTGCGGCTGCAGAGCGAGCTGAACAAGACGATCGTGTTCGTCACCCACGACATCGACGAGGCCATCAAGCTGGGCGACCAGGTGGCGGTGCTGCAGGTGGGCGGCAGGCTGGCCCAGCTCGCCGACCCCAAGACGCTGCTGTCGGAGCCGGCCGACGACTTCGTCCGCGAGTTCCTGGGACAGGACCGGGGGATCAGGCGGCTGCGCTTCATCTCCACGGCGGGGCTGCGGCTGCGTACCGACCTGACCGTGGCGGAAGGTTTCGACGGCAGCTCGCCGGAGCGGTGGCTGCTGGTGGTCGACGGCGACGGCCGGCCGCTCGGCTGGCGCTCCAGCGACCGGCCTGAGGAGCTGGAGCCGTTCGGGACGTTCGTGCACGGCACCGACAGCATGCGCGCCGCGCTCGACGCGGCGCTGCTGTCGCCGTCCGGCTGCGCGGTGGCCGTGGACGAGCGGGGCAGGGCCGTCGGCGTGGCCACCCGGCAGGCACTGGACGAGGCGCTGGCGGAGGCGGCAGATGGGTGACGGTCCTCCCTCCATCTGGGAGTGGATCGGGCGCAACTGGGACACCGGCCGGGCCGACAGCATCAGGAACCTGCTCACCGACCACCTCACGATGTCGCTGGTGCCGATCGTGCTCGCGCTGGTCCTCGCGCTCCCGCTGGGCCTGGCCTCCGTGCGCTGGCGCTGGCTCTACCAGCCCACCACGGGGCTCATGAACGTCGTGTACGCGCTGCCGTCGCTGCCCGTCTTCATGCTGCTGATCTCGGTGACCGGGCTGTCGCAGACCACCGTGATCATCCCGCTCACCTTCTACGGCATGGCGGTGCTGATCCCGGCCGTGGTCGACGGGCTCAACTCGGTGCCGGACCACGTACGCCAGTCGGCCGTCGCGATGGGCTTCACTCCGCTGCGCCGCCTGCTCCAGGTCGAGCTGCCGATCGCGGTGCCCGTGGTGCTGGCCGGGATGCGCGTGGTCGCGGTCTCCAGCATCAGCCTGGTCAGCGTGGGGGCGCTGATCGGGCAGGGCGGGCTCGGGGGGCTGTTCACGCGGGCGTACCAGAACCCGTTCATGCCGCCGGTGATCGTCGGCATCGTGCTCATCGTGCTGCTCGCGCTGGTCGCCGACGGCCTGCTGGTGCTGGCCCAGCGGCTGCTCACCCCCTGGGTGCGGGCGCGGAAGGGGCAGGCGTCATGACGTGGCTGTCGTCGTTCGTGAGCTGGCTGGGCGAGTTCTTCGGCAGCGGCGAGAACTGGTCGGGGCCGGGCAGCATCCCGGTCCGCCTGCTGGAGCACCTGGAGTTCTCGGGGCTGGCGCTGCTGCTGGCGGTGCTGATCGCGGTGCCGCTGGGCCTGGCGATCGGGCACACGGGCCGGGGCGAGCTGCTGGTCGTCGTGTCCGCGAACCTGGCCAGGGCGCTGCCCACGCTGGGCCTGCTCGTGATGTTCGTGCTGCTGCTGGGCACGGCGTCGATCTGGCCGGTGATCATCCCGCTGGTGCTGCTGTCGGTGCCGCCGATCCTGGTCAACACGTTCGAGGGGATCAAGGGGGTCGATCCCGAGCTGCGCGACGCCGCGTACGGGATGGGGCTGCGCGGCCCGCAGGTGCTCGGGCGGGTGCTGGTGCCGGTGGCGCTGCCGCTGATCCTGCTCGGCTGCCGGTTGTCGGCCATCCAGGTGGTGGCCACCACCACGGTCGCCGCCTACACCGGGCTGGGCGGTCTCGGGCGTTATGTGATCGACGGTTTCGCGACGAAGGATTACGCGAGCGTCGTGGGGGGTTCAGTACTGATTGTGCTGTTCGCCCTTGTGGTGCAGGTCCTGTTCGCGCTCGCCCAGAGAGTGACGGTGTCGCCTGGGGTGAGCCAGCGGTTGAAGGTCCGATAGTCTCCTGTATTACCTCCCGCTTGGAAGGGGAAAAGCAAGATGAGACGCAAGTACGGCGTCGCCGGCGTGTTCCTGACGGCGATGCTCGCACTCGCCGCCTGCGGGGGCGGCGGCAGCACCGGGGGCAACCCGCTCGACACGACGAGCGCCGCCCCCAGCGGCTCGGCCTCGGCCTCCGGAGCCGGCGGCAAGGCCGTCGTCGGCTCCTTCGACTTCGACGAGAGCGTGCTGCTCGCCTCCATCTACGCCCAGGCGCTGGAGGCCAAGGGCGTGCAGGTGGAGGAGAAGCCGCGCATCGGCAGCCGCGAGGTCGTCTACGACCAGGTCAAGGGCGGCGGCCTGACGATCGTCCCCGAGTACAACGGCAACCTGCTCGCCTTCATCGACCCGAAGGCCACCGCCGCCACCACCGACGAGGTGAACGCGGCGCTCAAGGAGAAGCTGCCCGCCGAGCTCGAAGTGCTCGACTCCTCGCCCGCCGAGGACAAGGACAGCCTGTCGATCTCCAAGGACACCCAGACCAAGCAGTCGCTGAACACCATCGAAGACCTCGCCAAGGTCTCCAAGGACATGGTCGTCGGCGGCCCGCCCGAGTTCAAGAAGCGGTGGGAGGCGCGCTTCAAGGAGGTCTACGGCCTGGAGTTCAAGGAGTGGAAGCCGACCGGGCCCACCACCTCCGACGCCATCAAGGACGGCTCCATCCAGGTCGGCAACGTCTTCACCACCGACCCCAAGATGGCCGCCAACAACCTCGTCGCGCTCCAGGACCCCAAGAACATCTTCCCCGCCCAGAACGTGACGCCCCTCCTGAACAAGGCCGCCGCCAGCGACACCATCAGGACCACCCTGAACGGCATCTCGGCCAAGCTGACCACCGAGTCCCTGCTGAAGATGATGCAGCAGATCTCCGTCAACAAGGACGAGCCCGCGACCGTGGCCAAGGAATGGCTGACCACCAACGGCCTCGGATGACCCCCGCACCGCCACGGGCCCCCGGACGCCGGGGGCCCGCGCGGTGAGCGAGCTGTTCACGGAGGCGATGGCGCAGCTCGCCGCCGGGGTCGCGGTCGTGACGGTTCGAGACGGGCGCGACGACCTCGGCACCACCGTGTCGGCCCTCATGTCCGTCTCGCTGGAGCCGCCGCTGGTCCTGGTCAGCCTGGCCGCCCGGAGCTACCTGAACGAGGTCCTGCTCCGGCAGGACCGCTGGGCCGCCTCCCTGCTGTCGTCGGGCCAGGCCGCCGTCGCCAGCCGCTTCGCCACCGCCGGCCGGCCCAGCGCCCGCCTGCTGGTGGCCGGCACCCCGCACCACCGGGGCGAACGGACGGAAGCGCTCGTCATCGACGGCGGGGTGGCCGCGATCGAGGCCGAGACCACCCAGGTGGTGCCGGCCGGCGACCACACGCTCTTCATCGCCGCCGTCCTCGCCGTCGACTACGTCGACCCCGCCCAGGCCCCTCTGGTACGGCTGCGCGGCCGCTACCGCTCGACGTCCTCCTGACCCGGGCTCAGCCCGGGGAAGACGGCGCTGTGCAGGTCCACTCAGCCGGGGAAGACGGCGCTGTGCAGGTCCACCGGGTTCGCGGCGTCGGCGGTCGCGACCCCGTACACGGCGGTGAACGTGCTCCCCGCCGAGACCAGCCCCGTGTAGTCGCCGAGCAGCCGCCCGACGCTGGTCACCGGGACCTTCCGCGTGTCGAACGGCCCCTCGACGTGCCGCTCGCGCCACGACCCCGGCTTCGCGCAGTCGCCCGCGCACGTCACCGCCCACAGGTCGGTGGGCAGGGTGGCCGGGTCGGGCGTGTTGTTGCGGAAGTCGTAGTAGGTGATCGCCACGGTGCCCGTCCTGGACGCGGCCACGACCGGCACGGCGGCCGAGCCCGTGGGCGTCTTGTCCACGCGGATCGGGGCCGACCAGGTCTTCCCGCCGTCCGACGAGCGCGAGTAGGCGACGTGGAAGGTGCCGTCGGAGTCCTGGCTCGGCCAGACGGCGTTGACCACCCGCGTGCCCGGCTGGGCGGCCAGCAGCGGCAGGGCGGCGTTGCGGATCGGGTCACCCGAGTCGTCCGGGTCGGGGATGCGCGGGCCCACCGCGAGCGGGGCCGGGACGTTCAGCGTCGGCGCCGACCAGGTCGCGCCGCCGTCGGTCGAGCGGATCACCTGGGTCGAGCCCTCCGTGATCGTCTCGTGGTGCATGCCGATCAGCAGCGTCCCGTCCGGGAGCGCCACGAGCTGCGTGCCGATCACGCCGCTGTTCGTCGGCACGTCGTAGACCTTGCGCGTGGTCCAGGTGCGGCCGTCGTCCGTCGACTTCGCCAGGTAGACCGGCTGCACCCAGTTGGGCGTCGTGCTCGTCGACTGGTCGTCGATGCGGTCCCACACCGCGTAGAGCACGCCCGGCCGGTACGGGTCCGCGGTGACCGACGGGCGGTCGTTGAAGAAACGCACGTTGTCGTCGCGCTGCAGGGTGACCGGCGCCTCCCACGTCCGGCCGCCGTCACCCGAGCGGGACACCAGGATGGCGGTGACGTCGCCGGCGCGCGACATCGCCAGCGACGCGGCCACCGCCGTGCCCGACGGCGTGACCGTCACCCAGTGGTCCGTCGCGACGTCGTAGTCGCCGCCGTCGCAGCGGGAGAAGGCGGGCCGGTTCCCGGACTGCCGCCAGGTCAGGCCGCGGTCGTCCGACACGGCCACGCCCGTGCCGTTGCTGCCGTAACGGTTCCAGCGGTCCTGCTGGAAGACCGTGACGAGACGTTGCGGCCGGTACGGGTCCTGCGCCAGCGCGGGCAGGACCTCGGTGTTCGGGTTCAGGGTGTAGCCGTCGGCGGGCGGCGGGCCGCAGTCGGCGGGTAACGGGCTGACGCCCGAGACCTGCCGCACGATGGCGGCCCCCGCGGCTCCGGTGGCCGCGTCGTCGTCCGCCGTGGCGGGTTGGGCGAGGGCGCAGGCCAGCAGGACAGCAGCGGCCGGCAGAAGAGCCCTGGAGGGTCGGATCACGAGCCTTCCTCGTTCTCGTCGTGTCCATGAAGACGTCGCCGGACCTTCCCGAGGGGGTCCGGCGAACGACGGAGGAAGATTACCGGCCCAAGATCAGGTTTGTTCGCTTTATCCGCAAAGGCGATGTCTGACCTGGTCCTTCGTGATGCTCGCGAGTTGACCGGCTCTCGACCGCGCGCACCCGTCGCGCGGTCTTCACTGGATCGTGCACCAGCCCGCCACGCGGGTCAGCGGATCGTGTACCAGCCCGGCAGGATCAGCGGACCCACCGCCGGCAGGCCCAGCTCGGCCGACAGGCGGGCCAGCGGGCCCCAGGCGTCCATCCGGATCCTGGCCAGCGCCGCCGACCTGTCCTCGCTCGACTCCGGGCCGCGCAGCCGCTCCAGCGGGTTCAGCCGGGGATAGGTGCGTACCGGCGCGTCCTCCGCCAGGCCGGCCCGCTTCCTCGCCATGGCCAGCGCGTCCTCCAGCCCGCCCAGCTCGTCCACCAGCCCGCTCGACCGGGCGTCCGCGCCCGTCCAGACGCGGCCGCGGGCCAGCTCGTGCGCCCGCTCCCGGGACAGGTCGCGGCTCTGCGCCACCTTGCCCACGAAGTCGTCGTAGATGCGGTCGAGCCAGGCGTTGATGCGCTCCCACTGCTCCGGCGAGAAGCCGCGGGAGGTGGAGAACATGCCGGCGTTCGCGCCCTCGGCCACCATCTCCGAGTTGACCCCCACCTTCTCCAGCAGCTCCGCGAAGACGGGCTTGCCGCCGTACACGCCGATCGAGCCGGTCAGCGTGCCCGGCTGGGCCACGATCACGTCGGCCGCCATCGAGATGAAGTAGCCGCCGGAGGCCGCCAGGTCGCCCATGGACACGATCACCGGCTTCACCTTGCGCGTCAGCGTCACCTCGCGCCAGACCGTGTCGCTGGCCACGTACGAGCCGCCGGGGCTGTCCACCCGGAACACGACCGCCTTGATGTGGTCGTCGCGCCGGGCCGCCCGCAGCGCCGCGCTGATCGTGTCGGAGCCCATGGCGCCGCCGCCACCAAGCGGGCTGCGGCCGCTGCGGCCCGTCCTGATCATGCCGGTGGCGTGCACGAGCGCGACCGCGTCGGCCATCGGATGCGGCAGCTTCCGCACGGCCGCGCCCCTGGCGTAGCGGGAGACGTACAGCAGGTGCGCGTCGTCGCCCGCGGCCCGCTTCAGCTCGTCGTACACCTCGTCGCGGTAGGCCAGCCCGTCGACCAGCCCGGCCTCCTGCGCCTCCGAGGCGGTGAACGGCCCGCGGTCGACCAGCTCCCGCACCTTCCCCGGATCGAGCCGCCGCCCATCGGCGATGCCCGCGACCAGCGTCTCCGTCACCGACTCGACGATCCGCGCCATCGACTCGCGGTGCGGATCCGTCATGTGGTCCTGGGTGAAGGTGTTGGGCGCCGTCTTGTACTCGTGCCGCTGCCCCGCCTCGAACCCGACCCCCAGCTTCTCCAGCGCCCCCTTGACGAAGCGCTGCTCCAGCGCCACCCCCGTCAGCCCGACGTCGCCGCTGGGCTGCAGGTAGAGCCGCTCGAAGGCGGTGGCCAGGTAGTACGGCACGGTGCCGCCGCCGAACTCCCCGAACGACTCGGAGAACGCGACCGTCAGCTTCCCGGAGGCCCGGAAGTGGATCACCGCCTGGCGCAGCTCCTGCACCATCGCCAGCCCCAGCGGCTGCCCCCCGATCTTCACCACCAGCGCCTTGACCCGCGGGTCCTGCCGGGCCCGCTTGAGCCCGGACAGCACGTCGGCCAGGCGCGGCTTCCGCATGGACAGCACGGCGGCGAGCGGATCGGCCGGCGGGCCCTCGGTGAGACCCTCTGTGAGGTCCAGCTCCAGGATCAGCGGGGCGGTGCGCCGCTGGCGAAGCTTTTCGACGGTTTCGATGATCGCCTTACCTGCGTCCATAGAGCCACCCTAAGCGACACAAATCGAAGTGCGGCGGCGCTCGCGTCGGCCGCCGTAAACCCGTGCGCGAGGACGATCACACCCGGACGACGACCTTGCCCGGGGTGTGGCCCTCCTCCTGGTAGCGGACGGCCGCCCGCAGGTCCTCGAAGTCGTAGACGCGGTCGAGCACCGGTGTGAGCCGGCCCTTGTCGATGAGGGCGGTCAGTTCCTCCAGGTTGCGCCGGTTGCCCTTGCAGGCGAGCACGTTCGTGAGCACCGCCTTCTGGGGGACGAACGCGGAGGCGGCGAGGGTGGCGAAGACGTGGCCGGCGGGCTGGAGCCAGCGGGTGGCCGCGCCGCCGATCAGGACGCAGACGCCCTTGCGGGTCAGCACCCGGCGGCACTCCGCGAACGAGCGGTTGCCCGCGATGTAGAGGAGCGCGTCGTAGACCTGGCCGCTGCGGGTGAAGTCCTCCTTGGTGCGGTCGAAGACCTCGTCGGCGCCGAGCGAGCGCACCAGGTCCAGGTTGCGGGTGCTGCACACGCCCGTGACGTGCGCCCCGTACGCCTTGGCGAGCTGCACCGCGAACGTCCCGACGCCGCCCGACGCGCCGTTGACCAGCACGCGGGAGCCCGGCCGGACCGCGCCCTGGTCGCGCAGCGCGAGCAGGGCGGTGCCGGCGGCCAGCGGCACGGACGCCGCCTCCTCGAACGTCAGGCTCGCCGGCTTGGGCGCGAGCTCGGTCTCCGGGACGCACACGTACTCGGCGAACCCGCCGCCCTTGGCCGTCATCGCGAACACCTCGTCGCCCGGCCCGAACCCCGTCACCCCGGGCCCGACCGCCGCGACCTCGCCGGACACGTCCGCGCCCAGGATGGTGATCCGCGGCCGGCGCAGCCCGAGCGGGCCGGGCATGAGCCGGGAGATGAACGGCTCGCCGCGCATGAGGTGCCAGTCGGCGGGCTGGACGGAGGCGGCGCGCACCCGCACCAGCACCTCGCCGGGGCCGGGCGCCGGCCGGTCCACGTCCTTGAGCTGCAGGACGTCGGGGGAGCCGTACGAGCCGAGAACGTACGCCTTCATCGGGGTCTCCTTCCGGGAGGGTCGATGGGGCTCAGTGTGCGAGCGACCTGCGGGAAGGCGTAACGGTCGAAAGTACGAGCTCTGGCCTGGCCGATCGGCTCATCCAGGTCCGGCCGTCCGGGCGATGAGGCGGGGCGGGCCCGGCGGACACCATCGGGGCATGCCCAAAGACCTCGTCGCCCCCAGGAGGGGCTGGCTGGTGCCGGCCGGGCTCGTCGCGCTCGGGTTCGTCCCGCTGCTCGCGGGCGCCGTCCGGCTCGCCGAGCTGATCTCCGGCGCGGAGATCACGCAGGCCAACGCCCGCTTCTTCGCCTCGCCCGTGCCGATCGTCGCGCACATCGTCGGCGTGACCGTCTACAGCGCGGTGGGCGCGTTCCAGTTCGCGCCCCGGTTCAGGCGGCGCCGGCGCGGCTGGCATCGGCGGGCCGGGCGGGTGGTGGCCGGGTTCGGGATGGTGGCGGCGGCGTCGGGGCTGTGGATGACCGTGTTCGCGGAGCTGCCGGCCGGGGACGACGGGCTGCTCACCGTGTTCCGGTGGGTGGCGGGGACGGTCATGCTCGCCTCGCTCGTGCTCGGCCTCGCCGCCATCCGCCGCCGGGACGTGCGCCGCCACCGCGCCTGGATGATGCGTGCGTACGCGATCGGGCTCGGGGCGGGCAGCCAGGCCGTGACGCAGGCGGTGTGGATCACGGCCGCCGGCGCGCCGCCCGATCACCTCACCCGGGCGTTGCTGCTGGGGGCGGGGTGGGCGATCAACGCCGCCGTGGCCGAAGTGATCATCCGGCGGGCGGGTGTCGCCTGAGGGGGGCGCCGTCAGCGTGGCCGGACGCGGTTCGTCTCGTACGCCCACATGGCGATCTCCACCCTGTTGCGGACGCCCAGTTTCGTCATCAGGCTCGCCACGTGGCTCTTGACCGTGCTCAGCGAGATGTGCAGCTCGTCGGCGATCTCGCTGTTGGTCCGCCCGCGCGCCACCGTCACCAGGATCTCCTCCTCCCGCTCGGTCAGCGGCTCGATCGGCTGCACCCGCGGCTGCGCGGGCCCGGTGCCGGCGAACGCGGACAGCAGGCGGGCCGTGATGCTCGGCGCGATGAGCGCGTCGCCGCCCGCCGCCGCGCGCACCGCCTGGGCCAGCAGCTCGGGGCCCGCGTCCTTGAGCAGGAAGCCGCGGGCGCCCGCCCGGAGCGCCGCGTAGACGTACTCGTCGAGGTCGAACGTGGTGATCACGACGACGGCCATCGGGTCCGCCACGTCGGGCCCGGCCAGGGAGCGGGTGGCCTCGATGCCGTCGCAGCGCGGCATGCGGATGTCGAACAGGCACACGTCCGGACGCAGGCGCCGCGCCAGCTCGACGGCCCGGTGCCCGTCCGCCGCCTCCGCCACCACCTCGATGCCGGGCTGGGCGTCGAGGATCATCCGCAGGCCGGTACGGGCGATCTCCTGGTCGTCGGCGACGATCACACGAATGGGCCCGCCCTGCTCCACGCCGTCCGCGTCCTCGCCCGTAGGGTCCCGATCGCCCGTCTCCTCCACCGGTACCGGTTCCAAGGTCGTCATGAGGCTCCCGTCCGAGGCAGTACGGCGGTCACGGTCCAGCCGCGACCGGGATTGGGCCCGGCCTCGCAGGTGCCGCCGAGCAAACCGGCCCGTTCGATCATCCCGACCAGCCCGTACCCGGCGGACGTCATGGGCCGCCCCGCGGTGCTGTCACCGTCGTCGGTCACCCGCAGCCGGACGGACGTGTCGTCGGCGGCCACCCGCACCTCGATGCGGGTGGCGTGCCGGGCGTGCCGCCGCGCGTTCGTGACCGACTCCTGGGCGATCCGGTAGATCGCGGCCCCCACGGACGCGGGCACGCCGTCGAGGTCGCCGTCGATCCGCACGTCCACGGCCGGTCCGACCCGCCCCGCCCCGCGAGCTGCCGCAGGTCGGTGAGGTGCGGGTTGGGCGCCAGCTCCGGCGCGGACAGCTCGTCGCGGCGCAGCACCCGCACCATGGTGCGCATCTCGGCGAGCGTACGGGACGCCTCCGCCTCGATCACCCGCAACGCGTCCACGGCGGCCCCCGGATCCGCCGCCGCCGTCGCGATGCCCGCCTGCGCCCTGATCGCCATCGCGGAGACGTGGTGGGCGACGGTGTCGTGCAGATCGCGGGCCAGCTGCTCCCGTTCGAGCAGCTTGACCTGGTCGAGCTCCCGCATCCGCGCCCTGGCCCGGTACCGGAAGGTGCCGCCCAGCGCCATCCCCGCGAACACGACCGCGAACGCCCCCGCGACGTCCCCCGAGACGATGTGCCCCGCCACCACACCCGCCAGCACCGCCACGACGATCAGCACCAGCCCCGCCGCCACCTCCCGCCCCGACCCCCAGCGGGCCAGCGCGTAAAGCAGGATCAGGATGTACGCCGCGGACCCCAGCTCGGCCGGATCCGCACCCGTGAGCAGCTGCACCACCGCCGAGGCCACGACCGGGACCGCCAGGGCGGTCAGCGGTCGCGTGCGGCGCCACAGCAGGGCGGGCAGCATCAGGGCGGTGAAGGTCACCGAGATCGGCCGGTACTGCAGGTCCGTCCGGAACACGGCCTCCAGGACGATGGCCAGGGCGAGCAGCCCTACGAGCGCCCAGTCCCGCCACACCCGGGGCGGCGCCTGGGGCGGACGGGGCTCGTCCCATAACGAGCGGAGAAGGCCCTGCACGCAATCATCGTACGAGGCCATGACCCGGTCCTCACCAGTGCCTTGTTCTCGGCGCCGGACGGCCGGGCTGGTACAGGGGAATCGGGCTGCGTGGGAGCGCAAAAGGCACCCAGGAGCGCATCACCAGGCACCCAAGGGCCCGCCGCCAGGCGTCCGGGGGCGCGCCGCCAGGCGTCTGGGGGCGCGTCGCCAGGCATCGCGAGTGCGCCGGAGGCGCGGGGTGCGTCGTCAAGCGCCTGAGGGGGACGACCGAGCGGAGCCGCCCGAGCGGAGACGCCCGAGCGAAGACGCCTGAGCTGTGTGGCGCGCGTAGCGCGCCTCTGTGGCGAAGCTTGTGGTTCGGGGTGGGCTCCCAACGGCCAGGCCGGTAATTGGGATTGGGGTGGGCGAGTGCGCCGGAGGCGCGGGGGTTGCGCCGTCAGGCGCCGGAGTGAGGGGGTCTGAGCTTTTGAGGCGCGTAGCGCCCGCTGGGGCGGAGTCCTTGGTTCGGGGTGGGCTCCCAACGGCCAAGCCGGTAAATGGGATTGGGGCGGGCGAGTGCGCCGGAGGCGCGGGGGTTGCGCCGCCAGGCGCCGGAGTGAAGGGGGTCTGAGCTTTTGAGGCGCGTAGCGCCTCTGTGGCGAAGTCCTTGGTTCGGGGCGGGCTCCCAACGGCCGGCCACCCCATCGGGCAACGGGTGGGCGCCAGGGGCCGGGCGCGGGTGTGGCCCGGCCCCCTGTGGTCAGATGCCCGGGTTCACGGGGGCCTGGGCGGTGGTGGTGGCGCGTTCCATGTCGATCCGTGATTTGATCACCGCCGTCCCCGCCGAGTCGAACTGGACGGGTGTGCCGGTGTCCTGGAGTCGTTGCAGGCTTTGTGCGACGGTGTTCTCCGGGAAGCGCTGCCGCATGAGGGCGAACGCTCCGGCCACGTGTGGTGCGGCCATCGAGGTGCCCTGCTTGACCCCGTACGCGTCGTCGGGCACCGCGGAGTTGACGGCGACGCCGGGTGCGAAGAGGTCGAGCAGGTTGCCGCGGTTGGTGAAGGTGGGCAGGGCGTCGGCGTCGTCGGTGGCGCCGACGGCGACGGCGGTGGAGATGCAGGCGGGGGAGGAGACGGCGTTGGGCAGGCCCGCGTTGCCTGCCGCGACGACGGGCGCCACTCCGAGGCCGGCCAGCGCGTCGAACTCGGGTTTGACGCCGGAGGCGGCCGGGTCGGCGTCGCACGCTTCGGTGTAGCCGCGGCTGCCGCCGAGGCTCATGTTCACGGAGGCGACGTTGAACGTCCTGACGACCCGCGTCACGTATTCGAGTGCGAGTTTCTGGTCGGAGGTGTAGCTGAGGAAGCAGGGTGCGGTGGAGCCGCCGATGGCGCAGGTGAGCGGGTTGTCGATGCGGCTGAACACTTGGATGGGCAGGAGGCGGGCCTCGGGGGCGACGCCGTTGGCGGGCGCTCCCGGGGTCATCCTGCCTGCGGCGATGCCGGCGACGTGGGTGCCGTGTGAGCAGGCGTTGGCGCCGTTGACGGTGCACTGCGGGATTTCGACGTTGGCGGAGCCGGGGCCGGTCTGGCTGGGCTGGTTGTTGGGGCAGAGTGAGACGGCGCCGTCCCTGCCGCTGGAGGAGGAGAAGCACGCCTCGTCCGCGATGCGGCCGGTGAAGAACGGGTGGTCGCTGTCGATGCCGGTGTCGAGGACGGCGACGGTGGTGCCGGTGCCGTTCCAGCCGGCCCGGTTGGCCTGGACGGAGCGGATGGTGACGGTGCTGGTGTCGAGGAAGGGCATGCTCAGTTCGTCCTTGTAGACGGACTGGACGCGGGAGTCCCGTTTGAGTTTCTCCAGCGTGGTGCCGTCGACTTCGGCGACGAAGAAGTTGGGTGACTGGGCGGCTTCGAGGACGCGGCTGCCCTCGGAGGCCTGTTCGATGTCGGCGGCCACGGCCTCGACGCTTTGGCCTGGTTTGAGCTGGATGATGCTGCGTACTGCGCTCTTTTCCTTGATCTCCGAAACGAGCGCGGGGCTGATGATCGGGTCACCGGTGTCGGTGGTGTCGGCTCGGAGAGCCGGACCGGCGCAGAGCGCACCGGTTGTCATGGCCAGCGTCGTAGCGCCGGCCAGCAGAGACCGTAGCCTCACTTCTTCCTCCCGGAGGCTGGAGCCGTGAAGCGTTTCCGGCTCCCGGCTGCGTACGACCGCTTACCTCCCCACCTGCGACAACTGTGATGTCAGTGACGTATGTAACCCGATTAAACGTTGGAGGCATTTTTGCTTTTAAGCGACACAAGCGAAAAGGCCGGTCGCAAGTGACCGGCCTTTTTCAGGAAATGCTGTTATTTGACGGTTTTGAGGATGTTGCTGGTGGCCTTCTTCAGTGCCGCCGCGCTCGGCTTGCTGCTCAGCCGCACCTTCTCCGCCGCGGCCAGCGCCGTCGTGCCGTTCGTGCCGTGCGCCCAGTTCAGCCACGCGGTCAGCAGCGCGCTGTCCAGCTTGGCCTTGCGCGTCTGGGGGCTCTTCAGCACCCGGTACGCCGTCCCCAGCGACGACGCCTTCGTCAGCTCGGGGAACACCTTGCTCGACTTGCCGATCAGCTTCAGATAGCAGGAGAGCGTCTCGTCCGAGATCGTGCCGCTGGCCCGGTGCAGCTCCAGGGCCCACTTCTTGGCCGTCAGCTTCTGGGCGGCGGTGCCGCGCGTGCAGACCGCCGCCGGTAGCTTGGCCGTCTCGGTCACGGTCACGGTGACCGTCACCGTCGGCAGCGGGACCGGCGTGGACGACGCCGAAGGTGCGGGGTCCGTGGGAGTGGGCGTGGGGCCGCTGCTGTCGCTCGGGTCCGGCTCGGGCGCGGTGTCGTCGATGGTGCCGTCCGTCCCGGGGGACGGGGTCTGCGTGACGGGCGGCTGCACGGCCGCGCCGGTCAGGGCCGCCGCCAGGTCCAGGCGCGGGGTGGTGACCTGGGTGCCGGACACGTCGTAGACGTACGGCCGGCCGGTGCTCTTCAGCGTCTCGATCAGCTCGGTCATCGGCTTGCCCGGCGAGGCCGCCTTCATCAGCGCCAGCGCGCCGGTGACCTGCGGGGTCGCCATGGAGGTGCCGCTGTAGACGACCGTGGTGTTGTCCGGGACGGCCGACTCGATGTCCACGCCGGGCGCGAACAGGTCGAGCAGCGGGCCCCGGTTGGACCACTCGGCGATGGTGTCGGAGTTGTCGTTCGCGCCGACGGCCACCGCCGTGGAGACGCAGGCGGGGTGGGCGGTGCCCTCGTAGTACTCGTTGCCCGCCGCCACCACGGTCGCGATGCCCTTGGCCAGCAGCGCGTCGAACTTCTCCTTGAAGATCGCGCCTTCCTCGGTGGTGTCGCAGCTCTGGTCGTAGAGCATGCCGCCGAGGCTCATGTTGACCGCCGCGATGGGCTGGTTCAGGTCCCGTACGTAGTCGAGGGCCTGGCGCAGCGACGACTCGTACGCCACGAGGCAGGCCGGCTCGCCGCAGCTGGCCTCGTCGTTGAGCCGGCTGAACACCTGCACCGCCACGATGCCCGCGCCCGGCGCCACCCCTCCGGTGCCGGCCGCGATGCCGGCCACGTGGGAGCCGTGGTCGCACAGGTTCACGCCGTCGAGCAGGCACTTGGGCGTCATCGCGTCCGCCGCGTTGCCGTCCGTCTGCGCGTTGGTGCCGTTCGGGCAGAGCGACTCGACGCCGCTGTCCTCCGTGGCGGAGAAGCACGCCTGGGCCACGATCCGGTCCTTGAACCACGGGTGGTCCACGTCGATGCCGGTGTCGAGCACCGCCACGACCTGGCCGGCCCCGGCGTTGCCCGCCGCGTGCACCTTGTCGGCGCCGATCAGCGACAGGCTGGGGGCGACCTCGGCCGGCGTGTACGTCCGGTCCCGGTGGATGGAGGCCACCCGCGGGTCCTCGGCCAGCTTGGCCAGCTCCTCCGCCGTGCCCTCCACGACCATGAACGGCTGGCTCTGCGGCTGCAGCACCACGTCCACGCTCTCGGCGGCGGCCTGGGTGGCGACGGGGGCGGTCTCGGCGGGGTGGGTCAGCTCGACGATGGCCCGCTCGGTGCCGCCGTCCACGCCTAAGCCGTCCTCGACCTTGCTGTCCGGATCGGCGCTGTCCGGATCGGCGCTCTCAGGATCCGGGGAGTCCTCCGTTGAAGGGGGAGGCGGAGGCTGTTCCGTGGGGGTTTGCGTCACACTCGGCTGCGGCGTGGGCGTGGGGTCCTCCGCGTAGGCGGGGCCCGACAGCGGCAGCAGGGCCAGAGCGATCGTGCTGACGATCAGGGGGCGGAATCGCACGCGTCCTCCGAGGGGGATGATCTCGGAGTTTAGGGCGATTTGTCCCGGAGGCACAGGCCCCCGGGGGGTTTCTCACCGAACTTTCAGCGCGTGCACCTCATTCGTTCAGCCGACCGCTCCCCTCGTGGGTGAGCCAGACCGCGCCCAGCGGCGGCACCCGCAGCGTCGTCGAGTACGGCTGCCCGTGGCACGGCTCCTCCTCGGCCTCGACCGCCCCCAGGTTGCCCACGCCGCTGCCCCAGTAGTCGTAGGCGTCGGTGTTGACCGCCTCCGTCCACCGGCCGCCGTACGGAAGCCCGAGCCGGTAGTTCTCGTGCGGCCCGCCGCTGAAGTTCACCACGCACGCCACCGCGGACCCGTCGGCGGCGAAGCGGACGAACGACAGCGTGTTGCCCGAGGCGTCGTCGGCGTCGATCCACCGGAACCCCTCCGGCCGCGTGTCCTGCTCCCACAGCGCGGGAGTCTCGCGGTAGAGCCGGTTGAGGTCGCGCACCAGCCGCTGCACGCCCTGGTGCCCGTCGAACTCCAGCACCCACCAGTCGAGCCCCCGGCTCTCCGACCACTCCGAGCCCTGGCCGAACTCGCCGCCCATGAACAGCAGCTGCTTGCCCGGATGCGCCCACATGAACGCCAGCAACGCCCGCAGCTGCGCGAAGCGCTGCCACTCGTCGCCCGGCATCTTGCCGAGCAGCGAGCCCTTGCCGTGCACCACCTCGTCGTGCGACAGCGGCAGCACGTAGTTCTCGGAGTAGGCGTACAGCAGCGAGAACGTCATCTCGTGGTGGTGGTACTGGCGGAAGATCGGCTCGTGGCGCAGGTACTGGAGCGTGTCGTGCATCCAGCCCATGTTCCACTTGAACCCGAACCCCAGCCCGCCCAGGTGCACCGGCCGCGACACGCCCGGCCAGGCCGTCGACTCCTCGGCGACGGTCGTGATGCCCGGCGCCTCCCGGTAGCAGACGGAGTTCATCTCCTTCAGGAACTCGACCGCGTCGAGGTTCTCCCTGCCGCCGTACACGTTCGGCGTCCACTCGCCCTCACGCCGCGAGTAGTCGAGGTAGAGCATCGAGGCCACCGCGTCCACCCGCAGGCCGTCGATGTGGAACTCCTTGAGCCAGAACAGCGCGTTGGCCACCAGGAAGTTGCGCACCTCCCTGCGGCCGAAGTCGAACACGTACGTGCCCCAGTCCGGGTGCTCGCCCCTGGCCGGGTCCGCGTGCTCGTAAAGAGGCGTGCCGTCGAAGCGGGCCAGCGCCCAGTCGTCCATCGGGAAGTGCGCCGGCACCCAGTCGAGCAGCACGCCGATGCCGCGCTGGTGCATGCGGTCCACGAAGTGGCGGAACTCGTCGGGCGTGCCGAACCTCGCCGTCGGCGCGTAGTAGGAGGTCACCTGGTAGCCCCACGACCCGCCGAACGGGTGCTCGGCCACCGGCAGCAGCTCCACGTGCGTGAAGCCCAGGTCCGCGACGTACTCGGAGAGCTGGTCGGCCAGCTCCACGTACGACAGCCCCGGCCGCCACGACCCCAGGTGCACCTCGTAGATGCTCATCGGCCCGTTCTGCGCCTGCCGCTCGCGCCGCTCGACCATCCAGGCGTCGTCCTGCCAGCTGTAGTCGGACTTGTCGATCACCGAGGCCGTCATCGGCGGCACCTCCGTGCGCCTGGCCATCGGGTCGGCCTTGTCCCGCCACACGCCGTCGGCGCCCAGCACCTGGTACTTGTACCGCTGGCCCGCCCCGAGCCCCGGGATGAACAGCTCCCACACCCCCGACCGGCCCAGCGAGCGCATCGGGTAGGCGACGCCGTCCCAGTGGTTGAAGTCGCCGACGACCCTGATGCCGCGCGCGTTCGGCGCCCAGACGGCGAACGCGGTGCCCTGGACGTCCTCGTGCTCCATCACGCGCGCCCCGAGCACCTCCCACAGCCGCTCGTGCCGGCCCTCGCCGATCAGGTGCAGGTCCACCTCGCCCAGCGTGGGCCAGTGCCGGTACGGGTCGCGCACCTCGTACGGCTCCGCGCCGGCGTACTTGACGCTCAGCGTGTACGCGGGCACCTTGTCCAGCCCGGGGACCGTCACCTCGAACACCCCGTGCGCCTGGTGCTTCATGTCATGGGCAGAGCCGTCCTCCAGCACCACCCGCACGCGCTCGGCCAGGGGGCGCAACGTGCGGAAGACCACCCCGCCGCTCACGGGGTGTGCTCCGAGCACGGAGTGGGGATCGTGGTGCGCTCCGCCCGCGAGGCGGTCGAGCTCTGTCCTCATCGGCATGCTCCCAACACTGCCTTATGATGACCCGTCCATCCCAGGCACTGCCCGCTTTCACCGAGACAATCACTGCAAGTGCGAAAAACAGGGAATGTTCTTGGGTTTAGATGACACCCTCGCCGCCTGTCCCCGGCCCTGATACGGCGTCCTCCAGCGCCTCGGATCGGGCCGTGGCGAGCACGTCGTCCAGCGGCGGCGCGGCGCCTTCGGCCAGGGTCGTGGTGAGCGTGTCCTTCAGCGGCGATGTGGCGCCTCGGCCAGGGCCGTGGCGAGCGTGTCCTCCAGGGGCGAGGCGGCGCCTTCCGACAGGGCCGCCGTCAGCGCGTCCTCGCCCAGGGCGGTGCGCAGGGTGGCCGTGATGCGGTCCACGTCGCCGCGCTCGCCCGGCGGTAGTGGCGCGCCCACCGACGCCCTGAGCGCGGCGGCCCGGCCCAGCAGTCGCGCCGCCTCCCCGGGCCGCCCGTCCAGGGCCAGGGCTCCTGCCAGGCCCTCCAGCGCCAGCGCGCTCGCCCGGGGGTCGCCCACCTTGCGGGCCGCCGCCAGCCCCTGGCGTTGCAGGTCCAGCGCCTGGGCGGCGTCGCCGCGCAGCTCGGCCACGAACCCCAGCTCGGCCAGGATCAGCGCCGCCCCGGGGTCGCCGGAGACGTCCTTCACCCAGCCCAGCCAGGCCCGCAGCCGCCGCTCCGCCTCGTCCAGCCGGCCCTGACGGCGCGCGCTCAACGCCAGACCCAGCTCGGCGAACTCCTCGGCGGGCCGGTTCGACTGCTCCGCCGCCAGGCGCCTGGCCCGCTCGTGGTAGTCGTCGGCACGTACGTGGTCGCCCTTCAGCAGGGCGATCCGGCCCAGCCGCGACAGCGCCTCCGACACCGAGGTGGCCAGCCCCAGGTCCTCGGCGATGGCCAGGGCTTCCAGGCGCAGCGCGGTGGCCTGGTCGTAGTCGCCGGTGATCTCGGCCAGCGTGCCCAGGTTCTCGGCGGCGCGCAGCTCGCCCCACCGGTCGCCGGTCCGCGCGAACAGGGCCTGCCCCTGCTCGGCGCTGTCCCGCAGCGCCGCGAGGTCGCCGCGCATCGCCGCGTGCCGGCCCAGCAGGGTCAGCGCGGCGGCGGTGCCCCAGTCGTCGCCGAGCCGCCGGAACTCGGCCAGCGCCGTCTCCACCAGCTCCTGGCTCGCGGACAGGTCGTCGTACCCGAACAGGGCGAACCCGGTGAACCACCGCGCCCGCGCTCTCGCCAGCGGCTCCTCGATCGCCGCGAACAAACCCGGGTCCAGCGGTACGAGGCGGCCCGCCAGCAGCTCGAACCCGGCCCGCCACACCTCGGCCTGCGCCGTGGCCGGGTCGCCCGGCGGCGCCACTGACAGGGCCACCGACAGGGCGCGGCGGGCCTCGCCCAGCCGGCCGCGCAGCACCCAGTACCAGGCCAGATGGTTCACCAGCGTCAGCGCCTCGGCCGCCGCCCTCGCCTTGACCGCCGTGTCCAGGGCCGTCCTGAAGTTGGCCGCCTCGGCGTCGAGCCGGGCGAGCGCCGCCCCCTGCCCGGCTCCGCGCAGGGCCGGCTCCAGCCGGGCGGCCAGGGCAGCGTAGTGGCGCGCGTGCCTGAGCCGCACGCTCTCCAGCTCGCCCGCCTCGGCCAGCCGCTCCTGGCAGTACGCGGCCACCGACTCCAGCAGCCGGTACCGCGGCCCGGCCACCTCCGGCCGCGGGCCTGGGACGGTGAGCCCCGCCGCCTCCGGTCGAGGGCCCGGGGCGGTGAGCCCCGCCGTGTCCGGTCGAGGGCCTGGGGCGGCGAGTCCCGCCGTGCGGACCACCAGGGAGCGGTCCACCAGGCGGGCCAGCAGGTCGAGCACGTCGAGGCCGGGCTCGGCGGCGACGTCCTCGGCCGCTTCCAGCGTGCAGCCGTCGGCGTGCACGGCCAGGCGCCGCAGCACCACCCGCTCGGCGCCCGTCAGTAGCTCCCAGCTCCAGTCGATCATGGCGCGCAACGTCTGCTGCCGGGCCGGGGCGCCGCGCAGGCCGGAGGCGAGCAGCCGGAAGCGGTCGTCGAGGCGTTCGGCGAGCTGGCGCGGGGTCAGCGCCCGCATCCGCGTGGCGGCCAGCTCCAGGGCCAGGGGGATGCCGTCCAGCCGCGCGCAGATCTCCGCCACGTCGCCGTCGGGCTCGATCCCCGCCCGCGCGGTGAACAGCTGCACCGCCGCCTCGCGCCCCAGCGGCGGCACGCTCCACAACGCCTCGCCCTCGATGCGCAGCGACTCCTGGCTGGTGGCCAGCACGCGCAGCCCGGGGGCGGCCCGCAGCAGCCGGCCGGCCAGCGTGGCGACCTGCTCGACCAGGTGCTCGCAGTTGTCCAGGACGAGCAGCGTGGGCCGGGCCGCGAGGACGGCGGGCAGGCGCTCGGTGATGCAGCCCGGCGCGTCGTCCCGAAGGCCCGGCACGTCGTCGCGCAGGCCCAGCACGCCCGCGATCACCTCGGCCACCTCGACGACCTGCGCCCCGGCCCCGAGCGAGGCCAGCTCCACCAGCCACACCCCGCCCTCGAACCCCTCGGCCTCCGACGCGGCGGCCAGCGCGAGGCGGGTCTTGCCGACGCCGCCCGGGCCCGTGAGCGTGACCAGCCGGTTGGCGCGCAGCAGCGCCCGTACCTCGGCCACCGCCTCGTCCCGCCCGATCAGGCCGGTCAGCGGCGCGGGCAGGTTCGTACGGGGCCGCGCGGCGGGCGCCTCCAGCGACGGGTCCTGCTCCAGGATCGCCTGGTGCAGCGCCGCCAGCTCGGGCCCGGGGTCCAGCCCGAGCTCGCCGGCCAGCCGTCGCCGCAGGTCCGCGTACCCGGCCAGCGCCTCGCCCTGCCGTCCGGCGCGGTAGAGGGCTTTCAGGTGCACGGCCCGCAGCCGCTCGCGCAGCGGATGCGCGGCGACGAGCTCGGCCAGCTCGGCGGCGAGCGGCGCGTGCTCGCCGAGTTCGAGCCGGGTCTCGGCCAGCTCCTCCATCGCGACGAGCCGCTGCTCCTCCAGCCGGGCCACGGCGGCCTGGGCGAACGGCTCGTCGGCGAACTCGGCGTAGGCGCCGCCCCGCCACAGCCCGAGCGCCTCGCGCAGCAGCGACGCCCGCGTCTCCAGGTCGCCGGCCTGCCGGGCGCGCAGGAGCAGCGACTCGAACCGCCCGGCGTCCACGGACTCGGGGTCGGCGCGCAGCACGTACCCGGGCGCCCGGTAGGCGACCAGCTCCCGATCGCCCAGCGCCCGGCGCAGCTGGGAGACCTTCACCCGCAGCGCCGCCGGGGCGTCGGCGGGCGGCCGCTCGCCCCAGAGGTCGTCGATCAGCCGGTCGGCGGAGACGGTGCGCCCCGCCTGGATCAGCAGCCCCGCCAGCAGCGCCCTGACCTTGACCTCGGGCACCTGGACCGGCCGTCCGTCCGCCGTCCACACCGCCAGCGGGCCCAGCACCCCGAACCGCATCCGCCCCCCATAACCCGTTCAGAACCCGACCATAACCGCCCCCGAGCAGGCTGGCCGCAGCAAGACCCTCTCGGAACACTTCCTAAGGAACGCTGAAATGTCGGAAACCATCTCCCTGCTCGGGCTCGGCCTCATGGGCACCGCGCTCGCCGAGAGCCTGCTGGCCGCCGGCCACCAGGTCACCGTGTGGAACCGGACGCCCGCCAAGGCCGAGCCCCTGCTCGCCAAGGGCGCCAAGCAGGCGGCCACCCCCGAGGAGGCCGTCGCGGCGAGCCCGCTGGTGATCACCTGCCTGCTCGACTACCCGTCCGTGAGGGCCACGCTGGAGGGTGCGTCGCTGGAGGGGCGGGTGATCGCCAACCTCACCACCGGGCGTCCCTCGGAGGCCCGCGAGACGGCGGAGTGGGTGGCCGGGCGCGGCGGCGAGTACGTGGCCGGCGGCATCATGGCCGTCCCCCAGATGATCGCCCAGCCGGGCGCGCTCATCCTCTACAGCGGCTCCAGGACGGCCTTCGAGCGGTACGAGGGCGCGCTGTCCGCCATGGCCGAGCCCCGCTTCACCGGGGACGACCCCGGCATGGCGCCGCTGCTGGACCTGGCCATGCTGACCGGCATGTACGGCCAGATCGCCGGCCTGCTGGAGGCCGCCGCGCTGGTCAGGTCGGCCGGCTACCCGCTGACGGACTTCGTGCCGTCGCTGCTGGTGCCGTGGCTGAACGCGATGGCCGCGCAGCAGCCGCAGTGGGCCGAGAAGATGGCCTCCGGCGACCACAGCACCCAGGTCTCCAACCTGGAGATCAACCGGGCGGGCGTGGCGAACCTGGTGCAGACCTTCTACGAGCAGGGCGTCAAGCCGGACCTGCTGCTGCCGCTGAAGGCCGTCATCGACCAGCGCACCGCGCGGGGGCTGGGCCACGAAGGGCTGTCGGGCCTGATCGAGGAGCTCTAACCAGCTCCGGGACGCGCATCAGGTCGCGCGTGGACGGAAGGCGGCGAGCGGGATCGAGATCCACGAGGGTCGGTTGCGGGCCTCGTAGACGACCTCGTAGACCGCCTTCGACAGCTCGAACGCGCGCAGCAGCGCCGCGTCCGCCGGCGTGATGACGCCGCCGCCCTCGGTGTAGCCGTCGAGGAAGGCGGCCCGGTTGCGGTCGGCCCACTCCTGGGCCCTGGGCTCCAGCCCGTCGGCCTCGGGGTGCCCGGCCAGCAGGTGCCTGGCCGCGTAGTCGAACGAGCGCAGCATGCCCGCCACGTCCCGTAGCGGTGAGGACAGCGCCCGCCGCTCGGCGAGCGGCTGCCCTGGCTCGCCCTCGAAGTCGAGGATGATCCAGTCGGTCGGCGTGCGCATGACCTGGCCGAGGTGGTAGTCGCCGTGAACCCGTTGCACAGGCACCTCGTTGGTGAGCAGCTCGACCTGGTGGTAGGCGTGCTCAATGGCGCTCACGTGCTGCCGCAGCTCGGGCACCTCGGCCACAGCCCGGCCGAGCCGCCGCCTGAAGCCCTCGGCCATGCGCTTGACCTCGTGGATCTCGATGACGCTGGTCGGGAAGGCGGCGGCCAGCTCGTGGTGCACGCGGGCGGTGGCGTTGCCCAGCCGCAGCGCCTCGGCCGCGAAGTCGCCGCCCGCCTCGCCGGCCGGCACCTGGGGCAGGCAGGCGTACAGGTCGCGCACGCTGGCCAGCGCGAGGTCCCAGCCGTCGTTGGCGGGCGTCAGGAACTCCTGCATGATCGCGAGCGTGGTGCCGGTGCCGTCGAGGTCGGTCTCGATCCACCCGTACGGCTGGGCGATGTGCGGCGCGTCCCTGGCCGCCAGCGCGGTGATGATCTCCAGCTCGGGATTCACGCCGGGGATGAGCCGGCGGAACAGCTTGCAGATGTAGGCGTCCCCGTACACCAGGGAGGTGTTGGACTGCTCCGCCCCGAGCACGAGGCTGCGCGGGGCGGTGTCGATGGTGACGCCGGGCACGTGCCGCATGCGCAGGCCGCTGCGGGTCTCGTCGCGGGCCATGCCGTCGAGCAGCCAGCTCATGCGCTCGGAGTCGTGCACGGCGTCGTAGAGCTTGCGGTCGCCGACGGTGCCGATGAGGGCGTGGGCGAGGCGGTCGGGCAGGTCGTCCCGCTCGCCCAGCAGGATCTGGTAGCGATCGCGCGAGCCCTCCTGCCAGACGGCGACGATCAGGTGCCTGAGCCCGGGCGTCAGCTCGACGTCCGAGTCGATCGACAACTCGTCGATCGGGCGCCCCTTGCCGCCGAACCATCGTTGACGACTGATCCATGCGGCAAGGAGCTCGTCAAGCACGGCTTACTCCTCCTGGGTGATCGCCGGCGGGAGTGTGAACCAATAGAACCCATGCCCGGGAAGCGTCAAAAGATACGGAAGTTCGCCAATTGCCGGGAATGGTACGCCTCCCATGGTCTCCACGGGGGACACGCCGACGAATCTCCGCAGGTCCAGCTCGACCGGCTGCGGGAAGCGTGACAGGTTGTTCACGCACAGCATCCGGTCGTCGCCCAGCTCCCTGACGAAGGCGAGCACGCTGGGGTTGGAGGAGTTGAGCTCCGCGTAACCGCCCAGCCCGAAGACCGGGTGGCGCTTGCGGATTTCGATCATGCGCCGGGTCCAGTGCAGCAGCGAGCCGGCGTTCTTCTGCTGGGCCTCGACGTTGATCGCCTGGTAGCCGTAGATCGGGTCCATGATCACCGGCAGGTAGAGGCGGCCGGGGTCGCAGTCGGAGAAGCCGGCGTTGCGGTCGGGGTCCCACTGCATGGGCGTGCGGACGCCGTCGCGGTCACCGAGCCAGATGTTGTCGCCCATGCCGATCTCGTCGCCGTAGTAGAGCACGGGGGAGCCGGGCAGCGACAGGAGCAGCGCGGTGAACAGCTCGATCTGGTTGCGGTCGTTCTCCAGCAGGGGCGCCAGGCGGCGGCGGATGCCGACGTTGGCCCGCATGCGGGGGTCCTTGGCGTACTCGGTGTACATGTAGTCGCGTTCCTCGTCCGTCACCATCTCGAGCGTCAGCTCGTCGTGGTTGCGCAGGAAGATGCCCCACTGGCAGTGCTCGGGGATCTTCGGCGTCTGCGCCAGGATCTCGGAGATGGGGTAGCGCGACTCCCTGCGCACGGCCATGAAGATGCGCGGCATCAGCGGGAAGTGGAAGGCCATGTGGCATTCGTCCCCGCCGCCGACAGGGTCGCCGAAGTACTCCACGACGTCCGACGGCCACTGGTTCGCCTCGGCCAGCAGCACGCGGTCGGGGTAGAGGCGGTCGACCTCGGCCCTGATGCGCTTGAGGTATTCGTGGGTGCGCGGCAGGTTCTCGCAGTTGGTGCCCTCCTCCTCGAAGAGGTACGGCACCGCGTCGAGGCGGAACCCGTCGATGCCGAGGTCCAGCCAGAAGCGCAGCACCTCCAGCATCGCCTCCTGCACGTCCGGGTTCTCGTAGTTGAGGTCCGGCTGGTGGTGGAAGAAGCGGTGCCAGTAGTACTGGCCGCGGACGGGGTCGTAGGTCCAGTTGGAGGTCTCGGTGTCGATGAAGATGATGCGGGCGTCCTGGTACTTCTCGTCCGTGTCGGACCACACGTAGAAGTCGCCGAACGGGCCCTCGGGGTCGTGCCGGGAAGCCTGGAACCAGGGGTGGGCGTCGCTGGTGTGGTTCATCACGAGGTCTGCGATGACGCGCATACCACGTTTGTGTGCTTCGTCCACAAGCTTCACGAAGTCTCCGAGATCGCCGAACTCCGGGAGGATCTTCATGAAGTCGGCGATGTCGTAGCCGCCGTCCCGCAGCGGCGACTCGTACAGGGGCAGCAGCCAGAGACAGTCGACGCCCAGCCATTGCAGGTAGTCGAGCTTGCTGATGAGCCCTCTGACGTCGCCGGTCCCGTCGCCGTTGGAATCGGCGAACCCGCGGATCAGGACCTCGTAGAAAACCGCGCGCTTGTACCAGTAGGGATCGCGCGGCTTTTCCTCGTCAAAGGTGTTGGGAATGGGTGTGGAGCTCATGAGCCGCCTCGCAGGAGGCTCATGAGGGAGGCGCTGTCACACACGTTGAAGACTCCCCGCTGAATTCAGTTTCTACCGTGGCGCGGCTCGTACGGTGAGAATATGGGCTGGCTGGATGTGTGGGTCGAGGCGCACGTAGTTACGCTGCCCCCACCGGTACGACTCGCCCGACAGCTCGTCGTCGACGACGAACTCGGCGTTCCAGTCGAGGCCGAGGGCGGGCAGGTCGAGGTCTACCGTCGCCTCGTGGGTGTGGTGCGGATCCAGGTTGACGACCGCCAGAACGACATCGCCCAGCCCGTGCCTTCGTGTGGCCGTGTCATAGGCGCCCGGGAGTCGTTTGGAGAAGCAGACGATGTCCGCCTGGTCGACCCTATGGAACCGTAGATTACGCAATTCCTGAAGCGCCGGATGCGCTCTTCGGAACAAATTCAGTTGCGTGATGAGGGGGGCCAGGCTCCGCCCTTCACGCTCTGCCGCAGCCCAATCGCGCGGTTTGTATTGATATTTCTCGCTATCCAGGTATTCCTCGCTGCCCGGGCGTACCGGGACATTCTCGAAGAGTTCGTACCCGGAGTAGACGCCCCAGGTGGGCGAGGCGAGCGCCGCCAGGACGGCCCTGATCTTGAACGCGGGGACGCCGCCGTGCTGCAGGTACTCGTGCAGGATGTCCGGCGTGTTGACGAACAGGTTCGGCCGCAGATAGCAGGAAGTCTCGTGGGCGAGCTCCGTGAGATACGTTTCCACGTCGTACTTGGAGTTCTTCCACGTGTAGTACGTGTACGACTGGTGAAAGCCGGTCTTGGCCAGGGCGCGCATCATCGCCGGCCTCGTGAACGCCTCCGAAAGGAAGAGCACGTCGGGGTCGGTGCGGTGGATGTCGGCCAGCAGCCGCTCCCAGAAGGCCACCGGCTTGGTGTGCGGGTTGTCCACCCGGAAGATGCGCACGCCGTGGTCCATCCAGTGCCGCAGCACCCGCTTGACCTCGTTGTAGACGCCCTCCGGGTCCTTGTCGAAGTTGATCGGGTAGATGTCCTGGTACTTCTTCGGCGGGTTCTCGGCGTACGCGATCGACCCGTCCGCCCGGATGGTGAACCACTCCGGGTGCTCCTTGACCCACGGGTGGTCGGGGGAGCACTGCAGGGCGAAGTCGAGGGCGATCTCCAGGCCCAGCTCCTTGGCCCGGCCCACGAACTCGTCGAAGTCCTCGATCGTGCCGAGGTCGGGGTGGACCGCGTCGTGGCCGCCGTCCTCCGACCCGATCGCCCAGGGCGAGCCGGGCTCGTCGGGCTCGGGGCTGAGCGTGTTGTTGCGGCCCTTGCGGAACGTGGTGCCGATCGGGTGGATGGGCGGCAGGTAGACGACGTCGAAGCCCATCTTGGCGATCGCGGGCAACCGCTTCGCCGCTGTCTGGAAATTTCCGGATTTGGAGATGCCGTGCTCGTTCACCACCGCGCCCTCTGAACGCGGGAAGAACTCGTACCAGGAGCCGTAGAGCGCCCTGCGGCGATCCACCCTGATCTTGTGGGACTTCGACCTGGTCACCAGCTCCCGGAACGGGTGCGCCTCCAGCAGCGCGGCCGTCTCGGGGAGCTGGGCGATCGAGAGCCGGGCCCGCGGGTCCAGCTCCTCGTCCCGCAGCCTGGCCGCGACCGACAGCAGCGCCGCGCGGTGACCGCAGGCGCTGTCGCCGTTGCCGCCCTGCTTGCGCGTGCCGTTCCCGGCGGCCTTTCCGCCGTTCGCGGCGGCCGGAGTGCCACTCGCGGTCGCCGGGGTGCCGTTGGGGCAGTCGGCGGCACGCACGGCCTTGGCGGCGCGCTCGAACAGCCGCGCGCCCTCCTCGCACATCAGATCGACGTCCATGCCGCGCGGGATCTTGATCTCGGCGTCATGCAGCCAGGTGCTGATCGGGTCGCTCCACGCCTCCACGCGGAACAGCCAGTCACCCTCGGCGGGCAGGCTCACGTCGACTCCCCACCGGTCGGTGCCGGGGGCGAGCTCACGCATCGGTTTCAGGCGGCCGCGCTGGCCGTCGGGCGTGGTGAGCACCACGCCGGCGGCCACCGCGTCGTGGCCCTCTCTGAACACGGTCGCCGAGACCTGGAAGGTCTCGCCGGCGACCGCCTTGGCGGGCCACTGCCCGCAGTCGACGACGGGGGAGATGTCCGTGATGGGAATTCGTCCGATCATCGCATTCGAGAGTTTGCGGCGGCACTCCCGGTGCCGCCGGAGGCTTCCCTGGCAGGAACGATCCTTGCATGTAAATTGTGGACAGCAGCGGATAGACCTCCCGAGAGTGTCTACGGGAGAGCCCAACAACCTGGAAAGTTGCCCCAATAGTCCCTCTTCATGCTTGTTCCCGGAAGGGGTTTGAACGGCCTTCATGAGGGTGAAGGACTCAGAGGTCCCTCCTAGCCCGTAGGGTGCAGAAACGTGAGAGCTATCCGCCGTTTTACCGTCCGCACCGTCCTGCCCGCGGAGCTGGCCGCCCTCGGCGAGCTCGTCCACAATCTCCGCTGGTCCTGGCACCCGGAGACGATGGACCTCTTCGCGGAGGTCGACGCCGCCCTGTGGGAGCAGGTCGGGCACGATCCCGTGGCGTTGCTCGGCGCCGTCACACCGGCCCGGCTGAGCGAGCTCGCGGCCGACCGGCGCTTCCTGCGCCGCCTCGCCGACGCCGCCGACGACCTGCGCGAATACATGACCTCGCCACGCTGGTACCAGACGCTGCCCGACAGCGCGCGGGCCATCGCCTACTTCTCGCCGGAGTACGGCATCGCCGCCGCGCTGCCCCAATACTCGGGCGGCCTCGGCATCCTGGCCGGAGACCACTTGAAGGCGGCCAGCGACCTCGGCGTGCCCATCCTGGCGGTCGGCCTGCTCTACCGCCACGGTTACTTCACTCAGTCGTTGTCGCCAGAGGGCTGGCAGCTGGAGCACTACCCGTCTCTAGACGCGGGCGGGCTGCCGCTGAGCCTGCTGAAGGACGCCGACGGCGCCCCCGTCAAGATCCGCATCGCCCTGCCCGACGAGCGCGTCCTGCACGCGCAGGTGTGGGTGGCGCAGGTCGGGCGCGTCCCGCTGCTGCTGCTCGACTCCGACGTGGCCGACAACGACGCCGCCGCCCGCGACGTCACCGACCGCCTCTACGGCGGCGGCACCGACCACCGGCTCATGCAGGAGCTGCTGCTCGGCGTCGGCGGCGTGCGCGCCATCAGGGCCTACTGCAAGATCACCGGCCATGCCGAGCCCGAGGTCTTCCACACCAACGAGGGCCACGCCGGCTTCCTCGGCCTCGAACGCATCCGCGAGCTCACCGAGGCCCGCCTGACCTTCGACGAGGCCCTGGAGGCCGTCCGCGCCGGCACCGTCTTCACCACCCACACCCCCGTGCCCGCCGGCATCGACCGCTTCCCCATCGACATGATCGAGCGGCACTTCGGCGGCGCCAACGCCTGGCCGACCGTCCCGGTCGAGCGCATCCTCGCGCTGGGCGCCGAAGCCGACCCCGGCCGCTTCAACATGGCCGTCATGGGCATGCGCCTCGCCCAGCGGGTCAACGGCGTGTCCCAGCTCCACGGCGAGGTCAGCCGGGAGATGTTCAAGAATCTTTGGCCGGGATTCGACCTCGACGAGGTGCCGATCGGCTCCATCACCAACGGCGTGCACGCTCCCACCTGGGTCGGCAGGGAGCTCATGGAGCTGGCCGGGCGCGAGGTGCCCTCCCTCCTCGAGCGGGCCCGCGGCTGGGACGCCATCCAGAAGATCCCCGACGCCGACATCTGGGAGATCCGCGGCGTGCTGCGCCGCCGGCTCGTCGAAGGAGCCAGGGAACGCCTGCGCCGCTCGTGGCGCGAGCGCGGCGCCTCCGACGCCGAGCTGGGCTGGATCGACGACGCCCTCGACCCCGGCGTGCTGACCATCGGCTTCGCCCGGCGGGTGCCGTCGTACAAGCGGCTCACGCTCATGCTGCGCGACCCCGAACGGCTCACCGAGCTGCTGCTCGACCCCGACAAGCCGGTCCAGATCGTCATCGCCGGCAAGGCGCACCCCGCCGACGAGGGCGGCAAGAAGCTCATCCAGCAGATCGTCAAGTTCGCCGACCGCCCCGAGGTGCGGCACCGGATCGTGTTCCTGCCCGACTACGACATGGCGCTCGGCCAGCTCATGGTCCAGGGCTGCGACGTGTGGCTGAACAACCCGCTGCGCCCCCTGGAGGCGTCCGGCACGTCCGGCATGAAGTCCGCCCTGAACGGCGGCCTCAACCTGTCGATCCGCGACGGCTGGTGGGACGAGTGGTACGACGGCACCAACGGCTGGGCCATCCCCACCGCCGACGGCGTCAACGACCCCGACCGGCGCGACGAGCTGGAGGCCGCCGCCCTGTACGACCTCATCGAGCACGAGGTGTCCGACCGGTTCTACGACCGGGCCCTCGACGGGCTGCCGCGGCGCTGGCTGGAGATGGTCAAGCACACGCTCACCTCACTCGGGCCGAAGGTCCTGGCCGGGCGCATGCTGCGCGACTACGTCGTCGACCTCTACAACCCGGCCGCCGCCTCCGCCCGCGCGCTCAGCGCCGACGCCTACGCCCCCGCCAAGACGTTCGCCGCCTGGCGGGTCCGGGTCACCAGGGCCTGGCCGGGCGTGCGGGTCGAGCACGTGGAGGCGGCCGGCGTGGGCGACACCCCGGAGGTCGGCGCCACCGCCGAGCTGCACGCCACCATCGCGCTGGGCGACCTGGAGGCCGACGACGTGCTGGTGGAGGCCGCGTACGGGAAGGTCGGGCCGCACGACGAGCTGGTGCACCCGTCGTACGCGAAGCTCACGGTGCGCTCGGTGGACGACGACGGCCGCGCCCACTACACGGGCACGGTCCCCCTCGACCGCACGGGCGCCTTCGGCTACACGGTCCGCGTAGTCCCCGCCCACCCCCTGCTCGCCACCCCGGCCGAACTGGGCCTGATCGCCGTCCCAGAGGAGCCGGCAGGCATGACGAACGGAACGCTGCGCTAAAGAGCCGCCGTCGTGCGGCGGGAACCGGTGCGTGAGCTACGGCGAGCGCAGCGGGTCTCCGACACGCATGACGGCGGCCGCCCGTGGGGGTTCCCCAAAGCTTGTAGGGGTGATCGATCACCGTCGAGGACGGTCACTCCGGAGAAGCGATCAGGGGCGGCGGGGACGGCGCGGATCGTGCGCAGGCGGCATAATCGGGGCGTGGACGACAGTGGGAACGGCCTGCGGGCTGACACTCTGGTGGCCACGGTCCGCGGTGTGCTGCCGTCCCTGACGCCTGCCGCCCAGACCGTCGCCCGCCTCATATTGGAGGACCCCGCGACGGTGGCCAGGAGCACCATCACGGAGCTTTCCGCCGCCTCGGGCACGAGCGAGGCCACGATCGTACGCACGGCGAGGCTGCTCGGCTTCGCCGGATATCCCCAGCTCAGGCTGGCTCTGGCGGCGGCGGCCGCGCAGCCCGACCGGCTGGTGCCGGGTGACCTGGCCCCCGACGACCCCCTGTCGGAGGTGATCCAGAAGGTGGCGCGGGCCGAGTCGGAGGCGATCAACGACACCGTCGCCCAGCTCACCTCCGAGCGGCTGGGCCTGGTCGTGGACGCGATCGTCGGCGCCCGGCGCATCGACGCGTTCGGGGTCGGCGCCTCCGGCCTGGTCGCCGAGGACGTCGCGCAGAAGCTGCTGCGCATCGGCCTGTCCAGTCACGCCTTTCAGGACGCGCACCTGGCGCTGACCAGCGCGGTGCTGCTGCGCGAGGGCGACGTCGCGATCGGCATCAGCACCTCGGGCGAGACTCCCGACGTGATCGAGCCGCTGACCCGGGCCAAGGAGGCCGGGGCCACGACGGTGGCGATCACGAACAATCCGCGGTCGTCCATCGCGGAGCTGGCCGAGCACGTGCTGATCTCGGCCGGGCGCGAGACGGAGTTCCGTCCCGGCGCCCTGGCCAGCCGGATCAGCCAGCTCCTCGTGGTCGACTGCGTGTTCGTCGGTGTCGCCCAGCGCACGTTCGACTCTTCTCAGCAGGCGCTGGCGAGCACCAGGCGCGCCGTCAACGAGTTCACCCGGAGAACGTCACCTGCACGTCGTCAGCCTTGACGAACATCACGCGGTGCCCGAACTGGATCTCCAGGTACTTCGTCCTGCCCCGGACCACCTTGTGGTCCTCCAGGTTGAAGGTGACCGCCCGGTAGTACTCGGTGGCGGCCGGGCCCGCGAGCGTGTACTTCTCGCCGGCGGAGAACGTGTACTGCAGCGGCGTCACCGCCTGGTACGGGATGCCCTCGGGGTAGGCCTCCTGCTCCGGGTACGCCCTGCCGTACACGGGGACGGTCGCCTTGCCCGGCTTCGGCGTCACGACGAGGCCCATCGACGGCACCGCGGTCGGCGCGCTCGCCGGGTTGTGGAACCACGCCTTCTGCCCCAGGTACCAGATGGCCGTCCAGTCGCCCTGGCGGTCGGCCACGGCGAAGCGCTGGCCGGTGGTGGCGCGGGCGCTGTGGTCGTACACGCTGTAGAGGGAGTCGCCGGTGGGGTGCTTGCCGATGTCCTTGACGAGCGGCGCGTCGGCGCGGGGCTCGGTGCGCAGCCAGACCGTGCTGGCCGGCAGCGGCGGGCAGGCGGCCTCGGGGTTCTTGCGGTCGCAGCCGTAGAAGTACGGCTTGTTCGTGGCGAAGTCCGGCTTGATCATGACGGAGCCGGCGCCGGGCCCGCCGAACTGGTGCAGCGGGGCGCCCATGAGCTGGAAGTAGTGCGCCCAGTCCCAGAACGGCCCGGGGTCCTCGTGCATGCCGCGCACGGTCGTCGGCAGGGTGCCGGGGACGTTGTCGTGGCCGAGGATGTGGGCGCGGTCCAGCGGCACGCCGTGCCGCAGCGCCAGGTAGCGGACCAGGCGGGCGCTCGACCGGTACATCGCCTCGGTGTACCAGGTGCCGCCCTCGGCGAGGAAGCCCTCGTGTTCGAGGCCGATGGACTTGGCGTTGATGTACCAGTTGCCGGCCTGCCAGCCGACGTCCTTGGTCTTGATGTGCTGGGCGATGTGGCCGTCGCTGGAGCGGATGGAGTAGTGCCAGCTCGCGCCGTAGTTCGGGTCCTGGTTGAGGCGGATGGAGGGCAGGAAGTATCCCTCCATGTCGTGGATGATGATGTAGTCGACCTTCTGGCTGAACGGGCGGTTCGCCAGGTCGTAGTGGCCGTAGTCGTCGTCCGGGAGCTGCTGGTAGGCGGCCGGGATCCACTCGCAGGAGATCGAGGCCGGGCACTCCACCCCGTCGGGGCGGGTGCGGCGCAGGCCCAGCTTCTCCAGCCACTTCTCGATCTTCTCCAGGCCGGGCACGGCCTTGAGCGCGACCTGCTCGCCGTCGTCGGTCGTGCGGGTGACGCCCTCCTCGATCACCGAGAAGACCTCGTCGGCGAAGAACTTGGCCGCGCCGGCCTCCTCAGCGCCCGAGTACCGGGCGACGGCGCCGTACCACTCGCCGGGGTCGTCGCTGAGCGGCGCGCCGAGCGCCTTCTGGTAGTCGGCCAGTAGCGCGGCGCCGCCGCGGATGTTCGCGGCGTCGTCCGCGCGCAGCTTCTCGCGGCTCTCCCCGGTCAGCTCGGCGGCCCGCTCCAGCGTGCGCAGCGAGGCGGGGATGTCGGCGGGCGCGGGCTGCTCGGTGGGTGCGGGCAGGGGCCGGCTCTCGTCGCCGCGAGCGTCCTCCTCACCCTCATTGTGGTGGTTTCCTGCGGTGAACGCGGCCGCGTCGGTCAGGTGCATCGGCCCGAACCCGGCGTCGCTGGAGGGCTGCCCGGCGTGGGCGTCCCAGCGGGACTCCAGGTAGGAGACGCCGAGCAGCACGCTCTGCGGCACCTGGAACTCCTGCGCCGCCGCCGCGAACGCCTGCTGCCGGTCGGCGGGCTCCTGGGCGTGAGCGGCGCTGATGTTGCTTAAGGGGAGTACGGCGACCAGGGAGATCGCCAGTAGTCTGCGCATGGACCACTCCTCGGGGCTGGGGGGCGCGTTGTGCAGTTCAGCGTCTCAACATTTTCCTTCGCAGGCGAGATCTTTGCGAAGATATTTTTCAGCCGTTAACGCTTGAGGATCCGCTAAGCAGCCTGCCAGGAGTGCCAGAGCGCCGCGTACGTTCCCCCGGCCGCGACCAGCTCGTCGTGCGTCCCCAGCTCCGTGAGCCGCCCGTCCTGCATCACCGCCACCCGGTCCGCGTCGTGCGCCGTCTGCAGCCGGTGCGCGATGGCGATCACCGTGCGCCCCTGGAGCAGGGCGGCCAGGGCCCGCTCCGTGTGCCGGGCCGTGCGCGGGTCCAGCAGGGCCGTGGCCTCGTCGAGGATCAGCGTGTGCGGGTCGGCCAGCACCACGCGGGCCAGCGCCAGTTGCTGGGCCCGGGCGCCGTCCGGCCGGTGGGCGCCGTGCCCCAGGTCGGTGTCCAGCCCGTCGGGCAGGTCGTCCACCCAGTCCGCGCCCACCGCCTTCAGGGCCGCGCGCAGCTCGGCGTCGGAGGCCGAGGGGGCGGCGATGCGCAGGTTCTCGCGCACGGTGCCGAGGAACACGTGGTGCTCCTGCGTGACGAGCACGACCCGCTCGCGGAGCTGGGCCGGGTCGAGATCCGCCACGGGCACCCCGCCCACCGTGACCGAGCCCTCCCTCGGGACGTCCATCCCGGCCAGCAGCCTGCCCAGCGTGGTCTTGCCCGCCCCGGAGGGCCCGACGATCGCCAGCCGCTCGCCCGGCCGTACCCGCAGGTCCACCCCGCGCAGGACGTCGGGCCCGCCGTCGTAGGCGAAGCGCACCCCGGAGACCTCGATCCGGTCGTCGACCGGCACGGGGGAGACCCCGGCGGGCTGCTCGGCCAGTGCGAGCCCCTCCACGCGGGCGAACGACGCGGAGCTGCTCTGCAGGAGTTCCAGCTGCTCCAGGATGGTGTTGAGCGGCTCGGAGAGCCGGCTCAGGTAGAGGGCGGCGGCCACCACCGTGCCCAGCGTCACCGGGCTCGGCTCGCGCATCAGCAGCGCGCCGCCGAGCAGCAGCACGGCGGTCACCGGCAGCACGTGCGAGACGTCCACCGCCGGGAACAGCACGCTGCGCAGGTTCAGGGTCTTGAGCCGGGTGCGGCGGCACTCCTCGATCGCCCGCCGGCAGGCTTCGAGCCGCCGCCGTTCGAGGCGCAGCGCCTCCATCGTGCGGGCGCCGCCCGTGGTCGAGGCCAGTTCCTCCGCGAGCGCCGAGTTCGCGGCGCCCTCCTCCAGGTACGCCACCATCGCCCGCCGCAGGTACCACCGGGAGGCGAACCAGATCCCGATCAGGCTCAGCAGCCCGCACGCGCCCAGCAGCGGATCCAGCACGAAGACGGCGACGAGGACGAACAGCGCCCGCACGGCGGCGATGGCCACGTCCGGCCCGGCGTCCCGCAGCGTCGCCCCGACGGAGGCCACGTCGGTGGTGCCCCGGGTCGTCAGGTCACCGGTGCCGGCCCGCTCCACCGCCGACGACGGCAGCGCCAGCACCCGCTCGGTGAACCGCTCCCTGATCCGGGCCAGCGTCCGCTCCCCGAAGCGGTGCCCGACATAGCTCGCATACCTGGACAGGAGCGCCTGCGCCACGGCACAGACCAGGATGGCCAGCGCCAGCCGATCCACCGTCGCCAGGGACGCGCCCGCCTTCACCTCGTCGATGATGCGGCCCAGCAGCCACGGCGCGGCCAGGCCCGCGATCGCGGCCAGGCCGTTGAGGACGAGCATGCCCGCGAAGGCCCGGCCGTCCATCCGGATCAGGCGCAGAGCGGCCCGCCGGGTCGCCGCGGGCTCGGCGACGGGCAGGTGCCCGGTGGCGCTCACCGGACACCCCCTTCCGCCACGACCCCGCCGCGCGGCGCCTCCCCGTCGTCGCCCATGTCGTCGCCCGCGCCGCCGCCCCCGTCGTCGTCCGCGTCGTCCGCGTCTCGCGCGACGAGCCGCCGGTAGCCCGGCTCGTCGCGCAGCAGGGCGTGGTGGCTGCCCGAGGCCGCCACCACGCCGTCCACCAGGTAGTGCACCGTGTCCGCGTGGTCCAGGACGAGCGGCGAGGTGGTGGTGACCGCCGTGGTGCGGCCGGCGCGGGCGGCACGCAGCCGGGCGGCCACCGTCGCCTCCGTGTGGGCGTCCAGGGCCGAGGTGGGCTCGGCGGCCAGCAGGATCTCCGGGTCGGCCAGCAGCGCCCGGGCCAGCCGGAGGCGCTGCCGCTGCCCGCCCGACAGGTTGCGGCCCTGGGCGGCGATGAGCGAGTCCAGCCCGTTCGGGAGCGCCTGCACGATGTCGTCGGCCATGGCCGCGTGGATCGCCCGCGCGACGGCCTCATCCAACGAGCGCGCCCGGCCGGCGTCGGTCGCGTGCGACTCGGGTGGGGCGTCCAGGCGGCCCGCGACGACCGAGCGCACGGTGCCCGCGAACAGGTCGGCCTCGTTGTCGGCCACCAGGATGCGCTCGCGCAGCCGTACCGGGTCGATGTCGCGCAGCCGTATCCCGCCCCAGGTGGCGTCCGAGGTGGTGAAGCCGCCCAGGCGGTCCAGCACCGCCACCGCCTCCGACGGCCGGGCGCTGACCAGCGCGGTCAGCTTCCCGGGCGCGAGTTCGACGCCGGACGCCGGATCGCGCAAGGGGGCGGGCCCGGGTGGCGGGGCCTGGTCGCCGCCGGGCGTGTCGGGGGCGAGGGTCAGGAAGTGCACGACCCGGCGGGCGGCGACCAGCCCGCGGCCGATGTCGTAGCCGCCCTCGACGAAGAACGAGACGGGCACCACCAGCACGGCGGCGTACCCGTACACGGCGACGAGCTCCCCGACCGTGATGTCCCCCTGCACGGCCATCCGGGCCGCCAGCCACGTCACCGCGCCCAGGAACAGCGTGGGCAGCCCCACCCCGAGGGCGTGGATCCAGCTCGTCACGGCCCCGACCCGGTACCCCTGCTCCCGCAGCTCCTGGGATTCCCGCCGGTAGCGGGCGGCGTAGACGTCCTTGCCGCCGATGCCGTTCAGGATCCGCAGGCCGCCCGCGATGTCGGCGAAGCGGGCGGCGAGTTCGCCCTGCCGTAAGCGGTAGGCGGTCTCGGCGCCGCGCAGCCGGCCGAGCAGCGGGCCGAGCAGGACGACGAGCAGCGGCACGCCCAGCAGCACCACGGCGGCCAGCAGCGGGGAGACGGCCAGCAGCAGCACGGCGATCACGATGTAGGCGAGCACGGCGCCGACGCCGGGCCCGGTGACGGTGAGCGTGCCGCTCATCATGGCGGCGTCGCCGAACCCGATCGTGACGACCTCGCCAGCGCTCACCTTGCGCGGCAGCGCGGCGCCGAGCCGGGCCGCGTGGAGGGCCACCACCTGGACGGAGCGGAACGCGGCGTCCATGCGCACCCGGGTCATGGTCCGGTGGCGCATGATGGCCAGCCACGCGTTCAGCACGCCGGTGCCGAAGACGGCGGCGGCCCAGCCGGCGAGCACGGGCCAGCGTCGCGTGGCGAGGCCGTCGTCGATGGCGCGCGACAGGAAGTACGGGGGCAGCGTCAGGCACACCATCCAGGCGGTCCCGAGGCAGGCGCCGGCCAGGACCCGGCGGCGCTGCCGGGTGACGAGCCACCACAGGTACCGTCCGGCGCTGCGGCAGTCAGGGGTGCCCGGGTTCATCGTCGGATCCGCCATGTATCGCACCCTATTGAGCGGAGAGTCCGCTTCCGTGGGGAGGGCCGCTACGGCGCTTATGGGATGAGGACGACCTTGCCCGTGGTCTGCCGGGACTCCAGCGCGGCGTGGGCCGCGGCGGCCTGCGACAGCGGGAACGTCTGCACGTCCGGCACCAGCGCGCCCTCGGCCGCCGCCGCCAGCGCCCTGACCTCGTACTCCGGCCGCGTCTCCGGCTGGGCGATGAGCTGGAGCAGGGCGTTGGTGACGGTGAGGCCGCGCTCCCGCACCGTCTCGGGGTCGGGCGTGAAGTCGCCCTGGGAGGCGTTGCCGATGGTGACGTACCGGCCGCCGTCGGCCAGCAGGCCGAACGCCGCCCGCGCCTTGTCGCCGCCCACGCCGTCGAGCAGGGCGGTGACCTTCCTGCCGCCGAGCCAGGAGGCGACCTCCTCCGGCCAGGAAGGCAGGTCGTAGTCCACGGCGAAGTCGGCGCCCAGCTCGCGGACGGCCGCCACCTTGCCGGGGCCGCCGGCCGCGCCGATCACGGTGGCGCCGAGGCGGCGGGCGTACTGGACGATCAGCCGTCCGATGCCGCCCGCGGCGGAGGTGACGAGGAGCACGTCCGAGGGGGTGGGCTGGGCCACGTCGAGGAACTGCAGGGTGGTGCCGCCCGTGACGATCATCGCCACGGCGGCCTCGTGGCTGAGGCCGTCGGGCAGGCGGTGCACCCTGCTGAGGTCGGCCACGGCCAGCTCGGCGTAGCCGCCCGGCTGCCCGCCGGCCGTCACGACGTCGCGTCCGATCCACTCCGGGTCCACATCAGGGCCGACGGCGTCCACCCGGCCGGACACCTCGCCGCCGAAGATGGTGGGCAGCTCCGGCTGGGGCGGCAGCGAGTCGCTTGCCCGGCCGGCCCGCAGCATGGTCTCCACCAGGTGGACGCCGGCCGCCTTGACGGCGATGCGCACCTGGCCGGGGCCGGGCTCGGGGTCGGGGACGGTCTCGTAGCTGAGGTTCTCGGCGGGGCCGAAGGCGTGCAGGACGACGGCGTGCATGGTGTTTCTCCCGTAGGTCGGTGGCTCCTACGAGGGGTGTCCTCCCGTAGGTCGTGCTCCCTACGAGGGTGCAACCTCAAGCATTATTGAGGTCAAGTCGTCAGTCGATGTCCAGCACCGCCTTGCCGTGCAACCGGCCCTCGACCAGGGCGGCGATGGCCTCGTCCGCCCGCTGCCACGGGCCGCGCCACGAGATGCCCGGGTCGAGGTCGCCGGCGGCGACGCGGGCGGCCAGCCAGGTCAGGTCGGGCACCAGGTCCCCGCCGTCGAGCAGGTAGAACGTGACGAGGGAGCGGTCGTGCCGCCCCTCGTTGCCGAAGAGCGCGCCGAACGGGAACGTTTCCGCCTCGCCCGTCCCGTGGCCGACGGCGACGAGCGTGCCGTGCGGCGCCAGCTTGTCGAACGCGGCCACGAGCTGCGGCCCGCCCACGTTGTCCACCACCCCGTCCACCAGGCCGCCGGCCTGCCCGGGGTGGGCGACCACCTCGTGGGCGCCGAGGGCGCGCAGCGTGTCGCCGTGCTCGGCGGGGTTGCCGGTCGAGGCGATGACGTGCGCGCCGGCCTGGCGGGCGAGCTGCACGGCGTACCGTCCGACGCCTCCCGTGGCGCCCGTCACCAGCACGCGCCTGCCCAGCAGCGGCCCGACGCGGCGCAGCGCGCGCAACGCGCTGGCGCCCGCCACCGGGACGGTGCTGATCGCGCCGAGGTCCGCGCCGGCGGGGACGACGCCCAGCGTCGAGGTGTCCACGGCGCGCAGCTCCGCCCACGCGCCGTCGAGGCCGACGGTGATCACGGGGGTGCCCGCGGCCGGACCCGAGCCGTCGGCGGCGGGCCGCTCCACCACGCCTGCGGCGTCCCAGCCGAGCACGGAGCCGTCGGGGGCGCTCTCGATGCCGTGCCTGACCTCGCCGAAGTTGAGCGAGGTGGCGTGGACGCGGACGAGGGCCTGGTGCGGCTCGGGCACGGGGTCGGCGCTCTCGCCGAGGCGCAGGCCGGACGGGGCGGAGTGGTCGATGAGCAGAGCACGCATGGGTTCGCGCCTTCCTTGGACGGGACAACGGCTCCTTTATGCCACTGAGTGGCATTCGCTCGCAAGTGGCGTTCGCCTCTCACGTACACTTCGTGCCATGACCACCGCATCGCCGCTGCGCGAGCGCAAGAAGCAGCGCACCAGGCAGGCACTGATCGACACCGCCCTGCGCCTGTTCAGCAGCCGCGGCTTCGGCGGGGTGACGCTCGACGAGCTGTGCGAGGAGGTGGAGGTCTCCAAGCGCACGTTCTTCCGCTACTTCACCGGCAAGGAGGACGTCGCCATGGCGCCGCTGCACGACATGTGGCGCGCCTTTCTGGAGGAGCTGGAGACGATCCCCGCCGACGGGCGCCCGCTCATGGAGCTGATGGAGGCGACGCTGCTGGCCGCGCTGGAACGGGTGGCGGACCCGGCGTGGGCCGGGCGGGCCGCGCTCAGCTACCGCCTGTCGCAGGAGACGTCCTCGATGGACGCCTACAACCTGCACTTCTGCGAGAGCACCCTGGGCACCGTGATGGAGGTGCTGCACCGGCGCCTCGACCTGCCCGACGACCCCCGCACAAGGCTCGCGGGGGACATGCTGGTGGCGGCGTGGCGGGTCGCGGCCGGCGGGTGGGCGGCCGAGGCGGGCGACCCGCCGTCCGTGCCGGACCTCGCGGCCCGCTTCCACGCCGCGGTCGCCGCCCTGCCCGGCAGCCTCACCCTCACCGCCGACCCACGTCCGGAAGACCGCTGAACCGCCGCTGGGGTGCGGGTCAGGGGCGGGCCTGGATCAGGGGACGAGCTTCAGGGGACGAGCTTCAGGGACGGGCGCCGGTCGGGCAGGCCGATCAGCTCCCGTACGCGCGCAATGGGCCAGGCCAGCTCCTGAGCCAGCGTGGCGGCGCTCAGCCCGCTCTCCCGCCCCGCCAGCTCGAACGCCCGCGCCAGCAGCACCGGCTGCTCGCCCGGATACCCGGAGACGGGCTCGTTGGTGAAGCCCGGCTGGTCGCGCAGCGCGGCCAGCCGCTGGTAGGCGCGGCCGGCGGCGGAGTCGGACAGCAGCCCCGTCTCCCTGCACCGGTAGAGCAGCGAGTCGACCGACACCCCCCACGTGCGGCGCAGCTCGGCGAGCCGGCGCAGGTCGGCGCGGAGCGGGAGCTGCGGCAGGATGCTGTCGCGCGGCGTGAGGAACTCGGCGGCGAACGCGTCGGCCTCGCGCTCCTGCTGCGTGTCGCCCGCCGCCGTGTCGCCGTGCAGCACCAGGTGCCCCAGCTCGTGGGCGGCGGTGAAGCGGTGCCGGTAGATGTCGTCGAACCGGTTGGGCGTCAGCACCACGATCGGCCGGGGCAGGCTGGAGGTGGAGAAGGCGTCGACGGTGACCGCGTCGGGGTCGTGGCGGGGGAAGGCCACGACGATGCCGTGCGCCTCCATGCGGCGTACGAGGTGGCCGATCGGCCCGGTGCCCAGCCCCCAGTGGGCGCGCAGCGCGCGGGCCGCGCCCGCCGGGTCGCGCGGCAGGTCGGAGTGCATCTCGCCGCCCGCGAAGCCGGGCAGGTCGACGGCGGGGAGCTGGACGCGTTTCTCCAGCGCGTACGTCAGCTCCCACACCTGCTCGACGAAGGCCACGGCCTTGGCCCGCTGGTAGGCGCGGGTGGAGCGCAGGCTGCGGAAGTGCGCCATGGAGCCGTCGAGCTTGCCGTGCGGGCGCCCCGGCAGGAAGAACGCCATCGGCACCGACAGCACCTCGGCCAGCCGGGGGATCAGGTCGGGGCGTGGCCGGGTGACGCCGGATTCGTACTGGCCGACGGCGGCGGGGGAGACGCCGAGGTGCTCGGCGACCTCCTTCTTGGTGAGCGCGGCCAGGTGGCGGGCCTGGGTGAGGCGGGTGGCGTCGAACGCGTCGGCGACGGCCTGCGGGCTCGGCCCGCCCGGGTCACGCGAAGGCCGCCGCCCGGTGCCGGAGTCACGCACCGCTGGCGGCTTCTGGCCCGAACGGCAGCGGCTCGGCGACCGGCGCCCCGAGCCTGGCGGCGCCGGTGCGCGGGTTGAGCTGCGGCGCGGGCGGCACGCCCTGGTCGAACGCGGCCGCCTCGCCCTCCCGCCCGGCCGGCACCGCGCTCTCCTGGACCAGCGGGATCTCCTCGCAGTGGTGCCAGCGCAGGCTGCCGGTGCGGTCGAGCAGCTCGGCCTCGCCCCACCAGGCGTCGAGCAGCCCGGAGTGGGCGTTGCAGGCGTAGGCGATGAGCACCAGCCGGGTGTCGTCGGGCAGCTCGCCCAGCGCCTCGGCGACCGGGACGGCGTGCGGCGCGACCTCGTGCAGCGCGAGCTGACGCATGCGCGGCTCGGGCCCGAACCGGTCGAACAGCGCCTGCACCAGCGCGGACGGCCGCCCGTCGCCGATGCGGGCGCTCATGACGTTGACCGAGCGGTCTTTGGCGTAGCGGAACGGGAACAGCAGCTTGCCGTCGAGCACCACCAGCTCGTGCTGCGAGCCGCCGGGCTTGATGATGCGCACGTCGCCGAGGTCTTCGAACGCTTCGGCCAGCGCCTCGAACTTGCGCGACATGAGCGTGAACCCGAACGGGTGCAAATGATCGGTCTGCGCCACCTTCTGGGCATCGAGCGCATTCTCCAGCGCGACCGCCAGCGCCTCGGCCACACCCTGTCTGATCAGGGGAACCCGCTGCCCGAACGTCTCCTGGGCCCACTGGGACATGCGCATGCCCGACCTCCAGCCGCTTTACTTTCCAACATCATAGACCCGCTGCGGCTTCATGTTGCCCGCACGACACACCCGTCCCACGCCGCCCCGATGGACGCCTTCCACCAGTCCGGCGCCATACTCGGAGTCGCCGACCCCAACCCCAGGAAGAGGCCCGCGTGACCAAGTGGACGGCGAACTGCTCCATCCTCTACACCGGCCTGCCGCTGCTCGAACGCCCCGCCGCGGCGGCGGCCGACGGGTTCACGGCCGTGGAGTTCTGGTGGCCGTGGCCGGTGGCGGTGCCGGACGACCGCGACGTGGACGCGTTCGTCCGTTCGATCGAGGACGCCGGGGTGCGGCTCACCGGGCTCAACTTCTTCGCCGGCGACATGCCCGGCGGCGACCGCGGCGTGGTGTCGTGGCCGGGCCGCTCCCGCGAGCTGCTGGACAACATCCCCGTCGTGGCGGCCATCGGCGAGCGGCTGGGCTGCCGCGCCTTCAACGCCCTGTACGGCAACCGCGTCGACGGAGCCTCCGCCGAGGAGCAGGACGAGCTGGCCGTCGAGATGCTGTCCGCCTGCGTGGCGGGCGTGGCGGGCACGGTGCTGCTGGAGCCGGTCAGCGGCGCGCCGCGCTATCCCCTGCTGACGGCCGCCGACGCCGTGGCCGTGCTCGACCGCGTCCCCGGTGCCGGGCTGCTCGCCGACCTCTACCACCTGGCCGTCAACGGCGACGACGTGCCGGCCGCCATCGAGCGGTACGGATCGCGCGTCGCCCATGTGCAGATCGCCGACGCGCCGGGCAGGGGCGCGCCCGGAAGCGGTGAGCTGCCGCTGCGGCAGTGGCTCGACGACCTGGAGGCCGCCGGGTACGACGGGTATGTCGGCCTCGAATACCTCGCGACGGGCCCGGACCCGTTCGCCTGGCTACCCAGGGAGCAACGACCCTCCGCGTGACCTCCGACAGCGACCGTCCGCGTGACGTCCACCGGACACCCGCGGCGCCGAGACCGTCCACGCCCCCGGGGCGGCGACCTTACCCGACACGACACCACACACACGGAAGGAACTTCGGACGTGACCGCCATCGCCTTCATCGGCCTCGGCATCATGGGCAGCCCCATGGCTGTCCACCTGGTCGAGGCCGGGCACGCCGTGGCCGGCTACAACCGCACCCCCGAGAAGGCCCGGCCGCTGGTGGCGGCCGGCGGGCGGGCGGCGGAGTCGATCGCCGACGCCGTGACCGGCGCCGAGGTCGTGGCGCTCATGGTGCCGGACTCGCCGGACGTCCAGGACGTACTGACCGGGCCGGACGGCGTCTTCGAGCACGCCGCACCCGGCACCCTGATCATCGACTTCTCCACGATCCGCCCGGACGTCACCCGCGACCTGGCCGCCGAGGCGGGCCGCCGGGGCCTGCGCTACCTCGACGCCCCCGTCTCGGGCGGCGAGGCGGGCGCGAGGAACGCGACCCTCTCGATCATGGTCGGCGGCGAGGCCGACGCGTTCGAGGCGGCCAGGCCGGTCTTCGACGCGGTCGGCAGGACCGTCGTGCACGTCGGGCCGAGCGGCTCCGGCCAGACGGTCAAGGCGGCCAACCAGCTCATCGTGGCGGCCAACATCGAGGCGGTGGCGGAGGCGGTGGTGTTCCTGCGGGCGTACGGGGTGGATCTGGAGGCGGCGCTGGACGTGCTCGGCGGCGGCCTGGCGGGCTCGGCCGTCCTCACCCAGAAGCGCGCCAACCTGACCGGGCACTCCTTCGAGCCCGGCTTCCGCCTCGCACTCCACCACAAAGACCTGGGCATCGTCACCTCGGCCGCCCGCGAGGCCGGGGTCGTGCTGCCGCTCGGCGCCCTGGTGGCCCAGCTCGTGGCGTCGGCGAACGCGGCCGGCGACGGCGCCCTCGACCACTCGGCCCTCCTGCGGGTCGTCGAACGCCTCTCAGGCACTACTCCGTCAAGCTAACCCCACCGCCGTCACTCTAAGTGACAGGTGACGCGTGTCTTCGATTACTCACCGTAACCGAACCTGTAGTCGTGGGCCATGTTCTCCATGCGATCATGGCCCGCCCGCACGGCGAGCGCCGCGACGGCGTCCCTCCTGGCCCTCACCCTGCCCCTTGGCCTGGCCCCGCGGCAGGCGCGAACGCCGCCTCTCCCACCGAACTCCCGCCCACCCTCTCCGCCCCCGCCGCCCACGCCCAGCTCCACCAGCTCGCCACCGCCGAGCCCCGCCCCATGACCGGCTACAGCCGCGCCCGCTTCCCCCACTGGGTCCAGCAGGGCCACTCCTGCGACACCCGCGAGACCGTCCTCGCCCGCGACGGCGAGGACGTCAAACAGGACGAGAACTGCCGCGCCATCAGCGGCACCTGGCACAGCGTGTACGACGGCAAGGACTTCACCAGCGCCTCCGACCTCGACATCGACCACATGGTGCCCCTCGCCCAGGCGTGGCGCTCGGGCGCCGACGAATGGACCGACGCCCAGCGCCGCCGATTCGCCAACGACCTAGAAGGCCCGCAACTCATCGCCGTCTCCGCCTCCTCCAACCGCTCCAAGGGCGACCAGTCACCCGACCAGTGGAAGCCGCCGCTGCGGTCGTACTGGTGCACGTACAGCCGCGCCTGGATCGACATCAAGTCCCGCTACGACCTCACCGTCACCGCCCCCGAACGCGACGCCCTCGAAGAAATGATCGCCACCTGCTACGGATCCACCGGCTCCTAAGTGACCCCCGAAACCTACGAGACCACCGTCCTCGCCGGCCCCGGCGGAGTGATGACCGAGGACGTCGGCATCATCACCGGCGAACTGACAGTCCGCACCGTCGTGGCCGGCGACCAGGTCTCGATACGGATCCAGTACCTGAACGCGGACGAGTGGTACGAGCTACAGGGCAGCCCTATGCCTCCACCCACGACCTCCGGCCCCTGTCTCCACCAGAAAATCGTCCAAGCAATCCGCCACGGCCTCCCCACCGGCCTCCCACCCACCTGACCCCGCCCTGCCCCGCCAACCCCACCGGCGAGCCGCACTGCCGGAGGCACCGACGGGGCCCTGGCGGGGCGCGTGGCGGTGGCGGCACGGCGGCGCCAGCACGCTGGTGGCGGCACGGCAGTGGCGCCACGTGCGTGTCCCGGCGCCGGGTCGGCGGGTCGTCGTGCGGCGCGGTCCGGCGCAACGCGGTCGGCGCCCAAGCTCACGACGCTGGCACGCATCGCCTACGCGCCCCTGGCCCCGGCAGCCGGGTGCCTGCGCACGGCGGCGCCAGCATGGCGCGGCGGTGGCGGCACGTGCGTGTCCCGGCGCCGGGTCGGTGGGTCGCTGTGGGGTGCGGCTCGGCGCAACGCGGTCGGCGCCCGAGCTTGTACGAGAAACGGCGCCCGTACCCAGCGAGAGACGGCACCCGTGCCCGTACCCGAGATGGCGCCCGAGCCCGTACCCCGAGACGCGCCGGTGCCCTACGCAAGATGGGCGCCCCAGCCCGTACCCGAAAGGATGCCCGTCCCTAACCGGAGATGCGCCGCACCAGTTCCTCCCCCGTCAGCGCCATCCCCGGCGGGGCAGGGGCGGGGTGGGTGCGTAGGCCGGAGAGGACCAGGCGGGCGGCCCGCTCCCGCAGTTCCTCGCCCACCCCCGCGGGCACCGTGGGCAGGCCGCGGACGACGAGCCCGACGATGCCTACCACGTCGCCCACGCCGACGTCCGGACGCAGCGCACCTTCGTCGTGCCCAGCCCGCACGACCTCTTCGAGCACCCCCAGCAGACGTTCACGAGCCGAGCGGGACACTCCCGCGCCCTCGACCGCCGCGAGCGGATCCAGCCCCTGCCCGGCGCACCCCGTCACGAACCGGCTGAGTGCGTCGAAAGCCCAGGTCTCTTCCGACTGGGCCTCCTCCGCCAGCGCGATCATGCGATTCGCCTGGTCGGCCAGTGCGGCCTCCTGGTCTGCTCCGGTCTGCGCGGTCAGATGGCCCGGCGCGCTCATGCGGTCAGCCGCCTTCCTCTGCTCGGATGCTCGGACATCGGCTTGCTCACAGCAGCCTAACCCGGGGTGTGCGAAGGCGGCTTCCCGCAGGTCAGGGCGGATGTCCGGGAACTGTCGGTGCCGTCGAGTTCAATGGCCCGCATGGAAACACCGACGCGCGAGGGCCCGTTCTGGGACGTGCTGGCGGGCCGGCTGCCGCCGCCTCCCGCCGCCGCCACGCTCGGCTGGGAGCTGCTGCACGTCGATCCAGGTCAGGGGACGATCGAGGTGGCGTTCAAGGCCGACGAGAGCTTCACGAACCCGGTGGGCGTGATCCAGGGCGGGTTCCTGGCGGCGATGCTCGACGACACGCTGGGGCCGGCGCTGGTCGCGACGCTGCCGCCCGGGCAGTTCGCGCCGACGCTCGACCTGCACGTGCAGTTTCTCCGCCCGGCGCGTCCCGGCCGGTTAGTGGGGCGGGGCAGGGTGGTGCGGCGGGGGCGTCAGGTGTGCTTCATGTCCGGCGAGCTGCTCGGCCCCGACGGCGAGCCGGTCGCCGTGGCGACCGCGACCGCCCACCTGCAGACGATCGATCGAGCCTGAGCGGGGCGGTGTGCCGGAGAGGGTCGGATATGCCGCCTGTGCCCATCCCGGCTTGACCTCGACGCCTCAGCCCATCCCGGCCTGAGCGGGCGGCGCGCCGGTGATGGCCCGATGCGCCGCCTGTGCCCGTCTCGGCCTGACCCGACGCCTGTGCCCGTCTCGGCCCGATCCGACGGTCGCCGCCGCGGGCATGGATCCGGTCCTTCGTGCAGGTACGGGGAGGCCATGACCTGAGCCTGGGCAGGGCAGCTCCTGACCTGCGTCTGGGTACGGGCAGGTCATGACGCACATCATCGACCGCGGGGCCGTGCACGACCTGCTGGCCACCCGGCAGGCGCAGCTCGTCGAGGTGCTGCCGGAGCGCGAGTACGAGTGGGCCCACCTCCCCGGAGCCGTCAACCTGCCGCTGGGCCGCCTCGACGGCGCGCTGCCGTTGGAGCGGGGGCGGCCGGTCATCGTGTACTGCCACGACTGGCTCTGCGACCTGAGCCCGCGGGCGGCGCACCGGCTCGAACGGCTGGGCTTCGGCGAGGTGTACGACTACGGGGTGGGCAAGATGGACTGGCTGTCCGCGGACCTGCCGTACGACGGCCATGCCGCCCTGGTGTCGAGAAACCTGCGCAGAGACCCGGTGACCGCCTCCCTCGACGATGCTCTGGACACGCTGACCGAGCGCGTCATCGCCGACCCGGCCGGGATGGCCGTCGTGGTGGACGGGGACGACGTCGTCCAGGGCGTCATCGGCTCCCGCGAGCTCAAGGGCGCCGACCTCGACGGCACGGCCGAGAGCGTCATGCGGGTCGGCGCCACCACCGTACGCCCGAGCGAGGAGGTCGGCCCGCTGGTCGAGCGCATGGACCGGGCGAAGGTCGACCATGTGGTGGTCGCCCAGGTGGACGGCACGCTGGTGGGCCTGTTCGGCCTCGGCGACACCCGCCCACCCGAGAACGACTCCGACCAGGGCTGACCCGCCCGATCCCAGGCTGCCTGCCCAAAGCCGCAGCCAAGGGTGCAGGCCGCAGTTCTCGACTCAGGTCCGATGGTGCTCACTCGACCGGAGCAAGATGGCCCAGGCCCGATGGTGCTCACCCCGCCGGAGCCGACGGCCGAGGTCCGAGGTCCGATGCTGCTCGCGGAGCCGGAGCCGGAGCCGGAGCCGGAGCCGGAGCCGGAGCCGGAGCCGGAGCCGGCGCCGGCGCTGGAGCCGGAGCTGGAGCCGGAGCCGGAGCCGACGGCCCACCCTCGGAGGTGCATAGCCCCAGGCTGGCAGCGGCCGAGACCGTGCTCAAGGACGGCGTTCGGCCTCAGGGCCGATCGCCGAGGCCGGCGCTTGTGATCGCATGCGGGGGCTCCCGGTGCGGCAGTCGAGGCCGAGCGTCCGGTGTCCGGTGTGCCCAGGTGGGGCGGGTTGTCCGCGTTCAGGTTCGGCGGTCGTGGCCGAGCGTCCGGCATCCTGGCGTGTGCCCGGCTGGGTGTCCAGGTAGGGCGGGTTGTCCGGGTTCACGTCACGCGGTCGAGGCGGAACGTCGGGTGGCCCGGGGTGCCGGGCTGGGCGTCCAGGGACTTGTCGTCGAGGATCGGCACCGCCTCCTCAGCCACGAACACGCGTACATCCTCCTTCTCCACCACCTGGTCACCGGCCTGCGGCGTGCTCGCGAGCGCGACCTCCAGCGTGCCCGCCTCGTCGGGCTTGGGGGAGATGCGCAGGCCCGCGTCGGCGGGTACGTCCTCCCCGACCATGAGGTCACGGATGGCCTCCACGGCGTTGTCGGTCAATGTCAGCACGACCTGCTCCTTCACTAGCGTGAGACCTTCGCCTCCCCCTCGTCCACGAGCCCAAACACCGCCCCGGCATGCCCGGCCGAGCTGCGGGTAGGCGCAGCGGCATGGCCAAGAACGGTGCAGGCGAAGAGGACGCGGCCGTGCTGGATGTGCTGCTCGACCGCTACGGACGTACGTATGCGGCGGAGGCCGGCATCAAGCTGGCCGACCAGCCGAAACCGCTCTACCAGCTGCTGGTCCTGGCCACCCTGCTCAGCGCGCGCATCTCGGCGGAGGTGGCGGTGGCGGCGGCGAAGGAGCTGTTCGCGGCGGGGTACGGCACGCCGAAGGGCATGCGTGAGGCGAGTTGGCAGGACCGGGTGGACGCGCTGGGCCGCGGCCACTACCGCCGCTACGACGAGCGCACCGCCACGATGCTCGGCGACGGCGCCGCCCTGGCGATGGACCGCTGGAAGGGCGACCTGCGCCGCCTGCGCGACGAGGCGGGGGGCGACGAGCGGCGGATCGCGGACCTGCTGATGGAGTTCCCCGGCATCGGGCCGACGGGGGCCGACATCTTCCTGCGCGAGGTGCAGGCCGTCTGGCCGCAGGTCGCGCCGCACCTCGACCGTAGGGTGCTGGACGGCGCCGCCAAGCTCGGGCTGCCCCGCCAGGCCGGCCCGCTCGCGGAGCTGGCGCACTCCGGCGCGGAGCTGGCCCGCCTGTCGGCCGCTCTGGTGCGGGTCTCGCGCAGCAAGAAGTCGGCGGACGCGGTCAGATCCGCGGCGGCGGGCCGGTGAGCACCTGTTAGGTTCGATCACATGGGTGAGTTTGTGAGCGTCGAGGTGGCCGACCAGATCGCCACGATCCGTCTCGACCGTCCGAAGATGAACGCCCTCAACGGCCAGGCCCAGCGGGAGCTGGCCGAGGCGGCCGGGCTCGTGGACGCCGACCCGCAGGTGCAGGCGGTCATCCTGTACGGCGGGCCGCGGGTGTTCGCCGCCGGCGTGGACATCAAGGAGATGGCCGACATGTCGTACGCCGACATGGCCGCTCACTCCGGCACCCTCCAAGCCTGCTTCACCGCCGTCGCGAAGATCGGCAAGCCGGTCATCGCCGCGGTCACCGGCTACGCCCTCGGCGGCGGCTGCGAGCTCGCGCTCTGCGCCGACTTCAGGGTCGCCGGAGAGTCGGCCAAGCTGGGGCAGCCGGAGATCCAGCTCGGCATCATCCCCGGCGCCGGCGGCACCCAGCGGCTGCCCCGCCTCGTCGGGCCGGCCCGGGCCAAGGACCTCATCTACACCGGACGGCACGTGGCCGCCGCCGAGGCGCTGGCCATCGGGCTGGTGGATCGGGTGGTGCCCGACGAGCAGGTCTACACCGCCGCCCTCGAATGGGCGGCCACCTTCGTGGGCGGGCCAGGGGTGGCGTTGCGGGCCGCCAAGCAGGCCGTGGACCGGGGGCTGGAGACGGACCTGGACACTGGGCTGGAGATCGAGCGGCTGCAGTTCTCCGGGTTGTTCGCCACGGAGGACGCCAAGATCGGGTTGCGGGCGTTCGCGGAGAAGTCCAAGCCCAAGTTCACCGGCCGATAGCCCTGGGCGCGCCGCCGCCACGCCCCTCACCCGCCGTACTCCGGTGCTGTCCTTTGAGGGAGGAGGAGTACGGCGGCCCGCCGCACTCCGACGCCCAAGGGCCGATGCGGTGGCGCTGCCGTGCCAGAGGCGGAGGGCGAGGTGGTTAGACGAAGAGTTCGTCGATGGTGAGGGCGGTGGCGGCGCGGTGGGCCCACTCGTCCAGTTGTTCCTGGTCGGCGCATGACGTGATGGCCGTCAGCGCGTCGTCCGTGATGGTGACGCCGCGCGCCCGCAGCACCGCCAGGACGGCCCGGGCCTTGCCTTCCGAGAGGCCGGCGAAGCGGCCCCTGGTGTAGTGCTCGCGGGCGAACGGGCTGTAGACCGGCCACGTGGTGGACGCCATGGTCTCCTCCAGGACGCGCCGGACGTCGGTGGACGCCAGGCGGTAGGCGTACTCGTAGTAGCGGGCCCCGTGGCTTTCCTCCGCTTTGGCCAGCGCGTCCAGGAACGTGCCGACGACGGCCTCGTCGTCCCCGTGGGACAGGACGGACAGGACGGCGAGTTCCAGGCATTCGGCGGCCTGCGCGGGGTCGGAGATGGGGGGCACCTGGTCGGGGCCGATGACGAGCGGGTGCAGGACGTACCCGGGCAGGCTGGTGACGACGGGCTGGGCCGCCCAGTCGCAGATGCCGGCGTCGGGGGCGAGGACGAGCACGAGCACGGGGCGCCTGAGCAGCAGCCAGAGGGCGGCGCTGCGGCGCGCCCAGCTCTGCCGGTCCTCCTCGGACACGGTGTGCTGCAGCTCCACGATGACGCCGTGCGCGGCCTGGCGCCAGGTGGCCGGCGCCAGGGTGGCGGGGCCGTGCGGGGCCACCTCGACGAGGGTGTCGGAGGGCAGATCGATGTCGAACACGTCGCAGAGCAGGTCGACGGCGAGGGAGGGCCGGTTCCGAAACAAGGCGTTCAACGCCTCATGCACGGAGGAGGGCATGTCGCGGAACGTTAGCAGCCATGTACGCGGCGTGCCCGCGCATTGGGCGAATCGGGCCTAACGAATCGGTCTGGAGTGCCCGGTGCAACGAGAAGTCAACGCATTCGGTCAGGGTCGTCCGTTCCGATGGGGGTTTGCCACTATGGTGGCGTTTCATGATGCGCGTCCCCGTCCCTGCCCGGCTCAGAAGGGCCGTGCGCACCTGGTTCGACTCCCGGTACATCTCCATCGCCGACCATCGTCAGGACATCCGGGACGCGCTCTGGGAGGTCCAGACCTTGAGGCGGGAGATGGCGACCTTGCAGAGCGAGGTCGAGCGGCTGCGTAACGCCCGCCCGGCGGCGGCGGCGCCCAAGCCGGATCCGGCGCTGAAGGCGAAGGCGGACGATGCCCACCGGCTCGCGCAGGAGACGGCCAAGGCCCTGGACGGCGTGCTGCAGAACGAGGTGCTGGTCTGGCAGGCCATCGACGAGCTCCGCGCGAAGCTCGACGAGCCGGGCAGGTCCGAGGAGCAGCCGTGCGCGTGACCTGGAGCGCCGGCGGGCACCTGACCTTCCGCCTGGACGCGGAGGACGAGATCACCGGCCGGGCCTCCGACGAGTACCCGATCAAGCTGGCCATCAACTCGTGCTCAATCGGCGGTGTCCCGGACGACGCGCACCCCGACCTGTTCGCCGTGGCCGCCTGGACGATCGTGGCGCCGTGGACGAGGCGGCGGATCACGTTCGACCGGGCCGTGTCGGCGGAGCTGGCGCAGGCGCTGCACGACGGCTGGGGCGTCGAGGCGGGCCCGGTGGGCGCGGAGCCGCGCCGGCCGGGCACGAGACTGGCGATCTCCTACAGCGGCGGCGCGGACTCGGTGGCGGCGGCCACGATCTTCTCTGAGGCGCCGTTCGTGCACTTCCGCCGGGTGGCGCACCCGCGCGTCCCGAACCGTTGGCCGCACTACCGCTCGGACGTCCTGGCCAAGCTGGCCGCGAAGACCGGCCGCGAGCTGAGCGTGGTCACCTCCGACCTGGAGTACACGCTGGCCGAGCCGCGCCCCGGCTACCCGGAGCACCACGCGGTGGCCGCCGGCGCGCTGCTGCTGGCCGACCGGCTCGACCTGGGCGGCCTGGGCTTCGGGTACGAGATGGGCTCCCGCTGGCTGGGCGGCGGGCGTTACCTGTGGCGGTTCACCCCCGACAACCCGATGTGGGCGCCGCACGGCCGGTGGGGCCGGCTGTTCGCAGCGGCGGGCGTGCACATCGTGCTGCCCGTGGGCGGCGTGAGCGAGGCGGTCACCATGCGCCTGGCGCTGAGCTCGCCGCTCAAGGAGCAGGTCCGCTGGTGCCTGCGCGGCACGGACGGCCCGTGCCGCAACTGCGGCAAGTGCCTGTACAAGGAGCTGATCCAGGCCGCCGTGGAGCGCCGCCCGCTGGACACGCCGATCACCGCCGACCGCTCCGTGGCCCGCAAGTACCTGCAGAAGCCGCCGTACGGGGGTCAGGAGATGATCCAGTACGGGCTGGCGCGCGTGCCGGGCATCGAGAACACGTTGTTCGCCCCGGCGCTCGACTACTTCGACGTCTCGGAGGAGTCGACGAGCTGGCTGGACCACTGCTACCCGCCGGCCCTGGAGGAGATCCCGGAGCGGTGGCGGGCGGAGGCGGCGGCGTTCGTCGAGGCGAACGTGGGGCTGATGACGGAGTCCGAGGTGCGCAAGGTCGAGTCGTGGGGGAGCGCGTGAAGGTCTATCTGTCGGTGGACATGGAGGGCGTGACGGGTCTGACGGACCCGGAGGAGATGCACGCGGGCAAGCGCGGGTACGAGCGCGGCTGCGAGCTGATGACGGCCGACGCGAACGCCGCGATCGAGGGCGCGTTCGCCGGCGGGGCGAGCGGGGTGCTGGTCAACGACGCCCACGGCTCGACGAAGAATCTCCGCATCGACCTGCTGGACCCCCGGGCGAGCCTGATCAGGGGCCCGGGCAAGGCGCAGCGGATGGCGCACGGGCTGGACGGCTCATTCCAGGCGGCGGGTTTCGTGGGCTACCACGCCCGCGCGGGCGTCCCGCACGGGGTGCTCAACCACACGTGGATGGGCAAGGAGATCCAGAACGTCTACCTGAACGGCGAGCTGTGCGGCGAGACGAGGCTGGTCGCGGCCTGCGCGGGGTTCCACGGGGTGCCGGTGGTGCTGGTGACCGGGGACGAGGCCGTGGGCGAGGAGGCCCGGGAACTGCTCGGCGACGTCGAGACGGTCGCGGTGAAGAAGGGGATCGACAAGTTCTCGGCCGAGCTGCTGCCGCCGGTCGTCGCCCAGTCCCGCACCCGTGAGGCCATGGCCCGCGCGTTGGGCCGGTTGAACGACTTCACGCCGTACGTCGTGGAGGCGCCGTACACGCTCGGGGTGGAGTGGAACTCCACCGCCATCGCCGCGGCCGTGTCGCTGATCCCGGGCGTGAAGGCGGCGGGCGCGCGGCACACGGAGTTCAGCACCGACGACTTCACCCAGATCATGGCCCTGTTCGGGCTGTTCGCGAGCATCGCGGGGCAGGTCGCCTGCGGCAGCGGCCCCTATGGGTGACGGGAAGGGCGCCGCGCTGACCCGGCGGGGGCTGCTCGTCGGGATCGGGGCGGCCGGGGGCGCGGGCGCCATGTACGCCGCCATGGGCGCGCTCGGCCTGGCCCCCACCGGGCAGGACAAGAAGTACACCCCGCCGCGCCAGGGCGACTTCACGCTGAGCGGCCGGGCCTCGGCCAAGGTGGTGATCCTGGGCGCGGGCGTGGCGGGGCTGACGGCCGCGTACGAGCTGGGCAAGGCCGGCTACGACTGCACGCTGCTCGAAGCCCGGCAGAAGGCCGGCGGCCGGAACCTGACGCTGCGCGGCGGCGACCGCCTGACGGAGCTGAACGGCCCGGCGCAGGACGTGCGGTTCGGCGCGGGCGTCTACTTCAACGCCGGCCCCGGCCGCATCGCGCAGTGGATGGTGACCCTCGACTACTGCCGCGAGCTGGGCATCCCCATCGAGACGTTCATCAACAACAACGCCTCGGCCTACGTTCATACGAACGGCCAGACGGTCAGAGCCCGCACGGCCAGAGCCGACATGTACGGATACGTCGCCGAGCTGCTGGCCAAGGCCACGAACGTCGGCGCCCTGGACAAAACCCTCACCAAGGACGACCGCGAACGCCTGCTGGAGTTCCTCAGACGCTTCGGCGACCTGGGCCCCAAGCTCGACTACGAGGGCACCGAACGCCGCGGCTTCACCAAGTTCCCCGCCCTCGACGGCGGGACCCCCATGCCCGCCCCCGGCACCCTCCACCAGGTCCTCGCCGCCGGCACCGGCCGCGCCATCACCAACGACTTCGGCTACGAGCAGGCCACCCCCATGTTCCAGCCCGTCGGCGGCATGGACGCCATCGTCACCAAGCTCCAGCAGGCCGTCGGCCAGGAGCGCATCAGGACGAACGCCAAGGTCACCAAGATCACGACTCTGGACGACGGCGTCGAGGTCGCCTACACCGGAGGCACGATCAAGGCCGACTACTGCATCGCCACCCTCCCGCCCCACCTCCTCGCCAAGATCCCGCACAACCTCGGCGCCCGCGTCACCGCCGCGCTCGCCACGCCCGTCCCGATCGCCGCCGGCAAGATCGGCCTGGAGTACGGCCGGCGCTGGTGGGAGATGGAGGACCGGATCTACGGCGGCGTCACCGAGACCGACCTCGACATCACCCACATCTGGTACCCCTCGCACGACTACCACGCCGAGCGCGGCCTGCTCGTCGGCTACTACAACACCGAGCGCGTCGCCGAGCTCTACGGCGCGCTCACCCCTGAGGACAGGAGGCGCAGGGCGCTCACCCAGGGCAAGAAGATCCACGGCGAGAAGTACCGCCAGAACCTGCTGTCCAGCGTCTCCATCGCCTGGGAACGCCAGGAGCACATCCAGGGCGGCTGGATGCGCTGGCCGTCCTTTGATTCGTCCTTCACTCTTCTGCAACGCCCCGCCGGAAGGGTCTACTTCGCGGGCGACTGGCTCACCCACCTGATCGCGTGGCAGGCGGGCGCCATGGAGTCCGCCCGTGGCGCCGTCACGCAACTGCACAGGAGAGTCCTGCAGTCTCCGTGACGCCGCCCGCTGCTCGCGGGAGCGCAAGTAGGCTCCTGGGAGAGGCGATCGAGGAGATGGAATGACGTTGCAATGGGTGCCCGCCGCCGAACGTACCGACCTGCTGGCCGATCCGGTGGCCCGTGCCGTGCGTGACGTGGAGGGCGCCGAGGTGGCCGAGATCGATCCCGATCTCGCCGACACGGCCGCGTTCTGCGAGAAGTACGGCGTGACCCTCGACGAGTCGGCCAACTGCGTGGTCGTGGCGGCCAAGCGGGGCGGCGAGACGCGTTACGCCGCCTGCATGGTGCTCGCGACGATGCGGGTCGACGTGAACGGCGTGGTGCGCAGGCACCTCGACGCCCGCAAGGCCAGCTTCGCCCCGATGGCGGAGGCGGTCGAGCTGACCGGCATGGAGTACGGCGGCATCACGCCCCTCGGCCTGCCCGAGGAGTGGCCGATCCTGGTCGACACGCACGTGGCGGAGCACGCGAGAGTGGTGATCGGGAGCGGCGTGCGCAGGTCGAAGCTGGCCGTTTCCGGCGCCGCGCTGGCCGGGCTGAAGAGGGCCGAGGTCCTCTCGCTGGCCGGCTGAACGAAATCGAGGCCGATTCGAGACCGTTGGATGGGAAACCGATGAGGCCGTTCTGGACGTTGTACGAGTGGGAATGTGGCCTCATGGTTCATCTCGTGGGCGGGGATTAAGCCGGTATGGTGCTTCATGCCATGAACGATGACCGACTAGGCCCTTACCGGCTGCTCAGGCGGCTCGGTGAAGGCGGGATGGGCGTTGTCCACCTCGCTGTCGACCCTCAGGGGCGGCAGGTGGCGATCAAGGTCCTGCGTGGAGAGGTCGCCGGTGACGAGGTCGCCAGGCGCCGGCTTTCGCGCGAGGTCGAGACCATGCGCCGGGTGCGCAGCAAGTACATCGCCGAGGTGCTCGACGCCGACGTCACCGGTCATCGTCCCTACATCGTCACGCGTTACGTGGCCGGTCCGCCGCTCGACGAGATCGTCAAGAACGACGGGCCGCTCGACCTGCCGGCGCTGCTGCGGGTCGCGCACGGGGTGGCCGCGGCGCTGGCCGTGGTGCACTCGGTGGGCGTGATCCACCGCGACCTCAAGCCGGGCAACGTGCTGATCCTCGACGGCGAGCCGGTGCTGATCGACTTCGGCATCGCGCAGGCGGTCGACGCGACGCGGCTGACGCAGACGGGCATGTTCATCGGCACGCCCGGCTACCTGGCGCCCGAGATCATCGAGGGCCAGGAGGCGGGGCCGGAGGTCGACATCCACGCGTGGGCCGGCACGCTGCTCTATGCGGGCACGGGCCAGCCGCCCTTCGGCAAGGGCACGCTGGAGATGATCTTCTACAACATCACCGCGGGCAAGGCCGACATCAGCGCTGCCCCGGCCGAGCTGCAGCCGCTGCTCAAGGCCGCCTTCCAGCGCAACCCGGCCAAGCGGCCCAAGGCGGCCGAGCTGGCCGAGCAGCTCGCCCGCATGCTGCCGAAGTCGGCGCAGCCGTCCTCGCCCGACGAGATCTCCACGGTGCCCAGGCCCGACGCGGTCGCGCCGCCGCCGAAGGTGACCGAGCGGCCGTCCTACGAGATCTCGACGCCGCCGGTGACGCCCAAGCGGCTGCTCGAAGGCCACGACCAGCCGGTGCCGCCGCAGCAGCCCCAAGACCAGAAGTACGTCTCGCTGCTGCCCAACCAGCCCGACCCGTGGCCGACCCGCAGGGTGTCGCCGGAGGAGCTGCGGCAGATCCAGCGCGAGGCCGGCGTCTACCCGCCGCAGCCGCCGCCCGCCGCCTCGGCCGGGCCCGCGGCGCCCGCCGCGCCGTCCGTGCCGGTCGCGCCGGCCACCGGGAACGGCCCCGCCGTCCCGCCGGGCGAGACCGACGTGCCCACCAGGCGGGTACGCCCCGACTCGGCCGCCGGCCTCCGGATGAACTCGGGCCCGCAGTCCGGCCCGCAGTCCGGCCCGCAGGCCCCCGACTACGGGCGGCCCAACCCCATCCCGGTGCAGCCGCCGCCCTACATCCCGCCGCAGTTCCCGCCGCCGCAGCCCGACCGGCTGACCAAGCGGGAGCCGTACGTTCCGGGCGCGCAGCCGGGCAAGCCGCTGCAGCGCTCCCGGGCCTACGGCGTGGCCAGTGCCATGCTGCTGGTCCTGCTGATCGTGGCCGCCGTGCTCGCGCCCGTGCTGGTGTCGGTCGTGGCGCTGCCGATCGCGATCCTGCTGCGCGCCGCCGACCTGGCCCAGCCCCAGCTCGCCGCCCGCAGGGCGGCCGGCGCGGCGGCGCTCGACGTGGTCAGGGTGTTCGCCTACCCGGCGGCGCTGGCCAAGTCGGCCGGCATCACGCTGGCCCTCGTGCTCTACGCGCTGATCCTGGGGCTCCCGGTGACGCTGCTGCTCACCGTGGTGGCCGGGATGAACTCCGCCAATGCCCTGGCCTGGGGCGCGGCGATCGCGCTGTGGACGGTCTGCGCGGGCCCCGGAGTCGAAGGCCCCGGCAAACAGATGCGCAGAACGCTCGCATCCCTCGTACCCTCGAGAACAGCGGCGATGGTGATGGCGGGAGTTCTCGCGGCGGGTGCCGCGCTCTCGCTGATCCTCGCTTACGGCACGTTCGGGGACAATCCAAGGGGGGGCGTATGGACTCCGCTGAACGTCGAACCAGTGACGGAGCAACTCGACCAGCTAGGGGGGAATTCCGGGGGATGACGCGGGGAAGGTGGCGATGAGCACCCAGGCACCAGAACGCCTCGGCCCGTACCGCCTGGTCAGGAAGATCGGCGAGGGCGGCATGGGGGTCGTCCACCTCGGCCTCGACGGTGAGGGCCGCGAAGTCGCCATCAAGGTGCTGCACCCGCACGTGGCCGCCGACCTCAAGGCGCGCGACCGGCTCACCCGCGAGGTCGAGACGATGCGCCGGGTACGCAGCCCGTTCGTCGCGGAGGTCATCGACGCCGAGCTCGTCGGCAGCCAGCCGTACGTGGTGACCCGCTTCGCCCCCGGGCGCACCCTGGAGGACACCGTGCTGTCCGAGGGCCCCCTGGAGGCCCGCCAGGTCATCCAGCTCACCCAGGGGCTCTGCCAGGCGCTGGTGGCCATCCACGCCGCCGACGTGATCCACCGCGACTTCAAGCCGTCCAACGTCATGCTCGTCGACGGGCGGCCCCTCGTCATCGACTTCGGCATCGCCCACCTGGTGAACGCGACCCGGCTGACCCAGACCGGGATGTTCGTGGGCACGCCGGGCTACCTGGCGCCCGAGATCATCCGCGACTCCGAGATCACCCAGGCGGCCGACGTGCACGCGCTGGCCTCCACGGTGTTCTTCGCCGCGACCGGGGCGCCGCCGTTCGGCACCGGCACGTTCGAGTCGGTCTGCTTCAACATCATGGAAGGGCGGGCGCAGATCGACAAGGCGCCCGCGTGGCTGCGCGGCTGGCTCACCCGGGCGCTCCAGGTCGAGCCGTCGCTGCGGCCCGGCGCCCAAGAGCTGCTGCGGCTGGCCAAGGCCCTCGACCCGGCGGTCACCACGTTCAACGAAGGGCCCACCGGGACGAAGCGGATCGTGCCCCGCACCCGCACCATGGACACGTTCTCCGACCTGCTGCCGCCGGTCGAGTACGGCCAGGCCGCGCCGCCACCGCCGGCACCGTCGCCCACGCCGACCCGGCAGGAGGAGCGGCCGGCGCGGCGCGAGGAGCGGCCGCCGCCCTACGTGCCCGCGCCGATGCCGGCCAGGCCCGCACCCCACCCCGACCAGCGCGTGGCCGGCCACCCGCCGCCCGACCGGCGGCTGGTCCCCAAGCCCACCGCGCCGTCGCAGGTGCGGCCCTACACGCCGCCGCCGCAGTACACCCCGCCGTCCGAACGCAAGCGCTACCTGTTCGGCAGCCAGGTCGTCGGGCTGCTGCTGCTCGTCACGCTCGTCGCGGTCACCGTCATGATGCCGGTCATGGCCGGCGCGGTGGCCGTCGCGCTCGCGCTCGTGCTGCGCCTCGGCGAATACCTCTTCGGCGACCTCGTCAAACGCCGCCAGACACGCGGCAGCAGCGCCGCCGACCCGCTGCTCGCCCTGGTCGGCACGCCATGGGCGCTGGTCAAGTCCGCGCTGGTCACGGCGGTGCACGTGCCGCTGTCGCTGCTGTTCGGCGTCTGCGTCTGGGGCGTGCTCTACTGGGCCGGGAAGATGGGCGTCAACGAGGCCGCGGCGTACGCGGCGGGCGCCTTCGCCGCCGGCCTGTTCGTGCTGCCCGGAGGGGGCGCGCCGCGCAAGGCCGTCACGCGCACGCTCACCGGCGTGCTGCGCAGCCCCGGCGCCGCCCTGGTCGCGGTCGTGCTGGTCGGCACGGCGGCGCTGTTCGCGGTGATGTTCGCGCTCGGCCAGGACCCGACGTGGGCGCCATGGCGGGCCCCCGAATCGGTGATCAACGACCTGGCGAGCGACGCCAGGCAGAGCACGATCGGCCTGATCACCGGCCTGATCGGCGATCTGCTCGACCGTCTGGGGCTGGGGTGGCTGAATCCCTGGTCCTGAGTGTCTGCCGTGTCCCCTCTGGGGAGAGATGAGGTATGAGCGAGCGCCTCGGCCCGTACGAGCTTCTCTCCCGTCTGGGGGCCGGTGGGTTCGGCGAGGTGCACCTGGCGCTCGACCCTGAGGGCCGTACGGTCGCGGTCAAGGTCCTGCATCCGCACGTCGCCGCCGACGGCGGCGCGCTGGCGCGGCTGGCGCGCGAGGTGGAGACCATGCGCATGGTCGGCGGGCCGCACGTGGCCGAGGTGCTCGACGCCTCGCTGACGGGCGGCCGGCCCTACCTCGTCACCCGGTACGTCCAGGGCCGCCCGCTCAGCTCCGTCCCGCTGCCGGTGGCCGACCTGCGGCGGCTGGCCTCGGGGCTGGCCGACGCGCTGCACGCCATGCACGAGGCCGGGGTCGTGCACCGCGACCTCAAGCCCGCGAACGTGATGATGACCGAGGGCGAGCCGGTCGTGATCGACTTCGGCATCGCCAGCGCGCTCGACTCGCTGTCGGTCACCGCCTCGGGCGCGGTCGTCGGCACGCCCGGCTACCTGGCCCCCGAGGTGCTCGAAGGGCGGGCCGTGGGCACGGAGGCCGACGTGTTCGCGTTCGGGGCGACGATGGCGTACGCGGCCACCGGGCGGCACCCGTACGGGCAGGGGCCGGCCTCCGCGGTCGCCTACCGGGTCGTGCACCACCCGCCCGACCTGGAGGGCGTCCCCGAGTGGCTGGAGCCGTTGTTACGCGAGTGCCTCGACACCGATCCGCCGCCCGGCCCACGGCCGCGCAGCTCTGCGCCCGGCTGGGCGTCGCGCCCGTCCCGCGCGCCGCTCCCCGGCCGGCCCCCGGGTCCGGCCGGCCAGCGACGACGTGAGCACCAGGGAGTGGCGGCCCGGCAAGGAGCGGCACCGCCGTTCGGTGGAGGAGTCGAGGGCCCGGCACCGGGAGAAGGTGCGCAGGCGCTGGCTGATCGGCTCGGGGCTGTTCGTGTCGCTGCTGGCGGCGGCCGCCCGGGAGCCGCTGCCCGAGGTGTCGCTGTTCCTGCTGGCGGCGTACGCGCTGGGGGTCGTCTCCGACGCGGGGGTGGCCATGTTCTCGCGCGGCCTCTACCGGCGCGGCCGCATCGTCGCCGACGCGGTCAGCGTGGCGGGGGCGGTGGGGCTGTGCTTCGGGCTGGCGGCGCTGTTCAGCACGTTCACGCTGGCGTTGTTCGCGGGTACGGCGTTGGTCGTGGGGATCGTGTTCCTGCTGTCCGCGTGAAGGCGACCGAATAAAGTTCGGTATGGTGGGGATCGACAGTGGTACCGAGGGCCTGCTTTTGTGCCGAACCTACTCATGGGTAACATAACGGCGAAACCATCGGCAGACCCTCTGCCGGATGCCCCCAGGGCACCTGGCAGTCTTGACAGATGCATGGGCGCCCCTCGCAGCGAGGCGGGGGCGCACGCGAGCTACGGGAGGTCGGCCACCGGCCATGAACATCGTCGTCTGCGTGAAGCAGGTCCCCGACACGGCGACCGAGCGCAAGCTGCGGTCCGATGACAACACGCTCGACCGCGACGCCGCCGACGGCGTGGTCAACGAGCTTGACGAGTACGCGGTCGAAGAGGCGCTGAAGCTGAAGGAGGCCCACGGCGGTGAGGTGACCGTCCTCACCATGGGCCCCGGCAAGGCGACCGACACCATCCGCAAGGCACTGGCCATGGGCGCCGACAAGGCCGTCCACCTCAGCGACGACGCGCTGCACGGCTCCGACGCGCTGTCCACCTCGTACGCGATGGCGCAGGTGCTCAAGAAGATCGGGTTCGACCTGGTCATCCTGGGCTCCGAGTCCACCGACGCGCGCACCGGGGTGCTGGCCGCGATGCTGGCCGAGCGGCTCGGCACCGCGCAGCTCACGCTGGCCAACAAGGTCGAGGTCGAGGGCTCCTCGATCAGGATCCAGCGCCTGACCGACTACGGCTTCGACCGGGTCGAGGCCACGCTGCCCGCCGTCGTCTCCGTGGTGGAGAAGATCAACGAGCCGCGCTACCCGTCCTTCAAGGGCATCATGGCGGCCAAGAAGAAGCCGGTCGAGACGCTCGCCATCGGCGACGCCTCCATCGACGCCGGGCAGGTGGGCCTGGCCGCCGCCTGGTCCGAGGTGGTCGACTTCGCCGCGGCTCCGCCGCGTGCGGCCGGCACGATCGTGAAGGACGAGGGTGACGGCGGCGCGAAGGCGGCCGACTTCCTGGCGTCCAAGAAGTTCATCTGAGAACGGGGGTTAATACGGAAATGTCGGAAATTCTCGTTCTCGTTGACCACGCCGAAGGCGAAGTCAAGAAGGTCACCCTCGAACTCCTGACCCTCGCCCGCACCCTCGGCACGCCCGCCGCCGTCTGGGCCGGCCCCGGCATCACCGCCGACGCCAAGGCCCGCCTCGCCGAATACGGCGCCGAGAAGATCTACGTCGCCGGCGCCGACGACATCGTCGAATACGTCGTCGCCCCCAAGGCCGAGCTGCTCGCCCAGCTCGTCGCCGCCAAGTCGCCCGCGGCCGTCCTCGTCGCCGCCACCGCCGAAGGCAAGGAAGTCGCCGGCCGCCTCGCCATCAAGACCGACTCCGGCGTCATCACCGACGCCGTCGGCCTCGGCGAAGGCTTCGTCGCCGACCAGTCCATCTTCGGCGGCGGCATCAACGTGCACTCCCGCGTCCGCAAGGGCACACCCATCGTCGCCGTCCGCCCCAACTCCACCGCCCCCGTCGCCGCCGCCGGCGCCGGAACGGAGGAGGAGATCACCGTCACCCTCTCCGACGCCGCCAAGGCCGCCCGCGTGGTCGAACGCGTCAAGCAGGAGAAGGGCGCCCGCCCCGAACTGACCGAAGCCGCCATCGTCGTCTCCGGCGGCCGCGGCGTCGGCTCCGCCGAGAACTTCTCCGTCATCGAAGGCCTCGCCGACGCCCTCGGCGCCGCCGTCGGCGCCTCCCGCGCCGCCACGGACGCCGGCTGGTACCCGCACCAGTTCCAGGTCGGCCAGACGGGCAAGACGGTGTCGCCGCAGCTCTACATCGCGGCCGGCATCTCCGGCGCCATCCAGCACCGGGCCGGGATGCAGACGGCCAAGACGATCGTGGCCATCAACAAGGACCCGGAGGCCCCGATCTTCGAGCTGGCCGACTACGGCGTGGTGGGCGACCTCCACCAGGTCGTACCCCAGCTCACCGAAGAGATCAACAAGCGCAAGTAGGGGAACCAAAGCAAGGTCTTCCCCATCGGCGCTACGCGCACGGGGCTCAGGCCGTGACATTGGGGGGCACCGCCCCCCAAACCCCCATTCCCAGGGCTCGGTCCTCCCGCGGGGCGCTTCGCGCGTGGGGGTTCGGGCTGTGACATTGGGGGGCACCGCCCCCCAAACCCCCAGCTCCACAAGCATGGTCCTCCCGTGGGGCGCTTCGCGCATGGGGGTTCGGGCTGTGACATTGGGGGGCGCGGCCCCCCAAACCCCCGCTCACAAGCCGCTGCGCCCCTGCGCCGGCCGACAAGGCCACGAAGGTTCACTTACCGAGGCGCCACCGGTCGCAACCCCGGTTGCCGCGTCCGGTCGGCGGCTGCCAGTCGCGCGGCCAAGCCCTACCCGATCCCCGGCAAACCGCTCACACCGGAATGAACAGCGCCTCGAACGGCGGCTCGCCCACCCCGGTCGTGACATGCCCCTTCCCGCTGGTGTCGGCGGCCAGCACCAGATCGCCCGGCCCGAACCGCCGCCGGCTCCCGTCGCTCACCACCACCTCGATCATCCCCTTCACCATCACCACCCACTGCTCCCGCGGAGCGGGATGGGCGCTGCTGTCGAAGGCGGCGCTGCGCAGGAACTGCACGCCGTCCCGGGACGGCAGCGCGCCCACCGCCATCGGCGGCACCCCCTCTGCGACCTGCCGCTGTTCGAGCGCGAGCTCCCCGTCCTCGAACGCGGACCCGCCGTCCTCCGTGCGGACGATCCTCGTGAAACGCATCAGCTCCCTCCGATGAACTGGTGGTCGGTGCGGATGCGGTCGTCCTCGTCCAGGGCGAGGACGTCAAGGCCGCCGCCGACCGCCTCGCCCGTGCGGGTGGACACCATCGACCACCGGACGCCGACCACGCGCGGCAGGAGCAGGACCGCTTCCCCCGCCGCCTCGAAGACGTGCTCGCCGGGTGCCACGAACATCTCGTACGCGCGCCGCACCCTCGCCTCCAGGGCGTCGTGACCGCGCACCTCCAGCGGCGGCGCGGGGAACGCGATCGCCGCGGCGGCGTCGCGGATCGCCTCAGGCGGGTCGATGAGGACGTGGACGGCGTCGCTCGCCCACAGGTCACGGACGAGGGCGCCGCGCGTCGCCGGGTCCGGCTCGTTCCACTGGGCCACGTAACGGTCGGCCCACTGCTTGACATCGAAGGTGTTGCTCATGGCGAGCAGTGTGCGGGCCGGAGGTGTGGTCCCGCGATTCCCTCCAAGGAATCGCGCAGTTGCGGGCGTGCGGTATGAAATGGGGCATGACGGCCCTCGTATGGGGGTCCTGTGGATGTTGGTGGAGCCGAGGCGGGTTGGGGGAGGGCAAGGCCGCGTTGCCCGGGCCGGGCTGGGATGAGTGAGGGGCAAGGCCGCGTTGGCCGAGCCAGGCTGAAATGGGTGAGGGCGAGACCGCGTTCCCCGGGCCGGGCTGGGATGAGTGAGGGGCAAGGCCGCGTTGGCCGAGCCGGGCTGAAATGAATGAGGGCAAGACCGCATCGGTCGGGCGGGGTTGGGATGGGTGAGGGGATGACGGTCGCGACGAAACCTGACCGGTTCGGGCGGGAACTGCGCCGCTGGCGGACGCGCCGCCGTTTCAGCCAGCTCGACCTGGCGATCAGGGCCGACACGACCCAGCGCCACCTGAGCTTCCTGGAGCAGGGCCGTTCCCGGCCGGGGCGGGCCATGGTGGTGCGGCTGGCCGAGTCGCTGGGGTTGTCGTTGCGGGAGCGGAACGCGTTGCTGCTCGCCGCCGGTTTCGCCCCGGTCTACGCCGAGTCGAGCCTGGACGCCCCCGAGCTCAGCCCGGTGCGGGAGGCGCTGGAACGCGTTCTCGACGGGCACCTGCCTTACCCGGCGGTCGTGGTCCGGCCGTACGGGGAGTTGGTGGCGGCGAACGCGGCGTTCGGGGTGCTGTGCGAGGGGGTCGCGCCGGCGCTGCTGAAGCCGCCGATCAACGTGCTGCGCCTCGCCCTGCATCCGGACGGGATGGCGCGGCGGGTGCAGAACCTCGCCGAATGGGGCCGGCACATCACCGGCAGCCTGCGCGAGCAGGCGTCGCGCAGCCCCGATCCGGAGCTCGACGGGTTCGTCGCCGAGCTGGACGGGTACCTGCCGGACCTGGACCCGCCGGCCGAGCACCTCGGTTTCGCCGTGCCGCTGCGGTTGCGGGTGCCGGAGGGGGAGCTGCGGCTGATCACCACGCTGACGTCGTTCGCGACCGCCGTGGACGTCACGCTGTCCGAGCTGCGGCTCGAAGCGTTCCTGCCGGCCGACGAGGCCACGGCCGAGATCCTGCGCCAACGCGCCTGACCCGACCCGACCCGTCCCCACCGGCTGGCCGGTCGAGCTGTGTGGGCGGGGTGGATGGTGGAAGCCGCGTGGACCGGGCCGACGGCCGAAGCGATGCGGATCCGGCGGACGGCTGGAGGCGTTCGGGCTCGCCGGACGGCGCCGCCCGCCGCCCGCGCGGCACCTGCAAGTGATCGTCAAGCACCCCCACCTACCGTGATCACAAACAGTCACGAAGGGTGTGATCGTGGACAAATCTTCGCCGGTCGGCAGGACGACAGGGCTGGTCGTTGCGGGCGCGCTGGCGGGCGCGGCACTCGTCGGGGCCGGGGTGGCGCTGGCGGACGGGCTTCCGGGAAGCAGCCCGAAGGTCACGTACGTCAAGGAGAACAGGACGATCCCGCCGGGCTACCTGTCCACGAACGTGGTCTGCCCCGAGGGGCAGCAGGCCATCGGCGGCGGGTTCGCGCATGTCGGCGAGCACCAGCAGGAGCATCCGGTGATCGCCGAGATCAGCGCGCCGAGCAACACGAGCGGCGAGCCGGACGACCCGACGAACGCCTGGACCTTCTTCTTCGTCAACGACAAGAAGCGGACGACCCCCGTCGAGGTCCACGTGATCTGTACGCCGATCGACGACTAGGAAGAGGCGGCGGGTGCCGTCCAGCTGGTGAGGAGGCGGAGGGCGTCGGCGGTGGGGGAGCCGGGCTCGACGTTGTAGACGCACAGGGTCTGGTCGGGGTCGCCGGGCGGCTGGAGGGACTCGTAGGAGAAGTGCAGCTCCCCGACCAGCGGATGGTGGTAGTGCTTGCTGCCGTGGGTGCGGCGCAGCACGCGGTGGTCGTTCCACCAGGTGCTGAACTCGGGCGAGCGCAGGGTGAGCTCGCCGACGAGGTCGGCGAGGCGGCGGTCGTCGGGGTAGCGGCCGGCCTCCAACCGCAGCATGGCGACGGTCTCGGAGGCGATGCGCTCCCACTCGCCGGTACGGGTGCGGGCCTCGGGGTCGAGCAGGTAGTAGCGGGCCAGGTTGCGCTGGGGCACGGGCAGGGCCTCGAAGTCGGTCAGCACCTCGCGGGCCAGGCGGTTGCTGGCCAGGACGTCGGTGCGGCGGCCGAGGATGAACGCGGGCACATGGTCGAGGGTCTGCAACATGAGGTGCAGGCCCGGCCGGACGCGTTGCGGGGTGATGGGGGCGCGGCGGCTGGGGCGGGTCAGCAGGTCGGTGAGGTGCTCGCGTTCGGCGGGGTCGAGCTGGAGCGCACGGGCGAGCGCCTCGGTGACCTCGGGCGAGGGGTTGCCGGCGCGGCCCTGCTCCAGGCGCGTGTAGTACTCGGTGCTGACGCCGGCCAGCCGGGCCACCTCGTCGCGCCGCAGGCCGGGCACGCGGCGGGCGCGGCCGTCGGCGGGCAGGCCGGTGCGGTCGGGCGTGATCCGGGCTCGGCGTGAGCGCAGGAAGTCGGCGAGCTCGCGGCTGCGGTCCATGTTGTCCAGTGTGGCTCGTCTGACGGGCCCGCGAGGTCGCGGGGGTGGCCCTGGCAGTACCTGCCTCGCCGTTACCCGCCTGGTCAGGGCCTGCTCGGGCACCCCGAGGGCGGGGTGATCCCTGGTGTGCTTATGGAGGAGCGCGGCGGACAGCCGCGCCACACCTTGAAAGGCACACAGCCTGTGAGCCCACATCCTGCAAGCCACGCAGGCCGCAAGGCCACATCAAGGCACACACCCTGCGAGCGACACACTTGAAAGGCGTACACCGATGATCACTTCCCTCTCTGGCCGCGTCGCCGTCGTCACCGGTGCCTCCAGCGGGATCGGCGAGGCCACTGCCGAGCACCTGGCGGAGCTGGGCGCGCGGGTCGCCGTGCTGGCCCGCCGCGCGGAGCGGCTGGACGGCCTGGTCTCCCGCATCGAGAAGGCCGGCGGCCGGGCGCTGGCGTTGGCGGCCGACGTCACCGACGCGGCGGCGATGCGGGCGGCGGCCGCGCGGGTGGCGTCCGAGCTGGGCGGCGCCGACCTGCTGTTCAACAACGCGGGCGTCATGCTGCCCGCCCCGATCGAGGAGCTGGCCGCCGACCAGTGGCAGCGTCAGATCGACCTCAACGTCACGGGCCTGATGAACGTGATCGGCGCGTTCGTCCCGCAGCTCGTGCAGGCCGCGGGCGAGCGCGGCGTGGCCGACCTGATCAACACCTCCTCGATCGCGGCGCAGAACATCTTCCCGAACTTCGCCGTCTACTCCGGCACCAAGGCGTTCGTCACGCACCTGTCGCGGCACCTGCGGGCCGAGCTCGGCCCCAAGAACGTGCGGGTCTCGGCGATCGAGCCGGGCATCGTCGGCACGGAGCTGCAGAGCCACGTCACCGACGAGGGCGCGCTGGCCTGGCTGGAGGGCTCCAAGCAGGAGATGGAGTGGCTGACGCCGCAGGACGTGGCGCGGACGGTCGGGTTCGTGGCGAGCCTGCCGCCCCGGGCGAACCTCCAGCAGGTCACCATCATGCCCACCGGCCAGGCGAGCTGATCGGCGAGCTGATCCGCCAGGCTGCCTCGACGCTGATCTGGCCGGCGATGAGTTCCGGGGTCGGGCGGGGTCTGTATGGGCACGGACCCCGCCGACCACCGATGGAGGCACGGACATGAAGATCACCTTGGCGACGTTCCTGTCGCTGGACGGCGTCATGCAGGCGCCCGGCACGCCGACCGAGGACACCAGCGGCGGCTTCGAGCACGGCGGCTGGCAGTTCCCCTACGCCGACGAGGAGCTGGAGACCTACACGGACCGCTGGTTCGCGGAGGCGGACGCGTTCCTGCTGGGCCGCAGGACGTACGAGATCTTCGCGGCCTACTGGCCGACCGTCACCGACCCGGACAACGTGGTGGCGTCCAGCCTCAACACCCTGCCCAAGTACGTCGTCTCGACGACCCTGGGCCGGGCGGAGTGGCACAACACGACGATCATCGGCTCGGACGTGCTGAAGGAGGTCGCCGAGCTGCGCGCCCGCCCCGGCCGCGAGCTGCAGATCCACGGCAGCGGCACCCTCGCCAGGACGCTGCTCGACCACGGGATGATCGACGAGCTGCGGCTGTGGACGTACCCGGTGGTGCTGGGCAGCGGCATGCGGCTGTTCGAGCCGGGGCGCACGCCGACGGCGATGCGCCTGGTCGAGACCCGGCCGACGGGGAGCGGCTGCGTGCTGAGCGTCTACCGGCCGGCGGGCAGGCCCACCTACGGCGACTTCTCCAAAGAAGGCTGAGCTTGTCCGAGAGGCTGAGCGTTACCGCGACTTCTCCGACAGGCTGAGCGCTAGCGCGGCTGCTCCAGGGGAGGGTGGGCGGGGAGCCTGATCTCGAAGGCGGCGCCCCGGCCGGGCGCCGACCGCAGCTCGACCCGCCCGCCGTGCGCGGCCACGATCGACCGTACGATGGCCAGCCCCAGACCGGCCCCGCCGGTGGCGCGGGCGCGGGAGCCGTCGGCGCGGTAGAAGCGGTCGAAGACCCGGGACGCCTCCTCGGGCGCGAGCCCGGGCCCTTCGTCGGCGATCACCAGCACCGCCTCCCCGCCGTCGGTGCCCACCCCGACCCTGACCGGGGTGCCGGCGGGCGTGTGGGTGACGGCGTTGCCGACGAGGTTGCTGACGACCTGCCGCAGCCGGGCCTCGTCGCCGAGCACGGGGGCGCTGGCGGCCGGCCCGCCGGAGGGGCCGGTGAAGGCGATGGGCCTGGCCGGGTCGAGGGCGGCGAAGTCGTGGCGGGCGTCGGCGGCCAGCGTACGCAGGTCCATGGGGGTCAGGTCGAGCGCGGGGCCGTCGCTCTCGTCGAGCCCGGCGAGCAGCAGCAGGTCGTCCACCAGCTTGGCCAGGCGGCCCGACTCGCTCTCGATGCGGGCCATCGCGGGCGCCGCCTCCGTGCCGCCCATGCGGTACAGCTCGGAGAAGCCCTTGATCCCGAACAGCGGGGTACGCAGCTCGTGGCTGACGTCGGCGACGAACCTGCGCATCCTGGCCTCCGACTCCACCTTCGCCGCCACGCCCTGCTCGATCTGGGCGAGCATCTTGTTGAGCGAGCGGGCCAGCCGCCCCACCTCGGTGCCGGGGGTGGCGGGCTCGGGCACGCGCCTGCTGAGGTCGCCGTCCGCGATGGCCGCCGCCGTCTCCTCCACGCGGCGCAGCGGCGCCAGCCCGGCCCTGATCGCGATGCCACCCGCCAGCGCCAGCACGGCCAGCAGGATCGAGCCGGCCACCAGGCAGGCGAGGCGCACCCGGCCGACGGTCGCGTGCAGGGCCTCCAGCGACACCGCCGCGACCACGGCCGAGCGACCGCCCGCGCCGCCTGGGCCACCCACGCCGCCCGCGCCGTTCGACGGAAGGGCCACCGCCCGCCACTCCTGCCCGTCCGCGCCCTCCACGGTGAAGGGCCGCCCGGCATGGGCCGTCACAGCGGCCGTGTCGAGCCGGGGCAGGCTCGGGCCCGCCCCGTCGCCGAACGAGCGCAGCACGGTGCCGTCGGCGGACAGGTAGGCCGCGTACCCCGCCGTGATCAGGTCGAGCGGGTCCACCGGCGCCTGGCCGCCCGCGTGGGCCTGCATCACGGCCAGCAGCTCGGGCGGCACCGCGGTCAGCGCCCGGCCCATGGGGGCGAGCTGGGCGTCCACCCGGGTCATGAGCTGGTGCTCGAGCTGCCGTACGACGACGGAGCTGATCACCACCAGGCCCACGACCAGCAGCGCCACCGTGATCGACAGCAGCCGGGCGCGCAGCGAGAGCCTCATGGGCGTGGCCTGCGCAGCAGGTAGCCGACCCCGTGTACGGTGTGGATCAGCTTGGGGCCGGTGGTGTCGAGCTTGCGCCGCAGGTAGCTCACGTACGTGTCGACGATGCTGGTGTCGCCGGCGAAGTCGTAGCGCCAGACGTGCTCCAGGATCTGCGCCTTCGGCACCACGCGCCCGGCGTTCAGCACGAGGTGGTGCAGCAGCCTGAACTCGGTGGGCGACAGCCGCACCGGCCGGCCCGCCCTGAGCACCTGGTGGGCGTCGGGATCGACCTCCAGGTCCCCGACGACGAGCGTGCGGTCGTCGGGGACCGCGCCGGTGCGCCGCAGAATCGCCTGGATGCGGGCCAGCAGCTCCTCCAGGTCGAACGGCTTGGTCACGTAGTCGTCGCCGCCGAGCCGCAGCCCGTTGATCTTGTCGGCGGTGGCGTCGCGGGCCGTCAGGAACAGCACCGGCACCGGGCCGGGGCGTCCCCCCGCCCGTGGCAGGCCGCGCAGGCGGCGGAGCACCTCGAAGCCGTCGAGATCGGGCAGCATGACGTCGAGCAGCACCAGGTCGGGCGGGTCGCGCCGGGCCGACTCCAGCGCCTGCGCGCCGCTGTCGGCCGAGCTGACGGTGAAGCCCGCGAAGCGCAGCGTGGCCGACAGCAGCTCCTTGACGGTGGGCTCGTCGTCGACCACGAGCAGCCGCTCGCCCAAGTGCGCCACCTCCCCGGTGTCCAGCGTAATCAGGTGTCCTGGCGGTCGAACCGGACGAAAGCCCCGATCATCATGACCGCGACGAACCCCACGAACAGCCCGTACGCCACGACCGGCGGCAACGCGGAGGTCCCCGACAGGGCCTGGAAGGCGGTGGTGTTCGGCCAGAAGTTCTGGATGAAGTCCCGCACAGGGGCGGGCGAGGCGGAGGCCAGGACGGGCAGCAGGAGGAACGCGGTCCCGGCGTTCACCGCGGCGGCCGTGGTGCGCAGCAGGAACCCCAGCGCCAGCCCGAACAGCGCCAGCATGGTCAGCACGACCGGCCCGAGCAGCAGCATGCGCGACGCGGCCGGATCGCCCGGCATGAGGTACGGGGCCCCGCCCGCGGCCAGCGTCACCTGGCTGACCGCGTACATCACCCAGATGGCGGCCACGCTCACCGGCAGGGCGGTCAGCACCGTCATCCCCGCCTTGGCGGCCAGCAGTCGGCCGCGCCCGCCCACGGCGGCCAGGCTGGCCCGGATCGTGCCCGACCCGTACTCGGAGGAGGCGACGAGCACCCCCAGGGCCGCGATCAGGAGCTGGGCGATGAACACCCCGCGCATCCCCATGTCCAGCGGCTGGAAGCCGAGCCGCTCCTGAGCCGAGGTCGCGGCGTATTCAGTGGCGCTCACGTTGCCGAACATCCACCCGAACAGCCCCGACACGGCCACGGTCACCAGCGACAGCACCATGGTGGCCCTGATGCTGGAGAACTTCGTCCACTCCGCCCTGAGCACGCCCATCTCGATCATCGGGCCGCTCCGTACTCGACGGCGTCGCCGGTCAGCTCCATGAACGCCTCCTCCAGCGAGCCGCGCCGCGTGCTCAGCTCCTCCAGGGGCACGCTCTCCGCGCAGGCCAGCCGTCCCACGTCGGGCATGCTCAGCCCGGTGACCAGCAGCTCGCCGCCCTCACCCGCCCGCACGCGGGCGCCGGCGCGCTCCAGCCGCCGCCCGAACGCCGCCGCGCCGGGCGTCCTGACGATCACGGCCGCCCCCGTCTCGGTGAACGCGCCGAGCTCGCCCTCCGCGATCAGCCGCCCCTTGCCGATGACCACCAGCCGGTCGGCGGTCAGCGCCATCTCCGCCATCAGGTGGCTGGAGACCAGCACCGTGCGGCCCTCCGCCGCCAGCCCCCTGATCAGCGTACGGACCCACCGCACCCCCTCCGGGTCCAGCCCGTTGACCGGCTCGTCCAGCAGCAGCACCGGCGGATCGCCCAGCAGCGCGGCGGCCAGGCCCAGCCGCTGGCTCATCCCCAGCGAGAACCCGCCCGCCGGCCGGCCCGCCACGTCCGCCAGCCCGACCGTGTCCAGCACCTCGTGCACGCGGGAGGCGGGCAGGTCGTTCGTCTGCGCCAGGTAGAGCAGGTGCTTGTACGCGGTGCGGCGCGGGTGCACGGCCTGCGACTCCAGCATCGAGCCGATCACCCGCAGCGGGCGGGGCAGCTCGTGGTGGTGGCGGCCGTCGATCGTGGCCTGGCCGGCGGTGGGCCGGTCGAGGCCGAGGATCATGCGCATGGTCGTGCTCTTGCCCGCGCCGTTCGGGCCGAGGAAGCCGGTGACCAGGCCCGGCCGCACGGTGAAGGTGAGGTCGTCCACGACGAGCCGGTCGCCGTAACGTTTTGTCAGTCCGCTGAGCTGGATCATGACGTCCAGCGTGCGGCGGCTGGTTGGAAGCGTTCTGGGCGGTTCTGTGAGTTCTCTGTGAGCGCGGGCGCCCCCACCTGGGGCGGGCGGCGGGGCCCGCCCCGGATCCACAGGAACGTCTCAGGACAGCGCCGCCCTGAGACGGGCGGCCAGCTCCCCGGCCTGCTCCTCGTCCCAGGGCAGCACGCCGTTCTCCGCCATCAGCGCGTGGAACTGCTGCCGCTCGTACGGGACGCCGGGCGGCAGCGGGGCGACGTGCCAGTGCAGGTGCGCGTTGCCCTGCTGGCTGCCGAGCGAGAGCACGTACGTGCGTTCCGACGGCACCACCGCCTCCACGGCCAGCGCCACCCTCCTGACCACGCCCATGATCGCGTGGAACGCGTCCTCGTCGAGGTCCCGCACGACGTGCTCGACGTGCCGCTTGGGGCTGACCAGCACGTAGCCGGGGAGGGTGGGGTAGCGGGCCAGGAACGCCACGTGCTCCGCGTCCTCGTAGACGATGCGTTCGAGGGAGTAGGCGGGGTCGCCGGCCACGATCGCGCAGATGAAGCAGGGGCGCGACCTCACCCGCTCCACATAGGCGGCCACGTCGAACGGCACTTTCCCATCGGGATCCATGATCCGATGGTGTCAGGCCGCGGCCTCCACGGCCTCGCGGGCGGGCAGGGAGGTGAGCTCGGCCGGCTCGCGGCGGGGGAGCAGGCGGCCCGCCAGGGCGATCAGCACGCCGAGGACGACGCCGATGCCGAGCGCCGTGCGCAGTGAGGTCGCGTCCGACAGGAAGCCGATCACGACGGGCCCGAGCAGCAGCCCCGCGTAACCCATGGCGCCGGCCTGGGCGATCGCCGGGCCTGGCGCGTCCGTCGCGGTGCCCGCCAGCGACAGCGTGAGCGGCGAGATCGTCGCCACGCCGAGCCCGACGAAGAACATCGCCGAGACCGCCACCAGCGCCGCCGGCGCCAGCAGCACGACCGCGAAGAACCCGGCCGTGGCCACCCCGGACACGGTCAGCATCCCGCGCACCCCGAACCGGACGCGCAGCCGGTCACCCGTGAGCCGGGCGATCAGCATGCCCACCTCGAACACCGGGTAGCCGAGCGCCGCCACGGCCTCGGGCGCGCCGAGCTCGTCACGCATGTAGAGGCCGTTCCAGTCGGCCACCGTGCCCTCCACCATGAAGGCGAAGAACATGATGGTGCCGAGCAGGTAGACGATCGGCGGCATGCGCTTGCGCCCCTTCCGCGCGGTCTCGGCCGCCGGGCGCTCCTGGAGGTACGTGCGGCCGAGCAGCACCATGACGGGCAGCGAGACGAGCGCGACCAGCGCCACGTTCGCCGTGAAGGGCAGGCCGACGGCGATCGCCAGGCTGCCCAGCCCGCCCGCCGAGATGGCGCCGACGCACCAGCCGGCGTGCATGCCGTTCATCAGCGGGCGCCCGTACGCCTGCTCGACCGCGGAACCCTGGGCGTTCATGGCGACGTCCACGGTGCCGAAGGCCATGCCGAAGAGCGCCACGGCCACCATGAGCAGGGGAAGGTCGGGGGCGAGGGCCACGCCGAGGAGGCCGAGGGCCGTCAGGGGGCCGCCTGCCCGCAGGAGCGTCCGGCTGCCCAGGCGCGCCATGACGCGGCGCATGGACTGCATCGTCACCAGAGCGCCCAGGCCCCACACCAGCAGGATCGTCCCGACCATGGCCTCGGACAGGCCGAGTTTGTCGGTCAGGGCGGGGATGCGCACGGTCATCGTGCCCACCATCAGGCCGGCAAGGACAAAGGTGAGGACCGCCCCGTAACGGGCACTCCTCAGCTCGCGGGTCATAAGGCCACCTCACTGAGTTTCATGCTTTATGTGGATAAATCGGGCAAAGGGGGGTGGGTGGGGGTGCTGAGGGAACGGTGCTGAGGGCGGGGGTGCCAGGCCGAACGCACGCACGCGTGCGCCGCCTGTCGCGCATCCCGGCCACGTCGCACATCCCGGCCACGTCGCACATCCCGGCCACGTCGCACATCCCGGCCGTCCGCCGGAAAGCCCTACCGTCCGCCGGGAAGCGCTACCGTCCGTCGGGGATCCCGGCCCGGAGGCGTGCCTGCCCATCGGTGGGGCGCGACCGGTTCAGGGGCCGGTGCGCGATCGGTTCAGGCCGATCGGCTGCCGGTCGAGTGGTCCAGGGCGTCGTCGGTGCCGTACCGAAAGAGCAGGGCACGCGGCACGGACGAGGCCGGCCGGTCAGGCGGGCGAGGGTTTGATGAGCGCCTTGAGGCGCCGCTCCAGGGCCTGGAGGTCGGCCTCCGTGTTCAGCTCCGGGTCGTGGCTGGCGACGTCCCAGAGCCCCTCACAAGCGAGCCGTACGATCTGCGACGCCACCGGGTCGGGCTCTTCGCTCAGCCCCTCGCGATGCCATCGGGTCATGGCCTCGCGCAGCGGCGCGAGCAGGAAGAGGTTGCCCGACGCCCCCGTGACGACCGCCCATCGTCGCAGCCGCCCGGAGCGGACGGCCGCCAGGGTGGCGGCCAGGTAGCGCTCGGTATAGGTGTCGCCGGGCTGAGCGGCCAGCAGTGCGTCGAAGTCTTCGATCAACCGCTCCACCATGCCCTTGATGAGGGCTTCCTTGGAGCCGTAGTGGTAGAGCAGGCCGCCCTTGCTCACGCCCGCCCGGTCGGCCACGGCCGCCAGGGTGAGCGCGGCCGAGCCCTGGTCGCAGAGCAGATCCTCCGCCGCGTCCAACAGCTCGTCCCTTCGCATGCCTCTACTGTACCGTCCGGACGGTACAGTTGCAAGCGAGATACCCTGAGCACGTGACCAGACCGTCTGCCTACCTTGATCATGCGGCGACCACCCCCATGCTCCCCGAAGCGATCGAGGCCATGACGGCTCAACTCAAACGCGTCGGAAATGCTTCCTCCCTGCACGCGGCCGGTCGTCAGGTCCGCAGGGTGGTCGAGGAGTCCCGCGAGACGATCGCCGCCGCGCTCGGCGCCCGGCCCAGCGAGGTCGTGTTCACCTCCGGCGGCACCGAGGCCGACAACCTCGCGATCAAGGGCCTCTACTGGGCGCGCCGTCCCCGCAAGCGCGTGCTGATCAGCTCGGTCGAGCACCACGCCGCGCTCGACCCCGCCCACTGGCTGGCCGAGAGCCAGGGCGCCGAGGTGGAGCTGCTGGAGGTCGACGAGCACGGCCGCGTCCACCCCGAGACGCTGCGCGCCGCCATCGAGCGCGACCCCGACGACGTCGCCATGATCAGCGTCATGTGGGCCAACAACGAGGTCGGCACCGTCCAGCCGGTCCACGTGCTGGCCGCCATCGCGCACGACCACGGCATCCCGTTCCACACCGACGCGGTGCAGGCGGTGGGGCAGCTGCCCGTGTCGTTCTCGGGCTCGGGTGCCGACGCGCTCACGCTCACCGGTCACAAGATCGGCGGGCCGATGGGCGCCGGGGCGCTGCTGCTGGCCAGGGGGCTGACGCCGGTCTCCGTCCAGCACGGCGGCGGGCAGGAGCGCGACGTGCGCTCCGGCACGCTCGACGCGCCCGCCATCGCGGGCCTGGCCGCCGCCGTCAGCACCGCCGTGCGCGAGCAGGAGGCGCTGGAGCGGCGGCTGGTGGCGCTGCGCGACGAGCTCATCCGGCGCGTCCGCGACGCGGTGCCCGACGTGGTGCTCAACGGCGACCCCGTCGACCGGCTGCCCGGCAACGCGCACTTCTCCTTCCCCGGCTGCGAGGGCGACGCGCTGCTGATGCTGCTCGACGCCAAGGGCGTGGAGTGCTCCACCGGGTCGGCCTGCTCGGCGGGGGTGGCGCAGCCGTCCCACGTGCTGCTCGCGATGGGCGCCGACGCGGCGGCGGCGCGCGGCTCGCTCCGCTTCACGCTCGGGCACACCTCCACGCGCGAGGACGTCGACCGGCTCATCGAGGTACTGCCGGCCGCCGTCGAGCGCGCCCGCCGCGCCGGCCTCGGCTAGCCGCACCCAGGTCAGGGCCGCGCCGGCCTCGGCCAAGCCGCACTCAGGTCAGGAACGGCGCCACCGCGGTCCAGGCCGGGTCGGCGGAGACGTCCACCCGGGGCTCGCCCTCCTCCCACCCCACGATCAGCTCCTTGGCGTGGATCGCCGCCTCGCTCGTGGGGTCGGCGTAGACATGGATGATCCGGTGCCCCTCCGCGCTGAGGTGGGCGGCCAGCACGGCGTCGTCGCGCAGCTTGAGCAGGCGGGCGGCCAGGCGCTCCTCGAAGTCGCGCAGCGCGGCCAGGGAGTCGCCGACCGGCAGGCCGCTCTCGTCGCGGTGCGCGTAGGGGAGCGTGATCGCGATGTGCTGGTCGAAGAGCGGGTGGTCGACCGGGCGCAGCGGGTGGCGGGCGGTGGCGACCAGCGGCGCGCCCGTGCCGGTCTGGCCCTCCATGAGCACCCACTCCTCCTCGGAGTAACTGGAGGCCACGTCGGCTACCACGGCGGGCAGGTGCACGGCCGCGACGGCGTCGATCGGCTCGAACGTGACGGCGGTGATCTCGCCCACCCAGCGGGCGACGTCGTCCTCGCCGAGCAGCCAGTCGAGAGCCAGCAGCGTGGTCTCCATGCGGGTGTCGTCGTCGAGCTCGCCGAAGATCGGATGGTAGGCGGCCACGTCGACGCGCGGCTGGTTGCGCGGCACGCGCAGGCCCAGCGTGAGCTTGTCGAGAGCGAACGCGTAGCCGCCGACGTCGAGCGTGACCTCCAGGGCCATCGGGTTGGCCTGCCGCGACGGGTGGAACTCCCACAGCAGGTCGGGCGTCGGCGCCGCCTTCGCCCAGCGGTGCGCGAGCGAGCGCAGCTCGGCGTCGCCCGCCGCGGTCACGACCAGCGCGTGCGCGGCCTCCTTGCCGGGGGCGACCTCGTAGACCAGCCCGGGGTGGATCGCGGCGACCGCCGGGGTGAGCAGCTTCTCCACCTCCTCGGCGTCGCCCGCGCCCAGCAGGGCGTCGAGCCGGGGCCTGGCCTCCTGCCACCACGTCCAGAATCCGGCGATGGCCTCGGCCGGCCCGCCGGCCTCCTCGTCGGCGTCCTTGCGCCCGAACAGTCGCATGCTCGCATACTCCCAGACCGGGGGCGAGGTCGTGCACTCCCCGCCGGACAGTACGCTGGAACGGTCATGGGACTGCGTGTGCTTGCCGCCATGTCGGGCGGCGTCGACTCCGCCGTGGCCGCCGCTCGGATCGCCGAGGCCGGTCACGACGTCACTGGTGTCCATCTCGCGCTCTCCGCCAACCCCCAATCGCACCGCACGGGGGCCAGGGGCTGCTGCACGATCGAAGACTCGCGCGACGCGCGGCGCGCCGCCGACGTCATCGGCATCCCCTTCTACATCTGGGACATGGCCGAGCGCTTCCAGCGCGACGTCGTCGAGGACTTCGTGGCCGAGTACGCCGCGGGCCGCACCCCCAATCCCTGCCTGCGCTGCAACGAGAAGATCAAGTTCGCGGCGGTGCTCGACCGGGCTTTGGCGCTGGGCTTCGACGCCGTCGCCACCGGCCACCACGCCAAGCTGGTCGACGGGGTGCTGTCGCGCAGCGTCGACCAGGCCAAAGACCAGTCCTACGTGCTGGGCGTGCTCACCCGCGAGCAGCTGGGGCACGCGATGTTCCCGCTGGGCGAGTCCACCAAGGCCGAGGTGCGCGAGGAGGCCGCCCGGCGCGGCCTGACCGTGGCCGACAAGCCCGACAGCCACGACATCTGCTTCATCGCCGACGGCGACACGCGCGGCTTCCTGGCCAAGCGGCTCGGCTCGGCCGAGGGGCCGATCGTCGACCAGAGCGGCGAGGTCGTGGGCAGCCACCAGGGGGCTCACGGGTTCACGGTGGGGCAGCGCAAGGGGCTGCGCATCGACCGGCCGGCGCCCGACGGCAGGCCGCGTTACGTGCTGTCCATCGAGCCGGTGTCCAACACGGTGACGGTGGGGCCGCGCTCGGCGCTGGAGGTCACCACGATCACGTGCGGCGCCCCCGTCTGGAACGGGCCGTCGCGCCGCGACGACCTGACCGTGCAGCTCAGGGCGCACGGCGAGGTCTACCCGTGCCGGTTCGAGGAGCGCGCGGGCGGGCTGACGATCGAGCTCGACCGGCCCGCCACGGGCGTCGCGGCGGGCCAGGCGGCCGTGCTCTACTCCGGCGCCACCGTGATCGGCTCGGCGACCATCGTCTCGGCTAGCTGAGCGTGGTCGACTCGCCGACCTTGAGCCGGCGGATGTCGGTGCCCTGCTTGTCCGCCTCGATCTTCAGCCAGCCGTCCACCAGCCGGTAGCCGATCTCGCTGTAGAGGGCGTCGTGGGTGGAGTACGCCCGCGCGGGCCGGATCTCGCGCAGGTACTCCACCACCTCGCCCATCTTCAGCCACGGCGCGCCGGTCGGCACGAGCAGCGTGCCCACCTCCGCGGCCGGCACGGTGAACGCGTCACCCGGGTAGAACAGCTCGTCGTCCACCAGGAAGCCGACGTTCTGCACGACGGGCACGTCGGGGTGGTTCTTGGCGTGCCACTCGCCGAACACCTTCACCTGGAAACCGGCCGTCTCGAAGTCGTCACCGTGCCGCACGACCTGCACCTTGCCCGGCACCTCGCTCAGCCCCGCCGCGACGGCCTCGCACGTCCAGATCTCCAGGTCGGGTGAGGCGGCCTTCAGCTTCTCGACGTCCACGTGGTCGAAGTGCTCGTGGGTGATGAGCACCGTGTCGGCGCCGTCGAGCACCGGGTCTTGCGTGAACGAGCCCGGATCGATGACGAGGACCTTGCCGTCCTTCTCCACGCGCACACAGGCGTGGCCGAATTTCGTGAGCTTCATTCGGCAGAGCCTACGCTTGTGCCCATGTCTACGTGGGAAGCCACCGGGGTCGGTTCGCATCCGGGTGAGGATCATCTTGAGGCGATCAGGGTCGTGTTCGGCGAGGTGCCCGGGCTGCCGTACCTGCCCGAACTGCCCGCCAGAGGCGTCGGCGCGGACATGGTCGGGCGGACGGCGGCCCTGCTCATCGACCTGCCCGTGGAGGTGCAGCCGTCCGGGTGGCGGCTGAGCGACCGGCCGGGCCGCGACCACCAGCGGGCCGTCGACCATCTGCGGCGCGACCTCGACGGGCTGGAGGAGGTCGCCCACGACTACGAGGGGCCGCTGAAGCTGCAGGTCTGCGGGCCGTGGACGCTGGCCGGGTCCATCGAGCTGAAGTTCGGGGACAAGATGCTCTCCGACGCGGGCGCCGTCCGCGACCTGACCGCCTCGCTGGCCCAGGGCGTCGCCGACCACTGCGCCGAGGTGCGCCGGCGCCTGCCCGGCGTCACCGAGATCGTGCTGCAGCTCGACGAGCCGGGGCTGCCCGGGGTGCTGGCGGGCACCGTGCCCACCGCGTCCGGGTTCGGGCGGCTCGCGGCCGTCGAGGAGTGGCGGGTGGAGGAGTCGCTGCGCTCGTTCGAGCGGCCCGTGGTGCACTGCTGCGCGCCCGGCGTGCCGTACGCGCTGCTGCGCAGGGCCGGGGTGCGGGCCGTGTCGGTGGACGCGGCGCTGCTGCGGCGCCGCGACGACGACGCGCTCGGCGAGCTGTTCGAGGCCGGGACCACGCTGTTCATGGGGGTCGTGCCCGGCACCGACACCCGCCTGCCCGACCCGGGCGTGGTGGCCAAGCCGGCGCTGGAGCTGTGGCGGCGGCTGGGCTTCGCGCCCGACCGTCTCTCCGAGCAGGTCGTGCTGACGCCGGCGTGCGGCCTCGCGGGCGCCTCCCCGAGGTACGCGCGGGCGGCGCTGGCGGCCGTGCGGAAGGCGGCGCAGGTGCTGAGGGACGATCCCCGGGAGGGATGAGCCGTGGCTCCGCCGGTGCTTGTTCTGTCGGGGCTCGTTCTGTCAGTGCTCGACGATAGCGTTTGCACAGGTCATCGTACGGAAGGAGGCTCACGTGGATGAGGTCGAGGGTGTGCCGGTGAGCGCGCTCAAGCGGCACGCGGAGCTCAGCGAGCTGGTCGAGGACGCCCGCTGGCGTTACTACGTGCTCGACCAGCCGACGGTGAGCGACGCCCAGTTCGACGAGTGGTTCAGGGAGCTGCTCGCGCTGGAGGAGGCGCACCCGACGCTGCAGACGCCCGACTCGCCCACGCAGAAGGTGGGCGCCGCGCCGTCGGGCGACTTCGCCAAGGTGCAGCACCTCAACCGGATGGAGAGCCTCGACAACGCCTTCAGCGCCGACGACATGGCGGCCTGGCTGGCGCGGGCCGAGCGGCTGGCCGAGGGTGACCCCGGCCCCTACCTGTGCGAGCTGAAGATCGACGGGCTGGCCATCGCGCTGGTCTACCGTGACGGCAAGCTGGAGCGCGGCGCGACCCGCGGCGACGGGCGCACGGGCGACGACGTGACGGCCAACGTCCGCACGATCCAGGGCATCCCGCACCGCCTCAAGGGCGACGACGTCCCGAGCCTGGTCGAGATCCGCGGCGAGGTCTACATCCCGGTCGAAGGCTTCAAGCAGCTCAACGAGCAGCTCGTGGAGCAGGGCAAGCCCCCGTTCGCCAACCCGCGCAACTCCGCGGCCGGCACGCTGCGGCAGAAGGACCCGCGCATCACCGCGCAGCGCCCGCTGCGGATGCTGGTGCACGGCATCGGCGTCTGGGAGGGCGCGGCGGAGCCGCGCGCGCAGTCGCACGTCTACGACCGGCTGCGCGAGTTCGGCCTGCCGGTCAGCGACCTGTACAAGGTGGTCGACGGGCTCGACGGCATCAACGAGTTCATCGAGTACTACCGCGTGCACCGGCACGACCCCGCCTACGAGATCGACGGCGTGGTCGTGAAGGTCGACGACTTCCGCACGCAGCGGGAGCTGGGCTCCACGTCGCGGGCGCCGCGCTGGGCCATCGCCTACAAGTACCCGCCGGAAGAGGTCAACACCAAGCTGCTCGACATCCAGGTGGGGGTGGGCCGCACCGGGCGGGTCACGCCGTTCGGGGTGATGGAGCCGGTCGTGGTGTCGGGCTCGACGGTCGAGCGGGCCACGCTGCACAACGCCGCGATCGTGGTGAAGAAGGGCGTGCTGATCGGCGACACCGTCGTGCTGCGCAAGGCGGGCGACGTCATCCCCGAGATCGTCGGCCCCGTGGCGGCGCTGCGCGACGGGTCCGAGCGGGAGTTCGTCATGCCCACGCACTGCCCCGAGTGCGGCACGGAGCTGGCGTACGAGAAGGAGGGCGACGCCGACCTGCGCTGCCCCAACGCGCGCGGCTGCCCGGCCCAGATCCGCGAGCGCATCTTCTTCGCCGCCGGGCGGCGCGCGCTCGACATCGACGGGCTCGGCTACGTCGCCGCCACCGCGCTCACCCAGCCGCTGCCGCCGCAGGAGCCGGTGGTGCGCACCGAGGCCGACCTGTTCGACCTGACGCTGGAGCGGCTGCTGCCGATCAGGTCGGTGGTCCGCGACCAGGACACCGGCCTGCCCAAGATCGACCCGAAGACGGGCGAGGAGAAGGTCGTCACGTTCTTCTCCAACATCAACGGCGAGCCCAGCCAGAACGCGTTGCGCCTGATGGAGGAGCTGGAGCGGGCCAAGGAATCCTCGCTCGCGCAGGTGCTGGTCGCCCTGTCGATCCGGCACATCGGCCCGCCCACGGCGCGGGCGCTGGCCGACGCCATGCGCTCGATCGACGCCATCATGAACGCCTCCGAGGAGGAGCTGGCCGCGGTCGAGGGCATCGGGCCCAGGGTGGCGGCCACGATCAAGGAGTGGTTCGAGGTCGACTGGCACCGCGAGATCATCGAGCGGTGGCGGGCGGCGGGCGTGCGCATGGAGGACGAACCCGCGCCCGAGAAGGGCCCGCAGACGTTGCAGGGCCTGACGTTCGTGGTGACGGGCACCCTGGAGGGCTACACGCGTGACACCGCCGCCGAGGCGCTCACCAGCCGGGGCGGGAAGGTGTCGGGGTCGGTGTCGAAGAAGACGTCGTTCCTGATCGCGGGGGAGAACGCCGGGTCGAAGTACGACAAGGCGGTCACCCTGGGCGTGCCGATCCTCGACGGGGCCGGGTTCGAGGTGCTGCTGAACGACGGGCCGGAGGCGGCGGCCGGGGTGGCGGTCACGCCCGAGGGCTGACGTCTGGAGCCGGGAGGGGTTCGTCCGCGGAGGGTGTGCGGGCGGGCCCCTTCGGCGTTGTGTGCTCGGTTTGCTACTGAGGGTGCTTTTTGGGTATATGTCTGGAGACTAGAACTACGGACCGTACGCGCTTGGTTTCGCGAAGTGGGGTGAAGGTCGTACCCTCCCATAGTGACCTAATGGGGGTTCTGTTACCGATGACTGACCCAACCGACACCCGCGACACCGGACCACGCGTCGGCACGCCCTTGTGGGGATACCTCGCGGGCATCACTGTGATCGGCTTCACCGCCCTGGTGGTGGCCATGCTCAGGCTCGACGCGACCGGGGTGGCGGGGCTCGCCCGCACGCCGCTGTTCTGGGTGCTCGCGGTCCTGGTGGTCCTGGGGGAGCTGCGGCCCGTCATGGTCTCGTCCGCGACGGCCGTGGGCGGCACCTATCCCTCCACCATGTTCACCTTCGCCGTGCTGCTCCACCTCGGGCTGCCCGTGGCCGTGCTCATGCAGGCCGTCGCCGTGATCATCAACGGGGTGGTCACGCGCAAGTCCTGGCACCGGGTCATGTTCAACATCGCCCAGTCCACGCTCGCGCTCACCGCCGCGGCCGTCGTGCTCGGCACGTTCGGCATCGTGCCCAGCCCCGCCGCGCCCTGGGTGCCCGCCGGGAACGACCTGCTGGCCATCGCGCTGGCCGGCATCGCGTACTTCGTCACCAGGGCCACCCTCGTCAGCGGCGCCGTCGCGCTGCACGAGCGGCGCTCGATCGTGCGCGTGCTGAAGGTCACCGTCGGCCCGCAGGGCCTCGTCTACACCGGCCTGCTCGGCCTGGCGCCCCTGGTCGTGGTCGTCATGAGCCACTCGCCCGGCCTCGTGCCCCTGTTCGTCGCCCCGCTGGCCGCCGTCTACTTCACCGCCACGCTGTCCATGCGCCGCGACCACCAGGCCCTGCACGACGAGCTGACCGGCCTGCCCAACCGCAAGATGCTCATCGTCAGCACCGAGGAGGCGCTGGCCGAGGCGCGCCAGGACGAGCGGGTCGGGCTGTTCCTGCTCGACCTCGACCGGTTCAAGGAGGTCAACGACACGCTGGGGCACCCCGTCGGCGACCGGCTGCTGCAGCTCATCGCGCATCGGCTCACTCACTCCGTACGCCCCGGCGACGTCGTGGCCAGGCTCGGCGGCGACGAGTTCGCCGTGCTGCTGCCCTCGATCAGGGACGCCCACGCCGCCAGGGAGGTCGCGGCCCGGCTGCGGGCGGCGCTCACCGAGCCCGTACGCCTCGAAGGCATGACCTTCGACCTCGACGGCTCCGTCGGCATCGCCCTCTACCCCGACCACGCACCCGACTTCGAGCTGCTGCTCCAGCGCGCCGACGTGGCCATGTACCTGGCCAAGGAGGGCCGCACCGGCGTCGAGCTCTACCAGGCCGACAAAGACCGCAACTCGCCCGAACGCCTCACCCTGCTCGGCGACCTGCGCCGCGCCATCGACAACCGCGAGCTGCGCCTGCACTACCAGCCCAAGGTCGGGCTGGCCGGCGGCGACGTCCAAGGCGTCGAGGCGCTGCTGCGCTGGCGGCACCCCGTGCACGGCATGATCGCGCCGTCGGAGTTCGTGCCGCTGGCCGAGCAGTCGTACCTGATGCGGCAGCTCACCGCGTACGTGATCGAGGAGGCCCTCGAACAGGCCGCCGCCTGGTGGCGCACCGGGCTGCGGGTGCAGATCTCCGTCAACATCTCCGCCCGCGACCTGCTCGCCTCCGCCCTGCCTGAGCAGCTCGAAGTCGGCCTGGCCCGGTACGGCCTGCCGCCCGCCGCGATCCAGCTCGAGGTCACCGAACGCATCCTCACCGGCGACCAGGCCTACACCCAGGAGACCATCAAGGCCCTGGCCACGCTCGGCGTCCCCCTGGCCCTCGACGACTTCGGCACCGGCTACTCCTCCCTCATCCGCCTCCAGCGGCTCGCGGTGTCCGAGGTCAAGATCGACGCCTCCTTCGTCCGCCGCATCGCCGAGTCCGAGGACGACTACCGCATCGTCCGCTCCATCGTCGACCTCGTCCGCTCCCTCGGCCTGCGCTCGGTCGCCGAGGGCGTCGAATCGGACGACGTGGCGCTGCGGCTGGCGGAAATGGGGTGCGACGTGGGGCAGGGCTGGCTCTTCTGCCACCCGATGCCGGCACCGGACGCCGCGGCGTGGTTGCGGGAGAGGATGGGGGCCGAGGTCGAGTACGAGGTCAGCAGCTCAGCCTGACGCTCTGTAGCGTTCTTCATACGTAAGTACGTTTCTTAGAAGTAGACTTCTTAGGAACGTACTTACGTGATCAGGGGCGGCCGTGCTGTCAAAGCCTTCAGAGATCTTCGCCCGCGACGACGAATGGCAGTATCTGGCCAGATTCGCCGAGCGCACCGGCACCCGCCCCAAGCTGGGCATCGTCAGCGGGAGACGTCGTCAAGGCAAGACCTTCCTGCTGGTCTCGCTCGCTCAGCAGTCGGGTGCCTTCTACTTCGGTGCGACGCAGGCCGTGGAAAGGGATGCGCTGACCCTGTTCTCGGCGGCTCTCGCCGAGCACATCGGGGCCGCCGCGCCGTTCAGCTTCGAGAGCTGGGATTCGGCGATCAAGCAGCTTTTCGTCATCTTCGCCGAGCGGCGAGAACTGATCGTGATCGACGAGTTCCCCTACCTGAGCAACGTCTCACCGGATCTTCCCTCGATCATTCAGCGGGAGTTCGACCGCGCGGTGTCCAGCAACGCGCCTGTCTCCCTCCTGTTGTGCGGGTCGGCGATGTCCGTCATGGGCCGCCTCCTCGCGGGCAACGCTCCCTTGCGCGGACGGGCGGTGCTGGAGATGGTGCTGCGGCCCTTCGACTTCCGGCTCACCGCCGACTACTGGGGTGCGACCGACCGGCGGCTCGCGGCGATGACCCACGCGATCTTGGGCGGCACTCCCGCCTACCTGCCCTTCGTGGAGGGCGACGTGTGCGAGGGGCTCGACGATTTCGACGACTGGGTGCGGCGCACGGTGCTCAATCCCAACAAGACCCTCTTCAGGGAGGCGCGTTATCTCTTGGGGGAGGAGGTGGAGGCACGGGACAAGGCGATGTACCAGTCGGTCCTCGCGGCGGTGGCCACCGGCAACTGCACAAGGGGCGCGATCGCCTCTCAGGTCGGCCGCAAGGTCACGGACATCGGGCACTACCTCAACGTGCTGGAGGACTGTCACCTCCTGCGGAGGGAGCCCGACGTCTTCCGGCCCTCGCGCTCCGTCTTCCGCGTTTGCGAGCCATTGATCCACTTCTATGAGGTCATCATGCGGCCACGCTGGGGGCTGCTGGAGAGCGGTCTCGCGCGCAACGTGTGGGCCGATTCGCGAGCCAGGTTCAGCGATCAGGTTCTCGGCCCCCACTTCGAGGAGATGTGCCGCCAGTTCGTCATGCTCGAACCCGAGTTCTTCGATGACCTGCCCGGTGAGGTCGGCTCAGGGGTCGTCACCGACCCCGTACGTCGTGAGCAGATCCAGATCGACGTCGCCGTCTTCGCGCCCGCCATGCCCGGCGAGCGGCGCCGCGTCCTCTCGCTCGGCGAGGCCAAATGGGGCAGGACCATGGGATCCGGGCACGTCGCCCGGCTCAGGAGGGCCAGGGACCTGCTCGACGCCAAGGGGTACGACGTGAGCGACACCGTCCTGACGTGCTACAGCGGCACGGGATTCGACGCCTCACTGGCCCATGAAGGAGATGTGCGCACGGTGGGGCTCGGAGAGCTCTACGGGTGAGGACGTACCCGGCGGGATAATGCGTTCGGGGCTGCCAGGTCAAGCCCCCTAGGATGGCAGTGTCCAAAGACTCCATCCACGAAACGGGTTCAACGACTCATGTCCGCCATAACCCGCGACGAGGTCGCGCACCTGGCCCGGTTGTCCAGGCTGGCGCTCACCGACGACGAGCTCGATCACTACGCCACCCAGCTCGATGCCATCATCGAGTCGGTCGCGAAGGTGGCCGAGGTCGCCGCCGAGGACGTGCCGCCTTCGTCGCACGCGCTTCCGCTGACCAATGTCTTCCGTGCCGACGAGGTGCGACAGTCCCTGACGCCCGACCAGGCGCTCGGCGGCGCCCCCGCCGTCGAGGACGACCGCTTCCGGGTGCCGCGCATCCTCGGGGAGGAGGCATGAGCTTGATCCGCAAGACCGCCGCCGAGCTCGGCTCGATGATCGCGGCCGGCGAGGTGTCGGCCGTGGAGGTCGCCGAGGCGCACCTCGACCGCATGGCCGAGGTGGAGCCCAAGGTTCAGGCGTTCCTGCACGTCGATCGGGAGGTCACGCTCGAGCAGGCGCGCGCCGTCGACGCCCGGCTGCGGGCCGGCGAGAAGCTGGGGCCGCTGGCCGGCGTGCCGATCGCGCACAAGGACATCTTCACCACGCGCGACATGCCGACGACGGCCGCCTCCAAGATCCTTGAGGGCTGGCGTCCCCCGTACGACGCGACCGTCACCGCCCGCCTGCGCGAGGCCGGGCTGGTCATCCTCGGCAAGACGAACCTCGACGAGTTCGCCATGGGCTCCTCCACGGAGAACTCCGCCTACCACCCGACCCACAACCCGTGGGACCTGACGAAGGTGCCCGGCGGCTCCTCGGGCGGTTCGAGCGCGGCGGTGGCCGCGTACGAGGCGCCGCTGTCCACCGGCACCGACACCGGCGGCTCGATCCGGCAGCCCGCCGCCGTGACCGGCATCGTCGGCATGAAGCCCACCTACGGCGGTTCGTCCCGCTACGGCCTGATCGCCTTCGCCAGCTCCCTCGACACGCCGGGCCCGTTCGCCCGTAACGTGCTCGACGCGGCGCTGCTGCACGAGGCGTTCTCCGGCTACGACCCGATGGACTCCACCTCCATCGACGCGCCCGTCCCCTCCGTTGTCGAGGCCGCGAAGAACCCCGACGTGGCCGGCATGCGCATCGGCGTGGTCAAGGAGTTCGCCGGCGAGGGCTACCAGGCCGGCGTGCTGGCCCGCTACCACGAGGCCGTGCAGCTCCTAGAGTCGCTCGGGGCCAAGGTCGTCGAGGTCTCCTGCCCGTCGTTCACGACCGCGCTGCCCGCCTACTACCTGATCGCGCCCTCGGAGTGCTCGTCCAACCTGGCGCGCTTCGACGCGATGCGCTACGGCCTGCGCGTCGGCGACGACGGCACCCGCAGCGCCGAGGAGGTCATGGCGCTGACCAGGGCCGCCGGGTTCGGCCCCGAGGTCAAGCGCCGCATCATGCTCGGCACGTACGCGCTGTCGAGCGGCTACTACGACGCCTACTACGGCCAGGCCCAGAAGGTGCGCACGGTCATCGCGCGCGAGTTCGAGGCCGCCTACCAGCAGGTCGACGTGCTGGTGTCGCCGACCACGCCCACCACGGCGTTCCCGATCGGCGAGCGCGCCGACGACCCGATGGCGATGTACCTCGCCGACCTGTGCACGATCCCGTCCAACCTGGCGGGCAACGCGGCCATGTCGGTGCCGTGCGGCCTGGCCGACGAGGACGGCCTGCCGGTGGGCCTGCAGATCATGGCCCCGGTGCTGGCCGACGACCGCTGCTACCGGGTCGGGGCGGCCGTGGAGCAGGCCCTGGAGAGCCGCTGGGGCGGCAGCCTGCTGTCCAAGGCCCCTCAGCTCTAGGGCGATCCGCACATGCTGCAACGATCTGAACGAAGGACCTCACCATGACTGCCGGCACGATCATGCCGTACGACGAAGCGCTCGAGCGGTTCGAGCCGGTGCTCGGCCTCGAGACGCATGTCGAGCTGGGCACCAGGTCGAAGATGTTCTGCGGCTGCAAGACGACCTTCGGCGCTCCGCCCAACACGCAGGTCTGCCCGACCTGCCTGGCCTTCCCCGGCGCGTTGCCGGTGGCCAACGCCCAGGCGATCGAGTCGACGATCCGCATCGGCCTGGCGCTCAACTGCTCGATCGCCGAGTGGTGCCGCTTTGCCCGGAAGAACTACTTCTATCCGGACATGCCGAAGAACTACCAGATCTCGCAGTACGACGAGCCGCTCTGCTTCGACGGCTACGTGGACGTCGAGGTCGACGGCAAGACCGTGCGGATCGAGATCGAGCGGGTGCACCTGGAGGAGGACACCGGCAAGTCCACGCACGTGGGTGGCGCGACCGGGCGGATCCACGGGGCCGACTACTCGATCGTCGACTACAACCGCGCGGGCATCCCGCTGGTCGAGATCGTGACCAAGCCCATCCCGGGCGCCGACCGGCTGGCGCCGGAGGTGGCCAGGGCGTACGTCACCGAGCTGCGCGAGATCATGCGCTCGCTGGGCGTGTCCGACGTGCGCATGGAGGAGGGCTCGCTGCGGTGTGACGTGAACGTCTCGCTGATGCCGCGCGGCTCGTCCGAGTGGGGCACCCGTACGGAGACGAAGAACGTCAACTCGCTGCGCAGCGTCGAGCGGGCGGTGCGCAGCGAGATCGAGCGGCAGGCGGCGGTGCTGGCCGGCGGCGGGACGATCACGCAGGAGACCCGGCACTTCCACGAGGACACCGGCACCACCACGTCGGGGCGGTCCAAGGAGGAGGCGCAGGACTACCGGTACTTCCCCGAGCCCGACCTGGTGCCGATCGCGCCCGACCCGGCGTGGGTGGCGGAGCTGAAGGCGGCGCTGCCGGAGCTGCCGTCGGTCAAGCGCAAGCGGTTGCAGGCCGAGTGGGGGCTGTCCGACCTCGACATGCAGGCCATGCACAACGCCGACGCGATCGATCTGGTCGAGGCGACGGTCGCGGCGGGCGCGCCGGCGGCCGACGCGCGCAAGTGGTGGATGGGCGAGCTGGCGCGCAAGTCGAACGAGAGCGGCACGCCGCTGGCCGACCTGCCGATCACGCCGGAGCAGATCGCCCGGGTGACCGAGCTGGTGGCGTCGGGCGCGCTCAACGACAAGCTGGCGCGCGAGGTGCTCGAAGGCGTGCTGGCCGGCGAGGGCACCCCGGACGAGGTGGTCGAGCGGCGCGGGCTGAAGATCGTCAACGACGAGGGCGAGCTGTCGGCGATCATCGACCAGGTGCTGGCCGACAACGCCGACGCGGCCGAGAAGGTGCGCTCCGGGAAGATCGCCGCCGCCGGGGCGCTCGTCGGCGGGGTCATGCGGGCCAGCAAGGGCAAGGCGGACGCGGCCCGGGCCCGGCAGCTCATCCTGGAGAAGCTCGGCGTCAGCGAGTAAGCAAGCAAGCGGTCAGCGAGTAAGCAAGCAAGCGGTCAGCGAGTGAGCAAGCGAGCGGTCAGCGAGTAAGCAAGCGAGCGGGTGACCTTTCCAAAGCCCCGCCACGCACCCCCTGCGGCCCCGTCGATCCGGACAGATCGGCGGGGCCGTCAGCCAAGAACCACCCCGGGGGATTCCCCGCCGGGGCGCGCGTTACTCGTCGTTCGAGGGTGCGGGCGCCAGGCCGCGGCGGGCCAGGAGCTTCCTGAGCACGGGCGCGAGCAGCGCCAGCGCCGACAGCGCGAGCAGGACGGCCGCGATCGGGCTGCGCACCAGCACGCTCACGTCGCCCGCCCCGATGGCCAGGGCCCGGCGGAGCTGGATCTCGGCCATCGGGCCGAGGATCATCCCGATGACGGCGGGCGCGACGGGCAGGCCGAAGCGCCGCATGGCGTAGCCGAGCAGGCCGAGCACGTACAGGACGAACAGGTCCACCACGCTGCCGTTCAGCGCGTAGACGCCGAGGGCGGCGAACAGGACGATCCCGGCGTAGAGGTACGGCCGGGGGATGCGCAGGACGCGCGCCCAGAGCGGGGCCATCGGCAGGTTCAGCACCAGCAGCATCGTGTTGCCGATGAACAGCGACGCGATCATGCCCCAGACCAGTGCCGGGTTGTGGTCGAAGAGCTGCGGGCCGGGCTGCAGGCCGTACTGCTGGAAGGCGGCCAGCAGGATCGCGGCCGTGGCCGAGGTGGGCAGGCCGAGCGTGAGCAGCGGCACCAGCGTGCCGGCGGCGGAGGCGTTGTTGGCCGCCTCGGGGCCGGCGACGCCCTCGATGGCGCCCTTGCCGTACTCCTCGCGGGCCACGCCGCGGGCCAGGCGCTTCTCGGCCGCGTACGACAGGAACGTGGGGATCTCGGCCCCGCCGCCGGGCAGCGCCCCGAACGGGAAGCCCAGGGCGGTGCCGCGCAGCCAGGGCAGCCAGGAGCGGCGCCAGTCGGAGCGGCCCATCCAGGCCCGGCCGACCGGCACGACCTCGGGCGGCGCGTGGCGCAGCCGGGAGGCGACGTAGAGCGCCTCGCCGAGGGCGAAGAGGCCGACCGCGACGATCACCACGTCGATGCCGTCGAGGAGCTGCGGGATGCCCATCGTGAGCCGGGCCTGCCCGGTCTGCTGGTCGATGCCGATCAGCCCGATGACCAGGCCGAGGCCGAGCGAGGCCAGGCCGCGCACGATGGAGCGGGACAGCACCGACGACACGGCGGTGAAGGCGAGGATGGCCAGCGCGAAGTAGTCCTCGGGGCCGAACGCGATCGCGAAGCTGACCACCGCGGGCGCCGCCACGACGAGGAGCGCCGTGGCGATGGTGCCGGCCACGAACGAGCCGATGGCGGCCGTGGCCAGCGCCTGGGCGGCGCGCCCGCGCCGGGCCATCTTGTTGCCCTCCAGCGCGGTGATCATGGAGGAGGACTCGCCGGGCGTGTTGAGCAGGATGGAGGTGGTGGAGCCGCCGTACATGCCGCCGTAGTAGATGCCGGCGAACATGATGAACGCGCTGGCCGGCGGCACCGTGAACGTGATCGGCAGCAGCAGCGCCACGGTCATCGCGGGCCCGATGCCGGGCAGCACGCCGACGAGGGTGCCGAGGGTGACGCCGATGAGCGCGTACAGGAGGTTGACGGGGGTGAGCGCGGCGGCGAAGCCGTCGAGCAGGAGCTGCAGCGAGGTCATAGCGGCAGCACCCCGCCGGGCAGGCTCACGCCGAGGCCCTTGACGAACAGCAGGTACGTAACCAGGCCCAGCACCACCGCGACCACGGCGGCCCGCAGCCGGTGCTCGGCGCCCAGCACGATCGACAGGGCGAAGAACAGCAGGCTCGCGCCGATGATCCAGCCGAGCAGGTCGAGGAGCGCGGCGAAGGCCAGGAAGATGCCGCTGACCAGGCCGACGCTGCGCCAGTCGGCGGGGGCTTCGGCGTCGACGTCCTCGCTCTCCTCGGGGTCGCCGTGGCCGCCGCGCAGCACGTCGGCCACGTAGAACAGGCCGACGACCACCATCGCGCCGCCCACCAGCATGGGGAAGAAGCGCGGCCCGATGCCGAGCTGGGAGGCCGCCGCGGACACGTCGAGCGTGCCGACCACGACGAGCACGCCCAGCACCAGCACGACGACCGCCAGCCCGAGCTCGGGCCGCCACCAACGGCCGATCATCAGGAGACGAGCCCCATCTCGGCGATGATGCCCTTGACCCGGGTCTGCTCGGCGCCGAGGAAGTCGGCGAACTGCTGCCCGGTCTGGAAGGAGTCGATCCAGCCGTTCTTGGTCACGGCGTCCTTCCACGGCTGGGAGTCGTGCATCTTGGTGACCGCGTCCGTCAGCGCCTTCTTGTCGGCCTCCGAGAGGCCGGCGGGGGCGACGAAGCCGCGCCAGTTGGCCAGCTCGACGTCCAGGCCGCCCTCCTTGAGGGTGGGGGCGTCGAGGCCGGGCACCCGCTCGGCGGAGGTGACGCCCAGGGCGCGCAGCTTGCCCGACTTCACGTGCTCCGCGAACTCGGCCACGCCCGAGATGCCCACGCTGACCTTGTTGCCGAGCAGCTCGTTCAGCGCCTCGCCGCCGCCCGAGTGGGCGATGTAGTTGACCCGCTTGGGGTCGACGCCGGCGGCCTTGGCCATCAGCCCGGCCACGATGTGGTCGGTGCCGCCCGCCGAGCCGCCCGAGATCGACACCTTCGCCGGGTCGGCCTTCCAGGCCGCCACCAGGTCGGCCAGCGACTTGTACGGGGACTGCGCCGGCACCACGACCAGCTCGTACTCCTCGGTCAGCTTGGCGATGGGCGTGGTCTCGGCGAGCGTGACCTTCGACTTGTTCTGCTCGATGGCGCCCACCATGACCAGGCCCATCGTCATCAGCAGGTTGCCGTTGCCCTTCTCGCCGGCCAGCTGCGCCAGCCCGATCGTGCCGCCGGCGCCCGGCACGTTGAACACCTCGACCTTGCGCTTCGGGTCGGCCGCCTTGAACGCCTGCTCCGCCGTGCGGGAGGTCTGGTCCCAGCCGCCGCCGGGCGCGGCCGGCGCCATGATCCGCAAGGGGCCGGCGGCGGACGTGCCGCCGCCCGACTGGCCGCACGCCGTGAGCGCGCCGAGGGAGAGTGCCGCGAGGGCGGCGAGTACGCGCAAGCGCATGATCACTCCAGGGGGGATTTCACCGTTATGGAACTGGCATGGTGAGGTTCCTTCCCTCGCGCGTCGAGCCTTTGCACGCTTGGCGTCATAGTGGTCGTATTGGTCGCGACCCGGACGTGACCTGCGGCTGTTTCCATGGGCCTGATGAGACGGGTTCGTGACGCCTCCCTCGGGACCCAGCTGTTCGTGCTGCAGATGGTGATCGTGCTGCTCGCCGTCGGAGGCACCGGCGGCGTGTGGGCCGAGCACACGCGCGACCAGCTCGACGCGCTGCACCAGCAGCGCGCGCTGGCGATCGCCCAGTCGGTGGCCGGGCTGCCCGAGGTCAGGAAGGCGTTCGGGCTGGAACGCCCCGAGAGCGTGCTGCAACCGCTGGCGATGAGCGTCCAGCACGAGACCGGCGCCGACTACGTCGTGATCGCCAACACCGAGCAGAAACGCTACGCCCACCCCAACACCTCCCTCATCGGCAAACGGTTGTCCACCGACGGCAGCACGGTCCTGCGGACGGGCCGCAGCTGGGTCGGCACCGAGACCGGCACCATCGGCACCACGGTCAGGGGCAAGGCGCCGATCCGCGACGAGTACGGCACCGTCATCGGCCTCGTCTCCGTCGGCGTGCTGGAGACCACGGTCACCAGCCAGGTCTTCCAGGCGCTGCCGCCGCTCCTGTGGACCGCGCTGGCCGTGCTGCTGGCCGGGCTCGCCCTGGCCGCGCTGATCACCGCGCGGGTGCGCAGGCAGACGTTCGGGCTGGAGCCGCGCGAGATCGCCGCGCTGCTGGAGCAGCGCGAGGGCGTGCTGCACGGCGTCAAGGAGGGCGTGCTCGCGCTCGACCTGGAGGGAAGAGTGACCCTGGTCAACGACGCCGCCCGCGAGCTGCTCGGGGACGTCGGCGCGGACCTGACGCGGATGCCGGTCTCCGAGCGCATGCGGGACGTGCTCGGCGGCGCCGACCCCGGCGAGGACCGCATCGTCCTGCACGGCGACCGGGTGCTCGTGCTCAACCGCACCCCGGTGTGGGTACGCGGGCGGCACCGCGGCTGGGTGGTCACCCTGCGCGACCGTACCGAGCTGATCCGGCTGGCCCGCGAGCTCGACGACGCCAGCAGCGCCACCGAGGCGCTGCGGGCGCAGGCGCACGAGTTCGCCAACCGGATGCACACCGTGGTCGGGCTGCTGGAGCTGGGCGAGCACGAGGCCGCCATCGGCTTCATCACCCGCACCACGCACGGCGCGTACGCCACCGACCTGCGCGAGCGCATCCAGGACCCGACGCTCGCCGCGCTGCTGCTGGCCAAGTCCGCCGAGGCGGCCGAGCGCGGGGCCGAGCTGGTGCTCGCCGAGGACTCCTCCGTGCCGGAGGGCCTGATCGGCGACCCGCGCGACGCCGTGCTCGTGGTCGGCAATCTCGTCGCCAACGCCATCGACGCCCTCGACGGCGCGCAGGGCACGATCGAGGTCTCGGTGCAGGCCGACGCCGGCGGGCTGCGCGTCCGGGTCGGCGACTCCGGCCCCGGCATCGCGCCCGACCTGGTGGAGGAGGTCTTCAGGGAGGGGTTCACGACGAAGGCCGCCAAGGCGGGGCCGCGCGGGCTGGGGCTGGCGCTGACCCGGCAGGTGTGCCTGCGCAGAGGCGGTTGGGTACGGGTGCGGAACGCGGGCGGGGCGGTCTTCACCGCGTTGCTCCCGGCGGTGAAGGCAGGCTCATGATTCGCGTACTGGTCGTCGACGACGACTTCATGGTCGCCCGCATCCACAGCGGTTACGTCGGCCGGGTGCCGGGCTTCAGCGTGGTCTCCGTCGCGCACAGTGGCGCCGAGGCGCTGGCGGCGGCGGCCGAGCTGCGGCCCGACCTCGTGCTGCTCGACATCTACCTGCCCGACATGTCGGGCCTGGACGTGCTCAAGGCGCTGCACGACGTGGACGTCCTCATGATCAGCGCCGCCCGCGACGTGCCCACCGTCAGGGAGGCCATGCGCGGCGGCGCCTTCAACTACCTCATCAAGCCGTTCACCGCCGCCGCCCTGACCGAGCGGCTCCAGCAGTACGCCGACACCCGCAACCGCCTGACCGCCATCGGCCCCGAAGCCCGCCAGGACGACGTGGACCGGCTCTTCGGCACCCTCAAGACCGCCGTGCCCATGCCGAAAGGGTTGTCCGCGGCCACGTGCGCGCTGGTCGCCGATACCCTCCGAGAAGCGGGCCGCGACCTGTCGGCCGCCGAGGCCGCCGAGCTCACCGGCCTGTCACGGGTCAGCGCCCGCCGCTATCTGGAACACCTGTGCGCGGCGGGACAAGCCGAGCTCCGGCCGCGATACGGCACGGCCGGCCGGCCCGAACATCGCTACCGGTGGCTAGGTTGACACATTTCCGTAGCCATTTCCCGTGACATATGCGGATCCGCGTGCCTTACTGTTGCCTGAGACTTGGCTGCGGACCGGGAGGAGATTGAGGCGTGCGTAACGCCGGACCGATCGAATCACCGACCGACCCGTTCGCCTCGGTGCCCTTACCCACGTCGGCCGTCTCCAGGAAGCCGCGGATCGAAGGACTCCCCCCGGGCGTCTCCCGGGACATCTTCGGCCCGCCGGAGCGAACGGAGCCCCGACCGGCCCAAGGCCCGAGCGCCCCGGACGGTACGTCGGGCAAGCCCGCGCTGCCCCCGGTGGCGCCGCCCGCGCAGCCCTGGCCCATGGCCGCCGACAAAGAGCCGCAGAGCCGGCCCGCCACCGCGTTCGGCACGCCCGAACGGCCCTCGCCGTTCGAGCCAGAACCGCCCCGGCGCCGCCGGCTGCTGCCCGGCCTCGTCGTGCTCGCGCTCGTACTGGCCGCGCTCGCGTACGTGGTGCCGGCCGTCCTCATGTCCGGCTCCGTCCTGCGCGGCACCCGCGTCGCCGGCGTCGACATTGGCGGCCTCACCGTGACCCAGGCCGCCGACAAGCTCCGCACCGAGCTGGCCGCCAAGCTCGGCAAGCCCGTCGTCGCCGACATCGGCGGCAAGAAGGACACCATCCAGCCCGACGAGGCCGGACTGGAGCTCGACGTCGTCGCCACCATCGGGCAGGCGCCCAGCGGGTTCCCCACCCCCGAGGAAGTGTGGCGCGGGCTCTTCGGCACCACCGAGCTGCAGCCCCGCATCAGCGTCGACTCCTCTCAGCTCACCCGGACCGTCGAAGGGCTCGCCGAGAGCATCGACAAGCCCGCCGTCGAAGGCCGCGTCACCTTCACCGGCCTGCGGCCCAAGGCCCGCCAGCCCGAGGACGGCGTGCTGCTCGACCGCGACGACGCCGTACGCAGGATCAGCGAGACGTTCCTCAAAGGCGGCGGGCCCGTCGTCCTCACGCTCAGGCCCGCCAAGCCCGCCACCACCCCAGAAGCCGTCACCGCCGCCCTCGCCAAGGCCAGGGCCGCCGTCGCCGCGCCCCTGACGCTGACGCTCGGGGCCAAGCAGGTGCAGGTCCCGCCGGCCATGATCGCCGCGAACCTCACGTACAACTCCGACGGCGACGGCACCCTCGCGCCCGAGTTCGACGCCAAGAAGGTGCTCGCCGCCGTCGGCGGCGGCCTCGTCGACGCCGCCCAGCAACCCCGCGACGCCTCCTACCAGATCGTCAACGGCAAGCCCGTCCTCGTGCCCGCCCGCACCGGGCGTGGCGTCAACGACAAGCTGCTCGCCAGGGACGCCGAGAAGGTCTTCGCCGACGGCGGGACCCGCACCATCCCGGTACGGCTCGGCACCGTCGCGCCCACCGTGGACACCTCCCAGATCCAGGGCCTCGGGATCAAGGAACTGGTCGGCGAGTTCACCACCACCTACGACTGCTGCCAGGCCCGGGTCAAGAACATCCAGCGGATGGCACAGGAAGTCGACGGGCACCTCGTCAAACCCGGCGACACGTTCTCACTCCACGACGTCGTGGGCGAACCCACCGTCGAGGACGGATACGTCGAAGCCGGGCAGATCGTCGGCGGGCGCATGGTCAACATCGTCGGCGGCGGCGGATCCCAGTTCGCCACCACCATGTACAACGCGGCCTTCTTCGGCGGCTTCGACGACGTCGAACACCAGCCGATGGACTACTACGCGCCCCGCTACCCCGCCGGGCGGGACGCCGCGCTCCTGTACCCCGACCTTGACCTCAAGTGGCGCAACGACTCCGAGTACGGGGTGCTCATCAAGACCGCCTTCACCGACACCTCCGTGACCGTCTCCCTCTGGAGCACCAAACGGTACGACCGGGTCGAGGCCGTGGAATCGGAGCGGCGCGACCTCACGCCGTTCCGGCGGGAGAGCAGCTCGGCTCCTGACTGTCTGCCTACGGTGGGGGAGCAAGGGTTCACGATCGACGTGACCCGCGTGTTCCACAAGGACGGCAAGGTGGTCAAGAAGGACAAGAAACTCACCACCAAGTACCGGCCCCAACCCCAGGTCACCTGCACGGGAACCGGCACCGGCTGACGCCCCGGCCCGCGGCCCCTGGGCCTCACACCCCAGGGCCTCGGCCTGTGCGGCGCCGTAGCGGGCTGAGGTCCTTCCGGGGGAGAGGGCGCTGCCCTGCGCCCCGCCCCGCTCGTCCCGTGCCGGCGCCCGCCCCGCTCGTCCGGCGCCCGCCCCGCTCGTCCCGTGCCGGCGCCCGCCCCGCTCGTCCGGTGCCGGGCCCCGCTCGCGTCGCTGCGCCTGCCTGTGCCGCCCCGCCCCCCAGGGCCGCCGTGCCGCGCTCCCGCCCTGCCGCGCCGCGCCGCCGTGCCGCCCCGTGCGGCGGTCTCGCGGTGCCGCGTCCGCGCTGGCCGCGCCACGTCCACGCCGCCCCGTGCCGCGCGTTACTCGCGTCGCTGCGCCTCCTCGCCTCGAAAGGACCTCAGCTTGTGCGGCGCTGTTGCCGGGCTGAGGTCCTTTCGAGGGGAGGGCAGCCGCGCTGCGCCTGCGCTTCGCCCTGCCCCGCCTCGCTCGCGCTGCCCCCGCGCCGGCTCGCGCTGCGTCCCGCCCCGCCGGCCCGCGCCGCGCCCGCCCGTGCGGCGCCGTAGCGGGCTGAGGTCCTTTCGAGGGGGGAGGGCAGCCGTGCTGCGCCTGCGCTGGGCCTTGCCGTGCCTCGCTCGCGTCGCGTCCCGCCCGCGCCCGCCCGTGCGGTGCCGTAGCGGGCGGAGGATCGCCGTGCCCGAGCGGGGCGGGGGTCAGGAGGGGGTGACGGACATGAGGCGGTCGTCGCCGGCCCGGGGGGAGCCGCGGCCGTCCTTGTTGCTCGTTCCCACCCACAACCCCCCGCCCGGTGCGGCGGCGATGGCGCGGAGGCGGCCGTAGCGGTTGGTGAAGCGGGCCACCGGGGCGCCGGCGGAGCCGTCCTCGCCCAGAGGGATCTGCCACAGGCGGGCGCCGCGTAGTGCGGCCACCCAGAGGGAGCCGTTGGCGTAGGCCATGCCGGAGGGGGAGGCTTCGGAGGTGGACCAGGTGAGGATGGGGTTGATGTAGCGCTGGTCGTTGCCGCGCCCCTCGACCTCGGGCCAGCCGTAGTTGCCTCCGGGCTGGATGCGGTTGACCTCGTCGTAGGTGCTGGCGCCGAACTCGGAGGCGTACAGGCGGCCGGAGCCGTCCCAGGCGAGGCCCTGGACGTTGCGGTGGCCGTAGCTGTAGATGAGCGTGCCGAACGGGTTGCCGGGCGCGGGTGCCCCGTCGACGGTCATGCGCAGGATCTTGCCTCCGAGGGAGTCGGTGCGCTGGGCGAGTGAGCGGTCGCCGGTTTCGCCGGTGGTGGCGTAGAGGTAGCCGTCGGGGCCGAAGGCGAGGCGGCCGCCGTTGTGGATGCCGCCTTTGGGGATGTCCTGGACGAGGAGTTGCTGGTCGGTGAGCCCGCCGTCGGTGAGGCGGTAGCGGACGATGCGGTTGTCGAGCTCGCCGGTGTAGTAGAGGAAGATCTGGTCGTCTTTGACGGCCACGCCGAGGAGGCCGCCTTCGCCGTCGGGGCGGGCGTCCTCGATCTTGGCGAGTTCGGTGACCCGGCCGATGGGGGTGATGCGGAGGACGCGGGCGGTGTCGCGTTCGGTGACGACGGCGTCGCCGCCGGGCAGGAACGCGATGCCCCAGGGCACGGCGAGCCCGGTCACGATGTCCTTGGGGTCACTCGGGGCGGGCCCCGCCGACACGGCCGCCGTGGGGAGGACTTCTCCGCCGCGGTCGGAGCAGGCCGTGAGCCCGGAGCATGCCGTGAGCGCGGTCAGTAGCATGATCGTCCAGAGCTTCCTCATGTGTTCCATACTTCCCCCGTAGTCGTAAGGTTCTCCGCATGAAGACCTGGGTTCCGTCCGATTCGGTGGCTGATGTTCTGTCCGAGCTTCCCGGCGTCGAATGTGCCGTCTATGACGGCACGTCCTCGATGCCGGACGGGGTGGAGGAAGTGGAGGTGTGGATCCCTCCGCTGGTGACGGTTCCGGACGTGCCGGGGACGCTGGCCAGGATGAGCTCGTTGCGGCTGCTGCAGACCGTGACGGCGGGGGTGGAGCCGTACCGGCCGCACATGCCGGAGGGCGCGGTGCTGTGCAACGCGCGCGGCGTGCACGAGGCGGGCACCGCGGAGTGGGCGGTGGGGGCCATGATCGCGGTGCTCAGGGAGTTCCCGGGGTTCGTGGACGCGCAGCGCAGGGGCGAGTGGACCTACCACCACACGGACGTGCTGGCCGACTCGACGGTGCTGATCGTCGGCTACGGCTCGATCGGCGCGGCGCTGGAGCGGCGGCTCGACGGGTTCGAGGTGGAGATCGTCCGGGTGGCGCGCAGCGCCCGGGAGGGCGTGCACGGCATGGACGAGCTGCCCGCGCTGCTGCCGCAGGCGGACGTGGTGGTGCTGCTGGTGCCGGCGACGGCGGCGACGGCGGGGATGGTGGACGCCGCGTTCCTGGCCAGGATGAAGGACGGCGCGGTGCTGGTGAACGCGGCCAGGGGCGGGGTGGTCGACACCGACGCGCTGGTGGCGGAGCTGAAGGACGGCCGGCTGCGCGCGGCGCTCGACGTGACGGCGCCGGAGCCGCTGCCCGAGGGGCACCCTCTGTGGAGCGCGCCGGGCGTGCTGATCACCCCGCACGTGGCGGGCAGCACCCCCGCTTCGGTACGCCGCACGCTGCGGCTGGTCCGCGCCCAGGTGGAGCGGTATCTCGCTGGTGAACCCTTGGAGAATGTCATCACCGACTCGTACTGAGAGGATCCCCGAACGTGGCTGGTCCGTGACCTTCGGTGCGTACGGTTGCGTTTGCAGGGAGTTCCTGACTCACTGTCAAGGAGCTCTTGGCGGCAATTGGTCTGTCTGGTTATCAGATCGGTGACGACATCGGCGTTGTCACCACCCGCGCACCCACGACAGCACACACTGGCGAAGTGATCGACCGGGCTTCGGCGGTCACTGGTGCAGAGTTCGAGACGGGATGGGCAACGACTGTGATCCGCTGGCGTGATCCCCGGGTGCCGCCGGCCGCCGCTGCGGCGGCCGGCGCGGTGGCGTTCGCCGCCGCCCTCCTGACGGAGAGCCCGGCCTTGGTCACCGGAGCGGTCGCCGGTGGGATCGCGGCGATGGTCGCCGCAGTCTCCTTGCTGATCGCCTCGGTGAAGCAGGCGGCCACGCACCGCCCGGCGGCGATGGCCGCGCGCTGGATGAGCGGCGGTGCCGTCATCTGGACGGCGGGGGTGGCGCTGCGGCCGTTCACCGAGAACGCGTTCGACAGCTTCGCGGACATGTTCATGCTGGTCGGCACGGTGGTCACGGCGAGCGGCGCGTTGATCGCCGCCGACCGGAAGCTTTCGGCGCGGCTCGCTTTACGGCATCTCACCGACGCCTACCTGTGCGCGGCCTCGCTGTTCCTGATCGGCTGGATGGTGGCGCTGCGGCACGTGTACGCCGAGACCGCCGACGCGCCGGCGTTCACGCTGGTCATGCTGCCGCCGCTGGTGGGGCTGCTGGTGACGTTCGCCGTGGTGCCGTCGGTGCTGACCAGCAAGGCGTCGTCCTGGCTGCTCGGCCTGGCGGGCGTGGGGGTGCTGGCCACGATGACGGTGGCGGGCCTGTCGGCGGCGGTGGCCCGGCTCATGGACGTCGAGCCGCAGCTGTGGGCCGTCATGCTCGCGCCTGTGGCGTTCCTGCTGCTGGCGGCGGTCCCGTGGGGGCCGCGGGTGCGGCAGGTGGCCCGGCCGGCGGTCGGGCACGCGGTCGCGATCGTGCCGCTGGCGCTGGTGGCCGTGGCCGCCGGGGTGCTGCTGGTCCAGCAGGCCGGCGGGCGCACCGGGGCGCCGGTGACCGGCGTCGTGGTGGTGGCGGTCTCCGTGGTGCTGCTCCTGCTGGTGCGCCTGTTCGTGGTCTCGGCGGCGAACGTCCGCCTGCGCGGGCTGGCCAAGCTGAGCGAGCGCCAGCTCAGGGAGCTGGCGGAGAGCACCGGCGACGTGGTGTTCACCTGCGACTACGAGGGTGTCGTGCGCGAGATCGGCGCGGGCGTCGAGGTCACCTACGGCTACAGCCCTGAGGAGCTGGTCGGCGGGTCGATCTTCGACTACCTGCACCCCGAGGACGTGCCGGGCATCCAGGTCGCCATGCGCGCGATGAACCTCGACGAGGACAACACCGCCCCCGGCGCCTGCCTGATCGCCTGCCGGGTGCGCGCGGCCGACGGCACCTGGCGCCCCACGGAGTCCGTGGCGACCCGCCACGCGGGCGGCGAAGACCTGCTGCTGGTGACGACGAGAGACGTCAGCGACGAGGAGGCGCTGCGCAACCAGGTGGCCCACCTGACCTTCCACGACGGCGTCACCGGGCTGCCCAACCGCGCCTACTTCGAGGAGCGCACCCGCGAGGTGCTGGCGGGCCGGACGTCGGGCCCCGGCACGGCGAACGTGGCGGTGATCTTCCTCGATCTCGACGGTTTCACCTCGGTCAACGACTCGGTCGGGCACGCCAGCGGCGACTACCTGCTCGGGCAGGCGGCCCGCAGGCTGCGCGGCGCGGTGCGGGCCGACGACACGCTGGCCCGGTGGGGCGGCGACGAGTTCGCGGTGCTGGTGGAGACGGGCGGCGACGCGCAGGTGGCGGTGGACCTGGCCGAGCGGCTGGTGCGCGCGGTCTCGCAGGAGCCGTTCCGGGTGGCCGACCGCGACGTGGCGCTGACCGCGAGCGTGGGCGTCGCCTTCACCGAGGACGACCTGCCGGCGGGCGATCTCATGCGTAACGCGGATGTGGCGATGGCCCGTTCCAAGGAGCTGGGCGGGCGGCGGGTGGAGGTGTTCGCGGCGCAGATGCACGCCGACGTGATGCGCCGCCTGGAGCTGGCCGCCGACCTGCAGCGGGCGCTGATCGAGCAGCAGTTCGCGATCGAGTACCAGCCGGTGGTGGACCTGGCGACCTCGCGGGTGACCGCGGTGGAGGCGCTGGTGCGGTGGTGGCGCGGGTCGGTGTTCGTGCCGCCGGAGCAGTTCCTCGACGCGGCCGAGGACACCGGGCTGATCGTGCCGCTGAGCGAGTGGATCCTGCGGGAGGCGTGCCGCGAGGTGGCCGCCTGGCGGGCCTCGTCGTGGGACATCGGGCTGTCGCTGAACCTGTCGGCGCGCCAGATCATGGCGCCCAGGTTCGTCGAGACGGTCGAGGAGGCGCTGACGGAGAGCGGCCTGCCCGCGTCCATGCTGACCCTTGAGGTGATCGAGGAGATGCTGGTCGAGGACGCCGAGGAGACGATCAAGCGGCTGTCGGAGCTGCGGGCTCTGGGCGTGCGGCTGGCGATCGACGACTTCGGCACCGGCTACGCCTCGCTGGCGTTCCTGCGGCAGCTCCCCGTCGACATGATCAAGATCGATCCGTCGTTCGTGTCGGGGCTCGGCAAGGACGACACGCTGACCCTGCTCACGCGCACGATCGTGCGGCTCGGGCACGACCTCGGGCTTATCGTGGTGGCTGAGGGGATCGAGCGTCCTGAGCAGCTCGAACTGCTGAAGCAGATGGGCTGCACGAGGGGGCAGGGCTTCTTGGTGGCGCGGCCGATGGCGGCGCGCGGGGTCGACTCGCTGATGCGTACGAGTCTCACTGTTTGAGACTTGTGTCCACGAAGTTGGCGCGATGGCGTTCCGAGCGGCTATGGTGTAGGCCATGCTTCGCAGTGAGATTCTCGTAGTACTTCGCCGGCGCGCAGGCCGATAGCGAAGCACGACGACCTGCGCGCCGCCCCAGACCCGCCGTCTAGGTGGGAAGGGGCATTTTTTATGTCCTTAAGCGAGTAGCCACGCAAGGAACGAGCCGATGACCGAACGGATGACAGGTGCACAGGCCCTGGTCAGGGCGCTGGAGCACGTGGGAGTCGACACAGTGTTCGGGATCCCGGGCGGTGCCATTCTGCCGGCCTACGATCCTCTCTACGACTCGACCAAGGTCCGGCACGTGCTCGTACGGCACGAGCAGGGCGCGGGTCACGCGGCCGAGGGCTACGCGCAGGCCACGGGCAAGGTCGGGGTGTGCATGGCGACCAGCGGCCCCGGCGCCACGAACCTGGTGACCCCGATTGCCGACGCCTTCATGGACTCCGTGCCGATCGTGGCGATCACCGGTCAGGTGGCCTCCCCGATGATCGGCACGGACGCCTTCCAGGAGGCGGACATCTCCGGTATCACCATGCCGATCACGAAGCACAACTTCCTGATCACCGACGCGAGCGAGATCGCCCGCACGATCATGGAGGCGTTCCACATCGCCTCCACCGGCCGTCCCGGCCCGGTCCTGGTGGACATCTCCAAGGACGCGCTCCAGGCCGAGACCACGTTCTCGTGGCCGCCCACCATGCAGCTGCCGGGCTACCGCCCGGTCACCAGGCCGCACTCCAAGCAGATCCGCGAGGCGGCGAAGCTGATCGCCGAGTCCAAGCGGCCCGTCCTGTACGTCGGCGGCGGCGTCCACAAGGCGCGCGCGTCGGCCGAGCTGCTGCAGCTCGCCGAGCTGACGAAGATCCCGGTCGTCACCACCCTGATGGCCCGGGGCACGTTCCCCGACAGCCACCCGCAGCACATGGGCATGCCGGGCATGCACGGCAGCGTCTCCGCCGTGGGCGCGCTGCAGAAGTCGGACCTGATCATCGGCCTGGGCGTGCGCTTCGACGACCGGGTGACCGGTGACCTGTCGTCGTTCGCCCCGTACGCGAAGGTCGTGCACGCCGACATCGACCCGGCCGAGATCTCGAAGAACCGCCACGCCGACGTGCCGATCGTGGGCGACTGCAAGGAGGTCCTCACCGACCTCATCGCCGCCGTCCAGGCCAGTGGCCAGAAGGGCGACTACGACGAGTGGTGGGCGACGCTCAACGGCTACAAGCAGACCTACCCGCTGGGCTACGACACCTTCGACGACGGCTCGCTGGCCCCGCAGTACGTCATGGAGCGCCTGAGCGCGATCGCGGGCCCCGACACCTACTACGTGGCCGGGGTCGGGCAGCACCAGATGTGGGCCTCGCAGTTCATCGACTACGAGAACCCGGGCACGTTCATCAACTCGGGCGGCGCGGGCACGATGGGCTTCGCCGTGCCGGCCGCGATGGGCGCCAAGATGGGCTGCCCCGACGCCACGGTGTGGGCCATCGACGGCGACGGCTGCTTCCAGATGACCAACCAGGAGCTGGCCACGTGCGCGCTGGAGGGCGTGCCGATCAAGATCGCCATCATCAACAACGGTAATCTCGGCATGGTCCGCCAGTGGCAGACGCTGTTCTACGACGAGCGCTACTCCAACACCAACCTGCAGGCCCCCCGCCGCATCCCTGACTTCGTCAAGCTCGCGGAGGCCTATGGTTGTGTGGGCCTGCGGTGCGAGCGTCCCGAGGACGTGGACGCCGTGATCAAGAAGGCCATGGAGATCAACGACGTGCCCGTCGTGGTCGACTTCGTCGTCCACGAGGACGCCATGGTCTGGCCCATGGTCGCGGCGGGCACCAGCAACGACGACATCAAGATCGCCCGTGACATGGCGCCGAGGTGGGAGAACGAGGATGAGTAGGCACACGCTGTCCGTGCTGGTCGAGAACCGGCCGGGCGTGCTCGCCCGGGTGTCGGCGCTGTTCAGCCGCCGGGGGTTCAACATCGACTCCCTCGCCGTCGGGCCCACCGAGCACGACGACATCTCCCGCATGACGATCGTGGTGAGCGTCGAGGAGCTGCCCCTTGAGCAGGTCACGAAGCAGCTCAACAAGCTGGTGAACGTGCTCAAGATCGTCGAGCTCGACCCGAACCAGTCGGTGCAGCGCGAGCTGATGCTGATCAAGGTGAAGGCCGACTCCGAGAGCCGCTCCCACGTGCTGGAGCTCGTCAACCTCTTCCGCGCCCGCTGCGTCGACGTGGCGGCCGACGCCGTGACCATCGAGGTCACCGGCACCCCCGACAAGCTGGAGGCCTTCGTGAAGGTCCTCGAGCCGTTCGGGATCAAGGAACTCGTCCAATCGGGCATGGTGGCCATCGGCCGCGGCGCCCGCTCCATCACCGACCGGTCCCTCAGGGCACTGGACCGTACCGCCTGAAAGGTTTTGAGCAAGTGACCGAGATTTACTACGACGACCAGGCCGACCTGTCGATCATTCAGGGACGCCACGTGGCCGTGCTGGGGTACGGCAGCCAGGGCCACGCCCACGCGCTCTCCCTGCGTGACTCCGGCGTCGACGTGCGCGTCGGCCTGCCCGAGGGCTCCAAGAGCCGTGAGAAGGCCGAGAACGACGGACTGCGCGTGCTCACGCCGTCGGAGGCGGTCGAGGAGGCCAACCTCACGATGATCCTGGCGCCCGACCACATCCAGCGCCACCTGTACGCCGAGCACGTCGCCCCCAACCTCGTCGAGGGCGACGCGCTGTTCTTCGGCCACGGCCTGAACATCCGCTACGGCCTCATCGAGGCCCCGGAGGGCGTGGACGTCTGCATGGTGGCCCCGAAGGGCCCCGGCCACCTCGTGCGCCGCCAGTTCGAGGCCGGGCGCGGCGTGCCGTGTCTGGTGGCCGTGGAGAAGGACGCCTCGGGCAAGGCGCTCGACCTCGCGCTGTCCTACGCCAAGGGCATCGGCGGCACCCGCGCGGGCGCGCTGCGCACCACGTTCAAGGAGGAGACCGAGACCGACCTGTTCGGCGAGCAGGCCGTGCTGTGCGGCGGCGTCTCCGAGCTGATCAAGGCGGGCTTCGAGACGCTGATCGAGGCCGGCTACCAGCCGGAGGTGGCCTACTTCGAGTGCCTGCACGAGATGAAGCTCATCGTCGACCTCATGTACGAGGGCGGCATCTCGAAGATGTACTGGTCGGTCTCCGACACGGCCGAGTACGGCGGCTACACCCGTGGCCCGCGCGTCATCAACGAGGAGTCGCGCCAGGAGATGCGCCGCATCCTCGCCGAGGTCCAGGACGGCACCTTCGCCCGCCAGTTGGTCGAGGAGTTCGACAGCGGCCAGAAGGAGTTCCAGCGCTACCGTGACGAGCTGGCCGAGAACCCGATCGAGAAGACCGGCGCCAAGCTCCGCCCGATGATGAGCTGGCTCAAGGCCTGATTCCGTAGAGAGCGGCGGCCGGGAGGATCTTCCTCCCGGCCGCCGCTTTTTGTTCGCCCGCGAACGCCTCGCGAGAGGTACTGTTTTCATGCGTCAGTATTTTCTTTCAGGTGTAAGAGGAGCTGAAATGAAGGCCGTTCGCCGTCACGTCTACGGTGCGCCCGAGGTCATCGAGCTGGAGGAGGTCCCCAAGCCGGAGATCGGCGACGACGGGGTGCTCGTCCGGGTCCGCGCGGCCGCGGTCAACCCGGGCGACTGGCACCTGCTCAGGGGCACCCCGTACGTCCTGCGGGCCGTGTCCGGCCTGTCGAAGCCGAAGGTCCCCGGGTTGGGGGCCGACTTCGCCGGGGTCGTCGAGGCGGTGGGCAAGGGCGTCAGCCGGTTCCAGCCCGGCGACGAGGTGTACGGCTGCGCGCCTGGCTCGTTCGCCGAGTACGTCGCCGTCCCCGAGGGTGGCCCGATCGCCGCCAAGCCCGCCGGGCTGACGTTCGAGCAGGCCGCGGCCGTGCCCACGTCGGCGATGACCGCGCTGCAGGCGTTACGCGACAAGGCGGGCCTGGAGCGGGGGCAGAAGGTGCTCGTCAACGGCGCCGCGGGCGGCATCGGCACGTTCGCGGTGCAGCTCGCCAAGGCGTTCGGGGCCGAGGTCACCGGCGTGTGCGGCGGCGCGAACGTGGAGCTGGTCCGCTCGATCGGCGCCGACCACGTGATCGACTACACCAAGGAGGACTTCACCCGCACCGGCCGGCGCTACGACGTCATCCTCGACAACATCGCCAACCGCACGGTGGGGGAGTGCCGGCGGCTGCTCACCCCGGCCGGGGCCTACCTGAGCAACAGCGGCGGGGGCGGGCGCTGGGTCGGCGTGATGGGCCGCGTCATCCGGCTGAACCTCACGAACCTGTTCGTCCGCCACACGCTGCCCACGTTCGTGACCCGCGAGAACGCCGCCGACCTCGCCGCGTTGCGCGAGCTGATCGAGGCGGGCGAGGTGACGCCGGTCGTCGAGCGCGTCTTCCCGCTGGCCGCGGTGTCCGAGGCGATCGCGCACGTGGAGCGGGGGCACGCGAAGGGCAAGGTCGTCATCGTTCTGTGAAAACGCGATAGTACGTCTTTACCGCGATATATCGTTCGATATAGCATCCGACACATGATGAACGCGCGCCGAAACCCGGGCGCGGGCGGGATGGGCCCCACGGGCCGCTTCTTCGGGCCGGGCGAGCTGCGCCTGGCCGTCCTCGCCCTGATCGCCGAGCAGCCCGGCCACGGCTACGACGTGATGAACCGCCTCGCCGACCGTTTCAACGGCACCTACGAGCCCAGCGCCGGCTCCATCTATCCGACCCTGCAACTGCTGGAGGACGAGGGTCTCGTCCGCGTCGAGCCCGCCGACGGCCGCAAGGTCCACCACCTCACCGGCGAGGGCCGCCGGGTCGTGGCGGAGCAGGCCGAGGAGATCGAGCGGCTGTGGAGCCGGGCCGCCAGCAGGGGCGAGTGGGGGCTGTTCCGCGAGCCGGAGGCCGCCGAGATCATCGGCCCCGCGCTGCGGCTGGTCAAGGCCGCCGTGAAGACGCTCGCCCACGCCCACGGCGACCCCCGCGTGGTCGAACGCATCCAGGAGGTCTTCGTCGACGCCCGCCACCGCATCGAGCAGCTCGACCCCCGGAGGAGGTAGCCGTGCGACGGACCATCGCCCGCAGGTTGCTCGACCGGATGTTCCTGACCGGCGAGGTGCTGGAAACCGAGCAGGTCACGCCCCGCATGCGCCGGGTCAGGATCGGCGGCGAGGCCCTGGCGGATCTGCGCTGGACGCCGGGGCAGCACGTCCGGCTGCTGGTGGGTGCGGGCGGGCCGCTCGGCGGCGTGCTGCGCACGTACTCGGTCTGGCGCCACGACCCCTCCTGGGAGGCCCTCGACGTGATCGGGTACGACCACGGCGGTGACTCGCCCGGCGTCTCCTGGATCAGGAACGCGCGGCCCGGCCAGGAGATCTCTTTCATGCGCCCCGAGGGGAGCTTCGTGCTCCAGCGGGAGGCGCCCTACCACCTGTTCGCCGGCGAGGAGACGGCGTCGGTGGCGTTCGGGGCGATGCTCGGCGCGCTGCCCGCCGGGGCGGAGGTGCACGGCGTGGTGGAGGCCGGCTCGCCGGACGACCACCTCGACCTGCCGGGCGGCCTGGTGCGGGTGTGCCGGGGCGACGCGTCCGCGGCGGGCTCGGAGGTCCTGGTGGAGGCGGTGCGGAAGCTGGAGCTGCCGGAGAAGCCCGGGGTGGCCTACCTCGCGGGGGAGGCGCGCACGATCCAGGCCGTCCGTGCGCACCTGGTCGGCGAGCGCGGCTGGCACCGCAGGGACGTGCGGACGAAGCCGTTCTGGACGCCGGGAAGGAGAGGGATGGACTGAGCGGGGTAGAGGGTCCCCGGCGTGAACGCTGCCAACGCTGCCATGATCCGTGATAATAATACCGGTATAGTTATCGGCAAGGAGGGGCAGTGATCGAGTACAAGTCGGCCGGGGAGATCGCCGCGATGCGGGAGTCCGGCAAGGTCGTCGCCGCCGTCCACGCCGCCGTGCGCGAGCAGGCGGGCGTGGGCGTGTCGCTCAAGGAGCTCGACGAGGTGGCGCGGACCGTCATCGCGGAGGCCAGAGCCAAGCCGTCGTTCCTCGGCTACCACCCCTCCTTCGGGGCCATGCCCTACCCCGGCGTGATCTGCACCTCCGTCAACGGCGTCATGCTGCACGGGCTGCCGTCGCCGTACGAGCTGCGCGACGGTGACCTGATCAGCGTCGACTGCGCCGCGTACATCGACGGGTGGCACGCCGACGGCACGGTCAGCTTCACCGTCGGCGAGCCGCGCGCGGAGGACCTCAAGCTGATCAGGGTCGCCGAGGAGACACTCGCCGCGGGCATCGAGGCGGCCGTGCCCGGCGGCCGGATGGGCGACATCGGGCACGCCATGTCCACGGTCGGGCGCGGCGCCGGCTATGGCATGCAGAACGACTTCGGCGGCCACGGCATCGGGCGGGCCATGCACGAGGAGCCGTTCGTGCCCAACGAGGCGCGCGCCGGGCGCGGGCTGCGGCTGCGGCCCGGAATGGTGATCGCGATCGAGCCCAGCCTGATGGCCGGCGGCGGCGACCGCTACTACATGGCCGCCGACGGATGGTCCGTCTGCACCGGCGACGGCAGCAGGAGCGTGCACGTCGAGCACACGGTCGCCATCACCGAGGACGGGCCGGTCATCCTGACCCTTCCATAGGCCGCCGGGGGCCATGGTCATGGCTCGGGCAGGAAAAGGTCGGCGGTTGTGCACTCCCTGACACATATGCGTCAAGTGGGGCGATCTCTGTCACCGTTTGACTAGACGCGGCATTTTTGCAGGTCAACAGCAGAAATGTCGGTGTTTGTCGAACTGGGGCGAGGGGGAGATTTCCCACCGATAGCTACGGAGAGTAGTCGAGAGGTATCAGGGAGAAACACAATGTATAGAAACGGACTTATCCTCGCCGGGCTCGTCGGCGGGATGGTCATGTTCGGTGGCACCGCCCTCGCCGCCGCGCCGAGCGTCACCGCCGAGTCGGGCATCCTGCCCGGCCCCAACCACGGCAAGGACGACGAGACGAAGTGGGACTTCGGCGAGTGGAACAACTTCGGTGAGGACAACGACATCCTCGACCTGGACCTCCTGAACGAGCTGCTCAGCAGTGTCCTGAGCGGCTGACGAGACGTCCTGATGGGGCCCGCCCGGCGAGGGCGGGCCCCATCCGCGTGCTCAGGCGGCTTCGTGGACGAGAGGACGCCTCGAAGGGCTCAGGCCGGCTCGTAGGCGAAGGACGCCTCGAACGAGTGGCGCGCGATCCGGTCGAGCTGGTCGTCCGTCATCCCCAGCTCGCGCCGCAGCGCCTCGTAGTTGTCGTCCACGTAGCCGCCGAAGTAGGCGGGGTCGTCGGAGTTGACGGTCACGACCAGGCCCTCGTCCAGCATCGCGGGCAGGATGTGGTCGCGCAGGGACGGCACGGCGCGCAGCCGCACGTTCGACAGCGGGCACACGGTCAGCGGGATCCGCTCCGCCCGCAGCCGCGCCACGAGCTGCGGGTCCTCCATCGCCCTGATGCCGTGGTCCACCCGCTCGACCCGCAGGATGTCCAGCGCCTCCCACACGTAGTCGGGGCCGCCCTCCTCGCCCGCGTGCGCGACCCGGCGCAGGCCCTCGGCGGCGGCGATGTCGAAGACCCGCCGGAACAGCGACGGCGGATACCCCACCTCGGCCGAGTCGAGCCCCACCCCGATGAACCGCTCCCGGTACGGCAGCGCCGCCCGCAGCACCTCCTCGGCCTCCTCGGGGCCCCGGTCACGCAGGAAGCACAGGATCAGCGCGGCCGACATCCCGCCGTCCTTCAGCGCCGCCGACAGGCCGCCGAACACGACCTCCAGCGGCACGCCCCTGCTCAGGTGCGCCTGCGGGTCGAAGAAGATCTCCGCGTGCCGCACCCCCTGCGCGGCGGCCCGCCGCAGGTAGGCGGTGGCCAGGTCGTAGAAGTCCTCCTCGGTGCGCAGGACGGCCATGTTCTCGTAGTACACGTCCAGGAACGACTGCAGGTTCGCGAAGGAGTAACGCGCGCGGATGGCCTCCACGTCGAAGGTGGGCAGGTCGATCCGGTTCCGCCGGGCCAGCTCGACGACGAGCTCGGGCTCCAGGGTGCCCTCGATGTGCAGGTGGAGTTCCGCTTTGGGACGCATGCATCGAGTAAACCGGACCCAGGAGGGTGGAGGTATCGTGCGAACCTCTGAACTCTCCCGCTCTGAGCTGGCATAACATCAGATTTCATGAGGCTGTCGGATCTGCTCGCCCGCGAGGACCTACGGCTGACGCCGGTGACCGGCCCCGCGAGCCCCGGTGATCCGCTCGACCGGGAGGTGCTGCGCGCGTACCCGACGGACCTGCCCGACCCCCGCCGCTACCTGCGCTCCGGCGACCTCGTGCTGACCAGCGGCGTCTGGTACACCGGGCCGGCCGACTGCGAGCGCTTCGCCGACGCGCTGTGGGCGGCCGACGTCGCCGGCCTGGTGGTCGGCCTGATCGTGCTCGGCGAGCTGCCGCGGGCGCTGGTCGAGGCCTGCGAGCGGCGGCGGCTGCCGCTGCTGCTGGCCGCGCCCGACCAGGCGTTCGGCGCGATCAGCGAGGTGGTGACGGCGGAGGGGTTCGCCGCCGAGCAACGCAGGGCCGAGCGGGTCAGGGCGCAGACCCTGCTCGACGTGCTCGGCCAGATCCCGCCCGGCGAGGTGTCGGCGCACCTGCGGCTGCTCGGCGCCGACCCCGGCCTGCCGACCGCGGCCATGGCGGTCACGCTGACCGGCGGGCCCGAGCTCGACCTGCCCGAGCTGCTGCACGAGGGCCTGACCAGGAAGGGCCGCCACCTGATCGTCGGCGGCACCCCACGGGAGGCGATCGTGCTGGTCAACGGCCGCGCCTCGCGCAAGAGCCTGGCCGACGAGCTGCGCGCCCTCGTCCCCGACGGGCGGGGCGCGCCGGGCGACGCGAGGCGGCAGGGGGTGAGCATCGCGGCCGGGATCAGCGAGATGGTGGCCAGCGTGTCGCAGCTCGGCGAGGCGCTGGAGACGGCCAGGCGCGGCATGGAGTCCGCGCGCGGCGGCCCGGGCCCGGTCTCGATCATGTCGGTGGCCGACATCGACAGCTTCGACCTGCTGCTGGCGGCGCTCCCGTCGAGCGTGCGCCGCTCCTTCCGCGACCACCTGCTCGGCCCCGTCGAGGAGTACGACGCGCGGCACGGCTCCGAGCTGCTGCGCACGCTCGACACGTTCCTGGAGACGTGCGGCTCCTGGCAGCGCACGGCCGACGAGCTGTACGTGCACGTCAACACCCTGCGCTACCGGATGCAGCGGATCGAGGAGCTGACCGGCCGGCGCATGTCGTCGATGCGCGACCGTACGGATCTCTACCTGGCGCTGCGGTCAGGGCAGGCGGCCCGCGACGACCCGGCCACGTGAGACGACGGCCACGATGTTCTCGGTGGCCAGGTCCTCGATGCGCTCCCACGGGCGGCCGCGCAGCACGACCAGGTCGGCGCCCAGGCCGGGCGTGACGCGGCCCACGGGCATACCGATCGAGTCGGCCGCGTCGGAGGTGGCCGCGCGCAGTGCCGACTCGGCGTCGAGGCCGAGGATCCGGGTCATGTGCACGACCTCGGCGAGCTGGTCGCCGAACCGCACGTGGTGCCCGTTGGCGTCGGTGCCCAGCACGAACCGCACGCCCAGCGCCGCGGCCTGGGCCAGCAGCACGTCGCGGGTGGCGACCAGCTCGGCGGCCTTGGCCCTGGCCTCGTCGGTGACGGGCACGCGGCCGTCGGCGATCGCCTCGTTGATCAGCAGGGTCGGCGCCACCGGCGTGCGGCGGGCGGCCAGCGTCTCGGCGAGGTCCTTGCTCATCAGCGTGCCGTGCTCGATCGAGTCGACGCCCTCCTCGACGGCCACGCGGATGCCGTCCTCGGAGTGGGCGTGCGAGGCGACCAGCATGCCGAGGGCGTGCGCCTCGTCCACGACCGCCTTGATCTCGTCGCGGGTGTAGTTGCGCCACACGTTCTTGTCGCCGATGGACAGCACGCCGCCGCTGGTCGTCAGCTTGATGCCGTCCATGCCGGCCCTGGCCCAGGTGCGGACGAGCTTGCGGCACTCGTCGGGCCCGTCGGCCGTCGGCTTTCTGATCGGGAACGCGGGCGGCACGAACAGGTCGTTGTGCCCGGCGGTCATCCCGACGACGCCGTGCACCTGGATGCGCGGCCCGGGCAGCACCCCGGCGTCGAAGACGCGGCGCAGCGCGATCTGCGCCTCGTCGCCCGCCAGGTCGCGCAGCGTCGTGACGCCGTGCCGCATGGCCCGCTGGGCGTGCGCGGCGCCGTGCAGCACCTGCTCGTCGCGGGTGGTGGTCAGCGGCCAGGTCGCGAAGTCGGGCGGCGTGCCGGGGCCGGCGTAGCCGACGAGGTGGACGTGCGTGTCCACCAGGCCGGGCAGCACGCACAGGTCGCCGTGCCGGGCCGTCGCGGCGGGGGTGACGCCGGTGATCCGGTCGGGCTCCCACGTCAGATCGACCGGGCCGCGGAATTCGGTACCGTCCCAAAGGGGGATTCCGTCGAGTCTCATCTCGGGCTCGACGCTACCGGAGCCCCTGGGCGGCTGGAGGGATCTACGGTCCTCGCGCGGCGCTCTCGTAGGGACCTACAGGGGCCGCCAGCGGTTTTCCCGGCTTCCCGATGCGCGGGCGTTCCCCGGGTCGCGATGTCCGAAACCATCGTCACACGATGGTAATAATCGAGGGATACCTTCCTGACCTGCATCTTCACGGGCCGTTCAAGGAGAATTATGGCTACCTTCGACCGTCGCGCGTTCCTGCGGACATCCGGTCTGGCCGGTCTGGCGCTCGGTCTGGCCGCGTGCGGGGACAACGGCACGACCACCACCACCTCCTCCAGCGGCGGTGGCGGCGGGTTCGGGTCGGTCAAGCTGCAGCTCTCCTGGAAGAAGAACGTGGAGTTCGCCGGCGAGTACTTCGCCGACACCAACGGATACTTCAAAGCGGCCGGGTTCTCGCAGGTGGAGCTGCTGTCCGGCGGCGGCTCCGGCACCTCGGTCGAGTCGGGCCTGGCCACCGGGCGCTGCTGGGCGGGCCTGTCGGCCCCCACGATCACCGCGCCCGCCGTGCTCCAGGGCGCCCCGCTGAAGATCGTCGGCGCCACGTTCCAGAAGAACCCGTTCGCCATCATCTCCCTCAGCAAGAACCCGATCGAGAAGGCCGCGGACCTCGTCGGCAAGAAGATCGGCGTCCAGGACTCCAACGAGCTGGTCTGGAACGCGCTGCTCAAGGCCAACGGCATCGACGCCGCCCAGGTCACCAGGGTGCCGTTCCAGTCGGACCCGTCGATGCTCACCTCCGGGCAGCTCGACGGGTACGTGGGCTTCGTCACCAGCGGCCCCGTCAACCTGCGGATGAAGGGGCACGACCCGGCGTACCTGCTGCTCGCCGACGCCGGCCTGCCGCTGGTCGCCGAGACGTTCACGGTCACGCAGGAGACCATCGACAACGAGCGCGACAAGCTCAAGGCGTTCCTGACCGCCGAGATCAAGGGCTGGAAGGACGCCGTCGCGAACCCGGCCAAGGCCGCCGAGCTGGCCGCCACCGTCTACGGCAAGGACCAGAACCTCGACGTCAAGGAGCAGACCGAGGAGGCCAAGATGCAGAACGAGCTCGTCGTCACCGACGACGCCAAGGCCAACGGGCTGTTCACGATGACGCCCGAGCTGATCGAGCAGAACATCTCCTCGCTGTCGAAGGCCGGCCTGACCATCAAGGCCGAGCAGCTGTTCGACCTGTCGATCCTGAACGAGATCTACCAGGCCGACCCGAGCCTGAAGCTGTCATGAGCGGCATCGCCATCACCGGGCTGACCAAGACGTTCGGCAAGGGCGTCACCGCCGTCGACGGCGTGGACCTGAGCACGCCGAAGGGCTCGTTCCTGTCGCTGCTCGGCCCGTCCGGCTGCGGCAAGTCCACGGTGCTGCGCATCCTCGCCGGCCTGGAGGAGCCCACGGCGGGCGAGATCAGGGTCAACGGCGAGACGCCGCAGGAACTGCGCAGGAGCCACCACCTCGGCATCGCCTTCCAGGACTCCGCGCTGCTCGCCTGGCGCAGCGTCGCCGCCAACATCCGGCTGCCGCTGGAGGTGGCCGGCATCAAGCCCGAACCAGGCGTGATCGACGACCTGATCAAGCTGGTCGGCCTGGAGGGGTTCGAGAAGGCCCGCCCGGCCGAGCTGTCCGGCGGCATGCGCCAGCGCGTCTCGATCGCCCGCGCCCTCGTGGTCAAGCCCAGCGTGCTGCTGCTCGACGAGCCGTTCGGCGCCCTGGACGACATGACCCGCCAGCGGCTCAACCTGGAGCTGCTGCGCATCTGGACGGAGAAGCCCGCCACCACGCTCATGGTCACCCACGGCATCGGCGAGGCCGTCTTCCTGTCCGACCTGGTGGCCGTGATGAGCCCGCGCCCCGGGCGGGTGGTGGAGATGGTGAAGATCGACCTGCCCCGCCCCCGTACGCCCGAGATGATGCGCACGCCCGAGTTCCACGCCTACCACGACCACCTCAGCGACCTGCTGTTCGGGCACGGCTCATGAGACGGCTGCAGGGCCTGGCCGGCGTCGTCGCGCTCGTCGCGATCTGGTGGCTGCTGGCCGCCACCGTCTTCGCCGGCGGCGGCGCCGTGCCCACCCCGGTCGCGGTGCTGGAGTCGATGGGCCGCGACGGCTGGGCCTTCTACGGCCCCAACGCCGGCGCCACCCTGTCCGCCGCCGTCCAGGGCTTCCTGTGGGGCAACGGGCTGGCCCTCGGCGTGGCGCTGCTCGTGCTGCTCGTGCCCCGGCTCGAAGCCGTCGCCACGCAGCTCGCCGTCATCTCCTACTGCATCCCGCTGCTGGCCATCGGGCCGATCGTGCTCGTCGTCCTCGGCGGCGACGCGACGGTGGTGTTCCTCGCGGCCATCTCCGTCTTCTTCACCACGCTCATCGGCGCCCTGCTCGGGCTGCGCTCCGCCGACCGGGCCAGCCTCGACCTGATCACCGTGTACGGCGGCGGCCGGCTGGCCAGGCTCCGCTACGTCCAGGTCATCTCCGCCCTGCCCAGCACGTTCGCCGGCCTGAAGATCTCCGCCCCGTCGGCGCTGCTCGGCGCCATCATCGGCGAGTACCTGGGCAGCAACGACCAGGGGCTCGGCGTCTCCCTGATGATCTCCCAGCAGCAGTTCCAGGTGCCGCGCACCTGGGGGCTGGCGCTGGTGGCGGGCCTGGTCGCGGGCCTCGGGTACGCCGTCGTCGCGCTCGTCGCCCGCGTGGTCACCCCGTGGTCGAGAGGGGAGGCCGCATGATCGGCCGGACCGTGCTGCGGATCGTCGGGCCGCTGGTGCCCTCCGTCGTCATCGTCGTGGCCGCCTGGTGGCTGGCGCTGGAGGCGTTCGGGATCAGCCCGCTCGTCGGCAAGCGCCCGCCGCAGGTCTGGGAGTACCTGACCGCCTCGCAGGCGCACCGCGAGGCCGTGTTCGGCGCGCTCGGCATCACGATCAGGGACGCGGCCATCGGCTTCGTCTCCGGGATGGCCGCCGCGATCGTCGTGGCCGTCGCGTTCGTGCTGCTGCGGACCGTCGAGCAGACGTTCATGCCGGTCGCCATGCTGCTGCGCTCGGTGCCGCTCGTCGTGATGACGCCGCTGATCACCCTCGTCTTCGGTCGCGACCTGCTCGGCGTCGCCGTGATCGGCGGCATCGTGGTCTTCTTCCCCGCGCTGGTCAACATCGCCTTCGGCCTGCGCTCCGCCTCGCCCCAGGCCACCGACCTGATCATGGCGTACGGCGGCACCCGCTTCACCGTGCTGCGCAAGGTCGCGGTGCCGACCGCGATGCCCGCCGTGTTCGCCTCGGCCAGGATCTCCGTGCCCGCCTCCATCATCGGGGCGCTCATCGCCGAATGGCTGGCCACCGGCGAGGGCATCGGGGCCGAGATCCTGCGCGCCATCGGCGGGTTCCGCTACGACGAGGTGTGGGCGGACATCGTGGTCGTCACGGGCGTGTCGATCCTCGCGTACGCGGTCGTCGGCGTCGTCGAAGCGCTCGTCCTGGCCCGCTTCTCCGACCGGCGCCCCGGATGAGTTGCGCCTGACACCGTGTCAGGCCCTTCACTGGGCGCCATGCTGCCTTACTCCGGTTCAGGACCGTACTGTTACGCCCACTCGCTGGCCATGGTGCTCGGCCCCGGCGCACCCGACGTGGGCGTGATCGAGACGCTGACGGGCTCCCCGTTCGGGATGCAGCTCATCGGCGGCTCCGAGCCGTTCTTCGACCCCTACGGCTGGGACCCCGAGCTGGGGCTCGACGCCGCCGTCGGGTTGCTCGGCTGGGAGTGCGAGCGCAGCCACGGCGGCACGGCCGAGCAGGCGCTCGACCGGCTGCGTGCCGCGTGCGCGGGCGGGCCGGTCCTGGTGGGGCCGGTGGACATGGGGCTGCTGGCGTACACGCCGGGCGGGGCCGGCGACCACTACGTGGTGGCGATCGCCGTCGAGGACGACGTCGTCGTGGTGCACGACCCGCACGGGCATCCCTTCGCGACGCTGCCCGCCGCCGCCTTCCTCGACGCGTGGCGCGGCGAGGCGGTCGCCTACCTCGGCACGCCTTACGTGCTGCGGACCGGTTTCGTCCGGGTGCGGCGGACGTCCGCCCTGGGCGCCTTGCGGGACTCGCTGCCCGCCGCCGTGCGCTGGCTGGAGGGCCGGGACGACCTGCCGGTCCCGCCGGGGACGCTCGGCGGGGCGGCGGCGCTGCTGCGGCTGGCCGAGCAGGTGGACGGCGGGCTCGGCGGGCCGGCGCGCGGCATGCTCGTGCACTTCGGCGTCCGCCTCGGAGCGCGGCGGCTGGCCGACGCGGCGACCTGCCTGGGCAGCCTCGGCCTGGACGAGGCGGCCGCGGCGACGTGGGAGCAGGCGCGGGTGCTCGGGAGCCTGCAGCTTCCGCTCACCACGGGCGACGACGCGGCCGTGTCGGCGGGGCTGCGGCGGCTCGCACCCGGCTACGACCGGCTGCGGGACATCCTGAGAGCAGTGGTGGGTTAGTGCGGACCCGGCCGCGGTCCGTGTGCGGGGGGAGTCGCGGCCGGGTCCGCCCGGAGGGGAGCGCGTGGGCGTGCGGTGGGAACCGGCTCGGGTGGGGCCGGCGAAAGCCCGACGCTCCCTTGGTCGGGGGGAGTGGTGCTTGTCGCGGCGCTCTAGCGGGCGCCGAAGTCCTGCGTCCAGGTGGGCCCCTTGTGGTGGTGCCCGACGCCGATATGGGTGTACGCGCAGTTCAGCAGGTTCGCCCGGTGCCCCGGGCTGTGGAGCCAGGCCTTGACCACGGCGGCGGCGGTGGGCTGCCCCTGGGCGATGTTCTCGGCGGCCCTGCGGAAGGCGAAGCCGGCGGCCTTGATCCGCTGCCCGAACGTGCGGCCGTCGCGCGAGGTGTGGGAGAAGTAGTTCCTGCGGGCCATGTCCGCCGAATGGCGCTCGGCGGCGAGGTGCAGCTTGGGGTCGTGGACGACGGGACGGCAGCCGTTCCTGGTCCTGGCGGCGTTGGTGAGCGCGACGACCCGGCTCTCGGCCGCCGACGCGAAGCCGCGGCGCGCGCCCGAGCCGTGGGCCTGCCCGGCGGCGCCGCCGGGGGTCTGCCCGGCGGCGGCGGGCGCGGGGATGCTCAAGGTCGCCAGACATCCCACACAGGCCACCGCCTGGAGCTCTCTGCGCATGGACCATCCTCCGGATGAGGGGCTCGACTGTGCGTCGAACCCGCATTCTGGTCGCCCCAAGTCGGCTTTGTACGGAAATTCAAGTCCTAACTTGGAGCTCCAAGTGGCTGAATCGTAATATCACCCCCTCTGATCTCGGTAAACCAGAGCGGCCCCCTGGACGTCAGGGGGCCGCGAGATTTTCCTTCAGCGAGCGACTAGCACGGCGCGGGCTTGAGCCACGAGCACTCCAGGTCGCCCGACGCCGGCTCCCCGGCGGTACGCAGCGCGGCCGCGTCGCCCGCCGCCGCCGTCCGCGAGAACTGCGCGAGCCGCACGGCGATCTTGTCCTCGATGTCCTTCGGCGAGCCCGACAGGTACTGGTTCAGCATGATCGAGAAGATCAGCGGCTCGCCGTCGGCGCTCGTGACGTAGCCGGACAGCGAGGTGACGCCCGTGAGCGAGCCCGTCTTGGCGTGCACGTTGTTCTCGGCGGGCGTGCCGCGCATCCGGCTGCGCAGGGTGCCGCCGGTGAACCGGTCCGGGTTGCCGGCGATGGGCAGGGACTCGTACCAGGTGGAGAACCACGGCTTGGCGCGCACGGCCGTCAGGAGCTGCACGATCGAGCCCGGCGAGAAGCCGTCGCGGCGCGACAGGCCCGAGCCGTCCCGCATGTTGATCACCTGGACGCCGTTCGCCTTGGCGAAGTCGGTGCTGACCTTCAGGCCCGCCGACCAGGTGCCCTGACCCGACACCTTGCGGCCCATGGCCTTGGTGAGGATCTCGGCGTGGATGTTGTTGCTCAGCTTCATGAACGGCACCAGCAGCTCGCCCAGCGTCATCGACTCGTGCCGGGCCAGCTCCTTCGCCCCGGACGGCGCCGCGCCGGCCGTCGTCGGGCCGAGCACCTTGACGCCGTGCCCGGCCAGCGACTTGCGGAACAGCGAGGAGACGTACGCGGTGGGGTCGTCCACCGCCACCCACTCCTGGTACGGCTCCGCCACCGTGCCGGTGATCACCACCGTGCGGGTGCCGTGCTGCCGCTCGATGAGCACGTCCGTCTCCGCGCCTACCGTGGCCTTGTTGACGATCTTCAGGTAGTCGGTCTCCGGCGTGGTCGAGACCTTGACCTTGTCGCCGTCGGCGGCCACGGAGACGATCACCGAGCCGGCGTCGTAGTCCCGGTCGGGGGAGGCCGTCAGCGCCGAGATCGGCGCCGCGTAGTACGCGGTCTCGTCGTCCCACGACCAGTCGTTGCCGAGGCGCTGGGAGTCGAACCAGGTGTCGTCGGCCACCAGCTTGCCGGTCACGACCTTGACGCCGGCGGCGGCCACCTTGGCGGCCAGCGCGTCGTAGTCCTCGGCCAGCATGGTCGGGTCGCCGGTGCCGCGCAGCACCAGGTCGCCGGTCAGCACCGAGCCTGCCTTGCGGCCGGTGCCCAGCACGGTGGTGGGGAAGCGGTAGTCGAGGCCGAGCGTCTCCACCGCGGCGGCCGAGGTGAACAGCTTGGTGTTCGAGGCCGGGGTCAGGAGCTTGCCGGCGTCGGTGGCGTACAGCTCCTCGCCGGTCTTGGCGCTCTTGACCACGACGCCCGCCCGGGCGATCGTGAGCCGCGAGTCGCTGAGGATCTGGTTGATGTCCTGGGTCAGGTCCGCGACGCCGACGGTGGGGTCGAGCGCGACGGCGGGCGTGGAGGGTCCGGACGCCCACGCGAGGGCCGCGACGAGCGTGCCCGCGACGAGGGAGGCTGAGGTGCGCCGCATGGGGTCTCCAAGTGACTGGGGGAACGCATGAGAGCATGGATCAGCCCAGTCAGCCTGTAATCCGCAAATATCCGTATTTGTTGGGGTTTGCGGGCTCGCCGGGCCCGCTGCGCAGGCGCCCCGCGTCGGCTGCCGGGCCGTCAGGTGGGCGGGCGGGCCGTCAGGTCGGCTGCTGGGACGTGACCATGAAGCCGCAGTCACCGAACGACACCTCGTCGCCCGACTTCACCCGCGCCGGCCCCACCAGCCGCCACCCGTTGAGCCGGGTGCCGTTGAGCGAGCCGAGATCGATCAGCATCCACCCGCCGTCGCCCTCGCGGCGCAGCTCGGCGTGCACGCGGGAGACCGTCAGGTCGGAGAGCACGAGGTCGCAGGCCGACCCGCGGCCCACCACGTAACGCAGGCGGTCGTCGTCGGGCAGCGCCAGCCGGGGGAGCCGGGGCCGCCGCCAGGCGGACTGGAGCCTGGTGGTGAACTCGGAGACCGAGGAGACGGCGTCGGTGAGCCGCTGGCGGAACGTGGGCCGCCGCGGCAGGTCGGCGACCAGCTCGTCGAGCTCGAACTGGTTGCGCGCCCGTAGTGCCTGGTCCACCCGCCCCACGAAGGTGTCGTGCGAGATGCGGCCCTCTACCGCGCGCTCCTTGAGCTCGTCGATCGCACGGTCACGTTCCCCATCTGAGGCGCGAAAGGGCGGATGCGTGGAGCTCATAGAGCGAGTATCGGCCTGAACCTCGGGCTGTGTCCAGAATACGCGGATCAGGTTGCCCTAGGCATACTGAGTATGCATACTCAGTATTCATGTCGATCAGGCACGGGCTGCTGGCGTTGCTGAGCAGCGGACCACGGTACGGCTATCAGCTGCGGGTGGAGTTCGAGGCGTCCACGGGGGCGACCTGGCCGTTGAACATCGGCCAGGTCTACACGACGCTGTCCCGCCTGGAGCGGGACGGGCTCGTCGAGCCCGTCGGCGCCGATGAGCAGGGCCGTGTGGTCCACACGATCACCGAGGCCGGTCGGGAGGAGCTGGCGCGCTGGTTCAGCACCCCCGTCGCGCAGACCGACCGGCCTCGGGACGAGCTGGCGATCAAGGTCGCGATGGCCGTGGCGGGCGGCGTGGACGTCGCCGAGGTCATCCACACGCAGCGCATGGCCACGATGCGCGCGCTGCAGGAGCTCACCAGGGCCAAGCGGGCCGCCGCCGGCGGGCTCGCGCAGCGCCTGGTGCTGGATTCGTTGATCTTCAAGGCCGAGGCGGAGCAGCGCTGGCTGGACCACTGCGAGGCCGTTTCCAAGGAGAAGAACCGATGAGTGTGGTGGAGCTGCGGGACGTCACCCGCGAGCACGGGCAGGTGCACGCGCTGAGGGGGGTGAGCCTGGAGGTCTCGGCGGGGGAGCTGGTCGCGGTCATGGGGCCGTCCGGCTCGGGCAAGTCCACGCTGCTCAACCTGGCGGGCGGTCTGGACCGGCCCACCTCGGGGGTGGTGACGATCGAGGGCGAGGACCTGTCGCGGGTCAAGGACGTGGCCGCGATCAGGCGCAACCGCGTCGGATACGTCTTCCAGGACCTCAACCTGATCCCGTCGCTGACCGCGGCCGAGAACGTGATGCTGCCCCGGGAGCTCGACGGCGTGCGCGCCGCGCGGGCCCGCCCGGAGGCGCTGGCCGTGCTGGCCGAGGTGGGGGTGGAGGAGATCGCCGACCGTTTCCCCGAGGAGCTGTCCGGGGGGCAGCGCCAGCGGGTGGCCATCGCCAGGGCGCTGGTGGGCGAGCGGCGGCTGCTGCTGGCCGACGAGCCGACCGGCGCGCTCGACACGGCCACCGGCGACGAGATCCTGGAGCTGCTGCGGGCCCGCTGCGACGCCGGCGCGGCCGTGCTGCTCGTCACCCACGAGCCCCGCTACGCCGCGTGGGCGGACCGGGTGATCTACCTGCGTGACGGCCTGATCGCCGAGTCGGGCGCCGTGCGGCTGGAGAGCGCCCGATGAGCGCCTTGCGCGCCGCGCTGCGCATCTCCCGGCGCGACGCCCTGCGCGCCAAGGGCCGCACCGCCCTGATCATGGTCATGATCGGCCTGCCCGTCCTGGCCATCACGGCGTTACTGACGCTGTCGAGCACCACGGACCTGACGCCGCGCGAGGAGCTGCCGTCCCGGCTGGGCTCGGTCGCCGACGCCGCGGTCCTGGCAAACCCGACCACGCTCCCCGTCGAGCAGGAGCCCGCCGGCCGCTGGGGCAGCCAGGACCCGGACAAGACCGGCGCGCCGGCGCACTGGACGACCGCCGAGGTGGCCCGGCTGATCGGCGGCAGGGCGATCCCGTTCTACGACTACACCGCCGACGCCCGGATCCAGGACGGCTTCGAGCGGGTGGACCTGCTGGAGATCGACCTGCGCGATCCGCTCACCGGCGGCCTGCGCAGGCCGGCCGAGGGCCGGCTCCCGGCCACGCCGCAGGAGATCGCGGTGACGCCCGCGCTGCTCGACCGCGGCGTGCGCGTCGGCGGCACCCTGCAGCTGACCAGGAGCGGCGCGCCGAAGCGCGTGGTCGGCGTCGTCGAGAACCCGACCAGGCCCGGCGTCATGGAGGTCGTCGGCCTGTACGGGTCGGTGCTGGCGAAGAAGGTCGACCCGCAGGGCAACGGCTGGCTGGTCGACACCCCGGGCCCGGTCACCTGGGAGAAGGTGCGCGAGCTGAACCAGGCGGGGCTGCGCGTGGCCTCCCGCGCGGTGATCGAGAGCCCGCGCGGCGAGCAGCGCGACTACGCGCGGTTCCAGCGGGACGACTGGCTCTGGCTGGCCATCGCCGTGCTGCTCGTCGTCACCGAGACGGTTCTGCTGGCGGGCCCCGCGTTCGCGGTCGGGCTGCGGCGGCGCAGGAGGGAGCTGGCCACCATCGCCGCGCAGGGCGGCTCTCCCGCACACCTGCGCATGATCGTGCTGGCCGACGGGCTCGTGCTCGGCGGCGTGGCGGCCCTGATCGGCGTCGCGCTGGGCATCGGCACCGGCGCGGTGGCGGAGTCGATCGCGGCGCGCCTGCTGGACTGGAACAGCGGCCCGGTCGACGTGCCGTGGGCCGAAGTGCTCGGCGTCGCCGCGCTCGGCCTGCTCAGCGCGCTGGTCGCGGCCGTGGCGCCGGCCGTGCAGGCGGCGCGGCAGAGCCCGGCGCGGGTGCTGGCCGGCCGCCCGGACGAGGTGCGCGACCGCCCGGCCCGCCCGCTGGCCGGTCTCGTGCTGCTCGTGCTCGGGCTCAGCTTGACGGTCCTGCTGGCGTTCCAGCCGCACTGGCTCATGTCCGTTTCCGGGGTGAGGGTCCTGTCCGAGTCCCGGCACGAGCTGCTCGTGGTGGCGGCGTCCACCGTGGTGCTGTTCGGGCTGATCCTGCTGATGCCCTGGCTGGTGCGGCGCACCGCGCCGCTGGCCGCGCGCCTGCCGCTGCCGGCGCGCCTGTCGGTCAGGGACGCCACCCGCCACCGGGCCCGCACCGTCTCGGCGGTGGCCGCCGTCATGGCCGCCACCATGGGCGCGGTCACCGTCGGCCTGGCCTACACCACCACCTACACCGCCGAGCAGCGGATGAACCGGATCGACGCGCCCGAGGGCACCTTGACGGTGCAGAGCAGCGACCTGGACGCGGCGACCTGGGCCCGGGTCCGCGCCGCCGTCCAGGAGAGGCTGCCGGGAGCGAGCCTCGTGCCGGCGCTGGAGGCCCAGGACGGCGCCGGGCACAGCATCGCGACGATGATCCAGACTGAGTCCCCGGAATGTGCCAGTGAGGAGTGCCAGCACTACGGTGTGAGCTATTTCGACGTGCCGATCGGGGATGCCCGGGTGCTCGCCCTGCTCCAGGGCCGCAGGGACCCGCAGGCCGCGGCGGCGCTCGCGGCCGGCAAGGTCGTGGTCTTCGACCCCAGGCTGGTCAGCGACGGCACCGTCAGCCTGACGATGCTGCCCAGAACCGGCGACGGTGGCCCTGAGAAGAAGCTCCGGGCGCCCGCCGTGGTGGCGCAGGGGGCGCAGCCCGAGCAGGGCGGCGCCGTGGTGCCCGCCTCCGCGGTGACGGCGGCCGGGTACAGGACGGCCGAGCGGCGGATCTACGTCCCGCCCGCCGGGCACGTGCGCGACCAGCGGGACCTGCAGCGCTTCAGCGATCACCTGCAGTCGGTGACGACCCACGCGTACGCGGGGCTGGCCCAGGACCACACCGCCCAGAAGCTCGCGACCCTGCTGGCGGCGGCGCTGGCCGCGGCGGTCGTCCTCGTGCTCGGCGGGACGTTCGCGGCGACCGGGCTCGCCGTGGCCGACATGCGCCGCGACCTCGACACCCTGCACGCCGTGGGCGGCCGGCCGCTGACCCGCAGGCTCGTGGTGGCGGCCCAGGCCGGCTACATCGCGGGGCTGGGCGCGCTCATCGGGCTGGTCGCGGGCGCGGTCACCGGCCGCTCGCTGTCGGCGTCCATGGCGTGGATGTGGGGGGACAACCCGGTCGTCGTGCCGTGGGCGTTCCTGGCCGCGCTCGTCCTCGGGCTGCCGCTGCTGGCGGCGCTGCTCGCGGGCCTGTTCACCCGGACGAGGGCGAAGCCGGCGCGCCGGGTGGCGTGAGCCGGTACTTCAGCGTGATCAGCGCGGAGGCGAAGATGATCAGCGCGGGGACCGCGGTCTGACCGATGAGGACCGCGGCCACCGCGCTGTCCGGCTGCCGCACGAACGTGCTCGGCTCCGACTCGACGAAGCCGCCGATCGTCAGGATGATCCCGAAGATGAGCGCGCCGAACGCGCTGACGCCGCTCTCGATGGCCGTCCACAGGCCGGTCAGCACCCCGGCCCGCCGCTTGCCCGTCGTGGCCGCGTCCACCGCGATGACGTCCGCGAGCATGGAGAACTGCATGAGCTGCAGCCCGGCGTACCCGACGCCGACCACCAGGATCGTCAGGTGCGCCCACAGCGGCCCGAACAGCGGCGTGGCCATGGCGGCCGTCGTGCCGCCGCCGAACAGCAGCACCGCCAGAAGCATCGCGCCGCGCTTGTCGAAGCGCCTGGCCACGCGCACCCACAGCGGCATCGTCAGCAGGATCGGGCCGACCAGCGCGGCGAAGAGCGTCTGCGTCGCGGAGGCGGAGCCCAGCGTGTACGTGGCGAAGTAGGGCGCGGCGGCCAGCATCATGCTGACGGCCAGCATCTGCACGCAGGCCAGCACGGTCAGCCACAGGAAGGCCGGGTTGTCCTTGACGGCGGCGAGCTGCTCGCGCCAGCCGCCGCGGTCCGGCTCGGGAGCGCCGGTCATGGGGGCGCGGGCGGTGCCGAAGAAGGAGCCGAGCATGGCGAGGAGCAGGATGACCGCGATGGTGAGCGCCATCACCCGGTAGCTGCCGAGCGTGCCGTCCTGGCCGTCGCTGGTCGCGATGGCCGGCGCCAGCACGCCGCTGATGGCGGTCGCCGCGCCGACGAACACCATCCGCCACTGCAGCAGCGACGTGCGCTCGTGGTAGTCGTCCGTCATCTCGCCGGGCATCGCCTTGTACGGCACCTCGAACAACGCGTACGCCGTCGCCGCGGCCAGGAAGCACGCCCCCACGTACAGGGCGGCCGGCACCCCGGTCAGCGGCGGCCCCGCGAACACCAGGAAGAACGCGATCGGCAGCGTGCACGCCCCGGCCAGCAGCCACGGCCGGCGCGGCCCCCAGCGGGAGGCCGTCCGGTCCGACCAGCGGCCGACCAGGGGGTTGACGAACAGGTCCCAGACCTTGGGCGCGGTGACGACCACGCCGGCCAGCCACGCGGGCACGGCCAGGAAGTTCGTCATGTAGAACAGCAGCAGCAGCCCTGGCACGCCGTTGAAGGTGGCGGTGCAGAACGAGCCGACGCCGTAGCCGAGGCGCACGCTCTTGGGGACGGTGACCGTACCGGCCGCCGGTGTGATCATCCCCTCATTAGAACCGAGCGAGGGCTTGTTTGGTAGGGCCCAGTTTCCCGGGCCCTGCCTCCACGTGCCTAGTCGGAGACGTTCGCGCAGACCACGTGCGCGCCGATCTCGATCATGCGGCGCTCGCTGCGGGCGTCGGCCACCCTGGCCATGAGGATCGGCGCCCCCGAGGCGGCGAACTGCGGCAGTCGGGCGCGGACCAGCCGGTGCAGGTCGCGCACGACGTCCTCGGCGGCCGACATGTGCACCTTCACGTGCAGCATGATCCCGGTGGCGCCGGAGGCCGTGCCCGCCTCGGAGATCCAGACGTGGTGCACGAGCGGGAAGTCCATGAGCAGGTACGCGATCGCCTGGCGCAGCGCGGGCAGGATCGGGTGCGTGCACCGCCGGTAGCCCGGGTCCACCTGCTGCATCGGCCCCGACAGGTGCGGCCGGGGCGCGGGCACCCAGGGCAGCGCGGGGGCCTGCGGGCTCGGCGGGGCGACCTGGGCCAGCGCGGCGCCCCGCGACACGGTGGCCATCGCGCCCGTGGCGTAGGCGGCCGGCACGGCCCCCGACAGGACGGGCGTGGGCCCCGTGCGCGTCGTGGTCATGAAGTGCTGGAGATCGTCGATGGGCACGGCGGCCGCGGCCGGCCCGGCCGCGTCGATCACGATCTCGCGCACGCCGGTGACGCGCTGGATGTCCAGGATGGTGTCGGCGTCGCAGGCCGACAGGGAATGGCTGCCGCGGTGTCTGGCATAGGTCGCGGGGCTGGTGTATCCGAGCAGGACCCGGTCACCGGCCTGTGTCGTCCCCAGGACGACGGAACGATCTGGTCGCACTGCCACCAGGACTCCACCGTCGGCAAGAGCGCCCAGCAGGCGATGGGGCGTGCCATGCTGTGCGAGCACGTCGGCAAGCGCAGGATTCCCGATGCTCATATGACGAACCATAGGTAGTCGGCCACGGCTTATCAGGCTAATGGCGAATAAATCTCCCGATCAAGACAAAGATTAGCCCGGAGTGGATGAGTTTGGCGCGAGGCGGGTAGGCCGGATCCGTCTCACATGCTGACCCCTCGTGAATACGTTCACAAGCTGCGGATACACTCTGTGGGACCGCCGGGGGGTTCCGTGGACGGTGACCCCCCTCCGCCGTGCCTTAAGGATGCACAGACGTGAACAAGCCCGTCGTTCTGGTCGCAGAGGAGCTGTCCGAGGCTGGCCTCGCCGTACTCGGTGCTGATTTCGAGGTCCGCCACACCGACGGCGCCGACCGTTCCCAGTTCCTGCCCGCTCTCGCCGACGTGGACGCGCTCATCGTGCGCTCCGCCACCCAGGTCGACGCCGAGGCCATCGCCGCGGCGCCCAAGCTGCGCGTCGTCGCCCGCGCGGGCGTCGGTCTCGACAACGTCGACGTCGAGGCGGCCACCAAGGCCGGCGTCATGGTCGTCAACGCCCCGACCTCCAACATCACCAGCGCCGCCGAGCAGACGATCGCGCTCATCCTGGCCAGCGCGCGCAACACGGCCCAGGCCCACGCCGCGCTGAAGAACGGCGAGTGGAAGCGCTCGAAGTACACCGGCGTCGAGCTCGACGAGAAGATCGTCGGCATCCTCGGTCTCGGCAAGATCGGCCAGCTCGTGGCGCAGCGGCTGCAGCCGTTCGGCGTCGAGCTGATCGCCTACGACCCCTACCTGCCGCCGGCCCGCGCCGCGCAGATGGGCGTCAAGCTGCTCAGCCTCGAAGAGGTGCTCAAGCAGGCCGACTTCCTCACCGTGCACCTGCCCAAGTCCAAGGAGACGATCGGGCTCATCGGTGACAAGGAGCTGCACCAGGTCAAGCCGAGCGTGCGGATCATCAACGTCGCCCGCGGCGGCATCGTCGACGAGGGCGCGCTCTACTCCGCGATCAAGGAGGGCCGGGTCGCCGGGGCGGGCCTCGACGTGTTCGCCAAGGAGCCCTGCACCGACAGCCCGCTGTTCGAGCTCGACCAGGTCGTCGTCACGCCGCACCTCGGCGCCTCCACCCACGAGGCCCAGGAGAAGGCCGGCACCCAGGTCGCGCGCAGCGTGAAGCTGGCGCTGGCGGGCGAGTTCGTGCCCGACGCGGTCAATGTCCAGGGCGGCGCCGTGGCCGAGGACGTCAAGCCGGGCCTGCCGCTGGCCGAGAAGCTCGGCCGCGTCTTCACCGCGCTGGCCGGCGAGGTGGCCACCAAGCTCGACGTCGAGGTGCGCGGCGAGATCGCCGCCCAGGACGTGCGGGTGATCGAGCTGGCCGCGCTCAAGGGCGTCTTCGCCGACGTGGTGGAGGAGCAGGTCACCTACGTCAACGCGCCGCTGCTGGCCAAGGACCGCGGCATCACCGTCGAGCTGATCACCAGCTCCGAGAGCCCCGACTGGCGCAACGTCGTGACCGTGCGCGGCGTGCTCGCCGACGGCCGCACCGTCTCGGTCTCGGGCACGCTGTCCGGCCCGCGCCAGATCACCAAGATCGTCGAGGTCAACGGCTACGAGATGGAGATCGAGCCGACGGCCCACCTGTGCTTCTTCACCTACGCCGACCGTCCCGGCATCGTCGGCGTGGTGGGCAGGCTCCTGGGCGAGCACAGCATCAACATCGCCTCGATGCAGGTGGCCCGTGACGCCAAGGGCGGCAAGGCGCTCATCGCGCTGACCGTCGACTCCGCCATCCCCGCCGACGTCGTGGAGCAGATCGGGGCCGAGATCGGCGCCGAGAGCGGCCGCTCGGTGGACCTGGAGGACTGACTCCGCACCTGCTCGTGAAGGGCCGTCACCCGTCCGGGTGGCGGCCTTTTCTGTCTCAGCATGCAAGATACTAGGACTTCCGAGCAGATCCTCGGGTACTGTGACTGCTAATGCGCCAGGTGTTCGTACTCATTGCCTGCCGCGGCGGGGCCTGTTAGGGCAGGTCGACGACCCGCCGCGGAGAGCGGTGTTGCGTCGGCCAGTAAGTCCCATCCGCCCGGTCCGTGACCCGGACCGTGAGATCAGGCCCGGTCGGGTTCGCGACCGGGATCCGGCTTCCCACTGGAACGCGTCCGCGAAATGAGCTGAGTGACATGTACGACATGTATGCCTGGAACCGTACGGAAGAGCAGCAGGACGAGGCCGCCGAGGCCCTGCAGACCGCGCTGGACCGGCGCGACAACGGCGGTGCCCCCCAGAACCCGAACCACTAGAGCCCCTTGGCGGTGCGCTCGGCGGGGTGACGAAGACCTCCCCTTGTGGATACGCAGAGTGTTGATAACTTCACTCTACGTATCCGTTCAAGAGGAGGTCCCCCCATGCGTGCTTCTGCTTCCGCTTCGCTGAGCATGGTCCGGCGTGCCGCCACCGTCGTCCTGCCCGCCCTGGCCGCGGCGGCGCTGATCGCCGCGCCCGCCCAGGCGCAGGAGTCCTACCTGCGCATCACCACCTACCACGGTGGCAGCACCGCGCAGTGGTTCCTCACCTGCGGCCCCGACGGCGGCGTCCACCCCGAGCCGGGAGCCGCCTGCGACCGGCTGGAAGAGCTCGGCGGCGACCTCGACCGGATCAGGTTCCGCCCCGGCGTGGCCTGCCCGAGGATCTTCGACCCGGTGCACGTCGAGATCCGCGGTGACTACCTGGGCGAGCCGGTGGACTTCACCGACGACTACCCCAACCCGTGCTTCGTGGAGCGGCTGGCCGCGCCGATCGTGCCGGCCGTCTGAGGCGGGCGGGCGGCCCGCGGGGGGAAGGCGGGGCCGCCCGCGCTTCGGCTCAGAGCGTGGCGGTCAGTGAGGCGGGCACCGGCTCACTGCGCTGTTCGCGCAGCTCCGCCCACTGGCGCACCCCCTTCGGGTCCGGCCGCACCGCGCCGACGAACGCCTGCCTGCGCCAGCTCGACAGCTTCTCCTCCTTCACCACGTCGCCCGAGTGCGGCGCGTGCACCATGTAGCCGGGCTTCGAGATCATCCCGACGTGGCCCAGGTCGCTGAAGAACACCAGGTCGCCGGGCTTGAGCCGGTCCCAGTCGATCTTCCTGTCGAACGCCCCGTACTGTTCGCGGGCGGTGCGGGGCAGCTCGATCCCCGCCTTCTCGTACGCCCGGAGCATGAGCCCCGAGCAGTCGTAGCCCCGGTCGCTGGTCCCGCCCCAGACGTACGGGATGCCGCGCTTGTCCATCGCGAACTCGAGGGCGACCTTCCAGGCGGGCTTGGGCGCCTGGGCCAGGGTGATGCGCCGGATCTCGGCGCCGGTGAGGGTGGTGGCGTCCGCGTCGATGGCGGACCCGGTGGGTGATCCTGTGGCGGCCTGTGCGGAGGGGGTGGTGGTCAGGATGAGCCCGGCGGAGGCTGCCGCCGCCAGGGTGATGCCGATGCGAGACAGAGGACTGTCCTTCCATGCGGCCGACCGGGTTAGCTGACGGGCTCGGGCCTGGAAGACAGCCCTACGGCGCGGCGCGCCGATTCGCCCCTGGGGGGAAAGTGGGTCCCCGGCTCCACGCAGCGGCTGCGTGGATTAGGCCCGACGGACTCTAACGAAACGGTCAAAAGGTCGCAAACCCCTCAAAATCGGACGTCCGAGCACTGAGATGGTGTGTTCGTCAGACGAGACGAGCCGGTATGGTTGCCGTCATGGAGTCGCGTAACATCCGCCTGGCCGTCATCCCTGGGGATGGCATCGGCACCGAGGTCGTCGCCGAGGGGCTCAAGGTCCTTGAGGCAGTAGGCACGAAGATCGAGCCCACCCACTACGACCTGGGCGCCGCACGCTATCACCGTACCGGCGAGACGCTGCCCGACGCGGTGCTCGACGAGCTGCGCGGCTACGACGCGATCCTGCTCGGCGCGATCGGCGACCCCAGCGTGCCGCCCGGCATCCTGGAGCGCGACCTGCTGCTGCGCCTGCGCTTCGCCTTCGACCACTACGTCAACCTGCGGCCGGTCAAGCTGTTCCCCGGCGTGGCCACGCCGCTGGCCGGCACGCCGACCGAGAACATCGACATGGTCGTCGTGCGTGAGGGCACCGAGGGCCTCTACGCCGGCACCGGCGGCGTCATGCGCCGCGGCACGCCGCACGAGATCGCCACGCAGGAGTCGCTCAACACCGCCCACGGTGTCGAGCGCGTGGTGCGTTACGCGTTCGAGAAGGCCAAGGCGCGCCCGCGCAGGAAGCTGACACTCGTCCACAAGACGAACGTGCTCACCTTCGCCGGTGACCTGTGGCAGCGCACGGTCAACCGCGTGGCCGAGGAGTACCCCGAGGTCAGCACCGACTACTGCCACATCGACGCGGCCTCGATGTTCTTCGTGACCCAGCCCGAGCGCTTCGACGTGGTCGTCACCGACAACCTGTTCGGCGACATCATCACCGACCTCGGCGCCGCCATCGCCGGCGGCATCGGCCTGGCGGCCAGCGGCAACATCAACCCCGAGGGCGCGGCGCCCAGCATGTTCGAGCCGGTGCACGGCAGCGCCCCCGACATCGCCGGCCAGGGCAAGGCCGACCCCACCGCCACCATCCTGTCGGTCTCCATGCTCCTCGACCACCTCGGCCTGCACGACGAGGCGGCCCGGGTCGAGCGGGCGGTCGCCGCCGACATCGCCGAGCGCGGCGCGGCTCGCAGTACCCAGCAGATCGGTGACGACATCACCGCGCGAGTATCCGGCTAGGACCGCCTAGCCCCGTACGTACGCGCCTGGCGGTCCGAGGAGGACTGCCGGGCGCGTTTTCGTGTACCCGGACCACGGCGGCAATCCGGGCTGACCACCCCATCAGCCGCTTGCCATCCCATATAGCGAGACAATAGGAAGTACGGACAGCCCCCGACGGGTGTGACAGCCTCCCGGAGGGGTGACCGGATTCCGGTAGATTTCGGTAGACCGTAGAGAGAAGGACCGACGTCATGACCATCGCTCAGAAGCTCAGCTTCGACGTGCAGCTATCCGACCACGCTCGCACCGCGGCCGAGCGGGAGCAGGTACTGGCGAACCCGGGATTCGGGCAGACGTTCACCGATCACATGATCTCGATCGACTACACCGACGGCGAGGGCTGGCACGACGCCCGGCTCATGCCGTACGGGCCGCTCTCGCTCGACCCCGCCACCTCGGTCTTCCACTACGCGCAGGAGCTGTTCGAGGGCCTGAAGGCCTACCGGCAGATCAGCGGCTCGATCGTCACCTTCCGCCCCTACGCCAACGCCGCCCGCTTCAACCGCTCGGCCGCCCGGATGGCCATGCCGGAGCTGCCGGAGGAGACGTTCGTCGAGTCGCTGGAGCTGCTCGTCGAGCACGACAAGGAGTGGGTGCCGACCACCGAGGGGCACAGCCTCTACCTGCGCCCCTTCATGATCGCCACGCAGGCGGGGCTCGGGGTCAACTACCCGTCGAAGACGTACAAGTACATGGTCATCGCCTCGCCGGCGGCCTCGTACTTCACCGGCGGCATCAAGCCCGTGTCCGTCTGGCTGTCCACCGAGTACACGCGTGCCGCCCCCGGCGGCACCGGCTTCGCCAAGTGCGGCGGCAACTACGCCGCGGCGTTCGTCGCGCAGCGGCAGGCCGTGGAGAACGGCTGCGACCAGGTGGTGTGGCTGGACGCCCACGAGCACCGCTACGTCGAGGAGATGGGCGGGATGAACCTGTTCTTCGTCTTCGGCGACAAGCTCGTCACCCCGGCGCTCACCGGCACGCTGCTGCCCGGCATAACCCGCGAGTCGATCCTGGAGCTGGCCGGCGACCTGGGCCTGGAGACCGAGGAGCGGCTCATCACCGTCGACGAGTGGCAGGAGGCCAGCGCGTCCGGCGACCTCACCGAGGTGTTCGCGTGCGGCACGGCGGCCGTGGTGACGCCGGTCGGCACGGTCAAGGGCGCCGACCGCTCGTGGACCGTCGCCGACGGCACGCCGGGCCCGGTGACGATGCGGGTGCGCGAGGAGCTCGTCGGCATCCAGTACGGCGCCCGCCCCGACACCCACAACTGGATCCACAAGATCGGCTGACGCCTTCGCCGGATGGGCCCTCCCTTCCTGAGGGCCCACCCTGCTCACCTGTGACCCGTATGCCGCGATGCGGCCCTCGTTCCCGTTTCGGGTAGGGTCTGCGCGATCAATGAGGTGAGAGTGGGCTGATGAAGAAGCGGTTGTTGGCGGTCGCGCTGGCGTGCGTGGCGATCGCCGTACTCGGGGTGCTGGCGTTCTCCTCACCGGGCGTGTCGTCGTCCGGCGAGGTGACGCTCACCCGGCAGGCGGACGGCTCGATGATCCTGGCCGACCTGGGGAGCGACGCTCCCGTGCTCGACGTGTACGAGGACTTCGACTGTCCCGTCTGCAAGGACATGCACTCCAAGGTGGACGCCACGATCAGGAAGCTCGCGCAGGAGGGCAAGGTCAAGGTCGTCTTCCACACGGTGACGATCTTCCGGGACGAGCCGATGCGCTCCAACTCCATCCGCGCCGCCGCGGCCGCCCGCTGCGTGCCGGAGACGAGCTGGCTGGCGTTCAGGGACGAGGTGTACGCCATGCAGCCCGCGCCGCACGGGGTGGCCTCCGGGTTCACCGTCGAGGAGCTGACCAGGGCGGCGCGCAAGGCGGGCGCGTCGGTCGACGCGTGCGTCACCTCGCAGACGTACGCGCAGGCGCACCTGACCGAGACGGCCAAGATCCCGCTGCAGGGCACGCCGACCGTGGTGCTCGACGGCCAGATGCTGGGCGACGAGGCGTTCGACCCGGCGGCGCTGGAGCGCCTGATCACCGGAGGCGTCGGCGTCCAGGTGTGACGAGCGGCGGTGTCCCACGTGCTGAGACCCGCGTGCCGGATGGTGAATACATATGGCAGACTGGACGGCACCATGTTCTACGGTCTGCTCATTATCGGCAGGCGCGCTGGCTGACACAGGGACACCGCCAGCGCGCAGACCTCTCACGTCCGTGAGGGGTCTTTTTGTTTTCCCGAACACGCACGTTGTCTTCCGAACACCCGAACACCCGGACACACGGACACCTACGGACCTCCGCGGAGAAGAGAGACTCATGGCCGACGACCGCTTCCACGTATACGACACGACGCTGCGTGACGGCGCACAGCAGGAGGGCCTCAACCTCACCGTCGCCGACAAGCTCGCCGTCGCGCGGCACCTGGACGGCCTGGGCGTCGGCTTCATCGAAGGGGGCTGGCCGGGCGCCAACCCCAAGGACACAGAGTTCTTCAGGCGCGCTCGAACAGAGCTCGACCTGAAGCACGCGCAACTAGCCGCGTTCGGCGCGACCCGCCGGGCAGGTGTGAAGGCCGCCGACGACCCTCTGGTGGCCGCCTTGCGCGAATCCGGCGCGCCGGTCGTGACCCTTGTCGCCAAGAGTCACGACCGGCACGTGGAGCTGGCCCTCCGCACGACTCTCCAGGAGAACCTCGCGATGATCCGCGACACGGTCTCTCACCTTCGTGCGGAGGGACAGCGGGTCTTCCTCGACGCCGAGCACTTCTTCGACGGCTACAAGTCCAACCCAGCCTACGCGCTGGAGGTCATCAGGACCGCCGCCGAGGCGGGCGCCGACGTCATCGCCCTCTGCGACACCAACGGCGGCATGCTCCCCGACGAGCTCGCCGAGATCGTCCAGGACGCCGTGCGCACCAGCGCCCGCGTCGGCATCCACTGCCACGACGACACCGGCTGCGCCGTCGCCAACACGCTGGCGGCCGTCAAGGCGGGCGCCACGCACGTCCAGGGCTGCGCCAACGGCTACGGCGAGCGCTCCGGCAACGCCAACCTCTTCACCGTCGTCGCGAACCTGCAGCTCAAGCGCGGCTTCGACCTCGTGCCCCAGGAGTCGCTGGCCGAGATGACCCGCATCGCCCACGCGATCACCGAGGTCACCAACGTCACCCCCAACTCGCACGCCCCCTACGTCGGCACCTCCGCCTTCGCCCACAAGGCCGGCCTGCACGCCAGCGCCATCAAGGTCGACCCCAACCTCTACCAGCACATCGACCCCGCCCAGGTGGGCAACGACATGCGCATGCTCGTCTCCGACATGGCCGGCCGCGCCTCCGTGGAGCTCAAGGGCCGCGAGCTGGGCTACGAGCTGACCCCCGAGCACACCAAGGCGCTGGTCGAGCGGGTCAAGGACCTGGAGTCCCGCGGCTTCACCTTCGAGGCCGCCGACGCCTCGTTCGAGCTGCTGCTGCGCGACACCGTGCACGGCGAGCGCCGGCGCCACTTCGAGGTCGAGTCGTGGCGGGTGATCGTCGAGCGCACCAAGGGCGGCGAGCTGGTCAGCGAGGCCACCGTCAAGCTGCACGCCAAGGGCGAGCGCATCGTGGCGACCGGCGAGGGCAACGGCCCCGTCAACGCCCTCGACAAGGCCGTCCGCATGGCGCTGGAGAAGCTCTACCCCGAGCTGGCCAGGCTGGAGCTGGTCGACTTCAAGGTCCGCATACTCGAGGGCACGCACGGCAGCGACGCCATCACCCGCGTCCTCATCACCTCCAGCGACGAGAGCACCGAATGGGCCACGGTCGGCGTCGCCGAGAACATCATCGACGCCTCCTGGCAGGCCCTGGAGCAGGCGGTCACCTACGGCCTGCTGCGCGCCGGCCGCGACTGCGGCTGACCTCAGATGAGCCCGGCGGAGAAGGACACGCCGTCCACGGTGACCTTCCCGCCGGAGCACGACACCTTGGGCGAGTCCGTCCCCGGCACGATGACCGTCAGCAGCGACTTCGCCGCCGGGGACACCACCACGTTCGTGGCCTGCTTCGACAGGTACGTGGGGGAGACCCAGCCCAGCTTGCCGCCGCGCTCCACCTTCTGGCCGCCGACCCGGTCGCAGGAGGAGAACTGCAGCAGGGTGACCTTGAACTTGCCGTCGGCCAGCACCACCTTGCCGCCGCCGCTGGAGACGACCTTGAGTGACGGGGCGAAGCGCCAGATAGTGCTCACCTTCTTGCCGCCCGACGCCGTGTCCAGCACCGCCATCAGATCCTCGCCGTGGTTGACCAGCACCGACCTGGTGCGGCTGACCCCGTACGCCTTGTCGGTCAGCTTGAACGCCTGCCGGTCCTTGCCGTACGAGGTGTCCACGAGCTTGCTGGACGTGCGCGGCCGGAACGTCGCGCCCACCACGGTCGGCACGTTGTGCGCCTCTGGCGAGAGCGTCCAGTAGCGGTAGGAGCTCTTCTCGTAGGAGTGGAACCCGCCGTCCATCAGGATGTCGCGGCCCTGCGCGTAGTACGTGACGCCCAGGTGGTCCTCGTGGCCGTGGAACTTCATGCCGGGGCCGAACCTGATCGAGTAGTACGCCGACTCCGGCTTGCCCCAGGCGGTGCGGCCGAAGACGTACCCGGCCCGGTACGTCTTGACCTCCTGCTTCGGCGTGCCCGTCTCCATCTTCGGCTCGGTCTCGGCGCTGCCGTCGCCGATGGGCACCATGAAGCCGTTCGGCATGGTCGCGTGGGCGATGAAGTCCTTCAGCGCCTCGGCCCGCTTGGCGATCTCGCCGGGCACCTTGCGGCCGCACGCCTTCATGTTCGTCATCGCGACCTGGAGGCGGCCGTACACGTAGACGGCGTAGCGCGGCGCCTGCTCCATGAGGGCGCCCTGCGCGTCGACGTCCAGCTTCACCGTGCCCGTCAGGCGGCGGGAGGCCAGGCTCGCCCAGTCCTTGCGGCCGTAGCGGCAGCCGATGCCCATGAGGGCGATGTCCTGGTCGATGCCGTGGTTGTGGCCCTTCTTGTACAGGCTCGGGTTCGACAGGAGCTTGGCGTGCGTGGCCAGGCTGTCCTTGAGCCAGCTCGCGTCGACGTGCCTGCTCAGGCAGAGCAGCGGCTGCGTGCGCAGCGAGACGGGGTGGTCCTTCCAGACGTACGACGGGGTGCCCTTGGCGCCGTACCTATTGCTGGCCACCCAGTCCTCGGCGATCTCGGTGGCGCGGTCGAGGTAGCGCCGCTCGCCGGTGTTCTCGTACTCGACGACGAGCGTGCCCATCCAGCGCAGCGACTGGAAGACGAACTCCCACGACCGGTTCCGGTACGGGCTGGCGGCCCAGTCGATGCTCTTGCCCAGCTTGTACGCCGGCAGGCCCACCAGCGAGATCTCGCCCTTCATCACGTCCTCGGCCGTCGGCGTGCCGGGCAGCCAGTCGCCCTGGCACTCGGCGGTGCGCGTCACCTTGTCGGCCGCCTGCGCCGGGGCCCCGGTCAGAGTGCCGGTGGCCAGCATGAAGGCAAGAGGGATCGCGAGGCGGCGCACGCCGGGTTCCTTTCAGGACAAAAAGGTGAAGGCGGGACATGCTTTCGCCATCTCGATCATCTGGTCAAGTTGAGTGCCCGATTCGTTAGCCGCCTGATGAGATGCTGGTGCCGTGAGATTCGACGACCTGGTGATCCCCGACACGCCCGCCGCCCGCGGCGCGCTGGAGGTGGCCGCCCAGTATCACACGCCTTCGCTGCTCAACCACTCGATCCGCGCCTACCTGTGGGCGGCGGCCTACGCCCAGACCCGAGGCATCGCGTTCGACGCCGAGCTGCTCTACGTGTCGGCCATGCTGCACGACATCGGGCTCGCGGCCGAGTTCGACAGCCACACCGTGCCGTACGAAGAGGCCGGCGGGCATGTCGCCTGGGCCTTCTGCGCCGGGGCTGGCTGGTCGCCCGAGCGCCGCACCCGCGCCTGCGAGGTCATCATCCGGCACATGTGGGCGGAGGTGCCCCTGGAAGAAGACCCCGAGGGGCACCTGCTGGAGCTGTCGACCGGCATGGACATCTCGGGCCGCCGCACCGACGAGATCCCCGCCCGCGTCCGCGAGGAGGTGCTGGAGCGGCATCCGCGGCTGGAGATCGCCAAGGAGTTCAGCGTCTGCATCGCCGATCAGGGCGCGCGCAAGCCGTCGAGCTTCGCGGCGCGGTTCGTGCGCGACGGCATCGTCGACCGCATCATCCGCAACCCGCTCGACGGCTGACCCCTACTCCTTCGGGCCGGTGCTCTCGGCGACCTCGAACGTCCACACTTCGGACCCGGTCGCCGCGGGCCCCTGCCCATGACCATGCCCATGGCCGCCTTGACCAGCGGCGGCGGCCGCCTGCGCGTGGCCGCGCCGGAACGCCTCGCCCTGCTGCCACTTCTGGAAGTCCTCCTCCGAGCGCCAGCGCGTGTAGACGAGGTACTGGTCCGTGCCCTCCACCGGCCGCAGCAGCTCGAACCACTCGAACCCGTCGGCCGACTCCACCATCCCGGCGCGGTTGGAGAAGCGCCGTTCGAGCTCGTCCCGCATCCCGGCGGGCACGGTCAGCACGTTGATCTTCACGACGGACACCAGAGGACCCCTCTCGTCAGCGCACGACTCGGTGCGGCGAAGGTGAGGGCTCCAGGCTAACGCGGGCCACCGCCGGCACCCGATCCCGGTCCAGCGCGTCCCGTACGTGCGGCAACGCCACCGCCGACAGGTGCCGGCTCAGCTCGCCCATGGGCGCCGACTCGTCGGCCACCACCCGCAACCGCACCTCCGGGCGCGGGCCCACCAGGTGCGCGGCGGCATGGAACACGGCCGGGCTGGACTCGACGTCCGCGGCCACCGCCTGCGCCATCCCCGACTCCGACACCTCCGTCACGCCGGTCGGGCCGTCCTCGATGCGCAGCACCCGCCGCGCGTCCCTGCGCCCCTGCACGAGCAGCCACCGCACCGCCAGCACCGCCACCACCAGCGCGGCCAGCGCCACCAGCCACCAGATCCCCGGGCTGGTGCGCGCGAAGAACGCCACCACGTTGCCGTCCACGACCGTCGTCCGCGCGGCGGCCCAGTTCTGCGGGAACGCGCCCAGCCCGCGCGCCAGCGCCGAGCCGCCCAGGATCGCCAGCACCAGCCCCACCAGGGCCAGCCCCCACCGGTTGCCGCGCCCCGTCCTCCTGCCGTTCATCCCCTTGATCACCGCTGCTCCCTGACATTCACCGACACCCGGTACGGCTCCACGAGGTCCAGCGCCGCCAGCCTCGACAGCACGGCGGCCCGCACGTCCTGGCCGAAGCCGTCCACGTCCCGCCCGCACGTGACCGGCGTGACGGCGAACGTGTGGCCGCGCAGCGTCGCACGGGCCGAGCGCACGCCCGGCACCTGCTCGGCCGCGTGCGCCAGGGCCCGGGTGACGCTCCTGGGCCGCAGCCCGATGACCAGGTCAGGATCCCCGCTGCGTACGGGCACCATCCTCGGCCGGCCCGGCACCAGCGCGATCGCCAGCAACACCAGCCCGGCCAGCGTCACCACCGCCGCACCCGCCAGCACCCTCGGGTCCGACCACAGCGTGGAGCCCGCCCAGGCCAGCATCCGGTCGTACGGGACCCAGCGCAGGGGCCGTCCGGCCAGGGCCGAGACCGTCTCGGCGAGGACGAGCAGGCTCAGCACCGCGAGCAACGCCGCCACGATCACAGCGGGAACGCGCCGCCGCGGCCGGAACGCCCGCACGGCGGCCCGATCAGCGGCCCGATCGGCCCGGTGATCGGCGCGGTGATCGGCCGGGTGATGGGCCCCGTGATCGGCCCCGTGATCGGCACGGTCCGTCCGGTGATCGGCCCGCTCAGTGGCCTGGTCGCCGGTTTCCGGGCGCGACGGGTCGGCGGTGGCCCGGTGCGCACCGCCTTCGAGGTGGTCGGGGCCGGTGGTTTCGAAGCGTGGTGGTTCGTGTTCGGTCATGGCAGGTCCCCGCCGACGTCGGTCATCGTGATGTCCAGGCGCGTGACGTGCAGGCCGGTCTGGGCGGCGACACGGTCGATGACGTGCTCACGCAGCCGGGCCGCCACCGCGTGCAGCGGCGCCGGGTAGGCCACGCTGACGTTGAGCCGTACGACGGCCTGGTCGCCGTGCACCTCGCCGGCCGACGGCGTCCACGGGAGCCCGCGCGGCTGCACGTCCCGCACCTCGGGCACTTCCGCGGCGGCCACGCAGGCGATCTTGCTCACCACCCGGTCGGCAACCTCCGTGCGGCCGCGCCGCTCGGGCGCGGGCAGGGGAGCGCGCCGCTGGGCGGGCACCGTCACGGTCATTTACGCCTCACGGACAGTCCCGACAGGTTGATCTCGCCGCTCTCGGCGATCCTGCCCACCAGGAACCCGACCGCGCCCAGGACGAGCACGAGCAGGAACGCGCCCAGCCCGCCGAACGCGCCGGCCAGCCCGAGCACGATGCCGACGGCCATGCCGATGAGCGGCATCCACTGGATGTTGTTCATGTTCCCTCCACGATGATGTCGTCGACGCGCACGTGCACCGGGCGGTCCCCGGCCAGGTCCGCCACGGCGCTGCGCACCTCGTCGGCGGTCTGGGGCAGCGGGCGGTCCAGCGTGGCCACGATCGCGATCTCCACGTCGCGCTCGTCCGCGGACACGCCCGTGAGGCGCTGTCCCGGCAGGTAGGTGGCCACCGTGCCGAACGGCCCGCCGGACAGCCGCGCCACACCCCGGCAGGCCAGCGCCCGATCGGCGATCAGCCGCGCCTCGGTGGCGGCCCCGGAGCGCTCCTCGCCGCCAGGGCCCGCCGGGCCGGCGGCGGAGCTCGGGGCGGGGCTCGGGGCGGGGCTCGGCGGGGTGGGTGCGGTCATTGGACGCGGGGCTCCGGCTGCGCGTCCCCCCTCTGCCCGTCGGACCCCCGGTCCCGGTCGCGGTCCTGGTCGGGCAAGTGGACGTCGTCCACGCGGATGTTGACCTCGGTGACCTCGAGCCCGCACATCCGCTCGACCGCCCCGATCACGTTCTTCCTGACGGCCGCCGCCAGGTCGGGGATCGCGGTGCCGTACTCGGCGACGAGGTCGAGGTCCACGGCCGCCTGCCGCTCGCCCACCTCGACCGACACGCCCTGGGCGACGTTCCGGTCCCCGCCGACGATGCCGCGCACGCTTCCCAGTGCCCGCGCCGCGCCTCCGCCCATGGCGTACACGCCGGACACCTCCCTGGCCGCCAGGCCGGCGATCTTGGCGACGACACCGTCGTCGATGCTGGTGGTGCCCTTCTCCGTGATGAGCGAGGTCGTGCTCTCCTGGGTTCTGGCCCGTGGCACGGTTCCCGTCGCGGTGGCCCCGCCGGGCCGGTTGGACATCGTGTCCGACACGATCCGTCACCTCCTTAGGTGTCTTCTTCAAGGCACAGATAACCGCTGTTACACGCCCGAAGCCCTGCAAAACGGACTCTGGATCCAAAAATGGACAGCTCCTGACCCGTGCGGGGTGGCGCGCGGAAAACGTGACGGACCCCTCCGGCGGCGGCGATAGCCTTGTCAGGTGCGTATAGCGAGGTTCTCCACAGGCGAAGGCGTCTCGTTCGGCGTGGTCGAGGGCGGCCCCGGGGAGGAGTTCATCTCCGCGATCTCCGGTCACCCGTTCGGCCAGGTGCAGTTCACCGGCGAGCGGCTCCCGCTGTCCCAGGTGAAGCTGCTGGCCCCGATGCTGCCGAGCAAGGTCATCGCCATCGGCAGAAACTACGCCGAGCACGCGGCCGAGCTGGGCAACGAGGTGCCCGAAGAGCCCCTCATCTTCATCAAGCCGTCCACCTCCGTGATCGGCCACGGCGAGAGCATCGCCTACCCCACCTCGCTGTCCGAGCGCGTCGACTACGAAGGCGAGCTGGCTGTGGTGATCGGCCGGCTCTGCCGGGAGGTGCCGGTCGAGCGGGTCAAGGACGTCATCTTCGGCTACACCTGCGCCAACGACGTCACCGCCCGCGACCTGCAGAAGAAGGACGTGCAGTTCACACGCGCCAAGGGGTTCGACACGTTCTGCCCGCTCGGCCCGTGGATCCAGACCGATCTCGACGCGAGCGACCTGGCGCTGACGACCACGGTCAACGGCGAGATCCGGCAGAGCGGGCGCACCAGCCAGCTCATCAACGACATCCCCGCGCTGGTCGCCTACGTCAGCGCGGTCATGACGCTGATCCCCGGCGACGTCATCCTGACCGGCACGCCGGCGGGCGTCGGCCCGCTCGAGATCGGTGACGAGGTCAGCGTCGGCATCGAAGGCATCGGCACACTCACGAACAAGGTGGTCTCCCGTGACTGACGTACGGGTGCGGTTCGCACCGTCCCCAACCGGCATGTTCCACGTCGGCGGCGCGCGCACGGCGCTGTTCAACTGGGCGCTGGCCGAGCAGTCGGGCGGCCGCTTCGTGCTGCGCATCGAAGACACCGACGCCTCCCGCAACCGGCCGGAGTGGACCGAGGGCATCATCTCCGCCCTCGACTGGATCGGCATCAACGGCACCAACCCGGTCTTCGAGGGCCCCTACTTCCAGTCGGCGTACGAGCCGCAGCACCGCGAGGCCGTCGCCAAGCTGCTGGCCGACGGCCGGGCCTACTACTGCGACTGCACGCGCGAGGCCCTGGTCGCCCGCACCGGCTCCGAGCACAAGGGCTACGACGGCCACTGCCGCGAGCGCGGCCTCACCGAGGGCGCCGTGCGGTTCCGCACCCCCGACGAGGGCGTGACGGTCGTGTCCGACCTCGTCCGCGGCAACGTCGAGTTCCCCAACGCCGCGCAGGAAGACTTCGTCATCGCCCGCACCGACGGCTCGCCCCTCTACGTGCTGGCCAACGCGGTCGACGACATCACCCAGAACATCACCCACGTCGTACGCGGCGAGGAGCACCTCGGCAACGCCGCCAAGCAGATGCTGCTCTGGCCGGCCCTGGGCGCGACCCCGCCCGTGTGGGCGCACCTGCCGGTGATCGTCAACGAGCAGCGCAAGAAGCTGTCCAAGCGCCGCGACAAGGTCGCCCTTGAGGACTACCGCGCCGAGGGCTACCTGGCCGAAGCGATGGTCAACTACCTCATGCTGCTCGGCTGGGGCCCCGGCGACGACCGCGAGATCATGCCGTGGTCGGAGATGGTGCCGCTGTTCAAGCTGGAGGACGTCAACTCCGCCAGCGCGTTCTTCGACGAGAAGAAGCTGCGCGCCTTCAACGGCGAGTACATCCGGGCGCTGCCGCTGGAGACGTTCGAGGAGCGCTGCTCGCCCTACCTCGACGCGTCGTGGGACCGCGAGCTGTTCAGCAAGGTCGCCGCGCTGGCCCAGACGCGCATCGGGGTGCTGTCGGAGATCCGGCAGAACGTCGACTTCCTCTTCCTCGACGAGCCCGTCTTCGACCAGGCGTCGTGGGACAAAGCCATGAAGAACGCCCCCGAGGCGATCCTCACCGGCTACCTCGAGCGCCTCGAGACCGTGAGCTGGGACCCCGAGTCGCTCAAGCAGGCGCTGGAGGAGGTCGGCACCGCCCACGGCCTCAAGCTGGGCAAGGCGCAGGCGCCGGTGCGGGTGGCGATCACGGGGCGCACGGTGGGTCTGCCGCTGTTCGAGTCGATCGAGGTGCTGGGCCGCGAACGCGCCCAGGACCGCCTGCGCGCCGCCCTGACCCGCCTGAAGGGCTGATCCTCGCAGTCCGCGCCGGCACGTCCACCGGGCTTCCGCTCGTGGGCGGTGCCGGCGCGTTCGTGAGCGGTGTGAGCGTGCCCGCGAGGCTGAGGGTGGCGCCGGCCGCCATCGAGAGCCACACGCCCGTCACGCCGAGCCAGGCGCTCAGGGCGTACGCGAGAGGCAGTTGCACGGCGAAGCCCGCCAGCGTGGCGGCGAGCAGCCGGCCGCCACGCCCGCTCGCCTGCAGCACCCCGCCCACGGCGATCAGCCCGCCGAAGGGCACCAGGTAGAGCGTCATCCAGCGCAGGAAGCCCACGGCCACCGCCGGGTCGCCGGTGAACAGCCCGGCGACCGGCGCGGCCAGCACGTTCAGGACGACCGCGACCACCGCGCCGGACCCGAGCCCGAGCAGGAGCGGCGACCCGGCGGCCTCGGACCGGGCGGTGCGGATCATCGCCGCCTGCCGCAGCGCGTAGAACACCATGACGCCGGCCAGCATGACCTTCTGCCCGATCCCGTACCCGGCCACCGCCGCCGTGCCGAACCCGGCGACGATCTCCACCAGCGCCATCCCCACCAGGGCGCGTGCCAGGAAATCTCCGGACATGGGCAGCCCGGTACGAACAACCTCGCCCGCCATCCGGCGGCCCCCACCGTCACGCCCCGCCCCGCCCGGCTCGCCCGCACCTGTGCCGTTCTCAGAAGGCGCGCCGGCGCCGGTGTCGTGCAGGTGGGTCAGTGACCTGAGAGCGATCGCCAGCGTGAGTGCCCGTGCGATCACCGTGGCCAGTGCCGCGCCCCGCACCCCCATTCCCAGCCCGTAGATGAACAGCGGGTCCAGCCCGACCACCAGCACGTTGCAGATGATCGCGTGCCGCATGGGCCGCCGGGTGTCTCCCCGCCCCTTGAGCACCCCGTCCACGACCGTCTGCGCGAAGTACACCGGCAGCCCGCCGAGCGAGATCAGGAAGAAGTCGGCGGTCAGCGCGGGGGAGTCGGTGAACAGGGCCGCCAGCGGCTCGCGCAGCAGCACTCCCGGCACGGCCACGGCCACCGAGAAGAGCGCCCACAGCACCCATCCGGTCCTGATCACGGGCCCGAGCGGCACGTGGCCGTCGCGCCGGCCCACCAGCACGGTGACGCCGGTCGGCACGGCGAGGAAGAGCCCGTAGGCCAGGTACTCGGCCGTGGTGCCCACGGTGACGGCCGCGATGGCCGCCTCGCCGAGCCCGGAGACCCAGAGCAGGTCGATCACGCCGACCGCGACCACGGCGGTGAGCAGTTCCACGTAGATGGGCAGTGCCAGCCTGATCACCGTAGATACCTCTTTTCGTTATACATCGAAAAGAGGTATAGCGTTACGATGCACCCCATGGCAAGCGGCGGCGACCTGTCCCTGACGATCCTGGGCTTCCTGAACGAGCGCCCCATGCACGGCTACGAGCTCAAGTCCCGGCTGACCGCGCTCACCGGCCACCTGCGCCCGGTCAGCGACGGCGCGCTCTACCCCGCGATCGCCAGGCTGGAGGCGAAGGGGCTGGTGGAGCGGCACGAGGAGGCGGGCGCGGCGGCGGCCCGCAGGCAGGTGCTGACGATCACGGACGCCGGCCGCGAGGAGCTGCTGCGGCGGCTGCGCGAGCCCGCCGACCTCGACATCAGTGACCAGACGCGGTTCTTTGCGCTGCTGACGTTCCTGTCGGCGCTGCCCGACCCGGCCGACCAGGCGCGGGTGCTGAGCCGCCGGCTGGCCTTCCTGGAGGCGCCCGCGAGCTTCTTCTACGAGGGTGGCCAGCCGGTCCGGGCGCGGGACGAGCCGGACCCGTACCGGCGGGGCATGCTGCTGATCGCCCGCGCCTCCAGCCAGGCCGAGAAAGAGTGGCTGCGCCGGCGGATCGCGGAACTGAACGTGCCGCAATAGTGCCTAACGTCGGCGTCATGACCTATTTGGTGACCGGAGCCACGGGCTCCGTGGGCAGGCACGTCGTCGCGTACCTTCTCGAGGCGGGCCACCGGGTCCGCGCCCTGACCCGCGACCCCGGCCGGGCGCGGCTGCCCGAAGGGGTGGAGGTCGTCCAGGGGGATCTCGGCCGTACCGAGACGCTCCGGCCGGCGCTGAAGGGCGTCGAGGGCGTGCACCTCATCGACGCCGCCGACTCCGCGTACGCGCCGCTGCGCAACGGGCCCGAGATCGTCGAGGCGATCAGGAAGGCGGGCGTGGGCAAGGTGACGCTGCTCAGTGGCTGGTCGCCGGGCACGCTCGAACCCGCCGTGACCGGCAGCGACCTGGCCTGGACGTACGTGCAGCCGACCGAGTTCATGGCCAACGCGCTGGCCTGGGCCGAGCCCGTACGGGAGAGTGGCCTGATCGAGGAGCCGTTCGCGGCGACGAAGACCGCGATGGTGCACGAGGCCGACATCGGCGCCGTGATCGCCACCGCGCTCACCGAGGACGGCCACGAGGGCCGCTCCTACGGCCTCACCGGCCCCGAGCTGCTCGACGTGCCCGCCAAGGTGCGGATCCTGTCGGAGGCGATCGGCCGCGAGATCGCGTTCAGGGAGCTGACCGTGGACGAGATGCGCGAGCGCTACCGGGCGCAGGGCGTGCCGGAGGAGATGATCGAGTTCCAGATCGAGGTCTTCGGCAACGTGCCGGAGGGCGCCTACCAGGTCACGCCCACGGTCGAGGAGGTGACGGGCCGCCCGCCGCGCACGTTCGCGCGGTGGGCGGCCGAGCACGCGGCGGCGTTCACCCGAAGCGCTTGAGCGGGCGCGCCGGGTCAGAGCCGCGCCCCTCGCGAGGCGGCGTTCAGTCGAGGCCGCGGCGCTTGAGCAGCGGCTGGATGCTCGCCTCGCGCCCCCGGAAGTTGCGGAAGGCGGTCAGCGGGTCGAGGCTGCCGCCCCTGGACAGCAGCTCGCGGCGGAAGTGGTCGCCGTTGGCCCGGGTCAGCCCGCCGTTCTCCTTGAACCACTCCACGCTCTCGGCGTCGAGCACCTCGCTCCAGATGTAGGAGTAGTAGCCCGCGCTGTAGCCGCCGGAGAAGATGTGCGCGAAGTAGTTGGTCCGGTAGCGCGGCCGGACCAGCGGGAACGCGATGCCGGCGGCCTCCAGCGCGGCCTGCTCGAACGCCTCGGGGTCGGCCACGGTCTCGCCGGGGGCCAGCTTGTGCCAGGCCCAGTCGAGCAGCGTGGCGGCGAGGTATTCGACGGTCTTGAAGCCCTGGTTGAACGTCTCGGCCGCGGTCAGCTTCTCCACCAGCTCGGCCGGCATCGGCTCGCCCGTCTCGTGGTGCTTGGCGTAGTTGGCCAGCACCTCGGGCCAGGTCACCCACATCTCGTTGACCTGCGACGGGTACTCGACGAAGTCGCGCGGCACGCTGGTGCCGGACACGCGCGGGAAGCGCACCTGGGAGAAGAGCCCGTGCAGCGCGTGCCCGAACTCGTGGAAGGCGGTGTTGACCTCGTCGTAGGTCAGCAGCGTCGGGCCGGAGGCGGGCTTGGTGATGTTGAGGTTGTTCATGACGACGGGCCGCTGGCCGAACAGGAACGACTGGTCGACCAGGTTGTTCATCCAGGCGCCGCCGCGCTTGGTGGGCCGGGCGTACGGGTCGAGCACGAACAGGCCGAGCGGGCTGCCGTCCTCGTTCGCCACCTCGAACACGGTCACGTCGGGGTGGTATCCGCCGAGGTCGGGGCGCTCGGTGAAGGTGACGCCGTACAGCTTGGTGGCGGCGAAGAACACGCCGTCGCGGTAGACGCGGTTCAGCTCGAAGTAGGGGCGCATGGCCGCGCCGTCGAAGTCGTAGCGGGCCTGGCGCACCTTCTCGGAGTAGTACGACCAGTCCCACGGCTCGATGTCGAACCCGGCCTGCTCGGCCAGCGCCTCGGCCTCCCGCTTCGCGTTGCGCACGGCGGGCCCGACGAGCTGGCCGAGCATCTCCTCGACCGCCTCGACGGTCTTGGCCGTCTGGTCGGCCACGGTGTAGGCCGCGTGGGTGGGGAACCCGAGCAGCGCCGCCCGCTCGGCCCGCAGCGCCGCCATCCTGGCCGCTATCGCGAAGTTGCCGGGGGCGCGGCCGACGCTCAGCTCGTACAGGCGGCGGCGCACGTCGCGGTCGGTGAGCTGGGCCAGGCCGGGCTGGCAGGTGAAGTTGAGCAGCGGCAGCACGTACGTGCCGTCGTCCTGGCGCAGCGACTCGATCTTGGCCTCGTCGAAGCCGTCGAGCTCCTTCGGGTCGCTCACCACGAGCGCCGACTCCGTGGACGCCTTCAGCAGGGCCTGCGCGAACTGCGTGGACAGCTTCGACAGCTCCTCGTTGAGCGCGCGCAGGCGGTTCTGGTCCGGCTCGGACAGGTCGGCCCCGGCCCTGATGAAGTCGTCGCGGTACTTCTCCAGCAGCCACGCCTCCTCGGGGTCGTCCGTCGCGACCTGCTTGATCCGCGCCCACAGCGCGCGGTTGAGCCTGATCGCGTCGCTGTGGCGGGTGAGCTGCGGGGAGATCTCCTTCTCGATCTCCATGATGCCGTCGGTCGTGTTGGACGCGGCGACGCTGAAGAAGACCGTGGCCGTGCGGTCGAGGATCCGGCCCGACCGTTCGAGCGCGGCGATCGTGTTCTCGAACGTCGGGGTCTCGGTGCTGCTCGCGATCGCCTCGACCTCCGCGAGCTGCTCCGCCATGCCGCGCTCGAAGGCCGGCAGGTAGTGCTCCTCCCGGATGTCGGCGAAGGGCGGCAGCTCGTACGGCAGGTCGCTAGGGGCGAAGAACGGATTCTCGGCCAACGCTCGGGCTCCTCCACGTGGTGTTTTGTCCCCTTCAGCTTGGCACGATCCCGCACGTGGTGTGGGCTCCGGAGGCTCCGTCCGGCAATCGTTTTGGTCTTAGCCCCCGAGCTGGGCTATTCTTTCGGACGTCGCCAAAGCGCTCCGCGAGGAGATCGCAGCGGTGGGGTATGGTGTAATTGGCAGCACGACTGATTCTGGTTCAGTTAGTCTAGGTTCGAGTCCTGGTACCCCAGCATTTCGTGAACGGATGTCTCGATTCGAGGCGTCCGTTTTTTTATTGCGCGAGCCCGTCCAGGATGTCGGTGATCTCCTGGTACGCCTTGCGCGTCGGCGCGTGCGGCGTCCGCACCGTGAAGACCTTGAAGCGGTTGCCCGGCGTCGCCTCGTCCGCCTCCCTGATCATGCGGTCCTGCAAGGCCGGCGGGATCACCCGGTCCAGCGTCTGCCTGACGTACACCCTCGGCACCCGCCCCCAGGCGTCCTTGCGGCCGCGCGCGTCCGCGCTCGACACCTCCAGGCTCTCGTCCGGCAGCGACGCGTTGAGCAGCGCGAGAAACTCCCCGTCGGTCCCCTCGTTCATGAACGCCGCCTTCGCCGCGTCGAGGAACCTGGCGTCGTTCGTGCGCCAGTTGACCCGGATCGCCTTGAGCACCTGCGGATCCCCGACGACGCCCGGCAGGATCGCGGCGCCCAGGCTCGTCCTGCCCTCCGGCGTCTCCAGGTACTCGGCGGGGGAGCGCAGCTTCGTGCAGCAGTAGGCGCCGATGTAGACGAGGCGGTCGATCAGGCCGGGCACCGCGTCGGCGGCCTTGGTGATCGTCGAGCCGCCCAGGCTGCCGCCCACGAGGATCACGGGCCCGTACCGGGAGACGCGGCGCACCACGTCCACCGTGGCCTCGACGTAGTCGTCCAGCGTCACCCCGGCCATGGCGGAGGGCAGCGTGGCCAGCTTCGCCAGGTCCTGCGGCGCCTGGTAGGCCCGGTGCAGCTGGTTCTCGGGGCCGTGGCCGGGCAGGCTCACGCCCACGGTGCGGTGGCCGCGCAGCGCCAGCTCGGCGTCGCCGGAGGCGGTGCCGTTCGAGCCGGTCACGAACACGAACGTGGTCACCTCTTTCCTCGGCTTCTGGACGGACGTCACGGCGGCGCCGGTCCCGGCGGCGGCGGCGAGCTGGAAGGCGGTTCTGCGGGTCAGATCGGTCATGTCCCGATGCTCGCCCGTGCCGCCCGCCCGCCACATCGGCCGGCCGGGCGGAGAAGCGGTTGACGGCCGCCATCCACCGATCGGTTGACGTCGTGCCAGGCTTGGGGGCATGAGCTGGGTGGACGGGCGCGAGAGGTGGGTGTACGCGGGGCTGGCGTACGCGCTGCTCGCGATCTCCGCGCTCGCCACCGCCGTCACCGGCACGAGCCCGAACGGGGTGCTGGGCGAGCAGGGGCTCTGGGCGGCGGTGCCGTGGCCGGTCGTGGCTCTGGTGGCGGCCGGCTGGCTGGCCCCCGTCCCGTGGCTCCACCGGCGCCGCGACACGCGCAGGGCGCTCGTCGTGGCCCACTATCTCGTCCTCCTGGCCCTCGCCGCGGCCCTGGCCGCCAAGAGCGCGGCGTTCGTGGTGTTCGCCTCGGCCGGCTACCCGCTGGCGATCGCGCTGCTCCCGGGCCGCCTCGTCATGGCGGGCGTCACGCTCACCGCGCTCGTCAACGTGACCGCCCAGGCGGGCCCCGAGGCGGGCACGACGCTGCTCACCGTGATCGCCGGTGTGGCGGTGCCGCTGGTCCTGGCCGGCTGGTACGTCTCCGCCGAGCACGACCGGCGCCGCCGGCTGGTCGAGCGCCTGCGTACCGCCATGGAGGAGAACGCCGAGCTGAACGCGAGGCTGCTCGACCAGGCCAGGCGGGCGGGCGTGCTCGACGAGCGGCACCGCGTGGCCGGCGAGATCCACGACACTCTGGCGCAGGACCTCGTCGCCCTGATCGGGCAGCTCTCCGCGGCCGGCCGCGCCCCGCACGAGGACGCCCGCCGCCGCCACCTCGACCGCGCGGCGGAGCTGGCCCGCCGCGGCCTGTCCGAGACCCGCAGGTCCGTACGGGCGCTGCGCCCCGAGCCGCTGGAGGACACCGAGCTGCCGGACGCGCTCGGCCACCTGGCGCGGTCGTGGGCGGAGACGGCGGGCGTGGAGCTGCGGTTCGAGGTCACGGGCACGCCGGTCGCCCTGGCGGCCGAGGTGGAGTCGACGCTGTTCCGCGTGGCCCAGGAAGCCCTCGCGAACGTGGCCAAGCACGCAGGTGCCACCAGAACGGCCCTCACTCTGTCGTACACGGACGAAAGCGTTCTCCTGGACATTCGAGACGACGGCCGGGGCTTCGACCCGCAGCGGCCCGCTGACGGCTTCGGGCTGGACGGCATGCGGCAGCGGGCGCGCGGCGTGGGCGGCACCCTGACCGTCGAGTCGGAGCCCGGCCAGGGCACGACCATCGCCGCCGCCGTCCCCGCCCTCCCCGCCGCCACCCCGGATCCTGCCGCTCCGGATCCCGCCGTCCCGAACCCAGCCGTCCCGAACCCAGCCATCCCGAACGACGAGAGGCAGGACTGATGCCCCCACTGCGGTTGCTGATCGCCGACGATCACCCGATCGTGCGTGACGGCCTGCGGGCGGCGCTCGGCGGCGAGCCCGACCTGGAGATCGTCGGCGAGGCCGCCGACGGGGAGGAGGCCGTGCGCCTGGCCAGGCACCTCGCCCCCGACGTCGTCCTCATGGACCTGCGCATGCCGGGCCTCGACGGCGTGAGCGCCATCCGCCGGATCGGCGGCACGGGGCCGAAGGTGCTGGTGCTGACCACGTTCGACACCGATGTCCTGCCCGCTCTCGAAGCGGGCGCCGGCGGCTACCTGCTCAAGGACGCGCCGCCGGAGGAGCTGGCCCGCGCCGTGCGCGCCGTCCATCGGGGCGAGACCGTGCTGGCCCCGGCCGTGGCCGGGCGGCTGGCCGACCACCTGCGCAGGCCCGCGAGGGGGAAGCTGAGCCCGCGCGAGCTGGAGGTGCTGCGGCTGGTGGCGGGCGGCGCCACGAACAAGGAGGTGGCGGCGGAGCTGTTCATCAGCGAGGCCAGCGTGAAGACGCACCTGCTGCACATCTACGCCAAGCTCGACGTCCGCGACCGCGCCGCCGCCGTCGGGGAGGGCTACCGCAGGGGGCTGCTGAGCTGATCCGGCGGCCGGATAAGCGGTTTGGTGTGGTCTTCCGGGTGCGGTAGAGTTACCTGCGTTGCCGGGGAGGCCCGGCAGAGCAGCTTGTGGGCAAGGTCCCGTCGTCTAGTGGCCCAGGACGCCGCCCTCTCAAGGCGGTAGCGCCGGTTCGAATCCGGTCGGGACTACCACTGCCACAAGCCCGCGAAGGTCCCGTCGTCTAGTGGCCCAGGACGCCGCCCTCTCAAGGCGGTAGCGCCGGTTCGAATCCGGTCGGGACTACCACTGCCACAAGCCCGCGAAGGTCCCGTCGTCTAGTGGCCCAGGACGCCGCCCTCTCAAGGCGGTAGCGCCGGTTCGAATCCGGTCGGGACTACGCTCGCCCTTTCCGTTCAGGAAAGGGCGTTTTGTGTTTTTACGGCAAGCCGTGGGCGACGCCACCCACCGCACGTGGCCGGCCCCCGTCCAGGGAAACGCTCCTCCGGTTCCCCGGCTGAGCACCGTTACGTGCGCCTCGTTGACCGTTCGCGTGCAACAAGACGCCCCCGCCGTTCGAGCCGAACGGCGGGGGCGTTCTGTTGTGGGGTCAGACCGAGCGGGCCTTGAACAGCGCCCGGCGGGCCGCCTTGGCGACCTGCTTGTCCGGGTGGACCTGGGAGATCAGGTCCAGCAGCTCCTCCACGTGCGCGTGCGGGATCTTCCAGATCACTTCGAGCAGCTCGTTGACCATCTCGGGGCCGATGTCGCGCAGGCTGCTGACGAACTCGGAGCGGCCGAGGCCGGCCGAGATCGTCCACATGTCGAGGATGAGCCAGTGGGTGTCGTCCTGGGTCGGCTCGGGCGCCCCCTCGACCCCGAGCTGGCTCAGGTGCGTGGCCGCGTAGGGCCGCAGCGACGGCTGCTTGAGCGCGGCCTGCCAGGCGGGGACCGCGGCCTCGCCGAGCGTGCCGACGACGCTGGCCGCCTGCACCCTGATGAGGGCGTCGCTGTCGTCCTCGGCGGCCGCGTCGAGCAGCTCCTCGGCGGCCTTGGCCGGCTCGCGCAGCCGCATCCAGGCGGCGAACTCGGCGTCGGCCTCCTCCTCGGGCAGCTCGGCGCTGAGCGCGAGCAGCTCGTGGGCGCTCATGGACTCGATCGCCGGGCGGGCGTCGACCTCGATGTCGGCGTCGTCGATGAGGTGGACGACGCCTTCGGTGCCGAGCGGGGTCAGGCGGACGGTGTCGCCGTCGAGCTCGACCATGCCGTACCCGATGAGCCAGTCGATGGCGGGGGCGAGCGGGTCGCCGGCCGCCTCCCACGCGTCGGCGCCGAGCTCGTCGAGGTCGGCGGCGGCCTCGGCGAGCTCCTGCGCCAGCTCGGCGCGCTCGCGCGAGCCGCCGGCCAGCAGCAGCCGGATGAGCAGGCCCCTGGTCAGGCCCGCGAGGGCCATGGTGAGGTCGTCGTCGTCGAGCTCGGGGTCGCCGTAGTCGACCGAGTGGAGGCCGAGCATCCACGCGTCGAGGACGTCCTCGTCGTCGTCGAACGGCCACTCGGCCGTGTCATCCTGGACCGCCACCGTGCCGCCCTCGCCCGGCTCGAGGAACTCGAGGTCGACGGCGAGGTTCCAGATGTTCCACAGCTGGGGGACGGCCTCGGCGATGGGGCCGTCGGTCTCGGGCCTGGGCAGGCCGGTGACGGCCAGCGCCTCCTCGACCTCGGCGTCGGTGAGCAGGGTGTCCTCGCCGACCTTGCGGCCGGAGCCCACCCAGACGGCCAGATCGCGGGCCTTGGCGACCAGCGGCGCCTGCCGGGCGGCCTCGGCCAGCTCGGTGTCGGGCCGCAGCCTGATGGTGTCGAGCTCGGCCAGCTCGTCGGCGAACGGCTCGAAGTCGCCCAGGTCGCCGCTCTCGTCCTCCTCGTCGTCGCCTTCGGTGTCGTCGAGCAGCTCCTCCATGAGGTCGACGAACTCGTCCTCGACGTCGTCCAGCTCGGCCTGCAGATCGGCGAGGCTGTCGGAGCCCTGGTTCAGCCGGCCGGTCTGGGAGAGGAACGTCAGGTACGCGTCGACGGCGGGGAGCATCCCGTCGGCGGCGGCGTCAGGGTCCTCCACGACCTTGGGCATGCGGTCGAGCAGCAGGTTACGCAGGTCGGCGCGCTTCCACGTGCCGAGGTCCTGCGAGAAGGCGAGACGGTGCCACAGAGCGGCGGGCCCCACGAGCTCGGGGTCGCTCTCAGGGGCGTTCGCGCGCGCCCACATGATGAACTCTTCGAGCAGGGGTCGCAGCTCAGTGGCGGCTACCTCGATGCGATCTGTCACGCACTCAGGCTAGTGCGCCGGGGCAGCACTCGGCTCCCCAAATACATCCTTTTCCCGATCATGACGTGCGGCGCATCGCCTCGGTGATCCGTTCGGCGGCCGCCATGACGGGCACCGCGTGGAGGCGTCCGGGGGCTCGCGTGAGCCGTTCGATGGGCCCCGAGACGGACACGGCCGCGATCACCTTGCCGCCGCTGCCCCTTATCGGCGCTGAGACGCTCGCCACACCCTGCTCCCGCTCGCCGACGCTGTGGGCCCAGCCCCGGCGGCGCACGGAGGCCAGCGTCGCGGCGGTGAACTTGGCGCCGCGCAACCCGCGGTGCAGCCGGTCGGGCTCCTCCCAGGCCAGCAGGATCTGCGCGGCGGAGCCGGCCGTCATGGGCAGCGCGGAGCCCACGGGGACGGTGTCGCGCAGGCCGCTGGCGCGTTCGGCGGCGGCCACGCAGACCCGCTCGTCACCCTGGCGGCGGTAGAGTTGCGCGCTCTCCCCGGTCAGGTCCCTGAGCTGCATCAGCACCGGCGCGGCCACCGCCAGCAGCCGGTCCTCGCCGGCCGCGGTGGACAACTCGGACAGCCGCGGGCCGAGCACGAAGCGGCCCTGCGTGTCACGGCTCACGATGCGGTGGTGCTCAAGAGCGACGGCCAGCCGGTGGGCAGTGGGGCGGGCCAGGCCGGTGGCCTGGACGAGCTGAGCCAGGGAAGCGGGTCCCGCTTCGAGGGCATTGAGTACAAGAACTGCCTTGTCGAGTACTCCGACTCCGCTAGAGTTGTCCATACACCGATACTGCAGTCTCGACATATGAGAAAGCAAGTCGGAGGATTCTCAAGGAGGAGATCATGGGCCGCACACTGGCCGAGAAGGTCTGGGAGCAACACGTAGTCCGTCGCGCCGAGGGCGAACCGGACCTGCTCTACATCGACCTGCACCTCATCCACGAGGTGACCAGCCCGCAGGCGTTCGACGGGCTCCGTCTCGCCGGCCGGAAGGTGCGGCGGCCCGATCTCACCATCGCCACCGAAGACCACAATGTCCCGACCGTGCTCGGCCCGATCGCCGACCCGGTGTCGAAGACGCAGGTCGAGACGCTGCGCAAGAACGCCGCCGAGTTCGGCATCCGGCTGCACCCGATGGGCGACGCCGGTCAGGGCGTGGTGCACATCATCGGCCCGCAGTTCGGCCTGACCCAGCCCGGCATGACCATCGTGTGTGGCGACTCTCACACCTCCACGCACGGCGCGTTCGGCGGCATCGCGTTCGGCATCGGCACCTCCGAGGTCGAGCACGTGCTGGCCACGCAGACGCTGCCCGCCTACCGCCCCAAGACGATGGCCATCGAGGTCTCCGGCGAGCTGCCGGTCGGCGTCACGGCCAAAGACCTGATCCTGGCCATCATCGCCAAGATCGGCACCGGCGGCGGCCAGGGCTACATCGTCGAGTACCGCGGTGAGGCCGTGCGCAAGCTCTCCATGGAGGGCCGCATGACGATCTGCAACATGTCGATCGAGGCGGGCGCCCGCGCCGGCATGATCGCGCCCGACGAGACCACGTTCGCCTACCTCAAGGGCCGCAAGCACGCCCCCCAGGGCGAGCTGTGGGACCAGGCGGTCGAGTACTGGAAGTCGCTGCGCACCGACGACGACGCCGTGTTCGACAAGGTCGTGGAGATCGACGCCTCGACGCTGACCCCGTTCGTCACGTGGGGCACCAACCCGGGCCAGGGCCTGCCGCTGGGCGAGAGCGTCCCCGACCCCGAGTCGTTCGACGACCCGGTCGCCCGCTCCGCCGCCGAGCGCGCCCTGGAGTACATGGGCCTGACCGCCGGCACGCCGCTGCGCGAGATCGAGGTCGACACCGTCTTCGTCGGCTCCTGCACCAACGGCCGCATCGAGGACCTGCGCTCGGCCGCCGAGATCCTGCGCGGGCGCCAGGTCAAGACGCGCACGCTCATCGTGCCCGGCTCGATGATGGTCAAGAAGCAGGCAGAGGAGGAGGGCCTGGACGAGGTGTTCAAGGCCGCCGGCGCCGAGTGGCGCGAGGCCGGCTGCTCGATGTGCCTGGGCATGAACCCCGACACGCTCAAGCCCGGCGAGCGCAGCGCCTCCACCTCCAACCGTAACTTCGAGGGCCGCCAGGGCAAGGGTGGCCGCACCCACCTGGTGTCGCCGCAGGTCGCCGCCGCGACCGCCGTCACCGGCCGCCTGACCGCGCCCGCCGACCTGTAAGGGAGACCCGTTCCATGGAAGCCTTCACCACCCACACCGGTACGGCGGTGCCGCTGCGCCGCAGCAACGTCGACACCGACCAGATCATCCCGGCCGTCTGGCTCAAGCAGGTCAGCCGCACCGGCTTCGAGAAGGGCCTGTTCGCCGCCTGGCGGGAGGACCCGACGTTCGTCCTGAACGACCCCTCCTACGAGGGCGGCTCGATCCTGGTCTCCGGCCCCGACTTCGGCACCGGCTCCTCCCGCGAGCACGCCGTGTGGGCGCTGCAGCAGTACGGGTTCCGCGTCGTGATCGCGGCCCGCTTCGGCGACATCTTCCGCAACAACTCCACCAAGATGGGCCTGCTGCCGGTCGTCCTGCCCGGCGACAAGGTCGAGGCCCTGCAGGCCGCCGTCGAGGCGGAGCCGAAGCTGGAAGTGACCGTCGACCTGGTCGAACGCCAGGTCCGCTGGGCCGATGAGGTCGTGCCCTTCGAGATCGACGACTACACCCGCTGGCGGCTGATGGAGGGCCTCGACGACATCGGGCTGACCCTGCGTCACGCCGACGACGTGGCCACGTACGAGAATGGTCGGCAGCCATGGCTGCCGACGACCGTCTAGAGGACGACGAACTGGCGCGGCGGTTGCGCGATGCGCACCGCCGCGTCCGCATGCTGCCCGCCGCCGACAAGGAGCGCCACGCCCGCCGCTACCTGTCGATCTGCGACCTGGCCAAGCGGGACCCGGAAAGGGCCGCGGCCCGCCTCGACGCGTTTCTGGCCGCCCTCGACGAGCCCCCGCACGAGCCCCCGCACGAGCCCCCGCACGAGCCCCCGCGCGGGTCCGTTTCCGGGGCCGCGCAGGAGCCGCCCGACACGCCACGCGAGCGGAAAAACACGCCGGGTGATTGAGTTCCCTCGCGATCCCGCCTACTTTCGAGCGCGTAAGGGGTTTCTACGTCGAAGTCGTGAGCTGGAACCCCGAGCCGTAACTGGGGGAGCAGGACTTTCATGAACAAGCGAGAACTCGTCGAGGCCATCGCGGATCGGGTGGGCGACAGGAAGACGGCCACGGAGGCCGTCAACGCGGTCATCGACGCCATCCAGAAAGCCGTGGCCAGCGGCGACAAGGTCTCGATCACGGGCTTCGGCGCGTTCGAGATGGTGAACAAGCCCGCTCGCACGGCACGCAACCCGTCGACCGGCGCGGAAATCAACGTCGCGGAGAGCTGGGCGCCCAAGTTCCGTCCCGGATCCGATTTCAAGGATCTGGTGAACGAGGGCGGCAAGAAGATCGGCAAAAAGAAATAAATCCGGCCGACGGATGAACCAGCACGCCCGGGCCCCGGCCCGGGCGTGACGTTTGTCACGTGTTTTGAAATTCTCCGGGCACCGGAAACGTGGACAGCGTGACATAGGCGACACGCCCGCCGGACATCCCGAGATTGACCCGCTGCCCCGTGCGCAGCAGCCGCAGCGGCCCCGCGTCGAAGGCCGCGGTGCCGAACTCCAGCACGCTGCCGTCGTCGAGGAACACCGTGCCCGAGCGCGTGGCCTCGTCGAAACTCCGTACGGTCCCTTGCACGCGTCCAGCGTAATCGGTTGCCCCCGCGCGGACGAGCACGCACGATCGCGGCATGGGTCCCCGGGGGAGCGTCGGACGCACGGCGCGGTCGAGCGGGATCCTCATGCTGCGGCCGTGCGGAATCTCCGGCTTCGGGCGCATGGTCTGGTCGAACGGGATCTCCGGCTTCGGCACCCAGATCACGATCGTCGCCCTTCCGCTGACCGCCGTGCTCACGCTGCGGGCGAGCCCGTTCCAGCTCGGCCTCCTGACGGCCGTGCAGTCCGCCGCGTTCCTCCTGATCGGCCTGCCCGCCGGCGTCTGGGTGGACCGGCTGCGCCGCCGCCCCATCCTGGTCCGGGCCGACCTGGTCAGGGGCGCGGTCCTGCTCACCGTGCCCGCCGCCGCCTGGCTGGGCGTGCTCACCCTGCCGCACCTGTACGCGGTCGCGCTCGTGCTCGGCGTGGGCGCCGTGTTCTTCGACGTGGCCCACATGAGCTTCCTACCGGCGGTCGTGCCCCCGGAGCAGCTCGAACGGGCCAACGGCCGCCTGGAGGCGACCCGGCAGGTGAGCGTGCTGGCGGGCCCGGCGGCGGGCGGCTGGCTGGTGGGCGCGCTGACCGCCCCGGTCGCGTTGCTGGCCGACGCGGCGGGCTACCTCGCCTCGGGGCTGCTGCTGTCGGGCGTGCGGGCGGACGAGCGGCCCGCGCCGGCGGAGAGAGGGCGGCTCTGGGCGGACGTCCGCGAGGGCGTCACGTTCGTGATCAGGGAGCCGGTGCTGAGCCGGGTCGCGCTGGGCGGGGCGCTCACCCGCGTCGCGCTCGGCGTCTGCGCCGTCGGCTACCCGCTCTACCTCGTCGTCCACCTGCGCGTCAGCGCCACCACCTACGGCCTGCTGCTGTCGGCGTCGGCCGTCGGCGCCCTGGCGGGGGCGATGCTGGTGGCCCGGGTGACGAGCCGCCACGGCGTCGGCCCCACCTTGTACGGCTCCGCGGCGCTCGTCGTGCTCCTCCAGCTCCCCGCCCTGGCCACCGGGCCCGGGTGGCGGCTGCTGCTCTTCCCCGTCGCCGCGGCCCTGGCGGGCGCCGCCGGGGTGGTCTTCAACGTGGCCCAGCTCAGCCACCGGCAGCGCATCACCCCCGGGCACCTCCTGGGCCGGGTGAACGCCAGCATGCGCTTCCTGATGTGGGGCACGACGCCGCTGGGCGGGCTGGCGGGCGGCGTGCTGGGGGAATGGCTGGGCGGCTACGGGGTTTTCGCGGTGGGGGTGGCGCTGCTCGCGCTGTCGTACCTCGCGATCGTCACCGCCCCCTCGATCAGGCGGGCGGGGTGATGCCGGCGTCCGGCCACAGCTCGGCGACCACCGCCGCCGTGTGCCGCCCCAGGCCCAGCGCGATGGCCGCGCGCAGGTCGTCGGGGGTGTCCACGTCGCGGCGCACCGAGTCGATGCCCGGCACGCACAGCTCCTTGGCCCCGCCGGACAGGTGCTTGGCCCGCGACTCCCCGCCGAAGCGGGGCGTGAACGGCGTGCCCGGCCGTACCCCGTAGAAGGTGGTGCCGACGTCGAGCGCGTCCGGCACGAAGGACTGGTCGAACTCGGCCGCCGCCGCCAGCGCCACCGCCAGCTCGGCCGGCCGCAGGGCGGGCAGGTCGGCCTGGAGCGCGCCCACCGCGTCGCCCGGCGCCACCCGGACGGCGTGGGCGGCCCCCGTGCGCAGCGCGGTGTTCAGGCCCCGGTCGGGGTCGGGCACCACGTCGGCGCCCAGCGCGGCCAGCGGCCCGGCGGCGGCCGGGTCGGCGGTCACCACGATCACCCGGGCGACCGGCGGGCACGCCAGCGCCGCCGCCACGGTGTCACTGGCCACCGCCACGGCCAGGCGGGTGCGGTGCGGGCCCGTCGCGGCGGCCAGCCGGGTCTTCGCCGCGACCAGCGTCTTCACCGGAATGACCAAGGACCAGCGGATGCTCATAGGGTTAAGCATCCCGCCTCGACATCCCGCGTGGCCAACCGGGAGACTTGGGCGCATCCCCGTACCGTGTTGGAGGAAGCATGAGCCGCCCCACGCGACCGTCGCGTTTCTGGGAGAGCTTCGCCGTCGCCGTGGTCAAGCCGCTGTCGCGGCTCCTGGTCAAGCGCGACTGGCGGCACGGGGAGCGCATCCCGCGGACCGGCGGCGTGATCATCGCGGCCAACCACCTGTCGTGGACCGACCCCGTCCTGCTGTCGCACTTCCTCTACAACAACGGCCGCTGGCCGGTCATCCTCGCCAAGTCGGGACTGTTCAGGGTGCCGTTCCTGGGGCGGGCCGTGACGGGGCTGCTGGCGATCCCGGTCGAGCGGGGCAGCAGCGAGGCGGCCAAGTCGCTGCGCATCTCCGCGCAGCGGCTCGACGACGGGTGCGCGATCCTGTTCTACCCGGAGGGCACCTGCACCCGCGATCCGGACCTGTGGCCCATGGTGGGCAAGACGGGCGCGGCCCGGCTGGCGCTGGAGAGCGGCGCGACCGTCATCCCGGTGGCGCACTGGGGAGCACAGGAGCTGCTGCCGTACGGTGAGAAGAAGCCCAGGTTGTTCCCGCGCAAGACGTTCCGCGTCAGCGTGGGGCCGCCTGTGGACCTGTCCAAGTACGCGGGCAAGCCGATGCACGCCGACGTGCTGCGCGAGGCCACGGCCGACATCATGGCCGCGATCACCGTGCAGCTCGCCGAGCTGCGCGGCGAGAAGGCGCCGGCGACTCCCTACGACCCGGCCGGACGGTGATCGAATGACGAAGGTGGCCGTTTTCGGCGCGGGCTCGTGGGGCACCACGTTCGCGATGGTCCTGGCGGAGGCCGGCAGCGAGACCACGCTGTGGGGCCGCAGGCAGGAGGTGGTCGACGCGATCAACCGCGACCACGCCAACGCCGACTACCTGCCCGGCGTGACGTTGCCGGCCGGGCTGCGGGCCACGACCGATCCCGCCGAGGCGCTCGACGGGGCCGAGTTCGTCGTGCTCGCCGTACCGTCCCAGACGTTGCGCGCCAACCTGACCGCCTGGCGCGACCTCATCCCCGAGCGGGCGGTGCTCGTCAGCCTGATGAAGGGCATCGAGGTGGGCACCACGAAGCGGATGAGCGAGGTCATCCGCGAGGTGGTCGGGGTGCCGGAGGAGCGCGTCGCGGTCGTCTCCGGCCCGAACCTGGTGCCCGAGATCGCCGCCCGCCAGCCCGCCGCCACCGTCGTGGCCTGCACGGACCTGTCGGTGGCCGAGCGGCTGCAGGCGATCTGCCACCTGCCGCCGTGGTTCCGCCCCTACACCAACCCCGACGTGATCGGGGTCGAGCTGGGCGGCGCGGTCAAGAACGTCATCGCCCTGGCCGTCGGCGTCTCCGCCGGCATGGGCATGGGCGACAACGTCAGCGCCATGCTCATCACCAGGGGTCTGGCCGAGATCTCCCGCCTGGGAGCCGCGCTCGGGGCCGACGCGCACACGTTCGCGGGCCTGGCCGGCATGGGCGACCTCGTCGCCACGTGCACGTCGCCGCTGTCGCGCAACCGCACGTTCGGCGAGAACCTGGGCCGCGGCATGACGCTCGCCGAGGTCATCGCGGTCACCAAGCAGACCGCGGAAGGCGTGAAGTCCTGCGAGTCGGTGCTGGAGCTGGCCAGGAAGCACGACGTCGAGATGCCGATCACCGAAGTGGTCGTCGGCGTCGTCCACGACGGCATGTCCCCGTCGGAGGCCGGCATGCTCCTCATGTCCCGCTCACCCAAGCCGGAGCGGTACGGCGTGTGAGAATGACCTGAATACGGCGTGCTCGGCTCGCTGTGACAGGGACACCCCGGTAGATTCGGACACCATGAGCAAGCCACGCGTCGCCGTCGTTTTCGGAGGCCGCAATTCCGAGCACGCCGTGTCCCTGATGGGCGCGGGCAGCGTGCTGGATGCGATCGACAGGAGCAAGTACGAAGTGATCCCGATCGGGATCGCCCAGGACGGCAGGTGGGTGCTGGCCGCTTCCGACCAGCGGTTCGCCATCGAGGACGGCGAGCTGCCGAGCGTCGACACCACGGGCGCGGCGCTCGCGCTGCCCTCGGGCTCCGGCTCCCTGGTCGCCTACGATCCCGGCGCCATCCCCGTCGAGCTCGGCTCCGTCGACGTCGTGTTCCCCGTCATGCACGGGCCCTACGCCGAAGACGGCACGATCCAGGGGCTGCTGGAGATGGCGGGGGTGCGCTACGTCGGCTCCGGCGTGCTGGCCAGCGCCGTCGGCATGGACAAGGCGTACATGAAGACGGTGATCGCCGCCGCCGGGCTGCCGACCGGCCCGTACGTCGTCATCCGCGACCGCGACTGGCGGCTCAACCGCGAGCAGGTGCTCAAGGAGGCCGAGGAGCTGGGCTACCCGGTGTTCGTCAAGCCGGCCAGGGCGGGCTCCTCGCAGGGCATCTCCAAGGCGTCCGACCGGGCCGAGCTGGAGTCGGCGGTCGAGTTCGCCCGCCAGCACGATCCGAAGGTGCTGGTCGAGGCCGCGATCGTGGGCCGCGAGATCGAGTGCGCGGTGCTGCAGTCGCTCGGCGACGAGCCGGCCGCGGCGTCGCTGCCGGGCGAGGTGCGGGTCGAGGGCGGGCAGGAGTTCTTCGACTTCGAGGCGAAGTACTACCCCGACCAGATGTCGCTGACCGTGCCCGCCGACATCCCGCAGGAGACGGCGGAGGAGCTGCGGGCGATGGCGGTGCGCGCGTTCGAGGCGCTGGAGTGCGAGGGGCTCGCGCGGGTCGACTTCTTCTACACGGCCGACGGCAAGCTGATCTTCAACGAGATCAACACGATGCCGGGGTTCACGTCGTTGTCGGTGGCGCCGCAGCTCTGGGCGGCCTCGGGGCTGTCGTACCCGGCGCTGGTGGAGCGGCTCATCCAGCTCGCGCTGTCGCGCTCACCCGGCCTGCGGTGAGAGCCGCCCGATCGGCCCGGACAGGTCGGCCAGCACCTCGGCGGCCACGTGCTCGCCGCCGACCGTGACCTCCACGTAGGCCGTGTCGGTCACCGCCGTGAACAGCGCCGGCTTGTCGGGATCGGCGAACCACCCCACGCCGCCGATCTCCTGGAGCGTGTCGGTGGGCGCCATCCTGGCCGGCCGGGGCACGCCGCAGCGCAACGCGATCGTCCCCGAGCCCCAGACGGCCACGTACGGCGACTCGGGCGCGGACGTGCCGCGTTCGTCACCGTCGAGGGTCTGGGGCAGCAGGGTGGCCAGCTTGTCGCAGGCCGCCACCGCCTCGCCCTCAGGGGTGGGCGGTTCGACCTGTACGGTGCCGCCGCAACCGGCGAGTGTCAGGAGAACGAGCAGGACGGCGGCGGCACGCATGCGACGACTACCTTCAAATGTGAACGATGGGACACGTCAGCGTACGCGTGATCCCGCTCACCGCCTGGATCTGGGCGACGACGAGCTTGCCCAGCTCATCGACGTTTCTCGCTTCCGCACGAACGATCACGTCGTAGGGCCCCGTCACGTCTTCCGCTTGAGTGACCCCGGGAATCCCGGAGATCTCGCGGGCCACGGCGGCGGCCTTGCCGACCTCGGTCTGGATAAGGATGTAGGCCTGCACCATCACGTCCTCCCGGGCGATTGGATCACGCCGAACGCCCACCGTACCCTGTGTGCGTCAGGAGGTGCGTCATCACAGTCGGAGATCTCGGCGAGTTCGGTGTAGTAAATCGTATTACCACCCGTCTGCCCCAAGGTGCGGCGGTAATGCTCGGCCCGGGTGACGACGCCGCCGTCATCGCCGCGCCCGACGGGCGCGTGGCCGTCTCGACCGACCTGCTGCTCGAAGGCCGCCACTTCCGCCGCGACTGGTCCTCCGGCTACGACGTGGGCCGCAAGGCCGCCGCTCAGAACCTCGCCGACGTGGCCGCCATGGGCGCCACCCCCACCTCGCTCGTCGTCGGGCTCGGCCTGCCCGCCGACCTGCCGCTGACCTGGCTCGACGCGCTCACCGACGGCTTCGCCGACGAGTGCGCCACCGTAGGCGCGAGCGTGGCCGGCGGCGACGTCACCCGCTGCGACCTGGTCGTCATCGGGGTGACCGCGCTCGGCGACCTGGCCGGGCGGGCCCCCGTGCTGCGCTCCGGCGCCCGGCCCGGGCACGTGGTCGCGGTGGCGGGCCGGCTCGGCTACGCCGCCGCTGGCTGGGCGCTGCTGGAGGCCGGGGTGCCCGCCGACACGCCCTTGCTGGCCGAGGCCGTGGCCGGGCACCGCGCGCCGAGCCCGCCGTACGCGATGGGGCCGCTGGCGGCCGAGCTGGGAGCCAGCGCCATGCTCGACGTCAGCGACGGGCTGCTGCAGGACCTCGGGCACGTCGCCGAGGCCAGCGGCGTACGCGTGGAGCTGGACCCCGAGGCGTTCCCCGTGGGCGAGCCGGTGGTGGCGGCGGCCAAGGAGCTGGGGGCCGACCCCCTGGAGTGGGTGCTCGCGGGTGGCGAGGATCACGCTCTGGCGGCGGCGTTCCCGGCGGACGTGCGGCTGCCGGACGGCTGGCACGTGGTGGGCCGGGTGGCCGAGGGGGAGGGCGTGCTGGTGCACGGGCGCGAAATCGGGCGTCGCGGGTGGGATCACTTTGGGTGATTATCTGTCCCGATTTAAGTGAAATTTTCCGAGTTTGGGGTAGGACTCGTGGGATTGCTGTGACAACGGCGTAGTAAAGGTGTTATGAAGATTGGCGGCCACTGTAACCGGAAAGAAAGGGCAGCCATGGGCCGCCACGGCACAGGTGGATCCGACGACGGGGACGAACGGGGGAACAGCGCATTCTGGGGTCCTGACGAGCAGGCCGAGCCGCCGGGCTGGCCGTCGCTGCCGGACCGGCCGGAGGTCACGGGGCAGTGGGCCCCCATGCCGCGGCGCACGGACGCGCCGCCGCCGCGTGGGCCGCAGCCGGAGCCGTTCGAGACCACCGGGGCCTTCGCGCTGCCCAGCGACCTCGCCGGTGGCCTCCCCCCTGCCAACGACCCCGCGGGTGCCTTCCCGCCCCCTAGAGGGCCGAAGGAGGACGAAGCCGGTCCGTTCGAGACGACCGGCGCCTTCGCGCGGCCGCCCGAGTGGGATCAGCAGGGCGGGCGTGGCGACTTCTCCGGGCCTTCGACCGGCGACTTCCCCGCGAACGGGCCCGACGGGACGGCGGTCTTCGGCGCGCCCGGAGCGCCTGGACCTGGTGCGCCTGGCTCGAACCCCTTTGACCGGCCCGGCCCGCTGGACGCCGCCGCCGAGCGCACGAGCTTCTTCGACGTGCCCGCCGAGCGCACGGCGTTCTTCGACGGGCCTCCAGACCGTATGGGCGCCCCTGCCCCCGGCCAGCCAGACCCCGGCCGTCCTGGTGATGGCCGGCCGCCCTTCGGGCGTCCTGGAGAGGGGACCGGGCCGTTCGGGGCGGCCGACCCTGAGGGTACGGCCAGGTTCGACGCGCCGTCCGGCCCCACCGGCGTCTACAGCGGCCCGCCCGAGCCCGGCGACATCAAGGTGGCCGGCGAGCCCACGGCCGCGCTGACCCCCGCCTGGGCCAGCGCCGAGACCGGCTTCCTCGACTCCGGCTGGTCGAACGACCCCGGACCGCAGGACGACGAGCCCCGGGGCCGTCGTGGCCGCCGCAAGCAGGGCCGCGGCGCCGGTGGCGGCGGTGGCGGCGACGACGTGCTGGCCGCCCCGTCAGGCCCCGGCAAGGGCCGGGTGGCCCTGCTGTCCGTGGCCGCCGTGGCCGTCGTGCTCGGCGGCACCGTGGCGGGCGTCAAGTTCATGAGCTCCTCCGGCGAGCCGGGCAAGTGCGAGGGCGCGACCTGCGCCGCCGTACAGGTCACGAGCAGCGCGCCGGGCCCCGCGGTCTCCGAGCCCGCCGAGGAGGACTCCGAGGCCCCGACGGACGAGGAGCCCGCGGAGGAGGCCGCCGAGGACAGCGAGCCCGCCGAGACCCCGACGCCGACCGCCTCCTCCAACGTCCGCACGCCGCAGCGCGTGACCACCACGCCCACGCCGTCGCCGAGCAAGAGCAAGACGAAGAAGCCGGCGGAGCCGAAGGACGAGGAGACGGAGGACCCGCCGGTCGAGGAGAGTGTGTCGGAGACCCCGAGCGACGAGGTCTCGACGCTGGACGACACCCACACCGACACGGGCGCCGGCACGCCCGGCGGCAGCACGCCCGCGCCCACGTTCACGGGCTCGGTCGGCTCGACGGGCGGCAACGCGGGCTCGGTCAACGTCAAGCAGACGATCAAGCAGCGCCTCGCCACGTACTCGGCGGACCTGACGCTGTCGAACACCTCTCCCCAGACGCTGGAGAACCCCACCGTCTCCGTCCCCGTGGACGGCCGGGTCACCGACGTGGACGGCGCGGAGTGGACGCAGGACGGCGACCTGCTCATCCTCGACCTGACGGTGCCGCTCGCGGCCGGGGAGTCGGTCGAGGTCACGTTCACGGCCACGGGCCGGGGCTCCGAGGCGCAGAACTGCGGCCTGGTCGCGGGGGAGTGCGTCGTCGCCTGATACACGGCAAAAAGGGGGGCTCCGGACGATCGTCCGGAGCCCCCCTTTTTTTGTTGGGGTCGGGCCAGGGCATGACGAAGGCCCGCAGCTCCCTCGACGGGAGAGGCGGGCCTTCGCGGACGTGCGGGACTAGCGGGTGACCTTGCCCGCCTTGATGCACGACGTGCACACGTTCAGCTTCTTCGGCGTGCCGCCGATGACCGCGCGAACCGTCTGGATGTTGGGGTTCCAACGACGGCGGGTGCGGCGGTGCGAGTGGGACACGTTGTTGCCGAAGGTCGGCCCCTTGCGGCAGACATCGCAGACGGAAGCCACGGTATCGCTCCTTAAAACAGTCGATGTAGCCCTGTCCGCTGATGCATTCCACGGGCGGAGGGCATGCCGGGACAACCGGCCAGCCAGACGAGAATATCTGATCCACGCCGATGGTCGCGAACCAGAGCATCTGGACCAGGTCCCGAGCGGCGATATTCTCCTCGGACAACGGTAGCGCATACGGGCCGGTCGGGAGGCGCACATGAAGATCCTCGACCCTCCAGCCGTACGACGCTGGGCCCGCCTGACCGCCGACGCGCTCGGCCAGGTGCGCACGGAGATCGACGCGCTCAACGTGTTCCCCGTGGCCGACGGCGACACCGGCACCAACCTGCACATGACCCTGCTGTCCGCCGCCGAGGCCGTCGAGTCGCTGCCCGACGACGTCGACCCGGCCGTGATGTGGCAGACGCTCTCGTACGGGGCGCTGGTCGGCGCGCGCGGCAACTCCGGGGTGATCGTCAGCCAGGCGCTGCGCGGCCTCGCAGAAGTGCTCAAGGACGGCCCCGACCTGCGGGCCGGGCTGCTCAGGGCGGCCGTGCTCGCCAGGGAGGCCGTCTCCAGGCCGGTCGAGGGCACGGTGCTGACCGTGCTGGAGTCGGCGGCGCGGGCCGTACAGGGGCTGGAGGGGGAGCCGTACGAGGTGGCCAGGCAGGCCGCGGGGGAGGCCCGCGCGGCGCTGCGCCGCACGACCGGCCAGCTCGACGTGCTCGCCCGCAGCGGCGTCGTGGACGCCGGCGGCGCCGGGGCGACGATCATGCTGGAGACCCTCGCCGAAGTGATCGGCGGCACCTCCGCCGGCCACTACGACGTGCCCGAGCCCACCTCCCGGGTGTCGCCGATGGGCGAGGTGGGGGCGGGCTACGAGGTGATGTACCTGCTGGAGGCCGACGACCGGGCCGTGGCGGCCCTGCGCGAGCAGCTCGACGCGATGGGCGAGTCCCTGGTCGTGGTGGGCGGCGACGGGCTGTGGAACGTCCACGTCCACGTCCCCGAGGCAGGGCCGGCCGTCGAGGCCGGGATCAGGGCGGGCCGGCCGCACCGGATCCGCATCACGTACCTGGCGGAAAGCGACCGGCGCGACGGCGCGGGCCGCGGCGTCGTCGCGGTCGCCGCGGGCGACGGGATCGCCGCGCTGTTCGAGGAGTGCGGCGCCGTCGTTGTGCGGCGCGAACCCGGCACCCGGCCCGCGCTGCCCGCCGTGCTGAGCGCGATCAGGCGGGCCGGCAGCGAGGTCGCCGTCCTGCCGAACGACGACGGCGTCCGCTCCGTCGCCGCCGCCGCGGCGGAGATCGCCCGCCAGGACGGCGTGACGGTCAGCGTGCTGCCCACGAAGGCCACCGTGCAGGGGCTCGCGGCGCTGGCCGTGCACGACCCGCTGCGGCGCTTCGACGACGACGTGGTGGCGATGACCGACGCGGCCGGCCACACCCGCTACGGGCACGTGACCGTCGCCGACAGGACGGCCTTCACCAGCGCCGGGGTGTGCCGGCCCGGCGACGTGCTCGGCATGATCGACGGCGACGTGGCGCTCATCGGCGAGTCCGTCGAGGACATGGCCACCACCGTCGTGGACCGGATGCTGGCGGGCGGGGGCGAGCTGGTCACGCTGGTCACGGGCAGGCAGGCGCCGGACGGCCTGACCGGCCGCCTGGAGGCGCACCTCAAGCGCACGCGGCCCGAGGTGGACCTGGTGGTGTACGACGGGGAGCAGGGCGGCTACCCGCTCCTGATCGGCGTCGAGTGACCTGGGGCCTTGGCCGTGGTCGCGTGGGCCTTGATCGGCGTGGAACGGCCGTGACCGCGTGCCGGCTGAGGATTCCTGTCGGCGGCAAGCGGTAGAACTTATTGCCGTGAGCCGTTTCGACGAGCCTCTGACGAAGGCGCTCGACCCGAAGACCGCCAAGCTGCTGCACAGCGTGCTCGGCCTGGAGACGGTCGGCGACCTGCTGCGCCACTACCCGCGCCGCTACGCCGAACGCGGCGAGCTGACCTCGCTCGACGCGCTGGAGGTCGACGAGCACGTCACCGTGGTCGGCGAGGTGACCCGGCTGATGCGCAAGCCCATGCGCAACCGCGGCGGCACGTGGCTGGAGGTCGAGGTCGTCGACGGCAACGGCAGCCGGATCTACCTGTCGTTCTTCGGCAAGGGCTCGCACGTGGCCGAGTCGCGGCTCAAGCCGGGCCGGCGCGGGATGTTCGCCGGCAAGGTGGGCCTGTTCGGCTCCCGTACGAACCCGCGCTGGCAGCTCGCGCACCCCGAGTTCGAGCTGTTCGAGGAGGGCGAGGCGAGCGCGGAGGAGTTCGCGGCGGCGCCGGTGCCGATCTACCCGGCGGGCAAAGACCTGACGCCGTGGGCGATCAGGCGCGCCATCGGCATGGTGCTCGACACCCTCGGCCCGCTCGACGACCCGCTGCCCGCGACCCTGCGCGCCCGCCACGGGCTCCAGGACCTCGGCGAGGCGCTGGTCGCCATCCACCGGCCGAAGGACTTCGCGGAGATCGGGCGGGCGCGGGCGCGGCTGAAGTTCGACGAGGCGTTCGTGCTGCAGGCCGTGCTGCTCCAGCGGCGCCAGGCCGCCACCGCGTGGCCCGCCAAGCCCAGGCCGCGGCGCCCCGACGGGCTGCTGGCCGACTTCGACACGCGCCTGCCGTTCTCGCTCACCGAAGGCCAGGCCCAGGTCGGCGAGGAGATCGCCGCCGACCTGGCGCGCGAGCACCCCATGCACCGGCTGCTGCAGGGCGAGGTCGGCGCGGGCAAGACGGTCGTGGCGCTGCGCGCGATGCTCCAGGTCGTCGACGCCGGCGGGCAGGCGGCCCTGCTGGCGCCCACCGAGGTGCTCGCCCAGCAGCACCACCGCTCGATCACGAACATGCTCGGCGACCTGGCACAGGGCGGCATGTTCGGCGGCACGGCCGTCACGCTGCTGACCGGCTCCATGGGCGCCGCCGCCCGTCGCGCCGCCCTGCTCGACGCCGCCTCCGGCACGGCCGGCATCGTCGTCGGCACGCACGCGCTGCTCCAGGAGCACGTGCAGTTCGCCGACCTGGGGCTCGTCGTGGTCGACGAGCAGCACCGGTTCGGGGTGGAGCAGCGCGACGCGCTGCGCGAGAAGGCGGGCGGCGGGCGTCCGCACGTGCTGGTCATGACCGCCACCCCGATCCCGCGCACGGTCGCCATGACCGTCTTCGGCGACCTCGAGGTCTCCACGCTCTCCCAGCTCCCCTCCGGCCGCGCCCCCATCACCACCCACGTCGTCCCCGCCGCCGAGAAGCCCCACTACCTCGAACGCACCTGGCAGCGGGTCAGGGAGGAGGTGGCGCTGGGGCGGCAGGCGTACATCGTGTGCCCGCGTATCGGCGACCTGGAGGGCGACGAGGGAGACCTCGCGGGGGCCTCCTCCGACGACGAACGCCGGCCCCCGCTGGCCGTCCTCGACGTGGCCGAACTGCTCACCCAGGGGCCCTTCCACGACCTGCGCGTCGCCACCCTGCACGGCAAGCTCCCGCCCGAGGAGAAGGACGCGATCATGCGCGCGTTCACGCGGGGCGAGCTCGACGTCCTCGTGGCCACGACCGTCATCGAGGTCGGCGTCGACGTCCCCAACTCCTCCGTCATGATCATCATGGACGCCGACCGCTTCGGCGTCTCCCAGCTCCACCAGCTCCGCGGCCGCGTCGGCCGCGGCGGCCTGCCCGGCCTCTGCCTCCTGGTCTCCGACTTCCCCGAAGGCACCCCCGCCCGCGCCCGCCTCGACGCGGTGGCCACCACCCTCGACGGCTTCGAACTGTCGCGGGTCGACCTGGAACAGCGGCGGGAGGGCGACGTCCTGGGGGCCGCGCAGTCAGGCAAACGCTCGTCGCTCAAGCTCCTGCAACTCCTCAGGGACGAGGACGTCATCACCACGGCCCGCGAGGAAGCGGCGGCCCTGCTGGAATCGGACCCTGAGCTGGCGCGGCACGAGGGGCTGCGCGCTGAGATCGAGCGCCTGCTGGCGGACGAACGAGCGGAGTACCTGGAGAAGACCTGACGGGCGGCTGGACGGGCGGCTGGAGGCGGGGTGTGCCGTCGCCGCACGCCCCACGGCCGCCCCGGGCCGCGCCGCGTGTCGGGGCACCGGGGCGCCGGTGCAGCGAGGTGGCGTTTCGGGGCGAGGGCGCTGCACTGGGCTGGATTGGGGCGCCGGTGCGGCGGGATGGTGTGCGGTGGGGGTCGGCGCAAGGTGGGCGGTGCTCAGGGTGGTGAGCTGTGCGGATGGTCCAACCAAGAAACTGCGCGGATGGGGGAGAGGACCACGCGGATGGGGAAGGGGCGCCGTTGCGGGGGCCGGCCACGTGCGGGTCTGTGAGCGTCTTCCTGGAGGTCCTCGGCCACGTGCGGTGGGTGGCGGTGACCTTGGCTGTGCCGTAAAAGAAGGTGATCTTGAATGATGCCCAGCCGCGGGGACGGCCTCCCCCCGAATGCCGTCCCCGGCTGGGCCCACCCTCGGGTCAGGTGCCGAGGGAACCGGCGTGCGGAAGGGCTCACGATCACGCCGGTCGGCCTTCACGTGGGTCACCTTGAAGGCCGCAGTCATCATCTTGCGGCCCCGGCCCCCCGATGTGAATCACCCTTGCGTAGTCGAGGCAGACACTTGTCCACTCTTGACCTGGGCGAACATGCGGAACAATGGGTCACATGACGCGGATCATCGCAGGCGTGGCAGGTGGGCGGCGGTTGGCCGTGCCGCCGGGGCGCGGCACGAGGCCGACGAGCGACAGGGCCAGGGAAGGGATCCTCTTGACGCTGGATTCACTGTACGGACTCCGCGGCGCCCGCGTCCTCGACCTGTACGCCGGCTCCGGCGCCGTCGGGCTGGAGGCGTTGTCTCGGGGGGCGGCCGAGGCGGTGCTGGTGGAGTCGGATCCGAAGGCGGTGCGCACGATCAGGGCGAACGTGGCGGCGCTCGGCCTCGACGGGGCCCGTGTGGTGGCCGACAAGGTGGAGCGGATGCTGGCGAAGTCTCCCGACGGGGTGCCGGCGAAGGCTTCGGACGGGGTGCCGGCGAAGGCTTCGGACGGGGTGCCGGCGAAGAGCACAGGGCCGTTCGGGATCGTGTTCGCGGATCCGCCGTACGCGGTGGCGGATGACGACGTTCAGGTGGTGCTGGCGTTGCTGCGGGACAACGGCTGGCTGGCGGATGAGGCTTTGGTGGCGTTCGAGAGGGAAAGCAGGGGAAAGCCCTTGGTGTGGCCTGAAGGCTACGTTGAGGAGAGGGTCCGTCGTTATGGCGAAGCGTCCGTTTGGTACGGTCGCGCCGCCGGGAACCCGTAGACCTGGGAGGCGTCTTGCGCCGCGTAGTCTGCCCGGGGTCGTTCGACCCCATCACCAATGGCCACCTCGACATCATCGGCCGTGCCGCACGGCTGTACGACGAGGTGACCGTGGCAGTCCTCATCAACGTCGAGAAGAGCAGCCTGTTCACCGTTGACGAACGGATCGAGATCCTGCAGACCGTGACCAAGGAGTTTCCGAACGTCAAGGTGCGGAAGTTCCACGGCCTGCTGGTCGATTTCTGCAGGCAGAACGACATCCCCGCCATCGTCAAGGGCATCAGGGTGGTCAGCGACTTCGACTACGAGCTGCAGATGGCGCAGCTCAACTACCGCATGTCGGGGGTCGAGACGCTGTTCATGCCGACGAACCCCGAGTACTCGTTCCTGTCGTCCTCCCGGGTGAAGGAGATCGCCCGGTATGGTGGGGACGTCTCGGGCCTGGTGCCCGATCTCGTGCACAAGCTGCTCGTCGAGCGGCTCAGGGGCTGAGCGCGAGCTGCTATCCTTTCATTTCGGCCTTGTACGACGGCGATCGTTTTCGCCATGCCTAGCGAGAGCAGGATGACTCAGCACCTCGACCCCCGCTCCCCGTGGGTGATCTCCACTCATGACCTGGGTAAGCGGCCAGGGACGATGCGGCAGATGACCCTGACCCTCCCGGCACCGGCGGATCTCGGCGTCGACATGATCGGTGTCCCCAAAGACGCCGAAGTCGAGCTGGATCTGCGGCTCGAAGCAGTGATGGAAGGCGTGCTCGTCTCGGGCACGGCGCAGGCCCCGCTGGCCGGGGAGTGCGCGCGGTGTCTCGATCCGGTCTCCTCGGAGATCGAGGTCGATCTGCAGGAGCTGTTCTTCTACTCCGACGAGGACGCCTCGGAGGAGGATTCGCTGCTCGACGGCGAGCTGCTCGACCTCGAGCCGACGTTCCGCGACGCGGTGGTGCTCGCACTGCCGTTGAGCCCCGTCTGCCGTGAAGACTGCGCGGGGCTCTGCACGGAGTGCGGGGTCAAGCTGGCCGAGGCCGGCGACGATCACCGGCACGAGAAGATCGACGCCCGCTGGGCGTCGTTGCAAGGTCTGATTACCGACAAAGATAACGATCAGGAGAAGTGACGTGGCCGTCCCGAAGCGAAAGATGTCGCGGAGCAACACCCGCGCCCGTCGCTCCCAGTGGAAGACGACTGCTGTCGCCCTGGTGAGCTGCCCGCAGTGCCGTTCGCCCAAGCAGCCGCACATCGCGTGCCCCACCTGCGGCACCTACAACCGTCGTCAGGTCATCGAGCCGTCCGCCTGATTCTGAAGCAGTTGACGTGATGCCGACCGGGTGCCAAAGTGCCTCGGTCGGCGTTACCGTCTCAGATGCGTGCGGCGGCGGTTCGCCCGCGGCCGTGGTGGACGCCGGGGCTAACGTGTTACCCCGACGCCCACCACGTTTTCGGGCATCTTCCGCAGTCGGCGCGCCATAGGAAGATGTCCGAGGAGGAAGCACGTGGGCGCAGGTCCGAAGCCGGTGGCCGTGGAGGTCGCCAGAGACGAGCTGGAGCGGGTCCTGTCGGTCGGTCTTGACCCCGACATCCTGGAGCGCGCGCTGACGCACCGCTCCTACGCTTACGAGAACGGTGGCCTGCCCACCAACGAGCGCCTTGAGTTCCTCGGCGACTCGGTGCTGGGCCTGGTGGTCACCGACACCCTCTACCGCAACCACCCCGACCTGCCGGAAGGCCAGCTGGCGAAGCTGCGTGCGGCGGTGGTCAACATGCGTGCCCTGGCCGACGTCGCCAGGGGGCTCGGGCTGGGCCGGTTCCTGCGGCTGGGCAGGGGCGAGGAGGGCACCGGCGGGCGCGACAAGTCCTCCATCCTGGCCGACACCCTTGAGGCGCTGATCGGCGCGATCTACGTCGACAAGGGCCTCGACGAGGCGTTCCGGGTGGTGCACCTGCTGTTCGACCCGCTGATCGTGCGCTCGGCCTCGCTGGGCGCGGGGCTCGACTGGAAGACCTCGCTGCAGGAGCTGACGGCCTCCGAGGCGCTCGGCGTGCCCGAATACCACGTGGAGGAGAGCGGCCCCGACCACGCCAAGTCGTTCACGGCGATGGTGCGGGTCGGCGGCGAGTCCTACGGGTCGGGCACCGGGCGCAGCAAGAAGGAGGCCGAGCAGCAGGCGGCCGAGGCGGCGTGGACCCGCATCAGGGCCCGTCGCGAGCAGCGCGAGAGCCAGCCCGCGGGCTGAGCGCCGGAAGGGGTGCGAACCCTCCGGGCGTTCCCGTGGGGTGAGAGTTACGTACCCGAGGAGGCCATGTGCCTGAGCTGCCGGAGGTCGAGGTCGTCAGGCGCGGCCTCGCACAGTGGGTGATCGGCCGCGAGATCGCCTCCGCCGAGGTGTTGCACCCGCGCGCGATCAGGCGGCACGTGCCCGGCGCCGACGAGTTCACCGCGCGGCTGAAGGGCCGCGCGGTGTTGTCCGCCGAGCGCCGCGGCAAGTACCTGTGGCTGCCGCTGTCGGGCGCCAATGAGGCGCTCATGGCCCACCTGGGGATGAGCGGCCAGCTGCTGGTCGTGCCGCAGGACGCGCCGCCGGAGAAGCACCTGCGGGTCCGCCTGCGCTTCGCCGACGGCGGCCCCGACCTGCGTTTCGTGGACCAGCGGACGTTCGGCCACGTCATGCTGAGCCCGCTGGTCAATGGCGTGCCGGAGCCGATCGCGCACATCGCGCCCGACCCGTTCGAGGCGGCGTTCGACGAGGCCGAGTTCACCCGCAGGCTCAGGGCCAGGCGCACCGAGATCAAGCGGGCGCTGCTCGACCAGTCGCTGATCAGCGGCGTCGGCAACATCTACGCCGACGAGGCCCTGTGGCTGGCCAGGCTCCACTGGGCCAGGCCCACGGAGACGCTGACCCGGCCGAAGGTGGCCGAGCTCCTGGCCGCCGTGCGCACGGTCATGGGGGCGGCTCTGGAGCAGGGCGGCACGTCGTTCGACAGCCTGTACGTCAACGTCAACGGCGAGAGCGGGTACTTCGAGCGCTCGCTGGAGGTGTACGGCCGGCGCGACCTGCCGTGCTCCCGCTGCGGCACCGCGATCAGGCGTGAGGCGTTCATGAACCGCTCGTCCTACTCCTGCCCGCGATGCCAGCGACGGCCGCGCTGAGCAGGGTGAGCGCGGCTCCGGCCCACATCACCGCCGAGACCGGCAGCGCGTCGGCGATCCGCCCGCCGGCGAACGAGCCGAGCGCGATGGACAGGTTGAACGAGCACACGAACAGCGCGGTGCTGAGCTCGCCGCCGCCGGAGCGCATGATCCACAGCTGCAGCGTCACGCCGACGCCGCCGTAGCCGAACCCCCACACGACGAGCGGGATGAGGGCGGGCAGCCCGGTGGTCACGAGCGCGATCATCGGCACCGCCATGAGCAGGACCCGGACGATCAGCGTGGCCCGGGGGTTCCTGGCGGCCTGCGCGCCGGCCACGAAGTTGCCCGCGACGCCCGCGGCGCCGTACAGGAGGAGTGCGGTGCTGACGAGGGCGGGGCCGGCGTGCGCGACCTGCTCCAGGAACGGCCGGACGTAGGTGTAGGCGGCGAAGTGGCCGGCGACGGTGAGCGCGGTCAGCACCAGGATGACCCTGAGGGGCCCTGAGAACCACGAGGAGCGCTTTTCCGGCGTAGGGGATGATTCCGGCTCAAGGGACGGCTTCAGCGGCGGCAGGGTCGCCGCCAGCACCGCGAGCAACGCCAGGGCCAGCACGCCGGTCGCCACGAACGCGCTGCGCCAGCCCGCGAACGACGACACGAACGTCGCCGCGGGCACTCCCAGCACGGACGCGACCGACACCCCGCCCAGGATGATCGACGTGGCCCGCCCGACCGACCGCTCGGGCACCAGCCGTGGCCCCAGACCGGCGGCGAACGCCCAGAACCCGCCGATGCTCACCCCGGTCAGCACCCTGGCCGCCAGCAGGACCGTGGCGTCGGGCGCGATCGCCCCCGCCAGGTTGGCCACCGCCAGCAACGCCATCAGGCCCATCAGGATGAGCCGCCGGTCGACCCGGCGCGCGCCCACCGCCAGCACGGGGGCGGCGACCGCGGCCACCAGCCCGGGGGCCGACATGGCCAGCCCGGCCGTGCCCGCCGAGATGCCGAGATCGCCGGCGATCGAGGTCAGCAGGCCCACGGGCAGCATCTCGCTCGTCACGATGGTGAAGGTGCCGATCGCGACCGAGGTCACGGCCAGCCACCGCGCCCTCACCTGAACATCTGTCATCGTCATGCGACTCAGCCTCTTGAGGCCGGCCTGCGGGAACAATGACGAACTCCGAAGGCTTGCTTTAGGTGGGCTAAGCGATCGGAGGTGCCGGATGGAGTTCAGGGAGCTGGAGTGCTTCGTCGTCCTCAGCGAGGAGCTGCACTTCGCGCGTACGGCCGAGCGGCTCTACCTGTCGCCGGGACGGGTGAGCCAGCTCCTGCGTGCCTTGGAGACCAGGATCGGCGGCCGGCTCTTCGACCGGACGAGCAGGCGGGTGCGGCTCACCCCGCTCGGCGAGCGGTTCCTGGCCGACCTGCGGCCCGCCTACGACGGCATGGCGCAGGCCGTGACCAGGGCGAAGGCGGCGGCGCGCGAGGTGACGGGGGTGATCAGGGTCGGGTTCCTGGCCACGCCGACGGACGTCGTGACGGGCAGCGTGCGGGCCTTCGAGCGGCGCAACCCCGGATGCGCGGTCGAGCTGGTGGAGATCACCCTGGCGGACCCGTTCACGAAGCTGCGGGCGGGGCTGGTGGACATCGCGTTCACGCTGCTGCCGCTGGCGGAGCCGGACCTGGCCACCGGCTCGGCGCTGAACCACGTCTCGCACCGGCTCGGCCTGTCCGTGCGCCATCCGCTGGCGGGGCGGGCGCGCATCTCGGCGGAGGAGCTGGCCTCCGTCCCGCTGATCGGGCTTGACGGGCCGGCGCCGCGCATGTGGCACGAGCGGATCGCACCCTCCGTGACCCCTTCCGGACGTCCGATTCCCCTGGCCGGTAGGGTGGCGACCACGCAGGAGGGCTTGACTCAGGTGGCGCTGAACCGGGGTGGGATGGTGTTCTGCACGCCCACCGCCGACCAACTCGTGCGCCCCGACCTCCGCTTCGTGCCCGTCACCGGGCTGCCCCCGTCGATCCTGGGCCTGGCCTGGGTGCGGGCCAGGGAGACGGCCGCCATCAGGGCGTTCAACGAGGCGGCGGAGCGTGAGTCGGCCATGGAGCTGGTGGCGTGAAGGGGATGTGATGGCGGGGAGCGGCGAGGACGTTCGGCTGACGGCCTGGGTGCGCGGCCGGGTGCAGGGCGTGGGCTTCCGCTGGTGGACGCGGGCGCGGGCGCTGGAGCTCGGTCTGGTGGGCTGGGCGCGCAACACCGACGACGGCCGCGTGGAGGTGGTCGCGGAGGGGCCGCGGGCGGCGTGCGTCAACCTGCTGGAGCTGCTCAGGGGTTGCGACACGCCGGGAAGGGTGGATGGAGTAGTGGAACGGTGGAGCGAACCCCGAGGTAGTTTGGCCGGGTTCATGGAGAGGTAGCACGTTTCGCCAAACCGCCCAAATAGGGTATAGTTGTATGTCGGGAGTGCCCATCAGTAGGGCGCAGCGGTTCGTTCGACTTGACCGCCCACACTGCCGGTGCGACTCTTGTTAGGTACCACGCGCACCCCTCCCGCGGAATAGAAGTGCGCGAACCAGTCTGGTCACTCAGCGTGGAGGACCCTTTACCATGGCGAAGGCTCTACTCGGCCACGTCGGCGGTCCTGACCCTCGGATGGTCTCGGAAATGCGCCGCCTGCAGCAGCGTATCCGGGATCTGGAGGCAGAACTCATCCGACTTCAGGCCACGAATGACGCTCTTGCAGCGCAAACCCGCGACGAGGCGCTAAGCCGCGTGCAGGAGCGCGAGCCGGCACTCACCTGAGAGTGATCGGAGCGCAAGATCCAGGGACGTCTCGAAGAGGCGTCCCTTGTTATTTGCCCAGAATTCACCCTTCCCCCGCCCCGACGTGGATGCCCGCGCGGGGCGGCCAGGACCAGTAGGCTTTTCCGAGGTCTGTTCAAGGTCCGTTCAGGAGAAGGGGGTCGCGCTTGTATCTCAAGACCCTCACCCTGCGCGGCTTCAAGTCCTTCGCCTCGGCCACCGCGCTGCGCTTCGAGCCCGGCATCACCTGCGTCGTCGGCCCCAACGGCTCCGGCAAGTCCAACGTCGTCGACGCCCTGGCCTGGGTCATGGGCGAGCACAGCGCCAAGTCGCTGCGCGGCGGCAAGATGGAGGACGTCATCTTCGCCGGCACCTCCTCCCGGCCCCCGCTGGGCCGCGCCGAGGTGACGCTGACCATCGACAACTCCGACGGCGCGCTGCCGATCGACTACACCGAGGTCACGATCAGCCGGCTGATGTTCCGGTCGGGGCAGAGCGAGTACGCGATCAACGGCGACACCTGCCGCCTGCTCGACATCCAGGAGCTGCTGTCCGACTCGGGCATCGGCCGCGAGATGCACGTGATCGTCGGCCAGGGCCAGCTCGACGCCGTGCTGCACGCGGGCCCCGAAGACCGGCGGGCCTTCATCGAAGAGGCCGCGGGCGTCCTCAAGCACCGCAAGCGCAAGGAGAAGGCGCTGCGCAAGCTCGACGCGATGCAGGCGAACCTGACGCGCGTCCAAGACCTCGCCACCGAGCTGCGCCGCCAGCTCAAGCCGCTCGGCCGCCAGGCCGAGATCGCCCGCAAGGCCGCCGTCATCCAGGCCGACCTGCGCGACGCGCGGCTGCGGCTGCTGGCCGACGACGTGTGCATCCTGCGCGCCACGCTGGAGCGCGAGGCCGCCGACGAGGCCGCGATCACCGCCAGGCGGCAGCAGGTGGAGGCCGAGCTGGCGCAGGCGCAGCAGCGCGAGAGCGCGCTTGAGGCCGCCGAGGCCGAGGCCCAGCCGCGCCTGGCCGCCGCCCAGGAGACGTACTTCAGGCTGTCCTCGCTGCGCGAGCGCATCACGGGCCTCGACCAGCTCGCCACCGAGCGCCACCGCCACGCCCTCGACGCCGCCGCCATCGAGCGCCGCGGCCGCGACCCCGAAGACCTCGAACGCGAGGCCGCCGAGGTGCGCGAGCAGGAGCTCATCCTCAAGGCCGAGCTGGAGCAGGCGCACGAGCTGCTGGAGGAGGCCGTCCAGCGGCGCGCCGAGGCCGAGGCCGAGCTGAGCGCCGAGGAGCAGCGGCTCGCGCTGGCCGCCAGGGCCGCCGCCGACCGCCGCGAGGGCCTGGCCAAGCTGCGCGGCCGGGTCGATTCCGTACGCAGCCGCGCCCGTGCCGCCGAGGAGGAGATCGGCCGGCTCCAGCAGGCCGTGGCCGAGGCCGGCGCCCGCGAGCGCCAGGCCAGGGAAGACCTTGAGGCCCAGCGCCTGGAGGCGCCCGCCGCCGATCCCGCGCTGGCCGAGGAGCTGGCCGCCGCGCAGGCCGCGGTCGAGGAGGCCAGGGCGGTCGCCGACGAGGCGCGTGCCGCGCTGGAGGAGGCCAAGTCCGGCCTCGACGCGCCGCGCGCCGCGCTGCAGGCCGCCAAGTCGGGCGTGAGCACGGCCCGCGCCGCCGACCAGGAGGCGCAGCGCGCGGTGGCGGCGCTGGCCGCCCGCCGCGACGCCCTGGAGCTGGGCCTGGCCAAGGGTGACGGAGGGGCCGCCCTGCTGGATGCCGACCTGGGCGGGATGCTGGGGCCGCTGGCCGCCTCGCTGCAGGTCACGCCCGGCGCCGAGGTGGCCGTCGCGGCCGTGCTGGGCCCGGTGGCCGAGGCGATCGCCGTCAAGACCCTCGACACGGCCGTGGAGGCCCTCGAGCTGCTGCGTACGCAAGGGTCGGGCCAGGCCACGCTGCTGGTCGCCGGCGGCGGGCACGGCGGGCACGGCGGGGCCGGGGGCGCCCGCGCGGCCGCGCCGGGCAACGGCCGGTGGGTGGCGGACCTGGTGACGGTGCCCGACCATCTGCGCCCTGCCCTTGAGCACGTGCTGGCCGACGTCGTGCTCGTGGACGACCTGGACAAGGCCAGGGCCGTGGTCGAGCGGCATCGCGAGCTGCGGGCGGTCACCAAGGAGGGCGACCTCGTCGGCGCCCACGTGGCCACCGGCGGGGCCGAAGGGGGCACGTCCGTCCTCCAGGTGCGGGCCGCGCTCGACGAGGCCGTCAGAGACCTGGAGGAGGCCGAGGCCAGGGCCGAGGCGAGCGCCGTCGCCCTCGACGAGGCGATCGAGGCCGAGCAGGCCGCCCAGACGGCGCTGGAGCAGGCGCAGGCCCACGTCAGCGAGGCGCAGAGCGCCGTCACCACCGCGCAGGCCGGGGTGAGCGCCGCCCAGGGCGCCCTCGACCAGGTCAGGGCCCGCCAGCGGGAGGCCGACCAGCGCAACGCCGCCGCGGCCAGACGGCTGGCCCAGATCGAGGCCGCCGCCAACGCCGCCCGCGACGAGGCCGAGCGCCTGGCCAGGAGCGTCGCCAAGGCGGAGGAGGCCCGCACGGAGGGCCAGGAGGAGCTGGCCGAGCTGGAGATCCGGCTGGCCGAGGCCGAGTACGCCCAGGAGCTGGAGTCCGAGCCGACCACCGACCTGCGCGACGACCTGGCGGCGGCCGTGGAGGCCGCCAGGCAGCGCGAGATGGACACCCGCCTCCAGGTGCGCACCGCCGAGGAGCGCGTCAAGGGCATCGAGGGCCGCGCCGACGGCCTGCTGCGGGCGGCCAGGCGGGAGCGCGAGGAACGCGCCCAGGCGGCCGCTCAGCGCGTCCGGCGCAGGCGCCAGGCCGCGCTGGCCGAGGCCGTCAGCAAGGGCGCCAAGCAGGTGCTGCAGGCGCTCGCGGCGTCCGTCGAGCTCGCCTCCAGGGAGCGCGACGAGGCCGACCTGACCAGGGTGGCGGTCGACGCCGAGCTCAAGCAGGTCCGCCTGCGCGTCCGCGAGCTGGGCCAGGAGCTCGACAAGCTGGTCAACCGCGTGCACGGCAACGAGGTGGCCCGCACCGAGCAGCGGCTTCGGCTGGAGCAGATGGAGCAGCGGGCGCTGGAGGAGTTCGGGGTCGAGGCCGAGGCGCTGGTCGCCGAGTACGGCCCCGAGGTGCCGGTGCCGGGCGAGCCGCCCGTCCCGTACGTGCGCGAGGAGCAGGAGAAGCGGGCCAGGGCGGCCGAGCGGCAGATGAACCAGCTCGGCAAGGTCAACCCGCTGGCGCTGGAGGAGTTCGCGGCGCTGGAGGAGCGGCACTCGTTCCTCAACTCCCAGCTCGAAGACCTCAAGAAGACCCGGCGCGACCTGCTGACCGTGGTCAAGGAGGTCGACGACCGGGTGGAGCAGATGTTCGCCTCGGCGTACGAGGACGTCGCCCGCGAGTTCGAGCAGATCTTCGGCCGGGTGTTCCCCGGCGGCGACGGCCGGCTGGTGCTGACCGACCCGGGCGACATGCTGACCACCGGCATCGAGGTCGAGGCCAGGCCGCCGGGCAAGAAGGTCAAGCGGCTGTCGCTGCTGTCGGGCGGCGAGCGGTCGCTGACGGCGGTGGCGTTCCTGATCTCGATCTTCAAGGCGCGGCCGTCGCCGTTCTACGTCATGGACGAGGTCGAGGCGGCCCTCGACGACACCAACACGCAGCGGCTGCTCATGCTGTTCGAGGAGCTGAGACAGAGCTCACAGCTCATCGTCATCACCCACAACAAGCGCACGATGGAGATCGCCGACGCCCTCTACGGCGTGTCGATGCGCGGCGACGGCGTGACGCAGGTGGTCAGCCAGCGGCTCAGGGAGCGCGAGAACGCCTGACCGGCCGCTGGGATGTCCGCCTGGTCGGCGGCGAGAAGCGGGTGGGTGGCGGGCGGGAAGTTCGCCTGGTCGGTGTGGCCTTGTGCGTGACCATGGTGGTCGATCTGGAAAACTGACATCTTGTGGATGGTTACCTCGGCGTCATCGTGATCGTGGCCGTCGTCGCCCTGCTGGCGGCCGGCGGTCTCTTCCTGCTGTTCAGGCCGGGCCGTAAGGCGGCCCCGCCGGTCAAGCCGCCAGAGGCCCCCGTGCTTCCCGAGGAGGAGAAGCGGCCCGCCGGAGCGGGCGAGGAGGCCGAGGGCGCGACCACCACGCTGCCCCCGCCGCCGGTCAAGCCCGCCGAGCCGGTCGTCGTCGAGCCTCAGGTGGAGGTTCCGCCGCCGTCCGCGGGCCGGATGGTGCGGCTGCGCTCGCGCCTGGCCCGCTCGCAGAACGCGCTGGGGCGCGGGCTGCTGGAGCTGCTGTCCCGCGACCGCCTCGACGACGAGGTGTGGGACGAGATCGAGGAGAGCCTGATCACCGCCGACGTGGGCGTCGCGCCGACCCGCGCCATGGTGGAGGAGCTGCGCACGAAGGTGAAGGTGCTGGGCAGCCGCACCCAGGACGAGGTGCGCGGCCTGCTCAGGGAGCAGCTCCTGGCCCAGGTCAACCCCGACCTCGACCGTACGCTGCACGTGCGGAAGCACGGTGAGCGGCCGGCGGTCGTGCTCGTCGTGGGCGTCAACGGCACCGGCAAGACCACCACCACCGGCAAGCTGGCCCGCTCCCTGATCGGCGACGGCAAGAAGGTGGTGCTCGGCGCCGCCGACACCTTCCGTGCCGCCGCCGCCGACCAGCTCCAGACCTGGGGCGAGCGGGTGGGTGCCGACACCGTGCGCGGGCCCGAGGGCGGCGACCCGGCGTCCGTGGCGTTCGACGCGGTGGCCAAGGGCATCGAGGAGAAGGTCGACGTCGTGATCGTCGACACGGCCGGCCGCCTGCACACCAAGACCGGCCTCATGGACGAGCTGGGCAAGGTCAAGCGGGTCATCGAGAAGAAGGCCACGGTCGACGAGGTGCTGCTGGTCCTCGACGCCACCACCGGCCAGAACGGCATGCGGCAGGCGCAGGTGTTCGCCGAGGTGGTCAACATCACGGGCATCGCGCTGACCAAGCTCGACGGCACCGCCAAGGGCGGCATCGTCATCTCGGTGCAGCGGGAGCTGGGCGTGCCGGTCAAGCTGGTGGGGCTGGGCGAGGGGCCCGACGATCTGGCGCCGTTCGACCCCGAGGTGTTCGTCGACGCGATCCTCGGCGAGTAGGGCTGGCCCGAAGGCTACTGAAATGTGCCTTACCAGATGAGACCTTGATCGGCGACTTTTCAATGTGTTGACATGTATCGGTCATTTGATCGTTCGGTCCCGCTTGAACGTGAAAGGCCGCTCATGAAGAAGATCGTTGTTCACAAGCCCGGCACCGTGAAGCCGAGCGCCGGAGCCGCGCCCCGCCACAGCGCCTAGTTCGCTTGTTCCCGCACGCGCGAGCCGCGCGTGCGGGGACGGGTTCGGCCCACCGGGCCGGCGTGTCAGGATGGTGCGTCGGCCCTGCCTCACCACGGGAGAGGGACCGCGTGGACACGATCTTCATCGACGCGGATCGCCGCATCGGCGGCCCGTACACTCTGGCCGCCGCGTTGCTCGGCCACCTCGTCCCGGCCGAGCTGGAGCACCGGCCCGAGCTGGTCGCCGCGCACGACATCGAGATCAGGGCGGCCGCGCCGCACCTGAGAGACAGAGTGCCCTTACGCCGCCGGTCGCTGGCCGACACGCTGCCCAGGGAGCAGCGGGTGCTCGTGCCGGGCGTGCGGCGCAGCTTACGCATCGCCAACGGGCTGGCCGAGCTCATCCGCGACTGCCTGAGCCGGTCGGGGCCGCTCACCCTGCACGTCACGAACCTCGGCGAGGCCGACCACACCGACACCGAGCTGGTCGCCGTGCTGCGGCGCAGGATCGACCCCGGCCTGCTGACCATCGAGGAGGGGCCGTCCCGGCCGGGCGCGGGGCCGCTGCCCGCCGACTTCGACCGGTACCGCGACGAGGGCTTCCACCACGCCATGGCCGAGTCGGGGCTCGAGGTGCTGCGCGGGCTGGCGTACGAGGACGAGCCAGAGCGCTGGCAGCGCCTGCTGCACCGGGTGGCCTCGTCCCTGGAGGCGGTCGGGCGCGAGGAGGAGGCCCGCGAGCTCTACGACCGGCTCCGGCGCCTCAGCACCGACCCCAAGCACCGCGCGACCGCCGCCTACGCCACGGCCATGATCCTCGTCCGCCACCACGACCACGCCCAACGCGACCCCGAGCAGGCGCTGGCCTGGATCAACGAGGCCGTCACGATCACCTCGCTGCTGCCCGACCCCCGGGAGCGGGCCTTCCACCTGGGCTTCGACCTCAACGGCAAGGCGCTGGTGGAGGTGCGCAGGGGCCGCCGCGACGCCGCCATGGAGCTGGTCGCGCGGGCCGTCGAGCTGGCCGCCGGCCTGGGCGAGGAGCACCCCGTGCACCGGCTCGTCCTGTACGCCAACCGGGCCCAGCTCCAGGCCATGGCGGGGCAGCCGGAGGCGGCGCTGGCCGACTACACGCGAGCCATCGAGATCGACCCCGGCTACCCCGACTACTACCTCGACCGGGGCAACCTGCTGCACGAGCTGGGGCGCGACGAGGAGGCACTGGCCGACTACGAGACCGTCATGCGGCTCAGCCCGCCCTTCCCCGAGGCGTACTACAACCGGTCCGAGGTGCGCTACGCCGCCGGCGACCTGGACGGGGCGCGCGCCGACCTCGACCACACGCTGGAGCTGGACCCGGAGTTCGCCCCCGCGTACGTCAACCGCTGCGGTCTGCACGTGGCGGCCGGCGACTATCCCCGGGCGCGGCAGGACGTGGAGCGGGGGCTGGAGCTGGCGCCGCGCGACCCGTACCTGCTGTGCGTGCTGGGCCAGGTGGAGCTGGCCGAGGAGCGTTACCCGGAGGCGCGCATGGCCTTCGACGAGGCGCTGGAGCTCGATCCCGAGCTGGTGGCCGCGTGGGCGGGGCGGGCGGAGCTGGCGTTCGAGCGGGGCGACCACGAGGGCGCGCTGGGGGACCTGACGCGGGCGCTGAAGCTGGCGGAGACGGCCGAGCTGCTGTTCAACCGGTCGCTGGTGTACCAGGCGGCGGGGCTGCCCGGGCAGGCGCGCGAGGACCTGCTCAGGGCCGCGGAGCTGGCCCCCGAGGACGAGGACGTCCGCCGGGCGCTGTCCGGCACCCGGGAGGATCCCCACCGGGCCGGCTAAGTAGGCGCAGGGCCTTGGCCACCGCGTCCAGGACCTCCGCCGAGAACTGCAGGCTGCGTCCCTGCTCCAGACGGACATAGTGGTCGACGCTGACCCCGGCCGGCTGCGCCAGCTCCTCGCGGCGCAATCCGGGGACCCGGCGCCGCCGTCCGTAGGAGGTCAGGCCGAACTTCTCGGGGCGAAGCCGGGCGCGGCGCGATCGGAGGAATTCACCCAGCTCGGCGTGTCGGTCGAAGGTCATATGTCCGATTATTTCCTGATTGTAGGTATGCCTGGTCATGGCATGCCTAGGCAGCGCCGGGCACTGCCTGACCTCGCGTGGAACGCCGGAGTGGAATCCGCCGGAACGGTTCCGGCATTCCGATTCACGGGGAGCGCATCACCCATGACTGTCATGCTTGGCCGTACCGGCATGGAGATCACCCGGTTGGGCTTCGGTTCGTGGGCCGTGTCGGGCTCGGGCTGGACTTTCAGCTGGGGCGCGACGGACGACGCCGAGTCGATCGCTGCGATCCGCCACGCGCTGGACGCGGACGTCAACTGGATCGACACCGCCGCGGTGTACGGCCTGGGCCATTCTGAGGAACTGGTCGGCAAGGCCATCGCCGGCCTGCCGCAAGCCGATCGCCCGTGCCGGCACCCTGGTCGGTCCAGCTGTCCTCAGTTCCGTGGCGCGTGCACGCCTTCGCGGTAGCTGGGCAGCGGGGAGGTCCATCCCGGTTCGGCCTTCGCCTTGGCGTTCGACACCGCATGGACGTGTCGATCGGGGCCGTAGCTCTGGACGCACGGCATCCGGGAAATCATGGCGATTTCCCGGATGCGCAATCAGCTGGGCAGCTTGTTGCGGCGGCCGCCGGTCATGCCGAGCATCCGCGCCGGCAGCGGGACTGACATGCGGTAGAACTTCAGCGGGCTGCTGCTGACCGCCTCCTTGTAGCGGATCGCGGCTTTCGCCTTCAGATACCAGCGACGCGGCGTGTCATCGGGGTAGGTGAACTGAATGACCGCATCCTTTCGTCCGAGCGAAACCGGCTGATGCCAGTAGCCGAAACGGAACGGGCGCGGCTGCTTGCCCCGCACCTGCCGGACGATCGATTGCGCGGCGTGGGCAGCCATGGGGATGCCGCTCTGGCACGTACCGTGGATCACCCCATAGGACTGCCGGATCGCCCCCGCGTCCCCGACCGCGTAGACGGACGGATGCGACACCGAGCGCAGGGCCTGGTCCACCACGATCCGCCCGGCCTCGTCGGTGCTGATCCCCGCCGAGGCGGCCAAAGGCGCGTAGGCGACTCCGGTCGTCCAGAGCGTTCCGTCGGTGGGCAGCAGCTCGCCGCCGCCGAGGTCGATCGCATCGGGCAGCACCTTGGCGACGCTCACGCCGGTGCGGACCTCGATGCCAAGCCGGTCGAACGCTTTGTGCATGTGGGCGCGTGCCGCCGGGCCCATCATCGCGCCGGGCTCACCCTGGCTGACCAGACGCACGTGCAGGTGGGGGTACGCCTCGGCGATCTCGGTTGCGGCCTCGATGCCGGTCAGACCGGCGCCGCATACCGTAAAGGTGCCCGTCGCATGGCGCAGGAACTCCGGCAGCCCGGGGTCGCTGATGGTGAAGGCGTGCTCGACGGGCGGGGTGTAGCTGCCGATCGCGTAGACGAGGATGTCATAAGGCAGCTCGACGTCTGCGACGAGCACTCGCCTTCTGGAGGTGTCGATGCGGGTCGCCCGGCCCTGGACGAACCGCACCCCCGTGCCCGCCACGAGCGCCGGAATGCGATAGTCACCGAGCGTCTGCCCGGCCGCGACCTGGTGCGACCGCAGTCGCTCGGCGAAGCGGTCGGTGGGGTTGACCAGGGTGACCTGCGCGTCACGGGTGCGGCGCGCCACGCCGAGCGCCGCCATCATGCCCGTGTAACCCGCGCCGAGAACCAGAACCTGTGTCTTCATGCCAGCTCCTCCTTGAAGCCCTTTCGCCACGACGGGTATCGCAGCGTCCATCCGAGCTCCCGCTTGGCCTTGGCGTTGGAGAAGCCGCGCCCTTGCGTCATCATCGTCACCGCCGTTTCCCCGGCCAAGATCCGCGCCAGCCAGACGGGGACCCGCATCGGCGGCTTGGCTCCCGCGCACGCGGCCAGGTAGGGCAGCCACTCGCGCGCCGGGGCCGGCTCGTCGTCGACGATGTTGAACACGCCGGTCGCCTTCTGCTCCGCGGCCAGGACGGTGGCGCTCGCGGCGTCGTCCAGATGTACCCAGGAGCTGTAGCCGCCGCCGCTGCCGACGACCGGATACTGCCGCTTGCGTACGAGTTCGACCTGATCGTCGGTGGCGCCGGGCCCATACAACGCGCCATATCGCAAAACCGCGCCACCCGCGTGGATGACGGCCTTCTCAAGATGACGGATCGCCGCCGCTCCCTGGCCTGTGCTCGTAGGGTCGAGCGGGTCCTCCTCGGTCTTGACCCATCCGCCTTGGCGGATGCCGTTCCAGCTGGCGTAGCTCTGCGCCACGACATGCGCTACGCCGGTCGCTTCGGCGGCGGCCAGCAGATGATCGGTGCCCTCGATACGCAGCCGGTTGGTGGTGGCGAACCAGCGGTCGAAGTTCTTGAAGTCAGGCTTGCCCGAGATCGCGGTCATCTGATGCACGATCACGTCCGGCTGCGCCGTCGCGACCGCCTCGCCGACCGACCTGGCGTCGAGCCCGTTCATCACGATCCCGTCGGCGCCCATCTTCTCCAGCAGGGCCAGCTTGGCCACGTTGGTCGCCGTCGCCGTCACTTGATGGCCCCGTGCCACCAGCTGCGGCACGAGACGGCGGCCGAGAACACCAGTACCGCCCGCCACGAACACACGCATGATCACCGTCCTTTCCTTACGGCGCTGCCGCTTTTGAAGATCTTCATGACTTCCCTCTCGAAACCGCCCGCAAGAACCTCGTCATCGGCACGATGTGAGCCCGACACGACCTGGGAGCGTGATGGGGTCGTCATGTCTGGTCCGAGCTTCCCGCTGTGTGATGAGAGGGGCTCGTCAGCAGGGTTCGCAGCTCCTCGACCGCGCCGACCTGGGCGTGGCCGGCGTTGTTCACGATGACGTCGAGACGGCCGAAGTGCTGCCTGGCCCGCTTCACGCTCTCGAAGACGGCGGCGTTGTCGATCACGTCCACAGCTCCAGCGGCAGTACGGCCTCGCCATAGGTGGCGACCAGCTCGTCAAGGCTTTGGGGTTGCGGGCGGTCGCGGCCGCCTTGTCGCCGCGCGACAGGGCGGCCTCGACGAAGGTGCGGCCCAGGCCGCGCGAAGAACCGGCGACGAACCAAACCTTGCTCATGATGTCCTTCCGTTCTCCATGGCGGGGTCATATGCCTACCGGCACGGCACGGTCTGTGCCGGGCAGGGACAGCGTGGACCAGCGGATGCGCCTGTGTCAACACGGCCCGTGCCGTTCCGATAAGGTGGCGGCATGACCGACCACCGCGCTCCTCGTTATGACAAACGGACGGAAACGATCATGCGGGCCACGCTGGACCTGGCCCGAGAGGTCGGCTACGCCAAACTCAGCATCGAGGCGGTCGCCGCCCGCGCCGGCGTCGGCAAGCACACGATCTACCGCCGCTGGCCCTCAAAAGGCCTGCTGTTCCACGACTCGCTCCTGACGCTGAACGAGCCCGTACTCGACTATCCCGACACCGGCGACATCATGGCCGACCTGCGCCGGCAGATCCACGGAACAGTCGACCTGCTGGGCACCCCACCATGGGGCCCGCTCTACCAAGCCCTGGTGGGCGAGGCTCAGCACGATCCCGCGGTCGCCGCCAGCCTCAACGAACGCTTCATCCGCCCGCAGGAGGAAAAGACCCTCGCCCGCCTCAAGGCGGCCCAAGAGCAGGGGCAGATCTCGCCCGACTTCGATCTCGACCTGGCCATGGCGATCCTGTCCGGTCCCCTGTACTTCAGATTCCTGATCACCCAGGAGCCCGTGACCCACGACTACATCGATCGCATACTCCAAGCCCTGTTCGACGGGATGGAGCCGAGACCTTGAGGCGGAAGCCGCCATGTTCCGCGACTCGCCGTCTACCCGGCAGGTATACCGGACCACCTACTCGCAGCCGGCCACGTCATCGACAAGCCGGGCACCCGGCCAGATGATTGATTCCAAGGGCTGCGGTTCAGCGATTGCCTGCGGGTATGCAGCGAGGGTGTCCAAGATCAATTTGTGACGAAAGAACGGAACACCCTCGCGACAGCACTGCATGTGAAGATCGACGATCAACTGATCGCTTCCCGGATCTGGCGCCCGAACGACCTCGGACCGGGCTGCAACCGCAGCTGAGTGACGCCGAGCCGGTCACCCTGGCGGTGCTGTCGGCGCTGCTCGGCTTCACCTCCGAGCGGCGCCGGCCGCGCTACGCCCGCGCCCACCTGAGCGGCCTGTTCCCCTACCTGCCCGGCCAATCCGGCAACAACAAGCGCCTGCGTGCCGCCACCGGCCTGGTGGTGCACCTGTTTCTTCTGGGGGCTACGCCCGCACGTGCTGTGCACCTCGGGCGGGCTGCCCGTCGCCTTCGCCCTGACCGGCGCCAAGACCGACGAGCGCACCACCCTCCTGGGCATGCTCCAAGCCGACCTCGATCTGCTGCCGTGCCATCACGGTCAGAACCTGATCGCCGACATGCAGGACTACGGTCGCGACCTCGAGCACACCCTGGCCGCCGAAGGAGTGCACCTGTTGCGCAAAGCCCGCAAGGGCGAGCCCCCGCGCCCGGGCGCGCACCTGTTCAAACCGCTGCGCCAGACCATCGAATCGATCAACCAGACCTTCAAGAGCTCGACCTCGAACGCCACAGCGGACGCACCCCCGCGGGCGCCACCATCCGCGTGATCATCCGCATCCCTGCCCTGACCAGCCTGATCTGGCACAACGACAAGACCGGCCAGCCCATCGCCCGATCACTGACCGCCTACGACCATTGATCCCGATACCCCTAGGAATCAATCATCTAGTCGCGGGGGAGCGGGCCGATCGGGACGACCAGCGGGGTGCCCGCCACCGGGTCGGCGATGACCTTGGCGTCCAGCTCGAACACCTCCCGCAGCAGGCCCTCGGTGAGCACCTCGTGCGGCGTGCCAGAGGCGACCACCCGACCGGCGCGCATGGCGACCAGCCGGTCGGCGTAGCGGGCGGCCAGGTTGAGGTCGTGCAGGACCATGACGACCGTACGCCCGGCCGCCTCGTGCAGGTGCCGGACGAGCTCCAGCACCTCCACCTGGTGCGCCAGGTCGAGGAACGTGGTCGGCTCGTCGAGCAGCAGCAGGTCCGTGCCCTGGGCCAGCGCCATGGAGATCCAGGCGCGCTGCCGCTGCCCGCCCGACAGCTCCTCCAGCGGCCGCTCCGCCAGGTCGGACAGGCCCGTCATGTCGAGGGCCGCCGCGACCGCGCCCTCGTCGTCGGAGGACCACTGCCGGTACCACGTCTGGTGCGGGTGCCGCCCGCGCGCCACCAGGTCGGCCACGGTCAGGCCCTCCGGGGCGGACGGCGCCTGCGGCAGCACGCCGAGGACCTTGGCCACCTCCCGAGTGGGGATGCGGTCGATGCGCTTGCCGTCCAGCAGCACCTCGCCGCCCTGCGGCTTGAGCAGCCGGCCCAGCGCGCGCAGCAGCGTGGACTTGCCGCAGCCGTTCGGCCCGATGATGGTGGTGACCGTGCTGGCCTCGATGCCGAGGTCGAGCCCGTCCACGATGAGGCGGTCGCCGTACCCGAGCTTGACGCCGGCTGCCTGCAGTCTCACTTGCGCGACCTCCAGATCAGGTGGATCAGGTACGGGGCGCCGAGCACGGCCGTGACGATGCCGACGGGCAGCTCGACGGGGGAGAAGACGGTCCTGGCGATCAGGTCGGCGGCCGTGGTGAGCACGGCGCCGACGACCGCCGAGCACAGCAGCGGCGGCCGGCCCGAGCGGACCAGGCGCAGCGCGATCTGCGGAGAGGCCAGGGCCACGAACGCGATCGGCCCGGCCGACGCGGTGGCCACGGCGGCCAGCAGCACGGCGGCCAGGATCAGCAGGGCGCGGGCCGGGTTCACGCGGACGCCGAGCGCGGTGACCGTGTCGTCGCCGAAGCGCAGGGCGTCGAGCGAGCGGGTGCCGAGCAGGGTGAGCGGCACCAGCACGGCCAGGGCCAGCGCCGTGGGGACGACGTGCTCCCAGCCGCGCCCGTTCAGGGAGCCGCTGATCCAGACCATGGCGCGGGCGGTGTCGTTGATGTCGCCGACGGTCAGCAGCCAGAACTTGACGTTGGTGAACACGGCGGCCACGCCGATGCCGACCAGCACCAGGCGGTAGCCGTCGAGGCCGCGCCGCCACGCCAGGCCGTACACGATCGCGGCGCCGAGCAGCCCGCCGAGCAGGGCGAGCGCGGGGACGCCGAGGGTGGCCAGCAGGCCGCTGACGGTGCCGTACGCGCTGCCGCTGAGCACCAGGCCGGCCACGACGGTGACGGAGGCGCCCGTGGTGACGCCGAGGATCTCGGGGCTGGCCAGCGGGTTGCGGGCGATCGACTGGATGATGGCGCCCGACAGCGCGAGGGCGGCGCCGACGAGGGCGCCGGTGAGCGCGCGGGGCAGCCGCAGCTCCATGATGACGAAGTGGGCGGCGCTGTTGACGTCGAACGTGCCGGTCAGCACCTCGGGCAGCGTCATCTCGATCTCGCCGATGCGCATGTCCAGGGCCATGAGCAGGGCGAGCAGGACGAGCCCGGTCAGGGTGAGCGCGACGGCGCGCGGCCGTACCCTCCAGGACACCGTGGACGTGCGGAGAGTCGTCACAGGCGTACCGGCTTTCTGCGGCGGACCAGGGCGACGAAGAACGGGGCGCCGAGCAGCGCGAGCACCACGCCCACCTCCAGCTCGCCCGGCGGGGCCACGACGCGGCCGACGACGTCGGCGACCAGCAGCAGCGCCGCGCCGATCAGCCCCGAGAACGGCAGCAGCCACCGGTGGTCGGTGCCCGACAGCGGGCGGGCCAGGTGCGGCACGATGAGCCCGACGAACGCCAGCGAGCCGCAGGCGGCGACGGCCGCGCCCGACAGGAGCGTGACGGCGGCGACGCCGACCGCCCTGGTCCTGGAGACGTTCTGGCCGAGGCCGCGCGCGACGTCCTCGCCGAGGGAGAGCGCGTTGAGCCCGGGGGCGTTCGCCACGGCGAGCACCAGCCCGGCCAGGACGAACGGGAGCACCTGCCAGGCCACGTCGGCGCCCCTGGAGGCGATCGAGCCGGCCTGCCAGAAGCGGAAGACGTCCATGGCCTGCTCGTCGAGGAGCACGATGGTCGAGGTCAGTGCGTAGAGCAGGGCGCTGACGGCGGTGCCGGCGAGCGCCAGCGTGACCGGGGTGGGGCCGCCTCTCCCGCCGGCCATGCCGAGCGCGAAGACCGCCACGCTGGCCACGAGCGCGCCCGCCAGGCCGTACCAGATGGAGGTGAGCAGGCTGGAGGCGCCGAGCAGGATGATCGAGGAGACCATCGCGAACGCGGCGCCCTGCGTGACGCCGAGCAGGCCGGGGTCGGCGAGCGGGTTGCGCGTGTGGCCCTGCATGAGCGCGCCGGCCACGCCGAGCGCGAGCCCGGCGAGGATGCCCAGGGCGGTCCTGGGCAGGCGCAGGGAGCGGATGACGATGTCGTTCTCGGTGCCGGTCGGGGCGGTGAGCGCGTGCCAGGCGTCGGCGAGCGGCACGGATTTGGAGCCGATCGTGACGCTCAGCACGACCGCGACCGCCACGGCGGCGAGCAGGGCGAGCAGGACGGTGAGGCGGCGCCGGCGGAGGCCGTGCGGGCGCGGGGCGACGGCGGTTGCGCTCACCCGGCTCCTCCTCCGCAATCCCTGATCCTGGTGAAGTATGCCAGTTTAGGATCGCCTTACCTAAATGGGGGGTTCAGCCGGGCAGGAAGGCGCGCAGCTCCGCCAGGTGCGGCTCGATGTCCAGGCCCTGGTCCGCCAGCCAGGCCGGGTTGCCGTAGGTGCCCTTGTAGCGGTCGCCGCTGTCGCACACGAGGGTCACGATGCTGCCCTGCTCGCCCGCCTCGCGCATCTCCTGGATGAGCTCGACGCAGGCCGCCATGTTCGTGCCGGTGGAGCCGCCGACGTCGAGCCCGGTCACCTCGCGGGTCCAGTGCATGGCGGCGATCGAGCGGGCGTCGGGGACGGCGATCATGCGGTCGATGACCGTGTGCTGGAACGAGGGCTCCACGCGGGGCCGGCCGATGCCCTCGATGCGCGAGCCGGGCGCGGTGACGGAGACGTCGCCCGAGGTCCAGCTCGGGTAGAAGGCCGAGCCCTCCGGGTCGACGACGGCCAGGCGGGTGGCGTGGCGGCGGTAGCGGATGTAGCGGCCGATGGTGGAGGAGGTGCCGCCGGTGCCGGCGCCGACCACGATCCAGGCCGGCTCGGGGTGGGGCTCCAGGGAGAGCTGGGAGAAGATGGACTCGGCGATGTTGTTGTTGCCGCGCCAGTCGGTGGCCCGCTCGGCGTAGGTGAACTGGTCCATGAAGTGGCCGCCGGTCTCGGCGGCCAGGCGGTGCGACTCGTCGTAGATGGCGCCGGGGTCGTCGACCAGGTGACACTTGCCGCCGTAGAACTCGATGAGGTGGATCTTCTCCGGCGACGTGGCCGCCGGCATCACCGCGATGAACGGCAATCCGAGCAGGCGGGCGAAGTACGCCTCGCTGACCGCGGTGGAGCCGCTGGAGGCTTCGACGATCGTCGTGGACGGGCCGATCCAGCCGTTGGCCAGGCCGTAGAGGAATAGGGAGCGGGCCAGGCGGTGTTTGAGTGAACCTGTCGGGTGCACCGACTCGTCTTTCAAGTAGAGGTTTACACCCCAGTGCGAGGGCAGCGGAAAGACGTGCAGATGTGTGTCGCAACTACGGTTGGCGTCGGCCTCGACCTTGCGTATGGCCTCAGCCACCCAGCGGCGTGTACCCGTATGGTGCCGGTCCACGAATCTCATGCTCATACGCTATCCCATGTGACTCTCGCCACTATTCCTACAAAATTGGGTGGGTAGTGTTATGATAATGAGACTTGTCCGGCCGTGGACGTGACCACGCACGCCGCGAGCAGATGGACGATCAACCCCTTCTGACCAAGGCGGAGTCTCTAACGCGTCCCTTAGCAGGGGCTTGCGAAGATGGAACCGCCGTCAGGCGGCTTGTGCCGAAAACGGGGGATAGCGCAAGGGGGAATGAATTGATCACTATGACCGATGAGCAGCGTCAGGACTGGTTCGAGCGCGATGTCGTGCCCGTGACGTCGCAGCTGTTCGCCTCCGCCATGCGCCTGACCCGTAACACAGCCGATGCCGAGGACCTGGTGCAGGAGACGGTGGCCAAGGCCTACACGTCGTACCACCAGTTCCGCGAGGGCACCAACCTCAAGGCGTGGCTCCACCGGATCCTGACCAACAACTTCATCAACGACTATCGCAAGAAGCAGCGCTCGCCCAAGCTGTCGGCCGCCGAGGAGATCGAGGACTGGCAGCTGCACGCGGCCGAGTCGCACAGCTCGACCGGCCTGCGCTCGGCCGAGACCGAGGCGCTCGACCGGCTGCCCGACAGCGTCGTGATGAACGCCCTGCGCTCGCTGCCCGAAGACTTCCGCGTGGCCGTCTACCTCGCCGACGTCGAGGGGTTCGCCTACAAGGAGATCGCCGAGCGGATGGGCACGCCCATCGGCACCGTGATGTCGCGGCTGCACCGTGGCCGCCGCCAGCTCCGCGGCATGCTTGAGGAGTACGCCCGCGAGGAGGGCGCCGTGCGCCTGCCCGCGCAGCGTGCCGCCTAGGAGCCCATGCCCAGGTGCAGGCGGACCCGTAACAGGCCCTCCTCCGCGCGCAACTCCACCAGGTCACAGAGCTGCCTGCTGATCCAGAGCCCGTATCCCCGAGGGGACTCGGGCTCTGGTGGTATGTAGCCGGGTAACGGGTCGTCGAGGGCGCCTCCGGGGTCGGCGATCTCGCAGACCAGCTCGCCGTCGCCGACCCACATCGCGATCGTGCCGTACCCGGCCCCGTGCTCGACGCTGTTGGCGGCGATCTCGGACACGCTGATCACCAGCGAGGTGATGAGGTTGCGGTCCATGCCGGCCGCCCTGGCGTAGTCGCCGACGGTCTGGCGCAGGCGCTTCAGCTCCCTGGCGGTGAAGCGCACGGTCTCGGCGGTCGCCGGCGGCTCGGGCAGCGGCTCGCGGTCGTCGTGCAGCACCAGCTCGTGCGGCTCGACGAACCGGCTGCTCGCCATCTCGCCGTCGGCGCCGAGCAGCACCGGATGGTTGACCGGGCCGTAGTCGAGCACGCCGCCGGGCACGTGGCGCAGGTCGTACAGGCACCACATGATCGCGGCCGTCGCGCGGAACGCGGCGTTGATCACCGACTCGTAGCGGATGAGCTCCCTGATCTCGCGGCGGCTGCGGCCCGCCCAGACGGGCTCGCCGATCACGAGGGTGCGGCGGCCCCTCGTGTACTCGTGGTAGGCGGCCAGCGTGCGGTACGGGTGGTCGTACCAGGAGGTGGACAGCCGGCTGTCGATGAGGTCCGCCTCGCGCCCGAGCGCCTCGCGCAGCCGCGCCAGCTTCGCCGGGCAGGTGATCACCAGCACCTGCCGGCCCTCCCGCAGCGCCGTGCGCACGTGCGGCACGGCCAGCTCCAGAAAAGCCTCATCGGAGTCGTACGGCACGGCCACGTGCTTCAACGACTCGCCATCGGAACGTGCCCGCTCAGGGCGCACGGGCGAAACGTAGCAAGCGCCACAGCGCCGCGCAACGGTCATGAGCGCCACTGCCATGAGTGCGCATGCGTGAGAAGCGCGCTGGGCGCCGCCGTGTCACGTGAGCCCATCACTCCCGCTATCCTCTGAACTCGCGAGGACTCGCGTGAGCAATGAGCGCGAACGCGCCCCGGATCACCCCCCGGAGTTTCATGATTACTCCATGTCTTGGACGGCTGATGCCCGTTGTTGGGTACATCCCTTGTATGCGGTGAACGCCCGCGGCGATCACCGCGCCGCTGTGAAACGTCGGCAGGGGGTGGCGTGTGAGTGAGGCCCGAGCGGCGACGGAGAAACTCCATGCGGAGCTTCATGGTCTGGGCGTCACCACCGCTTACGAGGTGGGCGACGACGAGACCATCTCGGTCTGGATCGGCCTGGTCGTCCGCTACAGGGATGGTTTTTACCGGTGGCAGGAAGGGCCGGTGAAACGTCGGCATCTGGGTACGGATCCGGTCGGATGTGCCATGCGCGTGGCGCGCCGCTACCAGGAATTGCAGGCGGATATCCCACTCTGGTGGGATGACCTGGCCAGGGAGCTGCGGGGGGCACCGGTCCAGGATTATCCGTAGGCCCCCGCATGCGGCGTTTCGGGGGGAAGCATGCGCGTATGGGCCCTGCCGCTGGCCCTGGTCGCCCTGGTGAGCTGCGTGACACAGTCGGTGCCGCGCCGCCAGCAGGCCAGAGTGCACACCGCGGCGGCCAGGCCGGTCGTCATCGATCCCGTGATGCTCGCCAAACGGCTCAGGGCGATGCAGCCGGGCTGGCCGCGCAGCCGTAAGTTCGACTGCGCCCGGCTCAAGTGCGTGGCCCTGACCTTCGATGACGGGCCGGGCGAGTACACCTGGCGGCTGCTCGACCTGCTGCGGCAGCGCGACGTGCGGGCCACGTTCTTCGTCATCGGGCAGATGGTGGCCGCCGACAAGGGCGGCCGGATCGTGCGGCGCATCGTGGGCGACGGCCACGAGATCGGCAACCACTCCTGGAGCCACCCGCCGCTCGCCGAGCTGTCCCACGAGGCGCTGCAGAAGGAGCTCAAGCACACCGAGGACATCGTGCGGCGGCTCACCGGGGTGCGGATGCGGGTGATGCGGCCGCCGTACGGGTCCACCGACGACGAGGTGGCGGCCGAGACCCGGCGCGAAGGGCTCGCCCAGATCCTGTGGAACGTCGACACCCTCGACTGGCGCGACCGCGTCGCCACCACCGTGGCCAGGCGGGCCGGGGAGGCGAAGCCGGGCTCCATCGTCCTGCTGCACGACATCCACCGCACGACCGTGGAGGCCGTGCCCGCGCTGCTCGACACGCTCGGCAGGAAGGGCTACACGTTCGTCACCGTCTCCGAGCTGTACGGCAGGACGCCCGCGCCCGGCCGCACCTACACCGAGCGCACTCCCACCGGGCGCTGAGCTGTCGGTGGCGCGTGGCACTCTTGACGGCATGGGTTTCAGCGGCTTTCCCGACGAGGCGTTCCTCTTCTACGAAGGGCTGGAGGCGGACAACTCCAAGACCTACTTCGGCCGGCACAAGCAGCTCTACGAGGAGGCGGTGCGGGCGCCCATGCTGGCGCTCACCGACGAGCTGGCCGCCGAGTTCGGGCCGGCCCACCTCTTCCGCCCCTACCGCGACGTGCGCTTCTCCAAGGACAAGGCGCCGTACAAGACGCATCAGGGCGCGTTCGTGGAAGTGATGCCGGCGATCGGGCTCTACGTCGAGATCAGCGCCGCGGGGCTGTTCGTGGCGGGCGGCGTCTACTCCACGGCCGCCGACCAGATCGCCCGCTACCGCGCGGCGGTCGACGAGGACCTGTCCGGCAAGCCGCTGGAGTCGATCACGGGCGCGCTGGCCGACCAGGGCTACGAGCTGGGCGGCGACCGGCTGAAGACGCGGCCACGGGGGTTCGGCGAGGAGCATCCGCGCATCGAGCTGCTGCGGCACCGCTCGCTCTACGCGGGGAAGCGCTTCGAGCCGCAGGAGTGGGTGCACACCCCCGAGGTGCGGGCGCGGGTGGAGCGGGCGTGGCGGGCGTTCGGGCCGCTGGTGGAGTGGCTGTCCACGCACGTACGCGGCAGCGAGCTGCCCCGCCGCTGACCTGGCGCGCCCTACGGGCCGGTGCGGGGGGTGGTGATGGTGACGATCTGGTCGCCCTTGAGGATCCGGTCCACCGTCTGCCCGGCGGCCGAGGACGCCGCCGTGGTGCCCGCCGCCAGCACCAGCGCCAGCGTGGGCGCCGCGAGGCTGCGGATGCTGCGCAGGTTGCGCACCCGCGCCCACGGCTCCCCGGCCAGGTGCATGATGCGCCACTCCCAGAACAGTCCGAGCCCGATGCACACCATCATGACCTGCCCCACCACGATGGCCACGACCTGCGTCTTGTCGAACGCCCCGATGTCCGGCTCGGCGAGGGTGGACAGGTAGCCCGACAGCTCGGTCAGCAGCGCCGCGGCGGTCAGGTGCAGGGCCTTGGTCATGGGCTGGGTGCCGCGGATGCGCGGGTAGAAGTAGCCGAACAGGAAGCCGAAGGCGGGCAGCGTGATCAGGTAGCGCCCGTCGAAGATGAAGCTGGTCAGGTCCACCCCTTCCGGCCAGCCGTAGACCAGGGCGAAGGGCAGGCTGAGCAGCAGGCTGACGGTGAAGGCGTGGATGCCGTTGTACCAGGGCGAGCAGCCGGCGGAGGTGGCGAAGGCGGTCTCCGGGTGCCGGCCGTGCCGGTTCATGGCCGCTTCGAGCGCGTTGTGCTGCTGGTCGAAGTCGGCCATGGTCAGCTCGCCCGCGCCGATCCTGGCCCGCCCGACGCGGTACAACTCCTGCTCGGCGACCAGCAGCAGCCGCTTGTGCAGGGCGGCCCTGATGAGGGCGCGGTGCTCCTCCAGGTTGACCGGCTCGGGGATGGCCATGCGGGGGCCGGTGAGCAGCCATTGTGCGGTCGCCCAGGCCACGAGCGAGGTGATGGCCAGCAGCGGCAGCGGCACGTCGATGTCGGCCAGCGTGGTGCTGCCGCTGGGCGTGATGTAGAGCACCATCAGCACGCAGATCATGGTCGACTCGGCCACGGGATTGTCGACCGCGGAGAGCTGCGCGCCCAGCCGCCGCAGCCGCAGCACCAGCATCACGAACCCGAGCAGCAGCAGCCCCATCACCCCGCGCACGATCGGGCTGAGCACGAGGTTGCCGATGCGCGGCTCGTCCTGCTGGACGGCCAGGCTCCACGACCCCGAGTCCAGCCATTCGGTGGGCCAGCCCTGCACGAGCAGGCTGATGAGCACGGCGCCCACGACGGTCTGGCGTTTCCACTGCTTGGTGGCCACGGCCAGCGCGGAGATCGGGATCAGCGCCCAGCTCAGCGCGAGCACCAGCCGGATGCTGTCGGGCGGGTACACCCCGCCGGCCAGCGCCCGCAGCCACAGGGCCAGGGCCAGCAGCCCGATCGCGGCCTCGGCCGACAGCACCGCCAGGCGGACGACGACCGGCCGTACCCCCAGGTCCACGCTGAACGCGATCGCCGAGCCGGCCGCGGCGACGGCCGCCACGGCCCCGCCGGCCAGCAGCGCCTGGCCGGACTGCTGCCCGTGCAGCCACGACCAGGCGAGCATGCCGAGCCCGATCGCGACGCCGGCGCCGGTGACGACGAGCAGGTCACGGGTGTCCCACGGCGGGCTGGTCGGCAGCACGCGGCTGGCGTGCCGCAGCGCGAGGAGGGGCACGGCGATGAAGAGGATGACGTACGCCACCACCGACCAGTCCTCGGCGAACAGCGGGATCAGCAGCGCGGGCGCGGCCAGTGCGAGCCCGAAGAACAGCTCCCTGTTGGCGAGCCTGGCCCACCAGCCCTTGCCGAGCGAGCGCAGCAGGTAGATCGCCAGCGCGATCGCGGTGAGCACGCCGAGCGCGGTGGCCCACGAGAAGTCCTCCTGGACGACCACGTCGGGGAAGCCGAAGGAGTCGGGCGCGAGCGTCAGGCTCACCGGGTACGCCCCGACGGTGAACGCCAGCCGCTCGGCCTCCTCCTGCTCCGGCGTGATGCCCTCCAGCCGCAGCACGCTCCACTCGCCGGGCAGCACGGTGATGGAGCGGCTGGTGACGATGAGCGGGAACGCCTTGGGCTCCTCGAAGCCCAGCTTCAGCAGCTGGTCGGGCCGGAGCTGGCGCAGCAGCGTCACGGTGAACTCGGCCGTGGTCCGGCCGCTTTCCGAGATGAGGGTCGGCGCCAGGCGGGTCGTCGGGGCCAGGCTGGGGCCGTCTACCTTGATGGCGCCGAACGCGGCGTCGGTGACCTGCTGCAGCGTGCCGGGGAAGCCACCGCCCTGGCGTAACGCCTCGATGAGGGTGTCGCGCGGGGCGAGCTGCAGCCGGTGCTTGACGGTCACCTTGACGTGCCGCTGGCGGGGGTCGAGCCGGCCCTCAGGGACCGGTTCCAGGTCGCTCCTGCTCGCCCTGGAGATCGACACCTCCGTGGTGGCCCTGCGGGCCCAGCGCACGTCGGGGTCGGCGCGGGTGGCCGCGGCCACCCACGGGTTGGGACCTGCGGTGCCTTTCGGCGGGGCAGGGCCCGCTACCGGTCTGGCTGCAACGGTGCACCAAACGATCGCCCCCAACGACACCAGCGCCAGCCCGAACGCGATTGCCATCCGGAGCTTTCCCACAATTTGGATGATTCTCCGGCATGCGCCATTGTTCTATCTCGTAGGGTCACGGTGTGATTACAGCTGCTCCCATGACAACTTTTCTTTACGGCGTGACCCGGGAGAGCCTTTCCATCGCACGTGGCGGAGCCGGGGTACTTACTTCCCGCACTTACCAGAAAGCCGCGCTTTGTTCGCAAAAAAGCGAGCAAAGCGCGGCTCCGGTGAAGATTTCCGGCGGCTCCGTCAGGCGCGCTTGGCGCGGGCCGCGGCGCGGCCACGGGTGGCCGCGTCGAGCACGACCTTGCGGATGCGCACGGCCTCAGGGGTGATCTCCACGCATTCGTCCTCGCGGATGAACTCCAGGGCCTGCTCCAGCGACAGCACGCGCGGCGGGATCACCTTCTCCGTCTCCTCGCTGGTGGAGGAGCGCATGTTGGTGAGCTTCTTCTCCTTGGTGATGTTCACGTCCATGTCGTCGGAACGGGAGTTCTCGCCGACGATCATGCCCTCGTAGACCTCGGTGCCCGGCGAGACGAACAGCACGCCGCGCTCCTGGAGGTTGAGCATCGCGAACGCGGTCACCGGGCCCGACCGGTCGGCCACCAGCGAGCCGTTGTTGCGGGTGCGCAGCTCGCCGAACCACGGCTCGTACGAGTCGAACACGTGGTGCACCAGACCCGTGCCGCGCGTCTCGGTGAGGAACTCGGTGCGGAAGCCGATCAGGCCGCGCGCCGGCACCACGAACTCCATCCGGATCCAGCCGGTGCCGTGGTTGGTCATGTGCTCCATGCGGCCCTTGCGGACGGCCAGGAGCTGCGTGACCGCGCCGAGGTACTCCTCGGGGCAGTCGACCGTCAGGCGCTCGACCGGCTCGTGCACCTTGCCGTCGATGACCTTGGTGACGACCTGCGGCTTGCCGACGGTCAGCTCGTAGCCCTCGCGGCGCATCTGCTCCACCAGGATGGCCAGCGCCAGCTCGCCGCGGCCCTGCACCTCCCAGGCGTCGGGCCGGTCGGTGGGCAGCACGCGCAGCGAGACGTTGCCGACGAGCTCCTTCTCCAGGCGGTCCTTCACCATGCGGGCGGTCACCTTCGAGCCCTTGACCTTGCCCACCAGGGGCGAGGTGTTGGTGCCGATGGTCATCGAGATGGCCGGCTCGTCGACCGTGATGAGCGGCAGCGGGCGCGGGTCGTCGGGGTCGGCCAGCGTCTCGCCGATCATGATCTCGGGGATGCCCGCGATGGCGATGATGTCGCCGGGCCCGGCCTGCTCGGCCGGCTTGCGCTCCAGCGCCTCCGTCATGAGCAGCTCGGTGATCTTGACCTTCTGGATCGAGCCGTCGGTGCGACACCAGGCCACCTGCTGGCCCTTGCGCAGCACGCCCTGGTGGATCCGGCACAGCGCGATGCGGCCCAGGTAGGAGGAGGCGTCGAGGTTGGTGACGTGCGCCTGCAGCGGCGCGCTCGGGTCGTAGGTGGGCGCCGGGATCGTCGACTTGATGATGTCGAAGAGCGGCTCGAGGTCTTCCGAGTCGGGCATGCCGCCGTCGGCGGGGCGCTCCATGGAGGCCCGGCCCGCCTTCGCCGAGGCGTAGACGATCGGGAAGTCGATCTGCTCCTCGGTGGCGTCGAGGTCCATGAAGAGCTCGTAGACCTCGTCCACGACCTCCTTGATGCGCGCGTCGGGCCGGTCGACCTTGTTGATGCACAGGATGACCGGCATCTTCGCGGCCAGCGCCTTGCGCAGCACGAACCGGGTCTGCGGCAGCGGCCCCTCACTGGCGTCGACCAGCAGCACGACGCCGTCGACCATCGACAGGCCGCGCTCGACCTCGCCGCCGAAGTCGGCGTGGCCCGGGGTGTCGATGATGTTGATCGTCATGCCGCCGTGCTGGACGGCGGTGTTCTTCGCGAGAATGGTGATGCCCTTCTCGCGCTCCAGGTCGTTGGAGTCCATGACGCGGTCGTCGACGTCCTGGTTGGCGCGGAACGCCCCGGACTGCCAGAGCATCGCGTCGACCAACGTGGTCTTGCCATGGTCGACGTGCGCGATGATCGCGATGTTCCGCAGGTCGTCGCGGCTGTTCAAAGGCATGATGACGTCTCGCTCTGTGTGTCGTGGGGGCGGCCGCGCGAAGTCGCGACCTACTAAGTCTAGTTGATCCCCTCAGATGGCAGGAGCGGACAGGGTGAGGAACGATGTACAGACGGATGAAGAACAAGGACCGGTGACAACTGTAGGAGCAGACGGCGGGAACGGCGGCCCACCTACATAGGGGGTTGCACATTTGTGCGCATGGCAATCTTGGTCCCGGTCCCTAGATTGTCGTCATGACCTGGACAGAGCTCGTGATGGCGGCGGCACCGATGCAGGGCGAGCAGCCGGCGGTGAGCGACGTCCGCACCGGCGAGGTGCTGTCCTACTCCGCCTTCGCCAGACGCGTCACCCGCGCCGCCGCCGGGCTGCGCGCCCAGGGCCTGCGCTACGGCGACCACGTGCTGGTCAACGTGCCGCTCGGCGCGTTCCTGCCCGTGGCCGTGCACGCCGTGGCCTGGGCCGGCGGGGTGGCGGAGCTCTCGGCCACCGGCACCGCCCGGCTGATGATCGCCCAAGACCGCTACGACCCCGAGGCCGTGAAGGTCGACCAGGTGTTCGCCTTCCGCCCCACGCCGGGGGCCCGGCCGTTCGCCGACCTGCTGACGGCGGGCGCGGTGGAGTTCGGGCCGCTGGCCGGGCCGGCGTTCACCCTCGACGGCGTGCGCGTGCTCGACAACACCGACCTGGCCACCGACCTGCGCCGGCTCGCCGCCCGGCTGGTCGTCGGCAAGGACGACGTCGTGATCAGCGCGGTGAGCGAGCCGTTCCGCGGGCTGCGGGTGATCGATCTGGCGATGACGGCCGGCGCCCACGTCGTGGTCGCCCACGAGCCGAGCCTGGTCGGCTGCCGCGTGCTGGCCCAGGAACGCCGGGCCACCATGATCGTGGCGCCGTACGACCTGGCCAGGAGGCTGCTCGGCGACCCCATTCTGCGGGTCGTCGACGAAAGGGCGGTCGTGAGCTCGCTTGGCCTGTGAAAAGTGCGACACTGTGGGAGAGTGTGATCCTTCCGCGACGCAGGGTGAGCACATGCCAGATACCCCCCGGCACAACCTTCCGGCAGAGCCCAACCGGTTCATCGGCCGCGAGCGCGACCTCGACGACCTGCGCGGCCTGTTCGGCGAGACGCGAGTGGTGACACTGTGCGGGGTCGGCGGCATCGGCAAGACCCGGCTGGCCCTCCAGGTGGCGGCCGGGCTGTTGCCGTCGTTCCCCGACGGCGTGTGGCTGGTGGAGCTGGCCAGGTTCGGCCGTCCCGAGCTCGTCGAGCAGGAGGTGGCCCGCGTGCTCGGCGTGCGCGAAGAGAGCGCCAGGCCGCTGCGCGACACCATGACGGCCCGGCTGGGCGACCAGCGCTGCCTGCTGCTGCTCGACAACTGCGAGCACGTGGTCGACACGTGCGCCGAACTGGTCTCCGCGCTGGTCGCGGCCTGCCCGTCGCTGCGCGTCCTGGCCACCAGCCGAGAGCCGCTGCGCATCCCCAGCGAGCTGATCTGGCGGGTGCCGCCGCTCGACCTGCCCGATCCGGCCACGCCCGAGGCCGAGTCCGTGCAGCTCTTCATGGACCGCGCGGCGGCGGCCGGCACCAGGCTGGGGCCCGAGAGCCTGCCCGACGTGGTGCGGCTGTGCCGGGCGCTCGACGGGTTGCCGCTGGCGCTGGAGCTGGCCGCGGCCCGTACGAGCCTGCTCAGCCCCGGCCAGATCGCCGACCGCATCGACGACCGGTTCTCGCTGCTGACCACGGGGGGCCGCACCGCCCCGCCCCGTCAGCGCACGCTGCTGGCGGCCGTCGAGTGGAGCTACGACCTGCTCTCGGCCAAGGAGCAGGTGCTGCTGCGGCGGCTGTCGGTGTTCGCCGGTGATTTCGACCTCGACCTGGCCGAGCAGGTCTGCGCCGAGCGGCCCATCCCCGAGGGCGAGATCGTCGACCTGCTCGGCGGGCTGGTCGACAAGTCGCTCGTGCTGTGCGACGAGAGCCGCAGGCGCTACTGGCTGCTGGAGACGATCAAGCGGTACGCCGTCGAGCGCCTCGACCAGGCCGGCGAGCGCGAGGTCCTGCGCCAGCGCCACCTCGACGTGCTGTGCGAGCTGCAGGAGCGGCACTTCATGACCGAGATGGTGCTGCCCGGCGTGCCGTGGGAGCGGCGGCTGGAGGCGCTGCGCGCCAGCCGCGACCTGATCGACGACCAGCGCGTGGCGCTCGACTGGGCCGTGGAGGCCGGGAACGTTCCCGCGGGCCTGCGGCTGTGCCGCACCAGCACGGGGCTGCTGCCCCTCGGCGGCAACGTGACGGAGATCGTCGGCTGGATCGAGCGGCTGCTCTCGCTCGACCTGACCGGGGTGTCCGCCGACCAGATCGCGCACGCCAAGGCGTACCTCGCCTATGGGCTGGAGGCGCGCGACGAGCTGGGCCGGGCGCTGGAGACGGCGGAGGCGAGCCTGGCGGAGATGTCGCGCGACGACCTGTTCCCGCACTGCGTCATGCACAGCCTCATGGTCGTCGTGCTGCTGCGCATGGGGCGCGCCGATGAGGCGCTGCACCACGCGGAGGAGGGCCTGGCCCTGGCCACCCGCACCGGCGACACGTGGAACCAGGCGGCGGGCTGCTCGGGCTGTCGGCGGTGGCGCTGGTGCGCGGCCGGCTGCGGGAGGCGCAGCGGCACGGCGAGGAGGCGCTGGCGCGGGCGCGGGCGCACGGCCACCGCTGGCTGATGGCCCGGACCGCGATCCAGCTCGGCTCGGTGGCCGAGGCCAGGGGCGACCTGAGCACCGCCAAGGAGCACTACAAGACGGCCGCCCCCTGGCTGCGCGAGCTGGGCGGCGGCGCCGAGCCGGGCGGCGACCCCGAGCTGACCCGGTGCCTGGCGCGGATCGGGCGGGTGGCGGCCATGCTGCACGAGTTCGGCCTCGCGCGTGAGCAGCTGTCGGCCAGCCTGGAGCTGGCGTGGGCCGGCGGGCAGCGGCAGGGCGAGGCCCGCTGCCTGGTGGGGCTGTCGGTGCTGGCCGAGTGCGAGGGCGACCTGGAGGGCGCCGTGCTGGCCGCCGCGGCGGCGGCCGGGCTGCGCGAGTCGATCGGGCAGCACTCGGCCACGACCAGGATCGAGGAGCTGCTCGGCCGGGCCCGCACGAAGCTGGGCGAGAGCCGCACCAGCGCGCTGTGGTCGCGCGGCCAGACGATGCGCCCCGACATGGCCGCCCGCCACGTGCTGTCGGGCGAGCGGGTGACGGGCAAGCCCCCGGTCAAGGCCCCGGTGGCGGCCGAGCCGGGCAGGCACTCGCTGCTGACCGCGCGCGAGCAGGAGATCGCCGGGCTGCTCACCCGGGGGCTGTCCAACCGGATCATCGCCGAAGAGCTGGTGATCAGCCCCGCGACGGTCGCCCGGCACATCGCCAACATCATGGAGAAGCTCGGCTACACCTCACGGGCGCAGATCGCGGTCTGGGCCACCGAGCACCAGAAGGACGACCCGTAGCCGTGCCGACTTCTGCATAGGGATCTGCATATTCCGCCCCATGTGTGCACGAGACGCCCTCCCTACGGTGGGCCCCATGGATGAGCGCATCGTGATGGTGGACTCAGGCACCGGCCTGAAGCTCACCGAGGAGCAGCTCGACGAGAGATCCGCGGTCGCGACCGTCCAGCTGCGGCGCAGGGGAGTGCGCTCCGGAGACACCGTGCTCATCTGCCTGCGCGTCGGGCCCGACCTGCTCGTGTCGACCAACGCGGTGATCGCGGCGGGCGGCGTCGTCTGGCCCCTGCCGCCCGATCTCGACACCGCCACGCTGCGCGACCGCATCCACGAGAGCGGCGCCCGGGTGATGATCTCCGACGTCCGGCAGGCCCTCGACGCGGCCGAGGAGTCGCGGGTGCGGATCGTGATGAGCGTCGCCGACCTGAACGGCTCGTGCCCGTCCTGGGCGCCGCCGACGTGAACGCCTCACATTCGTAGCGGGCGGGTCGCTGACTCTGCACGGAAAGTGATCGCATCGGCCCCTGGCGCGGGGGAGACTTGGCTCGTAGGAGAGCCTGCCGCGACCACTTGGGGCCCCGAAGATGACCGTGCCAGCCCCGCACAACCTCCCTGTGGAGCCCAACCGCTTCATCGGCCGCGAACGCGACGTGTCCGAGCTGGGCGCGCTCGTCCGCGCGGAACGCGTGATCACGCTGAGCGGCGTGGGCGGCATCGGCAAGACCCGGCTGTCGCTGCGCGTGGCGGCGCAGGCGCGGCCCTGGTTCGCCGACGGCGTGTGGCTGGTGGAGCTGGCCCGCGTCGGAGATCCCGCGCTGGTCGTGAACGAGGTGGCCGGCGTGCTCGGCGTCCGCGACGAGCTGCCCGGGCGGCTGCTCGACGGCCTGCGGCTGCGCCTGCGTGACGCCAGCACCCTGATCCTGCTGGACAACTGCGAGCACCTGGTCGAACGCTGCGCCGAGCTGGTCGCCCAGCTCATCGCCGAGTGCCCCCGCCTGCGTTTCCTGCTCACCAGCCGGGAGCCGCTGCGCATCCAGGGCGAGCTGGTCTGGCGGGTGCCGCCGCTGGAGCTGCCCGACGAGCGGCATCCCGACGCCGAGTCGGTGCTGCTGTTCGTGGAGCGGGCGCTGGCGGCGGGCGCGCGGGCGGTGACGGAGCACATGCCCGACGTCGTACGCCTGTGCCGGGCCCTCGACGGCCTGCCGCTGGCCCTGGAGCTGGCGGCGGCCAGGACCGGCCTGCTCAGCCCCGGCCGGATCGCCGACCGCATCGGCGACCGGTTCGCGCTGCTCACCACCGGCCACCGCACGGCGCCCGCCCGGCAGCGCACGCTGCTGGCCACCGTGGAGTGGAGCCACGACCTGCTCACGCCCAAGGAGCGGGTGCTGCTGCGGCGGCTGTCGGTGTTCGCCGGGGTCTTCGACCTGGGGCTGGCCGAGCGGGTGTGCGCCGACGGCGGCATCCTGCGCCGGGCCGAGCTGCTCGACCTGCTGGCCGGGCTGGTGGACAAGTCGCTGGTGCTGCACCAGGGCGGCGCCGGCCGCTACCGCCTGCTGGAGACCATCCGCCAGTACGCCGCCGACCGCCTGGAGGAGGTGGGCGAGGTCGCCCGGCTGCGCGACCGGCACCTGCGGGTCGTCTGCGAGGAGATGGAGCGGTGCTACGAGGGCGGCTCGCTGGAGCCGCGGATGCCGTGGCCGGCCCGGCTCGCGCACTTCATCAGGGGCCGCACGCTGCTCGACGACTGCCGGGCCGCGATCGACTGGGCCGTCGCCTCACGTGACGCGGTGACCGGGCTGCGGCTGGCGCGGGCGGCGCTGGCGATCCTGGCCGTGCGCGGCGACCTGGGCGAGAGCGTCGGGTGGCACGAGCGGCTGCTCGCGCTCGACCTGGCCAAGGTGCCCGACGACGTGGTGGCGGTGGCCGCGGCGGCGCTGGCGTACGGGCTGGAGCTGGCCGACGAGCTGGAGCGGGCCGAGGAGCTGATCGTGCAGGGGGTGGAGGAGCAGAAGCGGCATCCGTACACGCACTGGCTGGGCATCTCCTACGGCGTGGCGCTGACCGTGTTCTTCCGCACCGGGCGGACGGAGCGGGCGCTGCGGTACATGGAGGAGCTGGAGGCGGCGGCGAGCGCGCACGACGACCCGTTCAACCTGGCCACGGCCCGGATCGCGCGGCTCAACCTGGCGCTGTTCCAGGGGCGGCTGCGGCAGGCCAGGCGGCACGGCGAGGAGGCGCTGGCGCTGGGCAGGCAGGCGGGCCACCACTGGACGCAGGCCAGGGCGCTGACCCATCTCGGCGCGGTGGCCGAGGCGGCGGGCGACCTGGAGACGGCCCTGTCGTGCCACGCGGACGCGCTGCCGCTGCTGGAGGGCATGGACAACCGGGTCGAGCTGGCCCGCTGCCACGCCCAGCTCGGCCGGGTGGCGGCCGGCCTGGGCGACCGGGCCGCCGCGAGGAAGCACGTGGCCGCCGGGCTGGAGCTGAGCAGGAAGGCGGGGCAGCGCAGGGGCGTGATGCGGGCGCTGTCGGCCCTGTCGGCGCTGGCGCAGGCGCAGGGCGACCTGGAGGGGCGGTGCTGGCCGGGGCCGCCGCCACCGCGCTGCGCGAGTCGATCGGGCAGGTCGGCCCGCCGGGGCGGGTGCGGGAGCTGCTGACGCTGGCCCGCGCTGAGCTCGGCGAGGGCCGGGTGACGCTGCTGTGGGCCAGGGGTATGGAGTGGCCGCCGGACGAGGTGGCCCGGCACGTGCTCGACAGCGAGGCCGCGCACGTGCCCGGCGGCGCGGCCGGGCAGGGGGTCGGCGGCGGGCCGGGCAAGGGGGCGGCGGCGCGGACGGGCAGGGGCCGCTTCCGATCGAGGTGGGGGTCGGGCCCCGGTACGGCGGGCTGACGGCCAGGGAGCGGGAGATCGCGCTGCTGCTGACCAAAGGCTTGAGCAACCGGGCGATCGCCGCGGAGCTGGTGATCAGCCCGGCCACCGTGGCCAGGCACGTCGCCAACATCATGGACAAGCTGGGCTTCGACGCGCGCTCGCAGATCGCGGTGTGGGCGGCCGGGCACGGCATCGACGCGCAGCGGACATAACCTCATATCCATGCCTTTCGCGCCCAACTTCCCCGTCATGCTCAGGACCGAGGACGGGGTCCGCATCGACGCCGCGCACACGCCCTCCGCCCGTACGGACGTGGGGATCGTGGTGGCGCACGGCTTCACCGGGTCCTGGCGGGAGCGCACCGCGCGCCGCATCGTGCACGTGCTGAGCGGGTACGGCGGCGTCATCGCCTTCGACTTCCGCGGCCACGGCCGGTCCGGCGGCGAGACCACGGTGGGCGACCTGGAGATCCTCGACGTGGAGGCCGCGGTCAGGCACGCCCGCGTGATCGGTTACTCGAAGGTCGCGGTCGTGGGCTTCTCCATGGGCGCGGCGGTGGCCGTCCGGCACGCGGGGCTGCGCGGCGGGGTGGACGCCGTGGTGGCGGTGAGCGGGCCGGCCCGCTGGTACTACCGGGGGACCAAGCCGATGCGGCAGGTGCACTGGGCGATCGAGCGGCCGGTCGGGCGGTGGGCGGCGCGCGTGGCCAAGCGCACCAGGATCGCGCGGGGCGAGTGGGACCCGGTCCCGATGCCGCCGCACGAGGCCGCCGGGCTGATCGCGCCGGTGCCGCTGCTGATCGTGCACGGCGACGCGGACGCGTTCTTCCCGCTGGATCACGCGCGCCAGCTCTACGACGGCGCGAAGGAGCCGAAGGAGCTGTGGATCGAGCCCGGATTCGGGCACGCGGAGTCGGCGGCGACGCCCGAACTCGTCCGCCGGATCGGCAAATGGATCTCCTCGAACTTTTCCTGAGTGAAACACGTCTACCTAGGGCGGATGGCAGGAAACCGCCGGGAGAAAGTCTCTGGGGAAGGAAACCGTCGATGCGGTGGACGTGGGACATACTGCTGTAGTCGGCCGGTAGCCCAGCGTCGCGGGGGCGCGCTGGGTGACCATCCGTACAGAGGGCCCCGCCAGGGGTGGCGGGGCCCTCATTCGTGTCCCGGCTCAGCCCAGGCGGGCGATCGTCTTGTACTCCAGGTAGGAGTTGAGGCCCTCGGGGCCGAGCTCGCGGCCGATGCCGCTGGCCTTGTAGCCGCCGAAGGGGGCGTTGGTCTCCAGCATGAAGCAGTTCACGCCGTACGTGCCGGTGCGGACCTGGCGGGCCACCTCCATGCCGTGCTCGGCGTCGGCGGTCCAGACGGTGCCGGCCAGGCCGTAGTCGCTGTCGTTGGCGATGCGGACGGCATCGGCCTCGTCCTCGTACGGGATCACCGCGAGGACCGGCCCGAAGATCTCCTCGCGGGCGATGCGCATGTCGTTGCTGACGCCGGCGAAGACGGTGGGCGCGACGTACCAGCCGCGGTCGTACGGCCGGTCGAGGCCGCCCACCACGATCTTGGCGCCTTCGTCCATGCCGAGCTTGATGTAGCCCTCGACGCGCTCCTGCTGCCGCTTGGCGACCAGGGGGCCGATGCCGGTGGCGGGATCGGCGGGGTCGCCGACGGGCTGGGCGCCGACCATGGCGGCGATGGCGTCCACGACCTCGTCGTAGCGGTTGCGGGAGGCCAGGATGCGGGTCTGGGCCACGCACGCCTGGCCGTTGTTCATGAGGGAGGCCATCGACAGGAAGCCCATGCTGGCGGCCAGGTCGGCGTCGTCCAGGATGATCGCGGCGGACTTGCCGCCGAGCTCCAGGCTGACCCGCTTGAGCTGCTCGCCGCAGACGGCGGCGATGCGCCGCCCGGCGGCGGTGGAGCCGGTGAAGGCGACCTTGTCCACGCCCTTGTGGGCGACCAGGTGCTCGCCGACCTCGCGGCCGGCGACGACGATGTTGAGCACGCCCGCCGGCACGCCGGCCTCGGCCGCCCACTCGGCCAGCAGGTACGCGTCCAGCGGCGTCTCGGGGGCCGGCTTGAGCACGATCGTGCAGCCCGCGAGCAGCGCGGGCGCGACCTTGGTCATGGTCACGAACTGGGGGACGTTCCACGGCACGACGGCCGCCACCACGCCCACGGGCTCCCTGCGCACGGTGATGGGGCCGAACAGGCCGGGCCGCTGCTCCTCCTGCTCGAACGTCCGGCCGAGCTCGGCGTAGAACTGGAGCATGCCAAGCGGCTGCGGCGCCTGCGCGAGGTTGGAGAACGTGATCGGCGAGCCCATCTCCTCGGTGATGAGCTGGGCCATCTCGCTCTGGCGCTCGTTGTAGATGGCGGCCAGCCGGGCGATCACCTCGGCCCGCTCGGCGAACGTCATGCGGGGCCAGGGCCCGTGGTCGAACGCCTCCCGGGCGGCCGCGACGGCGCGCTCCATGTCCTCGGTGGTGCCGTCCGGCACCCGGCCGACGATCTCCTCGGTATGGGGGGAGATGACGTCGATCGTGCCGGTGCCCGCGGGGGCCACCCATTCGCCCCCGATGAACAGCGTGTCGTGCTGGCGCATGTCGTGAGCCTCCTGCTTGACCGAATGCTTGCTTGTCTTCGGCATGTCCCAACGCGACCGAATCATGTTCTGTCCACGCATGCAAGAGGAGGTCGGTGCGCGGCGCGCCGGGGTGCCGCCGCGCCGCGCGCGAGGGTCCCGCGCGATTCGGACAAAACCCGATAAGTTTCGCCAAAGGTGCAGCAGTTCGGCCGTTCGGATGACAGGGATCAAGATCATCTTCTATAGTTTCGGTCCGTCTAGAGGGGAGGGGACGGGTGTGAGAATCTGGCGGCTCGCCGTTCTCGTCGCCGTACTCTCCGGGCTGCTCGGACTCCACTCCCCGTCGCCGGCCATGGCCGACCCCAGCCCCGCCGAGCTGCGCAAACTCACCAAACAGGCCGCCCGGCTGAACGAGCTCTACCGCGGCCAGATCCAGAGCCTCGAAGAGATCAGGGTCCAGGCCAAGAAGGCCACCGACACCTCCGGCGACCTGGAGGCGCAGCTCAAGGCCGCCCAGGCCGAGGTGAGCCGCATCGCCCAGACCTCCTACATGTTCGGGCCCCTCGACGGCGTGCGGCTGCTCACCCCCAACGCCGACCCCTACGCCATGCTCGGCGGCGCCGCCAACCTCACGTTCATGGCCAACGAGCGGGCCCAGCGCGTCGAGAGCATCAAGAAGCTGATCGACAAGCACAACGACGCGAAGGCCAACGCCAGCGAGAAGATCGAGAAGATGCGCAAGGAGATCAAGGCGCTGCAGAACAAGAAGGACGAGATCCAGAAGCTGCTGCAGAAGTACGGCTTCCAGCAGCCGGGCGGCGCCGAGGGCCTGACGCCGCGCATGATCAACGTCCGCGCCGAGATCATGGCGAACTTCCCGATGAAGTACGGCGTCGGCTGCCTGCGCCCCGGCGACCCGGGCGAGCACGGCAAGGGCCGGGCCTGCGACTTCATGATGTCGAGCGGCGGCCGGATGGCCACCGGCTCCGACGCGGCCAACGGCGACGCGCTGGCCGCCTGGCTGATCAAGAACGGCCCCCGGCTGGGCGTCATGTACATCATCTGGAAGCAGCGCTACTACGACATCCGGTCAGGCGGCGGCTGGGACCCGATGTCCGACCGCGGCGGCGTGACCGCCAACCACTACGACCACGTTCACGTGTCGGTGTTCTGACCTTCCAGGAACCGCGCGTACCAGTGGTAGGAGCGCTTCGGCGTGCGGCGCTGGGTGGCGAAGTCCACGTGCACGAGGCCGAAGCGCTGGTCGTAGCCCTCGGCCCACTCGAAGTTGTCCAGCAGTGACCAGACGAAGTAGCCGCGCACGTCCACCCCTTCGGCCATGGCCTGCCGCATGGCGGCGATGTGGCCGTCGAGGTAGTCGATTCGGGCGGTGTCGTCGATCGTGCCGTCCGGGCCCGGGACGTCCTCCTGGGAGCAGCCGTTCTCGGTGATCAGGATGGGCGGGAGCGCGGCGCCGTACCGGGCCTTGAGGCCGGTGAGCAGCTCGCGCAGGCCGTCGGGGACGACCGGCCAGCCGAACGCGGTGGTGGGGTAGCCGGTGACGCCCGCGTCGTCGAACGGGAGCCCGTCACCGGTGGGGGCGGCGATGCGGGTGGGGTTGTAGTAGTTGATGCCGAGGGCGTCGAGCGGGGCGGCGATGGTCTCCAGGTCGCCGTCACGGACGAAGTCCAGCGCGGACGTGTATGCCGACAAATCCGGATATTTCCCGAGAAGCACGGGGTCGTTGAACAGCCGGTTGTGCAGGATGTCGTACGCGTCGGCCGCCCGCACGTCCGCCTCGCTCTCCGAGGCCGGCCAGACGGGCGTGCAGTTGTTCGTCAGCGCCACCTGGCGGGCGCCGGCCGCCCTGAGCGCCCGCACGGCCAGGCCGTGGCCGAGGAGCTGGTGGTGGGCGGCGGGCAGAGCATCGGTCAGCAGGGCCCGGCCGGGGGCGTGCACGCCCATGGCGTAGCCGTAGGCCATATGGACGAACGGCTCGTTCAGGGTGATCCACATCGGCACGCGGTCGGCCAGCCGCGCGCCGACCGTGGCGGCATACGCGGCGAACAGCTCGCTGACCTCGCGGCTCAGCCAGCCGCCGCGCTCCTCCAGCGCCTGGGGCAGGTCCCAGTGGAACAGCGTGGGCACCGGCTGGACGCCGGCCGCCAGCAGGGCGTCCACCAGCCGGTCGTAGAAGTCGAGCCCCGCCGCGTTCACCCGGCCGGAGCCCTCGGGCAGCACGCGCGGCCAGGCGATCGAGAAGCGGTAGGCGTTGACGCCGAGGCCGCGCATGAGGGCGACGTCCTCGGGCCAGCGGTGGTAGTGGTCGCAGGCCACGTCGCCCGTCTGGCCGTTCCTGGTGCGGCCGGGCTCGTGGGAGAAGACGTCCCAGACGGAGGCACCCCTGCCGTCCTCGGTGGTGGCGCCCTCGATCTGGTACGCCGCCGTGGCCGTGCCCCACCAGAACATATCCGCCTCCTATGAGGGTGGCTCATGTTTGTCCGAGGTCAAAGACTCTGACTCATCCGGGCGCGAATGCGCAAGGATGGGGGCATGACCAGTACCCTGCGCCGCCGACCCGCTCAGCGCCGGAGCGTCGAGCGCGTGGAGCGCATGCTCGACGAGTGCGCGCTCCTGCTCGACGAGGTCGGCTACGAGGCGCTGACCACGAAAGAGGTCGCGCGCCGGGCCGAGGTGCCGATCGGCACGTTCTACCAGTTCTTCCCCGACAAGCAGGGGCTGGTGGGGGCGCTGGCGCGGCGCAACCTCGAGGCGTTCCTGCAGCGCATCACCGAGCGCATCCCCACGGCCGACCTCGGCCACTGGACCGACCTGGTCGACCTGGCCATCGACGAGTTCGTCGACATGAAGCGCACCACCCCCGGCTTCGCCGTCGTCGACTTCGGCGAGGTGCTCGGCGCGCCCGGCGACAGCGGCAAGCGGGCGCTCGACGAGACGCAGGAGAACAACGTCGTCGTGGCCGAGCGCCTGCGCGCCCTGACGCTGGAGCTGCTCGGCGCGCCCGCGGGCCCGGGGCTCGACCGCGCGCTGCTGGTGGCGGTCGAGGCCACCGACGCGGTGCTCAAGCTGGCCTTCCGCGTCGATCCGGGCGGCGACCCCGAGCTGATCGCCGAGTGCAAGCAACTGGTCCGCCGCTACCTGGCCGACCACCTGCCGTAGGAGCGCTACATGGCGGCGTCCATGCGGGCGCGCTGCTCGTCGTCCAGCTTGAGCTCCGCCGCGCCGATCGCCTCCTCCAGCTGCTCCATCGTGGAGACCCCGACGATCGGCACGATCCCGTCGGCCATCAGCCAGGCCAGCACCACCTGGTTCGGCGTCGCGTCCAGCTCCCCGGCCACCTCGTGCAGGACGGCCAGCCGCCGCGTCGTGCCCGGGTGGTCGTAGATCTCGGGGATCGCCCGGTCCGGCCGCGTGTAGGCGCCGAACATCAGCGTGTTGTACGCCCACAGCGTCAGGTCCGGCTCGTCGGCCAGGTAGCCGAGCAGGTCGTCCGTCACCAGCCGGTGCCCCGACTCGGGCAGCTTCGTGCCCGGGCGCGGGCGCAGGTAGGTGTGCCGCTGCTGGACGTGGGTGTAGGGGAGCCAGCCGCGCGCCCCCGAGACGTTCCTGGCCCGCTCCAGCCGCCAGGCCGGCATGTTGCTGGCCCCGATGGCCCGCACCTTGCCGGCCCGCGCCAGCTCGTCGAAGGCCCGCAAAGTCTCCTCGAACGGGACGGACCGATCCTCGATGTGCGACCAATACACATCGATGTAGTCCGTCCCCAATCTCTTGAGGCTGCCCTCCGCGCCCCGGGCGATGGCGGCCGCGGACAGGCCCTCCGCCGAGTCCAGCGTGCGGTCGCCGGCGACGGTGGGGCGGGCGCCGACCTTCGTACTGAGGACGACCGCGTCGCGGTTGCCGCGGGCGGCCAGCCACGCGCCGATGGCCAGCTCGCTCTCGTCCCCCGTGCGGCCCTCCACCCAGAACGGGTAGTTGTTCGCCGTGTCGATCCTGGTGCCGCCGGCCTCCACGAACCGGTCGAGAAGCGCGAAAGTGGTGTCCAGGTCCACGGTGGTGCCGAACGGGATCGTGCCCAGTGCGATGTTCATGGCGCAGACTCTGAGACCTGGAGCGCACTCCATGTCAAGCGGTTGACCTGGAGTGGACTCCAGGTGAGATCCTTGGAGCGTGAGCGTCTACACACCGGCGGAGGTCGTCGAGGAGACCGGCTTCAGCATCGACACACTCCGCTACTACGAGAAGATCGGGCTGCTGGAGCGCGTCGACCGCAACGCCGCAGGTCAGCGCAGGTTCAGCCAGGAAGACATCGGCTGGCTCGGCATGGTCCGGTGCCTGCGTGACACGGGCATGCCCATCGCCACGATGCTGCGCTTCGCCGAGCTGGTCCGCGCGGGCGACCACACCATCCCCGACCGCATCAAGCTGCTGGAAGAGCACGACCGGCAGGTCCAGGCCCAGATCGCGAACCTCGCCGAGCGCCAGAGCTACATCCACCACAAGATTTCCTACTACCGCAGCCTGCTCTAGCCCTGCCTTTGCGGCCCGGTTGCTACACCTCGATCCATGGCTGGATCGAGGGGGAGGTGGCTGGACGTCCCGCTGGGCCGGGTCGCCAAGCTGTGCGCCGTGCTGCTGTTCGCCTTGCTCACGCACGTCACGCTCGTCCAGGCGTTCGGCTCGCACGCGCTCAACGCCGACCACAGGAACGAGCGCGCCCTCATCGACCGGTACGGCCGGCCGCGCGGCGACATCCGCACCTACGACGGCACGCCGATCGCGACCAGCCTGCCCGCCACCGGCGGCCCCTACCGGTACCGGCGCGCCTACCCGCGCGGCGCCGAGTACGCCGCCGTCACCGGCCACGTGTCGCTGCACCGCTCGACCGGTCTCGAGCAGGCGCAGGACGCGGTGCTGTCGGGCGAGGACCCGAAGGTCAAGGTGCGGTCGCTGGTCGGCGAGGGCGCCGTGGAGGGCGCCGACCTGCGGCTGACGATCCGCGACCGGGTGCAGCGGGCCGCCTACCAGGGGCTGCGGAACGCCGGCATCCCGGGCGCGGTGGTGGCGCTCGACCCGGCGACCGGGGCGGTGCTCGGGCTGGCGACGTACCCGACGTACGATCCGAACGCGCTGGCCACCTTCGACCGCGGGCTGCTCGCGCAGACGGCCAGGAAGCTGCGGCAGGAGCCCGCGCAGCCGCTGCTCAACCGGGCTCTGAACCGGCTCTACCCGCCCGGCTCGACGTTCAAGCTGGTCACCGCGGCGGCGGCGCTGGCGTCCGGCGAGTACACGCCGGCGGCGATCGTGCCCGCGCCGGCCCGGCTGCGGCTGCCGGGGGCGCCCGCCTACCTCCAGGCCGGCGCGCGGTGCGGGAGCGGGCGGCCCACGCTCGCGTACGCCTTCCAGGCGTCCTGCGACACCGCCTTCGCCGCCATCGGGATGCAGCTCGGGCAGGACCTGCTGCGGGACCAGGCGGAGGCGTTCGGGTTCAACCAGGCCGCGCTCCGGATCCCGCTGCTCGCCACGCCCAGCCGGTTCCCGTCCGTCGCGGACCGGGACCAGCTCGCGCTGACCGCGATCGGGCACCACGGCAACCGGGTGACGCCGCTGATGGTGGCCATGCTGTCGGCGGCGGTGGCCAACAACGGGGTGCTGATGCGGCCGTACCTGGTGGAGGAGGCGCGACTGCCGGACGGGGCCGTCATCAACCGGGCCTCGCCCGTGGCCTACCGCACGGCGGTGGCGCCCGTGCTGGCCCGGTACCTGGCGGCCATGATGACGTCGGTCGCGCCCGCGTCGGGCACGGGGGCGGGCGTTCCGGGGGTGCGGATGGCGGCCAAGACCGCCGCGTCGGGGGACGTGCCGGGGGAGAACGCCGTGATCACCGCGTTCGCGCCGGCCGAGGCTCCCGAGGTGGCCGTGGGGGTGGTGCTGGAGCGGCCGGGGCAGCGGGTGGACGCGGTGGCCACCATCGCCCGCGCGGTCATCGAGGCCGCGCTGAGCTGACGCGTCAGCGGTAGGCGGTGGCCTGGAGGGTGTAGAGGTCGGCGTAGAGGCCGTCGAGGGCCATCAGGGTGTCGTGGTCGCCGTGTTCGGTGATGCGGCCGTGGTCGAGGACGTAGATGCGGTCGGCGTAGCGGACGCTGGCCAGGCGGTGGGTGATGAGCAGGACGGTGCGGCCGTCGGCGTGGTGGCGGATGCGTTCGAACAATGCGTGTTCGGCGCGGGCGTCGAGTGCGGCGGTGGGTTCGTCGCAGATGAGCAGGTCGGCGTCGCGGTGGAAGCCGCGGGCGACGGCGATGCGCTGCCATTGGCCGCCGGACAGCTCGCATCCGTCCTTGAAGCGGCGATCCAGCAGGGTGCGGTAGCCGTGGGGGAGGGCGGTGATGACCTCGTCGGCGCCGGCGACGGCGGCGGCGCCGTGCAGGGCGGGTTCGCCCTTGTCGGTGCCCATGGTGATGTTGTAGCGGGCGGTCAGGGGCCAGCGGGTGTGGTCTTGGGCGATGACGGCGGTGCGCCGGCGCAGGGCGTCGGGGCTGACCTGGCGCAGGTCGGTGTCGTCCCAGTGGACGGTACCGGTGTCGGGTTCGTACAGGCCGGCGAGGATCTTGGCGAGGGTGGTCTTGCCGGAGCCGTTCTCGCCGACGAAGGCGATGACCTCGCCCTGCTTGATCTCGATGGACACCTCGCGCAGCGCGGGGGTGGCGGCGCCGGGGTAGGTGAAGGTCACCTCCGTGGCGGTGACGCGCTCGAAGGAGTCCGGCATCGCGGTGTCGCGGTCGCCGGGGATGCGGCGCTCGGCGTCGGCGCAGAAGTCGAGGAAGTCGGTGAAGTAGAGGCCCTCCTCGTAGAGGCGGTTGGTGGCGTACATCAGCCGGCCGAGCGAGCCCTGCGCGGAGCGGATGGCCAGCACGGCGGTGCCCGCGACGGCGAGCGGGATCGCGGCCACGGCCAGCAGGACGCCGAGCGCCACGTAGACCAGGGCTGCGCCGAGACCGCCCAGGGCCTCGCCGGCCAGGCGGGCCACGGTCTGGCGGCGGGCGAGGCCGAGCATGACGTCCTGCTCGGCCCGGGCGACCGCGTCGTACATGCGGAGAAGGAAGCCGCGCATGGTGAACGAGCGCACCTCGGCGGCGGGCTCCCGCTCGGCCAGGAGCTGGCCGATGATCCACTTGCGGCGGTTGGCGGGGATGAGCGCGTACATGGTGGCGTACTGCATGCGGGCGCTGCGGACGGCGGCCCAGGCGTCGGGCAGGACGGCCAGGAGGAGGAGCGGCAGCAAAACCGGGTGCAGGACGCCGAGCACGCCCGCCACGGCGGCGATGCCGACGGCGGCGGTGACCACGTCGATGGTGCAGGTGACGACCGAGTCGGCCATGGCGACGCCGCGCAGCCGGGCGCGTTGCAGCGCGTCGTGGAAGTCGGGGTCGTCGTAGGCGACCAGGCTCACCTGGCTGGTCAGGCCGTACAGGCGCTCCTCCGTCAGCCGGGAGACCTGCGGGTCGAGGCGGGACTGCGCCCAGCCCGCGCCCGCCTGCACGGCGGTGCGCAGCACGGCCGCGGCGCCGACGAGCGCGAGGCTGGGCAGCGCGGCCACCACCCGGTCGGGGGTGGGGCCCTCGCTGAACAGCGCGCCGAGGACGCCGGTGGTGGCCAGCAGGCCGAACGCGGTGAACACGCCCCCCAGCAGGTTGAGCACGATCGTGGCGGCGGTGTCGCGGGGGCTGGCCCGCCAGGCCATGCGCATGGCCTGGCGGATCAGTGAGGGCAGCTTCCTCGCGACGGTCAGGAAGCCGACGTCCGCCAGCTTGTCGGTGTGGGCGTGCCAGTCGGAGAAGGAGATCTCCCCGAGCTCCAGCGGCTCATCGGCCATGCTGTGAGTGTGCCCACGCGGGCTCGCACTTCTCCACCGATTAAGGCTGGGCGCGAAGCGTAGTTGATGACACACTCACAGTGATGCAGCGATTCGCGGACCCCAGCAACCTCCCGGCGGAGTCCAACACGTTCGTGGGCCGGGAGGCAGACCTCGACGAGCTCGTCCACCTGATGCGCGTCTCGCGCGTCGTGACCCTGTGCGGGGCGGGCGGCATCGGGAAGACCCGGCTGGCCCTGCGGCTGGCCTCCCGGCTGGTCGCCGCGCATCCGGGCGGCGTGTGCGTGAGCGAGCTGGCCGACCTGGAGAAGGGGCGGCTCAGGGAGGAGGTGGCCGCCGCGCTCGGCATCTCGGGCGACCTCGTCGAGACCGTCGGCGACCGGCACGTGCTGCTGCTGCTCGACAACTGCGAGCCGGTCGTCGGCGAGTGCGCCGAGCTCTGCCGCGACCTGCTGCGCGCCTGCCCGAACGTCACCGTGCTGGCCACCAGCCGCGAGCCGCTGCGGGTGCCGGGCGAGACGGTGTGGCGGGTGCCGCCGCTGTCGGTCGACGACCCGGGCGACGGCGGCGAGAGCGAGGCCGTGCGGCTGTTCGTGGCCAGGGCCACCGCCGCGCGGCCCGGCTTCGAGCTGACCGGCGAGACCCGGCCGCTGGTGGTGGAGCTGTGCCAGGCGCTCGACGGGCTGCCGCTGGCGATCGAGCTGGCCGCGGCCATGGTGCGGGTGCTGTCGGTGGGGCAGCTCGTCGAGCGGCTGGACGACCGGTTCAGGCTGCTGGCCGGTGGCGCCCGCACGGCTCCGGCCCGGCACCGCACGCTGAGGGCGGCGGTCGACTGGAGCTACCGGCTGCTCACCCCGCAGGAGCGGCTGCTGCTGCGCCGCACCGCCGCCTTCCGCTCCTCCTGGACGCTCGACCTGGCCGAATGGGTCTGCTCGGGGCCCGGGCTCGCGGAGGAGGAGGTGCTGCCCCGGCTGTGCGACCTGGTGGACAAGTCGCTGGTCGTGCTCGACGGCGAGGTGGCGGGGCACGCCCGCTACCGGCTGCTGGAGACCGTCCGCGAGTACGCGCTGGAGCAGCTCGCCGAGTCCGGCGAGGAGGCCGAGCTGCGCCGCCGCCACCTGACCGCGCTCGGCAGGCTCGCAGCCAGGTTCAAGCAGTCGCTGGCCCCCGGCGTGCGCACGTCGTGGCCGGTGGTCGAGCGCTACGTCAACCTCTTCGACGGGCTCAAGGCCGAGGTGCACTCGGCCTGCGACTGGTCGATGGCCATCGGCATGCCCGAGACCGCGCTCACGCTGCTGACCGACATCCGCTTCCTGCTGATCGGCAGCGGGCGCCGGCTCGACTCGACCGACCACCTGGCCCGGCTGCTCGACCTCGACGCCCCGCAGGTGCCGCGCGGCCTGCGCGGGCGGGCCACGATCGTCCGGGGCGAGCTGGCGCTGGCCGCGGGCGACTTCGAGCCGGCCATGCGGCACGTGCGCGCCGGGCTGGAGCTGTGCGCCGCCGCCAAAGACCGCTACGGCCAGGCCCTCGGCACGATCGCGCTGGCCCAGCTCACCGGCGAGCACGACGCCATCGAGCGCGCCCTGGAGACGGCCAGGCAGTGCGGCGACCTCGTCCTCGAGTCGCTGGCCCAGGGCACCAGGGCGCGCTACGGCCTGCACCAGGGCCGCCTGCACGAGGCGCAGCGCGCCTACCAGGAGGTGCTGGCGATCAGCGAGGAGCTCGACAACCACTACGGCCAGACGTTCGCCCACATCGGCCTGGCGCAGGTGGCCAGGAGGTCGGGCGACCGCGCCACCGCCCGGCGGCACTACGAGGCCGGGCTGCGCCTGCTGCGCCACGTGGACGCCAGGCAGCAGATCGTCAGCTGCCTGGCCGGGCTGGGCCGGGTGGCGCTCGACGAGGGTGACCTGGCGCAGGCCAGGGCCAGGCTGACCGAGGCGCTGCTGCTCAGCCGCGACGCCGGCCTGCGGGCCGGCATCGCGCGCCGGCTGGAGGCGTGGGCCGCGCTGGTCACCGCCGAGGGCGACCACCGGCGCGCGGTCCTGCTGGTCTCGGCCGCGCTGGCGCTCGGCGGCCGGCAGCCCGACGCCCGCACCGAGGACGTCCTGCGGCCGGCCCGCCAACGCCTCGGCGAGCCCGTCGTCGGCGTCCTGTGGGCGGAGGGCGCGCGGCTCACCGCCGACCAGGCCGTGGCCTGCGCGCTCGAAGGCGACCTGCCGGAGCCGCCGGCCGCGCCCATCGTGCCGGCCCGCCAGGACAGCATGCTCACGCCCAGGGAACGGGAGATCGCCGGGCTGGTCGCGAGGGGGCTCAGCAACCGGGGGATCGCCGACGAGCTCGTCATCAGCCCGGCCACCGTCGCCAGGCACGTCGCCAACATCCTGGCCAAGCTCGGCTTCTCCACCCGTACACAGATCGCCGCATGGGTGATCGGCCGCCGCTGAGCCGTCTACACATCGCGCGTACATCGTCGAATGGCCATGTCAACGCATGTGCGGGCACCCTCTGCACGCCTACCGTTTCTTTCGTGATCGACCGCACCGCGCGTACCTCGCCCCTCGCGACGGGGGCGCCGCGGCCGATCGGCAGGGGACGTCACGCGTCCGCACGGGGCCGGACCTTCTCGGAGGGGTGGGGGTCCGGCCCCAGGCGCGTGACAGCGGGCTCGAGCCGCGCAGGGCTCGGGCCCGCCCACCCCGCGCCCGCCCCCGCAGCCCGAATGCACAGCCGCCTACATACATCGGTGGATGCTCCGGCCGCACCGGCGGCCGTACGTTGACGGGCATGAGACCCACCGCTTCGACCACCGGCACGGTGATCCACGAAGTGTTCCGCCGGGCCTACGAGCGCGGCGACCGCCCCGCCCTCATCGACCTGCGCGGTGGCCACGTCTACGGCTACCGCAGGCTGGTGACCGAGGTGACCAGGGCGGCCTCCGGGCTGGTGCGCAGGGGCGCCCGGCGTGACCAGGTGGTGGGCGTGCACGTGTCCACGGCGGGCGCGCAGACGCTGGCGGTCCACACGGTGGTGGCCGCCGGCGGGGTGGCGGCGCCGATCGATCCGGGGCTGGGCGCGTACGAGGTGGCGGCGTGGCTGCGGGCGTGCGACGCCCGCGCCCTGATCACCACGCCCGACCTGGCGGAGACGGCGATCCTGGCGGCCGAGGAGTCGCGGGTGCGGCAGGTCGTCTCGCTGGGCCCGGCGCTCGACACGATCGACTTCCGCTGCCTGCTCACGCTGGAGCCCACCGCGCTGCCCGCGATCGACGCCAAGCGGCAGCTCGCCGTGCTGCTCGCCGACGGCACCCGCCTGTCCCACGAGGGGCTGCTGGCCGAGATGGCCGAGCTCGACCTGCCCGTACGCCTGGCGGAGAGCGACGTGGTGCTGACCACGTGGCTGCCCGAAGGCGGCTGCCGGCTGCTCGCCCTGGTGGGGCTGGGCGTGTCGAAGGGCGCGCTGGTGGTGGCGGCGGGCGGCGACTTCGACGGCACCACCCACGACTACGGCGTGACCGTGGTGACCCGTCCCGACGGCACGCTGCGCCGCCTGGGCTGGCCGACGGGCACGCTGCGCGGGCTCCGCTGACCGGGCTCCCCTGACCGTCCCATATATGCGGAGCTGTTACCGCCGATCCCCTTGACGGCGCGCTGCCCGAAGTGGGTTGATAGCCGTTGTTGACAACGTTGTCAAATCACCAACTTCGGGGGATTTCGAAGGGATGGTGTGGAATGCGACGGTGGTTAGCGGCCGTATCGATCACGATGGCGAGCGTGCTCGGCCTGGCGGCCTGCGGAGGCGGTGGCGCCGGACAGGCCACCCAGGCGCCCGCTGCCAGCGGCGGCGGGAAGAAGCAGGTTGAGGTCTTCTCCTGGTGGACGGGTCCGGGTGAGGCCGACGGCCTGCAGGCGATGAGAAAGATCTTCGAGGAGAAGAACCCGGACTACACCTTCTTCGACGCGGCGGTGGCCGGCGGCTCGGGTGACAAGGCCAAGGCGCTGCTGCAGTCGAAGCTCCAGGCGAACACCCCGCCCGACACCTTCCAGGGCCACGCGGGCGCCGAGTTGCAGGGCTACATCAAGGCGGGCAACCTGGAGGACCTCACCCCGCTCTACGACGAGCTCAAGCTCAAGGACGTCTTCCCCGCCCAGCTCGTCGAGCAGATCAGCGTCGACGGCAAGATCTACTCCGTGCCGGTGAACATCCACCGCTCGAACGTCCTGTGGTTCAACCCCGGCGTGCTCAAGGAGGCCGGGATCACCGCCGCGCCGAAGACGATCGAGGAGTTCATCGCGGACCTCGGGAAGGTCAAGGCCAAGGGCAAGATCCCGCTGTCCATCGGGTCGGAGTGGACGGCCACCCACCTGCTGGAGAGCGTGCTGCTCGGCACGCTCGGCGCCGACGCCTACAACGCCCTGTTCAAGCCGGGCGCCGACTGGAACAGTCCGCAGGTGACCACGGCGCTGAACAACTTCGCCAAGATCATGGAGTACGCGGGCGACCCGCAGGACGACTGGCAGCCCGCGGCCAAGCAGGTGGCCGACGGCCAGGCCGCGTTCAACATCATGGGCGACTGGGCGTACGGCTACTTCCACAACCCGCCGCAGGGCGGCCTGGGCAAGAAGTCGAAGACCGACTTCGACTGGGCGCCCTCGCCCGGCACCGAGGGCACCTACCTGTGGCTGTCCGACAGCTTCACCCTGCCCAAGGGCGCCAAGAACCGGGACGGGGCGCTGGCCTGGCTGAAGGTCGCGGCCAGCAAGGAGGGCCAGGACGCCTTCAACCCGAAGAAGGGCTCCATCCCGGCCCGCAAGGACGCCGACCAGTCGCTCTACACCGACTACCTGGCCGACGCACTCAAGGACTGGTCCACCAACAAGCTCGCCGGCTCCATCCAGCACGGCGTGTCGGTGAACCAGCCGTGGCTGGCCGCCATCAACGAGGCGGTCGGGCTCTACATCGGCAGCAAGGACGTCAAGGCCCTGCAGCAGGGGCTGGCGGACGCGGCCACCGCGAACGCCCAATAGACGACGGATACGGGGGACGGTCGCGGCCGTCCCCCGGGAGGGAAACCTTGTGAGGCGGGCACGCACGTGGCTGCCCGGACTGCTCCTCGTCACGCCGTCGATCATCCTGATCGGCGTGTTCGTGTACGGCATGCTCGGCTGGAACTTCCGGGTCGCCATGACCGACCAGCACGACGCGGTGTCCGAGGGGCGGTTCGTGGGGCTGCAGAACTTCGTCGACATCTGGGACCTGCCGCGCTGGCACCTGTCGGTGAACCACGCGATCGTGTTCACCGTCGTGTTCGTGCTGGGCGCGCTGGTGCTCGGGTGGTTGCTGGCGTTCCTCATGGAGAAGGGCATCAGGGGCGAGGGCACGTTCCGGGCGATCTATCTGTTCCCGATGGCCATCTCGTTCGTGGCGACCGGCATCGTGTGGCGGTGGCTGATGAACTCGGGCACGGGGGAGCGGGCGGTCGGCCTGAACCGGCTGTTCGAGTGGTTCGGGCTGCCGCAGTGGCAGTGGTTCAGGGACCAGGACTGGGGGATGGCCGCGATGGCGCTCCCCGCCATCTGGCAGATGTCCGGATATGTCATGGCATTGTTTCTCGCCGGCTTCCGCGGGGTGCCCGAGGAGCTGCGGGAGGCCGCGCGGGTCGACGGCTGCACCGAGTGGGGCGTCTACCGGCACGTCGTGCTGCCGCTGCTGCGGCCAGTCACGCTGTCCGCGCTGATCATCCTCGGGCACATCTCGCTCAAGGTCTTCGACCTCATCGTGGCGGTGTCCGGCAAGCAGATCATCACGGACGTGCCCGCGGTGTTCATGTGGGTGGCCGTGTTCGATTCCAACGACCCGGCCAAGGGGGCCACGATCGCGTCGTACATCGTGCTCAGCGTGGCCATCTTCGTCATCCCGTACCTGATCTGGTCGGTGCGTAAGGAGAAGCGCTCATGACGGCGGTGGCCGGGCGCAGGGCCGCGGTGTTCGGCTGGGCCAGGTTCGGGGTGCTGGCGCTCTTCGTGGTGATCTTCCTGATCCCCATCTACGTCCTGCTCGTCACCAGCTTCAAGCCGCTCACCGAGGCCGACCCCGGCCAGGCGTGGAACCTGCCGCGGGTGTGGACGACCGAGGCGTGGCAGGTCGCGTGGGAGAAGCTCGCGCCCGGCCTGTGGAACAGCGTGCTGCTCGCCGTCCCCGGCTCGCTGCTGTCGTGCGCGCTCGGCTCCATGAACGGGTACGTGCTGTCGAAGTGGCGCTTCCCCGGCGCGGACGTGTTGTTCACGCTGTTCCTGTTCGGGATGTTCATCCCCTACCAGGGGGTGATGATCCCGCTCGTGCAGCTCCTCGTGTCGGTCGACCAGCTCGCCGGGCTCCAGGGCGTCTTCTACGGCGGCATCCCCGGGCTGGTGCTGGCCCACGTCGTCTACGGCATCCCGATCTGCACGCTGATCTTCCGCAACTACTACGTGACGATCCCCGACGAGCTGATCGAGGCGTCCCGGGTGGACGGGGCGGGGATGCTGCGGGCGTACTGGTCGGTGGTGCTGCCCGTGTCCGGGCCCGCCATCGCGGTGGTGATCATCTGGCAGTTCACCTCGCTCTGGAACGACTTCCTGTTCGCCGTTTTCCTGACCGGGCCGACGAGCTGGCCCACGACCGTGATGCTGAACAACATCGCCGGAGCGCAGGCCACCCCGTACAGCCAGCAGATGGCGGCGGCCATCCTCGCCTCCGTCCCGACGATGCTGATCTACATCCTGCTGGGCCGGTTCTTCATGCGCGGGCTCATGGCGGGGGCGCTCAAGGGGTAGCTCACGGGTTGGCCACGTGGGCCAGGGGCTCGCCGCGCACGTAGCGGGCCACGTCGGCGGCCACGATCGCCGCCGCCTTCATCGCCGTCTCCTTGCTGGCGCCCGCCAGATGCGGGGTCATCACCAGGTTCGGCGTCGCGAGCAGCCGGGAGCCCGGCGGGATGGGCTCCTCCGGGAAGACGTCCATCGCGGCGCCGAACAGGTGGCCCGAGTCGAGCGCGTCGCACAGCGCGTCGTAGTCGAGCAGCGCGCCCCTGGCGCAGTTCACCAGCACCGAGCCCCTCGGCATGGCGGCGATCTCGGCGGCGCCGATCAGGCCGGCGGTCTCCGGGGTGGCGCGGGCGTGCAGGGAGACGAACAGGGAACGTTCGAGCAGCTCCGGCAGCTCCACCCGGTTCGGAGCGTCCACGTACGGGTCGTGCACGAGGACCTCCGCGCCGAAACCCTCCAGCATCCGGGCCACCCGCCGGCCGATCGCGCCGTAGCCGATCAGGCCGACCGTGTTGCCCTCCAGCTCGGGGCCCACGTTGTCGTACATGTAGTAGTCGCCCCGCCACACGCCGCCCGCCAGGTCGGCGTGCGTCCGCGGGATGCGGCGGGTGGCCGCCAGCAGCATGGCGAGCGTGTGCTCGGCGGTGGCCACCGCGTTGCGGCCCGGCGCGAACGTCACCGCCACCCCCGCCCGGGCCGCGGCCTCCAGGTTGGCGTTCACCGGGCCGCCCCTGCTCACGCAGAACAGCCGCAGGTCCGGCGAGGCGTCCAGGACGCGCTTGGTGAGCGGCGCCATCTGCGTCACGCACACCTCGACGCCGCGCAGCGCCTCGATCAGCTCCTCCTCCACGTCGGAGGCCTCGTCCACCTCGCCCACCCGGCCGAACGGCACCACCGGCCACGGCAGCGTCAGCTCCCTGAAGTCCAGCTCGGCGGGGACCGCGTGCCGGAGGGCGTCGATGAGCAGGCGGTTCTGGACGAAGTGGTCGCCCGCGGCGAGGACACGGATGGTCAACGAACGGCTCCAATCGGGGAGTTGTACTGCAGCATCGCCACCTGCCCGGCGCGCAGGCGCAGCTCGGTCAGGGCGCAGTTGTCCAGGCGCGGGAACAGCCGGCGGTACTCGCCCAGCGGCACGCCGATCAGCCGGCACAGGGCCAGCCTGATGGCGGTCGTGTGCGCCACCACCAGCACCCGGCCCTCGGGGTGCGCGGCCGCGATGTCCTGGAGCGCCGCCACGAAACGGGCGGCGGCCTGGTACGGGTCCTCGCCGCCCGGCAGCGGATGCGCGGCCGGGTCGGCCTCGAACGCGGCGCGGGCCTCGGGGAAGCGGGCCTTCATCTCGGCCGAGGTCAGGCCGTCACCCTGGCCGAAGTCCAGCTCCCGCAACCGCTCATCGACCCGCACAGGGGTGAGAGGGGGGCCGGCCTTGGCGGCGGCGGTCTCGGCGGTGATCCGGGCGCGGCTGAGCGGGGAGGCCCAGACCGCCTCCAGGCCCGCGCCGGCCGCCCAGCCGGCCAGCCGCTCGGCCTGGGCAAGGCCGCGCGGGGTCAGCTCGACGTCGGTGAGCCCGGCGTAGCGGTTCTCGGCGTGCCAGACGGTCTCGCCGTGGCGGACGAGCACGAGGTCGGTCATCGGGTGGTGGTCCTCTCGCGGGCGTGGGCGGCGGCGGCCGGGTCGAGCCAGCCGCGCCGTTCGAGCTCGGCGACGAAGCGCAGGTACGGCTCGCGCAGGTCGGCCCCCGACGGCTCGACGACCGCCTTCGTCCTGACCATCGTGCTGGCCGCCGCCGCGGGGTCGCCGCCGGCCAGGACGGCCATGCCCAGGGCGGGCTCGGCGTTCTCCCGCAGCGTCACCGGGCGCTCCAGGACGTCGGCCCTGAGCCGGGTCCAGTACGCGCTCCTGGTCGCGCCGCCGGTCAGGATGATCTCGCCGTCCACGGGGGCGCCGAGGAGGTCGAGGTAGTCGAAGCACAGGCGCTCGACGAAGGCGGCGCCGAGCAGGATGGCGGCGTACCGCTCGACGTCGTCGGCGGGCTCGCCGAGGGTGAAGGTCTCGGCGTCGGGGGCGGCGAACGGGAACCGCTCGCCGCGTGACACGAGCGGGTAGGTGACCGCGGGCGCGAGGTCCCGCGCGCCGGGCGGGTGGCCCGGGCTACCGCAGCGGGCCGCCGCCTCCGCGCTCAGGGCGTCGAGGTCGCGGCCCGGCAGGTCGCGGGTCAGGGCGCCGGCGCCCGTGCTGGAGGCCCCGCCGGGCAGCCACGAGCCGTCGGGGGCGCGGTGGGAGTACACGACGCCGAGCGGGTCGTGGATCAGCTCCTTCGTCACGCCCTTGAGCACGAGCGTGGTGCCCAGCACCGAGTTCCAGCTCCCGGGCCGCAGGGCGCCGGCGCCGAGCTGGGCGGCGCAGCCGTCGGTGGTGCCGGCGATCACCGGGGTGCCGGCGGGCAGGCCGGTCTCCTCGGCCGCCGCCGCGCACACCACGCCGAGCCGGGTGCCCGGCCGCACGACCCCGGGCAGGATCCCGGCGGGGATGCCGAGCGCGTCGAACACGTCGAGCGGCCAGCGCTCCTCGATGAGGTCCACGCCGGTCTTGAGCGCGTTGCTAAGGTCGGTGGCCACCCGGTGGCCGGTCAGCCGCCGGTTGACGAAGTCGTTCTGGTGGGCGAGCCGGACGTCCGGGGAGCGGGTCTCGCGCAGCAGCCACAGCAGCTTGGGCAGCGCCCAGTTGGGCTGCATGCGCCGGTAGCCCAGCCGCTCCCACACATGCCCGCCCACCTCGTTGGCGAGGGAGGCGTCGGCGCGGCGGTCGTCGTACATGAGGGCGGGCGTCAGCGGGCGGCCGGAGGGGTCGGTGAGCAGGATCGTTCCAGACGTCGCGGCCACCGCGACGCCCTCGACGGGCACGCCGGCGGCGCTCACGGCCTCGCGGGTGGCGGCGGCCAGCTCCCGCCACCACTGCTCGGGGTCCTGCTCGTGCCGGGGCCCGTCGCGGTGGCTGGTCAGGGGGCGGCTGCCGGTGCCGAGCACCCGGCCGTCCCCGGCGACGGCCATCGCGCGCACGCTCTGCGTCCCGAGGTCGATGCCGATCCACGCGCTCATGAACGGCTCCGCAGCTCGCCCAGCAGCGGCCACGTGCGGGCGTTGTCGTCGCGCAACGTCAGGAAGTCCGCGAAGAGCCGGTCGTAGAGGACGCGGCGGCCGGGGTCGGGCTCGACCGCGTCGCGCAGCCGGACGTGACCGGCAGCGGCGGCGGCGACGGACGACTCGGCGCCCGTGGCGGCCAGCCCCACCAGGTACGCCCCCCGCGCCCCCACCTCGGCGTCGGCCGGGCGGCGCACGGGCAGCCCGGTGACGTCGGCGATCAGCCCGAGCCAGGTGGCGCTGGCGGAGCCGCCGCCGGAGACGCGCAGCTCGGTCGGCGCGGCCCCGGTGGCGGCCAGGCAGTCGCGGATGACCATCGTGAGCCCTTCGAGCACGGCCCTGGCGACGTCCGCGCGGCCGTGCTCGAACGACAGGCCGAGCAGCGAGCCCCGGGCCAGCGGGTCGGAGAAGGGCGCCCGCTCGCCGGCGGGCGACAGGTACGGCAGGAACGCCAGCCCGCCGGCACCCGGCCGGCTCTCCATGGCCAGCTCGCCCAGCTCGCCGGGCTGCGACAGCCCGAGCAGCCGGCACGTCCACTGCACGACTTCCGTCCCGGCGAAGGTGGGGAAGGCCCGCAGGTAGCCGCCGGGCAGCGCGATGTTGATGCCGGTCGGCTCGCCGTCCAGGCGGGGGGCGTCCACGATGACCTCGGTGCACAGCGTGGTGCCGAGGATGGCGCACGCCTGCCCCGGCTCGACGGCTCCGGCGCCGAGGGCGGTCGAGGCGATGTCGTACGGGGCCATCACGACGGGCGTGCCGGCGGGCAGCCCGAGCGCGGCGGCGGCCCCGGCGCTCAGCCCGGCGACGGGGCAGGGGCGCACCTGGGGGAGCAGCCGCTCGGCCCAGCCCAGCCCGAACAGGGACAGCAGCTCGGGAGAGTACGCCCGCGCCCGCAGGTCCATGAACGGCGCGGAGGCGTCGGACTCGTCGGCGACCAGCTCCCCGGTCATCCGGGAGAAGATCCACCCGCCACAGGTGAGCATGGTGCTCGACCGGGCCAGCCGCCCGGGGCGTGCTCGCCCAGCCAGGCGAGGACGGCGTGCGGCAGCCCGGACGCGGCGGAGGAGCCGTTGACGCGGAACGCCTCGGCGGCCAGCCCGTCGCGGGTCCACCGGTCGACGACGGCGGCGGCCCTGGCGTCGTTCCAGAGGATGGCGGGGCCGGTCGGCTCGCCGTCCGCGTCCACCAGCCAGCAGCCGTCGCCCTGGGCGGTGACGGCCACGAAGTCGGCCCCGCCGACCTGGGCGGCGACCTCGCGCACGGTGGCGGCGACCGCGTCCCAGACGGCGTGCATGTCCTGCTCGGCGTGGCCGGGCGCGGGCCTGGTGACGACGGTCTCGCGCCGGGCCACGGCCGCTTCAGCGCCGGCGGCGTCGTAGCCGACGGCCTTGATGACCGTGGTGCCCGCGTCCACGCAGATGATCGCCATCAGGCCCTGCCGTGGGAGGTCCTCGACCGGCGCGAGACGGAGTCGACGATGACGGCGAGCAGCAGCACCGCCCCCGTGACCACGAACCGGATCGAGGAGTCGAGGTTGAGCAGGGTCAGCCCGCTGGAGATGGACTGGATGACGATGATGCCGAGCAGCGCGCCGAACGCGGTGCCGCGCCCGCCGAACAGGCTGGTGCCGCCGATCACGGCCGCGGCGATGGCGTTGAGGTTGACGTCGCCCGCGCCGCTGCTCTGGTTGGCCGCCGCGAGCCGGGCCGCGGCCAGGATGCCGCCGACGGCGGCGAACGTCGAGCAGAGCACGAAGACGGAGGTGTAGACGGCCCGGACGTTGATGCCCGCCCGGCGCGCGGCCTCCACGTTGCCGCCCACGGCGTAGACGGCGCGGCCCCACTTCGTCCGCGACAGCAGGTAGTGCATGATCAGTACCAGCGCCACGAAGAAGACGAACATCCAGCCGACGCCGCGCGTCTGCCCGAGGTACCAGACCACGAACGCCAGCACCACCAGCAGCGCCACGCTCCTGACGGCCAGCGCGGAGACGCTCCTGGCCGACAGGCCGGCCTTGCGCCGCGCCTGCGCGTGCAGGTAGCCGCTGGCGAACAGCCAGACGGCGGCGATCACCGCGAACGTGTACGACAGCCAGGCCGGGACGAAGTCGAGCTGGGCGAAGTTCACCAGGCCCGAGTCGAACGGCAGGTTGATCGAGCCCTTGGTGCCCAGCACGTAGAGCTGGAGCCCGAGGAAGGCCAGCAGCCCGGCCAGCGTGATCACGAAGCTGGGCACGCCGAACCGGTTGAACAGCTGCCCGTAGATCCAGCCGATGACCGCGCCCATGAGCACCGACGCGGCGATGGCCAGCCACACCGGCAGCCCCTGGCCGACGAACAGCACCGCCAGCACCGCCCCCGACAGGCCGCTGACCGACCCGACGGACAGGTCGATCTGGCCGACCAGCAGCACGCAGACGATGCCGAGCGCGATGACGCCGACGGCGGCGGACTCCAGCGTGAGGTTCACCAGGTTCGCGCTGGACAGGAAGATCGGGTTGAGGATCTGGAACACCGACCAGATGACGATGAGGCCCACCACGACCGGGATGACGCCGAGGTCGCCGCCGCGGGCGCGGTCGAGCACGTCGGTCAGCGCGCCGCGCAGCCCTTCCCGGCTCTGGAGCCGCTCGTCCTGGCGGTCGGTCGCCATTGTCGTCACGACTGTCCCCTTCGAGCTCTGCGCGACACCACGTTGTCGGTGGCGCCGGTGATGGCGGCGACGATGTCCTCGGTGGAGACGCTGTCCACGTCGAAGACGCCGTTGTTGCGGCCGAGCCGCAGCACCGCGACGGTGTCGGCGACGGCCTTCACGTCCGCCATGTTGTGGCTGATCATGATGACGCCCAGGCCGTTCTCGCGCAGCCGCTCGACGAGGTTGAGCACCTCGGCGGTCTGGGCGACGCCGAGCGCGGCGGTGGGCTCGTCCAGGATGATGATCTTGGGGTCGCCGAGCAGCGAGCGGGCGATGGCCACCGTCTGGCGCTGGCCGCCCGACAGGGCCGCCACCGGCACCCGCACGCTCGGGATCTTGGCGGAGAGCTGGCGCAGCAGCTCCCACGAGCGGGTCTCCATGGCCACGTCGTTCAGCCGCAGCGGGCGGATCTCCTGGCCGAGGAACAGGTTCTGGATGACGTTGAGGTTCTCGCACAGCGCCAGGTCCTGGAAGACCGTGGCGATGCCCAGCTTGTGGGCGGCGGCCGGGGTGGGGATCTCCACCTCGCGGCCCTCGAACGTGATCGTGCCGCCGTCCGGGGGATGCACCCCCGACAGGATCTTGACCAGCGTCGACTTGCCCGCGCCGTTGTCGCCCACGACGGCGACGACCTGGCCGGCGTCCACGTCGAGGTCGATGTCGGTGAGCGCGGCCACGGCGCCGAACGTCTTGCCGATCCCGCGCAGGGAAAGGACGCTCATCACTGGATCCCGAGCTCGGCGCAGCCCTTGGCGTACTCGCCGGTGCAGACGTCGGCGGCCTTCATGATCCCGCTGTCGAACAGCACTTCCTTGATGTTCTCCTTGGTCACGACCGTGGGGACGAACAGCTCGGACGGCGTGTTGTACAGCTGCGTCTTGCCCGCCGGCTTCTTGCCCTGCATGAACTCGTAGGCCACGTTCGCCGACGCCTCGGCGACGATCTTGATGGGCTTGGAGATCGTGTTGTACTGGTCGCCCGCGATGATCCGCTGGGCGGCGGCCACCTCGGCGTCGTTGCCGGTCACCGGCGGCACCTTGACGCCCGCGGCCTTGAACGCGGCGATCGCGCCGCCGCCGGTGCCGTCGTTGGCCGCGACCACGCCGACGATCTGGTCCTTGAACTGGGTGATCTGGCCGCTGACCCACGTCTGCGCCTTCTCCGGCTGCCAGTCGGGGGTGTCGTACTCGGCCAGCAGCTTGAACCCGCTCGGGTCCACCGCGCTGTGGATGCCCTTCTTGATCAGCCCGGCCGCCGCGTCCGTGGGCGAGCCGTTGACCTGGAGGATGCCGCCTTCGGCCTTCTCGGCCTTGAGGTGGTCCACCAGCGACTGGGCGATCATCGAGCCGATCTTCTCGTTGTCGAACGAGATGTAATAGTCGGCCGGCGTGGCCGGGATCGGCCGGTCGTAGGCGATCACCGGCACCTGCTGCGCCTGCGCGGACTTGACGATCGTGGCCGCGGCAGCGGAGTCGACCGGGTCGATCACGATGGCCTTGACGCCCTGGGCGAGCGCCGAGTTGGCCTGTTGCTGCTGCTTGGCGGCATCGGAGTCGGCGTTCTGGTAGATGACCTCGCAGCTCGGGCAGAGCTGCTTCATCTTGGCCTCGAACAGCGGCTTGTCCTGCAGCTCGTACCGCGTCGAGGCGAGGTCCGGCATGAGGAAGGCGACCTTGGCGTTCTGCACGTCGCCGCCGCCACCACTGGCACTGCCGGTGCCCCCGCCTGCGCCGGAGTCCGAGCCGCAGGCGGCCAGCAGCGAGCCTGCGAGCACTGCCACTGCGGCGAACGCGGAGGTCCGCATCTGAGCTCTGTTCACGGGTTGTTTCCTCACTTACGCCGGGTCTTACGCACCTGCCCCCGACACAGGGGACGCCATCACATGAGCGCACACCCTGTGGTGCGGCTCACGTTAGCGCGCGTTCAGAAACTTTGTCCAGCAAAAGTGTTCAGAGCTGATGGGCGGCTGCCAGCAGGCCCTCCGCCGTCGGGGTGTCCGTGACGAGCTGGTTGAAGTAGCCGCCCTTCGCGCCGGCCACGATCGAGAGCACCTTCTCCGCGCCGACCGCCACGGCGATCGTGTGCGGGATGCGGCGCAGCTCCTCGGGCTTGGCCGCCACCAGGCGCTCGCTGCCCGGGTACGTGACCGGGGCGCCGTCGCGGTCGTAGATCCGCATGCAAACGTCGCCCACCGCCTGGCGCAGCCCCTCGGCGTCCCTTGGCATCAGCGAAGGGACCATCTGCCTGGTCAGTGGGGGTGAGCCGACGCCCACCACGGCGCACTTGGCGTGCGCCCACAGGTCCATCACCCGGCGCACGGACGGCTCGTGCTGCAGCGAGTAGAACAGCTCCGGGCCCGGCAGCGCGGGCGCGTAGAGGTAGGCGGGCACGCCGCCGATGCGCTCGGCCAGGATGCGGGTGGTCTCGTTCGTCTGGAACCAGGGCTGGGGCTCCTCCTGGCCGCCCACGGCCGGGGCGATCGTGACGCCCGGATAGTGGCCGAGGCCCTCGCGGGCGCACTCGTACACGGTGGTGCCGGACGAGACCAGCACCACGTCACCCGCCTCCAGCCCCACCGTGGCCAGCGCGCGCGCCACCCCCGGCGCCAGCCAGGGGCCCAGCGCCGGGCCGCTGACCTTGGGCACCAGATGGACGCGGTCGAGCCCGAGCGCCTGCGCCACCTCGGCGGCCAGCGGGCCGTCGCCGAGCGCGGCCGGGCGGTGCACCTTGATCTCCACGATGCCCTGCTTGCGGGCCTCGGTCAGCAGCCGGCTCACCGTCGCCCGGCTGACGCCCAGGCGCTTGGCGATGTCGCCCTGGGTGGCGTCCTCCAGGTAGTACTGCTGGGCCGCCGCGTACATCAGCTCGTGCGGGAACCTGGCCTGAGCCTCGGGTGCGACGTCGGCGGCATTCATTCGCGCGCTCCTGGTTGCGGTGCGTGAACATTTTTGCAGAACTGATGCGCAACAACTATAGCTTCGTGCCTTCCGGAGCACAGGCTAGCCGCTGATCAAGCCTCGCCGGAGGGGCGCGGGCGCTAGCCACCGATCAGAGCGTCGCCGAGGGGCGCGGGCTAGCCGTTGATCAAGGCGTCGCCGAGGGGCGTGCGGGCGTAGAGCACGCTGCGGCCCGTGCGCGTGCCCGCGATCAGCCCCGTCCTGCGCAGCGCCGCGACGTGCCCGCCCGTGGTGCCCACGCTCTGCCCGAGCAGGGCGGCAAGCTGCGTGGTGGTCGCCGGCTCGGCCAGCTCGGCCAGGATCCGCGCCCGGCTGCGCCCGATCAGCGCCGCCAGGTGCCGGTCGGGGGCGTGCGCGGGCGCACCCGTCCCGCGCGCCGGATAGATCATCGCGTACGGCCACGCGTCCTCCAGGTACGCCCCGATGCGCTGCAGGAACGACGAAGGCAGGAACAGCAGCCCCCTGCCGTCCAGCCGGACCACCCGGCCGGGAGCGGACAGCTTCAGCTCGATCCGGCCGCCCCTCCAGCGCACCTGCGGGCTGAGGTCCTCCAGCGCCGTCCCCCAGCCGTACGCCGCCAGCCGCCCGGCCCGGTGCACCACGTCGCGCTGCAACGCCGCCCGTAACCGCGGCCAGTCATGGGAGAGGATCCGGCGCCACAACGCCTCGTACGCCCGCGCGAACCGCTCCACCACCGCAGGCCCCAGCAACAGCTCCTCGACCCACGGGGACACGGGCGGGCGCCTGGCCAGGACCCGCCGGATCTCCGCGTGCGCCTGCGCCGGCGGCGTGGCCCGCATGGCCGCCAGCTCCGCCTCGAACGGCACGTCCACGGCCGTCGGCGGGGGCGCGATGAAGGAGACGTTCGCGTCGCCCGCGTTGCCGCTGATCGCCGCGGCGGCGCGCAGGGCCGGATGCTCGTCCGCCAGTCGCTCGTACGCCGCCCGCCGCCGTGCCGCCCACTCCGCGTGCACGCCCGCCGGGAAGCGGCCCGCCAGCACCCAGTGCGCGTGCATCGTCTCGACGAGGGGCGAGATCGCGAACCTGCTCGCCATCAAGTCCTGCGGGACGACCTCGATCGCCACCACCATCTTTCGGTTATATCCGAAGAAGTCGCCTCGGCGGGGCGGTCCCGCGCACGATCAGGGCCGTGAGAGGCGCGACGTACGGCGAGGTGTTCGCCGTCAAGGAGTTCCGGGTCCTGTTCGCCGGGTTCGTGCTGCTGATCGGCGGCGACGTGATCAAGATGCTGGCGCTGTCCGTGCTCGTCTACGCGCGCACCGGCTCCGCCGGGCTCTCGGCCGCCGCGTACATGGCCGGGTGGCTGCCGTACATCGTGGGCGGGCTCTTCCTGCTGTCGCTGGCCGATCGGGTGCCGGCCAGGGCGCTGATGGTGGCCGGCGAGCTCGTCGTGGCCGGGACCTGCCTGCTGCTCGCCTACGCCGGGCTGCCAGTGTGGGGGATGCTGGCGCTCGTGCTGGCCACGGGGGTGCTGTCGCCGGTGTTCCTCGCGGCGCGGTCGGCCGTGCTGCCCGAGGTGCTGGGCGGGGACGCGTACGTGCTGGGGCGCTCGGTGCTCAGCGTCGCCTCGGCCGGGGCGCAGATCGTCGGGCTGGCCGCCGGGGGCGCGTTCCTCGCCGTGGCGGGGCCGTCGGGGGCGCTGGGGGTCACCGCCCTGTTGTCCCTGGTGGGGGCGGTGGTGCTGCGCTTCGGGCTGCCGTACAGGCCGGCGCGCGGGGTCGCCGACCGCGAGGGTGCCGGGCGGGGGGCGGTGCGGGAGACGTCGCGGGTGAACCGGCGGCTGCTCGCCGACCGGCGGGTGCGGGGGCTGCTGCTGGCCGGGTGGTTGCCGTGCGCGTGCCTGGCGGGGGCCGAGGCGATGGTGGTGCCGTACCTGGGCGGGCAGGGGCAGGCGGGGGTGGTGCTCGCGGCGGCGGCGGGCGGGATGGCGGCCGGGCAGTTCGCCGTGGGGCGGTTCGTGGCGCCGGCCGGGCGGGAGCGGCTGTCGCTGCCGCTGGCCGTGCTGCTCGGGGTGCCCTGGCTGGGGTACGCGGCCGCGCCCGGCCTCGGCTGGGCCGCCGTGCTCGCGGCGATCGGGGCGGCCGGGCTGGCCTACCAGCTCGGGTTGCAGCGGCGGTTCGTGGACGCGGTGCCGGAGGAGGTGCGGGGGCAGGCGTTCGGGCTGCAGTCGGCGGGGCTGATGACGGGGCAGGCGGTGGGGGCGGCGCTGGTCGGGGCGCTGGGCGAGATGGTCGCACCGGGGCAGGCCATCGCGCTGGCGGGCGCGGCCGGGATCGTCGTCGCGCTCGCCCTGACCCGCGTCCTCCGCCCGGACCGACAGCACGAAGCCCTCGCCTAACCTCCGGCTCCCCGCCCAGCTCGCGGCTCCCCGCGCAGCCCGCAGGCCCTCGCCCAGCCCGCGGGTCCTCGCTCAGTCCGGGGGAGGGAGTTCGCCGGAGCCTCGGGGGATGAGGCGGACCGGGAGCTCGATGTGCTCGGACGGGCCGCCGTCGCCGCGCAGGCGGCGGAAGAGCAGCTCGGCGGCGACGCGCCCCATCCACGACGGGTCCTGCGCGACCACGCTCACCCCGGGCGTGAGCAGGTCGGCGAGCTCGAAGTCGTCGAAGCCGACCAGCGCCACCCGCCGCCCCTCCAGGGCGCGCAGGGTGGTGACCGTGTGCCGGCCGTTGCCGGTGAACAACGCCGTCGGCGGGTCGTCCAGGGCGAACATGCGCGCCAGGTCCTCGCGGGCGGACGCGGACGCCGGTGGGCGCATCGACACCAGCCGCTCGTCGTACAGCCCGCCCAGCTCCTCGCGGTAGCCGCGCAGCCGCTGGGCGGCGGTGAAGATGGCGGGGTCGTCGCCGAGGAAGGCGATGCGGCGGTGGCCGTGCGTCAGGAGGTGGCGGACGGCCTGCCGGGCGCCGCCCACGTTGTCGGCGAGCACGGTGTCCACGTCGATGCCCGCGCCGGGCGGCCGGTCGGCGAACACGACCGGCGTGCCGTTCTCCAGCTCGGGCCGCAGGTAGGTGTGGTCGTCGCCGGCCGGCACCATGATCAGCCCGTCGACGCGGCGCGCGAAGAACGTCTCGACCAGCTCCCGCTCCCTGCCGGGCTCCTCCCCGGACGAGCCGCTGAGCAGCAGGCAGCCGTGGTCGATGACGACGTCCTCGACGGCCCGGCTGAGCCCGGCGTAGAACGGGTCGGCCACGTCCTCGATGACCAGCCCGATCGTGGCGGTCCTGCCCCTGCGCAGCACGCGGGCGCTCTCGTTGCGGCTGTAGCCCAGCCGGTCGATGGCCGTGCGCACCCGCTCGGCGGTGGCGGGGTGCACGCCGGGCTCGCCGTTCACGACGCGCGAGACGGTCTTGAGCGCGACGCCCGCCGCCGAGGCGACGTCCTTCATGGTCGGTCTCACGCCTGGATCATTTCTCATGCGGAGGGGGCAGACAACGTTGTCAAGAGCTTATGCAAGAGTGTTCCTCTATGTCGTTGAGATCCGCCTTGCTCGTGGCCGGGTTCGCCCTGGCCGCGCTCAACCTCCGCCCGGCGATCGCGGGCATCTCTCCCCTCCTCGACGAGATCATGAACGACGTCGGCCTCTCGCCCGCGGGCGGCGGCGCGATCACCACGGTCATGGTGGTCTGCCTGGGCGTGTTCGGGCCGGTCACGCCGCTGCTGGCGCGGCGCATCGGGCTCGACCGCACGCTGCTGGCGGGGCTGCTGGTCATCGCCGCGGGCGTCGCGCTGCGCGGCCTCGACGGCGCGCCCCTCCTGTACGCCGGCTCGGCGCTGGCCGCCACCGCCATCGCCGTCATGAACGTCTCCATGCCCGGCGTCGTCAAGCAGCACTTCCCGACCCGGGTCAACCTGCTGACCGGCGTCTACGTCTCCTGCGTGGTCGCCGGCGCCGCCGCCGCGTCCGCGCTGGTGGTGCCGATCGAGCACGTCACCGGCTACGACTGGCGCGCCGTCTCGGCCCTGCTGGCCGTGCCGGCCCTCCTGGGGGCGCTGCTGTGGCTGCCGCAGGCGCTGCGCAAGCAGGCGGGCGGCCAGAACGGGCCGCGGCCGTTCGGCATGGTGCTGCGCAGCCGCGTCACCTGGTACATCACCGCCCTCATGGGCCTGCAGTCGCTGACCTTCTACGTCATGCTGGCCTGGCTGCCGACGATCTTCCTGGAGGCCGGCCTGGCCGCCGACCAGGCCGGCTACCTGCTCAGCCTGACGAACGCGGTGCAGGTCGGCACGTCGCTGGCGGTCCCCGTCCTGGCCGGCCGGCGCGCCTCGCAGGTCCCGTACGTGGTCGGCGCCGGCGTGCTGACCGTGCTGGGGTACCTCGGCATCCTGCTGGCCCCGACGACATTGCCGTGGGTGTGGATGATCGTCCTCGGCATCGGGCAGGGGGCCTCGTTCGCGCTGGCGCTGCTGATCATCGCGCTCCGCCCGTCCGACCCGGCCCAGGTGACGGCGCTGTCGGCGGTGGCGCAGTCCGTCGGGTACGTGATCGCGGCGCTCGGCCCGCTGCTGTTCGGGTTCCTGCGGCAGGTCTCGGGCGGCTGGACGGTGCCGCTCATGGCCGGGCTGGGGGTGCTGGCGGCGCAGATCCTGGCCGGATGGTTCGCCGGGCGCCCTGCTACGTTGGGCAGAGCCGACCTCTAGCTCGTTCCCGGGAGTTTTCAGCGTGCTGACCGAGACGCTCCAGCGGATGGCCGAAGAGCGCGGCGGGGTCATCGGGGTGGAGCCCGGCCTCGTCATCGAGCCCGACGACAGCTGGACCCCGGTGCGCGAGCTGCTGCGGAAGCCGTACACGCTGCTGACGGAGCTGGTGGACGAGACGGCCGCGCGCTGGAACGCGCCGCGCCACGTCGGCGCGGCGCTGTTCTGGAAGACCTACGGCTACTGGCACACGCTGCCGATGGCGCTCGGGTGGGCGCTCGACGGGCGGGTGCCGGTGATGCGGCAGGCGGAGACGTACTTCAAGGTGTCGGGCGCGGGCGTGACGCTCGCCGCCACCCGCGTGAGCTGGGCCTCCGGCGCCGGCGCGATCGCCGCGGCGCTGGAGGAGTCGCAGCGGCCCCTGGTCGAGGTGCTCAGTGCCCTGGCCAAGGTGGGCGAGCGCACGCTGTGGGGCTCCACGGCGGAGGCGATCGCCCACCCGCTGACGTCGATCGTCCCGGGCGACTACATGAGGCTGCTCAAGGAGCTCGGGCCGCCGCTCGACGGGCTCGTCGAGCCCGCCGGCGACGGCTACTTCCGCAGGACGTGCTGCCTGTGGATCACGTTGCCCGGCGTGGAGCCCTGCGGGAGCTGCTGCGTCCTCAGGCCACGGACCCCACCGGAGCGGCGCTGATCGCGACCGCACCCGAGGGCTCCGGCCCGCTGTCCATGGGGCGCAGCTCGTCGGCGTAGCTCACCGACACGCGCCGCATCACGCCGGTGTCGTCGATCGAGTACTGGCCCAGCCGCCACAGCGGCGGCGAGTACGCGTGGATGGACACGCTGTGCTCCACCGCGCCCGTGAGCCGGTGGATGTGGTCGGGCCCGAACGAGAACGACTGCCCCTCCGGAACCACCGTCTCCAGGTGCTCGCCCCCGATGCGCGGGTTGCACTCCTTCAACGCGCCCTGCACCACGTGCACCGCCCCGGAGGAGATGTCGTGGTCGTGCCAGCCCGTGTCGTCCTCCGGGCGCCAGCACAGCAGCCAGACGTCCACGTACGCGTCGCGGTAGAGCGAGGCGTAGTGCCGGCCGCCGTCGGCGGGGAAGTCCACCTGGTCGCGCCACTCCTCGGGGTGGGCGGCCAGCTCGTTCACCAGGTCGCGCAGCTCGCGCCGGTCGAGGACGCGCTCGGGCAGCCGGGCACAGGTGCCCCCGTCCTGGATCTGCTCAGTGTTCACGTACGAGTCTCCTTTCCGCTGATGAGGCGACGGGGGTTGACGGTCTTGATGGCGTGGTCGGCGGCGGCGCCGAGGCCCGTCTCCGGCGCCCGGGCGTAGGGCGCGTCGGAGCCGTTGACCACGACGTCGATGCCGAGTTCGCGGACGATCGCGTCGATCGCGCGCGGGCCGTACGAGGAGGTCTCCACGAAGAAGCCGGGGTCGACGAGCCCGCGCCCGCCGCCGCGGGCGATCAGCCGCTCGGAGTGCAGCGGCGCCAGCCCCGCGAGCAGCGCGAAGCAGACGCGCAGGCGCGGGTGCCTGGGCCGGACGACGGCGTGGAAGTAGTGCCACGACGCGTGCATCTGCTGCACGTACGGCACCAGCGCCGGCCACCACGGCGGCGTGCCGCGCTCCTGGCGCGGGGCCGGCCCCGGGTGCACGAACAGCGGCAGATCGCGCTCGGTCAGCACGTCGAGCAGCTCGTCGCCGGGCACGGCGGTGGCCGGGATCTGCAGGCCGGCGAAGCCCCGGTCGAGGTCCTTGGCCAGGCGCTCGGGGTCGGGCTCGCTGTGGCAGGTGGCCGCCCACGCGCCGTACGGCTCGCCGAGCGCCAGGGCGCCGTCGTGGTAGGCGTCGATCAGCGGCCAGGACTCCTCGGGCGGCAGGAACTCGATGCCGAGCGGGCTCGACAGCGACACGAGGGCCAGCTCCAGGCCGGCGGTGCCGCGCCGTTCGTGATCGCTGGGGTCGTGGTCGGCGGGATCCACCTCGTACGGCGGCTCGCCGTCGAGGATCAGGGTCCAGCCGTCGAGGTACGGAGGAGTGTCGCGGGCGCGCAGGGCATCGAGGAACGTGCTGGTCCACAGATGCTGGTGCACATCGACGCTCACGGCCGCCCCGCTCCTTCCGTCATTTCCTACTCACAATACATGTAAACGCTCTGGGCTGTGACATCTACGTTGTGAACCGTTTCAGTGATACGGTTCAGTGAACCGCTTCACAAGAGTGTTGTCAATGGCCGCCCACCGAGGGCGCGGGCATGCTTCTGTCGGTGTCACGCAATAGGCTGGCGGAATGCCTCGCAAGAGAGCCACGATCCGTGAGGTGGCCCAGGCCACGGGCCTGTCACCAGCGGCTGTCTCCTACGCGCTCCGCGGCATGCAGGTCTCGGAGGAGACCATGGAGCGGGTGCGTGCCGCCGCCGCCGAGCTCGGCTACGAGGCCGATCCCATCGCCAGAGCCCTCGCCAGCGGGCGCACCGGCATGATCGGCCTGCTGTGCGGCTCGCTGGAGGACCTCTGGCAGCAGTCGCTGGCGGTCGGCATCAGCAGGGGGCTGCGGGAGAAAGACCGCTACGCCCTCATCCTCGACGCGTTCGGCGACCCCGCCAGAGAGCGGGCCCTGGCCCAGCAGCTGCGCGACCAGCGGGTCGACGGCCTCATCGTGCAGCCCATCGACCCGGCGGCCGCGTTCTGGGCCGAGCTGTGCGAGTCGCTGCCGGTCGTCGCGATCGGCGACTCGATCACCGGCACGGCCGGCGAGGTCGTCTTCGACAACCGCAGCGGGGTCACGCTCGCCCTCGAGCACCTGCGCGCGCTCGGCCACCGCCGCATCGCCGTGCTCACCTCCACCCAGGCCAGCACCCCCGACCGGCCCGCCGACGTGCACGTCACCGCCGAGGCCGACCGGCTGGGGCTCGACATCCAGGTCGCCACCGCGCCCCTCGGCCTGGCCGGCGCCACCGCCGCCGCCCACGAGCTGCTCAGCGGCGACAAGCCGAGCGCCGTGTTCTGCTTCGCCGACTCCATCGCCTACGGCGTCTACGCGGCGGCGCAGGAGCTGGGGCTGTCCATCCCGGGCGACGTGTCCGTGATGGGCTACGACGACCACCCCATGTCGGGGCTGCTGTCGCCCGGCCTCACCACCGTCGACTGGGACATCGCGGGCATCGTCCGCGCCGCCGTGCGGCTCATCTCGGCGGCGGCCGACGGCGGGGCGCGGCGGCGGCGCGTCATGCAGAAGCCCACGCTCAGGGAACGCGGATCGGTGGCGCGGGTGACCGAGCCGTCGTAACCCGCCCCCGACGGGGCGGGTCACCCGGCCGAGAGGCACGCCGCGCGAGTCCTCCAGGTCACCCGGCCGAGAGCACGCCGCGCGAGTCCTCCAGGTCCGCCGTGAGCGGGCGGTCAGGGGCCTGGGCCGGGGCGTGCAGGGCGCGGGCGGCGGCCGTGCGCTCGCAGGCCAGCACGATCTCCAGCGGCTCCACGCAGCGCAGGGTGTGCCGGGCTGCCTGGGTGGCGAACCCCGCGTGATCCTCCACGCCGCGCGAGATCACCGCCGTGCCCGTCGTCACCGGCGTCGCCAGGTGACGCAGGTCCGCCAGGGCGTCCTGGGCCACGTACTCCAGGATCAGCGCCCCCGACGCGCCCGGACGGTCGGCCAGGAACGGCAGGCGGCCCGTGTAGGCCGGATCCATGAGCGTGGCCAGGCGGGCCGTGCTGAGCTGCGCCGTCTGCACCAGCGCGGCCCGCACCGCGTCCAGGGCCAGCGCCACCGGGGCCGAGTGGAAGTTGCCGTTGTGCCAGGCGAGGGAGGCGGCGAACAGCGGGTTCTCGGTGGCGGCGTTCAGGTCGGTCTCGATCGTGGCCACCGCCCGGTCGAGCGCGTCGAAGGCCGCCCCGTGCACCTGGGCGAACGCGCGGAACCCGTACGGATCCTGGATCCGGGACGTGGGCTCGTGGGCCAGCAGGCCGCGCAGCCTGGCCGCCACCGCCGCCTGACCCGGCTGCGGGCGCGCCTCATGGACGACGGTCGCCAGCGGCTCCGGCGAGGCGTCCACGGCGGCGAACGACATCACCGCCACCTCCACCGCCGCGTCGAGCAGGCGGCGCAGACGGTGACAGGCGAGCGCCGCGTCGGCGAGCGTGGCGGCACCCGAGCTGATGAACGGCAGCGCGTCGTCCGAGGCGAGCGCGTGGAACGGCGGCCTCGCCCCAGGGGAGGGCCGGTCATGGTGCCACGGGATCTCGCCCAGGAGACACAGGGCCGTGGTCGCCAACGCGGTCAGATCACCCGTGCCGATGGCGCCGTACGTGTGCAGAGGAGGAGTGAAACCGTCGTTGATCGCGCCCGCCAGCGCCAGACACACCGCCGGATCCACCCCCGAACCGCCCGCGAGCAGCTGGTTCAGCCGGACCACCAGCATGCCCCTCGCCCGCTCGGCCGGCAGCGACGGGCCCGCCGCGATCGCGTGACTGCGCAGGAGATCGAGGCCCGCGCCCTCCAGCACGATGTCCCGGTTCGCGCCCACACCCGTGCTCCGGCCGTACACGGGGCCGGTCAGCTCCCGCGCGGTGGACCACGCGGCCCGGGCACGATCGAGCGAGGCGATCGACACCCGGGCCCCGGCGTACGCGACCTCGTGAACCTGCGCGCAGGTCAGGCCGGCACCGTCGAGCTCCATCAGGGAAGATCAGTCGTTGTCGGGGATGAACAGGCCCAGCAGCCAGCTCACCACACTCACGATGACGGCGCCCCAGAACGCCGCCGGATAGAAGTTGTCCACATGGAAGGGAATGTCGAACTGGCCGGCGATCCAGCTCGTCAGGTACAGCATGGCCGCGTTGATCACGAGCAGGAACAAGCCCAGGGTCAGCACGATCACCGCACAACCCAGCGCCTTCACGATGGGCTTGACGATCGCGTTGACCACCCCGAAGATCAACGCCACGAGCAGCAGGACACCCCAATACCTGGCCGAATTGGTGGGGGCGTCGACGTCGATGCCGTCGATGAACTGGATGGCCACCCACAGGGCCACCGCCGCGGCGACGGTTCTGATGATGAATCTCACGCTGGATGATCCTCCCACTTGCGGTCGGTGCTCGATAGAGGGCGCAGTCACTACGATGCCCGGCCGTCACCGAGCGTAGTCCCGGTTATCGTCGGCCGAACGGGGGAACAGGCGTGCAGGGGAGGGAGCGAAATGGACGCGAACGGGCTCGAGTCGCTGCCGGCCAACGAGTTGCACGAGCGGGCGGTGCGATACGCCGTACGACATGGGGATCTGGGGTTCCTGTGGGAGCTGCTGAAAGTGATCCCGGCCGCTGAGGCCGCCAGCGGTCACGCCAACGAGAGCGCCAACGATCTCAGCAAGGTGTCGGCGCTGCTCAGCGACGCCATCGCGGCGGGCGAGGGCAGGCTGGGCGAGGCATTGCGGCCGGTTTATATCGACTATCTCCGCAAACATCCCGACGCCTGAGGTTTCGCTGCGTCACCGCCGGAGTGCGGCCTCTCCGCCGCACTCCGGCACCGACCCTTCCCGTGCCCTCGCACGTCCCGCCCGCATCGCCACCCTCGCCACGTCCGGCACCGCTCCCCTTCGGACATCGCTCCCCTTCGGACATCGCTCCCCTTCGGACATCGCTCCCCTTCGGACACGACCCCAGGCGCACTCCTGCCCTCCGGACGGAACCGCTGTACTCGCATGGCGCCACTTCCCCGCCGCGCCCGCCCAGCCACCACCGCCGGAACACGCCCGCCGCCGCGCTCGGGCGCCTGGCCTTCTGCGCGGCCCGGCACGTGGGCAGCTCGGCGGCGTGGCTCGGCATGACGGTGGCCCGCCTGCGCCGCCTGGCATGTGAGCGGCACGCCTGCCGCGTCCCGGCGCCGGCTCGCCGCCGCTCTCGGTGGCGCGCCTTCTCCGGTGCCGCAGCCTCCGGGGCTGCTGTGCGCCCTCGCGGCCGGCTCGCCCCGAACGGTGAGCGGGCGCTGGGGCGAGGTGCGCGGTTCGGCCGGTCACGCGGGCGCGCGCCTGCGCGGCCTGGCATGGCGGTGGCTCGCCTGCGTGGCCTACCACGTGAGCGGCGCGCCCTTCTGGTGCCGCACCCTCCGGGGCCGCTGTGCGCCCTCGCGGCCGGCCCGCCCCGAACGGTGAGCGGGCGCTGCGGCGAGGCGCGCGGTTCGGCCGGTCACACGGGCGCTGCGCCGGACGCGCGGGAAGCGCCTGCGCGGCCCGGCGCGTCGGCAGCTCGGCGGCGTGGCCGGGCATGGCGGTGGCCGCCTGCGTGGCCTGGCACGTGAGCGGCTCGCCTGCGCGGCCTGGCACCGGCGCCGGCTCGCCGCCGCTCTTGGTCGCGCGCCTTCTCCGGTGCCGCGCCTCCGGGGCTGCTGTGCGCCCTCGCGGTCGGCGCGCCCCGGACGGTGAGCGGGGCGCGGTCAGCCGGCCAGGCGGGTGTGGGTGGTGCTTTGGTGGAGGAAGCCGGGCGTGGCGTGTTCCTGGCCGTCCTTCGTGACGAGCAGGGTCTCGTACGGGCCCAAGCGGGCGAGGTCGGTGGCGAAGCGGCGGCCGCGGGCGGGCCCCATGGCGTAGATGGCGGTGGCGTAGGCGTCGGCCACGCCCAGGTCGGGGCCGATGACCGTGACCGAGCCGAGGCCGTCGGCGATCTGGCCCGTGTGCGGGTCGACGACGGAGGAGCCGCCCGAGGTGGCGACGCCGAGGTCGTGGGCGAAGACGATCTTGCGGACGGTGCCGGCGCGCGGGTCGCGTACGTCGATGCGCCACGGCCGCCCCGGCGCGGAGGAGCCGCGGACGCGGATGTCGTTGCCGGCGGTGATGCGGTGGTCGCCGGCGCCGGCGTTGGACAGGGCGCGCGACAGGCGTTCCAGGGCCCAGCCCTTGATGTAGCCGGACGGGTCGATGACGCCGCCGATGCGGGGTTCGTACCAGCCGCCGGTGGCTTTGCGCAGCTCGTCGCAGCGGTGCAGGACCTCGATGAGCTCCGGCACCTGCTCGATCGTGCCGCCGCGGTTGAGGCGGGAGATCTGGCTGTGCTGCCTGGCCGGGTCGAAGGTGTCGTCCACCCACCTGAGCCAGGCGAACGCGTCGTCGAGCAGGGGGGTCAGTTCGCGTGCCGGCAGGGCCGTGCGGATGTCGACGCTGACCGGCTTGCCCATGACCATCTCGACACGGGTGCTGCCGGGGAACGTCGTCGCGGACTGGGCGATCTGAGAAGTCGTCACCTTGCCTCCTTGTCCTGTGACCCACGCTGTCAGGTGAGGCGTATGGTGAGCCTAAACCCTTTGCCCGGATTTGAAATGAATCTGTGACTTGGGGATGGCGAGGCGTGACAACGCGCCCGCCACGTACCGCTTGAAGTGCCGCGGCCCGGCCACGACGACCTCGCGCTCGGCGATGTCGGGGATCTCGCGGCTCAGCCCGGAGGCGCTGACGCGCTCCTTGACCCGCGGGTCGTGCTCGTCGCCGACCACGAGGATGAGGCCGTAGTGCCGCTCCAGCTCGCGCAGCTCGTCGGTGACGCGGTCGGCGCGGTAGACGGCCACGATGTCGGACGCACTGCCGGACGCACTGCCGGACGCGCCCTCGGACGCGGTGCCGGACGCGCGGGCCAGGCGCTCGCGCAGCGAGACCGGGTCGAGCCCGGTGGCGATCAGCAGGGAAGGACGCGTCTGCTGGGGCACCCGGTGGCTGTGCACGACCATCACGGCCGCCATGGCGTAGAGCAGGAGCGAGCCCACCCGGCTGAGGCTGGTGACGTGGGCGGTGGAGCTGAACTGGTGCGCCACCAGCAGCGCGCCGGCGAGGTAGCCGCCGAGCCGCAGCCGCTGCCTGGCCTCTTCTGTGCGCAGGTAGTCGGCGGCCTTGACGCTGAGGAAGCCGAGTGCCACGAGCAGCGCCGCCCCCGCGAGCGCCGCCGGGGACCAGGGGTAACCGAAACCAGGCCCGATCGCGCCGAACTCGGCCACCGCGACGCCGCTCCAGAAGAGGATCGGGCCCTGACGAACATTCACCTCGCTAGCCATGACCCCACGATCCTGAACGAACATTAAAGCTTCCTGAGTAGGGTCTGAAACATGGCTAACGTACGTGTCGAGCGCACTGAAGAGGGCGGATTCCGGGCCACCAACGCCCGTGGCGCCGAGGTTCTCATCGGGGGCGGTGACGAGGACGGGGTGTTCACCCCGGTCGAGTTGCTGCTGGCGGCGGTGGGTGGTTGCAACATCGTGACCGTCGAGCCGCTGACCGCCAAGCGCGGGCACCGGCTGGTGCGGCTGGCGATGACCGTGGAGGCGGAGAAGGTCGAGCAGAACAAGCTCGGTCCCGTGACGATCACGTACGACGTGGAGCTGCCCTCGGAGGCGGCCGACGAGGTCTTCAGGGCGGTGGCGGGGCGCGTGCACGAGAAGTACTGCACGGTGAGCCGGTCGCTGCAGGAGGGCACGGAGGTGCGGCTGGAGCTTCCGGAGGCGGACGTCACGCCTGCGAAGGCGGTCGGCACGCCTGCGAAGGCGGTCGGCACGCCTGCGAAGGCGGTCGGCACGCCCGCGAAGGCGGTCGGCACGCCTGCGAAGGCGGTCGGCACGCCCGCGAAGGCGGTCGGCACGCCCGCGGAGACGGACGAGACGCTTCCATAGGCGGGCAAGACACTTCCGTAGGCGGATAAGACAGATATTCGACCCCGTTATGACGCGAGCGTTGCATTCGTCTCGGTAGCGTTGTACCAGGTCAGGAGCTCAGCAACTGGCCGAAGGACCTTCACCGATGCGGACGCGGAGGGGGACCGCGGTTCGCAAGTGCGGGACCGCCGGCGTTTTTGGGGGAAAGCGCCGGCCTGGACCGCCGCCGATCGGGCCGGGCAGCTTTGGGGGAACTGCCCGGCCCGATCCATGCGTATCCTCCGGTGACGTGAAGAAAGTTCTTATCGACTGCGATCCCGGCATCGATGACGCGCTCGCCCTCGCCCTGGCGGCCGGCTGCGCCGACTCCCTCGACATCGTCGGCGTCACCACGGTCGGCGGCAATGTCGACCTGGAGTTCACGACGGCCAACGCGCTGGCCCTGCGCGAGTTCCTGCAGATGGGCGACGTGCCCGTGACGCCGGGCAGCGCGGGCGCGCTGCTGCGCCGCACCGTACGGGCCACCGCCGTGCACGGCGACACCGGGCTCGGCGACGTGGTGCTGCCGGCGCCGCGGCTCGGCCCGTCGGAGGGGCACGCGGTCGACTTCATCGTGGAGACGCTGAAGGCCGCCCCCGGCGAGATCACGCTGGTGGCGGTGGGGCCGCTGTCGAACATCGCCCTCGCCGTACGCCGCGAGCCGCGTATCGTGCAGTGGGCCCGCGACCTGGTCATCATGGGCGGCTCCTACACGCGCGGCAACCACAATCCGGCGGCCGAGTTCAACATGCTGGCCGACCCGGAGGCGGCGGCGATCGTGTTCGAGGCCGGGTGGACGGTCACGATGCTCGGCCTCGACGTGACGCTGCGGGCCACGCTCACCTCGGACGTGCTGGAGCGGATGCGGCCGCTCGGGCGGCTGGCCGACTTGCTGGTGCCGGCCGCGCAGTTCTACGGGGTGGTGACGGCCGAGGGCGGCCCGGCCATCCATGACGCGTGCGCGGTCGCGTACGTGCTCGACCCCGGCCTGTTCACCTGCGTCCCGGCGGTGGTGAACGTGGAGACCATGGGGGAATTCACGAGGGGCATGACCGTGACGGACTTCCGGCTGCGCGACAGGCGGGCGAACGCGCTGGTGGCGACGGCGGTGGACGTGCCCGCGTTCTGGGACCTGGTGATCGGCGCCTACGAGAAGCTGGCCACCCGCCTGGGCTGACCCGGTGCGGCCACTGCCGGGAAGCCAGGCATCCGGCCCGGCGCGGCCACTGCCGGGAAGCCGGCCACCCGGCCCGGCGCGACCACTGTCCGGCGGCTGATAGAGTTTCTCTTGTTGCGCCGCTAGCTCAGTTGGTCAGAGCAGCTGACTCTTAATCAGCGGGTCCGGGGTTCGAGTCCCTGGCGGCGCACCACACAAAACCCCAGTTCTGGGCATCCGGGCTGGGGTTCTTTGTTTGCTGCCCCAACGTAGGGGGCGCGCGACGGCCGACCGTACCAGAACAGTACGAGCATCCCGGCCGCCTGGCCACGGCCCCGAGGTGGACGGACTCGACGCCGATCTCGCGTGTGCACTATCAAGGAGTCCGATCGCTGGATCCAGTGCAGCCACTCGTCGTTTCTGAACCGGGTGCTACGGCTGACGGCTCACGTGGAGACCGGTCCCATCCGGCATGCGCGGCTCCGGGTGGCCGCCGCTCTCCGCCTCGGCCTCGCAGTGACGCCCAGGAATCGTGGTATCTATGCGGAAATTATCCACCGTGCTCGTCGTGGGAGTCGGTCTCATCGGCACCTCGATCGCGCTCGCCCTGCGCGGCCACGGCGTGACGGTCGCGCTGTCCGACGTGGATGAGGATGCCGTCCGGCTCGCGCGGGAGCTCGGCGCCGGGCAGCCGTGGCGGGGCGAGCCCGCCGACCTGGGGGTGCTGGCGGTGCCTCCGGACCTGATCGCCGAGGTCCTCGCCGACCTGCAGAAGCGGGGCGCGGCCCGCGCGTACACCGACGTGGCCAGCGTCAAGGCGGAGCCGACGGCTGCGGCGGCCCGGCTCGGGTGTGATCTGACCACATTTGTCCCGGGTCATCCGTTGGCCGGGCGGGAGCGCTCCGGCCCGGCCGCCGCCCGGGCCGACCTCTTCCTGGGCCGTCCCTGGGCGCTCTGCCCGGGGCCGGAGACCTCCGCCGAGCCCGTACGGCTGGCGCGCGAGCTGATCGCACTGTGCGGCGGTAAGGAGATCGACGTCGGAGCGCGGGAGCACGACGAGGCGGTGGCCCTGGTGTCGCACGCCCCGCACGTCGTGTCCGCCGCCGTGGCCGCGGCGCTTGAGGGTGCGGGCGGGCAGGAGCCCGATCACCCCCGCGAGCGGTCCGTCGCCATGGAGCTGGCCGGCCAAGGGCTGCGCGACGTGACCCGGATCGCGGGCGGCGACGTGCGGCTGTGGCGGGCCATCCTCGCCGGGAACGCGCTCCCGGTCGCCGAGGCGGTCGACGCGATCGCCCAGGACCTCACCCTTGCGGCGGTCGCCCTGCGCATCGGTGACCTGGACGCGATAACCGACCTGTTGCAGCGGGGGATCTCCGGGCGGGGGAGGATCCCCGGCAAGCACGGCGGACCCGCCCGCGACTACGCCGTGCTCCAGGTGGTGTTGCAGGACCGTCCGGGCGAGCTTGGCCGGCTGTTCAACGCCTCCGGGCTCGCCGACGTGAACATCGAGGACGTCCGCCTCGAACACTCGCCCGGCCTGCCGGTCGCGGTGGCCGAGATCTCCGTGCGGCCGCAGGACTCCGAGCGCCTGACCGACGCGCTGCGGTTCCACGGCTGGCACGTGTCGGCGTTGTGGCCGGGTCGCTGTGACCTCGTTGTGACTGACGCCGGAGCAGGATAGAGCGATATGCGCGTGCTCGTTGTGGAAGATCAGGCCGAGCTGGCGGATTCGGTGGCGCGGGTGCTGCGCCGGGAGGGCATGGCGGTCGACGTCAGCTACGACGGTGACGACGCGCACGAGCGCCTCTTCGTGGTGGATTACGACGTGGTGGTCCTGGACCGGGACATCCCGGGCATGCACGGCGACGACCTGTGCCGGGAGCTCGCCGCGGGAGCCCGGCGGACGCGGGTGCTGATGCTCACCGCCTCCGGCACGATCGCCGACCGGGTCGCCGGCCTGAGCCTGGGCGCCGACGACTACCTGCCCAAGCCCTTCGCCTTCGCCGAGCTCGTGGCGCGGATCCGCGCGCTGGGCAGACGGGCCGCGCCGCCCACGCCGCCCATCCTGGTCCACGGCGATCTGCGGCTCGACCCGGCCGGGCGGGTGGCGACGAGAGCCGGCATGCGGCTGCCGCTGACCCCGAAGGAACTGGCCGTGCTGGAGTATCTGCTCGCCGCCGGCGGTCGCGTCGTACCGGCCGAGGAGCTGCTGGAACGGGTGTGGGACGAGGAGGCCGACCCGTTCACCACCACCGTCAAGGCGACGATCAACCGGCTTCGGTCGAAGCTGGGGCCGCCCCCGCTGATCGAGACCGTTCCCCGCGTGGGTTACCGGATCTGATCGTCGCCGACCGGCCGGTGCGTCACACCACGGTCACAACACGCCTGACGCCCCTGTCACCGGCCCTCCCGTAGACAGGTGCCGAGAAGCCCACAAGACAGGAGAAAGGCACCATGCGGACGGCAATCGTGGCACTGGCGGCGCTCGGCCTGATCATCGCAGGCTGCTCGGCCGGAGCGGACCCACAGGAAACCGGCGGGAAGGGGACCGGCGCCGCCGACGGACAGGCGAAGGCGGTGAAGTTCGCCGAGTGCATGCGCAGCAACGGCCTCAAGGACTTCCCCGACCCGGTCGACGGTCAGTTCAACACCAACTTCAGGCGCGGCACCGTCCTGGACCCGAACTCGCCGCAGTGGAAGGCGGCCCTGGACAAGTGCAAGGACCTGCAGCCCGCCGGGTTCCTGGGCGGCGGCGGTCAGATGTCGCCCGAGCAGCAGCAGAAGATGATCAAGTACGCCGAGTGCATGCGGAAGAACGGCGTCCCGGATTTCCCCGACCCCGAGGGCGGCGCCCTGCTGAGCGGGAACGTCGATCAGAACTCACCGGAGTACAGAGCCGCGGCGGAAGCCTGCCGCCAGCTCAACCCCGGCGGGCTGATTGGCGGTCAGTGATGCGGAGATCCCGTGTCGCAGGTCTCGCGGTGGCCGCCGCGGCCGTCGTCACCGCGGGGGTGATCCTCCTGCCCCTTCCCGATGGCACCACGTCGAGCGCGCGGGCCCTCCCACCGGAGACGGCGACGGTGACGAAGGGGCAGCTTGACTCCCAGATCACCGACGACGGGACGCTCGGGTACCGCAGGCGGCCCGACGGCTCGCCGTACTCGGCGGTCAACCAGGCTCGCGGGATCTACACCCAGCTGCCGCAGGAAGGTGACAAGGTCGGCTGCGGGGAGACGTTCTACCGTGTCGACGATCGCCCGGTGCTGTTGCTGTGCGGGGACACGCCGGCCTACCGCGACCTGTCGGCCGGCGCGAAGGGCAAGGACGTCCGGCAGCTCAACCAGAACCTGAAGGTGAGCGGCGACCGGTTCACCTCGAAGACGGCGCGGGCGCTGCGGAAGCTGCAGAAGCAGCGCGGGATGAAGGTGACCGGCGAGCTGCCCCTGGGGGATGCGATCTTCATGCCCGTCTCCATCCGGGTGATCGGGGTGGCCGGCCGGCTCGGCACCATCGCCCGCGCCGGCGCCGAGGTCGTGCAGGCCTCGCTGGCGGAGCGCCAGGTGAGCGTCGATCTCAACGCCGCCCAGCAGAGCCTGGTCGAGGTGGGGGATCGTGTGCAGATCACGCTGCCGGACAACACGACGACTTCGGGCAAGGTCATCTGGGTCGGCGCCGTCGCCAGGCGGGGGGAGGGGGCGGGGTCCGGCACCACCGACACCACGATCCCGGTCCTCATCGGCCTGGACCGGCCGCAGGACGTGCGGAAGCTGGACAACGCCCCGGTCCGGGTGGAGATCACGGTCGGCGAGGTGAAGGACGCGCTGATCGTGCCGGTGACCTCGGTGATCGGCAGGGCCGCCGGCGGGTTCGCGGTGGAGCGGGTGCGTGCCGACGGGCGGCGGGAGATCGTCCCGGTGGAGCTCGGCCTGTTCGACAACGTCAGCGGGCGTGTCCAGGTCAAGGGCGCACTCGCCGCGGGCGACAGAGTGGTGGTGCCGTCGATATGAGGCGTTCCGCGGATCCCGCCGCGCGAAACTCCTCCTCGGCCGCGCACCGGGACGAGGTCCTGGCGCTCGAGGAGGTCACCAAGGTCTACGGCGAGCAGCCGCCGGTGCCCGCACTGCGGGGGGTGAGTTTCACCGTGCGCCGCGGCGAGCTGACCGCGATCGTCGGCCCGTCCGGCTCGGGCAAGTCCACGCTGCTGCATGTGATGGGGACGCTGGAGCGGCCCAGCGGCGGCACCGTGCGGATCGACGGCGTCGATGTGGCCGGGCTGTCCGACACGGAGCTGTCCCTGCTGCGGGCGCATCGCATCGGCTTCGTCTTCCAGCAGTTCTTCCTCGCCGAGTACGCCACCGTGGCGGAGAACGTCGCCGACGGGTTGTTGTACACCGGAGCCGGCCTGGCCGAGCGCCGTGCGCGGGCCGAGGAGGCGCTCAAGCGGGTCGGCCTGGCGCACCGGGCCGGGTTCCGGCCGCCCAAGCTCTCCGGCGGCGAGCGGCAGCGGGTGGCCATCGCCCGCGCCTTGATCGGCCGGCCGGCGATCGTCCTCGCCGACGAGCCGACCGGCAACCTCGACAGCGTCACCGGCACGTCGATCGTGGAGCTCCTGCACGAGCTGCATGCGGAAGGGGCGACGATCATCGTGGTCACGCACGACATGGAGCTCGCCGCCGCCCTGCCGCGCCAGATCCGGATGCTCGACGGCCAGGTGATCTACGACTCGGCGGGGGTCACATGAGTACGGCAACGCATGAACGCCCCGGCGTCGGCCGCAGGGCCCGGCTGTCCTTCCGGGACAGCGCGAGGGTCGCCAACGTGGGGCTGCGCACGCGGCCGCTGCGTGCCGCCCTGTCGGCGCTGGGAATCGCCATCGGCACGGCCGCGATCGTCGCGGTTCTGGGCCTGTCCTCGTCCTCACAGGCGGGCCTCCTCGCGGAGATCGACAGGCTCGGGACCAACCTGCTCAAGGTCGAGGCCGGGCGGAGCTTCGGCGGCCAGACCGCGGACCTTCCGATCGAGGCGCCCGCGCGGGTGTCGCACGTGCCCCACGTCCAGCACGTCGGGCACGCGGGGTTGATCAAGGACGCGAAGGTGTACCGGAGCCCCATGGTCCCCCCGGCCAGTACGGGGGCCCTGCAGATCCGGGCGGCCAGTCTCAACCTGCCCTCGGTCCTGACCATCGGAGTGGATCGGGGGAGCTGGCTGAACGCGGGCACCGCCACGGGCCCCGTCGCGGTGCTGGGATCGGTGGCGGCGCAGCGGCTGGGGATCGACCGCGTCCATCCCGGCCTGCGGATCTGGGCCGGTGGCCAGTGGTTCCACATCGCGGGCATCCTGAAGCCGGCCACGCTCGCCCCGGAGATCGACGTGAGCGTGCTGATCGGCTACGAGGCGGCCCGCAAGTACCTGGGGCACGTGAGCGTCTTCCGGGGTGAGCCGGCGGACGGCCCGCCCACCACGCTCTATGTGCGCGCGGATACCGATCACGTCGAGGAGGTCCAGGCCGTGCTGGCACGGACCGCCAATCCCCAGGCCGCCAACGAGGTGAACGTCAGCCAGCCGTCCGACGCGCTGACCGCCCGGGCCGCGGCCGAAGGGGCGTTCAACAGCCTCTTCCTCGGCCTCGGAGCCGTGGCACTGGTGGTGGGCGCCGTCGGCGTCGCCAACATCATGATCATCTCGGTGCTCGAACGCCGCTCGGAGATCGGTCTGCGCCGCGCACTCGGCGCCACGAAGGGGCAGATCCGCATGCAGTTCCTCGGCGAGGCGATTCTGCTCGCGGCGCTCGGCGGCGTCGCGGGCGTGGCCGCCGGGGTTCTGGCCACGGTGGTCTACGCGGCCGGCCGTGGCTGGGCCGTCGTCATCCCCGTGCAGGCGTGGACGGGAGGCATCGCCGCCGCGCTGCTGATCGGCGCGGTCTCCGGGCTGCTGCCGGCCCTCCGCGCGGCCCGGATGTCGCCGACCGCCGCCCTCCGCACGGTGTGACCGGCGGCTCCTTCACGCTCCGTTCCGCGCGGCCAGGCCGGTCGCGAGCGGGAAGGAGACCCGCACCGACAAACCGCCATCGGGCCGGGCCAGCGCGGAGAGGAGGGCGTCGTGGGCGGCGGCGATGGCGCGCACGATGGACAGGCCCAGCCCGTGGTGGCCGTTGCCGCGCACGGTGCGATCCAGCCGCTGGAAGGGCTCGAGCAGGCGCTCCACCTGGTCGGGCGGGATCACCGGCCCGGTGTTCAGCACCGAGACGACGGCCCAGCCGTCGGTGACGCCGGTGGTGACCTCGACCCGGCCGCCGGGCACGTTGTACCGCACCGCGTTGTCGACGAGGTTGGCCACGAGGCGTTCGATCAACGCCGGGTCCCCCGAAGCCAGGGCGGGCGAGAGAGCGGGCAGGAGCCGCAGGTCGCCGGCGGCGGTCGCGCGTACCACCCGGTCGGCGACCGCCGCCAGATCGACGGGCTGCCGGTGGGCCAGCCCGCCCTCGCTCTCGGCCAGGGTGAGCAGCGACTCCAGCAGGCGCCCCTGCTGCTCGCTGATGGACAGCAGCCGGCCCATCGTGGAGCGCAGGGAGTCGGCGTCGGCGCCGGCGTCGAGCAGGGCCTCTTCCAGCAGCGCGTGCTCCACGGTGAGCGGCGTGCGCAGCTCGTGCGCCGCGTTGGCGACGAAATGCTTGTGCGCGTCCAGCGCGGCGTGCAGCCTGCCGAGCAGCCCGTCGACGGTGTCGGCCAGATTCCTCAGCTCGTCGCGGGGGCCTTGCAGGGCGAGCCGTTCGTGGATGTTGCGTGCGGAGATCCGCCTGATCGTGTCGTTCATCGTGCGCAGCGGCCGCAGGACCCGCCCGGAGATCAGCCAGCCGATCGCGAACGAGATGATCGTCATGATGGCGAACGCGATCATCGACTGGATCAGCAGGTCCTGGATGAGGGCCTCGTTCTGCCGCTGGACGTACTCGCGGGCCTGCTCGGCGACGCTGAGCGGAGGGATGGGCCCCTGCCGGCCGGGCTCCAGGGTGCCGTAGCGCAGCGACGCGGCGTTGCGCCGGGAGTTCCAGACCAGCAGGAACGTGATGGTGAGGAGCACCGCGCTCGACGCGGCGAACAGCACCCCGTACAGGAGGGTCAGGCGCAGCCGGACCGTCCGGGGGGAGGTGATGAACCGCAGGGAAGCCAGCATTTCCCCCATCGTAGGGACCTGCGGCGGACGGCGCCCCCGTCCGGCATGGAGATCGGCTCGCGGGACGAGGACGGCGACACCGCCGTCCTCCAGGCACTTCCCCTCCGCCGCCCGCGCGGCAGCGGTGTCCAAGTGCGGCGTTCGCGCGGTTGGACGACTCGTGGACAGAACGCGCCGCCGTGGACGATGGGTGCCGCCACGGACAACCGGCCATGGGGGAGACATGGGACAGGTCATGATGACGGCGGGACCAGGGGGGTGATGGTGCGTGGCGGCGACGATGCCGAGACTGCCCGGATCCGCCCAGGGACGGCGCGCCGGACGCTTGCCTACCTGCGGCCCTATGGCCGGTCGATCGCTGCCTTCGGCGTCATCGCCGTGGTGGAGGCGGTCATCGTCGTCGCGACGCCGCTGTTGCTGAAGGCGATCGTGGACGACGGGATCCTGAAGAACGACCTGGCGGCGGTGGCCCGGCTGGCCGCCGCCGTCGCGGGGCTCGCCCTGATCGAGGCGCTGGCGCAGCTCGTGCTGAGCCGGATCTCCGGCCGGATCGGCCAGGGGGTCAGCCATGACCTGCGGGTCCAGGCCCACGACCACGTGCAGCGGCTGCCGCTGGCCTTCTTCACCCGCACCCAGACCGGGGTCCTGTCCAGCCGGATGCACACCGACATCGTGGTCGCCCAGCACGCGTTCACCCAGGTGCTCATGTCGGCGACCGCGGCGGTCACGGTCGTTCTCGTGGCGGCCGAGCTGTTCTACCTGTCATGGCTGGTCGCGGTCGTCACCCTGCTGCTCATTCCGATCTTCATGGTGCCGTGGGCCTACGTGGGCCGGCGGCTGCAACGCCACCAGCGGCGGCAGATGGAGCTGCAGAGCGGCCTGGCCGGGCTCATCCACGAGCGGTTCAACGTGCAGGGCGCGATGCTCACCAAGCTCTTCGGCCGGCCCGCCGAGGAGTCGGCCGACTACGCGGATCGGTCCGAGCGGATCCGCCGGATCGGGGTGACCGTCACGGTGTACGGCCGGCTCGCGTTCATCATCATGGCGCTGCTGGCCTCGCTCGCCACCGCGGTGGTCTACGGCGTCGGCGGCGGGCTGGTGCTGGACGGCGCCTTCCAGCTCGGCACCCTGGTGGCGCTCGCCATCCTGCTGGGGCGGCTCTTCGGCCCGATCACCCAGCTCTCCGGCATGCAGGCGGGCGCGCTGAACGTGCTGGTCAGCTTCGACCGGGTGTTCGAGCTGCTCGACCTGAAGCCGCTGATCACCGAACGCCCCGGCGCGATCGCGCTGCCGCCCTCCGGCCCGGCGCCGGACATCGAGTTCGAGGACGTGCGGTTCCGCTACCCCCGGGCCGACGAGGTCTCCCTGGAGTCGCTCGAAGCGAACGCGCATGCCGTCGCCGAGCGCGCGGACGACAGCCCCGAGGTGCTGCGCGGGGTCGGCTTCCGGGTTCCGGCCGGCACGGTCACCGCCCTGGTCGGTCCGTCCGGCGCGGGGAAGACCACGCTGACGCACCTGGTGTCCCGGTTGTACGACCCGACGTCGGGTGCCGTGCGCCTCGGCGGCCACGACGTCCGTGACCTGACCTTCGAATCGCTGCGCCGCACGGTCGGCGTGGTCTCGCAGGACTCCTACCTGTTCCACGACACCATCCGGGAGAACCTCCGCTACGCCCGGCCGGACGCCACCGAGCAGGAGCTGGTCGAGGCCTGCGAGCGCGCGCAGATCTGGGACGTGATCAGATCTCTGCCGCGCGGGCTGGACACCGTGGTCGGCGACCGCGGATACCGCATGTCGGGCGGGGAGAAGCAGCGGCTGGCCATCGCCCGGCTGCTGCTCAAGTCACCGTCGGTGGTCGTCCTCGACGAGGCCACCGCGCATCTGGACTCGGAGTCCGAGGCGGCGGTCCAGCGGGCCCTGGTGGCCGCGCTGCAGAGCCGTACGGCGCTGGTGATCGCGCATCGGCTGTCCACCGTCCGCGAGGCCGACCAGATCCTCGTCATCGACGACGGCGGGGTCCGCGAGCGGGGCACGCACGAGGAGCTGCTGCGGGCCGGCGGCCTCTACGCGGCCCTCTACCACACCCAGCTGAACGGGAACGGGTCGGCGAACCACCAGGCGGTGGCGTTCGAGGAGACACGATGAGCGTGATACCTGTTGACGAGATCGAGGGGGTGCTGGCGGCTCAGCCCGGTGTACGGGAAGCCGCCGTGGCAGTGCGCGCGGGCCGCCTGATCGGTTATGTGGTCGCCCACGCGGAGCTGGATCCGGCACGGCTGCGCGACCGGCTGTCCGAGGTGCTGCCCGGCCACCTGGTTCCCACGGTGATCGTGCCGCTGGAGGCGCTCGACCGGCAGGCGTTGCCCGAGCCGGACGCCTCCGGCGGCGGCGCGGCCCCGCAGGCGGCGGACCCGGACGTGGAGCGGGTCTTCCGCGAGCTGTTCGCGGAGGTTCTCGGGGTGCCCGGGATCGGGGCCGGCGAGCGCTTCCTCGAGCTGGGCGGCGACTCGATCCTGGCCATGCGCGTGGCGGCGCGGGCCGCCCGGCACGGCCTGATGGTGACGCCGGCCCAGGTGATGACGGAGGGGACGGCGCCTCGACTGGCCGCCGTCGCCGGACGCAGGGAGACGACCCCGGCGGAGACGCGGCCCCTGGTCGAGCTGTCCGCCGAGGACGCGGCGGAGCTGGCGGCCGCCGTGCCGGGCCTGGCCGAGGTGTGGCCGCTGTCCCCGTTGCAGGAGGGCCTGCTGTTCCACTCCGAGAGCTCCGACGCCTACCAGGGCCAGTGGATCGTGGAGCTGTCCGGGCTCGTCGACGTGCCGCGGCTGCGCGCGTCGTGGGCGGAGGTCTTCGCGCGGCACGCGGCGCTGCGGGTCTCCTTCCACCGGCTGCCGTCGGGGAGGGCCGTCCAGGCCGTGGCGGACGGCGTGGCCCCCGACTGGCGTGAGGTGGATCTGACCGGCGCGCGCGATCAGGACGCCGCGGTGGCCGAGGTGATCGCCCGGGAGCAGGCGGAGCTGCTGGACCTGTCGAAGGCGCCGCTGACCCGGCTGGTGCTGATCCGGCTGCGGGAGGATCTGCACCGGCTGCTCGTCGTGCACCATCACATCGTCACCGACGGCTGGTCGGTCGCGGGAGTGCTCAACGAGGCGGCCGAGGTGTACGCGGCCGGTGGCGACGCTGCGCGGCTCGGCCCGGTGACCTCCTACCGCGAGTATCTCGCCTGGCTGGCCGGCCGGGACGCCGACGCCGCACGGGAGGCCTGGCGCGCCGAGCTGTCCGGCCTGGACGAGCCCACCCTGGCCGGCACCGGCGGCACCGGCGGCACCGGCGGCTCCGGCGGCTCCGGCGGCTCCGGCGGCGAGAGCGTCTACAGCGACATGATCGTCCCCGCGGCACTGCGTTCGAGCCTGCTGGACTTCGCCCGTGCCCGCGGGCTCACCCTCGGCGTGATCATGCAAGGCGCCTGGGGGATCGTCCTGTCCCGGCTGGCCGGCCGGAACGACGTGGTCTTCGGCACGGTCGCGGCCATCCGTCCCCCCGAGCTGCCCGGCGTGGAAGGGATGCTCGGGCTGATGATGAACACCGTGCCGGTCCGGGTCCGGCTGCGCGGCGGGCAGCCGGTCGGCGAGCTGCTCGCGGAGCTGGCAGAACGGCAGGCGCGGCTGATGCCCCACCAGCACCTGGGCCTGGCCGAGATCCAGCGGGCCGCCGGGCCGGCCGCCGGCTTCGACACCCTGCTGGTCATGGAGAACTACCCGCGCGACTTCACCGGCGCCTACCGGTATCTGGGCACGGTGGAGGCGACCCACTATCCGCTGACCATCGGCGTCGTGCCGGGCGAGGAGCTGACGCTGCGGCTCGCCTACCGGAAGGGGGCGTTCGACGCCGGTGTCGCCGGGTCCCTGCTGGAGCAGCTTCTCGGCGTGCTGGCCGGCATCGTGGACGACCCTCTGGTGGGCCGGCTGGGCCTGCCCGGGGCGGAGCCTCTCGATCAGCCGCTTGACGAGCCGCCTGCCGAGCAGGCGGCGGAGCCGCTGCCGGTGCTGGTCGGCCGGGCGGTGGCGCGCGACCCCGGTGCGGTGGCCGTGACGGGCCGGGACGGCGAGCTGACCTACGCCGAGCTGTGGGATCGGGCGACGGCGCTGGCAAGGAGCCTGGTGGCGCGGGGAGTGGGCCCGGAGTGCCCGGTGGGCGTGGTCGCCGAGCGATCGCCGGAGCTGGTGGTGGGCCTGCTCGCGGTGGCCCTGGCGGGTGGCGCCTTCGTCCCGGTGGATCCGGAGTACCCGGCGCCGCGGGTGGCGGGCATGCTGGCGGACGTGCCGGTCGTGCTGTGCACCCCGGAGACGAGGGACGTGGTGCCGGCCGGCCCCGAGGTCGTCGGGATCGGCACGCGCGGGCCGGCTGGGGACGGGCCGCTGCCGCGGGCGGCCGGCGGGAACGCGGCCTACGTCATCTTCACCTCCGGATCGACCGGAACCCCGAAGGGGGTCACCGTCTCGCACGCGAGCCTGTCCCGCTTCATCGCCTTCCGCCGGGAGAGGTACGGGATCGACGCGTCGAGCAGGGTGCTGCAGCTCTCGTCGCCGAGCTTCGACGTCGCGATGGGCGACATCTGGCCGACGTTGTGTGCCGGCGCGACCCTCGTGCTCGGGCCGGCCGGCCGGTTCTCCGGAGAGGAGCTCGCCGACCTGATGCGGGAGCGCCGGGTCACGCACGCGATCATGGTGGCCGGCATCCTGGCCCAGCTCCCGGACAACGACCTTCCCGACCTGCGGGTCATCGTGATCGGCGGCGAGGGCGCGAGCGACACCGCGGTGCGCCAGTGGTCGTCCAGGGTCGAGCTGGTCAACGAGTACGGCGTGACCGAGGCGACCATCACCTCCACGGTCACCGGCGCGCTGACCGGGGCGCCCGCACCGCCGATCGGCCGCCCGATCCCGGGTTGCCGGGCCTACGTCCTCGACGCGTTCCTGCGGCCGCTGCCCGCCGGGATCACCGGCGAGCTGTACCTGGCGGGGGCCGGTGTCGCCCGGGGTTACCGCGGGCGCGCCGCCCTGACCTCGGAGCGATTCGTGGCGGTGCCGGGCTGGCTGCCCGGAGCGGTCGCGGGCGAGCGGATGTACCGGACGGGGGACCTGGCCCACTGGACCCCGTCGGGCGAGTTGATGCACGCGGGCCGGGCCGACGGCCAGGTCAAGGTGCGCGGGCACCGGGTGGAGCCCGGTGAGATCGAGGCCGCGCTGATGACCCACGAGTCCGTCGGGGCGGCCGTGGTGACGGTGCGGGAGGTCCAGCCCGGCAGGCGGCACGTCATCGGCTACGTCGTCCCGGGGAGCGCGGCGCCGGACCCCCGCCTCCTGCGTGAGCACCTCGCCGGCAGGCTCCCGGAATTCATGATCCCGGCGGCGATCGTCGTGCTGGCCGAGCTGCCGCGGACGGCCAACGGCAAGGTGGACCGGGAGGCGCTGCCCGCACCGGACTTCACCGGGTCGGCGTCCGGCCGCGAGCCCGCCACCGCGCTCGAACGCCTCCTGTGCCGGCTGTTCGCCGAGGTCCTCGGCCTGCCCAGGGTGGGCCCGGAGGACGGCTTCCTCGAGCTCGGCGGTGATTCGATCACCTCCATGCAGCTCGCGGCGCGCGCCCGCCGCGAGGGTCTCCTCCTCACCTCGGCGCAGGTCTTCACGGCGAAGACCCCGGAACGCCTGGCGCGGTCGATCGACGGCGACCCGTCTGCGGCCCCGGCCGCCGAGCCGGCGGGCGCCGACGGCGTCGGCGAGATCCCACCGACTCCGGTGCTCCGGAGGTTCGGCGACGGAGCGCTGGGAACGACGTTCGCGCAGTGGGTGGTGCTCGACGCTCCCGGCGGCCTGACCCTCCCGGTGCTGACTCGCATGGTGCGCGCGGTGCTGGCGACGCACGACATGCTGCGGGCCTCGGTGACGGACGGGCGCCTGGTGGTCCCCGCCGTCGGCGCCGTCGAGGCGAGCGACCTCATCACCCGGATCGAAGCCGGCGGAGACCTCGACGCCCGGACGGCGCAGGCCGTACGGGAGGCCCGCGATCGGCTGGCCCCGGAGCGCGGCCGGATGTTCCAGGTCGTGTGGGTGACGGGCGGACCTGGCCGGAGCAGGCTGGTGCTGGTGGCCCACCATCTGGTGATCGACGGAGTGTCCTGGCGCGTTCTGCTGCCGGACCTGGCGGCAGCCTACGAAGCGGCCGCCGCCGGCCGGGAACCGGTGCTGGAGCCGCCGGCCATGTCCTTCAGGGCCTGGTCCACCCTGCTGGCGCGAGAGGCGGGCAGCCCGGCGCGGGTGGCGGAGCTGGAGTCGTGGCGCGCCGTTCTCGATCACCCGGCTCCACCCCTGGGCGAGCCGGACAGGGCGAAGGACACCGGGTCGACGATGCGGTCGCGGTCGTGGACGCTTTCGGGAGAACGGGCGGCCCGGCTGGCCGACCGCGCGCCGGCGCTCTTCCACTGCGGGATCCACGAAGTGCTGCTGGCCACGCTCGCGGGCGCCGTCGCCCGCTGCTGGGGGACGTCCTCCGTGGTGCTGGACGTGGAGGGGCACGGCAGGAAACCGCTCGCCCCCGACATGGATCTGTCGCGCACGGTCGGCTGGTTCACCAGCGTCCATCCGGTGCGGCTGTCGCTGACCGGCATCGACCTGGACGAGGCCGCGGCAGGTGGCCCGGCCGCCGGGCGGTTGTTGCTGACGGCCAAGGAGCAGGCGCGGGCCGTACCCGGCGACGGGCTGGGGTACGGGCTGCTGCGCCACCTCAACCCCGAGACCGCGCCGGTGCTGGCCGCCCTGCCGGCTCCCCGGATCGGCTTCAACTACCTGGGCAGGTTCGGCGGCTCGGGGCCCTGGCGGATGATCGGGGGCATCGGCGGGGCCATGGATCCGGACACGCCGCTGCAACATGCGATCGAGGCCAACGTGATCGTCCGGGACGGGCCTGAGTTCGACTTCATGGTGAGCTGGGCCGGCCGGCTCCTCGGCGATGACGAGGTGGAGGCACTCGGCCGCGCCTGGCTCGGCCTGCTGTCCGGGCTCGCCGACCACACGCGGGCGCCGGATGCCGGCGGCCGTTCCGCCTCCGACTTCGACCTCATCCCCCTCGACCAGGACGACGTGCGCGAGTTCGAGTCGATCGCGGCCCGGCTGACGGGCGAGGCCTGATCCCGGGGCGTCCGCCCAACCGCGCGGAATCCGCAGTTGGACGCCTGCTCGGTGACGGTCGGTAACTGGACAATTCTTGACGGTTTTGTGGAGAAATACCTAATTTCGCGGTGTTCGCAGCGCGCGACTGTACTGACTAGGGGGACGTCGATGGCCGCGTCATCACATTCCGCCGGGCCGGCCCTGGCCGAGGTCTGGCCGCTGACACCGATGCAGGAGGGCATGCTCTTCGACAGCGCGCGGACCTCGCGCGCCGTGCCGGGCGCCGCCCCCGACGTCTACGTCATCCAGCAGTCCCAGCTTATCGACGGAGCTCTCGACGCGGCCCTGCTGCGTGTCTCCTGGCAGGCCTTGCTGTCCCGGCACGCGGCACTCCGGGCCTGCTTCCACCGCGGCAAGTCGGGCACTCCCGCGCAGCTCATCCTGCGGGACGCCGAGCTGCCATGGAGCGAGCGGGACCTGTCCGGGCTGCCGGAGGAGGCCGCGCGGGCCGAGGTCGCGGCGCTCGCGGAGAAGGAGCGGAGCGCGGGCTTCGACCTGGAGGTGCCGCCGCTGCTGCGTCTCCTGCTGATCAAGCTCGCTGAGGATCGCCACATCCTGGTGACGACCGGCCACCACCTGCTGATGGACGGCTGGTCGAAGGGCGTCCTGCAGGCGGAGCTGCGGGCCGTCTACGAGGCCGGCGGCGATGCCGCGGCCTTGGCCCCGGCCGTGTCGTTCCGCGAGTACCTGGCCTGGCTGGGCCGGCAGGACAAGGAGGCGGCCCGGGCGGCGTGGCGGGCCGAGCTGGCCGGGCTCGACTCCTCCGGCTCCGCCGTGGGCGGCCTGGACGAATGGCCGCGGATGGAGCCGCCGGCCCAGGCGGAGGTGCGACTCACGGCCGAGCGGACCGCGGCGCTGACCGAGCTCTCCCGCGCGGGCGGGCTGACGTTGAACACCCTGGTCCAGGGCGCGTGGGCGCTGGTGCTGGCGCGGCTGTCCGGGCGGACGGACGTGGTGTTCGGGACGGCGGTGTCGGGGCGCCCGCCGGAGTTGCCAGGTGTGGAGCGGATGGTGGGAATGTTCGTCACCACCGTGCCGGTGCGGGTGCGGCTGCGCGGGGAGCTCCCGTTCCTGGAGCTCCTGACCGAGCTGCAGGAACGGCAGCAGGCGCTGTCACCCCACCATCACCTCGGTCTCGCGGAGATCCAGCGGCTGACCGGAGTCACCATCGACACGCTGGTCGTGTTCGAGAACTACGCCGGCATGAAGGAGGGGCAGGCTCCGGCCGGCTCGCCGGCGTTCAGCTTGCTCGACGTCGATCAGGCCACGCCGTACCCGCTGACGCTGACCGTCCTGCCCGGCGCATCCCTGGAGTTCCAGGTGCAGTACCGGCCCGCCGCGATCGACGACTCCGTCGCGCGCGGCGCCCTCGATGAGCTCGTCCGGGTCCTGGAGCACTTGGTGACGGATCCCCGCACTCCGGTGGGCCGGGTGGAAGCGATGATCGCCCCGGACGACGGTGCGGAGAGCCGGGCTGCCGGACCGGCGTCGGTCGTGGAGCTGGTCGAGGGTCGGGTGGGCCGGGCGCCGGGTGCGGTGGCGGTGAGCTGGCGTGGGGGTTCGCTGTCGTATGGGGACTTGTGGGGGCGTGCGGGCCGGTTGGCCGGGGTGCTGGCGGCGCGCGGGGTGAGCCGCGGGGTCGGGTCGCGGTGGTGATGGATCGGTCGGTGGATCTGCTGGTGGCGTTTTTGGGGGTGTGGCTGGCGGGGGCGGCGTATGTGCCGGTGGATCGGGCGTATCCGGTGGATCGGGTGCGGTTCATGCTGGCTGATGCGGGAGTGTCGCTGGCGGTGTGTGACGAGGCCGCGGCGGGGTTGTTGCCGGAGGGTGTGGAGTCGCTGGTGGTGGGCGCTTTTCCCGGTGGTGACGTGGGTGGGCTGGTGCGGCCGGGGCCGTTGGATGCGGCGTATGTGATGTACACGTCGGGGTCGACCGGGGTGCCGAAGGGGGTGGTGGTTCCGCACGGTGCGGTGGCGGCGCTGGTGGGGGATCCGGGGTTGGAGGTGGGGCCTGGGGACGCGGTGCTGATGCACGCCTCCCACGCCTTCGACGCCTCACTGCACGACATCTGGGTGCCGTTGGCGTGCGGGGCGCGGGTGGTGATCGCGGAGCCGGGGGTGGTGGACGGCGAGCGGCTGGCCGCCTACGTGGCCGACGGAGTGACCGTGGCACAGCTGACGGCCGGGACCTTCCGCGTGGTGGCCGAGGAGGCGCCGGAGTCGTTCGCCGGCCTGCGCGAGGTCGCCACCGGCGGTGACGTGGTCCCGCTTGCGGCGGTGGAGCGGGTGCGGGCGGCCTGCCCGAACCTCCGGGTCCGGCACACCTACGGACCGACGGAGTCCACGCTGTACACGACCTGGCACGTGATCGAGCCGGGTGCGGCGGTGGGTGCGGTGTTGCCGATCGGGGGCCGGTGGCGGGGCGGCGGGTGTTCGTGCTGGATGCGTTTCTGCATCCGGTGCCGCCGGGGGTGGCGGGTGAGTTGTATGTGGCGGGTGCGGGTCTGGCGTTGGGGTATCTGGATCGGCCGGGGTTGACGGCGGAGCGGTTCGTGGCTTGCCCGTGGGGTGGGCGGATGTATCGGACCGGGGATCTGGCGTATTGGACGGCCGGCGGTGAGCTGGTGTTCGTCGGGCGGGTCGATGCGCAGGTGAAGATCCGCGGGTATCGGGTGGAGCCGGGGGAGGTGGAGGCGGCTCTGGTGGCGCAGCCCGGGGTGGGCGAGGCGGTGGTGCTGGGGCGGGAAGGCCGGCTGGTCGGTTACGTGGTGGCCGGTGGGGAGGTCGACGGGCAGGAGTTGCGCGCGCGGCTGGGCCGGGTGTTGCCGGAGTTCATGGTGCCGGCGGCGGTGGTGGTGCTGGATGAGCTGCCGTTGACGGTCAACGGCAAGGTGGACCGGGCCGCGTTGCCGGATCCGGATTTCGCCCCGGCGGGAGGCGGGCGGGAGCCGCGCAGCGCGGCCGAGCGCGTGTTGTGCGAGTTGTTCGCGCAGGTGCTGGGGCTGGATCGGGTGGGGGTGGAGGACGGCTTCTTCGCGTTGGGCGGCGATTCGATCACCTCGATGCAACTGGCCGCGCGGGCTCGCCGGGCGGGTATCGCGCTGACACCCCGGCAGATCTTCGAGCACAAGACCCCGGAACGACTCGCCGTACTGGCGGAGCGGGCGCAGGAGGCGGCGCCCGGCCCTGACCCGAGGGACGAGGGCGCCGGTGAGGTGCCCTGGACGCCGGTGATGCTGGCGGCAGGGGAAGGCGCGCTGCGTTCCGGGTTCGCGCAATGGCTGACCGTGTCGGCCCCCGCGGGGCTGACGCGCGAGGCGCTGGTGAGCGGCCTCCAAGCGGTTCTGGACACGCACGACATGCTGCGGGCCCGGGTGGCCGGCGGGCGGCTGATCGTCGGCGAACGGGGATCGGTGGACGCGGCCGGTCTGGTGCGGATCGGCGAGCAGGCTCGCGGACTGCTGGACCCGATGGCGGGCAAGATGATCGGGATCTCCTGGCCGCCCGGCGAGGAGACACCGGGGCACCTGACGGTGGCCGGCCACCATCTGGTCGTCGACGGGGTGTCCTGGCGCATCCTGCTGCCGGATCTCCAGGCCGCCTGGGAGGCGGCCGTGGCCGGGCGGCCTCCGGCGCTCGACCCGGTTCCGGCCTCGTTCCGGCGGTGGGCACACCTGCTGGCCGAGGAGGCGGCGAGCCCGCGGCGAGTCGCCGAGCTGGCGGAGTGGACGGAGCTGCTCGACGTCCCCGAGCCGCCGCTGGCGGCCCTCGATCCGGCGCGCGACACCTTCGCCGGCGCCCGCCACGCTTCGTGGACGTTGCCGCACCGGACGACCGCGGCGATCCTGGAACAGGTCGCACCGGCCTACGGGTGCGGCGTCGACGACGTGCTGCTGGCCGCGCTCGCCGCTGCCGTGGCCGCCTGGCGGCCGGGCTGGACCCAACCGCTGGTGGACATGGAGAGTCACGGCCGCCATGCGATCGGCGGGATGGACCTGACGCGGACGGTGGGCTGGTTCACCAGCGTTCACCCGGTGCGGCTGGACGTCGCCGGCCTCGATCCTGAGCAGGTGGCCGCGGGCGCCCCGGAGGCCGGGCGGCTGCTGAAGCGCGTCAAGGAGCAGGCGCGGGCCGTCCCCGGCGACGGGCTGGGGTACGGGCTGCTGCGCCACCTCAACCCCGAGACCGCGCAGCGGCTGGCGGCGCTGCACGAGCCGCGGATCGGCTTCAACTACCTCGGCCATTTCGCCGGGCAGGGAGAGGTCATGGGCGGCTCCGCCGACCCCGGCATGCCGTTGCCCCACGTGCTGACCGCGGGCGCGGTCGTGTCCGGCCGCGGCGACCGATCCGAGCTGACGCTGGCCCTCACCTGGGCCGGGCGCCTGCTGCAGGACGCCGAGGCGCTCGGCACGGCATGGAAGGACATGCTGACCGGGCTCGCCAGGCACGCGAGCGAGCCCACGGCGGGCGGGCGCACCGCGTCCGACTTCGACCTGCTCACCCTCGACCAGGACGACATCGACGCTTTCGAAGCCGACTACCCGGCTGACGTCGCCAACGACCGATAGCCCAGAACCGAGCGCAGGAGACATCCATGGTCCGCTCCCGTATGGAAGACGTATGGCCGCTGTCGCCGCTGCAGGAAGGCATGCTGTTCCACGCATCCTTCGACGACGGCGGCCCCGATGTGTACCAGAGCCAGCGGACCCTCGACCTGGACGGGCCGCTGGACGCGGCCCGGTTGCGCGCGGCCTGGGAGGCCGTCGTGGCCCGGCACGCGTCGCTGCGGGCGGGCTTCCGGTGGCGCGGGTCCGGGCAAGCCGTGCAGGTCATCGTCGGCGACGCCCGGCCGCGGTGGCGCGAGGAGGACCTGTCCGGCCGCGGCTCCGCCGATCAGGTGGCCCGCGCGGCCGAGGAGCTGGCCGCGGGTGAGCGGGAGCAGCGCTTCGACCTGACGCGGGCGCCGCTGCTGCGGCTGCTGCTGATCAAGCTGGCCGAGAACCGGCACGTCCTGGTCGTCACGAGCCACCACCTCATCATCGACGGCTGGTCCATGCCGCTGATCTTCAACGAGGTGACCGCCGTCTACTCGGGCGCGGAGCTGCCGCCGGAGCATTCGTTCCGGGAATACCTGGCCTGGCTGGGCCGGCAGGACAGGGCGGCGAGCCTGGCCGCCTGGCGGGCCGAGCTCGCCGGCGCGGAAGAGCCCACCCTGGTCGCCCCGGCCGATCCCGCCCGGGTGGCCGCCGTGCCGGAGAGCGTGATCACAGAGCTGCCGGCGACCCTCGCCAAGTCGCTCGCCGAGCTCTGCCGCACCTTCGACCTGACGCTGAGCACGGTGTTCCAGGCCGCCTGGGCGCTGGTGCTGGCGCGGCTGTCCGGGCGGACGGACGTGGTGTTCGGCACGACCGTCGCGGGCCGGCCCGCGGACCTGCCGGGCGTGGAGCGGATGGTGGGGATGTTCATCAACACCGTCCCGGTGCGGGCTCGGCTCGAAGGCGGCCTCACGGTGCTGGAGCTGCTGAAGAACCTGCAGAAGCAGCAGGTCGCCCTCATGGATCATCAGTACCTCGGCCTGACGGAGATCCAGAAGGCGGCGGGTCAGGGCGCGGTCTTCGACACCCTGCTCGTCTACGAGAACTACCCGCACACCTCCGGCGAGTTCGTGGCGGGCTCCCTCACCGTACGGGCGAACCCGGGCCTGGAGGTCGCGCACTACCCGCTGACGCTGGTGGTGGCCCCGGTGGAAACGGGCGAGGTGGTGCTCAAGCTCGACCACCTCCCGGAGATGTTCAGCCGGGAGACCGCCACCGCCGTCCTCGGGCGCCTGGCACACATGCTGGAACAGCTGGCCGACCCCGGGATCACCGTGGGCGCGGTGGGCGGCGTCGCGGCCCCCGAAGAGCTCGAGCGCCTCTCCCGCTGGGCCGGAGACGGCACCGTCGAGACCGGCGCGGCGTCGGTCGTGGAGCTGGTCGAGGGTCGGGTGGGCCGGGCGCCGGGTGCGGTGGCGGTGAGCTGGGGTGGGGGTTCGCTGTCGTATGGGGAGTTGTGGGGCGTGCGGGCCGGTTGGCCGGGGTGCTGGCGGCGCGCGGGGTGAGCCGCGGGGATCGGGTCGCGGTGGTGATGGATCGGTCGGTGGATCTGCTGGTGGCGTTTTTGGGGGTGTGGCTGGCGGGGGCGGCGTATGTGCCGGTGGATCGGGCGTATCCGGTGGATCGGGTGCGGTTCATGCTGGCTGATGCGGGAGTGTCGCTGGCGGTGTGTGACGAGGCCGCGGCGGGGTTGTTGCCGGAGGGTGTGGAACCGCTGGTGGTGGGCGCTTTTCCCGGTGGTGACGTGGGTGGGCTGGTGCGGCCGGGGCCGTTGGATGCGGCGTATGTGATGTACACGTCGGGGTCGACCGGGGTGCCGAAGGGGGTGGTGGTTCCGCACGGTGCGGTGGCGGCGCTGGTGGGGGATCCGGGGTTGGAGGTGGGGCCTGGGGACGCGGTGCTGATGCACGCCTCCCACGCCTTCGACATCTCCCTCTACGAGATCTGGGTGCCGTTGGCGTGCGGGGCGCGGGTGGTGATCGCCGAGCCGGGAGTGGTGGACGGCGAACGGCTGGCCGCCTACGTGGCCGAGGGCGTCACGACCGCGCACCTGACCGCAGGCGTGTTCCGGACCGTCGCCGAAAGCGCGCCTGAGTCGTTCGCCGGGCTCCGCGAGGCGCTCACCGGCGGTGACGTGGTCCCGCTGGCAGCGGTGGAGCGGGTGCGCGCGGCATGCCCGCAGCTGCGGGTCCGGCATCTGTACGGCCCGACCGAGATCACCCTCTGCGGCACGTGGCACGTGATCGAGCCGGGTGCGGCGGTCGGTGCGGTGTTGCCGATCGGGGGGCCGGTGGCGGGGCGGCGGGTGTTCGTGCTGGATGCGTTCTTGCATCCGGTGCCGCCGGGGGTGGCGGGTGAGTTGTATGTGGCGGGTGCGGGTCTGGCGTTGGGGTATCTGGATCGGCCGGGGTTGACGGCGGAGCGGTTCGTGGCCTGTCCGTGGGGTGGGCGGATGTATCGGACCGGGGATCTGGCGTATTGGACGGCCGGCGGTGAGCTGGTGTTCGTCGGGCGGGTCGATGCGCAGGTGAAGATCCGCGGGTATCGGGTGGAGCCGGGGGAGGTGGAGGCGGCTCTGGTGGCGCAGCCCGGGGTGGGCGAGGCGGTGGTGCTGGGGCGGGAAGGCCGGCTGGTCGGTTATGTGGTGGCCGGTGGGGAGGTCGACGGGCAGGAGTTGCGCGAGCGGTTGGGCCGGGTGTTGCCGGAGTTCATGGTGCCGGCGGCGGTGGTGGTGCTGGACGAGCTGCCGTTGACGGTCAACGGCAAGGTGGACCGGGCCGCGTTGCCGGATCCGGACTTCGCCGCGACCGAGGGCGGGCGGGAGCCGCGCAGCGCGGCAGAGCGGGTGTTGTGCGAGTTGTTCGCGCAGGTGCTGGGGCTGGATCGGGTGGGGGTGGAGGACGGCTTCTTCGCGTTGGGCGGCGACTCGATCACCTCGATGCAACTGGCCGCGCGCGCCCGCCGCGCCGGCATCGCGCTGACACCCCGGCAGATCTTCGAGCACAAGACCCCCGAACGACTCGCCGCACTGGCCGACGGACCGGCCGCAGAGGCCGCTCGCCCGGGCATCGACGGCGGCGAGATCGCCATCGAGCTGACCGACCGGGACCACGCCCGGCTCAAGACCTCGGTGCCCGAGCCGACGCACGTCTGGCCGCTCTCCCCCCTCCAGAGCGGCATGTTGTTCCACCGCGCCCTCGACGAGCAGGGCCCGGACGTCTACCAGACCCAGCGCGTCGTGGACCTGGCCGGGCCGCTGGACGAAGCCCGGCTGCGTGCCGCCTGGCAGACCGTGCTGGCCAGGCATGACGCGCTCCGGGCGAGCTTCCACCAGGTGGAGTCCGGCCAGACCGTGCAGGTGGTCGCCGCCCACGCCCCGCTGTTATGGCGGACCGCCGACCTGTCGGAGCTCGACGACGGCGACGCGCAGGCCGAGATGGACCGGCTGCTCGCGGCGGATCGTCACGAGCGGCTCGACGTCGCCACCGCTCCGCTGCTGCGGCTCCTGCTGATCCGGCTGGGTGCCGATCGGCACCGGCTGGTGCTGACCTCCCATCACGCTCTGCTGGACGGCTGGTCGACGCCGATCGTGCTGGGTGAGGTGGCCACCGCGTACGCGGGCGACCAGGCCCTGCCGCCGCCGGTCTCCTTCGGCACCTATCTCGCCTGGCTGAGCAGGCAGGACGCGGCGGCCGCGCAGGAGGCGTGGCGGGCCGAGCTCGCCGGGCTGGACGAGCCGACCCTGGTCGCACCCGCGGCGCCGAAGGCCGCGGGGCCGTCCGAGCGCTACGAGGAGTTCCTGACGCCGGAGACGACGCGGGAGTTGCGGGAGTTCGCCCGCCGCCACGAGGTGACGCTCAACACCGTCATGCAGGCCGCGTGGGCCCTGGTGCTGGCCCGGCTCACGGGCCGGCGCGACGTGGTGTTCGGCGCCGCGGTGTCGGGTCGCCCGGCGGAGCTGCCGGACGTCGAGCGCGTGGTGGGGATGTTCCTCAACACCGTTCCGGTACGGGTACGGCTCCGCGGCGCGACGCCGTTCGTCACGCTGCTGGCAGAGCTGCAGGAGCGGCAGGCGGCGTTGATGGCGCACCAGCATGCCGGCCTGTCGGAGATCCAGAAGGCGTCGGGTCCCGGCGCGACGTTCGACACCGTCCTGATGGTGGAGAACTACCCGCGCGAGGCGCCCTCCTTCGGCGGCGTCACGATCAGCGGCATGGCCACGCGGGCCGGGACGAGCTTTCCGCTGACCCTCGGCGTCGCTCCCGGCGACCGCCTCGGCCTGCGCACGACCTACCGGCCCGACCTGTTCACCCGCGACGAGGCCGCCGGGATCATCCGTCAGCTGATCGGGGTGCTGGAGCGGGTGCTGGCGGATCCGGCCGTCCCGGTGGGGCGCGCCGGCGTGCTCGCCGGCGGAGCGGACCCCGGCACCACGGCGGCCGCCACGGCGACGCTCCCGCCGGTCCCCGTGCTGCTCCACCGGCAGGCCGAGCGGCATCCCGGCGCCGTGGCGGTGACGGAGGACGGGCGCGATCTCTCCTACGCCGAGCTCGACGAGTCCGCCGGCCGGCTGGCGGCGTATCTGGCGGGCCGGGGGGTGCGCCGGGGCGACCGGGTCGCGGTGGCGCTCGGGCGCTCGGCGGATCTCGTCGTCGCGTGGCTGGGCGTGTGGCGGGCGGGCGCCGTGTTCGTACCGATCGACCCGGAGTATCCCGCCGCGCGCGTCGCGTTCATGATCCAGGACTCCCGCCCGGCGGCGGTGCTCTGCTCCGGGCAGACCCGGAACCTGGTGCGGGACCGGGACCCGATCGTCGTGGACGACCCCGCGATACGGGCGGCGATCGCGCAGGCCGATCCGCTGTCGGTGCCGTGCGGTGGCGACGACCTCGCCTACGTGATGTACACCTCGGGGTCGACGGGAACGCCGAAGGGCGTCGGCGTTCCGCACGGCGCCGTGGCCGCGCTGGTGGGCGAGCCGGGCTGGCACGTGGGGCCGGGCGACACCGTGCTGGCGCACGCGTCGCACTCCTTCGACATCTCCCTGTACGAGATCTGGGTGCCGCTCGCGGCCGGAGCCCGCGTCCTGATCGCCGGACCGGGCGTGGTGGACGCGGGGCGGGTGCGTGACGCGGTCGCCCAGGGGGCCACGGCCGTGCACCTGACCGCCGGTGCGTTCCGCGTGCTGGCCGACGCCGCCCCGGATTGCTTCGCCGGCCTGCGCGAGGTCCTGACCGGTGGGGACGTGGTGCCGCTCGACGCGGTCGAGCGGGTCCGGCTGGCCTGCCCCGCCGTACGGGTGCGGCACATGTACGGGCCGACGGAGACCACGCTCTGTGCCACCTGGCAGCTGATCGAGCCGGACGCGGAGATCGGCTCCGTGCTGCCGATCGGCAGGCCGCTCGCCGGCCGGCGGGCCGTGGTGCTGGATCCGTTCCTCAACCCGGTGCCGCCGGGCATGATCGGGGAGTTGTACCTCGGAGGCGCCGGCGTGGCCCGCGGCTACCTGGGCCGCCCCGGTCTGACCGCCGAGCGGTTCGTCGCGGCTCCCGGCGGGCAGCGGCTGTACCGCACCGGTGACCTGGCGAAGTGGACGCGCGACGGGGAGCTGATCTTCGCGGGCAGGGCCGACGCGCAGGTGAAGATCCGTGGCCATCGGGTGGAGCCCGGTGAGGTGGAGGCGGTGCTGGCGGCCCACCCGGCCGTGCGCACGGCGGTGGTGGTGGCCGACGACGGCCGGTTGATCGCCTACGTCCTGCCGCGTGACCAGGAGGACTCCGCGCTCACGACAGCGCTCCTCGATCACGCGCGGAAGGAACTGCCGGAGTACATGGTGCCGGCGGCGGTGGTCGTCCTGGACACCCTGCCGCTGACGGTCAACGGCAAGGTGGACCGCGCCGCGCTGCCCGCCCCCCGCTTCGCCGCGCAGGCCACCGGAGACCTGCCGGGACGCGCGTACGGCAACGAGACCGAGCGGGTGCTCTGCGAGCTGTTCGCCGAGGTCCTGGGCCTGCCCGCGGCGGTGGGAGCCGAGGACAGCTTCTTCACGCTGGGCGGCGACTCGATCACCTCGATGCAGCTCACCGCCCGCGCCCGCCGCGCCGGCCTGCTCCTGCGGGTGGAGGACGTCTTCGAGCACGCGACGCCCGCCGGGATCGCGGCCGTGTCGCGGCGCGCGGACGAGGGGTCGGGCGGCGGCGAGGACGGCGCCGGCGAGATCGCGTGGACCCCGGTGATGCTGGATCTGATGGAGCTCGACAAGGAGTCGGTGCTCCGCGGCGAGCTGGCCCAATGGGCGGTCGTGCGGGTGCCGGCCGGGCTGACGCAGGACGTGCTCACCGACGGCTGGCAGGCGGTCCTGGACCGGCATGACATGTTGCGGTCGCGGGTGGAGCCGGACGGGCGGCTGGTGGCCGCGCCCGTGGGGGCGGTCGCCGCGTCGGCGCAGATCGAGCGGATCGAGGTGGACACCGCCGTGACGGGCGACGACCTCGACGCCCTCGCGCGCCGGCAGGCCCATGAGGCCACCGGCCGGCTGGACCCGGCGGCCGGGGTCATGGCCCGGCTCGTCTGGGTCGTGGGTGCGGCGGGGAGTGAGACGCGGCTGGCCGTCGCGGTGCACCACCTGGCCGTCGACGGAGTCTCGTGGCAGATCCTGCTGCCCGACCTGCGTGCCGCGTGCGAGTCCCGGCAGGCCGGGCGGGCGCCGGACCTGGCGCCCGTGCCGACGTCGTTCCGCCGGTGGGCCCGGCTGCTGACCGAGCAGGCGAGCGAACGGGCCGGCGAGCTGGAGGCGTGGCGGTCGATCCTGGCCGACACGGACTCGCCGCTGGGCCGGAGGGCGCCGGAGCCCGGCCGCGACACGGCCGCCACCGCGCGGCGCCACTCGTGGACCGTCTCGGGGCCGGAGGCGGTGAGTCTCGTCGACACCGCGACGGCGGCCTTCCACTGCGGCGTCCACGAGGTGCTGCTCGCCGCTTTCGCCGGCGCGGTGGCCATGGTGCGGGGCGCCGCGGTCACGGTGGAGGTGGAGGGGCACGGCCGCCGGCCTGTCGGCGAGGCGGACCTGACCAGGACCGTGGGCTGGTTCACCAGCGTGCACCCGGTCCGGCTGGATGCCACCGGCCTCGATCACGGCCAGGCACGGGCCGGGGGCGCGGCGGCCGGGCAATTGCTGAAGACGGTCAAGGAGCAGGTCCGGGCGTTCCCCGGAGACGGGCTGGGATTCGGGCTGCTCCGTCACCTGAACCCCGAGACCGCCCCGGTGCTGGCCGCCCTGCCGAGGCCACGGGTCGCGTTCAACTACATGGGACGCTCCGCGGCGGCGAAGGCCGGGATGTGGCAGCCGGTGGACGCGATCGGCGGCAACGCCCACCCGGACATGCCCCTCCGGCATGTCCTGGAGGTCGGCGCGGCCGTACAGGATGGCGCGGACGGACCCGCCATGCACCTGACGCTGACCTGGGCAGGCGACCTTCTGGAGGAGGCCGAGGCGCTGGCGTTGGGGCAGGCGTGGCTGAGCCTGCTGTCCGGCATCGCCGCCCACGCGGCCGCTCCGGGCGCCGGCGGGCACACCCCGTCCGACTTCCCCATGGTCGAGCTGGACCAGGCCGAGGTGGACGAGGTGGACGAGGTGAGCGGGCCGGCACTCGCGGACGTCTGGCCGCTCTCGCCGCTGCAGGAGGGCCTGCTCTTCCACGCCGCCTACGACGCGAGCGCCCGCGACGTCTACGAGAGCCAGCGGGTGCTGGACCTGACCGGCCCGCTGGACGCCGCCCGGCTGCGGGCGGCCTGGGAGAGCGTCCTGGCCCGGCACGACGCGCTGCGGGCGGGCTTCCACCAGCTCGGCTCGGGTAGGGCGGTGCAGGTGGTGGCCGACCGCGTCGAGCTGCCCTGGCGCACCGTGGACGCGGGCAGCCTCGCCGAGGCGGAGCGGGCGGCGGCCGAGGAGCTGACGGAACGGTTCGATCTCAGCGAAGCGCCGCTGCTGCGGGTGCTGCTGATCCGCCTGGCCGAACGCCGGCACCGCCTGGTGGTCACCAGCCACCACATCATCGCCGACGGATGGTCGCTGCCCGTGCTCTTCGGCGAGGTCAAGGCGGCCTACGACGACCCGGGTACGGCGGGGCCGGCGGCGTCCTACCGGACGTACCTGGAGTGGCTGGAGCGCCAGGACGCCGAGGCGGCCAGGGCGGCGTGGCGGGACGAGCTCGGCGACCTGGACGAGCCGACCCGCGTCGCGGCCGGCGAGACGGCGACGGTCGCGGCGCGTCCCGAGCGGCTGCGCTACGAGCTGACCGGGGAGCTGTCCGGCGCCATGAGCCGCCTCGCGCAGGCTCAGGGCGTCACGATGAACACCGTCCTCCAGGCGGCGTGGGCGCTGGTGCTGGCCCGGCTGACCCGGCGCACCGACGTGGTGTTCGGGATGACGACCGCCGGCCGCCCGGCGGAGCTGCCGGCGGTGGAGCGCATGGTGGGCCTGTTCATCACCATGGTGCCGGTGCGGGTCCGGCTGCGTGGCACGACCACGGTCGCGCGGCTGCTGACGGAGGTGCGGGAGCGGCAGATCGCCCTCATGCCGCACCAGCATCTCGGGCTCGCCGAGATCCAGCGGACCGCGGGTCCCGGCGCGAGCTTCGACAGCACCGTGGTGTACGAGAACTATCCCCGCCCGCCGCTGGACTCGCCCGGACCGGACGCTCTGACGATGCGGCCGGCCGGCGTGCCGGAGGACGCCGGGCACTACCCGCTGACGCTGGTGGCCGCCTTCGACGACGGGCGGGTGGTCGGCGACCTGATCTACCGCCCGGACGCGTTCGGCCGGGAGCGGGCCGAGCTGGTCATGGCGGCGCTGGTGCGGGTCCTGGAGCGGATGACCGCCGATCCGGCCGGCACGGTGAGCCGGATCGGCCTGGACGGGCCGGGCGTGGAGCCCGCCTGGACCTCGGGCGGCCCGCGGGCCGCGGGCGAGGCCCCGCTGGGCGAGCTGATCCGGCGGATCGCGACGGAGCGGCCGGAGGCCGTCGCGGTGGTCGACGGCGACGGAGAGCTGACCTACGCCGAGCTCCTGACCCGGGCGACCGGCCTGGCCAGGCATCTCGTCCGGCGCGGCGCCGGGCCGGAGCGGCGCGTCGGCGTGCTGGTGGAACGCGGCGCCGCCTGGGTCACGGCGGTGCTCGGCGTGGCGCTGGCGGGCGGCGCGGCGGTGCTGCTGGAGCCGAGCTACCCGCCCGAACGGCTCGGCTGGATGTTGTCCGACTCGGCGCCCACGGTCGTGGTGTGCTCCGCCGCGACCCGGTTCCGGGTGCCCGCCGGCGTCGACACGGTGGTCGTCGACGCGGGCGTCGCGGACGGCCTCACCAGCGAGGCGCGGCTTCCGGAGGTGACGCCGGAGCACGCCGCCTACGTGGTCTACACCTCGGGTTCGACGGGGCTGCCGAAGGGCGTCGTGGTCTCGCACGCCGGCCTGGCGAATCTCGCGACGGCGCAGATCGACCGCTTCGGGGTGACTCCGTCGTCGCGCGTGCTGCTGATGGCGGCGCTGGGCTTCGACGCGGTCATGTCGGAGCTGCTGATGGCGCTGCTGTCGGGCGGCACGGTCGTGGCGCTGCCCGGGTACGAGCTGCCGCCCAGGACCGGGCTCGCCGAGACCCTGCTCCGGTGGGGGATCACGCACGTCACCGTGCCACCGAGCGTGCTGGCCACGGTGGCGGAGGACCTGCCCGAGACGGTGGAGACGATCGTGGTGGCCGGCGAGGCGTGCGGGCCCGATCTGGTGGAGCGCTTCTCCCCGCGGCATCGCATGGTCAACGCCTACGGGCCGAGCGAGGCGACCGTCTGCTCGACGATGAGCGGGCCGCTCGCGCCGGGGGCGGAGGTGCCGATCGGCACGCCCATCGCCGGTGGCCGGTGCGAGGTGCTCGATCAGTTCCTGCGGCCGCTGCCGCCCGGCGTGACCGGGGAGCTGTACGTGGCCGGGGCGGGGCTGGCGCGCGGATATCTGAACCGCCCGGGGCTGACCAGCGCCCGGTTCGTGGCGGCCGCGGACGGGCGGCGCAGATACCGTACGGGCGACCTGGCGTACTGGACGCCCGGCGGTGAGCTGGTCTTCGTGGGCCGGGCCGACGAGCAGGTCAAGGTCCGCGGGTTCCGGGTGGAGCCGGGAGAGATCGAGGCCGCCATCACCGCGCACCCCCACGCCGCCCAGGCGGCCGTGGTGATGTGGCGGGGACGGCTGGTTGGGTATGTGGTCCCGGCTCCCGGCGGGATCACCGCCGATGAGGTGCGCGAGCACCTCGCCGCCCGGCTGCCCGGGCACATGGTGCCGGCCGTGATCATGGTGCTCGAAGCCCTGCCCCTGACCCCCAACGGCAAGGTGGACCGCAAGGCTCTCCCCGAGCCGGAGTTCGCCGCCGGAGGCGGGGACGCGGAGCGAGCGGCGGGCGCGCCGGCCACCGAGACCGAGCGGGCGCTGTGTGAGCTGTTCGCGGAGGCGCTCGGGGTCGATCGGGTCGGCGCGGACGACAACTTCTTCGACCTCGGCGGCGATTCGATCATCTCGATGCGGCTGGCCGCCCGGGCCCGCCGCTCGGGGCTGACGCTCAGCCCCCGGCAGGTGTTCGAGGAGAAGACTCCGAGGCGGCTCGCCGCGCTGATCGACGCGCTGATCGACGCGGCCCCACCGCCGCCCGCACCCGGTCCCGGCGCGGCGGCCGTGCCGTCCGGCGCCCCGCTCGTGGATCTCACCGGGGACCAGCTGGCCGAGCTGGAGGCCGCACTGGGTGCGGGGCCCGGCCATGACGACGCACCGGGCGCGGGGCCCGGCCATGACGACGCACCTGACGAGGGAGCACAGCGATGAGCAGAGGCAGGATCGAGGACGTCTGGCCGTTGTCGCCGCTGCAGGAGGGCATGCTGTTCCACGCGGCCCTCGGCGCACCGGACGAGGGCGCCGATGTCTACACCGTGCAGACGGCCTTGGAGATCGACGGCCCGCTGGACGCGGAGCGGCTGCGTGAAACGTGGCAGGCCCTGGTCGCCCGGCACGCCGCCCTGCGAGCGTGTTTCCGCTACGTCAGCGGAGCGCAGCTCGTCCAGGTCGTGGCGCGCGAGGTCAAGATTCCCTGGCGCGAGAGCGAGGTGGCGGGAGAGGACGACCCCGAGCGGGCCGCCGACCGGATCGCCCGCGAGGAGCTGGACCGGCGGCTCGACCTGACCGTCGCCCCGCTGCTGCGGCTGGCGCTGATCCGCTTCGGCCCTGAGCGGCATCGGCTGGTCATCACCAACCATCACGTGCTGCTCGACGGGTGGTCGATGCCGATCATCTTCGGCGAGATGGCCGCGATCTACCGGGCCGGCGGTGACGCCTCCGGGCTGCCGCCGGCCGCCTCCTACCGGGACTATCTCGACTGGCTCTCCCGGCAGGACAAGAACGCGGCCCGGGCCGCGTGGGCGGAGGAGTTCGCCGGTGCCGACGAGCCCACGCTGGTGGCGCCGGTGGATCGCGTCCGTGTTCCGCACAGCGACACCGTCGTCACTCATGTGTCCGGCGAGCTCACCCGTTCGCTGTCCGCGCTGGCCCGCCGCCTTGAGGTGACCGTGAACACCGTCGTCCAGGGCGCCTGGGCGATGTTGCTGGCGCAACTCGCCGGCCGTACTGACGTGGTGTTCGGCGCGACCACCTCCGGGCGCCCGGCGGAGTTGCCCGGGGTGGAGCAGATGGTCGGCATGCTGCTGGGCACGGTGCCGGTGCGGGTCCGGCTGCGCGGCGCCACCCCCGTCGCGGAGCTGCTCAAGAGCCTCCAGGGACGGCAGACGGCGCTGATGGACCATCAGCATCTGGGGCTCGCGGAGGTGCGGCGGGTCGTCGGCCCGGGCGCGGACTTCGACACGCTCGTGGTCTTCGAGAACTTCCCGCACGAAGGCCCGGATCCGGACGAGGACCGGCGCGGCGATGTCGTCTTCCGCCCCTCCGCCACCGGCCGGAACACCTCTCACTATCCGCTGACGCTGGTGGCGGCGCCGGGGGAGCGGATGCTCGTACGGCTGGAATACCAGACAGAGGTGATCGACCGCGGTACGGCGATCTCGCTGCTCGACCGCTTCGTCGCCATGCTGGAACGGATGGCCGCCGACCCGTCGGCACCGCTGGCCCGCCTGGAGACGGCCGGTCACCTGTCGCGCGGCGGGACGGTCCCCGAGCTGATCCCACGGCGGGCGGCAATCCAGCCCGGCGAGATCGCGGTGCGCGACGGGGCTCGCCGGCTGACCTACGCGGAGCTGGAGCAGGAGTCCGGCCGGCTGGCCGGCTACCTGGCCGGGCTGGGGGTGGGCCGCGGTGACCGGATCGGCGTGGTGATGGAGCGGAGCGCGGACCTGCTCGTGACGTTCCTGGGCGTGTGGCGGGCCGGGGCGGCCTTCGTCCCGATCGACGTGGGCTATCCCGCGGATCGCGTCGCCCTGCTGCTGCGGGATTCCGGGGCCTCACTGGTGATCGGCACTAAGGCCGCCCGCGATGTCCTGCCGTCCGGGAGCGACGTCCTGACCATGGACGCCCGCAGGTGCGGGCGGCGGTCGAGGCCTCCGAGCCGGTGACGGCAGGGGTCGGGCCCGATGATCTGGCCTACGTCATGTACACGTCGGGATCGACCGGCACCCCGAAGGGCGTGGCGGTCCCGCACGGCGCCGTGGCCGCCCTGGCCGCGGATCCGGGCTGGTCGCTGGGCCCGGGCGACCAGGTGCTCATGCACGCCTCGCACGCCTTCGACGCCTCGCTGTACGAGACCTGGGTACCGCTGGTCGCCGGCGCCCAGGTGGTGATCGCGGAGCCGGGCCCGGTGGACGCCGCGCGGCTGCGCGCCGCGGTGACCGAGGGCGTGACCGCCGCGCACCTCACCGCCGGGGTCTTCCGGGTGCTCGCCGAGACCGCGCCGGAGTGCTTCACGGGCCTGCGTGAGCTGCTGACCGGCGGCGACGTGGTGCCGCCCGGCGCGGTCGCCCAGCTGCGGCGCGCCTGCCCCGAGGTCCGGCTCCGTCACCTGTACGGTCCGACGGAGACGACGCTCTGCGCCACCTGGCACGTGCTCGAACCGGGCGAACCGGTGGGCGGCACGCTGCCGATCGGGCGCCCGCTCCAGGGCCGGCGGGCCTATGTCCTGGACGCGTTCCTGCGGCCGGTGCCGCCGGGCTTCACCGGTGAGCTCTACCTGGCCGGAGCCGGGCTCGCCCGCGGCTACCTCGGCCGCCCGGCCGCCAGTGCCGAGCGCTTCGTGGCGGTGCCCGCCGCGCTTCCCGGCGCGTCGGCGGGTGAGCGGATGTACCGGACCGGGGACCTGGCCAGGGTGGCGGCCGGTGGCGAGCTGGTCTTCGCCGGCCGCGCCGACAACCAGCTGAAGATCCGTGGCTACCGGGTGGAGCCCGCGGAGGTCGAGGCCGCCCTCACCGCCGAGCCTTCGGTCGCCGAGGCGCTCGTGCTCGCCCGGGACGACCTCGGTGAGCGCCGCCTGGTCGGGTACGTCGTGCCGGCCGGAGGCGAGGTGCCCGTCGAGGAGATCCGGGGCAGGCTCGCGGAGCGTCTTCCCGCTCACCTGGTCCCGTCGGCGATCGTCGTCGTCGCGGCCTGGCCGGTCACCGCGCACGGCAAGGTCGACCGGCGGGCGCTGCCGGCTCCGGGCCCCGGCGAGCGGGCCGCCGGGCGGGACCCCGTCGGCGAGGTCGAGGAGCGGCTGTGCGCGTTGTTCGGCGACACCCTCGGTGTGGCGGACGTCGGCGTCACGGACAACTTCCTGGAGCTGGGCGGCACCTCCACCCTCGCCATGCGCCTGGTCGCGCGGATCCGGGAGGAGCTCGGCGCCGAGCTGCCGATCCGGCAGCTGTTCTCGACGCCGACACCGGCCGGTCTCGCGCGGGCGATGGCCGCCAAGTCCCGTCCGGTGCTCGGGCCGGGCCGGCGCGCGGACCTGGACCCGGATGGCCCGCTGCCGGTCACGGCGCGGCAGCGCCGCATGTGGCTGCTGTCCCGGATCGGCGACGAGGCCGAGGGGCTGCACGTCCGCGTCGCCCTGCGGTTGCGGGGCCGGCTCGACCGCGATGCCCTCGCGGGCGCGCTGGCCGATGTCGGCGGGCGGCATGAGATCCTCCGGACCCGGTTCCCCGGCTCGCGGCGGGACGTGCGTCAGGAGATCCTGGACGCCGAGACCGGCCGCCCGCCGCTGGAGATCTGCCCCGCCACCGAGGACGAGCTGCCCGGGCTGCTGGCGGATCGCGCCGGCCGCCCCTTCGACCTGACCGGCGAGGTGCCCTGGCGCGCGCACCTGTTCCCGCTCACCGACCGGGAGCAGGTGCTGCTGGTGGTGGCACACCGGATCGCCGCCGACGAGGAGTCGGTGGACGTCCTCGTCCGCGACCTGGCCGCGGCGTACGGCGCACGCCGGGAAGGGCGGATCCCGGAACGGGCCCCACTGGCCCTGCAGTTCGCCGACTACGCGCTCTGGGAGCGGGAACTGCTCGCCGGAGCGGACGAGCGGGACAGCCTGATCTGGGACCAGATCGAGTTCTGGCGGGACAGGCTCGCCGGCGGTGACGACGAGCACGCGGACACGAGCGCGCCGCCGGCCGGACGGGCGCGGCCCGTGCTGCCCTCACGCCGGGCCGGCTCGGTGCCGCTGCGGTTGCCCGCCGACTCCCATGCCCGGCTGCTGGAGGCGGCGCGGTCGGCCGGCGGGACCATGTTCACCGCGGTCCACGCCGCCCTGGCGATGCTGCTGTCGCGCCTGGACGGGAGGACGTCGGTCACGATCGGCACCCGGCTGCCGCGCGACGAGGAACAGACCGGCCTGGTGCCCATGGTTGGGCCGTTCTCGCGGTGGCTCGCCCTGCCCGTCGACCTGTCGGGCGATCCCGCCTTCACCGAGATTCTCGGCCGGGCGCGGGACGTGAGCGAGGACGCCCACCGCCATCAGGACCTGCCGTTCGAACGGCTCGCCGAGCTCGTGGTGCCGGTCCCGTCGATCACCCGTCACCCGATCTTCCAGGTGGCGCTGCAGCTCGACGAGGACGACGTCCGGCCCGAGGAATCCTGGGCGCTGCCGGGGCTGCGGACGTCGCCGGTGCCGATGCCCGAGGAGGCGATGGAGCTCGATCTCTGGCTCAAGCTCCTCGACCACCGGACCGACGAGGGGGACGCGGACGGCCTGGTGGGCTCCCTGGTCTACGCGGAGGATCGCTTCGACCGGGCCGGCGCCGAGGCGCTCGCCCAGCGGCTCGTCGCCCTGCTCGAACAGGTCGGCGCCGCACCGGAGGTCCGCTTGTCCCAGGTCGACGTGCCCGGATCGGAACGGCCCGCCGTGCCGGGCGCGGCCGATCCGCAGCCGGCCAGGCGCTGGACCGCCGCCGCGAGCTCCCGGACGCAGGACTTGGAGATGCTCCTGCCCTTGCGCGCGGGCGGCGCGGGCGAGGGAGCGGGGAACGGCCCGCGCCCCTTGTTCTGCGTGCACCCCAGCATCGGCTTGAGCTGGGCGTACACCCCGCTCCTCAGGCATCTGCCGGCGGACCTGCCCGTCTACGGCATCCAGGCGCGCGGCATCGCGCGGGAGGAGCCGCTGCCGGGCAGCGTCGAGGAGATGGCGGCCGACTATGTCGAGCTGATCCGCGGCGTCCAGCCGTCCGGGCCCTACCAGCTGCTCGGCTGGTCCTTCGGCGGCAAGGTCGCCCAGGCGATGGCGGCCCGCCTGGAGGAAGAGGGGGCGGAGGTGAGCCTGCTCGCGCTGCTCGACGCCTATCCCGTGGCCGTGGGCCGGTCGCCGCTGGGCGGTCTGGACTTCCCGGCGGGCGACCGTCCGGCCGGCGATGACGCGCACGCCCTCGCGGAGCACCTGGGCGCGGCCCTCGGCGCCGAGGTGCGGGCCCGGCTGCGCCGGGTGATGGGCAACATGGGAGAGATCTCGCAAAGGTACCGGCCGCGCGCGTCGCGCGGGGACCTGCTGCTGTTCGCGGCCACCGCCGGCCGGCCCGCCGGATCGGCCGAGGAGGCCTGGAAACCCCTGGTGGGGGGCGTGGTCGAGACGCACCGCGTCGCCGCCGACCACTACACCATGCTGGAGCCGGCGTCGCTCGCCGAGATCGGCCGCGTCGTCGCACAGAAGATCGAGAGATGAGGAGAGCACCGTGACGAACCCGTTCGATGACGTGGACGGCACCTTCTTCGTGCTGGTCAACGACGAGGGGCAGCACTCCCTGTGGCCCGTCTTCGCCGAGATCCCCCAGGGGTGGACGGCGGTGTACGGCGAGGCCGGCAGGCAGGAGTGCCTGCAGTACGTCGAGGAGCACTGGACCGACATGCGGCCCAAGAGCCTCGTCGCGCAGATGGACGGGCGTTCGCCGGACGCCCGGGCCTGAGTCGGCAGCGGCGTGGCGCGGCACGGCGACCTGCGGTCCAAGTGCGTGTCATCGCCGGTTGGACACCTTGAGAGTGGGGGATTCCCCCGGAAAGCATGGCACCCATGGTCGCGCCGGAGCACAGAGTCCTGCATCTGAGAGACCGACTTGATCTGGCCGCCGAGCTGAAGCTGTTGTGCGAGAGGGGTCCGCTGGTCCGGATCCCTCTCGAGGACGGGTCGGCGGTCCACTGGTTCGCGCTGGGTTATGACGTGGTGCGCGAGGTCCTGGGGTCGGAGAAGTTCGACAAGCGGGTGATCGGCACCCATTTCAACCACCAGGAGATGGCCCTGCCGGGCAATCTCCTGCAGCTCGACCCGCCGGAGCACACGCGGCTGCGGCGGATGGTGGCGCCCGCCTACAGCGTCCGCCGGATGCAGGCGCTGGAGCCGCGGGTCCAGGCGATCGTCGACGACCATCTGGACACGATGGCGAGCACGGGGCCGCCGGTCGAGTTCCTCAGGGAGGTGGCGGGGCCCATGGCCGCCCGCGTCGCCTGCGAGTTCCTCGGCATCCCCCTCGACGACCGCGGCGAGCTGATCCGGCTCACCGCGCACCGGGGCGGCAAGCGGCGGCGGGTGCTCAACGGGCACGCCTATTTGGCCTACATGCGGGAGCTGGCGGCCCGGCTCCGCCGCGACCCGGGGGACGGGATGCTGGGGATGGTGGCACGGGACCACGGCGCGGACATCTCCGACGAGGAGCTGGCCGGACTCTGCGCGGTGGTCATGAACTCCAGCGTCGAGCAGACCGAGAGTTGCCTGGCGGCGGGGACGCTGCTCCTCCTTGAGCATCCCGAGCAGTTCGCCCTGCTGCGGGAGCGGCCCGAGCTGGGCGAGCAGGCGGTCGAGGAGATCGTCCGGTACCTGTCCGTCTTCGAGGGGCTCGACCCGCGGACGGCCACCGAGGACGTCGAGATCGGCGGTCAGGTGATCAAGAAGGGTGAGGCGGTGTTCTGCTCACTGCTGGCCGCCAACCGGGCGGACCCGGCCCTGGACGGGTTCGACATCACCCGGAAGGAATCCCGGCACGTGGCCTTCGGCCACGGCATCCATCACTGCCTCGGCGCGCCGCTGGCGCGCATGGAGCTGCGGATCGCCTTCACGACGCTGGTGAGCCGCTTCCCCTCCCTGCGGACGGCGGTGCCGGCGGAGGAGATCCGGTTCCGCCCGCCGAGCTCGAACGTCTTCACGCTGCTGGAACTGCCGTTGACCTGGTGAACGGCGCCGTCCGCAGTGGGTGGACGCGTACGGAACGTTGCCCGAGAACCTCTGTGAAGGAGCTGTGATGACGGATGTGACGCCAGGCTTCGTGGTGGACGAGGCGACACAGGTGGTGACCCCGGAGCCGGACTTCATCATCACCAGGAAGCACCTGGAGCCGACGGACAGCTTGCGGGCGCTACGGAAGAGGGGCGCGCTGTTGAAGATCAACGGCCATGCTCTCGGCTCGCTGGACGTGGACGGGACGGCCTACATCTGGCTGGCCACCGGGTACGAGGTGGTGCGGCGGATCCTCGGGGACCACGAGAACTTCAGCACCCGCCGCCGCCTGACCGCCGGCGAGCCCATCGACGGCACCGGCGTGACCCCGGTCAAGGAGCTCGTCGGGCACCTGATGAACCTCGACCCGCCCGAGCACACGCGGCTGCGGCGGATGCTGACGCCGGAGTTCACGCTCCGCCGGATCCGGCGGCTCGAACCGGTGATCAGCGAGATCATCGAGGATCACCTGAACCTCATCGAGGATGCCGGGCCGCCCGCGGACCTGCAGAGCATGTACGCCGAGCCGGTGGGCGGCGCGACGCTCTGCGAGCTGATCGGGGTGCCGCGCGACGACCGCGCCGAGTTCCTCCGCCGCTGCGGCCTGCACCTCGACATGAGCCGCGGCAGCAAACGGCGCGCGGCCGACAGCATGGCGTTCAACGGCTATCTCGACCATCTGATCGGGCTTCAGCGCAAGCGGCCCGACGACGGCTTCATCGGCATGCTGGTGCAGGAGCACGGCGATGACGTCACCGACGACGAGCTGCGTGGCATGATCACCGTGGTGCTGCTCGCCGGCCTGGACAACATCTCGGGGATGCTCGGCCTCGGGGTGCTGGCGCTGCTGGAGCACCCCGAGCAGATCCCGGTCATCTTCGAGGAGCGGGCCGTCACGGACCGGGCGGTCGACGAGCTGACGCGCTACCTGTCGATCACCTTCCAGCCGACGCCGCGGATGGCGCTGAACGACGTGGTCGTGGACGGTCAGACGATCAAGGCCGGTGAGATCGTCGTCTGCTCGCTGCCCATGGCCAACCGCGACGAGGCCCTCACCCCGGACCCTGACGTCCTTGATCTCAGGAGGCAGCTCGCCGGGCACGTCGGCTTCGGGCACGGCGTGCACCACTGCCTGGGCTCGTCGGTCTCGCGGGTGGTGCTGCGGCTGGCCTACCAGGCGCTGTGGCGGCGCTTCCCGGACCTGCGGCTGGCCGTGCCGCCGGAAGACATCGTGTTCCGCAAGGCGATCACCCACGGGCCGAAGCGGCTCCCGGTCACCTGGGGGCCGTCAGCCGCGACCCGATGAGCGCGGCGAGCCGGGCCACGCCCTCCTCGATCAGCTCCGGGGTGAGCAGGCTGATCGACAGCCGCAGCTGGTTGATCCCGCCGGCGGCCGAGTCGGTGCCGCCGTAGAAGTGGTGCATCGGCGTGAACAGCACGCCGAAGTCCCTGGCCGCGTGTTCGAGCAGTGCGTCGTCCACGGCGAACGGCACCGTGACGGTGATGAAGAACCCGCCGGTGGGGGAGTTCCAGCTGACCCCGGGGCAGTCGCCGAGCCGGCGGGTGAGCGCGTCGAGCGTGTGGCCGAGGTTGCGCCGGTAGACGGCGGCCTCCCTGGCGTTGGCCCGGGCGAGGCTGTAGTCGTGCAGCAGCAGCTTCCCTCCGATCACGGCTTGGGCGATGGGGGAGGTGTTGACGGTGAGCATGCCCTTGAGCTTGGACAGCGCGTCGGCGAACTCGCCGGCGTCGGAACCGTTCGAGGTCAGCGGCTGGTCCGCGACGACGTATCCGACGCGGGCGCCGGGCATGCCGGACTTGGCGAAGGAGCCGAGGTACACGACGTGGCCGGCCCGGTCCAGAGCCTTGAGCGCCGGGAGCCGCTCCGCCCCGAACAGCCCGTAGGCGTTGTCCTCCAACAGCAGCAGGCCGGTCGACTCGGCGATCTCCAGCAGCCGGTGCCGGGTGGCCAGGTCCAGGCTGACGCCCGTGGGGTTGGCGAAGTTCGGCGTCAGGTAACAGCCCCGGACGCGCAGCCCCTGCTCCCGGGCGACCTTCACCTGTTCGAGGAGGTGGCCGATGTCGATGCCGTGCTCCGTCGAGCGCACGGGCCACACCGGCATCTCGGCGAGCAGTGCCGCGCCGCTGAGGCCGACGTAGGTGGGGGCGGGCGCCAGCAGCACGTCCCGCTCGCTCGCCCGCAGCGCCCGCAGCACCAGGAAGATCCCCTCCTGGAAACCCACGGTGACCACCACGGACGCCGGGTCGATGTAGATGTCCTCGTCTTCGGCGAGGTGGCGGGCGATGAGATCGCCGATCACGCCCTTGGTCGTGCCGTACTGGAACAGGGTGCGGGTGACGCCGGCGTCGTCCATGCCCCGATCCCGCCGCAAATGGTCGCAGAAGGCGTCCAGGTATTCATGTATCAGTTTGACGTCGAAGAATTCTTCGTACGGTCGTCCGGCGGCCATCGAAATGGCTTGGGGATACTTGTCGGCGATCTCGTTCAGCAAGTTCATGGACGCGATCGAGGGATCGGTGAGTGAATTGTGCAGCGTTTCCATGCCCAATTTGCCGGGTGTGAATGATTCGGTGGCCATGGTGCCCGAGAATCCACTCCGGGCGTTCCGGCTGTCAAGTCCGGCCTATTGACGACGACCGCCGGAATTCCCTGAATGGAAATAACCATCCGCTACTGCCGCGAAGGGTGAGAGCCATGCCCGCGTCACAGGTCAAGCAGGTACTCAGAAGCAAGCTCAGGACATGGGGGTGGATGTACCGATGACGGCCGTAGCCGAGCGCCCCGCACCCGCCGTGTCGACCGGGATCACCGCGATCGCGGGGGTGGGCACCGCCACCAGCGGCACCTCCTACACCCAGGCCGAGCTCCTGGACCTCCTCGGCGTCGAGGACCCGAAGATGAGGTCCCTCTTCCTGAACAGCGCCATCGAGCGACGCCATCTCACCCTCCCGCCGCCGGCCGCCGCCGGGGCCGGGCCGCGGAATCGCAGGGCGACCTGCTGGAAAAGCACAAGCGGGTCGCCGTCGAAATGGGCTGCGAGGCATTGGAGGCCTGCCTGAAATCGGTGGGGGCGACTCTCGCCGACCTGCGTCACCTGTGCTGCGTCACCTCGACGGGATTCCTCACCCCCGGGCTGTCCGCTCTGATCATCCGCAGGCTCGGCATAGACCCCCACTGCAGCCGCGCCGACATCGTGGGCATGGGGTGCAACGCTGGCCTGAACGCGCTGGGAGTGGTCTCGGGCTGGTCCGCCGCCCATCCGGGCGAGCTGGGCGTGGTGCTGTGCAGCGAGGCGTGCTCGGCCGCCTACGCCCTCGACGGCACGATGCGCACCGCCGTGGTGAACAGCCTGTTCGGCGACGGGGCCGCGGCCCTCGCGGTGGTCGCCGGCGGCGGTCCCGCCCGGGGGCCGCGGGTGCTGAAGTTTGAAAGCATGATCATCACCGACGCGGTCGATGCGATGCGCTATGACTGGGATCCGGCCGGAGGCCGGTTCAGCTTCTTCCTCGACCCCCAGATCCCGTACGTGGTGGGTGCGCACGCCGAGCTCGTCGTCGACCGCCTGCTGTCCGGCACGGGCCTGCGCAGGGGCGACATCGGCCATTGGCTGGTGCACTCCGGCGGCAAGAAGGTCATCGACGCCATCGTCATCAATCTCGGCCTCACCCGGCACGACGTGCGGCACACCACCGGAGTGCTGCGGGACTACGGCAACCTGTCCAGCGGCTCCTTCCTGTTCTCCTACGAGCGGCTCGCCGAGGAGGGCGTGGCCCGCCCGGGGGACTACGGCGTCATGATGACCATGGGGCCCGGCTCCACCATCGAAACGGCGTTGATCCAATGGTGAGCCAGGGGATGGGCGAGGCCCTGACACTGCGTGTCGACGGCGGCCGTCCGCTGACGGCCGCCACGATCCTCGACCTGGACGCCCTGTGCGACCGCGCCGAGGCCGACGTCCAGCCGGAGGGGTCCGGCCTGGTCACGGTCCATGCCACGGGCGTCCCACCGGCGGGCTGGGCGGCGGAGCTGACGGTCGGCCTGGTGACCAAGTGGGAACGGGCGGTTCGCCGCTTCGAGCGGCTCGGCCGCCTCACCGCGGCGGTAGTGTCCGGCGACTGCGCGGGCCCGGCCCTGGACGTCCTTCTCGCCGCCGACGTCCGGATCGCCGCCCCGGAGGCCCGGCTGCTGCTCCCGGCGGGGCACGACGCCACCTGGCCGGGCATGGCCGTGCACCGGCTCGCCCAGCAGGCGGGCAGCGCCGCCATCCGGCGGGCGGTCCTGCTCGGCACGCCGATCGAGGCGAGCCGGGGGCTCGCACTCGGGCTGCTGGACGAGGTGCGCGAGGACCCCGACGCGGCGCTCGTGGAGCTGGCGGAATCCGGCCGCGCCTTCGCCGCTCCGGAGATCGCGATCCGGCGGCGGCTGATCCTCGACGCCGTCTCGACCGGCTTCGAGGAGGCCCTCGGCGCGCACCTGGCCGCCGCGGACCGCTTCCTCAGAAGGGAGGCCACGCCGTGACCGCCGACCCGGCCCCCTTGATCTCCCTGACCGGCCTGGAGCAGGACGCCCGGCAGCTGGACCACCTGCTTGCCGGAATGCCGTCGCCGGCGATACGGACCTCGGCGCAGCGCGCGACGGTCACCGCGGCGATGGACGCCATCAGGGCGCGGCGCAGCCAGATCATGGCGGCGCACGCGGAGGCGATCTACGACCGCCTCACCGACGGCCGAACCCGCTACCTGCGCATCGACGAGCTTCTCGCCGCCGCCGCGGCCGTCTATCCGGGGCTGGTGCCCCTGGAGTCGCAGATGGCGGCGGAATCCACCCGGGAACAGGCGGACAAGGAGGGGTACGAGATCGACCAGGCGATCTTCCTGCGCGGTGTCCTGCGCTCCCCGGTCGCCGCTCCGCACCTGCTGGACGCCATGCTCCGGCCCACCCCCCGCGCCCTGGACCTGCTGCCCGGATTCACCCGGTCGGGGATCGCGGAGATGGAGGCGGTCCGGGTGGAGCGCCGGGACGGGGTGGCACACCTGACCCTGTGCCGGGACGACTGCCTGAACGCCGAGGACGAGCGCCAGGTCGACGACCTGGAGACGGCGGTCGACCTGGCGCTGCTCGACCCGTCCGTGCGGGTGGGGCTGCTGCGCGGCGGGCCGATGAGCCATCCCCGGTACGCCGGCCGCCGGGTGTTCTGCGCGGGCATCAACCTGAAGAAGCTGGGCTCGGGCGACATCCCGCTGGTGGACTTCCTGCTGCGGCGGGAGCTGGGTTACATCCACAAACTCCTGCGCGGCGTGCTCGTGGGGAACTCGTGGCACTCCCCCTATCTCGGCAAGCCGTGGGTGGGAGCCGTCGACGCCTTCGCCATCGGCGGCGGGGCACAGCTCCTGCTCGTTCTCGACCACGTGCTGGCCGCGTCGGACGCCTACCTCAGCCTTCCCGCCGCCAAGGAGGGCATAGTCCCGGGGGTCGCGAACCTGCGGCTCACCCGGTTCACCGGGCCACGGCTGGCCCGGCAGATGATCCTCGGCGGCCGGGCGATCCAGGCGGGCGAGCCCGAGGCGCGGTTGCTGATCGACGAGGTCGTCGCACCCGAGGAGATGGACGCGGCGGTCGCGCGGGCCGTGGACCGGCTCGGCGGCGAAGCCGTGCCGGCCAACCGGCGCATGCTCAACCTCGCCGAGGAATCGCCCGCGGAGTTCGCTCGCTACCTGGCCGAGTTCGCGCTGCAACAGGCGCTGCGCGTGCACGACGCCGACGTGATCGGCAAGGCCCGCGCCTTCGCGCGGAGGCGGGCATGAGCGTGGGCGCCGGCCGCCGGTTCGAGCGGGTGCGCTACGACAAGCGCGACCACGTCGCCCGGGTGACCATGGACCGGCCCGAGGTGCTGAACGCCATGGACCGGCGGATGCACGAGGAACTGGCCGAGGTGTGGGACGACGTCGAGGCCGACGACGAGATCAGGGTGGTCGTGCTGACGGGCGCGGGAGAGCGCGCGTTCTCCGTCGGCGAGGACCTCAAGGAGCGGGCCCGCCTGACCGAGGCGGAGCCGCTCCCCACGACGTTCGGCAGCCGCGGCCGGCCGGGCCATCCACGGCTGACCGACCGGTTCTCCCTGTCGAAACCGGTCATCGCCCGGGTGCACGGGTACGCGTTGGGCGGCGGGTTCGAGCTGGTGCTCGCCTGCGACATCGCCGTCGCCTCCACCGAGGCGGTCTTCGGCCTGCCCGAGGTACGGCTCGGCCTGGTTCCCGGGGCGGGCGGGGTGTTCCGGCTTCCGCGCCAGCTGCCGCAGAAGGTGGCACTGGGGTACCTGCTGACCGGCCGCCGGATGGATGCCGCGACGGCGCTGAAGTACGGGCTGGTCAACGAGGTCGTGCCGGCGGCGGAGCTGGACGGGTGCGTGGCCGGGTGGGCGGACGACCTGCTCCGTGGGGCGCCGCTGGCACTGCGGGCGATCAAACAGGCCGCGCTGCGCTCGCTCGACATGCCGATCGAGGAGGCGTTCACGGCGTCGTACCCGTGGGAGGAGCGGCGCCGGCACAGCGCGGACAGCGTCGAGGGCGTCCGCGCCTTCGCCGAGAAGCGCGACCCCGTCTGGACGGGGCGATGAGGGAGTGTCCACGCCGCCCCGCTGTCGCGTGCGGCCGGGGCGGTGCAGGGTTGTCGGAGCAGCAGCTCACCGAGGAGCGAGGAGCGACGTGATGGCTATCGAAGACTTCGACGTGGTGGTGGCGGGCGGCGGGCCGGCCGGATCGACGCTGGCGGCGCTCACCGCCATGCGCGGGCACAAGGTGCTGGTGCTGGAGAAGGAGCGTTTCCCCCGCTACCAGATCGGCGAGTCCCTGCTGCCCAGCACCGTGCACGGCGTCTGCCGGCTCCTCGGGCTCACCGAAGAGCTCGCCGAGGCCGGGTTCACGGTGAAGCGCGGCGGCACCTTCCGGTGGGGAGCGACCCCCGAGCCCTGGACGTTCTCCTTCTCCGTCTCGCCGCACATCTCAGGGCCGACGTCCTTCGCCTACCAGGTGGAACGCTCCCGCTTCGATGAGCTCCTGCTGAACAACGCCCGGCGCAAGGGCGCCGAGGTCCGCGAGGAGTGCGCGGTGACCGAGGTGATCGAAGGGGAGGAGGGGCGCGCGGCCGGGGTCAGGTACACCACCGCCGACGGCGCCGAGCACGAGGTGCGGGCCCAGTTCGTGGTCGACGCCTCGGGCAACAGGAGCCGCCTGCACTCCAAGGTCGGCGGGGAGCGGAAGTACTCCGACTTCTTCCGCAGCCTGGCGCTCTTCGGCTACTTCGAGGGCGGGAAGCGGCTGGCCGCCCCCAACTCCGGCAACATCCTCAGCGTCGCCTTCGACTCCGGCTGGTTCTGGTACATCCCGCTCAGCCCCACGCTGACCAGCGTCGGCGCCGTGGTCCGGCGGGAGCTGGCGGAGAAGATCCAGGGCGATCGGGAGAAGGCCATGACCGCTCTCATCGCCGAGTGCCCCCTGATCTCGGAGTATCTGGCGGACGCGACCCGGGTGACCTCCGGCCCGTACGGCGAGCTGCGCATCCGCAAGGACTACTCCTACCACCAGACCTCCTTCTGGCGGCCCGGCATGATCCTGATCGGGGACGCCGCCTGCTTCGTCGACCCGGTGTTCTCCTCCGGCGTGCACCTGGCGACGTACAGCGGGCTGCTCGCTGCCCGCTCCATCAACAGCGTCCTGTCCGGCGATCTGGACGAGAAGGCGGCGCTGACGGAGTTCGAGGCGCGGTACCGGCGTGAGTACGGGGTCTTCTACGAGTTCCTGGTCTCCTTCTACGAGATGCACCGGGACGAGGAGTCGTACTTCTGGCAGGCGAAGAAGGTCACCCGCAACAACCACACGGAGCTCGAATCGTTCGTCGACCTGGTGGGCGGCGTGTCTTCCGGGGAGCAGGCCCTGACCAGCTCGACGAGCGGCCGGCTGCGGTCGCGCTCGGCGGAGTTCGCGGCCGCCGTGGAGGAGGTCGCCGCGAGTGACGACGGCAACATGGTGCCGATGTTCAAGTCGACGGTGGTCAAGCAGGTGATGGCCGAGGGAGGCCAGGTCCAGATGCGGGCGATGCTCGGCCAGGACGCGGAGCCGGAGGTGCCCCTGTTCCCCGGGGGCCTGGTGGCCTCGCCGGACGGGATGTCCTGGCAGCCGTACCGGCCCGCATGAACCACCCTCCTCCCGCGCTCGGGGCCGGCCCCCTGTTGCTCTTCCTTCTCCAGCTCGGCGCCCTGCTGGTGGTGGCGCTGCTGCTGGGCCGCGCGGCGGCGGCGCTGCGGATGCCGACGGTGGTGGGCGAGCTGGCCGCCGGCCTCGTTCTCGGCCCGCTGGGCCTGCTGTTCCCGCCCGACGCCGGGCAGTTCCACCTGGTCGACGCCGTCGCGCAGGTCGGGGTGCTGCTGCTGGTGGGCCTGACCGGCGCGCACCTGGATCTGCGGCTGATCCGCCGGCAGGGCGCGACGATCGCGCGGCTGAGCGTTTTCGGGCTGGTCATCCCGCTGGCGATGGGGGTCGCGGCCGGGTTGATGCTGCCGGTCCCGATCCGGGGGCCCGCCGATTCCACCGTGTTCGCGCTCTTCCTGGGCGTGGCCATGTGCGTCAGCGCGATCCCTGTGATCGCCAAGACGCTCCACGACATGAACCTCCTGCACCGCGACATCGGGCAGCTGACTCTCACGGCCGGAATGGTCGATGACGCGTTCGGCTGGCTGATGTTGTCGGTGGTGTCGGGGATGGCCACCCTTGGGGTGCGCGCAGGGGCCGTGGCGGCTTCCGTGGCGGCCCTGGCCGGGGTGTTGCTGCTCGCCGCCGTGGCCGGCCGGCCCCTGGTGCGCGCCGCGTTCTGGCTGACCGGCAAGTGTCAGGACGACTCGCCCACGATCATCGCGACCGTGGTGATCGTGCTGCTGTCCGCCGCCGGGACGCACGCCCTCGGGATGGAGCCGGTCCTCGGCGCCTTCGTCGCGGGCCTGCTGATCAGCGCCGCGGCGCCGGACCCGGCGCGGCTCGCGCCGCTGCGCACGGTGGTGCTGGGCCTGCTGGCGCCGCTCTATTTCGCCACCGTCGGCCTGCGCATGGACCTGGGCGCGCTGGCCCGGCCTGAGATGTTCTGGGTCGCGGTGGTCATGGTGGTCGTGGCGTTCGCGGGGAAGTTCCTCGGCGCCTTCCTCGGCGCCTGGACCAGCCGGATGAACCGGTGGGAGGCGCTGGCCCTGGGAGCGGGCATGAACGCCCGGGGCGTCGTCCAGGTGATCGTGGCGTCGGTCGGGCTGCGCCTGAGTGTCCTCACCGTGGAGCTGTACACGATCATCATCCTCGTCGCCATGATCACTTCGGTGCTGGCGCCGCCCGTTCTCCGCCTGGCGATGGCGCGGGTCGAGCAGACGGCCGAGGAGCGGGCCCGCCGGACGGCGCAGGGCCTCGCGCCCGCCCGCGAAGTTTCGTGAAACAGCGCTGCCGGAAATGCGGCGGCGGTCCGGGCGGCGCTGACTCATTTCGTTTGCCGGTCCATTCCGGTGTCAACGGCAACGCGTTGACGTAAGCCGCCGAATACCGGAAATCTGGAAGCAGGAAATCGAGCTGCGGAGGCCCGGCATGAATTCGGACGCGCCATTCTCTGACCTTTCAATTGACTATCTGGAAATGTATGTCGGCAACCTGGAGGTAGCCGCCTTCACCTGGGTGGACAAGTACGCGTTCACCGTCGCCGGCACCGGCGGTTCGGCGGAGCACCGCAGCGTCGCACTGCGAAACGGGCCGGTGCTCCTGGTCGTCACCGAGGCGATCTCGGACCGGCACCCCGCCGCAGCCTACGTACAGACGCACGGCGACGGCGTGGCCGACGTCGCCTTGCGCACCCGGGACGTCGGCGCCGTCTTCGAGGCCGCCGTGGCGGCGGGCGCGACACCGGTGCGTGAGCCGGCCCGGCACGCGCCGGCGGAGGGCGGCGGGGGCGGCACCGTCACGGCGACGATCGAGGGGTTCGGCGACGTCGTCCACACGCTGGTCCAGCGCGATCCCGGCGACGCATCCGGCCTGCCGGCCGGCTTCGTCCCCGCACCGCGCTCGACCGGGGCCGGGGCGGGCGAAGCCGCGCTGCTCGCCATCGACCACCTCGCCATCTGCCTTCCCGCCGGCGAGCTGGGCCCCACCGTGGATCACTACGTGCGCACCCTCGGCTTCCAGGACATCTTCCAGGAACGCATCGTGGTGGGGGCGCAGGCCATGGAGTCCCGGGTCGTGCAGAGCGGGTCCGGCGGGGTGACGCTGACGCTGATCGAGCCCGACCCGAGCACCCAGCCGGGCCAGATCGACGACTTCCTCAAGGGCCACCACGGTCACGGCGTGCAGCACGTGGCGTTCGCCAGCGACGACGCGGTCCGCGCGGTGCGCAGTCTGTCGGCGCGCGGGGTCGACTTCCTCACCACCCCGGACGCCTATTACGACCTGCTCGCGGAGCGGATCACCCCGAAGAGGCACCCGATCAAGGATCTGCGGGAGACCGGCCTGTTGATCGACGAGGATCACAGCGGCCAGCTGTTCCAGATCTTCACCCGTTCCACGCACCCGCGTCGCACCCTGTTCTTCGAGATCATCGAGAGGCGGGGCGCGGAGACCTTCGGCAGCGCCAACATCAAGGCGCTCTACGAGGCCGTGGAGCTGGAGCGGGCCGGATGACCCTGAGCTGCGTGGCCGACTACGAACGTGCCGCCCGCCGCGCCCTCCCTCCCGAGACGTGGGACTTCGTCGCGGGAGGGAGCGGTGCGGAGAGCACGATGCGGGCGAACCTCGCCGCGTTCGCGTCGGTCTTCGTCATCCCCAGAGCGCTGCGCGACGTGACGGGGTGCTCCACCGCCGCCAGCCTGCTCGGCAGCCCGGTGTCGATGCCGCTGGCGGCCGCCCCGATCGCCTACCAGCGGCTGCTGCATCCGGAAGGGGAACTCGCCGCGGCGCGGGCGGCGAAGACGGCGGGGGTTCCGTTCACCGTGAGCACGATGAGCAGCGTCGCGCTGGAAGAGGTCGCCGCCGTGGGGGGCACGACCTGGTTCCAGCTGTACCGGTTGCGTGACGAGCGGCGTTGCCTGGAGCTGGTGGAGCGCGCCGAAGCAGCCGGGTGCGAGGCGATCATGGTCACGGTGGACGTGCCCTGGATGGGGCGGCGGCTGCGGGACGTGCGCAACCGGTTCGCGCTGCCGGAGTCGGTGACGGCGGCCAACCTCGGCGGGCGGGGTGCGGCGCACCGGCGGCCGGCCGGCGACGTCCCGGCCGCCTCGGCGGTCGCCGTGCACACGGCGCTCGAGTTCGCCCCGGTCACCTGGGCGTGGGTGGACATGCTGCGCGGGCGCACCCGCCTGCCGCTGGTGCTCAAGGGGATCCTGGACGTGGCGGACGCGCGGCGCGCGGCGGAGGCGGGCATCGACGGGATCGTGGTGTCCAACCACGGGGGACGTCAGTTGGACGGTGCCGTACCGAGCATCGACGTGCTGCCGGAGATCGCCGCCGCGGTGGCCGGCTCCTGCGAGATCCTGCTCGACAGCGGAGTGCGCCGCGGTGAGGACATCGTGAAGGCGATCGCGCTGGGCGCCTCGGGGGTGCTCGTGGGCCGCCCGCTCATGTACGGCCTGGCCGTCGGCGGTGAGGACGGCGTCCGGGACGTGCTGGGGCTGCTCGCGACCGAGTTCCACGGGGCACTGGGACTCGCCGGGTGCGGTTCGCCGCGGGAAACGCGTCTACTACGGACGACGTTCGCACGCAATCCCGTTCGCGCCGGAATAGGGGTGGGCGCTGCCCCGATTAGGGGCGGCGCGGCCGGGCGCGATTAGGCCGGACTTTCGCCGTCAAGGCCTCAGGACGGGGCCGTGGCCTGGCATTACGGAATCCCTGGCCACGGCCGTTCTCCCGGCGCCGGGACGCCTGGCGGGAATGCATTCGGTGATAGCCGGCCGCGTTCGCCGCGGGTCAATTCCTGGACAGAAAGAATGGACGGCGCCCGTCTTTCTACAGATCAGGGCGTTGCGGCCGCGGCTAAGGCCGCGCAAGTCCGGATTAGGGGTGGTTCGGCAACGGGTGGACATTTATCCTTTTTTACGGGGAAAGCTCGTGGAGCGCCGACACCAGGAGGTGGCATGCGGGCAACCGCAGTGATGGCACGAGCACATTTCGACGGGGACGTGACCGGGGTTGCCGAAGGTCGCGGCGGAGTTCGACCAGCACGGAAATTGACCGGCCACGATATGAGCGGGGGCGAAGCCGTGGATCCGACCAGCATGAACATCAATAGCTTGCCGATCGTCGAGGTTGAGCTGGAGCGTCTGTCGGGTACTCTCTCGCCGCGAATCGCCGGCGAGGATCCGGAGCACCTGGAGGCGCTGTTGTACGCCCAGGGGCAAATACCACCCATTTTGGTGCACTTCCCATCGATGTGGGTCATCGACGGGCTGCACCGGCTGAGCGCGGCCCGCCTACGGGGCCAGCGCACCATCGCCGCGCGCTTTTTTGAGGGCAGTGAGGCCGACGCATTCGTCCTGGCGGTTCGGATGAACATCGAACACGGCCTGCCGCTCACGCTCTCCGATCGGCGCCGCGCCGCCCGGCGCATTATCGACAGCCATCCGGAATGGTCCGATCGGATGGTCGCGTCGGTCGCCGGGTTGTCCGCCAGGACCGTCTCGGATCTGCGCGGGAGCCGAGTGGAGGGCGAGACGCGAATCGGGCGGGACGGCCGGGTCCGGCCCGTGGACGGCACCGCGGAGCGCCGGCAGGCGGCCGAGCTCATCCGCAACAATCCCACCCTCTCCCTCCGGCAGATCGCCAGAGAGGTAGGGCTGTCCCCGGAGACGGTCCGGGATGTGAGGGGCCGGCTTGAACGTGGGGAGAGTCCCATCCCGGCGGGTCGCAGGAGATCCCCTATGCAGCCGGCTGGACCGTCCGCCCGCAACGGAGTCGATTCCGGCGGGGGGTTTCGGCTCGCCGCGGATCAGAACCGCCTGGCCATGCTGAACCGGCTGAAGGCCGATCCCGCGCTCCGGCTCACGGAGACCGGGCGGAGCCTGCTGCGCCTGCTCACCCTGCACGCGATCCCCGGCCAGGACTGGGACCGCATCCTGATGAACGTCCCTCCGCATTGGGCCGCCAACGTCACCGATCTGGCACGAGCACACGCCGCCATCTGGACGGAGTTCGCCGATCGGCTGGAGGGAAGGTTCACGGGACTCGCCGCCGAGCGGGCGGTCGCGACCTGATGCCGAACGTGGCTCTCCCCGCGGGGAACGGAAACCCCCGGGGACGGCCACGACGCTGATCACCGTAGGCGCCGGCCCGGATGGCCGCGGAGCAGCTCCGCGGCCGTCCGCCGGCGCGGGCCCGCTGCCGGCCGCGCCCCTCAACAGGGCACGATGTCGTCCTCCGCGAAAGGGAGCGCGGCGGCGAGACGGCCGAGGTCTTCCCGGGTGCGCACCTGTAGCTTGCGATAGATCCGGGTGAGATGCTGCTCGACGGTGCTCCGGGTGATGTAGAGCTCTTCGGCGATCTCGCGATTCGTGCGCCCCTGGGCCGCGCGTACGGCCACGCGACGCTCGGCCTCGCTCAGCAACGCGGCCCGTCTTCTGAGGTCGCTCTCCCGGGCGCCCGCGCCGGACCTTTTCCCGGCCGGCGGAGCCTGACCGTTCACGGTGACGGTGCGTCGTTCCGCCGCCGTCAGGCCATCGGCATGTTCCGGGTCCGTCGAGCGGGTGCTTCTTTCCACCTGACCTCTGGCCGTCGCCGGCGTCTGGCCGCAGCCCTGGTACGGGGTGCCGGGCCGGCCCTGCCTGGGCGCCCCGGCCGTGGCGGCGGGCCGGCCCCGCCGCGAGAGCCGGCGGCACATGTCGGCGGCGAGCGGCTCGGGCAACCGATCGTCGAGCAGCTCCGACAGGGGCAGGCCGGCGTCGGCGGAAGCGGCGCGTCCTTCCGCCTGGGCGGACAGGGCCTTTCTGATCATGCGTTCCGCATCCGCGGAACCCGACGCGAGGGCCAGTTCGAAGCATCTCACCGCGGCGACCGGCGCCCCGTCGTGCAGGTGCTGCCGGCCGGCGGTGACCAGCACCCGCGCGGCCCAGTTCGCCGCGGACCAGCCCGCCGTCAGCAGGCAGGCGGCCACGTCGGTGACCGGGTGACCCGCGAGATGGAGGAGCCGCGCGGCGAGCCGATGCGTCTGCGCGCGGCGGGTGGCCGACATGCGGTCGATCACCGCGCGGCGCCCGGCCTCATGGGCGAACCGGCCGCCGGCGAGCACGCCGGCCCGCTCCAGCCGCCTGGTCACCCGCTCGGCCTGGTGATCGCCGACGCTCGCCAGCTCGCTCACCAGGTCGGTGCTCGCGTGCGCTCCCAGCACGGCGATGGCTTCCGCCACCCGGATCACCGTCGCCTCACACCGGTGGACGCAGGCCGCGACGGCATCGCCGAAGGCGGCACCGGCCTCGCCCCGGTCCGCCAGATCCTTCATGATCGCCGTGACCAGCAGCGGACTTCCCCCGGTCAGCCGGTGGGCATCTTCGGCGAGCCGGTCGGCGAGCCGCCGTCCCATGCGCTCGGCGATCAGGTCTCGGACCGTCGCCGGAGACAGGGGAGCCACCTCGACGCGCCGGTTGTACGGCCGGTGCAACAGCTCCTCGGCCGCCGGCACAGGACTGAACGGCCGCCGGTCGGGGCTGGTCGTCATCGCGACCAGAAGCCGCGCGGTTCGCGACCGCCGCACCACGGAGAGGAGGACTTCCAGCGAGGTGTCGTCGGCCCAGTCCACATCATCGATCGCCAGTACGGTCGGCACCTCCCGCGCCATCTCCAGCAGGTCCGGCCACCCTCGCGATCCGGGCCGGCCCATCGCGCCCAGAAACTGACCGACGACGCCGCCTGCCAGGTGGCGCTCCGCCGGTGAGCATTCGGCGTGCAGCACCCGGGCGCCGGCCTGCCCCGCGAGCCGGCCGAACTCATGGAGGAGCACGGTCCGGCCGCTCCCCACAGGACCACTGATCACCACGACGCCGCCCCGGCCCAGCATCGCGGACTCGAACACCTCGTCAAGCTCTCCCAACTCGCGCTCTCGCCCCGCAAGCACCATCGCTCTTTACCCCGTCGTTGTTGGACAACGCCCCCTGCGGGGATGCCCGATCGGCCTGGTCGGTCGCTCACGGCCCCGGCAGGTCCGGCTCACGGCCCGCCCACCTGGGCTGCGTCGGCACCGAGATCCCCATCGCCTGCCAGTACATCCGACCTGCGGTCACAGGAGGGTCACATGATGGGGTACCGAGGTGTGGGACTGGCGAGGGCACCGTCCGGCGACGGTGCCCTTCGTCGTTCCCGGGGGCTCAGGCCGGTCGCTCGTCCACGCCGACGGCTCCGACCCCGCTGGTGAAGATGCCGCCGCAGTAGCCCTGCGACTCGCCGTAGCCGCCCGGCGGGAGCGTCACCCACTCGCCCACGACGTCGGGGGCCCGGCCGCAGACGACCACGGCCCGGAAGATCCAGGTCTGGCCGGTGGGGTTGCTGCAGGCGGCGATGCCGAGGTCGTTGTCGTTGGCGTGCACGAACGTGTCGCAGCGCAGCACGGTGGCCGCCGCCGCGGCGGGTGCCGGCAGCCCGGCGGGAACGAGGGCGAGGGCCGCTCCTGCCGCGACCGCCGCCATGTGTGATCTCCTGACCATTGCCCCTCCTGAAGTCACTGTGCGTGGTCGAGCGTACGCAACAAGTGCCTGCCGGGGAAGCGGATCAGGAGTCCTGGAGCCGCCGGATCATCGCCTGCTTGGCGGTGGCGAACTCGTCGTCCGTCAGCACCCCTGACCGGTGCAGCTGGCCCAGCTCGGCCAGGCGGCGCAGGACCGCGTCGTGCACGTCGTCGGCGGCCGGCGCGGGCGCGGCGGGCGGCTCGGGCCGGTCGGCCCGCTCGCGCGGCAGCCGGGCCAGGACGGCGGCCGCGACCAGGGCCGTGGCGCCGCCGAAGCGCTGGATGCCCCAGGACACACAGCGCAGGTCCTTCTGCGGCGACTTGGTGCTCGGCGGCTCGCCCTTGATCCGGAAGCGGAGCGTGCCGTAACCCATGCCGGACTGCGGCTTCCACTCCACGCCGGAGATGTCGGACAGCGGGAACTCCTGCGGGCCGGCCTTCTCCTTCTCGCTGCCGGCCCAGCCGGTCCATTCCAGCCGTACGCGCTCGCCGTCGAAGATCGCGGCGCCGTCGCCCGCGGTGGCCGAGATGGGCACGTCGGGGACGGGCAGGAGGTAGCCGTCGCAGGGCCCGCCGGGTATCTGGTAGACGGCCATGGTGTCGCGGATCTCGTCGGCGAAGTACTCGGCCGCGCCGGTGCGGGCCTTCGGCACGGCCAGCCGGTAGGGGTCGGCGGGCGGGCCCAGCGCCCCGGCGGCCACGTCGAACAGCGCATCGGCCCCCTTGCGCAGCCGCAGTCGCAGGTGCCCGCCCTTGCGGGCGGGCTCGAAGGCCACGCCGGCGATCGCCTCCAGCGGCACGCGGACCTCGCCGAGGGTGCGGCGCAGCTCGTCGATGTCCTTGTCGCTCCCGGGGACGATCCGCAGCATTTCCCCATTGAACGTCCATGACCCGTCTGGGACAGCGATCTCGGCCATATTCTCAGCCTAGGACACGCTCGCGGCACCACCCCATGCGAAGGAGCGGGATGCAGATCTTCACGAGCTGGCCGTCGTGGGCGCACGCGGAGGGCGCGCTGAGCCGGGCCCTTCCGGCCTCCACCGTGACCTCGCTGCGCGACGCGGTCGCCTTCGCCGGGCGCCGGCACGGGGTGCAGCAGCGGCCCACCGGGCGGCCGTACGTCGAGCATCTGCTGGAGGCGCTGGAGGTGGCGGTCCGCGGCGCGGGGCTGAGCGACAGGGACGTGCTGGTCGCGACCGTCCTGCACGACGTGCTGGAGGACACGCCGTGCACGGAGGGCGAGGTCGCTCGGCGGTTCGGGCCTGAGGTGGCGGCGCTCGTGCGGTGGGTGACCAAGCCGGGCGGCGGCTCGAAGGCCGACTACCTGGCCTCGCTGGCCAAGGCGCCGCCGCGGGCGGTGCTGGTGAAGCTGTCGGACCGGGTGAGCAACGTGCAGGAGCTGCACCGGATGCCGTGGCGGTTCCAGCGGCGCTACTACCTGGAGACGGTGGCGTACATCATGCCGCTGGCCGGGGCGCATCCGTGGTTCGCGGAGTGGTTCGGCGAGTGGCGGGGGCGGTGGCGGCGCGTGGAGCGCTGGCCCGGCTGACGCGCCGGGCCTGACAGGATCGGCGCGCGGCTCTCAGCCGCCGATCCTGGCCGTGCGGTTGCGTACGCCCTCGAAGTGCGCGCGGACGGCGGCCACGGCGGCGTCCCTGTCGCCCTTCAGGACGGCGGTGTAGATGTCGCGGTGCCGCCTGGCCACGTCGGCGGGCGGCTCGTCGGGGGCGCCGAGCGCGTCGCGCAGCTGGTAGTAGACGTCCCAGAACGCGCCCAGGAGCTGGCTCACCAAGGGGTTGCCGAGCGGGCGGTAGAGCAGGTCGTGGAAGAGCCGGTCGGTCTCGGGGGAGACCAGCCCGGCCTGCGCCTCGCTCTCCATCCTGGCCATGACGTCGGCGACCGGCGACAGGTCCACCTCGGGGCCGAGCTCGATGAGGCGCTGGACGAGGCCGCTCTCCAGCAGCTCGCGGATCTCGACCAGGTGGGCCAGGTGGTTGGCGCCGTTCTGCAGGGTGATGCGGCTGTGGAAGGTCAGCTCGTCGACCAGCCCGGCCAGCGACATGCGGCCGACGAACATGCCGAAGCCGTGGCGGATGTCGACGATGCCCACGGCCTGGAGCGCCTTCAGCGCCTCCCTGATCGAGTTGCGGCTGACCTGGAGCTCCTCCATGAGCTCCGACTCGGTGGGGAGGGGGTCGCCCGCGACCAGCCCGCGCCTGACGATGAGGTCCTTGACGCCCTCCTGGGCCTCCATGGCGCGGCTGGGCCGCGCCGGACGCGGGACTGTGGTCATGAAGAATCCTTTCGTCGTAGGTAACAATCCGGAAATCTTCCGTTGACCTCAAGCCGTGGCGGCATTTAGCGTCCACTTTACGCACATCGTAGGACATGGGATGTCCCATGTTCTATCTCTTCCCAGGAGGCATCCGTGAGCTCTGAGTTCAGTCGCCGCGACTTCCTGCGTTACAGCGGGGCCACCGGTGCGGCGGCGTTCATCGCGGCCACGCTCTCCGCCTGTTCAGGAGGCCCGGCCTCGACCGGCTCGGTCGGCGCCGGATCCAACAAGGACCTCATCACCGCGGTCATCGGGTACGGCAACGACCAGAGCTGGGACCCGACGCAGACCGCCTCGGCGTTCGCCATGGCCGGCATCACCCACGTCTACGAGGGCCTGCTCGACACCGACCCGATCACCCGCGAGCCGTACGCCGCGCTCGCCACCGCGCTGCCCGCCGACCTGAACGCCACCACCTGGAAGTTCACGCTCCGGGACGGCGCCAAGTGGCACGACGGGCAGCCCGTCACGGCCGACGACGTGGTCTTCACCTTCGAGCGGATCCTGGGCCCGGACAACGTCCTGACCGGCAACTTCTTCAAGCCCTGGCTGAAGGAGGTGAAGAAGGTGGACGACCGCAGCGTGGAGCTGGTCTTCAAGTTCCCGTTCCCGGACGCGGCGCCCCGGCTGACCATCGCCAAGATCATGCCGAAGCACGTCTTCAGCCAGGCCGGCGCCTGGGATCAGGCCAAGGGCGGCAAGGCTGTCGGCTCGGGGCCGTACAAGCTGACCGCGCACAACCCCAAGTCCAACACCACCTTCGAGGCGTTCGACGGCTACAACGGGCCGCGGCCCGCCACGGTCAAGAAGATGAACTGGCTGACGATCGTGGACGCCGCCGCCCGCGTGGCCAAGATCTCCGGCGGCTCCGCCGAGGCGCAGATCGCCGACAACATCCCGTACGCGAACGTGGACCAGCTCAAGCAGCAGGGGCTCACGGTCGAGGGCGGCAAGGGCATGAACCACATGTTCCTGATGTTCAACACCGCCACGAAGCCGTTCGACGACGTACGGGTGCGCCAGGCCCTGCACTACGCCATCGACAAGCAGAAGATGATCGACGTGGCGCTCAAGGGCCACGGCACCGCCTCCAGCTCCTTCCTCAACGAGGGCCACCCCGACCACAAGCGGGCCTCGGTCGTCTACGACTACGACCCGGAGAAGGCGAAGGCGCTGCTCAAGGAGGCCGGCGTGAGCGGCCTGACGATCAACCTCATGGCCGTGAACGTGAGCTGGATCGCCGACTGCCTGCCCACCATCGCCTCCTCCTGGGAGGCCGTCGGCATCAAGACGACGCTGGAGCCGCAGGACACGGCCGCGCTGTTCACGAAGATGGACCAGTTCCAGGACTACCAGGTGGTGGCGGCGGCCTCGAACCCCAACCAGTTCGGCATGGACGCCGACCTGATCCTGCACTACAACTACGTGCCCGGCGGCCTGTGGATGAAGTACAGCCACTGGGACGGCACCAAGGACACCGAGAAGTTGTTCGCCATGATGGACGAGGCGGTCAAGGAGACGGACAAGGCCAAACGCACGGAGCTGATCCACCAATATCTGGACTTCGTGGCGGAGCAGGCCGTCCTCTACCCGGTCGTGCACAACGAGCTGATGACGGCGTGGGACCCGAAGAAGCTGTCCGGCGTGCGCGCCCAGCCGTACCCCGGCATCAACCTGCTGCAGGCCAAGAGGACATGACGCTCGTCGCCCGGATGCTGCTGCGGCGGCTCCTCATCCTGATCCCGCTGGTCCTCGGCGTGGTCGCGTTCGTGTTCGTCGTGATGCGCTTCTCCGGCGTCAAGCCGGAGTACGCCTACTTCCAGGGCGCGAACCCGACCGCCGAGCAGATCCGCCAGTTCCAGATCGACAACGGCCTGCTGGACCCGCTGCCCGTCCGGTACGTGCGCTTCGTCGCCGACCTGGCGCGCGGCGACATGGGCACCAGCGTGCTGACCAAGAAGCCGGTCATCGAGTCGGTCACGACGGCGCTGCCGCTGACGTTGCAGCTCACCTTCCTCGGCCTGGCCGTGGCGGTGGTGCTGGCGCTGGTGTTCGGCGTGACGGCGGCGCTGTTCCGCGACCGCTGGCCGGACCAGGTGATCCGCGTGGTGTCGCTGGTCGGGGTGGCGGCGCCCGCGTTCTGGCTGGCGCTGCTGATGATCCAGTGGCTGGCCGTCGGCGAGGGCCTGTTCCCGACCGGCGGCTACATCAACCCGGCCGACTCGGTCACGGGCTGGCTGCAGTCGATGACGCTGCCCGCCCTGTCGCTGTCGTTGCCGATCGCCGCCCAGCTCACCCGCATCATCCGCACGTCGATGGTGGAGGAGCTGGATCGCGACTACGTCCGCACGGCGATCGGCAGCGGCCTGCCGATGATCGTGGTCGTCGGCCGGAACGTGCTGCGCAACGCCCTGATCAACCCGCTGACCGTGCTCGGCCTGCGCATCGGCTACCTGATCGGCGGCACGGTCGTGATCGAGACGATCTACGGGCTGCCCGGCATGGGCCAGCTCATGATCAACGCGGTGCGCGACGGCGACCCGGCCGTCGTGCAGGGCGTGGTGCTGACCATCGCGATCGGCTTCATGGTCGTCAACCTGGTCGTCGACATCCTCTACCTGCTGGTCAACCCCCGGCTCAGGAGTGCCACATGAGACGCGGACTGACGGAGCGCCTGTCCAGGCCCGGTGTCGGCTTCCGCCGGCTGAAACCGCTGTCGTGGGTCTCGGTCGGCATCATCGTGGTCGTCGTGCTGGCGGCGGTGCTGGCGCCGTGGATCGCGCCGCACTCGCCGTACTTCCAGGAAGCCGCAGGCGGGGGTCCGTCCGCTGAGCACTGGATGGGGCTCGACAGCGCCAACCGCGACATCCTGTCCAGGCTCCTGTACGGGGCCCGCTGGTCGCTCATCATCGGCCTCGGCGCGACCGGCCTGGCCCTGGTGGCCGGGGCGATCATCGGCGCGATCGCGGCGACCTCGCGCAGGGCCGTGGACGAGACCCTGATGCGGGTGCTCGACGTCATCATGGCCTTCCCCGGCATCGCGCTGGCCGCGGTGCTCGTGGCGGTGTTCGGCGGCAGCATCCCCGTGCTGGTCATGGCCATGGCGTTCCTCTACATGCCGTCCGTGGCCAGGGTCGTGCGGGCCAACGTGGTCGCCCAGTACGGCGAGGACTACGTGGCGGCCGAGCGCATCATCGGCGCCCGCACGCCGCACATCGTCCTCAAGCACGTCGCGATCAACTGCGCCGCCCCGGTGCTGGTGTTCTGCACGGTGATGGTGGCCGACGCGATCGTGTTCGAGGCGTCGCTGTCGTTCATCGGCGCCGGCGTGCGCCCGCCGAACCCGTCGTGGGGCAGCGTCATCGCCGACGGCAAGAACCTGGTGCTGCTCGGCGGCTGGTGGGCCACGGTCTTCCCCGGCCTGCTCATCCTGCTCACCGTGCTGGCGCTCAACGTCCTGTCCGAGGGCATCTCGGACGCCTGGGCCGCCCCCGCGGCACGCAAGGCGCAGGTGCGCAAGGACGACGACGCCTTCGAGCAGGCCCGGCCCGGCTCGGGCGAGGTCGTCGAGCTGCCGGGGCTGGCGGAGGCCGCCAGGAGGCTGGCCGAGCGGGCCCGCCCGCTGCCGCAGGGCCCGCCGATCCTCGCGGTCGAGCGGCTGCGGATCGGGTTCACCGAGGGCCTGGACATCGTGGACGGCATCGGGTTCGAGGTGCGGCCCGGCGAGGTGCTGGGCCTGGTCGGCGAGTCCGGCTGCGGCAAGTCGCTGACCGCGCTGACCATCATGGGCCTGCAGCCCCGCGACGCCCGCGTCAGCGGCCACGTCCGCTTCGAGCAGCGGGAGCTGCTCGCCGAGTCCAGGCGCGCCCGCCGCCGCCTGCTCGGCCACGAGATGGCGATGATCTACCAGGACGCCCTCTCCTCACTGAACCCGGCCATGACCATCAAGGCCCAGCTCAAGCAGCTCACCCGGCGCGGCGGCCGGCGCACCCCCGCCGAGCTGCTCGAACTCGTCGGCCTCGACGCCCGCCGCACCCTGTCGGCCTACCCGCACGAGCTGTCCGGCGGGCAGCGGCAGCGGGTGCTCATCGCCATGGCGCTCTCCCGCGACCCCAAGCTGATCGTCGCCGACGAGCCCACCACCGCGCTCGACGTGACCGTCCAGGCGCAGGTCATCGAGCTGCTGCTGAAGCTGCGCGAGGAGCTGGGGTTCGCGCTGATCCTCGTCTCCCACGACCTCGCGCTGGTGGCCGACGTGACCGACCGCGTGGTCGTCATGTACGGCGGCCAGATCGTCGAGACCGGCGTCACCGCCGACCTGGTCGGCCGGCCCGCCCACCACTACGCGCGCGGTCTGCTCGGCTCGGTGCTGTCGCTGGAGTCGGGGGCCGAGCGGCTGACGCAGATCCCCGGCGTGGTGCCGGCCCCGGCCGACTTCCCGTCCGGCTGCCGCTTCGCCGACCGGTGCCCGATGGCCACCGACGTGTGCCGTACCGAGAAGCCGGTGCTGGAAGGCCCGGCCACCCACCAGGTGGCCTGCCACCACCCCGCCGAGTCGCTGGTGAGGAGCGAGCAGCATGCTTGAGCTGAAGGACGTGCACGTCGTGCACAAGGCCCGCTCGGGCGGCCTGCTCGGGCGCGACCGCGTCTACGCGCTGACCGCCGCGAACCTCACCGTGAGCCCCGGCGAGACCGTCGGCGTGGTGGGGGAGTCGGGCTGCGGCAAGTCCACGCTGGCCAAGGTGCTGGTGGGGCTGCAACGGCCCACGGCGGGCACCGTGACCTTCCGCGGCCGCGACCTGTGGGGGATGAAGGAGCGGGAGCGGCGAGAGGCGATCGGGACCGGCGTCGGCATGATCTTCCAGGACCCGTCCACCGCGCTCAACCGGCGGCTGCCGGTCCGCCAGGTGCTGCGCGACCCGCTCGACGTGCACGGCCGCGGCACCCCCGCCCAGCGCGACGCCCGCGTCCGCGAGCTGCTGGACCTGGTCGGGCTGCCCGCCGGCGCCGCCGACGCGCTGCCCGGCCAGCTCTCGGGAGGGCAGCGGCAGCGGGTGGCCGTGGCCAGGGCGCTGGCGCTGGAGCCCGACCTCGTCGTGGCCGACGAGCCGACCAGCGCACTCGACGTGTCGGTGCGGGCGCAGATACTCAACCTGCTGCTGGATCTCAAGGAGCGGCTGGGGCTGGCGCTGGTGTTCGTCTCGCACGACATCCAGACGGTCCGCAGGATGAGCGACCGCGTGGTCACCATGTACCTGGGCAGGATCGTGGAGCAGACGCCGGCGGCATCGGTGCCGCTCGGCGCGCGGCACCCGTACACCAGGGCACTGTTCTCGGCCACGCCCGGGCTGATCTCGCCGATCAACCCGATCCCGCTGGTCGGCGCCGTGCCGTCGGCCACCAGGCCGCCCAGCGGCTGCCCGTTCCGCACTCGCTGCTGGCGCGCCGACGACGTCTGCGCCGCCGAGATGCCCGCGGCGACCGTCGAGGGCGGCCACCTGTTCCACTGCCATCACCCGGTGGCGGCGGGTGCGACCGACATTGAGCTGATTCAGGAGCGCGTATGAGATTGTCCGGAGTGATCCCCCCGGTGTGCACCCCCATGACCCCGGAGTACGAGGTGGACACGGCCTCGCTCGTCCGGCTGGTCGACCACCTGGTGGACGGCGGCGTGGACGCGTTGTTCGTGCTGGGCTCGTCGTCCGAGGTGGCGTACCTGACCGACGCGCAGCGGCGCACCGTGCTGGACACCGTGGTCGGGCACGTGGGCGGCCAGGTGCCGGTGCTGGCCGGGGTGATCGACATGACCACGCCGCGCGTGCTCGACCACGCGCGCGTCGCGGCCGAGGCCGGGGCGTCCGGGCTGGTGGCGACGGCGCCGTTCTACACGCGCACGCACCCCGAGGAGATCCGCACCCACTTCAGGACCATCGCGCGGCGGGCCGGGCTGCCCCTCTACGCCTACGACCTGCCCGTCTCCGTGCACACCAAGCTGAGCACCGGGCTGGTGCTGGAGCTGGCCGCCGAGGGCACGCTGGCCGGGCTGAAGGACTCCAGCGGCGACGACGGCGGCCTGCGTGCCGTCGTCATGGGCCGGGACGCCCTGAGCGGGGAGGCGCCGTTCAGCGTGCTCACCGGCTCCGAGGTGACCGTGGACTCCGCCCTGTGGATGGGCGCCGACGGCGTGGTGCCCGGGCTGGGCAACGTGGACCCCCAGGGGTACGTCGAGCTGTACCGCTGCGCCTCCCAGGGCGACTGGGAGGCGGCCAGGGCCGAGCAGGAGCGGCTGGTCAGGCTGTTCGAGATCGTGCACGTCGGCGGGAGCCGCATGGGCGGCAGCTCGTCGGGGCTCGGCGCGTTCAAGGCCGCGCTGTATCTGCGCGGCGTCATCGACTGCCCCGTCACCGCGCTGCCGCAGATCCCGCTGAGCGAGGACGAGGTCGGCCGGATCGGCAAGCTGCTCGCCGCCGCCGGCCTGCTGTGATCTTCTGATCAGGCGGGGCTGGCGAGCTGGGCCACGTCCTGGGCGCCGTCCTCGATGAGCTTCGAGGCCAGGTCCGACAGCGCCCGGCCGGCGGCCAGCTCGTCCCCGATGCCGGGCACCGGCCGGTCGTCCGGGTTGCGCCGGGCGTGCGCCACGCTCTCGTGCCGCTTGCCGTCAGGGGTGAACAGCACCGCCGTGGCCGTGGTCACGGCGTCGTCGTCATCCTCGCTGATCCAGATCTGCACGTTCCACTGCTTGTACTCCATGGCGACCACCTCCCTTACGTCCAGCCTCTCTCTCCGAGAGGCGGACGTAAAGAACGGCGGTCACTGCTCGGCGTGCACGGCCCGCTCGTTGGGCACGCAGTGGGTCATCTTCAGCCCCTCGACGTCGCGGGGGCCGTTCCTGCCCAGCTTGGCCAGCCGGTCGCGGTCCTCCTCCGTCAGGTCCTGGCTCCGCAACGGCTCCAGCCCGGCCACGTCGTCGGGGGTGATGCCCAGCCCCTCGCCGACCCGCAGCCCCAGGTCGTCCTCCACGAGCAGGAAATGCCAGACCATGCGCTCCTGGATGGCCCGGTCGCACTGCTTGAGGTTGGCGACGAAGTTGCGCACCAGGTCGTCGCGCTCCCAGTCGTCCATGAGCAGGTAGCGCTGGCCCGCCTGCTTGTAGTCGTTCGTGCGCGGAATGCGCTTGCGCGTGAGCCGGCCGGTGATCGTCGGGCCGACCTCGTCCGGGTGCGCGTACTCCGCCTCGCGCAGCCCGCCGCGGATCGACGGCTCGTAGTTGACGTGCGGGTTCTCGCCGCCGGTGTCCACGAAGTACGCCATCTGGCCGTCGCGCTGGTTCGTCCGGCACGCCGCCTTGGTCTGGTTGACCGGCAACTGCAGGTAGTTCGGGCCGACCCGGTAGCGCTGCGTGTCGCTGTAGGAGAACGTGCGGCCGATGAGCATCTTGTCGTCGGAGAAGTCGAGGCCGTCCACGAGCACGCCGGTGCCGAACGCGGACTGCTCGTTCTCGGCGAACTGGTTCTCGACGTTGCGGTTCAGCACGATCCGGCCGACCGCCTGGGGCGGGAAGTCGTTCTCCGGCCAGACCTTCGTGTCGTCCAGCGGGTCGAAGTCCAGCTCAGGGTGCTCGTCATCGGTCATGATCTGCACCAGCAGCTCCCACTCGGGGTAGTCGCCGCGCTCGATCGCCTCGTACAGGTCCTTCGTGGCGTGGCCGAGGTCGTGTGCCTGGACGGCCGCGGCGTCCGCCTCCGTCATGCTGCGCACGCCCTGCTTCGGCATCCAGTGATATTTCACGAGATGCGTCTCACCCTGCGCGTTGACCCACTTGTAGGTGTTCACCCCGAACCCCTGCATGTGCCGGTAGTCGGCCGGGATGCCGCGCGGGCTGAACAGGTTGACGAGCATGTGCATGCTCTCCGGCGTCTGCGACATGAAGTCGAAGATCCGGTTGGGGTCCTGCCGGAACGTGACGGGATCCGGCTTGAGCGCGTGGATGACGTCGGGGAACTTGATGGCGTCCCTGATGAAGAACACGGCCAGGTTGTTGCCCACCAGGTCCCAGTTGCCGTCCTCGGTGTAGAACTTGATCGCGAAGCCGCGCGGGTCGCGGGCCGTCTCCGCCGAGTCGCGCCCGCCGATCACCGTGGAGAAGCGCAGCGCGATGTCCGTGCGCTTGCCGCGCTCCTGGAAGAGCTTGGCCCTGGTGTAGCGGCTGATCGGCTCGTCGCCGAACGTGCCGTACGCCTCGAAGTAGCCGTAGCTGAGCGCGCCGCGCGCGTGCACGACCCGCTCGGGGATGCGCTCCCTGTCGAAGTGGCTGATCTTCTCCAGGAACTGGTAGTTCTCCAGCGTGGCCGGGCCGCGCGGGCCGACCGTCCGCTGGTTCTGGTTGTCGTAGACCGGGTGTCCCTGCCTGTTGGTGAGCACTGGCCGCTCATCGTCAGGCCGAGATCCCATGCCCGAAACGTCTGTCATCGCACCGTTCCTTCCCCCGGACGAGATCTTCCCCGCCTGCCCCCAAGGCCGGAACGGAAACCGGCAAAGGTTGCTCCTGCGGGCAGGGGCCGGGCGCGAAGATCTGCGGTGCGACCTCCGGGCGTCAGTCCGGAGTGCCCTCCGGCGCGACCCTCGACAGCCAGGCCGCGGCCTCCTCGGCCGGCAGGATCCGCTCCAGGCGGATGCGGCCGTCCATCATCGGGTAGTGGCGGCCCGGGCTCCACGACCGCTCGTACGGCGGCGGGTCGAGAACCACGACCCGCACCCCGTCCAGGTGGGGGATGTCGGCGGGGACGCCCTCGTTCCAGATCCACTTGCCGTACGCGTCCACCAGGTTGAACTGGCCGTGCACCGGGTCGAGATCGTCCGGGTCCACCTCGCCGTCGGAGGCGGCCAGGACCCACTGCGGGTCCGGCTGCACGCCCTCGATCAGCCCGTGCTCGGACGGGCCGCTCACCACGTCGGCCAGCAGCGTGTGGAGCTGGAAGTTGTCGCCGATGCCGCCGATCACGACCTCGTAGCCGCGGCCGCTCTCCCGGTGCAGGACGATCAGGCGCTCGTCCTCCAGCACCTGGAGCAGGCCGGTCAGCCACTCCAGGTCCGCGCGGTCCGCCACCACCGCCGACAGCGCCTCGACCAGGCGCTCGCGGCCGGGCAGCGCGGCGCGCAGGCGCGGCGAGAGCTGGAGGATGGACAGGATCGGCATGTGCGCCAGGTAGACCGTCGCCCACGCGTCGGCCAGCGCGAACGCCTCCCCCTCCGGCAGGCCGGTCAGGCGGGCGGCCGCGCCCACGAACCACTCGGGGTCGTTGTCGTCGGGCTCGGGCGGCTCCTCGCCGGTCGCCGCCCGCCACGCCGCGGCGAACCTGGCCGACTGCTCCAGCAGGCCGGTGAGCTGCTTGACCAGCGGCTCGGCCAGGGGGACGGGGTCGGCGCCGCGCTCGGCCAGCGCGCCCGCCACGATGCCCAGGCGGGCGCCGATGCCGGGGGGCACCAGGTCGAAGACCTCGCCGAACCGGGCCGTCGCGGCCGAGAGCGTCGGCTCGTCGGCGCCCTCGCTGGCGGCGTAGAGCTGCGAGGCGTGGCCGAAGAGCCGGTCGGGGTCGCGGTCGCCGGCCGCCTGGAAGAGCGCGTCGAGATGGTGATCGAGCATTCCGGCAGGCTATGACATGTCGCGACTCGCCGCATGCCAAAGGCACGGACAGGCGAAGCCGCGGGCGGTCAGCGGTTGACGCCGTCGGTGGGGCTGTGGAGCAGGGCGAGGTCGGTGCGGCGGGGCAGGCTCTCCCAGTCGCCCTGGCTGGTCACCGCGAACGCCCCTGCCGCGCACGCGGTCGCGAGCCGCCGCTCGGGGTCGGCGCCCGCCAGCCAGTCGGCCAGCCACCCGGCCGCGAAGGCGTCACCGGCGCCCACCGAGTCGACCTCCGTCACCCGGTACGGCTCCGCCCGCCGCACCACGCCGCCCGACAGCTCCATGGCCCCCCGGGCGCCGAACTTGAGCAGCACGTGCCGCGGCCCCATCCCGGCCAGCGCCTTGGCCAGTTCCTCGGCCCCCTCGACGTCGGCGATCAGCCGCCCCTCGGCCTCGGTCGCGAACAGCACGTCCACGTCGCCGGCCACCTCCCGCAGCCACGCCCCGGCCTCCTCGGGCGTCCACAGCGCGCGCCGGTAGTTGACGTCGAGCGAGACCGTCACCCCGGCGGCGCGCGCCACGGTCATCGCGTGGCGCACGGCTTCGCGCGCCGACGCGGACAGCGCGGGCGTGATGGCGGAGACGTGCAGCACCCTGGCCGACCGGATCAGCTCGGGGTCGAGGTCGGCGGCGCTCAGCCGGGAGCCGGCGCTGTCCCTGCGGTAGTACCGCACGTCGATGAGGTCGGCCGTGCGCCTGCCCTTGATCATCAGGCCGGTGGGCGCGCCGGGGTCGAGGATCGCGTGCGTGCTGACGCCCTCGCCCATGAGCGTGGTGCGGATCAGGTCGCCGAACTCGTCGGCCCCCACTCGGCCGACCCAGGTGGCGGCGTGGCCGAGCCGGGCCACGCCGATCGCGACGTTGGACTCGGCGCCGCCCACGCCCAGGTCGAAGTCGCGGGCGAAGCGCAGCGGGCCGGTGCGGCGGGCGGCGAACAGGGCCATGGTCTCGCCGAAGGTCACCAGGTCGGTCGAGGGGTTGCGTTCCTGCACGTGGACCACCATACCGGCGCAGATCGCCCCGCCCACCGGCCTCAGCGCTTCGAGGCGCCGATCACCACTCGGGGGCGCCGATCACCGCTCGGAGGCGGCGATCACCGCTTGGAGGGGCCGTCGAGGACGGTGACGTCGTGCCGGTCACCCGGGGCCAGGAACTCCAGGAGCCGCCGCCCCTCCTCCTCCACCTCGTCCAGCACCTTGATCGGCTCCCACTGGTGCACGTTGAGGGTGGAGACGCCCTTGGCGCGGGTGACCGTCCACTCGCCGGCGGTGACCCCGTCCACCAGGATCACGCGCGGCACGATGTTCGTGCCCATGAAACTCTGCAGCACCGCCGCGCCGGTCTCGGTGATCGTCCTGGAGCGGTCGGCGTACGACAGGAAGAGGTTGTCGAAGTCGTACATGAGCCGCACCGGGGCGGGCACGTCGGGGCCGGGCCGGGGCGCGTCCGGCAGGTCGTACAGGGTGCGGCCGGCCTCGTCCCTGAGCCTGATCAGGTCCATCGGCTCGACCACCTCGGCCAGCCGGGTCAGCCCCGACCAGGTCTGCACGTCCTGCACCGACGCGGGCCCGAACGCGGCCAGGTAGCGCCGCACCAGCTCGGCCGGCGTCATCGGCGGCACGTCGTAGCCGATCCAGGACTCGGCGCTGGTGTGCGCGACCGGGCCGCTCCTGCCCCAGACGCCGCGCGGCGGCACCTGCACCAGCGGCACGAAGCAGCGCACGCCCTGGCCCAGCGCGTGCGGGTCGGCGTCCGGCCAGCGCTCGGCCAGCGCCCGTCCGAGCTCGGCGAACGTCATCGGCTTCGCCTCCAGCAGCGCCCGCCCGGCCGCCGCCAGCTCGTCGAGGTCGACGCCGGCCAGCCGCTTGCCGAACGTCGTGCGCGTCATGCGTTCGGTCACCGGCTGCAGCAGCGGCCGCATGGCCAGGCAGTCGCGGGCGGTGACCAGGTGGATGGTGGAGCGCTGCAGCGCGATGCGGACGAGCTCGCGCGAGAGCAGCAGGTCGGCCGCGTCGGCGGGACGGAACCCGGCGATGCGGCTCCACAGGCCGGTGTACCAGGTGTGCGGGGTCTGCGCCTGCAGCCCGCCCAGGTGCTCGACGACCTCGGCGACGGAGCGGTCGGTGCGGCGCAGCAGGTGCTGCCGCTCCAGCGTGGCCCGGTTGAGCGCCCTGCGGCTGATGAGGGGATCCATGACAGCAAAGGTAGGGGCTATTGCGGCCGGTCCCGGGCCGCAATAGCCCCAGCGACGCCGGCGGAACGCCGGCATGTGGCTCTGACGCCGCCTTGAGACGCCGTCTGAAGACGCCGCCTCGGGCGCTCTCCTACCGCCTGATGGTACGCGCGTTCGCGTAGTCCCTGAGGAATTCGTCCCACTCGGTGTGCTGGGCGATCTGGAGGTCCCCGTAGTAGCGCGAGATGGTGCGCTCCATCGGGAAGTACGCGCTCAGCCCGCCGCACTCCTCCACCTTCTCGCCCTGGTGGCCCTCGTTGATCACGAAGCCGCCCGGCCCGTGGATGGCCAGCAGCTTGTCCGCCACCGAGGCCAGCGTCGGGTCGGTGCGCGAGTCGGCCACCAGCGCCAGGCAGATCGTGCGCAGGTCCATGAGCGAGCGGTCGATGTGGAAGCGGGTCGCGACCGACTGCACGCTGTCCACGACGGACCGGTTGACCTGCACCTGCCGGCGCATGCCCGCGGCCAGCGTCTGGAACTCGCGCATGAACTCCTCGATGCGCGTCGCGTCCACCGCGCACTGGGTGACGGTCTGGTGCGTGCCGCGGTAGGACTTCACGTACTCCTCCACGGCGATCCGCCCGAGCTCGCGCGCGTCCATGCGCGGGTCGGCCGCCATGGCGGACAGGATCTCCGTGTACGGCCAGCCCTCGTTCGGCTCCAGCTCCTCCGAGCCCACCACGACGCCGACGTGCTCGCGCAGCTCGAAGCAGACCTCGAGGTTGCTCATGAGGCAGGCGTCCATGCCGAGCAGGTCGAGCGGCCGGCCGAGGTCCTGGTGGACGGCCCGCATGACGTTGCACAGCTCGATGGTGTCCAGCGAGTGCAGCGTCCCGTCGTCGCCGGCGATCGCCCGCTCCTGCCCGTTCGGCAGGCGCAGCACCTCGGTCAGCGACGTCGTGAACACCGCCTTGGTCATCTCCTGCGACTCCGTCAGCCTGGACAGCTCCGAGAAGGCCGGCTCGCCGTCCGCCATCGACGCGCGCGGCGCCCTGCGGACGTAGCCGCTCTCCACGTCGCGCCGCGCGGCACGGCCCCTGACCTGGGTGTAGATCTGGTCGAGGTCGTCGGGGGACCAGCCGCCGCCGTGGTTCCAGATCACCAGCGCGTACCGCTTGGCGGGCGCGCGGCGCACGGACCAGCGCACGAAGTCGAGCAGCGTCTGCGGGTGGCCGGAGTCGACCGGCGGGTGCAGCTCCTCGATCAGGTCGGGCGCGCCGCCGGCCCTGACCTCCATGTGCTGGGCGCGGCCGCCGGCGTCCTGCCGCTTGACGAAGCAGGTGACCCGGACGCCGTTGAACGACGGGACGGCGCGCAGCTCCTCCAGGTCGCGCCCGGCGGCGTCGGACAGGTTGTTGTTGCCGGCCATGTAGACCATGAAGCTCCACTCGGCCGGCTCGTCCTGGCGGGGCTCGCTCGCCAGGCTCGCCTGGGTCCGGCCGAGCGCCCGCCACGTGCCGGGGCCGGCCACGCCGTCGGCGGGCAGCCCCTCGCGCTGCTGGAGGCTCAGCACGGCCCCGTACGTGGCGCCGCCGAAGTACCCGTCGGCCCGTACCCGGTAGCCGCGGGCGCGCAGCAGCTCCTGGAGCCGCCTGACCTCTTCTCCTCTGCTGCCGAGCCGCAGCGTGGGCCCGGCCATCAGTCGGCGGCCCAGTGCAGGTCGAAGCACTTCCCGTCGGGCGTCAGGTCGCCGATCGGGATGACGTACATCGGCGCGTGCTCGCCGAACATCCGTGCCTTCCACAACACGATGGAGCCGCCGGACTGCACGGCCCTCGACTCGAAGACGGCGTAGCGGTCGCCGTCGGTCTCGACGAAGCAGAGCTGCCGGCCGGTCTCGTCGGTGACCTGGACACCCTTCCACCACATGGTGTGCGGCGCCGTCGTGATGCGGATCTCGGTGGTGCCGGGCTGGGCGGGCGTCTCGGTGAGGTGGAGGACGTCGCCGTCGCGCAGCCGGTGGGCGTTGACGAGGTCGTTCCTGGAGATCCGCATGAGCTGGATGGGGCCGCGACCGGGCATGGGCTCGTACCGGACGGGGGCGCGCTGGTCGCCGTGCACCATGGCCAGCAGCTCGGGCAGCTGCGAGACGATCGCGGGCAGCGTGGCCTGCACGATCGGGCCGAAGTAGCGCTGGTTGAGCTCGCGGTCGGTCACGCGTACGGGGTGCTCGGCGCGCATGCCGTGCATCGACTGGAGCAGGCCCGGCAGCACCTGCATCATGATCGGCGTGACCGTGCCGAGCAGTTGCGGCACGAACTGCAGGAAGCGGTCCTCCTCGTTCTGGTCGGTGTCGGCCTTGGCGGGGCCGAAGCTGAGCAGCTGCTCCACCAGCGGCGGGATGATGGCCTGCACGACCGGCATGAGGACGGCGGCCACGTCCATGAACGAGCGGTCGGCGGCGAGCTGGGCGAAGGTCCACCCGGGCTCGAAGGGCTGCTGGTGTTGCTGGTACTCCACGGGCCGGTGCTCCATGCGCGGCCTCATCGGCAGCAGGTGGGCCTGTTGCGGACGTGCTCCGAACTGGTCGGCTGCCTGGTGGGTCAGCTGGAGTCCCTGGAGGATCGTGGGGAAGAGCACGTTGAGAATGCGTGCTTCCACTCCCCGCTGCTCCTCGGCGATGTAGGACGGCATCATGTTCTCCCGGCGATTTGGGGCATTCGTCCACGTTGGACGGTATGAATGGGTTTTGCCGGGAGCATCAGGGAACGCCCTGGGGATTACCCCGGGGCGTTTCCCTAATGACCGAAAGAGCTGACTCGGGTAAAGGAGACTGGACGCCCGCCGGGCCAAGGCCCACGATGAACTTTGGCCTAGGGAACATCCGGCGAGGGGGTGAGTCCGATGGCAGCCCGCGCCCTCCGCAATGGACCCGAGCGCTCCCGGGACGAACAGTTCGTCGGCCGGTACCGCGAACTGGCGGTGCTCCACGCCCAGCTCGGGCGGGTCTGCGAAGGACGGTCGAGCCTCGTCGTGCTGGAGGGGCCGGCCGGGATCGGCAAGACGGCGCTGGCAGGGGAGTTCCTGTCCGCGATCGAGAACGCGGCCGTGCTGGAGGTCAGCGGCGACGACGGCGAGTCCGAGCTGCCCTACGGCGTGCTCGCCCAGCTCGTGACCCAGGCCCACCAGGTGCCCGAGGCGCTGGCCGGGCTCGCCGCCGGAGCCAGCCCCGACCCGCTGGTCGTCGGGGCCGCGCTGCTGCAGCTCCTGGCCCAGCTCCAGCACGCCGCGCCCGTCGTCGTCGCCATCGACGGGGCCGACTGGGCCGACCTGCCCTCGTTGCAGGCACTGACGTTCGCGCTGCGGCGGCTGCGTACCGACCGGGTGCTCGCCGTCGTGATCGTCAGGGAGAGCGACCACCCCCGCCTGCCCGACGGGCTGCGGCGGCTGCTGCGCAGCAGCGCCGCGCTCCGGCTCCCCCTGGACGGGCTCAGCGCCCGCGAGCTGCAGGCGCTCAGCGCCCGGCTCGGCCCCGTACGGCTCACCCCCCAGGCCGCCGAACGGCTGCACGAGCACACCAAGGGCGTCCCTCTGCACGCGCGGGCGCTGCTCCAGCAGGTGCGCGCCGAGACCCTGGCCGACGTGGACGCCCCGCTGCCCGCGCCGCGCGCCTACGCCACGTCCGTACGCGGGCGGCTGGGCGCCTGCGACAGCCCGGCGCAACGGTTGCTCACGGCCGCCGCCGTGCTCGGCACGTCCGCGCCCCTCCACCTCGTCGCCCGCATGGCCGAGCTGACCGAGCCGCTGCCCGCCCTGGAGCAGCTCACCGGAGCCAGGCTGCTCGTCGAGTGGCGTACCGGCGCCGGTGTGTCGGTCGGCTTCCCCAACCCGCTCGTCAGGGCCGCCGTCTACCACGACCTCGGGCCTGCCACGCGGCGGCGGCTGCACCTCCTGGCCGCCTCCCTCGTCGAGGACGTCGTGCACCGGCTGCACCACCGGCTCGCCGCCGCCGACCAGGTGGACGACGCGCTCGTCCGCGAGGTCGCCCTCGTGGGGCGGCGGCAGGCGGCGGCCGGGCACTGGGCCGGCGCGTGCGGCTGCCTGACCAGGGCCGTCCAGCTCACCCGCACCGGGCCGGAACGCGACCGGCTGATCGCCGAGGCGGTGGAAGCCCTCCTGGCCGCCGGCCGCCCCGCCGACGCCGCCGCCCTGGGCGCCCAGGTCTCGCCTGGGGGCGATCCCGGGGTGCACGGCTACGTCCAGGGGTCGGTGGCGCTGGTGGCGGGACGAGTGGAGGAGGCCGTCCGGCGCCTCCACGAGGCCTGGACCCACGCCTCCGGCGACCCGAGCCCTGCCGAGGCGCGGGCGGACGGTGACGTGCGGCTCGCCGCCGCGATCGGCGCCCGTCTCGCGCTGGCCGGCCTGCTGCGGGGCAGCGGCCCGGACGCCGCGCGCTGGGCCGCTCACGCGCTGTCCCTGCCCCATGGACAGGAGGACGGCCGGGAGAGTGGGCGGGAAGGCAGGCAGGAGGACGGCCAGGAAAGCGGCCAGGAGAGCGGACGGGGGAGCAGGCAGGACGGCGGCCAGGAGAGCGGACGGGGGAGCAGGCAGGACGGCGGGCAGGAGAGCGAACGGGGGAGCGGGCAGGAGGGCGGCGGGGAGTTCGGGCGGTTTGCCCGGTTGGTGGGGCTGGGGCTGGCGGGGGAGGTCGAGGCGGGGCTGGCGGAGTGCGCCGAGCTGCCCGTGCCGGCGCAGGCCGCCCCCGGTGAGCTGGACGCCCTGCTCGGGCGCGGCACCCTGCGCCTGTGGGCCGACGACCTGGCGGGCGCGCAGGCGGACCTGCTCGGGCTGCTCGCCGTGAGCGCCGGCCGGTCGGCGCCGTTCCAGCTGCTGGTGGCGACGACGCTGGCCCAGGCCGAGTACCGGCTGGGCCGGTGGGACGACGCGGCCGGGCACGCCGAGCTGGGCGCCTCGACGGCCGACGACTTCGGCCAGGCGTGGCTGGCGAGCCACGCCCACGCCGTGGCCGCTCTCGTCCCGGCGGCGCGCGGCGAGTGGGATCGGGCCGCCACGCACGTACGGGCGGCCCGCGCCGCCTGCTCGCCCGGCAACGTCGCCGCCCAGGTGAGCACGGCCGCCGCCGAGGCCCTGGTGGCGACGGCGCGCGGCGACCACGACGGGGTCATCGCCGCGCTCACCCCGCTCACCAGGACGAACCTGCCGGACGAGCCGGTCGTCGTGCTCTGGCGCACGCTCCTCGCCGACGCCCTGGTCAACGCGGGCCGGCCGGAGGAGGCCGAGGAGGTCCTCGTCCCGTGCGAGCTGCTGGCCCTGGACAGGGAGCGGCGCAGCGTGCTGGCCGCCGCCGCCCGCGCCAGGGCCGGGCTGCACGCGGCCAGGCACGAGCCGGGCGAGGCGGAGACCTGCTACCAGGTGGCGCTGGAGCACACGGCCAAGACCGAGACGCCGTTCGAGGAGGCCAGGATCCAGCTCGCGTACGGAACGTTCCTGCGCCGCAGGGGCCGCCGCTCGGCCGCCGCGGAGCAGCTCGAAGCGGCCCAGCTCACGCTGTCGCGGCTGGGGGCGCTGCCGTACCTGGAGCAGTGCGACCTGGAGCTGGCGGCGAGCGGGCGGGCGGTGCTGCGTCCGCAGGACACCGCGCGGCTCGGGCTGACGCCGCAGGAGCACACGGTGGCGGTGCTGATCAGCAGGGGCCTGACGAACCGGCAGGCGGCCCGCAAGCTGGTGCTGAGCGTCAAGACCGTGGAGTACCACCTGAGCCACATCTACACGAAGCTCGGCATCACCTCCCGCACGGCGCTGATCGGCAAGCTCAGCGATCTCGGCGAGTGAGACGGCGTGCGGCGACGGCGCGAGCACGGCTGAGGAGGCGGGTCGTAAGGCGACAGCCCGGCCGAGGAGGCGGCCCGGGCGGGGCCGGCACATAGCCGATCGTTATGATCGCGTTTGACCTACGCCGATGTCCGGGGGAGCCTGATGACCGTTTCGCGGCCGAAGACCCTGCTCGCGATGGCACCGCACATCGCCGACCGGCTCATCACCGGGCCGGTGCGCGAGCGCCTGGTCGCGATCGCCGACGTGGACCCCGGGCTGGTGGCCGCCGACTTCGCCGACCCGGCCGTGGCCGGGGCGCTGGCTGAGGCGGAGGTGCTGTACACGAGCTGGTGGTGCCCGCCCATCACTGCCGAGGTGCTGGCCGCAGCGCCGCGCCTGCGGGCCGTCGTGCACGCGGCCGGCTCGGTCAAGCACCACATCACCGAGGCGTGCTGGGAACGCGGCCTGCTCGTCTCGTCCGCGGCGGTGGCCAACGCCGAGCCGGTCGCCGAGTACACGCTGGCCGCCATCCTGTTCGCCGGCAAGCGGGTCGTGGACATCGCCCGGCTCTACCGGGAGCACCCCGGCACCCGGCTCGACCTCGACGCGATGTTCCCCGGGTTCGGCAACTACCGGCGCACCGTGGGCATCATCGGCGCGTCCAAGATCGGGCGGCGGGTGATCGAGCTGCTGCGGCCGTTCGAGCTGGAGGTGCTGGTCGCGGACCCGTACCTGACCGACGACCTCGGCGTGCAGAAGGTCGAGCTGGACGAGCTGTTCGAGCGCAGCGACATCGTCAGCGTGCACGCGCCCGCGCTGCCCGAGACCCGCCACCTCGTCAGCGCCGCCCGCCTGGCCCTGATGCGCGACGGCGCCACCCTGATCAACACCGCCCGCGGCGCGCTCGTCGACCAGGACGCGCTCATCGCCGAGCTGGCCTCCGGCCGCCTGTACGCCGTCCTCGACGTCACCGAGCCCGACGTGCTGCCGGCCGGCTCGCCCCTGTACGACCTGCCGAACGTGCTGCTCACCCCGCACATCGCCGGGTCGCTGGGCGGCGAGCTGGCCCGCCTCGCCGACCTGGCCGTGGACGAGCTGGCCAGGTACGCCCAGGGCCTGCCGTTCGCGCACGGCGTCGCCGCGGAGGAGCTGGCCACGCTCGCCTGAGCGGGCGCCGTCGGTCAATCCATGTGAAACGCCGGGGCCCCGGCCAGTAGGATCACGCCCATGGTGGCCACCGGATCCGGGACTAAGAGTGGTAAGGCGTTCTACGTCACCACTCCCATTTACTACGTCAACGACGCGCCGCACTTGGGCCATGCCTACACGACGGTCGCCGGCGACGTTCTCACCCGGTGGCACCGGCAGCGCGGCGAGCGGGTCTGGTTCCTCACCGGCACCGACGAGCACGGCCAGAAGGTCCTGCGCACCGCCGAGTCCAAGGGCGTCAGCCCGCAGGAGTGGTGCGACAAGCTCGTGGAGGAGGCGTGGAAGCCCCTCTGGCAGCACCTGGAGATCGCCAACGACGACTTCATCCGCACCACCGAGAAGCGGCACACCGACCGGGTGCGCGAGTTCGTCCAGGACCTGTACGACAAGGGCGAGATCTACAAGGGCGGATACGAGGGCCCCTACTGCGTGGGCTGCGAGGAGTACAAACTCCCCGGCGAGCTGCTCGAAGGCACGGGCGAGAACGCGGGCAAGCAGCTGTGCCCGATCCACAAGCGGCCGGTGGAGATCCTCAAGGAGGAGAACTACTTCTTCCGGCTGAGCGAGTACGCCGACAAGCTGCTCGCCCACTACGAGGCCAACCCCGGCTTCATCCAGCCCGAGTCGGCCCGCAACGAGGTGCTGAGCTTCGTCCGCCAGGGGCTGCAGGACCTGTCGATCTCCCGCTCCACCTTCGACTGGGGCGTGCCCGTCCCGTGGGACGACGAGCACGTGATCTACGTGTGGGTGGACGCGCTGCTCAACTACGCGACGGCGGTCGGCTACAACCAGAACCAGGAGACGTTCGACGCCAGCTTCCCGGCCGACGTGCACCTGATCGGCAAGGACATCCTGCGCTTCCACGCGGTCATCTGGCCGGCGCTGCTGATGGCCAACGGGCTGCCGCTGCCGGGCCGCATCGTCGCCAACGGCTGGCTGCTGGTCGGCGGCGAGAAGATGTCGAAGTCGAACCTGACCGGCATCAGCCCGCGCCAGATCACCTCCCACTTCGGGGTCGACGCCTTCCGCTGGTACCTGCTGCGGGCCATCGCCTACGGCCAGGACGGCTCGTTCTCCTGGGAGGACCTCGCCGCCCGCTACACCTCCGAGCTGGCCAACGACTACGGCAACCTCGCCTCACGGGTGGCCGCCATGGTCGGCAAGTACTTCGACGGCGTGCTGCCGGAGGCGAGCGCCGACGGCGACGCCGAGCAGGCCGTCCACGAGGGCCTGGCCAAGGCGGTCGCGGAGGCCGACAGGAAGATCGGCGACGACGTCGAGTTCCAGGCCGGTCTGCAGGCCATCTTCGACTTCGTCAAGCAGGTCAACGGCTACATCTCCGAGCAGGAGCCGTGGAAGGTGGCCAAGGACGACTCCCCGGAAGCGCGGGCCCGCCTGGCGACCATCCTCTACACCGCCGCCGAGTCCCTGCGGGCGGTCGCCGTGCTGCTGCACCCGTTCATGCCCGCCAGCTCCCAGAAGCTCTGGGAGTCGCTCGGCGCCGAGCCCGCCCTCGGCCCCCTGGCCGACCAGCGGGTCCAGGAAGCCGGCGAGTGGGGCAGGCTGCCGGCCGGCTCGACCGTCACCAAGGGCGCCGCCCTGTTCCCGCGCCTGGAGGAGCAGCCGGGCGCGTAACCCACCTGGCCGGGCGGGCGCGCGCGTAGCGCGCCCGGGCGGGCCGGCCCTACGCTCTCCGCATGGACAAGAGGGTGATCGACGGCCGCTTCGAGCTCGTGGAGCGGCTCGGTGGCGGCGGCATGGGCCTGGTCTGGCGCGCCTGGGACGTCGCCCTGCACCGCGAGGTCGCGCTCAAGGAGGTACGCCCGCCCGACCCCTCCATCGAGGAGCACGACCCCACCCTCGCCCGCGAGCTGCGCTCCAGGGTGCTGCGCGAGGCCCGCGCCCTCGCCCGGCTCAACCACCCCCACGTGGCCACCATCCACCACATCGTGGACCCGGGCGAGCAGGGCTACCCCTGGATCGTCATGGAGCTGGTCACCGGCGGCTCACTCCAGGACCACCTCCAGCGCGGGCCGTTACCGGTCAGGGAGGCGGCCCGGCTCGGCCGCGAGGTCCTGTCCGGGCTGCGGGCCGCCCACGCCGTCGGCATCCAGCACCGCGACGTCAAACCCGCCAACGTGCTGCTGCGCGAGGACGGCCGCTCCGTGCTGACCGACTTCGGCATCGCCGCGATGCGCGAGTCCACCAGCCTCACGGCCACCGGGTCGTTCATCGGCTCGCCCGAGTACATGGCGCCCGAGCGCATCAACGGCGTCGAAGGCGACCCCGCCTCCGACCTGTGGTCGCTGGGCATGATGTTGTACGTCGCGGTGGAGGGGCGGCACCCGCTGCGCCGCAACACCACCCTGGCCACGCTGGCCGCCGTGCTCAACCAGGACGTGCCGCCCGCTGAGCGCGCCGGGCCGCTCGGGCCCGTGCTGGGCGCCCTGCTCGTCCGCGACCCGGCCCACCGCCCCGACCCGGAGACCCTGGACCGGATGCTGGCCGCAGCCGAATCCGGCCACACCCCTCCGCCGCCCCCGGGGATGTCTCCGGCCGCCGGCCCCGGGATGCCGGCCGCCGGTCCTGGGATGCAGCCTTCCGGTCCTGGGATGCCGGTGGGGGCCGGGGCGTTCGGCGGGGGCCCGCGATGCCGCAGCACGGGCCCGGTGGCCCGCACTTCCCGGGCGCGCACACCGTTCCGCCCGGTTCGGGGCAGACCGTCCCGCCCGGGTACGCCAAGGCGCCCCAGCAGCAGCCCCCGTGGGGCGCCGGGCCGATCCCGGGCGCCGACACCGCGAACACGCGCCCCAGCACCCGCGCCGGGCGCGGAGCGGCGGTGGCGGTGTCCGTGTCGGTGGCGGCGGTCGCGGCGGTGGCCGTGCTGGTGTGGCAGTTCCTCCCCACGATCATCGACGCGAGCGGCGGCGACCCCCGGATCACCAGCCTCAACCTCGGGAACGATCCCACCACCGCCACCTCGGAGCCCGCCGACGAGCCCGCCGACCAGCCCGGCGACGACGCCACCGGCGAGCCCGCCGCGAAGAACCTGCTCACCCCCGCCGGCATGCGCGACATGATCGCCAAGCTGAAGCCGGTCATCGGCGGCACCAAGGTCGTCAAGATGACGGTCCACCCGACCCACGCCTCCGTGGACGTCCCCCGCAAGGACGACCCCGAGGTCTACGACAGCTACGACTACCGCGACGGAACCGTCACCGGCCCCAGGTCGGGCAGCACGTTCGACACCCCCCTCATCGACCTGGCCACGTTCAACTGGGACGCCCTCCCCTCCCTGCTCAAGAAGGCGAAGAGCGACCTCGGCGCCCGCGCCCCCATCTCCCACCACATGATCGTGGAGCCCGACTACTCGTTCGCCTCGATGAAGCAGGTCCTGCTCGTCTACGCCTCCGACACCTACAGCCGCGGCGGCTACCTCGTGGTCAGCCCGCAGGGCAAGGTGCTCAAGGTCGTCAGCTAGGGCGGGCGCGGGGTCAGCAGCTGTCCTGGTAGCCGCTCTCCGGGATCAGACGGGCCCACTCCGCCCTGGTCAGCGCGCCGTCCGCGCGTGCGCACACCTCGCGCGCCGTCAGCCCGGGATCGACCGCGACCTCCCGTACGGTGCCGTCGAGCGCCACGCCGCGCAGCCGCTTGCCGTCCTGGCTGAAGGCGAGCCCGGCGGCCCACGAGCCGACCTGGCCGACCTCGCGCAGCGCCGCGGTGTCCCAGAGCGAGGTACGGCCCGCGTCCACGGCCAGCAGGTCGCCGGCCGGGGAGAAACGCAGCTCGTCCACCGGGGCGGAGCCGGTCTCGATCGTGCCCATGGTCGCCCGCTCCCGGACGTCCCACAGCAGCACCCGGCCGCCCTCCAGCGCGATCGCCAGCCGGCCGCCGTCGGGGGAGAAGGCCAGCGCCGTCGGGGCCGCGCCGTCGGCCAGGTCGAGCGGGGTGACGCGGCCCGTGGCCAGGTCGAGCAGGTTCCGGCCGGCGGCCAGCGTCGTGCCGTCGGGGCTGAAGGCCAGCGCCAGGTCGCCGGCGCCCGCGTACTCCTTGATGCGCCGGCCCGTACGCACGTCCCACGTCTCCAGCAGCTTGCCGCGGGCGGTCGCCAGCGTGCCGCCGTCGGGGGAGAGGGCCACGGCGGGCACGTCGCCGCCCGCCTCTATCGTGGCCACCTGCCTGCCGCCGGCCACCTCCCACACCGTCACCGGGTCGCCCGCCACCGCCAGCAGCCGGCCGGCCGCGTCGAACGCCAGGTCCCCGGCCGCCGCGATCCGGCCCAGCTTCCTGCGCTCCTCGGTGTCGGTGAGCTCGATCGCGTTCCCGACCTCCTTGGCGGCGACCCGGCCGTTCCCGGAGAACGCCGCTATGTGGCCGTCGCCGGACGGCGCCGGCAGGCCGGACACGTCGAGCGAGACGACCGAGCCCAGGCCGCCGAGGTAGCGCAACTGGCGGCCGTCCAGGGAGAACGCCAGGCCGTGGCCGGGATCCTTGAGGGGGTACGAGCCGGACAGGCGGCGCTCGGCGACGTTCCAGACGCGTACCTCGCCGGCGCCGGGGAGTGCGAGCAGGCGGCCGTCGGGGCTGAAGACCAGCGGGCCCGCCGACGCGCCCGGCGCCGCCTCCATCCCGTCCACGACCTCGACCCCCCACGCCCGGTCCGGCCCTGCCCCGGGCCCGCGCCCATCACCCGGCCCCGCACCGGCCCCGCGCCCATCGCCCGGCCCATTGCCCGGCTCACCACCCGTCCGCGCCCCCTGCCCGTCACCGGCCCGTGCCGCCTGACCGTCGCCGGTCCGTGCCGCTTCCCCGCCACCGTCACTGGTTCGCGCCGCCTCGCCGTCGCCGGCCCGCGCCGCCTCACCGCCACTGTCACCGGCCCGCGCCGCCTCGCCGTCGCGGGGGCGTGCTGCCTGGCCGTCGGAGGAGCGGCCCGCCTCGCCGTCGCCCGTCCGTGCCGCCTGGGGATCGCCGCTTCCGGACCGTCCGGTGCCCGCCTCGTCGGCGCGGCGCGGCGTCGCTCCGGTCGCGCGCGCCTGCGGCTGCCCGGTGCCCGAGCCGCCGGTGCCCGGCCTGCCCGCCTTGCTCGCATTGGCCTCGGCATCCGCTCGGGCCGTCCCGGTCGGCCCACCCGGTCGGGCCGTCCCGGTCTGCGCGCCCGGTTGGGCCTGCGCGGTCGCGCCGGCGCCCGGCTGGGCCGTCCGGCCGCCGTCGGCGCCGGCGGACCGCAGCGGTGCCGGGCCGGTCGCGCGGGCGTCCGCGCCCGCGCTCGCCGACGCGCCCGCCGCCGGAGCCTGGGACGCGCCCGCCGCGGGAGGCTGCGAGGTGCGGGCCGCTGGGGCCTGGGAGGTGCCCGCCGCCGGAGCCTGGGATGGGGCCGAGGGCGGGGCCTGGGCCGGGGTGGGGGTCGGGGCGGGCAGGGCGAGGACGCCCGGGCCTGGGGTGGTGGCGCCGGTCGGGGCGGGCGACGCACCGCGCGACAGGTCGGCGACCGTGTCGGGCCCCGGCTGCACCGCCGTTCCGAACGTCTCGGCGGAGGCTCCGCGCGACCGCGCGTCCTCGCCCCCGACCAGCGTGACCCCGTCGCGCCCGGCGACCGCGAGCGTGCGGCCGTCCGGGCTGAAGGCGAGGGCGGGGGCGGCGGCGTCCGCGCCCGTGAGGGGTTCGACCTCGAGGACCTTCACCCGGGTACGGCGCGGCGCCAGCTCCCACAGCTCGACCCGCCCGTTGAGCCGGGAGACGGCCGCCCGCGCACCGTCGCCCGACAGCGCGACCTTGGCGTCCGTGAGGTCGAAGAGCACGCGTGTCCCCCGGTAGACCCGGGTCCTGTTCCCCCTGCTGATGGCGTAGACGGCCGCGTCGGGCGCGCGGCCGGTGGTGACGTCGATGGGGCCGCTCGCGGGGCCCTCGGCGTAGCGGCCGTCGTCGCTGAGCGCCGTGATGCCGGCGGGCAGCGGGTACGACGCGACCCGCCGCCGGGCGGCGACGTCCCAGAGGGTGACCGTTGAGGCGTCCCAGCGGATGAGGGTGTCGCCGCGCAGCAGGTAGCGGGCCTGCGGGTCGGCTTCGGGGTCGGTGAAGACGGCCAGCTCCGGCTGGACGAGCGACGCCTGGAGCGCGGCCCGCGCCTCGAAGACGGGCGCGAGCCGCCACGCGGCCACGCTGAGCCGCATCGCGGTGCGCGGGTCGGAGGTGCGCAGCGACTCGGCACGGGCGGCGACGGCGCGGGCGTCGGCTTCGATGAGGCGTTCGCGCAGGTCGTTCTGCCCGTGCACGGACACGACGGTCATCGTGACGGCGACGGCCAGCACAGCGGCGACGGACGCGAGCGAGGGGACGAGCAGCTTCCTGCGTTGCTTGGACAGGGCCACGCTGTCGTTGATGAAGTCGCGTTCGAGCTGGTTGAGCCGCACGTGACGGCGCTTGGTGGCGGCCCAGCCGAGCGCGGTGTCGAGCTCGTGCCCGCGCAGCAGGTGCCCGCGCCCGCGCCGGTGTTCGGACCAGTGCCGGGCGGCCTCGCGGATGCGGCGGTGCACGGCCAGGCCCTCGCGCTCGTCGGCGACCCAGCCGCGCAGGCGGGGCCAGGCCCGGTAGAGCGCGGCGCTGGCCGGGGCGACGCGGTCGTCGCTGACGGCGACGAGCTTGCCGACGGAGGTCTCGACGGCGGGCACGCGGACGCTGCGGCGGACGAGCAGGCCGGCCTCCATGAGCGGGCGCAGCACGTCGCCCTCGTCGTGCGGGGTGTCGCCGTCGAGCAGGCGCAGCAGCAGGCCGGGCACCTCCTGCTGCTGGGCGGGCGTGAGCGTCGCGTACACCTCCTCGGCCAGCTCGCCCAGCGACCGCTGCCGTACGTACGTCTCGGGCGGCCGCAGTTGCGCGTCGCTGTCGACCAGCAGCTCGGCGGCCGTGGGGCGGTCGGCGGGGTCCTTGGCCAGCGCCCGCCCGACCAGCTCGGCGAGGGGGCCGGGCAGGCAGCTCACGTCGGGGTCGACGGTCAGCAGCCGGTGCATGATGCCGCCGAGGCTGTCGCCGTGGAACGGGTCGTGTCCGGTGGCCGCGAACAGCACGACGGCGCCCCACGCGAACACGTCGGCCGCCGCCTCGGCGGCCTGCCCGGTGAGCACTTCGGGCGCCTGGTACGTGCACGCGCCCATCGGCCGGGGCACCGGCAGCCCCAGCTCGATCACCTTGGGGCCGTCGTCGGCCAGGAGCACGCTCTCGGGGTTGAGCCCGCGGTGGGTGAGCCCGGCGTCGTGCAGCGCGCGCAGCACCTCGGCCAGCGCCCCGGCCAGCGCGGCCAGCTCGGCGCCCGCGTACGGCCCGTGCAGCGCGACGGCCTGCCGCAGGTCGGGCCCGTTGACGAACTCGCTCACCACGTAGGGCACACCCTGGTCGGACCCGACGGCGACCACTTCGGCCAGGTGGCGGCAGCTCACGCGCTCGTAGCGGTGCCCGACCTCGCCGCGCGGCACGGTGACCGCGAACCGGTGGCCTTCGTCGTCGTAGGCGTCGTAGACGACACCGCGCCCGCCCGCGCCCAGCCTGGCGGCCAGCCAATAGCCGCCAAGCCTTTCGGGATCACCGGGCACCAAGCGCATCGTCACTGATGCTTAGATGCACGACACCGCCCATTGGTTGTCCGGAAACGACCTGATCCGGAAGGACGCGACAGGTCCCCCGCGCGCCTCGGGGGACCCATGCGTCATGATCATTATGCCAGGCCCCGTGACGCGGCCTGCCACTCCGGCCGCAGGATGGCCATGAGCACGCAGTCGTGCCACTGCCCGTCCCACAGGAGCGCGTCGCGCTCGACGCCCTCCTCGACGAAGCCGATCTTCTTGTAGACGTGCCGAGCCCGCTCGTTGAAGGCGTAGACGCCGAGCCTGATCCGGTGCAGCGGCGTGGTGCCGAAGGCGTGGCCGAGGACCAGCTCGATCGCCTCCGTGCCGTACCCCTTGCCGAACACGCGGGGGCCGACCAGCCCGATGCGCAGGTTGCACGACAGGTTGGGGGCGTCGAGCTCGTTCAGCACGACCTCGCCGACGTACTCGTCGCCGGCCATGATGGCCAGGTCGAGCCGGTCGGGGTGGTCGCCGCGGGTGGCGTACCACGCGCGCAGCTGATCGGGGTCGAACGTGGCGTGCGAGCCCGTCAGCCGGCGCACGTCGGGGTCGGAGACCGACTCGATCAGGCCTTCGACGTGCTCGGGGCCGACGGGGCGCAGCGTGACGCGCGCGCCCTTCAGGGTGGGTTTCTCGGCGAACGGTCCTTCTGGCAGTCCCTCTGGCATCCCTTCTGGCTATCAGTCGCGATCAACGCCGGGCAAACCCATTTCGGCCAGCACCCGGTCGCGCACCTGCTCGGGGGTGAGCACGCCGACGTCGCAGATCAGGTCCGAGACCTCGCGGAAGAACGTCTCGCGGCGGGCCCGCATCTCCCTCGGGTCGTAGTCGGGGCGGTGCTTGCTGGTGCGCATCCGCTCGGCCAGCACCGCATCGTCGGCGTCCACCCAGACGACGAACGCCTTGCGCATCGCCGCGCGCACCTCGGCGTTCTCCAGCGTGCTGGCCGCCGCGGCGATCACCTTCGGCTCGCCCGCCAGCTCCTCCAGCACGTGCTCGGCCTCGTAGCGGTGCAGAGCCTCCTTGCCCTCGCGGGCGGCGATCGGCGCGGAGGTGGCGCCGTACTTCTCCTGGAGGTACTGGTCGCTGTCGGTGAACGGCAGCCCGAGCGCCTCAGCGATCAAGCGGCCGGCGGTCGTCTTGCCCGAGCCCATGAGCCCGATCATCACGACTGGTTTGTTTTTCGACATGTGGATAGAGGTTCCTTCGTGTCAAGGAGGTAAATCTGATGACCATCGCCGGAAGCATCATCCTCATCATGCTCGGTGCGATCCTCACCTGGGCCGTCGAGTTCGACCTCGCCGGCCTCGACATCAACGTAGTTGGCGTCATCCTCATGCTCGGTGGCCTGGTCGGGCTCCTGTTCGGCATATACAGGATCACCGTCACGCGCCGCGCGGTCGGCCCGATCGACGAGCCGGTGCACCGTCACGAGATCTACGAGGAGCCGGAGACCCGCAGGACCACGGTCTACGAGGAGCGCCGCCACTACGACGAACCACCGCTGTAGGAGGTGAATCGACATGCCAGCCGTTGAAGAGCTGCCGTCGACCATCAAGCGTTCTCCGAAGAAGGCGCAGAACACGTGGATCAAGGCGCACGACTCGGCCGTCAAGGAGTACGGCGAGGGACGGCGCGCCCACATGACCGCGTTCGCCGCGCTGAAGCACTCCTTCGAGAAGGTCGGCGACCACTGGGAGGCGAAGGACGGCAAGGGCCCTTCCGACAAGGGCGCCACCGACCGCTCCGGCAGGACGGAAGAGGGCGTGGACGCCAACGCCAGCAAGGACCACCTGATGCAGGTGGCCGGCCGGCTCGGCGTGACCGGCCGGTCGAAGATGACCAAGCCGGAGCTGGTCGAGGCCATCAAGAAGGCCAACAGGTCGGCCACGGCGAAGTCCCGCTCGAACGGGAAGGCGAGCACGAAGTCGACCGGTACCAAGTCGACCAATACCAAGTCGACCAGTGCCAAGTCGACCGGTACCAAATCGACCGGTACCAAGTCCACGGGCACCAAGTCCGGGACGAAGGCGGCTTCCTCGTCGAAGTCCGGCACCAAGACGACGTCCAAGGTGAAGTCGGGGCCCAAGTCGTCGTCCACGAAGTCCACGAAGTCCGCCCCCAAGAAGTCCACCGCGAAGAAGTCCACTCCCAAGAAGGCTTCCGCGGCGAAGTCCCGCTGACGAGGTGGGGCTTGGCGACATCGTTCACCAACCACCCGGAGGGCCGTCGATCTCGCTGGATCGACGGCCCTCACTCATGTCTCCGGGCAGCGCTCACAGCAGCCGCTTGACCGCGTCGGCGATGGCGTGGCGGTCGATCCGGGCGTCGGCGAGCTGCTCCCGCGGCGTCGCGGAGCCGGGCAGGTCGGTCACGGCCAGCTTCACCACGCGCGGCCCCAGCTCGCTCACGGCGTCCAGCACCGCGTCGCCCAGCCCGCCCTCGGCGCGGTGGTCCTCCACGGTGATCAGGTTGCCGGTGGTGGTCGCCGCCTCGGCCAGCACGGCCGTGTCGACCGGCTTGATCGAGTACAGGTCGATGACGCCCACGGGGATGCCGTCCGCCTGGAGGTCGTCGGCCGCCGCCAGCGCCTCGTGCACGGTGACGCCCGCCGCCACGATCGTGGCCCGGTCGCCCGGCGTGTGCCGCAGCACCCGCGAGCCGCCCACCGTGAACCGCTCGCCCGGCGGATAGATCACGGGGGTGTCGCCGCGCGTGGTCCGCAGGTAGGACACGCCCTCCAGGTCCGCCATCTCGGCGATCAGGGCGGCCGTCTGGTTGGCGTCGCACGGGTAGAGCACGGTGCTGCCGTGCACCGTGCGCATCATCGCCAGGTCCTCCAGGCCCATCTGCGACGGCCCGTCCTCGCCGATCGCCACCCCGGCGTGCGAGCCGACCAGCCGGATGTCGGCCCCGCTCACGCCGGCCATCCTGATGAAGTCGTGCGCCCTGGTCAGGAACGCCGCGAACGTCGCCGCGTACGGCTTCCACCCGCGCACCTGCAGCCCGACGGCGGCGGCGACGAGCTGCTGCTCGGCGATGTACATCTCGAAGAAGCGCTCGGGATGCTCCTTGGCGAACGTCTCCGTCTTCGTCGAGTCGGCCACCTCGCCGTCCAGCGCCACGACGTCGCCGCGGGCCGAGCCGAGCGCCGCCAGCGCCGCCCCGTACGCGGTCCGCGTCGCGACCTGCTCGCCCACCTGGTAGGAGGGCAGCTTCATGCCGTTGCTCGCGAACCGGAACGGCGCCGCGTCCACCTCGGGCCGCTGCACCTCGACGCGCACGCCGCGCGGCCCGCCCAGCTCCTGCACGGCCTTGTCCGGGTCCTTGAGCGCCTTGCCGTGGGCGCCCTCGCGGTTCTCGACCTCCAGCACGCCCTCGCCCTTGCGGGTCTTGGCCAGGATCACGGTCGGCCGGCGCCGCGTGTTGCGGGCGTCGCCGAGGGCGAAGTCGATCTGGCCGGGGTCGTGCCCGTCGATCTCGATGGTGTGCCAGCCGAACGCGCCGAACCGGCGCGCGTACGCGCCGGTGTCCCAGCCGTGCCGGGTGGGGCCGCGCTGGCCGAGCCGGTTCACGTCCACGATGGCCGTCAGGTTCGCCAGGCCCTCGCTGCCGGCGTGCTCGGCCGCCTCCCAGATGGAGCCTTCCGCCAGCTCGCTGTCACCGCACAACACCCACACGCGGTACGGCAGCCGCTCCAGCCGACCGGCCATCGCCACGCCCACGCCGACGGGCAACCCCTGGCCCAGCGAGCCGGTCGCCACGTCCACCCAGGGCAGCCGGGGCGTGGGATGGCCCTCCAGGCGGCTGCCCCTGCGGCGGAACGACAGCAGCTCCTCGTCGCTGATCACGCCGGCCGCCTTGTAAAGGGAGTAGAGCAAGGGGGAGGCGTGCCCCTTGGAGAAGATCAAGTGGTCGTTGGCCGGGTGCTCCGGGTGCTCGAAGTCGTAGCGCAGGTGGCACGCGAAGAGCACCGCCATCAGGTCGGCCGCGGACATCGACGAGGTCGGATGGCCCGAGCCCGCCTCCGCCGCCGCTCGTACGGAATCCACGCGTAGCTGTGCCGCCAGCTCGGCCAGGTACTGAAGATCGCGGTCAGGCATCATGACCTCCTCGAGACGTTTCCGCCCCGCCTACCCGGGCGCGGTCGCTTGACTCGGCGCGCGCGAGTCGCCCTGGGGAAGGCGCGGGCCCGGGTGATCAGGTGGTCAGGCCCGGCGCAGGCGCCGCACGGCGGCGACGGCCGCGGCGGCGGCACCGCCGGCCAGGCCGAGCAGGACCGGCCCGCGGTGCTGGGAGAGCCAGACCTGGGGGCTGCGCGCGTGCGAGCGGTCGTCGAACGAGCCGTGCGCGCCGTAGTCGGTGCTCTCGTCGGCGGGCTCCCACAGGTTGGCCACGCCGGTGGGCTGCTTGTCGTCCGTCACCTGCGACTGCGTGCCCGTGCGGGCCAGGTAGCGGTCCACCAGGGCGGGCGCGACGCGCTGCGCGAGCAGGGTCGCCACGGTGCTGGTCCCGACCCAGTACTCCTTGCGCTCGGGGTGGGCGGCCGCGTACACGATCGCGCGGGCCGCCACTTCCGGCTGGTAGATCGGGGGGACGGGCTGGGGGTGGCGGCGCAGCTTGGACAGCACCCAGTCGAACTGCGGGGTGTTGACCGCGGGGAGCTGGACGAGCGTGACGCGCACGTTGCTGCGGTCGGCCAGCAGCTCCGTGCGTACGGACTCGGTGAAGCCCTTGATGGCGTGCTTGGCGCCGCAGTAGGCGGACTGGAGGGGGATGCCCCGCTGCGACAGGGCGGAGCCGGTCTGGACGATCGCGCCGGCGTTGCGGGGGCGCATCAGGTCGAGCGCGACCTTGGTGCCCCAGACGTAGCCCAGGTAGGTGACGGCGGTGGTGCGCTCGTACTCCTCGGGGGTGATGTCGGTGAACTTGGCGAACACGGAGGAGAAGGCGGTGTTGATCCAGACGGAGATGGGGCCCATCTCCTTCTCGATGCGTTCCGCCGCCGCGCGCACCTGCTCGTAGTCGGCCACGTCGGCCTCGTACACCTGTCCGGTGCCGCCCTGCACGCCCACGTCCACGGCCGCCGCGCCGAGGCCGGTCGTACCGCGGGCGATCAGCGCGACCTTGGCGCCCTGCGCGCCGAGCTCGCGCACGACGGCGCGCCCGACGCCGCCGCTCGCGCCCGTCACCACTACCACGCGTCCACGAAGTGGTGCCATGCCGGAATCAGCCCGCCTCTCCGTCAGGTCCCTGCTGCCGCTTCTGGCGTCGTACGGCCAGCGTCATGTCGATCGCCGTGCCGATGGCCAGCACGACGGCGATGCCCGTCAGCACCGGCGCCCCGGTGAGCAGGCCGAGCACCGCGAAGGCGAACAGGAAGACCAGGATGAACGACCCGACCCTGACGTGCATGACGTCGCGGGGGGTCGCGGGCACCATGGCGTGCCCTCGGGTGTCGCGTGTCTCGTGCCATTCTCCGTTGTCAGACATGCGGCTCACCTGCCCCTACTGTTTGCCGCCTAACGTCGGGGGTAGCCGCCCTGCGTGCCCGAGCGAGATCGACATTCCGGAGAGTTGCACCCCAGCGACCAGAGCGAGCCGGGCATCGTGCGACGCCGGCGCGGGCGCGGGTTCAGCTACGAGGGCCCCGACGGCCGGCCGGTGCGCGATCCCGCCACACTCGCCCGCATCAGGGCGCTGGCCATCCCCCCTGCCTGGCGGGACGTGTGGATCTGCACGTCGCCGCGCGGGCATCTGCAGGCCGTCGGCACGGACTCCGCCGGCCGCAGGCAGTACCGCTACCACGACCTGTGGCGCGAGCAGCAGGACCGGGCCAAGTTCGACCGGGTGCTGGAGGTGGCGGAGCGGCTGCCGGCGTTCAGGAAGACCGTGGACGAGCAGCTCCAGGGGCGCGGGCTGACCAGGGAGCGGGTGCTGGCCGCGGCGGCCCGGCTGCTCGACATCGGCTTCTTCCGCATCGGCGGCGAGAGCTACGACACCTACGGCCTGGCCACGCTCAGGATGGAGCACATCACCTGCTCGCGCGGCGTGGTCACCTGCTCCTACCAGGCCAAGGGCGACATCAGGCGGGAGGTCGAGGTGGCCGACCCGGCCGCGTGCAAGGTGCTGCGCTCGCTGAAGGCCTTGGGCGTGGAGGGCGAGCTGCTGCGTTACCGGCGCGAGGGCGGCTGGGGCGACATCAGGAGCGAGGACATCAACGAGTACCTGCGCGAGACCATCGGCTACGAGGTCACGGCCAAGGACTTCCGCACCTGGCACGCCACCGTGCTGGCGGCGGTGGGGCTGGCGGTGTCCAGGCCCGCGCGGGAGGGCGTCACCAGCAAGAAGCGGGCTATCACCCGGGTGATGCGGGAGGTCGCGGAGTATCTGGGCAACACTCCGACGGTGGCGCGGGCGTCGTACGTGGATCCGCGCGTGGTGGAGGCGTACGACCAGGACAGGACGATCGCGGGGGCGCTGACGGAGCTCGGGGCGGACGCGGATTTCGGGCAGCTCGCCACGGCGGGACCCGTCGAACGGGCGGTCATTGAGCTGATTCGCGCCGTTTGAGCTGTTCGCGACCGGGCATGCGCCGACAGAAGAAGGAGGCGAGCGATGGAAGCTCCGCAGTACGTCGCGGCCCGTGTCCAGCAGGCGCTGGCCGAGGACGGACGCACGCACGAGCTCGGAATTCGCGTTGACATCAGAGGCGACCAGCTTTTCCTGCGCGGACAGGTGAGCGGCGCCGAGCAGCGCGAGCGGCTCGGCCAGGTGGCGCACGAGGTCGCGCCCGAGCTCCATGTGCACAACGAGATCAACGTCGTTGAGGCGACCGCGCCGGGGGAGGATGAGCATCTTGACTGACCTGCGTATAGCCGCCGTGGGGGACATCCACCTCGGCGAGGACGTCAGAGGCCAGTACAGGAAGAAGCTCGAAGGCATCGAGGACCGTGCGGACGTGTTCATGCTGGCGGGAGATCTCACCCGGCACGGCACGCTGGAAGAGGGCCGGGTCGTGGCCGACGAGCTGCGCGGCCTGCCGATCCCCGTCATCGCGGTGCTCGGCAACCACGACTACCACTCCGACCTGCAGTACGAGATCGCCAGCGAGCTGCGCGACGCCGGCGTCATCGTGCTCGACGACGACGGCGTGGTCGTGCAGTGCGGCGACAAGAAGCTGGGCGTCGTCGGCGGCAAGGGCTTCGGCGGCGGGTACGCGGGCAAGTGCGCCAGCGAGTTCGGCGAGCGCGAGATCAAGAACTTCGTCTCCCACACGCGCTACATCGCCGAGGCGTGGAAGGTGGCGCTGAAGGAGATCGTGGCCGACCACCGCGTGGTGCTGTCGCACTACTCCCCGATCAAGGAGACGCTGGAGGGCGAGCCGCCCGAGATCTACCCCTTCCTGGGCAGCTACCTGCTGGCGGAGGCGGTCGACACGGCCGGCGCCGACCTGATCCTGCACGGGCACGCGCACAAGGGCAGCGAGAAGGGCATGACGCCGGGCGGCATCCGGGTGCGTAACGTGGCGCTGCCGGTGCTCGGCAGGGCGTACTGCGTGTACTGCCTCAACTGCGCCGACGACCTGCAGACCCACCCCTAGCGAACTCGCCTAGAGGACTCGCACGGCGAGGAGACACACGTCGTCCTCCAGCGAGTCGCCCCCCAGCCGGTCCAGCACGCAGTCGATCAGCTCTTCCGGATCGTCGGCGGCGCAGGAGCGCGCGGCCTGGAGCAGGGCGTCGATGCCCGCCTCCAGGTCCTGCCCGCGCCGCTCCACCACCCCGTCGGTGTAGAGCAGCAGGACGTCGCCCGACTGGAGCGCGGTGGTCGTCATCTGGTACTCGGTCACGTCGAACGCGCCGAGCATCATCCCCTGCGTGCCGTCGATCGGCTGGGGCCGGCCGTCCCTGATGAGGAGCGGGGCCAGATGACCGGCGTTCGTCCACTGGAAGGTGTAGTCGTGCGGGTCGAAGTGGCCGATGATGGCCGTGCCGGTCACGGTGACGCCCTCGTTGGAGTGCACGATCAGGTCGTTCAGCCAGGTGGCGAGCCGGTCGGCGGGCGCCTGCGTGTAGGCGAGGCCGGCCAGCCCCGAACGCATCTGCAACATGATGCTGGTGGCGGTCAGCCCGTGCCCCATCGCGTCGCCGATGGCGAGCAGCACCCTGCCGTCGGGGATGAGGCGGGCCTTGAACCAGTCGCCGCCGAGCCGGATCAGCTCCTCGCCCGGCAGGTAACGCACGCCGACGGTCAGGCCCGGCAGGTGGATGAGGCCGCGGCGGATCGGCAGGATCGTGTTCTGCAACTGCACCGTGATCCGGTGCTCCTCCTCGGCCCGCCGGCGCTGCCGCTGCGCCTGCTCGTGCGCCACGGCCAGGGCCCGCTCCTTGCGCCGGTTCTTCGTCACGTCCTGGGCCAGGCAGCGCACCTTGACCGGCACGCCGTCGGCGTCGAGGATCGGCTCGCTGAACACGCTCAGGTGCCGCACCCCGTGCCGGTGCTGGATCCTGAACTCCGTCTCGACCGCCTCCCTGTGCTCCAGCAGGGAGCGGACCAGGTCCTCCACGATCGGCAGGTCCTCCGGCACGACCACGGCCGGCAGGTCCTCCAGGGGCGTCGGGCCGTCGGAGCGGTCGCGGCCGAACATCTCATACATCTGGGGCGTCCACAGCGTGCGCTGCGTGGCCAGGTTCCACTCGCCCCAGCCCAGCTCGGCCAGCCGCTGGGCGCGTTCCCAGCCGGAGACGAGCAGTTCCTCGTCGTCCAGGGGGCGCCAGCTCACCAGCAGCCCGCCGTCCACGCGCGAGGCCCGCACGGCCAGCGTCGCGGGCCACAGCAGGGAGTCCACCGCCTCCACGAACTCCACCGACTCCCGGTGGATCGGCTCGCCGCTCTCGAAGACGGCGATGTAGTCGTCCAGCAGCCCGGAGCCCGCCACGCCGGGGCTGGCCTCCATGAGCCGGTGCCCCGTCAGCTCCGCGGCGGTCCGCCCGGCCACCGTCCTGGCGTGCCGGTTGGCGGCGAGAATGAGGAAGTCCACGACGCGGCCCGTCGCGTCCTTGATCGGGGTGAGATAGAGGGCCGAGGCGTGCACCGCCTCCAGCATGCCGCTCACCCAGCCGGGCACCTCGGGCCGCGGCCTGGGCCCTTCAGGGGAGCGCTCGATGCCCCTGGCGACCTCGACCAGCTCCAGGCCGCTGTGCTGGGCCATCCTCGACAGCTGCTCGGCCGCCTCGCCCGGACGGATGTTCAGCTCCGTGGCGAGGCGGGCGACGGCCTCGTCGAGGATGGCCTCCTCACGCATGTGCAGGCGCAGCCGTACGAGCTGGTCCCGGACCCTCGCCGACGCAGCGCCCGACTCGTAGCGGCTGAACGGCGGAAATCTACTCACACGCTCGTCATGCCCGGCGCTCGGGAATGATCAAGAGCGTCACTAGCGATATTTCAGCAAAACGATAGAGAGACCGCTGGACCGTTCACGGGGACCGGCCCAGCGGGTAAGGACAGGGGCGTCGAACGCGTCGAATGCCCCCTACACATTGAAGATGCTGACCCCGCCCGGCCCGACCAGGAAACCGAGGACGATGAGCACGATCCCCCAGAGCAGATCGCGCCGGGCCAGGATCACATAGATCCCGGAGATGACGAGAATTACCGCGATGATCCAGAGCAAAGTAGCCATGGGCTGGCATCTGCCCCGGAGAAGCGCCGCATAACATATCGCAGCCGGGCAGGAGGAAAACCATGACGACCTTCGGTTATTTCCTGTCCTGTGAGGAGCACGGCCCCAAGGAGCTCGTCCGCCAGGCCAAGGCCGCCGAACGCGCCGGCTTCGAGGCCCTGTGGATCTCCGATCACTTCCACCCCTGGCTGGACGAGCAGGGGCAGGCCCCGTTCGTCTGGTCCGTGATCGGGGCGATCGCCGAGGCCACGTCCCTGCCCATCACCACCGCCGTGACGTGCCCCCTCGTCCGCACGCATCCCGTCGTGATCGCGCACGCCACCGCCACCACCGCGGCGCTCACCGGCGGCCGCTTCCGGCTCGGTGTCGGCACCGGCGAGGCGCTCAACGAGCACGTCGTCGACTCCCGCTGGCCGCCGCTCAGCGAGCGGCTGGAGATGCTGGAGGAGGCCATCGAGCTGATGCGGGAGCTGTTCACCGGCAAGCTGGTCACCCACCGGGGCCGCCACTACCAGGTGGACACCGCCCGCCTCTACACGCTGCCCGACGAGCCCGCCCCCATCCTGGTGTCGGGGCTCGGCGAGAAGTCCACGGCGCTGGCCGGGCGGCTGGGCGACGGCTACGTCTCCGTCGCGCCGGACGCCGACGCCGTACGCGCCTTCCGCGCGGCGGGCGGCACCGGCAAGCCCGCGCTCGGCGGCCTCAAGGCGTGCTACGCCGAGGACGAGAAGGCGGCACGCAAGACCGTGCACCGCCTGTGGCCCACCCAGGGCATCAAGGGCGAGGCCGCCCAGCTCCTGCCGCTGCCCCGGCACTTCGAGCAGCTCGCCGAGATGGTCAGTGAGGACGACGCCGTCGCCGGCAGCCCGGTCGGGCCCGACCCCGAGGTGCACGCCCAGGCGATCCGGCAGTACGTGGAGGCCGGGTTCGACGAGGTGTACGTCAACCAGATCGGGCCGGAGCAGGACGCGTTCTTCGACTTCTACCAGCGCGAGGTCCTGCCGCGCGTCCGCTGAGCGGCGGCGCGCGGTCAGCCACTCCGCAGCATGCCCGCCAGCAGGTCGCGGAGGGCGTCCCGCAGCTCCTCCGGCGTGGGGACGCTGCCCGCCCCCGCGATCGCGTCGAACATCAGCCCCTCCCCGAACGCCACCAGGTTGCGGGCGTGCGCCACCGGGTCGGGCGAGCCGATGGCGGCGAGCATGGCGACGGCCGGGTCGCGGAAGCGGCGGCCCGCCTCGTCGTAGATGCGGCGCAGCTCCGGGCGCCGGGTGGCCTCCAGGGCCAGCTCGTAGCGGGCCAGGGTGCGGCGCCGGTCCGTGAGCTGGATGTGCAGCGCCTGCGCCATCAGCTCCGGCAGGCGGGCCAGGTCGGCGGCCTCGGCGGTGTACGCGCCGGCCAGGGCCTGCTGCTCCAGCTCGGTGAGCCGGGACAGCGTCAGCTCCAGCAGGGCCGCCCGGGTGCGGGCGAGGTTGGAGGTGGAGCCGGGCGGCAGGCCGGCGGCCTCGTCCACGGCCCGGTGGGTGAGGCCGCGCATGCCGCGCTCGGCGAGCAGGGTGATGGCCGTGTCGGCGACGAGGTCGGAGCGTTTCACGGCACCCGATACTACAGCGGTAGTGAGACCGGACTACAGACGTAGTAGGGTGGCACTACAGACGTAGTTAAGGGAGGCTGTCATGGCCAGAGCTGTGGTGATCGGCGGCGGCATCGGCGGGCTGGCCGCCGGGGCGGCGCTGCGGCGCAAGGGGTGGGAGGTGATCGTGCTGGAGCGCGCCCCCGCGATCGAGCCGGTCGGGTCGGGGCTGGCGATCGCCGCGAACGCGCTCAAGGCGCTCGACGTCCTCGGCGTGGGCGACCGCGTCAGGAGCCTGGCCACCGCCGAGGGCCGGCTCGGGCTGCGCCGGGCCGACGGCCGCTGGCTGACGCACACCACGGAGGCCGCCGCCGACGCCAAGTACGGCGACTCGGTGGTGATCATGCTGCGGGCCACGCTGATGGACGTCCTCGCCGACGCGCTCGGCCGCGAGCACGTCCGCCTGGGAACGACCGTCTCGGACGTGGACGCGGACAAGGGCCTCGTCCGGACCTCGGAGGGGGACCTGGAGGCCGATCTCGTCGTGGGCGCCGACGGCATCCACTCGGCCACCCGCGCCGCGCTCTTCCCCGCCCATCCCGGGCCGGTCTACTCAGGGGTGACGGCCTGGCGCGGCCTCGTCCCGCGCGGCGGGCTCGACGTGCCGCGCTCCGAGAGCTGGGGCAGGGGCCTGGTGTTCGGCATCCACCTGCTGGCCGGCGACATCGTCTACGTCTACGCCACCGACGTGCTGCCCGCCGGCACCGTGCACGCGGACGAGCGCGAGGAGCTGCTGCGCAGGTTCGGCGGCTGGCACGACCCGATCCCGGCCCTGCTGCGGGCGGCCGATCCCGCCCGGATCATCCGCAACGACGTCTATCACCACGCCGAGCCGCTGCCCGCCTTCCACCGGGGCCGGGTCGCGCTGGTCGGCGACGCGGCGCACGCGATGACGCCGAACCTCGGGCAGGGCGCCTGCCAGGCGATCGAGGACGGGGTGGTGCTCGCCCACCACGCGAGCGCGGCCGCGTCCGACGGCGGGCTGGCCGCCTACAGCGCGGCGCGCGGGGAGCGGACCGCGAAGATCGTCCAGCGGTCGTGGACGTTGTGCCGCATGAGCAAGCTGCGCCACCCGCTGGCCGTGGGGCTGCGCGACTTCGGGGTGTCGGCGGCGGCCCGGCTCAGCCCAGATCTGATGTTGCGGTCGATGGACGAGGTGCTGGGCTGGCGTCCACCGGCTGAGGCCGCACGGTGACCGACGTCTGCACGTTGACCGATGTCTGAACGGCGGCCGGCGGCTGCACGGCGGCCCGGGGCATCGGGCTCTCCACGGGCACCGGCGGCGCGGGCACGGGCTTGGCCTGGTGATCGGGGGCCAGCCGGCCGAGCGTGATCGTCCCGCCGATGGTCAGGGCGGCGGCCAGCAGGGCGGGCACGGCCGTCGAAGGGGAGGTCGGCAGCGGCTCGCCGAGCAGGATCGCCCCGGCCAGCACGGAGGTGATGGGGTCGATGACCTGCACGCCGGCGTAGGCGATGCCGAAGTAGCCCACGGCGTACGAGCGCTGGAGCAGCACCACGGCGCAGATCAGCAGCACGGGCACGGCGAGGCTGAACCAGTGGATCAGCCGCCCCCAGTCGCCCTGCATCCCGCCGCCGATCACCCGTACGAACGTGGACACGCTCGCCGTCACGGCCCCGGCGCCCACCGAGAGCAGCATGGCCTTGGCCGGGCCGTGCACGCGGCTCGCGACGAGCTGCGTGACCAGCGCGATCGCCGCGATCACGGCGATGAACATGAGCGCCGCGCCGTCGCTCAGCACCGGCGTCACGTTGTGCGCGGGCACCAGCAGCATGAGCCACAGCAGGCCCACGGCCACGGCGACCGAGCCCAGGATCTCGGCGCGGTACGGCCGGCGCCCGTACATGAACGCGGCCAGCGGCACCGCGAACACCAGCGTGGCCACGCTGATGGGCTGCACGGCGACCAGCGGGGCGAAGCTCAGCGCGACGGCGTGCAGGCAGGCACCGCTGAAGGAGATGATGCCGCCGACCCACCATCGAGGGCGTTTGACCAGGCTGAGCGAGGCGCCCTCGGCCACGACCTCGTACTGCTGCATCGCCGCGCCGAGCGCGTATCCCAGCGCTCCGGCGAGGGCGATCAGCATGCCGACCCAGGTCATCGCGGCCCGCGCAGCAACAGGGATCCTTTCAGGAGCATTGCTCCAGCTTAAGAGGCAGCAGAAGCTGCACAATCATCCTTTAGGCCGAAAAATCGGGATAAGTTGCCTCCGACCTGCACGAACATGTGGCGCATCCTTGGGGCGACGGTGGCGGGCAGGCGCCGGCTGCTCCAAGGCCGGCCCGCCACCGGAGGCGACCCCAGGCGCGTCACGACTTGCGGCAGACGCAGAACAGGTGCCCCTGCGGATCCCGCAGCACGATCCACCGCGTGCCCTCCTCCGTGACGCCGGGCTGGAACTCGGGCCGGGTGGCGCCCAGCGCGACGTACTCGGCCGCCGCCGCCTCCACGTCCGGCACCTGGAGGTCGAGGTGGAACTGCTTGTCCGGGCTCGGCCACTCGACCGGCTTACGGTCGGGGACGCGGCCGAAGTAGATGTTGACGGTGCCGTCGGTGATGGCGGCGTACTCGTCCTCGGCGTAGGTGACCTCCATGCCGGTCACCTCGTGGTAGAAGGCGGCCAGCGCCTTGGGGTCGTCGCAGTCGATGGTGAAGGCCAGGAGGCTTGCTTTCGTCGTCATGCCCATCAGCCTGTCAGCCGTACCTGCCACCTCCTGTCAGGTACACGAAAGGACATGACGAACCATGACAGAGGGCCGCGCCGGGACGGCGCGGCCCTCCGCTCACAACATCAAGTCACCCGGGGAAGCGGCCGTAGTAGTCCCCCAGCCGCGACCGGTACTCGGGCTCCTTGAACTTGCCCTCGTCGAACTCGGGCGCGTCCTTGATCTCGGCCTTGGTACGCGACACGAACACGTTGCGTTCCTGGGGATCGATGTTCGTGATCACCCGGGCCGGGAGCAGGACCTTCTTGCCGAAGATCCAGGGGCCGGTGTCGACGATGATGTAGCTCTCGCCGACCTCGTACGTCGCCTCGTCGACGGACCCGATCTTCCCGTCGGTCGCCTGGACGTGGTATCCCACCAGGTCCAGAGCCTGCCCACGGTCGTAGACGTCAGGTCGATAGTCCCAGAGCTCCATTGGGCTCTCTTCCTCTCTTCTTCCGTCTTGTCGGGCAAGCCATCAACTACCCGTCGCTTTTCGTGTAAACCCGTAAGAATGCCTTTGGCGATCGTTTACCAACTCTCAAGCTGATGCCGCCACCATCTGCACACCGGAAGGAGACGGCCATGCGAACCAGGCCAGAACGCCTCTACGAGATCGACGGGCTGCGGTTACTGGCGGCTCTGTGCGTCGTGCTGTTCCACTACGTGTTCTCCGGCTGGGCCGGGGGCAAGACGACGGTGACGTTCGTGACCGAGTCCGCGTGGGCCAAGTACGGCTATCTCGGCGTCGACCTGTTCTTCCTGATCAGCGGTTTCGTCGTGCTGATGAGCGCCTGGGGGAGGACGCCCCGGCAGTTCGTGGTCTCCCGGGTGGTGCGGCTCTATCCGGCCTACTGGGTGGGCATCGCGGTCACCGCGCTGGTCACGGTGACGCTGGGGCAGGGCCTGTTCCACGTGTCGCTGCCGCAGGTGCTGGCCAACCTGACGATGTTCCAGGCCGTCCCGAACATCGAGAACGTGGACGTCGTCTACTGGACTCTCTGGGCCGAGATGCGGTTCTACCTGCTCATGCTGGTCGCCACCTGGATCGGGATAACCAGGGGCCGGATCATGGCCGGCCTGTGGGGCTGGCTGGCGCTGACGTTCCTGGTCGAGCTGGGCGTGCTGCCGGGCATCGCGGACCTGGTCGTGCAGTCGGAGTTCTCCCACTACTTCATCGCCGGGATGGCGCTGTTCATGCTGTACCGGTTCGGGATGGACTGGCAGATCGCGCTGCTCGTGCCGATCTGCCTGGGGAACGCGGTCTACCGGGCGATCGGCTACGCCGAGGCGGTCGGGACGCGCTACCACGTGACCTACTCGCCCACCGTCATCACCGCCGTCGTCGTGGCGATCTTCCTGATCATGACGTTCGTGGCGCTGCGGGTGACGAGCCGGCTGGCCCGGGCGTGGCTGGTCACGGCGGGCGCGCTCACGTACCCGCTGTACCTCCTGCACGCGCATGTCGGCTTCATCCTGTTCGCCCGGCTGGAGGGCCTGGTCAACAAGTACGTGCTGCTCGTCGCGATGATCGTGGTCATGCTGGCGGCGGCGTACCTCGTGCACCGGTTCGTGGAGCGGCCCCTGGCGCCCCGGCTCAAGCGGCTGCTGTCGAAGCGGCAGCCCGCGCACGCGGCGGCGCCGGCGGGCAGCCCGACAGGATGATCTGACTCTCCTGACAACCGGCCGCCAGCCAGGGCGCCGGGGCCCAGGTGCGGATACGATCCGCGCGAGGAGGTCGGATGAGCGTGGAGTGGGTGCCTCCCGGCGTTGACCCGGAGCGGCCGAGCGTGGCACGGGTGCACGACGCGCTGCTGGGCGGCATGGAGAACTTCGCCGCCGACCGCTCGGTGGCACGCAAGCTGAAGGCCGCGGTGCCCGAGGTGGTGGACCTCGTCTGGTGCAACCGCGCCTTCATCGGGCGGGTCGTCGACTTCCTGGTCCGCGAGGCCGGCATCAGGCAGATCATCGACCTCGGCGCCGGCCTGCCCACCGTGGAGAACACGCACGAGGTCGCCCAGTTCGCCGACCCCAGGGCCAAGGTCGTGTACGTGGACATCGACCCCATGGTCGAGCCGCACGCCCGCGCGCTACTCCACGGCAACCCGTACGCCGACGCGATCACCGCCGACGCCCGCGACGTGGCGGGCGTGCTCGGGCACCCCGCCGTGCTGCGCCTCCTGGACCTGTCGCAGCCGACGGCGGTCATCGCCGTCGGGCTGCTGCACCTGTTCTCCGACAGGGAGAACCCGCACGCGCTGGTCAGGGCCTACGCGGACGCGCTGCCGCGCGGCAGCTACCTGGCCGTCTCCAGCTTCCTGGCCTCCGACAACCCGAAGGCCAAGGCGCTGGAGGTGATGCTGCAGGCCACGATGGGCACCGGCTACTTCCGCGACCGGGCGGCCATCGAGCGCTTCTTCGACGGCCTGGAGCTGGTGGAGCCGGGCGTGGTGCACCTCCCCGAGTGGCATCCCGACGAGCGCCTGCCCGGCCCGCTCGCGTCCTGGGAGGAGCTGCTGCTGGGCGGGGTCGCCCGCAAGCCCTGACCCGCTCGAAGCGTCATATAACCCGCTTGGGGGCGCCTGCGCGAGCCCGTAAGCTGTGTGCCGTGCCGAGACGTCTGATTTGCTCCCCGCCCGCCGCCCACTAGCGGGCGGCATTTCCTGAAATTTCCGGGTCTGACCGATCCGGGGGTGGCCGCTGCCCGCACACCGGGCCCATTCCGACCACTCCACCCGGAGAACCCTGTCATGACCCACGTCTCCGCCCGGCGGGGCGCCCTTTACGTGTCCGTCGCCGCGACCGCCTGGGGCACCGGCGGCGCCGCCGGCTCCCTCCTCTTCGACACCGGCGGCCTCGGCCCCGTCGGCGTCTCCCTGTGGCGCTACCTGCTCGGCGCCGCCTTCCTGCTCCTGCTCACCCGGGGCACCCCCTTCACGTGGAACGGCCGCACGCTGCTCGTCGGCGCCGGCATGGCCGTCTACCAGACCGCGTACTTCGCCGCGATCGCCCACGCGGGCGTCGCCCTGGCCACCGTCGTCACGATGGGCGCCACCCCGGTCTTCACCGCGCTGGGCAGCCGCTTCCTGCTGCGCGAGCGCCTGGGCCGGATCGCGCTCGGCGCCCTGGCCGCCGCGCTGGCCGGGCTGCTCCTGCTCACGGGCGAGGCCGCGCTGCGGGCGGGCTCGTTCCCCGGCATCGCCTTCGCCCTGGTCTCGGCCGCCGGCTACGCGGGGGTCACGCTGCTGTCGCGGCACGGCAGGGACGACGACCCGCGCGCGGCGGCGGTCGGCGGGTTCGTGGTCGGCGCGGTGTGCCTGGCGCCGTTCGCGCTGGCGGAAGGGGTGGTGCCCGAGGTGAGCTGGGCCTCGGTGGCGCTGCTCGGCTACCTGGGCGCGGTGCCGACGGCGCTCGCGTACGGGCTGTTCTTCCGCGCGCTGACCGCCCTGCGGGCCACCACCGTGTCGATCATCTCGCTCGGCGAGGCGGTGGGCGCGGCGCTGCTCGGCGTGTTGCTGTTCGGGGAGCGGCTCACGCCGGTGGCCTGGTCGGGCTGCGTGCTGCTGCTGGCCGCCGTCACGGTGCTCGCCGCACGGGCGGAAACGGCGTGATGTGACGGTCCTGGGCGCCGGATGAGTTAAGGTCCGGTACGGCGACGCTTGCCGGATCGTCGCTCCGCTCCCCGGCCCCAAGGCCAAGCGACGGGCCCCGACGAATGAAGGGAACGGTGTCGGCGAAGCGTGCGTTGGAGGAACTGTGGCCTCGTTTAAGGGAATACTGAGGAACCTCCTGGATCGTCCTGGAGGCGTCCCTCTGACGCCCTATCAGAAGATCGTCAAGGCGGCCGAGGGCCGGGCGGAACGCCTGCGCGAGCTCCGTGAGCTCGACGAGCTGCCCAGGCCCGACATGAGCGATCTGGCCGAGTTCTGCGCCGTCGCGCGCGAGGCCGCCGACCGCACCTTGGGGCTGCGGCCGTACGACGTGCAGCTCCTGGGCACGCTCGCCCTGCTCGACGGCAAGGTCGCCGAGATGGCCACCGGCGAGGGCAAGACCCTGTCGGGCGCCATGGCGGCGGCCGGCTACGCGTTGCAGGGCAAGCGCGTGCACGTCATCTCGGTCAACGACTACCTGGCCAAGCGCGACGCCGAGTGGATGGGCCCGTTCTACGAGGCGCTGGGCGTCGGCGTCGGCTGGATCGACCAGAACTCCACGCCGGAGGAGCGGCGCGAGGCGTACGCGAAGGACGTCACGTACGGGCCGGTCAGCGAGATCGGCTTCGACGTGCTGCGCGACCGGCTGCGCACCGACGCGAGCGAGATCATCGTGCCCGCGCCCGAGGTGGCGCTGATCGACGAGGCCGACTCCGTGCTCGTCGACGAGGCCCGGGTGCCGTTGGTCATGGCCGGGGCGGCCGATCCGGGCAACGCGGTGCCGGAGATGGCGGCGCTGGTGCGCCAGCTCGTCCGCGGCTACCACTACGAGATCGACGAGCAGGCCCGCAACGTCTACCTCACGCCCAAGGGCGCCGACACCGTCGAGAACCTGCTCGGCGTCGACCTCTACGACGAGCACGAGCCGGGCACGCTCATCGAGCTGAACCTGGCCCTGCACGCCCACGCCCTGCTGACCCGCGACGTCGACTACATCGTGCGCGACGGCAAGGTGCAGCTCATCAACCCCTCGCGCGGCCGGGTGGCGCTGCTGCAGCGCTGGCCCAACGGCCTCCAGGCGGCCGTGGAGGCCAAGGAGGCGCTGGCGCCGAGCGAGAAGGGCGAGATCCTCGACTCGATCACCGTGCAGGGCCTGATCCGCCGCTACCCGCAGATCTGCGGCATGACGGGCACGGCGGTGGCCGTCAGCGAGCAGCTGGGCGAGTTCTACGGCCTCAAGGTCGCGGTCATCCCGTCGAACCGGCCGTGCGTGCGCGTGGACGAGCCCGACCGCATCTACCCGACCGTGCCCGACAAGGACGCGGCGCTGGTGGAGGAGATCCAGACCGTCCACGAGACGGGCCGGCCGATCCTCATCGGCACCCTCGACGTGGCCGAGTCGGAGAACCTCGCCAAACTGCTGCAGCGGCGCGGCCTGGAGCCGGTCGTCCTCAACGCCAAGAACGACGCGGAAGAGGCCGCGATCATCGCCAGGGCGGGCGAGCGCGGCGCCATCACCGTCTCCACGCAGATGGCCGGCCGCGGCACCGACATCCGGCTCGGGGAGGGCGTGGCCGAGCTCGGCGGCCTCTACGTGATCGGCTCGGGCCGGCACGCCAGCAGCCGCCTCGACGACCAGCTCCGCGGCCGCGCGGGCCGCCAGGGCGACCCCGGCGGCTCGGTCTTCTTCGTCAGCATGAAGGACGAGCTGATCACCCAGTTCGTCCCCGACGAGCGACCGCCCGCCGCCGACGCCGACGGGGTCGTCCGCCACCGGCGCGGCGCGTACCTCGTGGGTCACGCCCAGCGCGTCGCGGAAGGCGTGAACCTGGAGATCCACCGCAACACGTGGCGTTACACCCGGCTGCTGGAGCACCAGCGCGAGCTCATTCTGGAGTGGCGCGACAAGGTGCTGCACGGCGACGCCGCCGCGAAGGCGCTGGCCGAGGCCGACCCCGAGCGCTGGGCGGCCATGCCCGAGGACACCAGGGAGGAGACGGCCCGCCAGATCGTGCTGTACGCCATCGACCGCTGCTGGACCGAGCACCTGGCGTTCCTGACGGACCTGCGCGAGGGCATCCACCTGCGGGCGCTGGGCCGGATGAGCCCGATCGACGAGTTCCACCGCGAGGCGGTGGCGGAGTACAAAGCGTTGCTGGCCGAGGTGGAGAAGCGCTCGCTGGAGGCGTTCGAGGCGCCGGAGCCCGACCTGAAGCGGCCCACGGCGACGTGGACCTACCTGGTGCAGGACAACCCGTTCGGCACCGAGTGGGACCGCATCCTCAAGCGGGTCACGGCCGCCAGCCGGCGCGGCTGATCCCGTCTCGGGAGGCTCAGGGCCGCTTGGGGGTCACCCGACGGCGGTTCAGGGCCGCTCAGAGGTCGCCCGACAGCGGCTCAGGGCCACTTGGGGTCGCCCGACGGCACGACCGGCCCGTCCAGCACGCCCAGCCGCTCCAGCAGGGTGATGAACGTGGTCGCGTACGGCGACTCCGCCGTCACCGCGGCCACCCGCGGCCAGTCCACCTGCTCGCGCAGCGCGCGCACCTGCGCCAGCAGCGCGCCGTAGTCGCAGGCGTGCTCCGACAGCGGCAGCAGCCACGAGATGACCAGGTCGGTGGCCTCCAGCACGGGCACGATCACCGCCGACGCCTTCAACGGCTCGGCCCGGTCGAGCAACGCGTCGGTGATCGCCAGGTCGGACACCCGGAAGATCAGGTCCACCAGCCGGCCGTCGTCGTACGCCTTGACCAGCCAGTCCTCGGGCGGTTTGGCCGTCTGGAAGCCGAGCCCGCGCAGCGCTTCCAAGGCGGCGGGCACATCGTGCTCGGTCAGGACGAAGTCCACGTCGTGCAGCGAAGGGGCGGCGCCACGCGCGTACGCGGCGCACCCTCCGGCCAGCGCGAACTTCACTCCGGCGTCCTTCAGCCCCGAGCTGGCCCGCTTCAGCGTGTCGAGGATGGCGTCGGTGACCGCGTGACCGTGGCTACTCATGTGGTCGGGCTACCCAAACGATCGTCAAGTAGACGTTGGGAGCCAGGGGTTGCGGGTAGCGCGGGAAGCTATGACCGACATCCTGCAGAAGACGGAACAAGCCTACGAGAACGGGCACGACCGGCCGCTGGGCGGCTACGTCGGGCTGCTCGTCACGTACGGCGGAACGGTCGGCGTGGCCGCGGCCGTGGCGATGCTGGCGGGCCGCAAGGCGCCCGAGCAGATCGGCCTGATGGACCTGGCGCTGATGGCGGCCTGCACGCACAAGGTGTCGCGCCGCCTGGCCAAGGACCCGGTGACCAGCCCGCTGCGGGCCCCGTTCACCCGGTACGAGGGGCAGGGCGGCCCGTCCGAGGTGCAGGAGAAGCCGCGCGGCGCCATCGGCGAGCTGCTGGCCTGCCCGTTCTGCCTGGCCCAGTGGGTGGCCACCGCGTACGCGGCCGGGCTCGTGCTGGCTCCCCGGGTGACCCGGCTGGTGGGCGCGACGATGACGGCGGTGGCGGTCTCGGACTGGCTGCAGTTCGCCTACGCGAAGCTGATGAAGTCGGCGGAGGAGTGAGCAACCCTTCTCAGCAGGTTTCCCGGTAGGGCACCTCCGGAAGGTGCCGCCGCCACTCCGCGGGCGAGAGCGGCCCGTACCGCTCGCACACCCACGCGTCCGGCCGCGCGGGAGCGGCGGGCGCGGCCAGGTCGATGGTCAGGACGGTGCCGCGCCCGGCCAGCACGCGCAGCCACCGCCCGTCCGCCGAGATGGCGGCCTCGGCGGGCCGGTCCGCGGAGGCGAGCACCCGCCGGTCGGCGATTTGAGTGCCGTGGTCGAGCCGCCAGACCCGGACGCGGTCGCTGTCGGTGCTGATCAGCAGCCGCCCGTCCCAGCTGAAGCGCAGCCGCCCGGGGGAGGGGCGGTAGCGGCTGTTGTGGGTGGGCACCCCGTCCAGGCCGTAGATCTGGATGCCGGTCTCCTCGGCGATGGCCACGCGCACGCCGTCGGGGGCGAACGTGGTGTACTCCCACGGCATCCGCTCCAGCCACGGCGCGGGTGTCGCGCGGCCGCCGCGCCGCAGCTGCGAGCGTTTCCCGTCGAACACCAGCGCCAGCCGGTCGCCGGGGCCGATCACCGCGTACTCGCCGACGTAGGCGGCCCGCCGTGCCCGCAGGTCCCACGCCCACCGCTCGCCCGACTGCCTGGCCGCCGCGAACAGCAGCCGGCCTCCGGGGCTGAACCAGGCGGACTGCTCGCCGGGCGCGCCCAGCCCCCTGCCGAAGGGGCGGCCCATGACGCCGGTGCGCAGGTCGTACAGGTAGGAGCGGTCCACCCCGACCAGGGCCAGCGTGCGGTTGTCGGGGGCCCACGCCATCGCCCGGACGCTCTGCGCGGGGCCGGGCGCGGTGGCCAGCGTGCGGCCGGTGGCCAGGTCGTACAGCCGCAGCGTGCCCTCGTCGAGTGCGGCGAGCGTGGCGCCGTCGGCGGTGATGGCGTGCAGCGCGCGCGGCCCCGCGTGCGGGTCGGCGAACACCGCCACCGCCGGGTCGTACGCGGTCAGCGCCCGCCGGGCCTCGGGCGTGGGCGCCAGCCGCCACGCGGCCAGGGCCAGCCTCCATGCGGTCACCGGGTCGGCCACCCGCAGCGACTCGGCCCGCGAGGCGGCCACCCTGGACATCGTCTCGGCCAGCCGCCCGTCGGCCGCGCCGCGCTGCCAGAGCGCGAGCAGCACCGCCACCAGGGCCACCGACAGCAGCCCCGCCACGGCCGTGCGCCGCTTCCGCGCCCGTTCCCGTGCCCGCCGCCGCGCGTGCGCCAGGGCCTCGTCCAGGAAGGTCTGCTCGCCCGCGCTCAACGTCAGCCGCCGCCGCCCGCCGGCCGCCCACGCCAGCGCCCGGTCCAGCGGCTCCCCCTGGAGGAGCTGCGCCTCCCGCCGCCCGCCCGCCTCCCACTGCCGGGCCGCCCGCGCCAGCTCCCGGTGCACGGCCAGCCCGGCGCGCTCGCCGTCCAGCCACTCCCGCAGCCGGGGCCAGGCCCGCAGCAGCGCGGCGTGGGCGATCCGCGGCGGCTCCTCGATCAGCCCGGCCTCCCGGTACGCGGCCAGCACCCGCTCGATCGCGGCCGTCTCGTCGCCGGCCCGCCCGGCGACCAGCTCGTCCAGGCCGGCGCTCACCACGGTGTCGGCGCCCTCGGCGTCCACGCCGACCAGGCGCAGGAACACGTCCGGCACCAGAGCCTGCTCGGCGGGGCTGAGCCGCGCGTGGACGGCCTCGGCGCGGGCGCCGAGCGGCGGGTCGTCCACGGGCTCGGGCGGTAACAGGCGGCCTTGCTGCGACTGGGGCGCGTCGAGCAGGGACATGAGGAGCTGGCGGGCGCTCGGGCGCCGGTCGGGGTCGCGGTGCAGCGCGGCGGCGACGAGGCCGCGTAACGGCCGGTCGAAGCGCTCGCCGCCGTCGTCGCGCACGCCGGGTAATCGTTCGTCGGGCCCGTAGGCGGCGAAGACCAGCAGGCGGCCCCAGGCGTGCACGTCCGCGGCCGGGCCGCCGCCGTCGCCCGACAGGCCGAGCCCGACCAGGCGGGGCCCCTCGGCGCCGAGGACGACCTTGTCCGGCGTGAGCGCCCCGTGCGTGGCGCCCGCCTCGTGCACGGCCGCCAGCGCGGTGGCCGTGGCGGCGGCCAGCCGGTAGAGGTCGTCGCCCGCGTAGGGGCCGTGCCGGCACACCACCTGCCGCAGGGTGGGGCCCTCGATGTACTCGCTGACCAGGTAGGGCGGGTCGGTGTCGAGGCAGGCGGCGGTCAGCCTGGCCACCGACAGCGAGCGCACCTGCCCGGCCGCCTCGGCCGCCGCCGCGAGCCTGGCCCGCGCCTCGGCGTCGGGCACGCACGGCACGCCCAGGGCGTGGCGGGTGCCCGACTCGTCGTACGCCTCGCGCACGACGACCTGCCCGCCGCCGTCGAGCCGGGCGCCGAGCCAGTAGCCCCCCAGCCTGTCGGTCATGCGGGATGAGACGCCGCCCTTCTGGGAAAGGTTCAGGCGGGCTGTGCTTGTACGGGTCAGAACTGGTTCAGGCGGGCCGCCAACCGGTCGCGGTGCGGCGGCCACTCCTCTTCGAGGATGCCGAAACAGACGGTGTCGCGCCAGGTGCCGTCCGAGCGCTTGCGGTGCCGGCGCAGGGTGCCCTCGTGCACGCCGCCGATGCGCTTGATCGCGTTCTGCGAGCGGAGGTTGAGGTTGTCGGTCTTGAGCAGGACGCGGTTGTAGCCGAGGGTGAAGGCGTGGTCGATGAGCAGGAGCTTGCAGCTCGTGTTCACGGCGGTGCGCCAGACGGCCCGGCCGTACCAGGTCCAGCCGATCTCGATGCTCTGGTCGAAGCCGGGCACGTCGGCGTAGGTGGTCCAGCCGACGGCGCGCCCGCCGTCCTTGAGCACCACGGCGTGCGGCACGTGCACGTCGTCGTCGATCAGCTTCCTGGCGACCTTGCCCAGGTCCTCCTCGGTGCGCGGGGTGTCGATGGGCAGCCAGCGCCACAGCTCGTCGTCGCCGCCGCCGGCGGCGAACAGGTCGGGTACGTGGTCCATGGTGAGGGGTTCGAGGCGGACGACGTCGTTCTCGAGCACCACCGGCGCAGGCAGCTTCGCGGTCATGGCGGCAACCCTACGAGACCCCTTGTGCCACTTTTATGGCCACCTGCACCTTTTTACGGGGAACCACCTGTCGACACTCATACCGGCCGGTCGGTAGGCTCACGCCCATGGACTTCGCCTATGACCACGTCACCGAGGACCTGCGCGAGCGCCTGCTCCACTTCATGGACGAATGCGTCTACCCGGCCGAACCCGCCTTCGAGGAGCAGGCCGCCACCAGCGGCTGGAGCCCGCCGCCCCTGCTGGAGGACCTCAAGGACGAGGCCAGGAAGCGCGGCCTGTGGAACCTGTTCCTGCCCGGCGAGCACGGCGCCGGCCTGACGAACCTCCAGTACGCGCCCCTCGCCGAGATCATGGGCCGGAGCCCGTCCATCGCGCCCGTCGCCACCAACTGCGCGGCCCCCGACACGGGCAACATGGAAGTGCTGGCCATGTTCGGCAACGAGTGGCAGCGCAAGGAGTGGCTGCGGCCGCTGCTCGACGGCGAGATCCGTTCGGCGTTCGCGATGACCGAGCCCGACGTGGCCTCCTCCGACGCCACCAACATCGCCACCTCCATCACCCGCGACGGCGACGAGTACGTCATCAACGGCCGCAAGTGGTTCATCAGCGGCGCCATGAACCCCAACTGCAAGATCTTCATCGTCATGGGCAAGACGAACCCCGACGCGCCCAAGCACCGCCAGCAGAGCATGATCCTCGTGCCCCGCGACACCCCCGGCGTGCACGTCAAGCGCGGCATGCGGGTCTTCGGCTACACCGACGCCGACCACGGGGGCCACGCCGAGGTCGTGTTCGAGGACGTCCGCGTCCCGGCGGGCAACCTCATCGGCGAGGAGGGCGGCGGCTTCGCCATCGCCCAGGCCCGGCTCGGCCCCGGCCGCATCCACCACTGCATGCGCCTGATCGGCATGGCCGAGCGCGCGGTCGAGATGATGTGCAAGCGGGCCCTGGCCAGGACCGCGTTCGGCAAGCCCGTGGCGCAGCAGGGCGTCGTCCAGGACTGGATCGCCGAGTCCCGCATCAAGATCGAGCAGGCCCGCCTGCTCGTGCTCAAGACGGCCTGGCTCATGGACACGGTGGGCAACCAGGGCGCCCACACCGAGATCCAGGCAATCAAGATCTCCACTCCCGTCACCGTGGAGTGGATCCTCGACAAGGCCGTGCAGGTCCACGGCGCGGGCGGCGTCTCCCAGGACTTCCCCCTGGCCGGCCTCTGGGCCGGCGCCCGCTCCCTGCGCCTGGCCGACGGCCCCGACGAGGTGCACAAGCGGTCATTGGCCTATCGCGAGCTCAAGAGGTGGATGTGAACGAAGCTGAGATCAAGGAGCGCGTGGCGGCGTTCCTCGGCGAGCACGACCCCCATGGGGACCGGCTGGAGTTCCTGCGGGCCAGGTTCGACGCCGGGCTCGCCTGGGTGTGGTTCCCCGAAGGGCTCGGCGGCCTGGGCGTCGGCCGCGAGCTGCAGCAGGTCGTCGAGCGGGAGCTGGCCGACACGCCGCAGCTCAACAGCGGCAAGCAGGGCATCGGCCTGGGCATGGCGGCGCCGACGATCCTGGCGTTCGGGACCGAGGAGCAGAAACGCCGGTTCCTGCGGCCGCTGTGGACGGGCGAGGAGATCTGGTGCCAGCTCTTCAGCGAGCCCGGCGCCGGGTCCGACCTGGCCACGCTGGCGACGCGGGCCGTCAGGGACGGCGACGAGTGGGTGGTGGACGGCCAGAAGGTGTGGACGTCCGGCGCGCACCACTCCCGCTGGGCCATCCTCGTCGCCCGCACCGACCCGGACGTGCCCAAGCACCGCGGCCTGACGTACTTCGTGTGCGACATGCACGCGCCGGGCGTCGAGGTGCGGCCGCTGCGGCAGATCACCGGTGAGGCCGAGTTCAACGAGGTGTTCCTCACCGGCGTGCGGCTCTCCGACGACCTGCGGCTCGGCGAGGTCGGCGACGGCTGGCGGGTCGCGCAGACCACGCTGATGAACGAGCGCGTCGCCATCGGCGGCGCCCCCACGCGGCGCGGCGGCGGCGTCATGGCCACCGTCCTGTCGGCCTGGCGCGAGCACCCCGAGCTGCGCAGCCACGACCTGCACCAGCGGCTGCTGTCGCTGTGGGTGGAGGCCGAGGTCACCCGCCTGTCGGGGGCGCGCCTGCGCGAGCAGCTGGCCGCCGGGCAGCCCGGCCCCGAGGGGTCGGGCATGAAGCTGTCGTTCGCCAAGCTCAACCAGGCACTGACCGGCCTCGACGTCGAGCTGCGCCGCGACCTCGGCTACGACGACTGGACCTTCCGCCGCTCCGAGGACGTCGACTTCTACGGCCGCGGCCCCGGCTACCGCTACCTGCGGGCCAAGGGCAACTCCATCGAGGGCGGCACCTCCGAGATCCTGCGCAACATCATCTCCGAGCGGGTGCTCGGCCTGCCCTCCGAACCCCGTGTCGACAAGGACGTGCCCTGGAAGGACCTGCCGCGATGACGTTGCTGTACTCCGAGGTCGAGGAGGAGCTCAGGGCCTCCGTACGGGGCCTGCTGGCCGACCGCTGCCCGCCCGCCGCGGTGCTCAAGCGCATCGAGTCGGAGCCCACCGACCTGGACCTGTGGAAGACCCTGGCCGGCGAGATCGGCGTGGCCGGGCTGCTGATCCCCGAGGAGCTGGGCGGCGCCGGGGCGGGCCCGGCCGAGGCGGCCGTGGTGCTGGAGGAGCTGGGCCGGGCGGTCGCGCCGGTGCCGTTCCTCACCAGCGCGGTGCTGGCCACGCAGGCGCTGCTGCCGACCAGGGACGCGCTGCTGGGCGAGCTGGCCGAGGGGCGGAGGACGGCGGCGCTGGCCGTGTCGTTCGCCGCCTCCCCGTACGTGCCGGGGCGCGGCTCGTCCGTGACCGTGGACGGCGAGGGCCGGCTGTCCGGGACCGTCACCGGCGTGGCCGGGGCGGACGTGGCCGACGTGCTGCTGGTGCCGGTGGACGGCGACCTCTACGCGGCCGAGGGCGCGGCGGTCGAGGTCGTGCCGTCCCTGGACCTGACCAGGCCGGTCGCCACGGTGACGTTCGCGCGCACGCCGGCGCGGCGCGTGGGGGCGTGCGACGTGGCCGCCGTGCTGCGGTTCGGGGCGGGGCTGCTGGCCTCCGAGCAGCTCGGCGTCGCCGAGTGGTGCCTGGAGACGACGCTGGCCTACGTCAAGGAGCGCCACCAGTTCGCCCGTCCGGTCGGCTCCTTCCAGGCGATCAAGCACCGGCTGGCCGATCTCTGGCTGGACGTGGTGCGCGCCAGGGCGGCGGCCAGGAACGCGGTGGCGGACGCCTCGTCGGTCTCGGTGGCCGTGGCCCAGGCGTGGAACGCGGGTGTGGCCGTGCACGCGGCCGAGGAGGCCCTGCAACTGCACGGCGGGATCGGGATGACGTGGGAGCACCCCGTCCATCTCTATCTCAAGCGCGCGAAGGCGACGGAGATCGCGCTGGGCACGCCCGGCGACCACCGCGCCGCGCTGGCCTCACTCGTGGACGTGCCCGGCCCCGGGGTCGAGTGAGGTCAGCAGCAGGTCGGCGAAGTGCTTGCCCACCTGGGCGCCGGTCAGCGGCCCGTCCGCGTGGAACCAGCTGCCCAGGTGGTGCACCGAGCCGAAGAAGAAGTCGACGACCAGCTCCGCCGGTACGCGGTCGCTGAAGACGCCGGTGCGCTGCCCCTCGGCCACGAGCCCGCGGAAGCGCTCGTGGTAGCGGCGGCGCTCGGCCCGCACGGTCTTCTGCGTCTCGGGCGCGAGCAGGTGGATCGACCTGAAGAAGATCTTCGAGTCGTCGAGGTTGGCGGCCGTCGTCTCCACGACGTCGGCCGCGGCCCGGTGCAGGCGCTGCTCGATCGTGCCGGGGCCGTCGGCGATCTGCGTCAGCCGGTCCATCTGCATGCGCAGGACCCGCGCGTAGATCTCGTGCAGCAGGTCGTCCTTGGAGTCGAAATAGTGGTACATGGCGCCCTTGGTGACGCCCGCCGCCACGACGATCTCCTGAACGGAGGTGCTCTCGAAGCCCCGCTCGGCGAACAGCCGGGTCGCCTCGGCGAGCAACCGCTGCCTGACCGGTTCGTCTTTCACATGGTCCCCCTTGGTCACCGCCTTAGCATACCGACTGGTCGGTTGATGGTCTTGCGGGTACTAATTCCGTCACCTTAGGCTCGCCTTGGTTGGGGAGCGGGTATCCCTTGACCGGCGAGGGATCTTCGGCGTGGCAGATCCTGTACAACATCTACTTCATTCGGGGAGTTTGCCGTGCCCGGTGGCTCGATCTACGTGCAGCCCAACGAGAAGTACACAGGGTCGTCCCCGCAGTGGTGGTACGAGAAGTTCTGGCGCGAGGACGCGCCGAACCGGCGCAAGTACCGGTACGTCAAGGCGGGTGTGGGGTTCATCATCGGCGTGGCGCTCGGCCTGAGGTTCGGCCTCGCCGGCGTCTCCGCCCTGACCGGCGTGCTGGCCGCCGCGGCCGTGTACGGCGGAGACTGGTTTCTCGACTGGTACTCCTTCTACCGCACAGCGGTGTGGCGGGGCGCCCGGCGCGGTGAGCTGATCACCGGCCGCCTCCTGCGCCGCACGCTGCGGCGACGGGGCTACCAGGTGCTCGACGGCCGGGCCATCCGCGACCAGGCCAGCATCGACCACCTCGTGATCGGCCCGGGCGGCGTCTGGATCATCGACAACGAGTCGTGGGCGCCCGACGTCGAGATCGCCTGCTACGTGGGGCGGCTGTTCTTCGGCGAGAAGTACGGCAGCAAGACCGCCAAGGCGCTGGTCGACAAGGCCGAGGCGTTCGCCGAGCTGCTCACCCGCGAGACCGGCGTGCCCGTCACGATCACCCCCATGATCGCCGTCCACTGCGGCGTCCTGCCCAGGAACGGCGTCGTGTCCGCCGAGGGCCTCACGCTGCTGCGGCCGCGCACGGCGGCCCGGCTGATCAGGTCGGCCGACGCCGGCGTGCTCAACGACTCCCAGATCGAGCTGCTGGCCCGCACCGCCGCCCGCGAGCTGCAGCGCCTCTGATCTTGTACGGCGCTCACGCCAGCGTTTCGATGAACGCGGTGAGCTGGGCGACGTTGCGGCACTCGTACATAGGGACGACCGTGCCGTACTCGCTCGCGACCGAGTCGCCCGTGTCCCACTGCTGCCTCGGCTCGGGGTTGAGCCAGTAGGCGGAGCGGGTCCTCGACACCAGTGACTTGAGCACGTCGAGGGCGGGCGGCTGGTAGTTGGAGCGCGCGTCGCCCAGGATCAGCAGGGACGTCTTGGGGCCGAGCGCGTCGGCGTACCTCTCGGCGAAGCGCTCCAGGCTGTGCCCGTAGTTGGTACGGCCGAAGCGCACCATGTCCGCCTCGTTCGCCAGCCGCGTCATGGCCTCGACCACGTCGGAGCCCGGCAGGAAGAACCTGGTGATCTCGTCCACCGTGTCCACGAACCCGAACGCCCGCACCTTCGTGAACTGCTCGCGCAACGCGTACGTCAGCAGCAGCGTGAAGTGCGCGAACGACGAGACCGAGTCGCTGGTGTCGCAGAGGACGACCAGCTCCGGCTTGTGCGGCCGGGGCGGCTTGAAATGGGTGGTCAGCGGCACGCCGCCGCTCTGCAACGAGGCCCGCATGGTCCGGCGGAAGTCGAGCCGCCCCCGCCGGCCCTTCCTGTGCTTGATCGTCAGGCGCGCCGCCAGCCGCCTGGCCAGCGGATACACCTCCCTGCGCAGCCGCGCCAGGTCCGCCTTCGTGATGCGCAGGAAGTCGATCTGGTCGAGCGGCGGGCGCACGGCCGAGCGGGCGATGCGCTCGATGCCCGACTCCTCCGCGATCCGCCGCCGCACGTCGGTGGCCACCGCCTCCTCGAACCGCCGGATCCCGGTGTTGACCTGCTGGCGCACGGTCTTCTCCGCCAGCCCGCCGCGCTCGCGCCCCTGCAGCACCTCGCGCAGGATGCCCGCCATCAACGTCTCGGGGGACAGCGCCCGCAGCACGCTGTAGGAGAACCAGCTCTGCCGCCCCGGCCCCGCCGCCTCCTGCCGCCCGAACCGCTCCACCATGGCCTGCGCGAACTCGCGCATCTCCTGGTCGGTCGAGTCCGTCAACAATCCGGCGAGGTAGGCGCGCAGCTCCTTGAGGTCCGCCGTCTCCGGATTCATCCCGCCCTGGGGGCGTACGGCGCCGGCCAGCCCCGTCGTACTCGCCGGAAACCACAGATCGAACAGCACGTCGAACCCCGGCCGGTACGCCGGCTTCTTCACCAGCGTCGCCGCGTACGCCGCCCGCAACGACTCCCGATCCGCCAGCTCGATCACCCGCATCGCGTTGGCCGCGTCCAGCCCCTCGGCCACCGACACCGGCAGCCCGGCCGCCCGCAACGCGTGCACGAACCCGACATGCCGGTCCACCAGCGACCCGCGCGGCTCAGGCATCGGGCAGCCCCAGCTCCTTGACCGCCCGCTCGTGGTCGGAGGCGTGCTTGAGCACCACGCCCAGCGTCCCCGCCACCGTCGCCTCGTCCAGCTCCGCCCGCCCCAGTGCCAGCAGCGTGTTCGCCCAGTCCACGGTCTCGGCCACCGACGGCGCCTTCTTCAGCTCCAGCGCCCGCAACGTCGCCACCGTCCTGGCCAGCTGCTCCGCCAGCTCGGCCCGGATACCCGGCACCTGCGCCAGCACGATGTCCCGCTCCCGCTCCGGCGTCGGATACTCGATGTGCAGGTAGAGGCAGCGCCGCTTGAGCGCCTCCGACAGCTCCCGGGTCGCGTTCGAGGTCAGCACCACGTACGGCCGGCGCGTGGCGGCGACCGTGCCCAGCTCCGGAATCGTCACCTGGAAGTCCGACAGCAGCTCCAGCAGCAGCCCCTCCACCTCGACGTCGGCCTTGTCCGTCTCGTCGATCAGCAGCACCGCCGGTCCCTCGGACCTGATGGCCTTCAGCAACGGCCGCTCCAGCAGGAACTCCTCGCTGAAGATGTCGTCATCCGCACTCGTGGCCTGGATCCTGAGCAGCTGCTTCTTGTAGTTCCACTCGTACAGGGCCCTGGCCTCGTCCAGCCCCTCATAACACTGCAACCTGATCAGCTCCGCCCCGGTGGCCTGCGCCACCGCCTTGGCGAGCTGCGTCTTCCCCACCCCCGCCGGCCCCTCGACCAGCAGCGGCTTGCCCAGCGCGGCGGCCAGGAACACCGAGGTGGAGATGGCGTCGTCGGAGAGGTAGTCCACGGCGGCGAGCCGCTCCGTCACGTCGGCGGGCGAGTCGAACATGCATGATCCTGTCTGCCGGAGCCTGTGAGCTTGTAGCGCTTCAGCCTGGAGAGGCCGTCAGCCTGTGAGCCTGCGAGCCTGCGAGCCTGCGAGCCTGCGAGCCGAACTTTATTCTAGCCGGTGATGTGCCCCGGATACCGATTCGACCAGGATGCGGATCACCGGTATATTCCTGTCTGCCAGCGCGCCGCTAGCTCAGTTGGTCAGAGCAGCTGACTCTTAATCAGCGGGTCCGGGGTTCGAGTCCCTGGCGGCGCACCGCACGAAAACCCCAGCTCAGGGTCCTGAGCTGGGGTTTCTCGCTTTCTCGGCGACTCCGGCCGCGCCGATGTGCCCCCGTGGTTGCTCGCTGAATGCTCTTCGGCACGGTTCCGGCGTGTGGCCGGGCGTTCCGCGAACCCGGTTTCAGGCCGCTGTCCGGTCGTCCTGCGGGCCGCATCATTGCGGCCCGCAGGACGGCTCTGCCCGCCCACTGCGTACGCGAGCGCGGCCGCGCCGCCGACGCTCTCCGCGCGGCCGATCCAGGGGCCGCTTCCGGGCGACCGTCATTGAAGCCGGTCAGCAGCTTGAAGGCCGGCCAGGTGCGCTAATCGTGTGTGATGTCCGGGTTCTGGATCAGGGCGCGGAACCCGGTCAACAAGGCCTTGAGGCCTACTTCGAACTCGTCGTCGCTGCTGACCTCCGCGAGGGCGTCGGCGTGTTGCACGATCAGGGGCAAGGTCGCGGCGTCTCGGGAGCGGTAGAGCAGGCGCCGGTGACGGCTCTCTTCGGGATCTGACGAGTCCAGGCCGAGGTTGAAGTTCACCGAGCCGATGATGAAGGTGGCCAGCGACGCTGCGGCGGCGTACGCGAGCCGGGGGCTGAAGCCGGCGCCGATGAACAGGTCGAGGGAGTATTGCACCCCGGCCAGCGAGTTGGGGCCGAGCCGCTCGGTCCCGCGAAGGAGCGAGGCCACGCCGGGGTGCCGGAGCAGGTGCTCGCGGAACAGGCGTGCGGACCACGCCGCCTTCTCGGCCCAGTCCGTGTCGCCGGGCGGAACCGAGCTCGCCACGCTGAGTGCCCGGTCGACCAGCAGGGTCACCAGTTCCTCGCGGTTGCGCACGTGGCGGTAGAGGGACGCCTGCGTGCAGCCGAGTCCCTCGGCGATGTTGCGCATCGTCAGCGCGTCCACCCCGCGCGTGTCGAGCAGGGCCATGGCCGTGTCGAGGACGGCATCGAGGGTCAGTGATCTGCGCCGCCGCCGCCGCGCCGGTTCGTTCTCCTGGGCAAGCCACCAGGCCGCCGTGCCCGGCCTCGGTTCCGCCCGCTGGTTCTTCCGGGGGTCATGCGGCGGCAGCTCGCCGGTCATGCCTGTCGTCGTGGGTTCGCGCACGGGGACCACGATAAGGCCTAAGCGAACGTCGATCACTTACCATAAGCTAACAGCGTTCACATAGTGGCGGGTCGAAGGGATCATCATGCGCGCAGTGCGTAACACCGACCAGGGCATCCTCGTGACCGAGATCGACGAACCGGTAGCGCCCGGCGTACGCCTCACCATCGCCTCGACGGGCATCTGCGGGACCGACGTGACCTTCGCGGCCGGCGGCGTTCAGGGCTACACCGTTCAGGGCTACACCTACGGCCACGAGTTCGCCGGCACCGCCGCCGACGGCCGGAGCTATGCCGTCGAACCCCTGGTCCACTGCGGACAGTGCGACCAATGCCGCACCGGCCATGTCCAGCGGTGCACTGCCCCGGAGCACGGGACGCTCGGCATATTCCGAGACGGCGGCATGTGCGATGCCGTGACGGTCTCGGAGAACATGCTCGTCCCGCTTCCGGCCGGCCTGGACGTACGCGACGCCTGCCTCGTGGAGCCGGCGTCAGTGGCCTGGCACGGCGTCCGCAGGGCGGCGCTCACGCCGGGCGAGCGGGTGGCGGTCGTCGGCGGCGGCAGCATCGGGCTGCTGGCCGTGGCCGCGGCCCGGCAGCGCGGCCACGACGTCGATATCGAGGTGCGCCACAAGCACCAGAGGATGGCTGCGGAGCGGCTCGAAGCCGGCCCAGCCGAAGGCCTCTACGACGTCGTGATCGACGCCGCCGGCAGCGAGTCCGGTCTCGCCCGGTGCGCCGAGCTGGCCCGCCCCGGCGGTCGCGTCGTGCTGCTGGGCGTCTACGTGCACACCGTTCCCATCCCGGGCGTCGCCCGCCTGGTCAAGGAACTCACCTACGTCAACTCCATCTCCTACAGCCGGCACGACGGCATCCGCGACACCGAACAGGCCGCAGCGTTGCTCGCCGGCAACCCTGCGATCGCGCAGACGGTGATCACCCACCGCTTCCCCCTCGACGATGCCGCAGAGGCCTTCCGCGTGGCCGGTGACCGGGCCTCCGGAGCCATCAAGGTCGTCCTCCACCCCTGACGGCCCTCTCCCGTCACCATTACCCGCTGTGGCCTGCGGCAACGCTCTACTCGGGACTCATGGCAACCGACCCCGGGGCGAAGGCGGCACTGCCACCTCAAGAGGCACACGCAAATGCAGACGAGTATCCGGCAGGGCCGGCACCTGGCAGGGACGGCACTGTGATCGACTTCGAGGGGCAGGGGTGGTTTCGCGCCCTCCGAGCGGGAGGAGATCGCTGTGCTGACCGAGCGGTTGGGGCCGAGGAGGAGCAGCCGACCAGGTCATGGCCTTGCGAAGCCCTCCGCCTCTTCCTGGCGGCGCTCTTGACCTCCCTGCCCCGTGCCGTCCTGCGTCGATTCCGGCTTGTCGTCCGCCCAGACACCGTCCTGCGCCGGCACCGCGAGTTGGTGAAGCACCAGCATGCCCGCATCTGCCGGCCGAAACGCCGTGGGCGGCCGCCGACCGTCCGCTCCATCCGCACACTCATCCTGCGACTTCATCGAGTTGAGGGTGCCCGCGCGGGGATGCCCTGCGCACCGTGACGCCGCCGGTCGCGGAGTTCAATGGTTTGAACGGAAGGCGAAGTTGTCGGTGCGGGCTGCTACTCATGGGTGGATCCGTCAGACCTCGACACCCCCAGCGGAGCCGCCCCATGGCCACGGTCACCTTCCGGGACGAGAGCGCGACCGGCAGGCCGCTCGACGAGTTCACGCTGCCCGGGCTGCCCGCGCGCATCTCGGCGCGCGAGCTCGTCCGGCTGCGCGTCCGCGAGGAGGTCGCCCGGCACAACGCCGAGCCCGGCTCCCGCTTCCGGGGGCTGGTGCGGCCCGGGGCGGCCGAGACTGAGCTGAACGGACGGCGCATCGACTGGGAGCGGCAGGCGGACCTGGCGGAGCGGGCGTTCCAGCGCAACGGGTTCCTGTTACTGGTGGGGGAGCGGCAGATCGAGGATCTGGCCGAGACGGTCGATCTCGCCGCCGATCCCGTGGTGTCGTTCGTCAAGCTCGTGCCGCTGGTGGGAGGCTGACGCCACCTCCAGGCGCCTCTAGGTGTCTTTAGGGGCCTTCAGGGGCCGGTGTCCGGGCCCTGGTGCGTTCGGGGGCGGGGTCTGCGGAGGCGGAGGCCCGTGGCCGCCGCCAGCGTGATCACCAGACCCGTCAGCACCAGCGCCCGCCCGTCCGGGCCGGCCAGCCCGCCGGCACCCGTGTCGACCCCGCCTGCCGGGATGTCGGCGGAGTCGGTCGTGGCGGGGCTCTCCTGCTCCTCACTGCCGGTGTCGTCCTCACTGGCCTCAGGAGTGGGGGTGCCCGTGGTGCTGGTGCCCGTGGTGCTGGTGTCCGTGGTGGTGGGGGTCGAGCCGTCGGCGCCGAGGACGGTGAATGGGTACTGCGTCAGAGAGTCCTTGTTCTTCACCTCGCACTCGACCAGGCGGTCCTGGGGCGTCAGGCCGAAGTTGATGGCGCCCGCGTGCACGGTGCCGCTGCCGCTCTTGCGCGGGGTGGTGGTCATCGTGGCAGTCGACGGGATGGCGACGGGCTCGCCGGGGATGACGGTGCCGAGCTCGGCGACGCCGGTGGCCGAGGTCAGGTCGTCGATGCCGCTGATCCCGGCGTACACGTACATGTTGAGCTCGCCCTCCATGCCCGTCGCCGGAGCCGTCAGCTCCTTGCCCGTCACGAACACCCCGCTCCACCCGATCGTCATCTGCTGGCCCACGGTGGCCTGCGCGGGCACGGTCAGCTCGACGTCGAGCCCGACCTCCTGCTTCTCGCCGGTGGCCTTGGTGGTGCACTCGTACGACACGGTGGCGGCGGCCGAGGCGGGCAGGACGGTCAGTGCGGGCAGGGCGGCGCACGGGAGGATCGTGACGGCGGCTAAGACGGCCAGGTGGACGCGCACGGCGACTCTCCCTTGAGCTGACAGTGCATGAGGGGACGCTCCAGGAGGATGGTATCGGCGCTGGTCGAAGTGCGGAAAAATCCGGAGGCGGCACGGGAGCGCCGGATGGTAGGAAGAACGGTCATGACATCAGGAGTTCGACTCATTCGCAACGACCGGCTCACCCAGCAGGTCGACTACGCCTATGCCGCCACCGTCGACGCGCCCGTACGCTCCATCTGGGTCGCCGGCGCCTGCCCCCTCGACCTCGACGGCAAGACCGTCGCCGTCGGCGACTACGCCGGCCAGGCCCACCAGGTGATGCGCAACCTCGTCACGGCGCTCGAAGGCGCCGGCGCGTCCCTGACCGACGTCGTCAAGACCACCGTGTACGTGGCCTCCACCCGGCAGGCCGACCTGGTGACGGCGTGGGAGGTGTACCGGGAGTACATGGGGGAGCACGACGTGCCGAGCACGCTGCTCGGCGTCACCGTGCTCGGCTACCACGACCAGCTCGTGGAGGTGGAGGCCGTGGCGGTGATCGCGGGCGAGGGGCAGGCGTAGCTCGACCGCCCTAAAGTCACCTGCTTCGTCTATACGAAGAGTAATCCGACTGACACAATTTGCTCATGAGTATGTTTCGGTCGGCTGAAGGCCTGCCCGATCACGGGTGCGGCGCGCTGGGCCGGGTGGCGCACGGAGCGCTGACGGCGCCGATCGGCTCCCGCGGGGCGCCGCCCGGCGGGCCGAGACTCTTCCTCGGCTACAATACGCTGCCCGACCCGCCGTTCCCCCTGGCCGGGTTCATCGAGTACGAGATGGACCCCAGGGTGGCCGAATGCGAGCTCGGCTCCGTGCTCCGTACGCTCGTCGAGTCGTTCCGTACACAACCGGTGCCGCCGGAGGGGACGTTCGACGACACCCACCGGCGCAGCGCGGCCGCCATGCGGGTGGACGCCATGGTGGTCGTCTTCTCCGGGCGGGCCTTCAGCCCCGACCAGAGCCCGCCCGCCCGCGCCCTGTGGGACAACCTCGTGGAGGGCTACTACCACGAGGGCGACGCGGAGGCGTGCGCGGGCGCCCGGGCCGCACTGGTCGGGCTCGGCCTGGACCGCGCCGACGGCCGGGTGATCCTCCTCGCCGAACGGGACTCCGCGGGCGAACACGGGCAACCGGAGCGGGTCGGGGTGTACCCGGAGGGAACGTTGTACGACCTGCTGGGCGACCTGCTGGACGCGCAGTACCGCTGGACCCGCGCCGCCTTCGGCCTCTGAGCACCGCCACCACGGTGAGCGACGCCTGGGGCGGGCGTGGCGCGGTGGTCCGGTTTTGAGCGGTGTTCGGGTTGGCTATGGGGTGGCGGCAGGCTCGTTGACGGCGTCGCCGCCAGGGCGGCGCGGCGGTTGCGGGATGGCGGGCGGGGGCGGGGATGGTGTCCCGGTTAGGGTGCCGGTATGTCGTTCATCGTCACGACCGGTGCCACCGGGCGTCTGGGGGGCCGGGTCGCCGCGCGGCTCGCCGCTGCCGGCGTCGAGCAGCGGCTCGTATCCCGGCACGCCACCGCCCGCGCCCCGCGTCTCGACCGCGCCACGGCCGTCGACGCCGCGTACGGTGATCGGGCGGCGCTGCGGCAGGCGCTCGACGGGGCCTCGACCGTGCTGTTCGTGTCGGCGTCCGAGAGTGCCGACCGCCTCGACCAGCACCGTGCGTTCGTGGACGCCGCCCGCGACGCCCGCGTCTCCCACCTCGTGTACGTCTCGTTCTACGGCGCGGCCCCCGAGGCGACGTTCACGCTGGCCCGCGACCACTGGGCGACCGAGCAGCACATCCGCGACAGCGGCCTGACCTTCACCTTCCTGCGCGACAACCTGTACGCCGACTTCCTGCCCGGCATGACGGGCGACGACGGCGTGATCAGGGGCCCGGCCGGGCAGGGGCGCGTGGCCGCCGTGGCGCAGGACGACATCGCGGAGGCGGCGGCGAACGTCCTGCTGGCGCCGAAGGAGCATGAGGGCGCCACGTACGACCTGACCGGCCCACAGGCCCTCACCCTGGACGAGGTCGCCGCCACGATCAGCGCGGCGACGGGGCGTACCGTCACCTACCACGCCGAGACGGTCCCGGAGGCGTACGCGTCACGCGAGAGCTACGGCGCGCCCGCATGGCAGGTGGAGGCGTGGGTGTCGACGTACCTGGCGATCGCGGCGGGGGAGCTCGAAGGGGTCACCGACGGCATCCCGGCCCTCACCGGTCACCCGGCCACCAGCCTGGCGGAACTACTCGGCCGTTCCCCGACCTCCTGATCGGGACGGCGAGCTCCTGGCCGAGTGTCGGCCACCTGATCAGACAGCGGCCTCCTGATCAAACGGCGAGCCCCTGATCAAACGGCGAGCCCCTGATCAAACGGCGAGCTCTTGGTCAGGCGGCGAGCTCTTGGTCAGGCGGCGAGCTCTTGGTCATACGGCGAGCTCTTGGTCATACGGCGAGCTCTTGGTCATACGGCGAAGACCTGCGAGTCGTCGGCGAACGCCTTGAACTCCAAGGCGTTCCCCGCCGGGTCCAGCAGGAACATCGTCCACTGCTCGCCCGGCTGCCCCTCGAAGCGCAGGTACGGCTCGATGACGAACGCGGTGCCCGCCTCGCGGAACCGGTCGGCCAATTCATGAAATTCTGGAATCGTCAGGATCAACCCGAAGTGCGGGACCGGCACGTCATGGCCGTCCACCGGGTTGTGCACCCGCTCGGCGCGGACCGGCGCCAGGTGGGTGACGAACTGGTGGCCGTGCAGGTTCCAGTCGATCCAGCGGTCGGAGCTGCGGCCCTGGGCACAGCCGATGAGGTCGCCGTAGAAGTGGCGGGCCGCGTCCAAGTCGTCCACGGGGACGGCGAGGTGGAAACGGGGGAGTTCCATGAGCATCCTTCCGATTTCGGGCGTCGGGATGATCACATAGGTACCCGAGACCCCGCCTCCGTACGCGATCACCAGCCGCAGCCCTGCACCCGCTGCTCGCGTGGCCGCTCGCCGCAGAGGGTGGCGTGCGTGGCAGGAATGCGTACGTGCGGGCCGACCGGTCGCTCGCCGCAGAAGGTGGCGTGCCCGGCAGGAATGCGTACGTGCGGGCCGACCGGTCGTTCACCGACGAGGGTGGCGTGCTGGAGATACGGCGACGTGCACCGGCGGGTGGCGGCGGTGCTGGCCTGCCTGAGGCCGGAGCCGCCTCAGGAACGGTAGGCGAGGCACCGCAGCAGGATTTCGGCCGGGGCCGGTGGCCGACGCCGGGGGAACGCGTTCGTGCTGGCCGACCGGTCGTTCACCGACGAAGGCGGCGTGCGGGGCACGAACGCGTACGTGCCGAAAATCGGTCGCTCACCTGGGCGCCGACCGCCTATCGTGACGCCCGTTCATCACCGGACCGAGGAGGCCCGCCATGTACCGCGACGAGATGTCCTTTTGAGCCGACCAGCAAGCGCCGCCGGGGGTTCCCCTTAGCGAGACGCACGTCAAGCGCGGCGACCGGCGCGTCGGCCGCGACAAGGAGCTGATCGAGAAGCTCGGCGGCAACGACCCGTGCCCCTGCGGCTCCGGCCGCCGCTTTCCGCCGCTGCTGCCGTCCCACCGGCCGGTACGACGACACTCTCGGCGACTACTACGTCCGCGACCGGCCGTGAACCGATTCTGTCGGTGGCGCCTGGCAAGGTGGCCATCCTGAGCTCGTCGGCCCGCGTCCCGCCACACCGGCGGGGCGAGGGCCGGAGAGCCGGTCCAGCCCGTGCCCAGCCATGTGGGAGGCAAGAGCTGGCCAGCCGCCGGTCGGCGTCCCACAGTCATGGGGGCGGAGGCCGGGTAGCCACCGGCCGACGTCCTGCCATGTCGGGGGCGGAGCCGGGTTGTCACCGGCCGATGTCCCGCCATCTCGGGGCAGGGGCCGGGCAGTCGCCGGTCGTCGTCCCACAACATCGGGGTGAGGGCCGGGCAGCTACCGGCCGACGTCCTGCCATCTGGGGGCGGAGCCGGGCAGCCGCCGGTCAGCGCCCCGAGCATCGGGGCGAGGGCCGGCCGGTCGCCGGTCTGCGTTCCCCGTGCATCGGGGGCGAGGGCCGGGCGGGCCGCTGGTCTGCGTTCCCGAACGTCGGGGGTGAGGGGCCGGGCGGCCGCCGGTCCGTGTTCCCGAACGTCGGGGACGAGGGCCGGCTGATGAGCAGTCTGTGCCGGCCCGGCCGCGGTCGCCTGCACGGGCTCGACGACCCGTACGAGGATCTGGGCAGGAAAGGGGCACGCGTCATCTTCAGACCACTGGCGATCCGCGACTTCCGCCGCTACTTCGCAGGCCAGACGGCCTCGACGTTCGGCGACTCGCTGACGCCGCTCGCGCTCGCGTTCGCCGTCCTGCACCTGACCGGGTCCCCGGTGGACCTCGGCATCGTCGTGCTCAGCACCCGGCTGCCCGTCATCGTGCTGACGCTGGTCGGCGGGGCGGCAGGTGACCGGTACTCGCGGCGCACGATCATGCTCCTCGCCGACCTGGTCCGTTTCGCCGCGCACGGTGTCACGGCGGTGCTGCTGATCACGGGCACCGCGCAGATCTGGATGCTCGTGGTCCTGCAGCTCGCCGCCGGGGCGGGGTCGGCGTTCTTCAACCCGGCGGCCGTGGGGCTCATCGGCTCGCTAGCGAGGGGGGAGCACCTCCAGGCGGCCAACTCGCTCATCTCGATCTCCCGCAGCGCCACCTCCATCGTGGCGCTCGGGACAGCGGGAGCGCTGGTGGCGCTGGTCGGGCCGGGCTGGGCGGTGCTGATCGACGCGCTGACGTTCCTGGTGAGCGCGGGCTTCCTGGCCTTACTGCCCCGCACGATCACGAACGGCCGGCCGCCGCCGACCCGGGGCCTGCTGGCGAGCATCGGCGGCGGCCTCGCCGAGGTGCGCAGGCACACCTGGCTGTGGGTGTGGATCGTGCACATCGCCCTCGGCAACGCGGTCGTGGTCTCGCCGATCCTCGTGCTCGGCCCTTATGTCGCGGATCGGCAGCTCGGCGGCGCTCCGGCGTGGTCGGCGATCGGCATCGCGTACGCGGTGGGCGGGCTGGCCGGCGGCCTGCTCGGCACCCGGTGGCGCCCCGGACGTCCCATGGTCGCGGCGCTGCTGGCCTTCCTGCTGATGGCGCCGCTCCCGGCGCTGCTCGCCGTGCCCGCCGGCCTGTGGCTGCTGGTGCCGGCGGGGGCCGCCGCCGGTCTGCAGCTCGTCGTCTACAACGTGCTCCAGACCACCGTCGTGCAGCAGCACGTGCCGGAGGAGTTCGTGGCGCGGGCGACCTCGGTGACGATGCTGGGGTCGCTGGTGGCCGCACCGCTCGGCATGGGCCTGGCCGGCCCGGCGGCGTCCGCGTTCGGCAGTGGGCCGGTGCTGGTGGTCTGCGCCGCGTTCACCGTGCTGCTGACGCTGGCCACGCTGTCGGTGCCAGCGGTGTGGCGCGTTCGTGCGACTTTTCATGCGGGACGGCAGGAGAACGGCCGGTCGCACCGGCGCACGCTCCCCGGCCGGTCTGCGCGCGAAGATTCCCGCACGGCCACGCGACAAGATCTGCGGTCGGGCGAGGATCCCGACACGGTCACGCATCAAGTTCCGCCTTCACGGGACGGATCCCGCACGATCGCGCGACAAGATCCGCGGTCGGGCGGGCAGGAGGTGCCGGCCTCGGAAACCGCCTCCCCCTTATACAAGGAAGAATGACGTCGTGCTCCACGTACTACTCGTCCGCTACACCGTCCCTGCCGACCAAGTGACCCCGCACGTGCCGGGCCACGTGGCCTACCTGGAGCGGCACCATGCCGACGGTACGTTCCTGCTGTCGGGTCAGACCGTCCCCGACGATCTCGGCGGGGTCATCCTGGCCACCGGGCCGAGGGAGCGGGTGGAGCGGGTGGCGGCTGAGGATCCGTTCGCGGTGGCGGGCGTGGCGGCGTACGAGATCGTGAGCGTGGATCCCGGGCGGCTGCACGAGGAGTTGCGCGGGTTGCTCACCAGGAGCGGTCGGTAGCGCGGGGCAGCGACACCGCCACGATGAGGCCGCCGCCGTCGCGGGGGCGGGCTCGCACGTCGCCGCCGTGGGCGATCGCCACCGACCGTACGATCGACAGGCCCAGCCCGGCGCTGGTGCCGGTGACGGCGCGTTCGCCCGCCTGCCGGTGGAACGGCTTGAACAGCAGCGGCACGTCGTACGGCGGTACGGCGGGGCCGGTGTTGCTGACCTCTACCTCGACCTTGTCGCCTGACACGGTGCGGCTGACGACCCGCACCCAGCCGGTGCCGTCGTCGAGGTTGTAGCGGATGCCGTTCTCCACGAGGTTGTGGACGAGGCGTTCGAGCAGGAGCGCGTCGCCGGTGGTCGGGGCGGGCGCGACGACCTCGTACACGGTGATCTTGGCGTCGGCGGCCTGGTCGGCGGTCTGGGCGGTGACGTGGGTGACGATGTCGGCCAGGTCGACGGGCGAGCGGTCGGCGACCTCCTGCTCGGACCTGGCGAGCAGGAGCAGCCCGCTGATCAGGCGTTCGTGGCGGGCGTTGATCTCCAGCAGGCTCTCGCCCAGCTCCTTGACGTCGGAGGAGGCGGTACGCCGGTGCATGGCCAGCTCGACCAGCGCCCGGTTGAGCGTCAGGGGCGTGCGCAGCTCGTGGGAGGCGTTGGCGACGAACCGGCGCTGCCCGTCGAAGGAGTGGTCGAGCCGCTCCACCATGGTGTCGAAGGTGTCGGCGAGGTCCTTGACCTCGTCGGCGGGCCCGCGCAGCGCGATGCGTTCGTGCAGGCCGCGCTCGGCCATGGGGGCGGCGGCGATCTTGCGGGCGGTGGCGGTGACGAGGTGCAGCGGGGCCAGCACGCGTCCGGCCACCCACCAGCCGAGCCCGACGGCCGCGCCGCCGACCGCGACGAGCGCGATCGCCCCCTGCGTGAGCAGCGAGGTGACGGCGGCGTCGCGCAGCTCCTGCTGCTGCCGCCACAGCCACTCCATGGCGGCGTCGCCGTAGAGGGTGACGCCGTCCTGCTTGATGAGCAGCTGCTTGAACCGGCCAGGCTCGGCGGGGGAGGCGTACCGGTCGTCGAAGGTCTGCACGAGCTGCTGCTGGAACAGCAGGTACGTGACGCCGAGCAGGACCAGCCCGGCCAGGAGGAACACGGCGCCGTACACGAGCGTGAGCCGCAGCCGCAGCGTGGGCCGGACCCGGCTGCGCAGTGAGGACAGCAGGAGGTTCACGCGATCCGGTACCCCACTCCCGCCACGGTCTCCACGACGGGCGGGTCGGCGAGCTTGCGGCGCAGCTTGAGTATGGTGAGCCGGACCGCCCCGGTGAACGGGTCGGCGTTCTCGTCCCACGCCTTCTCCAGGAGCTGCTCGGCGGAGACGACGTTCCCGTCGGCGCGCAGCAGCTCGGCCAGGACGGCGAACTCCTTCTTCGACAGCGGGACGAACCGCCCGTTCCTGAACACCTCCCGCCGCGCGGGGTCGAGCGTGATCCCGGCGCGGCGCAGCACGGGCGGCGCGGCGGGCCGCGAGCGCCGCCCCAGCGCCAGCACCCGGGCGGCCAGCTCCGGGAACGCGAACGGCTTGGTCAGGTAGTCGTCGGCGCCCATGGACAGGCCCGTCACCCGGTCGTCGAGCTGGGCGGCGGCGGTGAGCATCAGCACCCGCGCGTCGCACTCCGAGGCCACCATCTCCCGGCACACCTCGTCGCCGTGCACGCGCGGCAGGTCCCGGTCCAGCACGACCACGTCGTAGTCGTTGACCGCGATCCGCTCCAGCGCGGCCTCGCCGTCGTGAGCCAGATCGACCGCGTGCGTCTCCTCGCGCAGCCACTCGGCAATCGCGTCGGCGAGCATGGGCTCGTCCTCAACCACCAGCACCCGCATGGCGTATCTCAGGCCCTTCCATCCGCTTACAAGGCCGAGTGTGACGGACGGGGCATTTGCTCCGGATAAGCCGCGGATGGCGGCCGGGGAGCGTGCCGTTCAACAGAACGGGGCCGCCCGGTTCTGCCTGCCCGGCGACGCCCGCCCGGTGCTGCCCGGTGCTGCCCGGTGCTGCTCGGTGCTGCTCGGTGCTGCTCGGTGCTGCCCGGTGCCGCCTACCCGACGACAACTTGCCGATGCGGAGGCGGCGCCGAGACGGAAACGCTGAGGAAACACCGTCCCCTATTGCATCTCCCCTCGAACGACGTTCACCCCGACGAGGAGAGTTTCCATGCGACGACACGTCCTCAGCGCGCTGGTCACGGCACCGTTCGCGCTCACCCTGCTCCTGACCGGCTGCGGCTCGGGCGACACCGGCGGGTCCGACGTGGCCTCGGTGAGCGGCACCGGCAACCAGGCCGCCGCCAGCGCCAAACCGTCCGAGGACCCGCAGGCCAAGGGCCTGAAGTACGCCCAGTGCATGCGCGAGAACGGCATCGACATGCCCGACCCCGAGCCTGACGGCCGGGTGATGATGAAGTTCGACAAGAACACCCCGCAGGAGAAGGTCCAGGCGGCGCAGGAGGCGTGCAAGCAGTACGCCCCGAGCGGCACCCGGCAGGGCGGCGGCGACCCCAAGCAGGCCGAGAACATGCGCAAGCTCGCCCAGTGCATGCGCGACAACGGCGTCGAGGCCTACCCCGACCCCGAGGGCGGCATGATGCGCATCACGCCCGAGGTCGGCGAGGACCCCGACTTCAAGTCCGCGCAGGAGAAGTGCCAGAAGGAGTCCGCTGACGCCGGCCTGGGAGGTTCTTGATGGGTATGGCCACCATCGACGGAAAAGCGGAGCCGGAGGCCACGCCTCCCCGGCAGCGCCGCCGCCGTGGCAAGGGCCGGCTGGTGGCCGCGCTCCTGGTCGTGGCGGCGGCCGCGGGCGGCGGGTTCGTCGCGGTCAACAGCGCGGACCTGCTGAAAGGCGGCGCCGGCCCGACCGCCTCGGCGGGCGCGCTGCCCCCGGCCACCACGACGGTGACCAGGCAGACGTTGAACGACACGCGGGACGCGGACGGCGAGCTGGGTTACGGCCCGGTGACCTCGGCCGTGGCCCGCCAGCCCGGCACGATCACGTGGCTGCCCGACAGCGGTGCCACCATCACCCGGGGCAAGTCGCTGTACCGGCTGGACAACGACCCCGTGACGCTCATGTACGGCGGCACGCCCGCGTACCGTGACCTGAAGATCGGCGTGGAGGGCAAGGACGTCGAGAGCCTGGAGCGCAACCTGAGCAAGCTCGGCTACGACGGTTTCACGGTGGACGACGAGTTCACCTACGACACGTACGAGGCCGTGCTGGAGTGGCAGGAGGATCGCGGCCTGCCCGAGACCGGCGTGGTCAAGCTGGGCCAGGTCGTCTTCGCGCCCGGCAGGGTGCGGGTGGAGAGCCTGGAGACCGAGGAGGGCTCGCCGGCCCAGCCGGGGCAGAAGGTGCTCACGTACACGGGCACCGACAAGGTGATCACGGTGGAGCTGGAGGCCGAGGACCAGCGGATGGCCAGGAAGGGGGCCAAGGTCGAGGTCACGCTGCCGGACGGCAAGAGCGTGAAGGGCAAGGTCACCGAGGTGGCCACGGTGATCGTCCCGGGTGAGGGGCAGGAGGATCCGGACACGCGGGTGGAGGCGCTGGTCTCCATCGGGAACGCCAAGTCGGCCCGGGGGCTGGACAAGGCGTCGGTGGACGTGACGTTCACCGCCTCGCAACGCAAGAACGTGCTGACCGTTCCGGTGGCGGCGCTGGTCGCGCTGCAGGAGGGCGGGTTCGGCCTCGAAGTCATCGAAGGCGGCCGGTCCCGCTACATCGCGGTCGAGACGGGCCTGTTCGCCGGGGGCCGGGTCGAGGTCAAGGGGGACGGGCTGAGCGAGGGCATGACCGTGGGGATGCCGAAATGACGTATCCCATGATCTCCCTGCACGAGGTGTCCAGGACGTATCCCGGCGGGGTGGCCGCGCTGAAGGAGGTGTCGCTGCGCATCGACCACGGCGAACTGGTCGCCATCGTCGGCCCGTCCGGGTCCGGCAAGTCGACCATGCTCAACGTGGTCGGCACGCTCGACCGGCCGTCGTCCGGGACGATCGAGATCGACGGGTACGACGTGTCGAAGCTGTCGGACAACCAGCTCTCCGCGCTGCGGGCGACCACGATCGGGTTCGTCTTCCAGTCCTTCCACCTGGCTGCCAAGGTCCCGGCGCTGGACAACGTCGCCGACGGCCTCGTCTACACCGGCCTGAGCAGGGCCGAACGCCGCCGCCGCGCGGCGGCGGCGCTGAAACGCGTGGGGCTGGAGCACCGCATGGACCACGAGCCGCACGAGCTGTCAGGCGGTGAACGGCAACGCGTCGCCATCGCCAGGGCGGTGGCGGGGGAGCCGCCGCTGCTGCTGGCCGACGAGCCCACCGGCGCGCTCGACTCCGTCTCCGGCACCGGAGTGATGGAGCTGCTGCACGAGCTGAACGCCGGAGGAACCACCATCGTGATCATCACGCACGACCGGGAGATCGCCGCCAGCCTGCCCCGGCAGGTCCGCATGCGCGACGGCCAGATCATCTCCGACTCGGCCTTCACGCCGTCGGAACCCGTGGAATCAGGGGTGGCGTGATGGTGGCCATCCAGCGGCCCCGGCTGTCCCCCGCCAGGATGCGGGCGGCCGACGTGATGCGGGTGGGCGCCGTCGGCCTGCGCACCAGGCCGCTGCGGGCGTTCCTGTCCGCGCTGGGCATCGCCATCGGCATCGCCGCCATGGTCGGCGTCGTCGGGCTGTCGTCCTCCTCGGGCGCCGAGCTCGACCGCCAGCTCTCCGCCCTCGGCACCAACCTGCTCACCCTCTCCGCCGGCTCCACGATCACCGGCGAGGCCGCCCAGCTCCCCAAGGACGCCGAAGCCATGATCGAGCGGATCGGGCCCGTCCAGGCGGTCTCGTCCATCGGCAAGGCCGCCGACGCCAAGGTCTACCGCTCCGAACAGATCCCGGAAGCCCAGACGGGCGGCATCAGCACGTACGCGGCCCGCCTCGACCTGCCCGCCACCGTCGGCGCGACCCTGCGCAGCGGCACCTGGCTGAACGCGGCCACCGAACGCTACCCGGCCGCCGTCATCGGCTCCCTCACCGCCCAACGGCTCGGCATCGGCGCCGCCGGCCCCGACACCCAGATCATCGTCGGCGGCATCCGCTTCACCGTCGTCGGCGTCCTGGAGCCCGTGGCACTGGCCACCGAGCTGGACAGCGGCGTCCTCGTCGGCTGGCCCGTCGCCGAGTCCCGGCTCGGCTTCGACGGCCACCCGACCACCCTCTACACCCGCTCAGAAGAAGCCAAGCTGGAGTCCGTACGCCAGGTGCTGGCCGGCACCGCCAACCCCGAGGCGCCCAACGAGGTCGACATCTCCCGCCCGTCCGACGCCCTGGCCGCCAAGCAGGCCACCAGCCAAGCCTTCGCCAACCTCCTCCTGGGCGTGGGCGCGGTGGCCCTGCTCGTCGGCGGGGTCGGCGTGGCCAACACCATGGTCATCTCCGTCCTGGAACGCCGCGCCGAAATCGGCCTCCGCCGCTCACTCGGGGCGACGCGGGGACAGATCAGAACCCAGTTCCTGGCCGAATCCCTCCTGCTGTCGGCACTTGGAGGCACCGGCGGCGTCCTGCTGGGGACGGGCGTCACGATGGGGTACGCCCTCTACAGCGGCTGGCCCTCGGTCGTCCCGGCCTGGGCCACGGCCGGCGGCCTCGCCGCCACCCTCCTCATCGGCGCCATCGCCGGCCTCTACCCCGCCATCCGCGCCTCCCGCCTCTCCCCAACCGAGGCCCTGTCCACGCCGTGAACAGCAAGGGGCGGTGCGTCCCTGCTCGGCCGGGCACGGTTCTCCGGGGTGTGGTGTCGGAGCCGGCGCCGGTTCTTGAGGGCGAGTGGGCGGGCGCCGGCTTTTGGGCGCGGGGTCTGGGGTGGGCATCGGCCTCGCGCTTGGGGGCCGGTTCGGGGCCGGCCGTCGAGCCTGGACGCTGGCTTCCGCTCACGGCGCCGGGTCGGCGAGCGGCCGTGCGGAGGGGCTCGGCGCAACGCGAACGGCGCCCAGCGGGGGTGCACGGTGCATCGGCGGGTGCTGGGTCTCGGATGTGAGTCTGGGGTGGTGCCCGGTTCCTGGATGCGGGTGTCGGAGCGGGCCGTTGGTCTCGCGCATGGCGCCGACCTTCGCGTCCGGCGCCGGGTCGGCGAGGGGTCGTGCGGAGGGGCTCGGCGCAACGCGAACGGCGCTCAGCGGGAGTGCACGGTGCAGTGGCGGGTCTTGGGCGCGGGGCTGGGGCAGGTGTCGGTCTCGCGCTGGGGGCGGGTCTGGGGCTGGCCGTCGCGCCTGGACGCTGGCTTCCGCTCCCGGCGCCGGGTCGGCGAGCGGCCGTGCGGAGGGGCTCGGCGCAACGCGAACGGCGCCCAGCGGGGGTGCACGGTGCAACGGCGGGTGCTGGGTCTCGGATGCCGGCCCTGGGATGCGGCGTCGGAGTCGGTGCTAGGTCATGGGGGCTGGTGCCGTTCGATCGGCGGGTGGTTACTCGGTGGCGTAGCAGGTTGTCTTGCCTACCACCCGCACCCGCGCGTCCTCCCCGGACAGCACAGTCAGCTCGAACTCCAGCCGGTTCCGCGGGTTGCGCAGCACCGCCACGTCCTGCTCCTCATCCCGCAGGTCGTGATCGTCCACGACCTTGTCGTACCCCAGGGCCCGCAGTCGTGCCAGCAGCCCGTCGGAGGCTTCGGCGAGGTCGCTCTCGGCTTGGAAGAAGTGGCGTAGCTGGCCTGGTACGCAGGTGTCGTCGTCGGTGCGGGCCACGGCGGACAGGTGGAGTTCGGTGGCTTTGAGGAGTTCGCCGGCGTCGGCGTCCAGCTGTCTGGTGGCCTCTTCGAGGGTGGGCGGTTCGGTCGTGGACGTGCAGGCCGTCGTCACCGTGACACCCGTCATCGCCGCGACACTGAGGAGCACCGCGGGCAGGGCGTGACGGCGGGCGCGCACGAGGGGACCCTATCGAAGATCACCGTCGGCTAACGAGTGAATCACACAAAAAGCACGGGGCTGCGGCGGACCGTCACCGCATGATCCGGTCTTTTCAGGGCAGATGCCCCCATGTACGACAGGCGCCCCCCACGGAGCCGGATGACCTTCGAAACCGATGACCGAGCACGCGTCACCCTCGTTTCGCACCCCTTCGGCCTGCGTATCACCGGCGAGATCGACCGCGGTAACCGTCATCTGCTCGCCGGGGCCCTCACGTGGGCCCTCCTCGCGGGCAGCCACGACATCCGGCTCGATCTGTCGGGGCTGACCTTCATCGACGTGGCGGGTATGCGCCTCATCGTCACCGCCGCCGCCCGATTATCCTCGGACCGCGAGGTGATCCTTGATCCGATCTCCCCCGCGGTCCGCCGCGTTCTGTCCCTGACCGGCTGGGACCAGGCCCCCGGCCTGCGCGTGTGCTCCTGAGCTGACAAACCTGAGCTCCTGAGCCGACCGAAAGCCGAGGTCGTCGCTACGGTCGCCAGCGGCGCTGGTCTGTTTCCTTCTCGTACGGCTGCGCATCCGGATAAGTCAGCAATTCCACCGTCCCGCCCCAAGGCGTCCGGCAGTAGGCGAACCGGTTGTGCTCGCCGGATTCGGGCCCCGGCAACGGCACCGGGTCGGACAGGCGCAGCCCACCCGCTTCGGTGAACCGCCGCAGCGCCTCGTCCAGGTCGTCCACGTACAGGGCGACGTGCTGCCATCCCAGGTCGCACGGCAGTGCCGCGCCGCCCTGCCGCGGCCCGCTGAACTCGAACAGCTCGATCCCCGGCCCGTTCGGCAGGCGGAGCATGCGTACGGCCACCTCCGCCGTCCCTTGGGGGACCCCGAGCCGCCGCTCGGTCGCCCAGCCGCCCTTGGGGCCCTGCGCGCGGGGGAGCGTGTCGTAGAGGACCTCGGCCCCGAACGCGCGGGCGAAGAACTCCGTGGCCGCGTCGAGATCGGGCACCGTCACCCCGACGTGGTCGATGCCGCGGACGGTCATGTGCTGCCTCCTGTTCCGGCCAGGGCGTCGAGCTTGCGCTCGATCCGGTCGAGCCGGGTGCGCAGCTCCGCCACGTCGCCCCGCTCGGCGTTCTCCTCGTCGGGCCGCAGCCGGACGAGCACGGCGCCCCCGGGCTCCAGCCGCACCAGGCTGGTGTCGGCGACGCTCGTACCGCCTCTGAGCTGGATGGCCACGTCGAGGTCGGCCTGGCGCACGCCCAGCCGCCGCAGCGCGGAGCGGACGTAGCCCCCGTCGCGGGCGAGCACGGTGGGGCTGCCTTCGACGAGCCGGCCGATCGCGGGCACGGTCGCGGCGAGCCGCACCACGACCGCGTTCACGGCCATGAGGATCACGAGGCCGGCCAGGCCGCCGGCCAGGGAGTTGTCCGGGCCGATGATCGCGTTCTGCACGACGTTGCTCATCAGCAGCATGACCACGAAGTCGAAGTTGTTGAGCTGGGCGATGCCGCGCTTGCCGCCGAGGCGCAGCAGGGCCGCGACGGTGACGTACACGGCGACGGTCCTGATGGCCTTGTCGGCGAGCGAGACGCCCGTGTGGAACAGGTCGTCGATCATGTACGGCCGCCACGGAGCCTCCCGATCACGCCGAGCTCGTCCACGCACCGGCCGAGCCCAAGCGCCACGCACTCCAGCGGCCGCTCGGCGCGGCGCACGGGCATGCAGAGCGCGTCGCGCAGCCGCCGCCCGAGGCCGCGCAGCAGTGCCCCGCCGCCGACCAGCACGGCGCCGCGTTCGCCGAGGTCGGCGGCCAGCTCGGCCGGGCAGCGCTCCACGGTCTCCATGGCCGCCCGCGCGATGGTCTCGACGGGCTGCCTGGTGGCTTCGAAGATGTGCTCGACGGGCAGCGACAGCTCCCGTTCGCGGCCGGTGTCGGGGTCGCGGGCCCGCACGACCACGAGCCCGTCGTGGGCGTGCCGCTTGGCCGTCTCGGCCGCCTCGTCGTCGAGTTGCAGCCCGTGCTCGCGCTCGACGAAGCGGGCGATGGCCCGGTTCACGGCCTGCCCGCCGTACGGGACGGAGCCGGTCGCCACCACGGACTCGCCGGACAGGACGGCGATGCGCGCGGCGTCCCGGCCGATGTCGATCACCATGTGGCCGGTGCGGTCGCCGAGCGACATGCCGGCGCCGAGCGCGGCGGCCAGCGCGTGCGGGACGAGCCGCACGGTCCTGGCGTCGGCCTCGTACGCGATGTCCTGCAGCGCCTCGCGGTCGATCGGCGTGGAGTCGCCGGGCAGCGCCATGACCAGGCGCGGCCGGGCGTACGGGTGCCAGTGCACCTTGCGCAGGAAGTGCCGCACCATGCGCCGGGCGAGCTCGGCGTCGGCCGGCAGCCCGCCGCTGACCGGCCAGTGGGTGCTGCCGCCGCTGTCGGCGACGGCTTCGGCGCCGTACCGGACGATCTTGCCCGTCCGGACGTCGCACATGACGACGGAGGGCTCGTCGAGCACGATGCCCTTGCGTCTGACGTAGATCCGCGTGCTCGCCGCTCCCAGATCCATCGCCAGGTCACGACCGAGGAGTCTCATCGCGGGGACTGTTTCCTGATCCGTCCCAACACAACACCACGAACGGAACGGATCCCCTTTACCTGCTGTACTGGGACGGTGCTCGACTACAGCCTCGAAGCGGCGCGTTACGACGAGACCCGGGGCGGGCTGCCGCGCGCGCGGGCGGCGGCGGAGGCGGTCCGTGGTCTGATTCCCGCGCCCGGCACGCTGCTCGACCTGGCCTGCGGCACCGGGCTGGTCACCAGGGAGCTGGCCGCGCGCGGCCTGCGGGTGCTCGGCGTGGACGCCGCCGCCGGCATGGCCCGCCTCGCCTCGGAGCGGGTGCCGGTCGTGCTGGGTGACGGGCGCCGGCTTCCGGTACGCGACCGCTGCGTGGACGCGGTCACCACGATCTGGCTGCTGCACCTGCTCGACGACGCCCGCCCGGTCATCGCGGAGGCGGCCCGTGTGCTGCGGCCCGGGGGAGTGTTCGTCACGACGGTGGACAAGGACGCCGCGCACCGGCCCGGCGGCCGGTCACCTGCGGCGGACGGGACGGAGATCGTCATCGCCCAGGCGGGACGGCACGGGTTGCGGCTCAGCGGCGAGTCCCGGTTCACCGGGCACGGGCAGGGCCGTTCGGGGGGTCCCGACCCGGTTTTCCGGTTGCTGGCCTTCACCTCGCGGTGAGCCCGGTTTCGCGTCATAAGCGGTGCCGTGCGAAGCTGTGACTGTCCCCAACACCATGGAGGTCCTCATGGCGGATGCACCGGAGCCGGATGTCAGCGACACTCCGGAGGACGAGATGAAGCGCAAGTTCCGCGAGGCGCTGGAGCGCAAGCGCAACCAGCACGCGGGTTCGGGCGCGGGTGGCAGGGGCGGCGACCCATCCAAGATCCACGGGGCGCACGGTCCGGCTGCGAGTAAGAGATCATTCAGGCGCAAGAGCGGCGGCTGAGGCTGGAATCTGGCGGGGGTACGGCATGCCGTGCCCCCTTTTTCTTTACCTGAACAGGTAGATCTTTTGCCCGATACGTTGGCATGTGTCCGTTTCCGTGGCTAACGTATTCGCCATTACCAGCCGGTTACCCGGTCCTTACCCCAGAAGGACCACCGGTTGGCGCCGAATCCCGAACGTCGGGAACCGGGGAACCACCTCCGTTGGGGTGAATCCGGCCACGCGCCGGTAGGGCATCTCCACGCCCGAACCCGTCAGCTAACCCGGTAGGCGTGATGGAGAGGACAAGTTACTTCATGCACCAGCGCGTCGTTCCCCCAGACCGCGTCTTCCCGGCCGCCGCCCGCTGAGCGGCCCCCTTCCCCAAAGGCTCGTATCTTGCGCTCCGCGTAGCGATCTCGCGGCGCCTTGCCCCGCTGCGCCCTTTTTTCCGTGAGTGCAACCTCCCTGTCCCCCAGTGAAGGGTTTTGCTGCTTCATGTTCGCCTGTTTTGGCCTGCGTTCCCTCGCCGTGCTGACCTGCTCCGCCGTCGGAGCACTGACCGTCGCCGGCACGGCCGCCCACGCCGACTCCGACACCGGAGAGAAGATCCTGCTCAAGGGCTCGACCACGGCCTCGTACTTCTGGGACGACGCCTCCGGCCGCGCCGGTGACACGGGCCTGCCGGCCAGCGGCAAGCCGATGCAGAAGGGGCTGGCCGCCAGCCCGAGCTGGCCGCTGATGACCGAGGGGTACGTCGTCTACAAGGGCAAGAGGATGCCCTTCTTCGTGGGCGACCGCGGGCCGGGCGAGCCGTCCAGCCGCGGCGTCATGCTGGACCTCGACGCCAAGACGTTCGCCGAGCTGACCGGCGGCGAGTTCAACCCCAGCACGCTGGGCGTGGACGGCATCGGCGGCGAGGGGCACATCGACGTCGACTACGTCATCACCAAGTGGGGTGACGGCGTGGGCAAGAAGAACTACCCGGTGCCGTTCTCCACCGGCGCCTGGGCCGAGCGCGACCGCAACCCGGCGACGCCGCCGAAGGCCGACGAGGACAATGCGGGCGAGGACAACGCGGGCGGCCGGCTCGTGGACGCCCCCGTGGTGCCGGTGAGCGAGCCCAAGGAGGCGGGCGTGTCCGGCGGCACGCTGCTGGCCGGCGTCCTGACGGTGACGGGCGGCGGCGTGGTGCTCGGCGGCGAGCGCCTGCGCGCCCTCATGCGGCGCTGACCCCCTCCCATAAGCAGACACCCCTCCCCATAAACAGACGCCCCCACAAACAGGCCCCCTCCCCATAAACACCCGGCGGCCTTTACGCGGCGGCGACCAGAATGTCATTCTGGTCGTCGTGACCACCCGCGCAGCCGTGAACGGCATCGACATCGCCTACGAGAGCTTCGGCTCACCCACGGGCCGTCCCCTGCTCCTCGTCATGGGGCTCGGCGCCCAGCTCATCCAGTGGGACGAGGAGTTCTGCGAGCTCCTGGCGGAGCAGGGACACCACGTCGTCCGGTTCGACAACCGCGACGCCGGCCTGTCCACGCACTTCCACGACCACGGGGTGCCCGCGATGGGCGCCGCGCCGCCGTACCTGCTGGACGACCTGGCCGACGACACCGCGGCCCTCATGGACGCCCTCGGCTGGCCGGCGGCCCACGTGGTGGGCGCGTCGATGGGCGGGATGATCGCCCAGACGCTGGCCATCCGGCATCCCGGGCGGGTGCTGACCCTGACCTCCATCATGTCCACGCCTGGGCCCAGCGTGGCGCCGCCCACCGAGGCCGCCGCCGCGGTGCTGATGGGCCGGCCGGCCGAGGGCCGCGAGGCGGTGCTGGAGCAGGCGGTACGGACCTGGTCGGTCATCGGCTCGCCCGGCTACGAGCTGGACCATGAGCGGATCAGGGCGATGGCCGGGCTGGCCTACGACCGCTGCTTCGACCCGGCGGGCACGGCCAGGCAGCTCGCCGCGATCATGGGCTCGGGGGACCGGACTGCACTGCTGGCCCAGGTCAAGGTGCCCGCGCTCGTGCTGCACGGCGAGGCGGACCCGCTCATCCCGGTCGCGGGTGGGCGCGCCACGGCCGCGGCGATCCCCGGGGCGCGGCTGGTGACGTACCCGGGCATGGGGCACGACCTGCCGCGCGAGCTCTGGCCGAGCTTCGTCGCGGAGATCACCAAGCTGACCTCCGCCTGAGGCGGAGGTCACGAGACCTGACGCCGCCGGTGGCCCGTCCCCCCACACATTCAGCCGGGCCACCGGAAGCGGGCGTCAGACCTCCAGCTTCTCCTCGATGCCCCGGAGCTGGTGGCGGGCCAGCGCCAGGTTGGCGCGATTGCGATCGAGCGCCAGGTACAGGAACAGGCCCTTGCCGCCGCGCCCGGTGATCGGGCGGATGATGTGGTATTGGCCGCTCAGCGTGATCAGGATGTCCTCGATGCTGTCCTTGAGGCCCAGCGAGTCCATCGTGCGCAGCTTGGCCTTGACCACCTCGGTGTTGCCGGCCGCGGCGATCTGCAGGTCCAGGTCCTTGGAGCCGCCCAGCGCGCCCAGCGCCATGCCGCTGCCGTGATCGACGATGACGGCCCCGATGGCGCCGTCGATGGCCATCATCTCCTTGAGTGACACGTCCATGCCGGCCATGCTTGCCTCCTTGTCGATGGATCAGTGCTTCCGTGCTGCGACGGCGGCCACGGCGGCAGCCGTCTTCCTGCCCTCCAGCCGCAGCAGCCCGACGTTCGCGCCGGGTCCGGCCAGGACCGTGAGGACGATGGTGGGGCCGGCGGCGTAGAAGGCCGTGAAGCCGGCGGTGCCGGAGATGAGCGTCTCCTCGAAGACTCCCTGACCGGTGATGACCAGCATCCGCCTGCTCATCGCGAGCAGCGCCGCCGACAGGGCCGCCGCCTGCTCGCCCTCCTGCCCGGGCAGGTCGCAGGCGAGCTGGAGGCCGTCCACGGTGCCCGCGACGCTCCCCTGGACGTCAGGGGTGCGCTCGCGCAGGAGCGCCATCTCCTCCAGAACCTCTTGTCGTAGCTCCACCGGTGGCCTCCTCCTGAGTGAGGGGAACCTCACGACAGCTCCTCGAGCGCCTTCTTCAGCCGCATCAGCAGCGCCAGATCGGTCGGGTCACCCGTCACGGGCGGGCCCAGCGGCTGGGCCCGCGCCTTCGGGTCGTGCGGCGGGTGCTCCGCGGGAGCCCCCCGCTGGGGCAGGTCGGGCGCGGCCAGCAGCCCGGAGGCGGCCAGCCGCCGCACGGCCACGAGCACCGGGTACGCCGGCCGCCCCAGCTGCTTGGCCAGCTCCAGCGGGGTCGCCTTGTGGTCGGCCCTGACGATGACCTCCCACTGGACCCGGCTCAGCGTCACCCCGTGCCCGGGCAGCCGGGGCAGTGGCCGTACCGGCAGGGAGTCGACGTCGGCGGAGGGCCAGATCTCGGCGAGCTGCGCCCGCCGCCGCGCGCATTCGCGCACCAGGCCCGGCACGTCGAAGAACCACTGCCCGCCGAGCCAGTGCTGCTCGCCGGGGCGGAACTTGGGCCGCGCCCCACTGACCGGCAGCAGGAAGAAGGCCGCGTCGAGGACCCCGCCGAGCACCGCGTACTGCAGCTCGCCCGGCGTGAGCGCCCCCTCCGTGAGCAGCTTCTCGCAGCCGCCGTCGCCCTGCACCCGCCGCAGCGCCGCCTCGCTCATCAGCCCCCTGGCCGCGAGCAGCCGCTCGACGCTGGGGGTCTGGGCGCACTCCATGTACGTCACGCGCCCCTCGGACAGGAAGATCGTGCCGCTCCTGCCGACCTGGAGCGCGCCGGTGGAGCGCTCGCGGGCGAGGCCGGCCAGGAGTGTGTCGAGCTTGGTCATGGGTCACGTCGCGAGCCGGCTGGAGATGGTGCTCAGGCGGTGCCTGGCCAGCGCGAGGTTGGATCGTTCCAGGTCAAGGCGTACGTAGATGACCAGCGGTCCTTCGAACACGGTCTCCAGCAGCCGCAGCAGATGGTGGCCCTTGTCCGTGGTGACGAGCATGTCGTCGATGCGGACGACGTCGCCCGGGCAGGTGCGGGCCAGGCCGTCGGTGGTGGCGCGCAGCGCCTCGGTCAGCGCGGCGGCCGACCGGTCGGCGTCCACGCCCACCGCCGTGCTGAAGGCCACGGCCATGCCGCTCGTGTGGTCCACCAGCATGGCGTCCAGCGCGCCCGGTATGGACATGACTTCCGCCAGGCAGCCGTCGATTCCCAGCACGTGACCTCCCTCGCCGTGGTGGAACGCGAACAGCGTAGGGCGAAGGAGGCGCGCCCATCGGGCGGCGAGTCACAGGTGTGGGGGTTTTATACGGCTGCGGAGTAGAAAAACCCTACTGCTACGGAAAAACGTATGATTTATGAGAATTTCTCGCGGCAACGCATGATCTCGGCGACATTTCGCTCGGCCCAGTCGGCCACCACCGAGATCGGCCCGTGCAGCGAGCGCCCGAGCTCCGTGAGCGCGTACTCAACCCGCGGCGGCACCTCGGCGAACACCTCCCGCGTCACCAGCCCGTCCTGCTCCATGGCCCGCAGCGTCTGCGTGAGCACCTTGGGCGTGACGCCGCCGATCCGGGTGCGGAGCTGGGTGAAGCGCATGGGCCCGCCGTCGAGGCAGAGCAGCACCAGCGCCGACCACTTGTCGCCGATGCGGTCCAGGACCACCCGGGTAGGACAATTGGGGTCGAAGACATCACCGGTATCCATAAGGTACTTATAGCACGATGAAGTAACCAGTATCCGATGGATACTCTTGCCGACATGAAGATTCTTCTCTTCGGCGCGACCGGCATGGTCGGTCAGCGCATCGCCGCCGAGCTGCGCGATCGCGGCCACGAGGTCACCGGCCTCAGCCGCACCGGCCCCGTCAAGGGCGACATCCACGACACCGCCACGCTGGCCGAGGGCCACGACGCCATCGTCTCCGCCATCGCGCCGCCGCGCGACGGCAGCGAGCCCGAGCCGCCCTTCCTGGCGGCCTACCGGGCGCTCATCGAGGGCGCGCGGGCGTCCGGGGTGCGGCGGGTGATCGTCGTGGGCGGCGCGGGCAGCCTCCAGGTGGCACCCGGCCAGGACCTGGTGGACACGCCCGACTTCCCCGACATCTACAAGAAGGAGGCGCTGGCCGGCCGCTCGCTGCTGCGCCTGTTCCGTGAGGTCGAGGACCTCGACTGGACGTTCGTCTCCCCGGCGGCCGAGATCGCGCCGGGGGAGCGCACCGGGACGTACCGGCTCGGCGGCGACCAGCTCATGACCGACGCCGAGGGCCGCAGCTTCATCACCGCCGAGGACTTCGCGGTCGCGATCGCCGACGAGGTGGACAAGAACGCCCACCCCCGGCAGCGCGTCAGCGTGGCCTACTGAGCGGCGCGTCGAAGGGCCTACTGGGCGGGCTCCTCGTCCGGCAGGAGCGCGCGCTCGTCGGGCTTGTGCACGAGGACGTTGTCCACGTACGACTTCACCGCCGCGCCCAGCCCGACGTCCGCGCCCTCCTGCTCCGACAGGAACCAGCGGTGGTCCAGGATCTCGTGGAAGAGCTGCGCGGGCTCCAGCTTGCCGCGCAGCTCGGCGGGGATGGCGTCCACGGTCGGCTGGAACACCTCGGCCAGCCACCGGTGCGCCACGATGGCCTCGTCCTCGTGCCGCAGCCCCTTGGCCACCCTGAACCCGTCGAGGTCATTGAGCAGCCGCCGCGCCTGGTTCTCCTCGACGTCGAGGCCGGTCAGGCGGAGCAGGCGGCGCTGGTGGTGGCCGGCGTCCACGACCTTGGGACGCACGATCAGCCGGCCGGTGCCGACCTTGCGCCGCACCATCATCTCGGCCACGTCGAAGCCCAGCAGGTTGAGGCGCCTGATGCGCTGCTCGACGCGGTGCCAGTCGACCTCCTCGATGATCTCGCTCTCGTTGATCTCGTTCCAGAGGCGGTGGTAGCGGGCCACGATGTCGTCGGCGGTGTCCATGGGGTCGATCGACGGGTGCAGCAGCCCGCCGGCCTCCAGGTCGAGCATCTCGCCGAAGATGTTGGTGTGCGCGTTGTCGATGTCGGTCAGGCGCTGGCCCTCGCTGATCATCGGATGCATCTCGCCGGTCTCGGCGTCCACCAGGTAGGCCGCGAACGCCCCCGCGTCGCGCCGGAACAGCGTGTTGGACAGCGAGCAGTCGCCCCAGTAGAACCCGTTCAGGTGCAGCCGCACCAGCAGCACGGCCAGCGCGTCCAGCAGGCGGGTGAGCGTGTCGGGGCGCAGGGTGCCCGACATGACCGCCCGGTAGGGCAGCGAGAACTGCAGGTGGCGGGTGATCAGGGCCGCGTCGAGGCCGTTCTCGCGGCCGGTGACGTACGCGACCGGCTCCACGGCGGGGGCGTCGAGCCTGGCCAGGTCCCACAGGAGCTGGTACTCCCGCTTGGCGTAGCGCTCGCTGATCTCCTTGATCGCGTACACCTTGCCCGACAGGCGGGCGAAGCGCACCACGTGCCGCGAGATGCCGCGCGGCAGATCGACCAGATGGTGTTGCGGCCAGTCTTCGAGAGGGGTCTCCCAGGGGAGGCGGATCAGGTCAGGGTCGCCTAGCGCGCCAGTGATCTGCAGGGGCATTTGCTCAGGATATGGTGCACCGGTGGACGAGTTTCTCAAGTGGTACTTTTCTGACCGTCCGGTCGTCGCCGCCTCGCTCGGGGCCGACGGTTACGATCACACCCTCGGCGATTTCATCGCCTCCGCCTGGCAGGCCCGCGAGCGCGAGCAGGTGCTCTGGCTCGACCGCCTGGCCGCCGCCGAGGCACCCACCCTCGACGACGCGATCGACAGAGATCTCGTCCTGTCGCAGCTCAGAGGCTCCATCGCGCTCGCGTCGTGGCCGGAGTGGCGGCGCGACCCGAGCGTCTACCTCGGAGCCGTCTTCGCCTCCATGTACACGCCGTTCCAGCGCCGGCTCAAGCCCGAGCCCGAGCTGGTCGCCTCCGCGCTGTCGCGCCTGGCCGAGGTGCCCGGCGTGCTCGCCGCCTGCCGCGCCAACCTCGACCCCGACCTCGCCGCCCCGCTGCTGGTGCAGCGCGGGCTCGGCCAGGCGCGCACCGGCCGCAACTTCCTGACCCGCACGATCCCCTCCATGGTCGAGGACGAGCAGCTGCGCGCCAAGCTCGCCGCCGCCGCCGAGCCCGCCGCCGCCGCGTTCGACGAGCTCGTGACCTTCCTCGACGGCTTCGAGTGCGGCGGCACCTGGCGCATGGGCGAGCGGCTCTACTCCACCCTCCTGCGCGAGCGCGAGCTGCTCGGGTACGGCGCCGCCGAGCTGCACGAGAAGGGCAAGGCGGCCTGGGCCGAGCTCGACGCCCGCATGCGCGAGGTGGCGCTCCAGGTCAACGGCACCCAGGACTGGCGGGCCGCCATGGAGCACCTCATGGACGACCACCCGCCGACCCTGGCCGACATGCGCGCCGAGTACGAGGCGGAGACCCTGCGGGCCCGCGACTTCGTCCGCGAGCGGGACCTGGTGACGTTCGCCGACGGCGAGGAGTGCTACGTGCTGCCCTCCGCCGAGTACACCCGCCCGGTCCTGTCCGTGGCCCACTACCTGTCGCCGCCGCCGCTCAGCTCCTCCCGCACGGGCGTCTTCTTCGTGCCCTACACGCCCGACGACTTCACCCCCGAGCAGGTACGCCAGCGCCTGCGGACGAACTCGCGGGCCCAGATGCCCTCGATCGCCGTGCACGAGGCCTACCCCGGGCACCACTGGCACCTGTCGTACATGGCGGGCAACCCCCGTACGGTCAGGAAGGTCTTCAGGACGCCGTACTTCACCGAGGGCTGGGCCCTGTACGTCGAGAAGATGCTGCACGAGCAGGGCTACTTCGACACCCCCGCCACCGAGCTGGCCCACCTCGACTGCCGCATCTTCCGCGCCGCCCGCATCGTCGTCGACACCGCGCTGCACTGCGAGGACATGTCGATCGAGGAGGCCGAGACGTTCATGGCCACCAAGGCGTCGCTGTCGCCGGGCACCGCGCAGGGCGAGGTGAACCGCTACTGCGCCTGGCCCACGCAGGCCCCGTCGTACCTCACGGGCGCCATCGAGATCGAGCGCATCAGGGCGTCGTTCCAGGGCACGCTCAAGGAGTTCCACGACCGGATCGCCGGCTCCGGCGGGCTGCCGCTCGGCCTGGCCGAGCAGGCCGCGCTCGCGTAGCCCGGAGCCCTGCAGCGGCGGGTCGAGCGTGCGCCTACAGGGGCGGGGGGTTGAGCGCGCGCTCGACCACCGCGGCGAGCTGCTCCTCCGTCAGGATGGTCGGCTTGCCGACGCTCAGCCCCCGCACGTACACCTCGCAGAGCCACTCCAGCAGGCGCGTCGCCTCGAACGCCTCCTCCAGCGTCGCCCCGATGGTCACCCCGCCGTGGTTGGCCATCAGGGCGGCGCGCTTGCCCCCCTCCAGGGCCGCGCGCACGTTCGCGGCCAGCTCGGGGGTGCCGTACGTGGCGTACTCGGCGACCTTCACCACCCCGCCGAGCATCAGCGCGTTGTAGTGGACGGGCGGCAGCTCCGTCATCGTGGTGGCCACCACCGTCCCGAACACGGAGTGCGTGTGCACGATCGCCCGCGCGTCGGTGGTCTGGTAGATGGCCAGGTGCATGGGCGTCTCGCTGGAGGGACGCGTCTCGCCCGCCACCCGCCGGCCCGTCGTCAGGTCCACCACCGGGCACATCTCGGGCGTCAGCCGGTCGAGCGCCGCGCCCGACGGCGTCACCGTCACCAGGTCGCCCTCGCGCACGCTGAGATTGCCCGAAGTGCCGATGACCAGGCCGAGCTCGACGGCCCGCCGGCCGTACTCGCACAACTGCTCGCGAAGGCTCATGCGCCAGGACAGTAGCGGGCGGCCCGCCGGAGCGGCAATCGGCCCCCCGCTACAGCCGCTCCACGGCCTGGGTCATCAGCCGCTCGGCCACGTCCCTGCCCATCCGGTCGGGGTAGAGCAGCAGGTGCAGGCTGAGCCCGTCGACCAGGGCGAGCAGGCGCTCCGCGACGTCGTCCAGGTCGTCGTCGGTGCTCAGCTCCCCGGCCGTGCGGGCCTGCTCCAGCAGCTCCCGTACGGCGGCGCGCAGCTCGCCCGCCTCGGCCCGCTGCACCTCGGCCAGCCGCTCGGAGGCCAGGCTGCGGCTCCAGAAGCTCACCTCCAGCCGCGTCTCCTCCCAACGCTCGGCGTCCAGCGGCAGGTTGTCCAGCAGCACCTCGCGCAGCGCCGCCAGCCCCGTCATCCCCGCCACCTTGCCGGTCAGCCGCCCCCGGATGCGCCGATGCGAGTGCCGCAACGCCGACAGCAGGATCTCGTCCTTGTCGGCGAAGTAGTGCGCGAGCACGCCGTTGGAGTAGCCGGCCTCCTTGGCGATGGCGCGGGTGGTGGCGGCGTCGATGCCGTCCCTGACGATCACCCGGCTGGCCGCCGACAGGACCTCACGCCTGCGCTCATCATGATCAACGATCTTCGGCATAGGGCACCTCTTGACGTTTTATTCGGACGTCTGTCTATTTAGACTATGACCGTCGTCACAGTCGGCGTCCACATCGTCGACATCCTCGCCAGACCCGTCGACCACATCCCCCAGGGCCAGGACACCGTCCTGGTCGACCAGATCCGGCTCACCGCCGCAGGCGCCGCCGCCGGCACCGCCGTCGACCTGGTCAAGCTGGGCAACGACGTGGTCACCATGGGCGCCATCGGCGACGACGAGCTCGGCGACTTCCTGCTCATGATCCTGGCCAAGCGCGGCGTCGACACCTCCCGACTCGTGCGCAGGACGGGCGAGCAGACGGCGGCCTCCATCCTGCCCATCCGCCCCGACGGCGGCCGCCCCAGCTTCCACGTCCCCGGCGCCAACCTCAGCGTCACCCACGCCGACCTCGACCCCGACCTCCTCCGCACCGCCCGGGGCATCCACCTCGGCGGCATGGACGTCACCTTCGGCCTCGGCGACCCCGCCTTCTTCGCCCTCCTCGACGAGGCCCGCTCGTCCGGCGCCATCGTCACCATGGACCTCCTGTCCGAGATGCCCGACCTGCTGGGCATGGCCAGGGCATTCCTCCCGCACGTGGACTACGTGCTCCCGAACGAGTCCCAGGCCCTGCTCATGACCGGCGCCGACGACGTCGAGACCGCCGCCCGCACCCTGCTCGCCGACGGCCCGCGCGGCGTCGTCGTCACGCTCGGCGCCGCCGGCAGCATGCTCGTCACCGCCGCCGGAACCGAGCACGTACCGGCGCTGAAGACGGACGTCTCCGACACCACCGGCTGCGGCGACGCCTACTGCGCCGGCTTCCTCACCGCCCTCCTCCACAACCAGGACGTATCCGCCGCCGCCCGCTGGGGCACCGCCGCCGCCGCCCGCGTCGCCACCGGCCTCGGCTCCGACGCCGGCCTCACCGACCTCCCCTCGACCCTCAGCCTCCTCGCCTAGTACCTTCCGCCCACCCTCAGCCTCCTCGCCTAGGAACACGTTCATGAGCCTTGACGCCGACCTCCGCCAGCGCGCCGCCAAAGTCGTCCCCGGCGGCATGTACGGCCACCTCAACGCCGCCATCTTCGCCCCCGGCTACCCCCAGTTCTTCGCACGCGGCGAAGGCTGCTGGCAATGGGACGTCGACGGCCGCTCGTACATCGACCTCATGTGCAGCTGGGGGCCCGTCGTGCTCGGCCACCGCCACCCGCGCGTCGAGGAGGCCGCCGCCCGCCAGGCCGCGCTCGGCGACTGCCTCAACGGGCCCGGCGCCATCATGGTCGAGCTGGCCGAGCTCCTGGTCGACACCGTGCCCAGCGCCGACTGGGCGATGTTCTCCAAGAACGGCACCGACGCCACCACCCAGGCCCTCATGGTCGCCAGAGCCGCGACCGGCCGCACCAAGGTGCTCATGGCGCACGGCGCCTACCACGGGGCCGACCCGTGGTGCACGCCCTCCCCGGCCGGCACGACCCCGAACGAGCGGGCCGACCTCGTCGAGTTCACCTACAACTCCCTCGAATCCCTCGAAGCCGCGGCGGCGACCGTCGAAGGCGACGTGGCCGCCATCATCGTCACCCCCTTCAAACACGACTCCTTCGAGGACCAGGAGCTCGTCGAGCCCGCCTTCGCGCGCGGCGCCCGCTCCCTCGCCGACCGCCTCGGCGCCGCGCTCGTCATCGACGACGTCCGCGCCGGCTTCCGCATCGACCTGCGCGGCTCCTGGGAGCCCTACGGCGTGCGCCCCGACCTGACCGCCTGGTCCAAGGCCATGGCCAACGGCTACCCCATCGCCGCCGTCACCGGCACCGACGCTCTGCGCGGCCCCGCCCAGACCCTCTACTCCACCGGCTCCTTCTGGTTCTCCGCCGTCGCCATGGCCGCCGCCAAGGCCACCATCGAGACGCTGCGCGACGAGAACGGCATCGCCGCCATGGAACGAGCCGGCACCCAGCTCCGCGAAGGACTGTACGCCCAGGCCAAGGCGCACGGCTTCGTGGTCAACCAGACGGGGCCCGTGACGATCCCGTGGCTCAGCTTCGACGGCGACGCCGACCTGTCGGTCGCCATGCACTGGAGCTCGGCGTGCCTGCGGCACGGCGTGTATCTGCACCCGTGGCACAACTGGTTCATGTCGGCCGCCCTCACGGAGGCGGAGGTGGCCGCGGCCCTGGAAGGCACCGACGCCGCCTTCGCCGAAACCCGCGCCCACTTCGGCTGAACCCTTCCCGCCACCGCCCGAGCCGGCGGGTCAGGCGGGGGCGACGCGGTAGTGGCCGTTGCCTTCCGCTGCGCCCAGGAGGCGGGCGGTGGCGTCGAAGAGGGGTGAGGGGAGGGCGTCCAGAGCGAACCACTGCCATGAGCGGAAGACATGGGGCTCCGTGACCGCCGGTGGGGTGGGGCCCGCCGTCATTCGGACCCCGGCCGTCACCCGGACCGCGCCCCCAGGGTGGTCCACCACTACGGCCGTCACCGATGGTGGGCTTGCGTCGGAGATGCCGGTTTCTTCGGCGAGTTCCCGTACGGCCGCTGTTTCGAACGTTTCGCCGGGCTCCACGGCGCCGCCGGGCAAGCACCAGGATGGTGGTTCGCCGGGTTTGATGCGTTCGCCCAGCAGGATGCGGCCGTCGGCGGCGGTGAGGAGGACGCCTACTCCGATGATGCGGTCGGTGGTCATGTCGGGAAATCTCCTCCGTTCGGTAATGCTCCGGAAATGCCGGACATGGGGTTGAGTGTCGAACGCCCCAAGTGAGGAGCCTAAGTGGGAGCAGATCCCGAGAGGCGCTTCGAGGAGCTCTACGCCTCCTCGTACCGCCCCCTGCTCGGGTACGCGTTGCGCCGCTGTCCGGACCCGGACGACGCGGCGGACGTCGTGGCCGAGACGTTCATGGTCGCCTGGCGCCGGATCGAGGAGGTCCCGCAGGAGGACGAGGCCAGGTTGTGGCTCTTCGGCGTGGCCAGGAAGGTGCTGGCGAACCAGCGGCGCGGCGAGCGCCGGCACGAGCAGCGCACCGCCGCGCTGCGGGCGCAGCTCGCCGCCTCGCCGCTCGTCGCCGAGCTGCCGGGTGAGGATTTCTCGCAGCTCGGCCAGGTGTTCAGGTCGTTGCCCGAGGACGACAGGGAGCTGCTGGCGCTGGTCGCGTGGGAGCGGCTGAGCCCTTCCGAGATCGCCAAGGTGCTCGGCACATCGGCGAACGTCGTACGAGTGAGGCTTTATCGCGCGCGCAGTAGGTTCGCCCGGCGGCTGGCCGAGGCGGGCGTGCGGCACTCGCGCGCCGTCGCGTTCGAAGGGAGCCGGCTGTGAGCATCCGGCGAAGGGAGTCGGCCGGGGACATTCCCCGAAGGGAGCAGGCTGTGAAGATCGCCGATCTTGCCCGCGTGCGGGACGAGGACCTGGACGGCGACGTCGCGGGGCAGGCGTCCGGCGCGGGGGCGCGGGCGCTGATGGAGTCGATCATGGAGACGGCGCGCGAGCCCGTCCCGAACAGGAGCGGACGCCGGCGCGTCATGCTGCGGCGCGGGCTCGCGTTCGGGCCGGTGGCGGCCGCGCTGGCCGCCGCGCTCGTCGTCTGGACGCCGTTCGGCGGCCCCGCCACCCAGTACGCCAACGCCGCCGTCTCGCTCAAGACCGCCGACGACGGCGGCACCGGCGGCGACGTCATCGAGGTGGAGATCAACGACCCCGGGGCCGACGCGGGCAAGTTCACCGAAGCGTTCCGGGCGATCGGCCTGGACGTCGAGGTGCGCCAGGCCCCCGTCGCGCCCGAGGACGTCGGCAAGCTGATCGGCCCGGAGCTCATCGAGGGCAGCTACCCCAAGGGCGCCGGCATCACGATCTCCACGCGGGAGGAGGGCTGCCGCTCGGCCTGGTGCGGCAAGGTGTCGATCCCGGTCGGCGTGACGGGGCGGATCCTCGTCGGGATCGGCCGCCCGGCGGCCCCGGGCGAGCTGTACGCCACGCCGGTGCAGATCGACGTGGACCCGGGCGGGGGCGTGATCAAGAAATACGATCCCAGGAACAAGCCGGTCGCGCGGGTCCGCGCCGATCTGGAGGCGGCCGGGATGAAGGTCGGGTACGTGGTGATGTGGGACAACCCGGACGGCACCGCCGGCGGGTACGCCGTCGATCCCGCGAACGTGAAAGACGAGTGGCTCGTGCAGCACGTCGAGCGGATCGCCTCCGATGCCGTCACCGTGTTCGTCGCGGCCCCCGCCGGCCTGCCCAAGGACTCGCTGCCCATGATCCAGCACCCCAGCCCCGACTGGTGGCAGAACTGACGCCGCCCCCACAGGCCCGACGCCGCCCCCACAGGCCCGACGCCGCCCCTGCAGGCCCGACGCCGCTCCCGCAGGCCCGCCCCTGAAGGCCCGACGCCGCGCCCGCGCCTGAAGGCGCGACGCCGCCTCCGAAGGGCCGACCCCGAAGGGCCGCCGCCGCAAGCTAGGAGCGTCGTTTCGACTCCTCCGCGGCCCAGGTGAAGACGCCCTTCGCCATGAGCGACAGCTCGCCGGCCGCCCTGGCCGCGAACACCTCCGCGCGTACGCGGTGCACGCCCGCGTCGTCCGGAGCCGCCAGGGCGGCCATTTCCGCGAGGTGCCCGGCGAGCCGCTCGTCGCCGTCGGAAAGGGCGCGCAGCGCGGCGTCGGCGAGCGCGGCGGGGCCGCCGGCGAGTTCCGCCACGGATTTCGCGAGAACGGCGTCGGGCGCGGGTTTGAGATGGGCCGGATTTCCGTCGTACCAGCCGCCGTAGAGGCGCCACAGATTGCGGACGACGAATTCCGGCTCGTCGTACCTCGCCCGGAGGTAGGGCCGGTCGGCGAGGTGGCCCGGGGGCCGTACGGAATGCACGATCTCGTCGAGCCGGGCTCCTGCGTTGAGCAGTTCCAGCGTTTGTGTGACGAGCGAGTCGAGCCATTCCGCGGTTTCCAGCAAGGCCTGCCTGATGCGGTCGCGGCCGAATATCGGGGCGCCGTGGCTGGGCAGCATGATCTCGGCGTCCATGGCGGCCATCAATCGCAGGGCGTGCACCCATTCGCGGGGATAGCGCTGCACTTTCTGCGGGTTCCCGCAATTGGGGGTGACCCAGATGAACAGGTCGCCGGGCAGCAGCAGCCGGTGCTCGCGGACGTAGCCGATGGTGGCGTCGTCGGTCTCGCCCTTGGCGTGCAGCAGGTCGAAGGTGAGGCCGCCGCGCCGCACGGTGAGGGCGTCGGTGTAGGTCACGTCGGGGTGGCGGTAGGTGGCGGGCCAGCGCAGGTTGGGCGCCTGGAACTGGCGCTGGTTGATGACCGCGTTGTAGCCGTTCGTCAGCACATAGCGCTCGAAGCGGTCGACCACCGCTTCATGGGCATAGACGGTGGCTCGTGGGCCGGGCTCCTCCTCGAACGGCGCCGTCCCGAAGACGTGGTCGATGTGGCCGTGCGAGTAGAACGCGGTGGTCAGCGGGGCGCGCGTCCACTTCCGTACGTCCTCGTGCAGCCGCGCGGCCGAGAACGGGCTGCTGGTGTCGAACAACACCAGCTCGCCACCGGTCTCGAACGTGATGACGTTGCCGAATCCCGGCCACCAGCCCACCCCTTCGGTGACGGTCAGGACGCCTTTGCCCTCCATGCCGGCATCGACGATGCTGTCGTCGGATTCGCCCTGCCACACCTGCTCGGCGTACTCCACAATCATGCGATCCACTCTGCTTCTAGAACGCCGTTCTAAGCAAGGCAATCACGGCAAGGTCACGTCTCGATCGCACCCCCTTGACGGCTGTCGGAAGCCGTTCGTACGTTGCGGGCAATCGTTTAGGAAACTTTCCTAATTCAGGAGCCCCCATGACCCACCCGGGTGAGATCACGAGGCGCCAGCTCTTACGCCGCATCGGCATCACCGCGTTCGCCGCCGGCCCCGGCGCGGGCCTCCTCGCCGCCTGCGCCACCGCCGGCACGGGCGGCGGGAACGAGCCCGCGCCCGCCCCCTCGGCCACGCTCCCCACCTCCGCCGACCCGAAGAACCCGTTCGGCGTGGACCCCAAGAAGCCGCTCGAAGTGGTCATCTTCAGCGGCGGGTACGGCGACGCCTACGCCAAGGACCTGCACGAGGAGCTCTACAAGAAGGAGTTCCCCGGCGTCACCGTCAAGCACACGGCCACCCAGGAGATCGGCACCCAGCTCCGCCCCCGCCTGATCGGCGGCGACGCCCCCGACGTGATCAACAACTCCGGCCCCAAGTCGATGGACCTGGCCGCGCTGGCCGCCGAGGGCCACCTGGCCGACCTGGCCCCGCTGTTCGACGCCCCCTCGATCGACGACCCGGCCAAGAAGGTGCGCGACACCGTCACCCCGGCCGTGCTGGACAACGCCCTGGTCACCGGCAAGGACCTGGTGCTCAACTACACGGTGTCGCACCGCGCCCTCTGGTACAACGCCAGGCTCTTCGCGGACAAGGGCTGGAAGGTGCCCACGACGTGGGAGGAGTTCACCGCGCTGGGGGAGACGGCCAAGGGGGAGGGCGTCCTGCTGTTCGCGTACCCGGGGCAGAAGGGCCCGTACTACCAGCTCTGGAACGTCCTCTACACCGCCGCCAAGATCGGCGGGAACCAGGTCATCCTCGACATCGACAACCTCGTCGACAACGCCTGGAACGCCGAGCCGATGAAGCGGGCGGTCACTGTCTGGGTGGATATTCAGACGAAATATGGCGACAAAGCGTACTTCGGCCTCGACCACACGCAGACCCAGATCAAGCAGCTCCAGAACAAGGTGCTGTTCTACCCGGTCGGCTCCTGGATCGAGAACGAGATGGCCAAGGACAAGCCGGACGACTTCGAGTACGCCATCGCCCCCATCCCCGAGGTCACCGGCTCCGACAAGATGCCGTACGGCGCCATCCAGGTCGGCGTCGGCGAGAACTTCGTGGTCGCCGCCAAGGGCAAGAACCCGCAGGGCGGCCTCGAGTACCTGCGCATCATGCTCTCCAAGGAGGGCGCCCGCCGCTTCACCGAGCTGACCAAGAACGTCACCGTCGTCAACGGCGCCGCCGAGGGCGTCGACCTGCCCGCCGGCCTCAGGAGCGCCGCCCGCGCCCAGGACGCGGCCGGCCAGAACATCATCACCGAGGCCCGCTTCGAGGGCTGGTACAAGGAGCTGTTCGACTACGGCACCGAGCAGATCAACGTCGTCATGGCCGGCCGGATCACCCCCGACGAGTTCTGCGCGAGGATGCAGAAGAAGGCCGACGCGGTCAAGAAGGACGAGTCGGTCACCAAGCAGACGCGGAGCCGGTGACCGATGGGGCGGTTGCGCACGTACGGATTCGTCGCCGGGTTCCTCGCCGTCCCCCTCGTGCTCTACACGGTCTTCGTCATCAGCCCCTACGTGCAGGCGTTCCAGCTCTCCCTGACGAGCTGGAACGGCTACAGCTCGGTCGTCCGCTACGTGGGGCTGGACAACTTCGGCCGGCTGCTGGAGGACGAGGTCTTCTGGCGGGCCCTGCGCAACCACGGGATCCTGCTGCTGGTGCTGCCGCTCGCCACCATCGTCATCGCGTTGCTGTTCGCGTTCCTGCTCAACCTCGGGGGCGGCCCGCGCGGCGCCGGCATGCGCGGGGTGTGGGGCTCCGGGTTCTACCGCGTGGTGTTCTTCTTCCCGCAGGTCCTGGCGGTCGCCGTGGTCGGCGTGCTGTTCCAGGCCGTCTACCGGCCCGACGCCGACGGTGTGATCAACGGCGTGCTGGCCCGCTTCGGCGTCGAGCCCGTCGGCTGGCTCATCGAGCCGGACCTGGCCCTGTGGTCCATCATCGCGGTGATGGTCTGGCAGGCGGTCGGCTTCTACGTCGTGCTGTTCTCCGCCGGCATGGCGGCCATCCCGAAGGACTACTTCGAGGCCGCCGCGCTGGACGGGGCCGGCCGCATCAGGCTGTTCTTCTCGATCACGCTGCCGCTGCTGCGCGACACCGTGCAGGTCGGCTGGATCTACCTGGGCATCGCGGCCTTCGACGGGTTCGCGCTCGTGCAGGTGCTGGCGGGCGACAAGGGCGAGCCCGACGGGGCCACGACCATCCTGCCGATCACCATCTACAACACCGCCTTCTCCTACCAGAAGGTCGGCTACGCCTCCGCGATGGGGGTGGCGCTGTTCTTCCTCACCGTGACGTTCGCGGTGCTGACCCTGCGGACGACCAGACGTGAGAGGGTTGAGCTGTAGAGATGGCTCCGCGCAAGGACAACGGGCCCGGCGCGCTCGGCGTGCTCTCCCACGTGGCGCTCGCCGTCTGGGCGCTGCTGATCATCGCGCCGCTGCTGTGGACGTTCCTCGCCTCGTTCAAGAGCAACACCGAGATCTTCGGCGACCCGCTGCAACTGCCCGGCGCGCTGCGGCTGGACGCGTGGGGCCGGGCCTGGGACAAGGCGCACATCGGGCAGTACATGCTCAACACGGTCGTCGTGGTGCTGTTCGGCACCGCGGGCACGATGGTGTTCGGGTCGATGGCGGCGTACGTGCTGGCGCGCTACCGGTTCGCCGGCAGCCGGCTGATCTACTACTACTTCGTGGCCGGGCTGGCGTTCCCGGTCTTCCTGGCGCTGGGGCCGCTGTTCTTCGTGGTCAAACAGGTGGGGCTGCTCAACAGCCACGTCGGCCTGGTGCTGGTCTACATCGCGTACTCGCTGCCGTTCACGGTGTTCTTCCTGGCGGCGTTCTTCCGTACGCTGCCGGACGCGGTCGCCGAGGCCGCGCTGATCGACGGCGCCTCGCACACCCGCACGTTCTTCCAGATCATGGTGCCGATGGCCAGGCCGGGCCTGATCAGCATCACCATCTTCAACGTGCTCGGCCAGTGGAACCAGTACCTGCTGCCGCTCGTGCTGCTCGCCGGCGCGCCGGACAAGTGGGTGCTCACGCAGGGCATCGCCCGGATCTCCACGCTGGCCGGCTACGAGGCCGACTGGCCGGGCCTGTTCGCCGCCCTGTCGATCACCATCCTGCCGGTCGCGATCGTGTACATCCTTTTCCAACGGCAGATCCAGTCGGGTCTCAGCTCGGGAGCCCTGAAGTGAGCGCTGAAGTAACGTGGCTTCCATGGACGTCGAGAGCAAGCTGAAGGACCTGCCCCGGTGGCGGCGCGCGGGCGAGGCGATCAAGCGCACGGTCAGCGCGCCCGACTTCCCCACGGCCATCCGCATCGTCGACGAGATCGCGGTCAAGGCGGAGGAGCTCGGCCACCATCCCGACATCGACATCCGGTGGCGCGACCTCCATCTGACTCTCACCACCCACGACCAGGGCGGCCTCACCGACCTCGACTTCACGCTGGCCGCCGTGATCGATGAGATCGCGGCAAAACATGGCGCCCAGGGCGAATGACCGTACGTAGCGGGCCGATCACTCGTTAGAGTGGTGGCCTCTCGGAGCCCCCGTTGCCGGAGGGGCTCCCCCTGTGGGAGGTCCCCATGCGCGTGCCCGCGTCCCTGCTCGCCCTCCTGACTGCGACGACCGCGCTGGCGGCCTGCGCGGGCCCGCCCGCTCCCGTCCAGAGCGTCAAGACCACACCGGACGAGACGGTCACCCTCAACGCCGCCGGCGAGTTCGGCACCGACGACCCCGGCGCCATCGCCTACGACCGCAAGCTCGCCCCCGAGGGCGCCCAGGCCAGCGTCACCGTCGAGTCGGGCGGCGGCCAGACCCGCACCTCGCTCGTCGTCGAGGGCCTGCTGCCCAAGCGCCGCTACGGCGCCCACCTGCACGCCAAGCCGTGCGGCGAGAAGCCCGACGACGCCGGCCCCCACTACCAGCACGACCCCGGTCACGCCGACTCGGCCAGCGAGGTGTGGCTCGACTTCACCACCGACGACGAGGGCGCGGGCCGCGCCAGCGCCCGTAACGCGTGGGTGCTGGAACGTGCCAAGCTGCCGGCCTCCCTCGTCATCCACGCCCAGCCCACCACGATCTCCGGCCCGCAGGCCGGTCAGGCGGGGCCGAGGATCGCCTGCCTCACCCTGAAGTAGGGCATAATTACACAATTACATATGGAGGTAGCCCATGACCGGCCGCCAGTGGCAGCCACCCCGCTTACGCCTGTTCGAGGCCGCGCACCGCCGCGCCACCTGGCTGGAGCTCCTCTACGACCTCGTCTTCGTGGTCGCCGTCGCCGAGCTCGCCGCAGTCTACGCCGCGGGCTCCCTGCTCGTCTTCGCCGGCCTGTTCGTCCCGGTCTGGTGGGCGTGGGCGGGATACGTCTTCTACGCCAACCGGTTCGACACCGACGACGTCAGCCACCGGCTCCTCGCCCTGCCGCAGATCCTGGCGGTCGCCACCATGGCCGCCAGCGCCGGCGACATCGAGCACCGCTCCGGCCTGTTCGCCGCCTCGTACGCGGTGGCCCGCCTGCTGCTCGTCGTCGCCTACGTCCGGGCCGGCCGGCACGTGCCCGAGGCCAGGCCGCTGACCACCCGCTACGCGATCGGCTTCAGCGTCGCCATCGCCGTCTGGCTCGCCTCACTGGCGGTCGACCCGCCCCAGCGCTACGCCCTGTGGGCCGTCGCCGTCGTCATCGACCTGGCCACCCCGCTGTTCACCCGCGGCCACCAGGGCAGGCTGCCCCCGCAGACCGAGCACCTGCCGGAGCGGTTCGGGCTCTTCGTCGTGATCGTGCTCGGCGAGGTCGTCGCCGCGGTCGTGCTCGGGCTGAAGGGGCACGACGTCACGCCGGGCGTGCTGCTCGTCGCGCTGGCCGGGGTGGCGATCGCGATGGGCTTCTGGTGGTTGTACTTCGGCCACCTCGACGAGTCCGTGGTGCTGCGCACGCGGCTCGCCGGGCAGGTGTGGGTGTACTCGCACCTGCCGCTGTCGCTCGGCCTGGTCGCGTTCGGGGTCGGGATCGAGCACGCGATCACGCACCCGTCGGGGACGAGCGCGTCGGTCGGGGTGCCGGCCGCGCTCGTGCTCGCCATGCTCGGCGTTCAGCACCTGTGCTCCCGCGACCGCCGCGCCGGCGCCGTCCGCCTGCTCGCCGCCGCCCTCGCCCTGGCCGCCTCGCTCCTCCCGGTGGCGGCGGCCCTGCCGGTCCTCCTGCTGCTCGCCGCCGCCCAGGTGACGTACGACGTGCTCCGCCCCCTGCCCGAACGAGACCCCTCGCCCGAACGAGACCCCTCGCCCGGACAAGACCCCGCACCCGAACGAGACCCCGCACCCGAAGAGGCCGCATGACCGCCCAGGACGTCTTCGACCGCCAGCTCGCCGCCCTCGCCGACGGCGACCTGGAAGCCCTGCTCGCCCAGTACGACGACGAGGCCGTCGTCGTCCGCTTCGACCGCGTCGCCGGCGGCCCCGCCGAGATCAGGGAGCTGTTCACCGCCTACTTCGCCGCGAAGCCCCAGGTGGACGAGGTGGTCTCGATGCGGGCCACCGACGACGTGATCTTTTACCACGCCCTGATGACGGTGGGCGGCAACCGCGTCGCCACGTACGGCACGCTCGTCCTCAGGGACGGTCGCATCTGGCGCCAGACCGCCGCCGCGAGCCCGCTCACCTGATCGCGGCGGCCATCGGCTGCCACGGGGCGGAGTCGAAGATCAGCATGATGGTGCCGATCTTCCCGTCGCGCAGCCGGAAGTGCTCGGCCGTGCGCTGGACGCCGGCGGGCGTCGTGATAGCCCCTGACGATCTCCCGCGTGTTCATCGGCCGCTCGCCTGCCCGCCGAGGTGCTCGGCCAGCCGCTCCTGGTTGGCCGCCAGGCGCAGGCACAGGTGCCGCAATGTGGTCAGTTCGTCGTCCGTGAACCCGTGGAAGATGGCCTTCATCGCCATCCGTGACGGCTGCCTGAACGCCTCGATCCAGGCCCGGCCCGCGTCGGTGATCACGGCCCGCACCGCCCGCCGGTCGTCCGGATCGGGCTGCCGCCGGGCGAGGCCGTCGCGTTCGAGCGTGTCGACCAGCCCGGTGGCGTTCCTGGGGCTGACGCCGGCGGCCTGCGCCAGCTCGCCGATGCTCGCCCCGGCCTCGCCGGCCGAGCTGAGCCGCAGCAGCAGGTCCATCGCGCCCGAGCTGAGGCCGCGCCCTTCGCTGCCGTGCGCCCGCATGCGCTCCACGCTCTGCTGCGCGCTGCGCACGGCCGCCGCCGCCTCGAACGTCAGGGTGTCGTCGTCGCCGGTGAACTCCCGCATGGCGGCTCTGACCCGGGGATCGTAGAGCCGCCCGCCATCGTCCTCATCATGTACATACTTCATAATGAAGCAGCACTTTATTACCTACTTCCATAATCCGGCAAGGTTCAGGCGTGCTGAGCGGGGATGCTCCCCAGCCGTCCGGCCTTGAAGTCCTCGAACGCCTGCACCAGCTCGGCCTTGGTGTTCATGACGAACGGCCCGTAGTGCGCCACCGGCTCCCCGATGGGCTCCCCGCCGAGCACGATCACCTCGAGCGGCTCCTTGGCCGCCGCGATCGTGATGCTGCCGGCCTGCGTCGCCAGCCCCGGCCGGTTCCCGAACCCCTCGAACACGGCGAGCTGCCCGCCGCTCAGCGGCCGCCGCTCCGTGCCCACGGTGCCGCGCCCGGACAGCGCGTACGCCAGCGCGTTGAAGTCCTTGCGCCACGGCATGACCAGCCGCGCCCCCGGCGAGACGGTGGCGTGCAGCAGCGTGATCGGCGTCTGCGTGCTGCCGGGGCCCGCGTGCCCGGCCAGGTCGCCGGCGATGAGGCGCACCAGCGCGCCGCCGTCGTGGCTGCTCAGCAGCACGACGCTGGAGCCGCCGATGTCCTGGTACTGCGGCGCGATCATCTTCTTGGCGCCCGGCAGGTTCACCCAGAGCTGGATCCCGTGGAACAGCCCGCCCTGCTGCACCAGCCACTCCGGCGGCGCCTCCTTGTGCAGGATGCCCGCTCCGGCGGTCATCCACTGGGTGTCGCCGTTGGTGATCGTCCCGCCGCCGCCGTTGGAGTCGAGGTGCTCCATCACGCCGTCGATCATGTACGTCACGGTCTCGAAGCCCCGGTGCGGATGCCACGGCGTGCCCTTGGGCTCGCCGGCCGCGTAGTCGACCTCGCCCATCTGGTCCATCATCACGAACGGGTCGAGGTACTCGGGCTTGATCGCCGCCAGCGCCCTGCGGACGGGGAAGCCCTCTCCTTCGAACCCGCTGGGCGCGGTCTCGACGGCGAGCACCTTCCGCCCCGGGTCTCCGGCCTGCGGCTCGGGCAGGCGGGGGAGGGTCAGCGGGTTCTCTACGGTCACGGCGGGCATGTCGCGCTCCTTCCAGCGGGTCTGCCCGGCTCAACCAAGTTGAGAATTCAACTATTCCACGCGGGTCATCCGAAGACGGCGGGCGGCGGGACGGGCGCCATGACCGCGTCGCCGTCCTTGATGGGCGCGGCGCCCGCGACGAAGTTCGTCAGCGCCTCCCCGAACATGCACCGCGCCTGCGTCAGGCCGCCCGCCGCGCGCCTGGTCAGCAGCTCCAGCGGCAGCTCGGTGCGCGACGCGGCCACGATGAGGTTGCCGAAGCGGCGGCCCCGCAGGATGCCGGGCTCGGCCAGCAGGGCCACGTGCCCGAACGTGCCCGACACCGTGGCCAGCAGGCGCTTGGCGAAGGCCAGCCCCTTGCCGTCGGCCAGGTTGATCAGCAGGGTGCCGCCGGGGCGCAGGATCCTGGCCAGGTCGCCCATGTACTCGGCCGTGGCCAGCTCCACCGGCATCGTCGCGCCCGTGAACGCGTCGAGGACCACCAGGTCGGCCGTCTCGTCCCAGATCTTGGCGGCGCCCTCCCTGCCGCCGGTGACGATGACCTTCAGCTTGGGCACCGAGCGCAGGTCGAGCTGCTCGCGCACCAGGTTGACCAGCAGGCCGTCGGGCTCGATGACGATGTGCCGGGAGCCGGCGCGGGTGGCGGAGACGTAGCGGGGGATCGTGCAGGCGCCGCCGCCGACGTGGACGCAGCTCAGCGGCCCTTCCGGCAAAAGGTCGATCACATCCGCCATGAGTCGTACATACTCGAATTCCAGAAATGTCGGGTCTTGAAGATCTACGTACGACTGAGGTACGCCATCCTTGGACAGCACCCAGCCGTCCTGCCTGTCCAGATCCCGGAGCAACTCGACCTCGCCGAACGTCACCGGGTACAGGCCAGGCATCGGTTCACGCTGTCCACGAGCCACGTCTGATCCCCTCCCTGGGAGTACCGTATGGCACGGCGAAGGCTGATTGTGCTCGTTATCGCGCTTGTCGCGGTAGTCGGGGCCGGGGCTTTCGCCGTCGTGGCGTCCAACCGGGTCAAGGGCAGCCCCGACCGGACGGCCGCCGCGTACTTCGACGCCTGGCGCCGGGGGAACGTCACGGCGATGGAGCGGCTGGTGTACCAGCCGCCGGCCGACTTCTCCGTACGGCATCGCAAGCTGAGCGACGACCTGCACGTGGAGTCGCTGACGCTGACCCCCGGGCAGCTGCGGAGCACCGGCGACGCGACGGCCGAGGTGCCGTTCACCGGGGTGCGCAAGCTGACCGAGCTGGGGGAGTGGCCGTTCGGCAGCACGCTGCGGCTGGCGGTGCGCGACCGTACGTGGAAGGTCTTATGGGCGCCCGAGACGCTGCACCCGCTCCTCAAGGACGGCGGCACGCTGGAGCTGGAGGAGGAGGAGACGTCCGGCGCCGAGCTGGTCACCAGCGAGGGCGACAGGATCCCGAACGACAGCTACGCGGAGGCGTACCTGAACCCGCTCAAGCCGGAGTTCGAGCAGGTCAACTACGGCTGGGCGCTGGTGTCGAAGGTGCCGGGGCAGCCCGACACGACGCTGCTGCGCCGCGCGCCCAAGGCGAACGTCGAGCGCACCACCATCTCGCGGGCCGTCCAGGCGGCGGCCGCGCGGGCGCTGGACGCCGTGGAGGACTCCACGATGATCGTCATCCGGCCGAGCACGGGGGAGATCCTCGCGCTGGCCGACCGCCTGGGGGAGAACTACAGCGCCGTGCGGGACGTGTTCCCGCCGGGCTCGGTGTTCAAGACGATCACGGCGGCGGCGCTGCTCAAGGGCGGGCTCGACCCGGCGGAGCAGGTGGGCTGCCCCGGCACGTACCAGATCCCGTTCCACCGGCCTTTCAGCAACGACGGCGAGGTGGATCGCGGCACGGTCACCTTCACCGACGCGTTCGCCTATTCCTGCAACACGACGTTCGTGGAGCAGGCGACGACCCGGCTGACGGGGGAGGAGCTGCGCAGGACGGCGGACGAGTGGGGCTTCGGCCGGCCGATCGCGACCGGGATCAGCGGTACCTGCGGCACCGTGCCCGAGACCGACGACCTCGACATGCTGGGCGCCGACGCCATCGGTCAGGGCGAGGTCGTCTCCACCCCGCTGTGCATGGCCGCGCTCGCCGCCGCCGTCCAGAGCGGCACCTGGCGCTCGCCCCGGCTGCTGTCGCCCGAGCAGGTGCGCCGGATCGACGGCGCCCCGCACGCGGACGTCCAGATGGACGAGGGCGTCGTGGCGGCGCTCAGGGACATGATGGCGGCCGTCGTCGACTACGGCACGGCCAGCGGCGCGGGGCTCCCCGAGGGCGTGGCGGGCAAGACCGGGACGGCCGAGGTGGAGGGCGAGACGCCGCACGCCTGGTTCATCGGCTACCGCGATGACCTGGCCTTCTGCGTCTTCGTCCGGCACGGCGGATCGGGCCGGTCGGCCGCGGTTCCGATCGCCGCCCGGTTCTTCAAGGGCCTCTGACCTCTGTTCGGCGGGGCGGCACAGGTTCGCGGCTTTTGCAACCTACGGTACCGTAGGTTGCATGACGACCATCACCGTCAAGCCCAGGCTGCGAGGCTGGTTGCACGCCGGAGCGCTGCCCGTGACCCTGATCGCCGGCTTCGTGCTCGTGGCGCTGGGCCCGACCTTGCAGGCGCGGCTGGCCTCGTCGATCTACGCCATCACCTCGGCGCTGCTGTTCGGCATCTCCGCCACCTACCACCGCAGCACGCTGGGCCCCCGGCTGGCGGAGTTCCTGCGCAGGATCGACCACGCGAACATCTACCTGATCATCGCCGGCACCTACACCCCGTTCGCGCTGCTGGCGCTCGACGGCGCGGCCCGCGTGGCGGTGCTCTCCGTCATCTGGGGCGGGGCGCTCGCGGGCGTGCTGTTCCGGGTGTTGTGGATGAACGCGCCGCGCTGGCTCTACACGGTCCTGTACCTGGCGCTGGGCTGGGCCGCGATCTTCGTCATGCCGCAGCTCCTGGAGGGCGCCGGAGTGGTGGCCGTCGTGCTGGTGGCGGTGGGCGGCGTCTTCTACTCGGCCGGAGCCGTCGTGTACGGCCTGCGCCGCCCCGACCCGTCACCCCGCTGGTTCGGCTTCCACGAGGTCTTCCACGCGTTCACGATCGCCGCCTACCTCGTGCAGTACATCGCGGTGTCGATCGTGGTCTACTCCCACGGCTGAGGTCAGAACGTCGTGACCAGCAGGTCGCCCGAGTCGCTGCTCACCTCGATCGAGCGCGGCGCCGAGGGGTCGGAGGTCGCCTTGACCTCCTTGCCGCCCGAGTCGGTCCTGGCCTTGATCGCGTAGGGCCCCTCCGGCGCGCGGACCTCGGTCCTTCCTGAGTCGGTGGTGGCCGTGACCCGGTCCGGCCGCCCCGTGAAGGCCAGCCGCACGTCTCCCGAATCCGTCTTCGTCACGACGCGGCCGGCCGTCAGCCCGTCGGCCTCGATGGTGCCCGAGTCGCTCGTGGCCTCCACTGTGCCCGACAGGCCCTTCAGCGTGATGTCGCCCGAGTCGGTGCCCAGCTTGACGCGCAGCCCCTTGGGCACCTCGACCTGGTAGCCGACGTCGCAGGACACCACGGCGGCGCCGAACCCCCAGCTGGTAGGGCAGGTGAAGGCCAGCTCCAGCGTGTCGCCGCGGACCTCGTGGGTGGTCGTGGGCTTGTCCTTGCTCCAGGTCAGCCGCTCGCTCACGTGGATGCCGGTGCGCTCCGACTCGACCACCTCGATCCGGCCGGAGTCGGTCTCGACGTGCAGGGCCGCCACCTTGTCCGTGACGTCGTACGCCACGGTGTCCTCGTTGTGCTCCGCGATGCCGCAGCCGGTCACCATCGCGGCGAGCCCGAGCAGGCCCGCGATCAACGCCGTTCTCCGCATGCGAGAAACCCTAGGGGGATCGCGGGGCCGGGGCATTGCCGCCCTCACCCTGAAGCACGGTAGTGCCAGCCCTACCGGCCCTTCCCCGGCCGTCAAAAAAGTGATATCACTTTGCTAGCAAGATGAAGTCACCTACAGGGAAGGGGGAAGCGATGGTCAACACACTGGAGGGCAGCGTGGTCGACATGCCCGCGCCGCACACCTACGAGCGGCCGGTCAAGGCCGCCAACGGGTTCGTGATGCTGAGCGTGGCGACCGTGCTGGGGCTAGGCGGGCTCGCGGTGCTCGTCCTGGGCATCGCCATGCTCGCCTCGGACTCAGGGACGGCCGGGCTCGCGCTGCTCGTCCTGGGCGTCCTCGCGACGCTGATCGGGTTCTTCATGCTGTTCGGGCTCACCGCGGTGGCGCCCGGCGAGGCCAGGGTGGTGCAGCTCCTCGGCCGGTACGTCGGCACCCTGCGCACCCCCGGCTTCCAGTGGGTCAACCCGATCACCGTGCGCCGCCGGGTCTCCACCAGGATCCGCAACCACGAGACCGACGTCACCAAGGTCAACGACGCCGACGGCAACCCCATCCAGATCGCCACCGTCGTCGTCTGGCAGGTCCAGGACACCGCGCAGGCCGTGTTCGAGGTGGACGACTTCGTGGAGTTCGTCGCCATCCAGGCCGAGACGGCGGTGCGGCACATCGCCGGCACCTACCCGTACGACGCCCACGGGGAGCCGCGCCTGTCGCTGCGCGACAACGCCGACGAGATCAACGACCAGCTCTCCACGGAGATCGCCGCCCGCGTCGCCTCCGCCGGGGTGAAGGTCATCGAGTCGCGCATCATCCACCTGGCGTACGCGCCCGAGATCGCCCACGCGATGCTGCGCCGCCAGCAGGCCGGCGCGGTCGTGGCGGCCCGGCAGCGGATCGTCGAGGGCGCCGTCGGCATGGTCGAGATGGCCCTGGCCAAGCTCGCCGAGCACGACGTGGTCGAGCTGGACGAGGAGCGCAAGGCGGCCATGGTCAGCAACCTGCTCGTGGTGCTGGTGGGTGATCGCGACACCCAGCCCGTGGTGAACACGGGCACCCTCTACCAGTGATGAGCGAACGCAAGAAGATCCTGCTGCGGCTCGACCCGGTGGTCCACGACGCGCTGTCCAGGTGGGCGTCCGACGAGCTGCGCAGCACCAACTCCCAGATCGAGTTCCTGCTGCGCAGGGCGCTGTCAGAGGCGGGGCGGCTGCCGGAGGGCGTGGGCCGGATCCGCCCGCGCGGCCGGCCCCGCAAGGAGTCAGAGGGGGAAGAAGCGGATGGAGACGCCGGTGAAACAGGATGAGAGCCTGCCGCGCGCGGCCTTCCTGCTGGCCTTCGACCTGCGCAAGGAGCGGCTGGCCAACCGCGGCGAGCTGGGCTACCTGCTGCGCGCCGCGGCCCTGGCCGAGCTGCTGCTGGAGGGGAGCCTGGCCGACGAGTCGGGCAAGGCGCGGGCGGTGCGGCCGCCCGCCGGCGCGCCGAAGGGCTCGCTGCGGACGCTCGTGTGGGAGCAGGTCTCCGCCTCGCGGCCGCGCTCCTGGCGGCACTGGGTCGGCAAGGACCACGCGAAGACGGTGCGCCTCGTGCGCGACGAGCTGGCCGCCGACCGGCTGGTCAAGGTGGAGCGGCACCGGGTGCTGTTCGTCCCCGTGGAGCGGGTGGTGCCGCGCAAGGCGTACCTGACGCGCAGGCTCGCCGAGCGGGTCGGCCGGGCCATCCGCGGGGGCGGCTCGGTCGAGCGGCTGGAGCGGGACGTCCGCGTCCTGGCGGCGCTGGCCGCCGCGGCCCGCATGAAGGACGTGCTGGGCCGGCGCGAGGCGCACCTGCGGCGGCAGCGGATCGAGCAGCTCGCGGCGCCCGTCGAGCCCGTCACCACGGCGCTGCGCAAGAGCATCGAGGCGGCCAGGAGCTCGGCCGCCGGCGGTTGACGCCCCTGTCCCGAGGAGGACGCATGACCACCACGACGGTGGCGCCGGCCCCGCCGCGCGCCACCGAGGAGCGGGCCCTCGCCCCCGACCTGGCCCGCGGCGCGATGCTGCTGGCCATCGCGCTCGCGCACGCGCCCCTGTACGTGACCGACGTCCGGCGCGGCCCCGAGACGCTCAACACGATCACCGACCTCTTCTGCTTCCTCTTCGTCGACAATCACGCGCGGCCGATGTTCGCCTTCCTGTTCGGCTACGCGCTCGTGCAGCTGCTCGGCCGCTCCGGCGCCGATGAGGTGGGCGGCCGCAGGCTGCTGCGCCGGCGCGGCCGGTGGCTCGTCGCCCTCGGCCTCGCGCACGTGGTGCTGCTCGTCCCGCTCGACATCCTCGCCGTCTACGGCCTGGCCTCCATCGTGCTGGCCGGCCTGCCGCGGCGAGGAGACCGGGCCCTGCTGTGGACGGCCGGGCTCACGCTCGTGCCCGCCACCGCCGTTGTCGGGGCCGGCCTGTGGTTCCCGATGTCGCAGGGCCTCCCCACCTACACGGCGGGCAGCGTCGCGGTCGCCGGCGAGGGCTTCTGGGCCCTGCTCGCCGACCGGCTCACGGCCTGGCCCTTCGGCCTGGTGGCCGGCGTCCTCGCGGTCGTGCCCGCCATCGTGCTGGGCATGTGGGCGGCCCGCCGCCGCTACCTGGAGGAGCCCGCCCGGCACCGCCGCCTCCTGCTGCGCACCGCCGTCGCCACCACCGCCGTGTCCGTCGCCGGCTCCCTGCCCGCCGCCCTCGTCCAGATTGGGATGTGGGCCGAGCCGTCACCCGCGGCCCTGTGGGCGGCCGCGCTGGTTCAGCCCCTCACCGGGTACGCGGGCGGCATCGGCCTGGCGGCGCTCGTCGCCCTCGTCGCGATCCGGGCGCAGCGGCGGCGCAGCCGGCTCACCACCATGGTCGAGGCGCTCGGGCGGCGCTCGATGACCATGTACCTCTTCCAGTCCGTGGTGTTCGTCGCCGTCTTCTCCCCGTACGGGCTGGGCCTCCAGGGCCACCTCGGCCTGGCCGGCGCCGCTCTGGTGGCGGCGCTGACGTGGCTGCTCTCGCTGCGCCTGGCCGACCTCATGCGCCGCGTCGGCCACCGGGGCCCGGCCGAGCTCCTGCTGCGGCGCCTCGCCTACCGCTCCTGAGTCGGCTCGGGCCCCAGGTAGGCCAGCACCGCCGCCACCCGCCGGTGCACGTCGCCGCTGTTCTCCAGGCCGAGCTTGGTGAAGATGGCGTTCACGTTCTTCTCCACCGAGGAGATCGACAGGTGCAGGGCCCGCGCGATGGCGGAGTTCGTCCGGCCGTGGGCCATCTCGCGCAGCACGTCCCGCTCCCGCGGGGTCAGGGCCTCCTGCTGGCCCCGCACGTCGCGTCGGGCCAGCAGGCCCTCCACCACCTTCGGGTCGATGACCGAGCCGCCCGAGGCCACCGCCCTGATCGCCCCCAGCAGCTCGTCGAGGTCGCCGACCCGGTCCTTGAGCAGGTACGCGAACCCCTCGGTGCCGTGCTTGAACAGCTCGAACGCGAACAACGCGTCCGAGAACTGCGACAGCACCACCACCCCCACCCGAGGGTGCGCGGAGCGGATGCGGTGGGCGGCGTCGATGCCCTCGAAGCCCTGCCGCCAGTCGCCCCCCGGCATCCGGATGTCGGTGATCACGACGTCGGGGCCGAGCCTGCGGACGGCGTCGAGCAGCTCGTCGGCGTCGCCCACCGCGCCCACGACCGTCACCTCGCCCGACAGCTCCAGCAGCTGCCGGGTGCCCTCGCGCACCAGGTAGTGGTCGTCCGCGACCACCGTACGGATCCGCTCACCCATCGACCGGCACCCACGCCTCCACTCGTGTCCCCTTCCCCGGCTCACTCTGCACGGTCAGGCGCCCGCCCAGCGCGTCCAGCCGGTCCTCCAGCGTGGCCAGGCCCCGGCGGGCCGGCGTGCGCGGGTCGAAGCCCTTGCCGTCGTCGGCCACGGTGGCGCGCAGCCGGCCGCCGTCCAGCGCCAGGCGGACCTCGACGGCGGACGCGGCCGCGTGCTTGAGCGCGTTCGCCACGGCCTCGCTCACCGTGAAGTACATCGCGCCCTCGATCTCGTCGGCGAAGCGCCTGGCCCGCAACGACGGGGGAGAGGCCACCGTCGTCCGTACGGGCAGGCGCGAGCAGCGTTCCTCCACGGCCTCCACCAGGCCGCCCTGGCTGAGCGCCGACGGGTGGATGCCGGCGGCCAGCTCGCGCAGGTCGGCGAGGGTCTGGCGGGCCTGCTCGCGCAGGTTCGCCAGCATCTCGGGGCCCGCGCCGGTCGCCCTGGCCAGCTCCAGGCCGGCGATGAGGGCGACGAGCTGCTGCTGCACGCCGTCGTGGATGTTGCGCTCGATGCGCCGCCGCTCGGCCTCCTGGGCGTTGACCAGGCGGGTGACCAGCCCGGCGCTCTGGATGGCCAGCCCGGCGGGCACGGCCAGCGCCTCCAGGAGCCGCCGGTCCACGCGGGTCAGCGGGCCGGAGTCGCGGGGCCCGCACTCGATGCGGCCGCCGCGTACCGGCAGCTCCAGCACCGGCCGGCCCTCCTGGTCGCCGGAGACGACGCGCGTGCCGTCCGCCAGCGTCACCGCCGCCCACCGCAGGTCCAGCCCGGTCCGTACGGCCGCCGCCAGCCGGGCCAGCTGCTCGACCGGCTCGGGCGTCTGCTCCAGCGCCGTGCCGAGGTCGGACAGCACCTCGTCCACCGTGGGCCGCAGGTCGAACACCAGGTGCAGGCGCGAGCCGCGCAGCCCCACCCGGACGTCGAGCAGCCGGTGCCGCACCACCGCCACCGCGATGGCGGCCGGCAGCGAGCCCACCACGGCCAGCACCCCGACCAGCCCGACGGCCCCGTACCGCAGGCCGCCGAAGTGGAACAGCGACAGCAGCACCGCTCCCACCGCGGTCGCGGCCATGCCGCCGACCATCCAGGCGTACTGGCCGCGCTCCGCCTGTTCGCTGCGCCGCCACCGCACGACCAGGCCGCAGAGCACGACCACCGCCATGACCCACGTGGTGAGCTGCCCGGCCGCCGAGACGAGCGCGCCGGCGAGCTGCACGGGCGACAGCGGCCAGGCGGGCAGGTGGTACGGGTCGTAGCCGTAGGCCACGTTCCCGGCCGCGTGCAGGGCGATCGCGCCGCCCGAGAGCCACGCCACGGCCCGCCACCGGCGGGACGGCAGCCGCCCGTCGGGGAACAGCAGGGGCACGAAGATCCAGGTCAGCCCGTAGAACACGGTGCTGAGCGCGATGAGCGCGGTGAGCAGCACGTGCCCGTCGCCCCGGGCCGACAGGCCGATGCCGAGCACGCTCAGCCCCAGCGACAGGGCGGCGGCCAGCAGCAGCCAGCCGTAGCGCAGCTCGGGCCGCCTGACGGCCAGCAGCCAGCCCAGCGCGGGCAGCGGCAGGCAGAGCACGGCGAACACCCACTGCTGCGGCGGGGCGGGCAGCCCGCTCTCCAGCAGCGGCCCGGCCACCACCCCGCCGGCGGCGATCAACGCCAGCGGCCCGGCCACCAGCCTGGAACTCATAGGGCCCCATCGTGACGAGCTGTTCGGGGGAGCGTCTATGAGGTTATCCGCATATTTCCGGCGGCCTTCCGCACCGTCCCGAACGGCGGCTCACACGGTGGTGCCGGGCGCGCCCGCGCGGGTTGGCTGGAGCCACGAAGCCGACCTCTGAAAGGGAGCCCTCGTCATGCACACTCCGTCGAAGCCCGTGCGGGTCCTCGCGGCGGCCGCGGCGGCGATCGCCCTGACGGCCTGCGCCGGCGGGCCCGTCCACGCCGGCACCACAAACGCGCCGATCGCCGCCACGCCCGAGATCCCCGGCACTCCGGCGGGACGCCAGCTCGGCTGGCTGCTCGACGCGGCCACCCGCGCGCCCGTCGCGGAGAGCGAGCTGTCCGGGCACTTCACCGCCGCCTTCCTCAAGAGCGTGCCGCCCGCGCAGATCAACCAGACCCTGGCCGGCCTCAAGGGCATCCGGCTGGAGCGCGTGGTGTCCTCCAAGAACGGGTACCTGGTCGCGCAGGCCGCCGTGGGCGCCGAGTCGGTCAACATCGTGATCACCGTGGACGCCGCCGGCCTCCTGGTCGGCCTGATGTTCACCCAGCCCGACCCGCGCACCTGGGCCGAGCTGGACGAGCGGCTGCGCGCCATCTCCCCGCAGGCCGGCTTCCTGGCGGCCGAGCTCGCCCCCGACGGCACCTGCCGCCCCGCGCACGCCGTCGCCGCCCGCGAGCGGCGCCCGCTCGGCTCCATGGTCAAGCTGTACGTGCTGGGCGCCGTGGCCGAACGCGTCAGGAGCGGCGCCCTCGGCTGGGACACCAAGCTCACGATCAAGTCCGAGCTGAAGAGCCTGCCGTCGGGCGAGCTGCAGAACCGCCCCGACGGCAGCCAGGTCACCGTGCTGGAGGCCGCCAAGCTGATGATCTCCATCAGCGACAACACCGCCACCGACCTGCTGATCCACAAGGTGGGCCGCAAGGCGGTCGAGCGCACCATGCGCGCGTGGGGCGTCCGCGACGAGCGCAACGTGCCGCTGCTGACCACGCGCGACATGTTCGTGCTCAAGGGCGCCGGTTACCCCGGCCACGCCAGGCGGTACCTCTCGCTCGGCGACGCCAAGCAGCGGGCCTACCTGGAGAAGGTCGTGGCCGCGGTGCCGCTGTCGAAGGTCGGCATGTGGACCGAGCCGCGCGAGCTGGGCTCCCTGGAGTGGTACGCCTCCCCGGAGGAGGTCTGCCGGGCGTACGCGGGCCTGGTGAAACAGGGCGACCGGCGGATCGGCGAGATCATGTCGATCAACGACGCCGGGGTCGGGCTGGACCCGGCGCGGTGGCCGGTCCGGTGGTTCAAGGGCGGGTCGGAGCCGGGGGTGTCGGACCTGAGCTTCCTCGCGCGTACGCCGGAGGGGAAGGCGTACGTCGTCACCACCATGGCCACCGACCCCGGCAAGCCGCTCAAGCCGCAGACGACCGACGAGCAGCTCGGCGTGGTCCGCGCCGCCTTCGGTTTGGTGAAGGGCTCATGATCACCTGGGCCTGATCATCTGGGCCTGGTCGCCCGGGCCTGCTCACCTGGCCTGGTCGCCTGGGGCTGATCGCCGACATTTGACCCACTGCTGGTCTGTTTCCGGGCAAAAGCCGGAAAGCAGACCAGCATGGGGGAACTCTCGCGGACATGGTGGCTGCTGCTCATCAGGGGCCTGGCGGCCGTCATCTTCGGCATCCTGGCCCTCATCTGGCCGGGCATCACGCTGCTCGTCCTGGTGACCTTCTTCGGCGCGTACGCCCTCGTCAGCGGCATCTTCGCGCTGTTCGCCGGATTCCGGCACGGCACCCGCTCGCGCGCCTGGCTCCTCACCTCCGGCGTCATCGGCATCCTGGCCGGCATCGTCGCGTTCGTCTGGCCCGGCATCACCTCTCTCGCCCTGCTCTACGTCGTGGCATTCTGGGCGATACTGACCGGCGTCTCCGAGATCGTGGCGGGCATCCACCTGCGCAAGCTCATCGACAACGAGTGGATGTTCATCGTCGGCGGCGCGCTGTCAGTGATCTTCGGCGTACTCCTGCTCATCTGGCCGGGCGCCGGCCTGCTCAGCCTCGTCTGGCTGATCGGCGCCTTCGCCGTCCTGTACGGCATCGCGATGATCGCGCTGTCGCTACGGGTGAAGAACTTCACGCCGAAGGCAGGTGTGCCGTAAATTTTCAATATATAGCCGTGTTCCGCAAGAGGAATGCCAGGCTTCCACCCACTGTGGAGGTGCCATGGACGTACACACCCGCCTTGCCCGCCACCTGCTCGTCGACGGCTACCGCCTCGTGCTCGACCTGGAGCTCAGCCACGGCTCCTGGCTGGTCGACGCCCGCGACGGCCGCCGCTACCTCGACTTCTACACCTTCTTCGCCTCGGCCCCCCTCGGGGTGAACCCGCCCTTCGACCCCGACCACGCCCGCCTGCTCGGCCAGGTGGCCCGCAACAAACCGGCCAACCCCGACATCTACACCGAGCACCTGGCGGACTTCGTCGACACCTTCGTCCGCGTCCTGGGCGACCCCGACCTGCCCCACCTGTTCTTCGTCGAGGGCGGCGCCCTGGCCGTCGAGAACGCGCTCAAGACCGCGTTCGACTGGAAGAGCCGCCGCAACGAGGCCGCCGGACGCTCCCGCGACCTCGGCACCAAGGTCATGCACCTGACGAAGGCGTTCCACGGCCGCAGCGGCTACACGCTGAGCCTCACCAACACCGAGCCGGGCAAGACCGACCGGTTCCCCAAGTTCGACTGGCCGCGCATCGACGTGCCCGCCATCCACTTCGGCGACGTCGAGGCCGCCGAGGAGCGGGCGCTGGCGCAGGCGCGCGCGGCGTTCGAACGGCACCCGCACGACATCGCCTGCTTCATCGCCGAGCCCATCCAGGGCGAGGGCGGCGACAACCACATGCGGTCCGAGTTCCTCCAGGCCATGCAGCGCCTGTGCCACGAGCACGACGCGTTGTTCGTCCTCGACGAGGTGCAGACCGGCGGCGGCACCACCGGCACGCCGTGGGCCTACCAGCAGCTCGGGCTGGCGCCGGACATCGTCGCGTTCGCCAAGAAGGTGCAGGTCGGCGGCATCATGGCCGGCCGCAGGGTGGACGAGGTGCCCGGGAACGTCTTCCAGCAGAGCGGCCGGATCAACTCCACCTGGGGCGGCGGCCTGGTCGACATGGTGCGCAGCCGCGGCCTCCTGGAGATCATCGAGCGTGACGGGCTGATCGCGCGCGCCGCCACCGTCGGCGGCGTCCTGCTCGAACGGCTGTCCAAGCTGGAGGCCGAGCGCCCGCAATCCCTGTCGAACGTGCGCGGCCGCGGCATGATGTGCGCCTTCGACCTGCCCGACCAGGCCACCCGCGACGCGCTGGTGACCCGGTTGCGGGAGGAGCACGGCGTGCTGGTGCTGCCCTGCGGCCCCACGTCCGTACGGCTGCGCCCCGCGCTCAACATCCCCGAGGCCGACCTCGACCTCGGCCTGGCCGCGCTGTCGGCCGCCCTGTAACGGTGGTGCTCACTGGGTGACGCTGGCCCGGCTGCGATGCGGGCCGGCGTACCTCCAGAAGAAGTTGAGCAGCACGCTCAGCCGGTTGCGCCCGCCCAGCAGGTACGCCACGTGAATGAAGATCCACGCCAGCCAGGCGGGCAGCCCGCGCACCGTCAGCCCGTTCTCCAGCTGCAGCACCGCCTCGGCCTTCCCGACCGTCGCCATGATCCCCGGATCCCGGTACGAGAACGGCCGCGGCTGCCCGCCCTTGGCCATCGCGGCGATCTGCTTGCCGATGTGCTTGCCCATCTGGATCGCCGGCTGCGCGAGCTGCGGCAGCGGATGCGGCGGCCCCGCCAGGTCGCCGGCCACGAAGATCTCCGGCCGCCCCGGCACGTTCAGCGCCTCGGTGACCGTGATCCGGCCGCCCTTGCCCTGCTCCAGCCCCCACGAACCCACCTCGGGCGGCGCGGTGACGCCCAGCGCCCACACCGTCACGTCGCTGGCCAGCCGCGTGCCGTCCTCCAGCAGCACCGCGTCCGGCTCCACGCCCGCCACCGTGGAGCCCAGCCGCAGCCGCACCCCCCGCTTGCGCAGCGCCTGCGCCGCCGCGTCACGCAACCGCGGCTTGTACGGCGCCAGCACGTAGTCGAAGCGCTCCACCAGCGTCACGCTCGTCTGGTCCGGCCGCACCTCAGGATGCGTCAGCGGCAGCGTCTTGCGGCGCAGCTCCGCCAGTGTGCCCGCCGTCTCGACCCCGGTCGCGCCCGCCCCGACCACCACCACGTGCGTGCTCTCCCGCCGGCCCGCCGCGGTGTCCTCCAGGTAGTGCTGCAACCGCCGCCGCAGGGCCGCCGCGTCGCCGAGCGAGTAGATCGGCAACGAGTTCTCCCGCGCGCCCGGCACGTTCAGCCAGTTCGTGGTCACGCCCGTGGCGAGCACCAGATAGTCGTAGTCGAGCGACCCGCCGTCGTCCAGCTCCACCCGCCGCTCGTCCGGCAGCAGCTTGCTCAACGCGGCCCGGCGGGCCCGCACATTCGGCCACTTCGCGGCGAACGTCCTGATCGGGTACGACACGTCGCCCGTGCCCATCCCGGCCGTCGCCACCTGATAGAGGAGGGGTTGAAAGGTCGCGTACGGGTTCCGGTCGACCAGCGTCACCAGCGCTCCCGCCCTGGCCAGCTCCCGCGTCGCGGCCAGCCCGGCGAAGCCGGCCCCCACGACGACGACCCGCGCTCTCTGCACCATGATCTCTCCTTCCCCCGCAACGGGCTCATGGATGTCAATGGCACCACCAGCTTCTCTTAAACCCGCCCAGTGCCGGAAGCGCCCGAAACGTCTGGTCCCGCACACCTCGGGGAAAGGCGGTTACCGTGACCACGAAGGAGGAGATCGCCGCATGTCTCAGCAGGTAACCACCATCGAACGCCTCGGCCGCCGCATCGCGCGGCGACGCGACGAACTCGGCCTCACCCGCGAAGAACTCGCCGAACGCACCGGCATCGAGGCCGGCTACATCACCTACCTGGAGGACGGCCCCTCCATCCGCGAGACACTCACCAAACTCGCCTCCGCCCTCGACACCACCGTGGAGGGCCTGCTCGGCGAGGTCACCGAAACCCCGTCCGGCACCGGCCCCGCCTCCCCCCACCCCGAACTCGTCACCCTGTCCGAATCCGAATGCCTCCACCTGCTGCGGCCCGGCGGCGTCGGCCGCATCGCCTTCGACGGCCGCTACGGCCCCACCGTCCTGCCCGTCAACTTCCGGCTGAGCGACGGCGCCATCGTCTTCCGCACCGAACCCGGCGGCACCACCGACCAGGACCTGCGCACCGGGATGCAGGACGTGGAATACAAGGTGGCCTTCGAAGTCGACCGCATCGAGGAACTGACCCGCGGCGGCTGGAGCGTCCTCGCCCAAGGCTCCCTGCACCACGTCACGGAAGCCGACGAACGCGCCGCCGCCGTCGCCACCGGCGTGGAACCCTGGGTGGGCGGGGAACGCGGGCAGTACCTCAAAATCATCCCCACCCGCCTCACGGGCCGCCGCATCAAACCCGGCTGACCCTGATCACGACACCATCAGAAACACCGGAACCCCGACCACCACCATCGCCCACCCGGAGGTGAGCGCAATCCCGAACCCCCGCCTGCACGGCTCCCTGGACCCCGCCAGCAGCGCCGAGCCCAGGATCCCCGCTACCAGCCCGACGGCCGCCAGCACGACCAGCAGCCTGGGGTCGTCCACGAGGTAGAGCACGACGTAGAGCGCCATCACACCGACGTTGGTGGCGGTAAGGGCGAGCATCACGGCGACAACCATCGCCACCCCACCGGCGGCCCCAACCCAAAAACGCGTCCTGTCCACCCTCCTATGATCACCCCCCGGCCCCCTACCGCCACGCCCGACCCCACCCCGGCACCGCACCGGCGGGACAGCGTACGACGGGGCCCAGCGCAAGACGCACGGCGGCCAGGCTGGTGCCGTGACGAGGTCCGGGGTGCGGGGTGGCGTTGCGATGCGGGCCGGTTGGCGTCGCGATGCGGCCGGTTGGCGTCGCGACGCAAGCTCGGTGGTGCTGTGGTCGCGGCTCGGGCCTTTCCGGCGCCGCGTCGGCGGGACGGTGTGCGGCGGGGCCCGGCGCAACGCGGACGGCGGCCAGCCTGGTGCTGGGCTGTGCGGCACGCGTGGGTGCGGGTCGCTGCGGGGCCGTCGTGACGCGGGCGCCCGTCTCCGCGCCGCGACGTGGGTTGGTCCTGGCGCCGCGTCGGCGGGACGGTGTGCGGCGGGGTCCGGCGCAATGTGCGCGGCGGCTGGCCTGGTGCCGTGACGCGGTCCCGGGTGCGTGGTGGCGGGGCGCTGGGGGCCGGTCCTGGCGTCGCGACGCAAGCCCCGGTGGCCTGTGGTCGCGGCTCGGGCGTTTCTGGCGCCGCGTCGGCGGGACGGTGTGCGGCGGGGTCCGGCGCAAGGCGCACGGTGGCCAGCCTGGTGGTGCACATGGCGCGCCGTGGATGGTGGCCATACAGGGACGGACCGTCCGCGGTGGCCGTAACAAGCGTGGCCGTGCCGGGTCGCGGGCGCGTGTTGGGGTGGCCTCCGGGCTGGGCGTGGGGGCCCGGAGGTGGGTGAGAGCTGTGGCCGATCGCTACTGCCGGCGTGACCGCCAGAGCCCGATGGCGGTGACCCTCGAGTCGACCCCGAGTTTGGCGTAGATCCGGTTGACGTGGTTCTTGACTGTCTTCTCGCTGAGGAACAGTCGTTGTGCGATCTGGCCGTTGGACTGGCCTGTGGCGATCAGGTCCATGACCTCGGCCTCGCGCTTGCTCAAGGACGTGAACACGCTATCGAAAGCTGCGTCGTCGACTCTCATCCGGCCTCCGGGGGCGCGCAGACTGTCAAGATCGCCGATGGCCCCCGTGCTGCCGGCGTTAGCGTTAGACAGCGAGCATAACCCGCATTGTCATGATTTGGGGGGTTGCTCGGAAGAAAACGCGAACGGCCGGTCCTCATGGACCGGCCGTTCGGCTTGGGGTGAGTGAAGGGACTTGAACCCTCGACATCCAGGACCACAACCTGGCGCTCTGCCAACTGAGCTACACCCACCACGGCCACCCGTTGTCGTGGCGGCACAGGAAAAGTGTAGCGGGATTCGGGAGTCTTTACGCCACTGGTTTAGCCCGTGACACGCTCGGCGAGTGCTCTCGCGGTGGCCGAGTCGGGGCCGGGCTGGCCCACGAAGATGGCCGAGCGGTAGTAGCGCAGCTCCCTGATGCTCTCGGTGATATCGGCCAGAGCACGGTGTCCGCCCTGCTTTTCGGGCGCGGCGAAGTAGACCCGCGGGTACCACCGCCGGACGAGCTCCTTGATCGACGACACGTCGACCATCCGATAGTGCAAATAGGCATCCACCCCGGGCATGTCGCGCGCGATGAACGTGCGGTCGGTGCCGATGGAGTTGCCGCACAGCGGTGCCTTCTTCGGCTCGGGCACGTGGCGGCGGATGTAGTCGAGCACCAGCGACTCCGCCTCGGACAGCGTCACGCCGCCCGCCAGCTCGGGCAGCAGCCCCGAGGCGGTGTGCATCTCGCGTACGACCTGCGACATCTGCTCCAGTGACTCCGGCGGCGGCTTGATGACCACGTCGACGCCCTCGTCCAGCTGATTGAGCTCGCTGTCGGTGATGACGCACGCCACTTCGACGAGCGCGTCGCGGCTCAGGTCGAGCCCGGTCATCTCGCAGTCGATCCAGACCAGCAAGTCACTCATTCGATCTCCTCGCCCAGCGGCTCGGAGCAATCCGCCCGCTTGTTACCCCACCAGCCTAGTGCCACCGGTCAGGCGGGCTTGAGTGAGCTGAGCACCTTGCCGACGACGTCGGTGCCGAGATTGTCGGGTACGGACACGTAGATGATCGCCGGGCTCTGGCCCTGGCCGCGATCCATCAGCACGATGGCCCCGTTCTCCTTCTTCCACTTGTAGCCCTTCTCCTCGGAGATCTTGGAGAAGTCCAGCTGGAACTGCAGCACCCACCCGTCCCGGTCGCCGATCTTCATGGCCTTGTCGGAGACGATCTGGCTCTCGTGCGCGAGCTGGTAGTACTGGGTGGAGAAGTGCACGAACACGGCCTTGGCGGTGTCGCCCATGCCGGCGACGCCGGTGTACGGGTAGAGCTCGTTCAGCACGCCGGTGTAGACGTTGCCGATCCAGTCGCCGTCGCCCTCGTAGTTCTCCTGGGAGACGGCCTTCACTCCGGCGGTGAACTGCTGGTCGGTGGGGCTGCCGCTGTTGACGTCGGCGGGGGCGGCGACCTTCCAGCCGTCGGGCACCTGGAAGGAGACGCCGGCCCGGGGGTCGGTGACGACGCCGTCGACCGGCTCGGGGAACTGGCCGCCCTGGCTGGGCAGGGGCTGCTGCTGCGACGGCGGCTCGTTGCTGGGCGGCTGCCGCGGCTCGTACGTGTCGGACTGCTCCGGCTGGGCGATGCTGCCGGAGTCGCCGCGGTTGATGAAGAAGATGCCGCCGACCACGATCAGCGCGAGCACGAGCAGCGCCGCGAGCCCGCCGAACACCCACGGCAGCGGGTTGCCCTGCTTGGGCGGCGGAGGCGGGCCGTAGCCGGGGCCGGGCAGCGGGCCGCCGGGCCACTGCGGCTGCTGCTGGGTGGGCGCCGTGGGCGCGCCGTAGGCGCCCTGCCCGTAGGTGGGCTGGCCGAACTGGGCCGTGGGGTTCGCCGGCGTCGCCGCCCAGCCGGGGCCCGTCTGGGGCTGCGGCTGGAACTGCGGCTGGGGCTGCTGGGGCCCGGAGGACGGCTGGGTCTGGGCCGGACCCGGCTCCTGCGCGTGAGTGGCGTCCGTCCACTGGTTGCCGTCCCACCAGCGGAGCCGGGGCTCTCCGTAGGGGTCCGGGTACCAGCCCGCGGGGGTCTGCGTGGTCATGCTGGCCAGATTAGTAAGAACCGCTTTGAGATGCATTGGTGGACGAGCGATCAACACTTGTACGTGAAGCTCGCCTTGTCCGTGATGACCGGCCCCGGGGTGAGGACGCGCAGCGTCGCGGTGGCCTTGACGTTGCTCTTGCCCTGCAACGTCCACCTCAGCGGCACGGTGTACGACGTCTGGCCGTCCTTGGTGCGCAGCGTTCCCTTGACGACTTCCTTGTCCAGGTTCTTGCGCCATTCATAGGTGATCTCCCCGGGCGCACCGTTGGTCACGACGGTGCCCTTGATCACCACGGCGCTGCCGCAGCCCTGCGTCTTCTTCGGCGCCACCACATCGATCGACTTCACCGCCAGGTCGGGTGCGTTGCCCAGCTTGAACCAGGCCAGGATCGCCCCCGCCATGATCACGGCGAAGACGGCCGTGGCGAGGACCGTCCGCCGGCGCCGCGCCCGCGACGCCCTCGGCGGGCGGCGGCCGGGGCGGTGCACGGTGTCCGCCTCGCCGCGGCCCTCCCGCCAGATGCGCTGGGCGGGCGTCTCGGGCTCGTGCGGCTGCGTGCCGACACCGGGCCCGAACTGGAGCGGCCCCGTCGAAGGTCCTGTCCTGTAATCGGGTGCAGGATCCGTGCCGAACCCGGGTGCAGGGTCCGTGCCGTACGGGAGTGGGCCCGCCGACTGGCCCGGCACGTGCAGGAGTGTGACGATGTCGCCCTCGTCCCGAGGTGTCACGATCGGCGCCGCCCCGTACGAGCGCGGCTGCGCGAACGCCGACCGCCCGCGTGCCGCCCTGGCCAGCCCGTCCCTGCTGATCCGGCCGCCGGGCAGCCGCCCCCGCTCGTTGACCAGCAGGTCGCGGGCCGTGCCGAGGCCCAGGGTCTGGGCGGTCGCGGCGACGCGTTCGAACAGCTCGGCCGCCTCGGGCGCGTCGCGGCCGAAGGAGGCGGCCAGGCCGCGGGCCAGGGAGGCCCAGCCGGCGGCGTCCCGTTCGCGCGGCGAGACCTGGGCGCGGATGGCGTCGGACAGGCCGCGCTCCGACAGCAGCGAGACGCCCTCCGAGGTGATCACCACCGTGCCCGGGTGCACCGAGCCGTGCGTGACCCCGGCCGCGTGCAGCGCGAGCAGCGTCTGGGCGGTCTCCACCAGCGAGGACGCCGCCCCGTTCGGGTCGATCGGCCCGGCGGCGAGCAGGTCGGCCAGCGTGGGACGGACCGCCTGCGCGGTGAGCAGCCACACCTGGTCGCCGGCCGCCACGACGTCGGCGACGGGGATCAGCCCGGTCAGCCCGGCCAGCACGAGCCGCTGGTCGGCCATGACCGCCTGGACGACGCGCTCGCGCACGCCGGGCAGGCCGATGAGCTTGGGATCGAACAGCAGGGCGCCGGCCCTGCGGCCGTCGGGTGAGATGGCGTCGATCCAGTTGCCGAGCTCGGTCATCCAGGTGTGCTCGGTGAGCCGGAACCCGGCGATTCCGTTTCCAGGGTTGTCCATCGCCGTTGCCCCCCGGCCGTGTTCAACGCTTCCTTCGGTGGCGTCCCGCCATCCGGCGCCTCACCGCAAGTGTGACCGGTAGGCCGCCCGTCGTCACCAGGCCGAGCGCGAGCAGTGCGCCGGCGGCTTCCCTCCGTGGCGTCTCATCGGGCGTGACGGTGGGGCTTTCGTCGTCGCCGCCAGGCTCCTCCGACGGGGTGGTGGCGGTGGTGCGCGGCGGGGTCGGTGTCACGGGGACCGGGGTCGGCGTCGGAGCCGGCGTGGTGGGCCTGGTGGTGGGTGTGCGGTCGTTCACCTCGCCGCTCATCTCGGGCTCGGGGGTCGGTGTCGGCGTCGAGGTGGGGGTGCGGCTGGGGGTGGGCTTCCTGGTCTTGCGCGGCGTCTTGACGGGGGTGGGGGTGGCCGTCTTGGTGGGCTTGGCGGTGGCGGTCGGCTGGACGACCGGCGGCGCGGCGGTGGCCGTGTCCGTCGGGGTGGGGTCGGGGGTGGTCGGGTCGAGGGTGGGCTCGGTGCTCTCCTCGGGCGTCTCCTCGGGGACGGTCTCCTCGGGCTCGGGCGTGAGCGCCTCCGTGGTGGTGGGCGTGACGGAGCTGGTGCCCGCCTGGAGCACCGGCTCGGCGGACCCGGAGGTGAGGATGACCACGACGGCGGCGACCAGCACGCCCACGCCGACGGCGCCCAGGGCGATCTTGGCGGGCAGCTTGCTCAGGAGGCGGGTGGGCTCGGGGAAGTGCGTCTCGGCGAGCGAGGTCTGCGTCTCGGCGGGCTCCTCGAGCGCGCTGGGGAACAGCAGCACCAGCAGGCCCGCCAGGGCGGCCAGGCGGCGGCGTCCGCGCTCCTCCCAGTCGGGTCCGTACGCCTCCGTCGCGACGGCCTCCAGCTCCGTCAGGAACGCCTCCGCGGACGGCGGCCGCTCGGCCGGGTCCTTGGCCAGGCCGCGCTCGACCAGCCCCTGCAGCGGCGCGGGAACCTCCTCGACCGGCGGCGGCGCGCTCTGGTGCTGCCGGGCCAGCGCCGCCATGTTGGGCGCGCGGAAGGGCCGCATGCCCGTCAGGCATTCGAAGAAGACGACGGTGGCCGCGTACACGTCGGTGGCGGGGCCGGCCGGCGAGCCTGCCCACTGCTCGGGGCCATGTAGGGCGGCGTGCCCGCGGCGCCGGCCTCGTCGCCGACGCGGACCGCGATGCCGAAGTCGACGAGCTTGCTGGTGCCGTCGCCGCGCACCATGACGTTCTCGGGCTTGAAGTCGCGGTGCACGACCCCGATCGCGTGCGCGGAGGCCAGGCCCAGCAGCGAGCCCTTGAGCACGGTCAGCGCCGCCTCCGGGCCGGTCGGCCCCTCGGACCTGAGGAGCTCGCGCAGCGACACGCCGTTGATCAGCTCCATGACGATGGCCGCGCCCTGCCCGGCCTCGACGTAGTCGATCAGCCGGGCGTGGTACTGGCTCTGCAGCGTGGCCAGTAACCGGGCCTCGTGCCGGAACCGGGCGACGAACCCGACGTCGGATCTCAGCTCGTCGCTGAGGTACTTGATGGCGACTTCCGCGCCGTCGTAGTCACGCCTGGCCAGGACCACCCGACCGGCCGCGCCCGAGCCGAGCTCGCGCACCTCGGTGTAGCCGGGGACCCCCCATGGCCCATCACCGTACATAACGGACTCCTCTGGAGTTCAGTGGGCCCCCACCCTCATCAAACGGACCGTAGCTTAACCAGAGGGAACCGTTTTCCCGCTACCGATATACGACAACTGGTGAAATATCACTCAAGGGTGCCGGGCGCGTCGGGGCTCGGCTCCTCCTGGGTCGGCTTCCCGGTGGGTTCCTTGGTCGGTTCCTTCGTGGGCTCTCTCGTGGGTTCTTTCGTGGGCTCCTTGGTGGGTTCCTTCGTCGGTTCCTTGGTGGGCGGCTTGGTCGGTTCCTTGGTCGGCTCCTTGGTGGGCTCCGGCTCGGGGCACTTCGGCGTGGTGCCGCTGCGGGTGGCGCTGCCGCCGGCCGCCGCCGGGGCGGTCGAGGCCGTCACGGACCAGCTCGTGCCACAGGGCAGCCGCGCCTCGTAGCCGAACGTCCGGCTGTAGGAGGTGTCGCCCGACAGGGTGACCGTCTGGGTGTTCGTGGCCTTGCCGGCCCTGAACCTGACCGTGAGCCGCACCGGACCGGTGCCGCCCGTGGTGACGCTGACCGGCGCGCTCAGCCCGCCCTTGGTGCCGACCTCGCCGATCGAGACCCGCTTCACCTGGGTCGGGCAGGGCGCCGAGACGCGCGCGGTGTCGGTCATGCCGCCCGCGCTGACCAGCACCGACAACGTCGAGCCGCAGGGGCGGGCCCGGAACACGTGACGGAACGTCTCGTCGTAGGAGGTACGGCCGGACAACGTGGCGGAGCGGGTGGAGACCGGGTCACCGTCCACCGCGAACCGGGCGGTGAGCGGGATCTCGCCCGTGCCGCTCGCCGTGACCCGCACCCGCGCGGTCGCGGCACGTGCCGGGGCGGCGGGCAGGCCGAGCGTGACGTTCAGCCCGGTCACCTTGGTCGCGCAGGCCGGCAGCGTCGCGGACGCCGAGCGGGGGCCGCCGGCGGGCGCGGGGGAGGTGGTGACGGTCAGCGTGACCGTCTTGCCGCACGCCCCCTCGCCCAGCGACCAGGTCAGCCGCCGGTCGTAGCTGCCGGCGCCGCTGAGGCTCAGGCGCTCGACGCGGGTCTCCTCGCCGGGCGCCGTCCAGGTCGCGGTCGCGGTGACGGCGCCGGTGCCGCTGGTCCGCACGCCGATCGTGCCCGCCGCCACGCCGTTCTCGCCGATCGTGAGCTCACCCACGCTCACCCCGAGCACCGAGGTGACCGGGGGCGGCTGCTCGGTGGTGGGAGTGGTGGGTGGCGTGGTCGGCGGGGTGGTCGGCGGCGTCGTAGGCGGGGTCGTGGTCGGCGTGGTGGGCGGGGTGGTGGTCGGTGTCGTGGGAGGCGTGGTGGTGGGGGTTGTGGGAGGCGTGGTGGTGGGGGTTGTGGGCGCGGTGGTGGTGGGCCGGTTCGTCGTGGGCCGGTTCGTCGAGGGACGGGCGCTGGTCGTCGGTGGCTGGGCGCGGAAGGTCGGCGGGCGGGGCGGGTCCGCCTCGGGGGAGGTCTGCGGGACGACCTGCGGCGTGATCTCCGGCCCCGTGACGTTCTCGGGTTCGGGCTGCGAGCGCGGCGGCGTGGACTCCTCGATCGTCGGCGGCCCGGCGGCCGGCGCCGTCGTGACCTGACTGGGCGGCACGACCACCGCCGCGCCGACCGGCCGCTCCGGCGGCTGCCGGTTGACCAGCACGACCACCACGGCCACGGCCGCCGCCGCGCTCACGGCGCCGCCCATCGCCAGCCGCCGCCCGTTCGTCCGGACGGCACTGCGCGCGCTGCGGCCCAGCCGGCCGCGCACGTTGTCGAACACGGTGCGGGCCAGCGACGTGGCCGTCTCGGGCGGCGCGGGCTGGGGCATGGGCAGCAGCAGCGCCAGCAGGGCGACGAGCGCGGCCAGTCGCCGCCTGCCCCGCTCCTCCCAGTCCTCCCCGTACGCGGCCCTGGCCACGGCCTCCAGCTCCGCCACGAACGTCAGCGCCCCGTCGGGCCGCCGCGCCGGGTCCTTGGCCAGCCCGCGCCGGATCAGCTCGCGTACGGGCTCGGGCGCGTCGTGGAAGGGCACCGGGGCGTGCACGTGCTGGTAGCCCAGGACGCTGGGCTCGGTGGAGCGGTAGGGCCGGTGCCCGGTCAGGCATTCGAAGAAGACGGCGGTGGCGGCGTACACGTCGGTCGCGGGCGAGGCGGGGCGGCCCTCCCACAGCTCGGGCGCCATGTACGGGGGCGTGCCCTCGGGGTGGGCGGCGGTGCCCTGGTGCACGGCGATGCCGAAGTCGACGAGCTTGCTGGCCCCGTCGTCGCGGACGAGCACGTTCTCGGGCTTGTAGTCGCGGTGCACGAGCCCCATGGAGTGCGCCCTGGCCAGGCCCAGGAGGGAGCCCTTCAGGACGACGAGCGCGGCCTCGGGCTCGGTGGTGCCGTTCTCGCGTAACAGGGCGCGCAGCGAGACGCCGTTGACCAGCTCCATCACGATGGCGGCGCCGCCGTCGTCCTGGATGTACTCCCACAGGGTGGCGATGTGCGGGTCGCGCAGGGTGGTGAGCAGCCGGGCCTCCGACTGGAACCTGAGCAGGGCGGAGGGATTGCCCACCAGCTCCTGGGACAGGTATTTGATCGCCACTCTGACGCCGGTCTCGTCGTGCACGGCGAGGACGACGCGCCCGCTGGCACCCGCCCCGAGCTGCTTGATCTCCGTGTAACCGGGAGCGCTCCACTCCATTTTGCCTCTCCCATCAGGAGCCGGCCCACCTGATGAGACGTCGGATCAAGGAGTCAGGTTTTCCAGGTGGCTCCGGAAATATGGAACTACTCCCGATGGAGGATGTGAACCGGTGCCTCGATACCTTCTGGGAGCACCGAATCGGGTTCGGGCGTGCCCCACGACGTGACCAGGGGCAGCACGCCGGCCCACACCGGCAGGTCGTAGTCCTCGTCCTCGTCCTTGGGGCCGCCGCGCCTGATCTTGACGGACGCCTCCTCCAGCGACAGCGCGAGCACGGCCGTGGCGGCCAGCTCCTTGCGCGACGGGCGGCGCACGTAGTCCCACTGGCCTGGGGCGAGCTGCTCGGCCAGGGCGCGCAGCCCCAGCAGGCGCTCGTCGGGGTCGGTCACGAGGCGGGCCCGGCCGTAGATCATGGCCGAGCGGTAGTTGACGGAGTGGTGGAAGATCGAGCGGGCCAGCACGATGCCGTCGAGGTGGGTGACGGTGACGCAGACATCGGTGCCGGTGCTGGGGTCGGTGCCGGCGCGCAGCGAGGCGGCGCCGGTGGAGCCGTGCAGGTAGAGGGTGTCGCCGACGCGGCCGTAGCCGGTGGGCACGACCATGGGGTGACCGTTCGCCACCACGCCCAGGTGGCAGATCAGGCCGGTGTCGAGCACCTCGTACAGGTCGTCCCTGTCGGTGCTGCCGCGCTCCTTGGAGCGGCCCAGTGTGGTGCGGGGAGTGGTGGAGAGCATGATTCGACCGTAACGACGAAGTGGACTTATCCTGTAGGGCCACTACCAGCACCTTTCAAGAGACCACTTTCATGCGCACCCATGTCGACCTGCCGGTCTCCCTCTCCCGTGAGTCGGCCGAGCCGCTCACCGCGCAGCTCGTCGCGTGGCTGCGCGGCGCCATGCTGGACGGCACGCTCGCGTCGGGCGAGCGGCTGCCGTCCACGCGGGCGCTGGCCGCCCAGCTCGGGGTGAGCAGGACGGTGGTGACCGAGGCGTACCAGCAGCTCTACGCCGAGGGCTGGCTCGACGGGCGGCACGGCTCGGGCACGTTCGTGGCCGGCATCGAGACCGCCACGGGATCCGTCAGGCCGGGGCCGCGGCCGCCCGCGGAGTTCGTGCCCGCGCCGCCGCCCCCGTCCGGCCTGATCAACCTCACCTCCGGCTCTCCTTGGGTGCGCGACTACGACGAGGCGGCGTGGAAGCGGGCCTGGCGCCGGGCCGCCGACCTGCCGCCGGGCGACTCGCCCGACGCGCACGGCCTGCCGCGCCTGCGCGAGCTGCTCGCCGACCACCTCAGGCGCGCCAGAGGCATGGCCGTCGGCCCGGAGAACATCCTGGTCACCCGGGGCACCGGCAACGGTCTCGACCTCTGCGCGCTGGCCCTGCTCGGCCCGGGGGCCAGAGCCGGGGTGGAGGACCCGGGCTACCGGGTGGCGCGCACGGTGTTCGCGGCCAGGGGCGCCGAGGTGGTGCCGTGCCCGGTGGACGAGGACGGCGTGATCGTGGACGGCCTGCCGGGCGACCTGCGCGTGCTCTACACCACGCCGGCCCACCAGTTCCCGCTGGGCGGCCGGCTGCCGATCCCGCGCAGGGAGCGGCTGCTGGCCTGGGCGGCCGGCACGGGAGCGACGATCGTGGAGGACGACTACGACGCCGAGTTCCGCTACGACGTCGCCCCGCTGCCCGCGCTCTACGGCCTCGACCCGTCCCGGGTGGTGCTGCTCGGCACGCTGTCCAAGACGCTGGCCCCCGACGTGGGGGTGGGCTGGCTGGTCGGCTCGCCCGAGCTGGTCGCCAGGATCGCGCACCTGCGCGGCGAGGTGGGCGACCGCACGAGCGGGCCCGTCCAGCAGGCCGTGGCCACCCTCCTGGAACGCGGCGACGTCGACCGGCACCTGCGCAGGATGCGCCTGGAGTACGCGCGCCGCCGCGCCGCCGTCGTCGAGCTTCTCGGCCCCGCCTGCCGGCTGCGCGGCGACACGGCCGGGCTGCACGTCCTGGCCGAGCTGCCCGCCGCCCTCGTGCCCGGCGTGGTGGAGGGGGCCAGGCGGCGCGGTGTCCTGCTCGACTCCACCGAGCGGCACCACCACGGCCGCACCCGGCTGCACGGGCTGGTGATCGGTTACGGCTCGGCGTCGCTGCCGGACGTGCGGCGGGGGTGCGAGATCGTGGCGGCGCTCATCCGCGAGGCCCAGGAAGGGGATCGGTGATCGGGCCGGAGGTCGGCGGCTCCAGGCGGCGCAGGACCGGGAGCGAGCGGGCGGTGCACATCGGGTCCACCGGCAGCACGTGCCGGGCCCACCAGCGGGCCGGGGCGGGGTCGGGGGAGTGCTCGGTGAACGCCGGGGCGTAGTCGTCGTAGGCGGGGTCGTACAGATAGCCGGTGGAGACCCCGTGCCGCTCCAGCTCCTCGATGGCCGCGTCCCTGTCGCGCACCAGCAGCGGCACCCGGAACAGCGGCCGGGACAGGTCGTCGAGCACGGCGGGCGCGACCGTGGGCAGCTCGGCCAGGCGCCGCACGCCGGCCACCCGGCGGGCCCGGTCGCGGGGCACCCTGGCCACGCGCCGCCGCTGGTACCAGCGGACCAGGGCGCCACGGTGGGCGCGGTAGTCGTGCAGGTCGGCGCGTACCCACGGGTCGAAGGGCGGCAGCGAGGGCACCTGCTTGAGCGCCAGTTCCAGCTCGCCGGCGCGCAGCGCGATGCGGTAGCCCTCGCGCTCCTCCTGCATGCCGAGGCTGCGCATGAGCCTGAGCGCGGGGCGGACGAGGTCGAGCCTGAGCGCGGCCTGGCGGGCCATGGAGGTGGCCACGCTCCACAGGTCGGCCCGCAGGGAGCCGCGGGTGAGCAGGTCGTCGCGGGCGCGGGTCAGGGCGCGCAGGTCGGACTCGTGCTCGACGGCGAGCACGCCGCCGGAGCCCGCGCCGGGGTGCTTGGACAGGCTGAAGACCGACGCGTGCCCGAACGTGCCGAGCGGCCGCCCGTCGAGGTCGCTCTCCATGGCGTGCGCGACGTCCTCGATGAGGATCTTCCCGGCGAAGGCGGGGGCGTCGTCGGGCAGGCCGTACAGGTTGGTGGTCAGGACCGCGTCGACCGTGTCGAGGTCCACCCGGGAGACGTCGATGTTGCCGTTCCTGGGCGACAGCGGCGCGATCACCGGGCGCAGCCCGGCGGCCAGCACGAGGAAGAGGATCTCGTCGGCGGAGATCGGTGACATCAGCAGCCGCTGCCCGGGCAGGCACCAGTGGCGTAAGGCCAGATACAGCCCCAGCCGGTTGGACGGTAGCGACAGGCAGTGACGGCCCGTTCGCTCCTCGATGTGTTTCACCGTTGTAGGACGGTACGCAGTCTTCCGTACGTTTTCAAGGTTTTGTCCGCCGTTTTAAGGAGCAGCGGGTTGGCCATGACGGTGGCGCGGGTCTTGCGCACCGGCACGCGCATCACCCAGTGCACGCCCGCCGCCGGGCCGATCCTGGCCACGCGGCCCTCGGCCACCTCCAGCTCGCCGGTCTTGAGCTTGTCCTTGTACTCCTTCTGGCCCCGCCCCATGTCGATGATCTCGATGCCGGCCTCGGAGGCCCGCTCGGCCATCGCCAGGTGGTGGATGAGGCCGGGGGAGTACTTGGCGAAGTGGGTGTCGTAGGCGGGGAACCAGCCGGCCAGCGTCGTGCGGGTGCGCAGCCCGAAGTGGCCGGCCACCGGCCGGTCGTCCACGTAGATCATGTCGAGCACCCCGGCGAACGACTCGGACTGCGTGGCCAGCAGCCGCTCGACCAGCTCGACGATCCACGGGTGCGCGAACCGGTCGGCGCGGCCCGTGCGGCGGTACTGGTCGGTCTTCCAGCCGAGCAGCGTGCGCAGGGGCTCGAGGTCGGTGGTGGCGTAGTCGTGGCGCAGCGGGCCCGCGTCGCGCTGGAGCTTGCGCGACTTGGCCAGAGTGGTCTTGTACGTCTTGCCGGAGTTGCGGCGAAGTGACTCGGTGTAGTGGTGCCAGCCGTTGCGAAGATCGATGATGGGCGACGGGTGCCGCTCGTGGCGGGCGTGCAGGAGCGGCTGCCCGGACACGAGGTGGTCGAACTCGTACACCGCCAGGCCGCACTCCTTGAGCAGCCACAGCGGGTCGATCCGCGCGTCCTTCAGGTGCACGAGCCCCTGAGCGTCGGTCAGCCCGGCGGCGACCGGCTTGCCGATGCCGAGGGGATGTCGCTCAAAGGGGAAAAAGCCCACGATGTCGGGACCGTCGTGGATGACGGCGACACGTACGAGATCGCGCAGTTCGCCTACCGTAAGGGTGAACTCGGGGGACAAGAAGGGGTTGTCGAAGGCAGTGTCCGCTTCCTGAAGGGCACGCCAGCGGCTCACTTCGGCTTCGCCCAGCTCACGGGGGAGGGCAAGGGTGACGTGCATGGGCTCCTACTGTCAGCGCACACTCTCTGGACATGCTGAGGGCCAGGGTGTACTGCCACATTAAAGGATCTCGCCCGGTGCCATAGCCCCAGGTGCGGAACGTTACATAACTCCCAGTATGTCTTCAGAACCGAGCAACGTTCTAATGTGGGGGCATGACCGTACCTGGCATCGACCACCCCCAGCTGGTCGCGTGGATGGGCCGCCACGTGCCCGACGCCGGCGAGCCCCAGTCCGTCTCGCTGATCTCCGGCGGCCGGTCGAACCTCACCTACCTGGTCGAGGGCGGGGAACGCCGGCTGGTGCTGCGCCGCCCGCCCCTGGGCCACGTGCTGCCCACCGCCCACGACATGCGGCGCGAGTGGCGGGTCATCTCGGCGCTCGCGCCGACGCCCGTGCCGGTGCCGGAGCCGGTCGCCTTCTGCGCCGACGAGGACGTGATCGGGGCGCCGTTCTACCTCATGGGGTACGTCGAGGGCGCGGCCGTGCGGAGCAGGGAGCAGCTCGGCGACCGCACGCCCGAGCAGACGCGGCGGCTGTCGGAGCGGCTGGCCGAGGTGCTGGCCGCCATCCACGCCGTGGACTACCGCGAGGTGGGGCTCGGCGACTTCGGCCGGCCGGAAGGGTACATGACCAGGCAGCTCGACCGGTGGTGCCAGCAGTGGGAGCGGTCGAAGACGGCCGACCTGCCCGAGTACGACCGGCTCGTGACCCGCCTTCGGGAGCGGCTGCCCGCCGAGGCGGCCGGCACGCTGGTGCACGGCGACTACCGGCTGGACAACACGCTGCTGCGGCTCGGCGACCTGGAGATCACGGCCGTGGTCGACTGGGAGATGTCCACGCTCGGCGACCCGCTGGCCGACCTGGGGCTGACGCTGACGTACTGGCACGATCACGGCGACGAGGAGCGGGCCCGGATCCCCGTGGCGGGGGACGTGACGGTGGCGCCCGGGTTCATGAACGCGGCCGAGTTCGCCGCCCACTACACCAAGGTCTCCGGCCGGGACATCTCGGACCTCGGGTTCTACGTGGCCTTCGGGAACTTCAAGCTCGCCGTCATCGTGGAGGGTATCCACGCCAGGTTCCGCCAGGGTAAGACCGTGGGGGAGGGCTTCGACCGCATCGGCGCGGCCGTGCCCATCCTGATCGCCCGCGCGCACCGCATGCTCGACCAGCACTGAGCCATCCGGCCAGCACTGAGCACCCAGACCGGCACCGAGCACCCGGACCAGCACTGAGCACCCCGACCTTCGACCGATCCCCCCGCAAGGAGCGTCATGAGCACTGTTGCACTGATCACCGGAGCCGCGAGCGGCATCGGAGCCGCCGTGGCCCGGCGACTGTCGACGGGCGGAGTCAAGTGCGTCCTCGTCGACATGGACGGCGAGGGGGTCGAGCGGCTGGCCAAGGAGCTGGACGGCGCGTGGCTGGCCGCCGACGTCAGCACCGAGGAGGCCTCGCTGGAGGCCGTCGCGCTGGCCGAGCAGCGTTACGGGCGCCTCGACCTGGTCCATCTCAACGCCGGCATCTCCGGCCGGGTGGACCTGGCCGACTTCGACCTCGCCCGCTACCGCAAGGTCGTCGGGGTCAACATGGACGGCGTCGTCTTCGGCGTGCGCGCCAGTATGCCGCTGCTCCTGCGCTCCGGCGGCGGCGCGATCGTCGTCACCTCGTCGCTGGCCGGGCTCACCGCCTTCTCCGGCGACCCCATCTACACGATGACCAAGCACGCCGTCGTCGGCCTGGTCAGAGCGCTGGCCGAGCCGCTGGCCGCCCAGAACGTACGCATCGGCGCGGTCTGCCCCGGCTTCACCGACACGCCGCTGGTGGCCGACGCCCGGGAGATGTTCGTCAACGCCGGCTTCCCGCTGCTCACCGCCGAGGACGTGGCCGCCGCCGTCGAGTCCGCCTTCTACTCCGAGACCCCCGGCACGCTCCTCATCGTGCAGCCCGGCCGGCAGCCCGTCCCGTACCGCTACGCCGGCGTGCCCGGCCCGGCGGGCGGGCAGCGCCCGCCGAGCAGCGACTGAAGGCAAGCGGCTTGCAAGCGGGACGATTAGCGTAATAAGGGCTGGACTGCTGTCCAGTCCTTGTACGTTTGCGAATCTTGTAGGTTCGTGAATCCCCCAGACGTCTCGCGAGGATGAGGAGCGTTCAGTGATTCCGACCGACGGCCGACACGCGCGCCGACGATCGCCATGGCCGATCGCACTTGGAGCCGGCATACTCGCGGTCGTCCTGGTGGCCGGCATCATGGTCTACGCCTCGATGCGCACGAAGGAACGCGGGGTGTTCAAAGGCAGCGAGGTGGCCACGAAGGCGCCCACCCAGCCCGCGCCCCAGCTCTCCGAGCCGCCGGCACTGGACAACTGGCCCCGCTGGGGCGTCACCCACACCCAGTACAGCGCCGACAACGAGCCGCAGGACGTCGCCGAGCAGGCCAGGGGCGTGCTCGGCCGGGTCCCGATGCTGCAGAACCAGCACATCATGGGCTGGGGCGTCGGCAACCCCGAGCCCAGCCCCGGGCAGTACAACTTCGTCGACCTCGACCGGCGGCTGACGTTCATGGCGTCCTCGCGGGCGGTGCCGGTCATCACGCTGTGCTGCGCGCCCGACTGGATGAAGGGCGGGCAGGCCGGGCGTACGGACTGGAGCAAGAACCACACGGTCGCCCCCGAGAGGGAGCACTTCGACGACTTCGCCGCGCTCGCCGCGCGCGTCGCCAAGCAGTACCCGACGGTCAAGCACTACATGGTGTGGAACGAGTTCAAGGGCTTCTGGGACCCGGCCACCAACCGGTGGGACGCCGAGGCGTACACCGAGATGTACAACAAGGTCTACACGGCGCTGAAGAAGGTCAACAAGGACATCCAGGTCGGCGGGCCGTACGTGTCGATCGGGAGCAGCGTGCGCACCCAGGGCCCGCCGTCCGAGCTGAGCGGCCCCTGGGGGACGGTCGACCAACGGGCGCTCGACGCCGTCAAGTACTGGATCCAGCACAAGAAGGGCGCCGACTTCATCGTCGTGGACGGCGCCTCGATGACGAACGACCGGGGCAACGTCCCCGACGACTTCGCCGCGCAGGGCAAGTTCAGCGCGATCACCACGTGGCTGCGGCAGGAGAGCGACGACCTGCCGGTGTGGTGGGCCGAGTGGTACGTCGAGCCGGAGAACTCGCAGTGGAGCGAGGACAAGCGCACCGCCGTGCAGGCCACCGCGCTCATGGAGTTCGCCAAGAGCGGCGTCACCACCGCCCTGTACTGGAACCCGCAGATGAAGGGCGAAGGCGAGTGCGCCGGGTGCCTGTGGGCGCCCAAGGTGGGCGGCGAGATGCCCATGGCCGGGCTGCTCAGCGGGTTCACCAAGTGGTTCCCCGCCGGGGTCGAGGTGCAGGACGTGCGCAGCTCCGACCCCAAGGTGAAGGCGATGGGGCAGGCGAGCCAGGTCGTCATGGTCAACACCTCCGACCAGGACGTCACCGCCACCGTCGACGGGCGGCAGGTCACGCTGAAGCCCTACGAGATCAAGTGGTCGGGGCGCGGCGGCGCCTGAGCCCGTGAGCGCTCGTACCCGTGGAAGGCCGCCCAGCACGCCGCCAGCGCCACGGCGAACACCGGCAGCCACGCCAGCCGGGCCGCCACCCACCCGGCCGAGTCCGGGACGGTGTGCAGGCCGGGCAGGGCGCGGCCGGAGAGCAGGCCGAGCGCGGTGACGGCGATCATGGCGGTCTGGTGCCACAGGAAGATCGTGATCGCGGAGAGGTTCGCCAGCGCGACGGCGGCCCAGGCCGCCGGCCGGCGCAGCGCCTTGCGCAGCGGTCCGAGCAGGAGCACGGCCGCCCCGCACTGGGCCAGGCCGAAGGTGACGGCGGCGAGCGTGGGCGGGTCGAGGTTCGAGATCCTCGCGCCCGGCACGCCCACCATGGCCGCCGGGTAACCCGCCCACAGCACGAGCCCGGCCGTGGCCGCCGCCCCACCGGCCAGCAACGCCCACCCGGCCCGCCGCCCCGGCACGCCGCCCCGTCCCCAGGACGCGCCCAGGCAGTACGGCACCGCCCAGCCCGCGACCACGTTCACCCAGCCGAGCACCCCGTCGAGCCACGCCGGGCCGCTCAAGCCGTACCGGACGAGGTCGGCCAGGGCGACGGCGGCGAGCGGCCACGCCGGGTGCAGCCGGGCGGCCAGCGGGGTCGCCGCCGTCAGCACCGCGAAGACCAGCAGGAACCACAGCGGCGACCACACCAGCTTGGCCAGCGAGGCCACGGTCGCGGTGCCGACCCCGGCGGCCAGCATCGCGACCGCGATCACCACCCACACCAGCACCACGACGGCGACGGGCCGGAACAACCGCACCATCCGCCGTCCCACCCAGCCGCGATAGGCCCGCACGGAGGCGAGCCCCCGCACCGCCTCCGAGCCGCGCACCGCCCCCGAGCCGCGTGCCGAGTCCAGGCCGCGTGCCACCCCCGAGCCGCGTGCCGAGTCCAGGCCGCGTGCCGCCACGAAGCCCCCCACCAGGAAGAACAACGCCATCGTCTGGAACAGCCACGACGCGGGCGCGAGCTGTGGCAGCTCCCGCAGCGGACTGGCGGCACGCACGCTGCCGCTGTCGATCACCAGCGCCGTCACCAGCCAGTGCCCGAGCACCACGCCGAGGATGGCCAGCGCGCGCAGCCCGTCCAGCCCGCGGTCACGGCCGGCGGGGGTGCCGGTTTCGAGGCGTTCGAGCAGGTCACGCATCCGGAGCCGCCCCCGTCACGATCGCGGCGACGTTGCGCAGGAAGGGCGAGCCCGGCCGCAGGTAGTCGCTGTGCCCGCCGTCGCCGGCCGGGACGACGCGGGCGCCGGACGACGGCGCGACGGGGTCCGGGCCCAGCCCCAGGGTGAGGAAGGGCAGCCGGAGCCGGACGTGCGGCACGTTCGCGACCCAGTCGCGGGTGCCGCGCGCCGCCCAGACGGGCGCGGGCGTGCGCAACGGGCCGTCCGTGCCGGTGCCGGGGGCGCCGTACAGGACGATGTTGGCCAGGCGCCCGAGCCCGGCGGCCGCCCGGCCGCACACGACGGCGCCGTAGGAGTGGCACAGCAGCGAGACTCTGGCCGGTCCCAGCTCGCGCACGAACGACCGGAGCGCCGGCACGGCGTCGTCGGCGCGGCCGGTGGTGAGGACGGCGGCGCCGAGCGTGCCCGGGGTCCGGTAGCCGAGCCAGGCGACGACGGCGGCCCGGCCGCCCAGCTCCTCCTGGAGTGCGCGCGCGCCGGTTCGCAGCCGCTCGTACGTGTCGAGGCCGGTGTCGGAGCCGGGCACCAGCACGGCCACCCGGGAGGCCCCGGCCAGGTCGCCGAAGACCTCCGCCGCCCGCCCGCCGTCGCGGCCGTCGAAGAACAGGAAGCGCCGCCCCGGCTCCGCCATCGCGCGCAGCGCCGCCGCCCGGCGGGCCTGGCCGTGCGCGGCGGCCGTCCGCCCGGCCACGAGGATGTCCTGGCGGACCGCTTCGTACCGGGCCTGGGTCAGACCTTCGGGCGGCCGTCGCGGCGCGGGAGCGGGCACCTCGGAGCCCGACAGGGGCACCACCACGGAGGCGGCCAGGGCGGCGGCGAGTGCCTGCCCGCGCAGCCGGGCGAGCATGGAGGGACGCGAACCGGTGAACATGCGGCGAACCTACGGATCACGGCACGTCACCGGCGTCGTCCCCGGGAGTGGATCTGCGGCGTAGCTCTGGGGTACTACGGGGTCGCCCCGATCACGCCAGCCCGAAGTGCGGCAGGCAGGGCTCCAGCCCGTGGATCTCCACCGGCACCGGGCAGTCGAAGCCGTCGCGGTCGAGCCGGAGCCGCTGCTGCGTGGCCCGCCGCCCCCGGATCGACTGCACGATGAGCCCGTCGGGCCGGTAGCCGAGCTTGCGCGAGACCCCGAGCGAGGCGGGGTTGTCGAGGAAGGCGCTGGAGACGGCCGTCAGCGCGCCGAGCCCGGCGAAGGCCAGGTGCAGGACGGCGGCGCGCATCTCGGTGCCGAATCCCTTGCCCTGGTGGGCGCGGCCCAGCCAGGAGCCCGTGTGCACCTCGCGGGTGACCGCGAAGTCGGTGCCCTTGACGTCCTGGCTGCCGATCACCCGTCCCTCGTGGACGACGACGAAGTTGCAGCACCAGGCGTCGGGCCGCCACCGGGACATGACGCCGAGGTGGTAGAGCGCGACGTTCGTGGGCAGCTCCGCGGCGGGCGCGTCGGTCCACGGCACGCCGAACGGCATGCTGCCGGGGGCGTGCACGCCTTCGACGGCGCGGTCGGCCAGCTCGTCGAGGTCGTGGAGGGTGGGCATCCTGAGCGTGAGGCGGGGCGTGGTCAGCCGCAGGTCGTGTACGGGCCAGTGGCGCATACCGGCCCATTGTTCCCAGCCGCGCCCGCCCGTCTCACCTGATTATTGGGGCTGGGACGGCCGTCGCCAGTACGTCAGGTACCGCAGCAGCCACTCCACCGGCCCGTACCGGTGGTTCCTGAGCCACCAGCGGCTGTAGACGACCTGGAGGGCGAAGATGCCGAGCGCGATCAGCACCTCAACCGGCGGGCTGACGCGGTCCACGAGCGCGAGGCCGTACCCGGTGAAGATCAGCGAGCAGATGAGCGACTGCGCGAGGTAGTTGGACAGCGCCATCCGGCCGGGCGCCGTCAGCAGCCGCCCCAGCCGCGGCAGGTACGGCAGCACCCGCAGGAACGTGGCCGCGTACGCCGCCGCCAGCAGCGGCGCCGTCACCAGGTCGACCGCCTCGCCCCAGAACTTGTGCACGGTGCCGTTCCAGGCGCACATCGTGTAGAACAGGGCGCCGCCCAGCCCGAACGTGAACCCGATCCACTGCAGGTTGCGCAGCGCCCTCGTGTGCGCGCCCACGTCGCGCAGCACGCCCAGCCGGCCGACCGCGAGCCCGATCAGGCACGCGGACAGCACGGCGGGGCCCTGGAAGAACACCCGCGCCACGATGATGAACGACAGCTTCCTGAGGTGCTCGGAGATGATCTGCCAGAACATGCCGCCGAGCGCCGAGTTCGAGGCGGCGGCCTGCGCCGACCCGTCGGCGACCCGGCCCGACATGTCCAGGCCCATCGTCGCCAGCATCGCCAGCAGCATGAACGCGGCCGCCAGCAGCAGCGTGAGCGTGATGGCCAGCGCGACCGCCGTCTTCGGCCGGACCCCGCGGAAGATCAGCAGGGCCAGCCCGACGGCGGCGTACGTGGTCAGGATGTCGCCGGGGAACAGCAGCACGGCGTGCGCCAGCCCGAGCAGGAACAACCCCGCCAGCCGCCGCAGGAACATCGGCACGAACGGCCGCCCCTGCCGCCGGGCCGAGTCGACCTGCAGCGTGAAGCTGTACCCGAACAGGAACGAGAACAGCAGGTAGAACTTGTTCTCCAGGAACAGCGTCACGAACCAGCGCACGCCCCAGTCGAGCGACGAGTTGAACGCGGGCTCCGCCAGCCCGGCCATCCGGTAGCCGGAGGCCAGGAAGGCGATGTTCACGACGAGGATGCCGAGCAGCGAGAAACCCCGTAGGGCATCGACGGAAGTGATCCTCGCTGCGGCGAGGCGTACGTCCGGCCTGGCGGGATGTGTCTCCTGTGTCCTCATCGGAGAACATCATCCCGCACAACCTGAGTGTTTCCTGTGAATTCAGTTATTTTGCGCGATATAGATGAATCTCTCGATGATCACTGCTAGCGCCACCGCGAAGGCCGGAACCGCCAGGAACAACAGGCGTTTGCGGGCCTTCGGCGCCCGGTTCGGGCCGTTGAGACGGATGATCTCGTACCCGAAGAGTGCGACCCATGTCACAGCCAGCGCCCCGATGCCCACCGGCGTCCACGGCGACGTGGGGTCGCCGCGGCCCTTGTAGGGGTTCGGTTCGGGGATCTCCGTGCCGCGCACGAACGTCTTCCACGTGTAGAGCGCCGCGTCGTCGTTGGAGAAGACCCGCTTCAGATCCGGCGACTTGTCCAGCGCCGCACGGAACTTCTCCCCCCAGTCCGCCGGATACCCCTCATTGAGCTGCAGGTAGCTGACCTGGCCGCGGCTCACGATCAGGTACGAGTTCCGCGACGCCTCCTTCAACGCCTGCACCGCGTCGGAGATCTTCGTCGGATCCTTGTGCACCAGCGCCTGAAGGTTGAAGCTCACCTTCTCGACGTCCCGCTCACCCCACGGCAGCGTCGGCGTGACCTCCTGCCCCAGCTTCGGCGTCAGGTAGAGCACGCGGGCGCTCGGCTTGTCGTGCGCGTAGACGTACTGCAGCGCCGCCACCTCGCCCGTGGTGACCCGCTCGAACTTCTCGTTGCCGTACCGGGCCAGCAGGAACGCGAACGCGAACATGACCGCGAAGCACGCCGCCAGCACGATCGAGATGCGCTTGGTCAGCTCCGGGTTGAAGCGCACGTTCCGCCTGCGCAGCGGCACGGTCTCCTCGCGGACGTCCGCGCTGTCGGCCGGCAGGTTCGGGAAGAACGCGTACGCCGCGAGCAGGCAGGCGCCCGGCAGCGCGAACATGTAGATCCGCAGCCCGATCTCGCCGCCGTAGCTCTGCAGCCCCAGCGCCAGCACCGGCACGCACAGCAGGATCAGCGCCGACCGGTCGAACACCCCCCGGCGGAAGCGCCGGAACAGCCCCACGGCCGCGCACCCCAGGATCACCGCGAGGATGCCCAGGCGGGCCTGCAGCACCATCGCGTGCGCGGGGTCGCTGCCCTCGATGCGGTCGCCGGTGTTGCTGCGCAGGTTCTGCAGGATGTTGCCCAGACCGCCGAAGATCGTGTCGATCTGGCTGGCCCAGAACCCCACCGTCATGTAGCTGATCCAGGCCAGCACGATCAACCCGAGGAAGAACGGCAGCGCCCACGTCAGCGTCGTCCGCTTGAAGATCAGGAACGCCGTCACCACGCCGAGCATCATGAACGGCGTGATCTGGTGCGAGGCCACCGACGCCAGGAACAACGCCACCAGCATCATCAGCATCAGCAGCTTGTCGGCCCGGAACGTGCCGGTGTTGGCCAGCTCGCCCGCCGTCATCGCATCCAGCTTGCCGATCAGCTTGCGCAGCCCCTTCGGTGGGATCGGCTTCGTGCGCGGCTCCACCCGTCCGAACCAGCGCAACAGGATCGCCACGAACGCCAGATACAGCGCGAACGTGAACCCCTGCGGCGAGAAGTAGTCCTGGCCGATCCACTGCACCAGGATGAACAGCAGCGCCGCGAACCACCGCGCCCGCGTCGTCGCCACCACCTGGCGCAGGATCAGCACGAACGGGAGCAGGTAGAGGAGGTTCGACAGCAGCGGCGTCCACTGCAGGATCGGCGTCAGATCCGAGATGCCCGCGGCCTTCGTCACGAACGCGAACAACGCGAAGAAACCCGGCCAGCCCATGCGGGCGTCGATGTTGATCGCCGTCTCGCCGGTCCTGCCGATGAACTCCACGAAACCCGCGTGAATGTACGCCGTCGGGAACCGCGGCTCCTCCGCCACCAGCGCACCCGCCCCGTGCAGGGCGAACGTGATCGCGGCGATCTGGAACAGCAGCAGGAACTTGCGGTCGGTGCTCTGGGTGACCGTGATGAAGAACGACACGATCATGATCAGGATCGCGATGAACGCCGTGGTCGGCAGCGCCGAGATCAGGCCCAGGCCGTCGATGTCCGCCGGATCCACGCCCCGCAGCGGGCCCGGGGGCACCTTGAGGGCCAGGATGTACATGACCAGGCCCTCGACGACCAGCAGCACGGGCAGCCACTTGGGCGCACTCGCCACCAACGCCGAAGCCCTGGCCCTGAGCGACCGCGGCTTCCCCGCCGCCTTCTGCTGGGCCTTCTGCGCCTGCTGCCCCGCCGGTCCGCCCGCCTGCTGCGGCGCCGCCTGCTGCGCGCCCTGCGGCGGGCTCTGCGGCGGGGGGCTCTGCTGCGGTGGGCTCTGCTGGAACGCGACCTGCTGCGCACCCGCCTGCGGACCCTGGTGAGGGCTCTGCTGCGGGGCATGCTGCGGCCCCTGCTGTGGCCCTTGCTCCGGTACGGCCTGCGGCCCGGACGGCCCCTGCGGCCGCACACCGGCTCCGGCCGGAGACGCCTGCACGAGATCCGCCAGCCCCTTGGACCCGCCTACGGGCCTCCCTCCAGCGGAACCCGCGGCAGGAGCACCAGCGGCCCCCGAGGTGGGGGTGCCGGTCCCGGACGCCGAGGCGCCGGCGCCGGGCGCGGCGGAGGTGCCGGTGCCGGGCGCCGAGGCGGGCTGCGTGCTCATGGGCTGCGTCCCGGCGCCGGCCGTGCTCGCCGCCGAGGCCGCACCCTTGCCACCCGCACCAGGCTTCGCACCGGCGCCCGGCTTCGCGCCCGCAGCGCCAGGCGCGGCAGCGGTCGCGCCGGGCTTGCCGCCGGCGGTGCTGGGCGTGGCAGCGGGAGCGCCGGGCTTCGCGTCGGTGGCACCGGACTGCGTGCCGGGGGCGCCGGATTTGGTGCCCGCAGCGCCAGGTGTGGCGGCGGTCGCGCCGGGCTTGCCGCCGGCGGCCTCCTGCCCCGGGGCCGGCTGTGGACCGCTGGCGGGCTGGGCGCCGGTGCTCGGCTTGGCGCCACTCGCGGGCTGCGGCCCGCTGGGCGGCTGCGCACCCGTGGTCGGCTTCGCGCCGGTGGCGGACTTGGCGCCACCGGTGGGCTTCGTGCCGCCGGTGGGCTTCGTGCCGCCGGTGGGCTTCGTGCCGCCGGTGGGCGGCTTGGCGCCGCTCGAAGGCTGGGGGCCGCTCGAAGGCTGGGGGCCGCTCGGTGGTTGCGGGCGGAGGCTCGGGGCGGTGGTGGAGTCGGAGGGCGGCGCGTCGGGGCCGGGGGCCGGTTGCACCGGCATCGCGACCGTGCCGGCCGCCGAGAGGTCGGCGGCCTCCTCGGGCGTGGGCGGGCGCCCGACGTGGACGGGCCCCGGCAGCCGGATGGCCGTCGTCCTGTCCGCGTCCGGCGCGCCCTGCTCCGAGCCCGTCTTGGGGCCCGTCTTGGGGCCCGTCTTGGGGCCCGCCTTCGGGCCCGACTTCGGGTCGGCCTGCGCGTCGCGCGCCGCGCCCTTCGCGTCGGGCTGCCGGGCACCGCCCGAGCCGCCCTTGCCGTCCTTGCCGTCCTTGGGCGTGGCCGTTCCCTCGCCGCCGGAGCTCTCAGGGGAGTCCTCGGCCGAGCCGGCCTCCTCGCCCGCGGGCGGGAACGTCAGCTTGGGGATGACTCCCGTAGCTTCCGGATCGAAGGGCACGTCTGACTCCTCCTTGTCCCCACGCACGTCCGGGGAGCCGGTGCGCCCCGTTTGCATGCCATCGCCGTCCCGTTGCCTCACGTTGACCATCATGAAGCCCCGGACGACCCCTGGGTGACAGCCGACCTACCGCTTTCGTCGAATTTGAGAATTTTACGTAGATTTCCAAAGATCAAAAGTGCGACAAGTGCCTCGCTGAGGAGCAATCCGTACCCCACCGCGTTCACCCCGAAGTGAGGGAACAGTGTCACGGTGGACACGAGCACGAGCGCCGCCAGCCCGATCTGGACGACGGCGAGCGTGCGCGCCTGGCTCTGGGCCCGCAGCGCGCTCAGGTACACCTCGATCAGCACCCGGGGCAGCACCGCCAGCGACATGAGCCGCAGCAGCGTGGTGCCCTCCTCGGCGAAGGCCGAGCCGAAGATGCGCAGGATCAGCGGCGCCCCGAGGATGGCCACCACGATGATCGGGGTGACGATCATGAAGGCGCGCCGCAGCGCCCGCCGGCAGTTCGCGGCGAGCTGGGCGCGGTCGAAGGAGTTCTCGACGGTCAGCGACACCGCCATGTTCATGGCGAGCAGCTCGATCATGCTGGCCAGCGTGTGCGCCATCGAGAACCGCCCGAACGTGGCCTCGCCCACCTGCGTGGCGATCACCACGGGCACGAGGTAGACGATCGCCAGGATCGACAGCGTGCCGGGGAAGTCGCCGGCCAGGAACCGGCCGACCTCGCGCATCCGGGGCGGCTGCTGGACGGGGTCGGCCCGCTTGATGTGCCGGGGCACGACGACGCCGAAGATCAGCCAGTTGACCGGGATGAGGGCCAGCGCGGTCGGGATCACCCAGGAGACGAAGATCCCGCCGGCGGGCAGCGCCCCGGCCAGCGCGACCAGGAGCCCCATCTTGACGACGCCGAAGATCAGGTTGTTCAGCGGCACGAACGTGGCCCTGCGTAGGCCCGTCAGCACGACGTCCTGGAGCGTGAAGACCGCCCACACGACCACGGACGCCAGGAAGAACAGTCCGGGCCCGAACCCGGCCAGCACCGAGTACGTCTTGCCCCACAGGGGCAGCGTCAGCAGGAAGCCGAGGGCCGCGACCCCGCCGGTGGCGGCGGCCAGGCCGTACCCGCGCAGGATGAGCTCGGGCGTGCGGCGGCCGGCCACCGGCAGGAACCGGGCCAGCGCGCCCACGAAGCCGAGCGCGGTCAGCGACGCGAACAGCCGCATCGCGGTGATCACGGCCTGACCGCGGCCGAACTCCTCGGGCGAGTAGAAGTGCGCGGCCAGCAGCCAGTAGCCCATGCCGAGCACGCCGGTGACGACGGTGTTCGCCATGAGCGCGTAACCCTGGAGGAACAGCGGGTTACGCAGGTCACGCAGGACCTTTCCCCACAGGTTAGACATTGCCGCGCACCCGCTGCAGCCCGTACCTCGTCCTGCGGACGACCGCGTACCCCTTGGTGAGGATGCGCTCGCGCATGTAGATGAGAGGGACGGAGTTGCCTTCGACGGCGCGCTTGAACATGCTGATGGTCGTGTTCTTGCCGACCGTCAGCCGGGGGATGGCGAGCATGTCGTGACGATCGGCGGCGATCGTGTTGCTCACGGCGCAAGCAGCGAAATAGCCGGCCTTGCGCACTTCGCGGCGCACGCGGGCGCTGGAGTACCCGTAGGGGTAGGCCATGGTGGCGACCGGCATGCCGATCTTCTCCTCCAGCAGGCCCTTGTTCCTGCGCAGCTCCTGCCGCAGGTCCTCGGTGCGGAGCTGGTCGAGCTGGGGGTGGCTGTGGCTGTGGCCGCCGATCTCGACGCCCGTCTGGGCGGCCTCGCGGGCCTGGCCCCACGACAGCATGTCGTCGAGGGGCCGGCCCGCGGCGTCCTTGCCCGCGTCGGACACCCAGCCGCTGGTCAGGAAGACCGTGGCCGGGAAGTTGTGGCGTTCCAGGAGCGGCAGCGCGCGGCTGTGGAAGTCGGCGTAGCCGTCGTCGAAGGTGATCACGATCGGCTTGTCCGGCAGCGACAGCCCGTTGTTCTTGTTGAAGCGCGCGACGAGATCACCCAGCGTGAGCGGGGTGAAGCCGCTCTCCGCCAGGTAGGCGAGCTGGTCGGCCAGGTCGGACGGCCGCACCGCGTGCGGCTTGGTCTCGTCGTTGGGCGCGTCGGTGACCGAGTGGTACATCAGGATCGGTACGCGGATCATGACCGGGCCGCCTTCAGCCGTACGGAACCCACGACGTAACCCCAGGTCGTCCAGGCCAGCCCGACCACGATCGCGGCGGCCCTGCCGAGCCCGCCCAGGTCGCCGCGCAGGGCCTCACCGACCCCGCGCAGCGCGCCGAGCGGCAGCGTCTTCAGCGCGTGCGCGCGCTCGCTGGACAGCCCGTCCTGGGTGCCGACCTCCCGTGTCACCAGCGCCTTCGACAGCCCCTCGGCGTAGCACCTGGACCTGAAGTAGGCGAACCGCTCGCGCTGCTTCGACACCTTGTGCCCGATGACCGCGCGCGGCTCGAACAGCATGACCGAGCCCGGCTTGCGCTGGCTGAGCCTGATGCAGAACTCGGTCTCCTCGCACCCGAGCGGGCGCGACTTGCGTCCTTGCACGCTGCGGCCGATGCCGCTGTGGAAGCCGCCCACCTCGGAGACGGCGTCACGCAGGAAGGCGGCGTTGCCGCCCATGACGTTGCGGATCGGCGCCCTGACCGCGGGCATGCCGCGGTAGGTGCAGCCGACCGTCCAGTCGAACTCGTACGGGAACCAGCGCGGCCGCTCGCCCGACGCCCAGATGGGGTCGGTACGGCCGCCCACGCCGACGACACCGGCCTCCTGGAAGCCCTCCTCCAAAGCCTCCAGCCAGCCGGGATCGGCGACCGCGTCGTCGTCGAGAAAGGCGACGATCTCACCGTTGGCCGTGGCCACGCCGGTGTTCTTGCCACCGGACAACCCCTGCTCGTGCGTGTTCTCCACGACGATGGCCTGCGGGTACTCGTGCTTGAGCTTGAGGTGCAGGTCGGGGTTGTGGTCGACCACCAGGATCAGCTCGTGTGCCGGGCGTGTCTGGTTCTCGACCGACTCGACTGCCTGCCTGATGTCCTCCCACCGTTCCTCGGTGTAGACGCAGATGACAACAGACGTGTTCACAACGATCCTTTTTTAAGCGACGCCTCGGTCAGCGGCGGGAGTGGCGGCAGGCTCAGGCTGAGGCGGAGTGGGCTGGCGACGCCACTCCTTCAGGATGGTCTTGAGCACGCGGAAGCCATCTCGTACGACGTGCAGGTTGCTTTCGCCGTGGATGCGGTTGCGCTCGTGGCTGGGGACCTCGTGCACCTTCAGCCCGGCCTTGGCCGCGCGCACGTTCATCAGCGTCTCGACCTCGAAGCCGTCGCAGTCAAGGTTGAGGACATCAAGATGACGCGCCCAGAAGGCGTTGTAGCCGTAGCAGAGGTCGGTGTACTGGGTCTTGTACATCACGTTGACGATGCCGGTGAGCACCTTGTTGCCAAGTCGCCGGTTGAGCGTCAGGTCGTCGCTGCCGCCCCCGGCGGCGTAGCGCGAGCCCTTCACGAAGTCGGCACCGGTCACCAGCGCGCCCACAAAGTTGATGATCTCGCGGCCGTCGGTGGACCCGTCGGCGTCGATCATCACGATGATGTCGCTGGTGCAAGCGGCGAAACCGGCGGCGAGGGCGTCACCCTTGCCCTTGCCCTTCTGCGTCACCACTTTGACGTTGGGACGCAGTCGCTTGGCCACGGCCACCGTGTCGTCGACGGAGTTGCCGTCGACGAGCACGATCTCGTCAACCCACTGCGGGATGGTGGCGAAGACGTGCGGCAGGTTCTCCGCCTCGTTCATCGCCGGCACGACCACGCTGACCGTCGGGGAGATGGCCAGGTGCGGGGTCACCGGCGTGAAACTCGAGGGCGGCGGCATCGACCGCAGGGGCGAGGAGTGAACCTTGCCGTTGTGCTTGGTTATCTCGGGACTCATGGCGAGGGAAATCCTTCCGGGACCCCGCGCTGCGGGCCGGACGGAACCACCCCCGGGTGCTGCGGGAACGGCGAAGCCGGCAAACGATGCATCGAAGGGTCCTGTGTGGAGTGTGAGGGTGTTGTGGTGCTGGTGCCGGGGGGTGTTCCGGGATCGCTCAGCGCGCTCCCGTGGGTTCCTGAGTTACTGCGTTGGATGGCTCCTGACGTTGCATCGAGGTGCGCACCCGACCGAAGCCCTTCAGGACACGGTCGGCCGCCTTATAAAGAGACGGTCGGTCCATGACAATTGTTCGGGCTTTGTTGAAAGGAGTTCGGCCCATCCAGTGAACGGCCGCCGAGGCGGACGGACGCGAGACGCGGCCTTCGGCGACGTACAGGACCCCGCTCTTCAGCCAGTCCTTGTACTCCTTGCCGCCCTTGCCCATGTCCACCATGTGCAGCCCCGCGTTCGCCGCGGCCTCGGCCATCTGCAGGTGGTGGACGATGCCCGGCGAGTAGCGGGCGTACTCGGTGTCGTAGGCGGGGAACCACCCTACAAGGGTGGTCGCCGTACGGAGGCCGAAATGCCCCGCGACCGGTACGTCTCCGGCATAGAGCATGGTCAGGACGCCCGCGAAGTCCGATGAGTTCTCGGCATGCATCATGTCGGTCAGCTCGACGATCCATGGCTGCGCGAACCTGTCGACCCGGCCGGTCCGCTGGTACTGGTCGGACTTCCAGGCGAGCAGGGTGCGCAGCACCTCGGGGTCGGGCGAGGCCCATTCGAGCCGCAGCTCGCCCTGCTCCCGCCCCATCTTGCGTTCCTTGTAGCGGACGGTCTTGAGGTTCTTCGGCGAGTTGGCCTTGACCTGCTCGATCCAGGCCTCGAAGCCGGAGGTGAAGTCCATCACAGGCGCGGGGCGCACGTCCGACTCGTACTCGGCGAACGTCGGCTGCCCGGCCACCAGGTGGTCGAAGTCGAAGACGCTCAATCTGCAGGCGCGCAGCAGCGCCTTGGCGTCGAGCTTGAGGTCGGGGGCGGCGATCAGGCCGTGGCACGTGGTCAGGAAGCCGCCGAGCGGCTTGCCGATGCCGAAGCTGTGCCGCTCGTACGGGAAGAACCCCTGGATGCCGCCGCTGTCGGAGATGACCGCCACCCTCACGTAGTCGCGCAAGCGGTCCATCGCCACGGCGAACTCGACGGACAGGAACGGGTTGTCCAGACTGCGGTCGGCCTTCTGCAGCTCCCGCCATCGGGCCCGCTCGGAGTCTCCGAGCTCTCTCGGCCGAACTACCTGGATGTTCACCTTGCCCTGGCCCCCTGTTCGGTTTGCATGCTCTTCCCCCGGTACAACACGCGAAGCACGTACATGAACCCTCCGAGCACGGCGACCGTCGCGACACCGGCTCGGGGCGACCAAGCGTTGAAGAGCAGCATGGCCTCGGCGAGGAGCACGTTGAGTACGAGACTCGCCGCGGCCCCTACGGATAGGGCGGCGAGGGGGTCACGATCGCGCAACAGTCCCACCACTGCCGCTCCTGGTACGACCAGAAGGAACAAGGAGATGAGGAACGGGCGCAGCGGTGTCTCGATATCGAACAGCGCAATGACCGCTCCCGCTATGCAGGCGAGCGCGACCAGCCAGGCCAGCGCTCTGCGGTGCTGCTTGAGCATCTCCTGATCTCTCTCCTGCCTTGCTGGTTGAAGCGCGGTTGATCGCAGTTCATGGGACCAATCCACGCTACGACACGTCAATGCCGACGCTTGGCCACGCGCTCCGGTTTACAGGCATGCCGAAGTTTCTTATGTGACCTTCGACACACGGTCAAAAGATTGCCTTGCCCCGGTGCGGTTCCCAAGCACACCAGAATGCCCTATGTAGCCTAGGGTTCACGAGTCAGGGTCCGATTTATATACGTTTGTCGTGTTAAATGTGTGAAGTCACTGTGAGTTCGGGCTCGGCTCCCGCACGGGAGCGCCGCCCGACGTGGTGGCCACGCCGGGGCCCGGAGAGCCGGTCGGCTCCTCGGTCGCCGTCGGGCCGTCGGTCGGGGGCTCGGGGCCTTCGTCGCCCTCCCAGGACAGCGCGCACGTGGCGGTGCCGCCGTTCGAGGTGAAGGTGACGCGGCCGCTGCCGGAGACGTCCGGCTCGGCGACCGCCACCGTCACCCACGCCGACCCGCCCGCCCTGACCGAGCCGCTCGCCGGGCGCACGTCGAGGCCCGGCGAGGCGGTCGCCACCCAGGACACGGCCGCGTGGCGGGCGCCGAGCCCGATGCGGGCGACGCCGTCGACCGCGCTCGGGCACGAGAGCCGCAGCCGGGCAGCGGGCACGGGCCTGCGCCGCGTGACCGCCGGCGCGGGGGCCCGCCTGGCGCTCCTGCGCGGGGCCGCCGCCGTCGGCGTGACCCGGGGGGACGGGGTGCGGCTGGGGCTCGCGCTCGGTGTCGGGCTGGGCTCGTCCTCCTGCGTGGGGCTCTCCTCCTCCACGGAGAGCGTGGGCGCGGGGGAGTGGACCGGCCGCAGGGCGGTCGTCCCCGACGTGCCGCTCCCGTTGACCATCACCACCGCGCCCGTCGCCGCCAGCAGGCACGCGCCCGCCAGCACGAGCGGCGCCAGGCGCCGCGACCGGCGCCGCCGCGAGCGGCGATCGGCCGGCACCGGGAACCCCGACCGGTCGAAGCTGTCACCCCGATCCGTGATCAGGACCCGCGTCTGGTCCAGCTCCGGTCGCACGCACGTGTCGATCACCCGGCGGCGCAGCGAGATCGGCGGGTACGCGACCGGCACCAGGTCCAGCAGCCGCGCCGCCGAGACCTGCCGGTGCCGGCCCTCGGTGCACACCTCGCACCCGCCGATGTGCCCCGACAACCTGCGGCGCAGCAACGGGGTGAGCGGGCCCTCCCAGGAGTCGAGCAGCGCCGACAGGTCGGGGCAGTGCGCCCGGCCGTTCCTGGCCAGCAGCACGGCCGCGGCGGCGTTCTCCAGATGGTCGCGGCCCCGGCCCAGCCGGGCGGCCGACTGGCGAGAGGTCAGGCCGAGCACCGCCCCCACCTCCGCCGGGGTCAGCCCGTGACGCAGCGACAGCCTCAGCACCTCGCGCTGGCCCCTGCTCAGCTCGCCCAGCGCCTCCCGGACCAGGCTCGCCAGCTCGGGATCCGCGGGCTCGTCGAGCTCGGGCAGCGGCATGCCGCCGGACGGGGTGCCGGGGCGGCGCGCCATCCTGGCCCGTACCTGGAACCTGGTCAGCGCGTACAACCAGGGCCGCAGCCGGGCGGGCTCCCTGAGCCTGGCCACGCACCCCTGCGCGGTGACCAGCGCGTCGTGCACGGAGTCGGCCGCCACGTCGCCGTCCCCTGACAGGGAGAAGGCGTAGTCGTACAGCCGTTCGCCGTAGGAGTCGTAGAGCGTGGCGGGAGCGGCGGTCTCCGCGCGACGCAGAGCCTCGACCAGCTCCTGATCGCCCGCGCGATCGACGGTCGGCCATCCAGGCACGGATTTCCCTCCCCGCAGGTCGGACGCTCACTCGAGCCCCACGCGGAGAGGACGCCGCCTCGATCGTCCGGGTTTTCCCGCCATGCCCAATGAGCATGGCGGGCCCGGCGGATCAGCCGTCGCAGTTCGGCATGCAGAGGCGGCGTTCCATGCCCTGGAGGAAGAAGTCGCGGACCTGGAGGATGTTCTCGGCGATGTACGCCTCGCCGCCCGTGGCCTTGGCCACCGCCTCCATCTGCGCCTTGCCCTTCTTGGCGTCCGGGCCGAACGCGATGAGCAGGATGGTGAGCGGCCGCTTCGGGTTGTAGGTCTTCTTGAGGAACTGCAGGAGCTCGGCGTTCTTGACGCCGCCGTCCGGGTCGTCGTTGCCCGCGCCGTCGGTCAGGATCAGCAGGGTGTTGACCTTGTCCTCCTGGAACGTCCTGGTCAGCTCGGTGTAGGCCGCCTTGATCGTGTCGTTCAGGCCGGTGTCACCGGTGGCCTTGGCCTGGAGCTGGGCGAACGTCCTGACGAGCTGCTCCTTGCGGGTCGCCCCGTTGATCGACTCGCTCAGCGGGCCGACGGAGACGAGTTCCTTCCAGTCCTTGCCGCGCCCGTCCATGTGGGTGGAGAACGACCACAGGCCCATCTCGGAGCCGGCGGGGAACAGCGCCAGTCCCTCGGTGGCGATCCGGTTGATGGCCTGCATGCGGGTCATGTTCGTGCCGGGGACCGGCAGCGCCATCGTCCCGGAGACGTCGAGGAGGGTGAGCAGGCGGGTGCCGAGGTTCAGCCGGGTCCAGGTCTGCACCATGCGGGCCACGGTCGCGCCGTCCGGCGGGTCCAGCGCCGCCGGGGTCTCCGGGGTGAAGCCCTTGTCCTCCGACAGCGCGTCGCCGGCCTTGCCGTCGGTGCCGCGGAAGCCGGCGTCACGCAGGACCTTCTTGGCCGACTCGGCGGTCAGCGCCTGCTTGAAGTCCGTCGCGGCCTTCAGCACCTGCGGGTCCTTGGTCAGGATCGTGACCGGGTAGTCCAGGCTGAGCGTGCCCTCCTTGGGGTAGAGAGCGACCACCGGCACCTCGGGCTTCTTCGTGTTGTGCGCGTAGATGGCCTGCTCGGAGGTGACGCCCACCGGCACCCGGCTGCCCGACTTGACGGTGAGGCTGGCCAGCAGCGCCGTCGAGTCGGAGGCGAGCTGGCCCGACAGCTCCTTCAGCGCGCCCACCAGCGCCTTGTCCTGCTTGGCCGCCTTGGCCGTGCCCGCCGCGGCCAGCAGCGCCGCCAGGCCCGCCGAGTTCTTCTGCGGGTCGAGGGCGAGCACCCGCACCTTCCTGCCGGGGCCGTCCACGTTGGCCACGTTCGCCGCCGAGATCATGGACACCCAGCTCGGCTGGAGCGAGCCGGACAGCTTCGACGCGGCCGACTTCGCCGCCGCCAGCACCACGGGGGAGGTCGCGATCGACCCCTCCACCTGCGGCAGCGCGGCGCCGCCCTCGGTGGCGCGCATGCTCTCCATGAGCAGGCTGGAGTCGGCCACCCAGAAGTCGGCGCTGACCTTGCCCGCCGCCAGCGCGTTCGCCGTCCTGGCCGCGGCCTCCTTGGCCACCGTCACCTCGACGCACTTGCTGTCGATCGAGTGCAGGGCCTTGTTGTAGGTGCCGGCGATCTTGTTCAGCGCCGGCTGGATGTCGGGGGTGGCGACCACGCGCAGCGCCAGCTTGCCGCCCGAGCAGTCATGGTCGCGATTGAAGATCACGAACGCGGCGACGCCGAGGAGCACGGCCAGGGCGACGGCCCCCGCCAGCGGTACGAGCACCCTCCCCCGGCCGCGCCTGGCTCTCCTGCGCGGTGGTGGTTCGCTGGCCCTGTATCCGCCGTCGAGATCGTCTGTCCGGTGTCGCCCCACGATGTCCTCTTAGGTGTTCTCGTGACCTTCCGGAGACCCTAGCGGGAGATGCTCCGCAATACTTCGGAGACGATACTCGGTGCGGTGGATGCGGCAAAACAGCCCTTTTGATGCGACGATTACCCTCCGCAGTGGGCATTCGCCACGAGCGTGACGATTCTCACCATGAGCATCAGTGGCAGCAGGCGTGGCCGTGCCAGGCCCGCCGGCCCTCCCGTACGGCGAGGGCCGCCAGCAGCACCGCCACCATCGGATCCACCCACCACCAGCCCACCGTGTTCAGCCACAACCCCGCCAGCACCCCCGCCGCCATGACCGCGCACAGCAGGTTCTGGGTGCCCTCGCCCGACGTGGCCGCCGACGCCAGCCGCGCCCCGAGCCGCCGCTTGACCACCCCCAGCACCGGCATGCTGACCAGGCTGACCGTCGTCACCACGATCCCCAGCACGCTCGGCACCGCCCGGTGCCCCGCGTCCAGATCGTGCGCGACGTGAAGGACGAGATACGGGGCCAGGAGCCAGAAGCTCACCGCCACCGCCCGCCTGGCGGTGCTCTCCGCGCTCGGCGACAACGTGCGCGCCCCCGTGAACCGCCACACCACGATCAGGCTCGCCGCCGCCTCCACGAAAGCCGACAGCCCCCACCCGATGAGCGCCACCGAGTGCGCCGCCAGCCCCGCGGCCAGGCCGAGCGTGCTCTCCACGCCCAGCCAGGCCAGCGTCGCCACGGAGAGCGAGCGTGCCGCGCGCGCGGCACGCAACCATTCGGCTGACGCGGCCGGAAGCTCCTGAATCCGCTGATCAGGCACCATGAACCCCCGAACTCCCGGCTGTCCGGCCGTCGACAGCGATGAGTACCGTACCCACTACCGCCCGTGACCTGGTGAAACGCCGGCAAAGCAGGGTCAAGATCCGGCCCGCATAATGATCGCTGGGGGATGTCAACGAGGGGGAGACGACACCGTGCCGTTCACGCCCAGCCATGTCGCCGCCGTGCTGCCGCTGATCGGCTCCCGGCGCATCCGCAGGTATGTCGACCCGTGGGCGCTGGCGATGGGCGCCATGGTGCCCGACCTGCCGGTCTTCCTGCCGTTCATGCCCGACTACACCGACACGCACTCCTGGCTCGGCGTCGTCACCATCGACCCGCTCGCGGTCCTCGTCCTGCTGCCGCTCTTCCACGCCGTCCTGCGCGACCCGCTCATCGCCCTGCTCCCGCCCGGCCTCGCCGGGCGGGCCGCGCTCCTCGTGCCCGACCGGCTGCGCCTGCTCCCCATGGCGGCCGGCGCCGTGATCGGCGCCGCCACCCACGTCCTGTGGGACTCCTTCACCCACTCCACCGGCCCCGCCGAGTGGGGCGCGTGGCTGGGCGTCTCCGTCCTCGGCGTGATCAGGCTCTTCCGCCTCCTGCAGTACGTCTCCTCCGCGATCGGCCTGGCCGTGGTCGTGTGGTGGGGGTGGCGCGGGCTGTCCCGCATGGCGGCGGCACCCGTACCGGAGCGGCTGCGCCTGCCCGCCCGTGCCCGCTGGACCGTGCTGGCCGCCTCCGCCGCCGGCATCCTCGCCGGCGCCCTCCTGTGGCCGCTGATCGACGAGCCGAACCCGAAGTTCGGCATCGCCTCCGTCATCACCAAGACGGGCGCCGGCACCGTGATCGGCCTGGCCGCGGTGCTGCTCTGCTACGCCGTGGTCTGGCAGGTCAGGCGGCGCGTGGCAGTATCGGAAGGTGCTTGAGTACGTCACCGACGCCGCCGACCCCCGCCTGTCCGACTACACCCGGCTGCGGGACGTCGAGCTGCGCAAGAGCCTGGAGGCCGAGCGCGGCCTGTTCCTCGCCGAAGGGGAGAAGGTGATCAGGCGGGCCATTGGCGCCGGCTACCCGATCCGCTCCGTCCTGACCACCCGCCGCTGGCTCGCCTCCCTGGAGGACGTCCTCGGCGACGCCACCGTCTACGTCGTCAGCGACGAGATCATGTCCGGCATCGCCGGCTTCCAGGTCCACAGGGGCGCGCTCGCCTCGATGGAACGCCTCCCCCTGCCCAGCCTCGACGCCCTCCTCAAGAACGGCGCCCGCCGCCTCCTCGTCCTGGAGGACCTCGTCGACCACAGCAACGTGGGCGCGATCTTCCGCTCCGCCGCCGCGCTCGGCGTGGACGCCGTCATCCTGTCGCCCCGCTGCGCCGACCCCCTCTACCGGCGCGCGGTGAAGGTCTCGATGGGCGCGGTCTTCTCCATCCCGTACGCCCGCATGGACGACTGGTTCACCGGCCTCGCCCAGCTCCGCGCCGCCGGCTACCGGACCCTCGCCCTCACCCCCGACCAGAGCGCCGCCCCCATCGACTCCGTCGAACCGGCCGACCGGGTCGCGCTGCTGCTCGGCGCCGAGGGCGACGGCCTGTCCTCGCACTGGCTGGAGGAGGCGGACCAGGCGGTCTGCATCCCGATGAGCGCCGCCGCCCTGTCCAACGGCGTCGACTCCCTCAACGTGGTGGCCGCCGCCGCCATCGCCTGCCACGGGCTCATGCGCGCCGAGAGGTGATCCGTCCGGGGGTTTAAGCGGCTGGCACGGGGCACGGGCAGACACCACGTCAACGTAAGGAGATGCCATGCAACCGGTAGAGAAGGTCACGTCGCTGGGGATGGGTCTGCTGGGTGGTGCGCTGGCGTCGGCGCTGTTCAAGCGGGCCTGGAAGCTGGCGTCCGGTCAGGACGACGCGCCGGACGCCGACGACCTCGAGCGCGGCTGGACCGAGGTCCTCGTCGCCGCCGCCCTGCAAGGGGCGATCTTCGGGCTGGTCAAGGCCGCCGTGCACCGGGCCGGGGCGCAGACGTTCCACCAGCGGGGCCACTAAGGGGGCGTGCTTACGACTGGCCGTCCATGAGCCAGTCGGGGTAGCCCTCGAAGTCCTGGATCACCGGGCGGCAGTCGAGGGGGGCGGTGGCGCCGGTGCTCCTGAGGTGCCCCTCCAGCGCGGGGACCTGCTCGTTCGTCGTGATGAGCGTGAGCTGCCAGGTGGGCGTGTCGCGGTGGACGGGCTGGTGCGGGGCTTCCGCGATGTCGATCGACGTGGCCAGGCCCGCGAGGAGGATGCCGTGCGCGAGCTCGGCCGCCCTCTCGTGACTCTCGATCGTCATGCGGATCTCGACGAATTCCGCCATGAGGGTTCCTTTGTGGAGAGGTGTGCACCTCACCCTACGTGGGCGGCGCGGTGTTCGCGGGCGTTTCCGGCGGTGTCCGGGGCGCGGGCGTCAGGAGCGGGGCGGGGCGGTGGAGGCGCGCACCACCAGCTCGTACGGGAACAGCAGCCGCTCCGGCGCGGCCGTGCCGCCCGACAGGAGCAGCCGGCCCGCCGCCGCGCCCATCTCCTGCTTGGCCTGGCGGATCGTGGTGAGCCCCGCCTCCTCGGCCGCGCTGTCGGAGAAGCCCACCACCGACAGCTCCTCGGGCACCTTGAGCCCCAGGTCGGCGGCGGCGTCGAGGACGCCGAGCGCCAGCACGTCGGTGTTGGTGAGTATCGCGGTGGGGCGCGGGTCGCGGCCGAGCAGGGCGTGGCCCGCCCGCCGGCCCGCCTCGCGCGAGTTGCGCGCCACTTCGTAGAACGGCACCTGCTCCCAGTCGAGGCCGGCCTCCTCGCAGGCCCGCTGGTAGCCCTCGCGGCGGGCCCGCATGGCCGCGAAGGTCGCCGCCCGCTGCCGCTCGGGGCCGGCCCAGCCGGTGTGCCCGTCTTCGTGCAGCCCGACCATGGCCACCCCCAGGCGCCGGTGGCCGAGCTCCAGCACGTGCCGCGCCGCCGTGGCGCCCGCCGCCGGCTCGTCGATGCCGAGGAACGGGTGCCCCGGCACGTACGGCTCGTCCACCACCACGACGGGCAGCTTTCTGGCCAGCACCTCCGCCAGTGCGGGGTGCCCGTCGGGCAGTGACATCACGCAGAACGCGTCGACCACGGCGTCTCTGACCGTGTCGCTGCGCCGGTCGCCGTGCGGCAGGGGCAGGATGAGCAGGCCCACGCCCGCGTCCTCGGCGGCGGTGGCCAGGCCCTGGAAGAAGCCGATGGAGTAGGGGTCGGCGAACGCGTAGGCCAGCGTCTCGCTGAAGATCAGCCCGAGGGCGCCGGCGCGGCCGAGCCTGAGTGAGCGGGCGGTGGGGTTGGGGCCGGCGTAGCCGAGCTCGTCGGCCACCTCAAGGATGCGCCGGCGCAGGCCGTCGCTGAGCTGGTCGGGGCGGGAGAAGGCGTAGGAGACGGTGGCCCGGGACACGCCGAGGCGGTCGGCGATCGTCTGCAGGGTGACCTTGGCCATGGTGCAACGGTAGCGAAGAGCTTGCCGGGCCGTTCTTAATCAATTAAGGTCTTAATGGATTAAGGAGGATCGGATGGATGCCATGCAAGTCCTCGCCCATCAGACCGCGATGGGGTACGAAGGGTCGCTCGGGGCGGCCCTGCCAGGAGCGCCGCGGCGTGCCGAACGGCCGCGGGCCAAGGTGCGGGTGCGGCTGGCGTGCTCGCTGAGATGGACCGCCGACCGGCTCGATCCCGCGTGCCGCGCCGCCTGATGGTGCACAATGTGATCGATCGGACACGGTGAGTGCGCGCACGGGAGGGGCTCTGTGAACGTGGCCTGGGTGATCGCGTTGGCGGTTGCGGCGGGAACGCCGGGTTCGGGGGCGTTCTGGCCCGGGGCGGCGGAGGCCGTCGCGCTGAGCTGTGCCGCCGCCACGCCCGCCGGGCGGCCGCTGGTGTTCCAGCCCAAGGTCGGGCTCACGCCCCGGCGGGTCGAGGCGCGCGGGCACCTGGAGCTGACCGGGTGCACCTCGCCCGACGGCTCGGCCACCGCCCTGCGCTCGGGATGGGCGAGCGTCAAGGCCACCGCCCAGGCGTCCTGCGCCAGCGCCCGCCAGGTGCGCGGCAGCGCCGTCATCACCTGGTTCGGCACGAACGGGCGGCCCGTCGGCACCTCACGGCTGCGCGTCCGGGCCGACCGGCTCGTGGCCCAGCGCCCCGCCGACACGCTCCTCACCGGCAGCGTCACGGCGGGCCGGATGGCGGGGGAGCGGGTCAAGGGCGGCATCAGCCCCGCCACCGCCCTCCTCGACTGCGCCACCCAGGGCATGGCCGCCCTCCCCGGGAGCGGCCGCATCGTGTTCGGCTGAAGGGCCGGCGGGGGTGCCGCGAGCCCCGGGTGACAGGGGCCTGAGCCGTCAGCCGAGGGTGATCTGCTCCTCGGCGAAGTCCAGCAGCTTCTTCGCCGCCGTGAAGCGGCTCGGGTCCTTGCCGTCGCCGAGCAGCGCCCCCACCACCTGGAGGCCGCCCCGTTCGGCGGCGAACAGCAGGCAGTGGCCGGCCGCGTTCGTGTAGCCGGTCTTCACGCCCAGCACCCCGTCGGCCTGCGCGAGCAGCTTGTTCGTGTTCTTCCAGGTGTGCGCCCGGTGCACGCCCGTCTTGGCGACCTTGTGCGAGGTGGTGCCGACCACCGTCGTGAAGACGCTGCTCCGCAGCGCGAGCCTGGCCAGCTTCACCTGGTCGACGGCCGTGGAGTAGCCGCCGTTGGCGGGGGTGGGCATGCCGTCGGGGTTGGTGTAGCGGGTGTCGGTGAGGCCGAGGGCGCGGGCCGTGCTGTTCATCTTGGCCACGAAGGCCGTCTTGCCGGGCCCGTAGTGGCGGGCCAGGGCGTTGGCGGCGTCGGCGCCGGAGGGCAGCATGAGCGCGTACAGCAGGTCCCGGGTCGTGAAGCGCTCGCCCTTGCGCAGCCCGGCGGTGGCGGCGCCGTTCTTGGCGGCGTACTTGACGTCGGTCGCGGAGATCGTGATCGTGTCGCTCAGCCTGCCCTCGCGGAGCACCACGTACGCGGTCATGATCTTGACGAGGCTGGCCACCGGCATCCGCTTCGTCTCCCGCTTGCCGAAGTGGACCGTTCCTGCCGAGTCGATGACGTACGCCGCCTTGGCCCCCACGGTCGGCTCGTCGGCGGCCATGGCGGGGGAGGAGACCCCCACGACCAAGGCGATCACGACAGAGCTCATCAAACGCCCAATACGCATGCCCATCATGTTGACAGAGACAGAGCCGCCGTTTGCCGGACTTCGCCGCGCGGCGGCCTCAGATGGGGGTAAATCATTGATAGATCCGATATGGCGGGGGGCGGCGGCCATGGCAGGAAGATTCATCATCAGCGAGGACGGTCAGGGCGGGTACCGGTTCGCGCTCGTCGCGAGCAACGGGCAGACGCTGGCGGTCGGCGAGGGCTATCCGAACAAGGTGGCGTGCGTGAACGGCATCGAGACCGTGCGCAGGAACGCCCCCGACGCGCCGATCGACGACCGCAGCGGGGACCCCGAGGACGCCTGACCCCGGCCGCGCCAACCGATCAGGAATCGAGAAGCGCCGGCCGGCGAAGCCCGCCTAACCTGCAGATACACCGCCATCCGGGCGGTGCGCATCAAACCGCGACCGCAGGAGGAACCATGGGCGACTCGTCCACCCAGGGCATCAAGACCGTGCTGCACCCCGTCTCCGACCTCGACGCCGCCAAGGCGGTCTACACGGCCCTGCTCGGCTTCCCGCCCCAGACCGATGAGCCCTACTATGTCGGGTTCGAGGCCGAGGGCCAGCACATCGGGCTGGTCCCGGGCGGCGCCGCGCAGGGCATGACGGGGCCGGTGGCGTACTGGCAGGTGGCGGACATCGAGGCGAAGCTCGCCGAGGTGACCGCCGCCGGCGCGACGGTCAAGGACAAGCCGCGGGAGGTGGGCGGCGGCCGCGTGGTGGCCACGTTCACCGACCCCGACGGCAACGTCCTCGGCGTGCTCCAGGACCGCTGACGCGCCGACGGAGACCGTGAGAGCCGGGTCTTGAGGAAGAAGGAGACACGATGAGCATGGAGACGACCACGGACACGCAGCCGGCCGCGCCGCACGTTGCCGACAGTCACGGCTTGATCCGCGTGCACGGCGCGCGCGAGAACAACCTCAAGGACGTCAGCATCGAGATCCCCAAGCGCAGGCTGACCGTGTTCACCGGCGTGTCCGGCTCGGGCAAGAGCTCGCTGGTGTTCAACACGATCGCCGCGGAGTCGCAGCGGATGATCAACGAGACCTACAGCGCCTTCGTGCAGGGTTTCATGCCGACGCTGGCCAGGCCCGAGGTCGACGTGCTCGACGGGCTGACCACGGCGATCATCGTCGACCAGCAGCGGATGGGCTCGGACCCCCGCTCCACGGTCGGCACCGCGACCGACGCCAACGCGATGCTGCGCATCCTGTTCAGCCGGCTCGGGCAGCCGCACATCGGCTCGCCCAACGCGTTCTCCTTCAACGTCCCCACCGTGCGGGCGAGCGGCGCGATCACCGTCGAGCGCGGCAACAAGAAGGCCGAACGGGCGACGTACACCCGCCTGGGCGGCATGTGCCCGCGCTGCGAGGGCCGCGGCACGGTCTCCGACATCGACCTCACCCAGCTCTACGACGACTCCAAGTCGATCGCCGAGGGCGCGTTCACCATCCCGGGCTGGAAGTCGGACAGCTGGTGGACGGTGCGGACCTACGCCGCGTCCGGCTTCCTCGACCCGAACAAGCCCATCCGCGACTTCACGAAGCAGGAGATGCAGGACTTCCTCTACAGGGAGGCCACGAAGGTGAAGGTCGAGGGATCGACGCTCACCTACGAGGGGCTGATCCCGAGGATCCAGAAGTCGTTCCTGTCGAAGGACCGGGAGGCGATGCAGCCGCACATCCGGGAGTTCGTGGACCGGGCGGTGACGTTCACCACCTGCCCGGAGTGCGACGGCACCCGGCTCAGCGAGGCGGCCAGGTCGTCGCGCATCGCCGGGATCAACATCGCCGACGCCTGCGCCATGCAGATCAGCGACCTCGTCGAGTGGGTGCGAAGCCTGGATGAGCCGTCGGTGAAGCCGCTGCTCACGGCGTTGCTGCGGACGCTGGAGTCGTTCGTGGAGATCGGGCTGGGCTACCTGTCGCTCGACCGGCCCGCCGGCACGCTGTCCGGCGGCGAGGCGCAGCGCACGAAGATGATCCGGCACCTCGGCTCCTCGCTCACCGACGTCACGTACGTCTTCGACGAGCCCACCGCCGGCCTGCACCCGCACGACGTCCAGCGCATGAACACGCTGCTGCTGCGGCTGCGCGACAAGGGCAACACGGTGCTCGTCGTGGAGCACAAGCCGGAGGTGATCGCGATCGCCGACCACGTCGTGGACCTCGGCCCCGGCGCCGGCACGGCGGGCGGCACCGTCTGCTACGAGGGCACCGTCGAGGGCCTGCGGGCCTCCGGCACGATCACCGGCCGCCACCTCGACGACCGGGCCGCGCTCAAGCCGGCGGTGCGCCCGCACACCGGCAAGCTGGAGATCCGCGGCGCCACCACCCACAACCTGCAGAACGTGGACGTGGACCTGCCGCTCGGGGTGCTGACCGTGATCACCGGCGTGGCCGGCTCGGGCAAGAGCTCGCTCGTGCACGGCTCCATCCCCAAGGGGGCGGGCGTGGTGTCGGTCGACCAGAGCCCGATCAAGGGCTCGCGGCGCAGCAACCCGGCGACGTACACGGGGCTGCTGGAGCCGATCCGCAAGGCGTTCGCGAAGGCGAACGGCGTGAAGCCGGCGCTGTTCAGCGCCAACTCCGAGGGCGCCTGCCCCGGCTGCAACGGCGCCGGCGTCGTCTACACCGACCTCGGGATCATGGCCAGCGTGTCCAGCACGTGCGAGGAGTGCGGGGGCAAGCGGTTCCAGGCGTCCGTGCTGGACTACCGGCTCGGCGGGCGGGACATCAGCGAGGTGCTGGCGATGTCGGTGACGGAGGCGGAGGAGTTCTTCGGTACGGGCGAGGCGCGCACGCCGGCCGCCCACGTCATCCTCGAACGGCTCGCCGACGTCGGGCTCGGCTACCTCACCATCGGCCAGCCGCTCACCACGCTGTCCGGCGGCGAGCGGCAGCGGCTCAAGCTCGCCACGCACATGGCGGACAAGGGCGGCGTCTACGTCCTGGACGAGCCGACGAACGGCCTGCACCTCGCCGACGTCGAGCAGCTGCTCGGGCTGCTCGACCGGCTGGTGGACGCCGGCAAGTCGGTGATCGTCATCGAGCACCACCAGGCGGTGATGGCGCACGCCGACTGGATCATCGACCTGGGGCCGGGCGCGGGGCACGACGGCGGCCGGGTCGTCTTCGAGGGCACGCCCGCCGAGCTGGTCGCGGCCCGCTCCACGCTCACGGGGCAGCACCTGGCCGACTACGTCGGCGCGTGATTCAGGACGCCAGGGCCTCGTCCTCGGAGGAAGCGGCGGCGGCGCGCCGCCGCTTCCGCCGCCGGATCACCAGCCAGGCGACGAGAGCGACCACGGCCACGGCGACGACCGCGGCCGTGGCGGGCGAGCGCCTGGCCAGCTCCAGCCAGCCGAACACGGCCGCGGTGCCGCCGAACCACCACAGCGGCGCCCACGTCAGGCAGCCCAGCGCGCTGGCGACGACGTACCAGGGGTAGGACACGCGCAGTGCCCCCGCCACCCACGGCAGCGTGTGCCGCAGCATGGGCACCCAGAAGCAGCCGTAGACGGCCAGCGCGCCCCACCGCTCGACGACGCGCTCGACCTTCTGGATGCGCTCGCGGCCGAACCTGACGCCGACGCGGGAGTCGTACAGCCGCTCGCCGAGCCTGCGCCCGACCCAGTAGTAGACCTGGAACGCGCCGAACAGCGCCAGGATCAGGATGGCGCCCACCAGCCAGTAGGGCAGGTTCAGCCAGTACGGTTCGGTGGGCGCGGGGACGGCGATCAAGGCGTGCCACATGTCCGACCCACCATCCCTCCACAAACCTTAGGTCAGGCTTACCTTACCCCGCCGGTGTCGGCGAAAGCCACACCGCCCTGCAAGCCCCCCGCAAAGGGGTGCAACCCGCCGACAACCAGCACTCAACCACCCGGCCGCACCCTGAGCGTGAGCCAAAAGGGGTGTTGAGAATGCCGACCAGAAGCGCAGCCGTCCTGACCAGTGGGACCGCCAGCGCCGCCCGGATCTTCGTGGCGGCCCTCGCGTTCACCAGCGCGTACGTCGGCTTCTCCGCCTACAGTAACGCCAGCTCCGCCCCCGAGCCCGCCGCCCGGGTCACGCTGTCGGCCCGCGAGCTGCCCGTCACCGCCCCGGCCCAGCAGGCCGCCACGCCGGGCCAGGTGACCGTGAGCGTGCTGACCGGCGCCGGAGCCGGCTGCGCCAAGTCGTACGTCGCCCGCAGCCTCGTGGTCAACGCCGACCCGGCCGAGCCCGTCTCCTACCACTGGCGGCTGGCCCGCTGGAGCCCGTCGGCCAGGACGTGGCGCACGTACCTGGCCGACCACGACGGCTTCGCCGCCCCCGAGCGGACGGTCGAGTGGCTGCCCCAGGTCTCGGGGAACCCCGGGTGGTACCGCGTCGAGCTCGAGATCGACGGCGGCAAGACCCTCAGGAGTGACCGTTTCCAGGTGAGCTGCTGACCGACTGCCTGGCTGCCTCCACCCAGCGCGGCACGCCCACCCGCTCGGCCACCTCCAGAGCCTTCTGATAGTGCTCGCGCGCGGCGTCGGGCTGCCCCAGGCGGATGGCCAGGTCGCCGAGCGTCAGCGCCACGGGCCACAGCGCCACCACGCCGGTGCCCGCGCCCGCCACCCGGTCGGAGAACGGCTTCAGCTTGTCGTAGCAGTCGACCATCCGCTCGCGGTCGTCGAGCAGCATGCCGGCCAGCGCCCGCCAGGTCATCGCCAGCTCGTACAGGAAGTCGGGGCGCACCGGCGGCCGGGTGGCGGCCACGGCCTTGGCGTCGTTGTGGTGCCCGGCCGAGGCCAGGGCCAGCGCGTAGGCGTCGAGTGTCCACTTGGCGCCCCGCATGTGCGCCTCGGCGAGCGGGTCGACCATCTCGGCAGCCCGCCCCGCCACCAGGTGCAGGCAGAACGCGGTGATCAGCGGCAGGTCTTGGCGGCCTTCCAGCATGCCCGCCCGCGCGGACACCCTGGCCGCCTCCCGGTAGGCCCGCTCGGCCCCCTCGTAGTCGCCGGCGATCATCAGCCGCTGCCCGGAGTACCAGACGACGACGGCGGCGGGCGCCGACAGGTCGTACTGCCTGGCCAGGCGGTCGGCCGCGGCCGCGTGCTCGTCGGCCACGGCGAAGTCGCCCCTGGCCGCCGCGCACTCCAGCAGCACCAGGTGGGCCAGCGCCTGCGTGGCCATCTGCCCGGAGCGCTGGGCGACCTCCAGCAGCTCCCTGCCGATGCTCTCGCGGGTGTCGACCGCGGGGATGTCGTAGGACTGCCGCAGCCGCCCGCTCAGCGCCGCCGCGATCAGCGTGGGGTCGCCGCTCTGCCGGGCCAGCTCCAGCGCCTCCAGCGACGCCTGGCGGCCCCGCTCGGGCGAGGAGGAGCCCTCCAGCTCCAGGGCCAGCGTGGTCAGCAGGCTGGCGCGCAGCCGCTGCTCGCCGGCGGGCAGCTCGATGAGCGCCTTCTCGGTGACGTCGACGATCTCCCACGCGGTGCGGGTGAAGTCGCGCGTCATGCCTTTGTGCGGCACCGCCAGCGACGCCGCCACCTTCGCGGTGATCTCCAGGTCGCCCAGCGGGAGGGCGGCGTCCATGGCCTGGCGGCGCAGCAGCCGGGCCGCCGTCATGTCGCCGCACAGGGCCAGGGCCCTGATCTGGCGCAGCATGAGCCGCAGGCGCTCCTTGGCCCGCTCGGGCGGCTGCTCGCCGCTCTGCTGGGCCGCGGGCGAGCGGTCGAAGGCGGCGATGGCCTGCTCCCACAGCGTGGCCGCCTCGCGGTGCGCGAAGCGCCGCTCGGCCTGCTCGGCCGCCAGCCCCGCGTAGTGGACCGCCTTGTCGGCGGCGTCGGCCAGGTAGTAGTGGTGCGCCAGCGCCGCCACGTCGGACGGCGTGCGCTGCTCGATGACCGCGGCCACGGCGGCGTGCAGGCGGGTGCGGCGCAGCCGGGAGGCGTCGGAGTAGATCGTGTCGCGGACGAGGTCGTGGTCGAAGCGCAGCAGCCCGGGGCCCGGCTCGGTGACGAGCCCGGCCAGCAGCGCCGCCTCGACGGCCTCGATCACGGCGTCCTCGTCGCCGGAGACCGCGATGAGCACGTCGAGGTCGACGTCGCGGCCGATCACGGCGGCCTGGAGCAGGATCTGCTGCGCTCCGCCGGGCAGCCGCGAGATGCGCCGCCGCAGCACGTCGCGCACGCCCGAGGGCACCCGCGAGAGCACTTCGGTGGCGCTGGCCCGGTCGGCGGCGCCCTCGGCGTCGAGCAGGCGCACGGTCTCGCGGACGAAGAACGGGTTGCCGCCGGTGCGCTCGACGATCGACTCGACCGCGTCCTCGTCGATCTCGCGCACGCAGGTGGCCTTGACCAGCTCGGCCACGGCCTTCGGGTCGAGCCCCGACAGCCCGACCCGTACGGGGCCGAGCCGCGCCAGCGCGGCCAGCACGTCGGACTGGCGGTCGTCGAGCTCGCTCTCCCTGCACGTCACCACGAGCAGCACCCGGCTGGTGGCGAGCAGGCTCGGCAGCGCGCGCAGCAGGGCGAGCGTCTGGTCGTCGGCCCAGTGCAGGTCTTCGAGGGTCAGCAGGACGGGGCCGCGCCGCGCCACGCCCGCCAGGTAGCCGCCGACGGCCCGGTGCAGCCGGAACCCGCCGGACGCCTCGTCCTCGTCGGGGTCGGGGGCGGCGTCGTCGAGCAGCGGCGCGAGGAGCTGGGCGTACTCGCCGGCGCCCGTCATGCCGATGAGCGTGCGCAGGATCTCCACCCACGCCCAGCCGGGCGGGGTGGCGCTGGAGTCGGGGCAGGCGCCGGAGGCGGTGGTCCAGCCGTCGGCGCCGAGCCGGCTCTCCAGCTGGCGCAGCAGCGTGGTCTTCCCCGCGCCGGCGACGCCGGTCACGATCGCGACCTGGAAGCGGCCGGTGCGCGAGGCGGCCGTGGTGAGCCTGGACAGCTCGGCGTCGCGGCCGACGAACGGCTCGGGCTCCAGCGGCGGCGGCTCGATCGGCGTGGCCGGGCGGGGCGGCCACGTGTCGCTGACCGGCGCGGCCGGCCTGGGCGCCCGCGCGGGCGGCGGCGCGAGGTCCAGCTCGGGCGACTGGGCCAGGATGTCGGACTCCAGCTTGCGCAGCGCCGGCCCGGGGTCGATGCCGAGCTCGTCGGCCAGGATGTTCCTGGCGCGGCGCAGCGCGGCCAGCGCGTCGCCCTGCCGCCCGCAGCGGTAGAGGCCGAGCGCCAGCAGCCGCCAGCCCTCCTCGCGCAGCGGGTGCTCGGTGGTGAGCGCCTCAAGGTCGGGGACGGTCTCGGCGTGCAGGCCGAGGCGCAGCCCGGTGTCGGCGTGCCGCTCGCGGGAGACCAGGCGCAGCTCGGTGAGCCGGTTGACCTCGGCCTCGGCCCACGCCTGGTCGGCGAAGTCGGAGTAGGGGGTGCCGCGCCACAGGCCCAGCGCCTTCTCCAGACGGTCGCGCGCGGACTGCGGGTCGCCCTCTTCGAGGTGCTCGCCGGCCGCGCGGACGAGCTGCTCGAAGCGCAGCGCGTCGACCTGGTCGGGGGCCACGCGCAGCGCGTAGCCGGACGCGACCGTCACCAGCAGCCGGTTGGGGCCGCCGCGCGGGCGGCCGGGCTCCAGCACCCTGCGCAGGCGGGAGATGTAGACCTGGAGCCCCGACTGCGCGCCCTTGGCCGCGTCGTCGTCCCACAGATCGTAAAGAAGCGTGTCAACCGGCACGACCTGACCTCTGGCCACGAGAAGTCGGGCGAGGACGGCCCGCTGCCGCAACCCGCCGAGGTCGAGTTCGTCGTCGTGTTCGTACGCCTCGACTGGCCCCAGAACTCGGAACGCCACCATGTCAGCCGCCACGCTATGCGGGCCTGCGAATCACGCACAAGGCCCGTGGTCGATTAGGAGGCGATGGGTTTGGGATTGTCACTGGGTGGCCTTCGAGATCGCGGACGGGGGCTCCGCGCCGGCGTTCCGGCCGTTGCGCCTGCGCAGCAGTGCCCATGCGCCCAGTGCCAGGCCGCCGAACGGGATCTCGATAGTGTAAGTCCAGAACCCGAAAAGCAGTGCGGTGGCTATGGCCGGGGTGTCTCCTGCCCCGAAGTAGATGAGCGAGGCGGCCACGCCGGTCTCCATGATCCCCGCGCCGCTGGGGGTGACGAGTGCGCTGGTCAGCACCCGTGACAGGGCGAAGACCGCGATCGACTCTGCGAGGCCCGGCCAGGCGCCGGTGGCCTGCATGCAGGCCGCCATGATGGCCCACTGGAAGCCGAGGAAGAACACCATGCCGAGCGACAGCCCCGGCCACCGGCCGCGTACGACGTCGGCGGTGTCGGCGCGCAGCCGGTGGAACGCCTCGGAGGCGTGGATCTTGAGCCGCAGCAGCCGGGTCACCTTGTCGAGGCCCTTGCCCAGCACGACGGCGGCGCGGTCCCAGTAGAGGGCGACAGCCACGACCACGCACAGCACGAGGATGGAGATCGCGCCCGTCCAGCCCGCGTTGGCGACGGCCGCGTTGGGCACCCGCCCCGCCACGAGCAGCGCGATGATGCCGACGGCGGGCAGGATGAACCTGAACAGCGTGTTCCACACGCCGCTGACCAGCGTCATCACCACGAAGGGGCGGCTGGTGAAGCCCCAGCCCTTGGTCATCGCCCACGACAGCGCGACGCCCACCGCGCCGCCGAAGGGCACCAGGTTGCTGACCGCGCTGCCGGCCGCGTTGAGCGTGAGCGCCTGGAGGTTGTTCAGGCCGGGCAGGGAGTTGGTCAGCACGAACGTGTACGCCAGCAGGCTCAGCAGCCACAGGCCCGTCATCAGCGCGATCTGGCCCGCGCTGATCGAGCCGAAGAGCCTGCCGATCTCGGCCCACGAGACCTGCTTGCCGGTGAGTGCCTGCACGAGCTGGGGGAGGTAGATCACGAGCAGCACGGCCAGCCCGAGCGACAGCACGGACAACGCGATCTGGAGCCACTTGTTCTTCATGAGGAGTCCAGTCTGCCGGGTCGGGGGGTGCGGCCTCGTCGTCCTCAGGTACTAGGTGGGCCACCGGTCGAAGGGATGAGTGAGGCGGGCGCCGGGGGGAAGGTCGCGGCGGACGTACCACTCGGTGCCGAAGACGAAGCGGTAGAGCGGGCGGGGGACCTTGAGCATGACGGCGAGCGTGCGGTCGCTGTCGCCGCCGCTGGCCTGGGAGGCGTGCGCGGCCATGGAGGCCCGCTTCTGCTTCGTGTACTTCCGGACGTTGACGCGGTGGGTGATCACCTCGCCCGGCGAGTACGCGCTCTCGAACGTCCGCACGTCGAACTCCGGCGGGAACTTGTAGAACCGGCCCGCCACCCGCAGCAGCCACAGCAGCGGATCGCGGTTGACCGTCGCCTCCAGGACGATCTCCGTTCCGGCGATCTTCGCCGCGCGTTTGCCCACCCGGTGCACCTGCACGTGGTCGGGATGCCCGTAGCCGCCCGCCGGGTCGTAGATCGCCAGCAGGTCGGCCCGCTCCTCCTGGAGGATCGCGGCCAGCGCCTTGGCCGCCGCCTCGGTGTCGGCGTCGATGAAGGCGTTGTCGGGCCGCTCCTCGGCGCTGCCGCCCTTGGGGCTCAGCCCCGAGTCGCCGTAGCCGAGACACTCGACGCGCGCGCAGCCGAGCAGCGCGGCCGACTTGTAGAGCTCTTCGAGCCGGGTCTCGCCCAGAGCCTCGCCCGGCTCCATCTCGGCCAGGCCGCGCTCGCCCGCCGTGGCCACCACGAGCACCACGCGGTGCCCCTCGGCCGCGAGCATCGCCATGGTGCCCGCCGTCAGCAGGGCCTCGTCGTCGGGGTGGGCATGGAAGAACACAGCGGTACGTGGAGGCACACGCCCAGATTAGTCTGGGAGGGGTGCGGATCTTTCACGTGAGTGACTGTTACCTGCCGCGACTCGGAGGGATCGAGGTCCAGGTCGCCGATCTGGTGCGCACGCAGCGGGAGGCGGGGCACGAGGTGTCGGTGGCCACGGCGACCAGGGGCGAGCCGCTGCCCGGGGTGCACAGGATCGTCGCGAAGATGCCGTTCGACCTGCCCGTCCACCCGTTCGGAGTGGGGCATCTCACGCGCGCTCTCACCTCGGCGCGTCCCGACGTGGTGCACGTGCACGCCGGGGCCGTCTCGCCGTTCGCGTGGATGGGCGTGCGGGCCGCGTGGCGGGCGGGGCTGCCGTGCGTGGTGACCGTCCACAGCATGTGGGATCCGGTGACGCGGGGGATGTACCGGCTGCTGCGGCTGGCGTACGGGTGGCAGCGCTGGCGGCTGGTGGCCACCACGGTCAGCAACGCCGCGGCCGCCCCCATCCGCGCGGTGGCGGGGCCGGGCGTGCCCGTGCGGGTCGTCTCCAACGGGCTCGACCTGTCGGGCTGGGCGCCGCCCCCCGGCACTCCCGACCGGCGCGAGGAGGTGCACATCGTGGCCGTGGGCCGGCTGGCCCCGCGCAAGCAGCCCGTACGCCTGCTGAAGCTGCTCCAGGCGGCGCGGGCGCGCGTGCCCGCCCGGATCCCCATGCGGGCCACGATCGTCGGCGACGGGCCGGCTCGGGGGCAGATGGAGCGCTTCCTCGAACGGCACGGCATGACCGGCTGGGTGTCCCTGCCGGGGCGGCACACGCGGGAGGAGATCGCGAAGGTGCTGGCGTCGGCCGACGTGTTCGTGGCGCCCGCGCCGCGCGAGTCGTTCGGCATCGCGGCACTGGAGGCGCGGGCCGCGGGGCTGCCGGTGGTGGCCAGGGCCGAGAGCGGGGTGGCCGACTTCGTCAAGGACGGCGTCGAGGGGCTGCTCGGGCGCACCCTCGGCGACCTGGCGCGGGCGGTGGCCCGCCTGTGCGTGGACGCGGAGCTGCGCGAGTCGATCGCCGCGCACAACCGGGCGACCCTGCCCGCCGCCGGATCGTGGCCCACCGTGCTGGAGGGGTTCGAGCGGGCGTACGAGCAGGCGCGCGAGCTGCGCGCCTCCCGGAGATAGACGCCGGAGACAGGCGCCCGGGACAGGCGCCCGGGACAGACGCCGGAGACAGACGTAGGCCACCGCGGCGCTCGACGCGCGCGCGGTGGCCGGACGTTCGTGACGGGGAGGTGCCGTGACGCGCGCCCCCACGCTGCGCCACGACCGGGACGAGGTGCGCCCCCATGCGCCGCACCCGCCGGCGCGCCCCCCGGCCGCGCCGCTGTCCCTGAACGACCGACGCGCCCCCCGGCTGCGCCGTCGTTCCCGGACGGCCGGCGTGCGCCCCCGCGCCGCCCGCCATCCCCGGGACGACCGGCGTGCGCCCCCACGCCGCACCGGTCGTCCCTGCCGGGCCGGCGCGCGCCCCCACGCGCGCCGGCCCCCTTCTCATCCCGTCACGACGCGGCCGCCGTCGCTCCGACCTGCCCCCCACAGGCGGTCGCGGGCGACGGCCGCGAGCCTGGTCAGCTGCAGGCAGCCGTGATCTTGCTGGTGAAGCCGTTGATCTTGGTGCTGAACTCCGTCAGGCTGGCCGCGTCGCCCGGCTTGATGGAGCTGTAGGCGTCGGCCAGGTCGTTCAGCGCGGCGGCGACTTCGCCGTCGTACTTGCCGGCCAGCTCCTTCGTCTTGTCGGACGCGGTCTTCGCGGCCGTCTCCATGGCGCCGGCGTCGGCGGTCATCGAGGAGCTGAACTCTGTGGCGATCTTGGTGGCGTCGCTGGCGGCGGTGTTGCAGTCAACGGCCTGGCCGATCGCACCACAGGCGGTGGTGAAGGCGGCAAGAGTCAGCGTCGCGGCCGCGACGGCGAGGCGACGAGGGGGAGTCATTATCCGTGCCCTTCGTAGGTTTAGCGAACGAAGGGAACATTATGGGCCCTAACTTGATCGTCACTTGCACCCCGCTAACACCAGGGGTGTCAAGCGGGCGTAAAGCCGTGCAAGAGGACCTGCACGACCTCCTCCGGCTCGGGCAGCGGAAGATCCAGGAGCCCCCGGTAGGCGACGAACCCGACGAACAGGTCCGTCAGCATCCACAGGTCGGCGTTCGGCGGCAGCTCGCCGCGCTCGATCGCGCGCTCGTACACGACCCATGAGCGCTCCATCCGGGTGCGCATGGACGTGCGGATGAGCTCGGCCACGGCCGGGTCGCGGCCCGCCTCGCCGTACACCTGCCTGGCCATGCGGGCGATGCCCGGCTGCTGCCACATGGCGAGCGTTTCGGCGATCACCACGCGCAGGTCGCCCTCCAGGGAGCCGGTGTCGGGGATGGCGACGTGCGCGTTCATCAGGCCGGTGAGGGTTTCGAGCAGCATGTCGCGCTTGGAGGCGTAGCGGCGGAACACGCTCGCCCTGCCTACGCCTGCCGCGGCGGCCACGTCGTCCATGGTGAAGTCGAGCCCGTGGGAGAGCACCAGCCCGGCGGCGGCCTGCCTGATGCGGTGATCGACCGTGGGGTCGGGCTTGCGGCCGCGCGACGACATTGTGATACTCCTAGTATCTGATATTCGGGGTCTCACAGTGGGGAGACGTAATGAGGGTAATCGTGATCGGCGCGGGCGTCGCGGGGCTCGCCCTGGCGCGCGGCCTGCTCGCCGCGGGCCACGAGGCCGAGGTGTACGAGGAGGCCCCCGAGCTGCGCACGGCCGGCGGCTCGGTCTCCCTGTGGCCCGGCAGCACCGCCATCCTGGAGGAGTTGAAGGCCGACCACGCGGGCGTCGGCCGCCGCCTGGAGACGCTGGAGTCGTGGGGCAGCGACGGGCGGCGGCTGCTCACCGTCGATTTGACCGTGCCCGAGCGCCGCTACGGCCACCCTGTCGTGCACGTGGCCCGGCGTGAGCTGGTCGAGCTGCTGTCCGACGGCGTGCCCGTCACGTACGGCGTGCGGGCCGAGCAGGTGGTGCCGGAGCGGGCCGAGGCGCGGCTGTCCGACGGCCGCACGGTGCGCGGCGACGTGCTCGTGGGCGCCGACGGCCGCCGCTCGGTCGTGCGCGAGGCCCTGTGGGGCGAGGACCGGGCGAAGCTGAGCGGATGGGTCACCTGGCAGGGGTTCACCACCATCCCGACCGCGCTGACGGAGGACCATCGCGCCGTGATGATCGCGGGCCGGCAGGGGTTGTGCGGGCTCATCCCGGCGGGGCGGGGGCGACTGCTGTGGTGGTTCGACGTCAAGGCGGCTCCCGGCGGACCTTTCTGGGCCGACGACCCGCACGTGGTGGAGCGGCTGCGGGAGCGCTTCCGCGGCTGGGCGGACCCCGTGCCGGGCATCCTCGACACGATCACCGACATCGACTTCTTCCCCCACCACAAGCAGCCGATCCCCGAGGTGTGGGGCAAGGGTCCGACGACGCTGGCCGGCGACTCCGCGCACACCATGCCGCCCACCATGGCCCAGGGCGCCAACCAGGCGCTGGAGGACGCCTGGCTGCTGGCCCGCTCGCTCGGGGACCTGCGCGCGTACGAGAGGGCCAGGTCGAGGGTGGTGCGCAGGCCGGCCAGGATGGCCGGCACGGAGCTGACCGACCGGCAGGGGCCGATCGTGCGGCTGATCCCCGACGGGCTCGCGACCACGGTGTACGCGTCCATGCTGCGCCGCTACAGCACCTACCTCTTGACAGCCTCCTGAGGCCGCCTGACGATGTCGCATATAGAGCAACTCGGTGCGTAATACGCAACAAGGGGTGTCGGTTGACCACCACGTCGAGCTTGATCTCCACGCTTCCCGGCCGTGCCTACACCGACCCCGAGATCTTCGCCGAGGAGCAGGCCAAGATCTTCGAAAGCCTCTGGTTCTGCGCCGTCAGGGCCGGTGACCTGCCGCGTCCAGGCGCGTTCAAAACAGTGCAGGTCGGCCGCGAGAGCGTGATCGTGGTGCGCGGGCGCGACGGCCTGCTCCGCGCGTTCCTCAACGTCTGCCGGCACCGCGGCGCCCGCCTGTGCCTGGAGGAGGCGGGCGAGGTCAGGCGCACCATCAGGTGCGCCTACCACGCCTGGTCCTACGACCTCGACGGCCGGCTCGCCGCCGCCCCCAACCTCGCCAAGATGCCCGACATCGACCGCGTGGAGTACGGGCTGGTGCCCGTCCACCTGCGCGAATGGCTCGGGTACGCGTGGGTGTGCCTGGCCGCCGAGCCGCCCTCGTTCGAGGAGCACGTCACGTACGCGGCCACCGAGCGGCTCGGCGACCCCGCCGCCATCGAGCACTACCAGGTGGACCGGCTCGCGCTCGGCCGCCGCATCGTCTACGACGTCAAGGCCAACTGGAAGCTCCTCGTCGAGAACTTCATGGAGTGCTACCACTGCGCCACCATCCACCCCGAGCTGACCGCCGTGCTGCCCGAGTTCGCCGGCGGCTACGCGGCGCAGTACTACGTGGGGCACGGCGCCGAGTTCGCCGAGCGGGCCGAGGGGTTCACCGTGGACGGCAGCCCCGGCTTCGGCCGCCTGCCCGACGTCTCCGACGACCAGGACCGCCGCTACTACGCGATCACCGTCAAGCCCCAGGTGTTCGTGAACCTGGTGCCCGACCACGTGATCCTGCACCGGATGTTCCCCATGGCCGCCGACCGCACGGTCGTGGAGTGCGACTGGCTCTACCACCCCGACGTCGTCGCGTCGGGTGCCGACCTGACGCTGTCGGTCGAGCTGTTCCACCGGGTCAACGAGCAGGACTTCGACGCCTGCGAGCGGACGCAGCCCGGCATGTCGTCACGGGCGTACCGGGAGGGCGGGGTGCTCGTGCCGAGCGAGCACCACATCGCCCTGTTCCATCAGTGGGTGAACCAGCGCCTGCGCGGATAGCGCACGGTGAGACCGCCGTACCTCGACCGGCCGGTGATCACCACGCTGAGCACGCCGGGCCGGGGCCTGCTCGGCACCTTGGACGTCGGATGGCCCCAGTCGCTCTGGAACCCGTCCACGTTCGCCACCGCGCCCTCGGGCAGGATGATCTTCGCGGAGCCGTAGGTGAGGTCCAGCTCGATGTCCACGACCTGATGGGGGACGACGGCCTCGGTGAAGTCCAGCTCGACGCTGCCGTACTTGGAGGAGACCCGCAGCCGGCGCGGCACGGCCCAGTCGCCGGAGCGCTTGACGTTGCCGTTGCCCGAGCCCAGCTCCACGACGTCGCTGACCTGCGGCTGCGGGCTCGGCAGATCCGCGACCAGCTCGAGCAGGTCGCCGTACGTCTTCGCGCTCAGCGCCAGCCCGAGCCGCTCATCGAGCTCCGAGGGGGTCAGCCGGCCCTCGGAGAACGCCTGCTGGAGCTGCTGCGTCGTGCGCTCCCGGTCCTCGTCGGAGACCCGCATCTGCAAATCCGACATGTGCCGAGCATAGGCGCGACGCGGTCAGAACGGGAGGCGTCGCCCGGAAGGGGTGCGAAGATCGAGAGGGGACGGACGGCGTTCGGGACGGGGGCGGCGGATGAGCTGGACTCTCTTCACATCTCAATAGGTACCCAACAGATTGCCGTGAAGTCCTCAACGTTAGGTACCGTGGTGCTGATGTGGGCGGAACCGTTCGTGCATCCGGCGCTCTTCTACAGGGGCGACGGCGAGTACGTCTCTGCCACGACCGCGTTCGTCCTGGAGGGCCTGGCGGCCGGGGAGCCCGTCGCCGTGTCCGTCCCGCCACGCAACCTGGCGCTGATCGAGGCCGCACTCGGCGACCAGGCCAAAGACGTGCTCCTGCTCGACATGACCAAAGCCGGGCGCAACCCCGGCCGGATCATCCCCGGCGTGCTGCGGGCCTTCGCCGACCGGCACCCCGACCAGCACGTGCGGATCATCGGCGAGCCCATCTGGCCGGGCCGCACCGCGACCGAATACCCCGCCTGCGCCCAGCACGAGGCCCTGATCAACCTGTCGTTCACCGGCCGCAGGGTGACGATCCTGTGCCCGTACGACCTCGACGGGCTGACCGAGGAGGTCATCCGCGAGGCCGCGCGCACCCACCCCGTGCTGCGCGACGCCACCGGAGAGTGGGCCAGCGACGACTACGCCCCCGAGCTGGTCGTCGACGGCCACAACCGGCCGCTCGGCGAGCCGGAGAAGTTCGTCTCGCTGAGCTTCGACCACACCAACCTGTCGGCGGTGCGGGGCCTGGCCGCCCGGGAGGCCATCGCGGCCGGCTTCCAGGGCGACCGGCTCGACGACATCCGGCTCGCCGTGGCCGAGCTCGGCGCCAACAGCCTCGACCACGGCGGCGGCTCCGGCGTCCTGCGGGTCTGGATCGAGGACGACCGGCTGGTGTGCGAGGTCAGCGACTCCGGTCACATCACCGACCCGCTGGTGGGGCGCAGGCCGGTCGACCCACGTGACGCGGGATCGCGCGGCCTGCTCATCGTCAACCTCCTCAGCGACCTCGTACGCCTGCACACCCGCGAGGGCGCCACCACGGTGCGGGCCTACTTCGACCTGCCGTAGCCCCAGCCCTCAGCGCTCGACTTCGACCTGCCGTAGCCCCGGCCCTCAGCGCTCGACCTCGTTCATGCTGAGGTAGCGGGTGCCGCGCACGGCGTCGGCGGGCACGGCCGCGGCCAGCGCGTCGAGCTGCTGCGGCGTGAGCGTGATGTCCGCGGCGGCGGCGTTCTCCTCCAGGTACTTCAGCCGCTTGGTGCCCGGGATCGGCACGACGTCCTCGCCCTGGGCCAGCAGCCAGGCCAGGGAGAGCTGGGCCGCCGTCACCCCGGCCGCGTCGGCGATCTTCTTCACCTCGGCGGCCAGCGCCCGGTTGTGCTCGGCGTTCTCGCCGCTGGTGCGCGGCAGGTGGCGGCGGAAGTCGTCGGCGGGCAGCTCCTCCGGCCTCGGCAGCGCGGCCGACAGCAGGCCGCGGCTGATCGGCGAGTACGCCACCAGCCCGACCCCCAGCTCCCTGGCCGCCGGCAGGATCTCCGCCTCCAGGCCCCTGGTGAACAGCGAGTACTCGCTCTGCAGGGCCGCGATCGGGTGCACGGCGTTCGCCTTGCGCAGCGTGTCGGCGCTCACCTCCGACAGACCCAGATGGCGGACCTTGCCCTGCTCCACCAGCTCCGCCATGGCCCCGACCGACTCCTCGACGGGGACGTCGGGGTTGCGGCGGTGCATGTAGTACAGGTCGATGTGGTCGATGCCGAGACGCTGGAGCGAGGCGTCGCAGGCGGCCCTGATGTACTCGGGGCTGTTCTCGATCGTGCGGGAGTCGCCGTCGCGCTTGACGCCGAACTTGGTGGCCAGGACGACCTCGTCCCGACGGCCCTTGATGGCCCGGCCGACCAGCTCCTCGTTGGCCCCCTTGCCGTACATGTCGGCGGTGTCTAGAAAATTCATGCCAAGGTCGAGGGCGCGGTGAATGACCGCGATCGACTCGTTCTCGTCGCCCTGGCCGTAGAACTCGGACATGCCCATGCAGCCGAGCCCGAGCGCGGAGACCTCCAGGCCGTCGCGGCCGAGAGTGCGCTTGTTCATGCCTGCCCCCTGCGGTAATTGTCGATCTTGTAGTCCAGGACCTCCAGGTCCTGGCTGAGCTGGGCGATCCTGGCCCGGACGCGCTCCCGGTGCAGCTCCAGCATCCGCCTGCGCTCGTCCGCGGTGCGCTGCCCCATGCGGCGCAGCTCCGCGTACCGGCACATGTCGGCGATCGGCATGCCGGTCGTCCGCAGCTTCGTCAGGAACTCCAGCCACTGGAGATCCTGCTCCGCGTAGTCACGGTGGCCACTGCTGTTGCGGCCCACCGAGTGGATCAGCCCGATGCGCTCGTAGTAGCGCAACGTGTGAGCGGTCAGGCCGGACCGCTGCGCGGCCTCCTGGATCGTCATGTGTCCAGGTTGGACCTTAGAGCGCGCTCTAAGTCAAATCACCCCCCGGGCAGCCGCCTCCACCCTGAGGGGGCTCTCCCTACCAGGGGTCACGAACCGGCAGGTCAACGGTGATTCCTAGGGGTCGGTCCGACCAAGGTATTAGGGGGTACTTCAGGGCCGCTTCGGGTCCATCTCCGATGTTCGCAAAGCGCGTGTTCCACGAGCTTAGGAGGCATGAAGGGATTGCTTGTCAGTGGTTTCGCCGCGATCGGCGCCGGCAGCGGCGCCATGCTCACCCTGCACGCCGGATCCGACCTGGACCCGCTGCACAGCGTGATCAGCGAGTACGTGTGGCAGTCGGCCGGATGGCTCCTGCCCGCCTCGCTGACCCTCTTCGCCGCGGGCGCCGCGCTCATGGCCGAGGCCATGCGCCGGGCCGGCGTGAACCGCTGGGTCGTCGCCTTGCTGCTGGTGTGGGGGGCGAGCATGTTCCTGATCGGCGCCTTCCCGACCGACCGGCCCGGCGTGCCGCTGTCGATGTCGGGCGGCATCCACCGCTACGCCGCCTTCGTCGCCTTCCTTGTGATGCCGGTCGCCGGGATGCTCCTCGCCAGAGCCAACATCCGGTACGCCGCGGCGATGCGCGTCCTCAGCGGGCTCGCCCTGGCGGCACTGGTAATGGTCGTGATCCCGTACGTGGTGCGCATGTTCGGCATCCCGCTGACCAACGACGACATCCCCGCCGGGCTCACCCAGCGGGCCGTGGTCGTGACCGAGCTGGCCGTGCTGACGCTGGCCGGGCTGTCGATGCTCAAGCCGTCGGCCCGCCGGGCCGTGTCCCCGGCCCTCGCCTGAGGCCGTAGCGGGGCGCCTCACCAGGCTTGAATCCCGCCGCTCTGGAAAGAAGAGGACCCCGACCTCGCATTCAGGAGTGGCTGAGATGACGATTTTGATTGCTTATGACGGATCCGACGACTCCAAGGCCGCCATCGCCTTCGCCGGCAAGCTGTTCCCCGGCCGGCACGCGGTCGTCCTGACGGTGTGGGAGCGGCTGGCGATGACCTCCGCCAGGGCCTCCGCCGGTCTCATGGTGGCCGTCGACCAGTCGGGGGTGGAGGACGAGGCCATCGGGCAGGCGATGAGCGAGCTGGCCGCACGCGGCGCCGACCTGGCCCGCGACGCCGGACTGGACGCCACCCCGCGCTGCGACGTGGACGCCGTGGCCGTCTGGTCGACCATCGTGGACGTCGCCGACGAACTGGACGCCGAGCTCATCGTGACCGGCACCAGGGGGTTGGGCGGGGTCCGGTCGCTCCTGCTGGGCAGCACGTCCGACCGCGTGCTCCACCACGCCCACCGCCCGGTCCTGGTGGTACCGGGCCCCAACGGCAAGGGCGGCTGACCCCTCCGCCCATACGTTCAGGCGCCCGCCCCTCACAGCCGCTCCGGGCGCCGCACACGGCAGGCGCCTGCTCCGCGCGCACGCTCCAAGGGCGAGCCCTTGCGCACGACAGGCGCAGGCGCCTCGCCCCCGCTCCTCCACCCGCGCACACGGCACCCGCCTGCTCCGCGGGGGCGCTCGGGGCGCCTGCTGCCCGTGCCCGTCCGGCGCCATCCCCGGCACACACCAGGCGCCCGCCCCGCTCGCACCCTCCAGGCGCCAGCCCCGCACAGGGGAGGCGCCCGCCCCCGGCAAGAAGCGCGGGAGGCGGCCGATCCTTGCGCATCTCGCGGGTGCCCTGCGGCGTTCATGTGGGCGTTGGTGCGGGTTGTCGGTGGGATGCGGCAGAGTGGGTGCCTGCCGACGAGACGTGCGGGAAGGGGGTGGCCCGGTGCCGGAGGAGCTGGCGAGGAGGCTGGGCACGGCCGATGCGGTCGTCGTCGGGCTGAGCGCGATGATCGGCGCGGGTGTGTTCGCCGCCTTCGCGCCCGCCGCCGCGGCCGCCGGCCCCTGGTTGCTGGTCTCGCTGGCGCTGGCCGCCGTCGTGGCCTACTGCAACGCCACGTCCTCGGCCCGCCTGGCCGCCCTCTATCCGGAGTCGGGCGGCACCTACGTCTACGGCCGCCGCCGCCTCGGCCCCTTGTGGGGTTACCTGGCGGGCTGGGGTTTCACGGTGGGCAAGACGGCCTCGTGCGCGGCCATGGCCCTGACGTTCGGCTCCTACGCCCTGCCCGGCCTCGAACGGCCGCTGGCGATCGTTGCGGTGGCGGTGCTGACGGTGCTGAACCTGTTCGGGGTGCAGCGCTCGGCGGGGGTGGCCCGGATCATCGTGGCGTTCGTGCTGGCGGTGCTCGTCGTGGTGATCGTGGTGGGGCTGACGGGCGACGACTCGGTGACGTTCGGCTGGTTCGCCTACGCGCCCGGCACGGGTCGCGCGCCCGGCTCGTACCCCTTTGACGTGTGGGGGGTGATGCAGGGCGGCGGGCTGCTGTTCTTCGCGTTCGCCGGTTACGCGCGGATCGCCACTCTCGGCGAGGAGGTGCGCGATCCCGCCCGCACGATCCCCAGGGCGGTCGGGATCGCGCTGGCGGTCACGCTGGTCGTCTACGCGCTGGTCGCCGTGGCGGCGCTGCGGACGCTCCATCCGGAGCTGCTGGCCAGGTCCGGCGCGCCGCTGGCCGATCTGGTCAGGGAGGCGGGGGCCGGGTGGCTGGCGCCGGTGGTGCGGGCCGGGGCGGCGGTGGCGGCGCTGGGCGCGCTGCTGGCGCTGCTGCTGGGCGTCTCGCGCACGGTGCTGGCGATGGCGCGCGAGCGGGACCTGCCGGGCGTGCTGGCCGCCGTGGGCCCGGTCCGGCAGGTGCCGAGGCGGGCGGAGCTGGCGGTCGGCGTCGCGGTGGTCGTGCTGCTGGTGGTGGCGGATCTGCGGGAGGCGATCGGGTTCTCCTCGTTCGGCGTGCTCGTCTACTACGCGATCGCCAACGCCTGCGCGTTCACGCTCCGCCGCGACGAGGGCGCGCCGCCCCGCGCCGTCCCGGTGCTGGGGCTGGCGCTGTGCCTGCTGCTGGCGGCCACGCTGCCGTTGGCGTCGGTGGTGGCGGGCCTGGCGGTGTTCGCCGTCGGTCTGGCGATCTACGCGGTACGGCACCGGTGACCCAGCGCGTGTGACTGTTGACGGAGGTCGTCGAACGGCCTAGGTTGGCGCCCACACCGACCAGCCGGTATGGAGGCGTGCATGCCCACCGTCGAAACCCTGCGCGGCCCTGTGGACGTCGACGAGCTCGGGCAGACGCTGATGCACGAACACGTCTTCGTGGTGGCCACGGAGCACCTCGACAACTACGGCAAGGGCGCCTGGTGGGACGAGGAGTTCCGGGTGGCGGACGCGATCGCCAAGCTGAACGCGGCGGCGGCGAAGGGCGTGCGCACGATCGTGGACCCGACCGTGTGGGGCCTCGGCCGCTACATCCCCCGGGTGCAGCGGGTCGCCGAGCAGGTCCCCGGCCTGCACGTCGTCGTCGCTACCGGCATCTACTCCTTCGAGGAGCTGCCCCACCAGTACGAGCACCGCGGCCCCGGCCTGTTCATCGACTGCCCCGACCCGATGATCGACGACTTCGTCCGGGACCTGACGGTGGGCATCGCCGACACCGGCGTGAAGGCGGCCTTCCTCAAGTGCGTGGTCGAGGCGAAGGGGCTGACGCCGGGCGTCGAGCGCATCTGCCGGGCGGTGGCGCAGGCGCACGTGCGGACGGGAGCGCCGATCACGGTGCACACGAACGCGTTCACGCAGAGCGGCCTGATCGCGCTCGACCTGTTCGCGAAGGAGGGCGTGAACCTGGAGAAGGTCGTGGTCGGGCACGCCGGCGACAGCAACGACCTCGACTACCTCATGCGGCTGGCCGACACGGGCGCAATCCTGGGAATGGACCGATTCGGTCTGGACGTCTACAACCCGACGCCGCAGCGCGTCGCCACGATCGCGGCCCTCTGCCAGCGGGGATACGCCGATCGCATGGTGCTCAGCCACGACACGGCCTGCTTCATGGACTATTTCGGCGGGGCCTGGGACGAGGCCCGCCGTACGCTGGCGCCGAACTGGCGCTACGATCACATTCACGATGACGTCTTGCCCGCCCTGCTCGACGCGGGTGTGACCGATGACCAGATTGAGCAGATGCTGGTGTTCAACCCGAAGCGCTACTTCTCGTAAAGTAAGTGGATCGGGAGAGCGACGCGGGTAGGTGGAGCTGGGTGACTTCGGAGCAGGCCTTGTCGATCAGCCTCGGACTCCAGGGACCCTGCGTCATCGCGCGGCTGACGGGAGATTTCGACTTCGGCTCCGCGGCCGAGGTGCGTGACCGTGTGACCAAGGCGCTCGATCTCACGCAGCCTCCGATGCTCGTCATCGACATGCAGGCCGTCAGCGTCTGCGACTCCTCGGGTCTTTCGGTGCTGGTCTATCTGCACAAGGCGGTCACCGCCTCGGGCGGGCGGCTGCTGCTGTCGGGGCTCAACGGCCGGTGCAAGCATCTGTTCGCGATCACCGCGCTTGACAAGTTCTTCGATATCCGCAGTACGGCGGAGCTGGCCATCGCCGAACTCAACGAAGAGGGGAATTCGCCGCCGTTTACCGGGTAGTTGCCGGGGCATGTCGGCCGAAGAGCCCGATCTGCTCGGTACGTACCTCGAACAGATCGGAAAAACCCCCTTGCTCTCCGCCGCGGACGAAGTGGAGCTCGCCCGGCGGATCGAGGCAGGCCTGTACGCGGGCCATCTGATCGAGCGTGGTGAGGGCACGCCAGAACTCGAACTCGTCGCGCTCGATGGCAAGCGCGCCAAGGACCTGCTGATCAGGTCCAACCTCCGGCTCGTGGTGTCCGCCGCCCGGCGGTACTCCTACCGGGGGCTGCCGCTGCTCGACATCATCCAGGAGGGCAACCTCGGGCTGATCAGGGCGGTGGAGAAGTTCGACTACACGCGGGGATACAAGTTCTCCACGTATGGGATGTGGTGGATCCGCCAGGCCATCGAGCGCGGGATCCACGACAAGAGCCGTACCGTGCGGCTGCCGATCCATGTGGCGGAGGAGCTGTCGCGGCTGATCAGGGTGGAGCGGCAGCTCGCCGCCGAGCTGGGCAGGGAGCCGACGGACGCGGAGCTGGCGAGCGCGGCGGAGCGGTCGGCCGCGCAGGTGGCGGCGTTACGCCGGCTGGGCCAGGACATGGTCAGCCTCGACGTCCCGGTGGGCGAGCACGGCGAGGGCCGGATCGGGGACATGATCGCCGACGAGGACGGGCTGCAGGTGCAGGAGCTGACCGAGCTTCGCGCGCTCAGCGCGGAGCTGCGCGAGGTGGTCACGACGCTGCCGCCGCGGGAGGCGTTCGTGATCAGGCTCAGGTACGGGCTGACGGGGGAGGAGGTCCGGACCTATACGGAGATCGCCCAACATCTCGGCCTCACAAGGGAGCGCATCAGACAGCTGGAGAAGCAGGCGTTGAGACGGCTCAGGCAGGGCAAGCCGTTGCTGGCGTGGGCGTCCTGACCTGGCCAGGTTGCGGGTAGATAAGCCCGATATAAAGGGATAACCGTTTCGTATCGGATCAAGCCCGGCGAACCCGGACGAGCGGGATGCCTGGTAGTAGTCGGACACGTACGTGTCGCTGCCACAGGGGGGAGCGACAGTTGTCTGTCTCGACTATGGGGGCGAAATGTTCAAGCGCCTTGCCGCCACGGCATTAGTGGCCGCCGCTGCCACCACGCTCATGTCCGCGCCGGCCGAAGCCGCGACGACCAGCGCTCAGCTCATCAGGACGAAGTCCTCCTGGGGCCACTGCGAGGACACCTGCCGCGTCAAGGTGCGGATCCAGAACATCTCCCGCAAGAACCTCTTCAACGTCAAGCTCAACGTCACCCTCAAGGTGAACGGCCGCAAGGTCGGCTCGTGCTACGACAACGTGGGCCGCATCGGCGCGCGCAAGGTGCGCTACGCGTCCTGCACCGTGCGGACCGCCAGGCTGTCGGAGGCGTGGAACGACTACGTCGACGGGTACGGCAACTTCCGCACCTACGCCAAGACCTCCGTGTACTACCGGTACTACCGCTGACGACGGCTGAAGGGGCCGGGCGGACCGGCCCCTCCGGCTCACGCGGTGACGAGGAGCGCGACTCCGATCAGCACCACGACCGGGACGAGCCACATCACGACCTCGCCGGCGAACTCCTTGTACATCGCGCAAGTCTCCTCAAAGTCAGGGGGCGGGGGCAAACGTCAATGCGCAGCATAGCCGCCCCCGCCCGCTGCTCGATCCTCAGGCGGTGACCGCTCCGTCGGAGGCGGAGCCGACCGTGGCCACGTACTTGGTCAGGACGCCGCGCTCGACCTCCCGCTCGGGCCGCACCCACGCGGCCCGCCGCTCGGCCAGCTCGGCCTCGGGCACCAGCAGGTCGAGCGTCCCGGCCGCGCTGTCGATCACCACCGTGTCGCCGTCGCGCACCAGCGCGATCGGCCCGCCGTGGTACGCCTCCGGCGCCACGTGCCCGATCACCAGCCCGTGCGAGACGCCGCTGAAGCGGCCGTCGGTGACCAGCGCCACGGACGTCCCGAGGCCCCGCCCGACCAGCGGGCCGGTGATGGAGAGCATCTCGCGCATGCCGGGGCCGCCCGCCGGGCCCTCGTACCGGACCACGATGACGTCCCCGGCCACGATCCGCCCCTCCTGGATGGCGACGTAGCAGTCGGCCTCGGAGTCGAACACCTTGGCCGGGCCCTCGTGGCGGAAGTCGTCCTTGCCGCCCAGCTTGAGCACGCACCCGTCAGGGGCGAGCGAGCCGCGCAGGATGGCCAGCGCGCCGCGCCGCTTGAACGGCTCGTCCGCGCTCCCCACCACCTTCTGCCCCGGCGTCTCCTGGGCCTGCGCGGCGACGTCCGCCAGCGAGCGCCCGTCCACCAGCGTGACGCTCTCCCGCAGCAGCCCCGCCTCCAGCAGGCGGCGCACCACCAGCGAGGTGCCGCCCGCCTTCCACAGGTCGAGCGCGGTGGCGTCGCCGCCGCTCGGCTTGAGCCCGGTGATGATCGGGACCTCCCGGCAGACCTCGCCGATCCGGTCGATCTCCAGCGGCAGCCCGGCCTCGCGGGCGATGGCCAGCAGGTGCAGCACGGCGTTCGTGGAGCCGCCCATGGCCGCCACCGACACGATCGCGTTGTGCAGCGCGTCCTCGGTGAGCACCCGCGACGGGCGCGCATCGGCGGCCAGCGCCCGCATGGCGATCTCCCCGACGCGCCGGGCCGCGGCGTTCTTCTCCCCGGCCACCGCCGGGATGTCACCGATGCCGAACGGCGCCAGGCCCAGGAACTCGGCGACCGTGCCCATGGTGTTGGCGGTGTACTGGGCGGCGCAGGTGCCGGCGCCCGGGCAGGCGTGCCTGGCCAGGTCGTCGAGGTCGGCCTGGTCCATGCGGCCCACCTCGCGCTCCCCGAGCGCCTCCCACATGTCCTGGATCGTCACGTCGCGCCCGCGCCAGCGGCCCGGCATCATGCTGCCGCTGTAGAGGACCACGGACGGCACGTCCAGCCGGGCCAGCGCCATGATCGCGGCCGGGACGGTCTTGTCGCAGCCGACGATCGCCACCAGCGCGTCGAACTGGTGGGCGCGGCCCATCAGCTCGATCGAGTCGGCGATGACCTCCCGGCTGATCAGCGAGGCCCGCATGCCCGGGGTGTGCATGGTGAGGTTGTCGGAGACGGCGATGGTGTTGAACTCCATGGGCAGCCCGCCGGCCGCCCGCACCCCCGCGGCCACCTCGGCGGCCAGCTCGCGGTGGGTCAGGTTGCACGGCATGGTGCCGGTCCAGGTGGAGGCGATGCCGACCACGGGGCGGCGCATCTCCTCCTCCGACATGCCCATGGCGTACAGGTGGGAGCGGGCCGGTGCGCGGTCGGGGTCGTCGGCGATGCTCAAGAGGTTCCTCCGATGTACGGGTTGCGGCACCTCAATGATCCAATGTCCGGATCGGGTGGCGGCTCCCGGCCCCCCTCACTGCTCCCGCAGGCCCCACGGTGAGCCGTACTCGACCAGCAGGTCCAGGAACGGGCGCGGCTCGAACGCCTCCGGCCCCAGCACGCCCGTGCCCCGCCACACGCCGCCGGCCAGCAGCTCCAGGGCGATCACCGGGTTGACCGCGGTCTGCCAGACGACCGCCTGCGAGCCGTACTCGCGCATCGACCACTGGTTGTCCACCACGTGGTAGAGGTACACCTCGCGGGGCCGGCCGTCCTTGACGCCCTTGACCCAGGTGCCCGCGCAGGTCTTGCCGTGCATGCGCGCGCCCAGCTCGGCCGGGTCGGGCAGCACGGCGGCGACCACGTCCCGGGGCGACACCTTGGCGGTGCCCTGGTCGGTCCTGACCGCGACCGGCTCCGTCCGGTCCACGCCCAGCGCGTGCAGCGTCTTGAGGGTGCCGATGAACTCCTCGCCGAGCCCGTACTTGAACGTCACCCGCTGCGCCGGGATCCACCGCGGCACCAGCACGACCTCCTCGTGCTCGACGTTCACGCACTCCACGGGGCCGATGCCGTCGGGGAAGTCGAAGATCTCTGGCTCGCTGAACGGCTCCGTCGTGTACCAGCCACGGCCCTGCTCGTAGATCAGCGGCGGGTTGAGGCACTCCTCGATCGTGGTCCAGATGGAGAAGGAGGGGGCGAAGTCGTAGCCGTCGACAGTGAGGTTCGCGCCGTCCCTGATGCCGATCTCCTCGATCTCGTCGAAGAGCTCGTCGGCGGCGTAGCGGGCGAAGACGTCGGCCAGGCCGGGCTCGACGCCCATGCCGACCAGCGCCAGCCGGCCCTTGGCGGCCCACTCGGGCGCGCGGGCGAACTGCTCGTCGCCCAGCTTCACCCCCACCTCCTCGTACGGGCGATCGGGGTGCGGCTTCGACATCGACATGGCCATGTCGAGATAGTCGGCCCCGGCGGCCAGCGCGGCGTCGAACAGCGGCAGCACGAAGCGGGGGTCGGTGGCGTTGAGCAGGACGTCGCAGCGGTGCTCGGCCAGCAGCGCGGTGACGGCGGCGGTGTCGGCGGCGTCGATCCGGACGGGGGTGAACCGGGCGGCCTCGTCACCGAGCGCGGCGACGGCGGCCTTGGCGCGGGGGAGGTCGTAGTCGGCGACCACCATGTGGTCGAAGAAATGTCGGCGGGCGGCGATCCGGGTGATGGCGGTTCCCACACCGCCTGCTCCAACGAGAAGGATACGCATGACGATAGATCCCCTTTTATGGCTTTTTTGGGGGTGTGTCGTACATCAAACGCTCGTATGCTCAACAACGTCAATGGCGTTGGCATAAGGGAGGCGTTCCATGGCCAAACGCGTCGTGCCGGAAGCGGCCCGCCGGCGGCGGCGTCCCACCAAACAGGGACAGGTGCTCACCCACGCCCACATCGTCGAGACCGCGCTGCGCATGCTGCGCGAGCACGGCCCCGCCGGCCTCACCGCCCGCCGCCTCGGCCTCGCCCTCGGCGCCGACGCCAGCACCGTCTACCGGTACTTCCGCGGCATGGACGACCTCATCCTCGCCATCGCCGACGAACTGTTCGGCCGCGCCATGGCCTCCTTCTCACCCAGCGGCGACTGGCAGGCCGACCTCCGCGAGCTCGGCCTGCGCATCCACAACGCCTACCTCGCCCACCCGCAGGCCGCCGTCCTCACCGCCAGCCGCGTCACCGGCCGACCCAACGAGGTCGCCAGCGACGAGACCATCCTCGGCATCCTGCGCGGAGCCGGCTTCCCCGACGCCGACGCCGTGCGCATCTACCACGCGTTCATCGACCAGAGCCTCGCCTTCGCCATCCTCGACGCCGCCACCCTCGCCCTACCCAAGGCGGCCCGGGAGGCCGACGAGGAGGTGTGGCGTGACACGTACGCCCGGCTGCCCGCCAGCACCCACCCCAACATCGCGGCCACGGCACCGCTGCTGGTGGCCCGGATGAACGACAGCGCCTACCCGACAGCCCTCGACCTGCTCCTCGCCAGCGCGGCGGCCCAGCTCGCGGGATAGCCCTTCGGTGGGGCGGCCCAGCTGGTGGGATAGCCCTCTAGCGCGGCGGCCTGGCTCGTGGGGTAGCCCTGGGGCGCGGCGGCGCAGCTCGCGGGATAGCCCTGTCATGGCGGGGTGGCCTTGTCATGGCGGGGTGGCCTTCGGCGCGGCGGGGCCGGGCGCGGGTAGACCCTTTGGCATGCCCGAAGGTCACCTCATCCACCGGCACGCCCGCGAGCAGCACACCGCCCTGTCCGGCCGGACCGTCCGCGCCTCCAGCCCGCAAGGCCGCTTCGAGGCGGGACCGTACGACGGGCGGACGCTGACGGAGGTGGAGGCGCTCGGCAAGCACCTCCTGTACCACTTCGAGAACGGCCTGCCCGCCATCCACGTGCACCTGGGCATGCGCGGCATCTACCTGCACCACGACGATCCCACGACCCCGCCCCGGCCCGGCACCCGCCTGCGCCTGGCCACCGACAACACGGCCTACGACCTCATAGCCCCCATCCGCTGCGAGCCCATGGACGCGCCGGCCGTCGCAACACTGCGCGACTCACTCGGCCCCGACCCGCTACGCGACGACGCCTCCCCATCGGAGGCGGTACGACGCCTGACCTCCTTCCGCGGCCCGGTGGGGGCCGGCGTGCTCGACCAGGGGGTGTGGGCCGGCATCGGGAACGCCTGGCGAGCCGAACTGCTGTTCCTCGTGGGCATCCACCCCGGCACGCGCAACGTGGACGCGTCCACGGCACTGCGGCTGTGGGAGGCGGCGGCCACGTACCTCGCCCTGGGGAGGGACGCCGGGCAGGTGGTCAGCGACCCGTCGGCGCCGGACGAGCGCTGGGTCTACAAACGCGAGCACTGCCGCCGCTGCGGCACCCCGGTCGAAACCTGGCAACTCGCCTCCAGAACGGCCTACGCCTGCCCCCACGACCAACCACCGTAAGCCCGCCTCCCCCTACCCCCACCTCCTGCACTCGCCTCGCCTTACCCCTCCGGCCACCCACCCGTGGCTCGATGGGGTGGTTGCCCGTCGAATGCCCACCCGGAAAGGGCTTCGCAGGGGGGCGCTTACGCGCGATGGGGCTCAGACGCTTTGCTCAGGCGCCTGACGGCGCAACCCCCCGCGCCTCCGGCGCTCTCGCCCACCCGTTGCCCGATGGGGTGATTGCCCGTCGAATGCCCACCCGGAAAGGGCTTCGCGAGGGGGCGCTTACGCGCGATGAAGCTCAGACGCTTCGCCCAGGCGCCTGACGGCGCAACGCCACGCCTGACGGCGCACTCGCGAACCCGTGGCCCGGTTACCAACGGCTGCAAACAGAGGCCTTGAAACCAAGGCCATCGGAAGACTCAATCCCCATAGGTGCTGAGCTCGATGAGGTTCCCATCCGGATCGCGGACATACACGCTGAGAATCCCCCCAGTCGCCCCGGTACGCCCCACCGGCCCCTCTTCAATCTCGACACCGTGCGCCCCCAACTCGGCCACGATTGTCTCCATCGACTCGGCGACGATGAGGCACAGATCGGCACTCCCCGGCACCGGCCGGGCCGCCTTGGGCTCGAACTCGTGCCCGGCCTCATGCAGATTGATCTTGCTGCGCCCGAACCTGAGCGCCCGACGCCCCTCGCCGAACGTCACCGCCTCCATCCCCAGCACCTGGGTGTAGAAGGCAACCGTCGCATCAAGATCGGAGACGGTCAGCACGAGATGATCAAGCCGGTCGATCTCCACATGAGCACCGTACAAGGCCGCCCTTGGACGTCAGGCGACACCTCCGCCGCACACAACAGCCCTCAGTCACGCCCAGACCGCGCATCGCCCGCCTGAGCCAGCCGCTTCTGAAGGGACGCCAACGACTCATCGGCCATGAGCGCAGCCAGACGCGGCGCCTCCTCATCGACCCGCCGCAACACCTCCGGCTGCCCACCCTGCTGCCGGCTCCAGGCCCGCACCACCTCCGGCATCGCAGTAATGGCCTCCTCGCTGAGGATCGCCTCCCTGGGCAGCCACCGCGTCAGGAACTGCGACACCCGAGCCGGGCTCCACCACAACGGCCGGTCGCCCACGAACTCGACCAGCTTCCCGAACGCCTCCCGTGCACCGGGCACATCAGGCAGCCCGTGCAGGGTGATCTCCGACGCGGTGTCTCTCGCGCGTCCCGGCACGCCACCGTCGGCGTGCCCCGGCGAGGCGTCGTGCGTACGGGTGAGCAAGGACCGAGCACGGGCGATCGCGAACGGCCGCACACCCGGCAACGTGTCAGCCACCTGCGCCCCCAAGACCCGGTCGGTCAGCTCGAACGCATCCAGGATCCGCGCCGCCACGCTCTCCGGCGGCGTAGGCCGCAGCTCCAGCTCATCAAGGAACTTCGCCTCTTCGACCACCGCGTCCACGGCCAGCCCGCCGCTGGGCTGATCGATGCCCACGACAAGGACGTGCGGCTCCTTGCCGTTGTCGTACCGGAAGGACAGGGCCGCCAGCACCTGCTCCCCGTAGGGATCGCCCTTCCCGTACCAGCCGCCGTCGCAGGTCACGCGCCCCATCCGCGCCACCCACCCGGGCAGGCTGACCGCCACACCCTCCCCGGCCATCGTGTAGGGCCGCTCCTCACGATCTTCCGGCTCGGCAGGACCGTTCACGATCGCCAGGGCGGCAAGGGTGAGACGCGCCTCCGGGCTCCCGTCCTTCGCCAGCCGCCGCAGGAACGCCGCCACCCGTCCGGGCACATCTTCCTGCTCCGACGCCTCCAGCTCGCCCGTGAGGCGGGCGGCCCAGAGCTCCGTGCGCAGCGGGGAACGCCATCGGAGCAGGTCGCGGGCCTGAGTGATCGCGGTGTCGAACATCGTCGTGCTCACCTCTAGACCGTATCGCCACCCCACCACCCCGGGGCTCGACTACGCGCTCAGCCCAATCACAACGGCGGGTCGAGAACGGCGGATAGCGGACGCCGCCCATCGCACCGGCCGATCCGCCCCGAGAGGCGATGATGCACCGAACCCTGCCATGGGCGTCGAGGATGACGCCTGCGACGCTGACCGAGTGGCAACCATGGCGCTCCACGTCCCGGCACCTCAGCGCGGCGTACTGCCCTGGCAGTGCAGATGCCGGGGCAGTACGCCGTTCCTCTTCCGGTCTATGTCGGTCAGCGGTTGTCGCCGGTCAGGCCGGCCTTGCGGAGGGCTTCCGCCATGGCGCCGGTCGGGGCGGGGCGGTCCTGGCGGCGCTGGCCACCCCGGCCGCCGCCACCGTCGCCGCGACCACGCTGCCCGCCGTCGCCGCCGCCACGCTGCCCATCGCCCTTGCCGCGACCGCCGTCACCACGCCCGCCGTCACGGCCACCCGCACCGCGACCACCGTCACGGCCACCCTGACGGCCGGCGCCCGCGCCCCGGCGGGGGCTGTCGCCGTTCTGCTGCTGGGCGGCGGTCTCGTCCTCCAGGCGGAGGGTCAGAGAGATGCGCTTGCGGGGGATGTCCACGTCGAGGACCTTGACGCGGACGATGTCGCCGGGCTTGACCACGTCGCGCGGGTCTTTGACGTAGGTGCGGGACATGGCCGACACGTGCACCAGGCCGTCCTGGTGGACGCCGATGTCGACGAACGCGCCGAACGCCGCGACGTTGGTGACCACGCCCTCCAGGATCATGCCGGACGTGAGGTCGGAGATCTTCTCGACGCCTTCCTTGAAGGTGGCGGTCTTGAAGGCGGGGCGCGGGTCGCGGCCGGGCTTCTCCAGCTCACGCAGGATGTCGGTGACCGTGGGCAGGCCGAAGGTGTCGTCGGTGAAGTCCTCGGGGCGCAGGGTGCGCAGGGCCGCGGTGTTGCCGATGAGCGACTTGAGGTCGGTCTTGGCGGAGGTGAGGATGCGGCGGACCACCGGGTACGACTCGGGGTGCACGGCGGACATGTCGAGCGGGTCGTCGCCGCCGCGGATGCGCAGGAAGCCGGCGCACTGCTCGAACGCCTTCGGGCCGAGCCTGGGCACGCTCTTGAGCGCCGAGCGGGTGCGGAAGGGGCCGTTGGCGTCGCGGTGGCGGACGATGCTCTCCGCGAGCGTGGAGCCGATGCCGGACACGCGGGTGAGCAGCGGCGCCGAGGCGGTGTTGACGTCGACGCCGACGGCGTTCACGGCGTCTTCCACGACCGCGTCGAGCGAGCGGGAGAGCTTGGACTCGGCCAGGTCGTGCTGGTATTGGCCGACGCCGATCGACTTGGGGTCGATCTTGACCAGCTCGGCCAGCGGGTCTTGCAGGCGGCGGGCGATGGAGACGGCGCCGCGCAGCGACACGTCGAGGTCGGGCAGCTCCTGCGAGGCGTAGGGGGAGGCCGAGTAGACCGACGCGCCCGCCTCGGAGACCACGATCTTGGTGAGCGACGGCATGTGCTTGACCAGCTCGCCGGCCAGCTTGTCGGTCTCGCGGGAGGCCGTGCCGTTACCGATGGCGATCAGCTCGACGCCGTGCCGCTGCGCGAGCGCGCCCAGCACCGCGAGCGACTGGTCCCACTGCCGCTTGGGCTCGTGCGGGTAGATGGTGGCGGTCTCGACGACCTTGCCGGTGGCGTCGACCACGGCGACCTTCACACCCGTACGCAGGCCGGGGTCGAGACCCATCGTCGGCCGTGCGCCGGCCGGGGCGGCGAGCAGCAGGTCGCGCAGGTTGGCGGCGAAGACGCGCACCGCCTCGTCTTCGGCCGCCTGCCACAGGCGCATGCGCAGGTCGATGCCCAGGTGCACGAGGATGCGGGTGCGCCAGGCCCAGCGCACGGTCTCGGTGAGCCACTTGTCGGCCGGGCGGCCCTGGTCGGAGACGCCGAACCGGGAGGCGATGCGCAGCTCGTAGTCGGGGCTGTCGTCGGGCTCGAGCGTGACCGACAGCACCTCCTCCTTCTCGCCCCTGAACATCGCCAGGATCCGGTGCGAGGGCAGCTTCGTGAACGGCTCGCCGAACTCGAAGTAGTCGGAGAACTTGGCCCCCGCCTCCTCCTTGCCCTCGCGCACCCGCGACACCAGCCGCCCGCGCTCCCAGAACTGCTCGCGCAGCCCGCCGATCAGGTCGGCGTCTTCGGCGAAGCGCTCGATCAGGATCGCCCTGGCGCCTTCGAGCGCCGCGCCCGCGTCGGCCACGCCCTCGGTGACGAACGCCTCGGCGGTGGCCACCGGGTCGAGATTGGGGTCGGCCAGAAGCTGGTCGGCCAGCGGCTCCAGCCCCAGCTCGCGCGCGATCTGCGCCTTGGTGCGCCGCTTCGGCTTGTAGGGCAGGTAGATGTCCTCGAGCCGGGCCTTGGTCTCGGCGGCCATGATCTGCTCGCACAGCTCGTCGTCGAGCTTGCCCTGAGACTCGATGGACTCCAGGATCGCCGCCCTGCGCTCCTCAAGCTCGCGCAGGTAACGCAGCCGCTCCTCCAGCGTGCGCAGTTGCGCGTCGTCGAGGGCGCCGGTGGCCTCTTTGCGGTATCGCGCGATGAACGGCACGGTCGCGCCGCCGTCGAGCAGGTCGACGGCCGCCTGCACCTGCCCGTCGCGTACGCCGAGCTCTGCGGCGATCCGCTGGTGAATAGAGAGCACTTGCCTGCCTTTCGATGGTCCCGCCGGTCAATTGTGCAGGACGACGCCGTCCTTCATGACCAGAGTGCGCGCAGGGTGAACGACCACGGCCTCCGCCGGGCTCCCGGCGGGCACCACGACGAGGTCGGCCCGGTCACCCGGAGCCAGGCCGTAGTCGTCGAGCCCGAGCGCCCGCGCGCCGCCGACGGTGGCGGCCTCCAGCGCCAGCTCGATGTCGTCGTCTCTGCGGAACGTGCTGCGGTAGGCGACGTGCATGGCCCGCTCCAGCATGTCGCCGCTGCCGTAGGGGCCCCACAGGTCGCGGATGCCGTCGTGGCCGCACGCGACCGTGACCCCGGCGGCCCGCAGCTTCTTGACGGGCGGCACGGGGAAGTCGTAGACGGCCGCCGTGACGATGGCGACCCCGGCCTCGGCCAGGCCGTCGATCAGGCGGGCCTGGTAGGCGCCGTCGAGCTGGCCCAGCGCGTAGGCGTGGCTGACCGCGACCCGGCCGCCCAGCCCGAGCGCCTTGGTGCGCTCGATGATCAGCTCCAGCTCCCATCCGCCCAGCGAGCCACCGTCGTGCAGGTGGAGGTCGAGGTGGGTGCCGTAGCGGCCGGCCAGGCCGAAGACCAGGTCGAGGTGGCGGACCGGGTCGCGGTCGATGCCGGCCGGGTCGAGCCCGCCGATCTCCTCGACGCCGCCCTTCAGCGCCTCCTCCAGCAGCTCGGCGGTGCCGGGGTTGGTGAGCACGCCGTGCTGGGGGAAGGCGACCTGGCGCACGTCGACGGGGCAGCTCTCGGCGGCCTCGCGCACGGCCTCCACGCCGCGCAGGCCCACCTGGGGGTCGATGTCGGTGTGGGTGCGGACGTGCGTGGTGCCCGCCGCGCTCATGCGTCTGAGCAGCGCGGTGATCCGGGCCACGCTCGGCACGCCCAGCTCGGCGCGGCGGCCGAGATCGTTGGAGATGCGGCCGGCGAGCGTGTCGTCGGCGGAGTGGGGGACCCACGGGCCGCCGAAGAGGGTCTTGTCGAGATGGCAGTGGGCCTCGACGAGGCCGGGCAGGACGAGCTGCCCCGGCACGTCGATGACCTGGGCGCCGGGCGCCTCGATCGGGTCGGACGAGACCCGTGCGACGCGGCCGGCGCGGACCAGGATGTCGGCAGGCGCCCCGAGGCCCCAGGGGAGCCCTCCGCGGAGCAGCACGTCGGTCATGTCCAGCACCCTAAAGGGTGGGACCGACGATTTCCCTGCCTCCGGTGTGACGGGTGGCTGTCCCGGAGGTGCGGCCGGCCGATGGCGGCGGTCCTCCGAGGTGCGGCTGCCTCGGTGGGTGACGGTCCTCCGAGGTACCGCTGCCCGAGGTGCGGCTGTCCGCGTGGGTGGCCATCTCCCCGGGGCGCGGCTGCCCCGGGGAGCGGCCGTTCCCCACGGTGTGGTTGTCCGGTCGGTGGCTGACCGGTGGATGGTCGTCCGCGGATGCGGTGCGGGTGCGGACGCAGGTGCGAGTGCTGTGCCGGACCGGTTGTCGGATCTACTCGATGACCAGCTCGACCGGGATGTTGCCGCGGGTGGCGTTGGAGTACGGGCACACCTGGTGGGTGGCCTCGACGAGCTCGCGTGCCACCTCCGGCGCGATGCCGTCGGGCAGCTCGACCCGGAGGGTGGCGTCGAGCTGGAAGCCGCCCTTGCCGTTGGGCGACAGGCCGACCTCGGCGGTGACGGCGGCGTCCGAGACGTCGATCTGCTTGCTGCCCGCGACGAGCCGCAGCGCGGAGGCGAAGCAGGCCGCGTAGCCGGCGGCGAAGAGCTGCTCGGGGTTGGTGCCCTCGCCGTCGCCGCCGAGCTCCTTCTGGAGGGCGAGCTTGACGTCGAGCCGCCCGTCGGAGGAGACGGCGCGGGCGTCGCGGCCGGAGGACGTGGCGATGGCGGTGTAGATGCTCATGTTCGGGTGACCTCTCCCTCAGTAGACAGACCTGTCTGTCCGTCTGAGAAGAAGAGTAGACAGGTCTGTCTGGTATCGTCAACAGGGTGAGCACAGAAACCCGGCAGAGCCCCGCGCGGACGCGGGTGCTCGAGACCGCCACCCGCCTGTTCTACGGCGAGGGCGTGCACACGGTGGGCATCGACCGGATCATCGCCGAGGCGGGGGTCGCGAAGGCGACCTTCTACAACCACTTCCCGAGCAAGGACGACCTGGTCAGGGCGTACATCGTGGAGCAGTCCACCCTGCAGCGCGGGCTGGCGGAGAGTGTGCGCGAGGGCTCACCGAGGCAGCGGCTGGAGGCCATCTTCGCGTTCATGTGCGACTTCGGCGCCGGCCTCACCTTCCGCGGCTGCCCGTTCGTCAACACGGCGGCGGAGTACCCGGATCCGTCGCATCCCGTGCGCAAGGCGATCGAGGCGCACCGGCGCTGGAACCGCGACCTCTACCGCGACCTGCTGACCGCCGCCGGCCACCCCGACCCGGCGCGCACCGCCGACGTGCTCATGCTGATCAGGGACGGCCTCGTGGTCGGCTTCGACCTCGACGACCCCGCCACCGTCAAGGCCGCCGTCGAGGAAGCCCTGCTCCGCGTGCTCGGCCCCTGAAGCGGACGCCGGTGTCGCGAAGCGTGGGCCGGGGTCCTGAGGCGGATGCTGGGGTCGTGAAGCGGAGGCTGGGGTCGTGAAGCGGAGGAGGCTGAGGTCGTGGACGCGGACGGTCAGATGGCGTCGAGGTGGGCGACGTTCGCGACGTCCGCCGGATCCGTGCTCGGCCGCCCCGCCAGCCACGCGTCGAGGATCTCGTCGAGCACCACCTCGGAGGTGAGCCGGAGGCTGAGCGCCAGCACGTTGGCGTCGTTCCACTTGCGGGCCCCGTCGGCGGTGTAGGCGTCGACGCACAGGGCGGCGCGCACCCCCGGCACCTTGTTGGCCGCGATCGAGGCGCCGGTGCCGGTCCAGCAGCAGACGACCGCCTGCTCGGCCCGGCCCTCGGCGACGTCGCGCGCGGCCAGCTCGCAGGCCCACGCCCAGTCGTCGCGCTCGCCGTCGTTGAGCGCGCCATGGGTCACGACCTCGTGCCCGCGCCGGCGCAGCTCGGACACGACCCGCTCGGCCACGCCGTCCTTGCTGTCGGCGGCCACCGAAATCCGCATACGCACCAGAGTAGGGGGCGGCACAAGGCGCTGAGACTGGCGTTGTGCGGCGGTATGTGCTTGGTTGTGGCGGCATATGAGAATTGACGCGAACGATATTCCGGCCCTCGCCCGCGGCTGCGCGGTGCTGGGCACCGGTGGCGGGGGAGACGTCCGTACGGGGTCGCTGGCGGCGGTCAGGGCCATCCGCGAGTACGGCCCCGTGCCCCTGCTGACGCTGGACGACCTGCCGGGCGACGCGCTGATCCTGCCGCTGTCCGGCATCGGCGCGCCGACCGTCAGCCACGAGATGATCCACGGCGAGGACGAGCCGAAGCGCATCGCCGAGGAGGCCGAGCGGATCTTCGGCCGCCCGCCGAGCGCGATCATGTCCTCCGAGATCGGCGGCGCCAACGGCGTGGCGCCCGTCGCCTGGGCCGCGCAGCTCGGGGTGCCGCTGCTCGACGCGGACGGCATGGGGCGGGCCTTCCCCGAGGTGCAGATGGTCTCGATGTACGTGGCGGGCATCCCGGCCGACCTGGTGATCATGTCCGACGTGGCGGGCAACGTGGTGACGATCCGCCCGGTGGACGGGCTCTGGTCCGAGCGCATCGCGCGGGCCGTCTGCGTGGCGGCGGGCTCACATGCGCTCATGTCCGACTACGTGCTGACCGCCGACCGGGCCAGGGGCGCGCTCATCGAGGGTACGGTCACCCGCGCCCTGGAGGTCGGCCGGGCCACGGAGGGCGCCGCGGACCCGCTCGAAGCGCTGAGGGAGCGGCTGGGCGCCGCCCGGCTGATCACCGGCAAGCTGACCGACGTCGAGCGGCGCACCACGGGCGGCTTCGTCCGGGGCACGGCCACGATCGAGGGCACCGGAGACGACCGCGGCCGCCGCCTGACGCTGGAGCTGCAGAACGAGAACCTGGTCGCCGTCGAGGACGGCCGGACCCGTGCCATGGTGCCCGACCTGATCACGGTCGTGGACACCGAGACCGCCGCCGCCGTCCAGACCGAGGGCCTGCGTTACGGCCAGCGCGTCACGGTGCTCGCCTGGCCCTGCGACCCCCTCTGGCGCACCCCGAAGGGCCTGGAGACGGCCGGGCCGCGGGCGTTCGGATACGACCTGGACTACGTACCCGTCGAGGAGCTGACGCATGGCTGACCTGCGCATCGGGATCGACGTCGGCGGCACGAACACCGACGCGGTCGTGCTCGACGCCGGCGGACGGGTGATCGCCAAGGCCAAGCGGCCGACCACCCCGGAGGTGACGGACGGCCTGCGGGCGGCGCTGGACGCCGTCCTGGAGATGATCGAGGACCGGGGGCGCGTCGGCCGCGTCATGCTCGGCACCACGCACGCCACGAACGCCATCCTGGAGCGGCGCGGCCTCGGCCGGGTGGCCGTGGTCCGGCTGGGCGCGCCCGCCACGACGTCGGTGCCGCCGCTGTCCGACTGGCCGGACGACCTGCGCAAGGCGGTCTCGGCGGGCGAGGCGATCGTCCCCGGCGGCCACTACGTGGACGGCCGCGAGATCAGCCCGCTCGACCTGGACGCGGTCCGCCGCTTCCTCGACGGCGTGCGGGCCGACGCGGTGGCCGTCACCAGCGTGTTCAGCCCGGCCGACGACGGCCACGAGCGGCGGGTGGCGGAGCTGGTCAGGGCCGAGTACGGCCTGCCGGTGTCGGTGAGCTGCGAGATCGGCTCGCTGGGCCTGCTGGAGCGCGAGAACGCGACCGTGCTGAACGCCGCGCTCTACGGCGTCGCCGGGCACGTGACGGAAGCCCTGGTGACGGCGCTGGCGGAGCGGGGGCTGGGGGCGCGGCCGTACCTGGCGCAGAACGACGGCACGCTCATGACGCTGGAGCACGCCGCGCGCCTGCCGGTCGCCACGATCGGCTCGGGCCCGGCCAACTCGCTGCGCGGCGCCGCGTACCTGTCGGGGGTGGCGGACGCGGTGGTGGTGGACGTGGGCGGCACGTCCACGGACCTCGGGGTGCTGGCCGGCGGGTTCCCCCGGGAGTCGGCGGCGGCGGTCGAGATCGGCGGCGTGCTGACGAACTTCCGCATGCCGGACATCCTGGCCATCGCGCTCGGCGGCGGCACGGTCGTGCGCCCGCACGGCCTCGGCCCGGACTCGGTCGGTTACCGCATCGGGAGCGAGGCTCTGGTGTTCGGCGGGGCGACGGCGACGATGACGGACGCGGCGGTCGCGGCGGGCCGGACCCCGCCGGGGGCCGATGGCTGGCCCGAGCGCCTTCAAAGAGCCATCAAGGGTGACATGTCGGAAGAAAAGGCAGACATTCTGGAAAGCGCGGTTACCAGAGCCGACGAGATGGTGATCGACGCCGTGGACCGGATGACGCTCGGCCGCAGTGACCGGCCCCTGGTGGCGGTGGGGGGCGGCGCGTTCCTGCTGCCCGATCACCTCCCCGGCGTGAGCCGCGTGATCAGGCCCGAGCACGCCGACGTGGCCAACGCCGTGGGCGCCGCCATCGCCCTCGCGAGCGGCAGAGTCGATACGATCTTGCCAGCGGGAGACAGCCGGGCCGACGCGATCGAGAGCGCCAAGGAGGAGGCGCGGGCGCGAGCCGTGGCGGCGGGGGCGGACCCCGCCGGGGTCGAGATCGTGGACCTCCTCGAGGTGCCGCTGAGCTATCTCTCCGAGCCCGCCGTGCGGGTGCACGTCAAAGCAGCCGGACCCCTCGCCCGGTGACACATCGAAAGGACCCCCCCACCATGCACTGGCACAAGCGTCTGCTCGTCGCCGGGGTAGCCGGTCTCCTCGCCCTGTCCGCGTCCGCGTGCGGGGGCGGCCAGGTGCGCGGCGCCGGCGGGACCCCTCAGCCCCGGGCGAGCAGCGGCAGCCCGGCCGGCCAGACCGGCGGGCCGGCCAACGACGCCACGTTCGTCTACGCGCCGAACCACGGCGTGGTCACCGACTGGGACCCGGCGACCTCCTACTCCAACGAGATCATCGCCCTGTCGAACATCTACGAGGGCCTGACCAGGTACAACTCCCAGACCAAGAAGGCCGAGCCGCGCCTCGCGACCGAGTGGACGTCGTCCGACGACGGCAAGGAGTGGACGTTCAAGCTGCGGCAGGGCGTGAAGTTCCACACCGGCGACCCGATGGACGCCGAGGCCGTCAAGAAGTGCATCGAGCGCACGATCGAGAAGAAGGGCGGCGCCGCCTACATCTGGGATCCGGTCGACAAGATCGAGGCGGTGGACGCGAGCACGATCAGGTTCACGCTCAAGTACGCCGCCCCGCTCGACCTGTCGGCCTCCTCCGGCTACGCCGCCTGGATCTACGACGCCGACGCCGTGGACGCCGACGGCAAGACGACCGCCGGCACCGGTCCGTACACGATCGACTCCTGGCAGAAGGGCAAGGAGACCGAGCTGACGCTGAAGGCGTTCGACGACTACTGGGGCGGCTGGAAGCCGGAGCAGTACAAGAAGGTCGCCTTCCGCGTCACGCCCGAGATCACCACCGCCTGGCAGCTCGTCCAGAAGGGCGAGGTGAACTTCGTCGAGCGGCTCAACCCGCAGCTGTTCGCGCAGGCGGGCAGCACGCAGGGCGTGCAGACGGCGCAGTCGCCGTCGTTCCAGAACCTGCTGGTGCTGTTCAACACCGCCGAAGGCGCCACCAAGGACGTCAGGGTGCGGCAGGCGCTGCAGCTCGCCATCGACTACGACGGCCTGGTGGCGGCGCTGGAGGGCGCCGGGCAGAAGGCCAGCGGCCTGGTGCCCGACGGCCTGCTCGGCCACACCCCCGGCATGGCGCCGAAGCAGGACCTGCCCAAGGCGCAGGCGTTGCTGGCCGAGGCCGGGTACGGCCCCGACCTGGAGGAGCTGAAGCTCAGCCTGACCTACGGCATCGGCGACGAGGACCAGAAGCTGCTGGTGACGCTGCTCAGCTCGACGCTCAAGCAGCTCAACGTGACGCTGCAGGCCAAGCCCATGAACTGGGGCGCGCAGTGGGACCTGGGCAAGAAGAAGGGCCAGGACGTCTTCGTCATGTACTGGTACCCGGACTATCCGGACGCCTACTCGTGGTTCCGCAACGTGTTCAGGAGCAACGACAAGCCGCAGTTCAACCTGTCGTACCTGAAGGACCCGGCGATCGACGCGGCCATCGACAAGCTGCCCGAGCTGACCGCCACCGACAAGCCGGCGGCCGAGCAGGAGTACCTGAAGCTCCAGCAGCAGATCATCCAGCAGCAGGCGGCGGTGGCGGTGCCGTACGTCCAGACGTACCAGCGGGCGCTGACCGCCGACGTCCAGGGCTACCAGGACAACCCGGCCTATCCGAACGTGGTCTTCTTCTACGACCTCAAGCGCGCAAGCTGACGCCATGCTCGCCTATCTGGCCCGCCGGCTCGGCCAGGCCCTCCTGGTCGTGGCCGGCGTGGTCGTGCTCACGTTCGCGGTGATGCGGCTGGTGCCGGGCGACCCGGCGGTCGCGTTCGCCGGGCCGAAGGCCACGCCCGAGCAGCTGGCCGAGGCCCGCGCCCGGTTCGGCCTGGACGACCCGCTGCCCGTGCAGCTCCTCACCTACGCCCGCGACCTGGTCACCGGCGACTGGGGGACGAGCCTGCGCACCAGGCAGCCGGTGCGCGACGACCTCTACCTGGCCTTCCCCGCCTCGCTGGAGCTGGTGGGGGCGGCGCTGCTCGTCGCGATCGCGCTGGGCGTCCCGCTCGGGGTGCTCGCCGCCCGCCACAAGATGCGGCTGCCCGACTTCGGGGTACGGCTCGGCAGCATGCTGGCCGTCTCGGTGCCGGTCTTCTGGCTGGCCCTGGCGCTGCAGACGGTGTTCGCCAGCAACCTGGGCTGGTTCCCGATCGCCGGCGAGTACGACACCTCGCTCGACACCACCAGCCCGCTCACGCTCTGGACGAACATCACCGTCGTCGACGCCCTCATCACCGGCAACTGGCCCATCTTCACCAGCACCCTGGAGCACCTGGTGCTGCCCGCCCTCGTCGTGGCCGCCTACCCCACGGGGGTGATCGCCCAGATGACCAGGGCCGCGCTCATCGAGGAGTCGGGGCAGGACCACGCGAGGCTGGAGCGGGCACTCGGGTTCGGGGAGACCTCGATCCTGACCAGGTTCGCGTTACGGCCGGCGCTGAGCCCGGTGCTGTCGCTGATCGCGCTCGTCTTCGCGTACGCGATCGTCAACGGCTTCCTCGTCGAGGCCGTCTTCAACTGGCCGGGCCTGGGCCGCTACGCCGCCGAGTCCATCCGCTCGCTGGACACCCCGGCCATCGCGGGCGTCACCCTGCTGGTCGCCCTGGTGTACGTGCTGGCCAACCTGGTCGTGGACGTGCTCCAGGGCTTCGTGGATCCCCGTACGAGGTCGCGATGACGGATGTGCAACCGCTGCGCCGCAGCCTGCCGCGGATCCCGGACCGGTTCGCCGCGTTCGGGGCGGTGCTGCTGGCGGTCGTCGTGCTGGCCGCGCTGCTCGCGCCGTGGCTGGCGCCGTACCCGCTGGACGAGCCGCGCCCGCTGGAGCGGCTGCTGCCGCCGAGCGGCGCCCACTGGTTCGGCACCGACCAGGTGGGCCGGGACGTGCTCACCCGCATCCTGTACGGCGGGCGCACCTCGCTGACCATCGCCGTGGCGGTGCTGGGCGTCTCGGCGGCGGTCGGGGTGACGCTGGGCGTGGTCGCCGGGTACGCGGGCGGCTGGGTCAGGGACGTGATCATGCGGGTCACGGACGTGTTCCTGGCCTTCCCCGCGCTGCTGCTCTCGCTGGCGCTGGCCGTCGTGCTGCAGCCGAGCGTGAACACCGTGATCCTGGCCATCGCGGTGACCTGGTGGCCGTGGTACACGCGGCTGGCCGCTTCCGTGGCCGCCTCGATCGCCACCCGCCCGTACGTGGACGCGGCCCGCTGCCTCGGCGTGCCCGCCCCGCTGATCATCGTGCGGCACGTGCTGCCGAACTCGCTCACGCCCGTCCTGGTGCAGCTCTCGCTGGACGCGGGCGGGGTGATCCTGACCTCGGCGGCGCTGTCGTACCTGGGGCTGGGCGCGCAGGAGCCGACGGCGGAGTGGGGGCTGATGGTGCAGCAGGGGCAGACGCTGTTCACCACGAACTGGTGGGTGGTGACGTTCCCGGGGCTGGCGATCCTGGTGACGGCGTTCGCGTTCAACGTGCTGGGTGAGGGGCTGCGCAACGCGCTCGACCCGCGGAGGGCGGTCAAGTGATGATCTCGGTGCGCGACCTCCAGGTGCGCTACGCCGGGCGGCTGGTCGCCGACGTGCCCGAGCTGGACGTCGGCGCGGGGGAGTGCGTGGCGATCGTGGGGGAGAGCGGGTCGGGCAAGTCCACGACGCTGCTCTCGCTCCTCGGCCTCACCGAGAACGCCGAGATCTCGGGACGGGTGCGCGTGTGCGGCGTGGACGTGCTCACCGCCTCCCCGAAGGCCCTGCGCGAGATCCGCGGCGCCCGCGCCGCCCTGGTCATGCAGTCGCCGCAGGCGGCGCTCAGCCCCGCCACCCGCCTCGGCACCCTCATGCGCCGCGCGCTCAAGCTGCACGGCCGGCAGGGCAACGACGTGGACGCCGCCCTGGAGGCGGTCGTGCTCGACCGCGAGATCCTGCGCCGCTACCCGCACGAGGTCTCCGGCGGGCAGGCCCAGCGCTTCGCGATCGCGCTGGCCATCGCCCTGGGCGCGGAGGTGATCCTGGCCGACGAGCCCACCAGCGCGCTCGACGTGACCGTCCAGGCCGAGGTGGTGGGCGTGCTGCGGCGGCTGCGGGCCGAGCGGGACCTCGCGCTCCTGCTGGTCTCCCACGACCTGGCCCTGGTCTCGACGATCGCCGACCGGGTGCTGGTCATGAAGGACGGCGCGGTGGTCGAGTCGGGCCCGGCCGCCGAGGTGCTGGCCGAGCCCGCGCACCCGTACACCCGAGAGCTGCTGGAGGCGCTTCCGTGACGATGCTGAGGGCCGAGAGGGTGACGCTCGGGTACGGCCGCCGCCCCGTCGTGCACGAGGTGAGCCTGGACATCACCGAGGGCGGCGTGGGCCTGATCGGGGAGAGCGGGTCGGGCAAGACGACGCTGGCGCGCGCGTTCCTGGGCCTCCTGAGCCCCATGTCCGGAGATATCTGGTACGGGGATCGCCCGCTGCGGAAAGCGGACCTGAGGGCGTTCAGGAGGGACGTGCAGCCCGTCTTCCAGGCCGAGGCCCTCGACCCCCGGATGCGCGTCGGCCGCTCCGTCGCCGAGGCGCTGCCGCGCGCCGCCCGGTCCCGCGTCGGCGAGCTGCTCGAACAGGTCGGCCTCGACCCCGCGCTCGCCGACCGCCGCCCCCACCAGCTCTCCGGCGGCCAGCGCCAGCGCGTGGTGATCGCCCGCGCCCTGGCCGTCGGGCCCCGGCTGCTCATCCTCGACGAGCCCACCAGCGCGCTCGACGTCACCGTCCAGGCCAGGATCCTCGACCTGCTGGCGGCGCTGGACACCGAGCGGCTGCTCATCACGCACAACCTGGCCGTGGTCGAGCGGCTCTGCCGCACCTCGCACGTGCTCTTCGCGGGCCGCGTGGTCGAGTCGGGCCCCACGGCCGAGCTGCTGGCGAGCCCGGCGCACCCGTACACGAGGGCGCTGCGCGACGCCGTGCCGAAGCTCGGCGGCCCGCCGCCGCAGGCCAGGGGCAGGACCGAGGCGGTGCCGGCCGCGACCGGCTGCCCGTTCAGGCTGCGCTGCCCGCTGGCCGTGCCGCAGTGCGAGCAGGCGCCGGCCCTGCGGGACGTGGACGGCCGCCGGGTGGCCTGTCACCGGGCGGAGGACGTCCTGTCGAGCTGAGGCTTCAGATGGACGTACATGTCGTCGGCGAGCTTGTCCATCAGCCGCGCCAGCTCCGCCTGGTCCGACTCTGACCAGTCCTTCAGCGCGCCCTCGAACCAGTCGGAGGTGACCCGGCGGCACGCGGTGGCGGCCTCGGCGCCGTCCTCGGTGAGCGCGATGCGCCAGGCCCGCCCGTCGTCGGGGTCGCGGACGCGTTCGAGCAGCCCGCGCCGCTCCAGTGCGGCCACGTGCCGGGTCACGTGCGGGCTCTCCACCTGGAGAGCCTCGGCGATCATGCCGATCCGGCGCGGCTCGCCCGCGTCCAGCAGGGTGACCAGGATCTGAACGTCGGGCCGGTCGAGCCGGATGCCCGCGGCCTCGGTCAGCCGTTCGTGGGTCTTGGCGCGGTTGAACATGGTCGCGAGCCGGCGATAGGCGTTCACCGTGCGGTGCAGATTCTCGTCCATCCGCTTGCTTACCTAACTTACGTATGTATTATCGGTTCTCGGTTACTTACCCAAGTTATCTAAAGGAGCCGACATGGCGACAGTCGTCGTCCCCGAGTCGCGCGAGACCACCCGCCTGAACCCCTGGCCAGGGGTGATCTCCCTGGCCTTCGCGGCCTCCATCGCCGCCTTGCAGAACACCGCGGTCGTGCCGCTGCTTCCCGTGCTCCAGCGGGAGCTGAACACCTCGCTCACCGCCGTGAGCTGGACACTCACCTTGAGCCTGCTGGTCGGCGCGGTCTCCACCCCGCTGCTGTCCCGCTTCGGCGACATGTACGGCCGGCGCCGCATGATCCTCGGCGCCCTGGCCCTCCTGGTGATCGGCTCCGTGATGGCCGCCCTGGCGACCTCGCTGACCTGGCTGATCGTGGCAAGAGTGCTCCAGGGCTTCGTGGCCGCGCTGGTGCCCCTGTCGATCGGCGTGGTCCGCGACGCGCTGCCCCGGCAGCAGCTCGCGACCGGCATCGGCGTGCTGAGCGCCACGATGGGGTTCGGCAGCGGCGGCGGGATGATCCTGGCCGGGCTCGCCTCCGGCGACTTCCACCTGGTCTTCTGGATCACCGGCGGCATCTCGCTGGTGGCCGGGATCGTGGTGGCCTTCCTCGTGCGTGACGCCGCCCCGCCCGTCAAGGGCCGCCCCGACCTGCTCGGCGCCGCGCTGCTGACCGCCTGGCTGGTTGCGCTGCTGCTGGCCGTCAGCGAGGGCGGCTCCTGGGGCTGGACCTCCCCGGGCGTGCTCGGGCTGCTCGCCGCCGCGGCCGTGCTGGCCGCCGTCTGGGTGCTCGTCGAGCGCAGGGTGGCCGAGCCGCTGGTGCAGATGGCGATGCTGGTGCACCGGGGCACGGTCGGGGCGACGGTGTCCTCGCTGCTGCTCGGGTTCTCGTTCTTCACCCTGCTGACCGGCATGTCCGGCTTCGCCCAGGTGCCCGCGGCGGCGGGCGGCTTCGGCGCCACCACCCTCCAGGTCGGCATCTACCTGCTGCCCAGCACCTTCTTCATGCTGGTGATCTCGCTGTTCGCGGGACGGATCATGCGCCGGCTCCCGGCCTCCGCCATGGTCGCGACCGGCTCGGGCATCACCGCGCTGGCCGGGCTCTGGCTGGTGATCGAGCACACGGCCCCGGTGCACCTGTACGTGGCGTCCTCGCTGATGGGGATGGGCCTCGGCGTCGGCTACGCGGCGCTCGGCACCATGGCCGTGGAGCACGTCGCCGCCGACAGGACGGCCGTGGCGGCCGGGGTGAACGCGCTGGTCAGGATCGTGGGCGGCAGCGTCGCGGGCGCCGCGATCGCCGCCGTGCTGGCCGCGGGCGGCGGCTACCCCTGGGTCTTCGGGGCAGCCGCCGTGGCGGGCGTCGTGGCCGCGCTGTTCGCGGCCGGGTACGGCTATCTCAACCGCGGGCTGGTCACGGCGCCTTCAGGCCACTGACTCAACCGCGGGCTGGTCACAGCGCCTTCAGGCCACTGATCACTTCGAGCAGCACCTTGGCGTCCGGGGCCGGCGGCGGCAGCTCGACCTGCACGAGCTGCTGGGCGTGCAGGTCGCCGACCAGCACCCGGACCACGCCGATCGGCAGGTTCAGCTCGGCCGCCACGTCCACGAGGCGCGTGGGCTGCGTGCACTTCTGCAGGATGATGAGGTGCTCCGGGTCGAGGCCACGGGGCGGCGTCAGGCCGCCGGCGGTGATGATCACCGCGATGAGGTCGATGGCCTCGCTCGCGGGCACCGTCCGGCCCCTGGTCAGCAGGTAGGCGGGGACGATCGGACCGGCGTCCTCGTCCAGCCAGCGCTCTTCAGTCACTTCGCACCACCCGCATGGGGCGAGCGGCGGGCTCCTTCTGCACGGCCTTCGTCGGGGCGTCGGGCTCCGGCTCTGCCACGTGCTCTTCCGGGATCAACACGATCGCGGTGGTCCCTCCATATGGTGAACCGCGCAACGTCACGCGGATGTCATGCCTGGCGGCCAGGCGGGAGACGACGAAGAGGCCGAGCCGGTCACTGTCGGCCAGGTCGAACTCCGGCGGGCTGGCCAGCCGCTCGTTGTACTCGGCCAGCTCTTCTGGTTCCATCCCGAAACCCCGGTCCTCGACCTCGAAGGCGAAGCCCCGGGCCGCCCCTTCGCCGCGCACGATGACCGGCGTGTGCGCGGGCGAGTAGACGGTGGCGTTCTCGATCAGCTCGGCGATGAGGTGGATCACGTCGCCGACGACGGCGCCGGCCAGGCGCTGGCCGGACATCGGCTCGACGACCACCCGCTGGTAGTCCTCCACCTCGGCGGCGGCGCCGCGGGCCACGTCGAGCAGCGGCACCGGCCGGCTCCATCCGCGCCCCGGCGTGGCGCCCGACAGGATGATCAGGCCCTCCGCGTGGCGGCGCATGCGCGTCGTCAGGTGGTCCAGCTTGAACAGGTCGTCGAGCTGCTCGGGATCGGTGGCCCGGTGCTGCATGTCCGCGAGCTGGATGCGCTGGCGGTGCAGCAGCGTCTGGCTGCGCCGCGCCAGGTTGCGGAAGACATGCCCGACCCCCTCGCTGAGCTGCGCCTGCCCGACCGCGGCCTCCACCGCCGTCTGCTGCACGGTGGAGAACGCCTTCCCCACGTCGTCGATCTCGACCGTGGTGCTGGCCACCGACAGCTCGGGCATCTCGACCTTCTCGCCCTTGCGCAGCTTGGCCACCACGTGCGGCAGCCGCTCCTGCGAGACCTCCAGCGCCGCCAGCCGCAGCGCGCCGAGCTCCTTCGACAGGCGGGTGCCCATCCGCAGCGAGAACGCGATCGACACGATCACCAGCGCGAGCGCCGTGCCCGCCAGCAGGAACGCCCGCGACAGCACCTCGTCGGCCACCGGCTCCGCACGCTCGTTCAGCAGCGTGCTGGCCCGCATCTGGGCCTCGTTGAACGCCTTGGCCAGCCCCTCGGTGGTGCTCAGCCAGCCCATCGGCGTGCCGCCCGCGATGATCTGGTCCTCCATCATCCGCATCCGCTGGTAGGCGGGGGAGCTGATGAGGGCGACCTGCGGGTCGCGCAGCGCCGGGTCGAGCTCGGCCAGGCCCTGGTCGATGAGGAAGCGCCGGTTGCCGGCGAGCTGGGTGAACAGCCTGCGCTCCGCCGCGCTGACCGTGCCGAGGCCGAGGGCCTGCTCCCTGCTCAGCAGCTCCCGCGCGTAGCCCATGTCGATGACCACGCGCGACTGCTCGTAGATCGGGATGTCGTCGATCAGCGCGACCTTGCGGTGCAGGCTGTACAGGGTGTCGATGACCGAGTTGTACGCCTCCACGCTGTGCAGACGGTCCGACAGACCCGCGTCGATCTCCCCACGGACCGAGTCGAGCCTGTCGAGTTGCGTGTACACCGCGTCCACCTGTGTGCGGATCTCTTCCGATCTGTCCTTCGACTTGCTGGAAAGCTGGGCGAACGAGTCCCGGGCGGCGTCGGTCTTGGTGCGCTGCGCGGCCACGGCGGACTCGTCCGCCACGTTACGCAGGAGCTGAGCCGAGATGAGACGTTCGCGCTGGATCTCGCTGATCAGTTTGTACGCGGGAAGACGGAGGTTCGTCCAGACTGTCTTGTATTCGCGTAGCTCCAACCCCTCGCCGGCAGTGACGGCGGTGATGACCCCCCACAACACCACCATGGAGGTCAGTGGCACCAGTAGTAGTCCGATGATCTTCATGCGGATCGTTCGGCTACGACCCATGGCACCTCACTCCGGTCGGTCCCAAGCTGGCAACCCCGGACGGGACAAGCCCCGAGAATAGCAATTCGATCACCAGAATGCCCAATTTTTCGGGACTTTTGGACACGTGTCACGTCTCGGCTTGATCTTGGAGTAGGTTTCCCGGGAATCACATCCGCCACAGAGGGAGCCGCGTTGGGCCGTCGACTCGTAGCGGCCGTCGCGCTGCTCGCGCTCGCCGCCTGCTCGACGCCCCCCGAGCCGCAACGCGCACCGGCGGGCGAGTCGCCCTTCGTCTACGTCAAGAACACCGACATCGTCACCGAGTGGGACCCCAGCCGCTCCTACTCCAACGAGATCATCGCCTTCCAGAACGTCTACGAGACGCTCACGCTCTGGAACCCCGTCACCAAGAAGTCCGCCCCCCGCCTGGCCACGTCCTGGCGCTCCTCCGCCGACGGCCGCACCTGGACCTTCACCCTGCGCTCCGGCGTCACCTTCCACACCGGCCGGCCCCTGGACGCAGAAGCGGTCAAAGCCTCCATCGAGCGCACCATGAAGGCCGGCGCCGGCGCCTCCTACATCTGGGACGCCGTCTCCTCCATCAGGGTCGAAGGGCCGCTCACCGTCACGTTCGCGCTGAAGTACCCCGTGCCGCTCGACCTCGTCGCCTCCGCCGGGTACGCCGCCTACATCTACGACACCAAGGCCGCCCCCGACCTGAACGCGTTCTTCCGCCAGGGCCGGGACGCCGGCTCAGGCCCGTACACCGTGACCAAGTGGAACAAGGGCAAGGAGGACGAGCTCACGCTCTCCGCCTACGACGGCTACTGGGGCGGCTGGCGGCGGCCCCACTACAACACGATCAAGTACAAGGCCGTGCCCGACACCGAGCGCGCGTACCGGATGCTGCAGGACGGCGAGGCCAGCTTCGTCGACCGGCTCGACCCGAAGCTGTTCGCCCGCGCCTCGGCCGCGCCCGGGCTGCGCACCTCCGACCGGCCCTCGTTCACCACCGCGATGATGCTCTTCAACACCGCCGCCGGCCCCATGAAGGACATCCGGGTGCGCAAGGCCGTCCAGAAGGCCATCGACTACCGCGGCCTGATCAAGGCGCTCAAGGGCTCCGTGATGCCCGCCAGCGGCATCGTCCCGGAAGGGCTGCTCGGCCACGTGCCGGGCCGCGAGCCGAAGCAGGACCTCGCCGCCGCCACCCGGCTGCTCCAGCAGGCCGGCTACGGCCCCGGCGGCCGGCCGCTGCGGCTGCGCCTGACCTACGGCGAGGGCGAGGCCGACGAGCAGGTGCTCGTCCGGCGGCTGCGCGCCACCCTGCGCACGCTCAACGTCACCCTCGAAGCGCGCGGCATGCACTGGAACGAGCAGTGGGAGCTGGGCAAGAAACGCGGCCAGGACATCTTCGTCATGTACTGGTGGCCCGACTACGCCGACGGCTACTCCTACTTCGGCCAGGTCTTCCACAGCGCGAACCCGCCCGTCATGAACCTGTCGTACCTCAACGACCGCACCCTCGACGCGCTGCTCGGCACGCTGCCCGAGCTGACCGTGACCGACAAGCCGGCCGCGCAGCGCGGCTACGAGCAGGCCACCAGGCGCGTGCTCGACCTGCGGGCCGCCGCCGCGCTGCCCTGGGTGGTCAAGGCGCGGCGGGCCTACCTCGGCGGCATCCAGGGCTACGACGACAACCCCGCCTACCCCGACGTCGTCTTCGTCTACGACCTGCGGCCCTCGGGCTGAGCGTCGCCGGCCTCCCGGGCGCTCTCCACCCGCTCCCGCAGCCGGGTCCTGATCTCCTCCGGCGTGTACGCGCGGCGCCGCCGCTCGGCCCGCGCGATCACCACCCCCGTGGCCGCCACACCCATGATCCCGGCCAATCCCAGCATCTTCCACCAGCGCATGTTGCCTAGGCTAGCCCTGTGCTGACTCTCGACGAGGCCGTCAAGGTGACGAGAACGGGCGATCTGTGGATCTTCCGCGGGCGTTCCGTGCCCGACCGTGCCATCCAGACGATGACCAACAGCCCGGTCAACCACGTGGGCATGGCCATCGTGATCGAGGACCTGCCGCCCATGATGTGGCACGCCGAGCTGGGCAAATCCCTGCTCGACCTTTGGTCGGGCACCCACCAGCGGGGCGTGCAGCTCCACGACCTGCGCGACGCCGTCAAGGTGTGGGCCGACCGCTACGACCAGCGGGCCTGGCTGCGCCAGCTCGACCCCGAGGCCACCCCCGAGATGGAGGACGCCGCCCTGCGCACCGTGGCCAGGCTCGACGGCACCCCGTTCCCCTCCACCGCCCGCCTGGCCGCCCGCTGGGCGAAGGGGCGCGTCCCGCGCCGGAGCCGCAAGGAGGCGACCCTCGAGAGCGCCTACTGCGCCGAGGTGGTGGCCGTCACCTACGAGGCGATGGGGCTGCTGCCGGGCGGGCGCCGGCCCAACTGGTACGACCCCGGCCGGTTCTGGAGCGGCGACGACCTGGAGCTGCTCCTGGGGCGGCGGCTCGGCAACGAGATCACCGTGGGAGTGGAGCGCACACGGCGGCCTTGACTCTGGCTTCGGCCCTGGTCAGCGGCAGCATCACCGCGACGATCAGGGCCACCAGCGCGAACCCCGCCGCGTACCCGGTGTGCCCCAGCACCAGCCCGAACCCCATCGCCCCCACGCCCATCCCGGCGTCGTAGGCCAGGTTCCACAGGGCGCTCACCCGCGCGGCCCCGCCGCGCTCGAACATCAGCGCCAGCGTCGCGTTCTGCAGCACCCCGAACCCGGCCCCGAACAGCGCCATCCCCGCCACCACCACGACCGGGCTGCCCGCCCAGACCTGCAACGCGACACCGGCGGCGCAGGCCAGCACGCCGGGCGCCAGCAGCCCGGCCGAGCCGCGCCGGTCGCCGTGCCGGCCCGCCCACCAGCGGGCCGCCGGCGTGGCCAGGGACTGGACGAGCAGCGCGCCCGAGGCCAGCTCCGGGGTGCCCGCCAGCGGCAGGAACGTCACCAGGACGCCGGTCGCGGTCGTCACCGCCGCGAAGATCAGCGCCAGCCCCGCCAGGCCGCCGCTCGCCGTGGACCCCGTCGGGGTCTTTCTCGCGGCGGGCCTCATGGCAGGCAGCCCGAGCACGGCAGGCAACCCCGCCAGCGGCACGAGCCCCGCCACCGCGAACACCGGCCCGAACCCCAGCGCGTGACTCGCCCACAACCCCAGCGGCAGCCCCAGCACCGACGGGATCCCGACCGCCACCCCGTACAGCCCCAGCCCCTCGCCGCGCCGCTCCGCCGGCACCAGCTCCGCCGTCAGCGCCGTGCCCGCCACCACCAGGACGCCCAGCCCCGCCCCGCGCAGCACGCTGACCGCCAGCACCCAGCCCAGCGCCGCCGACAGCGGCAGCAGCAGCGCCGGCAGGCCGAGCAGCGCCAGCCCGAGCCCCATCACCGCCCGGTAGCCGAGCCGGGACAGCAGCCACGGCACCGCCAGCTCCGCCGCGACCGTGGCCAGCATCATGGCGCCGGTCACCGACCCGGCGCCGAGCCCGCCACCGCCGCCGGTCGCGGCGTACAGAGGGGCGGAGGAGAACAGCAGGTAGAAGCCCAGCAGGCCGGCCGTCGACGCGGCCATCATCAGGTTCATCTCGCGCGTCATCATGCCTACGACGGTCGCGGAAACCGCCTCAGGACACATCGGGCATGATGCGTAGCCGCCTCTTCATAATGGGGGCGTGTTCGTAGGACGTGCGGCCGAACTGGCCCGGCTGGCGGCGGCGCGGGAGCGCACGCCCGGCCTCGTGCTGGTCGTCGGCGAGGCCGGCATCGGCAAGTCGCGGCTCGTCGGCGAGTTCGTCTCTGGGCTCGACGCGTTCGTGGCCGAAGGCGGGGCCGACCCCGGGTGCGTCGCGTACGCGCCGTTCGTACCGGTGCTGCGCGGCCTCGTCCGCCAGTACGGCGCCGGTCTCGTGCCCGGCGGCGGGCACCGGGGGCTGGCCCGGCTGCTGCCCGAGCTGGGCGAGGTCGAGGAGCTGCCCGGCCTGGGGCGGGCCCGGCTGTTCGAGGAGGTGCTGCTCCTCGTCGAGCGGTCGGCCGAGCGGCGGCCCCTCGTCCTCGTGCTGGAGGACCTGCACTGGGCGGACCAGGCGAGCATCGACCTGCTGGTGTTCCTGGCACGCAACCTCATGGCGCCCGGGGTGCTGGTGGTCGCGACGTCGCGGGAGGCGCTGCGGGTGCCGGGCGCCGAAGTGATCAGGGTGCCGCCGCTCGGGCGCGACGACGTGGCCCGCATGCTCGGCCGCGATGCGAACGGCGAGTCGTCGGAGCTGGACATCGACCTGATCGCGGCGCGCAGCGAGGGCAACCCGCTCTTCGCCGAAGCCCTCGCCGACGCCGGCGCCGCCACGCCGGCCTCTCCGGCCAGGCGCGCCTCACCCCCCACGCCCGCCTCGCTGCGGGAGCTGCTGCTGGCCGGGGCCGAGCGGCTGCCGCCGGAAGGGCTCGACGTGCTGCGGATCGCCGCCGTGGCCGGGCGCACGACACCGCACGACGTGCTGCGGGCCGTGGCCGGGCTCGACGACCTGGCACTGGACGAGGCGCTGCGGCCGGTCGTACGCGCCCGGCTGCTGCTCGTGGACGGCGACGGCTACACCTTCCGCCACGCGCTCATCCGCGACGCCGTCTACGACGACCTGCTGCCGGGGGAGCGGCGCCGGCTGCACGCCCGCTGCGCCGAGGCCCACCCCGAGCTGGCCGCCGACCACTGGTACGCGGCGGGGGAGCGGCGGCGCGCGTTCGAGGCCGCGTGGGCGGCGCGCCGCTGGGAACGGGTGCTGGAGCTGTGGGACCAGGCGGAGGACGGCGCCGACCACGTCCACGTCCTGGAGCTGGCCGCCCGCGACGCCCTGTGCGAGGGCGACGCGGAACGCGCGGAAGCCCTGGCCACCCGCGCCCTGGAGGAGGTGTCCACCCCGCCCGGTGGCTCCGGCGTCCTGGCACACGGCTCCGGCGACCCGGCCCGTGGCTCCGGCGGTCTCGGAGGACCCTCGTACCGGGACCCGGTGCGGGCGGCGCGGCTGCTGGAGCTGCGGGTCGCGATCCGCGACCTGCTCGGCGAGGAGGGCCTGGACGACCTGCGCGCGGCCGTCCGGCTGGCGCCGCGCGAGTCCAGGCTGATCGGCGCCCTGGCCACCGTGCTCGCCTGGAACGGCCAGGACGCCGAGGCCCGTACCCACGCCGAGGAGGCGCTCGCCCTCGGCGACGCCAGGTCACTGACCACCCTGGCCGCCCTCACCGCGCTGGACGGCGACCTTGAGGCCGCGTCGCGCCTGTACGCGCGGGCCAGGGCGGCCGCGCCGGACGACGACAGCCTGCTCGTGACGTACGCCAGCGAGGCCGACGTCCTGGAGGCGGCGGGAGAGCACGCCAGGGCGGAGTCCGTGGCCCGCGAGGGCATCGCCAGGGCCCGCCGCCTGGGCCTGGCCCGGTCGAGGGGCGGCCACCTGGCGGCGAACCTGGCCGAGCCGCTCGCCTCCATGGGCCGCTGGGCGGAGGCCCGCGAGGTGATGCGGGCCGCGCTCGCGCTCGACCCGCCGCCCATCCACCGGGCCTGGATTCTCATGGTGCTGGGCACGATCGCCGTCTGGGAGGGCGCGCTCGACGAGGCCGAGGAGATCGTCGGCAAGGTGCGGCCGCTCATGCGCGGGCGCTCGCGCGGCTACGACTCCTGCCTCGAACCCGACCTGCTCGAATGCCGGCTCGCCCTGGCCCGGCGCGACCCAGGGCGGGCGGGCCGCGTGGTGGACCACGTGCTGGCCGAGCACGACCTGACGCTGAGCCGCCGCTACGCCTGGCCGCTGCTGGCGCTGGCGGCGGGGCTCGGACGGGTCCGCGAGGCGCCGGCGGGCGTCGCGACGACGGGACGGGTGCAGCAGGCGCACCGGGCCACGTTCGAGGCGGAGTGCGGGGGGTCCTGGGCCGAGGCCGTGGCGTGCTGGCGGGCGGTCGGGCAGCCGTACGCGCTGGGTCAGGCGCTGGTGCGGGCGGCCGAGCAGGACCCGGCGCACGCCCGCGAGCGGCTGCGCGAAGCGGTCGCGATCGCCGGCCACCTCGGCTCCGAGCCGCTGCGGCGCGCGGCCGGGGCGGCGGCGGCCACGCTGCGGGTGTCCCTCGGCGACGAGCTCGTCCTGTCGGCCAGGGAGCGGGAGGTGCTCGGGCTGGTCGCGGAGGGGCTGAGCAACCGGCAGATCGCCGAGCGGCTGTTCATCTCCGCCAGGACGTCCGGCGTGCACGTGTCGAACATCATGGCCAAGCTGGGCGCGGGCTCCCGGGTGGAGGCCGTCGCGGTGGCCCGGCGTACGGGCCTGATCTAATCCGGGCATGAGTTTTGTCAACGTGGCCGTGATCGGGGTCGGGAACTGCGTGTCCTCGCTGGTGCAGGGCGTCGAGCACTACCGGGACGGCGACGCCCCCGGCCTGCCGAACCCCGTCTGCGCCGGATACGCCGTCTCCCAGGTGCGTTTCACCGCCGCCTTCGACGTCGGCCGGGCCAAGCTCGGCCAGGACCTGTCGCAGGCCATCTGGACCGCCCCGAACAACGCCCGCAGGTTCGCGGACGTGCCGTACCTCGGTGTGCCCGTCACCGAGGGCATCCTGGCCGACGGCGTCGGCCCCGGCTCGTCCGAGCTGATCGACCCGAGCGGCGGCGCCACGCCCGCCGCGGTCGCCGCCCACCTGCGCGAGACGGGCAGCCACGTCGTCCTCAACTTCCTGCCGACCGGCGCCCAGCGGGCCGCCGAGCTGTACGCGCAGGCCGCGATCGAGGCCGGGTGCGCGTTCGTGAACTGCATGCCGGCCGTCCTCGCCCGCTCGCCCGAGTGGCGCGCCCGTTTCGCCGCCGCCGGCCTGCCGTTGATCGGGGACGACCTCAAGAGCTCGTTCGGCGCCACCCTCGTGCACCGCGCGCTGGTCGACGCCCTGACCCGCAGCGGCGTCCACCTCACCGGCGGGCACCAGCTCCTCGGCGGCGGCAACATGGACTTCGTCAACCTGGAGGACCCGGCGCGCATGCGCGGCAAGAAGGCCACGAAGGCGGCGGGCGCCGGGGCGTCCGTGCACGTCGGCGCCCAGTACGTCCCCTTCATGGACGACCGCAAGGTCGCCTACATCCGGCTGGACGGCGAGGGCTTCGGCGGGTCCCCGCTGGAGCTGGAGCTGCGCCTGGTCGTCGAGGACTCACCCAGCGCCGCCGGCAACGCCCTCGACGCCGCCCGCCACGCCAAGGCCGCGCTGGACCGGGGGGTGGGCGGGCTCCTGGAGGAGGTGTCGAGCACGCTGATGAAGGCCGCCTGACCCGCGTATGGAGGGCTGAGGCGGCCGTCTGCCCTGCGCGCCCGGCCCGCCGATGAAGGCGGCCCGGCCTGAGCAGGACCGCCATGCCCAGGCCGGGCGCCGGTTGCGCCTCTCATGGGTGCCGGGGTGGCAGGCTTGAGGGATGCGCCTGGCAACCTGGAACGTGAACTCCGTCAAGGCGCGGCTCCCCCGCCTGCTCGAATGGCTGGCCGAGACCGCGCCCGACATCGTGTGCCTACAGGAGACCAAATGCGCCGCGGAGGCGTTCCCGGTGGCGGAGGTGAGCGAACTCGGCTACACCGCCGCCGCCCACGGGGACGGCCGCTGGAACGGCGTCGCCCTGCTGTCCAGGGTCGGCCTGGCGGACGTGACGCTGAGCTTCCCCGGCGAGCCCGGCTTCGGCGAGCTCGACGGGGTCGGCGCCGCCCGCCCCGAGGCCCGCGCCATCGGCGCCACCTGCGCCGGGATGCGGGTCTGGTCCCTGTACGCGCCCAACGGCCGCACGCTCGACTCGCCCCACTTCGTCTACAAGCTCGACTGGTTCGCCGCGCTGCGCGACGCCCTGGCCGCCGAGGTCGCCGCCGGGCTGCCCGTGGTGGCCTGCGGCGACTACAACGTGGCCCCGACCGACGCCGACGTCTGGGACGCCTCCCTGTTCGCCGGCGCCACCCACGTCACCCCCGCCGAACGCCAGGCCCTCGCCGCCCTGCGCGACCTCGGCCTGCACGACGTGGTGCCGACCCCGATGAAGGGGCCGCACCCGTTCACGTACTGGGACTACCGGGCCGGCATGTTCCACCAGAACAAGGGGATGCGCATCGACCTCGTGTACGCCAGCGGCGACGTCGCCGGGCGGGTGCGCTCGGCGTACGTGGACCGGGAGGCCCGCAAGGGGAAGGGGCCGTCCGATCACGCGCCGATCGTGGTTGACCTGGAGGCATAAATATGGTCACAAATCGCTGTCGCGCGAGTATTCTGTGTTCTCACAGTTTCGGGGGCGGTAAGCAACTCCAAGGACCACAGGGGGGATACCCGTGGAACCTGCAGATGGCCGCGTCATCTTATTCATCCTGATCGGACTCGCCGTGTTCGCCCTGGGACGCCGGTTCCAGACCATGATCATTATGCGTCAGGTGTGGAAGCAGAGCGCCAGGCAGGTCACGGCCCGGAGGACCGTCGCCCACAACGCCGCGAAATCGATGATCGGCATCACCCTGGTCGCCATCTTCGTGATCTGGCTCGTCCTCAACCTCAACCGCGCCATGTAAGCGGGGGCGCGGGGTCACGCGTGGATCGCGCCGGCGCTGTGCGGCGCCCGCTCGCGCCGCACAGCACCTCGCCACGCGTCACCGCACGGCATTCGACCACGCCCCACAGCGCTTCGCCACGCGGCCCTCGATCCCGCCGCACAGCGCCTCGCCGCGAGGCCCTTGATCCCGCCCACAGCGCCTCGCCGCGCGGCCCTTGACCACGCCGCACAGCGCCTCACCGCGCACCTGACACACCGGCGCCTCGCCCACATGCCGCATCCCACCTGCGCCTCGCTTCTCCGCCTTGCCCGCTTCGGTACCGCACCCCACTTACGCCGCTTCGGCGCAGGCGCCTCGCCTACACACGGGCGCCCCCTTGTGCCCCGCTTCCCCGCCTGCTTCCCGCCCCCCACCAGCTTGCGCTGCGCCGGTCGGCTCATGTCGCCCCACGTGCTCGCGCCGTGTCTCGCCCACCTGTGCCGCTTGCTCGCGCTGCGCCCACTTCGTCGCCCCGCTCGCTTTCCCGGCCCCGCTCCCTTCGGCACCGCGCCCCGCCTGACCCCGCTTCGGCACGGGCGCCCCGCCTGCGCACCGGCGCCCCCGGCCTGCGCACCGGCGCCCCCTCCTGCGCGCCGACCCCCGCCTGTGCGCCGCGCTCCGCCTGCGTCCACTTCCACACGCGCGTGCGAACCGCTTCGCACTGCACCGAACCCGTAGCGCGGGGGCACCCCGCCCCCGTCCGCGCGCCCCTCGTCCGCGCGCCCCTCGTCCGTCCGCCACCGCTTGTGCGCCGCCCGCTTGCGCGCCCCGCCCTTCTTCCGCACCGCCCCGCTTGCGCCTCCTGCCCCCGGGAGGCTGTGGCGGCCTTTACCGCGCGCCGATGGGATGCACCTTCGCCCTCACGGCCGGGAGGCGGTGGCGGCGCGGGTGCGGAGCCAGGCCGATGCGGCCAGCCCCGCCACTCCCGCCACACCGGCGGCCACTCCTGCCATCCCCGCCACGCCTGACGCCTTCATCCTCGCCATGCCGGCAGCCGTCACCACCGCCACCCCGGCGGCCGCGAGGCTGACGGCACGCGTCAGCCGTACCGCGCGAGGAATGTCCTCGACCCCGGGCGGCGGCCCATCACCCATGGTCGGCCGCTCCTCGACCCGCCCCCCGTAGACGTTCTTCCCCCCGAGCGTGACCCCGAGGCCGCCCCCGAACGCCGCCTCGCACCGCCCGGCGTTCGGGCTGGGATGGCGGTGACCGTCCCGACGCAAAATCGCCCGCGCGCGGCCCGGATCGGGTGCGGTCAGGACGGTGAGGACGCCGGTGAGCCGCGCCGGCACGTAGTTGGCCACGTCGTCGAGCCGCGCGGCGGCCCACCCGAACCGCTCGTAGCGGGGCGAACGGTGCCCGATCATGGCGTCCAGGGTGTTGATCGCCCGGTACGCCAGCATCCCCGGCACCCCCGCCACCGCGCCCCAGAACAGGGGTGCGACGACGGCGTCGGAGGTGTTCTCGGCGAGCGACTCGACGGTGGCCCGGGCCAGTTCGGGCGCCTCCAGCCGGCTGGGGTCCCGGCCGCACAGGTGGGGGAGGCGTGCGCGGGCACGTTCCAGATCATCGTGCTGGAGGGCATCGGCCATGTAGGCGCCCTCCCTGGCCAGCGTGGTGCCGCCGAGCACGGCCCAGGTGGTCAGGGCGGTGAGGGACGTACGGAGGACTCTGCTGCGGGAGGCGGCGCGCCCGGCGAGTACGCCGAGCGTGGCCGCGCCACCGACGCAGACGGCGACGTGCAGCACGCCGGGGGCTTTGCCGTCCGCGTACAGGGCCTGCTCCAGCCGCGCCGCGCCCCGCCCGAACACTGCGACCGGGTGTGCGGGGCTCTGCGGGTCGGCGAGGAGCCGGTCGAGGGCCACGCCGAGGGCAAGCCCCAGAGGGTCATACCAAATGGGCATGAAGCTCATCTTCGTGCACATCCAGCCACGCGGCGGCCCGCCGGATGCGCTCACCGGCACCGCCCGCCCACATCTTGGCCCAGTTGCCACCGGCCGTGGCGCGGGTGCGCATGACCGTGTAGGAGCGGTGGAACCGAAGCCGGGCAAGTTCGAGCAGCCGTCGGCGATCGCGCGGCGGCACCCCGTACGCGTCGCAGAACAACCGCAACCGCGCCCCCACCTCCACGCCGCGCAGGAGCGGAGCCCGATCGACGGGATCGGAAATGGGCGCCCAGTGCCGCAGAGTGGTCACGATGTCGAAGAGCCGGGTGGTCGGCCGAGCAAGATCAAAGTCAATGAACGCGTACGGCCCGGGTTCGCCGCCACCCTCCGTGCCCCGCCGAAAAATCACATTCTCCGGCGTTAAATCACAATGCCCGATCACCTCAGGAGGCCGATCATCGTTCGACCCCCTTCCCACCCCACATCCGCCAGCGGGAACCCGGCCGTCGCATCATGAAAGCGCCGCAACAACCCGGCAAGCTCCGCCAGCGCCTCATCGGTCACGCTCTCCAGCCGGAGCCCGGTCGTACCGGGAAGATAGGTGAGAATCTCGCGCCCGAACTCATCCATCCCCACCACCCTCGGCGCCCCGTCGAACCCGGCGGCCTCAAGGTGTCTGAGCAGGGCGTGCACGGCGGGCGTGGACCTACTGGCCGGTCTGCGCACGGTGTCACCGACACGCACCACCCCGTCTGTCACGTCCCCGCCCTGCAGCGGAATCTCATGCAGGAGCGTCGCGACCATGCCCAGACAGCTTAGACCCATTTGCCCCGCCCCCGCCTGGCCTTTTCCAACTCAGCACGCGCCGGCCCAGGCCCGCTAGCCTGCGGCTTCATGCCGATCCTGCTGTCGCTGGCGGCGTTCGTGATGACGCTGCTCGGCGGGCTCGTCGCCGACCGCATCGGCCGCCGCCGCCACCTCGTGCTGGGCTTCGCGGCCGGCGTCATGCTGGGCGTCGTCGCCTTCGACCTCCTCCCGGAGGCGCTGGCGCTGAGCCTGCCGTACGTGCACGGCGTCCCCCTGCCCATGCTCACGCTCGCCCTGGCCTTCCTCACCATCCACGTCGTGGAGCGCTCACTGGGCATGCACGACGCCCACGAGACCGACTACGCCACCCACCGACACGCCCGGGCGAACGTCGGCCTCACCGCCGCCTCGGCCCTCGTCCTCCACAGCTTCCTGGACGGCTCCGCCATCGGCGCCGCTTACCAGACGAACCCCTCCCTGGCGGTGGCCGTGGCAATAGGCGTCATCGCTCACGACTTCACGGACGGCTTCAACACCTACACGCTCACCTCCCTCTACGGCAACGCCCGCCGCCGCGCCCTCACCCTCCTCACCCTCGACGCCCTCGCCCCCATAGCCGGCGCCACCCTCACCTCCCTCCTCCCCATCCCCGACCCCGCCCTAGGCGCCTACCTCGGCCTTTTCGCCGGATTCCTCCTCTACCTCGCCACGTCCGATATCCTCCCTGAGGCCCACACGCCAAGACGGGCCACCGGCTGGACACTGACCGCCACCGTGCTGGGAGCCCTGTTCATGTGGGGTGTGATCGGGTTGACAGACTGACACGGGGAAAACATGTGCGTGACATGTCGCCGGATCATGCACAATAAGGCGGGAGCGCCCTTAGCTCAGCTGGATAGAGCACCGGACTTCTAATCCGTAGGTCGTAGGTTCGAATCCTACAGGGCGCGCTTTTCACCAGCGGAAACTCCGGCCGCGCCTGCGCCCTGGCGCGGCATGGGGCAAATATGAGGCAAAGCTGAGTCAGCTGCCCAGCGGCCGCCCCAGCGCGGACGCAGCGGTCAGCACCAGCCGGGCCGTTTCTCGGGCGGCGTGATGGGCCACCTCTGGCAGCACCGAGACTTAGGTGTCGGCGGTCAGCACGATGCTGGCATGCCCCAGCATCGCCTGCACCACCTTCAGATCGATGCGCGCGGCCAGCGCCAGAGTGGCGGCACCATGGCGCAGGTCGTGCAGCCGGACCGGCGGTTGTCCGGAGGCCGCGACCAGGCGGCGGAACCGGCCGGTGAGGTAGTCCGGGCCGTACCGGCGCGCCGCCCGTGGTGGTGAACACGTATCCCGAGTCCCGCCAGCGGGTGCCTGCCGCCGCGCTCAGCTTCTCCTGCCGCTCGCGGTGCCGGCTCAGCACCCGCACGGTCTCCGCCTCCAGGGCGACCACCCGGCAGCCGGCGGCACTCTTCGGCGGTCCGACCACGACCTGACCGTCGGCGTGCACCCGCTGCTGCGCCACCGTCAGCTCTGCGGCCTGCAGGTCGACGTCCGTCCAGCGCAGCCCGGCCAGCTCACCGCGGCGCAGCCCGCGCAGCGCGGCCAGCCACCACGCGGCATACAGGCTGTCCTGCGCGACGCCGGCCAGGAACGCCGCGAGCTGTTGTTCGGTCCAGACCGCTACCACTGGGCGTTCTCCCGTTTGTCGCCAGCGGGCCGTCCGCACGGCGGTCCAGACGACCGGATGCGGTCGGCGCGGCCGGGGCAGCGCCGCTCCGTTGGCCGGGTTGATGGGCATCAGCCGGGCGCGCACCGCCGCGTTCAGCGCGGTCCGCAAGGTGGCGTGGATCCGCACCACGGTCGCGGGCGACAACCGGCGGCCGGTCGGCGAGGGACGGGACGCCAGCGTCGCGAGCAGTCCGTTGACATCGCGCGAGGTCAGTTGGTGGAGCAGGATCCGTCCCAGCTGCGGGATGAGGTAGAGGCGGATATGGGTGGCGTAGCCCTGCCGGGTCGACGGACGCAGAGCGTCCTTGGTGGCCAGCCAGCGTGCCAGCCACTCACCGACGGTGCATCCGGCTCCTGCGCCGTCGCGGTGGGCAGTGGCCAAAGCCCGGCCTGTCGCCTGCGCTTCCTCGGGATCGGCGTAACCACCTTGGCGGATACGCTGCCGCTAGCTGTCCAGGCCGCGTACCTGCACCACGAAGTACCAGCTGCCGTGATCGTCATCTACCGGCAGCCGCGGACACGTCACGCCTCGCTGACGTCCTGTTTCCGTATCCACGCAGCTGCATCGCCTGCTGACCTGCACACGAGTCTTTGGCATCTGTCCCACCTCCACCTCCACGGTGTGCTACGACAGACGCGCCAGCCAGGGCTCGCACTCGATCAGGGATGGCCTCAGGTCAAGTGTCGGGGAAGCTCAAGCCGAAAGGAACCGATCAGTCGGCGTGAACGCGGGCTGGTCACCTGCCGCTGCAGTGCGGTCAACTGGTGCCGTATCACCAGGATTCGATCTCCTTGTCACGATCGGTTCGGCGGAGCAGTTTCAGGGACGAGAGGGTGGTCGTGGCCGTGGGGTAGGCCAAGACGGCGGACGAGCCACCTCACACCGATCCACCCACCAAGATCTTAAGGACACTCCTAAACCCTGTCGAGCACGTCCGGACGAGTCGACAGCAGCTCGTACCCAACCGCTTCCTGCGGAAGCCGGATGCCACTGACCAGCACGTTCCTGGCTCGTCCGGCGAGCGGGCCGAGCCACGCCGACACGCGCGCAGCCGAGTCCGCTGGAATGGGCACAGCAGGCCGTTCGTGGCCTGCCTCGAAGAGCAGTTCGTAGAGCGGAAGTGCCGGCACAACCGCGGGGAGGCCGGCGAGGACGGCGCTGGCGTAGGCCGCTGCGGGGATCTGCAGTCCTTGCAGATCCACGTCGCCGAAGTAGACGATCCGGTCGGGTCTCGGGGACAGCAGCGGTACCGACAACACCGCCGATGGGAACTGGTTACCGGTACCGTAGCCCACATGCCGTCCCGGACCTGCGGCAGCGTGGCGCCGAGTGGCCTCCAGAAGTGAGGTGTAGGTGTGGTGGTTCTCCGCGATCAGCAGTGCCGTACCACGGGGGTCGGGGCGCCCAGGAACCCATTGGGAGACGAACGGGATGGGCACCGGGTGACAACGCAGCAGTTCGAGGGTCAGCGCCCCTGAGACGAATAGCCGGTTCGTCACAAGCCCATCAAGCCGTTTCTCATCGCCGAACAGCTCCAAGGACCGTTCTCTCATCGGCACGCTCGGCCTCGCCGCCCCTCCGTTGCGAAGAAAGGCGGCCACCGTCTCGAGCACGCTGAACTCGTCGTGCCTGGTTGCGATCCGTCCGGCGGATTCGAGCGCGGGTGGCCACACTCGTACGGCCCTCGCCTCGCGCACGACCCGTTCGCGAGGAGGGCGGCGGACCCAGAGCGGCAGGGGGGGCGCGTCTCGCGTGTCGAAATGCCGGGAGGTGCTTGGGAATATCACCGACCCGGCAACGGCCAGCTCGTTCAGCGCGTGGTGGATCTCGGCACGTGCGGTCGGCGCCGTCGCCAGGCGCCGATCGAATGCGACCGCCGCGTCGTACAGCGTCTCGATCTCGATCTTCTGTCGCGGTGATGTCGTGACCTGTTCGGCGAGATGTTGGGCTAGGGAGCTCAGCTTCATGATGCAGCGCCGTCCGTCGTCTCATCACGTGTCAGGCGGACGCCGGTGATGCCCTCCACCGCGGATCCGAAGCGTTCCTCCAGGACGACGTACCTCCGCGTACGGAGTGTTCCTGGTGCGTTGCGCATTCGCAGCACGTTCGGGAATTGGCCGACGGCGCCGAGGTCCTCCACTCCGGTGGTGTAGATGAGTTGCACGCCATGAGCGGTCGCCACCTCGCGCTGCAGCCGCAGGAGCGCCACGTGGCTCGCGGTGCCCAGCGGATTGTCCAACACGAGGGTGCCGCCGAGCGCTGCCCTTCCTCTGCCCCGGTTGACGGCGCGCAGCCGGGCGAGTGTGCAGTAGAGCGCGACGCACACGGTCAGCTTCTCGCCGCCGGAAAACTTGCCGAGGCGGGTCACGTCGACCGGTTCGACCGCCAGATCGCTGTTGGGTTTTAGTACTTTGACGGTGAACCCGCGTGGTGCCACAGCTTCGTGGACACATCGCTTGAGGAGCGCGAAACCCTCGGGTTTCGACTTCTCGACCACGATCCGGTCAACGACCGCGTCAATTCGTGCGTGCAGGTCCTCCTCGCTGCTGGGGCGGGCGAACCGGATTCGGAGGAAGTGCTGATCGGCCCATCCGCCCAGGGTCCCGGGCAGTTTAGAGTGCCGGTTTGCGGACTCCAGGTTCGCGAGCACGTCCTGAACTAGTGCGGCGATCTCCACCACGACGAGCCGCTGATCGCGTCCGATGTCGGCGAGCTGGCCGTCTATGGTGGTGCGACGCGCCCGCATCTCTTCGGCGCGGACGGCGGCACGCTCGCCGAGCGTTTCAGGATCGTCACCGGTGAATCGATCTCTGATCGCATCGGGGATTCCGGAGAACCTGCCCTCCGACGCCAGCCTGCGCACAGCGTCGATGGCTTCGTTCGTCTTGATCCTCGCTACGGTTACGATCTCCGCGGTAGAGGCCAGGCGACCGAGTACCGCCCGTGTCTCCGACTCGGCCCGCGCATCGTCGCCGTCGAACGCTGCCACTCCATCCACCACGTCGGCCGGCGCGGCAGTGTCGGTGAGACGATGCGCGCGCTGTGCGAGCACCTGCGCCGCGGTGTCCGCCTCGCTCGCGGCTGAGACCGCGTCGTCGGCCTCCCTGTTCAGAGCGGTCACTTGTCCACTCATGTCGGTCGCAGTCGCCGCCTGTATCGCGGCGAGCTCCCGCGCCTCGGCTTCGCCTGCGGGCTCGACGTCGAGCTGGGCGTGCCGCAGCCTGTCGCGCGGCGTCCGCTCAGTGACCTCTTTGCGCGCCTGTTCGAGCTGGAGAATGGCACGGCTCAACCCCTGCTGGGCCTGATCGGCCTTCTCCCGGGATCGGCGTCGCGCGATGGCACGCCGTTCAGGATCCTGCCCATCGCCCGTTTCGAGCAACGACGCCGCACGTTCGCGAATGGCCTCCGGATATCCCACGAGCGCCTGTTCGGCGCGTTCGGCGCGACTGATGAGCCCCGTTAGCCGTTCTGCGAGCACGGATTGCGCTGCCACAGCATGCCATTGAATGTCGAGATCGTTGAAACGGCTCGTCAGCATGGACAGGGGGTCGTCCGTCGGGGTGGCGACGTCCTTGCGGCCCGCATCGAGCATGGAGATCGCGCGGCCTTCACGTTCGTATCGTTCCTTGTTGGATCTGTGCTCGGCGGCTTCTCGTTCAGCGGCGCGCTCGGTCTTGCGCCACTCGTTCGCGAGAGTGGTGGCTTCGTCGGCGACCCGCGTGTACGCCCGGACGTCCCGGTCTCGTTGTTCGATGTCTCGCTTGAGTTCCTGCAGTGTTGAGACCTTGGCGACGAGGGCTGTCAGGCGCTCGATTCTGCTCGCGAGCAGGTTGAGATTGTCGGACAGCCGTTGCTCTGTGGCCGCGTCCGCGAGGTCATGGGCTTCGAGTTCGTCGATCTGAGAACCAAGTGTTGCGTCGGTGCTGTCGATCATGTCGATGGCCTGCCGGCATTCCTCGGCCCTGATCTCCAAGGTGTGCAGGTAACCGGTTGGGCAGTCGCGCAGCAGGGATTCCAGCACCTCCAGCAGCGTTCGGTCCGCCTGTGTCTGCTCGTGGAGTTCGGCGATTCGCCGTTCCTGCTCATGGCGCCGGCGTTCACGTTCTGCCCGCGCATGTTCCGCCGCGGCCGGATCGTACAACGCCGGGTCACTGGGCACCGCCGACCATTCAGGGGCAGCCGCATTCAACGCCTGCTGCATCTGGGTCGCGGAGCATACGGTGACGTGGGCGATCGACCAGCAGCCCTGCTTTTCCAGAGCGAGGTGGGCCTTGCCGAGGTCTGCGTCCGCGACGACCACGCCCGCGGCGAGTTCCGCAACGATGGAGTTCCGCAACGCGACGGCGCGTGCGGGCTCGCTCACCAGGTCACGCAGCAGCTCCCATCCCGGCTGCGCAGTCACTTCGCCGGCGATCGCCTCGGCAACGCGCTGGGCATCACGTGTGGTCGGGAGGAATGCGTCGGTGCGCAACCCGTCCAGCGCACGATCGTCGTCGGCCGCATCGACACGGGTTTCCACGATGACCGATTCGGCCGTCGAGACCGCATGTGTCAGCGCGGCACGAAGGTTGGCCGCTTCGGCCCACAGATCGAGCCGCCCATCCTCGCTGAGCTCCATGAGTTCAGCGAACCTGGCGTTGGTGGCCAGCATGCTGACGCGAGCGGAGAGTTTCTCGTGGTCGGAGACGAGTTGATCCCGTTCGGAGTTCCTGGCGGCCCGCTCGGTCGCCAGGGCTCTCCGCTGCTCACTCAGTGATGTGCGCAGCGCCGGCCGGCCAGCGCGCCGTGCGCGTACCTCATTCAGAAGCTGGTTCGCCTCGTTCTTGGCTGCCCGTGAGTCGCCGAGAACCTCAGCGGGAACCGCTTCTCGATCGGGTAGGTCGCCCAGGTTGGCTGCGGTTTCGATGGCTTCTTCGATGCTTGCCATCTGCAGGCGGAGGTTGTCCGCGCGTTCCTCCGCTTTGGCGGAGAGTTCCCGGTTGACGCGCACGCGCTCCTCTTCGGTCGCGGCATGGGACCTCGCGGTCTCCGCCGCTGAGGTCATCTGCTCCTCGGCGGTACGTTCGTCAGCCGCGAGAGCGGCGTAGCGGGCCTTGAGAAGGGCCGCGGCGTCATCCCGTGCCCTGCGCAGCGGAGCGGTCTCTCGCTCCGTCTCGGTCATCTGCCGGCGCACCGACCGTGCTTGATCCTCTGCCTCCGCCCGCTCGGCCAGGGGGCCGACCGCTTCCCAGGCCAAGTCGTCATTCTTTGTGGCGGTGGCTGCCGACTTCGCCTCTTCGGCTGCCTTGGTCACCGCAGCGAGCCGATATGTGGCCGCGATCCTGAGCAACTCATTCGCGACGTCGTTCAGTCGGCCGCGTTCGCTGTCCAGCCTATGAGCCTCGCCGCGAAGCCGCTTCGCCTCCCCGGCGAACCATTCCCTGTCGGTTTCCTGCGCCGAAGCCGCGCTTTGGAACGCGGCTGCCAGCAGAGCGGCCGCCTGCTTCGCCTCGCCTGCTTCTCGGTCCGCTTCGTTGGCGAGATGGTGTCTTTCGGCCAGCGTGTCAAGTATGCCGGACATCTCAGCACAGAAGTCACGATCCACAAGCAGATCTGGTTTCCGACCAAGGACGTCGATGACCTTCCGCAGATTGGCCGCGACGAGCTCCGGCTGAGCGCTGTCCACGGTCAAATCGATCAGGAAGTCGATGAATTTGTCCGTGGAGGGGAAATTGAACAGCTCGGCGACCCCGCCCTCCGAGTGATTCATCTCCTTCTGATAGCCGAACAAGATCGGATCGACATTTCGCGCGATAAGTGTTTCGGTCCACACACCGCGCTGATCAGTGATCGCGAACGAGAACTGCTGCGGCCGTGACGCCGCGATCTCCCGCAACAGGCGAACGAACTCGGCCATCGGCCGGGTGCGGCCCGTTTCATCGTGAACGGGAAGGTGATCGAGATCGAGCACGCCAGGCACCTCGAAGAACGAGTAGTACCACCCTCTGAGCTTCTCACGATCACGATCGGGGTCGACGGGTTTGCGGCGGTCGATCCATTCGTATAAGGCTCCGGTGATGAGTCGCGGCGGGGGCAACAAGCTGTCGTCGGACTGCGCGATCCATTCAGCGACCGTGTGGCTCGTGTCGCCGGAGGCGATGTAGTCCTCCAGGTACCGCTTGACGGACTTGCCCATGAAGTCTTTCCGCAAGGGCAGGAGCAGGGCGAAGAAGAGCGAGAGCAGACTTGACTTGCCGCCTCCGTTACGCAGCCAGAGGATCGAGTCAACGGGCTCACGCGAACCGTCTGCGTCTGACGACACGTCCAGTGTGAGATCCGTGAACCGGGCAGCCCTGTCGCCGACGTTCGCCAGCCGCAGACGAGACAGCTGATAAGTCACGGTGCCGCCTCCCGGTCGTGGTCGCCACGTCTGATGGCGGCCAATACGTCATATGCGGCGTTGCCAGCGAGTTCAGCGGCCTGGATACGGAAGCGTTCGAGCAGTTGGAAGACCTCAGGACCGCGGGCAGGTGCTGACCGGGCGAGGGCTTGGTCGACCATCCAGGTGAGCACGTGCGCTACCCAGTAGGTGGAGGACGCGGGGGACCGGCGTGCCTTGCCCTTTCCTCTGTCCGCCTTGTAGCCGGGCGACAGACGGTCATAGGTACGCCACGCTTCGTCAAGCGATCCCTGTGCCTGCTCGGGTGTGCGCTTGAACCGTTCGCACGTCTCGCGGAGAAAGCGTTCGAGCTCGTCGACCGACACCCACCTAACTCGGTCGTCATCGAAGTCGGCCGGCGTCGGGAACGCGTAGGCGGCGACCGCGACGCTGACGAGTCCCACCAGCAATCGTTCGGTCACACCACCGACGTTCGGCAGGTCCGAGATGCGATAGGCGAACACCGACTCGCGGCGCACGCCGAGGACAAGTCCCAGATCGGAATCGGACAGCACCTGAGCCTCGAGTCCCTCGAGGACGCTGTCCACGGCGTTGCGGAACTCCACGTCGGCGCGGTAGCGGCTCAGCAGTGCGCGATAGTCGTTGTCCGCGCCGGGCCGCATCTTCGGCCTCAGGGCGCAACCGATGAGCACACCCACATCGGCGAGATCGCGTTGGCTGAGGGTCATGAGGCATCCCGGTCCGCCACCGCCGCCCACCGGCTGAGCGACTCCTCGTCCTGCGCGACGATCAGATCATCGCCCGACCAGCCGGGCAGGGTGATCCGCGCGCCATCGGCGTCGACCGCCGCCGCGGCGCCGAGGACGCGAGCAGCCGTGTCCACCGCCGTGGACACGTCCTGCGCCGTCTCGGGTGCGTACTTCCACAGCGCGGCGAGAACGATGACCTGCTCGACCTCCGCGGGCAGGTCCGCCGCCCGGGCGGAAAGCAGGAGATCTGACAGGCGCGCGGGCAGCCCGACCTCGTCCACCAGGCGTGCGGCGGCACCCAGCACCTCCGGAGGTATGGCGGGAGGATCGGGATCGCCGAGCTCCTCGTCGGGAACTGGCGGATCTTCCGGTGAAGGCGCGCGTCGTGGCGCGAGAAGGTCATCGACCAGGTCGGCGACGCGCACGACCCTCGGCACCTGGCCGCCTGACACCAGGACGGCGAAGGTCTCAGCAGGCTCCACCGCCACGTCGGCGCGCAGGACAAGCAGCGGGAGGAACAGGCCATCCATGATGTCAGGGTTCCGCAGCCCGCCGACCGGCCGGAAGGACTGGCGGGCCTGCTCGTCAAGAAAGATCGTTCGTGCGTTGACCAGCTTTCCGTGGAGCTCGGTGTGCCGATGACGGCACTTCTCCAGCAGTGCTGCGATGCGCGCCGAGGCCTTGGAGACCTCCGGTTCGGTGTCAGGAGCGTCCAGCGCTCTTCGGAGATGGCCGAGCAACGTGGACTCTGCCGCGAGCCGTTCCTCCAGGTGCGTACGGTTGCGCTCCAACTGTTCCGGCACCTCCCTGACCCATTGGGGAAGCACGGTCCGAATGTCCCGCACCGTGTCCGCCAGCAGCGTCCGCAACTCATCGGCATAGCGGATGGACAGGAGCAGCGATCGTTCCGCCGCCTTCTCAGCCTGGCCGAACGCTCCGCGTTCGAGCTGCCGCGCGAGCATGAGCTCGATCGCAGCCTGCTCGTCCTCGACGTCGAACTCCAGCCCGCCCACCAGGGCGTTGATAGCGTCCGTCGAAGCCCGCAGGACGTTGACGCCTCTGCGGTGATCCTCATGCTCGGTCAGTAGCCGGAACTCGGCCGTTCCGACTCGATGGCGGACCGAGCCGTCGTCGTCACGTCCGAAGATCGAGATCTGGTAGCTGAACGGCGCCTCACGTTCCTTGCGGTTGAGCAGCGCGTCCACCACATACCGCGCCACCGCGCCGTGTTCATCGATGGAACGTTCCGGGTGGGCGGCGGCGGCCAACACGGCCAGCCCCGCAACCGCTTCGTCGTAGGTGACCTCTTGATCGAATCCCTGCTTAGCGATCACAGCATCGATGGCGGCCAAGGCGAGCGTCACGACGTCGTACTCGCATCCGCCCCACATCTGCCGTGCGGCGTTGTCCGCCGCGTCGGCCACCGGCCGGGCCCGCAGGAGCGCTCGCACGCGATCCCCGAACGACTCCTCGAACACCGCCCCGCCCACGGTCGAGAGATCGCTCACTGAGGCGTAACCCCCTTGGTGTGCCGACATCCGCCGCAACAGCGTGATGGCCGGGCAGCGCCCGCATCACAAGTCACTATCTTTTGATCGCAGAAAAGCCGGCTACGGTTACACGCGGCGAATAGCGGGAGCTCTGCCGGGCCGGACCGACTCCTTCGCTACTTTCCGCCTCGTTAGGCCCGGTTCGGGAGCACTCTGGAGGCATGGCGAAGACGCCCCGTACCAATCGAGCGGCACGTTTACGGCTGTGGCGGATCATGGCGATCGTCGTGCTGGCGGCCGTGCTGGTGTGGTTCTTTGCCGATCCGCTGCACCTGCCCACAGAGGTGCTGGAGGTGCTGGATCAGCGGGCCAGCGTGGTCGGCATGTTCACTGGCATGGCGTTGGGCGCGGCCGCCCTGCTGGTCTCCGTGGCGGCGCTGCGCGCGCAGGTCCGTGTCGAGCGGGCCCAGCAAGCCGAGCAGCCCGCCGCTGGCGCCAGGCACCGTCGCAGGAGTCGCCGCGGGTGTCGGCCTCGGGGGAGCGGTCGGTCGCCATCGGTGGCGACAACTCCGGCATCGTCTCCATCGGTGACGGGGCACGGAACGTGCAGATGCGCGCGCAGGCCTCAGGCCAGGGCCGGGTGTACCAGGCGGCCGGCGACCAGACCATCCATGAGGGCGATGACCGGCGGCACACCTACGGCGGCGATCACCTTGAGTTCCACCACAACACCTTTCATGGCGAGGTCGTCGGCAAGCAGGTGATCAGCCCCGAGTCCGCCGCACCGGACCGGGATAACGATGGGCGGCACCGACGGCGGCCACGACGCAGACGACCACAGCGCCGGCACCCCACGGCGCGGGCCACCACATCGACTTCAACCACGACGACATCGGCAAGGCCGTCGGCGTCGAACACCACTACACCTATCCGCCGCCGCCGGGACAGATCGTAGAAGGTGACGTCCCGCGATGCCCGCCCGGGTTCCAGCGGCGTGAGCAGCTGCTGCAGCGGCTGGCCGGCTTGCTGGGTGACCTGGCTCCGGCCTCAGGCCAGGGTCAGGGCTGGCAGAAGGGTGAGACAGGCGACCGGCACTGTGGGGCGGTGGTGAGCGGCGCCCTGGGCGGCACCCCCCGGGGTGGGCAAAACCATGCTGGCCGCCTCTTAAGGAAGTGAACTTCACCGCTCCCGCGCGCGGGGACCATGAATGACCCGCACCGGGCGGTTCGAAGCGATCGCGGTGATGGCGTGCCAGGGTCTGCTGGTACAGGCTGCTGGCGGGTGCTGCAGGTGTCCGAGTCGAGCTACTACGCGTGGCGCGGCTGTGCGTCCGTGGCCTGGGCGGCGCGGCATGCCTGGCTGACCGATTTCATCCGCCAGGTGTACGCCGAGTTCGCCTGGGACCCGTGGCGTCGCCGATCGGGCACGACGCGGTGGCCATCTTGATGCAGTGCGCCGGACTAAAGGTGCTACCCGGCAAGCGGCGGCGTCGTCCGGTCGCGTAGTTGCTGGCCGCCGACGGCTTCGTCGATCGCGGCATTGTCCGCAACGGGCTGATGTGTGGGTTACCGATGTCACTGAGCATCGCACCCGTGAGGGGAAACCGTATTGCTGCGAGGTGCTGGAGGTCTACTCTCGTCACATGGTCGCCAGAGTGGCCAGGTACTCGGCGGCCGTGGTCTCCTCGGGGACGCCGAGTCGCCTGTAGATCTCCACGGCACGCAGCAACTCGGTCACCGCGACTTTCCGATCCGCTGTCGCGGCCGCGCAGCGGGCGACACCTTCCAGCGCGTGCGCCTCATCCAAAGGGCTTTTGATCTGCTGGGCAAGGTCCAGTGCCTGCCAATACATTGGGACTGCCTGCTCTGGGCCAGCGCAGGCGGCCAGCAGGGCTCCGGTGTGGTTGAGTGCCTCGGCCTCTCCCTGGGGGTCTCCCACCTGGCGGAACAGTGCCAGTGCCCGCTTCAGCAGGTCAGCCGCCGCTGGGTGCTTCCCGGTTCGGGTAAGAAGGCAGCCAAGCTGCTGCATCGCGTTGGCCTGTCCGAGTCGGTTGCCGAGCTGTTCATATAGCGCCAGCGCCCGCTCGTGCAGGTCGGCCGCCTGCGTGTACTTTCCGGTCAGGTGTCGGGTGCGTCCCAACGCGTTGAGGGCGTGGGCTTGCCCACTACGGTTGCCGAGCTGTTCATATAGCGCCAGCGCCCGCTCGAACAGGTCGGCCGCCTGTGCATAGTCCCCGGTGATGCGCAGGGGACGCCCCAGATCGGTGAGGGCATGGGCCTGCCCGAGGCGGTCGCCGAGCTGCTCAAACAACGCCAGCGCCCGCTCATGCAGGTCGGCCGCCTGCAAGTACTCCCCGGTCACGCGTCGGACCCACCCCAGGCTGTTGAGGGCGTGGGCCTGTCCGAGGTGGTCGCCGAGTTGGTCGTAGAGCATCAGCGCCCGCTCGAACAGATCGGCCGCTTGCGTGTACTTCCCGATCACGCGCCAGACGCGCCCCAGATCGGTGAGGGTGTGGGCCTGTCCAAGCTGGTGGCCGAGTTGGTCGTAGAGCGTCAGTGCCTGCTTGAGTAGGTCAGCCGCCTGCGTGTATTCCCCAGTCATGCGCTGAACCCACCCAAGGTTGTTGAGGATATGGGCCTGTCCGAGGTGGTCGCCGAGTTGTTGATGGAGCTTCAGTGTCCGCTCGAACAGGCTGACCGCTTGCGCGTACTCTCCGGTCAGATAGCGGATGTCGGCCAGTTGGTGCAGGGCGGTGGCCTCGGCGGCTGGATCATGCTGCATGTGGGCGGCGTTGGCGGCGGTGTGGTGCAAGGTGGCGGCCTGCTGCCAGGGGCCTTCCTGGCGTAGGTAGGCGGCCATGGCCGCGGTCAGCTCGATGAGAGGGAAGGGCAGGCTTTGGGTAGTGGCATGCTCCAGACAGGCCAGTAGATTGGCGTGCTCTGTGCGCATCCACGCCAGCGCGGTGTCACGGTCGGCTAAGTCTGGGCCGTCCAATGCGGGATCGGGGCCAGCTGGGGGTAGGGCAGGGTACGGGGTGCGGGTCAGGTGGGAATCGGCGGTTTGGGCGGTACGAGTGTAGTAAGCCAGCAGCCGATCGGCTGCCCGCTCGCGTTGCTCGGCCGTCTCACAGACGGTGGCCAGGTCGCGGGTGTAGGCGCGTAGTAAGTCATGGAGTCGGTAGCGGCCAGGGCCGGGCTCGTCTAGGAGATGATCGACATACAGCGCCTCCAACTCGCGACGGGTTTGAGTCAGAGGGATGTCAGCCAGGGCGGCAGCGGCATAGAGGTCGATGTCCGGACCCGGGTGTAGTCCCAGGTGTCGGTACAGCCGCTGCCGGGCGGCCGGCAAATGCTGGTAGGACATATCGAAAGCGGCGCGCACCGCCCGGTCCCCGGCCTCCAACTCGCCCAACCGGTCGGTTGCGGCGGCGAACTCGGTGGCAAACGCATGCAGCGGCCAGGCGCGCTTGTGCGCGATCCGGCCAGCCAGGATTGTGATCGCCAGTGGCAGATGGCCGCACAAGTGCACCAAGCCTGCCACCGCCTCAGCGTCCGCCCTGGTCAGGGTGCCGCGCCCGGCGAGCCGGGTGAACAACGTGATCGCCTGCTCGGGCGGAAGGGGGGCCAGGTTGAGGGATTCGGCGCCATCCAGGCCGATCAACCGGCTGCGGCTGGTGATCAGTACCAGGCAGTTGGGCGCGCCGGGAAGAAGGGGCTCCACCTGGGCGTGCCCGGTGGCGTCGTCCAGAATGAGCAGCACCTTCTTGTCGGCCAGGCGGGAGCGCCAGCGGGCGGCCCGCTCGCCGAGGTCGTCGGGGATCTGGCGCGGGTCCATGCCGGTGCGAGCCAGGAGCCGACCCAACGTCTCGCCGGGGTCAGCGGCGGGGACGTTGGGAGTGTGGGCGTACAGGTCGACAAAGAGCTGCCCATCGGGATAACTAGCAGTCAGCAGATGCGCCACGCGAACGGCTAAGGCAGTCTTGCCGACGCCGGGCATGCCGTCGATGGCGTGGATGGCCACGATCCCGGTGCTCTGTGCGGCGGCGGTGGTGAGGTGACGCAATTCCTCTTCGCGGCCGGTGAATGCAACCATGTCACGGGGAAGCGTGCGCATCTCCGGCGATACCGGTGGCGACAGTTGGTGGATATGTTGGTCACCGGCGGCGATGTACTGGCGAGCCTGACCGTCGGCGTGAGCGTCGATCCGCACCTGGGGTTGGTCGTCGCCGCTCATAGCACGGTGGTCTGCTGATCGTGGCCTGTGATGTACCACCGCGCCGGGTCATCCGCGCGGTCGGGGACGTTTATGGTCGGGGCGCTGATCTGCTGTCCAATGGACAAGGGGAGGCGCAGATGCTCACTCGGTAGGTGCTGCAGAAGCGGCCCTAGCGTGGGACCGCCATCCAGCAGGCAAGGCAGCCATAGGCGCCACATATTTTCCAGGGCATGTGCGGTGTCGGCGGTGTTCAGCCGACTAGCCTGCTGGGGGCTGGATGTGGGCGGTATCCGGGTCACTCTGCACCCCCTTGGCCCTCTTGGGGCACGGGGTACGCCACGTGGCCACCATCCTGGTACGAGTCTGGGTACAGGCGTCGGTAGCCATCGCCCCCTGCAGCTTCGTCGCCGCGGCCGACATGATCGGGTCCATCCCATTCCACTCCTGCAAACAACTTAGGACTTCACGGTAGACACGCCCAGGGATCACGTACACAGAAAACGCGAACATGATCTGGAAATCGGGATGGTAGAAACGGCGCGGTCTGCCTGATCGTTGCCAGTTCGGCTCGTCGGTCGCTACCACAACCACGTCTGCCGATATCTCATTGCCAGTTCACGCAGCCCTTTCCAACCTGAAGTTGCAGTCACGTCTGTCAACGACGACCCAATCCTGGATCAGGCACACTTTCCGTGATCGGAGCCGTCGAGTAGATCACGGTTCGGCCGTTCCGGCCGGTAGCCGAGTCTCCGATCACGAGCATCTGCAGCGTGTTGATCAAGGAGCTGTTTGGCGTCCTGTTCCCTCATCTGGTCGGCGTGTGCGTTGATCAGGTCTTCCGGTCGGGGACCACGGTAAGGATCCGGGCCAGGACCGGCACCGTGGAGGCCGCCTGCCCGGCCCGTGGAACGCCGTCGCAGCGGGTGCACAGTCACTACGAACGTCGGCTGTCCGATACCGCGGTCGGAGGCCAGGAGGTGCTCATCCACCTGCGGGTGCACCGGTTCTTCTGCCGCACATCCACGTGCGCGAAGGCGACGTTCGCCGAGCAGATCCCGGGTCTGACCGTCCGATATGGCCGCCGCAGTGTCTGGGCGGCGGGAGCGTTGCAGGCCATCGCGCTGGCGTTGGGCGGCCGTGCCGGAGCCCGGCTCGCCGGCCGGCTGGCGTCCTCGGTGAGCCGGATGACGCTGATCAGGCTGATCCGTGCCCTGCCCGACCCCGGTCTTGAAGCCGGTCCGCGGGTGCTCGGCGTGGACGACTTCGCCCTGCGGCGGGGCCTGAAGGGTGTCAAAACTGGGCCCGAGGCCCTGACCTGCCTCTTCATGACTGCATCCGTTGGTCAGCCAGCGCGCTGGTACTCGTTGATCAGCTTGCCGAGGACTTGCCGGCGTTCGATCCGGCCCAGCGGCAGCGGGATCACGACGGAGTCATTATCGGTGGGCGCTCGGAGGGAGAGGGAGCGGTGTGGCCGGTGGCGATTGTAGTGATCGGTGTACTCGTTCAGGACGGTGTGAAGGTGCCGTTCGCCGAAGATCAGCAGCCGGTCGGTGCACTCTGTGCGGGCGGTCCGTACCCATCGCTCGGCAAACGCGTTCGCGCGAGGCGCCCGCGGCGGGATCTTCAGCACGTGAAACGTCGTCGCTGACGAAGACCTCATCGAAGCTGCTGGTGAACTTCGTGTCCCGATCCCGGATCAGGAACCGGAACGCGCCGGCACGGTCCTTCAGATCGGCGAGAAGGTTACGGGCTTGCTGGGCAGCCCAAGCGCCATCAGGGTGGGCGGTCACGCCGAGCACGTGTACGAACCGGGTGCCGACCTCCACCACGAAGAAGACGTACAACCGGCGCAGCGTGACGGTGTCCACCGTGAAGAAATCACACGCCAGCGTGCTCGCGGCATGGGCGCGCAGGAAGTCGCGCCAACGGTCATCAGCCCGTCGCGGTGCCGGACCGAGCCGTGCTCGTTTCAGGACTCGGCGGATCGTCGCACCGCTGACTCGGTGGCCCAGATGCCGCAGTTCGCCACGGATACGCTCGTAGCCCCAGCGAGGATTCTCCCGCGCCACCCTCTGGATCAATGCCACGACCGCCGAATCGGTCGCAGGCCGTCCCATCCTCCGGTGCGGGTAGGTCCAGTGACGCGCGACCAGACGCCGGTGCCAGCGCAGCAGCGTCCCTGGTGTCACCAGTCGGTGGGCGCGCAGCACCGCCAGCAGTCCTTGGGCCAGCGCGGACAGCACTGCTCGATCGGCCCATGACAGCCTTGGACGACCAACCTGACGGCGCAGCACTGCGACCTCGTGCCGTAGTACGAGGATCTCCATGTTCTTGGTCGCGTCGTTACGAACCAGCAGCGTCAGCCAGCTCATGATGCGGCAGAAGATCAGATAGAAGAGACGGAGCGTCACGAGCCTCGAGCATGCCGGGCCCAAGCCACTGCTCAGACCAAGAAGCCAAGACAAACCCGCAGGTCACGGCTGTGAACGCGGAGTATTGACACCCTTCAGGCCCGCTCGATGAGCGCATCGTAGTTCGTGGTTGCGATCGTGTCGACCGGCAGGCTGGAGAGTGCCTCGTGGACGGATGTGGGCAGTACAGCATTGCGACTGAGCGCAAGTCGCAGATGTAAGATCAAGCTGTTGCGGCCGTATTCGGTCTCGTAGGCTTCAGCCAGGAGAGGAAGTTCGTTGCGGACCGATCCCGCCCAGCCACTCGGCGACTCTACATCGGGAAGGCTGTCCTGGAGTGGGGCGAACAGCTTCTCCCACGATGGCAAGCCCGCGCCGATCGATAGGCCGGCGCCCACAAAAAGGGAGAGTCGACCGAGCCGAAGCTGGTTAGCCAAATGTGTCAACGCTTCGGGAGTCACCATGGCCACACTCCGCGATCATTGACGCACCGACAATTGTGCGCCGCGTGCATCCATCGTCATGGATCGCTGAACGCTTGGGAAGCAAATCTCAAAACCTGCTCTGCGCAAGGTTGAGTTGCACAGGCATCAGGCATGGGGATGACGGAGCAATGCTTGAGACCTGTGGATCGGTCGGGAAGCGGTGTACCCTCCCGGTGATCATGTGATGCCACCAAGCATGACCGATCACTTGCGCACCGACCTGGTTGCCAAGGCTCTGCGGCAGGCCTGCGCCCCTCGCCGGCCGAGCGGGCCGGTGATCTTTCACTCGGATCGCGGCTGTCAACTTGGGTTCGGCCGCCCGTCGCCAGGGGGCCAGGATTGGGTCGCCGTTGATACTGCTGGCCGGCGCCGCCCTTGGGCCGTTCATCTGTACGTTGCCTGTCCGTTGGCGAGCTGACGTCCTGCCCTGACCTACGGTCTTGCGACCACGGGCGGCGGACCGGACCTTACACGGCTATTGCGTATCCGTAATTCCTGAAGTAACTTGACGGCGCCTGACAGCGATCATGGAAAGGAACGACTTAGTGTTCGCAGCCTCCAGATCCCGGCGACGCTTATTACCCGCCGTAACAGTCGGCTCCCTCTTAATCAGCGGCCTGGTGGCCACCCAAGTCCCCGCCTCCGCAAGCTCCCCATCAAGCGTCAGACTCGTCCAGGAAGACCCTGCACAGCCGGTAGAGCTCCTCGGAGCCGCGACCGAGACCATGCGAGCCACACGACACCCCGACGGCCGCATCGGCGTAGAAATCTGGTCCCAGCCCGTCCGCGTGAAGCAGACCGCGGGTGACTGGGCGTGGATCGACACCACACTCACTGAGCAGAACGGCGTGCTACGGCCCAAGGTCGCCAAGGCCGGAGTCGAGTTCTCGGCCGGAGGCGACGGCGCACCGCTGGTGTCGTTCAGCCCCTCCAGCGAGAAGGCGGTCAGCCTGAGCTGGCCGACGGCCCTGCCCCGCCCCACAGTCACGGGCAACAAGGCGACCTACACCGACGCTGCGGGCCCGGGCGCCGACCTGGTGCTGACGGCGCTCCCCACGGGGTACCGGCAGGAGATCCTCCTGCGAGCCAAGCCCGCCCGACCGCTGCGCCTCACTCTTCCCGTCAAGGCTGATGGTCTCAAGATCGCGACTACCAAGGATCGACGGCTCGAGCTGACGGACTCGTCAGGGCGCAGGATCGCGCACGCCTTCAACGCCTCCGCGTCGGCCGCGCCAGTGAACGGTAAGGCGGCCACGCGCAGCGCGCGTAAGCCGGGCCGGGTCGAGACGAGCCTCGGCGGGACGGCGGATCGGCAGTCGCTGACGATCGCGCTGAGCCAGGAACTCCTCGACGACACGGCGACCAGGTATCCCCTGACCATCACCTCGACAGCCACGCTGTCGCTGGAGAGTGACGCCGACGTCGCCGACGATGGTCTCGTCACCGACCCCGCGCGCGCGTTCCTGACGACCGGGACGATCTTCGGCTCGCTGAACAGAACGTACCTGCGCTTCAATACCAGAGGGCTCATCGGCAAGCAGGTGGTCGATGCCAAGCTCTCCATCCTCAACACCGACGCGCCCGGCTGCGGCGATCCGGTCGGCGACGGGATCCAGGTGCGCCGGGTCACCAGCAAATGGGACACCGAGACTCTCACCTGGGAGAACAAGCCCTCCTCCACCGATGAGGGAGCCCAGACGATCGCCGGGGCCTACGCCTCGGACTGTGGTCCGGAACGGCTCGAATGGCCGGTCAAAGACATCCTGCAGAGCTGGGCGAGCGGCGGCGGAAACTTCGGGCTGGAACTCCGGGGCGCCGACGAGCCGAGCCTTGACGACAACTGGCGGGTGCTGGCCTCCTCGGAGTACGGCGGACCCGACTCGGCTCCCAAACTGACGGCGACGTTCGACAGCTTCGGCGAGCCCACCGTCGTGTACCCCGCCGGCAGCGACGGCGTCGAGGTGTTCACGGCTCCCGACCTGTGGCGCAGGGGGATGCCGATGGCCGAGGCGCAGGCCCACGCCCTCGACGTCGCGGACGCGCGGGTCGAGGCGGCCTCATCCGTGCTCGCCCCGCCCGTGGTCGACATGGTCACCGGTGAAGTGGTGACGCCGGCAGTCACGGCCGAGGGCCAGGGCACCGCCTCGCAGCCCCTGGTCGGCGCGGCCTACCTGAGCAACGGCGGCGCGGAGTGGAGCTACGGCGGCGGCTACGACGGCGCCGACGAGACGGACGAGGACGGCGACGGCGCGCCGGGCGTCTCCGAGCCCTTCAACCTCAGCCCCCGTTCACCTCTGGTGACCAACAGCGCCGCTCGGCTCCAGGGCATCGCCGACGAGATTCTCAACCTCGACGCCCAGATCCCGGGTGCGGACAAGCTGATCGCGAGCTCCATTTGGGAGGCCCGTAACCAGGTCATGGTGCAGGCCAGCGAGGTCACTCCGGAACTGCGGCTCGGGCTCGCGCAGCGTTATGGGGCGACGACGGTGTCGATCTGGCTGCGCCCCGGGCTGCAACGCCCGTCCCGGCTGATCGCGGGGCCAAACGACCCCGACCCGGACCTGTCCACGTTCAAGTGCTCGAACGACAGCAAGGGTAACGAACTCGACTGCCGTCTCAAAGACGGGATCGTCAACAATCCCCGCTGGGCTCTCGGCGTGGACTTCTACATCAACGGAGGCAGCCGCTACGCGGCCCATGGCGGCAAGTGCACCACCGGGTTCGCCTGGGGCACCAAGTCGGACAACTACTTCCTTACGGCGGGGCACTGTCTGCCCACCAACATGCCCGCGAACGCCAAAGTCGGCCTGACCGATGGCCGCGTCCTGGGCGATCAGGCGGGCAGCACGTACACCGACGGCAAGGGGAGCGTCATCGGTCAGAACGGCCTCCAGGGCGACCTGGCGCGGTTCAAGCTCGCCACGCGCGCCCAGACCGCTTCGATCTTCATCAGCGACAACAACAAGGACAGCGAGAAGGCCCCGGTCGCCGGTAAGTGGAGCCGCAGCCCCCGGGAGAACGACGAATACTGCACCGGCGGTTACCGGACAGGGCAGGAATGCGGCTGGGTGGTCTCCGACGCTTCGACGAGGGCGGAGTATGACGATGGCTCGACCACCGAGGAGGTGATCCCCGTGGTGGAAGGCCACAGATTCGGGACATGCACCTGGAGCGGAGACTCCGGAGGCCCCGTATACACTATCGTCGACAACGGACCTGCCCAGGGCTATATAACGGCCAAGGGCATCATCAGTGGCGGCACAGCGGCGGAATCCGGGCTCTGTGCCCAATACTTCACCGATATCCGGCGGGCGACCAAGGCATTCGGAGGCGATATCAAGAAGCGCAAGGTCAGCTGAGCGAGCCGGAACGAATGATGACCCGACGGACGAAAGCCACACCGACATGGGCGCTGGCGGCGATCGGCGTGCTCCTGGCCGCGGGGTGCGCCCGGCAGGCGGACTGGTATCCCATCGAGTCGGCAGAGGCCGGCCCGGACGGCCGTACGATCACCGCCACCATCCTCACCGGCAAGCCGGGGTCCGATGGAAAGTTCTGCGATGAGGTCACCGGCACCATGGTGTCCGAGACCGGCGACCGGGTCGTCCTCGGCGTTGAGGTTCGCGATGTCTGCGAGCCGCTCTTGCCGTGGGAGAAGCGGATCTCCTCGAACATGGGGTACGCGCGCGAGTATCAATTCCACCTTGACAGCCCGCTGGCTGGGCGGCCCCTGATGGACCGGGCAACCGACCAGCGGATTCCGATGTTGTAGGAGCCGCCGTGTGGGCGGCGGAAGGAAACCGCCGCCCGCACGGCACGATCACCGGACGGTCTGGCCGTGAAGCTTCCACCAGGCGCCTTGTGAGGCTCAATAGGATTCGGGGGCTGACCGGCCAGTTCTCGGAGTGGTGCCGCTGGTCAGCTGACGATAGGCCGTGAGGTCGAGGCCACCTCGACGTTCGGGGAGGTCGGCTCTCCTCGCCACGGCCACGACGATCGCCTGCAGCCCGGCGGTGCGACGCTGGTACCGCACCGTCAGCCCAGCGATCTGTTCGGCGAAAGTGACCTTCGGGCAGGCAGGGTTCTCGCAGTACAACCGGCGGACCAACAAATCGGTCCGCACCGGACGGCCACCGACCGCTTCGTCGGCGACATGCCGCTCGTACCGGCTGTTCTCCCAGTCGGAGGAACGGCCACAGCCCGTGCACATGGCCGATCCCGCCCGGGACCGCGCGGAGATCACCTGTGCGGTGCCAAAACGCGGACACTGCTGCTGAGCTGGGCGTTTGCCGAGTGATCAGGCTGCTCTGCGGTACTCGTTGACCAGGCCTGCGACGGTCCTTCGACGGCGAATCCGGGAAGTCATGTCGATCACCTTGCTGGGGTCGTGCAACGGCGGGCGGAGCGAACGGCCCTGATGCGGGCGATGATGGTTGGAGTGGTGTTTGTACTCGGCCAGAACCTTACGCAGGTGCCGCTCACCATGGATGAGCAGGTGATCGAGGCACTCACGGCGTAGCGTTCCCACGAACCGCTCCGCGAACGCGTTCGCTCGTGGCGACCGCACGGGCGTCTTGATGACCCGTACGCCGGCGGCGGTGAACACCTCATCGAACGAGCGGGAGAACTTGCCGTCACGGTCCCGGATGAGAAACCTGAAAGCGCCGGCGCGCTCGCCCAGATCCATCAGCAGGTTCCGGGCTTGCTGGGTGGTCCAAGCGCCCGTGGGGTTGGGAGTGAGGCCTAGCAGGTGTATGCGGCGTGTCTCGTTCTCCATGACGAACAGGACGTACAGGCGTTTGAGGAAGACAGTGTCGACGTGCAGGAAGTCGCAGGCCAGGATGCCGGAGGCTTGGGAGGCGAGGAACTGCCGCCAGGTCGGTGAGCTCTGGCGTGGCGCTGGGCCGAGCCCGCCCGCGATGAGGATGCGGCGGATGGTGCCTTCTCCGATCTGATGGCCGAGGCTGAGCAGTTCACCCTATATCCGCCGGTGCTTCCATCGTGGGTTCTCTCTGGCCAGCCGGATGACCAGCTCACGCAGTTGGTCCGGGATCGGTGGACGTCCGGTCGCGTTCGGGTAGGTCCAGCGTTGATTGACCAGCCGGCGGTGCCAGGCCAGCAAGGTGCCCGGCGTCACGATCCGATGGAGACGTAGCCGCGTGGGCAGCAGTCGCGCCAGTGCTGAGCTTGCTCCGTTTCGACGGACACGATCGTTGTGGTGGTCAGGCCGCTGCGACTGCCTCGTAGTCGGCGGGGCTACGGTAACCCAGGCTGCTGTGCAGGCGATGCAGGTTGTACCAGCCCTCGATGAATTCGAATATCGCGCTGCGGGCTGCGGCGCGGGTCGGCCAGGACCGCTGATCGAGGAGTTCGCCCTTGAGAGTGGCGAAGAACGACTCGGCCAGCGCGTTGTCCCAGCACTGACCGGTCCGCCCGACCGACAACCGCACCCCGAGCCGTGCGGCCAGCCGAGCGTAGGCGGCACTTGTGTATTGACAGCCCCTATCCGAGTGAAAGATCACCGGCCCGGCCGGCCGGCGACGGGCCCAGGCCTGCTGCAGAGCCTCGGCAACCAGGTCGGTGCGTAGGTGATCGGCCATCGCCCAGCCGACCACCCGCCGGGAGGCGATGTCGATCACAGTGGCCAGATACAGCCAGCCCTCCTCGGTCGGCACGTAGGTGATGTCGCCGCACCAGCGCCGGCCGAGCCCGGTCGGATCCGGCCTGAAGTCGCGCAAGATCAGGTCCGGCCGCAGGCTCACGTGCGGGTCGGGGATCGTGGTCTGTCCCCGCCAGCGCCGATACCGCCCGGCCAGGCCCAGCACGCGCATCAGCCGGGCCACCCGCCGCCGGCCGCACCGCTGCCCGTCCCGCTGCAACTGCGCGTGCACCCGCGGCGCACCATAGCTGCCCCGTGAGCGCGCGTGCACCTCGGCGATCTGCCCGGCCAGCTCAGCATCGCGCACCGCACGCGGACCGGGCACCGCACTGCGTCGGGCGTAGAAGGCGGCACGGGAGACCCCCAGCAGCTCACACGCCCGTTTGACGCTGTGACCGCCCTGCTTCTCCGCCTCGATGAACGGGTGCACGCTCACCGGGTCTCCCTCACGAAGAATGCCGTCGCCCGCTTGAGCACATCGACGTCCTCGCGCAGCCGCCGGTTCTCCCGCCGCAGCGCCGCCAGTTCCTCCCGCTCACTGCTGGTCAGCCCGTCCCGCTGTCCCTCGTCGATCTCGGCCTGGCGCACCCACTGCCGCACCGCCGTCTCGGTCAGATCGAAGTCCCGGGCCACCTCACGGATCGACCGGTCGCCCCGCCGGCACAGCTCAACGATCTCGGCCTTGAACTCCGGCGTGAACGAGCGGCGAGGACGCGGCTTCTTCTTCCCCATGCTCTCCATCATGGACATCCTTCCGGGGACGAACCCCTGATCTCGGATGTCCGTCAAACCGGATCAAGCCCAACTGCTGGCTGCGCCTGCTGACCTTGCACGACCAGGACGGCCTGGCCCGCGCCGAACCCGGCACCATGCGCTACCGGCTCTACCACCTGCTTGCCCGCCTGGCCCACCGCGTCCGCCACCGCTGCTTGCGGATCGACCGCACCTGGCCCTGGGCCGGGGCGGTCGTCCTGGCCTGCAACGGCTCAACGACCTGCCCGCTTCCACTTGAGAGCTGGACCTGAACCCGGACAATTCGGGAAGGAGCCTCATCCAGGTCCCCCGGAGTCCGGGCCTCACAGCGTCACGCGACGGCCGCCCCAACCGCACCGGGACATTACGGGCAAGCCGCAGAGCCACTCACACAGCGCAGTCCGCTGCAGAACCGATGCTAGTCCCAGTCCTCCCACCGCAGCCAGCGGTGCTTGCTGAACAGCCAGTCGTGGGTCAGGCGGACGCCAGTCAGCCGCTCGGCCACGGCCAGCGCGAACGCCCGGAAGTCCGCGGCGCGCTCACCGGAAAAGTCTCCGATAAGGTCGTCCAGCAGGTGCGGCTGATCTCCCTGCCGGTGGAAGGGCTCCTCTCCCCACTCCAGGAACTGCAGCGTCGTCAGTGGCCGCGCATCCCGGTAGTAGTCGAGGCTGTGGCTGTTGACGCCCGAGTAGACGTTGAGGGCCCTACCATCCTTCGCGGACAACTCGCGCAGGGTCTCGTGACCGGAACCGGTGTCGCCGTATTCGGGCTCCACGACCACCACCCAGGGGCCGAGTTGCCCGGCCATGGCGCTGCAGGCGACGCCGCCTGCCTCCTCTCGCGCCTCGAAGCCGGCGTTCTCCGCCTCGGCCACGTTGTAGCGCAGGCCGGTGTCCAGGCCGCTGCCGAAGACGCCGGCCACCTCGTCGAGGGTGAGCCCCTGGCACCAGGTGATGCAGAGCGTTTCCGAGAAGTAGCCGGCGATGTTCCGGTAGTGCTCCTCCACGTCGTTCACGGGCATTCCTTGTTCGTCGGCGAGCGCCGACCAGCCGGGCTGGCTGGTCGGCGCCTTGTCGTGAGTCACCTTGACATGCCGGGCGACGTACTGCTACTGCGGGTCGACGTAGAACCGGTCGCCGTGCAGGATGCGGTAGCGCGCCCAGAAGATACTCTGAGTGGATCCGCCCGCCTTGTTAGCCTTCTCACCGATGAACTTGAGCGAGAAGTCCCTCCCGTTGTATCCGGCGCCTTCCACGGTTCGCGCGAACGGGAACTCGTCACATCGCACCTTCTCGCCGGACGGCCGTGTGGCGCGATCGGCATCAGTGAACACCGACTGGGATCCGTAGCAGTAACGATTTTTGACATCCACATTCTGTTTGTAGGTGGACTCAATGGTCGTGCGGGTCAGCCACTTGTTGCGTGCGGGCAGCCCCGGGATGTTCTTGACGCCGAGCTGTGGTTTGGTGACCTGCGGCGTATGAAGGGCCTCGTAGACGTGATCGGCGTGTTCCTTCATATGGTTGGTGAGGTTCCTGTTCTTGTACTTGATCTTCGCGCTGCGGGGCATGCCCCACGTCGGGATGCCGCTCAGGAACGTGCATCCGGTGTAGTTGTCTCTGATCAAGTCAGAGCTGTCGCATCGGACGGTGGGCCACAGATGCCGCTCCAGGTCCGACAGAAGCGGATAGTTGAAACTTTCGTGGTCGTGGCCGAGCCCGAGCTGGGGCAGGAATGTACAGCTGGAGACACGATCGGAGTCGCTGGACGTCGCCGGGTTGGAGACGTGGGTGAAACGCCACAGCGAATTGCTGTTCCACTCCTCCACCTCGCGTCTTGGCCCTGCTTCTCCGCCGGGGGCCGTGCACGAGTAGGCGGGGGCACCGTAACCCGGTGAATAGACCGAAGGCACTAGGTAGACGTCTTCCCACCAATCCCCTCCGGCCCGGCTCTTGTCGAAATCGTGGATGCGAGTCTCGATGTGGATGTTCCGGCCGTCCTTGGCGGCTGCGCTCCGTTCGGCCGGCGTGGGATCCCGCGTCACCCTCTTGCCCTTGTCGTCCAGCAAAGGCTTACCATCGGAGCCGACAGCGTAGAAGGGACCGAGCTTCTTGCCGGTGACCGTTCTGATCAGCGCGGAGAACACGAACTCGATGGAACCCACCTTCACCCTGGTGGTTCCGTACCGGCCCATGGTCGTCTTGATGTAGGTGTATTTGACCATCCTGCTGTGGCACCAGCTGTATGGGCTCTTGTACCACCCCTGAGGCCGCGCCTTGTTGGCGGACAGATCCGGCTTGTCCATCCAGCACTCCTTGAACGACGCGTGCTCGTAGAACTCATCGCGCGTTCCCCAGGGGCCCGGGTCGGGCGGCAGAGGCGTCGGATCCGCGGCCGCGACTACCCGCGCCGCCAGGCCCGACGTCTGAATCTTGAACGTTTGGTATGCGGACCAGGCGCCCGTGGCTCCACCGGCGGTGGCCCGAGCCCGCCAGCGCACCTCCCACAGGTCCTGCAGCGTGCCGGACCCCACCGTGATAGAGGCATAAGCGCCGCTGTTCACGTTGCTCTTGGTGCCTGACCAGACCACCACGCCATCGCGTTCCACCTGGAACTCGACGTTCGATACGCGACTGTCGGGATCGGTGACGTAGGCCCACAGGGTCGGAGTGAGCGACGAAGCCACCTCGACACCGTTCACCGTCGTAGCAGGTGAAAGGTCGAGATCGGCCGCCGACGGCTTGGCAAGGTCAACCTTCAGCGTCTGCCACTCCGACCAGGCGCTCGACGCGCCGCCCACGCTGACCCGCGCGCGCCAGCGCACCTGCCAGAGGTCGGCCAGCTTGTCCGTGGGAATTGTCACGGAGCCGAAGGCGTCGTTGGCCACTCCGGTGACGCTGCCCGACCAGATCGGACCCGAGTCCTGCTGGGGAAGCGCTGGATCGTGCTCCACCTCGAACTCGACCGTGCCACTGCGTCCGTCCGGGTCCAGGAGGCGCGCGTACAGCGCGGGAGTCAGTGACGAGGTGACCGGAGGGTCGCTCCCCTCGCGGACAGGCCCCGCCTCCAGGTCGGCAACCATCGGCTTGGGCAACTCTACCGTCAGGTTCCGCCAGTCCGACCAGGCTCCGACGCTGGCTCCGACACCTGCCCTGGCTCGCCACCTGACCTGCCATAGATCATGGAGCTTGTCCTCCGGTAGGGTTACCGTCGCGAAGGTGTCACTGGCCACACCGGTGACGCTGCCCGACCAGATCGGGCCCGAGCCTTGCTGCGGGAGCGCCGGATCGTGCTCCACCTCAACCTCGACCGTGCTCTCACGGCGGTCGAAGTCCTGCACCCTCGCCAGCAGGGACGACGTGAGCGTATGGGTCACATCGCCGTTCGAGCCGGGTACGGACGGCTCGGCCTTCTGCTCCCCGATCACAGGGGCCGCCGGTCCGTCGATGGCGGTGAAGTGCTGCCACTCGCCCCACTCCGAGGCGGTCTCACCAGCGATGGAGCGTGTCCTCCAGCGGACGTCCCACTCATCGGACAGCGTCCCGGCGGGAATCCGCACTGAAGCCTCGGTCGCGGAAGCGACCGCGTCCACCGCCCCTGACCAGATCAAACCGGTCCCCTGAGCCGCGGCCTCGGGGTCATGCTCCACCTGGAACTCGACCTTCGACTGCCTGTCCTGCGGGTCGGTGACGAAGACCTTCAGCTCGGGGTCGAGCGAGGTGGCGACCACGCTGCCCGCGACCCGGGCCGCCGGGGAGACGACATGCTCGCTCACCGGCGACGCCGGCGTCTCACAGGAAGAAGGCTCCGGACTGGCCGTCGGTGTCGTCTCCGCTGCGGTGGGCTGCGGCCCCTCGGGTGCCGTGGGGTCGGTCGTGGGCTCCGGCGTCACCGTGGGCTGGGGCGTCGCCGTCGGGGACGGCTCGCCCGCTGTCGGCGTCGGCGTTGGTGTTGGTGTTGGTGTTGGCGTGGGTTCCGGAACACAAGGCTCATCAGATTCCGGAACAGTGTCGGACCAGCCCTCTTCGTCACCTGTGACCAGGTTTGCGGTGTCAGCCGAGAACTGTTCGCCGATGCTGTCCCGCAGGCCCTCGGCCTCCTGGGCGCTGAGGGCTGGCCACTCACCGTTGCGGGGATGCACCTGATGGGCCTCGACCTCTTCGATGCTGTGCGTCATCCCCCGCTCCGAGGCGGGATGAATCGACACGACACCTTCGTAGGTCGCGATCGCCGGCGTGTATTGGACCATGAGGGTGGGCGGGTGCCGGTGGCCTGGATAGGGGTCGCCGCTGTATTCGCTGGCGTAGTACTGACGCCAGTTGATCGACGCGTTCTCGGGGAGGGCCCGCAGGACGAGACCGTGGTTGGGTTTGTCCTCTTCGATCCAGGCCCGGGCCATGGCGTCGACGTCGTGCACCAACGTCTGTTCTTTGGCGCACCAGCTCGAAGGGTCAGCCTGATAGTTGTAGCCAGCGCCCTCAAGCGCCGGATCCTCGGTGTTGAACTTCAAGTAGGTGCGGGCGATGTCGGCGCTGGTGGAGGTTGTGCCGGCGCGCAGCCACCCGGCCGCTGAGTTGTTACCAGCGGTATTCTTGCTGACCCAGGCGTCGGTGGGCTCCCCGCCACCGAACCAGTCATCGGCGGCGGCGATGGTCACTGGATAGGTCACCGTTGGGTCGGCGAGAAACTTCTCGTCCGGCGTGAACACCAGCTCTGGCGACGTGCCGGAGGTCTCCACCCGCGCGTCAACGGCAGCGCTCTTGCCTTCCTCGGGGGAGGCCTCCACCTTGGCATCCATCGCGGTCAGCCCCACCGGCGCCGCCGCCGCCTCACCCTTGGCGTCCTTTAGCTGCGGCAGCCCTTGGGACGTCTTCCCGAACTTGGTGCCCTTGGGCAACATGAGCGGCAGCCGTACGGTCACCGGGCCGGTCGGCCGCTGCCGGAAGACCACCTGTGAGATGAACCCATCGGCCTGGGCCAGGACCACCAGGTCCACTCCCGGTGCGACGGCGTCGGGGTAGGTGACCGCACTGCCGGAAATCTTCGGCGCCGGCAGCGCCCGGGGCACCTTCAGCCCGCTCCTGCCCCGTTTGCCATCCGCCGACACCAGCTGCATGGCGCCGCGCTGGCCGAAGGTCAGCGGACTCTTGACCCGCGTGGCCTGCAACTTGCCGTCGCGGGTGACGATCCGGGTGTCGATGGGCTCCCAGGCGCCGCTGGCGGAGTTCTTGAGCTGGACGGGCCGGGTGTACAACTCGGCCCGCAGGTTCTTGCCATCCGGGTTCGCCCAGACCTTCATGGTCTCGGTGAACTGGGCAGGAACCTCGACCGGCTTACCGGATTTGGCCGCCTGATCCCAGGCGGCCCTGAGCGCCGGTTCGTGAGCGGCGGTCGACAGTGCGGTCGGCGTGGAAGAGGGAGTGGGGGATAACGCGGGGCCCTGGGCGATCGCGGGCGCGCTCAGAAGCGAGAGCGGCAGCGTGAAGGCCGCGACCAGGGCAGCACGGCGGCGCGTCCGGCCAGATAAGCCGACGCTAAGGAAGAAGTGTTCACTCCAGCCTTTCGAACGACGGTACGAAAACGGAGTGATCATCACATAAGCCGTCGATAAAGTATAGATCATCTTCGATGATGGGAAATGCGCCTACCGTAGCGGACGCCCTGTATCCGGGCGTCCGCGACTTACGAGAAGCATGGAAGCTCGCGATAAAAGGAGTGATGCGAGTCGTACTTTCGAGCAGGCGAAATGAGTTGCGAGGAGGGGTCACTCCCCAAGTTCTCCAAGTGGCCGAACGCCCAGATTTCCCCTCTGGCTGCCAAGGTGTACACCGTGTGGTGTGTCTTGTACGCCGGGATGAGTAGCTTGTGGCCGAGGCTGGTTAGAGGGCGATTCGTAAGTTGATGTCTGGGATGTCGCAGTGGGATTGGGTGAATCTGTAGTGTTTATGCCTGCCCGATGGGCGTGGCTGTGCTGGGATAGCGGCGTGAGTGAGCGCAAGCCATACGCGAGCGACTTGTCCGACGAGCGGTGAGCCCTGATCGAGCGGTCATCACGGCCTGGAAGGCCGCGCATCCCTCGGTCAGCGGCCACCAGGGCAGATACGAGATGCGGGAGATCGTCAACGCCCTGCTGTACCAGAGCCGCGCTGGCTGCCAGTGGGGCATGCTGCCCCACGACCTTGCGCCTGCCGAAAATTCCATCCGCCCAGGTCAAGCGGCATGTGAGTACTCGTGGAGGATGCCGCCAAGCCGGTCTCTTCGGCGTACGTTGAGGTTAGCGATTAGGGCTGGCTCGGTGATTGAGTCAGTAGAGCGCAGTGGAGCAGCTTGGTCCAGGGCTTGGTGGGGACTCGGTGGTGGTTGTGGAAGTGTTCGTACTCGCGTTGGGCGTGCCGCAGGTGGCGTTCGTCCAGAGCAGGTAGCGGTCGAGGAGTTCGTGGCGGCAGGACTGCACCCACCGCTCCATGATCGAGTTCATGCGCGGCATTCGAATGCCGGTGAGCATCGTCTTGATGCTGGCCTCGGCGAGGACGTCGCCCTGGTGCGTCCCGGTCGACATCGTGAGGCGACGATAGGTGACGACAGGTACGGTGGGCAGGTGTGGCGCCGCCGTGCTCGGTGCGTGCTCGTACGCCCCATCACGTGTCGTCAGCGCCCGGCACTGCCGGACACACAAATGCGTGGAGGCGGCACGAACCACCATCAGACGGCACCGCACGACACTAAAAGATCTTGCTTCTAATCCGTAGGTCGTAGGTTCGAATCCTACAGGGCGCGCTTTGATCATGGTCTGACCTGCGGTTATGCGGGATCGGACGTGTTCTAGAATTTTCCTCTAGCGACGGCGTGCTCCGTACGTGCTCGCCCGCACCAACCCCGCACACTGCGCCTGCCGAAAATTTCATCCACGCAGTTCAAGCCGCTTGTGAGTACCCGTGGAGGACGCCGAGCCGGTCTCGTCGGCGTACCGCAGCCGGGTTCTCCTGAACGAGGCGCAGGACAAGAGCGTGGATGGAGGGGACCGTGGGCGGGCGCCCACGTCGCTTCGGCGGGCAGGTACAGGCATGACGCCGTCTCGTCAGATCGCGATACCAGTGCAGGACGGTATCCGGTTGGATGAGTAGCCGCAGCTGGCGCAGGACCTCTCGGGGCAGCGAGGGCAGGGGCGCGCCGCCGGTCCGCCAGCCCGACCCAGTCCAGGTGTTCCATGGTGGGGCCCCGCGGCGCGCGTGGGTAGCTCATCACTCCGTACCTGGGTGGCCAGCGTCCCCATCAGTACGTTCTCCAGTGCTGATAGCCGTCCGGCGAGACACGGTGGCTCAGGATGGTGCGCACACCGTCTGGAAGGGCTCGCCGGGCAGGTATTGCTCCCACTCCTCGGTGCTGAGCGTACGGCCGGCGCGGGCGCAGGCGGCGGCCACCAGGTCGGCGGGTTCGGCCACGCCCCATATCCGGAAGGTGTCGTCATCGTTCACCGTGGCCAGCACGCCGTCGCCGAACTCCACCTGCGAGACCCTGCTACGGCCGGGAAGAGCGGCGCCGACCTGCTCGTGCGTGGCGACGTCCCACAGCCGGACGCTCTTGTCGTCGCTCGCGGTGGCGAGGGTGGCGCCGTCGGCGCTGAAGGCCACGGCGGTGATCACGCCGGAGTGCCCGCCGAGGTCGCGGCCGAGCTGCTTGCGGGAGGCCAGGTCGATGAGCCGTGTTCCCGCGTTGCCGGCTACGGCCAGGGTTCTGACGTCGGGGGAGAAGGCGACGCTCTTCGCCCTGCCGATGGGCGGGCCGGCCGCGGTGCGGGTGGCCAGCTCCCACAGCTGGGCGTTCTCCGCGATGTCCACGGCGGTCAGGTATCTGCCGTCGGGGCTGATGACGAGCTGTGAGATGTTCTCGGGGCGGACGATGCGGCTGGTTCGGCGATGGGTGCGCGTGTCGAAGAGCCATATTTCGGGCTTCGCGTCGGTCTCCGGGTCCGGTGTGAGCGCGATGGCCAGGGTCCGGCCGTCCGGGCTGTAGGCCGCCGGCCCGATGACGTGCTGGGGGGTTCGCACCGAGCTCACCTGGCGCCGGCCGGCGACGTCCCACCAGGTCAGCTCGGACTCCAGGCCGATCGCCAGCGTGCCACCGTCCGGGCTGCGCACCGCGGTGTTGATGGGCTGTCCCGGCCTGATGGTGAAGATCGGCGTTCGCGTGGCGAGGTCCCAGAGCCTGACCTGCCGCGCGTCGGAGGTCAGGATGCTGCGCCGATCGCTGCTGAACGTCGCGGCGCGCGCGGTGGTGCCCGCCGTGGGCAGGGGAGCGCCCAGCTGCCGGTGGGTGAACGGGCTCCACAGCCGCAGCCCGTCGAGGCCGCCGGCGGCCAGCAGTTTCCCGTCGGGGCTGAAGGCCACGCTGTACAGGCCGATCGTGTGACCGGCGAGCTTGGGATTGAGCTCCTCGCGGGTGGCCACGTCCCACAGCCGGGCCCGGCCGCCGTCGCTCGTGGTCGCCAGGACCGAGCCGTCCGGGCTGAACGCCACGCGGATGCCGCCGATCTGCCGGTTCATGAGCGGTTTGCCGATGGGCCGCCATGTGGCGACGTCCCACAGGCGCAGCGCGTGGCTGCTGGTGACCAGCCGCTTCCCGTCGGGGCTGAAGGCGAGGTGGCTGATGCCGGAGGGGGAGAGGTGCGCTTCGAGCGAGGCGACCTGCCTGTGCGAGGCCACGTCCCAGACGTGGGCCTCGGCCTCGCGGGAGGAGTGGGTCGCCAGCAGCCTCCCGTCCGGGCTGAAGGCGACGGCGTTGGCGCCGGGAAGCGCGTCACCGACCTGTGTGCGCGTGGCCACGTCCCAGAGCCGCACCCTGTCGCCGCCGGTGGCCAGGAGCTTGCCGTCCGGGCTGAACGCGACGGTGCCGCCGCCCCGGAGCGGCTCGCCGACCTGCTTGTGCGTGGCGGCGTCCCAGATCCGCACGTCCTCGGCCGCCGCCGCGACGAGCCGGCCGTCGCCGCTGAACGCCACCTCGGTGGCCATCTGCTTCTGACCGGTCAGAGAGCCGGTCGGACGGTGGGTGACAGCGTTCCAGAGCGTCACGACGCCCTCGTTCCCGTTGGTCGCGAGGACCTTGCCGTCGGGGCTGAAGGCCAGCGCGAGCGCGGGGCCCGGCCTGGTGAAGACGGCGGGTCCGGCGAGCGCGTTGCGGAGGCTGTGGCGGGCCTCCTTGGTCGGCGCGAGCCGCCAGGCGGTGACCGCGAGCAGGTTTCCGACCGTCGGCTCGGTGCCGACGAGCCGGACGCTCTGCGTCGCCAGTTGCCGGGACAACGCCTGCCGCTTCTGCGCCTCCGCCCGTTCCCGCTCCCTGTTGGCCTCGCCCGCGGCGGACACGGCCGCGACCGCGCCGGTGAGAGCGACGACGAGCAAGGTGACGAGCGTGACCAGCGCGCCGCGCCGCAGCTTCCTGGATCGGGCCAGCGCCCGGCGGCTGGAGTCGAGGAAGTCCCGCTCCAGCCTGGTGAGCGTCATGTGGCGGCGCTCGGAGGCGGCCCAGCTCTCGACCGCCTGCAGCCGGCTGCCGCGCAGCAGGTCGCCGTCGCCGCGACCGTTGTCGTCCCAGTGGCGGGCGGCCTGGCTGAGCTGCCCGACGACGGCCAGGCCCGGTCTCTCCGCGCTCACCCAGCCGCGCAGGCGGGCCACGCGCGCAGGACGGCGGGACGGGTCAGGACCATCTGGCCCTCACGCTCGGACAGCACGTAGGAGAACGCCCGGAGGATGGCCCGCAGGTCCTGCCCGCCGTACTCCAGCTCGGCCACGGGCACCGGGCGGGTGGTCTCCATGTCGTACTCGTCCAGGGTGAGCAGCCGCAGGAACACTCCGGGCACCAGCCGCCGCTGCTCCTCGGGGAGCGCGGTGTAGGCGTCCTCGGCGATCGTCCCCAGCCCCGGGTCCAGGCCATCGTCCGAGGCGATCTGCCGCGCCCGCTCACTGCCCGCCCGCAACAGCCCGGTCGCCTCGCCGCTCCCGCTGACCAGGGCGAGCAGCAACTCCCGGGCCGTCGGCCGCGCCTGCGGCTCCTTCGCCAGCGCCGCCGCCACCAGCGGGCGCAACGCCGGCGGTAACCCGCCCACGTCGGGCATGGCCGACAGGACCTGGTGGATCACCGCGGCGGCGTTGTCCCCGGCGAAGGCGTCCGCTCCCCGTGCGGCGAAGAGCACCACGGCGCCCCACGCGAACACGTCGCCCGCCGCGTCCGCCCGCCGCCCGCTGAACGACTCGGGCGGCATGTAGGCGGGCGTGCCGGCGACCAGTCCGGTGGACGTCACCGACATCTCCTCGGTACGCGCGATACCGAAGTCGATCACCCGCGGGCCGTCCGGACCGAGCAGGACGTTGTCGGGCTTCAGATCACGGTGGATCACCCCCGCCTCGTGAACCGCGGCCAGCGCGGTGGCGATCGCCGTGGCTAACCGGTGCAGGTCGTCCCCCGCGAACGACCGCCCCTCCCGTACGGCTGCGCGCAGGCTGGGCCCGCTCACGTACTCACTGACGATGTACGGCCGCGGGCCCGTCAGATCGGCGTCCAGCACCCGAGCCGTGCAGAAGGAGGCCACCCTGCGCGCGGCCTCGACCTCCCGGGCGAAGCGCTCCAGTTGCGTGCGGCCGCCGTCGGCGTGCAGGAGCTTGAGCGCCACCCTCGTGCCGTCACCGTCGTACGCCTCGTAGACGACACCCTGGCCTCCCTGCCCCAGGCGGCCGGCCAGCCAGTAGCCGCCGACCGTGTGCGGGTCCTCTGCCAGCAACGCTTTCGACGTCGCTGGGACGCGCACATGCGGCCAAGGGCTCGGGCGCCCGGAGGCCGCCGGCGGCGGCGCGGCCCCTGCCCGGAGACTCGGACTGGTGGCGGCTGTAGTCGAACGGACATCTCTCTTGCGCATATGGGGTCATCCGTTGTGGGGTGGGAGGTGAACCGGCTGCTGCGGGTGAGGAGGCAGGCAGGCGCCGACCACGTCACGACCTTCTGGGAGCACGGCTCAGTAGTCGGCGGCCGGGATCTTCACGCGGACGGCGCCGGTCGTGGTCGCGCAGGCAACCGTCGGCGTAGGAGAACTCGCGGCAGTCGGCTGTCCACCGGCCGCTGACGTGGTGGATCCGCACCATGTCACCCGGCTCGACGTGGACGCCCGCGTTCTGCCGGCCGCTCTCGGAGCTGATCCGTTCGCTCTGCCGTAGGGCGGGCGAGGACGCGGCTGCCGGCGGTGACGGTAGCGAAGAGCAGGGTGGCCGGCTTCGATTGCCATCAATGAACGTCTTTCCTGTCTGTTTTCAGGTCCGCCGTACATGGGGGTTGGATGGCGCAGGGGGGAGGAAGGTTCGCCGCCTTGCGATCTTTTTTGGCCCCGCTCAACCGCACGAACGCGAGTCGGCTGGTCGCAGGGGCCGTGCCGCCACAAACCCCTGCCCACCCGTGCTATCAAAGATCCAAAAGGTTCGTGTACGCGGAGTTCCGGGGTGAGATGGAAGTCGGGTTCAACGAGTTGTACGCGGCCTGCCAGCCGATCATCTACGGGGACATGGCGCGGGGGCGGCAGGCGTTGACGGCGCTGCTGCCGGAGGCGTGGCGGCGGGGCCGCGCTGGGGGCTCGCGATGATCCACGCGATGCTCGCCGACCTGCACGGCCGGGGCGGGGACGTGCCCGGCGGGATCCAGCACTTACGGGCCGCGGTCGAGCTGGGCTGGAACGACTGCCTGTCCATCTGGTCCGATCCCGGATTCGCCGTCCTGTCCCGCGCCCCGCACTTCGCCGAGATCTACGGCCGCGTGTGGATCTCGCCCGCCGACCTGGAGGAGCTGGGATGGCTGCGGGCCGAGGCGACCGCGATCGGCCAGGAGCTCAGCCGGATCGCGGCCGAGAACCTCGACCGCGTCGATCACGGCCTTACCGACGTCTTCCACGTTCCCCTGCCCACCCGCGCCCCCGACGGCGCGGGCGTGCTCGCCGCCCGCATGTCGCTGGCCATCATGCAGCGGGTCGGCCTCGACCTCGTCGCCTCCTCCGACATCAGCCGCATCAGCGGCCGCATAGCCGTCGACGCCATCGACGGGCCCGCCTACTCGCAGTGGGAGACCTGGCACTCCGCGGACCTCGCCGGCTCCCGGGCCGCCGCCCGCCGCGCCTCCGCGCAGGCCCGCGCCTTCCGGCCCACCCCGGGCCTGTCCACCGTGCCGGTCCCCGCCACCTCCCTTCCCCGGAACGGCGGGTGAACCCGGTCATCGGAGGGTCAGCCCGACCGCCATCCGGCCGAGCTCCTTCGCCGGGCCCTCCGCGAGGGTGCGCACCGGCTCGCCCTCCAGGTCCGCCATCACCAGCTTGGTGAGGCCATCGGCTGAGATCCTGGCGAGGTAGTGGCCGGGATCCAGCCAGCCCTCGAACGCGTGGCCGTCGCGGAGCGGCACCTCGGCGGCGCGCTCGCCGGTGGCGGCGTCCCACAGGCACAGGCCGCGGGCCGGCGGCGGGCAGCGGGTGCTGAACACCGTGCCGTGCCCCGGGCCGGTCACCGCGTTGACGGCGAACAGCTCACCCACGCCGGTGAACGAGCGCAGTTCGGCGCCCTTCAGGTCGAAAGAGCGGACCGTGCCGTCCTCGCCCTGGTGCAGCACGCTGTCGCCGGCCCCCCAGACGTACGGACCGGAGCCGCCGCCGGGAACCTCGCTGACGGTGACGGCCCGGATGGCGGGATCCACCACCACGAAGCCCGTGGCGCGCCGGCTCTTGCCCGCGCCCTCGTGAACGCTCAGGAGCAGGCGCTCGTCGTCGCTCCAGCGCAGGTCCGTGGTGTCGCCGGGCTTGTCGGAGGTGCGGATCTGGACGTCCTCACCGGTACGGCGGGTCACCAGGCGCAGCACGTTGAAGTCGGTGCGCGCCAGGTTGCTCATGGCCAGGGCCGCCACGTACGCGCCGCCGGGGGAGACCGCCGGCGCCTGGAAGGCGCCGAAGAAGGTGAACCGCCGTGACGCGGGATCGCGGACGTACGCGGGGTAGCCCGTCGCCGAGTCCTCCGCCGGGCCGGCGACCGACGACACCCACAGCGGGTCCTCCGGGTGGTCGTACACCTTGATCTCCGAGTCGGGGAGCCGGACGGTCACCGACGAGGAGGTCCGCATCGGTTTCGAGAGCGAGCGCCGTGGAGCGGCCACGGCCGTCTGAGTGCTCTGCTCACCGGGGGTCCGCGCCAGCAGGTACGCCGCGCCGCCCGCCGCCAGCAGCACCAGCGTCGCGGCGACGGCGCCGTACCGAGCCCACCGCCGCCGGGGAACGTCCTCGGAGGCGGGCGGGGCGGCGGGCGGGGCGGCGGACGCCTGCCCGGCCGCGAGCAGCCGCCGGGGCGGCACGGGATGCCCGAGCAGGGTCAGCAGCGCGTGGGACGCCGTGGGCCGCTCCGCCGGATCCTTGGTCAGGCAGCGCAGCACCAGCTCCCGCAGATCGCCCTGGAGGTCACCCACCTCGGGCTCCGCCGTGAGGATGCGGTGGACCACCATCGGGGTGGGAGCGGAGCCGAACGGCGGCCGGCCCGTGCCGGCCGCCACGATCGTGGACGCCCACGCGAACAGGTCGGCCGGCGCGCCGGATCCCGCCCCGGAGAACTGCTCGGGCGCCATGTACGGCGGTGTCCCCATCAGCTCGGCGGTGCCGGCGCCGCCCGCGTCCAGCTCGCGCGCGATCCCGAAGTCGATCACCCTCGGGCCGTCCCGGCCGAGCAGCACGTTGCCCGGCTTGAAGTCGCGGTGCACCACCCCCGCCTGGTGGATCGCCGCCAGCGCGGTCAGCGTGCCGATCGCCAGCCGGCGCAGTTCCGCGCCGCGCAGCGGCCCGCGCCGGGCGATCGCCTGCGCCAGCGACGGGCCCTCCACGTACTCGCTGACGATGTACGGCAGCCCGTTCAGCTCCCCGGTGGCCAGCACGTTCGCGGTGCAGAACGTTTTCACCCGGCGGGTCAGCTCGATCTCCCGCGCGAAATCCGCCCCGCTGCCCGCCCCGCTGTCTGCCCCGCCGCCCGTCCCGGTGTCCGCCGCCGGGCCGTACCGCAACATCTTGACCGCGACCTTCTCACCTCGCGGCGACTCGGCCAGGTACACCACGCCCTGGCCGCCCACCCCGAGCCGGCCCCGCACGCGGTACGACGCCACTTCGGCCGGGTCGTCGCCGAGCAGCGGCCCGGCCGTCACCGTGCCGCGGGCGCCCAGTTCAGGGCGCCGTTGAGCGGGTTGACGTCCGCGAGGACCCGCGACACGCCGCCGGTCAGGCTCACGATGCGCACCTCCGCGCGCTTCTTGCGTTTCTTGTCCGGCTCCTGGACGAGCAGATGGGCCTCGTCGAACCAGCCGAGCAGGTTGCTCTTCGGGCTGATCCCCGGCACGGTGGCCGTCCGCACACCGGTCTCGGCGTTCCACACGCACACCGTCCCGCCCTTGGGGCAGACGGTGTAGAACAGCTTGCCGGAGGGGGAGAACCAGTCGCGGTTGCGCGGTTTGCCCACCCAGTGCATGCTCCGGGTCACCTGGCCCGCGTCGTTGTAGAACTCGACGCCGTAGGTGTCGCCGTCGTGGTAGCCGCGCGCCGGCCCGCCGTCCGGAGTGAAGGTGAACGCCAGGCTGATGTCGTCGGAGTACTCCGCCTCCACCACCTTGGCGGTCCTGGCGGCCACGTCCACCAGCGCGAAGCCGCTGATCCTGGTCCGCTTCTCGTCGGTGACCGACAGCACGAGCCGCCTGCCGTCGCGGGACCACGCCGGGAACCACGTCTGCCTCGGCTTCTTCACGGTGCTGACCGCGAACTGCTCGCCCGTCTTGAGGTTGACGAACCTGACCTGGTCCAGGTCGGAGTTCTGGAACTTCAGCCACGGGTTGAGCGCGACCCAGGTGCCGTCCGGCGAGACCGCCGGCTCCTCGCCGAAGCCGACCCCCTTGAACGCGCCCGAGGCGTCGCGGGCGAACGTGGTGTACGGCTCCTCGGTCTGCAGGTACGCGGCCAGGCGCAGCGCGTCCGAGCTGTGCTCGTGCAGCGTGGCCTCGATGTCCGGCAGCTTGACGTCCTTGTCGGCCTTCTTCGCCACCGGCGGCATGGGCGCGGCCGTCGCGCCGGCCGTGATCTGCGGCGCCGCCGTGATCACCATGCCCGCCGCCTGGGTGGGCGCCGCCTGCGCGGCACTCGACGGCGGGGCGGTGCCGGCCGACGCGGCGGGAGGCCCGGCGGGTGTCCCGCGCCGGTCCGTCAGCGCGTACACGCCACCGCCGGACAACACGGCCCCCGCGACGAACGCGGCCACCGCGATCAGCGCCGTGCTCCGCCGCCGGCCGGACGTCGCGCCCGGTCGCGCTTGCGGCCCAGGTGACGGCTTGCCGGAGGTCGCTGGGCGGGGTGATGGCGGCTCAGGTGCTGCCGGGCCAGATGATGACGGGCCAGGTGATGACGGGCCAGATGATGACGGCGCAGATGATGACGGGTCAGGAGCTGTCGGGCCAGGTGGTAACGGATCAGGAGCTGTCGGCTCAGGGGCTGTCGTCTCAGGGGCTGCCGGCGTCTCACCGGCCGCGGGCCTCTCCGCTGCCGCCCCGGGCGCGGGCACGATGCCGGTCAGGAAGCTCGTCTCGCCCACCAGGCGTAACAGCACGTCACTCGCGGCCGGGCGGCGGGCCGGGTCCTTCTCCAGGCACGCCCGCACCAGCTCCCGCAGGTCGCCCAGCTCGGGCAGCTCAGGCTCGGCGCCGGTGATCCGGTTCACCGTTCCGGCCACCGAGCCGCCGTCGAAAGGCGAGCGTCCCGACGCCGCGTACGCGATGGTCGCCCCCCACGAGAACAGGTCCGCGGCCGGACCGGCCTCACCGGTCCGCAAGCGCTCCGGGGCGGTGAACGCGGGGACATCCACCTCGCGGGTCGTCGCCTCGACGGAGGTCCCCATCGCCCGTACCAGCCCGAACCCGATCAGCCGGAGACCGTCCGGCCCGAGCACCACTGTGTCCGGCCCGAGGTCACCGTGCACCGACCCCGACTGGTGCAGGGCGACCAGGGCCGTCACCGTGCCCACCGCGAGCCGATGCAAGGCCGCGTCCCGCAGCGGCTCGCCCGCCGCCACGGCCTCGCGCAACGTCGGCCCGTCGATGAACTCGCTCACGACGAACGGCCGTCCGTCCTCCAGCGCGCCGGAGCCGAGGACCTGCGCCGTACAGAAGGCGGAGACGTCACGGAGCGGCTCGACGGCCCGCCGGAAGTCCTCGGGGTCCACGTCCGCGGGCAGCACTCTGATGACCACCCGCTCGCCGTCGTCGCTCTCCCCGGCATAGGTGCTCGCGTCCAGCCTCCCCATGAGCCGCCAAGATCCGATCTCGGCGGGGTCGCCCTCACGCAGCGGCTGGATCACCGACATGTTCCGCTTGCTCCCCTCGCCCGCCCACCCCGTAGATCATCAATTATGGTGACACCGTCACCGGCGCACCAGGCTCTACCGATGGCGGGGACGAGGCGCAGGCAGGGGATGCCGGCGTTCATGGCGCAGCCGGAGTTGTCGCTGGGACTTGGACCTGTGTACGGCAGAAAGCTCGCGCACTCCCTGCGGCTCGAAGTCGAAGATTCGGTTGTTGACCTGGACGCCGTCGACGGCACCGACGAACGGGGTGTCCCTGCCCTTGTTGATCCCCAGGCTGAACGTGATCACCGCGTTGGGCAGCGCCTCCTTGAGCTCGCTGAAGGTGCAGGGACTTGACAGGCTGCATCCTGTGGCCGCGGCCGTCCGCGCGTTGGTGGCCCACCAGGCGCTGCCCGCCGCGCTGGGCACGTACCGCTGCCAGGTGCTCGGTAGGCGCGTCGGGGGAGAGGCGGGGCGGGTGGCGCTTTCCGGCAGGAAGACCAGACTGGTGAAGTTGACGCCGGGATCGAGGTTCGGGTCGACCTCCATGATCAGGTTCGGCGGGAGGTTCGTCAGCGGAGGCGTCTGGCCCTCGAACACCCAGTACGACAGGGTGTTGATGCTGCTGAGCCGCATGCCGCCGAAGTCGCTCTCGTCGCCCCACACGATCTTGTCGTCGCCGGTGCCGACGATGAGGCCCAGGCTGCCGGCCCCGTACGGCGGCGGCACGGTGGCGCGGAGATCGTCGGCGGAGTTGCGACCCCAAGGGCCGAACCGCAGGACGGCGCTCGGCCCTCCCAGCGTGTTACGGCCAACGACCCCCCATCTCTCGTCGAAGTCCGCGTCGGTCGCGCCGGACGCTCTGCCCGCGCCGGACGCTCTGTCCGCGCCGGCCGGGAGGGAGGCGATTCCGCTGGCGAGCACGACGCTCGCGAGAGCGACGCCGGGCATCGCCAGTGATCGAACCCGTGAAGGTCTCATGTACGTATTCCCCAGAATGGTTCCGCGCTCTTCCTGGTACCGCCAGAACGTCGCAAATCCGCTACGGAACCGACAACGCCCAACCACCGCTTTTGCCGGATCATGCCTCAATCCAGCGGTGAACTTGGAGAGACATTCCTTTTCCGGATATTTGATCTGAGGTCGCCCTTTGTCATCACCACGCGGCCGCCAGTTTGCCGCGGTGAGCTATCAAGTCATCGACCACGCCGCCCGGGCCAACGGGTGTCTGAGACAACGGCGGCCAGGTGACATGGAACGAACTTGACCTGCCGTGAACCTTGTCGCCGCGCCGATGGGGTACGTCGCCTCGCATGTCATGCGGTTTCCCTCGGGTGGTGAGGGGACAGATCAGAGACCCTCAGGAGGCGGCAATGCGGTGTCGATCTTGGGCGGGTCTCGGTTCCTCGGCGTCGGCGACAGGCGTGGGCCGGGCTGTCCGGGAAGGCCGCTGTCGAATCGGATGCGATCGGAATGCGGCACCGCCCGGTGAGGCCGGCGGACGGCGAGCGGCGGGAACGGCGGGTGCGCCGGCGACGAGGCGATGAGCGACAGCACGGAGGGCGACGCCCAAGGGGACACGGGTAGGTCGGTTCGGCCGCCGTCGCTGGCCGATCTGGTGATCGTGCTGGGCGCGCTGGTGGTGCTGATCGGCGGCTCCCTGGCGCTGTTCGGCCTCGATGCCCTCAACGGGCCGCTCCAGGTGGCGCTGGTGTTGTGCGCGTTGGTCGCGATGCTGGTGGTGCTGAGGAACGGAAACCGGTGGGAGGAGGTCGAGGCCAGCGGGCAGCGCGCGCTGTCGTCGATCACCAGCGCGGTGTTCATCCTGCTGGCCGTGGGCGCGCTGATCGGCACCTGGAACATGTCGGGGACGATCCCCACCTTGGTCTACTACGGGATCCAGGTGCTGTCGCCTGGCTGGTACTACGCGGCCGCCGCGCTGCTCTGCGGCATCGTGGCGATGTCGATCGGCAGTTCGTGGACCACGGCCGCGACGATCGGCGTCGGGCTGGTGGGCATCGCGACGATGCTGGGGGTGTCGGCGCCGATCACCGCCGGAGCGGTGATCTCGGGTGCGTACCTTGGGGACAAACTGTCCCCGTTGTCGGAGACCACGGTGCTGACCGCGCAGATGGTCCGGGTCAACGTCTATGAGCACATCAAGCGGCAGGCGTGGACGTCGATCCCGGCGTTCCTGATCGCCTTCGTGCTGTTCCTGCTGATCGGCTGGGTCTGGGGGCCGGCCGCGACCGACCTGGGCGACACCGGCAGTGAGCTGAACGCTCTGGGCGACATCTACTGGATCACCCCGCTGAATCTGCTCCCGCTGCTGCTGCTGGTGGTGCTGTCGGCGCGCAAGGTGCCGGCGACGCTGGCGCTGATGGCGGCGGCCATCTTCGCCGGGATCGTGGGGAGCTTCACCCAGCCCGCGGTGATCCGCGCGTTCGTCGGAGAGCCCGGGCTGAATCCTGTCGTGGCCGGGATCAAGGCGGTCTGGCGGGCGATGGCGAACGGGTACGAGAAGAGCTCCGGTCTGGCGGATGTGGATCGGCTGCTGTCACGCGGCGGGATGGACAGCATGCTGCCGACACTGTGGCTGATCATCGGCGCGGTCACGTTCGGTACGTTGCTGGAGGAGTTCGGGCTGCTCAACCGGCTGATCGAGCTGATGGTGCGGGCGGCCAAGAGCACCGGCCGCCTGTCGGTGGCGGTGTTCGCCAGCGCCTTCGGGCTCAACATCGTGGCCGGTGACCAGTACATCGCGCTGGTGTTGCCCGCGCGGGTGTTCCGGGTCGAGTTCGCCAAGCGCGGCCTGGCGCCGACGAACCTGTCGCGGTTGACCGCCGACAGCGGCACGGTCACCTCACCGCTGGTGCCGTGGAACTCCTGCGGCGCGTTCATGGGCGCGGTCCTGGGCGTGCCGACGCTGGCCTACCTGCCGTTCTGCTTCTTCAACATCGCCAGCCCGCTGCTCAGCGTCGTGTACGGGTTCACCGGCTTCAAGATCGAACACGTACCGCCAGAGAGCCGGCACGAAGACGCGGAGCCGCGGGGTGGATGAGACCGGTACGAAGGCGGGCACCCTGCGCAAGGTCATCGTCCAACAGCGACGAGCTGCTGTTCGACGACATCGTGCGGGTGGAGCCGGCAGGCCCGCGAGCGATGGAACTCAGGAGACAACTGCTTCGCCCTGGTCCCGGGAGTGGTCGTCGGCTCGGCGGCGCCCACCGCATGACATGCCGCATCCAGCGGGACGCCGTCTGAATGCCGCGGCCGGCCAGCGAGATCGGTGAATGAGCGGAGCCGTCTCCGACGCCGACGCCAACCGCGCCGTCAGCCTGACGCTGCGCATCGGCGAGTTGCTGCTCGCCAGCGGAGAAAGCACCGAGAACGTCACGAACGCCATGCGCGCGATCGCACGAACCTACGGGGTGCGCCGGATCGAGGCAGACGTCAACCTGTCAGCGTTGACGTTGTCCAATGTCCCGGACGACGGCAGTATGCCGGTCACGGCCGAACGGCGAGTCCGCAGGCGCGAACCGGACTTCGCCCGCCTGGTCGCGCTGCACGACCTGGTCGGCGAGATCACCGGCCGAACGCTGCCGCTGACCATGGGTCGCCGGCGCCTGCAGGAGATCGCCCGCCAGGCGAGGGCGCATCCACGCTGGGTCGGGGCCGCGGCGCCCGCGCTGGTCGCGGCCTCGGCAGCGGTCCTGACCGGTGGCGGTCCGGTGGTGGCGCTGGCCGCGTTCATCGCGACCCTGCTCGGGGACCGCGCCGGGACCTGGCTCGCCAGGCGGGGAGTCGCGGAGTTCTTCCAAACGGCCGTGGCCGCGGCCGTCGGCACCGCGGCCGCGGTGCTCATGATCTGGCAGCAGGTGCCCGTCCAGGCCTCAGCGATCGTCGTCGGAGCGGTGATCGCACTGCTGCCCGGCCGGCCGCTCGTCGCCTGCGTGCAGGACGGCATCGCGGGCGAATACGTCACCGCCACCGCGCGACTGTCGGAGGTGGTGTTCATCGTGGCAGCCGTCCTGTCGGGGATCGGCATCGTGCTCACCGTCGCTGTCAAGGCGGGTGTGCGGATCACCGTGGACGATGCGCCCACGGCACCACTGTCGCTGGCGGTGCCGCAACTCATCGGGGCGCTCATGCTGGGGCTGACGTTCGCGGTGGCGCTCCGAGTGCCGCCCAAGCACACACCACCGGCGGCCCTCGGTGGTGTGGTCATTTGGACTGCTTATGTCTGTCTACGGTGGCTGGACTGGCCGGCGGTGCTCGCCACCGCCGTGGCAGCCGCGGTGATCGGGCTGATGGGCTCGATCTACGCCAACCGGGTGCGGGTACCACCCATCGTGTTCGTGATCCCGGCGATCGGACCGCTGCTGCCAGGTTCGGTGATGTTTCGCGGAATGCTGAAGCTGAACCTCGGTGACGTGCTCGGTGGCACCCACTACCTCATCGAGGCCCTGTCAACTGCCCTGGCCATCGGCGCCGGGGCGATCCTGGGCATCGATGTGCTGCGTGCCCTGGGCAGGCGCGACATCAGGCGCCGCATCCGTCCGGCTGCCCGCCGTACCAGGGGCTATTGACGTCCGCCGACCTCAGCCACGAGCGGGGTTGTGGGGGAGTCGGCGCAGAACGTCCGCTATGTCGACCGGAGGGATCTCCCGCTGTTCCTCGCGGCGTTCGGTCCGAAGCACGAATCGCGCGTCGCACCGTCGTACAAAGCCGTTCCGCCCACCGGCCCTGATCTCTGCACCGCCCCCTGTCGATGCTTCGCATTGGTGTCGAGTCGCGCGCTGGATGTGATTCAGCCGTGACCGGTGTTCTGCCCCTTGAAGCCTAGGATCAAAATCATGCTTCTGCCGGTACATCCGAATGCCGCTGCCAGGGCCGCGGCCATAGTGCTGACACTGATTTCCTTCACGTTGTCCTGCACTATTCAGGATGTCAGCACGCCTCTTCCCGGGCGTCCGCAGGCGTTGCCTGAAGTGCCCGAATACGAGTCGGCGGCGAGCATATGGCGTGATGCCGTAGTCACGGTGCCTGCGAAGATCAAGGGCAAGTTGCCCGTTGAGCCGGCTGCCATGTTGGGCGAGGACGAGGTTCTGATGGTCACCTCGTCCGAGTGGCGGCCCACTTTTTACTCCTACGATCTTCGTGCGGGCGGTGTTCGCGCCCTCGGCACTGCGCCGAAGTGGGCAGAGTGCAGTTTGTGCTTCGAGATCATGAGCGTCGCCACGAGTGAGACGAAAATCGTGTGGACGGCAGGGGTCTATCGCTCGGAGCCGTGGAACGCGGGCAAACGGCACGTGGAACTCTGGACGATGCCTCGGTCGGGCGGCGAAATGAGATTGGCGACCTGGTTGACCGGCCATGGCCAGGTGCCGTTCGAGGACAGGTTGTCGATCGTCGGTGATGACGCCGTTTGGCACGGAGATGGACAGGCTTATCGTGTGCCGTTGGAGGGAGGGGCCGCTCAGCGGCTCCCATCGCTGGAGCAGACGGTGCCGGCGGCTGTGCGGGAATGGGACGGAACGCAGTGCGGGCGCGAGTGGTGTGTCGGCCTGCCGCCGCAGCGTCGTTATGAACTGACCAAACTCGTAGTGCTGCGGAAGGACGGGACAGAACGCCGGGAAGTCGTGGCGTCGTACGGAGGGCCCCTGATGAACGATCGGTTCGGGCTTTTCGGAGGACCTTACGTGAATGACAACAAGGAGAGGAGCCATACGGCGAAGCATCCTGGGCCACAACCGATTCTGTACGACCGGTGCACGGAGAAATCGGGGAGGATCGGCGGGCTGCTGAAGGACAGTGCCGCTTACGACGTGTTCACGGGTGGCGAGCGTGCGGCCAGCCCGGAGGAACCGCTCCTGTACTGGAATTCGCCTGATCGTAAGTCCTGGATCGTGCTTGATTTGTCGCGGATTCCCGACTCTTTGTGTACGTGAAGTATGCGCGTTGCCGGCGGCGGCCAGTGCCAGGGCAGCGGATTCCGTGTCGCAGGTCGTGCGGCTGCCGCCTGCCCGTCCGAACCGCGCATGTGCACGGCGAAGCATCGGCTGCCGCGAGCGTCATGGTCGAGGCCGGCGGATGGCAGGCAGGCGTGGTTCGCGCATGTGACGATCGGCCGGCCGGTGCGCGGGTCTCAGATGGGAAGCGTTCCGAGATCGCCGCCCGTACGGACGAAAGCGCGGACGAGCGGCGTCTCGCCGGCCGAGCGCCGGAGGACCAGCGCCCACTCGGTGGGCGGGGCGTCGTGGATGGGCAGGTAGAGCGCGGGGACCCGAACTGCTGCACACCATGCGCACCGGCCGCCGCCCAGGCACGACCTCCCGCCTGGCCACCCTGCCCAGGCACCGCCAGGCCGTCGCATGGACCGGCTTCGGCCTCGGCGCCGTCCCCTGTTCCCCCAGGGCGTCGTCGCCGGGATCTTCGTCGCGAACGGCTTCGAACGCCACACCTGGTTCCTGGCCACCTACATGCCACATGCCCTGCGCTGGCCGGTCGTCGTGGGCATGATCCTGCTCGGCCTGACCGCGTACGGTGTGGCGATCCTCCAGGTCCGCCGGGCCGAAGGCGTACCGGAGTTGCCGCGAATCCTGACGATGCTGCGCCCGCCGCGATGACGAGGAGGCGACGAGTGGCGGAGGCGAAGCCGCTTGGGCAGCCGTCGCGCCAATACGGACGGCAGCACCCGTGCGCCGTGACGTACGTGGGTCCGCCGGGTAGCGTGCTTGACCACGGCGAAGCAGTACAGCCGCGCGAGCATGACCGTGTGAGTGCCGAAAACTACGCCGCCCTTCGTCCGGCCGCCTGGCCGGGTCATGTGCAGGGCGGGTCGTAGGAGGCATCCGTGCCCACATACCGGCGCCAGGCGTCGGGTGTCATGGCGCCGGCCGTGACGGAACAGATGCCGCGGATGTTGCTCTCCGCGTCCAGTTCCCACAGCTGCACGGACTGATCTTGCCCCGCGCTGGCGAGCAGGTGCCCGTCCGGGCTGAAGGTCACGGACGAGACGGTGCCCGTGTGGCCGTTCAGTGGCCTGCCGCGGAGTTCTGCGTGTCCTGGGCCGAGCACCCGCCACAACCACACGGTCCCGTCATAGCCCGCGCCGGCGAGGGTTCGCCCGTCGGGGCTGAACGCGACGGCTCCCAGGCCGTCGTCGGGCCCCGGCAGGGTCTGTGGCGGGCGTACAGGCTCGGCGACGTTCCACAGCTTGATCCATCTGTCCACCGTGCCGGCCAGCGTTCTGCCGTCGGGGCTGAACGCCAGGGACGTGGCCGTGTCGGGAAGGTCCGGCAGGGTTCGGGTGCCGGATGGATGCGCGGGATCGGTCACGTCCCACAGCCGGACCGCTCCGTCCACGGCCAGGGCCAGGGTGCGGCCGTCAGGGGCGAACGCCGGTGAGGGGATGTCCTCGGACGGCCCGTGCAGCACCGTCGGCCCCTTGGGGTGCGCGGGGTCGGTGAGCTCCCACAGCAGGACCGAGCTGTCGAGGGTGACGGCGGCCATGAGCCGTCCGTCCGGGCTGAACCACACCGACTGGAAGCTGTCCCGGGGAGCGAGAGGGGGGCCGAGTCGTTCGGTGATGTACGGCCCCCTGAGACGCCACAGGCGGATGGAACGGTTTCCGTCCCGCTCGTCGCCGATGGTGGCCAAGGTGTGCCATCCGGGGTCAACGGCGACGTATCCGTTGATGGCCGGGGCCTTGTCGGTCGGCCACGTGGGAAACAGACCGAGGGGCTTCGGCCGAGTGGGCCGCGTTATGTCCCAGACGTGAGGATACAAGTCGTCGAAGGCGGCGAGAGTTCTGCTGTCCGGGCTGAAGGCCACTTTGTTGAGGGCCATCGACCGGTCGGTGAGACGACCAGCCTGGACGTTCCACAACCGCACCGTCCCGTCCTCGGACCCGCTGGCGAGCGTACGGCCGTCCGGGCTGAACCCCAGCGACTTGACCCGCCCGGTGTGGCCGGTGAGTGTCCGCCCGATCTGCCGGAGCTCGCTCTGGCCGGCGATGTTCCACAACCTGATGACTCTGCCGTCTGTGCCGGCGAAAGTGTAACCGTCGGGGCTGTAGGCAACGTCGGAGATGTCGTCGCTGGTTCCCCCGAGCGGCCGGCTGGCCATGGTTCCGTCGGCCGGTTCCCACCGCCTGATGTCGTCGCTCGCGCTGGCCAACTCCGTGCCGTCGGAGCTGAACGCCAGCGCGTTGACCGAGGTGAGGAAGCCGTCGTGCCTGATGGGTCGTCCCATCGGACGCGGGTGGGCCGGGTCGTCGAGGGACCAGCACCGGATCGTGCTGTCGTTGTCGCCGACGGCCAGCCTGAGCCCGTCGGGGCTGAACGCCAGCGAGTACACATTGTCGGCGATGGGGGCGGGCAATCGCGCCAGCGGTTTCGGCCGGGCCGGATCGCGGACGTCCCACAGCCCCACCTGCGTGTCCCCGACGGCCAGGACGTGCCCGTGAGGGCTGAACGCGAGCGAGGTCAGGGACTCGTTCCGTCTGGGGAGGGGGTGCAGCGGCCTGGGCCGGGCCGGGTCGCGGACGTCCCACAGCCGCACCGTGCCGTCGTTGCCCGCGCCGGCGAGGGTACGGCCGTCCGGGCTGAACGCCACCTTTCTGAAGCCGTCGGTGGGCTCGGCGGGGGTGCGGCCCAGCGGCCGTGGCTTGAGGGGATCGGCGACGTCGTACAGTCGCACGTGTCCGTCGGACCCGGCGGCGGCGAGAACTCGCCCGTTCATGCCGAACGCCACCGTGTCGATCTCAGTGTCCCGGCCGGACAGCAGGACGGACAGCGGGGTGTGCCGGAGGTTGAGCACCTGGGTGTAGGTGTCGTCTCCAGGTTTCATGCGGTGTGCGACCAGGGTGAGCTGGGCCGACAGGGAGATGTCGGTGTCGGCGAGCCGGTCCGCCTCGGCCAGGACGCGGTTGTAGGTGGCCGTGTCCCGCTGGAGCTCCGCTTCGCCCTGCGAGCGTACGGCCAGCACGGCGGTGGTGGCGGCGACCACGGCCAGCACGGTCAGGGCGGCGATGACGCCGGCGCGCAGCCGCGCCGTACGACGGTGCTGTCGGACGCCGGCCGCCAGAAACTCCCTCGCGGCCACGCTGATGTCGCTGGCCGGGGCCGAGGCCGCCCAGGTCCGCACGACCTCCAGGCGGCTGCCCCGGTACAGCAGGGCGGGATCGCGGTCCGCCCGCTCCCACGCGGCCGCCTCCTCTTCGAGGTCCTGGTGCACGACCCGGCCCGCCCTGTCGGCGTCGATCCACCGGCGAAGCCGCGGCCAGCCACGCAGCAGGGCCTCGTGCACGATCTCCACGGTGTCCGTGTGCCGGGACAGCAGCCGGGCCTCCGTGAAGACGTCCACGACGGCGGACGTGACCGCCGGCTCTTCGAACGCTTCCGCCAGCTCCGCCCACGCGACCCGTCGCCGGGTGTCGTCCGCGCCTTCGCCGATCCGTACCAGTCGCAGGAACACGGCGCGGGCCCTGGCTTGCCCGGCGGCGTCCAGGCCATCGATCGCCTGGTCGGCGGTGGTAGCCAGGGCGCGCTGGATGCCGCCGGTGGCCTGGTATCCCTCGACCGTGAGCGTAGCGCCGTGGCGCTGCTGCCAGCTCATGCGCAGGGCGTGCGCGAGCAGCGGGAGCCGTCCGGCCTCGTAACCGGCCGGCTCCTGCCGGCCGCCGGCGCCGGAGCCCTCGCCTGGACCGCCGGATGAGCCGAGGTCACGCAGAAGCAGCTCGACCAGGCCGGGTTCGATGTCCAGCCCCACGTCCTGCGCGGGGTAGACGATCGCCTCCCGTACCTCCGCGAGCGACATCGCGCCCACCAGCAGCGGCGAGTCCTCCAGAGCTGCACGCAACCCTGGATGGCCGGCGCAGGAGGCGTAGAAATCGGCCCGCAGCCCGATGACCACGACCCCGGCCGGCCTCGCCGCCGCGGAACCGGCGATCCGGGTCAGCACGTCGATGAACCGGCGACCGCAGCGCTCGTCGTCACACGCCGTGAACAACTCCTCGAACTGGTCCACCACCACGACGACTCGCATCCCGTCGTCGTCGCCGGCATAGTCGGCCAGCATCGCCGCGCCCGCGGCGGGATCGACGCCGAGTCGCTCGGCGGTCTCGGCCTGGTCCGCGCCCGTCAGGGAGGAGAGCTGGGCGGCCAAGGCACCGATGGGATCGTCCGTGGGCCTGAACAGCATGACCGGCCAGCGATGGGAACCGGGCAGAGCCGAGGCCGCGAGCCTCGGCAGCAAGCCGGCGCGCAGCAGCGAGGACTTCCCCGCACCCGACGGAGCCACCACCGCCTGGATGCCGCCGGAGCCCAGCAGGCGCCGGTCGAGCCGGGCGAGCAGGTCGGCGACCAGCGCGTCCCGACCGAAGAACCAGCGGGCCTGCTCCGGCCCGAACGCCGCCAGCCCAGGGTAGGGACATTCGACGTCCACGCTGCCCGGGCGCGCCCGTCGACGCGCATCCGGGCTGTCACCGTAGTGGAAGTGCTGGTCCCGGCCCGCCTGGTAAATGCGTGCCGGACCGGACGCGTACGCCTCCTGCCGCGGACCTGCCCCTTCCGGAGCGCCGCGCGAAGTGCCACTGGTGCCCGGGTCCGGGTTCGTGCGGATCACCCCCTGGCGATGTGCCGGCCCTTGCGCGGTAGACACTGGAGCCGTACGTGCCAGGAACCCGCCGAAGCCTTCCCGGCGCCGGCATCGCCGTCACGCCGCGCCTCCAGCAACCGGGCGGTCCCCGCACCCGGGCCGATCGGGTCCATCGCTCCCCCTCCCGGGCGTCGTGCCGCCCTGCATACGTGTCGTCTTTGATCATGAATGCATTACCGGCACGCCGCGTGCTCAGAGGGCTGTATGCGCTGCCAACGCCCACGAAACAGTTCAAGCGGTATGCGTGTACGCGTGCAGAACGCCGCCGAGCCGGTCTTGCCGGCATACGTTCGGATCGGCGATTCGCCATGGATGCGGTCAGGGATGGACGCCACGGGGCAGATGAGGGTGCGGATGGAGCGGATTGTGGATGGGCGCCCTGGCCGCTTCCGCCGGCAGAACACGTTCCACCCTTATGCCAAATCTCCGGACCACCCTAGGGGCATCCCTAGCCTCGCTCCCGATGCGGCGCAACTCCTGTCCTAGCGATACTGCGCGAATGGTCCTCCTCCAGGAAATCAAAGCGTCCGATTTGCTCACCGACATCAACGAGAAAATGAAGGCTGACGACGGCCATCCGGTGGAGTACAAAGATCGTGCCATCATCGGGGACCTCAAACTGTCGAGAATGCGGCTGTCCCGGGCCCTGTGTTTCGCCAACTGCACGTTCACCAGCGCGATCGACCTCACAGCCACGCAGGCTGACGGCGACCTCATCTTCGTGGACTGCGAAATGCACGGACTCAACGCCCCGAGCCTGCGTACGGAGGGTCATCTCGTTCTGCAGCGGGTTCACAACGTCGGCGCGATCTCGCTCATGCGGGGGCGGCTGAACGGCAACCTGCGCTGTACAGGCAGCACGTTCGAAGCAACGGACGGCCCGGCCCTGGACGGCCGCAACCTCCAGGTCGAAGGCGGTGTGCAACTCGACGAGGGATTCGCGGCCGACGGGGAGATCACCATCGTCGCAGCCCAGATCAAAGGCACCATCAACGCCCGGGGCGCGCAATTGCGCAACCCCTCAGGGCGTACCATCGATGCCTCGCACCTGGCCCTGGACGGCGAGTTCCTGTGCGGAGCCGCATTTCGCTCTGAAGGTGAGCTGAGGTTGCGGCTGGCCAGGATCGGCGCGCTGCACGCCAGGCTGGGCCACTTCGTGAACCCCGGTAGGTACGCCCTCATGGCGGAGGGCATCCAGGTCGCCACCGGCCTCTATCTCAGAGGCGGCTTCGAGGCTCATGGGATGGTCCTGTTGAGCGAGGCGAACGTCAGGGGAGAGATCAACTGTACGGGAGGCACGTTCGCCGACCCGCCTCCGGACCAGGCGGTGATCGAGGCGGAGCACCTGACGGCCGACGCCGTGCTCATGCAGTACCAGTTTCGCGCGAAGGGGAAAGTACGCCTGGACGGCAGCACGATCACCGACCGGCTCAGCTGCAATGGAGGCAGGTTCAGCAACAAGGGCGACATCGCCCTCAGCGCCAATGGTGTGAATTGCGGCGAGATCCGCCTAGGCGACGGCTGTGTGATCAACGGCGGTGTCACCCTCCACGTCGCCAGGATCGCACGCGAGCTGAGCTGCTCAGGGGGCCGTGTGTGCAATCCCGGCGACATCGCCCTGATGGCTAACGGTCTGATCTGCAACGGCACGGTGTACCTGAACAACGGCTTCAAGGCCGAGGGGACGGTGCAGTTCCTCAGGGCCCGCATCGCGACGGAGCTCAACTGCACCCGCGGCACCTTCAAGGGTGACAGGACGCACCCCGCCCTGTCGGTCAACGGACTGATCTGTGGCGGCGCCGTCTTCCTCAACGACGGCTTCAAGGCCGAGGGCATGGTGGAGCTCATCAACACCACCATTGAGAGCGAACTCAACTGCACCAACGGACGTTTCCACAATGTGGACGACGACGCTCTCGTCGCGGAGGGGCTGGTCTGTCGCGGCAGCGTCTACCTCAACGAGAAGTTCGTCGCAAAGGGCAAGGTGCTGCTGCATCAGGCATCGGTGGCCCGCCAACTCGACTGCACCCATGCCAAGATCGACCGGTTCTACGCCCGATGCATGAAGGTCGGCACGAACTTCATCTGGCGTCCCCAGGAAACCCCGAAGGCAGTGGACGTCTCCCATTCGCACGTCGGCAACCTCCAGGATCTGCCGGCCTCCTGGCCGGGCGGGCAGGCGACAACTCTCGCTGGGTTCGCCTTCGACGAGGTCGACGACGAGGGGGTCTCGCCCGACACGCGGATCACGATCAGCCAGCGTCTGGACTGGCTCCGCTCGGCGGCCTTCGCCCCCGACGTCTACCAGCGGCTCGTTCGCATCTACCAAGGTGACGGCCACAGCGACAAGGCCAGGCGGATCGCCATCGAACTCCAGCGGCAACGGAGGCGCCAGCCGGACCTGAAACTACGGCGGGACGGTTCGAACGGCCGCGTCTGGAACCTCGGCGGCCCGCTTCTGCGACTGTGGAACTGGTTCCTCGACAAGTCCGTCAGCTACGGCTACGCCTTCCACCGCCTGCTGCTGCTGGCGGTGCTGTGCTGGGTCGTCTCCTGGTTCCTGTTCACCCTGGCCCAAGGACAAGGGCTCATGATCGCCGCTGCCGCCGGGCAGAGCGGCCCCCGTCCCCGGGTGTCCGAGTGCACGGCGAGCTATCCGTGCTTCGTGCCGTCCATCTACTCCATGGAGTTGCTGCTGCCGGTGGTCAACCTGCGCCAGGTGACCTATTGGCTGCCCGACTTCGCGGTGTCGCCGTTGGGCAAGGTGCTCTGGTATTGGGTGTGGGCAGTGATCATCTTCGGCTGGATGATGGCGATCGCCCTCGCGGGCGGCATCGGCCACCTGTTCAGCCGCCGCGACTGACTCACGCGTGAATCAACCTTGGGCCAAGCAGGCGGCAGCGAAACCCTGGCCGATGATCGTCGATCAGGGGCTGGTGATGTGGGCGCCGAGAAACTCGGTCGTCCTATGTGACCTGCGTAGTGGTATTCCTTGATCATTCCTGTGATGGCTTCTTCAGCGTCGCGACGCGGCCGAGAGGAGCACCCGCCGATGCCAGGGCCCCGGCTGGTTCGCACGCCGCTGGAAAGCGGGCGATCATCGCCGTACGACGTATTCCTGATCGCGGATCACTCCTCAGTACAAGGGGACACGTACCAGTGAAGGAGTGCGCGAGGAGTGCGCAAAAACACACTGTGCACGCTCTGTCCGGGGCACTCGTCGGATGCCGGCGCCTGCCCCCCATGCCCGCTCACCGAGCTCAGCCTCGAAGCGCCCCCTGACGATCGTCCGCCGTCTCTGGCTTCGGTCTTCCTGCGCCGCCACGCCAGGGACATCAAACGGGCGGACGACGAGGTGACCCGGCACCTGTGCTGCGCCGCAGAGGCCGACTTCGTCTTCGCCCAACGGCTCTTCGACCACATCGTCCGTCAGCCGCGGCGCGGTATCGCGACGTCGCCTGGCGTGGACATCCCGGCGGTGCTGCGACACGCGTGCGCGGGCCGGCGGCGCCGGGCCCTGCGTGACTGCGCTCTGGCCGCGTTCAGCCTGTCCGGCCTGTTCACGGCGTTGGGCACGATCGCCGTTGCGATCCACACGTTGTCGTTGGCGCCCCTCCGCCTGCTTCCGTGGGCGCTGGGCTCGATGCTGCTCGGCAACACCCTGGTGAGGTTCGTCTACGGGCTGACCCTGAACCGCGCGATCACGGTGGCCCTCAGGCCCGGCCATTTCTCGCCGGAGGAGGCGCCCAACCCGGTAAAGCCCCTGCTGCGTCGGCGGATCGCGCAGATCGAGGAGCTGACGCGGGGCAACCTGTCGATCTACCGCAAGTTCGAGCCGTTCACGGGGTACGGGCAGGTCATCGGCGGCTGGTCGTTCGCCATAGACGTCACCAAACCCCGGTACGAGGGAGCCCCCACGAAGCCCTTCGAGGTTCACGACATTCGGGAGCGCGTGGCGGCGCAGGTGCGGGCGCTCAACTGGAAGGGTCTTGAAGTCACGGACCGGATCTTCGTCAGTGGCCGCGACGTCTGGAAGGACGACGGTTACGTCGACGACACCGGCTGTCCCCTTCCTGGTGTCGGGGACACCAAGATCGACGAGCTGCTGGCGGAGCGGGACGGCCGGGCACGCCCGTACACGGTGATCCGGTTGATCGGCTGGGACGGTGAGCTGGCGCTCACCATCTTCCTGCGGTTCGCGATCGTGCAGCAGAACCTGTTCATCGAGGCGAGCCATTCCGTCCTCACACCGTTGCAGGCACGCTTCCACAAGTACGACAAGGTCCGCCCGATCAGGTCGGCGTGGAGCCTTGCCTGGCTGGCGGTACGCAGCATCGGCCTCTTCGGTGGCGTCATGGACGTGTTCGGTCACCTGTCGGAGTTCGTACGGGACCGCAGCGCCCTGGCCGAGCCGGCCGTCGCCCCGCAGGACCGCAGTTTCAACCACGGCGCCTCCTACTGCGTCCGCGAGGAGGCCAGCGACTCGCGGTACCAGCGCTATTTCCAGAAGCTCGACAGCGAGATGTACACGAAGGTCGTCGAGCAGCGCATCTTCGACGCCATGGTGGAGTTCTTGGACGAGCGCAACGTGCACACCGGGGAGCTGATCGAGCGGCAGACGACCATTCTCAACAACGGGGTCCTGGTGACCGGCGGCAGCTCCATCAGCGGAAGCAGCGTCGCGGCAGGGGACAACGCGCAGGCGACCACCCATATGCCCGCGCCGAGCGACAACAGGAGCAAGAAGGGCAAGCAGAAGGAGAAGTGAGGCACCGTGGCCGACAACTACGGCATCCAGGTGAGCGGTGGGCAAGTGACCGGATCCTCCCTCGCGGCCGGGCCCAGGGCGCGGGCGACGACCTACGGCACCCCGCCGCCGGACGGCGAGGCGCCCGAGCACACGCCGGTCGGTCACGCGCCCGTACCGGAGAAGGAGCGCAAGGTCTTCGTGATCCACGGGCGGGACGAGCAGGCACGGTTGCGGGTCTTCGACCTGCTGCGCCGCATGGGCCTGGAGCCGCTCGAATGGGAGACCCTCGTCCGTGAGACCGCGACCATGAGCCCGCACCTCCTGGACGTCGTCGGGCGGGCGTTCGGGACGGCGCAGGCGGTGGTCGTGGTGATGACGCCCGACGACATCGTCCGGCTGCACCCCGAGCTCGCCGGCGACCACGGCGACCACGACCAGCAGTGCCAGCCGCGGCCGAACGTGCTGTTCGAGGCCGGCCTGGCCTTCGGGGTCGCCCCGGCGCGCACGGTCCTGCTGCGACTGGGCCGGGTGCGGCCCTTCTCCGACATCGCCGGGCTGAACCATGTCCAGTTCGACGGCTCCGCGACGAGCGTGCTGAAGATCCGGCAGCGACTGGAGACCGCGGGCTGCCGCCTGTCCGGGACGGGCGTCGACTACGTCGAACCGAGCCTGCTCCGCGACCTGGCCGCCTACACCCGCCGACCTCCGCGACGGGGACGATGACCGGTGCGCCTGATCCACGGCCTGCGGCAGGTCTTCCGCACGTCCCGGGGCCGGGTGTTGCTGGCGACGCAGTTCTTCATCGCCTTCGGCGTCGTCTCGGCCGGCGTCCAGTTCGTCGGCCAGGTGTTCGGCGTGCGGTTCGGCAATCCCGGCGGCGTGACGGCGATCTCGCTGGGGGCCTGCCTGGCCTGGGGCGTCCTGGCCGCCTATTCACGCGGCCGGGTGTCGCGCGACTTCCCCCACCCCGACATGACCATCACCATCCAGGTCGGCGACCTGTTCGCCCAGGAGGCGGATCTGGTGGTCGGCTTCACCGACACCTTCGACCTGGACACCACCGACGACAGCATCATCAATCGCAACAGCCTGCAAGGACAGCTGCTCAGCCGCCTGTACGAGGATGATCTCGCGCGGCTGGACGGAGAGCTGAAACGGGCCCTCACCGCCACCGTCCCGGTCGCCGCCGAGACCGCGGAGTCCAAGCCGCGCGGCAAGCGGGATCGCTACCCTCTCGGCACCGTCGCCGTGATCGGCTCGCCGCGGCGCCGGATCTACTGCCTCGCCTACAGCAGGATGGGCAACGACCTGGTGGCGCGCTCGTCCGTCGACGACCTGTGGGCCGGCTTGGCCCGGCTGTGGGCCGCGATCGGGGACCACAGCCAGCTCGGCCACGTGGCGGTGCCCGTCATGGGGGCGGAGCTGGCGCGGGTGCATGCCCTCGACCGGGAGAACCTGCTCAAAGTGATCATCCTGTCCTTCGTCGCCCACTCCCGGATGCGTCCGGTCTGCCGCCGGCTCAGCGTGATCATCCGGCCCGAGGACGTAGAGAAGGTGGACCTGCTCGAAATGCGCGCTTTCCTCACCGCCCTCTGAACGCCGTAGGATCGGCGCCGTGGCGAAGAAGCGTAAAGGGAAGGCGAGTCCCACGCGCGGGGTCAGCGGCAATCCCGCCCGGCGCGCGCAGCAGCTCGCCGCCGCCCGTCCGCCCGCGCCCGATGCTGGTTCGGGGCTGTTCGAGTCGCTGCTGGGGACCGCTGGGGATCAGTGGTGGCCGGGCTCCCATCGTGCGATCATCGAGCGCCTCGCCGGCCTGCCCGCCGGCTCGCCTCTGCGGCTGGAGAACGCGGTCGTCGACCTGGTCGGCGAGGAGATGTGGGCGCGCACCCAGGCCGAGACCATGGGTTTCCACTGGGACCAGTACCTGGCGTCGCTGGCCGACCTCGTCCGCGACCGGATCCGGCGCGCCGCACGCACCGGTGGGCAGGTGGACGACCTGTGGCGGCTGCTGCACGGGCTCGCCGCGATGACGCCGCCGTCCAGCGGGGAGATGTTGCGCCGCGACCCCGACCCCGCCGTCCGCGCAGCCGTCGAGGACAGCACCGCGGCGCTGGCCGAGGCCGGGGTCGGTCCCGGGTGGCCGGGTGAGGTCCTGCGGGCGGCTCCGGCTGGAGAGCCGCTGCTGCTGACCGACGTGTACGGCTCGCGCCACGCGCTCGTGGCCCCCTTCGCCTGGGGTGGGGAGGACCCGCACTGGTACTGCTGGGACGTCGACCGCTGCACCGGCGACCGGGTCGTGCACGCCGCCGTCTTCGCCTCACCGGAGGAGGCGTTCGCCGAATGGCGGGCCGCCGTGGGGGTGCGCGCGGCGCCCGCCTCCACCCGCCCGGCCCCGTGTGACCGGGCCACCGTCCGTGACCTGCTGGATCCGCTGTGCCGTGCCGATCTCCTGAGTGTCCTGATGATCGGCACCGAGTCGCGACAGCTCGTCGCCGAGCACTTCCGCCAGCGTCAGCGCGCCAGAGCCCTCTGCGAGCCGTTCACCGTCGCGCCCGAGGCCGGCCAGGACCTCGTCCCGATCATCGACGACTTCGCCGCCTGGCTGCGCGAACGGAACGGCCCCAGGCCCGAGCGGGAAGACGTCGCCACGCTCGCCGACAACTGGTCCGACCTGTCCGGGCCCGGCTACTACGCCTGCTCCCCGCATCGGATCGAGCACACCGTGATCCTCGTCGCGGACGGGTACGCCGAGGAGTACGCCGAAGCCGCCCTCGACCTGCTGCCCGAGTGGGTGGAGTGGTGCATCGAACGCACCGGCCTGGCCGACGAGCCGGCCGAGCGAGCCCGGCAGGCGGCCGCGAACAACCGGTGGCACGGATCCGACACCATGGACCTGCGCCGCTCCGAATAGGTGAATCGCTCCTGAAGCACGGCCATGCCCGTGGTGCTCGGCCGCCCGCCTCGGGCGCCCGGCATGAGGCTCCTGATCATGCCCAGGACCGAGAGGGAGCTCTACGGGGCCTGGCCGCCCTCGCCGAGCCGCCTTCGCCGAGCGGCCGTCGCTGGTGGCGGCGGTCGCTGGGCGAGGGGGCTGGTTCCGCTCTGCGCGAAGCAGGCAGAACGCGAACGCACTGGCTATTTATGGTGAGGTATGGCCACATCCATCCCGTCGCGTCCAGCGTTCGATCGGACCGCCCCCAAGTCGTTCCCGGCCGGCGAGCCGCTGTGGCGGCACGTGCTCGGTGAGTGCTTGAGAGGGCTTCGCCATGAGCGGGGCGAGAAGCTGAGCGAGACGGCACGTCGTGCCGGGGTCTCGCCGCAGTATCTGTCCGAGATCGAACGGGGCGTCAAGGAGCCGTCGAGCGAGATGATCGCCGCGGTCGCCGGTGCGCTGGATGTGACGCTGGTCGATCTGACCCTTGCCGTCGCCGAGAGCCTGCGGCCCGCTCAGCACAGCGCGTCGAGGGGGGCCACCTGCTCGGCGGCGGCGACGGTGTACGCGCTGGCCGCCTAGCGCGGCCGGCTTGGGGTTACGAGCGCTCCTCGATGATCTGGTCGATGAGCCCGTACTCCAGGGCCGCCTGGGCGGTGAACACGCGGTCGTGGTCGGTGTCGGCGCGCAGGGTCTCGACCGTCTGGCCGGTGTGCCGGGCGAGGATGCGCTCGATGTCGGCCCGGACGCGTACGACCTCGTCGGCCTGGAGGATCAGGTCGGGGATCGTGCCGCGGCCCTGGGCCGCCGGCTGGTGCAGGATGATCCGCGCGTGCGGGAGGGCGGCCCGCTTTCCTTCGGCGCCCGCGGCGAGCAGCACGGCACCCACCGCGACCGCCTGTCCCACGCAGGTCGTCGAGACGCGCGGGCGGATGTGGCGCATGGTGTCGTAGATCGCGAGCATCGCGCTCGGGTCGCCGCCTTCGCAGTTGATGTAGAACTGGATCTCCGCGTCGGGGTTGTCCGATTCCAGGAAGATCAGCTGCGCGATGAGGGCGTTCGCGACGCCCGCGTCGATCGCGGTGCCCAGGTAGACGATCCGCTCGGTGAGCAGGTGCGAGTAGACGTCCATGATCCGCTCGCCACGAGGGTGCTGGGCGATGACGTTCGGGATCGTGTAGCTGGTCACTGGCCGACTCCTTGGGTGACGCCGAATCCGGGCCGTGGGCGATGTTGTGGCGCGATCTCGTCGAAGTTCTGGACGATCGCGTCGATGAAGCCGTACTCCAGGGCCTCCTGCGCCGTGTACCAGCGATCGTGCAGGGAGTCCTCGAAGATGCGCTCGACGGGCTGGCCCGTGTCCTCGGCGATCAGGCCGAGCACCGTGTCGCGGGTGTGCCGGAGGTCGCCGGCCTGCAGCTCGATGTCGACCGCGGTGCCGCCGATGCCCGCCGAGCCCTGGTGCATCAGCACGCGGGAGTGCGGCAGGGCACGGCGCTTGCCCCGCGTTCCCGACGACAGCAGGAACTGCCCGGCGCTGTAGGCGATGCCCAGCACGAGGGTCGACACGTCACAGGGGATGATGCGCATGATGTCGCGGATCGCCAGCATCGACGGGACCGAGCCGCCGGGGGAGTGGATCCACAAGGAGATGTCGGCCGACGCGTCCTGCGTGGCGAGAGCCATCAACTGGGTGGCCAGCAGCGTCCCGTTGTCGTCGTCGAGAGGGCCGTCGAGAACGAGGACACGCTGCTCGTACAGCTCGCGCCTGACCCGCGGGTTGAACAAGGGGAGTTTCGACTCTTCGCTCATGCGTCCATCTTGTGAGGCCGCCGGGACCGGAGTCGACACAATCTGCCTGCGGCAGATCTGCTGTGAGCAGCGTGAGCTGCTGAGCCGGCGGCGCGGGCTTCCTCGTGGTCGAGGAAGGCGCGCGCGGCCGGCTCGCCGCTCTAGCGCTTGAACAGGCGCGGTGTCAGGTCGATGAGGTTCTTCTGCCAGACGTCCCAGCCGTGCGGCCCGGGGGTGACCCCGTCGAACTCGTAGCGGATGCCGAGCCGGTCCAGGGTGGCCAGTGACGACGTGAAGAACGGGTACACGAAGTCCGTGCGGTCCCCGACGTACAGGCGCAGCAGCTTGGTGCCCTTGTTGATCGCCGCCGCGTCGACCCCTGTCTCGTCGCCGAACCAGCCCGAGAACACCCCGATGTAGGCGAACTGGCCGGGGTGCGCCTTGAGCACTCCGAACGTCTGGACGCCGCCCATGGACAGGCCGGCGAGGGCCTGCTGGGACGGGTCGGAGGAGACGTGGTAGTGGGAGCGGGCGGCCGGGACGATGTTCTCCAGCAGCTCCTTGCCGAAGTCGGGCACGTTGCCGTTGCCCATCACGACCACCATCGGCACCAGGTCCCCGTCGAGGAACCGGTGGTCGAGGATCTGCTTGGCGCGGCCCATCTCGACCCAGTCCGTGTAGCTCTGACCGCTGCCGTGCTGGAGGTAGAGGACGGGGTACGGCTCGGCCCGGTTCGGGTCGTAGCCGGGCGGGGTCCACACCAGCGCGGTCCGGTCCGCGTTCGCCACGGTGCTGCGGTACGTCATGCTCTCGACCTTGCCGCCCTGGCCGGCGGGGACGTCCGAGAGGAGGCGGGCTCGCTTTCCCGGGACGAAGAAGGTGCTCCAGTTCGGCTCGGAGGTCACCTTCGTCGGGTTCGACGCGTCCTTGGCCGACACCCCGTCCACGATCAGCTGGTAGTAGTAGAACCACGGGTCGAGCGGGCCGACGGTGACGCGCCAGCGGTCGCCGGCGCGGGTCGCCGGCACGCGCAGCCAGCTGCCGTTGGGCGCCCAGTTCGCCCACACCTTGACCTGCTGGGCGTCCTTGAAGGCGGTGGTGGTCTCGAAGGTGACGAAGCCGTCCTTCGTCACGAACGGGGTGGGCGTGGTGCCGGGCGCGGGCGGGGTGAACGCGCCCTTCAGCGGCCCGTGCCCGTCGCTGGGGCCGTGGTCGCGCACCTTGCGGAACAGCCGCGGCAGGAAGTCGATCAGGTTCTCCTGCCAGGCGTTCCAGTTACCGCCGGCGTCGGGGTTGACGCCGTCGAACTCGTAGCCGACGCGGGCACGGTCCAGTGCCTTGGTCAGCTTGTACGTGGCGTTGTAGGCGGGGTCGGTCACGTTGCCCGTGTACAGGCGCAGCAGCTTGGGATGCCGGTTGAGCGCCCGGCCGGGGTCGTCGGCCGCGAGGCCGGAGAACGAGCCGGCGTAGGCGAAGCGCTCGGGGCGGGCCAGCGCGGCACGCACCGCTTGCGCGCCGCCGGCGCCGATGCCGGCGATGGCCTGGTGGGCGGGGTCACGCAGGACGCGGTAGCGGCCGGCGAGCGCCTGGCGCAGGTCGTCGTCGGTCCCGCCGGCGTCGCTGATCGCGACGACCATGGGCTCGATGGCCTTCTGGGCGGCCAGGTTGTCGAGGATCTGCTTGGCCCGGCCCAGATCGAGCCAGTCGCTGGCGCTGCCGCCATCGCCGGGCTGCAGGTACAGCACGGGATAGGCCTTCGGTCCCCTGGGCGCGTAACCGGGCGGGGTCCACACCAGGGCCGAGCGCTCCTGCTGCTGGGCCCGGTAGGTCAGGGTCTCCACCTTGCCGCCCTGCCCCTGCGGCACGTCCGCGAGCAGGCGCGCCGACTCGCCGGGCACGAAGAACGTGCTCCACAGCGGCTTGGAGGCCACGCCGGTGCCGTTCGTCGGGTCCTTGAGCCCCTTGGTGTCGTCACCCGTGACCTGGTACGAGTACAGCCCCGGCTTGAGCGGGCCGATGGCCCCCGTCCAGACGTCGCCTCGCCGGGTCAGGCCGTAGTCCGCCCAGGCGAAGGAGGGGCCGAAGTTCCCCTCGACGTTGAGCTGCGCCACCTGGCCCACGCTGGCCTCGACGTAGGCCGCCGGCACGTTGAACGCCACGTAGCCGTCCTCGGAGACGTCCAGCCACGGGGCGTCCGCGACCGCCGGTCGCGGCGCGAGCGACACCGCCGCGATCGCCATGACCCCGGCCGCGATCGCCGCCGAGAGCCGGCGCACCCCCTGAGGGCGCGAAGTGCCGTGATCAGGTGCAAAGGGCATGCGAAACTCCCCTGACGAAGCCGGCCGCCGGAAGGTCAGCCGCGGGTCCAGCGCTGGTTGGCGCCGCCGTGGCAGGACCAGATCTGCAGCCTGGCGCCGTTGGCGGTGGTGTTGCTCGGCACGTCCAGGCACTTGTTCGCGCCCACCGCGGTGATGCTGCCGTCGGCGTTGAGGCGCCACTGCTGGTTGGTCTGGCCGGTGCAGTCCCAGATGATCACGCTGCTGCCGTCGGCGGTGGCGCGGTTGCTGACGTCCAGGCACTTGCCGCCGTAGACGCGCAGCTCACCGGCGGCGGTGGGCGTCCACTGCTGGTTGGCCTGGCCGTTGCAGTCCCAGATCTGCGCCTGTGCGCCGTTGGCCTGCGAGGCGCCGGCGACGTCGAGGCACCTGCCGGACGCCACGTTTTTGATCGCGCTCGCGCCCGTGGGAGTCGGGTCCGGATCCGGATCCGGTGTCGTCGCGTCGAGGCCGAGGAAGGAGATGGCGTAGGCGAGCTGGCCGCTCATCGGCAGCTGGTGCCCGACGCCGGAGATGCTGATGCCCTCGACGGTGGCATGGGTCGAGGTGTCGCCGTACCGGGTACGGGTCCAGGACGACTGCGGATGGTCCGTCAGGGCCGGGGTCTGGCTCAGCGCGTTCAGGTTCGTCCACTGCTTGATCTCTTCGCCGAAGTTGGGGTAGGCCAGCGTGGTGTCCGTGGTGCCGTGCCACAGCTGCATGCGCGGGTAGCGGCCGGTGTAGCCGGGATACATCGCGCGGGCCTGGTCGCCCCACTGCTGGGCGGTCTTGACGACCTGCCCGCCGGAGCACTGGCTGTTCCACAGCGAGCCGTTGGTGGTGGCGAAACATCCGGCCGGTACGCCGGAGAAGGCCGATCCGGCGGCGAACACGTCGGGGTACTGGGCGGCCAGCACGTTGGTCATCATCGCGCCGGAGGAGAAGCCGCTGACCACGATCCGGCCCGGGTCGACGTTGTAGCGCTGGCGGGCGTAGGCGACCATCGCCATGATGCCGGTGGAGTCGCCGCCGCCGTCGCGCCTGAGAGCGGCCGGGGTGGACACGTCGAAGCACTTCTCCGAGCGGGTGGCCTCGGGCAGGACGATGAGGTAGCCGTACCGGTCGGCGGCGGTGACGTAGTCGTGCCCGTTGCCGTTGAAGATCGCGCTGGCGGATCCGCCGCAGTAGTGGACCAGGACCAGCAGCGCCGGCCGGGCCGCGACCCGGTCCGGCACGTACAGGTACATGTTCAGGTTCGTCGGGTTGGTGCCGAAGCCGGTCACCCGGGTCAGCGACGCCGCCCCGGCGGGCGTGATCCCCAGCAGCACGGCGGCGGCCAGCAACGCCGCGGCGACGGCCGCTGACACGGCGGACAATCCTCGTTTCACCCTGTGTCCTCCCATCAGGACGCCATGCAGGACCCGCGGCGGTGGCGAAACGGAGCAAATATGAGGCCGAAACGTACTGTCAAGAAGCCCCTGGTTCGTCGCGGGGAGGGGGAGGGGGCGGGCGGGCGCACCTACCTCGCGTTCCGCGCCGGGGCGGAGGAGGACCGGCCATGAAACTTTCATGCCGGGAACGCCGTACCGAAAGTTTCGGGAGGAAGCAGCCGGAGGTGAGCCCGGAACAACCGGCCTGGATCCGGAGAGGTGTTTCCGAAATTTTCCGAAGATTCGTCGATAGGTTTCGGCGAGCTGCCGGGGCGGCGAACGGAGTAGGTTCAGGCCCGTGAGCGATATCCGACTCCTCGGCCCCGAGGACCTGCCCCTGTGCCGGCGGCTCGAAAGCGACCGCGGGTGGTCCACCGACGAGGCCAAATGGCGGTTGATGTTCGAGGTGGGCGAGGTCCACGCCATTGACGCGGCCGACGGCGACGGCCTGGCCGGGTGCGTCGTGGTGACCCGCTACGGCGACGCGCTGGCCGACGTCGGCATGATGCTGGTCGCCGGCCGGTACGGCAGGCAGGGCCTCGGCACCCGGCTCATGGAGCACGCCCTGGAGGTCGCCGGTGACCGCGTCGTGGAGCTGACCGCGACCCGCTTCGGCCGCCCCGTCTATGAACGGCTGGGCTTCCGCCCCACCGGCAGCCTGACGATCAACGCGGGCCCACTGCGGGGCACGTCGAGGCCGCCCGGGGTCCGCGCCGCCACCCCGGACGACCACGCCGCGCTCCTCGCCCTGGACGCCGAGGTCACCGGCGCCGACCGGAGCGCGGCGCTGACGGCGCTGCTGGCCAGGGCCGAGCGCACGGTCGTCACCGACGGCGGCTTCGCCGTGGCCTGGAACGCCGGCCCCCACCGCGTCATCGGCCCCGTGGTCGCACCCTCGGAGGAGGCCGCCCGCGATCTCATCCTGGCCGCCGCGCACGACGCCGACCGCGACGTGCGCATCGACCTGCTGGACGCCTACCCGGGCCTGCGCCCGTGGCTCACCGCCCTGGGCCCCGCCGAGGGACCCGCGCCTCTGCCCACGATGGTCCACGGCGCCGACCGCCACCCGGGCGACCGCGGGCGCTACGTGGCGCCCATCCTCATCTCGATGGGCTGACCGGGCAGCACTCCGGCTGCTACAGCCGCTCGGCCAGGCGCCGGGCCGCGATCTGGACGATCTCCCACGCGGTGGAGAACGGCGGCGCGTAGGACAGATCCGACCAGGCCAGGTCGTCGACGGTCGCGCCGTGCCACAACGAGGTGGCGACGGTGTCGATGCGTTTGCCCGCGCCCCGCCCGCCGACGATCTGCGCGCCCACCAGCCGGCGGTCCGACGGCGACGCGAGGATCTTCACCGCGATCGGGTCGGCCTCGCTCATGTAGCCGCTGGCCGTGCCGCCCTCGGTGACGAGGGCCGCCACCTCGATGCCGGCGGCGGCCGCCTCGTGCTCGTTCAGTCCGGTACGGGCGATCTCCAGGTACGTCGGCCCCGCGGCGAACCGGGTGATCGCGGTGCCCAGCACGCCGCCGAACCGCAGCGTGCCGGGGGTGACGAGGTTCGTGCCGACGATGCGGCCCTGCTTGTTGGCATGGGTGCCGAGCGGCAGGTACGTCCACGTGCCGGTGAGCCGGTGCCGGGCCTCGCAGCAGTCGCCGGCCGCCCAGATGCCGTCGGCCAGGCTCCCGTCCGGCTCGGGCCGCAGGCCGCCGCCGGGGCCGCTGGGCAGCTTGTCGAGGTCGAGGAAACCGGTGTTCGGGGTGACGCCCAGCGCCAGCACGACCAGGTCCGCCGGGTGGCGCTCGCCTTCCGCCGTGTAGACGCCGCGCACCCGTCCGCCGGCCACGTCCAGCCGCACGACCGGCGAGCCGGTCACGACTCGGACTCCCGCCGCGCGCATCCCCGCCTCGATCCGGGCGGACAGGTCCGGGTCGAGGGAGCTCATCACGCGGGTACGGGTGATGACGGTGACCTCGTGGCCCCGCCTCCTCGCGGCCTCGGCCATCTCGACGCCGATGTAGCCGCCGCCGGCGACGACCACCCGGCCGCCGCCCCCGGGGAGCCCCGCGAGCAGGTCCAGCCACGCCGCGCCGTCCGCGAGCGTCTTCACCGGCGCCACCCCGGCGTACCGCCGCCCCGTACCGGGGTCGACGGCCCAGTCGCGCACCACGGCCGACGCGCCGGTCGCGATCACCAGCTCGTCGTAGCCCAGCACCTGCTCGCCGCCGGCGTCCTGGTAGGTGACGGTGCCGGCCTGCCGGTCGATCGCGGTCGCGGTGGCGCCGAAGCGCAGGTCGATCCCGGCCGCCCGGTGCTGCTCGGCGGTGCGGGCCACCAGCGCGTCGCCGCCGGGCACGTCGCCGGCGATCCAGTAGGGGATGCCGCAGGCGGAGTACGACGTGTCGCCCGTCGCCTCCAGCACGGTCACGGCCAGCCCTGGCCCCGCCGCCCGGAGCGCCTGGTGCGCCGCGCTCATCCCTGCCGCGTCGGCTCCGATGACCAGCAGCCGGGTGGCGCTCACCGGGCCACGTCCGTCGAGGTCACGTCCGTCGAGGTCACGTCCGGGATCACGTTCGTCGAGGTCACGGCTCGGAGCCTATCCGGCTCTGAGCGGACATGTCGTGCTCCTTCCGGCTCGTCTACCGGGGGGCCTGTGCCGCCGGCCGCGGTGTCCGGGTGGTCGAGCGGGAGATGAGCCTGGTGTGCTGCTCGCGCTCGCTGGCCAGCCGCGGGCCCCACACGGGCTCCGCGTCCGGAGCGGACGCGGGCTCCTCCCGGTAGAAGATGTCGATGTCGACCTCCTCGCCGCCCATGACCACGGTGTCCCACGCCTCGCTGATGACCAGGACGCGCAGGGTCTCGGCCGACAGCCGGCCGAGGTGGGCCCGCAGGGCGGCGTCGTCCGGGAGGCCGGAGACGCGCTGTGACAGGCGGCCCCGGATCGCTCCGAGCCGGTCCATCAGCGTGTCGATGTCCGCCGCGACCTGCGCGTCGGAGCCCGATGCGGCGGGCGTGGTCGCGCAGCCCTTGGCGATGTTGTCCTTGATGGCGCGGGTCACGCCGTTCTCGTCGGTCGTGACCATCGCCTGCCAGGCGCGGCTCTTGTGCCGGTACTGCAGCATCGCCATGGCGGCCTCGTGGCGGATGAAGTCGGCGTCGCGGAACGGTCGCCCGCGCCAGACCTGGCTGAGCGTACGGGCCAGGGAGATGGCCGAGGCCAGCCCGCTGTTGAGCCCGCGGCCCGGCCAGAAGTGGATGGCGTTGGCGGCGTCGCCGAGCAGGAAACCGTAGGTGCCGGGGGTGGTCGAGGTCGGGGCGTGCAGGCGCGCGGTGAAGCGCGGCCGCTGCACCATGTCCAGCCGGAACGCGGTGACCGCGCTGAGATTGTGCTCGGCCACCCCGAACATCACCAGCCCCTCCTGCACCCGCCGCCACAGGGCCGACCCCTTGATCAGGGCGGGCAGGAACAACGTGCCGTGCGTGGAGCAGTGGAAGTCGCCGTCGCCGGTGCGGCCCATCATGCACGGGTTGGCGGCCACGCACTCCTCGAACACGCGGCGCACGGGATCGATGCCGACGACCTCCGCCGCCTCCTCGTCGGTGAGCCGCATGTTGAGGAAGCCCTCGCCGCCCAGCGCGTTGAGCAGGTAGCGGTTTTGAGCCACGGTCAGCAGGACCGACATGGCGTCGGGCAGGTCGGACTTGACGCGCAGGCCCAGCACGACATCCTGCAGATGCTTGCCGTCCAGGGAGTAGATCGAGCTGTCGGCGGTGCCGAACTTGGCGGAGAACCGCTCCCGCGTCCGCGAGCGGCCGCCCTCGCAGATGGCCAGCACGTGATCCTGCTTCGCGCTGTCGCCGTGCTCGCCGGGGTCGAAGCGGGCGGGGACGAGCCGGATGCGGTCGGGCTTCTCGCCGGCCATCTCCAGGAGGGTGTCCTCGATGTAGGCGATGCGCAGGTTGCGGGGGGCGTGCCCCCGGATGGAGTCGGGGCCGGGCGGCCACATCTCCGAGTACGCGCCGGGCTCGAACAGCCGGGTCTGCACCGGGCCGGGGAGATTCAGGTACTGGCGGCTCTGCACGGTGACGACCTGCTGACGTCGTACGTTGCCCTGCTCCTGGCCCTTCCACACGACCCGGGAGCCGTCCTGGGTCCAGCGGCCGTCGTACACGGTGACGGCGACCCGCGGGCCCATGAGGTGCTCCAGGAGGAGCGCGAAGCTCAGCCCGACGGGGCCGCCGCCCGAAACGGTCACCCGGAGCACCGGCCCCGGGTCAGGTGGCTGCGCGGGCCCGCCGGTTCGCGGCAGCGTGGATCCGGCTGCGTGCGGTTGCAAGGGGCCGCCGTAGACGGTCGCGCTGTCGTCGAGGGCGCCGAGGATCGTCGCGGTGTCGTCGGCGGGCAGGAAGCGGAACTGCTCGTCGCCGATCGTGATCAGATCGCCGGGCTGGAGCACCTGTGAGGTGACGCGCCTGCCGTTGACCAGCGTCCCGTTGCGGCTTCCCAGGTCGTGCAGGACGTACTGCCCCGCCTCATGGCGGATCTCGGCGTGGCGGCGCGAGGCTCGTTCGCTGGAGAGCACCACGCTGGAGTCGGTCCTGCGGCCGAAGGTGGTCGGTGTGTCACCGAGCGGGAAGCGGCGGTCGGCGAGAGGGCCGCCGTGTCCGACGATGGCAGGGGGCATGATGCCTTCCTTATCGTGAAAAATCGTGACAAGAGCGCTGGCCATCGATGCGTTCTCGTCCATCATGGGCGATCAGAGGCGGCCGCGTAAGTGAGAAATACGCACATCCGGCTCGGCCCCGCCCGCGAACCCGTGCTCCCGTGCCGTCCGCTCGCAAGCGTCCGGCAGGGAACCGGCAAGCGGGCTCCGCATGCTGGGAGATGTCAGGCGGTACCAGCCGATGCACGCGCGGAGGCGATGGGAATGACCGGCACCGAGATGCGACAGTTCCCGGCCCAGCTGGAAGAGATCGGGCACGCGCGCCGTTTCGCGGGCGGCGTCGTCGCCGGCCACCCCGCCGCGGACGACGTCGTCCTGGCCGTCTCCGAACTGGCCGCCAACGCCGTCGAGCACACCGCCGCCGGCCGCCACGACAGCTTCGAGGTGCGCATCACCCACCTGGCCGACGCCGTCCTGGTCGAGGTGCACGACCACGGCGGCGCGGGCGCGCCGCGGCTCGGCGCGGCCGGGTCGGAGGCCACGCGGGGGCGCGGGCTGTTCCTCGTGGACCACCTCTCCCGAGGCTGGGGCGTCACCCGGCGGCCCGACCACACCGGCGTCTGGTGCGAGATCGGCTGCACCTGCGCGGCACCCGTACCGGCCGCCGCCTGAAGGAACGGCGGATCAGGCGCCCGCACGATGATCGAGGAAGCACTTCGGTTGTGCGGCACCGTGTGCAAGCGCTTCCTGATCCTGGTCGCATTCCGGCACGACCCCTGTACCGCGCCACCATCGGCCTCGACGACCCGGTGGTTTATCGGCCTGTCAGGACGCCGCGCAGGAATCGGGCGTAGGAGATCTGACGGTAGGCGTCGAGCTCGCAGGCGACGCCTCTTGTTCCTGACCCTCCGCCTGCTGTTCGGTGCGCGCCGCTGAGAGCCGCTGGTTGGCGTCCTGGAGGGCTTGCGCCGCATTCCGCACGGCAGCACTGTGCGGGTCAGTCAGCTGCCGCTTACTGCTGGGTGAGATCGCTAGGGGCCTTGCCGCCGGTGCTCAGCAGTCGACGAAGTCCCGTACGGTTGCGGCGCTGGATCGGATCACCCACAGTCCGCTGCCCGCTGCGAGCACGTCCGAGCGGGCTCTGACGTGCTCGATGTCCACATCGTCTGGCCACCATGTGCCCGTCTCCGACCACCGCACCCCTTCCAGTTCGACATCCGACAGCCGCACGGAACGCAGGTCGGACGTGGTGAAGTCGTCGAGGAACAGGTACACCATGTCCTGGTCGAGAAAGACCTCGCGGCCCAGCAACTCGCTGACGACGTCCCGGACCCAGGTGACGGCCCACGCGACCAGGGTGCGCGCCGCGTCGTGGATGTCGCCGAGATCACGGGTGAGGCAGTGGATGAGCTGGCCGGCGAGGTCATGCTCGAGATCGCGGCTGAGCGCGTGTGCGAGGTCGAGCACCAGGTCGAGAGCACGGGCGTGATCGAGGCCGCGGGCGAGGTCGCCGGCGCCGATCGGATTGTGAGAGGAACCGGCGGATCGGGCGAGAACCGCTGTCAGCTCCGTGGCGCGCTCGCGATCCGTACGAAGGCGGAAGGCGAGGTCGTGGGCCAGCGAGCGGGCACGCTGGCGCGTGTGGCCGTGGACTTGCGGGCGGTCGACGTGATGGGCCAGTTTCCGGGCGAGACGGAGGCTGAGGCCGAGGGCATGGTCGTGGTCGAGGGCGCGAGTGAGGAGACGGCGCGACGTCCGGACACGAGGATGCTGCCGTAGGGCCAGACGATCCTCAGGGCCGACGGCAGGGAACGCCTCATCGTAGGTGCAGTGACGGCTCTCTGCCCGTTCCTCGCCCATGGAGGAGATCTTGGTGAGCAGGATCTGGCCGAGCCCCGCCTCGATGTCGAGAAGCGCGTGCAGGCCGTCGAGCTGGGTGGCGTAGTGGGAGTGCAACAGCACCTCACGTAGCCCGGCCTCGATGTCCAGGATGCTGTGCAGATCGTTCATCACTGTGTTGGGCCACAGGTCCAGCCGTCTGGCGGGATCAATATCCAGGGCGAGCATGGGGGTCCTCCTCTCCGCGGGCGAGGTGTGCAAGGATGGCTCGGCGGGCCTTCTTGAGGCTGGCGCTGACCGCGTTGGGAGTGATGCCGAGTTGCTCGGCGATCTCGGCCGGGGTGTAGTCACTGAGCCTCCAGGCCATGACCTGGCGTTGCCGGGGTGGGAGCGTGCGGAGCGCCTGCAGGATGACCTGACGAGACTCCCACTCTGCGGCCTCTTCGGGGCGGGGCAGGAGCGCTGTCGGTTCAGGCACTGGGTCGAGCGCCTCTTCGCGCGCGTCGGTGAGATGCCGGACCAGGGCCCGTGAGGCGACTGTATGCACCCATGCCGGCGGATTGTCGATCTCCTGCCATCGCTGGTAGGCCTTCTCCATTGTCTCCTGTGCGATGTCACCGGCCACCGATGCTGTCGCGCCTTGATTGACCAGGAAAGCCACCAGAATATGGGCCGTGCTGCGGTAGAACGACGAGAATTCCATATCGGTGGTGTGGCGCGCTTCGGGCTGGGATCGCCGAATGTCCTCATGCGGTGCGCGCGATGAGCTTAGCCCTTCTGGGGGGTTCGGGTCGCTCATGGCGCCGTGTCTGCTCTCGGGGCATATGTGAGAGTCATGGTCAGACGGTGTGCTTTTCCGTGCTCCTCGCCCCACTCCAGCTGCCCGTGTCCGGCGACCATCTGGACGAGTCGCACGAGGTAGCGGCCCTGTATCCGGGCGTGCCGCACCTGCCAGCGCAGGCGTAGCCATAACGCCAGGAGTGCGCCCGCATGAGCGCTGATGACCGTGATGACGGTGATCACGGCAGTGAGGATGTCCATGTACGAGCCCCTTCTGGCTGTGCGCGAGTCTATGTATAAGAGCTCGGGAAGGCCCTCGAAATGAACGTGCTGCCGAAGATTTCCATCAGAAGAATTACTCTGAAAAAAGCTCGGATAATGCCGCAGGTCTCGCTGGAACCGAACGCGTACTTAAGTCGCCATTCGTTGTTCGGGCCGGTCGAGGTGGGTGTGGGCCCGCACGTGCGTGTTCCCACAGTCTCGGGGAGCTGACGGCGGGGTCACGCACGCGGTGATCCGGGTCGTAGAGGAGTGGCTCAGATCAGACCCAGGGCCAGCATGGCGTCGGCGACGCGGCGGAAGCCGTCGATGGTGGCGCCGGCCACGTCGTTGCCCGGCATGCGGTACTCCGCGGCCGTCGTCAGGCAGCGGGCGTGGATGTCCCGCATCCTGTCGCGCAGCCGGCGCTCGGAGAAGTCGAACGACCACGAGTCGCGGCTGGCGTTCTGCTGCATCTCCAGCGCGCTGGTCGCCACGCCGCCCGCGTTGGCCGCCTTGCCCGGCCCGAAGGCGACGCCCGCCTCCAGGAACACCTTGATCGCCTCAGGGGTGGTCGGCATGTTCGCGCCCTCGCCGACCGCGACGCAGCCGTTGTCCACCAGGAACGCGGCGTCGCGGCCGGGCACGAAGGCGACTTGCCCGCCACGGCGTTCCGCGTACGTCTCCAGCCGGCCGCGCTCCATCTGCTTGGCCTGCTTGAGCAGCGCCAGGTCGATGCCCTTGCCGTCGAAGCGCACCTGCGCGCCCTTTGGCCTGACATGCCTTTTCTGCGGGGCTGGGCTATGGTCGGGCCTATGAGGGGGCCGTGGAGAACACCACACGGGTCCATCGCGTTCAGCGGCGTGATGGGCCTGGTTCTGCTGTCCCTCATCGCGTTGATGCTGGCCGGCGCCGTTGCGGCCCCTGGTCCAGCCACGGCCGCGCCCGCATCCGCCGGCCACGTGTGGGCTCCCGGCGGGCAGGACGTCGACCTGTCCAGCCTGCCGCCGCAGGCCGGGAACGTGCGCGAGCACCACGTGCTGTCGTTGTGGCGGGTCGTGCGCGGCACCGGGCAGGCCGAGGCCGCCCACCTGGCGCTGACGGCCGTTTCCGGGGCGGACCGCGAGCTGCTGCGGGATCCGCAACAGCTCGCTCACCGCACCGCGGGGTCACGAAGCCCGCCGCTCGCCTGACCCGCGTCTCCGCCGTCCAGCCGGTGTCTTCTTCGCCCTGGCCGGTGTCTTCTCCATGGGCCGACGCCTTCTCCATGGTGAGGCGTCTTCGCGTCGCAGACTTCACCAGCGAGTCCTCGTAGGGACGCCCTGACCTGTCGTCATGTCCCGGCCCGTTCGTCCGGGCCGTCTGCTGTGGGGGCGGCTGCCGCATGCCGCCTTCCGCCTCGACATCAGCTAGGAGCTGATCATGCTCGTTGCCGAAGAAGTCCACCTCTTCGCCCCGCGACGACGTCCGCGTGGATCCGTGTCCCGCCGGCCGGCCACCCGCGTGCTGCGGGGAGGCCCGGCATGAACGCGTGGCGGCGCTTCGTGGCGCTGGACCTCGGCACCGCCCGCACCCGCTCGCTGATCCTCGGCGGGCAGGCCATCGCCGACCGGCCGTCGGTGGTCGTGCGGCGCCCGGCCGGCGCCGGTGCGGCGGACGTGGTGCGGCCGGTCCGGCACGGCATGGTGGCCGACCGGGGCGCGTGCGCGCGGCTGGTGCGGCTGGCGTTGCGCGACACCCGGCTCTTCGACAGCCGGCCGCTGGAGCGGGTGCTGGCCGGAGTGCCGGTGGCGGCGTCGCCCGGCGACCGCGAGGCGGTCCGCGCCGCGGTCGCGGGGATCGCCGGGTGCGAGGTGGCCCTGGTGGAGGAGCCGCTGGCGGCCGCCGTCGGCGCCGGTCTGGACGTTCTCGGCGCCCGTCCCCGGCTGCTGCTGGACGTCGGGGCGGGCATCGTCGAGGCCGTCGTCCTGCGGGACGGGGTGGTCAGCGACGCGGTCAGCCTCCAGCTCAGCACCACCACCGGCACGGGGCCGACCGCGGACGCGGTGGACAGCATCGCCGACATGACGGCGGGCCTGCTCCGCCGCCTCCCGGCCGCCACCCGCCCCGACGCCCGGGCCCGTGGCCTCGTCGTCACCGGCGGCGGCGCGCACCACGAGCACCTGCTCCGCCGGCTGCGCACCGCCCTGCGGGCACCGGTCGCCGCAGCGCCCCAGCCGCAGTACGCCATCGTCCGCGGCCTGATGCGGCTCTGCCTGCAACCGGCCTTGGCGGGCCACCCCGCCTCGCCGGCCCGCTGACGCGCCCGATCCCGGCGCGCCATCCCGCTCGGCGCGGGTCGCCGGCCTGCCCACGGCTTTCTGCCGCGTACCGTCACGGAAAGGAACGAAGGATCATGAGCACCCACCTCAGCAGCGTGCAGCTGCAGGCTCTGCGCGAGGACCTGCGGGAGCAGCTCGAACAGCGCAAACGGCACCTGGACGAGCTGCGCGAGCAGGAACGCGACAGCAACGGCGGCGAGGGCACCTGGCAGGAACTGGTCGCCTCGGCCGCCGCCGCCGAGCGTGCCGTCGCCGAGCTGTCCCGGGCCTTCGACCGGCTGGCGGCCGGCACCTACGGCCGGTGCACGCACTGCGAAGCCGGCATCCCGTTCGAACGGCTGGAGATCCGGCCGCTGGCCCGCACCTGCATCGACTGCCAGCGGCGGCACGAGGCCGCCTGACCCCACGGAGGGGCAGGTCATCCTGCCCCTCCCTCTTCCCGGAAGCTGATCATGATCACACTGGATCGCCTGGTGAACGTCCTCGGCGGGTACGGCGTGCGGCTGTGCAACCGGCCCGAGGCCCGCGCCGCCTGGCTGCACGGCGTGGCCGTGCCCGACGCCGCCGACCCGCACGTCACGGGCGACCTGCTCCTGGCCATCGGCACCGGCTCGATCGAGGAGGCGGTGCGCTGCGCCGTCGCGGCCAAGGCCACAGCCGTCCTGGTCCGGCCCTCCCCGTCCGGTGGCCCAGGGGAGAGGGGCGGCTTGGCCCGGCCCGCCCCGTCCGGCGGCCCAGGGGAGAGCGGTGGCGGCCTGGACCGGCAGGCTGCCGCGCTCGGGGACCGGCACCAGGTGGCGGTGCTGCTGGCCGACCCCGCGATGCCGTGGAGCCAGCTCGCCGGGGTCGTGTACGGGCTGGTGCTGGAGAGCCGCGAGACCGCCTCCGGGCGCGGCCCGACCGACCTGTTCGCCCTGGCCGACAGCCTGGCCGACACCCTCGGCGGCGCGGTGACCATCGAGGACCGGCACTCGCGCGTACTCGCCTACTCCCGCTCCCAGCAGGCGGGCGACCCCGCGCGGCTGGAGACCATCCTCGCCCGCCGCGTTCCCGACCGGCTGCGCGAGCTGTTCCAGCGGCGGGGGGTGTTCGACCGGCTGGCGGCGGCGGACGAGCCGGTGTTCGTGCCCGCCGACCCCGAGCACGGCCTGACGGCGCGGACGGTCGTGCCCGTACGGGCCGGTCGCGAACTGCTCGGCTCGGTCTGGGTGACCTGCGAACGCCCGCCGGCCGGCGCCCACCGCCGCGCCCTGGCCGACGGCGCGCACACGGTCGCGCTGCACCTGCTGCGTTCCCGGGCGAGCGCCGATCTGGAGCGGCAGGTGGAGTCCGACCTGATCATCCGGCTGCTGGAGGGCGGCGCCGACGCCCCCACGGTGATCAGCCGCCTGGGGCTGGCGCCGCAGCCGCTGCGGGTCGTTGCGGTGCGCGCCCACACCGACGGTGAGCGGCGGGGAGAGGGCGAGCGGTACCTCGGCGGTGAGCGGCACCTCGGCGGTGAGCGGCACCTCGGTGGTGAGCGGCAGATCGGTGGTGAGCGGCGGGTCGGGCGTGAGCGGCAGGGCGGTGGGGATCGGCAGGGCGGTGGGGATCGGCAGGGCGGTGGGGATCGGCAGGGCGGTGGGGATCGGCAGGGCGGTGGGGATCGGCATGCCGCGTTGCTGCTGGCCTTCGAGCAGGCCACCACCGGGTTCGGCTGGTCCAGGCCGGGTCGTAGCGCGTTGCTCGGTGACACGCTCTACACCGTCCTGCCCGCCGAGCAGGCCGGCGCGGCGCGGAGGTGGATCTCCGCACTGTGTGCGGAGCTGCCCGCTCATGTACGCGTCGCCGCCGGCATCGGCGCGCCCGCCGAGGCCGCCGAGCTGCCCGCCGGCCGTCAGGAGGCCGACGAGTGCCTGGCGCTGCACGAGAGCAGGCCCGGCGACGTCCCGCCCGCCTACGACGAATCGTGGGACGACATCCTGCTGCGACGCCTGCGCGCGGCCGTGCGCACGGGCCGGACCCCGGCTCGCGGACCGGTGTCCACGCTGCTGCGGCACGACGCCCGCCACGGCACGCGCTTCGTCGCCACGTTGCGGGCCTGGCTGGAGTGCCAGGGCGACCCGGTGCCGGCGGCCGAGCGTCTCGGCGTGCATCCCAACACCGTGCGGAACCGGTTGCGCAAGATAGGCGAGCTCACCCCGCTGGACCTGGGCGACGCCCGGCAGCGCCTGGCCATGACGATCATGCTGGCCGCCGTCGAGGACGAGCCCCGAGCCTGAGCGATGCGCCGAACCCGGGCCCGGGCGTGGGGCCAAGGCCGGGCCGGGGCGTGGGGCTGAGGCGGGGCCGGGGCGTGGGACTGAGGCCGGGCCGGGGCGTGCGGGCGAGCCCGTGGCCCCGTCGTTGTGCCGGGCCCACAACGGCGGCGCCGCGGTTGTCGTCCGCCCACAACGCCCCCGCCCGCCCGCCGGGCCATGCTGGCCGTGACATCGGCATTCGTACCCCAGGAGGTTGGACATGGCCGGGAACTGGCCGCGCTCGGCGATCGTGGTGGGCGCGGGCATCGTGGGCCTGTCGACCGCGTGGTTCCTCCAGGAGCGCGGGGTCGAGGTCAACGTGGTGGACCGCGCGGGGGTGGCGGGCGGCGCGTCCTGGGGCAACGCCGGCTGGGTCGCGCCGGGCCTGGCCATCCCGCTGAACGAGCCGGCCGTGCTGCGTTACGGCCTGCGCTCGCTGCTCGACCCGGCCGCGCCCCTGTACGTGCCCGCCGGTCTCGACCTCGGCCTCTGGCGGTTCCTGCTCCGCTTCGCCGCGAACAGCGGCCGGCGGTCCTGGTCGCGGGCCGCCCGGGCGAACCTGCCGCTCAACGAGGAGTGCGTCGAGGCGTACGAGGTGCTGGCCGCCAACGGCGTGTCCGCCCCGGTCGTGGACGCGCCGATCACCGCCGCGTTCCGTACCTCACGGCAGGCTGAAGGCCTGCTGCGCGAGCTGCGTAGGCTCGAGCAGGTGGGGCAGCACGTCGAGCACACCGTGCTGGACCGGGACCGGCTCGCCGAGCAGGTCCCGCTCGCCGGCGGGGAGCTGGGCGCGGGGGTGCGCATCGACGGGCAGCGGTACGTCGACCCGGGCGCTTTCGTGCACGCCCTCGGCGAGGCCGTCATGCGGCGGGGCGCGACGGTGTACGCGTTCGAGGTCGACGAGGTGCGGACCGACGACCGGAAGGCGATCGTCCGCTCGGCGAAGGGCACCGTGCTGTCCGCGGACGCGGTGGTGCTCGCGACCGGCGCCTGGCTGCCCCGGCTGGCCCGGCAGTGGGGCGTGCGCGTCCCGGTGCGGGCGGGCCGCGGCTACTCGTTCACGGTGCCGGTCGATCGTCCCGTGCCCGGCCCTCTTTACCTGCCGGACGTCCGGGTCGCCTGCACTCCCTACCGGGGCGGGCTGCGGGTGGCGGGCACGATGGAGTTCCGCGACCCGGACGCGCCGCAGGTGCCGGCCCGCCTGGAGGCCATCATCGCCTCCGCCCGTCCTTTGCTGCGGGGCGTGCGGTGGGACGAGCGGACCGACGCCTGGGTGGGGCCGCGCCCGATCACCCCGGACGGGCGCCCGCTGGTCGGCGGGACGGTGGCGCCCACCGTGTACGTGGCGGGCGGGCACGGCATGTGGGGCCTGGCGCAGGGCCCCGTCACCGGCCGGCTGCTGGCCGAGTGGATCACCACCGGCAAGCAGCCCGAGGCCCTGGCCGACCTCGACCCGCTGCGCTGACCGGCGGCCCGGCGACCGCGGCCGTCGTTCAGTGGTGGAGTGCGGGAGCCCCGGCCCAGTCCGGCAGGGGCTCGCAGCGGCTCGTCCACCGCGGCGGCAGGTGGACGCCTTCGGCGGCGGCGACGATGCCTCCGACGATGGCGCACGTGGTGTCGATGTCCCCGCCGGCCGCCGCCGTGGTCCACAGGGCCGCCTCGTAGTCGTGGCGGTGCCGCGCCGCCACCCACAGCGTGAACGGCACCGTGTCGTGCGCGGTGACCTGCCGGCCGTTGCCGAGCGCCCGGGCGGCGAGCACGGGGTCGCTGACGGTGAGGAGCCGCCGGGCCTCCTCGATGCCATCGCGGACCAGGCTCGCGGGCACGTGCCGGCTGATCCGGTCGAGGAAGGGCCCGGCGGGCAGGCCGGGCTCGGTCGCGGCCACGGCGGTCGCCACCGCGACGGCCACGGCCCCGGCCACCGCCTCAGGGTGGGTGTGGGTGACCTGCGCCGACAGGCCGGCCTGACGGACGACTTCGGCCAGATCGCCGGCGAACCAGGCGCCGAGCGGCGCCACCCGCATCGCGGCGCCGTTGCCCCACGAGCCCTTGCCGTCGAAGAGCCCGGCGGCCAGCGCCCGCCAGCCGGCGCCTTCGCGGACCAGCCGGAGCATCCGGTTCGTGGAGGGGCCGTATCCGCGGTCGAAGTCGTGCCGGGCGGCGAAACTCGCCGCGAGCTCGTCCTGGTCGACGGTGCCGTGCTCGGCCAGGACGCGATAGACGGAGCACGCCATCTCGGTGTCGTCGGTCCACTGCCACGGGCCTGGTGGCAGGGAGCGAGAGGAGAGGGCGTGCCGGTTGGCGGGGACGAAGAACTGGGAGCCGAAGGCGTCACCGAGGGCCAGGCCGTGGAGCGAGGCGGTGGCCCGGGCAAGGGGATGTGCTGACATCGCTTCTCATTGTGGCGGATGCCGGGCCCCGCTTTCCCGGCGCCGCGTCGGTCAGGAGAAGGCGTTCGACAGCCGCTGCAGGTCGGCGGCGTGGCCGAGGGGTGAGCCGTCCTCGACCCATCGGGGAAGCGTCGCGGGGTTGAAGAGGTGCTCGACGGCGAGCAGCGCCGCGCCCGTGACGCCCTCCATGTGGTCCATCGACGCGGCCCTGACCTCCAGGCCCTGCCCGGCCAGGTCGGTGACGCGCCGCAGGATGACCTCGCGGAACACGTCGAGGAAGTAGCCGCCGGTGCGTAGGACGCCGCCGCCGAGCACGAGCGCGCCGGGGTTGCAGAAGTTCACCAGGTTGGCCGCCACGGTGGCGATGGTGCGCGCGGCGCGGCCGACGAGCTCGCGCGCGAGGTCGTCGGCGGCCACGACGGCGGCGCCGACGTCCGCGAGGGTCAGGTGGCCGCGCCGCCGGATCGCCGCGCTGAAGGCGGGGCTCTCGGCGGCCCGTTCCGTCGCTTCGATCAGCAGGGCCCATCCGCTGGCGACGGCTTCGAGACAGCCGGTCTTGCCGCACCGGCAGACCTTCGCCGGGTCGTCGGTGATGTGCGTGTGCCCGATGTCTCCCGCCGCGCCGCGCTGCCCGCGCAGCAGCCGCCCCCGCACCACCAGGCCGGCGCCCACCCCGGTGCCGACCTTCATGAACAGCATGTCGCGTCCGTCGGGCGCGGAGCCGCGGGTCCACTCGCCGAGCGCCATGAGGTTGACGTCGTTGTCGACCCAGACGGGGGCGTCGTAGTGGTCGCGCAGCCAGGACCGGACGCTGAAGCCGTCCCATCCGGGCATGATCGGCGGCGCGACGAGACGCCCGGTGGAGAAGTCGACCGGCCCCGGGACGCCGATGCCGATGGCCCAGGGCCGCCCCAGCCGCGTCTTCTGGGCCAGGTGGTCGAAATGCCGCCGGACGTGCTCCATCGTCTCGTCGGGGCCGTCCTCGACACTCCAGTCCTCGTGGACGTCCTCGATCAGCCGGCCGTCGAGGTCGGCGACGGCCACGGTCATCTCGGACGCCCCGAGGAGGGCGGCGTACACGTGCCCGGCGTCGGCACGGAAGCGCAGCAGGCGCGGCTGCCGGCCTCCCGAGGAGGGCGCCAGCCCGTCCTCGGCGAGCAGGCCGGCGTCGATGGCCTGCTCCACGCGCTGGGTGATGATCTTCCTGCTGAGCCCGGTCGCGGTGACCAGCTCGGGACGGGTTCTCGCCCGCCCTGAGCGGACGAGGTCGATGACCAGGGCGAGCGGCGCGCTTTCGAGCGCGGTGAGCGGGCCCTGGAGCTCGGTCAGGCCCGGCTTGGGTGGGACGCCGCGGACCGGGGTGCTCTCAGCCGACGCTCCGACGGGCCTTCTCGGCGCGGCGGCTGATGGCATCGCAGGTCCTTGTCGCGGTGAGGGGGCTGGTGGATGCCCATACTCTCACGGCCGCGCCGCCGGATCTTCGGCGTGGCGCCGCGCGCTGATCTCCGCCTTGATCGCGGGCAGCCGCCGCTGGAGGTCGTACGGCGCGATCGCGAGGATCTGCAGGACGGCCAGGCCCGCGGGCAGGGCGATGAACAGCCACATGATGCCGCCGGCGACCGCCGGGGTCACCGCCGCGGGGTCGTAGGCGATGGCGGCCAGGCCCCAGGCGAGCAGTGCCGAGCCGAGCGCGGCGCCGACCTTGGTGCTCATGCTGTAGCCGGAGAAGAGCAGCCCCTCCTCGCGGCGGCCGCCGCGCCACTCCTGCCACTCGACCGTGTCGGCCGTCAGCGCGGGAGCGGCGACGAAGCCGAGCCCGCCGACGAGGTTCGCCGCGAAGAACACGACGGTGAACGCGACGAGCTGCTCCCGCAGCGGGACGAGCGACAGGGTGAGCGCGATGTAGGCGACCAGGCCGAGGACGATGCCGCGCCGGTGCCCGATGACGCGCAGGATCGGCGCGGTGAGCAGCGACCCGACGACCGCCGACAGTGAGAACGCCAGCAGGATGACCGAGATGGCGGCCGGGTCGCGCATCGTGTGGAGCGCGAAGTACACGGCGCCGCCGGTGATGACGCCGAGCCGGGCGAAGGACAGGATCGAGAAGGCGAACACCGACAGCCAGGGCCGGTTGCGGGCGAGCGTCCTGAGCGAGGCGCCGAGGTGCCCGCGCTCGCGGGCGGCCGGGGTGAGCGCGACCCGCTCCTTGACCCAGGCGTGGACGAGCCAGATGAGCAGCATCCCGGCCACCGAGAAGATCGTGATCGTGACGCCGAACCCGAGCCTGGAGGTCGGTACCCCGCCGATGGCGGTGATCAGCGGCTGGGTCAGGGTGGAGACGAGGATCAGGCCGATGCCCACGCCGAACGAGCGCAGGCCGGCGAGCTTCATCCGCGTGCCGGAGTCCCGGGTGGCCATCGACAGCAACGCGCCGTAGGGGACGTTGACGATCGAGTAGGCCAGGCCGACCAGGATGAACGTGACGGTGGCGTACGTGATCGTCCACGGCTCGTCGCCGCCCGCCGGGGTGAGGAAGGTCAGCACCGTGAGGCCGGACAGCAGCGGAGCCCGAACAGCAGGTAGGGGCGGGCGCGCCCGCGCCGGGTGTGGGTGCGGTCGAGGAGCACGCCCACCAGTGGGTCGAAGAAGGCGTCGAGCAGCCGCGCGGCGAACATCACGGTGCCCGCGGTGGCCGCGCTGATCAGCGCCACGTCCGTGTAGAAGAAGAGCAGGTAGCTGGAGATCGTCGTCCACGTGAGGTTGGAGGCGATGTCGCCCAGGGCGAACGCGGCCCGTTCACGCAGGCGCACGGCTCTCGGATCGTCGGCCGGGTCGGTCCGGGGCTGGTCGGAGGGTCCGGCCGGGTGGGCGGAAGGGGGTGCGGTGCGTCGCCTGAGCATCGGGGGGCCTACCCATCGTCGTCTGCCAGTCATCGGCTCGGCCATCTTGTGTTCCGTAGGGGCATAAGTCAAGGTCGAACCGCAAGATCCTTTGCGTTACGTCGAAGTCAACCCTCGTGTGACACCTCCCTGGACTTTTGTGCCTTAAGCGCGTAACTTGCTCCCCGGTTCACCGGGGCGGCGTCCGCGCCGCCCGGCCGCAGACAGATTGGGAGACCCATGACCGACCCCGGGTCGCGGCGCGTCTATCCGGACCACGTCGACGTCGCGATCATCGGAAGTGGCCCGGCGGGCGCCGCCTACGCGCGCGTGCTCAGCGAGCGGGCCCGCACGCGTCCGTCGCGCTCTTCGAAGCGGGCCCCACCGTCACCACCCCGCCGGGCGCGCACGTCAAGAACCTGCGCGACCCCCGCGCCCGCGCGCTCGCGCAGCGCCGGTCAGAAGGCCCGAGCCGCAGGACGCGACGGCCCCCACCGACACCATGGACGGCTACGCCGGCTCGCGGGAGCGCCTGCTGCGCCCCGGCACCTTCCTCCTACGGGACGGCTGGCGGCAGCCAGGGGAGGACGGCCTGCCCGCGGCGGCCTTCTCCAGCAACGTGGGCGGCATGGCGGCGCACTGGACCGGCGCCTGCCCGCGTCCCGGCGGGGGGGAGCGCATCCCTTCGTGGCCGGCCTCGACGACCTCCTCACCGAGGCGGAGCGGCTGCTGGCCGTCACCTCGTCGGCGCTCGCGGACGCTCCCCTGGCAGACCTCGTGCGCAAGAGGCTCGCCGAGGAGTTCGACGACGGCCGGGCGCCGGACCGGCGGGTGCGGCCGATGCCGCTCGCCGTGCGGCGCACGGCCTCCGGCGAGCTGATCTGGTCGGGCTCCGACGTCGTGTTCGGCGAGGTGACGCGCCGCAACGCGAACTTCCGGCTGCTCGACGAGTCGCTGGTGACGCGGGTCCTCGTCCAGGACGGCGCGGTCCGCGGCGTCCGGGTGCGCGACCTGCGGAGCGGGCACGAGCACGTGGTCGGAGCGCGGTTCACGGTCGTGGCCGCCGACAGCCTGCGCACCCCGCAGGTGCTCCACGCCTCCGGCGTCCGCCCGCCGCCCTGGGCCGCCACCTCAACGACCAGCCGCAGATCGTCCACGCCGCCCGCCTCCGCGACGCCCCGCAGGAGCCGCCCGCCCCGGCGGAGGACGGCGCCATCACCGCGCGGAGCGGGGTGAGCTGGGTGCCGTTCACCGACGACCAGCCGTTCCACGGGCAGGTCATGCAACTGGACGCCTCCCCGGTTCCGATCGACGGCGACGCCGTCCCCGGCTCGATCGTCGGCCTGGGCTGGTTCTGCGCCAAGGACCTCCAGCCCGGCGACCGCGTCACGTTCTCCGACTCCGAGACGGACGAGTACGGCATGCCGGCCATGCGCATCCACTACACCCTCACCGACCGGGACAGGGCGAGCATCGAACGTGCCAAGGCGTCGATCAAGGCCGCGGCCGCGGCGCTCGGCACCCCCTCGGCGACGAACCGCTCGTCTTCCCGCCCGGAGCGTCCCTGCACTACCAGGGCACCATTCGCATGGGCGTCCGCGACGACGGCACCTCGGTCTGCGACCCCACCAGCCAGGTGTGGGGCGTCCGGGGCCTGTTCGTCGCCGGGAACGGCGTCATCCCCACCCCGACGGCCTGCAACCCCACCCTCACCGCCGTCGCCCTGGCCGTCCGCGGGGCGCGCCGCGTCGCCGCCGAGCTGAACCAGCGAAAGGACGCATGATGCTGGAACGGGAACTGATCCAGAGCCGCGGCTTCCGCAACGTCGTCACCGGCGGCGACATCGCGGGCTTCCAGCTCCTTCTCCGCATGCCCAACTACCGAGGGGTGTGGGCCAGCCTGATCGACGGCGTGGCCGTCCGGGTCGGCGACCGCCAGTGGGACGCGGAACAGCCGCTGTGGACCCTCCAGGGACGCACCTTCACCATCGCCGAGCTGCGCGCGTCCACCGGCGTCCGCTGGCAGCTCGACGAGCCGGCCACCATCTTCGTCCCGCACCCCGGCGGCCTGGCCCCGGCGTCCACGACGTGGCCGTGGACATCGCCATCCACGCCCCGTACATCCCCGCGGAGTTCCAGCCCTCCCTCTTCCACGCCGAGCGAAAGGTCACGCTGACCGCATGAACGACACCGCGACCCTGCGGTACGGCGTCTCGCTGTACAGCTACACCGGCGACATGAACACCGTCCTCACCCTCGACGACGCCATGGCCCACATCGCCGACCTGGGCGCCACCGGCATCGAGATCCTCGGCGAGGGCAACATCCCCGGCTACCCCACCCCGAGCACCGGGTGGATCGACTCCTGGCACGCCGGCCTCGCCCGCCACGGGCTGGAGGCCACGAACTACGGCTCCTGGATCGACTCGCGCATGTGGCGCGAGCGTGACCTGACGGTCGCGGAGGGCGCCGCGATGCTCGCCCGCGACCTGCGGTTGGCCTCGACGCTCGGCTTCACCAGCGTCCGCCCCAAGGTCGGCGTGGTGTCGGCGGACCTGCGGCCGCACCCGATCTGGGAGCCGGTCATCGAGCGCAACCTCGACCTGGCCGCCGAGCTGGGCATCGTGATCTGCCCCGAGATCCACGCCCCCACCCCGATCAGGCACCCGGTCGTCGACGACTACCTCTCCTTCATCGAGCGCACCGGTACGTCCAGCTTCCGCATCCTGATCGACACGGGGATCTTCCAGCGCGCCGTCACCACGGTCAAGCACGACGGGCTGAGCGAGGAGGCGATCGAGGAGGGCTGGCGCAAGCCGCTCGCCGTCCCCATGGAGGATCTGGTGGCGGTGCTGCCGTACGTCGCCTTCGTCCAGGCCAAGTTCTTCGACATCGACGACGAGCTGAACGACCCGCACATCCCGTGGCGCGAGATCCTCCGGACCCTGATCGAGCACGGCTACGACGGCTACCTGTCCAGCGAGTACGAAGGGGATCGGGCGCCGTACCGCTCGATCGAGCAGGTACGCCGCCAGCACACCCTGCTCAGGAGGCTGGAACGGGAGATCCGCGCGAAGGCGTGACCCTGGCGAGGCCCCGCCCCGCCGCTCCGGCTTCACGAAGGGGCGCCTGAACCGCCCGGCACACTTTCCCGCCGGACAGGAGATCCACGATGATGTGAGCGCGTTATGGGCCCGCCGATTCGCGCACGCCGATCAAGGCCATGACGCGGATGGAGGCATTGCCGTGACAATAGCTCCAGGCCGGTGGAAGAGGGCGACCGCGATTATGCTGGTCGCCGTGCCCATGGCCCTGTTCGGCGCCATACTCGCCGGCCAGGCGACCGCGCACGTGTCTCCGCGCGAAGGCATTTCCTGGGATCTGGGTGCGGCGGATGCGTTGCTCTATGACTCCGGGGCGACGGGGCCGGTCACGCAGGACGGCAATGGTTATGAGTTGTACCCGCTGAAAGACCACTCCGAGACGCGGAAGCCCTACACCCGTGACGAGATCGAGGGCCTGTTTCCCGAGGGCAGCAGGGCGATACCCATCAACGTCGACAACGGGCCCCGGCAGGACTGGCCCGGCGTGGTGGCAGAGCTGGACCTGAAGGATCCGTTGACGCGCGGAATGTATCCGCTGGAAAGCGGCAGGTATCCGGCGGCCAAAGGCGAGCTTCTCGTCGTGGCGAGTGAATATGACGATATTCGAGCGGCTGTGGGCGGATTCCAGCCCGGGAGCAGATTCGCCGAGACGGTGAAGATCGTGGGGGTGGCCAAGGACATTCGACGGCACTGGCTCCCTCCCACTGTCTCCTTTCCCGGCAGCGGGCTGGTGGAGAACGGCGGGCGCTGGCACCAATGGCTGGTGGACACGCCGCAGCCCATTGGCTGGGAGCAGGTAGGCGCGCTGAACCAGAAAGGGCTCTACGTCAGGTCGCGGGCGGTCGTCAACAACCCGCCGCGGCCGGATGAGCGAGCCGAAGCCTTGGACAGGGAATATCACCTGACGCAGCCGGACTATTCGAAGGCCCTCATCTGGGGTGTGGCGGTCTGTGTGGTGCTGGTGTATCCGGGTCTGGTCTTTCTCCTGCGGGGCCGGCGGCGGCTCATCGTGGTGCAGCTGATTCTGGCCGTCCCCGTGAGCATCGGGCTCGGCCTTTTGTGCGCGTCATGGCTGACGCCCTCTTTCGCGGAATCGGCCATCGGCCCGTTCGAAGTGCCTTGGCAGCAGGTTCTGGTCGTGGCCGCCGTAGGGGAGGCCGTCATCGCGCTCGCCCTCCCCAGGGCGATCGGCCGGGCCGTGTTCGGGGGCTGATCACGGCGTCCCCTCGTCGAGGAGCGCGCGGGCGGTCGCCACGTCGGTGATCAGGACGTTCACCCAGCCGCCGCTGATCGCCGCGCGGATCGCCGCGTGCTTGCGCTCGCCGCCGGCCATGCCGATGCGGCGGGGGATGGCGCGCAGGACCTCCGGGTCGATGCCGACGACGCGGCTGTTGAGGTCGCTGTGGATGAGCTCGCCGGCGGCGTCGAAGTAGCGCTGGCAGACGTCGCCGACCGCGTGGGCGGCGATGAGCTGGTCCTGGTCGGCGGGGGCGATGGCGTTGCCGCTGTCGCGCAGCAGGGGGGAGGGCTGCACGCTGCCGATGCCGACGAGGGCCATGGTGAGGCTCTGCCACTCCTTGGTGATCGACTGCATGGCGGTGTCGGCCACCAGGCTGCGGCGGGTCTCGGCGGTGCTGACCAGGCCGGGGGCCTGCACATAGACGGGCTCGGCGCCGATCAGCTCGGCGAGGTGGCTCAGCAGCCGGTTGGCCTTGGCCTGGACGGCGCCTTCGCCGACACCGCCGGCGAGCTGGACGACGCGGTCGGCGCCGGCCACGCGCAGCGGGTGCAGCCGCTCGGCGACCGACAGGAGGGTCTGGCTCCAGGGGGAGATGCCGATGCGTTCGCCGCCGGCCAGGGTCGATTCGAGGTAGGCCGCTCCGGCGGAGCCGATGCCGGCGATGATCTCCGACTCGTCGCCCTCGACGTCGACGACGACGGCCTCCCGTAACCCGTACCGGCTCTCCAGGCCCTGCTCCAGGGCGAGGTGCACGCCCTGCGAGACGATGACCACCGTGCGGACGATGCCGATCTCGCCGGCCCGCTTCAGCAGGCGGGACACCTTGGTCTGGGAGATGTGCAGGGCGTCGGCGATGTCGGCCTGGCGGATGCCCTGTTCGTGGTACATGTGCGCGACCTTGGTGATCAGCCGCACCCTGCCGTCGGAGGCGGACCGGCCGGCGCCGCTCGCATGGACAGCCATCAGGACCCGTCCCCTTCGTCGTCGCGGAGTTTCCTCGCCTGACATTGTCCACGCGCGGGGTCACTCCTCGTACACGCCGCACTGAGGCGTGCGCGGCCCGCTGCGCCGCGTTCTGTGCGGCGGGCAGGTCGAGGCTGCGGGTCGCGCAGGGGACAAGCGGTTCTCACCACGGAAGGTCGCTCAGAGTTATTGACAGACATGCACGGATCAGCCAATCTACGGACACGGAAAATTATGCACTATCGCATAATTATGCACCACTGGGAGACTGCGATGTGCCGGCGCTGACGGGTGGAGGAGCCTCCACCCGGCCTGCTCCTGAAGACCTGCCCGCCGAGCGACGAAGCGGATGACGAGCGAGGAGTGATCGACATGACTGATCTGCCCACCTTTGGTGCTGGTATCTGGCATTTCGCCACCTACAAGGACCGTTATGCCACCGACGGCTACGGGCCGCCGGTCGGGCTGCTGGAGCAGATCGACCGCGCGGGCGCCGTGGGCGAGCTGTCGGTGGTGGACCTGAACTGGCCGTTCGTGGGTTTCGACGGGACGCTCGACGACGTCAAGGCCGCGCTGGCGAGCAACGACCTCAAAGCGATCGCGGTCACGCCTGAGATCTACACGCGCGACTTCGTGAAGGGTTCGTTCACCAACCCGGATCCGGCGGTGCGCAAGAAGGCGCTGGCGTTGATGCACGACGCCACCGAGGTGGCGCTGGAGCTGGGCTGCTCGTACGTGAAACTGTGGCCGGGCCAGGACGGCTGGGACTACCCGTTCCAGGTGAACTACCGCGACGTGTGGCAGCTCGCCCTCGACGGCCTCAAGGAGCTGTGCTCGGCCCACCCCGAGATCAACTACGTGATCGAGTACAAGCCGCGCGAGCCCCGCGTGAAGATCGTCTTTCCGAGCGTGGCCCGCACGCTGCTCGGCATCGAGCGCATCGGCCTGCCGAACCTGGGCATCCTGCTCGACTTCGGCCACTCCCTCTACGGCCAGGAGACCCCGGCCGACGCCGCCCAGCTCGCCATCGACCACGGGCGGCTGTTCGCGATCGACGTCAACGACAACATGCGCGGCTGGGACGACGACATGGTGGTCGGCTCGGTGCACCTGGTGGAGACGTTCGAGTTCTTCCACACCCTGCGCAGGAACAACTGGGACGGCGTCTGGCAGCTCGACCAGTTCCCCTTCCGCGAGGACAGCGTGCAGGCCGCCAAGCAGGCGATCCGCTTCCTGAAGGCGATCCACCGCGCGCTCGACGTCCTGGACGACGACGCGCTCGCGCGGGCCCAGGCCGCGCACGACGCGCTGGCCGCCCAACGGCTCGTGCAGAACGCGCTGCTGACCTCGATGGCCGGGCTGGAGAGCGCATGACGGACCTGGCCGTGCACGAGCACGTCGGCCTGCCCGTCTTCGAGCGGCTCGGCCCGCACGCGAGCCGGGCCGAGCAGGTCGCGCACCTGGCCGAGGCCGCCCGCCAGATCCGCATCCAGGACCTCAAGCTCGTCCACCACGCCCGGGCCGGGCACATCGGCGGCGACTTCTCCGCCATCGACATCCTGACCACCCTGTACGGGGCGGTGCTCGACATCAGCCCCGACCGGGTCGCCGACCCGGAGCGCGACCGGTTCATCCTGAGCAAGGGCCACGTCGCGGGCGCGCTCTACACGACGCTGGCCGCGTTCGGGTTCCTGCCGGTGGCCGAGCTGGCGACGTTCCTGCAGCCGCTGTCGGCGCTGAACGGCCACCCGAACCGGACGAAGGTGGCGGGCGTCGAGGCCAACACCGGGCCGCTCGGGCACGGGCTGCCGGTCGCGGTCGGGCACGCGCTGTCGGCCAAGCTGGACGCCTCCCCGCGCCGCACCTACGTGCTCGTGGGCGACGGCGAGCTGCAGGAGGGCAGCAACTGGGAGGCGATGATGGCCGCCTCCCAGCACCGGCTCGACCGGCTCACCGTGATCGTCGACCGCAACCGGCTCCAGCAGGGGGCGACGGTCAAGGAGACCAACGACCTCGACCCGCTGCACGACAAGGCCACCGCCTTCGGGTTCGCGGTGGCCGAGGTGGACGGGCACGATCACGGCGCGCTGCTGGACGTGCTGGCGCAGGTGCCGGTCCAGCCGGGCAGGCCGACGTTCGTGATCGCCCACACGCACAAGGGGCATCCGATCTCGTTCATGAGCGACAACGTCGCCTGGCACCACAAGGTGCCGGGCGAAGCCGAGTACCACCAGGCGCTCACCGAACTGGAGGACAAGCCATGACCCCGCCCCCCTCGGTCGCCGACCGGCCCCGCTTCGACTGCCGGGACGCCTACGTGGCGACCCTGTCGGAGCTGGCGCACGAGGACCATCGGATCGTCGGCGTGGTCAACGACTCGGTCGGCTCCAGCAAGCTCACCGGCTTCCGCAGCTCCTTCCCCGACCGGCTGATCAACGTCGGCATCGCCGAGCAGGACATGGTGGGCGTGGCCGCCGGCCTGGCCAACGGCGGGCGCATCCCGTTCGTCTCGGCGGCCTCCTGCTTCCTGACCGCGCGGGCGCTGGAGCAGATCAAGGCCGACGTCGCCTACTCCAACCACAACGTCAAGCTGTGCGGCATGAGCCCCGGCCTGGCCTATGGCGAGCTGGGTCCCACCCACCACTCGATCGAGGACATCGCCTGGCTGCGGGCGATCGACAACCTGACCGTCATCGTCCCGGCCGACCCGGTCGAGACGAGCGCCGCGCTGCGCTGGGCCGCCCAGGTGGAGGGGCCGGTGTTCGTCCGGGTCAGCCGCATGAGCGTGCCGCAGGTCAACGCCGACGACTACACCTTCACCCCCGGCCGGGCGGTGACGCTGCGCGACGGCGGCGACGTGACGCTGATCGCCAACGGCACCGTACTGTGGCGCGCCCTGGTGGCCGCCGAGCAGCTCGAAGCCGAAGGGATCTCGGCGCGGGTGCTGTCGATGCCGACGGTCAAGCCGCTCGACGTGGACGCGGTGGTGGCGGCGGCGCGGGAGACCGCGGGCATCGTCACCGTCGAGGAGTCGACCATCGCCGGCGGCCTCGGAGGCGCCGTCGCCGAGACCGTCGTCCAGCACCACCCGGCCCGCGTCACCATCCTCGGCATCCCCGGGTTCGCCCCCACCGGCTCGGCCGCCTTCCTGCTCGACCGGTACGGCATGTCCCCCGAAGGCATCGCCGACGCCGCACGGAGCCTCGCCCGCCATGGCTAGCCCGCTCATCCTGGCCATCGACCAGGGCACCAGCTCCACCAAGGCCCTCCTCGTGGACGGCGAAGGGCGCGTGGTCTCCCGCGCGTCCGCGCCGCTCGCCGAGACGCAGCCCCGGCCCGGCTGGGTGGAGCAGGACCCGGAGGAGCTGTGGCAGAGCGTGCGGCGGGCGGTCGCCGCATGCGTCACCCCCGACCAGGCCCGCCGGGTCGCCGGCGTCGGGATCAGCAACCAGCGCGAATCCCTCGTCCTGTGGGAGCGCCGCACCGGCAAGCCGCTCGGGCCGCTGCTGAGCTGGCAGGACCAGCGCACCGTCGGCCGCTGCCGCGAGCTGGCCGCCGAGGCCGAGCTGGTGCGCTCGGTCAGCGGGATGCCGCTGGACCCGATGTTCTCCGCGCTCAAGGCGCGGTGGCTGCTGGACACGTACGGGCGGAGCGAGGTCTGTCTCGGGACGGTCGACTCGTGGCTGCTCAGCCGCTTCGGCGGCGAGCACGTCATCGAGGCCGGCAACGCCTCCCGCACCCAGCTCCTCGGCGTCGAGACCGCGCGGTGGGACCCGGGGCTGCTGGAGCTGTTCGGGGTGCCGGACGAGGTGCTGCCGCGCGTCGTGTCCTCGTTCGGGCCGTTCCCCGCCGTCCGCGACCTGGCGCCGCTGCCGGACGGGGTGCCGGTGCTGGCCGTCCTGGGCGACTCGCACGCCGCGATGTTCGCCCACGCCGGCTGGCGGCCCGGCGTCGTCAAGGCCACCTACGGGACCGGCTCGTCGGTGATGGCCGTCGGCGGCGGCCGGTCGGCGGGGCTGTGCCGCAGCATCGCCTGGGACCTGGGCGACGGGCCCGTCCCGGCCGTCGAAGGCAACATCCGCGCCACCGGCCGGACCATCACCTGGCTGTCGGAGCTGCTGGGCGTGCCCGCCGAGACGCTGCTGGCCGAGGCGGAGGGCACCGACGCGGGCGGGGTGACGTTCGTGCCCGCGTTCGGCGGGCTCGGCGCCCCCTGGTGGGAGCCGGACGCCACCCCCGTCATCACCGGCTTCTCTCTCGGCACGCGGCGCGCCCAGCTCGCCGCCGCCGCGCTGGAGGCCGTCGCCTTCCAGGTCGAGGACGTCGTGACCGCCGTCGAGGAGGCGGCCGGGCAGGTTCGCGTCCTCATGGCGGACGGCGGGCTCACCCGCAGCGCCCGGCTCATGCGGCTCCAGGCCGACCTCAGCGGGCGCACCGTGGCGCGCTCCGGCGAGCACGACCTGTCCGCGCTCGGCGCCGCCGACGCCGCAGGGCTCGCCGCCGGATTCTGGACGACCGAGGAGCTGGAGCGCCGCCCGAGGCCGGTCGAGGAGTTCCGGCCGGCGGCGGACGACTCCTACCGGCGGGCACGCCACGCCACCTGGCGTGCGGCGGTCCGCCGGGCCCGGCCCTGCGAGGAGAGCCAGGCCGCCCGCGAGGAGAGCCACGCCGCCCGCGAGGAGAGCCGGGCCCGTCCCGACGAGGAAAGGAGCAGCACATGACCGCGAGGGTGCCGGCCCGCTGGATCGCTGGCGCGGCCGTCGCCGCGCTGGTCGTGCTCATGGCGGTGGACACGGAGTACCGCACCGCCGAGACGGCCGCCGCGGCGGCGCCCGCGACGTTCGACCCGGCCGCGTTCGGCGCGCGGAACTACGAGGCCAAGGTCGTGCCGGCCATCAAGCAGTCCGCCGTGGACCTGCCGGTCCTGCTGAAGGCGCTGGCCGAGGACAAGGAGGCGGCCGGGCGGAAGTACGGCAAGCGCCAGGGCACCGGCCCGTACACCTTCGCCGTCAAGGGCAGGGGCGAGGCCGGGCAGGCCCGCTCGGGCCTGCTGCCGGTGACCGTCGAGGGCGTGCCGGCCGGCACGCGGGTGTCGCTGCAGATCGGCCCGGCCATCAACGGCACCGCGCTGCGCGACGCCGCCGGCTTCATCACGTTCGGCCAGTTCACCAACCAGGTCGAGTACGCCGACGCGGCCACCGCGCTGAACGACGAGCTGCGCGCCAAGCTCCTCAAGAGCCTGGACGTGCCCGCCCTGGACGGCAAGGAGATCTCGTTCACCGGCGCGTTCACCCTGCTCACCCCGCAGACGGTGACGATCACCCCGGTGGAGATCTCATGACGCTGCGGGCCCGCGAGGTCACCAAGGTCTACGGCGGCACGCACGCGCTCAAGGGCGTGGACTTCGCCGTCGCGCCCGGCCGCGTCACCGCGCTGTTCGGGGAGAACGGCGCCGGAAAGTCCACGCTGATGAAGATCCTGGCCGGGATCGAGCAGCCCACGACCGGCCACGTCGAGCTGGACGGCAGGCCGGTGCGGCTGGCCTCCTCGCGGGACGCCGCCGACCAGGGCATCGCCATCATCCACCAGGAGCTGAGCCTGTGCCCGAACCTCAGCATCACCGACAACCTGTTCCTGGCCCGCGAGCTGCGCACCCCGTTCGGCGCGGTGGACCGCACGGCGCAGCGCGAGCGCACGCTCGCCGTGCTGCGCACCCTGGAGGAGGAGCTCGACCCCGACACGCCGGTGGCCGACCTGCGGCTCGGCCAGCAGCAGATCGTGGAGATCGCCCGGGCGCTGCTCCAGGACACCCGCGTGCTGATCATGGACGAGCCCACCTCCGCGCTCACCGCGCCCGAGGTGGAGGTGCTGTTCAAGGTCATCCGCGACCTGACCTCGCGCGGGGTCGCCGTCGTCTACATCTCCCACCACCTGGACGAGGCGCTCGACATCGCCGACGACGTGGTGGTGCTGCGTGACGGCACGCTGGTGGCCACCGCCCAGGCCGCGGAGGTGGACCTGCGCTGGATCGTCGAGCAGATGGTCGGCCGCGACCAGGACACCCTCTTCCCCGACCGCGACTCGCAGGCGGGGGAGCCGGTGCTCGACCTGCGGGACCTGATCGTGATCGACCCGGCCAACCCCGACCGGCTCGCCGTCGGCGGCGTGAGCCTGACCCTGCGCGCCGGGGAGATCGTCGGCGTCTACGGGCTCATGGGCTCCGGACGCACGGAACTGCTCGAAGCGCTCGCCGGGCGCATCCCGCCCGCGTCCGGCGAGATCGTCCTGGCCGGCGAGCCGCTGACGCGGGCCGGCATCCGCGACCGCATCCGGCGCGGCCTCATCCTCGTCCCCGAGGACCGGCAGCGCGACGGGCTCGTGCAGACCATGACCGTCGGCGAGAACCTGTCACTGGCCGGGCTCTACCAGTACGTGCGGCGGCTGTTCGTCTCGGCCGCCCGCGAGGGCGCGGCCGTGCGCCGCGTCATCACCGACATCACCGTCAAGACCAGCGGCGCCAAGGCGGCCATCGGCTCGCTCAGCGGCGGCAACCAGCAGAAGGTCGTCATCGGCAAGGCGCTGCTGACCGGGCCGCGCGTGCTGCTGCTGGACGAGCCGTCCCGCGGCGTGGACGTCGGCGCCAAGGCCGACATCTTCCAGCTCATGGCCGCGCAGGCGCGCCGCGGGCTGGCCGTGTTGTTCACCACCTCCGAAGCCGAGGAAGCCCTGCACATCCCCGACCGGCTGCTCGTGCTCGCCCGCGGCGCCGTCGTCGGCGAGTACCGGCGCGGAGAGATCGATCGGGAGGAACTCATGCGCGTATCCGACGGCGCCACGAACGGAGGTGCGCTCCGATGACCTCCACAGCGTCCAGGCCGGCCGGCACCGTCCAACCGGACCGGGCCGCCGCCACGGCCCGCCGGCTGTCCCTCCTGAACGTGGCCTTCGAGCTGCGCGCGTTCATCGCCCTGGCCGTGCTCGTCGTGGTGTTCGGCGTGCTGTCCGACGCGTTCCTGACCGTCCCGAACCTGATCACCATGACCAAGCACGTGGCGATCAACGCGGTGATCGCGCTCGGCATGCTGCTCGTCATCCTCAAGGGCGGCATCGACCTGTCGGTCGGCTCGATCGTCGGCCTGTCCGGCGTGGTCGCCGGCGAGCTGCTGGGCGGCCTGCACGTCGGCGGCGTGATCGCCTACCCGCCCGTGTGGGTGGTGATCGTGCTGTGCGTCGGCGTCGGCGCGCTGGTCGGCGTCGTCAACGGCGTGCTCGTCACCCGCTTCAACGTGGCCCCGTTCATCGCGACGCTCGGCATGCTGTACGTGGCGCGCGGCGCCGCGATGCTCATCTCCGACGGCGCCACCTACCCCAACCTGGCCGGCAACCCCGCCTTCGGCAACACCGGCTTCGGCCTGCTGGGCAGCGGCCGGCCGCTCGGCCTGCCCACCTCCATCTGGATCATGATCGTGCTGGCGGTGGCGGTCGTGCTGCTGCTGGCCAAGTCGCCGTTCGGCCGCTGGCTGTACGCGACCGGCGGCAACGAGCGGGCCGCCGACCTGTCCGGCGTGCCGATCCGCCGGGTCAAGACCATCGTGTACGTGATCTCGGGCGCGTGCGCGGCCGTGGCCGGGCTCATCATCGCCTCCGAGCTGACCTCGGCCGCGCCGCAGGCGGGGGAGACGTACGAGCTGAACGCCATCGCCGCCGTGGTGATCGGCGGGGCCGCGCTCAGCGGCGGCCGGGGCACCGTGCGCGGCACCCTGGTCGGCGCGTTCGTCATCGGCTTCCTGGCCGACGGCCTGGTGATCCTGGGCGTCTCGACGTTCTGGCAGATCCTCATCAAGGGCGCCGTGATCATCCTCGCGGTCATGCTCGACCAGGGCCAGCAGCGCTTCAAGCGCCGGGGGGCCGCCGCCGCGGCGGTCGCCGCGACCCGGCACCACGACTAGACAGCACCACCCCCCCACAAGGAGAACCACCATGCGCCGTGTCCTGACCATGGCCCTGTCCCTGACCCTCGGCTGCGCCGCCCTGACCGCCTGCGGAGGCGGCGGCGAGCAGCCCGCGACCGGCGCGCCCGCGAGCAGCGGCTCGGCCGCCGCCGGCGGGCTGATCGCCGTCATCACCCCGTCCCACGACAACCCGTTCTTCAAGGCCGAGGCCGACGCGGCCAAGGCGCAGGCGGAGAAGCTCGGCTACCAGACGTCCGTGGCCTCCCACGACGACGACCCGAACAAGCAGAGCGAGCTGATCGACGCCGCCATCTCCCGCCAGGCCAAGGCGATCATCCTGGACAACGCCGGCGCCGACGCCTCCATCGGCCCGGTCCGCAAGGCCACCGAGGCCGGCGTGCCCGTCTTCCTCATCGACCGCGAGATCAACGCCACCGGCATCGCCAAGGCGCAGATCGTCTCCAACAACTCCCAGGGCGCCCAGCTCGCCGCGCAGTCGTTCGTCGAGGCGATGAAGAGCAAGGGCAACTACGTCGAGCTGGTCGGCAAGGAGTCCGACACCAACGCCAGCGTCCGCTCCAAGGGCTTCGCCGACGTCATCTCCCAGTATCCCGACATGAAGCAGGTCGCCAAGGAGAGCGCCAACTGGGACCAGCAGGAGGCGTTCACCAAGATGGAGACCATCATCCAGAAGAACCGCGACATCCAGGGCGTCATCGCCGGCAACGACACCATGGCCCTCGGGGCGGTCGCGGCGCTGAAGGCCGCGAACCTGCTGGACAAGGTCACGGTCGTCGGCTTCGACGGCAGCCCCGACGCGATCGCCGCCATCAAGGCGGGCGAGATGCACGCCACCGCGCTGCAGCCCGCCGCGCTCGGCGCCACCAGCGCCGTGGACCAGGCCGACCAGTTCATCAAGACCGGCAAGACCGGCAAGGAGGAGAAGCAGTCGATCGACTGCGAGCTGGTCACCAAGGACAACGCCGACGACTTCGGCGTCTTCGCCCGCAAGTAGAGCGGAGCACAACGATGGGACAGACCGCGACCTTACTGAGCCGCCTGCTGATCTGCGCGCTGACCGTCATCGTCACCGCCGCCCCGGCCCCGCCCGCCGTGGCCGGCGCCGCCCGTCACGGCGACGCGGACCGCAGGCCACGCGTGATTCTCATGCACGACCCCGAGCTGGACGACCAGAACACGCTGATCCGCTACCTGCTCTACAGCAACGAGTTCGACACTGAAGGGCTGCTGTACGCCAGCAGCGGCGTGCACTGGGCCGGCGACGGCAAGGGCACCACGTGGTTCGTCCCCGGCCGCGAGTACGACCGGCCAAGGCTGAACCTCTGCCCGTGCACCTCCTGGCGGTGGAAGCCCGGCGAGCGGTTCATCCACGAGGCCGTCGACCTGTACGCACGGGCGTACCCGAACCTGAAGGCACACGCCAGGGGCTACCCGAGCCCCGGCGAGCTGAAGTCGAAGATCCTCGGCGGCAACATCGCGTTCGACGGCGACATCTCCACGGACTCTCCCGGCTCCGACCTCATCAGGCGCAAGCTCCTCGACGACGAGCCAGGCCCGCTCCACCTGCTCACCGGCGCCGGCCAGAGCACGATCGCCCGCGCCCTGAAGTCCATCAAGGACCAGTACGAGGGCACGCCGCAGTGGCCGGCGATCTACCGCAAGGTGTCGCGGAAGGCCGTCATCCAGTCGTGGGGCGACCAGGACGACACCTACGCCAAGTACATCCAGCCGAACTGGCCGGACGTCGAGTTCCGCCAGATGGCCACCACCATCTGGGGCTACGGCGCCCGCCGCGCCGTCCTGCCGCAGGACGCCGAGCTGCTGTCCGCCGCCTGGACCAGGGCGAACGTCTCCGAGGTCGGCCCGTTCGGGCCGTTCTACCGGGTGTGGGGCGACGGCAGGCAGATGGTGCCCGGCGACATCTTCGACTTCTTCGGCTTCTCCGGCGTGACCGCCGAGCAGCTGCGGGAGCAGGGCTACATCGTGTGGACCGCCCTCCAGGAGAAGGGGTCGTGGATCTCCGAAGGTGACACCTCCATCTTCATGAACCTGCTCGCCAACGGCCTGCGCGCCGGCACCGACGCGAGCTGGGGCGGCTGGGGCGGGCGCGCCGGCACCGACGTCGGCCCCGACGGCACATCCTCCGCCGACTACGCCTCCACCCGCTGGTTCCGCGCCGCGCAGCACGACTTCGCCGCCCGGCTGAAGTGGACCACCACCCCCGCGTTCTCCCAGGTGAACCACCAGCCGGCCGTCAGCGTCGCCGGGCCGCTGGACCGCGACGTCCGGCCCGGCCGGACGGTGACGCTGAACGGGCGGGTCGCCGACCCCGACCGCGACGCCGTCACCGCCACCTGGTGGCAGTACACCGACGCCGGCACCTACCCCGGCACGGTCGAGGTGACCCAGCGCGACGGCGCCGCCCGGGTCCGCGTCCCGCGTGACGCGCGGCCCGGCCAGACCATCCACCTCATCCTGCAAGGTACGGACGCCGGCACCCCGGCGCTCACCTCGTACCAGCGGGTGGTGCTGACCGTGCGGTGAGCAGATGGGCGGGGCGCGCCGTCACGGACCTTCCTTCGCGGCGGCGCGGGCCCTGGCGAGCCGGCGTTCCCGGGCCGCGCACGCGAGGCGCACGACCACCGAGCGGACGGCCTCGGCGGGGCGGTTGGACGGCACGAACAGCTGCCGCTTCAACCGGGCGAGGCGCTGGTGCCGGGTGATGGACGGGCGCAGCCGGGACTCCCAGGCGGCCAGCGCGGCGCCGAGGTCGCCGGGGCTCTCCCGCAGGGCCCGCCCGAGCTCGGCCCCGCCCCGCAGGGCGAAGGTGGCCCCCATCCCCGAGTACAGGTTCAGGCACCAGGCCGCGTCGCCCACCAGCACCACCCTTCCCCTGCTCCACCGGGGCATCTTCACCTGGTGCACCGAGTCGAACAGGAAGTCCGGCGCCTGCTCCAGCGCGTTCAGGGCGTGCCGCACCACGGGGTCGTCCATGTCGGAGAACGCGGTGCGCAGCCGCTCGATCCTCGACCCGGTGAACTGCCCTTCGACGTCGTCGGTGCGGTAGGTCAGCAGGGCGGTCGGCGGCCGGTCGGCGAACCCGAACACCCACGCCCCACGGCCCGCGCGGGCGCTGATGACGCTGTCGGCCGCCGCGAAGGACGGCACCTGCTCCTCCAGCTGGAACACGCAGATCATCGCGTTCCACTCGGTCATGTGGTCCTCGTGCGGGCCGAAGACCATGCGGCGCACGCCCGACCGCATCCCGTCGGCGCCGACGACCAGGTCGAAGCTCTCGCGGTGCCACGTGGCGGCGCCGGTCTCCTCGAGCAGCACGCGGGCCCTGGCGCCGGTGTCGTCGATCTCGACGGGTTTCGTGGCGAACCGTACCGGGATGGGCTTGTCCGTCCCGTCCCCCTGGACGCCCTCCCAGAGCGCGGCCTCGATGTCGCCGCGGACGACCGCGGCGGGAGCGCCCGGCTGGTGCAGGAACCCCAGGCCGGGCTCGCGGGTGCCGCGCCGGGTCAGCGAGTACGCCTTCCCGCCGTCCGGCGGGTTGCGGGTGTGCAGGTGGGCGGCGATGCCGAGGTCGGCGGCGGCCCGCCGGCCCTCCGGCATGAGGCCGATGAAGTAGCCGCCTCGGCGGCGGACGGGGGCTCGTTCGACGATGACGGGCTGCCAGCCGGCCTGCCGTAGCCCGATCGCCGCGGCCATGCCGGCGATCCCGAGCCCGACGACCAGTGCGCGTCTCTCCATGGTGTCGCTTCTCCTCAAGCTCGGTCGGGGACGACGACCGCGCGGGTGGGCCCCTGGTGCGCCCACGCCTCGCCGACGCGGCTGAGCGGGAAGGCGGTGTACGGGGCGTCGAAGGTGCCGTCGGCGAACCGGGCGATGACCTCGGGGAACGCGGCGATCATCGCGGCCTTCGAGACCGAGCCGGCGCCGCTGCCGCCGATCCGGATCGGCCGGCTGCGCAGCAGGGACGCGGGCAGCGCTGCCGCACCGCCGGCGAGCGAGCCGATCTGCACGTAGTCGAGCGCCGACCTGCCGGTCCTGCTCAGCGCGGCGAAGGCGGCCTCGGCGACGGGGCCCCACACGAAGTCGAGCACGAGCGTGGGCGGCGCCTCGGCGACGGCGGCGGTGAGGGCGGCCGCTCCGGCGTCGGGTGCCGTGAGCGGAACGGTGACGGCGCCGAGGCCGCGCAGCCGGTCCAGCGCCTCGTGGTCGCGCCCGGCCGCGATGACGTGCTGCGCGCCGAGGGACAGCGCCGCCCGTACGGCGAGGCTGCCCGACATGCCGGTCGCCCCCAGCACGAGGACGGTGCCGAGCCCGCCCGTCTCCTTCTGGTGCTCGACCAGCGGGATCCAGCCCGCCGTGGCGGGGTTCATGCCGGCGGCGACGGCGAGCGGGTCTGCCCCGGCGGGCACCTCCACCTCGAACGGGGTGACCAGCCACTCGGCCATCGTGCCCCACGGCGCGCGGGCGAGGCCCGTGTAGACCAGCCGCCCATCGTCGGTCCTGGCGACGGCGTCGACGCCGGGCACGAGGGGGTAGGTCGTGCCGCTGCCGTAGTGGCGGCCGGCGGCCAGCCCGCGGACGACGTGGTGGAGGCCGGCGCCGACCAGCCTCAGCGGCGCCTTGCCCGGCTGCTGCTCCGGGTCGGGGAAGTCGGCGCAGACGGGCGCCGATTCGGGGGTGGTGACGACTGCGGCACGCATGACACGCTCCTGAACTTAGTTCAATTCCGACGTCACCCACCGTGCCTGAACTTTGTTAAGCTGTCAACCGTGGCGAAGGGCATCACGCGGGAGCGGATCGTGGCGGCGGCGTTCGAGCTGCTCAACGAGAAGGGCATGGACGCCCTGACCGTCCGCGCGCTCGCCTCCCGGCTCGGCGTGGGAGCCCCCGCGCTCTACTGGCACGTCCGCAACAAGCAGGAACTGCTGGACGAGATGAGCACGTCCGTCATGCGGCGGGTCATCGAGGCCCTGGAGAAGATCGACCTCGGCGCGGGCTGGCGTGCCGACCTGGCCGCCTACGCCCGCGTCCTGCGCTCGGAATACCTGCTCTACCGCGACGGCGCGCGCATCTTCAGCGGCACGCGCTTCTCCGACGCCGAGGTGGTGCGGGCGAAGGAGCACTGGCTCGGGCGCCTGACCGCGGCCGGGTTCTCCCTGGGCGCGGCCGACGACGCCATCGACCTGGTCGGCGCGTTCGTGGTCGGGTTCGTGATCGAGGAGCAGGAGCGCAGGCAGTCCGCGGGCGCCGACCCGGCCCGTTACTCGCTGGCCGGGCGCGACGCGTGGCTCGGCGAGGGCGCCGACCTGGTCAAGGCCGCCGGGCACCTGCGCGACGACGGCGATCGCCGGTTCGACCGGCAGCTCGGCGTCCTCCTCGACGGGCTCGCCGCCCAGCTCCGCTGACCGCGCCCGGGGTGCGGCTCAGCCGGCCAGTGCCGGCTTGATGCTCTCTTCGGCGAACGCGCGGAACGTGGTGGGCGTGGTGCGGGCGGCGGTGCGCGGCAGGGCGTTGTTGACGCCGCGCTCGCCGGGCTCGTACCGGACGGACCTGCCGAGCACGTCGGTCAGGACCGCCGCGATGCCGCGCGGTAGGAGAGGTCGTCGCCGCCGAGCACCTCGACCGCCGACGTCGACCTCGACCGGATCCGGCGCCTCCTCCGGACCGTCGTGCCCGCCTGACCGCCAATCACCAGGGGAGGGGCCCGTGTTCGTCGACGAACGTGCCGGTCGGGCCGTCCGGGCCGAGCGTCGCCATCCGCACGGCGATCGCGGCCCCCTGCTCCGGGGTACGGTCGCCGGCGAACCCGTTCCCCTCGGTCGCGGTGAGCCCCGGGCAGACCGCGTTGACCAGGATCCCGTGCTCGCGCAGCCGCTTGGCGTACTGGAGGGTGACGGCGTTGAGCGCGGCCTTGCTCGGCGGGTACCCCAGCAGCGGCGGCAGGCCCGCGAGGTCGCCGTCTTGTGCGGCCATGGCGGTGAGCGAGCCGCCGCGCCCGGACAGGTTCACCACCCGCCCGGCCGGCGAGCGCAGCAGCAGCGGCAGCATCGCCTCGGTCACCGCGATCACGCCGAAGACGTTCGCCTCGAACACCCGCCGCACCTCGGCGAGCACGTCGCCGCCGGTGCCGGGGACCTGCCGCTCGTCGCCGAGGATCCCGGCGTTGTTGACCAGGACGTCCAGCCGGCCGTGCCGGGCCGCGACCTCCTCGGCCGCCGCCGCGACGGTGCCGGCGTCGGTGACGTCCAGGGCGATTCCGTGCACGTCGCCCCCGGCGGCACGCAGCCGCTCGACCGCCGCCGCCCCCCGCCGGGCGTCGCGGGCGCCGGCGAACACCGTCATGCCGAGCCCGGCCAGCCCCGCCGCGACGGCCTCGCCGATTCCCCTGTTGGCCCCGGTGACCAGGGCGATGCTCCTCGTTCCTGTCATGCGGACAGCTCACCAGCCGGCGGCCGGCGGCCCCAACACCGATGGAGCCTCGCACCCATACCCTGAAGGTATGGATTCGCGGAAGCTGGCCTACTTCGTCGCGGTCGCCGAGGAACGCAACTTCACCCGGGCCGCCGACCGGCTCGGCATCGCCCAGCCGCCGCTGTCCCGGGCGATCCAGCGCCTGGAGCGCCGGCTCGGCGTGCGGTTGCTGGAGCGCACCAGCCGCCACGTGTCGCTCACCCGTGCCGGCGAGGTCCTGCTCAAGGAGGGCCGCAAGGCACTCGACGGCCTGGCGGCGGCCGAACGCCTGGCCCAGCGCGCCGGGCGGGCGCTCACGGTGGTCACGAAACCGGGCGGCGACGCCGGACTGCTCGGGCCGCTCCTCGACCGGTTCGCCGCGCACCCCGACGCGGTCGAGGTCGAGGTGCTCATCTGCGGCATCGGCGAGGAGCAGGCCCTGCTGCGCGGCGGGACGGCCGACCTCGCGCTGCTGCGCCTGCCCCAGGACGACCTGACCGGCCTCGCCACCGAGGAGCTGCTGACCGAGCGCGAGATGGTGGTGCTGCCGCGCACCCACCGGCTCGCCGGGCGGGCCGCGCTCCGCCCGGCCGACCTGGCCGGCGAGACCTTCCCACGCTGGACGGCACGGTGGCCGGGCACCGGGCCGGTCATCAGCGACACCGGTCAGGTAGCCGAGCTGATCGCGCTCGGCCGCATGGTCGCCGTGCTGCCCGAGTCGGTCGCCCGGCACCTCGGCCGCGGCCTGGCCGCCGTGCCCCTCGACGGCCGCCGGACGACGCTGCTCGCCGTCTGGCGCGAGGGGCGCCGCGACCGCGCGCTCGCCGCGCTCGTCCGCACCGCCGCCGAGGTCGCCGTGACGCGCTCGACGTCGGCAGCGTCGGCGGCCTCGGCGGGGTCGGTGGGGTCGGCGGCCTCGGCGGGATCGGGCGTCGTCGGACGCGCGGTCACGCCCTGAGGCCGCCGAGGATCACCCACAGCACGCCCGCCTGAACCAGGCCCGCCACGTCGATGGCCAGCATCCAGGCGATCCCGCTCAGGCTGGTCAGGGAGACGAGATAACTGAGCGGGAGGGTCATCACGGTCTGCGCCATGACGAAGACGTCCGGCACGCCGCTCCGCGACGCCAGCCACCCGGCGAGCCCGAGGAGCACGACCAGCGCCGCGTAACTCCCCGCTATCCAGGTGGCCACTGCCCTCCCTCTCAATTCCCCTCCCGTGTCGTCGGACTAACTGGTGGCGTCGGCGCCGTTCTTGGGATCGCCCAGCCGCACCCCTTGGCGATAGGTCCAGGCCCACGCCGTGCAACCGAACGGCGAGCCGTAAGCGGCGCAGGTGCGGTCGAGCAGCGTGGTGTAGAACACGTCGTCCACCGCCGACTTCTTGTCGGGCGTCATGTGATAGGTCGCGCCCTTGTAGTAGTTCCCGATGACGCCGAAGCCGTAGTCGTGCATGTCGCAGGCGACGGTGAAGTCATACCCGCCCGGCTGGTTTCCGGTCGGCGACGAGCAGTGGTCGTAGGTGATGCCCATGACGGTGTGGCCGGTGGGCGTGGTCCTGGTGCTCGAACTCCGCCAGCCGTAGTGGGCGACGGACGCGGCCCTGCACTCCGCCTGCGTGTACCACATCCATTGGGAGGCGTTGGGGCAGGTCGGCGGGTAGTTCATGAGGCCGGCGGACGGGGTGTCGGCCGCCTTCACGAGGGTGGCCCTCGGCTCCCGCGCTCCGGAGAAGTCCAGGCTCCACGTGCCCGAGCCGGGCGACTTGAGCCGGGTCAGGTTCCCGGCCTGGTCGTAGGCGTAGGTCGAGACCGTGGAGGCTCCGCCCTTCTGCAGCGTCACGCTGCGCAGATAGCCCTTGCGGTCGTAGCTATAGGTCTCCACCGTCTGGGCGGCCTCGTCCTTCGACTTGCTCTCCACCGACTTGAGGTGCCCGGCGAAGTCGCCGAGGCCGTCGGCGGTGGCCGTGGTCGTCTCCGCGTAGCTCAGCGCGAGACTCCGCTGGGGGCCGCTCCCGGTGTCGAGGTCCGCGACGGCGGTCACGCGGCCCTTGTCGTCGTAGGTGACCTTGGAGGTGCCGGACGATCCCGCGCTCACCGTGGTCACGCGCCAGTCGCCGCCGACCCGCTCCCAGGTGAGCACCAGCGTGGTGTCCGCGCCCAGGACGATCGTCTCGGTCGCCTGGTCGGCGCCCACGGTCAGGGTCGATCCCGTGCTCGCCTTGTACGTCTTCTGGTCCGTGCCCGCCACCCGCGCGTACCGGATCGTCTCGCCCTCATGCAGGTCGGCGACCTGGGCGGCGGAATCGTCGGCGTCGAGCTGCCGGCTCGTCAGGCCGCCGAGGATGTCGGCCCGCCATCCGGGGCCGAGCACGGACAGATCGGGACGGGGCCGCGGCAGTTTCGCCGCCTGAATTTCACCGTCCGTTTGTCTGGTGAGCCGGTATTCGCGGTCGAAAGCGCCCGCGAAACCATTGCGCTCCGCGAACTGGAACGTACGGGTCGCCGGGACGTAGAGCCCGGGACCGGTGATCTGCACTGCTCTGGTGGGCTGGGTGGGGGCGGCCGATGTCTCTGCGGTAGCGGGAGAAAGGGCGCTCACGACCGTCGCCGAACATAACGCGACAGCGATCGCGGCATGCAGGATGCGCATGCGGGTAATCTTCCTTTCGGTTGTGACCGGGGCCGGATGGTGCTCGGCCTAATGGGTGATCACCGTCGAGAAGTATTACTGGTGTAAAGAGACCTGTCAATGTTCGATAAATGGCGCATGTGGCCATTCCGGGCGTTATTTAAGCAGGGTTTTCAGGCGGCTTGAATGCGTCGTCAGCGGTCGGAAGGGCGTACCAGATCGGTCTCGTAGGCCAGGATCGCCAGCTGGGTCCGGTCCCGCAGGCCCAGCTTGTTGATCAGGTGCGTCACGTGCGTCTTGACGGTGTGCGGGCTGATGAACAGGCGGCGGGCGATGTCGCCGTTCGAGTGCCCGGCGGCGACCAGCTTCAGGATCTCGTGCTCGCGTGGCGTCAGCCCCGACAGCCGGGCCTCGGCATCGTGCGCGCGCGGGGGCCTGTGGGCGAACTGCTCGATCACCCGGCGGGTGACGCCCGGCGACAGCAGCGCCCCGCCCGCCGCGACGGAACGGACGGCGCCGCGCAGCTCGTCGGCGCGCACGTCCTTGGTGAGGAAGCCGCTGGCGCCCAGGCGCAGCGCCTCGAAGACGTGCTCGTCGGTGTCGAACGTGGTCACGACGATCACCCGGCAGCCCGGCACCTCCCGCAGGATGCGCTCGGTGGCGGCCAGGCCGTCGAGGCCGGGCATGCGGATGTCCATCAGCGCCACGTCCGGCCGGTGCGCCCGGGCCTGACGCACCGCCTCGTCGCCCGTCGCGGCCTCACCGACCACTGTGATGTCGGGCGCCCGGCCGAGCAGGGTACGGAACCCGGCCCGTACCAGCGCCTGGTCGTCGGCTATCAGGACGGTGACGGTCATCCGGGCCGCCCGGGTGGTGCCGGTATGACGGCTCGTACGACGAAACCGGCCTTGGTGGGGCCGGCGGTCAGCGTTCCGCCCAGGGAGGCGACGCGCTCCCGCATGCCCGCGATGCCGTGCCCGGCGCCGCGGCCGTTGTCGGCGACGGTGATCTGGACGTCGCCGGTCGTGTGCCGGACGACGACCTCGGCGTGGCGGGCGTCCGCGTGCTTGACGGTGTTCGTCAGCGCCTCCTGGACCACCCGGTAGACCGTCCAGGCGAGCGGCGCCGGCACCGGCGCGCCCTCCTGCCGCACCGTCACGTCCAGCCCGGTCGTGCGCGCCAGCTCCACCAGCGTGGCCAGCTCCGCGGGCGCGGGGAGCTCCGCCTGAGAGGGCGGCTCGGTTTGAAGGGGCAGCTCCGTCTGAGGGGGTGGCTCCGTCTGAGGGGGTGGCTCCGTCTGAGGGGGTGGCTCCGTCTGAGGGGGTGGCTCCGTCTGACGGGGCGGCTTCACCTGGGCGGACGGGCCGCCGCCGGGGGTGCGGGGGTCGTCGCGGAGGGCGCCGATCAGCGTGCGCAGCTCCGCCATGGCCTGCCCACGGGCCTGCTGCGCCACCCGCACCGCCTCCCTGGCCGCGGCCGGGTCGGCGTCGAAGGCGTCCTCGGCCACGGTGAGCTGCACGCCGAGCACGGCCAGCGTGTGCGCGACGACGTCGTGCACGTCGCGGGCCATCGCCACGCGCTCGGTGGCCCGCAGCCGGGCGTGCGTCTCGTCCTTCAGCCGCCGCTCGGCCCGATAGGCGGCCGACGCGGCCAGGACGAGGCCCAGCCACAGCGCCTCGCCGGCGAGCACCCGCCCCGACACGGCCGACCCCGCCGCCAGGAACAACGCCCCGCAGCCCGCCGCCCACCCGAGGTGCCCGCGCAGCACGGCCCGCGCGTACGCCAGGCTGGCCGGCCACACGAACGCCCCGGCCGTCAGCCCCGCCACGGCCAGCCCGAACACCAGCGTCGCCGAGGCGCCCAGCACGGCCAGTGGCCACCGCCGCCCGGCGACGTGCAGGACGGGCAGGGACACGGCCAGGGACACGAGCCCCGCCCATGACGTACGGCCGCCGAGCAGCAGACTTCCCGCCACGACGCCGGCCCCGGTCGCCACCGCCCACCCGCCGACCTTCACCCGCACCGCGCTGACCGCCGCCCGCCTGCCGACCTTCACCCGCGCGGCGCTGACCGCCGTCCACCCGCCGACCTTCACCCGCACGACGCTAACCGCCGCCCATCCCTCCGCCCAGCCCCGTGCGGCCGAAATACGCGAAAGGATGACATGCTCAGCCGCAGGCGCAGGAACGCACCGCACCCCTGCTCCGATGTGCCACCCCCGCCGGGACGCCTAGGTTCGGCGGGCATGAGAAGCCTCATCGCGCTGATCCTCGCCGCCACGCTCACCGTCGCCCCTGCCCCTAAGGACCTCCGTGGTGCCGTCCAGGCGGTCGTGGACGCGGGCGCACCCGCCGCTGTGCTGGCCGTCCGTACCGAAGAAGGGCCGGAGGACGTCGCCGCAGGGGTCGCCGACACCCGCACCGGCCGCCCCGCGAGCGCCGGCGACCGCTACCGCGTCGCCAGCATCACCAAGACCTTCACCGCCGTGCTCGTCCTCCAGCTCGCCGCCGCGCACACGATCGACCTCGGCGCCCCCATCAGCCGGTACGTCGAGGGCGTCCCCGGCGGCTCCCGGATCACCATCAGGGACCTGCTCCGCCACACCAGCGGCCTGCCCGACTTCTACGACGCGCTCGCCCTGAGAACGTCGGCCGACTGGCGACGGCGCCGCCTCGAACGCCTCACCGACGACCGCCGCCTGTCCCTGGCCTTCGGCCTCGAACCGGCCCCGCCCGGCGCCCCGGAGGCGACGTACTCGAACACGAACTACGTGCTGCTGGGCAAGCTCGTCGAGCACGTCACCCGCCGGCCGTACGCCGACGAGGTCGCCGGCCGCATCATCCGGCCGCTCGGCCTGCGCGACACCTACTACGCCGACGGGCAGCCCGCCATCCGAGGCCGCCACCTGCACGGATACATGCCCGGCGACCTGCCGGGCGAGCCGGACGCCGACTACGCCCACCTGACGGACTTCACCACCCAGACCGTCAACCAGAGCGGCCCGGCCGGCTCGATGATCTCCACGGTGCACGACCTGACCCGTTTCTACCAGGCCCTGTTCACCGGGCGGCTGCTGCCCGCCGCGCTCATGCGGGAGCTGACCGGCACCGTGCCGGTGCGCGGCAACTCCCTGCCGTGGGTGCGCGGCTTCGGGCTCGGCGTGCACCGGTACGACTTCGGCTGCGGCCCCGTGTACGGCCACATCGGCGGGGTCCGCGGCTACACGGGCATCGTGGTCAGCACCGCCGACGGCCGCCGCCAGGCCGCCATCGCCGTCACCCTCAACCCCAACCCGGCCGCCGTCCTCCCTGCTGCGGTCAAAGCCGTCACCGAGGCCATCTGCCCGTGACCGTCACCAGCCGTTGTCGATGAGGCGCTCGGGCGGGGCCGTGATCTTGACGGGGGATCCCCATCCTCGGTAGACGATGTTCATCGTCATGGTGCCGGCGTCGCCGCCCTCTGGCCTGGTGAACTTCATGGTGGCGTGGAAGCGCCGGGGGAGATGGTCGGGGCCCGTCCAGAGCTTCCAGGTGATCTGCCCGCCGTAGGACCCCATGTCCTCGGTCCCGAACGAGATCCCGGCCTGCCTCTCGCCCAGGTCGGGCACCGTCACGGTGCCGCTGTGGAGGGTCGTCCGCACTCCCTCGACGGTGCCGCCTTCGGCGGTGGCCGCGTCGTAGGAGGCGGCCAGGTCGAGGAAGCCCGGGTTGATCCCGTTGACCAGGTCCTTGCCCCAGACGACCCCGGCGAGGTTCTGCCAGGCGTCCCATTTTCCCAGCTTGGGCGGCGACTTCCAGATGTACTTGCCCTCGTCGGAGCGCACGTAGCTCTGCGAGTAGTAGTACCGGCCCATGGTGATCTGCCGTGACCGGCCCGTCGCGGCCGGCTCGCGGGAGATCACCGTGAGGTCGGCGGCGTACATGCCCGCGGCGTTGAAGCGGTACGCGCCGGAGATCGACAGGTCGTCCGAGGGCGGAGGGCCGCCGCGTCGCCTGACGGAGAAGCGCACGCTGCTCTTCTTCGCGAACTGCTTCTTGATCGCAGTGACGACGGAGCCGAGCGACTCCGGCGCGGGAGCCGCGTGCACGGCGCCGCCGGGGATCGCCACGCTCAGCACGCCGGCGACGACCAGCGCGGCGCCCATGCGTTTCATGCGCTGATCGTCCCAGACGATGATCACCATCTCGTCACGGCAAGATGATCAGGACAGGTGCACCAGCGGTTCCTCCCTGGTCTCCGTGCCGACCGCGACGTTGCCGCCGGACAGGACCGCGACCACCGGCCCCGGCGGCAGGTGCGCCCGGTGGGTGAGGTAGGCGGCGGTGGCGACCGCGCCGCTGGGCTCCGCGCGTTCGCCCAGCTTGTGCCAGAGGAGGGCGGCGGCGGTGTCGATGGCGTCCTCGGTGACGGTCACCATGTCGTCCACGTACCGGTGGATGTGCTCCCACGCCAGCGCGCCCAGCACCGGCGCGCGCAGCCCGTCGGCGCGCGTGCGGTAGGTCAGCTCCACCGGCCACGCCGTACGCGTGCCCGAGCGGAAGCTGGCCGCGCCGTCGGCGGCCAGCTCCGGCTCGACGCCGATCACCCGGATCGCCGGGTCGGCGGCCTTGACGGCGACCGCGATCCCGGCCAGCAGGCCGCCGTTGCAGACGGGCACCAGGACGGCGCCCGCGTCCGGCAGGTCCAGGCAGATCTCGGTGCCGGCGCTGCCGTGCCCGGCGATCACGTCGAACGCGTCGGAGCCGACCACCGTCGCGCCGAACCGGTCGGCCAGCGCCAGGCACGCCTCCTCCCGCAGGGCGGGCGGCACGATCACCACCTCGGCGCCGAGCCGGCGCGCGGCCCGCACCTTCAGCTCCGGCGCGGTGTCCGGCAGGACGACGGTCGCCCGCACCCCCTGCTCGGCGGCGGCGTAGGCGATGGCCTGGGCGTGGTTGCCGGACGACTGCGCGATCACGTGCCGGACGCCGCGCCCGGCCAGCCGGGCCACGGCGTTGACCGCGCCGCGCACCTTGAACGAGCGGGTGGGCTGCCGGTTCTCCGGCTTGACCCAGAGCCGTTCGCCGGGCAGCCGCAGCAGCGGCGTGCGCCGCACGTACGGGGCGATGCGGTCACCGGCGGCGCTGATGTCGGCCGCGGTGACAAGCCCCGCGCGCGCCGCGCCTTCCGCGCCCGCACGGGCGATGTCTTCCGCGTTCGTACGGGCGGCGCCTCCCGCGCCCGTACGCGCCGTCCCTTCCGCGTTCATGCGCTCAGCACCCTCTCCTGAACGGCGTCCAGGTCGGCGGCGGACTCCGACGGCGGCGCCGCGTCCGGGACGTGGTCCTCCAAGTGGTGCAGCGGCCGGTACCAGAGCCCGACCAGCCCCCAGACCACCAGGAACACGCCGCTGGCGAGCAGCACCGCGCCCGCGCCCCCGCCGGGCCCGCCGGCGAACCGGCCGGCCCAGGCCGCGAGCGGGTCGGCGGCGAGGAAGCCGAGCGGCTGCATGGCGGTGGCGATCATGATGTTCACGGCGAGCACCCGCCCCTGCAGCTCCGGCCCCACCTTGACCTGGATGATCGACAGCCAGTGCGCGTTGCCGATGCTCATGCACGCCAGCCGGACGAACAGCCCGGCCGCGACCAGCCACACGACCGGCCACACGCCCATCAGCACCACGCCGATCCCGGACCCGACGACGAAGCCGATCATGCCGGTGGCCCGCCGCCGGGTGCCGCCCCACACCAGCACGACGCCGGTGCCGACGGCCGCGCCGACGCCGCCGACGGCGGTGACCGCGCCGAGGTCCGCCGAGGTGCCGATGGCCAGCACGACGGGGGTGACGAGCACCCACATCAGGGCGGTGCAGAAGTTCACCACCGCGAAGTACAGGGCCATGACGAGCAGCGGCCGGCGCCTGCGCAGGAACCGCCACCCGCCGGTGAGCGCCGCCGTGAACGTCTCCTCGCGCCGGCGGAACAGCCGGTCGGGGAAGCGCACCAGCAGCAGCGTCAGCACGCCGACCGCGAACGTGGCCACGTCCACGGCGACGACGGCCGACAACCCGAACAGGCCGATGAGCGCGCCGCCCGCGAGCGGCGCCACCACGTTGCCCGCGCCGAAGCCGACGTTCGCCAGCGCGTTGGCCTGCGGCAGGTACGGTTTCGGCACGAGCTGCGCGATCGCCGCCAGCCACGCGGGCTGCTGGAACGCCGACACGACCGAGGTCACGCCGACGATGAGGCAGACGTTCCAGAACTCGAGGCGTCCGGTGGTCAGCAGCAGCACCAGCGCCACCATCGCCAGCCCCGACAGCGCGTCGCAGGCCAGCATGATCTTGCGCCGGTCGATCCGGTCGGCCAGCGCGCCGCCGAGCGGGGTGAGCAGCACGGCCGGGATCTGCGCCAGCATCGTGACCAGCGCCAGGTCCAGGATCTCGCCGCTGCGCTGGTAGGCCCACACGCCGAGCGCGAACGAGCTGAGCGCCGTGCCCAGCGCCGAGACGATCTGCCCGGCCGCGACGGTGTAGAAGGGCTTCAGGCCGGTACGTTCCGGCGGGCGTACCGGGTCGGGCAGCGTTCCGGCCGCCCAGCGGGTCAGGTGCGCCAGCACGAGGGCGGCCAGCGGCTCGGCCTGGTGGCGCAGGAAGTAGTGCCCGGCCCTGGGCAGCACGGCCCGCTCCACCCGTGGCGCGAACGCGGCCCACTCGGTGTAGCGCTCCTCGTGCAGCTCGGTGGCGCGGTCCCGCTCCCCGACCAGGCTCAGGATCGGCGCCCGCAAGGGCACGGCCTTGCCGGCCCCCTCACGAGCCCCTTCACGAGCCCTCTCACGAGCGCCCTCACCGGCCGCCTCGCCGCTGAGTTCGCGGGTGAACCACTCCTGCGCCTGGTCGGCGTCATGCCGCATCGCCCGTACGGCGGTCCGCTTGGCGGCCTCGTCCATGTCGTCGAGCAGCCCACCCGAGGCGCGCAAGGCGTCGCGGAACATCCGGTCCGACACCCACCGGTCGCCGCCGAACAGCCGCCTGACCGGCCCGGGCAGCCGCGCCGCCGGGAAGCTGGCGGCGGCGATCACCCCCAGCACGGGCACGCCGTCCGCCTCCAGCCGGCGGGCCAGCGCGACGGCGGGCGCGGAGCCCACGCAGTGGCCGTAGATCGCGACGGGAGCGGACGCGGTGGCGGCCACCTCGGCGGCCAGCACGTCCACCAGCTCCTCCAGCGGCAGCGGCGGCTCGTCCGGGCGGGCGGGGTCGTGGCCGGGCAGCTCGGCGGACAGCACCTCCACCCGGTCGCCCAGCGCCTGGGCCAGCGGCTGGTACACCGCCGCGGACCCGCCGCCGTACGGCACGCACACCAGCGTGAACTCGCTGGTCCGGCCGCCGCCGAGGCGGTGCAGCAGCCCGCCGCCGTCCTCGCGCCCCAGGAACGCGGCCAGGTCGGCCACGGCCGGCCGGGTGAACAGGTCGATCACCCGCAGCCCGTGGCCGATCTCCTTGACCGCGCGCACCGCGGCGAACGAGTCGCCGCCGAGGGCGAAGAAGTCGTCGCCCGCTCCCACCCGATCCACGCCGAGCACCCGGGCGAACACCCCGGCGACCAGCTCCTCGGCCGGCGTCGAGGGCGCCGCGTACGCGGCCTGCTCGGCGACCGGCTCGGGCAGGGCGGCCCGGTCGATCTTCCCGTTCGGGTTGAGCGGCAGCCGGTCGAGGGGGACGACGTGCGCCGGCACCATGTAGTCGGGCAGCCGCTCGCGCAGCGCCGAGCGCACGGCCGCGGCCTGCACGGTCGCGGGCGTCACCCAGGCGGCGAGCTGCCTGGCCTTGCCCTCGCCGACGGGCAGCACCACGGCCTCCGCGACCTCGGGCAGGGCCCGCAGCGCGGTGGTGACCTCGCCCAGCTCGACGCGGTAACCCCGTACCTTGACCTGGTCGTCCACTCGCCCGCGGAACTCGATCCGCCCGTCGGAGGTGACGCGCAGCAGGTCGCCGCTGCGGTAGCAGCGGCCCTCCCCGGTCAGCGGGTCGGGGACGAACCGCTCGGCGGTCAGCTCCGGCCGGCCGATGTAGCCGCGGGTGACGCCGGGGCCGCCGACCACCAGCTCCCCGGGCACGCCGGGCGGCACCGGCCGCAGGGCCGCGTCCACCAGGTGCCCGTACACGCCGGGCAGCGGGCGGCCCAGCGGCACGATCCCGGTCCGCCGGTCGGCGGGGACCTCCTCGGTGTCGCACACCAGGCAGATCATCGTGGACTCGGTGTGGCCGTAGTGGCTCTGGATCCTGAGCCCCGGCCGGGCGGCCCTGGCCCGCTCCACCAGGTCCCACGGGCACGCCTCGCCCGCCAGGATCAGCAGCTCGCGCGGCAGGACGGCGGCCAGGTCGCCGCCCGAGGCCAGCAGCTCCAGGTGGCTCGGCACGCACTTGACGACGTCCACCTGGTGCTCGGCCAGGTAGCCGGCGAACGCGGCCGGGTCCATCGCGGTCTCGCGCGGCACCAGGTGCACCGTCCCGCCCGTCGTCAGCGCGCCGAACACGCAGGTCAGGCCGAAGTCGGCGGCCGGCGTCGAGACCACCGCGAACGACCCGCCGGGCACGCCGATGCGCGGCAGCATGCCGCCCAGGTAGTTCAGGACGCCGCCGTGCTCGGCCGCCACCGCCTTGGGCGTGCCGGTGGAGCCCGACGTGAAGATCACGTGGTGCAGGTGCTCCGGCCGTACGTCCACCTCGGGGCGGGTGTCCGGCAGGGACGGGAGGCGGTCGAGCGCCAGCACCCGCCGGCCGTCCCCGACCAGAGGCGCGAACTCGCTCACCGTCACCACGGCCCGCACCCCGGCGGCCTCCAGCATGGCGGCGATCCGCGCCGCCGGGTACGCCGGATCCATCGGCAGGTAGCCGCCGCCCGTCTTCTGGATGCCGAACAACGCGCACGCCAGGCCCGCGCCCGGCTCCAGCAGCACGCCGACCGGCTCGTCCGCCGCCACCCCGGCCGCCAGCAGCCAGTGCGCGACCCGGTTCGCCTCCGCCTCCAGCTCCCCGTACGTCAGGGCACGATCGGCGCCCACCACGGCCGGCGCGCCCGGCGTCTCGTCCACCCAGCGCTCGACCAGGTGGTGCACCGCCCCGGCGGGCGGCTCAGGCGGCGGCCCGCCGGCCACGACCGGGCCGGTCACCGGCTCCAGCGGCACCGCGCCCACGGGCGCGTCCAGGTCGGCGAGCAGCCCGTCGAGCAGCGCCGCGTACCAGCGCGTCAGCTTGGCCGCCGTGCCCGGCTCGAACAGGTCCGTCCGGTACGCGAGCCCGCCGCGCAGCGGCACGCCCGGCCCGTCGTCGACCACGTGCCAGCTCAGGTCGAACTTCGTGGTCAGCTCCGGCAGGTGGATCTCGGACGCCTCCAGCCCCGGCAGCTCCGGCCCCGCCACGCCCGGCAGGTAGTTGAGCATCACCTGGAACAGCGGCGTCGCCGCCAGGTTCCGCTCCGGCCGCAGCCGGTCCACCACCCGGTCGAACGGCGTCCCCGCGTGCGCCAGCGCGCCCAGCGCCGACTCCCGCGCGCGGGCCAGCAGGTCACGCCCCGTCGGGTCGCCCGCCACGTCCGTCCTGACGACCACGGTGTTGAGGAAGCAGCCGACCACGCCCTCGGTGTCCGGGTGGTCGCGGCCCGAGACGGGCACGCCCACCGCGATGTCCGTGCTCGCCGACAGCCGGGCCAGCAGCGCCTGCAGCCCGGCCAGCAGCACGATGAACGGTGTCGAACGGTAGGCCGCGGCCACCGCCCTGATCCGCTCGCTCAGCCCGGCCGGCAGCTCCAGGTCGATCGCCGCCCCACCCGGGTCGGGCACCGCCGGGCGCGGCCGGTCCGTGGGCAGGTCGAGCACCGGCGGCAGGCCGTCCAGATGGCCGGCCCACCAGTCCAGGTCGGCCGGGTCGGGAATCGGCGACACCTCCGCGTACTGGGCCGGGGGCGGGGCCAGCGGGGGGCGCAGGCCGAGGCGGGCGGCGTACAGGGCGGACAGCTCCGACAGCAGCAGGCCGCGCGTCCACGCGTCGGTGGCCATGTGGTGGAAGGTGAGCGAGAGCACATGCTCCCGCTCACCGCCTGCCGCGCTGTCCTCCGCGCCGCGGTTCGTGCCATCCGCGCCGCCATCCGCGCCGCCGTCCGCGCCGCTTTCCGCGCCGCTTTCCGCGCCGCCGTCGCTCACGGTGAGGAGCACCGCGCGCATCGGCGGCTCGCGGTCCAGTGCGAACGGTGTCGCCAGGTGCGTGGCCAGCACGCCCTCGACGTCCGAACGGTCCACGCGGGCCGTGGAGACCGGCACCTCGGCGGCGTCCCGCACCACCATCACCGGCTCGGGGCCGGAGTCGTCGATCACGCCGCGCAGCACGTGATGCCGCTCGGCCAGGTCACGCACCGCGCCCAGCAACGCCTCCACTCGCAACGGGCCGCGCAGCCGCAACGCGACGGGCACGTTGTAGGCGCTGCTGTCCGGTTCGAGCTGCGCCAGGAACCACAGCCTGGCCTGCACCCCGGACAACGGCACCGGCCCGTCCACCAGTCCGTCCACGCGTCCGCCCGCCGGCCCGTTCACCGGTCCGTCCGCGCGTCCGCCCACCGGCCCGTCCACCGGCTCGCCGGTCAGGGTGTGGCGCGCGCGTGTGGCGGTGGCGGTCGCCGGGCGGGGGAGTGCGGCGGCCAGGTCGGCCAGCACCGGATGCTCGAACAGCAGCCGCACCGGCACCGCCGCCCCCAGCCGCTCCCGCAGCCGCCCCGCCACCCGGGTCGCCGCGAACGAGTGCCCGCCGAGGGCGAAGAAGTCGTCGTCCGCCCACACCTCGGCGAGCCCGAGCACGTCCGCCCACACCTCGCCCACCAGGCGTTCCTCGGGAGTCGCCAGCGGCACCCGCACCGCCGGCCCCGCCTCGGGCACGGGCAGCGCCGCCCGGTCCACCTTGCCGTTCGGGGTGAGCGGCAGCGCCTCCAGCACGCCGATCGCGGCCGGCACCATGTAGTCGGGCAGCCGCTCCCGCAGCGTCGCCCGCACCTGCGCCGCATCGACCGTGGCCGGCGTCACCCAGGCGGCCAGTCGCCGCTCCAGCCCGTCGCCGACCGGCTGCACGTACGCCTCCGCGACCTGCGGCAAGGCCCGCAACGCCGCGGCGACCTCGCCCAGTTCGACGCGGAACCCGCGCACCTTCACCTGGTCGTCGATCCGCCCCAGGAACTCGACCAGCCCGCCCTCGGTCACCCGGACCCGGTCGCCGGTGCGGTACCAGCCGCCGGTGAAGCGTTCCGCGGTGAGGTCGGGCCGGCCGAGGTAACCGCGCGCCACACTGGGCCCGCCGATCCACAGCTCCCCGGGCACGCCGGTCGGCAACGCCCGTCCGGCCGGGTCGGCCACCCGGCACACCACGTCGGCCAGCGGCCGCCCCAACGGCGCCCGGCCGTGACCCTGACCCGAGCCTTGACCTGTGTCCCGGCCCGTGCCTTGGCTCGCGTCCCGGCCCGTGCCCTGGCTCGCGTCCTGGCGCAGCTCGGCCAGGGCCTCGCCCGCGTCGCAGGCCAGCACCGACACCGTGGTCTCGGTGGGCCCGTAGTGGATCTGCACCTCCAGGTCCGGCCGCGCCTGCCTGACCCGCGCCACCAGGTCCGCCGGCACCGCCTCGCCGGCCAGGATCAGCAGCTTCCCGGGTAACGCGGCCGTGCCGAGGAGTTCGAGCTGGCTGGGCACCATCTTGATGGCGTCCACGGGGTGCGCCGACAGGCGGGCGGCGAACGCGGCCGGGTCGGTGGCCGTCTCATGGTCGATCAGGTGGAGGGTGGCGCCCGTGGTCAGGGCGCACCACACGTTGGTCATGCCGAGGTCGGCGGCAGCGGTGGAGACCAGCGCGAACGACCCGAGCCCCCTGGGGATGACCTCGGCCACCGCGCCGAGATAGTGCGTGATGTGCCGGTGCTCGACCGCGACGCCCTTCGGCCGCCCGGTCGATCCCGACGTGTAGATGACGTACGCGAGGTGCTCCGGCCGCACGTCCACGCCGGGACGTTCGCCGGACGCCCGCGCCGCGTCGGCCAGTTCGGCGTCCGTGAGCACGATCCGCGCCCCGGCGTCGGCCACCACCGCCTGGTTGCGCCGCTCCGGGTAGACGGGGTCGAGCGGCAGGTAGGCCGCGCCCGCCTTGAGCACGCCGAGCAGGGCGACCACCAGCTCGGGCCGCCGCTCCAGCAGCACCCCGACCGGCTCCTGGGGCCGCACCCCGCGCTCCAGCAGCCAATGAGCCACCTGGTTGGCACGCCGCTCCAGCTCCGCGTACGTAAGCGAGCCGCCCGCGACCGCGTCCGAGGGCGAGCCGGCCGTAACGCCGTCCGTGCCTGAGGCGGCCCCGGCCACGTTCGTGGGCGAGCCGGCCCGCGCCGCGCCAGCGAGCGAGCCGCCCGCGACCGCGTCCGCCGGTGGGGCGATCGCGATCGCGTCCGGGTGGAGGTCGGCCATCCGCTCGACCAGCGTGTGCAGCGGCACGTCCACGGGCAGGTCCGCGGCGCGGCCGTGCAGGTCGTCGCCGGACGGGAGCCGTACCGGCGCGTCCGGGGTGGTGAGCATGCCGTCCAGCAGCTCCAGGTACCAGCCGGCCAGCCGCCGTACGGTGGCCTCGTCGAACAGGTCCGTGCGGTAGCGCAGCTCGCCGGAGAAGCGGGTGCCGTCGTCGCCCAGCTCCAGGTTCAGGTCGAACTTGGCGGTCGGCGCGGGCGGCGTCCCCACCTCGACCTCCAGCCCGGGCAGCGACACGGGCGCGCCGGTGTCGTAGACGTTGAGCATCACCTGGAACAGCGGCGTGACCGCGAGGTTCCGCTCGGGCTGCAGCCGCTCCACGACCCGCTCGAACGGCGTGCCGGCGTGCGCGAACGCGTCCAGCGCCGCCGCGCGGGCCCGCGCCAGCAGCTCGGCGCCGCTCGGGTCGCCCGAGGTGTCGCCGCGCACGACGAGGGTGTTGATGAAGCAGCCGACGACCCGCTCGGCGTCAGGGTGGTGGCGGCCTGCGTGCGGCACCCCGATCGCGATGTCGTCGGTGCCGGACAGCCGGCTCAGCAACGCCTGCAGCCCGGCCAGGAACACCATGAACGGGGACGTCCCCGTTACCGCCCGTACCTTCGCCGACAGCGCCTCCGGCACCTCCACCGCGACCGCCGCACCCTCCCACGTGGGCACGGGCGGGCGCGGCCGGGCCAGCGGCAGGTCGAGCACCGGCGGCAGGCCCGCCAGGTGCGCGGCCCACCAGTCGAGGTCGGCGTCCGGCCGGCCGGCCTCCCACGCGGCCACGTCCGCGTACTGCAGGGACGGGGGAGCGGGGGGCGGCTCCAGGCCGAGGCGGGCGGCGTACAGGTGGGCGAGGTCGTCCAGCAGGACGCGTTCCGACCAGGCGTCGGTGGCGATGTGGTGGAAGGTGAGGGCGAGCACGCACTCGTCGTCCCCGACCCGGAACACCGTGGCCCGCAGCGGCGGCTCCGCGTCCAGCCGGAACGGCCGCCACGCGTGCCCGGTCAGCTCCCGCTCCAGCTCGGCCGGCTCGACGTCCACCACGGGCACGGGCACGGTGGCGGCGGGGCGCACGCGTCCGTCCTCGATGACGCCGCGCAGGATCCAGTGCCGCTCCGCCAGGTCCGCCACCGCGCCGGTCAGGGCGGCGACGTCCACCGGGCCGCGCAGCCGCAGCGTCAGCGGCACGTTGTAGGCGGGAGTGTCCGGTTCGAGCTGGGCCAGGAACCACAGCCGCTCCTGCGCCGGCGACAGCGGCATCTCGGTCGCCGACGTCGCCGGGATGCCCGGCGCCTTGCCGTTCTCCTTGGTGGCGGCCTGCTCGTTCTGCTTGAGGGCGGCGGCGAGCCTGGACCGGACGAGCTGCGCGATCCGGTCCTCACGTACCTCGGTCATCCCTCGATCCCCTCCATCAGGTCGGCGGCCAGCAGCTCCTCCAGCGCGGCGGCGAAGTCGGCGAGCACCGGGCGGTCGAACAGCAACCGCACCGGCACGGCGACCTGCAACATCTCGCGCAGGCGGGCGGCCACCCTGGTCGCGGCGAACGAGGCGCCGCCGAGGGCGAAGAAGTCGTCGCCGGCCCAGACCTCGGGACGTTCGAGCACCTCGGCCCAGACGGCGGCCACCAGCAGCTCGGCGTCGGTGGACGGCGCGGTGCGCGGCGGTTCGGGGCCGGTGTCCGGCTCCGGCAGCGCGTCCCGATCGACCTTGCCGCTGGGCAGCGTGGGCAGGGCCGGCAGGGCGACCCACCGGCGCGGCACCATGTGCCCGGGCAGCCGGGACCGGGCGTGCCGCTCGATCGCGGCCAGATCCGCCGCCTCCGGCACGACGTAGCCGACCAGGTGAGCATCCGCCCCCGCCCCCGCCACGGTCACCACGACGTCGCTCAACGCGGGCCCGGTGGTCCCGGCGCCGGTCAGCCCGGGCCCGGTCGGGGCAGCGCCGGTCGTCACGGCGTTGGTCACCGCGGGCTCAGGCAGTGCGGGCTTGGTCGCTGCGGGGTCGGCCAGCTCGCGCAGCACGGCCTCGATCTCGCCCAGCTCGATCCGGTACCCGCGTACCTTCACCTGGTGGTCGCGGCGGCCGTGGAACTCCAGCGTCCCGTCCGGACGCCAGCGCACCAGGTCGCCGGTGCGGTAGCAGCGGCCGCCCGGCGCGAACGGGTCGTCCACGAACGCGGCCGCCGTCAGGTCCGGCCGGCCCCGGTAGCCGCGCGCCACCCCGGCGCCGCCCAGCAGCAGCTCGCCGACCGCGCCCGGCGGCACCAGCCGCAGCCGCGCGTCCACCACGTACGCCCGCTCGCCCGGCATCGGCGCCCCGATCGGCACCCGGTCGCCCTCGTGCGCCCGCACCCGGTGCAACGTCGAGGTGACGGTCGTCTCCGTCGGCCCGTACGCGTTCCACAGCTCGCCGACGCGCAACAGGATCTGCTCGGCCAGCGCCGGATCCAGCGCCTCCCCGCCCGCGACCGCGCGCAGCGCCGGGCCGCCCGCCCAGCCGGCCGCGATCAGCATCCGGTACGAGGTCGGCACCAGGTCGATCACCGTCGCCCCGCTCGCCGTGATCACCTCGGCCAGCGCGTGCCCGTCGGTGGCCGTGGCCCGGTCCACCACGACCGACGTGCCGCCCGCGGCCAGGACGCTCCACAGCTCGGAGGCGGAGGCGTCGAAGCTCAGCGACGCTACCGCGGGCTGCACGTCGGCCGGGCCGAGCCGCAGCGTCGAGATCATCCCGGCCACGAGCGCGGCCAGCCCGCCGTGCGTCACCTCGACTCCCTTGGGGGCGCCGGTGGAGCCGGAGGTGTAGGTGACGTACGCCAGGTCCTCGGAACGCACCTCGGGCAGGTCAGCGCGCGGCCCCGCCGCCAGCCGGTCCGCGTCGAGCACCACCGGCCCGTCCGCGTTCCCTGCTTCGCCGCGCGTGAGCACCACGCGGGCGCCCGCGTCGGCGGTCAGCAGGCGCAGCCGCTCGGCCGGGTGTTCCGGGTCCAGCGGCAGGTACGCCGCCCCGGCCCGCCACACTCCGAGCAGCACCGCCGGCAACATCCGGTCCCGTGGCACGCGGACCCCGACCACGTCACCCCGCGACACCCCGTGCGCCAGCAGCCCGGCCGCAATCCGGTCGGCACGGTCGTTCAGCTCCGCGTGGGTGAACGCGGCACCATCCGGGCCCAGCACGGCCGTGCCTGCGGAATCGCCCGCGCTACCCGTCGTACCACCTGCCGTGCCCGCGGCATGTGCGGCGAGCATCACCGGCACCGGCGGCAGATCGTCGGGCAGCTCCGGCCCGGCCGCACGGTGAAGCAGCGCCGCCCGCTCGTCCGGAGTGACCGGCTCGAACGTGGCGACCACCAGGTCAGGCTCGGCCACGGCGCGCCGCAGCACCCAGAGCAGCCGATCCAGGTAAGCCTCGGCCGCCTCCCGCTCGAGCAGCGCGACCGCGTACTCCAGGTGCAGCTCGGCCCCGGCGGTGGTCCGGTTGACGAGGACGCTGAACTCGTGGACCGCCGCCCCCGACCCGACCTCGGTGAGCAGTTCGAGGCGGCCGGCGCGGACCGGCACGTCGGCGTGCTGCATGGCGAGCAGGACGGGGGCGCGGGGCAGGTCGGCGGGCGGCACCTCCTGGTGGACGAGCGCCCGCGTGGTGGCCTGCCCGGCCTGCCGGACGAGGTCGCGGAAGGTCGGCGCGGCGTCGGGCCGCAGGCGTACCGGAACGGTGTCGATGAGCGGCCCGACGACGCGGGCCAGCTCGGGGCGGGCGCGCCGCGCGGCGACCATGCCGACCAGCGTGTCGGGCTCGCCGGTGACGAGGGCGAGCGCGGCCACGTACACGGCGAACGGGGTGGCGCCGCAGGCGCGGGCCAGCGCGGCGATGCCGTCGGTGAGCTCGCCGGGCAGCGGCCTGATCAGCCGGGACGTCGTCAGGTCGGCAGGCGGCGGCCCCGCCACCGGCGCCCCGGCCAGCTCGTCCCGCCAGAACGCGCGCAGCCGGGCGAGGTCGGGCCGCTCCTCCTGCTCGCGGACCGAGAGGCCGGGCCGGTCCTCCTGCTCACGGACCGAGAGGTCGGGCCGGTCCTCCTGCTCGCGGACCGCGACATCGGTCCGGTCCTCGTGCTCGCGGACCGCGACGTCGCCGAGCTGCACCGCCGGCTCGGGCACGGGCTCGCCCGCGAGCTCGGCGGCCAGTTCCTCCATGAGCACGCCCACGGAGCCGCCGTCGAAGGCGAGGTGGTCGGTGACGAGCACCAGCTCGGCCGCGTCGTCCGCGACGGGGCACAGGCTGGCGCGCAGCAGCGGCACCTCGCCGGTCACGTCGAACACGTGCTCCGCCGCGGCCTGCGCCACCTTCACCGGGTCCGCGCCGGCGGGGTGCTCGGCGAGGGGGACGGCGACGGGCGGGTGCACGACCGCGTACGGGACGCCGTCCTCTCCGACGGAGACCGTGCTGCGCAGGGCCTCGTGCCGGCGCAGGACGGCGTCCAGCGCGGCACGCAGCGGCGCGCTCCCGCTCAGGCCCCGCACGCGCAGCCGCACGGACACGGTGGTGACCGGGCTGTGCGGATGGAGCTGGCGCAACGTCCAGAACTCGCGTTGCGCGGCGGTGAGCGGATGCCGGGTGCGGCCGGTCCGCCGCACCGGCGCGGAGCCGGGGTCGCGCAGGCGCGCCGCCAGCCCGGCCGCGGTGGGTTCGGTCAGGAACGCCGCCAGGGGCACGGTGTGCCCGAGCCGCCGCGACAGCTCGGTCACCACCCGGGCGGCGGCCAGCGAGTGCCCGCCCAGGTCGGGGAACCGGTCGTGCACGCCCACCTCGGGCAGGCCCAGCACGTCCGCGATCACCTCGGCCACCTGTCGCTCGTCGTCCGTGCGCGGCGCGACGAAGGCGGCGCCTCCGGTCCGGGCGGCGCCCAGCTTGGGCAGGGCCGCGCGGTCCACCTTGCCGGTGGGGCCGATCGGCAGCTCGTCCTGGACGCCGATCCTGGCCGGGACCAGGTGGTCGGGCAGGCGGTCGCGCAGCCAGTCGCGCAGCTCGGGCTCGGTGACGCCGGAGGCCGCCACGTGCGCGGCGAGGTAGGCGATGCCGTCGCCGTCGGTGTGCGACAGGACGACGGCGCGGCGTACGGCGGGATGGCGGTCCAGCGCCACCTCGACCTCGCCCAGCTCCACCCGGTAGCCGCGGATCTTGACCTGGTCGTCGGCGCGGCCCACGTACCGCAGTTCGCCGTCCACCCACCGGACCAGGTCGCCGCTGCGGTAGACGCGGGTGCCGTCCGGTTCGGTGCGGAACGCCGGCGACTCGTGGCCGAGGTAGCCGCGGGTCACGCCGGGCCCGCCGATCCACAGCTCGCCCACCTCCCCGTCCCGCACCGGTTTGCCGTCGGTGTCGCGCACGCTGAGCAGCGCGCCGGCCATCGGCTCGCCCAGCGGCGGCTCGCCCTGGTAGTCGCGGGTGACCTCGAACATGGTGGAGCCGGTGGTGCACTCGGTGGGGCCGTACATGTTGAGCACCCGCCGTACGCCCGGGTTCGCGAACATGCGCGCGACCAGGGCGGCCGTCAGCCGTTCGCCGCCGGACAGCACCATGCGCACGCCGTCCGGCAGCGGCTCGCGCAGCAGCACCGACAGCGCCGACGGGACGCCGAAGACCGTGCGCACCTCGTCGCGGGCGGGCAGCGTGGGCAGCGACAGCACGGTGTCCGCCATGATGACGGTGCCGCCGGCGTACAGCGGCGTGAAGATCTGCGTGATGGAGGCGTCGAAGCAGATGGAGGAGCCGGCCAGCATGCCGCTCAGCTCCTCGGGGGTGTAGTGGGACGCCTCCCAGCGCACCAGGTTCATGGTGTTGCGGTGCTCCACGACCACGCCCTTGGGGCGGCCGGTGGAGCCGGAGGTGTAGATGACGTACGCGGCGTCGCCCGGCTCGCCGGGCACCTCGGGCCCGTGCCCGGCGGGCGTGACGTCGTCGACGAGCACCGTGCCGGCGCCGGTCAGCGCCGCGGTGTCGCGCCGCGCGGCCGAGGTGACCACCGCGCTCACGGCGGCGTCCTCGGCCATGAACCGTAACCGCTCCGCCGGGTACGCCGGATCCAGCGGCACGTACGCGGCGCCCGCCTTCAGCACCCCGATCAGCGCGGGCACCAGCCACTCGTCGCGGTCGAGGCAGATGCCCGCCAGGTCACCGCGTCCGACACCCCGCGCGGCCAGCGCGTGGGCGACCCCGTTGGCCCTGCGGTCGACCTCGGCGTAGGTCAGCCGGGTCGTGCCCGCGACGACGGCGACGCGATCGGGCGTGCGCCGGCACTGCTCCTCCAACGCCTCGTGCAGGCGGCGGGGCGAGTCTGTGAGAGGGCGGTTCGCGCCCGTCACATCCGTAGTCATGTGTCCTCTTTCCAGCAATGGTCGAACGTGCACGGATGGGCGGCTCTCGAAGGTGCCCATCCCTCGGTGACCGTCATCGCGGGCCCGGGCGAGGTCGTCGCCGGGCGGGCGGGGTCGTGCGTGCGGTCAACTGTCGCGGGGCCGGCGGGGGAGCGGGTCGTCTGCGGATCGCCTGCTCCCTTCGCCGAAGACCAGGGTCGTCCGCACAGCAGCATGAGCGACGCGGCTTGCCGCTGACTTGGAACCTGCCGTGATCTTGCTTGCAGGAGGGGCGCGTCATCGGCCGTTCGGCTCGGAACGGTGCAAAAGGCGATAGGGGACGCACCGGCGCGCAGCGTCGACCAACACGCGCAAACCTCCTGGACCGGCGACGGGTGTACGTCGGGCTCCGGACCTGAACGAGGCACGTGACCTCGCCCCGCACCGGGGCGCCGGCCCACCATGATCCTCTTCACCCGGGCCGAACCGCAATCGGTATCAGCGTCCGAACACGGACACCGCGTGGAGGGAGGTGATCGCTAGGACCTTTCAGCCATTCCGCCGCCGGACGACGCCGGAGAGCAGCACGGCCCCGGTGAGGGCCCGGCTCGCGGCATGAACGACCCGCCGGGCCCGCCCCATGGCCAGGACGAGCGCCACGATCAGGCCGGGCCAATCGAAGACGACGTAGCTCCAGACGGAGATGTCGTCGCCGACGAGGGCGTGCCTGAGCGGGCCGTCGAGCAGCAGGCCGTTGAGTGTCGCCCAGGTCAGGAGGGCGACGGCGGCCGCGTACGAGCCGACCGTGAGCGCCACGGGGCCGGGCGTCGGGAGGCGGCCCGCATGTACTCGATCACGATACGTGTCCGGCCAGAGGTGAGCGAACTGTCGCCCGCGTTCGATGCCGGGACGGCATGACGGCACTCGCCCAGCACGGGAAGACCTGCGTGGCATGATTCCGCCATGACGGAGATCGGCAGATCCGGTGCGCACGACCGGGTGGTCAGCAGCCTGGGCACGGCCATCGTCAACGGCGACCTCGCCCCCGACGACGACCTCGACGTGGCGGCGCTCCAGGAGCGCTTCTCGGTGAGCAGGACCGCCGTGCGTGAGGCGCTGCGCGTGCTCGCCGCCAAGGGCCTGGTGGGCGCCCGGCCCCGGCGCGGCACCTTCGTGGCGCCGCGCGAGCACTGGGCGCTCCTCGACGCCGACGTGCTGCGCTGGCGCTTCGCCGACCGGGTGGACGAGACGTTCCTCGACGAGCTGGGCGAGGTCCGCCTCACCGTCGAGCCGGCCGTGGCCCGCATGGCCGCCCTGCGCCGCACCGACCGCGATCTCGCCGACCTGGAGGACGCCCTGGCCGCCATGCGTACGGCGGCGGGCCGGGCGGCCGTCGATCACGTCGAGGCCGACCTGGCCTTCCACCACGCCCTCCTGCGGGCCGCGCACAACGAGCTGATGACGCAGATGGCCACCGCGATCGAGGCGGGGCTGCGGCTGCGCGACCAGTTCGTGCACGCCACGCTCACCAGCGAGTCCGCCGACAAGCACGCCGAGGTGCTGCTCGCCGTGCGCAAGCAGCGGCCGAAGGCGGCCGAGAGCACGATGCGGGCGCTCATCGAGCGCTCGATCGCGGACGTCGAGCTGGCCAAGAAGGTGCACGGGGAGCAGGCACAGCACTGAATGAACGGCGGCCTGCCGGGGTCTGCGTCGTTACCTGGCCACGCCGGCGACCGCCACCGCCCGCTCCACGGCGGCCATCGCGCGCTCCACGGCGGCCATCGCCCGCTCCACGGCGGCCATCGAGCGCATCCCGGCGCCGGCCAGGGTCTCCATCACCGCGTTCAGATGGCGGGACCCGGCGGCTCGGAGGGTGGCGATGACGGGCAGCGCGGCCGGCGCCTCGTCCAGGGCGGTCATCCCGCGTCCTCGACGATCACGGTGCGGGGCACCGGGACGAGGGTGACCGAGCGCAGCTCCAGGGCCGGACGGGTGGCGGGCCGCACCTGGGGCGAGAGGAAGACGGGGGCGTCCGCGCCCAGCGGCAGCAGCTTGATCTCGATCCCGTGCTCCAGCACCTCCTCGCGGAAGCGGCGCAGCCCGATCTCCCAGGCGGGGCCGTACCAGAACTGGTCGGCCACCAGCCGCCCGCCGAGGTAGGCGCGGCCCACATCGCCGATCCAGTCCAGCCGCAGCAGCACCTCCTCCTCGCCCGTGAACGCCTCCCGGGGGACGGTGACGCGGTACACGGCGGCTTGCTCGAAGTCGGCGTCGGTGGGCGCGGAGGCCCGTCCGGAGGCGGGATCGATCACCGGGGGCCGCGCCGGGCCCGCCTGCCTGACCTCCTCCACCTTCGCCTCGGGCGCCTGACCGGCCGCGGCAGGCGCCGGCAGCAGGCCGAACACGCCGTCGGTGCCCGTCGCCGAGGCCGGCGCGGGGAAGATCCGCACGTCGGAGGAGCCCTGGCCGTAGACGACCAGGCGGCCTTCCTCGATCACCACGGGCCGCTCGCTCAGCACCAGCCGGTCGGCTCCCCACAGCCGCCCCTGGGCGGCGGTCAGGGCCTGGCCGGCGTCCAGCACCAGGACGGCCGCGCGGGCGCCGGCCGCGTCACGCATCCGCAGCAGGCAGCCGGTGCCCGGCGCGAGGTCGGAGACCACGAGGCGGTCGCCGTCGCGCTCCACCGTCGCGGGGCCCTCGACCTCGGTGGCGGCGTCGAAGACGAGTTCCACCGGGATACCGGCCGTCTGGCAGAAGACGTGCACCGGCTCGTCGCCCTCCAGCACCCCCATGGGCTGCGCGGTGGCGGTCAGCAGCAGGTTCCCGCCGACCGGGCGGGCCAGCGGCCACACGAAGTACGCCCCGGACGGCACCGTCACCGGCTCGCGCGGCACCACCAGCTCCCGCCCGCCCAGCTCGACCGCGAATCGCACCTCCTCGTGGTCGGGCAGCGTCTCGACCGGCTGGTGGTTGTTGACGAACAGGAACCCGGAACGGCCGTCGGAGCGCACGCACCAGCGCAGCGTCTCCCGGTCGGCGGTGTCGGCGGGGGCGTCCGGCGGCATCGCCAGCGTCATGGTGGCCAGGTCGGGCCCGTCGGCGGCCAGCCACAGATGTTGCAGCCGCAGGTGCCGGAACGAGTCGCGGAACTGGCCGTACTCGCCGAGCGGGGCCTGGAAGTCGTAGTTGATCACCGGGCAGTCGTTGGGGTAGCCGGTCGCGTGCGACTCCTGCAGCGTGGACAGCGCGCCGATCTTCTGGGACGCCCCGTGGTACATGTAGTAGCCCTGCCACACCGACCCGCTGCCCAGCTTCACCAGCCCCAGCGCGGCGATGTCGGCCGCCTCGATGATCGGCCGGCGGTGGTAGGAGGTGTACATGCCGCCGCCCAGCTCGCACGTGGCGAAGGGGTAGCGGGCCAGATGGCTCTCGTCCGAGCCGGTCACCTCGGTGGTGCGCAGGTCCGCGCCGATGGAGTCGTCGTCGCGGCCGGGGCCGAAGAAGTAGTGGGCCCGGCTCTGCTGCGGCGAGCCGTCGTGCGCGGTGTCCCACGCCGCCTCCGGGTAGCCGCCGAACAGCGGGATCACCTCGTCCGGCGGCAACTGCGCGTGCCCCCACCCGGTCGCCGTCCACAGCGGTGCGTCGATGCCCGCCGCCTGGGCGATCCGCTTCAGCGTGACGAGGTGGCCCGGCTGGTCGTGCAGCTCGTTCTCCACCTGCACCGCCACCACCGGACCGCCGTGCCCGCGGGTCAGGCCGGACAGCTGGGCGCCGATCTGCTCGAACAGCGGCCGGACCAGCTCGATGTAGCGGGGGTCGTCGGTACGCGGCACACAGTCGGCCGCCAGCACCCAGTCGGGGAAGCCGCCGTTACGCGACTCGCCGTGCCCCCACGGGCCGATCCGCACCACCACATCGAGCCCCAGCTCGGCACAGGTGGTCACGAAACGGCGCAGGTCGCGGTCGCCGCTCCAGTCGAAGACGCCGCGCCGCTCCTCGTGCAGGTTCCAGAAGATGTACGTGGCGACCGCCGTCACCCCGCCCGCCCGCACCTTCAGCAGCTCCTCCCGCCACTCCTCGGCGGGATAGCGGCCGTAGTGGAACTCGCCCATGATCGGGAACCAGGGCCGGCCGCCCCGGATCAGGTACCGGGAGTTCACGGTGATCGCGTCGGGCTGGTGGGGGAGGTCGCCCAGCCGCAGGTGGCCTTCCATGGGCGGGGGGATCAGGGCGGGGACGTCGAGTCGTCGCACGGCTGCACGGTACTGTGAATGCACGAAAAAATACTACTATTTGGGGTTCCTGTCGGCAGCCGGCCGGCCTGCTCCTGGAAGGGAAGGAGGCCGCCTGGCCCGCCGTCCGGGCCGGCCTCGATCCGAACGTGTTCCGCGTAAAGGACGCGGTCAGAAGCGGGTGGCGCGTACCTCGAACACGGTGAAGTCGTCGATCGTGCCCCGGCTCTGCAGCAGGAACCCGACCAGGCAGGCCACCGCCTCCACCCCTTGGGCGGCGCGCGCCTGCCCGGTCAGGAGGAAGACGAGCGGCGTCGAGGGCTGGTCGATGGCGAAGTGCCGGTCGTGGCGGTGCACGTCGTGCAGCACCTTGATCGGGATCGGCCGGGGTGAGGTGAACCACACCACGGCCGCCCACAGCGGCAGCGCCGGGTCGGGCTCGACCGCGGCGTCGTAGCACGCCACGCAGCCCTGGCCGACGTGCCGCCCGTGGGGGCACGTCCAGTGGGCCGCGTCGTGGTGGGACCGGTCGCCCGCACCGAAGGTCGCGGTCTCGACCACGCGACGGCGTGCGGTGCGGGTGCTGGGCTGGCTGATGATGAGTCCTCCGGATGGTCGCAGAGCCGATCGGCGACGAGGCCCGCTCGCCGGTGCGGACGGAAGCGCCCGGCCCCGCGCTGGGCGGCCGTCCCGCTGGACCATCCTGCTCGCTCAGGCGGGGTCAGGCGAGCACCGGCGGCGGAGCGGCGCTCCTCACAGCTTGACGAGTTTCGCGTACGGGGAGGCGATGCGATACGTTTCCGCGCCGAAATCGATGAGAACGGTGTCATCCTCGCCAACCGCGAGGACCCGGCCCAGACCGTATTTGTCGTGGCTCACCCGATCTCCCATCGTGAACTGCTCGATCGGTGGCGGCGGAATTTCCGGAGTGTTGAACGGGCTGCCCGGCGGGCGTCGCCGGACGGCCGGCGAAGTACGTCTCATTGGACAAGTATGCGCCCCACCGGCGAATAAATCGAGCCCGGGGCGAAATGTGCGGGATCCCACAGGGGCGGGACCTGGCCGGACGGCCTGCTCAGGACAAGCGGAAGCCGGGCCCTGGCCTGCGCCTGGACCCGGCGTCGTGCCGTGCCAGGTCAGGCGGGAACGATGTTCTCCGCCTGCGGGCCCTTCTGACCCTGAACGACGTCGAAGGCCACCTTCTGGCCCTCGGTCAGCTCACGGTAGCCGCCGTTGGCCACGATGTTGGAGTAGTGCGCGAACACGTCGGCGCCGCCGCCGTCCTGCGCGATGAAGCCGAAGCCCTTTTCCGAGTTGAACCACTTCACAGTGCCGGTGGCCATGTCGATCTCCTTCAGACAGTGCCGAAAACGAGAGAAATCACACCTCGTGAAATCTCGTGCCGCCGTGATGCGCCCATCCGGAAATTGGCCGGAAAACAGAAAACGCGCCCGTAGATTACTCCGTCAGGCGCGCATAAGTTTTTATGGGTACCATAACTGCAACGTACATCAGGCTAACACACTTTCTCCGTGCCCATCGCTGCTCGGGAAAAATCCCCGTGCCCGGCGCCGTGACACAACCATGACACGGCGCTGACGAGCCGAGGACATCGCCGTCCCACAGTGATGGGGATCGACCGGCGCCCGCGTCCCCGCGGCGCGTCCGGCTGTCCCCGTGCCACTGAGGAAGGCTGATCGAACGTGACAGAACGCTTGCGCGTCGCCGTGCTGGCGGGTGGGCCGTCCGCCGAGCACGAGGTGTCGCTGCAGTCGGCGCAGGCCGTGCTGGACGCCCTGCCGAGAGACCGGTACGAGCCCTTCCCCGTCATCATCGACCGGCAGGGCAGGTGGCCGGTCGAGCTGCGACGCGACCTCGCGGACGTGGTCTTCCCCGTGCTGCACGGCCCGTTCGGGGAGGACGGCGTCGTCCAGGGCCACCTCCAGACGCTGGGGCTGCCGTACGTGGGCTGCGGCGTCCTGGCCTCGGCCGTGGCGATGGACAAGGTCGCGATGCGGCGCACGTTCCTCGCCGAGGACCTGCCCGTCACCCCGTACGTCTGGTTCACCGAGCACGACTGGCGCACCACCACCGACCCGTGGGCCCTGGTGAAGCCGCTCGACTGGCCGATGTACGTCAAACCGGCCAACATGGGCTCCTCCATCGGCATCTCCCGCGTCACCTCCATGGACGAGCTGCGCGCCGGGGTGGACCTGGCGCTGGCCCACGACCGGGTGGTGGTCGTCGAGCAGGGGGTGTCCGCGCGCGAGCTCATCTGCGGCGTGCTCGGCGATCACGACACGCCGCGGGCCTCGGTGCCGGGCGAGCTGATCGTCTCCGGCGAGTGGCTGGACTACGAGGCCAAGTACCTCAGCCGGGCCGAGATCGCCACCATCCCCGCCGTGCTGCCCGAGCGGGTGGCCGACGAGGTGCGGGAGCTGTCCCTGCGCGCCTTCCGGGCGATCAACGGCTACGGCCTGGCCCGCGTCGACTTCTTCTACGAGGAGGACTCGGGACGCCTGTACATCGGCGAGATCAACACCATGCCCGGCTTCACCGCCCGCTCCGTCTACGCGCGGGCGTGGGCGGCGAGCGGCGTCCCGTACCCCGACCTGCTGCGCCGCCTCATCGACCTGGCGCTCGCCAGGAGCGCCGCATGATCCCCATGACGCTGGACGAGATCGCCAGGGTCGTCGGCGGCCGGCCGCACGACGTGCCCGACCCCCAGTCGCTCGTGACGGCGCCCGCGGCGGTCGACTCGCGCGAGGTCGTGCCCGGCGGCCTGTTCGTCGCGACGGCCGGCGCCCACGTCGACGGCCACGACTTCGCGGCCGCGGCCGTCGCGAGCGGCGCCGCCTCCGTGCTGGCCACCAGGCCCGTCGGCGTGCCCGCCGTCGTCGTCGAGGACGTGCAGACCGCGCTCGGCCTGCTCGCCAGGCACGTGCTCGGCCGCCTCGGTCCCGCCGTGATCGGCCTGACCGGCTCCGTCGGCAAGACCACGACCAAGGACCTGCTCGCCCAGGTGCTCGAACGGCACGGGCCGACCGTCGCCACCGACCGGTCGTTCAACAACGAGCTGGGCCTGCCGCTCACCGTGCTGCGCGCCGACCCCGCCACCCGCTACCTCGTGCTGGAGATGGGGGCGAGCAGGAAGGGCGACCTGACGTACCTGACCGGGATCGCGCCACCCCACGTCGGGCTGGTGCTCAACGTCGGCAACGCCCACGTGGAACGCATGGGCGGCGGCCTCGCCGACGTGGCCCAGGCCAAGGGCGAGCTGGTCGAGGCGCTCCCGCCGGGCGGGCTCGCCGTCCTCAACGCCGACGACCCGCACGTCGCCGGCATGGCCGGCCGCACCAAGGCCCAGATCCTCTGGTACGGCGGATCCGCGCCGGTCCGCGCCGAGAACGTGCGGATGGACGGCGCGGCGCGGCCCGCGTTCGAGCTGGTGACGCCCACCGGCCGGGCCCCCGTCACGCTCGACCTCATCGGCGCCCACCAGGTGAGCAACGCCGTCGCCGCGGCCGCCGTCGCCACCGCGCTCGGCCTGGACGCCGCCGACATCGCCGCAGGGCTGACCGCCGCCCGGCGCCGCTCCGCCGGCCGCCTGGAGATCGTCGAACGGCCCGACGGCACCACCATCGTCAACGACGCCTACAACGCCAACCCCGAATCCATGCGGGCCGGGCTGCGGGCGGCCAAGGCACTGGCCGGCGCCCGCCGTACCGTCGCCGTGCTCGGCGCGATGGGCCAGCAGGCGGACGCCTCGCGCGCCCGGCACGCCGAGATCGGCCGGCTCGTCGCCGACCTCGGCTACGGCGTGCTGATCGCGGTCGGCGACGGAGACCCGCTCGCCATGGCCGAAGCGGCACGGGCCGCCGGCCAGGGCGTCGCCGTCCACACCGCCGAGGACGCCGCCGAGGCCGTCACCCTCGCCACCGCGCTGCTCCAGCCCGGCGACGTGGTGCTCGTCAAGGCCTCCAGCGAGATCGGCCTCGCCGCCTGCGCCCGCGCGCTCGCCGCCACCAGTTAGAGGAACGGAGACTCATTGCGCACCATCGGCCTCATCGGCGGACTGAGCTGGGAATCGACCGTCATCTACTACCAGATCATCAACCAGCGGGTCCGCGAACGCCTCGGCGGCAGCCACTCCGCCAACAGCCTCATCTGGTCCGTCGACTACACCACCGTCGAGGACCTCATCTTCGCCGACCGCTGGGACGACGTGAGCGCGCTGCTGACCGGCGCGGGCCGGAAACTGGAGGAGCTCGGCGCCGACGTCCTGCTCGTCTGCAGCAACACCTTCAGCCGCGTCAGCGACGACGTCGCCGGCGCCGCCCGCGTGCCCGTCCTGCACATCGCCGACACCGTCGGCGCGGAGGTCCGCGCCCGGGGGATGCGCAAGGTCGGCCTGCTCGGCACCCGCTTCACCATGGAGCAGCCCTTCTACCGCGACCGGCTGGCCGCCCACGGCTTCGACGTGATCGTCCCGCGACGGGAGCAGCGGGAGCTGGTCCATCGGGTCATCTTCGAGGAGCTGGTGCGCGGGGTGATCAGCGAGCCGTCCAGGGACGCGTACGCCCGCATCGTCGCCGACCTCGCGGACGACGGCGCGGAAGGCGTCATCCTCGGCTGTACGGAGATCGAGCTGCTGCTCAGCGAGAAGGACACCGCCGTCCCGGTGCTGCCCAGCGCCCGCCTGCACGCGGAGGCCGCCGCCGCCTTCGCCCTGGCCGGCTGACACCCACCTCCCGCCCGCAGGGTGCCGCCCATACCGCACCCTGCGTCCCCGCCCGCAGGGTGCCGCACCCTGCGGGCGGACGCTACCGCGGAGAGGCGGCGGGGCGCGGTCGACGGTGGCAGCATCGGGCGTCCCGCCGGGATCGAGGGATCGGCGGGCCGCCGCGATCAGGCGCCTGCTCGCCGCGAACGCCGCCGCCTTCCTCTCGGCGAGCGGGTCACCGTCGTCGCCCTGCCGCAGGACCACCCCGAGGATCAGCCGGTCACGGTCGCCGGACGCGGGGCGGGCGGCCCACAGCAGCGCCGCGCCCGCCGCCGAGCTGGTGCCGGTCTTGAGACCGACCACTCCGGGGAACGCGAGCAGCTTGTTCGTGTTGACGATCGTGCCCGGGACGCCCGGCACGGTGACCCGGGGGGTGGCGACGATGTCACGCAGCACCGGGTTCTTCATCGCCTGCTCGGCCAGCCTGAGCTGATCGGCCGCCGTGCTGACCGTGGTGTCCTCGTAGCCGCTCGCCCCGGTGTAGACGGTGTCCTGCATGCCCAGCTCGGCGGCGGTCGCGTTCATCCTGGCGACGAAGGCGCGCTCGGAGCCGGCGTCCCAGCGGGCCAGCAGCCGGGCGGCGTTGTTCCCGGACGGGATCAGCATCAGCTCCAGGAGCTGCCGCTGCGTGAAGCTCTGGCCCTGCCTGATCGGCACCGTCGACTCGTCCCGATTGGCGGACTCGACCGCCGCCTGCCGGTCCACCCGGATGGACGGCCCCTGAGCGGTCCCGCTGAGCGGGTGGTCGCGCAGGATCACCAGGGCGGTCATCACCTTGGCCAGGCTCGCGATCGGCACGGGCCGCTGCCCGCCGTGCGTGCGGAGGCTGCCCGCCTGCCCGGCGATCGCGACCGCCGCCTGACCCGCCGCCGGCCAGGGCAGCGCCGCCGGAAGGGCCGGCGTCCGGGCGTACGTGCGGGCAGGCGTTCCGTCCCTCGTGCCGGTCGATGCCGGTCGCGGCGGGCCGGCGCCCGGGAACGACGGCGGCTGCGCCTGCGTGCCGCTGTAGACCATCCAACCGGCGGCGAGGACGGCGGACACGGCGACACCGAGCACCACCATGGCGGTAGAAGGGCGGGCCGCCGCCATCGACGATCGCGGCCGGAGCGGGAACGTGCGTGATGCGTCCATGACGATTCACGATCGGCGCCGAATGTACGCACGCCGTGCGCCGGAGGTCACCGTTTCTCGACGGCCACCACCGCTGCCGCAGGCCGTGACACGACGATGACGCGACACGGACCAGCCCAGGACACGACCGCCCGGCAGCGGTGACCCGGGCACGCATCCTGACCGCCCGCGACGTCGCCCGGCAGCGGTGACGCCGACGCGTGTCGTGACGGCCCGCGACGTCGGCCGGCGGCGTGACGCTGACGCGTGTCGTGACGGTCCGCGACGTCGGCCGGCGGCGGTGACGCGGATGTGCGTTCTGGCCGCCGCCGGGCGTGCCGTCAGACCACGGCCGTCGGCTCAGTTGCGGTGAGCTGGGCGTGCAGGCGTTTGCACTCGTGGACGAAACGGATCGTCCGGCGGCTGCGCGCGAACTCGGCCACGACCGGGATCTCCCCGCGCGCACCGGCCCAGCGGGCCACGTCGGCGGCGAACGCGACGAGCTCGGCGTGGGTCACGGTGATGCGCTGCCCCTCGCCCGGCAGCATCCCGGGCAGCAGCGCGCGTACGATGCGCCACACCTCGCGCTGCCCGCCGGCCTCGGCCAGCTCCGTCAGGGCCGCGACGGCGGGGCGGATCTCCCGCCAGGTGCGGCGCAGCACCAGCGCGAGCTGGCGGCCGATCGCCTCGGCGGGCAGGTCGCCGCGCGCGGCCATGCTCAGGATCAGCGGGATCATGCCGGGCACGCGGCCGGCCAGGAGGTAGGCGAGGATCACCGCCGTGGACTCGCCCAGCGGGCCCTCGGCGAGGTCCAGGCTCGCCAGCTCCGCCGGGGCCGCCCACTCGCCCCAGTGGCCGCGCAGCAGGAACGGCAGGAAGTTGACGGCCACGACCTCGCGGTGCGAGGGCAGCATGGCGGGCCAGGCCCGGAGGGTGCCGCCGGACTTGCTCATCGACCAGTCGTACGGCTCGCGCAGCAGCACCTCGTCGATCAGCCGGTGCCCGGTGGGGGCGGTCGTTCGCAGCACGGGCTGCAGCCTGACCTCGGTGAAGTGCTCCGGCTCGCCGTCGCCGAAGTCCACCATGGAGGCGCCGACCATGTGACGCCACACGTGGCCGCACTCGGGGTCGGCCAGCCCGCCGCCGGCGAGCCACCGGGCGGCCAAGCGCCCCGCCTCAAAGCCGGCCTCAGAGCCGGCCCTGGTGCCGCCCTCCAAACCGCCCTCCGAGCCGCCCTCCGAGCTGGCCTTAGCGCCGACCTCGGCGCCGATCTTGGCGGCTCGGTCGGCCGCGTCCTGGTGGCAGCCTCGGGGCAGCCGGAGCAGCGCCTGTGCCAGGTCGGCCGGGAGCGGCTCCACGCGCCCGGCCGCGGCGGGCGCCGCCCGGGTCACCACGCCGCTGAAGAACCGGGGGGCCACGGCGGGGCCGGACAGGGCCCGCCCGCCGGAGGTCGCCAGGCCGAGGCGACCGTCGATGAGGGAGGAGGGCGCGGCGTACGTGTACGCCTGCGTCGCAGAAGTCATGGCCGGGACGATAGATCGCCCCACCGACAAACCGGGTCAGCTCACCGGGCCGCCGACGGGGGAGGGGCGGGCGGCCTGGAGGGCGGCGCGGATGGCCTGCTCGACCCCCTGGTGCACGTTGAGCATGCCTTCGACCTCGGTGACGCGCAGCAGGCGGGCCGGCCCGGGCTGCAGGGACGCGAGGTGGAGGGCGGCGCCGTCGCGCTGGGTGGCGAGGTGGGTTTGGAGCAGGACGTGCAGGGCCGAGCCGCGCATGTACGGCACCTCGCTCAGGTCGAGGACGATGTGGTCGCCGTGGTGGCACGTGCGACGGATGTAGTCGTCGAGGAGGTGGGCGGTGGTGGTGTCGATCGTGCCAGCCACCGCGATCACGGTGACGCCGGGCAGGTGCTGGGAACTGAACGTCAGCGACGGCACAGCGGCGGACCTCCATCAGAGCCCAGGGGGGACGGGCATGTGTCCGGGTAACGTTCACACTACGCCTCCCCTGGTGCCCCTGCGCTACCCCTGCGGCGGCCTTCGGGCGCGAAGATCTCCCGGTTATCCGGGTTTGCCGCGAAAGTCCTTGCGAGCCAGGGTGCCTTGTGCCTGCCGGATGCGGCGGCCGGTGGCCTCCCCCGAGGTGATGACGATGAAGCGGTCGCGGCCTCGTGCCCACGGCGGCGCGAGCACACCCGTGGCGGTCATGAGGACTTCCGGCCCTGTTGGCGGGTGCGGCGCCCGGGATCTCATGGTGCGGGCTGCCCGCCCATCACCAACGGAAGGGAACGTGCTCATGACCGCGGTTTCGCAGGAGCAGGTGCGCAAGGCCGTCGACGAGGAGCCGCGGCACATCAAGCCGCGGCTGCTGGGGCACCAGCCCGGGCCTGTCGCTGATCTACGCGCACGTCTCCCGGCTGATCCGGCACACCGGCCAGCAGGCGATCTACCTGGCCGGGCCGGGGCACGGCGGGTCGGCGCTGGTGGCCGCCGGTTACCTGGAGGGCACCTACAGCGAGATCTACCCGCACGTCGGCCAGGACGAGGCCGGGATGCTGCGGTTGTTCCGGCAGTTCTCCAGCCCGGGCGGCATCCCCAGCCACGTCTCGGTGACCACGCCGGGCTCGATCCACGAGGGCGGCGAGCTGGGGTACGTGCTGGTGCACGCCTTCGGCGCGGTGATGGACAACCCCGACCTGCTGGGGATCGCGGTGGTGGGCGATGGGGAGGCCGAGACGGGGCCGCTGGAGGGGTCGTGGAAGGGCGTGTCGTTCCTCAACCCGGAGCGCGACGGCGCCGTGCTGCCGATCCTGCACCTCAACGGCGCGAAGATCGCCGGCCCGACGGTGCTGTCCCGCAAGGACCCGGCCGAGGTGCGCCGGCTGCTGGAGGGGCACGGGTATGAGGTGCTGGAGGTGGCGGGCGCGGACCTGCCGGGCATGCACCACCGCTTCGCCGCGACGCTGGCCGGCGCCTGGAGCAAGATCCGCACCATCCAGCACCTGGCCCGCACGGGCGAGTGGGACGGGGCGCGCCCCCGGTGGCCGCTGATCGTGCTGCGCTCGCCCAAGGGGTGGACCGGGCCGGAGCAGGTGGGCGGCGTGCGGATGGAGGGCACGTGGCGCTCGCACCAGGTGCCGCTGTCGGGGGTGCGTGACAATCCGGAGCACCTGGCGATGCTGGAGCGCTGGCTGCGCTCGTACCGGCCGCAGGAGCTGTTCGACGCCACCGGCGCGCCCACCGAGCCGGTGCGCGCGCTGGCGCCCGAGGGTGAGCTGCGGATGAGTGCCAGCCCGCACGCCAACGGCGGCCTGCTGACGCGCGACCTGGCCCTGCCCGACTTCCGTGACTACGCCCTCGACGTGCCGGAACCGGCGCGCACGCGGGCCGAGTCGACCCGGCGGCTCGGGGAGCTGCTGCGGGACGTCTACCGGGACAATCCCGACAGCTTCCGGCTGTTCTGCCCGGACGAGACCAGCAGCAACCGGCTGGGCGCGGTGTTCGAGGTTTCCGGCCGGGCCTTCGCCGAGCGCGTGACGGCGGACGACGTGGCGATCGGGCGGGACGGGCGGGTGATGGAGGTGCTGTCGGAGCACAACTGCCACGGCTGGCTGGAGGGCTACACGCTGACCGGCCGGCACGGCCTGTTCGCCACGTATGAGGCGTTCGCGATGGTCAGCGCGTCGCAGACGGTGCAGCACGGCAAGTGGTTGCAGGAAGCGGGCCGGCTGCCGTGGCGGGCCAGGGTGCCCAGCCTGAACGTGCTGCTCACCTCGACGGCCTGGCGCAACGACCACAACGGCTTCTCCCACCAGGGGCCCGGCCTGATCCAGGTGGTGCTGACCCAGCGCGGCGACGTGGCCCGCGTCTACCTGCCGCCGGACGCCAACTGCCTGCTGTCGGTGGCCGATCACTGCCTGCGCTCGCGCTCGTACATCAACCTGATCGTCATCGACAAGCAGCCGCAGCCGCAGTGGCTGGGCATCGAGCAGGCGGTGGAGCACTGCGCCCGCGGGGCGGGGATCTGGGAGTGGGCCGGCACTGACGACGGCGCCGGCGACCCGGACATCGTGCTGGCCTGCGCGGGTGCACGGCCGCCCGGACGCCGACCGGTTCCGGGTGCGGGGCTTCGTCGAGGAGGGCACCACCACCACGCCGTTCGACATGACGGTGCGCAACCGCGCCTCCCGCTACCACCTTGTCATGGACGCGATCAACAACGCCAAGCGGCTGCCGCGCGGCGCCGGCGACCTGATGGCCTGGTGCGAGCGCAAGCTCGCCGAGCACCAGGCGTACGTGGTCGAGCACCTGGAGGACCTGCCGGAGGTGCGCGACTGGGCGATGAAGGACTGATCGGCCCCGATGCCTGAGGACCAAGGTCCTCAGGCGCCGGGCCGTCCGGCACTGAGCACCGGCCGCGAGAACCGATGTGATGAAGGTGCGCAAGGGAAACCCGACAGAACAGGAAAGGGAGGCCCGCCATGGCCACCGCCATCAACCGGCCTGTGATGCACACCAGTGTGGGCCAGGCGGAGCACAAGAACCCCGTCGACTACGTCTGGGCCGCCGCCCGCATCGCGATCGGCTGGATCTTCCTCTGGGCCTTCCTCGACAAGACCTTCGGCTTCGGCTTCGCCACCCCGGCCGCCAAGGCGTGGATCCACGGCGGCAGCCCCACCACCGGCTTCCTCAAGGGCACCGGCGAGCACGCGCTCGGCGGCTTCTTCTCGGCCCTGGCCGGGCAGGCGTGGGTGGACTGGCTGTTCATGGCCGGTCTGGCCGGGGTCGGGCTGGCGCTCGTGCTCGGCATCGGCACCCGGATCGCGGCCGGCGCCGGCACCGCGATGCTGCTTCTGATGTGGGCGGCCGAGCTGCCCCTGACCACCAACCCGTTCATGGACGACCACATCATCTACTCGATCGTCCTCGTCGGCCTGGCCCTCGCCGGCGCCGGTACCACCCTCGGCCTCGGCAACCTGCCCGTCGTCCGCCGCACCCCGTGGCTCCGGTAGCCGCCCCGATCCCGCGCCCGCCCCGCCCCCGGGGTGGGCGCGTTGCCGTGTCCCTATAGGTCAAGAATGGGGGTCATGACGCGGTCTGTGTATGTTGCGGCGGGTGAGGCGGGAGCCAACAAGGCGACCGTGGCTCTGGGGCTGGTCGAGCTGCTGTCCCGGCAGGTGGGGACGGTGGGCGTGTTCCGGCCGGTGGTGCGGGCGGGCCGGGAGGACGCGCTGGTCAACACGATCAGGAGCCGGTTCCAGCTCGCGCTGCCGTACGAGGCGTGCGCGGGCGTCACCTACGACGACGTGCACGCCGACGTGGAGCGCGCGGCGGGCGAGGTGGTGGCCCGCTTCCGCGCGCTGGCGGGGCGGTGCGACGCAGTGGTGGTGGTCGGCACCGATTACACCGACGTGGGGGCGCCGACGGAGTTCGGGTTCAACGCGCGGCTGGCCGCCGACCTGGGCACCCCCGTGATCAACGTGGTGAACGCGAGAGACCGCGGCGCGGCGCAGGTCGCCGCGGCGGTGGAGCTGTCGTCCAGGGAGCTGGCCCACCACCATGCCCGCGAGCTGGCGGTCGTGGTGACCAGGGCCGGCGAGCATCTGACGCTGGAGCACCCGACGCCGGTGTTCGTGCTGCCGGAGACCCCGTCGCTGCGCGCGCCGACGGTGGCCGACCTGCTGGACGCCTGCGAGGGCCGGTTCTTCCTGGGCGAGCGGGACGGCCTGGGCAGGGAGGCGAGCGCGCTGATGGTGGGCGCGATGTCGCTGCCCGGCATCCTGGAGCGCCTGACCGAGGGCGCGGTGGTGATCATCCCGGCCGACCGGGCCGCGGCGCTGCTGCCGGGGTTGATCGCGGCGCACCAGGCGCCGGGCTTCCCCGCCCTGTCGGCGGTGCTGCTGACCGGCGGCACGCAGCTGCCGCCCCCGGTGGAGCGGCTGCTGCGCGGCATGGCGATCCCGCTGCCGGTGATCGCCACCGACCGCGACACGTTCGACACCGCCACCCGCCTGTCGGCGGTGGAGGGCCGGTTCACGCCCGAGGCGGGCGGGAAGATCGACACGGCTCTGAAGCTGTTCGCCGCGCACGTGGACGGCCCGCTGCTGCTGGAGCGCCTCGACATCGCCAAGACCGACGTCGTCACGCCCCTCATGTTCGAGTACGAGCTGCTCGACCGGGCCCGCGCCCGCCGCCGGCACATCGTGCTGCCCGAGGGCGAGGAGCCGCGCATCCTGCGTGCCGCCGACATCCTGCTGCGGCGCGGCGTGGCCGAGCTGACCCTGCTCGGCGACGAGGAACGCATCCGGGTCCAGGCCGCCCAGCTCGGCCTCGACCTCGACGCGGCCCGCGTGCTCAGCCCGTTCGACCCCGAGCTGCGCGAGCGGTTCGCCCGCGCGTACGCCGAGGCGCGCGCCCACAAGGGCATGACGGTGGAGCTGGCCCGCGACACGGTCACCGACGTGTCCTACTTCGGCACCCTGATGGTGCACACCGGCCTGGCCGACGGCATGGTGTCGGGCGCGGCGCACACGACCGCGCACACGATCAGGCCGGCGTTCGAGATCCTGCGGCTGGGGCTGGTCTCCAGCGTGTTCTTCATGTGCCTGGCCGACCGGGTGCTGGTCTACGGCGACTGCGCGGTCAACCCCGACCCGACGGCCGAGCAGCTCGCCGCCATCGCGATCGCCTCGGCCGGCACCGCCGCCCGTTTCGGGGTGGAGCCGCGGATCGCGATGTTGTCGTACTCGACCGGCGCCTCGGGCGCGGGCGTGGACGTGGACAAGGTCCGCGCCGCCACCGAGCTGGTCCGCGAGCGCCGCCCCGACCTCCAGGTGGAGGGGCCCATCCAGTACGACGCCGCGGTGGACCCCGCCGTCGCCCTGGCCAAGATGCCGGAGAGCCAGGTGGCCGGGCGCGCCACCGTCTTCGTGGTGCCCGACCTGAACACCGGCAACAACCTCTACAAGGCCGTCCAGCGCAGCGCCGGGGCCGTGGCGGTGGGGCCGGTGCTGCAGGGGCTGCGCAAGCCGGTCAACGACCTGTCGCGGGGCGCGACCGTGGCCGACATCGTCACCACCGTCGCGGTCACCGCCGCCCAGGTGCACGACGACGAGCCGCCGGCCTGAGGGGGCTTCAGGCGGGGCACCGCTCGAGGGTCTGGCGGGCGATCTCCCCTTCCTCGTCGGTGGGGACGACCAGGACGGGCACCTCGGCGCCGGGCGGGGACACCGCCCGCTCCCCGGTCGCGTCGGCCTCGTTGAGCGCGGCGTCCACGGTGATGCCGAGCCGCTCCAGCCCCGCCAGGGACTCGGCGCGGGTGGCGGCGTCGTGCTCGCCCACCCCGCCGGTGAAGACGATCGCGTCCACCCGGCCGAGCAACGCGTAGTAGGCGCCGACGTACTTGCGGATGCGCCGGGTGTAGACGGCCAGGGCCAGCCGGGCCTCGTCGTCGTCGCGGGCGCGGGCCTGGCGCATGTCGTTGGAGCCGGTCAGCGCAAGCAGCCCGCCGCGGTGGCTGAGCGCGTGCTCCACCTGCTCGGCGTCCAGGCCCGCGGTACGGGCCAGGTAGCCGGCGAGGGCGGGGTCGACGTCGCCGGAGCGGGTGCCCATGACCAGCCCTTCCAGCGGCGTCATGCCCATGGAGGTGTCGACGCTGCGCCCGCCGGCGATCGCGGTGGCGCTGGCGCCGTTGCCCAGGTGCAGCACGATCAGGTTGAGGTCGGCGAGGTCGCGGCCGAGCAGGGCGGCGGCGCGGCGGGAGACGTAGGCGCACGAGGTGCCGTGGAAGCCGAACCGGCGTACACCCCACTCGCGCGGCACCGCGTACGTGTACGCCTCCGGCGGCATCGTGCGGTGGAAGGCCGTGTCGAACACCGCTACCTGCGGCACGTCGGGGAACACTTTGAGCGCCAGCCGGATCCCGGTCAGGTTGACCGGGTTGTGCAGCGGCGCGAGCGGCGCCAGCTCCTCGATGGCGGTAATGACCGCGTCGTCGATGAGCACCGCCTCGGCGAACCGGTCGCCGCCGTGCACCACCCGGTGCCCCACCGCGACCGGGGCCAGCTCGGGGCCCGCCGCCGCGAACGCCTCCAGCATCGCGTCCAGACCCTCACCATGGCCGGGGAAGACGGCCTCCCGCTCGTACGGCGGCCCGTCGCCGGTGCGGTGCGTCAGCCGCCCCGCTCCTCCCCGATGCGCTCGACGAGGCCCTTGGCCGACCGCTCGCGAGTGCGCGGGTCGATGAGCTCGTACTTGATGGAGGAGGAGCCGGTGTTGAGGACGAGGATGGGGGAGGCCATGCCCCTGAGCCTAATCTCGTGCGGGGGCTTGACCTTGCCCCAGGGGCAGGGTTCGACGATCGTCCCCATGAACGACAACGACTTCCGCACCGTCGAAGCCCAGCTCCGCGAGCAGTCCGCCGCCTACTGCGCGGCCAACCACGTCCCCGGGTTCGTCGCCGGCGTTTTCCACGCCGGCCGGCAGGCCGTCGTCGCCCACGGCACCGCGAACGTCGTCACCGGCGCGCCGATGCGCGAGGACACCGGGTTCCTCATCGGCTCCGTCACCAAGGTCCTGACCACCACCCTGGTGCTGCAGCAGGTGGACCGGGGGGTGCTCGACCTGGACGCGCCGGTCGTCAGCTACCTGCCGGAATTCGCCCTGAACGTGCCGGGCGCGGCGGACAAGATCCTCGTCCGGCACCTGATCTCGCACACCAACGGCATCGACGCGGACCTGTACTTCCCCGACGCGAAGGGCCGCGACGCGCTCAAGGCGTACGTGGCGGGCCTGGCGGACTCCTGCGGCGTGCTGTTCGAGCCGGGCGAGCAGCTCAGCTACTCCAACGGCGGCATGATCGTCGCCGGCCGCCTGCTGGAGGTGGTGACCGGCCTGTCCTTCCCCGAGCTCCTGCAGCGCGACCTCTACGGGCCGGTCGGCATGAAGGACTCCAGCACCTCGGCGGAGCAGGCCATCCTGCGCGGCACCGCGATCGGCCACTTCCCCGACCCGGAGACCATGGAGGCCAGGCCCACCGGCCTGTTCACCCTGCCCGACACCTGGGGGCCGGCGGGCGGCACCCCCATCGGCACCGTCGCCGACCTGCTCGCCTTCGGGCGCACCCACCTCGCGGGCGGCGTGTCGCCCTCCGGCGCGCGGGTGCTGTCGGCCGCGTCGGTCGCGCTGATGCAGCAGGTCTCGTACGACATGCGCACCCCGAACGTCCCGCCCATGGGCATGGGCTGGGTGCGCTATCCGTTCGGGGACGTGACCGTGCTGGCCATGTCGGGCGCGTCGCCGGGCGGCGTGTCGCTCCTGTGCGTCGTCCCCGAGCACGACCTGGTCTTCGCCGCGTACGGCAACACCCCGGGCGCGATCATGCTGCACGACCAGCTCCTGCAGTGGCTCCTGCGCGAGCACCTCGGCGTCCCGATCCCCAGGCTGGTCACCGAGATGCGGCAGGACGTGGACCTCACCCCGTACGCCGGCACCTACCGCTCCGACCAGCTCCGCATCGACGTCAGCATCGTGGACGGCCAGCTGGAGGAGCGGACCACCTACGAGCCGGCGGACGGCGCGCAGGAGCGGATCTTCACCGCGTTCGCGGGCGGCGCCGTCTCCGCCCCGCCGCAGCGTTACGTGCCGATCCGGCCCGGCCTGTTCGCGCCCGCCGGGTACCCGCTGGAGGCGTTCGACGGATACCTGCGCCTGCTGCTCGTCTCCTACCACGACATCCGGGAGGGCCGGGCGCGCTTCCGCAACGGCGGCGGCCGCCTGACCCGGCGGGTCTGACCGGGGGAATGGGAGGATGTCCGGCATGCTCACCATCGGCCAGCTCGCGGACTACGCCGGAGTGACCATCAAGGCCGTCCGCCACTACCACCAGCGCGGCCTGCTGGCCGAGCCCGGCCGGGACGTCTCCGGCTACCGGCGCTACACCGCCAAGGACGCGATCGACCTCGTCAAGATCAGGACCCTGGCCCAGGCGGGCGTGCCGCTGGCCCGGATCAAGGACCTGCTCGACGCCGACGCGGACACGCTGGCGGCGGCCATCGCCGAGATCGACCACGACCTGGAGGACCGCATCGCGCAGCTCCGGCGAACCCGGGAACAGCTCGCCGAGCTGCGCGGCGGCGACCGCCTGTTCGTCTCGCCGGAGGTCGCCGACTACCTTGAGGAGCTGCGCCGGCTGGGCGTCAGCGAGCGCCGGCGCGACCTCGAACGCGACGGCTGGATCCTGATGCAGACAGCCTCGCCCGAGGACGCGGCCGGCTGGATCGCGGAGAAGCGGCAGCTCATCGGCGACCCCGAGTTCCGGGCCCTCTACCTGGAGCACGACGCCGCCTACGACTGGCCGCCCGACGACCCGCGCCTTCCGGCGCTCGCGGAGCGCACGCGGAGCTGGTTCGCCGGCCGGGTGGAGTCCCCGCCCGTCCGCGGCGAGGCGATCGCCCGGCTGGCCCGGCAGTCGCAGCCCGGGGCCTCGTCCCCGGCGTGGGAGCGGCTGGCCCGGCTCATGGAGGGCTGACCGGCAGGCTGACGATCATCGTCAGCCCTCCTCCCGGTGTCTCCTCGGGGACGAGGGTGCCGCCCATGGCCTCGGTGAGCCCGCGCGACAGCGCGAGGCCGAGCCCGACGCCGGTGCCGTTGTCGCGGTCGCCGAGCCGCTGGAACGGCAGGAAGACCCGCTCGTGCTGCTCGGGCGGGATGCCGGGCCCCCGGTCGACGATCCGGATCTCGACCTCGTCGTCGTGCCGGCTGCCCGTGACCAGCACCTTGTGCCCGGGCGGGCTGTGGCGTACGGCGTTGGCCATCAGGTTGACCAGCACCCGCTCCAGCAGGGCGGGGTCGGCGACGATCTCGGGCAGGCCGGCGGACACGTCGCCCTCGACGCGCTCGCGCAGCGGGCCGAGGTCGTCGATGGCGCGGGGCACCACGTCCTCCAGGGCTACGGGCTGGAGCGACAGGCCGAGCACCCCGGCCTGCAGCCGGCTCATGTCGAGCAGGTTCTCCACCAGCCGGTCGAGCCGGGTCAGGGACTCGTCGGCGGTGGCCAGCAGCTCGTCGCGGTCCTCGTCGGTCCACGTGACGTCCCGGCTGCGCAGGCTCTCCACCGCCGCCTTGGCCGCCGAGAGCGGCGTGCGCAGGTCGTGGCTGACGGCGGCGAGCAGCGCGGTCCGCATTCTGTCGGCCTCGGCCAGCGGCTTGGCCAGCCCCGCCTCCTGCTCCAGGCGTTCCTGGCGGAGCGCGACGGCGGCCTCGGCGGCGAAGGCTTCCAGCACCCGGCGGTCGCTGGCGTCCAGCAGCCGGCCGCGGGCGGCGAGCACGAGCCGGTCGCTGATCACCACGTCGGTGTCGGCCGCGGCGGGGGCGGTGCAGGGCGCGGCGCCGGAGGTGGCGATGATCCGCCAGGCGGCCGGCTCGGACTGGTCGTCGGGGGTGGGCTCGCCGGCGCGTTCGAGCAGGGTGACCGACTCCAGGCCGAACGTCTCGCGCAGCCGTCCCAGCAGGGAGGGCAGCGCGGCCTCGCCGCGCAGGACGTGCCCGGCCAGCGTGGACAGGACCTCGGCGTCCGCGCCCGCCCGCGCGGCCTGTCGGGTGCGCCGGGCCGCCAGGTCCACGATCGTGCTGACCACCGCCGCGACCAGCACGAACACGATCAGGGCGAGCAGGTTCTCCGGGTCGGCGATGGTGATCCGGCCGACCGGCGGCGTGAAGAACCAGTTGAGCAGCAGCGACCCGCCCACCGCCGCGACGATCGCCGGCCACATGCCGCCGATCAGCGCGACCCCCACCACGAGGCACAGGAACAGCAGGATCTCGCTCGGCAACTGCAGCACGTCGCGGAACGGGGCGAGCGCGGCGGTCAGCGCGGGCAGCCCGGCCGTCGCCACCGCCCATCCGGCGAGCCGCCGCTTGCGGGTCAGGGCGGCGCGGCTGCGTTCCCGCCGCCCGCGGCCCTTCTTGGCCTCCTCGTGCGTGACCAGGTGCACGTCGATCGAGCCGGACAGGGCGGTGGTCTCGACGCCGACGCCGCGCGAGAGTATCTGCGCGAACCGGCCCCTGCGGGAGGCGCCCAGGACGAGCTGGGTGGCGTTGACGCCGCGGGCGAAGTCGAGCAGCGCGCGCGGCACGTCGTCGCCGACGACCTGGTGGTAGGTGCCGCCCATGCTCTCGACCAGCGTGCGCTGCCGGGCCAGGCTCGCCGGGTCGGCGCCGGCCAGCCCGTCGGCGCGGGTCACGTGCACGGCCAGCAGGTCGGCGCCCTTGGTGCGGGCCGCGATCCTGGCCGCCCGCCGGACCAGCGTGTCGCCCTCCGGGCCGCCGGTCAGCGCGACCACGACCCGCTCCCGGGTCTCCCATGTGCCCTTGATGCCGTGGTCGGCGCGGTAGCGGTCGAGCTGGTCGTCCACCTTGCCCGCCACCCACAGCAGCGCCAGCTCCCGTAGGGCGGTCAGGTTGCCGACGCGGAAGTAGTTCGCCATGGCGGCGCTGACCTTCTCCGGCGCGTACACGTTGCCGTGCGCCATCCGGCGGCGCAGCGCCTCCGGCGACATGTCCACCAGCTCGATCTGGTCGGCGCGGCGCACCACCTCATCCGGTACGGTCTCCCGCTGCGGCACCCCCGTGATCTCCTGGACGACGTCGTTGACCGACTCCAGGTGCTGGATGTTCACCGTGGAGATGACGTCGATGCCGGCGTCCAGGATCTCGTCGATGTCCTGCCAGCGCTTGACGTTCTTCGAGCCGGGCACGTTGGTGTGGGCCAGCTCGTCGATCAGCGCCACCTTCGGCCGGCGCGCGATCACGGCCTCGACGTCGAGCTCGGTGAACGTGGCCCCCCGGTACACGACGCTCCTGCGGGGGACGACCTCCAGGCCCTCCAGGAGGGCGGCGGTGCGCGGGCGGCCGTGCGTCTCGACCAGGCCCACGACCACGTCCCGGCCGCGCTCGGTCGCGCGGCGGCCCTCCCCGAGCATCGCGTACGTCTTGCCGACCCCGGGGGCCGCCCCGAGGTAGACCCGCAGGCGGCCCCTGGTCATGACCGGTCCAGGGCCAGGTTGAGTTCGAGCACGTTCACCGCGGGCTCGCCCATGAAGCCGAGCGCGCGGCCGGTGGTGTGCTGCCGGATGAGCCGCTCCACCTCGGCCTGGTCGAGACCGCGTTCCTTCGCGACGCGGGGGGCCTGGAGCTCGGCGTAGGCGAGCGAGATGTGCGGGTCGAGACCCGACCCGCTCGCGGTCACGGCGTCGGCGGGGACCACCGCCGTGGCGTCGCCCCGGACGGGGACGGTGCGGCCGGCCGCGTAGTCCTCGCCCGGCCTCGCGCACTCCACCCTTCTGCCCTCGTAGGTGGCGACGAAGGGGACGGCCGGGCACGCCTGGTTGACGCTGACGGCCTTGTCGGGGAAGACCTTCAGCACCGCGCCGACCCCGTCCGGGGTGCAGTACGGGCGGGCGCCGCTGACGCCCTCCAGTTCGCCGATCGCCTTGGAGCGGGTGCAGACCTGGGTGAGCAGCGACTTCCGGTCGGGCGTGTCGATGACGTCCTCGGGGCCGAGGTTGCCGGCGCTGGTGGAGGTGGGGTCGTAGCCGTCGCCGGCGGCCGACGGGCGGGACTGGAAGTACTTCCTGACCGGGTTGCCGTCGGCGTCGGTGAAGGACTGGCCGATCAGCGAGCTGCCGTGGCCGCCTTCGACCAGGGAGCCGTTGGCCTGGTGGTGGAACAGGGCCTGGGCCACTCCGGTGGTGACCAGCGGGTAGACCAGGCCGAGCAGCACGGTCAGGACGGCCACCGCGCGCAGGGCGGCGAGATGCTGGCGGAGCCAGCCGGGCATGCGGTCCATTCAGCTCATCCCCGGAAGGAACTGGATCAACAGGTCGATGATCTTGATACCGATGAAGGGGGCGACGATGCCGCCCAGGCCGTAGACGTACAGGTTGCGGGACAGCAGCTTGGAGGCGCTGGACGGCCGGTAGCGCACGCCCCGCAGGGCGAGCGGGATGAGGGCGACGATGACCAGCGCGTTGAAGATCACCGCTGCCAGGATCGCGGACTGGGGGCTGGACAGGCGCATGACGTTGAGCGCGTCCAGGCCCGGGTAGACCGCGGCGAACATGGCCGGGATGATCGCGAAGTACTTGGCGATGTCGTTGGCGATGGAGAACGTGGTCAGCGCGCCGCGCGTGATGAGCAGCTGCTTGCCGATCTCGACGATCTCGATGAGCTTGGTCGGGTTGGAGTCGAGGTCGACCATGTTGCCCGCCTCCTTGGCGGCCGACGTGCCGGTGTTCATCGCCACGCCCACGTCCGACTGGGCCAGGGCGGGGGCGTCGTTGGTGCCGTCGCCGGTCATCGCCACCAGGCGGCCGCCCTCCTGCTCCCTTTTGATGAGGGCCAGCTTGTCCTCGGGGGTGGCCTCGGCCAGGAAGTCGTCCACGCCGGCCTCGTCGGCGATGGCCTTGGCGGTCAGCGGGTTGTCACCGGTGATCATGACGGTGCGGATGCCCATCCGGCGCATCTCGTCGAAACGCTCGCGCATGCCCGCCTTGACCACGTCCTTGAGGTGGATCACGCCGAGCACCCGGCCCTTTTCGGCCACCACGAGCGGGGTGCCGCCGGAGGCCGAGATGCCGTCCACCAGGTGGCCGACCTCGTCGGTGGGGTGGCCGCCCGCGTCACGCACCCACTTCATGACCGCGGTGGCGGCGCCCTTGCGCACCTCGCGGCCCTCGAAATTCACCCCCGACATGCGGGTCTGGGCGGTGAAGGGCACCCATTCGGCGCCGTGGATCTCGCGTTCGCGCAGGCCGTAGTGCTGCTTGGCGAACACCACGATCGAGCGGCCCTCGGGGGTCTCGTCCGCGAGGCTGGACAGTTGCGCCGCCTCGGCCAGCTCGGCCTCGCTGACTCCGTCCACCGGGACGAACTCGGCGGCCTGCCGGTTGCCCAGGGTGATGGTGCCGGTCTTGTCCAGGAGCAGGGTCGAGACGTCCCCGGCGGCCTCCACCGCGCGGCCCGACATGGCCAGCACGTTGCGCTGCACCAGGCGGTCCATGCCGGCGATGCCGATCGCGCTCAGCAGCGCGCCGATCGTGGTCGGGATCAGGCAGACCAGCAGGGACACCAGGACGACGCCGGTGACGCCGTCGGCGTTCAGCGCGAGCGAGTCGGGCACGCCCGGGTTGACCAGCTTGCTGTAGATCGCGAGCGGCTGCATGGTGACGGTGGCGACCAGGAAGATGATCGTCAGGGCGGCGAGCAGGATGTTGAGCGCGATCTCGTTCGGGGTCTTCTGCCGGTTCGCGCCCTCCACCAGGGCGATCATCCGGTCGATGAAGCTCTCACCCGGCTTCTGGGTGATCTTCACGATGATCCGGTCCGACAGCACCTTCGTGCCGCCGGTGACCGCTGAGCGGTCGCCACCCGATTCCCGGATGACCGGGGCGGACTCGCCGGTGATGGCGGACTCGTCCACGCTCGCGATGCCCTCGATCACGTCGCCGTCGCCGGGGATGACCTCCCCGGCCTCGACGATCACCAGGTCGCCCTGCTTCAGCTCCGGGGCCCCGACCACGTCCCACTCCGTCGCCGCGCGGCTCTTGAGGCGGCGGGCGGTGGTGTCGCGCTTGGCGGCGCGCAGCGTGGCGGCCTGCGCCTTGCCGCGCCCCTCCGCCACCGCCTCGGCCAGGTTCGCGAAGATCACCGTCAGCCACAGCCACACCACGATCGCCCAGGCGAAGAACGACGGGTCGAAGACCGCGAGGACGGTCGTGAAGACGGCGCCGGCCTCCACGATGAGCATCACCGGGTTGCGCCACAGGGTCGCCGGGTTGAGCTTGCGCAGCGCGTCCGGCAGCGAGCGGATCATCTGCTCCGGGTCGAGCAGCCCGCCGCCCACGCGCCGCTTCTCCAGTACGGGGGTCGACATGTCAGGACAGTCCTTCCGCGATGGGGCCGAGCGCGAGGGCGGGCAGGAACGTGAGGGCGACCAGGATGATCGTCACGCCGACGACCATGCCGACGAACTGCGGCCGGTGCGTCGGCAGCGTGCCCGCACCCGCCGGCACCGGCGCCTGCGCGGCCAGCGAGCCCGCCAGGGCCAGCACCAGGATGATCGGCAGGAACCGGCCGAACACCATGCACAGGCCGAGCGCCACGTCGTACCACGGGGTGTTGACGGTGAGGCCGGCGAAGGCGGAGCCGTTGTTGTTGGAGGCGGAGGTGAACGCGTACAGGACCTCCGAGAGGCCGTGCGGGCCCGAGTTGAACATGCTGGCGCGCTGCTCCGCCGAGCCCATCGCGAACGCGGTGCCGACCAGCACCAGGGCCGGGGTGACCAGGAAGTAGAGCGAGGCCAGCTTGATCTCGCGGGCGCCGATCCTCTTGCCCAGGTACTCCGGCGTGCGGCCGACCATCAGCCCGGCCACGAACACGGTGATCACCGCGAGGATCAGCATGCCGTACAGGCCCGATCCGGTGCCGCCCGGCGCGACCTCGCCCAGCATCATGTTGACCAGCGTCATCATGCCGCCGAACGGGGTGTAGCTGTCGTGGAAGGAGTTCACCGCGCCGGTGCTGGTGAGCGTGGTGGCGGCGGCGAAGGTGGCCGAGTTCGACACGCCGAAGCGCACCTCCTTGCCCTCCATCGCCGCGCCGACCGCCTGCGGCACGGTGGCGTTCCCGCTGAGCTCGAACACGTTCGTCAGCAGGACGCTCGCCAGCGCGAGCACGCCCATCACGGCGAGGATCGCGTAGCCCTGCCGGACCTGGCCGACGAGCCTGCCGAACGTGCGGGTGAGCGAGAACGGGATCACCAGGATCAGGAAGATCTCGAACCAGTTCGTCCAGGTGGCCGCGTTCTCGAACGGATGGGCCGAGTTGACGTTGTAGAAGCCGCCGCCGTTCGTGCCCAGCTCCTTGATCACCTCCTGGGAGGCGACCGGGCCGCCGGTGATCGCCTGGGTGCCGCCGGTCAGCGTGCTCACCTCGTGCGGGCCGGCGAAGTTCTGGATCAGCCCGCCCGCGACCAGCACCAGCGCGCCCACGAACGCGATCGGCAGCAGGATCCGGATCGTGCCGCGGACCAGGTCCACCCAGAAGTTGCCGATCGTGCCCGCCTTGCGCCGGGCGAAGCCGCGGACGAGGGCGATCGCCACCGCCATGCCCACGGCGGCCGAGACGAAGTTCTGCACCGCGAGGGCGGCCATCTGGGTCAGGTGGCCCATCGTGGACTCGCCGGAGTACGCCTGCCAGTTGGTGTTGGTGACGAAGCTGATCGCGGTGTTCCAGGCGATGTGGTCGGTGACCGGCTTCATGCCGACGCTCAGCGGCAGCTTGTCCTGCAGCCGCTGGATGCCGTACACGACCAGGATCGAGACCACCGAGAACGCCAGCAGGCCGCGCGCGTAGACGCCCCAGCTCTGCTCGGCGTCGGCGCGCACGCCCAGCAGGCGGTAGATCACCCGCTCGGCCCGGTTGTGCCTGGTCGTGGAGTAGACGCGGTACATGTGATCGCCGAACGGCTTCCACACCAGGGCCACCGCGGCGATCAGGGAGGCGATGAAGAGCATCCCGGCCAGGGTCGTGCTCATCAGAACCGCTCCGGGAACAGCAGGGCCGCGACCATGAAGATCACCAGACCGGCCACCACGACCAGGCCGGTGGCGTTGACAGCGCTCAAAGCCGCTCCACCGCCCGCACGACCAGCCCGAAGACCACGAAGATCGCGATCGTCAGGGCGACGAAGATGACGTCCGCCATCCCCACTCCTCAGCTCGAATGATGAGATCGCCGCCGCCCTCGGGGGGCGGCCGCAGATCAAGCAAACGCCGGGAATCGGGTGGTTTTGCCGTTCTTGACGGGATTCATACGGGTGGAGCCGGAATCTTGACGGGCTCTCTACGCGCCGGCCCGGGCCGTGCTCAGCCCTCGCTCACGCGTCCCAGGTGACCGGGAGGCTCTTGACGCCGTAGATGTCGGCGGTCTCCGGCCGCAGCGCGACCTGGTCGGCGGGCACGGCCAGGCGCAGCGTGGGGAAGCGGTGGAACAGGGCGGGGAAGGCGACCCGCATCTCGACGCGGGCGAGCTGCTGGCCCAGGCACTGGTGGATGCCGTGGCTGAAGGCCAGGTGGCCGCCGTCCTGCCGGTGGACGTCGAGCACGTGCGGGTCACGGAAGCGCTCGGGGTCGCGGTTGGCGGTGCTCAGGGACAGGATGAGCGTCGTGCCGGCCTTGATGGTGTGGCCGCCCAGCTCGACGTCCTCCAGCGCGACCCGGAAGAACTGCTTGGCGACGGTCAGGTAGCGCAGCAGCTCCTCCACGGCCTGGTCGGTGAGGGCGGGGTCGGCGCGCAGGGCGGCGAGCTGGTCGGGATTCCGCAGGAGGGCGAAGGTGCCCAGGGCGAGCATGTTGGCGGTGGTGTCGAAGCCGGCCGACAGCAGGATCAGGGCCATGCCCTGCAGCTCCTCGTCGGTCAGGTCGCTGTCGAGCAGGTCGCTGAGCACGTCGTCGGTGGGATGGGCGCGCTTGGCGGCGACGAGTTCGGCGAGGTACTGCTGGGTCTCGACGTAGGCGGCGCCCACCTCCTCGTCGCCGGCCTCGCCGCCGAGGAACAGGTCGATGTTGTGCTGGAAGCGGCCGCGGTCCTCGTACGGGACGCCGAGCAGCTCGCAGATCACGATGGCCGGGATCGGCTTGGCGAAGGCGGTCACCAGGTCGGCGGACGGGCCGGCCTTCTCCATGGCGTCCAGGTGCTCGGCGGTGATCTGCTCGACCCGCTCGGTCAGCAGCCGCATGCGCCGGACGGTGAACTTGCCGACCAGCGGTTTGCGGTAGCGGCTGTGCTGGGGCTCGTCCATCAGCAGGAACTCGCCGGGCGGCGCCGGAGGCACCTCGATGTCGCCGTAGTCGATGAGCGGGTGGTGCTTCATCAGCTCGCGGCGGGAGCTGAAGCGCGGGTCGGCCAGCACCTGCCGGACCAGGTCGTAGCCGGTGACCACCCAGCCCTGGTGGCCGTCGGGGAAGGTGAAGCGGCTGATCGGGCTCTGCGCGCGGGCCTCGACGAGCTCCTGGGGCGGGTCGAACGGGCAGCCGGGCCGGCGGGTGGTGGGCATGGCGGCGAGGGTGTGGTCCATCAAGGTGGTTCCTTTCAGGAGATCTTGCGGCGGTAGGCGTTCATGGCGAAGGCGTAGGCGACGACGAGGATGCCGACGCACCAGCCCAGGGCGATCCAGATGTCGTTGCCGACGGGCTGCTCGGCGAACAGGGCGCGCACGGCGTTGACGATGGAGGTGACCGGCTGGTTGTCGGCGAAGACGCGCAGCACCGTCGGCATGGTGTCGGTGGGCACGAACGCCGAGCTGAGGAAGGGCAGGAAGATCAGCGGGTAGGAGAACGCGCTCGCGCCTTCCATGGTCTTGGCCGACAGGCCGGGGATGACGGCGATCCAGGTCAGCGCGAGGGTGAACAGGATGAGGATGCCCGCCACCGACAGCCAGGCGAGGATGCCCGCGCTGGAGCGGAAGCCCATGAGCAGGGCCACCAGCATGACGACGACGAGCGAGACGAGGTTGGCGACCAGCGAGGTCAGCACGTGTGCCCACAACACCGACGAGCGGGCGGTCGGCATCGACTGGAAGCGCTCGAAGATGCCGCCCTGCATGTCCATGAACAGGCGGTAGGCGGTGTAGGCGATGCCCGAGGCGACGGTGATGAGCAGGATGCCGGGCAGCATGTAGTTCACGTACGACGTGCCCGATCCGATGTTGATCGCGCCGCCGAAGACGTAGACGAACATGAGCATCATGGCGATCGGCATGATCGCGGTGGTGATGATGGTGTCGGGGCTGCGGGTGATGTGGCGCAGGGAGCGGCCGAGCAGGACGCCGGTGTCGCCGAAGAAGTGCTTGCTCATGATGGGGTTCCTTAGGCTTTCGTGCCGACGAGGCTGAGGAAGACGTCCTCGAGGGTCGGCTGCTTCTCGACGTACTCGACCTTGGCGGGCGGCAGCAGCCGCTTGAGCTCGTCCAGGGTGCCGTTGACGAGGATGCGGCCCTCGTGCAGGATCGCGATCCGGTCGGCGAGCTGCTCGGCCTCGTCGAGGTACTGGGTGGTGAGCAGGACGGTGGTGCCGTTCGCGGCGAGCTCCTTGACGGCCTGCCAGACCTCGATGCGGGCCTGCGGGTCGAGGCCGGTGGTGGGCTCGTCCAGGAAGATGACCGGCGGGTCGCCGATGAGGCTCATCGCGATGTCGAGGCGGCGGCGCATGCCGCCCGAGTAGGTGGCCACCTTGCGGCCGCCCGCGTCGGTGAGGGAGAAGCGGGCGAGCAGGTCGTCGGCGATCCTGCCGGGGTTGCGCAGGTGGCGCAGGCGGGCGACCAGCACCAGGTTCTCCCGGCCGCTGAGGATCTCGTCCACGGCGGCGAACTGGCCGGTCAGGCTGATCGACTCGCGCACGTCCGCCGCCTGGGTGGCGACGTCGAAGCCGTTCACGCGGGCGGTGCCGGCGTCCGGCTTGAGCAGCGTGGACAGGATCTTCACGGCGGTGGTCTTGCCGGCTCCGTTGGAGCCGAGCAGCGCGAAGATGCTGCCCCGCGCGACCTCGAAGTCCACGCCGCGCAGCACGCGCAGGTCCTTGTATGCCTTCTCCAGGCCGTGCACCTGGATCGCCGGAGCTTGCTGGGTGGTCATCGCGTCGTCCTGTTCTCTTGCGCGGCGCGCTCGATGGCGCTGGTGAAGCGGGCGCGCTCGCGGGCCCGGTACTGTCCGAGGGGGTAGTTGGCCATGAACGCCTCGACGAACTCCACGGGGTCGTCGCCGAAGATGTCGCGGATGGGGGTGCGGTCGGCCGCGCTCTGCTCGAACAGGTCGGCCAGGTCCTCGTACATGGTCATCGCTTCGGCGCCGTCGGCCGGCCCGAAGTGCATCAGGTAGCGCTCCAGGGCCTCGACCGCGGTGCGGTAGGCGCCGGGCAGCCCCTTGACGCGGGCCTTGTACCGCCGCCAGCGCTTCTTCTCCTCCAGGGAGCCGGTGACCAGCTCCAGGTAGTGCAGATAGCGGCTCTTCTGTTCGTCGGCCACGTCTACTTGCCTCCTTTGCGCAGCTGCTGGAGCCGTTCGGCCAGGAAGCTCCAGGTCTTCCAGAACTCGTCGAGGTGGTCGCGGCCCCGGGCGTTGAGGGAGTAGACCTTGCGCGGCGGCCCCTTCTCCGACGGGACCTTCGCCACCTCGACCAGGCCGCGCTGCTCGGCCCTGACCAGCAGGGCGTAGACGGTGCCTTCGGCGATGTCGGTGAAGCCCCGGCCGCGCAGCCACGCGGTGATCTCGTAGCCGTGGGCGGGCCGGGCGGACAGGATCGCGAGGACGATGCCGTCCAGCGTTCCCTTGAGCATTTCCGTCATGAGGGTGGCCATGGCGTATCTCCCCCTTTCTCCGCTACTCGGTGGTGCTGACTACCGGTACAAAGTAACACTGACTACTGGTACCTAGCAACACCGAATAGTGGGCGGCTTGAGCGTTCACGCGCCCACCATCGGCGCATCCGCTGACACCGGGCCGTCATGGCGCTGAGACGGCCACTGACACGAAGTCCCGCCGTGCGGCGCCGCACGGCGGGACTTCGTGGTGGGGTGATATCCGGGCTCAGGGCCTCGCGGTCGCGGGGAAACCCGTCCAGCGCAGGTGGGCCGGGAGGTGGCTCATGTCGTTGAACATCACGATCGTGGGAGGCAGGCCGGTGCGGTAGTCGATGACGGTCAGCGCCGTGTTGGCGCTGTTCAACCCCAGCCAGCGGGACGGCGGCGCGTCCATCGCGTGCCGGATCAGCCACGCGATCTGGTAGGCGTGCGTCACCAGCACCTCGTGCGTGTCGGGCTCGTCCCGGTCGGGCGTCCTCGCGAACCGTTGGACCAGGGCGTCGGCGAGCTCCCGGCCCTCGGCCGCCTCCGCCGCGTCGTAACCGTCGAAGAAGCCGAGCCAGGACGCCGGCGTCTCGGCCGGGTCAGGGATGTAGGGCACGTGGTCGGTCAGCTCGGCGGCCTCGGCCACCGGCACGTCCGGCAGGTGGCGGGCCAGCTCGTACGCGCTCGCCTCGGCGCGCGGCAGCGGCGAATGCCACACGGCGTCGATCGGCAGCCCGGCGAGCCGCTCGCCCAGCAGGCTCGCCTGCTTCCGCCCCGCGTCGGTGAGCTGCCCGAACGCGTCGGCGGCGCCGTGGCGCGCCAGGTAGAGGTGTCGTGTCGTCATCGGGGGTCGGGAACGCGGCGGTCGCGCTCCCTGCTCCTTCCTCTCGGGTCTTTCTCAGGTCGTGACAGTGCCGGTCGTGACGGTGCCGGTGGTGCCGTCGACGGTGATGAGGGCGCCGTCCCGCAGGACGGTCGTCGCGTCCGGCACGCCCAGGACGGCCGGGATGGCGCACTCGCGGGCGACGATCGCGGCGTGCGAGAGCACGCCGCCGGTCTCGGTGACGACGCCGGCGGCGACGCGCAGCAGCGGGGTCCAGGCGGGGTCGGTGAAGGGGCAGACCAGGATGTCGCCCGGGCGGACGCGGGCGAAGTCGGCGGGGCCGCGGACGATCCTCGCAGTGCCGGTCGCGGTCCCGCGACTGCCCGGCGCGCCGGTGAACGCGGCCGGCGGATGTTCTGCGCCGGAAGGCGGCAGCGTGGCCGGCGGGTGTTCTGCGTCGGTAGGCGAGAGTGTGGCCGGAGGCGGTGTCTCGCCGTGAGGCGGGAGTGCGGTCGGCGCGTGTGTCTCGCCGGGCGGCGGAGGGAGGGCGGCGGTGATCGGCCGGGCTTGCAGGATCCAGATGCGGTCGCCGGTGATCGCCCACTCGATGTCCTGCGGCCCGCCGCACGCGGCGGCGATCCGCTCGCCCAGCCCGGCGAGCCGGATGGCGGTCGCGTCGTCGAGTGCCGGCAGGTCGCGGGCGGGGGCGGGCACCTCGCTCGTGACGAGCCGCGTGCCGTGCCGGTCGAGGCGGGTCCGCTTGCTCGCGACGGTACGGGTGACGGATCCGCCGGCGGTGACGACGTAGGCGTCAGGGGTGACGGTGCCGCCGACGACGCTGGGCCCGAGCCCCCAGGACGCCTCGATCCGGGTGGGGTTCCCGGTGAACATGACCCCGGACACCTCGGCGTCCAGATGGCGCTGGACGATGACGGCCATCGCGAGGTCGTCGCCGCCGGCCGTGCCCCGGTAGTGGACGGCGCGTTCGGAGAACAGCGAGGCCCAGCAGGAGCGTACGGCGGCGGCGACCTCGCCCGCCCCGTGCACGGCGAGGAAGCTCTCGTGCTGCCCGGCGGCCGATGCCTGGCCGGTGTCCTCGCCCGATGCCGACGACCTGACCGCCACGACGGGATCGCCGAGCCCAGCCAGTGCCTCGGCCAGTGCCTCGGCCAGCTCTCCGGCCAGCTCTGCGGTGAGGTCGCCGGAGCCCGCCGGGTCGCGCGCGGCGGCGCGGTACGCGGCGAACGGGACGACGAAGCCGTCAGGAACCGGCAGTCCCGCCCGCAACAACGCGCCGAGCGCGCCCGCCTTGCCCCCGCAGGTGCCGGCGACGGCCTGCGCAAGGGGAACGATCATCCCTCCGCCTCTCAACATTTTGTTGACAATAATTTGTTGATTCTGCATGATGAGTCGCATGTCACGCAAGCAGCACAAGGCTCACAGCGCGCAGGGCGACCACGCCCAGGCCGAGCGGGAGCAGGGCGCGCGCCGGCGGCTCATGGACGCGGGCGCCGCCGCGCTCGACCCCCGCCCGTGGCGGCCCTCGCCCGCGCCGCCGTCGGCGGTCGACCTGGTGCAGTTCGCCGTCTGGCGGCACGCCGACCTGAGCCCCGACGACATCCTGAGCGCGCTCGCCCTCCTGCCCGCCGCCCGCGCCGAGGTGGAGGGGCTGGAGTCGGCCCTGCTGTTCATCGCCAGGAGCGCGGGCCTGACGTGGGCGCAGGTGGCGCAGGTGATGGGGTTCAACTCGCCGCAGGCGTGCCAGCAGCACTTCACCCGCCTGACGGCGCGGCAGGAGGCCGGCTCGTGACGGTCGACTCCCCGCTCGACCTGCTGGTCCTGCACGCCGTACGCATCACCGGCTACGCCGACACGCCGGCCATCGCGCACCGTTACGGGCTCGACGCGGCCGAGACGAAGGAGGTGCTGCTCGACGCGCAGGCGTACGGCTGGGTCCAGCACACCGTCGCCTTCGGTGACACCGGAGGCTGGTCGCTGACCGAGCGCGGCAAGGCGGAGAACGAGCGCCTGCTCGCCGCCGAGCTCGCCCGCGCCGGCGTCGCCGACGAGGTCCGCGACGTCTACCGCGCGTTCCTTCCGCTGAACGCGCTCCTGCTGCGGGCCTGCACCGACTGGCAGCTCCGGCCCGCCGACGGCGACCGGCTGGCCGTCAACGACCACTCCGACCCCGACTGGGACGCGCGGGTGCTGACCGAGCTGGCCGGCCTCGACCAGGCGCTCAAGCCGCTCGCTGCCCGGCTCGAAAGTGCCCTGGCCCGGTTCCGTGGCTACGACACGCGCTTCACGGCGGCACTCGCCCGCGCCCGGTCAGGCGACGCCGCGTGGGTGGACCGCACCGACGTCGACTCCTGCCACCGCGTCTGGTTCGAGCTCCACGAGGACCTGCTCGCCACCCTCGGCCTCGACCGGCACGAGCAGCCCTGATCCCGCGCTCTGCCACCGGCGCGAAAAGGCCCCGGCCTCCAGCGGGTCGCTGGAGCCGGGGCCCGTTCTTGCCGTAGCGGGGGTTTCTCCTTCACTTGAGGGACGCGGTGACGTCGTCGACGGGTGCGGTGGCGCGGGTGCGCAGGGTGGCGGCGGCGAGCAGGGCGGCGGCCAGGGCGATGGCGGCGGCTCCGACGAACGCGGCGGAGAAGCCGTCGGTCAGGGCGGGCAGGTCGCCGAGCCGGTCGGCGCCGTTGGCGGCGGCGACGGCGGTCATGGCGGCCAGGCCGAGGGCGGAGCCGACCTGGTAGCTGGTGTTGACGATGCCGGAGGCCAGGCCGCCCTCCTCGGGGCGGGCGGCGGAGATGGCGGTGCCGAGGGAGGGGATGAAGGCCAGCGACATGCCGAGGGCGGCCACCAGGCTGGCGGGCAGGACGTCGGTGGCGAAGCTGCCGTCCGGGCTGATCAGTGAGAGCCAGGCCATGCCGGCGGTGAGCAGGGCGAGGCCGGTGACGGTGGTGGTCTTCGGGCCGAAGCGGCCGATGGCCTTGGGAGCGAGGACGATCATGCCGAGCATGATGAGGATGGTCATCGGGAGCAGGGCGGCGCCGCTGGGGAAGGCGCTGTAGCCGAGGACCTGCTGCAGGTAGAGGTTGAGGAAGAACCACATCGGGATCCAGGCGCCGCCGAGCAGGAGCTGGGTGAGGTTGGCGGCGGCCAGGTTCGGGGTGCGGAAGATGGACAGGCGCATCAGCGGCTCGCGGCGGCGGGCCTGGATGGCGATGAACGCGATGAGCAGGGCTGCGGCGGCGGCCAGGGTGATCCAGGTCTGGGCGGAGGCCCAGCCGGCTTCGGGGGCGCGGACGATGGCGTAGACGGCGGTGCCGAGGCCGAGGGTGACGGTCAGGGTGCCGAGCACGTCGATGGAGCCGCGCGTGGAGGTGGTGGCGGGCATCAGCGGGCCGGTGGCCAGGAGCGCGGCGATCGCGATGGGGATGTTGATGTAGAAGACCCAGGGCCAGCTGAGGTATTCGGTGATGAGGCCGCCGAGGAAGACGCCGGCGGTGCCGCCGGCCGGGGCGGCGGCGCCGTACAGGGCCAGGGCCTTGGTCAGCTCCTTGGGGTCGTGGCCGAACAGCATCATGAGCAGGGTGAGTGCGGACGGGGCGATGAGCGCGGCGCCGATGCCCTGGACGGCGCGGCCGGTCAGTTCCACCCATACCTCGGGGGCGATGCCGGCCAGCAGGGAGCCGGCGAGCAGGATCAGCCAGCCGGTGCTGAACAGGCGGCGGGCGCCGAGCAGGTCGGACAGGCGGCCGCCGAGCAGCAGCAGGCCGCCGAAGGCGACGACGTAGGCGTTGAAGACCCAGGACAGGTTCTCCTGGGAGAAGCCCAGGTCCTGCTGGATGCGGGGGAGGGCGACGCCGATGATCGAGGTGTCCATGATGACGATGAACTGGGCGGTGGCGATCAGGGCCAGGGCGGCCCAGCGCCGGGGGGATGGTGCGGACATGAGAACTCTCCCATAGCTTTTCGTTACCCCTGGGGGGTATGTCGGGCGGTGCCAATAAATACCCCCTGCGGGTATATGTCAAGCCCCGAGTTCTCGCGGTTGCTCGGAATACCGTAGGGGGGTATGGTGTTGGTATGAGCGACTGACCTAGGAGAGGGGTGGACATGGCCGGATACGCCGGTACCAAGCAGGACCACGCGTTGCGCCTGCGCCGTATCGAGGGGCAGGTCCGCGGGCTGCAGCGGATGGTCGAGGACGACAAGTACTGCATCGACATCCTGACGCAGGTGTCGGCGGCGACCAGCGCGCTGAAGTCGTTCTCCCTGTCGCTGCTCGAAGAGCACCTGGCCCACTGCGTGGCCGAGGCCACGCTGAAGGGCGGGCCCGAGGCGGAGGCCAAGGTCAAGGAGGCCTCCGACGCCATCGCCAGACTCGTACGTTCCTGACCCCCACCGGATTGAAGGAGAGATCTGCTATGAGCACCGCCACCTACACCGTCAAGGGCATGACCTGCGGCCACTGCGTGAGCTCGGTCAAGGAGGAGGTCGGCGAGGTGGCCGGGGTCACCGGCGTCGAGGTGGACCTGGCCTCCGGGCTGCTGACCGTGGACAGCGACGGCCCCGTCGACCCGGCGAAGATCGTCGCCGCGGTGGAGGAGGCCGGGTATGAGGTGGTGACGTCGTGAACACCGCGGTGAAGCTGGGCTCGTACGTGCTGGGGCTGGCCGTCGTCTTCGGTGGCGCGCTGGGCGTCGGGAAGGTGGTCGGCCCGGTGGGCGCGCAGCCGGCGGCCGAGAACCACGCCGCCATGGCGGCGCCCACTCCGAGTGCGAGCGCGGCACATGGGGAGCACGCCACCGCCCCGGTGCAGGACGATACCCCCGGGGGGCTCCAAGTTTCTGAGAACGGCTACACCCTGGACCCGATCACCACGGCGCTCAAGCCCGGCGAGCCGGCCGACTTCCGTTTCACGGTGACCGGCCCGGACGGTAAGGCGGTCACCGGTTACCAGGTGGAGCACGACAAGAAGCTGCACCTCATCGTGGCCTCCCGGGATCTGGCGACGTTCCAGCACGTGCATCCGGAGATGGCGGCCGATGGCGTGTGGTCGGTGCAGCTGACCTTGCCGAAGGCGGGCCCGTACCGGGCGTTCGCGGACTTCGCGCCGACCGGTGGCGAGGGCCTGACGCTGGGCGCGGATGTGTTCGTGGCCGGCGACTACCAGCCCGAGGCGCTTCCCCAGCAGAGCCGGACGGCGACGGTCGACGGGTATGAGGTCACCCTCGACGGCGACCTGACCCCCGGGCAGTCCAGCCGGCTCACCCTCAAGGTGAGCAAGGATGGCAAGCCGGTCACCGACCTGCAGCCCTATCTCGGCGCCTACGGCCACCTGGTCGCGCTGCGCGCCCGGGATCTGGCCTACCTGCACGTGCACCCCGACGGCGAGCCGGGCGACGGCAAGACTCAGGCCGGTCCCGAGATCGTCTTCTACGCGGAGGTGCCGAGCACCGGCGACTACCGGCTGTTCCTGGACTTCCAGCACGAGGGCAAGGTCCGCACCGCCGACTTCACCCTGAGCGCGGGCGAGCGACCGCAGGTCCCTACGCCCACCCCCACGCCGACGCCGACCGGGCACGACGACGACGGCCACGGCCACTGATCGAGGAAGGAGAACGGTGATGTCCCAGCTCACCGATGACCGGCAGAACGCGGTCGAGCTCTCGATCGGCGGCATGACGTGCGCGTCCTGCGCGAACCGGATCGAGCGCAAGCTGAACAAGCTGGACGGCGTGACCGCGACGGTCAACTACGCCACCGAGAAGGCGAAGGTCACCTTCCCCGAGGGTGTGGATCCGCAGCAGTTGATCGCGGAGGTGGAGAAGGCCGGCTACACCGCGGCCCTGCCCGCTCCGCCGCAGCCCGACCAGGCCGAGCCGGAGCCGCAGGACGAGCTGCAGTCGCTGCGGCAGCGGCTGATCACCTCGGTGGTGCTGGCGGTGCCGGTGATCGCGATGGCGATGATCCCGGCGTTGCAGTTCACCAACTGGCAGTGGCTGTCGCTGACGCTGGCCGCCCCGGTGGTGGTGTATGCGGGTTGGCCGTTCCACAAGGCCGCGTGGACCAACCTGCGCCACGGCGCCGCCACCATGGACACGCTGATCTCCATCGGCACCCTGGCCGCGTTGGGCTGGTCGTTGTGGGCGCTGTTCTTCGGCAGCGCCGGCACGCCCGGCATGACGCACCCGTTCGCGTTCACCATCGAGCGCACCGACGGCTCCGGCAACATCTACCTGGAAGCTGCCGCCGGGGTGACGGCGTTCATCCTGGCCGGCCGCTACTTCGAGGCCCGCTCCAAGCGCCGCGCCGGCGCCGCATTGCGGGCGCTGCTGGAGCTGGGCGCCAAGGACGTGGAGCTGGCCGACGGCCGCCGCATCCCCACGGAGCAGCTCAAGACCGGTGACCGGTTCATCGTCCGGCCCGGCGAGAAGATCGCCACCGACGGCGTGATCGAGGAGGGCACCTCGGCGGTGGACGCCTCGATGCTCACCGGCGAATCGGTGCCGGTCGAGGTGCGGCCGGGCGATGCGGTCACCGGCGCCACCGTCAACGCCGGTGGGCGGTTGATCGTGCGGGCCACCCGGGTCGGCGCCGACACTCAACTGGCTCAGATGGCCAAGCTGGTGGAGGACGCCCAGACCGGCAAGGCGCAGGTGCAACGCCTGGCCGACCGCATCTCCGGCATCTTCGTGCCGATCGTGATCGCGCTCGCGCTGGGCACGCTCGGGTTCTGGCTGGGCACCGGGGACGGGGCGGGGGCGGCGTTCACCGCGGCGGTGGCGGTGCTGATCATCGCCTGCCCGTGCGCGCTGGGCCTGGCCACGCCGACCGCGTTGCTGGTCGGCACCGGCCGGGGCGCGCAGCTGGGCATCCTGATCAAGGGGCCGGAGGTGCTGGAGTCGACCCGCCGGATCGACACGGTGGTGCTGGACAAGACCGGCACCGTCACCGAGGGCAGGATGACCCTCACCGGCGTGCACGTGGCCGAGGGGGAGAGCGAGGAAGAGGTGCTGCGCCTGGCCGGCGCGCTGGAGCACGCCTCCGAACACCCCATCGCCCAGGCGATCGCCCGCCAGGCCCGCTCCCAGGCGACCGTGGAGGACTTCACGAACGTCGAGGGGCTGGGCGTGCAGGGCATCGTGGACGGCCACGCGGTCCTGGTCGGCCGCCCCCGCCTGCTGGAGGAGTGGTCCCAGCACCTGCCCGCCGACCTGGAGCGGGACCTGCACGAGGCGCAGGCCGCCGGCCGCACCGCGGTCGCGGTCGGCTGGGACGGCAAGGCGCGCGCGGTGCTGGTGGTGGCCGACGTGGTCAAGCCGACCAGCAGGGAAGCCATCGCCCAGCTGAAAGCGCTGGGCCTGACCCCGGTCCTGTTGACCGGCGACAACGAGGCCGTGGCCAGGACCGTCGCGCAAGAGGTGGGCATCGACGAGGTGATCGCCGAGGTGCTGCCCGCCGACAAGGTGGACGTGGTCAAGAAGCTGCAGGCCGACGGCAAGGTGGTGGCGATGGTGGGCGACGGCGTCAACGACGCCGCCGCGCTGGCCCAGGCGGACCTGGGCCTGGCCATGGGCACCGGCACCGACGCGGCGATCGAGGCCAGCGACCTGACCCTGGTCCGGGGCGATTTGCGGGTGGCCGCGGACGCGATCCGGCTGTCCCGCCGCACGCTGTCGACCATCAAGGGCAACCTGTTCTGGGCGTTCGCCTACAACGTGGCCGCCCTGCCACTCGCGGCGCTCGGCCTGCTCAACCCGATGATCGCGGGCGCGGCCATGGCGTTCTCCAGCGTCTTCGTGGTCACCAACAGCCTCCGGCTGCGCCGCTTCAAGTAACGCGGGTCAGCGGGCCTCGGTCGTACCGTAGGCGAGCCACCCCAGGTCGCGGAAACCGGCGGCCTCGGCCACCGCAGCCGAGGCCCGGTTGTCGGGCGCGTGCATGTAGGTGGGCAGGGCGCCTTCGTCGAGCACCCGCCTGGCCGCCTGCGCGACGAGCCGGCGTGCGAGCCCCTGGCCGCGGGCCTCGGGGGCGGTCACGACGGCCAGCTCGTGCCCGTAGGCGTCGTGCCGCTTCACCCCCACCCCGGCCAGGTGCGCGCCGGTCGCGGGGTCCGTGGCGACCAGGACCTCGCCGCCGAAGGGCCACAACCACTCCGGTACGCCGCGCGCGTCGGCGGGCACCCAGGCTCCGGCGTCCGGCAGGGGCGCCGGGTCGGTGGTCCAGCGGTAGACGGCGGTGAACCAGCCACGCTCGGGAAAGCCGACCAGGGCGGGGATCTGCGGCCCCAGCACGGCGAGGTCCTTGTCCTCGGCATACCGCTCCGCCACCGCCACGGCGGCGTGCGGCGGCACGGACAACACGCCGGCCTCGGGGCTCGACACGCCCAGGGCGGGGTGGATCCGGCCGTCCCAGCCGGGCTTCTCGCGCTGGGGGGCGCCGATGACGTCCAGCCCGGAGGCCGGGAGCCGGCCGCCGAGCCAGTGGGACAGGTGCTCGGTGAGCAGTCGTTCCATGACCTTCCTCCAAAGTACGGTAGGGGGGTATGGTACATCTCGATCCTGGAGGAGGACATATGAGACGCCTCGCCCCGCTTGAGCCCGATGAGGCGCCGGGCAAGTCCAAGGAGCTGCTGAACGACATCGTCAGCAGGAGAGGCGGCGTGGGGGAGATGGTCGCCACCATGGCGCACTCGCCGGCGCTGCTGGAGGGCTACCTGAGCCTCTCCAGGGCCATGAAACGGGTCAAACTGCCGCGCGCCCTCAGCGAGAAGATCTCCCTCGCCGTCCAGGAATGGATCGGCTGCGGCACCTGCCTCCAGGCGCACACTGAGGCCGCCCGCGCGGCCGGGCTCAGCGACGCCGACATCGCGCTCGCCCGGCAGGGCACCTCCACCGACGCCGGGGAGGCGGCCCTGATCGCCGTGGCCGTGCGGGTGCTGGTGGAGCCGTCCACCATCACGGACGCGGACGTCGCCGACCTCCGGGCGCACGGCTGGAGCGACCGGATCATCGCCGAGCTGGTGGGCGTGGTCACGCTCAACCTGCTGACCGGGGCGTTCAACCTGCTGGCCGGCCTGCAACCGACCGAATGAAACGGCAGCGCCATGCTCGATGGTAGGAGGGTCATGGCTGCGACTGCATCGGTGAAGTCGCCGTTCCCGGCGAGCAACGGCGCTCCTCCGCCGGTCGCGGCCGGCAGGTTTGCCGCAGGCGCTGGACGTGCTGTTCGGGCGGGCGCACGGGGCGGCGCCCGATCCGTTCCTGGTCGCGCTGTCGACCCTGTCCATGCTGTCCCTGCTGGGTGGCGACCAGCCGGTGCTGTGTCTCGTCGATGACGCGCACTGGGCGGACGAGCCGACGCTGAAGACCCTGGCGTTCGTCGCCCGCCGGCTCAGCGACGAGCCCGTCGCGCTGGTGCTCGCCACGCGGCCCGACGAGGGCCACGATGCCGGCCTGCCCGGCCTGCGCCGCGTCCCTCTCATGGGCCTCGACCGGGAATCGGCCAGGACGCTGCTTACCCGGCACCTCGGCGAGCGGCGTCCGGCGGCACCTACGAGCCGCCGGTCATGACCGACGAGCTGCGGCGCTCGTTCCTGGCCAGGGTCCGGGCGCGGCACGCCGCAGCTTACCTCGCCCTGGACGATCTCTTCGTGGCCGCCGAGGGGTCGGGGAGCGGCTGATGCGGGCGGTCGCCGAGGCTGCGGAAGGCAGGGTGATCCGCTGGGAGGTGGCCGCGGCGAACGAGGCGGCGCAGCGGTTCTACCGGCGCATCGGGCCGGGCTGGTCCCCAAGGTGATCTGCCGGTGGCAGGTGGGGGCCACCTGACGCGTACGGAATGGGTCTAGGATCTTCGGCGGCCCGTTCTGAGGAGGATTGACCCGTATGGAGCGCAGACGTTTCCTGGCCCTGGCAGGCGCCGCCGGTCTGGGTGCCGCGACCGGACACGTCACCCCGGCCCTGGCCGCGAGCTACCCCTACTACGACGGCGGCGTGCCGGACGAGGCGCACGCCAAGCTGGGGGAGCTGGCGCCGTACGGGGTGTCGGCGCTCGCGTTCACCCCTTCGGGCGGCTGGGTCGTCGTCACCCAGGACGGCCGGTACTTCGCCCGCGGCATCCCTGACGCCTGCTTCGCCGAGATCGGCCGGCTCAGCGCCGCCGGGCGGAAGATCAACTGTGTGGCGTTCCCGCCGGAGGGCGGCGACCGCTGGGTGATCACCACGGATCGGGGCGTGACGGCGCGCGGCATCCCCGAGGCGTGCGAGCAGCGCATCGACGCCTTCTACGAGGCCGGCCAGCAGGTCGTGGACGTGGCGTTCCCGCCCGCCGGCGGCGACCGGTGGGTGGTGACCGCCTCCGCCGGCTACTACGCCAAGGGCGTGGACGACGAGTGCTACCAGATGATGCGCAACCTCACCCAGGGCGGGCGCCGCATCACCCGCGTCGCCTTCCCCCGCGCCGGCGGCTGGACGGTGGTGGCGCAGGACGAGTTCCACGCCCGCGGCATCCCCGACGCCTGCTTCGAGCGCATGAACACCCTGGCCGGCGGCGGCTGGCAGCTGCACAACGTGGCGTTCTCGCCGTCCGGCGGCTGGGCGCTGGCCTCGCGCGGCAAGGTGCCCGCGCTGCCCGCCGACAAGGTCCGCCAGGTCGAGAACGCCGTCGGCGGCGGCACGATCTGGCAGCGCATGAACGCGTACCGGACGCCCGGCGTCGCGGTCGCGGTGGTCGTCGGCAACAAGATCGCCTGGTCGACCGGCTACGGCTGGCTGGAGGCCGGCAGCGGCGCGGCGGCCCACCCCGAGACGGCGTTCCAGGCCGCGTCCATCAGCAAGGCCGTCACCGCGGTCGGCGTCCTGCGCCTGCTCCAGACCCGCAAGATCGCGCTCGGTGCGGACATCCGGCCCTACCTCGGCTGGTCCCTGCCCCGCCGCTCCTGCGTGACGTCCACGGCGGTGCCCACGATCGACCGCGTGCTGACCCACCGGGCCGGCGTGATCGGCCGCGGCTCCACCACCCCGGCGGACGCCTGCACCGGGTTCGCGGCGGGCGGCGGCGGCTTCCCCGGGTACGGCCCCGACGCGACCGTCCCCACGCTGCTCCAGGTCATGAACGGCGCGGGCAACACCCCGAAGATCGAGCTGACCACCGCGCCCGGCGCCGAGTACCACTACTCGGGCGCCGGGTTCGTGCTCCTGCAGCGGATGGTGGAGCAGCAGACCGGCATGACGCTGGCCCAGTACATGCAGAAGGAGGTGTTCGCGCCGCTCGGCATGACCACCAGCTCGTACGCCCTCACGCCCGCCTTCGAGCTGGCCGCCGGCCACACCACCACCGGCGCCGTCATCCCCGGCAAGCGCAACCGCTACCCGGAGTCGGCCGCCGCCGGCCTCTACACCAATGTGCTGGACCTGTGCCGGCTCGTGTCGTACCTCAACCGCGCCTACACCGCCTCCGCCGACATCGCCGGCCCGCTCACCAGGACCTCGGTCCGTACGCTGCTCACCCAGGGGCCCCAGCCCGGCATGGGGCGGGGCCTGTTCATCGCCGGGGCGGGCACCGACGGCTTCTCCTACAGCCACGACGGCTCCAACTACGGCTTCAAGTCGCTGTTCGCCGGCTACCCGAAGTTGGGCGCCGGCTTCGCCGTGCTGGCCAACGGCAGCAACACGAGCCTGGTCACCGAGATCGCCGCCGCCGTCAAGAAGGTGTACGGCTGGCCCTGACCGGCGCGGGCGGCCCGCCCCTTAAGGGTGGGTCACCAGTCAGGGGCGGGTCACGAGGATGCCGTCGTCGTCGCTGAACAGCTCGGCTCCCGGGTGGAACGTGACGCCGCCGAACGACACCGGCACGTCCCGCTCGCCGGTGCCCGACTTGCCGCTCTTGCGGGGGTTCGAGCCGAGGGCCTTGACGCCCAGGTCCAGCTCCCGCAGGGCGGTGACGTCCCGTACGGCGCCGTTGATCACCACGCCCGCCCAGCCGTTGCCGGCCGCCATGCCGGCGATCACGTCGCCCATCAGCGCCGTGTGCAGCGAGCCGCCGCCGTCCACGACGAGCACGCGGCCCTCGCCCGGCTCGCCCAGGACGGACTTGAGCAGGGCGTTGTCCTGGTGGCAGCGGACGGTCGCGATCGTGCCGGAGAAGGCGCGGCGGCCGCCGTACTGGCGCAGCTGCAGGTCGCAGGAGTCGAGGCGGTCGCCGTGCTCGTCGTACAGGTCGGCGGTGACGATGGTCATGATCGGAAGCCTCTCACGTCACCAGCTCGGTACGCAGCTCGTGGCTGTCGTCCGGCAGCCGGGCCTCGTAGAAGAGCCGGTGGGTGCCGTCGGGGAGGGGCAGCACGTCGAGGTAACGCACGTCCGCGACCGGCGCTCCCGGCACCAGCGCCCCGTTCCTGGGGGTGGCCAGGCCGGTGCGTTCGCGCCAGTTCTCCGAGGCGGAGGCGCGGCCGTCGTAGGAGGCGCGGCCGTCGGGCAGGACGCTCGTCACTCGGGCGCCGCGGGCGTCCCACGCGCCGGGCCGGCCGGTCAGGACCGTGCCGCGCGGGCGCCAGCTCAGGCCGTCGTCGCTGGTCGCGTACGCGGTGCTCATGCGGTCCTCCGCGCCCGGCACGTCCAGCGGGTGGCAGCAGAGCCACGCCCGCCACTCGCGCCCGTCGTGACGGATCACCGGGTCCTTGACGCCGGTGCGGGCGTCGCCGGGGAAGACCGGCCGCACCTCGGACACCGCCAGCCCTTCCGGCGTCGCGGCCTCGGTGACCCCGATCCACCAGTGCTTGGTGCCCGGCGTCGCGCAGCTCACGTACAGCCGCCATCGCCCCGACGGCGTGCGGACCAGCGCGGGGCGCTCCACCATCGCGGCGCCGAAGCGGTCGCGCGGCAGCACGGCGACCGTCGTGAACCGCTCGCCGTCCGGGGAGCGGGCCACGACGTTGTGGTCCTCGCCGCCCGCGCGGACGCGGTAGGCCAGGACGAACGTGCCGTCGGCGGCGAGCGCGGCGCTCGGCGCCCCGGCCCACTGCTGCGGCCCGGAGCCGGGCGCGGGCACGGCGACCGCGACGCGGCCCTGCCCGGGGAGGGGGAAAGACGTCATGGCCCGAGTCTGGGGAGGAGGGCGCCCCGGCGGGAGTGGCAGCACTGCCCTGGTACGGGAATTTCCTGCCATACTCGTGGCCGTGATCCGCAACGTCGCCGCCGTGGTCGGCGATCAGGTCGCCGCGTTCGAGCTCGGGATCGTCTGTCAGGTGTTCGGCCTCGACCGCTCCGACGACGGGCTGCCCGTGCACGACTTCGCGGTCTGCGCGCCGCGGCCCGGCCCGATCCCGACCACCTCCGGGTTCCTCGTGCATGTCGAGCACGGGCTGGAGCGCGTCGCCGAGGCCGACCTCGTGGCCGTGCCGGCCTGGCCGCCGCTCGACGCGCCGGCTCCCGAGCCGCTGCTGGCGGCGCTGCGGGAGGCCGCCGGGCGCGGCGCGCGGGTGCTGACCATCTGCACGGGCGCCTTCCTGGCCGCCGCCGCCGGGCTGCTCGACGGCAGGCGGGCCACCACCCACTGGCAGTTCGCCGGGCTGCTCGCCCGCCGCCACCCCCGCGTCCGCGTCGATCCCGGCATCCTGTACGTCGAGGACGGCCCCGTCCTCAGCAGCGCCGGAGCCGCGGCCGGGATCGACGCCTGCCTGCACCTCGTCCGCCTCGAACACGGTGCCGCCACGGCCAACGCCCTGGCCCGGCGCCTCGTCGTGCCCGCCCATCGGTCGGGCGGGCAGGCCCAGTACGTCGAGGCTCCCATGCCGTCGCCGCGCACGCCGTACGAGCTGGCGGAGCTGCTCGACTGGATGCAGCAGCACCTCGACCGGCCCCTGACGGTGGAGACGCTGGCGGCACGGGCGGCCATGTCACCGCGCACGTTCGCCCGGCGGTTCAAGGCGCTGACCGGCACGACGCCGCACCGCTGGCTGCTCGAACGGCGGCTGCAGCTCGCCGAGGAGCTGCTGGAGGGCACCGAGCTGAGCGTGGACGCGGTGGCCGTGCGGGCGGGGTTCGGCGGCGCCGACGGTCTGCGGCACCACTTCGCCGCCAGGCGCGGGGTCGCCCCCGCGGCCTACCGCCGCGCCTTCCGCCACCATCCGCCGTGATCCCCGCCCGCACGGTGCCTGTGTCCCGTGGCCTCTCATGGGCAACTCACGGGAACGTCCTGTGCGGCCGCTCACCGCGACCGCACGGCACGCGTATCGTCCTGAGGCCTCTCGGCGGGTCGGGCAGAGCCCGCCGAGAGGCCGCTTGGACGCCGACGGCCGGTCAGCCGCCGTTCGCCGGGGCGCCGGCCTGAGCGGCGACCCGCTCGATGGCCTGGACGGCGACCTCGGGCTGGTCGACGTAGATGTAGTGCTCGCTCTTCTCCGCCGTGCTCAGCTTGCTGTTGCTGGACAGCGCCAGCCACGCGCGCTGGCCCGCGGCCCACGCCTTCTCCAGGCGCGGCCCGTACTCGGGCAGGGCCGCGAGGTACGGCTTGCCGTGCTGGACGACCTCGACCGGGATGTCCCCGGCGGAGCGGACCTTGCCGTCGGTGATGGTGAGCTTCTCGGGGTTCTGGCCCTGGAAGACGGCGAGGTTCTGGGCGCGCAGCTCGGCCGCCGGGCCCTTGGCGGACTCGGGGATCGCCTTGGAGATGTCGGCGAGCATCGTGGAAGGAGTGGCGTCGAGCAGGACCAGGCCCTTGACGCGGTCCTGGTGCTCGGGGGCGTAGCGGGCGGCGATCAGGCCGCCGAGCGAGTGGCCGGCCAGGACGACCGGGTTGTCAGCGGCGACCCGGTCGAGCACGCCGGTGAGGACCTTGCCGGTGGCCGCCATGTCCTGCGGGCCGTCGGGCTGGTCGCTGGCGCCGGAGCCGAGGCGGTCGTAGGAGCAGACGCGGTTCTTCGCGCTGAGCGTCTTCTGGATGCCGGCCAGCTTGTCGAGCCCGTCGCCGGCGCCGTGCAGGAGCACGATGACCGGCCGGCCGTCCGCCGCCTCGCCCGAGCAGGACACGTTCACCAAGTGACCGGCGACCTTGATCTTCGTGGTGCCGGAGATCACGGCGTCCTCGGACTGCGGCTCGCTCTTGGTCTTGGGCGTGCTCTTGGGGGAACTGCTGGAGGCGAGGGGATCCCAGTTCTCCAGGGAGTCGCCGTCACAGCCGGTGACTCCGGCGCCGATCATGGTGCAGCACAGTGCGGCCACTGCGGTTGCCTTGATCCTGCGGAGCATGATGTTCCTCCATCGAGAGTACGAGAGCGGGCCGGCGGGCGATGGCCGCGCGATAACGCTACGGAGCCGGCAGTGCCGGGATCGTCACCACACGGTGGACATTCGCCGGTAGCTCGCATGGGGGACAAACCCCGCGAACCCGTTAAGCTCACCCGGTGCTCGATCTACGACGCGCCAAGGATCTGTGGCAGCGGTGTGACGTCACGGTGCGGGACCTTCCGCTCGCGCTGCTGCTGACCGTCCTGTCCCTCCTGCCGGGCTTCCAGGGCCACGGGACGCAGATCGGCGAGTTCCCGTCCCGGCCGTACGATCTGGTGGCCGTCGCGGTGATCGCCCTGGAGGCGATGCCGCTCGCCGTGCGGCGGCGGTGGCCGGGCTGGTCGGTCGCGCTGGTGGCGCTCGGCTTCGCCCTCGACCAGTTCTTCGCCTGCCACGCGCTGGCGGGCATCGCCCTGCCCATCGCGCTCGTCAGCGCCGGCGCCCACGTGCGGCGCCGCCGGCCCCTCACGATCGTCCTGCTGTCGGTCGCGTACGTGGTGTTCATCGCCGCGCTCCAAGGGCTCGGCGCGAACGAGACCCCGCTGGACATCGCGCTGCTCTACCTGGCGCTGGCCCTCTCGTGGGCCATCGGCGCCTGGCTGCGCTCCACCCGGGCCGCCGAGGCCGAGCGCCGCCGCCACGTCGCCGAGGCCACCCGCGTCGCCGAGCGCACCCGCATCGCCCGCGAGCTGCACGACGTCGTGACGCACCACGTGACCGCGATGGTCGTGCAGGCCGAGGCGGCCCGCTACATGACCGCCGCGCCCGAACGCCTCGACACGACCCTGACCGCCGTCACCGACACCGGCCGCCGGGCCATCGCCGACCTGCGGAACCTGCTCGACCTGCTCAACCCCGACCACGACGCCGAGGTCAGGACGCCGTCCGCCGCCGACCTGCCCGCCCTCGCCGAGCAGACCCGCCAGGCCGGGCAGCCGGTGGAGCTCGTTCAGGAGGGCGAACCTTCGCGATCGTCCGGCGCCGCCGAGTTCGTGGCCTATAGGGTCGTCCAGGAAGCCCTGACGAACGCGCTCAAATACGCCCACGGCAGCCGCACCGTGGTGCACGTGCGCTACGGCGAGAAGGAGATCAGCGTGGCGGTGAGCACCGACGGCCCCAGCACGGCGGCCGGCTCTCCCGGCGAAGGCGGGCCAGGCCCGGCCGGCTCGTCCGGCGGGAGCGAGCACGGCCCGGCCGGTCCTCCCGGCCGGCGCGGCTCGTCCGGCTCTCTCGGTGGGAGCGGGCGCGGCCTGGCCGGGCTGCGGGAGCGGGTCGGCGCTCTGGGCGGCGAGTTCAGCGCGGGGCCGCAGCCGGACGGCGGCTTCCTCGTACGGGCGCGCATCCCCCTGGAGAGCGCGTCGTGACCGCGCCCGTCCGGGTCCTGGTCGCCGACGACCAGGCGCTGATCCGCACCGGCTTCGCGACGATCATCGACGCGCAGCCCGACCTGGAGGTGGTGGGCGAGTGCGGTGACGGCCGCACCGCCGTCGACCTCGCCCGCCGGCTGCGCCCCGACATCGTCGTCATGGACGTGCGCATGCCGGTGCTCGACGGCATCGAGGCCACCCGCCGGCTCGCGGGCGCCGGCGTGACGGACCCGGTCAAGGTGCTCGTGGTGACCACGTTCAACCTCGACGAGTACGTGTACGAGGCGCTGCGGGCGGGCGCGAGCGGGTTCCTGCTCAAGGACGCCCCGCCGGCGCAGCTCCTCCAGGGCATCCGCACCGTCGCGTCGGGCGCCGCGCTGCTGGCCCCCGAGGTGACCCGGCAGCTCGTCGGCCGGTACGCGGCCCGCATCCGCCCCCAGGAGGGCGGGGCCGAGGACGTCCCGCTGACCCGGCGGGAGCTGGAGGTGCTGCGCCTCATCGCCGACGGCCTGTCCAACAGCGAGATCGCGGGCACGCTGGTGATCAGCCAGGAGACCGTCAAGACGTACGTGTCCCGCATCCTGACCAAGCTCGACCTGCGTGACCGCGTCCAGGCGGTCGTGTACGCGTACCGCAGGGGCCTGGTGGCTTAGAGAGCGGCGGGTCAGACGCGTACGACGGCGGTGTGGCCGTGGCCCCGGCTGTCGCCGACCTCCACCTTGAGCGCCCGCTTGGCCCGGCGCACGCCGCGATCGCCCTTCTTGACCGACCGAACCCGCCACGGCAGCGTGATCTTCACCTCGTCGGCGGTCCTGGACGGGTCGGACACCGCGAGCCGCACCTCCTTCCGGCCGGGGTCGCGGCGCACCAGCAGCGTGCACGGCCCGTCGGCGGTCAGCGGCCCGTCGGGGGTCTGCACCGTGCCGGCCTGCCAGAAGACGGCGGCGAGCAGGTCGCCGCGCGAGATGGCCTGCGCCGTGCCCGAGTTGGCGAGGATGCGGACGCGCAGCCCGTAGGACGCGGTCTGCGCGGCGGACGCCCCGGGCAGCACCGCGTAGGCGTAGCGGGCCTTGCGCGGGTCGGTGCCGTGGTCGATCACGATCGTCGTGTAGTGCCTGGTGACGGGGGTGTCGTCGCCGGCGGTGGTGGCGCCCGTGTCGATGTCGCGCCAGCGGCCGGTGCGCTCCTCGCGGATCACCTTGGCGCCGTCGCCGTCGAGCAGCGCGTAACCGGCCACGCCCGGCAGGTGGATCCAGCGGTCGCCCTGTTCGAGCGGCGGGTGGCGGTCGTGGGTGTTGCGGTTCTCGACGATGGTCTCGACGCGGCGGCCGTCGGAGGCCGTGATGCCGGCGCCGAGGGCGATCACGGCGTCGTCGAGCAGGAACCACGCCTTCTTGGCCCGCAGCGAGGAGCCCTCGGCGATCAGCTTCATGGCGGCGACGCCGTACTCGCCGTCGAGCGCCACGCCGCCCGCCCACGGCGTGGGCGGCAGCCGGCGGTGCCCGTGGGGGAGATCGGCCCGCCTGCGGGTGTCGACCGTCGTGCCGGGCAGCCGGTACGGGTCGATCGTCGGCCACAGCTCGTCGTTCCAGTGGGTGAGGTCGTCGGTGTAGAGGTAGGTCATGCCGTCGCCGGTGTACCAGCCGTGCAGGTTCTCCCGGTTCATGGCCTCGGCGGCGCCGATCCGCCGCGAGCTCATCGCGATCGCGAACGCCCACGTGGGGCGGCGGTGCACGACCCGGTCCATGTCGGCGAACACCCACGTCCCGGTCGTGCGCGGGCCGACCGGGACCTTCGGGTCGTCCAGCAGGGCCCTGGCCTTGGCGACGCTCGACAGCGGCGCGACCGTCTCGTACGGCACCGCCGTGTTGCGCGTGAGCCACCCCTTCACCAGCGGGCGCCAGCGCCGCGCGTGCCGCTCGGGCGCCGCGTCCAGCAGGGCCAGCATGGTCTCGACGGTCTTCTGCCCGGAGTGGTAGTCGCGGTGGCCCTGCCGGGAGATGGACCGGCCGCGCACGCAGTCCATCATCAGCCCGTCGAAGACGAACGGGACGAAGGAGCGGTCCACGATGTCGCAGACCTTCCCGATGCCGGGGATCTCCCACGGCGAGCGCGCGAGCATGACGATCAGCTTGGCCACGCTCTCCAGGTAGTCCACGCCGTAGGCGCCCGTGTAGGGGTACACGTCGTGCTGGATGAACGACCCGTCGCGGTGGAAGCCGTCGCCCGGCCCCCGCGTCGGCCGCAGCAGGTCGGCCACCGCCTCCCTGGCCCGCTTGACCAGGCGCGCGTCATGGGTGAGCAGCCCGCGCACGGCCACCGCCATCGCCTTGCCGGCCCGGTTCGCGCCGGTCTCGACGACGCCGGGGTGGCTGACGCGCCGCTCCGGGTCGGGGCACCACCGGCGCAGCGGGCGCAGCCAGCGCTTGAGCCCGTCCTTCGGCAGGCCGTCGTACAGCAGGGCGCACGTGTCGGTCAGCGAGCGGGGGACGCCGATCTCCCACCAGTACCAGTTGCTGCCGCGCGGGTCGAGGCCCTCGTGGTAGGCGTGCTCGTACAGGAAGTCCAGCGCCCTGGCCGCCGTCCGCGCGACCCCGTCGTCCCGGTACATCGAGGTGCCCGGCGTGGCCCAGCCCAGCGCCAGCGTGCGCATCCGGTTGTAGGCGCGGTTGAAGTTGCCCGTACGGGGGTCGCCGAGCGGCAGGTCGGGCCAGAGGCTCGGGCCCCTGGGGGAGAACTCCAGCTTGCGCAGCACCGCGTTGGCCGAGCCCTCGACCGCCTCGGTCCTGTCGGCGTGGGCGGTGCCGTGGTCACCGCCGGCCAATAAGCTCACCCACCGCTCCCGGGCGGCGTCGAACGCGGCGGCGCCGACCGCCTCGGCCGGTCGTTCCCACAGGGCGAGACCGGCCGCCTCGGCCGGTCGTTCCCACAGGGCGAGACCGGCCGCCTCGGCCGGTCGCTCCCACAGGGCGAGACCGGCCGCGGCGGCGGCGCCCAGCAGGGCGGAACGCCGGGTAAGGGGGTGGATCACCATGCGTAATAGGATATGGACCGCCGATATTCGCGCATCCCCGCATTTCCCCCGCTATCAGCGTCAGTCGGCCGGGGTCATGGAGATCTCCCAGTAGGCGGCGTACCGCCCGCCGAGCCGCAGCAGCTCGTCGTGCGTCCCCGCCTCCACGATCCGCCCGCCGTCCAGGAAGGCGATGCGGTCGGCGTGGCGGATCGTGCTCAGGCGGTGGGCCACCATCACGACGGTGCGGCCCGCCATCAGCCGCTCGATCCCGGCGTGCACGGCCGCCTCGTTGACCGGGTCGAGGGCGGAGGTGACCTCGTCCAGCAGGACGACGGGGGCGTCCTTGAGGAGGGCGCGGGCGATGGAGACCCGCTGGCGCTCGCCGCCCGACAGCAGGGCGCCGCCCTCGCCGACCGGAGTGGCCCAGCCGTCGGGGAGCCGGGCGATCACCTCGTCGAGGCGGGCGGCGCTCGCCGCCGCGCGGACCTCGGACTCGGTGGCGCCGGGACGGCCGAGGCGGACGTTGTCCTCGATGGTGCCGTCGAAGAGGTAGACGTCCTGGAAGACGATCGCGAACCGGGACATCAGGTCCTGCGTGTCCACGTCCCGCACGTCCACGCCGCCGATGCGGACCGCGCCGGCGTCCACGTCGTGGAAGCGGGCCAGGAGCTGCAGCAGCGTGCTCTTGCCCGCCCCCGACGGGCCGACGACGGCGAGCCGCCGCCCCTCGGGCACCGCCAGCGACAGGCCGTCGAGGACGAGGCGGTCGCCGTGACGGAAGGACACCGCGTCGAGCTCCAGGTCGTGCCGTTCCGGGCGGACCGGGTCGGGGGGCTCGGGCAGCGGCGGGGTGCGCAGCACCGTGTCCAGCTTGGCCAGCTCGGCCCGGGCGCCGCGCGCCTGGCCGCCGATCTCGCCCAGCGACAGCAGCGGGTCGGCGCAGCGGGCGGCCAGGACGAGGATCGCGAGCAGCTCGGCCGGCCCGATGGCGCCGCCCAGCGCCAGGTACGTGCCCAGCACCAGCAACGCGGTGAGGACCGCCTGCACCGTGAGCGACAGGCCCAGGATGCCCGGCAGCGCCGACACCATCGTGCGGCGGGAGGAACGCCGCAGCTCGTCGAGCGCGTCGTCGAGCAGGCCGAAGCGTTCCGCGGTCCGGCCGCCGGCCCGCAGCACCGGCTGGGCCTGGAGGTATTCGATGACGCGGGCCGTGGCGTCCTGGTCGCGGCGGTGCCGTTCGGCGTCGGCGGCGGCCGTGGCGCGTCCCGTCCAGAGCTGGATCGCGGCCACGAGGGGCGCGGCGAGCAGCGCGGCCAGCCCCATCCGCCAGTCGAAGGCGAGCATCACCGCGACGATGGCCAGCGGGGTGACGGCGGCGGAGACGTACGGGGACAGCAGGTGCGCGATCACGCTCATCGCCTGCTGCACGCCCCGGCCGGCCAGCAGCGACACCTCGCCGACGCGGGCGGGGGCGTACCAGCCGATGGGCAGCCGGGCGAGGTGGTCGCCGAGCCGGCGGTACGTGCCGCGCAGCAGCGTGGTGCCGGCGCGGAAGCCGGACAGGTCGCTGACGTAGCGCAGCGCCGCGTAGATCGCGACCCCCGCCGCGAACGCGGCCAGCCACGGGCGGGCGCCGGCGACGTCGCCGCCGAACAGGGCCCGCAGCACGGGCACGAGCAGGGCGTAGGACAGGCCCTCGACGATGGCGGTCGCCATCATCAGGGCCACGGTGCGGCGGACGGGGCCGGCGTACTGGTGGCCCAGGACGCGCAGCAGCATACGGATCATCGGGCCTCGTCTCCTCGCTGGGATCGCCAGAACGCGGCGAACCTGCCGTTGCGGCGCAGCAGCTCGGCGGGCGTGCCGCGCTCGATGACGGATCCGTCGTCCAGCATGACGACGGTGTCGGCGTCGGCGATCGTCTCCATCCGGTGCGCGATGACGACGATCGTCCGGCCGGCGCGCAGCGTGGCCAGCGCGTGCCGGACCGCCTGCTCGGTCTGCGGGTCGGCGAACGCGGTGGCCTCGTCCAGCACCAGCACGGGGGTGTCGGCGAGCAGCGCGCGGGCGATGGCGATGCGTTGCGCCTCGCCGCGCGACAGCCGGGCCTCCTCGTCGAGCACCGTGTCGTAGCCGCGCGGCAGCCGCAGGACACGGTCGTGGACGCCCGCCAGGCGCGCGGCGCGTTCCACCTGGTCGGGGTGGGCGCCGGGAACGGCCAGCGCGATGTTGTCGGTGACCGAGGCGCGCAGCAGGCGGATGTCCTGGAAGACGAAGGAGACCGTCCGGTAGAGCCGGTCGCCGCCGAGCTCGCGCAGGTCGACGCCGCCGAGCGTGATCGAGCCGTGCGTCGGGTCGAAGAACCGCGGCAGGAGCTGGACCAGCGTGGACTTGCCGCTGCCCGACGGGCCGACGATCGCGGTGACGGTGCCGGGCTCGAGCGTCAGGTCGATGCCGCGCAGCACCTCGCGCTCCGCGTCGTATCCGAAGCGCACGCCCCGCAGCTCGACGCGGTGCCCGCGCGGCTCGGCGGGGCGGGCGGGCTCGGGCAGCGGCTCCACCGCGAGCACGTCCCTGATGCGGCCGACGGCGCGCCAGGCCGCCCGCATCGCGTCGAAGCCGTGCCCCAGCGCCGCCACCGGCGCGGTCAGCCCCAGCCCCAGCAGCAGGAACGGCAGCAGGTCCGCCGGCGCCAGGCCGCCGCCCGCGATCAGGGCGGTGCCGCCGGCCAGCACGACCAGCAGCACGAACGGCGGCGACAGCGCCGTCTGCATCGCGGCGGCGATCGGCGCCAGCCCGCGCGCCCAGCGCAGGAACGTGCCGGCGAACTCGTCGGTGGCCGTCACGAACCTGCGGTGCGTGCGATCGGCGCCGCCGAACGCCTTCACCACCGCGATGCCCTGCACGAACTCCACCACGGAGCCGGCGATCCGCCCCATCGCGGCGTCGAACTCGCGCTGCTCGCGCTGTCGCGCCGCCGTCATCATCAGCGGCACCGTCGCCACCGCGACCAGCACCGGGATCAGCGTGATGAGCGTCAGCCGCCAGTCCACGGTGAACAGGTAGACGAGCGACACCAGCGGCACCACGAACGCCGAGACCAACTCGGCGGGCGTGTGCGCGATGAACGGGTGCACGGCGCTCACGTCCTCGCCCACGACCTTGGCCAGCTCGCCGGTGCGGCGCCGGGAGAACCAGCCGATCGGCACGCGCCCCAGGTGGGCGGCCAGCCGCCGGCGGAACGCGAGCTGCACCCGTCCGTCGAGCAGGTGCCCGATCGCGGACGACGCCGCGGTGAACAGCAGCTGGACCAGCAGCCCGGCCACCCCGGCGAGCACCACGAGCCAGACCCGGCCGGGGTCGGCGGGGCCCGGCGCCAACAACACGCGGCCCAGCTCCACCACGGCCAGCAGCGGCGCGAGGCCCGCCACGGCCCCGATCACCTGCAGCACCACCAGGGCGGCGAAGCTCCCGGCGTGCGGGCGCAGCAGCCCGGCCAGGTCTCCGGGCCGCTCGACCGGCGGGGCCACCTCCGCGAGTGCGGCTCCGGGCCGGGTGTCAGCCACCGAGGGCCTGCCGGAGGAAGCCGAGGATCTCCGCCCGCGCGGGCTCCGCCTGCGGCACCATGCCCGGCATGCTGAGGAACGCGTGCCCGGCCCCGTCGTACTCGCTGAGCCGGGCGGGCGTCCCGGACGCCTGGAGCCGCTCGGCGTAGCGGCGGCCGTGGTCGGCGACCGGGTCGGCGGTCGGCACCACCACGAGGGCCGGGGCGAGCCCGCTCAGGTCTCCGGCGTGCAGGGGCGACAGCGCGCGGGCGTCGGCACCCTCCGGCACGGCGAGCTTCCGGAAGAAGTGCAGCTGGGGCAGGGTGAGGGTGGGCGTGCAGGGGTACTCGCGGGTGGAGGGGAGGTCGAAGGCTTCCGAGGTCACGTCCGCGCCGGGGTTGACCAGCACCTGCGCCCGCAGGCGCAGGCCGGCCTGCCTGGCCCGGATCGCCGACAGGGCGGTGATCAGCCCGCCGAAGCTCTCGCCGAAGACCGCCACCCGGCCGGGGTCGACGCCCCACTCGCCGGCGTGCTCCACCACGTGCCGGAGCACGTCCCAGCCGTCGTCGGCGGCGGCGGTCAGCGGGGTCTCCCAGTCGAGCAGGCGGTGCTCGACGGCGACGACGACCGCGGGCAGGCGGGCGGCCAGGTGGCTGTTGGCCCAGTCGCACTGCGCGGCCGTGCCCACGAACCCGCCTCCGTGCACCTGCACCACGAGCGGCAGGCGGGCGCCCCCGGCCGAGGGCCGGTGGACCCGGACCGGGAGGTCGCGGCCGGGCAGCGCCACCTGCCGCCACTCGATGGTGGCGCCCGGGTCCGGCTCCCCGGTGATCGCGCGCGCCGCGACGGACGCCCGGACCCGGTTCTCGGCCTCCTGGAAGGCGGCCAGCCCCTCGGGGGTCAACGTGGACCAGTCCGGCTCCGCCGGCCTGTCCATGGTGGTGGTCTCGCTCATGCGCTCTCCTCCACGAGTTTCGCTACCTGAGGTTTCGAAACTTAAGGTAGCGCAAATGGATATCCTGTGCGCATGACCTCCGCCACACCCGCCCGGCCGCCCGGCCGCCCGCGCTCCGGCGTCAACGACGTGGTGTTCGCCGCGACGCTGAGCACGGTCCACGAGCTGGGCTACGCGCGCGCCACCGTCGAGCGCATCGCCGCCGCGGCCGGCGTCGCCAAGACGACGATCTACCGCCGCTGGCCGACGAAGGGGGCGCTGATCGTCGACTGCCTCCTCGACGCGTTCGGCCCGGTGCCGGTGGACGGCGGGAGCAAGGCCGCGATCCTGTCCGGGGCCATCCGGTGGATCGCGGGGAAGATCGGCGAGCCGGGCGTGGGCGACGCGTTCGCGGGCGTCTTCAGCGACGCCGTCAGCGACCCCGGGCTGCGGCTGATCCTCGCCACGCGGCTGCAGGACCCCTACCGGATCGCGCTCCAGGACGCGCTCGGCGAGCCGGAGCAGCGGGTCCTGTTCTTCATCGACGTCGTCGTCGGAACCCTGCTCCACCGTCTCGGCATGACCGGCGTGCCCATGGTCGAGGCCGACGTGGACGCCCTGGTCGACATGGTCCTGCCGGTCTTCGGCTGAGCCCGGGCGCTCGCCGGCGCGTGACCGCGGTTACTTCAGGTCGGCGAGCAGGGCGTCGAGCACCGAGCGCAGGGCGGCGGCGTTGGTGTCGTCGAACCAGGTGGTGCGGACGCGTTCGTTCAGCCCGCCGGGCGTCTCGTGGTCGCCGGCCAGCCGGTGCAGTGGGCGGGTCTCGTCGCTCAGGGACCGGCCGACGCCCTGGAAGAGCCCGCGCACGTAGCGGTCGGCGTCGGCGGGGGACAGCCCGTGCCCGGCCGCCCAGGACGTGAGGGTGGCGAGGTAGGAGTAGTGCGTGCTGAGCGTCGCGGTCAGCGCGGAGAAGACGTTGAACGTGGCCTCGTCGGCGACCGGCAGGGCCCCGCCCAGCGAGGCGAAGAACGCGTCCACCACGGGGTTCGGCGGGCAGGTCACCGTGACGGAGCGGCGCTCGCGCACGGCGGGCAGGGGGATGGCCCGCACCACGGGCGCGTCGGTGCCGAGCAGGCTCCGGACGTCGTCGTTGGCCACGCCGCCCATCACGTTGACGACCGTCGTGCCGGCGGCCACGCGCAGCCCGGCCAGCGCCTCGTGCCGGTCCTGGGGGCGTACGGAGATGATCAGCAGCTCGGCGCGGCCGGCCACGTCCTGGTTGTCCGCGCACACGTGGACGCTCGCGTAGCGCTCGGACAGCTCCGCCGCCGCGCGCGCCCCGCGCGGCGAGAGGAGCACCTCGGGCGGCGCGTCGGCGCCGTCGCACAGGCCGGTCACGATGGCGCGGGCGATTTCGCCGACCCCGATGATGCCGATGCGCACCGCTGCTACCTCCACGTTGAACGGGCGGGACGTGCCCCCGCGAGGATACCGGTCACGTACGGGAGGCGATCCGGCCCTTCCTGCGCGGCCGGTGGCCGGTCACCTCGTGCCCCGCCTCCGGCCGCAGCCGCACCATCAGCAGCGCCCCGGCCAGCGCGACCGCGCCGCACAGCCCGAACGCGAGCGAGAAGTCCCCCTGCGTGAGCGGGGTCGCGGCGGAGCCGTGCGCCACCTGGAGGACGATCGCGGCGGCGGCCACGCCCAGCGCCACGGAGATCTGCTGCGTCATGCTGAAGAGCGTCGAGGCCGAGGCCCGGTCGGCGGGCCCGATGTCGGCGAACGACAGCGTGTTGATCCCGGTGAACTCGATCGAGCGGGTCACCCCGGCGACGAAGGACACCACGGCGACCAGGACGAACCCCGTCCGCGCGTCCAGCAGCCCGAACGCCGCGATCGACAGCGCCACCCCCACGCCGTTCGCGACCAGCACCGTACGGAACCCGAACCGGCGCAGCAGCGGCGTGGTGACCGCCTTGATGACCAGGTTGCCCAGGAAGTACACCAGCACGATCTGCCCCGCCTCCAGCGGCGACAGCCGCCACGCCTCCTGGAGCATGAGCGGGAGCAGGAACGGGGTCGCGCTGATCGCCAGCCGGATGAGGTTGCCCGCGTGCACGGACGCGGCCGCGAACGTCGGCACCCGCAGCGGCCCCAGCTCGACCAGCGGATGGGCGGCCCGGCGGAACCGGCGCACGGCGGCCACGCCCACCAGCGTGCCGACGGCGAGCAGGGCGAGGTCCAGGCCCACCGCCGACGGGTGCGCCAGCTCCGACAGGCCGTAGATGGCCAGGCTCAGCGCCGTGATGATCAGCACCGTTCCGGCGCGGTCGAGCGGCCTGGGGTCGGGCTCGCGCAGGCCGGGGACGAAGGTCAGCACGAGGACGGTGCCGGCGACGGCGAGCGGCACGTTCAGCAGGAAGATCCACTGCCAGCCGTACCAGGTGGTCAGCGCGCCGCCGACGACCGGGGCGACGACCGGCGCGATCAGGGCCGGCCACGTGATCAGCGCCGTGGCCCGCAGCAGGTCCTCCTTGCCGGCGTTCCTGAGCACGATGATGCGGCCGACCGGCATCATCAGGGCGCCGCCCACGCCCTGCACCACGCGGGCCAGGACGAACTGCCACAACTCCGTGCACGCCGCGCAGCCCACCGAGGCCAGGCCGAACACCACGATCGCGGTCGCGAACACCCGCTTGGCGCCGTAGCGGTCCGACAGCCAGCCGCCGAGCGGGATCAGGGCCGCGCCCGCGACGACGTACGCGGTGATGCCGATGTTCACGCTGACCGTGTCCACGCCGAACGTGTGCGCGAGCTGGGGGAGCGAGGTGTTGATGATCGTGGAGTCGAGGTTCTGCATGAACCACGAGACGGCCACGATCAGCGCGACCCGCCGGGGCGCCTTGGGGGAGGGGTCGTGCGGGGCTTGCGTCATGTTCTCTCCGGGGGGCGGGCGCGCTCGACGACCATGGTCACACACCGACCGGATAAGGTACGCGCGTGAGTCTCGAGCGGGAGCAGGGCCCGTCCCGGCGGCGCGGCGCCGAGCTGGAGGCCGCGCTCCTCGACGCCGCCTGGGACGTCCTGCTGGAGCACGGCTACCACGGCTTCACCTACGAGGCGATCGCCGCCCGCGCCGGCACGAGCCGCCCCGTCCTGTACCGCCGCTGGCCGCAACGCGACGACCTGCTGCTGGCCACCCTCACCCGGCACTGGCGGCCGATCGCGGTGCCCGACACCGGCAGCCTGCGCGAGGACGCGATCGGGTTCCTGCGCAACGCCGACGCCGACCGCGCCGGCATGATCACGCTGATGAGCGTGCAGCTCGTGGAGTACTTCCAGGACGCCGGCACGAGCCTCGAAGAGCTGCGCGACACCCTCGTGCCACCGGGCCTGCCGGGCCCGTTCGAGACGATCGTCGCCCGCGCGGTCGAGCGCGGCGAGCTGCCCGACGTGCCGCGCTCGTCCCGGGTGCTGAACCTGCCACTCGACCTGCTGCGCCACGACATGCTCATGACGATGCGCGCGGTGCCCGACGAGTCGATCGCGCAGATCGTGGACGAGGTGTGGCTGCCGCTCCTGGGAGCGCCCGCGCACCCGTGATTCCCGGCGGCCCCGGTTTGTCGGTCGGGCCCGCCATACTCACCGCTGAAGATCGCGTGAAGACCGGCGGGCCGTCGCCCGGCCGGTCCATCCCCCCTTTCACCCATCAAGGTAGGTGCCGCATGAGTCATGCCCGGATGGCGCAGGTCACGATGCCCCGCTCCGAGGACGAGCCGGCGGGCTCCCCGGAGACGACCGGCGAGCACGAGCAGCACGCCGAGGACCGGCTGACGATGCCGGCCGCCTGGCTGCGCGCGCTGCACCCGCGCCGCGGCGGGGCCAAGGTCGCGGTGCCGCCGCTCGACCTCGCCGCCCCCGAGCGGCTGGCCGCGAAGCTGGACGGGCTGCGGCAGCAGGTTCTCGACGCGCTGGAGGCGTGCCGCGACCCCGAGCTCGCCGCCGCCGGCGCGGCGTACCTGGCCGGCGAGCCCGCGGCCGCGCCGCTGGGCGCCGCGGTGGTGGTGGCGTCGCTGTCGTGGAGCGACCACGAGCTGGCGGCCCTGTTCGCCGAGACGTGGCTGGTCGAGCGGGGCCTGGCGTTCGCCGCGACGGCCGTGACGGAGCTCGCCTCGCTGACGTACGAAGTCGCCCAGGACAGCTGGCGGGTGCGGCGGATGGCCTCCCACGAGTACCACCACTACTGGTACGGCTGGAACCGGATGGAGCTCGCCGCCCGGATCCGCGCCGTCCTGTCGGCCGCCTCCGACGCCGAGTACGCCGAGGTGGTCGCGGCGCTGGCGGCCGGCCGCGAGGGCGGGCTGCACCATCGGGTGATGGCGTCGTTCCTGGCGCCGTCCGAGACCGGCTGGGTCACGGCCGACTGCGCCAAGGCCGGCGCCGTCAACGTGTACCTCGCCCATTACCTGGTCGCCGCGATCAGCACCCCGGAGCAGGCGGCGCTCATCGTGGACCACGTGCACGGCCACATGGCGGCGAGCTCCGCCTCGCTCGCCACGCTGGTCGACGGCATGGGCGTCGAGGTCGTGCCGCTGCTGATCGGCTGGCTCGGCCAGACGTACGACGCGGACGGCGAGCGGCGGCTGCTGGGCACGCTCGCCGAGCTGCCGTCCGACGCGGCGATGCGGGCGCTGCTCGACCGGCTCGACCAGAAGCACGTCCAGCCGGCCTTCCTGCGCGCGGCGGCGCGCTTCCCGCGCCGGGCGATGCGGCTGCTGGCCGCCACCGGCGGCAAGACCGCCGACCAGCTGCTGCGCGCCCACGTGCTGACCCACCTCGACCTGGTGGAGGAGGTGGTGTCCGGCATGAACGCCGGCGCCGCCGAGCGGATCACCGGCATCGCGAACGCCGTGCCCGTCGCCACCGCCCCGCCGGAAGCGCTACCGGAGGTGCTGGTCAGCCCGCCCTGGGCCAGGAAGCGCAAGACCCGCAAGCCGACCGTGGTGACCGGCCTGACCTGCGCGGACGCGCCGGTGCTGGCATGGGCGCCGGGCGAGCGGGACAACTGGCGTTCCCCGGCGGCCCTGGACCGGTGGGACCGGGCCTACAACCAGACCTGGGAAGCGGTCGCGCGCGGCATCTCCAGCGACGGGGCCAGGCGGGACTACCTGTACAACGAGATCACCCTGTTCGTCTCCGGGCCCGAGCGGCTGGCCGCGCCGCTCATCGAGAAGTGGCGGCCCATCGACCAGTGGGGCGCCGGCGACTGGCTGCCGCCGGTGATCGCCAGGTTCGAGCTGGCGGCGCTGCCCCTGGCCCTCGACCTCGCCAGGAGCAACCCGGCCACGGTCGGGCACGTGCTGCTCCCGTTCGCCGCCCCGGAGATCGCCGTGCTGATGGCCGACTGGCTGTCCCGGCTGAAGTCCGCCCGCGCCACCGCGCTGGCCTGGCTCGACCGCCACCCCGAGACGGCCGCCCGGGCGCTGGTCCCCGTGGCCCTGGGCAAGCCCGGCGTGCCGAGGCGGCAGGCCGAGCAGGCGCTGACCGCGCTGGCCGGCGCCGGCCACCACGACGTCGTGACGCGGGCCGCCGCCGGCTACGGCCCCGCCGCCGAGGCCGCCGTCACCGACCTGCTCGCGGCCGACCCGCTCGACGCGCTGCCCGCCAGGCTGCCCGCCCTGCCCGATTGGACGCAGGTCGCCCTCCTGACGCCGATCCACCTGCGCGGCGACAAGGGCGCGCTGCCGGCCGAGGCCGTCAGGAACGTGATGACGATGCTGGCGATCTCCAAGCCCGGCCTCCCGTACGCGGGCCTCGCCCTCGTCAAGGAGGCGTGCGACGGCCGCAGCCTGGCGGAGTTCGCCTGGGCGCTGTTCCAGCGCTGGCAGGCGGCCGGCTACCCGGCCAAGGAGAGCTGGATCATGGACGCGCTCGGCCTGCTCGGCGACGACGAGACCGTGCGCCGGCTCACCCCGCTCATCAAGACGTGGCCGCGCGACGGCGGGCACGCCCGCGCGGTCGCCGCCCTCGACCTGCTGGCGGGCATCGGCTCCGACGTCGCGCTCATGCACCTGCACGGCATCGCCGAGAAGGTCAAGTTCAGCGGGCTCAGGAGCCGGGCCAAGCAGAAGATGGACGAGGTCGCCGCCGAGCTCGGGCTGACGCCGCTGGAACTGGCCGACCGGCTCGTGCCCGACTTCGGGCTGTCTCCCGACGGCAGCATGACCCTCGACTACGGGCGCAGGAGCTTCGTCGTCGGCTTCGACGAGCAGCTCAAACCGTACGTGACCGACGCCGCCGGCAAGCGGCTGAAGAACCTGCCCAAGCCGGGCGCCAACGACGACCCCGAGCTCGCGCCCGCCGCCCACCAGCGCTTCGCCGGGCTGAAGAAGGACGTGCGGGCCGTCGCCTCCGACAACATCCGCCGCCTGGAGCAGGCGATGGTGACCCGCCGCCGCTGGAGCGGCGCCGAGTTCGGGCGGCTGCTCGTCGGCCACCCGCTGCTGTGGCACATCGTCCGGCGGCTCGTCTGGGGCATCTACGACCCGTCGGGCGAGCTGACGGGCACCCTGCGCGTGGCCGAGGACCGCAGCTTCGCCGACGTCGAGGACGACCCGCTGACGCTGCCCGCCGACGCCCTCGTCGGCGTCGCCCACCCCCTGGAGCTGGGGGAATCGCTGGCCGCCTGGTCCGAGGTGTTCGCCGACTACGAGATCCTCCAGCCGTTCCCGCAGCTCGGCAGGGAGACGTACGAGAACGACCCCGCGCTGATCGCCGAGATCGAGGCCGCCAAGATCCCGGCCGGCGCCGTCATCGGCCTGGAACGGCGCGGCTGGCGGCGCGGCGCGCCCCAGGACGCCGGTATCCAGTACTGGATCGAACGGGACGTGCCCGGCGGCCGGACCGTCACCATCGGCTTCGAGCCCGGCTTCGCCATCGGCTACGCCGGCTACGAAGAGGAGCAGAGCCTCGTCGGCGTCTCCGTCGACGGCCTCGACCCCGTCACCGCCTCCGAGATCCTGCGCGACCTGCGGGAGATCACCCGATGAACGAGCACGTGCAGCGCCCCCCTGCCGAGATCCGCTACGCCGCCGAGCTGGCCCGGCTGCGTGAGAGCGACACCGACGCCCGCCCGCCCGGCTGGGCGCTGAGCCTGCGCGCCGCCCGCCGCTTCGTGCTCGGGGACGAGAAGCTGGGCATCAGCCGCAAGTTCGTGGGCGACCCCTCGCTGATCGACCGGTCGCTGGTGTCGCTGGCCACCAACCGCGGGCTGATGCTCGTCGGCGAGCCCGGCACGGCGAAGTCGCTGCTGTCGGAGCTGCTCGCCGCCGCGGTCAGCGGCACCTCGACGCTCACCATCCAGGGCGGCGCGGCCACCACCGAAGACCAGATCAAGTACTCGTGGAACTACGCGCTGCTGGTCGCCGAAGGCCCCTCCACCCGGTCGCTGGTGGCCGCGCCGCTGCTGCGCGGCATGGCCGAAGGCAAGGTGGTGCGCTTCGAGGAGATCACCCGGTGCCCGCTCGAAGTCCAGGACTGCCTGCTGTCGCCGCTGTCGGACCGCGTGCTCGCCGTGCCCGAGCTGAGCGGGCCCGAATCCATGGTGTTCGCCAAGGAGGGCTTCACCGTCATCGCCACCGCCAACACCCGCGACCGCGGCGTCAACGAGATGAGCGCCGCACTCAAACGCCGCTTCAACTTCGAGACCGTCTTCCCGATCGCCGACTTCGAGACCGAGCTGCTGCTGGTCGAGGCGGAGGCCGCCGCGCTGCTGAAACGCTCGGGCGTCGAGGCGCCGCCCCGGCGCGACGTCCTGGAGGTCCTCGTCACCGCCTTCCGCGAGCTGCGCGAAGGACAGACCGCGCGCGGCGACGCCACCGACCGGCTGTCCGGGGTGATGAGCACCGCCGAGGCCGTCTCCGTCGCGCACGCCGTCGGGCTGCGCGGCTGGTTCCTGCGCGGCGAGCCCGGTACGGCCGCCGACCTGGTCTCCTGCCTGGCCGGCACCGCCGCCAAGGACAACCCGGAAGACCTGGCGAAACTACGCCGCTACCTGGAGCAGCGGCGGCGGCACGGCGACCAGTGGCAGGCCCTGTACGAAGCCCGCCACCTCCTGCCGGGCTGACCATGGCCGTCACCTTCATCGGCGTCCGCCACCACAGCCCCGCCTGCGCCCGGCTCGTCGCCGACACCATCACCTCCCTGCGGCCCGCGTACGTGCTGGTCGAAGGCCCGGCCGACATGAACGCCCGCATGGACGAGCTCCTGCTCGGCCACCAGCTGCCGATCGCCGTCCACACCGGCTACCGCGACCCCGAGCGGCGGCACGGCTCGTGGACGCCGCTGTGCGACTACTCGCCCGAATGGACGGCGCTCACCGCCGGCCGCGCCGCCGGCGCCGAGCTGCGCTTCATCGACCTGCCCGCCTGGCACCCGGCCCTGGCCGGCGTCCGCAACCGGTACGCCGACGCCGAGGCCCGCTACGACGAGGTCACCCGGCGGCTGTGCCACGCCTTCTCCGTGGACAACGTGGACGCGCTGTGGGACCACCTGTTCGAGATCGAGCCGGCCGACGGGCTGGCCGAGCGGCTGGCCACGTACTTCGACCTGGTGCGCGGCGACACGGAGCCGGGGGCGGACGACGCTGCGCGCGAGGCGTACATGGCGCGGTGGATCAGGGCCGCGGCGGCCGACGCCGGCGAACGACCGGTGGTCGTGGTCACCGGCGGCTTCCACCGACCTGCGTTGATCCGGCTCGCCGGGCAGGGCGCCGCGAGCCGGCCGGGATCGGCTGGGGATGGCGACGCGAGCCGGCCGGGATCGGCTGGGGAGGGTGGCGCGAGCCGGGCGGAGTCGGCTGGGCATGGTGACGCCGAGTGGCCGGAGGTGCCCCGGCCGCCGGAGGACGCCGTCGTCGGGAGTTACCTGGTGCCGTACTCGTTCCGGCGGCTGGACGCCTTCGACGGTTACCAGTCGGGCATGCCGTCGCCGGGCTACTACCAGCGCCTCTGGGAGTCGGGGCCGGACGAGGCCGCGCGCGGGCTCACCGAGGCGGTCACGGCCCGGCTGCGTGCCCGCCGACAGCCCGTGTCCACCGCCGACCTGATCGCCGCCCGCGCCACCGCCGACGGGATCGCGCTGATGCGCGGCCACCCGCGTCCGGCCCGCGTCGACGTGCTCGACGGCCTGGCCGCCGCGCTGGTCAGCGAGGCGCTGGAGACACCGCTGCCCTGGGCGGCACGCGGGCCGCTGCCGGAGGGCAGCCATCCGGTGATCGTCGAGATGATCGCCGCGCTCAGCGGCGACCGGACCGGCCGCCTCCACCCCGCGACCCCGCTGCCGCCGCTCGTCCACGCGGTGCTCGCCGTGCTGGGCGGCCCCGGCGAGGAACGGCTCGACCTCGGCGAGGACGCCGGCCGCGAGCGCAGCCGGCTGCTGCACCGGCTGCGCGTGCTGGGCATCCCCGGCGTGGAGCGCATCTCGGGGCCGCGCCCGGCGGGCGACGCCGAGCTGACCGAGCGGTGGGTGCTGACCGAATCGGAGGACCGGCTGCCCGCCCTGATCGAGGCCGGCGGCTACGGCGTGGACCCGCAGGAGGCCGCCGCCGCCGCGCTCGCCGAGCGGATCACCGGCGCGGACCTGGACCAGCTCGCCGACGTGCTGTTCGACGCGGCGCTGTGCGGCATCGGCGAGCTGGCCGGCCGCGTGCTGGACGACGTCGCCCGGGCCGTCGGCGCGGCGGCCGACCTCGGGGCGCTGGGCCGCACCCTCACCGTGGCGCTGGCGATGTGGCGCCACGACGGCCTGTTCCACACCAGCGGCAGCACCACCCTCGGCACGGTCGTCGAGGCCGCGACCCGCCGGGCGCTGTGGGTCGCGGAAGGCATCCGCGGCGGCCCCGCCCCGGCCGACCTGCCGCGCATCCACGCGATGGCCGCCGTCCGCGACGCCATCCGGCACGCGGGCCCGGCCCTCGGCCTCGACCCGCAGCTCGCCCTGGGCGTCGCCGACCGCCTCGCGACCTGCCAGGAGGCACCCCCCGACCTGCGGGGCGCGTCACTGGGCCTGAGCTGGTCACTACGCGACACGACCGCCGCCGATCCCGCCAAGACGGCGCACAGTACGGACTCTGGCGATGCCGCCAAGGCGGTGCACGCTGCGGGTGCTGGCGATCCCGCCGGGGCGGCGCGTGGTGGGGTGGCCGGTGATCCAGTCAGAGCCGTGCGGGGTGCGTTCGTGCCGGCGACGGCCGGGGACTGGCTGGCCGGGTTGTTCGCGCTGGCGCGTGAGGAGGTGCTGCACGCCGACGGCATGCTGGAGCTGCTCGACGAGCTGGTCGGCGGGATGAGCGACGACGACTTCCTGGTGGCGTTGCCCGCGCTGCGCCAGGCGTTCGGCTTCTTCCCGCCCCGCGAGCGGCACCTCATCGCCACCCGCCTGGTCGCGCGGCGCGCCGGAGGGGCGTCCGCGTGGGAGTTGATGCGGTTGGAGGCGGCACCAGAGCTGGTGGCCGCCGGCATGGCACTGGACGAGCGGGTCGAGACGGCCCTGCGCAGGGAGGGACTGATCACGTCATGACCGACCCCACCCTCGAACGGTGGCGGCTCCTGCTCGGCGAGCCCGGCAGCGTGTGCCTCGGCGGCGCGCCGCTCGGCGGGCCGGCCGCCGCCCGTGACGCGGCTCTCGACTGGCTCTACGGCCGCGACGAGGACCTGCGCCGGCGTGGCGTACGGCGGCAGGGCGGCACCGGCCCGTCCACGCTGACCACCTTCGACTGGCTGGACGACATCACCCGGCTCTTCCCCAAGGAGACCGTGGAGCGCCTGCAACGCGACGCCGTCGAGCGTTACGAGATCCACGACGTGGTGACCGACCCGGCCGTGCTGGCCCGCGTCGAGCCCAACCCCGCCCTGCTCAAGGCGGTCCTGCGCACCAAGCACCTGATGAACCCGCAGGTGCTGCGGCTGGCCAGGCGGATCGTCGAGCAGGTCGTCCGCCAGCTCATGGACAAGCTCGCCACCGACGTGCGCAGCGCGTTCACCGGCACCAAGGCGCGGCGAGCCGGCAGGTTCCGGCTGGCCCGCAACTTCGACATGGTCCGCACCCTGCGCGCGAACCTCGGCCGCTACCAGCCCGACACCGGCAAGGTCGTCATCGAGACCCCGTACTTCTTCTCCCGCACCCGCCGCCACCTGGAGCAGTGGCAGGTGATCCTGCTCGTCGACCAGTCCGGGTCGATGGTCGACTCGGTGATCCACTCGGCGGTCACCGCGGCCTGCCTGTGGGGGTTGCCGGGGGTGCGCACCCACCTGGTGGCGTTCGACACGGAGGTGGTGGACCTGACGTCCGACGTGGACGATCCCGTGGAGCTGCTGATGAAGGTGCAGCTCGGCGGCGGCACCGACATCGCCCGCGCGGCGGCGTACGGCGCCGGGCTGGTGGAGCAGCCGCGCCGGTCGATCGTCGTGCTGATCTCCGACTTCTACGAGGGCGGCGACCCGGGCCGGCTGGTGCGCATCGTGCGCGGCCTCGTGGAGCAGGGAAGCAAGGTGCTGGGACTGGCCGCCCTCGACGAGCAGGCCAACCCCGACTACGACCGCGGGCTGGCGCAGCGGCTGGCCGACGCCGGGGCGCACGTGGGCGCGATGACGCCCGGCGAGCTGGCGTCCTTCGTGGCGGAGCACGTGGGCCGATGAGGACGGACCTGCTCGGGCTCACCCCCGACTCCCTCGCCGCGCTCACCAACCGCGGGCTGGTCAAACGGGCCGGCAAGGAGGCCGTGCCGGAGTTGCGTACCGACGAGGATGGCACCGTGCACGGCGACTTCCCCGGCGGTCCCGCCACCAGCGTCCCGACGGGCGGCCTGGACGCGGCCCGCTGCACCTGCGGCGCCACCACCGCCTGCCGGCACGTCATCGCGGTGATCCTCGCCTACCAACGCCTGCATGCCGAGCCCGCACCCGCACCCGAACCCGCGCTTGCGCCAGGGGACGCCGCGCCGGGGAAGGCCGCGCCCCAGCCCGTGCCGGGGGAGGCCCCGCCGCAGCCCGCGCCGGGAGAAGCCGCACCCCAGCCCGCGCCTGAGGAGGCTGCGTCCCAGCACGGGGCCGAGGTGGGGGTGTGGTCGCCGGGGGAGATCGGGGATGACCAGCTCACCGCCCGGATCGGGGCCCGGCTCATGGCGGCCGCCCGGCGGGCCGTGCGGGCCGGGTTTGCTGCGCGGGTTCGGCGGGCGAGCGCCGTCGATCCGGTGCCGCAGGTCGAGTTGCCGTCGGCGACCGTGCGGTTCCTGGTGCCGGGCGATCTCGGGTTCGTGCACACCGACAGCGTCGCCGGGGTCAGGGACGATGTGATCGCGCTGGCCGTGTGGGCGTTCCGGGTGGCGGACGAGCGGCATCCCGGCGTGCCCGACGTGCGGGTGGACGTGGGCGGGGAGGCGGGCGCCGGGGACGGGCCTGGGCTGGGGCGGGCGCTGGGGCTGGCGGGGACGGTGCTGCGTGAGGGGGCGGCGCATCTCGGGGAGGGCCTGGAGGCGACGGTCGCGGACGTGCGGCGGCACCTGGACGCCGCCGGGCTGCGCTGGCCGTTGCTGGCCGTCGAGGATCTGGCCGAGCAGCTGGCCGCTTACCGTGACCGCGGCGCGCACTACCGTCCCGAGCTGGTCGCGAGCCACGTCGCCGAGCTGCACGCCCGCCACCGCGCGGTGACCGGGCCGGGCGCGACCTTGCGCAGCAGTGTGCTCGGCACGGCGGAGGCGGCGGAGACGCCGCTGCGCCGGGCCCGGCTGGAGAGCCTGGGCTGCCGGGTGCGCGGCGTAGGGTATCGGCGGATCGCGGAGGTGTACCTGGCGCACGGCGACAACGCCATGGTGCTGGTGCTGCGCCGCGAATGGGATGGTGACGAGGACGGCCCGGCCCTGGCGCGCCGCCGCGTCGCCTCGTCCACGCTGGGCGCCCTGGCCACGGGGAACCTGGTCACGGAGTCCGCGGTGCGCAGCGCGAGCCGCACGGTGCGGCTGGCCACGGGCCGGATCTCCAGGACGACGGTCAGCCCGTCGCGGGGCGACTGGGGCGCGCTGCCGCCGTCCCTGGTGGTCAGCGACTACGCGGCGCTCGGCCGCGAGCTCGACGCGCTGCCGCTGCGGCCGGTCCGGCCGCGGATCGAGGCGGAGCTGGTGCGGGTCGTGGCCGTCGCGGGCGTGGAGACCATCCGGTACGCCCCGGCGACCAGCGGCTCGACGCGGTGATAGCCGACGGTTCCGGCAACACCGTCGTCGTCTCGGCCACCCACACCGCCGCCGCGCCCGGCCGGCTCGACGCGCTGGCGGCCGTGCTGGCCGGGGTGGAGGGCGAGCCGCGGTTCGTCAGCGGCGTGGTGGGGCGCCGGGCGGGGGCTCTCGTGATCGAACCGCTGGGCGTGGCGGCCGGTGACCGGGTGATCGTTCCCGATCTGCGGGCCGAGGGCGGGGGCGGCGGGCCGGTGGCCGTCGCGGACGATCGGCCGGAGCCGCTGGCCGAGGCCCTGATCGAGGCGCGCGGGCTGCTCGCCGAGGTGGCCCATCACGGCCTGGTGCACCTGCCGCCCGCCTACGGGGAACGGCTCGCCGGGGCGGCGCACCGGCTGACCGTGCTCGGGCTGCGGCGCGTCGCGGGGGCCGTCACCGCTTTCGAGCGGGCGCGGGCGGGCGGGGCCGAGGAGGAGGCGGTCGAGCGGGCGTGGGTGGATGCGTACCTGCGGGTGGAGGTCGCCCTGGACCTGAACTGACGAGGGGTTGAAAACATCGTCTCTCATAGAGACAATGTTTCCGGCGCCTCAAGGAGTGAGGCGCCTGAAACGTGGTACTACTGGAGATCCGCGAAGGAGGACGGAAGGGCGAGTTGGGGCACCCATGACCGAGCGTTACCTCGGTGTCCTCGGCGTGGCCGAGGCCCTGGGAGTGAGCCGGCACGCGGTGCACAAGTGGCGCACGCGCCACCCCGGCGGCTCCGAGCACCCGTTCCCGGAGCCTGATGTCGAGGTGGACGGCGCTCCTGGCTGGCGGGCCGACCGGGTGCAGGAGATCGTCCGGTGGCGGGAGAGCCTGCCGGGGCGCGGCACAGGCGGCGGGCGGCCCACGGCGGCGCGTCAGGAGTACCTGAAGGTGGCGCTGGCGCGCGGCCTCCACCGTGACGAGGCGCTGCGCGCGCTGGCCACGTTCCAGGCGGAGTTCCCCCAGATGACCGAGCCCGAGTTGTGCGCCTGGCTCATCGAGAAGTTCCGCCGCTGACCCTCTTCTTCTTCCTGACGGGACATGAAAGGCGATGACGCATGCTCGGAAACGGCTCAGAGGTGGGCGGGGAGACGGCGCCGGGGTTCGAGGCGGTGCGCGCGGCGTTCGAGGAGAATCTGGCCTCCGGTGCGGAGATCGGCGCGGCGGTCACCGTCTACGTGCACGGGCAGAAGGTCGTCGACCTGTGGGGCGGGCTCGCCGACCCTGACGCCGGCCGCCCGTGGGAGCGCGACACGGTGCAGGTCGTCTACTCCACCACCAAGGCAGTGACGGCCGCCTGCGCGCTGCTGCTCGCCCAGCGGGGCGAGCTGGACCTGGACGCGCCCGTGGCCCGCTACTGGCCCGAGTTCGCGGCCGGCGGCAAGGAGCGCATCCCGGTGCGGTGGCTGCTCACCCACCAGGCGGGCCTGCCCGTGCTCGACCGCCCGATCACCCCGGCCGAGGCGATCGCCTGGGACCCCGTGGTGGACGCGCTCGCGGCCCAGCGACCGGCGTGGGAGCCGGGCACGGAGCACGGCTACCACGCCTTCACCTACGGGTGGCTCGTCGGCGAGGTGGTCCGCCGGGTCTCCGGGCGGAGCATCGGCACGTTCCTCGCCGAGGAGATCGCCGGGCCGCTCGGGCTGGACCTGTGGATCGGGCTGCCCGAGCGGGAGCGGCACCGGGTGAGCCGCATCGTCACCGACCCGGCGGCGTTCGACACCTCCGCGATCGACCTCGACGCCGTTCCCGAGCTGATGCGGAGCGTGCTGGCCGCCTACGCCGACCCCACCTCGCTCAGCTCGCGGGCCATGAGCCTCGTCCGGCCCCCGCTCGACCACAACGACCCCGCCGAGCAGGCCGCCGAGCTGCCCGCCACCAACGGCATCTGCACGGCGCGCGGCCTGGCCGGCTTCTACGCCGCCCTCATCGACGGGCGGCTCCTCACCCCCGGCACCCTGGCCGCGGCGACCGCCGAGCAGGCCGCCGGGATCGACCGCGTGCTGCTCGTGCCGGTACGGATCGGCACCGGGTTCGGCCTGCCCACCCCCGACGCTCACTGGTACTCGCCCACCGCCTTCGGGTTCGGCGGCTGGGCGGCTCGCTCGGGTTCGCCGATCCGGGGAACGGGGTCGCGTTCGGCTACGTGATGAACCGGATCCGGCACGAGGTCCCGGACACCCGGTCGGCCCGGCTCTACGCCGCCGTCAAGGAAGCGCTGAAAGCGTGAGCCGTCAAGAAAGCTCTGAAAGCGTGAGCGGTCACCAGCTCCACATCCCCACCCGCACCTGCACTCCCGGCGAGGCGTGCAGGACGGGCTGCCCCTCTGGCTCGGGCAGCCCGGCGGCCGGCACCACGCTCTGGTCCAGCCCGTGGAGCCGGGCGTGGTGCAGCGGCCACGGCGGATGCTCGACCTGGGCGGCGGCCAGCCGCCCGGCCACGACGCTGAACAGCCGGAACCGGGCGGTCAGGAAGTGCGCCAGCTCGTCCCGCTCGCGCTCCACCAGCGGCACGCCGACCTCCACGTCCGCGTCGCACCGGGCGCCCACCGGCCCGGGCAGGCGGCGGCGGCACCGGTAGCGGAGGTGGCCGTGGTCCGCCTCCACGGACATGCCGGACCAGTAGTAGGGCAGCCAGTACCCGCCCCGCCCGCCGAGCGCGGCCGGCAGCAGCCCCGCGTCCAGGGAGAAGAACCAGATCCCGGTACGCCCGCGGGCGTCGCGCACGTACGTCCGCAGGTTCGTCTCGGGAAAGGTGGACAGCCACGGCAGCGCGGGCAGGCCGGGCACCCGGACGCCCCGCATGAGGAAGCAGGTGAGCCCGACCCACGCCGACCCGTCGAACGTCTCCACCGTGAGCTGAGGGGGCAGGAGCGCCTGGACGTGCTCGGGCCGGTAGCGCCAGTGGATGAAGGTCATGCGCGACCACTCGTGGTACATGACGGGCAGGCTGACGTGGGGTGATGGTGGAGGTCGCACACCGTGCCCCTGCCCGGCGGCGGCGCGGCCAATCCAGCGGTATGTCCGTTTCCGCATCCTGTGTCGGGGCAAAGGAGCTCATGGATCATTCACAGGCACCGATCTTGCAGGCTTTGCAGGCGTACCACGAGAGCGGGCAGCTGCCCTTCACGCCGCCGGGGCACAAGCAGGCCCGGGGCGTCGATCCGCGCGTGGCCGCCGTGATGGGGGAGGCGGTGTTCCGCTCCGACGTGCTGTCGGTGGGCGGGCTCGACGACCGGTCCAGCTCGGGCGGCTTCCTGGAGCGGGCCGAGGAGCTGATGGCCGACGCGGTGGGCGCGAAGCAGGCGTTCTTCTCCACGTGCGGCAGCTCGCTGTCGGTCAAGGCCTCCATGTTGTCGGTGGCGGGGCCGCACGAGAAGCTGCTGATCGGCCGTGACGCGCACAAGTCGGTGGTGGCGGGCCTCGTGCTGGCGGGGATCAGCCCGGTGTGGGTGGATCCGCAGTGGGACGCGGAGCTGCACCTGGCGCATCCGCCGTCCCCGGAGGCGTTCGCGGCGGCCTTCGCCGAGCATCCCGACGCCAAGGGCGCCCTCGTGGTGACGCCCACCCCGTACGGCACCTGCACCGACCTGGCCGCGCTCGCGCGGGTCTGCCACGAGCACGGCAAGCCGCTGATCGTGGACGAGGCGTGGGGCGCGCACCTGCCCTTCCACCCCGACCTGCCGACGTGGGCGATGGACGCGGGCGCGGACGTCTGCGTCACCAGCGTCCACAAGATGGGCTCCGGGCTGGAGCAGAGCTCCGTCTTCCACCTCCAGGGCGACCTGATCGCGCCCGAGCTGCTCAAGCAGCGCGCCGACCTGTTCAGCACCACCAGCCCGTCGGTGCTGGTGTACGCCGCGCTGGACGGCTGGCGCCGGCAGATGGTGGAGCACGGCCACGCCATCTACGACCGGACGCTGCAGCTGGCCAAGTCCGTACGGGCGGCGGTCGAGGCCGTCGAGGGCCTGCACGTGCACGGCCGCGACGACTTCTGCGGCGACGGCCGGGCGTTCGACCTGGACCCGCTGGAGCTGGTCGTGGACGTCAGCGGCCTCGGGACGGGCGGGTTCCAGGCGGCCGACTGGCTGCGCGAGCACCACCGGATCAACGTGGGCCTGGCCGACCACCGCCGGATCGGCGTCCAGCTCACCCACGCCGATGACGAGGAGACCACCGGCCGGCTGCTGGACGCGCTGCGCGACCTCGCCGACGGAAGTGCCGGGTTGCCTCCCGCGCCTCGCCTGCGCATCCCGTCGCCGGCCGAGCTGCGCCTGGAGCAGGCCATGCTGCCCAGGGACGCGTTCTTCGGCCCGGTGGAGCACGTGCCGTGGCAGCAGGCCGCGGGCCGGATCGTCGCCGAGCTGATCACCCCGTACCCGCCCGGCATCCCGGCCGCGCTGCCGGGGGAGCGGCTGAACCGGGAGGTGCTGGACTACCTGCACGACGGGCTGGAGGGCGGCATGGTCATCCCCGACTCGGCCGACCCGTCGCTGAAGACCGTCCGCGTGGTGGCCTGATCCTCCGGGATCCGGGTCAGGCGCTCTCGCTGCGGACCACGGACAGGTGCCGGGCGTGGCCCGCCGAGTGGTGCAGCCGGTCGAGCAGGATGCCCTCGCGCAGCGCCCACGGGCAGATGCGCACGACCGGCAGGTCGAGGGCGGCCATGGTGGCCTCGGCGACGACGGCCCCGGCGAGGATCTGCCGGGCGCGGGCGGCCGAGACGCCCGGCAGCTGCGCCCGTTCCCTGGGGGTCCGGCACGCCAGCAGCTCGACGGCGGCGCGCAGGTCGGCGCGGCGCAGCTCACGCGTCACGTGCGGCCCGGCCTTCGCCCGCGGCGCGCCGCACAGGCGGGCGAGCTGGGCGAACGTCCGGGACGTGGCGACCGCGGTGGCCTGGCCGGCGCGGTGCCGGGCGCGCAGGTCGCCGACGGACTCGGCGAGCACGGACTCGACGTGCTCGCGCAGCCGCTTGACGTGCTTGTTCTTCACCCGCTCCGGGTCCGGCAGTCGGTGCCGGGTCAGCCGCCCGGCGCCCAGGGGGAGGCCGAGTGCCAAGTCGGGGGTCTCGCCGCTGCCGTAGGCGAGCTCCATGGAGCCGCCGCCGATGTCGGCCAGCAGGATCGGCCCCGCCGACCAGCCGAACCAGTGCCGCACGGCGAGGAAGGTCAGCCGCGCCTCCTGCTCGGCGTCCATGTAGCCGACGCGCACGCCCGTGGTGGCGAGGACTTCGGCGAGGATCGCGTCGCGGTTGGCGGCGTCGCGGATGGCCGCGGTGGCGTACGGCACCAGCTCGTTCACCCGGTGCCGGGCCGCGACGGCGGCGGTCTCCCTGACGGCCTCGATCAGCCGGTCGATCGCCGCCCGCCCGACGACCCCCTCCCGGTTGATCGCCTCGGCGAGGCGGATCTGGCGTTTCAGCGTGGCGACCGGTTGCGGCGGATACCCCGGCGTGAGGTCGGCGATACGCAGATGGGCGGCGTTGGAGCCGATGTCGAGTACGCCAAGTCGCATGGTCAGGCGGATACCCGCTAATGGCACGCACAATCTTCGACAGTGCCGGTGCATTCAACGGCCGCGGCACTTAGTGGGAGCCATTCGGACGCGATTTCCGGGGAATGCGCCTGACCTGCGCGAACATTCGCGATCAGCGGCGCCCGCGTATTCGGCGGCGCATATTCCGAAGACGCATTCCCGGAAAACTCAGGCCGACTGCTCGCGGGGGCCGCGCCGGCGCACCATGGCGGCGCGGCCGGGCGGGATCAGGCTCGGGTTGACGCTGCGCAGCACGGCTTCCTCGTCGATGACGACCCGGGCGACGTCGGTGCGGCTGGGCACGTCGTACATGACCGGCAGCAGCACCTCCTCCATGATCGCGCGCAGGCCGCGCGCCCCGGTGCCGCGCAGCAGCGCCAGCTCGGCGATCGCGTCGAGGGCGCCCGGGGTGAACTCGAGGGCGACGCCGTCCAGCTCGAACAGCCGCGCGTACTGCTTGACCAGCGCGTTGCGCGGTTCGGTGAGGATCTGGATGAGGGCTTCGCGGTCGAGGTCGTGCACGGTGGTGATGACCGGCAGCCGGCCGACGAACTCGGGGATCATCCCGTACTTGACGAGGTCTTCCGGCATGAGCGCGGCCAGGGCGCCGCCGTCGTCGTGCTCCTCGCCCGCCGCGCGCAGCATGGAGCCGAAGCCCATCCGGCGGCGGCCGACGCGCTGCTCGATGATCTGGTCGAGGCCCGCGAAGGCGCCGCCGCAGATGAACAGCACGTTGGTGGTGTCGATCTGGATGAACTCCTGCTGCGGGTGCTTGCGCCCGCCCTGCGGCGGCACCGACGCCGTGGTGCCCTCCAGGATGCGCAGCAGCGCCTGCTGGACGCCCTCGCCCGACACGTCGCGAGTGATCGACGGGTTTTCGCTCTTGCGGGCGATCTTGTCGATCTCGTCGATGTAGACGATGCCCTTCTCGGCCTTCTTGACGTCGTGGTCGGCGGCCTGGATGAGCTTGAGCAGGATGTTCTCGACGTCCTCGCCGACGTAGCCGGCCTCGGTCAGCGCGGTGGCGTCGGCGATCGCGAACGGCAGGTCGAGCAGCCGGGCGAGGGTCTGGGCCAGGAGCGTCTTGCCCGACCCCGACGGCCCGAGCAGCAGGATGTTGGACTTGGCGAGCTCGACGTCGTCGCCCCGCGAGCCGGTGCGGCCGGCGAGGACGCGCTTGTAGTGGTTGTAGACCGTGACCGAGAGCGTCTTCTTGGCCTTGTCCTGCCCGACCACGTGCGCGTCGAGGAACTGGTAGATCTCGTGCGGCTTCGGCAGATGGGCGTGCCGGACCTCGGTGGTCTCCGCGGCCTCTTCCTCGATGATCTCGTTGCAGATCTCGATGCACTCTTGGCAGATGTAGACGCCGGGGCCCGCGATGAGCCGCCTGACCTGCCGCTGACTCTTGCCGCAGAACGAGCATTTGAGCTGATCCGAGCGATCACCGAGGCGTGCCATTTCCGGCGCTCCTTCGCTTCTGGCCGCCTCTGGCGACTTCCGCGTTTTTCGTTCCACAGCGTACAGGCTGTGCCGAGTACTGAGAATGAGCCGCGGCCGCGGCTCCCTTAATTGCGGCGTGATATTCGTGCGGTGCGAAAAGCGAAAATCGGGCCGGCCCCGTCGCTGCGGTGGGCGACCCCTCGTGGCAGAGTTCCGATACAGAGCTGTACTGTATTGTAAGTCGGCACATGAGAGACGGGAAGCAGCCATGAGTGCGCTGGTGCTGGGCTTCGAGGACATCGACAGGACACGGACGGCCCTGGCCGGGGGCAAGGGAGCCAACCTCGGCGAGCTGTCCGCCATCGAGGGGGTCCGGGTGCCGCCCGGGTTCTGCGTCACGACCGAGGCGTACCGGACGGTCGTCGAGGAGGACGCCGCGGTCGGCGCGCTGATCGACGCGCTGAGCGGGCTCGACGCCGGCGACCGGGACGGGATCGCCGCCGCGTGCGCCCGCCTGCGCGCCGCCGTCGAGGCCCTGACCGTGCCGCAGGAGCTGGCGAGGGAGATCGCCCGGCGCCTCGACGGCATGGACGGCCCGTGCGCGGTGCGCTCCAGCGCCACCGCGGAGGACCTGCCGTCCAGTTCCTTCGCCGGGCAGCAGGACACCTACCTCAACGTGCGGGGCGCCGAGGCGGTGATCGACGGCGTGCGGCGGTGCTGGGCGTCGCTGTTCACCGACCGCGCCGTGGCCTACCGCATCCGGAACGGTTACGACCACCGTGCCGTCCGGCTCGCCGTGGTCGTCCAGCGGATGCTCTTCCCCGACGCGGCCGGCATCCTGTTCACCGCCGACCCCGTCTCGGGCAACCGGCGGGTGGTCTCGATCGACGCCGGGTTCGGCCTGGGGGAGGCGTTCGTGTCCGGGCTGGTCGACGCCGACAACTACCGGGTCCGCGCGGGGCGGATCACCGGGAGGAGGATCGCCACGCAGACGAAGGAGCTGCGCCCGTCCCCGTCCGGCGGCACCACGGAGCAGCCGATAGAGCCGGCGCGGCGGAGCGTCCAGAAACTCACCGACGAGCAGATCCTGCGGCTCGAAAGCCTCGGGCGGCGCATCGAGGCCCACTACGGCCGGCCCCAGGACATCGAATGGGGCCTGTACGAGGACGAGCCGTACGTGCTGCAGAGCCGCCCCATCACCACGCTCTACCCGGTGCCGCCGTCACCCGACGGCAGGAACCACGTCTACATCTCCTACGGGCACCGGCAGATGATGACCGACGCGTTCGCCCCGCTCGGCCTGTCGGTCTTCGCGCTGCTGCACGAGAAGCTGGGCCGCCCGGCCGGCGTCGTGGCCGGCAACCGCTTCTACAAGGACGTCTCGGCCGAGCTCACCTCCTTCTGGGCCAGGCCCGCCACCCTCAAGAGCCTCGACCAGGTGGACGTGCTGATGGCCAACGCGCTGCGGGCCGTGCTCAAGCGCGAGGAGTTCGTCGCCTCGCTGGCCCGCGGCCGGACCTCGATGCTGGACTTCGGCCGGACCGGCCCGCTGACGATCGCCCGCTGGTACCTGAAGCTGGCCCGCGAGGACGACCCCGGCGTCGTGCCCGACCTCATCGCGCGCACCGAGGAGACGGTCGAGCGGCTCAGGCGCGGCCTGGCGGGCAAGTCCGGCGACGAGCTGTTCCAGTACGTCATCGACGACCACGCCGTGCTGGCCGAGCTCACCTTCGACCCGCGCAGCGTGGCGGCGGCGTTCGTCGGCATCCAGGCGGTCCACTGGGTCGACAAGCACATGGAGCGCTGGCTGGGCGTGCGGAACGCCGCCGACGTCATCGCCCGCTCCGCCGACCACAACGTGGTCGCCGCCATGGGCTTCGACCTGCTGGACGTCGCCGACGTCGTCCGCGAGCACCCCGAGGTGCTGCGTCACCTGGAGACCGCCCGCCGCGAGACGTTCTTCTCCGGCATGGAGGGGCTCGACGGCGGCCCCGCCGTGAGCGAGGCGCTGCGGCGCTACCTGCGCACGTACGGGATGCACTGCGCCGGCGACATCGACCTCACCAGGACGCGGTGGAGCGAGGACCCGACGCTGCTCGTCCCCCTCATCCTGGCCGACATCAGGAACTTCCCGCCCGGCGAGCGCCGCCGCAAGGCGGAGCGGGGCCGCGCCGAGGCCGAGCGCACCATCGACGACCTGCTCACCCGCCTCAGGCGGCTGCCCGGCGGCGCCGCCAAGGCGCGGCGGGCGGCCAGGAAGATGAGCCTGATCCGGCACTTCATCGGCTACCGCGAGTACTCCAAGCACGCCCTGCTCATGCGGTACGAGCTCTACAAGCGGGCGCTGATGGCGGAGGCCGAGGGGCTGGTCCGGCGCGGCGTCATCGAGGAGCCGCAGGACGTGTACTTCCTGTCCCTCGAGGAGTTCCGGCACGCGGTCGGCACCGGCGAGGTCGACCGGTCGCTGATCGCCCGGCGCAGGGAGGAGCACGAGACGTACCAGCGGCTCACCCCGCCGCGCGTGATCACCTCGGAGGGCGAGGTGATCACCGGCGCGTACGACACCGGCGCGCTGCCGGACGGCGCCCTGCCCGGCATCGCCGTGTCGTCGGGCGTGGTGGAGGGCCGCGCCCGGGTCATCCGCGGCCTGGCCGAGGCGGACGTGGCCGACGGCGACATCCTCGTGACCGTCTTCACCGACCCGAGCTGGTCGCCGCTGTTCGTCGCGGTCAAGGGCGTGGTGATGGAGGTCGGCGGCGTGATGACGCACGGCGCCGTGGTGGCCCGCGAGTACGGCCTGCCCGCCGTCGCCGGGGTGGAGCGGGCGACCGAGCGCATCCGCGACGGGCAGCGCATCCGGGTGCACGGCGGCGCGGGCTACGTGGAGCTTCTTCCGGACGCGTGACAGGGTCAGGCGCGCGGTGCGACCGGGGCCGGCAGGCTCACCTCGAACAGGCGGGCGTCCACGTCGTTGAGCGCCAGCCGCAGCGCCCCCAGCGCGACGCTCTCCGCGCCGAGCGTGGAGGCGCGCAGCTCGGGCACGCGCAGGCAGGTGCGGCCGAGCTCGCGGGCGAGCTGGTCGAGGATGAGGTCGGCGGAGCGGGAGAAGCCGCCGCCGAGGACGACGACCTGCGGGTCGAGGGTGAGCACGAGGGCGGCGGCGCCCACGGCGAGGTCGCGGGTGAAGCGGCGCACCGCCGTGCGGGCCGTCTTGTCGCCGGCGCGGGCGGCGTTGAACACCCAGGCGGCGGCGTCGTCGGGGCCGATGCCGGCCGGCAGGCTGGGGCAGCTCTGCAGGTGGGAGGGGGCGGCGAGCCAGCGGACCGCCGGCAGGGCGCCGATCTCGCCGGCCGCGCCGCCGTAGCCGCGCCGCAGCGTGCCGTCGATGATCAGGCCGGCGCCGAGGCGCATGCCGGCCAGCAGGTAGACGATGTCGTCGGCGTCGCGGGCGGCGCCCTGCCAGCGCTCGGCCAGCGCGGCGAGCTTGCAGTCGTTCTCCACCTGGACGGGGCAGGAGAAGCGGGCGGCCAGGTGCTCGGCGGGGCTCACGGTGGCCCAGCCGGGCAGCGGGGTGAACAGCGCGGTGCGCCCGCTGGCGTCGACCGGCCCCGTCACGCCGACGGTGATGGCCCAGATCTGGTCGGGGCGCAGGCCGGCCGCGGCCAGGCACTCGTCCACGGCGGCGTCGACGACGGCGAGCCGCGCCGCCGGGCCGGCATCGGGATCGACGGGCAGCCGGCTGGTGGCCGCCACCGTGCCGTCGAGGTCGGACAGCATGGCCAGCACCTTGTGCGCGCCGACGTCGACGCCGACCACGTGGCCGGCGTCGGCGTTGAAGCGGTAGCGGCGGGCGGGCCGGCCGACGCTGCTGCTGCCGTCGGGCTCGACGACGGTGAGCCAGCCGTCGGCGACCAGGCCCTGCACGATGACGTCGGTGCCGGGCCGGGACAGCCCGGTGCGGGTGGCCAGCTCCGTGACGGTGGACGGCGGGTTGCCCCGCAGCGCCCTGACGATGCTGAGCGCGTTGAGCTCCCGCATCCGGTTCACGTCAGTCCCGGTCGTGACCTGCTCGGTCACCCTGGCCCCCCTGATTAACGATGCGCTCTTGACAAAAGAGTAGTGCGACCTCAGGAGATCGGATACCACTGCCCGTCAGGAGCGACCGCCGGGCCGAAGTCCACCTCGCGCCCGTCGATGGCGAAGACGTAGCGGCCCTTGCGGACGACGGCGGGCGTGGCCGACAGGTACGCCGTCATCTCGGCCAGCTCCTCGGGCCGCAGCCACCCGGGCGGGTCGGACACCGCGCGGAAGCCGCACACCACCGCGAGGTCGCGCAACCAGCCGAGCTGCTGCTCGCTGAGCAGGTTGAGACGGCTGCGGAAGTACACGACGTCCGGGTCCACCTCGGCCAGCGGCGCCTGCCACAGCCGGTGCAGCGTGTTGACGACGGCGTTGCGCGCCATCGCGTCGGACGGGTCGTCGCTGGCGTAGTTCTGCCACATCGGCGCCACGTCGGGGCCGCTGCGCAGCCCGTCGAGCAGGCCGAGCGAGGGCAGCAGGATCGCGCCGCTGCCCAGCAGGTACACGTCGTCGCCCGCCGTCCGCCTGATCAGCTCCAGCGCGTTCCGGTACGCCCGCTCGCGGCCGAGGCCGCCCTCCCGCACGCCGGGGGCCGCGCCCGCGTTGATGAAGTCGAGCTTGAGATAGCGGAAGCCCCACTCGTGCACGACCCGCCTGACCAGCCGCTCCACGTGCTCCAGCGCCTCCGCCTTGGACAGGTCCAGCGCCCAGTAGCTGGTGCCCCAGTTGTAGCCGGCGACCACGGGCTCGCCCCGCTCGTCGCGCAGCAGCAGATCGGGCCGCTCGCGGGCGGTGCGCGAGCCCGGCAGCACGATGAACGGGGCCAGCCACAGCCCCGGCGTCATCCCCGCGCCGGCGATCCGGTCGGCCAGCGCCCGCATCCCCGACGGGAACTTGGCGTTCGGCTCCCAGTCGCCGACCATCTCCTCCCAGCCGTCGTCCACCTGTAGCACGTCGAACGGCAGGCCGTTCAGCTCGTCGATGTCCTTGGCCAGGCCCTGCTCGGTGATGCCCTCGTAGTAGGCGTACCAGCTGCACCAGACGTTGCCCGCGCGCCGCCCGCCGGTGCCAAGACGGGCGGCCAGCGCGCGCGTGTAGGCGCCGAAGACCTCCTCCTCTTCGCCGTAGGCGAGGAACCAGGGCGCGCCGTCGTCCTCGTACCAGCCGGCGAGGGTGTCGCGGTCGGCGGCCAGGCGCGGGGTGCCGAGGCCGAGCGCGCCGAGCAGCAGGACCCGCCCGTCGCCGCCCTGGAGGGCGGCGACGGCGGAGGAGTGGTGGCGGGCCGGGTCGTCCCAGACCGGGTCGTCGGCGGTGGTCCTGCGCCGCGGGTCGGCGATGCGCAGCGGCGGCTCCGACAGCCGCCGCCACCCGCACGGGCTCCACGAGTTGTGCCCGTGCCGGTAGAACAGCGCGTCGCCGAGGCCGTGCAGCACGGCCACCCGGCCGGGCGGCAGCAGCACCCCGCCCTCGATCCTCTGCGGTGGCTCGGAGCCGGAAGGCTCAACGGCTACGGTACGGCCTGCCAGCTCGACGAGCAGCGGCATGATGCTCCTTTTCCTCGGTGTACGTCGTCTCGATCAGGTGAACAGCGCGTTGACCTGGTCGTTGGCCTGCTTCAGCCCCTCGGCGGTGCCGACCTGGCCGAGGACGACCGACTGGATGGCGTCCTGGACGATCTGGCTGATCTCGTTGCCGTGGTCGGTGATCGGCAGCAGGAACGTCTCGCCCCGCGCCTTCGTCGGGCCGAGGTACGCCTGCACGTCACGCCCCGCGGCCTGGTGGGCGGCGGCGGCCTTGTCGCTGGCCGTCTTGATGGCGGGGAAGACGACGGCGCTGTCCGCGACGATGTCCTGGCAGCCGGCGGAGCCGAGGAACTTCACCCACTTCCACGCCTCCTCCTTGTGCTCCGTGCCCGCGAAGATCGCGTCGGACAGGCCGTTGATGGCCGTCTTCCGCGTGCCGGCCGGGCCGACGGGCATCGGGGCGAGGGCGAACTTCTGCTCGGCGTCCGGGCCCAGGAACGTGCTGATCGTCCACGAGCCGGCGAAGGACATGGCACCCTTGCCCGCGTTCAGCACCGCGTCCCGGCCCAGCGTGGACTGCTTGTCGAACTTCGGCGCGTACCCCTTGTCGATGAGCTGCTTGTACCAGTCGATGACCTGGGCGAGCTTGGGGTCGTCGTACTTGTAGCGCGTGCCCCACGGGTTCTTGTCGAGGTAGGTCCAGCCGTTGGCGACGGCCAGGTCGCCCCAGCCGTTCTGGCCCTGGGAGCCGTCGCCCCATTCGGGCAGGAAGCCGTACACCTTGACCTTGGTCTTGTCGAAGGCGGGGTCGAGGCCGTCGCGGCCGTTCTCGTCCACGGTGAGCTTGGCGATGACCTGCTGGAGGGTGCCGCCGTCGGTGGGGTTCCAGGTGAGGTCCGCCATCTCCGCCGGCTTGACCTTCTGCTCGGCGAGCATCGTGGTGTTGTAGACGAGCGCGATGGTGTCCCAGTCCTTCGGCAGGCCGTACCGCTTGCCGTCCTTCACCCACAGGTCGGCCAGGCCCTCCTGGTACTGGGTCAGGTCCACCTTGTCGCGGTCCACGAACGGCTGGATGTCCATGATCTGGCCGCTGCTGACGAACTGCGGGTAGTAGGAGCCGTGGTCGGTCCACACGTCGGGGGCCTGGCCGGCGGCGAGCTGGGTGGTGAGGTTCTGCCAGTACTGCGCCCACGCCGTCTGCGTGATCTTGACGGTGACGTTCGGCTCGGCCTTGTGGAAGGCGTCCGCGCACGCCTGGTACGCCGGGAGCTGCTTGTCGTCCCAGAGCCAGTAGTCGATCGTGACGGTGCCGCCGGCCGCGCCGCCCTGCTCCTGGCCGCCGCCGGAGCCGCAGGCCGCGAGCGTGCCGGCGAGCGAGAGCGCCAGCAGCGCCAGGCCTGCCCGCTTGGTGGTGTTCATGATGCCTCTTTCAGGGGGGTTACTTGATTCCGGAGAAGTTGAGCGACTGGACCAGCCGGCGGCCGAGGAAGATCAGCAGGATCAGCACGGGCAGGACCGAGAGGGTCGAGCCGGCCATGAGCCCGGTCCAGTCGGGGCGGGTGTTGGGCGACTGCTGCAGGAAGACGCCGAGCGCGACGGTCAGGACGCGGGTCTGCTCCTCGCGCCCGACCAGCAGCGGCCACAGGTAGTCCTTCCACGCCCACACGGTCGTGGTGAGCCCGATGGTGATCAGCGGCCCGCGGCTCATCGGCAGCACGATGCGCCAGAACACGCCCCACGCGCCGTTGCCGTCGAGCCGGGCCGCCTCCTCCACGTCGCGGGGGATGGACAGGAAGAACTGCCGCAGGAAGAAGACCGCGAACGGGGTCATCAGGATCGACGGGGCCACCATGCCGGCGAACGTGTTGACCCAGTCGAGGTTCTTGACCAGCACGAAGTTGGGCAGCAGCGTGAAGATCGGCGGCACCATGAGCGCGGCGATCACGATGCCGAAGACCACCTCGCGGCCGGGGAAGCGCAGGCGGGCGAACGCGTACCCGGCCATCGCGCAGAAGAACGTCTGGAGCGTGGCGATCAGCCCGCTGTAGACGACCGAGTTGAGCAGGTAGCGGGCGAAGTCGATCCGCGCGCCCGATCCGCCCGCCGCGCGGGCCTCCTCCTGGGTGGTGAGCCCGAGGATGCGCTGGAAGTTCACCAGCGTCGGGTTGCTGGGAAAAAGGGCGCCGCTGTCGGCGTAGAGGTCGGCGGCCGGGGTGAGGGCCGTACGGACCATCCAGTAGAAGGGGAACAGGGTGAGCACGAGGGCCAGGGCCAGCATGGCCCAGGCCGCGAGGGTGCCGATGCGCCGCAAGGTGTCGCCTCCTCAGGCCAGGTCCGAACGGGAGGCCCGCAGCAGCCGCAACTGCACGACCGTGAGCACGCCCAGGATGAGCGCGAGCAGGAGTGCCGCCGCCGAGGCGTAGCCCATGTGGAAGTACTGGAAGGCCTGCTGGTAGATGAAGTAGTAGATGACCCTGATCGCGCTGCTCGCCCCGCGACCGCCCGCGGCCACGGCGACCGTGTCGAAGATCTGGAACGATCCGATCAGCGACACGACGAGCACCAGGGCGAGGACGGGCCGCAGCATCGGCAGCGTGACCGAGCGGAACATGCGCAGCTCGCCGGCGCCGTCGAGGGCGGCGCTCTCGTACAGGTGCGGCGGGATCTGCAGCATGCCGGCGTAGAGGAGCAGCGCGGTGTAGCCGGTGTACGCCCAGGTGTTGACCAGGCCGATCGTCGGCATCGCCCAGTCGGGGGAGACGAAGAAGCCGACGGTGCCGAGGCCGAGCGCCTTCAGCAGGTGGTTGACGAAGCCGAGGTCGGCGTCGAGCAGCCAGATCCACAGCAGGCCGACGGTGACGTTCGGCACCAGCCAGGGCAGCAGCAGCATCGCGCGCAGCGCCACCGAGCGGGTGAGGCGGTGCATGAGCGCGGCCAGGAGCAGGCCGAGCAGCATCTGTGAGCCGATGTTGATGACGACGTAGTAGCCGGTGACGCCGAGCGAGTGCCAGAACTGCGGGTCGCGCACGATCTGGGCGTAGTTGTCGCCGCCGACGAACGTGGGGTCGCTGAGCAGGTTGTAGTCCGTCAGCGAGTACCAGACGCCGCGCACGGTCGGGTAGCCGTAGAAGATCACGAAGCCGGCGAGCGCGGGGACCAGGAACAGCCAGGCCGCCCGGCGGTCGTCACGCGGCCGGGGCCGTCTTCGCCGGGCCGCGCCGGCGTCGTTCGGCGGCTCGGCGAGCTGCGACCGTTCCTCGGTCCGCATCGTTCTCATCTTCGTCCTCGGCGCTTGGTGAAATTGCCCTCTTGCCACGGGGTGACTCCCGAATAATGATGTGGGGCATCGTAAGTTTGTCAATAGCTCCTCATATTCGAGGAGCGCGCCCGGACCCTTCCACCCCACGTCGACCCCCCATCCGGCGGGCTCTTCACGCCTGCCGGCAGCCACGTATCCCGGAGGTTTCCGCACTCATGCCTGCTTCTGTCCCGCCGTCGCGGCGGCTGCACCGGGCCGTGCTCGCGGCATTGGCCGCCCTCGCGCTGGCCCTGCTCCCGGCCACCCAGGCGTGGGCGCTCGCCCCGCCGCCGGCGGGGTACCGCCCCGGCCGCAGGCGCCCGCCGCGCCCGACCCGTCGCTCCAGGCGCACCCCTGACCGCCGCGCCGGGGCCGCTGGACAACCCGCTCAAGGGCTTCGCCCGCTTCTACTGGCCGGGCAGCGACCAGAACACCGGCTACCCGCACTCCCTCACGTGGAGCTACTTCGGCCTGTCCGAGGTGATGACCGACCCGGCCGACTGCTCGAAGATCAACTGGTCGATCCTCGACAACGCGCTGAACGAGATCGCCTCGTACGGCAACCAGGCCGCCGTGCGCTTCTACCTGGAGTATCCCGACGGCAGCGGGACGCACCCGGCCAACGCCATCCCGCGCTGCTTCGACGGGCACGTCACCTACCGGACCAACACCCGATGGGGAACCACCAGCCCCGACTACGACAACGCGTACCTGCTCGACGCGCTCAGCGGCTTCATCGCCGCCTTCGGCGCCCGTTACGACGGCGACCCGCGCATCGGCTTCATCCACCTGGGCCTCATCGGGCTCTGGGGCGAGTGGCACACCTGGCCGTACGACACCGACACCAGCGGCGACTCCTACCCGAACTACATGCCGACCGACGAGCACGCCGCGCGGATCCTGCGCGCCTACGACGACGCCTTCGACCAGACCAAGCTGGAGGTGCGCTACCCCGACTCGGCGGGAGGCGCGGCGACCGGCCTCGACGTCGGCTACCACGACGACTCCTTCTGCTTCCGCGAGGGCTCGCCCTGGCCGGCGTCACGCTGCCGCAGTCGCTCGGCGGCGCCTCCTGGGCGCAGCTCCAGCGGGCGCTCGCCGTGGGCGGCGAGAACAAGTGGATCACCTCGTCGATGGGCGGCGAGGTCCGGCCCGAGATCCAGGCCACGGCGTTCGCGTCCTGGCCGGGCGGCTCAGGGCAGGTCGACAACATGAAGGCGTGCATCGAGCTGGAGCACACCACCTGGAAGATCAACGAGCAGAGCCAGGGCTACGCGGCCGGCGACCCCGGCGTGGCCGCCGCCGTCCGGCTCATGGGCTACAACCTCACCGTCGACAACGCCTACTTCAAGGACACCGCCTCCGGCACCACGAACGTCGGCGTGAAGATCAGCAACACCGGCGTGGCCCCGTTCTACTACCCGTGGACGGTCACCCTCGGCCTGCGCAACACCGCCGGTACCGTGGTCAAGACCTTCGACACGCCCTGGGACCTGCGCAAGGTCATGCCGCTCAAGATCCGCGCGTTCCCCGACTGGGGCGCCGGCGCCGACCCGACCTACCTCGACTACGGCTACCCGCAGTACTTCCAGACCGGCGTCGACCTCTCCGGCGTGGCCGGCGGCTCCTACCAGTGGGTCCTGCGCGTGAAGAACCCGCTGGAAGCCGTCTCCGCGAACGCCAGGAAGCTGCGCTTCGCCAACGCCACGCAGGGCGCCGACGGCTGGCTCACCCTCGGCCCCGTCACCGTCGGCTCCGGCGGCACCGACACCTCCGCGCCCACCACGCCCGGCGGGCCGACCTCGCCGTCCCGCACCTCCACCTCGGCCACCCTGTCGTGGACCGCGTCCACCGACAACGTCGGCGTCGCCGGCTACCGCGTCTACCGCGGCTCTACCGAGGCCGGCAGCACGACGACGACCTCCTTCACCGACACCGGCCTGACCCCGCGACCTCCTACACCTACACCGTCAAGGCGTACGACGCGGCCGGCAACACCTCCGCGGCCTCCGCGCCCGTCACCGTCACCACCCTCCCGGCCACCACCACGGGGCTGGTGCTCGACGACTTCGACGGCGACCCCGCCTACCCGTCCGCCGCGCTCAACGACCTGGGCAGGTGGACCGGCGGCAACTGCTTCCTCAACGGCGGCGGCTCGGGCACCGTGTCCGGCGGGGCGCTCGCCCTGCGCTACGACAACTGCGGCTGGTTCGGCAGCGACGTCGGCACCGGCCTGTCCGCGTACACGTACCTCGTCGTCCGGATCAAGGGCGCGGCCGGCGGCGAGCAGGCCCACTTCAACCTCGGCCTCGGCGGCACCACCAAGCTGTTCGCCGACTACACGCTCGACGGCGGCGGCCACCCCGCCATCACCACCTCCTACCAGGACATCAAGATCCCGATGGCGGCCAACGGCATCAACCGCTCCTCACCCGGGCAGCTCGCCATGGGCTTCTGGTACGGCGGCAACAGCACCGTCACCATCGACTCCCTCTCCTTCCAGTGACCCCGGGGGAGGCCGGGTCCGCCCGGCCTCCACCGCGCGGCGGCCGGTTGCTCGAACCCCCGTACCGCTCTTGAATGGGGACTTATGTTCCTCCGCCGCCCCAAGCCCGTCCGCCGCCCCACCGAGCTCCTGATCGGGATCGGGTTCTTCGTGGCGGTCGCCGCCTGCGCGGCCACCGCCCTGCTCGTCCCCGACACGCTGGTCGAGGTGCGGTTCGCCGTCATGGGGCTGGCCGCCTGCCTGTACGCCGTCGTCGCGGCGGACCTGTGGGCGGCGGCGGTGACGGGGATCCTGGCCTGGACGCTGGCCACCGGCTTCCTCACCCATCCGGTGGGGGAGCTGAGCGTCACGGGCGGCTCCGACGCCATCCGGCTCTTCGCGATCATGGGGCTGTCGGTGGCGGGCGGCCTCTACGGCGTCCTCCGCCGCCGCACGGCGTGACGCTCATGAGCTTGTGAAGGCGCCGGCGGCGGCGTGCTCGCTCACCTGCCGCTCCTGCTCCTCCGTCCACCCGGCGGTCTCGCGCAGCGCGGCGAACTCCCGCTCCAGCGTCGTCGCGGACGTGGTGCGCGCGTCCGTGCCGATGGTGACGGCGAGCCCGTCCTTCAGCAGCCGGGTGGCCGGATGGGCGGCCAGCGTGGCGACGGCGCCCGTCTGCGCGTTGCTGACCGGGCACATCTCCAGCGTGATCGCGTCGCGGCGCAGGCGTTCGAGCAGCGCGCCGTCCTCGGCGCTGCGCACGCCGTGGCCGATCCGGCGGGCGCCGAGCACGTCGATCGCCTCCCACACGCTCTCGGCCCCCGCCGCCTCGCCCGCGTGCACGGTGCACGGCAGCCCGGCCTGGTGGGCGAGGTCGAAGGCGGGGCGGTGCGGCGCGCCCGGATACAGCCGCTCGTCGCCGGCCAGGTCGAGCCCGGCGACCACGTCCCGGTGCCGCAGCGCGGTCTCGGCGACGGCCAGGCTCTCGTCGGGGGTCTGGTGGCGCAGGCAGCACAGCAGCAGCGCCGTTCGGACGCCCGTCGCGGCGCGACCCTCCGCCAGCCCGGCGGCGACCGCGGCCACCGCCTCGTCCGGGGTCATGCCCTGCCGCCCGTGCAGTTGCGGCGCGAAGCGCGCCTCGCCGTGGACGACGCCGTCGGCGCTCCAGTCCTCGACCAGCTCGCGCGCCGCCCGGCGCAGCGCGCCGGGGGTCTGCAGGACCCGCAGCGGCAGGTCGATGTAGGTGAGGTAGCGGGCCAGGCTGCCGCAGTCGGCGGGCGCGGTGACCAGCTCCGTCACCGGGCGGTCGAGGGTGATGCCCTGCTCGCGGGCCAGGGCGGCGATGGTGTCCGGGCGGACGGAGCCGTCGAGGTGGCAGTGCAGGTCGTAGCGGCCGGTCATGAGGATCCTTCCGGAAGGGGGACGTGGGCGCAGGCGTCGAGGAGCAGCCGTTTGAAGCCCTGCTCGTCGACCCGGCGGACCAGGGTCAGGTTGGGCGGGGGCGCCGCGCGCCGGCGGTCGATGACGAGCTGGCCGCGGGTCTCGTCGCCGACCGCCACGTCCACGTGCGCGTGCTCGCGGTCGAGGACCAGCTCGGGGTGCAGGGCCACGGCCATCGCGACGGGGTCGGGCAGGTCGTAGCCGGGCAGGCCGGTGACGTCGCGGGCCCAGTCGGCGACCGTCCGGTTGATGCGGTGGGCGAAGGCGGCCAGGGGAGTGCCGAGGGCTTCGAGCCGGCGCTGGTCGTCGGGGTCATGACGGCGTACCGGCGCGAGACGTCCCAGCCGATCCACGTGACCTGGCCGGGCGTGGCCGCGCGCAGCACCACGCGGGCGGCCTCGGGGTCGGCCCACACGTTGAACTCCGCGGTGGGGGTGACGTTGCCGTGCAGGTCGGCGGCGCCCGCCATGCAGTAGACGTGGCGGAAGCGGGTCAGCAGCTCGCGGTCGCGCAGCAGGGCGGCGGCGAGGTTGGTGAGCGGGCCGAGGGTGACGAGCGTCAGCTCGCCGGGGTGGCGGCGGGGGAGCGACAGCAGGACGTCCACCGCGTGGCCGTCCGCCGGGCCGCGCGCGGGGTCGGGCAGGCCGGTGTCGCCCATGCCGTCGAGCCCGTGCACGTGCTGGGCGGTGGACGGCGGCCTGGTCAGCGGCCGGTCGCAGCCGGGGTGGACGGGGACGGCGGCGTGCCCGGCCAGGTCGAGCGTGATCAGCGCGTTGCGGGTGGCCGTCTCCAGGGGGACGTTGCCCGCCACGGTGGTCACGGCGCGTACGTCGCCGTCCTTGACGGCCAGCAGGAGCGCCACGGCGTCGTCCGAGCCGGTGTCGGTGTCGATGAGGAGTGGCACTTCACACCTTGTCTAATCGTTTAGATTCCTGAGCGGCACCATCTAACCGAGGAGATGGGAGAATGTAAAGCCTCATGAGCAGGCAGATCACCGTGGCCGACGTGGCCCGCCGGGCCGGCACCTCGACGGCGGTCGTCAGCTACGTCATGAACAACGGCCCCGCCCCGTCGCCGCCGCCACCCGCGCGCGCGTGCTCGCCGCCGCAGAAGAGCTCGGCTACCGCCCCAACCGCATCGCCCGCGCCCTGCGCTCACGCACCACCGGCGTGGTCGGCCTCGTGCTCGCCGACGCGCTCAACCCGTACTTCGGCGCGCTGGCCAGGCACGTCGAGCAGGCGCTCGCCGGCCACGGCCGGCTCATGCTGATCGGCAACGCCGGCTACTCGGCCGAGCGCCAGCGGCACCTCGTCGAGCGCTTCCTCGAAGCCAGGGTCGACGGGCTGCTGATCACCTCGGCCGACGCGGGCGACGACGTGGCCGCGCACGCCAGAGCGGCCGGCGTGCCCGCCGTGTACCTGCACAACGGGCCGGCCGACGGCGAGACGCCCCTGGTCACCGCCGACAACGCGGGAGCCGTCCGGGAAGCGGTCGCCCACCTGCGCGAGCACGGCCACGACGACATCGCCTTCCTGGCCGGCCCGCAGGACATCGGCCCGGTGGGCCGGCGCCGCGAGATCTGGCAGGAGGCCGTCGAGGGCCGGGGCACGCTGCTGCGCTCCGCCTACTCCCGCGCCGAGGCCGACGCGCTCATCCGCTCCCTGGCCGCGGCGGGCGCCGTGCCGAGCGCGGTGATCGCGGCCACCGACGAGCAGGCCATCGGCGTCCTGTCCGGAGCCTGCGCCGCCGGGCTGCCCGTGCCCGGCCGCCTCGCCGTCGTCGGCCTCGACGGCACCCCCGACAGCGCGCACACCGCCCCGACGCTGACGGTCGCCGGGCAGCCCCTGGAGACGATGGCGCGGCAGGCCGTGGACCTGCTCCTCGACCCCGCCACCCCGCACCCGCCCACGGTCGCGACCCTGGTCAGGAGGCGTAGCTGCGGCTGCGCGGATCGTTGAGCCCGCGCCCCAGCGTGCGGTCGGCGGCGATGCGGGTCAGCCAGCCGAGGCCGGCGGTGAAGAGCGGCGGCCACACGATCGGGCCGAAGGTGTAGAAGACCAGCACCGCCAGGGGGATCCACACGCGGTGCACCGCCTGGTGCAGCGGGCCCGGCGGGCGGACCCCGGCCAGGCGTGCCACATCGGGCAGGACGACGAAGGCCAGCGCGGCGGCCGTGGTCGGCAGCCCGTACTTGACGCTCTCGAAGACCGCGAAGGCGGCCAGGAACAACGCGAGCGCTCCCCAGGCGAGCCTGCGGAGCCAGGTGATCTTCACGCCGCCAGCGTACCGAGTCGCCGCGCCCCGCCTTCCGCCCGGTGAATGCAAGGTGAAACACCCCCGGCGTACGCTGTCAAGGCAGTCAAGATCCCGCGCAAACGCCTGCCAGGCCCCAGAGAGCCGGCGGGCGCGTTCACTCGCACCACCGGACCTCGGACTCGGACTCGGAAAGGTTGTGGCGATGCGACCGACCAGGATCGTTGTCGTGGGCATGGCAGTGGCGCTGGCGCTCAGCGCGTGCGGCGGCGGAGGCAGCGGCCAGCCGGCCGCCTCCGGTGGCAGGCTGGAGAAGACCCACCTGCTGATCGGGGTGGTGCCGGTCGCGTCGTCGGCGTCGCTGTTCATCGCCGAGAAGCGCGGCTTCTTCAAGCAGGAGGGCCTCACCGTCAAGACGGAGATCATCCAGGCGCCCACCGCCGTCATGCCGAAGATCGTCAACGGCAGCATGGACGCCTTCCTGACCAGCTACGTCTCGCTCATGACGATCAACGACTCCGGCGCGGCCAAGCTCAAGCTGTTCCAGCACACCATGGGCGGCGCGCCCGGCTTCTGCGCGGTCGTCGTGGCAAAGGACTCGCCGATCAGGACCGTCGCCGACCTCAAGGGCAAGACGATCGCCGTCAACGTGCTCAAGACCCTCGGCCACACCGTCGTCAACGCCCACCTCCAGCAGGCCGGGCTGCGGCCGGACGACGTCAAGTTCGTCGCCGTGCCCTTCGCCGACCAGCTCGGCGCCCTGTCCACCGGCAAGGTGGACGCGGCCTGGCTGGCCGAGCCGTTCCTCAGCGCGGCCAAGAAGAACGGCGCCGTCCAGATCGTCGACACCATCGGCGGGCCCACCGCCGGCGTGCCCGTCGACGGATGGGGCGTGACCGAGCAGTGGCTGGCCAAGTACCCGAAGACGGCCGCCGCCCTGCACCGCGCCCTGGCCAAGGGCCAGCAGATCGCCGGCGCCGACCGCAAGGCCATCGACGAGGTCGTGCCGACCTACACGCAGATCTCGCCCGACGTGGCGGCGGCCATGCGGGTCGGCACGTTCACGATGGAGAGCGACCGGGCCGGCGTGCAGAAGCTCGCCGACCTCATGTACGGCTTCGGCTTCATCAAGACCAGGCCGGACGTGGGGCAGATCTTCGCGTCGGTGAGCTGAGGCCGCCGGGGTCAGGCCATCTTGGACGAGGGTGTTCCCGCCACCCGCGGTCCGGCCCTCGGGCGCTCCGCACGAAGGCGCCGGCCCCGACTCCGCTCGTACGGTGGGTCCCGGCCACCCCTCGCACCGGGACCACCACATATGTGTGCGGCCGGAGCCGTTTGCCCTTCATTCGCCGGAGCAGGGCTCCCGGATGAGAGGGGATTCCGCGGCTTGACCTGGAGCCCGGTCCAGGTGGCAGCGTCGTCCCCGAGCACGTACGCGGCACGAAGGAGCCTGACATGACATTCCGGCAGCTGGGGCGCAGCGGCATCCAGGTGAGCGCCATCGGGTTCGGCGCCTGGGCCATCGGCGGGCCGTTCACGTCCGGCGGCAAGCCCGCCGGCTGGGGCGAAGTGGACGACGACGAGTCCGTGGCGGCGATCCACCGCGCGCTCGACCTCGGCATCACCTTCTTCGACACCGCCGACGTCTACGGCACCGGCCACAGCGAGCGGGTGCTGCGCAGGGCGCTGGCCGGGCGGCGCGACGACGTCGTCATCGCCACCAAGTTCGGCAACGTCTTCGACGCGGAGACGCGGACCGTCACCGGCCGCGACATCTCGCCCGCCCACATCCGGCGGGCCTGCCGGGCCTCGCTCGACCGGCTCGGCACCGACCGCATCGACCTCTACCAGCTCCACGTCGGCGACGCGCCGCTCGACCGGGTGGACGACCTCATCGCCACCCTGGAGGAGCTCGTCGACGGCGGCCTCATCCGCGCCTACGGGTGGAGCACCGACGACCCCGAGCGGGCCGCCGCCTTCGCCAAGGGGCCGCACTGCGCGGCCGTGCAGCACGAGCTCAGCGTCCTGCGCGACGCGCCCGCCATGCTCGCCGTCTGCGACACCCACGATCTCGCCTCGGTCAACCGGGGGCCGCTGGCGATGGGGCTGCTGTCCGGCAAGTACGGCCCGCAGTCCCGGCTGCCCGGCGACGACGTACGGGGGGACTCGCCGGCGTGGATGACCCTCTTCCGCGACGGCCGGCCCGCCCCCGAGTTCCTGGCCATGATGGAGGCGATCCGCGACATCCTCACCTCCAGCGGCCGCACCCTCGCCCAGGGCGCGCTCGGGTGGCTGCTGGCCCGCAGCGACCGCACCCTGCCGATCCCCGGCATCAGGACGGCCGCCCAGGCCGAGGAGAACGCCGGCGCCCTGCGCCACGGACCGCTGAGCGCGGCCGACCTGGCCCGGATCGACGACCTCCTCCAGCGCCCGTCCTGATCACGACGCGCGCCCCGCCCCGCATGGGCGAGCCGCCCTGGCTTCCGGTCTGAACGGTCATGAAGCCGCCAGGGGACGTCTTGCCGCGCTGGTGTCGTCGTGCGGGTGCTGGAGGCGGATCTGGCGGACGCACTCGGCGGCGATGCGGCGGGCGAACCCGGCCGGGTCCTCGTGGGCGGGCACCGGCTCGGGCACGACCGCGTGCACGATGCCCTCGGCGAGCAGGTCGGACGCGCGGACCCGCTGCCGCCCGGCCACTGACGCCGCCTGCTCCGGGCCGCCGTACAGGATGGCGCTGGCGCCCTCGGGCGGGAGCGGCGACAGCCACGCGTTGCCCGCCGCGATCACCCGGCGGGACGGCAGCAGCGCCAGCGCGCCCCCGCCCGTCCCCTCGCCCAGCAGCACCGAGACGGTGGGGACGGTCAGCTCCACCATCTCGGCCAGGCACCGGGCGATCTCGCCGGCCAGCGCGCCTTCCTCGGCCGCCGCCGACAGGTCGGCTCCGGGGGTGTCGATGACGCACACCAGCGGCAGGCGCAGCTCCTGCGCGATGCGCATGCCCCGGCGCGCGCCCCGCAGCGCGGCGGGGCCGAGTGGCCGCTGCTGGGACTGGGTGCGGCGGTCCTGGCCGACGAGGACGCAGGAGGTGCCGGAGAACGAGGTCAGCGCCAGCAGGAGCGCGTCGTCGGTCTCGCCGAGCTGCGTGCCGTGCAGCGGCAGGACGTCGTCGGCGGCGTACCGCAACAACTCCCGCACCCCGGGCCGGTCGGGCCGCCGCGTCAGTGCGATCGACGCCCACGCGTCCCCCGCCGCCGCGGGCGCCACGTCGCTCGCGCTGCCTGGGGCGGTCGTGGCCGGGAGGAGCGGGTCGGCCGTGACGGGTGAGCCGTGCTCGGCGGGGTGGCCGGTGAGGAGGGCGAGGGCGCGGGCGGCGACGGTGGCCAGCTCGTCCGTGGGGACGACCGCGTCCAGGATGCCCTTGTCCACCAGGTTCTCGGCCACCTGCACCCCTTCGGGGAACGGCTCCCCGCGCAGGGTCCGGTAGACGACGGGGCCGAGGAAGCCGATGAGCGCCCCGGGTTCGGCGACCGCGACGTGCCCGAGCGACCCCCAGGAGGCGAACACGCCGCCGGTGGTGGGGTGGCGCAGGTAGACGAGGTAGGGCAGCCCGGCGGCCTTGTGCGCCACGACGGCGCGGCTGATCTCGACCATCCGCACGAAGGCGGGCGTGCCTTCCTGCATGCGGGTCCCGCCGGAGGCGGGTGCGGCGAGGAGGGGCAGGCGTTCGCGGGTCGCGCGCCGCACGGCCGCGACGATGCGCTCGGCGGTGGCGACGCCGATGGAGCCGCCGAGGAAGCCGAACTCGCTGACGACGAGCGCCGCCGCGTGCCCGCGGATGGAGGCGCGCCCGGTGAGCACGGCCTCGTCGGTGCCGGCCCGTTCGGCGGCGCGCCGCAGCACGGCGAGATAGCCGGCGTCGTACGCGCCGAGCTCGACGGGCTCGTCCCAGGAGCGGAAGCTGCCGGGGTCGACGGTGGCCTCGATCAGCGCGCGGGCGCCCAGCCGGGTCATCGCAGCCGGGCGTCGTTGCCGACGATGGGGTTGCGGAGGGTGCCGAGGCGTTCGACCTCGACCTCGACGACGTCGCCCGGCCGCAGCAGCCATGGGGGAGTGCGGGCGTAGCCGACGCCGGCGGGGGTGCCGGTGGCGAGCAGGTCGCCGGGGCGCAGGGTGAACGTGCGGGAGATGAGGGAGAGCGTGTCGCCGACGGTGTAGACCATCTCGTCGGTGCTGCCGTCCTGGACGACCTCGCCGTTGACGCGGGTGCGGACGCGCAGGCCGTCGCGCAGGTCGCCGACCTCGGGGGCGGGCACCATAGGGCCGAGGGGGCCGGAGTTGTCGCCGTTCTTGCCGAGGATCCACTGGCTGGTGAGCTTCTGCGCCTTGCGGGAGGTGATGTCGTTGAAGGCGGAGTAGCCGACGACGGCGGCGAGCGCCTGGTCGGGGTCGGCGTCCACGAGGGGCGCGCCGACGTAGGCGACGACTTCGCCCTCCCAGTCGAGGCCGTCCTCGTTGGCCGGGACGGGGACGGGGGCGCCGCCGACGGTGAGCGACTGCGTCCAGCGGGCGAACAGCGTGGGGTGCGGCGGGAGGTCCTTGCCGGCGAAGGAGCCTTCGGCGACGTGCTTGAGGTAGTTGAGCCCGATGCAGATGACGCGGGCGCCGGGCAGCACGGGCGGCACGAACGTGACGTCCGCCGCGGGGACGGGCGGACCGGACGGCTCCCGCGACAGGTGGCCGGCCGCGTCGGCCCAGAAGCGTTCCAGCGGGGCCAGCACCGTGACCTCGGTGCCGTCGGGTGACAGGGACGCCACCTCGACCGGGCCGCCGTCGCGGCGGATCCCCACGATCCTCATCGGTGATCTCTCCTTGCGTGCGCGCTGAAAGAAACGAACCCTTATAAAGGTTCGCAGGTTTGTGCTTAGATGAGGACTATGCCGCAGACTTCCTCGTCCGGACAAGCCCTGACCGGCGTGGGGCAGGGCGCGCGCACCCGCGCCGAGCAACTGGCCGCCCTGCTCGACGACCGGATCCGCACGCGTGGCCTGGCCCCCGGCGAGCCGGTCGGCACGCTGGAGTCGTTGCGCGCGGAGACCGGTCTGGCCTACGCGACGGTCAGCGAGGCCGTCCGGCTGCTGCGCGACCGGGGCGTGCTGGAGATCAGGCCGGGGCGTGGCGGCGGGCTGTTCGTCGCCGAGCGCGGGCCCGTGGTGCGGCTGCGGCACACGCTGCTGAGCGTCGAGGAGGAGCCGGGCACGGTCGCCGACGCCATCGAGCTGCGCGACCACCTCGAGGAGCTGATCGACGTCGGCGCCGCCCGGCACCGCACCGCCCAGGACGTCGCCGACCTGCGCGCCCTGCTGGGGCAGCTTGAGGCGGTGCCCGACTGGGCCGGGTTCATGCGCGCCAACTGGGCCCTGCACGAGCGCATCGCCGCGATCAGCCCCAACGCGATGGCGCGCGCCGTCTACATCGGCACGCTGGGCCACCTGGGGGCCGCGTCCTCCCGCTTCGACGACGACGCGGCCGCCGCCGGCTACCGCGCCGAGCGCCACCAGGTCCACGCCGACCTGGTCGAGGCGATCGCCGACGGCGACGAGGCCGCGGTGCGCGCCGCCGTGGCCCGGCACAACACCACCACCTGAGAAAGACCGAAGGGGCCTGCCATGCCCGGTGAGTACCGCCAGTACCTGTTCCCGCCCGACCACCCGAGGCTGGCGGAGGTGCGGGGGCTCGACCCGTACGCCTACGGCGAGTTCGCGAGGAAGCCGGGCACGTTCACCGGCGGCCTGGTCGAGGGCTGGACGCCGCTCTACAGGAACGACTTCCACGGCGTCACCGAGAACGGCGTCCTGCGCGCCGGCCTCTACCCGCTCAAGCCCGCCGAGCCGGGCGAGCAGGCGCCGGTCGAGGCGATGGTGGCCGCCGCGAACGACCTGCTCGCCGTCCTCGACGACGAGGGACGCGAGCGGATCTCCTTCGCCGCCGACGCCGTGGAGTGGCAGACGTGGGCGAACCCGGAGTTCATGCAGTTCGACACCGGCCTGCGGCTGGACCTCCAGCGGGAGGCCGTCCGCGAGCGGGCGCTGGCGCTGGTGCGGGCCTCGCTCTCGCCGGAGGGCTACCGGCTCGCGCACGCGATGATGCTGGTCAACGGCTTCCTCGGCGAGGTCGTCGGCCTGGAGAGCATCCTCAACGAGTTCAGCTACAACATCGCCCTCTACGGCACCCCCGACCCGCGCGCCCCGTGGGGGTGGCAGCTCTACGGCCACCACTGCGCGCTCAACTGCCTGGTCGTCGAGGGGCGCATGGCGCTCTCGCCGGTGTTCCTCGGTGCCGAGCCGGACGAGATCGACGCGGGGCCGCACGCGGGCCTGCGCGACCTGTTCGCCGACCGGGTGCGGCTCGGGCTGGCGCTGATGGCGGCCCTGCCGGAGGAGCAGCGGCGCCAGGCCGTCCTGTACGAGCGGATGGTCGATCCGGCGATGCCGGAGGGCCGGGTGCATCCGGGTGACGAACGCCACCTGGCGGGAGCGTTCCAGGACAACCGGGTCATCCCGTTCGAGGGGATCCGGCTGATCGGCGCGCCCGCCGAGGCGCGGACGCACGCGCTGGCCATCGCCGAGGAGTTCGTCCGGCTGCTGCCCGAGGGGCCGCGCGCGGCCCGGCTGCGGGAGATCGCCGAGCACCTGGACGAGACGTGGTTCTGCTGGATCGGCGGGCACCGGCCCGGTGACGTGTTCTACTACCGGTTGCAGTCGCCGGTGCTCATCGCCGAGCTCGACCACCACTGCGGGGTCTTCCTCGACTACGACACGCCCAAGCCGTTCCACGTCCACACCGTGCTGCGTACCCCGCACGGCAACGACTACGGCCGCGCCTGGGTGCGGCAGTGGCAGGAGCGGGCCAGGTGAGCGCCGAGGCGCGGCCCCGCCGGCGGCCTGCTCGCCCGCCAGGGCCGCGTGCGGCTCCCCAGCGGAGTGGCGGGGCTGTTCGACGACGTGTTCGGCGGGCCGGGCGCGCTGATCGCCCGGGACGCGGGCGGCCTGGCCGGGGTGCCCGGCGCGGCGCTGAAGGAGCTGGGCGTCGACCTGGTGGCGCTGTCGGGGCCCGAGCTGCCCGGGGTCACGGTGGTCGAGGACGTGGACGGGGTGTACGGCGCCTGGCTGGACACGCTCGCCGCCGGCGCCGTGCTGGTGCGGCCGGACTTCCACCTCTATGGTGCCGGTGACGCGGCCGCCGAGCTCGCCACCGGCTTCCTCGCCCGCCTCGGCGCGCCCGCGCCCGCCGCCACCCATTGAGATCGGAGCCCCCATGCCAGGACCGCTCGACGGCGTGCTCGTCGTCGACCTCACCCGCGCCCTCGCCGGCCCGCACGCCGCCATGATGCTGGGCGACCTGGGCGCCCGCGTCATCAAGGTGGAGAACCCGGCCGGCGGTGACGACACCCGCGGCTGGGGCCCGCCGTTCGTGCGGCCCGAGCACGGCGACCGCGAGTCGACGTACTTCCTGTCGGCCAACCGCAACAAGGAGTCGATCGCCCTCGACCTCAAGGACGACGCCGACCGCGACGTGCTCACGAGCCTGCTGCGCCGCGCCGACGTGCTCATGGAGAACTTCCGCCCCGGCACGCTCGACCGGCTCGGCTTCGGCACCGGCGTCCTGGCCGAGCTGAACCCGCGCCTGGTCACGCTGTCCATCAGCGGCTTCGGGCACGACGGCCCCGAAGGCGGCCGGGCGGGCTACGACCAGATCGCGCAGGGCGAGGCCGGGCTGATGTCGCTCACCGGATCGGGGCCGGACGACCCGCAACGCGTCGGCGTCCCGATCGCGGACCTGCTGGCCGGCCTGCACGGCGCGTCCGGGGTGCTGGCCGCGCTGATCGAGCGGCAGCGCACGGGCCGCGGCCAGGTCGTGCGCACCTCGCTGCTGGCCTCCGTCGTCGGCGTGCACGCCTTCCAGGGCACGGCGTGGACCGTCGCGGGCCAGGTCGGGCGCGCCCAGGGCAACCACCATCCGTCGATCGCGCCGTACGGGCTGTTCCGCTGCCAGGACGGGTCGGTGCAGCTCTCGTGCGGCAGCGAGCCGCTGTGGCGCCGGCTGTGCGCCGAGTTCGGCCTGGACCCGCAGGCGCCGGGCCTGGCGACGAACGGCGAGCGCGTCGCCAACCGGGAACGGGTGATCGAGCTGATCGAGACCGCCTTCGCCGCCCACCCGGCCGAGACCCTGCTCGCCCGCCTGGCCGCGGCCGGCATCCCGGCGGGCAAGGTCCGCACGATCGACGAGGTCTACGCGTGGGACCAGACGCTGTCGCAGGGCCTGCTCGTGGACGTCGAGCACGACACGCTCGGCCCCCTGCGCCTGCCCGGCCCGCCGCTGCGCTTCTTCACGGCGGGCCCGGACGGCGAGCGGGAGACCACCCGCCGCGACCACACGGCCCCGCCGGTGCTCGACGCCGACGGCCCGAGCATCCGCGCGGAGGTCGGCGAGGGCTGAGGTCGAGTGCGGGCTCAGGTCAGCGCGGGCTGAGGTCGAGTGCCGCGTCCTGGTCCAGGGGGAAGATGGGGCGCTTCAGGTTGCGGTACGGGAGCCGGTGCAGGTCCTGGTCCACGCCGCCCGGCGTGAGCGCGAGCATCCAGTCGGCCGCCGCCTCGAACAGCTCCGGCTCCAGGTACCCGATCTTGACCGCGACCACGTCCACCTCGGCGACGTCCACCCCGAGCCGCCGGTACGACTCCAGCAGCCGGTACTGCATCCGCCGCGAGGTGAGGAAGACGCTCAGCCCGCCGATGCGCACGCCGGCCACGAGCCCGCCGTCGGGGTCGTCGGCCAGCGCCTCCAGCGTGCCCTCCAGCAGCAGCGGCCCCGGCGGGCGGGTGTCGACGCGGCCCCCGGCGCGCACGCTGACGGGCGAGCCGACCGGCAGGTGGGAGACGGCGGCCACGGCCTCCGGGTCGTACAGGGAGGCGTAGACGGCGCGGACCGAGCCGTCGCGGATCTCGGGCCTGGCCAGCATCCGCTCCAGGGCGTAGGTGACGTCGTCGGCGCCGCCCGCGCCGGGGTTGTCGCCGGAGTCGCTGATGAAGTACGGGCGGGCGGAGCCGTCCTTGAGCGCGGCGTCGAGGCATTCGTCCATGGAGCCGGTGGGGGCGACGAAGGCGAAGTCGTCGCGGGCGTCCCAGAACGCCTGCCCCAGCTCGCGGGCCGCCTGCTCGGTGGCGGCGGCGTCGGTGCCGGTGGCGACGACCGCGCCGGTGCAGCGCGGCTCGTCGGCCCAGGCGAAGCCGATCCAGACGGCGGCGTCGATCACGCCGGGCCTGGCTTCGATCTCGGGGATGCGGGCGTACAGGCCGCGGGCGGGCTCGACGCGGGTGCTGGTCATCTCGCCGGGCAGCAGGATCGGCACGTGGACGAGCGCCTTGTGCGGCCGGCCGCCGCGGCGCAGCGCTTCGACGAGGTTGCGGGCGGCGCGCTCGCGGGTCTCCCAGACGTCCACGTGGGGCGCGGTGCGGTAGCAGGTCAGCAGGTCGCAGCCGGCGAACAGGGTGGGGGAGACGTTGCCGTGCAGGTCCATCGCGGCCGACACGAGCGGCTCGGGGCCGATCACGGAGCGGACGGCGGTGATCAGGTCGCCTTCGGCGTCCTGGCGGCCGACGACGCTCATGGCGCCGTGGATGTCCAGCAGGACGCCGTCGAACGTGCCGTCGGACAGGCCCTCGACGATCTCGGCCCGCCAGGCGTCGTACGCGGCGGGCTCGACGGCGCCGCCGGGCAGGGCGCGGGCGTGCACGATCGGCACCCATTCGACGCCGGCCGCCCACGGCTCGGCGAGCCAGCCGTACCGGGCGAGCAGGGCCTGGCCCCGGGTGACCTCGAAGTCGGCGGTGCCGCTCAGGTGCGGGGAGAACGTGCTGGACTCGATGTGGACGCCGCAGATGGCGATGCGCAAGGACACTGCTGTGCTGCTTTCTAGGAGGAACTTTCCGGCACCGGACGCAGGTCGGCCGTCTCCCGCAGGAGCCGGCCCAGCCCGATGAGGGCCGCGTCGGGGCCGGCGATGCTCGCCTCGATGGACAGGGACTGGGTCAGCGGCGGCAGGCAGCGCTCGTAGAGCATGCCTTTGACGGCGGCCACGTAGACGTCGAGGCTCGACAGGGCGCCGCCGATGACGACGCTGTCGGGGTTGAGGAAGTTGACCAGCCCCGACAGGGCGACGCCGAGCAGCCGGCCGGCCTGGCGGACGAGGGTGACCACGGCCGGGTCGGCGTTGACGGTGGCGGCGATGACGTCGCGGATGTCGGACACGGGCAGGCCGCGCCCGGCCAGCTCGCGGGCCAGGGCGGCGCCGCTGGCGACGGTCTCCAGGCAGCCGCTGCCGCCGCAGGAGCACTCGCGCTCGCCGCTGTCGGCCACCCGCACGTGGGTCAGGTCGCCGCTCAGGCCGCGCCCGCCCCGGTAGATGCGCGAGCCGCTGACGAGGCAGCCGCCGATGCCGCTGCCGGCCTTGACGTAGATCATGTCGCCGGGGTCGCGCCGGTTAGGGTGCTCTGCCTGGTCACGCCGGGCGGCGTGCTCGCCCGAGTCGCGCCGGGTGACGTGCTCGCCGATGGCGGCGGCCTTGGCGTCGTTGTCGACGACGGCGGTCACCTGGAACCGGTCGCGCAGGTCGCTCTGGACGTCGTACCCGCTCCAGCCGGGCATGCGGGCGGGGCCGACGAGCCGCCCGTGCGGGAAGTCGACCGGGCCCGGCAGCGCCATGCCGACGGCCAGCAGCCGCCGGCCGGGCGCGTGCGCGGCCCGGACGCCGTCGAAGGCCGCGCCGATCTCGTCGAAGATCGCCTTGGGCCCGGCTCCTATGTCGACGGCGAACTCCTCGGCCGTCAGCAGGTCCCCCGAAGGGGAGCACAGGCCGACGCGGGCGTGGCGGGCGCCCAGCTCGGCGACGGCGAAGACGCCGCCGTCCTCGCGCAGGCGCAGGATCCTGGGCCGGCGCCCGCCGGTGGAGGCGCCGACGCCCTCCTCCAGGATCGTGCCCTCCTCCAGCAGGCGGCGCACGACGCTGGAGACCGTCGAGGGGGCCACCTGAAGGATCTCCACCAGATCGGCGCGAGAGACGGCCTTGCCGCTGGCCAGCAGACCCAGGGCCTGCTCGCGCAGATTGGCGGCGTCCGACATGCCTCTCCCTCCGTGAGGAACAACAGATGCGCCCATCATCGAGCACGAAGACGATCACTGGAACACGCTTCGCGGCGGACTCTACCTCGAAATAAGTGTCGCGAACAAAGTGGATTTTTCGCATTGACTTACTACTTGTACCTCTATACATTCTCCCGCTGAACGGCCCCTGGAGGGCACGCCCACGTCTCGACGAGGAGAATCATGGGGACGAGAACCCGCATCGTGTGCGGCGTGGTGGCCATCGGGCTCGGTCTGACCGCCTGCAGCGCAGGCGCCGGCGGCAGTGCCCAGCAGGGCGGCGGCGCGCAGGGCAAGGACACCGCGACCGTGGCCTTCCGCACGCCCAACTGGATCCTGCCGATCTCGGCACCCGGCTTCACCCAGGGCGAGAACGAGATCTTCTCCACCGCCCTGTACCGCAAGCTGTACAGCTACAAGCTCGACGGATCCAGCACCGACAACGTCGACCCCGAGCGCTCGCTGGCCGAGCCGCCGGCCGTCAGCGACGGCGGCAAGACGCTGACCATCACGCTCAAGGACAACACCTGGAACGACGGCAAGCCGATCACCACCAAGGACATCCGGTTCTGGTGGGACCTCGTCACCGCCAACAAGGACAAGTGGGCGTCCTACAAGCCCGGCGGCTTCCCCGACAACATCGAAAGCTTCAAGGTCAAGGACGACAAGACGTTCTCCCTGACCACGAAGAAGGCGTACAACACCGCCTGGTTCGTCGGCAACCAGCTCAACCGGATCGTCCCGCTGCCCCAGCACGCCTGGGACAAGGGCGACGCCAAGAAGACCTTCGAGGAGCTGACCGCCGCCTCCAAGGACCCCAAGTCGTACGCGACGAACCCGCTGTGGAAGACCAACAGCGGCCCGTGGAAGCTGCAGAGCTACGTGCCCAGCGGCGAGGTGGTCCTGGCCAAGCAGGACACGTACTCGGGCACCGACAAGCCGAAGCTGAACAAGATCGTGCTGCGCCCGTTCACCGGCGACGACGCCGAGTTCAACGTGCTGCGCGCCGGCCAGATCGACTACGGCTACATCCCGCCGGCGAACCTCTCGCAGAAGGCGTACCTGGAGTCGAAGGGCTACAAGATCGCCCCCTGGTACGGGTGGTCGATCACCTACCTGCAGCTCAACTTCAACAACCCCAAGACCGGGGTGCTGTTCAAGCAGCCGTACCTGCGCCAGGCGCTGCAGATGCTCATCGACCAGCCCACGATCAGCAAGGTCATCTGGTCCGGCATGGCCGCCCCCACCTGCGGCCCCGTGCCGGCCAAGCAGGGCGCGCCCGCCGGTCAGGGCTGCGTCTACCCGTTCGACCCGGCCAAGGCCAAGCAGCTGCTGGAGAGCCACGGCTGGAAGGTGACCCCCGACGGGCAGACCACCTGCGCCGACCCCGCCCTGTGCGGCGAGGGCATCGCCAAGGACACCCCGCTGAGCTTCACCGTCACCAGCCAGTCCGGCTTCTCCGCGACCACCAAGATGTTCGCCGAGATCAAGTCGGCGATGTCCAAGGTCGGCGTGCAGCTCACCATCAAGGAGGTGCCCGACTCCGTCGCGGTCACCCCGGCGTGCAAGCCGGATGACGCCAAGTGCGACTGGGACATGTCCTTCTTCGGCTCCCAGGGCAGCTGGTACTACCCGGCCTTCGCCTCCGGCGAGCGCCTGTTCCAGACCGACGCCCCCGTCAACCTCGGCAGCTACAGCAACCCCGAGGCCGACAAGCTGATCGAGAAGGCGCAGTTCTCCGCCGACGCCGGCGCCCTCCAGGAGTACAACGACTTCCTGGCCAAGGACCTGCCGGTGCTGTGGATGCCGAACCCCGTCTACCAGATCTCGGCGTACAAGTCGGGCCTCCAGGGCGTCGAGCCGCAGGACCCGATGAACCTGATGTACTTCCAAGACTGGTCCTGGAAGAGCTGACCGTTGACCCGGTACCTCCTCACCCGCCTCGGCCAGGCCCTGGTCATCGTCATCCTGGTGACGCTGATCACGTTCGTGATCCTGCACCTGCTGCCGGGAGGCGCGGCCAGGGCCATCCTGGGCAAGGAAGCGACGCTGGAGCAGATCGCGGCCTTCAACCACGAGATGGGGTACGACCGGCCGCTGTGGCAGCAGTACGCGATGTACCTGCAGCGGCTGGTCCAGGGCGACCTGGGCTACTCCTTCCAGCTCAACCAGTCCGTGGCCGAGGCCATCTGGCAGCGGCTGCCCAAGACCATGCTGCTGTCGCTGGCCTCGACGTTCCTGGCGGTCGTGGTGGCCGTGCCGCTGGGCGTCGTGCAGGCCGTACGGCGTAACCGCTGGCCCGACTACACCATCAACGGGCTGTCGCTGCTGGCCTACGCCACGCCCATCTTCTTCATGGGTCTCATGATGATCATTCTGTTCTCCCAGGTGTGGCCGGTGCTGCCGCCCGAGGCCCCGCAGGGCTTCACGCTGGCGGAGGTGCTGGCCGACCCGGCCGGGCTGGTGCTGCCCACGCTCACGCTGACGATCCTCACGGTCGCGGTCTACTCCCGCTACGTCCGCTCGTCCATGGTCGACAACCTGAACGAGAACTACGTCCGCACGGCACGCAGCAAGGGCCTGTCGGAGGGCCGGGTGATCGTCGGGCACACGCTGCGCAACGGCCTGTTCCCCGTCATCACCCTGCTCGGCATGTACCTGCCCGCGCTGTTCAGCGGCGCCCTCGTCGTCGAGCGGCTGTTCAACTACCCGGGCATGGGGCTGCTGTTCTGGCAGGCGGCGCTCAAGCGGGACTATCCGATCCTGCTCGGCGTCACGCTGCTGATCTCGGTGGCCACGGTGCTCGGCGCGCTGGTCGCCGACGTGCTCTACGCCGCGGTCGATCCGCGCGTACGACTGAAGGCAGGCCGCTCATGACCGCGCCGCACGAGGAGGAGGCGCCCGTCCGGGGGATGTGGCGGCAGGGATTCGAGGTCTTCTGCGAGAACCGGCTCGCCCTGGTGGGCGTGGCCCTGTTCGTCCTGCTGGCCGCGTTCTCCTTCCTGGGGCCGCTGTTCTACCAGACCGACCAGGTGCACACCGACCTGACCAAGGTCTTCCTGACGCCCGGCACGGACGGGCACCCGCTCGGCACCGACGGCGTCGGCTACGACCAGCTCGGCCGGCTGATGCTGGGCGGCCAGACGTCCATCGTGGTCGGCCTGGCCGCCGGCCTGCTCGCCACCGTCGTGGGCACGATCTGGGGCGCCATCGCCGGGTTCGCCGGGAGCTGGGTGGACGCGGTCATGATGCGGGTGGTCGACGCGATGATGTCGATCCCGGCGCTGTTCCTGTTCATGCTCATGGCCTCGATCGTGACGCCGACCGTGCCGATGCTCATCGTCATCATCGGCGCCTTCGCCTGGCTCGGCCCCGCCCGCCTGGTGCGCGGCGAGGCGCTGACGCTGCGCACCCGCGAGTACGTCATGGCGATGCGCGGCATGGGCGGCACCGGCGGGCGCGCCGTGCGCCGGCACATCATCCCGAACGCCATCGGCACCGTGATCGTCAACGCCACCTTCCAGGTCGCCGACGCCATCCTGTACGTGGCCTACCTGTCGTTCCTCGGCCTGGGAGTGCCGCCACCCGCGGCGAACTGGGGCGGCATGTTGTCGGACGGCCTGTCGGACACCTTCAGCGGCCACTGGTGGCTGCTCTACCCGCCCGGCATCGCCATCATCCTCATCGTCCTCGCCTTCAACTTCATCGGCGACGGGCTGAGGGACGTCTTCGAGGTCCGCCTCCGGCGGCGCTAGCAGGAGGTTTCGTACATGGAGGCATCGAGCGAGCCGCTGCTGCGGCTGCGCGACCTCAGCACCGACATCGCGCTGCGGCGCGGCACCGTGCACGCGCTCGACCACGTCAACCTCGAGGTCAACCAGGGCGAGACGCTCGGCATCGTGGGGGAGTCGGGCAGCGGCAAGACCATGACCGTGCTGTCGGTCATGGGGCTGCTGCCCACGGGCGGCAGTGTCGTCGGCGGGGAGATCCTGTTCGACGGCCGCGACCTGCGCACGATGCCGGCGCCCGAGCTGCGCCGGGTGCGCGGTGTCGAGATGGGCATGGTCTTCCAGGACCCGCTCACCTCGCTCAACCCCACCATGCGCATCGGCGCCCAGGTGGCCGAGCCGCTGCGCGTGCACCAGGGCGTGAGCAAGGCCGAGGCGCGCGAGCGGGCCGTCGAGATCCTGCGCCGGGTCGGCATGCCCCGCCCCGACAAGATCGTGGACGACTACCCGCACCAGCTCTCGGGCGGCATGCGCCAGCGCGTGGTCATCGCCATGGCGCTCATCCGCTCCCCGCGCCTGCTCATCGCCGACGAGCCCACCACGGCCCTGGACGTCACCACCCAGCGCCAGATCCTGGAGCTCATCGACGACCTGCGCGAGGAGTTCAGGATGGCGGTCATCCTGGTCACCCACGACCTCGGGGTGATCGCCGGCCGCGCCGACCGGGTCGCCGTCATGTACGCCGGCCGCGTCGTGGAGACCGCCACGACCACGGAGCTGTTCCGCGCGCCGCGCCACCGCTACACCGAGGCGCTGATGCGCGCCCTGCCCGAGTCGGCCGCCGACGGACGGCTCTACAGCATCCCCGGCCTGCCGCCGGACCTGTCGCGCCCGCTGACCGGCTGCCGTTTCGCGCCCCGCTGCCGCTTCGCCACCGACGAGTGCCGCACCACCGACGTCGCCCTCACCGGGGACGGGCACAAGTTCGCCTGCCTGCACCCCGTCGCCGAGCCCGTCCCGATCACGGTCTCCACCGGTCACCACCGGGCCGCCGCCACCTCCGCCGCCGACCCCATCCTCACCGTGCGGGACCTGGTCAAGGAGTACGACGCGGGCGGCGCCGGCCTGCGCAGGACCGCCGGGCGCGTCAGCGCCGTGGCCGGGGTGTCGTTCGACGTCAAGCCCGGCGAGACGCTCGGCATCGTCGGCGAGTCCGGCTGCGGCAAGTCCACCGTCGGCCGCCTCGTCGCCGGGCTCGAACCGGCCACCGGCGGGCAGATCATCGTGGACGGCACCGACATCGCCACCCTCGACCGGCGGGCCCGCCACCACATGCACCGCAAGGTGCAGCTCATGTTCCAGGACAGCTACGCGGCCATGAACCCGCGCATGCGCATCGACTCCATCCTCACCGAGCCGCTGGAGATCCAGCAGGTGGGCGACGCCGCCGCGCGCCGCGCCCGGGTCAGCGAGCTGCTGGACCAGGTCGGGCTGCCCCGGCGGGCGCTGGAGCGCTACCCGCACGAGTTCTCCGGCGGGCAGCTGCAGCGCATCGGGCTGGCCAGGTCGCTGGCATTGCGGCCCCGGCTCATCGTGGCCGACGAGCCGGTCAGCGCGCTCGACGTGTCCGTCCAGGCGCAGGTGCTCAACCTCATGCGCGACCTCCAGGGCGAGCTGGGCCTGTCGTACGTGTTCATCAGCCACGACCTGTCCGTGGTCGACTACATGGCCGACCGCATCGGCGTGATGTACCTGGGCAAGCTGGTCGAGATGGGGCCCGCCCACCAGGTGGTGCGCGCCCCGCGGCACCCGTACACGCAGGCGCTGCTGGACGCCGTGCCCTCGCCCGACCCCGGCCGCACGCCCAGCCCGGACACCACCATCCGGGGCGAGCTGCCGAGCGCGCTCAACCCGCCGACCGGCTGCCGCTTCCGCACCCGCTGCCCGCTCGCGCAGGACGTGTGCGCCACCGAGCCCGTGCTGGAAGGCGGGCCGCACCAGGTCGCCTGCCACTTCCCGCTGCGGCAGGAGGCACCGGCCGCCTGAGTTCCCTTCGGTGCGGGACGCGGTCAGCGGCGGACCCGGAAGGCCAGGTGCAGCACGCGGTCACCCTGGACGACCACGTGCGGGTCCTCCAGCAGGCGCTGCCCGTCCAGGGAGCCGAAGTAGCGCCTGCCCGAGCCGAAGACCACGGGCACGACGTCCATCGCCACCTCGTCCACCAGGCCGAGCGCCAGGGCCTGGCCGCCGGCCTCGCCGGCCGCCACCGCGACGTCGCGCCCGCCGGCGAGCTTCCTGGCCAGCTCGACGGCCTGGGCCACGTCGTCCACGAAGTGGTAGGGGGCCTCGGGGTGCCAGCCCTCGGGCCTGGGCCGGTGCGAGACCACCACCACGTGGTCACCCACGGACGGCCTGCCCTCCCAGCCGTTGGTGAGGTCGAACAGGCGCCGCCCGATCACCATCGCCCCGATGCCCGCCCAGATCGGCCTGACGTAGGCGGCCGACGTCTCGGAGACCATGATCCCGTCGGTGAGCCGCACGTCGCCGTTGGCGTACCAGTCGAACAGCGGCCCGACCTGGTCGTGCTCGTCGGCGATGAAACCGTCGACCGACACCACGTTGTGCATGATCACGTTGCCCATGACATCTCCTGAATGCGTTCCTGCCGTGCTCTCACCCATGCGTCGAACGCGCGCGGCAGGAATCGACATCGGCCGGAGAAAGTTTTTTATCCGGCGGTCGCGCGGGCGGCGCTCTCGATCACCCGGGCCACCGTCTTCGGGTGGGAGACGGCCACCGAGTGCGAGGCGCGGACCTCGGTCATGTGCGCGTGGGCGCGCTCGGCCATGAAGCGCTGCGCCGCCGCCGGGATGTTGCGGTCCTCGGTCGTGATGACGTCCCAGCTCGGCTTGTCCTTCCAGGCGGCCACCTCGGCCTTCTCCTCCAGCGCCGACTGGGCGATGGGCCGCTGCGTGGCGGCCATCAGCGCGGCCGCGCGGGCCGGCACGTCAGCGGCGAACTGGTGGCGGAACTTGTCGGCCTTGATGGAGAGGTCGGTGCCGGTGCCGCCGCCCGGCAGGGTGAACGGCGTCGGGTCGAGCGCGTCCGGCAGCGTGGAGCCGGGGAACTTGTTCGTCAGCTCCAGCGCGGTCTCGCCGGGGGCGGGCAGGAACGCCGCGACGTACACGAGCGCCTTGACCTGCGGGTCGTTCGCGCCGGCCGTGCTGATGACCGAGCCGCCGTAGGAGTGCCCCACCAGGATCTTCGGGCCCTTCACGTGGTCGAGGACGCTGCGCAGCGCGGCGGCGTCGCTCGCGGGCCCGCGCAGCGGGTTGGCCGTCGCGATGACCGGGTAGCCGTCCTTGCGCAGCTCCTCGATCACGCCGTTCCAGCTCGACGCGTCGGCGAACGCGCCGTGCTCCAGCACGATCGTGGGCTTGCCGGGCGCGGTGGTGGCGGGCCCGGTGGCGGGCACGGTGGCGGCGTTCGCGGGCCGGCGACGACGAGGGCGCCGAGCGCGGCGCCCGCCGACAGGGCTCCCAGCAGGAGCCGCCGCTTGATGCTGACCATGGGACTTCCTTCCGAGCGTTCCAGCGGCGCCGCCCGGACGGGCGGCGCCACCCTCACTCTCGGCCGCGAGGGGGCGCCGCCACATCAGTCACATGACGGTCAACCTGCGGTGAAAGGTGCCGGTGCGGGGTGTGCGGGACGGCTCGGCGGCCCGGCCCCCGCCGTACGAACGGAACTCGGCGGCCCGGCCCCCGCCGTACGAACGGAAGCGGACCCGTCCGGTTCGGCCGTCATGTGACTGATGTGCCGCGCCCGGCGGGCGGACCAGAGTGAGGGCACCGCAACGGAGTCCGGCCGGACCCCCTCCTCAGCGATCACCCCACTCAGCGATGGGAACCTCATGAAAAGACTCCTGGCCGTCCTGGCGGCCGGTGTGCCCCTGGCGGCGGCGCTCTGCCTCCCGGTCAGCGCCTCGGCCGCCACAGCACCGGCCGCCACAGCACCGGCCGCCACCGCGCCACCGGTCACCGCCTCCGCCGCCACCGCGTCGCCGGTCAGCACCTCCTCCGCCGCCAGTGTGCCGGCCGCCGGCGCGTTCATGTGTGCGGACATCTCCGTCAAAGCCCCCGCGGGCACGACGGTGGAGTCCGTGACGGCGCAGCGCCACGAGGCGGGCACCGTGCACGTGCCCGCGGTGACGCCGCTGCCCGCCGTGGACGTCCCCGACGTGCCGGCCCACTGCGCGGTCACCGTCACGCTCACCCACCCGGGCGTGGACGACCACGCCAAGGTGCAGGTGTGGCTGCCCGAGCAGGGCTGGAACGGGCGCTTCCAGGCGGTCGGCGGCAGCGCCTTCGCCGCCGGCGACTACGGAGCGGCGCTGGCCGGCGCGGTCAAGGCCGGCTACGCCACCGCGACCACCGACGCGGGCGTCAGCACCTACATCGACACCGCCTGGGCGCTCGACGATGCCGGCAAGGTCGACACCGCGCTGCTGAAGAACTTCGCCGACCGCTCCGTGCACGAGATGACGCTCGTCGCCAAGCAGGTCATCTCCGCCGTGTACGGCAAGCCCGCCTCCTACTCGTACTGGAACGGCTGCTCGACCGGCGGCCGCCAGGGCTACATGGAGGCCCAGCGCCACCCCGGCGACTACGACGGCATCCTCGCCACCGCCCCCGGCATCAACTGGGACGAGTTCGAGGTCGCCACCCTGTGGCCGCAGGTCGTCATGAACCAGGAGAAGACGTACCCGGCCGCCTGCGAGTTCGCCCTGTTCGCCCAGGCCGCCGTCAAGGCGTGCGACCCCCTCGACGGCGCCCGCGACGGGCTCATCGGCGACCCGGCGAAGTGCCGCTTCGACCCGCGCGAGCTGATCGGCAGGACGGTCGAGTGCGACGGCGAGCAGGAGACCATCACCGCCGCCGACGCCGCCGTCGTCCGCAAGATCTGGGACGGCCCCCGCACCCCGTCCGGCAGGAAGTTGTGGTCCGGCATCCCCGTCGGCGCCGCCTTCGACCTCGCCGCCACCAAGCCCGGCGCCGACGGTCAGCGGGTAGGCCAGCCGTTCCCCGTGCCGGCCGCCTGGGTCGCGACGTGGCTCAAGCGCCAGCCGTCCTTCGACGTCTCGACGATCACCTACGCCGAGTTCGCCAAGCTGTTCGCGCAGTCGCAGGCCGAGTACGACAAGGTCATCGGCACCGACGACCCCGACCTGTCGGCCTTCCGCAGGTCCGGCGGCAAGCTGCTGACCTGGCACGGGTACGCCGACCAGCTCATCCCGACGCAGGGCACCGTGGACTACCGCCAGCGGGTGGAGCGCGCCATGGGCGGCGCGCACCGGGTCGACGACTTCTACCGGCTGTTCCTCGCCCCCGGCGTGGACCACTGCGGCAACACCGGCAGCACCGGCCCCGTGCCGACCGACGCCCTGGGCGCCCTGACCGCCTGGGTCGAGCAGGGCAAGGCCCCCCGGACGCTGAGCGCCGCCGTCAAGGACTCCTCCGGCAAGACGGTCACGCGCGAGCTGTGCCTCTACCCGTCCGTCTCCCGCTACACCGGCCACGGGGACGTGGCCGACGCGGCGAGCTACCGGTGCGTCCAGCCCCGCCACTGACCGGCCCGCGGACCGGGGCCGCGCGCGTGCGGCCCCGGGCCCTCGCGATGCGGCCCGGGCCCTCGGGCTGCGGCCCGGGCCTTCGCGAGGCGGCCCCGGGCTCCGGCCCCCATCCCGGCTTTTGCCTCTGACATTCAGTCATTCGACTGTTCCCGCCGGTGGGCCGCCCGCCCGATCCTTGAGCCACGTCCAGCGCCTACGGAGGATCCGTGAACCCCACCCCCATCGTCTTCATCCACGGCGTGTGGCTGCACGCGCTGTCCTGGGAGCCGTGGGACGAACGGTTCTCCAGGCTGGGGTTCGCTGTCTCGGTGCCCGGCTGGCCGGGCGAGCCCGCCACGGTCGCGGAGGCCCGCCGGCTCCAGGGCGGCCCCCGCGAGGTGGGCCTCGACGCGCTCACCGAGCACTACGCGCGCATCGTCCGCTCGTTCGACACCCCGCCGGTGATCGTCGGCCACTCGGTGGGCGGCCTGATCGCCCAGCACCTCCTCGGCACGAACCTCGGCCGCGCCGCGGTCGCCATCGCCCCCGTCCCGGCCGGCCAGGTCCCGCGCGAGCGGTGGCCGGCCACGCTGGACGCCGGGCTGTTCCGGCGGCTGTTCGCGAACGCGGTCACGGAGGAGGAGTCGGCGCGGCTCTTCGAGCGGCACGCCGTCCCCGCACCGTCCCGGCTGCTGGCCGACCTGGGCGGCCCCCACCCCCGCGCCGACGTGGACACCGGCAACACCGCCCGCGGCCCGCTGCTGCTGATCTCCGGCCAGGAGGACCGGCTGGTGCCCGACTCCGCCACCCGCGCGGTCTACAAGCTGTACGGGGACTCGACGGCGGTGAGCAGCCTCAAGCAGTTCCCCGACCGCGCCCACTCGCTGGTCGTGGACAGCGGGTGGCGGGCGGTCGCCGACTACGTCCTGCTCTGGCTGGCCGAACGAGGCATCCGTGCCTGACGGCAGGATGTCCAAGCCTGACGGCGGGATGTCCAAGCCTGACGGCGGGGCGCCGGGCGAGGCTCCTGTGCCTCACAACGCGCCGAACGGGGCGTCCACGCCAGACGACGGCCCGCCGGACGAGGCGCTCGCGCCTCACGGCGAGCCGTCAGTGGGCGGCTTTGGCCAGGGCGTCGCGCAGTGCGGCGCGCGAGGCGATACCCAGCTTCGGGAACACCCGGTACAGGTGCGAGCTGACCGTGCGCGGCGACAGGTGCATGCGCTCGCCGATCTCCTTGTTCGTCAGCCCGCTCGCCGCCAGCTCCGCGATCCGGCGCTCCTGCCAGGTCAGCTCGGCCAGGTGGACGGGCGAGGCGCCGGCGGGCAGCCCCGTGGCGCGCAGCTCGGTCTGGGCGCGCTCGGCCCAGCCCGCCGCGCCGAGCTGCTCGAACGTCCCGGCGGCGCCGGCGAGGAGCGGCCGGGCCGCCTTCGGCCCCTGCGTGTGCCGCAGCCGCACGCCGTGCGCGAGCCGGATGCGGGCCAGCTCGAACGGGAAACCGCCGCCCGCGGCCTCGGCCCTGGCGTACATGTCGTCGGCCTCCCGGTCGTCGCCGGTCGTCATGGCCACCGCGCCGTACGTGATCATGGCCAGTCGCGGGGAGATGCCGGGCAGCCCGGCGTCCAGGGCGGCGCCGGCGTGCCGACGGGCCTGCTCCAGCCGCCCCGTGTGCACGGCCGCCTCGACCAGGTCCAGCAACGTGCGCGGCGCCTGGTGCGCATACGCCTCGAAGGCGCCCGGGCGGGTGATGCCGATCGCGTGCAGGTAGGCCGCCTCGTAGTCGCCCTCGCTCAGCGCCGCCGCCGTGCCGACCGCGTCCGCGACCTGGGTCAGGAAGCCGATGCCGCGCGGGCGCGCCCAGGCGTCCACGACCGCCTGCGCCTCGCGCGCCTGCTCCACCCTGCCCCGGACGGCGGCCAGCAGCCCCAGGTACGCGCGGGTGTGGTGGGCGAACAACGCGTTGCCGTGCGCGGTGTTCAGCTCCAGCGCGCGCCGTCCCGTGCGCTCGGCGTCGTCCCACTCGCCGGCGGCGAGCTGGTCGAGCATGATCAGGTGCAGCATGGTCATGCCGTTCGCGACGGCGCCCGTCTCCACCTCGCGGTCTACGGCCCGTCGCAGGTACGGGCGGTAGCGGCCCAGCGTGTCCACGTGGTAGGCGGCCACGGCCAGGCGGGAGACGTCCCACGGCTCCAGCGCCGACACGTCGGCGAACGCGCGCTCCACCCGCCCGCCCACGCCCGCGCCGTGGCGGACCACGTCGCTCCAGGCGTCCCGGTAGATCGCCGAGCGCGGGTCGACCCGGTCGCCCAGGGCGTCCATGAGCTGTTCCGTACGGTGCCACGACGCGCTGTCGCCGGCGTACAGGCTGGTGGCGAGCAGCAGGTCCACCAGCCGGGTGAGCACCTCCGCGCCGCCGTCGACGACCCCGGCCCTCTGGTGGTGGGGGTCGCTCAGGTGCTCGATCGCCGCCGCCACCCGGTGGTGCGCGGAGCGGACGTCGCCGTCCTCGTACAGGGCCACGTACGCGGCGGCGATGGCCGTGGCGGGCGACTCCGACCGGCCCGGCGCCGGGTCCGCGCGGACCAGCCGCTGCGCCTGGTCCAGCAGCGCCGCGTGCCCGGCGATGAAGGCGGCGTCGCCGAGCCGCCGGGACCGGGCGTCCGGCGTCTCGCTCAGCTCGGCCGCGCGCGTCAGCCACGCCACGGCGGCCACCGCGCCGCCGCGCCGCGTCGCCGACTCGGCCGCCGCCTCCAGCGCGGCGGCCACCTCCTCGTCCGGGTCCACCCGGGAGGCCGCGAGGTGCCGCGCCCGCCGCTCGACGTCGTCGCGGTGCATCCGGGCGAGCTCGGCGTGCGCGGCGCGCCGCTGGTTCGGCGTGGCGAGCTGGACGACCGTCGAACGCACCAGCGGGTGCCGGAACACCAGGTCGCCCGTGGCGGGATCCACCTCCAGCAGCCCCGCCGCCACCGCCTCGTCGGCCTCCCGCATGCGGTACCGCGCCCCGCTCACCCGGCTCCCGCCCGGCCCCGCGCCGACACCGTCCAGGGCGCCACGCAGCAGCTCCTCGCGTACGGGGCCGGACAGGCGCTCGATGCGCAGGCCGTACACGTGCTGGAGGCGCCGCGACAGCGGGACCGCACCGAACCCGCCCGGCTCGCCCGCCCCCACGGAGGACGGCAGCTCCAGCAGGGCCAGCGGGTTGCCCCGGGCGTGCTCCAGGACCACGCGCCGGGCCGGCGGGGCGAGCCGCGGATGGCGCAGGTCCAGCAGCCGTCCGGCGGCCTCGTCCGGCAGGGCCGTCACCGGCAGCTCGGGCAGCGCGGCCGTGTCGAACCGCGAGGCCACGTCCGAGCGCACCGCGATCAGCAGCTTCACGGAGCCGCCCGCCAGCCTGCGCCCCACGAACCCGCACACCTCGATGCTGGAGGCGTCCAGCCACTGGCCGTCGTCGAGCACGAGCAGCAGCGGCCGCTCCTGCGACGCCGCCACGGCCAGCAGGTCGAGGACGGCGATGCCGAGCGACATGATCGACGGCGCCCCGCCCGCACGCAGCCCGAACACGACGTCGAACACCGCCCGGTGCCCGTCGTCGAGCCCGGACAGGTGGGGGAGCAGCGGGTAGAGGAGCTGGTGCAGGCCGGCGAAGGGCAGCTCCGCCTCCGCCTCGACCCCGGCGGCCCGCACCACGTCGTACCTCTGGGCGGCGGCGAGGCCCGCCGCGTGATCGAGCAGGGCGCTCTTGCCCACCCCGGTCTCACCCCGCAGCACGAGCGCCTGCCCGCCACTCGCCGCCAGGAACGCGGCCAGCTCCTCCCGCTCGCCGTCCCGTCCCACGATCGCGCACCCCGGCGGCACCGGTCCCCCCGAACCGGTCATGACAGCAGGTCCGCCAGGCGGCCGATCTGGTCGAGGTCGTCGGACCAGCAGCTCAGCATCACCTCGTGCGCGCCCGCGTCCCGGTACGCGGCCACGACGTCCCTGATCGCGCCGGCCGTCGTCGCCATCGACGCCACCGACTGCGCGGCCAGCTCCGGCGCGAACCCGCCGAACAGCAGCTCGGGGCCGCCCACGCGCGACGGGGCAGGGCCGACCGGGCCGGTCCCGGCCACGACCGGCTCGCCCGCCCACACCCGGCGCATGATCGCCAGCTGCTCGTCCATCCGCCGTCCCCGCGAGGCGTGGTCGGCGCCCACGGCCAGGAAGTCGTCCTCCCGCGCGCCGACCGCGAGACCCAGCGAGAACCGCCCGCCGGACAACCGGTCGAGCGTCGCGCTCTGCTTGGCCAGCAGCACCGGGTCCCGCAACGGCGCGAGCACCACCTCCGACTGCACCCGGATCCGCTCGGTCGCCGCCGCCATCGCGGCCAGCATGACCATCGGCTCGGGATTGTCGTACACGATCCGGTCCGGCACGCCGATCCGGCCGAACGGGCCCGCGTCCGCGCGCCGCGCCCACGCGAGCAGCGCGGCGGGGTCCGTGAAGGGCACGGCGAGTCCGAGCGTCATCCGCGCCCCGCCTTTCCGCCGTCGCCGGCAGCTTCAGGATGTGTTCGTCCGAACGCGCGCATGCGGCGGACTTCGGTGGCCGTCGCGAATTCGATGGTGGTGGGCATGGCAGGGAGCGTAGGAGCGGCAGGCGAAGACTCCGTTGACGAACGGTCGCCATCGGGGCGGGGCGGTGTATACGTTCTGTTGCAGCTCGACCTCCGGCACGGGGTAAGGTCCCCCAGGACTCACGCGCCGAAGTTAGGAGTCGCACCACCATGCCGCTTCACGGGCGGAAGGCCGAACTGGAGGCCCTGACCGACCTCATCGCCGACCTCCGAGGCCGTAGCGACCTCCAGAACCGTGGCGGGCTCGGCGACAGTGGCGGCCTCCCGCATCGTGGCGGGCTGCGGAACGGTGGTGGCGTCCTCATCCGGGGTGAGGCCGGGATCGGGAAGTCGGCGCTCGTGGCGGAGGCGGCCTCGGCGGCGTCGGCGGCCGGGCTGCGCGTGCTCACCACGACCGGCGTGCAGGCCGAGCGCGACCTCGCCTACGCGGGGCTGCACCAGCTCCTGTACCCGGTCCGGGCGGCCGTGGCCACGCTGCCCGCCCGCCAGCGCACCGCCCTGCGCGACGCCCTCGGTCTGGGCGAGGACCCGGAGCCGGCCGCCACCCCACCCGAGGGCGTGGCGCAAACCGGTGTGTTCCTGGTCGGGCTGGCCGCGCTGACGTTGCTGGCGGAGGTGGCCGCTGCCCGGCCGCTGCTCGTCGTCGTCGAGGACGCGCACTGGCTGGACCGGGCCAGCGCCGACGTGCTGGCGTTCGTGGCCCGCCGGATCGAGTCCGAGCCCATCGCCATGATCGTGACCCTGCGCGAGGACGAGCCCTCACCGCTGCTGGAGGCGGGCCTGGCGGCGATGCCGGTCGGCCGGCTCACCGGCGAGGCCGCCGCCGAGCTGCTGGACGCGACCGCCCCCGGCCTCGCCCCGCCGGTACGGGCGCGCCTCCTGGAGGAGGCGGCGGGCAATCCGCTCGCCCTCACCGAACTCCCCGCGACGGTCACCGGCTTGGGCACGACCGGCTCGGGCGGCTCAGGCCCGATGGGCGCGATGGGCTCGATGGGCACGACGGGCGCGGGTGGTCTGGGCGCGATCGGCTCGCTCGTCCCCCTGGGCGAGCGCCTGGAGCGCGCGTTCACCGCGCGTTACGCCACCCTGCCCCCGCCGGCCCGCGCGGCCCTGCTGGTCGCGGCGCTCAACGAGAGCGAGTCGGTCGCGGAGACGCTGGCGGCCACGGCCCGGCTCCTGAGCCAGGAACCGCTGACGGACACGGGCGCGCCCGCGCAGCCACTCGCGGGCGCCGAGGTGGAGATCCTCGTGCCGGCCGTCGAGGCGAGGCTGGTCGAGCTGGGCGGCGGGACGATCAGGTTCCGTCACCCCCTGATGCGCTCGGCCATCCCTGCGGCGGCCCCGCTCCCCGAGCGCCGGCGGGCGCACCTCGCGCTGGCCGAGACGCTGGGTGAGCAGCCCGTCCGGCGGGCGTGGCATCGGGCGGCGGCGACGGCGGGGGCCGACGAGGGAGTGGCGGCGGAGCTGGACCGGGCCGCGGCCGAGGCGCGGCGCAGGGGTGCGGCCGCGGCGGCGGTGGCGGCGCTGGAGGAGGCGGCCAGGCTGAGCGAGGAGCGCGAGGGGAAGGCGCTCCGGTTGTTGCGGGCGGCGGAGCTGGCGGTGGAGTCCGGCAGCCGCGAGGCCGCCGAGCGCCTGGTCGCGGAGGCTCGCGAGGTGGGTCTGTCGCCGCGCCGCCGCGCCACCGCCGCCTGGCTGCTGAGCGGTTTCGAGGACGGGGTGCGCGAAGACGTGTCCCGGGTGCGGGAGCTGGCCGGGCTGGCCGCGTCCATCGCCGCGGAGGGCCACGTGGGGCCGGCCGTCAGGATCCTGTGGGGCGCCGCGATGCGCTGCTTCTGGTCGGAGCCGGGCCAGGACGCCCGCCGCCTGGTGCTGAGCGTGGCCGACGGCCTGCCGCTGCCGGCCGGGGACCCGCGCCTGGTGGCGATCGTCGCGTACGCGGCGCCGTTCGAGCGGGGCGAGAGCGTGCTGGGCGGGCTGCGGGAGCTGGCGGGGGCGGCGGGCGCGGACCCGGAGGTCGATCGCTACCTGGGCAGCGCGTCCATGCAGGTCGGGGCGTTCGACCTGGCGGCCCGCCTGTCCGCCGCGGCGGCGCCCGGTCTGCGCGCGCAGGGCAGGCTCGGGCTGCTGCCGAGGGCGCTGGCCGTGCAGGCGTGGACCTCGGCCAGGCTGGGCGACCTGGCGACGGCGGTGCCGGCGGCGGAGGAGGCGGCGCGGCTGGCCCGGGAGACGGGCCAGCCGTTCATGTACGGGCTGGCCACGGCGGTGCAGGCGGAGATCGCGGCGTTGCGCGGCGACAGCGAGCGGGCCAGGGCGCTGGCGGACGAGGCGGAGCGGGTGGCGCTGCCCGCCGGCGCCCGCCCGGTCCTGGCCACGGTGCAGCTCGCGCGCGGGCTGGCGGCCATGAGCGAGGGACGCTTCGACGACGCGTACGCCGACCTGAGCCGCATCCTCGACCCCACCGACCCCGCCTGCCAGCTCGCCCTGCGCGCCTGCTTCCTCGCCGAGCTGACCGAGGCCGCGCTGCGGGCGGGGCGGGCCGCCGCCGCGCGGGACGTCCTGCTCGGGCTGGAGCCCCTGGCCGCGTCGGCGCCGTCGCCCGCGCTGCACATCGGGCTGCGGTACGCGCGGGCGGTGCTCGCCCCGGAGGAGGAGGCGGAGGAGCTGTTCGCCGCCGCGCTGCGGGCGGACCTGACGGCGTGGCCGGCCGAGCGGGCGCGGCTGCACCTGGCGTTCGGCGAGTGGCTGCGCCGCCGGCGCCGGGCCGTCGAGTCCCGCATGCACCTGCGGACGGCCAGGGACGCGTTCGACGCGCTCGGCCTGGCCGCCTGGGGCGAGCGGGCCCGGCTGGAGCTGCGCGGCGCGGGCGAGTCGAGCCCGAGCCGGGACCCGGACGCGTGGGACCGGCTCACCCCGCACGAGCTGAGCATCGCGCAACTGGCCGCCGAGGGGCTGACGAACCGGGAGATCGGGCAGCGGCTGTACCTGTCGCACCGCACCGTCGGCACCCACCTGCACCGGATCTTCCCCAAGCTGGGGGTGAGCTCCCGCGCCGACCTCGCGCGGGTGCTCCAGACCTACCAGCAGCCGGACGAGTGAGGCGCCGGCCAGGACGTGTACCGGTCGAACGCGTGAGGCGCTGGCCAGGACGTGTACCGGTCCGACGCGTGAGGCGCTGGCCAGGACGTGTACCGGTCCGACGCGTGAGGCGCCGGCCGGAAGGTCAGACGAGGGAGGCGCCGGCGGTCGCGCTGATCCTGGCGTACATGCGGCGCAGGCCGGGCCCCGGGCCGAGCCCGAGGTCGTCGTCCAGGAGCCGGGCGATCCGCCGGAAGGCGGCCAGGGCCTCCTCGCGGCGGCCGTCGCGGTCGAGCGCCCACATCAGCAGCTCCCACAGCCGCTCCCGGTACGGCTCGGCCGCCGTCGCCCGCGTCAGCTCGGCGATGGCCGGGCCGCAGTCGCCCCGTTCGATGTCGAGCGCCCACCGCTCCTCCACGGCGGAGGCACGCAGCTGCTCCAGCCACGTGCGGCGCCCCTCGAAGAACGCCCCGCCGAGCCCGTCGAACGCCGGCCCGCGCCACAGCGCCAGGGCGCCGCGCAGCAGCCGGGCGGCCTCGGCGAGGTGGCCGCGCTCGCGGGCCTGCCGGGCGGCGGCGGTGGTCTGCCGGAACACGGTCACGTCCACCGCGCCGGGGTCCACGACGAGCTGGTAGCCGCCGCCCGCCGACCGGATCTCCGCCTCGGTGCCCAGCCCGGCGCCCCCGCCGTCGGCCAGCACCCGGCGCAGGCGCGAGACGTACGTGCGGGTGCTGACGACGGCGCTGCGCGGCGCCCCGTCGCCCCACAGCGCGCCCACGATATCGTCGAGCGAGACCTGGCGCCCCTCGCCGAGCAGCAGCAGGGCGAGCACCCCGCGCTGCTGCGGCGGCCCCGCGTCGCGCTCCTCCCCGCCGCTCCAGACGCTGATCGGGCCCAGCAGCCCGAAGCTCACCCCGCCCATCGAGGTTCCCCCACCTCTTGCTTCGCATGATTCATCACCGATGCCGTGAAAGGCATCTCCGACCGACCCTACTGACGCCGCGTCGGGATTTTGACGCATTGCCGGGCTTGTTCGCGGTCCGTAAGTTCTTGGGCACGGGTCCGGTTCCGGCGGCACGTACACGTGACGTACACATATGGCGTCATCTGACGCTCGCGGCGCCGATTCCGGCGCTCCTACCGTCGGGGGCATGCTCCCGTCCCTCTGCAGGTTCACGATCCTCGGGCCGCCCGGGCTCTCCTGCGGCGCCACGCGGCTGGACCTCGGCACGCCGCAGCAGCAGGCCGTTCTCATGCTGCTGCTCGCCAACAGCGGCAGTTACGTCCGGATCAGCGAGGTCATCGACGGCCTGTGGGGCGAGCACGCGCCGGCCACCGGCGAGGCCGTCGTCAGAACGTATATCTCGCGCATCAGGCGGCTGCTGTCGGCGCAGGGGCTGGACGCGGCGATCACCTCCAGGTCGGGCGGCTACATGCTCGACCCGGCGCTGTTCGCGGTGGACGCCCTCGAGTTCGCCGGCCTGCTGGAGTCGGCCAGGGAGGAGCGCGAGCGCGGGCACGTCCCGGGCGCGGTGAAGCTGCTGGAGCAGGCGCTCGGCCTCTGGACGGGCACGGCGCTGGCCGGCGTGCCGGGCGAGGCGGCCGAGCGGGAGCGGTTCCGGCTGGAGCGGCTGCGGCTGGTGGCCGTCCAGGAGCTGCTGCGGCTGCGGCTGGAGCGCGGCGAGCACGCCGAGGTGGCGGCCGAGGTGCCGCTGCTGATCGAGCTGAACCGGCTTGAGGAGCCGCTGTACGAGATCTACCTGCTCGCCCTGTACCGGAGCGGCAGGCGGGCGGAGGCGCTCGAGGTCTACCGGATGGTGTACGACCTGCTCGGCAAGGAGCTGGGGGTCAGCCCGGGGCCGCGGCTGCGGGCCGTCCACGACCGGATCCTGCGGGCCGAGGCCGACCCCCGCGACGAGCCCGCGCCCGCGTCGCCCGCCCGCCGGCCCGCCCAGGAGGCCCGGCCGGCCGCCGTGCCGTTCGTCGGCCGGGCCGCCGAGCGTGCCGCCTTCCAGGACCTCCTCCAGCAGGGCCGCCTCGGAGTGCTGTTCGTGCGCGGGCCCGCCGGCATCGGCAAGTCGGCGCTGCTGCGCGGCCTCGCCGAGGACGCCGCCGCCCAGGGCCGCCCGGTCCGCCACCTCACGCCCGCCGCCGGGAACCACCTGACGCCCGCCGCGGATCGGCCCGCCGTGGACCGGCCCGCCGCGGATCGGCCCGCCGTGGACCGGCCCGTCGCGGATCGGCCCGTCGCGGACCGCCCGGGCGCCGATGCCCGCGATCGTCTTGAACGGTTCGCGGAGGAGCTGGCGGGGGCGGCGGGCTCCGTCCTGCTCATCGACGCCTTCGAGGAGCTGGCCGAGCTGGAGCCGTGGCTGCGCGACGACCTCCTCAGGCGGCTGCCCGCCGACGCGGCCGTGGTGGTGGCGGGCAGGAGCGGGCCGAGCGCCGCCTGGCTCACCGACCCGGCCTGGTCCGGCACGATCACGATCCGGCACCTCGAACCCCTCACCGCCGCGGAGTCCGCCGCGCTGCTGGAAGCCCGGGGCGTCGAGCCGGGCCTGCGCGCCTCGATCGCGGGCTTCGCCGCCGGCCACCCGTTCGCGCTGTCGCTGGCCGCCGAGGTGGGCAGGAGCAGGTCGGCCACGGGCCAGCCGCCGTACCGGGAGGCGGTCCGTTACGTCGTGGACAACGTCCTGGACCGGCTGGCCGGGGACGTGCCGTCGGACCTGCACCGGTGGGCGCTGCACGTGTGCGCGCACGCCCGCCACACCACGGAGGACCTGCTGGCCGCGGTGCTGCCGGACGGCCGGGCGGCGGAGCTGTTCGACTGGCTGCGGACCCGGCCGTACGTGGAGACCGCCGCCCTCGGCCTGGACGTCGGCGGCGTGCTGCGCGAGGCCCTGGAGCACCATCTGCGCTGGCGCGACCCGGCCGGCTACGAGCGGATGCACCGCCGCGTCCGCCACTACGTCATGGGCGAGCTGCTGCGCGGCGCCCGCGACCCGCGCGCGTGCGTGGCGGTCATGCGCACGATCAGCCACCTGCGCCGGCGCGGCGGGGTCATCGGCCGGTACGTGTCGCAGGTCGGCGAGGAGGACGTGCGGGCGTGCGGGGTGACGCCGGACGGCCATGACGAGGTCGTCGCGATGGCCCGCGAGGCCCACGGCGAGCTGACGGCCGCCTCCGTCCGGTTCTGGCTGCGCCGCCGGCCGGAGGCGTTCACGCTGCTGCGGTCGCGGCGGAGCGGCCGGCTCCGTGCGTACCTGAGCTGGCTGACGCTGAGCCGGCCGGAGCGGGCGGAGCTGGACGCGGACCCGGTCGTCGGGGAGATCTGGCACGACGTGAGCCGCCGCACGGCGCTGCCGCCGGGGACGCACGTCGGGATCGCGCGGCACCTGATCTGCCCGGCGTTCGAGGCGAAGCCGTCGCCCATCACGGACGTGTTCCAGGCGTGGCTGCTGCGCCGCTGGCTGCACGAGCCGGGGCTGGCGGCGTCGTACCTGCTGGTCGCCAACGCGCAGCTGTGGCGGCCGCTGATGGAGTACCTGGGCCAGGACGAGCTGACGGACGCGGGCGCGGACCACCCGTACGCGATCTTCGGCCACGACTGGCTGACCGAGCCACCCGAGGTGTGGCGTGACCACCACATGGACGAGGAGCTGTGGGCGGAGCGGGGCGCGAGCCTGTTCCTGCGCCAGGGCGGGTCCGGAGCGGAGCGGGAATGAGGAATGACGAAAGTCTTACTGGAGCGGGCCGCCGCGCGCGGGAGGAGGCCGCGGCTGCTCGAATCACGGACGTGAACGATCGACGACACCCGAAGGAGAGCGGCGCGCCCATCGCGCGCCGGGCGATGCTCTCGATGCTCGGCGCCGGCTTCGCCGCCCTCGCCGCGGCCCCTCTCGTGCAGGACGGCTGGGAACGGCTGGCGAGCTCGGACCCGACCGGGTTGCTGCCCGGCTCGGGCGGGTTCCGGTACTTCAGCGTGGCCGGCTCGGTGCCGGAGCGGACGGCGGCCGACTACCGGCTGGAGATCGGCGGCCTGGTCGCGCGGCCGGTGACGTACACGCTGGCCGAGCTGCGCGCCATGCCGCAGACCAGGGTCGTCGGCGACGTCACGTGCACGGACGGCTGGCGGGTGCCCCGCACCCCGTTCACCGGCGTGTCGCTGACGCACCTGCTGGAGGTGGCGGGCGTGCGGCCCGAGGGCAGGGCGCTGCGCTTCACCTGCTTCGACGGCGTCTACACCGAGAGCCTGACGCTGGAGCAGGCCCGCCGCTCCGACGTGGTCGTGGCCCTGGACATGCAGGACAAGCCGCTCACCCACGAGCGCGGCGGCCCGGTCCGGCTGTACGTCGCGCCGATGTACTTCTACAAGTCCGCCAAGTGGCTGTCCGGCATCTCCGTCACGGACCAGGTCGTCCCCGGATACTGGGAGGAGTACGGCTATGACGTCGACGGCTGGCTCGACGAGCGCGGCGCCTGACCGGCTGCGCCGCTTCACCCGCCCCGAGCGGCTGGTCCACCGCGCCACCGCCACGCTCATGCTGGTGTGCGTCGGGACGGCGGCGTTCCTCTACGTCGGGCCGCTGGCCCAGCTCGTCGGCCGCCGCCACCTGCTGGTCGTCGTGCACGAGTGGTCGGGGATCCTGCTGCCGGCGCCGTTCCTGCTCGGGCTCGCCGCCCGCTCGTTCCGCGCCGACCTGCGCAGGATCAACCGGCTCGCCCCGTACGACCGGGAGTGGCTGCGCGCCGTCCGCCGGGGCACGCCGGGGCCGCGCCCGGCCGGCAAGTTCAACGCCGGGCAGAAGATCTGGGCGGGCTGGATCGCCGGGGCCGTGCCGGTGATGATGTTCACCGGGCTGCTGATGTGGTTCACCGGGCTGCTGCCGTGGATCTCGCGGGCCGGCGCCATCTTCGTGCACGACCTGACGGCGCTGGCCATCGGCGTCGTCGTGCTGGGGCACATCCGGCTCGCCTGGCGGGATCCCGGGGCGCGGCTGGGCATGCGTACGGGGTGGGTGACGTGGGGCTGGGCCAGGAGGAACCATCCCCGGTGGGCCGAGGAGGAGCGCGGGTAGTCGACAGAAGATGCTATGGTGACAGGTGCTCGTTCATGACAGCTAGGAGAGCAGACGTGGCAGGTGACGACGACATCTCCGGGTGATACCGGAGATTGACCCCGGCCCCGGGCAGGCGTGACAAGACCGCCCCCGGTGTGGCCCAGGTCGTCGTTTCCTCATTCCCGTTCCACTTGCCGGGCCCTTCTTTTCGCGTGCCCGGGTCAATTCTCCGAGGTCTCTCAGCATGTCCGACGCTTTCGTCATCTGTTCCGGGCTGTCCTTCTCCTGGCCCGACGACACCCCCGTCTTCACCGACCTGTCCTTCAGCGTGGGCGGCGGCCGTACCGGGCTCGTCGCCCCGAACGGCGCCGGCAAGAGCACGCTGCTCAAGCTCATCGCCGGCGAGCTGCGGCCGTCCGGCGGCGACGTCTCCGTCAAGGGCGTGCTCGGCTACCTGCCGCAGAGCCTGCCCCTCACCGGCGACCTCACCGTGGCGGAAGTGCTCGGCATCGCCCCCGTCATCGCCGCGCTGGACGCCATCGAGTCCGGCGACGCCTCCGAGGAGCACTTCACCACCATCGGCAACGACTGGGACATCGAGGAGCGCACCCGCGCCCAGCTCGACCGGCTCGGCCTCGACGGGCTCGCCTTCGACCGCACGCTCGCCACGCTGAGCGGCGGCCAGGTCGTCTCGCTCGGCCTGGCCGCGCAGCTCCTCAAGCGGCCCGACGTGCTGCTGCTCGACGAGCCCACCAACAACCTCGACCTCGAGGCCCGGCACCGCCTGCACGACCTGCTCGGCGACTGGAACGGCTGCCTGCTCGTGGTCAGCCACGACCGCGTCCTGCTCGACCGCATGGACCGCATCGCCGAGCTCGAACGGGGCGAGGTGCGCTTCTACGGGGGCAACTTCACCGCGTACGAGGAGGCCGTACGGACCGAGCAGGAGGCCGCAGAGCGCACCGTGCGCAGCGCCGAGCAGGAGCTCAAGCGCGAGAAGCGGGAGATGCAGCAGGCCCGCGAGCGCGCCGAGCGCCGCGCCGGCAACGCCGCCCGCAACCTCAAGAACGCCGGCCTGCCCCGCATCTTCGCCGGCAACATGAAGCGCGGCGCCCAGGAGTCGGCCGGGCGGGCCGGCCAGATGCACGCCGCCCGCGTCAGCGACGCCAAGGCGAGGCTCGACGAGGCCGGGCGGGCGCTGCGCGACGACCAGCGCATCACGCTGGAGCTGCCCGGCACCAACGTGCCCGCCGGGCGCACCGTCTTCCACGGCGAGCACCTCCAGGCGCGCGGCCTGTTCGCCGAGCCCGGCCTCGACCTGACCGTGCGCGGGCCCGAGCGCATCGCGCTGACCGGCAGGAACGGCGCCGGCAAGTCCACCCTGCTGCGCATCGTCAGCGGCGACCTGACCCCCGACGGCGGCACCACCCGCCGGGCCGACGGCCGCGTCGCCTACCTGTCGCAGCGGCTCGACCTGCTCGACCTCGACCGCACCGTCGCCGAGAACCTCGCCGACGCCGCCCCCGGCATGGCCCCCGCCGAGCGGATGAACCTGCTCGCCCGCTTCCTGTTCCGCGGCCCGCGCGCCCACCTGCCCGTCGGCGTGCTGTCCGGCGGCGAACGGCTGCGCGCCACCCTGGCCTGCGTCCTGTGCGCCGAGCCCGCCCCACAGCTCCTGCTGCTCGACGAGCCCACCAACAACCTCGACCTGGTCAGCGTCGCCCAGCTCGAAAGCGCGCTCGCCGCGTACGAGGGGGCGTTCATCGTGGTCAGCCACGACGAGCGGTTCCTCGCCGAGATCGGCGTCGAGAGGTGGCTGGAGCTGGCCGGCGGCCGCCTCCTGGAGACCGGAGGCCCCCAGGGTGAGTGACGCGCTGCTCGCCCGCGATCTCGTACGGACGCTGGGCGCGCGGCGCGTGCTCGACGGCCTCTCCTTCACCGCCGCGCCCGGCGAGCGCATCGGGCTCATCGGCGAGAACGGCGCGGGCAAGACCACCCTGCTGCGGCTGCTGGCCGGGGTGGACCGGCCCGACGCGGGCACCGTCACCCGCCCCGCCGACCTCGGCTTCCTGCACCAGGAGCTGCCGTTCGACGCCCGCGCCAGCATCGCCGACGTGCTGGCCGACGCCCTGCGCGAGGCCCGCGCCGACCTGGCCGAGCTGGACCGGCTCGGCCAGGCGCTCGCCGCCGACCCCGGCGACGCCGCCCTGCTCGCCGCGTACGGGGCCAGGCTGGAGCAGGCCCAGGAACGCGACTCCTGGGACGCCGACCGGCGCGCCGGCATCGTCCTCGACCGGCTGGGCCTCGGCGGCCTGCCGCACTCCCGCGCGCTCGCGTCACTGTCGGGCGGCATGCGCGGGCGGCTGGCGCTGGCCGCGCTGCTCATCCGCCGGCCCGCGGCGCTCCTGCTCGACGAGCCCACGAACCACCTCTCGCCCCGCCTGTCGGACGAGCTGGAGGAGGCCCTGGGCGCGGAGGGGCCGGGCGCGGTCGTGGTCGCCAGCCACGACCGGTGGCTGCGTTCCCGCTGGCAGGGCCGGCACCTCCGCCTGTCACCGGCGTGACAGGCGGAGGCGAGGCGTCTCAGAGCCGCAGGCCCACCAGCAGCGGGTCGTGGTCGGAGGAGCGGAACGGGTCGGGCGCGTACAGGTAGGGCGGGTTGTACTCGGTGTTGTAGTCCATGAACCGGCCCTCGTCGGCGTTGACGTGCCAGATGGTCGCGCCGGTGACCAGCTTGCGGGCGCCCTTGTCGGCCAGCACGTGGTCCAGCTCGCCCGACAGGCCGTCGAAGACGTAGCTGTAGCGGTCGTCCTTCTTGACGTACTTCTTGCTGAGGCTGGTCAGCCCGCCGTCCTCGAAGGCGTGGATCGGGTCCTCCTCGCCGTAGGCGTTGATGTCGCCGAGGACGAGCGCGTTCTTCAGCTTCAGCTCGCCGATCAGGGACAGCACGGCCTGGGCCTGCTTGACGCGCTTGGCGTTGTAGCAGCTCTGCCCGTCGCCCTGGTCGGCGTCGGCGCCGGTGGCGGGCCCGTCGGCGTCGGTGCAGCCCTTCGACTTGAAGTGGTTGACCAGCACCGTGAACGTCTTGCCCCGGCCGTTCGCCTTGCCGAACGTCTGCACCAGCGGCGGCCGGTTGAAGATCGGGTCGGAGGAGGAGCGCGCGGGGCCGATCGGGGTGACCCTGGCCGGCTGGTAGATGAGCGCGGTCTGGATGAGGTCGGTGCCCGGGTTCGGGTGCGTGATCGCCTGGTACGTGCCGGCGCCCGCCTTGGCGTTGAGCGCGTCCACCAAGGCGTTGAGCGCGACGTCGTCGTTGCGCTCGACCTCCATGAGGCCGGCCACGGCGGGGTCGAGCGTGGTGATGGTGGCGACCAGCTTGGCGAGCTGGCGGTCACGCTCCTCGGCGGTGGTGGCGCCGCGCGAGCCGAGCGTGGTGAACCAGTTGAGCGTGTTGAGGCTGGCCACCCGGACGTCGCCGCCGACCCGCTCGGGGCGGGCGGGGCGCGGGTTCTCGGCGCGGAAGACGACGGGCGCGGTCGGCTGGACGCGGTAGACGTCGAAGCCGTAGGTGAGGATGCCGGTCAGGTCCCGCACCTCGTCGCCGACGCGCACGGTGTTCGAGCCCTGCGTGTGGTACGGCAGCGTGGCCGGGTTCTGCGCGTTGGGGCCGTCGTCGAGCAGGATCCGGCGCCGCGCGTCCCTGGCGGTGTCCACGCCCTCGCGGTCGGTCGGCTGGAACAGCCGCTCGTCCTCGGCCAGGAGCAGCTCGCCGTAGCGGGCCAGGTTGTAGGTCTCGGAGATCGCGAGGTCGTCGTCGAACGTGACGAGCATGCCCTCGTACCGCTCGAACGTGACGTCCTTCCTGAGCGGCAGCTCGATCTCGGTGCGCCGGACCGTGCCGGTGCCGCAGACGTTCACGGCCGTGGCGGGGGAGATCTCGGTCAGGCCGTTGTACTCGATCGCCTTGCCGGACACGAGCACCCGGTCGCCGGCCTTGACCGGCGTCGAGGAGAACACGAACAGGCCCTCCGAGGTCGCCGGGTCGGCGTCCGGCCGGGCGGCCTGCACGTAGAAGCCGCCGAGACCGCCGGAGCCCTGGAAGTCGCCGGTCACGACCCCCTCGACCCGCACGTTCTGCCCGGCCACCGGGCTCGCCTCACCGTTGCCCTGCACCTGCGGGATCTGGTGCGTGGCCGGCGTGTCGCAGCTCTCGGCCGGCGTCGGAGTGGGTGTCGGAGTGGGCGTCGGGGACGGCTCGCCGCCGCAGGGGGCCGGGGCGGTGGCGCTGTTGCGGGGCGCCGGGGCCCCGGTCTCGAAGTCGGCGGCGTTGTCGTCGGTGTCGGCGCAGCCGCCGCCCTTGCGCAGCCCGGCGGTGGCGTTCGTGAGCGCGGGGGCAGCGGTGCCCTCCGAGAAGTTCGCGGTGCCGTACCCGACGAGGTCGGCGAGCTGCGCCAGCTGGGCGTCCGAGCAGGGAGTCGTGGAGCCGTTGCAGGCCAGGCCCTCGGCCGAGCGCACCAGCGCCACCTTGCCTGCGGTGCCGCTCAGGTTGATCGAGCCGACACTGTCGGGCTGGGGCAGCGCCCCGCTGGGCGTGGTGCCCGCGGCGAGCTGCACCAGGTGGTACTGGCCCGGCGCCAGCGTGCCGGACAGATCGGCCTTGTTCGAGGCGAAGTTCCCGGTGCCGGTGGCGCTGGTGTACTGCACGGACCAGCCGTCCAGCGAGACGGGGGCGGCGCTGCGGTTGAACAGCTCCACATAGTCGTTCGAGAGGGGGGCGCCGGAGTTGCCGCCCCCGCCGTAGACCTGGCTGATGACCACGGCGCCTGGTGCCGCGGCGGCCATGGAGGGTGAGGACAGGGCGGCGATCGGACCGGCGAGGCCGGCCACGACGAGGATCGCCAGGGCCCGGGACTTAACACGCATGCCGGGGAGCGTAAACCGACAAACGACGAAAAACCCTGACTTGGGCGTGGACTTGTCATGAAATCTCAAACATTGACACTTCATGTCCACTCAGGGCCCCCGGATGTGTCGCCTTCGGCCAATGCGCCACCCCGCCGCCGCCCCCTGCGCCCACGCGCGCAAGCGCGACCGCCACCCGGCCACCCACACCCAGAAGGCGCGGCCCCCGCCTCGCGCGGCGCCCGCCTCGCGCGGCGCCTGCCTCCCGCGGCCCCCGCCTCGTCCGGCGCCCAGCTCGTGCGGCGCCTGCCTTATGCGGCGCCGCCCCGTGCGGCGGCCACCTCCCGCGGCGGCACTCCGTGCGGCGGCACCTCGCGCGGCCACCGAGGGGCACATGTGCGACCCGGAACGGCAGGCTCGATCGACCTCCGCCCGGCCACCCACACTCAGGAGGCGCGACACCCGCCTCCGCGCTGCGGCGCCCCCGTGCGGCGCCCTCGTGCGGCTCCCGTGCGGCGCCCGCCTCGTGCGGCGCTCACCTTGCGCGGCGGCACACCGCCCGACGCCAGCGACCTCGTGCGGCGGCACCTCGTGGGGCGCCACCTCGTGCGGCGCCCGCCTTGCGCGGCGCTTACCTTGCGCGGCGCGCATCGCACGGCCCGCGCGGCCACCTTGCGCGGCGCTGACTTTGCCCCCGTGCGCGTCGCGTGGCTCGGGCACGGCATGGGCGCGTAGGGCACGAGGTCCGGTGTGGCGGGCTCGCGCAAAGGGTGGGAGCCGGGCGGCGGGGCCGGGGTGCGGGGGCGGGTCAGGGGGACAGGGTGAAGCCCTCGTAGCCCTTGGCGGCGATCTCGTCGCACAGGGCGCGGTAGGTGCCGACCCCGCCCGCGTAAGGCATGAACACCCGTGGCTTCCCAGGGATGTTCGCCCCCATGTACCAGGAGTCGGCCCGGGGGAAGAGCGTCTGGGCGGCGATCTCGCCGACGTGCCGCGTCCACCCGTCCTCGGCGTCGGGGTCGGCCTCGATGACGGCCGCGCCGCTGTCCGCGAGGTGGCGGAGGCAGTCGGCGATCCAGTCCACGTGCTGCTCGATGGAGACGAACATGTTGCTGAGCACCGACGGGCTGCCCGGCCCGGTGATGGTGAACAGGTTGGGGAAGTCGGCGGTCATCAGGCCGAGGTACGTACGGGGCCCGCCCGCCCACTTGTCCCGCAGCGCCACGCCCCCCGCGCCCGTGATGTCGATGGCGAGCAGCGGCCCGGTCATGGCGTCGTAGCCGGTCGCGTACACGATGACGTCGACCTCGTACGTGGCCTCGGTGGTCCGCAACCCGGCCGAAAGGAGCTCCTTGATGGGGGTGGCGCGGACGTCGACGAGCCGCACGTTGGGCCGGTTGTAGGTGGCGTAGTAGCCGGTGTCGAAGCAGGGCCGCTTGGTGCCGATGGGATGGTCGCGCGGCGACAGCAGCTCCGCCACCTGCGGGTCGTCGACGGTGTGGCGGATCTTCTCCCGTACGAACTCGGCGACGACCTCGTTGGCCCGCTCGTCCACGGCGGTGTCGCCGAAGGCGCCGAGGAAGCCGGGCCCGCCGTGCGCCCATCGCGCCTCCAGCTCTTCGGCGCGCTCCCGCTCGGAGGCCGCCAGCGCGGAGCGGGTGTTGAACGGCGCCGCGATGCCGAACAGGGATGCGCGCATGGAGCGGCGCATCTCGGCGAAGTTGTCCTTGACCCATCGGGCGTATTCGGGCCGGATGGGGCGGTTCCAGGCGGGGATGGTGAAGTTGGGCGTCCGCTGGAAGACCGTGACCTGCGCGGCCCGTTCGGCGATGACGGGGATGATCTGGATGCCGGACGAGCCGGTGCCGATGACGGCGACCCGCTTGCCCGTGAAGTCGACTTCTTCGTGCGGCCAGCGTCCGGTGTGGTAGCTCTCGCCCTCGAAGGTGCCGGGCAGGTCGGGGACGCGCGCGTCCGAGAGGCAGCCGACGGCGGTGATGAGGAAGCGGCCGGTCACGCGGTCGCCGCGGTCGGTCTCCACCCGCCAGCGGGCGCCGGCCGCGTCGTAGGCGGCGCGAGTGACGCGCCTGCAGAACCTCATGTCGCGGCGCAGGTCGAAGCGGTCGGCGACGTGCTCGGCGTAGCGCAGGATCTCGGGCTGGGACGGGTATCGCTCGGTCCAGTCCCACGCCTGCTGCAGTTCCTCGGAGAACGAGTAGCAGTACTCGACGCTCTCCACGTCGCACCGGGCGCCCGGGTACCTGTTCCAGTACCAGGTGCCGCCGACGCCGTCGCCGGCCTCGTAGAGGCGCGCGGTCAGGCCGAGGCCGCGCAGCCGGTGCAGCATGTACATGCCGGAGAATCCGGCGCCGATGACGACCGCGTCGAAGGACGAGCCGGTCTCGATGGACGCTTCGGTCATGACGATCACCCCTGTCGGCACGATCCGTGCCCGTAACCCTGACATGACCGTCACGAGCGGCCAAGAGCCCCGATACAGGATTGGCACCCGGCGGCTCGTGAGTGCCCCGTCACCCCGCCGGGCCCGTGTTGGGCCTAGCATTTCGCAGGTGACCAGCTACGACGATCATGACGACTTCGAGTACGTGGACTTCTCGGCCCTGCCGCAGCGCCAGCAGCGGATCCTGGCCACGATCAGGGACTGGGTGGCCAGGTACGGCTACCCGCCGAGCACCCGCGAGCTCGGCCGCGCGGTCGGGCTGAGGTCGCCCTCGTCGGTGTCGAAGCATCTGAGGAGCCTGGAGGAGCGGGGGTTGCTGCGCCGGGGCACGACGGTGACCCGCTCGATCGACGTGCGCCCGTTTCTGCGGGCGGCGGCGCCGGAGCGTCCGGCGGACATGGTGAGCGTGCCCGTGGTGGGTGACATCGCCGCCGGCAGCCCGATCCTGGCGGAGGAGCACCTGGACGAGGCGCTGACGCTGCCGCGCGACCTGACCGGCCGCGGCACCGTGTTCGGCCTGCGGGTGCGCGGCGACTCGATGATCGACGCGGCCATCTGCGACGGCGACATCGTCGTGGTGCGCCAGCAGCCGGAGGCGCACTCGGGCCAGATCGTCGCCGCGATGATCGACGGCGAGGCCACCGTCAAGGTGTTCCGCCGCCGCGGCGGCCACGTCTACCTGGAGCCGCGCAACCCCGCCTACGACGTCATCGACGGCGACGAGGCCGTGGTGCTGGGCATCGTGGTCTCGGTCCTGCGCAGCGTCTGACCCGCCCCGACGGCCTACGTCGCGGGGATGGGGGCGGGGAGCAGCTTGCCGAACGGGACGGCGCGCAGGGCCCGCAGGCGCTCGATGGCCTGCGGGTGGCCGTGGTCGGCGGCGAGTTTGTAGTAGAACCGCGCGATCTCCTCCTTGGCGGCGCCCGCTTGCTCGTAGGTCTGCCCGTAGGCGAAGCACTGACCGGCCGCGAACTCCTCCGGCCGCGAGGTGGCGGCGAACGCCTCGGCGCCGGGGTGCCGCCGCTGCCTGGCGACGTGCAGCCAGTATCGGGCCTCCGCGTTCTCGCCGGTCAGCACCTTGATGATCGCCAGGCGGTAGACGGACTCGTCGTCGCCGTCCCCGGCGAGGCGGACCAGGCGCGCGACGGTCCTGGTGGTACGGCGCTCGGCCTCGTCGGCGGGGGTCCCGTAGAGGTCGTACGAGCCGATGGCCTGGGAGCGCTCGTTCCTGGCGGCGCGCCAGTGGGCCAGCCACTGGGCGACGCTGCCGAGGCCGTCCGTGGGCAGGCCGGTCGACTCGGCGTGGCGGTGACAGACCATCACGAATGAGACGACGAGCTGGCAGTCGGGCAGGCGCTCCCGCTTGCCGTTGAGTATGTCGTTGAGCGTGCTCGCCGGTAGCTCCTTGGGGATGTCCTCGGCGCGCGACAGCTTGTGCATCTGGGAATAGGTCGGCTGGCCGGCCGCTTCCCGCAGCTCCTTGAGCGCGGCGATGAATTCGGAACGGGCTCCTGCCCTATGAGTGTCTGCCATCATCTTCGATGATCGATTCCGGTTCATGTGGCGGTGGGGTCGACGGGGGTCGACGGATGCGGGCCATGCTTCCAGAGAACGTTTCACGATAGACGCGACTTCGCGGATCCGATCTCATCCGGTATCGCAGGTCACATCCGCTGATCGCCTGCCCATGCGACCCAAGAGTGGCATTCAGCCTTGATTTCGCGATTAATCCGGATGAATCCGGATGCATTCGGAGAAGTGCGGAAGTTTACGTCGACCCACGCGATCGTTTTCGGCCTCGTACGGCTCCGTCCGAGCACGTTTGGACCGCTGGCCGACGGCGTTCTCCGGGCCACAGGGTGGGTCGCGTCCATCGACGCCGACCACCTCCAAGGGGACACCGCCTTGTTCACCACCCGCCAGCTTCTCACCCTCACCCTGACGATCATGATCGCCGCGATCACCTGCGCGCTCGTCCTCGCCGCCGGCGCCCAGTGGCCGGGCGCCCTGCTCAGCGGCGGCGGCGCGGGCGGCGCGACGCTCGCGGCCCTGCCCAAGCTGCTGAGCAGGCGCGACCCATGACCAGGGACGGTCCGCGGAACGGGCCGCGCCGGTCGCCGGGCGTCCCCTATGATGCTTGCCTCGATCAGGCGAACGCCTTCCCAAGTAGGAGGAAGGCGACGGTCCCGGCAGAGGAGACGAGCGCGTCGCCGTGGTGCCCCGATGAGTGATCCTGAACTGCGGCTGTCCGTGCTGGGCCCGGTGCGCGCCTGGCGGGGCGGCGCCGAGGTGGACGTCGGCTCGCCGCAGCAGCGGCTCGTGCTGGCGGTGCTGGTGCTGGCCGGCGGCCGGGTGGTCTCCCACGAGCACCTGCTCGACGCGGTGTGGGGGGCGGAGCAGCCGCGTACCGCCATCGGCACTTTGCGCACGTACGTGTCCCGGCTGCGGTCCGTGCTCGGCGCCGAGGTGATCGCCTCCGTCGGCAGCGGGTACGCCCTCACCGCCGGCACCACCGACCTTGGCGTCCTCGACGAGCTGTCCCGGCAGGGGCGGCTCGGCGAGGCGCTGGCGCTGTGGCAGGGGGAGCCGCTGGCCGGGCTCGACGGCGGCTACGCCCGCGCGCAGCGGGCCCGCCTGGCGGAGCGGCGGCTGGCGCTGCTGGAGCGCCGGATCGGCGAGGACGTCGAGCAGGGCAGGCACGCGGAGGTCGTCGCCGAGCTCACCACGCTGTGCGCGGAGCACCCGGTCAGGGAGCGGCTGGCCGGGCTGCTGATGGTGGCGCTGTACCGGTCGGGCCGGCAGGCGGAGGCGATCGGCGTCTTCACCGACCTCAGGAAGCTGCTGGCCGCGGAGCTGGGCGTCGATCCGTCGCCGGAGCTCGCGGAGCTGTACCAGCGGATCATCACCGCCGATCCGGGGCTCGGCACGGAACAGAAGGAGCAGGGGCCGGCCCCGTGGCCGGTGCCGCGCCAGCTTCCCGCCGACATGACGGACTTCACCGGCAGGCAGCCGGACGTCGAGCGGGTGGTGCGAACCCTGCGCGAGGGGAACGGCTCCGCGCTGGTCATCTCCGCCGTGGCGGGCGCCGGTGGCATGGGCAAGACCGCCCTGGCCGTGCACGCGGCGCACCGGCTCGCCGCCGCCTACCCCGACGGGCAGCTCTTCGTCGACCTGCGAGGAGCGGGGCCGCGCCCGCTGGGGGCGCAGGCGGTGCTGGGCGCGTTCCTGCGCGCGCTGGGCGTGGACCCGGCCGCGGTCTCCGAGGACCTGGAGGAACGGGCCGCGCTCTACCGCTCGGTGCTGGCCGAACGGCGCGTCCTGGTGCTGCTGGACAACGCGGCGAGCGCGGCACAGGTGCGCCCGCTGCTCCCGGGCGCCGCCGGGTGCGCCGTGCTGGTCACCAGCCGGGCGCGCCTGGCCGGGCTCTCCGGCGCGCGGCACCTCGGCCTGGCGGCGATGCGCCCGGACGAGGCGCTGGAGTTGCTGGTCAAGGTGGTGGGGGCGGAGCGGGTGGCCGCCGAGCGGGAGGCGGCGCACGAGCTGGTGCGGGCGTGCGGGTACCTGCCCCTGGCGATCAGGATCGTGGCCTCCCGGCTGGCGGCGCGCCCCGGCTGGCGCCTGGCCAGGATGCGCGACCGGATGGCCGACGAGCGCCGCCGGCTGGGCGAGTTACGGGTGGACGACCTCGCCGTGGAGGCGACGTTCGCCCTGGGGTACGACCAGCTGGACGCGGCGCACGCGGCGGCGTTCCGGCTGCTGGCCGTGCCGAACGCGGCCGACCTGCCCGCCTCGTCGGCGGCGGCCGTGCTGGGCGTGACGGAGCCGGAGGCGGAGGAGCTCTGCGAGGCTCTGGTGAACGTGCACATGATGGAGTCGCCCGCCCCCGGCCGCTACCGCCACCACGACCTCCTCAAGCTGTACGCCCGCTCCCGCCTGGACGACGAAGGGACGCGAACCGGCGAATCGGACACGCTCGGTGGCGAGGGAGCGGGTGGCCTGGCGTGGACGCACGGCGAGGGGGCGGGTGGCCTGGCGCGGACGCACGGCGAGGGGGCGGGCGGCCCGGCGCGGACGCACGGTGAGGGGGCGGGTGGCCCGGCGCGGACGCACGGTGCCGAGGCGCGGCGGGTGGCTCTCGACCGGCTGCTCGGGCACTACCTGGCCGCCATGGCGTGGATCGTCGGCGTGATGTACCCGGGCGACCCGGTGCTCGACGGGCTCACCCCGTCCGGCCCCCGGCCGCCGTTCGAGGATCTGGACGCCGCGCTCGCCTGGGGGCAGGCCGAGGAGCAGGGCATGCTCGGCCTCCTGCACCAGCTCGCCGAGACGCCGGGCGGCACGCTGCGGGACGCGGTGTCGCTGTTCGACATGATGAGCCTGGTCTTCGACTTCGAGTCGGGCACGACCTGTTACGAGCAGACGGCGGAGCGGCTGGTCGCGGCGGCGGCCGAGCGCGGCGACCGGGTCGCCGAGGCGCACGCGCGGCGCAAGCGCGGCGAGATCCTGTACGCCGGCCGGGCCACCGAGGCGGCGGCCGAGGAGGGCAGGGCCGTGCGGGAGTGCGCCGGCGCCCGCCCGGCGGATCACGCCTTCGCGGTCAACCTGCTCGCCATGCTCGCGCACGAGAGGCGCGCGTACGACGAGGCGATCGCCCTCTACAACGAGACGATCGGGACGTGGCGCGCCCTCGGCCGCCGCTCGGAGGAGGCCGTCTGCCTGGGCAACCTGGCGCTCCTGCTGGCCGAGGCCGGGCAGGGGGAGGTGGGGGTGGAGGTCGGGGAGCTGGCCGACGGCATCGGCCGGGAGCTGCGCGGCGGCCGGCCGAACCCGCAGCTGCTCTACCAGCTCGCCGTGGCGCTGGGCGCCGCCGGCCGGCACGAGGAGGCGCTGGCCCGCTTCGGCGCGGGCCGGAGCGAGTTCCGGCGGCTGAAGCAGCGCGCGTGGGAGGGCATGACCGTGCGCCGCATGGCCGAGACGTACCTCGTGATGGGGCGGCCCGACCGGGCCGTGGACCACGCGGAGGAGTCGCTGGCCATGCTGCGGGAGGCGGACCAGGGGTGGATGCGCGGCAAGGCGCTGGCCGTGCTGGGGCGGGCGCTGGCGGGGCTCGGCCGGCGCAGCCGGGCCAGGGCGTGCCTGGCCCAGGCGCTGGAAATCATGGAGCGGCAGGACCTGCCGGACGCGGCCGACCTGCGCGCCCTGCTCGCCACCATGGACGCGGAGCCACCCGCCACTGAGTCGCCCGCCGCCGAGCCACCCGCCACCGAGCCCGCGTCACCAGGCCGCCCGCGCCCGGCCGTCGCGGGCCGCTGAGCCCGCGTCATCCGGCCGTCGCAGGGCCGCCGAGTTGCGCGCCCTACTGCCGCTCGGCCAGAGAGCCGCAGGTGAAGCCCTTCTCGCGGTCCGGGTCGAGCTGGATCGAGGCCAGGTTGGTCGTCTCCATGGGCCGGCGGAACGTCTCGTACTTGTCGCAGTCGTAGAAGATGTACGTGCCGTCGCTCTCCCCGAGCAGCATCATCCAGCGCCCGTCGTAGAGCGGCTTGTCGTCCTCGGCGTTCTTGATGATCGCCCACTGGTCCTGGAAGCCGACGTACGTGAGCAGGTCGTTCGCCTGGCCGGTCGCCTGCACCTGGAGCGCGCCCTGCACCATCGCGAGGATCAGCAGGAACCCCAGCCCGACGCCGGTGAGGGCGCCGAGCAGGACCTTCGTGGCGGCGCGCCCGACGGGCTTGCGGCGCAGCAGCCGGAACGGCACCAGAAACGTCAGCACGCCGAGCCCGACGGCGACGACGACCATGACGAACAGGTCGAGGTCGCCGAAGAGGGTGAACAGCCCCCAGTACGTGGCGCCGCACCACAGCGCGGCGAGCAGCGCGGCCACCCACGGCCGCCGCCGGACGGCCTCGATCAGCCGGCCGAGCGCGCCCCGGGTGATCCGGTCGGCGACCCAGAACAGGCCGACGGCCAGGCCGAGGGTGGGGAGGAGGATGAGCAGCATCAGGACCAGCGTGCCCATGAGCCGCCCGAGCAGGACGGACTGGTCGATGCCGGCCTGCTGGGGGCTGATGCCGAACACCTGGTACATCGCCTCGACGCCGAGGTAGAGCACCGCATAGAGCGTCACGCCGATGGGCACGATGACGGAGCCGATGCGTTCGAGCAGATAGAGGACGCCGCCGTTGCTCTCCTCGTCAGAGGAGGGGGCGCCGCTCTCGGGGGGCATATGTGTAGCGGTGGTGCGTTCTACCGCGACCTGGTCTGTGGACATGGCGCACGAGGATAGGGCCTGCGTGTCAACGGATCATTGACGGATGCTCAACGGGGGAAGTCGTCGGAGGGGTCCCGCTTCACCAGGCTCAGCGAGAAGACATCCGATGTGAAGTCTTGTTACGCCCGGATTTCGATGCTATTTCCTTTGATCAAGGCTCCTGTGATCGGAGGAATCCGTGCCGCACCCCCCGCGACGACGCTTCAGCAGCGCCCTGGTCGCCCTCTTCACCCTGGCCGCCGGCTTGTCCACCCCGCTGACCGCGACCGCCGCCACCGCCCAGACACCCGATGACTTGACCCTCTGGTACGACAAGCCCGCCACCGACTGGGAGACCCAGGCCCTGCCCATCGGCAACGGCCCCATGGGCGCGATGATCTTCGGCGGGGTCGCGTCGGAGCAGCTCCAGTTCAACGAGAAGACGCTGTGGACGGGCGGCCCCGGCGTCCAGGGCTACGACTTCGGCAACTGGAGGACGCCGAGGCCGGGCGCCATCGCCGAGGTCCAGCAGCAGATCGACCGCGACGGCAGGATGACGCCGAACGACGTGGCGGCCAGGCTCGGCCAGGGCAAGACCGGGTTCGGGGCGTACCAGACGTTCGGCGACCTGTTCCTCGACTTCGGCCACGCGGCCCCCGCCGATTACCGGCGCGAGCTGAGCCTGCGCGAGGCCGTCGCCCGCGTCGGCTACACCGCGGGCGGCGTGCGTTACTCGCGGGAGTACTTCGCCAGCAACCCCGGCAACGTGATCGTCGGCCGGATCGCCGCCGACCAGGCCGGCAAGGTGTCGTTCACGCTGCGGCACACCTCGCCGCGCGACGACAAGACCGTCACCGCCTCCGGCGGCCGGCTCACCATCCGCGGGCAGCTCCGGGACAACCGCCTGCGTTTCGAGGCCCAGGTGCAGGTCATCGCCGAGGGCGGCACGCGTACGGACGCGGGGGACCGGATCACCGTCACTGGGGCCGACAGCGCCGTGATCGTCCTGTCGGCGGGCACCGACTACGCCGGCACGTACCCCGCCTACCGGGGCGATGACCCGCACGCCAGGGTCACCGCCGCCGTGGACGCCGCCGCCGCCCAGAGCTACGACCAGCTCAGGAAGGCGCACGTGGCCGACTACCGCGAGCTGTTCGACCGGGTGCGGTTGGACCTCGGCGGCACCGCCCCGGCGATCCCCACCGACCGGCTCCGCAGGAGCTACACCGGCGGCGCCGCCGCCCAGGACCGCGCCCTGGAGGCGCTGTTCTTCGCCTACGGCCGCTACCTGCTGATCTCCTCCTCCCGCGAGAACGACCTGCTCCCGGCGAACCTGCAAGGCGTGTGGAACAACGTCACCAACCCGCCCTGGTCGGCCGACTACCACGTCAACATCAACCTGCAGATGAACTATTGGCTGGCCGAGCAGACCAACCTGCACGAGACGACCACGCCCTACGACCGCTACATCACCGCGCTCGTCGCGCCCGGCCGCAAGACCGCCCAGGAGATGTACGGCGCCCGCGGCTGGGTGGTCAACAACGAGACCAACCCCTTCGGCTTCACCGGCGTGCACGACTACGCCAGCTCCTTCTGGTTCCCCGAGGCCGCCGCCTGGACCACGCAACACCTGTACGACACCTACCGCTTCACCGGCGACGAGAGATACCTGCGCGAGACCGCGTACCCCGTGATCAAGGGCGCGGCCGAGTTCTGGCTCGACTTCCTGCACACCGACCCGCGGGACGGCAAGCTGGTCGTCTCGCCGAGCTATTCGCCCGAGCACGGCGACTTCTCGGCGGGCGCGTCGATGTCGCAGCAGATCGTCCGCGAGGTGCTCACCAACGCCGTGGCGGCGGCGAAGAAGCTGAAGGTGGACGAGGACTTCCAGGCCGAGGCAAGCGCCGTCCTGGCGAAGCTCGACCCCGGCCTGCGCGTCGGCTCCTGGGGCCAGCTCCAGGAGTGGAAGAGCGACTGGGACTCCAAGACCGACACGCACCGGCACGTCTCCCACCTGTACGCCCTGCACCCCGGCAACCAGATCACGCCCGGCACGCCCGAGGCGGAGGCGGCGAAGGTGTCGCTGACCGCGCGCGGCGACGGCGGCACCGGCTGGTCGAAGGCGTGGAAGATCAACTTCTGGGCGCGGCTGCTGGACGGCGACCACGCGCACAAGATGCTCGCCGAGCAGCTGAAAGCCTCCACGCTGGACAACCTGTGGGACACGCACCCGCCGTTCCAGATCGACGGCAACTTCGGCGCCACCTCCGGCATCGCCGAGATGCTGCTGCAGAGCCAGCACGACGTCGTGCACGTGCTGCCCGCCCTGCCCGGCACGTGGCGCGACGGCTCCGTCAAGGGGCTGCGCGCCCGCGGCGACATCACCGTGGACGCCGCCTGGAAGGACGGCGCCCCCGACACCGTCACCGTCCGGCCGGGCAAGAGCGGGCCGATCAAGGTCAGGTCGTCGTTCATCGCCGGCCGCTACCGCGTCTACGACGAGCAGGGGCACGAGGTCGGGCCGCGCCGCGACGGCGACACGCTGAGCTGGACCGCCCGCGCCGGCAAGGCGTACACGATCCAGAACGAGGCCGCCGTCGCCCTCCAGACGCCCGGCACCGCCACGCCCGGCACGCCGTTCGAGGCCAAGGTCACCGTCACCGCCACCCGCCGCAGGTCCGTGCCCGCCTCCGACGTGACGCTCACCGCCCCCCAGGGCTGGACCGTCGAACCCGCCACCCGCCACCTCGCGGGCGTGGCGCCCGGACGCTCCCGCACGGCCGCCTTCACCGTCACGCCCGGACCGGCCGACGGCACCCGGCGGGCGGTGCTGACCGCCTCCGTCGCCGGCGACACCTGGAAGGGCGCCGCCACCGCCGTGCTCGCCCTGGAGGCGTGCGCGCCCGCGCCGCCCGGCTCCGTCCTGGTCGCCTGGGACCCCAAGGAGGGCGGAACGGTCACCGACTCCTCCGGCAACGGCCGCGACGCCACCGTCGCCGGCGGCACCCCCGCCTACGACGCCACCGCCCCCACGGGCAGCGGGCTCACCCTCGACGGCAACACGTACCTGACCACCGCGAACACCACGCTCGGCGTCATGCGGGAGGCCACGTTCGCCGCCGAGGTCAAGGTCGCGGGCAGCGGCTACCGGCGGCTGTTCGACTCCCAGCCGTCCGGCGACCCGGGCACCGACGGCGTGCTCATCGACGTCACCCCCGCAGGGAAGGTCCGCTTCATCGGCGCGGGCGCCAACGTCACCCTGGACGCCACCCTGCCCGCCGGCCGCTGGCTCGACCTCGTCCTCACCCTCGACCGCGCCGGCGCCCTCACCCTCTACGTGGACGGCGAGCGCGTCGCGACCGGCCAGGTCACCGCCGACGGCATCACCGGCTGCACCGCCCGCCCGCTACGCTTCGCCGCCGACCAGGGCGGCGGCCAGCGCCTGACCGGCGGCGTGGACCGCGCCGCCATCCTCGCCAGGACGCTGACCGCCGACGAGGTCAAGAACTGGAGGGACCTGGCCTTCTGACGTCATCCCGCCCCAGCCGGTCACGTCCGCCGCAAAAACCAGTCGCCCTCGCGGGAACGGGACGGCAGCATGACGACGGCGGCTATCGGCGTTCGGGAGGGGCGGATGACTGTGCTCGAAACACAACAGGGCTCCGAGGAGAGCACCGCTCCCTCGGAGCCCACGTCTCCGCGCAAATCAGCGATCCTGCTGGTCCTGCGCCACTACTTCGGCGAGCTGAAGCGTCAGTGGCGGGTCGCCACGCCCGCGCTGACGCTCCCGGCCCTCGGCAACGTCTGCCTGTACTACCTGGCGCCGCTGGCGGTGGCCGGGCTGGTCGGGCACCTGGCCGCCGGCGGCGACGGCGCGCTCGGCGCGCTGCTGCCGTACGTGCTCGGCTTCGGCGGCCTGCTGCTGCTCGGCGAGGTGTTCTGGCGGGTGGGCCTGCACTTCCTCAACCGCACGGACGCGCGCGGCATCGAACGGCTCGGCGTCGTCGGCATGGACGAGCTGCTCGTCAAGGACGCCGCGTTCTTCCACGACAACTTCGCCGGCTCGCTGACCAAGCGGGTGCTGGGCTTCTCCAGCAGGTTCGAGGACTTCGTCGACACGATGACGTTCTCCATCATGGCCAAGCTGGTGCCGCTGGCCTTCGCCTCGGTGGTGCTGTGGAACTACGACCCGCTGCTGGTGATCGTGCTGCTCGGGCTGATCGTGGTGACGGGCTTCCTCGTCGCCCCGCTCATCCGCCGCCGGCAGGCGATGGTGGACGAGCGCGAGGCCGCCAAGGTACGCGTGTCCGGCCACGTGGCCGACGTGCTGTCGAACATGGACACGGTCCGCGCGTTCGCCGCCGAGGACCGCGAGGCCAGCGAGCACCGCGCCAGGATCGCCGAGCAGACCAGGCTGTCGCTGCGCTCGTGGGACTACGGCAACCTGCGGGTCGACACCGTGGTCGCCCCCATGTCGGTCCTGACCAGCGCCGTCGGCCTGCTCCTCGCGGTGGCGCTGCGGGGCGGCCTGGGCGTGGAGGCCATCGTGGTGACCTTCACGTACTACACGAACACGATCAGCATCATGTTCGAGTTCAACCAGATCTACCGGCGGCTGGAGAGCGTGCTCACCGAGGCCGCGCAGTTCACCGAGCTGCTGCTCGACCCGCCGACCGTGGTCGACCCGGCCGACCCGCAGCCGCTGCGGCCGGCCGACGCGAGCGTGCGCTTCGAGCGGGTGCGGTTCGCCTACAACGACGGCCCGCCCCTGTTCGACCGGCTCGACCTCGACATCGCCAGCGGCACCAGGATCGGCCTGGTCGGCCAGTCGGGCGGCGGCAAGAGCACGCTCACCCGGCTGCTGCTGCGCCTCATGGACATCGACGGCGGCCGCATCCTCATCGGCGGCCAGGACATCTCCCGCCTGCGGCAGGCGGACCTGCGCAGCCTCATCGCGTACGTGCCGCAGGAGCCGGCCATGTTCCACCGGTCGATCCGCGACAACATCGCCTTCGCCCGGCCCGACGCGACCGAGGCGGAGATCATCGAGGCGGCGCGGGCGGCCCACGTCACCGAGTTCGCCGACTCGCTGCCCGACGGGTTCGGCACGCTGGTGGGGGAGCGCGGCGTCAAGCTGTCCGGCGGGCAGCGGCAGCGCATCGCGCTGGCCCGCGCCATCCTGCGCGACGCCCCGATCCTGCTGCTGGACGAGGCGACCAGCGCGCTCGACTCCGAGAGCGAGATCCTCGTGCAGGAGGCGCTGTGGCGGCTGATGCAGGGGCGCACCGCGCTCGTGGTCGCCCACCGGCTGAGCACGGTCGTCCGGATGGACCGGCTGGTCGTGCTCAACAAGGGGCGCATCGTGGAGCAGGGCACCCACAGCGAGCTGCTGCAGGCGCAGGGCCCGTACGCCCGGCTCTGGCGGCACCAGTCGGGCGGCTTCCTCATCGACGACGACCAGGAGGACGACGCGCCGGCCGCGGCCCGCGACACCATGGCCGACCGCTGACCTGCTCCGGCGCGCCGGCCTGCTCCGGCGGCGGCCTGAGCCGGCGGCACCGAGCAGCCGCCCGGGCCGGCGCCGGTCAGAAGCCGGCCAGCTTGGCGAAGCGCTCGCCGATGAGGCGGTGGGTGGCGGCGTCCGGGTGGAGCTCGTCGGGCAGCGGCAGCTCGGCGTAGTCGGCCGCGCCGTAGAGGTCGCGACCGTCGAGGTAACGCAGGTTCGGGTCCTCCGCGCGGCGCTGCTCGACGATGCGGGCCAGCTCGTCCCGGATGACGCCCAGCGTCAGCTTGCCCGCGGCGCGCTCGGCCGGGTCGCCGGTGGCGCGGAAGCGCAGCCTGCCGGAGCTGAGCGCGGACAGGTCGAACGCGCAGGGGCCGGGCGTGTCCTCGTGGATCGGGCAGTAGATGGGCGAGACGACCAGCAGCGGCGCGGTCGGGTGGCCCTCGCGGATGGTGTCGAGGAAGCCGTGCACCGCCGGGCCGAACGCGCGCAGCCGCATCAGGTCGGCGTTGACGACGTTGATGCCGATCTTGACGCTGATGAGGTCCGCCGGGGTGTCGCGCATGGCGCGGGCGGTGAACGGGTCGAGCAGCGCGCTGCCGCTCAGCCCGAGGTTGATCAGCTCCAGGCCGGCCAGGCTCGCCGCCAGGGCGGGCCACGTGGTGCTGGGGCTCGCGGCGTCGGAGCCGTGGCTGATCGAGCTGCCGTGGTGCAGCCACACCCGGCGGCCGCGGTCCGGCACGGGTTCCACGGGAGCGTCGGTGCGCAGCGCGACCAGCTCGGTGGTCTCGTTGTGCGGCAGCCAGATCTCGACGTCCTTGTCGCGGTCGGGCAGCCCGGTGAAGCGGACGGTGCCGACCGGGCCGGGCCGGGTCTGCGTGGCCCCGGTGGCCAGGTCGATGGTGATCGTGTCGCCGTCGCCCAGCGTGGCCTGGCCGGTCAGGCGGCCGTCCACGATGAGGTCGTACACGCCGTCGGGGCGGGGCGGCGCGCCGGTGTAGAGGCGCTTGGTGGGCAGCGTGTCCAGCTCGACGGTGGTGGCGCGGGTGCGCAGGGCCAGGCGCACGCCGGACGGCTGCGACTCGGCCATGGCGAGCTGGCCGTCGGCGCACTGGGCGCGGGCCCGCGCGGGCAGCCGGTGCGGCAGCAGGCCGCGCTCGGTGCGCTCCAGGTCGAGGGCGCCGCGCAGCAGGCCGGCGGTGATGGGCGTGGTGATGAGCATGGTGTCAGCCGATCGTCGTGACGGGGAAAGGGCTCAGGGGGTGGGGCCGGGCCAGTTGCGGAGGAGGGAGTCGAGGGCGTCCATGGTGCGGGCCCAGGTCTCCTGGCTGTCGGGCGCGCTGTGGTCGAACCCGCCGCCCAGCTCCAGGCTGACGTAGCCGTGGAAGACGCTGCCCAGCAGCCGTACGGCGTGCGTCTGGTCGGGCTCGGCCAGGTCGTAGCCGCGCAGGATGGCGCGCGTCATCTGCGCGTGCCGGGGCCCGGCGCTGGCCATCGCCGTCTCGGTGTCGAGCCGGAGCCGGGCCGCGGCGTAGCGGCCGGGGTGCTGGTGGGCGTAGTCGCGGTAGACGTTCGCGAAGGCGACGAGGGCGTCCTTGCCGGCCCGGCCGGCCAGCGCCTCGGCGGCCCGGTCGGCCATCTCCTCCAGCGCGAGCAGGGCGATCCTGGTCTTCAGGTCGTGGGAGCTCTTCAGGTGGGAGTAGAGGCTGGCGACCTTGACGCCGAACTTCCTGGCCACGGCCGAGACCGTCACCTGCTCGAACCCGACCTCGTCGGCCAGCTCCGCCCCTGCCTGGACCAGGAGCTCCGTGGTCAGCCCCGCCCGTGCCATAAGTGTTCCTCTCTTTGCCTTAATCGAGTATGCAACTACCTAAAGCTTTTAGGCAAATCCACGAGTGGAACAAAGCATTCCGTTCTGATAAGGTGAGGCGACAACGACGCACAGAGGAGGACGACATGATCCTGATCGTCGGGGCCACGGCCCACTTCGGCAGGCAGACCGTGGAGGCGCTCGCCGCCGGGGGCCACCCCGTGCGGGCCCTCAGCCGGGCCCCGGAGCAGGCCGGCCTGCCCGACGGCGTCGAGGTGGTGCGCGGCGACCTCACCCGGGAGGAGACGCTGGCCCCGGCGCTGAGCGGCGTGCGCGCGCTCTTCCTCGTCCTGCCCTACGGGCTCGACGCCGCGCCGCTGCTGCGCGCCGCGCGCCAGGCGGGGGTGGGGCGGATCGTGTTCCTGTCCTCCGGCGCCGTGCTCGACGGCGCCACGGAGCAGCCCGACGTGATCGCCGCCTACCACCACGGCGTCGAGCAGGCGATCAAGGAGACGGGCGCCGAGTGGACGTTCCTGCGCCTGCTCTTCCCCGCGATCAACTCACTGTCGTACGCCATGCAGCTGCGCGGCTCCGACGTCGTGCGCGGCGCGTACGCGGGCGCCACGAGCGCGCCCGTCCACGAGCGGGACGTGGCGGCGGTGGCGGCCGAGGTGCTGACCGGCGACGGGCACGCCGGCCGCGTCTACGAGCTGACCGGGCCCGAGTCCATGACGCAGGCCGACCAGGTGCGCGTGCTCGGCGCGGCGCTGGGCCGCCCGCTGCGCTTCGAGGAGCTGGACGCGGGGCCGGTCAGGGAGCAGCTGGCGCGGTTCATGGACCCGGCCTTCGTCAACGCGCTGTTCGACCTGATGGAGGCCACGGTCGGCAAGGCCGCGCCGGTCAACTCCCTCGTCGAGGAGATCACCGGCCGGCCCGCCCGCACGTACGCGCGGTGGGCCGCCGACCACGTGGCGGACTTCCGCTGACCGCCGGCTCAGCGGGGCAGGTCCGGGGTGCTCTCCGCCGGGCGCAGCTCGCTGAACAGCCGCAGCGTCAGCCGGCGGGGCCGCAGCAGCGGCACCCCGGGCAGCCGCAGGCTCCACGAGGAGAACGCCGTCTCCAGGACGATCTTCTCGTACGGCCGCTCACCGGGGATCTCGGCGCACAGCACCGACACCGCCCGGCACACCTCGTGCTGCCCGAGCCGCAGCCAGGCCCGTCCCTCGCGATCGAGGTCGGCGGCCTCCCACCACAGGTCCTGAGGCTCGCCCCGGCGCGCGGGCAGCGGCAGCCGCAGCGCGAACCCGGCGAGCCCGCCGCCGGGCCGCAGGTAGAAGGCGCCGTCGAGGCTGGGTAGCGTGAAGAGGGGGTCGGGGGACGTGCTCGCCGAGAGCGTCGCCTCCGTGGCGTCCATGGCGATCCGCCAGGCCATGATTCACCTCGCTATCACTCAGTTACCTCTTAGACGTCGCAGCGAGCACGTTTGTGACACCCCATGACCCGGATCACCACCGCCCGCTCCATGTCACACTCGGCACCCCGCCGGGACTCTTGGTGGGCGGATCAGGAAGACGACGGGGGGTTCGAGGATGTCCGGGGAGAACCGGGAGGACACGGCCGCGAAGGTGTTCGCCGAGCACCGCGAGCTGCTGTTCTCCATCGTCTACAACATGCTCGGCACGGTGGGCGACACCGAGGACGTGCTCCAGGAGACGTGGCTGGCCTGGTCCGGCAAGAGCCTGGAGGAGATCGGCCACCACCGCGCCTACCTGGTGCGCGTCGCGGTCAACCAGGCACTGGCCCACCAGAGCACGCTGCGCAGGCGCAAGGAGACGTACCTGGGCCCGTGGCTGCCGGAGCCGCTGGCCACCGACGCCTCGGAGCCCGCCGTGCGCGGGGAGTCGGTCTCGATCGCGGTGCTGGTGGTCCTGGAGACGCTCACGCCGCTGGAGCGGGCGGTGTTCGTGCTGCACGAGGTGTTCGCCTACCGGCACACCGAGATCGCCGCCATGATCGACCGCAGCCCGGCGGCGGTGCGGCAGATCGCGCACCGGGCCCGCGAGCACGTGCAGGCGCGGCGGCCGAGGGCCCGCGTCGACCGGCGGACGCACCAGGAGGTGACCGAGCGGTTCGTCGAGGCCGCGTTCGGCGGGGACCTGGGGGCGCTCATGGAGCTGCTCGCGCCCGACGTCACGCTGTGGCCGGACGGCGGCGGCAAGTCGGCGGTGGCCGGGCCGCGCCCGATCCGCGGCCGGGACGGCGTGGCCCGCACGATCGTCGCCGGCGCCCGCCACAACGAGCACGTTGATCTGCGGTACCGGCAGGTCAACGGCGATCCGTCCGTGGTGCTGTTCGCCGAGGACGGGCCGTTCGCGGTGATGGTGCTGGACCTGGCCGCCGACGGGGAGCACGTCCGCGACGTGTACGTGGTCAGCAACCCCGACAAGCTGGCCACCATCCCCGACGACCGGACGGGGTGAGCCCCCGGCCGGTGCGGACGGCCGGGGGCTCAGAGGGTGTCACTTGTAGGTGATGTCGGACGAGGAGTAGATGCAGTTCACCCCGTCGGCGCCTTCGCCGATCTTGGTGGGCTCGCTGCCCTTCGGCACGCCCTTGTACTTCTCGCAGATGACCGCGCTGCCGTACACCGTGATCCGGCTGAAGCGCGCGGTGTCGCCCCAGTTGGTGTTGATGCCGGCCAGCACCTTCGTGGAGCGGGCGGTGACGCCGTCCATGACCACGTTGCGCTTGTAGGAGGAGGAGCAGTTGCCGCACGCCCGGTAGAGCTTGCCGGCGCTGTGCACCTGGAAGTTCTTGATGGTGACGGTGCCGGCGCCGTTGTGCTGGAAGACCTTGTCGGAGGCGGACTTGGCGCCGCCGCCGTCCACCAGGTAGGTCGCCGAGGAGCTGGAGCTGAGGAACGTGGCGGCGTCCTCGCCGACGTCGTTCCACCACACGTTGCGGATGGTGCAGGAGCCGAGGCAGTGGATGCCGTCGCCGGCGGGGGCGTCGATGATGACGTTCTGGATCGTGCCGCCGTTGGCGACCTCGAACATCGGGTCCTGGCTCTCGCTCTGGCCGCCGTCGCCGATGCCGTAGTAGCTCTTCATGCCGCCGTCGAAGTTGGTGACCTGCTGGGTGTCGGTGATCTTGACGCTGCCCTTGGCGGTCGGCCACGCGCCGCTGCCGTCACCGCCGCCGCTGGTCGGGGTGATGGTCGGCGTGGGGGTCGGGTCGGGGCCCGAGCCCCCGTCGGCGGGCTGCAGCGTCCACTGCTTGGTGGCGGCCGAGTCGCAGGAGTTCTGCTGCAGGACGGCGCCGGAGGCGGTGGAGTTGTCCTTGACGTTGAGGCACTTGCCGCCGTTGCCGTTGACCACGCGGTAGGCCGATCCTGAGGCGGTGAGCTGCCAGGTCTGCGAGGCGGCGCCGGTGCAGCTCTCCTGCTCCACGGCCTTGCCGGCCGAGGTGGAGGCGTCGCGGACGCCCGCGCACTTGCCACTGTGCTGGGCCTTGATCTGGTAGCCGCTGCCGGAGGAGGTGAGCGTAAAGACCTGCCCCGCGCCGCCGGAGCACGCGCTCTGGACGAGCTGGACGCCGTCGCCGGTGCTCTGGCCGGGCACGGCGGCGCACAGCCCGCTTCCGCCGTTGACCAGCGTGTAGTTGCCGTTGGACGGGGCGGCCGAGGCGGGGCCGTTGAGCGCGACCACCAGTCCTCCGGTCGCGAGGAGGCCGGTGGCCAGCACGATGGCCAGCCGTCTGCCGAGACGTTCCTTTTCGCGCACGCCGAAACTCCGTTTCGAGAAGAGGAATGGGTAAGCGCTTTCCCGAAGTGAGGGCGAGTCAACCACAGCGGGAACGACTGCGGGAAGCGACCGCTGCAACCGGTTGCACATCCCTGCAACACCCTCGGATGAGCCCCAGGTCGGTGGCTGATCGGCGGCTCATGACGGCGATGAAAGTTTCACCGGCGGCCCGCCGCGCGGACCTCGCGGAACGCGGGGCGATCCGCCGCGCGGCGCTCCAGAATGGAGGCAGGATCGGGCCGGCGTTGACACGGTGGCGATGAGGCGGTGGCGATGAGATTCGTACGGCGCATCAAGGCCGACGTACGGGCACGCAAGAACCTCGAGGCCTACACGATGGCCCTGATCGTGGCCGCGGTCGCCGTCGTCTCGGTCGTCGGCGACGCCGTGCCGGAGGACGTCAGGTGGGCGGCCGTGCTGGCCGGCGTCGGCGTGCTCCTCTACCGCGCCACCCTGCCCGAGCAGGAGCGCGGCGGGCGCGACGTGCTCGGCGACCGCACCGACTTCGACCAGACCCCCGTGACCAAGCTCTTCGAGGGCGTCCGCGACGTGCGCATCTTCGCGCCGTCCGCCGCCAACCTGCTCACCGCGCAGGTGTGCGAGACCCTGCGCACCGGCGTGCTGCGCCACCCCGAGGCGACCGTCCGCGTCGTGCTGCTCGACCCCGGCGAGGAGACGGCGATCCGGATCGCGTGCAGACAACTCGACGAGTCGGACGCCCACCGCACCCAGACCCTGCCCGTCGCGCTCACCGCGGTGCTGGAACGGCTCGCCAGCATGAAGGGCTGGAAGACGCGGGGAAAGGTGGAGTACCGGCTGTTCCCGTACAACCCGGGATTCAGCCTCGTGCTCACCGACCCCGAAGCCTGGCAGGGCCGCGCCATCGTCGAAATGCACGGGGCCGGCCAGTCGACTTTCGCGCGTATGCACGTGGACCTCATCCGGGAGCGGCACGAGCGCTGGTACGCCTATTGGGTCGGGCAGTTCGACTATCTGTGGGAAACGGCGCGGCCGGTGGAGCCGCCCGCGCGCGGGCCTGAAGGCGCCTGACGCGGGGCCGGCCGGCGCCGCAAAGCCCTATGCAGCAAGGGAAACTTTGAATTCGACTTCAATACCGGGGAATCGCCGCCAATGCCCTCGGGGCCGGTCTGAGCGGCGGGTCAGGACGGCCGGTCGGCGCCCGTGTACCCGGCGGGGTTGACCCGGGCGAGCATCAGTCCGGTGCCATCATGCGCAAGTCGCATCCTGACGCGGGGCCGGTTCGCTAAAGTCGTTTGCGCAGGTATGGCCCCCTCGGTGATGCACGATGTGCTGAAGCGGGCTACAGTACCTGCAGCCCGTGACGTTAATTGGAGCACCCTTATGGCGAAGCGTATTGTTGAGTCCTTTATCGATGACATCGACGGCAGTGCGGCCGAGGGCACGACAAGGTTCGCACTCGACGGAGTGAACTACGAGATCGATCTGTCGGGCCCGAACCGGGAGAAGCTGGAGAAGGCTCTGGCTCCGTATATCACCAAGGCCCGCGCGGTGCGCGGCGATCGCGGTGTTCGCGGCCGTCGTGCCGGCGCGCTCTCCTCGCGCGCGGTCAGCCGTGAGAAGGCCACGGAGATCCGCCGCTGGGCCAAGGCCCAGGGGCTGCCGGTCAGCGAGCGGGGCCGCATCGCCTCCACCGTCGTGGAGCAGTACGAAGCCGCTCACTAGAGGTTCCGGGTGGTGGCGGCGCCGAATCCGTCCTGATCGAGACAAGACGATTGTCAGCATTTGATGATCTTCTTATATTCGAAGAGGTCGGACTCCCCAGTCGGAGGACAAAGGTGATGGCTGACGCGATCCCCGATTTCCCGTTCGACCGCCCCACCGCTCTGGAACCGCCGCCGCAGTACGCCGAGTTGCGCGAGCGGTGCCCCGTGGCGCACGTACGACTGCCGAGCGGCGACGTCGCCACGATGGTCACCAGGTACGACGACGCCCGCGCGATCCTGGCCGACCCGCGCTTCAGCCGCAACCTCGCGGGAAAGGGCGCCGCCAGGCTGGCCGACACCGAGGACGGCGGGATCTTCGGCCGCCGGAAGGAAGGCGCGGCGAGCGTCCCCGACGGTCAGGGGCACCTGCGCTGGCGGCGGCTGCTCAGCGGCTGGTTCACCCTCCGGAAGATGGAGGCGTGGCGGCCCAGGGTCCAGGCCATGACCGACGACCTGCTCGACTCCATGCTGGCCAAGGGCGCGCCGGGCAACCTGTCGTCGGGGCTGGCCCTGCCGCTTCCCGTACGCGTGATCTGCGCGCTGGTCGGCGCGCCCAGCGAGGACCAGGACAAGTTCGCCCACTGGTCCCGCGTGATGCTGACGCTGACCCTGTTCACGCAGGAAGAGGTCGACCAGGCCTACAGCGAGTTCAACGCCTACGTCTCCGACCTGGTGGCGCGTCACCGGGCCCACCCCGGCGACGACCTGCTCAGCGAGCTGATCCAGATCACCGACGCCGAGGACGGCCGGCTGAGCCACGAGCTGCTCGTCTCCACGGTGCGGGGGCTGCTGCTGGCCGGCCACGAGACGACGTCCAACATGATCGCGATCATGGCCGCGATGGTGCTCGCCGACAGGAGGCGGTACGAGGACGTCGTGGACGACCCCGACCTGATCCCCGGCACCGTCGAAGAGGTGCTGCGCATGGACAGCACGTTGTCGGCGCTCGGCGGGGTGCCCCGGTTCATCACCGAGGACGTCGTGCTGAGCGGCACCACGGTGCCCACGGGCAGCACCGTGATCCCCAACATCCCGGCCGCCAACCGCGACCCCGCCAAGTTCCCCGACCCCGACCGGTTCGACCCCCGGCGCGAGAACGGCGCCCAGCACCTCGCGTTCGGCGCCGGCCCGCACTACTGCCTCGGCCAGCCGCTGGCCCGGCTGGAGCTGCAGACGGTGCTCGGCACGCTGACCCGGCGCCTGCCCGGCCTGCGGCTGCGCGACCACCCCGACGACCTGCGGCTGCGCACCGGCGGCATCTCCGGCGGCCTCCAGGACGTGTGGGTCGTCTGGTGACCGCCGCCGATGGTCCATCGGCCTAGAGGTGTCCGCCGGCGGCCGCACCTGCAGATGGTGGGTCAGGCGTTTACGGTGGGCAGGCCCGCCTGGTCGGGGACGACCTTGGGCAGGGCGCGGAGCCAGGCTTCCAGGTCCGCGGGCCACCACCGTCCGGCGGCCAGCCGTCCCAGCTCCGCCGCGACCGCCGCCGAGGACGCGCTGACCGGCACCACCCGTACGGGCGCGGCCCCCGCCAGCACCCCCAGCCACCAGTGCCGCCACGTCTGGGTCAGCTCGTCGGGCTCCAGGACGAGGTAGTAGTCGGGCAGCACCAGGCGTCCGGCCCGCAGCTCGCCCAGAGCGGCCTCGATGGCGACTTCGAGGGCGCCGACGACGCCGGTGCCGTCGAAGTAGGCGGCCCATGCCGCCGCCACGTCGGCGAGCGGGTCGGCGTCGTGCACGACGTAGGTGGCCGCCGAGCGCCCGGCGAGCTCCATCACCTCGGACGGCGCGCGCTCGCCCCGGACGATCGCCCGTACGTTGTGCAGCTTGTCCAGCCCCGCGATCACGCCGGCCGCGCCGTCTCCGGCGACCACGACCACCGTACTGCTCAAACGCCGCATACCCGGCAGTTTACTGTCGGCCCCGAAAACAATTTCCGGCTCCCGAGTCACACTTCCGCGGTGCCCGGGGTCAAGGCGGTGAAAGACCCCGCAACGCACTGAAGGAGCACGTCATGAGCACCGCTCACACCGTCGTCACCGTCCTGGCCGCCCTCTGGGTCGGGTTCTCGGCCGTGTCGGTCTTCATCCACGCCAAGTGGGTCGTCGAGCCCCTGGCCGAGTACGGCGTCGCCCGCCGCTGGTGGCCGTGGCTCGGCACCGCGAAGGCGGCGGGGGCGCTGGGCCTGCTGGCGGGCCTGGTCGTGCCGGTGATCGGGGTCGCGGCCACGATCGGCCTGGCGGTGTACTTCACCGGCGCCCTCGTCACCGTGGCCAGGGCCCGCTCGTACGGCCACCTGCCGTTCCCGCTGCTGTACCTGGCCCCGGTGGTCGGCGCGTTCGTGCTCGGGCTGGCGGCCTGAGCGCCCCGGCCCGGCGTGGCACCACCCTCGTGGGCGCGATCGCGGTGACAATGGCGAAAAGCCTGGTCAGGGCGTACGGGGAGGGTGCATGCGGGCCATCATCGGCATGGCGGCGGCGGCCGTCCTCATCACCGCTCAAGCGGGCGTCGCCCATGCCGGGACGCCGCCGCCGTGGCGCAAGCTCACGTCCTTCTTCGTCCTGCCGTACTCGCCGCACCAGAACGACGTGGTCCGGGTGCTCCTGCACTGCCCGGACGAGGCGAACCACGCGATCGTCGGCTCCACCGCGTTCATGCTGAAGGGCTCCTGGCGCACCTACCGGGAGGTCGGGCTGGGCCTGTCGGAGCGGGGTTTCGCCAGGGACGGCGTGATCATCTCCCGGTACGCGCCGCCCGGCCACCACGAGGTGCGCATGAAGTGCGTCAAGGTGACGATCGACCAGCACACCCACCTCAGGAAGGTGAAGGTGCTCAGCCGCGCCTCCGCCCCGCTGTTCGTGCGCGAGTTCCGCGTCCGGCAGTACTTCTGACGGCCTCCGGTCGGGCTCGTCCCGGTTGCTCCCTATAACCTGCGGGTCGGCGAGTAAGGGATCTGCAGAAGGAGTGCCGGCCATGGCCGACCAGCGGGAGCTGCCGCGACGCCCGAGGCTGCTCGGAGGAACGCGCCCCACGGGCGAGCAGCACAAGGCGACGACGTTCGAGCTCTTCTTCGACCTGGTCTTCGTCTTCGCCGCCACCCGCGTGACGGGGTTCATGGCGCACGAGCACAGCGCGCACGGCCTGCTCCAGGGCCTGTTACTACTGGCGCTGCTGTGGTGGACGTGGGAGGCGTACACGTGGCTGGGCAACCAGGCGCGCGCCGACGAGGGCGTGCTGCGCTGGGGCACCGCGGTCGCGACGGCGGCGGTGTTCGTGGTGGCGCTGGCCATCCCCGAGTCGTGGCACGACGTGCCCGGCGGGTTGTTCGGGCCGCTCGTGCTGGTCTGCGCGTACCTGCTCGTGCGGGTCGTCCACCTCACCCTCTACGGCATCGCGGCGGCGGGTGACACGGGGCTGCGCCGCCAGCTCCTGCTCTCGTGGGCGTCCCTGCTGGCGGGCGCGCCGTTCCTGGTGGTGGGGGCGCTGCTGGGCGGGTGGGCGCAGACGGCGCTGTTCGCGGGGGCGCTGCTGGTCGACTGGGCCGGTACGTTCGTCACCTCGCGGCGCGGCAACTGGCGGGTGCACAGCGCGGCGCACTGGAGCGAGCGGCACGGCCTGTTCGTGCTGCTGGCGATCGGCGAGTCGATCGCGGCCATCGGCGTCGGCGCCGGCGGGCACGCCCTGAGCGTCCCGCTGCTGGCGGCGGCCGTGCTCGGCATCGGCGTCGCCGTCTGCCTGTGGTGGCTCTACTTCGACACGGTCGCCCTGGCGGCCGAGCACCGGCTCGTCCGCACCACCGGCGCCGACCGGGTGAAGATGGTCGTGGAGGCCTACACCTACGGGCACTTCCCGATCGTCGTCGGCATCATCGTCACCGCCCTCGGCGTCGAGGGCGTGCTGGCCCACGCCGACGAGAGCACGCCGCTCGGCGGCTTCTACGCGCCGGCGCTCTTCGGCGGGGCCGCACTCTACCTGGGCGGGCACGTGCTGTTCGGCAACCGCATGCACGCCACCGTGAAGGTGCCGCGGCTCGTCACGGTGGCGGTGCTGCTGGTGGCGCTGCCGGGCGTGATCGCGGTGCCGCCGCTGGCCGCGCTGGCCGGCCTGGTGCTCGTGCTCGCGGCCCTGATCGCCTTCGAGACCAGGCAGTACGCCCAGCAACGCCAGGAGCTCCGGCAGTAGCCCCCCTGGTCAGTCGTTCAGCACGGCGTACGCCCGTACCGTGAAGGTGCCCATGCCGCGCACGGCGGGCGGCGCGGCGTGGAAGGCGAACGACCGCCCCGCCAGCCGCTCCAGCCCGGTCAGGTGCTCCACCACCGGGATGCCGGCGGCCAGCAGCTTCGTGTGCGCGGGGCGGGACGGGTCGGCCGTGTCGTCGATGTTCACCGAGTCGATGCCCACGAGCGCGGCCCCCTGCTCCACCAGCCACTCGACGGCGTCGGCGGTCAGGAACGGGTGGGACCCGCCGCCGTACAGCTCCGTGCGCCAGTGCCGGTCCCAGCCCGTGTGGACCAGCACCGCCCTGCCGCGCACCTCGTGCTTGTCGAACGCCTCCCGCCCGATCGCGCGGGGCTCGCCCGCGGACACGAGCACCCCTTCGAGGCCCACCAGCCTCGACAGCGGCAGCTCGCTCAGGTCGGCGCCGTCGGGGTAGCGGTGGAAGGGCGCGTCGAGGTAGGTGCCGGTGTTGGCGACCATGCTGATCCGGCCGATCTGGAACTCCGTGCCGGGCCCGTACGTGCCGCGCGACGCCTCCCTGGACAGATGGTCGGCGATCTCGGGCCCGGGCAGCCCCGGGTAGGTGATCATGCCGTGCTCGACGGCGTGCGACAGGTCGACCACTTCGGTCATCTCGGGCCTCCAATGCTCCGGGGCCACGTTACCGCTGCTGCCCGAGCCACTCCTCGAAGGTGGTCGGCGTGATGCGGGCGTCCTTGCCGGGCAGCAGCACGTCGCCGGCCATCTCCGTGCCGAACAGCCCCGACCACACCGGCACCAGCTTCACCTCGCGCCCGCGCGCCTGGTGCGTGCGGCGGGCCATGTCGACCAGGTCCTGCGTCTCCGGCCCCGCCACGTCGGCGTGGCGGCCCTGGGGCTCGCCGACCGCGACCTCGGCCAGCACCTCGGCCACGTCGGCGGGCGCGATCGGCTGGATGAGCAGCGGCGCGATCGTGGACACGCCGTCCTGCTCCGTCCAGCCCGCCACCATCTCCGCGAAGTCGTGGAACTGCGTGGCGGGCACGATCGTCCACGGCACCCGCCCGGCCTCCACCAGGCGCTCCTGCTCGCGCTTGGCCGCGTAGTGGGCGTTGCCCTCGATCCGGTGCACGCCCACGATCGACAGCAGCACGTGGTGGCGCACGCCGGCCCGCTCCTCGGCGGCCAGCAGGTTGCGGGTGGCGGCGGCGAAGTAGCTCACCGCCTCCTCGCGCGAGCCCGCCGGGCCGTTGACCGCGTCCACCACCGCGTCCACGCCGGCCAGCGCCGCGTCCAGCCCCTCGCCGCTCACGAGGTCGACGCCGAGTGAGCGGCTGATGCGCACCACGTCATGGCCGTCCCGTTCGAGGGCGGCGGTGGTCAGTGCTCCGATGTTGCCGGTCGCGCCGGCGACGGCGATCCGCATGATGATCTCCTTCTCGATCTCGTAATGCCCTGACCGTATCTCGGACTAAACAGATCCGCAATATCCACGATATGCTGATGATCGTGAAGCTGCCTGTGAGTACCGAATGGTTGTTGCACTGCGCGACGTCCCTGGCCCAGCTCGAGCCGGGCGCGACGGCGTCCGCGGCCCAGCTCGCCGACTACTACGACCTGCCCGCTCCCTACCTCGCCAAGCAGCTCCAGGCACTGGTCAAGGCCGGGATCCTGGCGGCGACGACCGGGCCGAGGGGCGGCTTCCGGCTGGCGCGGGCGGCCTCCGAGATCACGATGCTGCAGATCGTCGAGGCGGTCGACGGCGCGTCCATGCCGTACGAGTGCCGCGAGATCCGCCGGCAGGGGCGCGGCGCGCTGCCGCCCGAAGACTGCCGGAGCATCTGCGTGCTGGCGGAGAAGATGGCCGACGCGCACCGGGCGTGGCGGGCCAGCCTCGCCGGCGTCTCGCTCGCCGACATCCTCGCCGAGCTGCCCGCGTACGCGCCGGAGCGCACCCGGTCCCGGCTGACATCCCGGGCATGAGTCCCGGGCACGCGTTCCGGGCACGCGTTCCGGGCATGAGAAGGGCGCACGTGCCTGCTACGCACGTGCGCCCCGAGTTCATCGGCGGCCGGTTACTCGCTCACCTCGATGGCGGCGCCCGGGCACACCGCGGCGGCTTCACGCACCGCCGCGTGCTGGCCCGCGCCCGGCTCCGCGTCCAGCAGGATCACGATGCCGTCGTCCTCCCGCTGGTCGAACACCTCGGGCGCGATCAGCACGCACGACCCGGCGCCGCAGCACTTGTCCTCATCCACGGTGATCTTCATCTTGGGTTCCCTCCTCGTCGAACGATGTCACCAGCGGACCGGCACCGTACGCAGGCCGCCGACCGCCAGGCCCTCCACCCGCTCCAGCTCCGCCACCGGCACGGCCAGCTCCAGCGTCGGGAGCCTGCGCAGCAGCACCTCCAGCACGACCTGCAGCTCGGTGCGCGCCAGCGACTGGCCCAGGCACGAGTGCGCGCCGGCGCCGAAGGCCAGGTGCGGGTTCGGGCTGCGGGTCAGGTCCATGGACGCCGCGTCCTCGAACGCGCTCTCGTCGCGGTTGGCCGCGGCCATGCTGCAGATCACCGTCGTGCCCTTGGGCAGGGTCTCGCCGCCGATCTCCGCCTCCACCGGCAGGTAGCGGGGCAGGCCGAAGCCGGAGTTCGCGTCCAGGCGCAGCGTCTCCTCGACGGCCGTGCGCACCAGCGACGGGTCGGCCAGCAACGCCTCCCAGCGGGCCCGGTCGGCCAGCAGCATCGAGACCATCTTGCCGATCATGTTGGCGGTCGTCTCGTGCCCCGCGACCAGCAGGGCCATGCCCGTGACGATGATCTGCAGGTCCTCCAGCCCGCCCTCGTCGGGCCCGCCCGCCGCCAGCAGCTCGCTGAGCAGGTCGTCGCCCGGCTCGGCCCGCTTGGCGGCGATGAGGTCGGACATGTACTGGAAGAACTCGGCCTGCGCGGCCTCGATCTCCTCCTTGCCGTACCGGGTCAGGTTCAGCAGCGTGTCCGACCAGTACGAGAACCGCTCCCGGTCCTCGGCCGGCACGCCCAGCATGTCGCAGATCACGTACACCGGCAGCGGGAAGCCCAGCCCCGCCCGCAGGTCGCCTGGCGCGCCCCGCTCGACCAGGTCGTCGATGAGGCTGTCGGCGATCTCCGCCATCCGCGGCCGCATCGCGGCCATCCGCTTGGCCGTGAACCACTTGCCCACCAGGCGCCGCCAGTGCAGGTGCCCGTCGCCGCTGTCGGGGATGATCTGGGCCACGTCGCTGTTGAACACCCCGCCGCCGTCGGCCGATAGCCGGGCCGCGTCGGGGGCGGTGAGCTGGCGGGTGAAGCGCGGGTCGGCCAGCACCTGCTTGACGTCCTCGTAGCGGGTGATCAGCCGCGCCGCGTCGCCGCTGGGCAGCTTCACGTGCGCCACCGGGCACCCGCCGCGCAGCTCCGCCCACTCGGCGGGCGGCTCCAGCGGCGCTTCTGCGGGGATCGGATAGCTCAGGACCTGCTCGTTCACACTCATGAGGCACTCTCCTCGTACGCGGATCTTCCGGCCGCCCGGTGGCGGCCCGTGTCATGCCTGGATCGCTGGGGGCGGCCTCTCTTGAGGCCGCGCTGGGCATTCGCGCGGTCGAGTTGCCCTCTCACGCGCTCGCGCCGGGCTGTCATGCGCTGGCACCAGGCTCTTGCGCGGTCGCGCCGGGCTGTCATGTGCTGGCACCAGGCTCTTGCGCGGTCGCGACGGGCTGTCATGCGCTCGTGCCGCGCTCTTACGCGCTCGCGACGGGCTGTCATGTGCTCGTGCCGCTCTCTTACGCGGTCGCGACGGGCTGGGTGGCGAGGTGCTGCTGCCGCAGCACGCGCGCCTGCTTCGGCATGTTCCAGCCGAGCACCCCGGTGACCCGGCCATCCTCGCGGTAGACGGCGGCGAAGCGGCCCTGCTCGGGATCGCCCTCCACGATGCTCACCTCGGCGGTCGCCGACGGCAGCCCGTGGGCCTGGATCTTGATGTCGTACTGGTCGGTCCAGAAGTACGGGATCGGCGTGTACGGGCGGTCGGCGCCGAGGATGTTGGCCGCCACCACCTGGGCCTGCTCGGTGGCGTTGGTGCGGTTCTCCAGCCGCAGCCGCCGGCCGAGCCCTTCGTGCTGCCACGACGCCACGTCCCCGACGGCGTAGACGCCTTCGGCGGCGCGGCAGCGCGCGTCGCACTCCACGCCGTCGCCCAGCGAGAGCCCGCTGCCCGCCAGCCAGCCGGTCGCCGGGCGGGAGCCGATGGCCACCACGACCGCGTCGGCGGGCAGCACCTCGCCCGTCGCCAGCCGTACCCCGGTGACGCGCCCGCCCGCCGACGTCAGCTCCTCGACCGCGACGCCGAGCCGCAGCTCGACCCCGCGCTCGGCGTGCGCGCGGGTGAGCAGCCCGCTGACCCGGCCGCCGAGCTGGTCGGCGAGGATCGCCTGGCCGAGGCCGACGAGCGTGACGTCGAGGCCGAGCTTGCGGGCCGTCGCGGCCAGCTCGCCGCCGAGCACGCCCTCGCCCACGACCACCAGCCGCCGGGCGGCGGTCAGGTGCGCGCGCAGGGTGAGCGCGTCGTCCAGGCCGCGCAGCTCGTGCACCCCCGCAAGCCCCTGCTGCCCCGGCCCCCGCATACCCGCCGGCCCCTGCATACCCGCCGGTTCCCGCATACCCGCGGGCCCCTGCATACCTGCCGGCTCCCGCATACCCGCCTGCCCCTGCTGTCCGGGCAGCCGGTGCGGGGTCAGGCCGGTCGCGATGACGACGGCGTCGGCACGCAGCACCCGTCCGGTGGCCGTGCGCACCTCGCGCGCCCCGGCGTCGAACGCGACGGCGGCCTCGCCGCGGACGAACTCCGCGTCCAGCGCGTCGAGCTGCGCCTGCGAACGGAGCTGGGCGCGGCCCGGCTCCCAGTCACCGGCCAGGACCTGCTTCGACAGCGGCGGCCGGTCGTAGGGGAGGTGCGGCTCGGCGTCGAGCAACGTGAGCCGCCCCTGATGACCCTGACGCCGCAACGCCTCGGCCGTGCTCAGACCGGCGGCCGACGCGCCGACGATCAGGACGCTCCTGGGCGGGGTCACGCCGCCCCGCTCCGGTGAGAGGTGGCTCTACCCGCAGTAACCCGCATGGCTCGTCGTCCTTTCCCTCGTGTCGCCCACAGATTACCCTACATCTGTAGGAAAACCTTCACGTGTCGTTAGACGGTAGGGTGAACATGTGGCCACGACCAGAGCAAGCACCACCACCTCCGCGGGCGACCGGCGCGTGCGCCGCACCCAGGCGGCCCTGGCGCGGGCGCTGCTCGACCTCGTCGAGGAGCAGGACCTGTCCCGCGTCACCGTCGCCGACGTCGCCGAGCACGCCGGCGTGAGCCGCTCCACCTTCTACGACCACTACCGCGACGTGCACGAGCTGGCCGAAGCCGCCTGCACCGCGATGATCGACCGGCTGATCGAGTCGCTGCCCGGCGACTTCGACTCCGCCGACCCCGAGGTGGAGGCCACCGCGTCACTGGAGTCGTTCTTCGCCAGCCTCGCCGAGCACGCCGGGCTCTACCGTGCGCTCCTCGGTCCGCAGGGCAGCGCCCGCGTGGCCGACCACATCCGGCAGCGCAGCACGGCCGCCATCCGCGAGCGCCTGGAGGAGGCCGTGGCCGGCGCCGACGTGCCCGAGCAGGCCAGGCCGCTGCTCAGCCTGCCGCTCGACGTGCCCGCGTCGTTCACGGCGGGAGCGCTCATCGGGGTGGCCGCCGAATGGCTGCAGGGCGGCTGCGCCCGCTCGCCGGGGGAGATGGCCGCGCTGACCTGGCCGCTGTTCCACTCGCTCTTCCGCATCGAGGCCCGCCCACCCTCCTGAGCGCCGGTGAGGGGCTTCTAGTGCACGAACTTCAGGCCCACGACCCCGCCGATGATCAGCGCCAGGCAGACGAGCCGCGCGGCCGTGGCCGGCTCCTGGAGGAAGACCATGCCGTACAGCGCCGTGCCGACCGCCCCGATGCCCACCCACACCGCGTAACCCGTGCCGACGGGGATCGTCCGCAGGGCGTACCCCAGCCCGAGCATGCTCGCCGCCAGCGCCGCACCGAACAGCAGGCTGGGGCGCAGGCGCGACAGACCGTGCGAGGCGGACAGGGCGGCGGCCCAGACCGACTCCAGCACCCCGGAGACGACCAGCACGATCCACGCCACGACGCACCCCCTGCCTTCGCGGGGGTTTCGTCCTGTATCGACGCTATCACGGGCGGTAAGGGCGAGTCCTCAGCTCACGTCGGCCCGGAGCGGCCGCACCGAGTCACGGACGATGATGTGCGTGCCGAGCAGCACGTGCTGGGCCGGCCGCGACCGGTCCTGGCGGCGTTCGAGCGCCAGGCGCACGGCGGTGCGCCCCAGCTCCTCATGCGGTACGTGGACGGTGGTGAGGTCGATGTCGGCCGACGGCGGCAGATCGTCGAACCCGACCATCGAGATGTCGTCGGGCACCCGCAGCCCGTGCTCGCGCAGGGCCTGGCGGGCGCCGGCGGCGATGAGGTCGTTGCCGGCGAAGACGGCGGTGAAGTCGGGCGGGCCGGCCGCGAGCCGTTCGCGGATCATGCGGTAGCCCTCGCTGCGCTCCATCGTGCCGTCGACCTCAAGGCCGGGGTCTTGGGGGACGCGGTGGTCGGCGAGCGCGTTGCGGTAGCCGGTGATGCGGCTGTCGGAGGTGGTGTAACCCTCGCGCCGGCCCAGGAACAGGATGCGCCGGTGCCCGGCCGACAGCAGGTGGCTGGTGATGGCGTAGGCGCCGCCGGTGTTGTCGTACTCGACGACGAGGGCGGGCACGTCGGGGCCCAGCGTGGGCCGTCCGCACAGGACGAGCTGCGAGCCGGCCGCCGCGAGCGCGCGCGCGTAGTCGGCCATCCGCTCGCGGTAGGCGTCGTTGTTGACGACGTTGCCGACGAGGATCACGCATTCGGCGTGCTCCTGCCGCATGAGCTGGACGGTCGCCAGCTCGCGCTCGGGGTCGCCGCCGGTGGTGCCGACGATGCACAGCTTGCCTTCCAGCGCGGCCTGCGTCTGTACGCCCTGAGCGACGTGCGCGTAGTGCGGCGAGACGACGGAGTTGACGATGATGGCGACGCTGCGGCTGCTGGCCCCGGCGAGGTTGCGGGCGTTGGCGTTGGCCACGTAGTCGAGCTCGCGGACCGCCTTCATGACCTTGCTGCGGGTGGCGGGGGCGCTGGGATAGGAGCCGGACAGGATGCGGGAGACGGTCGCCACGGACACGCCCGCGTGCGCCGCCACGTCGCGGATCGTCGTCGGCCGCCGCTCCTCGCCCTCGGACGCCGCCCGCCGGACCATGCCACCTCCTGGTGAAACATACGGGTAAACCGCTTACACGCGATGTTTCCGCCCGGCCGCCGCGGTGTCAAATCCCCCTCGTGGCGGGTTTGCCGTAACGGTCGGGTAAAACGCTTACTAGTGGAACCCGTCCTATACCTCCATATTCCGGGCACAGTGGCCTAGTATCCGCTTTATGCCGATTCCCGGAGAGCACCCCCGACTTCGGTGGGAGGCAGCCGCGGACCACCTGCTGGCCTCCGTGCTGCCCTACGCCACCGACGGCCATGCCCAGTACCGCCTGCCCGGCCGGACCAGCAGGTCGGGGACGGTGAGCGACGGCCTCGAAGGGTACGCGCGCACGTTCCTGCTCGCCGCCTTCAGGATCGCCGGCGCGGGTGGCGACGTGCCGCCCGCGCTGCTGGAACGGTACGCGGAGGGCCTCGTCTCCGGCACCGACCCGGCGCACCCGTACGCGTGGCCCGCCCTGAGCGACATGGCGCAGCAACTCGTCGAGGCGGCCTCCATCGCGCTCGCCCTGCACGAGACTCGGCCGTGGCTCTACGACCGGCTCTCGCCCCGGCAGCAGGAGCGGGTGGTGGACTGGCTGGCCGGGTTCATCGGCAAGCGCACGCCCGACAACAACTGGGTGCTCTTCCGGGTGATCGTCGAGCAGTTCCTCGCCGGAGTCGGCGGGCCGCACGAGCCCTCCGAGATCACCGGCGGCCTCGAACGCATCGAGGAGTGGTACGCCGGCGACGGCTGGTACACCGACGGCAAAGGCCGCAACTACGACTACTACTGCGGCTGGGCCCTGCACCTCTACCCGTCGCTGTGGGCCAGGATGAGCGGCGACACCGCCAGACAGGACCTCTACGCCGGGCGGCTGCGCCGCTTCCTGGAGCAGTACCAGCACTTCTTCGCCGCCGACGGCGCACCCGTGCACCAGGGCCGCTCCCTCACCTACCGGTTCGCCACGGTCGCGCCCCTCTGGCTCGGCGCCCTCACCGGCGCCTCCCCCCTCCCGCCCGGCCGCACCCGCCGCATCGCCGACCGCGTCCTGCGCCACTTCGCCGACCACGGCGCCCCGGACGAGCGCGGCCTCCTCACCCTCGGCTGGTACCACGAGTTCCTCCCCGTCACCCAGTCCTACTCGGGGCCCGCGTCACCGTACTGGGCCAGCAAGGCGTTCCTCGGCCTCCTGCTCCCACCCGACCACCCCGCCTGGACCGCCCCCGAGGAACCCGCCCCCGTCGAACTCGCCGACCAGACCCTCACCATCCCCGCGCCCGGCTGGCTGCTGCACACCACCAGCGCGGACGGCATCGTCCGCCTCGTCAACCACGGCACCGACCGCGACCGCGTCCAACCCCCCGACGGCATCCCCGACCCCCACTACGTCAAGCTCGCCTACACCAGCCACACGGGGCCGGAGGTGGGGGAGCAGGCGGCGGGCGTCGACAACCACGTGACCGTCCTCGCCCCCGACGGCACCCCTTCGTCGCGCCGCCTCATCGAACCCCTCACCACCGCCGACCGCTTCGCCGCCTCCGCCTACCAGGACGGCGCCGTCCGCATCGTCACCGCCTCGGTGGTGGACGGCGCGTCCGAGATCCGCATCCACCGCGTCACCGCCCCAACCGGCCACCAGGTCCGCGACGGCGGCCACCCGGTGGCCGCCGGCTCCGAAACCGGCCTCTTCGTGTGGCAGGAGGGCGATCTGGCGCTCGCCCGCCGACGACCGGAGGACGATCCGTCGCTTGCCGGTCTGGGGCGGGAGGGCGGCCCGGCACCCGCCGACGAGCGGCCGGAGGGCGAGATGGCGCTCACCGGTCGGCGGCCGGAGGATGATCTGGCGCCCGCAGGTCTGGGACGGGAAAGTGATGCGACGCCTGCCGGCCTGGGACAGGAAGGCGACCCGAAGCTCGTCGATCATCGGCCGGAGAGTGATCCAGCGTCCACCGATCGCCGGCCGGAGGATCACCTGACAGCCGCCGATCGCCGACGGGAGGGTCACCTGGCGCTCGCCGATCGCCGACCGGGGGATGACCTGATGCCCGCCGATCGCCGGCCAGGGGGTGACCTGATGCCCACCGATCGCCGGTCCGGCGGTGACGCGGAGCTCAGCCGTCTACGGCAGGAAGACAGCCTGGCGCGCGCCGGCCGTTCGGTCGGCGGCCTGACCAGCGCCGTCCGCGCCCTGCACGGCTTCACCAGCACGGGCCTGGTCACCGCCACGGACACCAACGCCTTCGGCCGCCACTCCGCCACCCCGTACGCGCTCGCGACGTCCCACCCAGGCGGGACCGCCCTCTACGCGAGTCTCGTGTGGCTGGCGGGAACGGGGCAGGAACCGCCCGCCCCTGAGGCGCGCGTCGAGCCCGGCGACGTGGTCGTCATCACCCTTCCCGGAGGCGGGACGGTCACGGTCGACATGGGCACGGACGTACCGACCGCCCGCTGGGAAGATCCCGCCGCTCACCACCCGTAACCTGTCCGCCCGGCGATGGGGATCGCCCCCTTGCCTGGCCACCTGCCCACTCGGTGGCGTGCCGGCTGAGCCGCGTGCCACGGTCGGGATCCCGCTCGGTCAGGTGCCGCCCTGAGGGGTGCGGCGTAGCCGTGCGCCCACCTGGTCGCGTTGCGCGTGGCTGTGTGCCTGGTTGGCCGTGTTGCGTGTGGCCGTGTGCCTGCTCGGCCGCGTGCCAGCCTGGACGTGTGGGTTCCCACCACGCCGCCTGCCCAGCCGTGCTGCCGTGCGCCCGTTGAGACGCTCGCCGCGTGTCCGCCAGCCCTTGTGCCCACTCGGCCATGTGGCCGCGCGCCCGCTCGCCCCCCGGCCGCTTGTCCGTGTGTAGGCGCCTGGCCTGTGTCCGCGCCCGGGTCCTCGGCTGTGTGCGTGTCCGACTCGTGTGGCCATCCCGTCCGGCCGCCGTGTGCTCGTCCGGACGCGTGCCCGCATGACCGCTCGGGGGTGTGCCCAGGCGGTGTGCACGAGCGGCCGATCCCGATTTAGGTCCAGCTCGTGAGCCTCGCCCGAGTGTGTCGCCGTGTGTCTGCCTGGTCGCGTGGTCATGCGCCTGCCTGACCGTCTGGTTACCTGAGCGGGTGCCTGTCCGAGCCCGGGTATGCGGGCGCCCATAGGCGGGGTTGTCAGGTGAGGCCGATGGTGAAGAGGAGGGCGGCGCTGATCAGGACGGCTACGGCGGTGGCGAAGTGGATGCCGAAGGCGGCCGCCTTGGTGCCTCCGTGCCGTAGGACGATCAGCGTGTCTCCCAGCGGGGCCAGGGCGGTGGCCAGCATGAACCAGGCTTCGGCTGTGGGGCCGGCGAAGGCCAGGAGGGACAGGCCGATCACTCCGAACGTGAAGTCGCGCAGGCCCTTGATCGTCAGGTAGGCGGCGTCGCCGTTTTCCTTGGCGGGGACGCCGTAGCCGGCGGCGGCGGGGTGGGGCGTGAGCAAGAAGCGGGCGCCGATGAAAAGGATCATCAGGTTGAGGGCGATGGCGAGGCCGTAGGCAAGGTAAGTGAGCATGTTCGTTCCTTGAAATGCTAGCGGTGCTAGGAATTGGAGCGATGCTAGCACTAGCGGTGATAGAAGTTCTAGCGGTGCTAGATTTGGAGGCATGACGATGCAGACGCGGCGTGAGCGGGTTCGGGCCGAGCGGGAGAAGCTGATCGTTTCCGCGGCCAGGGAGCTGGCCGAGGCTGAGGGGTGGGAGGCGGTGACGACTCGGCGGCTTGCCGAGCGGGTCGAGTACAGCCAGCCGGTGCTCTACAGCCACTTCAAGGGCAAGGGGGCGATCATGACCGCCGTGGCGGTCGAAGGGTTCGCCAGTATGGCTGAGGAGTTGCGGGCTGCGCGTACGGAGGCGGTCGACGCGGCTGGGGCACTGGAAGCCGTTGCGCGGGCGTATACCGCCTTCGCCGGATGGCGGCCGGCGCTCTACGACGCGATGTTCCACCACCAGGTGGATCTGCCGTTCGGTGATCCCGACGCGCCGCCTGCGCTCTGGGCGGCGTTCAACGAGCTGGCCGCTGCTGTTCGGCCGTACGCGGAGAGCGAGGATGAGCTGGGGGCGCTGGCCGAGACGTTCTGGGCTGCGTTGCATGGCCTGACGACCTTGATGCGTCAGGGCAGGCTTCCGAATGATGGTCACGAGCGTCGGCTTGCGCTCCTGCTGTCCCGATTTATCGGGGTGTGACCCGCGCCGCTCGTAGCTCGATCCACACCACCCGACGGGATGTCACCCTCGCGCCTGTTAGCTCTGTGCTTCTTTCTGTCGTCCGTTACTTCGTCTCGGTGTGGGGTGAGGAAGCGAGAGAGGGTGTGACGAGTGCCTTTGCGGCCTTGCGGTCCTGATGTCCTGCTTTGTCTCGGGCGGGTGAGGGGTGTGACGGGCAGGGGCGGGGGCTTGGGTTCGTGTTGTCCCGCCGTGCCTCGGATGGGGTGAGGTGGGAGGGGCCGTGATGGTCATGGCCGTTGGGTTGGGCTTTTGCTGGGCCGCTTTCGTCTGGGGTGGGGTGGTCGGGAGGGCATGATCGATATACCTTCGGGCGAAACCGGTTCTCCTTCGAAGGAGCGCATGTCGTGCGATTACGGTTTCTGGCCGCGTTGGCGGCAGCGACCCTGGCCCTCCTCCTGCCCGCTCTTCCGGTCACCGCCGCAGCTCAGGACGAGCTGCTTGAACGGCTCAAGGCCATTCCCGGTCTGACCGTGGTGTCGGAGACGCAGCCCGCCGGCTATCGGTTCTTCGTCCTGTCCTATACGCAGCCCGCTGACCATCGGCATCCCGGACGGGGCGTCTTTCAGCAGCGTCTCACTCTGCTCCATCGTTCGGAGCAGGCACCCGTCGTGCTCGCTACCAGCGGGTACGGGCTGCCGGTGAACCCGGCGGCCTCGCGTGCCGAGCCGACCAGGCTGCTCGACGGCAACCAGGTCTCCGTCGAGCACCGTTTCTTCCGCTCCTCCCGGCCGTCGCCCGCCGACTGGGACGACCTGACGATCTGGCAGGAAGCCACCGATGAGCACCGCATCGTTCAGGCGCTCAAGACGATCTACTCGGGGAAGTGGATTCAGACGGGGGTGAGCAAGGGCGGGATGACCTCGGTCTACCATCGCCGCTTCTACCCGGACGACGTGGATGGCGTGGTCGCCTATGTTGCGCCCGACGATCCGGTCAACCCGCAGGATCTCGCCTATGACCGGTTCTTCGACAGGGTCGGTACCCCGGCCTGCCGCGCGGCGCTGGAGAACGTGCAGCGGGAGGCGTTGAAGCGGCGCGAGCGGATGGTGGCGCTGCTGGAGGCGGACGCGGCGCGCAACGGGTACACGTTCGGGCGGACGCTGGGCAGCGCCGACCGGTCGTTCGAGATGACGGTGCTCGACACGGCGTGGGCGTTCTGGCAGTACCTCGGCGTGGCCGACTGCCCGTCCGTGCCGGCCGTGACGGCGACTGACGAGGAGTTGTACGCCTGGATCGACAACGTCGCCTCCTTCGCCTTCTACACCGATCAGGGCATGGAGTACTACACGCCGTACTACTACCAGGCGGCCACCCAGCTCGGCTGGCCCGATCTCGCCTTCCGGCACCTGCGCGGGCTGACCCGCTACCGAGGGCTGTACCAGCCCAACTCCGTTCTGCCCGCCGAGCTGCGGTCCCGGCACGATCCGTGGCCGATGCTGGACGTGGACCACTGGGTGCGTACGCGCTCGGAGCGCATGATGTTCATCTACGGCGAGAACGATCCGTGGAGTGCCGAGCGGTTCACCCCGAGCAGGCGTGACTCCTACCTGTACGTCGCGCCGGGCGCGAACCACGGGGCGTCCATCGCGCTGCTGCCCGAGGCGGAACGGGCGGAGGCGACGGCCACGCTGCTCCGATGGGCGGACGTGTCCATGGGGCAGCAGCGGCTCCCGGAGGCGGCGCCACTTCCGGACGATCCGATGCTTCCCGACCGTCACACCCGCTGACCGTCTCGCCCGACTCACCGTCACACCCGCTGACCGCCTCGCTTGCAGCACCGTCTCGCGCGACTCACCTCTCGCGCGACTCACGTCTCGCGCGACTCACGTCTCGCGCGACTCACGTCTCGCGCGACTCACCGTCTCGCCTGCTGACGTCGTACGCGGCGCGCGTTCGTTGGACGCCACGCGGGCGGCGCCGGCGGAAACGGCGCGGAGAGCAGGGGAGAGGGAGGGAGGTGGGCGAGCGGGGCGATGACGTTCCGGGGCACTTGCCCGTGCGAACGTCGCGCCCTGCCGCGCCTGCGGGTCACCGCTGCCGCGGTGCGGGTCCCGCTTCGGGGGCGCGGGTCACGGCCGGGAAGACCGAGGCTGTGGCCCGCGCCGCGCGACGGTGTCCCGTCCCTGAGGTCAGGACAGGACGGTGGCCGCCGCGCCCCAAGCCTTCAGCCGTTCCCGGACCTCCTCCCGCACCGGCAACAGCAGCGCCTCCTCGTACGCCCGCTCCAGCAAGGCCCCGATCTGCACCCTTTCCCCTGTCTCGGCTGAGCGGACGGCCGCCTCGACCATGGCCAGGCTGCGGAGGTTGCCGTGGATGGTGCCGTCGGGCTGGGAGCCGGTTCGTAGGGCGTGCACGAACTCGGCGAGTGCCCCGGCGATCTGCTCGTGGGCGGCCGGAGCCACGTCCTCGGGCTGGTCGCGAGCGCTGGAGGTGACATGGCGCTCGCCGTCCCAGGTGGCGGTGCCGCCGGCGGCGACGGCGCGCCATTCGCCGTTCCAGGACGTGTCCCGGCCCTCCGCGCACCAGCTCCCCGTGAACACGTACCGGGTGCCGTCGGAGAACAGGAAGGTGGCGGTGGCGGACGCGTCCCCCTGGTACCAGCTCCAGGGCGGGTTCCAGCTCTCGCACACGACGGAGACCGGCTCGGCGCGCAGGAGGTAGCGGCTGGCGTCGAAGGCGTGGATGGCCATGTCGACCAGCAGGGGTTGCGGCATCTCGTCGCGGAAGCCGCCGAAGTGGGGGGCGCGGAAGAAGCTCGTGGTGAGCAGGCCGGGGGTGCCGAGCTCGGCGATGCGTTCGCGGAAGGTGGACAGGGCGGCGAAGTAGCGGCGCGACTGGCTGATCATCAGTAGCCGGTCGGCGGCTTCCGACGCGGCGGCCTGGACGAGTGCTTCGGCCAGGGTCGGGGCGGCGGGTTTCTCGCACAGGACGGGCACGCCGGCGAAGAGCGCCTCGATGTTCACCGGGCTGTGGGCCGCGGGGACGGTGACGTTCACGACCGCGTCGGGCTCGACGGACGCGAGCAGCTCACCGAGCGAGCCGGCCACCATGACGGACTCATGACGCGGGCCGCCCGAGCCAAGCGAGCCGCCAGAACCGCCAGAACCGCCGTCCGGGCTGTCGAGCGAGCGGACGGCCGCCTCCGCGCGCGCCACGTCGAGGTCGGCCACGCCGACCAGCTCGACGTCCGAGGAGGCGGCCAAAGTGCGCAGCCACGCCAGCCCCATCGCCCCGGCCCCCACCTGGACGACGCGGAGCGGACGTGCACTCACTGGCCGCTCTCCTTGTTGTGCATGGCGCCCCGATAGCCGTGCCCGTTGAAGAAGTCCCCCATCTCGTACCGCAGCAGGGTCGGCAGCTCGCGCCGCGCGGGGTCGCCGGCCGCCCATTCGACCCCGTTGGCGAGGACCTGCAGCACGTCGGGGTGGTGGTAGACGGGGTAGTCCTGGTCGCCGGGGCTGAAGTAGAAGATCTTGCCGTTGCCGCGGCGGAACGTGCACCCGCTGCGGAACACCTCGCCCCCGGTGAAGGAGCTGATGAAGATGAGCTCGTCGGGTGTCGGGATGTCGAACTGCTCCCCGTACATCTCCTGGGCGGGGATCTCGATGGGGTGCGGGATGCCGCGCGCGATGGGGTGGGTGGGGTTGACGGTCCAGATGAGCTCGCGGTCGTTCTGGCTGCGCCAGCGCAGGGTGCAGGTGGTGCCCATCAGCTTGGTGAAGATCTTCGACCAGTGGCCGGAGTGCAGCACCAGCAGCCCCATGCCGGACAGGACGTGCCGGTGCACGCGCTCCACCACCTCGTCGGCCACCTCGCCGTGGGCGGCGTGCCCCCACCATGTCAGCACGTCGGTGGCGGCGAGCACGTCTTCGGTCAGGCCGTGCTCGGGGTCGTCAAGGGTGGCGGTCCGTACGGTCGCCCGCTCGCCGAGCCGCTCCTCGATGCCGCGCCGGATGGCGTTGTGCATGCCGTCGGGGTAGATCTTGGCCACTTCGGGCTCGGCCTGCTCGTGGCGGTTCTCGCCCCACACCAGGACCCGGATCGTCATGAGTTCTCCTTATTTGACGGCGCCGGCGACGGCGCCTGCCGCGATGTAACGCTGCGCGAAGATCAGGAGCAGGGCGGCGGGGATGGAGGCGAGCACCGCCGTGGCCATCACCGTGTCCCAGTCCTGGGTGTTCGCGCTGATGTAGTCGTAGATGCCGAGGGTGATGGGCCGCACTTCCGGCGTGCTGGTCAGGGTGAGGGCGAACAGGAAGTCGCTCCAGGCGGACAGGAACGTGAACAGGGCGGCGGTGACGATCGCGTTCTTGCTGATCGGTACGACGATCGAGAGGAACGCCCGCAGCTGCCCGGCCCCGTCCACCATGGCGGCCTCGACGAGCGCCCGGGGGATGGAGCCCATGAACGCCCGCATGAGCAGCACCGCGAACGGGATGCCGGCGGCGGTGTTGGCGAGGATGAGGCCGAAGACGTTGTTGATCAGGTAGAGCTGGTTGAACAGCGGGTAGAGCGCGTTCGCGATGACCATGGCCGGGATCATCTGCGTGATCAGCAGCACCAGCACGAACGTGCTCGCGCCGCGCGAGCGGAAGCGGGACAGGCCGTAGGCGGCGGGGGTGGCGACGACCAGGGTGAGCACGACGGTGCCGAGGGCGATGAGCAGGCTCGTGACGAAGTTCTGTCCCTGCTCGGAGATGGCCTTCGCGTAGCCCGACAGGGTGGCGTCGAGCGGGAGCCAGTCCCTGGTGGTGGCGCCGGAGCTGGACTGCAGGCTGCTGTTGACCATCCAGTAGACGGGGAACAACATCACGGCCAGGAAGAGCACGCCCAGCGCGGTCATCGGCAGCCGCCGCGGGTCGAGGCCGGCGCGGGCGCCTCCCGCGCCCGGGCGGACGGTGAGGTTCATTCGGACGGCTCCCGGCGCGACAGGTACAGGTAGACGAGGGCGAAGACGAGCGAGACGACGATGAGGACGTTGCTGATCGCCGCCCCCTCCCCGAAGTTGAACTCGACGAACGACTTGTTGTACGCGTTCGTCGCCAGCGTCTGGGTGGAGTTGGCGGGCCCGCCGCCGGTCAGCCCGAGGATGATGTCGACGACCTTGAGCGTGTAGACGACGCCGAGCACGATGACGACGCTGACCACGGGCCGCAGGTTGGGCCAGGTGATGTGGCGGAACGCCTTCCACCCGGTGGCGCCGTCGAGCGAGCCCGCCTCGTACAGCTCCTTGGGCACGGCCTGCAGCCCGCTGTAGAGGATGGCGACGTTGAACGGGATGCCCAGCCAGATGTTGACGCCGATGACGCCGGCCAGCGCGAGCGTCGGGTCGACGAGCCAGGGCACGGCGGGCACGCCGAACAGGCCGAGGAACTGGTTGAGCGCGCCGCTCTCCTGGTCGAGCAGCCATTTCCAGACGGCGCTGGAGGCGATGAGCGGGATCAGCCACGGCAGCAGCAACATCGAGCGCAGGAACCCGCTGAGCGGGAAGGCGCGCTTGAAGAACAGCGCCAGCGCGAGCCCGATGACGAACTGGAAGGTGATGGACCCGACGGTGAACAGCGCGGTGTTGACCAGCGTGGTGGTGAACAGGTAGCTGGACAGGATGGTGGCGTAGTTCGCCAGGCCGACCCAGGGCGCCGCACCGCTGTAGAACGTCGAGGTGGTGTACTCCTGGAAGCTCATGACGACGTTCTGGACGATCGGGTAGCCGAAGAACATCGCCACGAACACGACGGCGGGCAGGGAGAACAGCCAGGGCGTGGCGCGCCGCAGCAGCCGCGTCCACAGGATCGTGCGGCGCTCGCCGGCCGCGACGGTCAGGCTCAGGTGGGCTGAGGTCATCGCGGTGCTCCTTTACTGCTCGCCTTGCGCCTGGCGCAGGGCCTCGGCGGGAGCGGCCTTGCCCGTGAGGGCGATCTGCACGGCGTTGTAGATCTTGGTGGCCGCTTTGGGCCAGTCGGGGCCGAGCAGCGCGGTGCGGGAGCGCGCGGTCCTGACGGTCGTGACGAACGGGGCGAGCGCGGGGTTCTCCTTGCCGGCCTGCTCGGCGACGTCGGGGTTGGACGGCACGTTCTGCTTGATCCTGGCCGTTTCGAGCTGCTTCTCCGGCGATACGAGACATTTCACGAACTGCCCGGCCTTGGCCATCTTGGCGTGGTTCCCGGTGCGTGGCACCGTGAAGACCTCGCCGCCGAGCGGCGCGACCGTGGTCTGCGACGGGTCCCGCTTGGGGATCGTGAACGCGCCCCAGCGCACCTCCCGCTGCTTCTTGAGCGCGGGCAGCTGCCAGGGCCCGTTGACGACCATCGCCGCCTTGCCCGCGACGAACTGGTCGATCACGTCGTCCTGGCTCCAGATGATCGAGCTCCTGGACATCGACCCGTCGTTCTGCAGATCGACGAGGAAGCGCAGCGCCTGCACGGTCTGGGGCGTCGTGATGTCCCGCTCGGTGCCGCCGTTGCCCCACATGAACGGCAGGAACTGCCAGGTGCCCTCGTACGTGTTGATCGTGCTCATGGCGAAGCCGTAACGGCCCTGGCCGGTCAGCCGGCGGGCGACCGCGCGCAGTTCGTCCCAGGTGGCGGGCGGGGTGGTGATGCCGGCCTGGTCGAACAGGTCCTTGTTGTAGAAGATGCTCAGCGTGTTCACGCCGGGGGCGAGCCCGTACAGTTTGCCCGCGTACGTGCCGGCCTGCACCACGGCGGGCACCATGCCCTCGCCGGTGAGGCCGTGGTCGGACAGCGGGGAGAGCGCGCCCGACTTGGCGATCTGCTGCACGTCGGGGTTGTCGAGCATGAGCACGTCCGGCAGGGTGCGGGAGGAGCTCTGCTGGAGCACCTTGGGGATCAGCCCGGGGCCCGCGACGTGGCTGATCTCGAGGGAGACGCCCACGCTCCGCGCGCACGAGTGGTAGATCGGGTCCTGGGTCTCGTCGTAATAGTCCTGAATGGTCAGTGTGTTCGGGGATTCCGTGCCGGAGGCGGCCGCCCCGGTGCACGCGGTGAGCGTGAGGGGGGCGAGCAGCGCCGCCGCGACAGCCACTTTGGGCGCCTTTCCCTGGCGCTTCTGTGCTGTCTCCATGTGATGACTCCTGTCCCGTTGGAGCGGGTCGCGGAAATCGGCCGTGGAGGGGTGGAGAGCAGGGGAGATGGAGGGAGGGGGCCGGCCCGCGCTGATCGATCAAAGCGCTTAACCGGCGTTCGCTTGTTGTGTATGTTGCGCTGATCTGTCTGTGATGTCAACCACAAGTTAAGCGTTTTGCCGAAGGCCGCCGGGATATATAGTCGCAGTGCTCGGTGCTCACTCAGGAAAGTCTCCCGGCAAAGAGAGCGGGCAGCCATGGTCACGATGCGCGACGTCGCCGCCCGGGCGAACGTCTCCATCGCCACGGTCTCCTTCGTGCTCAACGGCACCAAGCGGGTCGCGCCCGAGACCAGGGCCCGCATCGAGGCCGCCATCGAGGAGCTCAACTACCGGCGCAACGTCGTGGCCCGCGCTCTGGCCAGCTCGCGCACCCGCATCCTCGCCCTGCTCCACCCCGACCTGGAGTCGCGGCCGAACGCCACCGTGATCCAGTTCGCCATGGGCGCCGCGCACGGGGCCCGCGAGCGCGGCTACGACCTGGTGCTGTGGCCGGTCAACGACGACGAGCAGATGTCGCACCTGCTCGCGGGCGGGCTGGTCGACGGGGCGCTGCTCATGGAGGTGCAGATCCGTGACTCCCGGGTCGAGCGGCTGGTGGCCAGCGGCATCCCGTTCGCGCTGATCGGCCGCACCGAGAACGACGACCTGCCGTACGTGGACATCGACTTCGCCACCACGCTCCGCGAGGCGGTCGCCCACCTGCGCTCCTACGGGCACGAGCGCATCGCGCTCGTCACGCAGCGCACGAAGGGCGGTGCGGAGCCGGGCCGGATCATGCGCGTCGAGTCGGCCTACCGCGACGCGATCGCGCCGCTCGGCACGCCGCCCGTGGTCATCCCCGTGGACGGCACGTCAGCCGGGGGGCGGGAGGCCGCCCGCGTGCTGTGCGAGGAGCACCCCGCGTGCACCGCCGTCGTCCTGGTCAACGAGGGCGCCTCGGCGGGGCTGGCCAAGGGGCTGCGGGCGGCCGGGCGTGCCATCCCCGGCGACGTGTCGGTGATCTCGGCGTCCACCACGCGGGAGCTGGGCGAGATGATCGAGCCCGAGCTGACCGTCATGGCCGCGCCCGCCGCCGAGCTGGCGAGGCTGGCCGTGGACGCGCTGATCGACCAGATCGAAGGCGTGCCCGACGCGCCGCCGCACACGCTGATCCCGTGCACGCTGGTGCCGGGGGAATCCGTGGGGCCCGTTCCCGTTTTGTGACAAATGCCCAGAATGAGGAGACAGTTCCCATTCTCTTCAGTCACTCCATGCTCAACGTTCACCCGAGCGCCCCAAGGTGCCCGGGGGCCGTCCGACCGGCCCCGGAACGTTTGAGAAAGGGACCCCTCTCCCGATGCAGCGCAGATTATGGCAACGGGGACGGCCGGCCACGGCCGTCGCGCTCACCGCACTCCTGGTGAACACCCTCGTGACGGCCGCGTACGCCGACCCGGAGCGCGGCCGGCCGACCCCGTCGCCCACGCCCCCCACCTCCCAGACCCCGCCGGCCCTCACCCCGGCCGACGGCTCCTACCTCGAAGGCACGGTCAAGGTCGCCGCCGTCCCGGCGACGGCCGGCGACAGCGTCACCAAGCTCGCCGTGGACGGCGCCGCGATCGAGGGCGCCACCCGTACGGTGGGCGTCTCCAAGCTCGCCTTCGACGTCGGCTCCAACTCCACCGAAGCCCAGTACCACAGCTACGTGCTGGTCAACGGCGCGTACAAGGTCGAGATCGGTAACTACGTCAGCCAGCGGGCCACCCTCGACATCCCGAACGAGCACCTCGTCAAGGGCGAGAACACCGTCGAGATCGTCGTCGGCGCCATCCAGTCGTCCTGCGGCACCAACTACGACGACTTCGTGCTGTCCGACGTGGGCCTCGAACTGCTCGGCGAGATCGCCGACGGCGAGGACAACCCGTACACGCTCTCGTTCGGCGACGGGAGCTGCGGCACGAACACGACGCTGCTCAAGCGCGCCACCCTCACATTCTTCACGCAGTCCGACCCGCAGGGCACCACCGGCCTCGCGGCGGACGTGGACACGACCAAGCTGTCCAACGGCCCGCACGTGCTCAGCGCCACAACCGCGGCGGGCGTCACGGTCAAGCACAATGTGACCGTCAACAACGCCCCCGCCGGGGCGCCGCGGCTGCTGCCCACCGACGGCACGCTGGTCGCGGGCACCAAGGCGGTCTTCGCGACGGTCCCGGCGGGCAGCGCGGGCGGCGTCAGGAAGCTCACCGTGGACGGCGCGGCGCCCGTCACGAAGGCCACCCTCGGCAACGGGGCCGCGATGCTCGCCTTCGACGTGGGCGCGGACGCGCTGGACGACAAGTACAACAACTTCCTGCTCGTCAACGGCAAGCGCATCGACCTCGGCGGCTCGTACGTCAACGGCCGCGCCACCGTCGCCGTGCCGGCCCGTTTCCTGATTCCCGGCGACAACACGATCAAGGTCGTCACCGGGGACTACAAGGAGGCGTGCGGCACCGACCGCGACGACTTCACCCTGTCCAACCTGGCCCTGACGCTCGACGGCGCCACGGTGACCGGGCAGGGCGTCGAGGCGTCGTACGCGATGGGCGACGGCACCTGCGGCTCCGACACCGCGGCCAAGCGCGAGGTCGAGCTGCGCTACACGATCGACGCCCCGGCCGTGCACCTCGTCGAGACGCTCGGCTCGGGCGAGGCGAAGCTCAGCTTCAACGTCGGCAGCAACTCGATCGAGGCCCGCTACCAGAGCTACCTGCTCGTCAACGGCCAGAAGGTCATCGTGGACGGCGACTTCGTCAGCAAGCGCGTCGACCTGACGATCCCGAACGAGTACCTGGTGCCCGGCTGGAACACGATCGACTTCGTGGCCGGCACTTACCCGACGTCCTGCGGCAACAACCGCGACGACTACGCCATCTCCAACATCGCCCTGACGCCGGCGCAGGGCACGGCCACCGGGCAGATGCTGAAGAGCTCGTACAGCATGGGCGACGGCAACTGCGGCGACTCGGTCAACCCGCTCACCGAGATCGACCTGGAGTTCCTGGTGGCCGCCCCGGCGGGCGGCCTGCGCGCCGACCTCGACACCACGGCGATCAAGGACGGCAAGCACACGCTGGCCGCCGAGTCGAGCGGCGGCGAGCGCGCCACCCGTACGCTGATCACCGACAACTCCGCGCCGAAGGTGACCAGGAGCGTCCCGGCGGCGGGCGAGAAGATCAGGGCCACGGTCGTGCTGGACGTCCGGCTGGAGGACGCCTCCGGCGTGGTCACCGGCCCCGAGGTCAAGCTCGACGGGCAGCCCGTCGCGCTCGGCGCCCAGGTCGGGCCGGGCCTGAAGGCGGGCCGGCACACGCTGTCGGTGTCCGGCTCCGACGGGCTCGGCAACGCCGCGACGCGCGAGATCGTGTTCGAGTCGGCCGGCATCCCGGACGTGCCGTCCGAGCTGAGCCCCGCGCTGGGCGCCGTGGACGTCTCCGACCCCGCCACGCTGTCGGCCAAGGTGGCCGAGCCGGACAGCGGCCCGGTCACCGCGACGTTCTCGCAGGCCGAGATCCTCACCCCGAACGAGGTGTACCAGGGCACGGCCACGACGCTGCCCACCACGCTCCAGGTGCCCGGCGAGAAGAAGGTCAGGGCACGCGGGCTCGAACCGGCCGACGGGCAGACGCTCGACGCGCCGAGCGGCCAGGACCTCGTCTACCAGCGCTTCGACGTCCAGGTGAAGGGGCACGCGGACGACCCGGTGCTGCGCTGGGAGGGCTCGATCGACCCCGAGCGGCTCGCCTCGCTGCGCGTGTGGAACACCAAGGCCAAGGCGTGGGACCTGCTGACCAGCTCCCGCGGCGCCCCCGCGGGGAAGACCGCGCTGACGGCCGTGGTGGACCCGGCCTACATCGACCGGCAGAAGGTGCACGTCATGGTGACGGCCGAGGACCCGTTCGCCGACGACATCGAGCCGGGCGACCCCAACGGCTTCGCCGACCCCGCCACGTACGACTTCTCGATCGTGCACTTCACCGACACCCAGTACATCTCGGAAGGCGCGGTGGAGCAGGAGACGGCCGAGGAGCGCGCGGTGTGGGAGTCCGCCTACGCCGGCATCGTCAACTGGATCAAGGACAACAAGGACCAGCGGAAGATCTCGTACGTCGCCCACACTGGCGACATCGTGGAGAACAACATCCGCAAGCCCGCCGACGAGGCCACGCAGCGGCAGGTCGTCGGCGAGTTCGAGGTCTCCTCCAAGCAGCAGCGCGTGCTGGACGACGCCGGCATCCCGAACGGCGTGATCGCCGGCAACCACGACAACCAGTCGGGCACCGAGGACGGCCCCGGCGCGATCTACAACCAGTACTACGGCCCCTCCCGCTACCGGACCGCCGCGCAGGGCTGGCAGCACGCCGAGTACGGCGGCCCGTGGAAGGAGGGCGACAACCAGAACCACTACGACCTGTTCTCCGCGGGCGGGCTGGACTTCGTGGTCGTCGGCCTGTCGTACGGGGTGACGCGCGACGAAGCCGAATGGGCCGACTCGATCTTCAAGAAGTACCCGAACCGCAACGGCATCCTGCTCTCGCACGACTACCTCGTGCCGAGCACGAACCCCGACGGGCGCGGCGCCGGCTTCTCCGCCCCCGACGGCTCGATGCTGTACAAGACGGTCGTCGAGAAGAACCCGAACGTCTTCCTCATCCTCGCCGGCCACGAGCACGGCGTGGGCACCAACGTCAAGCCGAAGGTGGGCCAGGTCGGCAACGGCGTCGTGGAGCTGCTGGCGGACTACCAGTTCTACACGGTCTCGGCCGACCGGCTCGGCCTGACCGAGATCGGCGGCTACAACCCGCAGGACCAGCTCCAGTTCGGCGCGAGCTTCCTGCGCATGCTGCAGTTCGACGTCAAGCGCTCCGAGCTGAGCGTCGACACGTTCTCGCCGCTGCTGGGCGAGTTCGGCGCCACCGAGTACGACCCGCTGCGCCGCTACAACGGCATCGAGGACAACATGGTGCTGCCGGTCGACCTCACCTCCCGTACGACGAGCCTGCAGACCGACTCGCTGGCCATTTACAAGCCGACCCGGGTCATCGGGCGCGACCGGGTCGCCTCCGGCCAGGTCGCCTCGGTGACGTGGGACCGGCTCAAGGACGACACGGCCTACGCCTGGTTCGTCACCGCCCGCTCCGCCGGCGGCGGCGTGACCGCGTCCGAGCCGAGCGTCTTCGTCACCAAGGACGAGCACGGCCGCCCCGGCAGATGGGACGCCGACTCGCCCATGCACCGCTGGTTCAACCGCTAGATCCACCCGCCGCCCCGGGCCCGGCCCGGGGCGGCATCCCCTCTGGAGACCTGACATGTTGCGCTGGCTACCTGTTTTTGTGGTGCTGGCCGCTCTGCTGCTCCCCGCCCCCGCCGCGGCGCACGACGCCACCACGACCGCCCGCGCCGAGGTCACCGGCACGGGGACGGACGTGCGGGTCGTGCTGGACCTCGAGTACGACCTGCTGATGAAGTCGGCCTGGCTCTACGCCTCCGCCTACGACGCCAGGGAACGGGCCGAGCAGCTGCGCCAGCTCAAGCTCAACCGCGACGCCGTCGTGGAGTACGTCACGGAGCGCTTCGCCGTCACGTACGACGACCGCCCCTGCGCACCCACCCTGACCCGCGACGCCGACGTGCGCCCGCAGGACAGGAAGACCTTCGCCGTGCTCACCTTCACCTTCGCCTGCCAGGGCGGCCCCGGGGGCACGCACGCGATCTCCAGCGCGCTGTTCCCCGACGCCGAGACGTTCGTGCACAGCACGGAGACGCTCGTCCGCTACGACCTCGACGGGGAGCGCGGCTCCGCCGTCCTGGTGGCCGAGTCCCCGACGCTGAAGGTCGGCGAGCGCGCGCGCAGCGACCAGGCCGGCGAGTTCTTCCTGCTCGGCGCCGAGCACCTGCTGACCGGCCTCGACCACGTGCTCTTCCTGCTGGCCCTGCTCATCGGCGCGCGCCGGCTGCGCGACGTCGTCGTCACCGCCACCGCGTTCACCGCCGCGCACAGCATCACGTTCCTGCTGGCGGCGCTGGGCCTGGTGGACGTGCCCGGCGCGATCGTCGAGCCGGTCATCGCCGCCTCCATCATCGTCGTCGCCACCGCCAACCTGCTCGGCCGCGACGAGGACCGCCTCGGCCGCCGCCGCCTGCCCATCGTCCTCGCCTTCGGCCTGGTGCACGGGCTGGGCTTCGCGGGCGCCCTCGACATCGACCGCAGCGGGTCGTGGGAGCTGCTGCTGTCGCTGCTCAGCTTCAACGCCGGCATCGAGGCCACCCAGCTCGCCCTCATCGCCGTCCTCTTCCCCCTCCTCACCCTGCTCCGCCGGACGCCCTGGGCCCGCTGGGCGATGGCCGGGCTGTCGGTGCCGATCGTGGGGGTCAGCCTTTACTGGCTGGTGGAACGCCTTCCGCTGCCGCTCTGACAGTAGGCGGATTTGTCGGGGAATCTCCCGAGGTTAGCGGCGAACAGCCCCTCTGTGTTCTGCTGATCCTCGGGGGAGGGGCGTGAGCAGACGGTTGGGCCGGTCCTTGCGGACGCGGCTGGCCCTGTGGGCCAGCATCGCGATGTTGCTGCTGAACGTCGTCGTCAGCGCGTTCGTGTTGTTCGGCATCCGCAACGAGGTGGCCGACATCAGGGCGCGCGAGGTGACGAGCAAGAGCGTGCGCGTACTGCTCATGGTGAAACGCAACCGGCTGCCCCAGGTGCTGCCGGACCACGGGCTCGACGGGGTGCAGGTCGTGAACCCGCGCGGCCGGCCGGTCGCCTGGACGCGGGGGCTGGCCGGGGCGCCGCGGCTGACCACCGAGATCCCGCACCACGACCAGGCGAACGAGGTCGCGAGGCTCTGCGACCTGCCGCGCTTTCCCGGCACGTGCAAGACCGTCGTGGTGCTGGTCGCGTACCAGCCGGAGGGGGAGTGGCTGATCTACGGGGTCGGCCCGGCCGTGCCGTGGTACGTCGCCCCGCAGGTGATCGCGTTCCAGGCCGTCGTGACGGCGGCGCTGGTCGTGCTGACCTGGTTCGGGGTCTCCCGCGTCGTGGCGAGGACGTTGCGGCCGGTCGGCGGCATCACCAAGCGGCTGGCCGAGATCAGCGAGGGCGGCGGCGGGATGCGGGTGCCCGTGCCGGAGACCGACGACGAGATCAGGGCCCTGGCCGAGACGAGCAACCGCACGCTGGAGCGGCTGGAGTCGGCCCTGCAGCGGTTGCAGGAGGCGATGGAGCGGCAGCGCCAGTTCGCCGCGGACGCCTCCCACGACCTGCGCAGCCCGATCACCGCGATGCGCGCCCAGGTCGAGGACGCGCTGCTGCATCCCGAGGACGCCGACTGGCCGGAGACCGGCGCCGAGGTGCTGGCCAGCCTGGAGCGGCTGCAGGCGATCGTGACGGACCTGCTCACGCTGAGCAAGCTCGACGCGGGCGCGCCCGACGAGCGCGAGCCCCTCGACCTGGCGGATCTGGTGACGGCCGAGACCGCCAGGCCGCGTTCCAAGCGGATCGTCACCACGCTCCAGACGGGCGTGGTCGTCAACGGCGACCGGCTGCAGCTGGCCCGCCTGCTGACGAACCTCCTCGACAACGCCGAGCGGCACGCCGAGTCGCAGATCATCGTGACCCTGCGCAGGCAGGGCGACGAGGCCGTGCTGGAGGTGGTCGACGACGGCACGGGCATCGCGCCCGAGCACCGCGAGAAGGTCTTCGAGCGCTTCACCCGCCTCGACGCCTCGCGCAGCCGCGACGCGGGCGGCACCGGCCTCGGCCTGCCGATCGCCCGCGAGATCGCGACGGCACACCTCGGCACGCTCACCATCGAGGACTCCGACACCGGCGCCCGGTTCGTGCTCAGGCTGCCGGTGCAGGAGGACTGACCAGCCTCGACCGGGCAGGCTCAGCGTTGCATCTGCAGGCTGTGGACGGGGTGGTCGCCCTCGGTCTGCAGCCGGTACTCCTCGCCGGACTTGGCGCGGTTGTCCTCGATGACCCGCTCCGAGGGGGCCTTCTCGCCGCCCATCAGCGCCTCCTGCATCTTCTCGAAGCGCTCGTGGGCGTCCTGAACGTAGCCGGTGCCCAGCGTGGTGTAGTCGATCTGGGTGGCGATCAGCTCGCGCAGGTAGGCCTTGTTCGGCTCGAACGTGACCGGCTGCGGCAGTTCCGGCGCGCACACCTGCTCGGGGTCGCGGCCGTCGTGCTTCTTGAACAGCTCGGCGGCCAGCCGCAGGTGCTCCAGCTCCATGTTGAGGTGCAGCTCCCAGATGTTCTTCACCTTGGGGTCGGACTCGGTCTCCATGAACGAGTGGTACAGGTAGCACTCGTTGTACTCGTGGTTGAGCAGCATCTCCCACCAGCTCTCGCCCGGGTCGACCAGCGACTCGTAGTGGGTGACGTGCTCCTCTTCGATGAGGCCGATCTCCTGGTAGAGCTGGCGGGCGATCGGCTCCATGTAGGTGGGGCCGACGTTCATGTAGAAGTTCATGGTCTGCTGCTCGGCCGACATGATCGTCAGGGCGTGCAGCTTGCTGATCGGGGCGGCCGAGCTCTTGTCGTACGGCTCGCGCACGTTGTCGACCGGGTCGCGGTGGTGCAGGTACGTCGGGCGGCCCGGCATGACCTCGGTCAGGTTGTCGACGATCTTCTCCGCCTTGCGGTGCTCGATCATCTCGTACAGGTTGGCGTACCGGTAGAGGTGGTCGAAGTCCTCCAGCACGCCGAACTGGTAGGCCTGCTGCAGGTACGGGTCCGGCTCCATCCGCGCGACCCAGGCGGTCAGGTCGACGGCCACCTGCTCGTAGGCGATCGTGGTCTCCAGCACCGAGGCCAGGCCGGGCAGCAGCCAGTTGACCACCTTCTGCTGCTGGGCCTCGATGTAGCGCACCCGCGCCAGGTGCTGCTTCAGCTCCAGGTCGGGGCAGTGGCGGGCGAGCTGGTGGCTGAACAGGATGGCCTCCACCTCGATCCCGTTCATGGTGATGATCCGGCACCGCGTGTACGGGTCGGCGTGGTCCGGGTCGGTCGGCGTGACGTTCAGCTCCCGCCAGTTGCGCAGTTGCTTGTCCAGCGGGATGCCCCGCTCCTGAAGTGGATTGAAGGTCATGTCGGTGCGTTCCTTCGCGCTCGTCGGCGTGCGACCTGCCCGCTCGCCCTACCCGAGGCTTCCCGGTCGAATCTCTGGACGCTCCCGCTTGAACCTCCGCAGTCGGTAATGATCCCGGACAGGCCCGGCATGCTGCGGCATGACTGACCCGACGGTGATCGGGGCATGGACTCGGCACCAGGGTTGCGTGATCGGAGGGAGATCCAGATGGACCAGCGGGGCACCGGCGGGAACGTCCGCACCGTCGACGGGCGGGCGAACGGACACGTCCGCTGCACGCCTCCTGCCGCCGCCGAGCTGTTCGAGATCGCCGTTCTGGACACCACGGGCGACGACGGCGAGGCGCGCTGGCACACGATCGGCTGGGGCGTGGACCGCGGCCACGCCGACAGCATCGCGGAGGCGTACGTGACGCGGCCCCTGTGCCCCTACGACGAGGCACAGGTGCGGCAGAACGGTCATCTGGTGAACGTGCACCGCCGGCCGGCGTGACCCCCTACGCGGGCTCCTGCGGGTTGACCAGGTCGAGGTCGACGATCGCGCCGAGGGCCTGCTCGATGTGATCGTGCACCGTCACGGCCCGCCCCGCTCCGGTGATCTCCAGCAGGCGGGCCGGCATCGGTTGCAGCCCGGCCAGGTGCACCTCGGCGCCGTGCGCGCGGGCGAGCGTGGCGGCGGCGAGCAGCACGGCCAGGCCCGAGCTGTCGAGGAAGGACAGCTCGCTCATGTCGATGACGAGGTGCTCGTCGAGCCGCTCGCGGTGCTGGTCGATGTACTCTTCGAGGCGGCCGGACGTCGTGGTGTCCACCTGCCCGGCCACGGCGATGAGCGTGGCGCCGGGGAGGCGGCGACAGGTGAGGTTCACGGGCACTCCTGGGGCTGGGGGTCTTCGATTACCGCGGGTACGCCTGTCGTTGCGCACAAACTCTATGCCCGTAGATAGATACAGGAAAGACTTTTCGTCATAGGATCTTCGCGAAAGCTTTTTCACCCGGGGCAAGGATCGGAGTCGAAAGGGGTATGAGCGCAACCGAAGATCGAGCGTCCAGCTGGACCTTCCTCACCCACCACGCCCGCGTGCTCTTGGAGATCGCCCGAGATCCTGACATCCGGCTGCGTGACATCGCCGCCGGCGTCGGCATCACCGAGCGCGCCGTCCAGAACATCGTGCGCGACCTGCTCGAAGGCGGCTACGTCACCCGCGACAAGGTCGGCCGCCGCAACCGCTACAGCCTCAACCTCGACCAGCACTTCCGCTACCCGACCGAGGCCGACCTGCCGATCAGGCTGCTGATCGACATGTTCACCCAGCACGACGACCTGCCCCGGCTGCGGACGGTCGACGGGGCTCAGCCGCGCTCGTCCATGACGCCGTAGGCGGTCGCCCGGAACAGGAACGAGGCCCACGAGCGGTAGGGCCGCCACGCGTCGGCCAGCTTCCGGTACGCCGACGGCGGCGCGTCCTCCGCCAGCCCGTACGCCTCGCGCAGGATCGCGAACAGCCGCGGTTCGTCCCCCGGGAACGCGTCGGGGGCGCCCGCGCCGCGGATCAGGATCAGGCCCGCCGAGAACGGCCCCACGCCGGGCAGTGCCCGCAGCTCGGCCAGGGCCTCCTCCGGGGCCAGTGAGCGCAGGTGCTCGGTGGTGAGCAGGCCGTCGAGCGCCGCCCTGGCCAGGCCGCGCACCCACTCCTCCTTCTGCACGGGCAGCCCGAGCCCGCCGGCGTCCAGCAGCGAGACGGGCGGCGGGAAGGCGGTGTACGGGTGCCCGTCCACCTCGACCCGCGCGCCGTACCGCTCGGCGATGCGCTGCTTGATCCGGGACGCGATGAGCATCGACGAGCGCTGCACGATCACCGCCCAGCACGCCGCCTCCCACGGGCTCCAGAAGCACACGGGCCGCAGGCCGGGGCGCAGCCGCTGCAGGTCGCCGAGCACTGGGTCGGCCTCGCCCAGCTTGGCGAAGCCGGCGCCGTCCACGTCGAGGGAGAGGATGCGCGCCACCTCGCGCCTGATCGCCGGCCCGGCCGGCCGCGTGGTGGTGACCGCCACCCCGCCCGGCGCGCCCGTCACGCTCACGCCGATCGGCCGCCAGTCGGCTTCCGCGCAGTACGCGAAGCGCAGGCTCCGGCCGTCGGAGGGCAGCGCGCTCGTGGCCGGCCAGTCCTCGACGAACCGCAGCGAGTCGGCGAAGTCGAACGGCCCCTCGGCGGTCAGCGTGAATCGGTGCGTGGTCATGCGCGTATGGTAGGCGGCCCCGGGGACTACAGGCGGCAGCTGATCTCGATGCCGTCCTCCACCGGGAACGGGACGCTCTCGTAGCCGTTGGCCGGGTCGCGGACGTAGTCGAGGTAGGGGCGGACGCTGTCGAAGGTGGTGTCGTCGGCGGCGACGAGCGTGCCGGGGGCGAGGCGGGGCTCCAGCAGGCGCAGCACGGGCAGGTAGAGGTCCTTCCAGCCGTCGAGCAGCACGAACCCGGCCGGCTCGGACAGGCCGGCGAGCGTTTCGCGGGCGTCGCCCTCCAGCACGGTGATCACGTCGTCCAGGCCAGTCTCGGCGAACGTGCGGCGCGCGGCGGCGATCTTCTCCTTGCTCAGCTCGGTGGTGACGACGCGGCCCGTGCCGTTGTCGCGCACGGCGGAGGCCAGGTAGAGGGTGGAGATGCCGAACGAGGTGCCGAACTCGACCACCGTGGCGGGGCGGGCGGCCCGTACCAGCGTGTAGAGCAGCCGGCCGCCCTCGGGGGAGATCGGCATGTAGATCTCGGCGGCGGCGTCGGCCTGCTCCTGGGCCGTCATCGTGCCGCCGGCGCGCGGGAACGGCCGGGAGTCGTCGCGCTCGGCCTCGGCGAACATGCGCTCGAGCGCCGCCGCCACGCGCGGGTCGGCGAGTGTGCTGGTGTGTGTCATGCCGCCTAGACTAGACGCAACGTCGCGTCTACGCTAACGATATTCTTCACGACATGACGGACACGGAGCGGCGGCACCACGGCAACCGGCACGGGCGCAGCGAGGCGGCCCGGCAGGCGGTGCTCCAGGCGGCCGACGACCTGCTGGCCGAGAAGGGGTTCGCGGGCGTCACCATGGAGGGCATCGCGGCCCGCGCCGGGGTCGCCAAGCAGACCGTCTACCGCTGGTGGAGCGGCAAGACGGCGGTGCTCGTCGACGCGCTCGTCGAAGACCTGGCCGAGGACCTGACGCCGCCCGACCACGGCCGGCTCGCCCTCGACCTGCCCGCCTACCTCGCCCAGCTCGCCCACGTGCTGAGCGCCACCGACACCGGGGCCGTCTTCAAGGCGCTCATCGCCCAGGCCCAGCACGACCCCGCCTTCGGGGCCGGCTTCCGCGCCCGCTACCTCGACGAGCAGCGGCGGCGCGACCGCCTGCCGCTGGAGCGGGCGGTCGCGCGAGGGGAGCTGCCCGCCGGGATCGACGTGGCGGCCGAGACCGACCGCCTCGTGGGGCCGCTCTACTACCGGGTGCTCGTCACGGACGAGCCGATCGGGCGCGACTACACCGACCGGCTCGCGCACGACTTCCTCGACCGCGTGCTCCATGAGCGCGGACCCGCGGCGCCGGGCTGAGGTCGCGCGTTCAGCGGGCGTGGGCCTGCGGCGCCGGGCTGAGGTCGCGCGTTCAGCGGGCGTGGGCCTGCGGTGCCGGGCTGAGGTCGCGCGTTCAGCGGGCGTGGGCCTGCGGTGCCGGGCTGAGGTCGCGCGTTCAGCGGGCGTGGGCCCGCAGGGCCCGGCCGAACCAGGTGAGCGCCGGGGCCAGGCTCTCCGGCGGCGGCCAGCCGTTGATCACGGCGAGCAGGCGCAGGTACCGCTCCCTGCGTGGGTCGCAGGCGGCCTCCAGCCGGTCGGCCAGCCCGGCCCGGTCGAGGCCGGAGGCGGCGAGGAGCGCCGCGACGTACGGCTCGGCCTCGGGCCCGGCCGGATCGACGCCGGCGGCCAGGGCGGGGGCGGCCAGGTCGCGCGCCAGCGCGGCGGCGTCGGGCCGGATGCCCGGCTCTCCCGCCCGGTCGGCGGCGTGCCGCTCGATCATCCGGCGCAGTGCGGCCCGGAAATCCGGGTCGCGCGACAGCTCCGCCAGCTCGACCCAGGCTTCGACCTGCTCGGGCGCCGGATCGTCCGGCAGCTCCGGCGTCATCGACACCATCGCGCCCGCGTAGGCGGGATCACCGTCCACACCGCCGAACGTGGCGGCGAGGAAGTCGCCGATCAGGTGGCGCCGTCCGGCTTCCGGCAGTTTGGCGAGCTCGTGCATCAGTTCCATCTCCTCCGGGGTGGAGCCGCGCCTGGCCACCGCGCGCAGCACGGCCTGCCGCAGGCGCAGCGTGCGGATGTGCACCTCCAGGGCCTCGGCGTGCGCCGCCGCGACCTCGGGCAGCGACGACTCGCGCGCCACGACCCGGCGGATCGTGGGCAGGTCGAGCCCGAGGTCGCGCAGCGTGCGCACGAGCTCCAGGCGGGCCGCGGCGGCGCGGTCGTACCGGCGGTAGCCGGCGGGGCTGCGGCTGGTGGGCGGCACGATCCCCGCGTCGGAGTAGAACCTGACGGTCTTGACCGTCAGCCCGGTGCGCCGGGCCAGGTCACCGATCGAGTAGAGCGTGTCCCCGTCCATGGGTCCACTCTGGCGTCTCCCCCTGCTGGAGACTCAAGCGGCGTCGTAGAACGCGCGCGGGTCGCCGGCCAGCGACGCCTTGACGTGCGCGGACCACTCGTCCACCACGACCTCGTACGCGCCGGCCTCGGTCCCGTCGAGCGCCGCCCGCACGACGTCGGCCGGGTCGAGCAGGTCGCCCTCGTAGCCGGCCATCATGTCGGTGGCGGCGGCGCCCAGGTGCACGCCGGTGACCTGCGTGCCCTGGCCGCGCAGCTCCAGGCGCACCCCGTTGGTCAGGCTCCAGGCGGCGGCCTTCGCGGCGGCGTAGGCGTTGGCGCCGTCGTAGGAGAACCAGGACAGCGCGGACAGCACGTTCACGATCGCGCCGCCGCCGCCCGCCGCCAGCACGGGGGCGAAGGCGCGGACCATGCTCAGCGTGCCGTAGAAGTGCGTGTCCATCTCCAGGCGGATCTTGTCCAGGTCGCCGGTGACGAGGTTCGCGTAGGTGGAGATGCCGGCGTTGTTGATCAGCAGGGTCACGTCGCCGGCGGTCGCGGCCGCCGCGGCCACGGAGGCCGGGTCGGTGATGTCGAGCCGCAGCGGCTCCACGCCGGGCAGGTCGACGCGCTCCGGGTTGCGCGCGGTCGCGTACACCTTCTTCGCGCCCCGCTCCAGCAGCTGCTGGGCGAAGTGGCGGCCGAGGCCGCGGTTGGCGCCGGTGACGAGAGCGACGGAGCCGGAGATGTTCATGGTTGTCCTCCGAAGTGAACTGAGTGAGGGGTGTGCGGATACGCTAAAACCTCACGTTGACGTCAGAGGCAAGTGTTGTGAGGAGGGTCACTCATGAGGATCGGCGAGCTGGCCGCCAGGACCGGGGTGAGCGTGCGCGCGCTGCGTTACTACGAGGAGCAGCGGCTGCTCGTCCCGGAGCGCACCCCCAGCGGGCAGCGCGTGTATCCCGAGAACGCGGTGGACCGGGTGCGGATGATCCAGCACCTCTACGCGGCCGGGCTGCCGAGCCGCTCGATCGAGCCGATCATGCCGTGCGTGGCGAGCGGCGAGGTGACCCCCGAGCTGCTGGAGCGGCTGCGGGCCGAGCAGCGGCGCATCGAGGAGCGGATCGACGACCTGGTCAGGACCCGCGACCGGCTCGACTCGATGATCAACGCGGCCTCGGTCTACGAGGGGCGAACCTGTCCCAGGTGAGCCTGTTATGACGATTCCCGCGTAAGGTGCAGAATTCCACCATGGCCGAGACCGCGTTCGTGCTCGGTGGTGGGGGCGTGCTCGGCGCGTACGAGGTGGGCATGCTGCGCGCGCTCGACGAGGCGGGCATCCGCCCCGACCTCGTCGTGGGCACCTCCGTCGGCGCCCTGAACGGGGCCGTCATCGCCGCCGACCCGGCCGAGGCGGTCGCCCGGCTGACCGGTCTGTGGCGGTCCGACGTCGTCCGTACGGCGTTCGCCGGGTCCTGGGTGTCCCGGTTGTCCACGCTCGCCAGGACGGGCACCCATCTGCACCCGATCGGCCCGCTGCGTGCGGTGCTGAGCAGGACCGTCCGGGTTTCGCGCATCGAGGAGCTGGCCGTCCCGTTCCAGTGCGTGGCGGCCTCGGTCGAGCGGGCGGCGGCGCACTGGTTCGCCAGCGGCCCGCTGGTGGACGCGGTGCTGGCGTCGTGCGCGGTGCCCGGGCTGCTGCCGCCTGTGGTGATCGGTGGCGAGCACTTCTACGACGGCGGGCTGGTGCACAGCATCCCCATCGGGCGGGCCGTGCAGCTCGGGGCGAAGCGGGTCTTCGTCCTGCACGTCGGCCGCATCGAGCGCCCGTTGTCGCCGCCGCGGCGGTTCTGGGAGGTGGGCATGGTGGCGTTCGAGATCGCCCGCCGCCACCGGTTCGCCGAGGACCTGGCCACGCTGCCGCCCGGCGTGGAGGTGCACGTGCTGCCGTCGGGCGTGACCGAGCCGCTCTCGCCGCTGCGCTACCGCGACGTGTCGCAGATCTCCGCCTGCATCGAGCGCTCCTACGAGGCGTCGCGCGGCTACCTGCGGAACAGGGCAGGATGAAGGGAGACGCTGAAGGGGGCTTCGGTGCTGCCACCTCGGATCCTGCGCAGGCTCGTGCTGGCGCCGCTGGTCATCGTGGTGACCGTGTTCATGGTGCTGACGCTGCCGTTCTGGCTGGTCGTCGCGGCCGCCGCCGCGCTCCGGCTGCCGCCGCCGCAGCGCAGGAGCGCGCGGTTCGTGTGGTTCCTGGTGGTGTGGCTGACGCTGGAGTCGGCCGTGCTGGTGGCCTGCCTGTGGCTGTGGGTGGCGGGCGGGGCCCGGCGGCAGGAGCGCCACTACGCGCTGATCAAGTGGTTCCTGGAGAAGGTCTACACGACCGCGGTGCACATCTTCCAGCTCCGCGTGGACATCGAGAAGCCGGACCTGCCGGACGAGTCGGGGGTCGCCAGGCCGATCATCGTGCTGTCCAGGCACGCGGGTCCCGGCGACTCGTTCCTGCTGATCCACCACCTCCTCGAGCGCTACGAGCGCCGGCCGCGCATCGTCATGAAGGCCGCGCTCCAGTACGACCCCTCGCTCGACGTGGTCATCAACCGGCTGCCGAACGCGTTCGTCCCCCGCAAGTCCGGCCAGACGCTCGTGATCGAGGAAATCCGCCGCCTGGCCGCCACCATGAGCGGCCAGGACGCCCTCGTGATCTTCCCCGAGGGCGGGAACTTCACCCCGCGCCGCCGCCAGAAGGCCATCCACCGCCTGGAGGAGAAGGGGCTGCACGCCGAGGCGGAGCGGGCGCGCGGCATGAACCACCTGCTCCCGCCCCGCCCGAACGGCGCCATCGCGGCCATCGAGGCGTGCCCGTCGGCCGACGTCGTCTTCGTCGCCCACACCGGCCTCGACGACCTGGTCACCCTGCACGACATCTGGCGCTACCTGCCCATCCGCGCACACATCACCGCGAAGTGGTGGCGCGTGCCCGCCGGCGATGTCCCGCGCGGCCGGGAGGAGCGGATCCGCTGGCTGTACGACCACTGGGAGCAGATCGACGAGTGGATCACGGCGCAACACGTGGCCGCCAGGCGGGGCTGAACGTGCGGATTCGTCCCGCATGTCAGGGCGTGAGCGTCTAGGTTGATCTCTGAGACGAACCGAAGTGAATGCCACCGGGGAGGCATTGATGGGCGACGCGCCCAAGAAGATCGACAAGGCCGCGGAGCTGGCCCGCATCGACACCTCCGTCCCGCACCCGGCTCGCGTGTGGGACTACTGGCTGGGGGGCAAGGACAACTACGCGCCCGACCGCGCGGTCGGCGACGAGATCGTCAAGGTCATGCCGGACCTGCCGGTCAACGCCCGCGCCGAGCGCGAGTTCATCGGCCGGGCCGTCCGCCACCTGGCCGGCGAGTGCGGCATCGACCAGTTCCTCGACGTGGGCACCGGCATCCCGACCGAGAGCAACACCCACGGCGTGGCCCAGGCGGTGAACCCGGCGGCCCGCATCGTGTACGTCGACAACGACCCCATCGTGCTCGTCCACGCCCGCGCCCTGCTGGTCGGCACCGACGAGGGCGAGACCGACTACATCGACGCCGACCTGCGCGAGCCGGACACCATCCTGCGCGAGGCCAAGCGCACGCTCGACTTCTCCCGGCCGATCGCGCTGATGCTGATGGGCGTGCTGGAGTTCGTCCCCGACGCCGCGCAGGCGCACGCCTCGGTGAGCACGCTGCTGGACGCGTTGCCGTCCGGCAGCTACCTGGCGATCGCGCACAGCCTGCGCAGCCCCTCCATGGAGGAGGCCGCCGCCCGCTGGAACGCCAGCGGCGCGACCCCGCTCGCCCTGCGCACCGAGGAGGAGCTGCTGGCCTTCTTCGAGGGCATGGAGCTGGTCGAGCCGGGCCTGGTGTCGCTGCCGAAGTGGCGGCCCGAGCCGGAGACCAGCTTCACCGATCGCGAGGTGTTCCAGTACGGCGTGGTGGGCCGCAAGCCGTAGCCCTCACTGCACGGTTCCGGGCGGCAGGGCGGGCAGGGTCGCGGGCGGGCCCTGGTCGATGAGGCGGAGCAGCGCGTCCGTGTCGAGATGCTGCTCGACCAGGTCGCCGAGCGCGTCGAGCCGCCGCTCGCGCAGCCCCGCGAAGTCGGTGGCCGGGTCGGGGACGAAGTCGCGCCCGGCCCGCGCCGCCACGTCGGCGAGGAAGGCGCGGCGGAAGCCGTCGTTCTCCAGGGCGCCGTGCCACGTGGTGCCCCAGACGTCGCCCACCCGGCAGCCGTCGAGGAACGGCTCGCCCCCTTCGACCGTGGCCACCCCGTGGTGGATCTCGTAGGCCCGCACCGGCTGCCCGTAGGCCGTCCCCTCGGGCCTGGCCAGCCGCTTCTCCCGCCCGAACGTCACCCGTACCGGCAGGACGCCCAGCCCCTCGACGCGGCCCGCGCCCGACTCGACCTCGTCCACGATCTCCTCGGCCAGCATCTGGAACCCGCCGCAGATCCCCAGGACCGGCCCCTTCCTGGCGCTGATGGCCGCCGCGAGGCCGCTCTCGCGCAGCCAGGCCAGGTCGGAGACGGTGGCGCGGGAGCCGGGCAGCACGACCAGGTCGGCGTCGTCCAGCTCGACCGGGTCGGTGGCGAACCGCACCACGACGCCCGGCTCGGCGGCCAGCGCGTCCACGTCGGTGAAGTTGGAGATCCTGGGCAGCCGCACGACCGCCACCCGCAGGGTCTGCCGGCCGTACGGGGCGCGCAGGGGGACGTGGCGGCTGTCGAGCGCCAGTGAGTCCTCGACGTCGAGCCAGAGCCCGTCGAGCCAGGGCAGCACCCCGTACACGGCCCGCCCGGTCAGCTGCCTGATCATGTCGAGCCCCGGCTCCAGCAGCTCCTTCGCGCCCCTGAACTTGTTGACCACGAACCCGGCCACGTGCGCCTGGTCGGCGGCGTCCAGCAGGCCCACCGTGCCGTAGAACGCGGCGAACACCCCGCCCCTGTCGATGTCGCCGACCACGATGACCGGCAGGTTCGCGGCCCTGGCCAGGCCCATGTTGGCGATGTCGCCGCGGCGCAGGTTGATCTCGGCGGGGCTGCCCGCGCCCTCGCACACCACCACGTCGTAGCGGGCGCGCAGCCGCTCCAGCGCCTCCAGGGCCGAGGTGCGCAGCAGGTCCTTGAGCGCGCCGTACTCCATGGCGTCCACGTCCGCCACCGGGCGGCCCATGAGGACGACCTGGCTGCGGCGGTCGCTGCCCGGTTTGAGGAGGATCGGGTTCATGTCGGCGACGGGTTCGAGGCCGCATGCCTGCGCCTGCATGGCCTGGGCGCGGCCGATCTCGGCGCCGTCGGCGGTGACGTACGAGTTCAGCGACATGTTCTGCGCCTTGTAGGGCGCCACGCTGACGCCCTGGCGGGCCAGCCAGCGGCAGATGCCCGCCGTGACCACGCTCTTGCCCGCGTCGGATGTGGTGCCCGCGACCAGCAATGCCCCCTTGACCATGGGATCACGGTACACGGAGGCAAATTCCCAGTAATTCACCATTTACGAACGCTGTGACTTCTGCCACTCTGGCTAGAACATTGCCCTAGAACGCAATTCTAGATTTCCCTACGGAAAGGGTGGGCATGGTCGGGACGTTCGGTTCGCCGCGTACAGGCACCATCAACGCGCAGTCCCGCGCACCATTCGGCTGGGCACCCCTCGTGGTGCTCTTCATCGTCGGACTAGTGGACCGGATCGAGCACAACCTCCTGTCGGGCGTGCTCCCGCTCATACAGAAGGAATGGGGCTTCAGCGACACCGCCGCCGGCTCCATCCCGACCGCCGCCGCGCTGGCCGCGGTCGTCGTGTCGCTGCCCGCCGGATACCTGGCGGACCGCTTCAGCCGCACCCGCATCATCGCGATCGTCGTCTTCTGCTGGGCCATCGCCACCCTCGGCTCCGGCCTGGCCACCGGCTTCGCCGTGTTCTACCTCATGCGCGTCTTCCTGGCCGCCGCCGAGAACATCGACAACCCCGCCGCCGGCAGCCTCCTCGCCGACTACTACCCGCCCGTCAGCCGCGCCAAGGCGTACGGGCTCACCCGCGTGACCACGTACCTCGGCGGCGTCGGCACCCTGCTCGGCGGCGTGCTGGCCGAAGCGTTCTCGTGGCGCACCGCGTTCCTCATCATGGTCGTGCCGGGCGTGCTCACGGCGCTGCTCGTGTGGTTCCTGCGCGAGCCGCGGCGCGGCGAGCTCGACCGGCTCGTCGCCACCGGCGAAGCGCCCGCCGAGACGCCGGCCGGGGAGGTGGCGCCGCAGGTCAAGCCGCCGTTCTGGGCGCAGCTGCGCCAGGTGGTGGCCATCCCCACCCTGCTCTTCGTCTGCGCCGGGCTGGCGCTGCTCAGCCTCGGCCTGGCCGGCGTCTTCTTCTGGCTGCCCACCCTCATGGTGCGCGGCTTCGGCGCCGGCGTCGGCGCCGCCGGCTCGCTCAGCGGCCTCATCACCATCGCCGGCACGCTGATCGGCACCCTCGTCGGCTCGTGGCTGGGCCGGAAGTGGCACGGCACCCGCAAGGGCGGCCGGCTCCTGGCGGGCGGCAGCGGCATCACGGCCGGCTCGCTCGTGCTGGCCGGCGCGCTGTCCATGGACTCGCTCGCCGCCCTCACGGCGCTGGTGCTGCTCGCGTGCTCGCTGATGTCGATCGCGATCCCCAACATGACGGCCTGCCTGGCCGACGTCGTGCCGGCCGCCTCGCGCGGCCTCGGCTTCGCCGTGCTGCAACTGCTGCTCACAGCCGGGACCGCGTTCGGGTCGCTGGTCGTCGGCATCGCCTCCGACCAGTTCGGGTCGCTGCTGACCGGCATGTACGTCCTGGTGGTGCCCATGGCCGTCGGCGGGCTGCTCACGCTGGGCGCCAGGGCGTCCTTCGAGCGGGACGCGCGCCGCGTCATGGAGGCCGCCGGCCGTTGACGAGCATCTGACGAGCCGGGGGGCGTGGCCTGTGAGGCGGCCACGCCCCTCTCGCCGTCAGCCCTGCGTGCGGCGCTCGCGCTCCTCCTGCGAGTACGGCTGCTGCTGCGGCGGGTACGGCGGCCGATGCTCACCAGGGGTGCCCGTGGCACCAGGCGTGCCGCCACCGCCGTAGCGGCGCTGCACGGCGTCCACACCCTTGCTGATCTTGTCGTCGTACTTGTGGCCCGTGCGCTCCTTCGCATACCGCTCGGCGCGGTCAAGCACCTGGTCGGCCTGCTTGGAGTGCCCTCTGGCCAGGTTTTCGGCCTTCTTCAGCCATTCTCCGATGCGGCTCATGACCAATTCCCCTCTTCAGACTACGTGCGCCCCCTACCCCCGCAGCCTCGAATGATGTTTGCCGGGCTCCGGAAGCGAACCAGGTCACAAGCTGCCGTACTCGCCCCATGACGCCTCGCCCCGCGAGCGGGACGATGCGGGCATGACAGCAGTGGTACAGGCGGAAGCCCTGACCAAGTACTACGGCAGGCGCCGCGGCCTGGAGGAGCTCACGCTCGACATCCAGCCGGGCGAGATCTTCGGCTACCTGGGCCCGAACGGCGCCGGCAAGACCACCACACTGCGCCTCCTGCTCGACGTCATCCGGCCCACCCGCGGCTCGGTACGCGTCCTCGGAGGCGCCCCGCGCGAGCCCGCCACCCGCGCCAGGATCGGCTACCTGCCCGGCGACCTCGTGCTGGAGGGCCGCGACCGGGCCATCGACTACCTGCGCTTCCTCGGCCGGATGCGCGGCGGAGTGCCGGCCTCCCGCATCGAGGCGCTGGCCGAGCGGTTCGACGCCGACCTGACCGTGCCGATGCGCAAGCTCTCCAAGGGCAACAAGCAAAAGGTCGGGCTGATCCAGGCGTTCATGCACGAGCCGGAGTTCGTCATCCTCGACGAGCCGACCATGGGGCTGGACCCGCTGGTGCAGCAGGAGTTCCTCGCCCTGGTGCGGGAGGTGCGCGCGTCCGGGCGTACCGTGCTGATGTCCTCGCACGTGCTGGCCGAGGTGCAGAGCGTCTCCGACCGGGTCGGCATCGTCCGCGCGGGGCGGCTCGTCGCCGTGGAGAACGTCGCCGCGCTGCGAGAGAAGGCGGTGCGCCGCGTCGAGCTGCACTTCGCGTCGCCCGTCCCGCCCGCCGCCTTCGAGAACCTGCCCGGCGTACGGGACCTGCGGGTCGAAGGGGCGAGCGTGCGCTGCACGATCGACGGCCGGCCCGACGCGCTGGTCAAGGCCGCGGCCCGGTTCACCGTCGTCCACCTGGTCAGCGCCGAGCCGGACCTGGAGGAGATCTTCCTGACCTACTACAGCGAGGGGGAGCACGATGATCGCCAGAAGCCTGCGTGACCACCGTCGGCCGCTGATCTGGTGGAGCATCGGCATCGGCGCCTTCATCGCCCTCTACCTGGCCGTCTACGGCAGCGTCCGCGAGGATCCCGAGGTGTACGGGCCGGCCGCGGTCGCCAAGTTCCCCGGCCCGCTGCGCGACCTCATGGGCGGCATGACCGACATGGTGTCCGGCGCCGGATACCTCCAGACGGTTGTCTACCAGCTCTTCGTCCCCATGCTGTTCATCGCGTGCGCGACCCTGCTGGCCAACCGGACGCTCGCCGGGCCCGAGGAGAGCGGCACCCTGGAGCTCGTCGTCACCCTGCCCGTGGACCGGCGGCGGCTCGTGCTCGACAAGCTCGCCGCGCTCGCCCTGGGCCTGCTCTTGGTCGCCGGCGCGACGTTCGTCATCGCCGCCGGGCTGAGCGCGCTCATGGAGACCGGGGTCCCCTTCGACCGGATCCTCGCCGGGCACCTCGGAGTGCTCCTGCTCGGGCTGTTCTTCGGCACCGTCGCGCTGGCCGCCGGCGCCGCCACCGGGCGCCGCGTCGTCGCCTCCGCCGTCGTCGGCGTGTGGGCGGCGGCCGGCTACACCGTCGTCACCGTCGGCCGCTCCCTCGACGCCATCGCCTGGCTCAAATGGGTCTCGCCGTTCCACTACTACGCCGAAGGCCGGCCCCTCTACGACGGGCTGCCCGCCGGGGACTACCTTGTCCTCGCGGGCGCGACCGCCGTACTCGCGCTCACCGCGGTCCTCGCCTTCGACAGGCGTGACGTAGGAGTCTGATGGCGATCTCCGAGCTGCCCGCCGACCTGCTCGCGGGGCACGGGCAGCGGCTGGCCGACCACGCGGCCACAGGCCGCTTACCCGACCGGCACGCCCTGGACACCTACCGCGCCGCCGGCACCAGGGCCGCCGAACTGGGCGTCCCGCTCCGCACCCTCGTGGACGCCGCCCTCGCGGCCGGCGAGCACCTCCCCGGGGTGCTCCCCGCTCTGCGCAAGGCCGTCTCCGCGCTCATGGAGGGGTACGAGGCGGCGCAGCTCGCCGCCATCCGCAACGAGGAGGAGGCCCGCAGGGAGTTCGTCGACGACCTCCTCCAGGGGCGGGCCGAACGGCTCGCGGAACGGGCCGAGCACTTCGGGCTGCGACTCGCCGAGTCGTACGTCGTGGCGGTCGCCCGGGCCTGCGCACCGCAGACCACGGCGCGCACGAGGGTGCGGGCGGCCCGCCCGACGGCGCCCGCGGCCTGCACCACGGCGCCCGCGGCCTGCACGACGGCGCCCCGGCCTGCGCGGCGACGCTCGCGGCCTGCGCGGCGACGCTCGCGGCCTGCGCGGCGACGCTCGCGGCCTGCGCGGCGACGCTCGCGGTCGTCCCGCGCGCGAGGGGGATCTTGGCAGGCGCGATCGTACCGGCGACGGCCGGGACTGGGGGCGCATCGAACGGGACCTCATCGCCCGCTTCGGCTCCCACAACGTGCTCGTCGCCGTCCGGGACGGGCTGCTGGTGTGCGTGGCCCCCGCCACCCTGCCCGCCGCCGTGGGCGAGTTCACCTACCACGTACGCGCCCGCTTCCCGCCCGGCTGGCGCGTCGGCGTGGGCCGCGCCCACCGGGGCCCCGGGGGAGTGGTGACCTCCTACCGCGAGGCCGCGCAGGCCCTGGAGCTGGCCGACGGCCTCCGCCTCACGATCGACGTGGTCAAGGCCGCCGACCTGCTGGTCTTCCCCGTGCTGCTGCGCGACAGAAGCGCCATCGAGGATCTGGTGAACAGCGTGCTCAGCCCGCTGCTGGAGGCGAGGGGCGGCCACGAGCCGCTCCTGGAGACGCTGGAGGCCATCTTCGCCGCCCACGGCAACCAGACGGCCGCGGCACGACGGCTGAAGGTGAGCCCGCGGGCGGTCACGTACCGGCTGGAACGCATCCGCCGCCTGACCGGCTTCTCACCGGACGACCCGACCCAGCGCTTCACCCTGGAGACAGCCGTCCTCGGCGCCCGCCTCCTCGGCTGGCCCCCAACCGACTGACAGCGGCTCACCGGTTCACTCGCTGACGGCGAGCCGTACCCCGAACCCCACGATCACCACACCGGTCAGCCGATCGAGGAACCGCCGCACCGCCGGGGAGCGCAGCACCCCGCCCATCCACGACGCGAACCCGATCAGCACCGCACTCCACACCAGCCCTTCCACCACATGCACCCCGGCCAGCGCCAGCCCCATCACCGCATGCGGCGCCTGCGCCGGGATGAACTGCGGCAACATGGCCACGTAGAACGCCCCCACCTTGGGATTCAGCAGGTTCGTCAGCAGCCCCCGCCGCAACCCCCTCCCGAAGCGCGGCTCCTCCTGCCGCTCCACCTCCGGCGCCTGCGCGTGCCTGGTCAGCAGCATCCGCAGCCCCATCCACACGAGGTACGCCGCCCCCACCCAGCGCAGCACGTCGTAGGCGAGCTGGGAGGCGGCCAGCAACGCCGACAACCCGGCCGCCGTGAGCACCCCCAGCAGAGCGTGCCGAGCTGGATGCCCAGCGTCACCCCCCAGGCCGGCCGCCGCCCGGCCAGCAGGGACGTACGCAGGATCAGGGCCGTGTCGAGGCCGGGGGTCAGGGTGAGCAGGGCAACGACGGCGGCGAATGACCAGAAAGATCCTGCGATGTCCACGAACGCGAGGCTACAGCAGCCATTCACCACCACTCCTGAAACCTCGCCCCCCGACCCCGCGACCTCCGACCCCCTGGCTCCTGGCCCTGGCACGCCCGGCCCTCGTGCGCCCGGCCCTCGTGCGCCCGACTCCGGTTCCCGGCCCTCGTGCGCCCGACTCCGGTTCCCGGCCCTCGTGCGCCCGACTCCGGTTCCCGGCCCTCGTGCGCCCGACTCCGGCTCCCGGCCCTCGTGCGCCCGACTCCGGCTCCCGGCCCTCGTGGGCCCGGCTCCGGCGCCCGGACCTGATGCGTTCGGACCCTTGAAGCCCGAACTCCGGGCCTCCGAGCCTCCGAGCCTCCGAGCCCTCGGCCCCTTACCCCTCGCCCCTACGGGATCAGGAGCAGCTTTCCGGTGGTGCGGCGGCCGGCCAGGTCCTCGTGGGCCTGGCGCGCCTCCGCCAGCGGATACCGGTGGGAGATGTTGATCGTGAGCTGCCCCTCGGTGATCCACCCGAACAGGTCGGAGGCGCGCCGCAGCAGCTCCTCCCGCTCGGCGATGTAGTGGACGAGCGTCGGCCGGGTGAGGAAGAGCGAGCCCTGCTTGTTGAGCGTCTGCGGGTCGAACGGCGGCACGGGGCCGCTGGCGGCACCGTACAGAGCCATGAGGCCGCGCGGCCGCAGCGCCTCCAGCCCGCCGTCGAACGTGGCCTTGCCGACCCCGTCGTACACCACGTCGATCCTGCCCCGCAGCACCTCGGCGAAGTCGTCGTAACGCAGCACCTCGTCCGCCCCGGCCTCCCTGGCCAGCTTCTCCTTCTCGCTGGTGGAGACCGTGGTGTAGACCTTGGCGCCCTTGTGCTTGGCGAGCTGGATCAGTAGCTGCCCCATGCCGCCCGCCCCGGCGTGCACGAGCACCTGGTCGCCCTCCTTGACCTCATGCGTGGAGTGGGTCAGGTAGTGGGCCGTCATCCCTTGCAACATGGCCGCCGCCGCCACCTCGGCTGGCACCCCGTCCGGCACCGGCACCGCCCGGTGGGCCGGCACGACGGCCTTCTCGGCGTAGCTGCCGAGCACGTTCGCCCAGGCGACGGTGTCACCGACGGCGACGCCCTCCACCCCGGGCCCGACGGCCGAGACCGTGCCCGCCCCCTCGGAGCCGATGGGCGTGGGCAGGGGGAGGGGGTAGGCGCCTGAGCGGTGGTAGATGTCGATGAAGTTCACGCCACTGGCGGCGACGTCGACCACGATCTCCCCGTCACCGGGGACAGGGTCGGGCCGTTCGACGTATTCGAGAGCCTCTGGGCCGCGTGGGGCGGAGACGATGATGGCATGCATGGTCCTAGTCAACTCCTCCCCTCGGGATCAGTGCCACTTGGGGACCGAGGCGGGGGCGGATCGTGCACCGACCAGGTTTTCGCGCCGTACCCGTCTGTATGTGTGAGATCGACTCACGAGAGGTTGGCACGATGCGGAAACTGATCTTCGGCATGAACGTGACCCTGGACGGCTACACCGCCGCCACCGGCGACGACATCGGCTGGAGCGGAGGGGAGGGGCCGGACTCGTCGCCGGGCGCCGAGCTGTTCCAGTGGTGGTACGAGCAGATGCGGGCGAGCGAGCTGTCGCTGTACGGGCGCAAGCTGTGGGAGGCGATGAGCTCCCACTGGCCGACCGCCGATCAGCGGCCCGGCGCTCTCCCGGCGGAGATCGAGTTCGCGCGCCTGTGGCGGGACATGCCGAAGGTGGTGTTCTCGTCCACGATCGACAAGGTCGACTGGAACTCCCGCCTGGTCACCGGCGACGCGGTCGCCGAGATCGCCCGGCTCAAGGCCGAGGACGGCGGCCCGATGGACATCGGCGGCGCGACACTCGCCGGGGCGGCCATGCGGGCCGGGCTGATCGACGAGTACGCGATCGTCACCCATCCGGTCCTGGTGGGCGGCGGCACGCCGTTCTTCACCGCACTGGACAGCTGGGTGAACCTCCGCCTGGTCGAGACCCGCACCTTTCCCGGCGGCGTGGTACTGACCCGCTACGAGAGAAGGCGATGAGCACGGGCCACCCGCTCGGCTCGTAACACCGCCCCTGGGACCGGCGCCCTCACCGTGCCCCTCGGCGAGCCGCGGAACCGCCTCGCCGAACTTGAGGACGATGGACACCCCTCGGCTCACAGCGTCGCGGGCAGGCCCAGCCATGGCTTGTCCGTGGCGTCGAACCCGGTCAGCTCGGCGATCCTCCCATCGACGATGTGCAGGACCGCGATGTTGAACAGACGGTACTCCAGGTCGTCGGGGACGCGGCGGTACAGCACGGCGGCCGGCATGAGGTTCACCGTCGTGGGAACGCAGCGCCAGTCGTCGTAGCCACGCTGGAAGAGCCCGCCGGAGAGCCAGCCGTCCACCGCGTCCTTGGCCGTGACGACCAGCGTGCCCGGATCGGGCAGCATCGCGAAGCGCAGGTCGTCGCGCAGCAGAGCCGTCAGCCCGTCGAGGTCGTTGCGCTCGTGAGCGTCCATGTACGACTTCACCACGCCGCGCTCCTCGTCCGACAGCTCGTGCGTGGCAGGGCTGCGCCAGTCGAGGCGGCGGCCGGGCAGCCGCTCGCGCATCGTCACGCGCGCCCGCCGCAGCGCGCTCGTCACCGACGCGACGGTCAACTCCAGCGCGCCAGCCACCTGCGGCGCCGGCCACCCGAGGACGTCACGCAGGACGAACACCGCCCGCTGCCGCGGCGGCAGATGCTGGACGGCGACGACGAACGCCAGCTCGATCGTCTCCCGCGCCACCACCGACTCCTGCGGATCCTCCGGAAGCATCCGGTCCGGGTACGGCTGCAGGTAGTGCACCTCCGAACCCGCACCCGGCAGCTCCGCCGGCACGGGTATGCGGTCGTTGCGCTTGCCCAGGAAGTCGAGGCAGGCGTTCGTCGCGATCCGGTACAGCCAGGTCCGCAGCGTGGCGTGGCCCTTGAACGACTCCCGCTTGCTCCACACCCGCAGGAACGTCTCCTGCGTCAGGTCCTGGGCGTCCTCGTAGTTCGCGAGCATCCGGTAACAGTGCACCTGCAGCTCACGCCGGTAACGCTCCGTGATGAGCGCGAACCGCGCCGCGTCGTTCGAGCGGGCCGCCGCGATGAACGCGGCCCCGTCGTCCTCCAGCAGCCTGGCATCGTTCATGGACGTCCATCCTTCCGCGGGTGGCAAGGGCGTACCAGAACTGACGACGTGGCGGCGGATTTCTGAGCGGTGCGGCGCGATGGCGCTGCCGTGAGGACCGGCTCACTCACCGCCCGCTGCACATCGCCCAACCCACCCTGGTACGGCCCCCGCCACCGCCGCCATCAGCCCCATGGCGGGGCAACGCCCATCCTCGCCATCACCGTCGTCAGACCCCAGCGGGGGAACACCCGCCCCCCGCCAATGCCAACATCCGGCCTCGGCGGGGCAACGCCGGTCCCCGTCAGCACCGTCGTCAGGCCCTGGCGGGGCAACGTCCGTCCTCGCCAGCACCGTCGTCAGGCCCTGGCGGGGCAACGTCCGTCCTCGCCAGCACCGTCGTCAGGCCCTGGCGGGGCAACGTCCGTCCTCGCCAGCACCGTCGTCAGGCCCCGGCGGGGGAAACGCCCGTCCCCGCCATCACCGGCGTCAGGCCTGGCGGGGGAAACGCCCCGCCTCCCGGCAACGTCGTCATCAGACCCCGGTGGAGGAACGTCCGTCCTCGCCGGCACCGTCGTCAGCCCCCGGCGAGGGAACGTCCGACCCCGGCAACGTCGTCATCAGGCTCCAGCGGAGGAACGTCCGTCCTCGCCGGCACCGTCATCAGACCCCGGCCGGGGAGCGTCCGACCCCCGCTAGCACCGTCATCAGGCCTGGCAGCGGGAAGTGCTCGTCCCCGCCGTCACAGGTCAGCCGATGCGGGCCAGGGCTCCCGCCTCCAGCGCTACCCAGATCGCGCCGTCAGGGCCCACCGTCAGCCCGTGGGGCTCGGCCTTGCGTTCGTTGCCGTCCTCGCCCGGAACGCTGGGTAGCGGCTGCACGTCGAAGGTGCCGTCGGGGGTGAGGCGGCCGACGCGGCCCGCCGCCCATTCCGTGAACCACAGGGCACCGTCGGGGCCGGTGACGATCGCGTGGGGGCGGGCGGCGCGGTCGGGGAGCGGGTACTCGGTGATCTTGCCGGAGGTGTCGATCCGCCCGATCTGGCCGGCGCCGATCTCCACGAACCACAGGGCGTCGTCGGGCCCCAGCGTGATGCCCACCGGCCCGGCTCCCTCGGTCGGGAGCGGGTGGACGGTCACCTCGCCCGACAACGAGATGCGGCCGATGGCGTTGGCCTGGTTGAGGGTGAACCAGAGGGCGTCGTCAGGACCCACCGTGATGAAGGACGGCATGCCACCGCCCTCCACCGCGAACTCCGTCATCGCCCCGTCGGGCCCGATGCGGCCGATCGCACCCGGCTGCATCTGGGTGAACCACATGGCGCCGTCCGGGCCGGCGACGATCCCGTACGGGGAGGGCGCCGCGTGTGCCGTCACCACACCGTCGGCCGAGATGCGGCACACCCTGCCGATCTCACCGAACTTCCCCTCCGTGAACCACATCGCCCCGTCATGACCCGGCGTGATCACCATCGGCTGGCCGTCGGCCGGGTCGAGCTGGTGGATCACCGGATCCTGCCCGGGCACCATCCTCCCGATGCGCCCCTCATGGACGAGCGTGAACCACAAGGCACCGTCGGGCGCGGTGGCGATGCCGTAGGGCGCGCCTGCGTCGATCATGGTCAAGGTATGCATATGTCCCCCTGGTCGTCGTTCTGGTCCGGCGGGTGACCCCGCGCGGGCGGTCGCTTGTGCTGAGGCCGCCCGTACGCCTCATGAGGGCGGTCGTTTGTGCTGAGACCGCCCGTACGCCTCATGAGGGCGGTTGCTTGTGCTGAGGCCCGCCCGCACCCCTCACGAGGGCGGTGAGACTGCCCGTACGCCCCACGTGGGCGTACATCTGTGCTGAGGCCGGGTGCGACGCCCGCGCGGGCGGCGTCTGTGCGTGGGCGGCTGCGTCCGCCGCGGTCTTGGTCAGCGGACGCGGCCTCCCACCAGCTCCAGCTCAGCCCCCCGGAAGCGGCGGACCAGTGCGCGGTCGTGCGAGACCAGGACGAGGGCGCCGCTGTAGGCGTCGAGGGCCCGCTCCAGCTCCTCCGCCAGGACCGGCGAGAGGTGGTTGGTCGGCTCGTCGAGCAGCAGCAGGTCGTACTGACGCGCCAGCAGCCGGGCCAGCGCCAGCCTGCGCTGCTGGCCGACCGACAGCGTGCCCACCTTCTGGTCGAGGGTGTGCGCCCGGAACAGGCCGGTGCTCAGCAGCTTCGCGCGCCGCTCGTCCTCATAGCCCTCGCCGTACGCCTCCAGCACGCTCTGATCGGGATCGAACGTCACCTCCTGCGGCAGATAACCGACCCGGCAACCGCCCCACTCGGCCCCCTCGGCCTGATGATCGGCTCGGCCGGCCAGCCCTGCCCGCTCGGCCAGTCCTGCCTCCTCGGCCAGCCCTGCCTCCCTTGCCGGTCGTGCCGCCTCAGTCAGCCCTGTCCCTGCGGCCAGCCCGCTCTGCGCGGCCGGCCCGCTCTGCCCGGCCGGCCCGCTCTGCCCGGCAAGTCCGGTCTGTTCGGCCAGCTCGGCCTCCTCTGTCAGGCGGGTCTGCTCGACCAGGCGGGTCCTGTTAGTCCGCTCGGCTTGGGCGGCGAGGGCTTGCAGGAGCGTGGACTTGCCTGCGCCGTTCGCGCCCCGGACCAGGAGCCGCTCGCCCTGCCTGATCGTCAGCGAGTCGATGTGCAGGCGATTGCCGATGTGGAGATCACGCAGCTCAACGAGCACGCGAGCACCGGCATGCGAGCCCGCCTGCCCAGCCGGCCTTCGGATCGCGCGGCCCTCATCCGCCCGCCCGGCGGCATCCCGGACGGCACTCTCGCCCGCCTTCGCAGGTGCGGTGCGGGTGGTGCTGTCGCTCGCCTTCGCGGGCGCGGTCAAGACGGCGCTCTCGCTCGCCTTCCCGGATGAGGTCCGGGTGGCGCTGTCGCTCGCCTTCACAGGTGCGGTGCCGGTGGTGCTGTCGCCCGTCTTCCCAGACACGGTCCGGATGGCGCTCTCGCCTACCTTGCCAGATGAGGCTCGGGCGACGCTCTCGGCCCGTCGGACCGGCGATGACCCCGTGGCGCTCCTGACCGGCTGCGCGGCTGCGGCGGCCCCGGATGTGGTCGCCCGCGCCGGTTCGGGGCGGTCGGCGGGGGACGGAGCCGGGTCGAAGGTGCCCAGGAAGCGGAGCGGGGCCGGTGGGCGGGGGACCGGGTCGGCCTCCAGGCGGCGCAGCCGCTCGTGGGCGTTGCGGACGCGGGTGGCCACCGAGCTCTGCACGCGCCCGGCGTTGCGGTCGTAGGCCATCTTGTTGTTGTCGCGCATCACGCGCCCGGCCGCCACCCGGTGGGCGGTGGTGGAGGCGTACTCGCGGACCTGCCGCACCTCCTCGCACCACGCCGCGTAAGCCTGCTCCCAGCGGGCTCTGGCCGCGGCCTTGGCGGCGAGGAAGCCGGTGTAGCCGCCGCCGAAGCGGGTGACGGAGCCGTGCTCGACCTCGACGATCGCGGTGGCGACGCGGTCGAGGAAGACGCGGTCGTGCGAGATCACGGCCACCGCGCCCCTGTGCTCGCGCAGCCGGTCTTCGAGCCAGGTCAGCGCCGGCGCGTCGAGGTGGTTGGTCGGCTCGTCGAGCAGCAGCACGCGCGGCGCGGCGGCCAGCACGCAGGCCAGGCCGAGCCGCGCCTGCTCGCCGCCGGACAGGCTGGACAGCGGCCGGTCGCGGCCCACGTGGGCCAGGCCGAGGCCGTGGAAGGCGCGGTCGACGCGGGCGTCGGCTTCGTAGCCGCCGCGCAGCTCGTAGGCGGTGAGCAGCTCGCCGTACTCGTGCATGACCTCCTCGGTCAGCGCGGACTCCAGCTCGCGCATCCGGCGCTCCATGGCCCGCAGGTCGGCCAGCGCGGCGTCGACGGCCTGCTGAACGGTGTGGGCGGGCGGCAGGCCGAGCGTCTGGCCGAGGTAGCCGAACTCGCCGGTCACCCGGACCTCGCCGTCGTCGGGCCGCTCGACCCCGGCCAGCAGGCGCATCAACGTGGACTTGCCCGAGCCGTTCTCGCCGACGATGCCGACCCGCTCGCCCGCGGACACGGACATCGAGACGCCGGTGAGGACGGCCCGGTCGCCGTAGGACTTGTGGACCTGATGAACGCTGATCAGGATGGAGCTCCAATCGCAACTCGTGTAGCGTTAGTTTGGCATACGGTGAGATCTAACGCAACTGGAGTAGTTTTTGGAGACGAGCAAGCGCCCTGGAGGGCGGAGCGCGCGCGTCCGTGACGCCGTGCGGCAGGCCACGCTCGCGGAGTTGTCCGAGCGCGGCTACCAGGGCCTGACCGTGGAGAACGTCGCCGAGCGGTCAGGCGTGCACAAAACGACCGTCTACCGGCGCTGGGGCGGGATCGAAGGGCTCATCTCCGACGCGCTGGAGCTGGCCAGCCACGAGCCGTGGCCCATCCCCGACACGGGCTCCATCGAAGGTGACCTGCGGGGGGTCGTCCAGCTCGTACGCAGCGGGTTCGCCGATCCCGAGCTGGGGCCGGTGTCGTCGGCGTTCGTCGCGGCGGCCGTACAGGATGCCGCTGCCGCGCGGGCGCTGCACGACTTCTTCGCGGCCCGGCACGAGCAGTCGGCCGAGGTGGTGCGGCGGGCGGTCGCGCGCGGTGAGCTGCCCGACGTCGTGGACCCGAGCGAGGTGATCAGGGTGGCGGTCGCGCCCGTCTACTACCGGCTGTTCGTCGCGCACGAGCCGGTGACCGAGCGCGACGCCGACCGCGCCGCCGACGCGGCCCTGGCCGCCGCCCGCGCCGGCGTCCTGTGAAGATCCGAACGCGAGACACCCCGGCGCGAAGGCGCGAACGCGGGACGTCCCCCGCAAAGGCGCGAACACGAGACGCCCCGCGCGAAGGTGCGAGCGTGGGACGTCCCCTGCGAAGGCGCGAACGCGAGACGCCCCGCGCGAAGGTGAGAGCGTGGGACGTTCCCGCGCGAAGGTGCGAACGTGGAACGTCCCGCAAAGGTGCGCATGTGCAACGTCCGCGCAGGCCCCCACCTGCGCCGGCGGCCGCTGGGCGCCGCGGCACCAGCGCCGCGCGGGTCAGGTCTCCTTCTGGCCGCGCAGCTCGAAGTCGTCGAACGTCGTCTTCAGCAACGACTTCCCGTCCTCCGGCGTACGGGCGAACAGCCCCAGGGTGCCGCTGCCGATCCCGTTCGGGTCCTCGACGTCCTGCACCAGCTCGTCGTTCACCCACATCCGCAGCCGCACGGTCGAGCCTGACTGCTCGCACGCGGCCACCAGTCGCGCCTTGCCTGGCAGGTCGGCCACCGGTACGGACTGGCCCAGCGTCCCGCCCGCCCCGTCCATGATGCGCCGGATCCTGGCGTTGCCCTTCGTGTCCAGCCCGAACTCGTAGTAGGTGTCGTCATCGTCGGAGTTGTGGCAGTAGATGCCGTACTCGCCGCTCCCGACCGCCTTCGTGACGTCGGCGGTGACGGCGATGACGACGGAGGACGGCAGGATCGGCGTGGGGGTGGCCGACGGGTCGGGCGTGCCGGTGGGTGAGCTGATCAGGAAGGGTATGGGCGCCTTCGCCCAGCGCTCGTCGTCGCCGTTGTCCGCCTCCGCGTCCAGCCCGTACGTGCCGTCCGTGCGGTACCCCTGGCTGGTGGTCTCGTCCGGGTCGTAGATGCCGTTCCAGCCGCCGGAGGTCTGCGTGAAGTCCTCCCGGTAGAGCACGCCCATGTCGTCGGGCGGCCCGCTCGGCGCGAGCACGGCCCAGGCGGTCACGCTCCCGGCGATCAGGAGGGCCGCGGCGGCCGCCACCCCGCCGTACAGCAGCCCGCGCCGCGGCCGGCGCCCGCCCAGCGCGGTGGTCGCCGTGAAGGGGGTCGTCTGCCAGGCAGCCTGTACGGTCTGCGCCGCCTGCTCGGGAGCGGCCGCCCGCCCGACGAGATGGTCCAGCAGTTGCTGCGCGGTGGGCCGCGCGGCCGGGTCCTTGCGCAGCGCCGCCGCGACCAGCTCGCGCAGGCCGGGCTCGACGGCGTCGAGGTTCGGCTCGGTGTTGAGCACCTGGTAGACGATGGCGGGCAGCGTGTCGCCGCCGAACGGCGCCCGCCCGCTGGCCGCGAACGCCACCAGCGTCCCCCACGAGAACACGTCGCACGCCGGCGAGACCGGATCGCCCCGCAGCACTTCGGGAGCCATGTAACGCGGAGTGCCGACGATCTCGCCGGTGCCGGTGACGCCGCCGAGCGTGTCGAGCGCCCGCGCGATGCCGAAGTCGATCACGCGCGGGCCGACGGGCGACAGCAGCACGTTCGACGGCTTGAGGTCGCGGTGCACGACCCCGGCGGCGTGGATGGCGGTGAGCGCGGTGGCCACGCTGACGGCCAGCGCGTCGAGACTGGAGCCGCGCAGAGGGCCCGACTGGCGTACGGCCTCTTCGAGGTTGGGGCCGGGCACGTACTCGGTGACCACGTAGAGCTGGTCGCCGTCGAGCGCGGCCTCCAGCACGGCGGCCGTACAGAACCTGCGCACCCGCTGAGCCGCGTCCGCCTCCCTGCGGAACCGCATGCGGAACTGCTCGTGCTGGCTGAGCTCCGGGTTGATCACCTTGATGGCGACCCGCTGCCCAGCGGCATCCTCGGCGAGATGCACCGTGCCCATCCCGCCCCGCCCCAGCACGCCAAGCAGCCTGTAGCGCCCGATGTGGGAGGTTTCACCGCTCACGCCGCGCAAGCTTACCGATACCGGGTCTCCCGCCGCAGACCCCGAGAGACGACACGCGTACGGCGGCTACGGGACAAGGGTCATGGACGTCTTCCTGACCGGCGAATGGCTTCGACGATCAGCCAGACGTTCGTGGAGGGATTCGTGCCCTTGCGGTTGGGCTCGCAGTGCTCAGGGTCGGCTCGGCAGGCACGTTCCCGCGCTGTCTCGTGGTGAACGAAGGGAAAATCCCTGCCCAGGTGCTTGTCGTAGTCCTTGATGTGCTTCCTGAGCCGCTGCCTGATGCGTTCCTGGTCACAGGCGGCTGCGTGATCCTCGAAGTGATAGAGGATCCACAGCTCGAAGCAGGGAAGGGAGATCGCGAGATTGACCTGCCCCCTCCGGGCCGCCACGAGAGCCTGGTCGAGAGTCTTGTGCTGGTCGACGTCCACGACGCACCACACCTCGTCGTAGGCGATGTTGACGTCCCGCTGCGCACGCGCCTCCTTGTCCTTCTTGTCGCGTTCCCGGATGGCGTACGCGACGATGGCCGCCGGGTCCCGGCCGAGACCGATCACCTTGCAGTTGAGAATCTCCACGGGGAGAGAGCGGAAGTAATCGCGGACGCCTGCGAAGTACTCGACCTCCGTGACCTCGCCCTCGCACACGATGAGCAGACGTTTCTTCGGGGCTCGTCGGCCGACGGGACGGTCAAGGCGCGGGGGGCTACGCCTGGGGCTCATGGCTTTAGGACGGGCCCTTTCTTGAAGATCTCGCGGATGCTCTCGAAATTGAGATACGGCACGGCGCCGTAACGGCCCTGCAGATAACCACGTTCGATGTTCTCGTCACGCCTGGTGTGGAATTCGGCGAGCGAGTAGAGGCTCGTGGCTCCGGAGTCGTCCTTCTCGGTGAACCAGACCTCGTCCCTGGCGAGGATCTCCTCATTGAGGAGGGAGCCGAGAAGCGTGGTGTCGTGCGAGGAGAAGATGAGCTGGGCGCCGTGCCGATTGATGTCGTGGTCCTTGAACATCCGGATCAGCGTCGAGCTGAGCAACGGATGAAGGCTGGAGTCGATCTCGTCGGCGAGCAGGGTGCCACCGATGTACAGAATGCTCAGCGTGTGCCCCAGCAGGGAGAGCCACGCCCTCGTCCCCGCACTTTCCTCCTCCAGGCTCAGCGGCGGGGCGTCTTCCATCCGCCGGCGCAGGACCACCTTTTTCTCCTGCGCACCTGTCTCCACGAGCTCCATCCGCTCGACCCCGAGGTCCGCGATGCGAAGGAGTTCGTTGATGTCGTCCGTCGCGTACTCCGCGTCGAGGATGTGCTTCACGACATCCAGGCGGAACCTTTCGTGCAACTCGCCGTGCTGGATGAAATAGGCGCCGCTGGACGTGAGGCGTTCATAGAGGCCGCTGAGCAACGGATGATTGTTCGACGCCGCGCACGAGAGATAGAGCGAGTTCGGGCGGGTGAGCTTGCGTATGCGCTGTGTCTCGCCGGCGAGGCCGCGTCCGAAGGTGAAGTCGGTCGGCCCGCCGCGGTCGAAGAGTTTTCTGACGCGGCCTCGGGGAAAAGTGTTGAGCCATTCGCCGAGCACCACTTCGTCATCGACTTCGAAGCCGTAGGAGTAGCGGACGCCTTCATGCAGGAAGTCGACCTCGAAGAACGACGGGGTCTCCCGCCCTGCGGGGGAGAGCTTGAACGGTCGTCTCGGCACTCCTCCGGTCGGCTTCCAATGCGTGTGGGACAGCCGGATCGCGTCGGACATCCACCTCAGGGAGTCGAGGACATTGGACTTTCCCGAGGCGTTGGCCCCGTAGATCCCGGCCACTTGAAGCGGTTGTGTCCGTTTCGCCTCTCCCCGGCGCGGAGCGGCCGTGAGAGAGAGCGTCTGCTCGCCGCGGATCGACCGGTGATTGGCGACCCGGAAGCGCAACAACACGATCTTCTCCTAGCCTTGGAGTTGCTCAGAACTCTACACTTTCAGGCCTCCTCAGGAAGGGATTCCCCGCAACTGGCCTCCCAAGCGCATACGACATGCAAGGACGGCAGCCCTTGCTCCGGTGAGGCCACCAGTACGCGGCAGCCCGCTGCCCGGGCCGCCGCGATGCCCGCCGGGCTGTCCTCGATGGCCACGCAGCGTGACGGCGGGGCGCCCAGGCGGCGGGCCGCCTCCAGGTACGGGTCCGGCCACGGCTTGCCGCGCCGCGTGTCCTCGTTGGACAGCACCAGGTCGAAGGCGTGGCCCAGCCGGGGCAGCACCAGGTCCACGATGCTCCGGGGGGAGGCGCTGACCAGGGCGGTGGGGATGCCGGTCGCGGCCAGGTCCGCCAGGAGTTCGGGGGCTCCCGGTACGACGGTGAGGTCGCGTTCGACGCGCTGGGCGAAGGCGCCGGTCAGGCAGGGGGTCAGGCCGGGGTCGCCGAGGTAGCCGGCGACGTCCTCGATGGTGCGGCCGTGGATGAAAGGGGCGTCGGCGGCGGTGAGCGGGCGGCCGGCCACGGAGGCGACCGCCTGCCACCACGACCCCTCGGTGTCCACCAAGGTGCCGTCCATGTCCAAGAGGACAGCCGCCGGTCCATGCCATAGCGGGTCGGACCGGGCTGCTTCGGACAGGGCTGCCTCGGACTGCGCCGCCTCCGACCGCGTCGCCTCCGGCCGCGCTGCCTCGGGCCGCGTCGCCTCCGGCCGCGCCTCCTCGGATCGCGCCGGGTCAGACCGCATCGGCGGGTATGACGGGGGCGGGGACGGTGACGGTGCGGGCCGCGACGAGGACGGGCCGCTCCACCAGGCGTACCACCACGCGGGCGCCGGGGCCGAGCCGGGCGGCCTCGTGGCCGGGCACGTCCGCCAGCACCTCCCCGCCGTCCACCGCGAGCCGCAGCCGTACGGAGGCGCCGCGGAAGGAGGCCGCCAGCACTTCGGACGGACCGTCATCGGCGGGGACGACCTGGACGGCTTCCGGACGGATCAGCACGTCCACGGACGGATCCGCGGGAACGGGGCCGTCCACCGGGAGGAGCTGGCCGAGCACGGTCACGTGGTCGCCGGTGACCTGCCCGGCCAGGTGGTTCATGGTGCCGACGAACTCGGCCACGAACGGCGTGGCCGGCCGGTCGTACACCTCGGCGGGCGTGCCGACCTGCTCCAGCCGCCCGTCGCGCAGCACCGCGACCCGGTCGGCGATCGACAGGGCCTCCTCCTGGTCGTGGGTGACGAAGACGGTGGTGATGCCCAGGGAGAGCTGGAGGCGGCGGATCTCCTCGCGCAGCGTCACCCGTACCTTGGCGTCGAGCGCGGACAGCGGCTCGTCGAGCAGCAGCACGCGCGGTTCCAGGGCGAGGGCGCGGGCGAGCGCGACGCGCTGCTGCTGGCCGCCGGAGAGCTGGTGCGGGTAGCGGTCGGCGTGGTCGGGCAGGCCGACGAGGGCGAGGAGTTCGTCCGCCTTGGCCCGTCTGACGGCGACGGGGGCCTTGCGGACGCGCAGGCCGAAGGCGACGTTGTCGCGGGCGTTCATGTTCGGGAACAGGGAGTAGGACTGGAAGACCATGCCGGCGTCGCGCTTGTTGGCGGGCACGTCGGTGACGTCCTTGCCGTCGACGAGGACGGCGCCCGAGTCGGGCCGCTCGAACCCGGCCACGCAGCGCAGCGCCGTCGTCTTGCCGCAGCCGGAGGGGCCGAGCAGGGCGACGAACTCGCCGGGGGCGATGACCAGGTCCAGGCCGTCCAGGGCGACGGTCCTGCCGAACGTGCGCCGCAGTGCGCGGAACTCCACAGAGGCGGACGCGGACACCGACGCGGACGACAAACCGGGCGTCCCCGATCCAGACCCCGTCCCCGATCCCGATCCCCACCCCGATCCCGATTTCGATCCCGATGCGGTCATTTGCCCTTCTCCTTGCCGAAAACGGTGGACACCGCGAGCAGCAGCAGCCAGATGAGCAGCAGGCTCAGGATCGACACCGCGACCGAGAGCTGCCCTTTGGACCCGGACACGGTCACGATCCACACCGCGAACGGCTGGTAGCCGAGCAGGCTCGCCACGGTGTACTCGCCCAGCACCAGCGCCAGGGTCAGGAACGAGGCGCTGGCCAGGGCGGAGCGCAGGTTGGGCACGATGACCCTGGCCAGCACGTACGGCCACGAGGCCCCGAGGTTGCGGGCCGCCTCGACCAGCGTCCGCACGTCCATGGTGCGCAGCCCGGCGTCCAGCGACCGGTACACGAACGGCAGCACGAGCACCACGTACGCCAGCACGAGCACGAGCGGGAACCCGGGGTCCTGGATCGCGATCAGCGTGGCCCAGAACGGGGTGGGGGCCAGCAGGTCGGTGCCGCCGCGCAGCGCGGTGCCGATCCCGGCCACGAACGTGATGGGCGGCACGACCAGCGGCAGCGTGCACAGGACTTCCATGACGGGGCGGAGCCGGGGCGCGAAGAGCCGGACGGCCAGCATCGCGGGCAGCGCGAGCAGCAGCACGACCGCGATGGTGGCCAGGGCGAGCCCGAGCGAGAGCGACAGCGACCGGACGAAGCCGTCGGCGGTGAGCAGTTCCCCGTAGGCGGACAGGGACACGCCCGCGCCCGGCGTGTGGATCGTGTACCAGAAGGCGGTGCCGAGGGGGACCAGGAAGTAGATCCCGGCGAGCAGGAACACCGCGCCGCGCCACCAGGCCCGCCGGGGGCGTGGGGTGTCGGCGCCGGAGACCCGTTCGAGGCCGGTCAGTGCAGCCATCGGGAGGTCCTCCTCTGCAGCGGCAGGTAGATCGCCATGACGAGCCCGGCGACGACGACCATGTCGAGGCTGAGCGCGAGCGCGATGTTCTCGTAGCCGACCAGCACGTCGCCGGTCAGCGCGCTGGCGATCTTCAGGGTGACGAGCGGGACGACGGTGCCGACCATGGCGTTCGCGGTGGCGTAGGCGGAGAAGGCCCCGCCGAACAGCAGGACCACGCCGCCGAGCATGGCGGGCGCCAGCACGGGCAGCGCGACGAAGCGCCAGTAGTGCCAGCTGGTGGCGCCGCTGTTGGCGGCGGCCTCGCGCCATTGGGGGCGCAGCCCGTCGAGGGCGGGGGCCATGGCCAGCACCATGAGCGGGACGGAGAAGTACAGGTAGACCAGGGCCAGGCCCCAGAACGTGTAGAGGGAGCCGGAGGGCAGCCCGACGAGGCCGCTGACCACGCCGGAGTTGCCGAGCGTGGCGATCCAGAAGAACGCCAGCGGCACCCCGCCGAAGTTGGCGAGCACGCCGGACGCGGTCAGCACAGCCTCGCGCAGCAGGGTGCGGCGCGAGGTGACGATCGCGTACGCGAGGAACGTGCCGAGCACGGCCCCGAGGAGCGCGACGACGGCCGACAGCCGCACACTGCCGATCATGGCGTTGAGGTAGCCGCCCTGGAGGCTCTGCGAGAGGTTGGCGAGGCTGGGCCGTCCCTGCGCCGTGAACGCCCCCGCCACCAGCACGACGGCGGGGACGCCGAACACGAGCGCGAAGAACGCCAGCAGCGGCAGCGCGCCCAGCCAGCCTCGTGACCGGGTGCGGTTCATCCCGAGATCGCGGCGTCCCAGCCGGCGGCCAGCTTGGCCTTGGCCGCGTCCACCTGCTCGGTCGTCGGGAACTCGGGCTCGCCCTCGACGGCGGGCAGCTTGGCCGCCAGCGCCTTGTCCACGGTGCCGTCGGCGGTCATCGCGGGCAGCAGGACGGGGCGGGCGAAGCCCTTGAGGTAGAGGTTCTGGCCTTCGGCGCTGTAGAGGTACTCCTGCCACAGGCGGGCGGCGGCCGGGTGCGGGGCGTCCTTGTTGATGGCCTGGGCGTACATCTGGAAGTACTTGCCGTCGGAGGGCACGTTCACCTTCCAGTCGATGCCCTTGGCGGCCATCTGGGGGGCGTAGGCGGCGTTGTTGTAGTCCCAGTCGATGCTGATCTGGGTCTCGCCCTTCTCGATGGTGGCGGGGGTGGTCTCGACGGGGTTGTAGTTGCCGGCGTCCTTGAGCTTCTTGAAGAAGTCGATGCCGGGCTGGATGTCGTCGAAGGAGCCGCCGTTCGCGATGGCGGCGGCGTAGACTCCCGCGAACGCGGAGCCGGCCTTGGTGGGGTTGCCGTTCATCGCGACCTTGCCCTTGTACTCGGGCTTGAGCAGGTCGGCGAAGCTGGTCGGGCAGGTCTTGATCTGCTTGGCGTCGCAGCCGATGGAGACGTAGCCGCCGTAGTCGTTGACCCAGAGCCCGGTGGGCTCCTTCTGCCCTTCGGGGATCTTGTCGAACGTCTGCACCTTGTACGGCGCGAACAGCCCTTCGGCGGCGCCGCTGATCGCGAACGACTGGCCGAGGTCGAGCACGTCGGGGGCGCGGTCCTGGCCCTTGCGCGTCTTGACCGCGTTGATCTCGTCGGCGCTGGCCGCGTCGGGCGTCTCGCTCTCGATCTTGATGCCGTACTTGGCCTGGAACTTCTCGATGATCTCGCCGTAGTTGGCCCAGTCGGGCGGCAGGGCGATGACGTGCAGGTTGCCTTCCTTCTTGGCCGCCTCCACGAGCTTGTCGAGGCCGCCGAAGTCGGCCGCGGAGGTCGCGGTGGCCGCGTTCACGCCGCCTTGCGAGGCCTGGGTGGTCTGCTGGGTGCTCGGGGCGGCGCCGCACGCCGCGGTGACAATGGTGAGGACTGCGACAACGCCGGCCGCACGGGCGCGAGGTGTGAACACGACGCCTCCACTTTCCAGGGGTGTGGCAAGAACGTAAAGGAACTTGTACAAACAAGCGAGCACCAGTTAGTCGCATCAATGTTGCTCTTTCATGAATGGGAAGGATCGGGGATGGTTGCGCGCTATGAACGGATCGCCGATGAGCTGCGGGGCGAGATCCTGTCGGGCGCGCACCCGGTCGGCTCGCAGCTCCCGAGCGAGGCGGAGCTGGCCGAGCGGCACGGCGCGGCCCGCGGCACCGTGCGCCAGGCGATCGCGGTGCTGGCCGCCGAGGGGCTGGTCGGCTCCCGGCAGGGCGCCCGGCGGATCGTGCTCGGCAGGGCGCGCAGCCAGAGCTTCGCGGAGCTGCACAGCTTCGCCCAGTGGGCGCGCGCGAACGGTTACCGCTACGGCGGCCAGGTGATCGAGCAGCGCCGCCGGGCCGCCCGCGGCACCGAGCCGGCCCGGCTGGGCTGCGCGCAGGTGCTGGAGGTGCTGCGGGTGCGCACGCTGGAGGGCGAGCCGGTGCTGCTGGAGCGGACGGTGTACGCGGACTGGGTGGCCGGCGCCGTCGAGGGGCTGCCGGCCGACTGCGAGTCGGTCACCGAGGCGCTGTACGCGTCCATCGGCCTGGTGTTCGCCTACGGGGAACACCTCATCGACGCGGTGCCCGCCGGGGCCCGGGACGCCCGCCTGCTGGGGGTGCGCCGCGGCAGCCCGCTGCTGCGCCAGCGCAGGACCACCACCACGTACGAGGGCCGCCCCGTGGAGACCTCCGACGACCGTTACCGCGCAGGCAGCGTGGCCTTCAGCATCCGCAACTCGATCGGCGCCAACCCGCTCGTGAGGCAGGCCGGCGACTTGCGTTTCGGCGCCGGAGAACATATGTTCGAGTCATAAGCGCCCGTCTTCCCCCGGGTGGCTCAGTAACCGGACCAGAGCCGCGGGGAGAAGCGTCTTGAGCAGACTCTATGGCGATCCGATAGAGGTGTGGACCAGAGACGGGGAGCCGACCCAGTTCGTCTGGCGCGACCGGCTTTACCTCGTCCGCCGCGTCCTCGACCAGTGGGTGGTCGCGCGCGAGTGGTGGAAGACCGGCGAGGGCGACCCGGGTGAGCGCCAGTTCTGGCGGGTGGAGGCCAGCCCCGGCCGCGAGGTGGGCTCCTACGAGCTGCGTTACGACACCGCGAGCAACGGCTGGCTGCTGCTGAGGGCGTGGGACTGATGGCGCCCCCGTTCGCGCACCTCGACGTGTGCTCCGCCTACTCCATGCGCTACGGCACCGCGTTCCCGCGAGCGCTGGTGAACCGGGCGGTGGAGCACGGGATGGACATCCTCGCCCTGACCGACCGCGACGGCCTCTACGGCGCGATCAAGCACGTCCAGGCGTGCGCGGAGGCCGGCGTCGCGCCGGTGGTCGGCGTGAACCTGGCGCTCGACGCCCCGGCTCCCGCTCGCCGGCCCTGGGAGTCGCGCCCGAGAACCGGCCCCGACGCCGAGGACCGCGTCACCGTGCTGGCCCGCGGCAAGGGCTGGTCCCGCTTGTGCCGCCTGGTCACGGCCGCCCACCACGCGGGGGAGCGGGGCGCGCCCAAGGTGACCCGCGAGCTGCTCGGCGAGTGGGCCGGCGGGCCCGGCGGAGATCACGGCTTCGGCGCGGAGGACGGGCTCGTGGTGCTGCTCGGCCCCAGGTCCGACGTGGGCCGCGCGGTGGCCGCGCGCCGCGACGAGCACGCCAGGGCGCTGCTCGGCCAGTGGCGCGCCGCCGTGCCCGGCGTGGTGGTCGAGCTGGTCGACCAGTACGGCTTCCGCGACGCCGGCACCGCCGTCCGCATGCTCGGCCTGGCGGAGTCGGCGGGCGTGCCCGCGATCCTGACCAACGCCGTGCGCTACCTCGACCCCGCCGACCACCAGGTCGGCGACGTGCTCGACGCGGCCCGCCAGCTCGTCCCGCTGCACCCGCGCCACCTGGAGCGCACCACCTCCCACGCCTACCTCAAGAGCACCAAGGAGATGTGGCAGGTCGCGGCCAAGGTGTGCGGCGCCGACCAGGAGCGGATGGGCCGGCTGCTGTTCACCACGAGGCGGCTGGCCGAGGCGTGCGCGATGGAGCCGCTCGACGTGCTCGCGCTGCGCAACGACCCGCCCGCCCTGCACCTGCCGGAGATCGGCCGCGACCCCGTGCCGCTGCTGCGCCACCGCGTCGAGGACGGCCTGTTCAGGCGCGGCCTCGACCGCTCCGCCGACGCCAGGGAGAGGCTGCGCGACGAGATGGCGATCATCGAGCGCAAGCGCCTGTCGGGCTACTTCATCGCCGTGGCCGGCATCACCGACATGATCCGCGACATGGGCGTCCGCTGCGCCATCCGCGGCTCGGGCGCCGGCAGCCTGGTCAACTACCTCATCGGCATCGGCGAGGTGAACCCCCTGGAGCACGGCCTGCTCATGGAGCGCTTCCTGTCGGAGGGCCGCATCGGGCTGCCCGACATCGACGTGGACGTCGAGTCGGCCCGCCGCCTCGACTGCTACCAGGCCATCTTCGACCGCTACGGCGAGTCCCGCGTGGCCTGCGTGTCCATGATGGAGACCTACCGGGCCCGCAGCGCGATCCGCGACGTCGCCGGCGCGATGGGCCTGCCGCCGCACGAGATCGACGCCATCGCCAAGGCGTTCCCGCACATCAGGGCCAAGCAGATCACCGCGTCCCTGGAGGACCTGCCCGAGCTGCGCGAGAGCCGGCTCGGCGAGGCCGGGCTCGACCGGGTCTTCCGGCTGGCGGAGAAGCTCGACGGCCTGCCCCGGCACATCGCCCTGCACCCGTGCGGCGTGCTGATCGGCAACGCCGGGCTGCGCGACCGCACGCCGGTCGAGCGCAGCATGCTGGGCTTCCCGATGTCGCAGTTCGACAAGGACGACGTGGAGGAGGCCGGGCTGCTCAAGCTCGACGTGCTGGGCGTACGGATGCAGTCGGCGCTGGCGTACGCGCTGAGCGAGATCAAGCGCGTCGACGACGTCGTGGTGGAGCTCGACACCCAGCGCGGCGACGACCCCGGCGTCCAGTACGTGCCGCACGACGACCAGGACACCTACGACATGATCTGCGCCGCCCGCACCCTCGGCTGCTTCCAGATCGAGTCGCCCGGCCAGCGCGAGCTGGTGGCCAAGCTGGAGCCGCGCAGGATGCACGACCTGATCGTGGACATCTCGCTGTTCCGTCCTGGGCCGGTCAACTCCGACATGGTCACCCCCTACCTGGAGGCCAGGGGCGGGTGGCGGCAGCCGTACTATCCTCATGAGCGGCTGCGGGAGGCGCTGAAGGAGACCCACGGCGTCGTGGTCTTCCACGAGCAGGTCCTGAAGATCATCTCCGTGATGACGGGGCGCGACCTGTCCTACGCCGAGAAGCTGCGGCGCACGCTCGACACGCCGGAGGGCCGCGAGCGGGTGCGCCGCGCGTTCGTCCCGCTGGCCAGGGCCAACGGGTTCGACGACGCGGCCGTGGAGCGGGCCTGGCAGGTGCTCGACGCGTTCGGCTCGTTCGGGTTCTGCAAGGCGCACGCGGCGGCGTTCGCGCTGCCCACGTACCAGTCGGCCTGGCTCAAGCGGCACCACGCGGCGGCGTTCTTCGCCGGGGTGCTCACGCACGAGCCCGGCATGTACCCGCCGCGGGTCATCATCGACGAGGCCCGGCAGTGCGGGGTGAAGATCCTGCCCCTCGACATCAACAAGTCCGGCAAGGACTGGCAGGTCGAGCGGATCGGGCCGCGCGTCCAGGTCCGCGTGCGGCCCTCCTCGCTGGAGGGCGGATCTCCCGTGCGCAGAGACTTCAAGATCGGGGAGATCGGCAAGGGGTACGCGCTGCGGGTGCCGTTCTCGGCGATCAAGGGCGTCAGCGAGGCCGAGGTCGAGCGCATGGTGGCCGGGCAGCCGTACACGTCGCTGGCCGACTTCTGGGACCGCGCCCGGCCCTCGCGGCCCACGATCGAGCGGATCGTCCAGGTCGGCGGCCTCGACGCGCTGCACGACCTGCACCCGGGCGGCGGGCGCCGCTGGCGGCCCGGCGAGCTGACCAGGCGCGACCTGATCGCCCAGATCGGCGCGCTCGACCGGGCCTCCGCCATCGGCGTGCAGGCGGGGCCGCGCAAGTCCAAGCGCTACAACTCACACATGTCCCAGCTCGATCTCTCCCGGAACGCGGCTCCTCCGGCGGTACAGCTTCCGCTCGGGTTCGGCGAGAGGCTGCCGCCGGGGGAGCTGCCCGAGATGACCGAGACGGAGATGGTCGAGGCCGAGCTGGAGATCCTCGGCATCGACGTCAGCCGGCACATCCTCAGCTTCCACGACGAGCTGCTCGACGCGCTCGGAGTGGTACGTTCCAGAGACCTGCTCACGCAGCGCAACGGGGCGGAGATCCTCGTCGCCGGCGTCAAGGTGGCCACCCAGACGCCCGCCATCCGCTCGGGCCAGCGCGTCATCTTCACCACGCTCGACGACTCGACCGGGCCGATCGACCTGACGTTCTTCGAGTCGGTGCAGGGGCGGTGCGCGTCGATCGTGTTCGGGTCGTGGCTCATGCTGGCCAAGGGGGTGGTCCGGCGCACGGGGGTGCGGGCGGTGTCGCTGCGGGCGGTCGACTGCTGGAACCTCGCCGACCTCGACGCGCTGTGGCGCTCCCAGGGGATCGAGGCGGTGCGGGCCGTGCTGGAGCAGGCGCCGCAGGAACTGGCCGGGGTCGGCGGGCGCAAGATCGAGTACGCCAACGGGTTCAGGCTGTCGCCCTACTCCGACCTGGGGCCGGCCGTCACCGCGAAGCCGCCCAGGCAGCTCTGGCACGCCAGCCCGGGCAGCTCGGGCCCCACGGCGGCCTGACCGTCAGCTCGTGCGGCCCACCGCCGTGGACCCGGGAGCCGGCTGGGGGGAGAAGGGGCGCAGGGTGCCCGGCTCGACCACCCGGGCCGACCGGGCGGCCCGCTGCAGCCGCGTCAGCTCTCGCACGGTGCCGGCGCACAGCAGCGCCGCCACCGAGGCGCAGGCCAGCTCCGGCACCCCCACCCCCGTCAGGTCGCCGGCGGAGGCGTCGAGCGGCAGCCGGATCGTGAACAGGGCGAGCGTGCCGAGCCAGGCCGCCCACCACGAGCCCAGCAGCGCCAGCCAGCGCCCGCGGCGCCCGGCGGGCGGCCGGGTGCCGCGCCAGACCTCGTCGACCAGCACCGCCGGCGCGACGAGGTTGACGCCCGGCAGCAGCCAGGCCGCCGCGACCGGGGCGGTGGCGGCGGAGCGGTCGTTGGCCTGCCTGGCGCGCACGAGCCAGGTCACGTAGGCGGCAGCGGCGGCGACGGTGGTGACCGCCACCAGCATCATCAGCACCGCGAACAGGGTCACCGCCCCCACCACGGCCTCGGCGTCGGCGCCCTGGGGGCGCCCGCCGAAGGCGGCCAGCTCGGCGGCGAGCCGGCGCCCGCGCGACAGCTCGAAGCTCACGAGAGCGCCGAGGGAGAGGATCTGGGCGGTGAGCGTCACGTAGACGGCGGAAGCGGCTCTGGCGGGCGATGCCTGGGTGTAGCGCACGTTGATCTCCCCCCGGGCCATGCGCTGAGGTTCTGATTCACTTGTATCCCGGCGGCCCCGCTGTTAATCAGCTCACCACGCCGGATTCCCACGCCCAAGCTGCGATTTCAACCCGATTGCGGACACCGAGCTTGGCCTGGATGCTGCCCAGGTGCGTCTTCACCGTCGACAGCGACACGAACAGCTCCGCCGCCACCTCCTGGTTGGTGCGCCCCCTGGCGACCAGGCGGACGACGTCCAGCTCGCGGTCCGTCAGCGGGTCGTTCACCGGGGCCGGGACGCGGCGGGGCTGGGCGAGGTGCTGCAGCAGCCGCACGGTGACCGACGGTGAGACCAGCGCGTCGCCCGCCGCCGCGGCCCTGACGGCCTCGATGAGCAGCGTGGGCCCGCTGTCCTTGAGCAGGAAGCCGGTGGCGCCGGAGCGCAGGGCTCCGTACACGTACTCGTCGAGGTCGAACGTGGTCACGATGACCACCCGCAGCGGGTTCTCCACACCCGGGCCGGCCAGCACGCGGGTCACTTCCAGCCCGTCGAGCTTGGGCATCCTGATGTCGAGCAGGCACACGTCCGGCCGCAGCCGCCTGGCCTCCGCGACGGCCTCGGCGCCGTCGGAGACGGCGGCCACGACCTCCATGTCCGGCTGGGCGTCGAGGATCATCTGGAAGCCGGTGCGCACCAGTTGCTGATCGTCTGCGATGAGAACCCGAATAGTCACGGCCCCAACTCTAGGATCAGCCGTTCGGCCGAGGCGGATATGGACGCAAGGCCGATCCCCGCGCACCCCCTCAGGCGGGAGCCTGGACGGCATGAACGACGTGCTTGTTGGACGGGCCCTGGCCAAACGGTTCGGGCAGACGGTCGCCCTGGGCGGCGTGGACATCGCGGTACGGTCGGGCGAAGCCGTGGCGATCATGGGGCCGAGCGGTTCCGGCAAGTCGACCCTGCTGCACTGCCTGGCCGGCATCATGAAGCCGGACGGGGGCGAGGTGCACCTTCTCGGCCAGCGCATCGACACGCTCGGCGAGCGCAAGCGCAGCGCGCTGCGCCGCAGCCGCTTCGGCTTCGTCTTCCAGTTCGGCCAGCTCCTGCCGGAGCTGCCCGCCGAGGAGAACGTGGCGCTGCCGCTCATGCTCGGCGGCGTGCCGAGGGCCCAGGCCGTACGGCAGGCCCGCGAGTGGTTCGCCCCGCTCGGCCTGCACTCCCTGGAGGCCAGGCGGCCGGGGGAGCTGTCCGGCGGCCAAGCGCAGCGGGTGGCCATCGCCAGGGCGCTGGTGACCAGGCCGGCCGTGGTCTTCGCCGACGAGCCCACGGGGGCGCTCGACCAGCAGACCGGGCAGGAGACCATGCGGCTGCTGGTGGAGGCCACCAAGCACAACGACGCCAGCCTGATCGTCGTCACCCACGACCCCAACGTGGCCGCCTGGTGCGACCGCACGGTCGAGGTCCGCGACGGCCGGCTGCTCACGAGAGAGCCCGGGGTGTACGCGTGAACCTCGATCTGACCTGGCGGCTGCTCAAGGGCGGCGGGCGCAGGGGCCTGCTCGGCACCTGGCTCACGCTCGGCGCCGTGGCGGTGGCGACGGCGCTGCTGCTGTTCGCCGTGGCGGCGAACTCCGCCTTCCAGGCCAGGGCCGAGCGCGGCGCCTGGCGCAACCCGGTGCCGGCCGCCTCCGGCGCGGTCGCCGTCGAGGCGTCCCGCTACGACTTCGTCCGCGACCGGACGATCACCGTCGTCGACCTGGCCGCGCTGCCCGGCCGGACGCCGGAGCCGCCGCCGGGGCTGCCCCGCTTCCCCGCGCCGGGCGAGACGTGGCTGTCACCGGCCCTGGCCGAGCTGGCCGAGGAGCTGCCCGCCGGCGAGCTGGCCGAGCGCTACCCCGGCAGGAAGGGCGTGCTGGGGGACGAGGCGCTGGTGTTCCCCGGCGAGCTGGTCGCGGTCGTCGGCCACGCGCCGGACAGCCCCGCGATGACCGCGCAGCGCACCGACGACTGGGTCGTCGCCAAGCCGCCCGTCAAGGTCGCGAGCCTGGCCGGGCAGCCGAGCGAGGACGCCGAGGCGTACCAGGTGCTCTCGCTCATCGCCAGCGTGCTCATGGTCGTGCCGCTGCTCGTCTTCGGGGGCGCGGCGGCCCGGCTCACGGTGGCCAGGCGGGATCAGCGGCTGGCCGCGCTGCGCCTGGTCGGAGCCACGCCGGGGCAGGTCGTGGCGATGACGGTGGCGGAGGCGGTGATCGTCGCGCTGGCCGGCGCGCTGGCGGGGGCCGTCGTGTTCGCGCTGGCCGTGCCGCTGCTGGCCGGCATCGAGATGCAGGGCGGGCCGTGGTTCGCCGGTGACCTGTTCCCGTCGCCGCTCGTCCTGGCCGCGGTGCTGGTCGCGGTGCCGCTGCTGGTGGGGCTGTCGGCGGTGGCCGGGCTGCGGCGGGTCGTGGTGAGCCCGCTCGGTGTGGCCAAGCGGGAGACGCCGCCGGGCATGCGGTTCGTACGGGTGCTCGCCCTGCTGGCGGTGCTGGCCGCGTTCCCGCTGCTGACCAGGGGCACCAGCGTCTCGATCATCGCGGTGGCGCTCGCCCTGGCGTTCCTGTGCATCAACCTGGCCGGGCCGTGGGTGGTCGGCATGATCGGCCGGATCACGGCGGCCAGCGCGCGCGGCCCCGCCCGGCTGCTGGCCGGCCGCCGGCTCGTGGACGACCCGCGCGCGGCCTGGCGGACCGTGAGCGGCGTGGCGCTGACCGGCTTCGTGGCGGGCTTCCTCGGCCTGCTCAGCCCGACCGGGTTCGGCGACGAGGTGACGGGCCCGCCCCAGCTGCGTGTCACGGCGCCGGCCGGGCAGGTCACCGAGGTGGCCGCGCAGGCCCGCGAGCGGCTGCGCGCCTCCGGCGTGCAAGCCACCGTGAAGCCCGTCAAGAACGTCGTGGTCGCGGCGCTGGGCAGCGCCGCCGACGACGCCACCCTCGACCGCGCCCGCACCGCGCTGGCCGAGCTCGTGCCCGGCCGCACGCCCACCACGCAGCGTGACGACCGGCGCTTCGGGATCCAGATCCTGGCCGACGTGCGGGTGGGCACGATCGTGGTGCTGTCGGTGTCGTTCCTGGTGGCCATCGCCAGCTCGGGCATCACGGCCACGTCGTCGATCCTCGACCGGCGGCAGACGTACGGGCTGCTGCGGCTGGCGGGCACGCCGCTGGAGGTGCTCGACCGGGCCCGCCGCACCGAGACGCTGGTCCCGCTGACGGTCATGGGCGGCGGGGCGATCCTGGTCGGGGCGTTCTGCGCGGTGCCGTTCATGATCGGCGGCATGAACGTGGTCGGCACGGTCACGCTCGTCGCCTGCGTCGTCGTTGGCTTCGCCGGGGTGATCGGGGCGGGCGCGCTGAGCCGCCCGCTGCTCCGCTCGGTCACGGCCGACCCGGCGCCCCGCCCCGATTAACCCAGCACGAGGTCGCGGACGAGCTTGAGCGAGGGCTCGTCCCGCACCCCCATGACGAGCAGGCTCGTGACCGGGCTGCGGTGCCACAGCTCCAGCCGCTCCTTGATCCGGCCGGGCGGGCCGACGAGCGAGATGCCGTCGGCCAGCTCGTCCGGGATCGCCCGGAACGCCTCGTCCTTGCGGCCCGCCAGGTAGAGCGCCTGGATGTGCTCGGCCGCCTCCGCGTAGCCCATCCGGCCGATGATGTCGGCGTGGAAGTTGCGCTGCCGGGCACCCATGCCGCCGATGTAGAGCGTCAGCATCGTCTTCACGACGTCGAGCGCGCCCCGGAGGTCGTCGGAGATGAGCACCATCACCATGGCGGCCACGTCGAAGCCCGGCTCGGCGCCCGACAGCGCCTCGCCGTACATCTCCTCGATCTTCTCGGGGAAGGCGAACAGCGGTAGCCAGCCCTGCGCGACCTCGGCGGCCAGCGCCACGTTCTTCGGCCCTTCCGCCCCGAGATAGACGGGGATGTCGGGGCGGAGCGGATGGGTAATGGACTTGAGCGGTTTGCCCAGGCCGCCGGGCAGCGGCAGCGGGTAGTGCGGGCCGTCGCTGGTGACCGGCTCGTCGCGGCGCCACACCTTGCGCATGATCTCGACGTACTCGCGGGTCCTGGCCAGCGGCCGGGCGAACGGCTGGCCGTACCAACCCTCCACCACCTGCGGCCCGGAGGCGCCCACGCCCAGCAGCAGCCGGCCGCCGGTGAGGTGGTCGAGCGTCATGGCGGTCATCGCGGTCGTGACCGGGGGCCTGGCGGAGATCTGGGCGATCGAGGTGCCCAGCTTGATGCGGGACGTCCGCGCGCCGTACCAGGCCAGCGGCGTGAAGACGTCGCTGCCGTACGCCTCGGCCGTCCAGACCGAGTCGTAGCCGAGGCGTTCGGCCGCCAGGACCGATTCGGTCGCGTCGTCGGCGTTGCGCTGCCAGTAGCCGAGGTTCAAGCCGAGCTTCATGGGACACCTCCGGAATTAAGTTCTATTACGGCCGGGGATGTCCCAAGTGTCAATGGAGGATCTTCCGGGGAAGTGACACTCTGTGCTCAAGGCTCTCTGTCGACTCGCCTGCCTGCTGCTTCTCCTGCCGGCGGCCGAGCCGACGATCGCGGCGGGCGACTCCCGGCCCAACATCGTCCTCATCCTGGCCGACGACCTCGAGACCGGCACGCTGCCGCTGTTCCCGAACATCACGCAGCAGCTCGTCCGCCAGGGCACCTCGTTCGACCGCTTCTTCGTGACGAACTCCTGGTGCTGCCCGTCCAGGGCGTCGATCCTGCGCTCGCAGCACGTCCACAGCCACGGGGTGCTGACCAACACCGCCCCGGAAGGGGGCTTCGACCGCTTCCACACCCTGGGCCTGGAACGTTCCACGGTGGGCACCTGGATGCAGCAGGCCGGCTACCGCACCGGGCTGATGGGCAAGTTCCTCAACCACTACCCGGGCGGCACGGCGGAGGAGGAGTACGTGCCGCCGGGCTGGGACGAGTGGGACGTCCCCGTACGCAAGCTCTACGAGGAGTACGGCTACCGGCTCAACGAGAACGGCGAGCGGCGCGAGTACGGCTGGGAGGAGGACGACTACCTGTCCGACGTGCTGGCCGGCAAGGCCCACGACTTCATCACCGGCGCCGACCAGCCGTTCTTCCTCTACCTGGCGCCGATCGGCCCGCACAACCCGTCCAACCCGGCCCACCGGCACGCGCACGCCTTCCCGCTGGCGATGGCGCCGCGCACCCCGTCGTTCAACCAGACGGACGTGAGCCACGAGCCGTACTGGCTGCGCAACAGGCCGGCACTCGCGCCGGACACCCAGGCCGACGTGGACGAGCACTACCGCAGGCGGCTGCGGGCCATGCTGGGCGTGGACGACCTCGTCGGCTCGGTGGTGGACGCGCTGCGGGAGTCGGGGAAGCTGGACAACACCTACATCTTCTTCACCTCCGACAACGGCTTCCATCTCGGCACGCACCGGCTGAAGCAGGGCAAGACCACCCCGTTCGAGGAGGCGATCAGGATCCCGCTCGTCGTGCGCGGCCCCGGCGTCGCGGCCGGTGCGACGGTCACGCACATGGGGGCCACGATCGACCTCGCCCCCACCTTCGCCGAGCTGGGCGGGGCCACGGTGCCGCCGTTCGCGGAGGGCCGCTCGCTGGTGCCGCTGCTGCGCGGCAGGCCGCCCGCCCAGTGGCGAAAACAGGTGCTCGTGGAGTTCACCCGCCCGGCCGACCGGTCGTCGGCGGCCCAGACGCCCGTGCCCGCCTACCAGGCGCTGCGCACCGAGCAGCACACCTACGTCCGGTACGAGACGGGGGAGCGGCAGCTCTACGACCTGACCACCGACCCCTACCAGCTCACGAACCTGGCAAGCACCGCCGACCCGGCGCTGCTGGCCCGGCTCGACCAGCGGCTGTCGGGCATGGTCGGCTGCTCGGGGGCGAGCTGCCGCGTGGCCGACAGCCAGGGCTAGCCGGGCCCCGCGAACAGCGAGGGGTAGGCGTGCGCGAGGTGCTCCGACACGGCCCGGGTCGCCTCGCCCGCCGCGCCCCGCTCGATGGCCTCGAGGATGCGGACGTGGTCGGCGCGCAGGACCGAGGTGTCGCCGAGCCGCCGCACCGCCTCGACCGAGTACCGGCGCATCGAGTCGCGCAGCGAGCGCATGATGGCGGCGATGAGCCGGTTGCCCGACGCGTCCGCGATCGCGCAGTGGAAGGCCGTGTCGTGCTCGACGAACTCCTCCGCCGTGCGGGCCGCGTCCATCCCGGCCAGGGCGGCGGCCAGGGCCGAGGTGTCGGCCCGCGACGCGGCGGCCTGGGCGGCGGCCCACTGCTCGATCATGTGCCGGGTGTCGATGACCTCGCGCATCTCCAGGGTGGCCAGGCCCAGATGGAGCCGCAGCAGGTCGGTCAGCGCCGAGTCGGGGCGCGAGGTGAGCACGGCGCCCGCGTCGGGGCCCCGGCCGACCTGGGAGGAGACCACGCCGAGGGTCTCCAGCACGCGCATCGCCTCGCGTACCGACGAGCGGCTGACGCCGAGCTGCTCGGCGAGCTGGCGCTCGGCGGGCAGCCGGTCGCCCACGGTGAGGCCGTCCTCGGTGATGCGCCGCTCGATCTGCGCGAGCACGTCCTCGAACGTCCGCGTCCGCTTGACGGGACGCCAGCCGGTGTCCTCCACTGTGGAGCCTCCTCGCTGCCGGCCGGAAATGTTGTGCTTCGGTATGGTCTGACCATACTGTGGTCGGACCATACTTCGGAAGGAGAGCCGTGCGAGTCGCCCTGTTCATCACGTGCGTGAACGACACGCTCTTCCCGGGCACCGGCAAGGCCGTGGTGTCGCTCCTGCGCAGGCTCGGCTGCGACGTGGACTTCCCCGCCGCCCAGACGTGCTGCGGGCAGATGCACGTCAACACCGGCTACCGGGAGGAGGGCGTGCGGCTGGCCCGGCACTTCACGGAGGTGTTCGCCGGCTACGACGCGGTCGTCGCGCCGTCGGGGTCGTGCGCGGCCATGGTGCGCGAGCAGTACCCGAAGCTGGCCAAGCCCGGCAGCAGGGGAGCGGCGGCGATCGCGGAGGTCGCGCCCAAGGTGCACGAGCTGTCGGAGTTCCTGATCGACGTGCTCAAGGTCGAGGACGTCGGCGCGTACTTCCCGCACCGGGTCACCTACCACCCCACCTGCCACTCGCTGCGCGGGCTGCGCCTCGGTGACCGGCCCACGCGGCTGCTCCAGCACGTACGCGGCCTGGAGCTGGTGCCGCTGCCCGGCGCCGAGGAGTGCTGCGGCTTCGGCGGCACGTTCGCGGTCAAGAACCCGGCGGTCTCCGCCGCGATGGGCGCCGACAAGACCCGCAACATCATGGACACCGGCGCCGAGGTGCTGTGCGCCGCCGACAACTCCTGCCTCATGCACATCGGCGGCACCCTCAGCCGCCAGAAGACCGGCGTCAGGACCATGCACCTGGCCGAGATCCTCGCATCCACGGAGGAGGCCCAATGAGCGCGACCTTCCTCGGCATGCCGGGAAGTTTCCCCAAGAACTCCCGGAAGGCCGTCCAGAACTCCCAGCTGCGCTTCAACCTCCGCAAGGCCACCCACACCATCCGCGGCAAGCGGGCCGGCGTCGTCGGCGAGCTGCCCGACTGGCAGGAGCTGCGCGCGGCCGGCAAGGCCATCAAGGACCACACGCTGCGCAACCTCGACCGCTACCTGCTCCAGCTCGAAGAGGCCGTGACGCGGGCGGGCGGCACCGTCCACTGGGCCAGGGACGCCGCCGAGGCCAACCGCATCGTCACCGACCTGGTCAAGGCCACCGGCGAGACCGAGGTGGTCAAGGTCAAGTCGATGGCCACCCAGGAGATCGAGCTCAACCAGGCGCTGGCCGCGCACGGCATCACCGCGTACGAGACGGACCTGGCCGAGCTGATCGTGCAGCTCGGCGACGACTTCCCCAGCCACATCCTGGTCCCCGCGATCCACCGCAACCGCTCCGAGATCCGCGAGATCTTCCTCGACAAGATGCCGCACGTCCCGCCCGGCCTGACCGACGACCCGCCCGCCCTCGCCGAGGCGGCCCGGCTCCACCTGCGCGAGCGCTTCCTCAGGAGCAAGGTCGCGATCTCCGGCGCCAACTTCATGGTGGCCGAGACCGGCACGCTGGTGGTGCTGGAGTCGGAGGGCAACGGCCGCATGTGCCTGAGCCTGCCCGAGACCCTGATCAGCGTCGTCGGCATCGAGAAGCTGCTGCCCTCCTGGCGGGATCTGGAGGTGTTCCTCCAGCTCCTTCCGAGAAGCTCCACGGGCGAGCGGATGAATCCCTATACGAGCATGTGGACCGGCGCCGTCGAAGGCCAGGACTTCCACCTGGTGCTCCTCGACAACGGCCGCACCGACGTGCTCGCCGACGAGGTGGGCCGCCAGGCGCTGCGCTGCATCCGCTGCTCGGCCTGCCTCAACGTGTGCCCTGTGTACGAGCGCGCGGGCGGCCACGCGTACGGCTCGGTCTATCCCGGCCCCATCGGCGCGATCCTCACCCCGCAGCTCAGGGGCATGTCGTCGGAGCTGGACGCGTCGCTGCCGTTCGCCTCCAGCCTCTGCGGGGCCTGCTACGACGTCTGCCCGGTGGCCATCGACATCCCCGAGGTGCTGGTGGACCTGCGGGCCAAGGCGCCGCACGCGGCGGCGGAGAAGGCCGGCATGAAGGTGGCCGGCTGGATACTGAACGACCACGAGCGGCTGGCCAAGGCGCAGCGCGCGGCCACCCGCGCCCGCAAGCTGGTGCCCAAGCGGCTGCCCGGCCCGCTGTCGGCGTGGACGGACACCCGAGACCTGCCCGAGATTCCCGAAGAATCCTTCAGAGACTGGTGGGAGCGGAATGAGCGCGCGTGAGGAGATCCTCGCCAGGGTCCGCAAGGCCGTCGCCGGCGCGGAGGACGTCGAGATTCCCCGCCACTACCGGACGAACCGGCAGGGCGAGGACCTGGTGGGGTTGTTCGCCGAGCGGGTGGACGACTACCGGGCGATCGTGCACGTCGTCCCGGCGGCCGAGGTGCCCGGCAAGCTCGACGCGTGCCTCGGCGAGCGCCGCATGATCATCCCCGACGGGTTCGACCGGGCCGGCGGCTGGGACGACGTGAACACCGCCGACGGCGTGGTCACCGGCTGCGCCGTCGCCATCGCCGAGACCGGCACGATCGTCCTCGACCACGGGCCCGGCCAGGGCACGAGGGCCCAGACGCTGGTCCCCGACTACCACCTGTGCGTGGTGCGGGCCGACCAGATAGTGGCGGGCGTGCCGGAGGCGCTGGCCAGGCTCGACCCGGCCCGCCCCCTCACCTGGATCAGCGGCCCCTCGGCCACCAGCGACATCGAGCTGAACCGGGTGGAGGGCGTCCACGGCCCCCGCACGCTCGAAGTGATCATCAGCACGTGATCATCAGTACCTGAGCACGGCGGCCACGTCCTCGACCGCGTCGGTGAACCACAGCTCCGCGTCGGTCATCGCGGCCGCCCTGGCCAGCGCGGAGTCCGACCGCTCCCGGATCGGCTCCTCCACGCCCCAGCGGCGCAGCTCCCCCTCGTCGGTGGCGAGCTGCGTGCCGCCCTCGCCGATCCAGACCGGGCCGGGCCGCTCGCCGGGCAGCAGCACGGCGTGCACCCGGCCCTCGCGCAGCGCCTGGCAGACGCGCGCCATCCCGGTCGGCCCCGCGGACTCCTGGTGGCGTTCCAGCAGCTCGGCGCGCCTGCGGTCGAGCCATTCGTCGAGCGCCCGCTCCACGTCCTGCTCGAACTGCCCGTGATTGTCGCGGCTGCCGTGCTCGACGATCATCACCCGGTCGGCCGCCTTCGTGCCGAGGTGGTGCAGCAGGTACGAGCGCGACTTCGGCTCGCCCGCGACCAGGATCAGCTCGGCGCCGATCCGGCGTACCTGCTCGTCGATCTCCTTGGCCACGGCCTGCGCGTTCTTCTCCCAGGCGTCGTCCACGGCGCGCTCGTACCGCTTCTGGGACCAGCCGCCCTGGGCGGTCTTCTGCAGCGGCCACGAGGCCGCCTCCACGGTGGTGCTGCGCGGCGACCCGCCGCCGAACACGGTCACCTCCGCGCCCGCGTGATCCACGATCACCCGGATGTGCGGGATGTTCTCGCCGCGCCGCATGAGCAGCGGCGTGACGTGCGGCAGCGGCGTCCACGTGGCCAGCTCGGACGGCGCCTCGGGCAGCGACTCGGCCAGCACCACGTCACCGTGCGTGGCGAACAGGGCCCGCCCGGCGGCGGCACCCAGGGCCTCCTCCTCCAGGGCGTCCAGGGTCGCCTCGTCGGCGTGCCCCGAGTGCCCGTCGAGCCGGTCGCGCACGCTGCGCCAGTGGGACTCGCGTTCAGGCCCCGTCAGAGCGCCCAGGTAGACCGAGGCGTACGGGCCGCGCCGCTCGTACAGCGGGCGGATGAAGTCGAGCCGCACGGCTCACCACCTCCGCTTCTCCACGCCGATGCCGAGCGCCTTGGCGACGTCGGCCATGTTCGTGTAGTCGCGCTCGGGCAGGGACTCGACCATGTCGATGATCGGATCGGGCGCGCCCTCGCGCTGGGCGCGGGCCAGCAGGTCGCGCTTGGACGAGGGCCAGTGGGTGTCGCTCAGCCACTTGGCGAGGTCGCTGCGCACGTCCACGTCCCGCTGCGTCATCCCTTCGGGGACGCCCGGCTCGTGTCCTGGCGGGTACGAGTGAAGCGACTCCTCACCGGGCGCCGGCATGGCCTCGGGCTCCTTCCACTCCTCGGCATGCGTCGTACCGCCTCCGCGCACCAGGCCCTCGGTCTCGTGCTTCTGCTCGTTGTCGAGGCGGGGTCCGTGCTTGTCGCTTCCACGTTCCATCATTCAAGCCACTCTCCTCTCAATCCGCCCCTACCCCCGCTTTCGTGGGCAAACATCGCGACTGTGTACCCTCCACACCGTGTTCGATCCCGACGTGAGCATCGCCACGGAACGGCTTACGCTCCGGCCGTTCGGCCCCAAGGACACCCTGCGCATCCGCTCCATCGTGCAGTCCGGCGCCCAGTTCCTGCCGCCGGGCGCGCCCGCCAGGGTCTCCGGGATCGCCCCCTGGCTGATGCACGGCGTGCACGAGCTGCGCCGCTCCGGCCAGGGCATCCACCTGGCCATGACCGACGCCGAAGGGGTCATCGTCGGGGCGATCAGCCTGTTCAAGACCTCGTGGAGCGCGGGCACCACCGAGGTCGGCTACGGCGTGCACCCCCTCTACCGGGGCCGCGGCTTCGCCACCGAGGCCGTGCGCGGCCTGACCGCCTGGGCGTTCGACACCATGGGGCTGCGCAGGATCGACCTGACCGCCAGGCTCGACAACCTCGCCTCGCTCCGCGTCGCCACCAAAGCGGGCTTCACCTGGGAAGGCGTCGTCCGCGACGCGGTCGTGGACGACGACGGCGCGCACGACCTCGTCCTGTTCGGCCTGCTGCACTACGACAGCCGCGTGCCGCCCGCCACCCTGTCGAAGGCGGAGCTGCGCACCCAGCGGCTCCTCCTGCGCAGGCAACGCCCCGAGGACGCCGCCGACCTGGCCGTCACCGGCGCCGACCCGCTCACCCAGCGGTTCACCGGCGTGCCCAGGGACTACTCGGCCGAGCACGCCCGCGCCTACGTCGCGCACGCCGAGCGCCGGTGGATCAGGGGCGTCGGCGTCGCCTGGACCGCCGCCGAGCTGGCCACCGGCCGGTACGCGGTCAACGTCGACCTGCGCGACCTCGACTGGAACGGCAGGACCGCCGAGGTCGGCTACATGACCGCGCCCTGGGCCAGAGGCAGGGGGTACGCGGGCGAGGCCGTGCAGGCGGTCGCCCGCTGGCTGTTCGAGCGGCACGGGTTCAGCCGCCTCCAGCTCCGTGTCTCCCCGGCCAACAACGCCTCCCAGCGGGTCGCGGAGAAGGCCGGCTTCGTCAGGGAAGGGCTGGCCCGCGCCTCGATCGCGGGCGAAGACATGATCGTCTACAGCCTCATCCCCTCGGACCTGGCCTGAGGGCACACCGGACTGACCCCCGTACCCTTTGTGAAACCCCGCCCGAGCCGTCACCCTTGAGTGGAGGACGGTGAGGCGCATGATCACGGTGGTCGGCTGGGACGGCAGTGAGCTCTCGGCCAAGGCGGTGGGCAAGCTGCGGGAGGCCAAGCTCGTCGTGGGGCCCGACGCCGTTCTCGGACAGCTCGGCCTGACCGCGGCCACCGCGGCCGACGGGGCGCTGCTGGAGGCCCTCGACGACCACCTGGAGCACGGCGAAGGCCCCGCGGTCGTGGTCGCGCCGGGCGATCCCGGCTTCTTCGGCGTCGTCCGCACACTACGGGCGCACGGCCTCAAACCGGACGTGCTGCCGGCCACCTCGCTCGTCACCCGCGCCTTCGCCTGCGCCGGGCTCAACTGGGAGGACGCGCTCGTCGTCGCCCCGTCCGGCCCCCGCCAGCTCGACCGGGTCGTCAACGCCTGCCGCGCCCACCCCAAGGTCGCGCTGCTCGTCGCCCCCGGCGTCGGCCCCGCCGAGATCGCCAGGGAGCTGGCGCCCACCACGCCGCGCGCGCTCATCGTGTGCGAGGACCTCGGCGGCCCCGACGAGCGCGTCACCCACAGCCGCATGGGCGAGGCCACCACCAGGCCGTGGAAGGACCCCGACGTGGTCCTCGTGATCGACCCGCTGCACCAGCCGAAGGAGCCGAGCTGGGTGGCCGGCGCGCGGCCCGGGCCGTCCGAGTGGGCGCTGCCGTCCGCCGACGGCATGCCGGCCGAGGCCAGGGCGTACGTGCTGGCCAAGCTCGGCCCGCGGCTCGGCGACCTCGTGTGGGACGTCGGCGCCGGCACCGGCCAGATCGCCGTCGAATGCGCCAGGCTCGGCGCCGCCGTCGTCGCCGTCGAGCGCGACGAGGAACGCTGCGCCAAGCTGCGCGCCCACGTCCTCGAACACGGCGTCAAAGTGGCCCTCACCAGGGGACAGGCGCCCCCGGCACTGGAGCCGCTGCCCGACCCCGACGCCGTCTTCGTCGGCGGCGGCGGCCTCGACGTCATCGTCGCCTGCGCCGCCAGAGGCCCGCGCGTGCTGGTGTGCGCGCTGCGCAAGGTCGAGCACGTCGCCGGCGTGCTCGACCGGCTGCGCGAGCACGGCTACCGCGGCGAAGGCACCCAGATCCAGGTCTCCAAGCTGCTGCTCAACCCCGACGGCTCCCACAGCCTGGCCGCCGTCGACCCCGTCTTCGTGGTGCACGCGACACCCGCGCACGCAGCGTGACCTGTTGCCCACACGGGCGCATCGGTTATCCTCGCGTGTCTTTGTCCACCGCACCGGAGAATCCCTCACGATGAAGCCGCCGCTCCTGCTGATCGGGCAGAGCTCCCAGGATGACGCCTACGCCGCCGAGTTCGGCAGGTTCGTACACCGCCTGCGCTGCCGCCTCGACCAGTCGGGCGCCGACGTGTCCGGGGGCTACCTGGAGCGGGCCACGCCCCGGCTGAGCGACTCCGTCGCCTCCCTCGTCGCGCGGGGGCACCACCGGCTCGTCGCGCTGCCGCTGAGCCTGAGCAGGGTCGGCGAGGAGTTCCCCGCCGCCATGGCACTGGAGCAGCAGCGCCACCCCACCCTCATGTACGACTACGGCCGGCCCCTCGGCCCCGACCCGCGCGTCCTCGCCCTGCTCGCCGAGCGGCTCAACGAGGCCGCCACCGAGCTGTCCAGGCCGCGCGCCCTGGAGCTGGCCGGCGCCCGGCCCCGGCTGCGCGCCGTCGACTCCCCGCCCGCCGAGGACCTCCACCAGCACATCGAGCCGGGGGAGACCGCGGTCGTGCTCGTCGGCGAAGGCTCCACCGACGCCGCCGCCAACGCCGAGGTCCACCGCGTCTCCCGGCTGTTCTGGGAGACCCACGCCTACGACTTCATGACCGTCGAGACCGCCTTCGTCTCCGTCACCCCTCCCGGGGTGCCCGGCGGGCTGGAGCGCTGCCGCCGCCTCGGGGCCAAGCGGGTGATCGTGGTGCCGTACCTGCTGTTCGCGGGCGGCCTGCTGGAGCGGGTCTGGGCGCAGGCGCTGGCGTACGGCGCGGGGCACCCCGACCTCGACATCCGCTGCGCCGAGGTGATCGGCGACTGCGAGACGCTGGCCGACGTCGTGATCGACCGCTACGAGGAAGCGCTCCAACTCGTCCCGTGACCGGAGGTTCGTCGTGGTCGCCGAGATCCTGTACTGGAGGTCCTGTGTTCGCTGAGACGCCCGCGGTTCTGATCGGGAGGCGCCGTGTTCGCTGAGACGCCCGCGGTTCTGATCGGGAGGCGCCGTGTTCGCTGAGACCCTGGCGGCGATCCGCCGTGCGGACCCGCGGGTGCTGGCCGAGGCGCGCGCCCACCAGGACCGCCTCACCAAGCCGCGCGGCTCGCTGGGCGCCCTGGAGGAGGTCGCGGTCCGCCTGGCGGGCGCGGCCGGCACCACCCCGCCGCCCATGCCGGAGCCCGCCGCCCTGGCCATCTTCGCCGCCGACCACGGCGTGCACGCGCGCGGCGTCAGCCCGTGGCCGCAGGAGGTCACGGTGCAGATGGTGGCCAACTTCCTGGCCGGCGGCGCCGTCGCCAACGCCTTCGCCGCCCAGGCCGGCGCGTCCGTGACCGTGGTGGACGTGGGCGTCGCCGCCGACCTGCCCGACGCCCCCGGCCTGGTCAACCACAAGATCGCGTACGGCACCGCCGACCTGTCGCAGGGCCCCGCCATGACCGTCGACCAGGCCGTCCAGGCGCTGGAGGCCGGCATCGTCGTGGCCCGTGACCTGGTCGCCAAGGGCGCCCGCTGCCTGATCACCGGCGACATGGGCATCGCCAACACCACCGCCTCCGCCGCGCTCGTCTCCGCCTTCACCGGCAAGGACCCGGCCGAGGTGACCGGGCGGGGCACCGGCATCGACGACGAGACGTACGAGCTGAAGGTCGGCATCGTGCGCGCGGCCCTGCGCGCGAACGCGGTGACCGACCCCGCCTCCTCGCCCAGCGAGACGCTGCGGGCGCTGGCGGCCGTCGGCGGGTTCGAGCACGCGGCCATCGCGGGCTTCATCCTGGGCGGCGCGGCCCTGCGCGTGCCGGTGATACTCGACGGCGTGATCGCCGGGGCCGCCGCGCTGGTGGCCGCCGCGTTCGACCCGGCCGCCGTCGACCACTGCGTGGCCGGCCACCGCTCCGCCGAGCCGGGCCACACCGCCGCGCTCGCGCATCTCGGCCTGCGTCCCCTGGTCGATCTGGAGCTCCGGCTCGGCGAGGGTACGGGCGGGCTGCTGGCGCATCCGATGGTGTGCGCGGCGGTGCGGGTGATGCACGACGTGGCGACGTTCGACTCGGCGGGAGTGACCGAAAAGCCCGTGTGATGATGGAGGCACTGGAGGGAGCGACAGTGTCTCGTTATGGACCCATGTACGGCCCTGACATCACGTTCCTCGGGGTCGATCGCTGCGACGTGAACGACCCCGAGAGCTACGCGGGCGCCGACGTGGTGATCATCGGCGCCCCGTTCGACGGCGGCACGTCCAACCGGCCGGGCGCCAGGTTCGGGCCCATGGCGCTGCGCCAGGCGTGCTACCTGCCGCACGACGGCTCCAGGCCCAGCCTCGCGCTGCGCGTGGACGCGCTGCGCGACCTGCGGGTGCTCGACGCCGGCGACGTGGAGTGCTACTCGGGGGACGTCGAGGGCTCGCTGGCGGCCATCGAGGAGGCGGTGCACCGGGTGGCCGCGTCGGGGGCCGTCCCGCTGGTGCTCGGGGGCGACCACACGGTGGCGCTGCCGGACGCGCGGGGGACCGCCAGGGCGTACGCGGCGGGGCGCACCTCGATGATCCACTTCGACGCGCACGCCGACACGGGCGACATCGCCTTCGGCCACCTGTACGGGCACGGGCAGCCGATGCGGCGGCTCATCGAGTCCGGGGCCATCAGGGGCGACCGGTTCCTGCAGATCGGCCTGCGCGGCTACTGGCCGGAGCCGGAGACGCTCGGCTGGATGGCCCGGCAAAAAATGCGTTCCTATGAAATGACGGAGATCGTGGCTCGCGGGCTGGACGAGTGCCTGACCGAGTCGTTCTCGATCGCACTCGACGAGTGCGACCAGATCTTCCTGTCCGTCGACATCGACGTCTGCGACCCCGGCCACGCCCCCGGCACCGGCACACCCGAGCCCGGCGGCCTCACCGCCCGGCAACTGCTCGATGCGGTCCGCCGGATCTGCTATGAAATGCCCGTGGCCGGCATGGAAGTGGTGGAAGTGGCGCCGCCGTACGACCACGCGGACATCACCGCGTACCTCGGCAACCGGGTTATCCTGGAAGCCCTGTCAGCGATGGCCAGACGCCGCAAGGACGATGAGGGCGGGCCACGCTGGGATCCCAGGCAGCCTCTTCTTGATGGTCGTTGACCCGTGCGCAGCAAATGACGCATGCGGAGCCGGTAGGTTTACGTCCTAACACAACCTTCGCGAACGGGAGATTCCCCCATGGGTCCCTACCTCCTCGGCCTGCGGCTTTCCGGCCGCCGGGTCCTCGTCGTGGGCGGCGGCCGCGTCGCGCAGCGACGGGTGCCCGCGCTGCTAGAGGCCGGTGCGGAGGTCACCGTCGTGTCGCCGTCCGTCACGCCGGCCCTCGACGACCTCATCGCCGCCGGCCGGGTCACCTGGCACGCCCGGCCCTACGAGGTCGGCGACTGCGACGGGGCCTGGCTCGTACAGGCCTGCACCGATGACAGGTCCGTCAACACCGCGGTCGCCGCCGAGGCGGAGGCCAAGCGCGTGTGGTGCGTGCGCGCCGACGACAAAGACGCCTCCGCCGCCTGGACCCCCGCCACCGGCCGGGTCGACGAGATCAGCGTCGCCGTCACCGCGGGCGGCGACCCGCGCCGCGCCGCCGGCATCAGGGACGCCGTGGTCGAGGCGCTGCGCGACGGCACCGTCGACGCCCGCCGCAACCGCACCAAGCCCGTCGGCGTCGCCCTCGTCGGCGGCGGCCCCGGCGACCCCGGCCTCATCACCGTGCGCGGCCGCCAGCTCCTCGCCCAGGCCGACGTCGTCGTCGCCGACCGCCTCGCGCCCCGCGCCCTGCTCGACGAGCTGGCCCCGACGTCGAGCTCATCGACGCCGCCAAGGTCCCCTACGGCCGCGCGCTCTCCCAGGAGACGATCAACGAGCTGCTCGTCGACCGCGCCCGGCAGGGCAAGTTCGTCGTCCGGCTCAAAGGCGGCGACTCGTTCGTGTTCGGCCGCGGCGGCGAGGAGATGATCGCCTGCGCCGAGGCCGGCATCCCCGTCCTCGTCGTGCCCGGCCTCACCAGCGCCGTCGCCGTGCCCGCCGCCGCCGGGGTGCCCGTCACCCACCGCGGCGTCAGCCAGGAGTTCCACGTCATCTCCGTGCACGTGGCCCCCGACGACCCCAAGTCCACCGTCGACTGGCCCGGCCTGGCCCGCTCCCAGGGCACGCTGGTGCTGCTGATGGCCGTCGAACGCCTCGCGAAGGTGGCCGAAGCCCTCGTCCGCGACGGACGTCCGCCGGAGACTCCCGTAATGGTGGTACAGGACGGTACCCTTCCGACCCAGCGGGCGGTCACCGCTTCGCTTTCCACCGTGGCCGACCGCGTGTCCGCGGCTGGGATCCGGCCGCCGGCGATCGTCATCGTCGGCGACGTCGTGCGGGTCGGCCAGGAGGTCGAGATGGTACGAGCGGAGCGCTTGCCGTGAACACGGCCATGGATGACGGGCGGCACGAGTCGCTCGGGGAGCAGACGTTGAGCTTCCGCCCGATAACGGACGACGACCTCCCCCCGGAGGCCCAGCCCGACGCCACCCACCGCCCGGGCCCCGCCACCGACGGGGAGAGCTCAGGCGAGCCCGCCGACGGGAAGGGCTCGGGCGAGCCCACCCACCGGGAGCGCCGGGCTGAGCCCGCCCCTCAGCAGGGCCAGACGGGGTCCGCCCATCGGGAGGGCCGGGGCGAGCCTGCCGATCCTCAGCCCGGTGGCCCTCAGCCCGGTGGCCCTCAGTCCGCCGGCTCTCGGTCCGCGGGGGAGGAGCCGCCTGCCCGCCGCCCCTCCCTTTTCGAGAAGCCCGCCATCCTGCGTCGGCCCGCGCCCGAGGCCCCCTCGCCGGAACGGCCCTCCCTCTTCGTGAAGCCGGCCGCCCTCGGAGGCCCCGGCGCCCCTGTCTCGAGGAGCGACGCCCCGGACGCGCCGCCTCCCACGAGGGCCGGCGAAGGCAAGGCCATCCCCGAGCCCGCCACGGAGGCCCCTGAGCGCGCGGAGGCCTCCACGTCCGCCACGGAGACCGCCGTGCCCGCCACGGAGGCCACGGACGCTTCCCCCATGCCGCAGGCCGACGAGCCTGCGACGGAGGCCACCGAGACCTCTGCCGCCCCGCAGGCCGACGAGCCCGCCGCCGACCTCGCAACGGAAGCCGCGGACGCCTCCACCACCGCCCAGGCCGACGAGCCCGCCATCGAGCCCGCAGCCGAGAGCGCGTCGGAGGCCGCCGATGCCTCCGCTGCCCAGCAGGCCGACGAGCCCGTCACTGCGCCCGCCACGGAGGCCGCAGCGGAGGCCGAGGATGCTCCCGCCGCGTCACAAGCGGCCGAGGAGTCCGCCGCCGGAGTCGTGACCGAGCCCGAGGCCGCGTCCGCCGCCGCGCCCGACGGCGAGTCCGACACCGAGCCCGGCGTAGCCCTCGCCGCCGACGCGCCTGAGGGCCAGCCCGACGCCGCCACCGGCCCCGCCGTCGAGTTTGCGCCGGACACCGGCTCCGCGTCCGAGCCCGACGCCCCTGCCGAGGCCGCCTCCGCTTCCGAGCCGGAACCCGCATCTGAGTCGGACACCACGCCCGAGCCGGAGGCCGCGTCCGAGCCCGAGGCCGCCGCGTCCGCAGAGCCCGAGCGCACGCCTGCGTCCGAGGTCGAGCCCGAAGCCCAGTCCGAGCCCGAAGCCCAGTCCGAGGCCGGACCTCAGCCCGAGGCCGGGCCTGAAGCGGAGTCCGAGCCTGAGGCCGGAGGGGCGGGGGCGGAGTCCGGTGAGGAGCCGGTGGGGCCGGGCGAGACGCTGGAGGAGCTGCCGCAGGAGGCCGCCGAGGCGCTCATGTCGGCCCTGGGCGCCCTCCGCGAGAGCATCGCCGACCTGCGTTTCGGTCTCGACCTGCCGGGCTCGGCCGAGGCCAGGCAGGCGCAGGCCGACCTGCTGGCCCAGCTGGAGAACTACGTCCTGCCCCGGGTGCGAACCCGCACGGCCCCGGCCCTGATCGTGGTCGCCGGCTCGACGGGCGCGGGCAAGTCGACCCTGGTCAACAGCCTGGCCGAGAAGAACGTCTCGCGCACCGGCGTGCGCCGCCCGACCACCGGCACCCCGGTCCTGGTCTGTCACCCTGAAGACCACGAGTGGTTCGCGAAGGGCGAGCTGCTCGGCGGTCTGCGCCGGCTCGACCAGCCGTCCCGCGAGGCCGGCATGGACGGCCTGGTGATCGTCTCGACGGAGAAGCTCCCGCAGGGCGTCGCGCTGCTCGACACGCCCGACATCGACTCGGTGGTCGAGGAGCACCACGAGATCGCGCACCGCATGCTCGACGCCGCCGACCTGTGGATCTTCGTGACCACGGCGGCCCGTTACGCCGACGCCCCCGCCTGGAGCCTGTTGCGGCTGGCGAAGGAGCGCGGCGCTCGCCTGGCGATCGTCCTGTCGCGGGTGCAGGAGCGCTCGGCGGACGTGGTGCTCAAGCATTTCGTCCGCATGCTGACCGAGTACGGCCTGGGCGACATCGACCGGTTCGTCATCCATGAGGCGAAGGTGACCGACGGCAGGCTGCCCGACGCCGAGGTGACCGATCTGCGGTTGTGGCTGGCCGAGCTGTCGGTGGACGAGGCGCGGCGGGCGCAGGCGGTGCGCGAGACGCTCAACGGCGTGCTCAACAGTTTCCGCACCCGCGTTCCGGCGCTGGCCAAGCAGCTGGAGGCGCAGGTCGCGTTCAGGGCGGAGCTGCGCGCGGACGTGGAGGCGGCGTTCCTGAGCGCGCTCAGCGAGATCGACAAGGCGTCCAGGAACGGCTCGCTGCTGCACGGCGAGGTGCTGGCGCGGTGGCAGGAGTTCGCGGGGTCGGGCGACCTCGTCCGCTCGTTGCAGCTGCGCAAGCGCGGCCGGGCGGCCAAGCAGGCGCCGGAGCGGGTGCTGGCGTTCAAGGCGGCGATCCGCACGGGGCTGGAGGCGGTGATCGTCGCGGCCGCGAACCGTGCCTGCGAGGAGGTGGTGGCGCGCTGGCGGCACCGCTCGGAGCTGGGGGCCAAGCTCGGGGAGGACCTCGACCGGCCGTCCGACGACCTGGTCCGCCAGGCGGGGCGGGCGATCGCGTCCTGGCAGGAGCATCTGGGCGAGCTGGTACGCACGGAGGGTGTGGCCAAGCGGTCGGTGTCGAAGCTGGTGTCGTTCGACCCCGAGTCGCTCGCGTTGATCTTCATGGTCGCCATGTTCAGCGGGGGCAGCGGCGAGGGGTGCCGCACCGGCTGGTCAACGCCCTGCTCGGGCCGAGTCGCTGCGCGGCATCGGGGCCAAGGCGCTCAGTGATCTGCGGGCCAGGATCGGCATGCTGTTCGACGAGGAGGCCATGCGTTACGTGCAAGCGCTCGACTCCGCGGGCATTCCCGACGAGTCCGTCGCGACCCGCCTCTATCAGGCAACGTACAACCTTGAGGTCGCTCGATGACCACCACGACCACCAGACCGGGCCTGGCTGCGCGGCTGACGGCGCTCACCAAGGTGGTGGAGCTGGGCCCGGGGCGGCTGGACAAGAAGCTGCTGAACGAGTCCGGCGCGCTGCTGCAGCGGGCCGGCAACCGGCTCAAGCTCTCCTCGGAGCACACGGTCGTCGCCCTGGCGGGCGGCACGGGCAGCGGCAAGTCGTCGCTGTTCAACGCGCTGTCGGGGCTGGAGCTGTCGCCGACGGGCGTCCGCAGGCCGACCACCGCCCGTACGCACGCCTGTGTGTGGGGGCTGGAGGGGGCGGGGCCGCTGCTCGACTGGCTGCAGATCCAGTGGCGTCACCGTTTCTCGCGGGCCAGCGCGCTCGACAAGGGCGACAGCCAGCTGCACGGGCTGATCCTGCTGGACCTGCCCGACCACGACTCGATCAGGGCGCTCACCGACACCGAGGCCGACCGGCTCATCGGGCTGGCCGACCTGGTGGTGTGGGTGCTCGACCCGCAGAAGTACGCCGACGCCTCCACGCACCGCCGCTACGTGACGGAGCTGGCGGGGCACGAGGCGGTCACCGTGTTCGCGCTCAACCAGGCCGACCGGCTGACCACCGAGGAGCTGGCCGAGCTGGTCATCGACCTCAACGACCTGCTGCGCAAGGAGGGCGTCGAGCATCCGAGCGTCGTCCCGACCTCGGCGGTCACCGGCCGCGGCATCGAGAGCCTCAAGAGCGTCATCGCGACCGCGGTGGCCCGGCGGCGCGCCGCCATCCAGAAGCTGGAGGCCGACCTGCACCGGCTGGAGCAGAAGCTCAGCCAGGCCATGCCGCTGGGTGAGGCGCTGTCGGCGCCGTCCACGGTCGACGAGGCCCGCAGGATGGGCCTGACGGACGCGCTGTGCGACGCGGTCGGCGTGCCGGCCGTGGGCGAGGCCATGGAGAACGTGTACGCGGAGCGGTCGAGCCGGTGGGTCGGTTGGCCGTACCCGCGCTGGGTCGGCAAGCTGCGCGGCGACCCGCTGAAGAGCCTGCGGCTCGACGACGTCAGCGAGGAGATCCGCGGCATCTCCACCTCCTCGGTGAGCGCCCAGTCGGCCGAGGTCGCGAACGCGGTGCAGGCGCTGGCCGACGGCCTGTCCATGAGCATGCACCCGGTCTGGCGCACGGCCGTGCACCAGGCGGCCAGGTCCCGCGCCGGCCAGCTCCCGCAGGCCCTGACGGAGGACCTGGCGGAGGTGGCGCCGCAGCTCGACCGGGTGCCGGGCTGGTGGCGGGCGCTGAAGGTGTGGCAGTACTTCCTGGTGGTGGCGTTCGTGGCCGGGCTCGCCTGGCTGGCGGTCGGCCTCCTCATGCCGGGGCAGCTCCCGCCGTCCCTGGAGCTGCTGGGTGACACGGCGACGCTGCCGTGGGTGGGGCTGATGATGGCCTCGGTGCTCGGGCTGGGGGCGTTGTCGGGCATCGCGTCCCGCAACTTCGTGGAGCTCGGTGCCTCGCGGGAGCGGGAGCGGCTCGAACGGGAGATGCGCCGCAGGGTCGCGGCGGTGGCGGCCACGATGGTGGTGGAGCCGGTGGAGCGGGAGCTGGGCCGGCACCATGCCTTCTACACAGCCCTGAGGGATTTGTCGGTATAAATCAGCACCACCGGCCCCGGCGTCGTCAGCTCTGGGCGATCAGCTGGCGATACACGTCGTAGGCGGGCTTGGGCCGGTAGTCGCTGGTGGTCAGCCCGAGCCGGGCGGTCGGCTCGTCGCGGCCCGAGTCGGCGTCCCGCAGGCCGAACAACTCGTGGTGCGTGACGTTGAGCCGGGCGGCGCAGGCGGCCACCGTACGGATCATGATGTCGAGTCGGGCGGGCCCGCCGTGCCGGCGACGCGGCCGGCCGCGTAGATGCCGTACGTCAGCCCGCTCATGCCCGTCCCTCCGCCGCCGGCCAGGCCAGCTCGCCGTCCTCGATGCGGGTGATCAGCGCACGGATCCAGTCCGCCTCGGAGTGGAGCTGGTGCAGGACGAAGTCCACCTCGATCATGGTGATCTCCTTCACGCCGGGGCCGCCCGCCCGTTCCAGCTCCGAGATCCGCTCCTCCAGCGACTCCAGACGCTCGCGCAGCACGTGCGGGGCCTCCGCGCGGTCGAGCGCGCCGAGGTAGGCCAGCGCGTCCACGAACGCCGAGGTGGTCACCCTGGCCTCGCGGAGCTGCCGCCGCACCCGTTCCCTGAAGACGCGCCAGCCCTGGTCGGTCAGGGCGTAGACAGTGCGTGTCGGGCGGTTGCCCACCTGCTCGACGCCGGTCCGGGTGACCCAGCCGGCCGTCTGCAGCGACCGGACGAGCGCGTAGACGGAGCCGCTCTTGGCGTTCAGGTACGGGTAGCGCTCGTTGAGCGCGACGGCCAGGGCGTACTGGTGCATGGGCTGCTCGACCAGGAGGCCGAGCAGCCGCAGGGTCAGGGGGTTGTCCACTGCGGTCGTTGGCATAGCCGAATACTAACAGTCGTATACGGATATATGGGCTTATCGGGACAGAAGTTCCCTTAGTGGGCGAGCGGGTGCTACTGTTCTCTCGTCTTAACGGAACTTTTGAACCGTTTGCAGCGGCGTGCCGTACCGCACGCCCGAGAGGAAGCCCTCTGCCATGACCACCACCACACCCCTGCCGGCGACCACCGGCCAGGCGCCATCGCCGCAGCTCACCGGCCGCCTGCGCGTCGTACTCGCCGTGCTCCTCGTCGCCCAGTTCATGCTGGCCGTCGACTTCTCGATCCTGAACGTCGCCCTGCCCGCCATCGGCGACGACCTCGGCTTCTCCCTCGGCGGCCTCCAGTGGATCGCCACGGCCTTCGCCCTGTGCGCGGCCGGGTTCACCCTGTTCTTCGGCCGCATCGGCGACCTGGCCGGGCGCAAGCGCATCTTCCTCGGCAGCCTCGCGCTCCTCGGCGTGGCCTCGCTCGCCGGCGGGCTCGCCCCGACCCCCGAGATCCTCATCCTGGCCCGGGTCGCGCAGGGCCTCGCGACCGCCGCCGCGACCCCGGCCGGGCTCGCCCTGCTCACCACGTCCTTCCCCGAAGGGCCGCTGCGGCAGAAGGCGCTCGGGCTCAACGGCGCCCTCATGTCCGCCGGGTTCACCGCCGGCGCGGTGCTCGGCGGCGTCCTGACCGACCTGCTGTCCTGGCGCTGGGCGTTCCTCATCAACGTGCCCGTCGCCCTCGCCGTGCTCCTCGCCGCGCCCGCCGTCATCGCCGAGTCCCGCCCCGCTGGACGCCCCCGGCTCGACCTGCCCGGCGCGCTCAGCGTCACCCTCGGCCTGCTCGGCATCGTCTACGGCCTCACCCAGGCCGGCGAGCACGGCTGGACCCACCCCCTCGCCCTGACCGGGCTGCTCGCCGGCGCGGCCCTGCTGGTCGTCTTCCACCGCGTCGAACGCCGCGCCGCCCAGCCCCTCGTGCCCCTCCACGTCCTGCGCCGGCCCACCGTGGCCTGGGGCAACCTGCTCGGCCTGCTCGCCTTCGTCACCGAGACGTCGCTGGTGTACCTGCTCACCCTGTACCTGCAGAAGACCCTCGGCTTCTCCGCCCTCGCCGCCGGGCTGTCGTTCGGCGTCCTCGGCCTCGGCACCGTCGCCGGCGGCCTGCTCGCCCCCAAGGTGATCGCCCGCACCTCCACCGCGACCGTCCTGATCGGCGGCGGGCTGCTGCAGACGGCCGCCACCGCCGTCCTGCTCCTCATGGGCGGCACCTCCGCCTCCATGGGGCTGCTGCTGCCCGCCACCTTCCTCGGCGGCGTCGGGAACATGCTGGTCATCGTCGGCTTCATGGTCACCGCCACCACCGGCCTGCCCGACCACCAGCAGGGCCTGGCCACCGGGCTGGCCTCGATGTCCCAGCAGATCGGCATCACCATGGGGACCCCGATCATGTCCGCGATCGTCACGGCGGCCATCGGCGGCGTCGTCACCGCCGGAGCCGTGCTGCACGGGGTCACCGTCGCCATCGCGGTCAACGCCGCGCTCGTCCTGTCCGGCGTCCTCATCGCCGCGCTCTTCCTGCGGCCCCGCGCCTGACCCGTCCTACCTCCACGGAGCACATGATGGATCTTCAGCTCACCGGCAAGGTGATCCTCGTGACCGGCGCCACCAGCGGCATCGGGCTGGCCGCCGCACGCGTACTGGCGGCCGAGGGAGCCCACGTCGTGGCCCTCGCCCGCGGCCACTCCACCACCGTCCCGCCCGCGCCGACTGGGAACGCGCCCGCGTCCGGCGGGAACGCGCCCGCGCCGGCTGGGGACGTCCTTCCGGCTGGGACGCTGCTCGTCCGCGGTGACCTCACCGACCCCGCCACCCCCGCACGGGCCGTCGCCGCGATCATCGACCGGTACGGCAGGCTGGACGGTCTCGTCAACAACGCCGCCGCCCTGACCTCCCGCGACTCCTTCGCCGCCATCGACGACGAGCAGTGGCACGCCACCTTCGAGCTCAACCTGCACGCGGCCATCCGCATGACCCGGGCCGCGCTGCCCCTCCTGGAGAGCAACCCGGCGGGCGGCGCCATCGTCCACGTGGCCAGCGAGGCCGCCCGCCTGCCCGACCCCACCATCGCCGACTACGCCGCGTCCAAGGCGGCGCTGCTGTCGGTGTCGAAGTCGCTGGCCGCCGCGTACGGCCCGGCCGGGATCCGCTCGAACGTCGTCTCCCCAGGCCCCACCCGCACCGCGCTGTTCGACGCGCCCGGCGGCTTCGCCGACCAGCTGGCCCACCGCTTCGACCTGCCGCCGGACCAGGCCGTGGAGCACTTCGTCCGCGTCGAACGGCGGCTGCCCACCGGGCGCATCGGCACCCCCGAGGAGGTGGCGGGCGTCATCGCCTACCTGCTGTCACCCCTGGCGGCGCAGGTCACGGGGGCGGAGTGGGCCATCGACGGCGGCGCCCGGAGGCAGCTGTGAACACGACCACGAAGCCCGCCACCCCCGGACCGGAGCCGGTCGTCGGCCCGCCTCCGTCATGGTCGAGCCTCGTCCTTCCCGGCGCGCCACCCGTGCCGGTCCGGGTCCACCTGCCGGAGGGCCGCGCCCCCGCCGGGCTGCTGGTCTGGGCGCACGGCGGGAGCTGGCAGCACGGCTCGGCCGCCGAGTGGCACCACACCACCACGGCCCTGGCGGCCCGCTCCGGGTGGGCGGTGATCAGCGTGGACTACCGGCTCGCGCCACGCCACCGCCACCCCAGCGCCGTCCAGGACGTCCTCACCGCCCTCACCTGGGCCCACGACGGAACGCCTGGCACTCCGCTCGCGGTGGATGGCTCCAGGGCCGGGACTCCGCGTGCGGCGGGTGGCTCCAGAGCCGGGAATCCGCGTGCGGCGGGTGGTTCCAGGGCCGGGACTCCGCGTGCGGTGGGCGGTGACAGGGCTGGGATTCCCCTCGCGGTGGGCGGCGACAGCGCCGGTGGCACGATCGCCGCCGTCGCCGCCCTGGCGGCCCGGGACCGCGGCCTGCCACTGGTCGCCCAGGTGCTGGCCTACCCGCCGTTCGACCCCGACTGCGCCGCCCCGTCCTATCACCGCTCACCCTCCGCGTTCCCGCAGGCGGCGGCGCTGCGCGGAGCGTGGCGCGCCTGGCTCGGCGACAACACCGCCACGACCCACGACGCCGCTGCTCCCGACATCGGCGGCGGGACCACCGCGGACCGCACCCGCCTGTACGCGACCCCCTGGCAGGCACCCACCCTCGAAGGAGTGGCCCCCGCCATCCTCGCCGTCGGCCGCGACGACCCCGTGCACGACGACGTCGTCACGTACGCGCGCCGCCTGCACGCCGACGGCGTCCCGGCGAGGCTCCTTCGCCCATCGGGCGCCCGTCACGGGGACATGTTGCGCCCGGACCGCCCCCTCCTCCACCAACTCGCCGCAGCCCTGCGCGAGCTCACCCCGTCCCTTGAGGAGAGAAATGACCACGAACGTCGCCCCTGCCCCACTAGAGGCCCTCGTCCGCCACTTCACCGACCTGCGTGACGGCACCCACGCCGGCCACACCACCCGCGAGGGCAAGGAACGCGCCTTCCACCAGGCCGTCACCCTCCTGGACGCGCCCGCCCGGCAGGTGCTGGCCGAGTTCGACCACCACCTGCTCCTGGACACCGGCACCATCGAAACCACCGGCCTGGTGCCGGACACCACGGGCGGCAGCTTCGCCGCCTGGTCCCTCTCATGGCCGGCACAGCGAGCGGCGGGCATCGCGCCCATCACCCTGACCGCCCACTACGGCGCCGGCTTCCACCACCCGCACCTGCGGGGCGCCACGGTGGGCGAGTGGCCGCTCAACGTCATGGACGCGCGGCACGCTGCGGAGCTCGTCCCCGTCCTGCGCGCCATCGCCGCCGCCGACCTGCACAACCTCGTGTTCCTGCGCGACTGGCGCATCGTGCCGGCCATCTGAAATCCCTATCGAGTAGGAGATGCGATGAACCTCTTCTTCGCCGTAAAGACCGGAACGGCGCTGACCGCGCTGCTGATCGCTCTGGGCACCCCCGCAACCACCACCAGCCCCGCCCGCGCCGCTGCCGCGGTGTCCGTCCCGGCAGGTGTCACATCAGCACAGACCGACGCCCTCAGGCGACAAGCCGAGTGGCGAGCCGGCTGGCGAGCCGCCTGGATGGCCGCACCCCAGCGCGCCAGCACCGGCTTCGAGCCCAACTGGTCGGAGGAAGGCTTCAGCGGCCAGAGCGTCCGCCAGATCGTCAGGCTCACCGCAGGCGGCTCATCACTGCGCATCCGCCTGTCGAACGACTACGGCCCCTCACCCGTCCACGTGACCGGAGCCACCGTGGCGTACGCGGGCCAAGGCGCGTCGCTGCAGCCAGGCTCGGTACACCGCCTCACCTTCAACAGCACCCCCTCGGCCGACCTCCCCGCACACGGCACCCTGACCAGCGACCCGGTACGGCTGCGCATCGAGCCGTTCCAGTCCATGGCCGTGACGCTCTACTTCGCCGGCACCACCGGCCCGGCGACGTTCCACTCCCAGGCCTATGCCACCAGCTACCGCGCCCAGGGCGACCACGCCACCGACACCACCGCCACCGCCTTCACTCAGAGCACCCACTCCTGGTACTACCTGTCCCGGGTGGACGTCACCGGCGGAAAGGACCAGCAAGGGAAGGCCGTGGTGACCTTCGGCGACTCCATCACGGACGGCTTCGGCTCCACCAACGGCGCCAACAACCGCTACCCCGACGAACTGGCCGAGCAACTGGCCGCCCGCGGCGCCTCCCGCCCGGTCCTGAACGCCGGCATTGGCGGCAACCTCGTACTGAACGACTCGGCCTGGTACGGCGACCGCTCGGCGGCCCGCTTCCGCCGCGACGTGCTCGATCAGCCCGGCGTCGGTACGGTCGTCATCTTGCAGGGCGTCAACGACATCGGCTTCAACGAGTCCGACACCCCGACCTACAAGCCCGCACCCGTGGTCTCCGCGGACGAGCTGATCGCCGGCCACCGCCGGCTCATCCGCCAGGCCCACGCCAAGGGCATCGAGGTCGTCGGGGCGACGCTGCTCCCGTTCAAGGGCTCGGACCACTGGGGCGCGCACGCCGCCGCGGTCAGCGACGCCGTCAACGAGTGGATCCGCACGTCAGGCGAGTACGACGCGGTGGTGGACCTCGACCGCGCCATGGCCGCCCCCGACGACCCCGACGTCCTCAACCCCGCCTACGACAGCGGCGACCACCTGCACCCCAACAACGCCGGCTACACCGCCATGGCCCGCCACATCACCGACAAGCTGACCTCCACAACGAAGTAGCCCCCTCAAATCCGCCCGTTGAACTCCCTCACATCCACCTATCGAAGCCCCTCATCCACAGCCACCATGCCCCTCCCACCCCCTCATCCACAGAACCACGTTCGGCCGTCTCCACCCCCCTCCCACCACGGCACCGTGTTCACCAGACCGCGGGCAGCCGGCCCGCCACATGGGAGGCACGGGATGAACGACATTTACATCACGCTCACCGGCAACGTCGCGGCAGAGCCGAGGCAGTACAGCTTCGACGAAGGCGTCAAGGTCACCTCACTGCGGGTCCTCACCACCCACCGCTACTTCGACAAGAGGGCGGGCCAGTGGGTGGACGGGGAGAAGGTCTGCTTCACCGTCCGCTGCTGGCGCGCCCTGGGGGAGAACGTCGCCGCCTCCGTACGGGCGGGCCATCCCGTGGTGGTGTCGGGCAAGCTGCGCATCCGCGAGTTCGGCGCCGAGGGAGACCGCCGCTTCATGCCGGAGATCGAGGCCAGCGCGGTAGGCCACGACCTGCGCTGGGGCACCGGCGCCTTCACCAAGCCGGAACGCGGCGGGTCCGGCGCGGTCAGCAAGGAGATGCGCGACCGCTTGGACGAGGAAACCCGCGACTGGGCCATGGGCCCCCGCCCCCAACGCTCCCTGAGCCGCTCCCCCCTCCGCGAAGAACCCAACCCCTTCCACACATCCGACGACAACGAGCAACCCCTGACCACCGTCAGCGCAACCGTCGGAGGTAGCGGGGCCGCCGAGAACGGCACGACTGCCGAGCGCGGAGAGACGGCCAGGCGGGGAGGGACCGCCGAGCGCGGGGAGACGGCCAGGCACGGAGAGACCGCCGAGCGCGGGGTGACGGCCGGGCACGGAGAGACCGCGGAACGCGGAGAGACGGCCGAGGGCGGCATGACCGCTTACAGCGGCGTGATCGCCGAGGGCGGTATGAGCGTGGAGAACGCTCTGCGCGACTTGGGCGGCACCGTCCACACCCTCGTCCCCGACCACGCCCCGGCAGCCTCGGCCACCGAAGGACACTCCGCGGAAGCGAGCGGACATCACACGCTCGCAAGAGGCCGCGACGCGGACGTGAAGGGACGTGGCACGAACCTTAAGGGACGTGGCCCGGACGTCAAGGGACGCGGCGGAAACACCAAGGGACGCGACGCGGAAGCCAGGGGACGCGACACCGGCACTAAGGCGGCCGACGGTGACGACGGACACCTGACCATGGCAGAGAAGGCAGCAGCCTAGCCACGAGCCAGAAAGCGACGAAAGCACCGGGGGCGCCGTTCGCCAGCACGGCGTCCCCGCTAGCCAGCACGGCCTCTCGCTCGCTGGCGCGCGCCCCCGTTCGCTGGCATGGCCTCTCGCTCGCTGGCGCGCGCCCCCGTTCGTCGGCATGGCCTCTCGCTCGCCAGCACGGCGTCCCCGCTAGCCAGCACGGCCTCTCGCTCGCCGGCGCGCGCCCCCGTTCGCTGGCACGGCCCCTCGCTCGCCGGCACGGTGCCCCGTTCGCTGGCACGGTGCCCCGATGGCCGGCACGCCGCGCGAGCTCCGGCGCGGAGCACGCCCGAACCTCTTGCCCCCGAATCGCGTCCGATCGCCCGGCCCCGGAATACATCCGGACCTGCGCAGGGGAGGACTGGAGCGTCGGGGAGCGCTGCAGCGGAGGGGAAGGGCTGGAGCCGAGGAAAAGGGCTGGAGCGGAGGGGAGAGCCGAGGGAGAGCCGAGGGAGAGGGGCGCCGGAGGGGAGGGTCGGAATGGGGGGAGGAGCGCAGGGGCAGGGCTGGAGTGGAGGGGGGAGGGGGCACCGGCCGGGTCCCGTTGCTGACACCCCGAGGGGCGGCCGATGGTGTGTTGCCCGCGGCAGATGTCGAGAGCATCTGTCAGGTCCAGGTCACGCCCCGCACCATGGCTGCTCCTTTCCAGCATGGACTTCTTGTCACGGCCTGCTCGTAAAAGTGAGCAGGTGTGGTCACTGCCAACGTATCGGTTCCCATCGCACAACGCACACTCCGCAATTATTGTGTTACACATCGTTAGTCAGAGGGGAGACGAGATGGCGGTGACCAGTCACGCATCGATCAAGTCTCGAGACGGTGTGTCAACACTGGCCGACCGCTGGCCGTTGCTAGGGCAACGTCGGCCGCTTGTCGTCTATCTGTGCGCGATCGTCACTCTTGATCTTGCTGCGATCGTGACGTTCTCGGCGTCCACCGTCTTCGAGTGGCGGGAGGCGTTGACGTTCGCCGCTCTCATGGGTTGTGGTGCGGTGTGCATCGAGGCGAGCAGGCGGCTGGGCATGCCCGCCGGCGTGTCGCGGGACCTGTTGTCGGCTTGGTGGTTGCCGGTGGCGTTGTTGCTGCCGCCGGTGTATGCCCTATTTGCCCCCATTGTGCTGCAGATACTGCTCCAAGTGCGGGTGCGGGCGACGGTGGTCTATCGCCGGGTGTTCAGCTCGGCGGCCATCGGGCTGGCGGGGTGTTCGGCGTCCTTCGTGTTCCACGGGCTGGTGGCGGATCCGTGGGCGCTGTCGCAGGGCGGCGGGAGGCTGATTCTCTTCGCGGTGGCGTCCGCCGTGCTGTTCTCCCTGCTCAACATCGCGCTCATCGCCATCGCCGCCCACACCGCCAACCCCGACAGTGCCTGGCGGGAGGTGCTGTGGGACAGGGAGAGCGTGCTGCTGGACGTCGTCGAGCTCTGCCTGGGCGTCACCGTCTCCATCAGCTGCGGCCTCAACCTGGGCCTGCTGATCCTCGCGCTGCCACCCGTGGTGCTGCTGCAACGCAGCCTCCTGCACGCGCAGCTCCAGGCCGCCGCCCGTACCGACGCCAAGACCGGGCTGCTCAACGCGGCGGCGTGGCAGCGCGAGGCCGACACCGAGATCGTCCGGGCCCGCCGCACGGGCGACACCCTGGCGCTCCTGATCATCGACATCGACCACTTCAAACGCGTCAACGACGCCCACGGCCACCTCGTCGGCGACCAGGTCCTGGTCGGGGTGGCCTCCATGCTGCGCAGCCAGCTCCGCGACTACGACGTGGTGGGCCGGTTCGGGGGCGAGGAGTTCGTCGTCCTGCTGCCCGGCGCCGACATCGACGAGGCCCGCCAGGTCGCCGAACGCCTGCGCGTCCGCATCGGGCACATGGCCATCCCCGTGGACGACACGCTGGTCCGGGTCACGATCTCGGCGGGGGTGGCGCTGATGAGCGTCCACGGCGACGACCTGATCGACCTGCTGACGGCGGCCGACCTGGCTCTCTACCGCGCCAAGGAGCTGGGCCGGGACCGCGTCTGCATCCCCGCCGTCCAACCCCCGCCCCGCTCCCTCCCCAACGACCCATCCACCCCATAACCTCCCATCCCCGCCTCCTCCGGCTCACTCCTGCCCTTGCTCCCCGTCCTCGGCTCTCTGTCCTCGGCTCCCTTCCCCCGGTTTCCGGCTTCCGGAGGCAAGGGGCCGGCTCTGGCGTATAGGTGCTGCGTGGGCTCTAGCTTCGGCTTGGGTGCTTGCGTCTGCGTGCGGTTGCTGGGCGCTCTCTCGCTCCGGTTTGTGGCGCTGGGTGGCCTCTCGCTCCGGGGCAGGTGTGGCGTGATTGCTTGCGTCTTCGTGGGTGCGGTGTCGACTCTCGCTCAAGGGGCGTGGTCCCGGTGCGTTCCTTCGCCGTCCTGGGCAGGCGGGCCTGGGGCTCTGCTTCGTGTGTGAGGAGGGAGCGGGGGCCGTACTTCCAAGGGGCCAACGGAGGCGTAGCCGGGGCGGAAGGGTGGCGGTGGGGAGGAGCGGCGGAAGCCTGGGCCGGGAGCCCCTAAGCTAGAGAGCATGCCGGAGTACATCTACACGCTGCAGCGCGTGCGCAAGGCGCACGGCGACAAGGTTGTGCTTGACGACGTCACGTTGTCGTTCCTGCCCGGAGCCAAGATCGGTGTCCTGGGGCCGAACGGCACCGGAAAGTCGACGCTGCTCCGGATGATGGCCGGCCTGGAGCAGCCGTCCAACGGTGAGGCGAGGCTGATGCCGGGCTTCACGGTGGGCATGCTTCAGCAGGAGCCGCCGCTCAACGAGGAGAAGACGGTCCTCGGCAACGTGCAGGAGGGTGTCGCCGAGACGATGGCGATGCTCCAGCGCTACAACGACATCGCCGAGCAGATGGCCACCGACTACAGCGACGAGCTGCTGGAGGAGATGGGCAAGCTGCAGGACCAGCTTGAGCACCGCAACGCGTGGGATCTCGACAGCCAGCTCGAGCAGGCCATGGACGCGCTGCGCTGCCCGCCGCCCGACGCCGAGGTGTCGAAGCTGTCGGGTGGTGAGCGTCGCCGGGTCGCGCTGTGCAAGCTGCTGCTGGAGGCGCCCGACCTGCTGCTGCTCGACGAGCCCACCAACCACCTCGACGCCGAGAGCGTGCAGTGGCTGGAGTCGCACCTGGAGAAGTACGCGGGCACGGTGCTGGCCGTCACCCACGACCGCTACTTCCTCGACAACGTCGCCACCTGGATCCTCGAGCTCGACCGGGGCCGGTGCTACCCCTACGAGGGCAACTACTCCACGTACCTCGACATGAAGGCGCAGCGGCTCAAGGTCGAGGGCCAGAAGGACGCCAAGCGCAAGAAGCGCCTGGAGGAGGAGCTGGAGTGGGTCCGGTCGAACCCCAAGGCTCGCCAGACGAAGAGCAAGGCCCGTCTGCAGCGGTACGAGGAGATGGCCGCCGAGGCCGACAAGTACCGCAAGCTGGACTTCGAGGAGATCCAGATCCCGCCGGGCCCGCGCCTGGGCACCACGGTGATCAAGGCCGAGCAGCTCACCAAGGGCTTCGGCGAGCGCCTGCTCATGGAGAACCTCACGTTCGACCTGCCGCGTAACGGCATCGTCGGCGTCATCGGCCCGAACGGCGTCGGCAAGACCACGCTGTTCCGCATGATCACCGGTGGGGAGACGCCCGACACGGGCTCGATCACGATCGGTGACACCGTGAAGATCTCCTACGCCGACCAGAGCCGGGGCGGCATCGACCCGAGCAAGAACGTCTGGGAGGTCGTCTCCGACGGGCTCGACCACATCAAGGTCGGCAACGTCGAGATGCCGTCGCGGGCCTACATCGCGGCGTTCGGCTTCAAGGGCCCCGACCAGCAGAAGAAGGCCGGCGTGCTGTCGGGCGGCGAGCGCAACAGGCTCAACCTGGCGCTCACGCTCAAGCAGGGCGGCAACGTGCTGCTGCTGGACGAGCCCACCAACGACCTCGACACCGAGACGCTGTCGTCGCTGGAGAACGCGCTGCTCGACTTCCCGGGCTGCGCCGTGATCACCTCGCACGACCGGTGGTTCCTCGACCGCATCGCGACCCACATCCTGGCCTGGGAGGAAGGGTCCAACTGGTTCTGGTTCGAGGGCAACTTCGCCGACTACGAGAAGAACAAGATCGAGCGGCTCGGTGCCGATGCGGCGCGTCCGCACCGGGTGACGTACCGGAAGCTGCACCGCGACTGATCGGCTGAGGAAGACGCGCCGCGCCGCGGCGGGTCGGCTGAGTCCGAGCGACAACCCATGGATCACGCCCTCACGGGGCCTGGTCCATGGGTTTCGTGCTTGAGGGCTCCATAGGTGGTCAGGAATCGCACGCAGGAGTGGCGCGGGGCGCTCGGCGCTGACGTTGGTGTCCGGTCGGGGCCGGCTTCCTGGTCGCCGGCCCCATCGGTCCTCGCCGCTGCCGATCAGCTTTCCACGCTCACCGCCGCCGGCGCCGAAACGGGGCGGCGCCGCCATGGTCCGTTGAACATCACGATGGCCGGGACGAACAGCACCAGGCAGCCCAGCGCCACGAACAGCCACGTCTGCCAGTTCGTGGCCTCCACCACGTGCGGGATGACCAGCAGCCCGATCACGGCGATGCCCTTGCTGAGGAACCCGAACAGCCCCCAGGCCGTCCCCTGCAGCCGGGGGTCGGCGTCCTCGGCGTCCTCGGAGTAGTTGGCCATCCAGGGCGCGTAGGCCACGCCGAGTGAGCCGCCGAGCAGCGCGCCGACCACCATGAGGGTGCCGGTGGAGACGCCTTCCTGGCCGAGCGAGACGGCCAGGTACGCGGTGACGATCACGGCCGAGATGGTGCCGCCGAGGCAGAACGGCTTGCGCAGTTGCGTGCGGTCGGACACTCGTCCGGTCACGATGAGCGTGATCAGGTTGAGGCTCCAGAAGGCGGCCATGATGGTGGAGGCTTCGGCGCTGCTGATGCCGAGCGCGCCGACCAGCATCGTCTGGCCGAACAGCGACAGCGTGATGTAGAGCACGAGCCACAGCGAGATGCCGACGACGTGCGCCCAGATGTTGCGCCGCAGGAACAGGGAGCGCACGCGGGCGGGCTGGGTCAGGTCGACGACGTCGGTGGCGGCGCGTTCGGTGTGCTGGATCCTGGCGCGCAGCTCGGGCGACAGGTCGGCGATGTTGAACGCGATGACGACCGAGATGACCAGCGAGAAGCAGCCCATGATGACGAACTGGGAGCGCCACGAGTCGTTGAAGATGGGCAGGGTCCAGCCGGCGACGGCGGCGGCGAGGAAGTTGGCCCCGACGGGGCCCCACGTCCAGAAGCCGAATGCCTGGGCGCGGCCGAGGCGCGGGGAGAAGTCGCGGATGAGCGGCGCGGTGCTGGCCATGGCCACGCCGTCGACGAACGCCAGCACGATCCGGGCGATCAGCAGGTCGCGCGGGCTGTGCACGAGTGTCATGGCGAAGCAGCAGACGGCGGTCAGCGCCATGAGGGGGATCAGCAGCCGCACCCGGCCGAGCCGGTCGGTGAGCCGGCCGCCCAGGATGGAGGCGATGGCCCCGGCCACGGCCGCCGCGCCGGACACGGCGCCGTACGTGGTCAGCGTCATGTCGAGGTCTTTGAGCAGCAGGGGAACGACGGGCGCGATCTGCCCTTCGTAGGAGCCGATGAGGATGGCCAGCACGGCCATCGTGAGGATCTTCATGCGGCGGGCGCCGGTCGGGTACTCGTCGAGCTCGCGGGCGTAGGACAGCCTCATGGCTAGCCTTTCTGGTCGGGCCGGACCCCCGTACGTTCTAGAAGCTAGCTCTAGAATTCCTTTCTGCGATGCTGCTCCTCACAGCGAGTGCCCGTCAAGAGTGAGTGGCTAGAATGAAATTCTAGGATTCCGAATGTGTGAGGAGCCCCGCGTGGACCTGGAACTGGACGGGCTGGAAGTGCACTTCGACCACACGGCCGTGGCCGCGCCGCGCATCGCGGACCTGCTGCCCCTCTACCGCGACCTGCTCGGCGGCCGGCATTTGGGCGGCGGCGGCGACAACCGGGCCGCCGGATACCGCACCCTGCAGCTCACCTACGCCAACGGCAACAAGGTCGAGCTCATGGAGCCGCTGGCCGGATCCACGTTCTTCGACAGCTTCTTCGAGCTCACCCGGGGGCGGGGCGGCGTCCACCACCTGAACTTCCACGTCAACGACCTCGACGCGGCCGTGGCCCGGCTGACCGCGCGCGGCTACCGCCTGCACGGGCTCAACCGCTCGGACGTTCGCTGGCAGGAGGTGTTCCTGCACCCCAAGGAGGCGCACGGCGTGCTGATCCAGCTCGCCCAGCCGGGGCCGCGCGATCCGGCCGAGCCGCGCCCGTCCCTGGAGGAGGTGCTGGCCGGGCGTGGCAGGAACGGCAACGGCATCCCGAGCCCGTGAGCGCCCGCGGAGGCTCTTGAGCCGTAGCAGAATCTAGATCTAGAGTGGGATTCTAGAACTAGGATTGGGGAGGCCGATGAAGCCGGCACCTAAGCCCACGCCCGAGACCCAGCCGTTCTGGGACGGCACCGCGGCGGGCGAGCTCAGGATCCAGCGCTGCGAGCCCTGCGCGCGGCACTACTTCTACCCGCGGCCGCGCTGCCCCCGGTGCGGCGGCGACCAGGTCGAATGGGTGCGCGCCAGCGGTCGCGCGACCCTGTACTCCTACGTGATCAACCACCGCCCGGCGCCCGGCTTCGAGGACGACGCCCCGTACGCCATCGCCGTCGTCGAGCTGGAGGAGGGCGTGCGCATGATGACGAACATCGTCGGCGTGCCGAACACCCCGGAGCACCTGGAGCTGGACATGGAGCTGCGGGTGGTGTTCGAGCGGCGCGGGGACGTCAGCGTGCCGCTCTTCGAGCCGGTCGGAGGCGCCGCATGACCATCGTGATCGCGGGCGCCGCCGAGACCGACGAGGTGGGCCGCCTTCCCGGCCACTCCACCGTGCAGCTGCACCTGGAGGCCGCCGGGAACGCCCTCGCCGACGCCGGCATGACCATCCACGACATCGACGGCATCGCCACGGTCGGCACGCCCGGCCCGATCCAGATCGCCCACGCGCTCGGCATCACCCCCGCCTGGCTCGACGGCACGGGGGTGGGCGGCTCGTCGTTCCTCTTCCACGTGCGCCACGCCGCCGCCGCGATCAGGGCGGGGCTCTGCAGCACCGTGCTGATCACCCACGGGGAGTCGGGGCGGTCGCGGGTCGGGGCCGGGCGGTTCGGGCTGGGGGCCGACTCGCTGCTGGGGCAGTTCGAGCTGCCGTACGGGGTGGTCGGGCCGCCCACGTCGTTCACGATCACGGCGCTGCGCTACATGAAGGAGACCGGGCTCACGCACGAGCAGCTCGCCGAGGTCGCGGTGGCGCAGCGGCGGTGGGCGCATCTCAACCCGCGCGCCATGTACCAGGACCTCATCACGGTCGAGGACGTGCTCGCCTCGCGCCTGGTCGCCTACCCGTTCCACCTGCTGGAGTGCTGCCTGGTGACGGACGGCGGCGGCGCGCTGATCGTCACCACCGAGGAACGTGCCCGCCGCGCCCCGGTCTACCTGCTGGGCTCCGGCGAGGCCGCGGAGTCGCCGATCATCTCGCAGATGGAGGACTTCACCACCTCCAAGGGCTTCCGCCTGTCGGGCGAGGCCGCGTTCGCCGAAGCCAAGATCACGCACGAGGACGTCGACCACCTCATGATCTACGACGCCTTCGCCCACGTGCCCATCTACGGCCTGGAGGACCTGGGCTTCGTCGGCAGGGGCGAGGCCGGCGCGTTCATCGCCGAGGGGCACACCTCGCCCGGCGGCCGGCTGCCGCTCAACACCAACGGCGGCGGCCTGTCGTACACGCACACCGGCATGTACGGCATGTTCGCCATCCAGGAGTCGGTGCGCCAGCTGCGCGGCGAGGCGGCGGCGCAGGTGCCGGACGTGGAGGTCAGCGTGGTGCTGGGGAACGGCGGCATGTTCGCCTCGGCGGCCACCCTGGTGCTGGCCAACCGCCTGCCCTGAGGCGATGGCACGGGATGGAACGCCTTCCTCCGGAAAGGGACAACTGACCCACGAGGAGGGATGCGCCATGCCGAAGTTCATGGACGTGCACAGTGGTTTCGTCGGCGTCACCGAGGAGCAGCTGCGCGCCGCGCACGAGCGTGACCTCGCCATCGAGGAGGCGGAAGGGGTGCACTTCGAGCGCGCCTGGCTCGACCCGGAGTCCGGGAAGGTGTTCTGCCTGTCGTCGGGGCCGTCCAAGGAGGCGGTGCTGCGGGTGCACGAGAAGGCCGGGCACCCGACGACGGAGATCTACGAGCTGCCGGTCGAGGTGGAGTAACACCCGCACGAGGAACGGGCGGCCCCTTCGCTGAGGCCGCCCTTTCCTGCGGCCGCCCCTTCGCTGAGGCCGCCCTTTCCTGGGGCCGCCCCTTCGCTGAGGCCGCCCCTTCCTGTGGCGGCCCCTTCGCTGAGGCCGCCCGTTCCCGAAGTTGTCTAGCGCCAGGTGATGAGCGCGTCGAGGGCCTCGACCCGCGAGCCGCTGACCAGCAGCGGGTTGATCTCCAAGGATTCCAGGCCGTCGCCCAACGACTCGGCGAACGCCGCGACCCGCGCCACCACGTCCGCCACCGCGTCGAGGTCGGCGGGCTCGCCACCCCTGACCCCGTTCAGCAACGCGGCGCCGCGCAGCTCCCCGAGCGCCCTGCGGACCTCGCCGGCGTCCACCGGCAGCACCCGCAGCGCCGTGTCGCGCAGCACCTCCACCCAGACGCCGCCCAGCCCCACGGCCAGCGTGAGCCCCCAGGCCGCGTCGCGTACGACGCCGACCAGCAGCTCGATCCCGCCGGTGCGCTGCGGCTGCACGAGCACGCCGGCCAGCGACGGCACCGCCGCGACGATCTCCCGGTAGGCCCGCCGCACCTCCTCGGCGCCGCCGAGCCCGAGCCGGACCCCGCCGACGTCGCTCTTGTGCCCGAGCCCCTCGGCGGCGGCCTTGAGCACGACGGGATAGCCGAACCGCCCGGCCGCGGCCACCGCCGCGTCCTCGTCACCCGCCAGCTCCGACGGCACCACCGGCAGCCCGGCCGCGGCCAGCAGCGCGGCGGCCCGGTGCTCGGCCCACACCCCGCTCGCCCCCTCGGGAGCCGCGCCGGCGCGGGGGAGCGGCGCGGGCCGGGCCAGCACCCGCTCGCGCTGCTCCGACCAGCGCACGGCCGCCGCGATGGCCTGCAGCCCGTGCTCGATCCCGCCCGCGACGTACGGGAAGCCGGTCTCCTCCTGCACCCGCCGCCCGAACTCGGTCACGTCGGTCAGCACGTTGCTCACCACCACGACCGGCACCGGCGAGGCCGCGATCCGCTGCGCGCTGGCCGCGTACATGGCCAGCACGGGAGCCGGATCCGGCGGCGCCACCTTGGGCGGCTCCGACAGCAGCATGATCAGGTCGATCCCCGGGTCGGAGGTCACCGCCTCCAGCGCCCGGCCGAGCAGGGTGCGGTCGATGAGCACGTACCCGGTGACGTCGAGCGGGTTCTGTACGGTGCCGAACGACGGGACGATCTCCGCCAGCTTCGCCACCGTCTCCGGCGCGAACGGCGGCAGCTCCAGCCCCTCGTCCTCGGCCCGGTCGGCGATGATCTCCGAGGCGCCGCCGGACGGGGTGACCACCCCGACCCGCCGCCCCGGCAGCGGCCCCGTGGACGCCAGCAGCCCCGCCGTGATGATCAGGTCCTCCAGCGAGCGCACCCTGATCACGCCGAGCTGCCGCAGCGCCGCGTCGATGACGTCGTCGTCGCCCACGAGCGCGCCCGTGTGCGCCTGCGCGGTGTGCGAGGCCAGCTTGCTGCGCCCGATCTTGAGCGCCACGATCGGCTTGCCCGCCTCCAGCGCCCGCCGCGCCACCCGGGAGAACTCGGCCGGGTTCCTGACCGTCTCCAGGAACAACGCGATGACCTTGGTGGCCGGATCGTCCACCAGATACTCGATCACGTCGGTGACCGTCATGACCGACTCGTTGCCCATGGAGGTCAGCAGGCTGATCCCCACGTTCCTGGCCTGCGCGAACCCCAGCACGGAGCTGGCCAGCGCGCCGCTCTGCAACACCACGCCGACCGCGCCGCGCAGCAGCGGCGGCTGGATGGGCAGCCCGTACGGGGTCACGCCGGCGGCGGCGTTGATGTAACCGTTGCCGTTCGGCCCGAGGATCGTCAGCCCGTGCTCGGCGGCGAAGGCCGTGATCTCCGCCTCCAGCCGCGCCCCCTCCTCCCCGGACTCCCCGAACCCGGCCGTGAGGATCACGTAACACCGGATCCCCAGCTTGGCGCCCTCCCGCAGCACGCCCAGCACCGCCGCGGTCGGCACCATCACGTACGCGAGGTCCACCCGCTCGGGGATCTCCGTCAGGCTCCGGTACGCGGCCTGGCCGTGCACCACGCCACCCCGCGGATTGACCAGGTGGACGGGCCCGGGGAACCCGTGGGCACGCAGGTTGGCCAGCGTGCTGATCGACCACCCCGACTTGTCCGTGGCCCCGACCAGGGCGATCGAACGCGGATTGAACAGTTCCCCTACCGACATGTACGTCATTCCCCGATGAGGCCGAGCTTGGCGTGACCCTTGATGAGATTGCGGGCGATCGTCCGGCGCTGGATCTCGTCGGTGCCCTCGAAGATGCGCAGCAGCCGCAGCTCGCGGTACCACCGCTCGATCGGCAGCTCCTTCGTGTACCCCATACCCCCGTGGATCTGCAGCACCCGGTCCACGACCTGGTTGGCCATGACGGCGCCGTTCAGCTTGGCGATGGAGGAGGCGTGCCGGGCGTCCAGGCCCTCGCCCACCCGCCAGGCCGCGTACAACGTCAGCCACTTCGCCGCCTCGATCTCCACCTGCGAGTCGGCGATCATCCACTGGATGGCCTGGTAGTTGGAGATCGTCTGCCCCATGGACTTGCGGATCTTGGCGTAGTCGATCGCCATCTGCAGCATGCGCTCGGCCGAGCCGATGGCCCGCGCCGGGATCATGTAGCGGCCCTGGCCGATCCACTGCATGGCCAGCTCGAAACCCTTGCCGAGCTCGCCCAGGATGTTCTCCTCCGGCACCCGCACGTCCTCGAACACGAGCGAGGCCGGCCCCCACTGGCCCATCGTCGGGATCGGCTCGGACTTCCAGCCCATGTCACGGTCCACCAGGAAGCAGGTCACGCCGTGCTCCTCGGCCACCGCGAACACCATGACGAAGTCCGCCTCGTTCCCGCCCGTGATGAACGTCTTCTCGCCGCTGATCACCCACTCCGAGCCGTCGCGCACCGCCTTGGTGCGGATGTTGCGGGCGTCGGAGCCGGCGCCCGGCTCGGTGATCGCGAAGCAGGAACGCCGCTCGCCCTCGATGGTGGGGATCAGGTAGCGCTGCTTCTGCTCCTCGGTGCCGGCGTACAGGATGTTGTCGGCGGTGCCGCCGAACGAGAACGGCACGAACGTCCGGCCGAGCTCCATGGCGATGATCGCCGACATGATGGGGCCGAGGGCGGCACCGCCGTACTCCTCGGGGGTGTTGATCCCCCAGAAGCCGGACTTCCTGGCCTTGGCGCGCAGGTCACGCAGGACGTCGGGGTCGAGCCCCGGGCGGCCCTCGCGCTCGTTGCGCAGGACCTCGGGCTCCAGCGGCATGACCTCCTTCTCGATGAAGGCGCGGACGGTGTCGCGGATCTGGCGTTCCTCCGGGGTGAGCGAGAAGTCCACAGCCGCCTCCCTAGTGCTATTTCTAGAATCACTCTCTAGGAAGACACTCTAACCGCTACGACCCTGTGTCAAGAATCTGATTCTAGAATTTCGGCGGCTAGGATGGCTGGCATGGCACGCAAGTCCTCGTGGGAGTGGAGCCGAACGGCACAAACCCGCAAAAGCATGCTCCAGGCGGCTCGCGAGGTCTTCAGCGAGCACGGCTTCGCCGAGGCCAGCGTCTCCGAGGTCGTCGCCCGCGCCGGCTCCAGCGTCGGCAGCCTCTACCACCACTTCGGCGGCAAGACCGAGCTCTTCCTCGCCCTCTACGAGGACCACCAGGCCGCCCACGAGCAGGCCTCCGCCTCCAGCGTGGCCAAAGCCAGAAAAGCAGGCGTCTCCGACCCGGTGGAACTGCTCATCGCCGGCGCCCGCGCCTACCTCGCCGGCGCCTGGGAACGCCGCGACCTGGTCCGCCTCTTCATCGACGGCGACGGCCCCCCGGGCTTCGAGCTCATCCGCCGCACGCGCGGACGCGAATGGGTCCGCCAGAACGCCGTCCTGCTCGGCGCCGGCGGAGACCCCCTCGACCGCTTCACCGTCGCGGTCCTGACCAGCATCATCGGGGAGGCGGCGCGGGAGGTGGCCACGTCGGACAGCGAGGAGGAGGCCCGGGAGGTCATCGAAGCCGCCGTCACCCTGATCCACCGCCTCGACCCCCTCAAATCCCTCGACCAACCCTGACCATCGCCCCGGCTGGCGTGCGCCGGACGGTGTGACCTGGACGGGGGAACCCACCGCCCACGCGATGCGGCGCTCATGCCAGCCCCGACAGCGCCCCATGGCCTCGCGCCTCGCCGCCGCTCGCCGCATTGGCGGGGGCCGGTGGCACGTGACGCGGTGGTGTCGGTGTGGCGTGGGCGGGGACGGTGTGGCGGTGTCCGGCGCAATGCGGACCGCGGCTCGGCGGCGCGTGGCGCGGTGGTGCCTTGCGCGGCACGGGCCGCGGGATGGCGCGGCGGTTGTGCGCGCTCCATGGCACGGCGCCCGGCCGCACTGGCGCCGGGTCGGCGGGACGTGGCGCGGTGGTGTCCGGCGCAACGCGGGCGGCGGCTCAGCGGCGCCTGGCGGGGTGCTGTCGGGTTGCGGCGCGGGCGGCTGCTCGGCGGCGCGTGGCGGGATGGTGCCCTGCGCGACACGGGCCGCGGGATGGCGCGGCGGTTGTGCGCGCTCCATGGCACGGCGCCCGGCCGCACTGGCGCCGGGTTGGCGGGACGTGGTGTGGCGGTGTCCGGCGCAACGCGGACGGTGGCTCGGCGGCGCGTGGGGGGATGGTGCCCTGCGCGACGGGGGCGGCGGCCCGGGGTGTGCGGGCGTGCGCGTCGCCTCGCGCCCTGTCGCCCCGTCGCCTCGCGCCCCGCCGCACCGTGCCCCGCCGCGCGCACGGCGTCGAGCCTCGCTGCACTGGCGCCGGGTCGGCGGGACGTGGTGCGGTGGTGTCCGGCGCAACGCGGGCGGCGGGGCGTGGTGGGGTGGTGTCGGGTGCGGCGTGAGGGCGGGGGCGCGGGCGGGGACGGTGGGGGTGCCTCCCTCGGGGGCGTGGGAGGGGTTAGGTGATGGTGGCCCGGCCTCGGTCGATTACCACCGTCCCATCATCCTTGGCGGTCCTGAACAGGACGTCCTCCCCGTCCACCCAGATCGAGACGGTCAGCGACTCCCCAGGAAACACGGGGCTGGAGAACCGGCCCGACATGGCCTTGAACCGGGCGGGATCCGACCCGGCCACGGCGTGCAGCAGGGCCCGGCCCGTCACCCCGTACGTGCACAGCCCGTGCAGGATGGGTCGGTCGAAGCCGGCGCGGGCGGCGAAGGACGGGTCGCTGTGCAGGGGGTTGTAGTCGCCGGACAGCCGGTAGATGAGGGCTTGCTGGGGCAGCGTCGAGTAGGTGACCTTGTGGTCGGGGGCGCGGTCGGGTGGTGACCAGGTGTCGCGGGGTCCGCGGTCGCCGCCGAAGCCGCCCTCGCCCCGGATGAACACCGAGCTGCGTGAGGAGATGACGAGCTCGCCGGTGTCCAGGTCCACGGCCCGCGACTCCGAGGTGACGAGGGCGCCGGAGCCTTTGTCGTAGATGCCGGTCACCCGTGAGGCGGTGCGGACGCCGCCGGCGGCGGGGAGTTCGCGGTGGAGTTCGAAGCCTTGTTCGGCGTGGACGAGCATGGCGGGGTCGAAGTCGCCGATGCGCCGGCCGGGTGCCTGGGCGGCGAGGACGGCGAAGGTGGGCAGGACGCGCTGGTCCTTCTCGGTGGTGAACTGCAGCTCGGACGTGCCCGCTCCGACGCCGAGCGCGTACAGCATGGTGTCCTTGGCGGTCCAGGTGCGCTCGTGGGCGGGCCCGTCGACCCCGATGAGTGAGTGGTCGAGTGCCATGGCGGGTCAGTCCTCCCGTCCGGGGATGCGGCCGTTGGTGAGGGCGTTGGGTGCGGCCTTCTCGACGAGGGCGGGGATGACGGCGCCGAGCTCGGCGGGGTCCCAGCGGCTGCCCTTGTCGGTTTCGGGGCCGGCGTGCCAGCCTTCGGCGACGCTGATCTTGCCGCCGCGCACGTTGAAGACGCGTCCGGTGATGGAGCGGGCTTCGGCGCTGGCGAGCCAGACGACGAGGGGTGCGATGTCGTCGGGGTCGGCGCCGGTGGCGCCGGCGGGGATGAGGTTCTCGGTCATGCGGGTGAGTGCGGCGGGGGCGATGGCGTTGACGGTGATGCCGTACCGCTCCAGCTCCTTGGCGGCGATGATCGTCAGGCCGGCGATGCCGGCCTTGGCGGCGCCGTAGTTGCCCTGCCCGGGGTTACCGTAGATGCCGGAGGACGAGGTGGTGTTGATGATCCGGGCGTCCACCCGTTCGCCTGCCTTGGCCTGGGCGCGCCAGTAGGCCGCGGCGTGGCGCAGCGGGGCGAAGGTGCCGCGCAGGTGCACCCTGATGACGGCGTCCCACTCGTCGGCGGTCATGTTGACGAGCATCCGGTCGCGCAGGATGCCGGCGTTGTTGACCAGCACGTCGAGGCGGCCGAAGTGGTCGATGGCGGCCCTGATGAGGCGTTCGGCCCCGTCGAAGTCGGAGACGTCCTCGCCGTTGACGATGGCCTGGCCGCCCATGGCCTCGATCTCCGCCACCACTTCGGCGGCCGCTCCGGAGGAGCCGGTGCCGTCGACCTCCGCGCCCAGGTCGTTGACCACCACCTTGGCTCCTTGCCTGGCGAACTCCAGCGCGTGTCCCCGTCCGATGCCCCTGGCCGCACCCGTGACGATCACCACGCGGCCTTCGACGATCCCGCTCATCCGACACCTCGATCCTTGACCGGCTGACGATTTGAATTGGATTCTAGTATTAAAATCTAGAAAGGACAGGGCCTTTGCCGGCGACGACCACCCCCATCCGCGACGCCTGGCGAACGCTGTCGGTCGTGAGCCTGGCGAGCGTGCTGACCGGTCTCAGCGGCAGCGCCATCAACGTCGCGCTGCCCGAGATCGCGCGGCACACCGGGGCCGGCGCCACGGCGGCGAGCTGGATCCTCCTGGGCTACCAGTTGACCACGACCGTCCTCATGGTGGTGTTCGGCCGGCTGGCCGACATGTTCGGCAGGCGCAGGATGTACCTGTTAGGGCTGGCCACGTACACGCTGGCGGCCCTGCTCGCGGGCCTGGCGCCGAACGCGTGGGTGATCGTCCTCATGCGGGTGCTGCAGGCCATGGGCGGCGCGATGCTGCTCACCAACAGCGCCGCCCTGATCAGCGACGCCTTCCCGCGCGAGCGGCTGGGGGAGGGGATGGGCGTCTACGTCGCCTCGTTCTCGATCGCCGGGCTGATCGGGCCGACCCTGGGCGGCGTGCTGGCGGAGAGCCTGGGCTGGCGGTGGGTGTTCTGGTTCAACGTGCCGGTCGGCGTGGCCTGCCTGCTCCTGGGGCTGCTCGTGCTGCCCAGGCCGCCCAGGAACGAGCGGCGGGGCGGCCTCGACGGGCCGGGGAACGTCCTGGTGCTGACCACCCTGGGCGGGCTGCTGCTGGCGCTGTCGGAGTTCACCCGGCTCGGCTGGGATCATCCGGTGGTGCTGGGCGGGCTGGCCGCGTTCGTGGCGGGGCTGCCGTTGTTCCTGCTCAGGGAGTCGCGGGCGGCGCATCCGGTGGTGGACCTGAGCCTGTTCAGGGAGCGGGCCTTCGCGTTCGGGACGCTGGCCTCGTTCCTCAACGCCGTCGCCCGCATGGGCATGGTCTTCCTCGTCGCGCTCTACTTCCAGGCCGTGCGCGGCGACGAGCCCGTCCAGGCGGGGCTCAAGGTGCTGCCGCTGGCCGTCGCCGCCATGATCGGCTCGGTGAGCTCGGGCTTCCTGCAACGCCTGATGAGCGCGCGCACGCTGGCCGTGGCCGGCGCGGCGACCACCACGTGCGGGCTGGTCGTCATGCTGTCGGTGATGTCGGCGGACATGCCCTACCCCGCCGTCGCCGCCGGGCTCGTGCTCATCGGGCTCGGCTCGGGCGCGTTCCTGCCGTCCAACACCACCGCCATCCTGGACGGCCTGCCCTCCAACCGGCTCGGCATCGTCAACGCCATGCGCCTCATGCTGCAGAACACCGGCAACGTCGTCGGCACCGGCCTCGTCCTGTCCATCATCACCGCGCCGCTCCCGGCCGAGCTGCACCAGAGCGTGTTCGCCGGTACGCTCGCCCAGCTCTCCGGCGGCGCGGTGGAGCAGCTCGTCACCGGCTACCGCTGGGCCTTCTCCGCCATGGCCGCCATCTCGGTGCTGACCGTGCTGTCCTGCCTGGCCCGCCGCAAGGTCTCCTGACCGGGGCGGGTACGGTGGCGGACGTGGTTGAAAGCACCCCGGCCGAACGGCACATCTACCCGCGCACGGTGAGATTCGGCGACATCGACTCCCAGGGGCACGTGAACAACGTGCGCTTCCTCGACTACCTCGAGGACGCCCGCTTCGGCATGCTGAGCATCGATCCGTACGTCGCGGGCGACGAGCCGTTCAAGGGCCTGGTCGTGACCAGGCACGAGATCGACTACCGCCGCCCGCTGGGCTTCCGCGCCCAGCCCGTGCGCGTCGAGACGTGGGTGACGGAGATCAGGGCGGTGCGGTTCACGCTGCAGTACGAGATCCGCGACGACGAGGGGCTGTACGTGACCGCCAAGTCCGTCATGGCGGCCTACGACGTCGAGCGGGCCGCGCCGCGCCGGCTCACCGAGCACGAACGGACCTACCTGAAGCGCTACGCGGCGGGATGAGACGCTGGTGGATGCTGGCGCTGGGCGTCAACGCGCACGCCGGCGTCACCTTGGGGCTGTTCGGCCTGCCCCTGGTCATGCCCGAAATATTGCGACATTTCGATGTTCTGCTGCCGGTGGGCGGGCTCATCGCCAACGCCCCCGCCCTCGGCATCCTCTGCGCCCTCGTCGCCTGGGGCGCCCTGGCCGACCGCTACGGTGAGCGGCTCGTCCTGGGCGCCGGCGTCGGCCTGGCCGCCGTGCTGTTCGCCGCCGCCGCGTTCGTCGAGCGCACCTGGGCGGTGATCGTGCTGCTCGCGCTGGCGGGTGCGGCCGGCTCGGCCGCCATGGTCGGCGGCGGGCGCATCGTGCTGCGCTGGTTCCGGCCGCCCGAGCGCGGCGTCGCCATGGGCCTGCGCCAGGTCTCCTTCACCCTCGGCATGGCCGTGGCCGCCTTCGCGCTGCCGCCCATGGCGCGGGCGCACGGCCTGCCCGGCGTGCTCCTGCTCTGCTCCGGCGTGAGCCTGCTGGCCGCCGTGCTGGCCGCGCTCTTCATGGCCGAGCCGCCGCACGGCATCGCGGGGTCCGGCTCGGAGCGGGCCGGCTCGCCGTACCGGCAGCCCGCGCTGTGGCGGGTGCACGCCACCTCCGCCCTGCACGTGGTGCCGCAGGTCGTTGTCAGCACGTACGGCGTGGACTGCCTGGTCAGGGCCTACGGCTGGGACGACGTCGCGGCCGGGAGGCTCTTCGGCGTCGCCGCCATCGGCGGGGCCGTCATCCGCGTCGCGGCCGGCCGCTGGTCGGACCGGACCGGCCTGCGCATGCGGCCCCTGCTCGTGCTCACCGTCTGGAGCATCGTGGTGCTGGCGCTGCTCGTCGCCGGTACGGCCACCGGCACCGGCCTCGGCGTGGCCATGCTCGTGCTCGCCTCGGTGACGACCGTGGCCGGCAACGGGCTCGCCTACCTCGCGGCGGGCGAGCTGGCCGGCCCCGGCTGGGCGGGCAAGGTGCTCGGCACGCACAACACCGTCCAGAACAGCGTCTCCCTGGCCGTCACCCCGCTCGCGGGCGCGCTGATCCTCGCCACCGGCTACTGGGCCGGCTTCGCGGCCGGGCTGGCCTGCGCCGCCGTCTCGCTGCCCGTCATCCCCCTGAGCCAGGAGCGCCGGCGAAGCTCCTGATCATCCCGCTGAGGTGGGAGCGTCGGCGGACCTCCTGAGCCACACCGCCGCGTCGGGCGGCAGCAGGCCGCGCTTGAGCGGCGCGCTCGACAGCAGCACCTCCTCGTGCCTGGGCAGGCGTACCGGGCGGGTGCCGCAGTTGATCGCGCAGATCAGCGGGCCCCGGGTGAAGAACAGCGCCCCCTCGGGGGACTTCAGCCACTCCAGGGTGTAGGGCAGGCTGCGCACCAGCTCGCGCCGGCAGGCCAGGGCCCGCCGGTAGAACTCCAGCGTCGAGTCCGCGTCCCCCTCCTGCTTCTCGACGCTCAGCTCCGCGAACGACTCCGGCTGCGGCAGCCACGGCTCCACCCCGCCGGGGGAGAAGCCGTGCGAGGGCGGGTCCACCGTCCACGGGATCGGCACCCGGCACCCGTCGCGCCCCGGCAGCTTGCCCTTCGACTGGAAGAACACCGGGTCCTGCCTGGCGTCGTCGGGCAAGTCGGTCACCTCGGGCAGGCCCAGCTCCTCGCCCTGGTAGAGGTAGGCGGAGCCGGGCAGCGCCAGCATCGCCAGCAGCGCGGCCCTGGCCCGGGCCAGCCCCGTGCCGGGGTCGGCCGTGCCGTAGCGGGTGCGGTGGCGTACGACGTCGTGGTTGGACAGCACCCACGTCGCGAACGGCACCGTGGCGAGCGTGTCGTCGATCACCTTCCTGAACGCCGTGGGCGACCACGGCGCCTGCAGCCAGGCGAAGTTGAAGCTCTGGTGCAGCTCGTCGGGCCGCACGTAGAGGGCCAGGTCTTCGGGGCTGTCGGTCCACACCTCGCCCACGGCCATGCGCTGCCCCGGATAGCCGTCCAGCACCCGCCGCCATTCGCGGTAGACGTCGTGCACCTCCGGCTGCCCCCACACCGGCGACACCGACGAGAACGACTGGTCGCCCACGTCGGGCAGCCCCTCCGCCTTGTACAGGCCCATCGCCACGTCGATGCGGAACCCGTCGACACCCCGGTCCAGCCAGAAACGCAGGATGTCGAGGAACTCCGCGTGCACCTCGGGGTTGCGCCAGTTGAAGTCGGGCTGCCCGGGCGCGAACAGGTGCAGGTAGTACTGCCCGTCGGGCACCCGCGTCCAGGCCGAGCCGCCGAACGTGGACTGCCAGTTGTTGACGGTGTCGCGGAAGATGTACCGCTCGCGCCCCTCGCCCCGCAGCGCCGCCTGGAACCAGGGATGCTCGGAGGAGCTGTGGTTGGGCACGATGTCCACGATCACCCGCAGCTCGTGCTCATGCGCGTCGGCGACCAGCGCCTCGAAGTCGCGCAGCGAGCCGAACAGCGGATCGACGTCGCGGTAGTCGGCCACGTCGTAACCGCCGTCGGCCATGGGGGAGCGGTAGAACGGGGTCAGCCAGATCGCGTCGACACCCAGCCGCCGCAGGTACGGCAGGCGCTCGCGCACCCCCGCCAGATCGCCGACACCGTCGCCCGAGGCGTCGGCGAAACTGCGGACATAGATCTCGTAGACGACTGCGTCACGCCACCAGGGGATATCCATGTGGCGTGTCATGCCCCGTTATGTGGGCGAGTTCACCAGGCTGTGGGCAGCGTAGACCAGATAGTCCCAAAGCCTGGTCTCCAGCTCGTCGGGCAGGTCGAGCGAATCGACCGCGTCACGCATGTGCCGCAGCCACGCGTCGCGCTCCGCCTCGCCGATCACGAACGGCATGTGCCGCATGCGCAGCCGGGGATGGCCGCGCTGCTGGCTGTAGGTGTTGGGGCCGCCCCAGTACTGGATCAGGAAGCCCCGCAGCCGCTCCTCGGCGCCCGACAGGTCGGACTCCGGATAGAGCGGCAGCAGGATCGGGTCTTCGGCGACCCCCTCGTAGAAGCGGTGCACGAGGCGCCGGAAGGTCTCCTCGCCTCCGACGGCGTCGTAAAAGGAGGTCTCTGTCACGTTTCCTAGCTTAGGCGGTGGCGACCATGGGGATGCCCGCGGTGTCGAGCGCCGTCTTGACCCTGAGCCTGAGCTCACGCGCCACCTCCGCCTGCGCCGACGGCAGCGTCTTGGCCGAGATGCGGAACACCAGCGAGCTGTCGGAGAGCTGCTCCACCCCGAACACCTGCGGCGGCTCCACGATCTTCGACTCGCGCAGCTCGGGGTCGGCCCAGATCTCCTCGGCGACGTGCTCCAGCAGCACCTTGACGCTGACCACGTCGGCGTCGTAGGCCACCGGCACGTCCATGAACGCGCGCGACCAGCCCTGCGACTCGTTGCCGACCCGGGTGATCGTGCCGTTGCGTACGTACCAGACCCGGCCGTCGACGTCGCGCAGCCGGGTGACGCGCAGGGTGACCGCCTCGACCGTGCCCACGGCGGGGCCCGCGTCGATCACGTCGCCGACGCCGTACTGGTCCTCCAGCAGCATGAACATGCCCGCGATGAAGTCCTTCACCAGCTCCTGCGCGCCGAAGCCGATCGCCACGCCCAGGATGCCGACGCTGGTCAGCAGGGGTGCGATGGGGATCGTCAGCCGGTCGAGGACGGTCAGCACCGCCGTGCCGAGGATGACGATCGAGGCGATGTGCTTGAGCACCGACCCCATGGTCTCGGCCCGCTGCTTGCGCCGCTCGTGCAGGAGCGCGTCGATGCTGTCGGTCGCCGCGCCCTTGCGGAACCGGCTGGTGATCGAGCCACCCGTTGCCGCCCGGTTGACCACGCGCGTGATGACCCGATGCGCGACGTTCCGCAGGGCGAACGCGAGCACGAGGATCAGAACGACGACGACCAGCATGGCTGCCAGGGGTGCCCAGGCCGCGTTGTTGAAGATTCCAGCGATCGTTGAGCAAACCGGGTCGTTCTGACAGGTCACGGCCACTTGTGAGGTCACCTTGTCGATATCGGGTAGCACCGATGGAGTCGTCGGCGGTGGCGACGGCGTCACCAGCAGTAACACTATGGTGGATCCCCCTCCGGAAGCGGTTCGGTCAGCAACTTGGACCGTTTCGATCCAAAAATACCGCTGACCGAACCGCCCGCCGTCACATCACGCCGGGGAAGACGGGGTCGCCTGCTCTCTGGGCCGCGGAGGGAGAGAGCCTGCGCTCCGATGACGGACGGCTCGGGACGGGACACGCACCCGGAAGCGTGCCCCATGCCGGTTCCGGGAGGGATCCCCCGAACACCCGCCCGGCTGACCCGGGCGGGCGGATCGTGGACGCGGCGCGGTGCAGCCGCGTGAGGCGCAGGTGAGCGGGCCGGAACCGGCGGAGTGACCAGGGCTCCGACGTGCGGGAGACCCTCCGCACCGGCCACTCCGCCGGCTCCCAGGAGCCGCCGTGGGTTGCGGTGAGCCGCGGTGGCTGCGCTCCACCCGGTTCACCGGGTCGTCACTCCCCCACGGCGGCGAGTACGCGGGCGACCTTCGTCGCGGCACCGGCCGGGTCGTCGGCGGTGTGCATCCGCTCGCCCCAGGACCAGCAGTACCACCAGTCGCGCATGTCGGAGACGGCTGCCGACCGGCAGGTGACGTTCTCGGACAGGCTCGTCGCGCTCGGGTTGATGACCCGTACGAACGTGCGTCCGCTCTGGGTCCGGACCACTCGTGCGAGCAGCCCTCGTGCGTCCAGTTCAGCTACGAGACGCTCCAGGTGCTCGAAGTTGTCGTCCCCCACCGTTCGTTCCTCCCTCAGGAATCGTTGCTGGTGGGCCAAACATGGCTCAAGTCAAGGGTTCGCGCAACGAGGGGATCCGCTCACAGGGAGTCGCTTCTCACTCGTGGGAGGTAAGAAACAGTCCCGGGGAGGATGTTCCTTAACCGTAGGTTGAGTGAAGGCGTTCCCATCGCGTCGGCATTGCTTCATAGTCATGGGTAGGCGCAGGGCAACTTGAGGGCTACGCTGAGTCACCAGTTGCGGACCGGTCGAGACATGCGTGAGAGGGGCCGGGATGTCCGGCAGACAGCACAGAGAGACGGAGATCGCCCGGCGGATCAGGGCCAAGGGTCTGGCCGCCGGGCGCACGTCGGCTCAGATCGCTGATGAGATCCACGAAGCGTGCGCGGCGGGGTTCGGCACGAGCCGCATCAAGGCTCATCGGCTGGCTCACGGCATCGCTCTGGCCGACGTCATCGAGCAGGTGCGAGCCCTGTTCGAGCGCGACAACAAGGCGATGCCCGGCATCGGCGAGACGCTCCTGTCGGCGTACGAGAGCGGGCTGAAACGCCCGGGGCCCGAATACCTGCACTACCTGTGCACGGTCTACCGGGTCGAGCCGGCGGCGCTGGGTTACGACCCGCCCTGCATCTGCGGTCACGGCCACCGGATGCCGGGGGTGGTGGCCGCGGCGGAGGTCAAGGAGCGCCCGCAGCGCCCGCAGGAGCGCGAGCTCGTGCTCCGGCCGGTGGAGACGGACCCGGAGGACGAAGAGGATGAGAACATCCTCCGCCGCACCCTTTTAAACTCCCTTCAGGCCGACGCCAACCTGACCGACCTGGAGGGGCCGGTGCTGGGGGCGTGCGAGAGCATCCGGCGCCGGATGGACGAGACGCTGGTCTCCTCCACCGTGTCGGCCGCGATGCTCGACCAGTGGGAGGAGTCCACGGTCAGCTTCGGCCGCCAGTACACGACCACGGCGCCGCTGCGGCTGCTGTGCGACGTGCTGCTGGAGCTGAGCGCCGTGCGTACGGCGATGTCGCAGCGCCAGCCGATCGACCTCCAGGAGCGCCTGTGCAGGATGGCGGCCCAGCTGTCCGGGCTGGCCGGCATGATCATGATCAACCTGGGTGACCAGCGGCTGGCCCGGTCGTTCTTCCGCACCGGCCGCACCGCGGCCGACGAGACCGGCGACCGCGCGCTGCGGGCGTGGATCGGGGCCCGCGAGTCGCTCGTGCCCCTCTACTTCGGCGACGCCCGCGAGGCGCTCACCCTGGCCAAGAAGAGCCGCGACATGGCGGGCTCGACGCCGTGCCCGGCCCAGGCGATGGCGCCGGTCGTCGAGGCCAGGGCGCTGGCCATGATGTCGAACGGCGAGAGCAAGAAGGAGATCGTCGACCAGGCCAAGCGGGCGCTCGCGCGGGCCAGGAACGCCTTCACCCATCTGCGCCCCGAGGATCAGGAGGACGTCGCTTTCGGGTACACCGAGAAGCAGCTCTACTTCTACCAGGGCGACGTGCTCACCAAGCTCGGTCAGACGATCGAGGCGGAGGTCGTGCTCGACCAGGCGCTGGAGAAATACGAGGACCACATCCTCGACCAGACGCTGATCAGGCTCGACCAGGCCCAGTGCCGGCTGATCGACGGAGACGTGCAGGAGGCGGTGGCCATCGCCACGAAGGCACTCAATCTGGTCAGCGACGAGTATCTGACCGACCTCATCGTGCGGCCCGCGCTGGCGCTCGAACGGGCGATCATCTCGCGGGACGCCACCGTTCCAGGACTGGACGGCTTCTCGGCCGCCCTCAGACGGACGAAGCAACCCGAGTTGAAAGGGGGCGATGGATGAAGCTGACGATCAGACGCTATCGGTGGTCGGATCTCGACACCATTCTCGCACTCCACCGGATCTGCCTCGCGGAGGTGGGCCTGGTACCCGGTGACGGCGTCTACTACGACGACGACTTCCCCCGCATCCAGGAGATCTACCTGGGCTGCGGCGGTGACTTCCTCGTCGGGGAGATCGGCTCGCGGGTCGTGGCCATGGGCGGGCTGAAACCCGTCGACACCGGCACGGCGGAGGTCTGCCGGTTGAGGGTCCATCCCGAGTTCCAGCGCCGCGGCTTCGGCGCGGCCATGCTCATCGCGCTCGAACGGCGGGCGGTGGAGCTCGGCTTCCACAGCGTCAGAGGTGACACCACGCTCAACCAGGAAGCGGCGCTGGCGCTGTACGAGCGTCAGGGCTGGCGCGAGCTGTGCAGGGAGCAGGTGGGCGGCCTGGTCGTCGTCTACGGTGAGAAACGCCTGGTCCCGCCCGCAGTGCTGGAGCTTTAGAACGCGCATCGCCACACGGCCCCAACCATCCCCCTCCTGGGGCCGCCACTCTCGTCTTTCCCGGTGACCTGTCCCGGGCCCGCTCGGCGTGACGAGACCGCCGAGCCTCTTCCGTCACGCTGGGTGACCGTCTCCGGCCGCCGGCCCCGACATCTTTCGCCTCATTTCCTATGCGAGATATGTCGGAGACGCCGTAAAGTGGCGTCGTCGGATAAGGATGTACGAACCCGCGGGTGAGGGTCTTACCACTGAGGTGTAAGCAAGCCTCACCGGCTGCTCCCTGTACATCCAAGGCTGCGAATAGTAGTGCCATGCTTTTACCATGGCAGTCGTGGCCGCTCCCCGCCCCCTTCGGGGAGCCGTGCTTCTGGTGTTCGTCAGCGCCGCCTGGGGGTCGGCCTTCCCGCTGATGAAAGATCTCATCCACCGGTTACCGGTGGAGGACCTGCTCGCCGAGCGTTACCTGCTGGCCGCGCTGACGCTGTTCCTCATCAGGCCCGGCTGCCTGCGGGGGCTGTCGCGCGACACGTGGATCAACGGGGGCCTGCTCGGGCTGATGTTCGGGGCCGGGCAGGTGGGCCAGGCCATGGCGCTCGGCAGCCTGCCGTCCGCGGTGTCCGGCTTCGCCGTCGGATGCAGCGTGGTGATCACGCCGATCCTGTCGCTGATGATCTTCAAGGAGCCGGTACGCCGGCGCGTCTGGGCCGGGGTCGCGTGCGCGCTGGCGGGCATGGCCGTCTTCACCCTGGTGCGCGGGGTGGAGGAGCACCGGATCTCGCTGCTCGCCCTCGGCGTCACGCTCGCCGCCGCCGCGCTCTACTCCGGCCACACCCTGCTGCTCGGGCGGCTGTCGGAGCGTCCCACCGGTTTCCCCGCCTACGCGCTGACGGTCATCCAGCTCTTCACCATCGGGGTGCTCACGGGCTGTTTCGCCGTACGCGACGGGATCTCCCTGCCGGTCGGGCTGCCCGACTGGGGCATCCTGCTGCACCTGTCGGTGATCTCGTGCGCGCTCGGCTTCCTGGCCCGCTCCCACGCCCAGGCCCACCTGCCGGCGGTGCCCAGCCAGATCCTCATGTCGTCCCAGCCCCTGTGGGTGGCGGCGATCGCGGTGATCTGGTTCCACGAGCAGCTCGGGTGGGGCATGGTCCTCGGCGGCCTGCTGATGGCCGGGGCGATGCTGCTCGCGCTGCCCTCCCGCGCGCAGGCGCGGGGAACGGAGCGCCGCCGGCTGCTGTCCGTCGCCCGCCGGGCGGCCCAGGTGCTCGCCAGTCAGCGGATCAAGCGTGAGGATCCGCTGCACCTCCAGGCGGGGGTGACGCCGTACATCGCCAAGAGCGCCTGTACGGACTCCTCCGCCTGCCCATGGCAGACCCGCTCTCTCAAGGGCGGCGCCGAGCCGAGCCTGGAGCGCCTGATCGAGCGGGCCACCCGCATCGTCCGGGCGAACGACCCGCAAGGGCCCGGCTGCTGCCAGTCGGTCACGCTGCTCGGCAGGTGCCTGTGCGACTTGATGGAGGAATCGGATCAGACGCATACCACAGGATTGCACCGTTGGTTTCGGTCCTCCTAGGTTAGATATTCCCCACAAAAGGCAACTGCTTTTTATCCATCGTCTTCCCACTTATTCGCGATAAACCTTGATATTCGGTGGGGTGACCCAATAATGGGTGTTTCAACCCCAAGTGGAGAGGCATGTCATGAAGCGCATCGTCGTCCGCAAGCCTGGAACGGCAAGGCTCGCAGGGACCTCCAGCGTCATTCACAAGGGGTGACTGAGGAGAGGTCCCACCTCAGGGTCCAGGGCGAACCACCCGCCCGATGGGGGGCCGTGCGGCTGCTGGCGCCGTTGATCGACGCCCACCGGCGGCCGCGCGGCCCCTACACCTTCGCCGCCGCGCTCCTGCGCCACCTGGCGCCCTCGGCCCTGCGGCAGGCCCCTGAGCTGGTGGCCGCCCACCACATCGAGATCCTGGCGGCCGCCCCCGAGCTGGCCGACCTCTTACCGGCGGCGCCGATCACGAGCGGCGCGGACCTGTCCGACGAAGAGCGCATCCTCGTGCCCGCGCCCCGCCGCACGCTGCGGCTGGCCAACGGGCTCGCGGAGTTCGTCCGCGACGCCGTGCACCCCGGCCGCGCCATCGCCGTGTGCAACGCCGACGCCGCCGACCCCACCGACACCGAGCTCCTGGACGTCATGATCCGGCGGATCCCGCCCGCCACCCTGACGATCATGGTGTACGCCGGCGGCCCCGAGCCGCCCCCGACACCCGCGACACCGCCGAGCTGTGGCGCCTCGTCGACCGCTGCACCCGGGAAGGGTTCCTGCACGCCGTCGCCGAGCTGGGGGAGCAGGGCATGGGAGCCACGCCGCCGGGCGGCACCAGCTGGTGGCGCTTCGCCCAGCGCACCGCCACCGCGCTCGGCGGGCTCGGCCGCACCGACGAGGCCCGCGCCATCTGGGACCGCGTGCGCCTGGTCAGCCAGGACCCGGCCATGCACGCCGCCGCCGCGTACGGCACCGCCATGCTCGACGCCCGCCACCCCGACCCCGCCCGCCGCGACCTGACCCGCGCCAGAGCCTGGATCAACGAGGCCATCGCCATCTCCACCATCCTGCCCGACCCCGCCGAGCGGGCCTTCAAGCTCGGCTTCGACCGCAACGGCCTCGCCCTCATCGAGCTGCGGCAGGGACGGCTCGACGCCGCCCTCACGCTGGTGGAGTCGGCCATCGAGCTGGCGGGCGAGCTGGGGGAGCGCCACCGGCAGCACCGGATGGTGCTCCTCGCCAACAGGGCCCAGCTCCTGGCCGCTCTCGGACGTACGAAGGAGGCGCTGGAGGACTACGGGGCGGCGATCGCCCTCGACCCCGCCTTCCCCGACCAATACCTGGAACGCGGGAACCTGCTGTTCAAGCTGGGCCGCCACGAGGAGGCCGGCGCCGACTTCGAGCAGGCCATGCGCCTCGGGCCGCCGCTGCCCGAGGCCTACTACAACCGGGCCGAGCTGTACGCCGTGCGGGGCCAGACCGAGGCGGCGCTGGCCGACCTCGGCCGCGTGATCGACCTCGACCCCGCCTACCTCGACGCCTACGTCAACCGGGCCGGGCTGCTGGCCGGCTGCGAACGCGACGAGGAGGCCAGGGCCGACGTGGAGGCCGGGCTCCGGCTCGCGCCCGGGAACCCGTACCTGCTGACGGTCCTGGGCCAGCTGGAGACGGCGGCAGGCCACCACGCGGAGGCCGAGGCGGCGCTGGAGCAGGCCATGGAGCGGGCGCCCGGCCTGGTCGCGGTGTGGGCCAGCCGGGGCGCGCTCCGGTACGCCACGGGCGACCTGGAGGGCGCGGTGGACGACCTGACGCACGCCATCGAGCTCCACTCGCAACCCGACCTCTACACCAACCGCGCGATCGCCCTACGCGCCCTGGGCCGCCACGCCGAGGCCGAGGCCGACGACCATCGGGCGGCCAAGGCAGCGGATGGCAGCATAGGCATATGACGGGGCAGTCGGAGCAAACGGGGCAAACGGAGCCGACGGCGCGTGTCGAGGGGACCGCGCCTGCCGAGCGGGCGGCGCCCACCGGGCCGACGGCGCCTGCCGAGTTGACGACGCCTGCCGGGTCGGCGGTGCGTGCCGAGCCGACAGCGGCCGCAGAGCGAGCGGTCTCTGCGGGGCGGGTGGGGCGGATCGGGCGGGCCGCCGTGGTGTGTGGGGCCGTTGGTGTGTTGTGGTGGGCGACGGTGCGGCTGGCGTGGGCCGGGTCGGGTGTGAGGACTGGGGGTGTCTGGCGCCGGCCGTCGGTGTCGTCGTGGTGCTCACCCTGGCACTGCTCGCCGGCACCGTGCTCGCCCTGGAGCGGGTGGGTGTGCGGCCGGGGTGGCGGGTGGCGTTGACGGCGGCCGGGGTGCTCGTCGTGCTCCGGCTCGCCAGTGAGGTGCTGCCCTCCTGGACGTCGCAGCTCGTGGACGCGGCGACGACCGGGCTGGTGTTCGCGGGAGCGGGGGCGCTGGCCGCGTTCATAACGGAGGCCGGCTCGCCGGGCCGCCGGCGGCTGGTGACCGCGCTCGCCCTGATGGCGCTGCTGCCGGTCGCCCTCGCCACGTCCGTCGTCAGGCACGGCATCTGAGGTACGTCCGTTGTCAGGCACGGCTTCTGACGCCCAGCCCTTGGAGGTGCTCATGCGACCCAACTCCCGATTCGCGCACGTGCAGCCGTTCGACATCGACAGGGTGGCCGCCGCGGCCGGAGCCGATCCGGACGTGCTGCGCATGGAGAACCTGGACACCGACGTCCCGCCCCCGCCCGCCGCGGTCGAGGCGACCGTGCGCTCGCTCCAGGAGGGCACCGGCAACAGCTGGCTGCCGTTCACCGGCCTGCCCGAGCTGTGCGCGGCGGTGGCCGACGACCTGCGGGAACGCACGGGACAGGACTACGACCCGCTGCGCCAGATCGCGATCACCTCGGGCGGGACGTCGGCCGTCATGCCCGTGCTGCTGGCCACCACCGAGCCGGGCGACCCCGTGGTGCTCACCGACCCGACGTACGCGGGGCTGCTCCAGCGCGTACGGCTGTCGGGCGCGCGGCCCCACCTCGTGCCGTTGCGGGTGGACGGCGGGCACTGGCGGCTGGACCGGGAGGCGCTGGCCGAGGCAGGACCGGCGGCGGCCCTGCTGCTGATGAGCCCGTCGATGCCGTCGGGCGTGGTGCTCGACCGTGAAGACTGGGAGCTGGTCGCCCGGGTGTGCGAGCGCACCGGCGCGTACCTGATCTACGACGCCGCGATGGAGCGCATCGTCTTCGACGGCCACCCACGCGTCAACCCGTGCCAGGTGGACGGCCTCGCCGAGCGGACGATCATCATCGGCTCGGTGTCCAAGGAGTACCGCATGATCGGCTGGCGGATCGGCTGGGTCGCGGGGCCGGCGGACATCATGTCCCGGATCATGGTGGCGACCATCTACAACACGACCGTCGCCAGCGGCTTCCACCAGCTCGGCGCGGCGGCCGCCCTGCGGGAGCCGTCGGGGGTGGCGGAGGCGGTCGCCGAGTACCAGGCCCGCCACGAGACGGTGGCCGCCCAGCTCGACGGCCTGCCGCTGGTGCGGGCGGGCGGCGGCTGGTCGTGCCTGGTGGACGCGGAAGCGCTGGGCCTGACGGCGGCCGACCTGTCGGCCCGCCTGCTCGACCGCGGCCGGGTCGCCGCCACGCCCATGACGGCGTGGGGCGAGACGGTGGCGCCGCGCTACGTCCGTCTCGTCTTCAGCAACGAGCCGGTCGAACGCCTGGCGGAGCTACGCGCCAGGTTCGACGCCGCCCTGTCCTGAGCTGCCGGGCTGGGCCGTCCTGAGCTTCGGGCGGGATCGGCCGCCGTGCCGTCCTGAATATCCTTGACCGCATGGGCACACGCGGCAGGCAGGCCGAGGCGGCACGTAACGATCTGCGGCTGCTGCGGGCGGCGCACGAGGTGTTCACCACGCAGGGCTTCGACGCGCCCGTGTCGGCCATCGCCAAGCAGGCGGGCGTCGGCATGGGCAGCCTCTACCGCCGCTACCGCACCAAGGAGGAGCTGCTCCAGCGCCTGTGCCTGATCGCGATGGAGCGGGTGGTGGAGGCGGCCGAGGCGGGCCTGGCCGAGCCCGACCCGTGGGAGGGCCTGGCGCTCTACGTCCGCACCTGCGTGGCCAACAGGGCGGGCGCGCTGGCGCCGGTCGCGGGCACGATCGAGGTCACCGACGAGATGTGGCGCGTCTCGCGCCGCGCCGACGAGGTGGCCGAGCAGGTCGTGGCCCGCGCGCACGAGGCGGGCGTGCTCAGGAGCGACGTGACCATGCTCGACATCTCGCTGCTCATGGAGCAGTTCGGCCGCCCGGCGGCCGGGCCGCCCCGCCCGGAGCACGAGCAGGTCAAGCAGCGCCTGCTGGCCATCGCCCTCGACGGCCTGCGCGCGCCGGGCCGCACGGAGCTGCCGGGCGAGGCGCCGACCCTGGAGTGGTACGAACGGCGTTGGGGAACCCCTCCGTAGGTCTACGGTGGGGTGCGTGGGGTTCAACGAGCTGCTCGACGGCCTTGATCACAGTGCCAGCGTCCAGGCGGCGGGCATCAGGCGCGGCTACGGCGGGCCGCCCGTGCGCGCGGTGAGCGTCACCTCGGGCATGACGCGGCTGCGCTGCGCCTCCCTGCTCAAACCCCTGTACGCGTGGGTGAGCGCGGCCCGCATCCCCGACACCGACCGGTGGCGCCGCCACGCCGAACCGGCCGTCGTCATCTCCTCCAACGCCGACACGCTCAACCTGTGGCTCGCCGTCGGCCCGCGCGTCATCCTCGACGACCTGCGCGAGCGCACGGGCGTGGCGTGGGCGCTGCCGAACGGCGACCCGTCCAGGTTCGGCTCGGTCGAGGTCACGGCCGACGAGGTCAGCGCCGCCTACGCGGTGTTCGCTCAGTCGGCGGTCGCGGGCGATCCGGTGGCCGGGGCGGTGCTGGGCTGGATGGGGCAGGTGGCGGAGCCGCAGGCGTTCGGCGCGCGCGAGGCGCTGGGCTGGCCGGAGTCGGCGGTCAAGTGCGGCTGGTACGGCGCGCCCGACGAGACCTGCCTGCGCACCCACGCCGTCGCCGTCCAGCCGCGCGGCGGCACCCGGGTGAGCGTGATCGTCGCGATGACCGCGCTGCCCTACACCGACGTGCGCGAGCGTGACCTCTACCGGGAGCGGGTGGGCGAGGGCCGGTCCGTGGAGGGCGAGCACGAGAAGGTGGCGGGCCGGGTGCTGCGCGGGCTGATGACGGCGACGCAGGAGGAGCTGGGGCTCGCCAAGCCCCGCCGAAAGGCCAGGCCAGGCCCGTGAGGCACGACGGCGAAGGTCACGCGGGCCGCTCGGCGGCGTCGGAGTTTCAGGCGGGGCGCTCGGCGGCATCCGGGCTTCAAGCAGGCTGTTCGGCGGCGTCCGGGTTTCGGGTGAGCTGCTCGATGAGGCTCGCCAGCTCGGGCGGATCGACCCCCTCCGGCAACTCCTCGACCCACACGCAGCCGCGGAAGGCCGCGCGCTCCTCCTCGGTCAAGGCCCCGGGATCCACCGGGGGCCGTGCCTCGGCGAACCTGGCCAGGTAGAACAGCTCCCGCTTCAGGAACCGCGTGCCCAGCCACCGGAAGTCCCGGTCGACCTCCACGTGCCGGTCGAGCACCGCCGAGCCGGGCAGCCCCGTCTCCTCGGTCAGCTCCCGCCGGGCCGCCTCCAAGGGGGTCTCGCCGGGCTCCAGCCTGCCGCCGGGCGGCTCCCAGACCTCGGTGTCGTCGACGTGGTCGTACCAGTGCATCAGCAGCACCCGTCCGTCGCGGTCGAGGCAGATCACGCGGGCGGCGGGCCGCTCGTCGACGTCGCTCACGCTCCCCGAGCCTACTGGGGCACGTGGTGCCGCAGCCGCAGGGCGTCGGGGTAGGGGGAGAAGTACGTCTGGTCGCGTACGTACGCCGCGGCCTCCCCGCGGGCGTGGTGGCGCAGCAGGGTCGTGGGCACGCTCAGCGGCACCAGGCCCGCCTGGTAGGCGTCGATGACGTCCACCACGTCGGCCCGCCTGACGGGGTCGAGCGCGAGCATGCCGAGGCAGTGCTGCAGCACGTTGACGTTCTTGCCCGTGGTGGCCTTCGTGGCGAGCGTGCGCTGGAACGCCTCCGTGTACCGGGCGGCCACCTCCTCGCGGGGCCGTCCGCCGGCGGCGGCGACCACGCGGCCCGCCTCCCGGTAGAGATCAGGGTCGTGGGCGAGGAGCTGCATCTTGTGCCGGGCGTGGAAGGCGACGAGGTCGCGGGTGCGCCAGTCGCCGGCGAACAGCGCGCGCAGCCGGGCGTGCGCGAACACCCGCTCCACGAAGCTCTCCCGCAGCAGCGCGTCGTGCAGCCGGCCCTCGTCCTCGACGGGCAGCAGCGGGCGCCGCCGCATGACGATCCCGCTGAACACGCCCCTGTTGCGCCGGTCCGCCGGGGTCCCGTCGGGACGGTAGACGGGCACGCCGTGGATGCCGCAGGTGGGGCTCCTGGCCTTGAACACGTACCCGTCCACGTCGAGCTCGGCGGCCCGCCGGTCGGCGAGCCGGGTCATGCGGGCGGTCAGGTCCACGTGCGTCGTGCGGGTGACCAGGCGGGGGCCGTCGTCCGACCGCTCCTGCCGCAGGGTCTCGCGGGGCGCGCCGAGGCCCGCCTCGATCTCGGGGCAGACGGGGACCCAGTCCACGTACGGGCCGAGGGCGTCGGTCAGGAAGCGGTCGCGGCTGTGCCCGCCGTTGTAGCGCACCGGCTCGCCCAGGAGACAGGTGGAGACCGCCAGCCGGGGGCGTGCGGCCTGCGCGCCTGCCGTCCCGGGATCGTCGATCACCTTCACATTGCAGCCGGTACGGCCGGAGGCGGGCAACCAAGCCCGAGAAGATCATTTGACTTCGAGTGCACTCTCATTCATAGCGTGGAGGCATGACCACGCCACAACACAAGATCGGGTCCGGTTTCGGTGCCACGAGCACCGCGGACGACGTGCTGCACGGCATCGACCTGTCCGGGAAGCTGGCGATCGTCACCGGCGGCTACTCCGGCATCGGCCTGGCCGCCACGCGCGCGCTGACCGCTGCCGGCGCGCACGTCGTGGTGCCCGCCCGCCGCCGCGCCGCCGCCGAGGAGGCGCTCAAGGACGTCGACGGGGCCGAGGTGGACGAGCTCGACCTCGGGGACCTCGCCAGCGTGCGCGGCTTCGCCGAGCGCTTCCTCGCCACCGGCCGTACCGCCGACATCGTGATCACGAACGCGGGCATCATGGCCTGCCCGGAGACCCGCGTCGGGCCCGGCTGGGAGGCGCAGTTCGCCACCAACCACCTCGGCCACTACGCGCTGGTCAACCTGCTCTGGCCGGCCATCGAGCGCGGCCGGGGCCGGGTGGTGTCGCTCTCGTCGGTGGGGCACCGCCGCTCGCCCATCCGCTGGGACGACGTGCACTTCGAGCGGGGCTACGACAAGTGGGCGGCCTACGGGCAGGCGAAGACCGCGAACGTGCTGTTCGCGGTGCACCTCGACGCCCTCGCCAAGGACGCCGGCGTGCGCGCGTTCGCCGTGCATCCCGGCGGCATCCTCACCCCGCTGCAGCGGCACCTGACCAGGGAGGAGATGATCGGCGAAGGCTGGATGGACGAGCAGGGCAACGTGCTGGCCACGTTCAAGACGCCCGAGCAGGGGGCGGCGACCGAGGTGTGGGCCGCGACGTCGCCGCGGCTGGCCGGCATGGGCGGCGTCTACTGCGAGGACTGCGACATCGCCGAGGCGGCCACCGACCCGGAGGCCCGCTCGGGCGTGCGCTCCTACGCGACCGACCCCGGCGAGGCCGCCCGCCTGTGGGCCCTGTCCGCGCAGCTCACCGGCATCGACGCCTTCGCCCGCTGAAGGCGCCCTTCACCCGCTGAGAACACCCTTCGCCCGCTGAAGGCGCCTTCATCCGCTTAAGGCACCTTCGCCCGCTGGAGGCGCCACCGTCAGCGTTTCATCGCGCCGTCGGCGATGGCGTCGGCCGCGTCGCCGATGGCCACGCCGACGATCTCCAGCCGCCGCACCAGCTCCCGCTCCTTCATCGCGTTCGCGGTGATCTTCTCGTCGGAGAAGATGCGGGAGATCTCGTACTGGTACATCCGCCGGATCGCCCCGCCCGCCTTCTTCGCCTCCAGGGCGTCGTGGGAGACCACGGACGGCCGGGAGGCCAGGCCGCGCACGGCCTCCTCCAGGGCTTCGATGCCCACGATGACCTGGTCGAGCATGGGGGTGAAGCGGATCTGGTCCGGCACCCGGTACAGGTGGGACTCGCGGACGAAGTCGCGCAGCGAGTCGAGCACGTCGTCGATCGACCGGGACAGCCGGAACAGGTCCTCCCGGTCGATCGGCGTGACGAGGGCCGTCTTCAGCTCGTCGATGAGCCGGGCGCGCTCCTCGTCGCCGAGGTGCTCGATCGCGCGCATCTGCTCGTGCGCCCCCGTGCGGCCGACCTCGCCGCCGATCATGGCCATGGCCAGCCACGCGCCTTCCTTGGTGGCTTTGAGCTGGCCGAGCAGCGCCTCCGTGAGGGCGCCGTCCATGCGCCCGGTCATGAGGTCCCTGATCCGCCGCAGCCGCTTCACGCCCACCTTCCCTTCATGACAGTCTCACGCTCGCGAACCCCTTCACCAGCAGGGCGAGCCCCCAGCCGAGCAGGCCGCTGGCGGGCAGCGTCAGCAGCCAGGCGGCGACGATCTTGCCGGCGGCGTACCAGCGGACCCGGCCGCCGCCCTGGGCGACGCCCGCGCCGATGAGGCCGCCGGCGATGGCCTGCGTCATGCTCACGGGCATGCCGACGGCCGCGCAGCCGATCACGGCCGCGCCGGCGGCCAGCTCCGCCGCGACGCCGTGCGGGGGCCGGGAGACGATGATCTCGCGGCCGAGGGTGCGGCCGGCCTTGGGCAGCCCGTACAGGGTGCCGGCGGCGAACAGCACGGCCGCGAGCGCCGTGTACTCGACCGGAGCCCCGGTGAACCCGACCGCGATCATGAACACGGCCAGCATCTTCTGGGCGTCGTTGGCGGCGTACGCGAGCGTCTGGAGCAGGAAGCCCGCCCAGTGCCAGCGCCACAACCCGCGTGCGGTGGTCGTGGCGACCAGCACCCGGATGAGCACCCACGCCAGCAGCCCGCCGGCGAACGGCGCGGCCAGCCCGAACGCCAGCACCAGCGCGACCCACTCGCCCGACACCTGCAGCCCCCAGCCCAGCCCCGCCCCGGTGAGGCCGCCGACGACGGCCAGGGTCAGGCTGGTCGGGCGGCCCTTCGCGCTGAGCACGCCGACCACGGCGAGCGCGGAGACCACCGCGATGATCATCGCGAACTGGCCGCCTGGGTCTCTGTAGGAGCCGAGCCGGGTCACGAACGTCAGCGCCACCTGGTGGGTGACCAGCGGCACCGCCGCCACGAGCACGGTCAGCACCACGATCCCGGTCATCGGGCGGATCGCGGGCAGCTTGAGCCCGGTCGCGAGGAGCGCGCCCCCGTCGTTGATCCCGGCTACGACGGCGAACAGGCCGGCCGCCACGATCAGCACGACAGTGTCCAAGAGCACGCACTCCATCCCGCCCCGGCCTCGGCGGGGCCCGCTCGATCGAGGGATGGGGCCACTCCGCCCCCGCCCATCGCATCCGCTCCACCAGCAGTGCCGAATAACTACCCAAAATGGACACTCGTCCACGGCGTTCCCCGTTACGGTCCTGCATCCCGCCGTCACGGGTACGCTCGACGGAAGGCCGCCGGTCCAGTGGTGGCCCCGTGACGTCCGCGAGAGTGAAGGCATGACCAGCCCCGCCGAATACATCCTGACGCTGTCCTGTCCCGACCGGCCCGGTGTCGTGGCCGCCGTCTCCGGCCTGCTCGCCGGGCACGGATGCAACATCATCGAGAGCCAGCAGTTCGGCGACAGGGTGGGGCAGCGCTTCTTCATGCGCGTGCAGTTCGCGGGAGAGCTGGGGGAGGACGAGCTGAACGCCGCCTTCGCCGCGCTCGCGCCCGACTTCGCGATGGAGTTCAGGCTACGGGACGTCGCGCGCAAGCCGCGCGTGCTGATCATGGTGAGCAAGTTCGACCACTGCCTGAACGACCTGCTCTACCGCGTCCGCTCGAAGGCCCTCGACATCGAGATCGCCGCCGTCGTGTCCAACCACCCCGACCTGCGGCCGCTGACGCAGTCCAACGGCATCGACTACCACCACCTGCCGGTCACCCCCGAGACCAAGCCGAAGCAGGAGGCCGAGGTGCTGGCGCTGGTGGAGCACTACCAGGTCGACCTGGTCGTGCTGGCCCGCTACATGCAGGTGCTCTCGGAGGACCTGTGCGAGAAGCTGGCGGGGCGGGCGATCAACATCCACCACTCGTTCCTGCCGTCGTTCAAGGGCGCCAAGCCCTACCACCAGGCGTACAACCGCGGGGTCAAGCTGATCGGCGCCACCGCCCACTACGTGACGGCCGACCTCGACGAGGGGCCGATCATCGAGCAGGAGGTGGCCAGGGTCAACCACAGCCACTCGCCCGAAGACCTGGTGGCCATCGGCCGCGACGTGGAGTGCCTGGCCCTGGCCAGGGCGGTCAAGTGGCACGCCGAGCAGCGGGTGCTGCTCGACGGCCACAAGACCATCATCTTCCCGCGCTGACCCCCGTCAGGGCCGGTACGTCCCGAAGAACCAGGGGTTGCCCTCGGGGTCGTGGCAGGCGTACTCGCGCGAGCCGTACGGCTGGTCCGTCAGCTCCATCGTGATCGTCGCGCCCGCGGCCCTGGCGCGGTCGTGGTGGGCGTCGACGTCGTCCACCGCGACGTAGATGCCGGGGCCGCCCGGCCTCCCCTGGCCGATCATGATCAGGTCGTCGCCGATGAGCAGCTCGGCGTGGTGGATGACGCCTTCGCCGTTCTTGGACGCCTCGTGCAGGCGGAAGCCGAACGCGCCGGTCAGGAAGTCGATCGCGGCCTGGCAGTTCTCGTAGCGGGCCAATGCGTAGACGGTACGTGTCATGAGGCCCACGATGCCGGGGCGGCGCCGCCGGGTCTTGGACGAATCTGACCTGGCGTGGTGTCGCCCAGCACCCGGAACTCGCGGTTCATGTGCGCCTGGTCGTAGAAGCCGCACTCCGCCGCCGCGACGGCCGGGGCCGTGCCCGCGCGCAGCAGCCGCAGCGCCCGCCCGAACCGGATGACCCTGGCCACCGTCTTCGGCGGCAGCCCCACCTGGTCGTGGAAGCGGGCGACGAGGTGGCGGTGGCTCCAGCCGAGCGCGTCGGCCAGCGACGCCACGCTCAGCCGGCCGCCCGTCTCCAGCAGCCGCGCCCACGCCCACGGCAGCTCGGGCCCCAGCTCGGGGCCCGCCGCGATGCGCTCGCTCAGCAGCCGGTCGGCCAGCGCGAGGCGGGCCCGCCACGACGAGGTCTCCGCCAGCCGCTCCACGAACGCATCCGCGCGCGGCCCGAGCAGGTCGGAGATCGGCACCACCCGGTTCGTCAGGTGCCGCATCGGCAGGCCGTACAGGCGCCGGGCCCCGAACGGCGTCAGGAACACCTCGACGCCCTCCGACGGCCCGGCGACGCGCGTGACGGTGAAACGATCGCCGAGGCCGCCGCCGAACGCCCGCACCCGCTGCCCGCCCGCCTCCATCGGCGTGCCGAAGGCCAGGACGAGCACAGAGCCGGGCATCGCCATCTCCGACCGGGTGACCGGCTCGGCGTAGTGCTCGCGGTAGGCGCACAGCCGGGTCACGTACGGCCGCAGGGCGGCGCTCGGGGCGGCCTCCACCATGGCCAGCCCCGACGTCGCGCTCATGCCTTCGACACTACAGACCCGTGTGCCGCGCCAGGAAGGTCAGCGTGTCGGCCGACAGGTCCACCGACCTGCTCACCGAGCGGGCGCCGTGCCCGACCTCGGTCTCGTTGCGCAGCAGCACCGGCCGGTCGGCCGTCGAGGCGTGCTGCAACGCCGCGCACATCTTCCACGCGTGCAGCGGGTGCACGCGGGTGTCGGACTGGAAGACGGTGAAGAGCGTCGCCGGGTACGCCACCGACTCCTTGACGTGGTGGTAGGGCGAATAGCTCCACAACCAGCCGAACTGCTCGGGGTCGTCGGCCGAGCCGTACTCGACGTTCCAGGTGGCGCCGAGCCCGAACTTCTCGTACCTGATCATGTCGAGCAGCGGCGCCGAGCAGACCACGGCCGCGTACAGCTCGGGGCGCTGCGTCAGCGCGGCGCCCACCAGCAGGCCGCCGTTGGAGCCGCCCGAGATGCCGAGCTGCTGCGGCGTGGTCACGCCGGTGGCGATCAGGTGCTCGGCCGCGGCGTGGAAGTCGTCGAAGACGTTCTGCTTGTTGGCCAGCATGCCCGCGCGGTGCCACTCCTCGCCCTCCTCGCCGCCGCCGCGCAGGTTGGCGATGGCGTAGACGCCGCCGGCCTCCACCCAGGCCAGGATCGAGGCCGAGTAGCCGGGCGTCATCGACACGCCGAAGCCGCCGTAGCCGTACAGGATGGTGGGGCGCGGGCCGGTCGCCTCACCGACGGGGGAGATGACCAGCATGCGGACGGGGGTGCCGTCCTTCGAGCGGTAGACCACCTGCTCGGTGCGCACCTCGGGCACCTCGACCGCGCCCGGCGAGGCCGCCCAGAGCGTCGTCTCGCCCGTGCGGGCGTCGTAGCGCTGGATGGTGGGCGGCGTGGTGTTGTCGGTGTAGCCGAACCACGCCTCGTAGCCGCCCTCGGGGCGCTCGGCGATGCCGCCGATCGTGCCCAGCCCCGGCGTCGGCACCTCGCCGACGCGCTCGCCGGTCGCGAGGTCGTGCACGGTGATCTCGCTGATCGCGTGGCGGGTCCAGCCCACCAGCATGACCGGGCGCTCCAGGTCGTCGAGGATCGCGAACGTGCTCAGCACCGCCTCGGGATCCTCGGGGATCAGGTCGCGCCAGGTGTCGGAGCCCGGCTCCGCCGGGTCGGTGACGCAGACGCGGCCCCTCGGCGCGTCGCGGTCGGTGTGCACGTAGAGCCTGCCGTCGCGGCCGAACGTGAGCCCGACCTGCGCGTCCACGCCCTCCTGCACGACCTTCAGGTCCGGCCGGTCGATCGGCGAGGCGGTCAGGTCGGCCACCCAGACGTCGTTGCGCGGCGCGGTGCCCTCGTGGGCCGACACCTGCAGCCAGCGGCCGTCGCGCGAGACCGAGACGCCGTAGTAGTTGGTCATCTTCAGGCCCTGGCCGAAGATCATCACGTCGTCCTCGGTGGAGGTGCCGACGCGGTGCAGGTAGACGCGGCGGTGGAACTGCGTCTCGTTCTCCGGCACCTCGGTGCTCGGCAGCCGGCGCACGTAGTAGAACGCCTCGCCGCCCGGCAGCCACGCGATCGGCGAGTAGCGGCAGCGGTCGATCGGCCCCTCGACGCGGTCGCCGGTGGCCACGTCGATGACGTAGAGGATCGACTCCTCGTTGCCGCCCACCGAGATCTGGTACGCCAGCAGGCGCCCCTCCTTGTCGGGCTGCACCGCGTCGAGCGTGGTCAGCCCGGACGGGTCGAGCGCCATCGGGTCGACCAGCGCCCGCTCGGTGCCGTCGGGCTCGGCCACGTAGTAGACGGCGTGCTCCTGGTCGGGGGTGCGCCGCGAGAAGAAGTGACGCTCGCCGCGCCAGGCCGGCACGCCGACGGAGCCGGACCTGAGCAGCTCGGCGATGCGGTCCTTGAAGCGCTGCGGCCCGCGCTCCTTGCCGAACAGCTCGGCCTGCGCGAGCAGCCACCCCTTGGTCTCGGGGCTGTCGGGGTCCTCCAGCCACCGGTAGGGGTCGGGGACGGGCGTTTCGTGCAGGATGTCGACGGTGTCTTCGCGACGTGCAGTCGGGTACGGCTCTCGCGTCATGCCAGGAACCCTACTGCCAAAGGGCATGCGTAAAGCGCTGGTAGAGCGGGCATAAAACGTACCGTGAGTCCCTCTGGTCATTCCGGCAGGAGGTTTTTGGGGTGGCGGGGACCACGGTGCAAACGCCAGACTTGGTGACAGGACGGTGCCGTGGTGACCATCCGCTGGACCGTCCGGCGGAGGTCCACGTGACGGAAGCACGAGTGCCCCAGGAGGGGCCGACAGGAGGGACATGCCGCGGCATGTCCCCTTTGATACGCGCGCAGCGGGGAGAGGCCCGATGATGCGCCAGGTCCTGCTGCTGAATGCCACTTACGAGCCACTGACCACCCTCTCGCTGCACCGCGCCGTGGTGCTCGTGCTGCGGGAGAAGGCCGACGTCGTCCACCGCGACGGCCGGGGCGCTGTGCTGCGGTCCGCCAGCCGCACGCTCGAGGTGCCCTCGGTGATCAGGCTCCGCAGATACGTACGCATCCCCTACCGGTCCCGCATCCCTCTGACCAGGGCCGCTCTCATGCGGCGCGACGACTACCGCTGCGCCTACTGCGGTCAGAAGGCCGAGACCATCGACCACGTCATCCCCCGGTCCAGGGGCGGCACCCACACGTGGGAAAACTGCGTCGCCTCCTGCACCACCTGCAACCACAGAAAGGCCGACAAATACCTGGAGGAGCTGGGGTGGACACTGCGCGTCAGCCCCGCGGTGCCCCGAGGCGCCCACTGGCGGCTCATCGGCGCCTCGCTCGTCGGCGACCCGCAATGGGCGCCCTACCTCGAGGCGGCGGCCTGAAACGGCGTTGAGCGGGCGGCCACCTGCCTGACACCATGAGCAGGCATGTGGACCTTCACCTCGTCCTTCGACGAGTACGCACGGGTCGCCGAGCCGTTCCTGCTCGGCGACCCGGTGCGCAACACCGTGGCACTGACCGTCCTCGCCAACCTGCGGGCCGGCATGCCCACGAAAGACCCCGTGTTCGGGTGGTGGACGGTGGACGGCCAGGTCCGCGGGTCCATGTTCTGGACGCCGCCGCACCCCGCCGGGCTCTTCGCCGTGCCCGTCGAGGCCGTCGCACCCCTGGTGGAGGCGCTCGACGGCAGGCTGCCCGCCTGCGTGGGCCCGCTGGAGGTCACCGGCGCCGCCACCCGGCTGCTCGGCCCGCCGTCGCGCGTCGTCTCCGAGCGGCTCTACCGGCTCGGCACCCTCACCGTCCCCGACGTGCCCGGCTCCGGCCGGCTCGCGACGCCGGGCGACCTGCCGCTGCTGGTGAGCTGGTACCAGGCGTTCGGCGAGGAGACGGGCATGGGCGAGGGCGACGTCGTCGACCGGGTGGCGCGGCGGCTGGCGGCGCGCGAGCTGTTCCTGTGGGAGGCCGAGCAGGCGCCGGCCTCGCTGGCCGCGCTCTCCCCGGAGGCCGGCGGGGTCTGCCGCATCGGCCCCGTCTACACGCCGCCGTCGCGCCGCCGGCGCGGCTACGGCGCGGCCGTCACCGCGCACGCCAGCCGGGTGGCGCTGGAGGAGCGCTGCGAGCAGGTCGTGCTCTTCACCGACCTGGCCAACCCGACCAGCAACGCCATCTACCAGTCGATCGGCTACGAGCCCGTCTCCGACTACGCCCACCTCACCTACGACTGACCCCCCTGACACACGACGGGGCGCGGCTAAAATGGGCCCATGCCGCGTTACGACTTCCGGTGCCGCGCCTGCGGCTCCACCTTCGAGGTGTCCCGCCCCATGTCGTCCTCCGACGCCCCGGCCACCTGCCCGGAAGGCCACGACGACACGGTGAAGCTGCTGTCCACGGTCGCCATGACGGGCGGCGCCGCCGCGCCCAAGGCGGCCGGCGGGTGCTGCGGCGGCGGCTGCTGCTCCTAGACCCCTCTGCGGAGCAGCGCCCTGACCGCGAGCCGGGCCATCCGCTCCACGGTCGCGACCCCGTCCGCCATGGTGGGGCTGCGCTCCGACAGCACGGCGATCAGCAGCTCGTGGCCGCGGACCACGAGCCGCCCCACGCTGTTGACCGTCCACAGCCCGCCGTGCGGCTCGGCGGGCAGCCATCCGTTCTTCAGCGCCACCTCACCCCGCGGGGCGGCGGCGCTGACGCCCCACGCCTGCTCCGGGCGTACCGACGACATGAGGCGCAGCGCGTAGCGGCGGCTGCGGGCGGGCAGCGGCCCGCCGGGGCCGGTGAGCCGCTCCAGCACCCTCACCTGGTCGGAAGGGCTGCTGCGGGTGTAGCCCCACGACTGCCCGGCGCCGGGCCGCGTGTGGCGCACGCCGGTCCGGCGCAACGCCCGGCCCAGGCCGTCCCGGCCGCCGATCGCCAGGTAGAGCTCGTGCGCGCAGTCGTTGTCGCTGTTCCTGATCATGCGTGAGATGAGCCCGCGTTCGTCCCCGCTCAGCCGCCGGCCGTGCGCGCCGAGCAGGAACGCCAGCAGGATGTCCACCTTCGCCACGCTGGCCAGCAGGAACGGGGCCCGCTCGCGGAAGGCGTAGCGGGCGCCGGTGGTGCGGTCGTGGACGGCCAGCGCCGCCCGTCCGGGACGTTCGCGCAGGTAGCGCCGCAGCGCGCGGTCGATGGCGCGCCGCTCGCCGGTCGGCAGCGCGCTCCTGGTCACGACGGCCGGCATCCGCATGGCGGGCGGAGCCGGGCGCGGCGCCCCGCCGGAGGGCGCCGCGCCGCCGGACGCGACCAGCAGCAGGACGGCGAAGAGCGAGAACTCCCGTACACGCATGTGCGGGAGCCTGCCAGCCGCCGCGCCAACGCCCGGAAGCCCGGCGGTCAAGCTGCGGCCAGTTTTGGGCTCTAGGCGGTCAGCCTGCGCTGACCGGCCCCGGCGGCGGGAACGGCCCGCCGCTTGCGCCGCTGGAACGGCAGGAACCGGTCGGCCAGGTGCGGCCGGGACGGGGTGAGGGTGGGCTCGACCGCGATGATTCGGTCGAACCTGAACGCCCTGATCGCCCTGCGCAGCTTGCACACGCCGACCAGGTACCAGTATTCGCGGTGCACCAGGCACGTCACCGGCTCGACGTCGCGCGAGGTGACCAGGCCCGAGGCGTCTCGGTAGTGCAGGCGGATCATGAGGCGGCTGGTGATGGCGTCGGCCATGAGCCGGGCGCGGGAGGCGACGTCGACGGGCAGCGGCTCGGTGAGGGTCGTGAGCGTGGTGGCGATGACGTCGTCGTCGAGGTCGAGGTGCTCGAATGCGTGCTGCAGGCCACGCCGGGCGGTGACGGCCTGGGGCCCCGCTCCGAGGTGGGCGAGGGAGAGGGCGAGTGCGGCGATCTCGGCGGTCGTCAGCGGGCGAGTATCGTGCTTCACGACTGTCGTCATACCCCAACAATACGGATGACGACCGACAATTTTCGAAAGTCTGTCCGGGAAGACAGGTGCCTGTGCGGCAGGCGAGAACCCACCCGCCCGCCGCACAGGGAGCGACTACCGCGAGAGCTGCGACAGGTCGCGCGAGGCGCCCGTCGAGGCGGAGGTCGTCATCGCCGCGTACGCCTGCAGCGCCACGCTCACCGGCCGGTTGCGGTCACGCGGCCGGTAACCGCCCAGGTCGGCCAGCAGCCGCTCGCGCCGCGCGGCCAGCTCGGCCTCGGGCACCCGCAGCTCCATCGACCGGTTGGGGATGTCGATGTCGATGATGTCGCCGTCCTCGACCAGCGCGATCGTGCCGCCCTCGGCCGCCTCGGGGGAGGCGTGGCCGATGGACAGCCCGGACGTGCCGCCGGAGAACCGCCCGTCGGTGACCAGCGCGCACACCTTGCCCAGGCCCTTGCCCTTGAGGAAGGACGTCGGGTAGAGCATCTCCTGCATGCCGGGGCCGCCCTTGGGGCCCTCGTAGCGGATGACGACCACGTCGCCGGCCTTGACCTTGCCGCCGAGGATGCCCTCGACCGCCTGCTCCTGCGACTCGAACACCACGGCCGGGCCGCTGAACGTCCAGATCGACTCGTCCACGCCGGCCGTCTTCACGACCGCGCCGTCACGCGAGATGTTGCCGTAGAGCACGGCCAGGCCGCCGTCGGCGGTGTAGGCGTGCTCGCGGTCGCGGATGCAGCCGTTCGCGCGGTCGAGGTCGAGGTCGTCCCAGCGGTTGTCCTGCGAGTACGCCTTGACCGTGCGCACGTTGCCGGGCGCGGCGTGCCACAGCTCCACGGCCTCCGGCCGGACCGTCGGCGACATGGCGTCCCACTGGGCCAGCAGGTCGCCCAGCGTGCCGCCGTTGACCGTGCTGACGTCGCGGTGCAGCAGCCCGGCGCGGTCGAGCTCGCCCAGGATGGCGGGGATGCCGCCGGCGCGGTGGACGTCCTCGATGTGGTACTTGGCGGTGGCGGGGGCCACCTTGCACAGGCACGGCACCCGCAGCGAGATCTCGTTGATCTCCTTGAGCCCGAAGTCGACCTGCGCCTCGCGGGCGGCGGCCAGGATGTGCAGGATCGTATTGGTGGAGCCGCCCATCGCGACGTCGAGCGTCATCGCGTTCTCGAACGCCTCGCGGGTGGCGATCGAGCGCGGCAGCACCGACTCGTCGCCGTCCTCGTAGTAGCGGCGGGTGATCTCGACGAGCTGGCGGCCGGCGTCCTCGAACAGCTGCTTGCGGGCCTTGTGCGTGGCCAGGATCGTGCCGTTGCCGGGCAGCGCCAGGCCGATGGCCTCGGCCAGGCAGTTCATCGAGTTGGCGGTGAACATGCCCGAGCAGGAGCCGCAGGTGGGGCAGGCGTTCTCCTCCATCTCCAGCAGCTCGGCGTCGGAGACGGAGTCGTCGGCGGAGGCGATCATCGGGTCGATCAGGTCGAGCTTCTTGCCCGGCGTCTTGCCGGCCTCCATGGGGCCGCCCGAGACGAAGATCGTCGGGATGTTCAGCCGGAACGCGGCCAGCAGCATGCCCGGCGTGATCTTGTCGCAGTTGGACACGCAGATCAGCGCGTCGGCGCAGTGGGCGTTGACCATGTACTCGACGGCGTCGGCGATCAGCTCGCGCGACGGCAGCGAGTAGAGCATGCCGCCGTGGCCCATCGCGATGCCGTCGTCGACCGCGATCGTGTTGAACTCGCGGGGGATGGCCCCCGCCTCCCTGATCGCCGCCGAGACCACGTCGCCGACCTCGCGCAGATGCACGTGCCCGGGGACGAACTGGGTGAAGCTGTTGGCCACCGCGATGATGGGCTTGCCGAAGTCGCTCCCGGCTACGCCGGTCGCCCGGAGCAGGGCCCGGGCACCGGCCATGTTCCTGCCGTGGGTGACTGTACGTGACCTGAGGGCGGGCATTGGGCATCTCCCATCGTTGGCGAGTCTTCACATGTTACGGCCACCGCCCGGTAAATGAGACGCCTGTCCACGCATCGGACGGTTGGTTACCGGATCGTGGCGGAATCGCGGCCGATGACGCCCGGACTCGTGTTACAGAGATCAGATGAGTCACGGGGCAGCCATGCTGGACGACCCCGCAAGGGTCGGCAACTTCATTCATACGATAGACCGCTTATGCCGTAGACCTGCCAAGGGTGAGGGCGTACAGGACTCGCCGCACGTCGCCAGGCGGCCGCTGCTGACCGGGTGGCGGGAGGGGGCCGAGGCCAGGCAGCACACGGATCGCAGGGGGATCCCGCTGGTCCGGCTCAGCTCGGCCGGCGACTGGCCGCGGGTGCTGGCCCCCGGCGGCGGTGCCGCTACGGGTGGGGCCGCCGGGGGCGCGCCCACCAGGGGCGGGGCCGCGCGGAGTGGGGCCGCCCGGGGTGGGGCCGCCCGAGGTGGGGCCGTCGCGCATGTCATCTCGCCCGACATCCCGCGCGCCCACCCCGACATCCAGCCCGGCGAGCCGGTGCCGAAGATCCTCGCCCGCATCGTAGCCGAGCTGCGCAGCAACCGGCTCCGCTTCCCCCGCTACCGGCTGGCCGCGCTGCTGATCGAGCAGCTCGCCGAGACCCACGGCAGGGAGGAGCACGCCCGCCGCGTCCTGCGCGAGGCCGACCGCAACTGGGGCTGGGGCGTGGACACGGCCGGCACCGGCGCCGAGCACGTGCCGTTCCCGCTCAACCTGCTGCTGCGGCTGGTGCCCGGCTTCCTGCACGACCTGCGGCTGAGCGGGCGCGTGCCGGGCCTCGGCGGCCGGTTCCGCTGGCTGCGGCGGGCCCTGTCGCAGGACGACCGCCGCGCGCCCGGCGTGCCCGCCCTGCTGGCCGGCCTCGACCCGGCCGACGAGAAGCGGGCCGCGCGGCTGCTGCTGCGCGCGTTCATGGACGACCTCACCCGGCAGTACCGGCGCTCGCCCGCCCACGTCCGCGGCGCCGCCCACGTCTTCTACCCGCTCCTGCTGCTCAACGAGCACGGCGGCGAGCTGGTCGAGCTGATGACCGAACGGCGGGCGGACCTCGACCGGTTCGACCCCGTCGTCGTGGTCTCCTACACGCCGGACGCCGTCGAGGTCGCCGACGACGAGGAGCCCCTGTGGACGCTCATCCGCTGGCGCAGGGAGCTCGTCACCGCCGACGACGCCGCCGCCTGGCACCAGGTGCTGCGCACCCCGCTGGCCATCAGCGCGCCGCCGCTCCCGCCCGACCTGTCCCGCTACGACGTCGCCGACCGCACCTGGGTGCCGCCCGCCCGCGTGGCGCCGTGGTGGTCGTCCTGGATCGCCATCACGCTGTTCTGGATGGCCCTGGCGGGCGCCGCCGGCGCGTACGCGGGCCAGACCGCCGCCTGGCACCGCAGCGCCTGCGCCACCGGCCTGTGGACGCCATGGACGGAGAGCGGCAGGCAGCTCGCCGGCACCGAGTGCGTGGGCGTGGCCGAGCCCGACTACCTGTTCGCCCCGGGCAACGCCGAGATGCGGCAGGTCCAGACGGTGCTCCAGCAGGAGAACGAGCGGGCCGCGCGCCTGCACGAGGGCAGCGACCGGCCGTACGTGACGATCGTCTACCTCGCCGCGCTGACCTCCTCCGACAACGACACGCTCGCCGCCGCCCGCGAGGGCCTCGCCGGCGTGGCCATCGCCCAGAAGCGGCAGAACCGCTCCGCCGGCCCCAGCGAGCCGCTGGTCCGCATCCTGCTCGCCAACGCCGGCGGGCGCATGCAGCACGGCGCCGGCATCGCCCGGCTGCTGCGGCGCTACCAGGACGGCGAGGCGCCCATCGTCGGCGTCGTCGGCCTCGACCAGAGCCGCCAGGAGACCGTCGCCGCCATCCAGGAGCTGGGCAAGGCCGGGCTGCCCATGGTGGCCTCCACGCTGTCGGCCGACCGGCTCGTCGGCGAGTCGCCGTTCTACTTCCAGGTGGCGCCGCAGAACTCCCGGCAGGCGTGGATGGCCGCCGCCTTCGCCGACTCGCTGGCCGGCAAGGGCCAGGTGACCCGCCGGGCCCGCGTCTACTACTCCCACGACGAGACCGACTACTACGCCTCCAACCTCAAGTCCCGCGTCGTCGCCCGCCTCAAGGAGCGCCGCTTCGCCGTCGAGGCGCACCGCTTCACGCCCATCGGCGCCGCCAAGCCGGGCGCCGCCGACCGCAGCGAGGACCCGTACGCGGGCGACCCGCGCGACGCCGGCGTCTCGGCCTGCGGCTTCGGCGGGCTCGTGTACTTCGCCGGCCGCGGCATCCCCGACTTCGCCGAGTTCGTGAAGGGGGTGGCCGACAAGTGCGCGTCCGCACCGCCCGTCATCCTCGGCGGCGACGACGTCACCCGGTACGTCGCGGACGTCCGCGTCCGGTCGGCCGTCGGCGGCATCGGGTACTACTACGAGTCGTTCGCCGCGGCGCCCAGCAAGTGCGGCCAGCCGCAGCGGCACGACTTCTACGCCGAGTTGTTCGCCACGTTCCCCTTCGAGTGCCAGGAGCCCGGCCCCGGCCGCACCCTCGACGGGCACGCCGCGCTGTCGTACGACGCCACCGAGACCATGATCACGGCGATTCGCCGGCTCGGCGGCCTGCGGCACCGCGTGCCGGTGAACTCCTACACCGTCTGGCGCCAGCTCGGCACCCTCTACACGCCCGACACCAGCGGCCACGCCATCGAGGGCGCCACCGGCGCGCTCGACTTCGGCACCGGCTCACCTCGGCAGTACCCCGTGGACAAGGCCGTGCTGATCCTGCGCGCCAAGGGCGCCGAACGCCCCACCCACGTCGGGGCCTGCGGCAACATCACCGGCGCCACCGACGAGGAGCTCTTCCCCTGGTGCGACTCCATCCCGGAGCCCTACCGCTAGCCCCCTGGGAAATGAGCCGGCCGCCCGCCTCGACGCCTTCGGTACGAGGCCGGCGGCCCGCGGGCCCACCGCAGCGGACGACGATGGCAGGGGAAGGGAAGGAGCGGCCACCGAGGTCAGGGACGGGGACCCCGTCAGTGAATCAGGAGGGTCGGAGGGTCAGTCTTCGCCGTAACGCGCGGGCAGCACCTGCGCCGCGATGTCGTAGATGCGGTCGATCTCGGCCGTCGTCAGCGCCCGCTCCCGCTTGGTGATCCACTTGCGGGCCCGATCGCCCTGGTAGACGTCCACGCCGCGGATGTTCATCACCTTCCACGGCACCGGCGGGCCGTAGATCGCCAGCGACGGCACCACCGCGATCTCGCGGCCGAACGACTTGCTGATCAGCTCGCTCGCCTGCGACGCCTCCCACTTCGCCTCGGTGAGGCGGGGCTTCATGTCGAACGGGCCGTGGAACAGCTTCTTGCCCATCTGCACCCGGACAGGCAACCGGCGGTCCCACTTCTCGGAGTCGACCGCGTACACGCCCGTCGGGCCCACCACGAGGTGGTCGATCTGGGCCTCGCTGCCCGGGATCGCCCTGGCGTGCAGCGTGCGGTAGCCGCTGCGCTCAAGCCTGCGCAGCTGCGCCTCGGTGCGCCGCTCCGCCACCGACGTCCGGCGCCACGCGGGCACGGACGAGTTGGAGCGCGCGCGATAGACCGCCTCGAGCACGGCCGCGATCACACCCGCGGTCACGCCCACCCGCCAGTCCTGTACGAGGAAGCCCACCGCCAGCCCGGCGACCACCGCCACGATCGCACGATTGCGCAACCGGCGGAAACGGGGCTCTTGCAGCAGGCTACGCACGGACGCGCGCTCGATCGGCGCGTACGTGGAGGTGGGCGCCGAAGGCTTCGCGGCGGCGGTCTGCTCACTTTCTGGTCGGTCGCTCACCCAGATCGGTGACGCGTTGTGACCGTCTTCTCGCTGGTTGTCGGAGTCCACGTAACTCACCGTAGCCCGGGGATTCGATCGATTCCTAGTGTTGCCGCGTCCATAGTTTTATGGCCCAGCTCATCGTGTTCCACGCCTGTTTTCGGGGTATGTCTAATGTTCTTCTCTAGAGATGCCCGCTCGTAAAAGATCTTAACCCGGTCACGGCACGACACCCACGACGGGTCTGGCCGAGGCCGCTGACGAGGTTTACGGTCTTGTTGTGAAAAGCGCGGCGGAGATTCTGCTCTTTCTCATCGGTGTGTCCATGGGCCTGTTCGTGCTGATCACCCTGCTCGTCATGATGCCGGGGCGCGGGGCGCAACGGCGCATCGACGCGGGCCCCGTGTGGCTGGGCGGGCCCTCCAGGAGCGAGCGCGGGGTGAGCACGTCCGGCCTCGTACTGGCCGACAGAGTGGCGCACTGGGCCGAGGTGCCCGAGCACGACTGGGTCGCCGCGGCCGAGACGGCCGAGCCGGGCCGGCACGTCGGCGGCGCCTCGGCGGGATGGTGAGGTGGCCATGACTCGGCGGGATGGTGAGGTGGCCATGAGCCGGCGGATGGTGAGGTGGCCATGAAAGGGCTGACCACCGCCCAGGGAGACGACGTCCGCAAGGCCCTGCACACCGCCGAGCGGCGCACCGGCCTGCGGTTCGGCGTCTTCCTCGGCGACCCCGTGGGCGGGCGCCGGCACTTCGCCGAACGCCTGCACGCCGCCCTCGGCGAGGAGGCCGACGACGCCGTCGTGGTGTTCGTGGACCCGCGCGGGCGGGCGCTGGAGATCGTCACGGGCGAGAACGCGCGCAGACGGCTGAGCGACAGCGCGTGCCGGCTGACGGCCATGTCGATGGCCACCGCCTTCAGCGTGGGCGACCTCATCGGCGGCCTCCTGTACGGCATCGGCGCCCTCGCCGAACAAGCCACCGCCCGCCGCTGACCCCACCCACGACGCCCGCCACCGGCCCCCGCGCGCCGCAACGCGCCCGCTCGCGCCGAGCTGCGCCCGCTCGCCCCCTGCGCGCCGCGCCCGCCCAGGCGCGCTCGTGCCGTGCGCCTGGCGTGTTGTGACGCGACTGCCCTGGCCCGCGTGCGAGGGGGCGCGTCGGCTCGGGCCGGTCGCACCGTGACGTGCCCGGCCGGGCCTGCTCGTGCCTCTACGCGCCGTGATGCGCCTGCCGGGGCCCACTCCCGCCGCCATGCGCCCGCCCGCAGCCCCCGTGTGACGGGACGCACCCGGCCAGGCACCTCCCGTGTTCCGGCGTGCCGCAATGCACCTGCTCCCGCCCCTGCGCGCCGCAGTGCGCCCGGCCGCACCCGTGTGACGGGACGCTGCCTGCCCGCAGGTGGTTCGGCCGTGATGCGCCCGCTCGCACCCGCCCAGGCGTGATCGTGCGGTGCCCCTGGCGCGTTGTGACGCGACCTGACCGGCCTCGCACGCCGCTGTGCCCAGCGCACCCCAATGCCTCCCCGCAGCCCCTGCGGGCCGCGACGTGCCCGACCAGGCTCGCGGGCGCGGTGCCTAGGTGCGCCGCGATGCGCCTGCCCGCAGCCCTCGTGTGACGCGGGGCGCGCTTCTCCCGGAGGCTCGGGCTCAGGGCTGGCGTTCGAGCAAGGTGACGATGTGCTCGCTGACCCCGGTCAGGAGGGTCGAGGGCTCGATGGGCGTGTCGGCGATGGCTGAGAAGAGGGAGGGCAGGCCGGGCAGCGGGAAGCCGTCGTTCTTCAGTGCCGATGTGCCGATCGGGTTCTTGTCGAGGACGGCGCGGCTGCGTTCCCAGGCGTCGAGCACCTCCTCGGGCGACGGCACCCCGAACCCGTGCCCCACCGGCGCCGCGTGGCGCAGCCGTACGAGGGGGGTTTCGGCGAAGGCCAGCGCCGTGCGGGCCCGTGACTGGAGGTCGGCGCGCGGCTCGGGCGCGATCCAGTCCATGGCGGTGCAGGGGTTGCGGCAGGTGGCGACGCAGACGCCCAGGGCGCCGGCCACCTGGCTGTGCTGGCGGTCGAAGTAGGCGCGCCAGCCCTCGGCGGGCTCGGCGGAGACGCGGAGGGTCCGGTTGGTGGCGGACTGCTCGGACTTGGTGTGGTCGCACTCGCGGTCGCCGATCACGCCGAACCTGCTGCCGGCCGCGCTCAGCCCCGCCGGCCACCGCGCGGGGTCGCCGGCGTGGCCGAGCTGTGGCTCGAAGGCCAGCAGCGGCAGGTATTCGCTGGCGATGTGCACGGCGGCGATCATGGGGCTCAGCTCGCGCCGGTGCCACCGTACGGCGATGACCTCCAGCAGCAGCCCGTACGCGGGACGCAGCGACTCCAGCGCTCCCCGTGGCTGCTCGCGCGGGGTCTGCGGCATGTGGCAGGCCCTGGCGCGCCGCCGCAGGTCGGCGGGCACCACCCGGGCCTCTGCGGCGAAGTCCTCGGCGTCGAGCGAGAGCAGCCGGTGGCCGAACTCGCACACCTCCGCGATCTCCGGGTCGGGCGCGAGCGCTCCGAGGTCGGCGAAGGCGTGCCGGCGGGCGAGGGCGACGAGCAGGTCACGAGTCGAGTCCACGCGATGACTTTCTCACGATCAGCGAGCGATTACGGACATGGCACCCATGGGTGTCGCCTCCGGACGGACCGCACAAGGGCGGGACCTGTCGCGGGCGAGGGCGGGCATCGTCATGGGCAGGGGGCGCGGATGCACTGGATGTCGCCGGGCTCGCTGCTGATCGTGGGCTCGGACGTCGGCTCCTCGGGGCCCGGCCCCGGTGACGTCGGCTCTTCGGTGGGCGGCTCGGGCTCGGACGTGGTGGGCGTCGCGGACGGGCTCTCGGTGGGAGACGGGCTGGAGGTGGGCGCCGTCGGGCTGGGGGAGGCGGGCGGCTGCGTCGCCTGCGTCGGCCGCGAGGTAGGCTCGCGCTTCGGCGGCTGCGTCGGGTGCCTCCTGCCGCCGGTGGCGGACGGTGTGGTCGGTACGACGTCCGCCGGGACGTTCACGCTGATCGGGGGAGCGGGCGTCTCCTCGCGCGCCGCGGGCTGGACCGGCTGCAGCCAGACGAACCCGGCCACGGCCGCCGACACGAGCACCGCGGCCGAGATGGTGACCGCCGCGCGCACCGTGCGCCGCCGCCGCCCGGACGGAGCGGGACCGAGCGTGCTGCCGGGCGTGGTGCCGGGCAGCGTGGTGCCGCTCGTGGTGCCGCTCGTGGTGCCGTTCGTGCTGGCTGCCGCGCCGGACGAGGCCCCATGGGAGCCGGGCGTTGCGGCAGTGGAGGCGCCGGCGATCTCGTGCGGGCCGCTCGCTGAAGGCGGGCCGGGCGTACCGAAGCCGCCGGGAGAGCCGGATCGCCCGGCCAGGTCGCCCAGAGCGGTGGGCGCGCCGGCCTCGCCGAGGGAGACGGGCGCGTCGGGGGCGGCGAGTGCCGCGCGGGCGGCCTCCGCCATTTGCGGCGCCGTCAGCCACCGGCCCTCGGGCGCCTTCTCCAGCGCCCGCTCCACCACCTGCCGCACCCCGAGGGGCACGTCGTCGGGCAGCGGCGGGACGGGCGCGTTGAGGTGCTTGAAGATGATCTGGATGGGGGTGTCGCCCTGGAACGGCAGGTGCCCGGCGAGGCATTCGTAGGCGACGACGCCGAGCGCGTACACGTCGACGGCGGGCGTGACGGCGTTGGAGGTGGCCATCTCGGGCGCGCAGTAGCCGGCCGAGCAGAGCATCGTGCCGGTGGCGGTGAGCTGGCCGGCGGAGGCGGAGTGGGCGATGCCGAAGTCGGTGAGCACCACGCCGCCGCCGGGCCTGACCATGAGGTTGGCGGGTTTGACGTCGCGGTGCACGATGCCCTGGGCGTGCGCGGCGGCCAGCGCGTCGGCGACCTCGGCGACCAGCCGCAGGGTGGCGGTGACGCCGAGCGGGCCGCGCCGCAGCACGCGGTCGAGGGATTCGCCCTGGATGTGCTCCATGACGAGGAAGCTGACGCGGCGCCCGCCGACGTCGCTGACGCCGTAGTCGTAGACGTCGACCACGCCGGGGTGGGTGAGGGTGGCCATGGCCCTGGCTTCGTTCTGGAAGCGCTGGGTGAAGGTGGGGTCTTCGCTGAGCGCGGGCATGAGCACCTTGACCGCCACCGTACGCCCGAGGACGGTGTCGTCGGCACGCCACACCTCGCCCATGCCCCCGCCACCGATGCGGGCGCCGAGCACGTAGCGGTCGTTGAGGGCGGACCCCGGGCCTAGCACGTTTCGAGGCTAACACCGCGTCCTGGATGCCCACGTCAAGTCGGTGCGGTCGGCCCCCGCCGAAGAGGCGGGGGCCGGCCGGACGGGTCACGCGGAGGCGGCGTCCTTCTCCCTGTTGCGCAGGGCGCGGCGGACGCCGTCGGCGCCTTCGAGGATGAGCCGGCGCAGCGCCTGGGGCGGCTGCGCGGTCGACAGGAAGTCGTGCGCCGCCTGCACGGTGGCGGGCTCGATGAGCAGCGACGGGAAGCATCCGACGGCGAACGTGGACGCCTGGTCGAACGTCCACTCCTGGTAGATGCGCCCGACCTCGGCGAAGTACTTGTCCCGGTACGGGGCGAGCAGCTCGGAGTGGTGCGGGTCCTGGAAGCCGCCGATCGTGGCGCGGGCGATGTGGTTGGCCAGCTCGCCGCCGACGATCTGGGCCCAGGCGGTCTCCTTGGCCTCGGCCGTCGGGATCGAGGCCCGGCACTCGGCGGCCGAGCGCTCACCCTTCGCCGTAGGGTCCCGCTCCAGCTCGGCCTGGATGTCGGCCTCGCCGAGCCGGCCGCCGGAGACGAGCGCGCGGACGAGCGTCCAGCGCAGGTCGGCGTCGACGGTCACGCCGTCGGGCACGGACGTGCCGTCGAGGATGCCCTCCAGCAGCGCCAGCTCCTCCTCCGAGGTGGCCGCGGCCGCGTACGCCTGGAGGAAGGACAGCTGCTGGTCGGAGCCGGGCGCGGCGGCGCCGAGCAGCGCGCGCAGCTCCGTGGCCAGCAGGGACAGGCCCTCGGCCCGCCAGGCGGGGTCGGCGTACTGCTGGACGGCCAGGCGCGCCTGCCGCAGCACGGCCTGGAGGACCGTGATGTCGGTGATGGTGGCGGCGCCGGAGACGACGAGCTTGACGTAGTCGCGGGTGGACATCTCGCCGTCGCGGGTCATGTCCCAGGCCGCGGCCCAGCACAGGGCGCGCGGCAGGGACTCGGTGAACGCGGTGATGCCGCCGTCGACCAGCGTCCGCAGCGAGCGGGCGTCGAGGCGGATCTTGGCGTACGTCAGGTCGTCGTCGTTGAGCAGCACCAGGTCGGGCTGCTCCTCGCCGATGAGCTGGGTGACGCTCGTGCGCGCGCCGACGACGTCCAGCTCGACCCGCTTGGTACGGGTGAGCTCGCCGCCGGCCAGCGAGTAGAGGCCGATCGCGATCCGGTGGGAGCGCAGCGTGGGATGCTCGACCGGCGCTTCCTGGACGACGTCGAAGCTGGTGAACCGGCCCCCCGACACCTCGAACTCGGGGCGCAGCGTGTTGACCCAGGAGGTCTCCAGCCACTCCTTCGACCAGGAGGACAGGTCGCGGCCCGAGGTCCGCTCCAGCGCGCCCAGCAGGTCTTCGAGCTCGGTGTTGCCCCAGGCGTGCTCGGCGAAGTAGTCGCGCACGCCGGCCAGGAAGTTGTCGAGGCCGACGTAGGCCACGAGCTGCTTGAGCACCGCGGCGCCCTTGGCGTACGTGATGCCGTCGAAGTTGACCTCGACCGCCTGCATGTCGGGGATGTCGGCGGCGATGGGGTGGGTGGAGGGGAGCTGGTCCTGGCGGTAGGCCCAGGACTTCTCGACGTTCGCGAACGTGGTCCAGGCCTTGGTCCAGCGGGTGGACTCGGCCTGGGCGAGGACGGACATGTAGGTGGCGAACGACTCGTTCAGCCACAGGTCGTCCCACCAGCGCATGGTGACGAGGTCGCCGAACCACATGTGCGCCATCTCGTGCAGGATCGTCTCGGCGCGCCGCTCGACGACGGCGTCGGTGACGCGGGAGCGGAAGACGTAGTCCTCCAGGAACGTCACGCAGCCCGCGTTCTCCATCGCGCCGGCGTTGAACTCGGGCACGAAGAGCTGGTCGTACTTGCCGAACGGGTAGCGCACGCCGAACACGCGGTGGAAGAAGTCGAAGCCCTGCCGGGTGACCTCGAGGATGTTGTCGGCGTCGAGGTGCTCGGCCAGCGAGGAGCGGCAGTAGATGCCGAGCGGGATGCCGTCGTGCTCGGATGTCACCTTGTGGTAATGACCTGCTACCAGCGCGGTGATGTAAGTGGAGATGACCGGGGTGGGTGCGAACTGCCACCGCTTGGCCGCCTGCACGGTGCCGTGCTTGCCGGCCTGCTCGGGCAGGTCCTCCACGCCGGTGGGGGCGGAGTTGGAGACGACCTCCCAGTCGGCCGGGGCCAGCACGGTGAGCTGGAAGGTGGCCTTGAGGTCGGGCTGGTCGAAGCACGCGTACATGCGGTGCGCGTCGGCGGTCTCGAACTGGCTGTGCAGGTAGACCTTCTGGTCCACGGGGTCGACGAAGCGGTGCAGGCCCTCGCCGGTGCGCATGTAGGTGCAGTCGGCGTCGACGACGAGCTCGTTGGACGCGGCGAGCGAGGGGAGCGGGAAGCGTCCCTTGTCGGCGTCGTAGGCGGAGACGTCGAGGTCGGCGCCGTTGAGCGTGACCTTGCGGACGTTGGCTCCGTGCAGGTCGATGAAGGTGGACGCCCCGGGCGTGGTGCTGGTGAAGCGGACCGTGGTGACGCTCTCGAAGCGCTCCTCTCCCTCCGTCAGGTCGAGTGCGACCTCGTACGACTCGACCTTCAACAGCCGGGCGCGTTCACGAGCCTCGTCCCGGGTCAGGTTGCCTGCCAAGTTGCGCTCCTTTTCACCACTTCGTCGGGGTTGTCCGTATCCTGCCATGCCGGGAATAGGACCCGAACCACCTCAGGTTACGGGCAGACATGACTGAGAAGATTCCCGTGGACCTGTGGTTCGACCCCTCGTGTCCGTTCGCGTGGGTGACCTCGCGCTGGCTCCTGGAGGTGGAGAAGGTCCGCCCCATCGAGCCGCGCTGGCGCATGATGTCCCTCTACTTCCTCAACCAGGAGAAGGACGTCCCCGCCGACTACCTCGAGCGCGCCGCCAGGGCCATGGGGTCCATCAGGACGGTCGCCGCGGCCGCCGCCAAGCACGGCGAGCAGGTCATCGGCCCCCTCTACACCGGCCTCGGCACCCGCCTGCACAACCAGGGCATCAAGGACCCCGAGCGCCTGCGCGAGGTCATCGAGGGCGCCCTGGAGGACGCCGGGCTCGAGCCGAGCCTGGCCGACGCCATGCACTCCGACGAGTACGACGACGTCATCCGCGCCTCCCACGACGAGGGCATCGGCCTGGTCGGCCAGGAGGTCGGCACCCCGATCATCCGCGTCGGCGAGAACGCCTTCTTCGGCCCCGTCATCACCAAGATCCTGCGCGGCGAGGACGCGGGCAAACTGTGGGACGGCGTGCTCATGGTCACCCAGTACGACGACTTCTTCGAGCTGAAGCGCACCCGTACCAAGCGTCCCCAGTTCGACTGATACGCCGGAGTAATAAAGCTGGTGGCGGTGGAAAGGGCTTATCCCCGGCTCAGGATGAGCCCTCGCCTTGTGACCCGGGTCACTGTCAGGATGGGCCTATGCGTCAGCTGTACATCAGCGGCTCCTGGACCGCTTCGGCATCCGACGACTCCATCGACGTCGTCAACCCGGCCACCGAAGAGATCATCGACCGGGTGCCCGCGGGCTCTCCCGACGATGTCGAAGCGGCCGCGGCAGCAGCCAGAAAAGCCTTCCCCGCCTGGTCGGAGACGGCCGCCTCCGAACGCGGCAAACTCCTCGCGCACGCGGCCGACCTGCTGAAACAGCGCTCCGACGAGATAGCCAAGACGATCGCCACCGACATGGGCGCGCCGCTCGGCTTCGCACTCAGGGTGCAGACGCTCATGCCGGCCGGCGTCCTCGCCTCCTACGCCCGGCTCGCCGAGAGCCACCCGCGCGAGTCGCGCGTCGGCAACTCCCTGGTCGTCAAGGAGCCCATCGGCGTCGTCGCCGCGATCACCCCGTGGAACTATCCGCTGCACCAGATCGTGTGCAAGGTCGCCCCCGCGCTGGCCGCCGGGTGCACCGTCGTGCTCAAGCCGAGTGAGGTGGCGCCGCTGGCCGCGTACGCGCTGGCCGAGATCTTCGACGAGGTGGGCCTGCCGCCGGGCGTGTTCAACCTGGTCAGCGGGCGCGGCCCGGTCGTCGGCGAGGCCATGGCGGCCCACCCCGAGATCGACATGGTCTCCTTCACCGGCTCCACCGCCGCCGGCCGCCGGGTGGCCGCGCTGGCCGCCGAGTCCGTCAAGCGGGTCGCGCTGGAGCTCGGCGGCAAGTCCGCCAACGTCATCCTGCCCGGCGCCGACCTGCCCCTGGCCGTCAAGGTCGGGGTGGCCAACTGCTTCGTCAACGCCGGCCAGACCTGCTCGGCGTGGAGCCGCATGATCGTCCAGCGTGACCAGTACGACGAGGCCGTGCACCTGGCCGTCGAGGCCGCGCGCGGCTACCGCGTCGGCGACCCCTTCGACGAGTCCACCAAGATCGGCCCCCTGGTGTCGGCGACCCAGCGCGACCGCGTGATCCGCTACGTCAACCGGGGGCAGGAGGAGGGCGCCCGGCTGGTGGCGGGCGGCACCGAGCGGCCGCACGAGCGCGGCTACTACGTCGAGCCCACCGTGTTCGCGGCCGTGGAGCCGGGGATGACGATCGAGCAGGAGGAGATCTTCGGGCCGGTGCTCGCGCTGATCCCGTACACGACCGAGGACAACGCGGTCGAGATCGCCAACGACACCAAGTACGGCCTGGCCGGCGCCGTCTGGGCGGCCACCGAGGAGCACGCGGTCGCGGTCGCCAGGCGGCTGCGCACCGGCCAGGTGTCGATCAACGGCGGCCGGTTCAACCCGATGGCGCCCTTCGGCGGCTACAAGCAGTCGGGAGTGGGCCGCGAGCTGGGCGAGCACGGCCTGGAGGAATACCTCGAGGTCAAGTCGCTGCAGCTCTGACGCCACCGGGCCCGGAGGCGGACGCCGGCAGGGCCTTCAGGCCGGCACCACCGGGCTCACAGCAGCAGGCCGCCGGTGGCCAGGACATTCTGGCCGGTGACCCACCGCCCGTCGGGCCCGGCGAGGAACGCGACCACCGCCGCGATGTCGTCGGGCCTGCCCAGGCGCTGCAACGCCGTCATCGCCGGCGTGCTCTCCAGCGCCTCGGGCGGGTTGGCGCCCCGCAGCATGTCGGTGTCGGTGGCGCCCGACGAGACGACGTTGACCGTGATGCCGCGCGGCCCCAGCTCCCGCGCCGCCACCTTGGCGAACTGCTCCATCGCGCCCTTGCTGCCGCAGTAGAGCGCCAGCGTCGGCGCCGGCACCTGCGTGTTGAGCGACGAGACGTTGACGATGCGCCCGCCGTCGCGCATCACCCGCGACGCCCACTGGATCGCCAGGAACACCGCCCGCGTGTTCACCGCGAACACCCGCTCGTAGTCGTCGTCGGTGATGTCCGTGATGAGCTTCTGCGCCTCGGCGGTGGCGGCGTTGTTGACCAGGATGTCGACCCCGGGCAGCCGCGCCTCCGCCTCGGCGAACAGCCGCTCCAGGTCTTCCTTCCTCCCGAGATCGGCCCGCACGGCGTGCGCGCCCGTCTCCTTCGCCACCTGCTCGGCGGCCTCGTCGGAGCTCTGGTAGCAGAAGACGACCTGCGCGCCGTCTGCGGCCAGCCGCTCCACAATGGCCTTCCCGATGCCCCGGGAGCCGCCGGTGACCACTGCGCCCTTTCCGGAAAGTACGCTCATGCCGCCAAGCTATGCCTTCAACATGATCTCGCGGGCCTCGTTTCGCGGCAGGCGATCGACGTACAGCTTGCCGTCCAGATGCTCGGTCTCGTGCTGGAAACAACGCGCCAGCGAGCCGCGCGCCTTCACCCGCACCGGACGCTGCAGCCGGTCCACGCCCTCGACCGTCACGCCCGCCGCGCGGGCCACCGTCGCGTAGATCGGCTGACGGGTACGCCGGTCGGGCACCGACAGGCAGCCCTCCTCGTCGAGCACGTCCTCCGGGTCGTCCACCGTCAGCAGCGGGTTGATCACGTGACCCTTGCGGCCCGCGATGTCGTAGACGAACAGCCGGCGCGACACGCCGATCTGCGGGCCCGCGAGGCCGACGCCGTTGACCGCGTACATGGCCTGGAACATCTCCTCGATCAGCCGGCGCAGCTCCCGATCGAAGTCCGTCACGGGCTCGGCGGGCGTGCGCAGGACGGGATCGCCGATGACGCGGATCTCTCGCATGGCTCTCTGCTTTCGCGATGTAAGGACTGGGTTGCGGTACGGGCCCTTACTCTAGCGGGCGAGCCTGATCGGCGGGGCTGTGGAAGACTGGGCGGGTGCGTGTCTACATCGGTGCCGACCATGCCGGCTATGAGCTCAAGAACCACCTGGTGTCCTGGCTGAAGGACCACGGGCACGAGGTGACCGACTGCGGTCCCTTCGTCTACGACGCCGAGGACGACTATCCCGCGTTCGTCCTGCGCGCCGCCGAAGGCGTCGCCGGCGACCCCGGCAGCCTCGGCGTGGTCATCGGCGGATCCGGCAACGGCGAGCAGATCGCCGCCAACAAGGTCCGCGGCATCCGCTCGGCCCTGGCCTGGAGCGAGGAGACGGCCCGGCTGGCCCGCGAGCACAACAACGCCAACGTCGTCAGCGTGGGTGCCCGCATGCACTCGCTCGACGAGGCGACCCGGTTCGTCGAGGTCTTCCTGGGCACGTCGTTCTCGGGCAGCGAGCGGCACAGCCGGCGGATCGCCCAGCTCACCACGTACGAGACGATCGGCCAACTCCCCTCCCTGCCCTAACCTCCGCCCTATGGGGCCGCGGCCCTTCTTGGGCGCCGCGCTCGGGTCGTGGCGCGGCGACTCGCGCCTTCGCGGGCCCTCCCACCGGAGGCGCCCGCCAAGGCGCCACCCCACCGTCCGCCCCGAGGCATCGCCGCGCCCGTGCCCGTGCGGCGCCTGCACCCGCTTCCTGGCGCGCCTCTCCCGCCGCAAGGGGTTGCGGTCCTTTTAGGGGAGAGGAGGGGGCGATGCTCGCGCCGTGCGGTGCCGCGCCGTGCGGTGCCGCGCCGTGCGGTGCCGCGCCGTGCGGTGCCGCGTCTGCGTCCTGAGTGCGCTGCGCTCGTGCTGGCGGTCGTGGCGCTTGCGCTCGCTTCCTGGTGCGCGCCTCTCCCGCCGCAAGGGGTTGCGGTCCTTTTGGGGGAGAGGAGGGGGCGACGCTCGCGCCGTGCTCGCGCCGCGCCGTGCTCGCGCCGCGCCGTGCTCGCGCCGCGCCGTGCTCGCGCCGCGCCGTGCTCGCGCCCGTGCGGCAACGGGCCGTGCGTGTGCGCGGGGCGGTGCACGCGCGGGCGAGGTCAGGTTTTGCGTTTGGAGTCGCGCCTGGGCGTTTCGTCGCGCAGGGGCCGCCGGTCGGCGGCCTCCTGCTGCTCCTTCGACGGGCGCGACACATCGCGGGCGCGCATGGCGACGACCGCCGTGATCTGCAAGCTCTGCAGCGCCATACCGTCGAGCCTACGTCAGAAGGTCAGCCCCGCCCACGGCTTGGGGCTCCAGGACAGGGCGGTGGCGAGGCGGTGGACGGCGCCGGCGGAGTGCTCGCGCAGGAGCCCCGCCTCGAACTGCTCGCCGAGCATGCCGTCGCCCAGGTACGCCGATCCGAGCGCGGCCACCGGCAGCGTGATGTCCGGCTCCTCGTCGACCGGCTTGCACTCGGCCCCGGTCAGGTCCGCGGTGAGGCGCCAGCGGCGGGCGTTCCACGGGCAGACGTCGTCCTCGACCTCGATGACCACGTCCACGGGCGCCGCGTACGCGCGTTCGGCGAGCGCCCGGTCGACCTCGACGAGGCGTACCCACAGCTCGTCCGCCCAGCGGGCGCGGAGCTGGCGGGTGTCCGCGAGCAGCGCGATGAGCGGGTCGTCCACGGGCCTGCCGTACGTCTCGACCTTGGAGACCAGGTCGCGGTCGAGGACGCTGCGCCAGAGGAGGGCGTAGGCGGCCGGGTCGGCGGCCTCCAGCTCCTGCAGTTTCAACGTCCCGTTGGGGATGCCCGCTTCGTCCCAGGACGACTTGATGCGGAACAGGGCGTAGCCGCGCACGCCGTGGTCGTCCTCGGCCACGATGGAGCGCATCGGTCCGTTGCCGCGCTGGTCGTGCTCCTCGTCGGCGAGCACGGAGTCCCAGAACTCGGGCCTGCGCTCGTAGCGGCCGGGGCGCCGGGTGACGACGGCGGCGAACAGCTTCTCCAGGTCACCGCGCACCTCGGCGGGGACGACGACCCTGAGCCGGAGCGAGGGGTCCTGCGGCGCGCCGGGGGCGAACGCGGAGCGGTGCTTGTCGATGGTGAAGGACAGCTCGGAGGCCGCCCTGCCGTACCCGTACCGGCCGTAGATGAGGGATTCCGAGGCGTAGAGGGCGGCGACGGACTCGCCGCGCTCGCGGATGTCGTTGAGCTGCCGGCGCATGAGGGACGACAGCACGCCGCGCCGGCGGTGGGAGGCCAGCACGCTGACGGCGGTCACGCCCGCGACGGGGAGCTGCCTGCCGGGGACCGTCATGGTGAGGCTGAAGACGGCGGTGACTCCGGCGATGGTGTCGCCGTCGAAGGCGGCGAGGGTGCGGTCGAACTCGGTCTGTGCCTTGTACCGCTCGGCCTGCTGGGGGTGGGGCGTCCAGCCGAACGCCTCTTCGTTCACCCTGGCGAAGGCGGTCCACTCGGACTCGTCAATCGGGCGGATGGGATACGTCATTCGTCCACGGTAGGAGCGGGCAAAGGGGGACGGCCACCCAATATACGGCCTTAATGATCAAGGCGTTGGTCAAGTGGGCTGCCCAAACACGGGTCAGACCGATACAGTCAGGCGCATCATGAGTTCCCGTCCGGCGCCGCTGATCCCGCCACGGGTCCGCGCCGCCCTGGTGCGGGTGCCGGGTCTGGTGCCTGTCGTGCGGTTCGTCCGGCAGGTGCTGCTGGCGCGCGACCGCAACCTGCTCATCACGCTGATCGTGGTGGCGCTGGTCATCGGGTTCCTCGCCGCCGAGGTCTCGAACGAGTGGTTCTCGCCGTCCCTGCTCATCCTGGTCACTCTGATCGGCGGGCTCCAGCTCCGGCTGGCCAGCCTGGTCAAGCTGCTCGTGGGGGTCGGGGCGGCACTCGGGTACGTCGCCGCGCACCTCGGCGCGGGCCGGGTGGGGCTCGGGCTGACCGTGACCATCGTGTTCACCGCCGTGCTCGCCGTGCTCATGGCCCGCACGAGGGGCAAGCTGGGCGTGCAGGGGTTGCGTGGTGACGCCATGCTGCTGGAGCTGCGCGACCGGCTCAGGAGCCAGGGCGAGCTGCCCGCGCTGCCGAAGGACTGGGGCGGCAAGGTGGTGCTCAAGCAGGCGGGCGGCTCGTCGTTCGGCGGCGACTTCCTGGTCTCGATGCGCGACGGCGACTCCGTCGAGATCGCCCTGGTCGACGTGTCGGGCAAGGGCGTCGACGCGGGCACGCGGGCGCTGCTGCTGTCGGGCACGTTCGGCGGGCTGCTGGGCTCGGTCGACGACTTCCTGCCCGCGTGCAACGCCTACCTGCACCGGCAGCGGGGCGACGAGGGGTTCGTGACGGCGGTGCACGTGCGCCTCGACCTGGCCACGGGCGACTACACGATCACCTCGGCGGGGCATCCGCCGGTGGTGAAGTTCGACGCGGGCACGGGCAACTGGCAGGTCGCCTCGGCCAAGGGCGTGGTGCTGGGCGTGGTGCCCGACCTGCACTGCGAGCCTGACAGCGGCACCCTGCGCAAGGGCGACGCGCTGCTGCTCTACACCGACGGGCTGATCGAGCAGCCGGGGCGCGACATCGACGCCGGCCTCGACCGGCTGCTGGGCGAGGCGGAGCGGCTGCTGCCCTCCGGCTTCCGCGACGGCGCCAGGGCGCTGGTCAACGCCATGGCGTCCGGCCACAACGACGACTGCGCGCTGGTCCTCATCTGGCGCCCGTGACCCCCGCGCCCGTTCCCTACGCACACCCGTGACGTTTCACATGGGCCGGTCGTGATGGCGGTCACTGGCAGCGGGCTCGGCGGTGCTGCCATTCTCTAGGTGTTCGGGCCCCGGCGGAGCGGCGCGGCTCCACCGGGTCCCGTCAACCGCCCGTATCAGACCGGCTCACAACCAGCCGCAGTCGCTGGCGATGCGCACGGCGTCGAGCCGGTTACGCGCCCCGGTCTTGCACATGATGCGCGACAGGTGGTTGCGCACGGTGCCGACCGACAGGAACAGCTCGTCGGCGATCTCCGTCGAGCGGGCCCCGCCCGCCGCGATGCGCAGCACGTCCAGCTCCCGCCTGGTCAGCGGGTTGGACGCGCTCTGCAGCGCGGCCACGGCCAGCTCCGCCTCGATGGCCTGCCGGCCGGCGGCCACCTGGCGCACCCCTTCGGCCAGCCGCTCGGGCGGCACGCACAAGCTCATGAACCCGAGTGCCGGCCCCGACAGCGCCGCGCGCACCTGCCCGGGGTTGGGCGCGGCCGACAGGATCAGCACCCGGCACCGCGGCACCTGCTCGGCCAGGTCGCGCAGGATCGGCGGCCCGGGCAGGTCGAGGTCCACCACGGCCACGTCGGCTTCCGACGACAGCGCCGCGCGCACCACCTCCTCCGCGCGGCCGGCCTCGGCGACCACCCGCAGGTCGGGCTCGGCCCCGAGGGTGGCCAGCAAACCCCGGCGCACCAGCGGCAAATGCTCAGCGATCAGTATGCGGATCAAGACGTCCCCCTCCGTCGTCTCCCAGAGTGATCGCGCGACCGCACGCTGTCAATGCCGGGAAAAGCAGTACGCCATGACGCGTGGGGAGTTCGACTACTCTGGGGCTGTCGGTCCTTTCGTCTGTCCTTGTCGTCTGCCGGGGAGCGCGCCTAGATGAACTGGCTCTACGTCGTGGGGATCATCCTCTTTCTCCTCGGCCTGATGGTCTCCATCGCGCTGCACGAGATCGGGCACCTGGTGCCGGCCAAGATCTTCGGTGTCAAGGTGACCCAGTACATGGTGGGCTTCGGCTCGACGGCGTGGTCCCGGCGCAAGGGCGAGACCGAGTACGGCATCAAGTGGATCCCGTTCGGCGGCTACATCCGCATGATCGGCATGCTGCCGCCGCGCCCGGGCGACGAGCCGGGCAAGCTGCGCAGCACGGCGACCGGCCCGTGGCAGGGCCTGATCGAGTCGGCCCGCGACGCCGCCCAGGAGGAGGTGCGGCCGGGCGACGAAGACCGCGTCTTCTACCGCAAGAAGTGGTGGCAGAAGGTCATCATCATGTCGGGCGGCCCCGCGATGAACTTCGTGCTCGCCTTCATCTTCTTCACCATCCTGCTGGTCGGCATCGGCCTGCCCACCTGGGCGCCGATCGTCTCGCCCGACACCAACACGTGCGTGATCCCGATCTCCGAGCAGCGCACGCAGTGCAAGGCGACCGACAAGCCGACCCCGGCCGCGCAGGCGGGCATGAAGCCGGGCGACCGCATGGTGAGCTTCAACGGCGAGCGGATCGGCTCGTGGGAGGACGCCACCCGGCTCATCCGCTCCCACGGCCCCGGCCCGGTGAAGGTCGGCATCGTGCGTGACGGCAAGCCCATGACCCTGAACGTCACGCTCATCGCCCAAGACCGCCCCAACCTGGAGAACCCCGAGAAGATCGACAAGAACGTCGGCTTCCTCGGCGTGCTGCCCACCGAGGTCATGGAGCAGCAGAGCATCGGCCAGGTCATCGGCTACATGGGCGAGCTGACCGGCCGGGTGGCGGGCTCGCTGATCAACCTGCCGGAGAAGATGGTCGGCGTCTGGCACGCGGCCTTCTCCGGCGAGGAGCGCGACCCCGAGGGGCCGGTCGGCGTGGTCGGCGCGGGCCGCATGGGCGGCGAGATCCTCGCCTCCGACCTGTCCACGGAGAAGAAGGTCGCCATCTTCGTCAACCTACTGGCGGGCTTCAACCTGGCGATCGGCATGTTCAACCTCATCCCGCTGCTCCCGCTCGACGGCGGGCACATCGCGGGCGGCCTGTGGGAGGGCATCAAGCGGGGCTTCGCCCGGATCATGCGGCGGCCCGAGCCCGCTTACGTGGACATCGCGAAGGTGCTGCCGCTGACGTACGCGATCGCGATCGTCATGATGATCATGGCGGGGCTGCTCGTCTACGCCGACCTCGTCAACCCGCTCACGCTGACGAACTGAGCGCCTGGCCCACCGTGACGGTGACGTCGAGCCCGCCGTCCGGCAGCGGCGTGACGTCCAGCGTGCCGTCGTGGGCCTCGACGATGGCGGCCACGATCGACAGGCCCAGCCCGAGCCCGTCACGGCCGGCCCTCCTGCCGCCCTCCAGGCGCTGGAACGGCTGCGTGAGCAGGTGGGCCTGCTCGGGCGGGATCACCGGGCCGCTGTTGGCGACCCGCAGGACGGCGCGGCCGGCGCGGGTGGCCGTCTCCACCTCGATCCGGCCGCCGGGCACGTTGTACCGGACGGCGTTGTCGATCAGGTTCGTGACCAGGCGCTCCAGCAACGCCCGGTCACCCGAGGCAGGCGCGGGGCCGAGACGAAGGTCGGTCTCCAGGTCGATACCCGGGTGCGGGTCGAGGGCCTCGGCGGCGATCTCGGCCAGGTCGAGCGGCTGCCGCTGGTCGAGGCCCTGCTGGCTGCGGGCCAGCACGAGCAGCGCCTCGATGAGCCGTTCCTGGTGCTTGCCCGCCGCCACCACCCGCTCCAGCACGCCCCGCAACGCCTGGGCGTCGGCGTCCGGGTCGGCGAGCGCGACCTCGGCCATGGCCCGCTGCAACGTCAGCGGCGTCCGCAGCTCGTGTGAGGCGTTGGCGACGAACCGGCGCTGCGCGGTGAAGGCCGCCTCCAGCCGGTCCAGCAGTGCGTCGAACGTGTCGGCCAGCCCCTTCAGCTCGTCGTCGGGCCCTGTGGCGGCCAACCGCCGGTCCAGCCGGTCGGCCGTGATGCGCCGTACGGTGGCGGTCATCTCGCCGAGCGGGCGCAGCACGCGCCCCGCCGTCACCCAGCCCAGCACCGCCGCCGCGCCCGCCATGACGGCCAGCGCGATCAGCGAGTTGACCAGCAGCCTGCTCAGGGTGTCGGGCCGCGGCGGCTGGGGCTCGGGCACGGACAGCCCGCCGAGAGGGTCGGGGGCGGCCGGAGGGGCGGGGAAGGGGGAGTACCTGACCAGGAGGTAGATGAGCACCACCAGGACGACGCCGGCCATCAGGAACAGCCCGCCGTAGAGCGCGGTCAGGCGCAGCCGGACGGTCCGCCTCATATCCGGTACCCGGCCTGCGGGACGGTCTCGATGAGCGGCGGGTCGCCGAGCTTGCGGCGTAACCGGCTGACCGTCACCTTCACGGTCTGCGTGAACGGGTCGGCGAACTCGTCCCAGCAGCGCTCCAGGAGCTGCTCGGCGGAGACCACCGCGCCCTGCGCGGCCAGCAGCAGCTCCAGCACGGCGAACTCCTTGGGGCTCAGCGGCAGCCGGTGCCCGTTCCGGGTGGCGATCCGCGTGGCGGGGTCCAGCCGCAGGTCACCGCGGACGAGGACGGTGGGCAGGGCCTGCTGCGCCCGCCTGGCCAGCGCCCGGATCCGCGCGACCAGCTCGGCGAAGGCGAACGGCTTGGGCAGGTAGTCGTCGGCGCCGGCGCCGAGCCCGGCGACCCTGTCGTCGATCGTCCCGGCGGCGGTCAGCATCAGCATCCGCGCCGGGTGCCCGGAGGCGGCCAGCGACCGGCACACCTCGTCGCCGTGCAGGCCGGGCAGGTCCCGGTCGAGCACGATGACGTCGTAGTGGTGGACCGAGGCGCGTTCGAGCGCGCCGGGCCCGTCCAGCACGACGTCCACGGCCATGCCCTCGCGGCGCAGGCCCGCGGCGACGGTCAGGGCCAGCTCCTCGTGGTCCTCGACCACCAACACCCTCATGATCCCCAGGATGCCCGCCACCGGGGTTACAGCGGGGTAACCATCTCCGTCACCGCCGTGTAACCGGGCTCCGGCTTGCCTGATCCCCACAGCAACCACACCCGGAGGCATGATGATCAGAAAGCTGCTCCTGGCCGGTGTCGCCCTCGCCGCGGGCCTGACCTCGCTGCCCGGCGCCGACGACGGCAGGGCGTTCACCGCGTGCATGCGCTCGCACGGCCTGCCCGGCTTCCCCGAGGTCACGCTCTCGGAGGACGGGCCGATCAACCTGCGGATCGACGGCGAGCCCGTGGACGTCCTGTCCGAGAAGTACGGGGCGGCGGTGCGGGCGTGCGAGCCGCTGCTGCCCGCCCGCTTCCGGCTGCCGGCCGCTCCGAAGGCGCCAGCCGCTCCCAAGGCGCCGCCGGCCCCGTCCTTCTGACGCCTCTTTACCCACTCCATACAACTGTGTTCCTAAAGTGCTAGGACACTAGTTAAATGGAGAAAGGGGGCGGATATGTCCGCCGTCTTAGAAGCTCACGGGCTCGGCAAGAGGTACGGCAGGCGCTGGGCCCTGCGTGACTGCACCATCGACATCCCCGAGGGCCACGTCGCCGGCCTCGTGGGCCCCAACGGCGCGGGCAAGACCACGCTGCTGAAGCTGGCCACCGGCCTGCTGGAGCCCACGACCGGCGGCATCGACGTCCTGGGCGGCCGGCCCGCCGCCGGCCCCGCGCAGCTGGCCAGGGTCGGCTTCGTCGCCCAGGACACCCCCGTCTACGCGGCCCTGACCGTCGCCGAGCACCTGCGGCTCGGCGCCCGACTCAACCCGGGCTGGGACGCCGCGCTGGCGCGGGACCGCATCGCCGCGCTCGGCCTCGACCCCGGCCAGCGCGCCGGCCGGCTGTCGGGCGGGCAACGCGCCCAGCTCGCGCTCACGCTCGGTCTGGCCAAGCGGCCCGACCTGCTCATCCTGGACGAACCGGTCGCCTCGCTCGACCCGCTGGCCCGCCGCGAGTTCCTGCAAGGGCTGATGGAGGCCACCGCCGAGCACCGGCTCAGCGTGGTGCTCTCCTCCCACCTGGTCTCCGACCTCGAACGCACCTGCGACTACCTGATCGTGCTCGTCGAGTCGCGCGTCCAGGTCATCGGGCGCACAGAAGAGCTGCTGGCCGGCCACCACCGCCTCACCGGCCCGCGCCACGACCCCGCCGCCCCGCTCCTCGACGGGCAGGTCGTCTCCGCCCGGCACACCGAGCGGCAGAGCACCTTCGTCGTCCACGGCGACCTGCCCGGCCTCGGCCCCGCCTGGACCGCGAGCCCGCTCGGCCTGGAGGACCTCGTCCTGGCCTACATGGACCACTCCCGCCTGGAGGCGCAGCGATGATCTGGCTGACCTGGCGGCAGTTCCGCGGCGCCGCCGTGATGACGGCGACCCTGCTCGTGCTGCTCGCCGCCGTGCTGCTCACGACCGGCTCGCGGCTGGCGAACGACTACGCGACCGGCATCGCCTCCTGCACGCGGGGCGAGGAGTGCGTGGGCTTCTACGACCGCTTCTTCGGCGAGTACGAGCTGCCGTTCCTGGCGAGCACGCTCGTGGTGCTGATCCTGCCCGCCCTCGTGGGGCTCTTCTGGGGAGCGCCGCTGATCACCCGCGAGCTGGAGGCGGGCACGCACCTGCTGGTGTGGAACCAGAGCATCACCAGGACCCGCTGGCTGGCGATCAAGCTCGGGTTCACGGGCCTGGTCGCCACGGCCGCCGCCGGGGTGAGCGGCCTGGCCGTCACCTGGTGGTCGGGGCCGCTGGACCAGTCGGCGCCGGAGGGGTTCGCGCTGATGGACCCGCTGGTGTTCGGCGCGCGCGGGATCGCCCCCCTGGGGTACGCGGCCTTCGCCTTCGCGCTCGGCGTCACCGTGGGCATGCTGGTGCGCCGCACCCTGCCCGCGATGGCCCTCACCCTGGCCCTCTTCGCGGCCGTCCAGGTCGCCGTGCCGCTGCTGGTCAGGCCGCACCTGCTGCCTCCGGTCACGGCCTCCTTCGAGATCGGCAAGGGGAACGTGGACGGGCTGAGCATGAGCCGCGACGGCGTCTTCTCGGTGATCCTGACGTCGGCGATCCCCGGGCACACGGGCTCGTGGGTCCTGTCCAGCGCGCTCGTCGACTCGTCGGGGCGGACGGTCGCGCCCGCCGGCGAGCACGCGCCCATCCCGGTCTCCACCACGTCGGGGCCCTGCGCGCTGTCGGGTGCCGGGCCGCAGGGCGGGGAGGCGTGCATGGTGGAGATCAACCGGCTCGGCTACCGGCAGCGGGCGACGTACCAGCCGCTGGAGCGTTTCTGGCCGCTGCAGTGGATCGAGACCGGCATCTACGCGCTGCTCACCCTCGCCCTGACGTGGTTGTCCTTCTGGTGGATCAGGAGGCGCCCGTCATGAGGGCGAGGACGGTGGCGGCCGGGCTCGCCCTGCTCCTGGCGGCGGCCTGCTCGCCGCCCGCCCCGCCGCGCGGCCAGGCGGGCAGCGCGGCCGGTACGGCCTGCGCACGGCCCCAGACGGCCCCCGGAGCGGAGACGCCGACCACGATCGACGTCGTCGAGCAGGCGTACTTCTGCATCCTCACCCACTACTACGGCGCCGCCACGCTCGACGCCCGCGCGTTGCTGACGGCCGGGTTCGCCGCCCTGACGCGGGAGCTCAACCGTGACGGGCGCGACCTGCCGGACGCCGTCATGCCGGCGCTGACCGGCGACAGGAAGGCCGACTGGGCCGCGTTCGAGACCGTCTACCGCAAGCTCGCCGACCAGGTGCCCGGCCTGCGCGACAAGCTGGCCGTGGTCACCCTCGAAGCGATGGTGGCCGCCCTCGACGACAACCACGCGCGCTGGGCGCACGACGTCGAGCGGCCCCCCGACTACTACGACGGCGACGGTTACGGCCTGGGGCTGGAGGCGAGCGCCGACGGCCCGGAGAGCCCGGCCCTGCCGCCGCTGTTCGTCACCGCCGTGCAAGGCGGCGCGGCCCGGGCCGCCGGGGTGCGGCCCGGTGACGTCATCGAGTCGGTCAACGGCTCGGCGCCCTTCATCGACGGGACGGCCGTCGCCCCCGCGATCACCGCCCTGCAGCCCCAGTATCCGGAGGCCCGCCCGGTGCGGCTGCGGCTGCTGCGGGAGAGCACCGGCCGCCGCTGGACCGTGACCCTCCGACCGGGCCTCTACCAGCGGGATCTCGCCGCCTTGCAGGTGGTCCGGTCGAGGCTGGAGGGCGACGTCGCCTACGTGCGGGTGCGCGGGTTCGGGCCGGACGCGGCGAAGCGGGCGCTCGACGCGATCGCCCGGCTGCGCAGGGGCCGGACGCTCACCGGTGTCGTGCTGGACCTGCGCGGCAACGGCGGCGGCAACCCCACTGAGGCGGTCCGGCTGCTGAGCGCGTTCGTCCACGGCAAGGTCACGGGCTACCAGTGCGCGGCGGACGGCACCTGCGAGTCCTTCCGCACCGACGACACCGTGGAGCTGGTGAACCTGCCGCTGGCCGTGCTCATCGACGGCGGCTGCGCCTCGGCGTGCGAGCACGTCGGCTCCGCCGTCAAGGGTCTGCGGATCGGCACCCTGGTCGGCACCAGGACGGCGGGGGTGATCTCCGGGCCGGCGGAGCCGTACCTGCTCGGCAACAACACCGTGCTGAGCTTCCCCGCCCGCCACCACCTCGGCCCCGCCCGCGAGGTGGTCGACAGGATCGGCGTGCCGCCCGACCACTACGTGCCCCTGACCTCGCGGGACGCCGCCGCCGGGCGCGACCCCGCGCTGCGGCGGGCCCTGACCCTGCTGCGCAAGTGAGAGGAACCGATCGCCCCATGAGACCGATCGCGGTGGCGCTCGCCGGCCTGGCCGTCCTCGCCGCCTCCGCCTGTACGGCGCCCGCCCCGCCCAGGGCCGCCGCCGTGTCACCCCCGCCGTCCGGCCCCGCCACCCTGCCCGCGCCCACCGGCCCGCACCCCGTCGGCACCACCGTCCTGCACCTCAAGGACGCCTCCCGTCCCGATCCCTGGAACCTCGACGCCAAGGTCAGAGAGCTGAAGGTGACCCTCTGGTACCCGACCGAGCAGCGGGACGGGCCGCCGGCGCCGTACATGACGGCCGAGGAGTCCGAGCTGCTCCTGAAGGGCGGCAGGATCGCGAGCGCGCCGTACGACACGCTGAGCAGGACGCGGACGAACGCCGTGGTGGACGCCGCGCCCGCTGGGCGGAAGCTTCCCCTGGTGGTGCTCTCGCCGGGGTTCACCAAGCCGGTCAGCACCCTCACCTCACTGGCCGAGGACCTGGCCAGCCGGGGATACGTCGTGGCCGGGATCGACCATCCGTACGAGAGCTACGCCACGACTTTGGAAGACGGCACGATCGCCGAGTGCCTGGCCTGCGACAGTGACGCGGACCCCGGGTTCGGCGCGGTCGTCTCCGCCGGGCGGGCGGCGGACGTCTCGTTCGTGCTCGATCAGTTGCCGTCGAAGTGGGCCGGCTCGAAGGTGATCGACCGCTCCAGGATCGCGATGGCCGGCCAGTCGATCGGCGGGGCCGCCGCGGTGGCGGCCATGGTGAAGGACGCGCGGATCCGCGCCGGGATCGACATGGACGGCAGCACGTACGCGAGGATCCCGAAGAGCGGCTTCACCAGGCCGTTCCTGTTCCTCGGCGCGCCGGAGCACGTCCCCGGCGGCCGGGACCCGTCGTGGGAGCGCGACTGGGATCTGCTGGCCGGGTGGAAGCGGTGGATCGTGGTGAAGGGGGCGGACCACCAGGCGTTCACCGACGGGCCGCTGCTGGCCGGCGCGCTCGGCCTCACGCCCGCGTACGGCGCCCTGACCGGGCCGCGCGCGGCCGAGCTGACCCGCACGTACGTGGCGGCCTTTCTCGACCTGCACCTCAAGGCACAGCGACGGCCCGTGCTGGACGAGCCGTCGCCGCGTCACCCGGAGGTCAAGATCGTGCGGGCCGGGGGCTAGTTCATCGAGATGTGCACGTGGTCGTAGTGGTTCTCGGTGATGCTGCCCCGGTCGGACATCGCCCGCCAGCCGGAGCCCTGGTTGATGCGCTGCTTCCAGATCACGTACTTGACGCCCAGCTTGTCCTTGTTCTGCAGCGCCCAGGCGGCGATGCGGTCGCCGAGCGCCTGGTTCGCGGCGGTCGGCATCGAGCCGCCCGAGCTCATCATGAAGTCGCAGGCCCGCCCGAGCGGGTGCTCGCCGCTGGAGCCCGAACGGAAGCAGCCGACCGCGAACGGCAGCGCGAAGTTCTTCTCCACCTGGGCCTTCATCAGCCGCGTGCGGGAGGTGATGTTGTCGGAGCCCGAGGGCAGCTCGGGGGCCCAGGAGCCGTCGGAGTTGCGGCCCGTGCCGAAGGGGACGAGGTCCTCCAGCTTGTCCTTGATGTCGTCGATGACGTCCTCGGCCTCGTCGCGCTGCTTGTCGACCTCGGCGGCGTCCGCCTTGATCTTGTCCGTCAGGGCGGCGGCCTCCTCGCTGGCCTTCTTCTTGTCGTCGCGGGCCTTGGCGACGGTGGCGACGAGGGCCTGCTGCTCGGCGGTGAGCTGTTCGAGCAGGGCGGCGGTGTCGGCGTCCGTGGGGAGCAGGAAGCCGGGCAGCGCGGAGGGGTCGCCGTTCTGGTAGCGCAGGCGGGCGATGTCGGCGACGCGCTGCTCGGCCTCGGTCAGCGTCCGCTCGGCGGCGGCGGCCCTGGCCGCGGCGGCCTTGGCGGCGTCCTCGGCCTTGGCCAGCTCGACGCGCTTGAGGTTGTACTTCTCGATGAGCTTGTCGACCTTGCTGTTGAGCTGCTTGAGCTGGGCGCGGAGCTCGGCTTCGGTCGGTTTGGGCGCCGCCGACACGGGGGCCGCCGAGAAGGCGACGGCGGTGGCGGTGATGAGTCCGATGGCAAGAATCGCGGGGGACGAAGCCGCCACGTGGATGTTCCTCTCCCTCTGCCGGCCGGGTTAGCTGACGGGTTCGGGCAAGGGAGGTGCGATTCCCTACCGCCGTAGCGGATTCACCCCAGGTGCGGTTTGGGTCCCCGGCTCCCGGGCGAGGCGCCCGGGATTAGGCGTGCTACGGCCGTTACGGCCGGTGCATATGGGGATATTAGTGGTAGATCACGAGTCATGCGACCTTAACTAGAAATCTATTAGTGATCTATCTGTGATCGAATCAGCCGCGCCGCCTCCTCCGGCAGCACGTCGTTCACGAACGCCCCCATCGCCGACTCCGAGCCCGCCAGGTACTTGAGCTTGTTCGCCGCCCGCCTGATGCTGAACAGCTCCAGATGCAGGTAGCCCAGCTCCCTGTCGACCCGCACCGGCGCCTGGTGCCAGGCCGCGATGTACGGCATCACCACGCCGAACAACCCGTCGAACGCTCGCAGCACCGAGGTGTAGAGCGGCGCGAACGCCGCCCGCTCCGCCTCCGTCAGCGCCGCCAGGTCCGGCACCTGCCGGTGCGGATACACGTGCACCTCGAACGGCCAGCGCGCGGCGGCCGGCACGAACGCCGTCCACAGCTCGTTGGCGGCCACCACCCGCACCCCGGCCTCCCGCTCGGCGGCCAGCACGTCGGCGAACAGGTTCCCCTTCGTGTACCGCCGCGCGGCGCCGAGCTGCAGCTTCGTCCTGGGCGTGACGTACGGGTAGGCGTAGATCTGCCCGTGCGGATGTGCGAGCGTGATGCCGATCTCCGCCCCCCGGTTCTCGAAGCAGAACACCTGCTCCACGCCCTCGATCTGGGACAGCTCTGCCGTGCGGTCGGCCCACGCCTCCATGACCAGCTCCACCTGGGAGTCGGACAGCTGGGAGAAGGAGGAGTCGTGGTCGGAGGTGAAGCACACCACCTCGCACCGGCCCACCGCCGGACGGACCTCGCTCAGCCCGCCCGGGTCCTCATAAGTGCCGAAATTAGTGGAGAAGGACGGGAAACGGTTCTCGAACACCACCACGTCGTAGTCATAGGACGGGATCTCCGACGAGCGCGTCTCCGACGACGGGCACAGCGGGCACTCGGCCGTGCCGCCGGTCGGCAGGAACGTACGCGTCTGCCGGTGCCCGGCGATCGCGATCCACTCCTCCGTCAGCGGGTCGTAACGCAGCTCCGAGGCCACCGGGCGCGGCTCCAGGGCCCGCCGGTCGATCGCGCTCCGGTCGGCGTCGTCACGCCGGTCGAAGTAGATCAGCTCCCGGCCGTCGGCCAGATGGGTGATGGTGCGCTTCAAGAGGAGGCCTCCGCGATGATCAGTTCGCCGGCCCGTTCGGCCAGCTCGGTGCGTGCGTCCTGCGGCAGCCCCGCGTCGCTGATGACCACGTCGGCCTCGCTCAGCTCGGCGATGGTGCTGATGCCGACGGTGTTCCACTTCGTGTGGTCGGCCGGGACGACCAGCCGGGTCGCGGCCGCCACCAGCTCCCTGTCGGTCTCGGACTCCAGCAGGTTGGGCGTGGTGAACCCGGCGCGCACGCTCATGCCGTGCACGCCCAGGAAGAGCGTGTCCACGTGCAGGCGGCGGATCGCGGCCACGGCGACCGGGCCCACCAGGGCGTCGGACGGCGTGCGTACGCCGCCGGTCAGCACGACCGTGCGGTCGGCGCGCGGGTTGCGGTGGAAGACGTCGGCGACCGGGATCGAATTGGTGATCACGGTCAGCTCGGGCACGCCGATCAGGTGACGGGCCAGCGCCCACGTGGTGGTGCCCGCCGACAGCGCCACGGCCGTGCCGGGGCGGACGAGCGTGGCCGCGTGCCGCGCGATGGCCTCCTTCTCCGGCTGCTGGCGGGCGGACTTGGCGGTGAAGCCCGGCTCCTCCGTGGAGCCCGGGCCGAGCGCGGTCGCGCCGCCGTGCACCTTCTCCAGCAGCCCGCGCTCGGCCAGCACCTCGAGGTCGCGGCGGATGGTCATGTCGGAGACGCCGAGCTCGCGGACGAGATCGGCCACCCGGACGCCGCCGTTGCTGCGCACGCGTTCGAGAATCGCCTGCTGACGCTGCTGTGCGAGCACGCCCGCTCCTTCCAACAGATTCCACCAAATTATGACACGGAATTGTTGGGGAATGTTAGTTACGGCGGAACGCTTGCGCTGGTCAGCGCGGCGGGAGACGGTGAGGGCTCACCGATCAGCCGCAGGCACACCGGAGGCGAGCTCATGGCCAGGCGCGCACGCAAGGGCAAGGCACGCAAGAAGAAGAAGGCCAACCACGGCAAGCGCCCCACAGCACGATGACGCCGTCGGGTGGCCGCCCGCCCGCGAGCGGCCACCCTCGCACTCAGGACGACGGGTCGCCCGAAGCCCGAGCGATCACCCCGCGAGATCAGGACGGCAACTCGGAGAGCGCCTGCTGAATGCGCTCCCGAGGCAGCGTGTAGTCCTCCAGCTCACCCGCCAGATACCGCTCATAAGCACCCAGATCGAAATGACCATGACCGCACAACGCGGTCAGGATCACCTTCTCCTCGCCGCTCTCCTTACAACGCAGCGCCTCGGCGATCGTCTCCGCCAGCGCGTGCGTCGGCTCCGGCGCCGGCAGGATGCCCTCCGTCCGCGCGAAGCGGACACCGGCCTCGAAGCACTCGTTCTGGCTGCGGGTGACCGCCTCGAACAGGCCCAGCTCGTACATGTGCGACAGCAGCGGCGACATGCCGTGATAACGCAGCCCGCCCGCGTGGATCGGGTCCGGCACGAACGAGTGCCCCAGCGTGTGCATCTTCAGCAGCGGCGTGAACCCGGCCGTGTCACCGAAGTCGTAGGCGTACGTGCCGCCCGTGAACGACGGGCAGGCCGCCGGCTCCACCGCCCGGAACACCGTCCGCGAGCGCCCCGCCAGCTTCTCGCGCAGGAACGGGAAGGCCAGGCCGGCGAAGTTCGAGCCGCCGCCGGTGCAGCCGATGACCACGTCGGGCGGCTCAGGGAGCTGGGCCAGCGCCTCCTCGCCGATCACCGTCTGGTGCAGCAGCACGTGGTTGAGCACCGAGCCGAGCGCGTACCTGGCGTCGGACGTCGCCGCCGCCACCTCCACCGCCTCGCTGATCGCGATGCCCAGGCTGCCGGGCGAGCCGGGATCCGCCGCCAGCACCTTGCCGCCCGCGCTCGTCACCGGTGACGGGCTCGCGTGCACCGTCGCGCCGTACACGCGCATGAGGGCGTGACGGTACGGCTTCTGATCGTAGGACGCGCGTACCATCCAGATCCGGCACTCCAGGCCGAACTGCGCGCACGCGAACGCCAGCGCCGAACCCCACTGGCCCGCGCCCGTCTCGGTCGTCAGCAACCGCACGCCCTCGCGCGCGTTGTAGTACGCCTGCGGCACCGCCGTGTTCGGCTTGTGCGAGCCGGCGGGGGAGCCGCCCTCGTACTTGTAGTAGATCCTGGCCGGGGTGCCCAGCGACCGCTCCAGCCGGCGCGCCCGGATCAGCGGCGTCGGCCGCCACAGCCGGTAGACGTCCAGCACCTCCTCCGGGATCAGGACGTACCGCTCGCCGCTGACCTCCTGCCCGATGAGCTCCATGGGGAACAGCGGCGCCAGGTCGTCGGGCCCCACGGGCCGCCGCGTGGCCGGATGCAGCGGCGGAGGGGGCGGTGCGGGAAGGTCGGGGACGATGTTGTACCAGTGGCTGGGCATCATCGCTTCAGTCTGCGCCGCCCGCGCCCCGCTGACCACTCGTTCCCGATGGTCAGCGGAGCAGGACGGCCGGCCGGTCCGGATGGTCGGCCCGCACCACGACGTCGGCCGCCTCCTGGGGCCGCGCCTCCCGCTCGTACCGCCCGTAGGCGGGCAGCGTCCACCGCTCACCCTCGGGCGTCCCCCGCTCCAGCGCCCCCGGCGACAGCCACACGTGCACGCTCACGTCGAACGCCAGCCCCCGCCCCAGCAGCAACGCCCCGTCCACCAGCACCACCCCGCCAGGCGCCAGCTCCGTGTACGGCATCCGGTACGCCCGATCGATCCCGCTGTCCCACAACGCCGGCAGCACCCGCCCCGACCCGCCCGGCTCCAGCGGATCCAGCACCTCCCTGCGCAACGCCTTGACGTCGAGCCAGTCGTCGTAGAAGGCGTCGGGATCGGTCCTGCCGTACTCCAGCCGCAGCGAGGCGGGCCGCAGGAAGTCGCCCGCCGACACCCGCACCACGGGCCGGCCCCGCAACCGCAGGGGCGCGACCAGCTCGTCCGCCAGCGCCCCCGGCCGCGCGGGCGGCGCCCCGTCCACCGCCACCCGCACCCACGCACGTGCGGGACGGGCGGCGACCAGCTCGGCCAGCTCCTCGACGAGAGCCTCACGGGAGATCGGTCGCACACGCATCGATCACAGCTTACGAGCGCACGGAAGGCTCCGATCCCGGCTCGGGAGCGCCCGAAATGCCTTGGACGCCCGCACCACCACGTCGCTAGGGTGACCCGCCATGGCTGCTCATTGCGACTGCGGCGCGCCGGCGGGACCGCTCGGCGAGTGCGCCGACTACTACAACACGATCCTCGCCGAGGAACAGCTCGACCCCGACATGTACAAGTGGCACGCCGTCGTGGTCTGCGTGTACCTCCTCCAGCACCCGTCACGCGGCCACGAGAAGTACCTCGACAGCCAGTACCGCTGGCTGCAGTTCTACCTCGACCAGGGCATCGACGCCGTACAACGCCTCCGTGACCACCAGGTGGCCCGCAACAACCACCGCTCCCGCGCCGCCTACGACATGAGCCCCCTGGACCCGTACCTCCCGCTGCCCGCCGGCGGCCCTCCCGCCCGCTTCCGCACCGGCTTCTGCGACCTCCCGTACGGCGAGGGCGGCTTCATCCTCGACGGCCACGAGACATACGGACACCGCATGAAAGCTCTCGCCGAGGCCACCCTGGACGCCTGGAAAAACCTCGGGCCAGGCTCCCCATCACGGGGATGACCTGGCCCTCGGCCCTGCTGGAGCGGACGACGGGAATCGAACCCGCGTAGCTAGTTTGGAAGACTAGGGCTCTACCATTGAGCTACGTCCGCGCGAACCGGTCGAACTCTGGTCTAGACTTCATCCGGTCGTCAGGGCGTAAGCGTACCGGAGTCCCGGAGCGCATGCGCACTCGGCGAGACGGGGCGTGGCGCAGCTTGGCAGCGCGCTTGCTTTGGGAGCAAGAAGTCGCAGGTTCAAATCCTGTCGCCCCGACCAGCTGGATGGCCACTTCCGACACGGAGGTGGCCATCTGAGTGACTAGCTGAGTGACCAAGCCCTAAGAGGGTCAGCTCCAGTCGAACCAGACACGGGGAAGGCGCTTGCGAGCATCCTCCAGCGCCTCGGGCGTCCGTGCGCGGATATTGATGTCCGCGACACTGCCTGGGCGGTGCCACCAGCCCCGGTCAGCACCTGGTGGCAACTCTCCGCCGTACATGTAAGGACTGAGGCACACCAACAGGTCGTCGCCTGCATACCACCGGCTCCCTGGCACACACGGTGATGAATCACTGGGATACGAGGGGAAGGGGAGCGGCCGGAACATCTGGTCCACCAGAGAAACCTCGTCTCGGCGGAGTTCGCCCCAAATGCCCAGGTGGCAGTCGGTGCCGTAGGTGTTGTAGAACGACTCGGTCAGGACCAGTTCGATGCAGTCCATGGAAAGCCGTTCCATCCATGCGACCCCATGGACGGAGTGACCCTCGCAACTGCACGGGGGGAGATGGACCACGGGTGGGTCGTCCAGATGGAGATCGGCGAGTCGGACTCCGCACGCCCAGGCGCCCTGGTTCTCCACGTGATACGAGAGCAAGTTCCAGGGCGGGGAGACGCTGAGCCTGTCCAGTGGCTGCAGCCGATGCATGGTGCCGCACAGGTCCTCCCGAAGCCCGAAGAGGGCGTACGCCTCTCTCAAAGCGGTAGGAAGGCGGAGGCCAAGGCGTTCCTCCGCGGCGGCGAGCTCGGAGCCGTCATAGCCGTCGCCGTCCCGGATCGGGGCCGACGACCACGCGGCGGCGAAGCCCCGGATGAACTCCCACGCACTCCTCCGGCCGAGGACTCCGGTCGCGAGCGCCGAATGAAGATCGAACTTCTTTGGCATCCAAGCATGGTAGGCGGCCGGGAACCCCATGGCCGCCTCCGATCATTTTCCACACCTGGCCAGGAGACGGTGGAAGGAAGGCCGGCTCGCGGGCGTCAGGACAGCGCCAGGCCCACAAGGAACGGCGCCGGGATGAGTACGGCGGCGCCGAGCCACCAGGACAGGCGCAGGCCGTGCCTGAGCGGGAGGACGACGTCGATCACCACCACCGCTGCCAACCCGAACAGGCCGGTCACCGCCAGGGCGAGCATGACGATCGGGGCGTGGTCCAGGGTGTGGTAGCCGCAATTCGCCAGGTCGGGTTCGGCGAGGTCCGCGACGCTTCTGCAGTCCATCGGCAGGTACTCGGTCACGAGCCACCACGTCAGGTAGAGCGGCACGATCGCGGGGATGCCGAGCCCGAGGTTCGCCGCGACAGGCAGCCAGAGTCCCGCCTTGCGGCCGGCAGAGGCTTCGGTCCCGTGCGTGCGCATCCCGCCGCCTTTCGGTCGGTCTGATGGTCCTTAACGTGCCACATGGCGGCGACCGGGCCTGCCCCGCGCGGCGGTGAGGCCGAGCAGAATGGAGATCGGCTGACGAGCGCGCGTGGAGGATGGCATGGTCCTGATGGAGGCGGCCCCGGAGGGTTTAGCGAAGCGGCGGAGCAGGTGGCCGTTCGTGCTGTGTCTGGTGATCCTCGCCGCCCTCGTGGCGGTCAAGGTCCCGCAATGGGTCAACGACGGGAAGCTGGCCGGGCTGGAGGAGCGGGTGAGCAGGCTGGAGCTCCCGCCCGGCACGGAGCGTGACGGCAGCGCGGCCGTGCAGGGCTCGGTAGGTCTCCAGGAGGGCAACGGCAACCATTGCGACTTCCTGGTCCGCATGACCGTGCGGACGAGGCTGCCCGATGCCGAGATCGCGGCCTACTACGCGTCCGCGAAGGTCGAGGGGGTCGCGGGCGCCGAGCTGTCCGGCAGGGCGTACGTCAGCCCGTACGGGTACCGGGACGGGTTCAAGAGCGTCGTCGTGGAGTTCTTCGACTGGGGCCAGGACCCGGGGCTCGACCTGCGTTGCCACTGATGCTGCGTCAGGTGAGCTGGTTGATGCGCACCATGTTGCCCGCCGGGTCGCGGAAGGCGCAGTCGCGCACCCCGTACGGCTGGTCGAGGGGCTCCTGCACGACCTCGGCCCCGCCGGCACGCAGCCGTTCGAACGTGTCCTCCAGGTCGGAGGCGCCGAGGACGATGCTGGCGTAGGTGCCCTTGGCCATCAGCTCGGCGATCGTGCGGCGCTCGGCGTCGGTGATGGCGGGGTCGGCGCCCGGCGGGTAGAGGACGATCGAGGTCTGCGGCTGGTCGGGCGGGCCGACGGTGATCCAGCGCATGCCGCCGTAGCCGACGTCGTTGCGTACCTCGAAGCCGAGCGCGTCGCGGTAGAAGGCGAGCGACTTGTCCGGGTCGTCCGCGGGCAGGAACGTGTGGTGAATGATGACGCTCATAGGCTCACGATAGGCGGGCGTCGGCGGGCAGTGTCTCCTGGTGCCTGCTGGGCCGCATGATCTGCTTGGCGACGCAGCTGGGGATGCCGGCGCCGTCGCGGGCGGCCAGGCGGCGGTAGGTGCTGGGGGACATGCCGACCAGCTCGGAGAAGCGGGTGCTGAAGGTGCCGAGGGACGAGCAGCCGACGGCGAAGCACACCTCGGTGACGGACATGTCGCCGCGCCGCAGGAGCGTCATGGCGCGTTCGATGCGGCGGGTCATGAGGTAGCTGTAGGGCGATTCGCCGTAGGCGGCGCGGAAGAGCCGGCTCAGGTGCCCCGCGGAGAGGTGCACGCCGCGCGCGAGCGCCTCCACGTCCAGCGGCTGCGCGTAGTCGCGGTCGATCCTGTCGCGCACGCGGCGCAACAGGGTGAGCTCGCGTAGGCGCTGGTCAGGTTGGGTGGCCATGCCTTACAGCCTGCCCTGGGAAGCGCGCCGCTGTCCATCCGGGGGGCATCCTGTACGGATGGATCTGTTCGCCGACGACCCCGTGGCCGCTCCGCTCACGTACCCGGGCCGGATCCCGCCCGGCTCGGGGGTCCTGATGGACGACGCGTACGTGCCGCGGGAGTGGCGGGCGGGCGGGGCGGCGATCGCCGCCCTGCTGGCGTCGGCGGGTCAGGCGCCGCTGGACGCCCGCCACCGCGTGGTCGCGGTCGGCTCGAACGCCGCTCCCAGTCAGCTCCGCAGGAAGTTCCGCGATCATGGGGTACGCGCGGTCGTCCCGATGACGCTCGCCGAGGTGCCGGGGGTCGCGCCCGGCGTGTCCGCGCACGTGAGCAGGTGGGGCTACGTGCCGGCCGCGCCGATCGAGACGCCGGGCGAGGCGTCGAGGCTGTTCGTGCTCTGGCTCGACGAGCGCCAGCTCGCCGCCCTCGACCTCACCGAGCCCAACTACCGCAGGCGCCCGCTGACCAGCGCGGTCACGCTGGAGGACGGCACGCCTCTTCCGCCGCCCTTCGTGTACGAGGGCCGGCACGGCTGCGTCGCGGCGCCGGGGGACGGCCGGCCGCGCCGCCTGACGTCCCAGCCGGAGCTCATCCGCTCTCTTCTGGACGGCTCCGCCGCGCTGCGCCGCCTGTGCGGGAGCACGCCGGAGGAGTTCGTGGCGAACGTCAGGGACGACACCGTACGGGAGGCGGCGTACCTGCTGCTGCAACGGGAGCGGACCGGCGGGGGATAGGGTCGGGGCTCGTGACGGACACGAGAACCCCTCCGCCTTTCGACGGCGACGAGCGGACGATGCTGAACAACTGGCTCGAATGGCACCGCGGCACCCTGGCGGTGAAGTGCGACGGGCTGTCGGAGGAGCAGCTGCGCGAGCGCTCCGCGCCGCCGTCGACGATGTCGCTGCTGGGCCTGGTCCGGCACATGGCGCACGTGGAGCGGTCGTGGTTCCGCAAGGTGCTCAACGGCGAGGACCTGCCGAAGCTGTGGGACAAGGACCGCGACAACGACGCCGACTTCAACGAGGTGGACACCGCTTCGGCGAAGGAGGCGTTCGACACGTGGGAGGAGGAGATGAGGCTGGCCCGCGCGATCTCGGCGGCCAAGCCGCTGGACGCGGTGGGCGACCGTAACGGGCAGGACTGCACGCACCGGTGGATCCTCGTCCACATGATCGAGGAGTACGCCCGCCACAACGGTCACGCCGACCTGCTGCGCGAGCGCATCGACGGCGTGACGGGCGAGTAAAGGGAGGCGGCTGGTCGTCGGCCAAAGGGAGGCGGCTAGTCGTCGGCGCGGAACAGCGCCCAGACGGCCTTGCCGCCGCGGGCCAGCGGGTCCCAGCCCCAGCACTGGCTGTAGGTCTCGACGATGTAGAGCCCGCGCCCGTTCTCGGAGATGAAGTCGGGCTCCTTGGGGCGCGGCACCTCGTCGCTGGGGTCGGCCACGGCGAGCAGCACGTGGGGTGCGACCCGCATCAGCAGCAGCTCGATCTCCCTGCGGCCCGCCGCGTACATCGCGTACCTGACCGCGTTCGTGACCAGCTCGGAGACCACCAGAGCGGCGTCGTCGCTGAGGTCGTGCAGCCCCCAGCCGCGCAGTGTCCTGCGGGTGACGTCCCTGGCGGTCTTCACCGAGTCGGCCTGGAAGGGCAAGGGGCACGAGGTCGTGTACGGCTTGCCACCCGTCAGGAGGTGGTCGAAGCCCACCTCGCGGGTGATCTGCAGGCAATCGGCAGTGGCCAGAGGGTCTCCCACCATGCCGCCGATACCTCCCCGTTCAGCCTTGGTTAGTGCATGTTTGGCCCAATATGCACTAAGCCATCATGGGTCACGAACGCGGCACCTGCAAGACCCAAATGCACGTGCAGCTGCAATGTGCAGCAGCAAGCGACGTTTTGGGGATAAATCTCCGAATCCGGACACGAGGTTGAGACCTTGTCATACCCGGCAATGTGGTGTCACTGTGTGTGCGGACCTTGATAGGAGGCAAAGTGACGCAGAACCAGCCGGGTTCCGGGCCGACGGCGCTGCGCATCCTCCTGGGCTCCCAGCTGCGCAAGCTCAGGGAAGCGAAGAACGTCACTCGTGAGGAGGCCGGCCACCTCATCAGGGGGTCGGAGTCCAAGATCAGCCGGATGGAACTCGGCCGAGTGGGGTTCAAGGAACGGGACGTGGCGGACCTGCTGACCCTTTACGGGGTCGTGGATCAGCAGGCTCGCTCCGCCGTACTCGACCTGGTCGCCACCGCCAACGAGCCGGGCTGGTGGCACCGGTTCAACGATGTCCTGCCCACGTGGTTCCAGGCGTACGTCGGCCTTGAGGAGGCCGCCGCCAGGATCAGGACCTACGAGGTCCAGTTCGTGCCAGGACTCCTGCAGACCAAGGAGTACGCAAGGGCCGTGGTGACCGCCGGAGCGGCGGGCATCGGGGCGGAGGAGATCGCCCGCAGGGTGGATCTCCGGCTGGAGCGCCAGCGGATGTTCGACAGGCCTGACGGGCCGGTCTTCTGGGCCGTGATCGACGAGGCCGCGCTCAGGCGGCCCATCGGCGGGGCCGAGGTGATGAGGGCGCAGATCGAGCACCTCATCGACCTGATGCGCCAGCCGAACATCACGATCCAGATCATGCCGTTCAGCTTCGGCGGGCACAGCGCGGAGGGCGGGGCGTTCAGCATCCTGCGCTTCCCCGACAGCGACCTGCCCGACGTCGTGTACGTGGAGCAGCTCGCCAGCGCGCTCTACCTGGACAAGCGTGAGGACGTGGACCGATACACCGAGGTGATGGAGCGGCTGTGCGCCGTGAGCACGACCCCGGATGAGACGATCGAGCTGCTGAGGACGATCGCGGAGGAGTTCTGACCGCGGCGGCGTCGTGGTTGGGTGTGCATCTGCCCTAGACTGGCCATCGGCGTTGGATGCCGCCGTTGCGGAGCATGCCCAACACCGCTCATGTGGGCGCGGCGCGCGAGCCGTACCGATTGGACGCGCCCGCGATCACTCGTAGCTTGATCAAGGAGACCATTCCGTGAAGACCGCTGTCGAGGAGCTCAGCCCGACCCGGGTCAAGCTCACTGTCGAGGTGCCGTTCGACGAGCTGCGCCCGAGCATGGATGCGGCGTACAAGAAGGTCGCGCAGCAGGTGCGCGTCCCCGGGTTCCGGCCTGGCAAGGTTCCGGCCCGCATCATCGAACAGCGCTTCGGCCGGGCGGTAGTGCTGGAGGAGACCCTCAACGACGCGGTGCCCAAGCTTTACGGCCAGGCCGTCGACGAGGCGGACGTCTTCCCCGTCAGCCAGCCTGACATCGAGGTCACGAAGATCGACGACGGTGAGCAGATCGAGTTCACCGCCGAGGTCGACATCCGCCCCAACTTCGAGGTCCCCGACTACCAGGGCATCGAGGTCACGGTCGACTCCGCCGAGGTCTCCGACGAAGACGTGAACGCGCAGCTCGACGCGCTGCGTCAGCGTTTCGCCACGCTCACCGGCGTGGAGCGCGCCGCGGCCAAGGGCGACTTCGTCGTGATGGACCTGCGCGCCGAGATCGACGGCAAGAACATCGAGGAGCAGCAGGCCAACGAGGTGTCCTACGAGGTGGGCGCCGGCTCCGTGCTGCAGGGCCTCGACGACGCCCTCGAGGGCATGTCCGCGGGCGAGGAGAAGCGCTTCAAGACCGAGCTGGTCGGTGGCGAGAACGCCGGCGAGGAAGCCGACGTCATCATCAACGTCAAGTCGGTCAAGGAGAAGGTGCTGCCCGAGCTCGACGACGAGTTCGCGCAGCTCGCCAGCGAGTTCGACACGCTCGACGAGCTGAAGAACAGCATCCGCGAGCAGGCCCGCCGCAACAAGCTCATCGACCAGGTCGTCCAGGCCCGCGAGAAGGCCCTCGACGCGCTGCTCGAGAAGATCGACATCCCGCTGCCCGACAGTGCGCTCAAGGCCGAGGTCGACGCCCGCAAGCACAACCTCGACCACCAGGTGGCCGAGAGCGGCCTCAGCCGTGACGCCTTCTTCCGCCTCTACCAGACGACGGAGGAGGAGCGCTTCGAGGAGTTCGAGAAGAACTCCGCCCGCGCGATCAAGGTCGGCTTCGTGCTCGACAAGATCGTCAAGGCCGAGGAGCTGGGCGTCTCCGAGCAGGAGCTGACCAACTTCGTGGTCCGCCGCGCCATGGAGATGGGCGTGCAGCCCAACGAGCTGGCCAAGCACCTCGCCGACAACGACCAGCTCACGCTGGCCATGGTCGAGATCGTGCGCGACAAGGCCAAGTCCGTCCTGGGCGACGCCGCCAAGGTCGTCGACACCGACGGCAACGAGGTCGACCTCAAGGCCATCTACACCGAGATCAACGGTGAGCCGGTCGCCGAGGACGAGGCTGCCGCCGAGGGCGACGCCGGCTCCGAGGCCAAGCCTGCCGAGGACAAGGCCGAGGCCTGACGCCACAGGAGTGACGGGAGCCCCTGGACCTGACGGTCCGGGGGCTTCCGCTTTTGGTGGCGGACCGGAAATATGCCGTCCTCGGGAGGGAATTGTGGCCCGCCCGCGACGTCCCGGGGCTCCGGGGCGCTCAGAGGCCCGCTGCCGCTCCCGCAGCCGCCCGGCGCCCTCGTGCGGGAGCCGCGCGCACGCGGCACCCCGAGGCGCCCTCTGAGGGCTCTCCGAGGGGGGTACGGGAAGCCGCCCGGCAGACGCCCCGCGAGCGGGAACCCGGACGAAAGCCGCATGAAGCCGCGAAGGGCCACAGGAGGCGGCCTCCCCGAACCTGCGCCGTCAGCGAACAGTCCGGGGGACCGGGCATGACCTGTGGGCGGCGCGCGTTAAGGTCACAAGCAAAGCCAATCGATTACGACGCATCGGAAGGTGACGCTGTGACCAGCCCGCCGACCTTCTATCAGCCTGAGTCTCGAGGCCGTGAGAACGGCTCCGCCTTCCGGCTTGAGGACCAGCTTTACCAGCGCCTGCTCCGCGAGCGCATCATCGTGCTCGGGCAGGAGGTCAACGACGAGATCGCCAACCGCATCTGCGCGGAGCTGCTCCTGCTCGCGGCCGACGACCCCGAGCGCGACATCACGCTCTACATCAACTCGCCGGGTGGCTCGGTGAGTGCGGGCATGGCGATTTACGACATGATGGAATACGTGCCTAACGACGTCTCCACCGTGGTGATGGGCATGGCCGCCTCCATGGGGCAGTTCCTGCTCACCGCGGGGGCGCGGGGCAAGCGTTACGCTCTGCCGCACGCCCGGGTGATGATGCACCAGCCGTCGGGTGGCATCGGTGGCACCGCCGCCGACATCGCCATCCAGGCCGAGCAGATGCTCTACGTGAAGAAGACGCTGGCCGAGCGCATCGCCTTCCACACGGGGCAGCCGCTCGACCAGATCGAGGCCGACTCCGACCGTGACCGCTGGTTCACGGCCGAGGAGGCCAAGGACTACGGCTTCATCGACCACGTGGTGCGCAGCGCGCGTCAGGTGCCCTCCGCGGGCCCGGTTTCCTAGGGGGAGCTGACATGAACATTCAGAGCCGTTACGTTCTCCCCTCCTTCGTCGAGCGCACGTCTTACGGCGTGAAGGAGATGAACCCGTACAACAAGCTCTTCGAGGACCGGATCATCTTCCTCGGGGTGCAGATCGACGACGCGTCGGCCAACGACGTGATGGCCCAGCTGCTCACGCTGGAGTCGCTCGACCCCGACCGTGACATCAGCATCTACATCAACTCGCCGGGTGGCTCCTTCACGGCCATGACGGCGATCTACGACACGATGCAGTTCGTCCGGCCGGAGATCCAGACCGTCTGCCTCGGCCAGGCCGCGTCCGCCGCGGCCGTGCTGCTGGCCGGCGGCACCCCGGGCAAGCGGTTCGCGCTGCCCAACGCCCGGGTGCTGATCCACCAGCCGTCCACCGAGGGCGGCGGCCAGGGCAGCGACATCGAGATCCAGGCCCGCGAGATCCTCCGCATGCGCACGCTGCTGGAGGACATCGTGGCCCGGCACACGGGCAAGTCCTCCGCCGAAGTCCGCAAGGACATCGAACGCGACAAAATTCTCAACGCGGACGAGGCGAAGGCGTATGGTCTGATCGACGACATCATCCCGTCCAGGAAGAAGCGAGCCCAGGCCGTGGCTTCCTAGACGAGACGTGACGCACCGGAGCGCTGCCCAATAGGGCACGTTCCGGTGCGACTCGCCGCTAGGGGGCTCACTGAGGGCCCAGAAGACGGTAACGTCGAAACCTGAGCGGTTCGGCCTAGTCCGGAGGATGTCCGGAGACACTGCTCTCGGGAGCAGGGCGGTCCCACGCAAAGGAGTATCTGGGGTGGCACGCATCGGCGACGGGGGAGACCTGCTGAAGTGCTCTTTCTGTGGAAAGAGCCAGAAGCAAGTCAAGAAGCTCATTGCCGGTCCAGGCGTCTACATCTGCGATGAGTGCATCGATCTCTGCAACGAGATCATCGAGGAGGAGCTCACGGAGTCCTCCGAGCTCAAGTGGGACAACCTGCCCAAGCCGAGAGAGATCTACGAGTTCCTCGACGCCTACGTCATCGGTCAGGACAAGGCGAAGAAGGCCCTCTCGGTGGCGGTGTACAACCACTACAAGCGGGTGCAGTCGGGCGACCGGGGCAGAGACGACGTTCTCGAGCTGGCCAAGAGCAACATCTTGCTGCTCGGGCCCACCGGGTCGGGCAAGACGCTGCTGGCGCAGACCCTGGCGAAGATGCTCAACGTACCCTTCGCCATCGCCGACGCCACGGCGCTGACCGAGGCCGGCTACGTCGGCGAGGATGTCGAGAACATCCTGCTCAAGCTCATTCAGGCGGCCGACTACGACGTCAAGAAGGCCGAGACCGGCATCATCTACATCGACGAGGTCGACAAGATCGCCCGCAAGAGCGAAAACCCGTCGATCACGCGCGACGTCTCCGGTGAGGGCGTGCAGCAGGCGCTGCTGAAGATCCTGGAGGGCACCACCGCCTCGGTTCCTCCGCAGGGCGGCCGCAAGCACCCGCACCAGGAGTTCATCCAGATCGACACCACCAACGTGCTGTTCATCTGCGGTGGCGCGTTCGCCGGTCTGGAAAAGATCATCGAGTCGCGCATCGGCAAGAAGGGCATCGGCTTCAACGCCATCATCCGGTCGAAGGAAGAGATCGACACCGCCGACATCTTCGGCGACGTCATGCCCGAAGACCTGCTGAAGTTCGGCATGATCCCCGAGTTCGTGGGCCGGCTCCCGGTCATCACCTCGGTGCACAACCTCGACCGCGAGGCGCTCATCCAGATCCTCACCGAGCCACGCAACGCGCTGGTCAAGCAGTACCGCAAGCTGCTCGAGCTCGACGGCGTGGAGCTGGAGTTCACCGACGGCGCCCTGGAGGCCATCGCCGACCAGGCGATCCTGCGCGGCACCGGCGCCCGCGGCCTGCGCGCGATCCTGGAGGAGGTGCTGCAGTCCGTCATGTACGAAGTGCCCTCCAGGCAAGACGTCGCCCGCGTGGTCATCACCCGCGAGTCGGTGCTGGAGCACGCGATCCCGACGCTCGTCCCGCGCGACCAGCTCGCCGCCAAGCAGCAGCACACGCCGCAGGAGAAGTCGGCCTGAGCAGGCTTTGATCGCAACCGGACGCCCCGTGGTGGAAACCATGGGGCGTTCCGCTTGCCCGCCTCCCTAGAATTGGGTGCTGTGACAACGCCAGAGCTGCCTACCCAATACACACCGGCCGACGTCGAGACCCGCAGCTACGAGCGCTGGGTGTCCGAAGGCTACTTCCGCGCCGACCCGGGCAGCTCGCGCGAGCCGTACAGCATCGTCCTCCCGCCGCCCAACGTGACGGGCGTCCTGCACATCGGGCACGCGCTCGACCACTCCATCCAGGACGCGCTCACCCGCCGCGCCCGCATGCTGGGGCGCGAGACGCTGTGGCTGCCCGGCATGGACCACGCCGGCATCGCCACCCAGAACGTCGTCGAGCGCGAGCTGGCCAAGCAGGGCAAGTCCCGCCACGACCTGGGCCGCGAGGCGTTCGTCGAGCGCGTCTGGGAGTGGAAGGAGGAGTCCGGCGGCCGGATCCTCGGCCAGATGCGCAAGCTCGGCGACGGCGTCGACTGGTCGCGCGAGCGGTTCACCATGGACCCGGGGCTGTCGCGCGCCGTCCAGACCATCTTCAAGAAGCTGTTCGACGACGGGCTCATCTACCGCGCCGAGCGCATCATCAACTGGTGCCCGCGCTGCCTGACGGCCCTGTCCGACATCGAGGTGGAGCACAGCGAGGACGAAGGCGAGCTCGTCTCGATCCGCTACTCCGACGAGATCGTCGTGGCCACAACGCGGGCCGAGACCATGCTCGGCGACACCGCCGTGGCCGTGCACCCCTCCGACGAGCGCTACGCCCACCTGGTCGGCACCATGGTCGAGGTGCCGCTCACCGGCCGCATGATTCCGGTCGTCGCCGACGAGCACGTCGATCCGGCGTTCGGCACCGGCGCGGTCAAAGTGACGCCCGCTCACGACCCCAACGACTTCGAGATCGGGCGGCGGCACTCGCTGCCGTCGCTGACCGTCATGGACGAGCGCGGCGTCATCACCGCGCACGGCCCGTTCGAGGGGCTCGACCGCTTCGAGGCGCGGCCCGCCGTCGTCGCCGCTCTGCGCGCCGAAGGCCGCATCGTCGCGGAGAAGCGCCCCTACGTGCACTCCGTCGGCCACTGCTCGCGCTGCAAGACGGTGGTGGAGCCGAGGCTGTCGCTGCAGTGGTTCGTCAACGTCGCGCCGCTGGCCAAGGCCGCCGGCGACGCCGTCCGCGACGGCCGCACCCGCATCCACCCGCCGGAGCTGGCCAAGCGCTACTTCGACTGGGTCGACGACATGCACGACTGGTGCATCTCCCGCCAGCTCTGGTGGGGGCATCGCATCCCGGTCTGGTACGGCCCCGGCGGCGAGGTCGTGTGCGTGGGCCCCGACGAGGAGCCGCCCGCCGGCTACACCCAAGACAGCGACGTGCTCGACACGTGGTTCTCCTCCGGGCTGTGGCCGTTCTCGACGCTGGGCTGGCCCGACCGCACCGACGAGCTGGAGCGCTTCTACCCGACGTCCGTGCTGGTCACCGGCTACGACATCCTGTTCTTCTGGGTCGCCAGGATGATGATGTTCGGCCTGTACGCGATGGACGGCGAACCGCCGTTCCGGGTCGTCGCGCTGCACGGCATGGTCCGCGACCAGTACGGCAAGAAGATGTCGAAGTCGTTCGGCAACGTCGTCGACCCGCTCGACTGGGTCGACCGCTTCGGCGCCGACGCCACCCGCTTCACCCTGCTGCGCGGCGCCAACCCGGGAGCCGACGTCGCGGTGAGCGAGGAGTGGGCGGCCGGATCCCGCAACTTCTGCAACAAGATCTGGAACGCCACCCGCTTCGCGCTCATGAACGGCGCCGCCGTCGGCTCGCTCGACGGCGCCGAGCTGACGGCGGCCGATCGGTGGATCCTGTCACGCCTGCAGTCGGTGATCGAGGCGGCCGATGCGGCCTTCGAGGAGTTCGAGTTCGCCAAGGCCTCCGATCTGCTCTACCACTTCGCGTGGGACGAGGTCTGCGACTGGTACCTGGAGCTGGCCAAGATCCAGCTCGGCGAGGGCCTGGAGCACACGAGGCTGGTGCTCGGCCACGTGCTCGACGCGTTGCTGCGGCTGCTGCACCCGCTGGTGCCGTTCGTGACCGAGGAGCTGTGGCGGGCCGTGACGGGCGGCGAGTCGGTCGTCGTGGCGCCGTGGCCGGTGCGCGACGAGCGTTACGCCGATCCCGCCGCCGAGGCGGAGATCGAGGCGTTGCAGGAGCTGGTGACGGAGGTCCGCAGGTTCCGCTCGGACCAGGGGCTCAAGCCCGGCCAGAAGGTGGCGGCGCGGCTCGGGCTGAGCGGCACGCCGCTGGCCGGCCAGGAGACGGCGATCCGCTCGCTGCTGCGACTGACCGACCCGTCCGAGTCGTTCAACGCCACGGCGCGGCTCTCGGTGGGGGCGGTGACCGTGGAGATCGACACCGCGGGCGCCATCGACGTCGCCGCCGAGCGCAAGCGGCTGGAGAAGGACCTTGCCGCCGCGCGCAAGGAGGCTGCCCAGGTGGCGGCCAAGCTGGGCAACGAGCAGTTCATGGCCAAGGCGCCGCAAGACGTGGTGGCCAAGGTCAGGGGACGGGCCGAGCAGGCGTCGGCCGACATCGAGCGCCTGGAAGCCCAGCTCGCGGCCCTGGGTGTTTGAACCGTACGCACGAGGGGAAGGTCCATTCGTTACCGAAGATGGACCTTCCACCTCTTCGAGGCTGCTACAGTTTTCAACGCGGGGCCAATTGGCCCCGACATCCCGCTGAACAATCCCCGACTTTCGGGTGGCTCCAGCCGCGCGGTTGGACAAGAGCCGAAAGTTGGAGTAAGTTAGCAGGGTTGCCTCGAAGAGAGGCAAGTCCGGAAGCTCCCGGATCGGGCGGTTTGACAAGAATCGTCCGGATCTGGTAGTCTGAAGGGGTACGAAATGTGCGCCTCGCGCATCGGAGCCTGGAAGGGCTCGGGTGCGGATGAACGCGTCCGTTTCTTGAGAACTCAACAGTGTGTTAAAAGCCAGTGCATGATTTTCATGCAGCACCTCGTCAAGTATTGACGATTTGCTTGGATTAGTTTCCAGACATTGTTTGGAGAGTTTGATCCTGGCTCAGGACGAACGCTGGCGGCGTGCTTAACACATGCAAGTCGAGCGGAAAGGCCCTTCGGGGTACTCGAGCGGCGAACGGGTGAGTAACACGTGAGCAACCTGCCCCTGACTCTGGGATAAGCCCGGGAAACTGGGTCTAATACCGGATACGACCGCCTCCGGCATCGGGTGGTGGTGGAAAGTTTTTTCGGTTGGGGATGGGCTCGCGGCCTATCAGCTTGTTGGTGGGGTAGTGGCCTACCAAGGCGACGACGGGTAGCCGGCCTGAGAGGGCGACCGGCCACACTGGGACTGAGACACGGCCCAGACTCCTACGGGAGGCAGCAGTGGGGAATATTGCGCAATGGGCGGAAGCCTGACGCAGCGACGCCGCGTGGGGGATGACGGCCTTCGGGTTGTAAACCTCTTTCAGCAGGGACGAAGTTGACGTGTACCTGCAGAAGAAGCGCCGGCTAACTACGTGCCAGCAGCCGCGGTAATACGTAGGGCGCAAGCGTTGTCCGGAATTATTGGGCGTAAAGAGCTCGTAGGTGGCTGGTCGCGTCTGCCGTGAAAGCCCGCAGCTTAACTGCGGGTCTGCGGTGGATACGGGCCGGCTAGAGGTAGGTAGGGGCAAGTGGAATTCCTGGTGTAGCGGTGAAATGCGCAGATATCAGGAGGAACACCGGTGGCGAAGGCGGCTTGCTGGGCCTTACCTGACGCTGAGGAGCGAAAGCGTGGGGAGCGAACAGGATTAGATACCCTGGTAGTCCACGCTGTAAACGTTGGGCGCTAGGTGTGGGACCCTTCCACGGGTTCCGTGCCGGAGCTAACGCATTAAGCGCCCCGCCTGGGGAGTACGGCCGCAAGGCTAAAACTCAAAGGAATTGACGGGGGCCCGCACAAGCGGCGGAGCATGTTGCTTAATTCGACGCAACGCGAAGAACCTTACCAAGGTTTGACATCACCCGGAAAGCTCTGGAGACAGAGCCCTCTTCGGACTGGGTGACAGGTGGTGCATGGCTGTCGTCAGCTCGTGTCGTGAGATGTTGGGTTAAGTCCCGCAACGAGCGCAACCCTTGCTCCATGTTGCCAGCAACACCTTCGGGTGGTTGGGGACTCATGGGGGACTGCCGGGGTCAACTCGGAGGAAGGTGGGGATGACGTCAAGTCATCATGCCCCTTATGTCTTGGGCTGCAAACATGCTACAATGGCCGGTACAGAGGGTTGCGATACCGTGAGGTGGAGCGAATCCCTAAAAGCCGGTCTCAGTTCGGATTGGGGTCTGCAACTCGACCCCATGAAGTCGGAGTCGCTAGTAATCGCAGATCAGCAATGCTGCGGTGAATACGTTCCCGGGCCTTGTACACACCGCCCGTCACGTCACGAAAGTCGGCAACACCCGAAGCCCGTGGCCCAACCAGCTTGCTGGGGGGAGCGGTCGAAGGTGGGGCTGGCGATTGGGACGAAGTCGTAACAAGGTAGCCGTACCGGAAGGTGCGGCTGGATCACCTCCTTTCTAAGGAGCACTCTCACCTATCACCGCCGAACGTGTGGTGGGGTGACAGCTCACTAGTGGAGCACTGGCTACTCAGCCGGTTCGCGTCGTCGGACCGCAAGTACCGCCCCTGTAAGGGGGAGTGGGAACGGGGTTTGCGAGGGCGTGGATCGGCTGGACACACTGTTGGGTCCTGAAGGAACGGGCGACCGGTTCTTCGGAGACAGGACCAGCGAGCATCCCTTCGCGGGGTGGGAGCTGGTTTGCTGTTTGTTGTTTGAGATTTGCATAGTGGACGCGAGCATCTTTGTGGCCAAGTTTTTTAGGGCACACGGTGGATGCCTTGGCATCAGGAGCCGATGAAGGACGTGGGAGGCTGCGTTAAGCCTCGGGGAGTCGCCAACCAGACGTTGATCCGGGGATGTCCGAATGGGGAAACCTAGCACCAGTCATGTGGTGTTGCCTCCGCCTGAATGTATAGGGCGGTTGGTGGTAACGCGGGGAAGTGAAACATCTCAGTACCCGTAGGAAGAGAAAACAAGAGTGATTCCGTGAGTAGTGGTGAGCGAAAGCGGATGAGGCTAAACCGGGCGTGTGTGATAGCCGGCAGGCGTTGCATGTCCGGGGTCGTGGGACCCTCTTGAAGTAGCTGCCGCTGCTTCGAACAGTGATAAATCGATGGGGTAGTTGAAAGCTCTGGGAAGGGCTGCCGTAGACCGTGAGAGCCGGGTAGACGAAACCTTGTCGACTGTTGGAGGGGATCCCAAGTAGCACGGGGCTCGAGGAATCCTGTGTGAATCTGCCAGGACCACCTGGTAAGCCTAAATACTCCCTGATGACCGATAGTGCACGAGTACCGTGAGGGAAAGGTGAAAAGTGCCCCGGTGAGGGGTCGTGAAATAGTACCTGAAACCGTGTGCCTACAAGCCGTAGGAGCTTACAAGAATTTCGGTTCTTGTGTGATGTGACTGCGTGCCTTTTGAAGAATGAGCCTGCGAGTTATGGTGTGTGGCGAGGTTAACCCGGGTGGGGGAGCCGTAGCGAAAGCGAGTCTGAAGAGGGCGTTTGAGTCGCATGCTGTAGACCCGAAGCGGGGTGATCTACGCATGGGCAGGTTGAAGCTCAGGTAAGACTGGGTGGAGGACCGAACCCACCAGGGTTGAAAACCTGGGGGATGATCTGTGTGTAGGGGTGAAAGGCCAATCAAACTCCGTGATAGCTGGTTCTCCCCGAAATGCATTTAGGTGCAGCGTTGCGTGTTTCTTGCCGGAGGTAGAGCACTGGATGGCCGATGGGCCCGACAAGGTTACTGACGTCAGCCAAACTCCGAATGCCGGTAAGTGAGAGCGTGGCAGTGAGACTGCGGGCGATAAGGTTCGTAGTCGAGAGGGAAACAGCCCAGATCACCGACTAAGGCCCCTAAGCGTGTGCTAAGTGGGAAAGGATGTGGAGTCGCAGAGACAACCAGGAGGTTGGCTTAGAAGCAGCCACCCTTGAAAGAGTGCGTAATAGCTCACTGGTCAAGTGATTCTGCGCCGACAATGTAGCGGGGCTCAAGTACACCGCCGAAGTCGTGGCACTGACAGCTATGTGCTGTTGGTGGGTAGGGGAGCGTCGTGTATGCGGTGAAGCGGCAGAGTGATCTAGCCGTGGAGCGTACGCGAGTGAGAATGCAGGCATGAGTAGCGAATCGAGGGTGAGAAACCCTCGCGCCGGATGACCAAGGGTTCCTGGGCCAGGCTAATCCGCCCAGGGTAAGTCGGGACCTAAGGCGAGGCCGACAGGCGTAGTCGATGGACAACGGGTTGATATTCCCGTACCCGCTTCAATGCGCCCATACTGAACCCCTTGATACTAAGAGTCCTTAACTCGCCTAAAGCCTTCGGGCTTGGGGTCAGAGTGAACGCTCGGCCTGATTGGGTAGTAGGTAAGCGATGGGGTGACGCAGGAAGGTAGTCCAGCCCAGGCGATGGTTGTCCTGGGGTAAGCATGTAGGGCGGAACGTAGGCAAATCCGCGTTCCATGTGCCTGAGATGTGATGCCGAGCCGATTGTGGTGAAGTGGATGATCCTATGCTGCCGAGAAAAGCCTCTAGTGAGTGTTGTGGCGGCCCGTACCCTAAACCGACTCAGGTGGTCAGGTAGAGAATACTAAGGCGATCGGGTGAACTGTGGTTAAGGAACTCGGCAAATTGCCCCCGTAACTTCGGGAGAAGGGGGACCTCTGCTGGTGATGAGTCTTGCACTCGGAGCTGGTGGGGGTCGCAGTGGCCAGGGGGAAGCGACTGTTTACTAAAAACACAGGTCCGTGCGAAGTCGTAAGACGATGTATACGGACTGACGCCTGCCCGGTGCCGGAACGTTAAGGGGACCGCTTAGCCGCAGCAATGTGGCGAAGGTGAGAACTTAAGCGCCGGTAAACGGCGGTGGTAACTATAACCATCCTAAGGTAGCGAAATTCCTTGTCGGGTAAGTTCCGACCTGCACGAATGGCGTAACGACTTCCCCGCTGTCTCAACCGCAGACCCGGCGAAATTGCACTACGAGTAAAGATGCTCGTTACGCGCAGCAGGACGGAAAGACCCCGGGACCTTCACTACAGCTTGACATTGGCGTTTGGAGCGTCTTGTGTAGGATAGGTGGGAGACTGGGAAGCTCGGACGCTAGTTCGGGTGGAGTCATTGGTGAAATACCACTCTGGTCGTTTTGAACGTCTAACTCTGGTCCGTGATCCGGATCGGGGACAGTGTCTGGTGGGTAGTTTAACTGGGGCGGTTGCCTCCTAAAGGGTAACGGAGGCGCCCAAAGGTTCCCTCAGCCTGGTTGGCAATCAGGTGTTGAGTGTAAGTGCACAAGGGAGCTTGACTGTGAGACTGACGGGTCGAGCAGGAGCGAAAGCTGGGACTAGTGATCCGGCATCGGCGTGTGGAAGCGGTGTCGCTCAACGGCTAAAAGGTACCCCGGGGATAACAGGCTGATCTTCCCCAAGAGTCCATATCGACGGGATGGTTTGGCACCTCGATGTCGGCTCGTCGCATCCTGGGGCTGGAGTAGGTCCCAAGGGTTGGGCTGTTCGCCCATTAAAGCGGTACGCGAGCTGGGTTTAGAACGTCGCGAGACAGTTCGGTCCCTATCCGCTGCGCGCGTAGGAGACTTGAAAGGGGCTGTCCCTAGTACGAGAGGACCGGGACGGACGAACCTCTGGTGTGCCAGTTGTACCGCCAGGTGCACGGCTGGTTGGCTACGTTCGGAAGGGATAACCGCTGAAAGCATCTAAGCGGGAAGCTCGCCTTGAGATGAGGTCTCCCACCCTGTGAGGGGGTAAGGCTCCCGGTAGACGACCGGGTTGATAGGCCGGAGGTGGAAGCGCGGTAACGTGTGGAGCTGACCGGTACTAATAGGCCGAGGACTTGACCACAAAGCATTCTTGCTCGCGTCCACTATGCAGTTCTGAGACAGCAAATGGCTGTTTCGCAGGGTTACGGCGGTTATGGCGGGAAGGAAACACCCGGTTACATTCCGAACCCGGAAGTTAAGCTTCCCTGCGCCGATGGTACTGCACTCGGGAGGGTGTGGGAGAGTAGGTCACCGCCGGACAATCTTTATAGGAAGGGCCCCGACGCCAACGCGTCGGGGCCCTTCCTTTTTGTGCAACGAGGGCCACCCCCAGCAGCCGGGGTGGCCCTCTCTTGCGTTCGGGGACCGTGTGGGTCAGGCGCGTTGCCACAGCGCGGGCACGTTGGGTGGCTCCCAGCCCGCCTGGGCCTGGTGCCCTTGCAGGCACCGGTAGGTCGCGCCGCCATAGGTGACCCGGTCACCCGCCTGGTAGGTCACCCCAACCTGCCAGGTGCCGCCGCCCGGAGGCGGACTCGTCGGCGGGTCCGTGGGCGGTACGCCCGGGACGTTGAGCACGAAGTCGAACGTGGCCTCCTTACCCGTCCCCACCGTCCGCACCGTCATGAGGAGGCGGGGGTCGAAGATGGTGTCGGTGTTGTTGCGCGGCTCGCCGGGGAAGTAGAGCTGCGTCGTCAGGATCGGCCGGCCGGGGGCCTGGGCCTTGACGTGGATGTGGCGGGTGCGGCCGGGGTAGAGGCCGGGCACGATCGTCGTGAGCTTGAAGGCACCCTGGGCGTTGGTGTACTGGTGGCCGCGGAAGTTGTACGTGATGTTGTCGTAGGCGCCGTTGTTGTCGGCCTGCCAGAAGTCCAGCAGCACGTTGGCCAGGGGCTGGCAGGCGAGGCCGAAGACGTACCCGCTGACGGTCAGCGGGGTGCCGGCGCCGGGCAGGACCGTGCGCTGCGGGGAGTTCGGCTTGAAGTAGGGGCCCTCCGTCTGCGGGATCGTGGGGTCGTCGCCGTCGTCGCAGTACGGGGTGGGGGTGAGCGGCTCGCCGCTCTCGGCCGTCTGCCGGGCGAGGGCCGGCACCTGTCCTGCGAGTAAGGGGACCGGTGTCGCTATGAGAGCCGCTTTGAACAGCGTCTTCCTGCTGATGCCGCCTTGCATTTCCGCGCGAGTGTGCTCGCCTTCCACGATTGCCTCCTCAAGAGCGGCCCGCCGGGGGGTGGGGCGGGCTGTTTCCCAAGGTGGCACCGTGGCCGCGGGGGTGAGTACCCTCCACTTTTCTATATGTCCGGCAATATGTGCGCCGGGTGTACGGACCGCGTCCGGCGGTCAGTAGGGTTGAAGGGTGGATTATCGTGCGGTAGAACGCGCGATCCTGGATCGTGGCGTCGAGTGGGATTTCGAGCCGACGCTCGATCGGATCGCGGCCCTTCTTGACCTGCTGGGCTCGCCGCAGCGGGCGTACCCGGTCATACACATCGCCGGCACCAACGGCAAGACGAGCACGGCGCGGCTGACCGAGGCGCTGCTCAAGGAGCGCAACCTGCGGGTGGGGCGCTACACCAGCCCGCACCTCGTGTCGATGCGCGAGCGCATCACCGTGGACGGCGAGCCGCTGAGCGAGGAGCGGTTCGCCCAGGTCTACGAGGAGGTGATCCCGTATGTCGAGCTGGCCGACACGCAGGGGCGGCGCATCCAGTTCTTCGAGCTGCTGACGGCGATGGCGTTCGCGGCGTTCGCCGACACGCCGGTCGACGTGGCGGTCATCGAGACCGGCATGGGCGGGTCGTGGGACGCGACGAACGTCGCCGACGGCACCGTCTCGGTGATCACGCCCATCTCGCTCGACCACACCGACCGGCTCGGCCCCGACATCCCGAGCATCGCCGGCGAGAAGGCGGGCATCATCAAGGCCGGTGCCACCACCATCCTCGCCCAGCAGGAGCTCGCCGCCGCCGAGGTGCTGATGCGGCGGGTGGCCGACGTGGGCGCGGTCGTCGCCCGCGAGGGGCTGGAGTTCGGCGTGCTGAGCCGGGAGGTGGCGATCGGCGGGCAGCTGCTCACGCTGCGCGGCCTCAAGGGCGTCTACGACGAGGTCTACCTGCCGCTCTACGGCGCCCACCAGGCGAGCAACGCCGTGTGCGCGCTGGCCGCCGTCGAGGCGCTGACCGGCGGTGACGACCCGCTCGACGTGGAGCTCGTACGCGCCGCGTTCGCCCAGGCGTCCTCGCCGGGGCGCATGGAGGTCGTGCGGCGCACCCCGACGGTGGTGATCGACGCCGCGCACAACCCCGGCGGCATGCAGGCGAGCCTGGAGGGGCTGCACGAGGCGTTCGACTTCGCCAAGGTGATCGGCGTGGTCGCGGTGATGCGCGACAAGGACGTCGAGGCGCTGCTGGAGCTGCTGGAGCCGATCCTCGAAGAGATCGTCGTGACCCGCAACTCCTCGCCCAGGTCCCTGTCGGCGGAGGAGCTGGCGGCGCTGGCGCTGCCGCTGTTCGGCGAGGAGCGCGTGCACGTCGTGGAGCGGCTCGACGACGCCATCGACCGGGCGATCGGCATCGCCGATGCCGAGGGCGAGTTCAGCGGCACGGGCGTGCTGATCACGGGGTCCGTCGTCACCGCGGGCGACGCGCGGTTGCTGCTCAAGGCGGACGGCACATGATGAGCTTCGAGGTCACCCCTGGCATGCGCCGGCTCGGCGCCAGCGTGCTGGGCATGGAGGCCATCGTGGCCGGGCTGGTCACGCCCGTGGCGATCACTGTGGGGGAGGTGGCGCCCGCGCTGGCCGTGACGGTCGGCATCGGGCTCGCCGTGCTCTGCGTGATCGCCGCCGGCCTGCTCAAGCGGCCTTTCGGGTACGTGCTCGGCAGCGTCGTCCAGGTGCTGGCGATCTGTACGGGTTTCCTGGTGACCACCATGTTCTTCCTCGGCGCGATCTTCGCCGCGCTGTGGATCACGGCGATTATCGTAGCTCGCCGTGTCGAGGGCGCTACTTCCCGCTAAAGTCGGCCTACATGGCCGTCCCCCCATTCACGCGGCCGCCGCATCAGGCGCGCCACGGGTTCTCCTGGTTGCTCGACACGTTGCTCGGGCTCCTCGTCGTGGTGTCGCTGCCTCTGGCGGTCGTCGCGATCCCCAACACGCTGTCCGTCGTCGCCAGGCTGCTGCCGCCGGGCCTCGACCAGGCCGGGCTCATGCGCACGCACGGGCTCGCGCTGCCGGCGCTCATGCTGGCCGTCCCGCTCGCGGCGGTGGCGCTGCGCCGCGTGCCCGCCGCGCACCTGCTGGTCGCCGGGCTGGCGCTGGTGGCGCTGACCGACGCGGCGGGCGGCTTCGCGGGCTCCGAGCTCGTCGTCGGCGTGGTGCGCGTGCTGCGCGGCGTCGGCTCCGGGCTCGTCCTCACCACCACGCTGGCGGCCGTGTGGCAGCGCGTGCCGGTCCTGCGGGCGCTGTGGGTGGGCGTGTTCGGGCTCGGCCTGCTCACGGCCCAGGCGCTCGCGCTGTGGCCGCTCGACGAGGTGAGCAGCTGGCGGGTCACGCTGCAGCCGTACCCGTTGCTGACTGGGGTCGCGCTCGGGCTGGCGGCGCTCCACCTGGTCGCGTGGATGTTGCTGGGCCGGCCCGAGACGCCCGTTCCCGACCTGCTGGAGCGCGGCCGGCTGCTGGTCGCGGCCGTGCCCGCGGCGGTCGTCGCGGCCGTGGCGATCAGCACGGCGTCCGAGGGGTGGCGGGCGCTGCCGGTGATCCTGCTGGCGTCGCTGGCGGTCTTGGGACTGCTGGTGCTGGCCTCTACGGGGGACGCGGGCGGGCGCCTGCCGGCGTACACGATGGTGGCGGTCGGCGTCGTGCTGCTGCCCAGCGCCGCGCAGGTCACGCTGGTGGAGATGGGCGGTCTCGGCGGTCCAGGGCTGCGCGGCCTGTGGGTGCCGTACGTCGTGGCCGGGCTCCTCGCGGTCGTGGCGTCGGTGGCGGTGCGGCTGCTCACGAGGACGACCGGGCGCTGGCTGGCGCCGATGGGGCTGCTGGCCATGGTGGTCGGGCTCTGCTCGGTGCGGCTCGTGGTGCCGTCGGCCGACGGGCTGGTGCTGGCGGTGCCGTTCAGCCTGCTCGCGGTGGGGGCGGCGGTGGCGCTGACGGCGGCCTCGCAGGAGGCGGGCGTCGGCACCGCGATGTTCGGGCTCTCGCTGGGTTGTACGGGCGTGCTCGTCGGGTTCCTGCTCGGCACCGGGGTGCAGATGGCCATGCTCGACGGGGTGCGCTCGGCTCAGGAGCTGGTCGACAGCTTCGTGGGGGCGTTGCACTGGTGGGCGCTGATCGGCGGGTTCCTCGTGGTGGCGATCATCGTGCTGGCCGCCGTGATGGCGCGGCGTTCCGGGTCGGGGGCCGTGCCGGTGGAGCCCGTGCCGTCGTCGGAGCCTCCCTGCGCGGGCATTCCCACCATGCCGCCCGCCGACGTGCTGCTCGTGCCGGCGCCCGGCCGGGACGACGACGACGAGGAGGAGGGGCCCACCGGCGCCATCCCGCGAGTGGTGGTGCCCGTGTCGACCAGGGGCGCCTTCGACCAGGTCGCGGCGGCTCCCGGCGACGGGCCCGCCGTGCCGCCTCAGGGGCAGTCGCCCGAAGACGGCGCGGCTTCCTAGGGCGCCGGGTTCCGCTGGGGAAACGAGGGCAGGGGCCGGGACGGTAAGCTGAGGGCCCTGCTACGGCGACGCGCGGGCGCGTGCCCCGCGACGCGTCCTCGCGGCCAGGCCGGATGCCTGCAGTCGCGACCCCACTCTGTTCGAAGGAGAACTTCAAGTGTCCGAGCGCACTCTTGTCCTGATCAAGCCCGACGGGGTTAAGCGCGGCCTCATCGGTGACGTGATCGCCCGTGTGGAGCGCAAGGGCCTCAAGGTCGTGGCGATGGACCTGCGCACCCTCGACGCCGACACCGCCAAGGCGCACTACGCCGAGCACTCCGAGCGGCCGTTCTTCGGTGAGCTCGTCGAGTTCATCACCTCGGGGCCGCTCGTCGCCATGGTGCTCGAGGGGCCGCGCGCCGTCGAGGCGTTCCGCGCGCTGGCCGGCCTCACCGACCCGGTCAAGTCGGCGCCCGGCACGATCCGCGGCGACCACGCCCTCGAGATCGGCGAGAACGTCGTGCACGGCTCCGACTCGCCCGAGTCGGCGGCCCGCGAGATCAAGATCTTCTTCCCGGACCGGTTTTAGGTTCTAGGGGCATTTCGCGTTTTTACGCGCCTCCGCGGCTTCGGCCGCGGAGGCGCGTTTCGCATTTGGGGGAGCCGGTAGTGCTGGGGTAGCCGGAGCGGGCCAGCGCCGGAACTCGCAGGTTTTCGTGCCGGGGCGTGCGCCGATGGCACTCTGGGCGAGGCCGGGCGGTGGTGTGGTGGTGCGGAACGCCTCGCGGGTCGGAGTGGCGCGGTCAGACGGGCGGCTGCGGAGGCGCGCCGGAAGCTCTTGAGCCGGCGTGCGCCGCCCCCGCTCTGGGCGAGCTCGTGCGGTGCGGGGATGCGGGCGAACGGGTGGCGGGGATTTTTTGTCGGGCGCTTACCGTAGTGTTTCCCGCAGTTGGTTGATGGACCGTTCCAGGCTTCCAGCGGATGTTGTGGTGCAATCCGGGCAAAATTGCGGTTGAGGTAGGGGCTGGAGATTTTTGACGGGCGCGATGGCTCATTGCGCGCATCGGTGGGTACGTCACGTTACGATTCGAATTCGATCCGTAGTCATTCGCGAACGACGTTACGGAGGGCTCCGTTCCCCATGGGCAGCAAGCTCGCGTTCCTCGGCCGTGACATGGCGGTCGACCTGGGCACCGCCAACACGCTGGTCTATGTGCGTGGCCGTGGCATCGTGCTCAACGAGCCATCAGTCGTCGCGATCAACACGGCGACGGGCAAGATCGTGGCGGTCGGCATCGAAGCCAAGCGGATGATCGGCCGCACGCCTGGCAACATCATCGCGGTCCGTCCGCTCAAGGACGGTGTGATCGCGGATTTCGACGTCACTGAGCGGATGTTGCGCTATTTCATTCAACGGGTGCATCGGCGGCGGCATTTCGCCAAGCCGCGCATCATCATCGCCGTGCCGAGCGGCATCACCAGCGTTGAGCAGCGGGCGGTGAAAGAGGCCGGCTATCAGGCGGGGGCCAGGAAGGTCTACATCGTCGAGGAGCCCATGGCCGCCGCCATCGGGGCCGGGCTGCCGGTGCACGAGCCGACGGGCAACATGGTCGTCGACATCGGCGGCGGCACCACCGAGGTGGCGATCATCTCGATGGGCGGCGTGGTCACCAGCCAGTCGATCAGAATCGGCGGCGACGAGCTCGACCAGGCGGTTATCGCGTTCGCCAAGAAGGAGTTCTCGCTGATGCTGGGCGAGCGCACCGCCGAGGAGATCAAGATCGCCATCGGCTCGGCCTGCCCGTTCGGTGAGGAGGCGCACGCGGAGGTCCGCGGGCGCGACCTGGTCAGCGGCCTGCCCAAGACGATCATCGTGTCCAGCGAGGAGATCAGGAGGGCCACCGAAGAGCCGGTCAACGCGATCGTCGACGCGGTCAAGACCACGCTCGACAAGTGCCCGCCCGAGCTGTCGGGCGACATCATGGATCGCGGCATCGCGCTCACCGGCGGCGGGGCCCTGCTCAAGGGGCTCGACGAGCGGGTCAAGGCCGAGACGGGCATGCCCGTCCACCTGGTCGACAACGCCCTCGACTCGGTGGCCATCGGCTCCGGCAAGTGCGCCGAGGAGTTCGAGGCACTCCAGCAGGTCCTGGTGCCGGAGTCGCGACACTGATGAGAGACTCACGCCGTGCCCGGCTGATCCTGGGAGTGCTGCTGACGGCGGCGCTGGTCATCCTGACCGTCGACCACCGCACCGGCGACAGCTCGCCGCTGCGCCCGCTGCGCGCGGCCGGATCCTACCTGTTCGGCACGGCGGAGCAGTTCGGCGGCGGGGTGATGCGTCCCGTCAGCACGTTCGTGCACGCGATACTGACCGCGCCCGCGGCCAGGGAGCGCATCGAAGCATTGAAGGAGGAGAACGCCAAGCTGCGCGCCGGGTTGCTGGCCGGCAAGCTCGACGCCGACCGGGCCAAGGAGCTGGAGCGGCTGGTCGGGCTGGCGGGCGCCGGGGGATACAAGGTGGTCCCCGGCAACGTGATCGCCAGGCGCGGGCAGCCCGGGTTCGAGGACGCGGTGCAGATCGACATCGGCACCAGCGACGGCGTGCGCTCGGAGATGACGGTGCTCAACGGCGACGGGCTGGTCGGCCGGGTGCTGCACGCCTCGGCGCGCACGTCGACGGTGGTGCTGATCAGCGATCCCGCCTCCGCCGCGGGGGCGCGGCTCGAAGGCGGCAAGGAGATCGGCGTCGTGCACGGGGTGGGGGAGCACGGGCGGCTCGTGCAGTTCCGGCTGCTCGACTCCACGGCCACGATGAGCAGGGGCGGGCGGATCGTCAGCTTCGGCTCCCAGAACGCGGTGCCGTACGTGCCGGGGGTGCCGATCGGGGTGATCGAGCGGGTGGAGTCCACGCCCGGCGAGCTGACCCGCATCGCCTACGCCAGGCCGTACGCGGATCTGACGGCGCTCGACGTCGTCGGCGTGGTGGTGAAGGCGCCCGAACGCGACCCGCGTGACTCGGTGCTGCCGGCCAAGGAGGGCTCGCGGTGATCGGGGGCGCTTCCGTGGTGCTGGCGTTGCTGGCGCAGGTGATGCTGGTCAACCGGGTGCCGCTGCCCGCCGGCGGGGCGCCCGACCTGGTGCTGCTGGCCGTGGTCGGGGCGGCGCTGGTCAGGGGGCCCGCGCCGGGGGCGGTGCTCGGGTTCTTCGCGGGGCTGCTGGTCGACGTCATGCCGCCGTCCGCCCATCTGATGGGCCAGTACGCGTTCGTGCTGGCGCTGGTCGGCTACGTCGCCGGGCGGGGCGCGGGCGGGCCGGTGACCACGGTCGTGCTGTGCGTGCTGATCGGGCCGCTGCTGGCGGCGGCCGTCGGCGGGCTGATCGGCGACGCCCGGGTGACGGTGGCCACGCTGACGGAGCAGGTGCCCGTCACGATCGTCTACACGTTGCTCGTCTCGCCGATCGTGATCTGGCTGACCACCAGGAAGAGATTCGCGATATGACCAGGATGCGGGCCCGGCTGCTGGTGTTGCACGTGCTCGTGCTGGCGCTGCTCGTCGTGCTGGCCGTGCGGCTGTGGCAGGTGCAGGTCGTGCGGGGGCAGGAGTTCGTCACGCGGGCCACCGAGACCAGGACCCGCGCCGTGATCGTGCCGGCCGTGCGCGGGCAGATCCTCGACTCGTCGGGCCGGCCGCTGGTGCGCAACAAGACCGCGCTGGTCGTCTCCGTCGACAGGACCAGGCTGTCGCGGATGAAGGACGGCGGCGTCAAGGTGCTGCGCAAGCTGTCGGCGGTGCTCGGGCGGCCGGTCTCCGACCTGCAGCAGCGCATCACGCCGTGCGGGCCCGGCGTGGGCAAGCCGTGCTGGACGGGCTCGCCGTACCAGCCGGTGCCGCTGGACGAGAAGGTCGACACGCGCGAGGCGCTGCAGATCCTGGAGCGGCAGGAGGAGTTCCCCGGGGTGACGGCGGAGATCCACTCCGTCCGGCAGTATCCCGGCGGCCGGGCCGGGGCGCAGATGCTCGGCTACCTGCAGCCGGTCACCGAGGCCGAGCTGGAGCAGCGCGAAGGGCTCAAGGCCAGCTTCTCCGGCGTGGACCTGGCGGGGCGCGACGGGCTCGAATACGTCTACGACGACGCCCTGCGCGGCAAGTCGGGGCTGCGCAGGGTGCAGGTCGACCGGATGGGCAAGGCGCTCGGCGTCGAGGAGCAGATCACGCCCATCCCCGGCGACCACCTCGTGACCAGCATCGACTCACGGGTGCAGGCCGTCACCGAGAAGGCGCTCGACCGGGCGATGAAGTCCGCGCCCTCGGCCGACGGCGGGGCCGCCGTGGTGCTCGACGCGCGTACGGGGCGGGTGGTGGCGCTGGCCAGCGCGCCCGGGTACGACCCCGAGATCTGGGCGGGCGGCATCTCGGCGCGGGGCTACCAGTGGCTGCTGTCGGAGAAGTCGGGCAAGCCGCTCGTGTCGCGGGCGATCAACGGGCAGTTCGCGCCCGGCTCGACGTTCAAGATCTCGTCGGTGTCGGCGATGCTGCGGGCCGGATACCCGCTCAACGGCCACTACTCCTGCCCGGGCTCCTACACCGTGGGCGGGCGGGCGTTCAACAACTTCCGCGGCATCTCGCTGGGCACGCTCACGCTGCACACGGCGCTGGTCAAGTCGTGCGACACGATCTTCTACCGGGCGGCGTACGAGCAGTATTTGAAGGACGGCGGGCGCTTCCCGAAGCGCAAGCCGAAGGAGATCTTCGCGAACATGGCGCGGGCCTTCGGGTTCGGCAAGCCGACCGGCGTCGACCTGCCGGGCGAGTCCGCGGGGCGCATCCCCGACCGGGCCTGGAAGAAGGACCTGTGGCAGAAGACCAGCGCGATCAACTGCGAGCGGTCGCGCAAGGGGTACCCGGAGGAGAAGGACCGGGCGCGGGCCGAGTTCCTCAAGCGGCTGGCGCTGGAGAACTGCACCGAGGGGTTCCTGCTGCGGCCCGGCGACTCGGCCAACTTCTCCATCGGGCAGGGCGACGTGCTGGTCACGCCGATGCAGCTCGCCAGGGCCTACATGGCGCTGGTCAGCGACGGCAAGGTGCGCAGCCCGCGCATCGGGTGGGCGCAGGTGCGGCCCGACGGCAAGGTGGTGCGCACCATCCCGGTGCCCGTCGTGGGCAAGCTGCCGCTCAGCGAGAAGGAACGTCTCTACATCAAGCACGCGCTGAGCCAGGTGGCCGCCGACGGCACGGCGGCCGGGGCCTTCGCCGGGTTCCCGATGAACAAGGTGCGGGTGGGCGGCAAGACCGGCACCGCCGAGGTGTGGGGGAAGCAGGACACGTCCTGGTTCGCCTCGTTCGCGCCCACGAAGAACCCGCAGTACGTGGTCGTCGCGATGGTCTCGCAGGGCGGGATGGGCGCGCAGACGGCCGCGCCCGCCGTGCGGGAGATCTACGAGGGGATCTACGGCATCAAGCGCAAGCCCGCCGTGCCCGGCGGGCGGCTGACCACGCGTCTGCCGCGCTTCGCCCCCGACGGAACGGTGATCCGGGGATGAGCACGCGATCGGGAGGCCGGCGATGACGGCCCGGACGGCGGCCGTCCGGCGGCCCTCACTGCTGCGGCGGATCACCGCCGAGAGCTCCACCGTGCGGCGGCTCGACGGGCTGATGCTGGTCGCGGTGGCCGGGTTGTGCGTGATCGGCACGCTGCTGGTGTGGTCGTCCACCCGCACGTGGGCGCCCGGCTCGACGGGGCTGGTGAAGAAGCACCTGCTCAACGAGACCATCGGCGTGGTGCTGTGCGTGATCGTGGCCGCGGTCGACCATCGGGCGATGCGGGCGTACGCGCCGCTGGTGTTCCTGCTGTCGCTGGTCGGGCTGGCGCTGGTCATCACCCCGCTCGGGGCGACGATCAACGGGTCGCACTCGTGGATCCTGCTCGGCGGCGGGTTCGCGGTGCAGCCGTCGGAGTTCGCCAAGGTCGGGCTGCTGCTCATCATCGCGATGCTGCTCGCCCAGCCGGCCGAGGGCACCGATCGGCCGCGCGGGTTCGACGTGACGCTGGTGCTCTTCGCCGCGGCGATCACCCTGGGGCTGGTGATGCTCCAGCCGGACCTGGGCACGGCGCTGGTGCTGGCGGTGATCACGGCCGCCGGGCTGATCATCGCGGGGGTGCGCAAGCGGCTGATCGGGGTGCTGACGCTGGTCGCGGGCGCCGGGGTGTTCGCGGTCTTCTACTTTCAGATGCTGGAGCCGTACCAGGTGGCGCGGTTCACGGCGTTCGTCGACCCGAGCGTCGATCCGCGCGGGGTGGGCTACAACAGCACGCAGTCGCTGATCGCGATCGGCTCGGGGCAGCTGCTCGGCAAGGGGCTGCTCGGCGGCGGGCAGACGACCGGGCGGTTCGTGCCCGAGCAGCACACCGACTTCATCTTCACGGTGGCGGGGGAGGAGTTCGGCTTCCTCGGGTCGGTCACGGTGGTGCTGCTGCTCGGGGTCGTGCTGCTGCGCGGGCTGAAGATCGCCCGGCAGTGCGAAGACCGGTTCGGGACACTCGTCGCGGGCATGATCGTGTGCTGGTTCGCGTTCCAGACGTTCATCAATGTGGGCATGACGATCGGGATCATGCCGATCACGGGGCTGCCGCTGCCGTTCGTGTCGTACGGCGGCACCGCCACATTCGCCAATCTCATTGCGATCGGGTTGCTGCAGGCCATCAGGATCCGAAGACAGTCGTTTAATTAGAAGTATGTTCTTGGCCTATTGCGATGAGTGCGGCGAACGCTTCCTGCTGCCCGCGAACCATGTCGTCGCGGTGCACAACCTGGAAAGCGGGGTCATCGCCGTCGAGCTGACCTGCTACGAGGGGCACCACATCCTGGTGCTCAGTGGAAACGACATAGACATCCCCGGACCTGCCACCGTCTGAGCGCCGCTACCCTTGACGGTATGCCTGTCGAGTCGATTTTCCACCGCCTGGAAGCGCTGCTGCCCAAGGTGCAGAAGCCCATCCAGTATGTCGGGGGTGAGCTCAACTCGACCGTCAAGGACTGGGACTCGGCGGACGTGCGATGGGCGCTGATGTACCCGGACGCCTACGAGGTCGGGCTGCCCAACCAGGGCGTGGCCATCCTCTACGAGATTCTCAACGAGCTCCCGGGCACGCTGGCCGAGCGCACGTACGCGGTCTGGCCCGACCTCGAGGAGCTCATGCGGGCCGAAGGCGTCCCGCAGTTCACCGTCGACGCGCACCGGCCGGTGCGCGCCTTCGACGTGCTCGGCGTGTCGTTCTCGACCGAGCTCGGCTACACCAACCTGCTGACCGCACTCGACCTGGCCGGCATCCCGATGCTGGCCGTCGACCGCGGCGACGACGACCCGATCGTGCTCGCGGGCGGCCACGCGGCCTTCAACCCCGAGCCCATCGCCGACTTCCTCGACGCGGCCGTGCTCGGAGACGGGGAGCAGATCTCCATCGCCATCTCCGAGGTCATCCGCGAGTGGAAGGCCGAGGGCAGACCCGGCGGGCGCGACGAGCTGCTGATGCGGCTCGCCGAGTCCGGCGGCGTCTACGTGCCGAAGTTCTACGACGTCGAATACCACGCCGACGGGCGCATCAAGCGGGTCGCGCCCAACCGGGCCGACGTGCCGTGGCGGGTGCACAAGCACACCGTCATGGACCTCGACGAGTGGCCCTATCCGAAGAAACCGCTGGTGCCGCTGGCCGAGACGGTGCACGAGCGGTTCAGCGTGGAGATCTTCCGCGGCTGCACGCGCGGCTGCCGCTTCTGCCAGGCCGGCATGATCACGCGCCCCGTGCGCGAGCGCTCCATCACCACGATCGGGGCGATGGTCGACAACGGCATCAAGGAGTCCGGCTTCAACGAGGTCGGCCTGCTGTCGCTGTCGTCCGCCGACCACTCCGAGATCGGCGAGGTCGCCAAGGGCCTGGCCGACCGTTACGAGGGCACCAACACCTCGCTGTCGCTGCCGTCCACCCGGGTCGACGCGTTCAACATCGACCTGGCCAACGAGTTCTCCAGGAACGGCAGGCGCTCGGGCCTGACGTTCGCGCCGGAGGGCGGCTCCGAGCGCATGCGCAAGGTGATCAACAAGATGGTCACCGAGGAAGACCTGATCCGCACCGTCACCACCGCCTACTCGCAGGGCTGGCGCCAGGTCAAGCTCTACTTCATGTGCGGCCTGCCCACCGAGCAGGACGAAGACGTGCTCGGCATCGCCGACCTGGCCAAGAAGGTCATCCAGGCGGGCCGCGAGGCGACCGGCAGCCGCGACATCCGCTGCACGGTCTCCATCGGCGGCTTCGTGCCCAAGCCGCACACGCCGTTCCAGTGGGCCGGGCAGGCCGACCACGAGACCGTCGACCGGCGGCTCAAGGCACTGCGCGACGCGCTGCGCGGCGACAAGAACTACGGCCGCGCCATCGGCTTCCGCTACCACGACGGCAAGCCGTCCATCGTGGAGGGCCTGCTGTCGCGGGGCGACCGCAGGGTCGGCGCCGTCATCAGGAACGTCTGGGAAGACGGCGGCCGCTTCGACGGGTGGAGCGAGCACTTCTCCTACGAGCGCTGGATGGCCGCCGCCGAGAAGGCGGGCATCGACGTCGACTGGTACACCACGCGCGAGCGGGAGGAGAACGAGGTCCTGCCGTGGGACCACCTCGACGCCGGCCTCGACCGCGAATGGTTGTGGCAGGACTGGCAGGAGGCCATCTCCGGCGGCGAGGTCGAAGACTGCCGCTGGACCCCGTGCTACGACTGCGGAGTCTGCCCGACTATGGGCACCGAGATCCAGATCGGCCCCACGGGGCGCAAACTCCTTCCTCTGACGGTGGTCTAGCGCGCTCAGTGGGCGAGCCGTGCCACGGCGTACACGTTCACGCGCCGCAGCGGCTTATCCTGAGACGTAGGAACTCTTACAAGGGAAGGACGACAAGCTCTGAAACCTGTTCCCGAAGGGCCTCCGCCCGCGCCCACGGTGCAACGCCTGCGTGTGCGTTACGCCAAGCGCGGCCGCCTGCGCTTCACCAGCCACCGCGACATCTCGCGGGCCGTTGAGAGAGCGGTCCGCCGTGCCGGCATTCCGGTGGCCTACAGCGCGGGCTTCTCGCCCCACCCGAAGATCTCCTACGCGGGCGCGGCGCCGACCGGCGTCGCCAGCGAAGCCGAATACCTCGAGATCGGTGTCACCACACCGTGCGACCCCGCCCAGGTCAGGCAAGACCTGGACGAGTCGTTGCCGTCTGGGCTCGATGTGCTCGACGTTGTGGAGGCGGGTCCGGGTGGGCTGGCCGACCGCTTGGAGGTCTCCGACTGGGAGGTGCGGCTGCCGGGTGCCGATCGCGAGCTCGCCGAGGTGGCGGTGGAGAAGTTCCTCGCGGCAGGCACGGTGGAAGTCGAGCGCCTGACCAAGAAGGGTCCCCGCCGCTTCGACGCGCGGCAGGCGGTCCTGGGGCTCACGGTTTCCGAGGGAGCAGAAAGAACCGCAGCTCAGGTGCATGGAGGGCCGTGTGTCATACTGCGCATGGTTGTTCGGCACATGACGCCTGCCGTTCGACCCGACGATGTGCTCACAGGGCTGCGCCTTGTGGCCGACTTCGCGCCGCCGGTTCCCCCCGAGGTGACCAGGCTGGCGCAGGGGCCGCTCGACGCGAGCACCGGTGCACTTGCCGATCCGCTCGACCTTGACCGCGACACCACGCGCGGCGGCGAGGCGGGGCCGGCGGGTGAGCACGTCGCCGGTTAAGGACGTGCCCGGCATGAGCCGAGCACGACCGCTGACAGGACTTGGCGCCGGCGCGCTCCATGCGGGAGCGCCGGCGGACAACGAGACACGAGGGCTCCTGCGCGGCGCGGCGACGCGCCCGGGAGCTGACGGGAGAGCGCCCGCATGCTCGACAACGAGCCCAACGCCGGGGCCACTGGCCCTGACGGGGAGACAATTGAACAGCCCGAGGTGACAAAGCGTCGCCGCTCCGCCAGCCGCCCCGCGGGTCCGCCGCCGGAGCTGCCCGAGGAGCCGGCCTCCACACCGGTCACGGTCGTCGCCGCGCAGGCCGCGCCGTCCGTGGCCGAGGTGCAGGCGGTGCAGCGCAAGGCCGTGCAGCGGGCCGCCGGGGAGCCGGCGCCCGAGCTGCTTGAGGCCGCCGTGAGCCCGGCCGACGCCGCTACGGCGGCCCCGCCCGCTGACAGCCCGGTGGAGGCCGCCGTGGCCGACGCCGTCGCCGAGGCGGTGGCCGAGAAGCCCAAGAGGGCCACCCGCACCCGGTCCACCGCCACGACGACGCGGCGGCGTACGACGAAGAAGGCCGAGGCGGAGGCTGCGGCGGAGACGCCCGCCGAGGCCGCCGAGGCCGGTGCGGACGTGCCCGCCGAGGTCGCGGAGGAGGCGCCCGCCAAGCGGCGCCGCACGCGCAAGAAGGCCGAGACGGAAGAGGCCGCGGCGGCCCCTGCCGCCGAGGTGTCCGGCGCCGGAGCCGGCGAAGTGCCCTCCGGTGATGAGACGGTGGCCGCGGAGGCGGCCGGGACCACGCGGCGCCGCACGCGCAGGACCACGACGGCCAAGGCCGGCAAGGCGGAGGCCGAGGGCGCTGAGACGGCTGCCGGTGAGGCTGAGGCGCCGGTCAGCACCCGCAGGAGGCGGGCCGCGGCGACTGGTGCCGGGACGACCGGCGAGGCCGTGAGCGACACTGAGGGCGCCGCGGCGGGGACTGCCGCGGGCGTCGAGGCCGCGGAGGCCGGGGTCGCAGGGGCCGGTGTCGCAGAAGCCGGTGTCGCAGGGGCTGGGGTCGCTGGTGGCGGTGCCGCCGCCGATGCCGCTGCCGGTGTCGCTGCCGACCGGGGCGCTGAAGGCGCCGAGGGTGCTGAAGACGCGGGCGTTCAGGGTGACGAGGCGGACGAGGACGACATCCTGGAGATCCTGCCCGAGGACGAGCCGCTCGACGACGAGCCCGCCGGCGAGGACCTCGACGAGGAGAGCGTGCGGCCGAGCCTGCTCGCCGACCCGTTCGGGCTGACCGCGCGGCGCACGGTCGAGCCGGGCAGCACCGCGTTCCAGCGGCCGGCGGCCATCTTCGCGCCGCTGTTCCAGGCCCCCGACCCGAGCCAGGCCAAGCCGGCCGTGCAGCGCAAGCCCGAGCCGCAGGCCGCTCCCGAGCCCGAGGAGGCCGAGGAGCCGGTCGAGGAGATCGTGGCCGAGGACGAGTCCGACCTCGACACCTCCGAGGAGCAGGAGGAGGAAGAGGAGGAGGGCGGCAGCCGCCGCCGTCGCCGCCGCAGGGGCGGCCGGGGCCGCGGCAAGGCGCGCGAGCGGGACGAGGCCGAGGACGGCGAGGAGTCCGAGGAGGAGGGCGACGAGGAGCAGGCGGAGGAAGGCCAGGAAGAGGAGGCCTCCACGTCGCGCCGCCGTCGCCGTCGCCGCCGCAGGGGCACCGAGGAGGGCACCGAGCCGGCCAGCGACGACCCGCCGAACACGGTGGTGCGCATCCGCGCGCCGCGCTCCGGCCGTACGGCGACGCTCGACACCGCCACCGACGGCGTGCAGAGCGTGCGCGGCTCCACCCGGCTGGAGGCCAAGAAGCAGCGCCGCCGCGAGGGGCGCGAGCTGGGCCGCCGGCGTCCGCCGGTGATCACCGAGTCGGAGTTCCTGGCCCGCCGCGAGTCGGTGGACCGCATGATGGTGGTGCGCCGGCACGGCGACCGCACGCAGATCGCGGTGCTGGAGGACGGCGTGCTCGTCGAGCACTACGTCAACCGCGAGGCCAGCCAGTCGTACGTCGGCAACGTCTACCTCGGCAAGGTCCAGAACGTGCTGCCCTCGATGGAGGCGGCGTTCGTCGACATCGGCAAGGGAAGGAACGCGGTCCTGTACGCCGGCGAGGTGAACTTCGACACCGCCGGGCTGGAGGGCCAGCCGAAGCGGATCGAGTCGGCGCTGAAGTCGGGCCAGTCGGTGCTCGTGCAGGTCACGAAGGACCCGATCGGCCACAAGGGCGCCCGGCTCACCTCGCAGATCAGCCTTCCCGGCCGTTACCTCGTGTACGTGCCGGACGGTTCGATGACCGGCATCAGCCGCAAGCTGCCCGACAAGGAGCGCACGCGGCTGAAGAGCATCCTGAAGAAGGTCATGCCGGAGAACGCGGGCGTCATCGTCCGTACCGCGGCCGAGGGCGCCTCCGAGGAGGAGCTGGCCCGCGACGTGGCCCGGCTGTCGGCGCAGTGGGAGAACATCCAGAAGAAGGCCAAGTCGGCCAGCCCGCCGGAGCTGCTGTCCGCCGAGCCCGACCTGACGATCAGGGTCGTGCGTGACGTCTTCAACGAGGACTTCACGAACCTGGTCGTCCAGGGCGACGACGCCTGGAACACGGTGGACGAGTACGTGAAGTACGTCGCTCCGCACCTGGCCGAGCGGCTGTCGAAGTGGGACGACGGCGAGCACGGCGACGTGTTCGAGTCGTACCGGATCGACGAGCAGCTCGGCAAGGCGCTGGAGCGCAAGGTGTGGCTGCCGAGCGGCGGCTCGCTGGTGATCGACCGTACCGAGGCGATGACCGTCGTCGACGTCAACACCGGCAAGTTCACCGGCCAGGGCGGCAACCTGGAGGAGACCGTCACCAGGAACAACCTGGAGGCGGCCGAGGAGATCGTCCGCCAGCTCAGGCTGCGGGACATCGGCGGCATCATCGTGATCGACTTCATCGACATGGTGCTGGAGTCGAACCGCGACCTGGTGCTGCGGCGGCTGCTGGAGTGCCTGGCGCGCGACAGGACCAAGCACCAGGTGGCCGAGGTCACCTCGCTGGGGCTGGTCCAGATGACGCGTAAGCGGGTCGGTCAGGGGCTGCTGGAGGCGTTCTCGACGCCGTGCGAGTGCTGCAACGGGCGGGGTCTGCTGGTCTCCACGGAGCCGGTGGAGTCCAAGCCGGAGCCGCGCGGCACGCAGGGGAAGATGGCGATCGAGAAGACGGTCTCGGACAAGGTTTCCGCGGCCAAGGACTCCTCCAGCCGTGATACCGTGACCGGTGCGCTGGAAGATGTCCCGGCCGAGGACGACCAGGCAAACCAGACTTCCGGCAGGGGGCGGAGACGCTCCCGCCGAGCCAAGTCGGCCGAGTAGCCCTCGGCTGGCTTCCGACGATCCGTCCGGTTCGCCTAGGGCACCGTTAATCCGGTACTCTGGGGGATCGGTGCGTCAGGTGACGCGCCCTGTTGGCGCGCTTACTCGGTTCGTCGGTTTGAGAGACAGACCGAATGACAAGGCGCGGCATTCGGCGGTCGCCTCTCCGTGAGGCGGCCGAGGGTCGAAACGAAACCAACAGTGAGTCAGTAGAAGGGTTCCGCGGTGTACGCGATCGTTCGTTGCGGCGGCAGGCAGCAGAAGGTCTCCGTCGGTGACGTCCTCGAGGTGGACAAGGTCGCCGGCGAGGTCGGCTCTTCGGTTTCGCTGCCGACGGTGCTCGTCGTCAACGACGGCGATGTGACCACGGAGGCGGGCAAGTTCACGGTCAACGCCGAGATCCTCGGTGAGACCAAGGGCCCGAAGATCCGCATCCTCAAGTACAAGAACAAGACCGGTTACAAGAAGCGCCAGGGTCACCGCCAGCGGTACACCCAGGTGAAGATCACCGGTATCGAGCAGGCCTGAACGGGAGTTTGAGAGATGGCACACAAGAAGGGCGCGTCGTCCACCCGGAACGGTCGTGACTCCAACGCTCAGCGTCTGGGCGTCAAGCGCTTCGGTGGCCAGCTGGTCAACGCGGGCGAGATCATCGTCCGCCAGCGCGGCACCCACTTCCACCCCGGCGACAACGTCGGCCGTGGTGGCGATGACACGCTGTTCGCGCTGGCCGCCGGTCACGTGCAGTTCGGTGTCAAGCGCGGCCGCCGGGCCGTGAGCATCGTTCCCGTCGCGGAGTAGGGTTTCCCGCTTCCCGGCCTTCGGGTTTGTTGCTTTTCAGGGGTGGATCGACTCGATCGGATGTCGATCCACCCCTTGGCGTTTTCTGAGATTTTGTATGGAGGAATGCGGCGATGCCGGACTTCGTGGACCAGGTGGTCCTGCACATCAGGGCCGGTGACGGGGGGAACGGCTGCGCCTCCATCCACCGGGAGAAGTTCAAACCGCTCGGCGGCCCCGACGGCGGCAACGGCGGGCGCGGCGGCGACGTGATTCTGGAGGTCGACCCCAACACGGCCACCCTGCTCGACTACCACCGCCGCCCGCACCGCAAAGCGGAGAACGGCAAGCAGGGCCAGGGCTCCAACCGCGACGGCGCCAACGGCGAGGACGTGATCCTGCCCGTGCCCAACGGCACCGTCGTCAAGGACGCGGCCACCGGTGAGGTGCTGGTCGACCTCGTCGGCGCCGGCACGCGCTACGTGATCGCCCAGGGCGGGCACGGCGGGCTCGGCAACGCGGCGCTGGCCACGACCAAGCGCAAGGCGCCCGGCTTCGCGCTGCTCGGCGAGCCGGGCGACGCCCTCGACGTGATGCTGGAGCTGAAGAGCGTCGCGGACGTGGCGCTGGTCGGGTTCCCGAGCGCCGGCAAGAGCTCGCTGATCGCGGCGCTGAGCGCGGCCAAGCCGAAGATCGCCGACTACCCGTTCACCACCCTGATCCCCAACCTGGGCGTGGTGACCGCGGGCGAGAACGTGTTCACCGTCGCCGACGTGCCGGGGCTGATCCCCGGGGCGTCGCAGGGCAAGGGGCTCGGGCACGAGTTCCTGCGGCACGTCGAGCGGTGCGACATGCTGGTGCACGTCATCGACTGCGCCACCATGGAGCCGGGGCGCGACCCGGTCACCGACTACGAGGTGATCGAGGCGGAGCTGCGGGCGTACGGAAAGCTTGAAGACCGGCCGCGCATGGTCGTGCTGAACAAGGCCGACGTGCCCGACGCGCGGGAGCTGGCCGAGCTGGTCAGGCCCGAGTTCGAGGCCAAGGGGCTGCAGGTGTTCACGATCTCCGCCGCGACGCACGACGGGCTGCGGGAGCTGACGTACGCGATGGGCGAGTGGGTCGCGGCGGCCAGGGCCAACAAGCCCGTCGAGGAGCCGACACGGCTGGTGATCCGGCCCAAGCAGCTCGGCGACGCCGGGTTCAAGGTGCGGCGGGTCAACGACAACCTGTTCCAGATCACCGGCGAGAAGCCGGAGCGGTGGATCAGGCAGACCGACTTCAGCAACGACGAGGCCGTCGGCTACCTGGCCGACCGGCTGGAGCGGCTGGGGGTCGAGGAGGAGCTGGCCAAGGCGGGGGCCAAGGCCGGCGCCGAGGTGGTCATCGGGCCGATGGAGGGCGGCTACGTCTTCGACTGGCAGCCGACGCTGAGCGCGGAGTCGGCACGGCAGGGGCCGCGCGGCACCGACACGCGCCTCGGCTAGCGGGTGCTTCCGGCGCGGAGGGTGGCCTCCGCGCCGCCGTCCGCGTACAGGATCTGGCCGGTCATGAACGCGTTGTCGGCGCTGACCGTCCAGGCGAGCAGCGACGCGATCGCCTCGACCGGCCCCGGGAAGCCCAGGGGCTGTGGCATGGCGGCGGCCACGAGCGCGCGGGTGCGCGGGTCGTCGAGGAACGTCGTGCGGGCCGTCTCCGTGTCCACCACGCCGGGCGCGACCGCGTTGAGCGGGATGCCGTCCTGCGCCCAGGACAGGGCGGCGCGGCGGAGCCAGCGGTCGAGCGCGAGCTTGCTGGACGGGTAGACGGCCCGGCCCTGCCCCGACTCGACGAGTGCGCGGGCGGCCGCGGCGGCGGCGTCCTCGTCCATGGTGAGGCAGGACCGCACCAGGCCCTCGTCGGCGGCCACGATGGCGCTCAGCGACGAGACGGCGACCGCCCTGGGCTGCGGCGACGCGGTCAGGAGCGGCCGCAGGCCCTCCAGGGTGGCGATGGTGCCGAAGAAGTTGAGGCGCACGGTCAGCTCGGACGGCAGCGCGATCCCGGCGACGGCGACCAGGCCGTCGATCAGGCCGCCCGAGGCCGCCGTCACCCCCGCCACGAGGGCGGCGCGGCCCTCCTGGGTGGTCAGGTCGGCCAGGACGTCGGCGTCGCGCACGTCGCAGCGGATCACTTTCGCGCCCGACCGTTCGAGGCGGCCGGCGGTGGCCGCGCCGATGCCGGAGGCGGCGCCGGTGACGACATAGGTTCGATCTTCCATGAGTGAAAAATTACATTCGTTGAAGTAATGCGGTCAATGCAGCTATCCGGGTAATTCGGTAGCGTCGGCCCTTCGGCGAGCCGATAGGCTTCCTTACGTGCGGCAACGGATCAGCTCAGCGTCGAAGGTCGTCGTCAAGGTCGGCTCCTCCTCGCTCACCACCCCCCAGGGCATGATCGACGTCGACCGGGTCGACGCGCTGGTCGACGTGCTGGCGGCGCGCCGCCGCACCGGCACGCAGATCGTGCTGGTGTCCTCGGGGGCGATCGCGGCGGGCCTCGGCCCGCTCGGGCTGAGCGCGCGGCCGCGCGACCTGGCCACCCAGCAGGCCGCCGCCTCCGTCGGGCAGGGCGTGCTCGTGGCCCGCTACACCTCCTCCTTCGCCCGCTACTCGCTGCGCGTGGGCCAGGTGCTGCTGACCGCCGACGACATGATGCGGCGCGCGCACCACGCCAACGCCCAGCGCACCCTGGCCAGGCTGCTGGAGCTGGGCATCGTGCCCATCGTCAACGAGAACGACACGGTGGCCACCGACGAGATCCGCTTCGGCGACAACGACCGCCTGGCGGCGCTGGTCACCCACCTCATCCACGCCGACGCGCTGGTGCTGCTGTCCGACGTCGACGCGCTCTACGACGGGCCGCCCAGCCGCGCCGGCTCCAAGCGGCTGGCCGAGATCCGCGGCCCCGAAGACCTGGCCGGGGTCGAGCTGGGCAAGAACGGCGCGGCCGTCGGCACCGGCGGCATGATCACCAAGGTGCAGGCGGCCAGGATCGCCACGGGGGCGGGGGTGCCCGTGGTGCTCACCGCGGCCGCCCACGCCGCCCAGGCGCTCGCCGGAGCCGACGTTGGCACCTACTTCCACCCTGGGGGCCGCCATCCCGGCACGCGCCTGCTGTGGCTCGCGCACGCCACCACCGGGCGCGGCCTCCTCCACCTCGACCAGGGGGCCGTGGAGGCCATCGTGGGGCGCCGCAAGTCGCTGCTGCCGGCCGGGGTGACGGCGGTCGAGGGCGACTTCGCGGCCGGCGACCCGGTGGACCTGTGCGGGCCCCAGGGCGTCGTGGTGGCGCGCGGCCTGGTCAACTTCGACGCCACGGAGATCCCCGGGCTGCTCGGGCGCTCCACCAAAGAGCTGGCCAGCACGCTCGGTCCGGAATATGAACGCGAGCTGATCCACCGCGACGACATCGTCATACTGGAATCCCACAACTAGACCGGCCCCCCAGAGGAGCGCGTGATGTCCGAAGAGTTCCTGAAGGTCGCCCGTGCGGCACGAGAGGCCGCCGCCGAGCTGGCCCCGCTGCCGCGGGCGCCCAAGGACCGGGCGCTGCGCACCATCGCCGACGCCCTGGTGGCGCACGCCGCCGAGATCGTCGCCGCCAACGCCGACGACGTCGAGCGGGCCAGGGCCCAGGGCACCTCAGAGGCGATGATCGACCGGCTGCGGCTCGACGAGGCCAGGATCGGCGCCATCGCCGAGGCCGTCCGCCAGGTCGCCGACCTGCCCGACCCGGTCGGCGAGGTCGTCCGCGGCTCCACACTGCCCAACGGGCTGGAGCTGCGCCAGCTCAGGGTGCCCCTGGGCGTGATCGGCATCATCTACGAGGGCCGCCCCAACGTCACCGTCGACGCCGCCGCGCTCTGCCTCAAGAGCGGCAACGCGGTGCTGCTGCGCGGCTCGTCCAGCGCCTACTCCTCCAACACCGCGCTGGTGAAGATCATGCAGGACGCGCTGGCGGCCACGGAGGTGCCCTCCGGGGCGGTCCAGCTCGTGCCCGGCCAGAGCCGCGACTCCGTCAAGGAGCTCATGCGCGCCCGCGGGCTGGTCGACGTGCTGATCCCGCGCGGCGGCGCGTCCCTGATCAACTCCGTGGTCGAGGAGTCCACGGTGCCGGTCATCGAGACCGGCGTGGGAAACTGCCACGTCTACGTCGACGCCGAGGCCGACGTCGAGCTGGCCGTGCAGATCCTGGTCAACGCCAAGGCGCAGCGGCCGTCGGTGTGCAACGCCGCCGAGACGTTCCTCGTGCATGCCGACGTGGCCGACGCGTTCGTGCCCAAGGCGCTGGCGGCGCTGCGCGAGGCCGGGGTGACCGTCCACGGCGACGAGCGGATCGCCGGCTACGGCCCCGACATCGTTCCCGTCACCGAAGAGGACTTCTACGCCGAATACCTCTCGCTCGACATCGCCGCCGCCGTCGTCGGCTCGCTGGAGGAGGCGGTGGCGCACATCAGGCGCTACGGCTCCGGCCACACCGACGCCATCGTCACCCGCTCGCAGGGCGCCGCCCGCCGGTTCGTGTCGCTCGTCGACTCCGCCGCCGTGGCCGTCAACGCCTCGACGCGGTTCACCGACGGCGGGGAGTTCGGGTTCGGGGCGGAGATCGGCATCTCCACCCAGAAGCTGCACGCGCGCGGCCCGATGGGGCTGCCCGAGCTCACCTCCACCAAGTGGGTCTATACCGGTGAGGGGCATTTGCGCACGTCAGAAGGCACGGTGGTGTGCGGTTGACCGGCGTGTCGGCCTGACCCGAGCGGGGTGCCCTGGATTGACTGGGGGGCATGGACATTGTCGTCGCCCTGGTCTTCTCGGCCGCGGTGCTGTTCGGCGCCGACCGGCTGCTGCTCTGGCTGGAGAGCCGCGGCCACGTCAACTGGCGCAGGAAAGGACGCCGGCAGCTGTCGGACGAGCCCACGGCCCGGCTCGACAGCATGCTCACCGATCACACACGCCGATAATCCTTCGGCGTGCCTCACGCGGCAACTCGCGTACCGGCGCTAGGGTTGTGTCCCTTATGGGCGCGCCGGGCGGGGAGGGACGGTGAGCAAGCTCGGCAAGGTCGGGCCGTACACCTTGGTCGAGCGGCTCGGCCGGGGCGGCATGGGCGAGGTCTACCTCGCCACCACCCGCCGCAACGAGCGCGTCGCGCTCAAGGTCCTGCACGACCTGGCCGAGGACGAGACCTCGCGCATCAGGCTGGAGCGCGAGGTGCGCGCGCTGCGCAGGGTCGAGAGCCCGTACGTCGCCAGGGTGCTCGACGCGGACCTGAGCTGCGCCCGGCCGTACCTCGTCATGGAGCACATCGAGGGCGCCACGCTGCTCGACCGCGTGCGCCAGAGCGGGCCCCTCGACGTGGCCCAGCTCGTCGACATGGCCCAGGGCATCGCCGCCGCGCTCGCGATCATCCACGCGGCCGGGGTCGTGCACCGCGACCTCAAGCCCGGCAACATCATCATGGCCGACCGCGGCCCCGTGCTGATCGACTTCGGCATCGCCCAGGTGCTCGACGCGACCCGGCTGACCATGACCGGCACGTTCCTCGGCACGCCCGGCTACACGGCGCCCGAGATCTTCGCCGACGAGCAGGTCGACTCGCCCGCCGACGTGCACGCCTGGGCCGCCACGGTGGCGTTCGCGGCCACGGGGCGGCCGACGTTCGGGCGGGGCACTGCCGAGGCGCAGATGTACGCCGTGCTGAACGGCCAGGCCGACCTCAAGGGCGTGCCCGTCGAGCTGCTGCCCCTGGTGCGCGCCGCGCTCAACAGGGAGCCCGGCAAGCGGCCCACCGCGGCGCTGCTGGCCGACCGGCTCTCCCGGCTGGCCAAGGCCACCAACGGAGCCACCGACACCGAACCCGCCCCCACCGGCGGGCGGGCCGGCGACGTGGCCGAGGAGAGCGGCAAGGGTACGGCCGTGCGCGGCCGTCCCGCCGACGACGCCGCGGCGCGGGCCGAGGCCGCCAAGGCGCGCGGCGAGGCCAAAGCACGCAGCAGGCCCAACGCGGTGCCCGCCGAGGGCAAGGTGCCGCCGCCGCGCGGGCGCACCGGGAGCAGGCCCGTGCCCGACGGCAAGGGCGCGGCGGCGGTGGCGCGCAGCCGGGCCGAGGGGAAGGTGCCCGCGCCGCGCGGCCGTACCAGCACCGACGGCAAGCCCGGACGGACCGGAACGGACGGCAAGCCCGGACGGACGGGCATGGACGGAAAGCCCGGGCGGACGAGCATGGACGGCAAGACCACCGGGCCGCGGCCCAAGCCGGCCACGCCGCGTCAGCGCACGGCGGCGGCCGTCAGGAGCCGGACGGCGGCCCGGGCCAAGGGCGAGACGGCCCGGGCGAAGGGCGCGTCGGCCACCACCCTGCCCGCGGGCAACGGCGCGCTGCTGATGCTCGCCGTGCTGGCCGTGCCGTGCGTGGTGGCCTCCGTCATCCTGCCCATCGCCTCGATCGGGATCACGACCGCGTTCGTGGTGCTGACCAGGACGATCTGGATGAGCCACTGGATGGTCAGAAACCGCAGCACGCGGCGCTCCCGGGTGACGCTGCGGGTGCTGCTCTTCCCCGTGGCGCTGGCCGGGGCGGCGCTGACCGCCGTCGTGTGGCCGGGCGTGCCCGTCGCCGTGGCGTCGGGTGGCGCGCTCTGGGCCACCGGAGGCGGTGAGATCGACTCCGACTGGTGGCAGCAGGCCGCGCCTGTGACGGTGGCCGGAGTCGTGTTCGGGATGTTGTGCGGTGGTATCACCGGGCGGGAGATCGAGCGGATCGGGCATCGGCTGCCCGATCTGCGGAGAGAAGGGCTGCGCGCGCTGGCCGTGCTGGGCGGGTTCGTCGCCCTGTGCGCGGCTGCGGTGCGCGCGATCGCCCTTCTGCTGTGAGCGGGTGCGGTGCGCGCGCGATCGCCCTTCTGATGTCAGCGGGTGCGGCGCGCTCCTGAGCTGAGCGGGTGTGGTGCTCTGCTGCTTGCACCTTGTGCGGCCTTGCTCTGGGCCTGTGCGGCCTTGTTCCGAGCTTGTGCGGCCATGCTCTGGGTTTGTGCGGTTCGTGCTGAGTTTGGGTGGTTCGGGGGGAGCGCGTGCCGTTTTGCGGTGGGTGAGCGTGTGCGGCCCGCCGCCGGGTCACGGCGGGCCGGCGCGGCTGATCACGTCGATCGGTCGCGCGGGGCTCAGCCCTGGCCGCCGTCGCGGCGGGAGAAGCGGTTGAAGATGCGCTCGCCCGCGTTGACCGCGCCCTCGGCCACGTCGCGCAGGACGCCGATGAACGGGTCCTGGGACTGCTGCCAGGACGTGCGGTAGGACTCGGCCGCCGCCTTGATCTCGTCGGTCACTCTCGCGTTGGGGTCGTCCTCCCTCCGGGGGTAGTCCCCGCCGAGGATCCGCTCGTACTCGCCGCTGCGCTGCCACTTGTCCAGCTCCGCCACGCGCACCACCGCGAACGGGTGAGTGGTGCCGAGGAGGTTGAGGACCTTGAGGAAGCCGTCGCGAAGGTCGCCCGCGGTGTCGTACTCCTGGTACTGCTCCAGGAACGCCTCGATGTTCATCTCGTGGGTGTAGTCGCCGCCGGCGAGCTTCATCAGCGCGCGCTTGGCCGCCTCGGGGTTCTGCCCGACGAGCAGGCCGCCGCGGTCGGAGGACAGCTCGGACTTGCGGTACCACTCCTCCAGGCCCGCCACGATCGCCCGCAGGCCGATGTAGCCGAGCGGGATCCACGCGACGCGGGTGGCGAGGCGGGTGAGGATGTCGAGCATCGTCCGGTAGACCGCGTGCCCCGACAGGATGTGCGAGGTCTCGTGGCCGATGACGAAGCGCTGCTCCTCCTCGTTCATGAGGTTGAGCAGGCCGGTGGTCACGACGATGAACGGGTCGTCGAAGCCGATGGCCTTGGCCTGGACCTGCGGGTCCTGCTGGACGTAGATCTCGGGGATCCGGTGCAGGTCGAGGGTGTAGGCGGCGTCGCGGCCCATGTCGTAGAGGGAGCGGAACTGGGTCTCGCTCACGCGTACGGCCGACGCCAGGTACATCAGGCGCAGCCGCCGCTCACTGATGAGACCGGACATCTGCTTGAGAACCGTGTCGAACCCACTGAGCTTACGCAGAGCGACCAGGGCGGACCGGTCTGCGGGGTGTTCGTAGGCTCGGGACGAGATGCCGGGCAGTTGGACGCGGTTGCGGTCCGGGGTGGTCGTCATGCCCGGCATGCTACGTCCGCAACGGAAGTGATGCGCGGTCATCACGAAGGGGGGTCCCATCATGTTGGGGGGAAGCGTCCGCGTAAGGTCCGTTTCATGATGAATGCGCCTGGTGTGCAGGGGATGCGACGAGTGGGCGTGATGGGTGGGACGTTCGACCCCATTCATCATGGTCACCTTGTCGCCGCCAGCGAGGTGGCCCACCACTTCCAGCTCGACGAGGTCGTCTTCGTCCCGACGGGGCGGCCGTACCAGAAGTCGGAGCGGGAGGTGTCCGCGGCCGAGGACCGCTATCTGATGACGGTCATCGCTACGGCGTCGAATCCCCGGTTCTCGGTGAGCAGGGTCGATGTGGACCGTCCCGGGCCCACGTTCACGATCGACACTTTGCGTGATATTTCGGATATTTACGGGCCTGAGACGCAGCTGTTCTTCATCACCGGCGCCGACGCGCTCGGCGCCATCCTCGACTGGCAGCAGGCCGACGAGCTGTTCGAGCTCGCCCATTTCGTCGGCTGCACCCGCCCCGGGCACACCCTCCACGACCCCGGCCTGCCCGAAGGCCGCGTGACCCTGCTGGAAATCCCCGCGCTGGCCATTTCCTCCTCCGAGTGCCGTCAGCGCGTGGCAAAGGGCGAGCCGATTTGGTATCTCGTGCCCGACGGAATCGTCCAGTACATCAACAAGCGCGGGCTGTACCACGCGGCCGGATGAAGGCGCCCGCGAATACACAGGTGAGGAGTTTCGGGCTGGAAGGGTACCCTCAACATAAGGGCATGCTGCCGACACAGGAGGACAGACCCGCATCGTGACCGCATCTGACAGATCCGTCCAGCTCGTGCGCATCGCCGCGGAAGCCGCGGCCGACAAGCTGGCCGATGACATCCTCGCCTACGACGTGAGCGAACAGCTCGTCATCACCGACGCCTTCCTGCTCTGCTCCGCCACCAACGACCGCCAGGTACGCGCCATCGTCGACGAGATCGAGGAGCGGCTGCGCACCGAGGCCGACGCCAAGCCCGTACGCCGAGAAGGCGAGCGCGAGGGCCGCTGGGTGCTGCTCGACTACATCGACATCGTCGTGCACGTCCAGCACGAGGAAGACCGTACGTTCTACGCGCTCGAACGCCTCTGGAAGGACTGCCCGGCCATCTCGCTGCCGGAGAGCGTCATGCAGGCCAACCTTCAGCGGGCCCGCGCGTGAGCTCCACCTTCACGCGCGTCCACGCGGCCTTGACGCGTTCTCGTGAGGCCGCCGCATGAGCCGGCGGATCGTGTGCCTGCGCCACGGGCAGACCCTGTGGAACGTCGAACAACGCTTCCAAGGCCACTCCGACATCCCGCTCGACGAGACCGGTGTCGCCCAGGCCGCGAGGGCGGCCTCGCTGCTGGCCTCGCTGCGGCCCACCATGATCGTCTCCTCCGACCTCCAGCGGGCCAACGACACCGCCCTGGCCCTCGGACGGCTGGTCGGGCTCGACGTGGCCGTCGACAAGGACTTCCGTGAACGCGGCGGCGGTCAATGGGAAGGGCTCACCCGCGACCAGATCGCCGCGCGCTGGCCCGAGGAGTACGCCGCATGGGAGGCACCCGACGGCGAGCCCGTCACCGACGTGGCCTCCAGGGTCGCCACCGCCATGCGCCGGTGGGCGGCCCGGGTCGACGACGACGGGCTGCTGGTCGTCGTCTCCCACGGCGCGGCGCTGCGGCTCGGCATCTGCGAGTTGCTCGGGCTGCCCGAACAGCTGTGGCCGGCGCTGGGCGGGCTGGGCAACTGCTCCTGGTCCGTGCTGCAGGAAGGGCGCAAGGGGTGGCGGCTGCTCGAACACAACGCCGGCACCTTGCCGGAGCCGGTCCACAGCGACGACAAGCCCGAGGCTGAGGCTTAAGAGGTCGTACGGGTCGGGGGCGTACGACTGCGACGGTGCGACGGATCGTCGGCCTCCTTGGTCTCCTTGGCCTTCGAGCCGTCGCTCGTGAGGTGGATGACGGACGTGCGGCCCGAGCGCTGGACTGCCGCCGTGCCGAGGTGGGCGCTGGGTGAGGTCGGTGTTACCTGTTCGGGGCTTGGGAGCCTTGCGCATGGGTGTCGGACGCGCGCTGCCTGAGGGCTGGTCTACGGCCTTGCTGGATGAGCGTTCGGGGCCGGAACGTGTGTTTGGGCGGGGCTCTGGAAGCCTTCTGCATGGTGGTGGATAACGCGCGCGCTGCCCCAGGGCTGGGCCGCGGGCGTGCCGGGTGGGCGTTCGGTAAGCGACGTGAACTGGCCGAGAGCCTTGCGCAGAGGTGGCGGGCGTTGCGGCCTCAGGGCTGATCACTACGGGCGTGCCGAGCGGGCATTCGGGGAGCGCGTCAGGTGCCTGATCGAGGTTGCGCGAGCCTTGCCTGTGGGTGGTGGGTGCCGGAGGTGCGGTCCGAGAGTTGGACGGCGGCTGTGCCGGCTGGGCGTTCTTTGAGTGGAATGTGCCGGGTTGGGCCCTGCTCCTTGCGTGTGCGGGCGTGTGGCTGGCGAGCCTGCGCGGCGACGTGGCTTGTTGCGACGTGGCTTGTTGCGACGTGGCTCGTTGCGGCGGTGCCGGGGCGTCGGCTTTTGAGGGCCTTGCGCTGGGGGTCTTCGGCGGCCTGGGGCTGGGGCGGGAGGTGCGATTAGGTGAATGAGGCCGGATGGCTATATGCTCTCGGAGCGCCGCAACGGGTGGACTCGGAGCGGTGACCAGGGGCTATAGCGCAGTTGGTAGCGCGCCTCCATGGCATGGAGGAGGTCTGGGGTTCGAATCCCCATAGCTCCACAGGACATCCCGCCCCGATCCAGATGACTGGATCGGGGCGTTTTGCGTTGGTGGGGCCGGAAGGCAGGTGGGGTGCCTGCCTCGACCAGGAGCGAGCCCGGTGGGCGGGTGGTGGGCGCTCGTCAAGGGGCGTCTGTGGGGAGTTGCCAGAGTTGCTCGCCGTCGTCGAACTGGATCGTGGGCTGGAGGCCGGCGTTGCGGGCCACCCTCGCGGAGGCGGTGTGGGCGGGGTGGATGTGGGCTTCGATCGTGGTGGCGCCGGTGGTGCGGAGCCAGGCGATCAGGGTCTTGGCGGCTTCCGATGCGTAGCCCTGGCCCTGCCACTGCTCGCCGATCACCCAGGCGACCTCCGCGCGGCGGCCCTCGTCCGTGATCGTCGCCTGGACGAAACCGATCGCCTCGGAGTCCGGCTTCTTGCGCAGGATCCAGTTGCGCCACTCCTGGCTCCCGTCAGGGGAGCGCCCGACGACTTGGCGGGTGTAGCGGTCGCGTAACTCGTCCAGGGTGGGCGGGGCGCCGCCGATGAAGGTGTAGAGGCTCTTCGCGCTGAGGACGTGCACCATTTCCTCGGCGTCGGTCACCGACAGCGGGACGAAGAGGAGCCGAGCGCTGGTCAACCGGGGGTCGGGCATCTCTTTTCGCCAATCTTCCAGGGTGGGTGGCTGCCAATTTCCGGGGCGGGTGACTGCCGGTCTTGCGGGATGAGTGGCTGCCAGCTTTGCTGGGTGGCTGGCTGCCGGTCTTGCGGGGTGGATAGCTGCTGGTCTTGCCGGGCGGGTGGCTGCCGGTCTTGCCGGAGGGGTGGCTGCCGGTCTTGCCGGAGGGGTGGATGCCAGTTTGCTGGGTGGCTGGCTGCTGGTCTTGCGGGGTGGCTGGCCGCAGTCTTACCGGGTGGTGGGCTGCCATGAGCTCGGGCCCGGCGATGCTGTGGTGTTTCGATGGTGTGAGGCATGCTACGGGTCCGCTGCCGGAGGGCTTTCACTGGGGAAGGGGCCGGGGCGGGACACTGCTCGGGCGTCGGGTGTGGTGAGCCGGTGTCCCGCCCCGGTGGTCGTGCGGGTTGAGGTCAGGAGAAGACGACCGACTTGAGCAGCAGGCGGCTGCTCGCCCGGCCGCCGGGGCGGAGGGAGTAGTAGTCGCCCGTGCAGTCGATGCCGGTGAACATCGTGACGGTGGAACCCGTGTGGTTGATCGGGGTGTGGGCGCTGTCCTCGATGCGGGCTACCTCGGGAATGTTGATGCAGGCTTTGCTGGGGGGATCGGTCAGGTCGGCGATGCTCGTGCCGTTCGGGGTCGGATAGGTGTAGGTGAAGGTGCCCAGTGCCGCGAGGGCGGGGTGGCGAGGGCGAAGGTCAGGGCCAGGGCTAGCGACGAAATGGTGGCGGCGGTCCTGCGAGCGGTCATGGCGGAGCACGTCCCTTCGGGATGGGATGAACGCTTCGATCGGCACCACATCCTATGACTACTCTGCGTGATTGAGATCTTACTCAGAGGTGCTAACGGCCCTTCTCGTAGATGACGAGGCCCTTCGACAGGCGCAAGGGGACGAGGATCAGCTCCACCAGGAGGGCCTTCCAGGCGTAGTAGAGGTTGACCGCCTTGTTCAGGTAGACGAAGGGGAGGTTGAGCAGCACCTGGCCCACTGGCAGGCGGCGGCGTCTGGCCGCGTAGAGGAGGGCGGGGACGGTCAGGAGCAGCTCCGCGCCTGCCCACCACGCCACCGTGCGGGGCATCGGCTCGTCGTAGGTCGTGGTCAGGAGCAGCGGGGTCACCCACCACAGCGGGGCCACCAGGATCTCCAGGAGGGCCACGATGACCCAGGTGGCGAGCATGGGCTTCCGGGTGAGCAGGCGGGGCAGGTGGAGGCGGACGTTCTGCATGAAGCCAGACATCCAGCGCCACACTTGCTTGCGGAGGTACGTGAGGGTTTCCGGGTCGGCGGCCCAGGCCACCGCGTCGGAGACGTAGACCGCCCGGCGGCCGGCCACCTGCTGGCTCCAGGTGAAGTCCATGTCCTCGACGATCGTGCGCTCCGGGAAGCCGCCGGACTCCGTCAGGGCCGTACGGCGGAACATCGAGCAGCAGCCGGAGCAGACCATGGGGCTGTTCGCGAGCTGCTGGATCGGGCGGTGCCAGTGGAAGCCGAAGAGGTATTCGGTGGACCTGCCGCGTTCCCAGGGGGTGCGGGTGAAACGGGTCTGGACGTTGCCGGCCGCCACCTGCACCGACGGGTCGTCGAAGGCGGGCCTGAGCTGCTCGATGTAGTCGGGGGCCAGGACCGTGTCGGCGTCCACGGCCAGGATCAGGTCGGTGTCGCAGTGGGGGAGGGCGTGGTTTTGCGCCTTGGCCTTGCTGCCGAGGTTCTGGGGTGGGCGGAGGACTGTCGCGCCGTATGAGGCGGCTATGTCGCTGGTGTGGTCGGTTGAGGCGTCGTCCACGACGATGATCTTGTCTGGGGGGATGGATTGGGACTTGATCGAGCGGAGGGTGGCGGGGAGGCCGAGCTCCTCGTTGTGGGCCGGGATGATCACCGTGATGGTGAGGGGTGCGTCGGTGGTGGGTCCCGGCGGTGTTGTTTCTGTCATCGGTGTCGGTGTCGGTGTCGGTGTCGGTGTCG
>NZ_OOHJ01000005.1 GCF_900323885.1 [Actinomadura] parvosata subsp. kistnae | reverse complement strand
AGGCCCTTCGGGTCCCGGCGCACGCACACCTCGGCCGGGGTGTCCACCCACACCTCGGCGAAGTCGCCCGGCGCGAACAGGCTCCTGGCCGCCGCCCGGTCCGCCCGGTACGGCGACACCAGCGCCACGATCACGATCAGGCCGGCGTCCAGCAGGATGCGGGCCAGCTCGGCGACCCGGCGCACGTTCTCGGCGCGCCCCTCGGGGGTGAACCCGAGGTCCTTGTTCAGCCCGCTGCGCACGTTGTCGCCGTCGAGCACGTACGTGTGCAGCCCCACGCCGTGCAGCCGCCGCTCCAGCGCGTTGGCGATGGTCGACTTGCCGGCGCCCGGCAGGCCGGTCAGCCACAGGACCCTGGCCCGCTGCCCCTTCAGCCGCTGCCGGGCCTCCCGGTCCACGGTGTAGGCGTGGGGGACGACGTTGCGGCCGCGCCGCAGCGCGTGCCGCACCATGCCGGCCGCGACGGTCTCCTTGGTGACCCGGTCCACGAGCAGGAAGCTGCCGGTGTCGCGGCACTCCTGGTAGGCGTCCAGGCTGACGGGGGTGTCGGTGGTCAGCTCGACGGTGCCGATGTCGTTGAGCCCGAGCGTACGGGCGGCGAGCTGCTTGCCCGACACCACCTCCATCCGGCCGCGCACGGACGTCACCATCGCGGGCACGCCGCGGGAGCCGGCGAGCAGCAGGTAGGAGCGGCTGTGGCGGAGCGGCTCCTCGGAGGTCCAGACGAGCGTGGCGGAGTACGCCGTCGCGGGGGCCGGCCCGTCGCGCAGGGCGCCGGGCGTGGTCAGCAGGTCGCCGCGGCGCACGTCCACGTCGTCGGCCAGCGTCACCGTCACCGGCGTGCCGGGGGCGGCCTCGCGGAGGTCGTGGCCGCCGGGGCCGAGCAGCCGGTCGATCCTGGACGCGCCGCCGCCGGCGACCGCGACCGGGTCGCCCTGGCGGACGGGGCCGCCGGTGACGGTGCCGGCGAAGCCGCGGAAGCCGTCCGCGCGGATCACGTACTGGACGGGCAGCCGGTAGTCGCCGGCCGTCCCGGCGGGCGGCGGCTGCCAGGTGGCCAGCGCGTCGAGCAGGGTGGGGCCGTCGTACCAGGGCAGGCGCGGCGAGCGCTCGACGACGTTGTCGCCGCTGAGCGCGCTGGCGGGCAGCACGCTCGCGGTGACGCCGTACCCGTCGGCCGCCGCCCGCACCTCGCCGGCCAGCCGGTCGAACACGGCCTGGTCGTAGTCCAGCGCGTCGAGCTTGTTGACCACAGCGATGACGGCCCGCACGCCCATCAGCGCGCAGATGGCCAGGTGCCGGTGGGTCTGCTCGCGCACGCCCTTGGTGGCGTCCACGAGGAGCACGGCGACGTCGGCGGTGGACGCCGCCACCGCCATGTTGCGCGTGTACTGCTCGTGCCCCGGCGCGTCGGCGATGATCACGCGCCGGCCGGACGGCAGGTCCAGGAACAGGTAGGCGACGTCGATCGTGATGCCCTGCTCGTGCTCGGCCTCCAGGCCGTCGGTCAGCAGCGAGTAGTCCACCGCCCCGGCGGGGATCGTGGAGCCGCCGCGCCGGGTGCGCCGGGCGTAGTCGAGCTGGTCCTCGGTGGCGCTGCCGGTGCCGGCGAGCAGCCGGCCGATGAGGGTGGACTTGCCGTCGTCGACGGAGCCGCAGGCGATCACTCGAAGCATCGGCTTCATCAGAAGTACCCCTCCGACTTCTTGCTCTCGATGGAGGTGCCGCCCTCGCCGTCGATGAGCCGCCCCGCCCGCTCGGACCTGCGGTCGCGCCGCATCTCGTCGATGATCTCGTCGAGGGTCTCGGCCTTGGACTCGACGGCGGCGGTCAGCGGGTAGCAGCCGAGGGTGCGGAAGCGGACGTGGCGCTGCTCTGGCCGCTCGCCGGGCGACAGGGGGAAGCGGTCGTCGTCCACCATGATCAGGGAGCCGTTCCGCTCGACGACGGGGCGCGGCGCGCTGAAGTACAGCGGCACCACCGGGATGTCCTCGCGCTTGATGTAGTGCCAGACGTCCAGCTCGGTCCAGTTGGACAGCGGGAAGACCCGCATCGTCTGGCCTTCGGCCAGCTCGGTGTTGGCCGACCACCAGAACTCCGGGCGCTGCGAGCGCGGCTCCCAGCGGTGGTGCGGCTCGCGCAGCGAGAAGATGCGCTCCTTGGCGCGCGAGCGCTCCTCGTCGCGCCGCGCGCCGCCGATGGCGGCGTCGAACCCGCCGTCGTCGAGCGCCCGCCGCAGCGTGACGGTCTTCATGATCCGGGTGTACTCGTGGGCGCCGTGCGTGAACGGCGTGGCCCCTTCGGGGTTGGTGTGCACCCGCAGGTCGAGCCCGAGCCGGCGGGCGGTCTCGTCCCGGAAGGCGATCATCTCGCGGAACTTCCAGCCGGTGTCCACGTGCAGGACGGGGAACGGCAGCCGGCCGGGCGCGAACGCCTTGATCGCCAGGTGCAGCAGCACCGAGGAGTCCTTGCCGATCGAGTACAGCAGCACCGGCCGGCGAAAGGCCCCGGCGACCTCGCGCAGCACGTGGATCGCCTCGGCCTCGAGCATGTCCAGGACGTCTTCTTCGGCCAAATCTCGGCCCTCCGTCGTCGTGGGTGAGCAGGGGGATTCCCATGAGCGATGCGGCTATGCTGCCCTTGAGTAACCCGTAAAAACCTCATAACGGTTATTCTCTGGAATGCAGTGTCCCGCTCCTCCGGGGAAAGGAACCGGAGACTCCCGACCAGATTGGCGGTGCGGTGATGAACGCTCGCGGCAAGCGGAGCTCCCTGACGGTGAAGGAGCTGTCCAAGAAGACGTGGAGCGACTTCGAGACGGTGCTCGGCGACAACGGAGGGGCCCGCGGGTGCTGGTGCATGCACTGGCGGCTGTCCATCTCGGAGTGGATGGAAGGCAAGGGCGAGGGGAACAAGAAGGCGATGAACCGGCTCGCCCAGCGCGACCCGGCGCCCGGCGTCATCGTCTACGACGGGGACGAGCCCGTGGCGTGGTGCTCGCTCGGGCCGCGCTCGGCGTTCCCGCGGCTCGAACGCTCGCCGATCCTGGCCGACCTCGACGACACGCCGGTGTGCGCGCTGGCGTGCGTGTTCGTGCACAAGAAGCGCCGGGGCTCCGGGCTGCTGCCGGACATCCTCGAGGCCGTGTGCGGGTACGCCGCCGACGCCGGCTACACGACCGCCGAGGGTTACCCGGTCGAGCCGCGCGACGGCAAGCGCGCGGGCGCCGACACGGCCATGACCGGGATCGCCAGCGCCTTCCTCAAGGCCGGGTTCTCCGAGGTGGCCCGCCCGCGCAAGGACCGCCCGGTCATGCGCCGCAAGCTCGGCTGACCGGAGGGCTCGTGAGCAGGCGCGACGTCACTGCGGGGCCCGGCTCTGGCGGTGGCGGCGCGCCTTCTCGCGGTTGCCGCAGATGCTCATGCTGCACCAGCGGCGGCGCCCGCCCCGCGAGGAGTCCAGGAACAGCCAGCCGCACCGGCCGCAGGCCCTGATCCGGTCGTGCGGCAGCGTGAACACCGCATTCACCACCAGCAGGGACAGGGCGGCGGGGATCGCTCCCGGCGCCGACCAGTCGGCGGTGAAGCGGTGCGGCGCGGCGCCGTCCGGCTCGACCCGCCGGGCCCGCACGCCCGCGCCGGCCCGTTCCAGCAGCAGGCCGAACGGCTCGGGCGGCACGGGCGCGCCGTGCGCGATCGCGTCGAACACCGCCCACGCCTGCTCGCGCACCGCTCGCACCTCCGCCACGAGAGCATCCGTGGCGGCCGGCGACGGCATCGTGCCGGCCAGGCCCGCGGACACGCACCACGTCAGCACGTCGGAGGGGTCTTTCAGCAGCTCTCCGTCCGCGACCGGCTGGTGCCGGTCGTAGACGGTATTGGTGAGGTCCAGCGCCGGGTGGCCGCCGACGAAGTGGGCGTCCTGCCACGGCGCCTGGACCCTGCTGGCCAGAGTAACCATCTAACCCAATGTAAAGGGTTTCTCCGGCGTTGGCTAGTCTCCCTGGAACCGCCTGCGCAGCAGCACGGTCGTGGCGATGGCCGCGACCGCGAACCCGACCGAGCACCACAGGGCCCAGCGCCAGCCCTCCAGGGTGGCCGCCTCGGGCCCGCCGGCGCCGGCGGCGAAGTGCGCCGCCACCGACGTCACCACGCCGACCCCGATGGCCAGCCCGAGCTGCTGGGAGACGTTGATCAGGGCGCCGGCCGTGGCCTGCCGCCCCTCCTCGGCGCCGTTCGTGCCCGCGATGCTCGTCGTGATCAGCGCGATGATGTGGCCGAAGGCGTTCACGGACGTGCCGATCAGGACGAGCGCGAGCCCGTACCCCTCGGGCAGCCCCACCATGACGAGGATGCCGATCGTCTCGACGACGATCCCGAACAGCAGCACCCGGTAGAGCCCGAACCGCTCGACGAACCTGCCCGCGTAGATCCCGGTGACGATCGCGATCGCGCCCGAGACGGCGAAGGTCAGCCCGGTCGGCAGCGCGCCCAGGCCGAGGTGCGTCTGCAGGTAGAGGGTGAGGATGAACAGCATGCCGCCGTAGGAGCAGATCAGCAGGACGTTGAGCAGGTTGGCCGCGCCGATGCCGGCGGTGCGGAAGATGGAGATCGGCACGAGGGCGTGCCGCTTCCTCGACTCCACCCGGACGAACAGCGCGACGGCGGGCACCGCGACCACCGCGGCGAGCAGGATCGGCGCGGACGTCCAGCCGTACCGCTCCCCCTCGGTGAGGGCGAACACGAGCGCGACCATGCCCGTGGTGATCAGGGCGACGCCGGTGAGGTCGAGGTCGCGGGAGGCGTGCCGGTCCCGGCTCTCGTCGAGGTGCGCCTTGGCCAGCAGGCCGAAGACCAGCACGATGGGCACGTTGATCAGGAAGACGGAGCGCCAGCCGGCGAACTCGGTGAGCACTCCGCCGAGCACCATGCCGGAGACGAACCCGGCCGACAGCGCCGACCCGTAGACGCCGAGCGCCCGCTCGCGTTGCGGCCCTTCCGGGATGGCCGCCTGCAGCAGGCCCAGCCCGGCCGGGGCGATGAACGCGGCGGCGACCCCTTGCAGGGCGCGGCCGGCGATGAGCGCGGCCGGGGACCAGGCCAGGCCCGCCAGGAGCGAGGCCAGCAGGAAGCCGGCCAGGCTCCAGACGAACACGCGCTTCCTGCCGTACAGGTCGGCGACCCGGCCGCCGAGCAGCAGGAAGCCGCAGAAGGCGAGCGGGTAGGCCGACAGCACCCAGGCCAGGCCGCCCCCGGAGGAGAAGTCCATGGACTCGCCGATGCTGGGCGCGGCGACGTTGATGATGGAGTAGTCGAGCGCGACCAGGAACTGGGTGCCGCAGATGACGGTGAGCTGCCAGAACTGGCGGGACCGGAATCCGCTCTCAACGGTCGCTGGTGACGATTCTTGTTGCTTCATTTCCGCTCCTTTCGCTCCTGCCGGCCGTCGGCTCCCTGGCGGGCGTGCGGGCGTCCGCGACGGAGCCGAGGAACAGGCGGTGCACGTGCGTCACCGCGTCGAGGACGTCGTGCTCGGCGCACGTGATGGAGATGCGCCGGGCCTGGACGGTCAGGTCCCGCACCATGACGCCGCGGCTCCTGAGCGTCTCCAGCAGGAGGCGCACCTCGGGCTGGTGGCGGCAGAAGCCGCGGCCCACCAGCGACACCCGGCCCATCGGCCCGGACCAGCGCCGGCCGGCGAAGGCGCCGGCCGCGCACAGGTCGGCGAGCACCGCGTCCACGCGGTCCCGCCCGGCGGCGTTGACGAGGAAGCGCAGCGAGCCGGGCGGGCCGGCCTCCAGGTGGCCGAGCAGGTCCACGGGCAGCGTCGGGTCGGCCAGCCGGGCGGCCAGCGTGCCCAGCGCGGCCGGGTCGACGCCGTCGAGCCGGCAGTGCAGCTGGCCGGTGCGGTGCACGACGCCGACGGCGGTGGACCGCTCGCCGCCGAGCGCGGCCGCGTGCAGGTCGGTCACCCACGTGCCGGGCGTGTCGGCGGTGCTGGAGCGCACGTGGACGGGGACGCGGTGGATGCCGGCATACTCCACGCTGGAGTGGGCGAGCACCGTGGCGCCGCACGCGGCCAGCTCCGCCATGTCCTCGTAGGACAGGTGGTCCCATTTGCGGGCCTCGGCGACGTGCCGGGGGTCGGCGGTGAACACGCCCTCGACGTCGGTGAAGATCTCGCACGCCGTGGCACGCAGGGCGGCGGCCAGGGCGACGGCGGTGGTGTCGGAGCCGCCCCGGCTCAGCGTGGTCAGCTCGCCGCTGTCGGCGGCGATGCCCTGGAAGCCGGTCACCACCGGCACCACGCCGGACTGCACGCACGCGCGGATCGGCGCGGGATCGACGTTGACGATGCGGGCGCAGCCGTGCACCCCGTCGGTGATGATGCCGCCGTCGTGGGCGCTGAACGAGCGGGCGGGCACGCCGAGCTCGTGCAGCGCCAGCGCGAGCGCCGCCGCCGACGCCTGCTCGCCGGTGCTGAGCAGCAGGTCCAGCTCCCGCGCGTGCGGGCTGTCGGTCAGGTCGCGGGCCAGGTCGAGCATGGAGTCGGTGGTGCGGCCCATCGCGGAGACCACGGCGACCACGGGCTTGTCCGCGGCGGCGATGCGCCGTGCCGCGCGGCGGATCCTGCTCGCGTCACCCAGTGATGTTCCGCCGTACTTCTGAATCACCAGGTCCATCGGTCTTCTCTTCCTGCGCCGCATCGGTGGTCACGGTCTCCGTCATCGCCTGCCGTCCCAGCTCTCGCGGCGCAGCCGGTGCGGCGTTCCGAGCCGCACCGACTCGTACGCCGCCCGCCGGTAGTACAGCTGGGCGTCGTTGTCGGAGCGCATGCCGGCGGCGCCGTTGACCTGCATGGTCCGCGTCGTGACGGTGCGGGCCAGGTCCGAGGCCGCGGCCAGGCAGGCCGCCGCGTGCGCGGTCGCGCCGGGGTCGTGCACCAGCAGGCGGGTCGCGTCGATGTGCATGGACAGCTCGCTGAGCCGGAACGCCACGCCCTGGAACCTGCCGATGGGCTGGCCGAACTGGCGGCGCGTCCTGGCGTGCTCGACGGCGTGGTCGAGCGCGGCCTGCGCCAGGCCCACCAGGTACGCCGCCTGGCGCACCCGCGCGCCGGCCAGCGCCGCCGGCCATTCGGTGGCGGAGCCGGCCCACGCGGCGACGGGCGTGCCGGCGAACTCGACCTCGTACGCCTCGCCCCGGCCCGCCTCCTCGTAGCGCCGCATCGTGATGGACGGGTGGCCGGCCCGGACCAGCGCCGGTCCCGGCCCGCCGCCGCTCACCAGGAAGTGCTCGACCTCGGCGGCGAACCCCACGAAGGAGCAGCGCGCGGAGATCGCGCCGTCGCGCTCCCGCCACGGCTCGTCCGTGACGGCCAGCGCCACCGGCTCCTGGCCGAGGACGTCGCCCGGCACCAGCTCGCGGGCCGTCAGCGTGTCGAGCAGCGGCCCCTGGTAGAGCACCGAGCCGAGCAGCTCGGCCAGCCGCACGGTGTCGGGGGCGCCGAGGGCGTCGAGCCCGACCAGCCCCTCCCACACCATGGCGCGGACCTCGCGGCCGTCGCCGTCGTCCGCGTCCTGGGCGCGCGGCCGGTCGGCCATGCGCCGGACGATCGGCGCCAGCTCCTCGTCGAAGAAGCCGGCGATCTCCGTGATCTGCGTCGCGGTCATGACGGCAACCCCAGTTTCGATGTGGCGACGAAGAAGAGCATGATCTCCGAGGAGCCCTGGGCGAGCGTGAGCCCCGGCGCCTCGCGGAAGCCGGCGTCGAAGACGCCCTCGGCGATCGCGGCGGGGTCGCGCGCGTCCAGCAGCGCCCGCGGCCCGAGCAGCTCGACGGCCGCCACCGCCACCTCCTTGGCGGTCTCGGAGGTGTACCACTTGGCGGTCGCCGAGTGCACCTCGTCGGGCCGTCCCTCGTGCAGGTTCGCCACGCACCGCCAGGCCAGCAGCCGCGCCGCGCGCACCCGCGTCTCCAGCTCGACCAGCCGCTCCTCGCAGCCGGGCGGCGCGTGCTCGCGCAGCGCGGCCAGGGTGCGCTCGGCCTTGGCCGAGTGGTCCAGGCCGGTCCGCTCCAGCGGCAGCACCTTGCCCAGCACCTGCCAGCCGTCGTCGACCTCGCCGAGCACGTCCTCGGGCCCGACCCGGATCCCGTCGAGCGTCACCAGGTCGAAGCGCTCCTCCGACAGGTTCCACACCGGCTCGATGAGCACGCCCATGCTCCGCAGCGGCACCAGGAACAGCGTGATGCCGGCGAAGCTCACCGGGCCGGTGGACGTGCGGGCCGCGCACAACGCGAAGTCGCTGTGCTGCGCCTTCATGTTGTAGATCTTGCGGCCGTGCAGGCGCCAGTGGTCGCCGTCCGGCTCGGCGCGGGTGGCCAGCGAGGCCAGGTCGGAGCCGACGTCCGGCTCGCTGAACAGCACGTTCGCGGTGATCTCGGCGCGCGCCAGGCCCGGCAGGAAGCGCTGCTTCTGCTCCTCGGTGCCGAACAGGTGGATGGCGTTGCCGACGATGTCGATGCCCAGGGAGTGCACGTTGTCGGGCACGCCGTGGCGGATCATCTCCTCGGTGAGTATCGCCTTCTCCACGATCGTGGCGCCCGAGCCGCCGTACCGCTCGGGCCAGTTGATCGCCAGCCAGCCGAGCTTGCCGAGCCGCCGGTGCACCTCGAGCAGGCCGCTCTCCTCCCCGTACGGCAGCCGCCTGGACTGCGCGATCTCCGCGCGCACCGCGTCCTCGCACAGCAGCTTGCAGACTTCCTCCCGGAAGCCGTCCTGTTCCGGCGTGAAGGCCGGCATCATCGGGCACTCACCTCGCTCGTCCGGTCGCGCATGACTCGCGCCAGCGCTTCGATGTGCGGGGGGCGGAGCATCGTGTAGTGGTCGCCCGCCACCACGCGGGTCTCGTCGGCCCAGGCCCGCCGGCGCTCGGCCTTGCCGGGCCCGGACCCCTGCGCGCACAGCGCCACCACCCGGGCCCGCACGCGGGGCGGGCGGAAGGTCAGCAGGGCGCGCACGTTCGCGGCGAACACGGGGAACCGCTCGGCCAGCCCGGGGTCGCGGGGGTCGGCGCCCATGGCGGCCACGTCGGCGTCGAACCAGGCGCGCAGCTCCTCGTCGCCCGGCTGAGCGGGCTCGCCGGGGATGGCGGTGTCGTCGCGGGTCGCGGCGTCGTCAGGGATCGCGGTGTCGTCGGGGATGGCGATGTCTTCGGGGATCGCGGTGTCGAGCACTAACGTCAGGGCGACGTCGCCGTCCTGGCGGGCCATCTCCAGCGCGACCGCGCCGCCGACCGACCAGCCGCCCACGTGCAGCGGCCCGCCGGGGCGGACCTCGCGGATCGCGGCCAGGTAGGTGGCCGCGAGGTCGGCCAGGCTGCGGCCCTCGGTGGGGGCGCCGTGCAGGCCGGGGTCCTCCAGCGCGTACACCGGCTGGTCGTCGCCCAGCAGCGGGGCCAGCGGCACGTACGGCGCGACCGAGCCGCCCGCGGCGTGCACGAGGAACAGCGGCGGCCTGGTGCCGGCCGGCTGGAGCGGCACGAGCGGGGAGCCGGGGCGCCCGTCCGGCGCGGCCTGGGCCTGCCGGGCGAGCGCCTGCTCCCGTTCGCGCCGCAGCCGCAGGCGCAGCACCGCGCGCCGTTTCTCGGCCAGGTCGGCGGTCATCAGCTCGACTCCTTCAGCAGCCGGTCCAGCTCCTCCTCGGACAGGCCGGCGACCTGGGCCTCCAGCTTGGCGACCTCGTCCTCGCCCAGCAGGGCGCGCTGCGCGTCGTCGATCTGGGCGGCGAACTGGCTGAGCAACGGGTAACTGAACAGCCGGCGCGGGTCGAGCGTCACCTGGAAGGCGTCGCGCACCCGCGAGATCATCTGCGTGACCTGGAGGGAGTTGCCGCCGAGCACGAAGAAGTTGTCCTGCGCGCCGACGCTGCCGGGCTCGAGGCTGAGCAGGCTCTGCCAGATCTCGGCCACGCGGCGCTCGGTGTCGGTGCTCAGCTCGGCCGGCCCGGTGCCGCCGCCGGGGCGCGGGTCGGGCAGCCGGGCGTGGTCCACCTTCCCGGTCGCGGTCAGCGGGAGCTGCTCCAGCCGGACGTAGTCGGCAGGCACCATGTGCAGGGGCAGCAGCCCGCTCAGGTGCTCGCGCAGCGCGTCCTGCTCGAAGTCGCCCACCACGTACGCGGCCAGCCAGGCCGACGGCGTGCCCTGGTCGCGCACGGTCACCACGCACTGGCGCACGCCGTCGAAGGTCTCGATGGCGTGCTCGATCTCGCCCAGCTCCACGCGCAGCCCGCGCAGCTTCACCTGGCGGTCGACCCGGCCCAGGAACTCCAGATTGCCGTCGGCGTTCCAGCGCACCAGGTCGCCGGTGGCGTACATGCGCTCGCCGGGGGTGGGAGCGAACGGGTCGGGCAGGAACTTCTCGGCCGTCTGCCCCGGCCGCCCGAGGTAGCCGATGGCCAGGCCGGCGCCCGCCATGTGCAGCTCGCCGGGCACGCCGACCGGCACCGGGCGCAGCGCCCGGTCCAGGACGTAGGCGCGCTGGTTGGCCATCGCCCGGCCGATCGGCGGCGGCCCGTCCAGCGGCTCCGGCGGGCACAGGTAGTCCACGCAGGTCACCGTGACCTCCGTTGGCCCGTACCCGTTGTGGAACTCGCGCCCCGGCTTGCTCCACCGGTTGACCAGGTCGGCGCCGAACGGCTCCATGCCGATGAAGCACACCCGCAGGTCGTCGAGCGCGGCCGGGTCGAGCAGCCCCAGCACGGCGGGCGGGATGTCCACCATCGTCACCCGCTCGCGTTCCAGCAGCCCCTGCAGCTGCTCGGGGTCGAGCAGCTCGGAGCGCGGCGCGCCCACGATGGTGGCGCCGGCGGTGAGCGTGGAGAACACGTCCGACACGCTCACGTCGAAGGCGGGGTTGGAGAACTGCAGGATCCGGTCGTCCGGCGTGACCGAGAACATCCGCTGGAAGGTGGTGCAGAAGTTGACCACCGCCCGGTGCGGGACCATGACGCCCTTGGGGGTGCCGGTCGAGCCCGAGGTGTAGATGACGTACGCGGTGTCCTCCTGCGCCACGTGCACCTTCGGCGGTGACGCCGGCCGGCCGTCGAGCACGTCCGTGTCCAGCAGGAGCCGCGCCACGTCGGCGGGCACCCGGTCGGCCAGGTCGGACGTCGTCACCACGGCGGCCACGTCGGCGTCGCCGAGCTGGTACGCCAGCCGCTCCGGCGGGTACTGCGGGTCGAGCGGCAGCCAGGCCCCGCCCGCCTTGAGCACGCCGAGCTCGGCGGCCGGCAGGTCGAAGCCGCGGTCGAGCAGCACGCCGACCACGCGGCCCGGCGTCACCTTGAACTCGTCGACGAGCACGTGCGCGAGCCGGTCGGAGCGCTCGTCGAGCTGCCGGTAGGTGAGGTTCTCGCCGGCGAACCGCATCGCGACCGCGTCGGGCGCCTCGGCGGCGCGCGCGGTGAACAGCTCGTGCAGCAGGCGCCCGTCGACCTCGCCCGGCTCGGGGTTCCAGGCGGTCAGCACGCGCAGGTACTCCTCGTCGGGCATGATGTCCAGCGCGTCCACGCGGGCGTCCGGCCGCGACAGGGCGTCGGTCATGACCGTGGTGAAGTGCTCGACCAGCCGCTCGATGCGTTCGTGGTCGAACAGCTCGGAGGAGTACTCGATCCACACGCCCAGCCCGCCGTCCGGCAGGTCGTTGATCTGGAAGGTGATGTCGAAGCGGGTCGTCTCCGGCTGCGGGGTCAGCATCTCGACCTCGACGCCGGGCAGCCGCCAGCGGGCGATCATCGGCTCGGGCAGCAGCGTGAACAGGTGCGCGACCAGGGGGTTGCGGCCCGGCAGCCGCTCCGGCTTCAGCTCCTCCACCAGGCGGCCGAACGGCACGTCCTGGTGGGCCATCGCCTCCAGGATGTGGTCGTTGGTGGCGTGCACCAGGTCGCGGAAGACGGGGTTGCCGCGCAGGTCGCCGCGGACCACCACCGTGTTGGCGAAGAAGCCCATCATGGGCTCGATCTCCGAGCGGGTCCGCCCGGACAGGACGGAGCCGAGCGCGATGTCCTCCTGGCCGGTGTAGCGGTTCAGCAGGACCTGGTAGCCGGCCATCGTCAGCGCGAGCAGGGACACACCCTCGGCCTTGGCCGTCTCGCGGATGCGGCGGGCGAGGTCGTCGGGCAGGCGGGTCTCGTGGATGCGGCCGGCCCCGGTGGGCGCCGACGGGCGCTGCCGGTCGGTCCGCCACTCCAGCGGCTCCATGCCGTCCACCGCGGAGTGCCAGTACTCGATCTGCTTGGCCGGCTCCTCGCTGAGCAGCCACAGCCGCTGCCACGCCGCGAAGTCGGCGGGCTGCAGGGTCAGCTCCGGGAACCGCGCGCCCTGCGGGTCCTCGTAGCGGGCCGTCAGCTCCTCGGCGAACTGGCGCGAGGACCAGCCGTCGATGACGATGTGGTGCCACACGATGGACAGCACGTGGTCCTGCGGGCCCAGCCGCAGCAGGCCGAACCGGTAGGGCGGGCGGTTGCGCAGGTCGAACTCCTCGCGCACCTGCGCGTCGATCCACTCCTGGATCTGCTGCTCGGTGCCGTCGGTGACCGGCAGCTCCCACGTCTCGGGCGGCGGATCGACCGTCTGGAACGGCACGCCGTGCTCGTCGCCGAACCGGGTGCGCAGGCTCTCGTGCCGCGCGACGATCCCGCGCAGCGCCTCCGACAGCCTGGGCACGTCGAGCGGGCCGCGCAGGCGCATCGCGAACGGCACGTTGTAGACCGGCGCGCCCGCGACCATCTGGTGCAGGAACCACAGGAACCGCTGCTGCTCGGCGATGGCCATCTTGCCGGTGCGCGGAACGGGCACGATCTTCTCCCGCTCGGCCTTCTCCGCCACGCGCTGGCGCACCTTCCGCTCCAGCAGGGCGCGCCTGATGTCGGCGACATCGCGTTCGTTGGGTGCGGACATGATCTCGGTCTCCTCCTTACCGTCGCACGCTGATCGGGCGCAGATCGGTCCACACCCGGGCGATGTGCTCCAGGCACTCGCTCTTGCCGCTCTCGACACCCGCCGCGCGCCAGCCGTTCGGCAGGTCACGGCCGGCGGGCCAGATCGAGTACTGCTCCTCGTGGTTGATCACCACGACGTACTGCGCTTCCATGGCGCTCACCTCTCCTGGGGTGCGAAAGTCTCCTGGGGGACGAAAGCGGGGATGCCGGTCAGCTCGCCGAGGTAGCGGTCGAGCATGGCGAGCCCGTCCGCCGCCGGGGGGCGGGCGTGCCGGCTGAACCGGCGGGTGTCGAAGTGCCGGGTGCCGTCGGTGAACAGCCGGTCGAACTCCTCCGGCGCCGCGCCGTCCCGGTCGCCGCTCGCCGGCGGCAGCAGCAGCGACAGCCTGACCAGCCGCTCCTCGGAGCCGGCGACGGCGTCCAGGCGCTCGCGGAAGCACGCGTAGCCGACCCGGTCGAGCCCGGACCGCTCGGCGAGCACGCCGAACGCCTCCGCGAAGCGCAGCCGGGCCGGGCACAGCACGTGCATCGCGCCGTCCGGCACGTCGAGCTCGCCGGTCGCGGCCCGCGCCACGAACGCGCCGACCACGTCCACCGGCGTCACGTCCGTCTCCGCCGCCGTGGGGAAGACGCAGCCGGTACGGGCGCACGCGTACAGCAGGTTGTGCGCCAGCGAGTCGGGGTTGGCCACGCCGATCTCCCGGTGCGGCCACACCTCGCCGAGCCGGTACACCACGGACCTGACGCCCAGCCGGTGCGCGTCGGCCAGCACGCTCTCCGCGACGTACTTCGAGCGGTTGTAGCCGTCGGCGGCGACCTGGTCCATCTCCGGGATGCGGTCCTCGGTGATGGGCGGGGCGCCCGGGCCGGGCGGCGGGAAGATGCTCAGCGTGGACAGCGTGTGCAGGCGGGCGCCGCCCGCGGCCAGCTTGATGAGCTCCTGCACGCCGAGCACGTTGGCGGGCCGGTGGTCGAGGTAGCCGGACAGGAAGTTCACCGCGCCGGCCGCGTTGACGACGCCCGACACGGACGAGGCGATCGCGTCGAAGCGCCACTGCGGCAGGCCCAGCAGCTCGCTGCCCAGGTCGCCCGGCACCACCTCGACCCGGCCCGTCTTCAGCGCCATGGGCAGCGCCTGCCAGGCCGCGGTCAGGCCGTACTGGTCGAGGACCTCCGTCAGGCGGCGGGCGCCGGCCGGCGGGTCGCAGCAGCGGACGAGGCAGATCAGCTCGGCGTTGGAGCGGGTCAGCAGCTCGGCGAAGATGTGCGCCCCGACGAAGCCGGTCGCGCCGGTGAGCAGCAGCGTGCGCGGCGGGCGCCAGGCCAGGTCGTGCCTGATGTAGGCCAGCTCGGCGCTGTCGTCGTCGACGCCCCTGGTCAGGCGGGCCGCCTGGGCGCGGACGGTGGAGGCCACGAGCAGGTCGCGGGGGCGTACCGGCCGGCCCAGCCGCTCGCTGATCGCGGTGGTCAGCCGGTACGCCAGCAGCGACGTGCCGCCGTAGTCGGCGAACGGCACCGTCACCGACACCTGCTCGCGCTCCAGCACCTCGCACCACGCCGCGCCGACCAGCTCCTCCATGGGGTCGGCCGGCGGCTCGACCCGCTCCTCCTGGCCCGCCCCTGGGCCGTCCCGGCGACGAGGAGCGCGGCCAGGGCCTTGCGGTCGGCCTTGCCGTTGTGGTTGAGCGGGAGCGCGTCGAGCACCACGATCTGGTGCGGCACCTGCTCGGCCGGCAGCTTCTCCGCCGCGTACCCGCGCAGCCGCTCCGCCGCCGGCGGGTCGGCCGGCGAGCGCGGGGTGACGCAGCAGACGAGCGTGGAGGCGGGCGGCTCCCCGAGCACGAGCGCCACCGCGCTGCCCACGAGCGGATGGCCGGCCAGGGCCGAGGCGACGTCGCCGAGCTCCACCCGCACCCCGCCGACCTTGACCTGCTCGTCGAGCCGGCCGTTGTAGTACAGCAGGCCGTCCTCGCCGAGCCGGGCCAGGTCGCCGGTCCGGTACAGCTTCTCCCCCGGGATCTGGGGGAACGGGTTGGGCACGAACGCCCGCTCGGTGCGGCCGGGGTCGTCGAGGTAGCCCGCGCCGACGCACTCCCCGCCGAGATACAGCTCGCCGGGCGTGTTCACCGGGACGGGCCGCAGGTCCTCGTCGAGGACGATCGCGGCGGTGTTGTCGATGGGGCGCCCGATCGGGATCCGGTCGGCGTCGGCGTCGGTGACGTCGTGGAAGACCGACCCGATCGAGCACTCCGTCGGCCCGAACGTGTTGGTGACCGCCAGCCCCGGCAGCAGCGCGCGCAGCCGGTGCACCGCGCCGGGGCCGGCCGCCTCCCCGCCGATCAGCATGCGCCGCAGGCTCGACGCCGCCACGCGCAGGTCCTCGCGCACCTCCAGCAGCGACACGAACGCCTCCAGCACGGACGGCACGAAGTCGGTCATGGTGACGCCGTAGCGGCCGATGGTCAGCGCGGTCTGTTCGAGGTCGAGGATGCCGTCGCGGTGCGGCAGCACGACCTGCCCGCCCGACACCAGCGGCCACAGCACCTGCCACATGGAGGAGTCGAAGGTGGAGCGGCTGTTCTGCAGCGTGACGTGACCGGCGCCGTCACCGAACCGGCGCGACATCGCGGTCAGCCTGTTGACCAGGCCGCGGTGGCGGTTCAGCGCGCACTTGGGGGTGCCGGTCGAGCCGGAGGTGTAGAACCCGTAGATCAGGTCCTGCGGCCCCGGCCGGCGGCCGGCCGGCGGGGGTCTCCTGGCGGCCGGGTCGTCCGCCGCCCGCGCGCAGTCGACGACGACCGCCTCAGGTGCCCGCTCCAGCTCTTCGAGAGCCGGTACGGTCGCCGGCGACACCACGACGGCGGGCGGCGACAACTCGGCCATGATCGCGGTCAGCCGGTCGATCGGCCAGGCCGGATCCAGTGGCACGAACGCCGAGCCCGCCTTCATCACCCCGAACAGCGCCGCCGGGAACTCGGGGCCGTCCGCCACCAGCACGGGTATCAACTGACGGGCCCGCACGCCGTTGCCGATCAGCCGGTGGGCCGTCATATTGGCCGCGGCGTCGAGGTCCGCATAGCTCATCGTGGTGTCACGGTGGCGAATGGCGGGGCGGTCGGGGCCCCGCTCTTTCTGCGTACAGAACAGGTCGAGGACCGTGCTGTGCCGGGGAAACACATGCTGCGGCCCCAGAGATGAGGTCAGGACGTCTTCGCTCAGTCGCGGGTGTTCATGGCGTGGCATCGTGCTCCCAACAGATCCTCGTTTCCGGCGAGTTTCCTGCGCAATCGGCTGATATTCGGGACGACGTTTTCCGGGCAGCCTGGATCGGCTCTCGGAGAGTCGCTCGGATAAATGCGGGCGCGGCTCTTAATGAATGGCCGCGCAACGCGGGCACGAAAAAGAGAGGGGCGCGGCGGAACACGGCCCGGGGGCGGTGCTTTTACGCGTGCCGCCGAACTGCCTTTACGCGTGGCGCCGGGCGTTCCTGGGCGTTCGGGGTCGTGCCGCCGGCGCTCCTAGGCGCTCCGGGGCGGGCCGCCGGTGCCGCGTGACAGCTCGTGACGTGCTGGTCGGCGCGTGCAGTGACGAAGCGTTCCCCCCTTCCTCCTGGGCCTGGGTGCCGCACGTGCGATCAAAGTAACCTATATCAGGCTGATAACGGGTTACTCACATCTTGGAACACGGAACCGGGATCCGCAACCCCGCCCGGCCCCGCTCCCGGCCCGGCCGCCGCCGCGCGAGGCGGCATGGCCTGCGGGAATGTGAGGGCGCCTGACACCGAAATTCGGATGGAGCCGGGCGAGCGCCGCACAGGGGCGGCGCGAGTGGCATACCCGGCGTTACCCCCGGCCGGTCCCGCCAATCCGGGGCCACCGCCTTTTGTGACAACTTGCCGAAGCCCACGAATGGTCGCCCGGACACCGCTCGGCAAGGGACCATATAAGTGCGCGCCGGGCCCACCGAAACGGACCGGAAGAAAATCGGGCACCGAATATCGGGCGGCCGCGCATTTTTTCCGGATTTGCGCTCGGCGGGAGTGATGGCGGGCAATTCGTGGGTAGGGTCGCTGACCGCCGGCGTATCGAAAGGCCGGCATCGCACCCATTCACCGAGGTAAAGGGGGAGCCGTGCGGCCGGACCAGGACAACGTACGCGCCGGACTGTTCCAATCGGGCGGCCTTTCCGCCCTCGCGGCCGGGATCTGGCTCCGGGAGACGGGCGTGCCGGCGCGGCACTACATCGCCGACCTCGGCCAGGCCGATCGCGCGAAGCTGGACGCGCTCGCCGCCCGCCTGCGCGAGCTCGGCGACGAGGCCGTCGTCGTCGACCTGCGCCCGCCGATGGCCGCCGTCGCCTCGGACCTGCTGCGCTACGGCGCCCGGCACGACGGCGGCTACTGGAACACGACCGGCGCCGCCCGCTTCGTCCTCGTCAGCGAGCTCACGCCGGTGATGCGCGCCGACGGATGCCGGGCCTTCGTGCACGGCTGCGTCGGCGGCGGCAACGACCAGCGCCGCTTCGCCCACTACGGCGCCCAGCTCGCGCCGGAGCTGGCGATCGTCGAGCCGTGGACGCACCCCCAGGCCCTCGAACGTTTCCCCGACCGGCACGCGATGCTGGCCGCCGTCACCGAGCACGGGCTGCCGCTCGACCCCGGCAGCGGCGCCGACCGCTCCACCGACGCCTGCCTCGCCGGCGCCTCCCACGAGTCGGCGGAGCTGGAAGCCCTCACCACCCCGGTCACCCGCCTCGGCCCGCGCTGGAGCACCTGGCCCGGCCAGGCCCCGGCCGACCCCGAGACCGTCACCGTCACCTTCCTCGACGGGCGCGTCACCGACGTCGACGGCAGCGGGCCCGACCCGGTCGCGTGGATGGCCCGCGCCAACACCGTCGGCGCCCGGCACGGCGTCTGGCTGCGCGACGTGGTCGAGCGGCGCATCATCGGCACTGTCTGCCGGGGCGTCTACGAGGCGCCCGGCCTGGAAGTGCTCGGCCCCGCCTGGACCCGCATGCTGCAGGCCGGCCTCGACGCGGCCGGCCGCGAGCTCTACGACCGGATGGCCGCCGTGCTCGGCGCCGCCATGTACGAGGCGCGCTGGCTCGAACCGGCCGCGCGGGCGGCACGGGCGGCGATCGACCGGCTGGTCGGCGACATCAGCGGCAGCGTGACGCTGTCCGTGCACCGGGGCGTCGTCCGGATCGAGCGGACGGACATCACCGGCCGGGTGGAGCAGCAGACCCGGTTCGGCTCGGGCGGCAACCGCTGGAGCGAGCCGACCACCGCCGCCCCGGCGGCGGGCGCCTTCTCGCCAGGGGACACCGCCGACCCAGCGGGGGCCACCTTTTCGCCAGGGGGCACCGCCGTCCCGCCCCTTGGCCGCCATCGACCGGACATGAACTCGACAGGGAGGAGAACTCATGCGTGAGCGCCGATTCGGCCGGCTGGGCTGGAAGGTCAGCGAGGTCGGCTACGGCATGTGGGGCATCGCCGGCGGCGAGGGCGGATGGACCGGCGCCGACGACGCGACCGGCGACGCCGCGCTCGACGAGGCCGTCCGGCTCGGATGCACCTTCTTCGACACCGCCTGGATCTACGGGCGCGGCCACAGCGAGCGGATGCTTGGGCGGCTGCTGGAGCGGCACCCCGACCGCCGCCTCCATCTCGCGACCAAGCCCCGCCCAAGGACCGCACCTGGCCGTCCACCCGCGACTCCAAGCTGGCCGACGTCTACCCGCCGGACCACCTGTGGGAGTACCTGAACCGCAGCCTCGAAGGGCTGGCCCTGCCGTCGGTGGACCTGTTCCAGTTCCACGTCTGGGAGGACTCCTGGGCGCACGACCCGTCGTGGCAGGACACGGTCACCGAGATGAAGGACCGCGGGCTGATCGGCGGGGTCGGCATCAGCGTCAACCGGTGGGAGCCCTGGAACGTGCTGCGGACGCTGGAGACCGGGCTGATCGACGCGGTGCAGGTCATCTACAACATCTTCGACCAGGCCCCCGAGGACGAGCTGTTCCCCGCCTGCCGCGAGCTGGACGTCGCCGTGATCGCCCGGGTGCCCTTCGACGAGGGCACGCTCACCGGCACCCTCACCCGCGACAGCCGCTGGCCCGAAGGCGACTGGCGCAACACGTACTTCGTGCCGGAGAACCTCGTCCCGAGCGTGGAGCGCGCCGAACGGCTGGCGCGGATCGTGCCCGAGGGCATGACCATGCCCGAGCTCGCCCTGCGCTTCATCCTCGCCAACCCCGACGTCGCCACCGTCATCCCCGGCATGCGCAAGCCCGCGCACGTGCGCGCCAACCTCGCCACGAGCGACGCCGAGCCGCTGAGCGAGGAGCTGATGGCCGCGCTGCGCGAGCACCGCTGGGACCGCCGGCCCACGGAGTGGTCGCAATGAGCGCCGCGCCCAAGCCCATCGTGCTGTGGGCGGTCCCCCGGTCGCGGTCCACGGCGTTCCTGCGCATCATGCTCGAACGCGGCGACCTCGAAGTGCTGCACGAGCCGTTCTCCTACCTCCAGGCGGACGGGCACTTCGAGGTGGCGGGCCGGCGCGTCACCTCGCCGACCGCGCTGCTCGACGCGATCCTCGAGCTGAACGCCGGCGGGCGCCGGGTGTTCGTCAAGGAGACCTCCGACTACACCTACACGCCGCTGCTCCAGGACGAGCGGCTCTACACCGAGGTCGTCAACACGTTCATGATCCGGGAGCCGGGGGCGGCGATCTCGTCGCACTACGCGATGAACCCCGGCGCCACCCTCGACGAGTACGGCTTCGAGTACCTGCACGTCATCTTCGACGCCGTCCGGTCGGCCACCGGCGAGATCCCGCTGGTGATCGACGGCGACGACCTCGTCTCCTCCCCCGAGGCGACCGTCCGCGCGTACTGCGAACGCGTCGGGCTCGCCTTCAAGCCGGAGGCGCTGCGCTGGGACCCGGGGCGGCGGGCGAACTGGCGGCGTACCGACCGGTGGCACGCGGAGGTCGCGCGGAGCAGCGGCCTGGAGGCCAGGACGCCGCAGCGGCGCGAGACCCCCGACACGAACCCGCACCTGCGCCGCGTCGCCCAGTACCACCAGCCCTTCTACGACGCCCTCGCCCGCCACCGCCTCGCCGGCTGACGTCCACGCCCGCGGGCCCGATCCGCCCGCCGACGGGACCCCCGGTCAGCACGTGGGCGACTGGTCGCCGGCGGGGCGGCAGGTCGGCGCGGGGCGCCGGTCGGCCGGGTCGGTGGGCTCCGGTTCGGGTGCCGTGCCGAGGGGGCTCGGGGTCTGGCGAGGTGACGGGGCGCCGGTCGAGGGGGCGCCGGAAATACCGGCCGTGGCCGATGGCTCTGGGGCCGGAGTGGGGTCGGCGGCCGGCGTCGTGATCGTCGCGAGAGTCGCGCTCACGACCGGCGCCGGGGTGAAGGTGGAGACGACCGCCGGGGACTCCGACGGGCTCGGGGGCGGGCTCGCCGAGCGGGTCGCCGCCGTCCGCAGCGGGCGGCCGGGGACGTCGAGGCCGGCGCCCGTGCCCTTGCCGACCTGCGGCTTGGGGCGGGCGGCCGGACGGGCGGGCTTGCCGGTGAGCTGCTCGGCCACGGTCCGGTCGGCGACGGTCTGGTACATCAGGATGCCGGCCATGCTGACGGCGAACACCACCCCGGCGGCGACGGCGATCCTGCCCCACGGCGCCCTCTCGTCCGGTGCCGGCTCCGCCTCCATGACCGCGACAGCCGGCGCCTTCGCGGCGGTGTGCCCGCGCTGGGTGTTCTCTGTGTGCTGCTTGACCTTCTGGTGGGTGCGTTCGAGGTAGTGCGCGTACACGGTGGTGCCCACCGTCGTGCCGACGCTGACCAGCGCCGCGCCGATCACGGTGCCGGCCACTCCGAGGCAGGAGGCGGCGACCGCGGCGGTGGCCCCGGCCAGCGCGCTGCCCGCGATCTGCGGTCCGGTCAACTCGAACTTCCGCTGAACGTCGCCCATCCCGGCCCAGTCCCCTTCTTGATCGATCGATGTGTGCAAAAAGCCGGGCAAGGGCGACGAACAACGCATGCGGGAACGAGCGGAGTTGCGCGCCCACCAGGCTGGGCAGATCCGGGGGGTTCGTGGTGATGAGTCTAGGTTCGTCACCTGGGCGGGCCCCGCCGACCCGCCGCCGAATGGGCGGATCTTTACCGGCGAGCGCACCACCTTTGGCCCCGGACAGGTTTGCCGCCGCGCGGGCGGATCCCGGAAGCGGCCACTCGGTGACGAAAGCTCACCCATCGTAACGGACCCCAGGACGAGCGCTCACCCCGGGGCTGTGAAAGGTTCACGGGCGGGACGGCTCGGGGCGCTGGTGGCGGCGGGCGCGGCGGGATCGGGCGTTGACAGCACCGGCCGCACCGCAAATCATCGTCGCCGGAGCCGATTGGGAGCGCTCCCATCAGACGAACCAGGAAGGTGAGCGACGCATGACTCGTCCCCCTGTGGCCAGGCACCGTCCCGCGGCCGTGCGGTTGTGGATCGCCGCCGTCTGCGCCGCGGTCCTGGCGCTCGCCGGCCTCGTCGCGACCGTCCCCGCCGCGGCGGAGACCGGCTGCCGGGTGGACTACACGGTCAACCAGTGGCAGGGCGGCTTCACCGCGCAGGTGAAGGTGAGCAATCAGGGGCCGGCGCTGAGCGGATGGCGGCTGCGCTGGACGTACACAGGAGGCCAGCACGTCACCGGCGGGTGGAACGCCCAGGTGGAGCAGAACGCCGCCGTCGTCACGGCGGCCGCCCTGGCCTGGAACGCCTCCCTGCCCACGGGCGGCTCCGTCGAGTTCGGCCTCCAGGGCACCTGGTCGGGGACGAACCCGGCGCCCACCGACTTCGCGCTCAACGACACCCCTGCAACGGCGCCCCACCCCGACCGTGACCCCACGGTGACTCCCACCGTGACCCCCACGGTGACCCCGACCGTTCCGCCGGGCTGCGGGGACGCGCCGATCTGCTCCGGGTTCGAGGACCAGTCGGGCACCCCGTCCGGCGAGTGGCAGGTCACCACGCCGAACTGTTCCGGCACCGGCACCGCCACCATCGACACCTCCGTCGCCCGCAGCGGGTCCAGGTCCCTGCGCATCCAGGGCGGCGCGGGCTACTGCAACCACGTGTTCGCCGCCACCACCCGCGACGTCTCCAAGATCGGCCCGGTCGTGCACGCCCGCGTGTGGATCCGCCACACCACGGCCCTGCCCGCCACGCACGTCAGCATGATCACCATGGCCGACGCCAACGACGGCAACCGCGACCTGCGCATCGGCGGCCAGAACGGCGCCCTGCAGTGGAACCGCGAGTCCGACGACGCCACCCTGCCCGAGCAGAGCCCGGCCGGCGTCGCCCTGAGCACCCCGCTGCCGGTCGGCCGCTGGATCTGCCTGCGCTACGAGATCGACACCACGCAGCGGTCGATGCGCACGTACGTCGACGACCAGGAGGTGGCGGGCCTGCGCGTGGACGGCGTCCCCACGCAGGACGTGGACGGGCAGTGGCTGCGCCGCGCCGCCGCCCCGCGCCCGGCCACGCTCCGGCTGGGCTGGGAGAGCTACGCCAACGACAGCGACACCCTCTGGTACGACGACCTGGCCGTCAGCTCGTCCCCGCTGTCGTGCTGATCCTGTGTCGTGCTGATCCGGGGCCCTCGCCCCGGGGTCAGGCCAGGACGGTGACCGGGTCGCCGAGGCGCAGCTCACCCCGGCCCCGGGGCACCAGGCGGATGCCGAACCAGGTCTTGCCGTCCCAGCGGCGGTGGCGGGCGAGGGTGCGCAGGGGCTCCTTGCCGCCCGCGAAGGTGACCGGGTCGTAGGTGGTGGCGGCGCAGCGGTCGCAGTGCTCGGTGACGCGAAAGGTGAGCGGGCCGATGCGCAGCTCGCGCCAGGCGTCCTCGGCGTACGGGGGTGCGCCGTCGATCACGAGGTTGGGGCGGAACCTGGCCATGTCGAGCGGGGCGGGCGGGTCCTCCCCGCGTTCCGCGGCGCCTTCGGATATCCACTCGTCCAGGCGGCGCAGGGAGGAGCGGGAGGTGAGCAGGACGGGGGCGTCGCCGGCGAGGTGGACGACGTCGCCGGGCAGGCCGCCGTGGGCGGCCGGGACGGCGCAGCGGCGGGGGTCGTCGAGCCAGACCAGGCGGGCCGGCTTGCCGAGCAGGCGGGTGAACCAGGCGTGCGCGTCGGGGTGCGCGAGCACGACGTCGTCCACTTCGGCGAAACCGATCGGGACCCGCTCCCCGGTGGCCGGGGGCACCTTCAGCGGGGGCATGCCCGGCGCTTCGAGCAGCAGCCCGTCCTCGTCGGTGACGGCGGCGACGACGGACAGCAGCCGGGGGTTCTCGCCGAGCCAGTGGACGTCGCCCCGCTCGTCGACGACGGCCCAGCGGCGGTCCTCCGCGAGCCCCAGGGCTCCACGACCGTCGCCGCCACCGCCCGCCCAGAAACCGACTTGACCGGATATTTCCGGATCTCAGCAAGCTGCACCCCGCCACCGTACGCCGCACGAAGCCCCCTTCACGAGAGCCCGCCGATCACGCCGGGAGGCCGCTCACCGGCCCGGGCGGATGAGCTTCCGCGACGTGGCCGCCGCAGGAAGCCGCCCCGGTCAGGGCATGAAACGTTCATGGACGCCGTCCTCCAGGACGCGGTCGAGCCGGATCGGCAGCGTCCGCACACGGGTCCCGGTGGCGTGCCAGACGGCGTTGGCGATCGCCGCCGCCGTGCCGACGTTGCCGATCTCGCCCACGCCCTTGATGCCCAGCGGGATGCCCGGCTCGTGATCGTCCACGAACCCGGCCTCGACGTCGGGCACGTCGGCGTGCGCGGCGATGTGGTAGCCGGCGAAATCGGCGTTGACGTGCCGGCCCGAGACGGGGTCGCGCAGGCCCTCCTCGTGCAGGGCCATCGACAGGCCGCCGATCATGCCGCCGATCACCTGGCTGCGGGCCATGAGCGGGTTGACCACCCGTCCCACCGCGAACATGCCGAGCAGCCGGCGCACCCGCACCTCGCCGGTCGCCGGGTCGGCGGTCACCTCGGCGAAGACGGCGCTGAAGGAGTGCCGCTCCAGCGCGGCCAGCCCCGCGAGCGAGCCGGTGGTGTCGGCGGTGACCGTCACCGGCCGGTCCGGGTCGCGCGCCCGGGCGCGCAGCTCGGCCGCCGCCTGCGTGATGGCCCAGGCCCAGGACGTGGTGCCGCGCGAGCCGCCCGCGCCCCACGCCGGGCCGAGCTCGCTGTCGGAGATGCGCAGCCGGATCCGCTCGACGGTGGTGCCCAGCGCGTCGGCGGCGATCGCGGTCAGCGCCGTGCGCGCGCCCGTGCCGAGGTCGGTGGCGCCGACGAGCACGCGGTACGTCCCGTCCGGCTCGGCGGTGATCGACGCCGTCGAGGGGAACGCGCCGGCGCTGAACGACGAGGCGGCGACGCCCGTACCGACCAGGAGCCGCCCTTCGCGCCGCCGGCGCGGCCGGTGGTCGCGCGTCTCCCAGCCGAACCTGCGCGCGCCCTCGCGCAGGCACGCCACCAGGTTGCGGCCGCTGAACGGCAGCCCGGAGGCGGGCCCCACGGCCGGCTCGTTGCGCAGCCGCAGCTCGATCGGGTCCAGGCCCAGCCGCTCCGCCAGCTCGTCGATGGCGCATTCCAGGGCGAACGACCCCGGCGCCGCGCCGGGCGCCCGCATCGAGAACGGCGGCAGCACGTCCAGCGGGACGGCGGTGAGCCGGGTCCGGATCGCGGGCGCGGCGTAGAGCGTCTTGGTGAGCTCGGTGCAGCCCTCGATGTACTCCGAGAGCGGGGAGATCTCGAACGCCGCCGCGTGGTCGATGGCCCGCAGCCGGCCGTCGGCGGTGGCGCCGATCCGCACGACCTGCTCGGTCATCGGCCTCATCGCGGTGGCCAGGAACACCTGGGCGCGGGTCAGCGTCACCCGTACCGGCCGGCGGAACAGCGTCGCGGCCATCGCCGCGAGGATGAGCTGCGGGCCGCACATGCCCTTGGAGCCGAAGCCGCCGCCGACGTGCTCGGTGCGCACCCGCACCCGCGCCGGCTCCAGGCGGAACAGCGCGGCCAGGACGCGCGCCACGGCGAACGGCCCCTGGTCGGAGTCGATGGCCTGCAACCGCTCGCCCTCCCACCACGCGGTCGCCGAGTGCGGCTCCATGGCGCCGCAGTGCTCCTCCGGCGTGCGGTACCGCTCGGCGACGACCACCTCGGCGCCGGCCAGCTCCGCCGTCACGTCACCGACGTCCACCGGACCGTCGAAGAGCGTCATCGCCGGGCGGCCCGCCGGGTGGGCGGCGTCGAACGCGGTGTCGTGCGGCTCCTCGTCGTAGCGCACCGGCAGCGCCCGGGCCGCCGCCTCGGCCTGCTCGGGCGTGCGCGCCACGACGAGCGCGACGGGCCGGCCGGCGAAGGGGACGGCGTCGTCCTGCAACAGCAGCAGCCCGCCGTCGGGGCCGAAGAAGTGCTGCGTCTCCGGGTCGAGCCGGGGCGCGTTGCGGTGGTCGATCACGCCCACGACGCCCGGCATGTCCTGGACGGCGGCGACGTCGATCTCCCGGACGCGCCCGCGCGCGATCGTGGCCAGGACGACCGCGCCGAACAGCAGCTCCGGCACCGGCACGTCGGCGGCGTAGAGCGCGGCGCCGGTCACCTTGTCGCGCCCCTCGACGCGCGGCCGGGCGACCCCGACGGCCTCCGTGAAGGTGGTGTTCATGCGCTCGCCTCCTCGGCCAGGCGGGTCAGGACGGCCACGGTCAGGTTCCGCGCCAGGGTCACCTTGTAGGCGTTGCCGGGCAGGGGCTCGGCCGCCGACAGCTCCGCCTCGGCGGCGGCCAGGAACGCCTCCGGCGTGGCGGGGCCGTTCCGGAGCAGGTCCTCGGCGGTGCCGGCGCGCCAGGGCCGCGACGCGACGCCGCCCCAGGCGATCCGCACGTCCCGGACGGCGCCGTCGCGCACGCCGAGGCCGGCCGCGATGGACACGGTGGCGAAGGCGTAGGACGCGCGCTCGCGCACCTTGCGGTACCGCGCCCTGAGCGGTACCCCCGGCAGGGCGACGGCCGTGATCAGGGCGCCCGGCGGCAGGACCGTCTCCCGCTCCGGCGTGTCACCGACCGGCGGGTACAGCTCCGTCAGCGGGACCTCGCCGGGCCGTCGAGCGTCTCGTAACGCACGACCGCGTCGTACGCCGCCAGCGCCACCGCCAGGTCCGACGGGTGGGTGGCGGCGCAGTGGCGGGAGCGGCCGAGGACGGCGTGGTTGTGGTGCTCCCCCGCGATCGCCGGGCAGCCGCTGCCGGGCAGCCGCTTGTTGCACGGCTGGGAGGGATCGGCGAAGTACCCGCACCGGGTGCGTTGCAGCAGGTTGCCGCCCACGGTGGCCATGTTGCGCAGCTGGCCGGACGCGCCCGCCAGCACCGCCTGGCTCAGCGCCGGATACCGCCGCCGCACCTCGGGGTGGGCCGCCGTGTCGCTGTTGGTGGCGGTCGCGCCGATCACCAGCCCGCCGTCCGGCGCCTCGCGGATGCCGGCGAGCGGCAGGAACCGCACGTCCACCAGCTTGTCGGGCGCTTCGACGCCGCACTTCATGAGGTCGACGAGGTTCGTGCCGCCGCCCAGGTAGCGGGCGCCGCCGTCGCCCGCGAGCAGCGCGTCGCGCACGTCACGGGCCCGCCGGTAGGCGAACTCCTTCATTCCGCCACCCCCTCGCCCGCCGCCGTGTCGAGGATCGCCCGGACGATCGACGGGTACGCGCCGCAGCGGCACAGGTTGCCACTCATCCGCTCGCGCACCTCGGCCGCGTCCAGGGGCGGCGGCGGGGCGTCCGGGGAGAGGTCGGCGGTGACGGCGCTCGGCCAGCCGGCCGCGTGCTCGGCCAGCATCCCGGCGGCCGAGCACAGCTGCCCCGGCGTGCAGAACCCGCACTGGAACCCGTCGAAGCGCACGAACGCCCGCTGCAACGGCGCTGGCTCACCGTCGCCGGCCAGCGCCTCGACGGTCGTGACGGCGGCGCCCTCGGCGGCGACCGCCAGCGTCAGGCAGGACACCACGCGCCGCCCGTCGAGCAGCACCGTGCAGGCGCCGCACTGGCCGCGGTCGCAGCCCTTCTTCGGGCCGGTGTGCCCGAGGTCCTCGCGCAACGCGTCCAGGAGCGTGCGCCGGTGGTCGACGTGCCGCTCGTGTGTCACGCCGTTGACGTGCAGCCGGATGGTGCCGCTGGTGCCGTCCGTCATGGGTGCCGGCTCCTCACGCGCGTTCTTGGACGCGGTCTTCAACGGTGCTCCTCTCCTTCGGCCCGAGGGTGCGGGCGAGCCAGCGGGTACGGGTCGCGCGGGCGGGGGCGACGGTGACCTCCCGCCGCCCGGCCGTGCGGCCCTCCAGCAGCGGCTCGACCGGGGTGAGCGGCATCCGACGCAGCGTCGCGAGGATCGGCGGGGTGATCTCCGGCACCAGCGGCAGGCCGGACAGCAGGGCGTTCAGCTCGGCGTCGAGCGCGGGGCGCGCGGGGCGCGCGGGGGACGACATGGAAGTTCCTCTCTGAGAGTGGCGGGCGGTCAGAAGGCGGCCTTGCCGCCGACCGGCACGTGGTCGGTGTACGGGGACTGCGCGGCGACCAGCTCCCGCACCTGGGCGACCAGCGCCTGGGCCGCTTGCCCGGCGAAGACCCGGTGGTGCTCCTCCTCGCTGCTCCAGCCCTCGATGACGTGCACGACGTCGGGATCGGCGGCCGACCGGGAGACGAGGTAGACCAGGCAGTGCTCGCTCGCCGCCGGGCTTCCCTCGTCGAGCCCGCTCAGCAGCAGCTCGGTCAACTGGCGGCCCAGGCCGGGCCTGGCGGTCAGGGTGGCGCTGAACCCGTAGCGGACGTCCATGTAGGGGTGCTCCTTGCACTATTCCCGCACCGGCGACTGCTCCACGGCCGGGCGGTGACCCCATTCCACCGGCTGAGCTGCGGGGACGGTAGCACGAAACTCCCCCGTCCTTGCCCGATCCTCTACAATCCGGGCATGGACTTCGGCGAGCTGCGCGACTTGCTGGCCCGGCACGTGCGCCCCGACGCGGCCACCGCCATCGACGGCCTGCACATCGCGCGGATCGATCGGCAGGGGCCGCCGTACACGTCGATGACGGGCACGGTGCTGGCGGTCCTCGCGCAGGGCGCCAAGCGGCTCGCGGTCGGCGACCGGGTCCTGGAGTACCGCCCCGGCAGCTACCTGGTCGCCTCGGTGGACCTGCCGGTCAGCGGCCACTTCTTCGACATCGCCCCCGGCCGCCCGGCGCTGGGTCTGGCGATCACCCTGGACCCCGCCGCCATCGCCGACCTGCTCCTGCACGCGGGCCCGGCCGACCTGCCCCGCCCGCCCGCGGGCGCGCTGCCGGGCCTCGCCGTCGCCGGCATGACCGCCGACCTGCTCGACGCCCTGATCCGTCTCGTACGCCTGCTGGACCGCCCCCGCGACCGGGCGGTGCTCGCGCCGCTGGTGAAACGGGAGATCCTGTGGCGACTGCTCACCGGGGAGCAGGGCGGCGCGGTCCGCCAGCTCGGCCTGGCCGACAGCAGCCTCAGCCACATCGCGCGGGCGATCCGCTGGATCCAGGACCACTACGCCGAGCCGTTCCGCGTGGCGGACCTGGCCCGCATGACGGGCATGAGCGCGTCGGCGTTCCACCGTCACTTCCAGACCGTCACGGCGCTGAGCCCGATCCAGTTCCAGAAGCAGGTGCGCCTGCAGCACGCCCGGCTCCTGCTGGCCACCTGCCCGCAGGACATCACCGCCGTCGCGCACCGCGTCGGCTACGACAGCCCGTCCCAGTTCAGCCGCGAGTACCGCCGTCAGTACGGGCTGCCGCCCAGCCGCGACGCCGCCCGCCTCCAGCCGGCCGCCTCCTGACCCGGCGACCGGTGCTCTGACCTGCTGTTTCCCGGTGAAGTCATCTCCCGGTAAATACCACATCCCCGCCCTCTATCGCCACAAATTGTGACGTTAGAGTGACGTACTGTGAACGATACTAAGCATGTGGAAATCTCGTGGCCCGGCATCGGCATCACCGTGGCCGCCGAACTCGACCAGCGCAACCCCTCCCTGGCCCAGGCCCTGTGGGAGGGGCTGCCCTACCGCAGCCTCCAGGGGCACGCCCTGGTGGCCGGATACCACCTGTACCACGTCGCTCCGGTGCACTCGCTGCTGCACACCCCGGCCGAGTACAAGGTGGACCGCCGCACCGTGCCCGACGGCACGCTGTTCTGCTCCAGGCTGCAGCACCTGGGCATCAAGTACGGCGAGCTGACCGAGCCCATGTCCGCCACGCCCATCGGCAAGGTCGTCGACTCCGATCTCGACGCCCTCGCCCAGGCCGGCCAGGAGGTGTGGCGCTCGGTCTACGAGACCAAGCAGCCCGTCATCGCCGAGGTCCGCCGCGCCGGCGAGCCCGGCGGCCACGTCCTGCCCCGCCTGCCCATCGGCGACCCCGAGCTCAACCGGCTGGTCACCGAGGTGCACGCCGAGACCGAGCGCATCTGGCTCACCCCGCCGCAGGAGCTGCTCGACCTGCACTCCGGCCGCATCCCGTCACGCGCTGGCAGCTACGAGACGGTCCTGACCACGCTGCTGTTCGTCAACGGCGAGACCCGCCCGCTCGGCTACAGCTGTTACGGCGGCCTCGTCCGCGCCGCCCTGGACGGCATGCCGATGCCGTGGCTGCGCCAGATGACCAGGCAGCTCGCCCACACGCCCGCCGAGTTCCTCGGCTACTGCGGCCTCGACCGCCTGTGGGACTTCACGCAGCGGCTGCTGTCGGGGCTGGAGCGGCTCGACGACCACGAGGACTTCGTCGCGATCATGGCCCACATGGCCCTCTACTGCAACTGCCTCGGCGGCTGGAACTCGCACCTGTTCCCGTGGCAGGCGGGCGACCACCTGCGCAGAACGGTGGCGGCCACGTGAGCGCGGGCTCCAAGGTGGTGGTGATCGGCGGCGGCGTCATCGGGCTGTCGATCGCCTTCCACCTGGCCGAGGCCGGCGTGGAGGTGACGCTGCTGGAGCGCGGCGAGCTCGGCTCCGGCGCCTCCCGCGCCACCGCCGACGTGGTCCGCTCCTACTTCGCCGGCAACCCGATCAGCTCCGCGCTGGCCGTGCGCAGCCTGGAGGCGTACCGGGCCTTCCCCGCCAGGCCGGGGGCCGAGCTGCCGCTGCGGCAGGTCGGCTACCTGGTGCTGTTCACCGAGCCCGACCAGGTGGCCGCGTTCAACGCCGACCTGGCCGCCCAGCGGGCCGCCGGCGTGGACGTCGAGCTGATCAGCGCGGAGGAGGCCAGGCAGCGCAACCCGCTCATCGGGGACCTGCCGCTGGCCGCCGCCGCGTACTCGCCCGACGCCTACATCTCCGACACCACCGCCATCGTCACCGCCTACGCGCAGGCGGCCGAGCAGGCGGGGGCGGCGCTGCGTACCGGCTGCCCCGTCACCGCCATCGACGCCGAGGCCGGGCTCGTGCGGACCGCCGACGGCGAGCTGTCCGCCGACGCCATCGTGTGCGCCGCCGGCGCCTGGTCGGCCTCGCTCGTCCGGTGCGCGGGCGTGGACCTGCCGCTGACCGAGCCGATCGAGCAGGAGCTGCTCACCACCGACCCGCTGCCGCCCGGCACGCCCGAGATCCCGGTCACCCTGCACGCCGCCAGCGGCCTGCTCATCCGCACGCGCGGCGACCGGCTGCTCATCGGCATGGGCTACCCGGGCGCCGACCGGGAGGCGTGGCGCCGGGACGTGGCCGCGCGGATCGCGGAGACGTACCCGAGCCTGGCCGGCATCCCGCTGCACACCGCCGTCACCGGCCTGCGCGACGCCAGCCCCGACAAGACCGCCTTCATCGGCCACCAGCCCGGCCCGCCGGCCTTCCTGTACGCCACCGGCTTCTCCGGGCACGGCCTGTGCAACGCGCCGGCCGCCGGCGAGCTGGTCCGCGACCTCTACCTCGACCGGGACCCCGGCATGGACGTGGCCGCGCTGGCGATGAGCGCACGACGGACGGGATGACCGCCATGACCGACCAGCACTCCGAGCACGCGCACCGCTTCAACCCGTCCGGCTACTCCGACCCGTCCGACGGCGACGACCGCCTCGACCAGACCGGCCGCACCGCCGGCGGCGACCGCACCAGCCCCGCCGACCGCCCTGCCGACCGCCCTGACGACCGCCCTGACGACCGGGCCGGCGCGGGCCGGCCGGAGCGGTTCGTGCTCGATCCGGCCACTCCCGACCTGCACGGCGACAACGAGCGGCTGCGGCAGGCCGGCCCCGTCGTGCCCGTCACCGCCGAAGGCGTGCCCGCCTGGGCCGCCACCCGCTACGACACGCTGATGACCGTCCTGACCCACCCCGACCTGACCAGGGAGCTGCACCACTGGTCCGGACGCGACGCGCTGCCGCCCGGCACGGCCATCGACCGCATCGTCACCGACACGTCCATGCTCAACGCCGACGGCGAGCGGCACCGCCGCCTGCGCATGCCGCTGACCACCGCGTTCTCGCAGCGGCGGTTGAACGGGCTGCGCCCGCGCATCGAGGAGCTGACCGCCCGCCTGATCGACCGGCTCGCCGGGATGCCGCCCGGCGAGCCCGTGGACCTGCGCCTGGAGTTCGCCTACCCGCTGCCGCGCGAGGTGATCTCAGAGCTGATCGGCATCCCGGAGGCGCACCAGGACGACCTGCACCGGCTCACCGACGCCGTCGCCCAGGTCGGCGGCCTGGAGGACTCGCCGGAGCTGCGCAAGGAGTTGCGCGAGCTGCTCGACCGGATCATCGAGGAGCGCCGCGGCACGCCCGGCGAGGACCTGATCAGCGACCTGTTCGCGCTGCACGAGAAGGACGGCGGGCGGCTGTCGGAGGACGAGCTGTTCGCCACCATCGAGCTGCTGTTCATCGCCGGGCACGTCACCACCGTCAACCTGATCACCAACGCGATCGGCGCCCTGCTCACCGAGCGCGGGCAGCTCGACCTGCTGCGTTCCGGGCAGTGCCCCTACAGCGCCGCCGTGGAGGAGACGCTGCGCTGGGACTCGCCGATCGCCTACTTCCCGATGCGCTACGCCAAGCGCGAGGTCGAGATCGACGGGGTGCGGCTGCGTCCCGGCGAGCCCGTCCTGGCCTGCTTCGCCTCCGCCAACCGGGACCCGCGTCAGTACGGCGAGGACGCCGGCGTCTTCGACGTCACCCGGCCGCAGTTCACGCACCTGGCCTTCGGGCACGGGCCGCACTTCTGCCTGGGAGCGCCGCTGGCCAGGCTGGAGGGCGAGATCGCGATCAAGGCGTTGTTCGAGGCGTTCCCGGAGATGGAGCTGGTCCGGCCGGTGGCGGAGCTGCCGCCGCTGGACACGCTGCTGGGCAACAGCACCCGCACCATGCCGGTCCTGCTGGGCCCGCGCGCCCGCTGAGCTCCTCTGTTCAGCCCGCCGCAGCAGCCCTCGGCTCACGGTCGTAGTGGCGCAGGAACAGCTCCTCCAGCGTCGGCGGCCGGCTCACCAGGCCGCGCACGCCCGCGGCCGTGAGCCGGCGCAGCACCGGGTCCAGCTCCGCCGTGTCGACCGTGAACCGCACCCGGTCACCGGCCGGCCCGCCCGTGACGGTCAGGTCGTGCACTCCCGGCAGGTCCGCCAGCCCGTCGGGGGCCCGGCCAGGTCGGCCTCGATCGAGGTGCGGCTCAGGTGCCGCAGCCCGGCCAGCGTGCCGGTCTCGACCGTGCGCCCGTCGCGGATGATCGTCACCCGGTCGCACAGCGCCTCGACCTCGGCCAGGATGTGGCTCGACAGCAGCACCGTACGGTCGCCGCGGCGCTGCTCCTCCCTGACGCACTCGCGGAACACCTCCTCCATCAGCGGGTCGAGCCCCGAGGTGGGCTCGTCGAGCACCAGCAGCTCCGCGTCGGAGGCCAGCGCCGCCACCAGCGCCACCTTCTGCCGGTTGCCCTTGGAGTAGGCGCGGCCCTTCTTGCGCGGGTCGAGGTCGAAGCGCTCCAGCAGCTCGGCCCTGCGCCGCCGGTCCAGCCCGCCGCGCAGCCGGCCCAGCAGGTCGATGGTCTCGCCGCCGGTCAGCGCCGGCCACAGCGTCACGTCGCCGGGCACGTACGCCAGGCGCCGGTGCAGCTCGGCCACGTCGGCCCACGGGTCGCCGCCCAGGAGCCGGGCGGTGCCGGCGTCGGCGCGCACCATGCCGAGCAGGATGCGGATCGTGGTGCTCTTGCCCGCGCCGTTCGGGCCGAGGAAGCCGTGCACCTCGCCCGCGCGCACGGTGAGGTCGAGCCCGTCGAGCGCCGTGCTCCGCCCGAACCGTTTGCGCAGCCCGGAGACGGCGATGGCGTCGGTCATGGTCATGCCCTTCCTGTGGTGGTGCCCTTTTCGAGGGCGGCGCGGGCCGTGGCGGCCTCTTCGGGGGTGAGCAGCGGGTGGGAGTAGACGTACAGCAGGGTGCGCAGCAGCTCGTGCTGGCCTTCCGTGGTCTCCAGCGACACGCCCAGCCCGCGCTCGACGTGCCGCGTCAGCACCGTGAACGACAACGACATCGCCGCGATCACGGTCGCGCGCGCCCGCGCCGGGACGTCCGGCGGCTCCGGCAGGTCCTTCTCCGCCTCCTCGAACCACCGCACCCCGATGCGCACCATCTCGTCGAAGAACGGCGCCGCCCACCCTTCGGCCAGCGCCCGCGCCAGGTAGTCGCGATAGGGCCCCATGGCGGCGACCGGGTTGAGCCCGCTGAGCGGCCGGCTCGCCGCCTCCTCGTGCAGCCGGTGCATGACCTTCATCAGGTGCTCGTCGCACGCCTCGCGCAGCGCCTGCTTGGAGCCGAAGTGGTGGCGCACCAGGCCCAGCGACACGCCCGCGGTCTCGGCGATGCCGCGGATCGTGGCCCGCTCGAAGCCGTGCTCGCCGAAGTGGCGCAGCGCCGCGTCCCTGATGCGGGCGCGGGCCGTCAGGTCCTCCGGGTCCGGTGCGGTGGTCGTCACCCCACCCCTCCTGTTCGCTCGTACAGCCTGCTGTTCCTGCGAAAAGCAAACTATACCCATGTATAGTCGCTCGTCCAGCACCCGGCCACGCACGCGACACCTTCACGTTCTACGCTCCACACGACGACGATTGGAGCCACCGCCGTGCCACACGCCACGCCCATGCGCCTGGCCACGACCATCCGCCCCTACGACTGGGGCTCGGTCACCGCCCTGCCCGAGCTGTTCGGCACCGAGCCGACCGGCGAGCCGCAGGCCGAGCTCTGGATGGGCGCCCACCCCGGAGCGCCCTCGACCGCCGGCGGCGTCCCGCTGAACGAGCTCATCGCCCGCGACCCCGCCGCCACACTCGGCGAGCGCTGCGCCGAGCGGTTCGGCCCCGTCCTGCCCTACCTGTTCAAGGTCCTGGCCATCGAGCGGCCGCTCTCCCTCCAGGTCCACCCGACGACCGCGCAGGCCGAGGCCGGGTTCGCCGACGAGAACGCGCGCGGGATCCCGCTGGACGACTACGCCCGCACGTACAAGGACGCCTCGCACAAGCCCGAGATGGTCTGCGCGCTGACCCCCTTCCACGGCCTGTGCGGCTTCCGCCCGCCCGCCGCCACCGCCGACCTGCTCGACCGGCTCGGCGTGCCCGGCCTGCGCCCCTGGATCGAGACCCTGCGCACCGGGGAGCCCGGGCAGGCGCTGCGGGAGGTGTTCGCCGCGATGCTCGGCGACGCCGCCCGCCCCCTGCGCGCCGAGACCGAAGCCGCCCTGCTGGAGTCGCCGGACCCCGACCTCGCCGCCTACGCCGGCATCGCCCGCGCCTGCCCCGGCGACCCCGGCATCGTGGCCGCCCTCCTGCTGCACCACGTCACGCTCAGCCCCGGCGAGGCGCTCTACCTGGGCGCCGGCGTCCCGCACGCCTACCTCGGCGGCATCGGCGTCGAGATCATGGCCAACTCCGACAACGTGCTGCGCTGCGGCCTCACCTCCAAGCACGTGGACGTGCCGGAGCTGATGCGCGTGGTCGACTTCACCCCGTCGGACCCGCACCGCGTAGAGCCGGCCGCCGACGGCTCGGGCGCCTACGACTACCGGCCGCCCGCCCCCGAGTTCGCCCTCACCCGCTACGACCTCGCGGGGCCCACGCCCTGCCCAGCGGCGTGCCGGCGATCGTCCTGTGCGTGGAGGGCGAGGCCCGCGTCGGCGAGGACCTGACGCTGCGACCCGGCCAGTCCGCCTTCGTCCCGGCCGCCGCCGCCTCGCCGGGGGTTTCCGGCAAGGGTGTGGTCTACGTTGCCCGGCCCGGCGCCTTTACGTTGTAGATTTCCAAGGGACGGGAACGCTTCGGCCACCGGTTGAACGTCCCGTCCCTACGCTCCATCCGTGACCGATCATGTGACCATCGAGCCCAGCATCCTGTACTTCGGCACCCCCGTCGTGCTGCTGTCCACCGAGAACCCGGACGGCACCGCCAACCTCGCGCCCATGTCGTCGGCCTGGGCGCTCGGCGACGTCGTCGTGCTCGGCCTCGGCGCCGAGGGGCAGAGCGCCCGCAACCTCGCCGAACGCCCCGACCTGGTGATCAACCTGCCCGCCCCGCACCAATGGCAGGCCGTGGAGCGCCTGGCGCCCCTGACCGGCCGCTTCCCCGTCCCCGACACCAAGCACGCCGGCTGCCGCTACGAGCCCGACAAGTTCCGCGCCGCCGGCCTGCGGCCCGAACCCTCCGACGAGGTGCGGCCGCCGCGGGTGGCCGAGTGCCCCCTGCAGTTCGAGGCACGGGCCCGGAGCGTGCGCCCGGACGCCTCCGCCTCGTTCGTCATCGTCGAGGCCGCCGTCACCAAGGTGCACGCCGACCCGCGCCTCGTCGTCCCGGGCACCCAGCACGTGGACCCGGCCGCGTGGAGCCCGCTCATCTACAACTTCCGCCACTACTTCGGCCTCGGCCCGCAACTCGGCCACTCCTACCGCAGCCAGACCCCCACCCTCGACGGCGCGCCGCTCTAGGGGGCGTCAGCGGTCACCGTGCACACCCCGTACGGCCCGGTGGCCTCCGCCTCCCGCACCACCCGGCCGTGCCGAGCACGAGCCCGCCCACGGCCATGCCTCGCCCGTCGGTGCCGTCCCGCCTGATCCGGGTCAGCGCCCCATGGGTGAACCCGCCCGGAATGAACCCGGTGGGGCCGAGGAGGAGGGCGGCCACCGACAGCCCGGCCACATCCGGCCACGCGGACACCCGCCTACCGCAGGCGGCGCACCAGGAGCACGTTGTCGGTGCGGGTGGTGGGGTGGCCGTCGGGGCCGGTCTGGGTGCGGTCGAACTCCTCGCGGCGCAGCACCTCCCACTCCCCCTCCCGCAGCTCCAGGGAGTCGAGCACCTCCTGCGGCGTCGGCAGGTGCACGTCCGGGTGGTCGTGCTGCTGCCAGGCCGGCCAGCCGGCGTGCCCGGCCACCAGCAGCAGCCCGCCGGGCGCGACCGCGGCGGCGGCCCGGCGCAGGATGGCCTCGCGCGGCAGGTCGCCGGAGGAGTGCAGGTAGCAGGCGGTGACCAGGTCGAAGGTGCCCTCAGGGAAGGTCTTGCCGAGGTCGTGCTGCTGCCAGTCGATGCGGTCGCCCACGCCGGCCTCGTCGGCGTGCCGGGCGGCGCGGCGCAGGGCGACGCCGGACAGGTCGGTGGCGGTGACCTTCCAGCCCTTGCCGGCCAGCCAGATGGCGTCGCCGCCCTCGCCGCTGCCGAGGTCGAGCGCGGTGCCCGGCGGCACGTCGGAGAGCTCGCGGACGAGGACGGCGTTCGGGTCGCCGCTCCAGATCCGCTCGCTCTGGCGGTAGCGGCCGTCCCAGAAGTCCTCGTCCGTCAGGCCCTCGGTGATGCGGCCGGGCGGGGTGGCGGCGATGGCGGCGCGGCGGGCGGCCACGGCGGCGCGGGCCTCCTCGGCGATCAGGTCGGCGTTGATGGCGGCGCCTGCCCGCACGCCGGCCGCGGCGGCGCTGACGACCTGGTCGACCAGGTTGTGCACGTTGCCGGCCACGTAGACGCCGGGCACGCTGGTCTTGCCCATGGGGTCGGCGGGCACGTACGTGCCGACGACGAACCCGTTCATCTCCTGCTCGGCCGTCTCCAGCCCGAGCCCGGCGAGCCCGTCGAGGCGGGCGTGCAGGCGGGTGCCGACGGCCAGCGCCTGCCGGGGCACCTCGCGCCCGCCGGCCAGCCGCACGCCGGAGAGCCGGTCGTGGTCGTCCACCAGGACGGCGGCCACCTCGCCCTCGACGACGGCGACGCCCCTGGCGGCGAGCTGCTCGCGGGCCTCCTCCCCCGGCTCGGGGGCGGTGTGCAGGAAGAGGGTCACGTCGTCGCTCCACTGCCGCCACAGCAGCGCCTGGTGGGTGGCCAGCGGGCTGGTGGCCAGGACGCCGATGGCCTGGTCGCGTACTTCCCAGCCGTGGCAGTACGGGCAGTGCAGCACCTCGCGGCCCCATCGCGCGGCCAGGCCGGGCACCGGCGGCAGCTCGTCGGCCAGGCCGGTGGCGACCAGCAGCCGGGCGGCCTCGACGCCGGTCCCGTCGTCCAGGGTGACGCGGAAGCGGCCGTCGCCGAGCCGTTCCGCCGCCGTGACGGTACCCGTCACGAGGTGACCGCCGTACCCGGCGATCTCCTTCCGGCCGGTGGCCAGCAGGTCGCGCGGCGGCACGCCCTCGTGCCCCAGGAGGACGTGCACGCCCTGCGCGGGCGCGTTCCTGGGCTGCCCGGAGTCGATGACCAGCACCTTGCGGCGCGCCCGGGACAGCGCGAGGGCCCCGCTCAGCCCGGCGGCCCCGCCACCGATCACCACCACGTCGTACGTCGCGTCCATGCGCGGCTCCTCTCACTCGTTCACTGCTGCGCCACTGTGCGGCAGCCGCCGCCCGGTTGACAAACTTCGTTGCCGGAATGGCAAAGTGGGGCGGGTGGAACTCGATGAGGTGCTGAAGGCCGTCGGCCCGCGGCTGCGGGCGATGCGACAGGAGCGGGGCACGACGCTGGCGGAGCTGTCCAAGAGCACCGGCATCTCGGTGAGCACCCTGTCGCGGCTGGAGTCCGGTGGGCGCAAGCCGACGCTGGAGATGATGCTGCTGCTCGCCGACGCCTACCAGGTGCAGATCGACGAGCTGATCGACGCCCCCGTGACCGGTGACCCGAGGGTGCACATGCGGCCGGTCAAGCGGCACGGCATGACGTACGTGCCGCTGAGCCGGCGGCCGGGCGGGCTGCAGGCGTTCAAGCAGATCTACCCGCCGGGGTGGCCGGGCTACGAGCCGGAGCAGCAGGTCCACGAGGGTTATGAGTGGCTGTACGTGTTGTCCGGGCGGTTGCGGCTGCTGCTCGGCAAGCATCACGTGGTGCTGGCGGCGGGTGAGGTGGCCGAGTTCGACACCCGGACGCCGCACGCGTTCGTCAACGAGGCCGACGGGCACACCGAGGTCCTGGCCCTGTTCGGGCCGCAGGGCGAGCGCATGCACGTCCGCGCCCGCCCCGCCGCCAAGTAAGAGGGCCTCAGTCCCCCAGGACGGCCAGGTCGAGCCGGGCCAGCCGGGCCGGGTCGGCGAGGATGTCGATCTCGACGATGCGGCCGCCCGCGATCGTGAAGCTCATGACCGCCGACGGCTCCCCGTTCACGGTGTTGACCACCCCGGCCAGGCCGTTGACCAGCGCGGCGTGCGCGGTGGACGGCGCGTGGCGGCGGAAGGCGAGCGCCTGGCCGGCCACGTTGTCCGCGCCGCGCACCTCGCGCAGGCCGCCGGACAGCGCGCCGGCGTCGGCGCGCAGCACCACTTCGGGGTCGAGCACGGACACCAGCCCGGCGAAGTCGCCCCGGTGGGCGGCGGCGAGGAACGCCTCGACGATCTCGCGCTGCCGGGCGAGGTCGGGGTCGGGCACCGGCGCGGCGCCGCGGACCCGCCGCCTGGCCCGGCTGGCGAGCTGCCGGGCCGTGGCCGGGGAGCGGCCGACGAGCGGCGCGATCTCCTCGAACGGCACCGCGAACATGTCGTGCAGCACGAACGCCAGCCGCTCGGCCGGGGCCAGCGACTCCAGCACGACGAGCAGCGCCAGCCCGACGGAGTCGGCCAGCAGCGCCGCCTGCTCGGGGTCGGGCCCGGTGGCGGGGCTGACGACGGGGTCGGGCATGCGCGCCTCCAGCGGCTCCTCGCGGCGCGAGGTGCGGGCGCGCAGCATGTCGAGGCAGACGCGGCCGACGACGGTGGTCAGCCAGCCGCCGAGGTTGCGCACGTCGTCGGGCTCGCTGCGGCTCAGCCGCAGCCACGCCTCCTGCACGGCGTCCTCGGCCTCGGTGAGCGAGCCCAGCATGCGGTACGCCACCGCCTTCAGGTGCCCCCGGTGCGCCTCGAACCGGTCAGCCAGGAATTCACGATCGTTCATCGGGCCACGCCTCGTCTCGCTGTCTCGCGTCGGTCACCACACTGACGTCCGGGAGCGAGCCGATGTGACGCGGTCACTTCGGAGCGGTCACTCCAGGACGGAGTGCCGCTTGCTGTAGGCGAAGTAGACGACCAGCCCGATGAGGAACCAGACGGCGAAGCGCAGCCACGTCACCGGCGACAGGAACGTGATCAGCCAGACCGAGAACAGCACGCCCACGGCGGGCACGACGGGCATCCACGGCGTGCGGAACGTGCGCGGCAGGTCCGGCTGCCGGTAACGCAGCACGATCACCGCCACGCACACGACGACGAACGCCAGCAGGATCCCGATGTTGGTCAGCTCGGCGGCCTCCTTGATGGGCAGGAACCCGGCGATGAGGGCCGAGGCGACGCCCACGATCCAGGTGACGCGCGTGGGCACCCTGCGGACCGGGTGCAGCCGGGCGAACCAGGCGGGCAGCAGGCCGTCCCTGCTCATGGAGAACCAGACGCGGGTGACGCCGAGCATGAACGTGAACATGACGGTGAGGATGCCGACGATGGCCCCGACCGCGATCACCGACGCCAGCCCCGACAGGCCGACGGCGGCGAAGGCGGAGGAGAAGCCGCTCTCCGGGTCGATGTCGCGGTAGTTCTGCATGCCGGTCAGGACGAGGCAGGCCAGCACGTACAGGACCATGGAGATGAGCAGCGAGTAGATGATCGCCTTCGGCATGTGCCGCTGGGCGTCGCGCGACTCCTCGGCGGCGGTGCTCATCGCGTCGTAGCCGAACACCGCGAAGAACACGGTGGCCGCGCCGGTGATGGCGCCGCCGACCCCGAACGGGAAGAACGGGGTGTAGTTGGCGGTGTTGATGTGGAAGAAGCCGACCACGACGACCAGCAGCACGACCGCCACCTTGATCGCCACCACGAACGTCTCGAACCTGGCCGCGGCGCGGATCCCGAGGTTCAGCAGGGCCGCGATGAGCAGGCACAGCACCGCCGCGAACAGGTCGACCACGTGGCCTGGCCCGGTGCCGGGCGCGCCGAGCGACCACGCGGGCAGCGTGAGGCCGAGCTGCTGGACGAGGAAGCCGAAGTAGCCGGAGATGCCGATCGCCACGACGGCGACGATCGCGGTGTACTCCAGCAGCAGGTCCCAGCCGATGAACCAGCCGACGATCTCGCCGAGGACGGCGTAGCCGTAGGTGTAGGCGGAGCCGGCCTTCGGGATGAGGCCGGCGAACTCGGCGTAGGAGAGCGCGGCGGCGGCGCTGGCGATGCCCGCGATGAGGAACGAGACGAGCACCGCCGGGCCGGCGCTCTCGTTGGCGACCGCGCCGGCCAGCGCGAAGATGCCCGCGCCGATGATGCCGCCCACGCCGATGGCGGTGAGCTGCCACAGCCCGAGCGACCTGGACAGCTCCCCCTCGTGCTCCGTGGCGATCTGTGCCACGGGCTTGCGCCGGAAGACGCTGCGCGAAGAGACCATGACGCCCCCTTGACCCGTCCGTGCTCTGTGGGTGGGCCCTTCCCTCCTGGGCGGCGGCTAACCTGCGGCGCGCTGCCTCAGGACGTTCTTTTGGATCTTGCCGGTGGAGGTCTTGGGCAGCTCGCAGAAGGTGATCGCCTTGGGCGCCTTGAAGTGCGCCAGGCGGGCGCGGACGTGCTCGATCAGCTCGGCCTCGGTGGCGCGCGCCCCGGCGGCCAGGCTCACGTACGCGACCGGGACCTCGCCCCAGTGCGGGTCGGGCCGGGCCACGACGGCGGCCTCCCGCACGCCGGGATGCTCCACCAGCACGTTCTCGACCTCGACGGAGGCGATGTTCTCGCCGCCGGAGATGATGACGTCCTTGGCCCGGTCCACGATCCGCACGTACCCGTCGGGGTGCAGCACGCCGAGGTCGCCGGTGCGGAACCAGCCGTCGGGCGCGGCCTTGTCCGTGGCGGCCGGGTCGCGGTGGTAGCCGAGCATGACGTCGTTGCCGCGCACCGCGATCTCGCCGACGGTGGCGGCGTCGGCGGGCACGTCGCGGCCGTCGTCGCCGACGACGCGCAGGCGCTGGGCGATCACGTTGCCCACGCCCTGGCGGGCGGTCAGCGCGGCCGACTCCGCCACCGGCAGGTCAGACCATTCGGGCTGGGGCTGGCAGATGGCGACGGGCCCGTACGTCTCGGTGAGCCCGTACAGATGGATGACGTCGATGCCGGCCCGCAGCGCCCGGCCGAGCAGGGCGGGGCTCGGGGCGCGCCGCCGACGCAGGCGAGCAGGCGCGGGTCCGACGCCCGCGCCGGAGCGTCGTCGTGCGCGAGCAGCGAGGTGAGAACGGTCGGCGCGCCGCACAGGTGGGTGACGCGGTGGGCGCGGATCAGCCGCCACGCCTCGTCCGGCTCCATCCTCGGCAGGCAGACGTGCCGGGCGCCGGCCAGCGTGACCGCCCACGGGAAGCACCAGCCGTGGCAGTGGAACATCGGCAGCGTCCACAGGTAGGAGGAGGCGGCGTCGAGCCGGGTGTGCAGGGCCATGGCCAGCGCCTGGAGGTAGGCGCCGCGGTGGTGGTAGACGACGCCTTTCGGGCGGCCGGTGGTGCCGCTGGTGTAGTTGATGGACAGCGGCGCCAGCTCGTCCTCCACCCTGACCAGCAGCGGCTCGGCCACGGCCAGCAGCGTCTCACAGGCGGTGGCCGACACCAGCCGCACCTCGGTCCCCTCGGCCGCCTGCCTGGCCAGGCCGGTGAGGGCGTCGTCGTGCAGGAGCAGCGTCACCTCGGCGTGGCCGATGATGTAGGCCAGCTCGCCGGCGGACAGGCGGATGTTCAGCGGCACCATGACGGCGCCCGCCGCCGGCACGCCGAACGTGGACTCCAGCAGCAGGTGCCCGTTGAGCGCGAGCACCGCCACCCGGTCGCCGGGCCGCACCCCGGCCGTGGCCAGCGCGCCCGCCAGGCGCTGGACGCGCTGCCACAGCTCGGCGTAGGTGAGCTCCAGCTCGCCGTCCACGACCGCGAGCCGCGGGCCGAAGACGGTGGCGGATCGTTCGAGGAAGCTGGTGGGGGTCAGGGGCTCGTACGACAGCATGCGCTCATCCCTCCGCCGGGTCCGCACCCAAGCATGCTGACGCACGCGGCCCCGCCCGGGGAACCCCCTCAGGCGCCGGGGGCGGGGCGTGCCTGGCGGTGGAGCTGCCCGCGAGCACCACGGTGACGCTGACGTTGCGCCTGCGCCCGCGCGCCCGCCGCCCCTCCTGCCGCGCCCCCTGGGACTCCGGCGCCCGCCAGAACCACGCGCCGACGTCCCGGGAACGCTCAGCGGGCGGCGTGGCGGGCGCGGAAGGCGGCCGCCTTCGTGCGGCTCTGGCACGAGCGGGAGCAGAACTGCCGCACCCCGTTGCGGGAGGCGTCCACGTACACGCGGTCGCACTGCCGGGCCTGGCAGACGCCGAGCCGGCCGCCGAGGTCGCTGCCGATGGCCAGGGTCAGGGCGGAGGCGATGCCGGCGCTCCAGCCGACGGCGAGGCTGTCGTCGGCGCCGTGGAAGTGCACCTGCCACGGCTCCCCCGGCGCCCGGTCGAGCTGGGGCCGGGCGCCGGTGCTGATGACGAGCGCGTTGACGACGGCCGCGGCGTCGTCCTCGCGTCCCTCGTCCATGGCCTCGAACACGCGCCGCACCTTCAGCGTGGTGCCGGCCAGGTAGAGGGCCTCCTCGGGCGACACCGGCACGCCGCCCGGCAGCACGGCGCGGATCGCGCCGGGCAGCGCGTCGCCCTTGGGGGCCGCGTACGGCTTGCCGCGGTCGCCGCCGTCGGTGAGGACGTTCACGAGCGAGACCGCGGTGTCGAGCAGGATCGCCACGTGACTATCGAACAGCACTTGACTGGTCACCTTTCGCGCTCTAGGGTCGTGACCGACGTTAGCAGCTTGGTCGGTCACGCGGGAGGCGTTCATGCCGGTTCTCGAGCGTACGGAGCGCCTGCCGCGTACGGTGTGGTGGCTCGTGCTGGCGCGCGCGATCAACCGGCTGGGCGCCTTCTCCCTCGGCTTCCTCACCGTCCTGATCACCACCGACTTCGGGGTGGGCGCGGTCGCCGCGGGCGCGATCTCGGCCGCGTTCGGCCTGGCCACGATCCCCTCGCGGCTGCTGGGCGGCGTGCTGGCCGACCGGTTCGGCCGCCGCCGCACGATCGTGGCCGGGCTGGCCGGGTGCGCGCTGGCGCAGGCGGGCATCGCGTTGTCGTCGTCCGTGGCGATGGTCGCCGTGTTCGCCGTCCTGCTCGGGCTGGTCTTCGAGCTCTACGAGCCGCCGTCCCAGGCGATGATCGCGGACGCCGTGCGGCCGGCCCAGCAGGCGCGGGCGTTCAGCCTGTTCAACACGGCGCTGGCGGTGGGCGGCATGGGCGCGGGCCTGATCGCCGCCGGTCTCGGCCGGTGGGACCTGCGCTGGCTGTTCGTGGCGGACGCGGTGAGCTGCGTGCTCTGCGCGATCGTCGTCCGCCTCGTCCTGCCCGCCGACCACCTTCCGCACCACGCCGAAACCCGGCCCCTCCCCGCACACTCAGGGTCGGTCTGGCGGGATCGCGGGCTCCTGTTGCTGCTCCTGTCCGGCACCCTCTCCGCCGTGATCTTCATGCAGGCCGGGATGGCGATGCCGCTGGCGCTCGCGCGGCGCGGCCTGGAGGCGGCCGACGCCGGGCTGCTGTCGGCCGTCGCGGCCGTCACCATGGTGGCCTGCCAGCCTCTGGTGCGGTGGACGGCGGCGCTGTCCCACCACGCGGCGATGGCGTACGGCTACCTGCTCCTCGCCGCCGGCCTCGCGGGCTACGCGGTGGCGGACGGGCTGGCGGGCCACCTGGCCGCGACAGTGGTGTGGAGCGCGGGCGACGTGCTGATGTTCGGCCGCAGCTACGCGCTGGTCGTGGACCTCGCCCCGGAGGACGCGCGCGGGCGCTACCTGTCGGTCTTCGGCATCTCGTGGGGCTTCGCCACCGTGCTGGCGCCCCTGTGCGGCACGCAGCTCCTCGATCGCGCGGGGCCGGCGGGATTGTGGGGCACGCTGGCCCTCACCTGCCTCCTGCTGGCGGTGGCCCAGCTCGCGGTGATCAGGCCGCTGCTGCGCAGGTCGCTGATCGCCAGGGCGGCCGCTGCGCTATAGTGAACGTCGGCTCACCCTAGTGGGCAGGCGCCCGTTAGTCAATCGAACGGCGTGGTCCCAGGCGGAAGAGGATCGACGATGCCGACCGGCGTACACCTGCGCGACCCGCGGGAGCAGCTCTTCACCGCGGCCGAGGAGGTGCTGCGGCAGGGCGGCCCCGACGCGCTGACCAGCCGGGCGGTCACCGCGCAGGCCGGCTGCGCCAAGGGGGTGCTGCACCGGCACTTCGAGTCGTTCGACGCCTTCCTCGCGGAGTTCGTGCTCGACCGCATCGACCTGATGCGGGCCCAGGGCGACGTGCTGAAGGACTCCGCCGGCACCGGCACCGTCGTCGACAACCTCACCGACGCCCTGATCAAGCTCTTCGACCCGGTGGCCGTCTCCATCGTCGCCCTGGTCACCTTCCACAACCAGGTGCGCGCCCGGCTGCGCGAGGCCAGGCCGGTCGGCGGGCTCCCGGTCATGACGGAGATCGGGATGATCCTGTCCGACTACCTCACCGCCGAGCGGGAGCTGGGCCGCATCGCGCCCGGCGCCGACATCGGCCGGCTCGCCCCGACGCTGGTGGGCACCGCGCACCTCATGTTCGCCGGCACGGACGGCCTGCCGATCTGGCCCGAGGACGTCCGCGACGCGGTCGCCTCGGTGCTCGGGAACGCCCTGACCGCCGGCTGACCCCCGGGACGCCGAGCGCCCGGCCTCGGCCTGCCGCGCCGCGTCCTCCCCGGCTACTGAACGTCCTTCTACCAGCAACGCGCAACACCGAGAGGCACCAGCATGAGCGAGCACCCCCTGTGGCCGGCGACCGGCGAGGCCACCATCACCGCCTTTCCCGTCGAGGGTGACGGCCCGGCGCCGGCGGTCGTGGTGTGCCCCGGCGGAGCCTACCAGCACCTGGCCGACCACGAGGGCGCGCCGGTCGCCCGGTGGCTGAACGCGCTCGGGGTGGCGGCGTTCGTCCTGCGGTACCGGATCGCGCCGCACCGCCACCCGCTCCCCCTCCTGGACGCCGCCCGGGCGGTGCGCTGGGTCCGGCACCACGCCGCGGACCTGGGGGTGGATCCGGGCCGGGTGGGGGTGCTGGGGTTCTCGGCGGGCGGGCACCTGGCCGGGCTGCTGGCCACCGAGAAGGGGCCCGTGCCGGCGGAGGGCCCGCACGACGCCGTGGACGAGGCCGACCACCGTCCTGACCTGGCCGTGCTGTGCTACCCCGTCACCGCGCTGACCGGCCCGGCCGCGCACCGGGGCTCCTCCGACAACCTGCTCGGCGCGGACGCCCCCGACTCCCTGCGCGCGGAGCTGTCGCTGGCGAGCCGGGTGACCGCGGACACGCCGCCGATGTTCCTGTGGCACACGGCCGACGACGAGGCCGTGCCCGTCGAGAACACGCTGATGCTCTCGCAGGCGCTGGCCCGGCACGGCGTGGCGCAGGAGGTGCACGTGTACCCGAGCGGCAGGCACGGCCTCGGGCTGGCCGATGAGGATCCGGTCGTCGCCGACTGGACGCACCGCTGCGCCGCGTTCCTGCGCGGCCGCGGCTCGTAGCGGCTGGTAGCGACTGGTAGACGATGCCCGCCCCGGGCGCCTACAGCTCGCGCCAGTCGCCCGAGCCGAGCGCCGAGGCGCCCTGCGGGCCCATGAGCGTCATGCCGCCGTCCACGAACACCGTCGCCCCGGTCACGTAGGACGCCGTCGGCCCCGCCAGGAAGGCCACGACGGCGGCGACCTCGCGGGCGTCGCCCGGCCTGGGGATCGGGTTGCCGGGCCGGCTGCCCCGCTGCGGCGGCAGGTCCTCCTGCCCGGTCATGGGGGTGGCGATCTCGCCGGGCGCGACGGTGTTGACCGTGATGCCGTGGTCGGCCAGCTCCAGCGCGAGCACGCGGCTGAGCATGCGCAGCCCGCCCTTGGCGGCGCAGTAGGGGCCCGAACCCATCTTCGGGTACTCCTCGTGCACGCTGGTGACGTTGACGATCCGCCCGCCGCGCCCGGTGCCGACCATGCGGCGGGCGGCCCGCTGGGCGCACAGGAAGGCGCCGTCGAGGTCGACGGCCAGGATCTGGCGCCAGCGCTCGTAGCCCATCTCCAGCAGCGGCTCGTGACTGCCGGTGCCGGCGTTGTTCACCAGGACGCCGAGCCCGCCCAGCTCGCCGGCCAGCTCGTCCACGACGGCGGCGGCCCGTTCGGGGTCGGTGAGGTCGTGCTGCCGGATCGCGGCCGCCTGGCCCGGCTCGCGGACGAGGCGGGCGGTCTCCTCCGCGCCGTCGCGGTCGGAGTGGTAGGTGATGCCGACGTCGAACCCCTGCTCGGCCAGCGCCACGGCGGTGGCCTTCCCGATGCCGGAGTCGGCTCCGGTCACGATGGCGACGCGGTCGTACAGGTCGTTCATGCTTCCTCCTGCTGTCACGGACAGTAACTGATCGGCCACATCGGGGTCACCTGCCCGACAGCTTTCCTATCGATCAAGAGACTCTACGCTCAGTGGCCATATAACTACTTTTAGTAGCGACTGGCAGCCGACCCCCCGGAGGAACAATGCCCACGGACCCGACGGAAACCCGGCTCAGCCTGGACACCCGGGCCGCGCGCAACCTGGCCACGACGACCAAGACCCGCCCGCAGATGCAGGCCATCAGCTCCCGCTGGCTGCTGCGCATGCTGCCCTGGGTCGACGTGCGCGGCGGCACCTACCGGGTCAACCGCCGCCTGACGCACCGGCCCGGGCGCGGGCGCGTCGGCGTGGTGCCGGGCGGCGCCGGCGACGCGCGGATCGTGCCGGGGACGCTGACGGAGATCCCGGCGCTGCGCGGGTTCGGCGACGACGGCGTGCTGGCGGCCATCGCCGGCGAGTTCACGGCGCGCGAGCTGCGGCCCGGCGACGTCGTCGCCGAAGAAGGCGACCCGGTCACCGGCGCCTGGGTGATCGCGCACGGCCGCGTCGAGCGCGTGTCCACCGGCCGGTACGGCAACCCCCAGTTCCTCGGCGTCATCGCCGACGGCGACCAGTTCGGCGACGAGGTGCTGACCGACGACGAGGCCCGCTGGCCGTGCACATTCAGGGCCACGACGCCGTGCACGGCGCTGTTCGCGCCACGCGACGGGCTGCGCCGCGTCGCCGACCGCTCGGCGGCGCTGCGCGAGCACCTGGCCGGCTACCTCGACAAGCTGAGCAGGCCGGCCAACCGCCGCGGCGAGGCGGCCGTGCACCTGTCGGCGGGCCACACCGGCGAGCCGGTCATCGACGGCACGTTCGTGGACTACGACCTGCACCCCCGCGAGTACGAGCTGAGCGTCGCCCAGACCATCCTGCGCGTGCACACCCGGGTCGCCGACCTGTTCAACGACCCCATGAACCAGATCGAGCAGCAGCTCCGCCTGACCATCCACGAGCTGCGCGAGCGGCAGGAGTCGGAGCTGCTCAACCACCCCGAGTTCGGGCTGCTCCACAACACCGACTACGACCAGCGCATCTACACCTGGTCGGGCCCGCCGACCCCCGACGACCTCGACGAGCTGATCAGCATGCGCCGCAAGACCCGGCTGCTGCTGGCCCACCCCAAGGCGATCGCCGCGTTCTTCCGCGAGTGCAACAAGCGCGGGCTGGTCGCGGGCAGCACCGAGGTCAACGGGCACGAGGTGCCGGCCTGGCGCGGCATCCCGATCTTCCCCTGCGGCAAGATCCCGATCTCCGAGCACCGCACCACGTCGATCCTGGCCCTGCGCACCGGCGAGGACGACCAGGGCGTCGTCGGGCTCTACCAGACGGGCATCCCCGAGGAGTACGAGCCGGGGCTGAACGTGCGCTTCATGGGCATCAACGCCCAGGCCGTCATGTCGTACCTGGTCAGCGCCTACTTCTCGGTGGCGGTCCTGGTGCCCGACGCGATCGGGATCCTCGAGGACGTCGACGTCGCCGCCCCGCGCTCGTGACCCGGCCGCCCCACGAAGAGCAGGAGGCGCGTCATGCCGTTTGACATCCCCGCCGGGCCGACGGGTCTCGGCTCGTACACGCTCAGCCTGCCCTCCGCGCTGCGGCCGTACCGGCGCCCGTTCGAGGAGAACGACGGGCACGAGCCGCCCTCCCCCAGCGGCTCCCTCAGGGGGCCGGTCCTGACGCCGCTGCCCTACGGGGAGCGGAGCTGGGGCGACGGCACGTTCCCGCCGCTCTACTGCCCCGCGACCGACCGCGTGGACGACGCGCTCGGCGCGGAGGTGGACCGGCGGCTGGTCGCGTGGGCCGAGCGGATCGGGCTGCACGAGGGGCGGATGGCGGAGTTCGCCTCGACCGGGTTCGGGCGGCTGGCCATGCTCACCCACAGCGACAGCGACGACCCCGACCTGCTGCTGATCTCGGCGCAGATGAACGCCGCCTGGTGGGCCGCCGACGACTACTACGCCGACGAGACCGACCTCGGCGCCACGCCGACCGAGCTGCCGCCCCGGCTGGCCCTGGTCATGTCGGCGATGGACCCGCCGCCGGACGCCGGCGGCTACACCGAGCAGCTCGAAGAGGCGATCAGGAACGACCCGGTGCTGGTCTCGCTGCGCTCGGCCACCAGCCACGCCGCCCGCCACGCCACGTCCGCGCAGGTCATGCGGCTGTGCAACATCACGAGCCAGATGTACGTGAGCTGGGACGCCTACGCCGCCTGGCGCTACCTGGAGACGCCGCCGCCCGTGTGGCGCTACCTCGCGGCCCGCCAGCACGACAGCTTCTACACCTCCATGACGCTCATCGACATCGTCGGCGGTTACGAGCTGCCCCCGCACCTGTTCGCGGAGCGGCGCTTCCACACCGCGCTCATGCAGGCGGGCACCGCCTCCGTGCTGGTCAACGACCTGCACTCGGCCGCCAAGGAGGCCGCCGACGAGCTGCCCGACTCCAACGTGGTGCTGCTCATCGCCGCCGAGGAGGGCTGCTCCACCGAGGAGGCCGTCGAGCGCACGGTCCGCCTGCACAACGCGTTCGTCCGCGGGTTCGAGCAGAGCCAGCGGGAGCTGTCGGCCCTGCCCTCCCCCGAGCTGAAGCGGTTCCTGCGCGGCGCGCAGGCGTGGATGGCCGGCGGGCTCGAATGGCACGGCAGCACCACCCGATACCAGTCCTGATCCCGTCATCGACCGCGATAGGAAGGAGCACGAGGTGACCGTCACCACGAATGCAGTCCCCGTTCTGAGCAGTCTCTACCAGCAGTCCGTCGCCGACTACTGGAACGCGGAGGAGAACCCCGTCAACCTGCGCCTGGGGGAGGTGGACGGCCTCTACCACCACCACTACGGCATCGGCGACGTGGACTGGTCCGTCCTCGACGGCCCGGCCGAGACCAGGGAGCAGCGCGTCGTCAAGGAGCTGCACCGGCTGGAGAGCACGCAGGCCGAGACGCTGGTCGCGCATCTCGGCCCGCTGCGCCCCGAGCACCGCGTCCTCGACGCCGGGTCGGGCCGCGGCGGCTCCAGCTTCCTGGCCAACCTGCGCACCGGCTGCCAGGTCGACGGCGTGTCCATCTCCGAGTCGCAGGTGGCCTTCGCCAACCAGCAGGCCAAGGAGCGCGGCGTGGACGACAGGGTGCGCTTCCACTTCCGCAACATGCTCGACACCGGCTTCCCCACCGGCGACTTCCAGGCCATCTGGAACAACGAGAGCACCATGTACGTCGAGCTGTCGCTGCTGTTCGCCGAGCACTCCAGGCTGCTGCGCCGCGGCGGCCGCTACGTCTGCATCACCGGCTGCTACAACGACGCCTACGGCCTGCCCTCCCGGGCCATCAGCCAGATCAACGCCCACTACATCTGCGACATCCACTCGCGCAGCACCTACTTCAAGGAGCTGGCCGCGCACCGCCTCGTGCCGGTCAGCGTGGTGGACCTCACGGCCGCCACCATCCCCTACTGGGAGCTGCGGGCCAGGACGCACCTGGCCACCGGGATCGAGGACGCCTTCCTGGAGGCGTACAAGAGCGGCAGCTTCCAGTACCTGCTGATCGCGGCCGACCGCGTCTGACGCCCCTCTCCCTGGCCCCTCCCCCTCCGCCCGGCAGCCCTCCTCGCGGCGACGCCTCCCTGCCGGGCCGCCGGCGTCTCGTCGAAGGGCGGGTGGCAGGCGTGGACGAGCAGGCGTTCGTCCGCCGCCCACGCCCGGAGCCGGCGGCGGGCCGCGTCCCGGTCCCACGGGGTGCGCCACCGCTGGTGGGCGAGCCGGAGCGGCTCGTGGCAGGTCTCCGGTCGTGAAGCGGTGGATCACCGTCTCTTCCCCTGGAAATGAGTTGCCGGGCGGGTGTCGCGCCCTTGAGGATCATGTCGTGTGACACCTGCACATGACACGCCCCGCGCTCCCCGTCCGCTGGCACTGGTGACCGGCGTCGGCCGCACGGTCGGGATCGGCGCGGGCATCGCGCAGCGGCTCGCCGCCGACGGCTGGGACGTCGCCTTCACCTTCTGGACGCCGTACGACGAGCGCATGACCTGGGGCGTCGAGGCCGGGGCGACCGAGGCCATCGCCGAGACCCTGACCGCCCGCGGCGCCGCCACCGCCGCGATCGAGGCCGACCTGTCGGACCCCGAAGCCCCGGCGTTCGTCTTCGACGAGGCCGAGCGCCGCCTCGGCCCGGTGACGGCGCTGGTGATGTGCCACTGCGAGTCGGTCGACTCCGGCCTGCTCGACACCACCGTGGAGAGCTTCGACCGGCACTTCGCGGTCAACGCGCGCGCCACGTGGCTGCTGATCCGCGAGTACGGCCGGCGCTTCGCCGGCGCCCACGGCACCGGCCGGATCATCGCCCTGACCAGCGACCACACGGTGGGCAACCTGCCCTACGGCGCCAGCAAGGGCGCCCTCGACCGCATCACGCTGGCCGCCGCGCGCGAGCTGGCCCATCTCGGCGTCACCGCCAACGCCGTCAACCCGGGCCCGGTGGACACCGGCTGGATGTCGGACGGGACGCGCGAGGAGCTGCTGCGCCTGACGCCGCTGGGCCGGCTCGGCACCCCGCGCGACACCGCTGACCTGGTGTCCTTCCTGTGCTCGCCGCAGGGCGGGTGGATCAACGGGCAGCTCCTGCTGAGCAACGGCGGCCTCAGCTAGAACGGCCGAGGAAAGCCGTCACCGCCGCCACGAACGCGTCGGCGTCGTCGAGCCACGGCGAGTGGCCCGCGCCGGGCTGCACGACGAGCTCGGCGGCGGGGAACAGCGCGGCGTACTCGGCGGCGGCGGACGGGAGCGTGTTGAGGTCGAGCTCGCCGGCCAGCACCAGCACCGGCGCGGCGAAGCAGCCCAGAGCCGCGCGGGTCGCCTCCGGGTCGTAGGCGCCCTCCGCGCCGAACACGGCGGCGGCCTCGTCGTTCCGGTGCCGGTCGCAGAGCTCCTGGAAGGCGCGCGCCGCGTCGTCCCACCGGCCGAACATGAAGGGATCGACGGCCTCCCACGTCGCGGCGGTGGCGGTGCCGGCCTGGACCTGCTCCAATGCGGCGAACGCCTCGGGGAACCAGGGCTCGCCGGCGCGCAGCTTCGCCGCCTCCAGGCGGGCCTGCGGGGTGGGCTCCAGGCCGACGGCCTTGGTGCTGGGCGCGATCAGGAGGAGCCGGGCGACGCGGTCGGGGTACCGGGTGGCGTACAGGACGGCGAGGTTCCCGCCGGCGGAGTGGCCGAGCAGGTCGACGCGGTCGAGGCCGAGATGTTCGCGCAGGGCTTCGACGTCGTCCACGAGCCGGTCGCAGCGGTAGGTGGCGGGGTCGTCGGGCCGGTCGGAGTCGCCGGTGCCGCGCGGGTCCGCCAGGATGAGCCGCCGGTGCGCGGCCAGGCCGCCGAGGTCGCCGAGGTAGGTGGCGTCCTGCATGGGGCCGCCGGGCAGGCAGATCAGCGGGTCGCCGGCGCCCGAGGTGTGGTAGGCGAGGCGGGTCCCGTCGTGGGCTGAGTAGTAGGGCATGGCGGAGATCCTCCCGCCGGGGGCCACCGCCGGGCAATCGGGTATTTCAGCCGGACTGCGTGTGGCGGACGAGATCGTCGCCGCTCAGCGCGGTGCCGGGCAGGGGGGTGGCGCCGGGGCCGGCGCGCAGGCCGTCCAGGACGATCTCCGTGACGCGGGCGACGGCCTCGCCGGCGGGCAGCCCGGGCGGGGTGTGGACGTGCAGGGTCATCAGCAGGGCGAGGTCGCCGGGGCCGATGTCGGGGCGGAGGTGGCCGTCGGCCTGCGCCCGCTCGGTCATCCGCAGCAGCAGGTCGATCGAGCGCTGCCGCAGCTCGCGCAGGTCGTCGCCGGCGCGCAGCGGCTGGTGCAGGTGCGGGTCCAGCTTGGACGACAGCTCGCCCAGGCGCAGCTCGGCGCAGCCGCGCAGGAAGCGGCGCAGCGCGTGCCAGGCGTCGGGCTCCTCGGCCCAGGCGGCCTCGGCCAGGCCGGCCAGGCGGGTGAGGGTCTGCTCGCCGACGGCGTGCAGCAGCGCGTCGCGGTCGGGGAAGCGGCGGTAGAGGGTGCCGATGCCGACGCCGGCCCGGCGCGCGACCTCCTCCAGTGCCACGTCCACGCCCTGCTCCAGGAACAGCTCGCGGGCCGCCGCCACGATCAGCTCGCGGTTGCGGCGCGCGTCCGCCCGCAGTCCCTGCGCCTCGGCCATTGTCTCCCTCTTCCACGACTGGAGGTTTGTCCTCCGCTTATGCTACCGTCAAACAAGTGGAGGAAATTCCTCCAGATATTGGGAGGCGGGTCATGAACGTGCTGATCTCCGGCGCCGGCGTGGGCGGGCCGACGCTCGCGTACTGGCTGGCCCGGCACGGTTTCCGCGTCACCGTCGTCGAGCGCGCCGCGGACCTGCGCTCCAGCGGCAACCCGGTGGACGTGCGGGGGCCGGCCGTGGACGTGGCCGCCCGCATGGGCGTCCTGCCGCGGCTGCACGAGGCCGCCACCGGCAACACCGGGCTCAGCTTCGTCGACGGCGACGGCCGGACCGTCGCCCGGATGGACCTGGCCGCCGGGCAGCGCGCGGGCGAGGTCGAGCTGCCGCGAGGCGCGCTCGCCTCGATCCTGTACGAGCGCGCCCGCGACCACGCCGAGTTCGTCTTCGGCGACTCGATCGCCACCCTCACCCAGGATGCCGGCGGCGTGGACGTCACCTTCGAGCGCGGCGCGCCCCGCCGCTTCGACCTGGTGGTGGGCGCCGACGGGCTGCACTCGGTGACCCGGCGGCTGGCGTTCGGCCCCGGCGCGGCCGAGGTGCGCCACATGGGCCTGTACGTGGCCACCACCCCGATCGGCGGCCAGGCGGGTCCCGGCCGGGACGTGCTGATGCACAACACCCCCGGCCAGGCCGTCGCCGTCAGCCCCACGCCGTCCGGCGACCTGGCCTTCTTCCTCTACCGCGCGCCGCAGGAGCCCGGCTTCGACCACCGCGACACCGAGCAGCACAAGCGGCTGCTGGCCGCGGCGTTCGCGGGCGTGGGCTGGCGCGCGCCGGAGCTGCTGGAGCGGGTGCGCACCGCCGGCGACCTCTACTTCGACTCGGTGAGCCGGGTCCGCCTGCCGCGCTGGTCCAGCGGGCGGGTCGTGCTGCTGGGCGACGCCGGGTCGTGCGTGTCGCTGTTCGGCGACGGCTCGACGCTGGCCATGGCGGGCGCGGCCACGCTCGCCGGCGAGCTGGCCGCCACGCCGGGCGACCCGGAGGCCGCCTTCCAGCGGTACGAGCAGGCGCACCGCCGCCTGGTCGAGCCGAAGCAGCGCGGCATCGCGCAGGCCGCGTCGCTCATCGTGCCCGCCACCAGGGCCGGCATCGCGGCCCGCGACCTGGCCACCCGCGTGGCGCCGCTCGTCACGCGGCTGCGGCACCGGCTGCTCAGGCCACCGGCCGCCCTCCCCTCCTGAGCCGCGAGCCCTGAGCCGAGCGCCCTGAGCCGTGCGCCAGCCGTGAGCCGGACAACTTTTGCCATGCGCTGGCCTGGGCTAAAGCTCGTTCTCCGGACGTACGGGAAGGTTCGAGGTCGGATCGGCTCACACCTCACCGGACCTGGAGATGATCGTGCCCGCCAAGACCAGAAGCAGCACCAGGACGACGACGAAGAAGCAGTCGAGCAGCCAGCCGTGGCTGCACGTCGACGGCACCGAGATCCAGGAGTTCGGCACCGTCAGGACGTGGCCGCTGGGCCTGTCGGACGAGGCCCGCGAGTACTCCTGCGAGCGGCTGAACCAGATCCTGGCCGACACGCAGATCCTCTACGCGCTGTACAAGAAGCACCACTGGCTGATGCGCGGCCCGACGTTCTACCAGCTGCACCTGCTGCTGGACAAGCACGCCGACGAGCAGCTCAAGCTGGTGGACCTGATCGCCGAGCGGGTGCAGACGCTGGGCGGCATCGCGGTCGGCGACCCCCGGCACGTCGCGGAGATTACGGTGGTGCCGCGGCCCCCGAACGGCGCCGAGGAGGTGCCGGCGATGTTGTCGCGGCTGATCGAGGCGCACGAGACGATCCTCATCGCCTCGCACGACGCCGCGTCCAGGGCGGCGGAGCTGGGCGACGACGGCACCAACGACCTGCTGGTGTCCGACGTGATCAGGACCGGCGAGCTGCAGACCTGGTTCCTGGTCGAGCACCTGGTGGACACGCCGCTCGTGGAGACGCCGCACGACGGGCAGGGCCGGGCGCCGCGCCGCACCACCCGTTCCGGCAAGTAGCCGGCATCAGCCCTGCCCGGCGGGCTCCAGCCGGATGACCACGGCCTTCGAGGTGGGCGTGTTGCTGTGGTCGGCCACGCTGTCCAGCGGCACCAGCACGTTCGTCTCCGGGTAGTAGGCCGCGGCCGAGCCGCGCGCGGTCGGGTAGGCCACCACCGTGAACGCGGGGGCGCGCCGCTCCACGCCGTCGTGCCAGACGCCGACCAGGTCCACCACGCTGCGCTCGGCGATGCCCAGCTCGGCCAGGTCGTCGGGGTTGACGAGGACGACCCGGCGGCCGTGCCGGATGCCCCGGTAGCGGTCGTCGCCGGAGTACGGGATCGTGTTCCACTGGTCGTGGGCGCGCAGCGTCTGCAGGATCAGGTGGCCGGGCGGGGCCTCCAGCCGCGCGAACGGGTTGCACGTGAAGACGGCCCGGCCGCTCGGGGTGCGGAAGACGCGCTCGCTGACCGGGTTGGGCAGGCGGAAGCCGCCGGGCTCGGCCACGCGGGCGTTGAAGTCCTCGAAGCCGGGCACGACGCGGGAGATGCGGTCGCGGACGGTGCCGTAGTCGGCCTCGAACGTCTCCCAGGGGATGTCGGGCCGGTCGCCGAGCACGAGCCGGGCCAGCCGGCTGATGATGGCCACCTCGCTGAGCAGCAGGTCGGAGGCGGGGTGGAGGCGGCCCCGCGAGGCGTGGACCTGGCTCATCGAGTCTTCGACGGTCACGAACTGCTCGCCGCCCGCCTGGACGTCGCGGTCGCTGCGGCCGAGCGTCGGCAGGATCAGCGCGGTCTGGCCGCAGACGGTGTGGGAGCGGTTCAGCTTCGTGGAGATGTGCGCGGTCAGCCGGCACGAGCGCATGGCGCGCTCGGTGACCTCGCTGTCGGGGGTGGCGCGCACGAAGTTGCCGCCGACGCCGAGGAAGACCTGGGCCCGGCCGTCGAGCATGGCCTGGATGGCGCCCACGGTGTCGAGGCCGTGCTTGTGCGGCGGGGTGAAGCCGAACTCGCGCTCCAGCGCGTCGAGGAAGGCCCTCGGGGGCCGCTCCCAGATGCCCATCGTGCGGTCGCCCTGCACGTTGCTGTGCCCGCGCACCGGGCAGACGCCGGCGCCCGGCTTGCCGACGTTGCCGCGCAGCAGCAGGAAGTTGACGATCTCCTTGATGGTGGCCACGCCGTGCTTGTGCTGGGTCAGCCCCATCGCCCAGCACACGATGATCTTCTCGCTGGCCAGGACGCGGGCGTGGACGCGCTCGATCTCCTCCCGCGACAGGCCGGTGGCGGCCAGGACATCCGCCCACTCCACCTGGCGGACGTGCTCGGCGAACTCGGCGAAGCCGGTGGTGTGCCGCTCGATGAAGGCGTGGTCGAGCACGGTGCCGGGGCGCTCGTCCTCGGACTGGAGCAGCAGCAGGTTGAGCGCCTGGAACAGGGCGAGGTCGCCGCCGGGGCGGATCTGCAGGAACTGGTCGGCGATCGGCGTGCCGCGCCCGACGATGCCGCGCGCCTTCTGCGGGTTCTTGAAGCGCAGCAGCCCGGCCTCAGGCAGCGGGTTGACCGCGACGACGCTGCCGCCCGAGCGCTTGGTCTGCTCCAGCGCCGACAGCATGCGGGGATGGTTGGTGCCGGGGTTCTGGCCGACGACGAACACCAGGTCGGCGTCGTGGATGTCGTCGAGGCTGACGCTGCCCTTGCCGACGCCGAGGGTGTCGATCAGGGCGACGCCGCTGGACTCGTGGCACATGTTGGAGCAGTCGGGCAGGTTGTTGGTGCCGTACGCGCGGGCGAAGAGCTGCAGCAGGAACGCGGCCTCGTTGCCGAGCCGGCCCGAGGTGTAGAACAGCGCGCGGTCGGGGTCGTCGAGGCCGCGCAGCTCGGCGGCGAGCAGGCCGAGCGCGTCGTCCCAGCCGATGGGCTCGTAGTGGTCGGCGCCGGGCCGCTTGACCATGGGCTCGGTGAGCCTGCCCTGCTGGTTGAGCCACTGGTCGGAGCGCCCGGCCAGCTCGGAGACCGGGTGCTCGCGGAAGAACTCGCGGGTGACGCGGCGGGTGGTGGCCTCGTCGGTGACGTGCTTGGCGCCGTTCTCGCAGTACTCGTTGACGTGCCGGCGCCCCGGCTCCGGCCAGGCGCAGCCGGGGCAGTCGAGGCCGGTGGCCTGGTTGAGGTTGAGCAGCGTCAGCGCGGTGCGGCGGGGCGACGTCTGCGACAACGCGTACGACAACGCGTGCCGCACGCCGGGCAGCCCGGCCGCCCACGTCTTGGGCGCCCCGACCGACAGGTGCTCACCGTCCTGACCTTCGACCTTGTCCATGTCTCACGTCTTCGCTGCTCGATGCTGAAACGACCCCTCAAAAACTCTACTTTTCCCGCGGACCGGATCCGACCGGGGCTACGCGTCCTTGCCGAACCCGTCGAGCGCCTCGCGCTCCTCCAGGGTGCGCAGCTCCTGGAAGACCGTGATGTGCAGCCCGGCGGGCGCGTCGAGGCGGGCGTTGAGCGACTCCCACGGCGTCACGGTGGGCGGCGCCACCTCCGTCGCGCCCGCCGAGACCAGCCGCTCGGTGGTGCCCGCCGCGTCGTCCACCTCGAACGCCACCCGGATCTTGGGCGCCACCTGCCGCCCCACCTCGACCTCGTCGATCATCGCCTTCTGCGCCGGGTTGGCGATCTCCAGGGTGGCGCGGCCCGCGTCGAGGATCGCCACCCGCGCGCCGTCGCCGCTGGAGAACGCGGCCTGCTCCGGCAGGCCCAGCACGTCGCGGTAGAAGGCCAGCGCGGCCTCGTAGTCCTCCGCCTCGACGACCAGCCTGAGCTGGCGGACGGGGCCGTTGGGGGAGGTGGGGTGCGTGGTCATGGGCCGGTCTCTCCTCACGTTTCTGGTCGCGTTCCTCCGGTGCAACCGGGCGGGCCCGCCGCTTCATCCCCCGCGGCTATGATCTTCGGATCCGTTTCCGGGAGGACATCATGATCACGAACTTAGCGGCCGCGCTCGCCCTGACCGCCACGCTCGGCGCCCCGCCCGCCCAGCCGGCCGCCGGCACGAGGCTGCCGGGCACCGGCGCGCGCGTCGTAGCCGACCTGGCGGGGCGGCCGGTGCGGCTCACCTCCTACTCGGTGCTCAGGCCCGACTCGCAGCGGGCGTGGAGCCCGGCCAAGAAGGCGTTCGTCAAGGCGGACGGCCCGGTCACGGTCTCCCCCGGCGAGCGCTGGGAGGCCACGCTCGTCACCCGCGCCCCAGCCGCGCCCACCGTGCGCTTCCTCGACCGGCGGACCGGCAGGAAGACCGAGGTGGAGCTGCCCGTGCCGGAGGACCTCGAGCGCGGGCGCGGCTACCTGCACACGTCCTGGCCCACCTGGTCCCCTGATGGGCGGACCCTGCTCCTCAACGTCTTCGAGCCGGGCTTCGAGCCGCGCTCGGAAGGCATCGTGCTGGTCGAGGTGCCCGCGCTGAAGGCCCGCTTCGTCCGCATCGAGAACGCGCTGATCACGGTCGGCGGCTTCCAGTGGACCCGCGACAGCAAGGGCGTCGTGGTGCGCTGGGGCAAGAACGGCAGGTCCGCCGTCCGCCAGTACGACCTCACCGGCGCCGTCAAGCGCACCTGGCAGGTACGCGGCCGGCCCGTCGGCCACGGCCTCGGCACGTTCTCCCCGTCGGGCCGCCGCTTCGTGACGGCGTGCACCTCGCTGGAGAAGGCCGCGTGCGTCTGGGACACCCGCACCGGTAAGGCCGTCACGCGGATCAAGATCGCCTTCAGCCCCGTCTGGGGGCCCGTGCTCGGCTGGTACGACGAGCGGCACCTGCTCGCGCCGGTCCGCGACGGCTTCGGCGTCGTCGACCTCAAGGGCCGGGTCGTCGAGACGCTGGTGAAGGCCGACAAGAAGCAGCGCATCTACCCCTGGTTCGACGCCCGCGCCAAGAGCTGACGGGGCTACCCGTTCGTGGGGAAGCCCAGGTTCACGCCGCCGTGGGAGGGGTCGAGCCAGCGGGAGGTGACGACCTTGCCGCGGGTGTAGAAGTGCACGCCCTCGGTGCCGTGCACGTGCGTGTCGCCGAACAGCGAGGACTTCCAGCCGCCGAAGCTGTAGAACGCCATCGGCACCGGGATCGGCACGTTGATGCCCACCATGCCGACCTCGACCTCGTTCTGGAAGCGCCGGGCCGCGCCGCCGTCGTTGGTGAACACGGCGGTGCCGTTGCCGTACGCGCCGCCGTTGATCACCTCCAGGCCCTCCTCATAAGAGCGGACCCGCACGATCGACAACACCGGGCCGAAGATCTCCTCGGTGTGCACCCGCGACCCGACCGGCACGTGGTCGAGCACGGTCGGGCCGAGCCAGAACCCGGCCGCCTGGTCCGCCTGCTCGCCGCTGACGAGCGTGCTCCGGCGGCCGTCCACGACCAGCTTGGCGCCCTCCTCCACGCCGAGGTCCAGGTAGGAGGCCACCTTGTCCCGGTGCGCGGCCGTGACCAGCGGCCCCATCTCCGAGCGGGGGTCATCGCCGGGGCCCACGGTCAGCTTCGCGACCCGCTCGACGATCTTGGCGACGAGCTCGTCACCGATCGGGTCCACGGCCAGCACCACCGAGATCGCCATGCACCGCTCGCCCGCCGAGCCGAACCCGGCCGACACCGCCGAGTCGGCCACCAGGTCCAGGTCCGCGTCCGGCAGCACCAGCATGTGGTTCTTCGCCCCGCCCAGGGCCTGCACCCGCTTGCCGTGCGCGGTGCCGGTCGCGTACACGTAGCTCGCGATGGGGGTGGAGCCGACGAACGAGACCGCGCGCACGTCCGGGTGCTCCAGCAGCCGGTCCACGCTCACCTTGTCGCCCTGCACCACGTTGAACACGCCGTCCGGCAAGCCGGCCTGCTGCCACAGCCGGGCTATCAGCAGCGACGCCGACGGATCCCGCTCCGACGGCTTGAGCACGAAGGTGTTCCCGCACGCGATCGCCACCGGGAACATCCACATCGGCACCATCGCCGGGAAGTTGAACGGCGTGATCCCGGCCACCACGCCCAGCGGCTGCCGGATCGAGTAGGAGTCCACCCGCGTCGAGACGCCCTCGGAGAAGCCGCCCTTGAGCAGGTGCGGGATCCCGCAGGCGAACTCCACCACCTCCAGCCCGCGCGCCACCTCGCCCAGCGCGTCGGAGTGCACCTTGCCGTGCTCGGCCGAGATGGCCGCCGCGATCTCGTCCAGGTGCCCCGCCAGCAGTTCGCGGAAGCGGAACAGCACCTGCGCGCGCCGCGAGATCGAGGTGTCGCGCCAGGCCGGGAAGGCGGCGGACGCGGCGGCGACGGCCGCGTCCACGTCGGCCGCCGAGGCCAGCGCGACGTGCCCGCTCACCTCGCCGGTGGCCGGGTCGAACAGCTCCGCGGCACGGGCGGAATCGCCGTCCGCGAGAGCCCCGTTGATCCAATGCTTGACCGTCTTCGTCACTTGCGACTCCTCAGCTCTCAGGACCAGCCGTTGGCCTGGCAGGCCAGCTCCACGACGTGCGCCACGGCCCCGTCGGCGCAGGCGCGGACGACCACGTCGGCCGCCGCGCGCACGGTGGGGTGGCCGTCCCCCACCGCCGCCCCGAGCCCGGCGAGCTCGATCATGTCGAGGTCGTTGGGGTTGTCGCCGACGGCGGCGATCTCGCGCGGCGGCACGCCGGCCGCCGCCGCCAGCTCGCGCAGGGCGCTGCCCTTCGTGGCGCCCTCGGGCAGGATCTCCAGGTACGTGGCCTCGGAGCGGGTGGTGACGGTGCCCGGGATGTCCGGGTCGGGCAGCGGGTCGCCGATCAGCATGCACTTGGTGACGTCCCCGGCGGGCAGCGCGGTCCAGTCGCCCGGGTCGCGCAGCGTGATCCCGTCGCGCCGGGCGTAGTCGCGCAGGGCGGGCGCCCGCTCGACCGCGTACGCCTCGCCGCCGCTGAAGGCGACCGGGTGGACCCCGTCCGGCAGGTCGTCGAACATCGCCAGCAGCGTCTTCCACGCCTCCGGCGGCAGCGAGCACGAGCGCCCGACGGAGCCGGTGGCCAGGTTCACCGTCCTGGCGCCGTTGTAGAGGATGGCGGGGCCGTCCAGGCCGAGCTCCTCGTAGTAGCGCAAGGCGGAGCGTTCCATCCGGCCGGTGGCGATGACGACCTGGCCGCCGGCCGCGCGGAAGCGGCGCAGGGCGTCCCGGCTGGCCGGCACCATCGCCAGGTCGCGGCCGACGAGGGTGCCGTCGAGGTCGGTGACGATCCAGCGGATCATGCGGGCTTCACCGCCGTCGCCACCTCGGCCATCACGGAGCCGTCGAGGTCGAACCCGCCGACGCAGGCCAGGTAGCCGCCGGGGGCGAAGACGCTGCCCGACAGGGGGAGGTACGTGCCGCCCGCCTGACGTACCAGCAGGGAGCCGGCCGCGACGTCCCAGACGTTGACGTGCGTGCCGAAGGCCACGTCGGACCAGCCGGCGGCGACGTGCGCGAGCTTGAGCGCGGCGCTGCCCGGGCGGCGGGTGCTGGCGAAGGCGTTGACCATGCGGGCGAAGCGGTGCAGCGCCTCGTCGCCCTCCGCGGCCAGGTCGCGCGGCGCGGGATAGCTGGACAGCAGCACCGCCTCCCGGTCCGTGCGCGCCCCCGTGCTGCGGATCGGCTCGCCGTTGCACTGCGCGCCGCCGAGCCAGGCGGTGAACTCGTCGTCGCGGACCGGGTCGTAGACGACGCCCGCGACCATCTCGCCGTCCACGGCCGCGCCGATCGAGGTGCAGAAGAACGGCAACCCCGCGGCGAAGTTCGCGGTGCCGTCGATCGGGTCGACGTACCAGTGCACCGTGCCGTCGCCCTGGCTGCCGCCCTCCTCGCCGACCACGAGGCTGTCCGGGCAGTGGCGGGCCAGCACCTCGCGGATCTCCTCCTCGGCCGCCTTGTCGTGCTCGGTCACCGGGTCGTGGAAGTCGCGCTTGGTCGCCACCTCCGGCCTGGACCGGAAGGCGCCGCGCAACCGGTCGCCGACGGCCCTGGCCGCCCGGCTCGCGATCGCGGCCAGCTCGCGCGAGGTGGTCAGGTCCACGTGTCCTCCAGCAGTCTCAGCAGGCCGAGCGGGTTGTCGACGGTCGCGTGCGGGCGCTGCCGCACCTCGTACGGGATCTTGTCCGTGCTGGGCGAGACCATGAGCACGGTCGCCCCGGCCCCGGCGCGCACGCCGCACACGACGTCGCGGTCGTAGTTGTCGCCGACGTACCAGACCTCGGCGGGATCGACGGCCAGGGCCCGGCAGGCCATGTGGATCAGCTCCGGGTTCGGCTTGCGCACGCCGGCCTCGTCGCTGTAGACCTGCACGGCCACCTGCCCGTCCAGGCCGTTTCGGGTCAGGAAGTCGCGGTGGACGAGGCCGCACAGGGCGTTGCTGACCACGGCTGGGCGCACGCCGCGCGCCCAGCAGGCGGCCAGCAGCTCCTTGACGCCGGGGCGCAGGGCGCGCTCGCTGCGCAGCTCGCCCATGCGCCGGCACAGCGGGCTCGCCTCGGCGGTGACCAGCTCCCGCGCCTGCTCCGGCCAGTCCGTCGCGACGAACTCCGCCCAGAAGCGGCGGTGCGTCATCTCCTGCGGCGCGTACTGGCGGGAGGTGGAGTCCTTCCATCGGGAGTCGGCGCGGGCGCCCGCCCGGATGTCGGTCTCGATCTCGGCAGGGCTCAGCCCGCCGAAACCGGCGCGGTCCAGCAGGGCGTGCACGTCGGCGGCCAGCTCGGCCGCCCACCCCGGGCGTCTGGCGGTCTCGACCAGCACACCGCCGAAGTCGAGCAGCAGGGCCTTCGGCGAGGTCAGCGGGGCCTTCGGCGAGGCCGGCACGGCGTTCGGCGGGGTCATGCGCGAGCTGCCACATCGTCCAGGGCCGGCAGGCGCAGCCCGGCGGCGTCGAACAGGTGGAGCTGGTCGGTCCAGCAGGTCACAGTGTCGCCGGGGGCGGCCTCGACCGGGGTGTGGGTGACGGCGAACAGCTCGGTGTCCAGGACGCGCAGCCGGACCGTCCACGACGCGCCGGCCGGCAGCACGGCCTCGACCGTGGCGGGCCCCGACCAGGCGCCGGGCGGCGGCGGCGTCCCAAGGTGCAGCGCCTCCGGCCTGATGCCGAACGCCGCCGGGCGGTCGTGCCCCTGGACGTGCGCCAGCAGCGAGGCGGCCAGCCCGCCCGGTGCCGGGCCGGCATCCACGATGGCCATCGCGGGGCTGCCGACGAACTCGGCGACGAACCGGTTGGCCGGGCGGGCGTACATCTCCATGGGCGGGGCGAGCTGCTGCAGCTCGCCCTGGTTCATCACGGCCACGTGAGTGGCCATGGTCAGCGCCTCGAGCTGGTCGTGGGTGACGAAGACGATGGTGGCGCCCGACTCCTCGTGGATGCGCTTCAGCTCGGCCCGCATCTCCAGCCGCAGGCGGGCGTCCAGGTTGGACAGCGGCTCGTCCAGCAGCAGCACCTCCGGGTCGACGGCGAGCATGCGGGCCAGCGCGACCCGCTGCTGCTGCCCGCCCGACAGCTGGGACGGGTAGCGGTCCATGGCGTCGAAGACGTGCACCATCTTCAGCGCCGCCTCCGCGCGGGAGCGCCGCTCGGGCGCCGGCACCTTGCGCATGCGCAGCCCGAACTCGACGTTCTCGCGTACCGACAGGTGCGGCCACAGCGCGTAGCTCTGGAAGACGAGCCCCATCCCGCGTTTCTCCGGCGGGACGTACACGCCCTGCTCCACGGAGTCGAGGACGCGCCCGCCGACCGCGATGGTGCCGGCCGACGGCTGCTCCAGCCCGGCGATCATGCGCAGGGTGGTGGTCTTGCCGCACCCGGAGGGGCCGAGCAGGCACATGAAAGCGCCGTCGGGACGACGAGGTCGAGGTTCCTGACCGCGTGGTCGCCGCCGCCGTAGCTCTTGGCGACGCCGCTCAGTTCGATCGCAGGCATCTATCCTCCCAGGCCGGACGCGAGGCTGCTCTTGGTGAGCCGCTGCGTCAGGTAGGTCATGGTGAACGAGACCAGCGCGATCACGAGGACGACCGCGTTGGCGAGCTGGGTGTAGCCGTAGTCGACCAGGCCGATCGACAGGGTGGTGAGCAGTTCGGTGCCGGTCGTGGTCAGCATGACCACGATGCTCAGCTCCTTGAGCCCGGAGATGAACGGCAGCACGATCCCGGTGACGAGCGCCCCCTTCTGGATGGGGAAGACGATCCGCCGCATGCGCTGCCACCAGTTAGCGCCGGCGATCTGCGCGGCCTCCTCCGGGTCGCGGCCGAGCTGCGTCATCGCCGCGATGCCCGAGCGGGAGCTGTAGGGCAGGTGGGTCACGGCCATGACCAGGATGAGCAGGAACGTGGTGCCGTAGAGCGCGGGCACCGGGCCGCGCGCCACCGCGAACAGCGACAGCGACGCCGCCGCGAACGCGATGCCCGGGATGAGGTACGGCAGGAACGACACCTGCCGCAGGAAGGCGGCGATCCTCGGCGCCGAGCCGCGCACCACCACGTACCCGATGAGCAGGCCGGCGACCGCGCAGATCACCGAGGCGAGCCCGACGATGCGCAGCGAGTTCCAGGCCGCGGTCCACAGCTCGGAGCCGCGGAAGATCCCGTGCGGGAACCCGACCGCGCCCGGGAGGCTGTCGGCGAACCAGTAGCTCAGCGTCAGCGTCGACAGGTCCATGGGCGTGCGGGTGAGGGACGACAGCAGCAGCGTCAGCACCGGCACCACGACGCTCACCACGAAGATCACCGCGCCCAGCGCGAACGCCGGCCACCGCCAGGTGCGCAGGTCGGAGAGCCGGTCCATGGCGCCCTTGCCGCCCACGGTGACGAAGCGGCGGTGCTCGCGCAGCAGCCGGGCGTCGCAGAAGACGATCAGCACGCCGATGATCACGATGACGGCGGTCAGCACCGAGGCCACGCCCGTGCTGCGGTCGCGGATCGCCTGGTAGAGCCCGGTCGACAGGACCCGGTAGTCGGCCGGCAGGCCCAGCACGTACGGCGTGCCGAACGTGCCGAGCACCCGGCCCACGACCAGCAGCACCGCCGACGACAGCGCCGGCAGCATGAGCGGCGCCACGATCCTGCGCACCACCACCCGCCGGGGCGCGCCCAGGATGCGGGCCGAGTCCTCAAGCTGCGCGTCGATCCGCCGCAGCGCGTTGCCGACCAGCAGGAACACGAACGGGTAGTAGTGCAGGCCGAGCGTCACGACGATCGGCAGCGGCCCGTACGCCAGCCAGTCGGGCGTCCGAATGCCCTGCGCCTGGAGCACGCCGACCTGCCCGCCGGCCCGGTCGTTCTTGAACAGGGTCAGCCAGGCCAGCGAGAACGTCCACGAGGGCAGCATGTACGGCACCACGAGCGCCCCCGCCAGCCACCTGCGCCCCGGCACGTTGGTGCGGGTCACCATCCACGCCATGCCGCCGCCCACGACCAGCGCGAACAGCACCGTGCCGAGCGAGACGACCAGCGTGTTGAGCAGCGGCTCGTAGAACAGCAGGCCGCTGACCTGCGAGCGGAACACCCGCCACAGGTAGTAGCCGGTCCACTCACCCGGCTGCTGCCCGGCGTGCACCTCGTCGCCGTACTGCAGGCGGAAGGCGTCGGACAGCACCGCGACGAGCGGGGCGACGACCAGGTAGGCCAGCACGCCGACCAGGATCAGGCCCAGCACGGCGGTCGGGTCGTGGCGCAGGACGCGCAGGCGGTAGAGCAGCCTGCGGCGTCTCAGCGGCGGTGGGGGCGGTGGCGCCGCCTTGGTGCGAACAGCCATGGATGCGTTTCCTTCGGGGGGTCTCATGGGAGCTTCAGTGGCTTCGTCCGAGCCGCGGCCGGCTCTAGTGGCTTCGTTCGAGCCGCGGCCGGCTCTAGTGGCTTCGTCCGAGCCGCGGCCGGCTCTAGTGGCTTCGTTTGAGCATCGCGTCGGCCAGCGCGTCGGCGGCCTCGCCGAGGCGCTGGCCGACGGCGTCGAGGCGGGAGAGCAGCTCGCGGCGGCGCAGCGTGTCCATGTCCAGCGTGCCGGTGAACAGCTCGCCGAGCCGGCTCTGGCGCAGCTGCCGCATGCGGGTCCTGGCCTTGCGGGTGGCCAGCACCGCCTCGGTGACGGAGCCGGGCTCGTCGATCATGTGCTGCACGGCGCGTTCGAGCTCGTCCAGGCCCTTGGTGAGCGCCTGGAGCAGCTCGGTGGCGAAGCCGAGGTCGCCGGGGCCGAAGAGGTCGGCCTCGCGGACGTAGTCGCGCAGCTGGTCGAGCACGTCGTCGATGGAGCGGGACAGGCGGAACAGGTCCTCCCGGTCGATGGGCGTCACCAGGACCCGCCGCAGCAGCGTCACCAGCTCGGCGCGCGCCGCGTCGCCCTGGTGCTCGATCTCGGCCATGCGGGCGCGGGCCAGCGAGCGGTCGTGCCCGCCGGCCATCTGGCCCGCCAGCTCGGCGCCCGCTCTGGCGACCGCGATCTGCGCCCTGACCAGGCCGACGACGCGCCGGGACGATCTGCCGCGCAGGTCGTCCCACGCCCGCGCGAGCCCGCGCCGCCGCCGTCCTGGCCGGTTCACAGCCATCTCACCGCGAGGCCGGCCAGGCAGCCCAGGGCCATCGACGACGGCAGCGTGACCAGCCAGGCCGTCCCCATGTTCGCCACGCCCTGCCATCGCACCCTCCTGCTTCCCTCGCTGGCGGCGGCGCCGACGACGCCCGCCGTGACGGACTGGGTCATGCTCACCGGCGCGCCGAGGACGGAGCTGCCGAGGACGGCCCCGGCGGCGGCGGTCTCGGCCGACACCACGTACAGCGGTCTGGCCAGGACGAGGCCGCGGCCGAGCCGGGCGCCCACCGTGGGCAGGCTGGTCAGCGCGCCGGTCAGGAACACCAGGACGAGCAGCGCCATCCAGGCCGGGCCGACGCTGACGGCCCGATGCCGCCGACCCCGTGCCGCCCCACCTCCAGCGCCACGCTGACGACGGCGACCATCTTCTGCCCGTCGTTGACGGCGTAGGCGACGCACTGCGCGGTGTAGGCGAGCAGGTGGGCGGCGAGCACGAGCCGCGGCATGCGGCCGTGGCTGGGCACCCGGCGGGAGCACGCGGCGAGCAGGTAGCCGAGCAGGACGCCGGCGAGCGGGGCCAGCGCGCCGACCGCCAGCACCGTGCCGAGCCCGGCCGCCGACACGGGCAGCCCGGCCCCGAACCCGGCGCCGGTGATGCCGCCGACGACCGCCAGCGTCAGGCTCGTCGGCAGCCCGCGCCCGGCCAGCACCGCGACCACGCCGACCGCGATCACCACGCCCGCCAGGAACGCCGCCGCGCCCCCTTCGCTGCCGAGCCCCGCCAGCCGCTCGGTGAACGTGGCCGCCACCGCGACGCCCAGCACGTACGGCACGCCGATCAGCGCCGCGGCGGGCAGCGCGACGGCCAGCCACCCGGGCGCCTTCGGGAAGCGCAGGCCGAGCCCGATCAGCGCCGCCCCGTCATTCGCCCCGGTGACCAGCACGAACAGCACGGCGGTGCCGGCGAAGGCGAGGGTCCACCCCATCACAGGTACGGCCGCTGGTCGCGCCTGGCCGCCTCGTACCGCGCCCTGGCCTGCCTGACCTCGGCCCGCCCCGACACCTCGGCGACCGGCACGTCCCACCACGCCTGCGCCTCGGGGCCGCCGCCGGGGACGGTCCTGGCGTGGATCACGGTGGTCCTGGTGGCGGCCACCGCCTTCTCCAGCGCCTGCCTGAACGCGTCCGGGTCGCCGGCCGTCAGCACGTCGGCGCCGAGGCTGGCCGCGTTCAGCGCCAGGTCGGTCGGCAGCGGGTCCCCGTCGAGGTGCCCGGAGCCGCCGCGCGCCCGGTAGGCGGTGCCCAGCCGGGCCGCGCCGACCGCCTCCGACAGCGCGCCGATCGAGGCGAACCCGCCGTTGTCGACCAGGACCACGACGAGCTTGACGCCCTCCTGCACCGCCGTCGCCAGCTCCTGCGCCATCATCAGGTACGAGCCGTCGCCGACCAGCACGAACACCTCGCGCTCCGGCACCGCCAGCTTCACCCCGAGCCCGCCGGCGATCTCGTAGCCCATGCAGGAGTAGCCGTACTCGACGTGGTACTGCGCCGGGTGATCGGCCCGCCAGAGGCGGTGCAGGTCGCCCGGCATCGAGCCGGCCGCGTTGACCACGACGCCGCCGCGCGCCGCCTCGTTGACCAGGCCGAGCAGCACCGGCTGGGTCAGCTCCTCCCCCGCGTAGGCGCGGGCGGCGACCTCCTGCCAGCTCCGGGACAGGCTCGCGGCCCGCCCGCTCCACTCCGGATCGGCGCGCCAGCCGTCCGGGCCGAGCGCCCGCAGCGCCTGCCGGGCGTCGGCGACCAGCATCTCGCCCGCGTGCTTGGCCGCGTCGAAGGCGGCCACGTTGACGTTGAGGAAGCGCGCGCGGCCGAACAGCGTGCGCGAGGCCGTGGTGAAGTCCGTGTACCGGGTGCCGACGCCGATGACCAGGTCCGCTTCGCGGGCCAGCGCGACGGCGGCGGCCGTCCCCGTGTGCCCGATCGCGCCCACGGCGCACGGGTGGTCGTACGGCATGGCGCCCTTGCCCGCCTGCGTCTCCGCCACCGGGATGCCGTGCCGTTCGGCGAAGGCCGGCAGGTCGGCGCAGGCGCCGCTGTACTTCACCCCGCCACCGGCGACGATCAGCGGCCGGCGCGAGCCGCGCAGCAGCGCGTTCGCCCGCTCCAGCGCGGCCGGCTCCGGCACCGGCCTGGCCACGTGCCAGACCCGCCGCGCGAACAGCTCCTCCGGCCAGTCGGCCGCCTCGGCCTGCACGTCCTGCGGCAGCGCCAGCGTGACCGCGCCCGTCTCCGCCGGGTCGCTCAGCACCCGCATCGCCGCCATCAGCGCGGCGGGCAGCTGCTCGGGGCGGTCGATCCGGTCGAAGAAGCGGGAGACCGGGCGCAGGCAGTCGTTCACGGTGACGTCGTGGGAGCGCGGGTCCTCCAGCTCCTGCAGGACGGTGCCGGCGGCGCGGGTGGCGAAGACGTCCCCCGGCAGGAGCAGCACCGGCAGCCGGTTGATCGTCGCCAGGGCCGCGCCGGTGACCAGGTTCGTGGCGCCGGGGCCGATCGACGTGGTGCAGGCGAAGGCCGAGAGGCGGTCGCGGGTGCGGGCGTAGGCGACCGCCGTGTGCACCATCGCCTGCTCGTTGCGGGCCAGGTAGTAGGGCAGCGGGTCGTGCAGCCCGGCGCCCTGCTCGGCCAGCGCCTGCCCGATCCCGGCCACGTTGCCGTGGCCGAAGATGCCGAAGCAGCCCTCGATCAGGCGCTGCTCGGTGCCGTCGCGCTCGGTCCACTGGGCGGCGAGGAAGCGGACGAGCGCCTGAGCCGTGGTGAGCCTCATCGGCGCTCCCCCGCGTCCGGTGCCTGGTCCAGGACCGCCGCGTTCGAGAGGGGCGCCTGGTGCAGCAGGCTCGCCGCCGCGTCCACCGCCGCCGCCACGTCGTCGCCCGGCGGGTACAGCAGGGCCCGGCCGACCACCAGGCCGCGCACGCCCGGCAGCCGCAGCGCCTTCCCCCACGCGGCGAACGCCTCGTCCGCCGCCTGCCCGGGGTCGCCGCCGAGCAGCAGGGTCGGCAGCGTGGTGGCCGCCATCACCCGCTCCATGTCCGCCACCACGGGGATCTTCAGCCACGTACGGGCGGAGGTCGTGCCAAGCGCCTGCACCACGCTGATCGCCCGCACCATCGCCGCCGCCGACAGATCATGCTTGACCGAGCCGCCCACGTGCCGGGACCAGAAGGGCTCGATCATCGCCATGAGGCTGTGCCCCGCCAGGCTCGACACGGCCTGCCCGCACCGCTCCAGCGTGGCCACGGTCGCGGAGTCCTCCGGCGCGATCCTGCACAACATCTTGCCGCCGTCCAGCCCCATCCCGGCGATCGAGTCGGCGGTGTAGGCGGTGAACCGGTCGTCGAACTCGAAGACCGAGCCCTGCACGCCGCCCCGGTTCATCGAGCCGATGACGAGCTTGTCGTCGAGGGCTCCGAGGAGCAGCAGATCCTCGACGATGTCCGGAGTGGCCAGCAGCCCGTCCACGCCGGGCCTGGCCAGCGCGGTCATCAGGCGGTCGAGCAGGTCGAGCCGGCTCTCCATCGCCGCCGGCCGGTCACCGGCGCCGAGCGCGCCGCGGGCCGGATGGTCGGCGGCGATGATCAGCAGCTGGTCGCGTCCGGCCAGCACGGGCCGGCGCCGCCGCCCGGCGGCCATCTGGACCACGCGCTCCGGGAAGCGGGCACGATCCTCGCGCAGCCGGTGGAAGGCGTCCTCGGGCAGGCGCCTGGTGAGCGTGCACTTGGGGGAGTCGTCAAGCATGCGCGGCCTCCTCGGCGTCGCGGCTGGTCAGCAGGGCGTCGATCTCGCCGGCCGTGGGCATCGCGGGCGCGCAGGCCAGGCGGCCGGCGACGATGGCGCCCGCCGCGTTGGCGAAGCGCACCGTACGTTCGAGCGGCCAGCCCGACAGCAGGCCGTGGCACAGAGCACCGCCGAAGGCGTCACCGGCGCCGAGGCCGTTGACGACCTCGACCGGCACGGCGGGCACCTCGACGCACTCCCGCGCGGTCATCGCCAGCACCCCGGCGGAGCCGCGCTTGACGATCGCCAGCTCCACCCCGGCCGCCAGCAGCGCCTCACCGGCGCGGCGCGGCTCGCGGACGCCGGTGGCCACCTCGGCCTCGTCCACGTTGCCCACCACGACGGTGGCGTGCCCGACCGCCCGCCTGGCCTGCTCGGCCGCCTGCCGCGGGTCCGTCCAGAACATCGGCCGGTAGTCCAGGTCCAGCACCGTGTACGGCCTGCGGCCCCGCGCCCGCCACGCGGCGAAGTGCGCCTGCCGGGAGGGCTCCTGCGACAGCCCGGTCAGCGTCGCCCAGAACAGCGGGGCGCGGGCGATGGCGTCCAGGTCGAGCTCGTCCGGGCGGATCTCCAGGTCGGGGGCCTTCGGCAGGCGGTAGAAGAACAGCGGGAAGTCCTCCGGCGGCCGGATCTCGCAGAACGTCAGCGGGGTCGGCAGCCCGGGGACGGCGGTCACGTGCCGGTCGTCCACGCCGTAGCCGCGCAGCGCCCGCCGGACGAACGCGCCGAACGGGTCCTTCCCCGTCCTGGTGATCACGGCGGCGGTGCGGCCCAGCCGGGCGGCGGCGACGGCCACGTTGGTGGGGCTGCCGCCCAGATACCGGCCGAACGTCTCCACCTCGTCGAGCGGGACCCCGGTCTGGAGGGGGTAGAGGTCGACCCCGGCCCGCCCCATGGTCAGCACTTCGGCACCGGCCCGCCCCGTGGTCGGCGCGTCGGCGCCGGCCGGCCGCGTGATCGGCGCTCCGGCACCAGCGCGTCCCGTGACCGGCGCTTCGGCGCCGGCCCGCTCCGCGTTCGGCTCTTCGTTCACGCGAGGCTCCGCAGGAAGGACAGGCTCTCGCGTACCTCGCCGATCGGGCCGGCGCCGGCGGGCGGCTCGGCGTCCAGGACGACGTCCTGCTCCATGACGTACCAGCCGGTGTAGCCGGCGGCGGTCAGGCTGGTGACGATGGCCTTGACGTCCACGTCGCCCCGGCCCAGCGGCCGGTACATCCCGGCGCGCACCCCCTCGGTGTAGCTCATCGCGCCGCCCCTCACCCGTTCGGCCAGCGTGGCGTCGACGTCCTTGAGGTGGACGTGGGCGATCCGCCCGGCGGCGCGGGACGCGAGCGCCACCGGGTCGGCGCCGCCGACGAGGAGGTGGCCGGTGTCGAGGCACAGCGGGACGGCGCTGCCGTCGAGCACCCTGTCCACCTCTTCGGCGGTCTCGACCATGGTGCCGACGTGCGGGTGCAGCGCCACCGGGTGGCGGAGGGCGCCGGCGATGCGGTCGAGGTTGGCGAGCAGCGTCCGCCAGCCGCGGGCGTCGAGCGCGGGCCGGGCGTCGTAGCCCGCCGCGCCGGTGGCCGCCGCCAGCACGACCACCGCCTCCTCCTCGAACGAGCCGAGCAGGGCGCGCACGCCCGGCAGCGGGTCGTGGTCCGGGTCGTGCAGCACGACGGGCACGAACCCGCCGACGACCCGCAGGCCGTAGCGGTCGAGCAGGCGCGAGCGCTCGTCGGCGGCGGGCGGCAGGAACCCGTCCGGCCCGAGCTCGGTGGCGTCCAGACCGAGCTCGGCCATCTCCCCCAGGACCCGCTCCGGGTCGAGCTGGTATCCCCAGCCCGGCACCTCGCACACACCCCACGAGATGGGCGCGGCAGCCGTCCTCAGGTGATCGCCTCCGCGATCTGGGCCGCCCACGTGCGGGCCTCCGCGATCTGCGCCGCTCACTTGGTCACCTCCGCCAGCTGGACCGGGCGTCCCTCGCGGCGGGACAGGTCGGCCGCCTCCGCCAGGTACAGCGCGGCCAGCGCGTCGCCGGCGGTGCACGGGCTGCCGCGCTCGCCGCGCGCGGCAGCCAGGAACGCCTCGATCTCGGCCGTGTACGCGGCGGCGAACCTGGCCTGGAAGTCCGGCCACGGCCCCTCGGAGGAGGCACCGTCATCGGCCCTGTTGCCGGCCCTGTTGCCGGCCCTGTTGACGGCCCCGTTGACGGCCCTGCCGTCGGATGTGGCGTCGGCCCCGTTCGCGGCCCTGCCGTCGGCTCCCTCGTCGGCGCCGGCGTCGGCGCGGTGCAGGGGCGTTCGCGGGCCCAGGCCGGCCGCCCAGGTGGCCCGGGTGCCGGCCAGCTCCATCCGCACGTCGTAGCCGGCGCCGTTGTAGCGGGAGCCCTGGAGGGTGACGAGCGTGCCGTCGGCCATGGTGATCAGCGCGGCGCTGGTGTCGACGTCCCCGGCCGCCGCGAAGAACGCCTCGCCCCGGTTGGCGCCGGCGGCGTAGACGGTCTCGGCCTCCAGCCCGGTCACCCAGCGCAGGATGTCGAAGTCGTGGATGTGGCAGTCGCGGAAGATGCCGCCCGAGAGGGGGACGTACTCCGGCGCCGGCGGGCGCGGGTCACCGGTCAGGAGGTGGACGCGGTGCAGCTCGCCCAGCGCGCCGCCGAGCAGCGCCTGCCGGGCCGCGGCGAACCCGGGGTCGAAGCGCCGCTGGAAGCCGATGTGCACGAGGGTCCCGCTGCGGTCGGCCGCCTCGGCCACCCGCTTGGTCTCGGCCACGCCGGGCGCCGCGGGCTTCTCGCAGAAGACGGGGATCCGCTGCTCGCAGGCCCGCAGGAGCAGCTCGGCGTGGGTGGAGGTCGGGGTCGCGATCACCACGGCGTCCGCGCTCCACGGGTCTCCCACCACGGCGCCGGTCTCGGCGGCCACCTCCTCGGCCAGGCGCCGGTCGGCGTCGGCCACGATCAGCTCGCCGGCCAGCCTGGGTAACGTTCCCGCATGAAACCGCCCGATCCGTCCCAGGCCCATCAAGCCCACACGCATGCCGCCTCCTCGCTCAGAGGCTCCAGTTGTAGATGAACGGAAAGTGAACGTCAATAGTTTGTCCTGACATAACGACGAATAGACACGTCACCTCATCACTGACATGAGTATGTCTTGACAACTTATTAATCTCCCGTTCATCGTGGAGCCCACCGCGGCGCCGATCGGGGCGGAGGGCGGCGCGTACGGCACTGCGAGTCACGAGGAGTACCGCCACCATGCGGCGTACGAAGAAGATCGTCCCTGTTGCGGCCCTGCTGGCCCTGGCCGCATGCGCACCGTCCACCGCCGGCCAGGCCGGCCAGCCTGGCGGCGCGCAGGCGGCCGGCAAGCCGCTGCCCGCGGCCTCCGTCGACGCCGACTTCGACCTGAACGCGCTGGTCGCGGCGGCCAAGAAGGAAGGCAGCCTGCTCGTCTACGACTCCAGCGGCGACATCGAGGAGGTGGCCGCGGCCTTCACCGCGAAGTACGGCATCGCCATGGAAGGCGTGAAGTCCGACACCCCGCAGACGGCCGAGAAGATGACCCGCGAGCACGCGGCCGACAACGTCACCATCGACGCCGCCATGTACGAGGACGGCGGCGTGCTGATGGGGCAGCTCATCCCGCAGGGCATCGTCCAGACGTGGGTGCCCGCCGACCTCCAGGACCAGATCCTGCCCGAGGACCGCAACCCGCTGCGCGCCCTGTCCAAGGCCACCGTCTTCGCCTACAACACCAAGCTGTCGCCCGGCGGCTGCCCGATCAAGAACATCTGGGAGCTCACCGAGCCCGCCTGGTCCGGCAAGCTCGTCATGCAGGACCCGCTCGGCAAGCCGACCGTCCTGTCCTTCTTCACCCAGCTCGACGCGCACGGCAACCAGGCGCTGGAGCAGGCGTACCAGGCCAAGTACGGCGAACCGCTCAAGACCGAGGAGAAGAGCGCCGCCTACGAGTGGATCAAGCGCCTGGCGGCCAACAAACCCGTCCTGACCGGCTCCGACGAGGACATCTCCGGCGCCGTCGGCGCGCCCGGCGCCACCGACAAGAAGATCGGCTTCATGTCGATCTCCAAGTTCCGCAACAACGAGGACAAGGGCTACACCCAGGCCGCCTGCGCCGGCATGACCCCCTTCACCGGCTTCAGCTACCCCAAGTACGTCGCCGTCGCCACCAAGTCGAAGCACCCGAACGCGGCCAAGCTGTACGCCCGCTTCATCATGACCGAGGAGGGCGTCAAGCACGAGATCGGCGAGGGCGGCATCTCCGGCAACAGCACCGTCCAGCCCCGGGTCACCCCCGCCGGCCTGGCCGACTGGAAGGGCCAGCTCTTCCACACCGACCCGAAGGCTCTGGTCTCGGACCTGCAGAACCGGCAGGTCGCCTCCGACTTCTGGCGCGTCAACCACCGCTGAGCGTTCGCACCCCTCGGGCGTACGACCTGTGCGCGCCGGCCGTCACGGCGGCGCCCGGCCACTTCACCCGCCGCCACGGCGACGCGCATTGCGAACGCCCACACCACCCGACATAACCCCGGCACCAGGCCGACATCTCGGCCGCCGGCACCCCGGCTGTGGGCGGCCTGCACGTCCGGCGTCAGATCGGCGTGCGGGGCCACTTCGCCCAGCGCTGCAGCGACGCGCGCCCTTTGAACGCCGGCGCCATGGTGCCACCGCGGCACGGCCCCGAGGCCTCATGGCACAACGGCGCGCAGCCCGTTCAACATCGGCACCACGGCGGCGCGGAGTTCTGCGCCCCCGCACCATGGCGGCGTGGAGACCTTGGCGCCGTCACCTTTCGCGGCGTGCGGTTCCTTCGGGAGAGCCGCGCCGTTTCATGTCCGTTCATGTCCTGACATGACAATGTCTTCTCCTCTGCACCACACGATCACCCACTGCACAAGGAGTACGATGCGTCGCCCCCACCCCGTCCTGCTGACCGCCCTCGCCACCCTCCTCATGGGAGGCTTAACCGCACCCACCGCCGCCTCCGCCAACACGGTCGCGTCCGTCGACCCGCAGGTCGAGACCCCCGCCCTGTTCGACGACGAGGCCGGCGGCAACGCCAACGGCGACGACCCGGCGATCTGGGTCGACCCGGACGACGACGAGGACAGCGTCATCGTCACCACCGCCAAGGAAGGCGGCCTCAACGTCTACGACCTCGACGGGCAGCAGCTCCAGCACTTCGACGCCCCCGCCGCCCCCGGCCCCGACGACGAGAACGGCCGCTTCAACAACGTCGACACCACCTACGGCTTCGCCGGCAAGGACCTGGCCGTCGTCTCCGACCGGGGCCGCGACCAGCTCCGCTTCTACGCCATCCGCGACGGCCACCTCACCGACGTCACCGACCCCGCCGTGCCGTTCCTGTTCAACACCACGCAGGCGCAGGTCAACGACCAGGAGACCGGCTACGGCCTCACCACCTGGAAGGACGCCACCGGCACGTACGCCCTCGTGAGCCGCCGCCACAAGACCTCCATCGGCCTGTTCAAGCTGGTCGCCACCGCCGGCGGCAAGGTCGGCTACCAGAAGGTCCGCGCCCTCGACCTGCCCGCCTCCTTCACCCTCCCCAACGGCACCACCTGGGCCCCCTGCATGGAGCCCGACGAGCTCGCCCAGGTCGAGGGCATGGTCGTCGACCAGCAGCGCGACGTCCTCTACGCCGCCCAGGAGGACGTGGGCATCTGGCGCGTCCGCGCCGACCTCACCGGCACGCCCGTCCTGGTCGACAAGGTCAAGGAGTACGGCGTCCCCGGCACCTACGACCCCGCCACCGAGGAGTGCACCCCCGGCGCCGACCCCGGCTACGGCGGCACCCACCTGTCGGCCGACGCCGAGGGCCTGACCATCTACTACCGCGAGAACGGCAAGGGCTACCTGCTCGCCTCCAGCCAGGGCGACAACACCTTCGCCGTCTACCGCCGCGAACCCGGCAACGCCTACGTCGGCCAGTTCCGCGTCGCGGACGGCAACGGGCTCGACGGGGTCGAGCACAGCGACGGCTCCGCCGTGATCAACGTCCCGCTCGGGGACTTCGACCACGGCATGTTCATCGCCCACGACGGCGCCAACACGCCTGAGGTGCCGGATCGGGAGAACACCAACTTCAAGTTCGTCGACTGGGACGACATCGCCGACGACCTCGACCTCGCCGTGGACACCGACGGCTGGAACCCCCGCGACTAACGTCATCCGGCCGGCCACCACCCGCGCACCCGCCGCAACCGGTGGCCGGCCTTTCACCTCCCACGGCCCCGCGCCCGCTTTCGACCGCACGAGGACGAGCCGGGCCTCGGCGAACGCGGACCGGGCGGGAGCCGGGCGCGGCGCGGGCAGCTCGGGCGAAGGCAGCAGCGCTGAGCACCACCGCGACCAGGCACAACGCCGAGAGCACGCCAGCGCACCGCCCGCACGTATAGGGCAGGCACAGCCCGCACCGCGCGCGGGTGCGGCCCGCACCGAGTGCGAGCCGGGCGCGGCGTGCACCGGGGCGCGGGCCGCGCGGACCGGGCCCGGCGGGGGCGAGCCGGGCGCACCGAGCGGGCGCACGGAGCGGGCGCACGGGCCCGACGCCCCGAGCGGCGCGTGAGGCGGGCGCCGGGGCGCGGGGCGCGGTTAGCGGAGGCCGCCGACCGAGAGGCCGCCGCGCCAGTGGCGTTGCAGGGTGAAGAAGGCGATGACGAGCGGCACCACCGACACCAGCGCCCCCATGATGATCAGGCTCCACAGCGACGTGCTGCCCGCGTTGTTGGCCGAGGCGATGCCCTGCCACACCCCCAGCCCCACCGTGACTGGGAAGAGCCGGTTGTCGGAGAGCATGGCGAGGGGGAGGAAGTAGTTGTTCCAGGAGGCGACGGCCGACAGGAGCAGGACGGTGACGACGGCGGGGCGCATCAGGGGGAAGGCGACCTGGAGGAAGGTGCGGATCTCGCCGGCGCCGTCGGCTCGGGCCGCGTCGAGGATCTCGTCGGGGACGGCGTCCCGGGCGTACACGTGCATGAGGTAGACCCCGAAGGGGTTGAGGAGGGACGGCAGGATGACGGCCCAGATGGTGTTGGTGAGGCCGAACTCGGAGAACATCATGAAGGTGGGGATGACGAGGGCGGTGGCGGGCACCATGAGGGCGCCGAGCACGAGGGCGAAGCTGAAGCGGCGGCCGGCGAAGCGGTATTTGGCGAAGCCGTAGCCGGCCATGACGGCGAGGACGGTGGCGCCGATGCCGCCGGCGAGGGCGTAGAGGGTGGAGTTGAGTATCCAGCGGCCGTAGATGCCGTTGTCGTAGGTGAACAGCTGCTGGAGGTTGCCGAGGTAGTCGATGGTGTCGGCGAACCAGAGGGTGTTGCCGCCGCCGAAGAGGCCGGGGGCGTCCTTGGAGCTGTTGACGATGACCCACCAGAACGGCACGAGGAAGTAGACGACGAGGAAGCCGAGGAGCACCTGGAGGGGGAGGTGGCGTTGTGGGCGGGGGCGGGCGCGCATCACAGGAAGGTCCTCCGCTTGCGGGTGAGGAAGAGGAAGGCGTAGACGCCGACGAAGACGATGCCGCCGAGCGCGAAGGAGATCGCCGATCCGTAGTTGAAGTTGGCGAGGGCGAAGGCCTGCTGGTAGGCGTACATGTTGGGGGTGAAGTCGGGGCCGATGGTGCCGGCGGCGAGTGAGCGCAGGATCTGCGGCTCGTTGAAGAACTGCAGGGTGCCGATGAGGGAGAAGACGAGGATGAGGAGCAGCGCGGGGGCGATGAGGGGGATCTTGATGCGGAGGGCGATCTGCCATCGGCCGGCGCCGTCCATGCGGGCGGCTTCGTAGAGTGCGGGGTCGATGCCCTGGAGCGCCGCGTACAGGATGATCATGTAGTAGCCGGCCCACTGCCAGGTGACGACGTTGACGAGGCCGTAGAAGATGAGGTTGCCGCTGAGGAAGTCGGGCGGGGTGGCGCCGAACAGGCCGAAGAGGTCCGTCAGGGGGCCGAAGCTCTTGCTGTAGAGGAAGCCCCACATGACGGCGCCGATGACGGTGGGGATCGCGTACGGCAGGAAGATCATCAGCCGGGAGAAGCGGGTGAACAGGGACGTCACCGTGTCGAGGATCAGGGCCATCGCGAGGGCGACGATGATCTGCAGCGGGATGGAGACGAGCGAGAAGCGGATGACGAACCACGACCCGGACAGGAAGCTCGGGTCGGTGAACGCCTTCACGTAGTTGTCGAACAGGACGAAGCTGGTCCCGCCGATGAGCTTCTTCTGGAAGAGGCTCAGGTAGAGCGCGTAGGCGAGCGGCGCGATGAGCAGCGCGAGGAAGACGATCCCGAACGGCCCGACGAACAGCCAGCCCATCACGTGCTCGCGCAGGCGGACCTTGCCGCGCCGGTCGGGGGTCTTGTCTCGGGCGCGTGGCGCGCTCTTGGTGTCGGTGGTCAGGAGGGTCATCGTTGGGCTCCGGGGAGGATGGGTGCTGAGGGCCTGCTTGCGGGTGAACCGGGCGGCCCCGCCCGGTCCACGCGCGTCGTCACGGGAGAGTGAAGCTTCGCGTCGTCGCTGGACGGTGAGGCTCCGCGTCGTCACGGGACGGTGAAGCCTCGCGTCGTCACTGGACGCTGAAGCCTCACGTTGTCACGGGACGGTGAAGCCTCACGTTGTCACTGGACGGTGAAGCCTTGCTCCTTGGCGTAGGCCGCCACGTCCTCCTGGAGCTTGTCGGCGGCCTGCGCGCCGGTGACGGAGCCGTCGATGATGGCGCTGACCTGCTTGGTCATGGCGTCGAAGTAGTACTGGCCGAACGGGCTGTAGGTCATGCCCTTGTAGGCGGAGGCCGCCGGGACGTAGACCTCCTTGTTCGCCTGCTGCCCGCCGAAGAAGGCGACCTTGAGGTTGATGAACTCGGGGTCGTTGAGCGCCTTGAGGTTGAGCGGGAAGATGATCTGGTTGGTCCAGCCGTCGGTGAGCGACTCCTTGTCGGCGTACAGGCCGTAGGCGACCTTCGCGGCGAGCTCGGGGTTCTTGGCCTGGCTCGTCACGGAGAACGCGGAGCCGCCCCAGTTGACCTGCACGGGGTTGGCGGGGTCCCACTGCGGCAGCGGCGCGACGGCGAACTTGCCGGTGTCCTCGCCCTTGCCGACGCCGGCGCCGGTGAGGTAGCCGGGCGCCCAGGCGGCGGAGATGTAGGTGGCGTACTTGCCGTTGATGACGCCGGAGATGTACTCGGGGGTGAACTGGTCCTGGGTGCCGACCAGCCCCTTCTTGGCGAGGTTGCCCCAGTAGTCGAGCACGTCCTTGGAGGCCTGGTCGTTCAGCTTGATGCCGATGGTGCTCTGCTGCGCCGGGTCGTAGGTGAACGGGGAGGCGCCCTTCTGGATCTGCAGCGCCATGGTGAGGGCGGAGACGTTGGCGGCGAAGTCGCCGAACTGGGGGCCGCCGGCGTCCTTCATCTTCTGCGCGGCCTGCTCGTACTCGGCCCAGGTCTTGGGCGGCTTGATGTCGTACTTGTCGAAGATGTCCTTGCGGTAGATCATCGCCATGGGGCCGCCGTCGACGGGGACGCCGTAGACGGCGTCGCCGATGGAGACGTCCTTCCAGGCGCCGGGGCCGTAGTCGGCCTTGACGGCGTCGAAGCCGAACTTCTTGATGTCGACGAGCGCCTTCTGGATCTGGAAGGTCGGGATGCGGTCCATCTCGATCATGATGACGTCGGGCGCGCCGGTGCCCGCGGAGATGGCCGTCTGGAACTTGTCGTACTCGTCGCTGCCCTGGCCGACGTTGGTCCAGCAGACCTGGACCTCGGCGTTCTGCTTGTTGAAGTTGTCGACGACGAGCTGCATGTTGGGGTACCAGCCCCACATCGTCACGGTCGGCAGGTTCTTCTTGGGGATCGTGTTGGTGCAGTTGCTCGCGCCACCGCCGCCGCCGCTCGCGGTGCCGCCGCCGCCCCCTCCTCCGCCGGAGGAGCAGGCGGCCAGCGTGGTCGCGGCGGCGAGCACGGCCGCCGCGGTGAGGAGCCTCTTGTTGTTCATTGGCATGTTTCCTTCGGGGTGGCGGCGTACGGAAGGCCGGTGCGCCGCTGGTGGGGCGAGCGAAGGGCCGGGGACGGGGCACGGGTGACACGACCCGCGCCCCGCCCCCGGCACCTTCCCAGGTGCGCGTCTAGCGCTTGAACAGGCGTGGAGCCAGGTCGATGAGGTTCTTCTGCCACACGTCCCAGCCGTGCGGCCCGGGGGTGACCCCGTCGAACTCGTAGCGGATGCCGAGGGTGTTGAGGGTGGTCAGGGAGGTCATGAAGGACGGGTAGACGAAGTCGGTCTGGTCACCGACGTACAGGCGCAGCAGCTTGGTGCCGTTGTTGATCGCCTGCGCGTCGACGCCGGTGGCGCTGCCGAACCCGGCGGAGAACGCCGCGACGTAGGCGAACCGGCCGGGGTAGGCCTTGAGCACCCCGAACGTCTGGCCGCCGCCCATGGACAGGCCGGCGAGGGCCTGCCGCGCCGGGTCGGAGGAGACGTGGTAGTGGGAGCGGGCGGCCGGGACGATGTTCTCCAGCAGCTCCTTGTTGAAGTCGGGCACGTTGCCGTTGCCCATGACGACGACCATCGGCTCGAGCTTCCCGTCGAGGGACAGGTGATCGAGGATCTGCTTGGCGCGGCCCATCTCGACCCAGTCGGTGTAGCTCTGGCCGCCGCCGTGCTGGAGGTAGAAGACGGGATACGGCTCGGCCCGGTTCGGGTCGTAGCCGGGCGGCGTCCACACCAGCGCGGTGCGGTCCGCGTTGGCCACGGTGCTGCGGTACGTCATGCTCTCGACCTTGCCGCCCTGACCTGCGGGGACGTCGGAGAGCAGGCGGGAGCGCTCCCCGTCCACCATGAAGGTGCTCCAGGTCGGCTCGGAGGTCACCTTGGTCGGGTTGGACGCGTCCTTGACGGAGGTGCGGTCCACGATGAACCGGTAGTAGTAGAACCAGGGGTCGAGCGGGCCGACGGTGACGCGCCAGCGGTCGCCGGCGCGGGTCGCCGGCACGCGCAGCCAGCTTCCGTTGGGCGCCCAGTTGGCCCACACCTTGACCTGCTGGGCGTCCTTGAAGGCGGTGGTGGTCTCGAAGGTGACGAAGCCGTCCTTCGTCACGAACGGGGTGGGCGTGGTGCCGGGCGCGGGCGGGGTGAACTCGCCCTTCAGCGGCCCGTGCCCGTCGCTCGGGCCGTGGTCGCGCACCTTGCGGAACAGCCGCGGCAGGAAGTCGATCAGGTTCTCCTGCCAGGCGTTCCAGTTGCCGCCGGCGTCGGGGTTGACGCCGTCGAACTCGTAGCCGACGCGGGCGCGGTCGAGTGCCTTGGTCAGCTTGTACGTGGCGTTGTAGGCCGGGTCGGTCACGTTGCCCGTGTACAGACGCAGCAGCTTGGGATGCCGGTTGAGCGCCCGGCCGGGGTCGTCGGCCGCAAGGCCGGAGAACGAGCCGGCGTAGGCGAAGCGCTCGGGGCGGGCCAGCGCGGCACGCACCGCTTGCGCGCCGCCGGCGCCGATGCCGGCGATGGCCTGGTGGGCGGGGTCACGCAGGACGCGGTAGCGGCCGGCGACCGCCGCGCGCAGGTCGTCGTCGGTCCCGCCGGCGTCGCTGATCGCGACGACCATGGGCTCGATGGCCTTCTGGGCGGCCAGGTTGTCGAGGATCTGCTTGGCCCGGCCCAGATCGAGCCAGTCGCTGGCGCTGCCGCCGTCGCCGGGCTGCAGGTACAACACGGGGTAGGCCTTCGGTCCCCTGGGCGCGTAACCGGGCGGGGTCCACACCAGGGCCGAGCGCTCCTGCTGCTGGGCCCGGTAGGTCAGGGTCTCGACCTTGCCGCCCTGCCCCTGCGGCACGTCCGCGAGCAGGCGCGCCGACTCGCCGGGCACGAAGAACGTGCTCCACAGCGGCTTGGAGGCCACGCCGGTGCCGTTCGTCGGGTCCTTCAGCCCCTTGGTGTCATCGCCCGTGACCTGGTACGAGTACAGGCCGGGCTTGAGCGGCCCGAGGACGCCGGACCAGACGTCGCCCCGGCGGGTCAGGCCGTACTCGGCCCAGGTGGCGGAGGGGCCGAAGTTGCCCTCGATGACGACCTGCGACACCTGGCCCACGCCGGCCTCGACGGCGGCGGCCGGGAGGCTGAAGGAGGCGTAGCCGTCCTGGGAGAGGTTGAGCCACGGCGTGTCGGCCGCGGCCACGGCCGGGCGCGGCGCGGCTAACGCGGTGGCGATCAGCACGGCCCCGGTGACGGCCGCCTGGAGCCGGCGGCGCCCGCCCTGGGCGCGTGAGCTGCCGTGATAGGTTCCGGATGAAGGCATGCTTGAAGTCCCTTCGCGGGCCGGCTCCGGATGGCACCCGGCCGGCCCGATCTTTTTGCGCACAAACGCTGCTTGATCGATAAAGTTGTTATTGATCGATAAAGCTGTGATGACTGTGGTGTCCGCACCTCCGTTGGGGATCGATCGGGGAGGTGACGCGCGCCCGCGGGCGGCGTCAAGATTAGGGTGCTGCCGCGGTGGAGCCGCGCGTCACCAGGCGGGTCGGGAGCACGATCCGGCCGGGGCCCTCCCAGTCGCCGCACACCAGCGACTTGAGCATCCGGGCCGCCTCGTAGCCGAGCCGGTACATCGACTGGTCGACCGTGGTCAGCCCGGGCTCGCCCAGCGCGGACTCCGGGATGTTGTCGAACCCGGCCACCGACAGGTCGCCGGGCACGCTCAACCCCAGCTCCCTGGCGACCTCCAGGGTCTTCAGCGCCATCCCGTCGTTCGCCGCGAAGATCGCCGTCGGGCGGTCGGGCCGCTCCAGCAGCTCCCGCGCGAGCGGCGCCGCGGACTCGGCGTTGAAGTCGCCCCGCGCGATCAGGGCCGGGTCGGCCGCGATGCCGGCCGCGGCCAGCGCTCTGCGGTAACCCTCCTCCCGCGACCAGGCGGCCTCCAGGCTGGAGCGGCCCGCGATGAAGCCGATGCGCCGGTGCCCCAGGGCGAGAAGGTGCTCGACCACGGCGGTGGCGCCCGCGAGGTTGTCGGCCGTCACCGCCGGCACCGTGGAGCCCATGGCGGGATCGATCGCGACGACCGGGGTGCCGCTGCGCACCTCGCCCGAGGGGGTGACCACGATGCAGCCGTCGGTGAGGGTGCCCGCCAGGCGGGCCAGGTGCCGTTGCTCCCAGCCCTCGGAGTAGGTGCCGTACAGGTCGCTGTTGGCGTAGATGATGAGGTCGAAGCCCGACTGGCTCAACGCGTCCATCACCCCTTTGAGCACCTCGGCCGTGTAGGACTGGAAGCTGTGGGTGACCAGCCCGAGCACGTTGGTGCGGCTGCGCCGCAGGCTCGTCGCCACGAGGCTCGACTCGTAGCCGAGCCGCTCGATCGCCGCGCGCACGTGGGCGACGGTGCTCGCGCTGACGCCGTAGCGCCCGTTGACCACCCGGGACACGGTCGCGGTGGACACGCCCGCCAAGCGTGCGACATCGCTCATCGTCACCGGCGCGCCGCCCTCGGCCATGCCGCCCTCACACGTTGCAATCGTTATCGGTTACGTTTGCAGCGCAAAGGTAAGCGATCAGGATGTCGGAAACAAGACCTTTTCACCAGGCCGTTCATCAGGTAGAAACATTGCCCGGAGCGTGTGGTCCCGGCCCGGTCGAGTCGCGGACACTCAGCGTCGTGGCGAGCTGGAGGTGGCGCGAGGCGGGCTGCACGCCGTCGGCCATGCCGAGGACGGTCTCGACCGCCATCCGGCCCATGCCGACGAGCGGCTGCCGCACCGACGTGAGCCGGGGCGTGGTCCACTGCGCCTGCGGCGTGTCGTCGAACCCGGTGACCGACAGCTCGCCGGGCACGGCGATGCCGAGCTCCTTGGCCGCGGCGAGCACCCCGACGGCGATCTCGTCGTTGCCCGCGACGATCGCGGTCGGCCGCTCGGGCAGCGAGAGCAGGTCGCGTCCGTGCCGCTGCCCCGCCTCGACGGCGAAGGCCTCGTGGCGCACCAGCGCCCGGTCGGGCGTGATGCCGGCCGAGTCGAGCGCGGCCTGATAGCCGTGGAAGCGCTCCAGCGAGGGGGCCGAGCCGAGCGGCCCGCCGATCCAGCCGATGCGGCGGTGGCCGAGCCTGATCACGTGCTCGGTGGCCGAGCGGCCGCCCGCCCAGTTGGTGGAGCCGATGCTGACCAGGCGTGACTCGGTCGTGTCGATGGGGTCGATCGTCACGATGGGCAGCTCCAGCTCCTCGGCCGCGAGCAGCATCGCGTCGGGCATGGCGACGGCCAGCGCGATGAGGCCGACGACCCCGGAGGCCCGCTGCTCCTCCATCCAGCCGCGCGCCACCGCCGGGCTGGTGCTGACCGGCTCGCCCGGCGGCAGCCGCAGCAGCAGCTCGGCCTGCGCGGCGGTCGCGGCCACGAGGATGCCCTGGAGCACGGTGCCGGCGTAGCGGGACTCGACGATGTCGAGCACGGTGACGAGGGTGCGCTCGCGGGGCTGCTCGTGCCGTGCGGCCGTCGGCTTGTAGCCGATCTCGGCCATGACGCCGAGCACCAGATCGCGCGTCTTCGCCCCCACGTCGCTGCGCCCGTTGAGCACCTTCGACGCGGTCGTCGGCGAGACGCCGGCCAGCCGGGCGACGTCCGCCAGCGTGGGCCGCTCGGAACGACCTCGCCGTCCCATCCAGGCTCCTTCCACCAGGGCTTGCGAAATTATTTCGAAACCTACCACGAACATTCCCGCCCGGTCGCCGCCCGTTGACAGGCAACAGACCGGGCTCCTAAGGTCTGCGCAACACCGAACATGTTGCGAATTATTTTCGTAACCAGCAGGACGAGAGGAGAGGCCGATGCGGCTCTCCCGCAAACTCAGGCTCCTTTCCGCGGCCCTCGCGCCGATGCTCGCGCTGACCGCCTGCTCCGGCGGCAGCGGCGGCGGCGGGACGGGTGCGAGCGCGAACGAGCAGGTGAAGATCAAGGTCTGGAGCTGGGACGGCACCGTCGAAGGCGCCGTGGCCGGCTTCCAGGCCGCCAACCCGAACATCAAGGTCGAGGTCGTCAACGCGGGCTCCTCCCAGGACGAGTACAAGGCGCTCGACAACGCCATCCAGGCCGGCTCCGGCGTGCCCGACCTGGTGATGTTCGAGTACTTCGCCGTGCCGTACTTCGCCATCCCCGGCAAGCTCGCCGACCTCGGCGAGTTCGGCGCCGGCAAGCTCCAGCAGGACTACGTGCCGGCCGCGTGGAGCGACGTGACCGTGGGCGGCAAGGTCTACGCGCTGCCCTCCGACTACGGCCCGTCGGCGATGTTCTACAACGAGGCCACGCTGAAGAAGGCCGGCGTCGACAAGCCGCCGGCCACGTGGGACGAGTACTACGAGGCCGCCAAGAAGGTGCGCGCGCTCGGCGGCGACCACTACATCGCCCAGGACACCGGCGACATCTTCTTCCTGCTCTCGCTCATCTGGCAGGCCGGGGGCCGCCCGTTCAAGGTGGACGGCACGAAGGTGCACATCGACTTCACCGACGCCGGCACGACCAAGGCCGTGGCCTTCTGGCAGAAGATGCTCGACGAGGGCCTGATCAACACGAAGATCACCGGCTGGTCCGACGACTGGAACCGGGCGCTCAACGACGGCAGCCTCGCCACCCAGACGATGGGCGGCTGGCTGACCTCGACGCTGCCCGAGCGCGCCCCGAAGGCCAGCGGCGACTTCAAGGTCGCCCTGATGCCGCAGTGGGAGCCGGGCACCAAGGTCGGAGCGGCGAACGGCGGCAGCTCCTTCGGCATCCCGGCGGCGGCCGAGCACAAGGAGGCGGCCTACAAGTTCCTGGAGTACTTCGCGCACGGCAAGGGGCTGTCGTCCCGGGTCGAGGCCGGCGCCTTCGTGCCGAACCTGTCGGTGCTGGACGACAAGGCGTTCCGCGACAAGGAGAGCACCTACTTCGGCGGCCAGAAGGTCGGCGCCGTGCTCGCCGAGGCCTCGGAGATCGTCGGCAGCGGCTGGCAGTACCCGCCGTTCTTCGAGTGGGCCCGCTCGATCTACGGCGACCTCGCCTCGCCGTTCTACACCACCGGCAAGGGCTCGCTGGCCGAGATCCTGGAGCAGTGGCGGCAGCGCTGCATCCAGTACGGCAACGAGCAGGGCTTCGAGGTGAGCTAGCGTGGCCCAGGCCCGTCAGCCCGACGCCGCTGCCCGCGGCCCGCGCAAGCCGCGCAGGCCGCAGGCGGGGCTGGCGTTCATCGCGCCCTTCGCCGCGCTGTTCGCCCTCGTGTTCATCGTGCCCATCCTGTACGCCGCCTACTTGAGCTTCTTCCAGGACAGGCTGGTCGGCGGCACCACGTTCGTCGGGCTCGACAACTACACCAAGCTGGTGCGCGACCCGCAGTTCTGGGACGGCGTGGCGCGCGTGGCCCGGTTCACGCTCGTCCAGGTGCCGATCATGCTGGTGCTGTCCATGGCGCTGGCGCTGGCGCTCGACTCCATGCGCCTGCACGGCACGAAGTTCCTGCGGGTGACGATCTTCCTGCCGTACGCGGTGCCGGCGATCGTCTCGACGCTCATGTGGGGGTTCCTGCTGGGCGTCAAGTACGGCCTGTTCGGCAGCCTCAACAAGGCCCTGGGCACGGACTTCGATCCGTTCTCCCCCGGCACCACGCTCATCTCCATCGGGGTGATGGTGACGTGGGCGTTCACCGGCTTCAACATGCTCATCTTCTACGCCGCGCTCAAGGCGGTGCCGCGCGAGCTGTACGAGGCGGCCGCGATCGACGGCGCGAACGAGCTGCAGGTCGTGCGGGCGATCAAGCTGCCCGCGCTGCGCGGCTCGCTGGTCGTCACCGTCATCTTCTCGATCATCGGCACGTTCCAGATGTTCAACGAGCCGCAAATCCTGCCCTCGATGGTGGCCAACAGCGGCGTGACCACCTTCTACACGCCCAACCTGTACGCCTACAACCTGGCGTTCACCGGGTCGCAGCAGGGTTACGCGGCGGCGCTCGCCCTCGTCATGGCGGCGATCACGATCGCCGTCGCCTACGCCGTCCAGATCAGGGGGTTGCGCAATGCCTCGTCCGGCCGCTAGCCGCCTGCACACCGTGGGCAACCCGAGGAAGAGCACCACGCTCACGGTGATGACGGCCCTGTTCACCCTGTACTGCCTGCTGCCGCTGGTGTGGCTGGTGATCAACGCGACCAAGTCGCAGGCCGACTTCGTCTCGACGTTCGGGCTGGGGCCCGGCCACGAGTTCGCGCTGTGGGACAACATCGCGCAGGTGTTCACCTACCAGGACGGGATCTTCGCCCGGTGGCTGCTCAACACCGTGCTCTACGTCGTCGTCGGCGCGACCGTGTCGACGTTCCTGGCCGCGCTCGGCGGGTACGCGCTGGCCAAGCTGGACTTCACCGGCAAGCGGGTGTTCCTCCTGGTCGTGCTGGGGTCGATCTCGGTGCCCGGCATCGCCCTGGCGATCCCGCAGTTCCTGCTGTTCGCGCAGCTCGGCATGACCGACACGCCGTGGGCGGTGCTCATCCCGTCCTTCATCAACCCGTTCGGGCTGTACCTGATGTGGGTGTTCACGGCCGAGGCGGTGCCGTCGGGGCTGCTGGAGGCGGCCAAGATCGACGGGGCCGGCGAGTTCAGGACGTTCCTGCAGATCGCGCTGCCGCTGCTGGCGCCGGCGGGCGTGACGGTGCTGCTGTTCTCGTTCGTGTCGATCTGGAACAACTACTTCCTGCCGCTGATCATGCTCAAGGATCCGGACTGGTATCCGCTGACGGTCGGCATCAACCAGTGGAACAAGCTCGGCTCGTCGGCCGGCAACGGCGCGCTCGTCCAGAACCTGGTGATCACCTCCGCGCTGCTGACGATCGTCCCGCTGATCATCGCGTTCCTCAGCCTGCAGCGGTACTGGCAGTCGGGCCTGGCGCTGGGCGCCGTCAAGGGCTGACCCTCTCCCCAACAGAAATGAGACCATGAACATCTGGATCGACGGCAGGCCGTGCGACGAGAGCGCGCTCCCGCACGTCTGGAGCCGGTGCGTCGGCGCCGGGCGGGCGAACGAGGCGCTGCGCGCCGACTGGCAGCGGCAGTTCGCCGAGATCGCCGCCCTCGGGGTGCGCTACCTCCGCTTCCACGGCGTCTTCCACGACGACATGTTCGTCTACCGGGCCCGCTACGGCGGCGGCTTCGGCCCCGACGCCCCGCTGCCCGCCCCCGTCCACACCTTCAGCTACGTGGACAAGGTGTTCGACTTCCTGCTCGACCACGGCGTGCGGCCCTTCGTCGAGCTGGGGTTCATGCCGCGCGACCTGGCGACCCAGACGGAGACCGTGTTCTGGTGGGGCGCCCACTGCAGCCCGCCCAACGACATGGAGCGCTGGGTCGAGCTGGTCACCCGGTCGGTCGAGCACTGGATCGGCCGCTACGGCCTGGACGAGGTGCGGCAGTGGCGCTTCGAGGTGTGGAACGAGCCGAACCTGGTCCCGCACTTCTGGACCGGCACCAAGACCGAGTACTTCGAGCTGTACGAGCGGACCGTCCGGGCGATCAAGGCCATCGACCCTGAGCTGAAGGTGGGCGGGCCCGCCACCAGCGTCTTCGTGCCGGACGACCGCTACAAGGGCGAGGTCGAGGACCGCTCCGCCGCGTTCGCCACCGCCGCCGCCGAGGACGTGGACGCTCTCGACTGGCGGCCGGTCTGGATCGAGGACTTCATCGCCTGGTGCGCCGAGCGCGAGCTGCCGGTCGACTTCATCTCCACCCACACCTACCCCACCGACTTCGCCTACGGCGCCAGCGGGGAGGCCGTGCAGATCACCCGGTACGCCGACGCCACGTACGACGACCTGACCCTGCTGCGCGAGCTGGTGCGCGGCAGCGCCTACCCCGACGCGGAGATCCACATCACCGAGTGGTCGACGTCGCCGTCCGCCCGCGACTTCATCCACGACACGCCGTTCGCGGCGGCCGCCATCACGCGGTCGTTCCTGCAGTGCGCGACGCTGGCCGACTCGATCGCCTACTGGACCTTCACCGACGTGTTCGAGGAGGGCGGCGCGGGCATCGGGCCGTTCCACGGCGGGTTCGGGCTGGTCAACGAGGACGGGGTGCACAAGCCGACGTTCCACGCGTTCGCGATGCTGACCCGGCTCGGGGACCGGGCGCTGCTGACGACGCCGCACGGGGTGGTGACGCGTGACAGCCGCACGTCGGCCGTCTCCGCGGTGTTCTTCAACTACCCGGAGGAGATGGGCGGCAAGGGGGTGGGGTCGGCGACCTCGTACGCGGCGGCCCGCTCGCTGGCCGGGGTGGGGCCGAGCCGGCGGATCCGCCACTCGATCGGCGGGCTGGAGCCCGGCACCACGTTCCTGGTGGAGGTCGTGGACTGGCAGCACGGGAACGCCGCCGAGGCCTGGTACCGGCTCGGGTCGCCGCTGAACCTGTCCAGGGAGCAGGGCGCGTACCTGAGAGGGGTCGCCGATTCGCTGCTCAGGTACGCGCTGACCGTGCCCGCCGACGGGGTGCTGCACCTCGACGTCGAGCTCGCCCCGTGGGCGGTGATGTCCCTGCGCCAGTCGGGCGCGTAGCCCGGGTGGTCGCGCCGGAGGCGGTGGACCCCGCCGCCTCCGGCGCGGGACTCAGGTGCGGGTCCAGCGCTGGTTGGCGCCGCCGTTGCAGGACCAGATGACCAGCTTGGTGCCGTTGGCGGTGGCGTTGTTGGGCACGTCCAGGCACTTGTTCGCGCCCACGGCCGTGATCGTGCCGTCGCTGTTGAGCCGCCACTGCTGGTTGGTCTGCCCGTTGCAGTCCCAGATGATCACGTTGGTGCCGTCGGCGGTGCCGCGGTTGTAGACGTCCAGGCACTTGGTGCCGAAGACGCGCAGCTCGCCGCTCGCGGTGGGCGTCCACTGCTGGCTCGGCTGGCCGTTGCAGTCCCAGATCTGCGCCTGCGCGCCGTTCGTCGCGGCGGCGCCGGTGACGTCCAGGCAGCGGCCCGAGCCGGCGCCCTTGATGGTGCCGGTCGGCGTGGGCGTGATGCCGCCGCCGGTGACGAGGAACATGGCCGCCCCGTGCCCCGGTACGGAAGCGCTGATCGTCCCCGTCGAGGTCGACGTCGTGTGCGCCCACAGGTCGCGCACCGTGTAGGAGGCGACCGAGCCCAGCCCCAGCGCGGCGGCGGTGGTGGAGATCGTCGAGGTCGAGGTGCCCCGGTTGAGCAGGACGACCGCGACCGAGCCGTTCGACATCGGCTTGCGCCACACCTCCAGGTTCCCGTTGTCGCTGATCTTGTGGCCCTGCCGGCCGCCCCAGTCCTGGTTGACCGCGATGACCTCGGTGTTCGTCAGGATGGTCCGGGTCTCGGCGCTCATCGACCGGATGTCGTTGCCCGCGATGAGCGGGGCGTTCAGCAGCGACCACAGGCTGAAGTGCGCGCGCCCCTCGGTCGCCGTCAGCGAGCCGACGCCCACCTCCAGCATGTCCGGGTCGTTCCAGCCGCCCGGCCCCGAGTACGCCTCCAGCCCCACCTGCTGGTCGAGGATGCCCATGATGGAGTTCCAGTTCGCGGCGATGTCGCCCGTGGTGCGCCATGAGTTGCCGACCGGCATCCCCCACGTCCACACGCTCTCCTGGCCCCAGTTGCACAGGCTGAACAGGATCGGCCGGCCGGTGGCGGCCAGCGCGTCCCGCATGGCGGTGTAGCGCTGCTGCCCGCTCTTGCCCTGGTGGTCGCCGCAGTTGTCGTACTTCAGGTAGTCGATGCCCCACGACGCCCACAGCGCGGCGTCGCGCCGCTCATAGCCGAGGCTGGCCGGGTAGCCCGCGCACGTGGTCGTGCCCGCCGAGGAGTAGATGCCGAGCTTCAGCCCCTTGGAGTGCACGTAGTCGGCCAGCGCCTTCATGCCGCTGGGGAACTTCTGCGGGTCCGCCACCAGATCGCCGGCGGCGTTGCGGCTCTTGGTCGACCAGCAGTCGTCGATGTTGACGTAGGTGTAGCCCGCCGCCGCCATGCCGCTGGAGACCATGATGTCCGCGGTCTGCCGGATCAGGCTCTCGTTGACGTTGCAGAAGAAGGTGTTCCAGTCGTTCCACCCCATCTGCGGGGTGCGGGCGAGCCCGTTGTCCAGGGCCGCGGCCGGCGTCGTGCCGCCGCCGGCGACGACCAGCGCGCCGGCCGCCAGTAACACCGCCAGGAGCCCTCTCATGATCTTGCGCATCCGGTTCCTCCTGTCCCGCCGGTCAGCCGCCGTTGAACTGCCACCAGTTCACGTTGAACAGGTAGCCGCTGCCGCCGGCGTACCTGAAGTACAGGTCGTGCGTGCCCGTCGCGCCACTCACCGGGCAGGTGACGGTCGTCCACGTCTGCCAGCCGCCGGTGCCGGGCACGGTGCACGTCCCCACGAGCTGGCCGTTGGCGCCGTCGAGGCGCAGCTCGATCCGGCCGCCGGAGCTCGCCGAGGCCACGCGGGCGGTGAAGGAGGTCGCGCCGGAGCCGAACGCGACGCCCTTGACCTTGATGTAGTCGCCGTTCTCGATCCAGCCGACGTTCATGCCGCCCTCGCTGGCGCGCTCGGTCTCCACGCCGCTCTCCCAGGCGATCGTCTCGGCCTCCTGGCGCACGTACGGGTTCAGCGTCCCCACCTGTGGAGCGCCCGACGTGGTCATGGTGATCGTCGGGATGGTGCCGTCGGCGTTGTAGGTGAACTTCTCCACCGCCACCGAGCGCGTGTAACCGCCGCCGCCCGGCAGCGCGCCGTTGTGGTAGAAGAAGTACGACCCGCCGTTGAAGTCGACGATGCCGGCGTGGTTGGTGAAGCTTCCGCCCTGCGTCGGCATGACCGTCCCCCGGTACGTCCAGGGGCCGGTGGGGCCGGGCGCCGTCGAATAGGCGATGAACTCCGAGCAGCAGCGCGCCGCGAAGACGTTGTAGTACAGGCCGTTGCGCTTGAAGACCCAGGGCCCCTCCTCGTACAGGGTGGGCCGGCTCGCGTTGCCGGTGCGGGTGCCGAACCCGGCCGTGGTCAGCGGGATCTGCGTGGGGCTGCCCGAGTACGAGATCATGTCGGCGTTCAGCCGGACGTACCACAGGTTCGGGTTGCCCCAGTACAGGTACGCCTGGCCGTTGTCGTCGATGAACACCGTGGGGTCGATCTCGCCGTTCCTGACCAGCGGGCGGCCGATGGCGTCGGTGAAGGGCCCGGTGGGGCTGGTGGAGACGCCGACGCCGATGGCCATCTGGCCGCTGGCCCGGTCCTTGACCGGCACGTACCAGTAGAACTTGCCGTTGCGCTCGATCGTCTGGCCGGCCCACGCGTCCGCGCTCGCCCAGGCGAAGGTGGACACGCTCATCGGGGAGCCGTGGTCGGTCCAGTTCACCATGTCCGCCGACGACCAGACCCGCCACTCCTTCATCGTGAAGTAGGTCGAGCCGTCCTCGTCGTGCCCCGTGTAGAGGTAGACGCGGCCGTTGTGCACCAGCGGCGCCGGGTCGGCGGTGTAGATCGTCTGGATGATCGGGTTGTCGGCCCTGGCCGGGCCGGTGATCACGGTCGCGGTGCAGAGCAACGCCACGATCACGAGCCCGGCGCGCCGGAGTGCGGATGCCATTCTGTTCATCAGGCCCTGCTCCACTTCTGGTTCGCGCCGCCGTGGCAGGTGTAGAGCTGCAGCCGGGTGCCGTTGGCGGTGCCCTGGCCGACCGCGTCCAGGCACAGCCCCGACTGCACGCCGGTGATCGTGCCGTCCGTGTTGACGCGCCACTTCTGGTTCGCGCCGCCGTGGCAGGCGTAGATCTGGATGCGGGCGCCGTTGCCGGTGCCGGCGGCGTCCAGGCACTTGCTGCCGTAGACCTTCAGCTCGTCGGCGGAGGTCCGCGTCCACTGCTGGTTGGCCTGGCCGTTGCAGTCCCACAGCTGCACCTGCGTGCCGTCAGCGGTGCCGTTGTTCGGGACGTCCACGCAGCGGCCCGAGCCGACGCCCTTGATCGGCGCGGCCCCGTCGCCGGGCGTCGGGGTGGACGAGCCGCCGTCGTCCAGGCCGAAGAAGCGGATCGCGTACGCGGCCATCCCGGTGTGCGGCAGGTTGTGTCCGGCGCCGCTGATCGTGTACGACTCCACCTGCCCGGACCCGAACACCCGCCTGGTCCAGCCGGACTGCGGGCTGTCGGTCGAGGTGGGCGTCTGGCTCAGCCCGTGCACGTTCGTCCACTGGTCGACCTCCTCCTGCAGCATGGAGTACGCCAGGACGTTGTCGGCGGTGCCGTGCCAGGCCATCACGCGCGGCCGGGGCCCGGTGTAGCCCGGGTAGGCGTTCCTGGCCAGGTCGCCCCACTGCTGCGGCGTCTTGTCGCCGCAGCCGGCCGGCCCGAGGCAGCCGTAGGGGACGCCGGCGAACGGCGCGCCCGCCTTGAACACGTCGGGGTAGGTGGCCAGCAGGTTGAGCGTCTCCATGGCGCCGGAGGAGAAGCCGGTGGCGAACACCCGCTCGGGGTCGCCGTTGTAGCGCTGCAAGGCGTAGCTCACCATGGACACGATCGACACGGGGTCGCTGCCGCCGGCGTGGCGCAGGGCCTCGTTCGACCACACGTCGAAGCAGTTCGACATGCCGTTGGCGCTCTTGTTCGCCTGCGGGTAGATGACGACGAAGCCGTACCGGTCGGCCAGGGAGGCGAACTCGGTGCCCTGGTGGAAGCCGGGCGCCCAGCCGTTGCAGCCGTGCATCGCGACCAGCACGCCCGGCTTGGCCGCCACGCGGTCGGGCACGTAGATGTACATCCGCAGGCCACCCGGATTGTTGCCGAAGCCGGTCACCTCGGTCAGGGCCGCGGCCGACGCGCGGGGCGCGCCCGCGAGGAACATGGCCAGAACGGTGGCCGCGACCGCGACCAATGCCGCCAGGGCGCCGGCGAAGCCCGCGTACCCTCTCCTGCGCGCTTGCATGTCGTGCGCCTCTCTCATCGTTCCGCCTCCCGCTGTTAGCGCTAACAATCTGGAGCGCCGATCGGACTGCTGATCTTCGGGCCGGTTGGGGGCCGGTGGCGGAGGGAGCAAATCCGAGGTGGAAAGGTACTGTCAAGACCAGTCAGGGCGGCGGTCGGGCGGCGGGGGTCGCGGCCGCCACGCTCACCTCGTATTTTCGGTTCCGGCGCCGAATGATCGGCATGAAACTTTCACGCCGAAATCATCCGGACTCGCTGCTTCGAAAGTTTCAGGACCCGCGCTTCCCTATACAACGAGGCCAATCCGCCTACCCGCAAGGAGGTGATCCCGAAACTTTTCAGCTTTTCCTTGACAATTTTCGGGACGCTTCCCAAACTGAGTGCCCGAGACGATCTCCCCCATGACATGTCGCGCTCCCCATGAGCGCGGGTGCGGCCGGCCGGCACGCTCCTCCCCCAGGATTCGTTTATGGAGGCTCAGGCATGAGCGTGAACGCCATGTCCCCATCCACCGCCCCCCGCCCGCGCGGCGCCCGCCGCCGCGCGATCATCGCCGGCACGCTCGGCGCACTCGGCCTGATCACCGCGTTCGCGACGGCGATCCCCGCCGACGCCGCCGCCAGCACGCTCGGCGCCGCCGCCGAGCAGAGCGGCCGCTACTTCGGCACCGCCATCGCCGCCGGCAGGCTCGGCGACTCCGCCTACACGACGATCGCCAGCCGCGAGTTCAACATGGTGACCGCCGAGAACGAGATGAAGATCGACGCCACCGAGCCCAACCGGGGGCAGTTCAACTTCAGCAGCGGCGACCGCGTCTACAACTGGGCCGTGCAGAACGGCAAGCGCGTGCGCGGCCACACCCTGGCCTGGCACGCCCAGCAGCCCGGCTGGATGCAGTCGCTGTCGGGCAGCTCGCTGCGCCAGGCGATGATCGACCACATCAACGGCGTCATGAACCACTACAAGGGCAAGATCTACGCCTGGGACGTGGTCAACGAGGCGTTCGCCGACGGCAACTCCGGCGGCCGGCGCGACTCCAACCTCCAGCGCACCGGCAACGACTGGATCGAGGTCGCCTTCCGCACCGCGCGCAACGCCGACCCCGCCGCCAAGCTCTGCTACAACGACTACAACATCGAGAACTGGACCTGGGCCAAGACGCAGGGCGTCTACAACATGGTCAGGGACTTCAAGTCGCGGGGCGTGCCGATCGACTGCGTCGGCTTCCAGTCCCACTTCAACAGCGGCAGCCCGTACAACAGCAACTTCCGCACCACCCTGCAGAGCTTCGCCGCCCTCGGCGTGGACGTGCAGATCACCGAGCTGGACATCCAGGGCGCCTCGCCCTCCACCTACGCCGCGGTCGTCAACGACTGCCTGGCCGTGCCCCGCTGCAACGGCATCACCGTGTGGGGCGTGCGCGACCAGGACTCCTGGCGCTCCGGCGACACCCCGCTGCTGTTCAGCGGCAGCAACAAGAAGCCGGCCTACGACGCCGTGCTGAACGCGCTCAACGGCGGCACCACCACGACGCCGACGCCGGGCGGGAACGCCGGGCAGATCAAGGGCACCGCCTCCGGCCGCTGCGTGGACGTCCCGAACAACAGCACCAGCGACGGCCAGCAGGTGCAGCTCTGGGACTGCAACAACGGCAGCAACCAGCAGTGGTCGCAGACCTCCGCCGGTGAGCTGAAGGTGTACGGCAGCAAGTGCCTCGACGCCGGCGGCAGCGGCAACGGCGCCCGGATCCAGATCTACGCCTGCCACGGCGGCGCCAACCAGCAGTGGCGCGTCAACAGCGACGGCAGCATCGTGGGCGTCCAGTCCAACCTGTGCCTCGACGCCATCGGCCAGGGCACGGCCAACGGCACCGGGCTGCAGCTCTACACCTGCCACGGCGGCGGCAACCAGAAGTGGACCTACACCCCCACCTCCGGCTGACCCGCTGAGCGGCGGTCACGGACAGAGCCGGGCCTCGGTGGCGGCAGTAGCCGCCGGGGCCCGGCTCGGCAATGAACGCACGGCCCTGCCGCTGAAGGACCTTCGGCCGTGCTTGCGGGACGTACGGTGGGGCACGGCGAACGCCCCCTGACCGGAAGGCCAGAGGGCGTCCTTTCAAGGGGGGCTCAGGTGTCGAGTTGCCTGGCCTCGCGGCCGTGCACGATGAGGGCGTAGAGCACCAGCACGTCCACCGCGATGACCGCCAGCGACCACCACGGGTTCACGCCGATCCAGGTGAGCTGGGTCATCGCGTTCAGCATGACCAGGATCGCGGCGACCACGCGGGCCCACGTCTGCCCGACGCTCACGGCGAGGCCGGTGGCGAGGAGCACCACGCCGAAGATCAGGTGCAGCCATCCCCAGGTGGACACGTCGAAGAACAGCAGCCGCAGCGGCGTGCGGACGTAGACGTCGTCGTTGATGACCGCGTACAGGCCACCGATGATGTTGAAGACGCCCGCGATGATCATGAGCATCCCGGCGAACCAGATCCAGCCGACCCAGCCGCTGACGTGCCGTGTGTGATGGTAGGTCATCGAAGCACCCTCCCCCTTCGGCCCTGACCCTGTGTCGGGCTCGTGCTCCCGTTCCGGCCTCCCCCTACCCCGATTGAACCCCCCAAAAGCGCATAAAAAGGTATATATAGGACAGGCTTCACGTCAGCGTGGGCCGAGCGGGAGCGGGTCGAAGCCGTACCCCGCCCACAGCGCGCGCGACGTCTCCTCCGGATACGCCGCCACGGCCGGCTCGGCGCCGACGACCCACGTGAGGCGCCCTTCCTGCTCGTACGCCGGCCAGCCCGGATCCCCCGTCGCCGCGAACGCGGTCCAGGCCGCCCGCACCCTGGCCGACAGCTCCGCCGCGGCCGGCGGCGGCTCCTGGCCGAGCAGCAGGGCCGCCACTCCCTCGGTCAGATTCCCGAACGTCAGCGGCAGGCCGAGGCCGTGACAGGCGCCCAGCACGTCGCCGCCCATGCCGGGGGCCGGCCAGGTCAGCTCGAACAGGCGGGTGCTGCCGCCGCGCCGCTGATGGGCCTCGGCCAGGCGCAGCGACGGCATCCGGAACAACCAGTCCGAGTGCACCAGCTCGAACAGCCGCTCCTCGCAGGCGTCCGGGAAGGCGGCCCGGTAGCCGGCCGGGTCGGGGGCGAGCTGCCGCAGCGCGGCGTCCGCGCGTTCGGCGGTGATCTGGCCGAGGTCGCCCTTGATCAGCATGAAGAGGCGGTACTCGTCGCGATTGTGCCCGACGATCAAGTCCACACCGGACGCGGTCCCGTCCGCGGCCCCGGGCGCGGGCCCGTCCGGTACGGACCTCCATGGCACGTCGGGCAGCACCTCGCCGTCCACGACCGGCGCGAACGGCGTCTGGACGTACGCGGCCCGGCCCCACTGCGGGCAGCCGCCCGACTTGTCCGCCACCGCGTCACCGGCGTCGATCAGCCGCTCCGGCGGCAGGCTCCGCAGCTCGCCCGCGTCCGGAGGCAGGCCCAGCTCGGCGGCCACGGCGGCGGCGATGTCCGCGGCCACCTCGGCGGAGAAGAACAGGCCCGGCACGCTCAGCGCGATCGCCCGGCGGAACAACCCAGCGGCCGAGGGCATGGTCATCAGCGCCGCGATGCTGCCCGCGCCCGCCGACTCGCCGAAGACGGTGACCCGGTCAGGGTCCCCGCCGAACGCCGCGATGTTGTCACGCACCCACCGCAGCGCCGCCACCTGGTCCAGCAGGCCGCGGTTGGCCGGCGCCCCACGGAAGTGCCCGAAGCCCTCGGCCGAGACCCGGTAGTTGAACGTGACCACGACAACGCCGTCACCGGCCAGCACCCGGCCGTCGAAGAGCGGGTCGCCGGACCAGCCGTACATGTATCCGCCACCCTGGATCCACACCATCACCGGCAGCCGGGCACCCCCCAGGCTCGGGGACCAGACGTTGACGGTCAGCCAGTCGCCGTCGCCGCCGTCCGCGCGGGACGCGCCGAGCAGCCGCGACTGCGGCGGCGGCGCCCCGAACGCCACCGCCTCCCGCACCCCGTCCCACGACTCGGCCGGCACCGGCGCGGCCAGCCGGAGCGCCCCGACCGGCGGCCGCCCGAACGGCACGCCCCGGAACACGGCCACACCGCCCTCCATCCGGCCGCGCAGCCTCCCCGCCCTCACCCTGACCTCGGGGCCTGCGGATCCGATGGCGCCCATGACACGCTCCTCGTCCGGGATACCGGCCTCCACGGGCCGGGCGCGGCCATCCTCCCCCGGCCGCCGCACCCACCGCACCCGGATAAACCACCGGCCCCCGGTCCCCTGGCGGCTTCAGGGGCCGCGGCGGGCGCGCCGGCGCGGTGGGCGGCGGCAGTGCGGTGGCAGCGCGTGAACGGCACCGCCGATCACGACATCTCACGGCCCGCACCGACCCGGCGGACGGCCGCGGGCCGGTGCGGGCGTCCGCGAGCAGGACGGACGTGGTGCGGGCGATGAACGTGCCCGCCGGAACAATCGCCTCAGCACCAGGCCCGATGCGGAGGCCGCGCAGCACCGCGAACGGGCCGAGCGCGGCTTGGCCGCCAGTGACGCGGCGCTCGTCGCCGGAGCGGCAGGCCACAACGGCGGCCCGGTCCACACGGGCCGGGCCGCCCTGAGTGGCCCCCCGCATCCTCCGGAGGCGACTCGCCCTCCGCAGGCGACCGCCCAGAAGGCGACCCCCCACCGAGAACGACGTGCCCATAGGAGGCGGCGGGCCCACCGAAGGTGACTCGCAGGCGACGCGCCCGTGGCAGGCGACTGGCCCGACGCAGGCGACCAGCTCGGCGAAGGCGACTCGGCCACCGACGGCGGCTCGCCCGCCGAGGCGGCGACGGTACGGGGTGGGTGGTTCAGCACCAGGTCAGCGTGGAGTTCACCCGTGTCACGTTGCTGATCGTGTTGTTGCTGCCGGTGCACGGGCTCCACCGGATGCCGGTGTTGCTGACCGTCAGGTTCTGGAACCGGATGCCCGACGACGGCGGGAACTCCGTGCGGGCCGCGATCCGCACCTCGCCGCCGCCGCTGATCGTGCCCGACACGCCCGCGATGACGACGTTGTAGCAGTTCTCCACCAGGACGGAGTTGTTGCCGGTGTTGGCGATGTCGACCCGGTCGATGGTGGCGCCGCCGCTCTCCGAGACGCAGAAGACGCCGCGGCCGCCGCCGCGCGCCTTGACGGTGCCGACGCGGATGTTGTTCGGGTAGGAGCTGCCGATGCGGCCGTTGCGGTTGGCCATGCGGAAGGCGGCGTAGCCGGTGCCGGCGCCGGCGTTGTCGGCGTCCACGGTGCCGACCGTGGCGTTGATGGTCTGGTTGAGCAGCAGGCCGGACTCGCCGACGCTGCGGGCCGTCACGGTGCCGACGGTGAGGCCGTCCACGCCGTACGTCTCCATGGCGTGCGAACTGGCACCTTGCACGTACACGTTGTCGACCCGGACGTTGCGGGTCCACTGGCTGGTGTCGCCGCGGTTGTCGATGCGGACGCCGAGGCCCGCGCCGAGCCGCATGTCGATCTGGCCGAGCCAGACGTTGGTGACGTTGCGCAGGAAGATGCCGTAGACGGGGGTGCCGGTGACGTTGAGGTACGGGACCTCGATGTTCGTGGTACCCCGGGAGTAGACCGGCGCGTAGTCGCCGCTGCCGGAGCCGGTGACGTTGATCGTGCCGCAGACCGACAGGGACGTGTGGCTGGGCAGCGAGATCCGGCTGCCGGCGCTCATCGAGCCGTTGCCGCGCACGAGGACCCGCTGGATGGAGGTGCGCCCGGCGGTGAGGCTGCCGATGCCCGCCTGCACGGCCGCCCGGAAGTCGGTGCCGGTGTAGACGGCGGCGCCGGCGCTGTTGCGGGCGGTCCAGGTGCTGCCGCTGACCGTCACCTGCGCCTGGAAGGTGCCGTCACCGCAGGCCGCGGCGGACGCGGGGGGCGAGCCTAGTGCGAGGCCGCCCGCGAGGAGGGCGAGGGCCGCGACGGTCCGGGCGAGCCTGCGGCGCTTCTCGGGAGTGCGTAAGGCGGGGGTGGTGGTCATGAGTTCCTCCGTCGGGTCGGGGGACGTCTCGCGGCCTTGGTTTGAACGTTTCAGAGAGGTTCGATGGGCGGCGGGCCGTCGAAGGGTCGAGGAGAGTTACGCAGCGTCGCCGCAACCCCGCACTTCATGGGCAGGACATCGAGCTCTGAAGCGCACCCCCTCACGGAAGGTACATAACAGGGATAAAAACGATTCAGGCCGCCTTGCCCCCGAGAGGTTAAGGATCGATCACGGTGGTGTCAAGCAGGGTGACGTACGGGTGGGCGTCGCGGGTTTCCGCACGGCTCTTGAACGTCCGCGAAAGACGAAGGACGCCATCGCATGATTACACAGAGTGACGGGCATAACCCTTCTCGTCCCGAAGAGGGATCACCTAGTCCGAAATAGGCCCATGTGTCGGGAGAAGTTGGGGGCATCCGCGATGCGGAACGGCAGCACCATCCTCGTCAGCACGTCCACGGCGGTGCTGCTCGTGACCGCCGGCTGCGCCTCGGGCGGCGGCACCCCCGCACCGCCTCAGGAGTCCCGGCCGCTCCCGCCGCCCGGCCTGACGATCACGCCGGTGGACGGCGCGAAGAAGGTCCCGCCGGACACGGGGATCGGCGTCCGGGTCACCGGCGGCAAGGTCACCGCGCTGTCGGTCGCCGACGCCAAGGGGCGCGAGGTCAGCGGGGCCCTGGCGGCCGACGGCACGTGGCGGCCGCGCTGGCCGTTGCGGCCGGGCACGGCGTACACGGTGCGGGCGCAGGCCACCGGCGCCGACGGCGGGCAGGTGGTGACGGAGCGGTCCGCGTTCACCACGCTCAAGCCGAGGAAGGTGCTGGAGACCGGCATGTCGCCGCTGGACGGCGAGCGGGTCGGCGTGGGGATGCCGATCCAGGTCCTGCTGTCGAAGCCGGTGACCGCCCGCGAGGACCGGGCGGCGGTGGAGCGGTCGCTGGAGGTGCGGATGTCGCAGCCGGTCGAGGGCGCGTGGAGCTGGGTGAGCGACCGGGAGATGCAGTTCAGGCCGCGCGAGTACTGGCCGAGCGGCGAGCGGGTCACGGTGGTCGCCCATCTGGCGGGCCTGCGGATCGGCGGCGGCTTCTGGGGGACGAAGGACCGCACGCTGTCCTTCACCGTGGGCCCCGAGCACATCACCACGATCCGGAACAAGACGCACCGGGCGATCGTCCGCAAGAACGGCGAGGTCGTCCGGAGGATCCCGGTCAGCCTGGGCAAGCCGGGCTACGAGAGCTGGTCCGGCACGATGATCGCCCAGGAGAAGGCGGAGGACTTCCTGATGGACTCCGCCACGATCGGCATCCCGGGCGAGTACTTCCACCACACGAAGTGGAACGTGCGGATGACGTACAGCGGCATGTTCTTCCACGCCGCCCCCTGGTCGACCGGCGCGCAGGGCCGCCGCAACGTCAGCCACGGCTGCGTGAACGCGAGCACGAGCAACGCCCGCTGGTTCTACGGCTTCACGCAGCGGGGCGACATCATCGAGGTCACGGGCACCTCGCGGCGGCTGCGGTTCGGCAACGGGCCGACGCCCTGGGCCAAGTCGTGGCAGGAGTGGCTGGCGGGCAGCGCCCTCGGCACCTCGGCGGACGCCCGGGAAGCCGAGCTCCGGAAGGACTCAGCCGACGCCTGAAAGCTGCGCACCCGAGGGGGTGTCGGCCGCGACGAGGGCCAGCAGCCCGGGGAAGGCCCGCTCGACCTCGTCGCGGCGCAGCGCGTTCATGCGGGAGGTGCCGACGTAGTACTGCCGGATGAGGCCGGCCTCGCGCAGCACGTTGAAGTGGTGGGTGGCGGTGGACTTGCTGACCGGCAGGTCGATGACGCCGCACCGCAGGTCCTCGCCGGCGGCGTGCAGCTCGCGGACGATCTGCCGGCGCACCGGGTCGACCAGGGCTTCGAGGACCTGCTGCAGGCTGATCTCGGCGGGGTCGGGGTGCGGCGGCACCCGGTCCTGCCCGGCTCGTCGCGCTGTGACCATGGTCCCCATCGTACGACAGCCATCGAACCAAGCCGTCCCGGAGCGGGTCAGACGCCCGCCGCGAGCTTGAGCAGGAGGACGCCGCCGATGATCGCGGCGAACGAGCCGAGCTTGGCGGGAGTGATCCGCTCCTTGTAGATGAGGGCGCCGAGCACGACCGTGCCGATGGAGCCGATGCCGGTCCAGATGGTGTAGCCGACGCCGACGTCGAGGGTGCGCAGGGCCAGGCTGAGGGTGAAGATGCCGCCGGCCGCCGCCAGCAGCGTGAAGACCGACGGCCACAGGCGGGTGAAGCCGCGGGTGGCGTTGGTGCCGAGGGCGAAGCAGATCTCGAAGACGATCGCGACGGACAGGTAGATCCAGGCCATGGTACGGAAACCTTTCTATGGGAGCGGGTCAGGCGGCGGACGGCTTGCTCGCGGACAGGCGGTCGGAGAGCTTGAGCCCGAGCACGCCGCCGATGATCAGCACGAACGCGAGGGCCTTCCAGATGGTGATCTGCTCGCCGAAGATGACGGCGCCGAGCACGACGGTGCCGACGGAGCCGATGCCCGTCCACACGGTGTAGCCGACGCCGACGTCCAGCGTGCGCAGGGCGAGACTGAGGAAGAAGATGCCGCCGGCCGCCGCGCCCGCCGTGAGCAGGGACGGCCAGAGCTGCGTGAAGCCTTCGGTGGCGTTGGTGGCCAGGGCGAAGACGACCTCGAAGACGGCGGCGACGAGCAGGTAGATCCAGGCCATCACATGACTCCTATTTGTATGTATCTGCAAGTAGATGCCCGACGGGCAGAATGATGTATGTACATGTATTCTTCTGTCAAGCCGGTCTTCAAGATCCTGGAACGAGGAGATCCCCATGGCCTCCGAAGCCCCCGCCGCGCCGCCCGTCCCGGACGTCGCCGCGACCTGGCACCGCGTGCTGCTCCTGCACGCCCGGGTGGAGAGCAGGCTCGCCACCGCCTTGCAGCGCCACCACGGCATCGGCCTGTCGGAGTACCGGGCGCTCGGCCACCTCGCCACCTCCCCTGCCAGCGAGCTGCGCATGCAGGAGCTGGCCGACAAGGTCGGGCTCAACCAGAGCTCGGTGACCCGACTGGTCGCCCGGCTGAACGCGGCCGGCTTCGCCTACCGCGACCTGTGCCCCGACGACAAGCGCGGCGTCTACACCGTCATCACCGAGGCGGGCCGGGCCAGGCACGCCGAGGCCAGCCGCACGTACGAGGAGACCCTGAGCGCCGCGCTGGAGGCGGCGGGCCAGGCGGACCCCCAGCTCTCCGCCACGCTCGCGGCGCTGAGCGCGCGGGTCGGCGGGGAGTAGCGGCGGCAGGGAGTGGCGGGGGCAGGGCAAAGCACCGCGATCGGCACCCGGTCGCAGCTCGCCCGGGTCCCGCCGGCCGACGGCACGCTCGTGGCGACCCCCGGCATGCCGGACCTGGACCTGGTGCCGGGCCTGCCGGCCGCCTCCGACGTGCTCGGCACCGGCTGGTTCGCCCCGGCAGGAGCCGGCCCGCCGGTTCGGCGCCACCGACCTCGTCACCCGAGCGCGATCAAGGTGCTGCTCCAGCCCTGACTCGCTCAGACACCGGTGACGGTCCACTGGTTGTTGGTGCTGGAGTTCGGCGCCCACAGGGCCACCGTCGAGCCGGCGGTGCTGTTGCCCATGCCGTCCAGTGCCGTGCCGGTGCCCCGGTTGATGATCTGGTAGCGGCCGTTGCCGGTGCTGTTGAGCCGCCACTGCTGGTTGTTGCCGCCGCTCCAGGCCGCCTGCCGGGCGCTGGCGCCGTTGGCGGTGCTGCCCCAGCTGTCGATGACCATGCCGTTGGTGCGGTTGACGATGCGGTACCAGCCGCCGCCCAGGTCCACGAGCTGCCACTGCAGGTTGGTGCTGCCGTCCCAGCTCCACTGCTTGAGCACCGAGCCGGAGGCGACGTTGCCGCCGCTGTCCAGCACCAGGCCGGTGGTGACGTTCGCGATCCGCACGTAGGCGGCCGGCGGCCCGGAGGCGGTCATCCGGTACGTGTGCCCGGCCTGCCCGGTCAGCCCGATGACGTCGGTCTCCGGCCTGGTGACGGTGACGGCCTCGCCGGTCGCGGCGTCGGTCACCTGGTGGCTGCCGGTGAACATGCGGCCGCGCACGTAGACGGTGCCGCCCCGGTCGAAGGTGACGCGGATCTCGGTGGCCGCGCCGGAGCTCCAGGTGGCGTCCACGGTGTAGCCGCCGCGTCCGCGCAGGCCCTGCACCTTGCCGTTCGGCCAGGCGGGCGGCAGGGCCGGCAGGACGTGCAGCTCGCCGTTGTGGCTCTGCAGCAGCATCTCGGCGATGCCGGAGGTGGCGCCGAAGTTGCCGTCGATCTGGAACGGCGGGTGCAGGTCGAACATGTTGGGCGCCAGCCGGTCCGGGGTCACCAGCAGCCGCAGCAGCGTGTGCGCGCGGGCGCCCTCCTCCATGCGCGCCCAGTAGTTGACCTTCCAGGCCAGCGACCAGCCGGTCCCGTCGTCGCCGCGCAGCTCCAGGGTGCGGCGGGCGGCGGCGTGCAGGGCGGGGGTGCCGCGTTTGGTGATCTGGTTGCTGGGGTGCAGGCCGTACAGGTGCGAGATGTGCCGGTGGTTGGGCTCGGTCTCGACCCAGTCGTACAGCCATTCCTGGATGTTGCCGCGCGAGCCGGTCTTCATCGGCGCGAGCCGGTCGCGGGCGGCCAGGACGCGCGCGCGGAAGTCGGCGTCGACGCCGAGCGCCTGGCCCGCCTGGGCGCAGCCGTTGAACAGGTCGCGCAGGATCTGGTTGTCCATCGTGGGGCCGGCGCAGACGCTGACGCCGGAGTGGTGGGCCAGCTCCGGCGAGTTCGACGGGTTGGTGACCAGGTAGCGCAGGGTCGGCTCCTCCACGAGGGTGTCGAGGAAGAACTGCGCGGCGCCCTTCAGCGCCGGGTAGTTCTGCCGCAGGAACTCCAGGTCGCCGGTGAAGGTGTAGTGCTCCCAGATGAGGCTGGCCAGCCACGCGCCGCCGGTCTGCCACATGCCCCACATGGCGCCGTCCACGACGGACGTCGCGCGCCAGGCGTCGGTGTTGTGGTGGGTCACCCAGCCGCCCGCGTTGTACTGCACGCGGGCCGTGCGGGCGCCGGTGATCGCCAGCTCGTTGATCATCTTGAACACCGGCTCAAAGCACTCGGACAGGTTCGTCGTGTCGGCCGGCCAGTAGTTCATCGGCAGGTTCGCGTTGATCGTGTACTTCGAGTCCCACGCCGGGGTCAGCGAGTCGTTCCAGATGCCCTGGAGGTTGGCCGGCTGCGTGCCCGGGCGGGAGGAGCTGATCAGCAGGTAGCGGCCGTACTGGAAGAGCAGCGCGGCGAACTGCGGGTCGTCGGTGGTGGCGTGCCGGGAGATGCGCACGTCGGTCGTCTGGTCGGCCGCCGCGGTACGTCCGAGGTCGAGCGTCGTACGGCTGAAGAGCCGCTGGTAGTCGGCGACGTGCCGGGCGCGCAGGTCGTCGTAGGAGCGGCCGGCGGCCGCGTCGAGGTGGCGGCGGGCGATGCCCTGGTAGTCGCCGCTCACGTCGCGGAAGTCGACGTAGCTGGTGCCGATGGAGATCAGCACGGTCACGCTGTCGGCGGACCTGACCTGCAGCGTGCCGCCGGAGCTGGTGACGGTGCCGCCCGTGGCGACGGCCCTGGCCAGCGCCAGGAACCGGACCCGCCCGGCCACGCCCTCCATGTCGCCGGAGACGCCGTCGAGCGCGACCGTGGCCGCGTCCGGGCTGGAGCGGGTGGTGCGCTGCGGGCTGTCGAACGTCGCCGAGAACGTGATCGAGCCGGGCCGGTCGGCGGTCAGGCGCAGGGCGATCACCTGGTCCGGCGCGCTGGCGATCGTCTCGCGGCGGTAGCGGACGCCGTTCTGCAGGTACGACACGCCCGCGGTGGCGGTGGTCAGGTCGAGGTGGCGGGTGTACTCGCTGACGCCGGAGGTGCCGCCGAGGGTGAGCCGCAGGTTGCCGACGGTCTGGTAGGCGAGCTGGCCCGCCGGGCTGCCGAGCATGTTCTGGTCGATCAGGCTCTGGGCCTGGCTCCACTGGTTCTGGAAGACGAGCTGCCGGATCTGGCCCAGCGCCGCCGCGCCCTTGGTGTTGCTCTGGTCGTACGGGCCGCCCGCCCACACGGTGTCCTCGTTGAGCTGCAGCCGCTCGACGTCGACATTGCCGAACACCATGGCGCCCAGGCGGCCGTTGCCGATCGGCAGGGCGCGCAGCCAGTCGGTGCCGGCGCCCTCGTCGTACCACAGGGCCAGGTCGCCCGCCGGGGAGGCGGCCGCGTGGGCGGTGGCCGGCCACATCGGCAGCATGGCGGCACCGGCTCCGGCCGCACCGAACCGCAGCACTTGCCTTCGCGATAAGTCAGACATGTCGCTTCCCTAGGGGGATGGTGGTCAGCCGACCCGGACGAGCTGCCATTGCTGGTTGGCGCCGCCCCAGTCGTCGTACTGGACGATGTTGGCGCCGTCGGCGGTGGAGGCGCCCTGCACCTCCAGCGCCTTGCCGCTGTTGCGGTTGATCAGGCGGATGTAACCGCCGGACTCGGCCGGCCGCCACTGCTGGTTGGTGCCGTTCAGGTCGGTCCACTGGACGACGGCGCCGCCGTTGGCGGTGGAGAAGCCGGAGACGTCCAGCACCTTGCCCGAAAGGCGGGACTTGATCCGGTAGTAGCCGCCGCCGGAGTCGGCGAACTGCCACTGCTGCTGGTTGCCGTTGTTGCGGGTCCACTGCGTGATGCGGGCCCCGTCGGCCGTGGACAGGTTGTAGACGTCCAGGGCCTTGCCGCTGTTGCGGTTGACCAGCACGTACCAGGCGGTGGTGTCGATCCCGCCGCCGGGCGTCTGCGTCACGCCGGTCACGAACGTCGTCACGCTGCGGGCGGGCAGGGTGGCGGTGAACGAGCCGTTCGAGACGGCGGCCGTGCCCTGCGCGGCGACGTTCCTGCTCGCGTCCGTCACCCAGGACGAGACGCTGGAGGCGGTGCCGCTCGCCAGCGTGAACTGCTGGCTCACCGCGGAGGCCGCCTTGTTGACGGCCACGACGGCGACCGTGCCGTCACCGCCCTGGTACGCCGAGACGTAGACGTTCGACACCGGGTTGGCCGTCGCGTCGATCCGCACGTACCCGGGGCGGACGAACCTGGCGAACTGCGCCATGCAGGCGCCGCGCTTGCTGAGCTGCCCGTCCTCCCGCATCGGCCCGTAGCTGCGCCGGATGTACCACCAGACGTACGCCTGGAACTCGGCGTCCACCATCGCGTGGTGGACGTGCTCGCCCACGTCGAGCGCCTGCGGCCACAGGTCGGCCGAGTCGGTGCTGTTGGGGTAGTACACCTCGGTCATCCACAGCTCCTTGCCCGCGCCCTTCTGCTTGAACAGCGGGTACGGGAAGTTGGCGTAGGAGGTGCCGTAGAGGTGGGCGCCGATGATGTCCACGTTGGCCAGCGCGGTGGCGTCGTTGAGTATCGGGTCCGACATGTTCTTCAGGTACTGGAACGACTCGGGCGCGATGACCCTGGTGCTGATCGAGCCGGCGTTCTCCCGTAAGAAGCGCACCATCTCGGCGGCGGTCCACCACGTCCATTCCTGGGCGTAGTCGGGCTCGTTCTGCACGGAGATGCCGTACAGGTTGACGCCGTTGTTGCGCAGGTGGGTGGTGAAGTCGTTGAGGTGCTGGGCGTAGGCGGCGTACGAGGAGTACTTCAGGCGCCGGGCGTTGGTCTGGCTGCCGCGCACGAACGTCTCGACCATCGAGGCGGGCGGGTTCCACGGCGAGGCGATGACGGCTGCCCCGAGCTCGGCCGCGCGCCGCGCCGTGGCCAGGTCGCGGCTCCAGTCGGCCTGGTTCTCCGGGACGGGGATCCGCAGCACGGAGAAGCCCAGGCGGCCGTCGCCGGTGCCGAACGCGGTGTCCCGCTGGGCGGCCGTCAGGTCGCCGATCCAGGCCGCGTGGGCCATGCCGCCGAAGCCTCTGATCGTCTGCCGCCGCGCCGACGGGTCGATGACCACCGCGGCGGCGGCCGCCGCGGGCGTCGCCGTGGCCGCGAGCACCGGAAGAGCGCCCATCGTGGCCAGGACGGCTCTGCGGCTCAGCGGGCGACGGCCCGCCTGCTGATCGGCCGCCCGCCGATCGGCCGGGCCTTGGGTCATGTCTCCTCCTAGTGGCTGGTGGGCGCGGCACGCCGATGGGCGGGCCGGTCCGGGCATGGCAGGGAGAGGGAGTCGGCGGCGGCGTCGGAGCGCGCGCGGGTGAGCAGCCGGCCCTGGCGGGCCGGCTTCCTGGCGCGAGCGGCGGCTAGCAGCGCGGGCCGTTTGTTCGCGTTAACATCTCTTTGCAGGAAGGTAAGGCTCTGACTGCCGCTCGTCAACAGAGCCCGGTCCAGAAACTTAACGAAGATCGGATCCGGCCCTCGCCCAGGCCATCGATGAGCGGTATCGGTCCAGCACAGGGCAGGGAGCCCTCCTGTCACGCGGGATGACCGCGTTCCCGAGACGGCAACTTAACCGCTGATCTTTCGCAACTTACCCTGTTGCCTTCGAGTAACTTCTGTGAAACTTTCACAGTCACCAGCAGTGCGGCGTGATCTCCCGGAGGCGTGAAACTCCAGGCGGGACGCCGTTCCGGCGGCGACCGCCCACGTGGCGAGGGGTGCCCCTCGTTGACGTGAGGGCGGGCCGTCGGATGTACTCCGCGACAACGCACAAGGGAGTCGGCCGCACGGCTGTCCGCAGGACCGGATGTTAGCGCTAACAACACATCGCAGACCATCCGAGGCCCGGCCTCGTGAACGCGTGCCCGGCGGCGGCCGGGCCCGCGCCCCGACCTCGAAGGAGTTCCCATGTCCTTGAGCCGTCGCCGGCTCTTACAGGCCGCGGGGGCGACCGCCGCCCTCACGGTCGCCGGAGAAGTGGCCGGCGCCGCACCCGCCCTGGCCGCACCCGCCCTGGCCGCGGTGCCGTGGGCCAGGCCCGACATCGGGGTCTCGGCCTACGAGTTCGACCTCGGCCAGGTCCGGCTGACCTCCGGCCGCCTGCTGGACAACCAGAACCGCACGCTCAGCTACCTGCGCTTCGTCGACGTCGACCGGCTGCTGTACGTCTTCCGCGCCAACCACCGGCTCTCCACCGGCGGCGCGACGGCCAACGGCGGCTGGGACGCGCCCAGTTTCCCGTTCCGCTCCCACATGCAGGGCCACTTCCTGACCGCGTGGGCGCAGGCGTACGCCGTGCTCGGCGACACCACCTGCCGCGACAAGGCCGCCTACATGGTCGCCGAGCTGGCGAAGTGCCAGGCCAACAACGGCGCCGCCGGCTTCACCGCGGGCTACCTGTCCGGCTTCCCCGAGTCCGACATCACCGCCCTGGAGAACCGCACGCTGAGCAACGGCAACGTGCCGTACTACTGCATCCACAAGACCCTGGCGGGGCTCCTGGACGTGTGGCGGCTGACCGGCAACACCCAGGCCAGGACCGTCCTGCTGGCCCTGGCCGGCTGGGTGGACACGCGCACGTCGCGGCTGAGCTCCAGCCAGATGCAGGCCATGCTCGGCACCGAGTTCGGCGGCATGAACGCCGTGCTGACGGACCTGTACCAGATGACCGGTGACTCCCGCTGGCTGGCCACGGCGCAGCGGTTCGACCACGCGGCCGTGTTCAACCCGCTGGCCGCCGGCCAGGACCAGCTCAACGGGCTGCACGCCAACACGCAGGTGCCCAAGTGGATCGGCGCGGCCCGCGAGTACAAGGCGACGGGCACCACCCGCTACCGCGACATCGCCGCCAACGCCTGGTCGATCACCGTCGGCGCGCACTCGTACGTCAACGGCTCCAACAGCCAGGCCGAGCACTTCCGCGCCCCCAACGCGATCGCCGCCTACCTGAGCAGGGACACCGGCGAGGCCTGCAACACCTACAACATGCTCAAGCTGACCCGCGAGCTGTGGCTGCTGTCGCCGAACCGGGCCGACTACTTCGACTTCTACGAGAACGCGCTGCTCAACCACCTGCTCGGCCAGCAGAACCCGGCCGACGCGCACGGGCACGTCACCTACTTCACGCCGCTCAACCCCGGCGGGCGCCGCGGCGTCGGCCCGGCCTGGGGCGGCGGCACCTGGAGCACGGACTACAACTCCTTCTGGTGCTGCCAGGGCACCGGCATCGAGACCAACACCAAGCTGATGGACTCGATCTACTTCCACAACGGCACCACGCTGTTCGTGAACCTGTTCGTGCCGTCCACGCTCACCTGGAGCCAGCGCGGCATCACCGTCACCCAGACGACCTCCTACCCGGTGAGCGACACCACGTCGTTGCAGGTCACCGGGGACGTGAGCGGCTCCTGGTCGATGCGGATCCGCATCCCGGCCTGGACGCAGGACGCGACGATCAGCGTCAACGGGGTCCAGCAGGACGTGGCCACTACCCCGGGCTCCTACGCCGACCTCACCCGCACGTGGGCCTCGGGCGACACCGTGACCGTGCGGCTGCCCATGCGGGTGGTGATGAAGGCCGCCAACGACAACGCCGCGCTGGCCGCCGCCGTCTACGGCCCGGTCGTGCTGTCGGGCGACTACGGCAATACGTCGCTGTCGTCGGCCCCGTCGCTGACGCCATCGTCGATCACCCGGACCAGCACGTCGTCGCTGGCCTTCACCGCCACCGCGAACGGCGCGAGCGTCGGCCTGGGCCCGTTCTACGACGCCTCGGCCCACAACTACGTCGTCTACTGGAACACCGGCGGCCAGGGCGGGACGGGCGCGGCGAGCTTCCGGCTGCTCAACGCGGCCAGCGGGCTGGCGCTCGGCATCCAGAACATGTCCACCGCCGACGGCGGCCTGGCCCTGCAGTGGACCGACAACGGCACCGCCGACCACGACTGGATCCCGGTCGCCGACGGCAGCGCGGTGCGCCTGCGCAACGCTAACAGCGGCAAGGTGCTCGGCGTCGAGAACATGTCCACCGCCGACGGCGCCCGGGTGCTCCAGTGGAGCGACAACGGCACCGCCGACCACCGCTGGACGATCACCGACGTGGGCGACGGCTCCGTCAAGATCCGCAACGTCAACAGCTCCAAGCTGCTCGGCATCCAGAACGGCTCGACGGCCAACGGCGCGCAGGCCGTCCAGGACTCCGACAACGGCGGCGCCGACAACCAGTGGCGGCTGGTGCCGAACGGCGCGCGGCGCGTCCAGAACGTCGGCACCGGCATGGTGCTGGGCGTCACCGGCATGTCGACGGCCGACGGCGCGCTCGTCGTGCAGTGGGGCGACACCGGCACCGCCGACCACCTGTGGACGGCGATCGTCGACACCGGCGGTTACCTGCGGCTGCGCGTCTCCCACAGCCAGAAGGTGCTGGGCGTGGAGGGCGGGGCCAGCGCCGCCGGGTCGCGCGTCGTGCAGTGGGGCGACACCGGCACCGCCGACCACCGCTGGCGGCTGCGCCACACCTCCGGCTTCACCTTCCGCATCCAGTGCGCCAATGGCGGCCGGGTCCTCGGCCTGGCCGGCACGTCGCAGGGCGCGCAGGTGGTGCTCGCCGACGACAACGGCTCGACCAACAACCTCTGGAGGTTCCTGTGAGACGCGTGCTCGCGCTGCTCTCGACACTGCTTCTCCTGGGCCTGTTACCCGTGCCCCAGGCGTCGGCGGCGACGGTCGACCCGAACGCCTGGTACGTGCTGGTCAACCGCAACAGCGGCAAGGCCCTGGACGTCTACAACCTGTCCACCGCCGACGGCGCCCGCATCACGCAGTGGACCCGCAACAACGGCGACCAGCAGCAGTGGCAGTTCGTCGACTCCGGCGGCGGCTACTACCGGATCAAGTCCCGCCTGTCGGGCAAGGTGCTGGACGTCTCCGGCGCCTCCACGGCGAACGGCGCGAGCGTCGTCCAGTGGAGCGACCACAACGGCACCAACCAGCAGTGGCGGCTGGCCGACTCCCCCGACGGCCACGTCCGCCTGATCAACCGCAACAGCAACAAGGCTCTCGAAGTGCAGAACGCCTCCACCGCCGACGGCGGCAACATCGTCCAGTACGACGACTGGGGCGGCGCCAACCAGCAGTGGCAGCTCGTGCCCATGGGCGGCGGCAACCCCGATCCCGGCGGCGGCACCTACAACAACCCGGTCGTCTGGCAGGACTTCGCCGACGGCGACATCATCCGCGTCGGCGACGCCTACTACTACTCGGCCTCGACGATGCACTACTCGCCGGGCGCGCCGATCCTGCGCTCGTACAACCTGGTCGACTGGGAGTACGCCGGCCACTCGGTGCCGAGGCTCGACTTCGGCTCCAGCGCCTACGACCTCAACGGCGGCCGGGCGTACGTGAAGGGCATCTGGGCCTCGACCCTGAACTACCGGCCCAGCAACAGCACCTACTACTGGATCGGCTGCGTCGAGTTCAACCGGACCTATGTCTATACGGCGTCCGCCGTGGACGGCACGTGGACCAAGCGCTCGCAGATCAACAACTGCTACTACGACGCCGGCCTGCTGGTCGACACCGACGACACCATGTACGTCGCCTACGGCAACACCACGATCAGCGTCGCCCAGCTCTCGGCCGACGGGCTCAGCCAGGTGCGCAGCCAGCAGGTGTTCCAGACGCCGAGCAGCGTCGGCACCCTGGAGGGCGCCCGCTTCTACAAGCGGAACGGCTACTACTACATCTGGCTGACCCGCCCCGCCAACGGCCAGTACGTGCTGCGCTCCACCTCTCCGTGGGGCCCGTACGAGATGCGGCAGGTCCTGCTGAACATGCCGGGCCCCATCTCCGGCGGCGGCGTGCCGCACCAGGGCGGCCTCGTCCAGACGCAGGGCGGCGACTGGTACTACATGTCGTTCGTCGACGCCTATCCCGGCGGCCGGGTGCCGGCGCTCGCGCCGATCACGTGGTCCGGCGACTGGCCGACGATCCAGACCGTGAACGGCGGCTGGGGCGCCACGTACCCGAAGCCGAACATCCAGACCAGCAAGACCGTCGCGTCCATGATCGGCCCGGACACGTTCACCTCGCCCACGCTCGGCCACCGCTGGGAGTGGAACCACAACCCCGACACCAGCCGCTACTCCACCGGCAACGGCCTGCGCCTGCAGACCGCGACCGTCACCAACGACCTCTACAACGCCCGCAACACGCTCACCCACCGCATCCAGGGCCCGTCGTCCACGGCGACGATCGAGCTCGACTACTCGCAGATGGCCAACGGCGACCGCGCCGGCCTGGCGATGCTGCGCGACCAGTCGGCCTGGATCGGCGTCAAGCGCGACAACGGCGTCAACCGGGTGGTGATGACCAACGGCCTGACCATGAACGGCTCGTGGCAGACCACCGGCACCGGCACCGAGGCGGCGGGCGCGAACATCTCGGGCGGCCGCATCTGGTTGCGGGTCAACGCCGACATCCGGCCCGGCTCCGGCAGAACGGCCCGCTTCTCCTACAGCACCGACGGCACCACGTTCGTCAGTCTCGGCCCGGCGTTCACGCTGAACAACGCCTGGCAGTTCTTCATGGGTTACCGCTTCGGCATCTTCAACTACGCCACCCAGTCCCTCGGCGGAGCGGTGACCGTGCGCCGCTTCGACCTCACCACCCCCTGACAGGAAAGGCACACACGTGAGATCCAGATCCCTGACCGTCCTCGCGACGGTGGCCACCTTACTGGCGAGCCTGTTCATCGGCCTGCAGACGCAGCCGGCGAACGCGGCCACCGTGGACACCACCGCCTGGTACGTCCTGGTCAACCGCAACAGCGGCAAGGCCCTGGACGTCTACAACCTGGCGACCAACGACGGGGCCCGCATCACGCAGTGGACCCGCAACAACGGCAACCAGCAGCAGTGGCAGTTCGTCGACTCCGGCGGCGGCTACTACCGGATCAAGTCCCGCCTGTCCAGCAAGGTCCTGGACGTCTACAACTTCTCCACCGCCAACGGCGGCTCCATCGTCCAGTGGTCCGACCTGAACGGCACCAACCAGCAGTGGCGGCTGGCCGACAGCTCCGACGGCTACGTGCGCTTCATCAACCGCAACAGCAACAAGGCGCTGGAGGTGCAGGGCGCCTCGACCGCCGACGGCGGCAACATCGTCCAGTACGACGACTGGGGCGGCACCAACCAGCAGTGGCAGCTCGTCAAGGTGGACGGCGGCACCGGCAACCCCGGCCAGTGCGACCTGCCCTCGTCCTATCGCTGGACCTCGACCGGGCCCCTGGCCACCCCGAAGGCGGGCTGGGTCTCGCTCAAGGACTTCACCGTGGCCCCCTACAACGGCAAGCACCTCGTCTACGCCACGACGCACGACACCGGCACCCGGTGGGGCTCCATGAACTTCAGCCCCTTCACCAACTGGTCGGAGATGGCCACGGCGAGCCAGAACGCCATGACCAACTCCACGGTCGCGCCCACGCTGTTCTACTTCGCGCCGAAGAACATCTGGGTGCTGGCCTACCAGTGGGGCGGGACCGCGTTCTCGTACCGGACCTCGACCGACCCGACCAACCCGAACGGCTGGTCGGCGCAGCAGACGCTGTTCTCCGGCAGCATCTCCGGCTCGGGGACGGGCCCCATCGACCAGACCGTCATCGGTGACGGCACGAACATGTACCTGTTCTTCGCCGGGGACAACGGCAAGATCTACCGGGCCAGCATGCCGATCGGGAACTTCCCCGGCAGCTTCGGCTCGACGTCCACGGTGATCATGAGCGACTCGACGAACAACCTGTTCGAGGCCGTTCAGGTCTACAAGCTCAAGGACCAGAACAAGTACCTCATGCTCGTCGAGGCGATCGGCGCGCAGGGCCGCTACTTCCGCTCGTTCACGGCCACCAGCCTGAACGGCTCGTGGACCCCGCAGGCCGCGACCGAGAGCAACCCGTTCGCCGGCAAGGCCAACAGCGGCGCCACGTGGACCAACGACATCAGCCACGGTGAGCTGATCCGCACCAGCGCCGACCAGACCTTCACCGTCGACCCCTGCAACCTGCAGCTCCTCTACCAGGGGCGCAGCCCCAGCTCGGGCGGCGACTACGGCCTGCTGCCCTACCGGCCGGGCCTGCTGACCCTGCAGCGCTGACGGCATGACAGCCCTGGACACGGCCGGCTGGGGACGTGTCCAGGGCTCTCGCCGTCCATGGGGCGAAAAATCCGATCTTGGTGCTGCGGGGCCGCCCGCCCGCGGGGCTCCCTGGCTAGACTGCCGCCATGACCACGGAGTCGTCCCCTCTCACCATCGCCCAGCTCGCCGAGCTGGCCGGCGTGTCCACCGCGACGGTCTCCAAGGTCGTGAACGGCCGCTCCGAGGTCTCCTCCGAGACCCGCGCCGCCGTGGAGGAGCTGATCCGCCTGCACGGCTACCGCCGCCAGCGCCGCCGCTCCACCCCGACCGCCCTGGTCGAGCTGGTCTTCCACGCCCTCGAAGGCGACTACCCCGTCGAGATCACCAAGGGCGTCGCCCAGGTCGCCCGCGAGCACGACCTCACCGTGGGCATCTCCGACCTGCACCGCGACCACAACGCCGCCGACGCCTGGATCGACGGCGTGCTGCGGCGCCGCCCGAGCGGCGTGATCGCCGTGTTCTCCGGCCTGACGGAGACGCAGCACGAGCAGCTGACCCGCCGCGAGATCCCGCTGGTGCTGCTCGACCCGGCCGACGCCCCCGGCAAGAACGTCCCCTCGGTCGGCGCGGGCAACTGGAACGGCGGGCTCACCGCCACCCGGCACCTGCTGGAGCTGGGGCACCGCCGCATCGCGATCATCACGGGGCCCGACTCCGCGCTGTCCAGCCGGGCCCGGCTCGACGGCTACCGCACCGCCCTCGACATGGCCGGCGTGCCCGCCGACCCGGAGCTGATCGGCCGGGGCGACTTCCTGATCGAGGGCGGCCTGGCCGCGGCGCACCGGATGTTGTGCCTGCCCGACCGCCCCACCGCGATCTTCGCCACCAACGACGGCCAGGCGATCGGCGTCTACCACGCCGCCCACCGGCTCGGGCTGCGCATTCCGGACGACCTGAGCGTGGTCGGCTTCGACGACCTCCCCTCGATGCGGTGGGCCATCCCGCCGCTGACCACCGTCCGCCAGCCGCTCAGCCAGATGGCCGCCGCGGCCACCCGGATGCTGCTCCAGCTCGCCAACGGCGAGGAGCTCGCGCAGAGCCGCATCGAGCTGGCCACGGAGCTGGTCGTCCGCGACAGCACCGCCCCTCCCCCTCTCTCCTGACCTCCGCTCCGTCCGGGGGGTTGACCCTCGCGGGCTGATCGACATAGGTTGACCAGGCAAAAGTGATCGATCACTTCTGGGCCGGCCCAGGGGTGTCGTCCGAAGGAGTTACGCATGCCTGCGTCCTCGCCCCCGATCCGGGTCGCCGTCATCGGCGCCGGGGGCATCGCGAAAGCCTGTCACCTTCCCGCGCTGGCCGCCGCCGGCGACGAGGTGGAGATCGTCGCCGTGTGCGACGTCGACCCCGCCCGTACCCGCGAGGTCGCCGACGCCTTCGGCGTCCCCGGCCGCCACACCGACCCCGGCGAGATGCTGGCCGCGCACCGCCCCGACCTGGTGGTGGTCGCCACGCCGCCGGTCGCGCACCGCGAGGCGGTCACGGCGAGCCTGGACGCGGGCGCGTGGGTGTGGTGCGAGAAGCCGCCCACGCTGTCGCTGGCCGAGTACGACGAGATCACCGCCCACGAGCGGGACGGCGGCCCGTACGCGAGCTACGTCTTCCAGCACCGCTTCGGCAGCGCGGCACAGAGGCTGCGGCGGCACATCGACGACGGCGCATTGGGCGCGCCGCTCGTCGCCGTGTGCAACACGCTGTGGTACCGCGGCCACGACTACTTCGAGGTGCCGTGGCGCGGCAAGTGGGAGACCGAGGGCGGCGGCCCCACCATGGGCCACGGCATCCACCAGATGGACCTCATGCTGAGCCTGCTCGGCGACTGGCAGGAGGTGCACGCCGTAGCGGCCACCCTCGGCCGCCGGGTCGAGACGGAGGACGTCTCGTTCGCGATCGTCCGCTTCGCGTCGGGCGCGGTCGCCTCGGTCGTCAACAGCGTCCTGTCCCCGCGCGAGACGAGCTACCTGCGCTTCGACTTCGCCGACGCCACGGTGGAGGTCGAGCACCTGTACGGCTACGACAACGGCAACTGGCGCTGGACGCCCGCCCCGCACGTCACCGACCAGGACCGCATCGCCGGCTGGGCGCCGGAGGAGAACACGCCCAGCTCGCACCGCGCCCAGCTCGCCGCCCTGCTGGCCGCCATGAGGGCCGGCGAGCGGCCCCAGGCCGGCGGCGCCGACGGCCGGCGCGTCATGGAGCTGATCACCGGCATGTACCAGTCGGCGCTCACCGGCCGCCCGGTCTCCCGGGCCGAGCTCGTCCCCGCCAACCCCTTCTACCACGCGCTGAACGGCGGCGACCCGCAGGCCGCCGCCGCCCGCCTGCGCCCGTCCAAGGAGAGCACCCATGCCTGACCCCCGGCTCAGCGTCCGCGACGCGGGCAAGTCCGTGATCATCACCGCCGGAGACGTGGACATCGCGGAGTACGTCCACCACCCGGACGCCCCGGACTCCGAGTCGCCCAAGCCCTACCTGCACCCGATCCGCAGCCTGTCCGGCGCGCCCATGTCGAGCTACCGGCCGCACGACCACCGCTGGCACAAGGGCCTGCAGATGACGTGGGCGCACCTGTCGGGCCAGAACTTCTGGGGCGGCCCGACCTTCTCGGCCGAGCGCGGCTACCACTCGCGCGACGACCACGGGCACATGAACCACCTCGGCTTCACCGAGCTGTCCTGCGACGGCGAGCGGGTCGTGGCCGAGGAGAGCCTGCACTGGGTCTCCTCGCGGGGCGAGCACTGGATCACCGAGCGGCGCCGCCAGGTCTTCCACGGCGTGGACGCCGCGCGCGGCATCTGGGCGCTGGACTTCAGCACGTCGCTGCGCAACGTGCGCGGCGCCACGCTCGAGTTCGGCAGCCCCACCACGCACGGCCGGCCGCTGGCCGGGTACGCCGGCTACTTCTGGCGCGGCCCCCGCTCGTGGACCGGCGGCACGATCATCGCCGCCGGCGGGCGGGGCGGGCAGGAGATGATGGGCGAGCAGGCGCCGTGGCTGGCCATCGTCGGGCAGCACGACGAGATCGACGGCGGCGGCACCGTGCTGGCCTTCGCGGGGCACTCCAGCGCGTCCGTGCGGATCAAGTGGTTCGTCAGGAACGAGGCGTTCGCCGTGATCAGCCCGTCCCCGTCGTTCGACGAGGAGATCGCGCTCGCCGACGGGGACACGCTGGAGCTGGCGCACCGCTACGTGTTCATCGACCACATGTGCGAGCGGGACGAGCTGGAGGCGCTCGGGGCGGAGTTCGCCCTGTGACGCCGCTGTTCCCCGGCGGCACCTCGATCAGCGACCTCGCGGTCTACGACTGGGAGTGCGCCGACGGGGTGCACGGCGGCACGCCGCACCTGCACACGGTCTCGACCGAGGCGTACGTCGTCACGGCGGGGCGCGGCGAGGTGCACACGCTCAGCGCCGCGGGCTTCGCCCGCGACCGGCTGGAACCCGGCTCGGTGTTGTGGTTCTCGCCGGGGACGATCCACCGCCTGGTCAACGAGGACGGCCTCCGGCTGGTGGTGATCATGCAGAACGCGGGCCTGCCCGAGGCCGGGGACGCCGTCCTCACCTTCCCCGCCCACGTCCTGCGCGACCCCGACGCCTACCGGGCCGCCGCCACGCTGCCGGAGCGGGCGTCCGAGGACGAGCGGGCGGCGGCCGCGCGGGCCCGCCGGGACCTGGCGATCGACGGGTTCGGGCAGCTCCTGCGGGAGGTGGAGGAGCGGGGCGGGCAGGCCCTCGCGGACTTCCACCGGCTCGCGGTGCGGCTCGTCCGGCCGCGGGCCGCGTCCTGGAAGGAGCTGTGGAACGGGACCGTCGCGGCCGAGACCGAGCGCACCCGCGCCCACCTCGACGCGGTCGAGAGCGGCGATCCCGCCCATCTCGGGCAGGCCACCGTGGTCAGGACCGCGCCCAGGCCGGGGCCGCGCGCCTTCGGCATGTGCGGCCGGCTGCGCACCTGGACCCCGCTGACGGGCTGACGCCACCGGGCCGCCGGGCGCACACCCCGGCGGCCCGCCGGGGCACGCGCCCCGGCGGGCCGGCATGAGGCGGGCCGGGCGAGGTGATCAGGGCAGGACGATCGTGGTCAGGCCGCGCGGCGGGAACGTCACCGCCCCGTCGAGGATCGGCACCCGGGCCAGCGAGGCGGTCGCGTCCGTCAGGTACACCTCGGCCGGCTCGTCCACGTCCTCCCAGGTGCGCGGCGCCACGCCGGTGTTGAGCACCTCGACCACGCGCGAGCCGTCGCGGTTGCGGAACGCGCACACCTTCAGCGACGGCACCGCGCCCGCCGCGCCGATCCTGACCGCCCCCGGCCGGATGAACCTGCTGTACGCGGCCAGCGCCCACATGCGCTTCGAGACCCGGTACGTCCCCGTCTCCTCGTCGACGCGCAGCAGCGCCCGGGTGTTGCCCTTGGAGGCGCCCAGCCAGTAGAGGTAGCCGGAGACGTTGGCGAAGGTGAGCGCGTCGTGCACGGCGGAGGCGATGGTGTAGCCGTCGGAGCCGGTGCCGTCGTACCAGCTCTCGTTCCACGTGCTGCCGTTCGGGTTCCACTCCGACATCCAGGTGGGCCGCCTGGTCGGCAGCGGCGCGTCGACGGGCGTGCCGTAGCCGTGGCCGGTGAAGACCTTCACCCAGCGGCGGGCCTCGGGGTCGGCGGCGATGGCCGCGATGTACGCCCTGGCCTCGTTCCAGCCCAGCGACTCGCAGCACACCAGCCGCACGCCCGAGGCGAGCGGCCCGAGGATCTTGACGAACTCGGCGGCCTCCTGCGGCGTGAAGCGCATGGAGGGGTGCGGGGCGGTCCAGTCGGGCTCGTTGGCGAAGGCGAGGTCGGTGATCCGGATGCCTTCCTGCCGGTAGAACCTCGTGTACTGCACCAGGTAGTCGGCGTAGGCGCGGCGCCATTCGGGCTTGAGCCGGCCGCCGTTCTTGTCGTCGCCGTTGTCCTTCATGTAGCCGGGCGCGCTCCAGGCGACGGCGAAGAACCGCTTCACGCCGTACTCCTGCGCGGCCTTGGCCACCCAGAGCTGGCTGTTGTCGTCGCCGTCCCAGACGTAGCGGGGCGGGGCGTCGGGGCCGCCCGGGTCCTCCGGCTGGATCGAGACCATGTCGTCGTACGGGCTGCCGGCCGGCGCCGAGCCGATGCCCAGGCGCAGGATGGTCAGCCCGGCCCCCTTGACGGGGTCGAACCACAGGTCGAGGATCTCGCGGCGCGTCTGCTCGGGGAGGGTCTTGAGCAGCTCGTTGCGCCGGAAGGCGGTGGAGATGCCGAACCCGTCGATCTCCTGATGCCGGACCTGGTCATCAAGGGTGATCATCCGCGGAGCGGCCGGCCGCGTTGCGCTCATCGCTGGAGCTCCGGGCGGGTAGGGTCCATGGCGCCATAGAGTTAGCACATCAGCGCCGTCGGGCTCAACGGTCATGCCCGGCGGGGCGGCGGGCCGGCCGACTCACGCACGATGACCCGGTTGATCGAGCGTTCGGGCGGCGGCGGGGCGGGCTCGCCGCGCACGGCCGCGATGAGCCTGGCCATCGCCTCCCGCCCCTGCACCTCGCGGTCGACGGCCACGGTCGACAGCGAGGGGGTGGCGAAGCGCCCCAGCTCCTCGTCGTCCCAGCCGAACACGCTGACGTCGCCGGGCACCCGCCAGCCGCGCGACAGCGCGCCCCGCACGGCGCCCATGGCCACGTGGTCGTTGCCGGCGACGATCGCGGTGACGCCGCACCCGTCGGGCAGGCCGCGCACGGCGTCGTAGCCGGACTGGGGGCTCCAGTCGCCGAGGGCGACCCCGTAGGAGGTGAGCCCGAGGCGCTCGACCGTCTCCTCGTAGACGAGCTTGCGGTTGCGGGCGGAGGCCCAGCTCTGCGCGCCCGCGATGTGGAAGAAGACGCGGTGGCCTAGCGAGGCGAGGTATTCGACGATCTCCTGGACGGGGGAGGCGTCGGCGAGCTCGTTGACGCCGCGCAGCTTGTCGTCGTAGTCGCCGGTGACGACGACGGGCACCGGCGAGGCGGCGGGGTCGATCTCCATCGGCGTCAGCGACAGGATGCCCTCGACCTGGCCCGACGCGGCCAGCTCCAGCACCCGCTCCGCCCTGGCGCGCGGGTCGCCCTCGACGCTGACGACCTCCAGCTGGAAGCCCTCCTCGTGGGCGGTGGCGGAGGCGGCCCGCAGCAGGCGCACGGGCCACTGGTAGCTGGAGACGGGCAGGGTGATCGCCAGCCGGTTGGTGCGGCGGGTGCGCATGGAGCGGGCGACGAGGTTGGGGCGGTAGTTGAACTGCTGGACGACCGAGTCGATCTTCGCGCGGGTGGCCGGTTTCAGGGTCTCGTTGTGCCGGAAGTATCGGGACACGGTCTGGTGGGAGACCCCCGCGAGCCGGGCCACCTCATGGATGGTGAGGCGCGGCGTCTCGACCTCGTCCACGTGACCCCTTCCCTCGCTCCGCGCGTCACAGCCTAGCCGCTCCCCCGCTCACCGGGGCATTGACGCAGATGTGATCGATCACTAGTCTGCCTCGGAAACGCAAAAGTGATCGATAACTTCGCGTCCGGCGGCCTCCGGCCGTCCCCACCCCCCGCACAGACCAGAGGAGCAGAGGGTGCTTCGATCCCTCACCGTCGCGGCGGCACTCGTGCCCGCCATCGCCCTGACCGGTCCCGCCGCCGGCGCCGCCCCCGAGCCGCGGCTCGACATCCAGCGGTCACAGACGCACCAGACCATCGACGGGTTCGGCTACTCCACCGCGTTCCAGCGCGCCACGCTCGTGCACAACCTCTCCCCCGCCAAGCAGGCGGAAGTGCTCGACCTCCTCCTCGACCGCCGCAAGGGCGCCGCGCCCAGCATCCTGCGCCTCGGCATCGGCTCCTCGGCCACGAACGTCTACGACTCCATGCTGTCCATCCAGCCGGCGGACCCGGGCGGCCCCGACGCCCCGCCGAAGTACACCTGGGACGGCTGGGACGGCGGCCAGGTCTGGTTCTCCAAGGAGGCCCGGCGGCGCGGCGTCGAGCGGTTCTACGCCGACGCCTGGAGCGCCCCCGGCTACATGAAGACCAACGGGACCGACATCAACGGCGGCTCCCTGTGCGGCCTGCAAGGCGCCACCTGCGCCAGTGGCGACTGGCGCGCGGCCTACGCCCGCTACCTGGTCCAGTACGCGAAGTTCTACGAGCGGGAGGGCATCCGGATCTCCGACCTCGCCTTCCTGAACGAGCCCGACTGGACCACCGGCTACGCCTCCATGCGCTTCACCCCGGCCCAGGCCGCCGAGTTCGTCAAGGTGCTCGGCCCCTACGCCGACCAGGCCGGCCTGAACGTGGTCTGCTGCGAGTCGATCGGCTGGAAGAACTCCGAGGCCTACGCCCAGGCCATCGAGAACGACCCCGAGGCCCGCGAGCACCTCGACATCATGTCCGGCCACGGCTACGCCAGCGGGGCCGACTTCCCGCTGCCCACCTCCAAGCGCACCTGGATGTCGGAATGGGCGCCGTCCAGCGTCGCCGACGGCTGGAACGAGGCGTGGGACAGCGGCACGGGCGGTGGCACGGGCGGTGGCACGGACAGCGGCAAGGTCACCGACGGCATCAACGTCGCCGAGCGCATCCACGACACCCTGGCCCTGTCCGGCAGCACCGCGTTCGTCTACTGGCTCGGCGGGTCCCGGGGGAAGACCGCCGCGCTGATCCAGATCGACGACGCCGCCGACGCCTACCGCGTCTCGTCGCGGCTCTACGCCTTCGCCGCCTACAGCCGCTTCATCCGGCCCGGCGCCGTCCGCCTCGGCGTCGACGGGGCCGCCGGCGGGCTCAAGGTCTCCGCGTACCGCAACACCGACGGCACCGAAGTGGTCGAGCTGCTCAACACCTCCACCGAGCCCGTGACCACCACCGTCGACCTGAAGCGGCCCGACGCCTACCTGACGGACTCCGGCCACAACCTGGAGCGGGACCAGTCGCTGGTCTCCCGGCGAGGCCCCCACACCTCCGTCACCCTCGCGCCGCGATCGCTCACCACGCTGGTCAGCGACCACCCGCAGCACGACTGACCCCCGGCGGCTCACGGGCCTCCCACGGGGTCACCGGTGCAGGGCGCGCTCCTGCGGGCGGGTGACCGCCGGGCGGGCGCCGGTCAGGAGGAAGCCGCTCGCCGGGCGCGTCGGAATGCGCCGCAGGGAGATGCTCAGGTCCTGGTCGGGGACGTCGTAGTCCAGCGCGGCGAGCCGGGCCGCCAGGGTGCGCAGCAGGGCGAGCGTGATGTCCTCGCCGGGGCAGCGGTGGCCGGTGCGCGCGTCGCCGCCGCCCTGCGGGATCAGCTCGTACGGGCCCGGCTCGCGGCCGACGAAGCGTCCCGGGTCGAAGGTGTACGGGTCGTCCCAGAGGCCGGGGTCGTGGTTCTGGCCGTAGATGTCGAGCAGCACCAGGCTGCCCTCGGGGACGCGCTCGCCCGCCCAGGACAGGTCGCGGACCGCCCGGCCGCCGACGAACGGGGCGAACGGGTAGAAGCGCCGCACCTCCTGCGCGAACGCCTCGGCGTAGGCGGCGTCGCCGTCACGGAGTGCCTGGCGGTGGCGGGGCCAGCGGTGCAACGCGTGGGCGGCGAAGGTCACGTACCAGGTGACCGCCACGGTCGGGCGGATGATGTTGAGCAGTTCCACGGCCGCCGTGTGCGCGTCCAGCGGCTCGCCGTCGGCGTCGCGGTGCGCGACGACGGCGGCGAACGCCGAGCCGTCCGGCGCGAGCGCCGTGCCGTCCGGCGTGCCGGCCTGGTGCGGCGCGCTGGCCGTGCCGTCGCGGAGCTGCTGCACCAAGGTGGTCAGCCACGCCTCGCGGCGCCTGCGGGCCAGGCGGCCCCGCACGTTCCTGGGACCGCCGCTGCCGAAGCCGTCGACCATGGCCGTCAGGTCGGCGGCCAGGGACGGGACGTCGGCCTCGTCGAGCGGGATGCCCGCCCACCGGCACACGCTCCTGGTCAGCACCCGGGCGGTCTCGTCGAACAGGACGACCGGCCGCCCGTCGCCCCACCGGGCCACCGCCTCGTCCCAGGCGGTGACGGTGTGCTCCACCAGAGTGCCGACGCCGTCGCCGGTCAGCAGGGGCATGAACATGGCCTTGCGGGCGCGGTGCGCGGCGCCGTCCAAGGTGTGCACCGCGCCGTGCCCCACCAGCGTGCTCTTGACCGGCTCGGGCAGCGCCGTGCGGCGGTGGACGTGGTCGTCGTCGTAGAAGAAGCGGGCGGCGTCCGGGCCGCGCAGGCCCACCGCGCGCCGGCCCATCAGCCGTGTGCGCACCACCTCGCCTCCGGCGCGCCGCCGCAGGCCGGGCAGCCAGGCGTAACCGTCGAGCAGCAGGGAGAGCGTGTCGTCCAGCATCAGCATGAGGTCCGTCCCTGCCCTTGAGCCCGCGGGGGAAACGGCGGGCCCCGCCGTCGCGGGCTGGGCGCACCGGCCGGTGTCCGTCGTCAGGGGCGTGGGGAGTGGCGGGTCCAGCGGGGGCTCCAGCCACGGTGGGAGCGGTGGCCGGAGGCGGCGACGCAGCGGCGGCACACCTCGCCGACGTGCTCGGCCGCCCCGCCCGACTCCGGGAACACCTCGGGCCAGGCCACGTGGTGGAAGCGGAGCAGCCCGGCGCGGCTGAGCGGCACCCCGCACAGTGTCTGGTTCGTCCCGGGGAGCCAGGCGTGCGCCTCGCCCGACGGGCGCCGTACGCCCTGCTCGTCGCGCCACTGCCCGGAGGCGGCGACCGACGGCTCGCCCCGCGTCCTGCCCATCTGCGTTCTCCTCCGTCGTGTTGAGCGGTCGTGCCTGCGTGGCTGCCCGCCCGCCCCGCAGGCAAACGGCGGGGACAGTGGGGATCGGGCCGGGGGCGGGCCGGGATCGGGGACGGATTCGGTAAGGAGCTCGACCGGCCTTCGCCCGTCCAGGCGTGGCCCGGGTCCTGCCGGGTAGGCCACGCGCGTACTCGGAGAAGGAGAGGAACGTCATGACCAGGACGGCCCCGGAGACGATGGGCGAGACGGACGTCATCGACCTGCTGCTGGCCCAGCACGGCATGATCAGGAACCTGTTCGACGAGGTCGAGCAGGCCCCGGCCGGCGAGGCGCGCGCGGAGGCGTTCACCCGGCTGGTGCGGCTGCTGGCCGTGCACGAGACGGCGGAGGAGGAGATCGTCCACCCGTACGCCCGGCACGCGATCGACGGCGGCGACGGGGTGGTGGACGACCGCCTGGCGGAGGAGCGGGAGGCCAAGGAGCTGCTGTCGCGGATGGACGAGGCCGGCCCCGACGCCCCCGACTTCATGCAGAACCTCCTGATGCTGCGCGCCGCCGTGGAGGCGCACGCCCGCAGCGAGGAGCGTTACGAGTTCACGAAGCTGCGCGGCCAGACCAGCGACGCCGAGCGCCGCACGATGGCCGCCGGCGTCAAGGCCGCCGAGGCGATGGCGCCCACGCACCCGCATCCCGGCACGGAGTCGGCCACCAAGAACGTGCTGATGGGCACCCCCATCGCGATGATGGACCGCGCCCGCGACGTCATCCGCCAGGCCATGGGCAAGAAGCCCTGACGTCGCGGCCCGGCGCGGGAAGCAGCGGCAGGGCTTGACGTCGAGGCGACAGGGTAGCGAGCCGCCATGGCAGACGACGTCATCACCCTCATCACCGCCGACCACCGCAAGGTCGAGGAGCTGTTCGCCCGGCTGACCTCCGGCAAGGGCGACCGGCGCGCCATCGTGGCCGCCCTGCACGCCCTGCTCACCGCCCATGCACGGGCGGAGGAGGACGTGGTCTATCCCTGCCTCGACGCCCACCACGGCCTGGAGGAGCACAAGGAGGCCGAGGTGCTGCTCGACAGCCTGAGGCGGGCCGAGCCGGGCAGCGCGGAGTTCGCCGGCGCGCACGCGCTGCTGGCCGTCTCGGTGAGCCATCACGTGCAGGAGGAGGAGAGCACCCTCCTGCCGCTGCTGGCCCGCACCGTGGACGGCCGGCGGCTGCGCGAGCTGGGCAAGGCGTTCCAGCAGCGGCGGCAGCAGGAGCTGCGCGCGCTGACCGTCCCGAAGAAGGACGGGGCCGCCTCGAAGAAGGGCCGGGCGGCCGCCTCCGGCGGCGGCCGTCGCACGAAGACGCGAGCCGGCGCGCCCGCCCAGACGCTCACCAAGACGGAGCTGTACGAGCGGGCGCGCAAGGCCGACATTCCCGGGCGTTCCCGCATGACCAAGCGGGAGCTGGAGAAAGCGCTGGCAAAGGCCCGTGGCTGAAGCGTTACCCGGCCCACAAAATCATGACGTGCATGAGGCCGATCTCGGGGGAGTAGACAACCCTGCATGAATCGTATGAGCCGGGGGTGATGGTCGTGGAGGGAGAAGAGAAATCGATCAGGGTGGGAGTGGAGGAGGAGTTCCACATCGTCGACGTCGGCACGCGCCGGCTGGCCGCGCGGGCCGATCTCCTGCTGGAGGCGCTGCCCGAGGCCAGCTTCGCGCAGGAGCTGCAGCGCTCGACGGTGGAGTCCAACAGCAGGCCGTGGAGCCGCCTGGAGGAGCTGGCGCGTGACCTGTGCGAGCTGCGCGGGCGGCTGATCCGCCAGGCCGACGAGGTGGGGCTGGGGATCAGCGCGGCGGGCAGCTCGCCGCTGGTGGAGATGGCCGAGGTGAAGGTCTCGCCGGAGCCGCGCTACGAGCAGATGCTGAACGACTACCAGCAGCTCACGCGCGAGCAGCTGATCTGCGGCACGCACGTGCACGCGGAGGTGCCCGATCGGGATCTGGCCGTGGCGGTGGCGCACCGGCTGACGCCGTGGCTGCCGCCGCTGCTGGCGCTGTCGGCGAGCTCGCCGTACTGGGACGGCGAGGACACGGGTTACGCCAGCTTCCGCAGCCTGGTGTGGCAGCGCTGGCCCACGGCGGGCCCGATCGCCAAGTACGAGTCCGCCGCCGAGTACGAGGAAATGATCAAGGAGCTGATCCGGTCGGGCGTGATCACCGACCCGGGGATGCTCTACTTCGACATCCGGCCGTCGCAGCACGTGCCCACGGTGGAGCTGCGCATCTGCGACTCCTGCCCGCGCGTCCAGGAGATCGTGCTGATCGCCGGGGTGTTCCGCGCGCTGGTCGCCAGGGAGCTGGAGGCGGTGCGGCAGGGCGTGGAGCGGGACGTGCATCTTGAGGCGGTACGCGCGGCCACCTGGCAGGCGGCGCGCTCGGGGCTGGAAGGGGAGCTGATCGACCCGGTGGGCGGCCTGCCACGCCCGGCGCCCGTGGTGGTCCGGCGCATGCTGGAGGGCCTGCGCCCGCAGCTGGAGGAGGCGGGCGACTGGGAGCTCGTCTCGGAGCTGGCCGAGGAGGTGCTGGCCACGGGCAGCTCCGCGCAGCGGCAGCGGCGCGCGTTCGCCCGGCGGGGCCGGCTGGCGGACGTGGTGGACCTGCTCCTGAGCGAGACCAGGGCCTGCGAGTGGGACCGGCCGGCGGGCGACCCCCCGGCGTACCGGTCGGCGTCCTGAGGAGGCCGGGATGTGCGGACTGAGCGGAGAGGTACGTTTCGACGGCACCGCGGCCGACATCGGGGCGGTCGGCCGGATGACGGAGGCCATGCACGAGCGCGGCCCGGACGGCTGCGGCCTGTGGTCGCAGGGTCCGGTCGCGCTGGGACACCGCCGGTTGAAGATCATCGACCTGTCGGAGAAGGCGGCCCAGCCGATGGTGGACGGCGAGCTGGGGCTGGCGGTGGTGTTCAACGGCTGCCTCTACAACTACGGCGAGCTGCGGGAGGAGCTGCGCAGCGCGGGCTACCGGTTCTTCTCCACCTCCGACACGGAGGTGCTGGTGAAGGCGTTCCACCGGTGGGGGCCCGCCTGCGTGGAGCGGTTCAAGGGCATGTTCGCCTTCGCCGTCCACGAGCGGGACACCGGGCGGCTCATCCTGGGCCGCGACCGGCTCGGCATCAAGCCGATGTACCTGGCCGGCGACGGCCGCCGGCTGCGCTTCGCCTCCACGCTGCCCGCCCTGCTGGCGGCCGGCGACGTCGACACCGGCATCGACCCGGTGGCGCTGCACCACTACATGACCTTCCACTCGCTGGTGCCCGGCGAGCGCACGATTCTCAACGGGGTGCGCAAGCTGCCGCCCGCCACCGTACGGGTCATCGAGGCCGACGGCACCGCCACCGAGCACCGCTACTGGGAGCCCTCCCACACGCGCGGCGCCCTGCCCGAGCACGCCGGTCTCAGCGCCGAGGAGTGGCGTCAGGCCGTGCTCGAAGCGCTGCGCGTCGCGGTGCGCCGCCGGATGGTCGCCGACGTGCCGGTCGGCGTCCTGCTGTCCGGCGGCCTCGACTCCAGCCTCATCGTGGCGTTGCTGGCCGAGCAGGGGCAGGAGGACCTGGCCACGTTCAGCATCGGCTTCGAGGCGGCCGGCGGCGAGCAGGGCGACGAGTTCGCCTACTCCGACCTGGTCGCCCGGGAGTTCGGCACCGACCACCACCGCATCCGCATCCCCGACGCCCGCCTGCTGGACGGGCTGCAGGACGCGGTGCGGGCGATGAGCGAGCCGATGGTCAGCCACGACTGCGTCGCGTTCTACCTGCTGTCGCAGGAGGTCGCCCGGCACGTCAAGGTCGTGCAGTCGGGGCAGGGGGCCGACGAGGTGTTCGCCGGGTACAGCTGGTTCCCGCCGCTGGCGGGCGCGCCGCGCGAGCAGGCGGCCGGCATCTACGCGCGCGCGTTCTTCGACCGCCCCCACGACGGGCTGGCCGCGATCGTGTCACCCGGGCTCCTGCCGGAGCACGACGCCAGCGGCGACTTCGTCCGCGCCCACCTGGCCAGGCCGGGCGCCGACACCGCGCTGGACGCCGTGCTGCGCCTGGAGACCACCGCCATGCTCGTGGACGATCCGGTCAAGCGGGTCGACAACATGACGATGGCCCACGGGCTGGAGGCGCGCACCCCGTTCCTCGACCACGACCTGGTCGAGCTGGCCGCCGCCTGCCCCGCCGAGCTCAAGCTGGCCCACGGCGGAAAGGGCGTGCTCAAGGACGCCGTGCGGCGGCTGCTGCCCGCCCAGGTCATCGACCGGCCCAAGGGCTACTTCCCCGTCCCCGCCGTCCGGCACGTGGACGGGGCCCTGCTCGAGCTCGTCCGGGACGCGCTCACCAGCCGGGCCGCCCGCGACCGTGGCCTGTTCCGCCAGGACTACGTGGACCGGCTGCTCGCCGACCCCGAGCGGGACCGGGCGACGACCGGCGTGAACACGCTGTGGCAGCTCGGGCTGCTCGAGCTGTGGCTGCAGACCCACGGCGTGTGATGCGACCTGCGACGGAAAGCGTGACACCGGGCCTCACCGGTGGCCCGCCGCACCCTGATGGGAGGGTGCACCTGCTCGGCGGGCTGCCGCACCTGCCCGCCGCCGAGAGCCTGACCGCGTGGAGCTGCCTGGCGCCCGCGCTGGCCCCCGACAACAGCGCGGTGGCGTTCGTCAGCGACCACGGCGGCTCTCCCCGGGTGTGGATCCAGCCGCTCCGGGGCGCCGACGAGGCGTGGGTCGTGGACACCGGCCCGCAGCCGGCGGTGGACGTGAGCTGGGCGCCGACCGGGACGCACCTGGCGGTGCTCGTGGCGCCGGGCGGCGGCGAGCACACGCAGGTGTGGACGGTCCAGCCGCACGGCGGCGACCTGCGGCTGCTGTCGGCCCCGGAGGGCGGCTCGGCCGCGCTGATCCGCTGGACGGGACGGGGCGAGACGCTGCTGGTCGCCGAGACGTCGTCCACCGGCCTGACCCAGGCCGCGCTCATCGACGCCGTCACGGGCGGCCGGCAGGTCATCGCGTCCGGCAGGCTGCTGCGCCCGGTGGCCATCAGCCGGGACCACGCGACGATGCTGCTGCGGCGGGGCGCGCGCGGCCGGCGGCGCATGTTCGTGGCCGACCTGCGCGCCGAGGCGCTGGGCGCGCACCTGCCGAGCGGCGAACGCCCGTTGCTGCCCGGCCTGCCCGGCACCACCGACGCGGGAGCGCTCTCCCCCGGCGGTGACATCGCCTACCTCGTCTCGGACGCGGGCCGCGACCGGGCCGCGCTGCTGGCCGTGCGGAACGGCGCCGAGGCCGTCGTCCTGGCGGAACGGCCGGACGCGGAGCTGGACCGGCTCGCGCTCAGCGCCGACGGCCGCCGCGCGCTGCTGCTGTGGAACGTGCACGGCCGCTCCGAACTGGACGTCATGGAGCTGGAACGCGGCGAGCTGCGGCACCTCCCGCCGCCGCCCGCCGACCTGGTCACCTCGGCCAGGATCGGCTGGGACGGCACCCTGGCCGCGCTGGCCGCGCAGAGCCCGCGGGAGCCGTCCCACGTGCTGCTGTGCGACCTGGACCGGGGCGGCTACCGGCACGCCGCCGGCGCCGGCCCGCTGCCCACGGCGGCCGGCGCCGAGCTGGTGCACCTGCACGCCCGCGACGGCCTCGACCTGGCCGCCTGGCTCTACAGGCCGCCGCACGTGCGCGGGCCGGCGCCGTTCGTGGTGTTCCTGCACGGCGGCCCCGAGGACCAGGAGCGGCCCGCCTTCAACCCCCTGTACCAGAACCTGCTGGCCGCCGGGATCGGCGTGCTCGCGCCGAACGTGCGCGGCTCCGGCGGGTACGGCCGCGCCTTCCGCCAGGCCGACGACCGCGAGCTGCGCTTCCACGCCGTCGACGACGTGGCGGACTGCGCCGCCGAGCTGGTCCGCCTCGGCGCCGCCGACCCGTCCCGGCTGGCCTGCATGGGCTGGTCGTACGGCGGCTACCTCACCCTCGCCACGCTCGTCACCCACCCGCGCCTGTTCCGCGCCGGCGTGAGCGTCAGCGGCATCGCCGACTTCGAGACCTTCTACGCCCGCTCGGAGCCGTGGATCGCGGCGGCCGCGGTCGGCGAGTACGGCCACCCGGAGACCGACCGGGACCTGCTGCGCGCCCTGTCCCCGCTGCGCGCCCTCGACCGGCTGGCCGTGCCCCTTCTGGTCGTCCACGGCGCCCAGGACACCAACGTGCCTCTGTACGAGGCCGAGCAGGTGATCGAGGCGGCCACCGCCCTCGGCGTCCCCTGTGACCACCTCATCTTCCACGACGAGGGCCACGAGATCCGGCAGGTCGCCAACCGGATCAGCTTCGTGACCAAGGTGGTGGGCTGGTTGTCCGGCCACCTCCGCCCCTGAGACACCCGCCACCCACGACGGATCGTACTCGCACCGCTCGGCCTCCAGGTCGGTCCCGCTCGCCCCGCACAGCGCCCTCCTGAGGGGCGGTCGTTTAGGCGGGGGGCGGTGGGTAGGTGTCGCTGCCCATGAGAGTCAACGACAAGGTCGTGGTGATCACGGGGGCGTCCAGCGGGATCGGAAGGGCCACGGCCCTGGCGTTCGCCGCCAAGGGGGCCGCGGTCGTGCTGGCGGCGCGGCGGCGGGAGGCGCTGGAGGAGGCGGCGCTGGAGTGCGAGCGCCGGGGCGGGCGGGCGCTCGCCGTCCCCACCGACGTCACGGACGCGGACGCCGTCCAGGAGCTCGCCCGGCAGGCGGTGGCCCGGTTCGGGCGCGTCGACGTGTGGGTCAACTGCGCGGCCGTCACGCTGTTCGGGCCGTTCGGGGAGGTGCCGCTCGACGAGTTCCGCCGGGTGCTGGACGTCAACGTCATGGGGTACGTGCACGGGGCCCGCGCCGCCCTGCCCCACCTGCGGCAGCGGGGCGAGGGCGTGCTGGTGAACGTGGCGTCGATCGTGGGCGTGGTGGCGCAGCCGTACGCGCACGCGTACGGGATGTCGAAGCACGCGGTCCGGGCGCTCGGCGCCAGCCTGCGGCAGGAGCTGCGGCTGGACGGGGTGCGCGGGGTGAAGGTGTGCACGGTGATGCCGGCCACGATCGACACGCCGCTGTTCCAGCACGCGGCCAACCACACCGGGCGGAGGGCCGTGGCGATGCCGCCGGTGTATCCGGCCGAGCGGGTCGCCCGCGCCGTCGTCGGCCTCGTGCGCCGGCCGCGCCGCGAGGTGGTGGTGGGCCCCATGGGGCGTAACCTGGTCGTGCAGTCGAGGCTCGCTCCCGGGCTGACGGAGCGGATGATGGCGGTGCAGGTGGACCGTACGCACCTGTCGCGCAAGGAGCCGGCGCCGGACACTCCGGGGAACCTGTTCCGGCCGGACGAGGGGCCGGGCACGGTGGCGGGAGGCTGGCACGGCAGGCGGAAGACCGCCGTCCGCCGCGTCCTGACCGCCGCGGCCGTCGTCGGCACGATCGCGGCCGCGCGGCGGGTGCTGCGTTGATCGCGGACCGCCTGGCGGGTTGCCGGTGATGGAGGGGACGATGGCGAGGGCGTACCCGGGCGGGTCGCGATGACGGTGATCGAGTGCGCGGGCACCCACCTCGACATGGGGCGGGCGCACGGTGAGCAGGCGCGGGCGGAGGTGCGGCGGGCGCTGGAGGTGTGGCGGGAGTCGACGTCCCGCTCGACGGCCGAGCTGGTCACCGGCTCGCCGCTGCTGGGCACCGTCCGGCGGCTGCTGCCGGGGCTGGCGGATGAGCTGCGCGGCATCGCGGAGGGCGCCGGGGTGCCGTTCGCGGACGTGGTGGCCTGCAACTGGATGGACGAGGCGTGGTGGATGCGCCGCCAGTACCTGCGCCGGCATGGTTGCAGCGTCGTGGGGGCCGGCCGGGGCGGTTCGGGCGCCCGGCTGGCGCAGAACATGGATCTGCCGGCGTTCATGGACGGCTCGCAGCTGATCCTGCGCCTGCGCCCGCACGACGCTCCCGAGCAGCTCGTGCTGACCTCCGCCGGGATGCTGGCGCTGACCGGCGTGAACGCGGCGGGCGTCGCGGTGTGCGTGAACACGCTGGGCATGCTGAACGGTGACCCGCACGGGCTGCCGGTGGCCGCCGTGATCCGCGGCGCGCTGGCGCACCGTGACCGGGCCGGGGCGGCGGCGTTCGTGCGGGGCGTGCCGCATGCCAGCGGCCAGCACTACGCGGTCGGCGACGGTGGCGGCATCGAGAGCCTGGAGTGCTCGGCGGGCGGCGCGGTGCCCGTCCCGCTGCGGGAGGGCCGCCTGGTGCACACCAATCATGCGCTGGCCAGCGCGGATCTGGACGAGGGCGCGCTGCGGGAGCTGCGGGAACGGGGCAGCGTCCGGGATTCGCAGGCCCGGCTGAGCTTCCTCGACGCCGCGTGGCGGGCGGAGGGGTCGGCGGCCGAGGCCGAGGAGCTGCTGACGGACGACACGGTGCCGATCTGCGTGCCGGGCGTCCCGGAATGGCCGATCCGGACGTTCGGCTCGGTCTCCTACCGGCTCGGCCAGGCGCCGCGGGCCCGCTTCCGGCTGGGGCTGCCCGAGGTCGCGGGGTGGGTGGAGCCGGGCTGGCGTACCGCCTGAGCGCCGGGGTCAGCGGCGCCCGTACCGCCCGCGAGCCGTCTGAGTGCCGGGTCAGCCGCGTCCGTAGCGGTCCTCGGCGCGCCAGAAGTACCAGAAGCCGGCGGCGAGCGCGACGACCGCCCACACGACGCACGACATCCACACCAGCTGCGGCGGGGTGTGGCCCGCGATGAGGATGTCGCGCATCCACTCGATGTAGGAGGCCGCCGGGTTCAGGTACATGACGGTGGCCACCCATTCGGGCAGCCCGGCGCTGTTGACGACCTTGTCGTGGATGGCGAAGAACACGCCGGAGGCGTACAGCCAGGTCCGCATGATGAACGGCAGGAGCTGGTTGAGGTCCCGCAGCGAGGCGCCGAGCCTGGCCAGCACCAGCCCCGCGCCGATGTTGAACATGGTCTGCAGCACCAGCACGATCGGGATCATCAGCCAGAACAGCGTCAGCGGCTCGTGCGTGAGGAGCACGATGACGAGCAGCACGCCCATGGAGATGACGAGCTGCTGCAACTCCTGGATCGTGTACGCCAGCGGCAGCGACGCCCGGGGGAAGTGCAGGGCGCGGATCAGCGACAGGTTGCCGGAGATCGACTTGGCTCCGGCGGTGACGGTGCGCTGGGTGTAGGTGAAGACGAACATGCCGGTGAGCAGGAACGCGGGATAGTTGTGGATGTTCTTGCTGCCGCCGAGGATGAGGCCGAACATCACATAGTAGATGGCCGCGTTCAGCAGCGGGGTGAGCACCTGCCAGAGCTGGCCCAGGGCCGAGCCCGAATACTTGGAGACGTTGCGGGAGGTCGCGTACGTCAGCACGAAGTGCCGCCGCTGCCAGAGCTGGCGCAGGTAGACGGGGAAGCGGGGACGCGCGATGGCGGGCCTGAGCCCGTACCTGCGGGCCAGCTCCGCCAGCGACTGCGACTGCGACTGCGGCGCGGGGTCTTCCACTTGGGTCATGAGCACCTCGAAGCGTTGCGGCCACCGTGCCGGCGGCCCGGTGGCCATGGGTCCTGCGATAACGATCATGCCTCGCGGCGGGGGCCGTCGGTCCAGTCTTGGCCCGGAGCGTCGCGGAGTCGAGAACTCATCCGGCGAGGTACGGGCCCAGCGTCTGGGCGAGGGCGGCGCGCATCGCGCCGGGCAGCGGGCCGTCGCCGGTCAGCGCCCACAGGATGAGGGTGCCGTTGTAGGTGGTCTGCACCGCCCTGGCCAGCGGGGCCGCCTGCGCGTCGCCGCGCAGCTCCCCGGCGGCCACGGCGTCGGCGAGCAGGGCGGCGATCTCGTCGCGGGTGCGGCGGGCGTGCTCGGCCGCGTGCGCGCGGAAGTCGGGGTCGGTCAGGTCGAGCTGCAGGAACCCGAGGCTGCCGGACAGCTCCTCCGGCGTGGACACGCCTTCCGACAGGTGCACGAGCGCGGCCTGGAGGGCGGCCAGGGGTGAGCGGTGCTCCTGGCGGGCGCGTTGGAACGGCTCGGCGGCGGCGCCGGCGGCGTGCGCGGCGAAGGCGAGCAGCAGGCCGCGCTTGGAGCCGAACCGCTGCACGAGCGTGGCCGGGGACAGCCCGGCCTCCTGGGCCACGGCGGCCAGCGTGAGGCCCTGCGGGCCGTGCCGCCCGATGGCGCGGGCGGTCGCCCCCAGGATGGCCTCGTCGCTGGTGGTGCGGGGCCTGCCCATGATCGTGTCCCCCCGACGATTAGTGAATGCTCGTTCGTAAACTAGCAGTCCGGCCCCAGGTCGGGCAGGTGGCGGCGGGCGTGCTCGACGAAGGCCCTGGCGGCGGGGCTGAGCTCGCCGCCGCCCCGCCACACCAGGCCCATCCGGCCGCGCAGGCCGGACCCGCTGAAGGTCAGCACGCGCAGCTCGGACGCGGGCGCCGCGACCGCCGACTCGGGCAGGACGGCCACGCCGAGGCCGCGCGCGGCGAGCTGCCCCAGCACGTACGGCTCGCTGGCCTCGAACGCCACGTGCGGCGCGAACCCCGCCCGCGCGCACATCTCCTCCAGCGCCGTGCGCAGCCCCGTGCCGGGCGGCAGGCTGATCAGCGGCAGCCCCTTCAGCTCCGTCACCTCGATGGGCCCCGCCCCGGCCAGCTCGTGCCCGGGGTGCACGGCCGCCACCAGCTCCTGGTCCACGACGACCCGCACCTCCAGCCCCGGCGGCAGCGGCGCGCCGAGGCCGAGCAGGGCGAGGTCGATCCGCCCGGTGACGACGCCATCGAGCAGCCGCCCCGGGTCGGACTCCACGAGCGAGATCTCCACCGCCGGATGCCGCTCGTGGAAGCCGGCCAGCATCCCCGGCAGGTCGAGCACGGACGGCGTGGACACCGCGCCCATCACGACGCGGCCCCGCAGCAGCCCGCTGAACTCGTCGGCGACCATCCGCATCCCGGACACCGCCGCCAGCGCGGCCCGCGCGTACGGCAGCACGGCCTCCCCCACCGCGGTCAGCCGCACCACCCGCCCCGACCGGTCGAACAGCGGCTCGCCCAGCTCCCGCTCCAGCTGCCGGATCTGCGCGCTGACGCCGGGCTGGGCCACGTGCAGCCGCTCCGCGGCCCGGGTGAAGCCGGCCTCCTCGGCGACGGCCACGAAGTACTCAAGCTGCCGCAGCTCCATGCCCACCCATGCTAGGGCCCACTCAGGACAGTGAGGTCAGGGCGGGGAGGTCAGGGCGGTGAGGTCACGCCCGTCACCGCGAACCGCTCGACCTGCGCCACGTGGCCGCCGGTCGAGGCGACGATGGTCAGCGTCCGCCCCGGCTGCCGCCTGAACGTGACCGAGGCCGACCAGGGCGCGTTCTGGCCGCCCGCGCTCACGCAGCACCGCTGCCCCACCGGCGAGCCGGAGCCGGGGTGGCGGACCTGGATCCGGATGCTCTCGTCCACGCCGGTGACGCGCCCGCCGACGGTCACCGGGGAGCGGACCGCGGCCCCGTAGGCGGGCCTGGTCAGGGAGAGCGTGGTGTCGTCGGTGCCGACGACCTCCCAAGGGGCGTCCTGGCCGGAGCCGTACCGGACGAGGTGCACGACGGCCGCGACCGGCGGGTCGGCGACGCCCTCGGCGCCGAAGCCGACGTGGACGCGCGCGTGCGCGCCGTCCGTGACGGTCTTGACGGCGCGGTCGATGCCGGAGAAGCCGAGGAAGTCGCGGCTGAAGGCGATCGCGGTGCCGCGGGCGTCGAGGTGCCACGGCTGGTGGCCGCCCGCCCGGTACTCGCGCTGCCAGGCCGCCACCTCCTCCGGGCTGGAGAACGGCCACAGCGGCTGGTAGCGGCCGGCGACCAGGCTCTCCCCCGCTCCGGGCGGTCCCGTGCTCGCGGAAGCCGAGGGCGAGGCGGGCGGTTCCGTGGCGGGACCGGTCGCGTCCGGGGCCGGGGTGGTCGAAACGGGCGTGTCCGGGGCGGGCGGGGTCGGGGCGGGTGCGGGGCTGAGCGTGGCGGTGCCCTGGGAACGCGGCGGCCCGGCGTCGCCGCAGCCGGCCACACCCACCCCCAGCACGGCCAGCAACGACAACGATCCTGCGGTCAACGCTCTCATGCGGGGCGCCTCCTGCCATGGCGGTGGGAACGGGGATTCACGTGGCGCGGCCTGGTGAGAGGTTTACCCACTGCGCGCTCCCGCTTCCCGTGAGGCGGGCCGAAGGTCCCGTGCCCTGAGGTCCGAGGACCATGGCTGGCCGGCACGTACGCGGGTAGCGTCCCTGCATGGCCACCTTCGATCTGACCGGTTCGCGCGCCGTCGTCTTCGACACCGACGGCGTGGTCACCGACACGGCCCGGGTGCACGCCGCGGCGTGGAAGCACGTCTTCGACGCGTTCCTGCGCGGGCGCTCGGCGCCCTTCGACATCCGCGCCGACTATCTCGCCCACGTGGACGGCCGGCCACGCCTCGACGGCGTGCGCACGTTCCTGGCCTCGCGCGGCATCACGCTGCCCGAGGGCGGCCCGGACGACGGGCCGGGCGCGCCGACGGTGCACGGGCTCGGGCTGGCGAAGGACGCGTTGTTCGTGGAGCAGATCCGGCGGCACGGCGTGGCCGCCTTCCCCTCCACGGTCGCGCTGCTGCACGAGCTGCGGCGGCGCGGCTGCCGTACGGGAGTGGTGTCGGCGAGCCGGCACTGCCGGGCGGTGGTGTCGTCGGCGGGGCTGCTGCACCTGTTCGACGTGCTCGTGGACGGCGACGACGCGGCCCGGCTGGGGTTGCCGGGCAAGCCGGATCCCGCGCTGTTCCTGGAGGCGGCGCGGCGGCTGGAGCTGCCGCCGCGGGAGGTGGCGATCGTGGAGGACGCGCTGCCCGGCGTGGAGGCGGGCCGGCGGGGCGGGTTCGGGCAGGTGGTGGCCGTGGACAGGAGCGGCGCGCAGGCCGCCGCGATGCTGGCGGCCGGCGCCGGCGCGGTCGTCTCCGACCTGGCGGAGGCCGACGTGACGGGCCGCGTGCCGGTGGGCCGGCGATGAGCCCGCCCGGGCCGGAGGGCGAGCCCCGTACCCATGGCAGAGAGGAAGTCATCATGGCAGGCACCGGGGATCTCGGCCGGCGCATCATCCATCACCGCGAGCGGCTGGGGCTGACCCGCGAGCAGGTCGCCGAGCACGCGGACATGTCGCCGGGCTACCTGAAGTACCTGGAGGAGAACGCCGACACGCCCGACACGGGCGCGCTCTACCGGCTGGCCGACGCGTTGCGGACGACGGTGGAGGACCTGCTGGGCGGCGGCCAGGACCGGCCGCGCGGGCGCGGCCCCGCGATGGCGCACCCGACTCTGGAGACGCTGGACGAGGCGGAGTGCCGGCGGCTGATCGCGCCGGGCGGGATCGGGCGGGTGGCGTTCAACGGCTCGCACGGGCCCACGGTGCTGCCGGTCAACTACAAGGTGCACGAGGGCGCGATCGTCTTCCGCACGGCCGCGGGCGGGGCGATGGACAAGGACCTGCGTACCGGGCTGGAAGGCGTCGACATCAAGATCGCCTTCCAGATCGACAACATCGACGAGACCAACCGGGAGGGGTGGAGCGTGCTGGTGCAGGGGCCCGCCCATCACGTGCCGCCGGAGGAGCTGGCCGGCGTGACCGGCTCGGGCGTCACGCCGTGGGCCGGGGGCGAGCGGCAGCTCTACATCCGCATCGTCCCCCAGCAGATCACGGGCCGCCGCATCCACGGCATGTGACGGCCGGACGGGGTCAGCGACAGCCGGTGACGCCGAAGGCCATGAGCTGGGTGACCTCGTCCTCGGAGAAGTTGTCGTCGGAGCCGATCACCAGCGTGCACTCGCCGCTGGCCAGCCTCGGCCCCCACGACATGCCCTCCAGGTTCTGCACCGGCGGCCGGAACGCGCCGAGGTCGCGCACGAGCCGCTTGGAGACCGGCCGGTACGTCCGGTACCGCGTCAGGGAGTCGCGGTTGCGCACGTCGGAGGCGTCGCGCACGTCGATCTCGTACAGCTTGACCCGGTAGCCGACCCCCTGGATCCAGGAACGTTCCAACGCCAGGTAGCGGTGGTCGTCGATGGCCAGCAGCTCCGACACGCCGCTGTCGGTCAGGCCCGTCGGCGGGCTCGGCGGGGCCGCGAGCGCGTCGAGCGGGTAGGCGTACTGGGCGCGCACCCGGCCGCGGCGGTCCCACACGGTCAGCCGGGTCACCGAACCGTCGTCGGCCGTCGGCACCGGCCCGTCCTCGAAGCGCGGCCCCTCGGTGATGGCGGTGACACTGCGCTCGGTGACGGCCACGCCCTCGAACCCGAAATTGCGCCGGGGCCCGCTTTCCGTGGTCGTGAACCGCAAATTCGACGGGAGCGGCAGCGCGCCGGTCTCGCGCCCGCCGAGATTCGTCTCGCGCACCGTCGAATGCGAAACGGGAATATCCGGATTCGACCGGTCGGGCCGGTCTCCTTCGTCGCCCCACAGCAGCCGCCCGCTCCACCGGTCGACCCTGATCGACTCGGGGTCGGCCGAGCCGGGCTTGCCATAGCCCGGGTACGGCGTGCCGTCGGGCCTGGTCAGCGTGGTGACGCCGGTCAGCCGCACGCCGGTGAAGCCGCCCGTCACCCGGTCGAAGGCCAGCCGGCCCGTATAGAAGCGGGCGGGGCCGTAGCGCCAGCGGTCGTCGGAGACGAAATACCACACGCCGGTGCGCGGGTCACGGTCGAACCCGGACAGGCCGCCCACGGTCGTGCCCGCGAACGTCTCCTTGTACGGGATCCGCTGCTCACCCAGGAAGCGGGTGATCCGTACGGGCTCGGGCGGGGCCGCCGCCGCGGCGGGCGGGGCCGTGCCCGCCACCACCGCGAACGCGAGGGTCATTTCGGTAATTCTTCGTGCACTTCTCCGTGTACGCGACAATTGTTCCTCCGTCCCGGAATTCGACGGAGGAAATGAAAGCGGTTCTCAACGGAGAAGTCCACGAACAAAACAATCGCATGCCGCACTGCAAAAGGTGCGAAATCACTGCACGAGGCCGGGCACCCTTCACGCCGGTGCCGAGGCGGCGATGCCGTCGAGGATGAGCCGCAGGCCGTGCGCGAACGCCTCGTCGCTCGTGGGCGCGCCGCCCGTCCGGACCCCTTCCACCGTCAGCGGATGCTCGGCGGCGAAGGCGGCCAGGTCGAAGCCGCCGCCGCTCGCTTGCCGGTCGAGCGCGGCCTGCTCGTTCAGCACGAAACCGAGCGTGTAGTGGCTGATCGCCGTGATCGCGTGCAGGCCCCGCGCGGGCGTGAAGCCGAGCCCGGTCAGCGCCCGCAGCTCCGCCTCGAAGCTCCTCGCCACCTCCGGCCCCGGGTTGCCCACCGCGACCAGGCGCGCGCCGTCGCGGTGCGCGAGCAGCGTGCGCCGGTAGCGGTGCGCGCGCCGCGTCAGCCACGCCCGCCAGCCCTCCCCCTCGGCCGGCCCGCCCATGTCGTGGGCGAGCAGCTCGCGGGCCATCTCGTCGAGCAGCTCCTGCTTGTTGCGGAAGTGCCAGTAGAGCGCCGGGTTCTGGACCCCGAGGCGGGCGGCGAGGCGACGGACCGACAGGCCCTCCAGGCCGGTCTCGTCGAGCAGCTCGAGAGCCGCACGGACGACGGTGTCCCGCGCCAGTCCCTTCTGTGCCATCGCCGATCACCTTAACACCGCTAAGCCGACCACCCCGACAGCGTTGGACCTTGCCTGGTGTCCGAGCCGATCACCTCAACCGCGGCCAGGCCGACCGCCTTGGATGGTGCTGGGCCGTCAGACCTCCCGGCGCCGGGTGCCGATGACGGCCGTGGCGTCCAGGTCGTCGGAGGTGGCCACCTGGGCGGCGAGCCCGGCGGCCCGTACGGACTCGGCGGTCGCCTCCGCCTGGCGCTCGCTGGTCTCCACCAGCAGCCGGCCGCCGGGCGCGAGCCAGGCGGGCGCGCCGGCGATCACCCGGCGCACCACGTCGAGCCCGTCGGCGCCGCCGTCGAGCGCGAGCAGCGGCTCGTGCAGCCGGGCCTCGGGCGGCAGCAGGCCCACGGACTCCGACGGCACGTACGGGGGGCTGGCGATGAGCAGGTCCACCCGCCCGCGCAGGGTGGCGGGCAGCGGGTCGTACAGGTCGCCCTCGTACACCGTCGCCGAGCCCGTCAGGTTCCGCCGCGCGCACCGCACGGCGGCGGGATCGAGGTCGGCGGCGTGCAACTCGGCCCGCGGCAGGCCCGCCGCCACCGCCGCGCCCATCGCGCCCGTGCCGCAGCACATGTCCAGGACGACCGGCGTGCCCTCTACCTCACGGGCCAGGGCCACGGCCGCCTCGATGAGGAACGCGGTGCGCGGCCGCGGCACGAACACGCCCGGCTCGACGTACACCCGCAGCCCGCAGAACTCCGCCCACCCCAGCACGTGCTCAAGGGGCTCCCCCGCGACCCTGCGCGCCACCATGGCGTCGAGGTCGGCGGGGGTGGAGGCGGTGGACAGGAGCAACTCGGCCTCGTCCTCGGCGAAGACACAGCCGGCGGCGCGAAGGCGGGCAACGATGGCAGCAGTACGGATAGATGACGAGAAAACCGACATAGGAGCCTTCCGGGATGCCGATGGGCGCTCCCGCGGTCACCTAATCCCTGTGGGCCGCTTGAAGAGGAGGGAGCACCCAGACTGACGCAGCGGTAATGGGTCTCACCTCCCAAGAACGGTCCTCCGACGAGACCGACACAGTATCAGCCCGCACAACCCTCCGCCGGACGGGGGCCACCCGGGGGTCTACGGCTCCCCCGCCGGTCGCCGGATCTCCGCGCTGGGCAACGGGGGGAGGCGTGCGGGGCGGTGAGCCGGACCGTGCGGGACGACTCCCCCGCCGTGCGGGACGGCTCCTCCGGCCGGTCGCAGGGCCGCCGCACCGGTGAACCGCTGTGCCGGGCCGGTAAGCCGCCGCGCAGGGTCGGCGAGCAGCCATGCAGGGGCGGTGAGCAGCCATGCAGGGGCGGTGAGCAGCCATGCGGGGGCGGTGAGCAGTTGCGCGGGGCCGATGGGCCGCCGTGCACGGGCGGTGGGCCGTCGTGCGGGGCGGTGCCCGTTCAGGTGGATTCGCCCTGGATGAGGTGGCAGGTCGGGCGGCTCGCACACCGGCCACCATCGAGATGCGCCGGTCCGGTGCTTAGGTGCGGCCGAGCCGGACCATGGCGCGGTACAGGGCCGTGGGCTCCGGCGACGGCTCCATGGGAGGCAGGTCGGCGCCGGGGGCCGCGTACGCCCGCAGCATCTGCCCCACCAGGCGGCGCCAGGCGCCGGGGGCGCTGTCGGCGGTGGCGGCGACGACGCCGGCGTTGGCCATCAGCAGGACGATGAGGTCCTCGGCGGTGAAGTCGGCGCGCAGGTTGCCGGTGGCCTTGGCGCGGGAGATGAGCTCCAGGAAGCCGTGGTACGCCTCGGCGCGGCGCGCCTCCAGCGCCTTGGCGGCCGGGAACGTCATGGCCAGCACGGCCGCGAAACCCCGGTCGGCGGCCTGCATCGCGCACACGGACCGGATGAACCCGACGAACCCGCGCCACGGGTCGGGGTCGGCGAGCGCTTCGGCGGTGGTGGCGGCGTAGGCGTCCATGCGGTCGGTGAAGACGGCGTTGATGAGCTCTTCGCGGGTGGCGAAGCGGCGCGACAGGGTGGCCTTGCCGACGCCCGCCTCCCGGGCCACGCACGCCATGGAGACGTCGAGCCCCTGGTCGGCGTACAGGCGGCGGGCGGCGGCCAGAATGCGCTCACGGTTCCGCTCGGCGTCGGCGCGCAGCTCCCCTCGGGGCTGCGCGCCGTCGGACGGGTCGGGCTCGGCCGTCGTGCTCATGCCCCCATCCTACCGAAGTGGAACGGCCTATCCGCTTTGCTGCAAGGGTGGCGCCACGCAAGCAGCCCTGCATGGAGCGCGAGGCGGCGGGTGTTCCTGCGCGTCAGCGTCGGCGTCCGCGTCGGCGTCCGCGACAGCGTCGGCATCCGCGTCGGCGTCGGCGTCGGCGTCAGCGGAACGCCGCAGCGTTGCGGGCCGCCCAGTCGGCGTAGGGGTACGGGTCGCGGCCCGTCAACTGCCGCACCGCCGGGGACACCTCCGCCACCTGGCCGACGAACGAGGCGAACAGCGTCAGCATCGACTCCACCACCGGCGCCGGCGTCTGCGGGATCATCTGGGCCCGGGCCTCCTCGGGCGACAGCTCCTCCAGGCGCAGCTCGCGCCCCAGCACCTCGCCGAGGATGCGGACCCGCTCCGTCGTGGTCAGCGAGGCGGGGCCGGTCAGTTCGTACGCCTTGCCCGCGTGCCCGTCCTCCAGCAGGGTCCGCGCGGCGACGGCGGCGATGTCGCGTTCGTCGATGGGGGCGGTGGCGGCCTCGGCGAAGGGGGCCTGCACGACGCCGCCGTTCTTGACGCCGGGCGCCCACCGCAGGTCGTTGGCCATGAACGCGCCCGGCCGCAGGAACGTCCACGGCAGCCCGGATTCGGTCACGGCCTGCTCGTACTCGGCGTGGAGGCTGCCGATCACCCCCGACTGCTTCATGTTCACCGCCAGCGCGGACAGCAGCACCACGTGCTCGACGCCGGCGCGCTTGGCCTCGTCCAGGAAGCCCCGCACCTGGCCGGCGGCCGGGAACAGGTATGCCCGCCGGGCCCCGCGCAGCGCGGCCCGCAGGTCGTCCGGGCTGGACAGGTCGGCTCTGACCACCTCCACGCCGTCGGGCAGGCCGGCCCGCTCGGGGTTCCTGCTGATCGCGCGGACCCGCTCGCCCGCCTGGAGCAGCAGGTCGACCAGATGACGGCCGACATTGCCCGTCGCCCCTGTCACCAGTATCACGGCTACCTCACTTCGGATATCCGAACTGTTGGGATATCAGGACTGTATCCTGTGGCCGTGATGGACGACGCCCCGCCCCCTCGACTGCCGCGACCGGAGGAGGTCAAGGAAGCCCTCGGCTTCGTGCCGCTGGTGGAGGCCTACTTCCGCCGCGCCCAGACCGAGATGCCCGACGAGCTGCGCGAGATCTTCCGCGGCCACCGGCTCACCGCCCGGCACGGCGCGGTCCTCCCGCAGCTGACGGTGGAGACGTCGCTGAGCGTGAGCGAGCTGGCGGGCCGGATGGGCATGTCGCTGACGACCGCGAGCGAGCTGCTGGGCGATCTCAGCCGGGCGGGCCTGGTCGAGCGCCGGGAGGACCCGGCCAACCGCCGCCGCACGCTGGTGTCGCTGGCCCCTCGGCATCGGGCCATGATCGAGGGGTTCGTCGCTCTCCGTGCCGCGCCTCTGCTACGGGTCCTGGACGAGCTGTCGCCCGTGGAGCGGCAGGGGTTCGTGGCGGGGCTGGTCGCGTGGGCCCACGAGGTGCGGAACTGGTGACCAGGAGCCGGTGACCCACGAGCCGGTGACCAGGCCCCGACGTATGGCTCACGTCTTTCAGGCGTGGGCGTGGTCGGGCGGGCCGTTGCCGTCGGGGACCTCCAGCAGGAACTCGGCGCCGCCCTCCAGCGTCCGGGCGATCTCGGACGAGCGCGCCAGCATCGTCTTCTCGTAGTCGCGGACGGCGTCGTCGATCGTCGCCGCGCGTGCCAGCGCGAGTGCGAGGTCGCAGGCGTCGAGCATGGCGAGGTTGACGCCGACGCCCAGCGGCGGCATGAGGTGCGCGGCGTCCCCCAGCAGGGTCACGCCGGGCGTGTGCTCCCAGGTGTGCGGCACCGGCAGGGCGAACAGCGGGCGGTCGACGTACGGACCGTCGTTGTCGGTGATCAGCCCCAGCAGCGGCGGCGACCAGGACGCGTACTCGCGGGCCAGGTGCGCGCGGATGCCGTCGGTGTCGTCGGGGCGCAGCCCGGCGGCCGCCATCCAGTCGAGCGGGACCTTCCGCATGATGTAGACGCGCAGGTGGCCGCCGCCGTTGCGTTGCGCGAACAGGCCGCGCTCCCCGTCGGCGGCGTGGGCGCTCCCCTGGCCGACCAGCTCGGCGACCTCGGGGTGCGCGTCGTCGAGGTCGTCGAACCACGCCTCCACGAAGCCGACCCCGGTGTAGTGCGGCGCCGCGGGCGACACGGCGGGCCGGACGCGGGAGAACGCGCCGTCCGCGCCGATGACGAGGTCCGCCTCGGTGACCGTGCCGTCGGTGAACGTCAAGGTGCGCGGCCCGCCCGCCGTTCCGCTGACCGAGGCGAGCGTGCGGCCCCACTGGACCGTGCCCTCGGGCAGCGAGCCCAGCAGGAGATCGCGGAGCCGGCCGCGGTCGATCTCGGGTTTGCGCTTCTCGCCCTCTTCGGGCACGTGGTGGGCCAGGACGCGCCCAGCGGGATCCATGCTGCGCATCTCCTGCCCCTCGAACCTGGCCAGCGCGTGGAACCGCTCCAGCAGCCCGGCCTCGCGCAGGGCGAGCTGCCCGTCCTCTTCGTGCAGGTCGAGCGAGCCGCCCTGGTCGCGGGCGTCCCCGGCGGGGTCGCGGTCGTAGACGGTCGCCTCGATGCCGTGCCGCTGGAGGATGCGGGCGCAGGTGAGGCCGCCGGGGCCGGCGCCGATGATGCTGATCCGCGCGTGGGCGGGCGTCGGTGAGCTGGTCATGGTGGATTCCTTCCGGACGAGGTGAGGCTTGCCTGGCCAAGAGAGGCCGAGGGCCGTACGGAGACCACCAAAGCAGAAGTGAGTACGAAAGTGCAATAGCTTCAAAACTGAACTCGGACCAGTTTCGGTTCCGGTCCAGTCATGGGCTACAGTGGCGCCATGCCCGACTCCCCGACCGTTGGCCGTCGCGAGCGCAAGAAGGCCGCGACCAGGCAGGCCATCGCCGACGCCGCTCTTGAGCTCTTCATGGAGCGCGGCTTCGAGCAGGTGAGCGTCCGCGACGTCGCCGACCGGGCCGACGTGTCGACGACGACGCTGTTCACGCACTTCCCGAGCAAGGAGGCGCTGGTCTTCGACCGCGAGGAGGACGTCGAGGCCGGCCTGGTCGCCGCGGTCCGCGAACGGGCCCCTGGTCAGGACGTCGTCGAGGCGCTGCGCGCCCACGCGCTGAAGGTGTGGGTGCCGCTCGCGTCGGATCCGCGGCTGCGCGGCTTCACGGAGCTGGTGGACCGGACGCCCGCGCTGCGCGAGTACGCGGAACGGATGTGGACGCGGCACGCCGCCGCCCTGGGCTCCGCGATCGCGCAGGAGCTGGGCCGGGACGCCGACGATCTCGCCTGTTGGGCGCTGGCCCGGTTCGTCCTGCAGATCCCGGCCCTGTCCAGGAGCCGGCAGGATCCGCGGGCGGCGGTGGAGACGGCGTTCGGCCTGCTGGTCCACGGCTGGCAGGCGCAGTCCGCCTCTTGACGCCGGTTCAGCGCGCCCGGGCCGCCAGGTGGCCGGCGAGGTGGGCGATCACCTCGCGGGCGTCCGCTTCGATGCCGTTGATGAACGTGGACCGGCGCCGGCGCAGGAAGGGCAGCCCCAGCGCGTACAGGCCGGGGTGATCGACGATGCCGCCGTCGTGGCGCAGCCGTCCCTTGTCGTCGAGGACGGGGACGTGGAGCCAGTCGTGGTCGGGGCGGAAGCCGGTCGCCCAGACGATCGTGCGGATCTCGCCGCCGCGCAGGTCGAGCCGCAGGCGCGCCCGCTCGGGCACGCGGGTCGGCGGCAGGCGCTCGGCAGGGCCGGGATCGACGCCGTGCGTGCGCGCCCACGCGTCGAACGTGTCGAGCAGGCGTTCCATCTTGAGGTCGGCGAGGGAGAAGACGTTCCGCAGCCCGCCGGAGAACAGCGCCCACCCGTCGCGGACGGCGGCCCAGCGGCCCACCAGCTCGACGCCCATGGCGGTGAGCGCGTTCAGGTCGAGCGTGGCGCGCTCGGGGGTGCCGGCGAGCTGGGGCGAGGGCAGCCGGCGGGCCCGCGCCAGGTCCTCGACCTCGTCGTGGCGCTGGTCCCAGACGCCTGAGGCGTCCATCCACCACAGAACGTCGCGCCCGCGGTAGGTGCGGGGCAGCCGCACGTGCTCCCCCACCGACAGGACGACCGGCCGCCCCGAGCGGCGCAGCTCGGCGGCGAGCTGCACGCCGGTCGCCGACGCGCCGACGACCAGCACGCCGCCGTCGGGGAGCTGCCCCGGCTCGCGGTAGTCGAACGCGGTGAGCTGCCGCACGGACGGCGGCACCGCCTCGCTGAACGGCGGCACCACGGGCCGGTTGCAGGCGCCGCCGGCGATGACGACGGCCCGGCAGCGGATCTCGCCGTGGCTCGTCGTCACGCGGTAGCCGTCGCCGGCCGCCCGCACGGAGGTGACCTCGGTGCCGGTCCTGACGGGGGCCCGCGAGAGGGCGGCGAAGCCCTCGATGAACCGGGTCACCTCCTTGGCGGTCATGTAGCCGTCGGGGTCCGGGCCTTCGTAGGCGTGGCCGGGCAGGCGGGTCTGCCAGTTGGGGGTGAGCAGCCGGAAGGAGTCCCAGCGTTCGCGCCGCCAGGAGTTGGCGACCTCGCCGCGCTCGATCACGAGGTGGTCGATGGCGCGTTCGCGCAGGAAGTGGCTGGCGGCGAGGCCGGCGTGCCCGGCGCCGACCACGACGGCGGTGACGTGCTCTATGACTCGCCCCTCTCAGACGTGCTCGGCCCGCTCATATGCGCTCGGCCCTTTCGGACGTGCCTGGCTCTCAGGCGACCTGAACGGTGACGTTCGTCGGGTTCGTCAGGGCGTCGAAGACGGCCGAGCGCTTCTGCGACTGGGCCACCAGCGCCTCGATGTCCTGTTGGGAGGCGTCGGCGTCGATGTGGAAGGTCACGGTGATGTCGTCGAAGCCGTTGCGGACGTCGGGGTCGGCGCCGAGGATCCCGCGGATGTCGTGGGTGCCTTCGAGGGTGGCCTCGACCGAGCGGAGCTGGATGCCGCGGTTCTGGGCGACGGACGCGACGCCGGCGGTCAGGCAGCTCGCCAGGCCGACGAGCAGGTACTCGATGGGCGTGATGCCCTGGTCCTCGGCGGCGAAGACCTCGGGGTGGTCGGCGTCGAACACGGCCTCGCTCTTGTGGCTGCGCTCCTGCCCGAGACCGTAGAACTCCTTGACGGTCGTGGTGCTGTGGACGCCGCCGCGCCACGTGGAGGTGGCCCGCCAGACGAACCGGGCGGCCTCGGGCGCGCCCTTCAGCACCTCGCGCGCCTCCAGCAGCGCCTGGACGTTGACTCCGTTGGCGACCGTGGTCATACCGCTCCTCCGACTCCCTGTATTTCCGGTAGGTATTTGACCATACACTGCCCGTGGCGGTTACGATAAGACCCATGTCGCAGCCGGCCACCACGCTCGCGCCCGGCAGCGTCGGGGTGGTGGAGACCCGCCACCTCGACCTGCCGGAGCCGGTCCCCCTCGACTGCGGCCGGGAGCTGCACCCGGTCCGGGTCGCGTACGAGACCTACGGCACCCTGTCGCCCCGCCGCGACAACGTCGTCCTGGTGTGCCACGCGCTCAGCGGCGACGCGCACGCGGCGGGCCTGTCCAGGGCGCCGTCCGGCGGCAGCGCCCGCGACGGGTTCGGCGCCGAAGGGCACGGCAAGGGGCTCGGCTGGTGGGACGGCATGATCGGCCCCGGCAAGGCGTTCGACACCGACCGGTTCTTCGTCGTCTCGACGAACCTGCTGGGCGGCTGCCGGGGCACGACAGGGCCGTCCTCGATCGACCCGGCGACCGGCGAGCCGTACGGGCCCGACTTCCCCGTGATCACGGTCGCCGACATGGTCCGCACGCAACGCGCGTTCCTCGACGCGCTGGGCATCGAGCGGCTGGCGGCGGTGGCCGGCGGCTCGCTCGGCGGGATGCAGGCGCTGCAGTGGGCGGTGCTCTATCCCGACCAGGTCGACGCGGTCATCCCGATCGCCAGCACGCACGCGCTGCACCCGCAGGGGGTCGCCTGGAACGCCATCGCGCGCGAGGCGATCCTGCGCGACCCGGCCTGGCAGGGCGGCCGCTACCACGGCACCGGCCGCGCCCCCGACGCCGGCATGGGCATCGGGCGGATGGTCGGCCACATCACGTACCTGTCGGCGCCCGCGCTGGAGGCCAAGTTCGGGCGGCGGCTGCGCTCCGGCGACGGCCCGGGCTACACGATCACCGAGCCGGAGTTCGAGGTGGAGGGCTACCTGCGCCACCAGGCCGAGGCGTTCGTCAAGCGCTTCGACGCCAACACCTACCTCTACACCTCGCGCGCGCTGACGTACTTCGACCTGGCCCGGCAGCACGGCGGCGGGTCGCTGGCGCGGGCGCTGGAAGGCGTCTCGGCGCGCACGCTGCTGATCGCCTTCAGCTCCGACTGGCTGTATCCGCCGTCGGCGTCGGAGGAGATCGCGGGGGCGCTGCGCGCGCTCGGCAAGCCGGTCGAGCTGGAGGTCATCGAGGCGCCCTACGGGCACGACTGCTTCCTGCTGGAGGAGGCGCGGCAGACGCCCGTCATCCGCCGGTTCCTGGCTCAGCCCGTCCAAGAGAGAGGCTCTTCGTGACCGACCAGCTCCCCCGCGCCGAACAGGCCCGCGCGTTCGGGTTCGAGACCCGGCAGCTGCACGCCGGGCAGCGGCCGGACCCGAACACGGGCGCCCGAGCGGTGCCGATCTTCCAGACGACCAGCTACGTCTTCGAGGACCCCGAGTCCGCGGCGGCGTACTTCAACCTCCAGGAGTACGGGAACACGTACTCGCGCATCATGAACCCGACCGTCGCGGTGTTCGAGGAACGGGTGGCGAACCTGGAGGGCGGCGCCGGCGCGGTGGCGTTCGCCAGCGGCATCGCCGCGCAGGCGGCCGCGCTGTTCACGCTGCTGCAGCCGGGCGACCACGTGGTGTCGTCCTCGGCCCTGTACGGCGGCACGGTGAACCAGCTCAAGCACCTGCTGCGCAAGATGGGCGTCGAGCTGACCTGGGTCGATCCCGACGATCCGGACGCGTGGCGGAAGGCGGTGCAGGCGAACACGAAGGCGTTCTTCGGCGAGACGATCGGCAACCCGGCCGGGAACGTGCTCGACATCGAGACCGTGGCGGCCGTCGCGCACGAGCACGAGCTGCCGCTGATCGTGGACAACACGTTCGCGACGCCGTACCTGTGCCGCCCGATCGAGTGGGGCGCCGACATCGTGGTCCACTCGGCGACGAAGTTCATCGGCGGGCACGGCACGAGCATCGGCGGGGTGGTCGTGGAGGCGGGCACGTTCGACTGGTCGAACGGGCGCTTCCCGGTGGTCGCGGACCCGTCGCCGGCCTACCACGGGCTGCGCTTCCACGAGACGTTCGGCGAGTACGGCTACCTGATGAAGCTGCGCGCCGAGACCCTGCGCGACCTGGGGGCGGCGCTGTCGCCGTTCAACGCCTTCCTGTTCCTGCAGGGGCTGGAGACGCTGTCGCTGCGCATGGACCGCCACGTGGGCAACGCGCGGGCGGTCGCCGCGTTCCTCCGCTCGCACGAGCTGGCCTCCGCCGTCACCTACCCGGGCCTGCCCGACAGCCCTTACCGGCCGCTGGTGGACAAGTACCTGCCGCGCGGCGCCGGCGCGGTGTTCTCCTTCGACTGCGCCGGGGGCCGGGCCGGCGGGCAGGGCCTGATCGGCGGCCTGACGCTCTGGTCGCACCTGGCGAACGTCGGCGACGCCAAGAGCCTCGTCATCCACCCGGCCAGCACCACGCACCGGCAGCTCGGCGACGACGAGCTGCGCGCGGCCGGCGTCGGCCCCGGCACGGTGCGGCTGTCGGTCGGCATCGAGAATGTCGAGGACCTGATCTGGGACCTGGAGCAGGCCCTGGCCCGCGTCGCAGAAGGGATCGGCGCCGCAGAAGGGATCGGCGCCGGAGAAGGGATCGGCACGGCATGACCGGACTCGACCGCTACCAGGACCCGCTGACGATCCAGCGCGTGCTGCACTCGACCACGACGATCGCGATCGTCGGCCTGTCCGGCAACGAGCTGCGGGCCAGCCACTTCGTCGGCTACTACCTCAAGCGGCACGGCTACCGGATCATCCCGGTCAACCCGCGCGAGAAGGAGATCCTGGGCGAGACCAGCTACCCGGGCCTGGCCGACGTGCCCGTCCCGGTCGACCTCGTGAACGTCTTCCGCGCCCCCGACGCCCTGCCGGGGATCGCCCGGGAGACGGTGGCGATCGGCGCCAAGGCGCTGTGGTGCCAGTTCGGCGTGATCAACGAGGAGGGGGCGCGGATCGCGGAGGACGGCGGCGTGAGCGTGATCATGGACCGCTGCCTCAAGGTCGAGCACGCGCGCTACGTGGGGCGGATGCACTGGCTCGGCTTCAACACCCGCCGCATCACCTCCGTCAGGAGCGGTCTGCAGTAGCCCGGCGCGCCTCGATGAGGGTCCGGGCCGTCGTCGTGCCGGGGACGGTGGGGCCGCTCGCCCGCCAGCCGTCCGCGTCCCGCTCGATGCGCGGCTCGGCCCCGATGAAGGTGACGACGCCCGCTCTGGCCAGGGCGTGCAGCTCGGCCTGGCGGGCCAGCGGCGGGCCGTCGGCCACCAGGCCGTACAGCCCCTCGAACCACGGATCGCCCGCCATGCGGGGACGCGCGTCCCGCAGGGCCAGGACCAGCGCCAGGTCGGGGCTGAAGGCGGGGTCGGCCCGCCGCTTCAGGTCGGCCGCCAGGTAGCCGTGCATCCACCGTTGCAGCCCGGCCAGGTCGCCGAAGCGCATGCCGTGCAGCGGGCGGGCGAGCCGGTCCAGGTGGAGCCGGTCGGCGAAGCGCGGCACGGACCTGGTCACCAGGGCGCGCATCTCCTTGCCGCCCTGCTCGGCGCGGGCGAAGGCGGGCTCGAACGCCGCCCACGCCGTCTTCGTGCGGGACGGGTGGGCGGTGAAGAGCTCCTGGTAGTACGCGTACGCGAGCTCCTTGGCCAGCGACGTGCGCGCGTCACCCTCGCCGGGGAACCGCCGTGGCCGCGCGTCCCCTTTGAGCCGGTACCCGGGGTGGGCGTGGTGCGGGACGCCGCGCCGCGAGCCCACGTACAGGAGGGGTTCGAGGCCGCTGGGCAGGTAGACCAGCTCGCCCCGCCGGCCCTGGGCGAAGCGGCCGCCGCGGCCGACGGTGAGCGGCGGCAGCAGGTCGGCGAACGCCCGTCCCGCGCCGCGGACCAGCACCGGCTCGCCGGCGGGCACGTCCTCCAGGCCCCGCTCCCTGCCCGGCCCGGCGGGCAGGTGGAGCGGTTCGGGACGGGCGGCGCCGTCCCTCTCCTGCCGCCCTGTCCGGGGCATGGCGAGGTCCGCCACGTGCGTCCCGGCCGGTCCCGCGCCGATCACCACGATCGCGCCCACCGCGTGTCCTCCCCGCAAGAGTGCTGTTCCGTCGGCTCGCCGGCGCGTTCCCGCCGCGAGAGATCATGAACAGAATAACCTGTAAATCCGGTAGGTAATATTGACTTCAGGGGACCGGTCGCCGTAGCTTCATGCCCATGAGCCCCCCGAGCAGGCGGTCGAGGTGGTGACCTCGACCGCGGCCCCCACGACCACCGTCCCCGGCAGCGGACCCGCGTCCGCCACGAGGCGAGCCCGTCCGGCCGCCCGCAGGATCGCGGTGCGCGTGCTCGCCGCCGCCGCGCTGCTCGGCCTGTGGCAGGCCGCCGCCGCCGCGGCGGCCAACCCCGCCTTCATCCCCTCCCCCGGCGCCGTGTGGGAGCAGCTCCTGCGGCTGTCCACGACGCACGACGGCGTCCGCGGCTACAGCGGCAGCCTGCTCGTCGAGCACCTGGGCGTCAGCCTGCGGCGCATCCTCATCGGGTCCGCCATCGGCGTGGCCGGCGGGCTCGTCGCGGGCGTCGTGCTCGGCACCGTCCCGTGGATCCGCGTCGTGGCCGAGCCCGTGGTGACGTTCGTGCGGGCGCTGCCGCCGCTGGCGTACTTCAGCCTGCTCATCATCTGGTTCGGCATCGACGAGACGCCCAAGCTGTGGCTGCTGGCGATCGCGGCGCTGCCGCCGGTCGCGGTGGCCACCGCCGCCGCCGTGCACGGCGCGCCGGCGCACCTCGTCGAGGCCGCCAGGGCGCTCGGCGCCTCGCGGCGCGACGTCATCAGGGACGTGGTGCTGCCCAGCGCGCTGCCGGAGATCTTCACCGGGGTCCGCCTGGCCGTCGGCATCGCGTACTCCTCCGTCGTCGCCGCCGAGACCGTCAACGGGGTGCCCGGCATCGGCGGCATGGTGCGCGACGCCCAGCGTTACCTGCAGACCGACGTCGTCGTGCTGGGCCTGCTGGCCATCGGCCTGTCGGGCCTGCTCATCGACGGCCTCCTGCGGCTCGCCGAGAAACGGCTCATCCCCTGGCGGGGCCGCTCGTGACCCGCCGCACGTCCCCCATGAGGAAGCCGCCATGCGTCTGAGAATCCTGCTGACCTTCGTGCTGGCCGCCGTCCTGGCCGCCTGCGGCGACGGCACCGCGTCCCAGGGAGGCGGCGCCCCGGCGAACCGCATCCGCCTGGCCTACCAGGCCTTCCCCAGCGGCGACCTCATCGTCAAGAACAAGAGGTGGCTGGAGGAGGCGCTGCCCGGATACCGGATCCAGTGGACGAAGTTCGACTCCGGCGCCAGCATCAACACCGCCTTCGTGGCCGGCAGCGTGGACATCGCCGCCATCGGCTCCAGCCCCGTCGCCCGCGGGTTGTCGGCGCCGCTGAACATCCCGTACCAGGTGGCGTTCGTGCTCGACGTGGCCGGCGACAACGAGGCCCTGGTCGTCAGGAACGACAGCGGCGTGTCCTCCATCGAGGGCCTGCGCGGCAAGAAGGTCGCCACGTCGTTCGCCTCGACCGCCCACTACAGCCTGCTGGCCGCGCTCGACCGGGCCGGGATCCGCGAGTCGGAGCTGACCATCGTCGACCTCGAACCCCAGGACATCCTCGCCTCCTGGACACGCGGCGACATCGACGCCGCCTACACCTGGCTGCCCACGCTCAAGGAGCTGAAGAAGAACGGCAAGGTCCTCGTCGCCAGCCGGGAGCTGGCCACGGCCGGCAAGCCCACGCTGGACCTCGGGGTGGTCTCCACCGCCTTCATCAAGGCGCACCCGCAGGCGGTGGACGCGTGGCGCAAGGCCCAGGCGAGAGCGTTGCAGCTGATCGCCGACGACCGCGCCGCGGCCGCCGCGGCCGTCGCCGCCGAGCTCAACCTCACCCCGCAGGACGCCGAGGAGCAGCTCGGCCAGGGCGTCTTCCTCAAACCCGCCGACCTGGCCTCCCCCGAATGGCTCGGCACGCCCGAACGGCCCGGCGCCCTGGCCGCCGGCCTCGTCAGCGCCGCGCGGTTCCTCAAGGACCAGCAGAAGATCGACGCCGTACCCGACCTGGCGACCGTGCGCGACGCCATCTACACCAAGGGGCTGCCCGATGTCCTCGCCCCCTGACAGCGCCGTGCACGTGCGGGACGTCGTCCACGTGTACGGGACCGGATCCGACATGGTGACCGCGCTCGGCCCCATCTCGCTCGACGTGCCGCGCGGCTCGTTCCTCGTGATCGTGGGCGCGTCCGGCTGCGGCAAGAGCACGCTGCTGCGCCTGATCGCCGGCTTCGAACGGCCCACCGCCGGGATCGTCCGCACCGCCGGAGCCGCGCCGGTGCCCGGCACCGGCGCCGGGATCGTCTTCCAGCAGCCCCGGCTGTTCCCGTGGAAGAGCGTGGGCGGCAACGTGGAGCTGGCCCTGCGCTACGCCGGCGTCCCGCGCGAGGAGCGCGCCCGCCGGGTGCCCGAGCTGCTGGACCGGGTCGGCCTGCACGACGTGACCCGCCGCCGGACGTGGCAGCTGTCCGGCGGCCAGCAGCAGCGGGTGGCCATCGCCAGGGCACTGGCCGGCGACGATCCGCTGCTGCTGCTCGACGAGCCGTTCGCGGCTCTGGACGCGCTCACCCGCGAGCGGCTGCAGGAGGACCTGCGGCGGGTCAGCGAGCAGACGGGACGCACGTCCGTGTTCGTCACCCACAGCGTCGAGGAGGCCGTCTTCCTCGGCAGCCGGGTCGTCGTGCTGACCAGCAGGCCCGGCCAGATCGCCCTCGACCTCGACATCCCGCTGCCCCGCGACGGCCTGGAGCCCGACGAGCTGCGTGCCCTGCCCGAGTACGCGGCCCTGCGCGCCACCGTCGGCCACGCCGTCCGGGAGGCCGCCGGCTGACCACCACACCAAGGCTGACCACCCCATAAGGCCGACCACTCCGCAAGGCTGACCACCGCACGACAAGGAGCGCCCATGTCCACACCCCTGGCCACCGAGCTCACCCTGCGCCCGCTCGGCCCGCACTTCGGCGCGCGCGTCGAAGGGCTCGACCTGGCGACCGCCGGCGACGAGGAACTGGCCGCCGTCCGGGCCGCCCTCGTCGAGCGGAAGGTGCTCTTCTTCTCCGGGCAGACCCTCGACGAGGACGGCCAGGTCGCGCTGGGCCGCCGCCTCGGCGAGCTGACCGCCTCCCACCCCGTCGTGGGCGGCGTGGACGAGGACCACCCGGAGATCTACGCGCTCGACAGCGCCGACAACGGCTTCGCCGACGTCTGGCACACCGACGTGACCTTCATGCCCCGCCCGCCGCTCGGCTCGATCCTGCGCGCCGTGACGCTGCCGCCCACCGGCGGGGACACGAGCTGGGCCGACAGCCAGCTCGCCTACGACTCCCTGTCCGCCCCGGTACGCGAGCTGGCCGACCAGCTGACCGCCGTGCACGACGGCAACCGCGAGTTCGGCTACTACCTCGCCCAGCGGCGCGGCGGCCGGGGCAGCGTCTGGGACGGCGAGGTCGTCACCCGCCTCGACCCGGTGGAGCACCCCGTCGTCCGCGTCCACCCGGAGACCGGGCGCAAGGGCCTGTTCGTCAACCCCGGCTTCACCTCGCACATCGTCGGCGTCTCGGAGGCCGAGAGCCGCCACCTCCTCGACCTGTTCTACGCCCACCTGACCAAGCCGGAGCACATCGTCCGCCATCGCTGGAGCCTCGGCGACGTCGCCATGTGGGACAACCGCAGCACCGCCCACTACGCCAACCGCGACTACGGCACCGCCCACCGGGTCATGCACCGCATCACGCTGCGCGGCGACCGCCCGTTCGGGCCCATCCGCCCCTGAGACGGCACCGGTCACGCTGTCCCGGCCACGCATCGCCGCCCCGCGCCTCCGTCCTGAAAAGCCCCGCTGAAAACGCCCGCGGAAGGCGCCCCGCTGAAAATGCCCCGCTGAAGGCGCTACGCGGTCGCCGCGGCGCCCTCGTCGTCGTCCTCGCGCTTGGCGGGCTCCGGCGGCGGCTGCGAGGTGAGCCGCGCCGTCATCCAGCACGCGGCTCCGGAGACCGCCAGAGCGCCGCCGATGGCGGCCAGCGTCAGCAGGCCCGCCTTGCCGTCGGCCCGCACGCGCTGCGGCGGGGCGGAGCCGCGGCCGGGGGTCTTCGCGCCGGCGGCGTCGTCGCACTCCTGGATGCGGCCGGTGATCGTGTCCGGCTCCCAGCAGTGCGGGTCGTCGGGGAAGAGGGCGTCGTCGTCATCGGGGCCCTCCCTGTGGTTTCGCTCCGCCAGGTACGCGGGCGCCGGCAACGGGGGCGCCAGAGCGTGGGCTCCGGCTTCGAGCAGCGGCATCGTCGCCAGGACGACGACCATCGTGCCTGCGACCGGTGCGAGCCGCCGCATCACCAGCCCCATTTTCCTCCCTCACCCCGGGTGCCCCGCTGACATCGTCCCCCGCGACAGGGCCGCGGAACCCTGACCTGGGCCTTCGATCGGCCGGGCCGGGAACCTGGCGGGCGGGCCGCTCGTTGGCGTTGGTGACCGGTGCCGTCGTACGAACACGAAACGGAGCAGCGAGCCCTCTGTGGAGGAGTGCAGTACCAGGCCGGGCCCCGTCCCGGCATCCCCTTCACGAGCGCGGGCGCGCGCCACTGACGTGCACCGTCCTTCCCGGCGGGCCTTTCCTACGCCTGCCGTTCCCTTGCGCGCGGCCCGCCCGCGCGTCCTCTCTCATTCGCACTTCTGTCGCAAGGAGCATGTTCTGCCGTGGACGGCTATGGGGTTCAGCTCGCCCTCGTCGTGGTCCTGGTCATCCTCAACGCGGTGTTCGCCGGTAGCGAGCTCGCGCTGATCTCGCTGCGTGAGGGCCAGCTACGGCGGCTGGAGCGGCACAGCGCGGGCGGCCGCCTCGTGGTGCGCCTGGCCCGCGACCCGAACCAGTTCCTGGCCACCATCCAGCTCGTCATCACCCTGTCCGGCTTCCTGGCCTCCGCCACCGCGGCCGTCACGCTGTCGGAGCCGCTGGTGCCGCTGCTCGGCTTCCTCGGCGACGCCGCGGGGCCGGTCGCGATCGTCGTGGTGACGATCGTGCTGACGTTCCTGACGCTGGTGTTCGGGGAGCTGGCGCCCAAGCGGGTCGCCATGCAGCGGGCCGAGACGTGGGCGCTGCTCATGGCCCGCCCGCTGAGCGTGATCGCGACGCTGTCCCGCCCGGTGGTGTGGGCGCTGGCCAGGTCGACGGACGTGGCCGTCCGCCTGATGGGCGGCGACCCGGCCCGGCACCGCGAGGAGATCAGCCCGGAGGAGATCCGCGACCTGGTCGCCACGCACCGCGGCTTCACGCCCGAACAGCGCATGATCATCTCCGGGGCCGTGGAGATCACCGAGCGGGTGCTGCGCGAGGTCCTCGTCCCCCGCCGCCAGGTCTTCACCCTCGACGCGGACACGCCCGCCGAGCGGGCCCGCCACCTGCTGGCCGGCTCCGGCCACTCCCGCGCGCCCGTGCTGCGCGGGCGCGGCCTCGACGACACCGTCGGCGTCGCCAACCTGCGCGACCTGCTCACCGACGCGACCGCCCGCACCGCCGCCGACGTGGCCAGGCCGCCGCTCCTGCTGCCCGACAGCCTGCCCGTCTCGGACGCGCTGCGCCGCTTCAAGAGCGAACGCCAGCAGTTCGCCCTCGTCCTAGACGAGCACGGGGCGGTCGACGGCATCGTCACCCTGGAGGACCTGCTGGAGGAGGTCGTCGGCGAGATCTACGACGAGACCGACCGCGACGTGGTCAGCGTCCGGCGCGAGCCCGACGGCAGCCTGCTGCTGCCCGGCGACTTCCCCGTCCACGACCTGACCGACCTGGACATCGACCTGGAGGGCCGCCCGGACGGCGACTACACCACGGTCGCCGGCCTCGCCCTCACCCTGCTGGGCCGGGTGCCGACCACGGCGGGCGACCGGGTCACGGCGGGCGGGTGGGAGCTGGAGATCGTGGCCGTGGAGCGGCACGCGATCACCGGCCTCCGGGTCCGCCCGGCGGCCCAGGTGGCGCCGTGACTCGTCCGCCCGCCCTCTCCGGGACCCCGTGCGGCGGCGTGCGGGCGGATGGCCGATCATTGTCAGGGACGGGAAGCCGCGGCTCGCGCCGGGGCGCCTCCGCACGACCGAGGGGACCTAAGGTGCCGGTGAACCTGACCCGCCCGCAGGGGCGTCCCCGGTGAGCGTGGCGCTCGGCCTGCTGGCCGTCTTCCTGCTCACCGCGGCCACCGGGTACTTCGTCGCCCAGGAGTTCGCCTACGTCAGCGCCGACCGGCTGGCCCTGTCGCAGCAGGCCGCCGCCGGTGACCGCAAGGCCGCCAAGGCCGTGCGGGTGATGGAGCGGCTGTCGTTCATGCTGTCCGGGGCGCAGCTCGGCATCACCGTGACGGCGCTGGTCGTCGGGTTCATCGCGCGGCCGGCGCTGGCCGAGCTGATCGCGCCGGGGCTGGCCGCGCTCGGCCTGCCCGCCGGCATGGTGGGCGCGGTGGCGCTGGCCGTCGGGTTCGCCCTGGCCACGATCATCCAGATGGTGCTGGGCGAGCTGGCCCCCAAGAACCTCGCCCTGGCCAGGCCCGAGCCGCTGGCCCGCGCCCTGGCCGGCTCCACCCTCGTCTACCTGACGATCGCCGGGCCGGTGGTCAAGCTGTTCGACACCGCGGCCAACCGGCTGCTGCGCCTGGTCGGCATCGAGCCCGTCGAGGAGCTGCACCACGGCGCCACGCTGGAGGAGCTCGGCCACATCATCGGCGAGTCCGAGGCCCACGGCCACCTGCCCGGCAGCCAGGCCGACGTGCTGGAGCGGGCGCTGGCCTTCTCCGAGCACACCGCCGACGAGGTCATGGTGCCGCGCGCCGACGTCGTCGCCATCGCCGGCAACGCCACCGTGGCCGACCTCGACGAGCTGATCGCCGCCCACGGCCACACCCACTACCCGGTGCTCGGCGCCACGTTCGACGACGTGACCGGCGTGGTGAGCCTGCGCGACGCCGCCGCCGTACCGACGGAGAAGGCCGCGCAGACGCGGGTCGCCGGGATCGCGCGGGACGTGCTGGTCGTGCCGTTCTCGCTCGCCCTGCCCGAGCTGGCGCGCCAGCTGCACGAGCGCGGCGAGGAGGTCGCCTGCGTCGTGGACGAGCACGGCGGCCTGGCCGGGCTCATCACCTGGGAGGACGTCGCCGAGGAGCTGGTGGGCGAGATCGCCGACGAGAACGACCGCGACGAACCCTCCCTCGTCCGGCTCGACGGCGGCGCGTGGGAGCTGGACGCCGGGCTGCGCATCGACGAGATCTCCCTGGCCACCGACCTCGACCTGCCCGACGAGGACGAGTACGACACCCTGGCCGGGCTCATCCTGCATCGGCTCGGCCGCTTCGCCGTCCCCGGCGACGTCCTGACCGTCGAGCTGCCCGCCACCCTCGACCCCGGCGCGCCCACCCACGCCCGCGTCGAGGTCCTCACGCTCGACCGCCACGTTCCCGAACGGGTCCGCCTGACCCCCTGCCGCGAGGAGCAGCCGTGAGCCTCACCACCGGCCTGGCCCTGACGCTGCTCCTGCTGGCCGGCAACGGCTTCTTCGTCGCCGCCGAGTTCGCCCTGGTCGCCGCCAAACGTCACCGCCTGGAGAAGGCCGCCGCCCAGGGCAGCCGGGCCGCCTCCGCGGCGCTGTCCGGCATCAAGGAGCTGTCGCTGATGCTCGCCGGGGCGCAGCTCGGCATCACGCTGTGCTCTCTGGGGCTCGGCGTGGTGTCCGAGCCGCTGATCGCCGGGACGCTCGCGCCGCTCTTCCACGCCCTCGGGCTGCCGGAGGCGGGCGCGCACGCGGTGGCGTTCGTGATCGCGCTGGCGCTGGTGACGTTCCTGCACATGGTGCTCGGCGAGATGGCGCCCAAGTCGTGGGCCATCGCCCACCCGGAGCGCTCCGCCACCATTCTGGCGCTGCCGTTCCGGGGCTTCACGCTGCTGGTCCGGCCGGTCATCAGCGCGCTGAACGCCATCACGAACGGGCTGCTGCGCCTGGTCAAGGTGCGGCCGCGTGGCGCGGGCGACAATCCCCGTACGCCCGCCCAGCTCCAGCACCTGGTGGAGGAGTCGCGGCGGCTCGGGCTCATCGAGGCCGACGACCACGCCGTGCTCAGCCAGGCGCTCCAGGCTCCGCACGCGCCCATCACCGCGCTCATCACTCCGCCCGAGCGGATCGTGACCGTGCCCGCCGGCGCCGGCCCGCAGGAGATCATCGACGCGGCGATCCGCGCCGGCCGCTCCCGCCTGCTCGTCGGCCCCGCCGACCCGGGCGGCGCCCCGACCGGCGTCGTCCACCTGAGGGACGCCTACCTCGCCCACCGCCGCGGCACCATCACCGCCACCGCTGGGAGCCTCGCCTATCGCCTGCCCGTCCTGCCGCCCGAGCTGCCCGTCTCCGACGCGGTGGCGCGGCTGCGCGCGGCACGCAGCCAGATCGCCCTGGTCCGGCACGAGGACGGGCGGGTGGCGGGGCTGATCGCCCTCGACGACCTGCTGACGACACTCCTGGTCCCCGCCTGACCGGGGTCAGCGGCGCGCCCTGCAAGCCCCCGCCGATCGGCACGGCCTGCCCATCCCCTGACGCCCCCCTCGGCCGAGGTGTCTTCAGCCCCGACTCTCACCTGGGCACCTCCGTCTCGGCCGGCATGATCGCGTGCCGCACGGTGGCCATCAGCCACAGCAGCCCTACGGCCCGTCCGACTCGCCCCCGGACGGTCCCGAACCGTCGGCGGCGCTCATCTGAAGAGTGCGTCGTCGAGGGCGTAGCGGATGAACTCGCCCTCCACCCGCTGATCGGTGCCCGGCCACCATCCGCCCACGACGCGAACGGGAATGGTGAACCCGTCGAACATGCCCTCCTCGACGCACTCGACGCCGAACCGGTGCTCGCGGAAGGCCTGGCCGTCCGGGTTGCCCCAGCGGTCCATGGAGACGCGCTCCAGCCGCCCGTCCGGCGCGATGTCCAGGGTGACCTCGTGGTCCTCGCCGCCGATCGGGAGGGTGGCGACCGCCTGGCGGTCGTCGAGCGCCTTCCACCGGACGCGCGGGTCCAGCGCGGCGGCGGGCGCCAGGACGAACTCGCAGGCCAGCCGGCCGGCGGCGCTCCGCGTGAGGTCCGGCCCCGAGCCCGACATGACGGGCACGGCGTCCAGCAGCCGCCAGCGCATCTCGCCCGCTCCTGCGCGGTAACGGTCGAAGCCGTGCACCGGCGCCGGCCCCAGCCGGGTGCCCGCCGCCCACACGTACCCTTCCAGCGGCAGCAGCGCCTGGTTCGCGTGGAAGCGGCGCCACTCGCCGATCCTCATCATGCCCCGCATGCTGAGCACGACCGCCCGCCGCAGGGGCGTGCCCGGCGCGATGGCGTGCAGCAGCCAGCGCCGGGCCGGCTCGGGCAGCAGGCCGGCCTGCTCGGGGTCGAACGCGGGCGCCCGCCGGGTCGGGGACTGCAGCAGGTCCCAGTCCCGCCGGGCCTGCTCGGTGAGGTGCGGCGGCGCGACGACGACGGTCATGATCGCCTCCTGGGTACGCGGGTTCCTGTCGTGATCCTCATGGGCCCTCCTCGGCGCCGGACATGGGGGGCGAGCAGCCGTGCCATCGCGGCCCCGGTGAGCGCGCCCGGCGTGATGAGCCAGGAGTCGCCCGACACGACTACCCATCGCGGTGCCGCCCGCACGTGCCCGCGCACAACCCGCCACCGCGGCACGCTCACGGCCGTGGCCGCCGACGGCTCTTGCGGAGGTTCGCGCACCTGTCCAGCACACCGTCCCGGACGGCCGCCGGGCAGTGCCGTACGGCCTGCCGCACCGGGACCTTCGGCCCCTTCCCTCCGGCGAACGGCTGCCGGTGACGGACGCGGCGTCATCAGGGCCGTTCGCCCCTGATTCGGTTCCTCCTGGCCGGGCAGCATGGACATCACGATCTCTGGAGGAGGACGTCATGACCGTGATCGACCTCCACCGCAGCACAGCGGTGATCTTCGAAACCGACGGGGTGCTCACCGACACCGCCCGCGTCCACGCCGCCGTCTGGAAACGGGTCCTGGACGCCTACCTGCGCCGGCACGCCGAGCGGTCCGGCACGCCGTGGGAGCCGTTCGCGATCCCCGGCGACTACCTGCGGCACGTGGACGGCAAGCCCAGGATCGACGGGGCACGGGACTTCCTGGCCTCGCGCGGCATCGTCCTGGACCCGGAGAAGGACCACGACGTTCTGACCGGCATGGCCTGCCTCAAGGACGGCCTCTTCCTGGCCGAGATCCGCAACTACGGCGTGGCGCCCTTCCCCGCCGCCGTCTCCCTGCTGCACGAGCTGCGCCGCCACGGCGCCCGCGTCGCCGCCGTCTCGGCGAGCCGGAACTGCGCCGAGATCCTGCGCCGGGCCGGGCTGTCCGGCATGGTGGACGCCCGGGTGGACGGGGTGGTCGCCGCCGAGGCGGGGCTGGCCCCGATGCCGGACCCGGCCGTCCTGCTGGAGGCCGCCCGGCGGCTGGGCGCGGAGCCGTACGAGAGCGTGGTGGTCGCCTGCACGGCGCCCGCGCTGCGAGCCGCCGCGAACGCCCGCTTCGGCCTCGTGATCCCCCTGCGCCGTCCGTCCCCCACGTCCGGTGAGGCGGCGTCCGGCGTGGCGGCGGGTGCCGTGGACGATCTCACCTCCGTGCGCGTGGTCGGGCGGGTGCCGCTGTTCGCGCATCACGCGCGGTGACGCCTGGCTGGTCGGGGTAGCCGCGGCGCAGGACGAGGGCGGCCGGCGGGCCGAGGATCTGGCCGGCCGAGTACCCGGCGGCCAGGGCGGCGGCGGCGCGCAAGACGTGCAGCCATGGCCGGGGCGATGCGACGGCATGGGGTGGGGTGGTCCGCCATGTCGCCCAGCGTGTGTCAAGGCCCGCCCATGCCGCCAGAACCGGTTTCCTTCCAGGTGGGAGGCTCACGCTCGTACGTCCGCATGAAGGAGCGGATCCGCGCATCAACCGATCGGTTGATGCGCGGGTCCGCCGCGCCGGCCGCCGTTCCTGGCCGCGTGGTCGATTCGCGGCAGCCCTGCCCGGCGGGACGCTGGTCGCATGACGATCATCGAGGTGGACGGCCTCGTCAAGCGCTACGGCGACCACACCGTCGTGAACGGTGTGAGCTTCGCCGTCGAGCAGGGCGAGATCTTCGGCATCCTGGGCCCCAACGGGGCGGGCAAGACCACGACCGTCGAGTGCGTCGAGGGGCTGCGCGCTCGTGACGGCGGCACGATCCGGGTCTGCGGCATCGACCCGCGCGACGACTCCGGCGAGCTGCGGCACCTGCTCGGCGCGCAGCTCCAGGCCGGCGAGCTGCCCGACAAGCTGAAGGTGGGCGAGGCGATGGAGCTCTACAGCTCCTTCTACCGCCGCCCGGCGGACTGGCGGGAGCTGATCGCCACCCTGCGCCTCACCGACAAGCTGGACACGCAGTTCCGGCGGCTGTCCGGCGGGCAGAAGCAGCGGCTGTCGATCGCGCTGGCGCTCGTCGGCGCCCCGAGGGTGGCGGTGCTGGACGAGCTCACCACCGGTCTCGACCCGCAGGCGCGGCGCGACGCGTGGGACCTGATCGAGGGCGTCCGCGACAGGGGCGTGACGATCCTGCTGGTCACGCACTTCATGGAGGAGGCGGAGCGGCTCTGCGACCGGCTGGCGGTGATCGACTCCGGCCGCGTCGTCGCGCTCGACACCCCGGCGGGGCTGGTCTCGCGGGTCGAGCACGGGCAGCGGATCCGGTTCCGTCCGTCCGCACCGCTGGACCCGGCCGTGCTGAGCGCGTTGCCGGAGGTGACCGCCGTCGAGCGGGCGGGCGGCCAGCTCGTCGTGTCGGGACGGGGAACCTGCTGCTCGCCGTGACCACCGCGCTCGCCCGGCACGACGTCGTCGCCGCCGACCTGCGGGTCGAGCAGTCCACGCTGGACGACGCGTTCGTCGCGCTGACCGGCCGCCGCGCCGATGCCTGAGCCGGCTACTGAGCCGATTACTGGGCCGGCTCCTGAGCTGATCCCTGAGCCCCAAGTCGAAAAGGAGATGACCATGTCCGCGCTGTTGCGGCTCACCACGACCGAGACCAAGTTGTTCTTCCGCGAGCCGATGATCGTGTTCTTCACGCTCGCGTTCTCCCCCATCCTGCTCGTCATCCTCGGTGCGATCCCCGCCATGCGGGAGCCGGCCGAGGAGTTCGGCGGGGCGCGGATGATCAGCGTGTACGTGCCGATCATCGTCGCGATGACCCTGTCCATGTTCGCGCTGAACAGCCTGCCCCAGCTCCTGGCCCTCTACCGGGAGAAGGGCGTGCTGCGGCGCATGCGGACCACCCCGGTCAAACCGGGCGTCCTGCTCGGCGCGCAGCTGCTGATGTCGACGGTCCTGTCGGCGGTGGCGACGCTGGCGCTGCTCGCCATCGGCCGGCTGGCGTTCGGCGTGGCCCTGCCCCGGCACCTGCCGGGGTACGTGGTGGGCTACCTGCTGGGGACGCTGGCCATGTTCGCGATCGGCCTGCTCGTCGCCTCGCTCGCGCCGACCGGCAAGAGCGCGGTCGCGATGGGGACGGTGGTGTTCTTCCCGACGGTGTTCTTCGCCGGGCTGTGGGTGCCGCGCGACAAGATGCCGGACATCCTGCGGACGATCAGCGACTTCACCCCGCTGGGTGCCGGCGTGCAATCATGGCAGGACGCCACAGCCGGTCAGTGGCCGCAGCTCCTGCACCTGGCCGTCATGCTGGGCTGGACGCTCGTGGCCGGGGGGCTGGCCGCACGGTATTTCCGCTGGGAGTAGGTCGTGAGCATCGAGGCCGAGCTGCGTGCGGAGTTCGACCGGTGGGAGCACACCGAGAGCGCGGTGCTGAAGGTGCTTCCGTACATCCTGCTGGCGCTGAGCACCGTCATCACGCTGCTGCAGCCGCTCTGGGGCGTGCCGGTGCACGTCCCGGCGGTGCTCGGGCTGTCGGCCGTCGCGGCGGTCTGGGTGCTCTGGTTCCACACGCTGTGGCCGGGCCGGCACGGCAGCGGGCCGCTGATGGGCGTGTACTACGTGGGCGTGGTGGCGCTGAGCGCCTGCCTGGTGGCGTTGACGCCGTGGTTCGGCTTCTTCGCCTTCCTCGGCTACGCGCACGCCTTCCAGTACCTGAAGGGGCGCTGGCGTTACGTGGGGGTCGCCGCCACGGCGATGGTGGCGGCGATGTCGTACATGGGCGGGGCGGCCGGCATCAAGGAGGAGGAATGGTGGGCGTGGCTGGGCCTCAGCGTGATCGTCATGCTGCTGGCCGGGGCGTTCTTCTACTTCGCGGAGCTGGCCGACCGGCGCATACTCAAGCAGAAGCAGGCGCTGACCGAGCTGCACGAGGCCAACGTGAAGCTGGAGGCGGCGCTGGCGGAGAACGCCGCCCTGCACGCCCAGCTCCTCGTCCAGGCCCGCGAGGCCGGGGTGCTGGACGAGCGGCAGCGGATGGCGCGCGAGATCCACGACACGCTCGCGCAGGGCCTGGCGGGCATCCTCACCCAGCTCCAGGCGGCCGAGCAGACGATGGGCGAGCCGCCGGCGTGGCGGCGGCACGTGACGAACGCGATGACGCTGGCCCGCGAGAGCCTGACCGAGGCCCGCCGCTCGGTCCACGCGGTGGAGCCGGCGATGCTCGCCGAGGCCCGGCTGCCCGACGCGATCGGCGACGTGGCGCGGCGCTGGGCGGAGGTGAACGACGTGGAGGTGGTGCTGACCACCACGGGCGACGCGCGGCCGATGCACACCGACGTCGAGGTGGCGCTGCTGCGCACCGCTCAGGAGGCCCTGGCGAACGTGGCCAAGCACGCCCGGGCCGGGCGGGTGGGCCTGACCCTGTCGTACATGGAGGATCTGGTGACGCTCGACGTGCGTGACGACGGCGTGGGGTTCGAGACGGACGCCAGGCGCGCGGCCGGCTCCGGCGACGGCGGGTTCGGGCTGGCCGGCATGCGGCAGCGGGTGCAGCGCCTGGCGGGCCGCCTCGACATCGAGTCGGAGCCGGGCGGCGGCACGGCGATCTCCGCCACGGTGCCCGCCATCCCGGCAAGCGGCGGCACGGTGACGGTGCCCGCCATCCCGGCGGGCGACGGCACGGCGGTGGCGGTTCCGGCGGTCCCCGCGGGAGGCGGCGCGTGATCGGGCTGCTGATCGTGGACGATCATCCGGTGGTGCGTGACGGGCTGCGCGGCATGTTCAGCGCCGACCCGCGCTTCGAGGTGCTGGGCGAGGCCGGTGACGGCGCGGAGGCCGTCGCGGTCGCGGAGCGGCTGCGACCCGACGTGATCCTCATGGACCTGCGGATGCCGCGCGCCGACGGCGTCAGCGCCATCAAGGAGCTGGCGCGGCGCGGGGTGCCGGCGCGGGTGCTGGTGCTCACCACGTACGACACCGACAGCGACGTCCTGCCGGCCGTCGAGGCGGGCGCCACCGGCTACCTGCTGAAGGACGCGACGCGGGAGGAGCTGTTCCACGCGGTGGAGGCGGCGGCGCGCGGGCAGGCGGTGCTGTCGCCGGCCGTGGCGACCCGGCTCATGGGGCAGATGCGCCAGCCGGCCTCGGAGCCGCTGTCGCAGCGCGAGCTGGAGGTGCTGGAGCTGATCGCGCGGGGCTCGACGAACCGGGAGGCGGCCAAGGCGTTGTTCATCAGCGAGGCGACGGTCAAGACGCACCTGCTGCACGTGTACGCCAAGCTCGGCGTCAACGACCGGGCCGCGGCCGTGGCGGCCGCCTTCTCCCGCGGCTACCTGTCACCCCGCCACTGAAGAAGCACCCTTCAGCCGAGGCCGGCCGACTGGAGCACCCTTCAGCCGAGGCCGGCCGCCTGATCGAAGGCGCGGCGGTTGGCGCGGATGGTGTCCTGGCGGTCGGCCGCCCACCGGGCGAGCGCCAGGACGGGCTCCGACAGGGTGCGGCCGAAGGGGGTGACCTCGTACTCGACCCTGGGCGGGATCTCCGGGAAGACCTCGCGCGTGACGAGCCCGTCGCGCTCCAGGTTGCGCAGCGTGAGCGACAGCATGCGGCGGGAGATGCGCTCGATGCACGCGCTGTGGCCCAGCGAACGCGGCACCCGGTCCGCCTCGGTCTGGTGCGACATGGCTCCCCTTCCTGGTTCTCGCATGGCCCATCGGTCACCAAAGGTAACCGACGCCTAGTCCGCCAGGGGCAGGCGCAGGACCAGGCACGTTCCCCGGCGCGGCAGGTCCTCGACGGTGAGCGAGCCGTGGTGCGCGCGGGCGATCTCGCGGCAGATGGCCAGGCCGAGCCCGGTGCCCTTGGGGTCGCGGGCGCGCGACTCCGGCAGGCGGGCGAAGCGTTCGAAGACGAGCTCGCGGTGCTCGGGCGCGATGCCGGCGCCGTCGTCGGCGACCACCAGCACGCCGCTGCCGTCCTCGGCCCTGACGGCGACGGTGACGGCGGTGGTGGCGTGCCGCTGGGCGTTGTCCAGGAGGTTGGTCAGGAGCCGGCCCATGAGCAGCCGGTCGCACGCGACGAACACCTCGGGCTCCAGGTCGGCGTGGACGGGGACGCGGCCGGCCGGGCGGCGCCCGATCTCGGCGCGGGCCAGCGCGGCCAGGTCGGTGCGCTGGTGCTCGGCGGTGCGGTCAGCGTCGAGGCGGGCCAGGGTGAGGATGTCGTCGGCGATGGCCTGCTGCCGTTCCACGTCGTTGAGCAGGTCTTTCGCCATGCCGGGCCAGTCGACCACGTCCGGGTCCATCAGCGCCTCCTCCAGGCGCAGGCGGGCGCCGGTGATGGGGGTGCGCAGGTCGTGGGAGGCCTCGGAGGTGAAGCGCCGCTCGCGTTGCAGGGCGGCCTCCAGCAGCTCCAGGGTGTCGTTGACGACGGTGGCGAGGTAGCGGATCTCGTCGTGGTGGGGCGGGACGGGCACGCGGTGCCCGAGGTCGGTCGCGGTGATCTCGGCGAGCTCGGCGGTCATGGCCTCGACGGGGCGCAGGGTCCGGCCGACGAGGTGGTACGTGGTCAGGCCCACGATGGCGAGGATGATCGCCGAGGCGGCCAGGAGCTGGGCGAGCAGCGCCTCGCTGACGTACCAGGGCGGGTCGGGCAGCGCGCTGTAGGCGATCAGGTCACCGGTGTGGCTGCCGGGCACCCACATGGCGGCGACGAGCATGCACCGGCCGGGGAAGCCCGGCACGTCGCACAGCCGCCGGTCGGTGAAGGACGGCCGCCGCGACGGCACGAACGTGGCCATCCGCGGCTGGCCGAGCACCCGCGGGCTGGCCGAGACCACCTGCCCGGACGGGTGCACGAGCTGGGTCGCGGCCACCCTTTCCGCCTCGATGACCGGCGGCACGGGGCGGTGCGCGAACCGGTGCACCAGCTCCAGGTCGGCCCCGTAGACGTGCCTGAGCCGGTGGTCGGTCTCATGGTTGTGCCGGTGGCTGAGGATCAGGGACACCGTGATCGCGCACAGCACCACCCCGACCATGGTGGCCAGCATGGTCATGCGGGCCCTGATGGACCATTCCGCCCGCCTCAGGTGGCGGGCGAGGCGCAGGAGCGGCCGGAGCAGACCCTTCATGATCCGCCGTCCCCTCGTCCGCCCCGCGGAAACACCCCATCCCGTCTTCCTGCCCGCGACCTGCGGGGACACGCCCCAAGGGGAGGCCAGATCCGGCGTCCTCCGGTCATCGGACGGCCTCCAAGCGGCAACCGCCTCCCCTCAAAGACCCCCAAAGAGGACAAATACCGAGATATGCCCCCATCTGGGCTGCGTACCGTTGACGTATGTCGCATCGGCTGACAGCGGAAGGGCCGACGCCGGACGTCCGTGCCGGTCGGGACGCACCCCGTCCCATGACCCCCGCAGGAGACGTGGCGGCCGTCGACGAGGCCCTGGTCGAGGCGGCGGCCGAGACGGCGCGCACCTCGCCGTGCTCTACCTGCTGCACGACGGCGACGACGTGCTGCTCATGGAGGCCGGGCTCGGGCTGCCGGCCTGGGGCTCCAGGCCGTGGACGCGCATCAGGCTCGGCGCCGACGCCCCGGTGGTCGCCGCGGTCCGCCGCGACGAGCTGATCTGGGTGCCCGGCCCCGACGCCATGGCCCGCGAGTTCCCCGGCACGGCGCTCGCCGTCCCCTACCCCTACGCCGTCGCCGCCGCGCCGATCCACGCCGGCGGGCGCGTCCGCGGCGTGTGGGCCCTGACCTGGCCCGCCGCCCACCCCGCAGACCTCTCCCCCGGGGAGCTCACCGTCATCAACCGCACCAGCCACCGCATCGGCCGCGCGCTGGAGGAGGCGGAGGCGAACGGCCGCCCGATCCGCGCCGTGGGCCAGCCGCGCGCCCTCGCCCCGCTCCCGCCCGCCCACCAGGACGACCAGCGCGCCCCGGCCGCGCTCGACTGCCTCGACCGCTTCACCGACGGCGTGGCCGCCATCGACATCGAGGGCCACATCACGTTCTGCAACCCCGCCGCGGCCGAGCTCCTGGGCCTGGACGGCACGCCGATGCAGGGCTGCCTGCTGTGGGACCGGGTGCCGTGGCTGCGCGACCCCATGTTCGAGGATCGCTGCCGCGCCGCGTCGATCGGCCAGCAGCCGGCCGACCACCTCGCGAGCCATCCCGACGGCCGCCTCATCCGGATCCGGCTGTACCCGACGCCGACCGGCATCAGCCTGCACCTCACCCCGGCCGAGACGGGCGGGCCCGGGCACGGCGACCCGGTCCCCGCCGACGGGGCGCCGCTGACCGACTCCCGCAACCTCCTGCACGTGGCCTCCACGCTGACCCGCGCGCTCGACGTGGGCGAGGTCGTCGACCTGGTCGCCGACCACGTCGCCCCCGTCTACGGCGTGCGCGCCATGGCCCTGCTGGTGGCCGAGGGCGGCAGGATGCGCATCGCCGGCGCCCACGGCTGCGCCCAGGAGGTGCTCGACCACCTGAACGGCCGGCCCGTCACCGCGCCCACGCCGGTGGAGCGGGTGATGCGGACGGGGCTGCCGCTGTTCTTCGGCTCCCCCGAGGAGCTGCGGCAGGAGGACCCGGGCTTCGCGCGCTCCGACGACACCGCCGCCTGGGCGCTGCTGCCGCTCACGGTGTCCGAGCAGCGGATCGGCACGTGCGTGTTCGGGTTCGCGCACGCGCACCGGTTCAGCGCGGGCGAACGCGCCGCGCTGAGCGCGCTGGCGGGCCTGATCGCGCAGGCGCTGGACCGGGCGCTGCTGTACGAGTCGAAGGACCGCCTGGCCCACACCCTGCAGACCGCCCTGCTGCCGGTCGCGCTGCCCGAGGTGCCGGGGCTGCTCACGGCGGCCAGGTACGTGCCCGCCACCCGCGGCGTCGGCATCGGCGGCGACTTCTACGACCTCATGGCCCTGGAGGACGGGTCGATCGCGGCCGTCATCGGCGACGTGCAGGGCCACAACATGACGGCGGCGGCCCTCATGGGCCAGGTGCGCACCGCCGTGCGCGCCTTCGCCGGCACCGGCGCCGATCCGGGCGAGGTGCTGCGGCACGCCAACCGGCTGCTGATCGAGCTGGGCACCGACCTGTTCACCAGTTGCCTGCTGGCCCACGTGGACCTGCGGCTGCGCACCTTCTGCGCGGCCAGCGCCGGCCACCCGCCGCCGCTGCTGTGCGTGCCGGAGCGGCACACGGACGTCATCGACGTGCCGGCGGGCCCGCTGCTGGGCATCGACCCGGACGCGGAGTACCCGACGCTGAACGCGCCGTTCCCGCCGGAGGCCATCCTCGTCCTCTACACCGACGGTCTGGTGGAGGTGCCCGGCACCGACCTGGAGCACCGCATCGACACACTCACCGAGCACCTGGCGCGGGCCTGCACGGAGCCGCTGCCGCAGCTCACCGACACGCTGCTCGGCCTGGCCCCGTCGAGCCACCAGCGGCACGCCGACGACATCGCCGTGCTGCTGCTGAAGCACGACCCGTCGACGGCGGCGCCGCCCTCCTGAGCCGGTCAGCGGCCGATCGGGTGCGGGTGAGGCCCGGGTCGGGGTCGGTCCAGTCGTCCTCGGGCCGCAGCCGCGAGCCGGCGCAGCAGACGTGGCCCTGGTTGAAGAAGATGCCGGTCACGATGCCTTCGACGGCCTGGTCGATGGCGGCGTCGTCGTAGACGATGTTGGCGCCCTTGCCGCCGAGCTCCAGGGTGAGCCGCTTGCGGGTGCCGGCGACGGCGCGGGCGATCTCCCGGCCCACCTCGGTGGAGCCGGTGAAGGCGACCTTGTCGGCGCCGGGGTGCGCGACCACGGCCCGGCCGGTGTCGCCGGCGCCGGTGACGATGTTGACGACGCCGGGCGGCAGCCCGGCCTCCTGGCAGATCTGCGCGAACGCCAGCGCCGTCAGCGGCGTGGTCTCGGCCGGTTTGAGCACGACGGTGTTGCCGGTGGCCAGCGCGGGGGCGACCTTCCACGCGAGCGACCCGGCGGCGACCGAGCGTCAGGGTTTCCGGCCCACCCCGCAGAACGCCGCCATCCCCGCCATGAGGTCCAGCGCCGGGACGGAGCCGTCCGGGCGCCACTCCGGCAGCGGCACCACTCCCGGCGCGACGAGCTCCAGCCCGTCCAGGAACCGCGCGATCCGCTCGGCCGAGCGCAGCACCACTCCCGTGCCGGAGGCGCGGTAGAACTCGGCCGCCTTCCTGAGCTGGGGCGAGTCGCCGATGTGGCTGATCACCAGGTACGACCCGGAGGGCACCGCGTCCAGCACCGTGCGCACGATCCGGCCGGCGTCCTCGTCCGGCACGAAGTGCAGCATCGCCAGCATCATGACCGCCACCGGCCGGTCGAGGCCGATCAGGGCGTCCGCCTCGGCCAGGATCGGCTCCGGGCGGTAGAGGTCGCCGTCCACCACGTGCGTGTTGCCGGTCGTGGCCAGCAGCGCCCGCGCGTGCGCCAGCGCCACGGCGTCGTTGTCGACGTAGACGACCTCGGCGTCCGGGCGGACCTTCTGCGCCACCTCGTGGACGTTCTCCATCGTCGGCAGCCCCGCCCCCAGGTCCAGGAAGCGCCCGATGCCCGCCTCGCCGGCCAGGAAGCGCACCACGCGGCCCAGGAACAACCGGTTGTGGTAGGCCATCAGCGGCAGCTCGGGCACGACCGCCTTGACGCGCTCGCCCATCTCCCGGTCGGCGGCGAAGTTGTCCTTCCCCCCGAGCCAGTAGTCGTAGACGCGGGCGATGCTCGGCACGTTCGGGTCGACACCGGAAGGGGGTCCATCGAAGGTCATGATCATGACATTAGTGGATACAGGCGGAGGTCATGCCGATCACGGCCACCGGGCAGTGCGCCCGGTGCAGGACTCCGTGGCTGACCGAGCCGAGCACCAGGCCGGTGAGCCCGCCGATGCCGCGCGATCCCACCACCACCAGCTCGGCCGTCCGTGAGGCCCTGGCCAGGGCGGGCACGGGGTGGTCGCGGACGACCGAGTCGGTCAGGCGGGCTCCCGGGTGCCGCTCCCGCCAGGCGTCCAGGCGCAGCCGCAGCTCGGGCGTCTCGTCCACGGGCAGCGGGCCGTAGCCGACGGGATGCGGGGTCATGATCGGGTAGCGGTCGCCGTGCAGCACGCGGAGGGTGGCGTGGCGGGCGGTCGCCTGCGTCAGCGCGTACTCCAGGGCCAGGTCCGCGCACGGGGAGCCGTCGTAGCCGGCCACGACCTCGCCGCCGCCGCCACGGACGAACGTCCGGACGACGACCAGAGGGCAGCCCGTGTGCCCGGCCAGCCCCAGCGCGACCGGGCCGGGCACCGCCACGACCAGGGTCTCCGCCCGCTCGGACTCGTCCTTGAGCCGTTCGAGGACCGCGCCCGTGATCAGGGCCGTGGAGATCGGCGTCTCCGGGGCCAGGGCGCGGGCGCGCTCGGCCGCGCCGGCGAGCATCCGGTCGCAGCGGACGGTCGTGCACTCCTCGTCGGTGGAGGTGCTGAGCGCGTGCTCGGCCTTCCAGGGCTCGCGCACGTGGACGACGCGCAGCGGCAGGCCCCGGCGCGCGGCGTCGTCGGCCGCCCAGTCGAGCGCGGGGCAGGCGGCGCGGGAGCCGTCGATCCCCACGACGATCGGTGCGTTCATGATCGGCCTCCTTCCCCCGCCGGCGAGCCGCGGGTTCTCAGGGCTCGTGCTCGCGGATCACCGCGACCGGGCCGCGCGCGTGGTGCAGCACGCCCCTGCTGACCGAGCCGAGGAACAGCGCGCCGAGCGCGCCCCGGCCGTGGGTGCCGACCACCAGGAGGTCGCAGGCGGTGCCGGTGAGCGCGGCCACGGGGTGCGCGTTCTGGACGTCCGCCACCACCGTCACGTCCGGATATCTCGGCGCCCAGCCGGCGGCCCGCTCGCTCAGCATGCGGTGGTGGCCGGCGCGGGTCTCCTCCACGTCGAGGAAGATCTCGGGGGCGAACGCGTGCACCGGCAGCTGCCAGGCGTGGATCAGGCGCAGGACGGCGTGCCGCAGCCGGGCCTGCTCGAAGGCGTAGCCGAGGGCGGGCTCGCACGTGCCGGAGTCGTCGACGCCGACCGCGACCACGCCGACCGGCTCCTGCGGGTCGGCCCGCACCACGACGACCGGGCAGTGCGCCCGCCCCGCCACCCGCATGGTCACGGAGCCGAGCAGCGCGCCGGTGAAGCCGCCCATCCCGCGGTTGCCGATGACCAGCTCGCCGGCGCGCCGGGTCTGCTCCTCCAGCACGGCCGCGGGCGGGCCCTCGGCGATCTCGGTCACCACCGGCACCGCGGGCTGCCGGGAACGCGCGGCCGCCTCGGCCGCCTCCAGCACCTTGGTCGCCTCGCACAGCGACAGGTCGTCCTGGGCGAGCGCGGCGACCCCGACCGGGTTGTGCGGCAGCCGTTCCAGTGCGTAGACGATCCGCAGGCCGGCGCCGGTGCGGGCGGCGTCGTCGGCGGCCCAGGCGACGGCGGCGGTGGCCGGAGCCGAGCCGTCGGCGCCCACGATGACCTGACCGGTCATGGCAACCCCCTCGCACGTCATCGTGCCCTCCACTCCCCCTCCCCCGGCCGCCACCACCTCAAAGCCGACGAATCGGACAAGAGGCGAGGATTTTCCGCCCCTGTGGGGCGGGCGTTACCGGCGCTGGGAAGCGGCTCAGGCGGTGTCGCCGCCGTCGGCGAGCAGGGTGCTGCCGGTCATGAAGGCCGACAGGTCCGAGGCGCAGAACAGCGCGACGCGGGCGATGTCGTCGGGCGTGCCGACCCGGCCGATGGGGCTGTTCAGCATGAGACCGGTCGGCGGCAGGTCGGCCAGGTTCACGCCCGCCGCCGCGGCCATCGCCAGGTTGCCCTCGGTGGGCACGAAGCTCGGCGCCACCCCCAGCACGCGGATGCCCATCGGGGCGAGTTCGAGCGCCAGCTCGCGGGTCAGGCCGCGGGCGGCGTGCTTGGAGCCGACGTACGCGGCCAGGCCCGGCGCGCTGCCGCGGAACCCGGCGGTGGAGACGATGTTGACGATGACGCCGCCCGTGCCGGCCCGGGACATGCGCCGCGCCGCCTCGCGGGCCCCGACGAACACGCCGCGCGCGTTCACGGCGAACACCTGGTCCCACGTCCGCTCGCTCATCTCCAGCAGCGGCACGGCCGGGAAGATGCCCGCGTTGTTCACCCAGATCTCCAGGCCGCCCAGCTCGGAGACCGCGCGGTCGGCCACGGCGGCGACGGAGGCGGCGTCGGTGACGTCCATCGCGGCGCCCGCCACGCGCACCCCGTGCCGCTCCGACAGCTCCCCGGCGGCGGCCACAGCCAGGTCGCCGTCGAGGTCGCCGAGCAGCACCTCGGCGCCGGCCTCGGCCAGCCGGGCGGCGATGGCCCTGCCGAGGCCCCGGGCGCCGCCGGTCACGACCGCCCGGCGCCCTTGCAGGGAGACGAGCTCGGCCAGGGACTTGCCCGACACGTCGGCTGTGGACATCAGTGCTCTCCTTCTTCAGAGGGGACGGCGCCGGGAGGAACGTCCCGGGCCGGCGCGGCGCCGCCCTCGCTGACGCGGTAGTGCGCGTTCAGCAGGGGCCAGGTGATCGCGGCCATCTCGGCGGGCGGCCGGGGGCATCCGCGTTCGAGCCAGTCGGTGGCCACGCCCATGAGCGCGCCGGCGGTGAACGCGGCCGTAACGTCGTGCGGGACGCGCTCCGGCCAGGCGCCGGCGTCGGCCTGCCGCAGGCGCTCGTGGATGACGGCGGCGACGCGGCGGCGGATGTGCCCGGCGACGCGCGCGCTGCCCTGCGCGCCCAGCAGCGCGTGGTACAGCCCGGCGTGCCCGGCCAGGCTGCCGAAGAACGCGGTCAGCGACTCGATCGCCTCCCGCACCAGGTCCGCCGAGTCGAGGGCGGGGCCGGGCAGCGACTCGATCAGCTCGTCGATCATCGCGGTGCAGGCGTCCTCGGCCAGCTCGTGCACGTCGCCGTAGTGGTCGTAGAACGCCGAACGGCTCACCTCCGCCCGCTCGGCCACGTCGGAGACGCCGATCCTGGACAGCTCGCGCTCCTCGGCCAGCTCGATCAGCGCCCGCGCCAGGGCGAGCCTGGTGCGGCGCACGCGCCGGTCACTCGACGGGGCGGTGCTCTTTCTGGTGGTCGCCACGCGGGCCATCCTAACCATAAAACGACAGGTGCAAGAAAACTTGCACCTGTCGCTTAACGCCGCACCGGGAGAGGGCGCGCAGGCCCTCGGGGCAGGCGAGCGGGAAGGCGGCTGACGGCGAGGAGGCCAGGTCAGGGCGAGGAAGGCGAGGGCGAAGCCGGTGACGGCGAGCAGGTCAGGGCGAGGAGGGTAACGGCGATGAGGTCAGGTGAGGGCGAGGAGGGGGACGGCGAGCAGGTCAGGTCAAGGCGAGGAGGGTGACGGCGAGGGCGGCGGTGCCGAGGCCGAGGAGCTGGCCGCGGCCGATGCGCTCGGCGAGCACGCCGCGGGCGAGCAGGACCGTGCCGGCCGGGTAGAGGGCGACGATCACGGCGACGACGGCCAGGTCCCCGCCGCGGGCCGCGAGCAGGAACAGCAGGTTCGCCAGCGAGTCGAGCACGCCCGCCGAGGCGGACAGCGCGTACGCGGGCCGCTCGGGGCCGAGCCTGCGGCGCAGCAGGCCCGCCGCGGCGAGCGTCAGCGCGGAGGAGACCGCCCGGCCCACGATCAGCGGCGCCACGCCGCTGTCGGACGGCGCCTGGTGCAGGAAGACGAGCTGCAGGGCGATGGCGGCGCCGGCGCCGAAGGCCAGCAGCAGCGCGGTACGCGAGGCGCGCGCCGAGCCGGCCCCGTGCCCGGCGCTGACCAGCACCACCGCCACGAGCGCGAGCGGCAGCCCGGCCAGCCCGGCGGCGGACAGGTGCTCGCCCTGCAGCAGCCCCACGCCGACCGGCAGCACGGCCGAGACCAGCGCGGTGATCGGCGACAGCACGTTCATGGGTCCGATCGCCAGCGTGCGGTAGAGCAGGGCGAACGCGGCGGCCGAGGCCACCCCTGAGGCGGCGCCCCAGGCGAGGGCGCCCGCGCCGAACGAGGCGCCGAGCAGGGGCCACAGCAGCAGCTCGACGGCGAGGCTGGCCGGAGCCGCGATCATCACGGTCCGCAGCACGTGTGCCTTGCGGGCGCCGAGGCCGCCGAGGAAATCGGCGCACCCGTAGGCGAGCGAGCTGCCCAAGGCCAGCAGCAGAGCGATCACAAGTCCTCCCTGTATCGGTACATCGACCAGAAAGTACACTGAAACGACCGGCTAGAGTTAATCAGAACGACCGCACGGTGCACTGAAGTGGTCTGAACGTGAGGACTGGTGATCACAGATGGCCGAGACGGCCACCGCCCTGCGGACGGTCGCGCACAATGTCCGCGCCGCCCGTACCCGCGCCGGTTTGACCCTCGACGAGCTCAGCCGGCGCGCCCAGGTCAGCAAGGGCGCCCTGGTGGCGCTGGAGAAGGCCCAGGGCAACCCCAATCTGACCACGCTGGTGCGGCTGGCCGACACCCTCGGCATCTCGGTGTCCGCCCTGATGCAGGGGCCGCCCGAGGGCCGCGTCCGGATCGTCGCGGCCGATGAGGTGACGCCGCTGTGGACCGGCGAGAAGGGCGGCGAGGCCCGGCTCATGCTGACGACCTCGGGCCGGGCGCCGGTCGAGGTCTGGCGCTGGCGGCTCGAACCGGGCGAGGAGTACGCCAGCCAGCCCCACCAGGCCGGCGTGGTGGAGACGATCAGCGTCACCGCCGGCCGCCTGACCCTGGTCCTCGACGGCGCCGAGCACACCGTCGAGGCGGGCCAGACCGCCACCTTCGACGGGAACGTCCCGCACTCCTACCGCGGCTCCGGCCCCGAGACCTGCACCATGATCATGACGGTCCAGCTCCCGCCCGGCGCCGCGTCGTCGTAAGGCGCTAAGCACGTGAGCTGGAGCACGCTCAGTACGTGGCCCGGCCGCCGCTGATGTCGTAGACGGCGCCGGTGGAGAAGCTGACCTTGTCCGAGGCCGGCCAGGCGATCAGCTCGGCCACCTCCGCCGCCTTCCCGGCCCGCCGCATCGGGATGGGGCTCGTGAGGTGGGCCAGGGCGTCGGGCGCGGTGCCGGCGTTCATCGGCGTCTCGATGACGGCGGGCGCGATGGCGCGCCCCCAGCCGCGCTCGCGCATGCCGGGCACGAAGGCGCGGCAGGTGGGGAAGGTGCCGTTGACGTTCACCTCGAACGTGCGCCGCCAGCCGTCGATCGGCACCTCCCACAGGGGCACGCTGGGCCCGACGACGCCGGCGGAGTTGACGAGGACGTCGATCGGGCCGGCCGCGTCGGCGACGGCCTGCACGGCGTCCGGGTCGGTGACGTCCACGACCAGGCCGGCCCCGTCGGCGACGTCGAGCGTGATCACCTTGACGCCGTCGGCCTCCAGCCGGATGGCGGCGGCCCTGCCCAGGCCGCTGACGCCACCGGTGATGAGGGCGGCGCGGGGCATGCGGGTCCTTTCAGTGGGATTCGCGGGCCACGTGGCCGCCGCTGGAGCCGGTGAGGAAGTCGAGGTCGGCGCCGGTGTTGGCCTGCTGGACGGTCTCGACGTAGAGGCGCTGCCAGCCGCGCGACGGGCGGGCGAACGCGGCGGTCATCTCCGGCGACGGCTCGCGGGCGGCCAGTTCCTCGGCGGGGACGTCGAGCTCCAGCCGCCGGGCCGGCACGTCCAGGATGATCGTGTCTCCGGTGCGGACGAGGCCGAGCGGCCCGCCGGCGGCGGCCTCGGGGGCGACGTGCAGGACGACGGTGCCGTAGGCGGTGCCGCTCATCCGGCCGTCGCAGATGCGCACCATGTCCCGTACGCCCTGGGCGAGCAGCTTGGGCGGCAGCGGCATGTTGGACACCTCCGGCATGCCCGGGTAGCCCTTGGGGCCGCAGCCGCGCAGGACCAGCACCGTGTCGGGGGTGACGTCGAGGTCGTCGATGCGGGCGTGCAGGTCCTCGATCGAGTCGAACACGACGGCGGGCCCGCGGTGCCGCAGCAGGTGGGGCGAGGCGGCGGCGGGCTTGATGACGGCGCCGTCGGGGGCGAGGTTGCCGTACAGGACGGCGATGCCGGCGTCCTGCTGGAGCGGCTGACTCCTGGAGCGGATCACGTCGCGGTCGTGGACCGTCGCCTCGCCCAGGGTCTCGACGAGCGGGCGGCCGGTGACGGTGATCGCGGCCGGGTCGAGCAGGTCGCGTACCTCGTTCAGCACGGCGTGCAGGCCGCCGGCCCGGTACAGGTCCTCCATGAGGTGGCGGCCGGCGGGCTGCAGGTCCACCAGGAGGGGGACGCCGGAGCCGGTGCGGTCGAAGTCGTCCTGGGTCAGCTCGACGCCGAGCCGGCCGGCGATGGCGAGCAGGTGCACGACGGCGTTGGTGGAGCCGCCGAGCGCGGCCAGCGCGACGATCGCGTTGAGGAACGAGCCGCGCGTCATGACGTCGGACGGGCGGCGGCCGTCGGCGATCATCGAGACGATGAGGCGGCCGGTCTCGTGGGCGCCTTCGAGCAGGCGGCTGTCGGGGGCGGGGGTGCCGGCCAGGCCGGGCAGGGTCATGCCGAGCACTTCGGCGAGCAGGCCCATGGTGGAGGCGGTGCCCATGGTGTTGCAGTGGCCCTTGCTGCGGATCATGGACGACTCCGAGCGCAGGAAGTCGGCTTCGCTGAGGGTGCCGGCGCGGACCTCCTCGCTGAGCTTCCACACGTCGGTGCCGCAGCCGAGCGGCGCGCCGCGGAACGTGCCGGTGAGCATCGGCCCGCCGGGCACCACCACGGCGGGCAGGTCGACCGAGGAGGCGGCCATGAGCAGCGCGGGGATCGTCTTGTCGCAGCCGCCGAGCAGCACCACGCCGTCGATGGGGTTGGCGCGCAGCATCTCCTCGATGGCCATCGCCGCCATGTTGCGCCAGAGCATCGCGGTGGGGCGCACGTTCGTCTCGCCGAGCGAGACCACCGGCAGGTTCAGCGGCACGCCGCCTGCCTCCCACACGCCGTGCTTGACGTGCTCGGCCACCTCGTTCAGGTGCATGTTGCAGGGGGTCAGGTCGGAGGCGGTGTTGGCGATCGCGATGTGCGGGCGGCCGTCGAACGCGTCGGACGGCAGGCCGCGCCGCATCCACGCCCGGTGGATGTAGGCGTTGCGGTCGGTGCCGCGATACCACTGAGCGCTCCGGCTCGCCGTCATGAGGACCACCACGCTTCCCGTCGGTCAGCACATACGTATGAGCCCCAGCTCGCTGCGAGACTAGCCGACCACGTCCCCGCCGGGAAGCCCTTCATGAGGATAACTTCCGTTTGGCGGAACGATGGTCTAATCTCCGGAATGCCCCCATGCTTCGCTGGACGGAGGAACCATCGTGCCGCTCCCCCACCCCGGGCCGCGCTGAATGCGCGCCCTCGTCCTGACCGGCCCGGGCGAGGCCGCGGTCCGCGAGGTCGAGCCGCCCGCCGCCGCGCCCGGCGAGGTGATCGTGGACGTCGAGCGGGCCGGCGTGTGCGGCACCGACGTCGAGCTGTTCACCGGCGCGATGAGCTATCTGCACACCGGCCGCTCCTGGTACCCGCTGCGGCCCGGCCACGAGTGGTGCGGGGTGGTCGGCGCCACGGGCGACGGCGTGGACCCGGCGTGGCTCGGCCGCCGCGTCACCGCCGACACCATGCTCGGCTGCGGGCGGTGCGAGCGCTGCCGCCACGGCCGGCACCACGTCTGCGCGGAGCTGGCCGAGATCGGCATCAGCCGGGGCCGCCCCGGCGCGCTGGCCGAGCGGATCGCGGTGCCCGCCACCGCCCTGCACCGGCTGCCCGACAGCCTCGACCCCGCGCTCGGCGCGCTCGCCGAGCCGGGCGGCAACGCGCTGCGGGCCGTCCGCGCCGCCGCGCTGGAGCCGGGCGAGCGGCTGCTGGTCCTCGGCACGGGCACGATCGGGCTGCTGGTGGCGCTGTTCGGCCGCGCCCAGGGGCTCGACGTGCACGTGATGGGCCGCGACGCGGACGCCCTGCCGCTGGCCAGGAGCCTCGGCCTCGGCAACGCCTGGACCCGGGAGACGCTGCCGTCCCTGCCGTGGCACGCCGTGGTGGACGCCTCCAACGCGGCCGAGCTGCCCGCCCTCGCGCTCGACCTGGTCGAGCCCGCCCGCCGCGCCGTCTACATCGGCCTGGCCGGCACCCCCTCCACCCTCGACACCCGCGACCTCGTGCTCAAGGACGTCACCGCCATCGGCATCCTGGGCGGCTCGGCCGGGCTGGCGGGGGCCATCGCCGCGTACGCCGACGGCTCGGTGGACGCACGCCCGCTGGTGGCGGCCACGGCCGGCCTGGCCGGCACCGCCGCCGTCCTTGCGGGCCGCCGCCCCGAGGGCGCGGGCCCAGGACCCAAGATCCACATCGACCCGCGCCGCTGAGCAGCCCCGGCGCTCAGGCCGCCTGGAACGAGCGCCGGGACAACCCGACGCCGTACCCGTCGAGCCTGGTCACCACCGGCGCGGTCGGGTCGGTGGCCGCGCCGAGCGTCACGAACAGCGGGGTGAAGTGCTCCACCGTCGGGTGCGCGTACGGCATGCCGGGGGCGGCGGTGCGGAAGCGGGCCAGCTCGGCGACGTCCCCGCGGGCCAGCGCGTCGGCGGCCCAGGCGTCGAAGTCGGCCGACCAGCCCGGCACCTTGTTCTCCTGGAACATCTCCCGCGTCAGGTACGGCAGCCCGTGCGTCATGTGCCCGGACCCGATCACCAGCACGCCCTGCTCGCGCAGCGGGCGCAGCCGCTCGCCGATGGCCAGCAGCCGGTCGGGGTCCTCGGTGGGCAGGCTGAGCTGCAGCACCGGGACGTCGGCCGCCGGATACATGATCTTCAGGGGCACCCAGGCGCCGTGGTCGAGGCCGCGGCCGGCGTGCCGGTGCACCTGCTCGGTGTCCGGCATGAGCCCCACCACCTGCCGGGCCAGCTCGCCGGCGTCGGGGGTGTCGTAACGGAAGGTGTAGTAGAGCGGGTCGAAGCCACCGAAGTCGTACACCAGCTCGGCAGGCCGGTCGGCGCTCACCGACAGCGGCGCCGACTCCCAGTGCGCGGAGACGACCAGGATCGCCTTCGGCTTGGGCAGGGAGCGGGCCCAGTCGTGCAGCGGGGTGAGCCATTCGGGGCTCTCGAACGGCAGCGGGCCGCCGCCGTGCGACAGGTAGAGGCTGGGCAGCGGGCCGTCCTCGGGCGTCCACGGCCGGTGCGGCTCCAAGGCGTCGAGCGCGGCGGCCCACCGCAGGTGCGTGGAGAAGGGATGCGCGGCGGGGATGCGGGCGTCCGCGATCTCGGTCGGGGACGGGTCGGGCAGGATCATGGCGACTCCTTGGTGCTGGTGTCGCTTCAGTGTGCCCGAGACCCGTACCCGACGTGACGGTGGTCCCCGCCGGCGTGCCCGGGGTCGCGTACGGAAGGCCCCGCCGTGCTGCCCGGTCAGGCCGGGATCACGTACGGGAAGGCCCCGCTGCGCTGCCCCGCTGCGACGGCCGGCGTCAGGCCCGAGGGCACGGCCGTGCCGGTGACGAGCGACAGCATGACCTCGGGCGCGTTGTCGGCCAGCGGCCGGCCGTTGCGCCCGGCGAAGCCGTACGTCGCCGGGGCGCCCACCACGTACGGCAGGACGTCGGGCAGCAGCTGCCCGGCCACCGTCTCGCCGTACCCGTCGGGGTCGCCGGCGCGGCCGGAGGCGCGGACGACGGCCGCCACCTGGCCGGCGAGGTACGCCCCGTCGGCCGCGAAGTCCTGCGACGGGTGCCGGGTGTTGGCCGGGTTGGTGAAGTGCGTGTCGCCCGGCCAGAAGATCGGCCACATCATGGGATGGCCGCCCCGGTTGACCTGCCGCCAGCCGCCCGCGTCGGTGGCGAGCTTCGTCGCGCACCACACGCCGGTCCGGGCGCCGGGGCGCAGCAGCGCGTCCGTGTGCGGCACCTCCAGCACGATCGACTGCACCGTCGTCCCGGCGAAGCTGTTCTGGGCGCCCTCCGGGTCCCAGGAGGCCAGGTCGGGCGCGGCGCCCTTGGCGACGGCGCCGTTGACGACGGCCAGCAGCGACAGGTCGATGTAGAACGGGTCGACGGCGCGGCCCGCCCACAGCCGCACGCCGTTGCCGGCGCACGGCTCCCCGGTCCTGCCCTCCAGCAGCGTCTCCCCGGGGGCGGCGTCGTCGCGGGCGGCGGCGCCGGTGAGCACGTCCAGGCGCAGCGGCTGCCGCCCGTCCCCGTCAGGGGCGCCGAACGAGACGCGGTAGGTCAGCTCCTCCTCGGCGGCGCCGTCGAAGTGCACCTTGAACTCGTAGCGCCCCTCGGGGTGGAAGCCGGGCTGCGCGTGGAAGCCGGTGATGTCGGAGTTGACGTCCATGACGAGCACCGTGCCGCCCTGCCCGGGGAACACGTACAGGTCGTCGATGAAGAGCTGGCCGGTCCGCGCCGCCAGCGGCGTGTCGAGATGGTGGGACATGGGATGCTCCTTCGTTGTCTCATTGCGCGGGGCCGAGCAGGTCCTCCAGCTCGACCCGCCGGTAGAAGTCGCGCCGCACCAGGTCGCCGACACGGTTGACGGTCTCGGCGCCGTCGTCGGCCGGGTCGATGTGCACCCGGAACGGCCGGCGGCCCTTCTCCGTGCCGACCACCCGCACGATCGAGCGGGCCACCTCCGCCGGGTCGGCGTCGGCCGGGGCCAGCTCGGCGAGCTTGCCGGCGACCTGGCCCATGAGGTCGCCGTACACCGCCTCGTAGGCGGCGGCCACCTCCGGGTCGGCCGGGTGGCCGGCGTTGGCGAAGTGGTTGGTGCCGGTGGTGAACGAGCCCGGGACGATGATCACGGTGTCGATGCCGAAGCGGGCCAGCTCCGCCGCGTACGAGACGGCGAGGGAGTCCTCCGCGGCCTTGGCCGCGAAGTACGGCCCCAGGTAGGGCGGGGTGCCGCCCCTGGTGCTGCTGGAGCCCACCCACACCACCAGCCCGTCCCGCTGACGGCGCAGGTGGGGCAGCACGGCCCGGTTGACGCGCTGCGTGGAGACGGCGTTGGTGTCGTAGACGCTCGCCAGCTGCTCCGGCGTGAACGCCTCCAGCGGACCGAGCACCATGTGCCCGGCGTTGTGCACCACGACGTCGATGCGGCCGTGGTCGGTGACGACGGCCGCGACGGCGGCGTCCACGGACTCCTGGCTGGACACGTCCATCTCGATGGGGCGCAGGTCCACGCCGTGGGCCTGCCCGTACTCGGCGGCCTGGCCGGCGGCGGCGGTGTTGCGGCCGGTGATGTCGCGCATGCCGGCGTAGACGACGTGCCCGGCGTCGGCCAGGCCCCGGACGGTCATGGCGCCGAAGCCGCTGGATGCGCCGGTGACGAGGATGATCTTCTTGGACGGCATCGTGCTGCTCCTTCTGGTGTGGTTCGTGGTCGCTTGAGGGGGCGGCGGCTCAGATGACGCCGCCGTTGGCGTACAGCACCTGGCCGTTGACCCAGCGGGCCGGGCCGGCCAGGAACGCGACGACCTCGGCGATGTCGCCGGGCACGCCGAGGCGCTCCAGGGGCGCCATCGCGGCCAGGCGGTCCACGGCCGCCTGGTCCTTGCCGTCGAGGAACAGCGGCGTGGCGGTCGGGCCCGGCGCGACCGCGTTGACGGTGATGTCCCGGCCGCGCAGCTCCCTGGCCAGGATCAGCGTCAGCGCGTCCACGGCGCCCTTGCTGGCCGCGTAGGCCGCGTACGTCGGCAGCGCGATCTTGACCATCGACGAGGAGAAGTTGATGATCGCGCCGCCGGCGCGGACCCGGCGGGCCGCCTCCCTGGCCACGACGAACGTGCCGCGGATGTTGATGCGGTGCATGCGGTCGAGGACCGCGAGGTCGAGCTCGGCCACCGGCGCGAGCAGCATGATGCCGGCCGTGTTGACCACGACGTCGACGCCCCCGAAGGCCGACGTGGCGGCCTCGAACAGCGCGGCGACGTCGTTCTCGTCCCCGACGTCGGCCCGCACGGCGACGGCCCGGCCGCCGCCCTCGTTGATCGCCGTGGCCAGCCTGTCGGCCTCGGCCGGCCGGCCCGCGTAGTTGATCACGACGGCGTGCCCGTCGGCGGCCAGGCGGCGGCAGATCGCCTGCCCGATCCCGCCCGAGCCGCCCGTCACCACCGCCACCCGGCCTCCTGCCGGGCTTGCTTCCTGCTGATCGGCCATCGGTCGCCTTCCTTCGTCGCTTGCGAACCCGTCCATCGTGTTCGGGCAGGTCACGGGCCCGCTTCTGTCATATGACCGGGTCGGGCACCGGTCAGGTGAGGCGCGCCGCGAACAGGTCGGACGACGGAAGAGGACACGGCGGCGGCCCGGCCACGATGAGGCCGGATCTGCAGGCAACACGAAGGAGGGGGCACCTCCCATGTCCGACACCACGCTGAAGGGCAAGACCGTCCTGGTCACGGGCGGGGCGAAGAACCTCGGCGGCGCGATCTCGCGCGACCTCGCCGCCGCCGGGGCGAGCGTCGCCGTCCACTACCACAGCCGCGCCGGCAAGGGCCTGGCCGAGGAGACCGTGGCCGCGTGCGTCGCCGCCGGCGGCGACGCCTTCGCCGTCGAGGCCGACCTGACGTCGGTGGCCGAGATCCGCCGCGTCCTCGACGCGGTGCTCGGCCGGTACGGCGCCCTGTACGCCACCGTCAACACGGCGGGCCTGGCCAGCGGCAACCCGATGACCGAGGTCAGCGAGGACGAGTACGACGCGCACTTCGCGGTCAACGCCAAGGCCGCGTTCTTCCTCATGGCCGAGACCGCCAGGCGGATCGACGACGGTGGGCGGATCGTCACGTTCGTCTCGTCCCTGCTGGCGGCCTACACCGGCCGCTACTCGGTGTACGCCGGCAGCAAGGCGCCCGTGGAGCACTTCACCCGGGCGCTGTCGAAGGAGCTGGCGGGGCGCCGCGTCTCGGTCAACAACCTGGCCCCCGGCCCCATGGACACCTCGTTCTTCTGGGACGCGGCGGCTCCCGGCGAGGCCGAGTACTCCAGGGCGCAGACGCCGTACGGGGAGCTGACCAAGGTCGAGCACGTCGTCCCGTGGGTGCGGTTCCTGCTCACCGACGGCTGGTGGCTCAACGGCCAGACCGTCTTCCTCAACGGCGGCTTCTCCACCCGCTGACCGGTCTCAGTCGCCGCCCAGGTCGCCCAGGCGGAGCTGGTTGCGCGAGGTGATGCCGAGCTTCGGGAAGATCCGCGACAGGTGGAAGCCGACGGTCCGGTGCGACAGGAAGAGCTGCGTGCCGATCTCGCGGTTGGTCAGCCCGGTCGCGGCCAGCCGGGCGATCTGCAGCTCCTGCGGGGTGAGCCGGTCGAGGGTGTCGGGCGCCGGCCGGGCCACCGCCTCCCCGGCCGCGCGCAGCTCCGCCCGCGCGTCCTCGCCGAACGCCCTGATGCCGAGCGCGTCGAAGCTCTCCATCGCGGCCCGCAGCGGCGGGCGCGACTCCACGAGGCGGCGCCGGCGCCGCAGCCACCGGCCGTAGGCCAGCAGCAGCCGCGCCCGGTGGAACGGCCAGCGCGACAACCCGCCGTCCAGCGCCCGCCGGTAGAGGGGCTCGGCCGCGTCGTCGGGCGCGACCAGGGGGTGCGCGTAGGCGGCCATGGCCTTCAGGTACGGCGAGCCCGTCCGCCCGGCCAGGGCGTCGAGCCGGGCGAGGTGGTCGCGCGCCGCCTCGTCCCGGCCGGTGCGCACCGCCGCCTCGATCAGGTCCGCGATGCCGAGATAGCCCACGTGCGGGTGATGGGCGACGTCCGACGGGTCGAGGACCCTGGCCAGCTGCTCGTACGCGTCACCGTGCTGGTTGCTGACCAGGGCGTGCCTGGCCCGCGCGAACTGGGCGAAACCGAGGATGGACTGGGCGCCCACCGACAGCAGCTCCGCCTCCGTCGCCCGGATCAGCTCGTTCGCGCGCTCCTGCTCGCCGCGTTCGCTGGCCAGCGTCGCCAGCGCCAGATCGGCCACCAGCGCCCACCGGAGCCGGCCCGTGTCGCGCGACAGCCGGGCCGCCTCGTCCGCGGCGGCCGCCGCCAGCCGGTGCTTGCCCAGGTGGATGGCCGCCCACGCCTGCGAGGCCAGCGCCTCGCCGAGCAGCCCGAGCCGCCCCTGCCCGCGCAGCCCCTCCACCGACGCGCACAGGAACGGCCACGACAGGTCGAACGCCCAGATCGCCGTCAGCGAGGCGCCCAGCGCGTGCTGCTCCGCCGGGTCGGCGACCGACTCCGGAACGACGTCCCGCAGCTCGCCCAGCACCCACGCCGCCTCCTTCACCGGGTCCGCGCAGGCCGCGACCGACAGCACCATCGGGTCGCCGTCGCCCCGCTGCAGGCGCCGCGCCGTCTTGACGACCAGGTCCCGCGTCTCCTGCGCGGGATTGCCGTACCAGCAGCCGATCGACAACGGCCACAACGCCCGCAACGCCAGCGCGGCGCCGTCGCTCTGGCTGCCGGCCAGCTGGTCGGCCACGTCGGCGAACACCCGCACCCGCTCCGGGCTGTACCAGCTCTCCTCGTTCAGCGCCTCCGTCCACAGGATCAGGCGCAGCCGCTCCCCCTCCTCCAGCCTCGCGGACCTCGCCTCGGCCAGCTGGCGGCGGGCCGCGTCCGCGTCGCCCAGCTCGAAGTCGATCTCCGCGGCCCGCAGCAGGAAACGGCCCCTGTTCCCGTCGTCCGCGCTCAGCCGCGCCGCCCGGCGCAGCGCCTCCGCCGCGGCGCGCGGGGCGCCCCGGCCGAGCGCCTTCCGCGCGGCCGCCTCCAGCTCGACGGCCGCCGCGTCGTCCTGGCCCGCGCAGGCGGCCGCCCGGTGCCAGGCGCGGCGTTCCCGGTGGCCTTCCAGCGCGGTGGCCAGGGCGGCGTGCGCGGCCAGCCGCCGCGACGGGGCCGCCGCCTGGTAGATCGCGGAACGGATCAGGGGGTGGCGGAACCGCACGTCGTACCCGTGCACCTCGATCAAGCCGGCCTTGACGGCGGGCTCCAGCGCGCCGACCGTCAGGTCCGTGCCGTCGAGGAGCTGCGCCGCCTTGACGATCTCGCCCAGGTCTCCCTCGTCGTCGGCCGCGGCGACCAGCAGCATCGTCCGGGCCGGGGCGGGCAGGTTCGCGGCGCGCGACAGGAACGTGCGCTCCAGACGGCGCGTCACGGGCAGCCACGGCGCCGCCACCTGCCCGGCACCGTCCCCGCTCAGCGCGGTGGGCAGCTCCACCAGCGCCAGCGGGTTCCCCGCCGCCTCCGCCAGCAGCCGCTCCCTGACGGCCTGGCCCAGGCCGGAGGCGTGCGCGGCCAGCAGCTCGCCCGCCGCCTCGTCACCGAGCCGCCCCAGCTGCAACTCGGGCAGCCCCACGTCACCCAGCACGCCGTCGTGGCCGTCGCGCGCCGCGAGGAGCATGACCGCCCGCTCGGCGCCCAGCCGCCTGGCGACGAAGGTCAGGACCTCGCCGCTCGGCCGGTCGATCCACTGGGCGTCGTCGATGACCAGGACGACCGGCGCGCTCTCGGCCAGGCCGCTGACCAGCTCCAGCGAGGCCAGCCCGACCGCGAACAGCTCCGGCGCGGTGTCCTCCCCCATGCCGAACGCCGCGAGCAGCGCCCGCCGTTGCCGGGTCGTCAGGGCCGAGGCGCGGTCGAGCACCGGCCGGAGCAGCTGGTGCAGGCCGGCGAACGGCACCGACGCCTCCGACTGCACGCCGACCGCCGACAGCGCGCGTGCCCCCTGCGCGACGGCGGCGTCCCTGGCCGCGCCGAGCAGGGCGGTCTTGCCCATGCCGGCCTCGCCGCGCAGCAGCAGCGCGCCCCCTGCGCCGGCCAGGCCGCGGGCGACGAGGTCCGCCAGCACGCCCAGCTCGGCGTCCCGCCCGTAGAGCCGCCGACCCTCCCCCGCCCCGCCCGCATCCGGCCCGCCCGCACCCGGCCCGCCGCCGTGCGCGACCAGGTCGGCGACGTGCGAAGACGACGCGCCACCAGGAGCGGCCGGGGCCGTGGCGGGCGGGACCGTGGCACGCGAGGCAGGCGTGGGCGGGGTCGAGGTTCCGGGACGCGGCGCGGGGCCGTCCGGGGTGGCGGTGGTCGTGCCGGTGGTCGCGGGCATCGCAGTCCTCCTCTTCCGCCCTGCCAGGAATGTGCCGGAATGCGCGGTCCCGGACATGGCATCGACGCTACGGCCGGGCGGGCCTCCAAGGCATCGGTCATGTGACCATGCCTGGGCCGCACCGGCAGACGCGGCCCCGTATCGGGCCAGGTCAGGGCGGATCGGGGCGGCTCGTTAGCCTGTGCACTGTGGGACTGATCGGAAGGGACCGGGAGATCGGCCGGCTCGAAGGGCTGATCGGGGCGCTCCCGGAGCGTGGTGCGGCGCTGGTGCTGCTGGGTGAGCCGGGGATCGGCAAGTCGGCCCTGCTCGGGCAGGCCGCCGCGATCGCCCGCCGGTCCGGTCTGCGGGTGCTGGCGACGGCCGGGGTGGAGGCCGAGGCACACCTTCCGTACGCCGGGCTGCACCAGCTCCTGCGGCCGATCCGCGACCACTTCGACGTGCTGCCGCCCAGCCAGCGCCAGGCGTTGCGGGCCGCGCTCGGCCTCGTCGAGTCGAGCGGGCCGGACAACTACCTGGTCGCCCTGGCCGTGCTGAACCTGCTGGCCGAGACCGCCGAGCACGGCCCGATCGTGCTGATCGCCGAGGACGCGCACTGGCTCGACCCGTCCACGGCCGGGGTGCTGGCGTTCCTGGGGCGGCGGCTGGAGTCGGAACCGATCCTGCTGCTGGCCTCGGCCCGCACCGGCATGGCGACGTGGCTGGACGGGGCGGGCCTGCCGGACCTGGTGGTGCCGCCGCTGTCGGAGCAGGACGCGGCCGCGCTGCTCGACGCCCACGCCAAGAACCTGCCGGCGGCGGTGCGCCGGCGGCTGCTGTCGGAGGCGCGAGGCAACCCCCTGGCCCTGATCGAGCTGCCTGCGGCCGGGCCGGATGTCGTGACCGGGCCGGACGTCGTGGCCGGGTCGTGGTTGCCGTTGACCGCCAGGCTGGAGGAGGCGTTCACGCGGCGGTTCGCCGTGCTGCCCCCGGTCACGAGGGCGGTGCTGGAGGTGGCCGCGTTGAACGACAGCGCCGATCCGCACGAGGCGCTGGCGGCCGCGCAGGCGCTCGTGGGCCGGCCCGTGACGGCCGCCGAGCTCGTGCCGGCCGTCGATGCTCGCCTGGTGACCGTGAGCGAGAGCCGGTTGGCGTTCCATCATCCGCTCATCCGCTCCGCCATCCACCAGGCGGCCGGTCCCGTGCGGCGGCGTGAGGTGCATCGGGCGCTGGCGGCGGTGCTGGCCGAGCGGCCGGATCGGCGGACGTGGCATCTGGCGGCGGCCGGCGACCGGCCGGACGAGGGCATCGCGACCGCGCTGGAAGCGGTGGCGGCGCGGGCGCAGCGCCGGGGCAGCGGCGAGGCGGTGGTGGCGGCGCTGGAGCAGGCGGCGCGGCTGAGCGAGGATCCGGACCGGCGGGCCGACCGGCTGCTGCGGGCCGCGGACGGCGCGGTCGAGCTGGGCCGTCCGGAGATCGTCGACCGGCTGCTCGGCGAGGCGGGCAAGCTGGAGCTGTCGCGCCGGCGGCGGGCCCGGCTGGCGTGGGTGCGGGCGGCGTTCGACGACGGGCTGCGGGGCGGCGGCATGGACGCCTCGGCCCTCGCGGACCTGGCCGAGTCCGTCGCCGGGGACGGGGACGTCGATCTCGCGGTCCGCATCCTGTGGAGCGCGGCGCTGCGGTGCTTCTGGACGGAGCCGGGGATGCCGGCCAGGGACCGGATCGTGGACGTGGCGGAGCGGCTGCCGCTCGATCCGCTGGACGCGCGGCTGATCGCCATCCTGGGGTACGCGGCTCCGGTCGCCCGGGGGGCGGTGGTCATCGAGCGTTCGCGGCGGCTGCTCGCGCGGGCCGTCCTCGACTCGCGGACGGCGCGGCTGGTGGGCAGCGTCGCGGTGCTCGTCGGCACGTTCGACGTGGCGATCGAGCAGTCGGCGGCGTCCCTGGCGGGGCTGCGCGACCAGGGCCGCCTGCAGCTGCTGGCCCGCGCGCTGGCGGCGCAGGCGTGGGCGGCGGCGCAGCTGGCCGATCTGACGGTGGCGCTGCCGGCGGCGGAGGAGGCGGGCCGGCTGGCCGAAGAGACGGGGCAGCCGTTCCTGCTCGGCCTGGTGCTGGCCACGCAGGCGAAGATCGCCGCGCTGCGCGGCCAGGTCGACCGGGCCGGCGAGCTGGCGGCGGAGGCGGAGCGGCTGGGCACGCGGGTCGGGGCGCGCAACGTGCTGGCCACCGCGCAGCACGCGCGCGCCCTGGCGGCGCTGGCGGAGGGCGACCATCCGCAGGCGCTCGCCCGGCTCCTGCGCATGCACGACGTCACCGACCCCGCCTACCAGCTCGCGCTGAGCTGCCACACGGTCGCCGACCTGGCGGACGCGGCCCTGCACAGCGAGCGGCCCGGGGACGTGGCGGGCGTGCTGGCCCGGCTGGAGGCGGCGGCGCTGGCCACGACGTCACCGTCCCTGCACGACGGGCTGCGGCTGGCCAGGGCGGTGCTGGCGGGCCACGACGAGGCCGAGGAGCTGTTCCGTACGGCGCTGGCCGCGGACCTGACGCGGCGGCCGTTCATGCGGGCGCGCACGGCACTGGCGTACGGCGAGTGGCTGCGCCGGCAGCGGCGGGCCACGGAGTCCCGCGAGCACCTGCGCGCGGCCCGTGACCTGTTCGACGCGCTCGGCACCTCGCCGTGGGGCGAGCGGGCCCGGCGGGAGCTGCGCGCGGCCGGCGAGCGCAGCAGCGAGCGGCAGGCGGCCACGAGCGAGCTGCTGACCGCGCAGGAGCTGCAGATCGCGCAGATGGCGGCCGAGGGGCTGACCAACAGGGAGATCGGCAAGCGGTTGTACATCTCGCACCGGACGGTGGGCGCCCACCTGGCGAAGATCTACGCCAAGCTGGGCGCCACGTCCCGGGTCCAGCTGCACAACGCGCTCGGCTGACGCGCCAGGTCAGGGCGGCGAGGGCGGCCTCGACGAGGGTGGGCTCGGCAGGGGCGGGTCGGCGAGGGCGCGCGGGGCTCGGCAAGGGCGCGTTCGGCGAGCGCGTTCGGCGAGGGCGGGTTTCACGACGGCACGCGCAGGGCCATCACGGCGATGTCGTCCAGGCCGCTGGTGGGCAGGCCGCTGACCACCGTGTCGCAGAAGCGGTCCACCGGCTCGCCGGCCAGCGACTCCGCCAGGTGCAGCAGCCGGCCGAGGCCCTCGTCGAGGTGCTCGCCGGGCCGTTCGACGAGGCCGTCGGTGTAGAGGAGGAGCGTGCTGCCCGGTGGCAGCGGCTCCACCGCCGACAGGCGCGCCCCGGAGTGGGGGAAGCCGAGCAGCGGGCTGACGCCGCCCTCCAGGAAGCGGCCCCGTCGCCGGGGGTGACGAGCAGGGGCGGCGGGTGGCCGGCGGTGGCGTACTCGAGGCGGTAGCCGTCGCCGACCGCTTCCACGCGGGCGTACACGCAGGTGGCGGTCACGTCGTCCGACAGGGACTCCATGGCGATGTTGAGGCGGGTGAGGATCTCGCCGGGCGGTTCGCGGCGGTCCATCGCGAGGGCGCGCAGCATGTTGCGCAGCTGGCTCATGGCCACGGCGGCGCCGAGGTCGTGCCCGGCGACGTCGCCGACGACCATCACGGGGACGCCGTCGGGCAGGACGAAGGAGTCGTACCAGTCGCCGCCGACCTCGGCGGCGGCGGGGCTGGCGCGGTAGCGGGCCACGATGCGCGGGCCGGGCAGGCGGGGCGGCTCGGCGAGCAGGCTGTACTGCAGGGCGAGCGCGATCTGCTGGGCGCGCTGGTAGCGGATGGCCCGGCTGAGGGCGTCGTGGGCGTGGTCGAACATGCGGTTCAGCAGGCCGATGTCGGCCTGGCTGATCGGCGGCCGGTCGCCGCACGTCACCGCGCAGACGACGGCGGGCACGGTGCCGTCGACCACGACCGGCAGCACCAGCACGCTGTTGGCGTCGTTGGCCGTCAGCCACGGCAGCGTGCCGGCGGGGGCGACGTCCGGCGGCGGCGACCCGGCCGGGAACCTCTTCTGGACGGGGCGGCGGCGCCGCACGGCCTTGACGAAGGTGTTGCCGGCCCGCAGCTGCTCCTCGCTGTAGGGGGGCAGCCGTTTCAGGCCGGGGCGGGCGGCGGTGGCCAGGCGTTCGACGATGAACGGCGCGCCGCTGTGCCGCTCGTCGGTGAGGTCGGTGACGAGGTAGACGCCGCAGCCGTCGGCCAGCTCGGGCACGATGACGCCGGTCAGCGCGCCGAGCATCTCGTCGAGGCCGCGCAGCTGCGCGGTGGCGGTGGCGGCGCGGTCGAGCAGGCGCTGGCGCCGCTGCTCCTGCCACTGCTGCTCGATGTCGATGCTGGCGCCGACCCACTCGACCACCTGGTCGTCCTCGCAGATCGGTACGGCGCGGAGCTGGAAGTGCCGGTAGCTGCCGTCGGCGGTGCGCAGCCGGTAGACGTGCTCCCACATCTCGGTGACCCGTTTGACGGCCCGCGCCCACGACCTCACGGTGGCCGGGCGGTCCTCGGGGTGGACCGCCCGCAGCCAGCCCTGCCCCTGGTACTTCTCCCACGGCATCCCGGTGACCCGCTCCCAGCTCGGGCTGGGCTCGGACACGAAGCCGTCCCCGCTGGTCACCCAGACGATGTCGGCGCTGACGCGGATGAGGCTCTCGTAGCGGCGCAGGATGCGCAGGCGTTCCTCGGCGACGGCCGTCAGCCGGCGGGCGGCGTGGGTCTGCTCGGTGACGTCCATCACGACCACGAGCACGCCGTGCTCGCCGGGGCCGAGGACGACCCGCGACAGGCTGAAGGAGAAGAACCGCTCTCCCGGCGCGCGGCTGCCGGGGATGGGCATGGACGGCTGGGCGCTGCTGGTGGCCGGCTCGCCCGTGGCGTACACGTGGTCGAACAGGGCGCGGTAGTGCGGCAGCACGCTTTCCGTGAACGCCTCCTCGACGGGCGCCCCGCCGCGTGGGTCGCTGACCATCGACCGGTACAGCGCGTTGCTGTAGATCAGCCGGTGCTCCGGGCCCTGTGTCACGGCCACCGCCACCGGCGCCGGATCGAGCATGCCGAACGTGAGCCCGCTGCTCCCGCGATCTGCGACCTCCATCGTGACCTCCCCCGACGGTCACAAGCTCTCTCTGGCCTACCCAGGGATGGTGTGGCACGAACTCGGAGCCGCCTTCAGGGGCGGTGGGCCGCGGCCGGGACGCGGCCGTGCAGGCGCAGCCCCGCGCCGGGGCTGGTCTCGATGGTGAGGGTGCCGCCGATGGCGCCCACGCGGTCGTACATGTTGGTGATGCCGTGCCCGGTGGGGATCAGGCCGGGGTGGCAGCCGATGCCGGTGTCGGCGAAGTCGAAGCAGAGCCCGTCCCGCTCGTGCAGGTCGATGGTCACGGTGGCCTGCTCGCCGGCGTGCTTGCTGGCGTTCTGCAGCGCTTCCAGCAGGCAGAAGTAGACGTTGATCTCGATCTCGGGCGGGTACCGGCCGAGGCCGGCGGCGCGGATCTCGGTCGGCAGCGGCGAGTGCCGGGTGGCGGCCCGCAGCGCCGCCTCCAGCCCGGATTCGGCGAGCTGCGGCGGGTAGATGCCGTGCGCCAGGTCGCGCAGCTCGGCCTGCGCCTCGCTCAGGTCGGACGAGAGCTGCGCGAGCACGGGGACCGCCTGGCCGGGGTCGCCGTCGATCAGCCGCTGGGCGACCCTCGACTGCACGGCCGCGGCGACGAGCCGCTGCTGGGCGCCGTCGTGCAGGTTCCGCTCGATCTGGCGGCGCTCCCGGTCGGCCGCCGCCACCAGGCGGGCCCGCGACTCCTGCAGCGCCTCCGCCCTGGCCACCAGCATCACGTGGTTGTGCCAGGCCAGGTACGAGGCCCGCGTCAGGGCCAGCAGCACCAGGGCGGCGACGACGGCGGTGACCGGCCACGTGGGGGTGAGGCCGATGCCGGGGCTCAGGCGGCCGGCGAGCGTGACGGCCACGGCGACGGCGACCGTACCGGCCATGACGACCTTGAAGCGCCGGCGCGGCAGGAACGCCACCGACAGCAGCACCGGCGACACGCTCACCAGCGTCGCGTACGGCAGCGCGGCCGGCACCATCGCGGTCAGCGTCAGCGCGTAGCACCAGGTGATCGCGGCCGACAGGCCGATGGCGTGCTCGATGCGGTGGCGGCGCACGACCCGCAGCGCCGCCACGACGAGGGCGGTCACCAGGCCGCAGCCGCCGGCCAGGGCGAGCAGCCAGATGCGGTGCGCGCCGGCGTAGACGGCGGCGGCGACCGCGCCGGCGCCGAGCGCGACGCCCATGATCGCCAGCAGGCCGGTGACGATGTACTGCTGGGGGTGCGGGTGGGTGCTGCGCTGCAGGATCGTGTAGAGGCGGGCGATGAGGTGCCAGACGGCGTGCAGCGCGCCGCGCAGCGCGCTGCCGGGCTCCTGGCTGGAGCGCTCCACGCCGGCGCTCTCCAGCACCGACCGCGGCAGGTGCCCGTGCAGGCGCAGCCCGCCGCCCGGCCTGGTGTCGACGGTGAGGGTGCCGCCGATGGCGCCGAGACGGTCGTTCATGTTGATCATGCCGGCGCCGGTGTGGACGAGGCGGGGGTCGCAGCCGGCGCCGGTGTCGCGGAAGTCGAACGACAGGCCGTTGCGGTCCTGGAGGGTGATGACGACGGTGGCCCGCTCCCCCGCGTGCTTGACGGCGTTGCGCAGGGCCTCCAGCAGGCAGAAGTAGATGTTGATCTCGATCTCGGGCGGGTAGCGGCCGATGCCGCTGGCGTGCACGGTGGCGGGGATCGGGGCGTGCTGGGCGGCCGCGCGCAGCGCCGTCTCCAGGCCGTACTGGCCGAGCTGGGGCGGGTAGATGCCGTGCGCCAGGCCGCGCAGCTCGGCGCTGGCCTCCTGGAGGTCGTCCGACAGGCGGGCCAGCAGCGGGCCGGCCCGCCGCGGGTCGTCGTCCAGGAGCCGGCGGGCCTCGCGCGCCTGCTCGGCGGCCGCGGCCAGGCGCTGCTGGGCGCCCTCGTGCAGGTTGCGCTCGATCTGGCAGCGCTCGCGGTCGGCGGCGGCGACCAGCCGGGCGCGCGACTCGCGCAGCGCCTCCGTCCTGGCGACGAGCATGCCGTGGTTCTGCCAGGCGGCCAGAGACACCAAAATCGTGATGAACGGGATGAACGCGATCGCCAGCGCGTCCGTCACCGACTTCGGCATCAGCCGCTCCAGCCCGACCCCCGGCGTCACGCTGCCCACGACCACCAGCACCGTGCCGACCAGCATCGTCGCGCCGAGCATGGCCGACAGCCGCTCGTGGTTCATGTGCTGCACGGCCACCAGCACCGGCAGCAGCACCGCCAGCGCCAGCGTGCCCAGCGCGAACGGCACCGCCGAGGTGACCGCCACGGCCACGATCCAGTTCGCCAGCGCGAAGACGACGACGGCGGCGAAGCGCCGGTAGCGGTGGATGAGGTGGATGGCGCGCAGCAGGAACGCCGCCAGCGTGAGCAGCAGCGCGGCGATGGCGAGCAGCCACCCCTCCCTCCGGACCCCCGCCCACAGGACCGCCATCCAGACGGCGGCCACCACGACGCCGACCAGGTCCGCCTGGATGTAGGTGCGCAGCCGCTCCCACTCCGGCGCGCCGATCTCGATGATCTCGTGCCCCCGCAGGCCGGCTACGAGCCCGCGGGCCCCCCGTCGCTCCACAACGCCTCCAGTTCGTCGGGGCCGAAGCGGTCCTTGTGCCGATAATGAGCGCCCATCACCATCGCGTCACGAGGCAGATCCTCTGTGTTGTTGACCGACAGCAGCACCACCTTCACGTCCGGATGGCGGAACCTGATCGTCCTGGCCGCCTCCAGCCCACCCATGCCGGGCATGTTCACGTCCATCAGCACCATCCCGACGGCGTGGTCCCGGAGGAAGTCGAGCGCCTCCTCGCCGCTGGCCGCCTCCCCCGCCAGCTCGAAGCCGTCCACCACCGCGATCACGCCGGTCACGGCCCGGCGGAACGAGGGCAGGTCGTCCACCACCAGAACGCGCACGAGGTGTTGCTCCACACCGCTGATCGTCGCACTCGACCGGCGCCGTGTCGGTGGTGCCACCATCACTATCGCGGGCGGATTTCTCCTCCTCCCGGGCCCGAGTCGAGGAACATGAGGACCGCCTTGACCCTCCGGTTGGTGTCGCGGTCGCCGCGCAGGCCGAGCTTGACGAAGATCGAGTTGATGTACTTCTCCACCGCCCGCTCCGAGACGTTGAACGCGGTCGCGATCGCCAGGTTCGACCGGCCCGCGGCCACCTCCGCCAGCGTCTCGCGCTCGCGCGGCGTCAGGTGCCGCAGCAGGCCGGCGTCGTTGCGGGCCTTGGCCGCCACCAGCGACTCGACCACCACCGGGTCGATGAACGAGCCGCCCGACGCCACCGTGCGCACCGCCGAGATCAGCTCGCCGGGCGCCGCGATGCGCTCCTTGAGCAGGTAGCCGCGCCTGCTGCTGCCCTGCTCGATCAGGGCCAGCAGGTACGTCGGGTCGAGGAACTGCGACAGCACCAGCACCGCCACGTCCGGATGGCCGGCCCGCAACGCCGTGGCCGCCCTGATGCCCTCGTCGCTCATCGTCGGCGGCATGCGGATGTCGGTGACGACGACGTCGGGCTTCTCCTGGTCGACGCACTCCATCAGCGCCTCGTAACCCGAGCAGACGCCGACCACCTCGGCCCCGGACTCGGTCGCGATCAGTGCCTCGATCCCGGCCCGTACCAGCAGGTGATCCTCGGCGATCACCACCCGGAAGGACGTCACGTGGCAAACGGTAGCCCGCCGCCCCACGCCCGCTCAACGGGTGCGGAAAACCGAACCAACGACTCGGGAGCCAGCTTTATCGCCGCAATGCCGGGGGCGGCGCAAACTGGCCCTATCGGCAGCGAACCTGCGAACGGATATGAGGGGTTTCACAAGAACAAAAACGGAGGGGGAGTGGTGGCCGAAATGCTTCACGTCACCGAGCGAGTATCGCGAATCAGGTCCTGCGTCAGCGGCTGGCTGGCGCGCGCCGACCGGGCGTTGTGCGCGGACCAGGACGAGCGGGCCCGCCAGTACGGGTGGACGGTCACCAAGACGGGGTTCGGCTCGCGGCGCTACCGCGACCCGCGCTTCGACGCGCTCAAGGCGGCCCGGCTCGCCGAGCTGCGGGCCGCCGGCGAGCCGGCAGGGGTGGGAGATGATCGCCATGTTCCCGCGTAATCCGCGCCACAACCCGTACCTGCCGGTCGACGACCTGCTCCTGGAGCCGGGGCCGGGGCCGCTCACACGGCTGTGGCGGTGGCGTACGGAGATCGTGCTGCTCGTGCTCGCGGTGGGGGCCGCGGTCACGATCGTCACGGCGGCGGGGCAGGGCATGTGGTGGGCCACGGCCGCGCTGGCGGGCACCGTCTCCGTGCCCGCCACCGTGCCGGCCGGGCGGAAATGGATTCTGCGGCACTTCTGGTGCCTGTTCTCGCGGCACCGGCTGCAGCGGGTGTGCTCGGAGACGTCCATGCACACGCGGGCGGGGCGAATTCCGCTGATCCTCTGGATAACGCCGACCGCGTTCGGGGAAAGGGCCTACATTCTGCTCCGGGCCGGGATTTGCGCGGACGACTTCGAGGCGTTCGGGGCGGAAATAGCGGCGGCGTGCTGCGCGGCTTCCGTGCGGGTGCGGCGGCACCCGCACCGGGCGCAGTTCGTCACGGTGGACATCGTGCGGCGGGGCGCCGCGCCGGACGCGGGCGCGATGGAGAGCGCGCCGGGCACGGGTTTTGTGGACGGCGCGCCGGGCTCGGGTTTGGTGGACGGCGTGACGGGCCCGGAGGCTGGAGACATGTCAGGGCCTGGGGCGGGGACGTGGGGCGACGACGGCGAGCAGGGCGGGAAGCGCCCGCTGGAGCGGCTGCCGGGCTGACCCCGCCCCATCACTCGCGGCGGAGGGGCTCACGCCACCCGAGCCTCCCGCCGCTCCCAGCCTCAGGGCACTCCGGGGCCACCGGGCCGCCCCGGGCCCTGAGGCTCCGGCCACCCGGACGGGTGCGGTCCCGTCCGGGTGGCCGGCGTTTCCGGAGAGGTGGCAGGCGTTTCCCGGACGGGTCGCCGACGCGCCCGGGACAGAGCCCGGCGTTCCAGGGCAGAGGCAGAGCCCGGCGTTTCCGGGCGAAGAGGTCGGCTGTGGATGGAACCGGCGGGTGGGGATGTGCTGTCCAAGCTATGGGCGACGTTCACGCCAGTGTCCCGCCCGCCGCTCGCCTCACGGGGTGAGCCGCGGTGGCGCAGGAGCCGGCTGACGCCGCGGACGGCCCTTCCCGTCCGCCGCGATTGCTGGGCGTCGCCCCCCGCCAACCCTCCCTGGCCGCGCCCCGCCGCCAAGGCGCGGGCGGGCGGCAACCCGCCGTTCGGCTCGCTCCTGGTGGGCCCGGACGGGACGGTGCCGGCCGAGGCGGGCAACACCAGCCTCACCGACGACGAGATCACCGCGCACCCGGAGCTGAAGCTGGCCCGCTGGGCGGCCCGCGAGCTGGATCAGGACACGGCGGCGCGGACCACCATGTACACGAGCTGCCAGCCCTGCGGCATGTGCACGGGGGCGATCGAGCGGTCGGGGCTCGGGCGGGTGGTGTTCGCGCTGTCGTCCGAGCAGCTCAACACGCTCAAGCCGGCCGGCTCGGGCTTCCCGCGGGTGCCGGCGGAGGGGCCAGCCCTGTGGGAGGAGGCACGCGTACCGGTTGAGGGCTACTACCAGTGAGCCTGATCACGGACGCCATCTGACCGCGCGGCCGCCCGCTCTGGCAAGCCCGTTACCGGAACGTTACGGCGAGTACACGGCGCCGAACGCGTTCACGACCACTTGACCTGCGCTTTCACCTTTCCATGCCTGCTCGCGGGGTCGGCGGGAGATTTCTTCCGGGTTATTGACGAAATAAAGCCGCCTGGGCAGACTCTCCGCATTGCCGCACAACGGCGACCCCCCAGCCGTTGGCAGGGACGCTCCGTCCTGCCCTGGGGCGCGCCGGGCTGCGCCGACGTGGAAGGACATGATCGATGACGGGTTCCGACAACGGGTCGTTCGACCGGCGATCCCTGCTGACCGGCGTGGCGGGCCTCCTGGGAGCGGCGGCGTTGCCCGCGGGCGCCGCCCAGGCCGCCACGTCAGAGACGGCGGGGCGCTATCCGGCCAACTGGCCCGAGCCGGAGCCGTACGGGCTCGCCGACACCCGGCAGGACCTGTGGCCGCGCGACGACAACTCCTTCGTCCTGCCGCTGGAGCTGCGCCCGCAGGACGAGGAGCTGGGCCGGGTCTGGATGCGCGACACCTACGTCAACTGCTTCCGCGTCGGCGGCCGACCGCTCTACGTCGCCACCGGCACCACCCGCGTCGCCGGGCTCCCCGCCGCCGGGCCCTGGAACGACGGCATCTACGTGTGGACGGCCAGGTCCCTGCGCGGGCCGTGGCGGCTGGCCGACACCACCCGGATCCGGCCGGACGCCGCCAAGGGCAAGGTGTGGTCGCCCGAGTTCGCCGGCGAGAACCGGCCGGGGCGGGTGGTCGTGGCGCCGTGGCAGGAGTACTGGACCGACGAGGGCCAGTTCGGCAAGCGCGGCAACGCGTGGGCGCCCGAGGTGCACTACTTCCGCGGCAAGTGGTACATCGTGGCCTGCATGGGCGACCACTCGCAGAAGGTGGGCTCGTTCATGCTGGTGAGCGAGGGCGGGGTGGAGGGCCCGTACCGGCTGGTGGAGGGCAACCACGACAAGCCGTTCGGCGACCCGTTCATCGGCGGGCCCGGCTGGATCAAGCCGGGCGCCTACCACCACATCGACGGCAGCCTCTACACCGAGGGCGACGACGCGTGGCTGGTGCTGCACAACAACCTGTACGCCAAGTTCAGGGACGACATGGAGGACATCGTCCCGGCGACGAACCTGCCGACGTTCCGGCAGACGCCGTACGCGCCCGAGCCGTACCTCGAAGGGGCTTATGTCTTCAAGTACGGCGGCAAGTACTACCTGCTGCACGCCGCCTGGAACCGGTCGTCGGTCAACGCCGACGGCAGCACGCGCTACGCCTACGACCCGGCCGGCGCGGGCCGGACGCAGTACCAGTACGACGCCGTCGTGGCCGTGTCGGACACGTTCGAGGGGCCGTACTCCGAGCGCTGGACCGCGGGCGTCGGCGCCGGACACAACAACTTCTTCGTCGACCACAGCGGCCACCTGTGGGCCACGTTCTTCCGCAACCCGAACTTCGGCTACTGGGCGGATCCGGCGCGCGTCGGCGACGCCGCCGTGGCGGGCGTGGTGCGGCTGGAGTGGACCGGCCCGCAGGGCAACCGCCTGTACGTGCAGCGCCGGAAGTAACGCTCAGGTCGCCTTCCCGGCGAGCTCGGGCTGCTCGGGCTGCTCGGGCTGCTCGGGCGGCGCGGCTGTGGCGGCCCGCTGTCGCTCCTTCGCCGGTACGGGCGGCGCGGCTGCGGCCCGCCGTCGCCGGGAGGGCTGGAGCTGGGCGGCGACCAGGGCGGCCAGCACGACGAGCGCGCCGAGCGCCTGCGCGGCGGTCAGCTCCTGGCCGAGCACGATCCACCCCAGCGCGGTCGCCACGACCGGGCTGAGCAGGCCGAGGAAGGTGACCTTGGTCGCCGACAGCACCCGCAGCCCCCTGAACCACAGGGCGTAGGCCAGCGCCGCCCCGACGAGCGAGAGGTAGGCGTACCCGCCGAGGTTCGCGCCGCTCAGCGTCGCGGGCGGCGCCCCTTCGACGGCGAGCGCGACGGGCACCAGCAGCAGCCCGCCGGCGACGAGCTGCCAACCGGTGGTGGCCAGCAGCGGCGCGGGCGACTGCCACCGCTTGCTCAGCACGACCCCGGCCGCCATGACGGCGGCGCCGCCGAGCGCGGCGGCCACGCCGAGCACGTCCAGCCGGGCGTCCGCGCGCAGCACGAGCAGGCTCACCCCGGCCACGCCAGCCACCGCGGCCACCATGGTCCGCACCGTCAGCCGCTCGCCGAGCAGCCCGGCCGACAGCAGGGCGACCAGCAGCGGCTGCACGGCGCCGACGGTGGCCGCCACCCCTCCGGGCAGCCGGTACGCCCCCACGAACAGCAACGCGAAGAACACCCCGATGTTGAGCGCGCCCAGCACCGGCGCCCGCCACCACCAGACGCCCTGCGGCAGGCGGCGGGTGAGGGCGACGAGCAGCAGGCCGGCGGGCAGTGCCCGGAGCACCGCCGCCAGGAGGGGGCGGCCGGGCGGCAGCAGCTCGGTGGTGACGAGGTAGGTGGTGCCCCAGATGGCGGGGGTCAGCGCGGTCACGAGGACGAGGCCCATGCGATTTCTTAGCACTAAGACAAAATATCTCAACGCTAAGGTATTTGTCACGCGATTTACCTCACCGCTAAGACATCGGTAGGCTGGGGTGGTGGCCGATCATGTCGAACTCGTCCTGAAGCAGTGGCACGACCAGCGCCCCGACCTCGACGTCTCCCCCATGGGAGTGATCGGGCGGCTGTCGCGGCTGCACCGGCTCATCGACGCCGAGCTGTCCCGGACGTTCGCGGCGCACGGCCTCGACCGGGCCTCGTTCGACGTCCTGGCCACGCTGCGCCGCAGCCACCCGCCGCACCGGCTGACGCCCGCCGAGCTGATGCGCGCCTCCATGATCACTTCGGGCGCGGTCACGCAACGCCTCGACCGGCTGGAGGCGCGCGGCCTGGTGACGCGCAGCCCCAGCGCGTCGGACAAGCGCGTCGTCCACGTGACGCTGACCGAGGAGGGGTACGCGCTGATCGAACGCGTGCTCCCCGATCACATCGAGACCGAGCACCGGGTCCTGGCCGCGCTGGCCCCGGAACGACGCGAAGCCCTCGCCGGAACGCTGCGCGACCTGCTGGAATCCCTGGGCGACACGACGGACCCGATCTGACGCGCCGCATGCCGGGCGACGGGCCGGAGGCGCCGCGAGGGCGCTGCCGGTGGCGCCGCGCTCGGCAAGGTGGCGTCAGCGCGGCCGGCGGCCCCTGGCGTCGCGGGTCAGCGGCGTGGCGTCAGCGCGGCCGGCGGCCCCTGACGTGGTCGGCGACGTGGCGTCAGCGCGCCCGACGGCCCGTGGCGTCGCAGGTCGGCGACGTGGCGTCAGCGCGGTGGGCAGCCCGTGGCGCCGCGTTAGGCGACGCGACGTCAGCGCGGCCGACGGCCCGTACCCCGGCCCTGGCCTCCGCCCTGGCCTCGGCCCGCCCCTGACCCCGGCCCCGCTCGCGCCCTTGCCCCCGCTCGCGGCCTTGCCTCGGCTCGCGCCTTGGGTGGGCCGTCCGGTGCCGGCCGGTCGGCGTTCCCCCGCTCCTCCGGCGCCGTCCGTCCAATGGGCGGGCCGGGACAGCGAGCCGGGCAGCCGGGTGGCGGAGTCGCCACGGGCCGCGTTGACCTGCGCCTGCGTCAGGAAGACGGAGCCCGTCAGATCGGCCCCCGACAGGTCCGCGCCGCGCAGGTCGGCCCCGATGAGGTCGGCCTGCCGCAGGTCGGCGCCCCGCAGGTCGGCCCCGATGAGGTACGCCCCGCGCAGGTTGGCCCCGCGCAGGTCGGCCCCCTTCAGCCGGGCGCCGATCAGGTCGGCCCCCCGGCGTTCCTTGCCCTTGAGCCCCGCCCGCGCCAGCTCGCTCGCCCGCAGCAGCAGTTCGTTGACCTCGCCCCGGTGGGCGGCGACGTCGAGCTTCTCCAGCGCGTCGGCGCCCTGCCGGGTGAGCCGCTCGGTCTCGTCGAGCGCACCCCGCAGCGCGTCGTGCAACGGCCGCGCCGCCTCGAGGGTCAGCGCCTCGGCGAGGTACCACAGCAGCTCGTGGAGCTGCCGCATGACGGGGAAGACGGCGTACATCTGCCGCGCCGTCGCCGGCTCCTCGCGCCAGCTCCGCCCCTCGTACGTGATCTGCGAGACCTTCTGCCCGGCCCCGAAGCAGTCGAAGACGGTGCAGCCGGGGAACCCGCGCTCCCTGAGCTGCGCGTGGATGGAGCAGCGGAAGTCGTCACGCAGGTTGTGGCAGGGCTGCCCGCCGGCCTTGTCCACGGCGAAGTCGGCCGAGGCCGCGAACGGCAGCGCGACGCAGCACAGGCCGAAGCAGCTCTCACAGTCGGCCAGCAGGCCGAGCTCTCGCGGGTTCGTGACGTACTCCTTCTCGCTCCTTCGCGCGGACGGGCAGACCAAGGGTACTCAAGGATGCACGTACGGCGTCGTCGTGGTGAGCTCGGCGAAGCCCAGCCGCAGCAGGATGGGGCGGCTCTGGTCGGAGGCGTCCACCTGCAGATACTCGTAGCCGCGCGCCACCGCCTCGCGGGCCCGGTAGGCGACCAGCGCCCGGTAGACGCCCCGGCCGCGCCATTCCGGCACGGTGCCACCGCCCCACAAGCCGGCGAACCGGGTGCCCGGGTGCAGGTCCATGCGGGCGGCGCTGACGGGCACGTCGCCGGCCATGGCGACGACCGCGACGACGGTCCCGGCGGCGAGCTGGGCGAGCAGCCGCTCCCTGATGCGGACGCGGGCGGCGCCCCCGAAGGCCGCGTCGTGCACGTCGGCGACCAGCTCGACGCCGTCCTGATCGGTCACCGGGACGAGCCGGATCCCGTCGAGGGCGGGCGCGGCGGGCAGGTCGGCCGCCCTGGCCACCATGAGCGTCTCGGCCGGCTCGGGGACGAACCCGGCGGCCAGCAGGCGGTCGCCGAGGTCGGCGGGCCGGTCGTGCCCGTACAGCTTCCACTCGAACGAACGCCCCAGCGCCCCGAACCGCCGCACCTGCGCGGCGATGGCGGCGTCGGCGTCCTGCCCGGTGCTCAGGCCGGACCAGAGGACGCCGTTCCAGCCGTCCTCGGGCCCCACCTGCCGGACCACGCCCCCGTCACGCTCGATCGCCGCCCCCGGCTCGCCCGCGACGGCCTCGCGCCGCAGCTCCCGATCGAACGCGGCCAGCACCTCATCACGATTCACCGGGACACCCCACCACCGGCGCCACTCCCCCGGCAACCGGTTTTGTCGCTTGTGAGGGGCTCGCCTCTCAGCTCCCGTAACGCCGCTGCCGGGCCGCGAAGCTGCGCAACGCGCGCAGGAAGTCGATCTCCCGGAACGCCGGCCAGAACGCCTCGCAGAAGTACAGCTCGGAGTAGGCGGACTGCCAGAGCAGGAAGTTCGACATGCGCTGCTCGCCGCTGGTCCTGATGACCAGGTCGGGGTCCGGCTGCCCGGCCGTGTAGAGGTGGCGGGCCACGTCGTCCACCGTCAGCGTGGAGGCCAGCTCCACCATGGACTGGCCGGCCTCGGCCCGCTCGTACAGCAGCTCGCGCAGCGCCTCGATGACCTCCTGCCGGCCGCCGTACCCGATGGCCAGCGTGAGGTGGAAGCCGGTGTCGCAGGTACGGGTGGCCTCGACGGCGCTCTTGAGCGCGCGGGCGGTGGTGTCGGGCAGGATGTCGAGCATCCCGGCCACGTGCACCCGCCAGCGCGCGTCGGGCCGGTCGAAGTGGTCGGCGACCATCTGCTCGATGACCCTCAGCAGGAACGCCACCTCCTCGTCGCCGCGCCGCTGCAGGTTCTCGGTCGAGCACAGGAACACGGTCAGATGCTGGATGCCGAGCCCTTCGCACCAGGTCAGCACGTGTTCGATGTGGTCGGCGCCGTACTTGTGGCCCATGCTCGGGTTGGCCATGCCCATCTGCTTGGCCCAGCGCCGGTTGCCGTCCATGATCAGGCCGACGTGGCGGGGCAGGGGGCCCGCCATCACCTGACGGCGCAACCGCCGGGCGTAGAGGGAGTGAAGGAGGTCGATCGTCTGCACGTTCCAAGGATGGCGCGGACGGCGGCCCGGAACCTGATCTTTCCCGATTTCTGACCCATAAGCTCTCCGGCCTCTTCCCTGCCGAGCCATGACGCGGCTACGTGCAGGTCACGCTGACCGCCGATCGCACCTTGCGCGCCGTGCGCCTCGCCTTCGGGCATTCTGCGCGCTTCCTGCGCGTGAACGACTCGGGCCAGGTGGACGTGACCACCTACACCTTCGCCCGCGAACAGTACTTCATGGCGGCGACCTCGCCGAGACGAGCGCCGGGCCCTCCCCCGCGGGCTGCCGGACGTCGTCTGCCCGCTTCCGAGACGGTGAACCCCTAATCGTCGACCTTGAGCTGGGCTCCCGTGTCGGAGACGAAGATGACCAGCAGTTTCGCCGGTTGTGTGCGGCTGGTGTTCTCGGTGAGCACGTGATGGGCGCCCGGGAGCTCCACCCAGTTCTCGCCCTGCCGGTACGTGCGCACCGGTTCGCCGCCGAGGCGGCTGCGTACGGTGCCCGCGAGGACGTACGCGTAGACGAAGGCGTCGCCGTGGCGGTGCGGGGCGGCGCGGGCGGCGGGCGGGAAGCTGACGATCGCCGAGGTGAACGTCTTGCCCTTGACGTTCGGGAGCGCTTGTTCCAGGAGAGGTGACAGCGTCTCGGACGGTGGTTGCGAGGCCGTGACGGCGGTCACCGGTATCCGGCCGGCGGCCTGTGGGGCCGCGGGGGCGCAGGAGGTGGACGCGGCCAGCAGGCCCGCAACCAGGAGGCTGCCGGCGAATCGTGCTCGAATCATGCCGGGCCCCTACCCTGAACAGGCCATATCTCGCAGCAGGGCGTCCCGGGCCGAGGTTTTCGGGAAGTGGTGTCGGATCGGGGCGGGGGTGTTCGTAGCAGAGGTGGGGACGCGCGCCCGCGATCCTCGCGCACCGCCTTGACACCCCAGGAGATGATCCTCGGATGCGGTATCTGATTTCCGTCATTCACCACCAGGCCGACGGCGCCACCGTCGAGGTGCGGGCGGTCCGGTGAGCACGATCGACGCCCATGAGGCCGTCACCCGGGCGCACCGGGACGAGTGGGCCCGCGTGGTCGCGGCCCTGACCAGGCGGTTCGGCGATCTCGACATCGCCGAGGAGGCGGCGGCCGAGGCGTTCGCGACCGCCGTGCAGCGGTGGCCGGCCGACGGCGTGCCGCCGAACCCGGGCGGCTGGCTGACCACCACCGCCACCCGTCTGGCCATCGACCGGATCAGGCGCGAGAGCAAACGCGACGACAAGCACAGGAAGGCGCTGATGTCCTACGACGACCCGCCCGAGTCTCTGGGCGTCATCGACGACGACCGGCTCCGCCTGATCTTCATCTGCTGCCATCCGGCGCTGGCGATGGAGGCGCGGGTGGCGCTGACGCTGCGCATGGTGGCCGGGCTGACCATGCCGGAGATCGCGCGCGCGTTCCTGGTGGCCGAGAGCGCGATGGGGCAGCGCATCACCCGCGCGAAGGCCAAGATCAAGGCGGCGCGCATCCCCTATCGGATGCCGTCCGCCGGCGACCTGCCGGCGCGCGTCTCGGGTGTCCTCGCCGTCCTCTATCTCGTCTTCAACGAGGGTTACCTGGCCACCGGGCCCGGCACCGACCCCGTGCGGCACGACCTGACCGGCGAGGCGATCCGGCTCACCCGCCTGATCCGCGCCCTCCTGCCGGACGACGGCGAGGTGGCCGGGCTGCTGGCGCTGATGCTGCTCACCGAGGCGCGCCGGGCCGCGCGCGTCTCGGCCGGCGGCGAGCTGGTGCCCCTGGCCGAGCAGGACCGCGCCGCCTGGGACGCGGAGCTGATCGCCGAGGGCCACCGGCTGGTACGCGAGCGGCTGGCCGCCGCCGTGGCCGGGGCCGTCCCCGGCCGCTACCAGATCCTCGCGGCGATCAACGCCGTGCACACCTCCGCCCGCGACATCCGCGACACCGACTGGTCGCAGATCCTCGCCCTGTACGACCGGCTCGCCCGCCTCGACCCCTCCCCGATCATCGCGCTCAACCGGGCCGTCGCCGTGGCCGAGCTCGACGGCCCGGAGGTGGCGCTGGCCGTCGTGGACCGGCTGGCCGAGACGCTGTCCGGCTATCACGCCTACCACGCCACCCGCGCCGACCTGCTGCGCCGCCTGGGCCGGGGGCAGGAGGCGCGTGCGGCGTACGAGCGGGCCATCGAGCTGGCGGGCAACACCGCCGAGACCGCCTACCTGACCCGCCGCCGCGACGAGCTGGGGTAGCGCCCGCGGACGGGCATTGCCCGAGCCGGCAGCACCCGATTACGCTGACTGGTACAACTGGTCTGCAGAGGAGTCTGCCCGTGCGCGTGCGGCCCACCGTCTTCCCCGATCCCGAAGCCCTGGGACACGTCCTCGCCGCACGGATCGCGACGGAGATCGCGGACGCCGCCCGCGACGGCCGGCCGTACGTCCTGGGCTGCCCCGGCGGGCGCAGCGCGCGCAGCACGTACGCGGCGCTCGCCCGCGAGGTCGCGGCCAGGAGGCTGAGCCTGGGCCACGTCGTGATCGTCATGATGGACGAGTACGTCGTGCGCGCGCCCGAAACCGGCCGGTTCCGCCGCATCGACCCCGACCTGCCCCACAGCTGCGTGCGCTTCGGCCGGGCCGAGATCGTGGAGCCGCTGAACGCCGCGGCCGGCCCCGGCCGCGGCATCACCCCCGACCGGTTCTGGGTGCCCGACCCCGCCGATCCCGGCGAGTACGACCGCCGGATCGCCGGCATCGGCGGCGTCGACCTGTTCATCCTGGCCTCGGGCGCCGGCGACGGCCACATCGCGTTCAACCCCGCCGGCACCCCGGCGGACGCCCGCACCCGCGTGGTGGCGCTCGCCGAGCGCACCCGCCGCGACAACCTCGCCACCTTCCCGACGTTCGGCGGGCTGGAGGAGGTGCCCGGCCATGGCGTGACCGTGGGCGTGGCGACCATCCGCGACCTGTCGAAGCAGGTGGTGATGGTGGTGCACGGCGCGGACAAGGCCGCGACAGCGCGCCGCCTCGCCGCCGCCGACCGCTACGACCCCGGCTGGCCCGCCACCGTCCTCAGCGACTGCGCCGCCCCCTCCCTGCTCGCCGACGAGGCGACCGGCCTGACGGCCGGCCACCCCGCGCCGGACCGCCCCTGACCTGCCATCCCGCGCCGGACGCGCCGAACGCTCCGGGCGACAGCGGCGCGCCGGTGACAGACGCAGCGGCGGCGGCGGTGGCGGTGGCGGCGGTGGTGACGGATCACCAGCCGGGCAGCCTGCCGCCGAGGGCGCGGGCACGTGGACGGCGGCATTGCCGACGCTCCGCCGCACGCGAACCTGGACGAGCTGACCCCGCCGTTCAGATCGGACGACGCAGGCCGGCGCCGCTCAGATCGGACGACGCGGGCCAGCGCCGCTCGCATCGGACGAGGGAGGCCGACGCCGCTCAGATCGGGCGGAACAGGTCGGCCTGGAAACGGTAGGAGTCGCTGCGGTAGATCGTCCGCCCGGTGAGGACGGCGGTGCCGTCGTCGGCATAGGTGACCTCCTCGCCGACCAGGACCGGGGCGCCGCGATCGACCCGCAGGAGCCGGGCGATCTCCTCGTCGGCGGCGTCCGCGCGCACCGTGCACGAGCTGCGGCCGACGCGGATGCCGCACTCGTGCTCCAGCGTCTCGTACAGGGAACGATCGGTGAGGTCGGTACGGGCGAGCGCGGCCGCCCGCGCGAGCACGATGACGCTCGTGTCGAGGCAGACGGGCACCCCGTCGAGGCCGCGCAGCCGGCGCAGCTCCAGCACGCGGGCGGCCGGGGCGACGCTGAGCCGCTCGGCCTCCTCGAACGTGGCCGGCCGCTCCCGCCGCAGCAGGATCTCGGAGGTCGGGGTGAGGCCGCGCCCCCTGGCCATCTCGGAGAAGCTCTGGAGCGTGCTCGGCGGCTCGCCGGCCACGTCGCGGGCCACGAACCAGCCGCGCTGGGCGGAGCGCTCGAGCCTGCCCTCCTCGGCGAGGCGCGTGAGGGCGTGACGCAGGGTCGAGCGGCTGACGCCGAGGCTGCCCGCCAGGTCGCGCTCGCCGGGCAGGCGGCTGCCCGCCGCGAACATCCCCCGGCGGAGGGCGTCGCCGAGCCGCCGGTAGGTCTCCATGACGGCGCCGCCGGCCTCCGCGTCCACACCGGTGCTCATGGCGATCACCGTAACACGGGCGAGTAGACCAGACATACCAGAGTCACTCGCCCGGCCCGCCCCGCTTTACGGCGATCATCCCGATCATCGCCCGACGCCACGCCGCACGTTTCAGCCGTGCCGGGCGCTGCCGCAGTCTCGGCTTCATCGAGCAGTCGTCACGATCAGCGGGGCGCGGCGGTGGAGCCGCGGACGACGAGGCTCGGGATGACGGAGAAGTGCGCGGCGGACGTGCGGCCCTCGATGCGTTCGAGCAGCAGCCGCCCCGCCGTGCGCCCCATGACGACGCCGTCCTGGTTGACGGTGGTCAGGGCGATGCGGGGGTGGGCGGCCAGCTTGGTGTTGTCGTAACCGGCCACGGACACGTCGTCGGGGACGGACAGGCCGACCTCGTGCAGCGCGGCGAGGACGCCGAGGGCGGCCTCGTCGGCGCCGGCGAAGATCGCGGTGGGGCGCGGCGTGCGGCTGAGCAGCTCCTGGGCGCCGCGGTAGCCGCCCTCCTCGGTGTAGGAGGTGGCGACGACGGCGATCTCGCCGGCCAGCCCGTGCTCGCGCATCACCCGCTCGTACGTCTCGGCCCTGATGCGCGGCGTGCGGTCGGCGGCCTGCCCGTGTGCCTTGTCGAAGGTGATGTGCGCGATGCGCCGGTGGCCGAGCCCGATGAGGTGCTCCATGACGAGCTCGGAGCCGACCCGGTCGTCGTCGACGATCGAGTCGTACGCCGGTGACCGGTCGTGCCGGCCGAGCACAAGGGTGGGGATCTCGCGGGCCACCTGCTCCAGGTGGGAGCGGCCGGCCAGGGGCGCGATCATGAGGATGCCGTCCACCTGCCGGTCGATGAGGGCGTCGATGGCGCGTTTCTCGGTCTTGTCGTGCGTGCCGCCCTGGATCATGATCGCCTGGTAGTCGGACGCGGCGAGCTCGTCGACCAGCCCGGTCACGATCTCGGCGTAGAACGGGATGCCGATGTGCTGCATGAGCACCCCGATCGTGTACGCCCGCCCGCGCAGCGCCCGCGCGGCGGCCTGGGGGCGGTAGCCGAGCTCGGCGATGGAGCGCTGGACGCGGTCGCGCATGGCGTCGCTGACGCCGTAGTCGTTGCGGATCACCTTGGAGACCGCCGCTTTGGAGACGCCGGCGTGTCGCGCCACGTCGGAAATGGTCACTCTTCGCCGCCGTTCTGGCGCGACCATGGGCATCCCCTTCTCCAGCCGAGTCGTGCCGATCCTACGACATGATCAACCCCGTAGACCGGTCTATGGAGAATAACCAAAGATCAATAAGGCACCCATGAAAGCCAGGAGGAGCGTCGTAGACCGGTACACGTTTTCCTTGACCGCCGTGCGGCGCAACGGCTACGTTAACTCGCACTCGGGGGCTCCGCGGGCCGCCGGCGGCCCAGGAGATGCCGTGCGAGCGCGGAGCGCCGGTCGCGAGCCGCGCGTCCGTGACCCCGTTCGACCGGCACGCGCGTGTCGTACCCCGGCCCCCGCAGCCGCCGCGGCCGAGACTGGAACAGCAAGAGGAAAGACGAGGATGCCCCAAGCAATCGACCGCCGCCGGCTCGTACGACGGCACAACCCCGTGCTGACGTCCGCGCACCCGGCCGGCGTCCTGACGGTCGGCAACGGCGACATCGCGCTCACGGTCGACGTCTCCGGGCTGCAGACGTTCCCGTCCTTCCACGAGCTGGTCCCCGACCCGCACCGGGTCGTGCGCGACGGGCTGTCCGGCCTGCCGGAGCAGCGCCCGCGCGCCTTCGACGCCGGCGACTTCCAGATCCCGCTGCGCACCCAGTCCACCTGGGGCTGGTACGAGACGCGCGCCGCGCGAGAACTGCGCCTGGAGGACGCGGTCACGCTGTACGAGACGCCGCGCGGCCCGGTCCCCTACCTCGACCGGATGGGCCTGCAACGGCCGGGCGACCCGATCGCCGAGGAGTTCGTGGCGGGCGCGTGGTTCCACTTCAACCCGCGCCGCGCCCACCTCGGCCGCCTCGCGCTGGTCGGCCCCGACGGGACGGGCCCGGGCGACCCGGCGCTGCTGGCGGACGTCCGCACCGAGCTGGACCTGTGGACGGGAACGATCCACGCCGCGTACGTGCTCGACGGCGAGCAGGTCCGCGTCACCACGGTCGCCGACCCGCGCGAGCACCGTTTCGCGGTGCGGGTCGAGTCCGGCCTGCTGCCGCGCGGGTGGGGCGTCGTCTGGGTGTTCGACGACCAGCCGGACGACCTGGCCGCGTTCGAGCTGCCGCCGGAGCAGAAGACGGTCTGGGACCGGCACGCCCCCGGGCACTGGACCGCGCGGCGCACGGTGGAGGCGCTGGCCTACGACGTCGCCGTCCGCACCACCGGAAGCCTCCAGGAGGGGGCGGAGTCGGCCGTCGCGCGCACGGACGGCACCGTTCTCGAAGTGGTGGTGACCCTGACGCCGGACCAGGACCGGCAACCGGACGACGGCTTCGCCGAAGTCAGCCGGGCCGCGCGGGACTGGTGGGCCGAGCACTGGAGCACGGGCGCCGCGATCAGCCTCGACGGCAGCACGGACCCGCGCGCCCGCGAGCTGGAGCGCCGCATCGTCCTGTCGCAGTACCTCACGGCGGTCAACTGCGCCGGGGCCACGCCTCCCGCCGAGTCAGGGCTGACGTACAACACGTGGTCGGGCAAGTTCCACCTGGAGATGCACTGGTGGCACGCGGCGCACTTCCCCCTGTGGGGGCGGGGCCACCTGCTGGAGCGCAGCCTGCGCTGGTACCACGGCGCGCTGGAGGCGGCGCGGGAGACCGCCCGGCGGCAGGGGTATCGCGGGGCCCGCTGGCCGAAGCAGACCGACCCGTCGGCGCGCGAGTCGCCCAGCAACATCGGCGTCTTCCTGCTGTGGCAGCAGCCGCACGTGATCCACCTGCTGGAGCTGCTGCGCGCCGAGGGCCGGGGGGCGGAGTTCCTGCGCGAGCACTACCCGCTGGTCGAGGCGACGGCCGCGTTCATGGCCGACTTCGCCGAGGAGCGCGACGGATCGTACGTGCTGCCGCCGCCGCTCATCCCCGCGCAGGAGAGCTACCTGCTGGACCGGGCGACGAACGCGGACCCGACGTTCGAGCTGGCGTACTGGTCGTGGGCGCTCGGCGTGGCGAACGAGTGGCGTACCCGGCTCGGCCTCGAACCGGACGAGGAGTGGGCGCGGGTGGCGCGGAACATGCGCCGGCCGGCCGTGCTGCCCGACGGCACGTACGCCGCGCTCGCGACGCCCCCGATACTCGTCCGCAAGGACCACCCGTCCATGCTGATGGCGCTGGGCTGGCTGCCGGACACCGACCTGGTGGACCCGGCCACGATGGCGGCCACGCTCGACGCCGTCTGGGAGCACTGGGATCTGCAGTCGAGCTGGGGCTGGGACTACCCGGTCATGGCGATGACCGCGGCCCGCCTCGGCGACGTCGGCCGCGCCCTCGACGCCCTGCTGCTCCCCTCGCCCAAGAACGTGTTCCTCCCCAACGGGCACAACCCGCAGCTGCCGGGGTTCCTCACCATCTACCTGCCGGCGAACGGAGGACTTCTCGCCGCGATGGCGCACATCGTCGCGGCGCTGGACCAGGGGGCAGAGCCCCCCGACGGCTGGCTGATCACCGCGGAACCGGCCGGCCACCATCCCATCCGCTTCCCCGACCAAGGCATCCAAGGCATCCAAGGCATCCAAGGCTCCCAAAGGTGAGGACCATGGGCACACATCTCTCCGTACGCGCCACCGCCGTGGCGGCCTCGCTGGCGCTGGCGCTCGCGGGCTGCTCGTCCGCCGAGGAACCGACCGGCGGGCCCGTCGAGCTGACGTTCATGAACCAGTCGCGCGGCCAGGAGGCCGCGCTCACGCAGCTCGCCCGGCAGTACACCGGCAAGACCGGCGTCAAGGTCACGATCGAGTCCCCCGGGCCGGCCGACTACCTGCCCAAGCTGCAGGCCAAGGCGCAGTCCCGGTCCATGCCGGACGTCTACTCGTCGTTCGACGCGACGCAGATGGCGCCGTTCTACAAGGCCGGCTGGGCGATGGACCTGTCCGCCGAGCTGAACGCCGGGTGGAGCAGGAACTTCAGCCCGGCCGTGCTCAAGATGTCGACGTTCCAGGCGGGCAACAACCTGGGGGTCAAGCCGGGCGTCTACTCGGTGCACTGGGAGACCCAGACGTACGGCTTCCTCGTCAACCCGGCCCTGACCGGGATGTCGGCGGACAAGCCCCCGGCGACGACGAAGGAGTTCATCGACGCGCTCGCCGCGAAGAAGGCGACGTTCTCCGTCGCGGCCTCGCAGACCCCGAACATCATCCAGGCCCTCGCCTCGAACTGGCTGACCGACGCCGAGATCGAGGCGACGCTCAACGGGAAGGCGAGCTGGAAGCAGGACGGCTGGCGCAACGCCTTCCAGTTCCTGCTCGACCTGAAGCGGGCCGGCGTCCTCGCGAACGACTCCATCCCCGGCGGCCAGGACGACCATCCGAACGTCGAGTCGGCCTTCTTCACGAAGGCGACGGGCGCCATCTTCGACGCCGCCCCCGGCGTGTCGGTCGGCCTGCGCACGAACCCGGAGTTCGAGGACTACTTCTCCACCGGGGTGCCCAAGGCGCCCGGCGCCGTCCACGAGCCGCGCTCGCCGGGCCTGCCCGGCAAGGGCGCGGTGATCAACCCGAGGGGCAAGCATGCCAAGGAGGCGCTGGCGTTCGTGAAGTGGCTGACCGAGCCCGCGCAGCAGGCGGTGTTCGCCAGGACGGCCCGCATCCTGCCCAGCAACCCCGAGCTGCTCGCCGGCACGGACATCCCCGGGCAGCTCAAGGGCTTCGCCGCCGGCGTGCAGAGCATGCAGGTCATGTCCACGACGTTCACGCCGGACGTGAACACCGCGATCAGGGCGGAGTCGCAGCGCCTGGTGCTGGGTGAGACGACGGTGGACGAGGCGCTGGCCACCATCCAGGCGGCGCAGGACCGCACGTCATGACGACGCGGTCCCTCGCGGTGCCCGCGTCGCGCCGCGGGCACGCCCTGCGGCGCAACGTGATCGGCTGGGCGTTCCTCGGCCCGGCCATCGCGCTGGTCGGCGTCTTCACGATCACGCCGTTCGCGCAGGCGATCCTGCTGAGCTTCCAGTCGTGGGACGGCGTCAGCCCGGACACCCCCTGGGTGGGGCTGGACAACTACGCCTTCGTCGCCTCCGACCCGGTCTTCTGGGCGTCGATGCGCAACGTCGTGTTCTTCGGCGTCGTCGGGTTCGTCGCCGGCAACGGCGTCGCCCTGGTCATGGCGCTGGCGGTCAACACCGTCGTCCGGGGCAGGACGTTCTTCCGCACGGTCTTCTACCTGCCGGGCGTGCTGTCGGTCGTGGTCGTCGGCCTGCTGTTCTCCTTCATCCTGGCGCCCGGCTCGGGCGTGCTCAACCGGCTGCTCGCCCTGGTGGGCGTGGCCGGGCAGAACTGGCTCGGTGACCCGGACGTCGCGCTGCCGGTGGTGGCGGCGGTGTTCGTCTGGTTCCACTGGGGGTTCGGTTTCCTGCTCTTCCTCGCGGGGTTGCAGGACATCCCGAAGGAGCTGTACGAGGCGGCCGACCTCGACGGCGCGAACCGCTGGTCGAAGTTCCGCTTCGTCACCTGGCCGCAGCTGGCCCCGGTCACCTCGATCGTCAGCCTGCTCACGCTGCTCGCCGCCCTCCAGATCTTCGGGACGGTGCAGGTGCTGACGAACGGCGGGCCCGGCCACCACACGATGGTGCCGACCCTGGCGATCTACAACGAGGCGTTCGTGAACTGGCGTTACGGCAGCGCCGCGGCCATGTCGGTCATCTTCGGCGGCGCGCTCGTGCTGCTGTCCGTCCTCCAGCTCGCGATCACCCGGCGGAGGTCCCGCATATGAGCCGGATTCCCCCGCACAAGATCGGCCTGTACGGGCTGCTCGCCGTCGCCGCGTTCATCGCGCTGTTCCCCCTGCTGTGGATGGTGTCGGGCTCCCTGCAGAGCCTGACCGAGCTGTTGTCGAACCGGAGTTTCCTGCCCGCCGACCCGCAGTGGCACAACTACGTGACCGCGTGGGTGCAGGGTGATCTCGGCGTCTACCTGCGCAACAGCGTGCTCTACACGGGGTGCGCGGTCGCCGGCATCCTGCTGGTGTCCAGCCTCGCCGGGTACGGGCTCGCGCGGCTCGACTTCGCCGGCAAGGGCGTGTTCACGTTCGTCATCCTCGCCGTGATGATCATCCCGGCGCCCGCCATGTTCCTCGCCCAGTACAAGCTGCTCATCTCCCTGAACCTGACGAACAACCCGGTCGGCTACGTGCTGATCCTCATCACGTCGGGCGTCCCGATGTCGACGCTCATCATGCGCGGCTTCTTCGCCGGCCAGCCCCGCGCGCTGGAGGAGGCGGCCGCGCTGGACGGCGCCGGCCCGCTGCGCGTCTTCTGGAACGTGATCCTGCCGCTGGCCCGCCCCGGCCTGGCCGCCGTGGCCGTCATCCAGGGCCTGGGAGCCTGGAACGAGTACCTGATGGCGCTCGTCCTGTTCGAGGACAACTCCCTCATGCCGATCCAGCGCGGCCTGACCGCGTTCACCTCGGCCGAGACGCCGCAGCAGCAGATCCTGCTGGCCGCCACGACCATCTCGATCGTGCCGGTCGTGATCTTCTACCTGATGGCGCAGCGGCACATCGTCAAGGGCATCGGCGCGGGCGCCATCAAGTAAAAGGGCTAGCGGTCGAGGACGTGCAGCGTGTGCGGGGCCGTGCCGAGCGGCAGCGCGCCGGCCTCCGCGCACAGCGCCACGTGCGCCACCCTGGCGCCGAACAGGTCCGGCACGTGGATGGCCGGCTCCAGGCAGAACGTCATCCCCGGCTCCAGGGTCGTCTCCGCGCCCGGCCCCTCGTCGAGGGCGAGGCCGATGCCGCGGCCGGCGTGCGGGGCCGCGAACCGCCCGTACCCGCTGCCGTCGATCACCTCGGCCACCGCGCGGGCGACCGCGCCGGCCGGGACGCCGGGACGCAGCGCGGCCAGGCCCGCCCGGTGGGCGGCGAGCACCACCGAGTACATCGCCTCGAAGTCCTCCGGCGGCTCGGCCACCACGAAGACCCGGGCCGCCTCCGCGCAGTAGCCGCCCCACCGGCCGCACACCGACACGCCCAGCGCGTCCCCCGGGTTGATCACGCGGTGCGCGGGCAGATGGGCGGGCCGCGCCGTGTGCTCGCCGGCGGCGACCCGTACCGACAGCGGCTTCTCGCAGCCGGACTCCAGCAGCAGCGCGCGCAGCCGCGCGGCCATCGCCCGCTCGGTCTCCCCGAACCAGGCCAGCTCCGGCACCCGCGCCAGCACGCCTTCGGCCGCCGCGACCGCGTGCCGCAGCGCCTCGATCTCGTACGGCTCCTTGCGCAGCCGCAGCGGCGCGAGCACGGGGGCGGCGGGCACCAGCTCGGCCTCGATGGCCAGCCCGAACAGCTCGCGCACCCGCATCTCCGGATCCACCCCGACCCGCCGCGCCCCCTGCGGCACCAGCGCGGCCGGGTCCGCGGTCTCGGCCATCGCCTCCTGGGTGAGGACGAGAAACGGCCCCTGTCCGCCGCCGAGGAAGCGGAAGTCGGGCGAGGGCCGCAGCACGAGCGCGTCGATCCCCGCCTCCGCCATGGCCCGCCGCGCCGCGACGGCCCGCGCCGCGCCCACCTCCTCGGGCGTCACCGCCGCCCCCGCCTCGGGGGTCACTTCGGCTCGTGCAGCCAGCAGGCCACCGGCCCGAAGTCCGGCTCCTTGTCGCGGCACACGTCCATCACCAGCGGGCAGCGCGGGTTGAACCGGCAGCCGGACGGCGGGCTGGCCGGGTCGGGCACGTCGCCGGGCAGCTCCTCCGGCAGCACGCCCAGCCCGTCCGGCTGCGGGATGGCCGCCAGCAGCGCTCGCGTGTACGGGTGGCGGGGGTTCGCCCACACCTCGGCCGTGTCGCCCACTTCGACGATCTTGCCGAGGTACATGACCGCGATCCGGTCGGCGATCAGCCGCACCACCGACAGGTCGTGGCTGATGAACAGCAGCCCGGCCCCCGACTCCACCGCGAGGTCCCGCATCAGCCGGGCGACCTGCGCCTGCGCGGAGGCGTCCAGGGCGGAGATCGGCTCGTCGCCGATCAGCAGCCGGGGCCGCGCGGCCAGCGCCCGCGCGATGGCGATGCGCTGCCGCTGGCCGCCGGAGAACTCGTGCGGGTGCCGCCCTGCGAACTCGCGCGGCAGGCCGACGCGTTCCAGCAGGTCGGCCGGGGAGGTGGCGGTGTCGCGGGCGGTGCGCAGGCCGTCGGCGATCTGGTCGCCGACGCGCCGGCGCGGGTTCAGCGACGCGTACGGGTCCTGGAACACCATCTGGATGCCGGTCAGCTTGCGGCGGCGCAGCCCGAGCGGGGTGACGGGCTGCCCGTCGAAGTCGATCGAGCCGGCGGTGACGGGGTTCAGCCCGCAGACGGCGCGGGCCAGCGTCGACTTGCCGCAGCCGGACTCGCCGACGAGGCCGACGACCTCGCCGGGCCGTACGGTCAGGCTGGCGCCGGCCACGGCCCGCACGACCGGGCGCCCCGGTGAGCGGTGCTCGACGACGAGGTCGTCGATGGTCAGCAGGCTCGTCATCGCAACTCCGCATCGGGCAGGGAGTCCAGCAGGGCTCGCGTGTAGGGGTGCTCCGGCTCGCGCAGCACCCGGCCGCGCGGCCCCGACTCGACCACCAGGCCGTCCTTCATGACGCTCACCTCGTCGGCCACCGCCGACATGACGCCCAGGTCGTGCGTGACCAGCAGCACCGCCAGGCCCAGCTCGTCACACAGGCCGCGCAGCAGCCGCAGCACGCCGGCCTGCACGGTCACGTCGAGCGCGGTCGTGGGCTCGTCGGCGATGAGCACCTCCGGCGAGCAGGCCAGCGCGATGGCGATCGCGATCCGCTGCCGCATGCCGCCGGAGAACTGGTGCGGGAAGCGCCCGTACGCCTCCTCGGGGCCGGGGATGCGGACCTTGCCCAGCAGCTCCACGGCCCTCGCCTTCGCCTCGGCCTTGCCCAGCCGCAGGTGGTGGCGCATGTGCTCGGTGAGCTGCGTGCCGATGGTCAGCATCGGGTGCAGGCTGGTCGCCGGGTCCTGGAAGACCATGGCGATCCGGCCGCCGCGCACCTGGTTGAGCTCCTTGGGCGGCAGCGTCAGCAGCTCGCGCTCGCCGAGCCGGATCGAGCCGGTCGTGCGGGCGCCGTGCGGCAGCAGACCGAGCGTGGCCAGCCCGGTCATCGTCTTGCCCGAGCCGCTCTCTCCTGCCAGGCCGTGCACGCGCCCGGCCTGCAGCCGCAGGTCCACGCCGCGCAGGATCTCCTTGCCGCCGATCGAGACCCGCAGGCCGGTGATGTCCAGCGTCACAGCGCACGCTCCTTGATCGCGCGGGCCGTGCGGGGGTCGAGAGCGTCGCGCAGCGTGTCGCCCAGGAAGTTGAACGCCAGCACGACGGTCAGGATGGCCAGCCCGGGGAACGTTGCCACCCACCAGCTGTCGAAGACCTCCACGCCGGAGGCCACCATCGCGCCCCACTCGGGCGACGGCGGCTTGGCGCCCAGGCCGAGGAACGACAGCCCGGACAGCAGCAGCAGGGCGGTGCCGATGTCGAGCGTGGCCAGCACCAGGACGGGCCCGGTGATGTTCGGCAGCACGTCCACGCGCAGCGAGCGCCACACGGAGAAGCCCAGCAGCCGCCCGCTCAGCACGAACTCCCGCTCGCGCACGCCCAGCACCAGCCCGCGCGTGACGCGGGCGTAGGCGGGCCAGGCGACCACCAGCACGGCCAGCACCGCGTTGGTGAGGCTCGCGCCCAGCGCGGCGGCCACCACCATGGCCAGGATCACGGTCGGGAACGCGAACACCAGGTCCGCGACCCGCATGATCGTCTCGTCCACCCAGCGGCCGAAGTAGCCGGCGCACGCGCCGAGCAGGCCGCCGACCAGCACCGACAGGGCCACCAGCAGCAGCGTCAGCGGGATCGACACGCGCGCCCCGTACATGACGCGGCTCAGGATGTCGCGGCCGAGCTGGTCCGTGCCGAACCAGTGGCCGGGCCCGGGCGGCGCGAGCCGGGGCAGCTCCTGGGCGAGCGGGTCGTGCGGGGCGAGCCAGGGCGCGGCCAGCGCCACGACCAGCCACAGCAGCGCGAGCACGGCGCCGGCGACTGCCAGCGGCTGCCGCCACGCCTCGGGCAGCCTGCCCAGGAGACTCACGCGGGTCATTGCAGCCTCACTCGGGGGTCGATGACGCCGTACAGGACGTCCACGACCAGGTTGATGACGAGGTAGACGATGCCCACGACCAGGCCGACGCCCATGACGGCGGGCAGGTCGAGGGTGGTGGCGCTCTTGTACGCGTACTGGCCGATGCCGGGCCAGGCGAAGATCGCCTCGACCAGGACGGTGCCCGACAGCAGGCTGCCGAAGGCCAGGCCCGCCACGGTGATGATGGGCACCAGCGCGGAGCGCAGCACGTACCGGAACAGGATGGTCCGGCCGGGCAGGCCCTTGGCGCGGGCGGCGCGCACGTAGTCCTGCCCGAGCACCTCCAGCACCGCCGAGCGGGTGAAGCGGGTGAGCAGGCCGATCGTGTAGAGCGCCAGCACGAGCGCGGGCGTGATGAGGTGGCCGACGGCCGAGGCGAAGATGTCCCAGCGGCCGGCCAGCAGCGCGTCCACCGTCTGCAGGCCGGTGACGGCGGGGGCGCCGCCGAGGGCGGCGTCCACCCGGCCGCTGCCCGGGGTGATCTGCAGGCGGTAGAAGAACACGTAGAACGCGACCAGCGCCAGCCAGAACGTCGGCACCGAGATGCCGACGAGGCTCAGCACCCGCAGCGCGTGGTCCGACAGGCGGTCGCGGCGCAGCGCGGCGATGACGCCGAACGCCACGCCCAGCACCAGCGAGACCAGGATGGCCGCGCCCGCCAGCTCCAGCGTCGCCGGGACGAACTCGGCGAGGTCCTGGCTGACGGGGCGGTGGCTCTGCTGGCTGGTGCCCAGGTCACCCTGGACCAGGCCCTGGAGGTGGAGCAGGTACTGCTGCCAGAGCGGCTTGTCCAGGCCGTGCTCGGCCCGCCACTGGGCGACGATGGCCGGGTCGCCGAGCGCCCGCTGGCCGAGGTTGGCGGCCACGGGGTCGCCGGGGACGAGGTTCGTCAGGACGAACGTCACCAGCGTGATGCCCCACGCCATCAGGACGGCCAGCAGGACGCGGCGGATGAGGAACCGCGCGAGCGGAGGCAACGCGGACCGCCCCTACTTCGCGCCGAGGTCGGCGACGTCCACGGTCCACACCGGGTGGTACTCCAGGCCGGTCACGGAGGCGGCCGACACGATGTTCTGGCTCGGCTGGATCAGCGGCACGAACGGCCCGGAGGCGTTGAGCTTCGTCTGCACGTCGGCGTAGGCGGTCTTGCGGGCCTCGTCGCCGATCGCGGTGGCCGCCTTGGCGCCCGCCTCCTCGATCTCCTTGGCCGCGCCCTCCTTCCATCCGGCGCGCAGGCCGACGGTCTTGCCGGGCAGGAAGGCGAGGTAGTCGCTGGGGTCCGGGTAGTCGGGGCCCCAGTACCACAGGCCCATCTCCTCCTTGCCGTTGCGGTAGTTGTCGAGAGCCGTGGTGACCGGCGCGGGCTGCAGGTCGACGGTGATGCCGACCTCCTTGAGGTTGGCCTGGATCCGCTCGGCCAGCGGCTGGAACGACAGGCCGTTGACGGTCAGCTCGCTCGGGTACTCCAGCTTCACGGTCGGGTTGGCCAGGCCGCTGGCGGCCAGCGCCGCCTTGGCGCCCTCGACGTCCCGCTTGGCGCCCTGGTCGGCGGGCAGCGCGCCCAGGATCTGGGACGGGATCACGCCCGGCGCCTGGGTGGAGCCCTCGCCGGCCAGCTCCAGCAGCCCCGCGTAGTCGACACCCTTGCGCACGGCCTCGACGAACTTGGCGTTCGTGGTGGTCTTGCTGATCGCGGAGTCCTGGTTGGCCAGCAGGAAGATGACGTTCGCCGAGGCGGTCTTCTTCACCTGGAGCGTGGCGGGCATGCCGGTCACCTGGTCGCCCGACAGGTTGAGCGCCACCTGGCTGTCGCCGCGCTGGACGTTCAGCTTCTGGGTGGCGGCCTCGACGTTGCGGATGACGACCTTGTCGTAGGCGGGCTTGGTGCCGTAGTACTTCGGGTTCGCCTTGAGCGTGACCTGGCTGCTCACGTTGAACGACTCGATCGTGTACGGGCCCGAGCCGGCCGAGTGCCCGTTCAGGTACTGCTCGGCCTTGTCCTGGGCGTCGGTGGTCGCGCCGTTCTGCTTGGCGACCTTGCTGTTGAGGATGCCCAGCGCCGGGTTCGGCAGGATGAACGGCAGCGCCGGGTTGGGCGTCTTCGACGTCAGCGTGATCGTCGTGTCGTCGGTCTTGGCCACCTCGACGCCGTCCAGCAGGAACGACGGCGTGCCCTTCATGTCGCGCACGCGGGTCAGCGAGAACACCACGTCGTCGGCCGTCACGGGCGCGCCGTCGGCGAACGTCGCGCCCTGCTTGAGCTTGAGCGTCAGCGTCTTGCCGTCCTTCGACAGCTCGTACGACTCCGCCAGCGCGGGCACCGGCTTGGTCACGTCGGCCCCGTCGAACGTGAGCAACGTCTCGTACACCGCCTTGCCGACGATGAGCCCGGTCGGCTCGTACGTGCGGCCGGGGTCGGCGGTCTTCAGGTCGAAGGACGTGTCGATGACGAGGGTCTTCCCGCCGCCGCCTGCGGCAGCGGGGGTCTGTGACGTGCCGCCGCTGCCGCAGGCGGCCAGGGCGAGTGCACCGGCGAGCAGCACGGCCGCCGTCTGGGAGCGGGTCGCCATGAGTGTCCTCCAAAATTGGACGTTCGGCAGAAGGATGTCGAGGATTGTGCGGCAGAACGTCCAGGGACTGTGCGGTCGGCTAGACGTATATAAAGGTCGATGAGGTAATGATGAGTGAAATTTCCAGAAATGGTGTCAGCGGTGGCGGTCAGCCTGGACGGATCGGCATCGGTCTCGAGCTCGACGACATCCACCTGAAGATCCTTGAGGTCCTGCGCGAGAACGGCAGGATCTCCGTCGCGGCGCTCGCCGAACGGGTGGGCATCTCCCGGGCCAACGCCTACACCCGCTTCGAGGCGCTGCGCGCCGACGGCGCGATCAAACGGTTCACGGCGGAGATCGACCACGTCAGGGCGGGGCTCGGCATCACGGCACTGATCTTCGTGACCGTGCGCCAGCAGATGTGGAAGCAGTTCAGGGCCGAGCTGGCCCGGATGCCGGAGGTGGAGTACTGCGCGATCACCACCGGCCAGCACGACGCGATGATCCAGGTACGGGTCTCCGACGTGGCCGCCGTGCACACCATGGTGACCGACCGGCTGGCCAACATCCCGGCCGTCAAGGCGACCGAGACCGTGTTCATCCTGGACGAGGTGCTCAGGCGGCCGTACGTGCTGCCGAGCGACCGCGACCCGGCCCGCGACCGCGCCCGGCAGCAGCGGCGGCCCGCGCAGGAGGCGCAGGGCGACGTGCCGCTCGGCAAGATGCGCTTCGTCGGCGCCGCCGAGGGCCGGGCCGCCCTGCGCAAGGACGACTAGGCTGCCGGCCGGGCCCGGATCGGGCCCTGCTCAGGCCCTGCTCAGGTCACCCAGGCTCGGTTCAGGCGACCTCGGTGCACACGCTCACGTGCAGGGTGTCGTCCCCGTCGAACCTGAACTCCTCCACCAGGCGCAGCAGCCCGTCGTCGCCGGTCTCGATGCGGCTGGTGCTCTGCCCGCCCGCCTTGCCGCCGGCGACCAGCGCGTGCGCGTACGCGATCGACACCTGGTCGCCGTCGCGGGTGCCGACGAAGCGCCCGTGGGTCACCGTGTCGCCGGTGTACTCGCCCCACACGACCTCGTCGGCCTCCCAGTACTGGAACCTGGTGGGGCTGTCGGGGTTCACCGCGCTCGCCGTCGAGCTGACCATCACGAATGTACGACCGTTGAGATTCACGCCCCCTATGGTCCCTACATTTCCGAAATATCAGCACACGGCTGGACATATGGTGAGGGCGGCCTGTCAATGCCCGGAAATCCGTCCAGCCGAGCCCTCGCCGGAGGGCACGCGAGCGCGGCTCAGTCCATCGGCCGGCCCGAACAGCCGGTCCAGGTGATACTCGATGATCTCCGTCGCGTCCTCGTAACTGCGCTGCCCGCTCAGGACGCTGGAGGTCAGGCCGTTGGCCAGCGCGAGCAGCCCCGCGACCTCGATCCGCGGGTCACGGTCGGGGGCGATCTCCCCGGCCTGCTGGGCGGCGGCCAGCCGTTTGGTGAGGAAGCTCTCCAGGGCGTTCGGCAGGGTGAGCCCGGCCGCGGCCAGCACCGGATCGGTGAGGGCGGCGGTGTAGTAGGCGGTCCAGGCCATGGAGTCGAGCCTGCTCTGCTCGTCGAAGGGCACGACCGTACCGAGAACGGCGGCGAGCACGGCCCGCGCCGTCATCTCGCCCACTGACGGCTCACCCTCCACCCGCTCACCCCCCACCGGTTCGATCGCTGCGGCGGCTCGCTGCTTGGCCCTGCGGTTCATGCGCGCGCCCAGCTCCGCCAGGCCCGACTCCAGCAGGGCCTGCTTGTTCGCGAAGTAGTACTGGACGACGCGCAGCGACACCCCGGCCTCGGCGGCGACCTCCCGCATCGAGACCGCCTGGAGGCCGCGGGTACTGGCGATGCGCAGCAGCGCCGCGGTCAGCTCGCGCCGCCGCTCGTCATGATCCACCTGCTTGGGCATGCCGGTGACCTACCCGTGCGCCGGCGCCGCACCGGCGGGCCGCGCCTGGCGGGGGAAGCCGAGGATGCGCTCGATGACCAGGTCCGCCGCCTCGACGGACAGCGAGTGTCCGGTGCCGGGCACGATCTCCACCCGCCACGACGGCACCACGTCGGCCAGCCGCGCGGCCACCGCCCGGGCGTCCAGCAGCGTGCTGCGCGCGCCGAGGAGCACCTGCACGGGCACGGTCAGCTCGCGCAGCTGCTCGTCGGTGTAGACGGGCGGGACGGGCACCCGCCGGCGGTAGGAGAAGCCGAGCCGCATCAGCTCGATCAGCGCGTCCTCGCGCAGCACGCCGTTGCCCGCCACGCCCGCGAGCCGGTGCCGCAGCACGCGGGGCAGCATGGAGCAGACGGCGCCGACGACGGCCCACCGCAGGAACCGCCCGGTGATCGGGCCGAACCCGCCCGGATCCACCAGCGTCAGCGCCGCGACCCGGCCCCCGCCGCCGCGCTGCTGCTCCACCGCGGCCCACGCGCCCGCCGAGAACCCCACCAGGTGCGCCCGCTCGGCGCCGGCCGCGACCAGCACGTCGGTGATCCACCCCCCGACCGTGGCACCGGACTCCAGCGGCCGCGTCTGCACGGACCGGCCGGGCTCGCCGAGCGGATCGAGGACGAGGACCGGACGCGTACGCGCCAGCGGCTCGACGTATTGGTACCAGGCCAGCGCGTTCCCCCCGGCACCCGCCACCAGAACGACCGGATCCCCCTCGACCGGCCCCGCCCGGTAGGCCCGCACGCTCCCGGCGCGGGTCTCCACGTCGAAGGCGTCCACCGGAACGGGCCACAGCTCGCGCAGTAACCGGTCGTAGGCGGCGTGGTACTTGTCGCGGGCGGCGTCGCTGGTGAAGCCGGACGGACGGTCAGGCACGCGCATGGTGACCTCATCTCCTGTTTGGATACAGTCGTATCCTAACAGAGGATCCCTGCCCTGCTCCGGCGGCAGGACAGGCCGAGGACGTACGGCGCCGGCCCGCGTGCGCACCTGCCGGGCGCGCGGGCCGTGGCCGAGGGGGCTCACTCCCCCGCGGTGTCCTGGTCGCCGGCGAAGGTCTGCCGGTAGTGCTCGGCGGCGAGGGCCATGTCGGTGCTGAGCAGGTCGAAGAAGCGGCTCGCGGTGCGGAGGCGGCGGCCGGCCGGGGTGTCGGCGCCGAGCACGTCGACGCCCACGCGGACGGTCTCGGCCCACATCATCATCGACCGGGCGCCCACCTGCCAGGCGTGGTACCACACCTCGTCGTCGATGACGTACCGCTCGCGCCGGTTGTCGCGTTCGCGCCGGATGAGGCCGATCAGTTCGAGGTAGCCGACGCCTTTGGAGATGGAGGCGGGGCTCACGCGCAGCCGTTCGGTGAGGTCGGCGACGGTCAGGTCGCCGGTGTCGCTGGTGAACAGGCAGGCCAGCACCCGGGCGGCCATCGGCGGCATGCCGCCCAGCCGCTCGGTGAGCAGCTCCTCGAACGCGCGCACCGCCTCCGGGTCGCGCCGGTCGGTCGTGGCCGCCGGCGGGCCGGGGACAGGACTGGGGCGGCGGCGGGCGCGCCATTCGGCGGCCCGTTGCGCGTGGGCGGCGCGGTAGCCGTGCGGGCCGCCGTTGCGGGCGATCTCGCGGCCGACGGTGGAGCGCGGGCGGCCCAGGCGGCGGGCGATCTCGGCGTACGCCAGCCCGTTGAGCAGCCCTTCGGCGATCGTGCGGCGCTCCTCGTACGACAGGTGGCCTCGCGGCATGCGCCCTCCTGGAACGTCCTGCGGCGGCGCCCCCAGTATGCCGCCGGCACCACCTCATCGCGACAGCCGCGGCCGAGGTGTTGCGTTTGCCGACACCGTCATGACACCAATCGAATCGCTATGACCTGCGGTGATGCTTTTCGCTCCTTGCCCGATTCCTGATGGCGTCCGTAGCTTTTCCCTCTGCGTGAACGAAGGGACGTTCACCCAGAAGGGATCTCTGCCCATGTCAGCCAAGGTCTGCCTGGTCACCGGCGCCTCGTCCGGAATCGGCCAGGCCACCGCACGGGAGCTGCTGCGCGCCGGCCACGTCGTGTACGGCGCCGCGCGACGCGCCCACCTGATGGGCGCGCTGCGCGAGGCAGGAGGCCACGCCCTGCCCATGGACGTGACCAAAGAGGAGGACCTGCACAGGGTCGTCCGCACGATCGTGGACGCGCACGGCCGCATCGACGTGCTGGTCAACAACGCCGGCACGGTCGTGCACGGCGCCATCGAGGACACGCCGCTCGCGATGGCGCGCGAGGTGTTCGAGGTGAACGTGTTCGGGCCGGCCCGGCTGACCCAGCTCGTCCTGCCGCTCATGCGCCACCGGCGCTCGGGCACGATCGTGAACGTCTCCTCGATCGGCGGCGAGCTGGCCCTGCCGCTCGGCGCCTGGTACTACGCCTCCAAGCACGCCCAGGAGGCGTTCTCCGACACCCTGCGCATGGAGGTCGCGCCGTTCGGCATCGACGTCGTCGTCATCCAGCCGGGCATCATCAGGACCGGCTTCGAGGCCGGATCGGCCCGCCAGCTCCGCGAGATCTCCGGCCAGGGCCCCTACCACCGGATGGCCGAGGCCATGGCCCAGGCCGCAGAAGCCGCCATGAACGACCCGGACAGCCCGGCCTCGGACCCCGGCGTCGTCGCGGCCACGATCGTCGAGGCGGTCGAGTCGGACCGGCCCGAGACCCGCTACGTGGTCGGCTGGCAGGCCGAAGCCCTGCTGAACCTGCACAGGACGCTGCCCGATCGCGACTTCGACGCCGCGGTCACCGCACACCACCCCGCCAGGAGCACCTCATGACCGCCGCCATAGCCGTGTCCGGGCTGGTCAAGGCCTACGGGCCGGCCCGCGCCCTCGACGGCCTCGACCTCACCGTCCAGACCGGGGAGGTGCACGGCTTCCTCGGCCCGAACGGCGCGGGCAAGAGCACCACCATCCGCATCCTGCTCGGCCTGATCCGCGCCACCTCGGGCAGCGCCCGGCTGCTGGGCGGCGACCCGTGGGCCGACGCCGTGCGGCTGCACCGCCGGCTGGCGTACGTGCCGGGCGACGTCGAGCTGTGGCCCAACCTGACCGGCGGCGAGGTCATCGACGTGCTCGGCCGGCTGCGCGGCGGCCTGGACGTCAAGCGCAGGAAGGAACTGGTCGAGCGTTTCGAGCTGGACCCGAGGAAGAAGGCCCGCACCTACTCCAAGGGCAACCGGCAGAAGGTCGCCCTCGTCGCCGCCTTCGCCGCCGACGTGGAGCTGCTCATCCTGGACGAGCCGACGAGCGGCCTGGACCCGCTGATGGAGGCCGTCTTCCAGCAGGTCGTGGCCGAGGCCAAGGCGGCCGGCCGGACGATCCTGCTATCCAGCCACATCCTCGCCCAGGTGGAGAACCTGGCCGACCGCGTCACCATCATCCGCTCCGGCCGTACCGTGGAGTCGGGCACGCTGGAGCAGCTGCGGCATCTGACCCGCACCAGCATCGTGGCCACCACCGCCGCCCCGGTCACCGGCCTGGACGGGCTGCCCGGCGTGCACCAGGCGGCCGTGGACGGCCTGGACGTGCGCTTCAGCGTCGAGACCCGGCATCTCGACGCCGCCGTCCGGCACCTGACCACGTTCGGCATCCGCTCGCTGGTCAGCCACCCGCCGACGCTGGAGGAGCTCATGCTCCGGCACTACAGCACCGAGCAGGCCGCCGCATGACCGCCACCAGCACCCAGCCGACCGGCACCCATCTGACGGGCACCCATCTGACAGGCACCGCCGCGATGCTCCGGCTGGCGCTGCGCCGCGACCGGATCAAGCTGCCGATCTGGCTGATCGCCATCGCCGCCATGGTGCCGCGCTTCTACTACGCCGCCGCCACCATCGTCGCCCCGACTCCGGAGGCCAGGGCCGAGGCCGCGCAAATGATCAGGGCGTCGTTCATGCGGGTGCTCGCCGGGCCGGTCTTCGGCGACGGGCCCGTCACCCCGCAGGGCTACTTCCTGGCCGCCTACTGGGTGGAGTTCCTGCTGGCCGCCGCATTGATGAACATCCTGCTCATCACCCGGCACACCCGCGCCGAGGAGCAGACCGGCCGGGCCGAGCTGATCAGGGCCGCCGTCGTGGGCCGGCACGCCCAGCTCACCGCCGCCCTCATCGTCTCCGCCATCGGCAACACGGCGCTGGCCGCCCTCACCGCCGCCGCCGCGATCAGCGTCGGCTTCCCGGCGGGCAGCGCGCTGCTGTTCGGCCTCTCCCTGGCCGCGACCGGGCTGGTGTTCGCGGCGCTCACCGCCGTCACCGTGCAGATCACCGAACAGCCCCGGGGCGCCAGCGGGATCGCGGGCGCGGCGCTGTTCGCGGCGTGGCTCGTGCGCGGCGCCGGAGCGCTGCAGGACCAGCAGGGCGGGCCGCTGTTCTGGCTGTCGCCGATCGGCTGGGCGCAGCAGACCAGGGTGCTGGCCGGCGACCGCTGGTGGCCGCTCGCCCTGCCGGTGGCGCTCGCCGCGCTGCTGGTCGCCGCCGCCTACCGGCTGGCCGGGCAGCGCGACCTCGGCGCCGCCCTGATCGCCGCCCGCCCCGGGCAGGCCGCCGCGCCGTCGTGGCTGCGCTCCCCGCTAGGGCTGGCCTGGCGGCTGCAGCAGGCGTCCATCGCCTGGTGGGCGGCCGCGTTCCTGGCCGCGGGCCTGGCCATGGGCGGCATGAGCGGCGGCATGACCGGCATCGACCTGGGCCTGTTCTCTCCCGGCGCGGACGTGGTGCGCGGCTGGCTGAGCCTCATGGTGTTCACCGGCTCGCTCTACACCGGCGTGTTCGTGCTGCTGTCGGCCGCCCGGCTGCGTGCCGAGGAGGCGCACGGCCGCGTCCAGCCCGTGCTGGCCGGGCCGACCAGCCGCTCGGCCTGGTTCACCGCGTCCCTGGCGGTCACCGCGCTCGGCGCGCTCCTCCTGCTCACCGTCTACGGCGCGGGCCTCGGCCTCGGCGCCGCCGTCTCCACCGGCGAGCCGGGCCTGGTGGCCGAGGTGGCGGGGGCGAGCCTGCTGCGCCTGCCCGAGGTGCTGGTGCTGCTGGCCCTGCCCGCCGCGCTGCTCGGCCTGGCCCCGCGCGCGATGGCCGCCGCCTGGGCGGTGTTCCTCTACAGCGCGCTCGTGCAGGTCTTCGGCCCGTACGCGGGGGTGCCGGCCTGGCTGGCGAACACCTCCGTGCTGTCCCACCTGCCCTGGCACCCCCTGGGCACGTTCGCCCCGGTGGCCACGCTCGTGCTGACGGCGCTCGCCGTCCTGCTGGCCCTCCTCGGCGGGTACGGGCTGCGGCGCCGCGACCTCGCGTGAGCCGGGACGGCCGGTCCAGGAATGTCCTTGACGCGCGGAAGGTTGAAGACCGGTATGAAGAAGATCGGTTTCCTGAGCTTCGGGCATTGGTCGTCGTCGCCGTACTCGAAGGCACGCAGCGCGTCCGACACCCTGCTGCAGTCGATCGAGCTGGCGGTGGCCGCCGAGGAGCTCGGTGCCGACGGCGCCTACTTCCGCGTCCACCACTTCGCCCAGCAGCTGGCCAGCCCGTTCCCGCTGCTGGCGGCCGTCGGCGCGCGGACCAGCCGGATCGAGATCGGCACCGGCGTCATCGACATGCGCTACGAGAACCCCCTCTACATGGCCGAGGACGCGGGCGCGGCCGACCTCATCGCGGGCGGCCGGCTGCAGCTCGGCATCAGCCGGGGATCACCCGAGCAGGTGATCGACGGCTGGCGCTACTTCGGCTACCAGCCGGCCGAGGGCGAGACCGAGGCGGACATGGCGCGCCGCCACGCGGAGGTCTTCCTCGACGTGCTGCGCGGCGAGGGGTTCGCGCAGCCGAACCCGCGGCCGATGTTCCCCAACCCGCCCGGCCTGCTGCGCCTCGAACCGCACTCGGAGGGGCTGCGGCAGCGCATCTGGTGGGGCTCCAGCTCGAACGCCACCGCGAAGTGGGCCGCCGGCCTGGGCATGCACCTGATGAGCTCCACGCTCAAGGACGACGAGAACGGCAAGCCGTTCCACGTGCAGCAGGCCGAGCAGATCGCGGCCTACCGGGAGGCGTGGAAGGAGGCCTGCCACGAGGGCGAGCCGCGGGTGTCGGTGAGCCGCTCGATCATGCCGATCGTCAACGAGACGGACCGCGCGTACTTCGGTCACGAGCGCGCGAGCTCGGACCAGGTGGGCTTCATCGACGCGACGACCAGGGCCATCTTCGGGCGCACGTACGCCGCCGAGCCGGACGTGCTGGTGAAGGAGCTGGCCGCCGACGAGGCGATCGCCGCGGCCGACACGCTCCTGCTGACGGTGCCCAGCCAGCTCGGCGTGGACTACAACGCCCACCTGCTCTCCTCGGTCCTGACCCATGTGGCCCCCGCCCTCGGCTGGCGCTGAGCGGGCGAACGCCGGGGGTCGATGAGTTTCGGCGGTGCCGCGAGTCTGCATGTGCGACCCGTGATCGACGGCACCCCGAGGAGAGCGACATGACCGCCACCTACACCTTCGACGTCTTCTCCAGCCTCGACGGCTACGGCGCCGCCGGCGGCGACTGGACCGGCTACTGGGGCAAGCAGGGCCCCGAACTCCTCGAGCACCGCTACGCCCAGTACGGCGAGCGGCAGCGGATGGTGTTCGGGGCCGCCACCTACCGGGCGTTCGCCGGGATGCTGGCCGACAGCACGGACGGGTCCGAGGTGCGCGACCCGTGGGTCACGAGGATGGTGAACCTGCCGGCGACGGTCGTGTCGAGCACCCTCGACGGAGCACTCGACTGGCCGGACGCGACCCTGGCCCGCGGCGACGCCGTCGAGGTCGTCGCCCGGCTCAAGGAGGAGTCGGACGTGCCGTTGCGCTCGCACGGCAGCCTGTCGATGAACCGGGCGCTGATGGCGGCCGGCCTGGTGGACCGGGTGCAGGTCACGCTCTTCCCGGTGATCACCGGCCGGACGGGGCTGGACCCGATCTTCCGGGGCGCGCCCGACTTCGACCTCGAGCTGATCGAGAGCCGCACGCTCGACGGCCGCATCCTGGAGCTCGTCTACCGGCCCGCCCTGCACCCCTGAGGCCGCCGGTCAGCGTCCGGTCTCCGTGAAGGGGACGTGCATGGTCAGGGTGAGCCGCGAGCCCTGGCCGGTCTGGTCGAGACGGACCTGGTCGCACAGCCGCTGGATGATCCACAGGCCGTAGCCGTGCGACGCGCCCGGCTCGATCTTGGCTTCCACCAGGTGGTCGCGGGTCAGGTGGCCGGCGACGTCCTCGATCTCCACGACGACGGCGCCGGGCCGGGTGCGGACGGTGAGCGTGCCGGCGGCGCCGCCGTGGTCGAGCACGTTGGTGATCGCCTCGTTGACCGCGAGCACCAGGTCCATCAGCCGCTCGCCGCGCAGGCCGCCGTCGACGGCGTGCGCGCTGACCAGGTCGCGCAGGCGTGCGAGATCGGCGCTGATCGGAGAGTGCAGCACTCGCTCCATTGTCATCGGCGGCCCATCGCAGGAGGTTGGGGTGAGGTCTGTGCGGACCTTTCCCCGCTGACCTCGCGACAGAGCACCAAACACCATAACGGACGGAACCGTATGTCGCCGCAGGGACGCGGCCGGTGAGCGAGCCGGCCATCTGCCGCCGTGCAGGGGGCTCGGAGGTGGCGGGCCTGCTCAGGTCGCCGTGCCGGCATGGGCGACGATCGCGCCGGCGATCTCGTCGAGGGCGAGGATCTGGTCGACCTGGTGGGTGTCGATGGCGGCCGACGGCATCGAGAAGAACTTCGAGGTGGCCTGGTCCTGGGCGATGACGGTGCCGCCGCAGTGGGCGACGGCGCGCACGCCGGCCTGGCCGTCGTGCCCCATGCCGGTCAGGACGACGGCCAGCGCGCGTGGCCCGCAGGTGACCGCCAGGCTGGCCAGCAGCAGATCGGCCGACGGCCGCGACGGCGGCAGGGCGCCGGCCTCGATCAGCCCGATCCTGGACTGGGAGGTGACCAGCAGGTGCTGTCCCGGCGGGATGACGAGGACCTGCCCGGGCCGCAGCAGGTCGCCGTCGGCGGCCCTGCGGACGGGCAGCACGGAACGGCGGGCCAGGATCGCCGTCAGCCGCCCCGTGGGATTGGCCGGATCCTGGTGCAGGGCGATCAGCACGGCCGCGGCCAGGCCGGCGGGCAGCGAGGCGAGCACCCGCGACAGCGCGTCGACCCCGCCGGCCGACGCTATCAACGCCACCACAGGGAAGGAGACGGCGAAACCGTCGCCTCCGAGTGGGCCGATCGCACTCTCCTCCGGACCGGTCATTCTCCTACTTCATCACAAGACCGTGTGACGAACCGCCTTCCCGCACCGGCTTTCCCCCATAGGCTCGGCGATGGCGGCACGGACGCCGCCGTACCACCAGGACAAACCTTCCGGGACGGGCATGATCGCCATTGTTCGGATTCCGCCGGCCCGCACCCCGGCGAGGCCGGCATGACGTCCTTGAGGCTCGACTGCCGCCGGCTCGCCGACGGGGTGGTGATCGGCGTGGCCGGGGAGCTCGACGCGAGCAGCGCCGACGACCTGGAGACCTACGTCGGCCGGGTGTGGCAGCCGGGCCGGCCGCTGATCCTCGACCTGGGCGGGCTCACCTTCATGGACAGCACGGGCCTGCACGTCCTGCTGCGCGTGCACGGCGAGGTGCGCAGGCAGGGCGGCCGCCTGCACCTGGCCGCCGTGCAGGACCTGCCGGCCCGGCTGCTGCAGATCACCGAGGTGTGGGACGCGCTCAGCATCCATCCCAGCGCCGAGGCGGCGATCGCCAACCTGTCCGAGCCGCCGCCACCACGCCTGCGGCGGCTGATGGGCGAGCGGCCCCCGGAACGTCGATGACCGGGTGCGCCGGCCGGTGTCGAGAAGGGCTTTACGGAAATGTCAGAGAATCCGGTAAGGAGCCCTGACACCGGTCAAGGCGAATTTCTCGCACCCCGCATATCGATGCGGCAATAACTTTCAACGGCCATCGCCGCACCGCCCCGGCTAATCGGGTCGCGTAATCCTCTTATCCCTTTCCGGGAAGTACCGGTCCAAGGTCATCAACCTCGATCATTGGTCGCGGCAAATCAAGATCCGTGTGCAATCGTACGGTTCCCGTCGTGAAAGCCGCGCGCCGCAGGGTGGTCCTATGGATTTCAAGATCCTCGGTCCGATCGAGGTTCGTACCTCTCATGGAATGCCGATCGCCCTGGGCCGCCGAAAACAGCGCGTGCTCCTGGCCGCCCTGCTGCTCAACACGGGCAAGGCGATCCCCAGCAGGCGCATGCTCGACTGGCTGTGGGGCGAGCGCGCCCCCGCCACCGCGGAGTCGAACCTCTACACCTACATCTCCGCCCTGCGCAAGGTCCTCGGCTCCCCCTCCCGCATCGAGGCGGGCTCCCACGGCTACGTGCTGCGCGTGACGCCGGGCGAGGTCGATGTCACGTTGTTCGAGGAGCTGGCCGCGCAGGGGCAGCAGGCGCTGTCGGCGGGGCGGCACGACGTCGCGCTCGAACGGCTGTCGCGGGCCCTCGGCCTGTGGCGCGGCGAGTCCGTGCTGGAGGACCTGCCGCTGCCCGCGCCGCTGCGCTGCGAGGCGGCGCGGCTGGAGCGGCTGCGGGCGACCGTCGTGGACGCGTCCCTGGAGGCCAGGCTGGCGCTGGGCCGGCACGGCGAGATGCTCGCCGACCTGGAGACCCTCACCCGCAGGGATCCGCTGAACGAGCGGCTGCGGGCCCAGCACATGCTGGCGCTCTACCGGTGCGGCCGCCGGGCCGACGCGCTGGCGGTCTTCCACCGGGCGCGCAGCACGCTGGCCGCCGAGGTCGGCCTCGACCCCGGGCCCGACCTGGCGCGCATGCACGAGCGCATCCTGGCCGACGACCCCCGGCTGACGCCGCCGGCGGCGCTCGCCGCGCGCCGGGCTCCGGCGGAGCTGCCCATGGCCCCGGCCGCCTTCACCGGCCGGGCCACCGAGGTGGCCCGGCTGCGCACGATGCTGACGTCGCTCTCCGGCGCGAGCCCCGTCTCGGCGATCACGGGCACCGCGGGGGCCGGCAAGTCGGCGCTGGCCGTGCACGTCGCGCACCAGGTCGCGGGCCGCTTCCCCGACGGGCGGCTGTACGTGGACCTGCACGGCTCCACGCCCGGCGGCGCCCCGCTGCACCCGGCCGACGTCCTGGCCCGCCTGTTACGCTCGCTCGGCGACGACACGGCCTTGCGGTCCGCCGGGCCAGGGCGCCGGCCCGACCTCGACGAGGCGGCGGCCCGCTTCCGCTCGCTGACCGACGGCAGGCGCCTGCTGCTCCTGCTCGACAACGCCCGCGACGCCGCGCAGGTGCGCCCGCTGCTGCCGGCCAGCCCCACCTGCCGCGTGCTGGTCACCGCCCGCCGGACGCTCACCTCGCTGGAGGCCGCCTCGCACTTCCGGCTCGGCTTCATGGCCGAGGAGGAGACGTTCGCGCTGCTCACCCGCCTGATCGGGGAGGAGCGCGCGGCGGCCGAGCCGCGGCCGGCGCGCACGATCGCGCGGCTGTGCGCCGGGCTGCCGCTGGCGGTCAGGATCGCCGCCGCCCGGCTGATCGCCCGGCCGGGGCTGTCGCTGGGCGCGCTGGCCGCCCGGCTGGCGGCCGAGGAGCGCCGCCTGCCGGAGCTGCAGACCGACGACCAGGCCGTGCGGGCGTCCTTCATGCTCAGCTACCGCGGCCTCGACCCCGAGTCCCGCCGCATGTTCCGGCTGCTGGGCCTGCTCGACGGCGCCCTCGGCGGCACCACGGTGAGTGTCGGGGCCGCCGCCGACCTGGCCGACCGCTCCGAGCCGCACGCCGCCGACCTGCTCGACCGCCTCACCGACGCCCAGCTCCTGGAGACCTGCGGCCACGACCGGTACCGCGTGCACGACCTGCTCCGCCTGTTCGCCCGCGAGCGGGCCGGGGAGGAGGACAGCGAGGAGGAGCGGGCGCAGGCGGCCTGGCGGGCCGGCACGGCCTGCGCACCCCGCCCGCCTGCACCACCGCGATAGGCTGAACGGCCTGCGGACACCGCCCGCCCGCACGATCGCGATAGGCTGAGCCGAGCGCGGCCCGCCGCCCGGGAAATCATCCGCATTTGGCGCGCCCGCCGGCCGATAAATACGCTCGTGATCCGCCGGCGGCCGTTCTTTCTTCCCCCTGCCGTGCCGCCGTGCGGCCCTTGACCTACACACCTTTGTATGGCCCGAGGCATAGCCGGATTCGACATTGTTGACGCCATGTCGCACCTTTTCAAAATGCGCCCGAGCGGGGAAGGGCGAACGTGTCAGAGCTGATCGGCGTGGACGAGTGTGAAAGTTTCACCGTGAAACAGGTCCAGGATCTGTACCGAAGGTACGTCAGCCGCAGCCAGGTCAACCTCATGACCTCCTTCGGCTTCGGCCGGGAGCTGGCCGAGAGCGCCGAGGGTGCCCGCATCCGCACCCGCGACGGCCGGGAGGTCCTTGACGTCACCGGCGGCGTCGGCGTGCTCAACCACGGCCACAACCATCCCCGCATCCTCGCCGCGCGGCGCCGCTTCGCCGAGCGCCGGCGCATGGAGGTGCACAAGGCGTTCTTCTCCCCGTACGTGGCCGCGCTCAGCCACAACATCGCCGAGCTGCTGCCGGGCGACCTGAACATCTCCTACTTCCCGAACTCCGGCGCCGAGGCCAACGAGGGCGCCGTCAAGATGGCGTACAAGTACCACGAGGGGCGCCGCAACACGATCCTGCGCTCCGACATCAGCTTCCACGGCAAGACACTCGGCGCCGGCAGCCTGACCGGGTCGTCGGAGAACTCCTTCCGCTTCCCCGGCCTGCCCGGCATCGTCGTCCACCCGTACGGGGACGTCGCCGCCGTGCGCGCGGCCGTGGCAGCGGCCCGCACTCCCGACGGCGGGTGCGACGTCTACGCGATCATGGTGGAGCCGTTCAGCGCGTCGAGCATGCGCTGCTGGTCGGAGAGCGACCTGTACGAGCTGCGCCGCCTCTGCGACGACGACGACATCATGCTGATCTTCGACGAGGTCTACACCGGCTGGGGCAAGACGGGCAGCCTCTTCTACTTCATGCGCCACCCCGGCCTGCTGCCGGACATCCTCGTCTACTCCAAGTCGCTCGGCGGCGGCAAGGCGTCGATCGCCGGGTACACCGCCCGCGAGCGCGTCTTCCGCAAGGCCTACGACCGGCTTTCCGACGTCATCCTGCACAGCACCACCTACTACGGGTTCGGCGAGGAGACCGCCACGGCCATCGAGGCCGTCAACATCGTCGTCGAGGACGACTACCCGGCCAGGGCGCGGCGGATCGAGGGCGTTCTCGGCCCCGGCCTGGAGGCCCTGCACAAGCGCCACCCCGACGTGATCGGGCGGGTGAGCGGGGTGGGCGCGCTGTGGGGCGTCTTCCTCACGGGCGGGCCCAAGGTGCTCGATCTGGCCGCCCGGCTCGCGCCCGGCTTCTCCGGCGACCCGCAGTTCCGTACGAAGCTGATCACGCTGTCGGTCATCGCCGACCTCTACCGCGAGCACGGCATCGTCTCCTACTACAGCCCGAACGCCGACAACCCGCTCGTCGTCGCCCCCACCCTGGCCATCGAGCAGGAGGACGTCGAGTACTTCCTGGACAGCCTCGACCGGACCCTGTCCAAGGGCCTGCCGCGGCTGCTCGCCCGGTTCGTACGGGAGAAGGTGGGGTCGCGATGGCCCGGCGGGTCGTAGTCACCGGCAGCGCCGGGATGCTCGGCGGCGCCCTGGCCCGCAGGCTCGTCCTCGACGGCCACGACGTGGTCGGCGTGGACCTGCGCCCCCAGGACGACCCGCTGCTCGCGGCCCGGCACCGGGTCGCCGACGTGCGCGACCTGCCGCTGATGAGCGAGGTCATGGCGGGCGCGGACGCGGCCGTGCACTGCGCCGGCGCGCTGCCGAGCTACCCGGCCGACCAGATCCACGACCTGATCGTCGGCGGCACCGGCACCGTCCTGGAGGCCGGGCGCCGCGCGGGCCTGGAGCGGCTGGTGCACATCTCCTCCACCGCCGTGTACGGGCTGCCGAAGCTCGTGCCGACCCCGGAGGAGCATCCGCGCGCCCCGGTCGACCCGTACACCCGGGCGAAGGCGGCGGCGGAGGAGCTGGCGGAGCGGTACCGGGCCGGCGGCATGTGCGTGCCCGTGCTGCGCCCCAAGACCTTCCTCGGGCCCGGCCGGATGGGCCTGTTCGCGATGTTGTTCGAGTGGGCCGAGGAGGGCCGCAACTTCCCGGTGCTCGGCCGCGGCGACAAGCGCATCCAGATGTTCGCGATCGAGGACCTCGTGGACGCGGTGGCGCTCGTGCTCGACGCGCCAGCCGAGGTCGCCGGCGACACCTACAACCTGGCCGCCGCCGAGTTCGGCACGCTGCGCGAGGACTTCCAGGCGGTGCTCGACGCGGCCGGCCACGGCAAGCGGGTCGTCTCGCTGCCCGCCGGGCCGGCCGTGGCGGGGCTGCGGCTGCTGGAGCGCACCCGGCTGTCGCCGGTGTACGGGCGGCTGGCGCTCAAGCTGCTCGCCGACTCCTACGTCAGCATCGACAAGGCCCGTGACCGGCTCGGCTTCCGTCCGCGGCTGTCCAACAGGGACGCGATCCTGCGCACGTACGCGTGGTGGCGGGAGCAGCGCCGGGCCGGCGCCACGACCGGTGCCACGACCGGCACCGCGACCGGCACACGGGCGGGCTCCACCAGCCGCGACGCGTGGCGGCAGGGCGCGCTGTCGCTGGCGAAGATCTTCTTCTGAGCTATCGGGGTAAAGCATGCGCCTGGTCGAATCGGCAGACGTTCCAGACCTCCCGCAGCGTCAGGACGCCACTCAGGACGCGGACGTGTCAGAGAGCCCGCGGCGTCAGGACACCGCGCAGGACGGGGACGCGCGGGCCCGCGGGCGGCGGCCGGTCGCGGAGCTGGCCGCCCTGATCCGCCCGTCCCACGCGGTCAAGGCGATCCTCCTGGTGCCCGTGGCGCTGATCGGCGCCTCCTCCCCCACCCTGGCGGAGCTGGCCGGGGTCGGCTGGGCGGTGGTGGCGTTCGTGCTCGCCTCCGCCGCCGTCTACATCGGCAACGACATCGCCGACCGGCACCGCGACCGCCTCCACCCCGTCAAGCGCGAGCGGCCCATCGCGGCCGGCCGGGTGGGGGTGCCGGCCGCGGCGGTCTGCTGCGCCGTCCTGGTGGTCCTGCTGGGCGCGGTCGTCGCCCGGTCGCCGCTGTCGTTCTGGCCGGTGCTGGTGTATTTGGCGCTGAACGTCGCCTACACCCGCGCGCTCAAGCACGTCCCGCTGATCGACGTGGGCACGGTCGCGGCCGGGTTCGTGCTGCGCGTGCTGCAGGGCTACGAGATGACCGGCGACCGGGCTCCGGCGTGGCTGCTGATCACGGTGTTCTCGATGTCGTTGCTGCTGCTCATCGGCAAGCGCCGCCAGGAGCTGCTGGAGGCGGGGGCCGTTCACCGGCCCGCGCTGCGCGGCTACTCGATGGAGCTGACGAACTGGCTGCTGCAGATCGCCTCCGTGCTCGCCCTCGTCTCGGGCCTGATGTACCTGCGGGACGAGGGGCCGTTCGGCCCGCAGCACGGGCAGACGGCCATGATGCTGTCCACCCCGTTCGCGCTCTTCGCCCTGTTCCGGTACCTGCAGCTCCAGCTCGTGGAGAAGGAGGGCGGCGATCCGGTGCGCGTGCTGCTGCGCGACCGCGTCATGGTCGCGAACTCGATGGTGTGGGCCGCCGCCCTGGGCGTGACGCTCGTGCTCGTCCACCTGTGAACCCGATGGAAAGGCCGATGGAAAGGAAGGCGATGGACGTCCGCATACTGGGACCGGTCGAGGTGAGCGCCGGTGGCCGCCGCGTCCCGCTGGGGCCGCCGCAGCGACGCGCGGTGCTGGCCGCCCTGGCGGTCGACGCCGACCGGCCCGTGTCGCTGGGCACGCTGATCGAGCGGGTGTGGGACGATCCGCCGGAGCGGGCGACCGACTCGCTGTACGCCCACATCGCCCGCCTGCGTCAGGCGCTGGCCGCGACCGGGGCCCGCATCGAGCGCCGCGACGGCGGCTACGCGCTGGAGGTGGAGCCCGACCGGGTGGACGCCTACCGGTTCCGGCGGCTGGCCAAGCAGGCGCAGCTGCCGGCCTGCGACGACTTCGGCCGGGCCCGGCTGCTGGCCGAGGCGATGGAGCTGTGGCGCGGCGCCCCGCTGACCGGCATTCCGGGCGAGTGGGCGGCCCGCATGCGGTACGGCATCGAGCAGCAGTTCGTCGGCGCCGTCGTCACGTGGGCGGAGACGCACCTGCGGCTGGGCCGGCCGGACGTGGTGGTGACCGAGCTGACCCCGCTGGTGCCGCGGCACCCGCTCGCGGAGCCGCTGGCGAGCATGCTGATGCGCGGCCTGTGCGCGCTGGGCCGCGGCGCGGAGGCGGTGGCGCTGTACGCCCGCCTGCGCGGCTACCTCGCCGACCACCTGGGCATCGAGCCGGGGCCGGAGCTGCGCGCCCTGCACCTCAGCATCCTGCGGACCGGCCCGCGCCCGCCCGTCCTGGTGTAGACGCCGGGTCAGCGGCCGAGCGAGACGACGAGCCGCTGCCCGCTGTGGTCGGACAGCCCGCCCGAGCGGACCAGCCGGTACTCGTGGACGGCGAGCTCGGGCGACGTGTACGCCCAGTCGATCCGCCACAGCGGCAGCCGCTCGTCCCACGTGGCCGGGTAGAGCGACCCCAGGGCGGGGGTGGCGTCGGCCATCCGCTCCGGCACCAGCCGCAGCAGGCCCATCGCGGGCGAGGTGTTGAAGTCGCCCGCCAGCAGGGCGGGCTGTGGGTTCGCGCGGATGTCGGCCGCGAGCGCGCGCAGGTTGGCCGCGCGGGCCTCGTGCTGGGCGCGGCTGAGCGAGCCGGAGGCGACCGGCGAGTCGATGTGGGCGTTGTAGAAGGAGACGACGCGGTCTCCGGCTCGCACGTCGGTGCGCAGCGTCTTGACCCGGTGGAACTCCGGCCAGGAGGACCCGGCGGGCGCCGGAGCCCCCTCGATGCCGCGCTGGAGGACGATGGGGAAGCGCGACAGCGTCACCATCTCGCTCGCGACGGCGAGATGGTAGCCGGGGAACTCCTGCCGCAGCCGGTCGAGGTCGTTGACGCGGATGGGCCGGGAGTCGGGGCCGAAGTAGACGTACTCCTGCAACAGCAGCACGTCGGCGTCCTGGGCGCGCAGGTGGCGGTAGAAGGCGGCCAGGTCGGGCGGCGGCGTGCCGGTGGGCGGCGGCATCGCCCGGCCCGCCGGCTGGTCCCAGTACCAGGTGTTCCACGAGAACACCTTGATCGCGCCGGCCGGCGCGGGAGCGGGGCGGTGCCACAGCGCGGCGAGGTTGATCCCGCTCAGGCCGCCGCCCAGCGCCAGGGACGCCAGCGCGGCCACGGCGGCCGCCCGGCGTGCCCGCCGCGCCACCAGGACGGCGGCGAGCAGCACCACGGGCACGGCCGCGAACGCCAGCGGCGGCACCAGCTCGGGAAGCTGCCACCACCAGGCCCGGCCGGACAGGACGCGCTGCAGCACCACGAACGCCAGCCAGGCGAGCGCCGCGCACAGCACCAGCGGGATCCTGCGCCGGCGGGCCCGCGCGGCAGGGGCGCCGGCCGTGCGGGGATCCGGGCCCAGGATCGCCCGCAGGTATGCCGTCACGTGGCCGCCTGCCCGGAGACCTCCATCGTCACATCGCGATCGTAGAGCCGCCGGAACCGCGCCGAGCACAGCCACCGCGCCACCCCGGCCGCCACGCCCGCCGCGATGGTCACGTTCACCAGGAAGTGCACGGCGCCGAAGTAGAGCAGGAACAGCGGGCCGCGCCGGCGCAGCACGAAGCGGTACATGCCGAGGTCGGCCAGCAGTGACGCGGCCAGCGCGAGGGCCGGCAGCGCCGCCGCGGCCGGGCCGAGCGGGATCACCAGGGGCGACAGGGCGAGCGCGGCCAGCGCGGCGAGGCTGCCGCCGGCCCGGCTGGAGGTCTCGAAGCCGCGGGCGAAGCGCCGCCGGCGGGCGTACAGCGGCACCCGGGCGCGGCCCCGCCGGTAGAGCTTGCGCAGCAGCTTGACCAGCCGGTCGTCGTGGTCGTGCCGGGAGCGCACGGCGGTGGTGAGCAGCATCTCGTAGCGCTGGGTGAGGCGGTGGCCGTAGTCGACCTCCTCGGTCTCGCGCAGGCGCGGGTTGAACGGCCCGATCTCGTCGAACACGCGGCGCGGCATCGCCATCAGCGCCGAGAACAGGAACGAGACGGGCCCCTCGGAGCTGACCGTCCAGTAGTGGTACTGCAGCGCCCGGTACTCCTCGACGAGGCTGTCGCGGATCAGCGGCTCGGGGTCGTGGATGCTGGAGACCACACCGAGCTTCGGGTCGGCGGCGAGCAGGCCCACCGACACCTCGACGGCGTCGGGGTAGGCGGCCACGTCGGAGTCCACGAACATAAGGATCTCACCGCGCGCGTGCGCGGCACCCAGGTTCCGCGCGGCGGCCGTGCCCTGGTTGTGCTCGGTGCGGATCACCCGCACGCCGAGCCGCCGCGCGACCTCGGCGGAGTCGTCGGTGCTGCCGTCGTCCACGACGATCACCTCGATCGGCCGGTACGTCTGCGCGAGCAGGGCGCGCAGGCACAGCTCCAGCGAGGCGGCGTAGTTGTAGTTGGGCACGATCACGGACACGAGGGCGCTCACGGCTCACACCTCCACCGGCAGGTCGTACGTGCGGCGGAACCGGCTGGAGACCAGGCACTGGGCGGCGCCGGCGAACACCGCGACCGCGACGGTGACGTTCACCAGGAAGTGCACGGCGGTGAAGTAGAGGGTGAAGCGCAGGCCCGCGTACCGGCGCACGAACCGGTACATGCCGAGGTCGGACGCGATGGAGGCGGCCAGCAGCGCGAGCGGCACGACCGCCCAGGCCGGGCCGAGCAGCGCCGGCAGCGGCGTGGCGAGCACCGCGAACAGGGCGGCGAGCGAGCCCCAGCCGCGGCTGCTGTTGGCCGGACCGCCGTTGAAGTCGGGGCGGCGCAGGTACAGCGGGATGTGCAGGCGGGCGCGGTGGAAGAACTTCGACAGCACCACCTTGAGCCGGTCGTCGTGGTCGTGCCGGCCCCTGATGCGGTTGTCCAGCACGATCCGGTAGCCCCTGGTGGTGACGCGGTGGCCGTACTCGGCGTTCTCGCTGTGGCGCAGCGCCGGGTTGAGCGGGCCGATCTCGCGGAAGACGTCGGCCCGCATGGCGAACAGCGCGGAGTAGATCGTGGTGATGTCGCCCTCGTCGCCGGAGATCCAGTAGTGCAGCTGGAGGCTGCGGTAGCGCTCCACGCGGCTGTCGGGGATCAGCGGCTCCGGGTCGTAGGTGCCGCACACGACGCCGAGCCCGGGGTCGGCGGTGAGCAGGCGCACGGCGTGCTCGACCACGTCGTCGGCCAGCGCCAGGTCCGAGTCGAGGAAGAACAGCACCTCGCCGCGGGCGTGCTCGACGCCGACGTTGCGGGCGGCGGGCGCGCCGATGTTGGTGTCGGTGACCACGACGCGCGCCCCGTGCCGGCGCGCGATCTCCACCGAGTCGTCGGTGCTGCGGTCGTCGACCACGATCACCTCGATGTCGCGGTACGTCTGCCGCTCCAGCGCCTCCAGGCACAGGCCGAGGGTGCGGGCGTAGTTGTAGTTCGGCACGATGACCGAGACGAGCGGATTCATCGGTGTCTCTCCCGTCGGGTCCGGCGCAGGAGCAGCGGCAGGGGCCGGCCGAGGCCGCTCCTGGTGAAGTCCGAGGAGTTGTTGACCCGCGGGTAGGGCTCGTCCGGGACGGGGACCTCCAGGAACTCGCACAGCGGCCCCCACCCGTCGGCGGCGTCGAAGACGAGCAGCCGCTCGGCCGGGATGGCGTCGATCACCCGGGCCGCGTGCTCATGGAACAGCCGCACGGCCCGCTCCGGCTCCCGGTCGGCCGCCGTGGCGAACGTGCGCGCGTCCAGGGTCGTGTCCACCATCCGGACGAACGCGGCCAGGTCGGTGCCGAGCAGCGTCGAGAGCAGGACGGCGGCCCGGCCCGGCAGCGACTCGATGCGCCGCCGCTGCGCGAACAGCGTGCGCTGCATGCTGGCCACCCAGCGGTCCGGGTCGCGCGTGGTGAGGATGACCTTGGCCTTCGGGTAGTACGCGGCCAGCTCCTGCCAGTAGGCGGAGGTGGGGCCGTCCACGCACGACTCGTAGCCGACGAGCAGCCGGTCCCAGTTCACCTGGCGGGACGTCGCGGCGGCCAGCCACGGCCTGATCTGCCGGGGGTGGGCGAAGACGTCCACCATGTGGTGGCAGGGGCCGAGGCCGAGCCGTTCCAGCGCGGTCTTGAGCGAGAGCGTCCCCGTGCGGCCGAAGCCGGTGGCGATGATCTGCATGGCCGTCACTCCTGGGCCGCGAGCCGGGCCAGCCGGTCCAGGCGGGCGAGCGCGAACCGCTGCGCGACGCCCACCGCCCCGCCGAGCGCGCCGGTGAAGGTGACGGCGAGGTGCACGCCGGAGAAGTACAGGCCGAACGCGGCGCCGCGCTGGGCGTAGGCGAAGCGGTGGGTGCCGGCGTCCAGGGCGACGGCGGCGGCGACCAGCGCGGGCGGGACGAGCGCGCCGGCCCGGCCGGCCACCTTGGGCAGGGCGAGCGCCGGGACGGCGGCGAGCAGCAGGACGCCGCCGACCGCGCGCGGCACGGAGTCGCCCGGCGTCTCCCCCTCGCGCCAGTCGAGCGCGCTGAGGCGGGCGCGGCGGAACACCTTGCGCAGGATCGTCGGCACGGTCGCGTCGTGGTCCTTGCGCCCGCGCACGGCGTCGCTCAGCTTCACCGTGTACGAGCGGGTCACGCGCACGCGGTAGTCGGAGGAGACGGTCTCGCGCAGCCGCGGGTCGAACGGGCCGACCTCGGCGAACACCTTCGCGGGGACCGCCAGCACCGACGCGTGCAGCTCCAGCGTCGGCCGGTGGGCGGGCATCCACCAGCGGTGCATCTGCAGGGCGCGGTACTGCGCGGCCCGGCTCTGGGTGAGCAGCGACTCGGGCCGCAGGATGCCGCCCAGCGCGCCGAGGCGGGGGTCGGCCCGCAGGATGCGCACCGCGTTCTCCACGGCGTCCGGGTCGAGGGCGATGTCGGCGTCGAGGAAGAACAGGATCTCGCCGGTGGCGTGCTCGGCGCCGAGGTTGCGGGCGGGGGTGGGGCCGCCGTTGACCCGGGTGCGGATCACCGTGGCGCCCCGGGAGGCGGCGACGTGCGCGGCGTCCTCGGTGCCGCAGTCGTCCACGACGATGACCTCGATGTGCGGGTACGTTTGCGCCGCCACCGCGTCCAGGCAGAGCCGTAACACCTCGGACCGGTTGTAGCTGGGGATGATGACGGAGACGAGCGGATGCTCCCGAGTCATGATGTGTCGCTCCATTGGCCGTGCCGGACCTCATGTCCGGTTCACGGTAGGTGCGGGGGCTTGTCCCGTTCTTGTCGCGCGTGGCGGCGCTGACAAGGATGCGACAAGGACGCCCGCATATGGTCGACGCCGGCCCACCTCCCGAGGACGGTGTTGATGAGCGACGGGGACGTAGTGATCGAGCAGCGGCCCGGCCCCGCACCGACCGAACGTCTCGGGCGGCTCAGGCGCCTCGTCCGCCCCCGGCGGCGCTGGTGCCTGGGCACGAAGCTGGTGGTGACGGCGTCGGTGGCGTGGCTGCTGTTCGTGCTCTGCCACCTGCTGGCCAGCGGGCGCACCTCGCTGTGGGCGCCGATCGAGCTGATCCCGCCGCCGCTGTTCCTGCTCGTCCCCGCGCTGCTGCTGGTCGTGGCGCCGCTGGCCCGGCCCGTCCGGTGGCGGATCATCCCGCTGCTGGTGCTCACCGCGCTGCTGGGCGCCGGCCGCAGCGGCGTCAACTACGCCACCCTCTGGTACGAGCCCCGCCCGCCGGCCGGGACGCCATCACCGTGGCCGCCTGGAACACCCAGTTCTGGGACCAGGACCAGGGCCCCGGCTTCTACGCGTACCTGCGCGACCTGCACGCCGACGTCTACCTGCTGACCGAGTACCTCTACCGGGCCGCCGACCGCGGCGGGCGCTGGACCGCCGACCTCGCCGTGCGCATCGACAAGCTCGCCGAGCTGCGCCGCGAGCTGCCCGGCTACCACGTCGCCGTGTCCGGCGAGCAGATCACGCTCTCCCGCTTCCCCATCGTCGCGCACCGCGGCCTCGACCTGCGCCCGTGGCTGCCGCCCGACCAGCGGGAGACCCCCGGGGCGCTGCGCGGCTGGCCCGAGGGCTACACCGTCGAGACGCTGCGCACCGACATCGACGTCAACGGCACCACCGTCTCCTTCTACAACCCCCAGATCGCCCAGCCCCCGCTCGAATGGCGGCTGTACGACGCCGGGACGCGCGACGTCGCCGCCGCCAAGACCCTGCGGCGGGAGGCCAGCTACCGGGCCATCGGCGCGGACGTCGCCGCCAACCCCCACCCGGTCCTGCTCGCCGGCGACCTGAACACCTCCCCCGCCATGGGCATCCGCCGCCTGCTCCCCGAGCGGCTCGTCGACCGCACGCCCGCGCTCCCGTCCCTCCTCCCGGGGACGTACCTGGCCGGGACCGCCGAGCTGTGGCGGATCGACTGGCTCTACACCAGCCCCGACGTGACCGTGCACCGCTACGACCTGCCCGGCGCGAGAGGGATGTCCGACCACCGGGCCCAGCGCATGGTCGTGTCGGTGCCCCGCCCATGAAAGGAACCGACATGCCCGACGAGGTGGCCTGGCGTGATGACGTCGCGGTCATCGTGCCGAACTACAACAAGCGCAAGACCCTGCGGGCCTGCCTGGAGTCGGTGTACGCGCAGACGTACCGGCCGGCCGAGGTCGTCGTCGTCGACGACGTCAGCACCGACGGCTCGCTGGAGATCGCCCGGCGCTTCCCGTGCACGATCGTCGAGTCGCCCCGCAACCAGGGGCCGGCCGGGGCGCGCAACCTCGGGGTGGCGCGCAGCTCGGCGCCGCTGCTGTTCTTCGTCGACTCCGACACCGCCCTGGAGCCCGACGCGATCCGCAACGCGGTCAAGGCGTACCGGGAGACGCCCGGCTGCGGGCTGGTGCAGGGCATCTACGCCGCCGAGCCGCTGTACGACGACGGCCCCGTCGAGCGCTACCGGGTACTGTGCGAGCACTACGAGCGCGGCCGGACCACCGCGACGTTCCTGTCCTGCACGCTCATCCCCCGGCACGTGTTCGAGGAGGCGGGCGGGCTCGACGAGCGGCTGCGCGACGGCGAGGACTTCGAGTTCGGCACCCGCGTCCCGGCCCGCTACCGGCGGGTCGTCGCCCCCTCCGTGGTCACCAGGGCCGACGACGAGGACCGGTTCTGGGGGTGCCTGGCGGAGCGGTTCGTCCGGTCCACGACCCTGCCGGTGATCATGGTGCGGGCGCGGCGGCTGCGCGGCTCCGGCCGGGCCGGCTTCCAGCTCGACATGATCGGCACCGGCCGCCCCAAACGTCGCAGGGGCCCCCGGCTCTCCTCCGCCTCGGCCGCCGCCACGTTCCTGTCCCTGCCGCTCGCGCTGCTCAGCCCCTGGCTGCTGGCCGTGCCGGCGGCGACCCTGGCCGTGTTCCTGTACCGCAACCGGGTGTTCCTCGGCTTCGCCCGCCGCCACCGGGGTGCCCGGTTCGCGGTGTGGGTGGCCTGGATGCAGCTCTGCTTCCACGCGGCCTTCTTCCTCGGGGCGTGCGTGGGGGTGCTGCGGGTGGCGTACGAGCTGGGGCGGCGGCAGGGCGAGCCGGTCACCGGCGGCCCGGCCCCGCTGCCGTCGGCGGGGGCCCGCGAGTGAGCCCCGTCCGGCTTCCGCACCTGCCGCGCGGGTTCTGGCGGGCGGTGGCGGCCGTGTTCACCGTCGCCGTCGTCGCGGCTATCGGGTGGAGCCTGTCGCGGCTGGACTGGAGCGTGGTCGGCGTCCTGTTCACCCGGCGGGCCGCCGGGGAGATGAGCCTCCTGCTCGGCTGCTCGCTGCTGGCCAGCGTGGCGGGGCTGTCGCTCGGGTTCCTCGCCTGGCGGGTCGTCCTGCTGGAGCTCGGCCCGCCGGTCGGCGAGCCGCGCGTGGTGCGCGTCTTCTTCATCGGCTTCCTGTCCAAGTACCTGCCGGGACGGGTGCCCGGCATGCTCGCCACCGCCAAGGTCGCCACCTCCAACGGCATCACGTTCGGCCGCCTGATGACCACGGCCGCGCTCGTCATGAGCCTCGTGCTGCTGAGCGGGTTCACGGTCGGGCTGCTCGCGGGCGTGCAACTGCTGGGGGCGCAGGCGGCGTGGCTGGCCGGCGCCGCCGTGCTGATCGCGGTCGTCCTGGTGCGGCCGCAGCTCGTCAACCGGGGCGCCGCGCTGCTGCTGCGGTTGCTGCGCCGCCCGGCGGCGGCCAAGGCCGCGTCCGTGCGCGGCGTGCGGCTGGCGATCGTCTGGCAGAGCCTGTCCTGGACGGTCACGGGGCTGCACGTGTGGCCGCTGGCCGTCGCGATGAGCGCGTCGCCGTCCCGCTCGCTCATGGTGTGCGTCGGCGCGTTCACGCTGGCCACCTCGCTCGGCATCGCGGCCGTGTTCATCCCGGACGGGATCGGCGTGCGCGAGGCGGTGCTCACGGCCGCGCTGACCCTGGTGCTGCCCGCTCCGGCCGCCGCGGTGGTGGCCCTGGCCAGCCGCCTGGTCTCGACGGTCGGCGAGGTGCTGCTCGGCGCGTCCGCCCTGGCGGTCGCCGAATACCTCATCCGCCGCACCCCCGGCCGGCCCGCCGCGCCCGTCCCCGTGCCTAGCAGGGCGGCCGGAACTCCGGGCCCGGCAGGTAGCGACGCCACTCCGCCCGCGTGATCGGGGGGAACACCAGCGCGCAGACGTCGTGGGCGGCCCGGCCGGGGTCGGTGCCCCACAGGCGGACCGTCGAGTCCTCGCCGCCCGTGGCCAGGACCGTCCCGCCGGGGGCGAAGGCCACCGCGTGCACCGTGCCCGCGTGGCCGGTGAGCGTGGCCGTGGCGAGCGGCCGGGCGGGGTCGCGCACGTCCCACAGCCCCGTCGTGCCGTCGTCGCTGCCGGTCGCCAGCACCCGCCCGCCGGGCTGGAAGGCGACCCCGGTCACGCTGTCGGTGTGCGCGCCGAGCGTCGCCCGCAGCACGGGGCGGGACGGGTCGTCCACCTGCCACAGCCGGGCGGTGCGGTCGGCGCCGCCGGTGGCCAGGACCCGCCCGTCGTCGCGGAACGCCAGCGCCAGCACCTTCTTGTCGTGCGCCCGCACGGCGGCCAGCGGGCGCGGGCGCGCCGGGTCGGCCACGTCCCACAGGCGCACCGTGCGGTCGCCGGCGGCCGAGGCGAGCACCTGGCCGCGCGGGGCGAACGCCAGCGCGGCGACGGCGTCGCGGTGCCCGGGCGCGCGGGCGAGCAGGCGGGGGCGGGCCGGGTCGGCGAGGTCCCACAGCCCGACGTCGAACTTCTCGCCCGCGACCGCGAGGGTGCGCCCGTCGGGGGCGAACGCCAGCGCGAACACGTTCCCCGTCCCGGCGTCCCACCGTTTCAGCAGCCGGGGCCGGACGGGATCGCGCACGTCCCACAGGGCCACGGTGAAGTCGAGGCTGCCGGTCGCCATGAGCCGCCCGTCCCGGGAGAAGGCGAGGGCGTCCACGCCGTTCGGCTGATCGGTCAGGACGGCGAGCGGGCGGGCGCGTCCCAGGCCGGACACCTCCCACAGCCTGGTCCTCTGGTAGCTGCCGGTGGCCAGGACGCGGCCGTCGGGGCGGTAGGCGAGCGCCGCGACGCCGCCGTTCTGGCCGTACAGGATCGGCCGGCGCAGGTCCCACACCCGGACGGTGTCGTCGCCGCCGCCGGTGACCAGGGACGCGCCGTCGGGGTGGAAGGCGACCGTGTAGACGGTGCCGGAATGCCCCGTCAGGACGGCCGGGTTGCGGTCGTCCGCGTCCTGCGGGTCGGAGACGTCCCACAGCCGGACGGTGCGATCGTAGGCGCCGGTGGCCAGCGTGCGCCCGTCGGGGGCGAACGCGATCGCGACGACGCCGCCTCCGTGCCCGGCCAGCGTGGCGAGGTGGCGGACGTGCCGGGGGTCGCTGAAGTCCCACAGGCGCACGGTGTTGTCGAACGCGCCCGTCGCCAGCAGCCGGCCGTCGCGGCTGATCGCGGCGGCCAGCACGGCGCCGGTGTGGCCGGTCAGGCAGGGCAGGCGGGCAGGGTGCCGCGGGTCGGCGACGTCCCACACGGACACCTTGGTCGTGGAGGCGGTGACGACCATGGTGCGGCCGTCGGGGGCGAAGGCCACCGCCGACAGGGGCGCTGGGCCGGCGTCCAGCGTGGCCAGCAGGGCGGGGCGGCGCGGGTCCGCGACGTCCCACAGGCGGGCCGTGCGGTCGTAGCTCACGGTCGCCACCGTCCGGCCGCCGGGGGCGAAGGCCACGCCGATGATGCCCAACGTGTGGCCGGTCAGGGTCGCGAGCGGTGCGGGGCCGCCGGGGGCGGTCACGTCCCACAGCCGCGCGGTGTTGTCGTTGCCGCCGGTCACGAGGGTACGCCCGTCGGGGCTGAACGCCGCCGCCGCGATACCGGCCGGGTCGCCGGTCACCGTGGCCAGCGCCTTGGGGCGGAGCCGGTCGGTGACGTCCCACGTGCGCAACGTCCCGTCCAGGCTCACGCTCGCCAGCCGCCGCCCGTCGGGGCTGAACTCGGCCGCGTAGACCGCGTCGGTGTGCGCGCCGATCACCGTGGCGTACGGGTTGCCGAGCGCGCTGAGCAGGGCGCCCCGCGACTCGGGGGTCGGCGTGACGCGGTGGGCGGCGAGGGCGAGCTGCGCGGCCAGCGCCGGATCGCCCGCCCGCAACGCGACCGCGTCCCCCGCCACCTTGCCCGACAGGGCCATGTCGCGTTGCTGGTTGGCCAGTTGTTGCTGGCGCACCGCGACCACGACGGCCGCGCCGGTGAACACCAGCAGCACCGCCAGACCGGCGGCCAGCAGCCGCAGCCGCCGGGTCCCCCGCCGCTCCGCCTCCGCCTCGGCCTCCTCCCGGCCCAGGGAGGCGGCCAGGAACTCCCGCGTCAGCCGGCCGGGCACGGCGTGGGCAGGCGCAGTGTGAGCGGTCACCGTGTCGGCGGGCGCGGTGTGAGCATCCGCCGCATGACAAGGCATCGTGTGACCAGGCATCGTGTGACCGCCGGCTCGTTCGGCCCAGGCGCGGGCGACGGCCAGGCGGGTTCCCTGGTACAGGAAGTCGGGGGCGCGGTGGGCCTTGTCCCAGGTGGCCGCGGCGGCGGCGAGGTCGCGGCCGACGGCCGACCCGGCCCGCTCCTCCTCCAGCCAGGATCGCAGCTCGGGCCAGGCCGACAGCAACGCCTCGTGGCTGATCCGCACGCTGTCGGCGTCGGCCGTGATCAGGCGTTCGGCGACGAACCGGTCGAGCACGTCCTCGATCTCGGCGGCCTGCGTCCCGTCGCCCGGGGCCGGCAGCAGCTCCGCCAGCAGGTCGGGCAGCGGAAGCCGGCGGCGGGTGATGGCGGTGTCGGGCGCGATGTGGGCCAGCGTGAGGAACAGCCGCCGCGCCAGCACCCGTTGCGGCCCGGTCAGCGACTCGTACACCTGGTCGGCGGTCTCCGCCACGGCCCCCTCGATGCCACCGGCCTCCTGGTAGGCGGCGATGCTCAGCTTGCGCCCCTGGCTCTTGCGCCAGGTGGCCCACAGGGCATGCGACACCAGGGGCAGCGCGCCGGCCTCGTGCGCCTCGCGGGCCCGGCCGGCGCCACCGCCCGGCACCGCCACCTCGCGCGGACCGCCGCCGGGCACCGCGGCCTCACGCGGACCGCTACCAGGCACCGCGGGCTCGCCCAGGCCGCCGCCGGGCGGTGCGACCTCGCGGAGCACCAGCGCGACCAGGCCCTTCTCCAGTTCGACGCCGGCCTTGAGCGCCGGCTTCTCGATGGCGTCGCGTAACTCGCGCTCGTTCATGGGGCCGATGGTGATCTGCCCGTCCTGCAGCGCCGCGAGCAGCGCCGGGTGACGCATGGCGTGGGCGTAGAAGTCGGCCCGCAGGCCCAGCACCACGGGGCCAGCCGCGGCGGCCGCGCACACGGCGTCGATGAACGCGCGCCGCTCCGCCGCGTCCTCGCACAGAGTGAAGACCTCCTCGAACTGGTCGACGATCAGTACGACCGGGCCGGGGCCGGGTGCGGGGGTGTGCGCGTTCAGTGCGTCGAGCGGGCGGGCTCCGGGCGTGAACGTCTCGACGTGGCGGCCCGCGCCGGCGAGCCGGGCCGCCACGCCGGCCCGCAGCAGCGAGGACTTGCCCGACCCCGATGCGCCGACCAGGATCAGGGGCCGGCCGGGCGCGGGTGAGCGGGTCAGCTCGGCGATCACGCGCGCGGTGACCGTCTCGCGTCCGAAGAACCAGTCGGAGTGCTCGGGCCCGAAGTCGTTCAGCCCCCGGTACGGCTCGGGCCCGGCGGGGCGGGGGCCGGGCTGGCGGCGTACCCGGGACCAGGCGGCCAGCCACTGCTCCAGGGCGGCGTCATCCGTGACCCGGCAGGCGCGCAGGACCTTGACCAGCAGGTCCCGGGAGGAGGTGGCGGGCAGGCCGCGGCCGGCCAGCCAGTCGCCGATGGTGCCGCTCTGCCCGCCGACGGCCGCGGCGAGGGCGCGTACGGAGATGCCGGCGTCCTCACGCAGGCGGCTGAGCGCGGCGGCGAACTCCTCGCGGGTGGTGATGTGCGCGGGGGCGGGGGGATCGCCGGGGACCTGCTGCTGCACGAGCGTCTCCTGAGGTCCTCTTCGGGGGCAACGCCGTCTCCCATGCTAGGGGCCCTGTACGGAGTTGTACGGGTAATTCGCCGCAGCCTCTCGGAAGGGCGGATGCGTTGTTCAATTTCAGCATGAAGGGAGGGGACGGGGGCTTCTGCCGGCGAATAGGGGCGCCGACAGAAGGGGACTTGCTTCACTTTTCCGGAAATGTCCATAAAAGCGGTTGAATGCCGCTTGAAATAGCACAGAGAAAGGGGGTGGCGATGGACGTCGAGGTGCTGACCCTGGCCGGGGCGGCGGCCGAGGCCCTCGTCCAGGCGATGGTCTCGGACGGCTGGACGAGCGCGCGGGCCAGGATCGCCCGAGTCCTGAGCGGCGGCGACCCGGCGCGGGTGCCGGCGGAGGAGGCCGAGCTGGAACGTTCCGGCCAGGCACTGCGCGGCAACGAGCTCTCTCCATCCGTCACGGCGGGCCACTGGCAGGGACGCATCGCCGACCTGCTGACAAGACACCCGGAATGCGCCGGCGAGCTCACGGCCCTGCTCCGCGAGCTCCGCTCCCGCACCGGAGGAACGGCGCACGTACACGTCGGCGGGCACAACAACGGCAACCTCATCATCGGCGACCGCAACACCGCCCGCATTCACCGGCCGGAGCCGCGATGACGCCGCCGGACCGCCCGTCCGCCGGGAAAAGGACGACCGAAGGGGAGGGAAAAGTGCCGGACGACGTCCGGATGAGCATCGGTGGCGACAATAACGGGGCCGTGCTCATCGGTGACCACAACATTTTCCAATACACCGAGCAGCGTACGATCGTCACCGAACGCGAGGGCGGCCCCGTCCCGGTGCGCAAGCGCGAGCATCCCGACCCGCGCTGGCTGCCGGAGAGCACCGGCACCCTGATCGGCCGCGACCACGAGCTGGCCCGCATCCGCGGCTGGCTCGCCGAACGCGGCGCCCCCGTGCTGGTCTACGGCCCGCCCGGCATCGGCAAATCGGCCGTCCTGACCCGCATCGCCCTCGACGCCCTCGACGCCGGCGAGGACGTCGTGTACCTGTCGGGCGCCAGGATGGAGACCGAGGACATCGTCCAGGAGCTGTTCGAGGCCTGCTACGACAGCCCCGGCTACCTGCCGCCGCCCAAGCGGCTGCGCACGCTCATGGGCAAGGTACGGGCGCTCGTGGTGATCGACGGCTACGAGGGCTCGGCCGAGTCCCTGGAACACCTCCTCGACGCCACCCCAGGCGCCACCCTGCTCCTCTCCTCGACGCGGCGGCTCCTGGGCGCGGAGGGCCACGTCCTCCCCCTCGCCGGCCTCGCGGAACCCGACGCCATCGCCCTCACCATCGCCGAGGCAACCCCGGACCGGGCCGGCACCTTGGCCACGACCGACGCGGATCCGCGCCGGCCCGGCACCATGCCCACGTCCGAAACCGATCTCGGCAGAGCCGGCACCATGCCCACACCCGGGACCGATCTCGGCCGAGCCGGCACCATGCCCACGCCCCAAGCGGCCCCAGATCGGGCCGGCACCGCCGAGGCTGCTTCGGACCTGGCCGACGCCCTGCTCATGCCCGAGACGCATCCGGGCGGGACCGGCGCCTCCGAGGTGGGGCCGGGCCCGATCGATGTCTTGAGCGAGGAGGAGCGTGCCGCCATCCGGGAGCTGTGCCGGGCCGCGAACGGACACCCGAGGACGCTGCTCCAGGCCGCCGTCCTGATGCGCACGTCCGGCGTGCGGGCGGTGGCGGCCGATCCCGACACCGCAGCCCGTGCTCTGGTCGCGTCCCTGGACGGCGACAGGTCCGCGGCCGCCCGCGCGCTGGCCGCGTTGCCGGGCGTGCCGGTCCCCGCGCCGGCGCTCGCCGCGCTGGCCGGCCTACCCTCCCCAGGCGAGGCCGAGTCCGCGCTCGTCGAGCTGCGGCGGCTGCGCCTGGCCGAGCGCGCCGGCCCCGGTCACGTCCTGGCGGGCGGCACGCCGGTCCCGCGCGGCAGGCACGAGGCGGCCGGGTACGCCACCCGACTCGGCGCCTGGCTCCGGACCGCTCCCCGCGCCGACGTCACCGCCGGGGCCGCCGTCGTCGTCGCCGTGCTGCGGGCGGCGGTGAGCGAGGAGGCGTACGATCCCGCGCGGGCGCTGGCCAGGGCGGCGGCGCCGCTGCTCGGCCGTTCCCTGCGGTGGGGCGCCTGGGGCCAGGTCCTCGCCCTCGGCCTGACCGCGGCATCGAACGCCGGCGCGGACGACGACGCGGCGTACTTCGAGAGCGAGGAGAAGGCCCGCAAGCGCGCCCTCGGGCTGCTCCTGGGGCTGGGCGGCGGCGGGGCCGGCGCCGCAGGGGCGGTCACCCTCCTGGGCAAGGGCGGGTCCGTCTTCGGCTCCCTCTTCAGCGGGCCGACGGTGGCGGTCGCGGTCGCCACCACCGTGGCGGTGACGGCGGCGGCCGTCATCGGCGTCCGCCTCGCCTCCCCCAGCTCCGCCGCCGACCCGTCGACGGTGGTCGTCACTCCGGCGGCGGCCGGTCCGCAGCTTTCTTCCACCACGCGCCCGCCGGTCGGCGCCCTCCGGCCCGACACGGGCCAGCCTCCCGTCCAGAACCCTGCCCAGAACCCCGGATGGAACCCCGTACAGGACCCGGGGCGGAACCCCGTGCAGGACCCGGGGCGGGACACGGCGCGTGACCAGGGCCGGAACCAGGACCAGAACCAGGGGCGGGGCCGCGACCCGGTCACGCCGCGTCCCGGCACCCCTCGGCTGGCTCTCACGGACACCGAGATCGAGACCGGCGGCTCGACGGGTGCCCGCGCCACGGGCTTCGAGGCCGGCGAGCGCATCACGTTCTCCTGGGCAGGGCGAGGAAGCGGCGGTGAGCTCGGCGTCCGGACCGCCGACGGCCAGGGCGTCGCGGTGCTGCCCGACGCCGTCCCCGCCGGCATCGCGGCCGGCCAGTACACGATCACGGCCCAGGGAGCGAGCGCCGACCGGCGGGCCGACGCCGCGCTCACCGTCAGGGAGCGGCCCGCGCCGCACGTCACGTTCGTCCGGGCGCCGTCGTCGGTGCAGGCAGAGGCCGCGATCGAGGTGGTCGCGGAGGGGTTCGACGCGGGCGAGAGCGTGCGGCTCACGGTCGGGGACGCCACCGTCGCCACGGCCACCGCCGACGGGAGCGGCCGGGTGACGCTGCGTGGCGACGCCCCCGCGAACCCGGCCCAGTACCGCCTGACCGTGACGGGCCGGGCCGCGGACCGCTCCGCGTACAAGGAGCTGACCGTCACCCCGAAGCCCCCTCCCGACCTGTCCGGACGTTGGGGCGGATACCTGGACTTCCGGGACGTCGGCGGCGGCTCCTACGAAGGCACCCGCCACGGGCCCGACTGGGTGGAGCCCAACAGCGGGTGCACGTATCCGTCGGGCGGCCCGGAGGTGCACCTGTCCGGGCAGGCGCCCACGTACCAGGGTGAGATCCGCTGGATCTACGGCACGAACGGCGAGAACTGCGACTTCGAGTGGGGCGCGGCCACGTTCACGCTCGGCGCGGACGGCAACACGCTGACGGTGCGTTCGGAGGACCCGCGCGACCCCGGCCACTGGAGGTCCGCGACGCTGCGGAGAAACTGACCCCACGCACGGATCGCCGGACGGGACCGGGCCCCCGTCCGGCGCTCCTTGGCGGGGCACCCGTCCGGCGAAGCTGCAGGCCGAGGCCCGTCAGGACCGCGGGGCGCGAAGTGAGCCGGGCCCGAGGCTCGACAGCCGTGCAGGGGGCCGGGGTTCCCTCAGCCGTGCAGGGTGGGGAACGGGCGGGTCGGGATCGCGTCAAGGGCGGCGAGGGTCTCCTCGTCGAGGACGATCGAGCCGGCCGCGAGGTTCGCTTCGAGGTGGGCGGCGTCGGCGGTGCCCGGGATGAGCAGCACGTTGGGAGCGCGGTGCAGCAGCCAGGCCAGGCCGACCTGTGCCGGGGTGCATCCCAGCCGTTCGGCGGCGGCGAGCACGGCCGGCTCGTCGGTCACCTTCGCCAGGCCGGGGAGCGCGCCGCCGAGCGGGAAGTAGGGCACCCAGGCGATCTGCTCGTCGGTGCAGAGCCGGAGCAGGTCGTCGTCCTCGCGTGCGACGAGGCTGTGCACGTTCTGCACGCAGACGATGCCGGCGGGCAGGGCGCGGCGCAGCACGTCCTGGCTCACGCTGCTCAGCCCGATCGCGCCGATCTTGCCCTCGTCGCGCAGCGCGATCATCTCCGCGAGCTGGTCGTCGAGGTCGATGACCTGGTCGTCGGGGACGGGGACGCTGATGCCGGAGTCGACGCGCCGCAGGTTCATCACGTCGATCCGCTCCACCTGGAGCGCGGCGAGGTTGGCCTCGACGCCGGCCCGCAGGTCCTCGGGCCGCTGTGCGAGGCGCAGCGGGATGGGGCCGTCGGGGACGGAGACGGCGCCGACCTTGCTGACCACCAGGACGTCGTCGTCCGGCCGGAGGGCCTCGCGGATGACGTCGTTGACGAAGCCGTGGCCGTAGAACTGGGCGGTGTCCACGTGGTCGACGCCGAGGTCGATGGCGTGGCGCAGCAGGGCCACGGCGGCGTCGCGGTCGTTGCTCAGGCGCTCCAGCTGCATGGCGCCGTACCCGACGCGTGAGACGGTGCGACCGGCCATCGTTCCGGTGCCGCCGGGGCGCGCGACCTGGGATGCGGTACCGGAGGCGGGCATACCTTGGGATGTCACGTCATACCTGCTCTCATGAGAGAATACGTGAAACGGAGGGACCTCCGTTACGACTCAGCCTAACACTACCGGAGGTGCCTCCGTTTTGAGCCGGTCCGCGACGCCGTCGTCCAAAAACCCGGAAGAGCCGTCCGATCCCGCAGGCCAGCCGGTCCGCCGCGACGCGCGGCGCAACCGCGACAAGCTCATCGCCGCCGCCCAGGCCGCCTTCTCGGCCGCCGACGGGCCGGTCGCGCTGGAGGCCATCGCCCGCGAGGCGGGGGTCGGCATCGGCACCCTCTACCGCCACTTCCCCACCCGCGAGAGCCTCGTGGACGCCGTCTACGCCGCCGAGCTCGACAGCGTCACCGCCATCGTCCCGGCCCTGCTCGACGAGCATCCCGCCGACATGGCGCTCCGGGCCTGGATGGAGCGGTACGCCGCGTTCGTCGCCACCAAGCGCGGCATGACGGAGACGCTGCGCGCCGGATTCTCCTCAGGGCGCATCGCGCCTCCCTCACGCGAGCGCGTCACCACCACGGTCGCCAAGTTCCTGGAACGGGGCGCCGCGACCGGCACGCTCCGCGGCGACGTCCAGCCCGAGGACGTCACGACGCTGCTCGTCGGCGTGTTCCTCGCCATCACCGCCGGCGCCCCCCAGGACCAGACGACCCGCCTCCTCGACCTCCTCACCGACGCCCTCCGCCCCCGCCCGGACACCACCACGACCCCATGAACGCGCGGCCGCGCCCTGCCGAGCTCCCTGACCACAAGACCGCCGCCCAGCCGCACCCCTGAGCACGAGGCCCGCGTCCGCCGGCCCCCTGATCACGGCGCTGCGCTCATCCAGGTCTCTGCTCAGGGAGCCTCACCCGTCCAGACCCCTGACCACGAGGCCGCGCCCACCCCCAAGCCCTGACCATGGAGCCACACCCGCCCAGACCCTCAACCACAAGGCCCGCGTCCGCTGGCCCTGACCTCGGAGCTGCGCTCATCCATGCCTCCGCACACGGAGCCGCACCCGCCCAGGCCCCGACCACGAAACCACGCCCATCCATGCCTCCGCGCACCGAGCCGCACCCAGCCACGCCCCTGACCGCGGAACCGTCCACGTAGCAGCCCATGAGCGCGACGTCGCGCGCCGTGACCACCGGCCACCCACCCCCGCCGTCCACGCCTGCCGCCGTCCGCGCCCACCTTCGTCCGGCCGTCTGACCAAAGTGCGCCCGCCTCTGCCCGTAGACAGAGGGCGGGTATGTCTCGGGGCTGATGCGTGCGGCACGCCCGGTTCCTACGATGTGGTGATGACTCCCCGCTGGCTGTACCCCGCCGGCTTCGCGCTGCTCGTGCTCCTGGTCGCCCTGACGTGGGCGCAGACCAGCACGAACGGCTGCGACTGCCTGTGGCCCGCCGCCACGGCATGGTCGCTCGCCGGAGGGGTCGCCTTCGTCGCCGCCTGCCTCGTCATGGTCCGCACGGCGCCGGGCCGTCCCGCCGAGGTGGCCGGGCTGCTGGCTCCGGTGGCCATCGCCGCGCTCACCGCGCTCGCGATCAACAGCATCGGCTGGTTCATCCTGGTCTGCTACGTGGGGTTCGTCGCGCTGACGCTGCGGCTGTGGCCGGGTGTCGTCATGTGGCTCGCCTCGCTCGGCGTGGTGGGCGCGGCGGCGTACACGACGCCGGACCCAGGCTGGCCGAACTGGCTGGCGGCCGCGACGCTGGTCTTCTGGGGTTGCTGGGTGGTGCGTTACCGGATCGCGGTGGGCGAGCGGCTGCACCGCGCGGAGAGCGCCGCGACCGCTGCCGCCGCCCTGGCGGAGCGGCAGCGGCTGGCCGCCGACCTGCACGACATCGTCGCGCACACGCTCGCCGTGACGGTGCTGCACCTGGGCGGGGTACGTCTGGCGCTCGAGCACGACCCCAAGGAGGCGGCGGCGGGCGTCGCCGAGGCGGAGCGGCTGGCCCGGCAGAGCATGGCGGAACTGCGCAAGGTGGTGCGGGTGCTGGCGGAGGAGGGCGCCGACCCGGCCGTGGTCGCCCCGCAGCCGACGGCGGCCCGGCTGCCCGAGCTGTTCGAGGAGTACCGGACGGCGGGGCTGGAGCTGGAGACCGGCGTCGAGGGCGAGCTGCCGTCGGTGGGCCCGACGACGGGCATGGTGCTGTACCGGCTGGTGCAGGAGGCGCTGGCCAACGCCAGCCGGCACGCCCCGCGCTGCCCGGTGGAGGTGCGGCTGCGCGTCGCGGAGGACGGCGCCGTGCTGGCCACGGTCGCGAACGTCTTACCCGGCCGCCCGTCCCGGCACAATGGCGGCATGGGACTTCGCGCGATGGCCGACCGGGTGCGCATGGTCGGCGGCCAGGTCACCGCCGGCCCCGAGGACGACCGGTGGGTCGTGCGGGCGGAGCTGCCGGCATGATCTCGGTGGTGCTGGTCGACGACCAGGAGCTGGCCAGGGCCGGGTTGCGGACGATCCTGCGCCAGCCGTACGGGTTCGACGTGGTGGGCGAGGCGGCCGACGGCCAGGCGGCGCTGGCGGAGGTCGCGCGGGCGCGTCCCGACGCGGTCGTCATGGACATCCGCATGCCGCGGATGGACGGCGTGGAGGCGACGCGGGCCCTGCTGGCCGCGGATCCGGCCGCCCGCGTCCTGGTGCTGACCACGTTCGGCGAGGACGCCGTGCTGGCGGCGGCGCTGCGGGCGGGCGCGTCGGGTTTCTGCCTCAAGGACGCGCCGGCCGAGGACATCCAGCGGGCCGTGCGCGCGGTGGCGGCGGGTGACGGCTGGCTGGATCCGGCCGTGTGCGGGCGGGTTCTGCGGCGTTACCGCACGGATCCGGTGACCGACCCCGACGCGGCCCGGCGGCTCGGCGAGCTCACCTCCCGCGAGCTCGACGTGCTGAAACTCATCGGCCGGGGCCTCACGAACGCCGAGATCGCCCGCCATCTCGTGCTCGGCGAGGGCACGATCAAGACGCACGTCGGCCGGATCTTCCTCAAGCTGGCGGTACGCGACCGCGCCGCCGCCGTCGTCTTCGCGTTCGACCACGGCGTCGTACGCCCAGGGGAGCCGTCTCCTATGCCTGAGGTCTGACCCACGTTCCGCCCACGGCCAGACGACGGGCGGGCAGGCCATCGGCGAACGTTGGGGCATGTTGCTCCAGACCCCCAGCCCGCAGCGCACCGCCGCCACCGCCGCCGCCGCTACCCCGCTCCCGCCGATCGCCTGGCGGGCCACCGGCTCCGTCGCCGCCGCCGTCGTCGCCACCTTGCTCCTGCTGAGCCCTTTCTACGGCTACCACCGCGACGAGCTCTACTTCCGGCTGCTCGGCCAGACCCCCGCCTGGGGATACTTCGACCAGCCTCCGCTGACCCCGCTGCTGGCCCGGCTGTCCACGGCCCTGTTCGGCGACACCCTCGTGGGCCTGCGCGTCGTGCCCGCCCTGTGCGCGGGGCTGCTGATCCTGCTCGGCGCCGCCATCACGCGGGAGCTGGGCGGCCGCCGCGGCGCGCAGACGCTGGCCGCCGCCGGGCTCGGCACGGGGATGTTCCCGCTGGTCGCCGGGCACACGCTGCTGACCCAGTCGGCCGACTTCGTGTTCTGGACGGCCTGCGTCCTGTGCGTGCTGCGGGCCCTGCTGCGCGGCGACGGGCGCTGGTGGCTGGCGGCCGGGGCCGTCGCGGGGGCCGCCACGTTCAACAAGCATCTCATCCTGTTACTGCTCACCGGGCTGGCCACCGGCCTGCTCGTCACCGTCGGGCTGGCCGTGAAGGGGCCGCGCGCCGTGTTCGCCGACAGATGGTTCTGGTCGGGGGCGCTCCTGGCCGCGCTGCTCGCCTCGCCGAACGTGCTCTACCAGGCACTCAAGGGCTGGCCCCAGCTCACCATGGCCGCCACGCTGAGCGAGCCGATCAACCGGGTCATGTTCGTGCCGATGCTGGTGGCGCTGCTCAGCATGGGGGCGTTCGCGATCGCCGTCGCCGGGTGGTGGTGGCTGCGCCGGCGGCGGGAGACCCGGCCGCTCGCGATCACGGTCCTGGTGACGGTCCTGCTCGGCTGGGCGTCAGGAGGCCGCGCCGACTACGTCGCCGGCAGCGTGATCTTCGCCTTCGCGGCCGGCTGCGTGCCCGTCGCCACGTGGATGGAGGCCCGCCGCGCCCGGTTCCGTACGGTGTGGTGCGGCCTGCTCGGCACCTCCGCCATCGGGATCGCCGTGGCGCTGCCGCTGCTCCCGCTCTCGGCGCTCAGCTCCTCCCCCAACGAGGTGCCCAGGGAGTCGGTGGGCTGGCCGCGGTTCGCCGCCCAGGTGGCCGCGGTGCACCGGGCGCTGCCGCCCGGCACGGTCGTCATCACTGCGAACTATGGCGAGGCCGGCGCACTGAACCGGTTCGCGCCGGGCATCCCCGTCTACAGCGGGCACAACGAGCTGTGGCGCCAGGGCCCACCGCCGGAGACGGCGCGGACGGTGGTCGCCGTGGGGCTGCCGCCCGAGCGGCTGCGGCCGCGCTTCACCACCTGTGAGTCCGCCGGGGTCGTCGACCACGGCACCGGAGTCGCGAACGAGGAGCAGGGCCTGCCCATCACGGTCTGCTCGGGCCCGCGAGCCCCGTGGACGAGCGCCTGGGCCGACTACCAGCATGCGAGTTGAGGAGCGATCATGAGCACCGTCCTGGTCATCACGCCGACGTACAACGAACGTGACAACCTGCCCGCCATCGTCACCAGGATCCGCGCGGCCGCGCCCGCCGCCGACATCCTCATCGTGGACGACAACAGCCCCGACGGCACGGGCCAGATCGCGGACGACCTCGCCGCCGCCCTCGACGGCGTCCACGTCCTGCACCGTGAGCGCAAGGAAGGGCTGGGCGCCGCGTACCTGGCGGGCTTCCGGTGGGGCCTGGAGCGCGGCTTCGACCTGCTGGCCGAGATCGACGCCGACGGCTCGCACCCGCCCGAGCGCCTGCCCGCCATGTTGCGCGCGGCCCAGCAGGCCGACCTCGTCATCGGCTCCCGCTGGACCGCCGGCGGCCGCGTGGCGAACTGGCCCCGCAGACGAGAGCTCCTGTCCCGCCTGGCCAACCGCTACGTCCGCACCGCCCTGCGCCTCCCCGTCGCCGACGCCACAGGCGGCTTCCGCGTCTACCGAGCCGCCGCGCTGGAGGAGATCCTGCGCGGCGAGGTGGAGTCCCGCGGCTACTGCTTCCAGGTGGACCTCACGCTACGAGCCGTCCGCCTCGGCTACGTGGTGACGGAGGTGCCGATCACGTTCGTGGACCGGACGAACGGCACCAGCAAGATGAACGCCGGCGTCCTGTTCGAGGCTCTCTGGCGCGTGACGGTATGGGCCTGCCCCTTACGCCGCCACGCCGCCGACCCCACCACGACCCTCCGCCGCTCGGCCCTGTCCATCTGAACGGTCGCCGAGGAGACGCAGGGTGACAGTCGCTTTGGGGCTCGCCCTGCTCGGGGTGATGGCCGCACCGCCGGCCTGCCACAACCCCTACGAGGGCCTTCCAGAATTCGGCCACCGCCTCAGGATGGGAAGCCAGGAGAACTCTGTAACACCAGCCTTCCGTTCTGACCCGATGCCCGCCCAGGCTGGCGATGCTCACCTCCCCGCCTTCTGCAAGCAGCCCGCCCCACGGCCGCCCGACCACCGAGACCAGCATCTGACACAGCAGCGACACGCGAGCAGATCGTCATCACAGAAGCCCGGCGACCCGCGAGCAGGACGTCATCACGGAAGCCCCGCGACACGGCGAGCAGGATGTCACCACGGAAGCCCCGCGACACGGCGAGCAGGATGTCACCACGGAAGCCCCGCAACACGCGAGCAGGACGTCACCACGGAAACCCCCGCAACGCGCCGGGGCATCACCACCCCGCCCGTCCATCCGGTGAGGAGGCGTATCAGTGCGGCCCTTGGAAGTGTTGACGCCGTTGGTGCGGCATGTTGTGATCCACACGTGCGCATTTCGTACTTATGTAGTAGGAAATGAGGCGGTTGTGAGGTTCCTGCAGCGTGCCGCCGCGGTCGTCCTGCTCCTGGTGAGCGCGGCCGGCGTCCAGGTCGTACAGGGCGGGCCTGTGCAGGCAGCTCTGCGTGCTGATCTGCCCACTGCCGCCGTCGCGCTCGGCGACAGCTTCGTCAGCGGCGAGGGCGCGGGCGATTACCAGCCCGTCGTCGACGCCTCCGGTGCGGTGCAGGGCTTCCCCGGCTGGTCGGCGGCCAACAGCAACGCCTACTTCTGCCACCGGTCGGCGAACGCCTCGGTGTTCACGGCGTCGCTCCCGGGCATCCAGCAACGTTTCAACCTCGCGTGCTCCGGCGCGCAGCCCGCCGACATCGCCAACCCCTCAAGCGCCCGGCCCGAAGGCCGCACCGTCGCCTCGCAACTCGACCAGCTGCGCGCCGTCGCCCAGACGCACGACATCGACGTCGTCCTCGTCGGCCTGGGCTCCAACAACACCCAGTTCACCTTCGGCGACGTGGCCACGCTGTGTGCCAACCGCTTCATCGCCGACGCCTGGACAGGCTGGTGGGAGTTCTGGGCCTATCTGAAGGGCGAGGTGCCGCAGAAGCCCTGCACCGCCTCCGACCTGGCCACCGACTCCGAGGTCGCCGCCGCCACCACCGAGACCACGGCGGCCCTGCGCCAGATTCTCGACGCCCTCGCCCAGGTCGACGCCGATGGTACCCACCAGGTAATCCTGCAGACCTACACCAACCCCCTGCCGCCCGACCTCGCCTCGCAGTACCACGAGGAGGATGGCCGCACCGACACCCGCGACAAGTTCCGCGCCTTAGGCGCCGAGCGCTACGCCGCCGGGTGTCCGATCCATCGGGCGAGCCTCGCCCCTGGGCACACGTTCTCCCAGAACCTCGGCTCTCTGGTCAAGAACGCGCAGGCCACGCTGGCAGCCGAACGTCCGGCGGCCGACGTGCGCGTACTGGACGTCCAGCGGGCTTTCGACGGGGCCAGGCTCTGCGAGAACCCCGGCAGCCCGGCGGGTGCGCTCGCGACGCCGGTCCGGGTGCAGGACGGGCCGTCCGGCACGTTCGTCACCAGCCTCTCCGGCTGGGACAAGATCGACATCCAGCGGGCGGCGAACACCTGCGTCACCTACTTCCAGACCTGCCAGGAGTCGTGGCACCCGAATGCCGCCGGCCACACGGTCCTTGGCCAGTGCCTGGCCAGCGCGTTAGCCGCGGCACCCCGCACGGTCGTCACGTGCGCCCGTAACCCGAACGGCACGCTCACCATCTCCTGACCGCTCCTCGGCTCCTCGGCGACGCGTCCGACCGTCCGGAGCCGGACGCGTTGCGCGGCAGGTGATCGGTCCGGGCAGTGCTGTCAGGACGGCGCCCCGCTCGTCCAGCCTGCGGTAGAGCTGCTGACCGCGCGCCGCCACCTGGGGGTCGGTGGCCAGTGAACACGGTTTTTGACTGGCGCTCGGCCTACGCGCCCCGCACCAGAGGCAGGAAGAGGTCGTCGACGATCGAGTGGATGCGGGCGCTGGGCGGGGGCTGGAGGTTCATGAGCAGGTCGTGGCGTACCAGGTCGAAGGGTAGGTCGAGGACGGCGGCCGGGGTGCGCTTCAGGTCGAGTTCGCCGCGTTCGTGGGCTCGCTGGTAGAGGGCGCGGGCGGGCGAGAGGGGGTGGGCGCCCATGAGCTGGTCGCGGACCTGCGCGGGGGTCAGGCCGGTGTCGGCCAGCAGGCCCGAGAACGCGGCGGCCGCGGCGATGGCGAAGTAGGGGGCGAGGGCTTCGCTGACAGCCGTGAGCTGGGCGAGCAGGTCGGTGCGCAGGGCGCCGGTGTCGGGGAGCGGGACCGGGTGAGTGTCGCGGTAGTGCTGGATGGCGGCCAGGACGAGCTGGTCCTTGTTGGGCCAGCGGCGGTAGAGGACGGGCTCGCTGGTGCGGGCCCGGGCCGCGATGGACTCCATGGTCAGGCGGGCGTATCCGGTCTCGACCAGTTCGTCCCAGGCGGCGGTGAGCAGCTCGGACTCGAGTTGTTTGCCGTGCCGGCGACGGCGGGCGGGCTGGGACGGGTCGGTGATCATCACCCCAGGATAGAAAGCTTTTCCTTTCTTGGCAATTCTCCTCCTTCTCGGATAGAAAGGAATTCCTTTCTTGCGAGGAGTGCGGATGATCGAGACGACGAGCACGATGGTGCCAGTGCTGATCGTCGGTGCCGGGCCTACCGGGTTGACGCTGGCCTGCGAGCTGGCCCGTGCCGGCGTGTCCTTTCGCCTGGTCGAGGCTGCTGGCGGGCCGCAGCCCGGGTCGCGGGGCAAGGGGGTTCAGCCGCGCACGCTGGAGGTGTTCGACGATCTCGGTGTCGTCGAACGGGTGATCGCTCACGGGCGGATGGCGATGCCCATTCGTTCGGCCGCTCCGGATGGGCGGGTGACGGTGAGCGGCGGTGGGACGGCCGTGGCTCGTCCCGACGTCCCCTATCCGGCCAGTTTGATCACGCCCGAGTGGCGGGTCGAGGAAGCGCTGCGGGTGCGGCTGGCGGAGCTGGGCGGTGCCGTCGAGTTCGGCACTGCGCTCGGCGGCTTCGAGCAGTTGGAAGAGGGTGTGGCGGCGGTGGTCGTCAAGGGTGGTGCGACCGAGACGATCAACGCGCGCTGGCTGGTCGGGTGCGATGGTGGGCACAGCGTCGTCCGTAAGCAGGCCGGCATCGCCTTCGACGGGGAGACCCGCGAGGAGGTGCGGATGATCGTCGCTGACGTCGAGGTCGACGGGCTCGACCGCGACGCCTGGCACATGTGGCGGCACGAGGAGGGTCTCGTCACCCTCTGCCCGCTGCCTTCTACCGGCCTCTTCCAGTATCAGGCGGGCATCGCGCCAGGTCAGGATCCCGGGCTCGGCCTCGCCAACATGCAGGCCATCCTCGAACGGCGCAGCGGGCGCACCGACCTGCGCCTCCACGAGCCGCGGTGGGCGTCTCTGTGGCGGGCCAACGTTCGCCTCGCCGCTCGTTACCGCCAGGGTGACGTGTTCCTCGCCGGGGACGCGGCGCACATCCACTCCCCCGCCGGCGGTCAAGGGATGAACACCGGCATCCAGGACGCGCACAACCTCGGCTGGAAACTGGCCGCGGTCGCGAAAGGTGCCTCGCCCGCGCTGCTCTACAGCTACGAGGCCGAACGGCGGCCGGTCGGCGCCAGCGTGCTCGCGCTCTCGGACGCGCGGCTCAAGCAGACGCTCGCGCAGAACGGGCTCGTCACCCGCCGCGACGCGAGCACGACGCAGCTCGGCGTGAGCTACCGCGGCTCCACCCTGGCCCGCGACGACCGCGAGGAGAGCGCCCCTGTCGCGGCCGACGACCGTGACAGGGTTGCCTTGCTCCGAGCCGCAAACCGCGACCCAGGTGCCCTGCCCCACGCCGACGATCGCGACAAGGGTGCCCTGCCCCACGCCGGCGACCGCGACGGAGGCTCTCCACTGCGAACCGGCGACCGCGACACGGGCGCGGCACTCCACGGCGGCGACCGCGTCGAGGGCTCACCGCTGCGGGCCGGGGACCGTGCTCCTGACGCGGCCGGGCTGATGACCGTAGGTGGTGAGCGGCGGTTGTTCGAGTTGACGCGCGGCGGGCACTTCACGTTGCTGTGCTTCGGGGCCGTGCCCGCGGTCGAAGCGCCTCCGTCCGGGCTCCGGATCTTCCGGGTCGTCGGGCGGCCGGTCGGACCCGGTGATGTCGCCGACGCCGAAGGTCATCTTGCCCGCGCCTACGGGGCCACCGGCCGCACTCTTGTGGTGATCCGTCCGGATGGGCATGTCGGGCTGATCTCCGATGCCGGCGACGTCTCGGCGGTGTCGGACTACCTCGCCCTGGTGAGCTGACCTGCAGCGGGGCGCGGCGCCCACAGGCAGGCCGTTGCGGAGCCCGGCAGCAGTGAAGGTGGTGAAGGGGTGAAGGCAGGCGAAGGGGCGAAGGCAGGGGAAGGGGCGAAGGCAGGGGAAGGGGCGAAGGCAGGGGAAGGGGCGAAGGTGGCGAAGGGGCGAAGGTGGCGAAGGGGTGGAGGCGGGGAAGCGGTCGCGAAGGGGTGGAGGCGGGGAAGGGGTGGAGGTCGGTCAGCAGTCGAGGTTGGGGCAGGTCACCGCCAGGACCAGGCGGTCGCTGTCGTAGACGCCGTCGTAGTCGCCGCGGAACTCGTTCACCAGCCACATCTCCCCGCTCGCCGGCCAGTAGGACACGTTCTGCGCGTTGCCCGGAGCGGTCGTCAGGTAGTGGACGTCGAGCGTGGCGCGGTCGGCGGAGAGCGTGACGCGGTGCAGGCACGACTTCCTGAACTCCCCGTAGACGCTGGCGGTCCCGCCCGGCATGTACGTGACGGACGGCGACCCTTCCGGGCACAGCCCGACGAGGACGCCACGGCCGCCGGTGAACACGCCGCCCTGGACGTCCCAGACCGGGCTGAACCACCCCTCGGTGGGGCGGACGAGCCCGTCGGAGCCGGTCCTGAGCAGGGCGGTGGCGGCGTCGAGCGGCCAGCGCAGGATCTTGCCGCCGGAGCCGCCCTTGCGGTACTCGACGGTGGTCAGGTGGTCGGTGCCGGAGCGGTCGAGCGAGACCCCGTTCAGGCATGGCCTGGTCAGGTCGAGGCTGGCGCAGACCGCGGAGGGGCTGAGCCGGTAGTAGCCGATCTGCGGCAGGGCGAAGCCCGAGAACGCGGCCGAGCAGACGCCGCCGGCGCAGCCGACGTTCCCGGACGTGGTGGAGCTCATGCGCCAGAAGTGGGTGAGGTCGAAGACGCGGACCAGCCGGTCGCCGCCGGACACGTCCGGGTCGCCGCCGGTGACGAGGAAGAGCTTGTTGCCGTACCAGGAGATGCCGTCGGCGTGGCTGGCGATCTCGCGAAAGCCTTCGGCGCTGCCGTCGGGCTCGACGAGCAGGGCGTGCCGGTACGGCGCGCCCGCGGTCCCTGCGGTGACGTCCACGAACGTGACCCTGGCCAGCCGGTTCGCCCCGTACTCGTGGGAGGCGCCGCTGCGCCAGCTCACCGCGACGATCTTGCGGCCCGCGCAGCCCTCGCAGGGCGGGTAGAGCACGGAGCCGTTCACGCCGTCGCCGCTGCCGGTGATGCCCTGCGGGAACCAGTTGGCGGTGGTGTCGTCGGTGGTGTTCCAGCAGAAGCCGGTGACCGTGGCGGAGAGCCTGAGGTTGGTGGGGTGGCAGATGGCGCGGGTGGTGTAGCCGCCGCCGATGACGGTGCTCATGCTCACCTTGGTCACCGGGAGCGTGGCGGCCACGGTGTCGCGGGCGGCGAGGGTCGAGGTGAACGTCAGCGGGCGCACCTGGGCCAGCTCCGCGGCGGTCAGCGCGCGGCCGGTGGCGGCCTGGGCCGGAGTGGGGACGATGAGGAGGGAGGCTAGGAGGAGGAGCGGGGCGGCTAATCGCTTGAGCACGATGCGTCTCCTGAAGGTCCTGCCGCTGCTTGAATCGGCGGTGCTTGATCGGCTGTGCTGCAATCGGGGTGCTTGAAGCGGCGGCGCCTCACCCGGCGGTGCTTCATTCGGCGGTGCTTGAAGCGGGCTGTGCTTCGGTCAGGCGGGTTTTGAGCCGGCTCGTGAGTGATTCGTCGAGCCCCAGGTACGGCACCGCGCCGCCGTACCGTTCGCGCAGGTAGGCCAGGGTTTCCAGCATCGTGTCGGCGGTGATCTGCGCGGCCAGGCGGCGGGCCCGTTCGCCGGGGTCCGGGGTCAGGCAGGCGGCGGTGCGGGCGTAGTCGCGGGCGATCTCCTCGTCGGGGACGCCGGCCAGCGTCAGGGCCAGGGCGACGACGAGCCCCGTACGGTCGCGGCCGGCGTGGCAGTGCACGAGCACGCCGCCGGGCGGGGCGATGGCGATGGCGGCGAGGACGCGGGCGATCCGGTCGGCGCCCCGGTCGAGGATGGCCCGGTAGATGCCGGGCAGCGTCTCGGCCATGGCCTCCAGGACGGTGTCCTCCTCGCGCAGCACCGGCAGGTTGCGGTAGACGGGGTGGCCGGCGAGCGGGCTCGGGTCGGCCGCGCACTCGGCGGGCAGGCGCAGGTCGATGAGGAGCCGTACGCCGGAGGCCAGCACCGCCTCGACGCCGGCCGGTCGCGGGCGGTCGGAGCGGAACAGGGCGCCCTTCCTGATGCGGCCGCCGTCGGAGGTGGGCAGGCCGCCCAGGTCGCGGGCGTTGTCACATCCGGGCCACCGTAACGCGGTCGCGACCGGCATGGGCGACTCCTGTCTTACGAAGGTTTCCTTCATTACTAGCACGCCGGCTAAGGGACGATCAACGTGCTCGTGGGGAAATCTGGGAATGTTTGTAAGGTCTGCTCTATTACGGGCGCGTGGGGACGCCGCAGTGGTTGCACCCGATGGGCAGGAACCGGCAGGGCCACGGGTGGCGGGCGCTCGCCCAAGCCCTCGTGGCTGTGGTCGGGGGTGGGGCGTCGCCTGGGGCGGGGGCGTGGCCGAGAGCGTGGCCGAAGGCGGGGGCATGGCCGAAGGCGGGGGTGAGGGCGTGGCCGAAGGGCGGGGCGAGGCGAAGGCGGGAGTGACGGGCGCGGGTGAGGGCGCGGGTGAGGGCGCGGGTGAGGGCGCGGGTGAGGGCGCGGGTGAGGGCGCGGGTGAGGGCGAAGGAGGGGGCGAGGGCGGGGCAAAGGGCGGGGCGAGGGCGAAGGCGGGGGTGAGGGCGTGGCCGAAGGGCGGGGCGAGGGCGAAGGCGGAGTGACGGGCGCGGGTGAGGAGGGCGGGAGTGACGGGCGCGGGTGGGGGACTGCGTCCGTGCCGGAGCGACCGGCGCTGCCGGGCCTGCGATGCCGGGCCCCGACCGATGCCGGGCCCCGACCGATGCCGGGGCCCGACGCCGGACCCGCGACTCCCGACGCCGGGCCCGCGACGCCGGCCTCGGCCGGGCGGACGGCGCGGCTGAGGCCGGGCGGAAAGACACCTGCTGAGGGGGCGCTCAGCACTCGCCGTCGGCGAGCACCCAGTGGTCAGGGCCGGTCTGGCGGAGGCTGTGGATGGTGAAGGTGTTCCACAGGCCCATCGGGTCGTTGGAGCCGTTGGCGTAGGTGTAGCCGCTCACCTGGTGGGCGCGCCCGCCGGTGGTGTGGGCGTAGTTGCTGGCCCGCACGCACGCCCCCGGCACCGTGGGCGTCGGGGTGGGGGTCGGGGTGGGCGTGGGAGTGGGGGTCGGGGCGTCGGTGTCGAGGCCGAAGAAGCGGGCGTCGTGGTAGGCGGAGCAGATGGCGTCCAGGAAGAAGGCGGCCGTGGCGCCGCACTGGTCGGCGCCGCTGCCCGGGTCGACCGGGAGGCCGTGGCCGAGGCCGGCGATCTCGTACAGGCGTACGTCGTCGTCGCCGTACACGGTCAGGGTGGTGCCGCCGGTGAGGGAGCGGGTGGCGGTCGGGGTCTGGGAGACGCCGCGGACGTCGGTCCACTGGTCGCGCAGTTGCCTGCCGTTCGCGGGCACCACGGTGTAGTCGGACTGGCCCTGCCAGATGGCCACGCGCGGGTACGGGCCCGGGTAGCCGGAGTGGGCGGCGCGGACCAGGTCGCCCCACTGGCGCGGGGTCCGGCTGGTGGGGCCGTACTGGCAGCTGGACGCCTGGGTGAGGCTGGTGGCGCACCGGTAGGCCAGGCCGGCGCCGATCGAGCCGGACGCGAACACGTCGGGGTACGTGGCCAGCATGACCGCCGCCATGGCCCCGCCCGCCGAGAGCCCGCTGACGTGGACCCGCCGCGGGTCGGAGCCGTAGGTGGACACGGCGTAGGAGACCATGCTGCGGATGGAGGCGGCCTCGCCCTGGCCGCGCGTGGTGTCGCCGGTCTGGAACCAGTTGAAGCAGCCGGTGGAGTTGTTCGCGCTGCCGGTCTGCGCGAGTACGAGGGTGAAGCCCCACTGGTCGGCGTACTTGCGCCAGCCGGAGTTGGTGAAGTAGCCGTCGGCGTTCTGGGTGCAGCCGTGCAGCAGGACGACGAGCGGGCGTCCGCTCGCGAGCCCGTCGGGGCGGTAGGCGTACATGGTGAGGTTGCCGGGGTTGGCGCCGAACGAGGTGACCTGGGTCAGGGACGCGGCCCGGGCGGGCTGCCGTACGGACAGGGCCGCCCACGGCAGGACGGCCAGGAGGAGGGTGACGAGAGCGCGGGTGAAAAGAGTGGCGGCCATGGAACGGCTCCTCGCTGCTGGCACGACTCTTCTGGGGGGTTGCAGCGCACGTTAGATGCCGGGAGCCGTCCCTGACATGGTGTCGCGACACACTCTTGACAGGCCGCCGGTGGACTCAGGGGGTCACCAGGCGCGGGTGCGGCCGACCCACACGTTGCGGGCCTGGAGGCGGGTGTCGGTGGTGGGGCCCGGGAGCTGGTCCGCCCAGCCGGCGTCGCCCGGCCCGTTCAGGCCCGACGCGTAGCTGCCCATCTGCAGGTTGATGATGAGCCACATGGGGACGCCGGCCCAGCCCTTGCCGACGTGGTCGGCCACCCAGTCGCCGCCGAGGTAGTACTCGAGGCCGACGTCGTCGCCGTCCTTGTACATCCAGACGCGGTACTTGACGAACTCCGCGCCGGGGTCGGCGACCGGCACGGCGGTGCGGGTGACGTAGCTGTCGCCGTCCTGGTGCTCTCGCGCGTCGCCGGTGGCGGTCTTGTTCCGGGTGTTGAAGAGGTTGGTGGGCGCGCCGACGTACTCGAGGATGTCGGACTCGGGCGGCCAGGACGGCCAGACGCCGGTCGTCCAGAACGCCGGCCAGACGCCGGGCCCGGTGTCGGCCCTGAACTCGCCCTCGATGTCGTACTCGGGGAACTGGTCGTTGACGATGATCTGCTCTTTGGCGTGGACGGCGCCGGAGTTCCACCACAGCGGGGCGTGCGGCGGGTGCGAGCTGAGGCCGGGCGAGGCGGACAGGCGGGTGGCGGTCAGGGTCAGCACGCCGCCGGACAGGGAGATCTGGCTCTCCTTCATCGTGGCGGCGCCGTTGTGGGTGGTCCGGTCGCCGTCCCAGGGGTAGAGGAGGTTCCACTCCCGGTCGAAGGCCGTGCGGCTGGCGAAGGACGACTTCTCGACGACGTTCTCCCAGGTGCCCGCGCGGCGGGTGCGGGAGGACCTGGCCTGCGCGCTCGTGGGCAGCGCCGTCAGCCCGAGTGACAGGCCGCCGAAGGCCAGGGCGGAGGTCAGCAGCCGGCGCCGGTTGACGCCTTGCCCGGAATCGTGGTCGGCGTTCAGCACAAACGGCCCCCGCTCGGGTCAGTGATCATGGTCGGGCGGCATCAGTATGCCCGACGGGACGGCGATCCGGGAGGGGGTGATCTTCGCCGCTCTCCGCAGCGTGCCGCTTTTGCTACTGAACGGTCAGGGACTCTGGCTAGTTCGCCAGGTTTGCCAGGGGTCATTCTTTTCACGGGCCCGGTACCGGTTCAGCCAGGAAGGCGGGGTGCCATGTCCGTCCACATCTCTGTCAGCGTTCCAGCGGGCGCGCTCATCACCCGGGACACCGAGATCACCGTCTCGTGCGACGAGGCGATCGACGCGAGGTCGGCGCAGGGGGCGATCGGCATCCGGGGCCGGCGCGTGCGGGTCGAGGTCACCGCCGACGGCCGCACGGCTCTGGTGCGTCCGGACGGGGAGCTGCCGCACGGCCGGCACCGCCTGGTCGTCGGGGAGCTGCTGAGCACGCAGGGCCACCGGCTCACCGAGCCGTTCGACGTGCCGTTCACGGTGATCGACCGGCCGCTGGAGCTGGGCGCGCGGCTGCGCGTGGACGGCCACGCCAGGGTGGTGCTCGGCGAGGTCGGCACCACGCGGGTGCCGCTCGGCACGCGCCCGGACGGGCCGTTCCTCGACCTGGTCAAGGCCACGGACGAGGAGACCGGCGAGCCCGTGGAGCTGGCCTTCGACGAGAACGGCCGCAGGGTCGAGGCGGAGGCGGTGCTGGGCGAGGTGAGCCGGCGGTACGCCGAGCGTCACGGCAGGATCCACGAGACGCTGGGCGAGCGGCTGCGCCGGGCGCGCGACGACGAGCGGATCCCGGTGGCGATCTGGGCCAGGTTGCCGGAGGACACGCCGCGCTTCGACAAGGACCCGGAGCGGGCCGCCGACGAGCCGGGCCCGGAGGAGCGCCGTCTCGGCGAGCAGGTCGCGCGGGTCACGCGGCACCTGCGCGATCTGGTCGCGCACGCGTTCGACGACCACCGTGCCGTCACGGACCCGGTCGCGCCGGTCGTCTACGCGACGATGACCCGCGACCGGATCACCGACCTGGCGGGGCGGGACGAGGTCGCGGCGCTGTTCCCGCACGAGCGCGAGGGCCGGGACGACCTGGGCGACTCGATGAAGGCGGCCAGGTCCGACCTGGCCCAGCAGAACCTGTCGCTCACCGGGCGGGGCGTGCGGGTGGCCGTCTGGGAGAGCGGGCCCGACGACGTGAAGGACCTGGACATCGCGGGCTCGTTCACCGCGACGCCCTCGACCAGCACCCACGCCCGCCTCACGCACGCCGTCGTCAAGAACGTCGAGGCGGACCGGCCGCACGGCCACGCGCCCGGCTGCGAGCTGTTCTCCGCCAACGACTACGGGCTGGAGGCGCTGCGCTGGGCGGTGCGGGACCAGGGCTGCACCGTGGTCAGCCAGAGCTTCCACCGGGCCAGCGAGCCGGGCTCGGCCGTGCTGTCCTTCGACGACGTCTACAAGGACTGGCTGGCGCTGCACTGGCCGTACCCGACGATCGTGCAGGCGGCGGGCAACTACTGGGAGGGCGACGCCGACGACATCCATCCGCCCGAGGACGAGTACGTCAACCACAAGGGCTACAACGGCCTGACCGTCGGCAACCACGACGACACGGCGGGCGCGATGTCCGGCGACTCGGTCTTCCGCAACCCCTCCGCCCCGCACGCGGACCGGGAGCTGCCGGAGCTGGCGGCCAACGGCGTCGGGGTGAGCGCGGTGGGCACCACCATGTCGGGGACGAGCCTCGCGGCCCCGGCGGTGGCCGGCTGCGTGGCGCTGATCCAGCAGGCGGACGCGGTGCTGCGGTCGTGGCCGGAGGGCTGCCGCGCGATCATGCTGGCCGCCGCCGGCCGCAACCCGGGCGGCTCGGACTGGCAGAGCGACCTCGCGGCGCACGTGGACGCGAGCGACGGCTCCGGAGCTCTCGACGGCCAGGAGGCCGCCCTGATCGCGCGCTCGCGCCAGGTCAGGGACTCCTCCGGGGCGCGGCGCGGCTGGGACGTGGGCACGCTGCGCTCGTCCGACATCGGCGGCGACCGCATGGCCACGTTCGTCCACCGGGTGAGCGTGCCGCGGCGCATGCTGGCGCCGCGGGTGAAGGTCGCCCTCGCGTGGGACAGCTCGGTCCTGGAGCTGCCGCTGTTCGGCCTGCCCATCGTCTCCTTCCTGGCCGTCGATCTCGACCTGATCGTCAGGGCGCCCGGCGGGGGCTGGGTGGCGAGCAGCGGCTCCTGGGACAACAGCTACGAGATCGCCGAGTTCGCGGCGGCGCCGGGCCAGACGTACGAGATCGTCGTGCGCCGCTGGTCGGGCACCGCCGACACCTGGTACGGGATCGCCTGGACCGTCTCGGGCCTGTAGCCGCGCACGCGGGAGGAGGCCGCATGGCCATCGCAGGGGTGTGCCGGGTCACCGGTCGGGCCCACGCCGCCGCGCCGGCGTCGGACGACGGGGTGACGGCGGTGATCGTGGAGGAGGCCGGCGAGGGCTGGCTGGGCGCGCTGGCCGGCGCGGTCGAGACGGGCCGGCTCACGGTGCCGCGCGTCTCGCTGGAGGGGGTGACGGCCGGGCAGGTGACCGTCTGGGCGCGCGCGGCGCTGGCCGCGCTGGAGGCGCCGCTGCGGTACGCGCTGCTGGCCGACCTGCTCGACCTGGTGGAGCGGGTGTGCGAGCTGGGCGGCATCAGGCGGGTGCTGGTGCGGGCCTTCACCGAGGCGCCGACCGGCAGGTGCGGCTTCCACGTGGACACCGTCGCGCCGCAGGCGCCGCCGTTCGGGGCGCTGCGCGTCTACAACGGGGCGTGCACGGAGTACGTGGAGCCGGAGGACGTCGAGGACGTGCGCCGCTTCTACGCGTACCTGTCGAGGCGGGAGCGGCTGGCCAGGGGCGGGGGCGAGGTGCCGGCCGTGATGGACGCGTGCCCGGACTTCGTCCGGCCGGGCGCGGCCATCAGGGCGGTGCCGCCGGGCGCGGTGGTCTTCTTCCGTCACCTGGACGTGCGCCGGCACTGGAGCGAGCATCCGGCGCGGGCGGCGTGGATCCACCGCTCCCCCATGGCGGGCGGGCCGCGCCTGGTCGTCAACGTCTCTCCGGCCGAGCGCCGCCGTCGTCCGCGGTGAGCAGCACATGGGACACGGCGGGCAGGTCAGGCTGGAGGCGGCGCAGGACGGCCAGCACGGCGGCGCCCGCCCGCAGCGGCCCGTGGTGGGCGGTGAAGTACGCGCGCGGCCGCCGCGTCCCCGAGCAGGCCGCCGTCACCGCCTGGACAACGTCGTCCGCGCCGTCGAAGAACACGCCGGTGAACGCGTTGACGTACTTCCAGCCGCCGAGGATCGACCGGTTGACCACGACCGGCACGTCCAGGCAGAGGGCCTCGGCCAGGACGCGCGGGGAGGCGTCCAGGACGGCGGGCACGAGCAGGCAGCGGGCCCCGGCGACGGCGGCGAGCAGGTGCGGCCAGGGCAGCCGGGGCGTGAACTCGGCCCCGGGCGGCGCCGCGCGCTCCGGCGGGTCCACGACCAGCACGCGCAGCCCGGCGGCGAGCAGGCGGGGCAGGCAGCGCCGTACCAGGGGCCAGTTCTTCAGGTCGGCGAGGTGGGCGGCGCACACGCAGACGACGTCGGCGCGCGGCGCCGCCGCGATCCGGGCGGGATCGACGCGCCTGGGGTCGGTGAAGTCCGACTCGCTGACCAGCGCGCGGGGGCCGTGCGGCGGCAGATGCCGGTCGGGGTGGCGGAAGCAGTGGAACCACGCCTCACACAGCAGCCCGTAGTCGCGCTCGTCGCGCCAGCCGGGGCCGGGGAAGCCCGCGTAGCTGGTCATGCCGGCGAACCGGTGGCCGTCCCGGGCGAGCGCGGCCAGCCGCGCGTGCCGGGCGCGGCCGGTGACGGGCGCGCGCACCAGCACCCACGGGAGCGGGCGCCCCGCCGGGTCGGAGACGCGCAGGAAGGGGGTGGCCTCGACCTTCACGCCTTTCAGACCAGCCAGCGATCGAACGGGAGTCAACCATGACCGAGACGAACGGCTTCTACGCCGGCCGGAACGCGGCCACCAGGATCGAGATCTTCGACGAGCTGAGCCCGCTCGCCGAGGCGGCGCTGCGCTCCTTCTTCCGGCGGCTCGGCGCGCCCCACGTCATGGACGAGGTGGTGCTGCCGCTGCTGTCGGAGGGGGACTCGCAGCTGTTCGCGGCCGTCCGCGACCGGCCATGGCCGCCGTGGGGGCTGGGCGCGCGCAACGTGGTCGGCCTGCTGCAGACGCATCTGGTGGCCGACGCGTGCTGGGGGCTGAGCACGATCTACCTCGTGGACGAGGAGCTCGGCAACATCGGCCTGCAGTCGGCGCTGATCAAGGAGGCGCTGGAGTTCATCTCCACCGACCCGAACGCGGAGATCCACTACCTGGTGGCCGAGGGGTCGATGATGGCCGACCACGTCCTGCGGGAGACGGGGTTCGAGGCGACGCAGGACGTCTTCCTCACCGAGGCCGCCCGCTACTTCACCTACCGCACGCCCGCCCGCCGCCTGCTCGAACGGCTCGGCCTGTCCGAGACCGACACCGTGGACGTGATGGCGGGCGCGCTCGACCGGGCCGCGTACGCGCGGGGAGCCGTCTTCCACCACACCGTCCAGGCCGCCTCCCGCGCCGACTGGATGATCGACCGGCCGGAGGTCGCGGCCGAGATCACCCGCCTGGTCCGCGGCGGCCACTACAGCAAGCCCGGCGGCGTGCCCACCGGCACGGGCCGCATCGAGGTGATCGACCCGGCCGGCGAGGTGGCCCTGGTGCTGCGCGAGTTCCTCACCAGGGACGAGCAGGCCCAGCTCCTGGAGCACGTGCTGAAGAACGTGCACGGCTTCACCCCCGGCACGATCATCGAGCCCGGCTCCCCCACGCCCCTCTTCAACGAGCGGGTACGCCGCGGCCGCACCCTGGACGACCTCGGCCGCTTCGAGTCGCTGTTCAAGGAGCGGATCAAGCAGCAGCTCGAAGAGGTCATGGCCCGGCTGGGGCACCCGGCGTTCCCGCTCGGCGAGATCGAGCTGCAGGTCACCGCGAGCAACGACGGCGACTACTTCCGCATGCACCGCGACACCGACGGCAGCGACACCCGCGAGCTGACCTTCGTCTACCTGTTCAGCCGCGAGCCGCGCAAGTTCGCCGGCGGCGAGCTGCGCGTGTTCGAGACGGACGTGGTGGAGGGCCGGATGGTGCCCACCGACCGGAGCCAGACGATCATGCCGCGGGCCAACCTGGCCGTGTACTTCCCCGCCCGGCACGAGCACGAGGTGCTGCCGGTGCGGGTGCCGAGCAAGCAGTTCGACGACAGCCGGTTCAGCATCACGGGGTGGATCCACCGCCGTTGACCGCCTCCTCCCCCACCGCTGACACCGCGTGGGCGGTCGTGCTGCACGGGCCGCCCCGCCCCCGGTCGTGGCTGCGCCGGGCGCACCACGCGCCGTTCCCCGCCGTCGCGGGCCTGCTGGCCCGGGCGGTGACGGGGGACGCGCGCGGGGTGCGCCGCCGCTACCTGTTCGGCTCGGCCGGCCACGCCCACGCCTTCGCCGCTCGGCACGGGGCCGCCGACGTGCGGCCCGTCGTGGACGAGCCGTTCGACCGGCCGGTCATCATCGTGGCGCCGCCCAGGTCGGGCGGCACCCTGCTGTTCGACGCGCTGGCCGGGCACCCCGAGGTGTGCGCGCTGCCCGGCGAGAGCGAGGCGGTCATCGAGGGCGTGCCCGAGCTGCACCCGGCGGCCCGCGGGTACAACTCCCACGCGCTCACCGCGGCCGACGCCCGCGACGCGGGCCGGATCGTGCGCTGGGGGCTGCGCGCCGACCTGCCGCCCGGCGGCGCCCGCCTGGTCGAGCGGACGCCGGAGAACTGCCTGCGGCTGCCGTTCCTGCTGGCCGCGCTGCCCGGCGCGGACGTCGTCTTCCTGCGCAGGGACCCCAAGGAGACGGTGGCGAGCATGGTGGCCGCCTGGCGGGACCCCCGGTTCGTCAACGTGCCCGAGCTGCCCGGCTGGTCGCGCGGCCCCTGGCACCTGCTGCTGCCCGAAGGCTGGCGGCGGCTCGACGGCGCCGAGCCGGGCGTCGTCGCCGCCCACCAGTGGGCCGCGGCCGTCGACGCCGTGCTCGACGCGCGCCCGCTCGTCCCGGACGGGCGGTGGATCGACGTGGACTACGCCGACCTGCGCCGCTCCCCCGGCGCCGTGCTCGGCGCCCTGTCCGAGCGGCTGGGGTTGTCCCGCCGGGAGACGCCCGCCGACCTGCCGCTGTCCGCGACCGCGATCTCCCCGCCCGTCGCCGGCAAGTGGCGGCGCACGCCCGGCTTCCGGCCTTCCGTCCTCGACGCCCACGCCGCCACGCTGCGGCGCCTGCCCCAGGAGAGCACCATGATCCGCCCTCGACCGGCCCGGCCCGTCCTGTTCGCCTCCCTGCTGCGTGACGTGCCCGAGGTGGAGCTCGCACGGCCTCGGCTCGCCGCGTCGGCGACGCTCCAGACGGGGGTGAGCATCCCGCTCGCCCTGGCCGGGCGGACCAGGTTCCGCGAGCGGTTCCTGCCCGGCCATCCCGTCCTGTGGGTGGCGGACCGGGCGGGGTGCCTGTGGCCGTACTGGCTGGAGGAGGCGGACTTCCTGCCCGTGCGCGCGCTGCTGTCCGGCACGCTCGCGCCGCTGGAGCTGCCCGCGCGCCTGCGCGGCCGACTGGCGGGCGCCGGCGCGCTGGTCGAGCCCGACCAGGGGGACGGTTTCGCGGACGCGGCCAAGAGGTTCGCCGGGGACGGGCTGTGCGCGCTCGACGAGGTGCTGCCGGTGGCCGTGCGCCTCGGCCTGGCCCGCTACTACGAGCAGCTCATCGAACGCGGCGGCTGGGAGCTCGGTGACGCCCAGGTCGCCGGCCGGTACGGCCGCCAGAACGAGCCCATCTCCCGCTTCGTCCACCACCAGCTCGTCCACCTGGTGCGCCGGGTGGCGGCCGAGCCCGTGCGGCCCTCCTACAGCTACGTCTCGGCCTACCGCTCGGGCGCGGTGCTGGAGCGGCACGTGGACAGGGAGCAGTGCGAGTTCACCCTGTCGGTGCTGCTGGAGGAGCGGGGCCCCGGCATCGGCGGCGGCTGGCCGCTGCGCTTCGACCTGCCTTCGGGGACGGTGGCGCTGACCCAGCGGCCCGGTCAGGGCGTGCTGTTCCGTGGCACCCGGCTCCCCCACCACCGCCCCGAGCTGCCGCCGGGCAACGCCCACACCTCCCTGCTGTTCCACTACGTGCCCGCCGCGTTCCGCAGGACGCTGTACTGAGCCCCGCCACTGGGCCCCCTATTGGGGCCGCAGGAAGGCGAGCTTCGCCGCCTCGGCCTCGGTGACGGGCGGGGCCAGCCGCTCCCACTCCCGCACCGGCCGGTGCCCGATCGGGGACGGCTCCACCAGCCCCAGCCGCGCGAACCCGGGCGGGCCCGCCGCCTGCCCGAACATCACCGTGGCCGCGTCGAGCGTCATGAGCTGGTCCCACACCAGGTGCACACGGTCGGCAGTGCCGGCGTTCTCGGCGGCGTGCACGCAGCCGTGGTTCACCAGGTGGATCGTGCCCGCCTCCAGGTGGTACACCGCTCCGTCGAGGGTGATCGTCGCCGCCGGCTCGGTCTCCAGCGGCAGGTGGAAGCGGGCCCGTACGCCGATCGTGCCGCTGTCCGCCCGGACGAGCGCGTGCTCCTCGTGGGGCGGCAGCGCCGCGCCCGGCGCCAGCACGAGCAGCCGGACGTTGACCAGGTCGGGCAGCGCCCCGACGAGAGAGGCCAGGAGCGGGTAGCGGTCCGCCTCCCAGAACCGCTTGCCGAACGACGACAGGTCGTGGTCGCGGGAGAAGTCGTCGTAGCGCCCCGACGCGGTCAGCAGGCTGTACTGCGCGACCCGTCCCCGCGGCCTGGTCCAGGCGGTGACGTGGCCCGGCTCGCCCGGGCAGGACGGCGCCGCCCGGGCCCGCAGCAGGGCCGTCTCGCGGCGCAGCCCGTCGAGGACGTCCCGGCAGGCCCCGAACAGCCGCAGGCACCGGATCCCGCCCTCCCGGTGCAGGTCCGCGTCCCGGATCCGGCCCAGCACGGCCATCACCTGAAGGGACATGTCCCCACCATCAGGTCCAGATCGGGCGGCGTGACCGGCAGGGTGGCGTACTCGGCCACGCGCGCCAGATCGAGCCCCGCCCCCGTCCGCCCCACCTGGTACGGCGGCGGCACGGGCACCCCCACGGACAGGAAGTAGTCGTGGAACTTGCTGTCGTCGCCGCTCGGCAGGTCCCGGAACCTGATCCACACCGCCGGGACGCCGTAGGCGTGGCCGAGAATGAGGCCATGCAGGCTCGACGACGCCACCAGGGAGCAGGCGGCGATCCGGTCGGCGACCTCCTCGACCGGGCGCTGCACGTCGATGAGCGACCATCCGGCGGGCACGCCGAGCCCGGCCGCGGCCTTGTCGGCGAAGTGCGGCACCACCCCCGGCCCCCGGCCGCGCAGGACACGAGGCCGGTGGAACCGGGGCACCAGCAGCCCGGGATCGCCGTAGACGGCGGGGCAGGCCGTCCCCCTGAGCGCCGCCTCCCTGGTCAGCGGCCCGCGGACGGCGGCGAACCCCATCCGCGGGTCGAGCACGTCGTCCGCCCGCATGACGCCCGCGCCCCACACCACCGTCCCCGGCCCGCCGAGCGCGGCGATGCTGCCGCTGACGAAGAACTTCACGCCCGGGGCGTGCGGCGGGACCCACCGGGCGGGCACCCCGGTGATCTTCCTGATCAGCCAGGGGGTGAGCCGGTCACCCACGTTGCCCCGGCTCGGCACTCGGCACCAGAAGGCGGGCACGGCCACGCCCCCGAGGCTAACCCCGGCACGCCCGGCCGGCCAGGGGCCGCCATCGTCATCCGCACCTACCACCGCGACGCCGAGTGGCTGAGCTTCTGCCTGGCGGGCATCCGGCACTGGTGCCGCGGCTTCGCGGAGGTCGTCGTGATCACGCCGAGGCGCGGGGCGCCGGCCGTCCGGAGAGTGGCGGGAGAGACGGCGCGGGTGGAGGTCTGCCGCGACTACCCCGACGACTACCTCGGGCAGCAGGTCACCAAGCTGCACGCCGACGACTACACCGACGCGCGGCTCATCTGCCACCTGGACGCCGACATGATGATCGACCGGCCGTGCGACCCCGGCCTGCTGATGGCGGGACACCGCATCCGCCTCGTCTGCCTGCCCGTCTCCGCGCTGGGCCGGCACCGGCCGTGGACCGGCCCCACCGAGCACTTCCTCGGCCGGCCCGTCGAGCACGACTACATGCGGGTGCCGCCCTTCGTCTATCCGCGCGAGCTGTACCCGGCCGTGCGCGCGCACTGCCGGGCCATGCACGGGATGAGCGTGGAGGCGTACGTGACCTCCCGGCCGCCGCGCGGCTTCTCCGAGTTCAACGTGCTCGGCGCCGGCGCCCACCTGTGGCTGCCCGACCGGTTCGCCTTCGTCGACGAGCGCTCGCCCGACCGGCCGCCGGCGCTGTGCCGCTGGTACTGGAGCCGCGGCGGCCTGGACGACGCGCTGCGCCGCGAGCTGGCCGCGGTGACGGGAGGGCCGCGCGAGGTCTGAGCGCCGACACCAAGGCTCTGTCAGGGACGCGTGTCAGCCGCCGGACGACGGCCCGCCCTTGCCTAGCGTGGCAGGCATGGACGACGACCGGACAGGCCACTGGTGGGCGGCCTTCAAGGCGTCGCCGTTCCTGCCCGCGAGCGTGCTCGTGCTGATCCTCGCGGCCGCGGCCGGGCTCTTCGCCGGCTCCTACACCTACGCCATGGCCGACCCGACCCCGCACCGCGTCCCCGTCGCGGTGGTGGGGGTCAGCCACCAGACCGTACGCGGCAAGGCGTTCGCCGCCGGCCTGGAGCAGAGGCTGAACGCCTCGCTGGCCCTCTCCTTCGAGGGCACCTTCGCACGGGCCGCCCAGGCGGTGGAGGAGCAGCGCGTCTTCGGCGTCATCGTGGTGCGCGGCGACGACGTGACGCTGTACGTGTCGGGCGCCTCCGGCGCGTCCGTGGCGCAACTGCTGAGCGAGGCGGCGCCCAAGGTGGCCCAGCGGGTCGGGGTGCGGCTCACTGTGCGGGACATGAAGCCGCTGCAGCGGGGCGACCCGCGCGGGCTCGCGCTGTTCTACATCACGCTCGCGGCGGTGGTCATCGGGTTCATCGGGGCCGTGCAGCTCAGCGTGCAGGCCGGGGCGCTGACCGCGTGGCAGCGGATCGCGTTCACGGCGGCGTACGCGGCGCTGGGCGGGCTGTCCATCGTGGCCGCCGTGGACTGGGTGCTCGGCGCGCTCGACCTGCCGCTGCTGGAGTCGTGGTTCATCCTGGCGCTGACCATGTTCACCTCCGGCATGGTGTTCACCATGTTCAACACGCTCGTCCGGCGGTGGGCGATGGTGCCGACCTGGGGGCTGATGGTGCTGCTGGGGAACCCGTCCTCGGGCGGGGCGGTGTCGTGGCCGCTGCTGCCATCGCCCCTGGGCACCATCGGACGCTGGCTGCCGCCCGGCGCCTCGATCAACGCCCAGCACACCGCCGTGTACTTCGGCGGGCACCAGCGGCTCATGCCGTTCCTGGTGCTGGCGGCCTGGGCGCTGGTGTCGTGCGCCGTCTTCCTCATCTGGCGCGACCGCCACCCGGGACCCTCCTGACGAGCTATGAGCCGAATCATGATGAGTCCGGGCACGTCGGCCTGATGACGGCGCCCCGCACCGTCACCCGCGTGATCGAGCAGGCCGCGCGGGCGAGTGCGCGCTAGATCCGTTCTGCCGGTGTCACGAAAGCGGGCGCCGTCCGGTCTCTCGTAGTGCCTCCCGGCGGACGGGGGCCGGAGTGGCGAAGGGACGGCACAGGATGAGCGCGGTGGTCGTGGGCGTGGACGGCTCCGAGGAGGGCCTGCGGGCCGTGGAGTGGGCCGCGGGCGAGGCGGGCCGTCGCGGCCGGCCGCTGCTGATCGTGCACGCCTTCATCTGGCCGCTCATGAAGGTGCCCCTGGGGCCCGCGCCGGGAGCGCCGGCCGAGGGCGGCCTGCTGCACGCCGCCGAGCGGGTGCTGGCCGCCGCGCTGGAGCGCGCGCGGCAGGTGGCTCCCGGCGTCGAGGTGACCTCCGACCTGCCGGAGGCCGAGCCGGCGGTCGCGCTGCTGCACCGGTCGCGGCAGGCCGAGCTGCTGGTCGTGGGCAGCCGCGGGCTCGGCGAGCTCGGCGGGCTGCTGCTGGGGTCCGTGGGCGCCCGGCTCGCGGCCGAGGCCGCCTGCCCGGTCGTCGTCGTACGCGGGCCCGCCCCGGCGCACGGCCCCGTCCTGGTCGGGATCGCCGGCGAGGACGGGACCGGGGAACTGCTCGCCTTCGCCTTCGCGCACGCCGCCCGAGCGGCGACCACCATGACACTCGCCCACGTCGGCGACGGTGGGACGGGTCACCGGGGCGAGACGGTGCCCGAGCGGGCGCTCGCCCCGTGGCGGGAGCGTTACCCGGCGGTCGACGTCGTGCGGGAGACGCTCACCGGCCATCCGGGCAGGGCGCTGATGCGGGCGGCGGCCGGCGCGTCCTTGCTCGTCGTCGGCTCCCGCCACCGGCATGAGCTGGAGGCACTCCTGCTGGGCTCGGTCAGCCAGTCCGTGGTGCACCACGCCGCCTGCCCGGTGGCGATCGTCCCGGTCCGGCGGTGACCGTCACGGCTGGGGCGCCGTGACGGTGGTCCCGTCCGCGACCGGTGCCGGACGCCGCCGGCGCGCGCTCGCGCCGACCGTGATCGCGACCGCCAGGACGCACGCCGCCGCGATGGCCGTGGCCACGCCGTGCACGCCGATCCAGCGCGCCGTGAGCGGCAGCGCCAGCACGACGGCGGCGCACCCCGAGATGACGGCGGGCCGGATGACGGACTCCTGCTCGACCGGCGTGTGCACCAGCCACAACAACAGCAGGAACACGCCGACGGGGATGGCGACGGCGTAGGCGACGGTGAGCGGGGCGGCCGCGACGTGGTGCCCGCTCTGCTCGACCGCGACCTCGAGGCCGGCGCCGAGGGCGGCCAGCGCGGCGAAGATGCCGTAGTGGCCGTAGCCCCACCGGTAGGAGCGGTCGCGCCGCCCGCTGAGCCCTTCGCCGGCCTCGACCAGGAAGTACAGCCACCACAGGGCGAACAGCATCACGAGCCCGGACACGGCGATCATCAGGAAGGGGCTGGTGATCGCGCTCGTCTCCAGCGCGCTGGCGACGCCTCTGGACGCGGCCAGCACGCTCTCGCCGAGCAGGATGATCACGAACAGCCCGTACCGCTCGGCGATGTGGTGCGGGTGCCAGGTGGTCGGCTCGGCCCGCTCCGCCCATCGCGGCACGGCCAGCTCCAGCACGGCGAGCAGCACGAAGAGCGGCAGCTCGACGCTCGCCGGCGCCACCCAGGAGTGGATCATCCACGCGGCGGTCAGGATGGTGATGCCGCCGCCGTACCGCAGGGCGGTGCGCCGGCGCGCCGGGTCCTCGGCGGCGACCCGCAACCACTGGGCGACGAGCCCGCTGCGCATGATGACGTACCCCAGCGTGACGAACCGGTAGTCGCCGTGCTCGCCCGCGGCCGGCACCCCGGCGGCCAGCACCAGCACGCCGCCCATCTGCACCATGGTGAGCACCCTGTAGGCGACGTCGTCGGTGTCGTACGACGAGGCGAACCACGTGAAGTTCATCCACGCCCACCAGATGGCGAAGAACACCTGGAGGAACGGCACGACGCCGGCGCCGGCGTGCCCTTCGACGATCTCGTGGGCGAGCTGGGCGGTGACGGCGGCGACCGCGACCACGAAGGTGAGGTCGAACAGCAGCTCCAGCTGGCTGGAGACGCGGTGCGGCTCGTCGACGGGGCGCGCGCTCATCCGGATGCGCAGGCGGATTCTGGTCGGCGGCGGCGGCTCGCCCCCGCCGCTCCGTACGGCGGTCATGCCGCTGAGACCGGACAGCGGCCCGGCTCGTGACAGGTTCGGGCGGAATTTGGCACGAAGACTGGTTGATCTTCTGTCGCTTCTCGCGCATGGTGGGCGCGATTCGGTCATCTACGAAGGAGCCCGGCATGAAGAGCGCGAGGTTATGTGTCGCCGTCCTGGTGGCGCTGGCCCTTCCCGGTACGGGGGCGAGCCCGGCGGCCGCGGCGGCCGGGGACTACTGGATCGCGGCGGGCGACGACACGAGCAAGCAGCTTCTCGCCTTCGACCCGGCGGTCACGAGCTGGAGCGACGACGCCGCCGTCAAGTGGCGCTGGCAGGCGACGAAGGCGCGCGGTTTCTCCGACGCGGAGCTCGCCGTCGCGGCCGGGTACTCCGACTTCAAGCTGCGGGAACGGCCGGCGGGCGGGCAGAGCTTCGCCGTGGCGAACGGCGACGGGTTCGCCGCGGTCGTGTCCTATCCCGGCGGCGCCCGGCAGTGGGCGAAGGTCGTCCCCGGTAACCTGCACGCCGCCGAGCTGCTGCCGGATGGGAACATCGCGCTGGCGGCGAGCAGCGGCGGATGGGTCAGGGTGTACGCCGCCTCGCAGGGGCCGAACGCCTCGGCCTACGGCGAGTACCCGCTGACGCAGGCGCACGCGGTGTTGTGGGACCCCTCGATCCAGCGGTTGTGGGTCACGGGGCAGGACCCGGTCAGCAAGGCGCACATCCTGACCGCGCTCGTGGTGGGCGGCACGCCGGCCGCCCCGGTGCTGCGGGAGGACACGGGCCGGCGGGCCGTCCTGCCGAGCGCCTGGGGGCACGACGTGTACGGCTACGCCCACGACCCGGACCTGCTGTGGGTCAGCGGCAACAGCCAGGTCTGGCTCTACGACAAGAGGACGAGGACGTTCTCGCCGCCTCCGGGCGGGGCGGACCGGACGTTCGTGAAGTCGGTCGGCAACCAGCCGTCGGGGCAGGTCGTGGAGACGAGGTCGGACTCCGCCAAGTCGCCCCCTGGCCGGTGCGTGGCCAACACCTGGTGCACCGACACGGTGGACTTCTACGGCCCGGACACCAGCCGGACCAGGGCCGGGGCCGTCTTCTACAAGGCGCGGGTGTGGAGCCCGTACTACAGCGTGGTGGACCGCACCCTGCACGGCACGGTCTGGGACCGGGCCCGCACCGCGTCGGGAGCGTGGGCCGCGACCGGCACCCGGATCGACACCAACCCGTCGACCAGCGAGATCGCCTCAGCCGTGCTGCCGGACGGCTCGGCGCACGTGCTCAACGTGGTGCCCGGCAGCGGGGTGTGGCACCGCTCGCGCGCCGCGGACGGGACGTGGTCGGCGGCGACGCGGATCGACGCGAACGGGTCGGTGACGGACGTGTCGGCGGCGGCGCTGCCCGACGGGACCCTGCACGTGCAGACGCTGCTGCCGGGCAGCGGCATCTGGGACCGCGTGCGCGCCGCCGACGGCACGTGGTCCACCGCCACCAAGGTCGACACGAACGGCGAGCTGACGGACGTCGCGGCGGCGGCCCTGCCGGACGGCACCCTGCACGTCATGATGCTGCTCCCCGGCAGCGGCGTGTGGCACCGGATCCGGAGCACCGGCGGCGCCTGGGCCGACGCGGTGAAGATCGACACGAACGGCGCGCTGTCGAGGGTCGCGGCGGCGGCGCTGCCGGACGGCACCCTGCACGTGATGATGCTGCTGCCGGGCAGCGGGGTCTGGCACCGGGTCCGCGGCACCGGCGGCTCGTGGGCGGCGGCGGTGAAGGCCGACGACAACCGGGACGTGTCGGGCGTCTCCACCGCGGCGCTGCCGGACGGCACCCTGCACCTGAACACGATCGTGCCGGGCAGCGGCGTGTGGCACCGCGTCCGCGCCGCCTCGGGAGCGTGGTCGGCCGCCCAGCGGGTGGACGCCAACGGCAGCGTGCTCAGCGTCTCCACGGCCGGCCTGCCGGACGGCACCCTGCACCTGGGCACGGTGCCGGACATCAGCTGAGGACGCCCCGGGGCCAGGCGAGGTGGTCGACGGCCAGGAAGCGCTCCCCCGCCACGTTCGCGGGGGTCACGCCCGTGAACGCCACGACGTCCCGGTGCAGGTGGGCCTGGTCGGCGTAGCCGGTGTCGGCGGCGACCCTGGCCGCGCCCTCGCCGGCCACCAGCCGGTGGGCGGCGTGGTCGAAGCGGATCAGCGTGGCGGCCCGCTTGGGCGGCAGCCCGAGCTGGGCCCTGAACCGGGCCCACAGGCGCTTGCGGCTCCATCCGACGTCGCCGGCGAGCCCGTCGACGCGGGCCAGGCCGCGGCTCGCGACGATCCGCTTCCAGGCCCAGGCCACCTCCGGGTCGACGGGCGGCCCCGCCGCGAACCGGCGCGCGAGCAGCGCGTCCGCCAGCGCGAACCGCTCCTGCCAGGACGTGGCCGCGCCCAGCCGCTCGCGGACGCGCGGTGCCTCCCGGCCCCACAGGTCCTCCAGGGGCACCGCGGCGCCGTCGAGCTCGGCGGGCGGGACGCCGAGGACGGCGCGCGCGATCACCGGGGACAGGCGCACCTGCACGCACTCGACGTTCTCGCCCTGCGCCCAGACCGCGCCGCCCGAGCCGAAGCCGGGCCCGGCGACGATGCTGCCCAGCTCCTGCCGCCCGGCGGCGTGGCGGAGGACGGGCGGACTCGCGCCGAACTCCAGGATCAGGGTGACGGCGGGGTGCGGGACCATGCGGAGCGCGTCGAGGTCGGGCACGCGGAACCCGGCCATGGTGACCCCGGGCACCCGGCTGGGCCGCCGGGGCGACGCGACGCCCCACACAGACGATCCGTGCACGAATGTCCGCACGATCCCATGCTAGGCGACCTGTGGGAGGGAACATTCGTTCAAGCCAGGCCGGCGCACCGGCGGCGACAGTGGCGTCATGACATTTCCTGACACCACCCCGCACGACGCCGCCGAGAGCTCGGTCGTGTCGCTGGACGACGGCGACCTCCACGTGTTCAGGGACGGCCCCCGCGACGCGCCCGCGCTCCTGCTCGTCCACGGCTCCGCCTCCTCGGCCCGCTCGTGGGAGCTGATGGTCCCGCTGCTGACCGGGGCCCACCACGTCATCCGGGTCGACCTGCTCGGGCACGGCCGGTCCGCCAAGCCTGGGGATCGCGGCTACGGGACCGGGGACCAGGCGCGCCGCGTCGGCGAGGCGCTGGACCGGCTCGGCGTCGAGCGCGCCGTGGTCGCCGGACACTCCAGCGGCGGCGTCGTCGCCACCGCCCTGGCCGAGCAGCGGCCGGGCCTGGTGACGGCGCTCGCGCTCATCAACACCGGGCCCTCCCTGGACGCCTACCTGGCCCCGCAGTCGGCCGCGATCTCCCCCGCCCAGTGGCCGCCGTCGGACAAGCAGCTCCGCGACTTCGCGAGCAGCGGCTTCAGCCGCCCCGGCTACCAGGTGCCGCGCGAGATGCTGGACGAGGTGCGCCTGATGACCTTCCACACCTTGACCGCGACGATGCAGGGCACCACCGAGTACCTGAAGCAGGGGCCGCTGCCCGCCCGGCTGGCGGCTCTCGGCAAGCCGCTGCTGGTGCTCTTCGGCGCGGACGACCGGAGGTGGGACCCCGCGTCCGCCGGCGACTACCGCGTCGTTCCCGGCGCGACGGTCGAGCTGCTGCCCGGCCTGGGCCACACCCCGATCATGGAGGACCCGGAGCGCACCGCCGCACCCCTGCTGGCCTTCACCGCCCGGCAGGCCGGCCGCCCCTGACGCGTCAGGCCGGACGCTGCGAGGCCGTCCTCGTCCGCAAGGCCCCGTCCGCAAGGTCCCGTCCGCAAGGCGCGGGGACGCCTCGTGCGCGCACGGCGCGTCCGCGTGGACGGCCTCGAACAGGGCCCGCTCGCCGGCTGCGGGAAAGGCGACGCGAGTGCGCAGGTCTCCGGCGGTCGTGCGGGCCTTCGTGGTGGTACCGGCTGCGCCTCGTTCACAAGGTGATCGCGCGCTACCCTGATGCCCAATGCGCGAAAGACGGCAACGAACGGTCACCGTAAGTGATAAGCGCTCGATGCGCCCCGCCCTCTGCTTGGTGACGGCGCTCGCCCTCGCGGCGGGCTGCACCTCCGCCCAGCCACCGCCCGAGCGGCCCGCGCTGAAGGCGGCCGACCTGGCGGCGCCGGTCCGCGCGGCGCCGCTGCTGCACTGGACGGGCTCCTGGCGGGGCCCCATCGAGAGCTTCGACCCCGTCAAAAGGCCCGCACCGGACAACCGGGTCGAGGCCGACCTGCGCGCCATGGGCAACGGCGCCGTCTTCGGCACCGTCACCATCGACGGCGCCACCGCGACCGTCCTGCGCCTCGACGACAAGACCCAGTTCGTCAAGGCGGACGCCCGCTACTGGCGCCTCGTGGGGCACGCGGCGCTACCCCTCCGCGACTTCGCAGGCCAGTGGGTGGCCGAGTGGAACCACCTGCTGTACGGGCTGGACCTGGCCCGCCTGAGCCCGCAGCGGGTCGCCGCGGACCTGGCCGAGATCGAGACTCCCGCCGCCACCGGCACCGCCGCGCCCCCGATGCCGGCGGTCCCCACCTGGGTGGCCCCGCCGACCGACCGCCCGGTCGCCTACCCACCGCCCGACGGCGTCCCCGCCGGAGCGCCGCACCTGGACCTGACCCGGCTCGACACCTCCAGCACGGACGCGGTCCGCAACGGCACGTACTGGTTCTCCCCCGAGGCGCCGCACCGGCTGCTCGGCTACTCGGGGGTCGAGCTGCTGACCAACCTGGGCCTCGCCCCGGAGGCGGCCGCCCGGCTGACCGTCCGCACCGGCACCGCCCAGGAGGCCGCGGACGCCTACGCCGACCTCGCCGCCCGGCTGCGCGGCATCCCCCGCACGGTGACCGTCAACACCACCGCCCTTCTCGACCAGGAGGTGTCGCAGATCACGCCGTGCGCTCCTGGGGTCTGCGGGCCGGTCGCGGTGGGCCTGCGCCTGACGAACGACTCGGAGAAGCTCACTATCGGCGAACGGATCGACGTCACCCTGTACGGCGGCGACTTCTGGATGCCCGACCGGATCACCGACAAGGTCGGCACCTGCCGCGTGTCCGTGGGGCGCCTGGCGCCGGGCAAGTCGGTGCGCAAGGTGTGCGTGGTGGAGGACCCGCGCATCCAGCGCATGCAGCGCGAGGACAAGCACGTCTGGTTCCGCGCCGAGACCTCCGCCACCCTCACCTCGGTCACCACGCCGAGCAGGGCGGAGCAGCGGGCGCGGGAGCTGCCTGCCCACTGACGGCGGGAGGGAGCGGCACGGGCGAGCGGCATGTGCGAGCGGCATGTGCGAGCGGCATGTGCGAGCGGCATGTGCGAGCGGCATGTGCGAGCGGCATGTGCGAGCGGCATGTGCGAGCGGCATGTGCGAGCGGCCGCCCCGGACGGGGCGGCCGCTCCTTGGATCACGGGCAGTTACGTGAGCGGGCGGCTACTTGAGCAGGCGCTTGCTGAGCAGTTCCTTGCCCTGCTCGGCACCCTTGCGGCTCTCGGCCTGGGCGCGGCGGAAGAAGCTCGCCAGCTCCCCGTCGCCGGCGCGCTCGGCGTCGGCGATGTAGTTCTCCAGGCGCAGCACGTTGCTCAGGCACTGCTCCACGAACCAGATCAGGTTGTAGTCCTTGTCCTGAGTGCCGGTGACCTTGCCAGTCTCCTGGCCTGACGGATCCATGTGTCTCCTCCTAGCCTCTCGACGGTCAGATCCCCCTGCCCGCCGGCGTGACCGGCGGCCTCCGTCCTCCTTCCCGTCAGACGCGAGGTATGCCGGTCCGTGACGGGGGTGACGTTTTTGTACGAGGGAAATGCGTGACGCGATCCGGGTGTTGGCCGGAGCATGGGGAACCGTTACGCGGCCGAGGACGTCATCCGCCGCCTGCTCACCGAGGCCCGCACGTGGGCGTTCGTCGGCCTGTCCGCCAACCCCGACCGCACGGCCTACGACCAGGCGGGCCTGCTCAAGGGGCGCGGCCGGCGGATCATTCCCGTCCATCCGGCCGCCGAGACCGTGCTGGGTGAGCCGGGCTACGCGACGCTGGCCGAGATCCCGGACAAGGTGGACGTGGTGGCCGTCTACCGCCGCTCGGAGCACGCCGGGGAAGTGATCGACCAGGCCATCGCGATCGGCGCCGGGGCGGTCTGGCTGCCCCTGGGCGTGATCGACGAGGCGGCCGCCCAGCGAGCGCTGGACGCCGGCCTCGACGTCGTGATGGACCGCTGCCCCGGCGTCGAGTGGGCCCTGCGGGTCGCCTGAGCCCGTAGCGGGGACACGGGTGGGGGCGCTACTTCTCGGCCTTCTGCGGGACGCCCCGTCCACTGCTGGGCCCGCCGTTGGGCCCGCCACTGTGGCGCTCGCCCGCCTCGCCGTCGCGGCGGGCCCGCCGGCCGTGGCCCGGGTGGATTAAGCGCTCCGTGCCGGGCCGGTGCACGAAGTCGTTGATCGAGCGGAGATTGAGCTGCTTGCCGGTGTTCTGCCCGGGCCCGTTGGCGGTGGCCTTCTGGGGTGCGTGGCCGTCGAACGCGATCTCCAGGCGCCAGCCGTCGCGCCGGAGGATGACGACGGGGCCTGAGGTTCGGGGGACGGTCTGGACGTCCCAGCCGTGCCGGTGTGCCCGATGGGCGAGTGCGCGCGGATTCACCGAGTCGTACTCCTTGTGTCGAACGGTGGTGGACCAAGCGGAGTTTGGCTGCGGGTTGTCACGGGACGGGGGCGGGGGGTAGGCGTTCGGCTGATCCCTTCTAACGAAGGGACGGTCGTAAGTCCGGTTTGGGTTCCACGGCGCGCTTCATGACACGAAAAAGAGGGGCGCCGCCGCGGTGCGGCGACGCCCCCCGTGAGAGCGGTGCGGTCAGTGGTGGTACGCGTGCACCACCGCGTGCCCCTTGCCCCGGCCGATGATCCACTTGTTGATGGGCGTGGTGACGAGGAAGGCCACGAGCAGCGAGAACGCCAGCGCGCCCCAGAACAGCACGCTGGCCAGACCGGCGTCCATGGCACCCGGGATGATCAGCATGACGCCGTTGTCGACGATCTCCATGACGAGGATCGACAGCGTGTCGGCGGCCAGCGCGAGCCGCAGCGCCTGACGCCACTTGACGCCCGCGCGGAACAGGCCGCGCAGGGTGAGCGCGTAGCCGAAGACGAACGCCAGGGCGATGGCCAGGAGGATGCTGGGCAGGTTGTGCCAGCCGAGTGCGGTCGCGATCACCATGCCGAGCACCTCGCCGATGGCGCACCCGGTGAGGCAGTGCAGCGTCGCGGACGCCGCGACTCCCCACGTGGCCTTCATCGGCCCGTGATGGCCATGCTCGGCACCATGCTCGGCACCATGCTCGGCGCCGTGATCGGCCCCGTGCTGCCCGCCCTCGTGACCGCCATGGTCATGCTGTCCATGTCCGGCGTGGTGCATAGATTCGGACATTGCCTACCTTCCAGGCGATTCGGCCACATTGGTTGCGGCCAAACGTATACCCCCTATCGGTACCATCGCAACGCCTACTAACGAACATCGTAGTAACTGACTCACCCGGACGTACGTGATCGCCGGTAACATGGGAGGGACCGAGGCGGGAGGGGCTGTACAGATGGTGCGTGGCCTGGGAGAGCTCGAGTCCACGATCATGGAGCACATGTGGGCGATCAGGCAGCCGGCCTCGGTGCGGGCCGTGCTGGAGCACCTGAGGCAAGACCGCACCATCGCCTACACGACGGTCATGACCGTGATGGACAAACTGCACACCAAGGGCATGCTCAAGCGGAAGTCGGCCGGCCGGGCCTACATCTACGAAGCGGTGTCGTCGAAGGAGGCGTACACAGCCGAGGTGATGCGCGAGTCGCTGGCCGGCAGCGGCAACAGGGCGGCCACGCTGGTGCACTTCCTCGAGCGGCTCACCCCCGAGGAGGCCAGCGCCCTTGAGGCGGCGCTGCAGGTCTACCCGCCGGGGGGCCGCGGCGCATGACGGTGGCGATCGTCCTCGCCCTGTACGGCCTGTTCGCCGCCCTCGCGCTGCCGCGGCTGCTCAGGCGGGGCACCTGGGCCGACCGCGCGCCCCGGCTGGCCATCGCGATGTGGCAGGCGGCCAGCGTGTCGGTGGTGGCCGCCGCGCTGCTGTCGGCGTTCGCCGCCGCCGTGCCCGCCGCCGTGGTCGGGCATGGCCTGGCCGAGCTGTTCGAGGCGTGCGCCGCGCTGCTGCACGACGAGGCCGCGCTCAGCTCCACCGGCACCTGGGCGGGGCTGGCCGCCGGCGCCCTGGTCCTGGCCCGGGTCACCACCGTGGGGGCGGCGGTCCTGCTGCGCGCCCGCCGCGAACGCCGCCGGCACGCCGACGCGCTGGCCCTGCTCGGGCAGCACGACCACGACCTCGACGCGGTGGTGGTCGACTACGAGGAGCGCCTGGCCTACTGTCTGCCGGGCCGCAAGGGGCACGCGGTCATCACCACCGGGGCGCTGCACTCGCTGGCGCCCGAGCAGGTCGCCGCCGTGCTCGCCCACGAGCGGGCGCATCTGCGCGGGCGGCACCACCTGGTGCTGGCCGGCGCCGAGGCCCTGGCCCGGGCCTTCCCGCGCCTTCCGCTGTTCGAGCAGGCGCGGGCCGAGGTCGCGCGGCTGGTCGAGCTGCTGGCCGACGACGTGGCGGCCCGCCGGCACCCGCGCGTCCACATCGCGGCGGCCCTGGTCGGCCTCGCGACCGGGCGCGTCCCCGCGTTCGCGCTGGGCGCGGGCGGCGAGACGGCGCTGACCCGGGTCCGGCGGATGCTGCACCCGCAGGTCCCGCTCGGGCGCCGCGAGCGCGCCGCCGGGCGCCTGGCCGTCGCGGCCCTGCTCGCCGGCCCCGCCGCGCTGGCGCTGGCGCCGGTCGTGGCGGCGTTCCTGGCCCACCACTGCCACTCCCTGCTCACCCACTGACGAGCCGCAGGAGCCCGGGAGCGGCGCAGGAGCCCGGGGCGCGGCATCCACTATGCGGCGTAGGAGAAGAGGGCCGCCGTTCGCTCGTCCGGCCGAGGAAGTGGCGGGGCGCGAATAGGATGGCGTATTCCCTGATCCGCCACAGCGCCCAGGAGTGTGCATGAGCAACCGCCTCACCGCCACGATGATCGATCAGGCGGCCGAACGGTTGCGGCCGGTGGTCCGCCGTACCGCGCTGGAGCCGAACGAGCGCCTGTCCGGCCTGCTCGGCGGCCAGGTGCTGCTCAAGCGCGAGGACGCGCAGGTGTGCCGCTCGTACAAGGTGCGCGGCGCGTTCAACCTGATCGCCTCGCTCACCGAGGAGGAGCGGCGGCGCGGCGTGGTCTGCGCGAGCGCGGGCAACCACGGGCAGGGCGTCGCGTTCGCGTGCGCGCGCCTGGGGATCAGCGGCCGCGTGTACGTCCCGTCCACCACGCCCCGGCAGAAGCGCGAGCGCATCGCGGCGCTCGGCGGCGACCGGGTGGAGATCGTGGTCGGCGGCGGCACGTACGACGAGGCGAGCGCCGCCGCGCACGCCGACAGCGAGGCGGGCGGCGCGGTCTACGTGCACCCGTTCGACGATGTCCGCACGATGGCCGGGCAGGGCACGGTCGGCCTGGAGATCCTGGAGCAGTGCGGGCAGGCGCCCGGCACGGTGGTCGTGCCGGTCGGCGGCGGCGGCCTGATCAGCGGCGTGGCCGTGTGGCTGCGCGAGCACTCCCCCGGCACCCGCCTCATCGGCGCGGAGCCGGCCGGGGCGGCCAGCATGCGCGCCGCCCTCGACCACGGGGGCCCCGTCGCGCTGCCGGAGCTGGACACGTTCGTCGACGGCGCCGCCGTAGGCACGGTGGGAGACAGCACGTTCCCGCTGGTGAAGGATCTGGTGGACGAGATCGTCGCGGTCGACGAGGGCGCGGTGTGCACCGAGATGCTCGATCTCTACCAGACCGACGGCATCATCGCCGAGCCCGCCGGCGCTCTCGCGGGCGCCGCGGCCCGCGAGGTCCTCGCCTACGGCCCGGAGGGGCCGGTGGTGTGCGTGGTCTCGGGCGGCAACAACGACGTCAGCCGCTACAACGAGGTGCTGGAGCGCTCGCTCGTGCACATCGGGCTGCGGCACTACTTCCTGGTCACCTTCCCGCAGCGCCCCGGCGCCCTGCGCCACTTCCTCGACGAGGTGCTGGGCGAGGGCCAGGACATCATCGCCTTCGAGTACATCAAGAAGAACAACCGCGAGACCGGCCCGGCGCTCGTCGGCATCGAGCTCGAACGGGCCGGCGACCTCGAGAGCCTGCTGGCCAGGATGAAGGCGAGCCCGCTCACGGTCGAGCGCATCCCGCCGGGCTCGCCGCTGTTCACGTTCATCCTCTGACGCGTCAGCGGGCGCGGCTGCCGGCCGCCTCGTCCGCCGTCCACGAGGTGAGGATGCGCAGCGCGTCGTGCGACGGCGAGCCGGGCTCGGCGGTGAGCACCATGAGGCGCTGCCCCGAGCCGTCGGGGCTGCTCCACGTGTCGCAGTCGAGGGTCAGCTCGCCGACCAGGCGGTGCCGGTAGCGCTTGGTGCCGTAGGCGGCGTTGTTGACGCGGTGCTCGGCCCACCACGTACGGAAGTCGGCGTCGCGCACCGACAGCTCGCCGACGAGCCGGGCCAGCTCGGGATCGTCGGGGTTCGCCGCGGACTCCATGCGCAGGGCGGCGACGGCGTCGCGGGCGTCGTGCTGCCACTCCAGGTGCATGTCCCGGATGACGGGGTCGGTGAACAGCAGGTACAGGTAGTTGCGCCGGTCGGCGGGCAGCTGTCCGAAGTCGGTGTAGAGGGCGGCGGCGCCGGCGTTCCACTCCAGGACGTCGAGGCGCCGGCCCAGGACGAGGGCGGGGGTCGCGGTGAGCTGGTCGAGCAGGCGGCGCATGGCGGGGCGCACGCGCTGCGCCGGGCGGCGCCTGCGGGGCCGGGCGTCGGCCTTGCCGGCCAGCTCGTACAGGTAGCGCTGCTGGTCGTCGTCGAGGCGCAGCGCGCGGGCCAGCGTGGCGAGCACCGCGGCGGAGGCCCGGACGCGGCCCTGCTCCAGCCGCGTGTAGTAGTCGACGCTGATCGCGGCGAGCTGGGCGACCTCCTCGCGGCGCAGCCCCGCGACCTTGCGCCGGGAGTCGTGCTCGGGCAGGCCGAGGTCCTGCGGGGCCAGTTGCGCCCGGCGGGCCTTGAGGAAGGCGCCGAGCTCGCCGGGGCCGGTTGTGCTGCTCATGCCGTCCATTGTCCGGCCTGAGCCGGTACGCGTGAGGGGGCAGGTTCTTTCCCAGGCAGAAACCCGCCGCTTTTGCCTGCCCGGGGAGAGGACGAAGGTGGACCCGTGCCCGGCACCGAGCCGGGCCGCGAACCACGGAACGGAGCCTCCCATGGCCAGGATCGACGTCACCTTCCCCAGCGCCGGCATCCCCGTCGCCGGTCACCTCCACCTCCCCGACGGCCCGCCGAGCAGCCGCGCCCGGCGATCGTCGTCGGCCACCCCGGCACCGGCGTCAAGGAGCAGGCCGCCGGCCTCTACGCCGCGCACCTGGCCGAACGGGGGTTCGTCGCGCTCGCCTACGACGCGGCCTACCAGGGCGAGAGCGGCGGCGAGCCGCGCGGCCTGGAGGACCCCGCCCAGCGCGTCGAGGACCTCAAGGCCGCCGTGTCCTTCCTGACGACGCGGGACGAGGTCGACCCCGACCGCATCGGCCTGCTCGGCATCTGCGCCTCCGGCGGCTACGCCCTGTCCGCCACCGCCGGCGACCGCCGCGTCAAGGCGGTCGCCACGGTCAGCGCGGTGGACGTCGCCCGCCAGTTCCGCCTGGGGGCCGACGGCGCCCAGGACCCGGCCGTGTTCCTCGGCCTGCTGGACGCCGCCGCGCACGCCCGTACCGCCGCGGCCCGCGGCGAGGACCCTGCGGCGCTGGCCCTCTTCCCCGACACCGTCGAGCAGGCGTACGCGATCGGCGGCGAGCACGGCGCCGAAGGCTTCGAGTACTACCGCACCGAGCGCGGCCGGCACCCGCGCTCGCCGGGCTCGCTCACCTGGGAGAGCGTCGACAAGATGGCCTCCTTCGACGCCTTCGCCCCGATCCCGCTGATCGGCTCCCGGCCGCTGCTCATGGTCGTCGGCAGCCGCGCCGTGACGTCCTGGATGAGCGTCGACGCCTTCCAGCGGGCCACCGGCCCCAAGGAGCTGTGCTGGATCGACGGGGCCAGCCACGTCGACCTGTACGACAGGAAGCAGTACGTGGACCCCGCCGTCGAGCGCATCGCCGCCTTCTTCGGCGAGAACCTGGGCCGCGCGGCCTAAAGGAGATGAACCCTCCGGGATTCGGTGCCAGGCTGGGCACGTGATCGACACGCGAACCGTGGTCCTGGTCGAGGGCACCAGCGACAAGTCGGCCGTCGAGGCGCTGGCCGAGCGCCGCGGCCTGGACCTGGAGAAGGAAGGCGTCCGCGTCGAGGCGATGGGCGGCGCCACCAACATCGGGGCGTACGTGGCCAGGTTCGGCCCGGCCGGGCACGGCCTGCGGCTGGCCGGGCTGTGCGACGCCGGCGAGGAAGGCGACTACCGCAAGGCGCTCGAACGAGCCGGGCTCGGCTCCGGGCTCGACCGGGGCGGGCTGGAGGCGCTCGGGTTCTACGTGTGCGTGGCCGACCTGGAGGACGAGCTGATCCGCGCCCTCGGCACCGACGGTGTGGAGCGGATCGTCGAGGCCGAGGGCGAGCTGGGCTCCTTCCGTACCCTGCAGAAGCAGCCCGTGTGGCGGGGCAGGGCCACGCACGACCAGTTGCGCCGCTTCATGGGGGCGGGCTCCGGCCGCAAGATCCGCTACTCGCGCCTGCTGGCCGCGGCGCTCGACCCGGGCCAGGTGCCGCGACCGCTGGAGCTGCTGCTGGCCCGGCTGGCGAGCTGAGCGGGCCGAGCGGGAGCGGGCCGGTCGAGCGGGCGGCTGAGCGGGAGCGGGCCAGTCGAGCGGGCGGCCGAGCGGGGGCGAGCCGGGCAGGGGCGGGCTGAGCGGGGTCAGGCGTGGCCGGCCTGGGTGAGGTGGAGCCGGGCGTAGCGGCCGTCGGCGGCGAGGAGGTCGTCGTGGGTGCCCTGCTCGACGACGCGGTCACGGTGCAGCACGACGATCCGGTCGGCCTGGCGTACCGTCGAGAGCCGGTGCGCGACGACGAGGGTGGTGCGGCCGCGCATGAGGCGGGCCAGCGCCTCCTTGACCAGCTCCTCCGACTCGGAATCGAGCGCCGAGGTGGCCTCGTCCAGCAGCAGGACGCGCGGGTCGCGCACCAGCGCGCGGGCGATCGCGAGGCGCTGCCGCTGCCCGCCCGACAGGCGGGCGCCCCGCTCCCCCACCACCGTGTCCCAGCCCTGCGGCTGGTCCTGGACGAACGCCCACGCGTTCGCGTCGCGCAGCGCCTGGGCGATGCGCTCGTCGGAGACCTCCGGCAGGCCGTAGGCGACGTTCTCGCGGATGGTGCCCTCGAACAGCACGGACTCCTGCGGCACGACGGAGACGAAGCGGCGCACGGTCCGCAGGTCGAGCTCCTGGAGGTCGGCGCCGTCGAGCAGGATGCGGCCGCCGGTCGGGCGCACGAAGCCGAGCACCAGGTTGAGCAGGGTGGACTTGCCGGAGCCTGACGAGCCGACGAACGCGACGGTCGTGCCGGAGGGGATGTCGAGGTCGATGGCGTGCAGGGCGTCCTCGTCGGCTCCCGGGTAGCGGTGGGAGGCGCGTTCGAGCCGGATCGCGCCGTCCACGGCGGTGACGGGCCGCTTGCCCTCGTTCTGCTCCAGGTCCGGCTCCTGGATGACCTCGGCGATCGAGCGGATCGACTCCAGGCCGCGCGCGCCGACCGGGATGAGCATGAGCAGCTGGGTGAGCCCCTGCGTGAGCAGCGCGAAGTAGCTCGACAGCAGGACCACCTCGCCCGGCGTGATCGGCAGCAGGCCCGTGAGGGAGAACGTCGCGGCCAGCACCAGGCAGCAGACGCCCAGCAGCTGCATCGTCACCCACGACAGGGAGGCGACGTGCCCGTTGAGCATGTCGAGGTGCAGGCCCGCCCGGCGCACGCCGTCGGCGCCGTAGGCGACCCTGGTGACCGCGGTCTCCTCCAGGCCGTGCGCGCGGGTGACGGGGATCAGCGACGCCATCTCGCCGACCCGGGCGGCCAGCCCCTCCATCTCGCGGCGCAGCGCCTCGTTGCGGCGGCGGGAGCGCCGGCCGAGCGCGGCCCGCAGCACGAGCGAGATCGGCACGGTCAGCGCGTAGACGGGCAGGAACTCGGGCACGGCGATCGCCGTCATGGAGACCGCGCCGATGAGGACCATCGTGGACGACAGCAGCGGATGGGTCACCTGCTGCAGCATCAGCTCGACGTTCTCGACGTCCCGCACGACCTTGTTCTGCACGATCGAGGAGCTCATGCGGGTGTGGTAGCCGATGGACAGGCTCTGCAGCCGCGCCGCCAGGGCGTTGCGCAGGTCGGCGCCGATGTCGCGCACCACCGTCATGAAGTTGCGCGTGTAGAGGAGGTGGTTCGGATAGTTCTGCAGCAGCAGGACGCCCGCGAGCGCGAACCACCCCAGCACGCCGGTCAGCGACCCGCGCCCGGCGACGACGTCGATGATCGCGGCGGTGATGACCGGCAGGAACCAGAGCGGGACCTCCTTGAACGCGAACGCCAGCAGCGCGAGCGACATGCGGCCGGGACGGCGCGCGAGCAGGCGGACGACGGACCGGGCCGGGTGGGCGCCGTCGATCAGATCGACGACATGGGACGGGGGCTTCACCTGCGACGTGTCCTTTCTCGCCGTCACGGCAGGGCTGGGGGCAGGCCGCGTGGACGGCGGGGATCATGCAACCACACGCGCCCCCGGCTCGCCCGCGCCGGGGGCGCCGGGAGTCAGACGCCCGCCCTGGCGAAGTGGAACAGGCCGGCCGTCCTGTCGGTGGTGGTGGCCAGCAGCCGGACCGGCCGGCCGGACAGATCGACCACGACGACGTCGTACCCCTTGCCGTTGGGCCGCCAGACGGACAGGTGGTCGTCGTCCCACCAGCCCATCACCCGGTCCCCCGTGAACGGCACGGTCACCGTCGCGCCCCGCCCGGAGACGGGCCGCACGCACAGGTCGGTGCCGTCGGCAGTGCACCGGGCGACCAGCCGCGTGCCGTCCGGCGAGACGGGGTCGTCGTAGATCTGATCGGGGGCGTGGGCGTCGGGCAGGCTCCGCTGGAAGAGGCCGTTCAGGTCGTAGAGGCGGACGGTGCCGTCGGAGGCCCACAGCCCGACGGAGCCGCCTGCCCAGAACAGGCGCTGGACCCTCTCCGGCGAGTCCTCGATCCGCACCACGCGGGCTGTGGCCCGCTCGACGTCGATGATCGCGAAACCCGGCCTCGGCCGCGCCTCGTCCTGCGCCTTCGGCAGGTCCAGCGTCACCAGGCCGTACTTCCCGTCCGGGGACCACCGGGGCGCGTACGCCCACACGCCCGGCTGGGAGGAGAGGGTGACGACCTCCTTCACCCCGGTCGTGCGGTCGATGATCGCGACGGTCTTGGGGCCTTCGTCCGGGTTGTAGTTGTTGAGCGCCAGCGCCGTGCTCCCGTCGGGCGACAGGACATATGGGTAGCTGTACTCCTTGTGGCGCTTGAAGGTCCGCGAGCCCTTCTCGCGGATGTAGACGCCGTTGCCGCCGTAGTACGAGACGAGCTTGACGGGGTCGTCGTCGTCCTCGTAGACCCGCATCGTCGTGGACGGGACCCGGAAGCTCTCCTCCGACTGGGCGAAGGTGGCGGCGGCGGTCGGCCCCGAAGGCTCGCCGTTCCGGGGAGCGGCGGATGCCGGGGCCGACGGCTTGCCTTGCGGGGCGGCGAAGGGGCCGAGCGCCAGGGCGAGCGCCGTGAGCGCCGCCGCGACCGTGACGGCGACCGCTACCACCCGGACACGGACCTTTCGGGCCTTCGGAGCCGCCAGGACGATGCCGGATGCCTCCTGCGGGGCGGTGCCTGGGGTTCCGGGCGGGGTGGTGCCGGGCGGGGTGGTGCCGGGCGGGGTGGTGCCGGGTGACATGCCCAGCAGCCGGGCCAGTGCCTCGCCCGCCGTGGGTCGCCGGGCCGGGTCCTTGGCCAGGCAGTCCGTCACCAGCGCGCGCAGGGCCGGGTCGTCGATCTCGCCGACGTCCGGCTCGGCGGTCAGGATGCGGCCGATCACCGCCGGGAGCTGGTCCTGCCCGAACGGGTAGCGGCCCGACGCGGCGAACACCATCGTGCCGGCCCAGGCGAACAGGTCGGCGGGCGGCCCGGGAGTGGCCTGGCCGAACTGCTCGGGCGCCATGAACGCGGGCGTGCCGACCACGCTCCCGGTCAGCGTCGAGGTGAGGTCGAGCGCCCTGGCGATGCCGAAGTCGATCACGCGGGGGCCGTCGGCGGCCAGCAGGATGTTGGCCGGCTTGAAGTCGCGGTGCACGATGCCGGCCTGGTGGATGGCCGCCAGCGCGGTAACGGTGCTGATCGCCAGGCGGTGCAGGGCCGCTCCCGTGCGCGGCCCCTCCGCCCGCACCACCTCGGCCAGGGTGGGGCCGTCGACGTACTCGCTGACGATGTAGGGCCGCCCACCCTCCACCAATCCGGTCTCCAGGACCTGCGCGGTGCAGAACGGCGCCACCCGGCGCGCCAGCTCCACCTCGCGGACGAACCGCTGCGCCGCCTCGGCGTCGCCCGCCAGGTCGGCGCGCAGCAGCTTCACCGCCACCCGCGCGCCGCCGGCGGTGGTGGCGAGGTAGACGGTGCCCTGCCCGCCCTCCCCGAGGCGGCCGATCACGGTGTGGCCGGCGATCCGCTCCGGGTCGTCCGGACGTGTCTCCTCGGGCTCCGGCATCCGACAATCCCCCGTGTGGCGTTTTCCGCCATTCTGGTGACGATCATCCCCGATGTCGAGCGCCTGGCGGGCCGGGTGCCGCGCCCGGCACCCGGCCCGCTTCTCAGCGCTGGCTCGGCTCAGGAGGCAGGGACGTGGTGGTGGCCACCGGCAGGTCGGGCGAGCGTGGCGGCACGATGTCCACCCGCGCGGAGGCGATGTCGAAGTAGAGCCCGACCAGCTTCAGCCGGCCCGCCGCGACCTGCTCGTCCACCCCGGGGTAGGTTCTGAGGTTCTCGAGCTGCTGCTGCACGTTCAGCCGGCACAGCACGTCGAGCCGGTCGCCGGCGTCGTCGCCGCCGAGCCCGGTGAGGCTGAGGTCGCCGTGCTGGAGCCAGCGGCTGAGCTGCGGCAGCTCGGCGGTGGCGGCCGGCCCGGCAAGCAGGGCGGCCATCGCGCCGCAGCCCGAGTGCCCGCAGACCGTGATGGTGTGCACGCCGAGGACGCGGGTGGCGTACTCGATGGCGGCGGCCACCGAGTCGTCGCTCGGCGCGGCGCCCGCGCGCGGCACGAGGTTGCCGATGTTGCGCACGGTGAACAGGTCACCGGGCCCGCTGGAGGTGATCAGGCTGGGCATGAGCCGGGAGTCGGCGCAGGTGATGAACAGGTGGGTGGGCTGCTGCTTGGCGGCCAGCTCGGTGAAGATGGGCCGCACCAGCGGCGCCGTGCGCCGGTGGAACTCGTCGGCGCCCCACGTGAGCCGGCACTCCACGCTCGTGGAGGCGTCGGAGTCGCGGTGCGTCCACGGCAGCCACCAGCGGCCGGCCGCCTTGGGCGGGCTCTTGGCCGGGGACATGCGGGCGCCGCTGGCGGCGATCGTGTACCACTCGTCGTGCAGCTCGTCGATGGTGACCGTGCCGCCGAGGCGCTCGTGGTCCTGACGCCAGTTGTGGATGGCCTCGAAGGCCGCGTTGTCCATGAAGTCGATGTTGAGGTCGAGGTCGACGGCGGCGCCGGCCGGGATCTCGCGCAGCTCCTGGGTGAGGCGGGGCACACCGAGGAAGGTGAGCGAGCCGGAGACGGTGGTGTGCAGGCGCCCGTCGGGCTCCTCGCGCTTGTCGATGGTGACCCGGGTCAGGCGGCGCAGCGCCAGCAGCGCGGCCAGCGCGAGCCCGGCCAGCACGCCTTCGGCCAGGCCGACCAGGATCACGCCGGCCATGGTGATCACGTAGACGGGCACCTCGTTGTGGCCGTGCACCTTCCGGATGTGGCCGAGGCTGATCGTCCTGATGCCGATGAAGACGAGCAGGGCCGCCAGGGCCTCCATCGGGATGAGTTGGATCGTTCCACCGAGGCAGAGCGCGAACAGCAGGACCCACACGCCGTGCAGGATGGCCGACCAGCGGGTGCGCGCGCCGGCCCGGATGTTGGTGGTGCTGCGCACGATCACGCCGGCCACGGGCAGCCCGCCGAGCAGGCCGCTGACCACGTTGGCGACGCCCTGCCCGGACAGCTCGCGGTCGAGGTCGGCGCGGGGGCCGCCGTGCATGCTGTCGGTGGCCACGCAGCACAGCAGCGACTCAGCCCCGGCCAGCAGGGCGATCAGCAGGACGGCTCCGGCGACGTGGTGCCAGTCGCCCTGCGGCAGCTCCGGCGGCGCCCAGGAGGCGATGGCGCCGGTCAGGTCGATGCGGGTGACGTTCCAGCCGAACAGCCACGCGGTGCCGGCGGCCACGAGCAGCGCCGCGAGAGGGGCCGGGATCGCCCGGATGTGCTTGGGCAGCCGGCCCCAGACCAGCAGCACCAGGATGGTGAGCACGCCGACCATGACCTTGTGGCCGTGCAGGTTCATCAGCTGGCCGGGGAGCTGCGTGATGTTGGCCAGCGCCGAGTGCTGGGAGCTGCCGCCGAGCACGACGTGGAGCTGCGAGAGGGCGATGATGATGCCGACGCCGGCCAGCATGCCGTGGACGACCGCGGGCGAGACGGCCAGCGCGGCGCGGGCCGCCTTGAACACGCCGAGCAGCACCTGCACGGTGCCGGCGAGGATGGTGATCACGCAGGTGGCGCGCCAGCCGTAGGTGTGCACCAGGCCGGCGATCACCACGGTGAGGCTCGCCGTCGGGCCGCTCACCTGCACGGGCGAGCCGCCCAGCCAGCCCGCGACGATGCCGCCCGCCACGGCGGCGATCAGGCCGGCCGCGAGGGGCGCGCCGGCGGCCATGGCGATGCCCAGCGACAGGGGCACCGCGACGAGGAAGACGACGAGTGACGCCGGAAGATCGTGTCTGAGAGTCCGCATGACGCTACTCTCCGTATCCGTATTCATACGGCAAACCATAATGCCGAAGCCATGGTCCGCCGGACGTCCGGCGAGCGCGCCGGGCGGTGTTCGCTACCGGCGCCGATGAAGGGATCCCGGCTTATTGCTCGGTGAGTGCCAGCTTGACCCCGAGTGCGACGAACGCGGCCCCGAAGCCGCGCCGCATCCAGGTCAGCACGCCGGGGCGGGAGACGACGTGGTTCCTGACGGCGGCGGCGCACAGGCCGTACCCGGCGAAGACCACGAAGGTCAGGAGCATGAACACGGCGCTCAGCTCCAGCATGCGGGCCAGCGCGGCGGGCTCCCCGGCGCTGACGAACTGCGGCAGGAACGCGAAGAAGAAGATCGACAGCTTGGGGTTGAGGATGTTGACGAGCACGCCGTCGGCGATCACGCGCAGCGGGGTGCGCGGCTCGGCCGCCCGCTCGACGTCGAGGGCGCCGCGCTCGCGCAGGGTGTTCCAGGCCATGTAGAGCAGGTACGCCACGCCCGCGTACTTGATGATCTCGAAGGCGACGGCGCTGGCGTGCAGCAGCGCGGCCAGACCGGTGATGGCGGCGGCCATGTGCGGGACGATGCCGAGCGTGCAGCCGGCGGCGGCCACGACGCCGGCCCGGCCGCCGCGGGACAGGCCGGCGGCGAGCGTGTAGAGCACGCCCGTGCCGGGGGTGACGACGATGACGAGCGAGGTCAGCAGGAACTCGATGCTCACGGACGGCGGCCTTCCCGGGGGTTGGTGTCCCCCGGGAGCCAACCATTCCTCCGACTCTATGTCAACATCTATTGGTTTTAGTGAGGCCAGGCGTCGCCCCAGTCCACGTCGCGGGCCTCGCGGTAGAGGTCGCCCTGCCGCTTGGAGACGATCACGTCGCACAGCCCGTCGCCCTCCGTGCACAGGCGCAGCGCGACCACGCCCTTGCGTTTCTGCGGATGGCGCAGGACGCGGGCGGCCGGGCGCGGCCACGTGCCGGTCGTGGCGGCCACGTACGAGAACTTCTCGTCCTCGAAGCTGAGCGTGCCCGCCTTGATGCGGCGGTGCAGGGACGTCCGGGGCAGGCGCACGGAGAAGTGGCACCAGTGCCGGCCCTGCCGGATCGGGCAGGCGCCGTCGTGCGGGCAGGGGGCGACGATCGTCCGGCCCTGCGCGGCGAGCACATCCCTGGCGGCGGCGACCGTGGCGTGCCCGGCCGGGGTGCCGGGCTCGATGATCACCACCATGGCGGCGCCCTCCGCCAGCCACTTCACGACCCCCGGGCGGTCCCGCTCGGGGAGCTCGCCCAGGGCGTACGACATGGTGACCAGGTCGGCGGGCGGCCGGTCGAGGCCCGCGGTGATGGGCGCCTGGCGCCAGGTCGTGGCGGGCAGCGGGCGCGGGCCGCCACGGGCCAGGCGGCGGCCCAGGTCGATGACGTGCGCGTCGTGCTCGACGACGGTGACCCGCTCGACGGACGGCCAGATGCCGGCCGCCGCCCAGATCGCCGCCCCGGTGCCGCCGCCGGCGTCGAGATGGCTGCAGGGCTCGAAGCCGGGGGTCAGCATGGCGGCCTGGCGCAGGGCGGCCGCGGCGGCGGCGTACGTGGCGGGCATGCGGTAGGCCGCGTAGGCGGCGACGTCGGCGCGCGTCCGCAGGTGGTTGCCGCCCTGGGAGACGCCCGCCACGCGGTAACGCTCGGTGAGGCGGGTCACCGCGTCCGACAGCTCCTGGGGTGTGAAGCGGGCCAGGGCCTGGTCGAGGGCGGTTCTGAGGTCATCGGGGAGCATGGCGGACGGTCACCTGACGTGCGGGGAGGGGCGGGACTGCGGGGAACGGGGGCATGAAGGCATGCTGAAGGGCTCCTCGGAGCGAAGAGGGAAACGGTCGGTTGGTTATGCGAGCGACCGCTTCGGACGAGGAGCATTCGCCCGCCGGCACGAGCCCGACGGCGACCGGCTACAGCGTGGCGCGCCCTCGCCGGGAAGCGGCGGCACGGACCTTGGCGAGGCGCATACGGACCCCCATCAATCGCGCGAAGACAACCGTGGACATTATCGGCCATGCCGGGCCGGCTGCGGTATCGCCCCCTCCGACCTTTCGCACCACCTGGGCAGGCACTCACCCTTGGTGGCCAGGCATGGGGCCTGGGCTTACTGTCCTGCGGCGGCCTGGCAGCCGGTGCGGAAGAGCCGCCAGAACGCCAGCGCCGCCTCCTCGCTGGTGCCGCCGTCCGCGACCCAGTGGGCGATCACGCCGACGAGCGCGCCCGCCAGGTACGCGGCGTGCATGCCCACCGGCACGTCCTCCCACCCGGCGGGGCGCCGGCCGTCGGCGAAGCGGCGCGCCAGCTCGTCGGTCAGCCGCTCGCGCATCCGGGCGGCGAAGCGGGCGCTGCCGTGCGCCCCGAGCATGCGCCGGTAGAGGGCGGCGTTGACGGCCACGTGCTCGAACAGCTCCACCAGCGGCCCCGGCGCCCGCTCGCGCGGCGCGTCGAGCGGGCACAGGGCGGCGGCCCTGGCCACGGCGGCGACGGCGTCCTCCATGGCGTCGGTGACCAGCGCGTCGACGTCGGGGTAGTGCAGGTAGACCGTCGCCCGGTTCACCTCGGCGCGCTTGGCCAACGCGGACATCGTGATGGAGGTGAGCTCCTGCTGCAGGGCCAGCTCCAGCATGGCCGCCTTGAGGCGGGCGCGGGTGCGCTGGGCGCGTGGATCGTCGGGGTTCACGCCCTTCACTATACGACATTCATCGCTTACGCGACATGTGTTGACTATTCAACATTTGTCGCTTATCTTGGGCGGCATGAGAGTGGAGATTTGGGCGGACGTCGTCTGCGGATGGGCTCACATCGGGAAGCGCCGCATGGAGAAGGCGCTGGCCTCCTGGGAAGGGGAGCCGGTCGAGGTGGTCTGGCGGCCGTACCAGATCGACCCGTCCGCGCCCGTGCGCGCCGTCCCCATGGCCGAGCTGCTCGCCGACCCCGTGGCCGACGAGGCGTTGCGGGCCTGCGCGCCCGGCCTCTCCCCCGCCGAGAACCGGGCGCGGGTGGCCCAGGTGGCCGCCGACGAAGGGCTCGGGGAGCAGTGGGGGTCCGGGTGGCGGGCCGGCACGCTGGAGGCGCACCGGCTGATCGCGCTGGCGTACGAGAAGGGCGGCGCCGAGCTGCAGGACCGCGTGGTGGAGCGGGTGCTGCGCGCCCACTTCGTCGACGTCCAGGACATCAGCGACCTCACCGTCCTGACGGCCATCGCCGCCGAGGCGGGCCTGGCCGAGGAGGCCGGCTACACCGGCCGGCCCACCCTCGGCACCCTGCCCGGGGCCGAGCTGGTGCGCGAGCTGCTGCTCGTCGGCAAGGCCAAGGGCGTGCGCACGTCCCCGACGATCGTGGCGAACGGGCTCGCACTGGAGGGCGCGCAACCGCCCGCGACGCTGCGCGAGTTCCTTGAGGACGCCGCGCGGCACACGCCCCGGCGGCTGCCCGACGAGGTCGAGCGGCTCCGGTACGCCGAGTCGCTGCTCGACCAGCGCGACCCCCTCGGGTCTTTGACGCTGCTGCGCCCCCTGATGGCCGCGCACGGCGACGACCGCGGGGTGCGGCTGCTGGCGGCCCGCGCGTACTTCGCCTCGGCCCAGCTCAACCGGGCGCGCACGGCACTGGAGTCCCTGGTGGCCGAGTCACCGGACGACTCCTACGCCCGCCACCTGCTGGGCCGCACCCTCCAGCGCCAGGGCCGCCACGAGGAGGCCGCCTCCCACCTGACCCTGGCCGCCGTCATGACCCCGGACTACGCGACCGGCTGACCCCACCGCCTCCTCAGGGCGGGGGACGACGTTCCTGGGGAAGGTCTCCCGTTCCCCGAGGTCCACCCTGCGGATTAGGACGAGGATCCTGAATCGCCTCCGGCGGAATCGTTTCGGGGGAGGAAGAAACCGCCGGGCCGCGACGGCACGCTTGGATCATGATCAAGATTCGGGCGGTGCCCCTGAGGAGACGCCGTAGCGGCAGGCGCACGTGGCCGGTCATCGCCGTCATGGCGGCGGTGCTGGCGGCGACGGCCCCGGCGGCTTCTGCTGCCGGGATCGACCAAGACGACGGACGACTGGCGTGGCGGGACTGCGCGGGCGAAGGCGTGCCCGCGCAGATGCGGTGTGCCTCGATCGAGGTGCCGGCCGACTGGTCGAGGCCGCAGGGGCAGAAGATCACGCTGGACGTGGCCCGCCTGCCGGCCACCGAGCCCGCCCGCCGCATCGGCAGCGTCGTGGGCATCTCCAGCGGCTACGGGATCCAGGAGCCGGCCCGTTCCGCGGCGGACCTCGCCGAGCTGCGGCGCAGGTTCGATCTGGTCGGTTTCGACACGCGTACCACCACGTGGATCGCGCACATGCCCCAGGCGTGCACGCAGCCCGGAGCGTCCCTGCACGACCCGCGCGACGCGAAGGACTTCGCGGCGCTGGCGGCGGCGATGAGCGACGCGTTCGAGCAGTGCCGGAAGGCGGACACGACGGGCCTGTTCGCACACCTGGACGGCCTGTCGATCGCCCGGGACACCGAGGCGATCCGTGAGGCGCTGGGCGAGGAGCGGGTGAGCTTCATGGCCGGCGGCATCGGCGGGACGGCGGCCGCCGCGTATGCCAGGCTGTTCCCGCAGCGGATCCGGGCCATGTACGTCGACGGCGTCAACAACCAGGTCGAGGGCTGGCCCGCGCAACGACTGCGCGGCCTGCCCGTGCTGCGCGGGATGCTCGGCAGGTTCGCCGCCTGGTGCGCGCGCACTCCCGCCTGCGCGCTGCACGGCCAGGACGCCGAGGCGGTGTGGCTCAAGCTGCTGCGGGACGCCGATCGCCATCCCATCCCGGTCACCTCGTCCTCCTACGGCGAGGGGAAGCTGACCGGCTGGCTGCTGACCTCCATCGTCCCCCTCGATCCCGGGCCGCGGAACGCCGACTGGCTCGCCGTCGCGGACGCGATGGACAGGGCGCGGCGCGGGGACGGGTCAGGATTCGCCGACCAGGCCCTGTTCACCGCGCGTCACGCGGCGACGCCCGGAGCGCAGGTGATGAGCTGCGGGGACGACCGCGGCTACACCGGTTACGCGCAGCTTGAGGACTTCCGCAGGAAGGCGCGGAAGATCGCGCCCGAGTACGCGGGAGCGGCCATCGACGCGCTCGGCTGCGCGGGCTGGCCGCTGCCGGTCGCCAACCCGTCCCGCCCCCTGCCCACCCGAGGTCTGCCGCCCTTCCTCGGGGTGGGCACCACGTGGGTCGACCACACCTCGACCGACAGCTTCACCAGCATGATCCCGGGATCGGTGACCGTCCCCTACGACGGGCCCGGCCACGTCATGTACCTGTCGGGCAAGAAGTGCCCGATCCGGTACGCCACCGCGTACCTGACCGACCTGACCCTCCCGCGGCCGGGCACAGGCTGCCCCGCCGAGTGAGGCGGAAAATGTCGGTGCGGTGCTGTTCCCTTCGTCGGTAGGGCCTCCGGACGAAAGGATCACCATGAACACCGTGACTTCCCGCGACGGCACCCGCATCGCCTTCACCCGGACGGGCGAGGGGCCCGCGATGATCCTGGTGGACGGGGCCATGTGCGTGCGCGGCGCCGGCCCCTCCGACGCGCTGGCGGCGGAGCTGGCCAGCGCCTTCACCGTCTACACCTACGACCGGCGCGGCCGGGGCGAGAGCACCGACGCCCGCCATCCCGACACGGGCGGCACGGCCGAGGAGTGGGCGCGGGCGAGTGTCGAGGCGGAGGTCGACGACCTGGTGGCCCTCGTCGGGCACGCCGGCGGCAACGCTCATGTGTTCGGCCACTCCTCGGGGGCGATCCTCGCGCTGGAGGCGAGCCTGCGGGGCGCGGGGATCACGGGGCTGGCGTTGTTCGAGCCGCCGCCCGCCGGGGGCGACGCGGACGCGGAGCTGCTGGAACGGCTGCGCGAGCTGGTGCGTGCGGGCCGCAGGGGCGAGGCCGTCGAGGCGTTCCAGGCGGCGATCGGGCTGCCGCAGGAGATGATCGCCGGGATGCGCGAGTCGCCGTTCCGGGCGGTGCTGGAGGGCATCGCGCCGACGCTCGCGTACGACACGGCGGTGGCGAACGGCGGGGATCCCGCCCGGTACGCCGGCGTCACCGCGCCGGTCCTGGTGCTCGACAGCGAGGCCAGCCCCGGCCTCCTGCGTACGGCGTGCAGGGACATGGCGGAGGCGGTGCCGGGGGCGGTGCGGCGGAGCCTGCCGGGCGGGTTCCACGACGTCGAGGCGGGGGTGATGGGGCCGGCGCTGATCGAGTTCTTCGGCAAGGCGGGGTGACGGCCGCGAGGGGTGCTCGTCCTTCCCCGGTGGTCTATTGAGGGAAAAGTCGGTGTGGCGCTACTGGAAGCGCCAAGATCGCTACGTATAGTGATGGCCGATGGCACTCCGTGATTACAGGGGGAGATCATGAGAAAGAGCCTCACCGCCACCGGCGGGGCGCTGCTCGCCGCGGCCGTACTGTTCGGCACGGCCGGCTCCGCGGCCGCCGACGACGGCAAGGACTACGTCTGGTCCGAGTTCTGGGCCAAGCACCCGCACCACTGCGGTCTGGGCATGAACGACGACTCGACCTACCAGCACGTCACCAAGCACGGTGTCTTCGCCGGCACCCGCGACGCCGACGTCTGCAAGGCCTTCGAGTCCAAGAACTACAGGGAAAACTGGGCGGGCGACGACGACGACGATGATGACGATGACGACGACGACAGCGATGTCACCGTCGACTGACGAAAGCTGAGCTTTCGGCGTACGGCTGTCCCGGTACCCGCCTCGCGCGGGGCCGGGACAGCCGCCGTTTCCGGCCCGATGCGGGGCATGGCCCGATCACAGAGCGGCCGTGGGCCGCTTTCCCCGGTGGGGTGGGGGGTGGATAGCCTGATCGGATGCGACTCGGTGTGAATGTCCCCAACTTCGGCCCCGGCACCACCCCGGACGTGCTGCGGCGCTGGGCCCTGACCGTCGAGGGCCTCGGTTTCGACCTGCTCATGGTCTCCGACCACGTCGTGATCACCCCCGACGTCGCCGAGCAGTACCCCCCGCCGTTCTACGAGCCGTTCACCACCCTTTCCTGGCTGGCCGGCGCGACCACCGGCATCACGCTCGGCACGACGGTGCTGATCGTCCCTTATCGTCACCCGCTGCTCGTCGCCCGGATGGCGGCCAACCTGCACGACCTCAGCGGCGGCCGGCTGGTGCTGGGCGTCGGGGCGGGGTGGGCGCGGCAGGAGTTCGAGGCGCTGGGGGTGGCGCACGAGCGGCGCGGCAAACTCACCGACGAGTACCTGGCCGCCATGCGCGACGCGTGGGCCGACGAGCGCGACTACCGGGCCCGGGGCGGCGTGCCGCTGTGGATCGGCGGCGGCAGCCCGGCCGCGCTGCGCCGGGCGGTGCGCTTCGGCCAGGCGTGGCATCCGCTCAGGAACACCCTGCCCTGGCTGCGCGAGACGTGGTCACGCCTTCAGGACATCGCGGCCGAGCAGGAACGGCCGGCGCCCGCGCTGGCCCCGCGCATCCTGCTGCGGATCACACCCAAGCCGGTGACGGGCGCGGAGCGGCGGGCCGGGGAGGGCACGATCGAGCAGGTCGTGGAGGACCTGGAGGAGCTGCGCCTGCTGGGCGCGGAGACGGTGGTGCTGGACCCGTTCCACGAGGATCCGGCGGAGACGCTCCGCCCGGAGGCGGCCTGGGAGATGCTGGCCGCCGTGGCCGCCCGCCGGCCCGCCTGATCCCGCCTTCCGGCTCGTCGCCCGGCCGCACGCCGGGCCGTTCGTGTCGCGCCGCACAGTGAGCGTACGCTCGCATGATCCACGCGGCTGATAGCCTTATGCCGTAAGGCATTGTCCGCCCCCGGGAGTCCCGCGTTGACCGTCTTCGCAGGTCAGGGTGATGCGCGACGGTCGATGGCGTTGTTGTGGCGCGGCGGCGAGCAGCCGGAAGAGGTGCGTCCCGGCCCCAAGCCGGCCCTGAGCGTCGACGTGATCGTCGAGGCCGCGATCGAGGTGGCCGACCGCGAGGGCATGGCCGCGCTGTCCATGCGCAAGGTCGGCGAGCGGCTGGGCCGCACCGGCATGGCGCTGTACACGTACGTGCCGAACAAGGGCGAGCTGATCGACCTCATGTACGACCGGGTGCTGGCCGAGCTGCCCACGAAGTACGACGTGAGCGCCGGCTGGCGCCCGGCCGTGGCCTCGTGGGCCGGGCACACGCTGGACTTCTACCTGCGTCACCCCTGGGTGCTGCAGGTGTCGCAGGCGCGGCCGGTGCTGGGGCCGAACGAGTTCGCGGCGCTGGAGAGCGTGGTGGCGATCCTGCGCGGCACGGGGCTGGGGCCGCGCCGGACGCGCGGGGTGGTGGCGCTGCTGTTCGACTTCGTCCGGGGCGCGGCGAGGACCGTCACGGAGTCGCGCCTGGCGCCCTCGGCCACCGGGGTGTCGGACGAGGAGTGGTGGCGGACGCGCTCGCACCTGCTGGAGGAGGTCGCGCCCGGGTTCGCGGAGCGTTATCCGATGGTGGCGTGGGTGGAGTCGCAGGACGACGAGGCGGGCGAGGACGACACGTTCACGATGGGCCTGAACGTGCTGCTCGACGGCCTCGAGGCGACCATCGCCAAGGGCTGAATTATGCCCCCCGCAAAAAATTCACTGAGCTTCTTGAACAGCCGGTATATTCTCCCGTGAAATAGCAGCCCCCGCCGCCGAGCACTTCCGGGAGGTGTATTCATGGGATACGCCCCATTTGTGATCGGCGTCCTGGGAATCTTCGCCACCTTCCAGGCACCCAGCGCCCTGGTGACCTGCGACAGAGGGGCCACGGGAGAGCTGACCGTCCAGTCGCCATCGGTCGTCATGGCGGATTCGCCCGGCGCGGCCCGGTTTCATGTGCGGCTCGACATCAGCAACGTCCCCGCCGCGCGGCAGACTTTTCCCGGCGGGGAAATTCACGGCATACCCACTCAGGTCACCGGCAACGTGACATTGTTTCTGCAGCCCGGCGAAAAACCGGAAATAACGGTCCCTCTCAGCGGGACGGCGGCGGGCGATCGCATTTTCATGACCGGCCACGGAACGCTGGACCCCGGGAAAGCCGCTCCGGGCATGTATCAACTCCACGCCACGAACCTGGCCATCTCCGTCCCTTCCGCCGGACCTTGCCGGGTCAGCGACACCGAGCCTGTCGGCGAGTTCTTCATGCAGCCGGGCCGCGCCCCGGCCGGCGGCGAGAGCCACGACACCCTCGTGGCGGTGATCCAGCGCCTCATGATGGCCCTCGTCATCGTGGCGGCCGGCGTCTTCATCTACACGAACAGGCCGGAGAGGCTCAGGCGCGATCGACGCCCGCACACCGCCGGCCCGCCCGCACCCACGCACATCAAAGAGCCCGCCGGGTTCGAAGCCCGGCCGCACCTGCGCTTCTTCCGGACGTTCGCGTCGATGACCGCCGGCGGCCTGCTCACGCTCGGGCTGGCCGTGAGCTGTGTGATCGACCGGCACACGACCGTGGAGGATCTGCCGCGCCTCCCTGGCCAGCCGTCCGCGCCCGCGCCGCCACCCCCGCCTCCGGCAGGTAACGCATGACCGAGGACCCCCGCCTTCTGCCGGCCTGCCGGCGTCAGCGCGCGGCGCTGCTCGTCCTCGTGTCGCTGCACATGGTGGTCGCGCTGACCATGGTGATCAGCCTGGTCCGGCCCCGGCAGGTGGACATGACGGCCCTGGACATCCCGGGGCTGGAGGAGCTGGTGACGCTGGCCGGCCTGTACGTGCACTGGCCGTACCCGCCCGGGTGGGCGCTGCTCGCGGTCCTGTCCGCCGTGGCATGGGGGCACTTGCGGTACGCGAAGCGCCGGCAGGTCCCGGCGGACCGTCGTGCGGTGCTGGCTCGGCGCTACCGTCGGGCACTCCTCGCGGTGCTGCTGGCGGTGCCGGCCCTGAAGTCCCCGCTCATCGTCGACCTGATCATGTGGCCGGGGGCCTGGGCGACGGCCTTCCTGGTGTGCGTGCCCACGACCGTCTACGCGCTGGGGCTCGTGCACTGCGCGCAGCGTTTCCGCCGGATGCCGGTGCCCCTGCTGCTGGGCGGCGCGGGATGGGGGGCGATCGTCGCCGGCGGGTTCGGCGCGACGATGAACGAGTGGTGGTCGGACTTCTCCCTCCTGCACTTCCCGCTCCCCGACAACGTCCTGGACGTCACGTACCTGAAGAACATCGGCCTGCCGATGATCTCCGGGTTCTTCGAGGAGCTCGGCAAGGGAGCGGGGGTCGCGATCCTCTTCCTGCTGTACCGGCGGCACGTCGACTCCGTCGTCTCCGGCATCGTGCTCGGCGCCGCCGTCGGTCTCGGCTTCAACTTCGGCGAGAGCCTCACCTACATGGCGTACTTCGACGGCGCGAGCGCGGGCTTCCACTTCTGGGGCCGGCAGGTGGCCGGGCTCATGGCCGCGCACACCGCGTTCACCGCCGTCGTCGGCGCCGGCTTCGGCATCGCCCGCCAGCTGCACAGCCGCTCGCAGCAGGTCACCACGATCGCCCTCGGCTTCTGCGTGGCGGCCGGCGCGCACTTCTGCAACAACAGCATGCTCGACTACGTCGGCAAAGAGTCCCACAAGTGGTTCACCGTCAACGACACCGTGCACGCCCTGGTGCTGACGCCCGCCCAGTTCCTGCTGTTCCAGGGCCCGCTGGTGGTCCTGTACGTGCTGCTGCTGCGCCGCGGGCTGCGCAGCCAGGAGGGCGGCCTGCGAGTGGCGCTGGCCAACCTGCCGGACGCCGCCCGCGCCGCGATCACCGAGCCGGAGGCGGCCGTGCTGCTCTCCCCCGCCCGGCGCTTCCGGCTCAAGGTGGACGCCCTGCGCGCCGCCGGCAGCCCGCGCCACGGCATCGCCGCCTACCGCCGTCTGGCCCGCCTGCACGCGGCCCAGCTCGACCTCGCCACCGACCACTGGCACCGGCTGCGCGGCGAAGCCGACCCGCTCGCGCCGGACGAGGCGACGTCACGAGCCCGCGTCCAGGCGGTCAGGGCCGCCCTCGCCGGAGCCGGCCCGTGAGCGCCTCCACCACCGACCTCCAGGCCCGAAGGACTTGCCGATGAACGAGTGCGCGCCGCGGCTGCTGGCGCGATGCCTGCTCACCGCCATGGCAGCGGCGTGGGTCCTGCTGCTGGGCGCCTCACCGGCGGCGGCCGGCTGCGGCAGCATCACGTACGAGCAGCGCCAGGCCGACCCGGCTCCCGCTGAGCCCGAGAAGAAGTTCCCCGCACTGAACTGCGACCAGTCCGTCCCCGCGGCCGCCGCCGCTCTCGCCTGCGCCCTCGGCCTGACCGCCACCGGCTTCTACGCCTGGCGCCTGCACAGCGCCGGCGCCGCACCGGTCGCGCCCGTGGGGCAGGCGAAGACCGAGGTCGTCGGCCCGGGCGAGGTCAGGGTCGGCGACGTGGACGGCGACGTCGTCATCCGGGGCGGCACCCTGGTGGGCCAGGTGTCCGGCACGGCGGTGATGGTGGACAACGCCACCTTCATCGGGAAGGCCCAGTATGTGGTCCAGATCGGCTACCGCAACGACGTGGTCGGCGACATCGCTGAGGGCGAGAACGTCGTCCAGGTCGGCCGCCGTAACACCGTGCTCGGTGACGTCGCGGGCAAGCTCGTCCAGGCCCGCTCGGTCATGGGCCGGATCCTCACCAAGGGCCGCAAGGTGTGGCCGCTCGACTGACGACCGGAGCTCACCGGCCAGCCGCACGCCTGCGACGGGCCGTCCCTCCGCGAGGGCGGGCGTCACCGGGCGTACGGGGCTAAGAGCCGCCCCTCCGACGGGCGTCACCGGGCGCACGGCGGCGAAGGACCTCTCTGCGAGGACGGGCGCACGGGGGTGAAGGGCTGAGCCTCCGCGAGAAGATCACTGGCGGGCTGCCAGGCGGGTCGCCAGCTCGGCCTCGTCGCGTACGAACCACAGGTGCTCGCCCCGGTTGGCCTCGATCATCCAGGCGCGCACCGCGTCGCTGGCGGCGGCGTGCCGGGTGGTGTCGCCCACGATGGCGAGGCCGATCCGGTAGTTGGCGAACTTCTGCGTGATCTCGCCGGCCACGCCGGTGCTCAGCTTGAAGAAGTCGGCGGGCAGCCGCTCGATCGGCACGGCCACCCAGCGGGCCCCGCTGCCCCAGGCGTCGCCGATGAGGTCGAGCACGTCGGCGGTGTTCTTCAGGGGCTCGCCGTCCGCGTAGTGGTAGCCGTCAGGCATGGGGGTCCTCCAGGAAGGTCATGATCTCTTGGGTTTGCGGGGGCAGGAGGTGCCCGGTGCGGGGCAGGACGCGCACGTCGGCCCCGGGCACGGTGCGGGCCAGGCGGCGCCCGGTGTCGCGGGAGTCGAGCAGGCTGTCGCGCTCGCCGGCGATGACCAGCACCGGCATGGCCAGTCGGCGCAGCTCCTCGTCGGCGAAGAGGGGCACCTTGCCCCGGCGCGGCCGAAAGTGCCGATGCACCAGCAACACGAACGCCCCCAGCTCACCGCCCAGCCCGCCGGCGGTCTCCCCAAGCGTGGCGGCGTGGGGGCCGAGGAGCAGGTGCAGGGTGCGGCGGCGGCCTGCCTCGCCGCCCAGCGCCGCCAGCGGGAGTGCCCGCAGCAGGGGCAGGACGCGTTGCCTGCCGATGCCGCTCGGGCACATGAGGACGAGCCGTTCGACCCGCTCGGGCCGCTGGGTGGCGTAGGCGAGGGCGATCCAGCCGCCGAGCGACACGGCGGCGATGGAGGTGCGCTGCACGCCGAGCCCGGTCAGCACCTCGTCGAGCCAGCCCGCGTGGATGTCCGGGTGGAGGGGCGGGCGGGATAGCGCGCTCAGACCCGGCTCGCCGAGGAGGTCCACCGCGTGGACGCGGAAGCGGCGCGCCCAGGTGGCGACGTCGCCCAGCCACATGGCGCTGTTGGCGGCCGAGCCGTGCAGGAGCAGCAGCGGCGGCGCCCCGGACGGCCCGCACGTCACGGCGAACGTCTCCCCCAGCGCGGTCGGCACGCGCACCTGCTCGTGCGGCACCGGCCAGTGCCCGAGCAGTTCCCGGTAGCGGTGCTCGACGGCCTGCCTGCCTTCCGGCGCGGAGTAGACGCCGCCCATCAGGCCCGTACCAGTGCGTCGATGAGGCGCAGCACCTGGGCACTGGTCTCCAGCCCGCCCAGCACGATGATCTTCAGGTGTTCGCGTTCCTCGTCGTAGACGAACTGCACGCGCACACCGTGCGGCTCGCCTCCCAGAGCCCCGGTGACCATGGTGCTGACGCGGTCCATGTCGCCCCGGCCGATGCCGTCGATCTGGACGATGCTCGACACCTCGGCGTGCCGGGGCCGGGTGGCGGGCGCGGCGGCGACGGGCAGGCCGGTGAAGGAAGCGAGGTCCTGTTTCGTGATGCGGTACTGCTTGCCGATCCGTACGGCGGGCAGCCGCCCGTCCCGTACGTAGTTGCGCACGGTCTTGACGTGCAGCCCGAGCAGTTCCGCCACCTGCTCCACGGTGTAATGCTCCATAACGCTCCCTATTATGCCCGATGAAAGGGAGCGATAGGGAAGGTTCAGGCGTGCGGCCCGACGGTGACGGGGCCGATGGTGAGGCGCGGGCGGCCTTCCAGCACCTGGCCCACCCGCAGCACCTGCTCCTGCAGCTCCTCCTCCTGAGCCCGCGTGAGGTCGCGCAGCGGCTCCACCGTGATGTCGATCCGGCTGCCGGAGCGCCGCTGGTGCCAGACGCCGGCCACGTTCCCGTCGACGAGCAGCACGGGGAAGTTGCCCGCCTGACCGCCGGCCAGCGCCCGCCGGGCCGCGTCCCCGGCGTACAGGAGCTCGCGGGGCCGGCCGGCGACCACGTAAGCGTCGAAGTACGGCAGGAGCCGCACGCCTCTGGGCGGCTCGGCGGGCATCGCGGTGTCGCCCGCGAGCACGAAGGCGCGCCGGCCCGCCAGCCGCACCTCCTCCAGCTCGACGCCCTGGAACGCCGCGTTCGCCCAGCCGACGGGGCCGCCCGCCCACTGGGCGAACTCGGCGGGTGTGGCGGGCCCGTACGCCCACAGAAAGCTTCTGGCGAGCCAGGCGGGGCCGCCGGTGGCCGGGGGCGCGTCGGGGGCGGCGGTGTAGGTGACCTTGCGCCCGCGGCCCGCGCCGAACACGAACGCGCCCCGGTGCGCCGCCAGGTGCATGACCTGCCGCCACCGCGGCCAGTACGTCTGGAACGCGGGCATGACGAGGTCGCCCGCCCACGGCCCGGTGGCGGCGACGACCGCCTCGCTCAGCTCGTCCATCGTCAGCTCGGCGCCCTTGAGCGCGTCGCGGACGGCGGCCACCACCTGGTCGGTCTGCTCGTCGGTCATCCGCATGTACGCGGGACCGGGCTTGACGGGGATCGACGACAGGGCGTTCACCCAGTTGGGCAGGTCGCGGGCGGGCAGCAGGTGGACGGTGCCGCGCGGCCCGTGCGTCTTGACCAGGCCGCGCTCCTTCCACAGCGCCTCCCGGACGTGGGCCCGGGTGAAGCCGTTGAGGCGCAGCCCGACCGACAGCTCGGCGGCGGACATGACCTGGGCGTGCGCGCCGCACATGGCGGCGACGGTCTCCTCCGGGCCGCCGCCCTGCGCGGTGAGGAGCCCGGCGCGCTGCAGCCGCCGCGCGCTGACCTGGGGCCACGACAGTTCGATCACGGGTGGTGCCTTTCTTCCGTCCGACGACAACCACGGTAGAAGGCAATGCGGAAAGGTTCTTTCCTCGAAGGATCCCACCGTGAAAGTGGACGACAAGTGATTTTTCAGTCGATCCCACTAGTCTCACGGGTCATGATCCGCCTCAGCCCTGCTCTTGGGCCGCTCACCCCCCGCCAGCGCTGGCGACGAGCCCGGCTCCAGGCCTACTCCTGGACCCTCACCGGCGCGTACCGGCTGGGCGCCCTGCATCCCGCCATCTGGCGGATGGTCGCCCGTGGCTACCATCCCGCGCTCGACTGGGTGGCGGCCCGCCACGCCCGGGTGGCCTGCCAGTTCGCGGCGGTGGACGTGCCCGCCTACCGCCACTTCCTGCGCGCGCACGGCGCCGAGCGGGCGCGCGGGCTGGCCGACTTCCCCGAGACGACGAAGCAGAACTACGCCGGCGCCTACGACGAGGCCAGCCGCTGCCAGGAGGGCCGGCTGCACCGTCCCGGCGTGATCGTGGACGAGTCGTCGGGGTCGAGCGGCAAGCCGTACAACTGGGTGCGCGGGCCGCGCGAGCTGAAGGGCATCTACCGCAACGCCGCCGGCTACATCGAGCTGGTCTTCCCGGGGAAGCGGCTGTTCGTGATCAACGCGTACTCGATGGGGGCCTGGGCCACCGGCACGACCACCGGCGCCGCCATGGCCCGCATCGCGATGGTCAAGAACACCGGCCCCGACCTGGACAAGATCGCCGACACGCTGGAGCACTTCGGGCCCGGCTACGACTACGTGGTGGCGGCGTACCCGCCGTTCCTGAAGCATCTGCGCGACCGCCTCGACGAGGCGGGCTTCCCGTGGCGGGAGTACCGCATCCGGGGCATGGTCGGCGGCGAGGGCATGACGGAGGCGCTGCGCGACTACCTGGAGGAGCGCTTCGAGGAGGTCCGCTCGGGTTACGGCGCCAGCGACCTGACGATCGGGATGGGGGCGGAGAGCGGCTTCAGCGTACGGCTGCGCAAGCGCCTGGCCACCGACCAGCGGCTGCGCGACCTGCTGCTCGGGCCGGGCGAGCAGCGGCTGCCGATGATCTTCCACTACAACCCGCTGGAGACGTTCCTGGAGGTGAACGCCGACGGCGAGCTGCTGTGCACGATCAACACCAAGAGCTGCCTGCAGCCCAAGCTGCGCTACAACGTCGGCGACGAGGCGCGGCTGCGGACGCTCGCCGACGTGCGGCGGGCCCTCGGCGACGACGAGTACGCGCGCATGTGGACCGACGAGCGGATGAACCTGCCGCTGCTGTTCCTGTTCGGCCGCAAGGACTCGACGATCTCCTACATGGGGGCGAACCTCTACCCGCAGGACGTCGAGTACGGCCTCTACCAGGGCAACCCGTACGCCGCCGCGATCCACCGCTTCTGCCTGTCGCTGGAGGAGCTGCCCGGCCTGGAGTACCGGCCGGTGATCAACCTGGAGGTACGCGGCGAGGTGGACGAGCGGGCGCTGGCCGAGATCTGCCGCAAGGGCGTCGTGGCGCACCTGAGCGCGGTCTCGCGCGACTTCGCCGAGTCGCTGAAGGAGGACCCGACGGCCGCCGACCTGCGGATCAGGGTGTTCGGGCCGGGCGAGGGGCCGTTCGCGGGGCTGACGAAGATGAAGAACGTCTATCTGGTGAAGGACGCATGAGGACCACCGATTTCAGCAGGACACCGCCGCAGGGGCAGGCGACGGCGATGTTCGTCGGGGCGACCCGCTACCGGGGGCCGCTGTCGATCCTGACGCTCACGCTGACGTGGTTCCGGATGGTGCGCGACATGAAGCGCATGCGCGGCTACCGCTGGCACAAGATCTACTGGGAGTTCCCGTACACGCTGGGCACGCTGGCCTTCTTCGAGGACCGCGACGCGCTGCTGCGCTTCGCCCGCACCCGGCACCACCGCAGGCTCATGCGGTGGGTGACGGACGGCACGAAGAACGCGACCGGCGGCTACATCCGGCTCTACAACGCCGAGCCCGAGGGCTACAGCAACGGGATCTGGCGGGCCGAGGGCGGCGAGATGGCGCACATCGAGACGTTCACGCCGCTGTCCACCGAGCCGGGCGGCGGCCCCGCGGTGCGGCGCCCATGATCCCCGTCGAGTCCCGGCGGGACCTGCGCGACTTCCTCACCTTCACCGACGAGCTGTACGCGGGCGAGGAGCGGTTCGTCCCGCCGTTGCGCGCCACCGTGCGCGGGTGGCACCGGCGCGGCGTTCGCCTGTTCCTGCTGCGGCGGGGCGGGCGGGTGGTCGCGCGGACGACGCTGCACACCGACGCCGCGCTGGATGCCCGGCTGGGGCGGGAGACGCAGTTGTTCGGGCTGACCGAGTTCGCCGAGGAGGCGGCGGAGGAGCTGTTCGACGGGATCTGCGCGGCGGGGGCGGCGGCGGGCAGGAAGGCGGTGTTCGGGCCGGTGTCGCTGCTGCCGAACCAGGCGGGCGGGGTGATCACCTCGGGGTTCGGTGAGCGGGGGTTCATCGACAGCGCCTGGAACCGGCCGTACTATCCGGCCGCCTACGAGGCGTACGGGTTCGGACGGCGGTTCGAGTCCGACACGTGGATCTGCCCGGTGCCGCCGGAGCCGGTGTTCGCCTTCGACGACGCCCGCATGGAGGCCGAGGAGCTGCGGGTGCACCGGGGGGATCGGCGGCGGGTGCGCGAGCAGCTGCCGATCCTGCGGGAGATGCTGAACGCCAGCTTCGCCCAGCTCGGCTACTACACCGAGATCTCGGCCGGGCAGCTCGCCGAGCAGACGGACGGGCTGGCGTACCTGCTGGACGAGGCGCTGCTGCTGTACCTGACGAAGGCGGGGCGGCCGGTGGCGTTCGTGCTGTGCCTCCCCGACATTTCGCGATTTATCGCGAAAATTCGTGGGAACCTGCACTTTTTCCACCAGCTCCGGCTGCTCGCCACCCGCTCCCGCTACCGCCGCGAGGCCGTGCTCATCGTCAAGGGCACCGTCCCCGGCGAGCAGGGGCACGGCTACATGCGGCTGCTGTCACGGGAGCTGCACGAAGGGCTGCGGCGCGGCGGCTACCACACGCTGCGCAGCACGTACGTGGAGCGCGACAACCCCGGCTCGGCCGCGCAGTACCTCGCGATGGGCGGGCGGCCCCTGCACGGCTACACCTTCTACGACAAGGACCTCCCGTGAGACAGCTCCGGGCACTGGAGCCCGACTTCTGGCGCGCCCCCAGCGCGCACAACACCCAGCCGTGGACGCTGACCTACGGCGACGGGCAGGCGGCCGTCGGCTGGGACCCGGCCAGGGCGCTGCCCATCAGCGACCCGACGGGCCGCGACCTGCGGCTCAGCCTGGGGGCGTTCATCGAGTGCTGCCTGATCGTCTGCGCCGACGCGGGCCTGCCCGTCGCCTACCGCCCCGACCCGGGGCCGCTGCGGGTGGGCTTCCTGTACGGGGCGGAACGGCCGTACCAGACGCCCTTCACCACGGCGGACGTGCGGGCCCGCGGCGCCAACCGCGGCGAGTACCACGCCGGGCGGCTGCCGGACGACGTGGCCGGCGCGCTGGAGGGGACGCGCCGGCTGCCCTGCCGCGACCTGGCGGACCTGCTGCACGCCGCGGACCTGCACCAGTTCGGGGACGGGGAGGTGACGCGGGAGCTGCGCGCCTGGCTGCGGCTGACCCGGCGGCACCGCCGCTACTTCCTCGACGGCCTCAGCGACCGGGCACTGGCACTCACCCGGCTGGAGGCGCTCGGCCTGCGGGCCTCGCTCGCTCTCTACCCGGCGCTGCGGCGGCTGGGGCTTCCCCGGGCGCTGGCCGGGGCGTCGAGAGGGCTGCTCGACTACGACGGGGACGTCCTCGTCCTGGTCGGGCCGGTGGAGGAGGAGGTCGAGATGGGGCGGCTGCTGATGCGGCACTGGCTGACGCTGTCGAACCTCGGATACACCACGCACCCGCTGAGCCAGATCATCGACTGCCCGGCCACCCGCCAGGAGCTGGCACGGCGCCTCGGCGTGGCCGACCCGCGCACGCTCCTGCACGTCGCCCGGGTGGGCCGGCCCCGGGCGCCCGCCACCCCGTCGGCCCGGCTCACCGACCACGAGACGCCTGCCCGGTCGTGAGCACGAAGCCGACCCGCGAGGCGCCTGCCCGGTCGTGAGCGCGAAGCCGACCCACAAGGCGCCTGCCCGGTCGTGAGCGCGAAGCCGACCCGTCGTCGGCCGCTCATCCAGCCCGCAGGTGGTCGCGCAACCTGGGCGCCAGCAGCCGCACCGCCTGCGCGGTGGAGGCGTGGAGCGTGACGACGAACGGGCCCGCGCTGACGATGGCCGCATGACCCGTGCCGGCGGGATGGTCCATCTCCCGATACCAGATGCCCGGCTCCGTGCCAATGGTCCGGTCGAGCCCGTAGCGGACCTCCTCCTCGGCCGTCCGCCGGGCCTCGGCCTCGGACGCCGCTGCCCAGCCGATCGTCACGGAGACCACGTCGCCGTCGTCCGCCGGGGGGATCCAGTCGCAGGAGACGGGACGGGGCACCGGGGGGCGCGGGTGTGGCGACGTCAGGTATCCGTCGCCCAGCAGGCGGAGGTCACGGTCGGCGAGCAGGGCACAGGCGTCCGGCCAGCCCGCCAGGGGAACGCCGCCCGGCGGCGCGCGGGAAGCGCGTACCAGGTGGTAGGCCGAGATGACGGTGGGCGCGCCGTCCACGGACGGGGTGCGCGTGATGACCAGCCCTCCCGCCTGCCCTTCGACGATCGTGGCACTGGCCGTCGCGTCCAGCGGGAGCCGGGTCGTCCGGCCGGTGAGCGCGTCCACCGTCTGAAGGTGGGCGACCAGCGGCCACGGCTCGGCATAGCTCAGGGGGCTGTCGCTGTAGCCGGGCACCCGCACGACCTGGCTTCCGATGGCGAGCAGCGCGGCCGTGTTCGCCGTCTCACCGGTCCACCGGACGTCACCGGTGCCCGGATCGAGGCCGCGCAGCTCGTACGGACCGAAGCTGCCCCGCGTCGTGGCGACGACCGGCACGCCCGCGCTCGTGACGATCGTCTGCCCGTAGGAGCACGGCCAGTCGAGCGTGCCGGGCAGCCGGGCGCCGTCCCGCGTGAACAGGCGGACCGCGTCGCCGAGACAGGCGAGGACGGTCCCGTCCGCCGCGACCGCCACGGAAGCGCCCGGGGCGCGCTCCTCGTCTCCCGGCGGCCACTCCTGCGCGCGCGGGTAGGGCAACTCCCGGCTCCAGCGCGGCCGGCCGGTCGCCGGGTCCATGGCCCTGATCTGTACGCTCCGGCCTGCGCACACGTCCAGCACGGCCACCCGCTCATCGGCGGCGGCCGCCGTCGCGGTGCAGCCGCGTTCGAGAGGTCTGGCCGCGATCGCCGCCCCCGTCCTGGCGTCCAGCAGCGTGACCTCGGACGCCGTCACGACCATGACGGCCCGCCGGCTCACCACCACCTCGCCGCCCGGCCGCGGGCCCCATGACCTGGCGCCCGTGACCAGGTCATAGCCGCTCAGCAGGCCGGCCTCCGCCGCAGCCTTCCGGAGCACGACGAGCGTCCCGCCGGCTTCCCAGATCCGGTCCGCCTCCCCTGCCCGCGCGTCCTCCTGGATCGTGACTCGCACCCTTCCGGTGGCCGGATCGAGCACGAAGATCGGGCCCGGACCCCGAGCCACGGCGACGGCCCGCTCGGACAATCCGAGCACGTAGCCGGCGCCGAACCCGGCCGGCCCGAACGTCCGCTCGTCCAACGACCGCGACCAGACCTTCCGCCACGCCACAGCCTGTCGTGTCATCGAGGGGGCGTCGGACAGCACGATCATCCCCGTCACCAGCATGAGCACGCACAGCGGCAGGAGCGCGGCGCGCCGCCCGTCCCCGCCACCGCCGCTTCGCGGGCGCGACCGCATGTCAGCACCCCCGCTTCGCGGGCGCCGGCGGCGAGGTGGGCCGCCAGCCGCCCAGCGGGTTCTCGCCGTAGACGCTGCGGTACTTCCGCGCGGGCCCGGTCAGCCGGAACGGCAGCCCGCCCGGCCTGCGGATCACCACCTGCTCGGTACGCCCGCCACTGACCACCGTCGCCACGAACTCGAACTCGTAGAACGCCTCACACGCGGTGAGCGTCATGGCCAGCGTCACCCGCTCGTCCCGCACCAGGTCGATCTGCTTGACCTGGAAGTACGGCGTCTTACGCCCCTTGACCGGCACGAACCGGGGAACCCGCTCGTCGAGATCGGCCGCCACCTCGATCGTGCCCGCCTCACCCGCGTGGGTCACCCGCAGCAGCGCACCGTCGGACACCGGCTCACGCTTGAGCACGCGCGGCCTGACGTCGGCGATCCGCAGCCCCGCCCGGTTCCCGCTCAGCACGGCGACGACCACCATGCTGCCGACACGGGCCGCGCGGTAGCGCTCCATGAACGACTCCTCCTGCGCGGCATCCGGCCTGCCCAGCAGGATCGCCCGGTCGTGCGGGGCGGTGACGCGCTCGCGCAGGGCCAGATCGGGGCCGTCGTCGTCGATCGACACGTACGCGACCGTGAGCGGCTCCCGGCTGCCGAGACCGTCGAAGACACCGGTGCCGAGCGAGGTGAACCACCCGCTGAACACGACCCCACCCGCCGCCACGAGCACCGCACTGACAATCCCAGACCCCCACACCACCAGCCCCCGCCCACGCCGCGCACTGTCCTGCACGGACTCGGAGGGCCGGGAGGGTTGAGCGGACTCGGCGGGCGGGCGGGTGCGGTGGGGCCGGGCGGGTGGTGGCCGGCGGGGCGGCTGAGCGTTTGGAGCGTCGCGATCGCGGCACGGGCATCTCCTCCCCGCCCCATCATCACGCCCGCCGCCCCGATGGCCCAGCGGAACAGTGTGGCGACAAGGAGAGTCAAGGAGCGGGAACACCGGCTGTAAAGTGCGAGTGGCCGGCCGCTCCGCGTACCGGTGCCGGTGGCCCGGCCCCGCCCTGTTCCAGGAGGTGGGCTTGGACGTCGCCTTGCTGCTCCTGTCCGGCATCGTGGCCCTGTTCACCGCCGTCACCGTCCACGACCTGGGGCGCGAGCGCGGCACCTGGGACGACGAGGTGCCGCCCCGCGACGGGCCGCCGCTCAGCCCGTACGAGCTGGCGTGCCTGGCGGGCGGCGCGGGGCGGGTGGCGGAGCTGGCCGTGGCCGTGCTCGCCGGCAGCGGCACGATCCGCCTCTCGCGCGGCGGTCACGCGCAACGGGCGGCGTCGCCGCTGTCGGGCGCGCGGCATCCGGTGGAGCGGGCGGTGCTGTCGTTCGTGAGGGGGCGGCGCGGCTCGTACCTGTACGAGATCAAGCGCGAGCTGCGCCGCAGCCCGGTGCTGGCCGAGCTGGAGGACGGCCTGACCCGTCTCGGGCTGCTGGTGCCCCTCGGCCCCGGCTTCGTCACCGACCTGCTCCTGTGGCTGCGCCGGCTGCGGACGGCCGCCCTGGTCTGCGCCCTGCTGGAGGTGGCCGCGATGTTCGTGCAGCGCACGTACTGGATCCCGGTGCTGGGGCTGGCCGTGCTGACGTTCACGCGCGTGGCCGCCCAGAGCGAGCTGCGGTGGTGGGGCGGCGTGTCGCGGGTCACCACCGCGTGGGCGCGGCAGGAGCTGGCGCGGGCGCGGGCGGCGCATCCGCGCGGCGCCGCTACTGGGAGCCTGGCCGTCTCCATCGCGCTGTACGGCCTGGCGGAGTTACGCGACCCCCTCCTGCTCGCGGCCATCTACCGCCTGGGCCCTGGCCAGGGCGGCAGCTGACGGCTCACACGGAGACGGTCTCGTGTTCCTCGGAAACGCGGTCGCCGGGCGTGCTCGTGCCGGGGATGTGGTCGCCGGGCATCGTGACGGGCACGCGTTCGGCGCGGGCCGCCCAGCGGCCGTCGTCGCTGCGCACAAGGCGTACCGGATGATCGAAGCAGGTGCTGATCAGCTCGCTGGTCAGCACCTGCGCGACCGGCCCCGCCGCCAGGCACCGGCCGTCGCGCAGCAGCATGGCGTGCGTGGTGGTGGCGGGCAGCTCCTCCAGGTGGTGGGTGACGAGCACGGTGGCCAGCGAGGAGTGGCGGGCGCGCAGCGCGTCGATGCTGGCCAGCAGCTGCTCGCGGGCGGCCAGGTCGAGCCCGGTCGCCGGCTCGTCGAGCAGGAGCAGCCGGGGCTGCGGCATGAGCGCGCGGGCGATGAGGGCCCTGCCGCGCTCGCCCTGCGACAGCGTGGGCCACGTGGCCTGCGCCCGGTGGCTCATGCCGAGCATGGCGATCAGCCCGTCGGCCCGCTCGGCCTCCTGCTCGGTGGGCGCCCATCGGGGCACGGGCGCGGCGGTGTTGGTGAGCCCGGTCAGCACGACGTCCCTGACGCGCAGCGGCCCGTCGGGGGTGTGGCGCGGGTTGACGTGCCCCAGGTACGACCGCAGCTCCCGGACGTCCACCCGGCCCATCGTGCGCCCCAGCACCTCCACCGTGCCCCGGCTGGGATGCGTCACGGCGCCGAGCAGGCTGAGCAGCGTGCTCTTGCCGGCGCCGTTCGCCCCGAGCAGGGCCCAGTGCTCGCCGGGGCGTACGGTGAGCGAGATGTCCTGGAGGAGGTGGCGTCCGTCACGGATGAGCTCGACGGCTTCGGCCCGCAGCACGGGGCCGCTGTCGGCGGGGCGCGAGACAACGGTCATGCGCCCAACTTATCAGGTCCTCAGACATCTGATGTCTCCCCGGCAAGGAAGCGCCTCCGAGGCGACGGGCTCAGGCACCGCAGGCGGTGCGTACCTCGGCGAGCAGCTCGGCGGCGGTGTCGATGGTGCGGGTGATCTCCTCGGGCGCGCTCCCGACGCCCGCCAGCAGCGCCTGCGCCCGCTCCCCGAACGTCTCCGGCGCCGACGGCAACCGGCCGGCGGCGGCCACCATGCCCTTCTCGTTGATCAGCCAGGCCCCGTCGGCGGCGTGCAGCGCGTGGCAGGCCACGCCGATCGCCCGGAACAGCGCCCCGGCCACGTACACCGGATCGTTCCCGGCGGCGCCGTACCGGGCCGTCGTCAGGGCGAAGTCGGACTCCCACAAGCCCGCGACCAGCGCGTCCCGCAGCGCCGGCGGGTACTGGGCGGTCGCCTCGCGCAACGCGGTGAGCTCGCCCGCCGGGTCGGCGAGCACCTGGCACAACGCCACCTCCCCGGCGTAGGCGTGGGAGTAGAAGCCCAGCGGGTGGCCGGCCTGGACGCCGATCTCGTAGCGGCCGGCCCGGCAGTCGTGCCAGACGCGGTGCACGCGGTCGAGGTCGCGGTAGATCCAGTCCACCCGCCATCCGTCGATCGTGAGCCAGCCGCCACCGTCCACCCACGGGCCCCAGCCGCCGGGCTCGGTGACGTCCGTTTCCTCGCCCGTCACCTCCCGGGCGAGCGCGCGCAGCCCGGCGACGTCGAGGTCGCCCCGGTAGTAGAGGCCGAGGTCGATGTCGCTGTCGGGACGGTGGGTGCCGCGGGCCCGGCTGCCGCCGAGGGCGACGGCCACCACCCCGGGCACGGCGGCCAGCCGGGCGGCGATGGCGTGAAGATCGGGAGTTCGCACGGTACGAAGCCTACGACCGCGCGCACGCCCGACCCTCCCGGCACCGCCGGCCCCCGCCTCGACCCGCCCTGCCCCGTTATCCCTCGGACTGGGCCGCTGAGCTGGTATTTCCCTCATATCCGGATCGGTGCACCCCTAGGATGTGGGGCGTGACGTACATGCTGCTGATCCGCGCCATCCCCACGACGGTCCTCGACGAGGTGGCGGGCTGATGCCGGTCAGCGTGGAGGGGCTGTTGCGGGAGCTGGCGCCGCAGGTGCTCGGCACGCTCGTACGGCGTTACGAGCAGTTCGACATGTGCGAGGACGCCGTGCAGGAGGCGCTGCTCGACGCCTCCGTGCAGTGGCCGCGGGACGGCGTGCCGGACAACCCGCGCGGCTGGCTGGTGACCGTGGCGGCGCGGCGGGTCATCGATCATGTACGCAGTGAGCACGCGCGCCGGCGCCGCGAGGAGAGCGTGGCGGTGAGCGCGGCGGCCGACGAGCTGGTGGTTCCGGCGCCGGGTGAGGATCGGGCCGGGGATCGGGATGACACGCTGACGTTGCTGTTCCTGTGCTGCCATCCGTCGTTGTCGGAGGCGTCGCAGCTCGCGCTGACGTTGCGGGCCGTGGGCGGGCTGACGACGGCGCAGATCGCGAGCGCGTTCCTGGTGCCCGAGGCGACGATGGGGCAGCGGATCAGCCGGGCCAAGCAGCGGATCAAGGCCAGCGGGGCGGAGTTCAGGCTGCCGCCGGAGGGCGAGCGGGAGGATCGGCTGCGGGTCGTGCTGCACGTGCTGTATCTGATCTTCAACGAGGGGTACACCGCCACCTCGGGGCCCGAGCTGCACCGGGCGGAGCTGACGGGGGAGGCGATCCGGCTGACCAGGGCGGTGTCGCGGCTGCTGCCCGACGACGGGGAGATCATGGGGCTGCTGGCGCTCATGCTGCTCACCGAGGCGCGCCGGCCCGCCCGTACCGACGGCGAGGGGCGGCTGATCCCGCTGGCGGAGCAGGATCGCGGGCTGTGGGACCGGCGGCTGATCGAGGAGGGCGTGGAGCTGGTGACGAAGGCGCTGTCCACGACGGCGGTCGGGCCGTACCAGTTGCAGGCGGCGATCGCGGCGGTGCACGACGAGGCGCCGACCGCCGCGGAGACGGACTGGCCGCAGATCCTGGCGTTGTACGGGGTGCTCGCGGGCGTGGAGGACAATCCGGTCGTCCGGCTGAATCAGGCGGTGGCCACGGCGATGGTGCACGGGCCGCGTGCCGGGCTGAGTCTGCTCGACGAGCTGGCCGCCGATGACCGGATGGCGGGGCATCACCGGCTGGCGGCGGTTCGGGCGCACCTGCTGGAGATGGACGGGGACGCGAAGGGCGCGGTGGCGGCCTACCGGGAGGCGGCGCGGCTGACGACGAGCCTGCCGGAGCGGCGTTACCTGGAGGACCGGGCATCCCGCCTGTCTTGACAAGGATTTTTTTCGGTGCCATCGTTCCCCCATGGACGAAGTGGCGGTGATCGAGGACGCCGCGGCCGCCGAGGCGTCGCTCGACCCCATGCGGTCGAGGCTCCTGGCCGAGCTGGTGGAGCCGGGCTCGGCGACCTCGCTGGCGGCGAAGGTCGGCCTGGCCCGGCAGAAGGTCAACTACCACCTGCGCACGCTGGAGCGGCACGGCCTGGTCGAGCTGGTCGAGGAGCGCAAGAAGGGCAACGTCACCGAGCGCGTGATGCGGGCCACGGCGGCCTCGTTCGTCATCTCCCCCACCGCGCTGTCCGCCGTGCAGCCCGACCCGGCCCGCTCCCCCGACCGCCTGTCCGCCCGGTGGCTGCTGGCGCTGGCCGCGCAGCTCGTACGGGATGTCGGCACCCTCATCACCGGCTCCGCGAAGGCGCAGAAGCGGGTGGCGACGTTCGCCATCGACGGCGAGGTGCGCTTCGCGTCGGCGGCGGACCGGGCGGCGTTCGCCGAGGAGCTGGCACAGTGCGTCACCTCGCTGGTCAGCAAATATCATGACGAGTCCGCCGAGGGTGGGCGCGACCACCGGCTGGTCGTGGCGGTCCATCCTTCAGTGAAGGAGCGCTAGCAGTGGGCCGCGACTTCGAGCTGCCGATGGAGGCCACCGTCGGAGCCACCCCCGAGGAGGTCTGGGAGGCCATCTCGACGGGGCCGGGCATCGACTCGTGGTTCATGGGCCGCACCGAGGTGGCCGGCGGGGTCGTCCGCACCGCGTTCGGCGGGTTCGACCTGCCGCCGTCCAGGGTCACCGACGCCGAGCCCGGCCGGCACCTGGCCCACTCCAGCGACAAGGGCGACGACGGGCGCTTCGTCGCCTACGAGTTCATGATCGAGGGCCGGGAGCGGGGCAGCACGCTCGTCCGCATGGTGACCAGCGGGTTCCTGCCGGGCGACGACTGGCACGACGAGTTCGAGGCCATGTCCAAGGGCCTGGAGATGTACTTCGCGACGCTCGTGGAGTACCTCGGCCACTTCGCGGGGCGGGCCGCGACGCCGGTCACGGAGTTCGGGCCGCCGGTCGCGGACTGGGCGGCGGCTTGGGAGCGTCTGTACGCGGCCATCGGCGGGGTGCCCGAGGTGGGCGACCGGGTCGCGGTCAACGGCGTCGAGGGCGTCGTCTACCACCGCAACTCCCAGACGGTCGGGCTGCGCTCCGGCACGGCCATGTACCGGTTCCTCCAGGGGTTCGGCGGCTCCATGATCGCCTCGCACCTGCTGTTCGAGGGCGGGGAGGAGCAGGGGGCGCGGTGGCGGGCGTGGCTGGAGCAGCTGTACGCCGGATAACCGCAGGCTCCCTGCACGGGGATCGGCCGCCGGGTCGCTCGTCCACCACCGCCAAGAGCAGCCTCGGGGCGGTGGTCGCCTGAGCGGTCATCGCCACCTCCGAGCAGCGCGTCGGCCCGTCCTGATCATGTGAGGGCAGCGCGGGAGGGGGCATGAGGGTCGGGTGAACGTCGTCGCGATCTCCGACACGCACGCGCCCCGCCGCTGGCGCGCGTGCCCGCCCCGGGTGGCCGAGCACCTGCGGGGCGCCGATGTCATCCTGCACGCGGGTGACGTCTGCGTGCCCTTCGTGCTGGACGAGCTGGCCGCGTACGCGCCCGTGCACGTCGTGAAGGGCAACAACGACGGCCCGGACGTGGTGGCGCCGGAGACGCTGGAGCTGACGCTCGGCGGGCTGCGGGTCGGCATGATCCACGACAGCGGCCCGGCCAAGGGGCGGCTGGCGCGGATGCGGCGCCGGTTCCCGGAGGCGGAGCTGGTGGTGTTCGGGCACTCGCACATCCCGCTCGACGAGGAGGGCGGCGGCCTGCGGATCTTCAACCCGGGCTCCCCCACCGACCGGCGCCGTCAGCCGCGCGGCACGCTGGGGCTGCTCACGATCGAGGAGGGCGTGCTGGTCAGGGCCGAGATCGTGCCCGTCACTCCTTGACGACGTCGTCGCGCGCCTTGTCCAGGTTGGTCGTGAGTTCCTCCATGACCTTGGCGTAGCCGAGGTAGCTGTAGCGCTCGGCGGCGTGCCACGGGTAGAGCTGGCCGGCCTTGACGGCGGGCAGCTTGGCCCAGGTGGGTTTCTCGGCCATCTCCTCGATCTTCATGGACTGGGTGCGGGCGTCCACGAGGATCACGTCGGCCTGGTACTTGTCGGCGTTCTCCCAGCTCAGCACCTCCCAGAAGCCGCCCTCGCTCTCGGTCGGCCTTTCCGGGTGGACGATCTTCAGGCCGAGGTCCTCGCCCCAGTACTTGAGGTCGGGGTGGTCCGGCAGGTAGGCCACGTACAGGGAGTCGGGCGTGCCGGTGACGACCATGACGCTGAGGCCGGGCCGGTCGGCGGCGAGCCGCTTGAGGGCGGCGCTCGCGTCCTCGAAGCGCTTCTTGGCCTCAGCCACGGGCGCCGCGGTGAGGTCGGCGCCGAGCGCCTCGGCGAGCCGGCCGTACCTCTCGATGATCTGCACCAGGGGCTTGCCGCTGAGCTGCACGCCGACGGTGGGGGCGATCTGGTCGACGGCCGCGACGGACTGCTCGGGGACGTACCAGAGCGTGTCCTTCACGTACATGCCGGCCACCAGCAGGTCGGGCCGGAGCGCGGCGTACTTCTCGACGTTGAACTCGCCCCACACGTTGCCGATCGACTCCACCTTGGTGATGTCGACCTCGCCCACCTCGGGATCGCGCCCGCCGTCCTTGAGCTTGTGCGGGCCGAATACGCCGACCGGCCGCACGCCGAAGTCCCACAGCGCGGCGGCGGCGGCCGACTGGGCCACCACCCGCTGGGGGCGCCGCGGCAGGGTGATCTTCTTTCCGCGGTCGTCCTGCCAGGTCCAAGAGCCGCCCTGGACGGACGACGCGGGCGGCGCGGACGACGCGGGCGGCGCGGCCGTCCCGCCGCAGGCGCTGACGCCGAGCAGGGCGGCGGCACCGAGGGCGACGAGGGCGCGTCGCGGGACATCGGCCATGGGGTCTCCTTCTGAGCCAAGCTGGTGATCGAGATATTAGATTAGCCTTACCTAACTTTGAAGGTCCTCTCGGGGGAGTACGCGCCCATCCCCCGTACGACGGGCGGCGTAGCCGCAGCGGCGACCGGCGGCCGATGTGCCGCAGGCCCGGCGGCAAGATCCTGGAGACCTTAAGGGCGGCGGTAAGGCGACGGGAACGCGACCGTAAGCGCCCTCCAGCACTCTGATCCCAGATCGAGGAACAGAGCAGACCAGAAGGGCCAGACCGATGAGCCAGCCGTACAGCAGCATCCAGGAAGACCTCCGCCTCCCCGGCTTCACCGGGACCGTGCACCTGCCGGGCGAGGCCGGCTACGACGAGGCCCGCCGCTCACTGAACCCGGCCGTCGACTCCCGCCCGGCGCTGATCGCCGAGGCGCAGAGCGTCGCCGACCTGCGGATCGCGCTGCTGGCGGCGCGGGCACACGGGCTGCCGTTCGCGGTGCAGTCCACCGGCCACGGCACGCACGCCCCGTGCGACGGCGGCATCCTCGTCAAGACCTCCGCGATGGCGTCGGTGCTGGTGGACCCGGAGCGCCGGATCGCCCACGTCGGGCCGGGCGCGCGCTGGGCCGACGTGATCGCCGCCGCCGCGCCGTTCGGGCTGGCGCCGCTGTCCGGCTCGGCGCCGTCGGTCGGCGTCACCGGCTACACCCTCGGCGGCGGGCTCGGGTGGCTGGCCCGCAAGCACGGGTTCGCGGCCGACAGCGTGCTGCGGGCCGAGGTGCTGCTCGCCGACGGCCGGCACGTGACCGCGAGCCCGAGCAGCCACCCCGAGCTGTTCTGGGCGCTGCGCGGCGGCGGTGCCGGGTTCGGCGTGGTGACCTCGCTGGAGTTCCGGCTCCACCCGGTCTCCGAGGTGTTCGCCGGGTTCGTCTACTTCCCGATCGAGGTGGCGGAGCGGACGCTGGAGGCGTACCGGACGTGGATCGACGACGCCCCCGACGAGATCAGCACCGCGGTCGTGCTCAAGCGCATGCCCGGCGACGAGCAGACGCCGGCGGCGGTGCGCGGGCGGCACGTGGTCATGCTCAAGGTCCTGCACGCCGGGACGGCCGAGGAGGGCCGACGGCTGCTCGCGCCGCTGCTCGCGGCGGCCGGGCCGGCGCTGCTGGACGAGACGCGGACCACCACGTACGCGGCCACGTCGATGGGCGGGACGCCGAACCGGCACATGGACATGTTCGACACCGTGCCCGGCGAGGTCGTCTCCGCGCTGGTGCGGGCCGCGGAGCAGGCGCAGACGATCGAGATCCGGCACTGGGGCGGCGCCATGGGCCGTCCTGGGCCGGACGCCGGGCCGGTGAGCCACCGCGCCACCAAGCTGTCGGTGATCGTGGACACCGTGGTGCCGGGGCTGGCGGAGGAGCTGCGCCCGTACGCCAACGGCGGGACGTTCCTGAACTTCCTGGCCGACCCGGCGCGGACGGCGGCGGCGTTCACCGAGGCGGACTACCGGCGGCTGCGCGAGGTCAAGCGCGTCTACGACCCGGACGGGTTCTTCCGCGTCGGCCACGTCGTGCCGGCCTGAGGTGCCCGGTCGCGTACCTCCGCGCCGAACACGTCGGTCAGCTTGTGCACCCGGTCGGGCGCGGGGCAGGGGGCGGGCCAGGAGACAATCGCATAGCGTTCGGTGGGGGTGAAGGCCGTTCCGTCGACGTCCGTGTCACGGCCGATCGCGTGCACGCGCAGGCGGTAGAAGCCGGGCCTTTCCACGCCAGGTTCGGCAGGTTCCTCGGCAGGTCCCCGTCGAGGCCGCACACGATGAGCGAGCCGAAGGTCGACTCGATCGAGATGTCGACGATCTCCTCCCAGGAGTCCAGGTCGAGGGGCGGGGCCTCCTCGGCGAGCCGCACGGTCATCTCCACCTGGCCCATCGCGATGCCGGTGAGGATGGTCGCGCCGTCGGGCTCCTCGTCGTCGAGGGCGACGAGGCCGTTGCCGAACGCTCGCGGACAGGCGGGGCCCAGCTCGTCCTGCGGGCGAATCTGGATCTGGTGGTACGACAGGTGAATGTTCTCCCGGAATAACTCGCCGATCATCCGAAAAATGGTACTACCGGTAGAAATTCGGTGACAGGATCGCGGGATCGTAGGAGTCGTGGAAGACCGGCGTGGCCGAGGCCGCCGTGGGTGGGATGATCCAGCTCCAGTCGGCGTGCACGTCCTCCCCCGCCCGCCGCCGCGCCTGGACGTAGCGGTGGAAGTGGTCGGCCATCGTGTGGTGGTCGAGCATCCGCACCCCGGCCCGTGCGAACGAGGTCAGCACCGCCACGTTCAGCTCCGTCAGCGCGCGGTCCTTCCACAGCGTGCGGTCGTCGCGCGTGTCGAGGCCCAGCCGGCGGGCGACCTCCGGGAGCAGGTCGTAGCGGTCGCGGTCGCCGAAGTTCCTGGTGCCGATCTCGGTGCCGACGTACCAGCCGGTGAACGGCGCGGCGGGATAGGTGACGCCGCCGATCTCGAGCCGCATGTCCGACACCGTGGGGCAGGAGTACCAGCGCAGCCCCAGCTCGGCGAACCACGGAAGCGCGGGATGGGTGATGGGCACGTCGGGGCAGGCGTCGTGGGGCAGGTCGTGCCCGGTCAGGCGGCCGCGCGCGTCGCGGATCAGCACCGGCAGGCGGTCGAAGTCGCCGCCCGCGCCGCGCCAGCCCAGCTCGCCGGCCAGCCGGGTGAGCCCGGTGTTGGCGGGGTCGCCGCGGCGGGTGCCGTCCGGGCGCTCGTAGCCGGCGTACCGGACGAGCTGGGGGCTGACGATCCGGGGGCCGGCGCCGGTGGGCGTGTCGGGCGGGAACACCGTGATGATCGGCCGGATGGCGCCGCCGTTGTGGGCGCGTACGAGGTGGGTGGTGAGGGCGGCGGCGATGGCGTCGGGGTGGTGCAGCCTGCGGCAGTCGCGCACCATGAGCGTCTTCCAGTACAGCTTGCCGATGCACCGGGTGTGGTTGCGCCAGGCGAGCTTCGCGCCGAGCACCAGCTCGGCGGGCGTGTGCCGGTAGGTGCCGGTGCGGGCCAGCTCGTCCAGGACGGCCGCGCGGCGGCGGGCCAGCCGCTCCCGGTCCCAGCCGAGCCCGTCGGCGCACAGGCCGAGGAACGACTCCGCCTCCTGGGCGACGACGGCGGCCGTCGCGGTGCTGACGCTCATGGATCCCCCGGGGTGGTGGGCGCGGGCACGGCCTCGTGGATGTCCCGCAGCGGTGACAGGGCGGTGGCGGCGGCGACGGCCGTCTGCACGAGGGCCGCGCACAGGAACAACGTCCGGACGGGCCCGCCCCACGCGGCCAGCGCGCCGCCCACGACCGCGCCGCCGGCCAGGGCGCCGACCGGGATGGTCGCGTACGCCGCCGCCCTGCTCACGGAGGCGACGCGGCCGATGGCGTCGGCGGGCACGACGGTCTGCCGGGCGGTGAACCAGGACACCACGATCACCGACGTGGCCACGCCCTCCACGGCCCAGGCCGCCGCGATCACCCCGACGGCGGGCAACGCCGCGGGCAGCGCCATGGCCAGCGCCGACAGCGCCATCCCGGACGTGAGCAGCCGGCCCGTCGGATACCTGTCGATGAGCCGGGGCGCCACCACCGCGCCGAGCACCGCGCCCAGCCCCTGCGCGGCGAACACGGCGCCCAGCGCCACCGCCGGCAGGCCCTCCACCTGGAGGATGAGGTAGACGAGGTTGCCTTCGACGACGAAGCCGGCGAAGTTGGCGGCGGCCATGAGCAGGGTGCCCCACCAGACGGGCCTGATCGAGCGCAGGATGCGCAGCCCGGCCACGAAGTCCCGGCCCACGCCGGACAGCTCGGCGCGCACGCCCGCCGCGGGCTTCTCACGCGAAGACACGTGGGCGATCCGGTAGATGAGCAGCGCCGAGATCGCGAACGTCAGCGCGTTGACCAGCGTCGCCAGCGGCACGCCCAGCGCCGCGATGAACGCGGTGCCGACGACCGGCCCGACGAAGCCGAGCGAGCTGTCGACGGTCTGCGTCCAGGCGTTCATCCGGGACAGCCGCTCCTGCGGCACCGTGTCCACGATGAACCCCTGGAAGGCGGGGAAGGCGAACGGCCGCACCGCGGCCAGCAGGAACGCGCACAGGTAGAGCAGCGCCACCGACGGCCGCTCCGCCGCCGCCACGGCCGCGATGACCAGCGCGATCGCGAAGGACAGGCAGTCGCAGGTGATGAGGATCCTGCGGCGGTCCCACCGGTCGGCGATGACGCCCGCGACCAGCCCGACGACGATGTACGGGATGAACTCCAGCACGTACGCCAGCGCCGCCGACAACGCCGAGCCCGTGATCTGCAGGATCAGGGTGGGCGCGGCGAACCGGTAGATCCAGTCGCCGATCGACGAGACGAGGAACGCGCTGCGCAGCCGGACGCCTCCCTGTGCCATGGCAGGGTCCTCCCAACGGACTGACGAGGGGTTCACCGGGACACTAACCGTGCGTGGCGCCGGCGGCGAGGGGGTGGGGCGCCCGGAAACGCCCCACCCGGCCGGCGGAGGCTACGCCTTCTGCGTGCCACCGGCGATGCTGTAGCGCTTGGTCGACTTCTTGATCATGGCGTTTCACCTCCTCCCTGCTCTCGCTGGGCGTGCGTGTCGGGGTGACGGTCAGAGGGGCAGCGGCCCGATGTCGCCGGCCAGCCACTCGAGGCTCGGCTTCGGCCGGGCGTCGCCGCACGTCGCGCAGCGCGGGTCGCGCTTCCACGTCTCGGCCTCGCGCAGGCGCGGATCGTGGAAGGTCATCTCCAGCATCCGGCCCACCGACAGCGGCGGGCAGACCCGGCTGGCGATCCGGACCATCTCCGCGACCAGGAAACCCGCGCCGAACAGCACCAGGCCGTTGAAGGCGGCGGTGTCCTCGCCGAACGTGCCGCCCTCCCGGTCGATCTCGTCCAGCACGTTCATCACGGCCAGGGACGTGGGGTCGGTGCCGCGCACCTGGTCGTACCAGCACTCGATGCAGCCGGACACGCCGGGCACGATCGTGTAGTGCAGGGCGCGCTGGGTGTCGACGCCGCCCACGATGAGGGCCGTGCCCGCGCGGACGCAGCCCTCGTTCAGCCAGTGGGCGACGTGCACCTTGGGGCGGTCCACCACGGCGATGACGATGTCGCGGTCGCGCACCACCTCGTACACGTCGTCGCCGGACATCAGCTTGCGCTGCACCGGGTCGATGCGCACGGCGCTGTTGAGCGCGCGCGCCCGCTCAGCGGCCACCTCCACCTTGACCCGGCCCACGTACGGCTCGCCGTAGAGGATCTGGCGGTTGAAGTTCGACAGCTCGATGCGGTCGAAGTCGACGATCCTGATGTCCTCGAAACCGATGGCGACCAGGTCGATCAGCGCGTGGCTGCCGATGCCGCCGACGCCGAGCACGGCCACGCGGGCGTCGCGGATGCGGCGCTGGAAGTCGTACTTGGAGGCGTGCAGCGAGGCGTACGTCTCGAAGAAGCCCAGATTGTTCGACCAGCGTTCGCGGGCCGGGCCGTCGAAGTCGTCGCCGGCGTCGTCGGCGCTCTGGATCAGCCGCAGCGCGTCCAGCTCCTCGATGGCCTCGCGGACGTCGTCCGCCGTCACGTCGGGGTGCACGGCGTGCAGGTCGCGGTGGACCTCCTCCGGGGTGCGCGTGCCGTCCAGCAGGGACAGCAGCCGGCTGACGCGGCCGTCCGCGTCCTCCAGCGAGGTCAGCTCGCCGCCCAGCCGGAAGTGCACCGACCCGTCGGCGATGAAGTAGGGGATGCTCGTCTTGAGCACGGGATGAGTCATGGCTTTCCTTCCGGGACTGGGCGGGGGGTGGGGCGCCCCGTGAGAACGCCCCACCCGCAACGGGATCAGCCCTTCTGGGCACCACCGGCGACGCTGTACCGCTTGGTCGACTTCTTGATCATGGAAGTTCACCTCCTCTCGGTTCCGTCGGGGTGATGCTCGCGAGGCCCAGCTCGTGGGCGAAGAACGCGAGCACGTCGGAGAAGTAGGACAACCGGCCCGTGCGTCCCCGCTCGCCGTGCCCCGCGCCCGCCTCGTGGCGCAGCAGCACCGGGCGCGGCGAGGTGGTGGCGAACTGCAGCGCGGCGGTCATCTTCCGCGCGTGCAGGGGATCGACGCGGGTGTCCTCCGCGAACGCCGACAGCAGGACGGCCGGGTACGGGGTGCCGGGCACGACCCGGTGATACGGCGAGTAGCCGAGCAGCCAGCCCAGCTCCTCGGGGTCCTCCCGGCTGCCGAACTCCTCGCGCCAGTACTCGCCGAGCCCCGTCAGCTCGTAGCGGGCCATGTCGAGGAGCGGCGCCGTGCACGCGACCGCCGGGAAGAGCTCCGGGCGCTGCGTCATCGCCGCGCCCACGAGCAGGCCGCCCGCGCTGGTCCCGAACGCTCCCAGCGCGTCGCGGGTGCTGTGCCCGGCGGCCACCAGGTGGTCGGCGGCGGCGATGAAGTCGTCGATGCCGCGCTGCTTGTGCTCGCGGCGGCCGGCCTGGTGCCACGCCTCGCCGCCCTCGCCCCCGCCGCGCACGCACGCCACCGCGAACAGGCCGCCCCGCCCGGCCCACGCCAGGGCCGCGGCGTAGTAGTCGGCGACGCGCGGCTCCCCGAAGGCGCCGTACCCCTCAAGGATCGTGGGCAGCGGGCCCGCCCGGTGCCAGGAAGGGGCGAGCAGGAGGATCCGTACGGGGGTGCCGTCCGGTGCGCGGCAGACCGTCTCGGACGCGGTCACCGGCGGGGTGACCGGGGCGGGGCGGCGGCGCCACGCCGTGCTCGCGCCGGTGCCGGCGTCGTAGCGGTAGACGGTCTCGGGCGTGACGCGGTCGGAGTACTCGAACCACGCCTCGTCACCCTGGCCGCCGGGCGCCAGCTCGGTGACGATGCCGCGGCCGGGCAGCTCGACCTCGCCGAGGAGGCGGCCGGTGGCCGGGTCGTGGCGGGTCACGGTGGCGTGGCCGGCGGTCGTCCAGTGGACCAGCAGCAGGCCGTCGAGCACCGCGAACCCGTCCAGCACCGCCTCCGGGTCCTCGGGTATCAGCGTGTGCGGCTCCTGTGAGAGGCCGGTCACGAGGAGGCGGCCTCGGGGGGCGCCGGCGTCGGTCAGCAGGTACAGGCGGCCGTCCTGGGCCGGCCAGGCCGAGGTCCAGCCGTCCTCGGGCAGCGGCAGCCGGCGCAGGGCGGGCCGCTCGATCGGGGCCTCGCGCAGGTCGGCCACCCAGACGTCGTTGGCCGCCGACAGGCCGGAGGCCACCTGGACGACCAGCAGCCGCCCGTCCGCCCCCACCAGCGCGTCCACCTCAGCCGTGCGGTCGGCGCCGCCGCCGAAGACCACCGCGTCCGCGTCGGCCGGCTTCCCCACGCGGTGCAGGCAGAGCCGGGGGCCGGAGCGTTCGTCCTCGTCGTGGCGCGTGTAGTAGAACGCGTCCCTGCCCGGCAGCCACGCGACCGCCGAGTACCGGCAGCCCGTGATGGGTTCGTCAACGTTCGTCCCGGTGTCCACGTCCAGGACCCGCAGCGTGAACCGCTCGGACCCGCCCACCGCCGTCTGGTAGGCCATCAACCGGCCGTCGGCGGAGGCGGACCAGAACCCCAGCACCGTGCGCCGCTCCGGGTCCGCGCTGTCCGGCTCGAACAGCGCGCGGTCGCCTCCGGCGTCCCTGACCATGAGCGCGTGATGCTCCGCGCCGGGACGCAGGCACGTGTAGAAGGCCCGCCCGCCCCGCCACTGGGGCACCGACAGCCGCTCGAACGAGGTGAGCTGCCGCAGCTCGCGGAACCAGCCGCCGGCCGGCCAGCCGTCCCGCGCCCTGGCGAAGAGGTCGGCCTGCGCCGCCAGCCAGTCGCGGGTCTCCGGCGTGCCGGGGTCCTCCAGCCACCGGTACGGGTCGGCCACCTCACGGCCGCCGAGCACCTCCCGAACGTCGTCCCGCCGCGCCGGCACGATGCTCGTGTCCATGACTCCCGAAGACCTCGTGACCTCGGACACTGTCCGGCTCCCTCCGTCGCCGTGCCGGCTGGGTGCGTCCCGCTGCCACCGAAGCTTCGCCGCGGGGTCTGGAACGGTCGCTGGACCCGCCGCTGGACCCGCCGCTGGTCGCCGCACCGGCCGGCATCCTGGAGCGCGTCCTGGAATGCGTCCTGGACCTGTCGCTGGAGGACTTTCTGGGGCATCGCAGGAAAGGGCGCTGGTCAAAGCGCTGGAAAGGGGCTCGGGGCTGGAAATTTCCGACATGTCATGAATTCGGACCGTCGGGCGTCATCCCCGTCCCGCCGCACGACGAATGAGGGGGCGTTCCCGGCGGATCAAGACCGGGACGGTCCGGCCACACCTCGCGGACAGCAACACTCGTGTTACTTCTGAGGAGGCGGGATGTCCGAAGGACATGGAGAGGATGTCCGATTCGAGGTGCTGGGGCCGCTGCGCGCGTGGCGGGCGCGCGACACCCTGACCCTGGGGTCCGGCCGGCAGCGGGTCGCCTTGGCCGTCCTGCTGCTGCACGCCAACCGGCCGGTGAGCCGCGACAGGCTCATCGACGAGCTGTGGGGCGGCCGCGTCCCCGCGTACGCCGTGAACCTGCTGCAGAAGCACATGTCGAGCCTGCGCGCCGGGCTGGAGCCGGGCCGGCGCGGGCGGGCGCCGTCCGGGACGCTGGCCTGGACCGAGGCCGGGTACGTGCTGCGCGTGCCCTCGGGCGGGCTGGACCTGGAGGTGTTCGAGCAGGAGGTCCGCCGCGCCAGGGAGGCGCGCTGCGCCGGTGACCTGCGGCTCGCCTCACACGCCTTCCACGAGGCGCTGCGGCTGTGGCGGGGGCCGGTGTGCGACGGGCTGGGCAGCCCGTTCGTCGACATGATGCGGGACCAGCTCGACGAGCGGCGGGTCGGCGCGATCGAGGACTGCATGGAGGTGGACCTGGCGCTCGCGGGGCCCGGCACCCCGCTCGACACGGCGGTGGGCAGTCAGGCCGACCTCGTCGCCGAGCTGCGCTGGCTCGTGGCCCACCATCCGTTGCGCGAGCGGCTGCACGGCCTGCTCATGCTGGCCCTGTACCGGTCCGGGCGCCAGGGTGAGGCGCTGGCGGCCTTCCATGACGCGCGGCGGCGGCTCCGCGAGGAGCTGGGCGTCGAGCCGGGCGCCCTGCTCCAGGGCCTCCACCAGCGCATCCTCGCCGCCGACCCCGACCTCATGACCCTCTCCGCTCCCCCGTCCCAGCCGGAGGTCCTCCCCATCGTCTCGCCGCCGCGTCCCGCCCCGGCACCGCACCACCCGCCCGACGAGACACGGAAGCCCTCGGCAGGCCGCCGCCGCGCCACTGCGCGCAGCACGGCGGCGAACGGCACCGCGACCAGCGGCTCAGGAACCGGCGGCGCGGAGGCCGGTGCGGCGGGGAGGGGGCGGCGGGTGGCGCGTCCGTGGCTGACGCCCGCGCAGCTTCCGCACGACGTGCCGCGGTTCGTCGGCAGGGAGGCGGAGCTGGAGCGGCTGGACGCGTTGCTCGCCGACGGCCACGACCACAGCGGCGCCGTGGTGCTCACCGGCATGGCGGGCGTCGGGAAGACCGCGCTGGCGCTGCACTGGGCGCACCGCATTCGCGACCGGTTCCCCGACGGTCAGCTGTACGTGAACCTGCGCGGCTTCGGCCCGACGGTGACGGCGATGGAGGCGGCGGAGGCGATCCAGGGGTTCCTGGAGGCGTTCGCGATCAAGCCGGACCAGGTCCCCGCCGGCCTGCACGCGCGGGCCGCGCTGCTCCGGAGCCTGCTGGCGGGCCGCCGGATGCTGATCGTGCTCGACAACGCCCTCGACGCCGAGCAGGTCCGCCCGCTGCTGCCCGGCGCGCCCGGCTGTCTCGCCGTGGTGACCAGCCGGGATCGGCTCACGGGCCTGGTGGCGGTCGAGGGCGCGCACGCGTTCGTCGTCGACCTGCTGCCGAAGGAGGCGGCCCGCCTGCTGCTCACCCGGCGCTCGTCCGCCGGCCGCGCGGCGACCGGCCCTGGCGAGGCGGCGCTGGACGAGATCGTCGCGTACTGCGGGCGGCTGCCGCTCGCCCTGTCCATCGCCGCCGCCCGCGTCGCCACCGGCCCGTGCCTGCCGTTCGCCGCCCTGGCCGCCGAGCTGCGCGGGGCCCGCGCGCGGCTGGATCCGTTCGACGGAGGCGAGCAGGCGACGGACGTGCGGGCGGTGTTCTCCTGGTCCTACCGGCGGCTCACCCCGCCGGCGGCGCGCCTGTTCCGGCTGCTCGGGCTGCATCCGGGCCCCGACTTCACCCCGGCCGCCGCCGCGAGCCTGGCGGGGCTGCCGCCGCCCGACGCCCGCCCGCTGGTGGCGGAGCTGGCCAGGACGAGCATGCTCAGCGAGCGGGTTCCCGGCCGGTTCGCCTGCCACGGGCTGCTCCGCGCGTACGCGTGCGAGCTGAGCGACGCGCACGACAGCCGGGACGAGCGGCGGACGACCCTGCACCGCCTGCTCGACCACTACCTGCACAGCGCCCACCAGGCGGGCCGGATCCTGCGGCCGGGGCGGGGCACCGACGACCTGCCCGCGGACCTGCGCCCCGCCCTGCCGCTGGTGACGCCGGAGTCGCCGGCCGACCGGGGCGCGGCGCGGACGTGGTTCACCGCCGAGCACCTGGTGCTGCTGGCGGCGGCCCGCCGGGCGGCGGAGGCGGGCTTCGTCACGCACGCCGGGCAGCTGGCCCGGACGGTGGCGTCGTTCCTCGACCCGCGCGGGATCTGGCGGGTGCAGGTGGACCCGGCCTCCCCCTGAGGCGGGTCAGCTCGTGACGCCGGTGAGCTCGTTCGGAAGCTGCGGCAGGGACGTGCTCCTGGTGACCTTGCCGGAGGCGAAGTCGACCGCGTGCAGCTTCTTGCCCTCCGGGTCGCTGACGTAGACGACCTGGTCGCGGACGAAGATGTTCGGGCGGGGCCGCTGCCAGTCCAGGGGCTCCTTCCAGGCGTCCAGCACCTTGATGGTCCTGACGACCTTGGCCGCGGCCGGGTCGATGACGTGGACGGCGCCGTCGGTGCCGAGGACGAGGGCTTCGCCGCGCGGGCCGCGGGCCAGGGAGCGGAACGTGTAGCTGGTGCCCAGGTCGACCAGTTTGAGGGTGCCGGTCCTGGTGTCGATGAGGGAGATCCGGGTGGGGCGTTCCAGCTCGGCGTCCGGGTCCTTCTTGTAGTCGCCGAGGACGATCGGGGACAGGTCGGAGCCGGCCTGGTTGCCGATGCGGCCGTACTCGTCAGGGCTGTCGATCTTGGTGATCTCGCCGTTCCTGTAGAGCAGGACGCCGTCCTCGCAGCCGAGCACGACGGCCTCGTCCTGGGCGGTGGCCTCGCCGTGCACGCCGGGGCAGTCCTCGCTGCGGGTGATCTCCTTGCGGTCCTTGTCCAGGACGAGGATGCCGGTGCGCTTCTCCTCGGTGCCGAGGGTGACGACGAGCTCGCCGTTCTCCAGCTGGATGGCGACGCCGTGGTGCGCCGTGGCGGCCCGGTACACCTCGCCCTTGGGCAGGCCGGCGGCCAGCTCGTCGGGGTCGAACAGGGTGACCTCGCCGGTGCCGTCGGCGAACAGGGCGGTGGTGCCGGCGTGCCGCACCACGTGGCCCGGCTTCGAGCCCTTGAACTCGTCGTCCTTGAGCGTGGCGGAGGCGGCGTCGAGGACGCGGAAGCCGGTCGCGGTGGAGACGAGCACGTGCCGGTCGTCCCCCGCCGGGTTGACGCGGTTGTATCCCGGCAGGGGGAGGTCCTTGACCAGCTCCAGGCTCTGCCCGTCGAGGACGTACAGGCCGCCGTCGTGGGTCAGCACGAGGGGGGCCGTCACCGTCGTCGAGGGCTGGGCGGCGGGCGCCGGCGTGGCAGACTGGGCGGCGGGTGCGGCCGCCCGCGTCGCGGGCTCCTGCCCGCTCCCGCAGGCGGTGAGCAGGAGGGCGGCGGCGAGCAGCGCCGCGGGGGCGGCGGCGGTCCGGGTCATGGTGTGGTGCGCCTTTCTGTAGCGGTTTCAGCGGCCGTCGAGGCCGTCGACGATGGCTGTGGTGTTGCTGCGGACCATCTCCAGGTACGTGGCCGCGCCCGGCGACCTGCGGCTCAGCGACTCCGAGAACAGGGGGACGACCTTGACGTCCACCCCCGCCTCCGAGGCGAGCACCCGGGCGAGCCGGTCGGGCTGGGCGGAGTCGGCGAAGACGGCCTTGACGCCGGTGCGCCGGATCGCGTCGCTGAGCGACTTCAGGTCCGACGCGCTGGGCGAGGCCAGCGTGGTGCCGCTGGGGATCACGGCGCCGACCACCTGGAAGCCGTAGCGGCGGGCGAAGTAGCCGAAGACGTGATGGTTGGTGACCAGGCGGCGGGCCCCGGCCGGGAGGGTGGCGACCTGCTGCCCGACCCAGGCGTCGAGCCGCTCGACCTGCTGCCGGTACGCGGCCGCGGAGGCCCGTACGGCGGCGGCGTCCACGCCGTCCACGTGCGCGACGACCTGGCCGGCGATGAGGTCCACGGCCTTGGCCATGCGGGCCGGGTCGGTCCAGAAGTGCGGGTCGGGCTGCCCGGCCGTCTCGTCGGCGGTGAACGCGATCGGGTCGACGCCCTCCGCCACGGCCAGCGCGGGCACGCCGGCCCGCCGGGCGGCCTCGACGTTGCGTAGCACGCCTTCCTCCAGGCCGAGCCCGTTGTAGACGATCAGGTCGGCGGTCTCGATCCGGGCGGCCTCCCGCGCGGAGACGCCGAAGGAGTGGGGGTCGGAGTCGGGCCGCATCAGCACGGTCACCTCGGCCTGGCCGCCGACCACGGCCTTGGTGACGTCGCCGAGGATGTCGGTGGTGACCACCACCCGGGGCGGGGACGCGCCGGTGGCCGCGCAGCCGGTGGCCGCCAGGGCGAGCGCCGCCAGCAGGCCGAGCAGCGCCCTCATCGGCCGGTCTCCGTCAGGTGGGCGGGTGCGAGGTCCGTGGTGAGCGTTCTGGCGCGGCGCAGGCCGTCGTTGTAGTCGATCTCGTGGACGGCCTTGGCCGCCGGGTCGTTGACGTAGGCGCGGGCGGTGTCCACGTGGATGGCCGCCGTGGCCGCCGGTGCGGTGAGCAGTTTCGTCCTGGCCGTCTGCTTGCCGGTGCGCGGGTCGTGCGCGCGCAGGACGCCGTCCCTGGTGAGGGACAGGACCGGGGTGTCGTCGCCGGTGGCGTTCACCGCGAGGACGGGGCCCGTGCGCAGCAGCCGCCACGTCGCGGCGGTCACGTCGAGCACCCAGACGCCCTGGTCGCCGGCCTTCGCCGCCAGCGTGGAGCTGCCGGGGCGGTGCAGGAACGCCCGCGCGCGCCCGGCCTCCGTGGTCCCGCGCGGGTAGCGGATCTTCTCGCTCTCGAAGGTGCCGTTCCGCTCGGTGACCAGGAGGGCGCCGTCGGCGCAGCCGAGGACCACGCCGCGCCGGGTGACCGCCGTTCCGGCCGGGTCCGCGCACGTCCCGACCTCGCTGCCGGGCTCGCCGGTCCTGGGCCTGACCTGGACGGCGCCGTCCTGCGCGACCAGCAGCCGCTCCCCGTACGGGACGACGGCGTCGGCCGTCAACCGGCCCGTCTCGGCCCGTTCGCCCCGGTCCAGGCGGGTGCGGTCGAGCAGCGTGACCGTGCCGTCGCCGGAGCGGACGGCGGTGATCGCCGCGTCACCGGTCACCTCGTACGGCGGGCGGCCGGCGATCGTGCCGAGGTCGCGGGCGGGGGCCCGGTAGTAGTGCACGTGGTCGCCGTGGTCGACGGTCCAGCCGCCGCTGTCGATCACTTGGAGCGTGCCCTGGGCCGTGGTGAGGAAGGCGTAGCGGCCGGTCCCCTCGATCGCCCGCACCTTCGCGGCAGGGAGCTTGGTGGTCCGGCCGGTCACCGGGTCGAGCACGTGGGCCTGGCCCGTCTCGCCGTCGGACAGGACGAGGCGGAGCTGCGGCTCGGCCGTCTCCTCGGCCCCCTCGACGTACCCGTGCGGGGTCTGCGCCGGCTCGGCCGCGCCGCCTTTCTGCGCGCAGCCCGCCAGCAGGATCCCCGCCGTGAGGATCGCGATCGCCCTGCTCACCGGGCCACCGCCAGGGGACGGCGGCGCAGGAAGTCGCCGAGCGCCGACAGGAAGAACAGCCCCACGGCCACGGCGGCGATGGTGGCGCCGGCGGCGGTGGCCGCGTACCAGGACACGATCAGCCCGGCCACGGTCGAGACGATGCCGAGCAGCGCCGCCCCCAGCATGATCGTCGGGATGCGCCGCGCCCACAGCGCGGCGGCGGCCGGCGGCCCGATCAGCAGGCCGAACACCAGCAGCGTCCCGACGATGTGGAACGACGCCACGATCGCCAGCGTGACCAGCCCCAGCAGCAGGACGTGCGCCACCCCCGGCCGCATCCCCAGCGTGTGCGCCTTGCGCGGGTCGAAGGCGAGCGCCACGAACGGCCGGTGCCCGAGCGCCGCGACCACGGCCGTGACCGCGAGCGCCACGCCGAGCCCCGCCAGGTCCTCCCCCGTGACCGCCAGCACGTCGCCGAACAGGAACCCGGTCAGGTCCACCGCGAACGACCGGGAGTGCGAGACCACGATGACGCCCAGGGACAACATCCCCGCGAACAGCAGCCCGATCCCGGTGTCCTGCGACAGGCGGGCGGAGCGGCCCAGGACGCTCACCCCGTACGCCATGCCGCCCGCGCTGAGCAGCGCGCCGATCAGGATGTCGACCCCCGCCATGGAGGCGAGCGCCACGCCGAGGAGCATCCCGTGCGACATCGCGTCGCCCAGGAAGGCCATGCCGCGCAGCACCACCCACGTGCCGGCGAGCGCGCAGAGCAGCGACACGAGGACGCCGGCCCAGAGCGCTTGCCGGACAAATGACACCTGAAAGGGATCGAACAACCAGTCCATGCGCCAGGACTCTACAATGAAAACCGTTGTCGTTTCCAACTAGAGCCATGCGAGGGTCATGCTGGAGGAGCGCGTGGAGACGCACGGAGCCGCCGGCCGGAGGCGGTCACGGGCACGCCGAGTTTCTCGTCCATGGCGCGCCTCCCGCTCAGGTGGACGCCTGCTCAAACGCGGCGGTGAGCTCGTCCGTCGTGGTGATGGCGTGGGCGAAGGTGGGGCCGTTCAGCTCGTGGGCGGCGTGCATCATCTCGGGCAGGAACGCGGCGGTGGCGTCCCGCACGAGCGTGACGTGGTAGCCGAGCTCCATGGCGAACCGGCCGGTGGACTCGATGCAGGTGTTGGCCAGCAAGCCGATGAGCACGACGTGGCTGATGCCGTGCTGCTTGAGCTGGAAGTCCAGGTCGGTGTTGGCGAAGCCGCTCTGCGCCCAGTGCTCGCGGGCCACCACGTCGCCCGGCCGCGGCCGGAAGTCGGGGTGGAACTCGCCGCCCCAGGTGCCGCGGGCGAAGCTGTGCCGCTCCATGATGCCGCGCTGGGTGGGATTGGGGTGGTCCCATGTCTCGTAGTCGCCCGGCTCCCAGCGGCGGTGCGGCACGATCATCACCCGCAGGCCCGCCCCGCGCGCGGCGGCGACCACGGCACGCAGGTGGTCGAGCAGCCCGACCTGCTCGGCCACGGGCCGCACGCGCGGCCATATCTTGCCGCCCTCGGACAGGAAGTCGTTGTACGGATCGACCAGCAGCACGGCCGTACGGCCGGGGTCGTACGCCTGGAACATCACGGGTGCTCCTCGCAGGTAGGGAAAGGCGGGGTCAGCTCGTCGAGGCGCCGGCCGCGGTCAGCTCGTCGAAGTCCTCCTCGGTCAGCTCCAGCCCCGCGGCGGCCACGTTCTGCTCCAGGTGCTCGACCGACGACGTACCGGGGATGGGCAGCATGACCGGCGAGCGGTGGAGCAGCCACGCGAGCGCGAGCTGCGACGGCGTCGCCGATCGCCGGGAGGCGATGGCTTCGAGCGGCCCGCCGGGCTTGGCCAGGCCGCCGGTGGCCAGCGGGAACCACGGGATGAAGGCGATCCGGTGCCGCTCGCAGTGGTCGAGCACGCTCTCGGCCGAGCGGTCGGCCAGGTTGTACAGGTTCTGCACCGACGCGATCGGGGCGACGGCGCGGGCCTGCTCGATCTGCTCGACGCTCACCTCCGACAGGCCGATGTGCGCGATCTTCCCTTCGTCCTTCAGCGCCCGCAGCTCGCCGACCTGGTCCTCGACCGGCACGTCCGGGTCGACGCGGTGCAGCTGGAACAGCGGGATCCGGTCGAGGCCGAGGTTGCGCAGGCTCATCTCGCACTGCTGGCGCAGGTAGGCGGGCCGGCCGACAGGCGTCCACTGGTCGGGGCCCTGCCGGGTGAGGCCGGCCTTGGTGGCGATCACGATGTCCTCGCCGTACGGGGCGAGAGCGCGGCGCAGCAGCGGCTCGGCGACCCACGGGCCGTAGGAGTCGGCGGTGTCGAAGAGGGTGACGCCGAGCTCCGCCGCCCGGCGCAGCACCCGCACGGCCTCGTCCGGATCGGCCGGCGGCCCCCACACGCCGGGGCCGGTGAGCTGCATGGTCCCGTAGCCGAGGCGGTTGACGGGCAGGACGTCCTCGATCATGAACTGGCCGGATGCGGCAGCCGTCGCAGTGGTCATCACGGCTTCCCTTCTGTCCGCCTCCGGCTCGGGCCGGGGCGCGCTGGTGATGGAAGCCGGCGGGGACCGCTGAGGTGCCGCCGCCGGCGGCACACCACCCGCGCCTGCCCAGCGCCCCCGCGCCTTACCTCAACGTCCGGCAAAGCCCTGCGGACGTGCGGCCAAAGCCTGTGCGAGCGTCCGGCCAGGGCGCGCCCGGGCCGCGGCGGGCGCGCTCTCCGGGCTCAGGTGGTGATCCTGGCCAGCACGATGCCGCCGACGATCAGCGCGAGCGCCGCCATCCTGCCCACCGAGACGGGGTCGTCGTTGACCACGATGCCCAGCGTGATCGCGCCGACCGCGCCGATGCCGGTGAAGACGGCGTACGCGGTGCCGACCGGCAGCGTGTTCATGGCCCGCGACAGGAGCCAGACGGCGACGGCCATCAGGGCCAGGGAGACGAGCGTGGGCAGCGGGCGGGTGAAGTTCTGCGTCGGTTTGATGCTCTGCGACCAGGCCACCTCGACGAGCCCGGCCAGCAGCAGGGTCAGCCAGCTCACTGCGCCGCCTCCTTGAGCGCCGCGGCCAGCGACTGCTCGTGCTGCTCGCGCAGGTGGGCCAGGGCCGGGTCGAGGCGGGCGTTGACCAGCTCGGCGTGGATGAAGGTCACGTCCTCCACGCGGAAGTGGCCCTTGAAGAAGTCGCGCAGGTAGCGCTCCTGGTGGTCGTACGGCTCGCGGGGCGTGCCGGGGCCGTACGCGCCGCCGCGCGCGCTGGTCACCACGAACGAGCGGCCTTCGAGCGACATCTTGGGGAACGTGATCTGGTCGAGCCACGCCTTGAGCGTCGAGGGGATCGAGTAGTTGTACATCGGCGTGCCGATGAGGATGACGTCCGCCGCGACCACCTCGTCGAGCAGCGGCTCCACGACGGCCCACGCGGCCTGCTGGGCGGGGGTGCGGGCCGCCTCCCGGTAGCGCGAGATGTCGGTGATCTCGTGCTCCAGGATGTGGTCGCACAGCTCGGTCCAGGCTTCGCCGATGTGCGGCACGGGGTGCGCGGCCAGGTCGCGGTAGACGTAGCGGGCGTCGGGGTGGGCGGCCCGCCAGGTCTCGGCGTACACGCTCGACAGTTTCCGCGAGAACGACGCGTGGCGGCGGGCGCTGGCGTCCAGGTGAAGCAGCATGATCTCTCCTCGGCACAGATATGTGGACACGCTGTCCAGATGACTATAAGCGGACATTGCGTCCACATACAATGGGGGCATGGAGAGAGCCGACGCCGCACGCAACCGCGCACGGATCCTGGAGGCGGCCGCGCTGCTGTTCGCGGAGCGGTCCCCGCAGGACGTGACGATGGACGACATCGCCAAGAAGGCCGGAGTGGGCCGCGGCACCCTCTACCGCCGCTACCCCGACCGGGCGTCGATCGCCGTCGCGCTGCTCGACGAGCACGAGCGCGCCCTCCAGGAGCGCCTGCTGCGCGGCGAGCCGCCGCTCGGGCCGGGAGCGCCGCCCGCCGAGCGGCTCGCGGCCTTCTACGCCGCCATGGTGCGCCTGCTGGAGGACCACTCCCACCTGGTCCTCGGCTCCGAGGTGGGCCGCTCACGCTTCGAGACCGGCGCGTACGGGTTCTGGCGCGCCCACGTGCGCGCGCTCCTCGTCGCCGCCGGCACGCCCGGCCGTGACGCGCTGGTGGACGTGCTGCTCGCCCCCCTGGCCCCCGAGGTGTACGACTACCAGCGCACCGTGCTCGGCCTCACCACCGAGCAGATCACCCGGGCACTGACCAGGCTCACGGCCGTTCTGGACGGGTGAGGCCCGGCCCGAAGCGCAGCGGAAGCGTCTCCGGCCCCTGGATGCCGAGCGGCCCCGGCCAGGCCGGCGGCCCCATCAGGGACGGCGGCCCCAGCCGCGCCGCCAGCACGGACAGCGCCTCCCCCACCTCGACCCGCGCCAGGGCCGCCCCCAGGCAGTGGTGCGGGCCCCCGCCGAACTGCAGCGACGGCAGCTCCCTGACCTCGGTGATGTCGAACCGGCCGGCGTCCTTGTACGCCCGAGGGTCGCGCTGCGCGGCCTTCACGCACATGGTGAGGTACATCCCCTTCTCGACCGCGAGCCCCTTGTAGGTGAAGTCCTCGGCGGCGAAGCGGTAGATGCTGGTCGAGGACGGCTGCCAGCGCATCACCTCCTCCACGGCCTGGGATACCAGCTCCGGCCGCCGCCCCAGGAGCACCCACTGCTCGGGGTGCCGCGCGAAGACGACCATGGCGTTGGCGAGCTGGTGGCGGGTCGTGTCGTGGGCGGCGAAGACGAGGGTGACCAGCAGGTTGCGCAGCTCCTCCCGGCTGACCTGGCCGTCACCCGCCTGGTAGGCCGCCACCAGGTCGGAGCTGAGATCGTCGGACGGCCGGACGAGCTTGTCGTCGATCAGGTGGTCGGCGTAGTCGTTCAGGCCGTCCACCGCGCGCTCCAGCCGGGCCACGACGTCGCCGCCGCCCGACAGGCTGAAGATCAGGCCGAGGTCGGCCGTCCAGGTGCCGAACAGGTCGTAGTCCTCGGGCCGGACGCCGAGCAGCCGGCACATGACCGCCAGCGGCAGCCGGATCCCGAACTCGGCGACGAAGTCGTGCGTGCCGCCGTCGTCCAGGCCGTCGGTCAGCTCCTCGGCCCGCTCCCGCACGAACGGCCGCAACCGGGTGATCCGGCGGGCCGTGAACGCCTTGTTCATCAGGCCGCGCAGGCGGCGGTGCACGTCGCCGTCATGGTTGACGATCATCGGCACGAACCAGTCGTGGATCGGACCGCTGGTGATGCCGTGCATCTCCAGGTAGCGCCGGCCGTCATGGGTCAGCCGCCGGTCGCGCAGCAGGTCACTGGCCTCCTCGTAGCGGAGCACGAGCAGGCCGAAGGGGCTGTCGGCGTACCAGCTCTCCGCCTGCGCCGCGTAGACCTCCGGGGCGTCGAAGTCGAACGCGGGGTCCAGGACGTCGAGGAACGGGACGTTCGGGGCTGCGGGTGTCGTCACGCCATCCTCCCGGCGGGATCGTCTCCTGCGTCGATGCGTGCCCCTCCAGGGTCTTCCGGCATCGCCCGCCGGGAAAGTGACGCTTCACTGCCTCCGTGAGCGCCGGTCAGGTCTGCGGTGAACGCAGACCTCCCCGCCGCACGCTCATCACGGCCCGCACGCCCCGGTGGTCGCTCCCCGGGGTCGCGGCGCCCGCCAGCACAACGGGCCGGTGCCGGTGACCGTCCGTGACCGGGATCAGTGCGAGGTGGCGGCGGCGAGGCGGTGGGCGGCCTCGACCAGCTCGTCGCGGTCGGCGGCGGCGGCGAAGCTGAGGCGGAGGTAGGCGGCCGGGAGCTCGGTGGCGAAGTAGCGGTCGCCCGCGCTGACGGCGACGCCGTGCCGGAGCGCCGCGTCGGCGACAGTGCCGGCGCCGTGCGGGAGGCGGGCCCACAGGTGGAGCCCGCCCCTGGGCGGGCCGATGAGGGTCCAGTGGGGCAGCTCGCGCGAGAGGGCGCCGGCCAGGGTGGCGCAGCGCTCGCGCAGGGCCGCCGCGAGGGAGCGGACGTGCCGGTCCCAGGCGGGTGAGCTGAGGAGTTCGAGCGCCGTCTCCTGCAGCGGGCGGGTGACGAAGAAGTCGTCGACGAGGCGGATGGCGCGCAGGCGCTCCATGACGGGGCCGCGGGCGGCGAGGGCGCCGATGCGCAGGCTGGGCGCCGCCGGTTTGGTGAGCGAGGTCAGGTGGATCACGGTGCCGTGGCGGTCGTCGGCCAGGAGGGGGCGCGGCATGGGGGTGCCGTGGCCGAGGTGGCGGGCGAAGTCGTCCTCGATGACGAACGCGCCGGCCGCCCGGGCGGCGTCGATGACCTGCGGGCGGCGGTCCGGCGCGAGGACGGCGCCGGTGGGGTTGTGGTAGGTGGGCTGGCAGTAGAGGAGGCGGGCGCGGGTCAGGGCGAACGCGTCGGCGAGGAGGTCGGGTCGCAGGCCGTCGGCGTCCATGGGGACGGGCACGGGGCGCAGGCCGGCGGCGCGGGCGGCGGCGATCGCGCCGGGGTAGGTGGGCGACTCGACGAGGACGGGGTCGCCCGGCGCGGCGATGGCGCGGAACGTCATGGACAGGGCGCTCTGCCCGCCGGAGGTGATCAGGAGGTCGTCGGCGGTCAGGCCGCCGCCGATCATGGCGGCGAACACGGTGCGCAGGGCCTCCAGGCCGGTGGCGGGGGCGCGGTCCCAGGCGTCGGGGCGGCGGGCGGCGCGGGCGAGCGCGGCGGTGAGGATCCGGGTGGGCTGCAGGGAGCGGTGCAGGTAGCCGCCGTCGAGCAGGATCGTGCCCGCGGGCGCCGTGCCGGCGGTGCCGGTGAGCAGCCGGGTGTCCACGCTGCGGTCGGCGAGGGTGACCGTCTGCCAGGCGGTGTCGGCCACGTCGGTACGCCGCCGCGCCCGGGCCGTCACGTACGTGCCGCTGCCCGAACGGGTCACGACCAGGCCCTCGGCGGCGAGCATGGCGATGGCCCGCGCCACGGTGCCGGGCCGACCTGGTAGCGCCGGATCAGCTCGCGGCTGCTGGGCAGGCGGTCGCCCGGCGCCAGCCGGTCGATCATCGCCCGCATCGCGACGGCCAGCTCCGCCGAACTGCTACTATCCGACATGAGAGACGATAATAGCGCTTCCGTAATTTCGACAGAATCGCTTCTGGACATCGCGGCCCTGCGCGCCGACACCCCGGGCGCCGAGCAGGTGGTGCACTTCAACAACGCCGGCTGCGGCCTCCTGGCCGCGCCCGTGCTGGCGGCGATGGTCGAGCATCTACAGCTCGAAGCGAGCATCGGCGGCTACGAGGCGGCGGCCGCCCGCGCCGAGCAGGTCCGCGGGTTCTACACCGAGCTGGCCGCGCTGATCAACTGCGCTCCCGGCAACATCGCCTTCGCCGGTAGCGCCACCCACGCCTTCTCCACCGCGTTGTCGGCGATCCCGTTCGAGGCCGGCGACGTCATCCTGACGACCCGCAACGACTTCATCTCCAACCAGATCGCCTTCCTGTCCCTGGGCAAGAGGCTCGGCGTGCGCGTCGTGCACGCCCCCGACCTGCCGGAGGGCGGGGTGGACGTGGCGGCCATGGCGCGGCTGATGCGCGAGCACCGCCCGCGGCTGGTGGCGGCCACGCACATCCCCACCAACTCCGGCCTGGTGCAGCCGGTCGCGGAGATCGGCCGGCACTGCCGCGAGCTGGGCCTGCTGTACCTGGTGGACGCCTGCCAGTCGGTCGGCCAGTACCCGATCGACGTGGCGGAGATCGGCTGCGACCTGCTGACCGCCACCTGCCGCAAGTTCCTGCGCGGGCCGCGCGGCTCGGGCTTCCTGTACGTCTCCGACCGCGTCCTGCGCGAGGGGTACGAGCCGCTGTTCATCGACATGTACGGCGCCCGGTGGGTCGCGCCGGACCGCTACCAGCCGGTCGAGACGGCCGCCCGGTTCGAGGACTGGGAGTTCCCGTACGCCATCGTGCTGGGCTGTGCGGCCGCCGCCCGTTATGCCCGGCAGGTCGGCATGGACGCCATCGCCCGCCGCACCCCCGCCCTGGCCGCCGGGCTGCGCGACAGGCTCGCCGGGCTGCCGGGGGTGCGCGTGCTCGACCGGGGCCGGCGGTTGGGGGCGCTCGTCACGTTCGCCGTGGACGGGTGGGAGGCGGAGCCGTTCAAGGCCGCCATGGACGCGCGCCGGATCAACTCGGCGCTCAGCTTCCGCCACTTCGCGCAGTTCGACTTCGGCGACAAGGACGTGGACTGGTGCCTGCGCCTGTCACCGCACTACTACAACACCGAGCAGGAGGTGGACCAGGTCGTCGAGGCGGTCGCGGATCTCGTCACCGGGCGGCGGGCCCCGTAGCCCCAGGAGGACCTCGAGGGACGAGCTCTATGATCGGGTTCGTCCTGATCACAGAGATGCGGAGAAGATGTCGATCCCATGCGCCGTGCCATGGTCCTTCTGGGTGGTCTCGCCCTCGCCGTCGGCGCGTTCGTCCTCTTCTACCGGGGCCCGGGGCAACCGTTCATCCGCGGCTACGTGAGCGACGTCGTCGCGACCATGCTGGTCTACGCGTTCCTGGGGCTGCTGTGGCGCACCACCGCCGTGCGCCGCGCCCTGGCCACGGCCGCGGTCGCCGCCGGCGTCGAGCTCTACCAGATGGTCGGCATGACGCCGCCGGGCATCGGCGGTGTCCTGGTCGGCGCGTTCCCCGACCCGTGGGACCTGGTCGCCTACGCCATCGGGGTGGTCGCGGCTCTGGCCTGGGAACGCCGATGGGTCCGATCCGGTGATCAGCCCGGCTGACTCCCGGACTGTACGCGCCGCCTAGGAGGACCACAGGGAGAGCGGGGCCGTGCAGAGGGTCTGCTCGGCGCCGTACTCCTCGAACGTGCGGACCGGCCGGAAGCCCAGGCGGGCGGCGAGGTTCATGGAGCGTTCGTTCGCGGTCTGCGTGACGAGCACGACCGGCTGGTCGGGCAGTTCGCCGGCGGCGGCGCGCAGCGCGGCCGTCGCCGCCTCGAACGCGAGCCCGGCGCCCCAGGCGCTGCGCCGCAGGACGTAGCCCAGCTCCAGCTCCTCGCCGGCCTGCCCGGTCTCGCCGGGCGGCCGGTGGGAGAGCATCAGCGTGCCGAGGAAGCGGTCCGTCGCCCGGTCCGCGATGGCGTAGTTGCCGGGCCTGGTCTCCCCGCCGCCGGCCAGGACCTGCTCGAAGCGCTGCTCGGCCTCGCTGCGAGGACGGGGGCCGCCGAGGTGGGACTGCACGTCGGGATCGGTCGACAGCTCGACGAACGCCTCCCGGTCGGCGGCGCGCAACGCCCTGCGCAGCAGGAGCCGCTCCGAGGAGATCTCCGCGGCGGAAAGCGTACGCACGTGGCTCATAGGCCCGTGATCATAGAACATGGGCCCAAGGCCCGGGGACGGCCGGGCCCCCGCCGCGGAGGTGGCCCAGTGACGGATGACCAGGTGGAGGTGCCGCTGCTCAGCGCCCGGGGCGTGGTCGCCCGCCGGGGCGGGACGGTGCTGCGCGCGGCGGGCCCGTGGTCGGCCACGGTGCAGGCGTTGCTGCGGCACCTGGAGGAGGCCGGGTTCGAGGGGGCGCCGCGCGTGGTCGGCAGCGGCTTCGAGCCGGGCTCCGGGCGTGAGACGCTCACCTTCGTCGAGGGCGGCTTCGTAAGGCTGGGGCAGTGGAGCGACGAGGCGGCCCACGCGCTCGGCCGGCTGCTGCGCGACCTGCACACCGCCACCGCCACCTTCGCCGAGCCCGGCGACGCGACCTGGCAGCCCTGGCACGGACGCGATCTCGGGCGGCGGCCGCGCGTGTTCGGCCACTGCGACACCGGCCCCTGGAACGTCGTGGTCCGCGGCGGCCTGCCGGTGGCGTTCATCGACTGGGAGGTGGCGGGGCCCGTCGATCCGCTGGTCGAGGTGGCGCAGCTCTGCTGGCTGAACAGCCACCTGCACGACGACGAGGTGGCCGCGCTGGCCGGCCTGCGCCCGCTCGCCGAGCGGCTGCACGTGCTGCGCCTGATGATCGACGGGTACGGGCTGACCGCCGGGGATCGCGAGGAACTGGTCGAGCACATGATCCTCGTCGCCGTGCAGGACGCCGCCGCCCTGGCCCCCGTCACGATCACGCCCCAGGCCGGCGGCGAGCCCGGGCCGTCGCGGAGCGTGGTGCACGGCATGGCGTGGCGCCTGCGCAGCGCCGCCTGGATGCAGCGGCACTGGGACGTCCTTGAGCGCGCCGTCCGCACCTGAGCCCTCTCAGGCTTGAATCCGCATGGAAAAGGCACGTTCCACAACCGGTCAAGGCGCTCAGGAAATCTCCTTGAATAACCGGGCGCAGTTCAGTGGATCTCCGTGTGGCGAGGCTCCGGCCGCCGTGCCACACTGACAGTGACGACAAGTCAATGCCGTCGCAGGGAGCACGAGGTGATACAACGGCAAATAAACGCGGGCGGCAGCCGGAGAATTGCGCAGCGTGATCGTTCGGGCGGTATCAACGGTCAGCTCACACTGGGCTCCGACACGGTTCCAGGACGCCTGAGCCTGCGTTTACCGGAAAACACGCAATTGTCGACGTGGAGCCAGATCGGCCAGCGGATCCTGCTCATCGGCAACTCCACCGCCTGGTGGCTGGGCGACTGGCTCATATTCGGCCAGGACAAGTTTCCCAAGCGTTACCAGCGGGCGATCCAGGAGACGTCGCTCGACTATCAGACATTACGGAACTACGCGTGGGTGGCGCGCCGGTTCCCGGTGTCCCGTCGACGGGACACGGTGAGCTTCCAGCACCACGCGGCGGTGGCCGCCCTTCCCGAGGCCGAGCAGGACCTCTGGCTCGACCGCGCCACGGCGTTCGGGTGGTCGCTGCGGGAGCTCAGGAAACAGCTCAGAGCGGCCCGCGCGGGCAGCGCCGCGGCGGCCGACAATGTGGAGGCGACGCTCCGGCTGAAGGTCAGCCAGGAAAAGGTGAAGACCTGGCAGGCGGCCGCCGCGGCGGTGCACCAGGACGTCCTGGAATGGATGGTGGCCGTCATGGACCGGGCCGCCGGCGACGCGATCGATCCGCCGGATTCCGCGGCCCCGGGAAATGAATATCCGCCGGTCGGCGCCGCCGAGGATTGACAGGATATTCCCGGATATTCATAATCGCACGCAAGTTCACCGTGGTCCGCGGAGGTCCTCGGCCGCACAACCCCGCCCCGTCGCATTTCGGGCGAGCGCGCGTCATGCAAAAGCCGACGGCCTCCGGTCGCCGGTGCCGCCGATTTCCGCGATTACCCGGATCGGTCGCATCCCCGTTTCATGGAGCATGGCTCGAGAGCAGAGGAGAATGCGTATGACCGCGACGACGGACCGGGTGCTGGACGGAGACCGCGCCGCCACGATCATGGCGATGGTCACCGCGCGCGCCTGGCGGGATCCCGAGTACAAGGACCGGTTGCTGCGCGAGCCGGCCGCGGTCCTCACGGAGGAGGGCCTCGACGTGCCCGAGGGGATCGAGCTGCGCGTGCTGGAGGACACGCCGGCGGTGCGGCACGTCAACCTGGCGCGCGAGGCGGGCGACGTCCGGCAGGTGATCGGCGGCCTGCCGGGCGCGCTCGAGGTGCCCGAGGGCGGCGAGCTGCGGCTGGTCAGGAACTCCGAGCACGTCCGCTACATCGTCCTGCGGACGCCGCCGGCGGGGATCGACCCGGCCATGACCTCCGAGACGACGCTCAGCCACCACACCGCGCCCTTCATCTGGGCGGTCGAGGCGGTCGTCGTCGGGTCGACCGTGAGCATCGTGGCCGAGGTGGTCGGCGCCGTCGTCCTGACCTGACCCCGCCGCACCGAGCAGAGGCTCGACGAGAGAGAAGGAAGAATGGCGCGAGAACCGCTGGACACCGTCTTTCCCCTGCTCGGTGAGCTCTCGGACGTCCCGGCGAGCTACCTGCGGGACGTCGCCCACACCAAGCGGGCCCTCGAACGCTGGACCATGGATCCGGCCTTCCGCGCGGCGTTCGAGGCCGACCCCGAGGCCGCGCTCAAGGACCTGGGCAGCCCGCTGCGGCCCGGCGAGGTGACGCCCTTCCTCGACCCGGCCGGGAAGGCCGCGATCAACGGGCCGCGCCGGTCCGAGTACCCCGCGTCGGTGCTGCGGTACTGCGCGTACATCCAGGAAAAGATCGCCCACCGGGAGCGGCTGCGCCGCGAGGGCGAGCCCGCGAACCGGACCATGGCGGCCTGGCGGCGGCGGCAGATCAACCGGTGCCGCGGCGAGCTCGGCGCGCACCGCGCGGACGCCATCGTGCACGCGCCCGCCGCCTTCGAGCTGTCGAAGGGCTGCACCGTCGGCTGCTGGTTCTGCGGCGTGGCCGCTCCCCGGTTCGACCACACCTGGCCCTACACCGAGCCGAACGCGGCGCTGTGGCGGGGCGTGCTCGGCGCCCTGCGGGAGGTGGTGGGCGACTGCGCCGCCCAGAGCTTCCTGTATTGGGCGACCGACCCCCTGGACAATCCCGACTACGAGCGGTTCCTGGTGGACTTCCACGAGGTCATGGGCCGCTGCCCGCAGACCACGACCGCGCTGGCGCACGCCGACGTGGAGCGGACGCGGCGGCTGCTGCGCCTGACGAGCTCGATGGGCTCCGCCATCGACCGCTTCTCGATCATCTCGATCAACTGGCTCGACCGCGTCCACGAGGCGTTCAGCCCTGAGGAGCTGCTGCGCGTGGAGTGCGTCCCGCAGAACAGGGAGGCGGCCATCCCGCAGGTGAAGGCGAACGCGGGCCGGGCCCGCAAGTTCTCCCGCAAGCGCGGGGACGAGCTGGTGCCGCCCGGCGAGGGCTCGACCATCGCGTGCGTGTCGGGCTTCCTGTTCAACCTGGTCGAGCGGTCCGTGCGGCTCATCACGCCCTGCGACGCCACCGACCGCTGGCCGCTCGGCTACTGGGTGCTCGACCAGGCCGAGTTCGGCACGCCGGGCGAGCTGCGCGACGTCCTGCAGTCGATGATCTCCACGCGCATGCGGCCGGCGCTGCGCGTCGAGGACACCGTGCGGCTGCGTCCCGGCCTCCTGCCCGAGGTCGAGAACGGCGAGCTGCGGCTGACCTCGCGCGGCAACCGGGTGGTCATCCGCGACCAGCCCGGCCCGGCGACCTGGCCGCCCTGTTCACCGGCGGGTCGTGCACCGCCGCGGAGCTGGCCCGGAGCAGGCGGCACACCGCCGGCGTGCCGATGGAGGAGACGTTCGCCCTGCTGGACTTCCTGTTCGCGGAGGGCTGCCTGGACGAGGAGCCCTCGGCCGACACCGACCCGGCCGTGTACGCGGTCCGGTAGAGCGCTGGGAGACCCTGCCGTGGACGTATGCCTCGTTTCGATGCCGTACGCCGGGCTGCCCCGCCCGTCCATGGGGCTGAGCCTGCTCAAGGGCATCCTGATCGCCGAGGGCGTCGAGACCGTCGTCGCCAACGCCAACCTCTGGTTCGCCGAGAGCGTCGGCCTGGAGCTCTACCATCTGTGCGCCAACCACGCGCCGACCGAGTTCCTGATGGGCGAGTGGACGTTCGCCGACGTGGCCTTCCCCGAGGCGGAGTATCCGGGCGCCCGCGACGGCGACGAGCGGTACCTCGCGCAGATCGCCGACTCCTGCGGCAGGTTCTTCGGCGCCTATGGCCGTGATGGCGGTGACCGGCTGGTCGCGGACCTGGTGTCGTTGCGCGAGATGGCGACGAAGTTCGTCGACGAGGCCGCGCGCCGGGTGCTGGCGAGCGGGGCGCGCGTGGTCGGCTGCACGTCCACGTTCGAGCAGCACGCCGCCTCGCTGGCCCTGCTGCGGCGGGTCCGCGAGCTGGACCCGGCCGTGATCACGATGATGGGCGGGGCCAACTGCGAGACCGTGATGGGCGAGGCCACCCACCGGTGCTTCCCGTGGGTGGACTACGTCGTCTCGGGCGAGGCGGACGGCCTGATCGCCGGCCTGTGCCGCCTGGTGCTCGCGCAGGGCCGCGACGTCCCGCCGGAACAGCTGCCGCCCGGCGTCCTCGGCCCCCGTTCGCGGGAGGGCGGCGGGGCCGGTTTCCGTGCGCGCGGGCCCGGCGTCCTCGACCTCCACGTACGGAGACCTCGCGGCAAGGCGCTCCCCCGTGCCCTGTTCCGCGACCTGGACAGCCTGCCGGTGCCGGAGTTCGACGACTACTTCGCGGAGGTCGCGGCCTCGCCGCTGCGCCCCAACATCCGGCCGGGCCTGCCGCTGGAGACCTCGCGCGGCTGCTGGTGGGGCGACGTGCACCAGTGCACGTTCTGCGGGCTGAACGGCAGCAGCATGGCCTTCCGCTCCAAGTCGCCCGAGCGGGTGCTGGCCGAGGTGCGCGAGCTGGAGCGGCGCCACGGCATCAGCGACTTCGAGGTCGTGGACAACATCCTCGACATGGCCTACTTCCGTACGGTGCTGCCCAGGCTCGCCGCCGACGACCGGCCGCGCCGGCTCTTCTACGAGGTCAAGGCGAACCTCACCCGCAAACAGGTGGAGCTGCTGGTGCGGGCGGGGGTGACGTGGGTGCAGCCCGGCATCGAGAGCCTGCACAGCGAGGTGCTGGCCCTCATGGACAAGGGCGTGCGGGGCTGGCAGAACGTGCAGCTGCTCAAGTGGGCCCGCGAGCTGGGGCTGCGGCTGTCGTGGTCGCTGCTGTGGGGTTTCCCGGGCGAGCACGACCACTACTACCGGACCATGGCGGGCTGGCTGCCGCTGCTGGAGCACCTCCAGGCCCCGAACGGCCTGTCCAGGCTGCGCTACGACCGCTACAGCGTCTACCACCAGCGGGCCGGGCAGCTGGGGCTCACGCTGACGCCGATCTCGGCGATGGCGCACGTCTACCCGCTGGATCGGGCGGACCTGGACGACCTGACCTACTTCTTCACCGCCGAGCCAGAGTCGGACACGCTCGACCTGGCCGCCTTCAGCCGGGCCGACGTGCGGGAGCGGCCGGGCACCGTGGCGGTGTACGAGGCGGTGCGCGAGTGGCGGGCGGCCTTCCGCCGGCACCTGCCGCCCATCCTGTCGCTGGTGGACCGCGACGGCGTCCTGGACATCATGGACTCGCGCGGCTGCGCCCGCCGGTGGCGGACGACGCTGAGCGGCCTGGCCCGCGCGGTGTACCTGGCGGCGGACGCGGCACCGCGCGCCGACCGGATCGCCGACGCCGTCAACCGCGACTTCGACGTGCGGGCCTCGGCGGACGAGGTCCGAGAGGTGGTGGACGAGCTGGTGGCCGACCGGCTGGTGCTGCCGATCGACGGCCGGCTCGTGGCGCTGGCGGTGAAGGGCGACCTGCCCGCCCTGCCGCAGCACACGGAGTTCCCCGGCGGGCACGTCAGCGCGGACCCGTCCTGACAGGGATCACTGCAGGCCCGCGTGGTGGCGTTTCGCCTCCTCGATCTCGGCCTCGGTGAGGTCGCGCGGCTCGACCGTGGTGACCAGCCGCCAGCGGCCGTCGACCGGGCAGCGGGCGAAGCGCCGGGAGCCGAGCCGTACGGCGCGCAGGGAGAAGAACGGCGCCCACTGCGCCGTGTAGAGGTGCCCGTCGGAACAACGGACGATACGATCCGGAATCATTCCCATGTCGTTTTCTCCAGGAAATCGTCAGGAGTCGAGCACCGTTTCCGGCCGGAATTTCCCGGCGACGATCGCCACCGCCGCGACGGTAATGACCACGGTCACCCCACCGGCCATGAGAAAGAGTTTCACCGGCCCCAGGGAAACCGTCCCGTAAAGCAGCGCCAGCAACGTGCCGAGGGCCGGCAGCAATGCCAGGCCGTTTCCGAGACTGCCGCCCGCGACATTCACGCCCGCACCCAATTGGGTGAGGCGCGGAAAGAGCAGGCTGACCATCAGGGTCAGCCCGGCGCTCGCCCACGCGCACAGCAGGGGCAGCAGCAGCGCGAGCGTCAGGTATCCGGCGTCGAGCGTGAGCCGCGCGCCGCTCAGGAGCAGCACGACGGTGATCGCCAGCGCGCCGGCCGCGGTCATGACCGCCCAGAAGCCGGTGGCCACGACCAGGGCGTAGCCGAGCACGGCGGCGGCGATGCCGCCGGGCGTGTACGGCGCGCTCAGCAGCTCCTCCATGCCGCCCCTGCTCACTTCGGAGCCGACCAGCCCCTGCACGGAGCGGGTGACGCCGATGGCGCCGAACAGGGCCGCGAGCCCGGGCGTGATGAGCAGCAGCAGCCCGACGACGACCATGTTGGCGTCGGCGCCGTAGCGGGCGCCGACGGCGGCGGCCACGGCCGCGCCCTTGATCCCGTGCCCGGCGACCAGCGGCAGCACGCTGAGCACGACAAGGAGCACGACGAACGGCACGACGGCGGACAGCAGGTCGCGCACGCCCTCCCTGCGCACCCGCCACAGGATCGCCCCGCACAGGGCGAACGCGCCCGGCACCCCGCTCACCCCTGAAGATGCAGGTAGACGTCCTGCAACGGGTTGCCGGCCGCCGTGGCCTCGCGGATCCCGACCCCGTCGCGCACCAGCGCCGCCACCAGCCTCTCCGTCTCCTCCTCGCCGGACACCTGGACGGTCGCCCCGTCGTGCCCGTGCGCCTCGGGCGCGTAGCCGAGCCGCCGCAGCGCGCCCAGCAGGTCGCCGTGGCCGCGCACGCGCAGCCGGTAGCCCTGGCCGACCAGCCGCTGCCGCAGCTCGCCCGGCTCGCCGCGGGCCACCACCCGCCCCTGGTGCAGGACGGTCACGTCGTCGGCCAGCTCGCTCGCCTCGGCCAGCTCGTGGGTGGAGACGACGATGGTGCGCCCGGCGTCGGCCAGCAGGCGCAGCCGCTCGCGCAGCCCGGCCGCCATGCCCGGGTCGAGCCCGGCGGTGGGCTCGTCGAGCAGCAGCACGGGCGGGTCGCCGAGCAGCGCCTTGGCCACGCCCACCCGTTGCGCCTGCCCCCTGCTCAGCGAGCCCGCCTTCTGGCCCGCGATGTCGGTGAGCCGCATGGTATCGATGACCTGCTCGACGCGCCGCTGCCGCGTGGGGGCGGGCAGGCGCAGCACCCGCGCCCAGTAGCCCAGGTTGTCGGCGACGCTCAGCCGGGGCGCCAGAGCCGCCCGGTGCGCCGCCAGGCCGACGAGCAGCTTGGCCATGGCGTCGGCGTACGGGTCGGCGCCGTCGACCAGCACGCCGCCCGCGCGCGGCGGCAGCACTCCCGACAACACCCTGAACAGGGTCGTCTTACCGGCGCCGTTAGGGCCGAGTAAAACATGGAGCCCGGGGTCGTAATCGAGCCGCACTTCATGCAGGACGGCCGGGCCGCGGTAACCGGCGGACAGGCCCGCGGCGCTGAGCACAGCCATAAAACTCACTCTATCAAGAACGGTCGCTGGGCAGCCGATGAACGCCTTGCTAAGGTAATGGCAATTTCTCCCGCACGCCCGCGTACGAAAAAACGCGAGAAGGAGGCGGCCGGTGGATCTCACCATTGTCGTGGGCACCGGGCGGTGCGGCTCGACATTGTTGTCCCGCATCCTGCGCGAGCATCCCGACGTGCTCAGCGTCAGCGAGTTCTTCTCCACGCTGGGCGTCGGCAGGAAACTCCCGACCGGGGAGCTGGACGGCGCGGAGCTGTGGGGCCTGCTGTCGGCGCCCGCGACCTTCCTCGACGCCCTGATCAGGGACGGGCTGAAGCCGCCCGAGCTGTACTACCCGTACGGGAAGGGCCGCTTCGACCCGGCGACCGGCGTGCCGGTGATCTGCCACAGCGTGCTGCCGCTGCTCACCGACGACCCCGACGGCCTGTTCGACCGGCTGGCCGCCGAGATCCCTTCCTGGCCCCGGCGTCCGGCCGCCGACCAGTACCGGCACGTCTTCCGCCTGCTCGCCGGCCTGTACGGGCGGCGCTTCGTGATCGAGCGCTCCGGCGCCTCGCTCGTCATGGTGGAGCGGCTGCGGCGGCTGTTCCCCGAGGCGCGCTTCGTGCATCTGCACCGCGACGGCCCCGACTGCGCGCTGTCGATGAGCCGGCACCCGTCCTTCCGCTGGCAGACGCTGGCCATCTCGGCCGTGCGCGCCGCCGGGCTGCCGCCGACCGCCACGCTGGAGGAGGTGGAGGCGGCGCTGCCCGCGCGGTTCCGCGGCCTGATCTGCCCGCCCTACAACGCCGACCTGCTGATGGGCTATCCCATCCCGGTGCACGTGTTCGGCGCGCAGTGGTGGTCGGCGATGGTGTGCGACGGGGTGGCGTCCCTGCGCGAGCTGCCCCGGGAGGCGTGGATCTCGATGAGCTACGAGGCCCTGCTGCGCGGGCCCGAGGCGGAGCTGCGGCGGCTGGCGGAGTTCGCCGGACTGCCGGTGCCGGCGCGGTGGCTGGAGGCGGCGCGCCGCCTGGTCGATCCGGGCCGGGCGGGCCGGGCGCGGGCCGATCTCGACGCCGAGTCGCTGGCGGCACTGCGCGCGGCGTGCGAGCCGGGCGCGGCCGCGATCGCCGCCGCGGAGCACGCGCTCTCCTGAGCCGATCCTCTCCACCCTCTACAATGAAAACCGTTGTCAGTTTCAGGTGGAGGGCGCATGAAGGTCACCGACGCGGTCGTGCTCAGCGAGGTCACCGCCGGCTACGGCCGCAGGACGGTCCTGCGCGGCCTGTCGGCCCGGCTGCCCCGTCCGGGCGTCACCACGGTCGTCGGCCCGAACGGCTCCGGCAAGTCCACCCTGCTCGGCGTGCTGACCGGGATCATCCGCCCGGCGGGCGGCACGGTCGACCTGGGCGGCGCCGGCCGGATCGGGTACGTGGCGCAGCGCGACGCGGTCTCCGACGCGCTGCCGATCACGGTGCGGGAGGCGGTGTCGATGGGCCGCTGGGCGTCGCGCGGCCCGTGGCGGCGGCTGACCGCGTACGACCGGGCGGTCGTGGAGACCTGCATGGCGGCGCTCGACCTGACGCCGCTGGCCGCGCACCGCCTGAGCACGCTGTCGGGCGGCCAGCGCCAGCGCGTGCTCCTGGCCCAGGGGCTCGCGCAGGAGCCCGACCTGCTCCTGCTGGACGAGCCCATGACCGGCCTCGACGCCACCGCCGCCCGGCAGATCGCCGGCGTGCTCGACCAGGAGCGGGCCCGTGGCGTGACGATCGTGCACGTCACGCACGACCCGGCGGCGGCCCTGCGCGCCGATCACTGCCTGCTGCTCGACGGCGGCCGGCTGCTGGCCGAGGGTCCGCCCGCCACCGTGCTGCACCGCTCGGACCGGCCGGCCGGGTGACAACTCGGACCGGCCGCCAGAGTGACGGCTCAGACCGGCCGGCCGGGTGACGGATCGGCGCGGGTGGCGCGGTCGAACAGCTCGACGAGCTCGTCCGCGCAGGCGTCGGCGTCGAGCCCGTCGGCCACCCGCTCGGCCATCGTGTCGAGGCAGGCGCGCAGGGCCGCCGCCATCACCGCGGGGTCGAACGCGCGGAAGGCCCCCGTGCGCTGCCCGTCGGCGAGCAGCCCGGCCAGCCGGGCGAGGGCGGCGTCACGCTCCTGCCCGCCCACGGGCGCCTGGTTGAAGGCGATCTGCCGCACCGCGCGCACGTGCCCGGGATGGCGGGCGACGAAGGCGAGGTTGGCTCTGATGAACGCCTCGAGCTGGGCGCGGGCGCCGGCGGCGGCGTCCAGCGCGGGGCGCATGAAGGCCGCGGCGTCGGCGACGACCTGCTCCACGACGGCTTCGAGCAGCCGGTCCTTGCTGGCGAAGTGGTAGGTGATGAGGCGTTTGCTGCTGAGCCCGGCCCGCTCGCAGATGGCCTCGAACGTGGTCTCCGCGTAGCCGCGCTCGGCGAGCACGGCGATCGCGGCGGAGGCGATCTGCGCCCTGCGCGCCTCGGTGGCCGCCTGACGGGTCCCGGAGCTTCTCATGTCACCCCAGCTTGCCACCTTTGGGGTACGCCTCCCGCACGGCCCGCCGGTTGACGATCAGCGCGACGGCGGCGACGAGGACGCCGACCACGGCCTGCTCCGCCTTCATCCAGCCGGGGTAGCCGCTGTCGGGGGCGAGCAGGATGAGCACGATCCCGAGGGGCGCGGCGACGCTGACGAACCGGATGCGCACGTACGCGGCCCTCCTGCCTCGGGCGGCCTGCCCGGTCAGGGCGACGAGCCAGACGGAGGCAGCGGCCACGGCGGCGCCGCGCAGCCACATGACCCAGTTGCCGCCGACGACGGCGGTGACGCCGAGCGTCGCGACGGAGATGGCGAGGACGGCGACGAAGAGCGCCCGCACGGACGCCCATTTCTTATCCATGCGGATAAAGTTATCCGGCCGGATAAGAAACCGCAAGACATGGCGACACGGCCGACCTGCCGGCGGCCGTGTCACCTAGTGAACGTTCACCCCGGCGCGGGGCCGGGGGGCGGCCCTCTTACGGCCGCGTGGAACGGTGCTGCATGTGCTCGGCGGTGCCTACGTGGTCGCGCTGCTTACGCATGCCGGCCATGCCCAGCAGGCCGAGCAGGCCCAGCAGGCCCCACAGCCCGGCGTTGCCGCCGCCGTCGTCCCTGTTGTTGTCCTGTGGTGCGGGCGTCACCTGGCTCTGAGCGACCGGCTGGACCGGTGTGTCGGCGGTCGCTGCGGCGGCTGGTGCCAGCGTCAAGAAGAACGCCAGGCCCAGCCCGGTGAGCGTCTTGCGCATTGGGTTCCCCCGATCCGGCGGTCTCGGCAACCGCGGAGACCGCCTATCACGCCTTCTCCGACGAAGGCTTCCGATAGCGGGGCGATCTCCAGATCCCCTGCTAAAAGCCCCCTACCATCGTCCTGGCCGCATCAAACGCCTTCTCCCGGCAGGTGGCGGCCGGGCACGCCCGCACGTACGCGGGACTCGGCGATCGCGGCCAGCTCCGCTCTCGCGGACGGGCCGCCGGAGCCGGGCGCGGGCGTCACGGGAGGCAGCAGCGTCACCTCCACGACCAGGTCGCGGGTGGCGGCCACCCGCAGCAGGGACGCCAGCAGCGAGTCGTCCCCCACGAAGCAGGCGCGGGTGGAGGGCCGCGGCCCCTCGCGGTAGCGCAGCGTGGCCGGCCGCACGACGGCCCCCGCGTCGATCGCCGCCTGGAACACCGCCGGGCGGAAGCCGCCCATCCCCCGCCCGCACCACGTGGTGCCCTCGGGGAAGGCGACCACCGTGTCCCCCGCCCGCAGCGCGTCCGCCACGGCCGCCACGGCGCCGGGCAGCGCCATGAGCCGCTCCCTGTCGATGAACAGCGCCCCGGCCCCCGCCACCAGCGTCCCGATGACGGGCCAGCCGGCGACCTCCCGCTTGGCGAGCGGCCTGGACGGCACCGTGGCGGCCACCACGAGGGGGTCGAGCCAGGAGATGTGGTTGGCCACCACGAGCGCTCCCGTACCGGAAGCATCAACAGCCCCGCGCACCTCCAGGCGGATGCCGAGCACCCGCAGCAACAGCCGCGCCCACAGCCGCGTGGGCCGCACCCGGGGCAGCATCCGGCAGGCCAGGGCCACCGGCATGCCACCCAGCACCACCGCGACGACGCCCAGGAGGCGCGCCAGGCGCCGGAGCGGGCTCACCACGGCGGCCGGGTCCCCGACACAGGTGGCGGGCGTGCACGGCCCCAGGGGACGCCACGGGTTGAGCCGCGCCGCCGGTGGCGGCAGGACGGTGCTCACAGGGGCTCGCCGAGGAAGAAGCGCAGGTAGCGGGCGTTGACGTTGGCCATCGACAGCAGCATGAAGAAGTCGGCCGTGCCGAAGTCCCGGTCGTGCGCGGGCGCCCCGCACACCCACGACCCCAGCCGCAGATAGCCGCGCAGCAGCGGCGGCGGCACGAACCGGTCGGGCAGCCCCACCCCGGCCGGCCGCCGCCACGGCGTGCGCGGCCGCACCCGGTGCTCCTCCGGGCCGAGCGGCACCCGCTCCATCACGGCGGCGGCCACCGCGCCGCCGTCGTCGAGCGGCACCGAGCAGCAGCCCGCCAGCCACTGGTGGCCGCCCGCGACCATGTAACGGGCGATCCCCGCCCACATCAGCGCGACCACCGCGCCGTCCCGGTGGTCCGGGTGGACGCAGGTGCGGCCCGCCTCCACCAGGCCCTTCCTGAGGGGCCTGAGCGCCGCGAGGTCGAACTCGCCGTCGGAGTAGAGCCGGTCCGTACGTCCCGGCGGCAGCAGCCGGTACGTCCCCACGACCTCGTCCCCGGCCCGGACGAGCAGGTGGTCGCAGTAGGCGTCGAACCGGTCGGCGTCGAGGCCGGAGACCGGGCTGTCGAGCCGCGCCCCCATCTCCCCGGCGAAGACCGTGTACCGCAGCCGCTGGGCCGCCTGGAGGTCGGCGGGGGTGGTGGCCATGCCGACCGTGTAGCAACCGGTGTCGAGAGAGCCAGGGTCGAGAGAGATCGTCATGGGCGCGTCCTTCCCTGAAGGGTTCTCGCGCCTATGTCGACATGCGGACATGACCGGCACGTCTCACGCCGGCGGCAGCCAGGCGACCGAGAGAAAAAATCCGCAGATCCCCTGGAACGCGGTGGCACGGGTGGAACCCCGCTGTCACGCCCATGAAGGTAGGGCGCCGGCCCCGGACACCGCGCCCACGACCTCAGGAGACCACCATGACCCTTTCAGGCGGCAGCAAGAGCCGGACGCTGCTCGCGGCGGCCGGGCTGGCCGCGGGGCTCACCGCGGCGCTCACGCTCGGCCCCGTCGCCGCCCAGGGCGCCACCATCGACACGATGGCCGCCCAGGGTGACGTCGCGCTGGGCAGCCAGGCGTGCGCCGGCCCGTTCGAGGCGGGCGCGAAGGACATCGTCGCCGCCAGCGGATCGGCCTTCCAGCTCAGCAAGTTCGGGGTGCCCGTCGGCGTCCCCGCCAACTTCGAGCTGCGGCGCGGCGAGCCCGGCACCGACTTCTTCAGCGACGCCAAGGTGGTGCAGCGGGCCACCACCGACTTCTTCGCCACCTCCGTGCAGGCGGGCGACCCGCTCCTGCCCGGCGCGTTCTGGGTGTGCGTGAGCGCGGCACCCGGCGACGTGGTCTCGCGCGTCCCCGTGCACTACAAGCTGTTCCTCGGCAACGGCCTGCCCGCCTGAACGGGCTCCGGACGGCGGAACGCCCACCCCTGCGCGGTGGGGGTGGCGCGGCGCGGCGTGGGCGGCGACGTACTCGGCCACCGCGCCGACGACCGCCCTGGACAGGGCGCCGAGCCCGCGCGAGCCGACCACGACCAGCGCGGCGTCCTGGGAGAGCTCCAACAAGGCGCTCGGCGACGGGGCCCTCGTGCAGGTCCGTCTCGACGGGCACGCCCGAGCTGGCCCGGCGGGCGCAGTCGGCGCCGTGCCAGAGCACGTGCTCGGCCGTCTTGCGCAGCTCGGCCTCGTCCAGCGCCCAGTCGAGCGCCTGGACGGAGAAGTCCGATCCGTCATGACCCAGCACGATCTGCTTCATGCCCTCAGCGTCACTCCTGCTCCGGCCCGCCGGGCCCGCCCTCCCGCGCCGCGCCCGCGCTGACCAACGACTGTCCCGTTCGGGACCTTCGCCTCTGCATCGCGCGCCGTTCGGGAGATGTGATGAAGGCGACCGACACAAGGGCGACAAGGAGGACGCCATGCGCATGACCGTCGCGGACGTGATGACGGCCAAGGTCGTCACGGTCACCGCCACCACCCCGTTCAAGGAGATCGCCGCCATCGCCGCCCGCATGACGCGCCGCGTCAACGGCGTCGTCGACGTGGTCGACAAGCTCACCTGGAAGAGCGACGACTCCGAGTGGGAGGCCAGATAGCCATGCTCGTCCGCGAGGTCATGAGCAGCCCCGTGATCACCGTCCGCCGCACCGACCCCGTGCGCCGGGCGATCCGGACGCTGCACGGCCACGACATCACCGCCGCCCCCGTCGTGGACGACTCCGGCCGGCTGGTCGGCGTCGTCAGCGAGCTGGACCTGCTGCGCGGAGAGTTCGAGCCCGACCCGCGCGCCTCCGTCCTGCCCCCGCACGCGGCGCAGGAGCCGCCGCCCCGGCGGGTCATGGAGGTCATGACCCGCGAGGCCGTCACCGTCACCGAGACCACCGACGTCACCACCGTCATCGACCTCATGGTGGGCAAACGGATCAAGAGCCTGCCCGTGGTCCGCGGCCAGGAGATCGTCGGCATGATCAGCCGCCGCGACCTGATGGCCATGCTGGCCCGCCCCGACGGCGAGCTGCGCGCCGCGGTCGAGGCCGCGCTGCGCGAGCACTACCCGTTCGGGCCGAGCTGGGACGTCGCCGTGCACGACGGCGTCGCCGAGCTGAGCGGGCCGCCGCACCAGCACGCCGACCACATCGCCGACCTGCTCGCCCGCACCGTGCCCGGCATCGTCCGGGTCAAGCACCTCAGGAGAGCGCCATGACAAGCACCGTCGAGAACGTGATGACCACCGAGGTCGCCGCCGTCAACCGCAGCGCCGGCTTCCACACCGTCGCCGAGCTGCTCATCAGCCGGGGCGTCAGCGGCATGCCCGTCCTCGACGACGACAACCGCGTCGTCGGCGTCGTCTCCGAGGCCGACCTGCTGGCCAAACAGGAGTTCAAGGAGCGCTACTACGGCGACGACTACCGGCCGCCGCTGCGCGCCCGCATCCGGCACGCGAGCGGCAGCGAGGGCAGCGGCTACCGCAAGTCGCTCGGCGAGACCGCCGGCGACCTGATGACCAGCCCCGCGCACGTCACCACCCCGGACGCGCCCATCGTGTCGGCCGCCCGCCTGATGGACCGGCACGGCGTCAAGCGGCTGCCCGTCGTCGACCCCGGCGGCCGACTGGTCGGCATCGTCAGCCGCCGCGACCTGATCAAGGTCTTCCTGCGCCAGGACCAGGAGATCGAGCAGGAGGTCCGGACGGCCCTGCACGGCCAGGCCGAGGTCACCGTGCACGACGCCGTGGTCACGCTGACCGGCACCTACGCCGAGCGCAGCCAGGCCGTCACCGCGCTCCGCCTGGCCGGCAACATCGACGGGGTCGTGGCCGTGCGGGACGAGCTGGCGTACAAGCACGACGACATCGCTGACCTGCCGATGTGGGGCGGTGCCTAAGCCAGAGGGCGATGGCCGGTAGCCGCCTGACCGTCACCCCCGATCCGGAGCCCGCGCAGACGACCCCCGCACTTTTATCGGGCGCCCGCCCTCGCACGGCGGGCGCCCGTCCGACACCTCCCCTTACCCCGCGCGGACCACCGCGACCGTGCAGCGGGCGTGGTGCAGGACGCCCCTGCTGACCGAGCCCAGCAGCGCCGAGCGCACGGCTCCGCGCCCGTGGGAGCCGACGACCAGCAGGTCCGCCTCCTCCGACGCCCGGCTGAGCGCCTCGACGGCGTCGGCGTGCCGGACGTCCTCGGTGACGGCCACGTCGGGGTGCAGGCGCGTGAACGGCTCGACCAGCTCCCGCAGCCGCTTCTCGCGGGCGGCCCGGTCCTGCTCCCCCTCGTGCGGCAGCTCGGCGCCGAACGCCTGGACGGGCCGCCGCCAGGCGTGCACCGCCCGGAGCCGGCCGCCCCTCAGCGCCGCCTGCTCGAAGGCGTACGCCAGCGCGGGCCGGCACTCGGGCGAGCCGTCCACCCCCACCACGACCTGCCCGAACGTGGGCCGCCTGGCCCCGTGCACGACCACGACGGGAGCCTCGGCGTGGCCGGCCACCTGGTCGCTCACCGACCCCAGGAGGGGGCCGGTGATCCCGCCCAGCCCCCTGCTGCCCACCACCACCTCGACGGCCGCCCTCCCCTGCTCGCGCAGGATCACCGCGGGTGTCCCCTCCTCCAGCCGGGTCGTCACCTCGACGCTGGGCTGACGCTCGCGCACCAGGGCCACCGCCTCGTTGAGAGCCTTCTGGGCCGCGCGGCGCAACCGGTCCGGCCGGTCCGGGTCCGGGAACCTCGCGATCTGGTACGGCTGCCGATCCACCGCGCAGACGAGCCGCAGGGGCTGGTGCATGCGACAGGCGTCATTGGCGGCCCACGCCACGGCGGCACGTGCCGGAAGGGAACCGTCGACCCCCACAACAATCATGGCGTCCTCCTTCGTCGCCCACCATCAGACCGCAGGCGAGAGGGGGTGTGCAGGGCCGGAAGTCCCGGCCGCCGGGAGTCGAAGGACCGCCGGGCGCGGGCCGCGCCCGCCCTCCTGGCCGCCTCCTCCGGATCCGGCGCCGAACGTCGTACGGGCCCACGACGCGGGACCATCGGCAGGCCGGATTCGGGACCTTCGTCCTTTCGACGGCGTATCCGCTTCGGTAGCGTCGCCCTCATGATTCGTGTGTTCCTGCTCGACGATCACGAAGTCGTCCGGCGCGGCGTGGCCGCCCTCCTGGACTCCGAGGACGACATCGAGGTGATCGGCGAGGCGGGCACCGCCGAGTCCGCTCTCGCCCGCATCCCGGCGCTCAAGCCGGACGTGGCGGTCCTGGACGTGCGGCTGCCCGACGGGAACGGCGTGGACGTGTGCCGCGAGGTGCGCTCCAAGCTGCCGGGGCTGGCGTGCCTGATGCTCACCTCGTTCGCCGACGACGACGCGCTGTTCGACGCGGTCATGGCGGGGGCCGCCGGTTACGTGCTCAAGCAGATCCACGGCTCCGACCTGGTCGGCGCCGTCCGCACGGTCGCCTCCGGGCAGTCACTGCTCGACCCGCAGACCACCGCCGCCATGCTGCAGCGGCTGCGCGACCAGGCCGCCAGGAAGGACCCGCTGGCCGCGCTGACCGAGCAGGAGCGCACCATCCTCGACCTCATCGGCGAGGGGCTGACCAACCGGCAGATCGGCGAGCGCATGTTCCTGGCCGAGAAGACGGTCAAGAACTACGTCTCCAACCTGCTGTCCAAGCTCGACATGCAGCGCCGCACCCAGGCCGCGGCCCTGGCCGCCCGCCTGCGCGCCGACCGCAAGGAGTGACGGCCGCGCCGCCCCCTACAGCAGGGGCGGGACGACGACGAGGCCGTCCTTGTCGGCGAACGGGCCGGTCTCGACGGCGAACGGGCCAGTGTCGGGCAGCGCGGGCCGGTGCCGGGCAGCGCGGCCCGGATGTCGGCCTCCGGCTCCGCCGCTGGCGGGTGAGGACGCGCAGCACGTCCCGCTGGTGCAGGGTGCCCACGATGCGCCCGGCGGCCTGGTCGACCCGCGCGGTCAGCGGCGAACGTCCCCGGTCATGCCGCCGAAAGTCCCACCCGCTTCGCGGGCCGCCGCGGGATCGTCCAGGTCCTGGCAGGGCAGCCGCATGCCGAGCCGTACGGCGGTCCCGGCGGGGCCGGTGGTGAAGACGGCCTCGTCCGTCAGGCGGCGCATCAGCCAGATGCCGCGCCCGCCGGGCGCGCCGGGCGGCGGGAGGGGCGCGTCGGCGAGCGCCGGCGCGGGGATGCCCGGCCCCCGGTCGCGGACCTCGCACAGCAGTACGCCGTCCGCGCGCCACAGCGTGAGCCGGCCCTGCCCGCCGCCGTGCTCCACCGCGTTGACCACGCACTCGTTGATCGCGATGAGGAAGTCGTCGAGCCGCTCACCCCGAAGTCCCCGGTGGCGCGCCGCGACCCGGAGCACGCGGCGGGTGCGGTGCAGGCAGTGCTCGTCGAAGCGCAGGACGGTCATCCTGGACATCACGTCATCCGATGTCGTTGACGGCGACGGACGTCCACGCCGGTCCTGCCGGATCCGTTCATGCCGATTCTTCTCATGGCCTCATCGTCCGGCGGATGCGGCCCGCCGGTCAGAGGCCACGGTCACCCAGGGGATGGACCTTCGGCCCCTTGCCAGTGCCTGTTCTCGGATGCCGCACGCACATGGACACCCGCCGAGAGGATGCGGCGGCCCCAGTCCGGCCGGCCTCGCCATCGGGCAATCGTGACTGCCGATCACTGCCCGATCCGGCCGGGCCGGGACCGCCTGGGGATGGGGATGCCTCTCGCACCTCGGCGGGTGTCCGCTTTTCATGATCGGGGACGGGGTGAGCACCGACCAGGGCCGAAGGTCCCATGGCGCGAGGACGCCCGTCCCACGGCCGAAGCTCAGAAAGCCGGGGATGTCCCACGGCCGGCGGTCAGGAAGCCAGGACGTCCCATGGCCGGGGCCTCAGGAGGCCGGGACGGGGAACGAGGTCGCCAGGCTCTCGCCCCACTGCCGGGCCCGGTCGAGCTCCCCGCCCACCAGCGGCCCCTCCGTCCCGGAGACGTAGAAGCTCTGCGCCGGGGCGGTCACCTTGACGCCGACGCGGCGCAGCCGCTTGGCGACGGCGCGGGCGGCGGAGCCCGGCATGCGCGGCTTGGCGACGCGCGTGTCGAAGGCGGCCGAGGCGAGCCCGGCGGACGAGGTGCGCAGGGCGGCCAGCCACTCCCGCACGCCAGCCCCTTGGGAGACCAGCGGCCGGGTGGCCTGCTCGGCCGCGGACCTGCGGGTGGAGGCCCGGCTCATGGAGAAGGCGTGCGTGGGCCCGCCCACCACGAGCAGCCCGACCTGCGGCCCCACCACGGCGGGCGCGGCGCCGGCCTCGACCACCTCGGCCCGCATCCGGGTCGCCAGCCCTGCGGCGACCGCCTCGGCGATCTGCTTGGTGTTGCCGAACATCGACTCGTACACGACCAGCGCGTCCATCACGTCGTCTCCTGTCGGTTGTCGTGGGGCAGGACGGGTTCGAGGTGGAACATCCCGGTCATCACCTCGCTCGGCTCCTCGGCGGACTCTGTGCGGCCGGCGACGGCCGCCAGCACGTCCCTGGCCGTGACCAGCCCGACCAGGCCCTCGCCCGACACCACGGGGACGGCGTCGCAGCCGGCGTCGAGCATGCGGGCCGCGACCCTGCTCAGCAGCGTGTCCCGCCGCACCCTGGGCACCGGCCCTGGGCCGAGCAACGCGCGGACGGGTCGGCCGGACTGCTCCTGCGGCCCGCCCGACCAGGTGGCGGCGAGCCGTTCGCGGGTCAGGATGCCCAGCACGTTCCGGCCGTCCACGACCGGCAGGTGGTGCACCCCGGCCCTGCGCATCAGCTCCCACGCCATCAGCGGCGACTCCTCGGGCTTGACGACCACCAGGACGCGGCTCATGACCTGCCCCGCGGTCAGCGTCTGCACGTTCATGACTCCTCCTCGATCCGCTGCCGCACCACCGCGACCGGGCAGGTCACGTGATGCAGCACGCCGTGTCCGACCGAGCCGAGCACCGCCGAGGCGAGGCCGCCGAGCCCTCGCGAGCCCACGACGACCAGGTCCGCCGTCCGGCTCGCCTTGGCGAGCGCGGAGACGGGGTGGTCGCACACCTGCTCGTCGGTGATGACGAGGTCGGGGTTGCGCTCGCGCCAGGACGCGGCCTGCCCGGCCGCCCGGTGGAACTCCTCGCGCCTGGCGTCCTCGATGACGGTGCCGTAGCCGACGGCATACGGGGAGGCGAGCGGCACCTGCCACGCGTACAGGATGTGCAGTTGCGCGCCTCGGGCCCTGGCCTGCTCCACGGCGTACGCCATCGCGGCCGCGGAGTGGTCCGACCCGTCGTACCCGGCCACGACCCTGTCGTGGCGCAGCGGCGAGGGCGCGCGCACGATGACGACGGGGCCGGCGGCGTGCCCGGCCAGGGCGAGGCCGGCGGAGCCGAGCACCATGCCGGCGAACCCGCCCCGCCCCCGGCCGCCCAGCACCAGGCTGTCGGCCCGCTCCGACTCGGCGCGCAGGCGCTCGACGACGTGGCCGTCCAGCCGCTCGCCGGTCACCTTGACGTCGCGGGTGAGCCGCCGCGCCCGGCCGACGGCGGCCTCCAGCAGCGCGGCGCACTCCGGCGGGCTCGCCCCTTCCGGGCGCCGCCGGCACACGTGCACGACGCGCAGGGACAGCCCGCGCCGCTGGGCGTCGGCCGCCGCCCACTCCACGGCCGCGGTCGCCGGTGCGGATCCGTCCACGCCGACGACGATGTGACCGATCATCACGCCGCTCCTTCCGCCGGGCCCGACCCCCTCACCTCCAGCTTCGCCCTTTCTGCCGCGCCGTGCCCAGGCAGGAGGTCCCGCGCGGCAGGGCCGTTGGTCCCCGACGGTCAGGGTGTGGGGGGGTGGAGGCGGTCTTGGTGACGGTGACGCTGTGGGCCGGGTTCGGAGCAGGCACGCGGCGCGGTCGGTCCGGCACTGGCCCGCGCTGCCGCAGGCGCACCGCCCGCCGGGCTGGATCGCGTGGTGGACGCCCGGTACGGACGGCTCGTCCTGCGACGAGCCGTGCGTGGCGGTCGTCATGGCCGTGGTCAGCGGGGCGGCGCCGAGGCCGCGGAGGTGAAGGAGATCCACACGTCGGGCGGGGCGTCGGGCCGGTGCGGGACGGGCAGTCGTTCCTCCGTCCACGCGTCGCCGGCCAGCTCCGTGGCGACCCGCCGCCAGAACGCGACGCCGGCCGTGTTCGCGTCCTGGAAGGCGATCCGCCAGCGGCCGGGGTGACGGGCGATCACCTCGCGCACGACGGTCAGGCCGATCCCGGACCGGCGGGCGCCGCGGACGATGAAGAAGCTGTTCAGCACGCGCTCGGGGCCGGACAGCGCGCGTACGAACGCGAAGCCGACCGGCGAGTCGCCGCTGGTGAACAGGTAGGCGATCCAGTCGTCGCCCTTGAGCGCGGCGCGCAGCCGGTCGCTGTGGTAGGTGCCGTCGGGGCTGGGCAGGCCGCCCTGGAAGTCGGCCATGTCGTGGCGGAACATCAGCCACAGGCGCTCGGCGACGGGGTGGTCGGCGGCGGTCATCGGCCGCACGGTCACAGGTATGGAGGTCATACATGAAGCTTCCGGCCGGGAGCGAACCCGACCGGAAGGCACAACATAGCAGATGTGATCATGGGGTGGTCACGGCGGCCCCCGTGATCGACGACGACCAGTACAACGCCCTGGCCACCTGCGCGAACAGGCCCTTGGGATGGTTGCGGAACATCGGCTCGGTGCCGAAAAGCACCACGGTGGCGCCCCGCTCGTCCCGGCCGCTGATCACGGCCGCCTGGCCTCTGGCCGCGTCCTGGCCGCCGCCGGAGCCGTCGGCCCTGGGCCGCCAGTGGCCGGCGACCAGCGGGCCGTCCGCCGCGTACGCCTGCTCGACCGTCACCTCGGGCCCCAGGCCGGTGAACCAGAGCGGCGAGTACACGAACGAGTGGGCGGGCGAGCCGCCGCCGGTGGCCCCGCCCGACACGACGCGGACCACGCCGTTGCCGTCGGGGTTGCCGGCGACCGTGGTGGCGGTCAGCAGGCCGGCGGCGGTGTTGAACGCGGCGCCCGTCCTGCCGCGCGTGACGACGCCGCCGCCGGCGAGGAACGCGTCGAGCGCCGCCCTGGCCGCCGGGTTCAGCGCGGCGTGGTTGAGCCCGCTGGAGACGTACAGGACGTCGGTGGCGCTCCAGTCGAAGCCCGCGTTCAGCACCGCGGTCGAGACGGGCGTGACGGGGAAGCCCAGCTCACGCAGGGTGAACAGCTCGTCCGCGGACGCGGCGGCGGCCACCCGCACCTGGCCGAGCGGGGTGCCGGTGGCCGTGCCCGCCGGGGTGAAGGCGACGCCGTAGCGGTCGGCGACGGTCCTGGCGGCCTGCCGGGCCTGGGCCGGGACGATCGCCCGGCCGCCGTCCCACGTCACCGCGACGCCCTGGGCGAGCAGGTCGTTGAGCGCCCTGACCTCCTTGGCGTCGTCGACGCGCAGTGCGAGCGGGCCGGGCGTGCGTGGCACCGAGCCGGTCGGCGCGGCGGCCCGCACCGGCTCCGTGTGCGCGCGCAGCGACTGGACCGGCTCGACGGTGGCGCCCCACAGCAGGGCGTGGCTCCAGCCGGAGATGTCGTACATGGCGGACACCCTGGGCGAGATGTCGGCGCCCGGCTCCAGCATGACGTTGGCCAGGCCGCGTTTCGGCTGGCGCAGGTCCACGACGTACGAGCCGGCCGGGTACGTCCGGCCGCCCGCGCGGAACGCGGAGCGCGCCCGCTCCACCCGCACGTCGTTGGCGATCAGGTGGTCCACCAGCCGGGCGGCGGCCGTGGCCGAGCGCTGCCCCGCCCCGGCCGGGATCACGTACGCGCGCGGGAACGTGGTGGTGTAGACGTCCTCGGGCCCGAACCCCGGCACGATGCCGAGCGGCACGGTCCTCGCGGGCTCGCCGGCCGCGCCGCGCCGGAACATCTCGATCTGGTCGGCGATCAGCCGGTCGTGCCGGTCCAGCACGAAGCCGTAGGCGGCGCGCACCGCGGCGGCGGCCACGTCGGTGTTGACGGCCGCGCGGCGGCGCAGCTCCTCGACGGGCTCCTCGCTGTAGGCCGGCTCGTTGACCTCCAGCGGGATCTCCACGGTGTGCGCGGCGACCGTGCCGTGGAACGGCGCGTACTGCGGGGTGAAGATCGGCGGCCAGTCGTCCCAGCCCTCGTCGGAGTCGCGGAACGGGATCTGCACGGGCTCGACGCCGTCCTTGTCCGGCGTGTAGCCGAGGCCGTTGACCGCGGCCTCCATGCGCAGGCCGTTGGCGTAGGTGTTGGTGATGAACAGGTCGTACTCGTAGTTCGCGCCGTGCGGCGGGGTGGTCGGCTCGATGAGCGTGCCGTTGACGTAGCCGTGCAGGTCGAGCAGGGTGACCGGCTGCGTGTCGATGATCGCTTGGCGCATCGCGCGCGCCTCGGGCTGGGAGGCGGTGACGAAGTCGCGGTTCAGGTCGAAGCCGGCGCCGTTCTGGCGCACGCCGTTGACGCGGCCGTCGGGGTTGGCGGTGACGTTGAAGTACAGGCGGGTGCGGGCGAGCAGCCCGGCGACCGCCGGGTCGGTGCTGGTGGCGAGCTGCTCGATCGTGCGCAGCGCGGCGTCGGTGCCCTCCCACTCGTTGCCGTGGATGTTGGCGTTGATGAAGATCGGCGCCTTGTACCGTGCGGCCAGGCCGCGGTCGCGGGCGGCGACGGCCGGGTCGTTCTCGATGCGCTCGCGGATGCGGGCCTGCTCGCGGGCGCGGGCTGGGCTCTCCGGCTCGGTGACGGTGACGAGGTAGAGGTCGCGGCCCTGGTACGAGCGGCCGATGATCTCCACGCTGACCCGGTCGCTGCGCTGCTGAAGCTCGTTCAGCCGGGGCGCGATGCCGTGGTAGGGCACCAGGCCGAGCTTGATCGAGGCGTCGGCCGGGTTCTCCGGCGGCAGCGGGAGCCGCGTCCGGCGGGGGTAGCCCCGGTCGCGGGAGTGCCCGTACGGCTGCGCCTCGGGCGCGGCGGCGGCGCGGGCGGCCTGCTCCGGGACGCCCGCGGCGACGTCGTTCCGCTCGGGGCCGTTGCCGAAGTCCCGGACGGCCGGGGGCGACGGATCCGGGCCGGCCAGCGCGGCGGGGGCGGGGACGGCGAGGAGCGCGGCCGCGACGGCCGCGGTCAGGGAGCGGCGCATCACCGCTCCTTGTAGTCGGCGGCGATGCCGATGAGCGAGATGAGCCCGGTGGCGAACTCCATCGCCTCCGCGTGCCCCTCCTCGAACGGCGGCTGGAAGCCCACGCCCTCCCACGTGCGGGTCGCCGGGTCCCACAGGTCGGCGCCGACCTCGAAGTCCCAGCCGTAGATGCCGTGGTCGTACCAGAGCTCGTCGGCGGAGTTGCCCGCCGCCGAGTACAGCACGTCCGTGACGGGCCCGGTCTGCTGCGGCCAGATGACCGTGCCGCGCTCACCGGCGATGGCCTGCTCGATCGTGCGGGCCGAGCGCAGGAAGTACGCCTCGTCCTGCGGCGTGGGCCGGGGCAGGGTGACGCGGCCGTCCAGCTTGTACGCGCCGGGAGGCCACATGAAGAAGCCGCCGTAGCTGTGCACGTTCATGGCGAAGCGGATGTTGCGGTACTTCTGGGCCAGCCAGATGACGTTGCGGCTCTCCGGCTCGGAGTGCTCGCCCGGCCCCGCGTACGTGCCGCTCTGGCAGTTGGCCGAGGCGCCGAAGTAGCCGTCGGACAGCGAGCCGACCGCGTAGTTGCGGTTGACGTCCACGCCCCAGGTGTTGCGCAGCGCCGGGTCGGACTGCTGCGCCGGGCAGTGGTTCGTCATGTTCTTCCGCTGGGAGTTGAAGTCGTAGAAGCTGTAGTTCGCGCCGTCGGGGTTGACGGTCGGCACGATGAAGATGTCGGTGCGCTCCAGCAGCCGGCGGGTGGCCCGGTCGTGCGCGTAGTTGCGCAGCAGCCGCTCGGCCGCCTCGATCGTGACCAGCGGCGTCACCCACTCGCGTGCGTGCTCCTGCGCGTAGGCGAGCACGCCGGTGCGCGAGCCGTCGCGCCGCTCGCCGATGCGCAGCGCGAGCACCTGCGCGGGCGCGCGGGGCACGTCGGCGGGCGCGTTGAGGAAGTCGTCGAGCTGGACGGGCGGCGCGGCCGCCATGACGCCCGCGCCCGGGTCGGTGCGGTACAGGGACGCCTTGACGGGGATGCCGGGCACGGCGTTGACGGCCGCGACGACCTGGGCGGCGGTGCTGACCGGCGTGCCGGAGGCGTCGGTGGCCAGGCTGACGGTGATCAGCTTGCCGCTGACGGTGACCCGCAGCGGCCGGTCGGGCGCGCCGGGCGCGGCCAGCTCGACGGACAGGTCGTTGCCGCCCTCGGAGCCGTACGCGTTCGAGGTGACGACGACGGCCGCGCCGGGCGGCGTGCCGATCAGCGCCTGCGCGTGCCTGCGGTAGCCGTTGGTCCGGTACGGCAGCGCGATCAGGTCCGTGAGCCTGGGGAACTGGCGGTGCAGCGCCTTGATGCGCTCGTTGAGCTGCGCGGGCGGCATGTACTGGGTGACGAAGTCCTTCTGGTAGCCGCGGCCGTTCTGGTCGGGCCGCGCGCCGTCGGGCCATTCCCTGACCCGGGCCTGCGCCGTGCCGCCGCCGGTGGAGGTGACGGTGATGCGCAGCGGCCGGTCGTCGGCCGGGACGGGCGTGCTGAACTGGTGCCCCAGGTAGGCGCCCGCGTCCACGTACGCGACCATCTCGGCCTGCCCGCTCGTGCCGCGCCTGCCCTGCCAGGTGACGGTGAGCGTGGCGGCCTCGGCGGCGCTGCTGCTGGCCTCGACGGACAGGAAGTACCCGTCGCGGGACCTGAACCAGACCGCCCGCTCGACGACCACCTGGTCCTGCTGCGTGGCGGTGGCCTTGGGGGCCGCCGGCGCCGGGCTTCCGGACGCCCGGCTCACGCCCTCCGGCAGGGCGGCGAGCTGGCTGGGCGTCAGGACCGCGTCGATCCGGACGCTGCCGTCAGGCTGCGGGCGTACGCGTTCGGTGAGATCGGCGCCCGACGCCACGAGCCGCTCCATGGCCGCCGCGTCCGGCACGGACAGCGTGACCAGGGAGACCGGCTCGGGATCGGCCGGCCCGGCGGCGACCGCCGGAGCCGATGGCGCAGGTGCCAGGAATGTCGAGCCGACGATCAGCAGAACGACCGCGGACGCCCGTAAGCCATGCATGTGCCCCTCCAGGAAGATCCCTTCTGGGGCTCATTGAAAGCCGACAATCACCAACCGGCAAGACCCAGGAGGCTACCCGGCGGTGGTGACGTGCGGCACCGCCTCGTACGCCGCCCAGTCGGCGCTGATCGCGCCCGCGGTCTTCAGCAGCAGCGGCAGGTGCTCCTCCGTCAGCTTCTCGACGGAGGTCTCGGCGGCGTGCGCGTTGACGTTCACCGCCGCGATGACGTTGCCGAGCCCGTCGCGCAGCGGCGCCGCCACCGACCTGATGCCCAGGGCGAGCTGCTGGTCCGTCACCGCCCAGCCCTTGGCCCGCACCGCGCGCAGCGCCGCCTCGCGCTCCTTGGCGTCCGGCCGCCAGCGCGGCTCGATGCCGGAGCGGCTCGGCTCGGCCAGCACCCGCTCCACCTCGGCCGGCGGCAGCGCCGCCAGCAGCACCTTGCCCAGGGACGTCGGCAGCGCCGGGAACCGGGTGCCGATCTGCACCGACAGGGCCACGATCTTCGGCACGGAGACCCTGGCCACGTACACGATGTCGGAGCCGTCGAGCTGGGCGATCGAGGACGACTCGCGCGTCCGTGCGACCAGCTCCTCCAGGTGCGGGCGGGCCACCTCCCACAGGCTCATCGAGCGCACGTACGACACGCCCAGCTCCAGCACGCGCGGCGTCAGCGCGAAACCGCCCGGCTCCGGCCTGGCATAACCCAACTCCTGGAGGGTGAGCAGGATGCGGCGGGCCGTCGGGCGGGCCAAGCCGGCGGCCGTCGCGACCTCCGTCAGCGACATGACCGGGCGGCCCGGCTGGAAGGCCCTGATGACGTCGAGGCCGCGGGCCAGGGCCTCGATGAAGTCAGGTCCGGTCTCACCACGTGCCATGTACGTCCCCGCTCGTTCCTGGATCTGCCTGATCCGACTTTAGGGGCTCCTACAGACGGTGAGTGGAGTCGCTGCGGTAGTCCGTGTACGTGTACGGGTTGTCGAGCACCTTCGTCGTGGGAATGTCCGGGTTCATGCCCTTCTCCCACGCCTCCTTCCCCATCTCGCCCTTCAGGTAGTCGATCGTGCGCTCCACCTCTGCCCGCGCGGCGGCCAGGTCGATGCCGACGAGGCGGTGCTCGTGCTTGACCACCCGCCCGTTGACGAGCACGGTGTGCACGTCGCCGCGCTGCGCCTGGAACACGACGTGCCCGAACGGGTTGAGCAGCGGGAACGACACGGGCGAACCATCGTTCTTGATGAGCACCAGATCGGCCTTGCGGCCCGGCGCGAGGACGCCGAGGTCGTCGCGGCCGAGCGCGGCGGCGCCGCCCCGGGTGGCCCAGTCCACGACCTGGTCGGCGCGCAGCGCGGCGTGCGTGACCGTCTCGCTCCTGGCGTGCGCCTCCAGGTGCTCGCGGGACCGGTCGGCGCCCAGCGTGGCGCGCATCGCGGAGAACAGGTCGCCGCTCCACCAGACGCTGGTGTCCATGGACAGGGAGACCGGGATGCCGTGGGCGCGCAGGGCCCAGGTGGGCGGGTAGCCCTGGCCGGCGCTCTGCTCGCTCTCCGTCGAGACCGACACGGAGCCGCCGGTGGCCGCGATGCGGTGGTAGGAGTCGGCCGACAGCGAGGCGGCGTGCACGTAGATGGTGCCCGGGGTCATGAAGCCGTGCTCGTGCATGAGCCTGATGCCGTCGTCGCCGGTCGCGCCCCACACGCCGGCGTGCGTGGTGACGGCCACGCCGAGGTCGCGGGCCACCTCGAACGCGGGCCGCTCCGGGAAGGACGGGTCGCCGAGCACGTCGAAGGCGAGCTGGAAGCCGAGCAGGCCGTCGCCGGTGATCCTCCTGCGCACGAAGTCGCGCAGCTCCGGCGCCGTCGCCCACGCGGCGGGCGGCTGCTGGATGTTGCCGTACGCGAGCACGTACCGGCCGGGCACCGACCGCAGCGCGTCGGCGGCGGCGTCGGCGTGGTCGGGGGTGCGCAGGCCGTGCGACCAGTCGACGACGGTGGTGACGCCGGCGTCGAGGGCCTCGATCGCGGCCAGCGTGTTGCCCGCGTGCACGTCCTCGGGCCGGAACAGCTTGCCGTACTCCAGGTAGAACCAGACGAAGTACTGGGTGAGCGTCCAGTCGGCACCGTAGCCGCGCAGCGCGGTCTGCCACATGTGCCGGTGCGTGTCGATCATGCCGGGCAGGACGATGCCGCCGGACGCGTCGATCTCGGCCGTGCCCTCCGGGACCTCCAGGCCGGGGCCGACGGCGGCGATCGTGTCGCCGGCGATGAGGACGTCCGTGCCGGGCAGCACGCGGCGGGCGTCCGGTGGCCCGTCCATGGGGAGCACGGTGCCGCCGCGCAGCACCAGGGGACGTCCCGCCTCGAAGTCGTTCATGGCACGCTCCTCGCTTGCGAACAACTGTCCGCTGTACGGTCACCGTCACTGTGATGAGCGGGCGATCGCCTGTCAAGAAGGTTGACGCCCGGCTCCACGCATGCTGTGATCACGTCTACGGACATTCGTCCGTTACGCGGACGCGAGGTGGGAGCTGCATGACTGACGGGCCGTTGTCCGGCGTGCTGGTGGCCGACTTCTCCAGGATCCTGGCCGGGCCCTACGCCACGATGCTGCTGGCCGACCTGGGGGCCGACGTCATCAAGGTGGAGGGGCCGCAGGGCGACGACACCCGCACCTGGACGCCGCCCGCGCGCGGCGACACCTCCACGTACTACCTCGGGGTCAACCGCGGCAAGCGCTCGATCGCGCTGGACCTGCGCGACGACGGCGACGCGCGGCTCGCCAGGGAGCTGGCCCGGCGGGCGGACGTGCTGGTGGAGAACTTCCGGCCGGCGGCCTGGCCAAGTACGGGCTCGACCACCCGGCCGTCTCCGCCCGCAACCCCGGCGTCGTGTACGCCTCCATCAGCGGGTTCGGGTCGGGGGCCGGAGCGCGGGTGCCCGGCTACGACCTCATGGTGCAGGCCATGTCCGGGCTCATGAGCCTCACCGGGGAGCCGGACGGGCCGCCGTACCGGGCCGGCATCTCCGTGTTCGACGTGATGGCGGGCAACCACGCCGTCATCGGCGTCCTGGCCGCCCCTGCGGCACCGCGACGCCACCGGGCAGGGGCAGCACGTCGAGGTCAACCTCATGTCCTCCGCGCTGACCGGGCTGGTCAACCAGAGCTCCGCCTACGTGGCGGGCGGCGTCGTGCCCTTCCGGATGGGCAACGCGCACCCGAGCGTGTTCCCGTACGAGCCACTGCCCACCGCCGACCACGACCTCATCGTGGCCGCCGCCAACGACGGCCAGTTCAGGAAGCTGTGCGAGGTGCTCGGCATCCCCGAGGTCGCCGACGACCCGCGCTTCGCCCGCAACGCCGACCGCACCGCCCGCCGCGACGAGCTGCGGCCCCTGCTCGTCGAACGGCTCGTCACCCGGCCCGCCGACGAGTGGTTCGCGCTGCTGGTGGAGGCCGGGATACCGAGCGGGCCGATCAACACGATCGACGGCGGGTTCGCGGTGGCCGAGCGGTTCGGGCTGGAGCCCGTCGTGGTGGTGGGCGAGGGCGAGCGGGCGGTACCGACCACGCGGCACCCGATCCGCTTCTCCGAGACACCCGCCGGGTACGCGCTCCCGCCGCCCGAACTGGACGAGCACGGGGCTGAGCTGCGCAAGTGGCTGGAGGGCGGCGCCGATGCCTGAGCGGGCCGAGGACGCCCGGCCGCCTGGAGACGCGGCGGGCGTGCGGGCGGGCGGGGACCCCGCCGCGGACGTGCGAGGGGTCGGGGACGCCACTGCCGGGGCGCGTCCCGAATATCCCACCGCGCTCGGTGCCTCCACCCGCAAGGAGATCACGCTGCTCGGGCACGACCTGGCCGCCGACGTCATGGGCGAGGTCGGGTTCGGCGAGCTGGCGTTCTGGCTGGCCACGCAGCGCCGCCCGGCGCCCGGCGAGGTGCGGGTGTTCGAGGCGGTGCTGGCGGCGCTGGCCGATCACGGGTTCACGCCGACCGCGATCGTCACCCGGCTGACGTACCTGTCGGCGCCCGACTCCGTCCAGGGGGCGCTGGCGGCCGGGCTGCTCGGCGGCGGCTCGCGCTTCCTCGGCGTCACCGAGGACTGCGGCCGCTTCCTCAACGCGGTCGTCGCCGGCCTCGACCCGCTGCCCTGCGACGACACCGCCTGGGACGCGATCGCCCTGGAGACCGTGCGGGGCCGGCGCGAGTCGGGCCGGCTCATCCCCGGCCTCGGCCACCACGTGCACAAGGACGGCGACCCGCGCACGCCCAGGCTGTTCGAGATCGCGGCGGAGGAGGCGCTGTTCGGGCCGCACCTGTCGCTGTTCGCCGCCATCGGCCGGGTGCACCCCCAGGTGCTCGGCCGGACGCTGCCGCTCAACGGCGCCGGCGCGTGCGGGGCCGCGCTGGCCGACCTGGGGCTGCCGCTGGAGCTGCTGCGCGGCTTCGCGCTCCTCGCCAGGACCGCCGGGCTGATCGGCCAGCTCGCCGAGGAGCTGCGCCGGCCGGTGGCCAACGAGATCTTCCTGTCCGTGGACCTGAACAACCGGTCCGTCCCGCCCGAGCCGTACCCCGATGGAGGCCCGCATGGCTGAGCACGTCGATGGAGGTCCGCATGGCTGAGGTCGTCGCCGTCATCGCGTCCACGCACCACCCCTTCTACTACCGCGCCAGCACCGCGACCGGCGCGGAGCGCCCGCCGTTCGCCGACGAGTGGGTACGCAAGGTGATGGCGTTCCGGGAGACGCTGACCAGAGCCAGGCCGGACGTGCTGGTCATGGTCGGCTCCGACCACTTCCACCAGCTCTGGCTGGACAACATGCCGCAGTTCCTGATCGGCAAGGCCCCCTTCTACGACGCGAACTTCTACAACGAGGAACGCGAGTTCGGCCTGCCCCGCATGGTGTGCCAGGGGCAGGAGGACCTGTCGGCGCACCTCCTGCGCGAGGGCCTGGACGCCGGCTTCGACCTGGCCTTCTCCAACGAGCTGCGGATCGACCACTCGATCACCTGCCCGATCATCACCCTGCGCCCGCAGAACGACCTGCCGATCGTGCCCGTCTACACCAACATCTTCGCCCCTCCCCTGCCCCAGCCGAAACGGTTCGTGCAGCTCGGGCGGACCATCAGGGAGCTGGTGGAGTCGTGGCCGTCGCGGCAGCGGGTCGCGATCATCGGCACCGGGCACCTGTCGCTCGAGCTCGGCGGGCCGCGCCAGTTCGGCCCGCACGGCCCCGACCCCGAGTTCGACCGCAAGGCCGTCGAGTGGATCTCCACCGGCGACATCGAGGGCTGCCTGGCCGAGGTCACCCTCGACAGCCTCCACCTGCCCGGCAACGCCACCCACGGCTTCATGGACTTCATGCTCATGATGGGCGTCGCCGGCGACGGCCGAAAGGCCGACTACGTCGACACCTACGACCTGTTCCACACCATGGAGGCGTACTTCACCTGGTACCCCGACGGAGGCGGCGGCTCATGAGCAAGTACCTGCTGAACAAGTTCCTGTTCACCGTCGACCGCGACCCCGACCTCGTGGAACGCTACCGCGCCGAACCGCGCGCCACCGTCGAGTGGTGGGAGTCCACCTACGCCAACCGCATCCTGGGCTGCCACGCCGGCGAGTCGTCCACGTGGCTGTCCTTCGACGACACCGAACGCGAGGCGCTGGCCACGCACGACTACCCGCGGCTGTTCGAGCTGGGCGCGCACCCGTTCCTGACGCTGACGCTGTTCATCGCGATGTTCGAGCGCGACCATCCGCCGCTCGGCTTCCAGACGGAGTACGCGCGGCGGCTGGCCCACGTACGCCTGCCGTACCCGGACATCGCCACCTGATGCCCCTGGAAACGTGCGCGTCCGCAGGCGACGCGGCCGGCTCGCGCGTCCGTCATCCAGTCAGCTCATCCAGGTCACGCTGACTGCGTACGGTCTCCGGATGTGAGCGGCCCAGGGCACGGAGCCTGCCGTCCACTGTCGTCCGCAGTTCACTCCTGCCGCGCTCCACAGCACCCCGCCGGCACAGCAGCATGGCCAGGGTGTGCCGGGTTCTCAGCGTGGCAGGATGATCCACGCCGAGCAGCCGCCGCTGTGCGTCCAGCACCTGCTCGCACATCTCCTCCGCCCGTGCGTGATCGCCCTGGCCGGCCAGCGTCACGGCCAGGCTGTGCCGGGTCCACAGGGTGTCAGGGTGATCGGGGGGTAGCGCGCGCCCCCGGACGTCCAGCACGTGTTCGAGAAGCTCGCGTGCGCCGGCGTACTCCCCCTGAGCACCCTTCAGAACGGCGAGGCTGTGCTGGGTCCACAGGGTGTCAGGGTCGTCAGCGCCCAGGAGGAGCTGCTGGGCCTGGAGAACCTGCCGGTACAGGCGCTCAGCCTCGCTGTACGTGCCGCGCTCCGCCAAGAGCGATGCGAGGTTGCGCAATGTCCACAACGTCGCCTTGTGCTCGGCACCGAGGGTGCGCCGCTGGGCGGCGGAGACCATTCGGTAGAGCCGCTCGGCCGGTTCGTGTTCGCCCAGCCGGTGCAGGATGGTCGCGTGGCTGTGCTGCAGGCCCAGCAACGAGGCATCGTTGCGCGGCAGGCGCGTCGTGGCCGCCAGGGCTTGTCCGGCGAGTTGGTGCGCGGCGAGGAAGGAGCCGCTCAGCTTGAGCATGCGGGTGACCGCCGTGGCTGTCACGGCCAGGTGGCGCAGGTCCCGGCGGGATGGCCGGTTCGTGCTCTCCAGCAGGGCGCGCAGGTGCCGGTCGACCAGCGCCCAGATCGGCCACTGGTCGGGCCGCTCGGAGTCGAGCTCCTGGGACGCCGCGTGGAGCAGTCCGACGGCCTTGCTCCACGCATGGGCGGCGTGCGGCGTCGAAGCTCTGACGGTCTCGGCCACCAGGGGATGCAGCCGCACGCCGCGTACCCCGTCCTCCTCCACGACGTCGATGACGCTGACGCGCCCCAGCGCCGCTCGTGCGCAGATGGCGTCGTCGACCGTGCACCGGGGCAGCAGCCCCGCCAACTGCTCCGGCCTTGTCACGATCTCGGGCACCGGATGGGCGGCGAACTGGGCCAGAACGCGGACCAGCGTCGTCGCCGCCTTGACGCCCTGCCGCTCCAGGGTCTCCAGAGACAAGTGCCAGGTTCTGGACACGAGCTCACGGTCGGACCGTTGACGGCGGGCGTCGGAGCTTTGGCTCAACGTGCCGAGCGGATCGGATGCGAGCGCCTGCCGGTAGGAGGTGAAGGTGTCGTAGCGGGCGTGCGAGGAGCCTATGTAGCTGCCCGCGAGATGCAGGGCCAGCGGGAGGTGGTGCAGGTCGCGGGCGAGGTCGTCGGCGCGTTCCGGGTCGCCGGCCTTCGGCGCGAGATCGCGCAGGACGTCGGAGGCGGCATTCTGCGCGAGATGTCCGATCTCGTGGATCCGGCTCAGCGGTCCCCATGTGGCGGGGTCACGGTCTCGCGAAGTGATGAGGATCATGCAGGCACGTGTGGCGCGTACCCAGCCGTTGCCGTCGGCCACTCGTCCGTCGGTGAACACCGCGTGAGGGTCGTCGGCGTTGTCGAAGACCAGGAGCGGCCGGGCGAGCGGCTCCTTCCGTTCCAACGCCTTCCAGAACACGTCGCAAGCGTTGCGTCTGCCCGCGAGCGCTTCCCTGACCACTCCGTCGGGTACACCGAGGTCGTCCTGCGCGGCCCGCAGCAGCAGGACGGTGAGCCGTGTGTGATCGCTCGCATCCACCCACCACACCTGATGCCCGGCATCCGCCAGCTCTGCGACCAGGCACAGGGCGATCGTCGTCTTCCCCGAGCCGCCCAGCCCGGCCAGCACATGAACGTGTGGATCTCGAGTACGCACCGCATCTCGCAACTCGTCCAGCACGCCCTCCCGGCCGAGCACGCGGATGGGGAGCCTGCCGACCGGAGCCTGCGCGGTCGGGAAGGACGCATCCGGCTCGTCCCGCTCCAGCTCCGTGAGGGTTACGGCGGCGACGTGACGAGCCTTGCCGCGGCGCCGACGCGCCAGGATCGGCACGAGCGCCAGTGGGAGTGCCGCCAGACTGGCGAGCGCTCCGATGGCTTCCCAGGGCATGCCTCCACCATAAGGAAGGATGCGCTGCCGATCCCCGGGACGAACAGCTTGCTATCGAGCGGCTGCCGGCCTGTATCCGGATACAAGCTGTCCGCCCGATCGTGGCCGTCCTCGCCGCACACCTGGTCGGGAGGCTGCGTCCTTCGCCTCCATATCGATCCATTTAGGCGGCAAGAATGCGGCAAGAACGACGTCATCACAGAAGTCCCGGCCGTGCTGACCTACGCTGCCCGCATGGCTTTTCTCATCCCGGAGATCAAGGTCGGCCTGGCCGAGCTCGGCGGCGGGCCTGCCACCCGGTGCGCGAAGTGTGGCGAGCGCGCCACCCTGTACTACGTCGATCCGGCGAACGGCAGCTCCACCTACGTCTGCACCGCCGACGCCGGCCCCGAGGTGGAGGCCATGCTCCTGCGGTCCGCCGACTGACCGCTCCCCCGCAGGGGGGAGGCGTCTCCCTCGCGCACGGGAGTGCCGCCCGGCCCGCCCGTCCTACGGTCGGGGCCATGCTGATCTCCTCCGACCGTCCGCGGCGCTGGCCGGCGTGCGTGATGGCGCTCCTGCTGCTCGGGTACGCCGCCGGCAAGGCCGCGTTCGCCCTCCAAGCCCGGCTCGGCTTCCCCGGCGGCCCGCCCGTCCCGGCCGCCGAGGCCGCGGGCTACTTCCTCGACCCGGCGCTCGGGCAGTGGCTCGCGTGCGCGTCCGGCCTGCTGGGCGCGGTCATCGCCCTCGCCACCGTCACGACGGCGGGACGCCGCCGCGTGCCCAGGGCGCTGATGCTGGTGGTGCTGGCCGTGATGACGCTGGCCGTGCTGGGCGGGGGCGGGATCATGGCCCTGGACGGGTTCGTGGGGATCGGGGTGGGGTGGCGGTGGTACCACGGGCTGCTCGGGATCGTCGCCATCGTCCTGACGGTGGAGATGTCGCGGTCGTACCTGGTGGTGACGCGCGCGGAGGACGCCGAGGTGATGCCGTGACCAGAGCCAGGCGAGCGGAGCGGCTCATCAGCGCCCGGCCGGCTGAGCGGCCGAAGAGGGCCTGGCCATCCGGACGGCTGATCAGAGGCCGGCGAGCTGGGCGATGCCTGAGCGCGGCGACGACAACACCGGCACGCCGCCGCCCGCCTCCCCCACGATCCGCGCCATCGACGCCTGGGCCAGCACCACCACGTCCACCTTCCCCGCCAGCTGCCTGAACCCGTCGAGCACCAGCGCGTCGTGCCGGGCCCCGTCCCCGGCCCGCAACGCCTCGAAAGCCCCGTCGCACAACCGCGGAACGACCTCCCGCTCCACCCCGCTGCGCGCAGCCGCCCGCTCGACCGCCCGGGTGGTGGGGCCGAGGGTGGTGGCGAGCGTGGCCAGCACACCGATCCGGGCACCGCCCCGTACAGCCTGCTCGGCCATCGGCTCGTCGATGCGCAGGATCGGCAGCCTCGTGAACGGCCGCGCCCGCTCGGCCGCCTCGCCGATCGACGAGCAGGTCACCAGCAACGTGCCCGCACCGGACTCCTCGGCGTAGCCCGCGTACGCCACCACCCGCCGCAGCACGTGCGGCGGCGGACCACCGGCGGCAATGGTGTCCTGGAGCAGGCTCTCATCCACGAAGTGCAGGATCCGAGCACCCGGGCGCACCTCGGCGGCCAGCTCAGCGAGGGGTGCGGCGAGCGCGGGCACGGTATGCAGCATCGCAATGACCGCCCCAGCGTCGGCCACCGACCGCCCCGCACTCGCCTCAGAACGACGGCTCATCACACGTTCTCCTTCCGTCGCAGGCTGGTGCACGGGACAGTCTCCCGTCCCGGGCTGGTGCACGGGACAACCTCCCGTCGCAGGCCGGCACACGGGCCAACCTCCCGTCGCGGGCTGGCGCATCGGGACTTCTTCCACGCAGGCCGACTCTTCGAACGACCTTCGCTCCGGCCCGTCGCAGGCCGGCGCAGCGAACGGCCCTCCGTCACAGGCCGGCTCATCGGGCGGTCCAGGGGCGGGCGTGCTCGTCCACGATGGCCGCCAGCCCTTGCAGGCGCGGGACGGACCGGGCGCGTAGCTCGGCGGCGAGGTCGTCCGAGCCGACCACGTCGCTCCAGATGGCCCGCCCGGCCAGCATGCCCGACGCCCCGGCCCGGCACGCGGCCCGTACGGCGGTGGGGAAGTCGTCGCGCTCCACCCCCTGCGAGAGCACCACCCACGGCACGGGGATCACTTCGCCGAGCCGCGCGCACTCCTCGACCAGCCGCTCCTCGGGCGCCGCCCCACCGAGCGGGACCTGCGCCTTGTAGAGGCTCGGCCGCAGCCCGGCCAGTTCTCTGGCCGCCTCCCGGATGGCGGCGGGCCCATCGAAGCCGGTGGTACCGGCGGCCGGTCGGGCGACGCCTTCGAGGACGGACAGCAGCCCCGCGTCCGCGCACCGCCACACGAACTCGGCGGCGATCTCCAGCCGCCGCTCCCGCCGCTCGTCGTCGCGCCAGATGACCAGCAGCTTGGCGGCCACGGCCCCGGCCTCGCGGGCGGCGACCAGATCCACCCGCTCGTCGATCTCGGTGTCCTCCACCGGCCCGTCCGGCTCCTGCTGAAGGCTGTCCACGGCGACGATCAGCCCGCCGGGCAGCATGCCTTCGGCCGCCACCTGCCCGAACCCGTAGTCCTGATCGATGAGGAACCCGGACGCGTACGGCCCCACCTCCCTGGCCACGGTCAGCTTGAACGACGTCAGCCGCTCATCCCCCACCCGCTCCCCGATCGCCGCCGCGAACATCTGCCTGAGACTCTCCCGCTGATCCATCGCCACCATGGCGAACCCACCAGAGGGACGAGCCAGCAGGTCGAGCGTCGGCACCGGAATGGCCTGCCTCGTGCCCTGTTGGGCGGTCTGCCCGGCATCCAGCCGCGTGGCCTGCGGCGTGCCCGGTTGGACGGTCTGCCCCGTGGCCTGCTGGGCGGTCTGCCTCATGCCCTGTCGGTCGGTCATGCGTGCTCCTGTCGTTGCGACGATCGGGTGCGGAACTGGTCGTAGAGAGGCAGGTAGGCGGCCTGCAGCTCGGGATCGGGCGGCAGGTGCTCCCTGGGCAGCACGGGAACGTCGTCCAGCGACCCGCCCACCTGCCCGGCGACGAGCGCGGCCCCGGCGCACACGGCGTCATCGGCCCTGATCACTTCGACGGGCACGGGCGACACGGCCGCTTTGACCCGCATCCAGAGGGGGATCCTGACCTGGCCACCGAAGACGGCCACGCGTTCGGGAGCGGTGCCGGTGAGGGCGGTGAGCTCGTCGAGGATCCAGCGGGTGTGCAGGCACGTCCCTTCGACGGCGGCGGCCAGCAGGTCACCGACGCCATGCTCGGCGCCGATCCCGGCCCACGTCATCCGCCGCTCCCGGTCGGGCGCGGGGGCCGCCCGGCCGCGCAGGTACGGCTCGACCACGATCCCGGTCGGCAGCCGTACGTCCGCGAGCAGCCGAGGCAGCGCCGCGTACCCACTCGCCTCCGCTGCGACGGGAGCGAGCAGGCCGAGTAGCCAGTCCACCACCGCGCCGCTTGTCGCGAGCCCGCCCACCAGCACCGTACGGGCCCCGTCCAGCGACGGATCGGCCGTCACCCCCAGCGCCAGTCCCGCGCCAGGATCGGGCCGCTCGGCCGAGGGTGCCAGTATGGCCTCGGCCGTCCCGAGGGAGTCGGCCACGTCCCCCGGTCGTCGCACGCCCGCCGCCCACGCCCCCACCGCGTGATCATGTCCGGCGACCACCACCGGCGTGCCGGGCGGCACGCCCCGTACTCGCGCCACGACCCCGCCGACCGGCTCGACCGCCGCGTGCACGGCGGGCATCCGCTCGCGGCTCAGCCCGGCGAGGGCGAGCAGTTCCGCGTCGTAGTCCGCGTGTTCGACGGAGTAGCCCAGGGTGCGGGCCGCGAGCGTGGCGTGGGTGCGGAGTTGGCCCGTCAGCGCGTACGCCACCGCGTCCGGCACGCTCGCCCACCACCGCATCGCCCGCAGCACCTGGGGCGCGTGGCGTCGCAGCGACAACCACTTGGCCAGCGGAGCCTTGGCGTCCGGCCACCGCCCGGTCCGGGCGTACAGCATCTTGGGATCCAGGCCCAGCTCGGCCAGCTCGGCCGCGCCCCGAGGGTCGTTCCACCACAGCAGCGGGGTGAGCGGCTGCCCGGCGGCGTCGAGCGGCACGCCGGTCTCGGCCATGCCCGCGATGCCGATCGCCTGGGGCGCCCGTCCAGCCCGTTCGGTGCACTCCTCCAGCCCCTGCGTGACTGCGGCGACGAGGGCGGGCAAGTCGCGAGGCGTGGCCCGCCGCACGGCGGCCACGCAGCGGCCCCGCTCGTCGAAGCAGCCCACCTTGACGTGAGTGGTACCCACGTCGATCCCGGCGGTGAGCACTTGCGGCGTCATGCCGTCACTTCCCACCCGTGAGCGCTTGCGACGTCACGCCGCCACGAGCCAGCGGTCAGCGCTTGCGACGTCATGACGCGCGCTCTCCCGGCCGTCAGCGGTCGCGGCATCATGGCGGCACCTGCCGATCCCCACCATTGCGGCGTCACGTCGCCACCTCCCAGCGGTCAACGGTTGCGACGTCATGTTGTCACTATAAGTCCAGAAGTTGGCGGAAAACTGCCAACCTTTGCGCCATAATGCTCACATGAGCAGCGAAGGCACCCTCCGCTACACCTCGGCCCCGCACCGCCGTGAGGCGATCCTGCGCCGCGTCGAGCTGGACGGATACGTCTCCGCCGCCGACCTGGTGACCCATCTGGGCGTCTCGTCCAACACGGTCCGCCGCGACCTACGCAGACTGGCCGAGGACGGCCTGATCAGGGCCGTGCGTGGCGGCGCCACGGCGGCGGACGCGACCGCTCCGCCGTTCACCGACCGCTCCACCCAGGCCGCGGACGCCAAGCGCGTGATCGCAATTGCGGCCGCCGCACACGTGGAGCCCGGTACGGCCGTGGCGCTCGATTCGGGCACCACGACGCTGGAGATCGCCAAGCTGCTCCCCGCCGACGCCGGCCTGACGGTGATCACTCACTCGCTGCCCGCCATCGCCGTGCTGGCGCCCCGTCCGGACATCACGCTCATCGGCATCGGCGGTCAGTACGGCCGCGACACCCGCTCCTTCGGCGGCCCCGAGACGCTGGCGGCGCTGGAGCACCTGAGTGTGCGGACGTTGTTCCTGGCCGCGACGGCGCTCGACGGTTCGGGCGTGTACGGGGCGACGCCGTACGAGGCCGAGACGAAGCGGCGCCTCATCGCCATCGCCCGCAGGACGATCGTCGTGGGCGACGCCCGGAAGTTCGCCCTGAGCGCCCCCATCCGGGTGTGCGGCTGGGACGCGGCGGAGCGCCTGGTGACCGACGGCGTCCCGGCAGGCTTCACCGGCGTCCCGGTACAGCTCGCCCCGTAAAGCCCGGCCGAGCACCCGGCCACCGACGGCATCCCGGTACAGCCCGCCTGATAAAAGCCTTTTCCCATTACCCATTCAATGGGCCATTCCGAAACTTCGGGCCTTGACATACCTGACAAGCACCCAATACTCTCCGACCTAAAATTATATCGATTTAATCAAGCGGAGCTCCTCACGATGAGTCCCCCCAGCAGCATCCGCCGCACGCTGGCCTCAGGGCTGGCCGCCCTGCTCTGCCTGCCACTGACCTCCCTCCCCGCCTCCGCCACCGCCACGGGCGCCCACCGCGCCGGTGTACAACTGGAGCATCTGGACCGCGGCCTGGTGGCGGCCTCCACCAGCGAAGGCGTCTTCCTGAGCTGGCGCCTCCTGGGCGACGAGGTGACCGGCCACAGCACTGCGGGCATGACGGGCGCGAACTTCCGCGTCTACCGCGACGGCCGCCCGATCGCCACGGTGACCGACAGCACCAACTACCGCGACCCCGCCGGCACGGCCACCTCCGAGTACCGGGTCGCCCCGATCGTCAAGGGCCGAGAGGACCGCCGCAGCGCTCCGGCCACGCCTTGGCTTAAAACGTTTTATAATCTCCCGCTGAAGAAACCGGCCGACGGCGTCACCCCCATGGGCGAGGCCTACACGTACGCGGCCAACGACCTCAGCGTGGGCGACGTGGACGGCGACGGCCAGTACGAGTACGTGGTCAAGTGGGACCCGTCCAACTCCAAGGACGTCTCGCAGCGCGGCTACACCGGCAACACCTACCTGGACACGTACGAGCTGGACGGCACCCTGCGCTGGCGGCTCGACCTGGGCGTGAACATCCGCTCGGGCGCCCACTACACGCAGTTCCTCGTCTACGACTTCGACGGCGACGGCCGTTCGGAGATGATGCTCAAGACCGCCCCCGGCACGAAGGTCATCCGCTACGGGCCGGACGGCCGGGTGCTGTCGGAGCGGTACGTCACGATGCCGCGCGAGGACCTGAAGGCCGGATACGCGAATACGGACGATTATCGGAAGAGCGCGGCAGACTATTTCGACCATGTTGTTGCGTTGTTCGCGAAATGGCACGAGCACCCGGAGGTCGTCGCCGGTCGCTGGCCGGCCACGCTCGAAGAGGCGTTCGGCATCGAGCGGAAATACACCTACCCGCTCTCACAGGCCGATGCCACCGAGCTGGCGAACTACTTCGTCGACGTCTACGCGCCGAGCCGCAGCGGCAACAACCGGCTGCGGGAGTTCAACGGGTTCGTGCTGAGCGGCCCCGAGTACCTGTCGGTGTTCGAGGGCGCGACCGGCAAGGAGCTGCAGACCGTCCACTACAAGCCGGGCCGCGGCGACGACGGCCTGCTGTGGGGCGACTACGCGATGGCGAGGATCGAGCCGGGCAACCGGGTCGACCGGTTCCTGTCGTCCGTGGCCTACCTCGACGGCAAGCGCCCGTCGGCGATCTTCGCGCGCGGCTACTACACCCGCACCACGCTGGTCGCCTACGACTGGAACGGCAAGCGGCTCAAGGAGCGCTGGTACGTCGACAGCGGCCATGCGCCGATGCCCAACCCGTTCAACTCGGGCCCGCACGGTGTGGACGGCACCAACCCGGCCTACGCCACGCTCACCACGCAGGGCTTCCACTCGATGAGCGTCGCCGACGTGGACGGCGACGGCCGGCAGGAGGTCGTGTACGGCGCCGCCACCATCGACGACGACGGCCGTCTCCTCTATTCGTCCTTTGCGCAGGCCCCTCCGGAAAGCGCATTCCCGGGTCAGAACCTCCGCCTCGGCCACGGCGACGCCCTCCACGTAGGCGACTTCGACCCCGACCGGCCCGGCCTGGAGATCTGGACGGTGCACGAGGGCGGCCGCTCCGCCCCGTACGGCTGGGCGCTGCGCGACGCGGCCACCGGCCAGGTCATCCACGGCGGCTACAGCGGCGTGGACACCGGCCGCGGCATGGTCGGCGACATCGACCCGGCCGTCCGCGGGCTGGAGTCGTGGTCGTCGATGCCGCCGGACCAGACCGTACAGGCGGGGCTGTGGTCGGCGCGCGGCGAGTACCTCGGCCGCAACGCGCCCGGCACGAACATGAGCATCCGCTGGGCCGCCGACATGACCACCCAGCTCGTCAACGGCACCGCCACCACCGTCCTGCAGACGCCGACCATCGACGACTACAGGCGCGGCACGCTGCTGACCGCCGAGGGCACCCTGACCAACAACTGGACCAAGGGCAACCCGGGCCTGGTGGCCGACGTGCTCGGCGACTGGCGGGAGGAGCTGCTGGTGCGTACCGCCGACAGCTCGGCGATCCGTATGTACGTCAGCACGGAGCTGACGAACAGGAAGCTGTACACGCTCATGCACGACCCGCAGTACCGCGTCGAGGTGGCCCGCCAGCAGACCGGCTACAACCAGCCCGCCTACCCGAGCTTCTCCTTCGGCTCGGACATCGACTGGTCGAAGGTGCCGCTGCCGCGCCTGAAGTGATCCCTGGGGGAAGGCCCCGGCCTTCCCCCAGGCTAGGCGCGCACGTGCAGCCGGAAACCGGAGCGGCCCGCGGGCTCCAGCCCCTCCTTCAGGTTCAGGGACGGGATCTCGTAGTCGCCGAAGTTCTGCCGCCGGAACGGGATCGGCTCGGTCGTCTCCAAGGTCAGCAGCCGCTGCTCCCACGCCTTGGCGATGTCCGGCCAGTCGTCGCCGGTGGTCCGGTCCGTGCCGTACAGGACGAACGGCGGCAGCACCTCGATCCCCGGGTAGTACAGGATGCCGTGCTGGATCGGGAACAGCAGGTCGTCGATGGGGCCGTTGATGCCGCGCTCGGCGTAGTGCGACTCGGGGCCGCCGACGGTCACCGACAGCAGCGCGCGCCTGCCCGCGAGGGTGCCCTCGCCGAAGCGCTCGCCGTACTTGACGGCGCTGTGCTCGCCGACGCCGTACGCGAAGCGGTAGGTGAAGACCCGGTCGACCCAGCCCTTGAGGATCGCCGGCATCGTGTACCACCACAGCGGGAACTGGAAGATGATCGTGTCGGCCCACAGCAGTTTCTCCTGCTCGGCACGGACGTCCGGGGTGAGGGTGCCGGTCTCGAAGGCCCGGCCCGAGTCCTTGGGGACCCTCAGCGGGCTCGACGCGGACGGGCCGTAGTCGGCGGCGTCCACGGTGGCCTTCCAGCGCATCGCGTACAGGTCGCTGACCCGCACCTCGTGCCCCGCCTTCGTCAGCGTGGACACCGCCAGGTCCTTGAGCGAGCCGTTGAGCGACTTCGGCTCCGGGTGGGCATAGACGATCAGCGTCTTCATGGTGAACTCCTTCATCCGGTCGGCTTCGATCCTGCACGCCCGGACGGCCGCCGTTCAGGGACGCCACTTCCGTCGGAACGGACTTCCTGGTAATGGCAGGACCACCCTCGCATCCCAGGTCAGCGCGCATACTGGACTCATGGACGATCTCGCCGGCTTCCTGCGCACCCGCCGTTCCCGGGTCGACCCCGCCGACGCGGGCATCCCGGCCGACAGCCGCCGCCGCGTGCAGGGCCTGCGCCGCGAGGAGGTCGCGCACCTGTCCGGGGTGAGCGTCGACTATTACGTACGTCTGGAGCAGGGCCGCGCCACGCAGCCGTCGGAGCAGGTGCTCGACGCGCTCGCGCGGGTCCTCAGGCTCGACGACACCGAACGCGAGCACCTCTACCGGCTGGCCCGGCAGCGGCGCAGGAAGGTGAAGTCGCCCACCGGGCGGCTGCGCCCCGAGCTGGCCCGCGTCCTCGGCCTGATCGTCGACGCGCCCGCGATGATCGTCGACCACCGCCTCGACGTCGCCGCCGGCAACCGCCTGGCCGAGCTGCTGTACGGCCGCCCCATGCGGGGCCTGAACACGGCCCGGCACATCTTCCTGGAGGAGGCCGGCCGCGGCCTGTACGCCGACTGGGAGCAGTGCACCCGTGACGTGGTCGGGCACCTGCGCCTCGCGGCCGGCAAATATCCCGACGATCCGCGGCTGGCCGCGTTGATCGGGGAGCTGGCGATGGGCAGCGAGCGGTTCCGCCGCCTGTGGGCGCGGGCCGACGTGCGGGCGCGGACGCACGGGCGCAAGGCGTACCGGCATCCTCTGGTCGGGGAGCTGGAGCTGCACCAGGAGAACTTCGCACTGCCGGACGAGTCGGGCCTGGAGCTGCTGGTGCTCTCGGCCGCCCCCGGCAGCCCCTCCGCCGACGGCCTGCGGCTCCTGGCCGGCCTGGACGCCGGCAGCGACGCACATGCGGGGCAGGGTGCCAGTGGTGCCGGCGGCGACCCGCACGCGGGGCGGGGTGCCAGTCGTGCCGGCGGCGACGCGCACGTGGAGCGGGCGGACGCCCGGCGCTGATCAGCCGGCGGCCGGGATGCCCAGCACTTTGCCGAGGAGCGTGCCGAGCTGGGCGCGTTCCTCGGCGGTGAGGGCGTGGAAGGTGTCGTCGAGGAAGGCCGGGATCGACGCCTGCGCCCGGTCCAGCCGCCGCCGGCCCGCGTCGGTGATGGTGACGGCGTAGGAGCGGCGGTCGCGGGGGTTGCGCTCCCTGCGGACGAAACCCTCCCGTTCGAGATCGTCGCACACGCTGACCATGACGCTGCGGTCGATGCGCAGCTCCTCGCTGAGCACCTGCTGGGAGCAGGGGCCGACGGCGTCGAGCATCTGGAGCACGAGGTGCTGCCCGACCCCGAGCCCTTCCGTGCCGGCGTGCGCGTCCGCGGCGCGGGCCACGGCGGACGAGGCCCGGCACAGCGCGATGTCCAGCCGCTCGGCCGCGAGGCGCGGGAAGTAGGTGGGTCGTGCGCGGTCGGCGGTCTTGGTCGCGGTTGCCATCGGTCTCCTCTTCGCTCCGCCTCCACCCTACCCAACCAATCATCTCTCCTCCAATCGTTTGACAGCAGATGATTTTCGAGCGTACGGTCCTCAATCGTCTGCAACCAAACTGTTTGTCCTCAGATGGAGAGTGGTCGTGCCCCGAACCGATGGCCGCAAGCGAACGGCCCTGGTGCTGCTGTGCGCAGCGGTGTTCCTCGACTCGATGGACCTGTCGCTGATGGGCGTGGCCCTGCCCGCCATCGGCCGGGACCTGGCGCTGCCGGACAGCACCCTGCAGTGGCTGATGTCCGGCTACGCCGTCGCCTACGGCGGGTTCCTGCTGCTCGGCGGCCGGATCGCCGACCTGTTCGGCCGGCGCCGCACCTTCCTGCTGTCCCTGGCGGTCTTCGCGGCGGCCGGCCTGGCCGGCGGGCTGCTGTCGGAGGGATGGCCGCTGGTCGCCACCCGCGTGATCAAGGGAATCGCCGCCGCGCTCACCGCGCCCGCCGCGCTGTCGCTCATCACCACCACGTTCGCCGAGGGACCGCAACGCAACCGGGCGCTGGGCGTCTACTCGCTGGCCGGCGCCACCGGCTACACCGCCGGGCTCATCGCCTCGGGCCTGCTGACCGAGATCAGCTGGCGGCTCGTGTTCTTCCTGCCGGTCCCGGTCGCCGTGCTGGTCCTCGTCCTGGCGCCGCTCGTCCTGCCGTCCGGCGCGCGTCCCGCCGGCGCGCGGGAAGGTTTCGACGCCGCCGGCGCCGTCTCGGTCACCGGCGGGGTGCTGCTGCTGGTGTTCGCCCTGACGGAGCGGAACTGGCCGGCCGGCGCCGCGGCCGTGCTGCTGCTCGGCGCGTTCGTGGCCATCGAACGCCGGCGCCCCGCTCCGCTCGTCCCCCTGGAGATCTTCCGATCCGGTACGGTCGCCGCCGCCAACCTCGCGGCCCTGACCTGGGCGTGCGCCACGATCGGCTGGCAGTTCGTCGCCGTGCTCTACCTCCAGGGCCGGCTCGGCTACGGCCCGCTGGAGACGGGGCTCGGGATCGTCCCGATGGGCGCGGCCATCGTCATCACCGCCAACCTCGCCGGCCGGCTGATCACCCGCTGGGGCCTCGGCCGCGTCGCCGCCGCCGGATTGCTCGTCCAGGGCGCGGGCATCCTGCTGTTCCTGCGCGCCGGGGAGGCCGGCGACTACCTGACGGTGCTGCTGCCCGCGCTGGTCGTGCACGGCATCGGCAACGGCCTGTCGTTCCCCAGCCTCAACATCGCCGCCGTCGCCGGGCTGCCGGACGAGCAGCAGGGCCTGGCCTCCGGGCTGGTCACCTCCGCCGTCCAGATCGGCGCCGGAATCGGCGTCGCCACCCTGGCCGCGGTCACCAGCTTGGGCGGGTACCCGATCGCGTTCCTGACGGCGGGCGCCTTCTCGCTCGTCGGCGCCCTCATCGCCTTGTACGGCCTACGCCCCCGCCACCCCGCCCCCATCCCCTGACGACCATGGCCCTACCCCATCACCCATCCGCACCTTTGCCGCCCCTCCCATCAGCCATCCGCACCCTTGCCGCGCCTCCCATCAGCCATCCGCACCCTTGCCGCGCGATCCCCGTCACCATCCACACCCTTGCTGCCCTACCCCGTCACCATCCGCACCCTGACCGGAGGGACACCGTCGTGACCTTGAACCTCACCCCGGACGAGCTGCTGAGCACCACTCGCGCCGTACGCAAGCGCCTGGACTTCACCCGGCCGGTGCCCCGCGAGCTGATCGAGCAGTGCGTGGACCTGGCCGTCCAGGCCCCCACCGGCCGCAACCGGCAGCGCTGGCACTTCATCGTCGTCACCGAGCCCGAGCAGCGGCGCGCCGTCGCCGACCTCTACCTGCGCGCCCTCCCCCTGGCCGCCGGCCAGACGCTCACCGAACGCGACCTGTGGCGCATGAACTACCACGCCGCCTCCACCGGCCGCGTCTTTGACGGCCTGCGCTACCTGGCCGCCAACATCCACCGGGTGCCCGCCTTCGTCATCCCCGGCGTAGAGGGCCGCACCGACCACGCCCCCGTCACCGACCAGGCGGGCACCTGGGGCTCGATCCTGCCGGCGGTCTGGAGCTTCATGCTGGCCGCCCGGGCGCGCGGCCTGGGCACGGTGTGGACCAGCGCCCAGGCTCCGCTCGAACGTGAACTGGCCGGGATCCTCGGGGTGCCGTACGAGGAGGTCATGCTGGCGGCGTTCATCCCCCTGGCCTTCACCCTCGGCACCGACTTCAAGCCCGCTCCCCGCATCCCCCGCGAGGAGGTGCTGCACTGGCAACGCTGGTGAACGACCGCGCGCCGGCAGCCGGAACACCGAGATCACAGGTACCGGAAGACCAAGCCTTCACCGGCTCAGGCCACCCGCGAAGGGCGTCGCCCGCCACTGCTCGATGGCCGGCTTCACGTACTCCAGCAGCGCAGGCAGCTGCGGCACGAACGAGAGGACGGCGACGACCCGCAGCATGCCCACGGCGTTCACAAAGGCCATGACCTCCTGGTTCAGCGGCCTCAGGCCGTGACGCCGCGCCCCGCGATCGTAAGCAGCCTCGCAGGCGGGCCCGAGCGCGGCCAGATCCCACTCGACGGGCCCCAATGTGACCAGCTCGAAGTCCGAGTACAGGTTCCCGTCAACGCCGTGGAAGATGTTCGCAGGCGGCGAGTCACCGTGCACAGGCTGAAGCTCGACCCCAGGGAACCTGTCCTCGAACGCCGCCCGCGACCGCACAAGAGGCTCCAGAACCTCCCACTCCCGCCGCGCCCGCTCCAAATCAGCGGCGTCGACAAGATCAGGACGCCCGTCGAGCAGAGCAAAACTCTCACTGACAAAGGACGGCTCAGCCGCCGACAAAAACCCCAACTCACCCGGATAGCCGCGCATAGCAGCATGCAGGGCAGCCACACTTTCCGCGTTCGCCTCGTAGTCAGGCTCCTTGCTCCGGTCCTCCTCGACGAACTGCCAAAACGTCATCGAGAACCCATCCCGCCGCACCGGCTCCACTGGCACCAGCGGGCTGGGCGGAATCACCGGAGTCCCCCGCCCCGCCAACCACCGCACCACATCCAACTCAGCCCGCTGCCGCCGCGCCAGCCCATCAAGATCCAGCCCATGCGCCAGAACGGTCGGCACCCGCACCACAACCGGCGCCGGCGCCAGGTGCACCACAACGGAGAAAAAGTCATGCAACACCGTCGCCTCGGCCACCTCAAGCCCCAACTCACGCCCCGCTCCTACGGCGGCGTCCAGGGCAGCGGAGGTACGGCGGGCGAGCTGCTGAGGTCCCAGAGATCCACTCATCCCCCGATCCTTCCACGCCCCACAGCCCTACGACGCCGCCCAAGCCCACCGCACGCGCCGCGCCGTGCCATCGGCGACGTGCACCTGGCGGTCCGCACGCCTGGCGGCCCGCGCGCCTGATGCGCGGTGCCCAACCCGTAGACGCCCAGGGCTCGCAGACGCCCAGGGCTCACGGACGCCCAGGGCTCACGGACGCCCAGTCGCAGGACCACCAGCCCCAGGACGACCAGTACGCGAACAACAGCCCCAGAACGAGCGGCCTCCCGGAGGACCGCAAACAGCCCCACCCACGCCCAGCCTGCGAACAACCCGCCACAAGACGACCAGCCTCATGAACGATCGCGCCCAGTCCCGCCGACGCCCAGTATGTAAACAGCCAGCCCCAGGGTGGACCAGTCGCACGGACCGAAACCCCCAAGGACGGCCCGCCCCACGGACCGAAACCCCCAAGGACGGCCCGCCCCACGGACGAACACCCCAAGAACAGCCCGCCGCACGCACAGACACCCAAGAACGACCCGCCCCGCAGACGAACACCCCAAGAACAGCCCGCCGCACGCACAGACACCCAAGAACGACCCGCCCCGCAGACGAACACCCCAAGAACGACCCGCCGCACGCACAGACACCCAAGAACGACCCGCCCCACGGACGGACAGCCCCGTAGAACGCGAAAAGGGCGCCCCCCGTACAGGGAGCGCCCTCTTGGCGGAGATCAGTGGCCGGCGTTCTTGACGGACACCTGCTTGGTCATGCCGCTGTCGTCCTTCTCGGCCCAAGCACCGGTGGAGAAGGCCACCGGGTAGCTCTTCTTGCCGACGCCGCCACCCCACTTGGTCACGACGTACTCGATCTTGATGTGGCCCTCGCCGGCGACACCGTCCACACCCAGGGTGTCGGGGTTGAACTTGCCGCCGGTCAGCTCGGCGAAGGTCTTGGCGTCGAGGTCGAGCATGACACCACGGTTGGAGGGGTCGCCGGGCCCGCGGTCGCCCACGAAGAACGGCAGCTTCTTGCCCTTGTAGATGACGTAGCCCTCGGTCATGAGAGGCCAGCTGGGGCTGGCCACCAGGCCCTTCTGCATGGGCTTGCCGGCAGCGGGCAGGCCGGTGTCGCCGGCGCGGCCCGAGGAGTCGTCCCAGAAGTAGGACGCGGTGGTCGAGCCCTTCAGCAGGCCCTGCTGGTCGGTGCTGCCGGAGTCGGCGTGCGCCGCGGTCGAGCCAATCGTCAGCGCCGTAGCAGCGGACGCGGCGAACATGGCAATGGCACGCAGGCGAGCAGACATACTTGATTCAGGTCCTTTGTTAGGGGACGGGAACGTTGCGCTCGCTTGACGGACGTAGCCGGGCAGCACGCCGTACGGTCGCTACGTGGAGCGCAAGGGAGAATCCGTGGTGTGGATTCGAGACCCGGGAGGCCCGGCCTTCCGATCCGGTGGTAAGGCGCAGGTCACTCGCCGGTAACGCTCTCTAAGTTACCCCCCAAACCGGACAAAGGCAAACGAATCCCCATAAACCGGGCAATGATCTACCTCGATAGGTAAAGCGCTCACCGCACCTCTTTCCGCAGCACGCGCAGAACCCCTACGCCTGCGGGGATGACGACCCACACCAGCACCGCCGACGCCAGCCGCGCCAGGTCCCCGCCGCCCGCGCTTGCGTCCATCAGGGCGTTGGTGGCGGTGTTCAGATCGAACCATTCGGCCAGCACCTCGCCCGTCGAACCAAGCCCCGTCACGAAACCCCACACCATGGGAGTGACCAGGTAGATCACTATTGCCGCGGGCGCGTTCAGCAGTAACAGCCCCATCGCCAGCCCCTGCGCGGTCGAGAGCACGGTCGTCGCGATCCACCCCAGCAGCGGCCCCGGCTCCACCCCCCAGGCCGCCTCCCCACCCCGTACGGCGGCGGAGACAGCCGTCATCGGCACCGCCACCAGCAACCCCAGCAGGCACGCCACCACGGCCGCACCCAGCACAGGGACGCATTTCGCCGCCATCACCCGCCCCCGCCGCGGCTCCAGCGTGAACGTGGTGAGCGCGGTGCGATGACTCCACTCGCCGGTGACGGTGAGGATGCCGAGCACGGGCAGCAACACCCCGAACGCGATCCCCGCCGTGTTGGCCAACGTGGACAGGCTCACCGGCCCCGCGAACAGCGCCCGGCCGACCACCAGCGCGACCGCCCCGGCCACCAGGACACCTGTCATGATCACGCCCGTGCGGGTGTCGAACAGCTTCCGGGTCTCGACCCGCAGCAGAGTGCTGAAGGGGATGCGGTGCGCGCTCGTGCGCACGTCGGTCGTCATGCCGGCCTCCGTGAGGTGATGTGAACGCTACGGACATCAGTGCTTCTCATGCCGGATTTCCTCAGGGCGGTATGAATGGTGCGCCTGTCTGTGCTTCTCACGCTGAGCTCCTTGGGGTGGTGTGGACGTGGCGCGTGTCTGTGCTTCTCATGCCGACTCCTTGGGCCGGTGTGACAGCTGCGTATGTCTGTGCTGTTCATGCCGACCACCCTGGGACGGCGTGAACATCCGGTACGTCAGCCCTACTCATGCCGCCGCCCTGGAACGGCGTGAACGTCTCGCAGACCAGTCCTCTACTCATGCCGACCCCTTCGGGACGGCGTGAACGTCTCGCAAGTCAGCCCTACTCATGCCGACCACCCCGGGACGGCGCGAACGTCTCGCAGGCCAGCCCTCTACTCATGCCGACCACCCCGGGACGGCGCGAACGTCTCGCAGGCCAGCCCTCTACTCATGCCGACCACCCCGGGACGGCGCGAATGTCCCGTACATCAGCCCTACTCCGACCACCCTGAGACGGTGCGAAGAATGCATGGCCAGTGCTACTCATGCCGACCTCCGGCGGACGCCGCGAATCGTGTACTCGCCAGTACCATTCATGCCGCCCTCAGGCACGTCAGCCTCAGGCCGCGGGTGCATGTTCATGCCGGGCTCCGGTCCGTTTGAGCGGTGAGCTCCAGGAAGGTCTGTTCGAGGCTGCGGCCCCGGCCGAGCTCGGCGAGGGTGCCCTGGGCGAGGACCCGGCCGGCGCCGATCATCACGATCTGGTCGGCCACCTGCTCCACCTCGTGCAGCAGGTGCGAGCTGAGCAGCACCGCGCACCCCGACCGGGCCAGGTCGCGCAGGAGCTCGCGCATCCACTGGATGCCCTGCGGGTCGAGGCCGTTGGCGGGCTCGTCGAGGATGAGCACCTTCGGGTGCCCCAGGAGGGCGTGGCCGATGCCGAGCCGCTGCCGCATGCCCAGCGAGTAGCCGCCGACGGCCCGCCGGCTCTCCTTGCCGGTCAGTCCGACCAGATCCAGCACCTCGTCCACCCGCGACCTCGGCAGCCCGAGCATCATGGCGCCCAGGGTCAGCACCTCCCGCCCGCTGCGGCCGGGATGCTGGGCGCCGGCGTCGAGCAGGGCGCCGACCTCGAGGCCGGGTCGCTCCAGGTTCGTGTACGGTCGCCCGAGGACGGTCGCGGAGCCCGAGGTGGGACGGCACAGGCCGGTCAGGATGCGCATGGCCGTCGACTTTCCTGCGCCGTTGGGCCCGAGGAACCCGGTGATGATGCCGGGCGGGACCGTGAAGGAGACGTCGTCCAGCGCCTTCGCCCCGTTGTACGTCTTGGTGACGCGGTGGAATTCGATCACGGGCCAAGTTCATCGGAAACGCCGTCCGGGCTCATCAAGCCTGGGTCGAGAGTTCGCGTTCTGAGGGCTGGATCCGGCGCTGCCGAGGGTCGACCAGGGTCTGTACGGACGTAGCCCGGAGTCGGCCCGATTATGGACCTGGGGGGCTAAAGCCCAGGCCAAGCCAGCTCTACCCTGGACACCGTGCACGACCTCCGCGACAAGCCCCACTCCCCCGCCGAAGCCCCCGGGCCGCCCTCGGCGGACGGGCCAATGGTGCGTCACCCCTCCCCCGAGTCGCCCGACCGGTTCGGCACCGTCCTGCTCTATTTGTTCGCCGCCACCCCGCTCCTGATCGCCGTCCTCATGATGGTCACCCTCTCCGCGCGCACCGGAGAGGCCATGGGGCACGACCTGACCAGGAGACTGCTCGACATGGCGGCCGGCGTGGGCGGCCTGGTCCTGCTGCGGTGGCGGCGGCGGTGGCCGTGGCAGGTGGCGTTGGTCACGGCGGCGCCGACGGCCGTCTTCTGGTGTCTCAACGGGCCGGCGATCGTCGCGTTCGCCTCGCTGGCCTCGCACCACCGCTGGCGGAAGGTGGTGCCGGTCGCGGTGGTGTTCTGGCTGGCCATGGTGGCCTCCAGCCTGTGGGTGGGGGGTCCGTGGCTGTTGACGGCCCTGTACGCCGTGGTCGGCGGCGTCATCCTGACGGCACTGACCGTCTTCGGCCTCTACCTGCGGGGGCGCAGGGAGCTGGCCGACGCGCAGCGGGCGGCGGCGGAGGCGGCGCAGGCGCAGCGGGTCGAGCAGGCGAAGCTGGAGGAGCGGCTCAAGATCGCGCAGGAGATGCACGACGTGCTGGCGCACCGCATCTCCCTGCTGTCGATGCTGGCGGGCGGCCTGGCCTACCGCAAGGACCTCACCGGTGAGGAGGCGCGCGAGGCCGCGCTGGCCATCCAGGAGAACGCGCACCAGTCGCTGAACGAGCTGCGCGCCGTGCTCGGCACGCTGCGGCGCGAGGGAGGGGCCCCGCAGGCGCCGCAGCCGACGCTGGACCACCTGGACGCCCTGTTCGAGGAGGTGCGGGCCGCCGGTCAGCGGGTCGAGGTGGACGACTCGGTGGATCGCAGGGAGTTACTGCCGGCGCAGACGGGGCGGCACGCGTACCGGATCGTGCAGGAGGCACTCACGAACGCCCGCAAGCACGCGCCCGGAAGCCCCGTGCGGGCCGAGCTCGGCGGGCGGCCGGGGGCGGGCTGCGGATCCGGGTGAGCAACCCCGCGCCCACTCCCGTTCCGGGGCCCGGCGGGCGGCTGGGGCTGATCGGGCTGGCCGAACGCATCCGGATGGCGGGCGGCACGATCGCCCACGACGTACGCGACGGGCGCTTCGTCCTGGAGGCGTCGCTGCCGTGGGAGGCTTGACCCCGTGATCAGAGTGGTGATCGTCGACGACGACCCGATGGTGCGCACGGGGCTGCGCCTCATCCTGGGCGGCGAGCCCGACCTGGAGCTGGCGGGCGAGGCCGGCGACGGCAAGCAGGCCATGGCGGTGATCCGCGAGCTGCGCCCCGATGTCGTGCTCATGGACATCCGGATGCCCGAGCAGGACGGCCTGGCCACCACGGAGCTGCTGCTCCGCCGTCCTGACGCGCCCCGGATCCTGGTGCTGACCACGTTCGACGCCGACGACATGGTGCTGCGCGCCCTGCAGCTCGGCGCGCACGGCTTCCTGCTGAAGGACACGCCGCCGCCGAAGATGATCGAGGCGGTGCGGGCGGTGGCGCGCGGCGAGCCGGTGCTGTCGCCGTCCGTCGCCCAGCAGGTCATCGCGGCGGCCACCGGCCGTTACGAGCCGCGCCGGCCGGAAGCGGCGCGCGAGCTGGCCGGGCTGACCGAACGCGAGCGCGAGGTCGCGATCGAGGTGGCCAGGGGCAGCACGAACGCCGAGATCGCCCAGGACCTGTCGGTGAGCGTGGCCACGGTGAAGGCCAACATCACGCGCATCTTCGCCAAGCTGGGCACCGACAACCGGGTCCACGTGGCCATGAAGGTACGCGACGCGGGCCTGCTCTGAAGCCGCCCCGCAACCACGCTCCGCATGGCCCCGAAGGCGCGTGACGCGGCCTCGGGGGCTGCTCTCCACGAAATGGGGGGTGGTGCGCGACGCGGGCCTGCTCTGAGGGGCGCCCACCACCCTCCGCACGCCCCGGGAGCCACCCTCCGCGCAACGAATGTGGTGCGCGATGCGAGCGTGCTCTGAGGACGCTCACCACCCTCCCCACGTCCCGGGGGCCACCCTCCGCGTATGGAAGGTGGTGGGCGACGCCGGCCTGTCCTGAGGCCGTCCCACCACCCTCCGCGCAAGGAAGGCGGTGGACGACGCCAGCCTGGCCCGAGACCGTCCCACCACCCCCCGCTCACCACGAAATGGACGTGGCGCTCGACGCGCGCCTGCCCCAAGGCCGTCCCACCACCCTCCGCGCAAGGAAGGTGGTGAGCGACGCCAGCCTGGCCCGAGACCGTCCCACCACCCCCCGCTCACCACGAAATGGACGTGCTACTCGACGCGCGCCTGCCCCAAGGCCGTCCCACCACCCTCCGCGCAAGGAAGGTGGTGAGCGACGCCAGCCTGGCCCGAGACCGTCCCACCACCCCCCGCTCGCCACGAAATGGACGTGGCGCTCGACGCGGGCCTGCTCTGAGGACGCCCACCACCCCGAGGCTGCATCACGCGCTCTCCGCCAAGGCCCTCAGGGCGCGTGATGTGGCCTCGGGGCCGCCCCCGCGCAATGAACGTGGTGCGCAACAGCGGCCTGCCGTGAGGGCGCCCGCCGAGAGATGTGATGCGGGCCCTCGATGGAAGGTCTCGCGGGCATGCCGGGGCGATGCGAGCCTCCGACGGGAGGGAGGGAGGGAGGAAGGCGGCGCCCTTGGCGCGGCACAGGCAGGTCAGCGGGCTGAGCGGCCGACGGCCTGTCGGCGGGCCGGTTTCTGGCCGTGGGGGCGGTGCTGCGGCGGATGATGAGGGTGGTGGCCAGCTCGATCCGGGTGCCGGCGGGCCCGCGCGGATGGGTGAGCTCTTCGTACACGAGCCGCACCGCCTCGTTGGCCATGTCGTCGAGGGGCTGGCGGACGGTGGTGAGCGGTGGGGAGAGGGTTTCGCAGAGGAGGGAGTCGTCGAAGCCGACGACGGACAGGTCGTCGGGGACGCGCAGGCCGCGTTCGGTGGCGGCCTGGTAGACGCCGGCGGCCTGGAGGTCGTTGCCGGCGAAGACGGCGGTGGGCGGGTTGTCGCGGTCGAGGAGTTCGGCGCCGTAGGAGCGGCCGCTGCCGACGAGGAAGTCGCCGTATCGGGTCAGCTCGGGGTCGGGGTCGATGCCGAACGTGCGGTGCGCCGCCAGGTAGCCCTCGTAGCGGTCGAGGGTGCACTGGGTGTCGAGGGGGCCGCCGATGAAGGCGATCCGGGTGTGGCCGAGCTCGAGCAGGTGGGTGGTGGCCATGACGCCGCCGAGCCAGTTGGTGGCGCCGACGGTGGACAGGCGGGGGTCGCGCTGGCCGACGGGGTCGAGCAGGACGAGCGGCACGTGCAGCAGCTCTTCGAGGGCGGCGATCTCGCGCTGGTCGGCGCGGGAGAGGACGAGGACGATGCCGTCGGTGTTGCGCTTGCGCACCATGCCGATCCAGCGCCGCAGGTCGAAGTCGGGGCGGGCGGAGGAGGTGACGACGAGGGAGAAGCCCCACCGGGCGGCGGCCTTCTCGGCGCCGGCGATGAGCACCTGCGCCCAGGGGGAGCCGAGCCCGTCGATGAGCAGGTCGACGACGCCGACGCGGGGCGTGGTGGCGGGGCGGGGGGCTTCGTAGCCGGAGGTCCTGACCGCTTCGAGGACTTTGTCGCGGGTGGCGGCGGAGACGTGTTTCTTGCCGCTCAGTACCTTGGACACCGTCGGCACCGATACTCCGGCGGCCGCCGCGACGTCGGCCAGCGTGGCTCGAGGCACAGGACCTCCCATGTGCGGCGGTGCCGCCCTCCGGCGGCACCGGCGTTTTTAGGAAATTTTCGGAAAACCGCCCGAAACTACACGACGTTCTCACCAGGCAAAATCGGCGGGCGCCCGGGATGTGAAACGTGTTGTTGACAGGGTTACAAGCAGGACCCTACCGTAACTGATCGGCAATTGTCACCGTAATCTTTCGGAAAGCGTAACAGAAACTTTCCGAGCTTCAGAACCATTGAACGAGCCATTGAACGAGGGTGTATGCCTGCACGTGTTGAGCAGCCGGAACGCGACGAACGCCGGTCGCGGCGGGTCGAGGAGCTGCTGGCGGAGATGTCGCTCGACGAGAAGCTCGCGCAGCTCGTCGGCGTGTGGCTGAACGTCAATCGCGAGGAGGGCGTGGTCGCGCCGCTGCAGGACTCGATGCAGGGCGAGGACGTCGAGTTCGAGTCGTTCGCCAAGGACGGCGTCGGCCAGATCACCCGGCACTTCGGCACGCGTCCCGTCGATCCGGAGTGGGCGCGCACGTCGCTGGCCGCGCGGCAGCGCTGGCTGCGGGAGAACACGCGGCTGGGCATCCCCGCGCTCGCGCACGAGGAGTGCCTGACGGGCCTGGCGGCCTGGCGGGCCACGACGTACCCGGTGCCGCCGGCGTGGGGTGCGTCGTTCGACCCGGCGCTGGTCGAGGAGATGGGCCGCCGGATCGGCGAGAGCATGCGCTCGCTCGGCGTGCACCAGGGCCTGGCCCCGGTGCTGGACGTGATCCGCGACCAGCGGTGGGGCCGGGTCGAGGAGTGCATCTCGGAGGACCCGTACGAGGTCGCCACGATCGGCGCCGCGTACGTGCGCGGCGTGCAGTCCACGGGCGTGATCGCCACGCTGAAGCACTTCGTCGGCTACTCCAACTCGCGCGCCGGCCGCAACCTCGCCCCCGTTCACGCGGGCGCCCGCGAGGTGGCCGACACGCTGCTGTTCCCGTTCGAGGTGGCGGTGCGCGACGCGGGCGCCGGCTCGGTGATGAACTCCTACGCCGAGATCGACGGCGTCCCGATCGCCGCCGACGAGCACTACCTCACCGGCGTCCTGCGCGAGCAGTGGGGTTTCGAGGGCACGGTCGTCGCCGACTACTTCGCCGTCGCCTTCCTGCACACCCTGCACGCCGTCGCGCGGGACGCCGGTGACGCCGCCGTCCAGGCGCTGACCGCGGGCATCGACGTCGAGCTGCCCACCGGCGTGGCCTACCTGGAGCCGCTGAAGGAGGCGGTCGCCGCAGGCCGCATCGACGAGGCGCTGATCGACCGGGCGCTGCGCCGCGTCCTCCGGCAGAAGGCGCAGCTCGGGCTGCTCGACGACGACTACGACCCCGAGCCGCCCGCCCCGGAGGGCGGCGTGGACCTCGACGACCCCGCCGCCCGCGACCTGGCGCGGCGGCTGGCCGAGGAGTCGGTCATCCTGCTCACCAACGACGGCGTGCTGCCCCTCCAGGCGGACGGCAAGAAGGTCGCGGTCGTCGGGCCGAACGCCGACGAGGTGGCCGCGCTGTTCGGCTGCTACTCCTTCGTCCAGCACGTGCTGCCGCACTTCGCCGGCGTCGAGCCCGGTATCGCGGCGCCCACGCTGCTGGAGGCGCTGCGCGCGGAGCTGCCCGGCGCGCACATCACCGTGGAAAAGGGCACCGGCGTGGACGACGGCGACCGCGCCGGCATCCCCGCCGCCGCCCAGCTGGCCGCCGAGTCCGACGTCGCGATCGTGGTGCTGGGCGACCGGTCGGGGCTGTTCGGCCGGGGCACCTCCGGCGAGGGCTGCGACGCCGAGAGCCTCGACCTGCCGGGCGCGCAGCGGGAGCTGGCCGAGACGGTGCTCGCCACCGGCACGCCGACCGTGGTGGTGCTGATGACCGGCCGCGCGTACGCCGTACCGGAGATCATCGAGGGCGCCGCCGCGGTCGTGCAGGCGTACTTCCCCGGGGAGGAGGGCGCGGGCGCGATCGCCCGCGTGCTCAGCGGCGCGGTCAACCCGTCGGGCCGGCTGCCGATGAGCATGCCGCGCGCCACCGCCGGCCAGCCGTACAGCTACCTGCACCCGAAGCTCGGCGCGGCCGGCTCGGTCAGCAACATCGACCCCGCGCCCGTGCTGGCCTTCGGGCACGGCCTGAGCTACACCCGCTTCGAGTACGCCGACCTCACCGTCACCGGCGAGGTCGAGGCGGGGCAGCCGATCCGCTGCTCCGTGGTGGTGCGCAACGCCGGCGACCGGGCCGGCGCGGAGGTCGTGCAGGTGTACGCCTCCGACCGGATCGCCTCCGTCACCCGCCCGCTCGCCCAGCTCGTCGGCTACGCCCGCGTGGAGCTGGCGCCGGGGCAGAGCGCGCGGGTCGTGTTCGACGTGCCGGCCCGGCTGCTGTCGTTCACCGGCCGGGACGGGCGGCGCGTGGTCGAGCCCGGCGAGGTCGGCGTGTCCGTGCGCCGCTCGGCCGCGGACGTGGTGGACGAGCGGACGGTCGTGCTGACCGGCCAGGTGTACGCGTTCACCGGCTCCGAGCGCCGCCTGACGGACGTCTCGATCGAAGCGCACGACTGATGGGAAGCAGTGGCATGTCACGTATGGAGAATTTCCGCCGGCGGGTGGGCGGGCTCGCGTTCGGCGGCGACTACAACCCCGAGCAGTGGGACCGCGAGGTGTGGCGGGAGGACGTCCGGCTGATGCGCGAGGCCGGCGTCAACACCGTCAGCCTCGGCGTGTTCGCGTGGGCGTCGCTGGAGCCGGAGCCCGGCACGTACGAGTTCGGCTGGATGGACGAGATCATGGATCTCCTCCACGAGAACGGCATCAGCGTCAACCTCGCCACCCCCACGGCCGCGCCGCCCGTCTGGCTCACCCACCTGCACCCCGAGGTGTTCCCGATCAGGGAGGACGGGCACCCGTTCGGCTTCGGCAACCGCCTGCACTACGACCCGTCGTCGCCGATCTACCGCGAGTACGCCGCCAGGATCACCACCAAGCTGGCCGAGCGCTACTCCTTCCACCCGGCGCTGGCCATGTGGCACATCAGCAACGAGTACGGGCCCACGTCGTACGGCCCGGCGGCCGCGGCGGCGTTCCGCACCTGGCTCCAGCGCAGGTACGGCACCCTCGACCGGCTGAACGAGGCGTGGACCACCCGCTTCTGGGGCCAGATCTACACCGACTGGGAGCAGATCGACGTCCCGCACATCCCCCGCACCTGGATGAACCCCACCCGCCGGCTCGACTTCAAGCGCTTCACCTCGGACGCGCTGCTGGAGTGCTACCTCGCCGAACGGGACATCGTGCGCTCCTTCCGCGATGACGTGCCCGTGATGACCAACTTCATGCGGTTCTTCCGTCACGCCGACTACTGGAAGTGGGCGCCGGAGGAGGACGCCGCCGCGCTCGACATCTACCCCAACCCCGCCGACCCCGACTCGCACGTGTCGGCGGCCTTCAACTACGACCTGTTCCGCTCGCTCAAGGGCGGGCAGCCGTGGATGCTGATGGAGCAGTCGAGCAGCGCCGTCAGCCAGTGGGCGCTCAACGTGGTCAAGGAGCCGGGGCGGATGCGGCTCGGCTCGCTGCAGGCGCTGTCGCGGGCGGCCGACTCGGTGATGTTCTTCCAGTGGCGGGCCAGCCGCGGCGGGCAGGAGCGCTTCCACTCCGCGATGCTGCCGCACTCCGGGCCCGACTCGCGCACGTTCAGGGAGATCACCGACCTGGGACGGGAGGTCAGGCGGCTCGCGCCCGTCGCGGGCACCACCTCGCGCTCGGAGATCGCGATCGTGTTCGACTGGGACGGCTGGTGGGGGCTGGAGGAGGTCTTCGGCCTGCCGCGCTCCGACTTCAGCTACACCGACACCGTGATGCGGCACTACACGCCGCTGTGGGAGCGTCACCACGCCGTGGACGTGGTCGGCCACCACTCGCCGCTCGACGGGTACAAGGTGCTGATCGTGCCGAACGCGTACCTGATCGACGACGCGGCGGTGGCGCGGATCCACGAGTTCGCCAGGAACGGCGGGACCGTCATCATGTCGTTCTTCTCCGGCGTCGTGGACGCCGACAACCGGGTCCGGCCGGACGGTTACCCCGGGGCGTTCCGCGAGCTCATCGGCGCCAAGATCGACGAGTACTGGCCGGCGCGGCCGCACGAGGAGTTCGCGGTGACGTTCGCCGACGGGCGGCGCGCCACGGCGACCTGGTGGCGCGACGACCTGCACCTGGAGACGGGCAAGGCCCTGGCCACGTACGCGGACGGGCTGCTGGAGGGGCGGGCCGCCGTCGTCGAGAACCAGTACGGCGACGGGCGCGTCGTCTACTTCGCGACGCTGCTCGACCAGGAGTCCTTCGACGCCACGGTGGCCCAGGTCGTCGCGGAGGCGGGCGTCCGGTCACGCTTCGAAGGGGTGCCGGCGCACGTGGAGTGCACCGTGCGGGGTGACGACGCCCACGAGTACGTGTTCCTGCTCAACCACAGCGCCGAGGCGGGCGCGTCCGTCCCCCTGGGAGGGGAGGGGACGGACCTGCTCACCGGCGCGGCGGTGGCCGGCGAGGTGCGGCTGGCGCCTCTCGGGGCGGCGGTCGTCCAGGTCGCGCGCGCCTGATCGGCCCAGGGGCGGGGGCGCCCGCAAGCGCCCCCCGCCTTCACGCACGCTCGGGACACCCGCAAAGGGGGAAAACGCGTTGCCATATCCTTCCCAGGACCCTATGGTCTTGCGCTCGTGACTAGCGTGGTGGAACGGGTCCTACCGGCCCGGCTGGGGACCGGATTCCGATGGCTGCTGGCGTCGAGCTGGCTCACGAACCTGGGGGACGGGCTCGCGGCCGCCGCCGGCCCCCTGCTGATCGCGACCCTGACCCGCGACCCCCTGATGATCTCGCTGGCCGCCCTCGTGGGCTGGGCGCCGCCCCTGCTGTTCAGCCTGTACGCGGGCGTGCTGTCCGACCGGCACAACCGGCGCACCATCGTTCTCACCGCCAACGTCGCGCGCGCCCTCGTGCTGGCCGCGCTCGTCGCGCTCATGGCGACCGGCACGCTCACCGTGGCGACCGCGCTGGCGGCGCTGACGCTGCGGTCCGTCGCCGAGGTGTTCGCCGACAACGCGACCGCCACGCTGACCCCCATGATGGTCGAACGGGACGACCTCTCCCTCGCCAACGCCCGCCTCGGCACCGGATTCATCACGCTCAACCAGCTCGCCGGGCCGCCCATCGGCGCGGCGCTGTTCGGCCTCGGCATGGTGTGGCCGTTCGCGAGCCAGCTGCTGCTGGTGGCGGCGGGCGTCGTCCTGGTCTCCCGGATCACGCTGCCGCCCCACGGCCGCCAGGCCGGCGACCCCAAGCCCGACACCGTACGCGAGCTGATCGCCGGGTTCCGCTGGACACTGCGGCACGCGGCGGTCCGTACGCTGGCGCTCACGATCCTCATCTTCAACTTCACGTTCGGCGCCGCCTGGTCCGTGCTCGTCCTCTACACCCAGGACCAGCTCGGCCTCGGCGCCATCGGCTACGGCCTCATGGCCACCATCGAAGGCATCGGCGGCCTCATCGGCACCGCCCTGTACGGGACCATCACCCGCAGGCTGAGCCTCGGCGCGCTGATGCGGATCGGGCTCATCATCGAGACGCTCACCCACCTCGGCCTGGCCCTGACGCACACGCCGTGGGTGGCCGGCGGCATCTTCCTCGTCTTCGGAGCGCACGCGTTCATCTGGGGCACCACCTCCGTCACCGTCCGGCAGCGCGCGGTCCCGCGCGAGCTGCAGGGCCGGGTGGGCAGCGTCAACACCATCTGCGTGTACGCCGGGCTCGTGGTCGGCTCGCTGATCGGCGGGATGCTGGCCACCCGGTTCGGCGTCGCCGCGCCCTTCTGGTTCGCCTTCGCCGGCTCCGCCGTGTTCGTGGTGGTGCTGTGGCGGCAGCTCATGCTCATCGCCCACGACGACTGAGCCCTTCACGGCATCCGGGACACCACGAAGTCCTCGTACCCGTCGGGCACCCGCATGCCCCGGGACGCCATCCACCGCACCCGGCCCGCACCCGTCAGCGCCAGGGTCGCGCGGTACCCCAGCTCGACGTCCGCCCTCGCAACCGCTCCGCTCCCGCCAGGTAGGCGTCGAGGGGGTCGGTGAACGTGCTGAGCGCCAGCGCGGCCAGATCGGCCCCCACCGGGCCGGCACTCAGCGTCGCCCAGTCGAGCAGCACGGTCGTGCCGGGCACGGTGGGCGCGGTGGGCGCGTCGGTCCCGCTGGTCAGGCCGGGCGCGGCGATGATGTTCCCGGCGGAGAAGTCGCCGTGCGACAGGACCACCGGCAGTCGGGCCAGCAGGGCGAGCAACTCGTCCCGGCGACGCCACAGCCGCTCGATCCGGGGATCGGCGGCCACGGGCGTCCACGTGGTGGCACGCACCCGCTGGGCAAGCTGATGCCCACCCAGCCACGGCACCTCCGGCACCGGCGTCGCCGCCTGCCACTCCCCCAGCCTGGCCGCCGCCACCTGCGGGTTCTCGGGCCCGCCCGGGACGTCCTCCAGATACAGCACGTCGCCCACGACCCCGTAACAGCGGGGCGCGGCCAGCCCGGGGCCGGCGGGCAGCAGGCCGCTCGCATACGCCAGCGGCTCGCGCCGCCAGTACGCCCAGTGGCGGGGATCGCCCGCGAACGGGGCATGACGGCCGGTGCGGACCGGTCGCAGCTCCTTACGCACGACCCTGAACGGCACCTCCTCCCCCGCGCACCTGGCCAGGCCGGTGAGGCGGGTGAGCGCGCAGGTCGCGGCACCGCTGCTACCGCGAATCGGCTCCGCGCGGCCCTCGACGACCATCCCTCCGGGCCGCCCAAGGATCGCCGCCAACACCTCCTCCGGCAGGACGCCGGACCGTGCGTCTCTCACGGGCGCCCACGTTATGGGCCACCCGAGTCACCCGCAGCTCAATATCGGGGCGTACCGTCACAGGCGGGGGCCCTTCACGGGAGGAGCAGATCATGACTGTGGTGCTGGTGCACGGTGTCCCGGAGACGCCGTCCGTCTGGGATCCGCTGCGCGCGGCCCTGGGGCGGCAGGACGTGCGCGCGTTGCGGCTGCCCGGCTTCGGCGGCCCGCGTCCGGACGGGTTCGGGTCGACGAAGGAGGAGTACGTCGCCTGGCTCGCCGGCGAGCTGGAGTCGATGGGCGGCGAGGAGATCGACCTGGTCGGTCACGACTGGGGCGGCGGCCTGGTGGTGCGGCTGGTCAGCCTGCAGCCCGAGCTCGTCCGCTCGTGGGTCACCGACGCCCCCGGCCTGGGCCATCCGGACTTCCAGTGGCACGACCTCGCCCGGTTGTGGCAGACGCCTGGAGCGGGCGAGCAGTTCTTCGAGCAGCTCGCGGCGACGCCGGTGGAGGCGCGGGTGGAGGCGTTCGAGGGGTTCGGCGTGCCGCGCGAGCACGCGGCGTCCATCGCGGGCGGGATCGACGCGGTGATGGGCGAGAGCATCCTGGCGCTGTACCGGTCGGCGGTGCGGGTGGCGGAGGAATGGGCGCCGGCCTTCACCGACATTCCCGTGCCGGGGCTGGTGCTGCTGCCGTCCGAGGATCCGTACCTGCCGGCGGACGTGGCGCGCAGGAGCGCCGAGCGGGCGGGCGCGACGGTGGCCGACCTGCCGAGGCTCGGCCACTGGTGGCTGCTCCAGGATCCGGTGATGGCCGCGGCGAAACTGGAGGAATTCTGGAGGGGCGCGGACAAGTAACCCGAGCGTTCGGGACGCGGGGGCGGGCTGAGCGCTTGGGGTGCGCTTGGGCGCGGGGCAGGTGCGCTTGGGCGCGGGGCAGGTGCGCTTGGGGCGCGGGGCAGTTGGGCGCCCGATATCGGGGCCGGGCTATGCGGGCGGGCGCTTGGTGAGGCGGAGCTTCGACTGCTTGTGCGGCAGTCGTTCCCAGTCCTCCATGAACGTGGCGTCGAAGCCGTACCTCCCGGCCAGCGCGACGAGGGTTTCGGTGCGGTAGTAGAAGTCCTCCCGCAGCACCTGGTGCTCGCGGCCCTCGGTGCGGTCGAAGGTGAAGTCGAACCACGCCCCGGGCCTCATCACCCTGCCCACGTGGGCGAAGCACTCCTCGATCACCTCCAGCGGCGAGTGCGAGAAGACGCTGTGCGCGTGCACGACGTCGAAGTGGTCGTCGGGCAGGAAGGCGAGGCGCAGGTCGCGTACGGGCGTGAGGTGCGGCAGCTTGTCCGCCAGGCCGTGCCGGACGATCGTGTCCTGGGCGGCCATGAGGATGTCGGGCGAGATGTCGATGCCGTAGTAGTTGCCGGTGTGCAGGTAGCCGATGAACAGGTGACCGGCCCGCAGGTTGCCGCAGCCGATCTCCAGCATCCGGCACTCGGGCTTCAGGCCGTGCTCGACCAGGTAGTCGAACTGCATGCGGCCCACCGCGAGCCACCGCCGATGGTTGTGCGAGCCGACGGCGCCCTCGGGGTCGCGGGCGGTGTCGGACCTCATGACGGCCCGGTAGTAGCCGATGTGGTCCCGGGTGCGCAGCCTGAACCAGGTGTCACGGGCCAGCCGCCGCAGGTGGGGGATGATCTTGTGCGGGTTCTTGACGGCGTACGTCAGTTGGTGGACGAGGCTCGATCGGGAACGTTTCACCTTTGGGAATCTAGGTCAGGTGGGCGGGCGGCCATAGGACTGTCACGCCACTCTTGATTTCCCGTTTGCGCAGCCTTTCTCTCACCCCGCCCCTTCTCCCCCGGGTAAGGAGAAGGGCCATCCGCCCTGCCATCCGCCCTCGTCAGGCGTCCAGCACGACCGTCCTGAGGACGGTGCGCAGCGGGGACGTGCAGGGGCGGCCCGCCGAACGCGAGCAGGCGAGCATCGTGCGTGACTGTTCGGGCGCGGGCATTCCGGACGCGACCGTCGTACGTGCCCTCAACCAGGGCATTTCGAGCGGGACCGTCGGGCGCGGAACGTTCGAGCCGTTGAGCGAAAACCTCCGGGCGGGGGGCGTTCTAGCTCAGGTAGTCACGCAGGGCCAGGGAGCGGGACGGGTGGCGGAGTTTGGACATGGTCTTGGCCTCGATCTGGCGGATGCGTTCGCGTGTCACCCCGTACACCCGGCCGATCTCGTCGAGGGTCATCGGCTTGCCGTCCGTGAGGCCGTACCGCATGCTGATCACGCCCGCCTCGCGCTCCGAGAGCTGGTCGAGCAGGGAGCGGAGCTGCTGCTGGAGCAGCGTGAAGGAGACGGCGTCGGCCGGGGAGACCGCTTCGGTGTCCTCGATGAGGTCGCCGAACTCGCTGTCGCCCTCCTCCCCCAGCGGTGTGTGCAGGGAGATCGGCTCGCGGCCGTAGCCCTGGACCTCGATGACACGGTCGACCTCGAGCTCGCTCTCCTTGGCGATCTCTTCGGGGGTGGGCTCGCGACCGAGGTCGCTCTGGAGCCGCCGCTGGACGCGTGCGACCTTGTTGATCAGCTCCACCATGTGGACGGGGATGCGGATCGTGCGGGCCTGGTCGGCCATGGCGCGGGTGATGGCCTGCTTGATCCACCAGGTGGCGTACGTGGAGAACTTGTAGCCGAGCTGGTAGTCGAACTTCTCGATCGTCCTGATGAGACCCAGGTTGCCTTCCTGGATGAGGTCCAGGAAGAGCATGCCGCGGCCGGTGTAGCGCTTGGCGATGGAGACCACCAGGCGCAGGTTGGCCTCCAGCATGCGTCGCTTGGCGCGGGTGCCGTCGTCGGCGATCCATTCCAGGTCGGCGCGCAGGTCGTCGGGCAGGTTGTGTTCGGTGTCGAGCCGCTCCCTGGCGAACAGCCCCGCCTCGATGCGCTTGGCCAGGTCGATCTCCTGCTCGGCGGTGAGCAGGGGGACGCGGCCGATCTCCTTCAGGTAGGCCTTGACCGAGTCGGCGCCGACGACGGTGCCGCCGTCGGCCCCGGCGTCGGCGGTGGTGTCGTCCAGCTCGAGAACCTCTGCTGCTTGGGTCAAAACTCTCTCCTCGCTCGCGTTGGATGATGGACGGCGGCCTAAACTTAGGTCGCACCTAACTTTAGGTCCCCTTCAAGGAAGGGTCAACCTAAAATAAGGTCGAACCTAAGAATTTATGGAAGACTACGGCCATGAGCACCGACACCTTGGGGTTGAGGGAACAGAAGAAGCGAGAGACCCGGCAGGCCATCTCTGACCACGCTACCCAACTGTTCCTGGAACGTGGCTTCGACGGGACGACGATCGCCGACATCGCCGCCGCCGCCCGCGTCGCCAAGATGACCGTGACCAACTACTTCCCGCGTAAAGAGGACCTGGCACTCGACCACCACGAGGAGTTCGCGGCGGGCCTGGCCGAGATCGTCGCGCATCGCCCTGCCGGGGAGTCGGCGCTCGGGGCGGTGCGGCGGGCGTACCTGGCGGCGCTGGAACGACGCGACCCGGTCATCGGCTTCACCGGGCGCGACTTCGCCCGCATGATCGCCGACAGCCCCACCCTGGTGGCCCGGCTGCGCGACCTGCACGACCAGCGCGAGGAGACGCTGGCCCGGCGGCTCGTGCAGGAGCAGCCTGGGGATCCGGTGACGGCGCGGGCCGTGGCGGCGCAGATCGCGGCCGCCGATCGGCTGCTCTTCCGCGAACTGCAGGCCCGCATGCTGGGGTCCGTGCCGGACAAGGCCGGCGAGGGATCCAGGGCGGACGACGCGGGTGCGGGAGCCGGGACGGACAAAGCGGGCGCGGGAGGGGTGCCGGACAGGGCAGACGCGGAAGCGCACAAGGCGGGCGGGAGTGCCGGGCTGGACGAGGACGGTATCGCCGCCGCGCTCGGCGAAATCGCCCGCCGGGTCTTCGACCTGCTGGAGCCGGCCATCGGCGGATTCGCCGTCCGTTGACCGCGCGACCAGGCCGTGCCCACCGCAGGCGAGCAGAAGGAGCCCAACCGGCGTGGTCGCGCGGGAATGTGAGGTGCGAAGGTCCAGTGAGGTGCGAAGGCCGAGGGGCGCGCCAAGGTCCACTCGCGCAAGGAAGCCCAGCGGTGCGGAGGCCCCGAGGCGCGCGGAGGCGCGGCAGTGTGCTGGGACCGGGTGGGGAAAGCGGGCAGACGGGGCAAGCGGGCCCGCCGGAGCAGGGCGCGCCAGCGGGCCAGGCACAGGGTGAGGGCCCCGCGGCCCCTTACGAGGCCGTTGTGGGGCTCCTGGGTGGTGACCATGCGATCTCCCCTTCCTCCACCCCGGCGAACGCCATCAAGCGTGCCCCCTCGGCGGCCAGCTCTCCCATCACCTCGTCGGGCAGCGGATGGAAGGGCTCGACCGTCAGGACGCCGTTCTTAAGGTCCCACATGCCACCGACAGTTCCGTCGACGAGGAAGGTGGGGTAGATGACGGCGCCGACGCACACGGCTTTGCGCTGGTCGGCGGTCATCATGCGGGTGCGGTCGGCGAAGGCGACGATGAGGTTGTCGAACCACGGCAGGAAGCGGACGGGGGCCGGGACGTCCTCGGGGGCGAGGGGGCGTCCGCGAGGTCGAAGAGGAGGCGTCCGGAAATGTCGTGGTAGCGGCGGAGGCCGGGCATCGCTTCCATCACCTCGCGCAGTCGCGTCAGCCCCGACCACATCTGTACGTCCATCACGCTCGCCGGCCCGAACGCGGCCAGGTAGCGCGCCACCAGCCGCTCCACCGGCGGCGCCGGGTCCAGCGGGCGGCCGAGCCACTCCTCCGCGAGCGTGAACGGTGTCGGCCCGCCCTTGCCCCAGATGCCGTTCGGGGGCGTGTGCACGATCGGCACCAGCGCCTGCGCGGAGAAGCCCAGCGCCGTCGGGTCGACCTCCGGCCAGCGCTCCAGGAGCAGGTCGCGGAGTTGCGGGCGGGTGAGCGTGCGTCCGGCCAGGTGGCCGCGCGCCAGCGTCGCCAGCTCGTCGAGGTCCACCTCGCGCATCAGCCGCCCGAACGCCGCCTGCCGGGTGCGGGACAGGATCACCTGCATCAACGGCCGGATCCAGACGTAGTCGTCGGCGAGCGTCAGGTGCTGGGTGCCGCGCAGGAGGGAGCCGCGCACCACGCGCCGGTCGTACAGGAGGGAGGCGAGGTCGTCCTGGGTGAAGGAGGCCAGGCGGGTCCACAGGCCGATGTACGGCGCGTCGATCTCCTGCCCCTGCACGGCCACCAGGCGTTCCACGGCCTCGGCGGCGGACAGCTCGGCCCGGTTGAGCAACATTTGCCGCTGCAGGGTTGTACGGTTCAGCTCCCGGGCCGAAAGCACACGTGGCGGAAGCACGCGAGATGAGAGCCCCCGAGGTGAGAGCCTGCGGGTCCCAGTCTCGCGGGTCGCAGTCTCGGGAGTGGCGGGCTCGCGGCTCAAGGGCTCGCGGTTCAACGGCTCCCGGGCGGCAGGCGCGCGGCCCAAAGGCTCGCGGCTCAAGGGCTCGCGAGTGGCAAGCTCGCGACTCAAGGGCTGGCGACTCAAGGGCTCCCGGGTGGCGGGCTCGCGGTTCAGCGTCATGAAGGCAGCGTAGAAACTATTGCGGCAAGGTTCCTTCCGCGTTGCGGAGCTCTTCGAGGGCGGCGCGCAGGTGGTCAGCCAGTTCCCACGCGTCCGGCACCATCCCGCGATCGGTGACGATGCCGATGTCGAGCGAGCCGTCATAGGAGAAGGCCGTGATGTTGACGCCGCCGCTGACCTCGGTGATGACGGAGACGGGGTAGTGGCTGAGCAGCCGGGCGCCGCACACGTACAGGGGGAACTGCGGCCCTGGCACGTTCGAGATGATCACGTTGATCGGCGGGGCGGCCTGGCCGACCAGGGCGAACGCGGAGCGGGAGGCCAGCCCCATGAGGGCGGCCGGCATGGACTCGCTGAACTCGCGCAGCCACCGCGCGGGCGCGAGCGAGAACCGGTCCTTGATGCGGTGCATGGCGTGCCGTACGTGGTGCAGCCGGGCGACGGGGTCGGGGACGTGGACGGCCAGCGGCGCGGTCATGAGCGCCACCTGGTTGCCCGGCCCCTCGTCGCCGGCCGCGCGCAGCGAGAACGGCACGCCCGCCACGAGCGGCTGGCGTGGCACGCCGCCGTGCGCGGCGAGCCAGGCGCGCAGCCCGCCCGCGCACACGGCCATGACCACGTCGTTGACGGTGACCCCGAACGCCTTGCGGACCTGCTTGATCTCCTCCAGCGGCAGCGAGACGAACGCGAAGCGCCGGTGCCCGGACAGGGGGCCGCTGAACGGCGTCCTGGGGGCGGGCAGTGCGGGCAGGTCGGGTACGCGGCCGGTGCCGCCCAGGCGGCGGGCCAGGTCGGACACGAGTGCGGTGCCGGGCAGCCAGGACACGACGGGGATCTCGTCGAGGTGCGGGACGGCGCGGGCGGCGAAGCGTACGGCGGCGGCGGGGTTGCCCGCGAGCCTGGCCAGCCCGCGCGCCACCATGGTCAGGGGGCCGGGCGGCGGTTCGTCCCGGTCGGGCGGGCCGGCGGGCGGCGGTGCGGGCTCGGGCGTGAGGTCGAGCAGCGCGGCCAGGACGTCGGCGCCGCCGATGCCGTCCACGGCCGCGTGATGGATCTTCGTGTAGAGGCCCATGCGCCCGCCGGACAGGCCGTGGATCAGGTAGATCTCCCACAGCGGCCGGCCCCGGTCGAGCCGCCGCGCGTGCAGGCGGGAGATCTGGTCGGCGAGCTGCCGGTCGTCGCCGGGCGGCGGCAGGCCGATCTCGCGTACGTGGTAGTCGAGGTCGAGATCGTCCTCCTGCTGCCAGTACGGGTGGTCCAGCCCCAGCGGCACGGGGGCCAGCCGGCGCCGCAGCGCGGGCACGTACGGGAGCTTGCGTTCGAGCAGTTCTTGCAGGTCGGCCCGGTTCAGGTCGCCTTCGAGCACGGCCAGGCCGGCGATGTTGGCGATGTTCGTGGCGGTCTCGAAGTGGAGGAACTGCGCGTCCAGGGCGGAAAGCTGTGGCATCGTCACACCTCCGCCCCGAACCAATCAGACTCGGCCCGCCGCATCAAGAGCCAGGAAGCTCAAGAGCCAAGGAGTTCATGGGTCCACGAGCTCGAGAGCCGAGGAGGTGGCGTCCGGCTCGGCGAAGGCGAGCAGGCGCAGGCCCTCCTCCTCCAGATCGTCCAGGTCGGTCTTGCCGAACGGGGTGACGAGCAGCGTGGCCTTCTTGCCCGATCGCTTGATCTGCCAGGTGCCGGCCGCGAAGCCGTCGACCAGGTAGACGGCCCTGACGCGCAGGTTCTTGGTGGCGACGAGGCTCTTGTGCTCGTCGGCCAGGACGCGGGTGCGGTCGTCGTGGCCGAGGATCAGCGTGTCGAAGTCGGGCAGGAACCGGACGGGGGCGGGCACGTCACCGCCCGGCCGGGGCGCGCCGGGCAGGTCGAAGAGCTCGCGCCCGGCGAAGTCGGTCACCCGCTCCAGGTCCATGCCGGTCATGATCTTGCGTAGCCCGCGCAGCCCCGACCAGGTCTGCACGTCGGCGGGGGTGGCGGGGCCGAACGCGGCCAGGTAGCGCTCGACCAGCGCGGGCACGCCTCCAGAGGCGGGGGCGGACGCGTCAGGGGAGGCGGGCGCCGCCTCCATGGGGAGGCCGGGCAGGCCGAAGGCGGGCTCGCGGGGGTAGCTCCACCGGTCCTGTGTCGGCTCGACGACGAGCGGGGTGAGCATGCGCACGGCGTACCCGAGGGCCCGGTCGTAAGCTCCGGGAAACTCCTCCAGCAGCTTCGGCCGCAGCTCGTTGAACGTCAGAGGCCCCGCCGCGAGCAGCCGGTGGGCGGCGGCCGCGACCGCGTCGAAGTCGACCTCGGGGAAGCGGCGGGCGGCGGCGGCCAGCACCGGCGCCACCACCGGCCGGAACGCGGCGAAGTCGGCGGCCGTCATCAGGTGAAGGGTGGCCCGCCACATGGTGGCCCGGACCAGCGTGCGCGCGTGCAGCGCCGCGTGCAGGTCCGCACGCCGGAACCCCTCCAGCCGCGTCCACACCCCGAGGTACGGCGGCCGCGGCTCCTGTGCCTGGAGCCCGACGAGCCGGTGCACCACGTCGGCCGCGTCCCCGTCGTGGCGGGAGAGCAGGTGCTGGCGGGCCAGGGTGGCACGGTTGAGGTCGCGCAGGCTGAGCATCTACATATCATGCCCTTCCCCATCAAAGAGGTACGCGCCACGTACCCTGCCCTCGCCGACGGCTACGCCTATCTCGACGGCGCCGCCGGCACGCAGACCCCCCGCCCCGTGATCGACGCCATCGCCACCGCCTATAGGACGGGGATCGGCAACGCCGGCGGCGCCTTCCCGGCCAGCCACCGCTCCGACGCCATCGTGGCCGCCTGCCGCGCCGCCGTGGCCGACCTGGTCGGCGGCCAGCCCGGCGGGGTGATCCTCGGCCCGAACATGACGACGCTCACCTACCGCCTGTCCAGGGCGCTGGCCGGGCCGGGCGACGAGGTGGTGCTCTCGCGGCTCGACCACGACGCCAACGTGCGCCCGTGGACGCAGACCGGCGCCACCGTGCGCTGGGCCGAGGTGGACCCGGTCACCGGCGAGCTGCCGGTCGAGCAGTACGCCGGCCTGATCAACGAGCGGACGAGGGTCGTGGCGGTCACGGCGGCCAGCAACATCCTCGGCACCCGCCCCGACGTGGCCGCGATCGCGGAGCTGGCGCACCGGGCCGGCGCGCTGGTGTACGTGGACGGCGTGCACGCCACCCCGCACGGCCCCGTGGACATGCGCGCGCTGGGCGCCGACTTCTACGCCACGAGCGCGTACAAGTGGTCGGGCCCGCACGTCGGCGCGGTCGTCGCGGACCCGGCGCTGCTGGAGACGATCAGGCCGGACAAGCTGGCCTCCTCGCCCGACACGGTGCCGGAGCGGTTCGAGACGGGCACGCTGCCGTTCGCCGACCTCGACGGGGTGACCGCCGCCGTGGACCATCTCGCCGCGATGGTGCCGGGCCAGGGCAGCCGCCGCGAGCGCCTGCTGGCCTCGATGGCCGCCGCCGAGGAGCACGAGCTGGGGCTGTTCGCGGCGCTGGTCGAGGGGCTGGAGACGATGCCGCACGTCACCTTGTACGGCAAGCCCGCCAGGCGCACCGCGACCGCGTACTTCAACGTGGCCGGCCACACCCCGCGCCAGGTCGCCGAGCACCTGGCCAGGCAGGGCGTGAACGTGTGGAACGGCCACAACTACGCCTGGGAGCTGACGGGCGTGCTCGGCATCCGCGACTTGGGCGGCGCGGTCCGCGCGGGCCTGGTGCACTACAACGACCGCTCCGACGTGGACCGCCTCCTGGAGGGGGTGGCCCGTCTGGGGTAGTCAGGAGCCGCGCACGGCGTCGAGGCAACGCTCCACGACGGGCCTCGGCGCCATGGCGTAGGTGCCGTCCCCGAACAGCTCGAACGTCATGAGGCCCGCGTACCCGCGCCGGTCCAGGGCCTCCAGGTAGGCGGCCAGCGGCAGCTCGCCGTCACCCCACGCCAGGTGGCCGGCGGGCCGGCCGTCGATGAGGTGCACGTGCCGGACGCGGTCGCCGAGCGCGTCGAAGTAGTCGTCCACGCTGTCGCCCGCGACCGCCATGGCGACGGTGTCGAGGACGGCGGCCAGGTTCGGGGCGCCGATCTCGCCGATCATCGTGGCCAGCGTCCTGGCGTCGTTGACCAGGTTCGACTCGACGCGTTGCAACGCCTCCAGCACGCACGTCACGCCGAGCGTCCCGGCGTACGCGGCGATCTCAGCAATGGCGTCGGTGGAGCGGCGCCACGCGGCCGGCACCGGCTCGTCCTCGAAGCCGCGTCCCGGCGTGAGCAGCAGCAGCTCCGCACCCAGCTCGGCGCACAGCTCGGCGGCGCGCCGGAACATCGCCACGCTGCGCGCCCGCAGCGCCGTGTCGGGCGAGGCCAGGTTGACCGGGTACATCACCTGCTCGGGCGTGAGGCAGGCGACGGTCAGGCCGCGCGACTCCGCGCGGCGGCGGATGGCGCGCGCCTCGGCGTCGCTCAGCTCGGGGACGTACAGGTGCGGCGCGATGCCCCACAGCTCCAGCCGCTCCCGGCCGAGATCGGCCATGTCGTCGAGGAAGCGGTCGAACGGAAGGTGCTGGTAGGCGAAGTTCGACCCGGTGAAGCGGGCAGGCTCGATCATTTCCCGATCCCATCTGCGAGGCCCTTGACGATGTAGCGCTGGCCGAGGAAGAACAGCAGCACCACCGGCAGCGCGGCGATCACCATCCCGGCGAACACGACCGGGTACTCGGTGCCGTGCTTGCTCATCAGGCTGGTCAGCCCGACGGGCAGGGTCTGCACGCCGGAGCCGCTGGTGAAGATCATGGCGAACAGGTACTCGTTCCAGGTGAACAGGATGTGCAGCAGCACCGTCGAGGTGAGGATGGGCTTGCACATCGGCAGGATGATCCGCCAGAACGCCGTCCACCGGCCGGCCCCGTCCATCTCGGCGGCCTCGTCCACCTCGCGGGGCAGGTCGATCATGTACGCCCTGATGAGGAACGTGGTGAACGGGATGCGGAAGGCGGTGTAGAGGATCAGCAGCGCCCAGAACGTGTTATAGAGCCCCATGGCCTGGAACAGCTTCACCAGCGGCACCAGCGCCACGGTCGGGGCCAGCATGAGCCCGCCGAGGATGACCGCCGTGAGCGTCTTGTTCAGCGGGATGTCCACGCGGGTCAGCCCGTACGCGGCCCACGCGCTGATGAAGACAGTGGCCACGGTCGAGGTGAGCGTGACGAGCACGCTGGTGGTGAGGTAGTCGCTGACGCCGCGGTTCCACGCCTTGACGTAGTTGCCGAAGCTCCAGTCGAGCGGCAGCGCGAACGGGTCGCCGAACAACTCGGCGTTGGTCTTGAACCCGTTGAGCGTCATCCACAGCAGCGGGTACACCACGACCACGGCCAGGGCCAGCAGGAACGCCCACATGAAGACGCGGGCGATCACTCCGAGGAAGCTCAGGCGCGTCACCATTCCACCCTTCTCCTGCGGGTGACCCACAGCTGCGCCACCGCGACGGCCAGCGTGATCACGAACAGCACGGTCGCGATCGCGGCGGCGTAGCCGAAGTTGTTGCGGACGAACCCGCTGCGGTACAGCCAGGTGCCGAGCACCTGCGTCGAGTTGTTGGGGCCGCCCGCCGTCATCACCATGACCTCGTTGAACACCTGGAACGCGCCGGACAGCGTGACGATCGCCATGAGCCCCGTCATCTCCCGCACCAGCGGCACCGTGATGCGGAAGAACCGGCCGACGGCGCCGACGCCGTCGATGGCGGCGGCGCCGTAGATCTCCGACGGGATGCGCTGGATCGCCACCGCGAACAGCAGCGTCGAGTAGCCGAAGCCCTGCCACTGGCTCATCGCGATGATCGACGACATGGCGGTGCTCTCCTGGCCCAGCCACGCCTGCGCGAGCTCGCCGAGCCCGACGGCTCTGAGCGCGTGGTTGAGCGGGCCCAGGTTCGGCTCGTAGATGAAGTAGAACAGCAGGCCGGCGACGGTCAGCGAGATGGCCGACGGGATGAAGTAGATGGCCCGCAGCGCGCGCTGCCACCGCTGGCTCCGCACGCCTTCGATGAGCGCGGCGAGCAGGAGCGCGCCGAACACCTGGAAGACGATGGAGACCACCGCGTACAGGGCGTTGTTGCCCAGCGACGACCAGAACACCGGGTCGTCGACGAGCTTGGTGTAGTTGTCGAGGCCGACGTACTCCTGGCTGCCGCTGTAGATGTCCCACTTCAACGTGCTGAACTGCAGGTTCTGCACGAGGGGGAGGTAGACGAAGACTCCGACGAGCACGAGGGCGGGGACGACCCACGCGAGCCCGAGTGTCCTTCGCAGGGTGGCGCGCACGCGTGGGCTCCTACTTGGCGGCGTTCGAGGCTTGGCGGACACTTTCGAGCACCTGGTCCGCCGTCGAGCCGCCGCTGATGAGCGCCTCACCGCCGGCCAGCCAGGCGTCGGCCACCTCGGGGACGGTCACGGTGTCGAGCCAGATCGCCAGCTTGGGCGCCTTGTTGACGAGTTGCACGCCCTCGTAGACGGCCTTGCTGGAGGTCTTCTCCGTGACGGCGCCGACGACGGTGCTGGGCTGCCCGTACGGCGGCGCCGACAGCGTCTTGGCGTTGTCCAGGTTGGTGACGAACTTCATGAAGTCGACCGCGAGCGCGACCCTGGGCGACTTGGCGTTGATCAGGTAGCCCTCGGGCGAGCCCTCCAGCACCGAGCCGTCGCCGGCCGCGTTCTGCGGGACGGGCAACTGGAAGATGCCGAAGTCGGCCGGCTTGACCTTGGCCGAGGTGGCGTTGTCGAACTCCAGGATCTCCTGGTAGTACATGGCGGCCTTGCCGTTGGCGAACGCCTCCTGGGCGGAGCTGTAGAGCACGCCGTTGGTGCCGCTCTTGGTGTCGGTGCACTGGTCGACCAGGGTCTTGAACTGGTTGAGCGCGGTGATGTAGCCGGGGTCGTCCAGCTTGGCGGTGGCCGGGTCGAAGTCGGCCTGCAGCGTGGCGTCGGGCACGTTGTAGGCGAAGAGCTGCTGCAGGTAGTGCAGGGCGGGCCAGCCGTCCTTGTTGCCGAACGCGATCGGCTCGTACCCGGCCTTGCGCAGCGGCCCGCAGGCGGCGATGAGCTCCTCGAACGTCTTGGGCACGGCGACGCCGGCCTTGTCGAAGGCGCTCTTGCTGTAGCCCATGAACTTGCCGTTGCCGTACAGCGGGATGCCGTAGTTCTTGCCGTCGCGGGCGAAGGCGGCCAGCGAGCCGGGGCTGAACGTCTTGCCCCAGGGCGTGTTCGGGCCGATCACCGCGGTCAGGTCGGCCGCCCGGCCGCCGCGGATGTAGTTGTCGGCCCAGTTGCCGGTCCAGGTGAAGTAGATGTCGGGCAGCGCGTCGGAGGCGGTGAGGGTCTTGAGCTTGTCCTTGACGCTCTGGTCGGTCTCCTGGATGAGCTCGAACTTCACCTGCGGGTGCTGCTTGGTGTACGCGGCGGCGAGGTTCTCGAAGTAGGGGCCCGTGGGGTCGCCGGCGAACTTGGTGAGAATGCTCAGCGTGCCGGAGAACTCCGGCTTGGCGGCGGCGTCGGCCTTGGGGGCCTGGGTGGTTCCGCCGCCGGAGCAGGCGGCCAGCGTAAGTGTCCCGAGGAGTGCCGCGAACGTCGGCAGGGCGCGAGGGCGCATGGGCTTCCTTTCTCCACCGGTGCGTGGTGTTGGCCGACCATACAGCTCACCTGATACCGGTACCAGACCCGTTCACCAAGATCTTTCATTCGTTAACCTCGCGTGACCTAGCTGGAGCCGGTGTAGTCGCAGCTCAGATGAGTCGGATCGAAATCGGATGTTGACGCCGCAAGCGAGCGTGTGCCAACGTGACCTCCGCGTGATACCGGTATCAGGTCCCGATCAGGTGGACGCCGGATTCTTGCGAAAGGACGCGACCATGCTCGGATTCAACGAGCCGGAATTTCTTGCCCAGACCGCGAGCGCGGTGGCCCTGCGCCCTCAGATCGAGGAGCTGGTCGACCGGCTCGTGGACGCGGGTTTCGACACGCTGCTCCTGGTCGGAGCCGGCGGCACGTACGCGCAGATGTGGCCGTACGAGCACCTCGCCCGGCGCACCTCGACCCTCGACGTGCGCGCCGTGATCGCCGCCGAGCTGATCGCCTCCGGTGACGCCCGGCTGGGCGAGCGCACCGTGGCGCTGTTCACCTCCGTCTCGGGCACCACCGACGACAGCGTGCGGGCCATCGAGTACTGCAAGTCCAAGGGCGCGTACACGGTCTCCTTCACCGGCCACCCCGACTCCCCCGTGGCCACGAAGGTGGACACCGCGCTGATCTCCCAGCCCAAGACCTGGCCGTTCGACTTCCAGCTCCTGCTGTTCATGGGCCGGCTGCTGGAGCGGCGCGGCGAGTTCGACGGCTACGCCAAGCTCGCCGATGAGCTGGCCGGGATCCCGGAGATCCTGGTCGAGGTGGCCAAGCAGGCCGAGCCCGTCGCCGCCGCGTTCGCCGACGCCCACAAGGACAGCGACTACTACTTCCTCATCGGCGGCGGCAACCTCTGGGGCTTCACCTACCTCTACTCCATGTGCATCCTCGAGGAGATGCAGTGGCTGCGCACCACCCGCGTGCACAGCGCCGAGTTCTTCCACGGCTCCCTGGAGCTGCTGGAGGAGAACACCAGCGTGATCATCTTCCAGGGCGAGGACGAGACCCGCGCCCTGACCGACCGCGCCGAGTCCTTCGCCAAGCGGGTCTCCAAGGACGTCACCGTCTTCGACACCCGCGACTACCCGCTCACCGGCATCAGCCCCGAGTTCCGCGGCCTGCTCGCGCCGCTCGTGCTCGACACCGTCATGAGCCGGGTCAGCAAGCACCTGGAGCGGGTCCGCGACCACTCCCTCGACCTGCGCCGCTACTACCGGGTCATGGACTACTGAAACGATGAGAGTGCTCGGCTTCGGCGACAACATCGTCGACCGGTTCGTCGACCGGGGGATCGAGTACCCCGGCGGCAACAGCGTCAACGTCGCCGTCTACGCCCGCAGGCTCGGCGTCGAATCCGCCTACCTGGGCGTCTTCGGCGACGACGAGCTCGGGGCCTTCCTGCGTGAAGCGGTCGCCGCCGAAGGCGTGACCGTGGAGCGCTGCGTCGTCCGCGCCGGCGAGAGCGGCGTCTCCCGGCTGCGGGTGGACGACGGCGAGCGCGTCTTCCTCGGCTGGAACGGCGGTGGCGTCACCGTGCGCGAGCCTCTGACGCTCGACGACGGCCTGCTCGGCTACGTCGGCGGCTTCGACCTGGTGCACTCCAGCGTCTACTCGCGCAGCGAGCCGGAGCTGCCCAAGCTGGCCGGGCTCGGCCCGCTGGTCAGCTTCGACCTGTCCAGCGAGGAGGAGTACCGGGACCCGGCCTACCTCGACCGCGTGTGCCCGCACGCCGACCTGGTGCTGCTGTCCTGCTCCCACCTCGACGCCGACGCCACGGCCGACCTGCTGGCCGACGCCGTACGCCGGGGGCCGGGCTCGCGCTCGGCACCCGCGGCGTCGCCGGCGCCGTCGCCTTCGACGGGAAGGCCACCGTGTCCGCCCCGGCCCGGCTCGCCGAGGCCATCGTCGACACGATGGGCTGCGGCGACGCCTTCCTCGCCGGGTTCGCCGTCTCGCTGCTGCGCGACGGCTGGACCACCGGCCGGCCCCCGGCGCCGGACGCCATCGAGCGGGCGCTGCACCAGGGCGCCGAGGCGGCGCACGCGCAGTGCTTCGTCGAAGGCGCCTTCGGGCACGGCCGGGCCTGCGCGTAGCTAGCATGATTCAGTGACGAGGGACGGGATCCATGCCGACTGACCGCGGCCAGGCGGGGCCGACGATCTCCGAAGTGGCGGCGGAGGCCGGCGTCGGCAGGGCCACCGCGGCCCGCACGCTCGGCGGCTACGGATACGTCAGCCCCGAGCTGCGCGCGCGGGTGCTCGCGGCGGCCGAGAAGCTCGGCTACCGCGCCAACGCGCTCGCGCGCAGCATGTCCACCGGGGTGAGCCACACCCTCGGCGTCATCGTGGCCGACATCGGCAACCCGTTCTTCGCCGGGCTCCTGCGGGGCGTCTCCGACACCTCGCGGGCCCGGGGGTTCGACGTGATCGTGCTGAGCACGTACGAGAACCTCCAGGCGGAGGTGGCGGCCACCGACGTGCTCATCGACAAGCGCGTCGACGGCGTCATCGTGGCCTCGGCCGCGCTCGGCCGCGACCAGGTCGCCCACCTGCGGGCCGCCATCGACCGGGGCATCCCGGTCGTGCTCGTCGACCGCGCCGTCCCGTCGCTCGACCTCGACTCCGTCGTCATCGACAACCGCGACGCCGCCCGTCAGGCCGTCGAGGTGCTCATCGCCGCCGGGCACCGGCGCATCGGCTTCGTCTGGGGGCCGCCCGTGCCGGAGCCGCCCGCCACCCGGCGCGAGCTGCTGACGGCCGCCTCACGCAACCTCTGGACGGACGGCGAGCGGCTGCGCGGCTACCTCGACGCCCTCGACGACGCGCACATCCCGTTCGACCCGCAGCTCGTCATGGTCGGGCCCAAGACCGAGGAGCGGGTCGTCACCGAGGTCGGCCGCATGCTCGCGCTGCCCGACCGGGTCACCGCCGTGTTCTGCTCCGAGACCGACGGCATGACCGGCTCCCTGCGCGCGCTGCGCCGGGCCGGGCTGTCCTACCCGGAGGACGTGGCGCTGATCGGGTTCGACGACAGCGCGTGGGCGGCGGTGATGGAGCCGCCGCTCACGATGATCGCGCAGCCGGTGCACGAGCTGGGGGCCAAGGCGGCGGAAGTGCTGCTCGACATCCTGGCGGGGGCGGAACCGGCCCGGGAGATGCACACGTTGCGGTCGCGGCTCATCGAGCGCGCCTCGGTGGCGCCTCCGCGCACGTCAGCGTCAGCACCGCCCGCCTCCGCGTCAGCACCGCCCGCCTCCGCGGCGGCGCCGCGCGCCGGTGACGCCGCCGTGCGGCCCTAGCGTCCCGGGAGGGTGACGGTGCGGCAGGCCAGGTGGAGGGCCAGGCGTTCGTCCCGGTGGCCGAGGTCCACGCCGAGGAGCCGTTCCACGCGGTCGATGCGGGCCGTCACCGTGTTGCGGTGCACGCCCAGCACGGCGGCGGTCTCCGCGATCGACGACTCCGCGTCCAGGTAGGCCGACAGCGTGCGGATCAGGTCGCCGGGCTGGTCGCGCAGGGGCGCGAGCAACGCGCGGGCGGCGGGCTCGAAGGTGTCCGTCCTGGTCCACTCCAGCAGGAGCTGCGCCATCCCGAGCTGGTCCACCTGGAGGAAGTAGCCCGCCTCGGGGCGGGTCGCGGCGAGCCTGGCCGCGTCCGTGGCCTCCGCGACCGTGCCCGCCAGTCCCTCCGGCCACGGGTGCGGGCGGCCCACCCCCATGTGGTCGGCGATCGAGCCGCGCAGCTTGCGGTGGGCGGCGCGCAGCCGGGCCGCCAGGGCCCGCACCCGCGCCGGGGTGGGCTCCTGGGCGAACGTCGTCCAGCCCGTCCAGCCCTCACCGTGCTCCACCACCACGGCCTCGACGCCCTCGGCGCGCAGCACGCGGGAGATCTCCGCCGTGTACGGCACCAGGTCGAGCGTGGGGACCGCGCCGATGCGCAGGCCGACGTGCCAGCCGCCGAGCTGCCAGCCCGCGTCCGCCACCCGCCGGCGGAGCTGGGCCGACGGCTCGGCGTCCACGCGCAGCAGGTCGCCCAGCAGCGCGGTGCGGGCGCGGGCGTCGCGCTCCAGCTCCAGGCGGTGGGCCAGCAGCCAGCGCTGCACCGCCGCGGCCGCCACGGCCAGGGCGGGCGGCACGATCTCGGCCCTGGCCGCCGCCGTGCCGCGCAGCTCGGCCACCAGCCACAGCGTCGGGCGCGCGGGGTGCGGCAGCAGCGCCGGGTGCGCCAGGAGCACCCCGTCGGCCAGCTCCACCCGCTGCGGGACGAACTCGTCCACGCGCACCTGCCCGGGCTCGGCGATCTCCCCCGCCAGCGGCTGTCCCCGGTCGTCGAGCAGCGCCACCGGCACCCTGAGCAGGTCCTCCAGCCTGCGCACCACGTCCTCGGGGGTGTGGGTGCGGTTGTCGAAGGCGCGGTGCGCGGCCAGCACGAGGCGGGCCCGGTCGATCTCGGGCTCGGCGAGCAGCAACCGCGCCGCGACCACGAGGTCCAGCGGGTCCCCGCTGAAGGCGCCGAGCAGCGGCAGCCCGAGGCGTTCGGCCAGGAGCAGCGTCGCCCGCGACACCTCCGCGGGCTCCGACGCCCTGCCGCCCGCCGACGTCCCGGGGCCCGCCTGCGACCCGCCACCCGCCGTCCGGGCGGTGGCCGGTCGGGTGGCGCAGGGGACGAGGATGCCGGCGCCGCCCGCGTCCACGACCCGGCGCAGCAACGCGTCCAGGCGCCAGTCGGCGGGCTGGGGCGGGGCGGTGACGATGATCAGCTCGTCGGCGGCGACGGCCTCGGCGGCTCCCGGGTCGGCGATGGGCCGGACGGCGCGTACCGGCGCGTCGAGCCCGGCCGCCCCGGCGAGCACCCGCACCCGGCCGCTCCACTCGGGCAGCGCCAGCAGCCTGCGCACGCTGGTCATCCGGGCACCTCCGGACGATCCCCCCGCTCCAGCAGGACGGGGTCGGAGTCGAGCCCGTAGGCGCGGGGTGCGAGGACGGCGATCCTGCGCGGATCGGTCCAGAACGGCGAGATCGCCACCTGCAGCACCATGACCTCCATCCCCACCCGTACCGTGTCGCCCGCGATCGGCACCCCGGTCCGCCGGTCCAGCACCGCGATCACGTCCGGCGTGGACGCCACCACCAGCCCGTCGCGCAGGGCGAGCAGGTACTCGTTCTCCATCTCGACCCGCAGCAGCTCCCCCGACCGGTGCCCGGCCAGCGTGACGCTGCCGCGCGCGAACCCCGGCCGCCCGTGCACCTCGGGGCCGGGCCGCCGGGTGACCTCGACCACGCGCCCCACGGACAGCACCCGGCCTCCGGTGGCGGCGGCCAGGCGTTCGGGGTCGGGCGACTCGCCCAGGGCGAGGATGCGGCGGCCGAGCCGTACCGCGCCGGACACGGAGCCGGTCACGCAGGAGGCGGCCAGCTCGCGGGCGGGGACGGGCGCGAGGGCGAGGGCGGCCCAGCCGCCGGCGGCGGGCAGGAAGGTGCGGGCGGTGCGCTCCAGGTCGGCGGGCGCGCCGGTGCCCTGGACGATGACCTGCCCGCTCGGCTCGGCGAGCGCGGCCGGGGTGAGCGGGCGGCCGGCGGCGGCGAGGGAGAGCTGGTCGAGGCGGGGCAGGCCGCGTCCGGACAGGTCGGCGTCCACCGCGCCGAGCTCCAGGTCGCAGGCGGCGACCAGCGGCAGGACGCCGTTGAGCCCGCCGATCTCGATGGAGACCAGCGCGTCGGCGCGCTCGCCCGTCCAGCGCTGGATGGCTTCGACGGCGGCGGCGACCTCGTGGCCGCCGGGCAGCTTCTCGGCGAAGACGGCGGTGGCGCCGACCACGCCGACGGGCACGACCCGCGCGTCCGGCGGCAGGGAGGTGAGCGGCCGCACGGCGACGTCCAGGCCGTCGGCCAGCCGGCGGCGCAGCAGCGTGGCGGCGGTGCGGCTGTCGCCGCCGCCGCCCGAGCCGAGCACGGCGACGCCCCGCTCCAGCGCGTCCACGTCCGGCAGGTCGATGCGCGGCATCATGCCCTCAGCTTGCCGTACGAGGTCAGAAGCACCGGCGCCGAGGTCGGCGCGGTCAGGGGCGACCGTTGGCGGCGCACCAGGCCGCCCACGTGGTGATGCCCTTGCCGAGCTGCTTGTTGTAGAAGGACGTCCAGGAGTTCTCGCTCGGCCCCGGCTCGGTGGGGGCGGCCCGGTACAGCGGGTGGTTCGCGTCGATCTCGGCGCGCAGCCACGGCTCGACCTGGGCGTAGGAGTCCAGTGACCAGCTACGGGCGTGGTAGGTGAGCTGGCCGCGCACGTCGCTCTCCGCCAGGCACATGAACGGCGCCCACGGGCTGGTCCTTGCCCAGCTGATCTTCGTCTTCATGGCGCCGGCCGGGACGCGCGGGCCGGTGCGGGCGGCCACCTCGCGCCGGTCCACGGAGAAGTCGAACATCTCCTGGGCCGCGTACACGCCGCCGGTCAGGCCGAAGGACTCGCCGAGCGTGCCGGCGAAGTTCGTGCGCACGGGGATGTCGCTGGTCCACACCGTCTCGTCGTGCAGCCGTCGCGTGGGCGGGCCGGCGTAGGAGGGGGTGATGGTGAAGGGGCCGAAGGTGACGGTGTCGTTGTTGATGGGGACGACCGGGTACGTCCTGCCGTCGACGGGGTTCTTCCACTCGCGCACGATCCGCTGCGGGTCGGCCGGGTCGGTGTAGAAGACGATCTCGCGGGAGAGCTGGTAGAGCTGGTTGGTGCCGGGGACGCGGTGGAGCCGCCGGATGTTGTACCCCTCGATGTTGAACAGCTTCTGGCCGTGCCGGATCGCCGGGTCGAGGCTGTTGCCCTCGACGTTGGCGTACACCGCACCGGAGATGCGGAACACCATGTCCTTGCCGTCGGGGCGGCCGAACGTCTGTAAGGACAGCTTGGCGCTCGGGTCGGTGACGGTGGCGTAGACGGGGCCGGGGTCCGTGGGGGCCGGGGTCCCGTCGTGCGCGGCCGCGCCCGGGGCGCCGGCGCCGAGGAGGAGGGCGATCGGGGCCAGCAGCCCCGTGGGACGTCTTCTGATCACGGCAGGCCTTTCGTGCCGGGGGCGGCGCTGGCGTGCAGCCCGGCGATCACCATGTGGATCAGCAGATCGTAGCTCTCGTTCAGGTCCTCCGGCAGGCCGAACCCGCCCTCGGCCTCCAGGACGGCGAAGCCGTGGACGGCGGCGCGCAGGCAGCGGATCGCGTGGATGGCCGCGGAGTCCTTCATCCCGTAGGCGCGCAGGGCGGCGGAGGCGATGGTGAGCAGGCGGGCTCCGGCTTCGGCGGATTGCGGCTCGGGCGCGTGGATGAGCACGGCGTAGCGGTTGGGGTGGCGGCGTACGTAGGCGCGCCACGCGGTCATGAGCGCGCGGACCGCCTCGTCGCCGGAGCGGCCGAGCACGGCCTCGCCGACCTGCTCCGCGATCTCGGTCAGGACGCGGGCGGAGACCAGCGCGCGCAGCTCGGCGAGGTTGCGCACGTGCTTGTACAGCGACGGCGGTGCGACGCCGGCGGCGCCGGCCACCGCGGACAGCGTCAGCGCCGCGGGCCCGCCTTCGTCGATGAGGCCCAGCGCCAGGTCCACGATCGTGTCCGGCGACAGTGCCCCCCTACCCACGCGGCCCGGCTCCCAGGAAGTCCAGGACGACCTCGGCCATCTCGTGCGGGAACTGGGCGTGCGGGTAATGGCCGGCCCCTTCGACCATGTGGAGGCGGCCGATGCCGGGCTGCATGGCCGCCACGATGGCCTCGCCCTCGGCGCGGGGGTCGGCCCAGTCGGGGTCGAGCGCGCCCATGACGATCAGGGCCGGGCACCGGACGTCGGCGAGCCGGGCCTCGGCGTCGGCGGCCGGGACGAGGCCGAACCGGCCGACCACCGCCATCCGCCCCGGCTTGCGCAGGTCGGCCTCCAGCGCGGCGACGCTCTCGGCGTAGCCGGCGGGCTTGGCGCCCGGGTAGGCGTGGTCGAGGTAACGCTTCCACAGCCCGACGTTGCGCAGCAGGATGGCGCCCATGAGCAGGGTCGTGCCCTTGCGGTAGCGGGCGTTGGAGAACATGCCGCCCAGGTTCATCTTCTGGACGCGGGTGAACGGGGCGAACTCCACGATGGCGGTGACCAGGTCGGGCTCCTGGGCCGCCGCGATGGTGGCGGAGCCGCCGGTGAAGGAGTGGCCCACGATGGCGGCGGGCCCGCCCAGGTGCTTGACCAGGGCGAGCAGGTCACCGGCGACGTCGGCGCGCGTGTAGGACGGCCACTCGTCGCTGGACTCGCCATGACCGCGCAAATCGGTGGTGGCGACCCGGAATCCGGCCGCGGCCAGCTCGGCCGCCATCGGGTGGAAGGCCGCCCTGTTGTTGCCCATGCCGGGGGCCAGCACGATGAGCGGGCCCTGCCCGGTCACGTCGTAGGCGATCCGGCCGCCGTCCACTTCGAGGAACTCGGTCACGCGGTTCATGTTCATAGCCATGAGGCTAAGGGCTTTAGCCAAGAGTGTCAACGCCTTAGCCCGCCCCGACACCGAAGGCGGGGCCGCGCGTTACCGAGCGTTGAAGATCACGCCGCTACGGTTTCAGCCATGACCGACGCATCCCGACGCCGCAAGATCCAATGGCAGGACGACACCGAGCACCTGAAGAACAGGAGCGCCGCGAACCGGATCGTCAGCGAGGCGCCCCGGCCGTCCGAGCCCGACACCCCGAAGCGCGCCCATACCGCGGACGCGGAGGACGGGTCCGGGCGCGCGTAGCCGGCCCGCGTCCCGACCGCTGTCGCGAAAGTGCCGAGCAGCCGGCGCCGGCCGTTCCCCTGCTCCATTCGCATGCGCTACGCCCTCACGGTGGGAGCGCTGCTGCTGGCGGCCCTCACGGCGGTCGGCGCCCTGGCCGTCTACGGCATCCGCCACCGGATCAGGGTGGACGTCACCGATCACCTGCACATGGCCGTGGTCGACTGGGTCAGCAGGATGCGGCCCGGCTACGTCCCGCCGCCCAGACCGGTCAGGCCGACGGCGCAGGCCATGTACCTGCAGCTCATCAACTCGCGCGGGCAGGTGGTGGCGGCCAACGCGCCCATCGTCAGGCATGTGCCGCTGAGCACGGTCAGGCCCGCCCCTGGCGACGGCATGCGCGACTTCACGGTCTGCCCGTCGTGGAGCAAGGGCCGGTGCTTCCTCGTGACGGCGCTGCGCCTGAACGCCGAGGCGCCCGACGCCCCGCTGCGGGGCGAGACGCACTACATCTACGCCGCCGCCCTGGAGCCCGTCGCCCTGGGCAGGCGCTACCTGGAGGTCGGGTTCGGCGCCGCGGCCCTGGTGGCCTCCCTGGCCGGCGCCTGGGGCACCGCCGTCGTGGTGGGCCGGACCCTGCGCCCGGTGCGGGCGATCAGCTCGGCGATGCGCGAGGCCACGGTGAAGGACCTCGCGATGCGGGTGCCGGTGCCCGCCCACGACGACGAGATCGCCGAGTTCGCCCATGCCTCCAACGACTATCTGGACCGGCTGGAGAAGGCGGTGAACGCGTACCGCCGCTTCGCCGCGCTGGCCTCCCACGAGCTGCGCTCGCCGGTCACCGCGCTGCGCACGCAGCTGGAGGAGGCGCTGATGTACCCCGGCGAGGTGGACGCGCACGCCGCCCTGGCGGGCGCGCTGCACAGCACGGAACGCCTTGAGGCGATCATCGACGACCTGCTGGCCTACACCCGCGTCAAGAACGCCCGCCCCGCGGAGTACCAGCCCCTCGACCTGGCCGACCTGGTCGAGGAGGAGGTGGCGGGCCTGCCCGGCGACAGGGTGCCGATCCTGCTGCGCGCGGACGTGCGGCCGGTGGTGCGGGGTTCGGCCGTGCAGCTCGGCCGCGTGCTGACCAACCTCCTGGTGAACGCGCGGCGCCACGCCCACGGCCGGGTCGAGGTCACGGTCGGGCAGGTGGGCGACCAGGCCGTCGTGGTCGTGCAGGACGACGGCACGGGCATCGCCCCCGAGGATCGGGAACGGATCTTCGACCCGTTCGTCCGGCTGCCGGAGGGGCTGCGGCTCGATCCCGGCGGCAGCGGGCTCGGCCTGGCCATCAGCCGGGAGACGTGCGAGGCCCACGGCGGGTCGCTCGACGTCGAGGACTGCCCGGTCGGGGCGCGGTTCGTGGTCCGCCTGCCCCTGTCCGAACCGGCGGGCGTTTTGCGGTGAAATGAGGCTGATCCAATGGTTTGGTGAGGTATTGGCCTGGGTCATGCCGTCCCCAGAACGCCGCGTGCACCTCCCGCTACGGTGAATGTGCTCGACTGGGCGCATGAGGGCCCGCCACGACTGGCCGATCACCAGACGCATCACGATGTTCGCCGGCGTGATGGCGGCGTTGCTGTCCGCCCTGCTGGCCGCCGCGGTGATGCTCGCCATCCATCGCTACGCGACGGAGGACCGTACGAGCGAGATCGCCGCCGACGGGGGCCGGGTGGCGCACGAGCTGGAGCACGACGGGATCCGTCCGCCGCAGGTCGAGCACGCCGACCGGAACGTGCAGGTCGTCAACCCGAGCGGCGTCGTCGTCGCCTCCACCCCGCAGCTACGGGGCCGGCCGCCGATGGCCGGCTTCACCCCCATCCCCCGGGCCATGTCCACCGGGGTCGTGTGCGGCGGGGTCTTCCCCGGCGGAGACTGCCACATCGTGGTCGCGCAGTCGGCCTACCGGCAGGGGCAGGACTGGATCGTCTACAGCTCGGGCCCGACCGTGCCGCCCTACGTCACCCCGTGGCTGGCCGCGACCGTGCTCGGCGCGGCGACCCTCATGGCCGTGGCGATCACCATCCTCGGCCACCGCATCGTCACCACCGCGCTCAGGCCGGTGACGGCCATCCGCGCGGAGCTCGACACGGTCAGCGACACCTGCCCCGAGCGCCGGGTGCCCCTGCCGCCCGGCCGCGACGAGATCTACGACCTGGCCGTCAGCGTGAACCGTACCCTGGCCAGGCTGCACGCCGCGCTGGGCCAGCAGCGCCACTTCACCTCCGACGCCTCCCACGAGCTGCGCACCCCGATCGCGGCCATCCGCACCGAGGTGGAGGACGCCCTGTACGCGCCCGACGACACCACCGTGACCAAGCTCGGCACCGCGGTGCTGGGCAGCCTCGACCGGATCGAGGCCATCGTCGGCGACCTGCTGACCATCGCCCGGCTGGAGGCGCACCACCCGCTGACCTGCGAGCCGATCGACCTGGCCGCGCTCGTCACCGCCCAGTGCCGCGGCCGGGCCGGCACGCGCAAGAGCTTCTCGTACGAACTGCAGCCCGGCATCGTGGTCGACGGCGAGCAGGCCGGGCTGTCCCGCCTGCTCACCAGCCTGCTCGACAACGCCGAACGGCACGCCGCCTCCACCGTCACCCTCGTCGTGCGCCGGGAGAGCCCTGCCGAGCAGGACAGCGTGCGCTCCCCGAACGGCGTCGCCCGGCTGGAGGTGATCGACGACGGGCCGGGGATCGAGGCGGACAAGCGCGAGCTGGTCTTCCAGCGCTTCGCCCGCCTCGACACCGCCCGCGACCGGGACGCCGGCGGGACCGGGCTGGGGCTGGCGATCGCCCGGCAGATCGCGCAGGCGCACGGGGGCTCGCTCCGCCTGGAGGACAGCCACGGGCGCGGCGCCCGGTTCGTCCTGCGGCTCCCGCTCGCGGCCGATGCGAAAGCCGTGATCTGCTGAGGGCCTTTTGGGCGGCAGTTGCTTCAGGCGGGGGCGGCTAGGCCACGCGGAGATCGTCCATCGCGTCGCGGTCCCAGGCGATGCCGAGGCCGGGCACGTCGGGGGCGACGGCGTGGCCGTCCTCGACGGTCATCTCGGTCAGGGTGACGGCGCGCAGCTGCGGGATGTGCTCCACGTACGTGCCGGCCGGCACCGCCGCGACCAGGCTGACGTGCAGCTCCATCAGGAAATGCGGGCACAGCGCCACGTTGAACGCCTCCGCCAGGTGGGCCACCTTGAGCCACGGCGTGATGCCGCCCACCCTGGCCACGTCCGCCTGCACCACCGAGGCCGCGCCGCGGGCCAGGTAGTCGCGGAACTGCCCGACCGAGTACAGCGACTCCCCCACCGCCACCGGGATGGAGGTGGACCTGGCCAGCTCCCGGTGCCCCTGCACGTCGTCGGCCGGCAGCGGCTCCTCGAAGAAGCTCACCGCGTACGGCTCCAGCGCGTGCGCGCGCCGCCTGGCCTCCGCGTACGTCATGGACTGGTTCGCGTCCACCATGATGTCCATGCCGGGGCCGACGGCCTCGCGGACGGCGGCCACCCGTTCGGCGTCCTCCTCGGCGCGCGGCCGTCCGATCTTGAGCTTGACCCCGCGCAGGCCCGCGTCCCTGGCCGCCAGCGCGCCGCGCACCAGGTCCTCGGTGGGCAGGTGCAGCCAGCCGCCCTCGGTGTCGTACACGGGCACGGCGCGGCGGAAGCCGCCGGCCAGGCGCCACAGCGGCTCGCCGGCGCGCAGGCAGCGCAAGTCCCACAGCGCGGTGTCGACGGCGGCCAGCGCCAGGGACGTGATCGCGCCGACCGTCGTGGCGCGCGTGACGGCGAACAACTCCCGCCAGACCGCCTCCACCTCGCGCGCGTCACGGCCGTCGAGCAGGGGCAGCAGGTGGTCGCGCAGCATCGACAGCACGGCCCGGCCGCCGGTGCCGATCGTGTAGGAGTAGCCGGTGCCGGTGAGCCCGTCGTCCGTGCGCAGCTCCACGAACACGGTCTCCTGCTTGACGAACGCCTGCACGGCGTCCGTGCGCTCGGTCTCGACGGGGATGTCCACCAGGAAGGCGGCGGCGCTGACGATCTTCGTCACGTGGTCGGTCCAATCCGGAGGAAACGGTCGCGGGCGGCGGTGAGGTGGTCGCGCATCGCCTGCTCGGCCTCCTGCGCGCGGCCCGCGGTGAGGGCGTCGGCGATGCGGGCGTGCTCGGCCAGCGTGGGCTCGCCGCTGCGCCGGCCCTCGTACTCGATGCGGAACAGGTGCAGGTGGCAGTGCGTGCGCTGCAGCGACTCGCGCAGCGCCGGGCTGCCGGACAGCTCGGCGACCAGGTCGTGGAAGCGGGCGTCGTGGGCGGCGATGCCGTGGTAGTCCTCGTACCGGGTGCCCTGGGGGGCCTGCGGCACGCTGTCCAGCTCGGCGCGCACGCGGGCGGCGGCGTCCGGCGTGATCGCCTCGGCCGCGCGGCCCGCGGCCCACGGCTCCAGCAGCAGCCGGAGCTGGTAGAGGTCGGCGACCTGGGACGGGGTGAGCACGGGGGCGACCGAGTAGCCGCGCAGCGCCTGCTTGGTGAGCAGCCCCTCCGACTCCAGGGCGGCCAGCACCTCGCGCACCGGCGTCTGGGAGACGTCGAGGAGTCGGGCGACGGCGTAGATGTTCACGCGGGCGCCGGGTGCGAGGTCGCCGTTCATGATCAGGGCCTTGACGCGTTCGTAGACGTCCTCGGTGAGGACACTGCGGCGGGCGCGCCCTATTTGTGGGCTTTGCTGCTCACCTGTCACGGTCGCGTCCTTCCTGACCACTCTTGACGTACGCGGTGAAGCGTAGGCAACATGTGCGAAATCCAATAGGAAATATTACAGAGGATCGCGATGGCCACAACCTCCCGGAGCACCGTCCGCGGCCGGCTGCGCTGGTACATGATCAGTTACGTCTTCGCCGGGCTCGTCATCAACTACCTGGACCGGGCCAGCCTCGGCGTCGCCCTGCCGTTCATGGGCGAGACGTTCCGGCTCAGCAAGACCGAAGAGGGCATGATCCTCGCCGCCTTCTTCTGGTCCTACGACTTCTTCCAGCTCGCCGCCGGCTGGTTCGTCGACCGGTACGGGCCGCGCCGCACCTTCACGTTCGCGTCCGTGTGGTGGTCGCTGTTCACCTCACTGACCGCCCTGGCGAGCAGCTTCCTCACCCTGTTCGGCGTACGGCTGCTGCTCGGCGTCGGCGAGAGCCCCGCCGCCACCACCAGCGCCAAGGTCGTGGGCCGCTGGTTTCCCCGCCACGAACGCGCCCTCGCCACCGGCATCTGGGACTCCGGGTCGCGGGTCGGCGGCGTCATCGCGCTGCCCGTCGTCACCGGGCTCATCGCCTGGCTCGGCTGGCGCTGGACGTTCGCCGTGATCGGCGTCGTGGGACTGCTGTGGGCGTACGGATGGTGGCGCACCTACCGCGACCCGCAGGAGCACCCCCGCATCAGCGAGGAGGAACTGGCCTACCTGCGGGAGGGCGGGGCCCGCTTCGAGGGCGACGACCACGGCGAGGCCGACAAGATCCGCTGGCGGGACCTGTTCCGCTACCGCACGATCTGGGCCATGATGCTGGGCTTCTTCTGCCTCAACATGGTCGTCTACTTCTTCCTCACCTTCTTCCCCACGTACCTGGTGGAGGAGCGCGAGTTCAGCCTGCTGAAGCTCGGCCTGTTCGGCGCCCTGCCCGGCCTGGTCGCCATCGGCGGCGAATGGCTCGGCGGCTGGCTCGCCGACCGGCGCATCACGGCCGGCGACTCCGTGACCAAGGTCAGGAAACTGTTCATCTCCGGCGGCTTCCTCGTCTCGACCGTGATCGGCGTCGCCGTGTGGGTGCCGGAGGCGTGGATGGCGCTGGCACTGCTGTCGGTCGCGTACGCGGGCTCGACGTTCGCCGCCGCCAACATCTGGTCCCTGCCCGCCGACGTCGCCCCCGCCGACCGGTACGTGGCCTCCATCGGCGGCATCCAGAACTTCGCCTCGAACTTCGCCGGCATCGTCAGCCCCATCATGATCGGCGTCCTCGTGGATCGGACGTCGTCGTTCACCGTCCCGCTGATGGTGATCTCGGGGGTGGCGCTGCTGGGAGCGTTCACGTACGCGGTGATCCTGAAGCGAGTGGAACCGATCGGGGTGGCCGCACCACGCGGGTGACGTGGACGGGACGGCCGCGCCGCCCAGGCAACCTGAGCAGAGCCGCCGCGCCGCGCAGGCGTCCTGACCAAAACCCACCACGCCTCCACAACCGACCTGACCAGGACCGCCGGCCGCCCAGGCGACCTGACCAGGACCCACCACGCCTCCACAACCGACCTGACCAGGACCGCCACACCCCCCACAAGCACCCCGACCAGGACCACCACGCCTCGCACCCTGCGCCCCGGACCCTGCGCCATGCGCCTGTAGCCCTGTGCCTGGTGCGCCGGGCCGTGCGCCCTGCCATACACCTTGCGGCCCCGGGCCCCATACCCCGCGCCCCGCACCCTGCGCCTCGCGACCCGCACCCTGCGCCTTGCGCCCTGTGCCCTGCACCCTGCGCGCCGGGCGATGCGCCTTGCGCCCCGGAGCCTGCGCCTTGCGCGCCAGGCCATGCGCCTGCAGCCCTGCGCCTTGCGCGCCGGACCGTGTGCCCTGCGCCATTCGCCTTGCGGCCCTGGGCCCTATACGCCGCGGCCTGTGCCCTGTGCCCCGGAACCTGCGCCCTGCGCCATGCGCCTGCAGCCCTGCGCCTTGCGCGCCGGGCCGTGCGCCCTGCCATACACCTTGCGGCCCCGGGCCCTATACCCCGTGCCCCGCAACCCTGCGCCTCGCGACCCGCACCCTGCGCCATGTGCCCTGCGCCTCGCGACCCGCATCCTGCGCCCCGGACCCTGCGCCCTGCGCCCTGCGCCCCGGGCCATGTGCCTGCAGCCCTGCGCCTTGTGCGCCGGGCCGTGTGCCCTGCGCCATACGCCTTGCGACCCCGGGCCTTGCGCCCTGCACCTTGCACCCCGGACCCTGCACCCTGCGCCCCGGGCGTCGCGCCCTGCACCTTGCGCCCTGCGCCCTGCTCCTGCTCCTGCTCCTGCTCCTGCGGCCCAGTGCCCCGGGCCTTGTGCCCTTCACCTCGCGCCTTGCACCCTTGCGTCCCTACATCCCGCGCCCTGCGCCCCGGACCCTGCGCCCTCCGCCCCCTCAGCCTTGGGCCTTGAGCCCTGGGCCTTTACATGATCTTTCGGGGTTCGTTGCTTGGGTGGGCGCGAACCACGTCGTTCAAGCCCCTGGAGTGTCCATGAACGCAAGAACCACCCTCACCGCGGTCGCCACCGCCCTCTCCCTGTCCCTGCTCGCATCCGGCACGGCGGCGGCGGCGAGCGCCACGCCGCCCGACCCCGCACCCGGCGGCCCGCAGCGGCCCCACGAGCCCGATGTGGCAGGAACCCGGAACATCGACTCGCTGTCGGTGACGGCCACGCGCGGGCCGGACGGCCGGAGCCTGACCATCGCCTTCGACCGCCGCAGCCGCGCCGAGACCGGTCAGGTACCCGCTGGCGCCCGCCGGTTCGTGTTCCTGTTCGACCGCTCGGTGCGCTTCAACCCGGAAGCGTTTCCCACCTGCTCCCGTACGCTCATCGAGCAGCAGGGGGTGCAGGCGTGCCCCGAGGGCTCGCGTATCGGCGGCGGGCGCGGCGAGTACGCGACCGGAGAGGCCCAGGAGGTGCTCGCCTTCAACACCCGGATCGGCCCGCTGCCCGGAGTGCTGGTCGTCCTGCCCGCCTCCGGCGTGATCCTGGAGCAGACTCTGGAACGCGTATCCGTCCCCTACCAGAGGGATTACCGGTGGGCGCTGGACGAGATCCTGCCGCCGACGTCCGTACCGCCGCAGGAACGTGCCGGCACCGTTCGCTTCCAGCTCAGCTTCGGCGCCACCCGCCACCATCGGGGCCGCCTCGTGGGCTTCGCCGAGACCAGCGCTCGGCCGGGGAGCGTGCTCGGCTTCGGCTTGTGGAGCGAGTTCGTCACCGGCCAGGTGGTGCTGCCCACTGCCCGGACGCCGCTCGTGCTGAGCACCTCCACCGATAGGAACGCGTCAGCGATCGGGTAACCGCACTGTTGACGTCGCCAGCCGGGTAGCCGGACCGTTGACGTCGTCAGGCGGATAGCCGGGGACTGTTCGCGTCGTCAGGCGGACAGCCGGACCGTCGACGTCGTCAGGCGGATAGCCGGGGACTGTTCGCGTCGTCAGGCGGATAGCCGAGCCGTTGACGTCGTCAGGCGGACAGCCGGACCGTTGGCGTCGCCAGGCGGACAGCCGAGTTGTTAACGTTGCCAAACCTGGCCGCCCGTGCACCGCCGCAATCCAGGCAAGTCGCCTGAAGAGGACGGTGTCGGTACAGGCCAGGGCCGCGTCCAGCGCGCGGATGCGCGAGCGTGGCGAAGCGGCGACCCGAGCGGCGGGCCCGGCAGGATGAGCCGGGCTGATATCGTTCTCACGGTTGGTACAGGTGAAGGGGGTCAGGTGGCGGGTGCACGCCGGGAGGGCCGCCCCGCGGTGATCGGCGATGTCGCGCGGCTGGCCGGAGTGTCTCCCCAGACGGTGTCACGGGTGATGAACGAACGCCCCAACGTGCGCGAGGAGACGCGGCGGCGGGTGCTGGAGGCGATCCGGCAGCTCGACTACCGCCCCAACCTCATGGCGCGCGGGCTGGTCCGCCGTCAGGCGCACACCATCGGGGTGATCAGCTTCGACTCGGTGCTGTTCGGGCCGGCCTCCACGCTGCTGGGCATCGGACGGGCAGCGCGTGCCGCCGGTTACGGGGTCACCATCGTCACGCCCGAGGGATTCGACCGGGGCAGCATCATCGACGCGATGAGTGATCTGACGAGCCACACCGTGGCGGGCGTGATCACCGTCTTCCCGTCGCAACAGGCGGCCACGAACGCGCTGTTCAACCTGCCGGCCGGGCTGCCCGCCGTCGCAGTCGAGGCCGCCCCCGACGAGTCGGTGCCGACCGTGCGCATCGACCAGGCGGAGGGGGTGCGGATGGCGGTGGAGCACCTGCTGCGCCTGGGGCACTCGACGGTCTGGCACGTCTCGGGCCCGCGCGAGCGCATGGACGCGCAGGCGCGCATCGAGGCGTGGCGGAGCACGCTGGAGCAGGCCGGCCGGCCCACGCCCCAGGTGGTGGCCGGCGACTGGAGCGCCGAGTCCGGCTACCAGGCCGGGCTCGAGCTCGGCGAGCGCCAGGGTGTGACGGCGGTGTTCGCCGCCAACGACCACATGGCGCTCGGTCTGCTGCGCGCCTTCCACGAGCTGGGTGTGCGGGTGCCGGAGGATGTGAGCGTTGTCGGGTTCGACGACATCCCGGAGGCCGGCTACCTGATCCCGCCACTGACCACAGTCAGGCCAGATCATGGCGAGGTGGGCCGCCGCTCGGTGGAGGTGCTGCTGCGCCTGCTGGACGGGCAGGACGTCGAGGACGTTCCCTACGTGGTACCGACGCTGGTGCGGCGCGCGAGCACCGCAGCAGCGCCGAACTGACCAAAGGCCACGCCAGACTCAGCGGTCGCCGCACACCAGGCTGACCAAAGACCACGCCAGACTCAGCGGTCGCCGCACACCAGGCTGACCAAAGACCACGCCAGACTCAGCGGTCGCCGCACACCAGGCTGACCAAAGACCACGCCAGACTCAGCGGTCGCCGCACACCAGGCTGACCAAAGACCACGCCAGACTCAGCGGTCGCCGCACACCAGGCTGACCAAAGACCACGCCAGACTGAGCGATGGCCGCACACCAGGCTGATCGGGTTTGTGCCGGGCTGGTCGGAGTTCCTCCTGGGCCGGCCAGGTCGATGATCTTGGCCTACGTGATGCCGGCCGGGGTCGACCAGCGCACCGTACGCAGCGGTGCCTGTGTGCCCGATCTACCACGACCTGTGAGCCCCTGACCGGGTTGCGCTACACCGCTCTTGCCGGAGAACGCACGTTTCGCCGACCTTGCCGGAGAACCATGTTTCGCGAGCCTTGCCTGGCGGCACGAGCCGGCGGCCTTGACTGACTGATGCCCGTCCTGGCTAAGCGCGACTGACCGGTGCCCGTTCTGCCTGAGCGCGACTGACCGGTGCCCGTTATGCCTGAGTGCGGGTCAGCGCAGTGCGTAGCCTCCGTCGGGGTAGAGGGTGGAGCCGGTCATGTACGTGTTGGTGAACAGGAACATGACGGCGTCCGCCACCTCGCTCTCCCTGCCCGGCCGGGCGAGCAGCGCGTCGCGGGAGTATTGGGCGAAGGCGGACTCGCGTACCTCGTCGGAGCGTTGCCGCCACAGGTTGCCGTCGATGGTGCCCGGGGAGACGACGTTCACCCGTACGGGCGCCAGCTCGACCGCCAGCCCGCGGCCGAGCCCTTCGATCGCCGCGTTGCACGCGACGTAGGCGGGTGCGGGGGCGGGTGGGCGGACCGAGGCGGCGCCTGCCATCAGGACGATCGAGGCGTCGGCGGTGAGCTTGGGCAGGGCGAGCCGCACCGCGTGGTACTGGCCCCAGAACTTCGACGTGAACGGGCTCTGCGCCTCCTCGTCGCTCAGCTCGCGCATCGGGCCCGTGGTGTAGGTGGCGGCCGGGGTGAAGAGGTGGTCCACCTGGTCCACCGCGTCGAAGAACGCGGACAGCGACTCCTGGTCGGCGGTGTCCACCACCCGCCAGGACACGACGCCCGAAGACACGACGCCCGAAGACACGACGCCCGAAGACACGACGCCCGAAGACACGACGCCCGAAGACACGACGCCCGAAGACACGACGCCCGAAGACACGACGCCCGAAGACACGACGCCCGAAGACACGACGCCCGAAGACACGACGCCCGAAGACACGACGCCCGAAGACACGACGCCCGAAGACACGACGCCCGAAGACGCAGCAGGCATGGAGGCCGTGGGTGAGGGGCTGGTTCCGGTGAGGGTGGCGGCTGCGGCCTCGAGGCGGGACGGGGTGCGGCCGCCGAGTACCACCCGGCCGCCTGCCGCGACCACCCGCCGCGCCACCTCCAGCCCGATCCCCGCCCCGCCACCGATGATGACCGCTGTCCGCCCGTTCACGCGACCTCCTCGACGGGCCTGAACGGGTAGGGGAGGCCGAACGCGGCGGGCCCGAACACCGCGAGCGCCTCGGGGGTGCGCATGAGGGCGGGGGTGGAGATGCCGACGACGGTGATCCGCTGGCCGTACCGGAGGCTCTCGGTGGTGATGGGCTCGGCCTGCTCGGACTCCAGCACGCACACCAGGTCGGGGACGATGCAGCGCGGCTCGCCGTCCACGAGGGCGACCAGGTGCTCGTTCTGGAACATGAGCTCCAGCTCGTGCCGCCCGTCGAACGACACGGCCGCGGCCCTGCCGCGCGCGAAGCCGGCCTCGGTGCGCCGTTCGACGTCGGTGACCTTGCCGCGGAACAGCACGCGCAGGTGCCCGTACAGGGTGTCGCGCAGCGCGTCGGCCAGGGCCGCGACGGGGTCGGCGGCGCGGGAGCGGGCTTCGCGGAGTGTGCGGCCGACGGTGCGGGCCAGGGTCAGTGTGCGGGGTACGGCGGTGCGTTTGACCTGGGCGCCGGTCATGGCGTACTCGGCGATGTGGGCGACACCGCCGAGGCGGATCGTGACGCCGCGGGCCAGCCATTCCATGCGCGCGTTGTCGGCGCCGGTGTCGATGATGGCGCTCTCGCCGCGTTCGCCGGCCACGGCCATGGCGAGCCCGGCACCCCGTACACGGCGAAGGTCTCCATCTGCAGCTCGGGGAAGGCGCGGCCCATGCCGTCGGCGTCGACGACGGGCAGGCCGGTCGTGGCGGCCACGACGAGCGGGATCATCGAGTTGATGCCGCCGCACTCGATCGGCATGGTGGCGTCGGCGCGCCGGCCCAGGTGCGCCTCCAGCGCGCGCAGGGCGGCGACGGGCTCGGTGCCGCGCGGCAGCTTCTCGTGCACGACGGTCGGGGCGCCCATCTGGGCGGTGGGGATGACGAGCGTGTCGTCGTCGAGGTCGTCGGGGTCGAGCACGGTGATGGGGCCGTGCTCGCGGATCGCCTCGCGGACGAGCAGGTGCCCGACGTACGGGTCACCGCCGCCGCCCGTGCCGAGGACGGCGGCGCCGCGCGCCAGGTCGGGCAGGTCGTCCTCGGTCAGCTCCCAGCTCATAGGGCGGCCCGCCCGGGGTCGAGGTCGTGGCCGGAGGAAGGGGTGGCCCGCCCGGGGTCGAGGTCGTGGCCGGAGGAAGGGGTGGCCCGCCCGGGGTCGAGGTCGTCGTCGGAGAAGGGGGTGGCCGCCCGCCCGGGATCGAGGTCGTGGCCGGAGGAGGGGGTGGCCTGCCCGGGGTCGAGGTCGTCGCCGGAGAAGGGGGTGGCCCGCCCAGGGGCGAGGTCGTGGCCGGAGCCGCCTTCGGCCCGCACGGGGTCGAGGTCGTAGCCGAAGTAGCGGGGGCCGGCCAGGGCGAGGCCCTCGGGGGTGTGCCAGCGCGGGTCGGCGGGCGCGGCGATGACGGTGACGCGCTGCCCGAACCGCAGCGCCTCGGTGGTGACGGCCTCGCCGCTCTCGCGGTCGAGGGTGCAGATCAGGTCCGGTACGGTCGCCCGCACCTGCCCGTCCACCTCGGCGACCAGGTACTCGTTCTGGAAGCGCAGGATCAGCTCGCTCCCGGCGTCGCCGTCGAGGCCGGACAGGGTGGCGGTGCCGCGCGCGAAACCGGTGACGGTGCGCCGCTCGACGTCGGTGACCTTGCCGGTGAACAGGGTGGTGCCGCCGAGCCGGGCGACGACGGCGGCCACGGGGTCGGTGTGCGCGGCGCGGGCCTCGCGGACGAGCCGGCCCAGCTCGGCGCAGAGGCTGAGGGTGCCGGGCACGAGCGAGTCGCGGGCCTGGGCGCCGGTCATCGCGTACGAGCTGATCATGGCGGAGCAGCCCATGTCGATGGTGGCGGAGCGGGCCAGGCGTTCGGCCCAGTGGTTGTCCACGGTGTCGAGGACGGCGCGGTTGCCCTTCTCGTCGGCGATGGCCATGGGGGTGGCGCGCACGCCGTACAGGGTGGGCAGGACCATCTGGATCTCGGGGAAGGCGCGTCCCATGCCGTCGGCGTCCACAAGGGGGAGCCCGAGCTGGGCGGCGGCGACGACCGGGATGAGGGAGTTGACGCCGCCCGCCTCGGAGCAGGCGATGTGGGTCAGGCCGCTGCCGAGGTAGCCGCTGAGGGCGCCCGCGGCGGCGGAGACCTGGTCGACGGAGGGCAGTTTCTCCACCATGACGGTGGGCGCGCCCATCATGGCGACCTGGACGAGGGCGGCCTCGCCGGGCAGCTCGTCGAGCGTGCACAGTTTGACGGGGCCGTACTCGCGCACGGCGGAGGCGGCCAGGAGGCGGCCGATGTGCGGGTCGCCGCCGCCGCCCGTGCCGAGGATGGCGGCGCCGGTCGCGATGTCGTCCAGGTCCGCCAGGGTGATCTCGCGCATGTGGTGTCAGCGTCCCTTCGCGTCGGTGAGCTGGAGTTCGCCCACGGCCTTGGCCCTGATGCGGGTGGCGTTGCCGGGCAGGTACGGGATCGGCACCTCGTCGAAGTCCACGATCTGCACGGTCGAGGGGGACGCGCCGGCGGCGACGGCCCGGTCCACGGCCTCCTGCTTGGCGGCGTCCACGACGGCGTCGCGGCGGCCGGGCTCCACGGCGTACACGCGGTCCACCTCGCCGCCGATCTGGGCGATGGCGGCACCGATGGCGTTGGCGACGGCGTAGTGGTCGGGACGGCGTACCTCGCCGGCGCCGGCCAGCTCGTCGGGCAGGAGCACGGAGCCGCCGCCGACGGCCACGACGGGCAGCGGCTCGGCGGAGGTGCGCATGCGCTCGACCACGTCGGCGACGTCGGCGGCGATGCGCCGCAACGCCGCCTCGACCAGGCTCTTGTCGAGGTGGGCGACGAGGGAGGGGTCGCCGATCTCGGCGCGGCCGGCGGCCACGGCGATGTCGGTGGCGGTCAGCGTGTCGCCGCCGAACACGAGCGCCTTGCTGGTCAGCTCGTAGCCGACGGAGTCGGGCCCGACCGCGCCGTCCCTGACCCGGCTGCCGCCGCCGATGCCGATGGACAGCACGTCCGGCATGCGGAAGTTGGTGCGGATGCCGGCCACGGTGACGTCGGTGGTGGCCTCGCGCGGGAAGCCGTGCCGCAGCACGCCGACGTCGCTGGTGGTGCCGCCGACGTCCACGACCGCGCAGGTGTCGAGCCCTGACAGGACGGCGGCGCCGCGCATGGAGTTGGTGGGCCCGGATGCGAACGTTGCCACGGGGTAGCGGCGGGCGAAGTCGACGTCCATGAGGGTGCCGTCGTTCTGGCTGAGGTAGAGCGGCGCGGTGATGCCGGCGCCGGAGACGGAGGAGGCCAGGCCGTCCACGATGTGGGCGGCCAGCTCGCGCAGCGCGGCGTTGATGATGGTGGCGTTCTCCCGCTCCAGCAGCCCGATGCGGCCGATCTCGGAGGACAGCGAGATGGCCACGTCCGGCAGCTCGGCGGCGACGATCTCCGCGGCGCGCGCCTCGAACTCGGCGTTGACCGGCGAGAACACCGACGTGATCGCGACGCTGCGGACCCCGGCCTGGCCCATGTCGGCGGCGGCCTTGCGCACCTCGGCCTCGTCCAGCTCGGCGATGTGCCGGCCGTCGAACTCGTGGCCGCCGTGCACCAGGTAGCCGCGCCCGGACACCGCCTCGATCAGCCGGCCCGGCCAGTCGACCATCGGCGGCAGCGACGCCCCGGCGGGCAGGCTCAGCCGCAGCGCCGCCGTCGGGGCCAGCCTGCGGGCCTCGACCAGGGCGTTGATGAAGTGCGTGGTGCCGATCATCACGGCCCGCACGTCCGCCGGGTCGAACGGCCGCTGCTCCTGCAGCCCCGCGATGGCGGCCACGATGCCGGAGGTGACGTCGGCGGTGGTGCTGGTCTTGACGGCGGCGAGCACCTGCCGCCCGTCCAGGAGGACGGCGTCGGTGTTGGTGCCGCCCACGTCGATGCCGATACGCACGGAATATCCCCTCACTTGTCTTCTCAGGCCCGCACCAGCTCGGTACGGCTCTCCCCCACGCCCCGCACCAGGCCCAGCTTCCCGGCCACCACGTACAGGACGAACGCCACGACCAGCGCGTTGATGCTGCCCAGCCCGACCTCGACGAACCTGCCGACCAGCGCCGCGACCAGCCAGATCACCAGCGTGGCCGGCACCCACGCCGGGGCCCGCTCGGGCAGTCCCCCGCCCGCCCTGGCGGCCTCCAGGTCGCCGCGCCAGCGCCGGACCACGAAGTACTCGGCGACCATGATCCCGGCGATCGGCGGGAACGCCACGCCCAGCAGCGTCAGGAACTCGGTGAAGGCGTCGAGGATGCCGGCCGCGGCCAGCACGCTGCCGACCAGGCCGATGAGCGCGGTGGCCAGGCCGCGGTGCACGCGCCTGCCGAAGACGGTGCCGACGAAGTTCACCAGGCCGAGGCCGGAGGAGTACAGGTTCCAGTCGTTGATCTTCACGGTGCCGGCGACGATGACGAGGATCCCGACCCAGCCCACCGACGAGGTGACGATGGTGGTGATCTCGCTGGTGCCGACGGCGTGCGCGAGCAGGACGCCGGCCAGGCCGATGACGTACTCGCCGAGGGTGACGCCGAGCACCGTCTGCTTGACCACGTCCGCGACGCTGCGGTTGAACCGGGTCATGTCGGGCGTGATGATCGAGCCCACGATGAACCCGCCGGCGACCAGCGTCGTCCCCTGCAGCAGCGTGAGCTGCGGGCCCGGCGGCGCCGACGCCATCAGCGCGCCCACGTCGTGGCGCGACAGCTCGCTGATGATCGACCAGCCGACCAGGACGAGGAACGCGGGCACGGTGACGTACGCCGTCCAGGCCATCGAGCCGAAGCCCCACAGCACGATCGCCGTCACCACCAGCCCGAACACGAGCGACCAGCCCCACTCGGGCAGCACGCCCACCAGGGCGGCCAGCCCCTGCGCGGAGACCGCCGACTGGATGCCGAACCAGCCGACGAGGCTGATGCCGATCGCCAGCCCGATCAGCGCGGACCCGGACCGGCCGAACCCCGTCCAGCGGGCCAGCATGGACGTGGACAGCCCCTCCCGCACCCCGATGACGCCGACGAAGACGGCCACGACCTCCAGGATGACGGCACCCAGGGTGAGCGCGAGGAACGCCTCCCAGAACCCCATCCCGAAGCCGAGCGTGGCGCCGAGCAGGAACTGGCTGAGCGCGGAGACCTGGCCGAACCGTTGGACGGCGACCGACCACCAGGAGTAGCGGGCGCTCGGGGGGACCCTGGTGAGCGCGTAATCGTCGACACCGACAGCAGAGGACATGCCGGGCTCCTTCGCTTACAAGCGGGGACGGGGTGCTTGGCGGCCACCATATGCGCTGGTCAGACCGGAGTCAGTGGTGACATCACACAGCCTTGGCGGCTCGGCCGTGCATCATGCACACCCTCGCTCGCGTCCGTTCAAGAAGAGGAAGCCCGCACTTTAGAGTGGTGAAGTGGAACAGCGAACCTACAACCAGTACTGCGCGACCGCGCGCACCCTCGACCTCGTCGGCGAGCGCTGGACGCTGCTGCTGATCCGCGAGCTGCTGACCGGGCCGAAACGGTTCGGGGATCTGCAGGCCAGCCTGCGCGGCCTCGGCACCGGCCTGCTCGCCGCCCGCCTGAAGCAGCTCGAACGCGAGGGGCTGGCCCACAAGATCACCCTCCCGCCGCCCGCCCGCACCCCCGCCTACGCCCTCACCGAGGCCGGCGAAGAGCTCGGCCCCGCCGTCCTGGAGCTGGCCCGGTGGGGGCTGAAGTGGGCGATGGGCGAGCGGCGCGACGGCGAGACGTTCCACCCCGGCTGGGCGGTGCTCGGGCTGCGCGCCTGCTTCGCCCCGGAGGCCGCCGCCGGGCTCCGGGCGACGTACGAGTTCCGCGTCGGCGACGAGGTCTTCCACGCCCGGGTCGAGGACGGCACCATCGACACCCTGCACGGGCCCGCCCAGCGTCCGGACGCCGTCGTCACGATCGGCGAGGAGGCGTTCCTCGACCTGACCGGCCAGCGGCTCACCCTGGCCGAGGCCATCGACGGCGGCACCGCGACGACCAGCGGCGACGAGAAGGCGCTGCGCAGGCTGAAGGACCTGTTCCGACTGCCACCGCCGCGCTCCCGCGTGGCGCCCGGCTGAGGCAGCCGGGCCGCGATCTCGTCGTTGGTCCTGGTGCCGTCCATGCCGGGCAGCGGAGATCGACGTGCTGCGCGCGATGGCCGACGTCGGCGCGGGCTCGGCGTTTGACATCGGAAAGTGTGAGTGGTTTATTACTCACATGACGACGAGCCGAGCACGACAGCTGTCCACCGCCGACGAGCGCCGGGAGACGGTGCTCGCCACCGCCATCGGCGCCTTCGCGGCCCGCGGCTACTGGGGCACGACCACGACGGAGGTGGCCAAGGCGGCGGGCATCTCCCAGGCCTACGTCTACCGGCTGTTCCCGAGCAAGGAGTCGCTGTTCGTGGCGGTCGTCGAGCACTGCTTCGTGAAGGTGCGCGGCGCGCTGGAGCAGGCGGTGGCCACCCACGGCGGCGGCTCGCCCGAGACCGTCCTGCACGCGATGGGCGACGCCTACGCACAGCTCATCAGCGACAACGACCTGATGCTGATCCAGTTGCACGCCCAGGCGGCGGCGGTGTCCGAGCCGGCCGTGCGCGAGGCGGTCCGGCAGGGCTACGCCCGGCTGGTGGAGTACGTGCGCGGCGCCTCCGGCGGCGGCGAGGCCCAGGTCCAGGACTTCTTCGCCACGGGCATGCTGTGCCACCTGCTGGTGTCCATCGGCGCCGACGAGGTGCAGGCGCCCTGGACGCGGACTCTGTCGGCGGGCATCACGCACTACTGAGCCCTCCCGGGCGATCCGCCCGGGACGGCGCCGGCGGGGCTCGAGCCCCGCCTTCCTTTGCCACACAACACTGAGTGGTCAACCACACACTTCTGGAGTCGGAGATGCGTAAGACAGCCACGGGCCCGGCGCTCGCGGCCTTGGCCGCGGCGCAGTTCCTCGTCGTGCTCGGCAACTCGATCGTCAACGTGGCGCTCCCGCAGATCCGGGACGGCGCCGGGCTTTCCGACGGCGGCACGACGTGGGTCGTCAACGCCTACGGGCTGGCGTTCGGCGCCCTGCTGCTGGCCGGCGGGCGGGCCGCGGACCTGCTGGGCCATCGCAGGCTCCTGCTGGGCGGGCTGGCGGTCTTCGGAGCGGCCTCGGCCGTGTCGGGCCTGGCGTCCTCGGCGGGGGTGCTGATCACGGCCCGCGCCGTGCAGGGGGTGGGCGCGGCGGCGATCGCCCCGGCCGCGCTGGCCGTGGTGATGGGCCTGTTCCCGCCCGGCCCCGGCCGGGCCAGGGCGCTCGGGGTGTGGGGCGCGGTCTCGGGTGCCGGCGGCGCCGCCGGGGTGCTCCTGGGCGGCCTGCTGGCCCAGGCGTGGGGCTGGCGGGCGCTGTTCCTCGCCGTCACCGCCGGCGCCTTCGCGGTGCTGCTCGCCGTCGCGCTCGGCACCCCGCGCGCCCAGCCGCGCGGCGGCGGCCGGTTCGACCCGCTCGGCACCCTGGCGATCACGCTGTCCCTGACCGGCCTGGTATGGGGGCTGAGCACGGCCCGCGCCCAAGGCTGGACCGATGGGCGCGTCCTGGGCGCCTTCGCCCTCGCCGCCGTGCTCGGCGCGGTGTTCGTCCTGGTGGAACGCCGGCATCCCGATCCGCTGGTGCCGCCGCGGCTGGTGCGGGGCGGCCGGGTGGCCGCCGGAAACCTGCTGATGGCCCTGTTCGGGTCGGTGTGGCTCGCGCTGTTCTTCTTCCTGCCGCTCTACCAGCAGGAGGTCCTCGGCGAGAGCCCGCTGCTCACCGGTCTGGGCCAGCTTCCGCTCGCCGGCGCCATCATGGCCGGCTCCGCGTTGTCCGCACGGCTCACCGCCCGGCTCGGGCCCCGCCGTACGCTGCTGTCCGCCCTGCTCGTGCAGGCCGCCGGGACGCTGTGGCTAGCGCGGATCAGCGCCGGAGGCTCCTACCTCGCCGACGTGCTCGGTCCGAGCGTCCTCATCGGGCTCGGCCTCAGCGTCGCCTTCATCCAGCTCACCGACCTGTCCATGGACGGGGTCGCCAGGGAGGACTCCGGAACGGCCGGCGGGCTGGTGAACACCACCCGCCAGGTCGGCGGCGCGATCGGCCTGGCCGTCCTGGCCACGCTGGCCGGATCGGTCACCGCGGGCTCCACTTCGCCGCACCTCCAGGCCCTCACCGACGGCTACCGCGCGGCGTTCACCGCCTCGGCCGCCGTCCTGCTCGCCACGGCCGTCCTGGCCGCCTGTCTCACCCGTCCGACCGAAAGGAACCCCGAAATGCGCACCATCGACGAGACCGCCCCCGTGATCGTCCGCCTGTCCACCACCATCGACGCCCCGATCGAGCGGGTGTGGGCGCTGCACACCGGCATCGACGCCTGGCCGAGCTGGAACGACGCCATCGACACCGCCACGCTCACCGGCCCCGTCGAGCCCGGCAGCTCCTTCCGGTGGACCACCCACGGCCTGGACATCACCTCCACCGTCTTCGAGGTCGTCCCCGGCGAGCGGATCGTGTGGGGCGGCCCGGCCGGCGGCATCGACGGCGTGCACGTCTGGACGTTCACCGCCGACGGCGGCCGCGTCACCGTCCGCACCGAGGAGTCGTGGGCCGGGGCGCCCGTCGAGGCCGCCGCCGAGCAGCTCCGCCAGGCCCTGCACGCCTCACTCCAGTCCTGGCTCGCGGCCCTGAAGACCCGCGCCGAGCAGCCCGCCCGATGACCACCGCACAACACCCGAACCGCAGCGAGGAAGAGGAATACGCCATGACCACCAAGCCCTACCTGACCGGCCACTACATCCCCGCCGTCGACGAGATCACCGCGACCGGGCTGACCGTCGAAGGCCACCTGCCGCCCGAGCTGAACGGCCGGCTGGTCCGCAACAGCCACAACCCCAAGCCGGGCGTCACCCCGACGCACTGGTTCAAGGGCAGCGGCATGGTCCACGGCATCCGGCTGCGGGACGGCCGGGCCGAGTGGTACCGCAACCGGTGGGTGCGCACCCCCGCCCTCGACGGCGCCCCTACATGACCGAGCACGGCCCCGACCTGACCGCCAGCGTCGCCGGCACCCACGTCATCGAGCACGCCGGACGCCTGCTCGCCCTGTGCGAGGCGAACTTCCCGTTCGAGCTGGACGCCGAGCTGGAGACCGTCGGCGCCTACGACTTCGACGGCAAGCTGCGCAGCGCGATGACCGCCCACCCCAAGACCGACCCGGTCACCGGCGAGCTGCACTTCTTCGGCTCCTCGCCGTTCCCGCCCTACCTCCTGTACTACATCGCCGACGCCAAGGGCCAGATCGTGCACAGCGCCGAGATCCCCGGCGCCACCGCCTCCCTCAAGCACGACTTCGCGATCACCCGCCATCACGTGGTCTTCATCGAAGGCTCGGTCACCTTCGACCCGGCCGAGCACTCCGGCATCCCGTACGGCTGGAGCGACGCCCAGCCCTCCCGCATCGGCGTCATGCCCCGCACCGCCGACGGCGCCGCCAGGATCCGCTGGTTCGACATCGAGCCCGGCAACATGCTGCACGCCGCCAACGCCTACGAGGACGCCCAGGGCCGCATCGTCCTGGAAGGCCCCACCGTCGACCGCGAGGGCTTCCAGTTGTCCTGGAACTGGTGGGTCGGCGCGCCCGGCCGCGGCACCGAACCCAACACCCGCTCCTACACCCGCCGCTGGGTCGTCGACCTCGCCCAGGGCAGGGTCGACGAGCAGACCATCGACGACCTCGCCGTGGAGTTCCCCACCCTCAACGAGGACTACGTCGGCGCCGAGAACCGCTACACCTACGCCGTCTCCTTCCCCGACCAGGACGGCTACGGCGGCTACGGCGTCGTCAAGTACGACCGCGCCACCGGCGCCCGCCGCGTCCACCAGGCCGGCGACGCCCGCCTGCCCAGCGAGGCCGTCTTCGTCCCCGCCGAAGGCGCCGCGAACGAGGACGACGGCTACCTCCTCACCGTCGTCTCCGACCTCAAGCAGGACGCCTCCCAGCTCCTGGTCCTGGACGCCGCCGGCCTCGACCGGATCGCCACCGTCCACCTGCCCCGCCGCGTCACCGGCGGCATCCACGGCTCCTGGATCCCCGACACCACCGACCAGTAGCCCATCCTGCGGGGCGGCCCTCACCCGGGGCCGCCCCGCTCATGGCAGTTACTGGGTCAGCCACCATCGACCAGGACAACTCACTGCCCTGCCATCGAGGACGACCGGGACGTCGTCACGCCTGTCGTCGGTGACCGGCAGGAGTTCCAGGCGTTGGCGCAGCGGCACCACCACAGCCTTTCGGGCAGGTATCAGGCGGGGTCGAGGATGAAGGTCGTGCCCTCGTCCTGCGGCACCTGCACCGCCAGCCCGGCATCGGCCAGAGCCGCGCCGATCTCCTCAGGGTCGCCCGCCCAGCCGAGGTGGAGCTGGTCGACCAGGTCGCCCCTGACGTCGAAGGCGCTGTCGTGGCTCTGGGTGTTCCAGAAGACGGCCTTGAGCGCCTCCGTGTCCTGGCTGCGTTCGGCCACCCGCTCCCAGCAGCCCGACGTGGTGGGCCAGAGCGCGGGCTCGGCCACGTACCCCTTGGCGGCCAGAAGTTCGAAGGCCCGCAGGATGCGGCACAGGTCGGACGGCTCGTCGGCGGCCAGGCAGGTCACGGTGCCTTCGCCTGGCTCGGTGGGGCCGTGGGCGGCGGCCATGAGCCGGTCCATCGCGGCTTCGAAGTCCTCCGGATCGTCCTCCGGCTCCTCCTCGGGCACGCGGAGCACGAGCCCTTCCCAGGCGAAGGCCGACTGCAGTTCCGATGCCAGGCCGCCCCTCCAGCGCACGTCGACGTCCCGGAGCAAGGTGCCGTCGGCCGCGAACGCGTCCGTGAAGTCGGGGGGCAGAGCCAGCAGCCCCCACTCACCGGTCGCGGACGCGAACTCCTCGCCGGTGACGTGCCGCCAGCCCTTCTCCTCCAGCCGGTCCAGAGCCCGGTCGAACGCCTCGGCGTGCGACGCGGCCGGCGCCCGCTCCCTTTCCCGCCTGGCCGCCGCCCGCCGGTGACGCGCGACCACCATCGCCCACCAGCAGTGCGGGTGCCGGAACGCCTCAGGGTCGAGCCTCTCCAGGCTCGCGGCGATCTCCGCCAGGCGGGCCTTGTCGTCGGCGGGACGCTCCGCCGGCGGCGCGTCCGCGTACGCGCCCAGCCGCTGGACGAACTCGGCGAAGGAGGCCAGCGAGGTGTTCACGACCTCGAACTTCAGCCCCTCGTCACCGCCGTCCAGATCGACCAGGACGACGGCCCCCTTGTCCACGTCAAGGAAGAACACCATGTCGCCGTCCTGATGCGGCCCGCCCACGATCAAGCCGTGGTTGCCCTCGGCCAGCGGGACGACGGCGAACAGCCCGAGCGGCCCGTCGGGAATGTCGGTGCTGAAATGCCCGCCCGCGGAGCGGGGGAGCCCGGTCTCGGTGAGCAGCACGAGGTCGGCCTCGCGAAGCCCGAGCTCCTTGCCCTTCTCGACGTCCAACGTGACGACTTCGGTCATCATGATCCCTCCGTGGTGACGAACCACGCAGGATAGTGATCAAGAAGGCCGAAGGTGCGGTGATTGCGGAATCAGGGGCCGGCGCCGGCCGAGCGGAGCGTCCGTGACCCTGAGCGCCTCATCGCGGTGCCCGTCCATGCCGGACGCGCCGGGGCACCGACCTGCCCGGGTGTCAGCGGGCGAGGCGGGCCGCGGCCTCCGGGGTGACGGGGGCGAAGAAGTTGACGAGGTTGCCGTCGGGGTCGCGCAGCAGCAGCGACCGGTTGCCCCACGGCATCGTGCGGGGCTCGGTGACGAATCCTGTGCCCTGGCCGGACAGGTTCTCGTACACGCGGTCCACGTCCTCGACGAGGAACTCGAGGATCACGCTGTGGTTGTCGGCGGGCCGGGAGGATCCCGGGGCGAACAGCGGGACGGTGCGGGTGCCGGCGATCGCCAGCGTGGCGGTGGCCGACCTGATCTCGGCGAACTCCTCGGTGGCCCAGCGGGCTCGCAGGCCGGTGGCCTGCTCGTAGAAGCCGGTGAGGCGGGCGACGTCATCGGTGATGACGCGGATCGAGACGAAGTCCATGACGTTTCTCCTGTACGAGTGCGTGATGCCTCTAGCGCCTCGCACGTTACGACCGATTGTGGACGGAATCGGTCCAGTATTCGCCATGAGTTTGGCCGGCTCGTCCCCGAGGAGACGAGCCGGCGCCGCGCGGGTCGTCAGCCTCGGCGGTGGTCCTCACCGGGGCAGAAGGTGAGGCGGCTGTTCTTGATCGAGGTGAGGTTGTCCAGGCTCATCCAGCCGTACGTGCCGGTGCCCTTGACGCGGGCGAACACCCAGTGCTTGCCGTACCTGTTCCTGGTCCAGCAGTGGAAGTAGAGGACCTGGCCCCTGTGCAGCTTGGCGACGTTCCCGCAGGCGGCGTACGGGGCGGTCTTGAGGTTGAAGGACCCCCGCATGACGCCCGTGCCGTCGTCGACGTTCGCCGTCCTGGGGGCGGGGCAGCCGGGCAGCGCGGCGGCCGACGCGGCCGGTGCGCTCAGCAGGCTCGCCGCCAGCGCGCCCCCCAGCGCCAGCGCCCCCACGGTCTTCGATGACAGTCTCATGCTTTCTCCCCGTTGCATGATCTACTTTGCTGCGAGGACCGTAGGGAGGCGCGCTTGAGAGCGCCTTGCCGATCTCTTGCACGGGCGGGCCCGTGGCGCTCACGTCCGCAGGAGGATCAGCGGTACGGGGGCGCCGGGCTCGTGGCCGTGGGGGACGGCGGCCAGGGCGTCGCCGAGGGCCGCGCCGTTGAGGAAGGCCGGGCGGTCGCCGCCGAGTGCCCGCACGCCGGCGCCGTCCCAGACGACCGGGACGATGCGGGTGCGGCCGGCCGGCACCGGGATCGGGGTGAGCAGCGGCGCCTGCGGCAGGCTCCCGAGCGGGCGCCCGGACAGGCCCGCCAGGAGCGGGCCGAGCAGCGTGTGCGCGGCGGTCAGCGCGGCGAACGGGTTGCCGGGCAGGCCGATGACGTACGGGCCGCCGCGCGGGCGGGCGAGCAACGCCGGATGCCCGGGGCGGGAGGCGACCGAGTCGACGATCCAGCGGGCGTCACGCTCGGCGAGCAGGCGGCGCAGCCCGTCGGTGACGCCCACCGACGTCGATCCGGTGACCACGACGACGTCGGCGTCCGACGCGGCCGTCACCGCCTCGGCCAGCACGGCGTCGGGCTCGTCGGGCACGTGGGCGAGGCCGGCCAGGTCGCCGCCGAGGTCGGCGACCAGGGGCGGCAGCAGCGGGCCGAGCGCGTCGCGCACCCGGCCCGGGCCGGGCAGGCCGTGCCGGGCCAGCTCGTCCCCCGTGACGATGGCCCGGACGGCGGGTCTGCGGCGGACCGGCAGCTCGTCGTAGCCGCAGGAGGCGGCCAGGCCGAGCAACGCCGGCCCCACCGGCGTGCCCGCGGGCGCCAGCCGCGTGCCGGCGGGCGCGTCCTCGCCCGTCCGCCGGATGTGCTTGCCGGGCGGCAGCTCGGGGCCTGTCACGTGGCCGTCGTCCGTGGTGGCCGACTCGACCGGCAGCACCGCGTGCGTCCCGGGCGGGACGACCGCGCCGGTCGAGATCTCCACCGCCTGCCCGTCCGCCAGCCGCTCCCCCGCCCACGGCCGGCCGGGACGGGCGCTGCCCGCGATCGTCCACGGCCCCGGCCCCGCCACGGCGTAACCGTCCATCGCGGAGGTGTCGAAGGCCGGCAGCGGGGTCGCCGCGACGAGGTCGTCCGCCAGCACCAGGCCCGCCACCCGGCCGAGCGGGACCTGCACGGGCGGGGTCGGCTCGGCCGCCTCGTGCGCGAGCTGCCGCGCCGCCGCCCAGGCGACGTCCCGACGGGTTTCTTGATCGGCTGCCGTGACCACGCCTCACGGTCCCATTCGTGGCCTCTCACATGCAACTCGACCCGTCGGGCCGGCGCACGCCGTCAGCCAGGCGCGCCAGCCGCCGTGCTTCGTGATGTCCGCGCCGGCCGAGGCCGCCTCGTGCGTGCAGCCGAAGCCCACCACCCAGCGGCCGTCCGAGAGCTCGACCCGGCCCAGCGTCATGGGGGCGGGCAGGCCCGCCAGGAAGCGGCCGAGCGCTCCTTCCGAGATCAGCCAGACCTCGCCGTCGATCGGTGCGCCGTCCCCGGGGCCGACCCTGACCAGGCCCGGCTTCGGGGGCACGGTGCCGAGGACGCGCAGGGCGTAGGCGGAGGAGGTCCGCGCGGGCCGCTCCCAGCGGGCGCCGAGCCGCCGCAGCTCGTGCTCCAGCGGCTGGCCGGCCAGGTGGGCGCCGACCACGAACAGCTCGACGGCCCGCACGCCGCCGTCCGCGATCGCCGCCGGCCACGGCACAGGAACGTCCGGCGACGAGGCGGGCGGAACCGGCGCGCCCGGTGGCGGTGCGGCCTGCGACGGGACGGCCTCCGACGGGACGGCCTGCGACGGGGCGGTCAAGTACGGGGCGGTCGAGTATGGGGTGTCGCCCGCGTACTCCGCCGGCGGTTCGGGGTGGACGAGGACGCGGCGGGCCAGGTCCAGGGCCACCGCGTCGTGGAACGGCCGGGCCAGCACCGTGACGCCGAACTGGGCGGTCCCCCGTTCCGGACCCTCGTCGACCGTCCCGGACGGCACCGCGACCGCGCACAGGTCGAACAGGTTGCAGAAGTTCGTGTACGTGCCGACGCGCGAGTTGACCGCCACCGGCTCGGCCGCGACCTCCGCCACCGTGGGATGGCATGGCGCCGTCGGCACGAGCAGCGCGTCGAAGCCGTCGAGCAGCCCCATGCACTCCTGCCGCAGCCGCTCCAGCCGGGCGAGGTCGCGCACGAGGTCGGAGGCGGAGACCCGCCCGGCCCGGCTGATGATCGCGCCCACGGTGGGGTCGACCTCGTCCGGGTGGGCGTCCACGAACGCGCCGACGGCGGCGTGCCGCTCGGCGACGAGCGCGCCGTCGTAGAGCAGCCGGGCCGCCGCCAGGAACGGCTCGATCCGGATCGGCGCCACCACGGCGCCGTCCGCTCGCAGGCGCTCGACGGCGTCCGCGAACGCCGCGCCCCATCCGGGGGCCATGGCGGGCAGGTCGTCGGGGACGGCGACGCGGGCCTTCGGCGGTGCGGCCAGGGGCGCGTCGGCCGGCCAGGGCCGGGTGCCCGGCCCGCCCGCCATCGCGGCCATGGCGGCGCCGGCGGTGCCGAGGTCCCGCGCCATGATCGTGACCGCGTCGTACGAGCGGCAGGCCGGCACGACCCCGGCCACGGAGACGGTGCCGAGCGTCGGCTTGATGCCCACGATGCCCTGGAACGCGGCCGGCACCCGCCCGGAGCCCGCCGTGTCGGTGCCGATCGCGATGTCGGCCAGACCGAGCGCCACCGCGACCGCCGAGCCCGAGCTCGAACCGCCCGACACGAACGCCGGCCGGCGCGCGTCGCGCACCCCTCCGTACGGGCTGCGCTGCCCGACCAGGCCGGTGGCGAACTGGTCGAGGTTCGTCACGCCGACGACCGTCGCCCCGGCGGCCCGCAGCCGCGCCACCGCCGTCGCGTCGGCCGCCGCCGGCCCGGAGGCGAAGGCGGGGCAGGCGGCGGTCGTCGCGAACCCGGCCACGTCCACGTTGTTCTTGACGGCCAGCCGCAGCCCGGCCAGCGGCCCGGCCGCCACCGCCAGGTCGGCGGCCACGGCGGCCTCGTCCCGGTGCGCGATGAACACCTCCGGCCGCCGCCCCCGCACCACCTCACGGGCGCTCCCGCCCACCACCTCACGGGCGCTCCCGCCCACCACCTCACGGGCGCTCCCGCCCGCCGCCTCGCCGGCGGTCATGCGCGCGGTCCCAGGACGACCAGGCAGTCCCCCGGGGCGACCTGGGTGCCAGGGGTGGCGCGCACGTCGGTCACGACGCCCGCGGCCGGCGCCGTCAGGTACGTCTCCATCTTCATGGCCTCCAGCGCCACCAGCGTCTGCCCCTCCTCGACCACGTCGCCCACCGCGACCTCCACCTTCCACACGTTCGCCACGAACGGCGCGTCCAGCCGCGCGCCGCCGTCCGGCACGGCGACCTCGGCGGGCGGGGCGGGCTCGACGGCCGCCGCCTGCTCGGCGCGGGTGAACTCGCCCGCCTCCTCCCAGGCCCGCCGCTCGGCCGCGAACGCCGCCGCCTGCGTGGCGCGGAACGCGGCGATGGACGCGGCGTTCTCGGCGAGGAAGCGCTCGTGCTCGGCCAGCGAGAAGGACCCGTCGGCGGCGTCGATGGACGTCCGGCCGGCGGCGAGGTCGGCCCGCAGGTCGAGCAGCTCCTCCGGGGTGACCGGGTACCAGCGGATGCGGTCGAAGAAGCGCAGCAGCCACGGGTCCTCGCCGGGCGCCGGGTGGGTGCGCCACACCTGCGTGGTGCGCCCCACGAACTGGTAGCCGCCCGGGCCCTCCATGCCGTAGACGCACAGGTAGGCGCCGCCGATGCCGACGGAGTTCTCCGCCGTCCAGGTGCGGGCGGGGTTGTACTTGGTGGTGACGAGCCGGTGCCGGGGGTCGAGCGGCGTGGCGACGGGGGCGCCGAGGTAGACGTCGCCCAGCCCGAGCACCAGGTACTCGGCGTCGAACACGGTGCGGTAGACGTCGTCCACGCTGCCGAGCCCGTTGATACGGCGGATGAACTCGATGTTCCACGGGCACCAGGGCGCGTCGTCGCGCACCCCTGCCATGTACCGCTCGATGGCCTCTCTGGTGGCGGGGTCGTCCCAGCTCAGCGGCAGTCTCACCGTTCGGCTGGGGACGACCAGGTCGGCGGTGCGCGGCAGGGTGGCCTCCAGCTCGGCGAGCAGGCCGAGCAGGCGGGGCACCGGCAGCACTCCGGGGTCGACGTGCACCTGGAGGGAGCGGATGCCGGGCGTCAGGTCGAGCACGCCGGGCTCGGCGAGGCCGGCCAGCGCGGTGTGCAGCGCGTGGACGCGGGCGCGGAGGGCGAGGTCGAGCACCTGGTCGCCGTACTCGACGAGGACGTTGTCGTCGCCCTGCCGCCGGTACGTCACGGCGGGCCCGTCGCCGCCGTCGAGCCGCCGCAGCACGCCGTCGTCACCGTCCCCGCCCGTCGCCGGCACGGTCGAGCGGCGCGGTGCGGAGCCGGCGCGGACCGGGACGAACGAGACCGTGTCGCCGGGCCGGAGCTGGCCCAGCTTCCACCGCTCCCCCGACACCACCGTGACGGGGCAGACGAAGCCGCCGAGGCTGGGGCCGTCCGGGCCGAGCAGGATCGGGGTGTCGCCGGTGAAGTCGAGCGCTCCGACGGAGTAGGGCGTGTCGTGGATGTTGGACGGGTGCAGCCCGGCCTCGCCGCCGTCGCGCCTGGCCCAGGCGGGTTTGGGGCCGATCAGGCGGACGCCGGTGCGGGCGGAGTTGAAGTGCACGCCGTAGCGGGTGGCGTAGAGCTGCTCGATGTCGGCGCGGGTGAAGAACTCGGGCGCGGCATGCGGCCCTTCGGTGACGCCGAGCTCCCAGTGCTGCCCGAATCGGGGTCGCCGGTCCTCGGGGACGGGACCGGCCGCGGCGGTACTGGTGGGGAAGGTGCGCAGGACGTCGCCGGGGCGCAGCGCGCGCCCGCCGTGCCCGCCGAAGCGTCCCAGGGTGAAGGTGGCCGCGCTGCCGAGGTAGTGGGGCACGTCCAGCCCGCCCGCGAAGGCGACGTAGGTGCGCAGCCCGGCGGTGGCGTCGCCGACGTGCAGGGTGGCCCCGGCCGGCACGAGGACGGGCGCCCACATCGGCACGGGCGCGCCGTCCACGGTGACGGCCGCCGGGGCGCCGGCGACGCAGACCAGCGTGTCGTGGCTGACCAGGAGGGAAGGGCCGGTCGCGGTGCATTCCAGGCCGGCCGCGTTCTCGTCGTTGCCGAGGGCGAGGTTGGCCAGGCGCAGCGAGCGGTCGTCCATGGCGCCGCTGGGCGGCACGCCGACCTGCCAGTAGCCGACGCGCCCGTCGGCGTCCTGGACGGTGGTCATCATGCCGGAGCGCACGACAGTGATGCGCGGCTCGGGGTCGCCGACGCCGGCGAGGGTGCCGGTGGTGTGCGTGGCGGCCCTGAACTCGGGGATCCGGATGGCGGCCCGCAGCAGGCCGAGGTTGACCTCGATCCCGTCGGCGCGGGTCGCGGCGAGGGCGTCGCCGAGGCGGTCCAGCGCCTCCTCCCGGGTGCCGCCGGTGGCGATCACCTTGGCCAGCATCGGGTCGTACGCGGTAGACACCTCGGTGCCGGTCTCGGCCCAGCCGTCGACGCGGATGCCGTCCCCTGACGGCAGCTCCACGCGGGTCAGCACGCCGGCGCTGGGGCGGAAGCCGGCGGCGGGTCCTCGGCGTACACGCGGGCCTCGACGGCGTGCCCGGTCACCGGCACCTCGCCGGCGGCGAGGTAGGGGGCGAGGAAGGAGTCGTCGCCGCCGGCCAGGCGCAGCATCCACGCGACCAGGTCGGTGCCGGTGACCTGCTCGGTGACCGGATGCTCCACCTGGAGGCGGGCGTTGACCTCCAGGAACGAGAACTCCTCGCGTTCGGCGTCGTACACGAACTCGACGGTCCCGGCCGAGCGGTAGCGGATCGCGGCGGCCAGGTCGCGGGAGGTGCGGTGCAGCAGTTCCCGTACGCGGGCGGGCAGGGCCGGGGCGGGCGCCTCCTCCACGACCTTCTGGTTGCGCCGCTGCAGCGAGCAGTCGCGGTCGCCGAGGGTGACGACGCCGCCCCTGCCGTCGCCGAAGAGCTGCACCTCGACGTGGCGGGCGCGCTCGACGTACCGCTCGGCGAAGACGCCGGCGGAGCCGAAGCTGCGCAGCGCGAGGCCGGTCACCCGGTCGTAGGCGGCGCGCAGTTCCTGCGGGGTGCGGCACACCGTCATGCCGATGCCGCCGCCACCTCCGGTGGCCTTGAGCATGACGGGGTAGCCGATGGCCTCGACCTCGGCGACGGCGTGGTCGGCGTCCGCGAGCAGGCCCGTACCGGGGAAGACCGGTACTCCGGCCGCGACGGCCACCACGCGGGCGGTGTGCTTGTCGCCGAACGTCCGCAGGTGCCCGGGCGCCGGGCCTGCGAACGCCAGCCCCGCCCCCTCGACCAGCTCGGCGAAGCCGGCGTCCTCGGCGAGGAAGCCGTAACCGGGGTGGACGGCGTCGGCGCCGCTCTCCTTGGCGGCGCGCAGGACCGCCTCCGCGTCGAGGTAGGACGCGGCGGGGCCGAGCAGGACGGCCTCGTCGGCGAGCCGGACGTGCGCGGCGGCCCGGTCGATCTCCGAGAACACCGCGACCGTGCGCAGGCCGAGCTGGCGCGCGGTGCGGATGATGCGGCAGGCGATCTCGCCGCGGTTGGCGATCAATACGGTACGGATGAGCTCAGGCACCGGCGTGCACCACCATGTGGGCGCGGCTCGGGTCGAAGCCGTTGCACGGGTTGTTGATCTGCGGGCAGTTGGAGACGACGACGAGAGTGTCCTTCTCCGCGCGCAGGGCCAGGGACAGGCCGGGCGCCGAGATGCCGTCCACGATGCCGAGCGCCCCGTCGGGATCCACGGGCACGTTCATGAACCAGTTGACGTTCGACACCTGGTCGCGCTTGCCCATGCCGTACTTGGCCAGCTCGGCGAGGAAGTTGTCGGCGCAGGCGTGCTGGGCGTAGGTGTGGTGGCCGTAACGCAGCGTGTTGGACTCGCGGGAGCAGGCGCCGCCGAGGGTGTCGTGCCGGCCGACCTCGTCGGCGACGACGGTGAGCAGCGGCTCGGACTCGTTGTCCCGCAGGACGCTCCCGGTCGTCAGGAAGATCGTCTCCTGCTCCTGGAGGGTCGCCTGGGCGCTGTAGGCGCGCCAGGAGCGGTGGGCGTCGTAGGCGAGGAAGTCGACGGCCTGGTTGCCGTCGAGGTCGGTGATGACGAGCACCTGCCCCCGCGTGAGCACCCACGACCAGGGGGCGCGCGGCGGGACGGTCTCCCGGTGCAGCTCGGCCCCGAACGCGTGCGTCATCACAGTCCCCTGCCCTTGCGGTGGTCGGCGGTGTTCTCGTAGGCGCGCCGCCCTTCGGGCGTGGCGCTCCATTGCGGGTCGTCGGGCGTGGTGACGCGGTCCCGCCAGGCGAGGATCTCCAGCGGGGTGACGGTGTAGTCGGGGCGCGGGTCGAGCGGGTGGGCGGCGTTGGCGAGCAGGACGATGACGGGCAGCTCGGTCCGCAGGGTCACGCTCGCGCCCGGCCCGGCCGAGCCCTGCCATTCCGGACGTCCGTCGGCGTCGATCCGCACGCCCTGGAACAGGGAGATCGACGGGGGCAGGTCGCGCCGTTCCAGGCCGTTCTTGGCGCCGGCCAGGGCGAGCAGCTCCCGCCCGGCGGGGCTGGGGCCGTGGGGTGAGCCGTCGCCGTAGCGCCGCTCGTTCCTGGCCCTGGTGGAGGTGCCGTAGAGGGTGTCGTGCCGGCCGGAGCCGTCGTGGAGGATGGTGGCCAGGACCCGGGCCTGGTCGCTGAGCAGCAGGTACGACGCTCCGGCGTACACCTGCCACTGCACCTTGACCGTGTCGGCGACGTTGAGCCGCTCCCAGGGCATGCCGGCGTGGAAGAGCAGCAGCGACGCGCAGGCGTCGCCCTCGGGGTCGGTGAGGCGGATCGCGGTGCCGGGCGCGAGCACGCGGTGGGCGTAGCCGCCGGCGGGGACGCGGTCCGCCCAGACGAGGTCGGCGGCGGCGACGCCTTCGGGCGGGTTCTCCCAGCGCGCGGCGGGCACGGTCGGCGCGGTGTGGACCGCGGTGCCCTCCTGGGCGCGGGCGTGGGCGCGCGCACCGGCGGTGGTGGCGGTCCCGTTCTGGAGTGTGGTCACGACGCTCCTCGTAATTTCTGTCGCTTGACAGAAACTGTCTCCGGCGGAGCGAACGCGTATGGGTCGCCGCGGTAAATCCGGCGTTAAGCGGGGCTCACCCGGGCAACACCCCCGCCGTGAGCAGGATGGGCGGTGAGCTTTGCGTTACGGCAGATGAACGCCGGCGTCACGAGGCGGAAACCACGGGCCCGTACATATCGGTCAACCGACAGAAATTCGACCGCCCGGAGCCCCGATGGACGTCACCGCCACTCCCCCGCCCCCCACCGACGAGGCCGCGCTGCGCACCTTCGGCTACCGCCAGGAGCTGCACCGCAGCATGGGCAGGTACGCCTCCTTCGCCGCGGGCTTCTCCTTCATCTCCGTGCTCACCACGGTCTTCCAGTTCTTCGCCATCGGATACTCCTTCGGCGGCGCCGCCTTCTTCTGGACCTGGCCGGTCGTGCTGGCCGGGCAGCTCCTGGTCGCGCTCTGCTTCGCCGAGCTGGCCGCCCGCTACCCCATCTCCGGCTCCATCTACCAGTGGTCGACCCGGCTCAGCACGCCCGCGTTCGGCTGGTTCGCCGGCTGGATCATGATCCTCGGGCAGATCGTCGTCATCGCCGCCGCCGCGCTCGCCCTCCAGGTGGTGCTGCCCTCCATCTGGTCCGGCTTCCAGCTCGTCGGCGGCGACCCCGCCCCGACCACCGCCACCGGCGCGGCCAACGCCGCCATCCTCGGCCTGATCCTGCTCGCGCTCACCACCGCCGTGAACGTCATCGACAACCGCGTCCTCGCCAGGGTCAACAGCATCGGCGTCACCACGGAGATCATCGGGGCCGTGCTCATCGTCGTCCTGCTGCTCACCCACGCCGAGAACGCGCCCGGCGTCACCTTCAGCACCGGCGGGCAGGGCGGGGCCATCGGGGCGCTGCTGGTCGGCTCGTTCACCGCCGCGTACGTGCTCATCGGCTTCGACAGCGCGGGCGAGCTGAGCGAGGAGACCCGCAACCCGCGGCGGGTCGCGCCCCGCACCATCCTGACCGCGCTCACGGCGGCCGGGCTGCTCGGCGGCCTCATCATCTTCGCCGGCCTGCTCGCCGCCCCCAGCCTCACCGACGGGCGCCTGGCCACCGAGGGCCTGTCGTACGTGCTGACCAGCAGCCTCGGCGACTGGGTCGGCAAGCTGCTGCTGGCCGACGTGACCGTGGCCATCGCCGTGGCCACCATGGCGATCCAGACCGCCGCCACCCGCATGCTGTTCTCCATGGCCCGCGACGGCGTCGTCCCCTTCTCCGGCGCGCTGTCCAGGGTCTCCCCCCGCACCGGCATGCCGACCGGGCCCGCGCTGGTCACCGGCCTGCTCGCGGCCGCGATCCTGCTGCTCAACTTCGCCTCGCCCGAGGCGTTCCTGGCCATCGGCACCACCTGCATCGTGCTGCTCTACCTCGCGTACGCGATGGTGACGGGCCCGCTGCTGGCACAGCGCCTGCGCGGCCCCTGGCGCGGCGGCGCGCCGGCCGGCACCGCGGAGGACGGGACGCCGCTGTTCAGCATGGGCCGCTGGGGCCTGCCGGTGAACGCGCTGGCCTTCTGCTACGGCCTGGCCATGACCGTCAACCTGGCCTGGCCCAGGGCCGAGGTGTACGCGCCGCTCACCGGCCACTGGTTCTTCCAGTGGTTCACGCTGCTCTTCCTCGCGGCGGTCGTCGCCCTCGGCCTGCTCTACCGCCGGCTACGCCGGACCGGCAGCGTCGCCGCCGCTGCCGCCGAGCCCCTGCCGGTCGCCAACGCCGGCCAGGCGTAGCGCCGCGTCGGCGGTGGCGGCCGCCAGCGTCTCGATGACGCCGGCGGCCAGCTCGCCCGGGGTATCCCTGCGGATCAGGATCACGCCCTCGATCAGCGCGAACAGCAGATCCGTGCGCAGCTCCCTGTCGGCGGGCTCCAGCGCCGCCCCGGCCGGGGTCTCGGCCAGCAGCCGCCCGTAGACGCCCTTCAGCTCCTCCCGCATCCCCCGGAACCCGGCGAACCGCTCCGTGCGCACCTCCGGCAGCAGGTAGAGCGCCCCCAGGTTGTACGGCCCCGAGCACAACAACCTGGCGTCACGATGGCACAACTCCCACAGCCGCTCCTCCGGTGTAGCGCCGGCCAGGGCGCCCACCGCCTCCAGCGAGGGCCGCACCGTGCTCTCCAGCAGCTCGGCGAGCAGGTCCTCCTTGCCGCCGAAGTAGTGGTAGAGCGACGCCTGCCGGATCCCGGCCCGCTCGGCCAGCGCCCTCGTGGTGGTGGCGGCGTACCCGTGGGTGGTGAACAGCTCCGCCGCCGCGGCCAGGATCTCCTCACGCGGGCTCAGCCCGCTGCGCGGGCGCGCCACGGCGCGCGGCCTGCCTACCTTGCGAACGGGGGAAACGGCACTCACCTCATGATCCTCGCACACCACCGGGCAGGGCCGATCCTGTCACACCCGGCCGGGGCCACCCGGTCGTCTCCTTCCCGAGCCCGTCGGGGGAGACGACAGGAGCGGCTGGCGTACCCGCTGTCGCTCGCGGCGCCGGATGAAGAGCTGCCCACGATTCCCACTCTCATCAGCAACGGTCACCAGCGGCTCCCCGTGCGCCCGCGTCCCGCCGGGTAGGAAACCCGCCGCGCCCTGTCACGCATCGGGGGCGCTGCCCGGTCTGAGCTGTACAGGGCCGGATCGAACCGGCCCCTCCATAGAGAAGGACATCCGATGAGCACCGATCACGCTCACGCCCACCACCTGGACAACCCCGACAAGAGCGGCCCGCCGCCGAGGATCGACGTGGTCGCCACCGTGCCGGGCGCGCCGCCCGCGCCGGAGGGGGCCGAGGCGATGACGATCCTGGTCACGCTGCCGCCGAACAGCCCCGGCGCGCCGCCGCACCGGCACTCCGGGCCCGCGTACGGGTACGTGGTCAAGGGTGCCGTCAACTTCGAGCTCGAAGGCGACCCCGTGCGAGTGGTCCGGGCCGGCGAGGCGTTCTGGGAGCCCGGCGGGGACGTGATCCACTACCAGGACGGCAACCACCTGTCCGATGAGGAGTCGGCGTTCGTGGTGACGATGTTCTGCGCGCCGGGGCAGCCGATGCTGATCCCGGTGAGCCAGGAGGAGCTGGAGGCCCGCAAGGACCGGCGCGCACCGCGGTCGTGACCGCGGCCCGGAGCTGAGCAGAGGTCACCGAGCAGCATCCCCTGCTCGGTGACCTCTGCTTTTGCCGTCGTCATTCGATGCGGACCGGCCGCAGGCGGGCGGAGATCGCGAAGACGGCGGCGACGGCCAGCATGCCGAGGCCGGCCCACAGGTTGGCGTTGACGTCGCCGGTCTTGGCCCGGGCCGCCGCCGTGTCCGCGACGAGCCCGAGGATGATCAGTACGGCGCCGTAGCAGCCGATCAGGGCGGCGATGACGACGCGGATGTCGAACGCGCTCGCCTTGCGCGGTGTGGTCATGTCCGGCTCCTTGCGGGTGGTCATCGGAAGATCACGTTCAGGGTGGTGACGAGCAGCAGGGACAGGCCCGCGAGCTTGACCGGCGTCCGGTACCACGGCAGCCGGGTCGCGGCCGGGTCCGTGCGGAGCCTGGCGGGCGTCCCGGAGAAGACGAGCCCGCCCAGTTCCGCCGCCGGTTTCGGCGCGGTGACCAGGCTGACCAGCACGCTCACCACGAGGTCCACGACGAACGCCACGCCGGCCGACACGAACGCCGCGCCCTGGCCGGGCAGGGAGATGGCCCCGAGCTCGTTGGCCAGCCACACGGCGATCGCGCCGAGCGTCCCGGACACCAGCCCCGCCCACCCGGCGGTCGCGGTCATGCGTTTCCAGAGGATGCCGAGGATGAACGTGGCGAACAGCGGCGCGTTGAAGAACCCGAACAGCGTCTGCAGATAGGTCATCAGGTTGCCGTAGCCGGCGGCGATGAACGCGGTGCCGATCGCCAGCAGCGTCGCGCCGACCGTGGCCCACCGGCCGACCTTCAGGTAGTAGCCGTCGGAGCGGCCCTTCTTCACGTACGTCTGCCACAGGTCGTAGCTGAAGACGGTGTTGAAGGCGGAGATGTTGGCGGCCATGCCCGCCATGAACGCCGCCAGCAGCCCGGTCAGGGCGACGCCGAGCAGGCCGGTGGGCAGCGTGTCGCGGATGAGCAGCAAGATGGCGTCGTTGTAGGTGACCCCGGCGGCCGGGTCGCCGGCCTTGAGCCGGGCCACCTCGGGCACCAGCACCCCGGCGATCATGCCGGGGATCACGACGACGAACGGGATGAACATCTTCGGGAACGAGGCGATGATCGGCGTGTTGCGCGCGGCGGTCGTCGAGCTGGTCGCCATGGCTCGCTGCACCTCGACGAAGTTCGTCGTCCAGTAGCCGAAGGAGAGCACGAAGCCCAGCCCGAACACGATCCCGGCCACCGACAGGACCGGGCTGTCGAACCCGGCCAGCGCGGTGCCCGGCCACGAGCGCAGCTCCTCGCTGTCCTGGATGTGGTCGATCAGGCCGCCGACGCCGCCGACGCGGTTGAGCCCGATGAGGGTGAGCGGCAGCAGCGCGGCGACGATGACGAAGAACTGCAGCACCTCGTTGTAGATGGCCGCCGACAGCCCGCCGAGCGTGATGTAGCTGAGCACGATCGCGGCGGCCAGGATCAGCGCCACCCACAGCGGCCAGCCCAGCAGGCCGTTGACGACGGTGGCCAGCAGGAACAGGTTGATGCCCGCGATCAGCACCTGGGCGAGCGCGAAGGTGATCGCGTTCACCAGGTGCGCGCCGGGGCCGAAGCGGCGGCGCATGAACTCCGGCACGCTGCGCACCTTGGAGCCGTAGTAGAACGGCATCATGACGACGCCGAGGAACAGCATGGCGGGGACGGCGCCGATCCAGTAGTAGTGCATGGTCGGCATGCCGTACTCGGCGCCGTTGGCCGACATGCCGATCACCTCGACGGCGCCGAGGTTGGCCGAGATGAACGCCAGCCCGGTGATCCAGGCCGGCAGCGAGCGCCCCGACAGCAGGAAGTCGAGGCTGCTGGAGATCCGCCGGCGCGCGGCCACCCCGACGAGCAGGACGACGGCGAAGTAGATGAGGATCAGCACGTAGTCGACGGGTTCCGCGCCGATCCTCAAGGGGTTGTCCACGACAAGGTCCTCCTGGGATGTCCTTCCGGCCGCACGGAGGCGGGCCGGGCGACGACGCCGCTTACGGGCGCGAATCGAGCGGCACGTACTCGAAGGTCGGGCCGGCGACGGTGCCCCCGCCGTCGGGCAGCAGCATCAGGGCGGCGGCCTGCCCCTTGAGGCCGTACATGGTGCCGACGGCGGTGCCGAGCAGCTTCGGGTCGCCGTTGAACGCCTGCTCCAGCTGGTTCAGCAGCGTGCGGTAGGTGCGGTTGAACTCCTCCTGCGCCGTGCGCACGTCGCTGCCCGGCGCGTGGTCCGACAGCCGCGGGTCGGGCCGCATCGGGCGGACGGCGGCCAGGTTCACCGCGATCGGCTCGCCGGTGGGGCCGGACTTCGGGGAGTCGCCGCGCCGGTAGCGGCGGCCGAGCTTCAGCTCCTCGAAGCGGAAGTAGTGGGCGACCTCGTCCCGGTCGGGGTGGAAGACGTCGTGGTCGCCGTCCCAGACCTGGCCCCTGGAGGTGCCCTCGCCCTGCTCGACGATCTCCTCCAGCGCCCCGAGCGCCGACTCCAGGTCCTCCACCGCGAACAGCATGCCCGCCGTGTGCCGGAAGTGGGTGCCGCTCACCTGGCGGGCGGGGTCGCCGCTGAACACCTCCCGCTCGCCCAGCCGCTCGCACAGGTGGCGCAGCCCTCGCTCGATGGCGTCGTAGAACTGCCCGATCGTCTCGTACCCCTCGCTCTCCGGCGGCGCACCGGGCGGCGCCGGCTGCTCCAGCCGCAGGAACATCTCCAGCGCCTGCGGCCCGAACGGCAGCAGCGACAGCTCCAGCGCGCTGTGCGGCAGCCGCCGCGGGTAGGGCGGCAACATCCCGGGCGTGTCGAGGCGCGGCCGGCCGCCGACGGCGTTGAGCAGGTTCGCCGCCAGCGCCAGGTGCAGCATCTCCTCGGCGAACACGCTGCCGACCACCTCCACGGCGTCGGGGTTGCGCTCCGCGTCCAGCGAGTACAGGGCGCACAGGTACGGCGGCAGCGTCGCGTGCTCCAGCTCGATCGCCCACTGCAGGTGCTCCCGCAGGCTGTCGAGAGTGTCGATCGGTGCCGGGCCGGGAGCCGTGCTGTCGCGTCCCGGTTCCAGGTCGTTCATCAGGTCCTCTTCGATGGGAGTGGTAGGGACGGGTCAGGCCGTGGCCAGGCCCCGGCGGCCGCGCAGGCGGCGCCGCTCCTCAGGGGTGGTGCCGCCCCACATGCCGTCCGGCTCGCCGGTGCTCAGAGCCCAGTCGAGGCAGATCGCCCGCACGGGGCAGCCCCGACAGATGCGCCGGGCCTGCTCCTCGCGGTGGCCGGGATGGTCGGCCCAGGTGATGGGGAAGAACAGCGCGGGATCCGCGTCCTGGCAGGCGGCGCGGGCGGTCCAGCGCAAGGGCGAACGGGGCTCACGACCCGGCTGAGCGGCCACGGTCTCCGCCTTCCGGCGCCGGGTGGCGCCGCCAGTGCTCCTCAAGGGCGGCGGCCACCTGCTCGGGCCGCTGCAGCGGCGGCCAGTGGTTGCAGTCGAGCTTGACCACCCGCTCCGCCCGCACGGCCCGGCCCAGCTCGTCGGCGAACTCCACCGGGCACGCCGGGTCGCGCGAGCCCCAGATGACGAGGCAGGGCGCGCTCACCTTCGCCAGCTCCGGCTCCCACTCGGCGCCCATCGTCAGCGCCGATCGGTAGAGCCGGAGAATGCTGTCCTTCATCGGCTCGTCGACGTGCCGCATCATCTCGCGGGCCAGGTCGGCGGGCACCTCGAAGCCGGCGGCCACGTCGTCGGCGAACCGGTCCGGGTCGAGGCCGGCCATGAACCGGTCACCCTCGGCCTGGTCCTGCCAGATCCGCGCCAGGGGGTGCCACGCGTAGCGGGCGCTGACCGGGCCGTTCCCGCCCGCCCAGGTGCGTACCAGGTCGGGCCGCAGGGACGCGACCCGGGCGGTCAGGATGCAGCCCCAGTCGTGGCCGACCAGGTCGACCGGCTCGCCGACCTGCTCCAGCCGGTCGATCAGCCAGGCGGCGTACTCCTCCTTGGTGCTGCCGAAACCGGCCGGGCGCGGGGCGCCGAAACCCGGCAGGTCCCACGCCTCCACGTCCGTACGCGTCAGGTGCCGGCGCACGCCCGCCCAGACGCGGTGCGTGTCGGGAACGCCGTGAATGAGGATCGCGGGCACCGGCCGTCACTTCCCCGCGTCGCCGCGCAGCGCGGCCTTGAGCACCTCGACGGCCTGGGCGGTCGCGGCCCGCGCGGCGCGGGTCTCGCGCACGGGGTTGAGCATCATGAAGTCGTGCAGCGTGCCGTTGTAGCGGACGCTGGTCGTCGGGACGCCGGCCTGCGTCAGCTTGCGGGCGTACGCCTCGCCCTCGTCGCGCAGCACGTCGTTCTCGTCCACGACGACGAACGCGGGCGGCAGGCCCGCCAGGTCCTCCAGGCTCGCGCGCAGCGGGGAGGCGGTGATCTCGGCGCGCTGGGCGGGGTCGGCGATGTACGCGTCCCAGAACCAGGCCATCGCCCTCGCCGTCAGGTGCGGGCCGTTCGCGAACTCGCGGTAGCTGCCGGTGTCCTGGCCCGCGTCCGTGACCGGGTAGTACAGCGACTGGTGCACGAAACGCACGTCGCCGCGCCGCTTCGCCATGATCGTCAGGGCCGCGGTCATGTTCCCGCCGACCGAGTCGCCCGCCACCGCCAGCCTGGACGCGTCCAGGCCCTCCGCCGCGCCTTCCTTGACGATCCACTGGGCGGTCGCGTACGCCTGCTCGATCGCCACCGGGTAACGCGCCTCCGGCGAGCGGTCGTACTCGACGAACACCACCGCCGCGCCCGTCCCCACGGCCAGCTCGCGGACGAGGCGGTCGTGGGTGCCCGCGTTGCCCAGCACCCAGCCGCCGCCGTGCACGTACAGCACCGTCGGCAGCGTGCCCGCCGCGCCCAGCGGCTTGACGATGCGCACCCGCACGTCGCCGGCCCCGGCCGGCACGATGATCCACTTCTCGTCGACGTCCGGCATGGGCACGGGGCCCGCCTGTACGTCGTCCAGCAGCTTGCGGGCGCCGGCCGGGCCCAGCTCGTACACGAACGGGGGCCGGGCCGCGGCCTCGGCGAACGCCTGCGCCGCCGGCTCCAGGATGGGGTCGTTCATGGGCGGTCTCCGTTTCCCTCACTGGCGGCCGGCCTTCCCGGCCGGCCCTCGCCCCCTTGGACCGGACGGCGCCCGCGGTTCGTGACAGAGGGCGGGGAAAGGTGGTCGCGCGGCGCGAGCGGGACGCCGCCGTCAGGCGGTGGCCGCCGCCTCCCCGGCCGCCGCGTCCCTCCTGGGGCGCGCGGCACGTCCGCGGGCGGGGCGGTGGGGCGGGCGGGGAGGGTGGTGCGCAGGTGCTTGCGGGACGTGATGCCGAGCTTGGTGAAGACCTTGCGCAGGTGCCATTCGACGGTGTTCGGGCTGATGGAGAGCTGGGCGCCGATCTCCGGGTTGGTCAGGCCCTCGGCGGCCAGGCGGGCGATCTGCGCCTCCTGGGCCGTGAGCGCGGGGCCCGCCTCGGCGGGATGCCTGCGGATCGTCTCGCCGGTGGCCTGCAACTCCCGCCGCGCACGTTCGGCGAACGCGTCCGCGCCCATCGCGCCGAGCAGCTCGTACGCCAGGCCCAGCTGCTCGCGGGCGTCGACCCGGCGCCCCTCCCTGCGCAGCCACTCACCGTAGAGCAGGCGGGCGCGGGCGAGCGCCGTCCGGACCCCGGCCCGGCCCAGCCGCTCGATCGCCTCCCGGTACAGGGCGTCGGCCGCCGGCCCCTCGCTGACCTGGGGCGCGCGTTCGCCGACGTGCCGCGCGCCCAGTCGGTGCCGCTCGCCCTGGCCATCTCGTCGAGCCTGCGGGCGGCCTCGGCGGCGCGGGCCGGCCGCCCGCTCCTGGCGGCGGCCTCGACCAGCTCGATCGTGGACCAGGTGGACAGCCCCAGCTCCAGCGGGTTCTCAGCGCCGCGCTCGGCCGCCTCGTACGCCTCCTCGTAGCGGCCGTGCCCGTTGTGCAGGACGGCCCTCGCCCACTGGGTCGCGCTGGCCACCTTGCCCTCGCCCCGCAACGCCACGTCACGCGTGTCCGCGAGCAGGCTGAGCACCGCCAGCCCCACCAGGAACCGATCCGGCGGTGTCCCCTCGCTCAGGCCGAACGCCGTGGCGAGCGCCTCGCGCTGCGGCTGCGGCAGGCGTCCGAGACGATCGAGGAAGGGCGCGCAGAATCTGGACCGAGCTGCGCCCGCCCTGTACGGTCGCCACAAGCCGATCCAGCGTCTCGCACTCCGCCCGTCGCCCGCGGAGCCCTGTGTTCGCCATGGGCACCGAGCCTCCGTCCTCGATCGGCAGGCACCCTGACGTCCTGCGACGGGCCCGGCACCACGCGATCACGGGCCGGCACCCGGGTACTCACCCCAGGGCCCTAGGGGGCACCCGGGTACCCGGACCAGGGTATGGACTACGGCCTCCCCAGGGCGCGACGGAGGGGTCCGAGCAACGACCGTGAAGCCAGTGGCATCCGCCGGATGCCGGCTGTGAACGGAGTTGAGATCGTGACCATCAACCTGCTGGAGTCGCGCAGAGGCCACATGGAGCCGATCGACGACCGGTCGATCAACGGATGGGACGGCGCCGCCGCGACGTTCGTCAGCGCCGCGCCGCGGCTCTACGCGATCGGGTTGCGCGTGCTTCAGGACGTGGGCGAGGCCGAGGACGTGGTGCAGGAGACGTGGCTGCGCTGGGCCCGCGCGAACCGCTCCGTGGTGCTCAGCCCGGCCGCGTTCCTCGCGCTGACGACCACGAGGCTGGCCATCAACGTGACCCAGTCCGCCCGCAAGCGCCGCGAGACCTCCGCCGGCCCTTGGCTGCCCGAGACGCCCGACCACGCCGCCGGCCCGGAGACGGCGGCCGAGCGGCACGAGGCGGTCGACGAGGCGATCCGGATGTTGCTGGAGCGGCTCACGCCGGCGGAGCGGGCCGTCTACCTGCTGCGCATCGCCTTCGACTACCCGTACCGGCAGATCGGCGAGATCCTCCGCCTGGGCGAGGACCACACCCGCCAGCTCCTGCGCCGCGCCCGCCACCACCTGTCGGGCGGGCGGCTCCACCCGGTGGACGCGCTGACGCACCGGCGCCTCGTGCGCGCGTTCCTGTCGGCGGCCCGGACCGGCGACCTCGCCGACCTGGAAGCCCTGCTCGCCACCTCCGTCACCCGCCGGCCCACCCCCGCCTCGGCCACCCCCACCCACTGACCCCCGGCCCATCCCCACCTCGACCGGCGCGCCGGGCACCACCGCTCGCGCGCCACCCGCGCGCCACCACGCACCGCCCCCGCACGCCGCCCCTCGCGCTGCGCCGCCCGCACGCCGCCGCTCAAGCGTCGTCCCCCACGCTCCACCACCCATGCGCCGCCGCGCGCTCCGCCACCCACGTGCCGCGACGCGCGTCGCCACCGGCACGTCGCCACGCGAGCCGTCAGCCACCGCCACGTGCACGCGTGCCAGCCCGTCAGCCCCGCCCTTCGCCGGCCGCTCGCGCCGTCAGCGCCCGCCCATCACGCGCTCGGGCGGTCCGGCGCACACCCAGCCGGCCCGGGCCGGGCTCGGCCGTCGCCGGAAGCCCGTCCACCGGCCGGCGGCCCCGCCAGCGCTTCCCTCCCGCCAAGTCACTGGCCCGTCAGCGCCCGGCGGTCGGCACACGCCGCCTCGCCCTCCCCGGCGCGGGGCTCCGGCGCGCCCTCGCCGCAGGCTCGCCACGCAGCACCCATGACGGCTTGGCCGCCGCGCCCGTGCCACGCGCGAAGCAGGCACGACGAAACGCGGCCCGCAGCACGAAAGCTGCGGGCCGCGTCCTGGCCGGATCAGCCGTCGGTGCTGCGGACCGCCTCGATGATGGTGGCGGTGACGGCGTCGGGTTCGGAGACGGCGACCGCGTGGGAGGCCCCGGGCACCTCCTGGGTGCCGCGCGACCCGGCCCGCGCCGCCATGAAGCGCAGCGCCTCGGCCGGGATGTTGCGGTCCCGCTCCCCGTGCACGAACCAGGACGGAATGCCCCGCCAGGCGGGCTCCTCGGCGGAGAGCCCGTCCCGCAGCGCCTGCTCGGTCACCGGCCGCTGGGTCGTGGCCATGAGCGCGGCCTCCTCGGCGTCCACGTCGGCGCAGAACTGGTGGTGGAACTTGGCGGGGTCGATGCGGAACTCGTTCCCGCCGGACGCCACCGGATAGGCGAGCAGCGCGTCGCCCAGCGTGCTGCCCTCGAACTTCGCCGACAGCAGGAAGGCGCTCTCCCCGGGCTCGGGGGCGAAGGCGCCGACGTAGACGAGCGCCCGCACGGCGGGCAGCCCGGCGGCCGCCTGGGTGATCACCATGCCGCCGTAGGAGTGGCCGACGAGGACGACCGGTTGCCGGAGGCCGGCGATGGCGTCCCGTACGTAGGCGGCGTCGCTGTCCACGCCGCGCAGCGGGTTGGCCACGGCGACCGCCCGCAGCCCGTGCCCGTGCTGCAGGCGTCTGATGACCCGGTTCCAGGACGCGGATTCGGCGAAGGCGCCGTGCACCAGCACGACGACGGGCTGCTCGTTCATGACGTCGGTTCCTTGTCTGTAGGTGGTGGTGGGGCCGGTTCCTCGCGGAAGCCGATGGCCCGGTGGGTGCCGTCGCAGAGGGGTTTGTTGCCGGAGTGGCCGCAGCGGCAGAGCGTGACCCGGTTGCGGATCTCCAGCGGCCGCCCGTCCGACCGGATGACGGGCACGCCGCCGGTGACCCAGAGCGCGCCGGCCAGCCCGTCCTCCTCCTCCAGGACGGAGACGGCCTGCGGCAGGTCGGGCTCGATCGGCGCGCCGCCGCGTTCGAGCGCGTAGCTGTAGGAGCCGGACGGGCAGTGGTCGATGCGGCCCATGACGGCGGCGCGCACGTCGCTGTCGGCGGTGTCGGCGAGCATCGCGGCGATGGGCCTGGTGCGGCCGATGCAGAACGCGGCGTGGACGCACAGCTCCCCCACCCGCCGCGCGGAGATGCCGACCCCGTCGTGGACGTGCTGCAGCTCCTCGTACGGCCGCATCGGCGGCGCCTCGGTGCCGTCGAACCCGATGACGGCGTGTGTCCCGTCGCAGAACGGCTTGGAGCCGGAGTGGCCGCAGCGGCACAGCGCGTAGGTATCCTCGGTTTCTAGGGGTTCGCCGGTCTTCCAGGTCAGCGCGTCGTTCCCGGCGGAGACGATCTTGCGTTTGCGCCGGAGCGGGACGCGGCCGTACACGAGGTAGGGGCCGTCGCGCAGGACGACGACGCGCCGCTCGTCGCCGGTGCTCCACCGCCGCTCCTCGGGCGTGACGTACTCGAACGTCGGGCCGGCCTCCCCCATGAGGGCCAGGGCCTGGGCCTTGAGCGCGTACATCATGCCGGTGGCGACCGCGACCAGCCGGGGGCTGCCGTCGAAGGCCCGCTCCAGCAGGTGCAGGACGGCGCAGTAGGTGTGGTTGAACTCCTCCTGCGCCTGGCGGGCGGCGCTGCCGGGCTCGGCCGGGCGCGGGTTGCGCGGCATCGGGCGGACGCCGTCCGGATCCACGTGGACGGGCTCGCCGGTGGGGCCGGACCGCGGCGTGTCGCCGCGCCGGTAGCGGCGGCCGAGCTTGAGCTCCTGCAAGCGGTAGTAGTGGGCGACCTCGTCCCGTTCGGGGTGGAAGACGTCCTTGTCGCCGTCCCAGACCTCGCCGTGGGAGTTGCCCTCGCCCTGCTCGACGATCTCCGCCAGCGCGGCCAGCGCGGTCTTCAGGTCGTGGACGGCGACGAGCCGCCCGCCGGTGTGCAGGAAGTGGCCGGCGTGCACCTGGCGGGCCGGGTCGCCGGAGAAGACCGCCCGCTCGCCGAGCCGCTCGCACAGGTGGCGCAGCCCCTCCTCGATCGCGGCGTAGAACTGCCCGATCGTCTCGTACTCGTCGCCCTCCGGCGCGGCGCCGGGCGGTGCCGGGCGTTCGAGGCGCAGGAACATCTCCAGCGCCTCCGCGCCGAACGGGACCAGCGACAGCTCCAGGGAGCGGTCGCCGTGGGGCAGCCGCCGGGGATGGGGCGGGAGCATCCGCGGCGTGTCCAGGACGGGCCGGCCGCCGACGGCGTTGAGCAGGTTCGCGGCCAGCGCCAGGTGCAGCATCTCCTCGGCGAACACGCTGCCGACGATCTCGGCGGCCTCCGGGTTGCGCCGCGGGTCCAGGGAGTAGAGGGCGCAGAGGTACGGCGGCAGCGTCGCGTGCTCCAGCTCGATCGCCCACTGCAGGTGCTCCCGCAGGCTGTCGATCGTGTCGATCCGCGCCCCCCGTATTCCTGACACGCCGGAGCCGGTCATCAGCGGCACCTCACGCGACATGGTCGTCCGGCCGCCGCGAGCCGTCCTCCAGCACCTCGACCGCGTCGAGCAGGCCGCGCAGGCCGATCTCCTCGCGCTCGGCGTCCGTGGGGTCGAACAGCCAGTCGCCGACCGGCAGCTCGGCGGCCTCCTCGGGGCGGCTGGCCTCGACCAGGGTCACCTCCGCCTCGACCTCGATCTCGAGCTCGTGCAGGAACCCGTCCTCGCCGGTGCTCATCTTTCCTCCAAACGTGGCGTGTACGAATGTCCGGCCGGCCCGGTCATGGGCCTACTTGCCGTCGGCGGCGGCGCGGTCGAGCCAGTCGCGGTACGTGATCGAGCCCAGCACGGCCCGCGTGTCGTCCAGCGGCACCAGGGACCGCTCGCCCAGCTCGCTGCCGAAGTAGCGGGCGTGCGGGTCGGTGACCACCTCGCGCGGGTCGCCCCAGGCGGCCAGCGCCTGGCGGAAGAACTCGTCCATCCGGTACTGGCGCGGCCCGGCGATTTCGACCCTGCCGTTCAGCGGCGCGCCCACGGCGGTGCGGCCGACGGCCTGCGCCACGTCGTCGCCCGCGATCGGCTGGAACAGGACGGGCGCGATGTGCACCTTGCCGTCCCGGGTGGCCTCGTCGGCGATGCCGCGGGCGAACTCGAAGAACTGGGTGGAGTGCACGAGCGAGTACGGGATCCCGGACTCCTCGATGAGCCGCTCCTGAGCGATCTTGGCGGCGAAGTAGCCGTTGTCCGGCATCCGCTCGGTGCCCACGATCGACACGGCGACGTGGTGCCCCACGCCCGCCTCCTTCTCGGCCGCCAGCACGTTCCCGGTGGAGGTCTGGAAGAACGTCATCACCGCGTCCCGCTCGAACGACGGCGAGTTCGACACGTCGACCACGACCTGGGCGCCCTTCAGCACCTCGGCCAGCCCCTCGCCGGTGAGGGTGTTCACGCCGGTGTTCGGTGCCGCCGCGACGGCCTCGTGGCCGTGCTCGCCCAGCTTCGTCACCAGCTTCGACCCGATCAGGCCGGTGCCGCCGATCACCACGATCTTCATGGGGAGGGTTCCTCTCTGCTGTCCGCCGGGCCGCCTCCTGCGGCGCCCGGTTCCCACCTGAGACCGGACAGCCCCTCCGGCTCGTGACAGCCTGGGCGAAATTTCTTCCGTGTGCTCCTCCGTGACGTCGGGCTGCCGGCGGGTCGTGGCAATATCGTCGGCGTGAGCCTGCCTGCCGTGTCCGAGCCGGGGGCGCTGCCGGTCGAGCCGGCGCGCGACCCGTACCACGTCTATCTCGACTCCCTGACCAGCCCCGAGTCGCGGCGCACGATGCGCGGCTGCCTTGACCGGCTGGCCCGGCTGCTGACCGGCGACGAGAGCGCGACCGGCGCGGGGCAGCCGTGGCATCTGCTGCGTTACGAGCACACCGTGCGGATCAGGACGATGCTCACCGACCAGGGCTGGTCGGCGGCGTACGTGAACAAGCACCTGGTGGCGCTGCGGCGGGTGCTGAAGGAGGCGTGGCGGCTGGGGCAGACCAGCGCCGAAGACCTCGCCCGCGCCTCCGACCTGGCCCCGGTACGTCAGAGCCGCCTGCCCGCCGGGCACCACGTGCCGCCCGAGGTGGTCGGTGCGGCGCTGTCGGCGTGCGACGACTCGCCGGCCGGGGTGCGCGACGCGGCGCTGATCGCCGTGCTGTACTCGACCGGGTGCCGCCGCGCCGAGCTCGGCGGGCTGACGCTGGCCGACTACGATCCGGGGTCGCGGTCGCTGCGGGTGCGCGGCAAGCGCGACAAGGAGCGCCTGGTCTACCTGACGACCGACGCGATCGGGCTGGTGGAGCGGTGGCTGGCGGTGCGCGGGAACGTGCCGGGGGCGCTGTTCAGCCCGATCAGCAAGGCGGGGCGGCTGCGGACGCGCGACGGGCGGCCGGTGGGGCTGACCGGGCAGGGCATCGCCGACATCCTGACCCGGCGGTTCGGGGCGGCGGGTGCGGCGCGGCGCACGGCGCACGACTTCCGCCGGACGTTCATCGGCGAGCTGCTGGACGCCGGGGTGGACCTGGCCACGGCGCAGGCCCTGGTGGGGCACGCCTCACCGGCCACCACGGCCCGCTACGACCGCCGCCCCGAGCGCACCCGCCGCGAGGCGGTCGACCGCCTCCGCCTCCCTCCCGCCCGCCCCCTCGCCTGACCGCCCCCTTCCACCGCATTCCCGGTACGTGCGGCGGAAAGGGGCGGGCCGCAGGGGCCGGTCAGCCCGCCAGGCGGGGCACGATGCCGGAGGTGTGCAGCCGCTCGCGGGCCGCCGCGATGGCCTCGTCGGTCGTGGCGAACACCTGCCCGGCCTGGCTGAGCCGGGCGATCACGCCGAGCGCTTCGAGAGGCTGGTGGTGCCCGTCGCGGATGCCGGACACGTACACCATGATCCCGCGCCTTTCGAGCCGTTCGATGGTGTCGGCCAGCACCATCGCGCCGCTGGCGTCGATGGTGGTGACCAGCCGCATGCGCAGCACCACCACGGACACGTCGGTGACCTCCGACAGCTCCAGCAGGAACCGGTGGGCGGCGGCGAAGAACAGCGGCCCGTCGAGCCGGTAGGTGACGATGTGCTCGGCGAGCAGGGCGTGCTCGTCCTCGGTGTGGTGCGGCTGCAGGTCGTGGCGCAGCGGCTCCTGGTAGAAGCGCACGTTCCTGGCGATGGCCCGCAGCGCGAGCGCGCCGGCGACGACCAGGCCGAGGATGACGGCCACCACGGTGTCGAGGGTGAGCGTGGCCACGGCGGTCAGGACGAGCACGGCCGCGTCGCTCCTGGTGGAGCGCCACATGGCGCGTACGGAGTCGCGCTCGACCATGCGTACGGAGGTCGCCAGCAGCACTCCCGCGAGGGCGGCGAGCGGGATCTTGGAGACGAGCCCGGCGGCGGTGTAGACGATGGCGCCGAGGATCAGCGCGTGGGACAGCGCCGCGAGCCGGGAGGTCGCCCCGGAGCGGACGTTGACGGCGGTCCTGACGATGGCGCCGGTGCCGGGCATGCCGCCGAACAGCGGGGTGACGAGGTTGGCGATGCCCTGGCCGAACAGCTCTTTGTCGGGGTCGTGCCGGTGCCGTCCGGTCATGTTGTCGGCGACGGCGGCCGACAGCAGCGACTCCAGTGACGCCAGCGCCGCGACGGCGATGGCGGGGGCGATGAGGGAGGGCACCGCCTGGAGGTCGAGGAAGGACAGCGACGGCGCGGGCAGCCCCTGGGGAAGGTGCCCGATCCTGGCCAGCGGCAGCTCGGCCAGCTCGGCGACGACGGTGACGAGGGCGACGGCGAGCAGCGAGAACGGCACGTTGGGCCGCAGGCTCGCGCCCACGAGCAGCGCCGCCGCCACGAGGAGGGTGATCGACATGGCCCACCAGTGCGGCCTGGCGAGGAAGTCGATGACGGCGTGCCAGGCGACGACCGCGACCTTGTCGCTGTCGCGGGCGGGCACGCCGAGCGCTTGGGGGACCTGCTGGAGGCCGATGACGCCGGCCATGCCGACGGTGAATCCGGCGACGACGGGTGCGGGGACGAGCGACATGTACCGTCCGGCCCGCGCGAGGGCGATCGCGACGAGCAGCAGGCCCGCCATCAGCCCGACGGTGAGGACGCCGGTGGCGCCGTGCTTGCTCATGATGG
>NZ_OOHJ01000012.1 GCF_900323885.1 [Actinomadura] parvosata subsp. kistnae | reverse complement strand
TCGGAGAGTGGGTGGATGACCTGGAGGATGATGTCCTTGAGGTCTTTGCCCTGCGGGCCGGTCAGCTGGACGTCGCGCTGCCAGCCGGCGGTGTGGACGGCGCCGGTGGCGCCGGGGTCCAGGCAGGTGACGTAGGGGTCGGAGCGAACTCCACGGGGGGCAGGCCGGGCAGGTCGGTGGCGGTGTTGTGGCCGGCGACCTTGCCCAGGGGGAGTGGCGTACTGGCAGCTTTGCAGGACGTGGTGCGTGGGTAGGCCAGGGCGGTGGCCACATAGCCAGCGGTGAAGACGTCGTCCAGGACGCGCGGGTGCCGATCGGCTTTGAGGCGGCCGAGCGGGTCGCGGTCGGCGGGGATCTGCTGGGTGAGCGGGCTGGCGTGCAGGCCGGCTGTGCAGATGACGGCGTCGGCGGGGATGCGGCTGCCGTCGGCGAGGGTGACGCTGTGGGCGTCGGCGGAGGTCAGGGTGGTGCCCAGGCGCAGGTCGATGTTCAGCTCGGCAAGGCTCTTCTCGATCTCGGGACGAGGCATGGGGCCGAGGTCGGGGGTGACGACCTCGGCCTGCTCCAGAAGGATCACCTATCCGCGTTCGGCCAGTGTGGTTGCGAGCTCCAGGCCGGTGAACCCGGCGCCGGCGATCACCGCGGTGAAGTCGCGCAGGGTGTTCAGGTGCCGGGCGAGCCGGGTGACGCCTTCCACGGTGTCGATGTCGAACAGCAGGTTCGCTCCGGGAGCTGGGGCCGGGTCAGCTGGTCGTAGCCGATCCAGTGCTCGCCGCAGCGCACCCGGTGCCGGGCGGTGTCGATGGTGGTCGGCTGGGCGTGCAGGCGGGTGACGCCGATCGGGTCGAGGAAGCGGTGCCAGCGGGACGCGGGCCCAGTCCGGATCGAGCCGGTGCAGCCGGGGCCGCAGCACCATGTCCCCGGAAGGCGCGATCAACGTGATGCGCAGGTCGCTGTCGCCGCGATCTCTGGCGGCCGCGGCCGCGCTCCACACTCCGGCGAAACCGCCGCCGACGACCACGATCTCTGGCATCGCACTCACTTCCCGGACGCTCGATGAGGCCGCACTGCTCAAGGAAGGCTGGCTCGCACAGGGACGGGTGAGTGTCCGCTCCCGCCCGGAGCAGACGCTAGCGCGCCGCCGAACCCGTACGAATCCCTCAAACGACCAGGTAGCGCGCCGTGGGTGGGACGTTCAGCTCTTGGGGCATCCGGCCATCGCCTTCGCGTTCGCGTCCGGCACGGTTCGGTCTGGTTGCGCCCAGACGACGACCTGCCCGGGGGCGGTCGGTGCCGCGTGCTCGACCAGCCAGGTGCCGGGGACCTGCGGCACGGGGTTCGAGCGGTGGCCGTTCATTACTCTGAACGACTCGATCGAGCCGTCCCGCCCGGCGAGCACGGCCCGCAGCCGGTCGACCGTCATGCCGCGATAGGGCACGCAGTGCAGCAGCTCGCCGGGGGCGTCGACGTCGCCGGCCCAGACGTACCTCTCGCCCTGGCGCGCCGGGCGCGCCAACCAGATGGACGCGCCGCCCTGGAAGTCCGCCGGGATGCGGAAGGACACCGTGCACCGGTCCCCGGCGGGGCCGCATGCCACCGACTCCTCCTCGATGGTGGCCTCTTTCGAGGAGTCCCCGCCCATGACCTTGCCGACCACGCTCGGTGAGCCCGGCTGAAGGGACAGTTCGATATCGAACCCGCGAGCTCTGAACTCCGAGACGAAGCGTTCAGGGTCGGCGTAGAGGTCCTTGACGGTGACGACCCAGCCGTCATCGGAGCGGTGGAAGGCCAGCGCGGCGGCCGGGGCGATGCCGCTGGGCGCGTCAACGGGAAGGACGGCCACGACCAGGACGGCCGCTGTGGCCAGCAGCGCGGCGACGGGCATCAGCAGGAGCCGGGGCCTCCTGCGGGGCGCCTGGACCGGTGTGCCGACGATCTCGTGGAGCAGTTCCCTCGCGCCGGGCCCCTGCTCAGGTGCTCGGGGCATGGGGTTGATGCCGGCCATCATCCGGCCGATGTCGCTCACAGGCTCTCTCCTCTCGGCTCCGCGCTCGTCTTCGCCTGGTCGTGGTCCGTGACTTCCAGTGCCTGGGCCAGCCGCTTGCGTGCCCGGTGCAGCCTGATGCGGGCCGCTGTCGCCGTACAGCCGAGCACCTGACCGATCTCCGGGCCGGTCAGGTGCTCCCAGAAGGCCAGCGCGAGGACCTCGCGGTCACGAGCGGACAGGGCGTCGAACGCCTCCCACACCGGGCCGGTCCGATCCGGTACGGGCGGTGGCGCGGTGGACAACTCGGCCTTGAGCCGCACCGCCAGTGCCGCGCCGCGCGACTTGCCGCGCCGCTGGTTGGCCAGGACCCGGCGGGCCACGCCGTACAGCCACAGGCGTGCGGCGTCCCCGTCCGGCACGTCGGCGATGCGCCGCCACGCGGTGAGGAACGTCTCGGCGATCGCGTCTGCCGTGTCGTCGGGCGAGTCGGTACGGCGGGCGGCGTACTGGTGCACCGCCGGGTAGTGCGCGTGGTAGATCGCTTCAAAGCGGTCGCGCGCTCCCGGGGGATGGGTCACAGATGACTCTCCTGAGGCGAAGGTGTCGGACAACTGCGTACATGTCCGGCACCTGGTCGCACTGTTTCACCCCTCGGCGCGCAGCCGGCGGGCCGCGATCACGAGCAAGACCAGGGTGGCCGCGGTGAGGATAGTGTTGCTGGTCTGGTCGAGTGCCGGGCTGGCCTGCCCCTCTCCGGGGAGGGGGATGGGCTGCCAGGGGAAGGAGTGCCAGGCGTAGGCGAGCATGGCGCCGCCGGCGAGCGCCAGCCGGTGGGCCTGGCTCCAGCCGGGGCGGCCTGACCAGCGGAGCAGGACGGCGGCGACCGTGGCGAACAGGGCCAGGTAGAGCAGCACGCTGAGCCAGGCCGGCAGCGGGATCGCGGCCGCGAGCCAGGGGGACAGGCCGGTGGGGTCGACGGCGTACAGGAGTACGAAGAGGGAACCGGCGGCCAGGGCGAAGGCGCCGGCGGCCCACGGGCTCGGGGCGCGGCCGGGCAGCGGAGCGGTGGTGGCGGGGTTGTGCACCGGGAGGCGGAGGCCCGCGGTGACGATCGCGGCGATGACGACGGCGGCGCCGATGAGCTGGGGTGGCGAGGCGAAGTTGGCCCGGACGAGGGAGTTGACGGCGCCGAACAGGACGATGCCTGCGTACAGCACGCTCGTGACGGTCAGGCCGAGCCTGCCCAGCCAGGGTGTAGTGCGGCGGGGGCCGGCCAGGGTCTCCATGACGGCGATCGGCGCGCTGATGCTGAAGACGGTGTGCACTCCCACCATGAACATGGTCCACGGCCCGGCCAGGCCGAGCGCGGGGATGAAGCCGTAGTCGAGGATGCGCACGCCGGACCAGTTCGGGTTCCACAGCGTCTGAGTGACGAAGGCCTCCTCGATCAGTCCGTAGGCCAGCGCCAGGGTCATCATGGTGGGCCAGCCGCGGCCGATCCGCCGGGTCAGCTCGCGGACGAGCAGAGCGCCGCAACCGTAGAGCGGGAGGGTAAAGAGCAGGCTGCGTACATCGGTGATGGGGATGTTGCCCATGAGGAACTCGCCAGTCAGCGGGGCCAGTAAGACCAGCCCGAGCGCGGGGGCCAGGCGCGGAAGCAGGGCTTGTTGAGTCATGACCCCTGGATACCATCAGCGAGTGCAAGTTTATAACAGTGTAAATTTCCTCGGGTGTAAGGTCGTGGCCATGGAGGAGACGCTGCGCGAACGCAAGAAGCGGCAGACCAGGGACCTGCTGATCCGAACGGCTGTGCGACTGTTCGCCGAGCAGGGCTTCGAGGAGACCACCGGCGCGCAGATCGCCGCCGCGGCGGAGGTGGCCACCAAGACGTTCTTCAACTACTTCCCGGCCAAGGAGGACGTGCTGTTCGCCCACGCCGAGCAGTATTACGACCTGGCGCTGAAGATCATCGCCGATCGCGGGCCGCAGGACACTCCGGCGCAGGTCCTGCGCAGGGCCGTCGATGAGGTCCTGGCCGACTACCTCACCGGGGGGCCGTGGGAGAAGGACCCGCTGCTGCGGGAGGTCTACAGCAGGGCGCTGGCGACGGTGCCCACCGTGCAGGCCAAGGCGCTGCACGTGATGTTCGACGCCCAGCGGCGGATCGCCGCCGCACTGGTGCGAGCCTTTCCCGGCAGGCTGGACCCGGTCAGCGCCGCGGCGGCGACCGGCGCGCTGATGGGGGCGGTGCAGGCGGCCGGCCTGGCCAGCCTCGAACTCTACGGCGAGGAGGTGCGGGAGCACGTCACGTCGACCGGCCGCGCGGTGGACATCGCGCTGCGTGGCGTGCAATCGGTGTAAACGGTGAGGCTAGCTGCGCGCTTCGCCGACGGTGGGCCGGTCAGGCCACGAGCGGTGCGAGGAGGAGGGCGGCCGACAGTGGCACGCCCACCCACCGCCACCAGGCACGGCGCCGGCGTGTGAGCGGCAGGGCGGGCCAGCCGCGGGCGGCCATGGTCACGGCCGCTGGCAGCACGCCAGCTCCGGCGAGCCGGACGAGCGGCGGCACGTTCCCCCAGGGGCCGGCGTTGCGTGCCAGCATCAGCAGGAGCGGCGCCGCCACCGCCCGATCAACGACGGGTCGCGGCGCGGTCGTCGTTTGACTGGTGGTGGGCCCGTCCGCGCGGCTCAAGCACCGCCGGCGGCGGGCGGCGAGGTCACGCGCTGGCCGCGGCTCGCCAGCGGCTCAGGATGGTCTCGTCGTCGGGGTCACCATGCCAGGAGTCCGCTTCGTCGATGGCGTACGGCAGCCATTCCTGGTAGTCGGGGTCGTCGGGCGTGATGTCGCGCGTGCTGTCGATGTGGACCCCGTCGGGCAGCACGGTGTGGGTGGGCACGCGAAGGACGCCGCCGGCCAGCTTGATCGCGGTCATATGCTGCATCCCTTCCGTCTCATCCGTCACGCTGTCCTGTCCTGTCCAGGATAGCGGCCCGGCCGGGCATTGCCAGAGGCTGGAGCTGCTCAGCCGATCCCATACCGTCCGGCGAACCACAGGTAGGCCTGCTGGGCGGCATGCTCGTCGCCGAACAGCTGAATCAGGCGCCGCGCCCGGCGCACCAGCACGCAGGCGAACGCCTCGGCGTACAGCTCGGTGACCATGGCGCGGTAGGGCGGCGCCAGCCGCTCGGCGTTCGAGGCGTGCAGCGCCGTCCAGAACGGGCCGTGCGAGGGCATGGCGTCCATGTCGTCCGTGGCGTGCCCGAGCTCGTGCCCGGCCACGCTTACCGAGGGCGAGGGCACGCTGCCCACGCCGATCGCGCGCCGCGCCGGATCGTAGACGCCGGCGCTGCGCTCCCATCCTCCTTGCTGAGCGGGCAGTGGCATGCCGCGTAGCTGCTCGAAGCCCGGGAGATCCGGTACGGCGCCGGGCCCGACGACGATGCCGCCGTGCAGGTGAGCGGCCAGACGGGTGCCCAGGGCACGTGGCACGGCGGACAACGTCATGATCGCCAGCAGGGTTTCGGCGGGAGGGAACGTTCCCGGCTCCCACGCCCGGTGCAGGCGCTCCTCGAGTGCTCCGACGTGCAGCCATCTTGGCCGTCCTCTGCTCTGGCTGGTCACTCACGTCCTCGGGTGCGCTTCGACGTCGGCCCGACGTGCTCGCCGCCTGAGGCATGGGGAGCCCCGGACGTGGAGACATGTCGTTGATCGCGAACTTTAACGGGCCGGCGCCGGCGGCGCATCCTGCTCGATGCGGGGCGAGCACCGGGCGTCTTCACCGGTACGCCCTGATCGCCGGCGGTTCCGACGCGGTGCGTCGAAGGGGCGGGAGGCCGGGCCGATGCCGGCTCGAGCTCTCGGCGCGCGAGCCGGAGCGGAGGCTCAGGCATCGCCCATGAGGGGGGCGAGCTGTTGCATGGCGATGCGGTGGAGTTCGGTGGCGCCGTGGGGGAACAGGTCGGGGACGTTCATCAGGGCGGGCCCGCCTGGCGGGCGCATGCGGGGGAGAAGCTTCGCTGCCCGGGCGGCGAGCTCGCGGATGCCGGGTTCGGGCCCTCGGCGGCTGCGGAGAAGCGGGCCAGGAAGGCGGGCTCTGCCCCGCTCGAAGTACTTAGGCCGGCCCGCCCGCAGGGCGAGCACGCGGTCGGCCTCATGGTCGATGTCGTCCGGGAGCTCGGTGAGCAGGGGACGAGCGGGCCCTGGACGGCGGTGGCGAGCCCGCCGAGGGGTTCGGGGGCCAGAGAGCTGTCGATAACGATGCCGCACAGGGCGGGGCCGTCGTGCTCGATGTACGACACCTGGAAGCCGGGCAGGCCGCCCTCCAGCAGGATGAGGGGCAGCTTGCCCGCCCCGCCGGGCCTTTGGCCGGCGAAGGTCCAGCCTCGCAGCCGGGCGACGGCCGCCACTTCCCCGACGGCTCGCGGCCGGCGCAGGATGAAGCGCCGCGTCCGGTACCGCCTCACTGGCTCTGCGATCATGGCGGGTCACGCAAACAGCGGCAGCACACGCCTCCCGAGAGCAGCTCGCCCGCCTGACCGCTCAAGACCGCGCGCCGACCCCGAAGGCTACGACCGCCGAAGACGCTGGCCTGTAGTTGACAGATGACCGAACACCCCCTACTCCTGCTTAGATGGGATCTTCAACACACCGCCCAACAGCGGCCGCCGATCTCTGGTCCGCCCGCGTAGCGGTACACCGGGTACAGTGACCTGCCGCGGCTGATCGGCGTGGGGGCGCTGCCGGCCATGGCGGGACGCTGATCATCATCGCTCTCCGGCGGGCTCCGCGAAATATGCGCGAACAAGGACGCCCGCATCGGGCAATCAGCGCCGACCCTCTTTCGAGAAAGGCGCCGGATGCATGACCCTTCTTCATATCCCGCCACACGGCTGGCCGCGGAGGCGGACGACGCGTCGGTCATCGCGAACTCGCGGCACGAGCCGGAGTGGTTCTCGATGATCTTCGACCGGTACTTCACCACGATCCATCGCTACGCCGCCGCCCGGCTCGGGCCCGGCGCCGCCGACGACGTGGCCGCGGAGACGTTCCTGGCCGCATTCGATCAGCGTGACCGCTACGACCTGACCCGACCGGAGGCCAAGGCCTGGCTGTACGGCATCGCCACCAACCTCATCGGCCGTCACCGCCGCGGCGAGCTCCGCCTCTACCGGGCTCTCAGCCGCTCGGCTGCCCGCGACGACGTGGAGGGCCACGCCGACCGCGTCACCGACCGGGTGACCGCCGAGCAGCTCAGCCCCCGGCTGGCACGCGGCCTGCAGAGCCTGTCCCGGGGCGACCGCGACGCGTTGATGCTCGTGGCCTGCGCCGACCTCAGCTACGCGGAGGTGGCCTTCGCCCTGGACATCCCGATCGGCACTGTCAGCTCCCGGGTGCATCGGGCCAGAACCAAACTACGCAAGACACTGGGTCACGCGGCGAAGGGGGTCTGAATCATGGAAGACTTGCAGGAGCTGCGCCGCTATCACGACGCGCTGCCGGGGGCGGCTCCGGAGTCCATCGGCGCGGCCCGCTCCCGCCTGGCGGGTCACATGGGCGGGAGCAGGCGTCCGCGGGCCCGCCGCATCCGGCCGGTGTGGGGGCTGAGTCTGGCCGGGCCGGCCGCGACACGCCGCCGCCGGACAGGCGCCGCTGCGATCTCGGCGCTGTCGGTGTGCCTGGCCGTCACAGTGACCTGGCTCGCTGTCCCGCAACCGGGACAGCGCGATGGCGTCACCCTCGCCGTGCCCACCGGTGCGGCACCCACTGAACCGTCTGTGGTGGCCAAGGCGGAGCCGTCCGGTGCGGGGTTCAAGAAGTTGAAGAAGAAGTACCCACCTGTCGGGAAGATCGCCTCCATGCCGGAGATACCGATCTGGATGTGGCTGGGCCGGCCGTCAACCGCCGACGCGAAAGATGTTGTCCTGTGCAACGCGTGGGATTCGCTCGGCGCTACCTGCGCCGGGTTTCCTCCGCTCAATGCCAAGGAGTTCGCTCGTACGCAGGGCTCCACGTGGGGCATTCGGGACCCGAAGCAGGTGCGAGCCCTCCATCCCGATGCCACTTCGGAGCAACTGCGCAGACTCATTGATGAACAGGAGCGCGTGAACGCCCTGGGAAGAATCTTCTTCGGCATCGCCAGGGCCGAGGTTCACGGGATCATGGCGGTCACCACGGATGGGCGCAAAATTACGGGAAGCGTCGCGCGGAGCGTCGGAGCGGGGTACGGGGTTTGGGCTGTGAAACTCCCTTCCGACGTCACAACGGCAGCGCTTATCGTCACTGACGCGAACGGGAAGACCCTTCAGCGGATCCGACGCGGCTGACACTCAAACCCCGGTGTCCTGTGTGGCGCTCGAACCGGACCTCCTGACGCAGTTGCTGGCCGCCGACTCGCTGCCACAGGAGATCAGGGAGAAGGCTCGTAGGCGTATGACTAGGTAGATGATCGTTTCGGTGCTCGTCGGACGAACGTGCCCGCCCCAACCGGCTCGCTAACGCCGCTGGCCGTTCGATTGCTGCTGAGCCCCCGCACCCTGCTGGGTCTGCCCTTTCCGCTGGACGAGGATCGCGCGGTGGCCGGGGGAGGGGGATCGGCGCCTTCCTGCTGAACCGATCTAAGGGTGGGTGGAGGCGGCGAGGATCGCGGCGGCCACGGCCCGGCCAGCAGCGGCGGCGTGCTCGGGATCACCCAGCGGGACCGGGGAGTGGCGCCCGTGCAGCGTCACGGTGCCGTCCGGGTGCCGGGCGACAAGCTCGACGCCGGCGTCGGACAGTTGCACGCCCCGAACCCCGTCGCCGAGGTCGCCGCTGAGGTCGACCAGCTCGGGCAGCGCCAGCCCGGCGGCCGCCTGGGCGGCGGCGAGCTGGTGGCGGGCCTGCTGCAGCGTCTCAAGGGTGACCTGCAGGCGGGTCTCGGCTGCGGTGACGCGCGTGGCCGCCGCGGTCTCGGCCGCAGTCCGGGCCTGGCGCTCCTGGTCACGTTCCCGGCGCATCGCTTCGCGCTCGTCCTGCAGGCGGCGCCGCTCCTGCGTCGCTTCCTCGCGCAGGTGTTCCAGTTTGCCGGTCGTCTCCTCCAGCGCCGTCTTGGCCTGGGCGAGCTCGGCCGCCATGTCATCGTGACGCCGTTCGGCCCCATTCAGCCGCTCGGTGAGCAGGCGCAGTTCGCCGTCCTGCTCGGCCAGCCTGGCGGCGGTACTCTCGGCCCGGCCGGTGGCCTCGCGCAACTGCGCCTCCAGCTTTCCGATCTGCTCGGCCTGCCTTGTGGCGTGCGCTTCGGCGCTCTGCTGAGCGTTGACCAGTTCGCCGATCTGGCGGCCAAGGTCGCGCAGGTCGTCACGCCACTGCTCTTCGGTGTCGTCGCGTTGTTGCCGGGCCCGGTCGCGTTCTGCCTCGGCTTCGCGCTGCGCGGTGAGGGCTGCCTGCCGTTCCCGCTTGGCCTGATCGCGCTGCTCGTGAGCTTGTCGACGGCCCTCCTCGGCGGCGAGCTGCTGCTCTTCGGCGGCCCGGGCTCGTTCCTCCGCCTGAGCCAGTTGCCGCTGCATCGCGCGGCGTACCTGATCGAGCTGTTCGGCCAGGCGATGCAGGTCCTCGCGCTCGGCGGCCAGCTGGGCGTCGCGGGCCTGCAGCTTGGCCTGCACCTCGCCGGCGGCCGCGGTGAAGGCGGTCACCGCGGCGTGCGTGGCGGCCGCCTCGGGGGCGGCCTCGGTGTCCCGGGCGGCCGCGTTGGCGCAGAGCTTGCAGCAGTACAGGCGCGGCGGCCCGCCCTTGCCGGGCGCCCGTTCGGGCTTGGCCCTGCGGCAGTTGAGCCGCTTGCACTGCCTGAGCGGATCGTCGGTCTCGGTGGCCAGGCAGTCGCCGCTGTGCCCGGGCCCGCCGCGGGGTGCGTCGGCGGACGCGCGGGCCTGCGCTGCGGGGGGTTCGGCGTGGCGCGGCGGACGGGGCGCGTCGTCCGCGGCCTCTTTCGGGGGCTGTAGCGGATCCGGCACGCTGTCGCCCGCGATGCTCTCACTCATGATCAAAGCGTAGCATCAGAATAAGCATAACCCTATGTGCAATCAGAAGAGAATAAGCATATGAGTATTGCTAGCCATGCTCGCTTCCGATATGTTCTCCATATCGGAAGTGACAAGATCACAGTGGCGAGGCGTTGAGGGGGCTCCAGTGTCATGATCAATGACGATGGGGGAGAAGCCCCGGCGCCGGTACCGGCTTCTGCGGCCGTCATGGAGCCCGCGTCGGACGGCGTGGTGCTGCCGCGCGCGCTCAGCGTGCCGGGCGGCCGCACCACCGGGGAGCGGCCCGTGGTCCATGCGTCGGTCGACCACACCGTCTCGGCCGCGACCGCCGGGGCGATCGAGCGTGGGTCAGCGACAACACCCGCGCCGCGCACGCCCGCGACTGGGCCGCTTTCGCCGCTTGGTGTGCCCAAGCCGACGTCGGTCGCACCGCGCTGCCCGCCACCGCGGCGACGCTCGCCGAATACGCCCGTCATCTGGCCTACACCCGACGTCTCGCGCCGGGCACCGTCAGCCAGGCCATCTCCTCCATCCGGGTCCGGCACGCTGGCGCGGGACTGCAGGTGCCCGACCGAACCGCCGCCAACCGGATCCTCACCGGCTACCGCGACCACCTGGCCCGCACCGGCGACCCCAAGGCCTCACCCCGCCGCGCGGTCGCCGTCACCCCCGGCGACCTGCGCGCCATGCTGGCCACCCTCGACCGCGACACCGCTGTCGGACAACGCGACGCAGCGCTGCTGCTGCTCGGGCTCCGTGTCGGCGGCCGCGAAGCCGAACTCCTCGCCGTCAACATCGAACACGTCGCCCGCCACCCAAGAGGGCTCAGCGTGCGGTTGTATCGCAGCAAGACCAGGGAACTGCAGAACCACGCGCTCAAACGCCACAAAAGCGACGAAGAGGTGTGCGTGGTGCACGCCCTGACCGCCTGGATGGCCACCCTTGCCACGCGCGGCCGTACCCACGGACCGCTGTTCGTCCGCATCGACCAGCACGGCAACCTCGGCGTCGCGATGCGACGCGGTGGCCGCCCCATCGGCGACCCCGAAGGACGGCTGTCGATACGCGCCGTCGACAACATCATCGCCGCAGCCGCCGAGCGCGCCGGTCTGAAGGCCGACCGCATCGAGGGCCTGCGCCGCCAATTCTCGGGACACTCTCTGCGCCGGGGCTACGCCTCCGCCGCCCGCGCCGCCGGCGTCGACCCGCTCACCATCGCCCGGCGCGGCGGCTGGAAGGAGAACTCCACCGTGCTGTGGGGCTACTTCGAAGAGGACGTCGATCGGTGGGCCGACTCACCCGAGGACAACCTGCTGTGATGCAAACAGCACCGGGGCTGCCCCCGGGAAACGGTCGCCCGGCCCTGGCCACGACAACGGCGATTCACCCCACCATGACAAGCACCCGTCGCCGGGATCGATCGATCTGATTGTCCATGCGAAGTCGGATGTGTCCGGCCGGTCCGGCTGTCCAGGCTGGGAGCGGGCGGGTCTTATCCGGATCCCGTCCCGTGGCAGTCGAGTCGTCGCCCACGAGGCCGGAATCACGCAACGCGTCGTTCTGATCGAGTTCGACAGCGTTGAACAGACCCGTCGCGGCATACGAGAGCCAGGCATACCAGAAGGCGCTGGTCGCCCTCCCCGACGGCTTCCAGCGCGACTTCCGCACCATCGAAGGCATCGACCGGCCGGCGAGCCCAGCCATCGCTGAACGATCGCTGGGCCGTGTTTTAGCTGGTCGGAGCGGTGATGCAACAACGCCCGCGCGTTGGCTCGGGCGTTGTTGATGCGCTGGCGTGGGTTCAGTTCGGCCTCGGGGAGCAATGGAACAGCGGTTGAGGTTGAGCATTGATCGACGTTATGGACGTCGTTGATGGCGGGTGTTCCCGCCGGTTACCCCGGCGTCCGCACGAGTAGCGGGCCCCTGGCGTGCCGTGGGGTCCGATACTTGTGCGGCCGCTGCTTCTCACGACCCGCCGAACCGGGGGTGGCGGCCCGCCATAGTTCCGGGAGATCTTGGCGGTGACCTCCGCCGAGCGGACCCCGCGCACGGCCAGATCGAGGTAGCGCTCGGTCCACGCGGACACGCTATCGTCGGCCGGTTCGAGCCGCTCGGGAAGCCCGACCACCTTTCGTGAAGTGATTTCGGCAGGAATCGGCCGGCTGGACACGCACGCTGACCTGGGTGCGTGAGACGGATGGAGGTCAGGTACCTCGCGGAAGGGCTGTTTCCTGAAGTAAATGGGCTCATTCTTGCCTATGGCCCTCGCAAGCAGCCAGCAGCGCAACGTCCAGGTCCTCCCGCTTGATCAGGGAGGCTGTCCGGCGCTTCACCGGTCGGGAGTGAGCCCGTACTCCCTGTAGTCGCGATCGGCGGCATCGCGTGTTAGGTCGCAGGCTGGACGGGCTGCCACGGGCGATCGGCTCGAGGTGACGGTCGGCTGAGGCAGGTTCGCCCAGCCTGTCCGGGCACATCGTGTCCTTCCCCTATTCGGCAAGCTGGTGCGCAGTGGCCTTCCGGGGCATCGCCCGAAGTTGGGTCGGCAGGACGGAACCGATTGTGACATTGCCTGCGATAACAGAGGCGTGACCATATTTCCTGCCCGGCGCCGGGAACCGCCTCCGGTGGGTTCGCACAGCGATGACGCAGAACTACTGGCGGCCGTCGCCGCGGATGAGGTGGAGGCGCTGAAGCTTCTGCACCACAGGCATGCGCCTTGGCTGAGGGCACGGCTGGCACGCCGATCCGCCAACCCTGACCTGGTGGACGAGGCCGTCCAGGACACCTTCGTTGCCATCTGGCGGGACGCCCGCCGCTTCGACGCCGCAAGTGGTGAGGCGGCTGCTTGGATCTGGACCATCGCGATCCGCAGGCTTATTTCGGCGCTGCGCCGCTCCCGCAGCGCGCAGCAGACCATCCTGCTGGCCAGGATGACCCCAGAGCCTCTGATCATGCAGTCGGCTGAGGACACCGTTCTCGTAGGCGTGGAGCATGGCGATCTGTCCAGCGCGCTGGCGTGCCTGTCGCCCGATCTGCGGGCCGCCATCGAGGCGACCGTACTCGACGGCCTCACTCATCGAGAAGCCGCCGATCTTCTTGGCGTACCGCTGGGGACTGTGAAGACTCGTGTGATGCGAGCCAAGGTCCAGCTCAGGAGGTATCTCGCATGAGCGCGAATTGGCATCTGCCCGCGGACCTGATCGAACGCTATGTCGCCGGCCAGGTGGAGCCTGTTGTGGTGATGTCCGTAGAGAGCCATCTTGCCCGATGCGCGGACTGCCGGAGCGCGGTGCCATACCCACAGGAGTGGCTCGCTCGGAGCTGGGCCGGCATCGAAGACATCGTGAACAGACCTCACCCCAAACCAATCGCACGAGCGCTTTGCCGGATCGGGGTTCCCGAGCACCTGGCCACATTTCTCGCGGCGACTCCGGGGCTGAGCCGAGGATGGCTGGCAGGCGTCACCTCGGTACTCGTTTTCGCCATCGCCGCCGCACAACTGTCCGCCGGTCACCCGGTGCTGGGACCGCATGCGATGCTGCCTTTCCTAGCCCTCGCACCTGTGCTGCCGCTCGCGGGGATCGTTCTCGCCTACAGACCGCGCGTCGACGCGTTGCATGAACTCCAGGCCGCCACACCGATGGGCGGCTCAAGGTCACTCTTGCTACGCGCACTCGCGGTACTGGCAACGGCCGTCATCCTCACTGGACTCGCCACACCGCTGCTGCCGGGGCCGGTCGGGCTCGCCGCCGCATGGCTGCTGCCTTCGCTGGCCTTGACCGCGGCCACCCTGGCGCTCGCCACGTGGCTATCTCCCCTGATTTCAGCAGCGGTCTTCGCCGCAGCTTGGTTCTTCGCGGTGGTGTGTGGGGAATCGCTCCCATTCTCGTCTGCCGCTCAGGTGCTGTACGCCCTGGCTGCCCTGGCCTTTGTTCCCGTCATCTACCTGCGCCGTGCCCGCTTCGATCCTGGAGAGTGCTGATGGAAACCACCGTGACCGTACGAGAGCTGGGGAAGAGCTACGGCCGGACGGTCGTGCTCGATGCCATCGACTTAAGTGTTGGAAAGGGAGTGACAGGCCTCCTCGGCCGCAACGGGGCGGGCAAGACGACCCTTCTGCGTATCTTGGCCACCACCCTGGCCCCCGACCGCGGCCATGTGCGCACCCTCGGGCTGGATCCCGCCGACCGCGAGCAGCGCACACGACTACGCCGCCGTCTGGGCTACCTGCCACAGAGCGCCGGCTTCTACCCGCACTTCACGGTGTTCGAGCTGGTGGAGTACGTGGCGATCCTGAAGGAGCTGACCGATAGGCGAGGACGTCACCGAGAGGTGCGCCGGGTCCTTGAGGAGGTGGAGCTGACCGACCGCGCCACGACGAAGGTGCGTAAGCTGTCCGGCGGCATGCGACAGCGGCTGGCCCTTGCCCAGGCGCTGCTCGGCGATCCCGACCTGCTCATACTCGACGAGCCGACAGTCGGGCTCGACCCAGAACAGCGGATGCGATTTCGTGCGATCATTTCCCGGCTCGGCGAGAGCCGAGCTGTGCTGCTGTCCACCCACCAGACCGAGGACGTCGCCGCGTTGTGTGAGCGTGTCGTGGTGATGAAGAGCGGCGAGATCATCTTCGATGGCACGCCGATCGAACTGGCCGAATCCGTCCGGGGGCAGGTATGGCATTCGCAGCAGGTGCCGGCTGTCTCGCGATTGTTCTGGCGAACCGCTGACGGCCGGTATCGAACGCTCGGCGAGCGCCCGGAGGACGGCGTGCCTGCGGAACCCGGGGTTGAGGACGGCTACCTCCTGATACTTGACGAGCCGGTGGAGGCGCAGGCGTGACCATGCCTTTGATGCTGTTGGAGGCAAGGCGGCTGCTGCGCAACCCGATCCTGTGGAGCGCGACGCTTCTCGCGCTGGTGGTGGCCCTGGTTCAGAGCACGGCTTGGCTGCCTGATCTGACCATGATGACCATCGACGGGGTCACGGCTTCGGCACTCATCGCGACGGCCGCCCTGATCTCGGCGAACCTCGCCGCAGGACGCGACCGCCGTCACGGCATGCCGGAGATGCTGGCCGCTCTGCCGACTCGTGCGACCACACGCACACGGGCCGTAGTGTTCGCCGCTCCCCCCATCGCAGCGGCGCTCGCGGCCTTGATGGTCTCCGCCTTCCTGCTGTTCCCCTGGCGTTCCGGTCCTGTCGCCGGGCGGTTCGATCTATACGAGGCGCTCACGGGAGTGGCGCTGGCGGCGGTGGCGGCCTGTCTCGGCGCCGTACTGGCTCGCTGGACGCCGTGGCTGATCATGCCTCCGCTCCTGATCTTCGGGTTAGCCTTCGCCGTGTCCGTGAACCCTCGAGGGGAGTACGCCGGCGGGTTCCTGCCACTGGTCCCGGCGTACAGTCCGGAATGGGAGGCCAGACCCGCCGGTCAGCACCTCCTCTACCTCACCGCCGCCGCAGTCGCACTGACCGCTGCGGCCCTGCTCCGGCACGGTCTGCGGCCGGTAAGAGCGATGGTGCTGCTGGCTGGCCTGGCCGTCGCAATACCCGCCGGGGCCTCGGCGACGGCCGCGACACCGCTGCCACCAAGGAATCCCTCTGCCGCCGATCAGCCGAAACAGATATGTCAGCGCAATGAGGGCGTGTCCTACTGCGTATATCCGGACTATCGAGCGTGGATTCCGGTCTGGGCACAGGCGCTGCGTCCCATCGTGTCGGTCATCCCCGACCGGGCACGCGCGCAGATCCCGGCCATCCGCCAACGACCTGCCATTCCCGGCCCCTCGATCGAGCAACTGCTGGCCGAGCCGGGAACGTGGCCGATCTGGTCCACTGATCCAGCCGATCATCAGGCGATGCTGCTCGGTCAGGTGGCGCGTAAGGCCGCCCACGTCAGGGACGCGTGTGATGGCGTTGGCCTCGCCAAGGCGGTAGTGGCGCTGTGGCTGGTAGGACGCGCAAGCCGGCTGCTCGACGCCCCGGGCCCAGGAGTATGGCGGGGCGATGGCTTCAACGGGGAAGAGCTGAATGGTGTTCAACGGATACCGATGCGCAGTAACGGTGAGTTGTTCCTCGCAGGCCAGATCTCCGGGCTCAAATATGGGGCGGCCGAGGTCGGATACGCCCGCCGCCTGCTCGAACGGCCCGACTCCGTCGACCGCGTACGGGCTCACTGGGACCGGCTCACCGCCTCGAACACGACCATCGACCAAGCTCTGCCTCTCCTCGGCCTGAACAGTGAGTTTCCTGCCACCAAGCTGGAGGGGTGCAGGTGACCGCCCTGCTGCTGATACGCCCACTCGTCCGCGCCGTCGACTGGCAGCCCATCGCGGTCGTTGCCGCGTTGTCCGCGACGCTCGCCGTCGTCCTGCAACCGGGCGACGGCCTGCTTCCACATCATGGTGTGCTGCTGCTGCGGATGGCGGCGCTGCTGGCGGGCGCCGCCGCGGCCTTCATTCTCGTGGATGCCATGGCCCTCAGTACCGAGGCGGTGCCGGTTCCCCGTTGGCTCCGCCAATGGCTGAGGACCGTCATGGCGGTCATGGCCGCGGCCGCCGTTTGGGGCATCATGTGCGCGATCGTGATCGGACATCTCCCCGCTGACTCACCTGATCTGCTCTCCGGCGCCGCCGTGGAAGCTACGTTGTGCGTGCTGATCGCGTTGGCCGGGACGGCTTCCGCCGTCCGCCATACCCAGGGTAAACAGGCCGCGCTGGCAGGAGCCGTGGTTCTCCTCCTCTTCTACGTGGTGGCACAGATCTTCGCGGACAACGCGCTGCCCTGGCCGACCCACCCTGACTGGGATCGCGTTCATCTCTGGTGGCTCAGGGCGCTGCCCCTTCCACTCCTGGTAATAGGCCTCGCGCACCGTGACGTGCGCTGACAGGAGACAGGCAGGCAAGCGGAGACGGGTGCCTCAATCGTCATGCCGGGTGATGTGGATGCGGCAGGCGCCAACCTCGCCCGGAACTTCGCATCGTCTTCCCACCCTGCCTTCCGCGTCAGAGTCAATGAACCAGTTCCGGGTCGAAACACCTATCAGCCGCGGGTGGTTTGATCACCCCGTGGAAGAGGTTGGAGCAGGTGGCAGGACCGCAGCAGGCCCCAAGTCGTCCCCGTCGCGTACGGGCAGGTCAGGTAAGCGTACGTTGCTTGCCCCGTCGGTGAAGTACCAGGTATTCGTCGAGGTGCTCGCCGGGCAGTCCACTGGTTGTAGGCATGTCTCGTGGGGCCACCTACGGCTGAGTTCTGGCCCCACTGAGTGATCGGTTGATTGCGTTCTGATGAGTTTTGGCCCACCTTGTCTTTTGCGGTGCGATGGTGGATGTGCGCCAAGGGATGAGGGGGCACGGTGGTGCTGAAGTCCAAGATCGAGTTGTTCGCGGCGATCCGGCGGGACTCTCGTGTGGAGGGCCTGTCGATCCGGCAGCTGGCGCGCAAGTACGGTGTGCATCGACGGACGGTTCGTGAAGCGCTGACGTCGGCTTGGCCCCAGCCGCGCAAGTGGAGTTGCCCCGGTTCGATAGACACATCAGGGCTTGCGACTACGCGGCAGCATAGTCGAGGTCTTGGGCGTTCTTGAGCGCGTGGCGGCGTTCGTATTCGGCGGGGCTGAGCTGGCCGTTGGCGGAGTGGCGGCGACGCGGGTTGTAGAACCCCTCGATGTAACTGAACAAGGCCCGTTCGGCTTCTGACCTGGTGTGGAAGGTGCGCCGGTCAATCAGCTCGCATTCCAGCGAGGCGAAGAAGCTCTCGGTGATCGCATTGTCGAAGCAGGTCCCGGTCCGGCCGTCGACGGTAGGACGCCGGCCTGCTCACACCGCTGGCCGAAGGCAACGGAGGTGTATTGACTGCCCTTATCGCTGTGATGAATCACCCCCGCCTCGGGGCGGCGCTGGTGGATCGCCATCGCCAGCGCGTCGGTCACCAGTTCGGTGCGCATGTGCTCGGCCATCGCCCAGCCGACGATCCGGCGGGAGAAGACGTCCAGCACCACCGCCAGGTAGACGAAGCCCTGCCAGGTCGGCACGTACGTGATGTCGGCGGTCCAGATGCGGTTCGGCTCAGCCGACGCGAACTGGCGTCTGACCAGGTCGGAAGCGGAAGCGGCGCGCCGGTCGGTGATGGTGGTGCGACAGCCCCCGCGCCGGCTCACCCCGGCCAGCCCGGCGGCGCGCATCAGCCGGGCCACCCGCTTACGGCCCACCCGCTCCCCGTCGAGCTCGCGCAGATCGGCGTGGATACGCGGCGCCCCGTAGATTTCGTCGGAGGCCTGGTGATGCCGCTGAATCTTCTCTGTCAGCTCGGCGTCACGGCGGGCCCGTGCCGACGGGCCACGCCGCAGGCGGGCGGCCCAGGCGTAGTAGCCCTGGCGCGACACACCCAGCACCCGGGCCAGCAGGGAGACCTCGTGGTGGTCCTTCTCCGCATGGATCAGCCGGAACTTCATCTCGGCAGATCCGTCTCCCGCGCGAAGAAAGCCGCGGCCTTGCGCAAGATCTCCTTCTCCTCTCGGAGAATCTTGTTCTCGCGGCGCAGCCGGGCCAGCTCGTCCTTCTCCGCGCTGGTCAGGCCGTCTTGGCGGCGGCCGTCATCGAGGTCGGCCTGGCGCACCCAGGTACGGATCGACTGCGCGGAGGGCTGGAACTCCTTGGCCAGCTCTTCCGGTGTCCGTCCCGCGCGCACCAGTTCCACCATCTGCCGGCGAAACTCCGGCGGATAGTTGTTCGGCACAGCAGACTCCTTCTTCCGGGAACCAGGGTTCCCCAGAGATCAGGTGTCCACCAAACCGGGCTAGCTCCACAAGAAGCTGCCGCCGCGTAAGTCCCGCCTCGATCCATTCAAACCGGCGATCGACGCCATGCTGCGGGTGGATCTGGATGCGCCGGCCAAGCAGGGCGCCCTGGAAGCGCTGGCGGGCACCTCGACGAGCGGTCGGCCGGGCAGGAGCCCCGAAGCCGCTGAGCTGGCGGCGCCCCGCCAGGAGATCGAGCGGCTGCGCGCGACGGTCACCGAGCAGGCCGTCGCCTTGCATCTGCACCAGGGAAAACCACTTCGGGGCTGACCGCCAGCCTGGTCCCGCCGCGAGTCGACGCATCCGTCAAGGCCGGTCTGCTGGAGCTCGTCGCGTACGCGGCGCGTGAGGGCGGCCGGTCGACCCGCCGCTCGGCCGCCCTGCTGGGGCTGGATCACGTGCGGGTCCTGCGTTGGCAGGCCCGCGCCGTGGTCAGCCGCCTGGAGGACGCCAAGCCGGGCTCGCAGATCGCGCTGCACGCGCTGGTGCCGTGGGAACGCGAGGCGATCGTGAAGATCTGCGAGGAGTGGCTGGAGATCGTCCGCTGCGCGCCGCCCGGGCCCTGTGGCATCCGGGGGTCTTGGCATCACCGACGGTGGGAAGTACAGGCCCAAGTGGTTGTTACTCTCGCAGCAACGCCCGTTTGGGGCTCATGACACGTTTCTTACCAGCACCCCTTCTACTGCTCGGTATGGCGGTGTCGCGCAGGTACCGGCACGGCTGTGTCGTCCGGACCACCGGGATCGATCTCGTGTGCGCTGCGGGGTAGTATCGGCGCCTGTCGGTACTTCACCGCAGGTCGCGTCACCACTAACGTGCGCTGGAGCCCATCAATCGACAACCTCACCAGGTGACGAGCAGACGGTGCATGCCATAAATCATCGAGTCTGCGCGCATCGATGCGTCGGTTGGCGATGCGGCCAGGCTGAGGTGCGGGAAACGGCGTAGCAGCGCCGTATATCCTACGCGCATCTCGATTCTGGCCAGTTGCTGGCCTAGGCACTGATGGATGCCGTGGCCGAAGGCCAGGTGTCCGGATGCGGGCTCCGTGATGTCGAGACGCTCGCCACGAACAGGAAAGCGCGCGGGATCGCGATTGGCCACCGCGAGATGGATCGTGACCGACTCACCCTTCCTGATCACGTTGCCGTCGACCTCGACGTCCTCCAGCGCGGCCCTGGTCGGACCTATCTGGAAAACGGTGAGGTAGCGCATCAGTTCTTCCACCGCGTTGGTCATGAGGGAGGCATCGGCTCGCAGAGCTTTGAGCTGTCCGGGATGGGTCAGCAGGGCGTACGTGCCGAGGGCGAGCATGTTCGCAGTGGTCTCGTGGCCGGCCACCAGCAGCAGAAAGGCGACTCCGGTGAGCTCTTCGTCGGTGAGTTCACCGCTCGCCGCCAGAATACTGAGAAGATCGTCGGCTGGTTCGGCCCGCTTGCTGTGGACGAGACCTCGCAGGTAGCCGGTGAGGCGTTGCTCAGCTCTGGCCCTGTCCTCCATGGTAGGCGCGAGGCTGAACAGGACGGTGGAGTCTTCCTGAAGCTGCCCGCGTTCCTCATGAGGCACGCCGAGCAGTTCACAGATCACCAACGACGGTATCGGTAGCGCGAAGGTCCGCACCACGTCAGCGGGAGCTCCCTGCGCTTCCATGTCATCCAGGCAGGCTTCGGTAATCTCCTCGATCCGAGGCTCCAGCCGGATCATCCTTCGGACGGTGAAATGTCCCGCGAGCAGCCTGCGGTAGCGGGCGTGCTCGGACGCGTCCATCCGCAGGAAGTTTCCGGGAAGCGTCGGCGATCGTTGTTCCCTTGCTCGCTTGAAAAGTTCCAGCCAAGGAGGAATCGGGGAATGCCCCAGCTCCAGGCGATTGCTGAAGCGACTGTCGGCGAGCACCGCTCGCGCGGCTGCATGCCCGGTGACCAACCAACCGACGTGACCATCGGCGTACCTCATGCGGTGCATGGTCGCCCGCTCCTGCAACCTCATGAACACATCGGGTGGATCGAGAGGACGTTCGCGGTCGAGCGTCAGGACAACGTCAGACATGTTGCAGTTCCTAATCAGTTCTGGGAGTAAGCCATCCGGCAGACTCCTTGGTGGTAGCCGCCGACAGGTGAGCACTCCCGGTTCCTGGACGTTGAGTCCTGACGAAAGACCGTGCCCCTGCCGTTGGCTGGGAGAGTTGATCGCTGATGGGATGTCGTGCCCGCCCGCGTGAGCGTGAGCACTGCTTGATTAGGTCGCTGAGGTTCTCCCGCCGGCTGCTCAGGGTGATCGGGATCTGGATCGAGATCGGGAGGATCGTTGCGACTGTTGGTGGGGGATGACTGGGCCGAAGACCATCACGATATGGAGGTGATGGACGGTTCCGGCCGGCGGCTGGCCAAGGCCCGGCTGCCGGAGGGCGTGGCCGGGATGGCCCGGCTGCACGCGATCGTGGGTGAGCTGGCCGGGGACGAGGCCGACGAGGTCGAGGTGCTGGTGGGCATCGAGACCGACCGGGGGCCGTGGGTGCGGGCGCTGGTCGCGGCCGGGTACACGGTGCTGGCGGTCAACCCGTTGCAGGCCTCCCGGTTCCGCGACCGGCTCGGCGTCTCGGGCGCCAAGAGCGATGCCGGTGACGCGCACGTGCTGGCCGACATGGTCCGCACCCACGCCCACGAGCTGCGGCCGGTGGCCGGGGACTCCGCCGCGGCCGAGGCGGTCAAGGTCGTGGCCCGCACGCACAAGACGCTGATCTGGGAGGGGACCCGGCACACCCAGCGGCTGGGGCACGCGCTGCGTGACTACTTCCCGGCTGCGCTGGTCGCCTTCGAGGACCTGGACGCTGCCGACAGCCTGGAGCTGCTGGCCAAGGCCCCCACCCCGGCGCAGGCCGCCCGGCTGACGATCGGGCAGATCAGCACCGCGTTGAAGCACGCCCGCCGCAAGAACGTGGCCGGCAAGGCCGTGGCGATCCAGGCTGCGTTGCGCGCCGAGCAGCTCGGTCAGCCGCAAGTGGTGACCGACGCCTACGCCGCCTCCGTCCAGGCGCTGATCGCCGTCCTGGAGGTGCTCAACACTCAGGTCAAGACGCTGCAAGGGCAGGTCAAGGCCCATTTTGGCAAGCACCCGGCCGCTAAGATCATCCTGTCCCGGCCCGGGCTGGGGACGGTTCTCGGCGCCCGGGTGCTCGCAGAGTTCGGCGACGACCCCGGCCGCTACGCCAGTGCCAAGGCCCGTAAGAACTACGCCGGGACCTCTCCGATCACCCGCGCGTCCGGCAAGAAGAAGGTCGCCCTGGCCCGGCTCATCCACAACGACCGGCTCATCGATGCCCTGCTCACCCAGGCCTTCAGCGCCCTGAGACTCTCGCCCGGCGCACGCGCCTACTACGACCGGCAGCGAGCCCGCGGCTCCGGCCACAACGCCGCGCTGCGCCAGCTCGCCAACCGGCTTGTCGGCATCCTGCACGGCCGCCTCAAAACCGGCACCGTCTACAACGAGACGACCGCTTGGTCGCATCACGCAGAATCGGTTGCGGCTTGACATCTAAGCTCCTGGGATGTCTTTCGGCTGGCTTGGAGTGAGGCCGAGGTGCTCGCACATCTGAGGGAAGGCGCGCATGGAGCCGTGTCCGGCACGGGCCGGGGAACCCATGCCGCCCACGGCTGTGCCACCCGTAGGCGGCGGTACGGGAAACCGCGACCCAGCTGCCATGTGGGAGACGGGCGAGCCCTTGAAGGGCCTGTCATGAAGGGGGTAGGTGGTCCGCTCGGCGCGGCAGGTGGTCCACTGGCATTCGGTGAACTCGTTGTTGTGCTCGAAAGCACCTCAGTCGTGCGGACGAAGATGTCGCGCCGACACGCCGGAGGACCAGCCGTTACCCGCGCGATTCATCCCTTTCCAGTCCTTCGGATACAGCGATTGCGACATGACTTCTCCGTCCAAATGAAGCCAACGAGGTGCAGCTCGGCCTCGCCTCTGCGGCACACGGTCACCGTCCGCGAATTCGAACCTCCTCGTCCGCACTTGATGCCGAGATACTCTGTCCACGCCGACCACCATTGCACTGCTGGTTGATGTTCTACGTCACTATTCCGTCCTGCGGCGCGGAATAGCGAATGTCCCGGAATGACAGGATTGAAGGCGTCATATGAAGAAGAACGGTAACTCCGTCGGCCCGACCGCGAATCTGTCATGTGACTGGTACCGCTGGTTCGATGATTCGCGGGCTTTCAGAAGAATGCGCCCTGCGGCCCGCTTGTCGTCCAGCGGCCGCAGACTCAGAGGCAATCTCTCCGCTTCAAGGACTTGGACCAGGCCGGGAGTATGTCGGTGATTTGCGGACGGGTGATGGACCAGAGTTCACGCCCTTGCCCCGGCACGAGTTCCTGGCCGCCCAGGAGGACGTAGGAGATCTTGTCGAAGATGAGGGATTCGCGGGAGAGGGCACCCCCTCGGCCTCGGTTGTCCACCCGAGTCACGGCGATGCCCGATTTGCCAGTGGCGTCTTTGAGCTCTTCCGTCTCGATGCCCGGGAGAGCCGCGGCGATCTTGAAGATGGCTGCCTGCTGCTTGGGCGGGACCGGGCTGCCGAGTACGTTGACGACGCCGTTCCAGATCCGGGTCGCTGTGTCCTTGTTGGGGGCCATTTCGTTACCGCGTTCGGCCAGCTTGTGCCGGAGCTGGTCCTCGTCGGCCGGCCACTCCCTGAGGTCAGAGTAGGCGGGGCGCCTATCGCCACGTTCGGGGCACCGGGTCAGGAGTTCCTTGTACTCCGGGCCCTGGGGGTCGGATTTCGACGGCTTGTGCCACCACAGGTCTGGGCGGGAGCCGTCGACGGACGCCCAGACCTCGCCCGTCACGTGGCGCGGACCGCCGACGTTGGAAGCCCCGTTCTCGGTGCGCATCTCCGCGATCCGCTCGTAGTGAAGGTACTGGTCGTCGCGGGGTTGCGGCCACGGGGTGGCGGTCGCGGCCTCGGCCGCCAGCCTCAGGACCTCGGCGGCGCTCGCGGGGGCAGAGGAGCTGAACGTCTGGACGGCGATCACTCCGGCGGTCATCGCCGCGACCAGGCCACCCGCCAGCATCACACGCCGCAGGCCGATCGCCCGGGGCCGGGACCGGCGCTTCGTGCGGGCTTCGGCCAGGAGGGCGGTACGGGCGGGGGCGAGACGGTCCGCCGTGGGGTACGGCTTGTCGGCGAACAGGTTGCCCAGGTCGGTCAGGTCGGTCCGTTCGTTCATGAGATCTGCTCCGTCGTGGGGTCAGTGCTACCGAGAGCGTTGCGGACGATGGCCCGCGCACGGTTGAGGCGGGAACGGACTGTTCCGATCGGGATGGACAGGGCGTTGGCGACCTCCTCGTAGGTGAGCTCGGCCCAGGCCACGAGTAACAAGACGTCACGGTCGCGGCCCTTCAGCGAAGCGAGCGCCTGAGCGAGAGGGCGGCGTACGGCATGCGCGCTCGCCCGCTCAAGAGCTTGTTCCGCAGCGTCGTCGGCTTCGGGAAGCACGCCCACTTTCGAGTACGCCTTGTAGCGGTGTATCTCAGCGCGCTGATGCCGGCGGATGAAGTTGGTCGCGAAGCCGTACAACCAGGGCAGGGCCTTCGGACGGGCGGTGTCGTAGTCGCGGCGCTGCCTAAACGCGGCGAGAAACGTCTCAGAGACGACGTCGTCGGCCGTGTCGTCGCCGAGCCGGCGGGCCACATAGCGGTGGATGTGTCCTGCGTGCCTGTCGAACAGCAAGGCGAAATCCTCGGGATCTCGCCACGACCGTTCGATCAGGTCGGCGTCAGACAGGGTCGTACTGAACGGCATGTGGGTGGGCCTTTTCGCGGAAGGAGTGTCGCCTGTCTTTCACACGAGTCAGGAATTGGGTTCACGGGACGCTGCCGACCGCCCGGAAGGCTCGGGTACAAGACCAAGGGCGCCCACGCCAAGACCCGCCACCATGGCCAGGCGCGGGGAGGACTTCGTGCTGGAGACCGTCTACCGGGATGCCGGCGCCGCCCGGTTGCTCCCTTGCCTTCTCAAAGGCCGCATCCGCGCGGCTTAGTCGTCAACACCCGCCGGCGTTCTCGCCCACCTCTCTTCAGAGCCTCGCCAGCGGTCTACACGCCCTCCTCATCCACGCCGCCATCAGGAAGGTCGGGCATCTCGCCGAGCTGCCGCAGGCCTTGGGCCGGGGTGGAGGAGGAGATGGAGTAGCGACCCTGCACGTTGAGGTGGGCGTGGCCGAGCGGGCTGGGCCGGGCGGCGTCCTCGTCCTCCACCGGAATGCCTTGGACTCGCAGCTGTTCGACCGCGGCCGACAGGTACTTGGAGCTCCACAGCGCGACCGCGTTGACGACCAAACCCAGAGCCGCTAGTTGATCTTCTTGTCCTTCGCGGTAGGCCTTGCGGATCTGCCCGCCTGAGCCGTGGCAGATCTTGCAGGCGAGCCGGTGCCGGGACTCCTGGACGGTCAACTGCTTGTTCAGCTTGCGGCGGTAGGTGTCGTCGATCGGGTCCAGGATGGACAGCAGGGGGAGGGTCTTGTCGATCCGGCCGTACTCGGCGAACGCCTGCCCGAGCGGTGGGCCGCCCACCCTGGGCGAACATGCACAGCCCATAGTCGCCCGGGGTGTTGCTGCCGGGCACCTCCGAGCGCCAGAACCGCTGTCGCCCCGCCCAGGCCGGCGAAGCGGGGCGCGAACCGGTAGCCCAGCATGGAGAAGATCCCGAATACCGTGTCCAAATCGGACGCCTGGTCGGTCGTGACGACCTCGTGCTGCGGCCCGGCCTCGATGTTGATCAGGGTGTCGAGGATGTACAGCGAGTCGCGCGGTGTGTCGGGCACGACCATCTGCCCGATCCTCATCACTTGATCATTGACTGCGTTCAAGAGCGTCAGGCCGCGGTTGTGGCCGAAGTACTTCGGCGAGGGGGCGACGTTGATCCTCTGGACCGGGACGACGAACCGCAGCCCGTCGACCGAGGCCAGCAGCCCGCCACCCCACAGCGCCACGATCGGCACGCCGCGCTGGGCTCGATCAGGATCGGGTTTGCCGCGGCGTGCGTCTCGGCACGCACGTAGTTCTGGTCGACGTGGGACAGGCGGCCACGGGTCAGCGCCTCGTCCCCGTCCTTGATCCGAGGTGAGGCCAACATTGCAAGCTTCGCTGATCAGCAGCGCGACCAGGGGCCGGGGCGTGCGGGTGGAGATGTCGGCCAGGTGCACGTAGGCATCCAGGAAGGAGGTCCAGGAGTGCATCTCCAGCAGCAGTTCGGGCAGATCGATGCGCGGCAGCATCGCCTGACAGGCCGCGCGCAGCCATTTCAGCGACGGGCTCTCACCCAGCGCACCGAGCTTCTCCATCGACAATCGGGCATGCCCATCGGCTGGCGTGACCACCCGGACCAGGACGTCGTCGCCGGCTTCCTCGAGACGGCCGGCCAGGACCTGCTCCTTGCTCGCCCCAACTTCTGCGGTGACGGCCGTCCGCAGCGCCCCAGGGTCCAGGTCCGCGCCCATCTCGGCGACCAGGTCGAGCTGCTCTACCAACGCCCGGCCCGCTCGAGACAGGAGCCGGGATCCCTTCTCCAGCTTCGGAAGCATCGACAGCCGGTCGCCAGCCAGAGCACCCCCAGGTCCACGGTCATCAGCGTGACCGGCAACAGCAGCACCAGAAGACCGAGCCAGTTTCGAAGCCCGGCATCCACGGGCCGTGTCCCGAGGCTGTCATGTGGCACGAGCCTCTCTGCCCGTCCGGATGAGCCAGGCGAGGTCACGTCCAGTCCTACGCACCTGTCGGTCGGCGTAGAGCCGGAACGCCCCATGATCTGGTCGTCTCCGGGCATCGCAGCCCGGATCTCACGGTTGATGCTCATGGCTCGTCCTCCACAGGAATGGGTTGCTAACCGCAGCCTGGTGGGCGGCACTGTGGAAGCCCTGTGCTCCTGTTTTTGGTGGGTCCGAAATCGTTCAGCTCGGGACGATCGGCGCGCGGACCTGGCCGGCCCCCACGCCACCGTCGGCGTGACCAAGAAGATCACTTCCGGCGGGGGAGCAAATCCGGGCGGCATCGATCGCGTTGATGCCGCCTAAAGGTCTTACCGTGGCCAATGATGCGACGTCGCCTGGTCTGGTTACCGTCCTCGGTACGGTCGGCGGCTGCTCGGGGGCCGCGGTCGGCAAGCTGCCATGAGGCGGTGCGGTGCGGGGTCAGGTGGTGAGGTGCCAGATCCAGCCGAGCGGGCGCAGGCCCAGGCGGTGGGCCACCCGTTGTGAGGAGTGGTTGTCCGCGTTCGTGCTGGAGAACAGGGGGATCTCCGAGAACTGGGCGGCCCAGGCGGAGGTGGTGGCGGCGGCGTAGCCTCGGCCGCGGTAGGCCGGTGAGGTCCAGGTGCCGGCCTCGGCGCCCGCCGGGGTGAGGCGGGCGCTGTGGCAGATCGAGACCACCTGGCCGTCCTCCGCGACCATCGCCCAGGGCGTGCCCGCGCTGAGGCTCGTGAGCCTGCCCCATTCGTCCTCCTCCCAGGAGGCGGGGCGCGGTAAGGAGCGGACGAGCCGGACGTGCTCGGCCGAGTCGGATCGCAGCACCTCGACCGTGACGTCGGCCCGGACCGGCGGGACCACCAGGTAGCTCGGGCCGCCGGTCACCGTCACCCGCTCGCCGCCCAGCAGCTCCCGGCAGTCGGCCAGGACCCCCGGAGGCACACCAGGGGGCGGGAGGGCGGCTCCGGTGATGAGGGAGAGCAGGTGGGTGGCCAGGTCGTCGGGGACGTGGCCGGCGACGGCGGCGGTCAGGCCGTCGGAGGCCGCGCCGATCACCATGGTCTCCGGGCCGGGCAGGCGGCCGCGTTCGTCCAGGCGCCAGATGACGCCCAGCTCGATCCGGAGCAGGTCCACGTCGCGTGCCTCGTCCTTCATGGAAGCCCTTCCTGCCGGTACGTCACGAGGCCGAGGTCAGCGGAGCCTCGGTCAGCGTGAACGGGGCGGTCGCGGCCACCCTACCGTTGACGATCACGTCGAGCTCCCGCGCTCTGGGAGGCTCGTCGCAGGTGCTGATCGGGTCGCCAAAGGTCCGGCCGTGCCGTGTGCTGCACCGGTGCTCTCATCGCGTCCATGACTGTGAGCCTTTCCCGGTCAGCCGCGGCGAAGTGTCAGCCGGCTCCCCAGCGGGCGGTGGGACAGGTTGCTGTGGATTTGGGCGCCGCGTGCTCGCAGATGTCTGCCAAGAGCAGGTTCGAGCCGTATGCGAACGGTACTCGCCCCGAGCCCGCATTCACCCTTCGGAAGATGGTCATGCTCGAATGGGCGAACGCATCGCGGCCGGTGAGTGAATCAGGTTGCCATAGGGATACCGAGTATGCATACTCGGTATCCATGTCGATCAGGCTCAGCCTGCTGGCGTTGCTGAGCAGCGGACCGCGGTACGGCTATCAGCTGCGGGTGGAGTTCGAGGCGTCCACGGGGGCGACCTGGCCGTTGAACATCGGCCAGGTCTACACGACGCTCTCCCGCCTGGAGCGTGACGGGCTCGTCGAGCCCGTCGGCGCCGACGAGCAGGGCCGCGTGGTCCACACGATCACCGAGGCCGGTCGGGAGGAGCTGGCGCGCTGGTTCAGCACCCCCGTCGCGCAGACCGACCGGCCTCGGGACGAGCTGGCGATCAAGGTCGCGATGGCCGTGGCGGGCGGCGTGGACGTCGCCGAGGTCATCCACACGCAGCGCATGGCCACGATGCGCGCGCTGCAGGAGCTCACGAGGGCCAAGCGGTCCGCCGCCGGCGGGCTCGCGCAGCGCCTGGTGCTGGATTCGTTGATCTTCAAGGCCGAGGCGGAGCAGCGCTGGCTGGACCACTGCGAGGCCGTTTCCAAGGAGAAGAACCGATGAGTGTGGTGGAGCTGCGGGACGTCACCCGCGAGCACGGGCAGGTGCACGCGCTGAGGGGGGTGAGCCTGGAGGTCTCGGCGGGGGAGCTGGTCGCGGTCATGGGGCCGTCCGGCTCGGGCAAGTCCACGCTGCTCAACCTGGCGGGCGGCCTCGACCGGCCCACCTCGGGGGTGGTGACGATCGAGGGCGAGGACCTGTCCCGGGTCAAGGACGTGGCCGCGATCAGGCGCAACCGCGTCGGCTACGTCTTCCAGGACCTCAACCTGATCCCGTCGCTGACCGCCGCCGAGAACGTGATGCTGCCGAGGGAGCTCGACGGCGTGCGCGCCGGGCGGGCCCGGCCCGAGGCGCTGGCCGTGCTGGCCGAGGTGGGGGTCGAGGAGATCGCCGACCGTTTCCCCGAGGAGCTGTCCGGCGGGCAGCGCCAGCGGGTGGCCATCGCCAGGGCGCTGGTGGGCGAGCGGCGGCTGCTGCTGGCCGACGAGCCGACCGGCGCGCTCGACACGGCCACCGGCGACGAGATCCTGGAGCTGCTGCGGGCCCGCTGCGACGCCGGCGCGGCCGTGCTGCTCGTCACCCACGAGCCCCGCTACGCCGCCTGGGCCGACCGGGTGATCTACCTGCGTGACGGGCTGATCGCCGAGACGGGCGCCGTGCGGCTGGAGAGCGCCAGATGAGCGCCTTCCGCGCCGCGCTGCGCATCTCCCGCCGCGACGCCCTGCGCGCCAAGGGCCGCACCGCCCTGATCATGGTCATGATCGGCCTGCCCGTCCTGGCCATCACGGCGTTACTGACACTGTCGAGGACCACGGACCTGACACCGCAGGAGGAGCTGCCGTCCCGGCTGGGCTCGGTCGCCGACGCAGCCGTCTACTCCCAGGTGAACGGAGAACCCATCGACCAGGACCCGGCCGGCCGATCCGCCCGGCAGGCCACCGACGGGGCGAAACCGCCACCCCAGTCGACAGAGGTCGCAAGGCTGATCCGTGGCCGGATGATTCCGTTCTACGACTACTCCACCGACGCCCGGATCCAGGACGGCTTCGAGCGGGTGGACCTGCTGGAGATCGACCTGCGCGACCCGCTCACCGCCGGCCTGCGGACGCCGGCCGAGGGCAGGCTCCCGGCCACGCCGCAGGAGATCGCGGTGACGCCCGCGCTGCTCGACCGCGGCGTGCGCGTCGGCGGCACCCTGCAGCTGACCAGGAGCGGCGCGCCGAAGCGCGTGGTCGGCGTCGTCGAGGACCCGACCAGGCCCGGCGTCATGGAGGTCGTCGGCCTGTACGGGTCGGTGCTGGCGAACAAGACCGAGCCGCAGGGCAATGGCTGGCTGATCGACACCCAGGGCCCGGTCACCTGGAAGAAGGTGCGCGAGCTGAACCAGGCCGGGCTCCGCGTGGCCTCCCGCGCGGTGATCGAGAGCCCGCGCGCGCAGGAGTACGAGTACCTGGTCAGATCGGGTGACGAGCTGCTGTGGCTGGCCATCGCCGTGCTGCTCGTCGTCACCGAGACGGTCCTGCTGGCGGGCCCCGCGTTCGCCGTCGGGCTGCGGCGGCGCAGGAGGGAGCTGGCCACCATCGCCGCGCAGGGCGGCTCTCCCGGGCACCTGCGGATGATCGTGCTGGCCGACGGCCTCGTGCTGGGTGGCGCAGCGGCCCTGATCGGCGTCGCGCTGGGCATCGGCACCGGCGCGGTGGCGGAGTCGATCGCGGCGCGCCTGCTGGACTGGCGCAGCGGCCCGGTCGACGTGCCGTGGGCCGAAGTGCTCGGCGTCGCCGCGCTCGGCCTGCTCAGCGCGCTGGTCGCGGCGGTGGCACCGGCGGTGCGGGCCGCGCGGCAGAGCCCGGCGCGGGTGCTGGCCGGCCGCCCGGACGAGGTGCGCGACCGCCCGGCCCGCCCGCTGGCCGGCCTCGTGCTGCTCGCCCTCGGGTTAGGAGCGACGGTCCTGTTCGCGTCCCAGCCGCGTTGGCTCGTGGCCGGGCCGGTCGCGAGGATCCTGTCCGGGTCCCGGCAGGAGCTGGTCGTGGTGGCGGCGTCCACCGTGGTCCTGTTCGGGCTGATCCTGCTGATGCCCTGGCTGGTGCGGCGCACCGCGCCGCTGGCCGCGCGGCTGCCGCTGCCGGCGCGCCTGTCGGTCAGGGACGCCACCCGCCACCGAACCCGCACCGTCTCGGCGGTGGCCGCCGTCATGGCCGCCACCATGGGCGCGGTCACCGTCGGCCTGGCCTACACCAGCACCTACACCGCCGAGCGGCGGATGAACCGGATCGACGCGCCCGAGGGCACCCTGACCGTGTACGCCGGCGACGTGGACGCGGCCACCTGGGCCCGGGTCCGCGCCGCCGTCCAGGAGAGGCTGCCCGGGGCGAGTCTCGTGCCGGCACTGGAGGCCCAGGACGGCACCGGGCACAGCATGCCGACGCTGATCCAGCCGGAATCGCGGGAATGCGCCAGTGACGCCTGCCGGCATCACGGACTGAGCTCCTTCGACGTGCCGATCGGGGACGCCCAGGTGCTCGCCCTGCTCCAGGGCCGCAGGGACCCGCAGGCCGCGGCGGCGCTCGCGGCCGGCAAGGTCGTGGTCTTCGACCCCAGGCTGGTCAGCGACGGCACCGTCAGCCTGACGATACTGCCCAGAACCGGTGACCGCATCGACAGGAAGACGATTCGGGCCCCGGCCGTGGTGGCGCAGGGGGCGCAGCCCGAGCAGGGCGGCGCCGTGGTGCCCGCCTCCGTGGTGACGGCGGCCGGCTACAGGACGGCCGAGCGGCGGATCTACGTCCCGGCCGCCGGGCATGTGCGCGACCAGCGGGACCTGCAGCGCTTCAGCGATCACCTGCAGTCGGTGACGACTCACGCGTACGCGACGCTGGCCCAGGACTACGCCGCCCAGAAGCTCGCGACCCTGCTGGCGGCGGCGCTGGCCGCGGCGGTCGTCCTCGTGCTCGGCGGGACGTTCGCGGCGACCGGGCTCGCCGTGGCCGACATGCGCCGCGACCTCGACACCCTGCACGCCGTGGGCGGCCGGCCGCTGACCCGCAGGCTCGTGGCGGCGGCCCAGGCCGGCTACATCGCGGAGCTGGGCGCGCTCATCGGGCTCGTCGCGGGCGCGGTCACCGGCCGCTCGCTGTCGGCGTCCATGGCGTCGATGTGGGATGACGGCCCGGTCGTCGTGCCGTGGGCGTTCCTGGCCGCGCTCGTCCTCGGCCTGCCGCTGCTGGCGGCCCTGCTCGCGGGCCTGTTCACCCGGACGAGGGCGAAGCCGGCGCGCCGGGTGGCGTGAGCCGGTACCTCAGCGTGATCAGCGCGGAGGCGAAGATGATCAGCGCGGGGACCGCGGTCTGACCGATGAGGACCGCGGCCACCACGCTATCCGCCGATATCCGAGCGGCCTTCACCACGATCCGTGTGGTGAAGGCGATCAAGACACCGAACGGCCTGGCGCAGACCCACGCTTTCGGCGGCGACCACGATCGAGCAATCACCCTCTGCCAGCACGCCCTCGCGATCGCCGCCAACCTCTGCTCCCAGGACAAGACCTCCACAGACCGGTGCCGTCACCGCACGCGGCCTCCACCAGACCATCCGCAAGCCCTTCAAGACGGCGACACCGAACTGTGCTCTCTCATACAGGCCTTCGTGCGGCCTAAGGACATTGCCGTATGCCAAGCAATCGCAACTGCAAGCTCTTTCGCCAGGTCTCTCGTCGAAATGCTGTGTCGCCGCTTGATATCGGCACTTCGCCGACTTCTGTGACAGGTTGATGGCGCTACGTCCAAGATCAGAGCCACCGGGGGCAGGGGAGTGCCGCCTCTGTTGATCTCGACACCTTCACGCACGCATGCCAGTGGCGGCCATCAAGCCGCTGCCTGTGCGTGCGCAAAGACCTTTGAACGTCGTGGTCCACGCCGCCTGGCTCAAGACGAGCTGAGGCCTCTGACCGCCATGGAAGGATTCGGTGGTGACGGTGGCGGCATCGCCTGCCTTCTCGGTACGGCGCGGTGCCGTCATCGCGGTCGCCACAGCGATCGCGATGACGCAGAACTCGGCCACCAGCGCGTTGCTGCGCGCCCGCTACTGGCCGCGGCAGCCTTCAGGCCGCTCCGGGCGGTCATCGGTCCAGCCGGTGGCGGGCATCCAAACCATCGACGTCATGATCGTGCCCTTGGGCAGGCCCACGGTGTCCTCTCCCGCCTTGGTGACCTCAGCCAGGATCTCGCCGGTCATCGGGTCGAGAATGGTCGTGTGATCCTCGGTCACCTCGTCGTCCTCGCCGAATTCCGCGGAGTAGTGGCTGCCCTTGGTGAAGTCCACGGCCAAACCCTCGCGGCGCAACCGGTCTGTGGCCATCCCCCGGACGCTGGTCGTCGGCAGGTCGGCGAGCAGTCGCAGGACAGCGGCCCGGGCCGCGGGACGGAGGGGCTTCGACAGCAGGAGCCAGGCGTTTTCCGGCGGACGCGCCTGGCCTGTCTCCTTAATTCGCTCCGATTGGCGGGCGCGCAGCCACTCCCGCAACCCCTTCTCGTCGGCGGGCAGCGCCAAGATCTCGGCCAGCGTGTACGGTCCGAGCGGTCGAGCGCCAGGACCGTGATCCGGCGAGACACCTCGGGAGTACTGGCAGACCAGATTCTTCGCACGCATCGGCAGTTTCGGACAATCGGCCGCCCTCGTGCCGGGTGTGCAGATCCGCTGGACCTTACTGGGCGACCCGGCGGCCTTCCAGGCTCGCTCATCAGCCGCGGTCGCCGGGTTCAGGGACGGTTCCCCGTTCCGCGTCTGCACGGGGTCCATGGAGTCGCGTGGCAGCCAGAGCTCAGACGTCGACGAAACCACCGCATTGAAGGTGTGCGCGCCGGCGCGCACCCGGATCAGACTCTCGCTCACCAGTGACCTGCGCCAGTACGCGCCGTGCTCGTCCGGGAGCCGCTCGATGCGCGCGGCCAGCCGGCGCAGTGCCTCATTGCCGTCGACGGGCACGAGCTCGGGGGCAGGCACCGCGATCAGGTTGGAGACCAGCAGGACCACGGCCAGGACGACGGCGGCCGCCGCTGCCGCCACCACGATCGGCATCCCTCGCAAGCCCCGGGACGGCCGGACGGGGGCAGGGGGTACGACCGGTCTGAGGCTTTCGGGTGACACCAGTTCCGCACCGGCGCTGAACGCGTCACGAAGCCGGTCTTCGACCTTGCGGGTCATCGCTCCTCCTGCAGCTCGGTCGCGAGCGTCTTCAACGCCCGGGACGCCGTCGATTTGACCGTTCCGCGGCTGATGCCCAGCACCTGGGCGATCTCTGCCTCTGACAGGTCGAGGTAGAAGCGCAGCACCAGCACCTCGCGCTGGCGTCGCGGCAGAGCCCGAACGGCCAGGAACACCTGGCGGCGGGTCTCACCCAGCAGCGCGGCCGCCTCCGCCGACCAGAACGAAACCTCTTGAAGGCCACGCAGGCGCCCGATGACCGCCCTGCGCCGCAGGACCGTCCTGCACCCGTTGAGCACGGCGGTGCGCAGGTAGGGAAGCATGTGCTCACGGTCGGTGAGTGTGCTCCACCTGCGATACACGGCGGCGAACGCGTCCTGAACCACGTCCTCGGCCGTCTCCTGATCGCTCACCAGCAGGAACGCCAACCGCACCAGGGCGAGTCGGTGAACCAAGAACAGCTCGCTCACCCCCGTGTCGGCCGACGCCTCGCTGGCCGAGGCGCGGGGTGGGCCATGGGTGATCTCGAATCGCATGTCTAATACATGCGGCAGTAGGGGAGGAGGTTGCGTCCCGCCGACGTGATTGTTGGATGGGAGCCCAGCGAGCCACCGGAAGAATGAGGCACACCGGCCGCACGCCGATGATGGGGGCGTCTCCGACGCGAGTCTCGGAGGCATTGACCACCAACCAGCTCTGGCAGGCGCCGAACACTTCGCTGCCGCGCCAATCCTCTTGGCAGGGCTGCGGCACCGCCTGCCGGGAGCGCCGCCTGTTGGCGGGTACCGCCTGCCGCACCTGTTGCCCAGGGGTGCGCACGACAGAACAGCGGATCAGCGGCAGGCCGGCTCGGCGATGCCCGACAGGAGGGAGCGGTAATGGCGCAGGGAAGGCAGCACTCGCTCGTGAAGCTGGCCGCGGCGGGCTTGGCTCTGGTGATATGCCTCCTCGCCCTGTTCAAGGCCCGCCGGCCGACCAGCGGGCGCCCCCAGCGGACGGGCGACGCCGTGCTGGCTCGTGATGTGTTGTGGGTTGCGGACGGGGAGGGCCATCAGGGTTTGTGTACGGTTGTTGGAGAACGGCCGGACCCGATTCGTCGGGCTGGGCGCCGCCGGCGGCGCCCGTCCGGCCGATGAGCGGACCGCCGATGAGATCGGCTCGATCACCACAACGATGACCGGCATGCTGCTGGCGGACCTGGCCAAGGGACGAACTTCGGCCTGGCACGGGGCAGTGATGGCGACACAGCGCGAGATGGGCGAGGCCGGGATCCGCGGACTGGTGGACGGGATCCGGAGTGCGATCTCGACTGCGGCGCCGCCGGGAGCCGCACCGGCGACCGCAGGCTGACACGCGGTGCTGGACAGGGACACTGTGAGACAGGCAGGCCATGAACCAAGGCCCGTGCGGCGAGCTGATCAGCCGGATGGCCGGGGCCGTCGGAGCCATCACGACCGCCCACCCGCTGCGGGTGGCCCTGACCGGCTCCTCGGCTCGCATCTGGTCCCGACCATGCGCGGCGAGCTGCTGACCCGGCTCGGACGGCGACCGGAAGCGCGCGCCGAGCTGGAGCTGGCCGCCCGGCTCTGCGCGGACCAGCGCGAACGCGCAGTGCTGCTGCGAAGGCCGCCGTGCTCGGGCCCGTGGCGAGCTGATGGACCGTGCCGAACCCGCTGTGAGTCCGGCAGCCCATGAAGAGGGGGACGTCGGGCTGCCGAACGCCCCCCATCCAGCCATCAGTCATCCAGGTTGTAACTGTTGTGGTCGCACCCTCTCAACGGGCATGGCCCCGCTTGTGGAGCCGCGCAGCCCTCGCATGGCGGCGGCACTCCGGCCGACCCGGTGTGCTCGCCCTGCCCTCCGCTGGGCAGGTGCGTGCACCCGTATTCCGGCCTGGAGCCGGAGTCACACGTTCGTACGGGGCTGCGGCCGTCGCTGGTGAAGAGCTCCTGGACGAAGTCGATGACGGGATCCACGAGTCCGAACTGGTCCAGCACGTCCAGGGTGAGGAAGACGACCCCCACCCCTGGGATCAGCTGGCCGCCCTCCAGGATGGCCCCTTTGACGCACGCTTGGCTGGTCCAGCCTTCTGACTCGCAGTCGATGACGACGCCCAGGGCGCCGGTGGCGTAGCCGATGCCGTCGGTCATCTCCACGAACTCGGTGATCTTGGCGCAGCCGAGGGAGTCGGTGCACAGCTCCATGCCGAGTTCGGTGACGTCGAGCGAGGTGTCGACGCCGTCGTTCACGCGTTCGGCGAGGTCCTCGACCGTGAGGTCCTCATCGCCGGTGATGGTGGCGCGCTCGCGCCTGGGGCCGCAGGCGGGATGGTTGTTGCCCGAGCTACCGGGAGCGCACAGCTCCTGGGCCGCCGGCGGCGGGTCGGGAGTCGAGGGCGCGGGCTGTGCGTTGATCCAGCCCTTGCCGTTGAACGAGCACTTGACCTCTCCGAAGGCGCACGCGTCGGGGATCAGGCCGCTGGGGTCGGAGAAGGCTGTGGGATTGTTGAGCCCGTAGGCGTATGGGTTGAGGGTCTGTGGCCGGGCGGCGTCGAAGAGCGGGTCGGGGGAGACGAACCGCCCCATCGAGGGGTCGTAGTAGCGGGCGTTGAGGTAACTCAGCCCGGTGGAGGCGTCCTCGATCTGGCCGATCCAGCCGCGGTCGGTGGCGGTCCTGTCGGTGCCGCGCGGCCTGCCGTAGGGCTGGTAGGACCTCACGTGAGCGGCGGCCGTGGCGCCGGCGGGGACGCTGAGCTGGACCGAACCCTGATTGTCGGTGGCCAGGAACTCCACGCCGCCGGTCGTGCGGATCGCGATGGGCGTGTCGTTGAACCTGTAGGTGCGCACCGCCTTCGATCCCGTGATCTCGTGGCCGTCGATGTAACGGGTCGTGCCCGCCGGGGTCTTGCGCTGCAGGCGTTCACCGTCGGCGTCGTAGACGAAGCTGGAGCTGCCTGCGGCCAGGAGCAGCCGTTCGGGGCTCCAGGTGAGCGTCTCGGTCTGGCCTGAGACGGTTCGGCTCGCCAGGTCGCCGTTGGCGTTCCACGTGTAGGTGTCGCCACCGACCGCGGTGGGGGCGTGCGGTCGGGCGGCGCCCGCGGCCGGATAGGTGTAGGCGATCGGCGTGCCGCCCTCGGCCCGCCGGGTGAGGTTGCCGTCCACGCTGAGGGTGTAGGCGTGGTCGTAGGCGTTGGCGCCGGTGCCGGGGGTGCCGGTCGCGCAGGTGCCCGTCGTGGTGAAGGCGCGGGTGAGGCGCCGGCGGTCGTCGTGGTCGAAGCACTCGCGCCACGACTGACCGTTCAGGGTCGTGAGCCGGTCGACGACGTCGCCGAAGGTGTCGTCGTAGGCGAAGCGCAGGTCCTGCAGCGCGGTGTCGCCGCCGCCCGCCTTGATCGCCTTGACGCGCTGGTCGGCGTCATACTCCATGACCCGGCTGAAGGGCACGGACCTGGATCCGGACAGGTTCCACACCGAACGGGCCCGGTCGTCGTACAGGGCGGCCCAGACGTACTCGGCGGCGCCGGTCATGGTGGAGGCGAGGCCGACGTCGTTGTAGGTGGTGGTCACGCTCTCGGCGGGGAGCCCTCCGACGGCCGGGTAGGTGATGCGGGTGGGGTGGTCGGCGGCGTCGTAGCCGTAGCCGACGGTGTAGCTGGCGTCGGGGAAGATCCAGGTCTGGCCGGTGGGTCTGGCCCGGCCGTCGTAGCCGGTGACGTCGACCACGTAGGAGCCGCCGCTCTCCACGCGGGTGGTCTTGTCCAGCAGGCCCGTCTCCCCGGCCGCGTCGTACTCCCACTTGGCGAGCAGGGCGCCGGTGGGGGAGTCCCTGCGGCGTTCGGTGGGGCGGTCCAGCGCGTCGTAGAGGGTGTGCACCTGCGTGCCGGCGGCGCTGGTCGCCCTGGTCTGGTTCCCGGCCGCGTCGAACCCGTAGGTCCAGGTGCCCATGTCGGGATCGGTCATGGCGATCTTGCGTCCGGCGAGGTCGTAGGTGTTGGTGATGGTGTTGCCCGCCGGATCGGTGATGGTGGTGAGCCGGTCGGCCTTGTCGTAGCCGTACTGGGTGGGGCGCCAGGCGGCACCGTCGCGTTCCTCCACCTTGGTCACGCGGCCGTGGGCGTCGCTGACCGTGCGGACGACTCCGCCCGCCAGGGGATGCGGGGTCGTCGTCACCGAGTCGTGCGTGTAGTCGGTGACGACCGAGCGCCGGGCGGCGCCTGCGGTCCACGAGATCTGCCAGACGGGACGGCGGAGCTCGTCATAAGCGGTCGTCTCGTCGTTCGCCCAGCCGCCCGCCGGGGTGGGGAGCAGGCCGGCTCCGGCCGTGCCGGTCAGGGCCTGCGGCTGGGAGGTGGCGGCGACCAGGCCGCGTTCCTCGTACCGGGTGTCGGTGACGATCACCTTGCCGGATTCGGGGGACAGCACGTGGGTCTGGCGCGGACGCAGCCAGCTGTCGTGCAGCACCCAGGAGTCGACGTACCTGGTGGTGTCCTGGAGTCTGCGGGTCCGGACCACGCCCGGCCTGGTCTTGTCGGGGTCGAGATCGTAGCTGAATTCGTACGAGGCGGCGCCGCCCTGCTCCGTCGGCCGGTGCACGGTGCGCGTGCGGCCCAGCGCGTCGTAGGAGAAGCTGGTCCGCGCGCCCCGCGCGTCGGTGGTCGCCTTCGGCGCCTGCCGGGGCCGGAACCAGGTCGTGGTGGTCTTGTGCCCCAGGTGGTCGGTGACCGTCGTGGTCGCCGGATACCTGATCGCCGGGGTGTGGGCGGTCGTGGTGGTGTGCCCGTTGGGGTCGGTCACCTTCAGCGGCCGTCCCAGCCTGTCGTAGGTCGTGGTGGTCGTCGCCCAGGTCGGCGCGCTGGTGATCTTGACTCGTGTGCCGGTCCGGTCGCCGCGCGCCGTCGCCGCCGCGCCGAACGCTCCGCCGTCGTAGGCGTACTCCTCCCGGGCCAGCTCGGGCCCGTCGCACGTGGCGTTGCCGTAGCGGGTGACCGACGCGGGCAGGTCCAGCAGCCAGAGGTCGGTGTTCACCGTGGGCACGGTGACCGTGCACCGCTCGTCACCGGCCGAGGCCAGCCAGCCGTGTTCGATCACCTTGTCCGGCGTGCCCAGCAGCCCGTTGTAGACGGTCTGGGAGCGGCTGCGCACCAGAGCGCCGCCGGCGGGGTCGCGCCGCCGCTCCACCCGGTCGCTCGGCATGACGAACCAGGCGTCGTCCAGCGGATCGAGCCCGGCGGCGTCCACGGTGCGCTGCGCGTGGTAGCCGGTCACCGTGCCGTGCTCGACGCTGCCGTCGGCGCGCAGCTCCTGCTGGTCGAGCACCCCGCCGGCCAGCCAGTTCTCGTCGTTGACGTTGGTGACGGTGCCGTCCAGGCTGGAGGTCCTGGCCACCCGCGAGCCCGCCCCGGGGAACGGGTCGCCGGCCAGCCTGTCGCCGTTCATGCCACGGAAGAGCCGGTATTGCGTCCGCCCGCTGCCCTGCGTGACCAGCACGTCGGCGTAGCCGCGCCACTCCGACCAGGTCTGGTTGGCGTTGGAGACGAACTCGTCCCGGTCGTGATGCCAGGCCGCGTTGGGCAAGCCCGCGCCGACCTGGTCGCCGTACTTGTAGGAGGTGATCATCGCGGGACTGCCGCCGGCGGTGTCACGTTGCTCCACCTGGGTCACCACGTACTTGTGGAACACCGCGAACCCCGCGGCCCCGCCATCCGGCGCGTGCCAGTGCGGGAAGCAGTCGCGGGTGTTCAGGTGCCAGTTCGGCGGATCGGGGATCGGGCTCGGGCACGGGTGCGGCCGGCCGTAGGTGACGATGACCTGCCCGCCGGTCTCGTTGGTCACCACGCCGACCCGGTAGTGCGGCATCGCCGACAGGCCGCCCGCCGTGTCGACCCGGTTGCTCAGCAGGACCGGCCAGAAGGTCACCGGTGGCATCGTGATCCGCTCCTCCTCGGACATGCCCTTGCGCTGGATCGCGGTCAGATACAGCTTCTGGTCCCCGGTCCGGTTCGGGTCGGGGTCGGGGAAGGCGTGGGCGAGCAGGATGCGGTCCACATCGGCGAACTTCTCCTCGCCCACCTCGACCTGCGTGGTCAGCGAGACGTACCGCAACGCGGTGAAGAACGTCGGGGAGTGCTCGGCGCACACCTCGGTGAAGCACATGAGATCGACCGGGGTGTCGGGATAGCTCGCGGCCGTGGCCGCGGTCGGCTGTGAGCAGCCCGCTGCCAGGTCCACGCACCGGTAGTCGAGGTCGAAGGTGACCTGTGCCGACGGCTCGGTCTCGTTCGCGGCCCGCCGTTTGCCGTACTTGAGCAGCTCCAGCGCGCCGCCTCGGACGTACTCCGTGTGCTCCAGGCCGGGCCAGCCGTTCAGCGCGGCGTAGTGGTTGATCTCCTTGCGGTACTCGTACTGCTGGACGTTGTCGTGCGGGTCGATGACCAGGTCCAGGTTCCACCGCCACGCCTGCACGCACCACGGCAGCGGGGTCTCGGTGTTGCACGGCTCGCCCGCGTCGTCGCCGAACACCGGCACCGTCCACGCCGAGTGGGTCTCCACCCCGACGTCGGGGTTGACGCCCCGGCCGAAGAAGTACTGCACGCCGTCAGGGGTCGTCACCTTCCAATGCTCGCCGTCGTTGTCGCCGTTCTTCGCGCCGGTCAACTGCTCGATCCGCCATCGGGGGTCGTCCTTGAGCCGCCACTGCTTCGTCGGCGTCCCGGGCAGCGGCACCAGCTCTCCCGATCGGCCGTTGAGCGAGATGGTGGCGTTGTCGGACTTCCAGCACAGGTCGTCCGAACCCTGGCCATCGGCGCGGCAGGAGTTGTAGCGGCGCTCGATGAAGGCATCGGCGAAGTCCCCCCAGCCCAGCCCGATCGGGCCGCTCTGGGTGTTCTTGCCCGACACCATGCCGTCCACCGTGCCGGAGGAGTAGCTCAGGCTCAGCGACGGCGTCGGGCCGGCGGGCGCCTGCTGCAGCGGCACATCGTAGTTGTAGGTGAAGTTCCCCGATCCCGTGATGACCTGCCAGTCGCCGGAGAGCGCGAGCGGCGTCGCCTTGAACGAGCCCTCCTCGCCCTCAGGGCCGGCCGTGACGGCGAACAGCCCGGCCGGGACCTGCGCGCTCAGCTTGGTCCCGCTCTTGAGCGACGGTACGACCGGGCGGTCGGTGCCGTCCTTGAGCGAGGGCGTGCGCCGGCGCTCGCAGCCGCCGGTCAGGGTGCACTCGGGGAGCCGGACGAGCTTGAGCCGGTCGGCGTATCCCGCGCCGTAGCGCTCGGCGAAGCCGGCGAAGTCGACGGAGACCCTGGTGGCCGCGGAGATCCGGAACAGCAACCCCGGCAGTCCCGGTCGCTCTTCCAGCACCTCCACCCGCGCGGTCGTGCCGGCGGCCCCGCTCACCTCCAGCGGTCCGACGCGCTGCGCCTTCGCGTCCAGTCTCACCACGGCCGACGTCGCGGCCGGAAGCTCGGTGCGTTTCGGCTCGGGCGCCGGGGTGCTGCGCACCTCGGGTGCCGATCGGATCGCGGTGACCCGTGGCGAGCCCGGCGGGGCGGCCGATCTCTCGAGCGCCGCGCGCCAGTCCAGCTCCGGCGGCGCCATCCGAGTGGCCGTGTCCCTGATCGCGGCCCCGGTGGGGGACCCGAGCGGGGCCTTGAGCACGGGCGCGGTCAGGCCGCCGCATAACAGTGTGAGAATGATGAGGATTGGGCTGAGCACGATGACTCCTGAGGGTGAGAAGTCAAAACAGGCTCAGTCTGAGCTTGCGCCGTCATAAGCCCGTCATAAGTGCACGTGTTCGGCCTCCGGCGAGCCGACCTGGAGGAACAGGTCACGAGCGCGCTCCCGGAGCCTCCGCGCGGCGACGGCGTCACCGTGCACCTCGCTCAGCGCCCGGCAGGCGCGGGCCTGCCACAGCGGGGTGTCGAGGCCGGCGAAGATGCTGATCGCCGTGGAGAGCTGATCGATCGCCTGGCGGGCCTCCCCACGCCGGTGGTGCACCATGCCCAGCGCGACCCGGATCCTGCCATCGGTCAGCGGCTCGCCGAGCGGCCTGTTCAGCTCCAGGGCCTCCCGCAGCAGCCCGATGGCCGCGCCCAGCGCCCCTGTCTCCAGCCGGACCAGGCCCAGGCCGTAGCGGGCCTCAGCCTCCTCGCGCGGATCGCGGAGCTCCTCGGAGATGCCCAGCATCTCCTTGAACGCCGCCTCCGCCCCATCGATCTCCCCGCAGCCGAGACGAAGCTGGCCCAGCCAGTAGAACACCTCGGCCAGAATGCGCGGGTCACCGGCGCGCCCTGCCTCCAAAGCCTGCTCCAGGTACGGCAGCGCCCGGTCGAACGCGCCGATCTCCACCAGCAGTTGCCCGAGGGATCGGAGCAGGAGGATCTCCGCGCCACGGTCACCCCGGGCGCGATGGGCCCGCAACGCGTCCTCGTGCCGGACGACCGCCTGCTCGTAACGGCCGAGCATGCCGTCCACGTGGGCGGCCACCCCCAGGGCGTAGACGAGGCCGCGGGTCTCGCCGAGGTCGCGGAAGGTGTCGACCGACTCCTCCAGTACGGCCACGGCTTCGGCGTACTGGTGCCGGTAGGCGCCCAGCAGCCCCAGGCCCATCAGCATGACCGCCGTTCCCCTGCGGTTGCCGCCTGTCCGGGTGGCGGCCAGGGCGCACCTGAGCGTCTCCTCCCAGTCGTCGTTGTGCGCCCGGGTGAGGAACAAGGTGTAGGAGCTGGCCACGAGATCCCAGCACAGCTCGTCCAGGCCGGCGTCCGCGGCCTGCCGTACCGCCATGACGAGGTTGACCCGTTCGGTGTCGTACCAGGCCAGCGGGTCCTCGGCGATGGCCGCCCCCCGTTCCCGTACGGCGGGCGTCCAGCGCGGGGCGGTGCCGTGCAGTGTGGCAAAGTCGCCTCCGGACAGCACGATGTGCGCCCGCTCGGCCAGGGCCAGCCAGCCGCCCAGGGCTCTGGCGACGGCCGGCGCCGGATCCTGTGTGCCGCTCTCCTTGGCGTACAGGCGGACCAGGTCGTGCAGGTGATAGCGGGTGCCCGACACCGCGAGCAGCTGCGCCTCCACCAGCTCGGCGATGAGCGGGCGCACCTCGGCGACCTCGAGGTCGAGCAGCGCGGCGCAGGTCCAGGCGGCGACGTCGGGCGCGTAGAGGTGGGCCAGCAGGCGCAGCAGCCGCTGAGCCTGCTCGCTGAGGCCGCGGTGGCTGAGCGCGAGACTGGCGCGCACCTCGAGGTCGCTGTAGGAGAGCTCGTCGAGCCGCCCGCGCTCGTCGGCCATGGCGTCGACCAGGCGCTCCAGCGGCCAGTCCTGGGTGAGGAGCCGCGCGCCCGCGATGCGCAGGGCGAGGGGCAGTCCGCCGCACAACCGCGCGAGCCTGCGGGCCGCCCGCGGTTCGGCCGTGACGCGCTCCCGGCCCAGGATCCGGGCCAGCAGGTTCACCGCCTGGTCCACGCTCAGGACCTCCAGCTCGGTCAGCCGCGCTCCCGGCAGCCCGGCCAGTCTGCGGCGGCTGGTGACAAGCACGCCGCACCCTGGCCCTCCCGGGATCAGCGGGCGGACCTGCGCCTCGTCCACCGCGTTGTCCAGCACCACGAGCACGCGCCGGTCGGCCAGCCGCGACCGATACTCCTCGGCCCGCTCCTCCAGCCCGCGAGGAAGGTCGGCTTCCGGGAGGCTGAGGGCCCGGAGAAAGCGGGCGAGCACGTCGACCGGTGCCATCGGGTACGCCTGGAGGTTCACGTAGAGCTGGCCGTCGGGAAAGCGGCCGGTCAGCCGGTGGGCCACGTGGACGGCCAGCGTAGTCTTGCCCACCCCCGCCTGCCCGGCGATGGACACGACGGTGACCGCGTTGCCCGCGCCGCCCTCGCGAAACAGGCCATGGAGCTCTTCTGCGACACCCTCCCTCCCAATGAAGTCCGAAATATCCGGCGGTAGCTGGCGTGGACGGACCGGGCTCAGCACGGCCGGCTCCGGCTTCAAGGAGTCGTCGCCGGTCAGGATCGCCTGCTCCAGGCGCCGCAGCTCCGGGCCGGGCTCCAGACCCAGCTCGGAGACGGACTCCTGCCGGGTGCGCTGGTAGGCGCGCAACGCCTCCGCCGTGCGGCCGTCGCGGTACAGCGCCAGCATCAGCAGGGCGCAGACGCGCTCCCTCAGCGGATGCTCCTCCGCCAGTGCCGCCAACTCTCCCGCCACCTGGTGGTGACGGCCCAGCCTCAGCTCCAGATCCAGGCATTCCTCCAGGACCTCGACCCGCCGCTCCTGCAGCCGCCGCGCCTCGGCCACCACCAGATCGTTGTCCAGGTCGGGCAGCGGCTGGCCGCGCCACAGCGCCAGAGCAGCGCGGAGCCTGGCCACCGCCTTGTCCCACTGCTGCCCCGCGCTCGCCCGCCTGCTCTCCTCCACGTGCCGCTCGAAGGCGAGCATGTCCAGCTCGTCGGCCATCGCCCGCAGCAGGTATCCGCCGGGGCGGGTCTCGATCAGGTCGCCGGGCAGGCCGCCGCCGGTGAGCGTGATCCGAAGCCGTCCCACCGCGTTCTGCACCTGCCGCCTGGCGCTGGCGGGCGGGGCGTGCGGCCAGGCCGACTCGATCAGCAGGTCGATCGAGACCAGCCGGTTGGCCCTGAGCAGCAGCACCGCGAGCAGCTCTCGCTGGCTGCGCCCGGAGACGCGCAGCAGCCGGCCCGCCGCCGTCACCTCCAGTGGGCCGAGGATGCCGAACCACGCGACGCCGTACACGTTGCCCTCCGACTACGCCCTCCGACTGCGTCCTCCGACTATGTGCTTCACATGGCCAGATGCCGCTCGCATCGTAACGAGAACACGTTCACAGGTCTTGTCAGGACTTGCCACACTTGCCGTGACCGATTTGTTCCCAGCCACTGGACGACGCCGGCGGGGGAGCGGCCTCAACGCGCCCGAGCGCCGATGTCAGCCGCGCGCTCCGTCAAGGGACTCACGCTCGGTGCCCGCGAGCGGGTGGCAGGAGCGCTGTGGAGAGTGGCTCGGCGGTGTAGATGCCTGGTCGGATCTTGCGGATGAGTCGGCCGGCGACCGGCCGGCCGTCGTCGAGCCGTTCGTTGGAGCGGGAGGTGGGTGATGTGACCTTGCGGGTGCTGACACGCGGGCGGCGGGATGGCAGCAGCGCGACCAGGACACGGCGTCCGATGGTCGCGACCACGCCGGTGGTGCTGCCGGGGCCGTTCGCCCAGCGGAATGACCAGGTCGCGGGCGGCGTGCAGGGCGATGGAGAAGCCGCAGCGGTCGGGGCTCGCGTTCCCATCGCTGGTGGTAGAGCCTGACCAGAGCGGCGGCCGGGCGATGGCGGGCGTCGGTCAAGAGGGGTGACCAGGCGGTGGGTGCCGGTGAAGGTGGCGCCGTCGGTGCAGGTCACTGTGATGCGGGCCTCGATGACGCGAATTCCCAGGTTACCGATCAGCGAGAGGGAGGAGCCGTCGGTGCGGATGGCCAGGATGGGAGTGCGCCGGTTGCTGCGCAGCCGGCCGAGCACCTGCGCGCCGGTGGCGTCGACCTGGGCGAGGAAGGCGTTGCCGTCGAAGCCCTTGTCCCAGAGGACGAGCATGTCGGGCCGCGGCAGGCGCCGGGCATAGCCGCTCTCGGCGAACAGGCACGTCACCGGCAGGACGTAGACCCCGGCACGCGAGGGCGGCGCGCGCAGACGACGCTGCACGCCGCGGGTTTCCTCCAGGACCGCATCGACGAGCCCGAACGGTACGAGCGCGGTCAGCTCACCCACATGCCCGGGAGCCAACACCCTTCCGGTCGCCGAGCGGGCCGAAGCATCAGTCTCGACAGCGTGGGTCACTCTCGACAGCGTGGGAAACAGCGGAGCTGGCATGCTCGGCAAGCAACGGAGATCCAGTTCTTCGACGGCTGGTCGTGGAAGATCACCGTTCTACCGGATCTCCGTCCTCATGTCCTGAGAACCACGTCCTGACGGCTTCGCGACAGCCTTGACTCCCTGGCCTTGGGCGAGCCCCCGCCGGCGGGCGGCACGATCGGAGACCGTACGCTCATCCGCATACCCGACAAAAGCGGTAGCGAGGATGTCGGGTGATCTGGGCCGGTGTCGTCGCACGATGGGGGCATGGATGACACGACCTTGAAATCTCGTTTCCTTCGCGACGGCTTCGTGAAGTTGGAGGGTGCCGTCGCGCCGCGCGTGGCCGCGGACTGTGCGCGGCTGCTGTGGCGGGAGACGGGCTGCGATCCGGAGGACCCATCGACATGGACGCAGCCCGTGCACTGGGTGGCGGGTATGGCGCAGGGGCCGTTCGCGGCCGCACCCAATTCCCCGGCCCTGCACCATGCGTACGACCTGCTCGTCGGCGAGGGACGCTGGGAGCCGCGCTACTCACTGGGCACGTTCCCGCTGCGCTTCCCCCACGAGGAGGAGCCGGACGACGCGGGCTGGCACATCGAGGGCAGCTATCTGCCGGAGGGCGAGAGCTGGTACTTCACGAATCTGCGCTCCAAGGGGCGGGCGCTGTTGATGTTGTTCCTGTTCAGTGAAGTCGGTGAGGAGGATGCCCCGACCCGGATCCGGGTCGGCTCACACCTCGACGTGCCGAAGGTGCTGGAGAAGTACGGGGAGGACGGGGCGAGCGGGCTGACCCTCGCACCCGATCTGGTGGCGGCGTCCGACCACCGGCCGCTCGCCCTCGCCACCGGGTCCCCGGGCGACGTTTTCCTGTGCCACCCGTTCCTGGTGCACGCTGCGCAACCGCACCACGGGGTGCGGCCGCGCTTCATGGCCCAGCCGCCGCTCCTGCCGGCCGCGCCGTATGAGCTGGATCGGGCCGACGGCGCGTACTCCTTGGTGGAGATCGCGATCCGCCAGGGGCTGGGACGGGACGTGGGCGGCGCTGGATAGAGGTGCTTGCCGACTATCGTCGGCAGGGCGGCCGTGAAGAGGCCGCGGAAGGAGGGGCACGCATGCTGGAGCGGCTGAACCAGGCCATGGAGCACATCGAGGGCCGTCTGGACCAGGCCGTCGACGTGGAGGAGCTGGCGCGCATCGCGGCCACCTCGGAGCAGCACCTGCGCCGGATGTTCTCCGCACTGGCGGGCATGCCGCTCGCGGAATACGTCCGGCGCCGCCGGCTCACCCTCGCGGGCGCCGAAGTACTCGCGGGGCGTGCAACGCTGCTGGACATCGCGGTGCGCTACGGCTACAGCTCCGGTGAGGCGTTCGCGCGGGCGTTTCGTGCCATGCACGGCATCGGACCAGGCGAGGCCCGGCGTACCGGCGCCGCGCTCACCTCCCAGTCCCGCATGGCCTTCCGTCTCACCATCGAAGGGAGCAGCAGCATGCGGTACCGCGTCGTGGACAAGGCGGACTTCACCGTCGTCGGGTTCAAAGCCCGGGTACCGCTGGTGCACGCGGGCCCGAACCAGGCCATCATCGACTTCGTCCGTAAGATCGAGCCGCAGGCCCTGGAACGCCTGGAGAAGCTGTCGGACCAGGAACCGTACGGCATCGTCGCGGTATGCGACGACGTGGACCCCAGCCGCGCCGAGGGTAATGAGCTCGACTACCACCATGGCGTGATCACCTCCGCGGCCGCTCCGGAAGGCGCGACCACGCTGGCCGTCCCCGCCGGCACCTGGGCGGTTTTCACCACCTCCGGGCCCGCGCCACGGGCCATCCAGGAGCTGTGGCGGGACGTGTTCACCGAGTGGTTCCCGTCAAACCCGTACCGCACCCGCACCGGCCCCGAGATCCTCCGCATCCAGCTGTCGCCGGAGAAGACCGAGGCCGACGCCGAACTGTGGCTCCCGGTGGAGCCCGAGCACCGCTGAACACAGCGACCTGCCCGCGGATAGAGGCCTGCGTCGCCCCTGGGAGAACCACTCGCAGGTCGGCCACTCACCCCGGAGGCGTCCGCTGCGGATTTCGCAACATCCACCCCTTGCTCGGCACCCCCGCCGCTGTTCCAAATCCACTCGGAACGCCCTAAAGAATCAGGCTCAGGCCCGCGACACCCCGTCCACCGAAAACAAGATCAACCAGCGTCTGCCACCCGAGAAGAACCCCAGGCCAGAGGCTAAAGGCGAAGCTGAAGGGCTGGCTGTGACGTGATCGCAGCATGACGAAATCGGAACACTGCGCACAGCTACCCTATTGGGCATCGCCGTGCCCGATAGCGCGGGCGCGGCTGCGGACGGCAGCGGCCTGCCCGCTGCGTTTAAGAAGGTCGTGCCCGGTCAGCCGGGTCAGTCCCAAGGGGGGAGCATGCCCTCGGGGTAGCGGGCGCCGAAGCCGCCGGTCGGGAGGATCTCGGCGATGCGCTTCAGGTCGCTGTCGTCGAGGGTGAGGTCGGCGGCGGCCACGTTCTCCTCCAGTCGCTGGATGCTGCGGGTGCCGGGGATGGGAACGATGTCGTCGCCCTGGGTCAGGAGCCAGGCCAGGGCGAGTTGGGCAACGGTGGCGTTCTTGGTCGCGGCCAGGTCCGCGAGCCGCTGGGTGGCCTCCAGGTTCTTCTCGTAGTTGCCGGGCTGGAAGCGGGCGTCCCAAGTGCGCATGTCGGTGGGGTCATATTCGGCGCCGGGCTTGGCCTGGCCGGTGAGGAAACCCCGGCCGAGCGGCGAGTAGGCGACGAACCCGATCCCGAGCTCGCGCAGGACGGGAAAGAGGATCTCGGCGTCCCGCTCGAACAGAGAGTATTCGGTTTGCAGAACCGAGACGGGCTGTACAGCGTGCGCGCGACGGATGGTGTTCGCCCCCGCCTCGCTCAGCCCGAAGTAGCGGACCTTGCCGGCGTCGATGAACTCCTTGACCGTCCCGGCCACGTCCTCGATGGGTACGTTGGGGTCGACGCGGTGCTGGTAGAGCACGTCGATGACGTCGACGCCGAGGTAACGCAGGCTGTTGTCGACGACCTCGCGGATGTGCTCGGGACGGCTGTCGACACCGCCCTCTCTGGTACCGGTGAAGTCGAAGCCGAACTTGGTCGCGATGACGGCCTCGTCGCGTATCGGGGCGAGCGCGGCGCCGACGATCCGCTCGTTCTCGCCCTGCCCGTACAGCTCGGCCGTGTCGAAGAACGTCACGCCAAGCTCGTGGGCCCGGCGGATCGTCGCGATCCCCTCGTACTCATCCGACGGCCCATAGGCCAGGGAGATGCCCATCGCGCCGTATCCCAGCGCCGACGCCGCCAGCCCCTGCCGTCCGAGGGTCCGTTGCTCCATGGTGTGTCCTCATTCCCGCAGATGTAAGAGTGCTCTAACATCAAGTAAGAGTACTCTAACATTGGAAAGGGAGGGAGAATCGGTCGCCGTGAGCAGACCCACGCCGCCGAAACGCGGCTACCACCACGGCGACCTGCGTTCCGAGCTGATCCGCGAGGGTCTCGCGCTCCTGGCCGAATCAGGCGTCACCGGTTTCTCCGTGGCGAAGGTCGCCGCCCGCGTCGGCGTGTCATCGGCCGCGCCGTACCGTCACTTCCCCGATCGGGAGGCACTGCTCGCCGCCTGCGCGTCCGCCATCATCGGCGACATCACCGACGTTCTCGTCGAGGCGGCCGAGCAAGCGGGGCCCGATCCCGTGGACCGGCTCGCTGCCACCGCGGGCGCCTACACCCGTTTCGTCCTCGAGCACCGCGCCGGCCTCGACCTCGTCTACTCCTATGATTTCGCCGAGCCCCACCGTCCGACCGTCCAGGAGCAGAGTCGCCGCCTCACGGCCGCCCTCATGCGCCTGGCCGCGGACGTGCTGCCCGCCGACACTTCCTGGGCCGACAGCGCCGATTTCGTCTACGTGCACCTGTCCACCACGCACGGCTACGCCACGCTGCTCTTCAAGGGCACCCGCCCGCCACAAGGCATCGACGATCACGCGGTTCGCGCTGTCACCGCGGCCCGTGACCACATCACCGGGCATCTCCTGCGCCTGCGTACCGCCCGCTGACGAAACCGGCGACGACTCACTAGGCCAGCGGGCGTGCAACCTGGCGATCGGCGCAATAGGTACATCCTGGAGCCACCTATCCCAAGATCGCCAATTAGCTTAGGTGTCGGGGCGGAAAGCCGCCTCGGCCGCCTTGTTGATGTCCGGGGATACGGCGGTTATGGCGTCGTGCTTCGGGATCTTGTGCGTGGTGGACACGGCGAATTGCAGGCGGCCGTCGGGCGAGCTGAAGGTCACGGTGAAAGCCTCGGGGACGCTGCCGGCGACCGGCCGCAGTTCCGGCTTGCCGCCGCACAGGGCGGGCGGCTGCTGCTGTTGCGAGGCTGCCGCCGGCCGTTGGGAAATGACGCTCCGCGGGTTCGCCGGTAGCAGCTTGCCCTGGTTGAACGCGGTGGAAAGCGCTGATGTCGCGCGTGGTCGAAATCGCCGTGCAGCGCCCCAGCTGGTGGCGTTGAGCCGGTCGACATCGCGCGGTTCCCACTCACAGCGAGCCGTCGCAGCCCCTCGCGCCCGATTATCGACCCCCGTTCCCTCTCCTTCCCTCCGTCGGTGCAGTGTGCTTGAGCGATGGAGCGGACGCTGGCCTGACTGATCGCCTGCCGCCTGGCCCGCGATGACGAACGCTACCCCGCAGTCTCCGAAGCCATCATCCGCTGGGCGGCCATCGCCGGCATGGCCCCCACCTCACCCGAGGCGGTCCCGCCCAACGGCAGCCCCGCTGCATCTGCGATTGACACAGATGATCAGAATCTCAAGCGCACACTGGGATTCGATCCGTTTGAACTCGCCGCTTGTGCCGGTCGTCTAATCGATCATGGACCTACAACACCTGAAACGCTCGCCCGCTCTGCTGTGCGCCCTGGCGACCCCGTTGTTGTATGCCGCAGTGAACCTGATCTCGATCCAGTTGGCTGCTCACCCGTCGGGGCTACACCCTAACTACGAAGTGCCATGGAATTATGTGCTGCTGGAAGAACTTGATGAGGAAATCGCGTCGGCGCGGTGGTGGACGCTCAAAATCACCCTCATACTCGCCGGCGAGGCGGCCCTTCTCGCCGCGCTGCACGGCCAGTTAAAGCGTGGATCCTCTGTCAGTGGCCTCATCGGATGCGCGATCGGAAGCATTATGTACTTGCTGACTCTCACCCTGGCCATCTGGATCAATCCCACGACCTCGTTCTATGAACTCAATGACGATAGCGCTCTCGAAAGCATGGTCCCTGATTGGTACTTTCCCGCGCTGGTCACCATCGCCATCATGACGTTCACCGCGCTCACCGTCTGGCAGTCAGCCGCGGTTTGGCGCCTCCGCCGCAGCGGCCCCATGCAATGAGGTGATCTCAGAGGAATAGTTGAGGTGATCGGGGATTCTTGGGCGCCCGTGGTGACGTTCTGGGCCTTCCGGGAGAAGTCGTCGAAGGCCGGAGACGGACATGGAGCCTCCGGTAGATGAGTTCTCCCCACAAGAACGCTCAAGGCCGGAAGGCTCCGCATGATTGCTCATCGTGCCATGCTCGACGTCTCCCGTGCGCTGTTTCGCCACGTTGCCGGGCTGCTGAGGGACGAACGGCGCCGGCTCGGCACCCCGGAGGGCAGCCGCGCTCTGACTCCGTTCTGGCAGGCGGTGCTGGTCCTGCGCTGGTTCCCGGGCGAGAGCGACATCCCCAAACTCGGCCGCGATCACCGCGGAGACGGGCGCGCCTATGCCCGCCCTGACGAGCACGGCCCGGCGCTGCTCCACCTCCGGGGCGCAAACGACAGCGTCCAGCAGTTCCGCGTCCTCCAGCGGCTCGAAGTACTCGGAAACGATCCGGGTCAACGTGCCGACCTCATCGCGGTCGGCGCCAGTGATCATCACGAACCGTGAACCGTAGGGGTACTCCTGCCCGTAGTGCAGGAAACTCCTCCCGGCGACCGCCCAGGTGATCTCCCTGGACAACCCGACCTCAGGGCTCGCGCTCACCTCCCGCTCCATGTCGGCCTTCATCACCGCCGCGCATTCGATCACCTCACGCTCACCCTCACCATCGCGTAACACCAGCCGACGACCGCGGAACCGCCCCCAGCTCATGAATGACCATCCTTCCCGGGAACCCTCAACGCGCTGCCCACACCATCACAGGCACGTCACCACAAACCGGCACCCCGAAAACCGGCAGAACCGGCCCCAACAGGCATCCAGCTCACCGACGGCCGACCCTACAAGACCTCTCAAGCCGGCCTCCCCATGACGGTGAGCCGGGCTCCGTCCACGAAGACCAGGCCGAGGGCACGGCGACGCAGCACTCCTCCTATACCCAACAGAATTCATGTTCTGTCCGATATACTGTTCGTGATGAGCAGCTGACCGACGAAGAGACCGCCCGGCTGGGCCCGGAGATCGCCGAGACGGCGAAACGCTGGCACGCCGACATCGAGGCCCTGCGCGTCATCCATCTCGGCCTGCGCATCCTTGCCGACTGACTCGCCCAGTCCGGCCCCAGCTCGCCGCCGGATGAACCGTCGGCTCAGGCCCGGAACTGGCGAAAGCGCCGGAGCGGGGATTTTGGCGTGTGCGGGCCACGCCGGAAGGAGAGCTGGCCCAGCTCGGTGATGGCCGGTAGCGGCCGATGCGGGCCTCCTGCTCCTGGGAGCCCGTGCCTCGCTGGGCACAGCGTCGCTGTCGGGCACCGCGGCACCAGCGAGTATCTGCTGCTCAAGGCCTTGCAGACGGTCAACGTGCCGGTGGAGAAAGTCAAGCAGGTCTACCTGCGGCCACCGCAGACAGCGCCGGTGTTCGGCTGGAGCGAGGTGGACGCCTGGCCGACGTTCTCCACCTTCCTCATTCCCGCCGTCACCGATCTGGACGCCTGGATCGTGGCCGGTGTCGGAGGAGTAACGGCGGGGGTGCACGAAGCCCACGCCTTCGTGAGCAGGTCAGCGCCGCCTAGGGTCAGCTCGGTACGCAGGCGGGAGCGTTCGTGGGTGATCCAGTCGCCGGGTGAGGTGGAGAAGCGGTAGCCCGTCGCTGGGTCCAGACCAGCGGGGTCGGTTGGGTCAGGCCATCGCCGGGACCTCCCGGGTGTGGGGGATTGCCCTTGCGCACTTGAGAGTCGGGGTGGTGGCTCTTCTCATCTCGGGCTGACGCGCGAGAGCCGTGCGTGGCTCCTGTCGGAGCATGGGCCCATCAATCACCAGCCACCGCCGGGCATCGGCCCTCGGCCTCTCTTGAAGATCTCGAACATGGCGAAATAGTTCTCGGTGCCGTGCCCCTGAGCGATCGCGTGTTCGGCGAGTTCTTTCATCAACCGTGGCTGGTCAGAGTGGACGCCCTGCTCGACACTGGTGCGGACGATATGCTCCAGCGCGTTCAGGTTCATGTGCATGGTTCCGAGGTCGCCGGGGTATGCGCCCTCGTCCAGGTCAGGTACTTGTTCGGCGAGGCTCGCAGGGTTCAGCACCACGGGCATGAACCAGCCCAGCGCGAGTTCGGCGAACTCGGACGCGGACACATTCGCCGAGCCGACCAGGGCGGCGCCGTGCAGGAAACCGTTCAGGGTCGCGTACATCATCTCGAGCAGTGCCGTGTTGAACAGCACCGCCAGGCTCGGATCGGCGCCGAGGTGCCGGGGATCGCCCAGGAACGCCAGGGTCGCCCGGTGCCGGTCGAAGACTTCCCGTGGCCCGGCATACAGGAGGACCGATTCAGGCCGGCCGACGAGTGGTGGGGGCACCATGATCGCGCCATCGAGATAGCCGAGGTCGCGTTCGGCCGCCCAGTCCGCTGTCATGCGAGCTTCTGCCGGCGTTCCCGAGGTGAGATTCACCAGCGTACGGCCCTGAAACGCAGCGCCGGCGGAATCAAAGACCTGGTACATGGTCGCGTAGTCGTTGAGACATGTGATCGTGACAGGGCTCGCGGCCACGGCCTCGGCGACGGTGGCCGCGCGGCGCGCCCCCTTGGCGACCAGCGCGTCGGCCTTGCCAGCGGTACGGTTCCAGACCGTGAGGGATCGGCCCCTATCAAGAAACGTCTCTGCCAGCGCCGATCCCATCGGTCCCAAGCCGACGACGGTGACCGCGGTGCTGTCCTGTCCGGATGAATGCTGTTCTGTCATGCGAATAGGCTGGACTCTCACACCGGCGTGAGAGTCAACTCGAAGTGGCGGTTGTCACATGCAGATCGGAGAGCTGTCCCGGCTCACGGGCGCTAGCGTGCGCTCGTTGCGTTACTACGAGGAGCAAGGCCTGCTCCGGCCGCTGCGGCGGCCCAGCGGGTATCGGGAGTTTCGCAAAGAGGACGTCGCCACGGTGCGAGGCATTCGTCTCATGCTCGCCGCCGGGCTCAGCACCACGACGATCGGCGAGGTGCTGCCTTGCATGACCGATGACGGCGAGGGGCTGACACCGTCCTGCGCCGGAATGCTCCCCGACCTGCACCGCGAACGGGAACGGCTCAGCGCTGCCGCGGCCGACCTCTTGGCTGCACGGGACAGGCTGGACGCCCTCCTCGAAGCCACCTCCAGGCTTGATCCCGCCGACCCATCGGAGTGCGACACGGTGGCGCCACCCGTTCATTCGCCTGGTTCAGATTCGCGGCCCGCCTGACCCACCTGATCCACCGCCTCCGGGCCCATCGGCTGCCGATGCCTCGAAACCGCAACCGTGAACGACCGCCGCCCGATCGTCGTGCACCACGAAGCCAGGGCCCGCGTTCAGCAGACCCACCCTCACGGCCTTACAGTGATCACAGCGGGGCTTCCGGCGGCGCCGTTCGACCATGGTGATCCCGGCCGCCCGCAAGGCCCGCGGCATCGTCGATCCCGAGGTGTGGACCGGTTGTGAGCCGCCCGCCCTGGCAGGGGTCGCCACAGATCAGGTGCGATTCCAGCGGGCGATTCCAGCGGGCGATGCCCGCCCGCTGGAAACGCTCACCTCGTGTCACGTGCCCGGCGTGATCCGGCCGCCCACGCTCCGGCGGCACTGCCTGCGTACTGGGGTCGTCACAACAGGACGGGCTGTGTTGTCTCCCTGAAAACTGAGACGACCTCGGAGGTTACCGATGAGTCAGAGGATCGACGTCGCCAAGCTCGTCCCCGGCATCTACCGCCACTTCTTCGCGGTGGAGAAGCTGCTGCACGACAGCGACCTGCCCACCCCGACGCTGGGGCTGGTCAAGCTGCGGGCCAGTCAGATCAACGGGTGAGCGTACTACGTGGACATGCACACCCGGGACATGAAGCAGGTGGGGGAGAGCGATGAACGGCTCTGGATGGTGGCGGCGTGGCGTGAGGCCACCGTGTTCACCGCAGCCGAACGGGCCGCGCTGGCCCTGGCGGAGGAGGCGACCCGGCTGGCCGACCGCGCCGAGGTGTCCGACGCGGTGTGGCAGCAGGCGGCCGAGCACTACAGCGAGGAGCAGCTCGCCCTGCTCTTGGTCGCCATCGGCATGATCAACAACTGGAACCGGATCCTCGTGGGCGCCCGGATCACGCCGGGCACGTGACACGAGGTGAGCGTTTCCAGCGGGCGGGCATCGCCCGCTGGAATCGCCCGCTGGAATCGCACCTGATCTGTGGCGACCCCTGCCAGGGCGGGCGAGGTCGAGCCGGGCCAGCCGGTCGGGGTCGGACAGGATGTCGATGGTGGAGATCTTGCCGTCGGAGATGGTGAAGCTCATGACGGAGATGAGCCGTCCGTCCATGGTGTTGACCAGGCCGGCCAGACCGTTGACGAGCGCCGGGCGGGTGGTGGCGCTGGTGGCCATGCGCTGGAAGGTGGCGAGCTGCCCGGCCACGGCCGCGACCCCGCGCAGGACCTTCATGCCGCCGGCGAGCGTCCCGCCGTCGCCGCGCAGTACCACGCCGGGGTCGAGAATGGACACCAGCGCTTCGAAGTCGCCGCCGCGGGCGGCGGCCAGGAACGCGTCCACGACGCGGCGCTGATCGGCCGGATCTGGGTCGGGGTTCGGGGTCGCGCCGCGGACGCGCTGACGGGCGCGGCTGGCGAGCTTCTTGGCCGTCGCGGGGGTGCGGTCCACGATGGGAGCGATCTGCTCGAACGGCAGGCCGAACATGTCATGGAGCACGAACGCCAGCCGTTCGGCCGGGGTCAGGGACTCCAGCACCACCAGCAGCGCCAGGCCCACCGAATCGGCCAGCAGCACTTCCTGCTCCGGGTCGGCGGCATCCGCGAGGCTGACCACCGGATCGGGCAGGCGCTCCTCCAGCGACTCCTCGCGCCGGGACTTACGGGCACGCAGCATGTCCAGGCACACCCGGCCGACCACGGTGGTCAGCCAGCCGCCGAGATTGCCGATGTCGCCCGCGTCCGAGCGTGCCAGCCGCAGCCAGGCCTCCTGGACCGCGTCCTCGGCCTCGCTCAGCGAGCCGAGCATGCGGTAGGCGACCGCCTTCAGATGGGGACGGTGCCCCTGGAACTGGTCGGCCAGAAAGTCCTCGGGCGTCACGGTCGTCTTCCTCTCATCTCAGTCACGTCGAAGCGTCGGCGCATCAAACCAAGGGAAGGTGACCGCATCCGCACCCGGTCACCTTTCCGCGGAGCATCCGTCATGCCGGCGACCAACACTCACCTGATGAAGGGTTGCCGAACGATGAGCAGGATGAAGGTCCATGGAAGGGTCGCGGACGGCTTCGAGCCGGTGCGCGAGGAGTTCGCCGCGGTGGTGGCCGAGCAGGACGGCCAGACGGGCGCGCAGCTCACCGCCTACGTGCACGGCCGGCGGGTGGTCGACCTGTGGGCCGGGGACGAGGCCGGCGGTGACACGCTGACCGGCGTCTACTCCTCCACCAAGGGCGCCGCGACGCTGGTGACGGCGCTGCTGGTGCAGGAGGGCGTGCTCGGCCTGGACGAGCCGGTGGCCCGGCACTGGCCGGAGTTCGCCGCCGCCGGCAAGGACATGATCACGCTGCGGGACGTGCTCACGCACCGCTCCGGCGTGATCGGCGTCGACGGCGGGCTGTCGGCGGCCGAACTGGCCGACGACGCCGTGATCGCGCGCCGCCTGGCCGCGCAGCGGCCGTACTGGCGGCCCGGTTCGGCCTACGGCTACGGCGGGTTCGTCACGTTTGCCCTGGTGAACGAAGTGATCCGGCGGGTGACCGGCCGGTCGCTGCAGCAGGTCTACGACGAGCGCATCCGCGTCCCATACGGGCTGGACCTCTACCTGGGGCTGCCCGAAGCCGAGGAGCGCCGGTTCCGGCCGATCCAGTGGTGGACCGCCTCGCCGGAACAGGAGGCCGCGTTCTGGGCGAACCTGCCGGGCCCGCACAGCATCCTCGGCATCGGCTACGGGCTCAACAGCACACCGCCGCTGGACCAGGTCGCCTTCGCCAACACCCGCGCCGTCCGCGCCAACGGCCCGGCCTCGGCCGGCGGGGTGGGCAGCGCACGCGGCCTGGCCGGACTGTACGCGGCGGCCGTGTGGGGCATCGACGGCCGTCCCCCGCTCCTCAAACCGGACACCGTCGCCGAGTTCGCCCAGATCCACTCCACCGGTGCCGACCTGGTCCGCGGCGCGCAGGGCAACTACGCGCTCGGGTCTGGGCCGTGGCCTGCGCCGTCTCCGGCAGCGCCCTGCCGGTGCCCGCTGGAAACCCGAGATGATCAACACGAACTGCCCCTTGGGCGCTGCCTGGTGATCGGGACATCCTCGTTGCCTCTTGTTGCAGGAGGCCTGCGAGGAGGAGCCAGGGGTGAGCAAGGCCGATGCGGAAGCACTCCGGCGGTCCGAGCGCGCCCCTTCGGCGAGGTCGTGGAGGCGATGCGGGCGCCCCCGACAAGGCGGGCGGATGGAACGTGCACCCGCTGATCCACGCCCTCAATCCGTTCGGTCCTGTCTGCGGGTGGGATGCCGGGATGCGGGCGCGGCCGGAAGCGGCCTCATACGGGCTGATCACCGAGGTTCCCACCATCGGAGCCGAGATGCCGCTCGCGCCGGGCATGAGCTTCTCCCTCGAACCCAACTGCGTTGTCGGCGACCATACCGTCAACATCGGCGGGACGGTCGTGGTCGGCGACCACGAGCCCATCGAGCACAACCCGTTCACCGCACGGCTTCTCCAGAGCGAGGGATGAACTCGGACTGGGCGAAACGCTGAACGCCGTACGCGGCACGCTCAATCCTCCGGCCCAGGAATCCGGCGTTGACGTTCCGCAGACCATGGCGATCGCGGGGATACAAGACGTCATAAGACGTGCGGCCGCCAGCATAATGCCTGTCACGCAGCCGCCGTCGAAGGGCATGGCCATACGGCGGCCAGGTGACCTTGGAGGGGTGGGAGGGTCGCGATGCCATCGCCCTTGTCCTGGCCGCCCCGCGCCACGGGGCGCACGCCTCCGCCGGGCGTCACCCGCACGACTTGACGTTCCTGCTCGCCTCCAGCCATCTGGCCCACGCGGCGGACACCCGCGCTTGTCTGGACCGGCAAGATGTGTCCGGGGCGGTGCTGCATGCGCCTCCAGCACGCCGCGGTGCGCTGGGAGACCGTGAACGGCACGTGGGTTCCCACCGCCGACCCCGAGGCGCGCTGGTGGTTCACCTGGCGCCTGCCGCGGCTCGAGCACCTCGTCGCCGCCACGATCGAGGCGGAGGAACTGCGGCGATCGTTCATCCTGCCGCCGGATGCCTGCGGGCCCTGCCTCCCCACCGACGGCGCATTCTTCCACCCGCACGGGGTGCCGCTGGTGCACTTCGCGTCGGCGCCGATGGACCTGTTCGACTCGGCCAACGCGTTCGACAAGGTCGACGTCGCTAGCCAGAAGCCACTGGCCTGCGCGGCCGTCCCGCACCGCCGGCTGGGCTCCCCCTCCCCCACCTGCACGTGACTCCACGCACTTGGGCCACCAACCCCTGACCAGCGCACGGATACACGCCGACCCGCACACACGCTCCGCGTCGGGCCGGAGCCCCGGCGTGCCCTGACCGACCGAGGAGGAAGTGGTGCACGCCATCGGTGTGACGCTTGCGTCCGGACTGAGAGACTGTCGGCGGCGAGATGGCCGCGAAATATCTCCCGCAGGCGCGAAATGATGGCCGGTCTCCCTACATAGGCACGGATGTCTGTGAAACAAGGGTGATGAAGGAGGCGGCCATGGGGATGCCGAGGAGACCGGACGCGGGACTGGCCCGTGGGTAGTGAGCCGGTCGGGTTCGAGTCCCTGTACCGGGAAACGTTTGGCCGGATCACGGCGTACGCGGCCCGCCGCTGCCACTCGCCGCAGGACGCGGCGGACGTCGTGGCGGAAACCTTCGCCATCGCCTGGCGGCGGATGGGTGAGGTGCCGGAGGGAGAGCAGGCCCTCCTGTGGCTGTACGGTGTGGCGCGCAAGGTGCTGGCCAACCACTACCGGGTCGAGGTACGCCGCCAGGCCCTCAGCGTGGAGTTCGACGCCGAGATGGCCGACCTCTACCAGGCCGCACCCGACAGCGGGGTGGAGCTGACGGCGATCGCGCAGATCTTCCGGGCCCTGCCGGACACCGATCGGGAGCTGTTGTCCCTGGTCGCCTGGGAGGAATTGGACCGGCAGCAGATCGCCACCGTGCTGGGCATGTCCCGCAACGCCGTACGCATCAGGCTCCATCGCGCCCGCAGGCGCTTCGCCCGCGCGCTCGCCGAGGCGGATGTGCACTTCACCTCGGCAAGCCGGTTGGCCTCCGCGAAGGGACAGCTGTGATGAACAAGATCCGAGACATCGACGAGATCACACGTGCCCTGGCCCGGGTGGAACCGGGCAAGCCGGGAGGGCACGCCGATGACGCGGGGGCGCGGAAGCTGCTGGCCGCGATCGCCGCCGAGCGGCCTGCCCCGTCCATCGGACACCCCCAGCGGCGCCCCGCCCGGCGGCTGGTCCTGGGGCTGGCGGGCGCTGGGCTGCTCGCCGTGGGCATAGCGGTGGGGCCGGGCCTGCTGCTGAAGGACAGCGGCACCCCCTCCTACGCGGTCACCAAGGAACCCGACGGCGTCGTGTACGTCCAGATCCGCGACTTCCGCGACAAGGAGGGGCTGGCGAAGCGGTTGAAGGAGCTCAACGTGCCGGCCATCGTCGACTACGCGCCCCCGGGCCAGTGGTGCAAGGAACCGCGTGGCACCCTGGTACGCGACATTCCCCGCGGCCTGTACTCCGTTCCGGAGAACATCCCCGGGGAGGAACCCGGCCGGGGCTGGCAGATGCGGATCGACACCAAGCTCTTCAAGCCCGGCCAGACGTTCGTCTGGACGATCAGCGACAACAGCACCAGCACGATCCTGAGGAGCGGACCGATCGCCCCTTGCGTCCTCGTGCCCGACAAGTCGCACGACCCCAAGCCGCCGGTCAAGTCCGACTACCGGCTGGCGACCACGAAGGGCCGCTCACTGGCCGGCTTCCGCGTGGACGAGAAGACCGTCGGCGAAGTCCTGCCCGAGATCAAGCGACGCGGGCTGAAGGTCGAGTACCTGATCATGGCGGTGGCGCCGGACAATCCGGGCGGCTTCGGCGTGCTCCGCACACAGACCAAGCCCGTCGGCGACGACTGGATCGTCTGGGAGGCGGAGGAGTCCTTGCGCGAGCCGGGCCTGATCCGCCTGCTCGTCACCGACAAACGCTTCGACAGGAACCCTGTCTACGCCGGCCCCCGCGACAACGTCATCACGGAATAGGCCCTGCCCGGCTCGCCATGGCCAAGGGGCACCGTCCGGCAGTGCCGGTGCGTCCCGTCGTTGTCGGGGCTGCTCTCCACCGGACCCGGCCGACTCGCCGGGCCCGGCTGCCCCCTGCTTCTGTCGTCCCGCTGCGACAGGGCCACGGTGCGGGTCTCACACCCGCACACGGATCACAGCGCCCCGTGGCGCACGATCTCTCACCTCCACTCGATCAATCAGCACCTCACGGCGCACCTGCCAGAGGTGGAAGCGGTCGCTGACCTGGACGGCCTGCGGTGCGCCGGTGGTGATGGCACTGCGGTAGGTCATCGAGCCGTCGCGGCAGACCACCTCGATGCCCGGGTGGGCGCGAAGCCAGGCGGCGGTGGATTCGGCGTCGCGGCTGTCCCAGGCGTCGACGGGCAGGCGGGTCTCCGCGTCACCAGCGTCTGGTCGCCGAGCGCGGCCGTCGTTTTGCCGGTGACCCGAGGGACGGGCAGGACCATCCCCTGGGTGCGGGCTTCCCAGGGGATGGTACGGACAGTCAGCGGACCAGGCGGAAGAACCCACGCACCTGCTCGACCAGCGACTCCGGCTGCTCCAGCGCGGCGAAGTGGCCACCATGCGGCAGTTCCTCGAACCAGCGCAGGTCGGTGAACCGCAGCTCGGCCTCCCGCCTCGACGGGCGGGTTATGTCGCGCGGGTAGACCGACAACCCGGATGGCGCGGTCACCTTGTCCTGGAAGTTGGCCAAGCCCTCCCAGTACAGGCGCGCCGACGACGTGGCCGACGCGGTGAACCAATAGACCGAGATCTCGTCGAGGATCGTCTGCCGCGACAACGCGTCCTCGGGATGGCCGTCGTTGTCCGTCCACGCCCAGAACTTCTCGGCGATCCAGGCGGCCTGCCCCGCCGGGGAGTCGGTGAGGCCGTAGCCGAGCGTCTGCGGCCGCGTCGCCTGGATCGCCGAGTACCCCCGGCCGGTACGCTGCATCTCCTTCTCGGCCTCAAGATTCGCCAGCTCCCCGGGCGTCGGGTCGTCGAACGTGCCCGCCGCCACGGATCCCAGATTCACGTGCACGCCGGCGACCCGCTCGGGCGCCACCTCGCCCAGCGCCCCGGACACCGCCGAACCCCAGTCACCGCCCTGCGCGCCGTACCGTTCGTAACCCAGCGAGACCATCAACGTGTCCCAGGCGCGCGCGATGCGAGTGATGCCCCACCCGGTCGTCGACGGCTTGTCACTCCAGCCGTACCCGGGCAAGGACGGCGCGACCACGTGGAAGGCGTCCGCCGGGTCACCGCCGTGCGCGCGCGGGTCGGTCAGCGGGCCGAGGACCTCCAGGAACTCGAGCACCGAACCCGGCCACCCGTGCGTGAGCACGAGCGGAAACGCGTCCGGCTCCGGCGAGCGGACGTGCAGGAAGTGGATGCCCAGCCCGTCGATCGTGTCGCGGTACTGCGGGAAGACGTTCAGCCGCGCGGCGAACCCGAAGTCGTAGTCCTCGGCCCAGCTACGGCAAAGCTCCTGCGCATACGCCAGCGGCAAACCCTGCGACCAGTCGTCCACCGGCTCGCGCTCGGGCCACCGTGTCCGTCGCAATCGTTCACGCAGGTCCGCGATCTCGGCTTCGGTGATGCTGACCTCGAACGGCTCGGCGGACATGGCAAGGCTCCTTACTGGTCAACGCATTATCGGATCAGAGGCAGGCAGGCCGTCATCGCGGGCTCCCCCGCGTGGCGTCGGGTTCGGGGCGACGGCCGGCGACAGGGCGCCAGGTCAGGCTGAGAACGAGTCCGGCCAACGGGAGTGCCGCGAGCACGGCGAGGGCCACCGGCACCGGTACGATGCCGGACAGACCCGCGACAGCGGCCGGACCGATCCCGCCACCCGCGATGTTCATGAAGTTGAGCAGGCCCTGTGCGATGTCGCGGTCGCCCGTGGCAACCAGGTCCGGCGCGAGGCTCACCAGTACGGCTTGAGCGCCGGCGAACCCGCACACGGTCAACGCCGTGCCGACGACAATCGGGATCGGCCCGGCGAAGACCGCGACCACGAGCACGCCGACGACGGTGAGTGCCGCCAGCCCGGCCGACACCTGCCAGCCGGTGAACCGGTCGGTCAAGGTGCCGACCAGCCGCCCGGCCACCCCGCGTGTCCGGCGGGCTTCCCCGCCGGGCACCACCATGACCCGCACCGGCAAGACGTCTCTCCTGTTCACTCCACACGGATCAGGCCACCAGGGCATCGCTTCGCATGTCCCACACCCCTCCGGCACGGGCCAGGGCCGACACGTCTTCACCGCCTCCGGCCAGGCCGGCCCGTTGACGATCGAGGTCATCGAGCTACCGCCTGACGTGACTGACCGCCCTTCAAGTGGCTGAGCAAACAGTTCGCTTGACCTCCCCAGACAATCATCGAAATCGCTCGGAAGCCAAACCTCGGCACGTGAGCTGGAGGATCCGCGTTTCGCCGACGAAATCCGCGTCTCCGTGTCAGTTGGTTGCCGGATTCGACATGCTTTCGCCATGCTGAGGTGGACCCGCAGGTCAGGAGGTACCGCCTTACCCTCAGAGGTCTTCCGCAGGCGGGCGGCGGCCACGCCCTCTTCGGTGGCCGCTGCGCTTCCCCGTACCGCCGCGACCGCCGCGAGGACCAGGTCTTCCAGCGGTGTGGTGCCGTTGCCGCGGGTCCAGGCCTCGCCGGCGACGTCAAGGCAGGTGAGCGCGCCGGCGACGATGGCCTCGGGGCGCAGGTCGTGATCGTCGTCCGGGGCGACCCCGCGGCGGCGGATGTCCGGAGTGAGCAGTGCTTGCCACTGGAGGTGTTTCTCCATGAATACGAACCGCGGCCGCTCCCGGCTGGTCGGCGGTTTTGGGTTCTTGGCGATCCAAGCCGACGATTGACGCGGAAACAGGGCGGTCAGCGGTAGTGCACGCGGTAACGCAGGTGCGTCACGCCTTCGCCCTCGACGACCTCGACGCGTTCAAGCTCGGCCTTCTCGTTCTGGATGTTGTCGAAGTAGCGGATGCCCTCGCCGATGAATACGGGGACCAGATCGATCCGCACCTCATCCAACAGGCCGAGATTGAGGCACTGCTGGGCGATGTTCGGGCCGGAGACACCGACGTTGCCGTCTCCAGCGACCTTGGCCTGGCTGATCGCGCTGGCGACGCCATCGTGGACGAAGGTGAAGGGCGCCAGCCGTTCCGCTGGCCAGTCCGCTGGAGGTTCGCGGTGGGTCACCACGAACGCGCGTCCGCCACCGGGCGGATTGCCGCCCCAGCCGCCGGTGTAGTCGAACACCCGCCGGCCGCAGACGAACGCGCTGTCTCGGGCGAAGTCCATCTGCGCCCACAGATAGCCCGCGCTGGCCGCGGCGACCCGGAACGTGATCGGGTAGCCGACCATCGGCACCTCGACGTCGCCGTTGTCATACCAGTCGAACAAAGGGCCCACGCTATTGTCCGGACGGGCCACGAACCCGTCGAGGGACATACAGAAGCTGGCGCTCACGGTCATGATCGAACTCCTTGTCATGTTGCTCAGATCCCGCCCCGCCGGTTCACCGAGTCGACGGCGCCTTGAAGCCCAGCAGAGGCGCAGCTCGTGCGCCCTCCCGGTCTCTGGGCTTCGTGGATCCTCTCGTTGCGGCGTGTGCCTTCGGACAGTCAGACCGCCGACGATCGGTGAACTCATCGCTCGCCCACCACATCCGGATGCCACTCCGCAAACGCTGCTGACCGAGCAGGTCAAATGAGACCCAGGAACGTGAGGTGTCTCAACGATCTGCTACCTGGCCAGGTGAGGGCCTCGGTCGGTGAGCACGTCGTTTGAGACAGGACACTGGTCTTCGTGAACGGAGCCCGGCTCACCGCTCTGGGGGACGCCAGCCTGAGAGATCTTGTAGGGTCGGCCGTCGATGAGCCGGATGCCCGTTGGGGCCGGTTCTGCCGGTTTTCGGGGTGCCGGTTCGTGGTGACGCGCCTGCGATGGTGTGGGCAGCGCGTTGAGGGTTCCCGGGAAAGGATGGTGATCCATGCGTTGGGGGCGGTTCCGCGGTCGTCGGCTGGTGTTACGCGATGGTGAGGGTGAGCGTGAGGTGATCGAATGCGCGGCGCTGATGAAGGCCGACATGAAGCGGGAGGTGAGCGCGAGCCCTGAGGTCGGGTTGTCCAGGGAGATCACCTGGGCGGTCGCCGGGAGGAGTTTCCTGCACTACGGGCAGGAGTACCCCTACGGTTCACGCTTCGTGATGATCACTGGCGCCGACCGCGATGAGGTCGGCACGCTGACCCGGATCGTTTCCGAGTACTTCGAGCCGCTGGAGGACGCGGAACTGCTGGACGCTGTCGTTCGCGCCCCGGAGGTGGAGCAGCGCCGGGCCGTGCTCGTCAGGGCGGGCATAGGCGCGCCCGTCTCCTGCGAGGGTGCCTTCCTTGCGCTCATCACCGAAGCGATGCGCGACCAGAACGCCCGGATCCGGGAGGGAGGACTGTGGGCGGCCATGTACGCGCTGTGGCCCGAACTCCTGCCGGCCGTCATGGAACTGACGGTCGATCCGGACAAGCTCCTGCGGGCGCAAGCAGACGCGCTCGTGCGCTACATGAGGCGCGAGGGCATCACCCCATGAGGGTGGGTGATGAGGACCCGGCCTCCTTCGTGGATCTTCATCACGCCAGGCGCAGCACACACCCAACCTCCACCAGCGCGGCATCACGAGTAAACCGCCGACTACCAGCCGCCGGTCGCCGATGCGCAGACCGCGCACTGTCCAGGTTCAGGGCGGAAGCAGAGTCGTGCGGGCACGCGCCGCCGCAGGCAGCTTGTCCCCGCCCTGAACAGGGACTCGTGCGGGAGTCTCGTTCTCCCCGGACAGCAGGGCGGGGCAAGCTCTGACCTACGAGCTCATTCCGACCAAGCTGAGCCCTGTCGCCATCTGGAGATGGTGCAGTTGTCGCCGCTCATCGCCGTCGTCGGCTCGGCGGGGACTGGTGCCCGGTTTGCGTCTCGCGATCTTCGCTCATGATCTCTCTGTAGCGCACGCTGGCGGGCGAACTCGGCTCTCTTGGTGCCGGGGAAATCCAGGAGCAATGCGAGGGGCTCCTGGACGCTCTCAAAGATTCCGGCTGTTCAGGGGCTGGATCATTGAGCTTCTCGGCGGCCCGCTTGCCGAGAATGCGCCGGAATCGCAGCAGGCATGTGGCCGGAGCAGACCTGCACGAGAACTTCGCCGCGGCGAACGTGGCGAAGGGTTCGGAGCGCTGCCCGGACGATCACAGGTCCTCCGCGAGGCGGCGGTAAGCTCGCACGGCTTCCATCTCCTGGGGGGAGAGGCTGCCGTGGTATTCCAGGAACCAGTCACGGATCAGGCGCTGCGGCTGGGTGGTGTTGACGTAGCGGCGGACGCCCTCGACAGTGATGGGGACCGTGAGGGTGTCCTGGTCGTGGGAGGACATGACGGTGAGGCCGGTGACGAACCGCCGGCGGGAGTCCACCACGCCGGGCGCGGAGATGACGAGCATCAGGCGTTCCCGGTTGAGGCCCTTGGGGGCATACAGGTAGACCCCGCCGGTCTGGAGCTGGATCACGCCGCGCCTCGCTCGCGGAACTCGTCGTCAGCGGCGGCGGCTTCCTGTTCGTCGCCTAGGGCTTCGGTGAGGGCTTCGTCGGCGGACTGGTCGGCGGGAGCGCCGGTGACGAGCGCGTAGTAGATGACCGCCTTCTCGACCCAGGCGCTACGACTGAGACCGGCCGCGTCGGCGCACGTTCCGATGAGATCTTGGGCGGTGTCGCTGAGGCTGTACGACGGATTTCTCGGCATGGTTTCATGCTAGCCGGTGTACCACGGATCTGACTCCTGAGTGTCGTACTTTGTGTCGTACACCTCTGCGATTTCATTCGCGCCGGCCTCGGTCACGACCGCGCTCGCGTCGTGCTCGACCTGAACCCAGCCGTGCCGCAGCGCCGCCGCCACCCACCTCGGCGAAGCCGAAGATCCGCTGCAGTTCGTCATGGGCAAAACCAGGCAGCAGAACCCCCGCACCGCCATGTGCCATGTCACCCGGAACTGAGGCCATCGCCGCCGTTACCGAGCACCGTGCTCCACCCCGGAGCCGAAACTGATCCGGGCGGGTCAGAGCTGTTGCCTGACGCCTCGTAGCACCAACATTCGGTCCGATCCTCCGGATGCCTATCCGGAGGATCTGCACCAGCCGTATGCCGCCGATGCCGTCCCGGAGACGGTGCCCTGGTCCGGCAACGGCCACCACGTGATGCCAAGTACCGCAGCACCCCGTCCAGCCTGCGCGAGCGGGCCCTGGCCGCCGGACGGGGGCCCAGGACTCTACTGGCGGGTAGCTACGCTAAGGACGGGCTCCGGAACTCGCCGCGCCACTTCTCTTCAGGAAATGACCCTTCTGTGAAGTAACCTGGCCGCATGCCGTCCTCCACCCCCAGCTCGCAGCCCTCGACCGCCGGGCCGGATCGCGCCGAAGTCACTTCACGAAAGGTGGTCGGGCTCCCCGACCGGCTCGATCCGGCCGACGACAACCTGCCCGACTGGATCGAGCACTACCTCGACCTGGCCGTGCGAGGGGTCCGCTCGCTGGAGGTCACCGCCAAGATCGCCCGGCATCTGCAGCGCTTCGCTACCTGGCTCGCCGACGGCCTCGGGCACGACCGGCTCTCGGCCGTCACCCCGCGCGAGGTGGCGGCCTGGCGCGACCACCTGGCCGCCGCAGGCAACCGCGGCCGCGACGGGCGGGCGGCGCCGATGGCCGCCGCGACAGTCAACAACCACCTCGCGCACGTCTCGGCGCTGTTCACCTGGATCACCGCGCGCCCCCGACGGGCTGCTGCGCCACGGCGACCCGACCAAGAAAGTCACGCTGCTGCCGCTGCCCGCCCCGCAGCCGCGCGCACTCGCCGCCGCCCAGGTCCGCACCGTCAAGAACATCGTCGACCGGATCGAGGTCTTCCACGAGCTCAAGGGCCGCCGCCACCGCGGCGCCGGCCCGCGCACCCACGCCCACGCCCGCCCGCTGCGCGACCGGGCCATCATCTACCTGCTGTTCGGCACCGGGCTGCGCCGCGCCGAACTGGTCGGCCTGGACCTGGACCAGCTGCAGCCGGCCGAGGCCGACCGGCTGCGCCAGGCCAAGAAGGCGCGCCTGGCCGGCGTACGCGGCAAGGGCCGCACCAGCCGCACCGTCTTCCTCGGCCGCGACGCCCGCCACGCCCTGGCCGACTACCTCCAACACGAACGCCCCGGCGACGCCACGGCCAGCACCACTCCGACAGCACTCTTCCTGTCGGCCGCCTCCATCGCCGCCCGCCGCCCCGACGGCCGCCTGTCACCCCGCTCGATCAACACCATCGTCGGCGAGATCGGCCGCCTGCACGACGCCCAGACGCCCGACCCCGACCGCAAACTCGGCACCCTGCGCCCGCACGACGCCCGCCACACCTTCGCCTTCCAGCTCTCCCAAGCCTCCGGCCACAACCGCGCCGAACTCGAACGCCGCCTCGGCCACGCCAACGACCGCTACCTGCGCCTCTACACCAACCCGCCCGACGACATCGCCGCCGGCTACATCGAGGATCTGTAACGCGCAGATCGCCGCTGCGACTCTCTGACCAGCACTAACACAATCGCGTGTACCGGGTGACAGCAGTCTCACAGGCTCCCCAGATCCTATGGCGCCGACGGTCCAGAGGGCTGTCGCGTGCCGGCGTATCCCAGCGCGAGATAGAGACGGTGCTGGATCCGCCATCCGCCTTCGGTTCTGCACCAGTGATCGACGTACGTGCCGTGTGTGGTGATCGCGGGCCCGCCCGAGTGCTGCCTGGTGGCGATCAATGTCGTACGAGTGCACGGTCGATCAGCCGTGATGTCGTCGAACACGATCCCTGAGACATGGTGCAGGACGTGTCCGACCCTTGCCATCGACGACTCCGCGAACTGGCGAAGCTCGGCGGAGCCCTGGAACACGCCGCGCCGGTCCGGCTGGTCCACAAGGACGACCTCGAAGATCCCGTCGTCAGCGAACAAGCCGACCCACCCCTCGACGTCACCGCTGTCGAAGGCGTGGGAGTAGCGGCCGATCGCCTGCTGGATCTCGAAGCGGTCCGCGATATCAAGATCGTTCATTGCGGGTCCGTCTCAATCGTCCGCGCCGATCCACGGGTTGATCGGTCCTGCGAGCAGGAAGCAGCCATCTGGCCGGGTACGCTCGGCGCCCGTCTCCGGCAGCGAGGTCGCGGTCGCGACGTAGAGCCCCGTCGAGTAGCGCCGTACCTCGTCGACGAGATCAGTGAGAGCGAGCCCGTTGGGGAAGGCGGCGTACCTCATCATCAGCGAGGGCCCGCCGTCCACATGCGACTCACCGATGCCGGTGGCGAACCTTCCCCGGCGGAGGAAGACCTGACCGGCGCCGTCATCCGCGCGCCTCCGGAAGACGTTGTATCCCTCGCTGGTGGCCCCGCCGGCGGCCTTGAACGCCTTTCCCACCCAGGATCCGCGCGGGGAATTCTCCCGATACAGGAAATCGATGGTCCCCCGGAGCTGTTCCGGCGGCAGATGGAGGGCGGGGATGTAACCGGCGTACTCGCCGTCGAGCTCGTTCAGGTCCGGAGCGGGCAGCGTCCTCCACAGCGCTAGCAGCTCGGCGGGAGGAAGCGCCAGCAGCTGCTGGACGCCGATCATCGGGATCGGGTCGGCCGGCGGATCGGTGACGGTCATCGATGCTGCTCCTTCTGGTTGTTATGGGAGGTGTGAGCGGTGTCCGGGCGGGCCTCCGGGCCCGCCAGCCAGCCTCCGTCGATGGTGTAGACGCCGCCGCTGATGAACGAGGCGCCGTCGCCGGCCAGGAACGCCACCAGGTTCGCGACCTCGTCGCTGTGGCCGGCGCGGCGGAGCGGGAACCGGCTGCCGACGTCGCGTTCCTCGCCCAGCTTGCGCATGAGGTCGTTGCTGGCGATGAATCCGGGGCAGATGGCGTTGACCCGGATGCCCTTCGGCCCAAGCTCCATGGCGGCCGTTCTGACGAGTCCGAGTACCCCGTGCTTCGCCGCCGAGTACGCCGCCGCCATCCGGACACCGACCAGGCCGGCCGTCGATGAGGTGACCACGATCGAACCTCCGCCCGCCTCCACCATGGCCCGGCCCGTCGCCTGCAGGCCGAGCAGAACTCCTCGCAGGCACACGGCCATCGTCCGGTCCCACGCGTCCAGCGGATACTCCAGGACGCTCGACGACTCCCCCGTTCCGGCATTGAGGTGGGCGATGTGCACCGCGCCGTAACGGGCGATGGTCTCGCGCACCATCGCCTCGTTGTCCTCGGGCAAGGTGACGTCAACCCGCATGCCGAACGCGTCGCCACCAGCCGCAGTGATCTCCTCGGCCGTGCGCTCCGCGCCGCCGACGTCGATGTCCGCGCAGCACACCCGCGCTCCCCGGGCGGCCAGAGCCGCCGCGGACGCCGCGCCGATGCCCGACCCGGCGCCCGTGACGACCACCCCCCGCCCCTCTAACAGGACGCCCGCCGGGGGCGTCATCGCCGGAGCAGTGGTCATCTGTCTTCCCCTCTCTGCCGGGTGAGCCGCCGGAGGTTCACGGCGTCCGCTGTTTCTTGTCGTAGGTGTAGATCTGGGCGCTGTAGCGCGGCAGCGGCTCCTCCAGCAACGCGATCGCCTGCTCCGCGACGGTTTCCAGGACGTCGCGGCCGGGCGGCACCGGCGGCTCGAAGGCGTGCTTGACGGTGTACGCCAGCGCGTCGGCCTTCCGCCGCAGGTCGAGGCGGGCCGTGGGCGGCTCGAGCCAGTCCAGCAGATAGAACCCCATGCTCGACGCCTTCATGGTGTACACGAGGTCCGGTACGCCGGCGCGGATCAGCCCGGACGCGGCCAGCAGGCCGAACAGACGTTCCTGCATGAGCAGCTCGCGTTCGAGCAGCCCGTGGTCGAGCCCCATGATCTCCAGCTCGGGCGCCCGCCCGGTGGACAGCGCCCGCAGCACCGGGCGCCCCATGATGATCAGGTACGTGCTCGCCGCCAGGCGATGCGGGAGCACGGCTTCGGGATCGCGCCGGAGCTCGGCCGCCAGCTGCCCGAGGTAGGCGATCCCCTCCCGCACGACCACCGCCTCGAACAGGTGCCGCTTGGTGGGCCAGTGCAGGTAGACGGTTCCCTTGCCGATCGACGCCCGCGCCGCCACGTCCTCCACAGCCACTTTCCGGTAGCCCCGCTGGACCAGCAGGTCCGCCGCCGCGTCGAGGATCCGGTCCGCGCGAGGGTCGGGACTTGCCGACACATGATCTTCCATGCCACTCCTTGTCGACTTGTTGACCGGTTACAGGGGGATGATCCTGCGGAACTTGCCGCCGGGGGACTGCTCGGGCGGCTCGTCGGCTCGAACGAGCGTGACGTGGCCGGCCTGACGCTCGGTCAGCAGGCCGGCGAGGGTGTCGTGCACGGTGCGCCAGAGGCTGTCGGGATCGGTGCCGTGCCCGGCTTTCAGGCGGATGCGCAGCTCGGCGGGCCTGCTCTGGACGAGCTGGAACTGCTGGATGCCGGGAAGGCGGTCCAGCAGCGTGCCGAAGGCCATGGGTGAGATGGCGATCTCCTCGCCGTCCTCCGTGGGGAAGATCAGCAGCTCGGCGGCGCGGCCTTGTACCCGTACGGCCGGTAGCGGGCTGCCGCACGGACAGGGGTCCGGACGTACCAGAACATTGTCGCCCAGGTTGTATCGCAGGATGGGTTGCACGCGGTTGGCGAGGTTGGTCAGCAGGACCGTGTGCGAGGGCCGGTCGGCCGGGACGGGCCGGAATTCGGCGTCGACCGGTTCCAGCAACGCCCAGTCGCTGTTGACGTGCAGCCAGTCGTGGGGGCACCCGTAGGCGAGGAAGGAGCATTCGGTGGCGGCGTAGGCCGAGCGCACCTGAGCGTGGAAGGCGCCGGCGATCCGGGCGCGGTTCTGTTCGGTCAGCGCTTCACCGCCGGCGAGGACCAGCCCCGGGTGAATGCGCAGCCGGCCCGCTTCCTGCTCCCGGGCCAGGACCCCGAGCATGCTGGAGAAGCCGGCGAGGGTGCTGGGGTTGTAGTGGTTGAGCCCGGCGACGAGTTCCGGGAGCGGCTGATGGATGGAGAATTCGCGCAACATCCAGGTGAGCCGCGGGTGGTCGCGCCGGAACCGGGCCGCCGAGGCGACGGTGGAGAAATGGCCTCCGGGTGCGGTGACGATCGCGTTGCGCCCCATGCCGCGCATGAGACGGATGATCTGGCCGATCCGCAGCTTGGCGCGGGCGCGGGCGCCGACGGCGTTGCCGACGGCGATGCACTGCTCATCGGAGAGGAAGATGCCGCGCAGCCCGCTGGTGCCGGACGTGGTCGCCAGCAGGTAGCGCCCGAGGAACCGCTCCCCTGCCCGCTCGGGGTCGGAGACGAAGGCTTCGGCCTTCTCCAGCGTCACCTCCGGGTCGGTGACCCACTCGTCGAAGTGCGCCATCAGGGTCTTCTTGTCGGTGACGGGAACCAGGGCCGGGTCGTCGGCCTGTTCCGGCACGTCGCGGTACAGACGCCGTAAGTAGGGCGAGTGCGCGCGGGCGTAGGTGACGATCTCGGCGAGGCGGGCGCGTTGCCGCCTTTCGATCGCCGCAGGCCCCTCCCGCAGCGCATGTCGTGCGTCGCGGGAGAGCTGCCGAGCGTTTGTCACGATGAGCTGCCTTTCCAGGGCATGGCCGGGCGCTTCTCGCGCTTTGCGCCGCGACCTCCGCGGGAGTTCCGAGGGCAGCATCGACCTGGCCTCCCCTGTCGGCTTGTTGACCAATTTCGCAAAATACGTCAACAAGTCGGCATCGTATCATGGCCGGCTGATGAAAGGGTTCCGGCACGCCGGCGCGGTGGGTCAGTGCCGTATGCTGCGCCCCGTGATGATCAGCCAGAGGTACGGCAGGGGCAGCATGAGCCTTGGTAGGAGCGGCAACGCGGGTCCCTCGATTCGCTCCCTGTGGCGAAGAGCATCAACCGCGTTGCCGCCATCCGGGGTGAAGCTGTCCCAGGCAGCTCCGTCAGTAAGCCGTCACCGCCGTACCCCGGCTCAAGGGCCTACATCGCGCCGCGCGGGGCGGCGGGGCAGGCTGTGGATCATGCAGAAGTCTGCGCGGCCTTTCCGATGCGGCCCATGACATGCCCAGAGCACCCCGAACTGGAAGTCCTGCGGTGTCGCGTCGGCGTAGCTGAGCCGAATCCCGTCCGTGGCGCCCGGATCGGCCACGAACACCAGCGGAAGCGATATCTCGTCCTCGGTGTAGGCGGTGATGTGCGGCACCTCCGGCCGTGACGGTGCGCCCCTGGTCATGACGTGCCTGCCCCGAGACCGGTCCAGGGACCCGATCGTAGGCCGCCGAACGCCTGCGGCGCCGCACTTCCCGACGATCCCCCACAAACCGACACCACATGACGATGGCCGCCGGTACGGCGGCGCAGCCAGCGAGTCTGCACCACCACAACCGGTCGGCCCGATAACCCGATCGCGATAGGCCATGCGTGCCGGCCACCGCCGGCCTTTGCCCCTGTTACCAGGCCGGGGCCCCCGAACGCCTGCTCAAACGGCCCGCTCCGCCGCTGCCCTTCACCCACCGCCAGTGAGCTGGGCGAACGGGCTTATCGCACGGCGCCGTTCCTCCACCCTCTAAGGGCCGTATCGCGCCCCGTACGGACAAGGCCAGGAACGCCGCATACTCACCATGGTTCGTCGCGGGCGGCCAGCCCGTGCTTGGTGACGAGCGCGGCCAACGCGGTGCGCAGCACGGTGATCCGGGCGGCGGCGTCCGTGCCGTAGATCCCGACCGTCACCGTGGTCTCGGTGGCGTGGAAGGTGGTGCGGCGCTGTTCGGCGGCGCTGCGCGCGGCCGCGAGGATCCGGCCGCGCAGCCGCATCGCCTTACGCGGGTCGCCTTCGCGGTCCAGGCCGTCGATGGTCAGGTAGGCCAGGAACAGAGGGTCCGGGGTGGTGTCGGTGCTGCCGGGCTCGGGTTCAGCGTCCAGCGCACGCCGCAGCTCGGCACGCTCGGCACGGTTCAGGGGCCGCCGTCCGAGCAGGGCGGGCCATCCGTCGGAGCGGGACAGCACGGTGAAGCCGAGCCCGGCCCGTGCCGCGTCCGGGCCCGGAGGGGAGTCGTCGCTCATCGGGTGCCCTATTCCTCCGGCTCGTCCTCGACGGCGTTGGGCTCGCGCAGGTCCCGCAGGCGTCCTTCCTCCAGATGGGGGCGGTGGAAGGGGTAGGAGCCGTGGAAATTGACGTGCTCGAACAGCAGAGGTGACAGCCGGGCCTTGATCTCACGGCTGATGCCCAGGCCGTCGGCCTCCAGCCGGGCGACGGCGGCGTCGATGTAGAGGCTGTTCCACCAAGTGATCGCATTCAAGCCGAGGCCGAGGGCGCCGAGCTGGTTCTCCATACCGCGTTCATAGGCTTGGCGCAGCTGCCCGAGGTTGCCGAAGAACACGCGGCGGGCGAGCTGGTGGCGGGACTCTCCGGTGTTGAGCTGGGCGCCGATCATCCGCCGGTAGGACTCGAGGTGGATGATCTGGAGCAGGTGCAGCGTCTTGAAAATCCGGCCGTAGGCGGCGAACGCGTTGCCCAGACCGGTGAGCCGCCCGCCCGCGGTCATCATCTTGATCAAGTCATAGGCGCGGACCTTGTTCGTCGACAACGATCCGGCGACCCGGACCATATCATCCCAGTACTGGACGATCGCAGGGACCGACACCCGCCACAGCTGAAGCTCGTTGAACGCGCCCCACCCGTTGGAGCCGCGATGGTCGCGGGTGATCTCGCCCTTCAGCATGGCGGCGTCGACCCACCACAGCTGGGTGTCGGTGATGTCGGCATGACGGGGCGCGAACTGGTAGCCGCAGATCGCGAACATGCCGTAGACGACGTCGCTGTAAGAGCCGGTGTCGGTCGTGACGATGTCGGGCGGCTCGGTGGCGTCCAGGCGGTGGATGGCATCCAGGATGAACATCGAGTCCCGCATCGTCCCTGGCACCACCAGACCGCCGAGCCCCATCACCTTGTCCGATACGGTGTTCAGCCAGGTCGTGCCGCGCGGCCGCTTCCCGATCCCGAAGTACAGCGGAGACGGCCGCGAGTGCAGGGAACGGACGGGGACGACGAACCGCAGCCCGTCGGTGGAGGCGACCAGGCCGCCGCCCCAGTCCGCAGTGATCTCGATGCCGGCCTGCTTGTCCACCAGGATCGCGGAGGCCTTCCCGATGCCCTCACCGTGGAAGTAGCCCTTCTCCACCCCGACCAGGCGGCTCTCGCCCAACGCGGCGATGCCGGGCTTGGCGACCGGCGTCAGCCCGATGTTGCACGACCGGGCCACCAGCAACGCCGCCAGGCTCAGATCGAGGTCCTCGCGGCGCGCCTGCGACCCGGAGATGTGCGGCATCGCGTCCAAGAACCCCGTCCGGGCGTTGACCTCCAAGATCAGCTCCGGGTAGTCGATCCGGGGCAGCATCCCCGCGACCGCGTCGTGGATCGCGGCGAAACCCTCGGGGTGCGGGGCCGCCTCCAGCCGGGCCAGCGACAGCTTCCCGCCCGAGATCCTGGCCGCGTCGTTGCCCGCCAGACCCTCCCCAACCTGCCGGCACGCGCCGTCCAGAAGGTCGGCGAGGTCGGCCAGGTGCTCGGCGGGATCCGCCGGGAGGCCGAGCGCGGTCAGCACCGTGTCCCGCTCCCGCACCCACAACAGGGGTTCGATCAGCTGGACACGCGGATCGGCCCACTTGTCGGAACCGACCGCGTACACGTCCCGGCGGCGCAACGCGTCGTGCAGCAACTCCAGCACGCAGAACACGTAGGCGGGCCGGTCGATCGCCGGGGCCTGCAGCTTCGGATTGGCGAACACCAGCCGACGCCACGACCCCGTCACCAGGCCCTCGAACCCCCGGATGTGCTCGGCGCCCGGCTTGCGGGCCGCGATCACCTTCGGCAGGCCACGCAGCGCGGAAAGGACCTCGGTGCCGGCCTCGGTCGCACCCCAGGGGATCACCGCCGACAGCATGTCGATGAACGGCCTCACCGTCGCGTACCGATCGACCAGCGACGCCCGCCATTCGGCATCGCCGTCGTCGTCACCGCCCGGCGGCGGCAGCAACTCGCGCACCGACTCCACCGCGGCGGCCAGCTCCGCCCTGGACACCACGGTCTCGACCGCGGCCATCATCTCCGCGACCGACGCCGGCCCCTCACCCTCGGGCCGCTCCGCCAGGACGATCGCCCACGCCGCCGCCATGCGGGACGCCGCCGTCTTCAGCTTCGGGAAGGTCTTCAGCTTCTCCTTGTTGCTCGCCCGGGTCGCCCCCGACAGCAGCTTCGTCGACATCAGCAGGTCGAACAGCAGTAGCGCGTCATCCACCGACGACCGCTCCAACTGCCGTGCCGTCGCCACCAGCGTCGCGACCCGCCGCTCACCCTTCAAACTCTTGATCTTGGGGGCCTTGGCATGCAGCCCGTAGGAGACCAGCTCCGCCAGCTTCACCGGCGCGACCGCCGACAGATCCACCGCACCCGTCCCCAGCCCCAGCACGCAGGAGGTGCGATCCAGCGCAGCGACCATCCCGTTGCCGGTCAGCTTCACCACCGGGGTACGCATCCACTCCAGCGTCGAGACCCTCCTGCCTTCCGGCACCTCCAGCGTGCCGATCAGCTCCCGCCGCGTATGCACCGGCGTCGGCGCCACCACCGCCGTGTTGATCTCCTCCAGCGCCGACAACTGCACATCCCGCACCAGCCGCGCCAACGTCGTGATCCCCGGCAGCTGCACCCGCTTCTCGATCAGATGAAGCACCGCCCGGTCAAACAACTCCCGCCGCGAGTCCCGCGTCGTGGCCACCCGCGAGGCGACGAACCGCACGATCTCCTCCTCGGCCTCGGCGAACTCCCAGACCTTCAACAACTTCCGGATCTCGCCCGTGTGCTCGTACTGCGTCTCACTCCGCTCGGCGTACTGCTTGATACACGACGGATCGTCGATCCCCAGCTGCTCGGCGACGTAGTCGACCACCGCCCACGGAACCTCGATCGGATCCTCCAGGAACGTCCCCAGCATCCGTACGATGCCCCACTGAACGCTCCAGCCCAGCCGATTGTGCTTGCGCCGCTTCTTCCGAGCCTCCACCAGCCCCTGCTCATCAAGGAAGAAGAACTGCTCCAGCTCCTCGGGCGTCGGGTCGGCCACAAACGCCCCATACCGCCGGACCTGCTCGTCCGAGAGATAGTCAACAGCCACAGAACGCGACGCTATGGATGCAGACAGCCACTACCGATCAGTACACCCAAATCGAGACCAACCAAACGCCGAGCAACCCCGCCCTGCCGACCTGCGGATCCGTCCTTAGCGTAGCTACCCGTCAGTAGAGTCCTGGGCCCCCCGGACGGCGCAGCCTGCGCCGAGTGAGCTGGCGGCAGGGCACCAAGAACCGCCGGCCCGCACCCCGTCGGCAAGACCGTCAAAGGCTCCACACCCTCACGACACGGCAACAGTCCGGGCGATGACGAACAAGTTCGGCCTGCGAAGACCCCGGCGCAGCCGAGTCGATCTTGCTTCGACTGCGCCGATGTGCCCCTGAAGTAGCGATCTGCCGGCTCAGTTGCCGGGGTCGGACCTCGTTCCCATGTCGAACCTCGCCGTCACGGATGCTGCGCTCCAGTCGCTCACCTCATCGCCCCTGTCGACGCACAGCAGCCGCGCTTGCATGACGTCCGTCAACTGGCCGGCGCCGGGCAGGTGCTCCAGGGCGTTGACGAAGTGCCTGACGGCCATGGCAATACCCTGTCTGTCGTCGTCGAGGCCCTCGGCGTCAAATTGCTGACCGGACTACTCCGTTCGATGCCAGCAGCAGTCCTCCTCTCCCCCATAGACCGGCTACGGGCCGCGAGGCAAGGGGGCGCCCGGCACATGAAAACGGCTGTTGCCGTCCTCTATGGCTTCCGCGCCCGAACGACACAGCAGACCGCCGTGCTGCCCAGAAACGGGGCACAGAATGGCAAGGCTGTCGCTCACGGTAGGCCAGTGCCTCACAACCGGTGAACCGACCGGCCCTGAGGGCTCAGCATCCCCATTGCCATAGACTGCCGTGCAGTATATGTAGATGACATGACTATGCGATCAATGCAGGAGCCAACGTTTCTGATCTTGACCGCCCTGGCTGCGCAACCCCAGCACGGCTACGGCATCATGACCGATGTCGCACGGATATCCGATGGGAAGGTACGGCTGCGCACCGGCACCTTGTACGCCGCGCTCGACCGCCTCGAAGGCGAAGGGCTCATCCAGACCGACCGGGAGGAAATCGTCGACGGTCGCGCGCGACGCTACTACCGCCTGACCGCTGAGGGCACCTCCCGGCTGTCCGCCGAAGCACAGCGACTGCACCGCCACGCCGAGACCGCCTTCGCCCGGCTGGGCATCCCCCCAAGTACCGCCTTCAGCCCGTTCCCCCTCCCGCTATCGTCCCAGGAGGCCCGGTGACCTCCCTGGAGCGGCGCTACCGCGACCTGTTGAGGTGGTCCCAGTGGCACCGCCGGCTCCATGAACAGGAGATGCTCGCGGTTCTTCTCCAAAGCGCGGCGCCCGCCCAGCAGCGTCCTGCGCTATCTGATGCCCTGGATCTCATCCGCGGCGGCCTGCGCGTACGCATCCATCACGTCATCGGGGCCCCTTCGGCACCCCACTGGCGGCGAGCCGTCAACCTCGCTGCCCTGCTCGGGCCACTTGCCCTGTTCACCCGAGACCTAGCCGGCACCGCGAGCTTCGCCGCCCGATGGTTGCTCGACGCCCGCTCCGGCATACGGATCGTGAACTCCCCCGGCCATGTCGTCGTGCAACTACTTGCGTTCGCGCTCCCGTACCTGCTGATCGCGGCCCTCGCCTGGCATCGGCAGCGACGGCTCGCCGCGGCTTGCGCCTGGACCTGGGTGTTCGCGCACGCCTACCTGGTCACGACACCGCCCCACGATCCGGCTGTCACATCTGGCCTGGACCTGGCCCCCCATCATGTCACTCTGGATACCGGAATGGCCTACATCGGCGGCATCGCCCTCGTCGAGTCGGCCCACATCCTCCTCGCCATCCTGGCGACCCTTGCGATCGACCCCAAGGCCGCTTCTCTGTCGTTCGGCAAGACGCTGACCTGGATGACCGCCGGATTCGCCGCACTGCTGGCAGGCAACCTCCTGGTGTTCGTCATGCCCGATGACAGTGCACCGATGGCCTGCATTCTCCTCCTTGCCGTTCTGCTACCGGCAGCCGCAGTGGCCATCGGCTCTGCGAGCGGGCGCAGGGTGGCATTCATCTTGATCGTGTTACTCCCCGGAAACCCCGTGCACTCAGCCCTGGCGCTCACCGCGATAGCCATGGCGATCATCACGAGGCGCGCTACACGGAGAGCCGCCGCAAGAGATGTCCGATGAGCCAAGCCGCTCAAGGGGGGCCACGCCCCCGTGGAGGCAGAGACCCGCAAGCGCACAGCGCCGACCACACGACCCGGCAACACCCGGGATTGATACTGGCCCTGGCGGCGACACCCTTCGGCACCGAAAGCGACCTTGACGTGTTCGCCCATAAGCTCCGAGAGCAAAACTGCCGGCCGGCGTCACACGCGTACCGCGTAGGCGTTGAATCGGCCGATCTTGACAGTTCGAACAGCCTCAAGGACCAAGACACCGCTATCGACTGGCCGACGCGATGCGGCCGCTCAGCGAGCCGATGACATGTGGAACTACTGGTAAGGGCAGGTCAACTCGTACGGATTGTCCTGCGAGAGCTCTCACACAAGCCGCGGCCTTTACAGCGTAGATTAACTCAGTGATCTTACCCCTGGGGCGCTTAATTGGACATCAACGTCGAAGTCGCCTCCAGAAAACCCGACACTCGGGGATTTCAAGTCGTCAAACGCCGCCGGGTCGCCCGAAAGAAGCCTGGGCTAGCTCATGCTGTATCGGCACTTAACTCGCGACGAAACTCTTCCCACCAGTTTTCCGCCACGCGTCGGTCAGCAACCTGACCAAGCGCATAACGGACGAAACAATGCCAACCTGGCGAGACACCTACTAGGACATAGGCCGCAATTTACTCAAATCAAGCCCGCTCGATTCAAGGGGATGGAGAGTGCAGGGTGCGGATGAGGTGGTCGAGGGCGGCGGGGTTCGAGGGCGGGCGCCGGTGAGGGTGTCGAGCAAGGTTTGGGCGAGGATGGTCGCGGTGGTGACACGGGTGTCCTGCCGTTCGTCTCCGGTGAGCGTCGCGATCACCGCGTCGCGGACGCACTGCGAGATGTCGAGGCCCCCGAACAACTCGGGGAAGGACAGCGCCATCAGGCACACGCCCACGTTGGCCGACAGGATCGATTGGCTGGCGAGCTCGGGGCTGGTGCGGAGCCGGCCCGCCTGGCGGCAGCGCTCCACGGCCGACAGGAGCAGGGCCTGGGCTTCCTTGATCGCCCGCGGTTTGGCGTCTCCCACGGGGGTGAACATCAACCGGTAGAGGTGCGGGTTAGCCAGCGCGAACGTGACGTGGCTGTCCCAGGCCGTGCGCAGGTCCGCGACCGGGTCGTGGGTGAGCGGGTTTCGCCTCTTATTGGCGAGGAAGCGCTCGAAGCCGAGGTCGGCCACCGCAGCGAGCAGTCCCTGCTTGTCGCCGAACTGGCGGTAGATCTCGGGCATGCCGACGCCGGCCCGGTCGCAGATGGCCCGGGTGGAGACCGCCAGCGCGTCCTTGGTGGCGAGCAGTTCCGAGGTGGCTTCCAGGATGCGCTCTCGTGCCGTCGACATGACCCCATGTTAGCACCGCTAACAGCGCGGATCTCGCCCCGAGGTGCCCGCATCATTCCGTTTGTAGCTTCGCTTACGTTTCATGTTAGCGTTGCGAACATCTGGAGGCCGGGCTGCCGCAGAGCAGGCCGGCCGTGCATACGTGAAAGCTGGTGTTCCCCATGAACCGTTCGGCCGCCCTTCTCCGCGCCGCCTCGGTCGCCGTCGCCTCCGCCATGAGCGCGACCCTCCTCGCCGGTGGCGCCGCCGCCGAGTCCCGCCCGTCCGGTAGCCACGCGTTCACCGTGACGCACATCGGCGGGCCTACCGCGATCCTGGAGATCGCCGGCGCGCGCATCCTGCTCGACCCGACCTTCGATGAGCCCAAGAAGTATCCGAGCGGCCTGGAGAAGACGCAGGCTCCCGCGTTGGGCGTCGACGAGATCGGCAGGATCGACGCCGTGCTGCTCTCCCACGGCCAGCACGACGACAACCTCGACGACACGGGCCGCGAGCTGCTCAAGAAGGTGCCGGTCGTGTTCTCCACGCCCGGCGCGCGGAAGCGCCTGGGCACCCACATCACCGGCATGAAGAGCTGGAGCTCCAGGAAGCTTCGGACGCCGTACGGCTCGATCGAGGTGACCGCGGTGCCCGCCCTGCACGGTCCCGACGGCGTGGACCGCGGCGAGGACGGCGAGGTCACCGGCTTCGTGCTCAGCGGCAAGGGCGTCCCCACCACCTACGTCTCCGGGGACAACGCCTCGGTCAAGGTCGCCAGGCAGGTCGGCGACCGGATCAAGCGGCGGATCGGCCGCATCGACACGGCCGTCCTCTTCGCGGGCGCCGCCCGCACCGAGGCGATCCTCGACAACGCGCCGCTGACCCTCACCTCGAAGAGGGCGGCTCAGGTAGCGAAGGACCTCGACCCCCGCAAGGTGGTCGCGGTGCACACCGACAGCTGGAACATCTATTCCGAGGACATGCGGTCGCTCGTGCGGGCGTTCCGCGACCGCGGCATCGCCGGCAAGCTCGTCGACCTGACACCGGCCGGCCGTAGGAAGAACCTGTCATAGGGGGCAGGGCACTCAGCCTCGAACGCTGAGATCCGGCGGCCGGCAGTGCGGCGACCGGTGAACCATCACCGGTCGCGGCCGGTCACGCGCTCGGGCCGCCGGTACTCCTGTTGCGCTGGTGGAAGCGGCCCACCTTGGCCCGGTTGCCGCAAGCCTCCATCGAGCACCAGCGGCGACTGCCGTTCTTGCTCACGTCCAGGAACCACAGCACACACTGCGGATTGGCACACTTGCGCACCCGCTCCGCACGCTCGCCCATCATCCGGACGAAGCCGGCCGCCGCCACCCACCCGGGCCACCAGGCCGTCTCGTCCACGACCACCTCCTCGTACGGCTCCCCGCCCCGCATCCGGGGCCGCCACGCGCCATGGTCGAGGACGGCGTTGAGCCGGTCGGACCCGCGGCCCTCCAGCGCGTCCCGCAGCGCGGCACGGGCCTCCAACAGCCGCTCGCGCACCCCCTCCACCTCACCGTCGCCGTCCCAGCCGTGCTCGGCCAGCCACGCACGAACCCCTTCCAGGGCGTCGAACTGGTCGACCAGCGCCCCGTGCTCCACCCAGACGGTGTCGACCAGGTCCAGCGCGATGGGCTCCCCTTCAGTGGCCGCACTCTCACCTTAACCCCCAAAGTCGGTTTGACAGGTTAACGACAGCCATGCTACCACTTAACCGTCAAATTTAATTTAGCTGGTTAGAAAGGGTTCTGAGCATGCGCTACCGCACCGTGCCGATCGACGGACTCGACATCTTCTACCGCGAGGCCGGCGACCCGTCCGCCCCCACCCTCGTGCTCCTGCACGGCTTCCCCACCTCGTCGGTGGCCTACCAGGAGCTGATGGCCACACTGTCCGACGAGTTCCACCTCATCGCGCCCGACTACCCCGGCTTCGGTCACAGCTCCGCCCCCGACGCCGACGCATGGGAGTACACCTTCGACCACCTCGCCGACCTGGTGGACCGGCTGCTCGACGCCATCGGCGTCACCAGGTACGCGATCTACGTGCACGACTACGGCGCACCGGTCGGCTTCCGCCTCGCACTGCGCCACCCTGAGCGGGTCACCGGCATCGTCAGCCAGAACGGCAACGCCTACGAAGAGGGCCTGACCGCGTTCTGGGAGCCGTTCAAAACGGCATGGACCGACCCGTCGCAGGCCAACACCGACGCCCTGCTCGGCTACTACACCAGGGAGGCCACCCATTGGCAGTACACGCACGGCGTGCGCGACACCACCCTCGTCAACCCGGACAAGGCGGCCCTGGATCAGGCCGTGCTCGACCGGCCCGGCAGCCACGCCATCCAGCTCGCCCTCTTCCTCGACTACGCCACCAATCCGCCGCAGTACCCGCGCTGGCAGGAGTACCTACGCACTCACCAGCCGCCGCTGCTGGCCGTCTGGGGCCGCCACGACGAAATCTTCGGGCCGGACGGGGCACTGGCCTTCACCCGTGACGCGAAGAACGCCCACGTTCAACTCCTGGACGCCGGTCACTTCGCCTTGGAGACACGTGGCGCGCAGATCGCGGCCTTGGTCCGCGACTTTCTCCGCCGCCTGCCGGATTGATCCCGCGAAACTTGGCGGGGCGATCGGATTCGGCGATGACCGCGTTTCCCGGCGCTCCCGATGATGCCTTCGGCGCCGTTGCGGAGGGCTTACCCGCCGGACAGGTCCGACTGCCGTCCGGTAATAGGGATGAAACCCGCCCGCGGCCTCCCTGCTCACGGCGTTTTGGTGAATGGGCCATGCCGCTTCGTCGTTTTCGGCGGCGGCACTGAGCAGGGAAAAGGACGGGGCCGCGAATTCGGACCGGCCATTTGATCACTCTCCCCGGCGATATTACAGTTCCATGGCTATCGGGATATCCGAGCGGTAAGGGAGTCGCCATGCTGACGTACACAGAGCCGAAAGTAGAGGTCCTGGGGGCGGTTGAGGAGCTGACGCACCTGGGCTTCATCCTGCTCAGTGACAATCCGGCCCACCGCACGCTGCTGATCTGATTCCTTCTCGGTCCTCTTCCCGGAAAGCCGCTTTCCGGGAAGAGGATCGAAACGGCTCGGCGCATTCTGGAAAACTGAAGAGGAGAGGTCGCGGCAGTGGCTGTGGTACTGACAGGAGATTATCCGGGTGTTACGGCGACGTGCGGCTGGGCCGGCCCGTCACGTACGAGTGCCGCCCCTACGGGGAACGCCTTTCCCGCCCCGGAGACGTGGCCGTCCAGTGGACCAGGGCCGGCGCGAGCGGCGTGCCGGCGCCACCCGTGGACGGCGCCGGCCGCCATCTCACGCTGTCCGGCGTCCTGCACGGGCCGGTGACCCGCTCGTGGACGCGGCGCGTCATCGAGGCCCTGGAAAGCGGCCACGACGACGAGCTGGCCGCCGTCCCCGGGCCGCTCGCCGGCTGCCTGGTCACCACGGACAAGGTCTTCCTGTTCCGCAACGCGGTGGCCCCCGAAGGGCTGCTGTACCGGCGGGAAGGCTCACGCGTGCGCTGGTCGACCGATCCGCTGGACCTGCTCGACGGAACGCCGGACGACCTGGACGAGCAGGCACTGTGGCGCTGCTGCCGGGCGACGACGTCTTCGTCTACCGGCAGCCGCGCCCGTAGGCCCCGGCGAGCTGGTCGTCATGGACACCCGCAGCACCACCCGCCGCGTCTTCGACCGCATCACCCCGCTGGAGCTGCCGCGGCGCACGCCCATGGCGGAGTACGCCGACCTGGCCCACCGCATGCTTCTGGACGCGGTCCGCCCCTACGCCGGGCGCGGCAGGATCGGCA
>NZ_OOHJ01000002.1 GCF_900323885.1 [Actinomadura] parvosata subsp. kistnae | reverse complement strand
AGCTCCTCGTCGTACAGCTCCAGATCGTCGATGAGCGCTGCTGGTCCCAGCGCGTCTCCAGCCACTTGTGGAAGGAGGTGCCGCGGCGGGCCAGCGGCGCGGGCTTGACCGGGACCGGCCGGCGGATCCTGCGGGCCAGCTCGCGCGGGTCGGCGGCCAGCGTGACCAGCGCGGACACGGTCAGCTTCGTCGGCAGCTCGACCGTGGTGGCGGGCCTGCGCCGGTGCAGCTCCCGCTCGCGCAGCAGCAGGTCGGTGTCGCGCTGCCAGGCCCGCAGCCGCTCCTCCTCGTACGCCTTGATCGGCTCGTCCTCGTACGGCCCCAGCGTGCCCGCCAGCGCGTCCTCGACGAGCCGGGCGCCGTCGAGCACGGACTCGTAGCGCAGCCCCTCGGGCTCGACCGGCCAGGTGGCCTGGCTCGGCCAGCAGCGGGTTGGTGGCGCCCTCTTCGAGATCGTCGGCCCACACGGAGATACGGTCGGCGGTGTCGCGGATCTCCAGCAGGAAGTCGGACGGCTCCAGCGGCTTGGTCGCGCTGCCCCACCGGTAGCCGGAGGCGATCAGGTGGTAGTGGGCGCGGGTCACGGCCACGTAGGCGAGCCTGCGCTCCTCCATGAGGTCGCGCTCGCGGCAGTGCTCGTCGAACGCGGCCAGCTCCTCCTTGCTCAGCCCGCCCAGCCGGGGCAGGTCGGCCGCGTCGCCGCGCAGCGCGTAGGGGAGCTTGCGCGGGTTCTCCGTCCAGCGGCTGTTCATCACCGGCGTGGCGGGGAAGATGCTGCCGGTCGCGATCGTGCCCTTCGAGCTGACGAGCTGCGACAGGCCCGGCACGACCACGACGGGCCACTCCAGGCCCTTGGAGGCGTGCACGGTCATCAGCTTGACGCTGTTGCTCTCGCCGACCCGGCCGGCCTCCAGGCCGAACTCCTCGCTCTCGGCCGCCTGGAGGTAGGCGAGGAACGCCCCCAGCGTGGGATCCTCGGCGTCGCCGGCGAAGCGGGAGGCCGCGTCGAGGAACGCGTCGAGGTCGGCCGCGCCGCGAACGCGCCGACCGTGCCGCTGCGCGCCGCCACCTCGATGTCGAGGCCGAGCCTGCGCTCGACCTCGCTGATCAGGTCGGGCAGCGGCTGCGCGGTGTGCGCGCGCAGGTGGCGCAGCTCGTGCGCGAGCGCCACCAGCCTCGTGCGGGCCAGCGCGAGAACGACTCCAGCCACTCCTCCCTGTCGGGCAGCTCGTCGAGGGCGTCGACCAGGCTGCCGCGCTCCTCGGCCAGGTCGGCCACCACCTGGTCGAGCGGGTCGTCCTCGCGGTGGCTCTCGCTCAGCTCCCTGGCGAGGGTACGGGCGTGCTCGCCCAGCACCCGCAGGTCGGCCGGACCGATCCGCCAGCGGGCCCGGCCAGCAGCCTGGCCAGCGCGTCGCCCGCCGTGGCGTCGTACAGGACGCGCAGGGTGGCCACGATGTCGCTCACCTCGGGCACGGTCAGCAGGCCGCCCAGGCCGACCACCTCGACCGGGATGTCCCGCTCCTCCAGCGCCCTGCGGATCGCGGGAACTGCGAGCGCTTGCGGGCCAGGATGGCGACGTCCTGGGGTTGCAGGGCGAGCGTCTTCTTGCGCTCCTTCTCGCCCCACGCAGGCCGTCGGGGCCGTCTCCTGGCCGAGCAGCCTGGCGATGCCGTCGGCGATCCACTTCGCCTCGTCGGCGCGGTCTCGTGGAAGGCGCAGGTGACGCGCCGCGATCGACCCGGTTCGGGCCGGGGACCAGCACGGGCACCTCGCGGGCCTCCATGCGCAGCGGCAGCTGGACGCGGGCGGCGACGTCGAGCACCCGGTCGCCGTTGCGGAAGCTGACGCTGAGCTGGCGGACCGGCCGGGTCGCCGGCGGCCGTGCGTCTTGAGGGAAGCGGCGCAGGTTGCCCGCCGACGCGCCGCGCCAGCCGTAGATCGACTGGCACGGGTCGACTACGGCGACCAGATGTCGCTGGCCGCCCGCATCGCCGCCAACCACAAGGAGGTCGGCGAGATCGAGCGGGGCCGCTACTCCGTGGTCCTGCTCGACGAGTACCAGGACACCAGCCACGCCCAGCTCGTCCTGCTGCGCTCGCTCTACGGCGGCGGCCATCCGGTCACCGCCGTGGCGACCCGTGCCAGTCGATCTACGGCTGGCGCGGCGCGTCGGCGGGCAACCTGCGCCGCTTCCCTCAAGACTTCCGCACGGCCGCCGGCGACCCGGCCCCGGTCCGCCAGCTCAGCGTCAGCTTCCGCAACGGCGACCGGGTGCTCGACGTCGCCGCCCGCGTCCAGCTGCCGCTGCGCATGGAGGCCCGCGAGGTGCCCGTGCTGGTCCCCGGCCCGAACCGGGTCGATCGCGGCCGCGTCACCTGCGCCTTCCACGAGACCGCCGCCGACGAGGCGAAGTGGATCGCCGACGGCATCGCCAGGCTGCTCGGCCAGGAGACGGCCCCGACGGCCTGCCGTGGGGCGAGAAGGAGCGCAAGAAGACGCTCGCCCTGCAACCCCAGGACGTCGCCATCCTGGCCCGCAAGCGCTCGCAGTTCCCCGCGATCCGCAGGGCGCTGGAGGAGCGGGACATCCCGGTCGAGGTGGTCGGCCTGGGCGGCCTGCTGACCGTGCCCGAGGTGAGCGACATCGTGGCCCCTGCGCGTCCTGTACGACGCCACGGCGGGCGACGCGCTGGCCAGGCTGCTGGCCGGGCCCGCTGGCGGATCGGTCCGGCCGACCTGCGGGTGCTGGGCGAGCACGCCCCGTACCCTCGCCAGGGAGCTGAGCGAGAGCCACCGCGAGGACGACCCGCTCGACCAGGTGGTGGCCGACCTGGCCGAGGAGCGCGGCAGCCTGGTCGACGCCCTCGACGAGCTGCCCGACAGGGAGGAGTGGCTGGAGTCGTTCTCGCCGCTGGCCCGCACGAGGCTGGTGGCGCTCGCGCACGAGCTGCGCCACCTGCGCGCGCACACCGCGCAGCCGCTGCCCGACCTGATCAGCGAGGTCGAGCGCAGGCTCGGCCTCGACATCGAGGTGGCGCGCGCAGCGGCACGGTCGGCGGCGCGGGCGCGGCCGACCTCGACGCGTTCCTCGACGCGGCCTCCCGCTTCGCCGGCGACGCCGAGGATCCCACGCTGGGGGCGTTCCTCGCCTACCTCCAGGCGGCCGAGAGCGAGGAGTTCGGCCTGGAGGCCGGCCGGGTCGGCGAGAGCAACAGCGTCAAGCTGATGACCGTGCACGCCTCCAAGGGCCTGGAGTGGCCCGTCGTGGTCGTGCCGGGCCTGTCGCAGCTCGTCAGCTCGAAGGGCACGATCGCGACCGGCAGCATCTTCCCCGCCACGCCGGTGATGAACAGCCGCTGGACGGAGAACCCGCGCAAGCTCCCCTACGCGCTGCGCGGCGACGCGGCCGACCTGCCCCGGCTGGGCGGGCTGAGCAAGGAGGAGCTGGCCGCGTTCGACGAGCACTGCCGCGAGCGCGACCTCATGGAGGAGCGCAGGCTCGCCTACGTGGCCGTGACCCGCGCCCACTACCACCTGATCGCCTCCGGCTACCGGTGGGGCAGCGCGACCAAGCCGCTGGAGCCGTCCGACTTCCTGCTGAGATCCGCGACACCGCCGACCGTATCTCCGTGTGGGCCGACGATCTCGAAGAGGGCGCCACCAACCCGCTGCTGGCCGAGCCGCCGAGGCCACCTGGCCGGTCGAGCCCGAGGGGCTGCGCTACGAGTCCGTGCTCGACGGCGCCCGGCTCGTCGAGGACGCGCTGGCGGGCACGCGGGCCGTACGAGGACGAGCCGATCAAGGCGTACGAGGAGGAGCGGCTGCGGGCCTGGCAGCGCGACACCGACCTGCTGCTGCGCGAGCGGGAGCTGCACCGGCGCAGGCCCGCCACCACGGTCGAGCTGCCGACGAAGCTGACCGTGTCCGCGCTGGTCACGCTGGCCGCCGACCCGCGCGAGCTGGCCCGCAGGATCCGCCGGCCGGTCCCGGTCAAGCCCGCGCCGCTGGCCCGCCGCGGCACCTCCTTCCACAAGTGGCTGGAGACGCGCTGGGACAGCAGCGGCTCATCGACGATCTGGAGCTGTACGAC
>NZ_OOHJ01000003.1 GCF_900323885.1 [Actinomadura] parvosata subsp. kistnae | reverse complement strand
GCGGGTGATGCGCTGGGCGCTGTTCGGCGCGGCGCTGGCGGGCGCGGCCTCGGCGCTGATGCCCGTCCTGTGGTCGCTCGTCGTGGCCAGGGTCGTCACGGGCGCCTGCTTCGGCGCGGTGATCCCGACAGGGCTGACGTACGTGGGCGACACCGTCGCGCCGTCCGTACGCCAGCGCGCCCTCACCGACCTCATGGCCGCCGCGGCCCTCGGCACGGCGCTGGCCACGGGGCTGGGCGGCATCGTCGCGGGCCTCGTGGACTGGCGGGTGGCCTTCACCGTGCCCGCCGCCTGCGCCCTGGCCTGCGCGCTGTCGCTGCGCTCCCTGCCCGAGCCGCCCCGGCACGAGAACGCGGGCGACGGCATGCTCGGCCACCTGAGGGCGGTGCTCGGGCAGCGGTGGGCGCTGCTGGTGTTCGCGCTGGCCTTCACCGAGGGGGCGATCATGCTGGGCGCCATGCCGTTCCTGGCGCCGGCGCTGCAGCACACCGGGCTGGCCGCCGCCGTGGCGGGGCTGTCGATCACCGCGTACGGGCTGGGCCTGTGGGGCTTCGCCAAGCTCGTCAAGCGCCTGTCGGGCCGCTGGCCGGCGCCGCTGCTGATGGTCGTGGGCGGCGCGCAGCTCTGCGCCGGGTTCGCGATCGTGGCCGTGCACGTGAGCGTGCCCGCCGTGGCCGTCACGGCGCTGCTGCTCGGGGGCGGCTGGTCGTTCCTGCACTCCTCGCTGCAGACCTGGGCCACCTCCGTCGTGCCCGAGGCCAGGGGCACCACGATCGCCTTCTTCGCCTGCGCGCTCTTCGTGGGCAGCGCGGTGGCGTCGTGGGCGGGCGGGCCGCTGGCCCAGGACGGCCGCTACGGGCTGCTGTTCGGGCTGGCGGCGGCCGCGGCCGTCCCGCTGACGGCGGTGGCCGCCCTCACCCGCCGCCGTTACACCACCGCGCACGCGGACAAGGCCCGCTAGGGGTGCCGCCTCACTCCCACCGGAACGTACGCGAGACCAGCCCCAGCGACACCACCGCCCAGGCCGCGAGCACGGCCACCGGCACCAGCGGGAGCGCCGCGCCCTGCGCGAGGACCGCGCGCAGGCCGCCGGTCAGCGCCGAGATGGGCAGCGCCTCCAGCACAGGCCGCACCCCGGCGGGGAACTTGGTCAGGGGGAACATGACCCCGCCGGCCCCCAGCAGCACCAGGTAGACGAGGTTGGCCGCCGCCAGGGTGGCCTCGGCGCGCAGCGTGCCCGCCATGAGCAGGCCCAGGCCGCTGAAGGCCGCGGTGCCCAGCACGACCAGCAGCGCCGCGCTCAGGAACGACCCGTGCGGCCGCCACCCCAGCGCCAGCCCCACGGCGACGATGACCACGGCCTGCACGACCTCCACGGCGACGACCGCCGCCGTCTTGGCCAGCATGAGGCCGCTCCTGGACAGCGGGGTCGCGCCGAGCCGCTTGAGCACGCCGTAGCGGCGCTCGAAGCCGGTGGCGATGGCCTGGCCGGTGAACGCGGTGGACATCACGGCCAGCGCCAGCACGCCGGGGGCCAGGAAGTCGACCCGCCGCTCCGTGCCGACGTCGATGAGCGGCGCCAGCGAGAAGCCGGTCAGCAGCAGCACCGGGATGATCAGGGTGAGCAGGAGCTGCTCGCCGTTGCGCAGCATGGCGCGCACCTCCGCGCCCGCCTGCGCCAGCACCATGCGCGGGAACGGCGCCGCCCCGGGGGCGGGGCTGAAGTCGAGCGCGGTCATCGCGGCCCCCTGACGAGGTCGAGCGCTCGCGGCTCCCTGCCGAAGTCGGGCGCGGTCATCGCAGCTCCCTGCCGGTCAGCTCGAGGAAGACGTCTTCGAGGGTGCGGCGCTCGATGCGCAGGTCGTCGGCCGTGACGCCCTCGGCCGCGCACCAGGCCGTCACCGTGGCCAGCAGCTCCGGCCCCACCAGGCCCTCGATGATGTAGTGGCCGGCCGGCGACTCCTTGGCCGCGCTGCCCGCCGGGAGCGCGTTGAGCAGCTCCTCCAGCGCCAGCCCCGGCCGGGCCCTGAACCTGAGCTGCCGCTCGGCGCCGGTCAGCGAGGCGGGGGTGCCCTCGGCGACCACGCGGCCCCTGTCGATGATCACGACGTGGTCGGCCAGCCGCTCGGCCTCGTCCATGTGGTGGGTGGTCAGCATCACCGACACCCCGGCCGCGCGCAGCTCGCCCACCAGCTCCCAGCAGGCGTGCCTGGCCTGCGGGTCGAGGCCGGCCGTCGGCTCGTCGAGGAAGACCAGCTCGGGCCGCCCGACGACGGCCGCCGCCAGCGACAGCCGCTGCTGCTGCCCGCCCGACAGCCGCCGGTAGGGGGTGCGGACGTGGCCGGTCAGCCCCAGCCGCTCCAGCAGGGCGCCGGGGTCGAGCGGGTGCGCGTAGAAGCGCGAGACCAGCCGCAGCCACTCGGCGCAGCGCATCGCCGGCGGCACGCCGCCCGCCTGCAGCATGACCCCGACCCGCGCGCGCAGCTCGGGCCGCGCGGGCGCCAGGCCCAGGACCTTGACGGTGCCGCCGTCGGACTTGCGGAACCCCTCGCAGATCTCCACCGTGGACGTCTTGCCCGCGCCGTTGGGGCCGAGGACCGCGGTGACCGCGCCGCGCTCGGCGCGGAAGGTGAGGCCGTCGACGGCGGTGCTCGCGCCGTAGCGTTTGACCAGGTCGACGATCTCGACGGCTGGGGAATCCATGGCCACGAGTGTAGGGACTCCACCAGGCAGTCCGGGCCGCAGGCCAGGATGACGGCGTTCGTCCGGTTCGGGAGCCCGTACGCCGAAGTTTCCGGAAATATCTGATGATTGGGAATTCGGAGGACCGAAACCTGGTTTGATCCCTCGGCCCTCGTGGGCCGCCGGGTCTACGAGGGAGAGGGGTTCGCGCATGTCCGTGGCAGAAGTCGCCACGTCCGCCGTCGTCCAGCAGAGCAGGCAGAGCCAGAAGAGCCGCGGGGGACTGCTGCTGCTGATCCTCGGCGCGCTGTCGGCGATCGGGCCACTGTCCATCGACATGTACCTCCCCGCGCTGCCCGCCATCACCGCCGAGATGCTCAGCGGCGAGGCGCAGGTCCAGCTCACGCTCACCGCGTGCCTCATCGGCGTGTCGCTCGGGCAGGTGATCGCCGGCCCGACCAGCGACGTGCGCGGCCGGCGGGTGCCGCTGATGATCGGCGTGGCCGGGTTCATGGTGGCCTCGCTGCTGTGCGCGTTCGCGCCCTCGGTGCCGATGCTCATCGTCTTCCGCCTGCTGCAGGGCATGCTGGGCGGCGCCGCGCTGGTCATCGTGCGGGCCGTGGTGCGCGACCTCTATGACGGCGCCGCCATCGCCCGCATCTTCGCCACGCTGATGCTCGTCAGCGGCCTGGCGCCGATCCTGGCCCCGATCGCCGGGGCGCAGCTGCTCGCGTTCACCTCCTGGCGGGGCGTGTTCGTGGCGCTCAGCGTCGCGGGCGTCCTGCTGCTGCTGGCCGTCGTGGCGGGCGTGCGCGAGACGCTGCCCGCCGAGGAGCGCGAGAGCGGCGGTCTCAAGCACACCGTCAGCACGTTCTGGCAGCTCCTGCGCGACCGCACGTTCATGGGCTTCGCGCTGACCGGCGGCCTGGCGTTCGCGGCGATGTTCGGCTACATCTCGGGCTCGCCGTTCGTGCTCCAGGAGGTGTACGGCGCCACGCCCCAGCAGTACTCGCTCATCTTCGCCATGAACGCCTTCGCCCTCATCGCCACCTCCCAGATCGGCGGCCGGCTGTCGGGCCGGGTGCGGCCCGTGCTGCTGGTGCGCGCCGGGCTCGGCATCGGCCTGCTGGGCGCGGCCCTGCTGATGACCGCCGCGCTGGCGGACCTCGGCCTGTGGGGCATCGTGAGCGGCCTGGTCGTCATCATGCTGGGGCAGGGCCTCGTCCTGCCGGGCACGGGCGCGCTGGCGCTCGGCTCCCAGCCCGCGCAGGTCGCCGGCAGCGCCTCGGCGCTGACGGGCGTGCTGCAGTTCGCGCTCGGCGCCGCCGCGGCCCCGCTGGTCGGACTTGCCGGAACGGGGTCCGCGCTGCCCATGGCGTGTGTCATGCTCGGGCTCTTCCTCTGCTCGGCCCTGGCGTTCACCATTCTGGGCCGGACAAAGGTTAGGTAAGGCTACCCTGCGTGACAAATTCCATTCCCGCCCCTGCTCGGATCCGTTTGTGATGCGGGAAGGAATTACGGCACACTGATGTTGTGAAAAACATGCCCACGATGGAGCCCGGTGGTGAGCGCGGCACCCGCGCCCGCGTGGCCAGGCTGATTCTTGAGCATGGTCCCGTCGCGGCCGCGGCACTCGGCGAGCGGCTCGGGCTCACGCCCGCCGCCGTCCGGCGTCACCTCGACGCGCTGCTGGCCGACGGGATGATCGAGCCTCGCACCGTGCGCCCGCGCGGTCAGCGCGGGCGCGGACGGCCGGCCAAGCTGTTCGCGATCACCGACGCGGGGCGCAGTGCTTTCGAGCACGCCTACGACGACCTGGCCGGGCGCGCGCTGCGCTTCCTGGCCGAGCGTCTGGGGCGAGAAGCCGTGTCCGACTTCGCCCGCGAGCAGGTCTCCAGCCTGCTGGAGCGACTGCAGCCGGTCATGGCGACGGTGCCCGCGGACCAGCGCGTGCAGGTGCTGGCGCAGGCGCTGTCGGCAGAGGGGTATGCCGCCTCGGCCACCAAGGCCAAGTCGGGCGGCGACCAGCTCTGCCAGCACCACTGCCCGGTGGCGCACGCGGCCGCGGAGTTCCCGCAGCTGTGTGAGGCCGAGACGGAGGCGTTCGCGCAGCTTCTCGGCACCCCGGTGCAGCGCCTGGCCACGATCGCCCACGGCGACGGGGTGTGCACGACGCACGTGACCCCGCAGTCTTTGGCCGATTCCGCACATAGAGACAAGAGCAAGGAGACCGGAAGGTGACTGTCACCGACCGCCCGGAGCTGGAAGGCCTCGGGAATTACAAGTTCGGCTGGGCCGACCCGGATGCCGCGGGTGCGGCGGCCAAGCGAGGCCTGTCCGAGGAGGTCGTCCGCAACATCTCCGCGCTCAAGAACGAGCCGGAGTGGATGCTCGACCTTCGCCTGAAGGGCCTCCGCCTGTTCGACAAGAAGCCGCTGCCCACGTGGGGCTCCGACCTCACCGGCATCGACTTCGACAACATCAAGTACTTCGTGCGCTCGACGGAGAAGCAGGCCGCCTCCTGGGACGAGCTGCCCGCCGACATCAAGAACACCTACGACAAGCTCGGCATCCCCGAGGCGGAGAAGCAGCGCCTCATCGCCGGCGTCGCGGCGCAATACGAGTCCGAGGTCGTCTACCACAAGATCCGTGAGGACCTCGAGGAGAAGGGTGTCATCTTCGTCGACACCGACACGGGCCTCAAGGAGCACGAGGAGCTCTTCAAGGAGTACTTCGGCTCGGTGATCCCCGTGGGCGACAACAAGTTCGCCGCCCTCAACACCGCCGTGTGGTCCGGTGGCTCGTTCATCTACGTGCCGCCGAACGTCGAGGTCGAGATCCCGCTGCAGGCCTACTTCCGGATCAACACCGAGAACATGGGCCAGTTCGAGCGCACCCTGATCATCGTCGACGAGAACAGCTACGTTCATTACGTCGAGGGCTGCACCGCGCCGATCTACTCCTCCGACTCGCTGCACAGCGCGGTCGTCGAGATCATCGTGAAGAAGAACGCCCGCTGCCGTTACACGACCATCCAGAACTGGTCGAACAACGTCTACAACCTGGTCACCAAGCGCGCCGTCGCCTACGAGGGCGCGACCATGGAGTGGATCGACGGCAACATCGGCTCCAAGGTCACGATGAAGTACCCGGCCGTCTACCTCATGGGCGAGCACGCCAAGGGCGAGACGCTGAGCGTCGCGTTCGCCGGCGAGGGCCAGCACCAGGACGCCGGCTCCAAGATGGTGCACCTGGCGCCCAACACCAGCTCCAGCGTCATCTCCAAGTCGGTGGCGCGCGGCGGCGGCCGCACCTCCTACCGCGGTCTCGTGCAGATCGAGGAGGGCGCCCACGGCAGCGCCAGCACCGTCAAGTGCGACGCCCTGCTCGTCGACCAGATCAGCCGCTCCGACACCTACCCCTACGTCGACGTCCGCGAGGACGACGTCTCGATGGGCCACGAGGCCACGGTCTCCAAGGTCAGCGAGGACCAGCTGTTCTACCTCATGAGCCGCGGCCTCGACGAGGACGAGGCGATGGCGATGATCGTGCGCGGCTTCGTCGAGCCGATCGCGCGTGAGCTGCCCATGGAGTACGCGCTCGAGCTCAACCGGCTGATCGAGCTGCAGATGGAAGGAGCCGTCGGCTGATGGGCCTGAACGAGAAGCCCCTGTCGACCCTGCACGAGAAGGCGTCCTACGACCTGGGCGACTTCGACGTCCCGACCGGGCGCGAGGAGGCGTGGCGCTTCACGCCGCTGTCGCGCCTGAAGGGCCTGCACAACGGCAAGGCCGAGCCCGTGGGCCACGTCCGCGTCGACGTCGACGCCGCCCCCGAGGTCACCGTCGAGACGGTCGGCCGCGACGACGCCCGCGTGGGCAAGTCGTTCATGCCGACCGACCGGGTCAGCGCCCAGGCGTGGAACACCTTCGAGAAGGCCACCGTGATCACGGTGCCGCGCGAGGCCGTCACCTCCAAGCCGACCGTGCTGACGCTGACCGGCGAGGGCGACGGCGCCACCTACGGCCACATCGTGGTCAAGGTGGAGCCGATGGCCGAGGCCGTGCTCGTGCTCGACCACAAGGGCAGCGCCGTCTACGCCGACAACATCGAGTTCGTCGTCGGCGACGGCGCCAACCTCAAGGTCGTCAGCCTCCAAGACTGGGACGACGACGCGGTCCACGTCTCCCACCACCACGCGCAGCTCGCCAAGGACGCGACGTTCCGCAGCTTCGTGGTGACGCTCGGCGGCGACCTCGTCCGCCTGTCGCCCAGCGTCACCTACACGGCGCCGGGCGGCGACGCCGACATGTCGGGCGTCTACTTCGTCGACGCCGGGCAGCACCTGGAGCACCGCCTGCTGGTCGACCACTCGCAGCCCAACTGCAAGAGCAACGTCGACTACCGCGGCGCGCTGCAGGGCGAGGCCGCGCACGCCGTCTGGATCGGCGACGTGATCATCAGGGTCGAGGCCGAGGGCACCGACACCTACGAGCTCAACCGCAACCTCATCCTCACCGACGGCGCCCGCGCCGACTCGGTGCCCAATCTGGAGATCCTCACCGGCGAGGTCGCCGGCGCGGGGCACGCCTCCGCCTCCGGCCGCCTCGACGACGAGCACATCTTCTACCTCCAGGCCCGCGGCATCCCCTACGACGAGGCGCGCCGCCTGGTCGTGCGGGGCTTCCTCGGCCAGCTCGTCGAGAAGATCCAGATCGAGGAGATCCGCGAGCGCGTCATGAACGCGCTGGAGGCGGAGCTGTCCCGGTGAGCGCGTTCGAGAAGGTGTGCAAGGTCGCGGACATTCCCGACGGGGGAGTCATCGGCGTCGAGGTCGGCGCCGACGAGACCCCGGTGGCGCTGGTCCGCAAGGGCGAAGACGTCTTCGCCCTGCACGACGTGTGCTCCCACGCCGAGGTCAAGCTCAGCGAGGGCGAGGTCTACGACGGCACCCTGGAGTGCTGGCTGCACGGCTCGTGCTTCGACATCCACACCGGCAAGCCCACCGGGCCGCCCGCCACCCAACCCGTGAACGTCTACACAGTCAAGATCGACGGCGATGACGTCCTCGTCTCGCTCTCGAAGGAGTCCTGAGCAACATGTCCACCCTTGAGATCCGTGACCTCCAGGTCGCCGTCGAGGACAAGGAAATCCTGCGCGGCGTCAACCTGACCGTGAAGGCCGGGCAGACCCACGCCATCATGGGCCCGAACGGCTCGGGCAAGTCGACGCTCGCCTACGCCATCGCCGGCCACCCCAAGTACACGATCACCGGCGGCCAGGTGCTGCTCGACGGCGTGGACCTGCTGGAGCTGTCGGTCGACGAGCGCGCCCGCGCCGGCCTGTTCCTGGCCATGCAGTACCCGGTCGAGGTCCCCGGCGTGTCGGTGTCGAACTTCCTGCGCTCGGCCGTCACCGCCGTGCGCGGCGAGGCGCCGAAGCTGCGCGAGTTCGCCAAAGACCTGAAGGCCGGCATGGACGCGCTGTCCATCGACCCCGCCTTCGCCCAGCGCAACCTCAACGAGGGTTTCTCCGGCGGCGAGAAGAAGCGCCACGAGATCCTCCAGATGGAGCTGCTCAAGCCGAAGATCGCGGTGCTCGACGAGACCGACTCCGGCCTCGACGTCGACGCCCTGCGCGTGGTGTCGGAGGGCATCAACCGCTTCCGCGCCTCGGGCGAGACCGGCGTGCTGCTCATCACCCACTACACCCGCATCCTGCGCTACGTGAAGCCGGACTTCGTGCACGTGTTCGCGGCCGGCCGGATCGTCGAGGAGGGCGGGCCCGAACTGGCCGAGAAGCTCGAGGCCGAGGGCTACGAGCAGTACACGAAGGCATCTGCATGACTTCCACCAGCTTCGATGTGGAGAAGATCAGGAAGGACTTCCCGGTCTTCTCCCGCGAGCTGCCCGACGGGCGTCCGCTCGTCTATCTCGACTCGGGCAACTCCTCACAGAAGCCCAACCAGGTCATCGAGACCATGCGGGAGCACCTGGCGCTGCACTACAGCAACGTCGGGCGCGCCATGCACGTGCTCGGCGCCGAGTCGACCGACGCCTACGAGGGCGCCCGCGACAAGATCGCGGGCTTCGTCGGGGCGCCGTCGCGCGACGAGGTGATCTTCACCAAGAACGCCTCCGAGGCTCTCAACCTGCTCGCCTACAGCTTCGGCAACCCGGCGAACACCGACCCGCGCTTCACCCTCGGCCCCGGTGACGAGATCGTCATCTCCGAGATGGAGCACCACTCCAACATCGTGCCGTGGCAGCTGCTCGCGCAGCGCACCGGGGCGACGCTGAAGTGGTTCGGCGTCACCGACGAGGGGCGGCTCGACTACGACCCCGCCCTCATCACCGAGCGGACGAAGATCGTCTCGATCGCGCACCAGTCGAACGTCCTGGGCACCGTCAACCCGGTGGCCGAGGTGGCCGCGCGGGCGCACGAGGTGGGCGCGCTCATCGCGCTCGACGCCTCCCAGTCCGTGCCGCACCACCCGGTCGACATGACGGAGCTGGGCGCCGACTTCGTGGCCTTCACCGGCCACAAGATGGTCGGCCCCTCCGGCATCGGCGTGCTGTGGGGGCGGGCCGAGCTGCTGGAGTCCATGCCCCCGTTCCTGGGCGGCGGCGAGATGATCGAGGCGGTCTGGATGGACCACTCGACGTACGCGCCGATCCCGCACAAGTTCGAGGCGGGCACGCCGCCGATCGTCGAGGCCATCGGGCTCGGCGCGGCCGTCGACTACCTCACCGAGGTCGGGCTCGACGCCATCGAGGCGCACGAGCGGGAGCTGACGGCGTACGCGCTGGAAGCCCTGCGCGAGGTGCCGACGCTGCGCGTCATCGGCCCCGAGACGCTGGAGGGGCGCGGGGCCACGGTGTCCTTCACCCTGGAGGGCATCCACCCGCACGATGTCGGGCAGATCCTCGACGACCAGTTCGGCGTGGCCGTCCGCGTCGGGCACCACTGCGCGCGCCCGCTGCACCTGCGCTTCGGAATACCCGCGACCACGCGGGCGTCGTTCTACCTGTACAACACCACGGGCGAGATCGATGCCCTGGTGCGCGGCCTGCATCACGTTCAGAAGGTGTTCGCATAGCCATGATCGGCGAGTCGATGTACCAGGAGCTGATCCTGGAGCACTACAAGCACCCGCAGGGGCGGGGGCTGCGCGAGCCGTACGACGCCGAGGTTCACCACGTGAACCCGACGTGCGGCGACGAGATCACGCTCAGGGTCAAGGTGGGCGACGCCGGCAAGATCCTGGACGTGTCCTACGAGGGGCAGGGCTGCTCGATCAGCCAGGCCGCCGCTTCGGTGCTGCACGAGCTGGCCACCGGCTCCACGGTGGACGAGACGCTCTCGGTCGTCGACGAGTTCACCCGGCTGATGCAGGGCAGGGGGCAGGTGGAGGCCGACGAGGAGGTCCTCGGCGACGCGGTCGCGTTCGCGGGCGTGGCCAAATTCCCGGCGCGCGTTAAATGCGCGTTGCTTTCCTGGATGGCCTACAAGGACGCTGTTGTGAGGAGTGCTGGGCAATGAGCAAGCCCACCGAGACGCCGACCGGCTACGACGGTGACACCACCGTCGAGGAGGTCATGGAGGCGCTCAAGGACGTCGTGGACCCCGAGCTCGGCATCAACGTCGTGGACCTGGGCCTGGTGTACGGGCTCAACCTCGACCCCGCCGACGGCGGCCGGCCGGTGGCGACCATCGACATGACGCTGACCAGCGCGGCCTGCCCGCTGACCGACGTGATCGAGGACCAGGCGCACTCGGCCCTCGACGGCATGGTCTCCGACGTGAAGATCAACTGGGTCTGGCTGCCGCCATGGGGCCCTGACAAGATCACCGACGAGGGGCGCGAGCAGCTTCGTATGCTAGGCTTCAACGTCTGATCTTTCTGCTGTCACCCCTGACGGTAAAACGTCAGGGGTTTAAGCATGCCTTGCGGGTTTCGGAAAGTCCGGACCCATAGCCGGGGAATATCCGATAACATCCCCGGCGTTGAGTGACAGGAACACCTGACGTCTCATCACGCGTTTCGCATCGCCTGCGGCCGGTGCCCCGGGTGTGTCCCCCTCATCTTGACCCCGCCCCCCGATGGCGGCGGGTGCCCTTGAACCTCGTGCGGCCCCCGGGGCCGTACACCTTGGCTCGTCCTTTCGCAGAAGTGACGTGCCACTTCGACGGAAAGGCACGACTTTCGTGACCATGCTTGACGCTGTCATGCCCACGCTCGGCGACACCTCCGCTGCGGCCGAGACCGCCGCGGAGATCCCCGCCGCCGAGCCGGGCCCGTCCGAGTTCGAGCTGCTTGGCCTGCCCAAGCCGCTCGTCAACGGGCTGGCCAAGCTGGGCTTCGACAGCCCGTTCCCCATCCAGAGCGCGACGATCCCCGACGTGCTCGCCGGCAACGACGTGCTCGGCCGCGGCCAGACCGGCTCCGGCAAGACGCTCGCGTTCGGCCTGCCCACCATGGCGCGCATCGCCGGGGTGCGGCCGGCTCCCGGCCGGCCGCGCGCGATGATCCTCGTGCCCACCCGCGAGCTCGCCCTCCAGGTGCACGACGCCCTCGAGCCCCTCGGGCGCGGCCTCGGCCTGCGCATGAAGGTCGTCGTCGGCGGCATGTCCATGGGCAAGCAGATCGAGGCCCTGCGGCGCGGCGTCGACGTCGTCATCGCCACCCCCGGCCGCCTCGGCGACCTCATCCGGCAGGGCGAGTGCTCGCTGTCGGACATCGAGGTCAGCGTGCTCGACGAGGCCGACCACATGTGCGACCTCGGCTTCTTCCCCGTCGTCACGGACCTGCTCGCGCAGACCCCGTCCGACGGCCAGCGGCTGCTGTTCTCCGCCACGCTCGACGGCGACGTCGACAAGCTGGTGCAGCGCTTCCTCAAGGACCCGATCACGCACTCCGTGGCCCCGGCGACCTCGCCGGTCGACACCATGGAGCACCACGTGATGCAGGTCACCCGCGACGACAAGTTCGACGTGATCGCCGAGATCGCCAACCGTGAGGGCCGCACGATCATCTTCGTGCGCACCCAGCACGGCGTCGACCGGCTGTGCAAGCAGCTCGCCCGCGTCGGCGTCAAGGCCGGCGGCCTGCACGGCGGCAAGCGCCAGAACCAGCGCACCCGCATCCTGTCGGAGTTCCGCGAGGGCTCCATCAACGTGCTGGTCTGCACCGACGTCGCCGCGCGCGGCATCCACGTCGACAACATCAGCCTCGTACTGCACGTCGACCCGCCGCAGGACCACAAGAGCTACCTGCACCGCGGCGGCCGCACGGCCCGCGCCGGCGAGAAGGGCACCGTCGTCACGCTGGTGCTGCCCAACGAGCGCCGCTCCACCGACGCGCTCACCCGCCGCGCCGGCATCCACCCGTTCCGCCTCAAGGCCACGCCCGGCCACCCCCGGGTCGCCGAGGTGACCGGAGCCCGCACGCCGAGCGGCGAGTCCATCCCCGTGTGGGAGCCGGACGTCCGCAAGCCGCTGCGTCCCCGCCGTGACGGCGGCGTCTCCGAGCGCCGCGGTCGCCGTGGCCGCCGCGACTTCGACGGCGAGCGCCGCCCGCGCCGCCACGACGACGGTGACCGCCCGTTCGAGGACCGCCGCCCGCGGCGCCACGACGACGGCGGCCGCCCGTTCGCCGGCGGTGACGACCGGCGCCCGCGCCGCCACGAGGACGGCGACCGGCCGTTCAGCGGTGGCGAGCGTCCCTTCAACGGTGGCGAGCGTTCCTTCAACGGTGGTGAGCGTTCCTTCAACGGCGGTGAGCGTTCCTTCAATGGCGACGACCGGCGGCCGCGCCGGCACGGCGAGGGCGAGCGGCCGTTCGGGCGCTCGCAGGAGCCGCGCACGTTCGGCGACGACCGCCGCCGTGACGGCGGACGGGGTCGCGGCGGCTTCCGCTCCGACGACCGCCCGTTCCGCCAGGACGGCCCCTACCGCCAGGAGGGTTCGTTCCGCCAGGACGACCGGGGCCCGCGTTACAGCTCCGACCGTGGCCGCCCGTTCTCGGGCGACCGTGACCGCGACCGCGGCTTCCGCTCCGACGACCGCCCGGCGGCGCCGGCGCGCGACGGCTACCGCTCCGGCGGCGGCCGCTCCGACGAGCGCGGCACCGGCGGCGGCTACCGCCGCAACTCCGGCCGCCGCTTCGAGCGCTGACCGCCCACCCGTGACAGCCCGCCACCGCGCGGGCTGACCGGCCGCCGGTGAAACCCGCTTGCGGGCTGACCGGCCGTCCGGCGCACACCGCCCGCCTGTGTGCGGGCTGACCGGCTGTTCTTCGCTGCCCGCCGCACCTCACGAGGTGCGGCGGGCAGTGGCGTTTCAGCCCTTGAGTCCGCTGAGCGCGATGCCGCGGACGAAGTACCGCTGGAAGATCAGGAAGAAGACGATCGTCGGCACCGACGCCAGCAGCCCGCCCGCCATGATCGCCCCCTGATGGTCCGGCCCCGCGTAGTACGAGTTGAGCCGCGCCAGCGCGACCGGCAGGTTGGCCATCTCGTCGCTCTGCACGATGATCAGCGGCCACAGGAAGTTGTTCCACTCGGCGAGCACGATGAAGATCGACATCGCGGCGAGCGCGGGCCGCAGCAGCGGCAGCACGATGCGCCACCAGATCCGCCACTCCCCGGCGCCGTCCACCCGCGCGGCCTGGATCAGCTCGTCCGGCACCGACTGCAGGAACTGCACGAGGAAGAACAGCACGAACGCCTTGGCCAGCGCGGGCACGATGTAGCCGGCGTAGCTGTCGAGCCAGCCGAGGTTCCGCATGATCACGTAGTTGGGGATGAGCGTGGTCTGCCAGGGCACCATCATCGAGGCGACGATCAGCAGGAAGATGGCCCGGCGGCCCTTGATGTCGTGCTTGGCGATCACGTACGCGGCCAGCGAGCAGATCAGCAGCGCCCCCGCGGTGATGGCGGCGGTGATGAACACGCTGTTGAACAGGAACCGCCAGAACCCGAAGTCCACCTGGAAGCGCTGGAAGATGCCCTGGAGGTGGCCGGGGTTGACCCGTTCGGGCGACCATGCGGCGTCGTAGAAGTTGGCGACGGTGGGCGAGTGCGGTACGAACGACGGCGGGGTTCTGGCCAGCTCGGCGGGCGGCTTGAAGACGGTGATGAGCAGCCAGTAGAACGGCACGACCATGGTCACCGACAACAGGTAGAACGGCAGCCGCAGCAGGTGCCCGTTGAGCCGGGCCATCACAGCTCCTTCATCGCGCGGCCCAGGCGCAGGTTGACGAGGCTGAGCACGAAGATGATCAGGAAGAGCACCCACGCGATGGCCGAGGCGTAGCCGAGCTTGAAGTGGGTGAACCCCTGGTCGTAGAGGTAGGGGACGATCATCAGCCCGGAGTCGAGCACGCCGCCGATGTTGTTGGTGCCGCGGAAGACGATGTAGACCGCCTCGAACACCTGGAACGCGCCGATCAGCCCGGTCACGACCACGTACGTGGTGACGGGGCGCAGCAGCGGCAGCGTGATGTGCCGGAAGCGCCGCCAGGCCGAGGCGCCGTCGATCTCGGCGGCCTCGTAGTACTCCTGGGGGATCGAGCCGAGCCCGGCGACGTAGAGCACCATGCCGTACCCCATGCCGCCCCACACCGACATCAGCACGAGGATGGGGATCGTCAGCCCCGGCGTGGCCAGCCAGGCGACGGCGGTGCCGCCGAGCCGGCTGACGATGGTGTTGGCCAGGCCGACGTCGCTGGGGAACAGCACCCACTTCCACATGAGCATGAGCGCGATGGAGGAGGTGACGGAGGGCAGGAAGAACACGGTGCGCATGACGCGGTGCGCCCATCCGGAGCCGTTGAAGGCCAGGGCGAGGCCCAGCGACAGCAGGGTGCCGAGCAGGACGGACGCGACGACGTACACGCTGGTGTTGCGCAGGACGTGCATGAACCTGGCGTCCTGCGCGAGGTCGCGGAAGTTGTCCAGGCCGGTGAAGGCGGCCGGGTTGATCCCGTCGAACGTGGTGAAGCTCAGGTAGAGCGAGTTGGCCAGCGGCCAGATCAGGAACGCCGCGAACAGCCCCAGGAAGGGCAGCAGCATCGTGTACGAGGTGCCGTAGCGGCGCAGCCGGCTGCGCAGCGGCGCGGGGTTCGCCATGTGGGGCTCCTGTCAGCCGGCGTTGCGGGCCATCACCTTGGCGGCCTCGGCCAGCGCGGTCTTGACGTCCGCCTTGCCGAGGATGGCCGACTGCAGGTGCTTGGAGACGTCGGGCGCGCTCTCGTCCCAGCCGGGGCAGCCGGGCGCGGCCTTGCCGGTGCGGAACGCCCGCTCGAACACCCTGGCCTGGTCGGGCGTGAACGACGAGGAGTCCACCACCTTGTCGGGGCGCGGCGGGATGTAGGGCAGGTTGCGCTTCCTGGCCTCCTCCACGATCGCGGCGATGGCCTGGTCGCTGTACATGAACCTGACGAAGTCGGCGCCCGTGGCGGCGTGCTCGCTGAAGGAGGTCACGCCGATCGCCCGGCCGCCGATGAACGTGGTCGGCCCGGCGGGGCCGGCGGGCAGCGTGGTCATCGCCCACTTGCCCTTCAGCTTCGGCTTGTTGACGTCGATGCCCTTGGCGATCCAGTTGCCGCCCACCACCAGCGCGGTGCCGGTGTCGAGCGCGTCGGACGCCTCGACGCTGGCCGTCGGCGCCCCGTGCTCGCGGTAGAGCTTGACCCAGTACGTCAGCGCCCGCTCGGCCTGCGGGGTGTCGAGCGAGGGCTTGCAGTCGGGCGTGTAGAACGTGCCGCCGGCCTGGTAGAGGTAGTTGAAGTAGCCGATCCAGTCGAGGTTGCCCCAGTCCTGGCTGTAGGGCTTGTCGACGCCGGCCGCCTTGAGCCTGCCGATGGCCGCGGTCAGCTCGTCCCACGTCTTGGGCGGGGCGTCGAGCCCGGCCTTGGCCAGCAGGTCGGTGCGGTAGTAGAGGGCGAGCGTGGACATGTCGAGCGGCACGCCGTACACCGAGCCGTCGGGGGAGGTCGCCGACTCCCACTGCGCGGGCTGCGCCTGCGCCTTGAGCGCGTCGAGGCCGTGCTGGCGCAGGTCGACCATGGCGCCCCTGGCGCCGAACTGGATGGTCCAGGTCATGCCGCCGGAGATGACGTCGGGGCCGCTGCGGCTGGTGGCCGCCGCCAGGAGCTTGGCGTACGCGTCGTCCCACGACAGGGTCTGCACCTTGATCGTGACGTTGGGATGCTCGCGGTGGTAGAGGTCGGCCGCCTTCTGGAAGATCGCGGTCTCGTCGTCGCCGCCGGTGGACCAGAAGGACAGGGTCGCGGGGGCGTCACGGTCCGCCTGCCGGGTGGGGGCCTGGCCGCTCGTGGCGCAGGCCGCGGCCAGGAGTGCGAGCAGGACCGTGCCGCATGCCGCCGTCGTACGTCGCATGAAGAGCCATCCGATCTGTCGCCGCCTTTTCTGCGGATCTCATCACTTAAACGGGTAAGTGACAACTCCGAGTCATGTAAGTTTCACGGCGCTCTGACCGGCACCGCTGTGAGGTGTGGAGATGCGGTTTTGGCACGATTCAGCGCATCCGATTGGTCGGCTTTCCCGGTTCAGCGACCCTCGCTCCCGCTGCGGGGCCCCGGCCCGCGTACCGTGGACGAGCACCGCGCCCCCCGTAAGGAGCCCTCATGTTCGTCGACCTGCCCCTGCCGCAACTGCGCGAATACCTCCCCGACCGGGTCGAGCCCGCCGACTTCGACGCCTTCTGGCAGCGCACGCTCGCCGAGGCCCGCGCCCACGACCTGGCGCTCGAGCTCACCCCCGTCCCGACCGACCTCACCGTGGCCGACGTGTTCGACGTGACGTTCGCCGGATTCGGCGGGCATCCGATCAAGGGCTGGCTGCTGCTGCCGCGCCAGGCGAGCGGGCCCGTGCCGTGCGTGATCGAGTACCAGGGGTACGGCGGCGGGCGCGGGCTGCCGATCGACTGGCTGCTGTGGCCGAGCGTCGGGTACGCCGTGTTCGCCATGGACAGCCGGGGCCAGGGCGCCGGCGGGTGGCGGCGCGGCGACACCGCCGACCCGTACCCGGGCACGGGGCCGCAGACGCCCGGCGTGATGACCAGCGGCATCCACGACCCGCACGCCTACTACTACCGGCGGCTCTACACCGACGCCGTGCGCGCGGTCGACGCCGCCAGGGCGCATCCCGGGATCGGCGCGGTCGCGGTCGGCGGCGCCAGCCAGGGCGGCGCGATCGCGCTGGCGGTGTCGGCGCTGGTGCCCGACCTGGCGTGCGCGTTGCTGGACGTGCCGTTCATGTGCCACATCAGGCACGCCACGCAGATCACGCCGGAGCATCCGTACGCGGAGCTCGCCGCCTACTGCCGGGCGTTCAAGGACCAGGTGGAGCGGGTCTTCGAGACACTGGCCTACTTCGACGGGGTGAACTTCGCCGCACGGGCGCGCACGCCCGCGCTGTTCTCCGTGGGGCTGCAGGACGGCATCACGCCGCCGTCCACGGTGTTCGCCGCCTACAACCACTACGCGGGGGAGAAGGACATCCGGGTGTACCCGTACAACGGGCATGAGGGCGGGGAGTCCGCGCACGCCATGGAGCGGGTGGCCAGGGCGAAGAAGGCGCTGGGATCCTGAAGCGAGGGTGAGCCGTCTCGCGTGGCGGACGCGGGGCGGCGCCACCCCATGACGCAGACTAGGCTTAACAGGCACGTCATCCGACCGACGAGAGAGACCATGAAGACCTTCGAAGAGCTGTTCGCCGAGCTGTCAGAGAAGGCCACCACCCGGCCCGCGGGCTCGGGCACCGTGGCCGCGCTCGACGCCGGCGTCCATGCCATCGGCAAGAAGGTCGTCGAGGAGGCCGCCGAGAGCTGGATGGCCGCCGAGTACGAGTCAGACGACAGGGCCGCCGAGGAGATCTCGCAGCTCCTCTACCACGTGCAGGTGCTGATGATCGCCAAGGGCATCGGCCTCGACCAGGTCTACAAGCATCTCTAGGGCGCCGCGCGGCGCCCGCCACCAGGAGACAGCGGAAGGCAGACCACACGTAAGGACCTGAAGACATGCTGCGTCTGGCAGTACCCAACAAGGGCTCGCTCAGCGAGGCCGCCCAAGCGATGCTCAAGGAGGCCGGCTACCGGTCCCGCAGAGACAGCAAGGAGCTCGTCGTCGTCGACGACGCCAACGGCTGGGAGCTGTTCTTCCTGCGGCCCCGCGACATCGCCGTCTACGTCGGGGAGGGCACCCTCGACGTGGGCATCACCGGCAGAGACATGCTGATCGACTCCGGCGCGGCGGTCGAGGAGATCATGCCGCTCGGCTTCGGCGCCTCCACCTTCCGGCTGGCCGCCGCGGCCGGCACCATGTCGTCGGTGCACGACCTCGACGGCCGGCGCATCGCCACCTCCTACGCGGGCCTGCTCGACAAATACCTGTCCGACCAGGGCGTCGACGCCCGCGTGATCAAGCTCGACGGGGCCGTGGAGACGGCCATCAGGCTCGGCGTGGCCGACGCCGTGGCCGACGTCGTCGAGACCGGCACCACGCTGCGCAACGTCGGCCTCGAGGTGTTCGGCGACCCGATCATGAAGTCGGAGGCCGTGCTGATCAAGCGGCAGAGCGCGCCCGACACCCCCGGCGTCGACCAGCTCGTCCGCCGCTTCCAGGGCGTCGTGCAGGCCCGCGACTTCGTCATGATGGACTACGACATCCGCGCCGAGCGCATCGAGGAGGCCATCGCGCTGACGCCCGGCATGGAGGGCCCCACGGTCTCGCCGCTGCACCGCGAGGGCTGGGTCGCCGTGCGGGCCATGGTCCGGCGCAAGAACCACCAGCAGGTGATGGATCAGCTCTGGGACATCGGCGCAAGGGCCATCCTGGTCACCGACATCTACGCCTGCCGCCTGTGAGGTCTGCCCGCCAGGCCACCGGTAGCCCACCGGGCCGGCGGGCATACCCGTACCGTGCGTGACGAAGCGGTCGCCTGGCGTGGTTCGGCCAGGCAGACGTGGTCCTTACTGGAGCAGGGCAACCGGCGCTGGGCGGCGGGCGAGTCCTTCCGCCCGCGCCAGGACCCGCGCCGCCGCAGGCAGGTCGCCGCCGGCCAGCGGCCCAGGGCGGTGGTGCTGTCGTGCATCGACTCCCGGGTGCCGCCCGAAGTCGTCTTCGACGTCGGCCTCGGCGACCTGCTCGTGGTCCGCACCGCAGCCCACACCCTCGACCCGCTCGTCACGGCCGCCGTCCAGTTCGGCCCGCTGGACCTGCGGGCCGGCCTCGTCGTCGTCCTGGGCCACCAGCGCTGCGGCGCCGTCACGGCGGCGGCCCGCGCCTTACGCGCGCAGGTCACCCTGCCCGGCGAGCTGCCCGCCGTCGTCGCCGCCCTGCAGCCCGCCTACGCCACCTCAGGCGGCCGGGTCGCGCCCATGGTGCACGCCCACATCCGCCGCACCGTCGCGCACCTGCGAGCCGACCCCCTCCTTCGCGGCAGCGCCACCGTCATCGGCGCCTGCTACAGCCTCGACACCGGACGGGTGAGCCGCGTCATCTGACAAATGTCACCGCCAAGACCGGAGGGAACGCACTGCCGCCGCGCCGGAGCCGGCCCGTAGCGTTCCGCACATGAACGGCATCGTGTTCGACCACGTCAGCAAGCACTACGGGGACGTGCTCGCCGTCGACGACCTCTCCCTCACCATCGAGCCCGGCACCACCGTGGCCCTGCTCGGCCCCAACGGGGCGGGCAAATCCACCTCCATCAACCTGCTGCTCGGCCTGCTCAAGCCCAGCCGGGGCACGATCACCGTCCACGGGCGGGCCCCGGCGCAGGCGGTCGCCGCCGGCGAGATGGGCGCGATGCTCCAGGACGGCGCGCTCATCCCCGAGCTGACCGTCAAAGAGACCGTCGACCTCGTACGCGGCCTCTACCCGCGCCCCCTCGCCCTCGACGACATCCTCGCCATGGCCGACCTGACCGCCATCGCCGGGCGGCGGGCGAGCAGGCTGTCCGGCGGGCAGGCCCAGCGGGTCAGGTTCGCCCTCGCCGTCGCCGGCGCCCCGCGCGTCCTGCTGCTCGACGAGCCGACCGCCGCCATGGACGTCGAGTCCAGGCTGCGCTTCTGGGCCGCCATGCACGACTACGCGGCGGGCGGCCGGACCGTCCTGTTCGCCACCCACTACTTGGAGGAGGCCGACGAGCACTCCGACCGGGTGATCGTCATCGCCAGGGGCCGCCTGGCCGCCGACGGCACCGCCGACCAGATCAAGGCCGACGCGGGCGGCCAGACCGTCAGCTTCTCCCTCGGCGCCCAGCCCGCCGCCGGGCTCGACCGGCTGCCCGGCGTCACCGCCGTGGAGATCACCGACGGCGCCGCCGTCCTGCACACCACCGACGCCGACGCCACCCTCGCCGGCCTCTACCGCGGCACCACGCTCGACGTGCGCGACCTGCGCCTTTCCTCCGCCGACCTCGAGGCCGCCTTCCTGCGGCTCACCCGGGAGTCCTGATGCTGCTCACCTTCGCCAGGGCCGAGGCCCTGCGCACGCTGCGCAACCGGCGCTACCTCATCTTCGTCGTCGCCTTCCCCGTCCTGCTCTACCTCATCAACGCCAACATCTACGGCAGCCGGAGCGACGGGTCCGGCGTCGGCTACAACGTCGTGCTCATGGTGTCGATGGCCGCCTACGGGGCGCTGGCCGCGTCCATGATGAGCTCGGCCGTGCCGCTGGCCACCGAGCGGCAGACCGGCTGGCTGCGCCAGATCCAGATCACCCCGCTGCCCTCGTGGGCCGTCGTCGCCGCCAAGCTCGGCAGCTCGATGGCGCTCGTGCTGCCCTCGCTGCTGCTCGTGGGGCTGGTCGCGATCGTGCAGCAGGGCGTGTCGCTGCCGCCGGAGCGGTGGGCGGAGCTGCTGGTGGCCCTGTGGCTGGGCGTCGTGCCGTTCGTCGCGCTCGGGCTCGCGCTCGGCTCGGCGCTGTCCGCCGAGGCCGCCCAGCCGGCCACGATGATCTGCATGTTCGCCCTCACCATCGCGGGCGGCATGTGGTTCCCGCCCGAGCTGTTCGGCTCCGGCATGAAGGCCGTCGCCGAGCTGACCCCGTCCTACCACTACGCGAGCATCGGCTGGAGCCTGGCGGGCGGCCACGGCCCGGCCATGCCGGACGTGCTCGTCGTGCTCGCCTGGGCGGTCGTGCTGGGCGGGGCGGCGGCGGTGCTGTACCGGCGGGCTACCGTACGCGTATGAGCTTCGCCGACCGGATCAGCTTCAACGAGACCGGCTCCCCCAGGCGGCGGCTGGCCGGCATCTCGGTCGGGCTGGTCTACCTGGTCTTTCCCGTCGCGGAGATCGTGACCGGCGAGATCACCGGCGCCCGGGCCGTCTGGGCGGGGGCGACGCTGGCCGCGTACGTCGCCTCCTTCCTGGCCACGGTGCTCAGCCCCAAGAGCATGACCGAGCACAGCAGCCGGACCTACCCGCTGCTCGCGCTCACCACCGCGCTCGGGGTGGCCGCCGCGGCGGTGTTCGGCGGGGCCTGGCTGTCGCTGCCGGTCTACACGGTCGTGCTGTACGGGTTCACGCTCCCTGCCCTGGGGGCGCTGTGGGCCATCGTCCTCACCCTGATCGTCGTCATCGCCGCCGGCGTGGCCCACGGCAACGACGCCGCCGGCCTCATCGTGCTGGCCCTCCAGGTGGTGACGCTCGGCGTGCTGTTCATCAGCATCCGCAACAGCAGGGCGATGAGCATCCGGCTGCGCCTGGCCCAAGACGAGGTGGCCCGGCTGGCGGCCACCGAAGAGCGGCTGCGCATCGCCCGCGACCTGCACGACCTGCTCGGCCACAGCCTGTCGCTGATCGTGCTCAAGAGCGAGCTGGCCGGGCGGCTGGCCGAGCAGTCGCCGCAGCTGCGCAAGGAGATCGGCGACATCGAGACCGTCGCCAGGAAGGCCCTCGTCGAGGTGCGCGAGGCCGTCACCGGCTACCGGCGGCGCAGCCTGGAGGAGGAGCTCGACAACGCCAGGGCGGTGCTGCGGGCCGCCGGCGTGCACGCCGAGGTGCGGCTGGCCGGCACGCCGCTGCCCGAGCCGCTCGACGGCCTGCTCGGCTGGGGCGTGCGCGAGGGCACCACCAACGTCGTCCGCCACGCGCGCGCCACGCGGTGCGAGATCAGGATGACGTACGAGGACGGCACCGCCATCCTTGAGATCGTGGACGACGGGAGCGGCGGCGCGGGGCCGTACGAGCAGGGCAGCGGGCTGCGCGGGCTCACCGAGCGGGTGACCGGCGCGGGCGGCACGGTCACGGCCGGCCCCACCACCGGCGGCCACCGGCTGAGCGTGCGGGTGCCCGCGTGATCAGGGTCATCCTGGCGGAGGACCAGGGCATGGTACGCGGCGCGCTGGCCTCCCTGCTGAGCCTCGAACCCGACATCGAGGTCGTCGGCGAGGCCGCGAACGGCGACGAGGCGCTCACCGTGGCGACCGCCACCCGCCCCGACGTGGCGCTGCTCGACATCGAGATGCCCGGCACCGACGGGCTCGCCGCCTGCGCGAGCATCACCGCCCGGGTGCCGCGGTGCCGGGTGATGATCCTGACCACGTTCGGCCGGCCCGGCTACCTGCGCACGGCGATGGAGGCCGGGGCGGTGGCGTTCCTCGTCAAGGACAGCCCGGCCAGGGAGCTGGCGGCGGCCATCCGGCGGGTGCACGCGGGGGAGCGGGTCATCGACCCGACGCTGGCCGCGGCGGCGCTGAGCGCGGGCCCCAACCCGCTGTCGGGCCGCGAACGCGACGTGCTGGCCGCCGCGGCCGACGGCGCCACGATCGGCGACATCGCGGCGGCCCTGCACCTGTCGGAGGGCACGGTCCGCAACTACCTGTCCTCGGCCATCCAGAAGACGCACGCCCGCAACCGCATCGAGGCGGTGCGCCGCGCGAAGGCGCAGGGCTGGGTATAGCTGGGCAACCCGGTATCGCGCACCGTGCCAGGGTGCAGCTCAGTAGCGCAGCTCGGCCAGCACGCCGTAGTGGTCGGAGCCGGGCTCCGGGCCGTCGCCCACCACCTCGCAGCGCACCGGATGCCCCGCGCCGCCCGCCCTCGGCCAGGCGCTGAGCACGTAGTCGAAGCGCCGGTCCGGATACAGGCCCGGCCGGGCCCACGGGTTGGCGTTGCTCCAGGTGTGGCCGGGCCCGCCGCCGCCGGCCACCTCCCACGCGTCGTAGAAGACCAGCCCCGGCACCGGCACCGCGCTGCGCCCGGTCAGCATGCGCAGCTCGTCGCTGTCGGGCGGCGCGTTGAAGTCGCCGCACACCAGCGCCGGATGCCGCCGCGAGGCCGCCTCCGCCACGAACGCGGCCAGTGCCCGCACCTGCTCCTGCCGGGCCTGCGAGTCGCCCAGCCGGTAGGCGCCGATCATCACGCTGAACACCTGCAACGGCCCGCGCGGCCCGTCCAGCTCGCAGAACAGCGCGCGCCCGGGCAACACCCCGCCCCGTTCCGCCGGCAGTAGCCGGTCCTCCTGCCGCACGATCGGCCAGCGGGACAACACGGTGACCGGCGCGTCGGCGGGCAGCGCCGCCACGTGCTCGTAACCGAGCCGCTGGCCGGCCCACTCCTGTAACGCCACCACGTCGGGCGACAGGTCCCGCACCACCTTCTCGATGCGCCCGGCCCGCTCGGCGTACGGGCCGTGCTCGCCCCACACGTTCCAGGTCAGCACGCGCACGCTGGTGCCGATCAGCGGCCCGTACGGCTGCTCCCAGTCCGTCACCTCAGCCCCTCCATCGCCTTGATCGCCTGATCCACCTGCTCGGGGCCGGTCACGATGCTCGTGCCGAAGCGCAGCAGCGAGGGCCGGTACGGGGTCACGCTCGCGACCACCTTGCGCTCCCGCAGCCGCTCCACCGCCTCGAACGGCTCCACGCCGGCCACCGAGCAGCACACCAGCCCCGCCGACAGGCCGGGGGAGCGCGGGGTGGCGAGCGTGACGTGCGGAAGCTCGGCCAGGCCCGCCTTGAGGCGGCCGGCCAGCTCCTGCGTGCGGGCCCGCACCCGGTCCGCGCCGATCGCCGTCATGAACGCGAACGCCTGCGGCATCGCCCACCGGTGCTCGAACGCCTTGTAGCCGCCCGGCGTGACCAGCTCGGCCGTCGTCGCGCCGGGGGAGCCGCCGTCCTGCCAGGCGGCGAAGGCGGCCTGGCTGAAGCTGGGCACGATGGGGGCCAGCGCGTCCCAGGCGCGGCCCCACACGATGCCGGTGCCGCGCGGCCCGAACAGCCACTTGTGGGTGCCGCTGGCCAGGAAGTCGCAGCCCAGGTCCGCCATGGTGCCGCCCATCGCGCCGAACCCGTGCACGCCGTCCACGCACAGCAGCGCCCGGTCGTGCTCGGCGCGGCCCCGGTTCGCCTCGGCCAGCATGTCGGCGATGGCGCGGACCGGCACGCGTACCCCGGTGCTGGAGTGCACCCAGGTCAGCGCCACCACGCGGGTGCGGGGGCCGAGACCGGCCTTGACCGCTTCCACCATGCGGCCGGCGGAGGCCGCGGCCGGGTCGTCGTACAGCTTGACCCTGCGCACCTTCGCGCCCGTGCGCGCGGCCAGCAGCCGCAGGCCCTCGTGGGTGGCGAGGAAGTCGTGCTCGGTGGTCAGCACGTCCTGGCCGGGGCGCAGGACGAGGCCGGAGTAGAGCAGCGCCAGGCCCATCGTGGTGCTGTCGGTCAGCGCGACCTGGCCCGGCTCGGCGCCCAGATAGCGGGCGGCGGCCTCGCGTACCTGCCGGTCGGGCTCGGCGCCGCCGGGCGGGGTGTACTCGGGGTCGGCGTCCAGCGCGTCGCGGTGCCTCCTGATCGCCTCCCGGACCGGCGCCGGCGCCGGGGCCAGCACGAACGCGGCGAACTGCGCGTACGCGGGATCGAGCGCGAACTGGGCGCGCACCGACGCCCAGTCGGCGGGGTCGAAGCTCCGGGGCGCGGGAGATCCGGCGGTGCATCCGGTCACTCCGGCCAGCAGCCCGGCGCCGAGCAGGGCCCGTCTGTTCAGCATGCCTGCTTCCTACCCCGCCTGGGGGTGCCCGGCGTCCTCCCGGACGGCCCGCTGTCAGCGTCCGGCGTGCTTGTCGAGGAAGCGGCGCTGCTCGGCGAGCAGCTCGCGGTCCTCGGGCGCCCCGCCGAGCCCGCCGTGCGGCATCGCCTCGCCGACGTGCAGCTCCGCCTCCACGCCGGCCAGGCGCAGCTTGCGGTGCATGAGGACGGCGTTGGACAGGAACAGGTCACGGGTTCCGGTCTGGAGGTAGGTGGGAGGGAAGCCGCTCAGGTCGCCGAACAGCGGCGACAGGTACGGGTGGGCGAGGTCGGCGCCGGCGGCGTACAGCTCGTTGGCCTCCTTGAGGCTGCCGAGGAACGTGTCCACGCCGGCGTTGGTGCGGAAGCTGTCGCCGGATTCGGTGAGGTCGACCTCCGGGCTGTTCAGCAGCAGGGCGGCGGGCATCGGCAGCCCCTCGTCGCGGGCCCTGAGCAGGAGGGCGGCGGCGATGTTGCCGCCGGCCGAGGCGCCTCCGACGTAGAGGTCGCGTGGCTCGCGCCGCTCCAGGGCCGCGCGGTAGACGGCGACGGCGTCGTCCAGCGCGGCGGGGTACGGGTGCAGCGGGGGCATGCGGTAGTCCACGCCCCAGGTGGCCATCCCGACCGTCGTGGCGGTGACCGCGGTGTTGGCGCGGGCGGCCTCACCGCCTCCGAACAGCAGCGCTCCGCCGTGGAAGTCGAGGTAGAGCGGGCCTTCCTCGTCCTCGCCCGCGACCCAGACGGTCACTCCCGCCATCGTCCGTGCCTCGGCGGAGGCCGACACGGGCATCGCCGTGAGGCGCTGCACGATGTAGGCGTTGGTCTGCTCGGCGAGCGCGAGCCACGCGGCCGTGTCGCCGGCGGGCGGGTAAGGGGCCCGGGTGACGCGCATGGCGAGCCATTGCCTGGCCTGCTCGCTGACGGTCGGCGGCGCGGGGAAGCCGGTCGACCGGTCGATGAGATCGGACATCGTGCTCTCCTGTCGTGAGGGGTGGCGTTCAGGCGAGGATCAGTCGAGGAGGGCCTGCACGGCGGGCGCGTACCGGTCGATCAGGGCCGGCATCCCGTCCGCGGTCAGCGCGTCGTCCTCGACGATCGCGATCGAGTACAGCAGCCCGCGCAGGGCGGCGGCGGCGAGCCGGGCGCGCAGGTCCGCGTCGGGATGCGGCAGGCGCGCCCGCAACGGCCCGATGAGCGCCTCGTCGAACACCTCCCGCAGGCGCGCCCGCACGGCCTCGCTGTCCGACACCTGCGTCAGGATGGCGAAGAAGCGCAGGCTCCCCTCGCCCACGCTCACCAGGAGCGCCTCCAGGATCCGCCGGCCGAGGGTCTCGCGTGGCCCGTCCAGCGCGTCCAGGACCGTCGGCGTCGGCCCCAGGATCGACAGCAGCAGGTTCTCCTTCGACTTGAAGTGATGGATCACCAGCGACGGGTCGATGCCGAGCTCGGCGGCGATGCCGCGCATGGTGGTCGGCCCGTACCCGGCCTCCAGGAACTGCCGGGCGGCGACGCGGGCGATGGCGGCCCGCGTCGTCTCCACGGCCGGATCGTCGGTCGCCGTGACGTCAGCGTGCGGTCGCCCTGCCGCCTCCCGCACCGGCGCCCGCACGGTGTTTCTGGTTGAGTCCATCGCTTCTTCCTGGTTGAACACTGTTGAGTTGAACAGTGTTGAGCACCATAACAGGGCGAAGCGGCGCCGGGAAGTGGCGGGTCACGGGGCCAGGAGGCGGGCGAGCTCGGCCGGCCGGGTGAACATCGGCCAGTGACCGGAATCGAGGTCCACGAGGTCGAGGTGCTTGACCTTCGCCAGCTCGGGCACGTCACCGGCGGCGATCCACTCCTGAGCCTCGGCCGGGGTGAACTCTGGACACACGACGAGGACGGGGACGTCGAAGCGGCGCTCGTCCGTCAGGCGTACCACACCCTGCACCACCCCCGCGGGGACGGGGATCGCCGCTGCCGCGAAGTCGTGGCGGGCCCGCTCGTCGAGGTCGGCGGAGTCCGGCCCCTCGAACGGCTCCCAGCCGGGGAACGGCATGACGCCGTCGCGCACCTCGAAGAAGTCGGCGTAGGCGCGCCCGTCCGTGGCCGGGAAGCCGCCGACGAACGCGACCCTGGCGATCCGATCCGGGCGCGCGTCGGCGGCCAGCCAGGCCAGGGTGGCGGCGGCGGAGTGCCCCACCACCATGGGCTCTCCCGAGGCCGCGTCCACGGCGGCGAGCACGGCCGCCACCTGGTCGTCGAGGGTGGCCGAGGCGTGCAGCGGCAGGCTGACCGGCACCGGGCGGTGGCCGAGCGCCTCGATCGCCGGGACGACGTCGTCCCACGCGGAGGCGTCGAGCCACAGGCCGGGGATGAGCAGGATGTCCATGAGCAGGTGTCTCTTCTTTCGGAACGTTCGGGTGAGGTCCTGGCCACGGACCCTAAGCCCCATTCCGGACGTTCTGCTTCCTGTTCAGCGCGCGAGCCTCTAACGTGCACGTGTGCCGACCGACCTCAGCCCCACCGCGCGGGCCCTGCGCGCCATGGAGATCCTCCGCACCCGCCCCGGCGTGACGGCCGGCGAGCTCTCCGCCGGTCTGGGCGTCACGGAGCGGGCCGCCCGCCGGTACGTCGCGATCCTGCGCGAGGCGGGCATCCCCGTCGAGTCGGTGCGCGGCCCCTACGGCGGGTACCGGCTCGGGCGCGGGACCCGGCTGCCCCCGGTGGCGTTCACGGAGCCCGAGGCGCTCGGCCTGGTCATGGCGGTCCTCGCCGGCCGGCCCGCGGACGCCGACGTCGCCGCCGCCCTGGACAAGGTCATCCGGGCCCTGCCCGAGAGCGTCGGACGGCAGGCGGCGGTGCTGCGCGAGCACGCCGCGGCGACGCCCGACCGGTTGTCGGCCCGCCCGGATCCCGCCACCACCAGCACGCTCGTGGCCGCCGTGGCGGAGCGGCGGCGCGTGGTGGTCGCCTACCGCAGCGAGTCCGGCAACGAGTGGGAGGCCGAGGTGGACCCGTGGGCGGTCGTCGTCCGCCACGGGCGCTGGTACCTGCTGTGCTTCTCCCACCGCGCGCGGGCCGTCCGCACGTACCGGATCGACCGCGTCCGCGAGGTCCGGCGCGGCGCCCGCTCCTTCCGGCCGCCCGCCGGCCTCGACCCGGTGGCGGCGCTGGAGGAGAACCTGGGCACGGGGTGGGAGTACGCCACCCGGGTCGTCTTCGACGCGCCCCTCGCGGAGGTGGCGCCCTGGATCCGGCCGCCCATGGGGCGGCTCGAACCGTCGGGTGACGGCTGCGTGCTCATCGGCAGCACGAGCAATCCCGCGATGTACGCGCAGGAGTGGCTGCCGACCATACCGTTCTCGTTCTCCGTTGAGGGCGGCCCGGAACTGCGTGCCGCGCTCGCGAAGCTCACGGCCCGCCTCTCGGCCGCCTTGTCCGGCCCGTCCGATGTCCATTCCTGAGTCGGAACGGATCTACAACGTAAAGGCGGCCTGCCCTGACTCAGCCCCTGATCGCGGCGACCTGCCTGATCAGGTCCGAGACGCGGACGATGCCGAGGCAGCGGTTCAGCTCGTCGGTGACCACCAGGTCGTCGTAGACGCGGGCCGCGTCCCGGCCGGCGGCCTGCATGGCGGCGATGGCCGGGGTCGTGCGCGGCACCGTACGGGGCGGGTCGGCCAGCCGCTGCGCCGGCTTCGAGCCGTGCAGCGCGTGCCCGTAGCGGGCCGCGAACGACAGCAGGAACCGGCTGCGGTCCAGGCTGCCCTTGGGGCGCTGGTACTCGTCCACGAGGATCACGCTGGTGATCGTCGGCTCGTGCCCGAACGCCGCCACCGCCTCCTCCGCCTTCGCCTCCGCCGGCAGCGTCACGGCCGGCAGCAGCAGCTCCTGCACGCGGGGGCCGAGCATGACCGTGCCGGGGGAGTCGTCGGCGATCGGCAGCGGCACCCGTACCTTGCCGTCGGGGCCCGGCGCGAGCAGCGGGCCGTGCGCGAGCCGCACGCCCAGCCCGCGCGCCGTCGCCGCCTGCGCCTCGCGCTCCACGCCCGGCGCCATGACGTGCGCGCCGATGCCGCGCGCCAGCGTCACCACCGCCCGCGCCACCGCCGTGGCGCGGTGGTCGCCGGGGATGCGCGCCACCACGTCCGCGCCGAGGGCCAGCAGGTACGGCGAGCAGTCGGTGACCAGGTCCAGGGCCGCGCCCGCGGCGCCCACGTCCGCGAACCCGAGCAGGTACCCGATCGTGCGCAGGCCGTCGAGCCCGACCTTGAGCAGCGGCCTGTCCTGCTCCTGGCACGGTCCAGTGAGCAGCAGGATCGCCTCGCGCGGATGCCTGCCCGCCCTCCTCAGCGCCTCGTGCAGCGGCGCCAGCGCGCCCGCGCCCGACAGCACCACCCGCACCGGCAGTTCGAGCACCATGGGCAACGGCGCGGCCCGCAGGACGCCGGTGGCGTCCACGATGGCGGGGTGCGCGATGACGGCCCCGGTGTCGAGATCCACCAGGGGACTGGTGAGCAGGGAGGACACGTACAGATCGTGCTCCAGTCACAGGCGCACCAGAAGGGCCGCGAAACAGAATTAACCGACATTTCCGCTTTGGTTCCGATGGGGGTGGGGTGGGGCGTCCGCTCTGGGGCGTCTGCATGAGTGGGGCGGGCGGGGCGTCCGCTCGGGGTGCGTATGAGTGCGGCGGGCGGCGGGGCGGGTGCTCGGGGTGCGTATGAGTGCGGTGGGCGGCGGGGCGGGTGCTCCGGTTGCCGTGTGAGAGGGGCGGGCGGGCGTCCGCTAGCCTGCGGGGCATGAGCGCGCGTCCGGCGAGGGGCGGCGGGCGGTGGGTCACCGTGCCGCCGGAGCGCCTGCACCCGTGGATCGACGGGTTCGCCGCGCGGCACGGGCCGTTCTCGGCGAGCGGGGACGAGCGGGTCGTGCGGCTGCAGGCCGGCGACGGCGCGGTGGCCGAGCTGCACGTGCCGTTCCCGCCCATGACGCCGCCCGGGCCGCCGCACGTGACCCGGCTCGTCGCGCACGCCGGGCGCGAGCGGCGGGTCGGGGTGTTCCTGGTGCGGCTCGGCGGGTACGCGGCGGGGGTCTTCCACGGTGGCACGCTGGTGGCGTCCAAGGTGGGGTCGCGGCTGGTGCAGGGGCGCACGGCGGCGGGCGGCTGGTCGCAGCAGCGCTTCGCCAGGCGGCGCAGGAACCAGGCGGCGCAGGTGTTCGACGACGCGGTGGGGACGGCGGTGCGGGTGCTGACGCCGTACCTGGGGGAGCTGGACGCGGTCGTGCTCGGCGGCGACCGCCGGGCCATGGACGCGCTGCGGCCGGATCGGCGGCTGGCGCCGCTGCTGGCGCTGGAGGCGGAGCCGTTCCTGGTGGTGCCGGACCCGCGGCTGGCGGTGCTGCGTGACACGCCCGCCCTGTTCAGAGCGGTACGCGTGCGCGTGATCGACCCCTCCGGCTGAGCCGTTCCGCGTTCATGCGAACAGGTGCCGGTGGTCGGTCAGGAACTCCTGCCAGGAGCGGGGCGCGTGGCCGGTCAGCTCCGCCACCACCGTCGTGGTCGCCTCCCAGCTCCCGTCGCCGGTCTCCGCCTGGAGGGCGGCCAGCTCGCCCGCGAACGGTTGCGGGATGCCCTGGCGCACCAGATGGGCGGCCATCTCGGGGACGGACAGGTTGACGTACCGGGCCTTGCGGCCCAGGGCCTTGCCGATCTCGGCGGCGATGCCGTCGTGCGACAGGGACGGCGGGCCGGTGAGCTCGTACACGCGTCCCGGCCCGACCGGGGCGGTCAGGAGGGCGGCGGCCACGTCGGCGATGTCGCGGGTGTCGATGTAGTTGACGCCGGCGGAGCCGTACGCGCCGTACATGGTGCCGTCGCGGAAGTCACGCGGCAGGGTCTGCATGAAACCGCTGGGCCGCAGGATCGCGTACGGGACGCCGGACTCCTCCAGGTGGGCGTCGACCAGGCCGTGCAGACCCATGGCGAGCCGGCGGCCGGGGGCGGCGCCGCGTACCGACACCGCGACGATCTGCGCGACCCCGGCCTTGGCGGCGAGGTCGATGACGGCGCGGTGCGCGGCCACGAAGCCGGGCCAGATGCCGCTGTTGAGGAAGAGGCGGTCGCCGGGGGAGAGCAGGTCGCCGATGGTCTCGGGGCGATCGAAGTCGGCGATCGCGTACCGGCTCTGGAGGTCGTCGGCGGGGCGGCGGACGACGGCGAGCGGGTCGTGGCCGTGCAGCCGCGCGGCGAGCGCGCGGCCGATGTTCCCGGTGGCGCCGGTGATCACGATCATGGGGATCCCTCCCGATAAGTGGAATCTTGGATTCCGGTTGCCTGGACGGTATCCTAAGCGGAATCGGATCGTCCACTTGGAGTCGTACGTGCGCGCTGATGCCAGACGGAACCTCGGCAAGATCGTCGCGGCGGCGGCGGAAGTCGTCGCCGAGCGCGGCGTCAACGCCCCCATGGAGGCCATCGCCAAGCGCGCCGGCGTCGGCGTCGGCACGCTCTACCGCCGCTTCCCCGACCGCGACGCGCTGATCGCCGCCGTCGGCGACCACTACATCCACACGATGGCGCAGGCGCTCGACACCGCCTCCCGCACCTCCGCCGACGCCTGGAGCGCCATCTGGGACTTCGTCTCCTGGGCCGCCGCGCCGGGCCGCGCCGCGCTGTCCACCGCGCTGGCCGTGCTGCCCGAGGAGGTCATCGTGGAGCGGGCCGAGTTCGCGCGGATCCGGGACGAGTGGGTGGCGCAGCTCGCCGAGCTCGTACGGCGCGCGCAGGCCGAAGGCTCCATGCGGCCCGACGTCGGCGTGGACGACCTGCTCCACCTGCTGAACGTCTTCACCTGTCACCCCGACAAGCTCCCCGCCCCGGTGGCCGCCGACCCGGGCCGGTACCTGCGCCTCATGCTCGACGGCATGAAGGCCAGCGCCGCCACACCTGCCGGAGCGTGACCACCCCGAGTCTTTGAGACGATTCAAAACAATCTTGATTGCCGCTATGATGAGCCGCGGTGAACCGCAGTTGGCGGTTCGTCGTACGCAGGGGGTTCCTGCGCTCTATCAGTCTGGCTTCCGTACTTTCAGCGGCACGGCCTCGTGAGGATCGATGGCGACCAGGAACATCAAGGAGGTCGCGCAGCTGGCGCGCGTCTCGGTGGGGACGGTGAGCAATGTACTCAACCGCCCGGAGATCGTGTCCCCCGCCACACGCGAACGCGTCTTCGAAGCGATCAAAAAACTAGGCTTCGTCCGCAACGAGGTGGCCCGCCACCTGCGGGTGGGCCGCAGCAGAACCGTCGGGCTCGTCGTGCTCGACGTCTCCAACCCGTTCTTCGTGGACGTCGCCCAAGGCGCCGAATCCGTCGCCGACGACCACGACTCCATGGTGGTGCTCTGCAACAGCGCCGGCGACACCGGCCGCGAGCGCCGCCACCTCGACCAGCTCGAACAGCAGCGCGTCATGGGCATACTGATCACCCCCGTCGAGACGGAAAGCCCCTGGGTGGAGGAACTCATCGCCCGCGGCACCCCCGTCGTGCTCGTCGACAGCCCCGCCACCGGCCTCCAATGCTCCGTCGCCGTCGACGACCGGCTCGGCGGCCAGATCGCCGGCGCCCACCTCATCGAACGCGGCCACCGGCGCATCATGTTCGTCGGCGGGCCCATGTCCATCAAACAAGTCGCCGACCGGCACGCCGGCGTCACCAGCGCCGTCGCCGCCGCCGACGGCGCCGTCGAACTGCTCACCAGCAGCGCACCCACCCTCACCGTCGCCGAAGGCCGCGCCATCGGCGAACGCGTCGCCGCCCAGCCCCCCGACGAACGGCCCACCGCCGCCTTCTGCGCCAACGACATGATGGCACTCGGCTTCTTACAAGCCATGGCCTCCCACGGGCTGCGCGTGCCCGAGGACCTCGCCATCATCGGGTACGACGACATCGACTTCGCCGCCGCCGCGGCCGTGCCCCTGTCGTCCGTACGGCAGCCTCGGGAACTGCTGGGGCGGACGGCCATCGAGCTCTTGCTGGAGGAGGTGGCCGAGCCTGAACAGCATCGGCACCGGCAGGTCATCTTCCAGCCTGACCTGGTGATCCGGGAATCCAGCGCCCTGCGACGCGACTCCTGAACCTGGCCCTTCTTCTTTGGTCTGCCCCCTTTGCTGGGGGGTGGGTTTTGTGCGGTGGCTTCTTGCGCGGTTCGGTTTCTCGTGGTGGGGCTGCGCGCGGTGGGGGGACTGCGTGCGGTGGGAGTTTTGTGCGCTCGGATCCGCGCCGACGGGCCTCCGCGCGCTCGCCTGTGCACGTTCGGCTTGGCGTGCTCGGCTTCACGCCCTCGCCGGTGCACGCCGGCTTGGCGCGTTCGCCGGTGCACGTCGGCTCGGCGCGTTCGTCTGCGCACGCTCGGCTCGGCGCGTTCGCCTTGCCGTACTTGCCGCACTTGTCGCACGCTCGCTTGCCGCCGTACGAGTGCGCCGGGCCCGTCGCACACCGTCCCGCCGACGCGGCGCGCCAGAGCGTGAAGCCGCAGGTCGACGCCCGCCTTCGCGATGCTGGGCTTCGCGCGCGGCTCCGCCGTGCCAGCGTGCGCGGTGCTGGCGCACGCGGTGCTGGTGTGCGCGGCGCTGATGCATGCGGTGCTGGTGTGCGCGGCGCTGATGCATGCGGCGCTCACGCACACGGTCCCGGGGCGCTCACGCACACAGTCCCAGGGCACCTGGTGCTGGGCTGCGCGGCGTAGCCCCTTGTCTTGCCCGCTAGCGCGTCGCGCGTTCCGTACCGCCCCCAACCGCTCGAGAAAGGCCCCCATGGACACCCTCTACACCAACCCCCTCGCCACCCCCCAAGACCTGGTCGCCTTCCGAATGGAGGGGGATGGGGTGATGTCGTTTCCGCAGGGCAGGCTCAGGTTGGAGAGTCTGCGGCCGCTGTCCGATGGGCAGGCGGCCAACGTCGTGCTCTGGTGTCCGGAGGACTTTCCGGAGGACGTGCGGGTGGAGTGGGACTTCTGGCCGGTCAGGGAGCCGGGGCTGGCGATCATGTTCTTCCATGCACGAGGACGATCAGGGGAGGATCTGTTCGATCCCGCCCTGGCTCCGCGTAGCGGCCCCTACGAGCAGTATCACCACGGCGACATCGACGCCTACCACGTCTCCTATTTTCGCCGCATGTGGCCCCAGGAGCGGGCCCTGCACACGTGCAACCTGCGCAAGAGTCACGGCTTCCACCTGGTGGCGCAGGGGCCGGATCCGTTGCCGGGGGTGATGGACGCCGACGGGCCCTACGCGATGCGGATCGACGTCAAGGGGGGCGTGGTGACGTTCTCAATCAACGATTTGGTCTCGTTCCGCTGGCGGGATGAGGGGGTGATCGGCGGTCCTGCCCTGGCAGGAGGCAAGATCGGGTTCCGGCAGATGGCTCCGCTGATCGGAGAGTACGCAAATCTGCGGGTATCTCGTCATTGACTTTGAGTCGATTCAACACTAATTTCGCACCAACCGCCGTTCACTCGCTTGTAACTGGGCAGGAACCACGGTGCAATACTCCACCCCCGTATCCGTGCACATGCCACGAGAAGGTGGTGCCGGATGAACCATCCCGCCATGTCGTTCAGGATTCAAGCTGCCTGCTCAGAGGTCATCTGGGCGGTTCGCCTGAACCTGGTCTGGCTCGTGTTCACCCTCGCGGGAGGCGTGATTCTCGGGCTCGGGCCCGCTACCGTGGCCGCCTACACCCTGGCTCGGAGGCATGCCCGGAATGAAACGTTTCAGGTTTGGCGCGAATTCTGGACCGTCTACCGACGGGAGTTCGTCCGGGCCTCGTTGCTGGTCCTGCCGGCGGTGCTCGTCGCCGTCGTGCTGGTCGGCAACTACCTCTACTTCTCCGCCCTGGGGCCTGGCTACGGGGTGCCGCGGATCGCGAGCTTCGTGGCGCTCATCCTGCTGGCGGGGGTGGGGGCTCACGTAGGGCCGCTCTACGCGCACTACGACCTGCCGCCCTGGGCCTACTGGCCCAAGGCGGCGCAGCTAGCGCTGCTGCGTCCGGCCTCGACCGTGATCCTGCTGCTAGCGCTCTCCGCCATCGCCTACGCCACCACGGCGCTGCCCCTCCTGGCGCCGCTGTTCAGCTTCGGCGCGTGGATCTACCTCAACACGTGGCTCTGCCAGCGCTTCTTCCAGGAGAACGAGGCGCGCCTGCTTTCGAAAGGGAACTCATGAGCGCATCCCGTCGCCGGCGGTTTCTCGCTGGTGTGTTAACGCTAACGGCTGCTCTCACCGCTTCGGCCTGCTCTGGTGGCGGCGACGCGGCTCAGTCCGACCCGAACACGATCACGTTCATGGCGAAGCTGTTCGGCACGGCGCCCGAGCCGACCGGCGAGCTGCAGCAGGCGATCGAGAAGTTCCTCGGCAAGAAGATCAAGGTCACCTGGGTCCCGAACGCCGAGTACACCGAGAAGATGAACGTCACGCTGGCCTCGGACAGCATCCCGCAGGTCGTGGTCGTGGACCCGAAGATGCCGGCGTTCGTGAAGGCCGCGCAGGCCGGGGCGTTCTGGGACCTGACCGACAAGCTGGACAAGTACCCGAACCTCAAGCCGGCGGACGCGCGCACGGCGCTCAACGCCTCCGTCAACGGCAAGATCTACGGCCTGTACCGGATGCGGCCCCTCCTCCGCTCGGCGATCGTCATCCGCAAGGACTGGCTGGAGAAGGTCGGGCTCAAGGAGCCGACGACGATCGACGAGTTCTACGAGGTGGCCAAGGCCTTCACCGAGAAGGACCCGGACGGCAACGGCAAGAAGGACACCTACGGCCTCATCATCCCGAAGTGGCCGGCCAGCTCCTACGCCAGCGCCAGTCCGTACGACGTGGTCGAGACCTGGTTCGGCGCCCCGAACGGCTGGGGCGAGCGTGACGGCAAGGTCGTGCCCGGGTTCGACACGCCGGAGTTCATCGAGGCGAACAAGTTCCTCAAGAAGATGGTCGACGAGGGCCTGGTCAACCCCGACTTCGCCACCCTCGACACCGCCAAGTGGAACGAGCCGTTCTTCCACGGTCGCGGCGGCATGATCATCGACGTCAACATCCGCTCCCGTCAGCTCCTCGACCTGTTCAGGGAGAACGGCGACAAGGACTACGGTGACAAGGTCACCATGGTCGGCAACCTGGCGCGTTCCGACGGCAAGAAGTTCTCCTACCCGTTCAGCGGCTACGCCGACTCCCTGGCCATCTCCAAGCAGAGCGTGCGCACCGAGGCCGAGTTGGACAACGTGCTGAAGACGCTGGACAAGCTGGCCACCAAGGAGGGTCAGGTCCTGCTGCAGAACGGCATCGAGGGCCGCAACTTCAAGGTGGAGAACGGTGACACCGCCACGCTGATCAACGTGGACGACCCGGCCGTCAGGACCGTCCAGGACAACGTGGACGACGCGTTCACCCAGCTCAGCACCAAGGGCACGATGGACATCGGCGGCATCGCCTACCAGCGCATCCCGCCGTTCCAGCCCTACCGGGACATCATCGAGAAGCAGAAGAAGCTGGTGGAGGAGGACCTCAAGACGGCGGTGCACAACGTCGCGCTGCCCGTCGTGGCTCCGACCCAGATCGAGAAGGGCCCGCAGATCGACAAGATCATCGGTGACGCGCGGGTCAAGTTCCTCTCGGGCGCGATCGACGAGGCGGGCCTGAAGGCCGAGATCCAGAAGTGGCACGACGGCGGCGGCACGCAGATCATCACCGAGGTCAACGACCTGCTCGCCAAGCTCCCCAAGTAGGACGACCCCCCGCGTGAGGGGCCCGGCGCCGCCCGGGCCCCTCGCATGAAAGGAGGCCGCTGTGGCCACCGACCTGGCGACGCCTCCGACGGCGGCGCCCAAGGCGAAGAAGCCGAAACGGGCCGACAAGGTCCCGCTCGGCACGGCGGTGCTGCGCTACCGCTGGCTCTACCTGATGCTCCTGCCGGGCCTCGCCTACTTCGTGATCTTCAAGTACCTGCCGATGTACGGCGTGACGATCGCGTTCCAGGACTACCTGCCCTTCCTCGGCTACTCGGGCAGCCCCTGGGTCGGTTTCAAGCACTTCGAGCAGCTCTTCTCCGGGCCCGACTTCACCCGGCTGCTGGCCAACACGCTGATCCTGGCGGCGCTGCACATCCTGTTCGTCTTCACCGCGCCGGTCATCGTCGCGCTGATGCTGAACGAGCTGCGGGTCAACATCCTCAAGCGCTCGATCCAGTCGCTCATCTACATCCCGCACTTCCTGTCGTGGACCATCGTCGCGGCGCTGACGTACGTGCTGTTCGCGGCCGACTTCGGCGTGATCGCGGCCTGGATGCGCGACCTCCTGGGCGACACCACGAAGATCGACTACATGGCGCAGGAGCAGTGGTTCCGCGAGATCGTCATCATGCAGCAGCTGTGGAAGATGACGGGCTGGGGCACCATCATCTACCTGGCCGCGCTGGCCGGCGTGGACCCCAACCTGTACGAGGCCGCCCGCATGGACGGCGCCAGCCGCTTCCGGCAGCTCTGGCACGTCACGCTGCCCGCGATCCGCCCGACGGTCGTCGTCATGGCCATCCTCGCCTCGGGCAACCTGCTCGACTCCGGCTTCGAGCAGATCTGGCTGATGACCACGTCACTGAACCGCGAGGTCGCCGAGGTGTTCGACACCTACGTCTACTACGCCGGCGTCCAGAACGGGAACTTCAGCTACTCCACCGCCGTCGGCCTGTTCAAGGGCGTGGCCGGCGTGATCCTGATCTTCGGCTCCAACTGGCTGGCCAAGCGCATGGGCCAGCGGGGACTGTTCTGAGGGGCCCCGGCATGACCACTATGACTGAGACCAAGCCCAAGAAGCTCGCGGTCAACAACAACAGCTCCGTCGGCAGTCGCATCTTCGACACGCTCAACGTCGTCGCGCTCGTCGGCCTGGCGCTGATCACGGTGCTGCCGCTGATCTACGTGCTGGCCGCGTCGTTCGCCACCGAGCCCGAGATCGCCGCCCGGCCGTTCTTCCTGTGGCCGCACAAGATCGTCACCGAGGCGTACGAGTACATCTTCGCCACCCCCACCTTCATCAGGTCCCTGCTGACGACCGTCGTCGTGACGGCGGTCGGCATGGTGGTGCAGGTCATGCTGACCTTCACCATGGCCTACCCGCTGGCCAAGCGGTACCTGCCGGGCCGCGCGCTGGTGCTGAACCTGGTCATCTTCACGATGGTCTTCACCGGCGGCATGATCCCGACCTACCTGGTGGTGCGCGACCTGGGGCTGCTCGACAGCTACTGGGCGCTGATCCTGCCCCTGGCGATCAACCCGTTCTACCTGATCATCGTCAAGAGCTTCTTCCAGGAGCTGCCGCAGGCGCTGGAGGAGGCGGCCAGGATCGACGGCTGCAACGAGATGGGCGTCTTCTTCAAGATCGTCCTGCCGCTGTCGAAGCCGATCATCGCGACGTTCTCGCTGTTCTACGCGGTGGCGATCTGGAACGACTACATGTCGCCGCTGCTCTACATCTCCGATCCGGACAAGTGGACGTTGCAGATCCTCGTCCGCCAGCTCGTCGCGACCGACCCCGCGGCCGCTCTGGCGCAGATGGACCGCACCTGGGTGCCGCCTGAGCAGGGCGTCAAGTTCGCGATCATCGTGATCGCGACGCTGCCGATCCTGTTCTTCTACCCGTTCCTGCAGAAGCACTTCGCCAAGGGCGTGCTGATCGGGGGCGTCAAGGAGTGACGCGGACGGTCCTGCTGGCGGGGGACTCGACGGTCGCCTCCTGCCCGGCCTTCGAGGCGCCGATGTCCGGCTGGGGGGCGCAGCTCGGGTCGTACGTCGGCGGCCCGGTGCGCAACTTCGCCAAGGGCGGCGCCACCACGGCCAGCCACCGGGAGGAGGGGCTGTGGGCGGCGCTGCTGCGCGAGGTCGTGCCCGGTGACGTCGTGGTGCTCCAGTTCGGGCACAACGACCAGAAGGAGCCCGGCCTGCCGTATCAGGACAACCTGCGCGCCTTCGTCGCGGAGGCGCGCGGGGCGGGTGCGGTCGCGGTGCTGTGCACGCCGGTGCAGCGGCGCCGGTTCGAGGGCGGGCGGCTGGTGCCCACGCACGGCGACTATCCCGACCGGGTGCGCGACCTGGCCGCCGCGCAGGGCGTACCGCTGATCGACCTGACGCGCGCCACCACCGAGCTGTACGAGCGCCTCGGCCCCGAGGGCTCGAAGGCCCTGTTCACCCACTTCCCGCCGGGCACGCACCCCCTGTACCCGGACGGCGTGGCCGACGACACCCACTTCTGCTTCCGCGGCGCCGACGCGGTGGCCGCCATCGTCGCCGAGCGACTGAAGGAGATCGCATGACCGCACTGCGCTGGCTGGACCGGCCGGGAGAGCAGGGGGTGACCTGGGGGGTCCCGTGGCCGCGCGGCACGGTCGAGGCCGGCACGCCGTTCGCGCTGACCGGCGACGGCGGCGCCCCGGTGCCGGTGCAGAGCTGGGTGACCGCGACCTGGCCGGACGGCTCGGTCAAGTGGACGGCCCACGCGGCCGCCGCGCACCCGCCCGCGCGGGAGTACCGGCTCGAACCCGGCGGCGAGCCGGCCGCTCCCGCCACGGCCGTCACCGTGACGCGCGAGGGCGGCGACCTGGTGGTGAGCACCGGCGTCGTCACGTGGCGGATCGGCGGCGGCGCGGTGGCCAGGTCGATCTCGCGCGGGAGCCGCGAGATCGTCAGGGACGTGCGCCTGGTCAGCCTGCGCCAGGCCGAGCCGACCCCGGACGAGGGCGGGCACGTCGCCCGCGAGCAGGCCGAGGGCCTGGTCGAGAGCGTCACCGTCGAGCAGGAGGGGCCGGTGCGGGCCGTCGTGCGGCTGGAGGGCAGGCACGGCGGCTGGCTGCCGTTCACCGTGCGCCTGTACTTCTACGCCGGCGCCGAGCACGTGCGCGTCCTGCACACCTTCGTCTGGGACGGCGACCCCGAGCACGACTTCCTGGCCGGGCTCGGGCTGCGCGCCGGCGTGGTCATGCGCGACGACCTGCACGACCGGCATGTCCGGCTGGCCGGCGGCGCGGGCTTCCTGACCGAGGCGGTACGCGGGCTGACCGGCCTGCGCATCGACCCCGGCGAGGCGGCCCGCCGCGCCCAGGTCGAGGGCCGCCCGGCCGGCGCGCTCGCCCCCGGCGTCGCGACCCGGCTGCACCTCATCCCCGCCTGGAACGACTACACCCTCGACCAGAGCTCCGCCGACGGCTACACGCTGCGCAAGCGCACCAAGGACGGCCACGCCTGGGTGACGATCCCGGCCGGCGCCCGCTCCAAGGGCTACGGCTACGTCGGCGGGGTCAGCGGCGGGCTCGGGTTCGGGCTGCGCGACTTCTGGCGGCTGCACCCCACCCGCCTCGACGTCAGGAACGCGGCCACCGACCTGGCCACCGTCACCGTCTGGCTGTGGTCGCCGTCCGCCCCGGCGATGGACCTGCGCTTCTACCACGACGGCATGGGCCAGGACACGTTCGAGGAGCAGCTCGAAGGGCTGGAGATCACCTACGAGGACTACGAGCCGGGGTTCGGCGATCCGCGCGGCATCGCCCGTACGCACGAGCTGAGCCTGCGCGTCCACGACGCGACGCCCGCCGCGCACGAGCTGGCCGCGCACGCCGCCGCGATGGAGGAGCCGGGGCTGCTGGTCGCGGGCCCCGAGCGGGTGCGCGAGGCGGGCGTGTTCGGCGTGTGGGGGCTGCCCGACCGCTCCACGCCCGCGCGCGCCGAGATCGAGGACCGCCTCGACTTCCTGTTCGACCTGTACGTCCGCGAGCGCGAGCAGCGCCGCTGGTACGGGTTCTGGGACTACGGCGACGTCATGCACACCTATGACGAGGACCGCCACACCTGGCGCTACGACATCGGCGGCTACGCCTGGGACAACTCGGAGCTGTCGCCCGACCTGTGGTTGTGGCTGCAGTTCCTGCGCACCGGCCGGGCCGACGTCTTCCGCTTCGCCGAGGCCATGACCCGCCACACGGGCGAGGTGGACGTCTACCATCTCGGCAGGTGGAAGGGCCTGGGCAGCCGGCACAACGTGCAGCACTGGGGCTGCAGCTGCAAGCAGCTGCGCATCTCCAACGCCGCCTACCGGCGCTTCTACTACTACCTGACGGCCGACGAGCGCACCGGCGACCTCATGGACGAGCTGAGCGTGCCCGAGGAGACGTTCCTGGCGATCGACCCGCTGCGCAAGGTGCGCGAGGACGTCTACACGCCGGACCCGGCCGCGCTGTCGGTCGGGCTCGGCACCGACTGGGGCTCGCTGGCGGCGGCCTGGCTGACCCGGTGGGAGCGGCACGGGGACGAGCGGGCCAGGGACCGGCTGCTCGGCACGATGGCCGACATCGAGGCGATGCCGCGCCGCTTCCTGACGGGGGAGGGGCGGCTGGACCTGGAGAGCGGGCGGTTCGACACGACCCGGGACCAGATCTCCGTCTCGCACCTGTCGTCGCTGTTCGGGCTGCCGGAGATGTGCGCCGAGCTGATCGCGCTGGACCTGGGCGTGCCGGGGTTCGAAGAGGCGTGGCTGGAGTACTGCCGGCTCTACCTGGCGCCGCCGGAGCGGCAGGAGGCCGAGGTGGGGCGGCGGCTGAGCGGAATCTCGCTGATCCAGGCGCACAGCCGGCTCACGGCGTACGCGGCGGCGCGCACCGGCGACGCCGAGCTGGCCGCGTGGGCGTGGCGCAAGTTCCGGCTTGAGGAGGGCGACCAGCTCAACCGCAACCCGTTGCAGCAGCAGGAGAACTGGGAGCTGACCCTGATCGACGGTCCGCGGGTGCCGCACCCGGTGCGCGAGGCGCCGTTCGTCAGCACCAACAGCGCCGCGCAGTACGGCCTGGCCGCCATTCACAACCTGGTGCTGATCGGGGAGCATCTGACGGAGGATTAACCAGACGTGGGGCTCCCACTGGGAGCCCTACACTGATCGGTATGCATACTCCCGATTGACCGGCGGTGCACGCCCAATCCTGTTTCCTAGCTCGGGAGTGTTTCCGGTCACCATGATCATCGCTAATGATATCGAGCTGCGCGCGGGCGCGCGCCTGCTCATCGAGAAAGCCTCGTTCCGGGTCAATCCCGGCGACAAGATCGGCCTCGTCGGCCGCAACGGCGCGGGCAAGACGACGCTGACCAAGGTGCTGGCGGGCGAGGGCATCCCCGCCGCCGGCACGGTCACCACCACCGGCAGCGTCGGCTACCTGCCCCAGGATCCGCGTACCGGCGACCTCCAGGTGCTGGCCCGCGACCGCATCCTGTCGGCGCGCGGCCTCGACGAGGTCATTCGCAAGCTGCGCGAGGCCGAGCTCGGCATGTCCTCCGCCGACGAGCGCACCAGGGAGAAGGCCGTGCGCCGCTACGGCCGGCTGGAGGATCAGATGCACGTGCTCGGCGGTTACGCCGCCGAGTCCGAGGCCGCCTCGATCGCCTCCAGCCTGGGGCTGCCCGACCGGGTGCTGGGGCAGCCGTTGCAAACGCTTTCCGGCGGTCAGCGCAGGCGCGTGGAATTGGCGCGAATTCTTTTCAGCGGGGCGGAAACTCTCCTTCTCGACGAGCCCACAAACCACCTAGATGCGGACTCAATCGGGTGGCTTCGTGATTTTTTGCGCAGTCATCAAGGTGGCTTGGTGATCATCAGCCACGACGTCGGGCTTCTTGAAGCGACGGTCAACAAGGTCCTGCACCTCGACGCCAACCGGGCCGTGATCGATCACTACAACGTCGGCTGGAAGGCGTACCTGGCCCAGCGCGAGACCGACGAGAAGCGCAGGAAGCGCGAGCGGGCCAACGCCGAGAAACAGGCCGGGGCGCTGCTGGCGCAGGCCGACAAGATGCGCGCCAAGGCCACCAAGGCCAAGGCGGCCCAGGACATGATGCGCCGCGCGCACCGGCTGCTGGCCGGCACCGAGGAGGAGCGGCAGAGCGACAAGGTGGCGCGGCTGCGCTTCCCCGAGCCGCAGCCGTGCGGGCGCACCCCGCTCATGGCCGAGGGGCTGTCCAAGTCCTACGGGTCGCTCGAGGTCTTCACCGACGTCAACGTGGCCATCGACCGAGGTCACCGGGTGGTCATCCTCGGCCTCAACGGCGCGGGCAAGACGACGCTGCTGCGCATACTCGGCGGCCTGGAGAAACCCGACACCGGAGAGATCAAGCCGGGCCACGGTCTCAAGATCGGTTATTACGCGCAGGAGCACGAGACCCTCGACGCCGACCGTACGCTGCTGGAGAACATGCGCTCGGCGGGCGGCGAATTCACCGACACCGAGTTGCGCAAGGTGCTCGGGTCGTTCCTGTTCACCGGCGACGACGTCGACAAGCCCGCGGGCGTTCTGTCCGGCGGCGAGAAGACCCGTCTCGCACTGGCGATCTTGGTACTGTCGAGCGCCAATGTCCTCCTTCTCGACGAGCCCACGAACAACCTCGATCCGGTCAGCCGCGAGCAGGTTCTCAACGCTCTGAGGTCGTATTCAGGAGCAATCGTCCTAGTCACACATGACGAGGGTGCCGTTGACGCCCTGTCACCGGATAGGGTGATCTTGCTACCTGACGGAACTGAAGACGCGTGGAGCGACGAATTTTCCGATCTTGTGGCACTTGCCTGATCTTAATTTGAGTGGGTACGGATCTTTTCCCGTGGAGTAGGTAGCCGATCCCGCTGAAATGACTGATCATGGCGGAGTAACGCTGCGGAAGTCCGGCACTACAGGAGGTACTCGTGGCCGAGACACTGAAGAAGGGCACCCGGGTCACCGGGGCCGACCGGGAAAAACTGGCCGGCGATCTCAAGAAGCGCTACGCCGCGGGCGAAAGCATCCGCGCCCTGGCCGCTTCGACCGGTCGGTCTTACGGGTTCATCCACCGCATCCTCAGCGAGTCCGGTGTGACTCTGCGCGGGCGCGGCGGGGCGACCCGAGGCAAGTCCAAGCGCTGACGGCCGCCTCGGAACGTGCGACCGCAGCCGCCCGTCCCTAGTCAGCCGCCGTCGCGCCCGTGCCAGAACGATATTCTGTAGGCTCGGGCGCGACGGTCAGCACTCCGGACGAAGGAGCGGGCGATGGCGGAAGCGCAGGCGCAACAGCGCGGGGGGTATGCGGACGACGGCCCTGCCTCGGCAGAGGGCGGAGTTCGCCTCGAGGTGGACGGTGAGATAGCGACGATCACGCTGGCCCGGCCGGACAAGCGCAACGCACAGACGTTCGCGACATGGTCGGCACTGGCTCGCATCGGCGAGAGCCTGCCCGAGCAGGTACGCGTCGTCGTCGTGAAAGGTGAGGGACCGTCCTTCTCGGCAGGGATCGACCTGCGAATGTTCACACCTGAGGGGGTGCCCGGACAGGGCTCGTTCAGCTCGGCGGCCAGGAGCGACGGCGCCGATTTCGAGCAGCGCATCAGGCAGGCCCAAGCGGGGTTCCTGTGGCTGCGCCGCCCCGAGATCGTCTCCATCGCCGCAGTGCAGGGGCATGCGATCGGCGCGGGATTCCAGCTCGCGCTCGCCTGTGACCTGCGGATCGTGGCCGACGACGTCTCGTTCTGCATGAAAGAGCCCGCACTGGGCCTGGTGCCGGATCTGACAGGCACCAAGCCCCTGGTCGAGCTGGTGGGCCTGGCCAAGGCGATCGACATCTGCCTGACCGCCAGGACCGTGCACGCCGACGAGGCCATGCGCATCGGCCTCGCCGAGAGAGTGGTCGCCGGGGGCGACCTGGATCAAGCGGTACGCGAGAAGGTCACCCAGCTGCTGTCCACCAACCGGGACGCGGCCGTGGCGACCAAGCGGCTCCTCCAGGGGGCGCGGGCACGCACCCTGGAGGAGCAGAGTGTGGCCGAAGGGATCGAGCAGGCGGCGCGCATCAAGGCGTTGTTCGGCTGAGTGAACGCGGTCGGCTGAGTGAACGCGGTCGCCTGATTGAATGCGGTCGGCTGATTGAATGCTCAAGGAAAAACGGGCTGACGTGCGTCGGCGGTGAGCGCTTTCCGCCCGCCGCCGCGCTCTGAGGGGTCGTGCTGCCGTTGAATTGAGGGGTTGGCCCGATATGCGCGGGTGCGGCTGATCGGCGCTCAGAGGGGCTTCAGGACGCGCCCAGAGGGCAACGGCGGGCGCCACGCCGGGTGCCGGCGGCGGCGTCACGGGCGGCGTCGCAAGGCCGTGGATTTCGCGGTGAGCGGAGCCGGGAATCCCGGGACGCTCCCGCGGCGCTGTCCCCGGCGGAGGAGGAGGGATCCCCCGGATGGCGATGATGGGTGGGGGCTTCGGCCCCAGCATGATGATGTCCCTGCGGCGCGACGGCTCGGTCACCAAGCAGCGGCTGCGCCCCGGCACGGTGCGGCGCATCGCGGGCTACGCCCGCCCGTACACCCGGCAGATCACGGCGTTCCTGCTGCTCGTCGTGGCCGGGGCGGTGATCGTGATCGCCAACCCGCTGCTGATGAAGGCGATCATCGACGACGGCGTCCTGCCCGGGCGCACGGGCGTGGTGATCGGGCTCGCCGTGGCCATCGCCGCGCTCGCCCTGGTCGACGCCGGGCTGACGCTGGCGCAGCGGTGGTTCTCCGCCCGCATCGGCGAGGGCCTGATCTACGACCTGCGCACCGAGGTGTTCGACCACGTGCAGCGCATGCCGGTCGCGTTCTTCATGCGCGCCCAGACCGGCGCCCTGGTCAGCCGGCTCAACACCGACGTGATCGGCGCCCAGCGCGCCCTGACCAGCACGCTGTCCTCCGTGCTGGCCAACGTGGTCAGCCTGGTGCTCGTGCTGGGCGCGATGCTGGTGCTGTCGTGGCAGGTGACGCTCGTCGCGCTCGTGCTGCTGCCGATCTTCATCGTGCCCGCCAAGTACGTCGGCCGCCGCATGTCGGCGCTGACCCGCGAGCAGATGCAGCTCGACGCCGAGATGAGCTCCGTCACCACCGAGCGCTTCAACGTCGCCGGCGCCATGGTCGCCAAGCTGTACGGCAGGCCCGAGGACGACGCCGAGATGTTCGGCGCGCGGGCGGCCAGGGTGCGCGACGTCGGCGTGACCGTCGCCATGTACGGCACCGTGTTCCGCGTCGCGCTCGGCCTGATCGCCGCGCTGGCCACCGCCCTGGTCTACGGCATCGGCGGCGTCCTGTCCGTCTCCGGCGCGTTCGAGCTGGGCACGCTGGTCGCCCTGGCGGCCCTGCTGATGCGCCTGTACGGCCCGCTCACGTCCCTGTCGAACGTGCACGTGGACGTCATGACCGCGCTCGTCAGCTTCGACCGCGTCTTCGAGATCCTCGACCTCAAGCCGATGGTGGCGCAGAAGCCGGGCGCGGTGCCGGTGCCGGAGGGCCCGGTGACCATCGAGTTCGACGACGTGCACTTCCGCTACCCGGCGGCCGAGGAGGTCTCGCTCGCCTCGCTGGAGTCCGTGGCCAGGCAGGACAGCGGCGGCCCCTCGTACCCGGTGCTCAAGGGCGTCTCCTTCACCGCCGAGCCGGGGCAGCTCATCGCGCTCGTCGGTCACAGCGGCGCGGGCAAGACCACGATGACCTCGCTGGTGTCCCGGCTCTACGACGTCAACGAGGGCGCGGTGCGCATCAACGGCCTCGACGTCCGCGACGCCACCCTCGACTCGCTGCGCGACACCGTCGGCGTGGTCATGCAGGACCCGCACCTGTTCCACGACACGATCGGCGCCAACCTCCGCTACGCCAGGCCCGGCGCGAGCGACGAGGAGATCTGGGAGGCGCTGCGGGCCGCGCAGATCGGCGACCTGGTCGAGAGCCTGCCCGACGGGCTCGACACCGTCGTGGGCGACCGCGGCTACCGCCTGTCCGGCGGCGAGAAGCAGCGGCTGGCGCTGGCCCGGCTGCTGCTCAAGGCGCCGCGCGTGGTGGTGCTCGACGAGGCCACCGCCCACCTCGACTCCGAGTCGGAGGCCGCGGTGCAGGTGGCGCTGAAGACCGCGCTGGAGGGCCGTACGTCGCTGGTCATCGCGCACCGCCTGTCCACGATCAGGGAGGCCGACGAGATCCTCGTCGTCCACGACGGCCGGATCGCCGAGCGCGGCCGGCACGAGGAGCTGCTGGCCCGCGGCGGCCTGTACGCCGAGCTCTACCGCACCCAGTTCAGCTCGGCCGCCTGAGCGCCGTCAGGCCCCCTGGTAGCCCAGCCGCTTGAGCTCCTCCCTGGCCACCTTCTCCACCAGCTCCAGGTCGTCGCGCCGCAGCCGGGTACGCCACGCGCCGACCTTCGGCACCGCCGTGTCGTACAGCACGACCTTCGACACCCGCGTCTCCAGGAACTCCGACAGCGTCGCCACCGACTGCGGCGGCCGCTCCACCAGGTCCTCGTAGCGCAGCGTGAGAAGCTGCGGCTCGGGCAGCGCGCGGCGCAGCTCCGCGCTCAGCCGCACCGCGCTGCGCCAGCGCAGCGCGCTCTTGCCCGCCGCCGGCATCGTCTTCCACCGCTCCAGGTGCTCGTCCTTGTTAACGCCCAGGAACGCGTTGGGGAACTCGGTGTGCTCGCTCAGCATCGCCGGCTTGAACCAGGCCAGGCACGCCGGATCGCCCAGCATCCCCGACACGACGTCGCGGCCGTCGCGGATGAGCTGCACGAACCGGGCGTCCGGGAACGCCTGCAGCAGCACCGGCGCGCTGTAGATCAGGTCGGGGCTGCCGTCGCCGAACCGGGTGACGTCGGCAGCCGACACGCACGGGCCGGTGCCCGTGACGCCGCCCGCCTCACGACACGGCTCGGCGCACTCGCCGCAGGAACGCGGCAGCACCTGCCACGACTCGGAGAGCGCGTCACGCAGCACGCGCACGGCTCCCGACGTACGGGCGATGGACGGCTTGCGGGCGAAGGCGTACACCACGTGCGCCACGCTCGCGCGGCCCATCGTCACGTGGAAGCCCGGCGACCGTTTCAGGGCGCGGGCCAGCAGGTCCACGCCGGAATGCGGAGCTCCGAGCAGGAAGACCGGCCGGCGGACCTTGATGCCGTTGACCACGAGGATGTGGGGCGGAAGTCGCATACGGAAAGCAAGTGTGACACCGTTTGCCAGGTGAACGAGCCAACGTCAGTGTCGGTGCTCACCGGAGCGGGCATCTCCACCGACTCCGGCATCCCCGACTTCCGGGGGCCGCAGGGGGTCTGGACGAAGAATCCGCAGGCAGAGGCCAACGCGTCCATCGACCGCTACCTGGCCGACCCCGACGTCAGGCGGGCCACCTGGCAGGCCAGGCTCGAGTCCCCGGCCTGGCGGGCCGAGCCGAACGTCGCCCACCGCGCCCTGGTCGACCTGGAGCACGCCGGCCTGCTGCGCGCGCTCATCACCCAGAACATCGACGAGCTGCACCAGCGCGCCGGATCGTCGCCGGAGAAGGTCATCGAGCTGCACGGCACCATGCGCCGCGCCGAGTGCCTGTCGTGCGACCTGATCACGCCCATGGAAGAGGTGCTCGCCAGGGTGGCCGCGGGGGAGGCCGACCCGCCCTGCCCGCGCTGCGGCGGCATCCAGAAGTCGAACACGATCTCGTTCGGCCAGCAGCTCAAGCCCGAGGTGATCCAGGCGGCGCTCGACGCGGCCCGCTCGTGCGAGCTGTTCCTGGCGGTCGGCACCTCCCTGACCGTGCACCCCGCCGCCGGGCTGTGCGGCGAGGCGCTCGACGCCGGCGCCCGCTTCGTCATCGTCAACGGCGAGCCGACCCCGTATGATCCGTTCGCCGATCAGGTCATCAACGAGCCGATCGGCCAGGCACTACCCGCGCTCGTCAAGGAGCTGATCGATGCGGCCAGGTGACACCGTCGCCGTCGTCTCCCCGTCAGGCCCGCCCAACGCCGTGCTGCTCAGGCGCGGCGTGCGGCGCCTGGAGTCACTCGGGCTGAAGGTGGTCGTGGGCGAGCACGTCCTCGACCGCCAGGAGCTCGACTACCTGGCCGGCGCCGACGCCGCCAGGGCCGCCGACCTCCAGGCGGCCTGGTGCGACCCCGCCGTCTCCGGCGTGTTCTGCTGCCGGGGCGGCTACGGCGCCGGGCGGCTGCTCGACCTGCTCGACTGGGACGCCATGCGCGAGGCCGGCCGCCTGTCGGGGCCCAAGGTGCTGCTCGGGTCGAGCGACATCACGGCGCTGCACAACGCGTTCGCGATCGAGCTGGGCGTGCCCACCCTGCACGGGCCGATGGCCGCCTGCGACGTCATCGCCGGCGACGAGAGCGGGCCCGAGCCCATCACGTGGGAGAGCCTGCGCGCCGCGCTCTTCGGCCCGCCCCTCACCGTCACCGGCGACCGCGTGCTGGCGCCCGGGCGGGCCGAGGGCGTGCTGCGCGGCGGGAACCTGTCGCTGATCGCCTCCATGTGCGGCACGCGGTGGCAGCCCTCCTTCGACGGGGCGATCGCGTTCCTGGAGGACATCGGCGAGGAGCCGTACCGGATCGACCGGATGCTCACCCAGCTCCTGCAGGCGGGCGTGTTCGACGGGGTGCGCGGGATCGCCCTCGGGTCCTGGGTGAAGTGCGGTGATCCGTACCCGGTGCTGGCGGACCGGCTGCGGTCACTCGGAGTGCCCATCGTGGCCGGTTTGCCGGTGGGGCACGGGTCGCCGCAGTACAGTGTCTGGCTGGGGGCACTTGGTGCTATCGATACCGAATCGTGCTCCCTAACTGGCGCGATGCGGAACGAGGAGCAGGCAAGGTAGGAGGGACGAATCCGACAGAAAGGGACACAGCGCGTGAGCTTGTTCAGGCGTGAGCCCTCTCGCCGACGCGTCGAGGACGTCGATCTCGACTCGCTGCTCGCGCTCGTCGCCGAATCCCTCGGATACACCTTCGCCTTCGCCCCCGACGGCACCGCCATCACCCTGGCGGCCGGCGACGCCCCGCCGCTCGCCGTCCGCCTCACCGGGCTGCGGCGCGAAGCCGGGCGCAGAGCCAGGGAAGACTGGCCCATGCTCGTCTCCGAACACCTCGCCCACGCCGTCGCCACCGCCGGCGACCAGCTCGACGTGTGCGACCTCACCCAGGTCCGGCCCCTCCTGCGCACCCGCGTCGAAGCCGTCGACGAGATCCCCGACCTCACCCGCGTCGTCGGCCGCCACCTCAACGCCGACCTCGTCGAACTCCTCACCGTCGGCTCCCGCCCCGTACGCCCCGAAGAGTCCGGCTGCTGGCCCGTCCCCACCGGCCAAGCCCTCGACCTCGCCGTCGCCAACGTCCGGGCCGCCGAGCGGCTGCGCGCCGAACACCTCGAACTCGCCGGCACCCCCGTCACCCGCCTCACCGCCTCCAGCCCCTCGGCCGCCACCCACCTGCGCTGGCTCCCCGACCACCTCACCGTCCCCGCCGACGGCGTCCTCGTGGTCCTGCCCGACCCCTACACGCTGCTCCTGCACCCCGTGGACGGCATCGGCGTGGTCCGGGCCATCGAACGGCTACGCGTCCACGCCGCCCGGATGGACGGGCTCAGCTCGCAGGTGTACTGGTGGCAGTCGGGGCGGCTCACCTGGATCCGCGCCGACATCGTCGCCAGGGACGGCCAGACCCGCCTCGTGGTCGCCCCACCCCCGGACTTCGCCCGAGTGCTGGCCCGCCTGGCCGTCTGACGTCCCGCCATACTTCGGCGCGGGCCCCCTTCGGGGGATGCGCTCACGCCACGCCTGGCAGGCGCTGTGCCCCGTCGCGCTCGCCGGCTCGCATCGCCCGCCCCCGCCAGCTTGCGCTGCGCCGGTCGGCTCGTGTCGCCCCGCATGCTCGCGCCGCGTCTCGCCCGCTCGCCTGCGCCGCTTGCTCGCACTGGCGCCTGCTCGCCCGCTCGTGGCGCTGCCCGCGCGTGGTGCTGCGCTCGCTCGCACCGCGCCTCACCCGCAGCCAGCACCGCGCTGCGCCTCGCTCGCGCTTTGAGGTGCGCGCCGTGCCGCGTCGCGTCGCGCTCGCCGCTCGCGTCGCCTGCGCTGGGCCCGCCGACTCAGGTCGCCCCGCGTGCTCGCACTGCGCTCGCTCGCTCGCACCAAGCGCCGCACCAAGCGCCGCACCAAGCGCCGCACCAAGCGCCGCACCAAGCGCCGCACCAAGCGCCGCACCAAGCGCCGCACCAAGCGCCGCACCAAGCGCCGCACCAAGCGCCGCACCGCGCGTCGCTCGCGCTGTGTCTGCCCCGTGCCGCGTCGCGCTCGTCGCTCGCGTCGCCTGCCTGCGCTGCGCCGGTCGGCTCGTGTCGCCCCGCGTGCTCGGCAGCGCCTCGCCTGCGCGCCGTCTGCGCCGCTCGATCGCACTGGCGCCTGCTTGGCCGCTCGTGGCGCTGGCCGCGGGTCGTGCTGCGCTTGCTCGCATCGTGCCTCGCCCCGCTCTCGCCGCGTCTGCCCGCGCCGTGCCTCGCACGCGCTGTGCCCGCCCTGTGTCGCGCTTGCCGCCTGCGTCGCCTGTGCTGAGCCTGCCTGCGCTGCGCCCATCGGCTCGTGTCGCCCCGCGTGCTCGCGCCGTGCCGTGCCGTGTTGCGCCGCGTTCGCCGCTCGCGCTGCCCGCTCGCCTGCGCCACGGTGCGTGCGGCGGGCCGCTCGTGTCGGCGGCCGGGTCGGGCCCGCCTGCCCGTGGCGGGCCCGCCGGCCGCGTGGGGCCACCCTCTCCTCCCGGATTAGGGGAGGAGAGGGCGGCCCGTCAGGGGTGGTTGATGTAGTCGCGGAGGTGGATGGCCGTCAGCGAGTCGCCGTGGGCGACCAGGTCCGCGGGGGTGCCGGAGAAGACGATCTGGCCGCCGTCGTGGCCGGCGCCCGGGCCGAGGTCGATGATCCAGTCGGCGTGGGCCATGACGGCCTGGTGGTGTTCGATGACGATGACCGTGTTGCCGGCGTCCACGAGGCGGTCGAGGAGGGCGAGGAGTTGGTCGACGTCCGCGAGGTGGAGGCCCGTCGTGGGTTCGTCCAGCACGTACGTGTTCCCGTTCCGCGCCATGTTGATCGCGAGCTTGAGCCGCTGGCGTTCGCCGCCCGACAGGGTGGTGAGGGGCTGGCCGAGGCCGAGGTAGCCGAGGCCGACGGCGACGAGGCGGTCGAGGATGGTGCCGGCCTGGCCGGTGGGGAAGAAGTCGCGGGCCTCGGAGATGGGCATCTCCAGGACTTCGCTGATGTTCTTGCCGCGCAGCCGGTACGTAAGGACTTCGGGGGTGAAGCGCTTGCCTTCGCAGGTCTCGCACACCGATGCCACCTCGGCCATCATGGCGAGGTCGGTGTAGATGAGGCCGATGCCCTTGCAGGCGGGGCAGGCGCCTTCGGAGTTGGCGCTGAACAGGCCGGGCTTGACGCCGTTGGCCTTGGCGAAGGCGGTGCGGATGGGGTCGAGCACGCCGGTGTAGGTGGCCGGGTTGCTCCTGCGTGAGCCGCGGATGGGGGACTGGTCGGCCACGACGACGCCGTCCCGTCCGGCGACGTGGCCGTGGATGAGGGAGCTCTTGCCGGAGCCGGCGACGCCGGTGACGACGGTGAGCACGCCGAGCGGGATGTCCACGCTGACGTCGCGCAGGTTGTGCAGGGTGGCGTTCCTGATGGGGAGGTGCCCGGTGGGTTGGCGGAGGGTGTCGCGCAGGCGTACCCGATGGTCGAGGTAGCGGCCGGTCAGGGTGCCTGAGGAGCGCAGCCCGAGCAGGTTGCCGGAGTAGCAGATCTGCCCGCCGGCGGTGCCGGCGCCGGGGCCGAGGTCGACGACGTGGTCGGCGATGGCGATGGTCTCCGGCTTGTGCTCGACGACGAGCACGGTGTTGCCCTTGTCGCACAGGGCGAGGAGCAGGCGGTTCATCCGCTGGATGTCGTGCGGGTGCAGGCCGGCGGTGGGCTCGTCGAAGACGTAGGTGACGTCGGTGAGGCTGGAGTTGAGGTGGCGCACCATCTTGACGCGCTGCGCCTCGCCGCCGGACAGGGTGGCGGACTCGCGGTCGAGGCTCAGGTAGCCGAGGCCGATCTCGACGAGCGAGTCGAGCGTGGAGCGCAGCCCTTCCAGTACGGGCCCGACGCGCGGGTCGTCGATGCCGCGGATGAAGTCGGCCAGGTCGTTGACCTGCATGGCGGAGCAGTCGGCGATGTTGAGGCCGTCGATCCTGGCGGCGCGGGCGGCCTCGTTGAGCCGGGTGCCGTCGCAGGCGGGGCAGGGGGCGAGCCTGATGGCCCGGTCGGCGAACGCCCGCGCGGCCGGTTGCATCGACTCGCGGTCCTTGCCGAGGTAGCCGCGCCGGACGCGGACGAGCAGGCCCTCGTAGGTGAAGTTGCCGGTGCCGTACTTGAGCTTGGTGGCGGGCTTGTGCAGCAGGTCGGCCCACTGCTGCTCGGTGAAGTCCTTCAGCTTGACGTCGGGGTCGAACAGGCCGGAGCCGGCCACGATCTGCCAGGGCCAGGTGTCGACCGCGTACCCGGGGGCCTTGATCGCCCCTTCGTTCAGCGACAGCTCCCTGTCGACCACTTCGTTGACGTCGATGTCGGTGGCCTTGCCCAGCCCCTCGCACTCGGGGCACATGCCTTCGGCCATGTTGAAGCTGAAGGCGGAGGCGGAGCCGACGTGCGGCTCGGCGATGCGGCTGAAGATGATCCGCAGCATGGTGTGCGCGTCGGTGGCGGTGCCGACGGTGGAGCGGGCGTTGGCGCCCATCCGCTCCTGGTCGACGATGATGGCGGCGCTCAGGTTGTGCAGGGCGTCCACGTCGGGGCGGGAGCGGCTCGGCATGAACGCCTGCACGAACGCGGTGTAGGTCTCGTCGATGAGCCGCCGCGACTCGGCGGCGATCGTGTCGAAGACGAGCGAGGACTTGCCGGAGCCGGAGACGCCGGTGAAGACGGTGAGGCGGCGCTTGGGCAGGTCGACGGAGACGCCCTTGAGGTTGTTCTCCCTGGCGCCGCGGACCTGGATGTTGTCGTGGCTGTCGGCGGCGGTGTGATCACGCGTCTGGACGGTGCTGGCCTGGTGGCTGGAGAGCACGGGACCCTTCCATCGTCGGCTGATTATTTATGGTGTAAAGAGTTTGGCCGGGACAGCTTACCCCGGACCGGGGCGGGCCGGGCACCTCTGCGGGCGGGCGAACATGTCGTGAACTCGTCGCGACGCCCCGCTCCGGGCCTGCTCGGCGGGGTTAGCGTGACAGTCGCCAGCAGTAGAGATCCGTCGGAGTGCGTCGAGTTGCGCAGGAATCATCGGGAGCCCGGCGTGCGCGCCGTCCTTGCGGGGGGAAGGCTCGTCTCGGTCGGGGTCGAGCCCTGGCTGACGCGCGAGCCGCCCGAGACTGTGGCCGCTCTGGTGGCCGAGGCGGTGGACGCCGCCTTCGCCGGGGAGTCGCCGGTCGACGCGGCCGTGCCGTTCGTCGAGCCGCTGGCCCTGGCGCGGGAGTTGCGGGCCGTGCGGGCCGACCTGGACGCCAGGATGGCGCGCGTGACCGCGTCCATCGAGGTGAGCGCGGCGGCGCTGCGCGCGCGGGCGGGCGTGCCGCTGCTGGACTTCGGGGAGCTGTTCGACCGGCTGATCGAGATGCTGGAGACGATCGGCGGCGTGCCCGACGGCGACGTGCGCGGCACTTCCGAGGGGCCGGTGAGCGCCGTGTGCGCGCCGGGGCCGCGGCTGGTCGCGCTGAGCGTGACGGCCCGCGCCCTGTACGGCGGGCCGCGGGCGCTGGGGGAGCGCGTGGTGGACGGCGTCAACGCCGCCCTGGACGACCTGCGGTACGGGCTGCTGCGGCGGCGCGCGGAGGCCGGGGCGGGCACCGAGGAGATCATGGCCAGGGTGGAGGAGCTGCGGGGGCTGGGGGTGCGGCGGATGCGGGCGTACGCGCGGGCGATGGCGGCGATGATGGACGAGGTCGGGGCCGCCGGCGCGGTCGGACCCGTGACCGGCGGCCCCTCAGGAGGCCGCGGGCGCAGGGAGCGGGTGGTGGGGCGTGAGCCTTGAGCTGCCCGCCGCGCTGGCGGCCGTCGAGGCGTTCCTCGCGCGGCCGTTCCCCGGCGACGACGAGGACGCCCTGGTGCGGCTGGGCGACGGCCACGACGAGCTGCCTGGCCCGGACGCCAGGGTCGCGGGCCTGGAGCTGAAGGCGCGCGCCGGGGCGGTGCTCGCCCGCAAGGGGATCATCCTGCTGCAGTACGGGCTGGTCGCGGCCGCGCTGGCCGAGACGTTCGCGGCGGGCGGCACCCCGGGGATGATGGTGCGGCTGGCCGGGCAGCGGGCGCTCGACGCCGTCACGGCCGATGACCTCCCGGCCTGACAGCTCCGTGACCACCTCTCGGCCTGACGGGTGCGCCAGGTGATCGCGCAGCCTTCGCCCGCCGCTCACCCCGCGTACGCCGTCCCGTACCCCGGATGCCCGATCTTGTCGCGTGACCAGCACCTCGACGCGGACGGACGGAAGAGACGATGAAGAGATGGCACGCGCTCGCGGCGTCGGCGGCCCTGGCGCTCGCGGCCCTGCCCGGGACGGCCGCCGCCGACGGGCACCGGGGCCGGGACTTCGACCTCCAGGCGCACCGGGGCGGCATCGGGCTCGTGGTGGAGAGCTCGCTGCCCGCGTTCGCGAACGCGCTGGAGCTCGGCGTCACCACGCTGGAGCTGGACGTGCAGATCACCGAGGACGGCCAGGCCGTCGTGACGCACGACCGCAGGATCAGCGACAGGAAGTGCCGCGACACCGCGCCGGCCGTCGAGGGCGACCCGGAGTTCCCGTACGTCGGCAAGTACGTCAACACGCTCACCCTGCGGCAGGTCAGGACCATGGACTGCGGCTCGCTGACGCTCGCGGAGTTCCCCGGGCAGCGGGCCGTGCCGGGCGCGCGGATGGCCACGCTGCGCGAGGTGTTCGACCTGGTCCGGCGCTACCGGGCGCACGGCGTCAAGCTCAACGTCGAGACCAAGGTGGAGGCGGGCGCGCCGGCCGAGACGGCGCCCAGGGAGCAGTTCGTCCAGGTGACGCTGCGCGAGATCCGCCGGGCCGGGCTGCTGCGCCAGGTGACGATCCAGAGCTTCGACTGGGGCGCGCTCATGCGGATGCGCGAGCTGGAGCCGCGCCTGCCGCTCGTCGCTCTCACCAACCGCGACTTCCTGCAGACCGGGCAGCCGGGCGCCTCGCCGTGGCTGGGCGGCCTCGACATCGACGACTTCGGCGGCGACCCGCTCGCCGCGATCGCGTCGTTCGGGGCGCGGGCGTTCTCGCCGGTCCACGGGTTCCCGCAGAACGGCAAGGTCACGGACGCGGACTACCAGCCGTACGTCACCAGGGACATGGTGCGGCGGGCCCACGCCCTCGGGATCAAGGTGATCCCGTGGACGGTGGACGACGAGGCGACCATGAACAAGCTCATCGACGACGGCGTGGACGGCCTCATCACCGACTACCCGGACCGGCTGCGGCAGGTCATGGACGCGCGCGGGCTCAAGCTGCCCAGGCGCTACCACCTGTGACGCGCCGCCGCTACGCGGAGACGGCCCGGTGGTGCAGGCCGATCACGGGGATCTCGTGCAGGCTGCCCGAGTACAGGAACTGCGTCATGCCGATGAGCAGCCGCCGTACGTCCTCCTGAGGGCGGACGACGAGGCGCAGGAACTGGCTCGTCGTGCCGAGCTTGTTGCCGCATTCGCGCACGTACACGCCGTGCTCGGTGAGCAGGTGGTCGCGCAGCGGCACCCCGTCGTGCCCCGGCGGCAGCTTCACCAGCAGGAAGTTGCCCTGCGAGGCGAACACCGACAGCCCCGGCATCGTGCTGAGCTGCTGGAACATCGCTCTCCTGTCGTTGCCCAGGCGCCTGAGGCTGTCCTGGTACTCGGGCATGAACTGCCGCATCATGAACACCACGACCTCGGCGAAGGAGTTGAGGTTCCACTTCGGCAGCGCGTCCCGCACCCGGCCGGCCAGGGCGGGGTTGGCCACCATGTAGCCGAAGCGGATGCCGTGCAGGCCGAAGTTCTTGCCGAGGCTGCGCAGCACGATCACGTTCGGCCGCACCGCCGCCTCCAGGGCCACCCCCGGGTACGGCTCGGCGTCCACGAAGTCGCCGAACGACTCGTCCACGATCACCAGGTCGAGGTCGATGAGCTGGTCGAGCAGGTGCAGGACCTCGTGCTTGGGCAGGTAGCCGCCGTCGGGGTTGTTCGGGTTGCAGATCACCGCCACCCGCGAGCCGCGCGTACGGATGAACGAGACGTAGTCGTGCACGTCGAGCGTGAAGTTGCGGCTCTCCAGCAGCGGGTACATGTCCACCCGCTTGCCCGTCTCCAGCGGCTGGTCGGTCCAGCGGCCGAAGGTCGGGATCGGCACCGCGAGGCTCTCGCGGACCAGCAGGTGGTCGATCCACGTGATCAGCTCCGTGGAGCCGTTGCCCATCGCGACCGTCTTGGGGTGAAGCCCCAGTGTGGAGCAGAGCTCCTCGGTGATCGTGCCGGCGTCGCTGGGGTAGAACTTGAGGATCGTCTCCAGATTTCTCCCGAGGTGCTCGAAGATCTCCGGTGTGGGGAAGTACGGGTTGCAAGGGATGCAGAAGTCCACCGGGGCGCGCTCTCCTGACGAGCCGCGCAGGAGTGAGAAGTACGACGGGCTGTGCGCCTGCGCCCGCAAGAGACTGAGCTCCACGACACCTCCATGGACCACGTGTCCGATGTGTGTAGGTACGCGCGGGTGTGGTGAGTGGTTCATGGAGCCGGGGGCTGCTCCATGGAGCGTGATCTAGAGAGCCGGGTCGGCTCTGCGGAGGGCGGACCTCGCGGCCGGGTCGGCTCTGCGGAGGGTGAGGATCGCGATGTCGTCGCGCGGGACCGCGCCGGTGAAGGCCCGCAGATCGGCTCCGAGCGCGGCGGCCAGGCCGCCGGTCGGCGCGCGGGCGTAGGCGCGCAGCCGCGCCTCCAGCGGGTAGAACGCGCCGCCGGGGTCGCGGGCCTCGGTGACGCCGTCCGTGCACAGCAGCATCGTCGCGCCGCGCGGGAACGTGAACCTGGCCCCCTTCCTGGGCGCCGACGACAGCGCCGCCAGGCCGAGGGGCACGGCGGGCTCGCCGAGGTCCACCTGGGCCGCCTCGCCGTCGTGGATGACGAACGGGGCGATGTGGCCGCAGTTGACGGCCTCGACGACGGGCTCGCTGCCGATGTCGAGGACGAGGGCGGTGACCAGCCGCTCCGGCTCGCCGGTCTGGGCGGCGAAGGCGTTCTGCCTGACCACGGAGTTCTCCAGGGCGGCCACGACGCCGGTGAGCGTGTGCTCGCGGTAGGCGGCCTCCCTGAACGAGCCGAGCACCGCCAGCGCCGTGCCGATGGCGGGCAGCCCCTTGCCCTGCACGTCGGCGATGAGCACGCGGGTGCCGTGGCGGGAGGCGGCCACCTCGTACATGTCGCCGCCCACCATCGCGTCCTCCTCCACCGGCTGGTAGAGGCCGTTGACGACGACGTCGGCCGTGCGCAGGGGCAGCGGGCGCACGATCAGCCGCTGCAGCGCCGCCGCGGCCGAGCGCAGCCGGTGCACCTCCTCCTCGCGCCGCACCCGGTAGCGGCAGCCGAGCATGCTCAGCCCCCCGAACACCCCCATGAACCCGGCGGCCAGCAGGTTGTCGTCGGCCTGCGCGCCGATGGCCACGCCGGTGACGATCTCCACCAGGATCACCCACACGGTGGCGAGCGCCGTCTGCCACACCTCGCCGAGCGCCGAGACGATCGCCGGCAGGAAGATCAGCAGCGGGAACAGCCGCACCGCCGTCCCCGTGGCGATGTCCAGCGTGACCACCACGGCCGTGACGAGGATGCCCGCCACCGCCATCACCGGCGTCCGCAGCCTCGGCCCGTCGCGGCGCCGCGACCGCGCGTCGTCCGTCACTGGTCCCCGTCACCCCCCCATGTCACCTTCTATCAACCCGTTTCCCCTCCGTGGCGCGCTGGCGCGCGGCCTTGACCGCACCTTGCCCTGCCATACGAAAGGGAACGCCTCCGGGCGTCACGACATGATTATCCGAACGGCCGTTGACGCGTTTTAAATCCGGCCGGGTTAATGCGGATCGAGGTCGTTTCCGGCGGGCGCCGCAAGACCGGCGCTGACGCTGTGTGCTGCAAGGATAGGGGCGTTGGCTACGGAAAGTAAACAGTGGTGCCCTGTATGGCGGGATTTGCTGGCGTTGGCGGGTAATTTTCCTTGGGGGTTTAAGGGTGGGGTAGTGGGCTCTCATTTTCTTTTAATCGCCGAACTCATTGACACAAGAAAATGATCTTGTAAATATCTGAGTTAACGACGACGCGGACCGACGAATTCACTGGAAAGGGAGAGGCACATATGGACACCGAGCACGACTGGACCCTGCTGCCGGCCGTGGTCGTCCGGAGCGCCGGATTTCCCTGGGAGCTCGTCCTGTCCCTCGTCCACCCCAGGGCGGCCGAGACGGCCGCCGCGGTCGTCCGCCTGGAGCGGCAGGCACTCGACCTGCTCACCGAGGCGCCCGGCCGCGACCCGACGCCCGCCCGCCCGGCGCACCCAACGGGCGGGCGGGCAGGGAACGCGTCGGCGGCGGTCGCCTGCCGCGCGGCCTGCGCGGCCGCCTGCGCGGCCTCCGCCCGCTGCCCGACGGCACCCCAGGGCCCGAAGACTGGCTGACGGCCTGGAACGACGTGACCGCCCGGCTGGAGGAGGCCAGGCTCACGCTGTCCGGCCTGGTCGCCGGCGACGCCGCCCGCGCCAGGGCCGCCGTGGCCGAGATCGTCGCCGACGAACGTTTCCTCGACGCGCTCGTCTCCGACGCGCCCGGCCTCTACCGCGACCTGCGGCGCGGCGCCAAGGGCGGCCGGACCCGGCGCGAGCTCGCCGAGCAGGTGCAGCGGCTGTCGGCGTCGTGCGAGACGGCCGGCTGCTACGGGCCCGTCAACTACGGGGCCGTCACTGCCGGGCATCCCGGCGGCTACACCTGGGAGGGCGCCGCCGCGTGCGCCCGGCGGGTGGCGTACCCGGCCGCCCGGGTGAGCGAGGCGCTGCAGCAGCGCGTGCTCGCCGAGCCCGGGCTCGTCGCCGGGCTGGTGCCACGGCGCAAGACCTGGACCGGGGAGGTGCTCGACGGTGCCGCCTTCGTCGGCCACTGCGACGGCGGGCGCACGCTGGCCGAGATCGCGGCCGGCACGGGCGCGGGCGTCGAGCGGGCCTCGGCGGCGCTGGCCGTGGCCGTACGACGCGGGCTGCTCACCCACGACCTGTGCCCGCCCGCCACCATCTGCGACCCCCTGGGCTGGCTGCGCGAACGGCTGATCGCCAGAGGGGTCCGCGTCGCCGCCGGAGACCCGCCCGCTGAGGAGGGTGGCGGCCGTCCCGCTCCCGGGCACGGGCGGGGCGCGTTCTCCGGGCGTTGCGAGTGCGGCTGCGCCGAGGCGACCGGACGAGGCCGCGCCGGACGCGAGGAGAGCACCGGACGAGGCCGCGCAGGCAGTGCCGGGAGCGCCGGGCGAGGTCGCGGCGGGGCGAGGAGAGCGCCGGGCGAGAGCGCGCCGGGGACCAGGAGGGTGACGGGCCACGCCGCGCCGGCGGCGAGGGTGGCGGGCCAGGTCGCGAGGGCGGTGGGGCGTGGGAGCCGCGGGTGCGCAGGCTGCTGGCGTCCGGGGTGCCCAAGCGGGCGTTCGTGGCCCGTGGCGGCGTGCCGGCGCAGCGCGTCCGGGCCACCATCGGGGCGCGGTCCGTCCAGGACGCGCACCTGCCGCTGGGGCGGCGCGTCGGCGAGATCAGCGAGCTGCTCGCCCAATACCCGGCAGCCTCCCCCGACGTGAAGCTCGCCGTGCAGCGGCGCATCGAGGCGCTGGCCGGAGGCGGCCGCCAGGACGACCGGGCCGTGGTCCACGAGGCCGCCGCCGGCACGCTGCGCGTCACCGTCGGCGACGCCCTGGCCGCCGACCTGCGCGGCCGCGTGCCCAAGGTGCTCGACCTGCTCGCCGAGGAGGCCGAGCTCACCCGGCAGCGCACCAACCGGCTGCTGGCCGGACGGCTCGGGCCGGGCACGTACGAGCTGGCCGAGGTCCTGCGCTCCACCGGCGACCTGGAGATCGAGCACGGCGACCGGCTGGCCGCGCGCATCGCCGCCCTCGTCCGCGAGGCGCCCGCCGGCGCCGCCGAGCTGAACCTCGCCGGCCTGCTCGACGACCCCGCCCCGCCGGCCGCCCCCGTCCTGTGCTCGGCCGACGTCATGGTGGCCACGCCCGCGCTGGAGGCGTACGAACCGGGGAGCACCCCGCTCGTCCTCAGCCGCCTCCATGACGCGGTGCTGCTCACGCCGTGGGCGCTGCAGTTCCACGAGGAAGGCGCCGCGTGCCTGGCCGAGCGCGACGCCGCCATCAGACGGGCGCTGTCCGGGTTCACCGTCCTGAACGTCATCTCCCGCCGCACCAACGGCGTGCCGCCTCTGGAGCTGCCCGGGCCCGTGCTGGAGCTCGGCGGCGCGGCGGCCGACCCGCGGCGGCGGCGCATCGGGCTCGACGAGCTGTACGTGCACAGCGACGGCCGGCGCGCCGTCCTGCACGCCAAGGGCATGGAGGAGCCGCTGCTGCTGCACAACGGCGACCATGACACGGCGCTGCACACGGCGTTCGCGCTGCCCAGGATCCGGGTGCCGCGGCTGGCCGAGCTGTCCCGCGTGCCCCGGCTCACCTGGGACAACGTGGTGATCTCGCGGCGGCGGTGGCGGCTCGGGCGGGCCTCGTTCGAGGCGCTGGCGCAGGCCGGCGACGATCGCGAGTTGCTGGTGGCGATGGCCCGGCTGCGGGAGGTGCACGAGCTGCCCGAGGCGTTCTACGCCGCCACACCCCGCGAGCGGCGCTCCTTCTACGTCGACACCCGCTCGCCCGCCCTGCTCGAAGGACTCGCCCGCCTGGCCGCCTCCGCCGATCGGGTCACGCTGACCGAGGTGCTGCCAGGGCCTGAGGCGTGCTGGCTGCGGGAAGGGGAGCGGCGCTACGCGGCCGAGCTGCGGTGCGTCTACCTGCGGCCGGCCGGCCGAGCCACGGCGCCCGCCGAACGGGCCGAGCGCGCGAGCGCGACGTCCGAGGAAGGCGGGGCACGGCAGGCGGGTGCGGTGACGCGCTCCGGCCGCGCGCCGCAGCCGGCCCGGTCGGCGGTACCGCAACCGGCCGGGGCCGCTCCGCAACCGGGCGATCCCGCGCCGCAACCGAGCGCCGCCGTGCAGCAGTCGGACAGGGCGGCACCTCAGCCGGGGAACGCCGTGCAACAGCCCGGCATCGCCATGCAGCAGCCGAGCGCTGCGGCGCCGCAACCGAGCGCCGCCGTGCAGCAGCCGGGCGCGGCCGGGCCGGAGCCGGTGGTGCCCCTGCGCCGGTCGCACGGTTCTGCCGGGCCCGTTCAGCAGCTTCAGCCCCATGGCCCGGCTCATGGGGCCGGGCCGCACCCGCAGTGGTTCGTCCGGCAGGTCGCCGGACCGATCCGGCAGGCGCACGGACCCGCGCACCGCGCACAGCACTCGCACCCCTACCCCTGGCCCGGAGAGGGCGGTTGATGGAGCTCCTTGTCGTTCCCCCGTTCACCGACTTCACCACCGAGACCGTCCCGCCGCCCGGCACCGAGGTGCTCGACCTGGGCGCCCGCATCGTCGAACGCCTCGCCGACCCCGCCCGCCTGCGCACCGTCACCGCGCACCGCCGCGACGGGCCGCACACCGCGCTGATCGGACGGTCGGCGGCGGCCGTCATCGAGCAGGCCGCCTACGACACCGCCCACCTGCGGGCCGTCGGCGCGGCCCTGCGCCTGGCGGGCGACCCCGCGCTCCGGCTCAGCATCGACGGGCTCGAGCTGGCCGAGGGCAGCACCCAGAGCAGCCGCGACGTGCTGGCCGCCGCCGCCAGGTGCGAGCTGTTCAGGCCCGAGGTGGAGCAGGCCGTGGAGGTCGCCAAGGAGCGGCGGGCGCACGTCGTGGTGGACGGCGAGCGGCAGCTTCCCGCCGCGTTCGCGCTGGTGCGGGCGCTGGGGGCGGAGCGGGTGACGCTGTGCGGGCGGCTCGTGACCGAGCAGGTCGCCGCATTGCGCCGGGTCCCCGAACTGGCCGGGGCCGAGTGGCTGGCGTGGGCGCCAGAACGGGTGATCCGGCCGCACTGGCACGGCGACGGCGTCCCCGTCCGGTGGGTGACCGGGCTCGGCACCCCGCCCGCCACTGGGCCGTGGGCGGGGCGGCTGGACGCCACGAGGGTGGCCGCGTTCCCCCTCGGCACGCTGGCCCGCTGCCGCGGGCTGACCATCATCGTCACCCGCATCGACTTCCTGGCCGCCGTGACCGGACTCGACGGCATGACCGTCAACCTGCGCCGCCTGCTGGCCGCGATCCCCATGGCGGCGCCGGTCACGTGCGAGCTGGCCGTGGGCGCGCCCGGCTTCGGGCCGGCGTCGTGGGGGAGTCGCTGGAGCTGCTGGCGGACGGGCCCGGCGGGGTGCGGCTCGGCGGGCTGCGGCCGTACCGGATGGGCATCCGCACCGTCTGGGCCGGGCACAGCGTGCGCTTCCCGCCGCCGGCGGGGCACGACCTGACCCGGTGGGTCGAGTTCGACGCGCCCGAGACCATGCGGGCCTGGGAGGTGGCGAACACCATCAAGACCTGGCGCGGACGCCTGCACAACCTCCCGCCCGGCCGCCTCGCCGCCTGCACCGTCGCCGGTGACGCCCCGCCCCCACCTGGGCGCCGTGCGAGGCCGGGGTGCTGAGGAGGCGCGCGTGAGCGGCCCGTGGCGGGCCGAGCGGGCGTTAGGGGAGCTCCACGAGCCCGAGCCGGGCGGGCGCGCAGGCCCTGAACGCGAGCCGGGCTCGGTGGGGCCGGCCTGGGTGGTTCCCGCTGGGCGGGGAGGGCTGGTCGTGGAGTTGCGGCCGTGGCTCCTGCTGCGGACCACCGGCCTGCCGGTGTCGCTGCTTGACGGGCTCGGGCATCCGGACCTGGGGCGGCTCAGCGAGCGGCTGCTCGCCGCCGAGCGCCGGCTGGCCGCCGAACGCCGCTGCTTCGAGCGGCTGGCCGCACCCCTGCGTGGCGACGTCCTGCGGCTTGGCCCCGAGCGGCGGGCGCAGGCCGGGCAGTGCGTCAGGAGCGTCCGCGCCGGGCTGCCGCTGAGCGGGGCGGAGCTGGAGCTGCTGGGCTCACTCGGGCTGGGCTCGCTCGGGCTGGGCTCGCTCGGGCTGGGCTCGCTCGGGCTGGGGGAGTGGGCGCGGCGCTGGCAGTCCGCCGTCGTACGGGCGGGCGCGGCGCGTGCGGCGGCCAGGAGCGCGTACGCCGCCGCCCGGCTCGCGACCCGGCGCCGTGTCGCCGAGGCGTTCGACGACGAAGCCGTACGCCAGGCCGCCTTCCTCGCCGACCCCGCCTTCTACCAGGCGATCGTGAAGCATCCCCTGGCCCGCACGCCCGGAGGCGGCACGGCCAGGCGCTCCCGCCTGCTCAGCGCGGCCGCCCACCGGCACCTGCGGCGGTTAGCTCTAGGAGGCGAGGGCGGGCCCGTGTTGTGGGCGCGCTTCGACGCCGGGGAGTCGTCGCGGGTGGGGGAGCCGGGGCCCGAGCGGGTGATCGTGGCGGCGGGTGACCGGCTGACCAGGCAGGTCGCGGACGCGGCCCGGGTGGAGGAGCTGCGCGCCCGGTACGCCGCCGCGCCCTGGCCCCGCCGCCCCCAGCACCTCGAAGCCGCCCGCCTGGAAGCCGCCCGCCTGGAAGCCGCCCGCCTGGAAGCCGCCCGCCTGGAAGCCGACCGGGTCGAAGCCGACCGGGTCGAAGCCGGCCGGGTCGAAGCCGGCCGGGTCGAAGCCGGCCGGGTCGAAGCCGGCCGGGTCGAAGCCGGCCGGGTCGAAGCCGGCCGGGTCGAAGCCGACCGTTGTGACGGCACCGGAGCCTTCGACGTGGCCGGTGATCGGACGGGTGCACGGGTGGCCGGCCGGCCTCATCCGCACGGGTGGGCGGGGCGGGCGCGGCACGGTGGAGGGCGCGGGCGGCACGAGATCTTCCGCGAGGAGCGCTCCAGCCCGTACAGCGAGAAAGTCACGATCGGCGGCGGTGCGCTGGCCGGGCTGCGGCGCGCGCTCACGGTGGTGCTGCCGCTGTGGCGGCTGGCGGCGCTGCTCGCCGCCGAGCCCGCGCACGCGGGCGCACTCACCGCCGCCCTGAACGCGCTTGCCGCGCAGGCGATCCGCCGCTCCGGCGTGACCTCCGACGGGCAGGAGGTCATCAGGCTGACCGCCCGGGACGTGGCCGGCGCCACCGCCGGGCTGTGGGACCTGGCTCCCGAAGACCCCGGCCCGAGCCTGCCCGGCCCCGAGCTGATGGCCGTCGGCCCCCGGCTGGACGAGGCGACCTGGGTGCTGTGCGGCGTGCGTGACGACTGCCGCGCCCTGTACGAGGGGCTGCCCGCCAATCTGCACTCCGCGCCCCGCACGCTCACCGACGGCCTCCCGCCCGGGCCCGCGTGCGCCACCCGCGCCGGGCCGCCCGTGATCGACCTCGGAGACCACACCCCGCGCGTCCTCATCGACGACCTGATCTACCAGCGGGCCCGCTGGCGGGTCCCCCTCCCGCTGGAGCGGGGCGCGGACGCGTTCGACCGGTGGCTCGGCATCCACCGCCTGCGCCGCCGGCACGCCCTGCCCCGCCACGTCTTCGTCCGCCACCCCGCCGACCCCCGCCCCTTCTCTGTCGACTTCTGCGACCCCTTCGCCGTGGAGGATCTGGCCAGGCGCGACCCGGCGGAAGTGCTGGTCACCGAGCTGCTGCCCGCCCCCGGCCGGCTCTGGTGGCGGGTGGACGGCCGGGAGCAGTGCGCCGAGCTGCGACTCGGCTGCGTGATACGGCCCGCGGCTCGCTGAGATCCGGCTGCGTGATACGGCCCGCGGCTCGCTGAAATCCGGCTGCGTGCCGCGGCCCGCGCCCCGCTGAAAACCGGTTGCGGGTCGCCGGCGCGGCCTGGTGTACTCCCGGGCGGAAGCGCAGCCCATGATCAGGAGGAGGCCCGCGATGGCTGAAGCGTTCGTGATCCCTCAGCTCAGTGAATCCTCCAACGCAAAGGGCATGACGCTTCTTGAGATCGGTCGATCCCGAGGTCCCCTCATCATCAGCTGAACCTTCCGTCCTCCGCCTGCTCCGCCCCGGACCGGGCGCCACTGCCGCGCTGGCCGCCGCCATCGCCGCCGCGACCGCGCTCCCGCTGGCCATGCCGCAGCTGACCCGGCGCTTCGTCGACGACGCCGCCGGCGGCGCCGGGCTCCGGCACCTGACGCTGCTCGCCCTCGGCTACCTCGCGCTCGCCGTGGCCGGCCAGGCCGCCAGGATGGCGACCGCGTGGCTGGCGGGCAGGCTCGCCTGGGACGGCACCAACCGCCTGCGCGAGCGCCTGGCCGGGCACGCGCTCGGCCTCGACCTGTCCTTCCACGGCCGGCACACCCCCGGCGAGCTGATCGAGCGGGTGGACGGCGACGTCGTCGCGGTCGCCGACTTCGTGGTGGCGTTCCTGCTGGACGTGGTGGCCAGCGTGCTGCTGCTGTCCGGCGTGGTCGTCGTCGTGCTCGCCATGGACTGGCGCATCGGGGCGGTGCTGCTCGTGTACTGCCTGCTCGTCGGGTATGGCATGGCGCGCGCCCAGCGGCTGGCGGTGCCGTCGGCGGCCCGCTCGCGGGCGGCGAGCGCCACCCTGTTCGGCACCCTGGAGGAGCGCCTGGCCGGCGCCGAGGACCTGCGCGCCAACGGCGCCGGCGAGCACACCGTGCGCCGCTTCCACCAGGTCAGCGCCGCCCTCTTCCGCGCCGAGCACCGCGACGCCCGCATCGGCACCATGCTGCTGGCCGGCACGTCCGTGGCGTTCGCCGCGGGCACGGCCATCATGCTGAGCCTGGCGGCGTGGGTCATGGAGACCGGCGCGCTCACGGCCGGCACGGCCGTGCTGCTCTTCCAGTACACGCTCATGGTGCGGGCGCCGTTCGAGCGGCTGATCGGCCAGATCAGGCAGTACCAGGCGGCCCTGGCCGGGCTGGCGCGCATCGCGGCGCTGCTCGCCGAGCGGCCCGCGCTGACCCCCGGCACGCGCCCGCTGCCCGCCGCCGGCGCGCTCGCCCTGCGCGTCGAGAACGTCGCCTTCTCCTACCCGGACGACGACGAGCAGGTGCTGTCCGGCATCGACGTCACGCTCGCGCCCGGCGAGACGCTGGGCCTGGTGGGGCGCACCGGCAGCGGCAAGACCACCCTGGCCCGGCTCGTGCTGCGGCTGCACGACCCCGTCGAGGGCGCCGTCCGGGTGGGCGGCGTGGACCTGCGCGCGGCCGACCCGCGCTCGCTGCGGGCCAGGGTCGCCGTCGTCACGCAGGACGTGCAGCTCTTCACGGCCAGCGTGCGCGACAACCTGACCCTGTTCCGGCCCTCGCCCGGCGACGCCCGGTTGATGGAGGTGCTGGACGAGGTCGGGCTCGGCACCTGGGCGGCCGGGCTGCCCGACGGCCTGGACACCGTGCTCGACGCCGGGTCCGGCAGCGTGTCGGCGGGGCAGGCGCAGTTGCTCGCGTTCGCGCGGGCGTTCCTCACCGATCCCGGGCTGGTCGTGCTCGACGAGGCGTCCAGCCGCCTCGACCCGGCCACGGAGCGCCGCATCGAGGACGGCATCGGCCGCCTGCTCGACGGCAGGACCGGGGTGATCATCGCGCACCGGTTGTCGTCGCTGTCCCGCGTGGACAAGATCGCGGTGCTCGACCGGGGCAAGATCGTCGAGTACGGCCGCAGGGACGAGCTGGCGGCCGACCCGGACAGCCGGTTCGGGCGGCTGCTCGACCTGGCGGGGGTGGGCCGATGAGCAGGTCCGGCCTCGATGAGCGGGCCCGTGCTCGGCGCGGCGGCGGTGGCCCGACGAGCAGGCCCATGCGGCCGGTGATGCGGGTGGCCGTCCGGCTGGCCGCGTTCGACCTGCGCCGGTACGTCGTCGGCGCGCTGCTGTGGCTGCCCGTGCACGTCATCCCGCTGGCCGGCGGGCTCGTCCTGCAGCGGGTGCTCGACCAGATCAGCGGGCACCAGGACGCCACCCTGCGCGCCACGCTGTGGTGGTGCGCGGCGTTCGTGGCGGTCGAGCTGGTCCGCGGGGTGGTGATCGTCGTCGCGTGGACGTACGGCGTGTACTGGTGGACCGCGGCGGCCACGCTGCTGCGCGCCAACGTGCTGCGCTCCGTGCTGACCGCGCGCGGGCCCGCCGCCGCCCGGCTGCCGCACTCCTCGGGCGAGGCCGTCGCCCGGCTGCGGGACGACGTCGCCGACACGGTGGACTTCACCGACGAGAGCGTCAGCCTGATGGGCACCACGTTGTTCGCCGCCGCGGCCCTGCCCATCATGGCGGCCGTCGATCCCGTGATCACCCTGGTGCTGGTCCTGCCGATGGTCGCGGTCGGGGTGCTGAGCCGGACGATGCGGCGGGCCGTGGCGCGGCTGCACCGGCGGGCCAGGCGGCTCGGCGCGGGCGTGACGGCGTACGTGGGCGAGCTGTTCGGGGGTGTGCTCGCGCTCAAGACGGCGGGCGCCGAGGCCGCGGCCCTGGAGCGGCTGCGCGCGCAGAACCGGCGGCGGCGCGACGCGGCCGTCCGCGACCGCATGGCCACCGACCTGCTGGACGCGGCCACCACCGCGACCGTCGAGCTCAGCGTCGGGCTCGTGCTGCTCCTGGCCGCGCCCGCCATGCGCGGCGGCGGTTTCACCGTGGGGGACCTGGCGCTGTTCACCTCCTACATCGGCTGGCTCACCGCGTTGCCCCGCTCGATCGGCACGGCCCTCTACCGGCTGCCGCAGGCGGCGGTCGCCACGGAGCGCCTGACCGCGCTCATGGCGCCGCACGAGGACACCGGCGCCCTGGTGCGCGGCACGGACGTCTGGCTGCGCGACGACCCCCCACCCGCCCCGCCCCAGCCTCGACACGCGCCGCCCGCTCCGTCCCAGCCCCGGCACGCACCGCCCGCCCCGCTCCAGCCCCGGCACGGCGACCCGCTGCGGGTGCTCGAAGCGCGCGGGCTGACCGTGGGCGGCCGGCTGCACGGCGTCGACCTGCGGATCGAGCGCGGCTCGTTCACGGTGGTCACGGGGGCCGTGGGGGCGGGCAAGAGCACGCTGGTGCGGGCCCTGCTCGGCCTCCTGCCACTGGACGCGGGCACGATCTCGTGGAACGGCGTGCCCGTCGCGGACCCGGGCACGTTCCTCGTCCCGGGCCGGACGGCGTACGCGGGCCAGGTGCCCCGCCTGTTCTCGGCGACGTTGCGGGAGAACCTGCTGCTCGGCCTGCCCGCCAGCGACGACGACGCCCGCCGGGCGCTGGAGCTGGCGGTGTTCGAGCGGGACCTGGCCGCGATGCCCGACGGGCTCGGGACGGTGGTCGGGCCGCGCGGGGTGCGGCTGTCGGGCGGGCAGGTGCAGCGCGTCACCGCCGCCCGCGCCCTCGTCCGCGACCCGGACCTGCTGGTGGTGGACGACCTGTCGTCCGCGCTGGACGTCGAGACCGAGCGGCTCCTGTGGGAGCGGATCGCCGGGCGCGGCCCCGGGACCGTCCTGGTCGTCTCGCACCGGCAGGCCGCGCTCGAACGCGCCGACCAGGTGATCGTCCTGGATCGGGGGCGCGTCGCCGGTCGCGGGCGGCTGCCGGAGCTGCTGGAGAGCTGCCCCGAGATGCGGCGGCTCTGGCACGCCGAGCTGATCGCGGAGGCGGAGGAGCAGGCCGGCGACTGATGCACCATGGAGGGGTGACACCAAGCACCACGAAGGTGACGGAGCTGGCCGAGCTGGTCGCCGGGGGACGGGTGGCCGTGCTCAGCGGGGCCGGGCTGTCGACCGAGTCGGGCATTCCCGACTACCGGGGGCCGACGGGGCGGGCCAGGCGGGCCGAGCCGATGACGTACCAGCGCTTCGTCGGCAGCGCCGAGGCCCGGCAGCGTTACTGGGCGCGCAGCCACGTCGGCTGGCGGCAGATCGGCGGCGCCCGCCCCAACGCCGGGCACCGGGCGGTGGCCGAGCTGGAGCGGCGCGGCCTGCTGGCCGGCATCGTCACCCAGAACGTCGACGGCCTGCACCAGGCGGCCGGCGCCCGGCGGGTGATCGAGCTGCACGGCGGGCTCGACCGCGTCGTGTGCCTGTCCTGCCGCGAGCGCACCCCGCGCGCAGAGCTGGAGCGCCGCCTGCGCGAGGCCAACCCCGGCTGGGAGGCCACCAGCGCGCAGATCAACCCCGACGGCGACGCCGTGCTGACCGACGAGCAGGTGGCCGGGTTCCGCGTGGTCGACTGCACGGGCTGCGGCGGCGTGCTCAAGCCCGACGTGGTGTTCTTCGGCGAGAACGTGCCCAAGCCGCGCGTGGACGAGTGCTTCGCCGTGGTGGGCGGGGCGCGGGCGCTGCTCGTGCTCGGGTCGTCGCTGGCGATCAGGTCGGGGCTGCGGTTCGTGACGAAGGCCGCCGCGCTCGGCCTGCCCATCGCGATCGTCAACCAGGGCCCGACGGGCGGCGACGCCGACGCCACGCTCACCCTGGACGCCCCGCTCGGCCGCACCCTGACCGACCTGGCCGACCGCCTCGGAGCCGCCTGCTGACGGGTCCCCGACCGACCCGGGTGAGTGGCGGGCGCCGCACGGGTGCGCGGGCGGCAGAATAGGGCGCATGCCTCCTCGTACGTGCCCGTGCGGCCGGCCCGCCCCCTACCAGGACTGCTGCGGCCGCCTCCACCGGGGCGAAGCCGCCGCCACCACCGCCGAGCAGCTCATGCGCTCCCGGTTCAGCGCCTTCGCGATGGGGGACACCGCGTACCTGCTGCGCACCTGGCACCCCGCCGACCGCCCGGCCCGGCTCGACCTCGACCGGCGGGTCACGTGGGTGCGGCTGGAGGTGCTGGAGAGCACCGGCGGCAGCGTCGTGCACACCGAGGGCACCGTCCGCTTCCGCGCCCACTACGTGGAGCGCGGGAAGCCGGGCGAGATGGAGGAGCACAGCAGGTTCGTCCGCCTGGACGGCCGCTGGGTCTACGCGGGCGCGCTGAACGGCTGACGCCGGCCGGTCACTCGACGCAGTGGGGCAGCGTCTTCACCGTCTTGGTGATGCGGTAGTCCTGGTCGATGGTGACGACGGCGTTGCCGGCGCCCCAGTCGATGTTCTCGCAGGTGTCCTCGGAGCTGACGGCGCCGAAGTCCCACGCCTCATGGACGATCTTGTTCCCCGCCACCTGCCACTTCGGCCCGGAGTGCCACTTCAGCAGCAGGCTGTAGTTGCCGCCGGCCACCAGGTTGTCGGAGACAGTGACCGCGCTGAGGTTCTTGTCCACCAGGTTGATCGGGTCGGAGTGCTCCGGGGCCTGCCGCTGGTCGATCGTGTTGTGGTCGAACACCAGGCCGCTGCACACGATCTTGCCGGGGCAGTACGCCTGGATACCGTCGGAGTGGCTGGTGGGCGGGCCGCACAGCTTCACGTAGGAGTCGCGGACGACGACGTTCTTGCCCGACATGCGGAAGCCGTCGTCGAAGCCGCGCACGCTGATGCGCTCGGCCCTGAAGTTCTTCTCGCCGACGGCCGGGTTGATGCTGCAGCCACTGGGTGGGCCGACCGTGGAGTCGGTGATGGTGAACGAGCCGCCCGTCTCCCAGTTGGTGATCAGGCCGTCGATCTGGCTGTTCCTGATGACCACATCGCTGGCGGTGATGATGAGGTCGCCGGTGATGTGCTGCCCGTCGATGACCTGGCCGTTCTTGGCGGCGGTGACGTTCCCCTTGACGGTGGTGAGCCGGGCGCCGGGCGGCACGCCGACGCAGGACGGGCGCGGGTGCCTGGGCAGGTCACAGTCGGTCTTGCTCGTCGGCGTCACGGTGGGTGTCACTGTGGGCGTCACTGTGGGTGTCACCGTGTGCGTCACGGTCGGCGTGGCGGTGGGGGTCGCGGTCGGAGTCGGGGTGACCGTCGGCGTCGGCGTCGGCGTCGGTGTCCGAGTAGGTGTCGGTGACGGCGAAGGGGATGGCGAGGGTGAGGTCGTGGCCGGTTGGAAGACCACGTCCACCAGATAGTTGTGACCCGCGCTCGTTCTCCGCGGAAATGCGCTGGAATCGTAGCTGTACACGCCATTGCGCGCCTGCGCGCGCAACGAATCGGTGCGCGGTGAATTGCGGGTGAAGTAACGCGGCACGACGGCGTAGCGCCCGTCGGCGCTGAAATACGACACCGTGTACGTCCGGCCGGGCACCAGCGCGACCCCCTTGGCGAGGCGCACCTCCTGCCACCCCTGCCGCGTCTCGGCCGTGACCGTCGCCCGGGCCAGCCGGTCGCCCCGGTCGTCCCAGAGGGCGGCGGTGTGCTCGGCGGTGCTGCCGGGGTTCTTGTAGAAGCGCAGCGCCGTCACGGTGCCCGCCCGGGAGGCGGTGAAGCGCATGCCCAGCTCGACGGGCCGCCGCCCGTTCGACAGGCGGGGCGAGGGCGTGGCGGTGGGGGACCAGAAGCTCTCCTCGGTCGCCCCGGGCAGCGCCGCGGCCGGCTCTGCCGTCACGAGGCCCGCCGCGAGGACGCCCGCCACCAGCGCGGCCAGGCAGGGCCGCCACCGGCGGAGCCGTGCGCGCCGCGCCGTTTCCTTGTCGACGTGGTGTGACCCGTTCACGAGCGGCCTCCATGGCAGGATTACCCCGATCAAGAATCGCGCCCATAGTGCCATGGCCGTGAAGACGCCCGCCGGGGTTATCGCCATTCACCGCTAAAAATGGGCCGTAATCGGATGGCGCTTAAACCCCGGTTATTTATCGACCGTGAAATCAGGCGGACTCGCGGATCACCAGCTCGGTGGGCAGGATCACCGGCTCCACGTGCTCGGCCCCGTCGATGAGCGCCAGCAGCAGGCGCAGCGTCTCCTGCGCCATCTGGGCCAGCGGCTGGCGGATGGTGGTCAGCGGCGGGTGCGTGGAGACGGCCACGGACGAGTCGTCGAACCCGCCCACCGCCACGTCGTCCGGGACGCGCCGGCCCGCCGCGCGCAGGGCCGCGAGGGCGCCGGCGGCCATGAGGTCGGAGGCGACGAAGACGGCGTCGATGTCGGGGGCGCGCTCCAGCAGCTCCTTCATGGCCCGCTCGCCGCTGGCCTGGGTCCAGTCGCCGTGGGCGATCAGGCGTTTGGTGGCCTTGCGGCCGAGGACGTCGGCGAAGCCCTCCAGGCGCTGGATGCCGCCGGGCGTGTCCATCGGGCCGGTGATCATGGCGATGCGTCGGCGGCCGAGGCCGACGAAGTACTCGGTCATCTGGCGGGCGCCGAGCCGGTCGTCGGCGGCGGCGTACGGGATGACGCTCTCGCGCCCGATGACCGGCCCGCAGGAGACGGCGGGCGGGCCGCTGGGCAGGGCGTCGAGCAGCGGGTCGCCCGCGTGCGTGGAGACCAGCAGCACCCCGTCGGCGTGGCCGCCGCGCACGTAGCGCACGACGCGCTCGCGGTCGCCCTCGTCGCCCGCCATCATCATCACCAGCGACAGGTCGCGCTCGGCGAGCATCCTGATGGCGACGCGGATGAGCGTGCTGTAGTTGGGGTCCTCGAACAGCTTCTCGTGCGGCTCCGACAGGACCATGACGACCGACCCGGTGCGCTGGGTGACCAGGCTGCGGGCGGCGCGGTTGACGACGTAACCGGTCTCGGAGATGGCCCGCTCGATGGCCACGCGCGCCGCCGGGCTCACGTACTTGTCCCCGTTGAGCAGGCGGGAGACCGTGCCGCGCGAGACCCCCGCGGCGGCGGCGACGTCGTGGATCGTTGGGCGTTTCATTTCACTGCTCCCGAGGACAGATCGGTCCTCCAGTATCGCTGCATCGTGAGGAAGAGCGCGATCAAGGGCACGATCGACAGGAAGGCGCCGGTCAGGATCAGGTTGTAGAGGGCGGGCTGGTTCGCGCCGGCGGCCAGCAGCGTGTAGAGGCCGACCGTCAGGGGGAACTTGCCGTCGTCGCCGAGCATGATGAACGGCAGCAGGAAGTTGTTCCAGATCGCCACGAACTGGAACAGGAAGATCGTCACCATGCCGGGCACCATGAGCGGCATCGCCACCCGCGACATGAGCCGCCACTCGCCGGCGCCGTCGATGCGGCCCGCCTCCAGCAGCGAGTCGGGGATGGCCGCGGCGGCGTAGATGCGGGCCAGGTAGATGCTGTACGGGTGCAGGATCTGCGGCAGCAGCACGGCCCAGTAGCTGTCGGCCAGGCCGATCTTGGAGAACAGCAGGTACTGCGGGATCGCCAGCACCACGGCCGGCACGAGGATGCCGCCGATGAGCAGGTTGAAGATGGCGTCGCGGCCGCGGAAGCGGTACTTCGCCAGGGCGTAGCCGGAGACCGCGGAGACGGCGGTGGACAGCAGCGCGCCGCCGCCGGCGTAGAGGAGCGTGTTGCCGGCCCACAGCCAGAACACGCCGTCGCGGTAGGCGAACAGCTCGGCGACGTTGTCGAGGAAGCCCGTGCCGAAGGAGAGGGTGGCGGTGCTGAACAGCTCGCCCGGCGACTTGGTGGCCGCGATCAGCACCCAGACGACGGGGAACAGGCAGTAGATCGCGCCGATGAGGAGCAGCGCGGTGGGCACGGCGCCGACCGGGCGGCCGATCAGACGGCCCGAGCCGGCCCGGGAACGGCGGTGTGAGACGGTCGCGGCCATCAGCCCTCCCTGAAGGCGTGGTGGCGCACCACGCGCAGGAATCCGAACGACAGGACGAGCGAGATCGCGGCGATGACGATCGAGGTGGCGGCGGCCGAGTACAGGTCGCCGGTGACGAACGCGTCGCGGTAGACCTTCATGAGCGGGCTCCACGTGGAGCTGATCGTGTTGGTCAGCGGGCGCAGCGTGGTCGGCTCGGTGAACACCTGGATCGTCGCGATGATCGAGAACACGGTGGTCAGGACGATCGCCGGGGCCAGGATCGGGATCTTGACGCGCAGGGCGATCTGCAGCTCGGAGGCGCCGTCGAGGCGCGCCGCCTCGTACAGGTCGCGGGGGATGGCGCGCAGCGTCGTGTAGAGCACCAGCATGTTGAAGCCGACGCCGCCCCACACGGCCACGTTCGCCATGGAGTAGGTGACGGTGGTGGCGCCGAGGAAGTCGACGTCCAGGACGTCCCTGATGGGGCTGAGCGAGGGCAGGTAGAGGAAGCCCCACAGCAGGGTGGCGGCCACGCCCGGCACCGCGTACGGCAGGAAGATCGCGATCCGCGAGAAGCGGGCCAGCCGCACCCGCGCCGAGTCCAGCAGCAGCGCGAACAGCAGCGCCAGCCCCAGCATCACGACCAGCACCAGCGCGCCGTAGCCGAGCACGCGCAGCCAGCCGCGCCACAGCTCGGTGTCGGCCAGGGCGGCGGCGAAGTTGTCGAACCCGACGAACACCTCCCGCCGCGCGCCCTTGCCCAGGCCGAGCCCCGACACCTTGGTACGGCGTGTCGCCAGGTAGACGGTGTAGCCGATGGGGACCGCGAGGAACAGCGTGAACAGCACCATCGCGGGGGTCAGGAACAGGTACGGCCACGGCCCCCTTCCGGAGCGCTTCATGAGGCGATCGTGAAGCCGGACTTGCGCATGTCGGCGACGGTGGCGTCCTGCATGCCCTGGACGGCGTCGGCGAACGGGGTGCCGTTCTGCAGCGCCTTGTCGAAGCCGTCCTTGAAGGCGTTGTAGGTGACGCCGACGTTCGGGCCGAAGGTGAAGCCGCGCGCGCCGGCGGAGACGGCGGCGGCCTGCTGCCAGAAGTCGGGCTGGTTGGAGAAGTAGTCGGGCGCCTGGCCGAGCGCCGACTGCGCCTTGGTGGCGGCCGGGTAGATGGCGGCCTCCTTGACCAGCAGGTCGATGGCGGCCGGGTCGGTGTTGAGCCAGGTGGCGAACCGGGCGGCGGCGGCCTTGTTCGGCGTCTTGGCCGACACGGCGGTGGACGAGCCGCCCCAGAAGCCGCTGTAGCTCTCGCCGGCGTTCCACTGCGGCAGCGGCGCGACGGCCCACTTGCCCTTGGCCTTGGGCGCGTTGCTGGACAGGACGCCGGGCGCCCACACGGCGGACGGCCAGGTGAGCAGCTTGCCGTCGTTGAGCGCCTTGTTCCACTCGGGCGTGAAGTACGGCATGTCGTCGATGGCGCCCTCCTTGACCAGCGCGCCCCAGTAGTCGGCGACCTTCCTGGTGGGCTCGTCGGCGATGGCCACCTTCCACGAATCGCCGCTGATCGACCACCACTGGGCGCCCGCCTGCTGGGCCAGCCCTGTGAACGCTCCCGGGTCCTTGCTGGAGAACGTCCCGAGGTAGACCTTCGGGTCCTTCTTCCTGACCGCGCGGGCCGCGTCGCCGTACTCCTGCCAGGTCTTGGGGACGGCGATGCCGTACTTGTCGAACAGGTCCTTGCGGTAGAAGAGCATCATCGGGCCGCTGTCCTGGGGGACGCCGTAGACGGCGTCGGTGCCGAGCGTGACCAGGCGCCACAGGCCCTCGGAGAACTCGCCCTTGATGGCGGCGGTCTCGGCCTTGAGGTCGGCGACGGCGTCGGCGGCGATGAACGAGGGCAGGTGCTGGTACTCGGCCTGCACCAGGTCGGGCGGGTTGCCGGCCTTGGCCGCGGTGAGGAACTTGGCGGCCGCGTCGTCGCCACCGGCTTGCTTGCTGACCGTGACCTGGATATCGGGGTGGGCCTCGTTCCAGACCTTGACGATCTTGTCCATGTTGGGGGCCCAGGTCCAGTACGTGAGCTTGACCGGGCCCTGGGCGGCGGAGGAGGCGGGCCGGCCGGTCGCCGCCTCGGGGCTCTGGGCGGGCTCGCCGGAGCCGCAGCTCGCGAGGGTGGCCGTGAGGGCGACGGCCAGGGCTGCTCCAAGGCGGTTGGCGCGCATTGCGTACCTCCAGGGGGGTTCTGTGAACGTGCACAGAGTGGAGCAGCGCCGAAACGGTCGTCAAGGGGTGTTACGTTCTCGTTAATGTCCTGCAAGAGCATGAAATTTGTGGATTGCTGTTCCCTTTCGGGCGGGTGGAGTCTTACTGTGCACGTTCACAGAAGCTTTTCGAGGGGGATGGATGTATCCGGAGCGTCCTGCCGGGATCGCCTATGGCGGCGACTACAACCCGGAGCAGTGGCCGCGCGAGGTCCTGGAGGAGGACGTCGCCCTCATGCGGGAGGCCGGGGTCAACCTGGTCACGCTGGGCCTGTTCTCGTGGGCGCTGATGGAGCCCGAGGAGGGGCGGTTCGCGTTCGGCTGGCTCGATGAGATCATCGACCGGCTGCACGCGAACGGCGTCGCCGTCGACCTCGGCACGCCCACCGCCGCCCCGCCCGCCTGGTTCGTCGCCCGGCACCCCGACGTGCTGCCGGTGACCAGGGAGGGCGTGCGCATCGGGTTCGGCGGCCGGCAGAGCGCCTGCTCCAGCGCCCCGGCCTTCCGCGAGGCGACCGCGCGGCTGGTGCGGGCGCTGGGCGAGCACTACCGCGGCCACCCGGCCGTGGTCATGTGGCACGTGCACAACGAGTACGGGGCGCCGCTCGGCGAGTGCTACTGCGAGCACAGCGTGGCGGCCTGGCGCGCGTGGCTCCGCCAGAAATATCGCGATATTTCCGCATTGAACGACGCCTGGGGCACCACGTTCTGGGGCCAGACCTACACCGACTGGGCCGAGATCGACGCCCCGCGCGCCAACCACACGACCGTCAACCCCGCCCAGCGCCTCGACTACGCCCGCTTCAGCGACGGCCAGCACCGCGAGCACTACGCGCTGCAGCGCGACATCCTGCGCGAGCTGACCCCCGGCCTCCCCGTGACCACGAACTTCGCCGGCACCGTGAACTGCAAGTCCACCGACCTGTGGCAGTGGGCCCGCGAGCTGGACGTGATCGCCAACGACCACTACCTCCAGGCCGAGCGGCCCGACAACCACATCGACCTGGCCATGTCCGCCGACCTCGCGCGGTCGGTGGCGGGCGGCCGGCCGTGGATGCTCATGGAGCACTCGGCGGGCGCGGTCAACTGGCAGCCGCGCAACCTCGCCAAGCGGCCCGGCGAGATGCGCCGCAACAGCCTCGCGCACGTCGCCCGCGGCTCCGACAGCGTGCTGTTCTTCCAGTTCAGGGCCTCGCGGTTCGGGGCCGAGAAGTTCCACTCCGGGATGGTGCCGCACGCGGGCACCGGCTCCGAGCAGTGGCGCGAGATCGTGCGGCTCGGCGCCGACCTGCGCAAGCTCGCCGGGCTGCGGGGAAGCCGGGTGCGGGCCGAGGTGGCGCTCGTGTGGGACTGGGAGTCGTACTGGGCGCTGGAGCTGGACTGGCGGCCGTCGGTGGACCTGACGTTCAGGGAGCGGATGGACGCCTTCTACGAGGCGTTGTGGCGCGAGCACGTCACGGTGGACTTCGTCCACCCTTCCGCTGATATTTCGGGGTATCGGGTGGTGGTGGCGCCCAGCTCGTACCTGCTGACCGAGGCGTCCGCCAAGAACCTGCACCGATACGTGGAAGCGGGCGGCCACCTGCTCGTGTCGTACTTCTCCGGCATCGTGGACGAGCACGACACCATCCACCCGGGCGCCCACCCGGGCGCGCTGCGCGAGCTGCTCGGCCTGTCGATCGAGGAGTTCCACCCGCTGCGCGAGCACGAGACGGTCACCCTCACCACCGGCGATCCGGCCCGCGTCTGGTCCGAACGCGTCCGCCCGGCGGGCGCGGTCACCGTCGAGGGCTTCGCCGACGGCCCCGACGCCGGCCACCCCGCCCTCACCCGCCACGACCTCGGCGCGGGCAGCGCCTGGTACCTGGCCACCGCCCCCGTCACCGGCCTGCGCGACCTGCTCGCGCGGGTGCTCGACCACGCCGGCGTGTCCCGCCCGCGCGGCCTGCCCGACACCCTCGAACTGGTGCGCAGGGGCGGCCACGTCTTCCTGATCAACCATGGCGACCGGCCCGTGACGGCCGAGGGGGTGAGCGGCGTGAGCGTGTTCGACGGCGTGCGGCACGACGGGCCGGTCACCGTCCCGGCCGGAGCGGTGACCGTCCTGCTGGAAACCCCCCGACCCTAGGGAGACCCGATGAAACGCGTCATCCTCGCCGCGCTGCTGCTGTTACTCACGGCCCTCGCCGCCCCCGCCCAGGCCCAGGCCGGGCCGGGCCGCCTGCCGATCAGAGGTGCGGACGTCTCCAGCCTGGCCAAGTCGGAGGCGCTCGGCGGCGTCTACCGCGACGCCGCCGGGCGCAGGGGCGACGCGCTGCGCATCCTGTCCCGGTCCGGGCTGAACTTCATCAGGCTCAAGGTCTGGGTGAACCCGGCCGACGGCTACAACACCAAGGCTCGCGTGCTCGCCATGGCCAAGCGGGTCAAGGCGCTCGGCATGGGCCTGCTCATCGACTTCCACTACTCCGACACCTGGGCCGACCCCGGCAAGCAGACCAAGCCCGCCGCGTGGGCGTCGCTGCCGTTCGCGCAGCTCACGCAGGCTCTGTACGACCACACCTACGACGTGCTGCGCGCCCTGCGCGACCAGGGCACGACGGCCGACATGGTGCAGGTGGGCAACGAGATCAACGGCGGCCTGCTCTGGCCGGACGGCTCCAACGCCGACTGGGCGAACACGGCGGCCCTGCTGAACGCCGGTTACGACGCGGTCAAGGCCGTCTCCGGCTCGACCAGGGTCGTGCTGCACCTGGCCAACGGCGGCGACAACGGCCTGTACCGGTGGTGGTTCGACAACGCGCAGGCCCATGGCATCCGCTACGACGTGATCGGCCTGTCGTACTACTCCTACTGGCACGGCATGCTCGACGCCTTCCAGGCCAACATCAACGACGTCGCCACCCGCTACGGCAAGCCCGTCGTCGTGGTGGAGACCGCCTACCCGTTCACCACCGCCGACGACGACGGCTGGGCCAACATCATCACCGCGGCCGAGCCGTACCCCGGCTACCGGGCCACGCCGCAGGGCCAGTCGGCGATGCTGGCGCGGGTGGCCGACATCGTCCGCGCCGTCCCGAACGGCCTGGGCCTCGGCCTGTTCACCTGGGAGGCCACGTGGACGGGCGTCAAGGGCAACGGCTGGGACCCGGCGGACCCGTCCTCGGGCAACGGCTGGGAGAACCAGGCCCTGTTCGGCTACGACGACCGGGCGCTGCCCGCGATGGCGGTGCTCGGCCGGCTCTGACGGAGGGTGGCCCGGCGGTCAGGCGCCCGGCCGGCGCCGACCTGCCGACGCGACCTGCCGACCCGGAGCCACCCCCTACCGTAGAGGTATGCGCCTGACCGCCTTCACCGACATCGCGCTGCGCATCGTCATGCGCCTGGCCGTGGCGCAGCCGGACGACCTGCTCACCACCCGCGCCGCGGCCGACCTGCTCGCCGTCCCGTACACCCATGCGGCCAAGGCGGTGGCCCGGCTGAGCGAGATGGGCGTGGTGGAGGCCAGGCGCGGCCGGGGCGGCGGGATGCAGCTCACCCCGGCCGGTCGCGGCACGACCGTCGGCGCCCTCGTCCGCGAGCTGGAGGGCGCCGGCGACGTCGTGGGCTGCGAGGATGACACGCCGTGCCCGCTGCGGGCGGCCTGCCGACTGCGCTCGGCGCTGCGGCAGGCGCAGGAGGCGTTCTTCGCCTCGCTCGACGAGGTCACCGTCGCGTCGCTGGTGGACGCGCCGACGGGGCCCGTGCTGCTGGCACTCATCCCCCGGAGTCAGGACCGGAGCCCCGCGAACTTAATATGAATCTCAGATGCTGATTTAAGCGCCGGGTGCCCCGACCGCGCGGCACCCGTTCACGTCTGGAGGTTCCCCCATGCTGTCCGCCAAAGCCGCCGAGCTCGTGCGCGCCACGCTCCCCGTCGTCGGCGCCGAGCTGGAGACGATCACGGCACGCTTCTACGACACCATGTTCGCCGAGCGTCCCGAGCTCCTCGACGGCCTGTTCAACCGCGGCAACCAGCGCAACGGCGAGCAGCGCAAGGCGCTGGCGGGCGCCTTCGCGGCCTTCGCCGGCGCCCTGGTGGCCGACCCGGGGCGGCGCCCCGACGAGCTGCTGGCGCGCATCGCCCACAAGCACACCGCCGTGGGCGTGACCGACGACCAGTACGTGATCGTGCACAAGTACCTGTTCGGCGCCATCGCCGAAGTGCTCGGCGACGCCCTGACGCCCGACGTCGCGGCCGCCTGGGACGAGGTCTACTGGCTGATGGCCGGCGCGCTGATCGCCATGGAGTCCCGCCTCTACGCCGAGGCCGGAGCCCGCGACGGCAAGACGTGGCGCACCTGGCGGGTGGTCGAGCGGCGCGAGGAGACCCCCGACACGGTGTCGCTCGTGCTGAGCCCCCTCGGCGACGGGCCCGTGCCGCCGGCCCGCCCCGGCCAGTACGTCAGCGTGCGCGTGACCATGCCCGACGGCGTCCGCCAGGTGCGCCAGTACACGCTGTCGGGGCACGGCCGCGACGGCCACCGCAGCATCACGGTCAAGCGGGTGCGCGACGGCGAGGTCTCCTCGCTGCTGCACGCCACCGTCAAGGAGGGCGACGAGCTGACGCTGTCGGCCCCGTTCGGCGACGTGGCGCTGGAGGACGGCGACGCGCCGCTCGTCCTGGTCTCGGCCGGCATCGGCTGCACCCCGATCGCCGCGATGCTGCGCCACCTCGCCGACACCGGCTCCCGGCGCAGGGTGCTGGTGCTGCACGCCGACCGCTCCAGGGCCGACCACGCGCTGCGCGCCGACATGGAGCGGCACACCGACGCGCTGCCCGCGGGCGAGCGCGTCTTCTGGTACGAGACCCCGAGCGACGGCGACCGGGCCGGCCTCATGGACCTGGAGGGCGTCGAGATCCCCGAGGGTGCCGTCGTCTACATGTGCGGGCCGGTGGCGTTCATGCGGGCCGCCCGCACCGGGCTCATCGCGGCCGGGGTCGCGCCCCGCGACATCCACTACGAGGTGTTCGGCCCTGATCTGTGGCTGGCCGCCGCCTGACGGGCATGATGGCCGCATGACGATCTCAGCGGACGAACTGCTCACCACGACCCGCAGCGTACGCAAGCGGCTCGACCTCACCCGACCCGTCCCGATGGAGCTGGTCCGGGAGTGCCTGGAGATCGCCCTCCAGGCGCCCACCGGGGGCAACGCGCAGCTCTGGCGCTGGATCGTGGTGACCGACCCCGCCAAGCGCGCGGCCATCGGCGGCTACTACAAGCGGTCGTGGGACACCTACTACGCCTCCGGCTCCTCGGCCAGGGCGCTGTTCAAGGACGACCCGGAGCGGGCGGCGGCGCAGGAGCGCGTGTCGGGCAGCGCCGCCTACCTGGCCGAGCACATGGGCGAGGTGCCGGTGCACGTGATCGGCTGCATGGCCGCGCCCCGGCTGCCCGAGGGCAACCAGGCCGGGCTGTGGGGCTCGCTGCTGCCGGCCGCGTGGAGCTACATGCTGGCCGCCCGCGCCCGCGGCCTGGGCACGGCGTGGACGACGTTGCACCTGGCGTACGAGAGCGAGGTGGCCGAGCTGCTCGGCATCCCCGGCGACGTCCGGCAGGGGGTGCTGCTGCCGACCGCGTACTACACGGGGGAGACGTTCAGGCCCGCCCGCCGGCAGCCGCTGGACGAGGTGCTGCACGTGGACGGCTGGTGAGCCCCGCAGATCACGAAAAATCCTGATGAATACCCCGCCCGCACCTGGTGCCCAGCCTTAGGATCATCGCGCTGACCCCCTGATCCTTTGAGGAGCCCGGAGTGCCAGGTAGCGAGCAGGAAAGCGCGCCCAGCGGGATCGACACCTCCAAGCCGAGCGTCGCCCGCGTCTACGACTACATGCTCGGCGGCAAGGACAACTACGAGATCGACCGGCACGTGGCGCAGGCCGCGCTGAAGATCGCGCCGGACGCGCCGCAGGCCGCGCAGGCCAACCGGGAGTTCCTGCGGCGCACGGTCCGCCACCTGGCCGCCGAGGCGGGCATCCGGCAGTTCCTGGACATTGGCTCGGGCCTGCCCACGCAGGGCAACGTGCACGAGGTCGCCCAGGCCGTCATCCCCGGCGCGCACGTCGTCTACGTCGACCACGATCCGATCGTGCTCGCCCACGGCCGGGCCCTGCTGGCCGTGGACGAGACCACCACGATCGTCGACGCCGACGCCCGCGAGCCCGAGAAGATCCTCGACGACCCGCGCACCCGCGCCCTCATCGACTTCGGCGAGCCGGTCGGGCTGCTGCTGTTCGGCATCCTGCACCACCTCAAGGACGAGGAGGACCCGGCGGGCATCGCCGCCCGGCTGATCCGCCCGCTGCCCTCGGGCAGCCACGTGGTGATCTCGCACTTCCACAACCCCATGGAGGCCCATCCCGAGGTGTCGGAGCAGGCATTCACGGCGGAGCAACTGTTCAACGAGCACCTCGGCACCGGCCGGTGGCGCACCCGCGAGGAGATCCTCGCCTACTTCGACGGGCTCGAACTGCTGGAGCCCGGCCTGGTGCCGCTCCCGGAATGGCGTCCGGAGACAGGGGACCACCAGGCCATGCCCGGCATCACGTACCACACCTTCGTCGGAGGTGTGGGCCGCAAACCCTAGCCGCCGGTCAGGCCACCGGCAGCTTGCCGGTGGCGACCACCTCGCGGTACCAGTGGGCGCTGTCCTTCCAGGTGCGCTCCATCGTCTCGCGGTCCACCCGGACGATGCCGAACCGCTTGGCGTAGCCGTGCGCCCACTCGAAGTTGTCCATCAGCGACCACACGAAGTACCCGCGCACGTCCGCGCCGCCCGCGATGGCCTCGCTGACGGCCGTCAGGTGGCGGTGCAGGTAGTCGATGCGGTCGGCGTCGTGCACGACGCCGTCCTCGCCGACCGGGTCGGGGAACGCGGCGCCGTTCTCCGTGATCATCAGCGGCAGGTCCGGGTAGTCGCGGTGCAGGCGCAGCAGCAGCTCCGTCAGGCCGGTCTCGTCGATGTTCCAGCCCATCTCCGTGTACGGGCCCGGCTGCTTGACGAACTCGATGTCCTCGCAGGCGATCCACGGCGAGGCGGCGCCGTCCTGGTGCCCGTCGGCCGTCTCCTTCGCCGAGGCGCCGTCCCACTGGCGGACCAGGGTCGGGTTGTAGTAGTTGACGCCGAGCACGTCCAGCGGCTGGCAGGCGGCGGCCTCGTCGCCGTCGCGCACGAACGACCAGTCGGTCACCGACGCGGTGTCGGCGATGAGGTCCTGCGGGTAGGCGGCCTCCAGCATCGGGCCGAGGAAGGCCCGGTTGGCCAGCGCGTCCGCGCGCCGCACCGCGTCCGCGTCGCGCTCGGACACGCCGCGCACGTGGTGCAGGTTGAGCGTGACCGACATCTGCGCGTCCTTGGCGGCGGTCGAGCGCAGCGCCTGCACCGCAAGGCCGTGGCCCAGGTTGAGGTGGTGCAGGGCGGCCAGCGCGGCGGCGGCGTCGGTACGGGCGGGCGCGTGCACGCCGGAGGCGTAGCCCAGGTAGGCCGAGCACCACGGCTCGTTCAGGGTGATCCAGGTGCGGACGCGGTCGCCCAGGGTCTCGCCCATGAGCCGGGCGTACTCGGCGAAACGCAGCGCCGTCTCCCGCGCCGGCCAGCCGCCCGCGTCCTCCAGCTCCTGCGGCAGGTCCCAGTGGTAGAGCGTGGCGACCGGGGCGATGTCCCTGGCCAGCAGCCCGTCCACGAGCCGGTTGTAGAAGTCGACCCCCGGCCGGTTGAGCTCGCCGCGCCCGCCCGGCTGCACGCGCGGCCAGGAGATGGAGAAGCGGTAGGCGCCGACGCCCAGGTCGCGCAGGAGGTCGAGGTCCTGCTCCAGGCGGTGGTAGTGGTCGCAGGCCACGTCTCCGGTGTCGCCGTTGGCGACCAGGCCGGGCGTGTGGGAGAAGGTGTCCCAGATCGACGGGCCGCGGCCGTCCTCGTTCCAGGCCCCTTCGACCTGGTAGGCGGCGGTGGCGGTGCCCCACAGGAAGTTCTCGGGGAAGGCAGGCATGTCACTCCTTGGCACTGAGCGTGATCTCGATGTGGTCGATCTCGGGAGCCGCGGCGGCGTGCGCCGCGGCGTGTCGGAGGTTCCAGGGGGCGGGCGCGCCGCTCAGGCGGCGGGCCCGCAGCCGGTCGCCGTGGCGGGACACCTCGAAGACGGCCGCGGGCGTGCCGTCGAGGGCGGGGACGGTGACGGTACGGCTGTCGCCGTCGGCGAACCGGTAGGCGTCGAGGGTGACGCCGTCGGCGTAGTCGTAGTCGGGCCGGTCGTCGCGGGCACCGGTCGCGATCACCGCGCCCGGCCGCACCAGCAGCGGCAGGCTGTCGAACCCGTGCCGCTCGCGGCGCCACCCGGGCCCGCTCACGGTCGTGCCGTCGAGCAGCCGGGTCCACACGCCCTCGGGCACGTAGTACGAAACCTCCCCGTCCGCGGACAGCACGGGAGCCACCAGCAGATCGGGGCCCAGCAGGTACTGGGCGTCCAGGTGGTCGCAGCCCCGGTCGTGCGGGAACTCCAGGTGCATGGCCCGCATCATCGGCAGCCCCTCGGCCGCGGCCTGCACGGCGGCGCCGTACAGATAGGGCATCAGCCGCGCCTTGAGCCGCGTGAACGCGCGCAGCACGTCCACCGACTCCTCGTCGAACAGCCACGGCACCCGGTACGACCCGCTGCCGTGCAGCCGGCTGTGCGACGACAGCAGCCCGAACGCCACCCACCGCTTGAACACGGCCGGATCGGGGCGCCCCTCGAAGCCGCCGATGTCGTGGCTCCAGAACCCGAACCCGCCCAGCCCCAGCGACAGCCCGCCGCGCAGCGACTCGGCCATGGCCTCGAACGTCGACTCGCAGTCGCCGCCCCAGTGCACCGGCAGCCGCTGCCCGCCCACCGTGGCCGAGCGCGCGAACAGCACCGCCTCGCCCGGCCCGCGCCGCTGCGCCAGCACGTCGTGGACGGTCTGGTTGTAGAGCAGGCTGTAGTAGTTGTGCATCCGCTCGGGGTCGGAGCCGTCGGCGTAGACGACGTCGGTGGGGATGCGCTCGCCGAAGTCGGTCTTGAACGCGTCCACCCCCATGTCGAGCAGCCCCCGCAGCTTGCCCGCGTACCACTCGCGGGCGGCGGGCGAGGTGAAGTCCACCAGCGCGCGCCCGGCCTGCCAGTGGTCATCCTGCCAGACCGTCCCGTCCGGACGGCGCAGCAGGTGCCCGGCCGCGGCCCCCTCCTCGAACAGCTCCGACGCCTGCCCGATGTACGGGTTGATCCACAGGCACACCCGCAGGCCGCGCTCCTTCAGCCGGCGCAGCATGCCCTCCGGGTCGGGGAACACCTCCGGGTCCCACACGAAGTCGCACCAGCGGAAGCGCCGCATCCAGAAGCAGTCGAAGTGGAAGACGCTCAGCGGCAGGTCCCGCTCGGCCATCCCGTCCACGAACGAGGTCACAGTGGCCTCGTCGTAGTCCGTGGTGAACGAGGTGGACAGCCACAGCCCGAACGACCACGCGGGCGGCAGCGCCGGGCGGCCGGTCAGCGCCGTGTAGCGGCGCAGGATGTCGGCCGGGGTCGGCCCGTGGATGATCAGGTACTCCAGGTCGTGGCCCTCGGCGCTGAACTGCACCCGCGACACCGTCTCCGAGCCGACCTCGAACGACACCCGGCCCGGATGGTTCACGAACACCCCGTAGCCCCGGTTGGTGAGGTAGAAGGGGACGTTCTTGTAGGCGATCTCGCTGCTGGTGCCGCCGTCCTCGTTCCAGATGTCGACCGACTGGCCGTTGCGGACGAGGGGGCCGAAGCGCTCGCCGAGCCCGTACACCAGCTCGCCGGCGCTCAGGCGGAGCTGCTCGACCATGAAGTGCCGCTCGTCCGGGTCGCGCATGAGGCCCAGGCTCTTGCCCGCGCTGCGGGTCAGCTCCCGCCCGCCCGCGCTGAACGTCATCTCCCAGGGCGCGTCCCTGCGCACCCGGACCGTGAGGTCGCCGCTGGTCAGCGCCGCCTCCTCGCCGTCCACGGCGATCTTCACGTCGGGCCGGTCGTCCCGTACGCCGAAGGCGGGGGAGGCGGGCACCGACCCGGCGAAGTGCACCGTGCGGACCCGGATCACGTCCGGCATCGGCGAGGACAGGTCCACCCGCAGGACCGGCCCGTCGATGGTGTCGCCGCGGCGGGCGATCTCCCGCGTCGGGGCCAGGACGCGCAGCGTGCCGTCCCGTACGGTGACGTCGAAGGCCGCGGTCGCGTAGCCGGCGCGCACGCCGGGGCGCAGGCGCCAGTAGCCGTCCTTGAACTTCATGCCGCGGGAACCTCCTGGCGCAGCGCGGCGACCGCGCGGGGCGTCAGCGTGACGTGACCCTCGGCGCGCGCGCCGGTCAGCAGGTCGACGCCCGGCTTGGGGATCGGCACGCGGACCGTCGTCGCGCCGTGGTTGAGCAGGAACAGCACCGTGCCGCGGCGCACCGCCTCCACGCCCGCCGGCAGGTCGGGCAGCGGGCCGCGCACGCCCGCGTCGGCCAGCGCCCGCCCGGCCAGGCTCGCCAGCGCGGCCGGCTCCGGCATCGTGCCGACGTACCAGGCGACGCCCGCGCCCGAGCGGTGCCGCAGGATCGCCGGCCGCCCCGCCAGGTCACCCTCGGCGAACTCGGCCACCACCTCGGCGCCGTCGGCCCGCAGCAGCTCGGTCCAGGTGTGCGCCTCGAAGTCCAGGCCGCCGCTCCACCGGCAGCGCACCGGCTGCCCGGCGGGCAGCCACTCCTCGCCGGAGGCGCCCAGCACCTCGCGCAGCGGCACCGGGAACCGCCCGGTCCGCACGTGGGAGTTCTCGTCCACCACGCCGGAGAACGGCCCGACCACCAGCACGCCGCCGCCCTGCACGTACGCGGTCAGCGCGGCCGCGTCCCGGTCGCCGAGCAGGAACAGGTTCGGCACCACGACCAGCGCGTACGCCGACAGGTCGGCGCCCGGCGGCACCACGTCCACGCTCACGCCGCGCTCGAAGAACGGCACGTAGTAGTCCAGGAGCTGGTCGACCGCGTTGAGCCGGTCGCTGGGCCGGCCGCGGTCCTCCAGCGCCCACCAGCTCTCCCAGCCGAACACCATCGCCACCCGCGCCGGCACCGGCTCGCCCGCCACCTCGGCCAGCCCGCGCAGCTCCTGCCCGTGCGCGCGCACCTCGGCGTGCAGCCGCGTGTCCGGGCCCGCGTGCGGCACCATCGCGGCGTGGAAGCGCTCGGCGCCGAACCGGGAGGCCCGCCACTGGAAGTAGCACAGCCCGTCCGCGCCGCGCGCCACCGCCTGCAGCGACTCCAGGCGGAGCTGGCCGGGCGGCTTGGGCAGGTTGTGCGCGCGCCAGTTGACCGCGCTCGTCGCCTGCTCCATCAGCAGCCACGGCCGCCCGCCGGCCAGGCCGCGCATGAGGTCGTGGGTGAGCGCCGTCCGCGCCGGGGTGAGCGGGTTCCCCGGCTCCGGGTAGCAGTCGTTGGAGATCACGTCCTGGTCGGCGGCCCACGACCAGTAGTCCACGCGCTTGAAGAAGCCCATGAAGTTCGTGGTCACCGGGATGTCCGGGGTGTGGGCGCGCAGGATGTCGCGCTGCTCGCGGAAGTGCGCGCGCAGCTCGTCGGAGCAGAAGCGCCACCAGTCGAGCCGCTGGGTGGGGTTGATGATGTACGGGGCGCGGCGCGGCGGCACCACCTCGGCCCAGTCGCCGTACCCCTGGCTCCAGAACGTGGTGCCCCACGCCTCGTTGAGCGTGGCCAGGTCGCCGTAGCGGGCGCGCAGCCAGCCGCGGAACGCCTCCGCTGACACGTCGCAGTGGCAGACCTCGCCGTACTCGTTGCCCACGTGCCACATGGCCAGCGCCGGATGGTCCGCGTACCGCTCGGCCAGCGCCGTCGTGATCGACTGGGAGCGCTCCCGATATGGGCCCGAAGAAGGGCAGAACTGGTTGCGGGAGCCGTACCAGAGCCGGTGCCCGCCCTCGTCCACCGGCAGCGTCTCCGGCCACCGGTGCCCCAGCCAGGGCGGCGGCGACGCCGTCGGGACCGCCAGGTCCACCGCGATGTCGTGCCCGGCCATCAGGTCGAGCACCCGGTCGAGCCAGCCGAAGTCGTGCTTGCCCGGCTCCGGCTCCAGCCGCGCCCAGCTGAACACGCCCACCGTGACCAGGTTGACCCCGGCGGCCCGCATCAGCTCGGCATCCTCCCGCCACACCTGCTCCGGCCACTGCTCCGGGTTGTAGTCCCCGCCGAACAGCAGCCCGCGGCGCTCGGTCAGCGCACGCATCCCCGGCCTCACCATCTTCCCCCTTCACGAGGTGGCGCGGAGCTGTCCCCCACCACCAGCCGGCAGGGCAGCAGCCGCCGCTGCGGCCCGCCCTGTGTCTCGCCTTTTGCTTCGCCCTGTGTTCGGCTCTGTGTCTCGCCCTGCAGCTTGTCGATCAACATGCGGGCGCCGATCCGGCCCAGCTCGGCGCTGGGCGGCTCCAGCGTCGTCAGCCGGGGATGGAACATCCCGGCCACCCGCGCCGACGACAGCACCAGCAGCAGCGTCAGATCCTCCGGGATGCGGCGCCCGAGCCGCGCCACGGCCGCGATCACCCCGGCCGCCGCGTGGTCGTCCATCACGGCCAGCGCCGTCACGTCCGGATGCGCGCCGAGCAGCTCCTCGAACGCCTTCCCGCCCTCCTCGGCCGACCCCGGCCGGTACCCACCGACGTACTGCAGGCCCGCCTCGCGCGCCGCCCGCTCGAACTCCCGCCCGGCGCGCACCGCGGGCCCGTACCCGGCGGCGTGCGCGTCCACGGCCCGGTTGAAGAAGGCCAGCTTGCGATGCCCCAGCCCCGCGACGTGCGCCACCGCCGCCTCGGCGGTGGCGGCGAAGTCGATGTCCACGTGATCGATCCCGCCCGGCTCGCGGGTCCGCCCGATCATCGCGAACGGCACCCCCGCCTCCGCCAGCACCGCCGGCCGCTCGTCGTCCAGCCCCACCTCCATCAGCAGCACCCCGTCCACCAGCCCCAGGCCGGTGATGTGCCGCAACTCCTCGATGGGGTCGGCGCTCTCGGGCGACAGCAGCAGGTGATAGCCCCGCTCCTTGGCCGCCTCGGCCGCCCCGGTCGCGAACTGCATCTCGGTCAGCCCGAAACCGCTGCGCGGAGCGGGGAACAGCAGCGCCAGGATCCGCGTCCGCTTGCTCTGCAACCCCCGGGCCAGCAGATTGGGCCGATACCCCAGCTCGGCTGCGGCCCGCTCGACCCGCCGCCGGGTGGCCGCCGCCACGGGGCGGGTGCCGTTGAGCGCGGCGGACGCGGTACTGACGGCCACCTGGGCACGCTCGGCCACGTCACGCAGAGAGGTCATGAGGCTCCGGGGGCCGTTATGGCGGGTCGAAACGTTTCGCACCACGCTAAAGTCCGGTTTGTGGGGATGTCAATGGGGTGATTACGGGCAGCCGGAACCAGCGTACGGGTGTGGGTCGTGCCCCCGTCCGGCGTCCTGCCCGGACGAGGGGCTTGCGCGCGCCTGGAGAACGTGGAGCGGCTCACGCGGAGGTGGCGATTGTCCGGCATGCACCACTCAAAGAGAGGCGCAATGCGGACAAATCTGCAATGACTTGACAGACCCCACTTTTAGGACGACCCATGTATATAACCCTGGAGGGCATGGATTCCGGAGCAATTATCTCCGAGGTTTCTTGTGTTGGTATGCCACACTCTCTCGAAACTGCCGCGAGATCTCCCGGAAACTGCCACGATGGGACGCGCTCGCATCCCGGCGAGAGTCGGTGACCTTGTCCGATACCCGAACGGAGACCAGCCTTGCCAGGTGATCAGGCCTCTTATCGACCGGCTCGATTAGGTTTCGTCGGGATCGATGCCGGAGGCACCAAAGTGCACGTTCGGTATCAGCTCACACCCGCCCACGCCGCCGAGACGTTCAAGATACGTTCGGCCGATTACGACTCGCTCGACGATCTCATCGAAGACTGCCTGAAAAAGATCGGATACCTTCCCCGCGCTCTGGTCGCGGGGGTCGCAGGGCGGCCACGGCCCAATGGAGACGTCCGGGTCACGAATCAACCGGGCTGGCCCGTATTCCAGCGTGATCGGTTCGCCGCCGTTCGCGGCGTGCGCCTGGAGATCGTCAACGACATGATCGCCACGGTGGCCGGAGTTCGCGAGCTCACGGTGGCGGAATGCCGCTCCCTCACCCCCGGCATCGCCCTCAGTGCCCCCTCGCGACTCGTGGTGGCGGTGGGGACCGGTGTGGGCGTGGGCTACGCGGACGGAGAGGGCCGCCCTCACGGTACGGAGGCCGGTCACATCCCCTGGCAGCCCGTCGGTGCCAGGGAGGGCGACTATCTGTGCTGGTTGCAGGGGCGCCACCCCGGCGTACCTATCTCGGTCGAGCAGTCCGTCGCCGGCCTGCACGGGATCGAGCACCTGTACGACTACCTGTCCACGGTGCGCCCGCCTGCTCGGCGGCTGAGCGAACGCGTCGGCCGGGCACGTGTGGAAGGGCAGGGCATCGGCGCGCTGGTCATGCCCGAGGCGGTGGCGGGCGACCCGTTCTGTACCGAGCTGGTCCGGTTGCTCGGCGTGATCCTTGGGCAGTTCCTGCGCTCCATGGCGCTCGTGACGTTGAGCCAGGGCGGCTCGATCTGGCTGGCCGGCAGCGTGCTGCAGTCGCCGGGGCTGGCCGAGCTCCTGGTCGCCGACGGGTGCCTGCTCGAAGCGTTCCGCGGCGGGGGTGCGCAGCACGCCGACCTCATGGAGCAGATACCGATGTTCCTCATTCTCGATCACGAGATCGCGGTCAAAGGCGCCTTGGCGCTGAGCAAGGCGCTGGCGGCATGAAGCGAGATCAGAAAATGCCCTTGAGTTCCTTTTCTTCCAACCAGTCACCGTGGTGAAGTGTGCCCCAGCCCGTCAGATAAAAATTCCAGGCCGTGCGATATGAAGCGATATTGCCGCTCTCGCGGCAGGACGGATACAATTCGAACCTTCCCCCTCTTGGTCGGGGAGGTCCTGTTGACCCACATGCTCGACCTGCTGTCGCCGCCACCCGCTGCCAGGGATCGCACCCGCCTGGAGATCATCAAGGCGATCATGGCGAAGCCCGACACGCAGCAGCAGCTCAGGCGGCGCACGGGTTATTCGGCGGCCACCATCTCGGGCGTGGTGCGCAAGCTGCACGAGGACGGACTCGTCGAACTCGTAGGCGCCAGCGAGCTCAACAAGGAGGTCAGGCTCCTGCCGCTCGACGGTGTCGCCGTGGGCGTCGAGGTCGGATTCTCGAACATCGCGGTGGTCGCCCGGCGCGCGCACCAGAGCCACAGCGACGCCCGCTGGGGGTCGAGCCAGGTCAGTGCGGCTCCCGGCGAGGCCGCGTGGCTGGACAGCGCGGTCGCGCTGATTCGCGAGGTGGTGGAGGAAGTGGGCCAGGGGCCCGAGGACATCGGGACGGTCGGCATGGGCATCCCCAGGATGATCGATCCCAAGACCCAGCGGTTCGCCCCGCCCGTCCTCGCGCCCTGGCAGGACGGAGAGGACCCGGCCGCGACGCTGGCCGGCCGTCTCACCCGGCGCGCAGGGAAAGAGCGCGCGGGCATGTGGAAGGTGCGTCTGGACAACGACGCCAACCTGGGCGCCTACGCGGCGAGCGTCTACCAGTATCCGCTCAAGGAAACGCTGATCTACATCAAGGCGTCGACCGGCATCGGCGCCGGCATCGTGATCGGCGGTAACGTCTTCCGCGGCGCCAGGGGCTGTGCCGGGGAGATCGGGCACACACCGGTTCAGCAGAACGGGCGATACTGCCTGTGCGGTGGGCGCGGCTGCCTGGAGACGGTGATCGGCGCCGACGCGATGCTCCAGAACGTCAAGACCCACCTCGGCGGCCGGCCGTTCGAGGCGCCCAGGAGCATCCGCGAGCTCATTCGCTCGGCCAAGGACGGGAACCCCATCTGCTCGCGAGTCCTGCGCGAGGCCGCCGAGCAACTCGGCCACAGTCTCGGCGGCCTGTGCAATCTGCTCAATCCTGAAGTGATCGTGCTGGGTGGCGCGTTCGGCCGGGCCGGAGCGATCGCCCGCGAGGCCTGTGAGTCGGGGATCAGGAGGACGGCCATGGCCGCCGTCGTGGACGGTCTGACCGTGGCCAGCAGCGAGATGGAGCACAGCAGCGCGCACGGCGCACTCCTGATGGGCATCGACGGGGAAGGTCTCTAGAGAACCACCCTTCAATTTGAAGTGGCCTTGTCGTGATTTGAAAGTCATATGGTGACGTCAATGTGAGGATCTTTGTCAATTAGCATGACGTCCGTGTGCGTGACATTCACAAAACCGCTTCCAATGACGGCTGCCGGAGGGTTATCATGCCTATACATCCGGGTGGTCGTGTGCAGACGAAGGGGATGAGTTCATTAACGTCTGGAGACCTTATGAATAAGCCGGAATCTGCGCCCACCCATTCTTCCGAGTCGGTCACGGAGCTGTGCGAGGCGGCAGGCCTCGAGGCTTCTGGGCCTTCTTGCTACACGACGCCTCGCGTCATTGATCTGGGGCCTGTGAAGAGGCAGACCAAAGGGAGTTCGTCGAACGGCACGGCCGACGCGAACTCCCAGTACTACTGGGGTTGAAAGTGGAGGGGCCAGGCGATGACGGCCGGCGTCAGGAGCCGGTCGCGGCGCCACCCGGGTTCATCGTCACTCTCACACAGGGGCGAGAACGGGCCAGCGTGCGGTTCTACGGCACCTGGCCGGACGGCGAGCGGGTGTGGGCCGAGCATCCCGAGGCGAGCCTGCTGCTCGTCGGGCACTGCCTGGCCCGCCCGGCCGACCTCCGGGACGGCCTGGCCGCCGCATTGGAACGTGACGAGCCGCGCCTGCTCATGGACTGGCCGGGAGCCTACGCCGGGCTGCTCCTGCGGCACCGCGGGGAGGTCATCGCCTTCACCGACCTGGCGGGCCAGTTCCCGCTCTATTACACCAGCGCCCCCGACGAGCTCGCGATCGCCGCACACCCCGAGGTGCTGACCGGGCCACGACAGCGGGCACTGGACCGCGTCATGGTTGCTGCCAGGATCGCCTGCCCCGCCGTGCTGCCGCTCTGGGAGAACCGCTCGCCGTTCGAGACCGTCGCCCGGATGCCCGGCGGCGCGGTGCTGCGCGGGCGGCCAGGGGAGGTGCGGCTCAGCCCGCCGCTCCTACGGGCCGCCGACCTCGATGAGGTAGACGCACTGCGTGTGGCGCTCACCGAAGCGGTGGCTCTCCGCTGCGCCGACGGCCCGGTCTCCGCCGACTTCAGCGGCGGCCTCGACTCCACCTCACTCGCTTTCCTGGCCGCGCGCCACACGTCTGTCGAGGCGGTCGTCTACCACCACCCGCAGGTGCCGGCCGCCGACCTCGCCGAGGCCGTCAGCTTCTCCCACCACGACGAGCGCATCCACCTGAGCACCGTGCAGGGCAGCCAAGACACCCTTCCCTACGCAGCACTGCCGCAGCAGGCGGGCCGGACGTCGCCTGGGCAGCGAGGTGCCGAGCCCACCAGGGGGAGCCTGGCGGTGAGGCGCGCGATGCTCCGCCTGCGGCACGCGAAGACGGCAGAGACCCGGCTGCACATCACCGGCGAAGGCGGGGACGCGATCTTCGGCGCGGCGCCGTCGTACCTGGGCGAGCTGGCCCGGCACGGGCACCTGCGCCGCCTCGCCCGCCACTGCGCCGGTCAGGCCGCACTGCGCCACACCTCCACGCTGGCCCTGGCCATGCGGGCCGGGCGGCTGGCGCTCACCAGCCCGGTCGCCGCGCTCGCCCGGCTGAGCAGACGGCTGCTGCGGCCCGACCAGAGCGAGCTCACCTGGCCCGACGCCATCGCCTGGTGGCCGGTCGACGGTGCCGTCCTGACCTGGCTGACCCCCCTGATGCGCGCCGAACTGGCCGAAGCCGTGCGTGATCCCGGCCTGGCCGAGTGCTTGGCGCCCGACGGTGGCCCCGCGCAGATGGCCATGCGTACCGAGTTGAGGCTGTCGGCCGAGTCGCAGCGCCATCTCCGCGATCTTGGCGCGCTCGACGGGATCCGCGTGCACGCGCCCTTCCTGGACAACGCCGTGGTCGCAGCCGGCCTCGCCGTGCCCTCCGGCCGCCGCGGGGACCCCTTCACCAGCAAGCCGCTGCTGGCCGCCGCGCTGCGCGGGCTGGTGCCGCAGGCAGTGTTCCGTCGTCGCACGAAAGGCGACTACAGCGCCGAGGAGTACCACGGCGCCCGGGTGGCCGCACGCCACCTGTACGCCCTGCTCGACGACTCCCGCCTGGTGGCCATGGGGATCATCGCCGCCGAACCCGTCCGCGCCTGTCTGGGCCGCCTGCTCGCCGGAGCGCCGGTGCCGCTCGGCGCGATGAGCCAGCTGTTCGCCACGGAGAACTGGCTCCGGTGCCTGGAAAACCCCTTCGATTGGTCGTGACGCATGCTGCAGCTTCGCATCCCGGACCATGTCCACCACCAGACGTACGGGCACGGCGGAGTCGTCCTGCTCAACGTGTCCACCGGGCAGTGGCACGCGCTGAACGACACGGCCGCGCACCTGTGGATCGGCTGGGCCGGCGGCGCCGGGTTCGAGGAGAGCATCGCGCAGGTCGCCGGTCGCTATCCCGCGACCGCGCCCGACATCATCAGGCGCGACGCCAACCTGCTCCTGCGCGACCTGGTCAATCGTGGCCTGATCGAAACCGATCTGTCCGACCTGCGGATGGCGGCCACCATGGCGGGGCCGGAGCCCGGCTGCGCGGCTCGCGTGCCCTGGCGTGAGCGGCTTTTCGCCCTCGGCAGCCTGCTGCTTGCCGTCGTCCTGCTCAAACTGCCCTTCCGCGCGACCGCCGGGCTCCTTACCCGGATGCGCGGCAGGTGGTGCAGGAGCGAGCTGCCCGCCGATCGCGCGGAGACCGCGGCGGCGGCCGTCCGCCATGTGGCCGACTGGTACCCGGGCCGGACCGCCTGCCTGGAGATCTCCCTGGCCACGGTGCTCTCCGCGGCGTTGCGGCGCCGGCGGCTGGACTGGTGCCTCGGCGCGATCACCGACCCCTACCGCTTCCACGCCTGGGTGGAGATCGACAGCCGGCCGGTCGCCGCCGTGCACGAGCCGGCAGATCCCGGCTATCTCCGTGTGCTCACATTGTGAGCCTGAGGCGTGCAAATCGAACGGGTCAGCGCCGTTATCCATGGGCGACGGCCGCCATTTGATAAGTTCCCCGGGAAATTCCGAAACGCTGATGCAGCGAATAGCCGGCGCCCGAAGAATGGTCCATCGTTACGCGAAAGAATCGTTGGATTCCGGGATGCGGAACGGCTAGGCTCGGAAAAGAGAGAGCCCGGCGAGGCCCATCGGCTCCACACCACGGGCCCCGCCGAGCCGCCACCCAACCCCGAAGGGAGGGCAGTCCATGCGGAGATCGGACAGCCGTGTGGAGTTTGAGATCAAGGGGAGGTTGCGAGCACCTGACTGGCGCTGGCTCCTGCTCCTCCTCCTCGCCGTGCTGATCGTCGTCCTCAGGACGGACGGCGACGGCGTGGTGATCCAACTGCTTCCGTGAACGACTATCCCGGGCCGCTCACCGATCCGGTGGGCGGCCTGACCCATGTCGTTCGCGTACACGAGCCTCCAGCCTTCCCCGACTTGTTGCTGCCATCATACCGCAGTCTTTAAAATATGAAAGCCCAGTCGTTCAGTTAATGCGTTCCCGCCGCGCCCGTAACGACAAGGACATGAAAACAAATCCTCGTCGACGTCAGCGCGTACGGGTATCTCAGCATTCCCGCGAACGGCTTTCACGCATGAGGGCACTCAGTACACGTACGGCCAGCCGGCCGAGTCCCAGCCGATGAGGTTGACGCCGAGCTTCGGCGTGCCGCCCGCGTTGCCGTCGTAGTAGTGGTAGACGAGCAGGTCGCCGTCCACGTCCGACATGACGCTCTGCCCGCCGGGGCCGATGATGGCGCCGTGGGTCTCCAGGACCGTCGTGCCGCCGCCGTTCAGCATCGGGGTGCCCGCGCGGTCCGTGTACGGGCCGGTCGGGCTGGTCGAGCGGCCGACCTTGATCTTGTACGTGCTGGACGTGCCGGCGCAGCACCGGTCGTAGGAGGCGAACAGGTAGTAGTAGGTGCCGTGGCGGATGATGTCGGGGGCCTCGACCGCGTAGGGGGCGTCGGGGCGGGTGGCCAGGTGGTAGAGGGTGCGGTCGGAGGAGTGGCGCTTGCCGGTCGCGGGGTCGAGGCGGATCATGCGGATGCCCGTCCAGTACGAGCCGAAGCTCAGCCACCACCGGCCCGAGGCGTCGACCAGGAGGTTGGGGTCGATCGCGTTGTGGTCGTTGCTGGTCGTGGTGGCGTAGACGACGCCCTGGTCGGACCAGGTGCCGGGCTGGCCGGTGGAGCTGGTGGCCAGGCCGATGGCGGAGTTGTTGGAGCCGAAGCTGGAGACGGCGTAGTACATGAGGTATCTGCCGCCCTGCTGGGAGATGTCGGGCGCCCAGGGGTCGTTGGCGGAGGAGTACGTCCGCCACCACGACGGCGGCGTGCGGAAGGCGGAGCCGGCCCGGGTGAAGGTGATGCGGTCGGTGGAGGTGCGGGCCTCCAGGTAGCCGTGGGTCGAGTAGAGCACGTAGTTCGACGAGGTGCGGATCATCGTGGGGTCGTGCACGACGACGTCGCCGGTGACCCGGCCGGGGTTGGGGTAGGCGAGCGCGGCGGCCGTGAGCGCGAGCACGCTCGCGGCGGCGGCGACGATGCGGGGCAGGCGGCGCAAGGGTCCTCCTTGAGGGGGTGGGACGCTGCGCCGGTGCGTCGCAGGCAATGTAGGTGCGGTTTTCGGAGATCGTCAACCCGGTCGTGAAACTTACACGGGGGTGGTGGGGTGAGCTGCGGGGATGTGGCGGGCCGGCGGTCCGGGTCTTGACAGGACTGGTCAGGGTTCGTACGGTCGGGCCGCTTTCGATCGGCGATGTTAACGCTAACAATCGGAGGCTGCGCCGCGTCACCCTTTCCGGCCGGGCCGTTCGGGGCCCGGCCGGTTCCCCGGCCCGAGGAGGTTCAGGACACGACGCGATACCAGATGTTCACGGCGTGCGGCACGTGGCCGGCGCGCAGGCGTTCGAGCCTGACGTTCGTGCCGCCCGGGTGCTCGAACAGGCGCACCCCGTCCCCGAGCAGCACCGGCGCCACGATCGTCAGCACCTCGTCCAGCACGCCGGCCTCCAGGCACTGGCGGGCGACGTCCGCGCCGAGCACGTTGACGTACTTGCCGCCCGCGGCCCGCTTGGCGGCGGCCACGGCGGACGGCAGGTCGCCGGCGAACGTGACGCCCGGGACCGGGTCGCCGGGGACGTGGTGGGTGAGGACGACCTGCGGCCCCTGCCAGGCGCCCTCGAACGCGCCCTCCTTGTCCGTGCCCTTGTTCGGGTCGTCGCCGGCGTAGGTGCGCCTGCCCACCAGCAGCGCGCCGATCTCGCCGACGAGGTCGTCGACCAGCGGGTTCGGGCCGAGGTGGGGGGTCAGCCAGGACATGTCGCCGCCCGGGCGCGCGATGAAGCCGTCCGCCGACATGGTCACCGAGTACAGCAGTTTGCTCATGACCGGTAGACCGCCAGGTGCCCCCGAAGTCATCGGCTCGGGGGAGCGGCGCGGAAGGACGCCTCGCCGTCGCCGGCGCGGTTCTCGTGCGTGGCGGGCACCAATTCGCCCCTGACGCGCGGGGATGCAGGGTCACGCCGTGACGCGCGGGTCCCAGCCGAGCTCGTCGTAGAAGGCGGCGCGCGCCCGCTCGAACGCGGCCCGCTCCAGGACGGCGCCCCGGTGCGGCCCCTCCGTGATCGCCTCCTCGTGCAGGCGCGCCGGCAGCGTCTCGTCGAGGTGCCCGCCGCTCTCGCGCAGCGCGTACGCCCGCATCGCGTCCAGACGCTCCTGACCCACCGCCAGCAGGTCCTCCAGCGTGAACTCCACGCCCAGCACGGCCCTGACCAGCGCCGTCAGGTGGTCGATCGTGAGAGGACGGGTCGGGCTGGAGGCGAACAGGCACACGTTCAGCGCGTCCAGGCCGCTCCACAACCGCAGCAGCCGGGCTGTGCGCCGGCCCCGCTCCTCGTCCAGCTCGCCCGCCGGGGCCGGCAGCGCCCCGACGCGCGCCGCCTCGGGAAAGCAGTAAGCCAGCCCCACGACCGGGTCGAAGTCGAGGTCGTGCTCCAGCGCGTCGTAACGCGGGCCGCCCGGAGCCAGCGCGTAGCCGAGGCCGATGCCCGGCTGCGGGCGCGGGTCGATGCACGGCACCTCCGCGTCCTTCACCGTCATCGCGTACGCCGCCGCGCCCCGCCCGATCCGCCGCGCCGCCCGCGCCGAACCCTCCGCCAGCAGGTCGCCCAGCGCGTCCGACCGCGCGGCCACGTCCTCGATCAGGCCCGGCAGCGCCGCCGCGTCCCCGAACGCCGGGCCACCCGGCAGCAGGCCACGCTCCGCGCACTCCATCGCGAACGCGAGCGTGCCGCCCAGCGACACCACGTCCAGGCCGAGATCGTTGCAGCGGGCGTTGGCGGCCAGGATGGTGTCGAGGTCGTCGATGCCGAGATTCCAGCCCAGCGACACGAACGCCTCCTGCCCGAGCCCGCCCGTCCGCCGCTCCACCCCGGGCGGGGCGTACACCTTGAGGCAGTCGTTCGGGCAGCCGGGGCACGAGCCGGTCGTCGCGACCGCGCGGCCGTCGTAGTCGCCCGCCGACGGCGCCCGCAGGCCGGGCGCCCCCGTCACGGAGAAGTTGCGGACCGAGGCGTAACCCGGGTCGATGGGGTCACCGGCCCACGCCGCGAAACCCGGCAGACCCGCCTGCCAGGCGGCCAGTTTGTTTGTGACCATCGCCTCCCGGTAGTAGGCGGTCAGCGCGGCGATCGCCTCCGGATCGGCCACCGGCGCCGGGTCGCCCAGTCCGGCGCGCGCCGCCGCCGTCTGGCCGGCCGGTTCGCCGAGTGCCGCCAGGTCGGCCACCGCCACCGGGTCGGCCCGTTCGGCGAGCGCCACCCCGGCCGGGGCGGGGCCGGCGCAGACGATCGCCTTGAGGTTCTTGGCGCCGAAGACCGCGCCGAGCCCGTACCGGCCGGCGGCGAACGCGTGATCGGTCACCACGCTCGCGTACCGCACCAGATGCTCCCCGGCCGGCCCGATCGCCGCGACGTGCGCCCCCGCGCCGTGCCGGGCGCGCAACGCGTCGGTCGTCGCGGCCGTGCCCAGCCCGCGCAGGTCCTCCGCGCCGTGCACGCTCACCTCCCCGCCCGCCACCAGCAGGTACGACAACCGCTCCGCCCGCCCCACCACGGCCAGCGCCTCAGCCCCCGCCCCGCGCATCCCCGCCGCGAACGGGCCCAGCGCGTGCGCCTCCCCGGCCACCCCCGTCAGCGGCGACTTCGCCAGGAACACCGCCTTGGCCAGCCCCGGGGCCGCCGTCCCGCCCAGCATCCCGGCCGCGACGTACAGCAGCGTCTCCGGATCGTACGGATCCAGCCCCGCCGCCGTCCGCTCGGCCATCAGCCGCAACCCCAGGATGGAGCCGCCGTAGTGCCCCTTCTCCGCGGACCGGTCTTCCTTCGTCACGTTTCCGCTGGTCAGATCCACGATGAACGGCATGAGACAGCCTCCTAGGGCCAGGAAGGGGACCAGGAGCGGCACACCATCACACATCTCCCCGCACCCGCAACCCTCGCCCCTGGACGGGCGGCTCCCTTCACAACATCATGAGACGGGGGGTTAACGGATCAGTCAGAAGGAGCTGTCCGACCATGGCCACCGTCATCGCACTCGCCACCGCCGCCCTGTTACTCACCACCACACCCGCGATCCCGCCCGCCACCTCGGCGTCCGGTGAGCGACCTGCCGCCTCGGCGTCCGGTGCGCGACCCGCCGCCTCCACGACCGGTGATCGGCTCGTCGCCCGCACCGAGTCCGGCCTGGTGCGCGGGGCGCGCGCCGACGGCGTGGAGCGCTTCCTCGCCCTCCCGTACGCCGCGCCGCCCGTCGGCGACCTGCGCTGGCGCGCCCCGCAGCCCCCGCCCTCGTGGAAGGGGGTGCGCGCGGCGGACGCCTGGGGCAACCGCTGCCCGGCCGCCGCGAGCAGCAACGGCCCCCGCTCCGAGACCGAGGACTGCCTGTACCTCAACGTGTTCCGCCCCGAGGGCACCCGGGCCGGGCAGCGGCTGCCGGTGCTGTTCTGGATCCACGGCGGCGGCCTGGTCAACGGCTCGGCCAACCAGCACGACGGCACCCTCATCGCCCAGCTCGAGAACGTGGTCGTGGTGAGCGTCAACTACCGCCTCGGCGTGCTCGGCTACCTCGTCCACCCGGCCCTGGCCGCCGAGTCCGGCCAGGCGGGCAACTACGGCCTGCTCGACCAGCAGGCCGCGCTGCGCTGGGTGCGGCGCAACATCGCCGCGTTCGGCGGCGACCCGCGGCGCGTCACCATCGACGGCGAGTCGGCGGGCGGCTTCTCCGTCTGCGCCCACCTCACCGCCCCCGGCTCGGCCGGGCTGTTCGCGCGCGGCATCATGCAGAGCGGCTCCTGCGTCAGCCGTCCCCTCGAGGACGGCGAGCGGACGGGCACCCAGATCGCCACCACGCTCGGCTGCCCCGACCCGGCCACCGCCGCCGCCTGCCTGCGGGCGCTCCCGCCCGGCCGCCTCATCGACGGCCCGCAGTACACCTCCTTCACGCACGGCACGCCCGCCCTCCCGGAGAGCCCCGACACGGCCGTGCGGGCGGGCCGCTTCCAGCGGGTGCCGCTGATGATCGGCTACAACCGGGACGAGGGCCGCACGTTCCTCCAGGGCAACCGGGGCTGGACGCGGGAGCGGTACGAGGAGTGGGTGCGCACCGTGTTCGGCGACCGCGCCGCCGCCGTCCTGGAGCGCTACCCGTGGCCGGCCCGCTCCGACACGTTCACCTCGGCGTACCTGACGGGCGCGATCGCCACCGACGCCGGCCTTCTCGCGGGCATCGGCGGCTGCCCCGCCCTGCGCCTGGCGCGCGACCTGTCGGCGTACACCACCGTCTACGGCTACCGCTTCGACCACCGCACCGGCCCCGGCCTCACCCCCGAGCCCGCCGGGTACGTCTGGGGCGCCGGGCACGCGGCGGAGCTGGCGTACCTGTGGCCGAGCTTCGACAACGGCACCCCGATCGCGCCCACGTTCGACGCGGGCGAGCGCCGGCTGGCCCGCGACATGGTGCACTACTGGGGCGGGTTCACCCGCACCGGGCAGCCGTACGCCAAGGGGTCGGCCCGCTGGCCGCGGCTCGGCGACGCGGTCATGTCGCTGCGCGCGGCCGGCCGCTCCACGCCGGTCCCGGAGGCGACGATGGCGGCCGAGCACCAGTGCGACCTGTGGCAGCCCGGCAGCGCGGGAAGTTCGTAGGAGGCCGCACGTCCTCGGGAAGCGGCGCATATGTCCCCCGACATTCGCGGACGACCACACCGACTTTTACTTCTCATCAACATAAGTCGGCCGATATTCGAAGTAAGGTAGATCCATGCCAACCAACGGCCGGCACGCGGTGGGGGCGGGGGCACTGTTGGCGATCCTGCGCGACGGGCAGCCCCGCACCAGGGGCGAGCTGGCCCGGCTCACCGGCCTGTCCAGGTCCACCGTCTCCCAGCGGCTGGACGCGCTGATCGGCTCCCGCTGGGTCGTCGAGGACGAAGGCGCGATCTCCTCCGGGGGCAGGCCCGCCTCGATGTTCACGTTCAACGGCGGCGCCCGGGTCGTGCTCGCCGCCGACCTGGGCGCCACCCGCGCCCGCCTGGCCGTCCTCGACCTCGGCCTGGACGTGCTGGCCGAGCAGGTCACCGGCCTCCCCGTCGACCTCGGCCCCGAGCCGGTGCTCGGCGCCGTCGCCACGTCCCTGCGCCACCTCCTGGCCACGGCCGGGCGCGACCCCGCGCAGGTGTGCGGGGTGGGGATCGGCCTGCCCGGCCCGGTCGAGCACCGCACCGGCCGCCCGGTGAACCCGCCGATCATGCCCGGCTGGGACGGCTTCCCGGTCCCTGAGCGCCTGCGCGAACTCCTGGGAGAGCGGCCGAAGGAACGCCCAGGCGATCAACCCCGTGATCGGCCGGGGGAGTGGCCGGGAGCGCCCGTCCTGGTGGACAACGACGTGAACGTGATGGCGCTGGGCGAGCACTGGGCCGCCCGCCCCGCCGTCGACCACCTCATCTACATCAAGATCGGCACCGGCATCGGCTGCGGCATCATCTCCGGCGGCCGGCTGCACCGGGGCGCGCGCGGCGCCGCCGGGGACGTCGGCCACATCCGGGTGCCCGCCTCCGGCGCCCCGTGCCGGTGCGGCAACACCGGCTGCCTGGAGGCGGTCGCCGGCGGCGCCTCGATGGCCGCCGCCCTGCGCGAGGCCGGCGCCGACGCGCGCGGCAGCAAGGACGTGGTCGCCCTCATGCGCGCCGGCGACCCCCTGGCCACCCGCCTGGTCCGGCAGGCGGGCCGCGAGGTGGGCACGGTGATGGCCGCCATCGTGAACTTCTTCAACCCGTCCGTCATCGTGCTCGGCGGCGACGTCGCCGAGGCCGGCGAGCAACTGCTGGCCGGCGTGCGGGAGACCATCTACAGCAGGTCGCTGCCGCTGGCCACGCAGCACCTCGGCATCAGGACCGGCGAGCTGGGCGACCGGGCCGGCGTCGTCGGCGCCGCCGTCATGGTCGTCGAGCACGTCCTCGATCCGGCCACCATCGACGAGGCCACCGGAGAACGTCCGGCCTGCATCGCCGCGAGGTAGGAGACACCGCCGCCGCCGATCAGCCACAAAGGGGATATTTTGCGATCTTCCGGGCAGGGGGCTCGCGATGTCCACCCTCGACCTCATCCTGGCCCTCGGCGGCGCCGCCGCGTTGCTGGCCGCGATCCTCCCCGAGTTCCTCGCCCGCCGGGCCCTCTCCCTCCCCCTCGTCTACCTGCTCGCCGGCATCCTCCTGTTCACCCTGCCCTTAGGGCTGCCCGACCCCGACCCCATCGCCCACCGCGTCGCGCTGGAGCACATCACCGAGCTGTGCGTCGTCATCTCCCTCATGGGCGCCGGCCTGGCGATCAACCGCCGCATCGGCCCGCGCGGCTGGTCCACCACGTGGCGGCTGCTCGCCCTGGCCATGCCGCTCACCGTGGCCGGGGTGGCCGCCGCGGCCGTCGCCCTGCCGGGCTGGCCGATCGCCGCCGCGCTGCTGCTCGGCGCCGTGCTCGCCCCCACCGACCCGGTGCTCGCCTCCGACGTGCACGTGGGCGAGCCCGTGGACGCCCAGAACGCCGACGACGAGGTCCGCTTCGCCCTGACCTCGGAGGCGGGCCTCAACGACGGGCTGGCCTTCCCCATCGTGTACGCCGCCATCGCCGTGGCGGCCGGAACCGCCGGTTGGGCGGGGGAGTGGGCGCTGACGGACGTCCTCTACCGCACCGCCGCCGGCGCCCTGCTCGGCCTGCTCATCGGCGGCCTGCTCGGCCGCCTGTTCTTCCGCGCCAGGTCCGACGGCCTGCGCCTGGCCGAGCGCCGCGACGGCTTCGTCGCCCTGGCCTGCACGTTCCTCGCGTACGGGGTGACGGAGCTGGCCCACGGGTACGGCTTCGTCGCCGTGTTCGTCACCGCGTGCGCCATCAGGAGCGCCGAGCACGGCCACGGCTACAACAACGTGCTGCACGGCTTCGTCGAGCAGATCGAGCGGCTGCTCACGGCCTGGCTGCTGCTCCTGCTCGGCGGCTTCGTCGCGACCGGCGGCCTGGCGGCGCTCACCTGGCGCGGCGCCGCCGTCGGCCTCCTGCTGCTGCTCGTCATCCGCCCGCTGGCCGGCTGGCTGGTGCAGTGGCGCGGCCGGGCGGGGCCGAGGGAACGGCTGGCGATCTCGTTCTTCGGCATCCGGGGGATCGGGTCGCTGTTCTACCTGGCGTACGCGCTGGGGCAGGCCGACTTCGGCGTGCCGGCGGAGGAGCTGTGGGCGGTCACCGGGTTCACCGTCCTCGCCTCGGTCGTCCTGCACGGCGTCACCGCCACCCCGGTCATGAACCACGTGGACGCTCTGCGCAAGGCGCACCTGGGCCGCGGCGGCCGGTGAGATGTTCTTCCGGCCGAAGGCGGGAGTTATCGCTGCGGGAACCGCCGGGCCACGTACGACGATCAAGGTGCTGCGCGGCACCCTGAAACGGAGTACGACCCCATGGCACACCCCACCCTCGGCCGCCGCGCGCTGCTCACGGCGGCCGTCGCCGCGCCCGCCGCCGGCGCCCTCGCCGGCCCCGCCGCCTCCCCGGCGCACGCGTCCGGGAACGGCGGCCGGTTCGACCGCGAGAGCCCCCGCTTCACGATCGGCGTCCTGCCCGACACGCAGTACCTCTTCGACGAGGACCGCTCCGACCCCGACCCCGTGCGCCAGACGTTCCGCTTCCTGACCGGCGGCGAGCGCGAGAGCAGGAACATCGCGTTCATGACGCACTTGGGGGACGTCACCGAGCACGGCACCCAAGAGGAGCTGGCGCTCGCCTCCGACACGTTCCGGCAGCTCGACGGCCGCCTGCCGTACAGCGTCCTGGCAGGCAACCACGACGTGAGCGGCGCCGACGACCAGCGCGGCGACAGCGCGTACCTGAAGGCGTTCGGCCCCTCCCGGTACGCCAGGATGTCCACCTTCCGCGGCGCGTCGCCCGACGGCTACAACAGCCACCACGTCATCGAGGCGGGCGGCCGGCGGTGGCTCGTGCTCGCGCTCGACTGGCGCGTCTCCGACCAGGGCCTGCGCTGGGCGCAGAGCGTCATCGACGCGAACCGGACGCTGCCCGCCATCCTCACCACCCACGACCTGGCCTGGGCGGACGACACCGGCGCCGCGGCGCTGTCGCAGCACGGGCAGCGCCTCTGGGACGCCTTCATCAAGCGCAACGACCAGATCTTCCTGACGCTCAACGGCCACTACTGGCCGAGCGGCCGTACCGTGCTCAAGAACGACGCCGGCCACGACGTGCACGTGCACATCACCAACTACCAGGACCGCTACTACGGCGGCGCGGGCATGGTCCGGCTCTACGCCTTCGACCTCGTCCGCAACGTGATCGACGTGGAGACGATCTCGCCCTGGCTGCTGGAGCGCGACCCGGACGAGCGCACCCCGCTGGAGGCCGAGCACCTGGAGCTGACCGGCCCCGTGGACCGCTTCAGCATCGAGATCGACTTCGACGAGCGTTTCGCCGGGTTCGCCCGCGCACCCCGCCGCCGGCCCGTCCCGCCCGGGCCGTCATGCCGCGCGGCACGGTCGCGTACTGGAGGTTCGACGCCGAAGGGCTCGCGGGCGCGGCGGGCACGGACGGCGCGATCGTGCCCGCCGGCACCGTCGCCCGCGACCTGACCGGCGGTGGCAACGACCTGACCATGGAGCTGCTGCACGCCAGCGCTCCCGAGACGCTGACGTGGTCGGCCGAGCACCACGAGGGCCAGCCCGCCCACGCCAGCCTGCGCTTCGACGGCGGCAAGTCCCCCGACCGGGGCGCCGTGCTCAGGTCCGGCCCGAACGCCCCCGTCAACAGCATGACCTTCACCTCCGGGTACACCATCGAGGCGTTCATCAAGCTGCCGGAGCCGTTCGAGGGCGACCACGCCTGGATGGGCATCCTGAGCTGGGAGGGCCGCAGCGGCGACGCGGGCAAGAGCAGCGGCTGGTCGCCCGACGAGCCGACGTGCAGCCTCAACCTGTCGCCCGAGCGCTTCCTGCAGTTCGTCGTCTACCCCACCGACCGCGACGCCGACCCCACCTCGTGGAGCCACGCCCTGCCGGTCGGCCGCTGGACGCACGTGGCCGTCGTCAACGACTCCCGCCGGACCATCATGTACGTCGACGGCTCCAAGATCGCCCGCAATCCGAGCCAGCGGTCCAAGGGCATCTCGACGCTGGGGCGGCCGTTCGCGATCGGCGGGACCCAGTTCGCGCTGACGTACGGGCAGGGCTTCTACGGGTGGATCGGCGACGTGCGGATCGTCTCCAGGGCCCTGCGGCCGAAGGAGTTCCTCCGCCCGTACGCGTGATGATCGCAGCCGCCCGTACCGGGTAGGTTGGCGCCCCATGGAGGCACGCCAGAAGCACCCGCACCCACCACGGCCCGCCCGCGCCGCCGCCGCGCCCGCCGGGAAGGCGGCGGCGCTCGTCCTGGGCGCGGTGGTGCTCCTCGGCGCGGCGGCGTGCGGCCCGGCTCCCGCCGCCGCCCCTCCGGCGCCCGCCCCGTCCACGCCCGCGCCCAGCACGCCGAAACCTTCCGAGAAGCCGCTCCCGGACCCCACCGAGAAGATCCCCGACAGCCCCGCGAAGCTGGCCGCCGCGCTGCGGGAGACCACCGACGCGCTCAACGCGTCCATCGACGCCTGGACGAAGCACGGCTCGCCCGCGACCGGCGAGCCGCCCGAGGACGTCGAGCTGCTGGCTCTGCACCAGCAGCGCATCTACCGCCACGCCGCCCGCCACCCCGACCTCGCCGCCAAGACCTTCGCCCGGCTGCCCGCCGCCCTCGCCGCCCAGGCCAGGGACGACACGGCCGCCATCCGCGAGCTGCTCGCCCTGGCCCGCCCCATCAAGCCGGACGCCGTCTTCAAGACCCAGCCGGCCCGGCCTGCGGGCGAGCTGCTCGGTTACTTCAAGAAGGCCGAGCGCCGGTTCGGGGTGGAGTGGGAGGTGCTGGCGGCGGTGATGTTCGCGGAGACGAAGTTCGGCCGGGTACGGGCCGACAGCCACGCCGGCGCCCAGGGCCCCATGCAGTTCATGCCCGCCACCTGGAAGGCGTACGGGATGGGCGGGGACGTGCGCGACCCGCACGACGCGATCATGGGCGCGGCCAACTACCTCAAGGCGAGCGGCGCCCCCCGCGACTACCGGCGGGCGCTGCACGCCTACAACCCGTCCCAGGCGTACGTGAACGCCATCCTCCTGCACGCCCGCCGGATCAAGCGCGACCCGCGCGCCTACTACGCGTACTACACCTGGCAGGTGTACGTGATCACCACCGAGGGGGAGCGCCGCCTGACCGGCCCGTAGCGGCGTCCCCTGGGGTCAGGCGTGGTCGGCGCAGCAGGGGGTCGGGTTCGGCACCTCGGCGGGGGTGATCCGGCCGCCGGCGGCCGGCATGGTGAGCAGGGTCATGAGGCCGTCCCGCCAGACGGGCCTGACGTGGTCGTTCGTGACGACGAGCACGTCGTCGGGCGGCGGGCCGGGGGAGGCGAGCAGCAGCACCCGGTCGATGGCCGAGGCGTCGCGCAGCTCGCCCACGCGGAGGACGCCGGTGAGGCGGTCGCGGCCGGGGAAGGTGACGACCCGGCCGCCGCGCCGCGCCTCGTGCTCGGCCACCGCCAGCGCCGCCCCTCCGCCGACCATCCAGCCGGCAGGGCCGCCGACAGGGCCGCCGACAGGGCTGCCGACAGGGCCGCGGGCGTCACCGAGTCCGGGACGGCCAGCGAGCAGGCGACGTGCGGCTCGTCGCCCGCCGCCCCCGCCGGCACGAAGTGGGTGCACCCGATCGTGTCCCCCGGCAGGCCGAGCTCCCGCACCACCGTGTGGAGCAGGTGCTCGGCCTCGGGCACCGTCCGGCTGCCCGCGTCGAATCCGGCGATCATCGGCGCGGCAGCACCCAGATCGGGTTGCTGTAGAACCACAGGTCGTTCCACGGGTCGGCGTCGCCGTACACGTCGATCCGCGGCCCGTTCGGGTCCACGGCCGCGCCCAGCAGCCCCGGCGCGCTGCGCTTGCCGTCGGTGCCGCGCAGCCGCACGTACACGGGGCGGTCGACGGCGCCGAGCTGGTAGGTGAAGGTGACGGTGCCGGTGCTCCTGTTCACCTCGTACGACTGCACGACCTTGGTGTTCGGCGTGGTGAAGGCGTCCTTGTCGGAGACGGGGCCGGTGACGTCGCCCTGGATGACGTCCACCCGGGCCAGCGTGGGCACGAACTGCGCCCAGTTCGGCCGCCCGGCCAGGGTGACCTCGATGGCCAGCTCGACGCGGGCGCCCTGGCGTACCTGGAGGGTGCCGCCGAGCGTCACGCCGCGCTGGCCGGTGCCGGCCGGGCGGGCCCGCACCACCAGGCCGCTGATCAGGCCGCCGTGGTCCACCCAGACGCGGCCGGCGCGCAGGGCGTCCATGACGGCGCGGTAGGAGAAGTCCTCGGCGCCGGCGTGGGTGCGGCTGTAGAAGCCGGGCCAGAAGTCGCCGGAGCCGAAGTTCGGCACCCCCTTGTAGACGGGGTCCTCGTAGCGGCCGTTGGCGTTGAAGTCGCCGCCGGGGCCGCGGTCGCTGGTGTCGCCGTGCACCCAGTGGGAGTCGGAGTTCGCGGTGATCCACCACGGCTTGCCCTCGGCGAGCAGGCTGTCCCACAGGCCGCCCACGGTCGCGGTCATCCAGTCGAACCCGCCGAAGGTCTTGTAGCTCTCGGCCGGGTAGCCGGGGAAAGAGTCGGCGCCGGGGTTGCTGTCGTAGTAGCCGCGCCCGCCGCCGGGGCCGTTCGGCTTGGCGATGCCGGCCGCCTGGTGGCCGGGCGCGCCCTCCATGCCGACCGCGATCGTCGGCTGGGCGTCGCGCCAGCCGCGGATCTCGTGCGGCGAGTCGATGCCCTTCCTGGAGGGGTGGTTGGCGAAGAACAGCGCGTCCGGGACGCGCCGCTTCCTGACGGCGTCGGCGAGGAAGTTCAGGCCGGCGATGGCCAGCGCCTCGTTCTGCGGCGTGTTGGAGCTCGCGCCCTTGACGGACCCGTCGAAGGAGCTCTCGAACTCCTTGAGTGTGGCCACCTCGTTCCTGCCGGGCGCGACGAACACGGTGCCGTGCTCGGCTGCCGGGATGTTCCACTCCAGGCCCTGGAAGACCAGCGTGTCCTTGACGGCCGCGCGGGCGGCCACGATGTCCGGGTTGACCTTCTCGACGCCGATCTTGGCGTGCGTGGCGCCGCCGTGGTCGGTGATCACCATCCAGCCCAGCCCGTACGCGTTGGCGTGCCGCACGTGGTCGATCACCCGGTAGACGCCGTCGGAGCTGTGCTGGGTGTGGATGTGGTGGTCGCCGGCCAGCCACTGGTAGCCGTCCCTGGGCTCGCGCCCGCGCCCCTCGTCCCTGCCGGTGGCCGCGACGGCGGCCTGTCCCTCGCCGCCCAGCACGCCGGCGGCGGTCAGCCCGGCGCCCAGCAGCCCCGCCCGGCGGAACATGCGCCGCCGGGAGAGCTGGCCGGGCGACAGCTCGCCGTCCGGTACGGACAGGTCCCGCGCCACGCTCGCGTCGGTGTCTCCGGCCGGCTCGTGGTCGTGCTCGTGATCATGGTGGTGGTGCCCGTGGCCCATGGGGTGTTTCTCCGTCCCAGCCGGAAAGGGTGCGCCGGCTACGGCGGGAGCGTGGCGGAACCGGATGAATCGGACATGAACGCCGAGGAAGCGCCACACGGCCCAGGTCTCAACGCCTCACGACAGTGCCCGGGCCGCGTGCACCAGGGGCACGTGGCTGAACGCCTGCGGGAAGTTGCCGACCAGCCGCCCGTAGCGCGGGTCGTACTCCTCCGCCAGCAGCCCCACGTCGTTGCGCAGCGCCAGCAGCCTCTCGAACAGGTCTTTGGCCTCCTCCTTGCGCCCCTGCATCGCCATGACCTCCACCAGCCAGAAGCTGCACGCCAGGAACGCGCCCTCGCCGCCCTGCAGCCCGTCCACGTCGTTGTCCTCGGCGATCGGGTAACGCAGCACGAACCCGTCGGACATCAGCTCCTTCTCGATCGCCGCGACCGTGCCGACCACGCGGGGATCGTCGGCCGGCAGGAAGCCGACCATGGGGATCATCAGCAGCGCCGCGTCCAGCTCGGAGGAGCCGTACGACTGGGTGAAGGTGTTGCGCCGCGGGTCGAAGCCCTTGTCGCAGATCTCGGCGTGGATGACGTCGCGCAGCGCGCGCCACCGGTCGACGGGGCCGGTGCGGCCGAAGTGCTCGACGTACTTGACGGCCCGGTCGAGGGCCGCCCAGCACATCACCTTGGAGTGCACGAAGTGCCGGCGCGGGCCGCGCACCTCCCACAGGCCCTCGTCGGGCTCGTGCCAGTGGTCCTCCACGTAGTCGAGCAGCTGCCGCTGGATGGTCCACGCCCGGTCGTCGGCGGACAGGCCGCGGGTGCGGGAGACGTACAGGGAGTTCATCACCTCGCCGTAGACGTCGAGCTGGAGCTGCTTGACGGCCTCGTTGCCGATGCGGACGGGGCGGGAGTCCTCGTAGCCGTCGAGCCAGTCGAGGCGCAGCTCGGGCAGGCGGCGCTCGCCGGCGACGCCGTACATGATCTGGAGGTCCTGAGGGCGCCCGGCGATGGCGCGCAGCAGCCAGGCCCGCCAGTCGCCGGCCTCCTCCAGGTAGCCGGAGCTGATCAGCGCGTCGAGCGTCAGCGTGGCGTCGCGCAGCCAGCAGAAGCGGTAGTCCCAGTTGCGCACCCCGCCGAGGTCCTCGGGCAGGGACGTGGTGGGCGCGGCCACGATGCCGCCCGTCGGCGCGTACGTCAGCGCCTTGAGTGTGATCAGCGACCGGACGACCGCCTCGCGGTACGGGCCCGAGTAGGTGCACCGGGCCACCCATTCGGCCCAGAACGCCTCCGTCTCGCCGAGCTGCGTGTCGCAGTGGATCTGCGGCGGCATCGGCTCGTGCGAGGGGTGCCAGGTGAACACGAACGGCAGCCGGTCGCCCTCGTTGACGGTGAACGTGGCCCGGTGGGCGTAGTCACCGCCCTTGAGCGGCACGGGGGAGTGCAGCCACACCGAGTCGGGCCCGCCGATGGCCTGCAGATGGCCGTTGGTGCGGCGTACCCACGGCACGATGCGGCCGTAGTCGAAGCGCACGCGCAGCTGCGTGGAGACCTGCACCGAGCCGGACACGCCCTCGACGATGCGCACCACGTCGGGGTTGCGGTCGCGCGGCGGCATGAAGTCGACGACGCGGACGGTGCCCGTGGGGGTGTCCCACTCGCTCTCCAGGATGAGGGTGTCGGGGCGGTAGCGCCGTCTGGTGGCGGGCTTCCTGCCCGTGGGGCCCAGCCACCAGTGGCCGTTGCGCTCGCTGCCGAGCAGGGCCGCGAAGCACGCCGGCGAGTCGAACCTGGGCAGGCAGAGCCAGTCGATCGAGCCGTCCCGGGCCACGAGAGCGGCGGACTGCATGTCTCCGATCAGCGCGTAATCCTCGATCCGCATGCCTAGACGCTACTCGGAGAACGGGTGATCCCGTGGCCGGGCCGATCATGTCGCGTCATGCCCGGCCCGGGCCACGGGATCACGTCAGAGGGAACCAGCGGGTGAACAGCTGCGTCAACGGCCCGATCGCCAGCGCGAACACCACCGTCCCCAGGCCCACCGTGCCGCCCAGCAGCCAGCCCGCGATCAGCACGGCGACCTCGATGGACAGGCGGGCCACCCGCACCGACAGGCCGAGCCGCACCAGCCCCGTCATGATGCCGTCGCGGGGGCCGGGGCCCATGCCGGCGCCGATGTAGAGCAGGGTCGACAGGGCGATGGTGACGACGCCCATGACGAGGTAGAAGGTCTGGAACGCCAGATGCTCCGGGGTGGGCAGCAGGAAGACGGCGGCGTCCGCGAACGGGCCGACGAGCAGCACGTTGCTGATCGTGCCGAGCCCCGGCTTCTGCCGCATGGGGATCCACAGCAGCATCACCAGCGCGCCGACCACGAGGATGACGGTGCCGATGGTCAGGCCGGTACGCAGGGCGGCGCCCTCGTGGAAGACGTTCCAGGGGCCGTTGCCGAGTCCCGACTTCACCTGGAGGGCGATGCCGAGGCCGTACAGGGCCAGACCGCCGTAGAGGCGGACGAGGCGGGCGGGCAGGGAGCTCGGCAGCGGGACGGTTGTTTCGCTCATGATGGCCCCAGATTGGCATCTTCCGATTTGCCAATACAGGGCCAATCACGAAAAGTGGCCTTATGCGGCACATGTCAGCCACGCAGGTGGCCCGGCTCATCGACGTCGACCCTGCGGCGCGCCCGTACTACCGCGCCCTCGCCGACGGCGTCCGCGCGCTGATCATGGACGGCCAGCTCCCCGTACGCGTCCGCATGCCCGCAGAGCGGCACCTCGCCGAGACGCTCAAGGTCAGCCGCACCACCGTCACCGCCGCCTACGACCTGCTGCGCGAAGGCGGCTACCTGGAGAGCCGGCAGGGCTCGGGAAGCTGGACCGCGCTGCCCGACCCCGCCGTCTGGCCCGACAACCCGTGGCTCGGCACCGACCGCGACGGCCTCATCCAGCTCCACACCGCCGCCCCCGCCGCCCCCGCGGCCCTGCTCGCCGCCATGACGGCCGCGGTCGAGGACCTGCCCCGGTACGGCATGGGCAACGGCTACGACCCCATGGGCCTGCCCTCGCTCAGGGACCGCATCGCCGCCCGCTACACCGCCAGGGGCGTGGCCACCAGGCCCGAGCAGATCGTCGTCACCACCGGCGCCCAGCACGCCCTCCACCTCGTCATGGGCCTGCTCGTGGGGCCGGGCGACGCGGTGATCGTCGAGTCGCCGACGTACCCGCACGCCATCGACGCCGCCCGGCAGCGCGGCGCCCGCATCGTCCCCGTCGGCGTCTCCCACGACGGCTGGCGGCCCGACCTCGTCGCCGGCGCCATGCTCCAGTCCGGCGCCCGCCTCGCCTACCTCATGCCCGACTTCCAGAACCCGACCGGCGCCCTCATGCCGGACCCCGTCCGCGCCGCCGTCGCCGGCGCCGCCCGCCGCGCCGGCACCCTCCTGCTGATCGACGAGACCTGGTCCGAGCTGGCCCTCGACGACGTGCCCCGCACCTCCCCGATGGCCGCCTTCGACACCGACAGCCGCGTCATCAGCATCGGCTCCGCCTCCAAACTGTGGTGGGGCGGGCTGCGCATCGGCTGGATCCGCGCCACCGCCGCCCTCGCCCGGCGCCTCACCACGCTCCGCTCGTCGGTCGACATCGCCAGCCCCGTGCTGGAGCAGCTCGTCGTGGCGCGGCTGTTCGACCGGCTGGAGGAGACCCGCGCCGAACGCCGCCGCACCCTGCGCGCCTCCCGCGACGCCCTCGCCGCACACCTGCGCGCCCACCTGCCCGAGTGGACGTTCGCGCTGCCCTCCGGCGGCGGCGCCCTGTGGGTGCGCCTCGACGGCGCCGGCTCCACCCCGCTCACGGAGGCCGCCCTCTCCCACGGGGTACGCCTGGCGCCCGGCCCCTGGTTCGGCCTCGAAGGCACCCTGGAGGGCCACCTCCGCCTCCCGTACACCCAGCCGCCCACCCTCCTGGCGGACGCCGTCCAACGCCTGCGCGCCGCCCGCGACCACGGCCCCACCGGCGCCCCTCGGCCGCCGGACCAGCTCATCGCGATGGTGTGAGGGGGGTGCACCTCGCCCGAGGCCGCCGCAGGGCGCGCTCGACGACTTCGGCGGCCGTCGGGCGGGTGATGAGCCGCACCTGGCGGCGCAGGTGGTCGAGCAGTGCGCCGGTCATTCGCCGATGCCCTTGGCGAGCGGGGCACGCCACTTGCGGCGCATCGCGGCGATGCGGAGCCCGAACGCCAGCAGGGCCGCCGCGAGGGTGGCGGGCCAGCCGTGCAGCCCGTACGACGACAGCCCCGCCATCACGCCCGACCCCAGCAGGGCGGGCACCGCGTAGAGCTGGCGGTCGTACAGCAGTGTGGGGATCTCCCCGGCCAGGACGTCGCGCAGCATGCCCCCGCCGACGGCCGTCGTGACGCCCAGGAGGGTCGCGTGCAGGGGGCTGAGCCCGTACTCCATGGCCTTCTCCGTGCCGACCGCGCAGAACAACCCGAGCCCCGCCGCGTCCAGCACGAGGATGGCGGGCATGACGCGGGCCACGTGCGGGTGCCAGAAGAAGACGATCACCGTCGCGGCGACGGGCACCAGCACGTAGCCGAGGCTCTGGAAGGCGATCGGCCGCACGTTGAGTATGAGGTCGCGGACGACGCCGCCGCCGAGCGCGGTGATCTCGGCCAGCACCCCCATCCCGACCACGTCGAGCCGCTTGCGGACCCCCATGAGCGCGCCGGACAGCGCGAAGACGAAAATGCCGGCGAGGTCGAGAAGTTCGGACACGTTCGGAATGTTTACCGCATGGCGGGTTCGTGGTGTTCGGCCATCATCACCCGCAGGCTCCGCGTGAACAGGAACAGCGCCAGCCCGGCCACGATCGCCATCGCCGCCAGCACCAGGTAGTACATCGGCTCCGACAGGACCCGGCCGAGCCGCCCGGTCTGCCCGCCGACCGCGTCGCCCACCGACACGGCGATGAACCAGATGCCCAGCATCTGCCCCTTGAACGCCTCGGGCGCCAGCTTGGTCGTCACCGACAGCCCGACGGGGCTCAGCGACAGCTCGCCGAACACCTGGACCAGGTAGACCAGCACCAGCCACCACACCGACACCCGCCCGGCGCCGGCCAGCCCCGCCGCCACGGCCATCACCACGAAGCTCAGCCCCACCATGACCAGCGCGAACCCGAACTTCTGCGGCGTGCTCACCCGCGTGCCGAGCCGCACCCACAGGGCGGCGAACACCGGCACGAAGATCATGATGAACAGCGGGTTGAACGACTGCGTGGTGGCCTGGTTGATCCTGATGCCGAACAACGACAGGTCGGTGTGGTCCTGGGCGAAGAACAGCAGCTTGCTCGGCGCCAGGTCGTAGATCATCCAGAAGATGGCCGCCGCCACGAACAGCCAGATGTACGCCTTCATCCGGATCCGCTCGTCCTCGGTCAGGTCGTGGCTGCCGAACATGATGTAGCCGAAGTACGCCACCGGCACGATCAGGATGACCAGCGTGAGCGCCACCGTGAACCGGTCGACCGTCAGCGTGCCCGTCGCCGCCCACGCGCCCAGCACGACCAGCGTCAGCACCACGCCGAGCGCCACCAGGCGGCCGAAGCGGCGGCGCTCGCGCGGGGTCAGCCGCAGGCCGGGCCACTCGCCGACGCCGCGCAGGCTCCGGCCGCCCAGGACGTACTGGACCAGGCCGAGCGCCATGCCGACCGCCGCCGCGCTGAACCCCAGGTGCCAGCGGTCGCCCTCGGCCAGCCAGCCCACCACGAGCGGCGCGAAGAACGCGCCGAGGTTGATGCCCAGGTAGAACAGGGAGAACCCGGCGTCCCTGCGCCCGTCGTCCTCCTCGGGGTAGAGGCGGCCCACCATGACCGAGATGTTCGGCTTGAGCAGGCCCGTGCCGGCGATGATGAGCAGCAGCCCCAGCCACACGAACAACGACGACGTCACCGGGATCGCCATGCTGATGTGCCCCAGCATGATGACGAACCCGCCCCAGAACACCGACCTGCGCGCCCCCAGGATGCGGTCGGCGATCCACCCGCCCGGCAGCGCCACCAGGTAGATGAGCGCGCCGTAGACCCCCACCACCGCCTGGGACGTCTCCTGCGACAGCCCGAGCCCCGCGTGCGCCGGCGAGGCCGCCATGAACGTGGCCAGGATCGCCCGCAGCCCGTACCAGGAGAACCGCTCCCACATCTCGGTGCCGAACAGCGTCGCCAGCCCCCGCGGATGCCCGAAGAACGTCCTGTCAGTCATCCGCACCCCACACCCTTCGCATCCACACGATCACTTTACGTGACGGACGTCGGTGTTTCTCCGCAGGCTCTTGCCGCTACCCCGGGGGTGTGGTGCGATGCATCGAAATCATGCAAGTGATTACTGACCGGAGGCCGTTGCGATGGGCGAAGTCCTCGAAGTCCGGGCCGAGATCGAGCGGCAGATCGCCGGCCGTACCGTGTGCGAGCAGCTCGCGCGGGCGGCCGAGGAACACCACGACGCACCCGCCTACTCCGACCCCGAAGGGGACGGCTGGCGCACCCTCACCTACGGGCAGGCCCGCGAGCGGGTCCTGGAGATCGCCGCCGCGTTCGTCGCGCTCGGGCTGGAGCCCGGCGAGGCCGTCGCCCTCATGATGGTCAACCGCAGCGAGCATGTGCTGGCCGACCTCGGCGCGGTGCACGCCGGCGGCGTCGGCTGCACGGTCTACTCGACGTTCGCCCCCGACCAGATCGCCTTCGTGGCCGGCGACGTCGGCGCCCGCTACGCGGTGCTCGGCGGGCCCGCCGACCTGGCCCGCTGGGAGCCCGTGCTCGACCGGCTGGACGGCCTGCGCCGGATCATCATGCTGGACGGAGCCCCCGCCGGCGACCGGTTCATGGCCTGGGACGACTTCCTCGCCCTCGGCCGCGAACGCCTCGCCGCCGACCCCGCCCAGGTCGAGACCCGCCTGCGCGCCGTCGCGCCCGGCGACGTCGCGACCGTCCTCTACACCTCCGGCACCACCGGCACCCCCAAGGGCGTGCCGCTCACCCACGCCAACATCTTCTACGAGGTCGCCGCCACCGACCGCCTCACCGCGCTGCCCATGCGCGGCACCCAGATCTCCTACCTCACCTACGCCCACATCGCCGAGCGCATCCTCAGCCTCTACCTGCCCCTCGTCAAGGTCTCCCACGTGCACTTCTGCACCGACCTGGCCAACCTCGGCGCCACGCTCGGCCAGGTCAGGCCGATGATGTTCTTCGGGGTGCCGCGCGTGTGGGAGAAGATGATGGCGCGCCTGCTCGCCGTGCTCGCCACCCAGCCCGAGGAGCAGCAGGCCGCCGTACGCGAGGCCATGGCCGCCGGCGTCGCCTACGTCGAGGCCGGCCAGTACGGCCACACGATCACCCCCGAGATCCAGGCCGCCTACGACCAGGCCGACGCCTCGCTCCTGTCCATCATCCGCGGCATGATCGGCTTCGACCGCGCCGAATGGACCGCCACCGGCGCCGCACCCCTGCCCGACGAGGTGCAGCGCTTCTACGCCGGGCTCGGGCTCAAGGTCATCGACGTGTACGGCATGACGGAGACGACCGGCGCCTTCACCGGCAACAGCCCCGCCTGCTACCGCCTGGGCACCGTCGGCAGGGCCGAGCCCGGCGTCGAGGTCCGCATCGCCGAGGACGGCGAGCTGCTCACCCGCAGCCCCCTCAACACCGCCGGCTACCTCAACCGCCCCCAGGCCACCGCCGAGCTCATCGACGCCGACGGCTGGCTGCACACCGGCGACATCGGCACCGTCGACGACGACGGCTTCTACCGCGTCGTCGACCGCAAGAAGGAGCTGATCATCACCGCCGGGGGCGAGAACATCTCCCCGGCCGAGATCGAGAACCACCTCAAGCAGCACAGCCTCATCGGCCAGGCCCTCGCCTACGGGGACAACCGCCCCCACCCCGTCGCCGTGCTCACCCTCGACCCCGAGGTGGCGCCGGGCTGGGCGCAGGCGCGCGGCATCACGTTCGGCTCGCTCGCCGAGCTGGCCGAGCACCCCGACGTGCTGGCCGAGGTCGAGGCGGCCGTGCAGGCCGCCAACGCCAAGCTGGCCAGGGTGCAGCAGGTGAAGAAGTGGGCGCTGCTCGGCGTGGAGTGGACGGCCGAGACCGAGGAGCTCACCCCCAGCCTCAAGCTCAAGCGGCGGATCATCCACACCAAGTACGCCGACATCATCGAAGGGCTCTACGGGCGACCTTAGTGAGGCTTTTGCCATTCGGGGCGTGTGTTGTGGTCCTGTCCATTACCGGATGGTTCCTACCGTCTCGATCATGACCAGAAGTCTGCTTCTCGTCTCGCTCGCGGCGGGGTCGCTCACGGTGCCCGCACCTGCTGCCTCCGCCGCGACCGAGCCCGCCATCCGCGCCATCACCGTCCGCCCGGCCAGCCCCGTGGTGGGGGCGCAGGGGTCCGTCCGCCTGGTGATCGATGTGATCGCCAAAGGGGTGGTACGCGGTAAGGACGGCGTGACCGTCAAGGTCGAACCCGGCGCCCCGCCAGCCCAGGCCGCCCCCGCGCCCCGCCCCATCCTGAACCCGCCGGGGCGGCCGCCCGCGCACGGGCCCGCCCGTCCACCGGGCCACGGGGCCGTCCAGCCGCCCGGCCCCGGCTCCGCCCAGCCGCCTGGGCACGGGGCGGTGGAGCCGCCCGCCCAGACCCCTGCCCGGCCGCCCGCACAGGCCTCTGTGCAGCAGCCGCCCGCTCAGGGGCCGGGCCAGTCGTCGCAGCAGGAGCCCGCGCAAGGGGCGGTGCAGCCGCCCGCCCAGGCGCCCGTTCAAGCACCGGCTCAGGGCCCCGCACAGGGCTCCGGGCCCGCGCAGGGCTCCGGGTCCGCGCAGAACGCCGGCCAAGGATCGGCGCAGCAGCCCGCCCAGGGCTCCGGACAGGGTTATGGTCAGGCGCCGGCCCAGCAGCCCGCCCAGGGCTCCGGTCACGGGCAGGCGCCCGCCCAGCAGCCGTACCAGCAGGCCCCGCAGCAGCCCAGCCAAGGAACCGTTCAGCAGCCCGGCCATTCATCGCCGGCCCTGGCGCCCGCCCAGTCGGCGGCCTCGCCCGCGCTGGCCGCCGCGCGGGCCCCGGTGCCCAGCCCCGCCGCCGGCACGGCCCCTCTGGGCGGCGCCGAGCAGGCACTGCCGCCCGGCATGGCGATTCCCGGGCACGGGCAGCCGGGATTGACCGGCCCGCACCCGGTCCCGGCGATGGAGCCGGCCGCGCCGAAGGACGGCGTCCCGGGCGCGAACCGCCCGCTGCTGCCGCCCCGCCTGGTGTGGCGCTTGGCCGCGCACAAGCCCGTCCTCGATCACGGCCGCGGCGCGGCCAGGCTGACGGACGACTGGCAGACGTGGCGCTTCCTGCCGGACAAGAAGCTGAACCGCTTCTACCCGGCCGGCACCTGGACGGTCACCGCCACCGCCAAGGGCGCGAACGGGACGACGGTCACGCAGTACGCCTCGTTCGAGCTGAAGCGCGAGAGCAGGCTCACCGCCGTACGGGCGGAGAAGTCGGCGCGCGCCGGCGGCGTGCGGCTGCGCGGCTCGCTGACCCGCGTGGACCCGCGCGGCCTGACGGACTACGGGCCGTTCGCGAAACAGCGCCTGGAGGTGCTGTGGCGTCCGGACGAGAGCTCGGCCTGGCAGGCGGTGGGGGAGGCGACGACGGACGCGGCCGGCGCGTTCGTCGGAACGGTCCAGGGGCGGACGGACGGCTTCTGGCGCGTCCGCTTCCCCGGAACAGGACACTACGCGGCAGACCTCTCCAAAGCCCGACAAATAGCCCAATAGTGCGAGGTTGCGCCTCATCCGCCGTTGCCGAACTGTGATCAACTTTGTCGCAACTTTTCCTTACCCTTACGCGTCATTGGCATTTGACGCATCCGGTTGGGTGCGGTCATTCGGACGGGGAAGGATTTCTGTTTTGAAGATGCGACGTCTAGCCGCCGGCCTGGCGGCTGCGGCCCTGGGCGCGACCGTGGTGGCCACCGCCGCCTCGCCCGCGCTCGCGGACGACCCGGGCCTCGACCCGGATGTCGCCGGCGGCCACACCAGCCTCAAGCTCGACGTGAACCCCGAGCCCGCGTGGCGGGGCAAGCCCCTCACGATCGAGGGCAAGCTCTCCGTGGAGTGCGACGAGGACTACATCAGCGGCTTCGTCTCGGTGCACCACGCCGACTACTGCAAGAAGCAGGAGACCTGGCACCGCCTGGCGTACAAGCGGGTCGTCATCCTCTTCCAGGCCAACGGCAGCGGCCGCTGGGAGCACGTGGAGACCGTCCGCACCAGCGGCAAGGGCTACTTCGGTCTGCGGGTCCCGGCTCGCGAGTCGGGCACGTGGCGCGCGGTCTTCGAGGGCAGCAGGCACCTCGAGCCCTCGGAGGGCACGGACTGGGTGAAGGTCATCGGCCGTCACTGACGCACCGGTAACCTCGGACGCCCGGCCGGTCCCGGCCGGGCGTCCGCCATGTCAGGGGGCACTCAGGAGGACACGGCCACCTGCACCCGGTGATGCGCCGGGCTCTCCACCTCGTCCACCACCGCCACCGCCAGATCGGCGAAGGAGAAGACCGGATCCCCCTCCCGGGCCTGCGGCACCCGCCCGTCCCCGAACCGGTACCGCCCCGTCCTGGCCGCCTTCTCGTCCAGCAGCACGGGCGGCGGCGCGATCACCACCCAGTCGAGCTCCGACGCCTCCAGCAGCTCCAGCTCGGCCGCGTGCCCCAGCGAGAACGCCCGCGCGTCGGCCGGGAAGCCCGGCGTGTCGATGAGCCGCACGCCGGGGGAGACCTCCAGCAGAGTCCCGATCCCCAGCGCCACCAGCCTGGACACCCCCGCCCGCCCCAGCCCGTCCACCAGCGCCCGCGTCGCCGCCGTGTAGAACTCCTCCGACGACATGTCGAGCCGCGCCGCCACCTGCACCGCCACGTCGTGCCCGGCCGCCGCCGCGCGCACGCTGCCGCCGTCGGTCACGTCCCCGGCGACCACCCGCACCCCGGGCCCGCCCAGCTCCGGATACCGCGCCGGGTCCCGCACCACGGCCGTCACCTCGTGCCCGCGCCCGGCCGCCTCCGCGACCACGTTCGCCCCGGCGCGCCCCCCGGCCCCGAACACCACGATCCTGCTCACTGCCTGCCTCCACCACGTTCGATGAACCGGCGGCCAGCGCTTCCGGCCGCCCCGCGCAGACGGTAGAGGGCGACCTGTCACTTCCCGCAACGATAGTCACCTGCGACCAGGACGAAGGAGTCCCTGGCGAGCAGGACGAAGGCGCGGCCCGCCCGGTCGGCGGGAGGCCAACTACGATGGCGGGATGCCCGAGCCACTCGATCCGGACATGTTCACCGGCTGCCCGCCGGTCACCGCCCCGATCCGCATCGGCGACAAATGGACCGCCAAGATCATCCGTTGCCTGGAGCGGGGGCCCCGCCGCTTCACCGAGCTCCAGACCCCGCTGCGCGGCATCACCCCCAAGGTGCTCACCGAGTCCCTGCGCGCCATGGAACGCGACGGCCTGCTCACCCGCACCGCGTACGACGAGATCCCGCCGCGCGTCGAGTACGAGCTCACCGACCTCGGCCGCAGCCTCCTGGAGCCGATGAACGCCGGCTGCGAGTGGTCCCGCCGGCACCTGCCCGAGCTGATCGCCGCCCGAGACGCCTGGCACGCCGCCCCCTGACCCCCCACCACACCCTCCCGGAATCGATCTAGGCGACAATGTGTTGTCCTGCCTGAAGTGGCGGATTTTGGGGGCGGACCGGCACCCGTCGTAGTCTGGGCCCTCTGGTGTACGAGCAGGAGGTGACGCCCCGTGTTGCGAGACTCGTTCGGGCGGGTGGCGACGGATCTACGGGTGTCCCTCACGGACAAGTGCAACCTGCGCTGCACGTACTGCATGCCACCCGAAGGTCTCGACTGGCTCCCCAGCGCGCAGCTCCTGACGGCCGACGAGATCGTCCGCCTGGTGACGATCGGCGTCGAACGGCTGGGCATCAAGGAGGTCCGCTACACCGGCGGCGAGCCGCTGCTGCGGCGCGAGCTGGTCGACATCGTCGGCCGCACCACCACCCTCACCCCCGAGCCGCAGATCTCCCTGACCACCAACGGCATCGGCCTGGCCCGCCTCGCCGAGCCGCTGGCCGCCGCCGGCCTGCACCGGGTGAACGTCTCCCTCGACACCCTCGACCCCGCCACGTTCAAGCGGCTCGCCCACCGCGACAGGCACGCCGACGTGATCGCCGGCCTCGCCGCCGCCGACGCCGCCGGCCTGCGCCCCGTCAAGGTGAACGCCGTACTCATGCGCGGCGTGAACGACCACGAGGCCGTCCCGCTGCTGCGCTGGTGCCTCGACCAGGGTTACGAGCTGCGCTTCATCGAGCAGATGCCGCTCGACGCCCAGCACGGCTGGAGCCGCGAGGGCATGGTCACCGCCGACGAGATCCTCCAGCTCCTGTCCGCCTCCTTCGACCTGACCCCCGACGACGTCGAGGAGCGCGGCAGCGCCCCCGCCGAACGCTTCCTCGTGGACGGCGGCCCCGCCCGGGTCGGCGTGATCGGCTCGGTCACCCGGCCGTTCTGCGGCGCGTGCGACCGCGTCCGCCTCACCGCCGACGGCCAGATCCGCAACTGCCTGTTCGCCACCGAGGAATCCGACCTGAAGACGCCGATGCGCGACGGGGCCTCGGACGAGGAGCTGGCGGAGCGCTGGATGGCCGCCGTCTCCCGCAAGCGCGCCGGCCACGGCATCGACGACCCGTCCTTCCTCCAGCCCTCCCGCCCCATGTCCGCCATCGGCGGCTGACCGCCGTTCCGACCCTCCCCGCCACGCCGGGCTCGCAGCCCGAACCCGGCCGGGCAGACCCCGCCCCACTCCCAGCCCCAACTTCTGACGCCCCAACACCCGCCGGCGCCCGCCCGCGCTGCGCCCGCCCGCGCAAAGGCCTATCGCCGGAACGTGCCTGTGCGCCCAGCGCCCGCTTGCACCTGCACGTCCGGCGCCCGATGCGCTACACGCTCGGTGCTCACGTCGGCCGCGCCGACCCGCGCCGCACAGCGCGGCGAGGCGAGGCGCGGTGGCAGGGCCCCAGCGGGCGCGGCGTGGCGTCGCCCAGCGTGGCGTGGCGCGGCCAGCCCGATGCGGTGTGGCGCGGCGGGCACGGCTCAGCGCGATGTGGCGCGGCGCAGCGTGATGCCACGTGGCGCGTTACGGCGGAACGGGGTGCAGCGCGGCCGGATGCAGTGGCGCGGTCAAGCGCGGAGCGGTGCGGCTGGCGCGGCGAGGTGCAGTGGCACGGCCACAGCGAGCGCGGCGTGGCGTCGCCCAGCGCGATGCGGCGTGGCGCGGCGGGCACCGCTCAGCGCGATGCGGCGTGGCGGGACACGACCACACCCAGTGCGGCGCGGCGTGACAGGGGCGGGGCTCGGCGAAGCTGGGGGCGCGGCGCGGTGGGGTGGGGTGCGGTGGCGCGGCGTAGCGTCACGTCGGGCAGGTCCACCTCCTACGCGCCGCGCCGAACATGCACGCGCGCAACCCGAAGGCGCCCGCGCGCGCGACCCTCGGACACGCCCGCCCCAGCGTCGCCTGAGCGCGCGTGACCGGGCTGCGTCACAATGAACACCCAGGAGGAGGCTCACATGCACGTGCTCAACGAATGGACCGCCCTGGCCTGCAAGGAGCTGGGCATCGACCCGGCCACGGTGGACCGTGACCAGATACTCGACCTGACCAAGGAGGTCGCCCACGGGGTGGCCAGGCCGGCGGCGCCGCTGACGGCGTACCTGCTGGGTCTGGCTCAGGGGGCGGGGACCGCGCCCGAGGACGCCGTGGCGCGATTGACCACATTGGCGAAGAACTGGAGTGAAGCGACTACTGAGACGCTGACAGACGGCTGACACTCGAACGAACTCTTGAAGTCAAGCCCGCCCCCGCCTGAAGATTTCCTGTGAATAACGAGGCGGGGGCGGATGTAAACGATTTCGGGAAAGCCGTCCTATCCAACTGCGGGGGACGGCGCACACTGATCGAAACGTGGCCGGGAAAAGGGCGACGCCGGGTGGTTACGGGGGCAAACCACCCGGCGTCGCTTCATCGGCGTTCCGACGGGGGCCCGGAACGCCGGCACCAGCACTCCGACGGGGGACCGGAGCGCTTGGCTAAAGCGTACACCTACAACCCGTGGGATGCGTCAAGACTTAGTCACGACCCGATCTCGCGTCGATGCAGCGGTATCTCGGTTTGGTTAGCTTCAGGGGACTGAAAGGTAGGTGGCGGGGCACCCTTGTCCCTCTCATTGGCCCCGATTACCGCTATGTATGGCAAAAAGACTGCGGCGGCGATGAACAGCAGCCGGTACGGCCACGGCACCGGCACCACGACCGCCAGGATCAGGCAGATCGTCCGGATCCCCATCTTGATGAGGTAGCTGACCTCACGCTTACGGATGTCCGCGGTCAGTGACGGCCGGGCGTCGGTGACCTGGTGAACATCTGGCTTCCTGCGCCACCCCTTCATGCCTTCCACGGTAGCTCCAGGGGGACACGGTGGCGACGGCAGCCCGGCACCGGCGCGGGGGTCATGCGATCATGGCCTTCGAGTAAGGAGGATGTGGAGATGACGGATCGCACGTACCGGGTCACGGAGATCGTCGGCACCTCGGGGGAGAGTGTCGACCAGGCCATCCGCAACGGCATCAGGAGGGCCTCCGAAACCCTCCGTCACCTCGACTGGTTCGAGGTGACGGAGATCCGCGGGCACATCGACGCGGGGGAGGTCGCGCACTTCCAGGTCGGCATGAAGGTGGGCTTCCGCCTGGAGGACGCCTGAGGCCGGCTGAAGACGCCTGGCTGGGGCGGGCTGAAGACGCCCGGGGCCGCATGAGGACGCCCCGGGTCCCGTGAACGGCCGTCCCGGGGCGGGGCCGAGCGGCTAGATTGGCTGTGACCCACGGGAGGGCAGACGATGGCCATTCCTCCCGCCGCGAGCGGCCCAGGGAGCGGTGCGGCGAGCGGCCCAGCAAGTGGCCCAGCGCGCGGTGCGGGCTCCGGGCGGGGCGAGTTCCGCATCCTGCTCGTGTGCACCGCCAACATCTGCCGCTCCGCTATGGCCGAGGTGATCGCGCAGGCGATGCTCCATTCCGCGGCCCTGCCCGTCGTCACGGGGAGCGCGGGGGTGCGGGCGCTGGTCGGTCACCCCATGGCCCCGCACGCGATCAGCGCCCTCGACCGGCTGGGCCTGAACGGCAGGGCCCACCGCGCCCGCCTCCTCGACCGCGACCTGATCGCCTCCGCCGACCTGCTGCTCACGATGGAGGACGCGCACCGCGCCGTCGCCGTCGCCCTGGACCCGCGGGCGGCGGGCCGGACGTTCACGCTGCCCGAGTTCGCCGAGCTGGCGGCGGGTGCGGGGCAGCGCCGCTACCGCTCCGACACAGTCGAACGGGCGCGGGCGATCGTCCAGTCGGCGGCGGAGCGGCGCGCGCGGCGGCGTCCGGCCGAGGTGCACGACCCGTACGGCGGCCCGCCGGAAGGCTACGAGGCGTGCGCCAAGACGCTCGGCGCCTCGCTCAGCCACGCCCTCGCCGCCCTCCTCGGCCCCCGCTGACCCCACCGAGCCCACCGCGCCCCGAGCCCGCCGCCCCCCGAGCCCGCCGCACACGAACAGGCCCCGGCCGCGCACGTCGCGCGCCCGGGGCCCGTCGGTCAAGCAGGAGACCCTGCCAGGGTCAGCTGGCCTGGCTGACCGTGGACATGTTGAAGTCCGGCACCCGCACCGGCGGCATGATCGTCCGCTGGAAGTAGTCGTTCCACTCGCGCGGCAGCGTCTGCGCGCTGGCCCCCACCTCGGTCAGCCGCCCGAGCAGGTCGACGGGGCTCTCGTTGAACCGGAAGTTGTTCACCTCGCCGACGACCTCCCCGTGCTCGACCAGGTAGACCCCGTCGCGGGTGAGCCCGGTCAGCAGCAGCGTCTGCGGGTCGACCTCGCGGATGTACCACAGGCAGGTGACGAGGAGCCCGCGCCGGGTGGAGGCGATCATCTCCTCCAGGGACGGCGAGGGCCCGCCGGCCGGCCCGGACATGATGAGGTTGTCGATGCCGGGCGTCACCGGCAGCCCGCTCAGCTCGGCCGAGTAGCGGGTCTGCAGCAGCGCCTCCAGCCGCCCGTCCTTGATCCAGTCGGTGCGCCCCAGCGGCAGCCCGTTGTCGAACACGGAGCTCTCCCGCCCGGAGGCGTGGGCCGTCACGAACGGCGCGCACGCGATGCCCGCCGCCCCCGGGTCGCTCGACAGCGACACGGGCAGGGTGGCGAGCTGCTCGCCCACGCGGGTGCCCCCGCCGGGCTTGGCGAACACCGAGCGCCCGTCGAGCGCGTCGCGCGCCCCGGACGACCAGAACATATAGATCATCAGGTCGGCCACCGCGCTCGGCGGCAGCAGCGTCTCGTAGCGGCCGGCGGGCAGGTCGACCCGCGTCTTGGCCCACTCCAGCCGCTGCGCGAGCGAGTTGCCGAGCGCCGCCACGTCGACGTCCGTGAAGTCCTGCGTGGACACGCCCGTCCACGCCGAGCGCTTCAGGTCGCCGGACTTGGCGTTCAGCTCCAGCCGCCCGGTCGGCTGGTCGTGCCGCAGCCGCACGCCGGTGGACGTGCCGAGGAACGTCGAGGTCAGCGAGTGCTCCGCGAACCCGTACAGCTTCCTGCCGCCCGCCTCCGCGGCCGAGAACGCCTCGCCGAGCGCCGGCGCGAACCCCTCGAACACGCCGATGTCGGTCGGCCGCACGTCCTCGCCCCAGTGCGGCGAGGCGGGGCCGGCCTCGACGAGCGGGCGGGCGTCCTCGGCGGGCTGCGCGTCACGCGCCGCCGCGTCGGCCGCCGCCACCACGTCGGCCAGCTGCTCGTCGCGTACGGCCGCCCGCGACACCACGCCCACGCCCTGCCCCGCGATCGAGATCACGGTCAGGCGGGCAGAGCGGGCGACGCCGTTCGTGGTCAGGGTGTTGCCCGCGAAGCGCAGGTTGGCCGTGGAGCCCTCGTCCACGAGCACCACGCAGCCGTCGTTGCGGGAGAGCTCCAGAGCCCTCTCCACCATCTCCTGAGGAGTCACTTCCCACCCTCCTGCACGGTGTTGAGGATCCGCACGCCCCTGAACAGCGCCGCCGGGCAGCCGTGGCTGACCGGCGCGACCTGGCCCGGCTGGCCCTTGCCGCAGTTGAAGGCGCCGCCCAGCACGTACGTCTGTGGCCCGCCGACCGCCTCCATCGACTGCCAGAAGTCGGTGGTGGTCGCCTGGTAGGCGAAGTCTCTGACCTGGCCGTCCAGCTTCCCGTGGGAGATCTTGTACGCCCGCTGGCCGGTGAACTGGAAGTTGTAGCGCTGCATGTCGATCGACCAGCTCTTGTCGCCGACGATGTAGATGCCGCGCTCGACGCCCGCGATCAGCTCCTCCGTGGAGGGGCCGCCGGGCGCCGCCGCCAGCGACACGTTCGCCATGCGCTGGATCGGCATGTGGCCGGGCGAGTCGGCGAACGCGCACCCGTTGGAGCGGCCGAGCCCCTTCATCAGCGCCATCCGCCGGTCGAGCTGGTAGCCCACCAGGATGCCGTCCTTGACGATGTCGAAGCTCTGGCCCTGCACGCCCTCGTCGTCGAAGCCGACCGTGGCCAGGCCGTGCTCGACGGTGCGGTCACCGGTCACGTTCATCACCGGCGAGCCGTAGACCAGCTCGCCGAGCTGGTCGAACGTGGCGAAGCTGGTGCCCGCGTAGGCCGCCTCGTAGCCCAGCGCCCGGTCGAGCTCGGTGGCGTGGCCGATCGACTCGTGGATCGTCAGCCACAGGTTGGACGGGTCGATCACCAGGTCGTAGTCGCCCGCCTCGACCGACGGCGCCGCCAGCTTCTCCGCCAGCAGCTCCGGCAGCCGGGCCAGCTCGCCCTGCCAGTCCCAGCCGGTGCCGGTCAGGTACTCGTAGCCGCGGCCCACCGGCGGCGCGATCGTCGACATGTCGTCGAAGCCGCTCTCGGTCGCCTTCATCGCGTTGAGCTTCGGATGCACCCGCACCCGCTGCTGCGTGGTCACCGTGCCGGCCGTGTCGGCGTAGAACTTCTGCTCCTTGACCTGCAGCAGCCGCGCCGACACGTGGTCGGCGCCCTTCAGCAGGCCCGCCGACCACTCCGCCAGCAGGCCGACCTTGTCGGCGGCCGGCACCTCGAACGGGTCCACGTCGTACGCCGACACCCACACGGCGTCGGCGTGCACCGGCTCGGCGGCCAGCTCGATGGGCTCCCTGTTGATGGGGGCGCTCACCTCCGCCACCCGCACCGCCTGCTCCGCCACCACGGCGGCGGCCTCGGGCGTCAGGTGGATGCCGGCGGCGAACCCCCAGGTGCCGTCCTTGACGACGCGGACGGCGTAGCCCAGATCGTCGGCGTCCATGGCGCCTTCGAGCCGGGTGTCGTAGAGGCTCAGCGTCTCGGCTCTGACGCGTTCGAGCCGGAAGTCGGCATGCTGCGCGCCGAGCTCGCGAGCGCGTTGCAGGGCGGCGTCCGCCAGCTGCCGCAGCGGCAGCTCCAGGAAATCGGGGTCGATCTGGCGCATGTCCACGATCCTAACCCCGTGATCTTGTGCCACCCGGACAAGCCGAAACTCGCCCGTACGAGATAGCGTCAGGTCTCATGGCACGCTCTGTACTCGTCACCGGGGGCAATCGCGGCATAGGCCTCGCGATCGCCCGTGAACTCGCCGCGGCCGGCGACGCCGTCGCGGTCACCTACCGATCGGGGGAGCCGCCCGAGGGCCTGTTCGGCGTGCGCTGCGACGTCACCAGCACCGCCGACGTCGAGGCCGCCTTCGACAAGGTGGAGGCCGAGCACGGCCCCGTCGAGGTTCTGGTCTCCAACGCCGGCATCACCAAAGACACGCTGCTGGCCATGATGAAGGAAGAGACCTTCACCGACGTCATCGACGCCAACCTCACCGGCGCCTACCGCGTCGCCAAGCGGGCCATCCGGCCCATGATGCGGCTCAAGCGCGGCCGCATCATCCTCATCTCCTCCGTCGTCGGCCTGTCCGGCCAGGCCGGCCAGGCCAACTACGCCGCCTCCAAGGCCGGCCTCGTCGGCTTCGCCCGCTCCCTGGCCCGCGAGTACGGCTCCCGCAACATCACCGTCAACGTCGTCTCGCCCGGCTTCGTCGCCACCGACATGACCGCCGACCTCGACCACGAGGCGATCGTGGCCAACATCCCCCTCGGACGGCAGGCCGCCCCCGAGGAGATCGCGCGCGTCGTCCGCTTCCTGTCGAGCGACGACGCCTCCTACATCACCGGAGCCGTGATCCCGGTCGACGGCGGACTCGGAATGGGGCACTGACCATGGGCATTCTCGAAGGCAAGCGGATCCTCGTCACCGGCGTGCTCACCGACGCCTCCATCGCGTTCGCGGTGGCCAAGCTGGCCCAGGAAGAGGGCGCCACGGTCGTCCTGACCGGGTTCGGCCGGCTCAGCCTCGTCGAACGCATCGCCAAGCGCCTGCCCACGCCGGCGCCGGTGCTCGAGCTCGACGTCCAGAACACCGAGCACCTCGACACCCTCGCCGCCCGCGTCGGCGAGCACGTCGACGGCCTCGACGGCGTCGTCCACTCCATCGGCTTCGCCCCGCAGACCGCGCTCGGCGGCAACTTCCTCAACACCTCCTGGGAGGACGTCGCCACGGCGCTGCAGGTCTCCACGTACTCGTACAAGTCGCTCGCGGTGGCCTGCCTGCCCCTCATGAAGGAGGGCGGCGCCGTCGTCGGCCTCGACTTCGACGCCTCCAAGGCGTGGCCCGTCTACGACTGGATGGGCGTCGCCAAGGCCGGCCTCGAGTCCTGCAACCGCTACCTGGCCCGCGACCTCGGCAAGCACAACATCCGCGTCAACCTGGTGGCGGCCGGCCCGCTGCGCACGATGGCGGCCAAGTCGATCCCCGGCTTCAAGGAGTTCGAGGACAGCTGGCCGGAAAAGGCCCCGCTGGGCTGGGACCTCGCCGACACGCTGCCGACGGCCCGGGCGTGCGTGGCCCTGATGTCCGACTGGTTCCCGGCCACCACGGGCGAGATCGTCCACGTGGACGGCGGCGTCCACGCCATCGGCGCCTGACCGCGTCTCTCAAGAGCGGACAAGCATCTGACCCGAAAATCGGGTGAGTCAGGGGCAGGCGACAGCGAAGCCCGAGGTGTGGGATCGGGCTTGGACTGTGGCCGGGGCTGACTTAGGTGGAGTAGTCGGGGCCGATAGCGGTGATCTTGCCGTCTTCGATGGTGATCTTTTGGCCGGTCAGTGCCTCGAGGTGACGGGCCAGTTGCCGGGTCTTCCGGTCGGTGTTGATGCGGCTGTCGTAGTGGTCTGGCCCCAGGTCCTGGTAGTGGGCCTCGGGGTCGGATAACAGGTGCCAGATGATGATCAGTACCGAGTGGGCGGTGGCGACCAGGGCTCTCTTGGCGCCGCGGCGGCGGGCGAGGCGACGGTAGCGGGCGCCGAGGAAGGTGGGGGTGCGCCGGGCGCTGCTGGCGATCTCGCCGAGGGCGGCGCCCAGCCAGGGATTTCCTTTGCCGGTCGCCCCGCCGCGGGGTTGCTTGCCTCCGGATTGGGTGGTCTGTGGGCAGAACCTGGCCCAGGACACCAGGTGGCTGGCGGTGGCGAAGCGGCTCATGTCCACTCCGATCTCGGCGACGATGTCCTGGGCCGCGATCGGTCCGATGCCGGTGACCTCGTCCAACTGCTCCACCTGTGGCTGGTAGGGGGCGATGGCCTGCTCGATCTGGCGGGTGAGCGCGTCGATTTGGACGGAGAGCCGGTCGATGTTGTCCAGCATCATCCGGCAGATGAAGGCGTGATGGTCGCTGAAATGACCCCGCAGCGCCTCGATCAGCACGTCCTTCTTGCCGCGCATGCTGCCTCGGGCCAGCTGAGCCAGCTCGCGCGGGTTGCGCTGGCCGGCGATCATGGCCTCCAGCATTGCCCGGCCGGAGGCGCCGTGGATGTCGCTGATCACCGAGCTGAGCTTGACCTGGGCGTCTTCGAGTACTCCCTGGACGCGCTGCTTCTCGCGGGTGCGCTCCTGCGTCAGACTGCGCCGGTAGCGGGTCAGGTCGCGAAGATGCCGGATCGGCCTGGGCGGCACGAAGCTGGGCCGGGCCATCCCGCGTTCGGCCACCTTGGCCAGCCAGATGGCATCCTCGCGGTCGGTCTTGGGCCGACCGGGCAGGTGCTTGACCTGCTTGGCGTTCAGCAGCCAGCACTCGAAGTCGTCTTCCAGGGCGTAGAAGACCGGCTTCCAGTACGTGCCGGTGGCCTCCATCACCACCAGTTGCACCTGTTCGATCCGCAGCCAGTCGCCCAGCGCGAGCAACTCAGCCGTCACCGCCGGGAAGGTACGTACTTCCTGACGCCGATAGCCGACCCTGCTGCCCGGCACCCGTACACAGACTTTGACCTCGCTCTTGGCGATGTCGATGCCCGCCACCCGCTCGAACAACCGCTCGTGCTCTTCCACCTCGTCCATCCGCGCTCGCCTCCCGCGCACTTTGGTTCGACCTCAAGATGGCCGCCCGCGGGAGTTCACGGGGAAGCGGAGAGTCTGACCCGCGTGCTCAAGGCAACAATGCAGGACCCCTGACACGAACTCCCAGCGTCTGACTTTTACACGGGCTCCTGCGGCGCCATGAAACGATCGACGTCGGCGGGCAACCACACCCCGATTTTCACCCCAGCAGGGCAAGCGCGCAGCGCTAGGAAAGACTTTTACGGCAAAGCCCACGGCACGCCACCCGCCGCACGTGGCCGGCCCCCGTCCAGGGGCACGCTCCTCCGGCTCCCGGGCCGGCCACCGCAACGCGCGCAACGTGGGCCGTCCGCGTGGCAGCTCGGGTCCCCGGGCGCGATCAGTCGTGGTCCAGCGCGAGCATGGCCTCGGCGACGGAGGTGAACAGGGGCGGCAGGTCCGGAAGGCCGGCGCGGCCCAGGGCCTCGCGGATGGAGCCGCGGCGGTCGGTCAGCGCCATCAGGCCGCCCTGCCGCCGCATGTGGTGGGCCAGGAGCACGAGGACGTCCACGCCGTGGTCGTCGAGGAAGTGCAGCTCGCTGACGTCGACGATGAGCCGGGCCCCCTCGCCGTAGAGCTGGGCGATCTCCCGCTCGACCTGGTCCACGGTGGCATCGTCAAGACTGCCACTGAGGGCGATGATCGCCCATGTGCGCTGAAAGTCCGGAACTTCCCTGGGTTCCGCCACGATCCCTGATCGTCCCACCGGTTCGGCATGGTCGGGCGGACTTCACCTGCCCTCAGTGCGGCGATCCATCCGGCGCGGTGGTGGCGGATCCGGGGCGGACGGAGGAGGTGGCCCAGGCGATCTTGGCGAGGCGGGCCTGTTCGGCGGCGCGATCGTGCCAGGCGGCGCGTTCGAGGTGGCGGGCGGCGTCCCCGTGGCCGCGTTCTGCGCGGCCGCGGAAGTGGCGGGCGGCCTGCTCGTGGACGCCGATGAGCACCTGGTAGGCGAGGGCCTGGTCGAAGGTGGCGCGCAGCGGCACGGGAACGGGCCGGGAGGCGTCGGTGGGCGGGCGGCCCCGGCGCAGGGCCTCTAATCGCAGGCGGGCCCTGCTGGCGCGTTCGGCGGCGCGGGCGGCGCGTTCGCCGGCGGCCTTGGCCAGCCGCCGGAACCCGTCGTTCAGGCGGGGATCCGCCCCGAACGGGCCCGGGACCTCCAGGGGAGAACGCTCCCGTGCGGACATGGCGACTCCTCGAACCGCGAGCGTCACCCCGCCACTGCGGCGGCCTCATCGTCCGCCCTCGGCAATGGAGGTGGGCTCATCTTTAAGATAAGCCGCTTCGTGTCCGTTGCAACACACCGTGTCACGCGAGGCGGTGCCGGCCGTTGCCGGCCCTGGCGGGCTCGAAGGGGATCGAGTCGGCGGGCTCGTTGCGCTGCCGGCGTTGCTGGACGATGCGGGTGGCCAGCACCGCCGAGCCGAGCAGCGCGATCGTCAGCACCGTGCCGAGCACGTCGGAGGCGGGCGGGGTGGGCCGCACGACGCGCTGGTCCTGCATGGGGACGGCCAGCTCGTGCGCGAACGGGTTGGGCCACAGCAGGTCGACCCGCGGCTCCTCGGCGTGGGCGGTCTTCTTCTCCTCGACGGGCGCGCCGGTGTCGACGGTCTGCGGGCGGCTTTCCGGCTGCGTGGTGCGGGGCACGGCGGGGACCGTGGCGGTGCTCTCCCAGCCCCGTCCGGTGCGGACGGCGCCCGGCGTGGCCGACGGCGGCGTGGGCCGGGGGGTGATCTTGCCGACGACGCCCTGGTCCTCGCAGGCGAGCACCGGCAGGCACACGTTCCCGAGCGTCTCCGGCACCAGGCCGGTGCCGGTGGGCCTGGGGGAGGAGGAGGTGGTGGACGGCCTGGGGGAGGAGGTGGTGGTGGCGGCGGTGGAGGGGGTGGCCTTGGTGGTGGGCACGGCCTCGCCGACGCGGCCGAGCACCTCGTCGGTGGCCTTGTCGACGCCGTCGGTCACGGGGTCGGTGACGCCGCCGGTCAGGGTGTCGACGGTGCCGGTGACGGCGTCGACGACGTCGCACAGCGTGTTGGTCACCCCTGAGAGCAGGCCCCCGTCGCGCGTGCAGTCTCGGACGGCGGCCGAGGCGGCAGGGGCCCCCACCGGGACGGCCGCCAGCGCCACCGCGAGAACTCCAGCCGAGATCGCGGTCCTGCTCCCCATCCGTCCCCTCCTGCGTCGCTTCCGGGGGAAATCTTTATGGACATCGCGCGTCAGACGCAGGCGTTTGCCGGGTAAAGTTGCGATTCGGTATCGAGTAGTGATACGCGAGAACGTCTCTCGTTCGCTCGCGTGCCGCCCGGGCGGCCGGTCAGTCGAGCGAGGAGACGTCATCGAGGGCCTCGCGGATCTCTATGGGCAGCACGACGTCCTCGGCGGGCAGCACTCCCTTGAGCTGCGCGTGCGTGCGCGCCCCGACGATGGCGGAGGCCACGCACGGCTGGTCGCGCACCCACGACAGGGCCACGGCCAGGGGCGAGACGCCGAGCCCGTCTGCCGCGGTCATGACCGACTCCACCACCCGGCGGCTGCGCTCGTCGAGGTAGGGGCGGACGAAGTCGGCGAAGTGCGGCGTGGCGGCGCGCGAGTCGGCCGGGATGCCGGTGCGGTACTTGCCGGTCAGCACCCCGCGCCCCAGCGGCGACCAGGCCAGCACGCCCACCCCCAGGTGGGCCGCGGCGGGCAGCAGCTCCCGCTCCGGCTCGCGGGCCAGCAGGGAGTATTCGGCCTGGGCGGAGGTGATCGGGATGCGGCCGGGGATCATCTTCTGGGTCACGGCGGCGGCGGCGAGCTGCCAGCCGGTGTAGTCGCAGACGCCGGCGTAGACGGCGCGGCCGGAGGAGACGATGGCGTCGAGCGCGGCCAGGGTCTCCTCCAGGGGCACCTCGGCGTCGTAGGTGTGCAGCTGCCACAGGTCGACGTAGTCGAGGCCGAGGCGGTTGAGCGAGTCGTCGACGGCGGCGATCAGGTGGCGCCTGGAGGCGTCGCGGGGGCGGCGGCCGGCCGGTGTCACCACGGCCTTGGTGGAGATGACCAGCTCGGAGCGCGGCACCGCGTCGCGCAGCATCCGCCCCAGCAGCCGCTCGGCGTCGCCGCCGGTGTAGACGTCGGCGGTGTCGACCAGGGTGCCGCCCGCGTCCATGAACGTGCGGAGCTGGGCGGCGGCCTCGTCCGCGTCGGTGTCACGACCCCAGGTCATCGTGCCGAGCCCCAGGCGGGACACCGACAGGCCGCTGTGGCCGACATAGCGCTGCTCCATGATCCCGCCAGGTTACCGTCCAGGCCGATGAAACGTTGTGATCGACGCCTGCGACACTTGCTGGATGACCACGCTGCTTCTGGTCCGGCACGGGCTGACGGACCTCACCGGGCCGGTGCTGGCCGGCCGCACCCCAGGGGTGCATCTGAGCGAGGCGGGAAGAGCGCAGGCCGCCGCGCTCGCCGGGCGCGTCGCGGGCGTCAGGCTCGACGCCATTGTCTCCAGTCCGCTGGAGCGCTGCCGGGAAACGGCACAAGCGGTCGCACAAGGACGGGGCTTGGACGTCCAGGTCGACGACCGGCTGATCGAGTGCGGCTACGGCGAGTGGACGGGCCGGCCGCTCAAGGAGCTCGCCAAGGACCCGCTGTGGCAGGTCGTGCAGGCGCACCCGAGCGCGGCGGCGTTTCCGGACGGGGAGTCGCTGGCCGACATGCAGCACCGGGCGGTCGCGGCGATCCGTGCATGGAACCGTACTCTCGGTAGTAAGGGTGTCTACCTGGCGTGCAGCCACGGCGACGTGATCAAGGCGATCGTCGCGGACGCCCTGGGCCTGCATCTCGATCAGTTTCAGCGGATAACGGCTGATCCGGCGGCTGTCACCGTCATTCGCTATGCCCCCTTGCGTCCCTTTGTTCTCAGGCTCAACGATATGGGGGAATTGCGGCTTCCTGAGGATTCGGAGGAGAAAGACGGGGGAGAAAACCTCACCGGGAGCGATGCCGCCGTCGGCGGCGGGTCCGGAACCACGTAAGGTCAGGCTATGCCGGTCTTCGACTACGACCCACCAGAGAGGTTCGTCGCCGGTGCCTTGGGGCAGCCGGGCGCACGGGTCTTTTTTCTGCAGGCCAGGGCCGAGGGCAGACTGACCACGGTGGCGCTGGAGAAATTGCAGGTCGCCGCGCTCGCGGGCAGGCTCGACGAGCTGCTCGACGAGGTGCTGCGGCTCAGCGGGGGCACCGCGCAGGTGCCCGCACTGGCCCCGGCCGACCTGGCCGACGACGCTCCGCTCGACGCGCCGGTCGCGGAGGACTTCCGCGTCGGCACCATGGCGCTGACCTGGGATGCCGAGAAGTCGCAGGTGGTGATAGAGGCGCAGGAGGTCATCGACGAGGACGATCTCGACAGGCCCGATCCGGCGGTGCTGCGCGTGCGCATCAGCGCCGGGGCCGCGCGCGCCTTCACCCAGCGAGCTCTCCAGATCGTCGCGGCGGGCCGACCGCCGTGCCCCCTGTGCGGGCAGCCCCTCGACGCCGCCGGTCACGTCTGTGTCCGTCTCAACGGCTACCGCGGGGGTGAGGCGGCTTCATGACCGCTCCCGAGAGCGAACCGGCCATCAAGCCTCCCTCCCCACCGCCGTCCATGCATGACGAGGAGGCGCTCGCGCTGCTGCGCGACGGCACGCTCGAGGTCGCCGGCCGCCTCGTCGAGGCGACCAACATGACGCTGTACTGCTCGGTCAAGCTGGGCGACAGGTCGGCCGCCTGCGTCTACAAGCCCGTACGCGGCGAGCGCCCCCTGTGGGACTTCCCCGACGGCACCCTCGCGGCCCGCGAGGTGGCGGCGTTCGAGGTCTCCCAGGCCACCGGCTGGCGCATCGTCCCGCCCACGGTCTACCGCGACGGGCCGTTCGGCCCCGGCATGTGCCAGCTGTGGATCGACACCGAGCGCGAGATCGACCTCATGCGGCTGGTCAAGAGCCGCAACCCGGTCGTGCGGCGGATGGCGGTGTTCGACGCGGTGGTCAACAACGCCGACCGCAAGGGCGGCCACCTGCTGCCGCTGCCCACGGGCCACGTGTACGGCGTCGACCACGGCGTCTGCTTCTCGGTGGAGGACAAACTCCGCACCGTCCTGTGGCAGTGGCGCGGCAAGCCCCTGGCCCGCGAGGCGGTGGCGGTGCTGGCCAAGCTCGAGCGCGACATCGAGTCGGGCTCGCTCGGGCGGCGGCTGCGCGAGCTGCTGACGGCCGCCGAGGTGGAGGCCACCTGGCAGCGGGTCAGGCGGCTGCTCGACACCGGCGTGCATCCGTACCCGTCGGAGGGCTGGCCGGCCATACCCTGGCCCCCCATCTGAAGGATCGAGGGCCCGTTTAATACCCTTTGCCCATGTGCACGCTGATCGTGAGAACCGGGCGGCGGCTGAGCCTCATGGGCGTCCGCGACGAGTACGCCGACCGGCCCTGGGAAGGGCCGGGAGAGCACTGGCCGGAGTACCCGGGCGTGATCGGCGGGCGCGACCTCAAGGCGGGCGGCACCTGGCTGGCCGTCCACCCGGCGGCCCGCCGCGCCGCGGCGCTGCTCAACGGCCCCGGCAAGCCCGCCGACGAGCGCACGAAGGTCTCGCGGGGCGACCTCGCGCTGCGGGCGGCCTTCACCGGGGAGCTGCCCGCCGAGCCGGGGCTGACCGTCTACGACCCCTTCCACCTCGTGCTGGCCGGCCTCACCCGGATCCAGGTGCTGAGCTGGGACGGCGCGCGCGCGACCGTCCAGGACCTGCCCCAGGGCACCAGCATGGTCGTCAACACCGGCCTGGACGCCGCCAGCCCCCGCGTGATCACGCACCTGCCGCGCTTCCGGGACTCCGAACGGTGGCACGAGCTGATCACCGCCGAGCCGTCCGGCGACCCCGGGGCGCTCATCGTCCGGCACGAACTGCCGGACGGCCGCGTCTTCGCCTCCCTGTCGGTGATGGAGGTCACGATCAGTCAGGACGACGTGACCTACGATTTCACCGACCTGACCGCTGAACGGGACGGATAGGCTCAAAGGCATGAGATCGTGGTCTGCCCCGAACGTTCCCGGACTCCCAGGTGAGAGCGTCCCGCTCAGTCTCTACGACACCTCGGCCAAGCAGGTGCGGCAGACCGATCCCGGTCCCACCGCCCGCATGTACGTCTGCGGCATCACCCCTTACGACGCCACCCACCTCGGCCACGCCAACACCTACCACGCCTTCGACCTCGTCGGCCGGATGTGGCGCGACGCGGGCCACGAGGTGCACTACACCCAGAACGCCACCGACGTGGACGATCCGCTGCTGGAGCGGGCCGCCCAGACCGGCGTCGACTGGCAGCGGCTCGCCGAGCGGGAGATCGAGCTGTTCCGGGGCGACATGGAGGCGCTGCGCATCCTGCCGCCCCGCGAGTACGTCGGCGTGACCGAGGTCGTCGGCGGCGTGGCCGACCTGATCGCCAGGCTGGGCGCCAAGGGCGTCACCTACGAGCTCGACGGCGACGTCTACTTCAGCGTGGCCGACGCCCCCAAGTTCGGCCAGGTGTCCGGCTACGGCGAGCAGGAGATGCTGGCGCTGTTCGCCGAGCGCGGCGGCGACCCCGAGCGGCCGGGCAAGCGCCACCCGCTCGACTGGCTGCTGTGGCGGGCCGAGCGGCCCGGCGAGCCGGCGTGGGACTCCCCGCTGGGCCGGGGCCGTCCGGGCTGGCACATCGAGTGCACCGCGATCGCCCTCGACCACCTGGGTGCCGGCTACGACGTGGCGGGCGGCGGCTCCGACCTGATCTTCCCGCACCACGAGTGCGGCGCCTCCGAGGGGCACGCCGCGACCGGCGAGTGGCCGTTCGCGAAGTTCTACACGCACGCCGGCATGGTGGCGCTCGACGGCGAGAAGATGTCGAAGTCGAAGGGCAACCTGGTCTTCGTCTCCAAGCTGCGCCAGGAGCACGACCCGATGGCGATCAGGCTCGTGCTGCTCGCCCACCACTACCGCGCCGACTGGGAGTACGTGCCGGAGATGCTGGCCGCCGCCGAGCGCAGGCTGGAGCTGTGGCGCTCGGCCACCGCGCTGGCCGAGGCCCCGCCGGCGGAGGAGCTGCTGGCGCGGGTGCGCGAGCGGCTGGCCGACGACCTCGACTCGCCGGGCGCGCTGGCCGCCGTGGACGCCTGGGCCGAGCAGGCCCTGGCGGGCGGCGGCCACGACGCCTCGGCCCCCGGCCTCGTCCGCGACCTCGCCGACGCCCTCATGGGGGTCTCCCTCCGCTGACCCCGCCTGCTCGCTGAGCGGCCGCCCTGCCTGGGCGGCCGCTTTTTTGCTTTCCGGTGGCTTGTGCGCCCGGAAAGAGGGGATCTCGTCCCGCACTACCGCTCCCGAGGCAAGCTGGGTTAGGCTGATAATCAGCAACACTGATTATCAGGGAGCATTCACGATGATTCTGATCACCGGCGGACTGGGCTTCATCGGCACGCACACCACCCGCGCCCTGCTCGACCTGGGCGAGTCCTGCGTGCTCGTGCAGCGCCGGCCCGCCGACGTGCCCGCCGCCTTCGCCGCCGAGGCCGGCGAGCGGCTCTTCGTCGAGCAGGCCGACATCGCCGACGAGCGGGCCGTGCTCGCGATCGGCGAGCGGCACGACATCACGGGCATCCTGCACCTGGCCGGCTCCATGCCCTGGCCGGTCGGCGCGTACGAGCCGATCGAGCACACCGAGCGGGCGCTGGGCAGCCTGCTCACCCTGTTCCGCGCGGCCCGCGACTGGCGGGTGCGGCGGCTCGGCCTGGCCAGCACCATCGGCGTGTACGCCGGCGTCACCGCCGACGGGCCGCTGCGCGAGGACCTGCCGCTGACGATGAGCGCCCCGCACGTCATCCCGCGCTTCAAGAAGATCGGCGAGCTGCTGGCCGGCCACCTCGAAGGGGTTCTCGGCATCGAGGCGGTGAATTACCGCATCGGCGGCATCTGGGGGCCGCTCGGGCACAACCCCGACCCGTTCTTCCCGGCGCCGCAGCTCGTGCACGCCGCCGCCCGCGGCACCGAGCCCGACCTGTCCGGGATGATGGGGGAGACGCGGCGGGAGAACGGCATCGACGTGTGCTACGTCAAGGACTGCGCGCGGGCGCTCGCGCTGCTGCAGACGGCCGGCGCGCTGCGGCACCGCACGTACAACGTGGCCTCGGGGCGCGTCACCACCAACGGGGAGCTGATCGAGGCGATCAGGAAGCACGTGCCCGACGCGCGGCTCGACGGCGTCGAGCCGGGCCGCGTCGCCGCCCGCGTCGACAACCCCCTCGACATCACGCGGCTGCGCGAGGACACCGGGTTCGAGCCCGCCTACGACACCGTGCGGGCGGTCGGCGAGTACCTGGAGTGGCTGCGCGCGGGCAACGAGCGCTGAACGACAGCCTGCCCCCGCCGCGACTCCGGCGGGGGCAGCGCTCTGGCCGTCAGACCTGGAGGCGTTCGAGCTGCTCGATCGCGGCCAGCTCCGCCGAGAACCACTCGATCGTGCGGCGCAGCCCCTCCTCGGCGGGCACCTGAGCCCGCCAGCCCAGCCGCTCGGCGGCCAGCGAGGTGTCAGGCCGGCGCACCTTCGGGTCGTCGGCGGGCCGGTCGATGAAGCGGATCTCCGACGACGACCCGGTCAGCTTCTTCACCAGCGTGGCCAGCTCCAGCATGGTCAGCTCGTCGGGGTTGCCGATGTTGACGGGCCCGGCGAAGTCGCTGCGGGCCATGGCCAGGATGCCCGACACGGTGTCGTCGACGTAGCAGATGGAGCGGGTCTGCGAGCCGTCGCCGGTGATCGTGATCGGCTCGCCGGTCAGCGCCTGGCGGATGAACGTCGGGATCGCGCGGCCGTCGAACGGCCGCATCCGCGGGCCGTAGGTGTTGAAGATCCGCACGATCCCGGTGTCGGTGCCGCGCGAGTGCCGGTACGCGGTGGTCAGCGACTCGGCGAAGCGCTTGGCCTCGTCGTACACGCTGCGCGGCCCGACCGGGTTGACGTTGCCCCAGTACGTCTCCTTCTGCGGGTGCTCCAGCGGGTCGCCGTACACCTCGCTCGTGGAGGCCAGCACGAACCGGGCGCCCTTCTCCCTGGCCAGCCCCAGCGCGTGCAGCGTGCCGACGCTGCCCACCCGCAGCGTCTCGATCGGGTAGCGCAGGTAGTCGGCCGGAGAGGCGGCCGAGGCGAAGTGCAGCACCAGGTCCAGCCGGTCCGGGACGTGCACGTACCCGGTCAGGTCGCACTCGATGAGCCGGAACTCGGGGCGTTCGAGAAGGTGCTCGACGTTGCGCGGACCGCCGGTGAGGAAGCTGTCCATGCAGACGACCTCCGCACCCTCCTCCAGCAGCCGCTCGCAGAGATAGGAGCCGAGGAACCCGGCGCCTCCGGTGACCAGAGCCCTCATGAGATGACCTCCATGGCGGCGTCGACGACTTCGGATACCTCGATCTTCAGCAGGCCCGGGTCGGGCCGCTGGCCGTGCGGGTCGCCGTTCTGCCCGGCCCACAACGCCACGTGCCGCCAGCCGGGCGGCGGGCCCCACAGCTTGGGCGAGACCGGCCCGAACAGCACCACCGACGGCACGCAGAACGCCGTCGCCAGATGGGCCACGCCGGTGTCGCCGCACACCACCAGCTTCGCCTTGCTGACCAGATCGATCAGGTCGGCCAGGCGGGTGCGCCCGGCCAGCATCCGCTCCGGAGGCAGCCCCGCCAGCTCGGCGACCCGGGAGGCGATGGGCACCTCCTCCGCGTTGCCCGTGATGACCACGTCGTCCAGCGCGGCGGCCACCTCGGCGAACCGCTCGGGCGGCCAGCGGCGCGCGGGGTAGGCGGCGCCTGGATGCACGATCGCCGGACCCGTCCGGTCGGAGATCCCGAGCGTCAGGTCACTGGGATCGGCGGGGATGCCGTGCCACTCCAGCAGCTCGCACCACCGCCGCACCTCGTGCACGCCGTCCTGCCAGGGCGGGCCGGTGCCGAAGCTGATCAGCCGCCCCGGATCCGTGGCGCGCAGCGCCTCGATGGACTGCGGCCCCCGCCCGTGCAGGTTGACCGCGACGTCGGGGCGCTCGAACGGCAGCGCCTCCATCGGGATGGGGCCCGGCCCGGCCACGTCCACCTGGTCGTCCACCGCGCCGATCAGCGGCAGCAGGGCCTCCAGGTAGCGCGGCGCGGCCAGGGTGATCCGGTGCGCCGGAAACGCCTGGCGCAGGGACCGCAGGGCGGGCACGGCCGTGAGCAGGTCGCCCAGGCCGAGCCCGCGCAGGGCGAGAAGTTCTAGGGCCATGACGTCTCCGTGGACGGGCAGACGACGAGCTCTCTCACCTCACATCCGGCCGGCTGCCGCAGTGCGAAGACGATGGTTTGCGCCACGTCGGCCGGATCGTTCAGCCCGGCCTCGGGGCCCGGCTTGTACTGGTCGGGGCGTCCGTCGAAGAAGCCCGTGCGCATGCCGCCGGGGATCAGCAGCGTCACGCCGATCTCCCCGCGCGTCTCGATCGCCAGGCCCCTGGTGAAGCCGACGACGCCGAACTTCGACGCCGAGTACGCCGACGCGTCGCTGAGCGGCCGCAGCCCCAGCGTCGAGGCACAGGTGACGACCTTGCCGCGGGTGTGCTTCAGGTACGGCAGCGCCGCCCGCACGACCGAGGCCGTGCCGAGCAGGTTCACCCGGATGACCCGCTCCCAGTCGTCGGCCGGCACGTCCTCCAGCCGGCCGCACGCGTCGATGCCGGCGGCCGTCACGACGGCGTCCAGGCCGCCGGCCCGCTCGGCCAGCTCGCGCACCGCCCGCTCGGCCTCGCCGCGGTCGGCCAGATCCGCGGTCACGTGCTCGAAGCGCTGGTCGGGCTCGCGCACGTCCACGACGAGCGCCTTCCAGCCCTCCTTCTCCACGGCCTCGGCCGTGGCCAGGCCGAGCCCGGACGCGCCCCCGGTGATCAATACATTCACTGGATCTCCCTGATCAGATTGGTTGTCGAACGCCCCGGCAGCGTGCTCAGCACGACGATCTCCGCGCCGAGCCTGCCGAGGACCTCGGATTCGGGCAGCACTTCCCCCTCGTAGTCGCCGCCCTTCACCCACACGTCGGGGCGCAGCTGCTCGATGGCGGCGGCCGGGGTGTCCTCGTCGAACACCAGCACCGCGTCCACGCAGCCCAGCGCCCGCAGCACCTCGACCCGGTCGCGCACGTCCACGATGGGCCTGGACGGGCCCTTCAGCCGGCGTACCGAGTCGTCGGAGTTGACGCAGACGACCAGCGCGTCGCCGAGCGCCCTGGCCCGCCGCAGCAGGCTCACGTGGCCCGCGTGCAGCAGGTCGAAGCAGCCGCCGGTGGCGATCAGCCGGCCGCCGTTCGCGCGGGTGAGCCTGGCCACCTCCAGCGCGGTGCGCGGCCGGTCGCCGAGCCGCTGCTCCTGCACCCTCACGGAGGCGGCCCCGCCGCGCTCGACGAAGCGGGACGCCTCGCCCACGCCGATCGTGACCGCCTCCTCGGCGCCGGCGCCGTCGCGCAGCGCCAGCGCCGCGGCGCCGGCGAGCCGGTCGCCCGCGCCGCACGCGTCCTGGCCGCCCGCCCGCACCGGCGGCGGCACCGTGGTCAGCGGGCCGCCCGCCACGGCGAGCGCGGCCCCGCGCGCGCCGGTCGTGACGGCCACCGCCCCGGCCCGCAGCGTCCGCACCAGGCGGCGGGCCGCCTGGTCGGGGCCGTGGTAGCCGGACGGGCAGAGCATCCGCGCCTCCGCCTCGCTGGGCGTCAGCAGCGCGCAGCCGGGCATCGGCTGCTCGCCCCGCGGATGCGGGTCCCACACCACCGGCACGTCGAGATCGCGCAGCAGCTCGCGGGCCATCCTGGCCACGCCCCTGCCGTAGTCGGAGACCAGCACCGCGCCGGCCCGCCTGATCGCCTCGACCGCTTCCGTGGTGGGGGAGTACGTGGCCGTGCCGTCGCCGCTGTCGAGCCTGACCAGCGTCTGGCCGCGCGCCCTGACCCTGGTCTTGCGGACGGTGCCGCCACGCAGCGGCAGCCGTACCAGGTCGAGCTCCTCCGACAGCAGCCCGCACAGGCGGTGCCCGTCGGGGTCGTCGCCCACGGCGGTGATCAGCACGACGTCGGCGCCGTCGCGGGCGGCCAGCAGCGCCGCCAGCCCGGCCCCGCCGGGACGGGCCTGCTCGGTGGCGACGTCCACCACCGGCACGGGCGCGTCCGGGCAGAGCCGGTCGGCCTCGCCCTCGACGTCCACGTCGAGCAGCGTGTCCCCGATGACGACCAGCGGTCCGTCCGTCACAGCGCCTCCTCTACGGCGTCGCACAGCAGGTGGATGAGCGCCAGGTGCACCTCTTGCACGGTGGCGGTCTCGCCCGGGATGGTGACGGCCTCGTCGCACAGGTCGGCGAGCGGGTTCGGGGCCGGGCCCGTCATGGCCCAGGCCGCGAGCCCGGCCTCCTGCGCCGCCCTGGCGGCGGCCAGCACGTTCGGGCTGCCGCCGCTGGTGGACAGGCACAGCAGCACGTCCCCGGTACGGCCGTGCGCGCGCACCTGGCGGGCGTAGACCTGCTCGGCGCCGAAGTCGTTGGCGATCGCCGTCAGCGACGAGCTGTCGGCGTGCAGCGGGATCGCCGCGTACGGCTGCCGGTCGTCCCTGAACCGGCCCACCAGCTCGGCCGTCAGATGCTGCGCCTCCGCCGCGGAGCCGCCGTTGCCGCAGGCCAGCAGCCTGCCCCCGGCGGCCAGCACGGCGGCCAGCCGGCCTCCCCAGCCCCGGACGGTGACCGCGTGGTCATCGACCTTCTCCAGGGTGTTCCAGAGCTTCTCCAGATGGGCATCCATGATCAACCCCCCAGGGCCGCCAGCCGGCAGACCTTTCCGTCGATGACCTGCGTGTACACGGCCTCGGTCAGCTCGGCCACGCGCGGCCAGCCGTACCGCTCCCTGGCCCGGGCCGCGCCGGCGGCGCCGAGTGCGGCCCGCCGCTCGTCGTCGCCGAGCACGTCCTTGAGCGCCCTGGCCAGGGCGCGCGGGCGGCGCGGCGGCACGAGCACGCCGCAGCCCGCGACCGAGTCGAGGTGGCCGCCGACCGCCGAGGCGACGACCGGCACGCCGCACGCCATGGCCTCCACGGGCACCATGCCGAACGGCTCGTACCAGGGCACCGTCACCACGACGTCGGCCGAGCGCATCAGGGCCGGCACGTGCCGGCGCGGCACCGAGCCGATGACGTGCACGCGGTCGCCGATCCCGTACCCCTCGGCCAGCTCGCGCAGCCGGACCGCCTCCTCGTCGTCCGGGGTGCCGCCGGCGATCACCAGGTTGACGTCCGGGAGCTGGCGCAGCGCCGCGATCACGGTGTCCACGCCCTTGCGCGGCACCATCCGGCCGATGCTGAGCACGAGCGGCCCGTCCGTACGCGGCGCCACCGGCCCCTCCGGGCAGAACCTCGACAGGTCCACCCCGCACGGCACGACCCCGATGCGGTGCTCGGGGATGCCCATCGCGCACAGCTCGTTCACCTCGTCGCTGCACGTCGCCAGCACCATGTCGGCCCGCAGGCCGATCTCGCGCTCGGTCTCGATGCGGTGCGCGGGGCTGGTGTCGGCCGCGCCCTGCCAGCGCCGCTTGACGGTGCCCAGCGCGTGGAACGTCTGCACCACGGGCACCCCCAGGGACGCCGCGGCCCGCAGCGCCGCCTGCCCGCTCATCCAGAAGTGCGCGTGCGCGACGTCCGGCGGGTCGGCGGACCAGCGCGCGGCCAGCCACTCGGTGAACTCCGGCATGAACGGCGGCAGCTCGTCCTTCGGAACGGGAGCCGCGGGCCCGGCGGGGACGTACTCGACCGTGACGCCCGGCGCGAGGCTCACCGAGTCCGGTTGCGACTCGGAGGAGCGACGGGTGTGGACGACGACGCTGTGCCCGCGCTCGGCCAGGGCCATGGCCAGCGCGGCGACGTGAACGTTCTGGCCGCCGGAGTCGACGCCGCCGACCGCCGCCAGCGGGTCCGCGTGCTCCGAGATGAGATCGACCTTCACTGCGTCAGCTCCCTCACTGCCTTGACCACCTGCTCACTCGTCACTTGGGACAGGCACGGGTGCCCGGCCACCGGGCAGGTCCGCGCCCTGCTTCCACGGCAGGGCGCTTCCTGGTCGCCCAGCAGCACCACCGGCACGCCGTACGGGGCCCACCGCACCGCAGGGACCACGGGGGCGAACAGGCTCACGACCGGTGTTCCGACCGCCGCGGCCAGGTGCGCGGGGCCGGTGTTGCCCGCCACGAGCACGCCGGCACGCTCGATCACGGCAGCCAGTTCTGCGAATGTGGTCACGCCGCCCAGATCGACCGCGACGTCGCTGGCCACGTAGGCGGTGAGGTCACGTTCCGTGCCGGTCACGACGACCTGGTGCCCGTCCTCGACCAGCTCCCGCACCGCCTGCCGGTGCCTTTCCGCAGGCCAGGTACGGGCGGGGGCCGAGGTCCCTGGGTGCACCACGACATACGCGCCTTTGTCGGCTACGCCGCCGACGCCTACCCATTGCCCCGTAAATTTCGCTATATCCGGCAACGGGCGCTGAACAGCGAGTTTCCCGTCATCGCCCTCCGGCAGCTCGAACCCGGCCGCCCGCGCGACCGCCAGCATGCGCTCCGCCTCCGGCACGTCCACGCTCTCGTCCACCACGTGCCGCACGTCGAGCAACGAACCCGGGTAGTCGTTGCTGATCGCGGTGATCCGCTTCACCCCGGCCAGCCTCAGCAGCAACGCCAGCGGCAGCGCCGACTGGTGGAACGACGTCAGCAGCACCGCCTCGTCGATCCCGCCGGCCTGCGCGACCAGCTCCCGCACACCCTCCGCCGTCACGGGCGGCGGCGTGTGGTCGATCCACGGGGCCCGCCACACGATCACGCGGTCCACGCCGGGCAGCAGCTCGGCCGCCGCCCTGCCGTTCGGGCCGGCCAGGAAGACCACCTCGCGGGCCCCCGCCCGGACGGCCCGCACGGCCGGCCCGGCCAGCAGCACGTCACCGGCGTCGTCGAGGCGCGCCACGAGCACGCGCCCCCGGTCCCGCACACTCTCGCTCCTGGCGGCCCTGTCCGGGGTGGCCTTGTCTTGAGCGGTCCTGTCTTGAGCGGTCCTGTCTTGAGCGGTCCTGTCTTGAGCGGTCCTGTCTTCAGCGGTCCTGTCCCTCGTGGCACGGCCCTTGCTGGAACGTTCCTGCGCACTCCTGCTCATCGCCGGACCCTCCATTCCCCCCGAAGCCGGTGCACGCATGCGACCGGCGGGATCAGCACGCTGGTGACGGCCATCCGCAGCACCTCCTCCGGGCTGCGCGGGCCCGGCGCGATCCGCCGCCAGGCGAACTCGGCGGTCAGCGCCGCCCACACCGCCGCGGCACCCCACGCCGCCACGGCCGGCCCCCGCCCCGCCTTAAGCCGTCCCGCCGCCGCTCCCAGGAGCAGGGCCGACAGGCCCGCGGCGGTCGTGGCCGCGTGCAGGCGCAGCCGCCCCGGCCCGCCGCCGATCCTGGAACGCCAGGACGGCCCGTGCAGGCGCCGCATGAGCGCGTCGTCCGCGTTCCCCCGCTGGAACCGCACGCTCGCCCAGAACCCGTCGTCCCGCACCGGATGCTCGGTCACCCGCTCGCCCATGACCAGCCGGTGCCCGGCCTCCATCACCCGCAGCGCCAGATCGGCGTCCTCCCGGTACGCCCGGGGGAACCGCTCGTCGAACCCGCCGGCGCCCTCCAGCGCCGCCCGCCGGTAGGCCATGTCGGCCGTCACCCACAGCGCCCCCGACAGCCCGGCCGTGTGCCGCTCGCCGTCGGTGGGCCTGCGGCCGGGCGGCAGCGGCACCACGATGCGCCCCTGGCTGCCGGCCACGTCGTCGGGCAGGTCCACCAGGTCCTTCCAGACCGCCTCGGCCCACCCCGGCGCGGGGATCACGTCGTCGTCGAGGAACACCACCCACGGCGTGTCCGCGGCCCGCCATCCGGCGTTCCGCGCGGCGGCGGGGCCCCGCCCGCCCGACCGGACGACCCGGACGTTGGCGGGCAAAGGCTCCAGTGCCGGGGTCGGATCGGCTCGGTCGTCCACCACGACCACCGGCACGCCCGGCCCCACGGCCGCCAGCGTGTCGCACAGGGTGGGCCGCCCGATGGTGGGGATCACCACGGTGATCACGAGGCGAACACCTCCCCTCGCCGCACCACGTACGGACCGAGGACCAGCACGTCCACCGGCGAGGACCCGAAGCACTCCAGCGCGTCACGCGGGTCGTCCACCATGGGGCGCCCGGCCGTGTTCAGGCTCGTGTTGACCACCACCGGCAGCCCCGTGCGTGCCTCGAACTCGCTCAGCACCCGCGCCATCAGCGGCTGCTCGCGCGGCGAGATCGTCTGGATCCGCGCCGTCCCGTCCACGTGCACGACCGCCGGGATCCGCGCCGCCCAGTCCGGGTGCACGTCGTGGACGAACAGCATGTACGGCGACGGCACCGGGCCCCGCCCGAAGATCTCGCGGGCCCGCGACTCCAGCACCATCGGCGCGATCGGCCGGAACTGCTCGCGCCCCTTGACGTCGTTCAGCCGCTCGGTGTTGCGGGCGTGCCCCGGATGGGCCAGCAGCGAGCGCTGCCCCAGCGCGCGCGGCCCGTACTCGGCCCGCCCCTGGAACCAGGCCACGATCCGGTCGGCCGCCAGCTCCGCGGCCACCGCGGCGGCCAGGTCGGCCGGGCGGGTGTGCGGGACGCGGGCGACGTCCAGCCACGCCCCGAGCTCCTCGTCGGTGAAGCCGCGCCCGAGCGCCGCGTCCGGCATGGGGCCGGCCGGCTCGCCGTACGACTGCGCCAGGTGCAGCGCCCCGCCCAGCGCGGTGCCCGAGTCGCCCGCCGCCGGCTGGACCCAGATCTCGTCGAACGGGCCCTCGTCCAGCAGCCGCGTGTTGGCCACGCAGTTCAGCGCGACCCCGCCGGCCAGCGCCAGCCGCCGCTCACCGGTGCGCTCGTGCAGCCAGCGCACCAGCTCCAGCAGCACCTCCTCCAGCCTCGCCTGCACGCTGGCGGCCAGATCGGCGTGGTCGGAGGTCCACGGGGCGCCCTTCTTCAGCGCCTTGGCGTACACGCTCCAGTCGACCGGCTCGACGCGGAAGCCGCCGTCGCCGGTCGTGTAGATCACCTCGCGCAGCGCCTCCAGGTGGCGGGGCCGGCCGTAGGAGGCCATCGCCATCACCTTGTACTCGTCGCTGGAGCGCAGGAAACCCAGATGCTCGGTGACGTCCTCGTACATGAGGCCCAGGGAGTGCGGCAGCTTCTGCGCCGCCAGCACCTCCAGCTCGCCGCCGCGATAGCGGCCCGCCAGGTGCGAGACGTTCTCGCCGCGCCCGTCGGCCACCAGCACCGCGCAGTCGCGCCACGGCGCCGCCAGGCCCGCCGAGGCGGCGTGCGCCACGTGGTGCGGCACGTAGCTCACCTGGCCGGGGTCCAGGCCGGGCAGCGCCGTGGCGAGGAAGGCCGGGGCGCGCACCGCGTACTTGGTGCGCAGGTCCTCCCAGTCGCCCTCCGGCTTCTGCACGACCAGCGACGGATCGTAGGAGTAGGCCACCGCGTCGATGTCCTCAGGGGACAGGCCCGCCTCGCGCAGGCACCACGCGGCGGCCAGCTCCGGCAGCTCCCACGCCGAGAACGCCAGCGGCCTCTTGCCGTGCTTGCGGCGGCTGAAGCGCTCCTCCTCAGCCGCGGCGACGATCCTCCCGTCGACCACCAGGGCGGCGGCCGGGTCGTGGAAGATCGCGTTGATGCCGAGAAACTTCATGCTTCCTCCCCCTAAGGATGTCGAGAACCGCTACCGAGAGAAGCGGTTCTCAAACATCGAGCGACGTCGGGAGATGCGAAAACAGGCGGAAGCTCCTGCACTTGGTCACTTTAAGTAGTTGTTTGCCAGGGCAGGCGCCGGGTAGCTGCCGGACACGCGACGGAGGTGAAAGGTGTTCGAAAAGCGACGTCCCGGCGCCGTGCTCTTCGACCGGGACGGGACCTTGATCAGGGACGTGCCGTACAACGGCGATCCGGACCTCGTCGAGCCCATGCCGGGCGCGATCGAGGCCCTGCACAGGCTCAGGCACGCCGACGTCCCGGTGGCCGTGGTCACCAACCAGTCGGGCGTCGCCAAGGGCCTGCTGACGCCCGACGAGATGGACCAGGTGAACGCCAAGGTGGAGGAGCTGCTCGGCCCGTTCGACGCGTGGGCGATCTGCGTGCACGACGACGCCGACGGCTGCACCTGCCGCAAACCCGCGCCCGGCCTGGTCATCAGAGCCGCTGCCGTGCTCGACGTCAGCCCCCGCGACTGCGTCGTCGTCGGCGACATCGGCCGCGACATGGAGGCCGCCCGCGCCGCCGGGGCCAGGGGCATCCTCGTCCCGACCCAGGAGACGCTGCGCGAGGAGATCACGCAGGCCGCCGAGGTCGCCGACGACCTGATCGACGTCGTGGACCGCGTCCTGAGCGACGCCGAGAGCCCCGTGCCCGCCGCGGCGGCGCCTTGGGCCCGCGCCATGGGCTGGAGCCGCTGGTGAGGATCCTCATCTGGCACGTGCACGGCTCGTGGACCAGCGCGTTCATCCGGGGGTCCCACGAGTACCTGCTGCCGCTCGTTCCCGGCCGTGGTCCCGATGGCCGGGGGCGGGCGGCCACCTACGACTGGCCGGACAGCGCCCGCGAGGTGCCCTGGGAGCGGCTGCGCGACGAGCACGTGGACGTCGTCGTCTACCAGCGCCCCCACGAGATCGACCTGGCCCGCGAATGGCTCGGCCGCGATGTGCCCGGCGTGTACGTCGAGCACAACACGCCCGCCGGCGACGTGCCCCGCACCCGCCACCCCCTCGCCGACCGCACCGACATCCCGATCGTGCACGTCACCTACTTCAACGAGCTGTACTGGGACAACGGCCGCGCTCCCACCCGCGTCATCGAGCACGGCATCCCCGACCCCGGCCACCTCTACACCGGCGAGCTGCCCCGGGCCGGCGTCGTCGTCAACGAGCCCGTCCGCCGCACCAGGGTCGCCGGCACCGACCTGCTGCCCCGCTTCGCCGAGCGGGTGCCGCTCGACGTGTTCGGCATGAAGGTGAACGGGCTCCCGTACGGCACGTACGAGGACCTGCCCCAGCACGTCATGCACGCCGAGCTGGCCCGCAGGCGCGTCTACCTGCACCCCTACCGGTGGACCTCGCTCGGCCTGGCCCTCATCGAGGCCATGACGCTCGGCATGCCCGTCGTCGCGCTGGCCGCCACCGAGGCGATCGAGGCGGTGCCGCCCGAGGCCGGGGTCCTGTCGACCAAGGTGCACGTGCTGGCCGACGCCCTGCACGCCTACGCCGAGGATCCCGAGGTCGCGAGCCAGGCCGGCAAGGCCGCCAGAGCCGCCGCCCTGTCACGGTACGGGCTCGGAAGATTCCTCTCCGATTGGGATGCCCTGCTCAGCGAGGTATGACCCGCGGGGCGATGGGTAGGCGCGAAGAGCATGATGATGATGCTCGACTGGACCCGCAGGGCCGCCTGCCTCGACCTGGACCCGGAACTGTTCTTCCCGATCTCCATGGAAGGTCCGAGCCAGTCGCAGGTCGAGCGGGCCAAACACGTGTGTGACGGCTGTCCCGTGCGCCGGCCGTGCCTGGAGTACGCGCTGAGCACGGGGCAGGCGTACGGCGTCTGGGGCGGCACCGACCCGGAACAGCGGCGCGAGGAGCTCAGCCTGCGCGCGGAAGCCGCCGCCCGCCACTGACTGCCCCATTGGTTCAGGTGCTCGCCGGACGGCCGAGCGCCGACAGGACGGTGCCCAGGTACGCCCGGGCGCGGTCGAGCCGCGCCTGATACCGCCCGGCGGCGCCTGCCTCCTTCAAGCCTGTCTCCTTCAAGCCCGCCTCCTGCAAGCCCGCCTCCTGCAAGCCCGCCTCCTTCAGAACCGGCCCCTTCAGAAGCGTGACCGCCTCCACGACCAGCGGCAGCGCCTCGACGGGCAGCCCGCGCTCGTGCAGGGTCATTCCGACCTCGGCCAGCACCTCCGCCAGATCGGCGAGGTACCGTCCGGGATCGTCCGCCGCCAGCCGCCGGTACGCCGAGACGGCCTCCCGCTCGGCCCGCAGCGCCTCGTCCGGCCGGCCCAGCTCGGCCAGCGTCGCCCCCAGGTTGATCAGGGCGTCGGCGAGATCGGCCAGGTGCCGGCCGGGATCGGCCGCGGCCAGCCGCCGCAGGACGGCCACCGCCTCCCGCTCGGCGTCCAGCGCCTCCCCGTGCCGCCCGAGCTCGCCCAGCGTCACCCCGAGACTGCTCAGGCAGCCGGCCAGCTCCGGCAGGTAGCGCTCGGGACCGGCGCCGGCCAGCCGCCGGTAGACGGCCAGAGCCTCCCTTTCGGCGTCCAGCGCCTCGGCCGCGCTGCCGCACTCCCCGAGGTGCACCCGCTCCATGAGGCGCCGGGCCCGCCTGCCGTCCTCCCCCTCGGCGGGGACACTCCCACGCACACATCTCCTTCGTCCGCCGGACGCGGGCAACGGCCCGGCCGGTTGCCACTGAGGCTTCCCCGGCACCAGGATCGGGGCGGCAGGATTGTTCGGCACCCCTCATCAGGCAGGAAAACAATGCACTTCACGGCGTACGGCTCCGCCCCGGGAGCCCCGTAGCGGTGGCGGGCCGTCGTGAGAGCCCGGTGGACCCGGCGGCGGGGCCGGTGCAGCGCTTCGCGTACGAGCTGCGCAAGCTGCGCCAAGAGGCGGGCGGGCTCACCTACCGGGCCATGGCCGGGCGGGCCGGCTACTCGGTCACCACGCTGTCGCAGGCGGCGGCGGGGGAGAAGCTGGCGTCGCTGCCCGTCGTCCTCGCCTTCGTGCGCGCCTGCGGCGGGGACCCCGCCGAGTGGGAGCGGCGCTGGCGGCGGGCCGCCGCCGAGCTGGCCCGCGAGCGGGCGGACGACGACGGCGCCGCCGGGCCGTACCCGGGGCTGGCCTCCTACGACACCCGCGACGCCGGCCGCTTCTTCGGCCGTGACGGGCTGGTGGCGGAGCTGCGGGAGCTGCTGGGGCGGCACGGGTTCGCGGCGGTGTTCGGCTCGTCGGGCAGCGGCAAGTCGTCCCTGTTACGGGCCGGGCTCGTGCCCGCCGTCAGCGCGCGGGCCGTGGTGATCACGCCGGGGGAGCACCCGATGCGGCACGCCGGCGCCTTCCGCCCCGCCGGCGGCGCGCTGGTCGTCGTGGACCAGTTCGAGGAGGTGTTCACGCTCTGTCACGACCCGCGCGAGCGCGAGGAGTTCATCGACCTGCTGCTCACCGCGCGCCGCCCTGACGGCGGGCCAGGCGGGCCAGGCGGGCCAGGCGGGCCAGGCGGGTCGGGCGGGCCGGGCGGGCCGGGCGGGCCGGGCGATGGGGCAGGGGTCGTCATCGCGGTGCGCGCCGACTTCTACGGCCGCTGCGCCGAGCACCGCGGCCTCACCGAGGCCCTGCGCGCGGCCGGCCTGCTGGTCGGGCCGATGCACCAGGACGAGCTGCGGGAGGCCATCGTCCGGCCGGCCATGGCCGAGGGGCTGACCGTGGAGCGGGCGCTGACGTCCGCGATCATCGAGGACGTCGCCGGCGAGCCCCAGGCACTGCCGCTGATGTCGCACGCCCTGCGGGAGGTGTGGCGCCGCCGTACGGGAAAGACGCTGACCCTGGACGCCTACGAGAGCGTCGGCCGGGTCCACGGGGCGATCAGCCACACGGCGGAGGAGGTCTACGCGGGCCTGTCGCCGGCGCAGGCGCGGATCGCCCGGCGGATCCTGCTGCGGCTGATCGATCCGGGCGAGCAGGCCCAGGCGACCCGCCGCCCGGCCGCGCGGGCGGAGCTGGACCCGAGCGGCGACCCGGACACGGCGCTGGTCATCGAGCGGCTGGCCGGGGCCCGGCTGCTGACGCTCCACCAGGACACCGTGGAGCTGGCGCACGAGGCGCTGATCGAGTCGTGGCCGCGCCTGCGCGGCTGGGTGGACGACGGGCGCGACCGCCTGCGCGCGCACCGGCAGCTCACGGACGCGGCCAGGGCGTGGGAGGCGCACGGCCGCGACGCCGGGCTCCTCTACCGGGGCGCCCGCCTGGCCGCCGCCGGGAAGCTGCTGGCCGAGCCGGGGGACCGGGACGAGCTGACGCCGTCCGAGCGGAGCTTCGCCGACGCGAGCCTGGCGCTGGCCCGCCGCACCTCGCGGACGCGGGTGGCGGTCTCGGCCGTGCTGGCGGTCCTGCTGGTCGCCTCCCTGGTCGCGGCGGGGGTCGCCATCCGGCAGGCGGGCCTGGCCGACGGCCGCCTGGAGGAGGCGACGGCCCGGCTGGCCGCCAGGCGCGCGGCCGTCCTGCGGCCGAGCGACCCGCGGCTGGCCCGCCGGCTGAGCGCCGCCGCCTGGCGGATCGCGCACGTCCCGGAGGCGAGGAGCGAGCTGATCGACTCCATGGCGCTGCCGCTGGTGGACGTCGTCACCGCCCCCTACGATCCGGCGGACCTGGTGCAGGGCCTCAGCGCGGACGGCGGCAGGCTCGCCCTCTTCACGCCCGGCACGGCGCCCGCGCCGGGCGCGCTGCGCGTGCTCGACGTGACCACGAGGAAGGAGGTCGCGAGCGCCCGGTGGACCGGCCCGCGGGTCCACAAGCTGGTGTGGAGCCCCGACGGCCGCACCCTGGCCGTCCACGACGGCACCAACGCCCAGCTGTGGGCCGTCGGCGCCGGCGGCCTCACCGACCTCGGCGCGGCCTTGCCCCGCTTCGACCCCGTACGGTTCAGCCCCGACGGGCGCCGGCTCATCGGCGTGCGCGACGGGACGAACGTCGCCATGGACCTCGCCGACCGTACCCCCGTCCTCGACGAGCCGGTCGCCGCCATCAGCCCGGACGGCCGGCTCGCCCTGATCGTCCCGCCGGCCTCCGCGAGCGGCGGGAAGCGGGCCGCGCTCTGGGACCTCTCCAAGCGTGCGCCGCTGCGCGCCCCCTCGCTGCCGGCCGGTGTGAAGGGCGGCGTGTTCAGCCCGGACGGGCGGCGCCTGGCCGTCACGACACCCTACGGCGTCCGGCTGTGGGACCTGCCCTCGGGCAAGGAGCTCGGGAGCCCGATGGTCCCGCCCGCGGACAGGGTGGCGTTCAGCCCCGACGGGCGGTTCCTGGCGGGGGTCTGGCGTGACGGGTGGGTGCTCCTGCGGCGGGTGGACGGCGAGACGCTCGTGCTGAACACGTCCGTGACCGCGGACGCGAAGGCCGAGCCCCGGTTCTCGCCGGACGGCATGCTGCTCCGGGTGGCCGGCCCGTACGGGACGGTGCACGTCCTGGACATCTCCCCCTACACCAGGCCCGCGCTGCTCGCGCCGGGCGGCGGCGAGCGGCTGTTCAGCCCGGACGGGCGCTTCCTCGTGACGTCCGGGCACCGGGACGGCAGGCCGGAGGTGCGCGTGTGGGACGTCGCCGCGCGCGCACCCGTCGGCGGCCCCCTCCCCGTCGCCGACCTCCCGGGCAAGAGCCGTTACTTCCCGGTGTTCAGCCCCGACGGGCGCACGCTCGCGCTCACCCACACCGCCTCGCCCGTGGGCACGCTGTGGGACGCCACGACCGGCCGCGCCGCCGGCGCGTTGCGGGTGCGCGGGCCCGCGGCCGTCGGCGTCCTGTCCGTGGCCTTCTCTCCCGACGGGCGCACGCTCGCGGTCGCACCCCTCGGCGGCGGGGCCGGCGGCCCGTACATCGGGGACCTGGAGCTGTGGGACGTCCGGGCCGGCAGGTGGCTGCGGACCGTCGCCCACGCGGGCGCCCAGACCTTGATCTTCGAGCCGGACGGGCGCCGCCTGCTCGTGGACAAATCCACCAAGGGACGCGTCCTGGTCGACCTGGCCACCGGCGCGTTACGCCCCACCACAGCGACGGCCGCGCCCAGGGGCGGATCCTCTTCATGGGGGACAAGGCCGCGATCGGCGACCCGGACGGGCGCCTGACGTTCTGGGACCGGGACCTGCGCACGCTCCTCGCCCCGCCCCAGGCCCTCTACACCGGCTCGGTCGCCGCGCTCGTCCCCTACCCGCGAGGGGAACTGCTCGCCACCGTCGGCAGCGAGGGCGACACCGGCATCCAGCTGTGGGACTGGCGCGAACACCAGCGGATCGGGACGCCGATGAGCTACTACACCGACTCCGTGCCGGCCGTGGCGTTCGACCGGACGGCGCTGCTCATCTCCTCCTCGGACGGCGCCCTGCGCAGGATCATCGTCGATCCGGGCGCGGCCGCCGCCGCGATCTGCCGCCAGGACGGCGGCCTGTCGCCGGCCGAGTGGCGCCGGCACATCCCGGAGCTCCCCTACCGCCGAACCTGCCCCTGACGCGTTTCGCCCGCCTCGAGAAGCGCCGGAACCGCCGGCTCAGGCGGCGCCGGGAACCGCCGGCTCAGGGCGCGGCGGGAACCGCTGGCTCAGGGCGCGGCGGGCAGCGCTGGCTCAGGGCGCGGCGGGCAGCGCCTCCGCCAGGAAGCGCTCGCGCTCGGCCGCCTCGAGATGGTCGCTGAACAGCACCCCGTCGAGATGATCGACCTCGTGCTGCAGCACCCGGGCCAGCACGCCGAGCGCCCGCACCGTGACGGGCTTGCCGAACATGTCCCGGCCGCGCGCCGTGACCATGTAGGAGCGTTCCAGCGGCCACCACACGCCCGGCGCCGACAGGCACGCCTCGTCGGCGGTCACCTTGCGCTCCGACAGCTCCAGCCGCGGGTTCACCAGGTGACCCGACCTGCCGTCGTAGGAATAGACCACCACCCGCACCGGCTCCCCGATCTGCGGAGCCGCCAGCCCGGCCCGCCCCGACGCCGCCCGCATCGTCGCCGTCAGCGCCTTGACCAGCCGTCTCAGCTCCCGATCGAAATCCTGGATCGGCGCCGCGACCGAGCGGAGCACCGGATCATCGAACATGCGAATAGGCCGGACCGTCACCCGCAACTCCCCGATAGGCCGCGATCGTCACCAAGAACGTTTCCCAACCGTGCGCCCCGCCAATCGCGAAGGTCATGCCTTGTAGCACAGCGGTAACAGAAGAGACCCAGTGGCGAAACCACCCGAAAGCAGTATCGGAGGGTGATCTCACTTGCGTCACACGCGCGTGTGATGCCTGGCCGGGTGCTCGGGGCCCGGCCAGGCATCTTCGACTACCTGGAGGTGCAGTCATGAGCGCGCTTCCCGAAGAGGGCGGCTCTTCCCCGGAGACGGCGCCCGACGCCCTGGCGGGCTTCACCATCGGCGTCACCGCGACGCGACGGCGCGAGGAGTTCGGGGCGCTCCTGGAGCGCCGCGGGGCACGCGTGGTCAGCGCCCCCGCCATCCGGCTCGTCCCGCTCGCCGAGGACGCCGACCTGCTCGCCGCCACCCGCCAGAGCCTTGAGGCGCCGCTCGACGACGTCGTGGTCACCACCGGCGTCGGCTTCCGCGGCTGGATGGCCGCCGCCGAAGGCTGGGGGCTGTCCGCCGACCTGGGCGAGCACCTGTCCAAGGCCCGCCTGCTCACCCGCGGCCCCAAAGCCAGGGGAGCGGTGCGCGCCGCCGGCCTCAACGACCACTGGACGCCCTCCTCCGAATCCTGCAACGAGGTCAAGGACTACCTCCTCGCTCAGGACCTGCGCGGGCGGCGCATCGCGGTGCAGCAGCACGGCGAGCCGCTCAGCGACTTCGTGGCCGCCCTGCGCGAGGCCGGGCCGAGGTGATCGAGATCCCCGTCTACCGGTGGCTGCCGTACCGCGACATCTCGCCGCTGCGCCGCCTGATCAGCCAGACGATCTCCGGCTCCGTCGACGCCGTCGCCTTCACCAGCGCGCCCGCCGTGCACGCCATGCTCGGCGCCGCCAGGGCGGAAGGGCTGGAAGAAGCGCTGCTGGCCGCGTTCGGCGGGGCCGTCGTCGCCGCCTGCGTCGGGCCCGTCACCGCCGAGCCGCTCACCTCGCGCGGCGTCCCCACCCTCCAGCCGGACCGCTCCCGCCTCGGCGCCCTCGCCCGCGCCCTCGCGCGCCACCTGCCCGAGCACGGCGTCACCCGCCTCACGGCCGGCGACCACCGGCTCGAGATCCGCGGCCACGCCGTCGTCGTGAACGGCGAACTGCGCCCCCTGCCGCCCGCCCCCATGGCGGTGCTCAAACGCCTGGCCGACAAGCCGGGGCACGTGGTGTCGCGCGCCGACCTCCGTACGGTGCTGCCCGGCAGCGTGGCCCGCGAATCGGCCGAGCACGCCGTCGAAATGGCCATCACCCGGCTCCGCCGCGCCCTCGGGCCCAGCGGGATCGTCGAGACGGTGGTCAAGCGCGGCTACCGCCTCGCCTGCCAGTACGAGGCAGGCCCGTGACCCCACCACCCCGTCCCTCACCCCAGCACTTTCGGCACCCGCGCGGGGACCAGCACCTAGGGCATCCGCACCATAACCCCCACCAGCACCATCGCCCCCAGCGGCACCATCGCCCCCAGCGGCACCATCGCCACCACCCGCACCGTCACCATGACCACCCGCATCACCAGGAGGAGATCGCCATGCCTTGGGGCACCACCACCCTCACCGGCCGCGACAGGCGTGCCGGGGGGAGCCGGTGAGGCCCGCACTCGTCCTGGCCGCACACGGGACCCGCAGCGCCGAGGGCGAGCGCACCCTGTCCTCCCTGGCGGAAACGGTCGGCCGGGCCCGCCCCGGGCAGCGCGTCGAGCTCAGCTACCTGGAGATCAGCGCCCCCCTGCTGGCGGACGTCCTGCCCACGATCCCCGGCCCGGTGGTCGTGGTGCCGCTGCTGCTGGCGGGCGGCTACCACGTCCACATCGACCTGCCCGAGGTCATCGCCGAGCACCGCCCGGACGCGATCGTGGCCGGCTGGCTCGGCCCGCACCGGCTCCTCACCTCGGCTCTGACCCGCAAGCTGGCCAGAGCGGGCCTGCGCGCCACGGACGCCGTCCTGCTCGGCGCCGCCGGCTCCTCCGACCCGTCGGCGCTGGCCGACGTGCGCGCCGCCGCCCACCAGCTAGCCGTCCGCCTGGCCCGCCCGGTCACCGCCGCGTTCGCCTCGGCCGGCACCCCGTCGCTGGAGGAGGCCATGGAACGGCTGCGCTCGACCCCGGCCGCGCGCGTCGCCATCGCCTCGTACGTCCTGGCCCCCGGCTTCTTCCACGACCGCCTCGCCGCGGCCGGAGCCGGCCTGGTCAGCGACCCGCTGGGCGCCGACCCGGACGTGGCGGCCCTGATCTGGCACCGCTACGACCAGGCCCTGCACCGCCACCGCAGCACAGCCGAACCCCAGCCGCTGCGCCGCGCCTGACCCTCCCGGCAACCGGCGGCCGCGCGACATGGCCGCCGTCCGCCTTCACCTGCCCGCGATCAGCGGCCGGCGGGCTGAGGGGCCGGCTCCAGGCGCAGCTCCCGTACGATCTCGCGGGCGCTGACGTCCCGAGCCGGGCAGGCGTCCGCGCCGACGAACATCTCGATGTAGGCCCGATGGAAGCACCCCGCGACCAGCAGCCGCGCGCTCGCGTCCGGGTCGGCGTCGGCGCGCACCCGCCCGAGCCGCTGCTCGGCGGCCAGGTACGCGGCCAGCGGCGCGATCTCGGTCTGCGGCCCGAGGCCCGTGTCGCGCAGGGCCTGGCGGAAGCGGACGGTCACGTTCGGGGAGGTGAACGCGGGCAGCGCCGCGCTCTGCACGTCTATGTAGTGATCGATCCCCGCCCGGGCCACCGGAAGAAGGTTGCCGGAGACGGACCCCTTCCCGGCGCGGTGCGACAGATCGTGCAGGATGCTCAGCCAGAGGGGGAGCCGGTCCTGCAGCAGGGCGAGGAAGTAGTCCACCGGGCCGCCGGGGCGGTCTTCCCTGAGCGAGACGGCCATCTGGAGCACCCGCTGCCGGGTGTCCTGGCTTCTCTGGTGCGGGTCTACGTGCGGTGGTGTCGCCATGGCATGCCTAACGTGCGCGGTCAGTTGTGCAGGCATCACGTGCGAAGCCGATATGCCGGGTGGTACCGGGTTTGTGAATGCTCGAATCCAGGGGCGCTGCTTGGTGCAAACCTATACGAGTCTCCGATTATTACCCGAAGGTGCGGGAAAAAGTCGGCCCTGGCCCCTGAGGATCAGCTGTCAGTGTCGCGGTCTCTGCGCCGCAGGTAACGCTCGAACTCCGCCGCGATCGCATCGCCGCTCGCCTCCGGCAGCTCGGCCGCGTCCTTGCGCTCCTCCAGCTCCTTGACGTACTCCGCCACCTCGCTGTCCTGCGAGGCCAGCTCGTCCACGCCCCGCTCCCACGCCCTGGCCTCCTCGTCGAGGTCGCCCAGCGGCATCGGGATCTCCAGAACGTCCTCCAGCCGGCGCAGCAGCGCCAGCGTGGCCTTCGGGTTCGGCGGCTGCGCCACGTAGTGCGGCACCGACGCCCACAAGGAGATCGCGTCGAGCCCCGCCTTGCCGAACGCGTGCTGCAACACCCCCACGATGCCCGTCGGGCCCTCGTACCGGCTCAGCTCCAGGTTCGTCGAGCGGGCCAGGCCCGCGTTCGTCGCCCCGCCCAGGATCGGCACCGGACGCGTGTGCGGCGAGTCGTTGAGCAGCGCGCCCAGCATCACCGCCAGCTCGATGCCCAGCTCCCGGCAGATGTAGATGATGTCGTCGCAGAACGAGCGCCAGCGCATGTTGGGCTCGATGCCGCGCAACAGCACCACGTCACGCTCCAGCCCCGGCGGACGGGCACGCAGCAGCCGCGTGGTCGGCCACACGATCGACTGCGTCAGCCCGTCGTTCATCTCCACGACGGGCCGGGTGACCTGGAAGTCGTAGTAGTCGTCGGGGTCGAGCGCGATGAGCGGCTCGGCCTTCCACGCCGACTCGAGGTGGGCGATCACACCGCTGGAAGCCTCACCCGCGTCGTTCCACCCCTCGAACGCGGCAATGAGCACCGGGTCGACGAGCTCGGGGAGCCCTTCGAGCTCTATCACGTGTCGCCTCCTCTCTCCATCGTCCCGCTAAGCCTATGCGGTAAGGAGGCGTCACCGTCACCGATCTCCCCCCGAACAACCACCACCAACGGGCCTCCGGCGGCGCTCGGAGGTTTGGGCTCGGGGCCGGCGAGCGTTACGTGGCGGCGGGGCGGGCGGCGCGTTCAGGGCTTGAACGCCGCATCATGGCTGGTGAACGGCCTTGTACGGACGGGGCCGGGGCGGTGGTGCCACCGTGCGCGGGCACGTCGCGCGGGTCCCCGGTGAGCCGCCCGTCTGCTCTGGGACGGGTGCGGACGGCCGCGAGCGTTCGCGGCGCGCGAACTCCGCCACGCCGATCACCCACCCATCGCACCCTCACCACCGCGCACCATCGCGCCGTTGTCCGCCGCACCCTCACCATCGCGTCGTCGTCCGCCGCGTTGTCGTCCGCCGTGCCGCTCGCTACCGCCGCTCGCCCCCGCGCCGCTACCCGCCGCGCCGTTGCCACCATGCCGCTGTCTGCCGTGCCGCTGTCCGCCGTGCGACTCCCCGCCGTGCCGCTCTCCGCCGTGCCGCTCGCCCCTGCGTCTCGCGCTTCTGCGCCCCGCGTCGTGCGCCTCGTGCTCGTGCCCCTGTGCTGTCCTCCGCTCCTGCACCACCCTGCACCCTGCACCGTCCCGGGCCCCTCGCCTCATCCCGATGCGCCACCCTGGGCGCCGTGCGCGTTGCGCCGAGCCGCGCCGTCCACCGTCCCGCCGACCCGGCGCTGGGTGGGCGCGGGCGTAGGGGCGTGGCCGCAGCGGCGGGCAGGAGGCGCCCGTGTTCCGCCCCGCCGCTCGCCCTGCGCCGCTCGCCTCCGCGTCGTGCGCCCTGCGCCGCTCGTCCCGGCGTCGTGCGCCCCGCGTTCTGCGCCCTGTGCCGTCCTCCGCTCCTGCGCTGCTCCGCCCCCTGCATCGTTCCGGGCCCTCGCCTCATCCCACGCCGCTCGCCCCTGCGTCTCGCGCTCCCGCGCCCCGCGTCGTGCGCCTCGTGCTCTCGCGTCCTGTGCTGTCCTCCGCTCCTGCGCCGCTCCGCTCCTGCACCACCCTGCACCGCCTCGGGCCCCTCACCTCGTCCCGGTGCGCCACGCTGGGCGCCGTGCGCATTGCGCCGAGTTGCGCCGTTCACCGTCCCGCCGACCCGGCACCGTGAGGGCGGCGGTGGGCGCAGCGGCAGGGGGCGACTGTGCAGAGGCCGCGTGTTCGGCGGCGGCGGCCTGTGAAGGGGTCCGAGCCGAGGGGAGGGTCAGTGGCCGGAGGTGGTGTGGACGATGAGGACGTCGCAGGGTGCCCGATGCGTCACCCCCGACGGTACCGAGCCCAGCAGCCGGCCGGCCAGGCTGTTGAGTCCGCGGTTGCCGACCACGAGCAGGTCGGCGGCGTGTCGTTCAGCCAGGGTGATGAGGACGTCCACCGCCTCCCCCTGCTCGGCCGCCAGCACCACGTCCGAGGCGCCCGCCGCCACGGCGTGCTCGCGGGCGGCGCGCAGGGCGTCGTCGGCGGGGGTGGAGCCGTTCACCTTGTACGCCAGTTCTCCCAGGCGGTCGGCGGCGGCGGCCCGCGCGCTCTCCCGCATGGGCAGGTAGGCGCAGGCCAGCACGAGCGTGGCCCGGGTGGCGGCGGCGAGGGAGGCGGCGGTGGTGACGGCGCGGAAGGAGGAGGCGGAGCCGTCGGTGCCGACGAGGACGGTGCGGTAGGTCATGCGAGCCCCTAATTGGACGCCGCGTACAATGACGAACCGTACGATAGCGTCTGCCGCGGGATGTGGGGGAAGGCGGTCGCCAGAAGGAAGCCGATCGCTACAAGCGAAGGTGATCGCCAGAAGCGAAGGTGATCGCTACAAGCGAAGGTGATCGTCAGAAGGAAGGTGCCGCGCGTGTCCCCGCGTACGCGAGGAGGGCAGGCGTGCGGCCGCGCCCGAGCATCGCTCGAGGCGCACCCGATAAGCTTCACTCCATGAGCATCTCCCCGACCTTCCGAGAAGTGTTGGCCCAGCGTGTCATAGTCGCCGACGGAGCGATGGGCACGATGCTCCAGGCCCAGGACCCGACGATCGACGACTTCCACGGTCACGAGGGCTGCAACGAGGTGCTCAACGTCACCCGCCCCGACATCGTGCGGGGCGTGCACGACGCCTACTTCGCCGTCGGGGTCGACTGCGTGGAGACCAACACCTTCGGCGCCAACCTCGCCGCGCTGGGCGAGTACGACATCGCCGACCGCGTCTTCGAGTACTCCGAGGCCGGGGCGCGGATCGCGCGGGAGGCCGCCGACCACTGGGCCACGCCCGACCAGCCGCGTTTCGTGCTGGGCTCGATGGGCCCCGGCACGAAGCTGCCCACGCTCGGCCACCTGCCGTACGCGAGCCTGCGCGACGCCTACCGCGACAACGCGGCGGGCCTGATCGCGGGCGGCGCCGACGCGCTGATCATCGAGACGTGCCAGGACCTGCTGCAGGTCAAGGCGGCCGTCGTCGGCGCGAAGCGGGCCATCGAGGACGCGGGCCGCGACGTCCCGATCATCGCGCAGGTGACGATCGAGACCAACGGCGCGATGCTGCTGGGCTCGGAGATCGGCGCCGCGCTGACCGCGATCGAGCCGCTCGGCGTCGACATCATCGGCCTCAACTGCGCCACGGGCCCCGCCGAGATGAGCGAGCACCTGCGTTACCTGGCCCGCCACTCGCGGCTGCGGCTGTCGTGCATGCCGAACGCGGGCCTGCCGGTGCTGACCGCCGACGGCGCCTACTACCCGCTGTCGGCGCAGGAGCTGGCCGACGCGCACCAGACGTTCACCCGCGACTACGGCCTGTCCCTGGTGGGCGGCTGCTGCGGCACCACGCCCGAGCACCTGCGCCAGGTGGTCGAGCGCGTGCGGGGCAGGGAGGTCGCGGCGCGCCGCCCGCACCCCGAGCCGGGCGCCTCCTCGCTCTACCAGACGGTCCCGTTCCGGCAGGACACCTCCTACCTGGCGATCGGTGAGCGCTGCAACACCAACGGCTCCAAGGCCTTCCGCGAGGCGATGCTGGAGGGCCGCTGGGACGACTGCGTCGAGATGGCCCGCGACCAGGCCCGCGACGGCGCCCACATGCTCGACCTGTGCGTCGACTACGTCGGGCGTGACGGCGTGGCCGACATGAAGGAGCTGGCCTTCCGCTTCGCCACCGCCTCCACCCTGCCGATCATGCTCGACTCGACCGAGCCGGCGGTGCTGCAGGCCGGTCTCGAGATGCTGGGCGGGCGCGCCGCGGTCAACTCCGTCAACTACGAGGACGGCGCCGGCCCCGACTCCCGCTTCCAGAAGATCATGCGGCTGGTCCGCGAGCACGGCTCGGCCGTGGTCGCCCTGACCATCGACGAGGAGGGCCAGGCCCGCACCGCCGAGCACAAGATCCGCGTGGCGACCCGCCTGGTGGAGGACCTGACGACCAACTGGGGCATGCGGGTCGAGGACATCATCGTCGACTGCCTGACCTTCCCGATCGCCACCGGCCAGGAGGAGACCAGGCGCGACGGCCTGGAGACCATCGAGGCCATCCGCGAGCTCAAGCGCCGCTATCCGGGCGTGCAGACCACGCTGGGCCTGTCCAACATCAGCTTCGGCCTCAACCCGGCCGCCCGCATGGTGCTCAACTCGGTGTTCCTCAACGAGTGCGTCAACGCGGGCCTCGACTCCGCCATCGTGCACGCCTCCAAGATCCTGCCGATGGCCCGCATCCCCGACGAGCAGCGCCAGGTCGCGCTCGACATGGTCTACGACCGCCGCCGCGAGGGCTACGACCCGCTGCAGCGGTTCATGGAGCTGTTCGAGGGCGTCGACGCCGCCGCGATGCGCGCCGGCAAGGCCGAGGAGCTGGCCGCGCTGCCGCTGTGGGAGCGGCTCAAGCGGCGCATCATCGACGGCGAGAAGAAGGGCCTGGAGGCCGACCTCGACACCGCGCTGGAGCAGCGCCCCGCCCTTGAGATCATCAACGACGTGCTGCTCGACGGCATGAAGACGGTGGGCGAGCTGTTCGGCTCGGGCCAGATGCAGCTGCCGTTCGTGCTGCAGTCGGCCGAGGTGATGAAGACGGCCGTCGCCTACCTCGAGCCCCACATGGAGCGCGTCGAGGGCGAGACGAAGGGCCGCATCGTGCTGGCCACCGTCAAGGGCGACGTGCACGACATCGGCAAGAACCTCGTGGACATCATCCTGTCCAACAACGGCTACCAGGTCGTCAACCTCGGCATCAAGCAGCCCGTCTCGGCCATCCTGGAGGCAGCCGACGAGCAGAAGGCCGACGTCATCGGCATGTCGGGGCTGCTGGTGAAGTCGACGGTCATCATGAAGGAGAACCTGGAGGAGATGAACTCCAGGGGCCTGGCCGGCAAGTACCCGGTGCTGCTCGGCGGCGCCGCCCTGACCCGCGCCTACGTGGAGCAGGACCTCGCGGAGCTGTTCGAGGGCGAGGTGCGTTACGCCCGCGACGCGTTCGAGGGCCTGCGGCTGATGGACGCGTTCATGGCGGTCAAGCGCGGCGTGGAGGGGGCGAAGCTGCCGCCGCTGCGCGAGCGGCGGGTCAAGACCGGCGCGGCGCTCGTGCGCACGCCCGTCGAGGAGCTGCCGGCCCGCTCCGACGTGGCGGCCGACAACCCCGTCCCGCGCGCGCCGTTCCACGGCGACCGCGTCGTCAAGGGCATCTCTTTGAACGAGTACGCGGCCTTCCTCGACGAGCGGGCCCTGTTCCTCGGCCAGTGGGGGCTCAAGCCCACCAGAGGCGGCGACGGGCCCGGCTACGAGGAGCTGGTCGAGACCGAGGGCCGGCCGCGGCTGCGCATGTGGCTGGAGCGCATGCAGACCGAGGGCCTGCTGGAGGCGGCCGTCGTCTACGGCTACTTCCCGTGCGTCTCCGACGGCGACTCGCTGATCATCCTCGACGACGACGGCCGCGAGCGCACCCGCTTCACCTTCCCGCGCCAGCGGCGCGACCGGCACCTGTGCCTGTCCGACTTCTTCCGCGCCAAGGACTCCGGCGAGGTCGACGTGATCGCCTTCCAGGTGGCCACGATGGGCTCCAAGATCTCCGAGGCGACGGCCGAGCTGTTCGCGAAGGACGCCTACCGCGACTACCTGGAGCTGCACGGCCTGTCGGTGCAGCTCACCGAGGCGCTGGCCGAATACTGGCACGCGCGGGTCCGCTCGGAGTGGGGCATCGGCGGCGAGGAGTCGCTCGACGACATGCTGAAGGTCAACATCCAGGGCTGCCGCTACTCCTTCGGCTACCCGGCCTGCCCGAACCTGGAGGACCAGAAGCAGCTGTTCGAGCTGCTCGCGCCCGAGCGCATCGGGGTGACGCTGTCGGAGGAGTTCCAGCTCCACCCCGAGCAGGCCACCTCGGCGCTGGTCGCGCACCACCCGGAGGCCAAGTACTTCAACGTCTGACGGCGACGTCCGCCCGCCCGCCGTTCACGTGCGGGCGGGCTTCACCACGCCCGCCGTTCAGCCGGAACGTCCACCATGGCGGGCGGACACCGAATCGGGGGCAAGGGATGCAAGCGGTCTTCTTCGATATGGACGGCCTGCTGGTCGACAGCGAGCGCGTCTGGCTGAGGATCGAGACCGGGGTGATGGCCAGGCTCGGCGCCGAGTGGACGCCGGAGCACCAGGTCCACCTCGTCGGCGGCTCCATGGAGCGCACCGTCGGCTACATGCTGTCCGTCTCCGGCGCCGACGTGCCGCCCGAGACGGTGCGGGCGTGGATGGTGGACGGGATGGTCGCCGAGCTGTCGGCCGGGGTGGAGGTCATGCCGGGCGCCTCGGAGCTGCTCGACGCCCTGCGCGCGGAGGGCGTGCCGGTGGGGCTGGTCACCTCCTCGCTGAAGGACATCGCCGACGCGGTGCTCAAGAGCGTCGGCCGGGACCGCTTCGACGTCGTGGTCACCGCCGACGACGTCACCCGTACGAAGCCGGACCCCGAGCCGTACCTGACCGCCGCCCGGCTGCTCGGCGTGGAGCCCGTGCGGTGCGTGGTGCTGGAGGACTCCCCGAACGGCGTGGCCGCCGCGACCGCCGCCGGGTGCGCCGTCGTGGCCGTGCCGAGCCTGCTGCCCGTCGAGCCCGCTCCGGGCCGGCTGGTGGTCTCGTCCCTGACGGAGGTCGGGGTTTCCGATCTCAGGGATCTTCTGCCGTCCTGAAGCGTTACCCCTAAGGGACATGTGGTTCTCGCGGAGGAGGCGGAAAAGCCTCAGCGTGCCAGGATGGAGGGCACGAGCGATGACGAGGGGGCGGCGACATGGGTAACTTCGAGCAGATCGCCTGGCTGCCGCTGTGCGCGGGCGTGACGATCGCCGGGCTGGCCCTGGCGTTCCTGGCGTTCCGCCGCAGGGGAGCGGCGGCCGGCATGCGGGTGACGGCGTGGGCGCTGCTGCCGGTGGCGGCCTATCTCACGGGCGCGTTGCAGGCCCTGTGGACCATCGGCACCACCGTGGTGGGCTTCGTGACCAGCCTGGTGTTCAACCCGGCCGTGTGGGCCGGTGTCGCGGTGGCGGGCCTGTCGGTGGTGCTGTTCGTGGTGTCGGGCGTGATGCGCGGCCGGAAGCTGTCACTCGGCCGCAGGAAGAAGAGCAAGGACGACGCCGCGCCGCCCGCGCAGGGCGCCGCCGCCCGTCCGACCGCCGCCCGTCCGGCCGCCGCTGGCAAGCCGCAGAAGCCCGCCGTCGCGCCGAAGCCGGCGGCCAAGAGCGACGACGACTTCTCCGACATCGAGGAGCTGCTCAAGCGCCGCGGCATCAGCTGACACCACAGGTCACGGCGGCCCCAGGGGTTGTGTCACAGATCCGAGACGTAACCGGGACGACTCGTAGACATTCCCTTCAAGATCAATACGAATCCGTTTCGCGTCAATCACAGTTGAGCCACAGCAAGCTCTGAGGGACTGGTCATACCAGCTCAGGCCATAGATTCTGCCTCCTGAGACCGCGACACGCGGTCCCAGCACATTGGGGCGCCTACCCTGATCGGGTCGCGGCGCCGACACGGACGACGTCGTCTGGAATCCAGGGGGCTACTGGCATGACCGCACCGCTCGATGTTCCGGGATCGGCCATCGAAGCCGGGCCGGAGACCGTTCTTGAGGGGGCGGAGACTTCGGTCATCCGGGGGCGTTCCCTGGGGCAGATCGCCTGGATGCGCCTCAGGCGCGACCGCATCGCGATGATCGGCGGCATCGTCATCCTGCTGCTCATCCTCGTCGCGATCTTCGCGCCGCTGCTGGTGTCGTGGTTCGGGCACCCGCCGGCCGAGTGGCACCGGGAGAAGCTCGACCCCTCCATCGGAGCGCCGCTGGGCACCTTCGGAGGCATCAGCAGCGACTTCCTGTTCGGCGTGGAGCCGGACTCCGGCCGCGACCTGTTCAGCCGCGTCCTGTACGGAGCACGCATCTCGCTGCTCATCGCGTTCTTCGCGACGCTGCTGTGTGTCGTGCTCGGCACGGTCCTCGGGATGATCGCCGGCTTCTTCGGCGGCTGGGTCGACACCATCATCAGCCGGCTCATGGACATCTTCCTGGCGTTCCCGCTGCTGGTGTTCGCGCTGGCGCTGGCCGGGGTCATCCCCGACAAGGCTTTCGGCATGTCGGGTGACACGCTCAGGATCAGCCTGCTGGTGTTCATCATCGGGTTTTTCAACTGGCCCTACATCGGACGTATCATCCGAGGTCAGACGTTGTCTCTCCGCGAGCGGGAGTTCGTCGACGCGTCCAGGAGCCTGGGCGCGCGCAACCACACCATCCTGTTCAAGGAGATCCTGCCCAACCTCCTGGCGCCGATCCTCGTCTACTCGACGTTGCTGATCCCCTCGAACATCCTGTTCGAGGCCGCGCTGTCCTTCCTCGGCGTGGGCGTGCGGCCGCCGACTCCCACGTGGGGAGGCATGCTGTCGGACGCCGTCCACAACTACCAGGTGGCGCCCAACTTCATGATCTTCCCCGGTCTCGCGATCTTCATCACCGTGCTGGCGTTCAACCTGCTCGGTGACGGCCTCAGGGACGCCTTCGATCCCAAGGCCCGATAGCCCTCGTGAGTTTTCAGCAAGTTCTCAACTCCTAGAAACAAGGGGTGTGTCAGGTCGATGAAGATACGATCCAAGGCGTCGGCAGTGGCGATGACCGCCGCTCTCGCCGTGGTCGTCTCCGCGTGTGGCGGTGGCGGCGGCAGCAAGAGCACCGGTGGCAGCGGCAGTGACGAGAAGCCCGCCAGCCAGTACAACGCGGGCGTCACGCAGGTCGTCAACCCGTCGGACAAGACCGGCGGCACCCTCCACATGGGCATGCCGGGCGACTTCGACTCGGTCGACCCGGGCGACATGTACTACGGCTACGCCTGGAACTTCGCCCGCCTCTACACGCGCGCGCTGACCATGTTCAAGCCGGTGCCGGGCGAGGAGGGTCTGCAGCTGGTCGGTGACCTGGCCGAGGACCTCGGCAAGCCCACCGACGGCGGCAAGACGTGGACGTACAAGCTGCGCAAGGGCATCAAGTACGAGGACGGCACCCCGGTGACGTCGAAGGACGTCAAGTACGCCGTGGCCCGCTCCCTGGACAAGGACATCCTGCCCAGCGGCCCGACCTACTTCAATGACTGGCTTGACCTGCAGGGCTACACCGGCCCGTACAAGATGAAGGGCAAGCTCGACGACCTCAAGGCCATCGAGACGCCCGACGACTACACCATCGTCTTCCACCTGAAGAAGGCCTACGGCGGTTTCGACTACTTCGCCATGCTCCCGCAGACGGCCCCCGTGCCGGAGGCCAAGGACACCGGCTCGAAGTACAAGGAGCACCCGGTCTCGACCGGCCCCTACATGTTCAAGGCGCACGAGCTCACCAAGCGCATCGAGCTCGTCAAGAACCCCAACTGGGACCCGGCCACCGACCCCAACCGCAAGCAGCTCAACGACTCCATCGAGGTGCTGCTCGGCCAGAACGAGGACGACCTCGACCAGCGACTGCTGTCCGGCAAGATCGACGTCAAGGTCAACAGCACCGGTGTCGCGGCCAACGCCCGCAAGACGGTCCTGACCGACCCCAAGGTCAAGCAGTACGCCGACTCGGCCCCGATCGACCGGACCTGGTTCACCAACATCAACGGTGACGTCAAGCCGTTCGACAACATCCACTGCCGCAAGGCCGTGATGTACGCGGCCGACCGCTCCGCGCTCCAGGGCGCCTACGGCGGCCCCGACGCCGGCGGCGACATCGCGCTGAGCCTCATGCCGTCGAAGATGACCGGCTACCAGAAGATCGACCCGTACGGCGTCGAGGCCAACCCGACCGGCAACGTCGAGAAGGCCAAGGAAGAGCTGGCGGCCTGCGGCCAGCCCAACGGCTTCAGCACCACCATCTCCTACCGCAACGAGCGTGCCGCCGAAAAGCTGACCGCCGAGTCGCTGCAGCAGTCGCTCGGCCGCGTCGGCATCAAGCTGGAGATCAAGGGCTACCCGCAGGGCGACTACTTCAAGCTGTACGCCGGCAAGCCCGACTTCGCCAAGAAGAACAACCTCGGCCTCATGGTTTACGGCTGGGGCGCCGACTACCCCGAGGGCTTCGGCTTCTTCCAGCAGATCGTCGACAGCCGTGTCATCCGCGACGCCGGTAACACCAACCTCAGCGTCAAGGACCCGAAGATCGACGAGCTCATCGACCAGGCTGCCGCGGAGACCGACGCCGCCAAGCGCAACGCCATCTGGGCGCAGGTCGACAAGCAGGTCATGGACTCGGCATACATCCTCCCCTACGTCTGGGCGCACGGCCTGTTCTACCGGCCGCCGACGCTGAAGAACGTCTTCGTCAGCCAGAACTGGGGCATGTACGAGTACCTCACGCTGAGCACCCAGTAACAGGTCAGGCGACCCCGCCGGATACGTACGTCGAAAGCAGGTGAAGGTTTCGGCGGCCGGGCTCACGAGGCCCGGCCGCCATGGCCGAGATCAGTGTTCACATACATTCTCAGACGGTTGATAGCGGCCGTCATGCTGCTCTTCGTGGTGAGCATCGCGACGTTCGCCATCTTCTTCCTCGTGCCTCGGCTCGCTGGGATGTCCGCTGACGACCTGGCCTCTCGATACGTCGGCAAGGCCGCCAATGAGCAGGTCATCCACGACACGGCGATCCGGCTGGGGTTCTACGACCCGCTCCTGGTCCAGTACGGGCGGTTCGTGAAGGGCATCTTCGTCGGCGTGGAGCGCAACTACGGTCCCGGCGTCGAGCTGTGCCCGGCGCCCTGCCTCGGCTACTCGTACGTCACGCAGAACCCGGTCCTGCCCGACCTGCTCGACCGCATACCGATCACGCTTTCCCTGGCGCTCGGCGCGGCCGTGGTGTGGGTCGTCTTCGGCGTGGCCACCGGCGTGGTGTCCGCGCTGCGGCGCGGCAGCTTCTTCGACCGCTTCTCCATGGGCATCGCTCTGGCCGGCGTGTCGCTGCCCATCTTCTTCACCGGCATCGTGTCGCTGGCCATCTTCCGCGACCAGCTCGGCCTCGTCGGCGACGTCGCCGACTGGGTGCCGTTCAGCGAGGACCCGCTCACCTGGGCCAACAACCTGATGCTGCCCTGGATCACGCTCGCCTTCCTGTACGCCGCCGGCTACGCTCGGCTCACCAGGGCGGGCATGCTCGAGACCATGGGCGAGGACTACATCCGAACAGCCAGGGCCAAGGGCCTGCCCGAGCGGGCCGTGGTGGTCAAACACGGGCTGAGAGCCACGCTCACCCCGGTGCTGACCATGTTCGGCCTCGACCTGGGCCTGCTGCTCGGCGGCGCGGTGCTGACCGAGAGCACGTTCTCGCTGCCCGGCATCGGCAAGTACGCCAGGGACGCCATCGAGCGCAACGACCTGCCCCAGGTCATGGGCGTCACCCTGGTGGCGGCGGCCTTCATCATCGTGGCCAATCTGATCGTCGACCTGCTCTACGCGGTCGTGGACCCGAGGGTGAGGCTGACGTGAGCAGCTTTCTGGAGGTCAAGGACCTCAAGATCCACTTCCCGACCGACGACGGCCTCGTCAAGTCCGTCGACGGCCTGACGTTCAGCCTCGAACGCGGCAAGACGCTCGGCATCGTCGGCGAGTCCGGGTCCGGCAAGTCCGTCACCAGCCTCGGCATCCTCGGCCTGCACAAAGGCAGGGGAGCCAACATCTCCGGCGAGATCTGGCTCGACGGCGAAGAGCTCGTCGGCGCCTCCCAGGAGCACGTGCGCGGGCTGCGCGGCAAGAAGATGGCGATGATCTTCCAGGATCCGCTGTCGTCGATGCACCCCTTCTACACCGTCGGCGACCAGATCATCGAGGCGTACCGCATCCACCACAAGGTCTCCAAGGCCGTGGCCAAGAAGCACGCCATCGACATGCTCGGCCGCGTCGGCATCCCCGAGCCGCAGCGCCGCGTCGACTCCTACCCGCACGAGTTCTCCGGCGGCATGCGCCAGCGCGCCATGATCGCCATGGCGCTGTCGTGCGACCCCGAGCTGCTCATCGCCGACGAGCCCACCACCGCGCTCGACGTCACCGTGCAGGCCCAGATCCTCGACCTCATGCGCGACCTGCAGCGCGAGTTCAACTCCGCGCTCATCATCATCACCCACGACCTCGGCGTGGTCGCCGAGCTGTCCGACGACATCCTCGTCATGTACGGCGGCAAGTGCGTCGAGTACGGCACCGCCGACGACATCTTCTACCGCCCCGAACACCCCTACACCTGGGGACTGCTGGGCTCGATGCCGCGCCTCGACCGCGAGCCCACCGAGCGCCTCCTGCCGATCAAGGGCTCCCCGCCGTCACTGATCAACGTGCCGCCGGGCTGCGCCTTCCACCCCCGCTGCCCGTACGCCGACAAGACCGGCGGCAAGGACAGGACCGAGGTGCCCGCCCTGCTCGAGACCGAGGGCGGCCACCTGGTGCGCTGCCACCTCGACCGGGCCGAACGGCGAGCCCTCTGGGACAACGAGATCAAGCCAGCGCTGGAGACGCAGTGAGCGAGAACGAGCCGCTTCTTTCCGTCCAGAACATGGAGAAGCACTTCCCCGTCACCAAAGGCCTGTTCAAGAGGCAGGTCGGCGCCGTCAAGGCGGTCGACGGGATCAGTTTCGACGTGTTCAAGGGCGAGACGCTCGGCCTGGTGGGGGAGTCCGGCTGCGGCAAGTCCACCACCGGCCGCCTGGTCACCCGCCTCCTCGAGCCCACCGCCGGCAAGGTGGTCTTCGAGGGTCAGGACATCACCCACATGGCGCAGGGCAAGCTCAGGCCGCTCCGCCGCGACATGCAGATGATCTTCCAGGACCCGTACTCGTCGCTCAACCCCCGCCACACCGTCGGCACCATCGTCGGCGCCCCCTTCCGCATCCAGGGCGTGGAGACCGAGCACGGCATCAAGAAAGCCGTCCAGGACCTGCTCGGCCTCGTCGGGCTCAACCCCGAGCACTACAACCGCTACCCGCACGAGTTCTCCGGCGGCCAGCGGCAGCGCATCGGCATCGCCCGCACCCTCGCGCTCAAACCCAAGCTGATCATCGCCGACGAGCCCGTCTCCGCGCTCGACGTCTCCATCCAGGCCCAGGTCGTCAACCTGCTCGAAGACCTGCAGAACGAGCTGGACCTCACCTACGTCGTCATCGCCCACGACCTGTCGGTGGTGCGGCACATCAGCGACCGGGTCGCCGTCATGTACCTCGGCAAGATCGTCGAGATCGCCGACCGCAAACGGCTGTACGACTCGCCCATGCACCCGTACACCAACGCGCTGCTGTCGGCCGTGCCCGTGCCCGACCCCAAGAGCCGCAAGGAACGCGAGCGCATCCGCCTGACCGGCGACGTGCCCAGCCCGCTCAACCCGCCGCCCGCCTGCCGCTTCCACACCCGCTGCTGGAAGGCGCAGGAGATCTGCAAGCAGGTCGAGCCACCGCTGGAGGAGCTCGCCTCCGGCCACCGGGTGGCCTGCCACTTCCCGGAGAACGCCCCGCAACAGGCGGTGCAGACGCCCGCCACCGCCGGCTGACTCCCGGACCGGATCGCCGCCGGGCGCCCGCAGACGGCGCCCGGCGGATGTCAGGAGATGGCGCCCGGCGTGATCAGGCCCGTCTCGTACGCCAGCACCACGGCCTGCACCCGGTCCCGCAGCCCCAGCTTCGTCAGCACGTTGCCGACGTGCGTCTTCACCGTCGTCTCGCTCACCACGAGCTTGGCCGCGATCTCCGCGTTCGACATGCCCTTCGCGATGAGCCGCAGCACCTCCAGCTCCCGCTCCGTCAACCGGTCGAGCCGCGCCGGCGCCGCCTGCTCGTACGCCGACGGCAGCCGCGTCGCGAACCGGTCGAGCAGCCGCCGCGTCACGCTCGGCGCCACGATCGCGTCGCCCGCCGCCACCACCCGGATCGCCTGCACCAGCTCGTCCGGCGGCACGTCCTTCAGCAGGAACCCCGACGCGCCCGAACGCAACGCCTCCACGATGTACTCGTCGAGGTCGAACGTCGTCAGCACCAGCACCTTCGGCACGTGCGCCGACGGCGCCGCCTCCCGCACGATCCGGCGGGTCGCCTCGATGCCGTCGACCCCCGGCATGCGGATGTCCATCAGCACCACGTCCGGCAGCAGCGCCCGCGTCTGCTCCTGAGCGCCCTTGCCGTCGCCGGCCTGCCCCACCACCGTGATGTCGGGCTCGGCCTCGAGGATCAGTCGGAAACCGGTACGCAGCAGCGGCTGGTCGTCCACCAGCAGCACTCTGATCGTCATTGGCCGTCCTTCAACGGGAGCCTCGCCCGCACTTCGAAACCGCCCCCCGGTAGCGGACCGATGTTCAGGATTCCACCATAGAGGGCCACCCGCTCGCGAATGCCCACCAATCCATGCCCAGCCGTCGCCGGCGGCCCGTCCTGCGCCGCCCCGCCCTTCCCGTCCTGCGGCCCCGCACCCTTCCCGGCCTGCGCAGCGGCACCCTTCCCGCCCTGGGTGACGGCACCCTTCCCGTCGTCACGCACCCGCACATCCAGCTCGTACGGCTCGTACCGGACCGTCACCACCGCCTCCGCCCCCGCGCCCGCGTGCCGCAGGCTGTTCGTCAGCCCCTCCTGCACCAGCCGGTACGCCGCCAGATCCACGCCCGCCGGCAACGGCACCGGAGCACCCTCCACCCGCAGGCGCGTCGGCAGGCCCGCCTCCCGCATCTGCTCCACCAGCGCCGGCAGATCCCGCACCCCCGGCTGCGGGCCCAGCTCCGCCCGCGTGTCGGTCCGCAGCACGCCCACGATGTTGCGCATCTCCGTCATCGCCAGCCGCCCCGTGTGCTCGATCGCCGACAACGCCTCCCTGGCCAGGTCCGGATCGGCGGCCAGCACCCGCCGCGCCGCCGCCGCCTGCACCGTCATCACGCTCACATGGTGCGCCACCACGTCGTGCAGCTCCCGCGCGATCCTCGACCGCTCCTCCGCCCGCGCCGCCCGCGTGTCCGCCGCGTGCGCCCGCTCCAGCCGCGCCGCCCGGTCCTTCAGCTCCTCCAGGTACGCCCGGCGCAGCCGCAGGCTCCGGCCCGCCCCCCACACGGCCACCAGCACCACCGCGGTCACGACGTACTCGCTGACCGTGCCCGCCCTGATCGGGCTCGACACGATGCCCGCCACGTACGTCACCAGCGACAGCACCAGCCCCGCCAGCGCCACCGCCAGCCCCCGATAGGACGCCACCGAGAACAGCAGCACCAGCCCCGCCAGCCCCGACATGCCCAAGCCGTAACCCAGCACGGTCAGCAGCGTCTCCGGCACCATCCCCGCACACAACCCCGCCAGCGGCCAGCGCCGCCGCACCACCACCGGCACCGACGCCACCACCAGCAGCAACGCCCCCAGCAGGTCCGGCGGCCTGACCCCCTCGACCGGGATGCCCTCCGCCTGGAGACGATCGGGCCCGTAGAGCGCGAACAGCGCCACGGACGCCGCCGCCACCACTCCGGCGAGCACCGTGTCGTGGAGGCTGCTCCGGTCTATGCGCACCGCTTCACTGTAAGACCAGGTGAGAGCCCGGAACCTCCTCCCGTGGGAGGATTAGCGCCCCCCACCCCACCCTCAAGAACGAGAGGCCACCGGAAGCAGCCCGTGGACCACCGCCCGGCCTCCCACACCACGCGAAGCGCCCGTCCACCTGCGGCACGCGAAGCGCGCGCACGTCTGCGGCACGCGAAGCGCGCGCACGTCTGCGGCACGCGGGGCATCGTTCGACCTTCTCGGGACGCAGACCGCCGCCCTGGCCTCCCGCGCCCAGCAGGCGGCCCGTCCACCTGCGGAGCGCGGAAATTGCCCGCCCGCATGCGGCGCGCGGAGCGTTGTCTGGCCTTCCCGGCGGGCTCAGCGCAGCCCAGCCTCCTACGCCGCGCGAAGCGCCCGCCCGCCTGTGGCGCGCGGAGCGACCGCACGTCCGCCGCGCGGGGAGTGCGCCTGCCCGCAGGGGCGCGGTCCGTGGCCGGCGGCCGTGGCCGGAACGAGGCGGCGTGCCGAAGCCTCTCGTGCCGCAGCCTCAACGCGGCGCAACCTCAATGCGGCGCCCGGCCCTCGGCGGCACCCTGAGGGGCGGCCGGTGGCTGCGGCCGGAGCGAGGCCGCGCCCGAGTGCCCGTGCGGCCCGGGGTGTTACAGCTCGTCGGTGGCCGCGCGGCGGTTGCTGCGGATCGTGTCGCCCGGCTGGCGGTCGGGGACCGGCGGGGGCGTGCCGCCGAACTCCGGGCACAGCGCCTGGTGGTCGCACCAGTCGCACAGCCGGCTGCGCCGGGCCCGCCACTCGCCCGTCTCCAGCGACCGCTCGATCGCCGCCCACAACGCCATCACCTTGCGCTCGGTGGCGAGCAGGTCGGCCTCGTCGGGCGCGTACCGCAGCACCTCGCCCTGACCGCCCAGGTAGACGAGCTGCAGCAGCCGGGGCACGCTGCCGCGCAGCCGCCACAGCACCAGCGCGTAGAACTTCATCTGGAACAGCGCCTTGGCCTCGAAGTCGGGCCCCGGCGCGCTGCCCGTCTTGTAGTCGACGACCCGCACCTCGCCGGTGGGCGCCACGTCGAGCCGGTCGACGTAGCCCCGCAGCATCAGCCCGCCGTCGAGGACCGCCTCGACGTACAGCTCCCGCTCGGCGGGCTCCAGTCGCGTCGGGTCCTCCAGGGTGAAGTAGCGGCGCAGCATCTCCTGCGCCTGCCCGAGCCACTGCGCCTGCTCCGCCTCGTCGGCGAACATCTGCGCGTACTGGGGATCGTCGGCCAGCAGCCGCTCCCATTGGGGGCCCAGCAGCTCCAGCGCCGCCTCCACCGACCGGCGCGGCGCCGGCAGGTCGTAGAGGCGCTCCAGCACCGCGTGCACCACCGTGCCCCGCACCGCCGCAGGGGACGGCTTCTCGGGGAGCTGGTCGATCACGCGAAAGCGGTAGAGCAGCGGACACGTCATGAAATCGCCCGCCCGGGACGGGGAGAGAGCTCCGATGATCACCGGCTCGGTCAATGTCATGCACCGCACTCTAGGTCAAGACCCCGACAGAATAACCTCCGCGCGACGAGGCAGAGGTGATCCGGCGCGTAGCATCAAGGCAGCAACAGCACGTAATGGACGTTCAAGGAGTGCGGTGAGCGAGCAGAGCCCGCGGCAGGGGTCCTCCGGCATCCGGATGGGGAAGCCGTTCGGCATTCCGGTGTACGTGTCGTGGACGTGGTTCCTGGTGGCGGCGTTCATCACCGTCATGTTCGGCCCCCAGATGCGGCAGATGCTGCCCCACCTCGACGACTTCGCCGCCTACGGGGTGGCGTTCCTGTTCGCGGTGCTGCTGTACGTCTCGGTGCTGCTGCACGAGCTGGCCCACAGCGTCCTGGCCAAGGCGTACGGGCTGCCGGTGCGCAGGATCACCCTCTACCTGCTCGGCGGCGTGTCGGAGATCGAGAAGGAGCCGCCCACGCCGGGCAAGGAGTTCATGGTCGCCGCCGCGGGGCCCGCGCTCTCGCTCGGCCTGGCCGGGCTCGGGCTCGCCGCCGACGTCTACCTGATCGACGACGGCGGCATCCTGGAGGTGCTCACCTGGCAGCTGTGGGTCGCCAACCTGATCGTCGGCGTGTTCAACCTGCTGCCTGGGCTGCCGCTCGACGGCGGCCGGATGCTGCGCGCCGGCGTGTGGAAGATCACCCGCAACCCCGGCTCCGGCACCGTCGTGGCGGCGTGGGGCGGCCGGGTGCTGGCCGCGCTGCTGGTGATCTTCCCGATCGCCAGCGCCTTCTCCAGCGGTCAGGACGTCGATCCCACCAGCCTGGTGTGGCCGCTGGTGCTGGCCTCGTTCATCTGGATGGGCGCCGGCCAGTCGCTGCGCGCCGCCAAGATCAGGGCCAGGATCCCGCAGGTGAACGCGCGCGCCCTGGCGCGCAGGGCGATCCCCGTGACCGCCGAGACGCCCCTGTCGGAGGCGCTGCGGCAGGCCGCCGAGCAGCACGCCGGCGCGCTCGTCGTCGTCGACCACGAGGGCAGGCCCGTGGCCATCGTCAGCGAGGCCGCCGTCCAGGCCACCCCCGAGCACCGCCGCCCCTGGGTGAACACCGGCTCCCTCGCCAAGACCATCGAGCCCCGCATGGTGCTCGACGCCGGCCTGTCGGGAGAGCCACTCATCGAGGCCATGCGGGAGGCGCCCGGCAGCGAGTACCTGCTGGTCGAGCCCGGTGGGGAGATCTACGGCGTGCTCTCCACGGCCGATGTGAACCGGGTTTTCATCGGCGTCTGATTTGTCCCACTCGTTTAACCGGCGACCCCTCGATAGGGTCGTGTCCAGCAGTTTCGGGTGGCCCGGAGCCAACCCCCGCGATTTCTGCGATGCCACGACTGGCCGATAGTGTTCTGTTTGGCCAAACTTGCACAGTTGAGGGGTCTGTTGCGGTCCACCGGTTCACCGAATCGAGACGACGGGGCCGCGACACGGCCTCGCCGTCTGGGTATGCGTATGGCTGGTGGCCAGCACGGCAGTGCGGGTGCCGTAACAACGCCGGCTTCCGGGGAGGAGAGTTGAGTGACCGAGCGCAGCGAGGGCACCAATGAGCGCAGCACGGTCGTCATGAGGGAGGACGCATGACCGACCAAGGCTTCGGAGTGGTGCGTCCGCTTCCTGGAAACGGTCTCGTCGCCTACGAAGGCGGGCTGCTGCTCGTGTGCGACTCGGCCGAGTCGGCCGCCGACGCCCTGATCGAGGCGCTGCGCGAGACCGCCGCCTCCGGCGGCGACGGCCGGGCGCTGGCCCGCCGCGCCGCGCAGGTGCTCGCCGCCAACATGGCCTCCGACCCCGCCACCTGCGCGGTCGCCGGGCCCGTCGGCGGCGGCGTCGCCGTCCTCGTCAGCGGCTCCGCCTCCGCCACCATCGCCACCGCCGGCGGCGAGACCCGGCTGGCCGGCAGCGACTCCCTGACCTGGGCCGACCGGCTCGTCAACGGCCCCGTCGAGCGCGTCGAGCTCAGCCTGCCCGGCGCCGGCAGCCCCCACCCCGCCGTCCGCTTCGACGGCGGCATCGTGCACGGCGGCGGCCTCGTCAGCGACCTCACCGGCGAGTTCCCCGCCCGGCCCGCCGCCCCCGCCCAGGCCCGGCTCCTGACCAGCGAGCTGCCCGCCACCGGCTTCCACCACGAGCCCGACCTCGTCCAGCAGCCCCAGCAGCAGCCCCCGTCCCAGCCGCAGCCGCAGCCACAGTCGCAGCCCGTCGAGCGGCCGCCGTACCCGATGGCCGACCAGCCGCCCATCGCGCCCGGCCCGCCCTCCGGCCCCCAGCCCGCCCCCATGGAGCCCCGGCCTACCACACGCCGCAGGAGCCCCCCTACCTGCCGCCGCAGGAGCCGCCCTACCAGCCCGCGCAGGAGCCGCAGCCGCTGCCCGAGCAGCAGCAGTTCCCCTCCTACGACGACCTGCCCGCCGCCGGCAACGGCGCCGGCGAGCCGATGCCGCAGCACATGGGCCCGCCCGACCACTACGACCAGCCCGCGCCGCCCGTGCTCGGCCCGCCCGACCAGTACGACCACCCCGGGCCGCCCCCGCAGGAGCAGCAGGGCGAGCACGGCGACCGGCCGCTCGTCTACGGCGTCGACTGCAAGAACGACCACTTCAACGACCCCCGCGTGCCCTACTGCGCCGTCTGCGGCATCGCCCTCGTGCAGCGCACCCTCGTCCCCTACAAGGGGCCGCGGCCCTCGCTCGGCGTCCTCATCCTCGACGACGGCACCGCGCTGCCCCTCGAAACCGACTACCTCCTCGGCCGCGACCCCGAGCGGGCGCCCGAGGTCGCCGGCGGCACCGCCCGACCCGCCAAGGTCACCAGCCCCGACGGCTCGGTCTCGCGCCGCCACCTGCGGGTGGCGCTCGACGGGTGGGACGTCAACCTGGTCGACCTCGGCTCGGTCAACGGCACCCAGATCCAGCCGCCCGGCGACCCCAACTTCTACGACATCCCCCGAACGAGCCCGTCACGATCGCCCCAGGCACGACGGTCCGCGTCGGCGTCTCCCGCACCCTCCGCTTCGAGGCACACCGGGGGTAACGGACCTTCCCAGCCGCCCCGCGCCGCCCCTTGCGGGGCGGTTGCGGGGGCGCGTCTGTCTCCTGAGGTGGCCGCCTGTTTCCTGGCGCGAACGGCGTCCAGATGCGGACGGTCCAAGACGCGGTCGCGCCCGTACACGGCCGGGCGCAACAAGGCTGGGCGGCGGTCGCAGGCATGCTGCGCCCGCCGTCGCCTCGACTGCGGCGGCATGCCCCGCTGTGCACGTGGGGGCGCGGCGCCGCCGGCGGGGTCGTGGTCGTTGACGTGCCGCGCCCGCTGCCGCCTGGGCCGCGGCGGACCCGGCGGTATGCATTGCTATGTGCGCGATGGACGGTGACGGGGCGGCGGTCGTCGGCGTGCCGCGCCCGCTGATGCGCCGGATGCGGCGGCATGTGTCGTTGGACGCGCGGGGACGGCGGCGCCGACGGGCGGCGATCGTTGGCGTGCCGTTGCGGCGCTCCGCTCGCGGGCGCCTGCCGGTTCAGGCGCGGTCGTCGGGCGGCGGTCGGCCGCGTGGGGGAGGGGCGCGGCGTGTTGGCGGAGCGGCGCCTCACCTGCCTGGCCGCACCCGCGCCCTCGCTCCTGCCTGACCGGGGGGCGGTGGCATCAGCGCCGCTCTCGTGTGGGCCGCCGGCGTTCAGGGCGGCGCTCAAGCCGCGTGCCAGGGCGGGTGGCTCAAGCCGGCGGGCCGGGGTGGCGTTCAGGCGGCGTTGTGAGGAACGGCGGAGGGGGCCAGGAACTCGTGGGCGCCCCGAAGCCGCGTGGACAGCCGGCGTTGCGTCGCCGTGCAGTCCAGCCGCACCTCCAGCGGCCCTGGCACGCCTGAGTCGGCCCGGCGGCCGGTGCGGAGGCGGGAGGGGTTGAGGCCGTCGCGGCGGGCGATGAGTACGCCGAGCTCGTGGCGGCTCACCGCGTCCGCCCCCGCCACGTGCTGGACTCCCGTCAGGCCGCGCGCCGCCACCTCCAGCAGCGCCGCCGCGAGGTCTGTGACGTGGACGGGGCAGCGGATGTCGTCGGTGAACAGCACTCCCTCGCGCGTCCCCGCCGCCAGCGCGTGCACCAGCGTCTCGTGGACCGAGCGGCCGTGGCCGACGATGAGGGAGGTTCTGGCGATGGCGGCGGCGGGGAGCACGACGCGCACGGCTGTCTCCGCCGCCGCCTTGGCCGCCCCGTACGGGGTGATGGGGTCGGGCGGGCACGTCTCGTCGTAGCTCCAGCCGGTCCCAGAGTCGGCCCCAGAGTCGGCCCCAGAGGTGGCCTCAGAGGTGGCCTCAGGGGAGGCGTCCGGGGAGATGCCGGAGGAGGCGCCAGGGGAGGTGCCGGAGAAGATCGCGTCGCTGGAGACGTGCACCAGGCGCC
>NZ_OOHJ01000004.1 GCF_900323885.1 [Actinomadura] parvosata subsp. kistnae | reverse complement strand
CCTTGTTGTTGCTGGAGTAGTACTTGCCCCAGCCGCTCGAAGAAGCGGAGACGGTGGCGGTGGTCGCGGCCTGCGCGGCGGGGCTGACGGCCAGGGCGGCGACCGCCATCGAGCCGGCCGAGAGCGGTGGCTGCAAGGACCTTGCGCATGTGGGTTCCTCCGTGAGTCGTGGTCGACACCGCTCACGTTAGGAAGCCGGCCGCCTGCGGACTGCGCACGAATGCACACAGTGCACTAGTGCACAAACCCCTAGCCCTGCTTCGGCTTGTTGTCCCCGAAGATCGTGCTGACCAGCAGGATCACGCCCCACGGGCCCATCACCCACAGCGGCCACGGATAGATGGTGTGGCCGGCGGTGATGCTCACGATTAACCAGATCACCCAGTTGATGCCGCTGGCCGCCGCCCAGGCGCTCCAGGCCGCCTTCATGCCGGTGTGCATGCCCTTGGGCTGCGGCTTGCCCGCGGGGGCCGCCTTGACCGGGAGGTGGCGCAGGTCGACGTCGGGCAGGTCGGCCGTCAGCTTGGCCAGCTCGCCGTAGGTCTTGCTCTTGTAGAGGCTCTCGAGCCGGTCGTTGAACTCGTCCATCGTGATCCGGCCCTGCGCGGTGTGGCTCGCGGAGGATGGCGGCGACCCGTCTCGGTCGGCGTCGGAGGCACGCATCTCGGGGCTGTTCGCCATCCCCACCCACTCCCGGCTAGTTCTGCAGTTGGGCCAGGCGCGATTCGCCCCCGTCAAGAGCGGTCAGCACCCAAGGACCATTATGTGTCACGGCGACGCTGTGTTCGAAGTGCGCGGAGTGCTTCCCGTCGACGGTGACCACGGTCCAGTCGTCGGCCAGGACGCGGGTGCGCTCGGTGCCGAGGTTGACCATGGGCTCGATCGCCAGGCACATGCCCCTCCTCCAGGGCGGGGCCCCGGCCGGGCTTGCCGTGGTTGGCGATCCACGGGTCCATGTGCATCTCGGTGCCGATGCCGTGGCCTCCGTACTCCGGAGGGATGCCGTAGCGGCCCTGAGAGCGCACGTAACGCTCGATCTCGTAGCCGATGTCGGACAGGTGCCGGCCGGGCTTCAGCGCGGCGATACCGCGCCACATGGCCTCTTCCGTGACCCGCATGAGCTCGGTCAGCTTCGGGTCCACCTCGCCGATCGGGACGGTGACGGCGGAGTCGCCGTGCCAGCCCTCCAGGATGGCGCCGCAGTCGATCGAGATGATGTCGCCCTCGCGCAGCTTGCGGGCGTTCGTCGGGATGCCGTGGACGACCTCGTCGTTCACCGACGCGCAGATCGTGGCGGGGAAGCCCTGGTAGCCCTTGAACGACGGGATGGCGCCGGCGTCCCTGATCGCCTTCTCGGCGATGACGTCGAGGTCGAGGGGCGTCATGCCGGGCTCGACCGAGCGCTTGAGCAGGTCGAGCGTCTGCCCCACCACCAGGCCCGCCGCCCGCATCTTCTCCAGCTGCTCAGGCGACTTGATCTGGATGCCGTGTCTGTTGCGTTTGAACATCTTCTGCCCCCCTGGGTCTCAACGGGCCGCAGTGGGGGCCCAATTCCCCCACAATAGCCGCGAGGTGGCACGGAAACCCGTGCCACCTCCGCAAATCGGTCGTAACTGGTTCAGCCCAGGAACGGCCGGATCGCGTCCATGGCCCGCTGAGTGACCTCCTCGACCGGCCCCTGTCGCGTCGACGCCCACGAGGATGCCCTCGTCGGCGTAGTAGGAGACCAGCGGAGCCGTCTGCTCCTGGTAGACCTCCAGGCGGTGCCGGACGGTCTCTTCCTTGTCGTCGTCCCGCTGGAACAGCGCGCCCCCGCACGCGTCACACTTGTCGTCCTTCTTGTCGTCGAACTCGACGTGCCAGATGCGCCCGCACTGACTGCAGGTGCGCCGGCCGGCCAGCCGCCTGACCACCTCGTCGTCGTCCACCACAAGCTCGAGCACGAGATCGAGCGCCTGGCCCCAGTCCTTGAGCATGTCGCGCAGGATCTCCGCCTGCGCGACGTTCCTCGGGAAGCCGTCGAGCAGGAACCCGTCCTGCGCGTCGTCCTCGACAGACGTCACGGACCATGGCGATGGTGACTCCATCGGGCACCAGGTCACCACGGTCCATGTACGTCTTGGCCAGCTTGCCAAGATCCGTGCCGCCGGAGACGTTGGCACGGTAAGAGATCGAGAGGCTCAGCAGCGTACTACGAAGTCTGCGTTGTTCTTCTGGTGAGCGTAAGGACACAGGCCAGTACATCGCATCGAACCTGTCCATCCGAAGATTTCGACAGGTGACATCTTCCGTGCCAACGTCTCCGGCGGCACGGATCTTGGCAAGCTGGCCAAGACGTACATGGACCGTGGTGACCTGGTGCCCGATGAGGTCACCATCGCCATGGTCCGTGACCGTCTGTCCGAGGACGACGCGCAGGACGGGTTCCTGCTCGACGGGCTTCCCGAGGAACGTCGCGCAGGCGGAGATCCTGCGCGACATGCTCAAGGACTGGGGCCAGGCGCTCGATCTCGTGCTCGAGCTTGTGGTGGACGACGACGAGGTGGTCAGGCGGCTGGCCGGCCGGCGCACCTGCAGTCAGTGCGGGCGCATCTGGCACGTCGAGTTCGGACGACAAGAAGGACGACAAGTGTGACGCGTGCGGGGGCGCGCTGTTCCAGCGGGACGACGACAAGGAAGAGACCGTCCGGCACCGCCTGGAGGTCTACCAGGAGCAGACGGCTCCGCTGGTCTCCTACTACGCCGACGAGGGCATCCTCGTGGGCGTCGACGCGACAGGGCCGGTCGAGGAGGTCACTCAGCGGGCCATGGACGCGATCCGGCCGTTCCTGGGCTGAACCAGTTACGACCGATTTGCGGAGGTGGCACGGGTTTCCGTGCCACCTCGCGGCTATTGTGGGGGAATTGGGCCCCCACTGCGGCCCGTTGAGACCCAGGGGGGCAGAAGATGTTCAAACGCAACAGACACGGCATCCAGATCAAGTCGCCTGAGCAGCTGGAGAAGATGCGGGCGGCGGGCCTGGTGGTGGGGCAGACGCTCGACCTGCTCAAGCGCTCGGTCGAGCCCGGCATGACGCCCCTCGACCTCGACGTCATCGCCGAGAAGGCGATCAGGGACGCCGGCGCCATCCCGTCGTTCAAGGGCTACCAGGGCTTCCCCGCCACGATCTGCGCGTCGGTGAACGACGAGGTCGTCCACGGCATCCCGACGAACGCCCGCAAGCTGCGCGAGGGCGACATCATCTCGATCGACTGCGGCGCCATCCTGGAGGGCTGGGCACGGCGACTCCGCCGTCACCGTCCCGATCGGCGAGGTGGACCCGAAGCTGACCGAGCTCATGCGGGTCACGGAAGAGGCCATGTGGCGCGGTATCGCCGCGCTGAAGCCCGGCCGGCACCTGTCCGACATCGGCTACGAGATCGAGCGTTACGTGCGCTCTCAGGGCCGCTACGGCATCCCTCCGGAGTACGGAGGCCACGGCATCGGCACCGAGATGCACATGGACCCGTGGATCGCCAACCACGGCAAGCCCGGCCGGGGCCCCGCCCTGGAGGAGGGCATGTGCCTGGCGATCGAGCCCATGGTCAACCTCGGCACCGAGCGCACCCCGCGTCCTGGCCGACGACTGGACCGTGGTCACCGTCGACGGGAAGCACTCCGCGCACTTCGAACACAGCGTCGCCGTGACACATAATGGTCCTTGGGTGCTGACCGCTCTTGACGGGGGCGAATCGCGCCTGGCCCAACTGCAGAACTAGCCGGGAGTGGGTGGGATGGCGAACAGCCCCGAGATGCGTGCCTCCGACGCCGACCGAGACCGGGTCGCCGCCATCCTCCGCGAGCACACCGCGCAGGGCCGGATCACGATGGACGAGTTCAACGACCGGCTCGAGAGCCTCTACAAGAGCAAGACCTACGGCGAGCTGGCCAAGCTGACGGCCGACCTGCCCGACGTCGACCTGCGCCACCTCCCGGTCAAGGCGGCCCCCGCGGGCAAGCCGCAGCCCAAAGGGCATGCACACCGGCATGAAGGCGGCCTGGAGCGCCTGGGCGGCGGCCAGCGGCATCAACTGGGTGATCTGGTTAATCGTGAGCATCACCGCCGGCCACACCATCTATCCGTGGCCGCTGTGGGTGATGGGCCCGTGGGGCGTGATCCTGCTGGTCAGCACGATCTTCGGGGACAACAAGCCGAAGCAGGGCTAGGGGTTTGTGCACTAGTGCACTGTGTGCATTCGTGCGCAGTCCGCAGGCGGCCGGCTTCCTAACGTGAGCGGTGTCGACCACGACTCACGGAGGAACCCACATGCGCAAGGTCCTTGCAGCCACCGCTCTCGCCGGCTCGATGGCGGTCGCCGCCCTGGCCGTCAGCCCCGCCGCGCAGGCCGCGACCACCGCCACCGTCTCCGCTTCTTCGAGCGGCTGGGGCAAGTACTACTCCAG
>NZ_OOHJ01000032.1 GCF_900323885.1 [Actinomadura] parvosata subsp. kistnae | reverse complement strand
ACCCCGGGCCGGTTCGCGCGCAACGACGTACAAGACCGGTACGGCCCGCCCGCCTAACGTGTCCGGCGTGAACGAACACACCAGCCCCGAGTTCTCCCGCAGCGCCCTGCTCACCATCGACTTGCAACGCGACTTTGTCGCCGACATCGCCGGCACCGCCGAGGTGCTGCCCGCGGTCCGGCGCCTGACGCACGCGTTCCGCCGAGCGGGGCGGCCCATCGTGCACATCGTGCGCCTGTACCTGCCCGACGGCAGCAACGCCGACCTGTGCCGGCGCACGGTGCGAGGAAAGGTCAACCCGCACTCGCCGGGCTCCCGGCTCGCCGACGGACTGGCGCCGGAAACCGAACTCGATCCGGACCTGCTCCTGGCAGGACACGCGCAGGAAATCGGTCCGAACGAGCACATCCTGTACAAACCTCGCTGGAGCGCCTTCTTCCGCACCCGGCTGCTGGACCACCTCACCGAACGCGAGGTGAGCACGGTGGTCGTCGCCGGCTGCAACTATCCGAACTGCCCGCGTGCCACGCTCGTCGACGCGACCGAGCGCGACCTACGCACCGTCGCGGTGCGGGACGCGCTCTCCCGCTGGACCAGCGACGCGGACGGCGAGCTCACCGGTATGGGCATCGCCTGCCTGGACACGAGCGAGGTCATCGCCGCCATCCGCTCTCGTATGGCTCCCTCAAGCTGACGACCACGGCGTATTGCCGGTCTCAGCGCTGAGCTCGGCCGGCCCGGGCGTTCCGCCACGCTCGCGCGCCGACGGCGGCCAGGGCCGCGACCAGCCCGGTGCCGAGCCCGATCGCCATGGCGATCTCGCTCGTGTACGCCCGGTACGCGAACTCGGCGGTGCCCGCAGGCGTGTTGCGGCCATACCCCGCCGCGGCGTCCCACAGGAGCTGGTGGACCACCACCAGCGAGAGCCCGTAGAGGATCCCGAGGACGAGGAAGTCCAGGAAAGGCCGGCGGCTCTGACGTACCGTCGCCACCAGCAGCCACGCCGCGAACGGCGCGAGCGCCAGCACGTAGTAGAGCAGTCCGCTCTCCGGCGGGACCAGGCCCAGATCCGCCAGGACGGTGCGTGGCAGGCCGAGCGCCAGCAGCAGGAGCATCAGCCTGGTCGGCATGTCCGTCGCCGGGAAACGACCGGATCGGACCGCGGGTCTTGCCGCGTCGTTGGCTTGATTCATGTCCCGGATTTTGCGCCGGTGTCCCGAGGCGAACATCGGCCAGGTGGCCCATGTTCACGACATCGCGCCTGGACCCGCGCCTGCGGGAAGTCCGGGTGGCGCACCGTTTCGGTCGGCCGATCCTCCTGCGTCCAGCATGTACGCCGGAAGCGGATCCGTCCGCCGGGACTCTGGCGACGTGACCTGAGGGGGCTCGGCGAGGACAGCGTGACCTCGCTCTCGCCTCGTTCCGGACCGGTCCGGTCTCCGGTTCGCCCGCCCGCGACGTGGCCCGGCGGGCGTGCCCGGCTGGCCACCTGGCCGATGTACGTGCACATCGTCCGCTCCGAGGGTTGAGGGAAAGGAGATCCAGTCGTACCGGCGAGGAGCCGTCCATGATCGAGCCTTCCAGCGCAACCATCCATCGCGCCCGCACCGGGGTGCCGGCGTTGATCGCCGCCTGCGGTTTCGCGGCCGTCTACCTGGTGACCGATTTCGTCACGTCCGCCGCCGCCACGTCCGCGATGCCGCTGCCGAACTCGACGGCCGCGGCGGCTCAGGACTGGTTCGCCGCCAACCGCCTCGCCGCCGCGCTGATGGGCGCCTGCCAAGCGGTGTCCGTGCTCTTCCTCGCCTGGTTCGCCGCTGTCGCCGGCGGCCGACGGTCCCGTCTGTGGGGCCTGGTGGCCGTGGGACTCATGCTGCTCGCCAGCGTCTGCGCGTGGGTGCTGGCCGCCGTCGCCCCCGGGGCCTCGCCGGGCACGGTGGAGGTGCTGCGCGACGCCAACTTCATCGCGGGTGGCACCGCCCATGTCGTCGCGCTCGGCGTGTTCGCCTTCCTGACATCCCGCGAGGGGGAGTTCGGCCGGCCGGTCCGCGTCCTGTCCACGGTGGCGCTGGTCGTGTCCGTGCTGTCGCTGTCCTCGCTCTTCGTCTTCGAAGGAGCGGCCCTCATCCTGCTCGGCCGATTGTTGTGCATGGTGTGGGCGATCAGCGCGGGTGTGAGCCTGTCCCGCCGCCGGGTGCCGCGGTGACCCATCAGACCTCGGAGCGCGGGATTCGAGGAGCGCCGGCCGCACCCCGCCGGCGGCTCTCCAGAGGCTGGCGGCGCGCCACGCTCGTCCTCCACGTCATGTCCGCCGGCGCGTGGATCGGGATCGACGTGATCATGGCCGTGCTGGTGCTCGCCGGCCGGTTCGCCGCCGACGTGAACGCGCGGAGCCTGGCGTACCGGGCATTGGCGGAGTTCGTGATCTGGCCGATGCTCGGATCCGCCCTCGTATGCCTGGTGACCGGGGTCGTGCTGGGCGCCGGCACCACCTGGGGGCTGGTCCGCTACTGGTGGGTCGCCGTGAAGCTGGCACTCAACCTGGCCCTGTGCATCCTCATCGTCGTCCTGCTCATGCCGGGCATGGACGCGGTCGGATCGTACGGCGAACGCCTGCTGACCGGCACGCCGTCGTCCGCGGTGGTGGAGAGACTGTTCTTCCCGCCCGCCGTGTCCCTCTCCTCGCTCTCCTTCGCCACGATCCTGGCGGTCTGGAAGCCCTGGGGCCGGCTGCGTCTCCGTACTGCCCGCCGGGAAGATCGTTGACAGGGAGCCCGCGCCGTGGACCGCCGCCCCCGCCAGGCACGACGGCGACCTGCCCGCCGGCTCGTGGCGGTCAGCTGCCGGGATCGGGGTGGGAGCTCGCGTATGCCGCGAGCTCGGTCCTGTTCGCCACCCCGAGCTTCTGGTAGATCCGGCTGAGGTGACTCTTGACCGTGGACCGGCTCATGAACAGCCGTCCGGCCACGTCCGGGTTGCTGAGGCCGGCGCAGACCAGGACGACCACCTCACGTTCGGTCGGTGACAGGCTCTCCCAACCGGCGCTGGGGCGGTCGCGGCTGCCGCGGCCGCGTCGCGCGAGTTCGACGGCGTCCGCGAGCGTGAGGTCCCGGCCCGCGGCCCGGTGTTCGTCGAAGCCCGCGCCGAGCCTGTCTCGAAGCCCGGCGATCAGAGCGGCAGCAGCCGCCGCGTCGACGGGCGGCCGCGGGTACCCCATCCGCTCGCGGGCCGCCTCGCACGCACCCAGGAGCCGGGCGGCCCTCGCCCGGTGGACGTCCTCGCCCGCGTCGAGCTCCGCCAGCGCTTCGAGCGAGTCGACCAAGCTGGTGACGAGCCCGTGGTCGTGTCGTAACGCCAGCGACCGGTGCAGCAGGTCGCGGGCCTGCCCCCGGTCGGCCGGCGCGGCCAGCCTGCCCAGCTCGTCCAGCAGTTGCGCCAGCTCGTACGGGGTCCGCAGCCGCTCGGCGAGCTCGACGCCCTCCTTCGCGATCGTCACGGCGCTCTCCAGCCGGTCCAGCCGCCGCAGCGCCCCCACCAGGCCCGGCAGGCAGCGAAGCCCGATCCACTCGATCGACCCGTCGGCACGTCGCCGGACACCTCGCTCGAACGTGCGGACCGCCGCCTCGAGCTCGCCGGACCACAGGCGCACGAGACCGTCCGCGACCATGAACCCGACCACGTTGACGTCCTCGGTCTCGACGACCGACCTCACCACCGGGTCGATCAGCTCGCGAGCACGGTCCAGATCGCCGGACGAAGCGATCGCGTGGGCGGCGTTGACGGTGTTGGTACCGACGGCGAAGTAGTCGCGCAGCGGCCGCACGAGGGCGACCACCTCGTCCGCGATGGCCACAGCGGCCCGGACGTCGCCGGTCTGCATGGTCGTGAAGACCTCGATCCCGCGAGCGAAGGCGGCGCAGAAGCGGTCACCACGCTCCACGCTGCCGGCGTGGGCCCGGCGGGCCGCCTTCCTCGCCTCGTCATTGAGGCCGCGGGTCTGCAGGCTGTATCCCGCCGTCACCAGCGCCCAGTCCCGGCAGAACGGGTCGCCCACCCGCTCGGCCTCGTGGCAGGCCTCGCGGGCCAGGCGCTCGGTCTCCTCGAAGTCGCGGAAGAAGACCCGGAAAGAGCGTGCCGTGAGAGACCGCACGCGGGAGACCGGGTCGGGGGCCGGGTCGTCGAGGACTTCGCTCACCGCGTCATCGAGCAGGTCACCGCGCCCGCTGACCATGGCCAGCATGGCCTGCCCGGCCAGCAGGCGGTGACGCACCGCGCGGTCCTCGACGCAACGGAGGGCGAGGTCGAAGAACCGGTGCCCCTCGGTGGACAGCCCGCGCAGGAACCAGTAGCGCCCGAGCGCGGCGACCATCCGGCAGGCCTTCGCACGTCGCGCGGGTCCGCCCGCGAATCCCCAGCGCAACGCCTTGACCAGGTTGTCGTGATGGCCGTCGAGCACCAGCCGCCAGGTGTCCTGGTCGAAGTCCAGCCCCGGCTCGGCCTCCTCCGCGAGGCGCAGGAAATGGTCGAGATGGCGCTCCAGCACGGCGTCCTCCTCGCCCGCCGCCCGCAGCTCCTCCTCGGCGTACTGCTGGATGGTGTCCAGGAGCCGGTATCTGACCTGCCCGGCCACCTCCCGTACGGTGACCAGCGACTTGTCCAGGAGCCGGCCGAGCGGCTGAAGCCAGTCGACGGGCAGCGCCGCTTCCCGGCCCCGACCGTCGACGGAGCCGTGCACAGGGGCGCCGGGGCCGGCGCACACGGCAGCCACCGCGTCGATGTCGAACGTACCGGCGAACGCCGCGAGACGGCGGAACAGCACCTGATCGCGGCGGTCGAGCAACGCGTGGCTCCAGCCGATCGAGGCATTCAGCGTCCGATGCCGCGCGACGCCCCCGCGCGGCCCGCCCGTGAGCAGCCGCGCCGAATCCTCGAGCCCGGATGCGATCTGCGCAGGTCCGAGCGCCCTGACCCAGGCCGCCGCCAGTTCGATCCCGAGCGGAAGCCGGTCGACTCTCGTGCACACCGCGTCCACGTCGGCCTCGACCGCGCGCAGATCGAAGCCTGGAGCCACCAGCGTCGCGCGCTCGGCGAAGAGCTGCCGGGCCTCCGCGGCGTCGAGGACGGGAACCCGCCACACCGTCTCGCCCTCCACCCCCAGGGGTTCCCGCGTGGTGGCCAGGACGGTGAGGCCGGGGCACGAGCGCAACAGCCGGTCGGTCAGCTCGGCCACCGGTGCCAGCAGATGCTCGCACGTGTCCAGCAACAGCAGGGTCTCGCGGTGAGCCAGCTGCCTGACCAGACCGGCGAGCTGGTCGCCGCCCGGCTCCAGCAGGAGGTCGAAGGCCGAAGCCACCAGCCGCCCCACCTGCTCCGGCTCCTTGACAGCCGAGAGGTCCACCATCCAGGGGCCGTCGGCGCAGGACGCGGCCAGGCTCTCGGCCACCCGAAGCGCCAGCCTGGTCTTGCCACAGCCACCGACCCCGGTCAGCGACACCAGGCGCCGTGAGGACAGCAGGGTGAGCAGCTTGTCGACCTGTTCCTGCCGGCCCACGAACGACGTCAAGCTCACCGGCACGTTGTGGTGCCGGCGCGTCGCGGGTGCAACGCCTGCAGCCATATCACCCTGCCCACCTAGATCCGGCCATGGCACTATCCTCTGACCGGAACATAGGGCAGCTCCAGTCAGTGTGGCTCCTCGAATTATGCCCACCCGGGGTACCCGTAGGGCGTCGGCCATCCGCGTCCGGCGAAGCCTCCGACTTCGCCCCGATCGCCGGCGTCAAGCCTCTCGGCGAGTTCCTCCTCGTGGCTGCGCGAGACCCGCAGCACGCGCTCCAGCCGTTGGAGCTCGCAGAGCCAGGGCGGGCGGCCGCTGGGCACGGCGCGGTGCGCCTCCCGCCATCGCTCCGACCGAGTACTCCATGAAGCGCCATCCGGCGCTGACCGTCCGGGAGATGGGGGGTGACCGTCAGGAGCAGACGCCAGGCAGGCCGCATACCTTGCCGGCCATGGTGCGGGCGTCCTTCACCACCGCGCGGAAGTGGGAGGACTTCAGGCTCTTGGTCACATTCCCGCCTTCGCCGTAGATGGCGAGGGCCTTGCCCTTCCGCACGATGACGTAGCGGGCCCTGCCCTCGAAGAAGAAACCGCCGATGCGCAACGCCTCGTCGCCGATGAGGGTCTTCTTCCATCGGTACGTGTACGTGTAGGGCTTGGTGCCGCCGGTGGCGCACCTCTTGAGGTCGGCTCGTACGTCGTTGAACGCCTGGCGAGCGGCGGTCTCGCTCCGGTAGATCACGACCTGTTCGCTCAGGTGATCGGCCTCGGCCACGTACGTGATGGTGCGTGCCGCGACCCGGTCATCGGCGCCGGGGTCGCGCTCGCACGGGTTGACCTCCAGGCGCCGGCTCAGCCGGTTGCTCACCGTCCACTTCTCCCACGACTTGGCCGGTCCTGCCGCCTTGGCCTCGTACAGCAGGAATCCCTTGGGCAGGGAGGCGGCCGCCGGCGCCGCCGCGGCCTCGCCGGCGCCCAGCACCGTGGCGGCGATCCCCAGCACCATCAGTTTCTCGAGCAATGTGGCTCCTCTGGTCGCTTCTGGATGGATGCGTACGTGAAGTCAGACGCGGTTCCGAGCGATTGGTTCGGGGCACATGGCCGAGATGACTCCATTGACGGTCCGGATCGGCGCCGTCAGCCTCGGAAGCTGTAATACGGGGCGCACACGAAACGCGTGCCACCGGCCGGGACACCCTTCCTTCCTGGGGGTGGCCCCGACCGTCGCGTAATGGGGCTATGAGGCCGGCAGGGTGAGTGTCCGCAGAATGTCCGATCAATGTCCTGGTGTGACGCATCTGGGTTGCCGAGAATGAGTACCCTGAAACGCCCGTTTCCGTTCACCGTCGGACGGGCTGGCGCCAGGGCCATGGTCGAGCCGTCTGGCCGATGAGCAGTCCCGTCATGCCGGGTCCTACGGCGGGTCGGAGCGGGTTCGATGAAGACCACCGGAGGTCGATGTGGCTGTATCAGTGCTGGACATGTCGGTGTCGGTCGACGGGTACGTCGCGGGTCCCAACGACGGACCGGGCAACCCGGGAGGCGACGGGTTCACCCTGCACGATTGGGCCCTCGCGCCGGAGGGTGACTTCCGCGGGTCCGGAGTGGCCGGGAAGCTGATGGACGAGATCAGGGAGGCCGGGGCGGTCGTGTCGGGACGGCGTACCGCGGAACAGGCCGATCACTGGGGTGGTGTTCATCATGGTGAGGGTGTCCCGGTCTTCGTGCTCAGCCATCGGCAGCCCGACCCGTCGGTCGCGAAGTATCCGTTGATCTCGTACGTGAACGACGGGATCGAAAGCGCGATGGCGCAGGCCAAGGCCGCTGCCGGGGACCGGCATGTGCATGTGATCGGCGCCCGTACGGCACAGCGCGCGCTGGAGGCCGGCGTCCTGGATGAAATACAGATTCATCAGGTACCGGTGCTGTTCGGAGGTGGCAGGCGGCTGTTCGAGGTGCTGCCGTCGCGGGTGACGCTGGAGATCGTCCGGGTGATCGACACACCGGAGGCGACCCATATCCGTTACCGCGTCCGTCGCTGAGATGCACCTGGGACAATTCACCCAGGGCCGCCTCGCCTTGGACGGCCGTTCGTTCTCAACGTGAACATCCGCGCACGGCCGTGGCGGACGTTTCGCCGGCCAACGCGCTCGTGGGTGAGAAAGGTCCAGGTCGGCGGACATCGCGCTTCCGGCCTAGGCTCGACGTGCCAATGGCCGCCCCTCGCAGTCCCGGGTGGCGCGCGCCCTGGAGGTCACGCGGCGCCTACCGGGCGATACGCCTCTACGACCATGTCGAGCAGGATCAGCCGTGCGAGGGGGTGGCGTAGCAGCATGCCGACGACGGTTCATCCGTTCAACCGGTTGCCGCGATCTGCGCCGGGCTGGGTTGCTTGGGCTCGTTCGCGCCGCCACGAAGGAGCCTTGACGTGTCCGGCCGCGATCGACGAGCGGGCCAGCCGGCCGACGACGGGAAGCAGCGCGATGAGCACCGGCCAGCCGGCCTCGAGCCCGTACGGTCCGCCGGTCCATGAGGGCGGGCCCGTCATGGTGGCGGTGACCAGGGCCGCGTTCAGGGACAGGCCCGAGACGGGCAGGCCGAGGGCGCTCATGACGAAGTTCCACGCCACATGGGCGCCGATGGGCAGCCACAGGGCGCGGGTGCGCACGTACATGAGGGCCGTCCACACCCCCGCCACCAGGGTCGTCAGCGCGCTGATCGGCGTCGTGTGCGGGTTGTCCAGGTGGCCGAGTGCGAAGAGGAGGGCGGGGGCGATGAGCGCGAGCCAGGTGCCCAGCCACTCCTCCAGCAGCCGGAACAGCCCGCCCCGGTAGGCCAGCTCCTCGAACGAGGCCGCCAGTACGATCGTCGCGAACGCGCTGGCGACGTGCCAGCCGAGGTGTGTCCCGAGCACGTGGTACCAGCCGGCGACCGCCATCAGCGTCATGATCAGCGCCAGCAGGCCGCAGCTCAGCGCCGCCCCCGCGAGCAGGTGCCGTACGGCGTGCCGCCGGCCGAGCCCGACCGCGGCCAGGGGCGCCGCTCGACGAAACGGGTGACGACGTACAGGGCGACGAGGATCGCGCCGAAGTTCAGCACGGCCGCGCCGGACCACGAGCCCCACAGCACCCCGGTCAGGGCGAACGGGACCTCCAGCGCGACGAAGATTACGGCGAGCAGGATCAGCCGTGCGAGGGGGTGGCGTAGCAGCATGCCGACGACGGTACGACCGCCATGGACAGGGGCGCGTCCTCGGAACAGATGATCCCGTTCTCATGTGATTGTGCGATGGCGGTGGGGCGATCACTATGGGAGTGTCCTGGCTCGGGCGAGGTCGGGAGGGCTCGTGATGGTCTGGGCCCGGCGGCTGGTGACGCCGGTCGTGATCGACCGGTTCCTCGCGCTGGTGAGCGCGGGGTGGGGGCTGGCCGCTCTGTACGGGCTGTTTCGTGACGGCGACGGCGACCGGCCGCGTTCGCTCAACGCGTTCCTGCAGATGCAGCCCGGCGGGCAGGGAACGGCGGCCGGGGCCGTGCTCATCGGGGCCGGGCTCATCGTGGTCGCCTCGGCCGCGTTGTTGTGGCGGCGCACCCGGCCGGTGACCGCCTTCGCCGTCGTCTGGCTGGCCGCGTCGGCCTACTTCCTGCTGGCACTGCCCATGGCCAGCCTGGACGCGCCCGCGCTGTCGATCACGTACGCCCTGGGCGCCTACGCCCCGGGCGCGGGCGGCGGGTGGGCCGCGGCGGCGGGAGCGGCGCTGCTCGACGCGGTCAACGCGTTCGTCGAGCACCTGCCCCCGGCCAACGTGGTCTCCGCGTGGGTGCAGTTCGGCGTGCTGTTCCTGCTCGGCAGGGGCGCCCTGAACCTGCGGAACTACACCCGCGAGCACTCCCGCCGGGTCCTGGCCGAGGAGCACGCCCGTACGGCCGAGCGGCAGGCGGCCATCGCGCGCGAGCTGCACGACGTGATCTCGCAGGGCATGGCCGTCGTCGCCGCCCAGGCCGGCGGTGCCGCGCTCGACCGGCGGCCGGAACGCGTCGGCCAGGCCCTGCGCGACATCGCCGACATCGCCCACGACGCCCTCCAGCAGAGCCATCTGCTGCTGGAGCGGCTGCGCGACGGCGAGGACTCGCGCCGGGCGAGCGACGACACGCGCGCCGCCTGCGACGGCGCGCGGGCGCAGCGGGCGAGCGACCTGGACGCGCTCGCCACCTGCGACGACGTGGAGCCGCGGCGGGCGAGTGACGACACGCTCGCCTCCTGCGACGGCGCGCGGGCGCGGCGGGCGAGCGACCTGCACGCGCTCGTCGCCCGGTTCCGTGCCGCGGGGCTGCCGGTGGATCTGCTGGTCACCGGCATGCCGCCGGCCCTCACGCCCGCCCGGGAATCCGTCGTGTACCGGATCGTTCAGGAATCCCTGACCAACGCCCTCAAACACACCCGGCACGCCTACACCGTCGTCAGGATCACCTACGCCGAGCATGACGTAACCGTCGAGGTCACCGACGCCGGCCCCGCCTCCCCAGGACCCGGCTCCGGCCAGGGACTGCGCGGCCTGCGCGAGCGGGTGAGCGCGCTGGGCGGCACGTTCTCGGCCGGGCCGACCCGCGAGGCCGGGTTCCGGGTCAGCGCCGAACTGCCGGCGGGGTAGGACCCGCCGTGACCGTACGGGTGCTGGTGGCCGACGACCAGGCGCTGATGCGGTCGGGACTGAGGATGATCCTGGAGACCGACCCCGACATCGAGGTGGTCGGGGAGGCCGCCGACGGGGCGCAGGCGGTGGCCGAGGCCACCGCGCTACGGCCGGACGTGGTGCTGCTGGACGTGCGCATGCCCGGCATGGACGGAGTGGCCGCGGCATGGGAGCTGGCACGACTCCCCGTGCGCGTGCTGGTGCTGACGACCTACGACCACGACGAGTACGTACGCGAGACGCTGCGCGCGGGCGCGAGAGGCTTCGTGCTGAAGAGCCAGCGGCCCGAGGAGATCCTGCTGGCGGTCAAGGCCGTCGCCCAGGGGCAGGCCGCGCTGGCACCGTCCACCACGCTCAGACTCATCGAGACCCTCCGCGCCGCCGCACCCCCGCCGCCGGGCGAGCCGCTGACGGACCGCGAACGAGAGGTCCTCGCGCTGCTGGCCCAGGGCGAGACCACGCGGGGCATCGCCGGCCACCTGTCGATCAGCCAGACCACCGCGAACACCCACGTCCAGCACATCCTGCGCAAGCTCGGCGCCAACAGCCGCCTGCGCGCGGTGGCGGTCGCCCGCGCCCTCGGCCTGATCTGAAGACACGCCCGCGGCCAGATCTGAGGACACGCCCGCGGCCTGATCTGAGGACACGCCCGCGGCCTGATCTGAGGACACGCCCGCGGCCTGATCTGAGGACACGCCCGCGGCCAGGTCGCCGGCGCGATGCTCGCGCCGCTCAGGCGGCGGGCCGGGGTCCTGCGGCGCGGCGCAGCCGGTTGGCGATCGCCAGGCCCAGCCCCTGCTCCGGCGGCAGGGACGCCACGATGAGGTCACAGCCTCGCTGGTCGAGCTCGCGCAGCAAGGCGTACAGCTCGCGCGCGTAGGCGGGCATCGACGCCGGGACCGCCACCACGGCGTGCGCCTTGACCTCGGCGTCGGCGAAAGCGGGAGGAAGCAGGACGCCCACCTGGTGGCCGGACTCCTGCGCGCGTTCCGCTTCGGCGATCACCTGCTCGGGCTCGACCAGGACGACCCGGGCTCGCGGCGCGTAGTGCGAGGGATGCTGGCCGGGCACCCGGACCGTACTCGTGGCGGGGACCTCGAGCGGGCGGCCCAGCGCCGCTTCGAGGTCTTCGCGCGTGACTCCGCCGGGCCGCAGGATGCTCAGCGCCTCGCCCGTGGCGTCGACGATGGTGGACTCGACGCCGACCTGGCACGGGCCGCCGTCCAGCACGACGTCGACGGCGTCACCGAGTTCGGCGCGGACGTGGCCGGCCGTGGTGGGGCTGACCGAGCCGAAGCGGTTGGCCGACGGGGCCGCGATGCCGCCGCCGAAGGCGGACAGCAGCGCGAGCGCGACGGGATGGGCGGGCACGCGCACGGCCACCGTCTCCAGGCCGCCGGTCGTCTCCAGCGGCACCCGGCGGCCGCGCCGCAGCACCAGCGTCAGCGGCCCCGGCCAGAAGCGCTCGGCCAGCAGCCGCGCGGCGGCGGGCAGGCCCTCTGCCCAGCCGTCCAGTTGCTCCGCGTCGGCGAGGTGGACGATCAGCGGGTGGGAGGGCGGACGCCCTTTAGCCTGGAAGACGCGCGTGACGGCGGCGCCGTCGGCGGCGTTGGCACCCAGCCCGTAGACGGTCTCGGTCGGGAAGGCCACCAGGCCTCCACCGCGCAGCACCTCGGCCGCCCGGTCGATGGCCGCGCTGTCGATGTCACCAGGTCTTCCTGTCACCCTCGCCATCCTCTCACTGTTATCTGCTGTCACACTCCGCGCCCGTGACGATGATCGATGACGAACCGGTACTCCGCCCGCGAGCCAGAGAGCCGGCACCGCTGCCACCCATCCACGGCCTGGCCCTACTCCCTGCTCGCGCACCGTCGCTCTGCCCGCCCAGCGCTTCTGGCCCTGCTCCCATGTCAAGGCGCGGCCCCAGCACTGGGTTTCACCGGCCGTGGACGGCAGCCCCGCTCACACCATGCGCGGCGACCAGCCGGGCGCTGCCGTCGACCACCCGCTCGGCCCGCGCCCGGGAGCCCGCGCTGCGACAGCGAGCGCATCAGCTTCCTCGTCAACGTCCCCAAGGGCCAGAACCCCTGGAGGGGCAACACCGGAGGCTGCCGGCTCCTCGGCGCCGACCGAATCTACACCATGTACACGGCGATCGGCGTCGAGGGCAAGCTCGTGGACGACGTCCGGGTCCCCACCCGCAACGCCTCGCTCCGTCATGTCACCACGGACCAGAACGCGGCGGCCGGTCGCGATCCGAGCGCCTTCTACGCGCGTTATCGCGTGCTCCCCGAGCCGACCCCCGAAGGAGGACTGCGGGACAAGTCCGGCAATGCCTTCTATGAGAATCAAGCACGGCGCACCGCCCGCGCCTTCTTCGTGAGGAAATGAAGCAAGCCATCTAGAACCCACCCTTCAGAAGGGGGTGTCCCGCGGTGCGCGACCATGGCCGCAATCTCCGTGAAGTGGGCGATGAGGCAGAGGTCGACGGTGGCCGGGTCCGGTCCCGATGAAGTGGAGCTGCATGGCTGGGGTTCCTTTCCGCCGATGGAGGCAGGCCCCGGCGGGCCGATGGGCAAGGGCCGCCAGGGCCCATTCCTACCTGACGGAGTTCGGGGTCATCGTGCGACGATGCGGTCGGCCATCTGCGGCTCGGTCTCCTGGCCGTGGGTGAAGGCCCGGATGGAGACTTCCTGCACGGCGTTGCTCAGCTCGCCGAGCACCGTCTTGACCGGCGGGGTCTCATACAGCGGGGTGGCGGAGACGACCTTGTTGAACAGGCCGCCGATCGTGGCGACGGGGTCCAGGACGGCGTTCCTGGGAATCTTCATCATGTCGGCGTAGGTGTCGCCGAGGGCCAGGCGCAGGAACGCGGCCACGGCGCCGGGCACCCCGACGTACCCCTGGTACAGCTCGATGCATTCGCGGGTGAGGTTGATGCCTTCGGGGCTGGAGGCCCACTCGTGGGGGCGGGCCTCGTGCCACAGCGTGCGGCCCTGCTGGTAGCCCTCGGGCAGGATGTCGTCGGGCACGCCGAGGAAGTGGGCGACGATGCGCCAGGCGTAGTAGAAGCCTTCGGCGTCGTCCGGTGTGACCCGGTAGCCGAGGTTGTGCATGGCGTCCAGGATGCCGATGGAGAAGACCAGGGCGGCGCCGGCGGTGTAGAGCTGGGAGACCGGCATGCCGTCGCTGGCCTGGTCCCACTGGCCGGAGCGCAGGTGGAGCTGGCGGATCGCGGCGTGGATGAGCCGGACCTTCTGGCAGGTGGGCACCAGCTTGGAGTGCGGGGTGAAGGCGTCCTCGTTGCCCATGCCGACGAACAGCCGGGTCGACTGCGACAGCCGGCGGTGGGGCTGGCGCAGCACGTGGGTGGAGTCCAGGGTCTTGGCGCCCATGGGCGACAGGTAGGTGCCGACCAGGCCGGCGGTGGCCTGCAGCGTGGCGGCCTCGCCCTGGTAGCGCCCGAAGAACGCGGCGGTGCGGGCCAGCTCGCCCTCCTTGACCCAGGACGGGAACTGCCGGGTGGATTGCATGTAGTCGCGCAGCACCGCGGGCGCGTCCGCGGGGATGGCGGAATCGGCGGTGCTGATCTGCCGGAAGACCTCGTTGACGGTGTTGACCTGGCCGGCGTCCAGGAGCTGGGTGACGACCTCGTCGGCGAGAGGGTCCCCTACGTCCTTGAGCTGGTGTTTGAAGTCGGCGTAGCTGAGAGCCATGGCTGTCTCCGTGCTCTTGCAGGGGGTCGGGATCCCGCCCACCCACACCATTAACTGTCCGTAGTCATTTCTATACGAAGAGTAGTGGCCCGGCCAGCCTGGTCGCGGGCGCTGCGCTGACCGGCGGCACCTGGCTGTGGACGAACGAGAGAAGCAGACGCTGACGCGGATCGCCGACGGCTGCCCCGACCTCGCACTTGACGACCAGCCCGCGCCCTGACCCTCGCCGGAACCGGGCACCACACCGCCGGCGCTCGCCCCGCCGGAGCGCGAGCGATCAGCCGGGCGACCCTGCCCGCACCCTTCTCCTCCACCGCCCGAGGCGCACCGCCTCCCGCATGAAGATCCCTGGAGGTCATCTCATGTTTCTCATCCGCCGCGCAGACGCGGAGGCGCTGGGTGAAGTCGCTGGGCTCATCCCGGTGAAGCATCATCCTCGCCAGGGCGGTGTTTCGGTGATCGTTCGGCCTGGCTGCGCGGGTCAGGGTCGGTGAACAGGGCGATCAGATGGTGGACCGGGATGTGGGAGGTCACGCCAGGCGGGGCCCGGGCTGTCCGGGGGTGGGCTGGTCGGTCAGGTCGCTGAGGACTTGGTCGAGGCGGGCAGGGTCGAGGGGTTTGGCGAGGTGGGCGTCGAATCCGGCGGCGCGGCTGCGTTCACGATCGGTGTCCTGGCTGAATCCGGAGACGGCGATCAGGCGGGTGCTGCGGTGGGTGGGGGTGCGGCGCAGCCGGCGGGCCACGGTGTAGCCGTCGGGGTCGTCGCCGAGGGCGAGGTCGCACAGGATCAGATCGAACGGCTGGTGGGCGGCGGCGAGGGCGTCGGCGCCGTTGGTGGCGATGGTGACGGTGTCGCCGCGCTGGCGTAGCAGCACGGCGTACATGGCGGCGAGGTCGGTGTTGTCCTCGACGAGCAGGACCCGCATCGGCGCCCGGGCGGGGGCGGGCGTGGGGCGCTGCTCGGCGCTGTCCGGCGGGGCGTCGGTGAGCGGCAGCCGGATGGTGAACGTGGCGCCGGTCCCGGGACCGTCGCTGTGGGCGGTGGCGGTGCCGTCGTGCAGCGTGGCGATGCCGCGGACCACGGCCAGGCCCAGGCCCAGCCCGGCGGGAGTGGCCTGGCCGGAGGTGCCGGCACGCACGAACGGGTCGAACAGGCCGGCCGCCGCTTCGGGCGCGAAGCCGGGGCCCTCGTCGCGTACGCGCAGGAAGGCGTGCCCAGCGCCGGTGGTCACCTCGACGTGGACGGGGATGTCGGTGGGTGCGTGTTTGCGGGCGTTGTCGAGCAGGTTGCTGATCATTTGAGCGAGGCGGACCGGGTCGCCGTCGACGGTCGCCGGCACGTCGGGCAACGTGAGACGGATCCCGGCGGTGCCGGGGCGGGTGGCTTCGATGTCGCGGACGGTGGCGGCCACGAGCGTGCGCAGGTCCAGCGGCCGGCGGGCGACCTGCAGGTGGCCGGTGACGACCCTGGCGGCTTCGAGCAGGTCGTCGGTCATCCGGGTCAGGGCGGTCAGTTGCCGGGACAGGACGGCGCGGGCCGGGTGGTCGGGGACGTCCAGCCCCAGGACGTCGAGGGCGGCGCGGGCCGATGCGAGGGGATTGCGCAGTTCGTGGGACAGGGTGGCGATGAACCGGTCCTTGGCCTGCTGCTGGGCTCGCAGCGCGTCGCCGGCGGCGGCCAGTTCGGCGTTGACGCGCTGCAGTTGCCGGTTGGCGTCCTGCAGTTGGCGGCCGCGGGTGAACAGGTCGGCCTCCATCTGCTCGACCCGGGTCTGCAGCGCCGCGGCGACGCGTTGCTGCTCGTGGCCCTGACGGCGTAGTTCGACCAGGTCGGTGACATCCTGGACCCGGTGGACGATGAACGCCACACTGCCGTCGTCGGCGAAGACCGGGGTGTTGACCGGGCTCCAGTACCGCTCGACGAACTCGCCCTCGGGGGTACGGATGTCATAGCGCTGCAGGGCGAGGGCGTCGGGCCGGCCGGAGTCCACCACCGTCTGCAGGGATCGGCGCAGGTTGCGCACGCCGTCGGCGTCCGGGTCGTCAGGGTTGTCGGGGAACACCTCGAACATCGGCCGGCCGGCCACCGCCTCCCGGTCGGTCATGGTGGCCTCGGCGTAGGCCTGGTTGATGGTGACGATGGTGAAGTCCGCCGTCATGATCAAGTACGGCGACGGGAGCGCATCGAACAACCGTTCGTAGTTCAACGCCCATCCGCTCGCGGGCGCCATCACGGGTCCAGCCGGTAACCGATGCCGCGCACGGTGGTGATCCGCGGGCTGGTCGCGCCGGCCATGGCGAGCTTGCGGCGCAGCCGGTACACATGCTCGACAACGGACGAGCCGTCCTGCCGGTCGGGATCGGCGCCCCACACGGCGCTCAGCAGCTGGCCGGTGGTGAACACCTGCCGGGGCTGGGAGATCAGCAGCGCCAGCAACCCGTACTCCAGCGGCGTCAACGCCACCGGCGCGCCGTCGACGGAGACCTCTCGTGACCGGGTGTCGACGGCCAGCCCGCCGACGCGATGCACGGCGTCGGCACCCGGGGGATGCGCGCGGCGCAGCACCGCCCGGATCCGGGCAGCCAGCTCCGGCAGGGAGAACGGCTTGACGACATAGTCGTCGGCGCCGAGCTCCAACCCGACGACGCGTTCACGCTCCTCGACCCAGCCGGTCAAGATGATCACCGGCAGGTGACGGCCGGCGCGTACCCCGCGCAGGAAGTCGAGGCCATTGCCGTCGGGGAGGCCGAGATCCAGCACGAGCAGGTCGACGGGGTGGGTGCGCAGCAACGCCGCCGCACCGCGGGTGTCGCCGGCGGTACACATCCGGAATCCGTCGCGGGTGAGGTACGCGGTGGCCATCTCGACCAGGTCCGCCTCGTCATCCACCAGAGCGATCATCGGCCGCGTCACTGTCGTGCGCAGCGGCTCGTGCGCTGATGAGTCGTTGATCGGCCGGTCATCCCGCGTCGATGCGGCACCCATGTGGTGAGGGTAACACCGAAGACGTCACGACTGCCGCCGCACCTGGAGCCGCCATGCCGCCACCGGACGAGCCTGCCGGTTCGCGCGCCGCGGAAAGCATCGACGGGCCCGGCACCCGGGGCAGCATCGGGCACGGCGAGCGAGGGACCGCGACACCGCCGCCACGGCGCGGGCGGGCCGCCTGTACTGGCCGTCCGAGCGCGCCCGCCGGCTCATCGAGCGCGCTGACCAGCTCCTGGAGCGTGCCGAGCGGCTCATCGAGCGTGGCGACCGGCTTCTCTCCGCATCCAGCGAACGCCTGTCACCACGCCAGGCGCCGACGCCGATCGGCACCGGCGAGGCAGCCGGACCCGCCGCCGGCCACGGCAGAGAAGGGGCAGAGGGTGACGGGAAGGCCGGCCTCAGCCAGAGAGCCGAGCCATCCCACAGAAATGGCGATGGCGATCCGATTCGCCGGACATGTCGCTGCTGCGACAAGCCATCGCTTCCGAAGGAAACCTCCCGTATCTGGAGTGTGGTCCCTATGGCCGCCCCATATCCGCGGCCCGTCAGCGCTGGGGAGCCCGCTGAAGCGGCCTCGGCGCTGCTGTCGGTCTCCCGAGAGATAGCCTGGCTGGCCGCCCTGCGGGCCGGCGTCGCCGCTGAACAAGCGCGGGTCGCCGCCGAGCGCGCGCAGCAGGCCCGCGACCGTGCCCCCGTCATCGCCGAACGGCTGGCACAGGTACGACGCCGGCTCCGAGCCAATGGCTCGGCCGACGCAGCCACCAGCACTTCCCCGGCGCCGAGCCCTTCTCCTCCGCGGCAGCCCCCGACGGGCGGCGCACCGGACCGGGAGGTCTCCTGACTCCATTCACCTCGACCTGCGAGCATCCGCCCGGTGCCACGCTGGTACGCGTGGCCGGCGAGGCCGGCGCGCTCAACGCCGCCCGGCTGCAGGCCTACCTCCACCGCGCCAACTGGACGCCTCAACCATGGTGATCGTCTTCAGCGGCTTCCGCCCGCAACTCCTCAGCCCGGCGGCGATGCCACTCCGTATCGCCCACGCCCAGCTCAGCGGCCAGCTCATGCATCCGCGCCGCCCGTCGCACCGTCTGAGCAGCGTGCCGATAGCCGGCCCGCGCATCGACCGCGGCCTGCTCGGCCGCCTGAATCGCCTCCTCTGTCCGCGCGGCGGCATCCCGCACCGGGGCGGTGCCGAAGGGCCGTTCCCGGCCAACTCCTCAATCCGCTGCCTCAGTTGCGCGGCGCGCTCGGCGGCCCGCCGGGCCCGTACACGCGCCCGTTCGTGCTGGCTGTGCAGCTCATCAAAGAGTGCCGGAAAATCCTCGGTCATCGCTCGGGCACCTACCCCTCGACCACACCGTCGCACGGACCGGCGGCGACCGCCAGAGGGCGGTTGACACCGTCGCCGAGCTGAAAGACGGCATCGAAGGTCACCCCGATCCACCGTCTGTCGGCGTACGGGTTCAAGTGCAGAGCCACGTACAGAGGCGAATGTCCGGAGCGGTGGGCAGCACGACCCCTGCCGGCGACGCTCAGCGTGGTGACAGACGCTCGGTGACGGAATGGTTCGCCTCAACTCGTGCTCGACGCTGGGCGAGCAGGAACAGCAGCCACGCCAGGGCGCTGAGCACGGCGCAGGCGAACAGGGCCGTGCGATAGCCGAGGGCGTGGGAGATGCCGCCGGCGGCGATGCCCGACACGAGCGAGCCGGCGGTCGCGGAGTTGGCGAACAACGTGGTGGCCCGTCCGGGGGAGGTCGGCAGCAGGTGCTGCATGTGGCTGATGCCCAGCGCGCCCACGACCGCGATGGCGACGCCCCGGGCGATGTGGACGATCACCAGAGCAACGATGCCGGTGAACGCCATCACGAGCGCGAAGTAGACGAACATGAGTCCCATGCCGATGAGGATCATGCGCTGCCTCCAGCGGTCCGGCACCAGCAGCAGGGCGAGCGCTGCGGGGATCTCCGCCGCGGCGCCGAGGCTGAACATCCAGCCCACGTCCTCCGGCGAGCCGTGCAGCACCTCGGTGACATAGAGCGGCAGCGCCACCGCACCCGAGAACATCGCCACGTGGAACAGGGTGAAGCCGGCCAGCGGCAGCGCGACGGCTCGCGAGGCGAGTGGCCGGTCGCTGCTCGCCTCGTCCGGCCGGGGCGCCGGCTGCGGGCGGGCGTCCAGTCGGAGCACGGCCACGACCACCAGGCAAAACCCGCAGGCGGTGGCCGTCAGGACCCCGGAGTAGCCGGGACCGGCCAGTAGCGCGCCGCCCACCAGCGGGCCGATCGCCCAGGCGAGCGACCAGGCCGAGCGCAGGACGGGCGTGCCGCCGCGGGTCCTGCCCGCCGGCCCGTCCGTGTGGCTCTTGGCGAGGGCGAAGAGCTGCGGGAATACGGCGCTGCCCGCGCCGAGGAACACCACGCCGATGAGGAGCAGCAGCGGGTACGGCGGCGTCGTCAGGAGCAGCAGGTATCCCGTCCCCGCCAGCGACGCGGCCAGCGCCGCCGGCCACCGGCCGGGGCGGTGATCGTAGCGGCGGCCGAGCCAGGCGCTGGCCGCCATGCCGCTGATCGCTGTCAGCGAGACGAAGACGCCGATCTCCAGCGCGGACAACCGCAGTCGTTCGGCTCCGAACAGGACGAGGTAGGGCCCGATCATGGACTCGGTGATGCCGAGCAGCAGAACCGTGACCAGGAGAGTAACGAGCCGACGCCTCAGGCCGGATGCCGGAGTTGACCACATTGGCAGCGCGCTACCCAGCCTTTCCCTCTTGTATGCGCATGCGCCGATCTTGTCGCCGGGTGGCATGCTCGTCCGAGCCGGTGGCCTGACGGGCATCGTGCGGATGGCAGCACTGACGGGGCAGATCACCGTCATATCCGCGTCAGAGTGGGGCGAGCGCCTCAGGCCTGGCAGACGCAGGCGTCACGAATGCCGCGAGGATCGCCCACACGACCACGAGCAGGTCCTCCTGGGCCTGTTCACCCGGGACCATGCTGGACTCTGCGGCCTGAGAAAGGGGCCCAGAGGTCAGCTCGCGAAGGCGCCACCGGCCGCAAGCGCGATGAGGCCACCGCCCCGCCGACCGGCCGGCAGCGACGCACCGGCCTGACCCGACATCCCGCCCTCTCCCACAGGGGCGCCGAATGATCTTCCAGCGTGGGCGACCGGCGGCTACAGTCAAGGGATACAGGCCGGCCCAGCCCGCGTCGGGCGGGCAGCTTGGATCGTTTGGGAGCGGATGCGGCCGGGAAATCGGATCCCGCCGCCTCCGCCGGGTGATGCGCCGGGGAAGGCGACGTGTCGCCGGGCCATCTGGAGAGCTTCTTCTTGTCAGTGGCCCCGGATGCGACCAGGGCGCCGCCCGGGCGACGCCGGAACCCAGCAGGGGCGGGGCCGTGGGCTCTCGCCCGGACAGGAGCCCTGCATGGGCACGTCAGGCGATCCCCGGCCCGACCGGCGTCCCCCCGACGGCGCCGATGGCCACGACCCGGACCCCGCCGAGCTGGACGCCGCCGGCCTGAGCCCCAGCGCACTGGTCGAGGACCATCTGCACGAACTGGCCGGGGCGCTGCTGGCCACCAGCAACATCGACGCCGCCCTGAACGAGCTGGCGGTGGCCGCCTCCCGCATCGCCCCCGGCGCGCCGATGGCCGGGGTCACCCTGCGCCTGGGCGAGCGGGTGATGACGGTGGCCTCCTCCGAAGCCCACGCCCTGCTGGTCGATGAGATCCAATACGACAACGAGCCCGACGGCGGGCCCTGCTTGCAGGCCATCGACACCGGCCAGATCGTCATCGTCGAGGACCTGGGCACCGAGACCCGGTGGGGCACCTACGCGACCCTGCTGCTGTCGCACGGGCTGCGCAGCATCTACTCCAGCCCGTTGCACGCCGGCGAACCGGTGATCGGCGCGCTGAACATGTACGCCACCACGCCGGCCGCCACCGCGTTCACCCCGGCCGCCCGCACCGCCATCGCCCGCGTCGCCGACCACACCGGCCTGCTGCTGCACGCCGTGCTCCAGGCCGCCCGGCACGCCGAGATCACCGGCCAGTTCCGCCAGGCCCTCACCAACCGCGCCATCATCGAGCAGGCCATCGGCATCCTGATGGGCCAGCGCCGCTGCACCGCCGCCGAGGCCTTCGCGATCATGCGACGCACCTCCCAGAACCGCAACCGGCGCCTGCGCGACGTCGCCGCCGACATCATCATCGCCTTCACTGGCCGGCCGCCCCAGCCTTCCCCGTTCGCCGACCCTCCAGAGGGATTCCCCTGACCGCAGGTCACGGGCGCCTACACGCCATCCGCGCGACAGAAGGCGGGCCACGCATGAGCGGCCCCCGGCGGGCCGGCCGCACCCGGCCGTCCGATCGACGACGGCGTTCCGGCCACCGAGGCGGTCATGACAGCGCCGAGAAAGAGCACCAGGCCCCAGGGAGGTTCCGATGAACGCTGATCAGCTTCTTCGCCACCCCGACCTGCTCGCCATGTCGGCACGCTACTGGAGCGAACAGGCCCAGGACCAACGACGACAACTCGACGAGACACGGCAGACGACCGCCGCCCTGACCCGCAGCATGCGCGAACTCCGCGGCCGGATGCGCGACTTGCAGGAGCAGATGCGCCGCGCCCGGGCCCGCGCCGACCGCGTCATCCTGAGCCGCCCAGCCGGCAGAACGGGCTCATCAGGCCCTTCCAGCCGGTCACTACCGGCCGATTAGCGGCGGCGACCCGCGAGCAGACTCGGGGCCCGACCGGCGTGAGACTTCAGCGGGCCGGGGAGTGCTGCACATGCACAGACGAGGGCGACTGGCTGCTGATCGAGCCGATCAGCTCGATCGCGATCTGTGGCAGGTCGCAGCCCTGCCGGTGCGCCCGAGCATGCATCGTCTGCAGAGCACGCTCAGGACTACAGCGCTGCTGCGCCATGAGGATGCCCAGCGCACGGTTGATGAGGGTGTGCTCGCGGGCGTCATAGCGCCGCCGGGCCGCCTCGTAGCGTTCGACGACAGCGGCGACGTTGTCGCGGCCGGGCAGCCAGCCCCGTTCGGCAAGGGAAGCCTGCCGCTGACGCAGCGTGGCCAGGGCGTTCGCGGCACGCCGGGCTCCCTCAGCCGCGCGCTCGCGCATCTGCGCGGCCACCACCGCCCGCGCGGCTGCGCGCCGGGCCAGCTCGTCGCCGGCCTGGACGGTGAGCACGCCGCCAGAGCCGGAGCCGACCGCAGACACGGCCGGGCGGCGAGCGGGGATGGTCTCGTCAGAACGCGTTATGGCAGAGCTCAAGCGAACGGCCATCCGCAGAGCCTCACGGCTCAAGGAGTGGTCAGGGTCACGCGCGGCCAGCGCGGTCAGCAGCGCCGCGGCTGTCCGGATGTCGCGTTCGTTCACCATGGGCACCTCCGAACCGGTGACGTCTGGCACGCGCAACACGGGCGCGCCGCGATTGCTCGCTCGGTGTCGCCGGGCATCCTCCACTCTAAGAAAGACAGACTCGGGCCGGAACAGAACAGGGCGTGGCCTCGCTCGGGGGAGCAGCCTCCATGGCCAGGAACCGGCCGGCACGGCGACCGGGTGAGCAGGCCCTCCTCGATCACCGCACAGGCAAGGGCCGCCGCGATGACGTCGTGCTGGCCGTCAAGGACCTCCGGCGGCGAGGCGGCCCCGGGCAGGAGTCTCGGGTACGGCGGTTTGGATGAGGGCCCGCAACCATTGGGTGGGGCGGTCCGTGTCGAGCCGTTGATGCCACTGGACGGCGATGTCGAGCGGCGGTACGTCGAAGGGCAGAGCGCTTTGACACAGTGGCAGGCCGCGGGCGATGAGATGCCGGGCGAGCAGGCTGGGCATCGGGACGATGAGGTCGTCCTCCAGGGCGAGGATCGCGGCCGCGGTCATCGAGGGAACGCTCGCGATGACCTTGCGGCTCCGCCCCTGTTCCTGCAACGCGGCGTCGATGGGGCCGCGTGTGCGACCACGGCGTGATGCGCTCACGTGCGGGAAGGCGCAGATGTCGTCGACCGTGAGGCTCCCGATGCGGGCCAGGCTCGAATGCGCGGCGAACACGGCCACATAGTGGTCGCGGAAGAGCCGCTGGGTCTGAAGATCCGGCAGGACGGGATCAGGCACTCCGATATCCAGGTCGATGGTGCCGTCACGGAGCGCATCGGGGCTTTCGTTCCCTTCGGCTACGAACCGTACCGTGATCCCCAGCGCTTGTTCTCGTACCCGGGCAAGGATGGCCGGCGCGAGCAGGGGCACGAGGGCGTCGTTGATGCGGATGGCGAAGTTTCGACGCCATTTGGTGGGGTCGGTTCCTTGCCCGTCGACACCCAACTGGCTGACTTCCTCCAGAAGGCGGCGAACCGTATGAGCCGCACGCTGAGCGAACGGCGTCGGCACCAGACCGCGGCCCGCGCGAACCATGATCTCGTCGCCCATGGCCCGCCGCAATCTGCCCAGGGCCCGGCTCGTCGCGGGGGGCGACAGGTGGAGCTGCTCGGCCGCGGCGGTCACGCTGCCGGTCTGGATCAGCGCGTCGAACACGCGAAGGAGGTTGAGATCGAGACTGTCCGCCATCGCCTCAGTATTGCATCAGACGCAATCCAGGGATGCCAATCTTGCAGTGGACATTATGAGTCGTGCTCTCTTGACTTGAGGTGAGTGCCACCGCACCCGCGAGCCGTGTCGCGTGCGTGTGCCGCTGCGCGGCCCCAGGCCCGGCCCCGGCCGAGGTCGTGTTCGTGCCGCCGCCCGAAACCGTACGCATGAAAGAGGAGAGCTCATCTTGCCCCGAAACCCACGACCGCCCAGGGCCGTCGCGGCCTGGATCGTTCTTTTCGTCGCGCTGGGGCCGGCGGCCTGCACGAGCTCCGATCCGGACGGCAGCACGACCTCTCCGCCCGCGACGTCATCCAAGCCGCCCGTCACCAAGACTCTGACAGCACAAAGAGACACCGAGGCGGCACCGGAAAACCCGATGACTTACGCGCACCTCCTGCAAAAGGCGAACGACTTCAAGAACAGCCTCACCGAAAGGCAACGAGCCGACCTCGAACACCCGTACACGTTCCAGAATGCTTCCCGCTGGCACACCTACCCCCAGTGGTATCTCGGCGACCGGGGGCGGCTCGGCGTGGATTTGAGCACGCTCAGCGACGAACAGTGGGATTCCCTCAATGCCCTTCTCGCGGCGGCGACCGGCAGTGGGGAACGCGACGGGTACGCGCAGATTCAGCAGCACCTCATCGCCGACGACTACCTGCGGAGCATCGGTGCGGGCGACGGCTACGGCCGCGGCGACTTCCGCGTCGCCTTCCTCGGCACCCCTTCGGAAACCGGCAGATGGCAGCTGCAATTCGGCGGCCACCACCTCGCGGTCAACAACACCTACGAGAATGGCGCGCTGATCAGCGCGACCCCGTCCTTCCGAGGCATGGAACCCCCGGAATTCCACTACAACGGGGTCCAGTACCGGCCGGAAGGACACGAGTGGGACACCTTCGTCGCGCTGCTCGCGTCCTTCACCGATGAGCAGCTTGCCCAGGCGCGCCTCAAGGAGACCTACCGCGATCTCCTCCTCGCCCCCGGCACCGACTGGGCTTTCCCCGAGACGCCATCGGGCGTCCAGGTCTCCACCCTCAGCGAGAAACAACGCCAGCTCGTGCGGCAGGCCGTCACCAACTACGTCAACGATGCCGACGACGCGAGCGCGCACAGCTACCTGGCGAAGTACGAGGCCGAACTGGATGACACCTACGTGAGCTATTCCGGTGGACCATCACTCACGAACTCAGGTGACTACATCCGCATCGACGGCCCGACCCTCTGGATCGAACTCGTCATGGATACCCCCTACACCAGCGACGGGCCTCACCCCCACGCCGTCTGGCGCGACAAGCGGGACGACTACGGCGGAACGAGACCGTGACGCCCCACGACACCTGACCGCGGGCAACACAACTGGCTGACCAGCAGGTTCGCTCAAAACGGTGGTGATGCCGTCGCTCTGGACGGTCCATCGGCCGTTGGGGAAGTCGCCGGCAATGACGACGCCGACGGGGAGCTCGGCTTCGCGTCCGGGCGGTGTGCGGGCACACGCCGGCTACGCCTGAGGTGCCACGCCGAAGCGGAGGAAGCCGGCGACGCGGGCGGAGAACGTGAGCGGGGTCCGCTCGCCCAGCGACGCGCGCAGGCCCGCCGCCACCTCGGCGTCCGGCTCACCGAACACCTCGAAGTGCTCCACCCGGCAGTGCTTCATCACCTCTTGGATGAACGGGTCCGCGAGCTTCCAGTGCAGGCGGACCGCGTCGGAGTCCCGATAGAGCTGGAAGCTGTGCGCGAGCATCCGCTTGTCGTCCACGAAGGTCTGCACCATCAGCTGCGGGCCGTGCTGCTGGGCGAACTCCACGGCTCGGGCGATGGCGTCGCGGAAATCCTCCAGGTGGCCGTCGGTGATGCGCATGGTGTTGCGGAAGAGGAGCATGGTTTCGTCCTGGTGGTTCATGACGCGATTCAGCCTTCCTTCGCCAGCAGCTCGAACAGGCTCGAGAAGCCCTGTTCGCCGTGGCCGTCGGCGATCCGGCGATCCATCAGTTCCTTGACCTGGCGCATCCGTATGGCTTCCGCGCCGGCGGACTCCCGGTGGCCGATCATGCAGTCCATCAGCGCGGCCTGGACGCGGAGCGGACCGAGATCCGGCGGGTGTTCGCCGCTCGCGACCGCCTTGGCGATCCCGGTCAGCAACGGCGGATATGCGGCCAGCGAGCCGGCGAAGCCGGGGTCCTCGCCGTGGTAGCCGACGCCGGGCAGACCACGACGAGCGGGCCGGCCGCCACCGCCTCCGCGGCTGTCGCGGCCGCCGTGGCGCCGAGGTCGACCAGCGGCGCGCTCCTACCTGCCGTTCGGTTCCAGACCGTTGTGCGATGTCCGCGTTCGACGAACGTTCCGGCGATCGCCGATCCCATGGAGCCTGGACCGAGGCGTCGAGGTCAGCCGGTCAGCGCGGCGGCGATGGCGGGGCCGAATGCGGCGCCGAGCAGGTAGCAGAGGTTGAACTGGCCCATCGCCGTCGACCTGGCGCCGTCGGGCACCGCGGCGGCGGCGCGTGCCGCGAACGCCCCTTGTCCGGAGGCGGCGGCGAGCGAGGTGAGCGCCTGCGCGATGAGGAGGACGGCCGGCGAGAGGCTGAGGCATGCCAGCCCCACGCCTGCCGCCGCCAGCCCGGGAAAGAGCCCGGCAACGGCCTTCACCGGCGCTTTCGCGGTGGCGGCGATCATCCCGTAGGAGGCCAGCCCGCCGAACAGCAGCGGCCACAGGATGGCGGCTCCCACCTGGCCGCTGGTCCAGCCCGCCCGTCCGGCGAGCAGGGCGGGCAGCAGATAGATCATGCCGAAGTTGGTCGCGGCCAGCAGCAACGCCAGTCCGGACGTCAGGAGGAACACCGGAGCGCGGACGATCGAGGCGGGCACGAATCCGTCGCGCCTGGACCGCAGGTGCAGCGCCAGCAGCCCACCGGCGGCCACGGCGGCCGTCCCCGCGACCGGCCATGAGTGGGGCACGAACACCAGCGCGGTGACCAAGGCGGTCAGCAGCACCGCGCCCACCGGGTCGAAGGGCGCGTCCGGCGCCGGGCCGGCGGGTCGGTGGCGCAGCACGCCGGGGACGGCGAGCAGGCTCAGCGCGGGCAGGGCCAGGCCCGCCTGCCAGGACAGCAGCTCTCCGGCCAGGTCGGCGATCAGCGGCGCGGTGGAGCCGACCGTCGCCAGCGAGGCCGTGACGAGCCCCATGGAGCGCGCCGAGCGGGTGAGGCTCATGGCGATCGTGGTGAACCCGGCAGTGCCGAGCCCTTGAGCCGCGCTGCCCAGCACGAGCGACGGCAGCGAGGGCACGCTCACCACGAGCACGGCGCCCAGGGCGACCAGCGCCGCACAGGTGAGCAGGGCCCGGCGTACGCCCTGGTGACTCTGCAAGCCCGCCATCAAGGGGGTGCCGATCGCGATGGCCCAGCCGAAGGCGGTGACGATCCAGGTCACGGCGCCCAGGTCCAGTCCGAGGTCGCGGGCGGCGTCCGGCAGGATGAGGCTGGGCCCGGCGATCCCGAAGGAGAGCGGTCCCGCCAGCAGCGCCAGCCACGCCGCCGGCACCTCCCGGGCCGGGGCGCCGGTGCGGGTGCGGGTCGTGCCGCTCATCGGTCCTCCCCTTCGGTGGACAGGACCGGATAGTCGGTGTAGCCGCGGTGGTCGCCGCCGTAGAAGGTGCTGGGGTCGGCCTCGTTGTACGGCCCGTCCGCCGCGATCCTGGCGGGCAGGTCGGGGTTGGCCAGCCACAGCCGGCCGAAGGAGACCGCGTCGGCCAGCCCGGACCGCAGCGCCTCGGCCCCGTCCGCGGGGCTCGCCGGCTCATCGCCGCTCCACGGGTGCGGGTTGAGGATGAGCGGCCCGTCCCACTCCTCGCGGATGATCTTGGTTACCTCGCGGGTGCCGTTCTCCGAGACGTGCAGGTACGCCAGTCCGTACGGGGCGAGCGCGCGAGCGAGCTCCGTGTAGAGGACCTCCGTATCGCCCTCGTTCATACCGTTGTACGTGATGCCGGGCGAGATGCGCAGACCGGTGCGCTCCGCCCCGATGGCGTCGGCCACGGCCCGCACCACCTCCACGGCGAACCTGAGGCGCCCGGCCACCGAACCGCCGTAGGCGTCGGTGCGCCGGTTGGTGTTGTCCGACAGGAACTGGTGGATCAGGTAGCCGCTGGCGCCGTGCAGCTCGACCGCGTCGAAGCCGGCCTCCACCGCCAGCCGGGCCGCGGCGGCGAAGTCCTCGATGGCCTGGTCGATGTCGGCCAGCGTCATCTCCCTCGGCGTCGGGTGCTCCAGCAGCCCTTCGGGGGTGTAGAGCCGCTCTCCGGAGCAGATCGCCGACGGAGCGAGGGGAAGCTCCCCTCCGGGATACAGGCAGGGATGGCCGATCCGCCCGGAATGCATGATCTGGACCGCGATGCGGCCGCCGCGCCGGTGCACCGCGTCCGTGACCAGCCGCCAGGCCGTCACCTGCTCCGGCGTGTGCAAGCCGGGGGTGTCGATGTAGCCCTGGCCGATCACGCATGGCTGGGTGCCCTCGGTGATGATCAGACCGGCGGCGGCGCGCTGGGCGTAGTACTCGGCGGTCAGTTCACCGACGAGCCCGTCCCGTGCCCGGCTGCGCGTCATGGGCGCCATGATCAGGCGGTTGGGAAGATCCAGCTCGCCGATGGTCACCGGCGTGAGAAGCTCGTTCACGTCACCCTCCTCGTCACGGGGTCGTCGTTGCCACGAGGGTATGAACGGGCGTTTACCGGCCGAATCGGTAAGGTTTCGGTACGGGACTACTGGGATCGCGTACGTATCCCGGACGGCACCCCCGTACGTATCCCCGCACGAAAGGCATGGTCGGTTGCTGCTGTACGGCAGGGCGGGCGAGCAGGCCGCGATCGAGGACCTCGTGGCGGCCGCGCGTGGCGGCCGCAGCGGCGGCCTCGTCCTGCGCGGCGAGCCCGGCATCGGCAAATCGGCGCTGCTCGACTGGGCCGCCGAGTACTGCACCGGCATCGGGGTGCGCGTCCTGCGGGTCACCGGCGTCGAGACGGAGGCGGATCTCGCCTTCGCCGGGCTCGTCCAACTGCTCTGGCCGGTCCAGGAACACCTCGATGCGCTGCCCGGGGCACAGGCGGACGCCCTGCGGGCGGTGCTCGGCTCGGGTGGCGCGGGCGCGCGGGACAGGTTCCTGTCCGGGCTGGCCGTGATGAGCCTGCTGGCCCATCTCGCTGACGACGGGCCGCTGCTCTGCCTGGTCGACGACGCGCACTGGCTCGACCACGCCACCGCCGAAGCGCTGCTGTTCGCCGCCCGCCGTCTGACGGAGGAGAAGGTGGCGCTGCTGTTCGCCGCCCGGGAGGAGGGGTTCACCGCCGCCGGTCTGCCCGAGATCCGCCCGTCCAGGCTGTCGCAGGAGGACGCGGAACGGGTGCTGGCCCACCGGGGCCTGACCCCCGCGGCCCGGGAGCAGGTGATCGCCGAGTCCGAGGGGAACCCGCTGGCGCTGATCGAGTTCTCCTCCGAACGCAGGCGCTACCACGCGGCGGCCGGCCCGATCCCGATCGCCGACCGGGTGCTCGCGTCCTTCCGCTCGCGCATCGCCCTGCTGCCCGACAAGACCCGTCTCATGATGCTGATGATCGCCGCCGAGGGCCGTGGCGACCTGCCGATGCTGCTGAGCGCCGCGGACGCGCTCGGAGTCGGGCCGGAGGACCTGGAGGAGGCCGAGAAGGCCGGACTCGTCGAGGTGAGTGCCGCTGTCATCGCCTTCCGCCATCCCCTGATCCGCACCGCCGCCTACCAGGGCGCGCCGCTGGCGCGGCGGATCGCCGTGCACCGGGCGCTGGCGGACGCGGCCACCGACGACGACTGCCGGCTCCGGCACCGGGCCGCGGCGACGACGTCACCCGACGAGGACCTGGCGGTGGCGTTGACGCGCGCCGCGGAAAGGGCTCGCGGCCGGGCCGCCTTCGCCGCCGCCGCCGGGCTGTGGGAACAGGCCGCCACCTACACCCCGCGCCCGCGCGACCGGGCCGCCCGGCTCGGCCAGGCGGCGGCGCTGGCGCTGTCGTCCGGCCACGCCGACCACGCCGCCGGCCTCGTCGGCCAGGCCGAGGACCTGCTGGACGATCCCGCGTCCCTCACCACGCTGGCCGAGATACGGGCGGCGGTGGAGTTCGAGCGGGGACAGGGCCGGTCCGCCGCCCGGCTCCTGATGGAACGGTGCCCCCCGGCCGACCCGGTGCGCGCCGTGCCCATGCTGCGCACGGCGGCCGGGTATGCCTGGCTCTGCGGCGAGGCGGAGGTGATCCGGGGCGCGGCCGCACGGCTGACCGCCATGGGCGCACAGGATCCGATGATCCAGGGTCTGGCGCACCTGGTCGACGACGACTACGCGCGCGGCCTGCCGCTGCTGGCCCAGTTCGTCGCGCACACCCTGCCCGACGTCACCGGCCAGGCGTCGCGCACCCCGCCCGACGTCACCGGCCAGGCGTGGCGCACCCCGCTGGACGGCGCCACCACGCGGTGGGCCGCCTTCTGCGCGATGGTCATGGCCGACGACGACGCGGCCTTCGCCCTGGCCGGCGCCGAGGTGGCGCGGTTGCGCCGGCAGGGCCTGGTGGGGGCGCTGCCGCAGGTGCTGCAGGATCTGGCCGGAGTGCACGTGCAGGCCGGCAGGCACCGTGACGCCGAGGCGTGCATTGCGGAGGCCGTCGAGCTGGCCCGCCACACGGGGATGCACCAGCGCGTGCCGCGGCTGCACTCGGTGCTGGCCAGGGTGGCGGCGATCGAGGGCGACGAGCAACGCTGCGTCCGGCTCGCCGGTGACCAGCCGGACTCCGGCGGCATGGTCGGCCTCGCCGCGCTCTGCCTGCTCGATGTGGGGCTCGGACGCTACGAGCGGCTGCTGGAGCGGCTCGAGGCCGCGGCGCGGGGACCGCTGCGCCACTTGACGATGCTGGTCACAGCCGGAGCCGAGCAGGTCGAGGCGGCCGTGCGGCTCGGCGAGCCCGAACGGGCCGAGGAGCCCCTGCGCCGCCTGGAAGCCTGGGCGCGCGCCGGGAGACAGCCATGGGCCGAGGCGGTCAGCGCCCGCTGCCGCGCGTTGCTGAGTGACGACGAGGACGACTATCTGCGCGCCCTGGCGGCGCACCGGCGCGCGGACCGGCCTTTCGAACAGGCGCGCACCGAGCTGGTGTACGGCGAGTGGCTGCGCCGGGCCCGGCGCGGCACCGACGCCCGCACCCCGCTGCGGGCGGCGCTGAAGACCTTCGAGCGGTTGCGGGCCGCGCCGTGGCGGGCGCGGGCGGAGGCGGAGCTGAAGGCGACAGGGGAGTCCGTCCTGGCAGCCCAGCCGACGGCCGCCGACCCGCTGGAGCGGCTCACGCCCCAGGAACTCCAGGTCGTACGTCTGGCCAGGGACGGGAGCACAAGCCGGGAGATCGCCGCACACCTGTTCCTCAGCCCGCGCACGATCGAGCACCACCTGTATCGGGCCTACCGCAAGCTCGGCATCCGGTCACGCCGGGAGCTGGCCCGCCTCGACCTCACCTGAACCACGCCGCACCTCCAGGTATGGCGGTCACACGTCGAAATCGGACGTCACCCTTCTCAACCGGCGTCGTGGGTGGGGCCGAAGGCCTGGCGGTAGTCGCGGGGTGGCAGGCCGACGTGGCGGGTGAAGTGGTGGCGCATGGTGAGGGCGGTGCCGAAGCCGCAGCGGCGGGCGATGGCGGTGATGGGCAGGTTGCTGACCTCCAGGAGGTGCTGGGCGGCCAGCACGCGCTGGGTCAGGAGCCACTGCAGAGGGGTGCCGCCGGTGGCCTGAACGAAGCGGCGGGCGAAACTGCGCTCGGACATGCGCGCCAGGTCCGCCATCTGCGCGACGGTCCACGGGCGGGCCAGGTCGTTGAGAACGTGTTCGCGTACCTTCGACAGGTCGTCGATCTGGCCCTCGGCGGCCGGGATGGGGCGGGTGATGAACTGTGCCTGTCCGCCGGTCCGGAAGGGTGCGGTGACCATGGTGCGGGCGATCTCGGCCGCGGCGGCGGCGCCGTGATCGCGGCGGACCAGGTGCAGGCACAGGTCGATGCCGGCGGCCACGCCCGCCGAGGTCCATACGGAGCCGTCCCCGACGAACAGGACGTTGGGGTCCACGATCACGTCGGGGTGGCGGCGCGCGAGCTCCTCGGCGTCCAGCCAGTGCGCGGTGGCGCGGCGGCCGTCCAGCAGGCCGGCGGCGGCCAGCAGGAACGCGCCCGAGCACAGCGACGCCACGGTGGCGCCGCGCGCGTGGGCGGCGCGCAGCGCGGCCCGGACCTGCGGATGGACGGGCGCCGTGGGGTTTTGGACACCGGGAACGACGACCAGGTCGCACTCGTCCAGGCCGTCCAGACCGTGGTCGGGAACGCAGGTCACGCCCGAGGTCATGGGGATCATGGAGCGGTGCGGCCCGCAGGTGCGCAGCTCGAAGCGCGGGACGCCGCGGGCGGTCCGGTCGAGCCCCCAGACCTCGGTGGCCACGGCGTAGTCGAACACGCGGACCTGCTCAGTGACCAGTACCCCCACGCGCATCATGGCGGAAATCTATCCCACATTGGCGTTTCAGCCACTCACGCCTCCGCTGGCTCGCCGATCAGGCTGGACACCGGAATTTCCCGTTGAGTGAGGAGTACGGCGCCATGCCGTTGGCATTGTTGGCCCTGGCCGTCACGGCGTTCGGGGTGGGGACCTCGGAGTTCGCCATCATGGGGCTGTTGCCGCAGGTCGCCCAGGGGGTCGGGGTGTCGATCCCGGACGCCGGGGGCCTGATCACCGGGTACGCCGCCGGTGTGATCGTCGGGGCGCCGCTGCTCACCGCCGCTTCGGCCCGGCTCCCGCGCCGCACGACGCTGATGATCGTCGCGGCGCTGCTGGCGGCGGGCAGCGCCTTGTCGGCGCTCGCCTCCGGCTATGGCCTGCTGCTGGCGGCCAGGGTGGTCGCGGGCGTGCCGCAGGGGGCGCTGTTCGGGGTCGGGTCGGTGGTCGCGGCCCAGCTCGTCCCGCCGGAACGGCGGGCGAGCGCGATGTCGGTGATGTTCGGCGGGTTCACCCTGGCGAACGTGGCCGGCGTGCCGCTGGTGACCTGGCTGGGGCAGACCGCCGGCTGGCGGGCCACGTTCTGGGCCATCGCGGCACTGGGCGCGCTGTCGATGGCCGGCATCGCCGCGTTGGTCCCGCGCCGGCTGCGCCCCGAGGACGAGACGGGGCTGCGCGCGGAACTGGCCACGCTGCGGCGGCCACAGGTCTGGCTCGCGATGGCAGTGACGACGGCGGGCTTCGGCGGTGTCTTCGCCTCCTTCACCTATGTCACGCCGATGATGACCACGGTCGCGGGCTTCAGCGGGTCCAGCATGACGCTGCTGCTGGTCGTCTTCGGGCTGGGCATGGCCACCGGCAACCTGGTGTCGGGCCGCTTCGCCGGGCGGCGGCTCATGCCGAGCCTGTACGTGTTCCTGGCCGGGCTGAGCATCGTGCTGAGCCTGTTCGTGATGACCGCGCACAGCAAGGTCCTCGCCGTCTGCACCTTGTTCCTGCTGGGGGTGTTCGGGTTCGCGACCGTCCCGGCACTGCAACTGCGCATCCTGGACAAGGCCGCAGGCGCCCCCACCCTCGCCTCCGCGCTGAACCTGTCGGCCTTCAACATCGCCAATGCGCTCGGCGCCTTCCTCGGCGGCATGGCGATCAGAGCCGGATACGGCTACACCGGCCCCAACGCGGTCGGCGCCGTCCTGGCCGCCACGGGGCTGGCCCTGGCCGTCTGCTCAGGACTGCTCGACGCGCGCGCCAAGGCGGCGATCGCACGATGAGCGACACTCCCGGGACCGAACGCTACACACCCGGCCACGACACCTCCGCCATCGCCTTCATGGCGGCACGAACAGCCGCGACGCACGCACGCTTCTTCCTGCCGCACCTGTCTCCGGGAACGACTTTGCTGGACCTGGGATGCGGGCCGGGCACCATCACCGTCGACCTGGCCGCCGCCGTCGCACCGGGACACGTTCTCGGACTCGACCGGCAAGCCTCCCAGCTCCGCGGCGCACGCGCCCTCGCACGGCAGAGAGGCCTCACCAACGTGCGATTCCGGCAGGGATCCTGCTACGACATCCCGCTGGACGACGGATCGGTCGACCGCGTCTTCTCCCACGCCCTGATGGAACACCTCGCCCACCCGGCCCAGGCCCTGGCCGAGATCCGGCGGGTGCTGCGCCCCGGCGGCAAGGTCGGGCTCTGCAGCCCCGACTGGGGCGGCTTCCTGCTGAGCCCACCCTGTGACGACGCCGTCAGTGCCTACACGCGCCTGCAGCAAGCCAACGGCGGAGACCCCTTCGCCGGCCACAAACTCGGCGAGTACCTGCTCGAAGCGGGCTTCGAGCAGTGCCACCTCGACGCCCGCTACGAACGCCATGCCGACCCGGCCCGCATCGTGAGCTATCTCGCGGTGCACCTCGAGGCCGCGGGGCAGACCGCCCACGCTCGTCGGCTCCGCGACTGGGCCACCAGCCCAAGCGCGATGTTCGCCCAAGCATGGGTCACCGCCATCGCCGTACGTCCCCACTGAAACCCGAACGGGGGAGAGGACGCCTGACAGCCAGTCACCGCCCGGCAGCCACCGGCACCACGCTCGCCGACCCCACCGATTCTGACCAGCAGCATCTGCTGCACCGCCACGCCATCCGGCACCACCCTAAGGGGGCGGTCCCGCTCGCTCTGCCGGGTGAGTCACTGCCGGAGGCGCGCCCGGGTCGCGTCTCGAAGGGAGGGATGAGAGAAGAACGGGGGATGCGCGCGGGAAGACGATTCCGGCTTGCGGCGAAGGATGGATGATCGTGACCGCCGACCGGAAGGCCGACCTGATGCCGAAGACAAGAACGTGAGCGCCGAAGTGAGCGAACAGGTGACCGACGCCGAGCTCGCCGCCCGGTACCGGCGTGACCCCGACCTGTTCACGGCCGTCCACGACCGCTATTACCGCGACATCTACCTGTACGTCGCCGGCCGCCTGGACACGCAGATCGCCGAGGACCTCGCCGCCGAGACGTTCCTGCTGGCCTTCGACCGGCGCGACCGCTACGAGCCGGAACGCGGAGACCTGCGGCCCTGGCTGTTCGGCATCGCCACCAATCTGATCGCCAGGCACCGCCGCAAGGAGACCCGCCACTACAAGGCGCTGGCCAAGCTGGGGCCCGAGCCTGTCGTGGAAGGCCACGAGGACCGGGTCGTCACCTCCGTCGCCGCCGAGCGCATGCAGCCGCACCTGGCCAAGGCACTGGCCGCCCTGTCCGGCGGCGAGCGCGACGTGCTGCTGCTCGTGGCCCTGGGCCAGCTCAGCTACGACGAGGTGGCTCGGGCGCTCGGCATCGCCGTCGGCACGGTGGGCTCCCGGCTCAGCCGCGCCCGCGGCAAGATCCTCGCCGTCATCGACAAGGAGAACGCCCATGGATGACCTGAACGCGGTCGCGAGCCTGCTGGCCAAGCCCGAACCCGCCGCCGAGGCGATCACCCGCAGCAGGGAACGTCTCCAGGACAGGATCACACGGGGCCGCGCCCGCCGCCGCCGCGGCCGGCTCCTGCCGGTGCTGGGCATGGCGGTCGCCGCCGCGGTGACCGCCGCCGTGATCGTCACCGGCGTGGCCCCGCCCGCCGCCACGCCCGTCTCGGGCAGGGACGTCCTGCTCATGGCCGCGGCCAGCGCCGAGCACATCCCCCAGGGCACGGGAACCTATTGGCACATCACGCGTACGTGGCAGGGCCCGGACGCGCCCGAAATGCAGGAGAGCTGGACCACCCGCGACGGCCACCGCTGGTCCAGGAACGAGCCGTACGCCACTCCCGGCGCCGTCGTCGAGGACCCGGCCCCGTTCAGGCTCATGGGCGCCAAGATCGGTTTCGAGGAGCTCGAAGGGCTGCCATCGGATCCTGAGGAGCTGAAGGAACGCATCGCCGGGCTACCCCGCCATGACAGCGCCATGATCTCTGCCGACCGGCAAGGCGAGCTCGTCTCCCCGCTGATCACCCTGATCACGGAGCTGCCTACCCCCGCGCAGGTCCGTTCGGCCGCGTTCGAGGCCCTCGCCGCGACGCCGGGGGTCGAGAACGCGGGGCCGGTCGAGGGCGGCCAGGAACTGCTGATCCCGCTCTCCGGGAGCCTGCGGATCAGGATGGTCGTCGATCCCGAGGCCGCCCGGGTGACGCGCGCCAACATCCTGCTGACCGCCGAAGGCGGCTCGGCGATGAGCAACTCGTACATCTCGGTGACGACCGAGTGGACGGACGAGCTGCCGCGGTGAAACCCGTCGCAGCCCAGGCGGGCGCGGCCGATGTGCGGACCGCAGGAACTCGAGTCCGGCGCCCTCGGCGCTACGGCCGCCGAGGCGGTGCCCGTGGCCCGCGAGGCCGAGGCCCACCGCTGACGGCCGCCGCCTTGGTGAGGTGTCCCATGTCAGGCGACCGTCACTCCGCCTTCCGTGAAGTCGGTGGAGCGGCTGAGTTCCTCCCAGGCGTCGAAGTCGTCCTGGACGCATCGGCGCCCGGCGGCGACCAGGCGGAGCGCGTCCGAGCCGAGCAGGAGATGCACGGGCGGCTTGTCCACGTCCAGGAGGGCGAGGATGGCGTCGCCCGCGCGATCAGGTCACCGATGCCCTGGCCCGCGAGGGCCTGGCGGCGGGTCCGGATGCGGTCGAACAGCGCGTCGTAGTCGGCGATGCCGCGCCGTGCGCGCACCAGTGACCTGCCTGCCCAGCCGGTCTTGAACGCGCCGGGGGCCACGGCGGTGACCCGCACGCCGAACTGGCCGACCTCCTGGGCGAGCGTCTGTCGGGTGTTGTCCTCGCCTGCTGTCGCACGTGGTGTCTCGGCTGTTCCTGGACACTCACCCCTGCATGCGGCGCCCGACCATGGAGACATGTCATGACCCGAGTCGTCGTCGTAGGCGCTACCGGCAACCAGGGAGGTGCGGTCACCGACCTGCTGCTGGAGCGCGGTCACGAGGTGGTGGCGTACGTCCGCTCGTCGGAGTCGCCCGCCGAGCGGGCACTGCGGGCCAAGGGGGCGCGCCTCGGTGCGGGGCGCCGACCGGCTGGAGGCCACCAGGATCGAGCACGCCGACAGCAAGCAGCTCATCGAGGCCTACCTACGGGAGCGGCCGGTCCGCGCGACGGTGCTCGGCCGGGAGATCCCCTACCAGCAGATGCCGCTCGACATGGTGCGGCAGTGGGCCGGCGAGGAGGTGGCCACGATGTTCGAGAACTTCGAGAACAACACCGACTTCCTCGACCTCGAGGCCCTGCATGCCAAGTACCCCGCCGTCGGCTGGCACAGCTACGCCGAGTGGGCCAAGACGGTGGACTGGGACAAGATCCTCGCGGGCTGATCAGCCCTCGCGCCGGGACCGAGCATGGCACGACCCCGGCAGGCAGGTCCCCGGGAGGTCTCGGCGACGGCGGGGGCGCCGGATTTGACGTAGCGCATGGCGGTGCAGGTGGCTCGACTGGCCGAAGCTCCACGCTTGGGACTCCTGCCCCGGCTCACCGGTGCCGCCGTCCAGGCGCTGGCATCCGACACCCGCCGGACCGGCCCGATCTGGGTGACCGGCTCCACGCCGATCAAGTGCGGCTGCTCCTGTCCGTCGTCCAGCGTCCAGAGCTGGCGGGCCGGGCCGGCTACTGCCGCTCCCACTCCCGCTGGTTCTGGGGGCCTGCGCTGCACCTGATCCGCAACGCCGCACGCCCTGTCGATCGTTCTGCCGCCTGGTAGAAGTCCATGACCGACGTGGTTCCGTCCGGCAGTCGAAGCGCAGGACGATGAGCTCCTTCATGTGGCCGATCACGAGCATCGTGGGCGTTGCCGTCCTGCCCTGTTCGAGCCGTGACCCCGCCCCTCAGCGGGGGTTGAGCAGCTCGGTGATCCGCAGCAGCCCATCGGCGCCATGACCGGCGCCGATGACGCGGCGCGCCAGCCCTTCGGCCGCCCGCATCACGCTCGCGTCGATGCCATGCGCCTCCGAATGGTGCACGATGTGCGCCATGGTCGAGGCCGCCGAGGTGATCGGGTTGATCTCATCGGTGTAGTCGCCCTTGTCCACCAGCGCCGCGCTTTTCTCGAACAACGGCGGCATGATGGTCGCGATCCCGCCCGCGAACGGGGCCAGTTCCTGCGCGGTGATGCCTTCGGCCCGCGCCACGGCCAGCGCGTGCGCGTACCCCGTCATGGCGGTCCAGAAGATGTCGAGCAGCGCGATATCGTACGCGGCCGCCCGGCCGATCTCCTCACCCAGGTATGTCTGGCGGCCGCCCAGCGCCTCCAGCGTCTCCCGATGCGCCTGGTGGAGCCCTTCGGGGCCGCTGTGCAGCAGCACCGCGTCGGCGGTGCCGATGGTCGGGGCCGGCGTCATGATGGCGCCGTCCAGGTAGCCGATGCCGTGCCCGGCCGCCCACGCCGCGCTCTCACGCGCCCGATCAGGGGTGTCGGCGCTCAGATTGACCACCGTGCGCCCCTCGAGCGCCGCGGCGACGGGGCCGCGCCGCAGCACGGCGTCGGAGGCGTCGTAGTTGACCACGCAGACGACCGTCAGCGGGCTCGCCGCCACCGCCTCCTCAGGGCTGCCGGCGCGCATGGCGCCCCGCGCCACCAGGTCCTCGTCCTTGCCAGGGGTACGGTTCCACACCGTGGTCGGATGACCGGCCCCGAGGAAGGCGGAGGCCAGGGCCCGGCCCATCGGGCCCAGGCCGATCACGGTCACCGCGTTGCGCTCGGACATGAATGCTCCTTTCGTCATGGCATTCACGATCGCGCAGCCCGCTGCGGAACCACCGCGGGTCCACTACGGGCATGCTGCGGGCTCGCTACGCGCAGGGCCCGCGTCGGCAAGCGCCCACGAGGCTTCCACTCGTGCGCCACGGCGACCTGGGGATTCACCACAAAGATCGTCAGAACGATTCGGCCGCGGCTCATCGAATGCCGCAGGTCGTCTCCTTGGCGGTGTGCGCGAGCGCGCGGATGAGGTCGGTCTCGGCGGCGGTGCGCCAGATCAGGGCCCAGCGGGCGAGCGGGGCGTCGTGGATGGGGACGTAGGCGATGTCGGATCGCGCCATGTAGCGGGCGGCGTGCAGGTGCACGGGTGAGACGGCTTCGCCGCTGGCGATGACCGGGATCATCCCCATGAAGTGGGAGACGTGCGGGCCTACCGGGATCGGCCGTCCGCTGGGGGTGTGGGTGGGAACGAGTGCCTGGCGCCAGTAGCCGGGGCGGGCGCCGCCCAGGACCGTGTGGTCGGCGAGGTCTTCGTAGGAGACCGTGTCCTTGCCGGCCAGGGGGTGGGTGGGTGAGAGTGCGAGCACGACGGGTTCGGTGTAGACGATCGGGCCGATGGTGAGGTCGGGTTCGTCGACGGGGAGCCAGATGAGCGCGACGTCGATGTCCCCGCTGCGTAGCGTGCCGAACGGGTCGCCGAAGTCGATGCTGCGGATCTGCAGGTCGCATCCGGGATGGCGGGCTTTGAAGGCGTCGAAGAGGGGCTGGAGGTCCTGTGGGTTGTGCCCGACCATGCCCAGCCGCAGGAGGCCGGTGGTGCCCCGGGCGGCCCGGACGGCTCGTTCGATACCTTCGCGCAGCCCCTGGTACATGGGTTGGAGATCTTCGAACAGCTGCCGGCCGATCGGGGTCAGGGCCACGTTGCGGTTGTCGCGGTAGAACAGGGCGGCGCCGATGCGGCGTTCCTGTTTCTTGATCGCCTGGCTGACGCGGGCCTGGGTCACGTGGAGCCGCCGGGCTGTACGGCCGAAGTGCAGCTCCTCGGCCAGCGTCAGGAAGATCTCGATGTCGCGAAGCTCCACCCGCGGGCTCCCTTCGGCTGATTAACAGGAGGGTGTGGCAGTTTGCCTGATTGGAGATCGTTTCTAGGGTTTCGGGCGGCGTCAGGTCAGGTGGCGACCACCCGAGTAGGGGCTCCTCATCGTGCCGAAGTAGGCCTCGGGCGTGCCTTCGAGGTGCTCGGGCAGCGCGCTCATGAAGGTGCGCAGCAATGGGGTGGCGTTGTGCCGGTCGAGGTCCTCCTGGGAACGCCACACCTCGTAGAGGAAGAATCGGCCGTCCTCCTGCTCGTGAAGGTGGTATTGGAGGCTGCCTTCGTGTCCTCGCGACGGCTCGACGAGGTCCATCAGGAGCTTGCGGAGCTCATCGGCGTGTCCGGGCTTGGGGGTCAGAAATCCGTAGAGCGAAACGGGCGCTGGTGCAGTTGACCGCATCCGGGCCCTGCTCGCCGCCGGCTTCCCCATCAAGATCATCCGCTGGCCCATGCCCTGCTTCGCCGGCGACGGCACCTCAGCTCCATGCCTGCGTCCTCGACCGTCTCAAGACCCAGCACGCCGAGCCGGACGCCTGCATGGCCGACCTCGCCCCAAGCTGGACGCCCGCATAGTCGACCTCACCCAAGCGCGCACGGCGATCGGCGACATCCTCGACGCCTCAACGTGCGACTCGCCGACGCCTGAGCCGATCGCCACCTGACAGGAAGCCGCCCCGGGGCCCGGCGACGCCGAGGGGTCAGGAGCCGTGGGGTCACCCGGGCTGGGCCGGGGAGAAGCGTTCGATGGCCTCACGCAGCACTTTCCTGAACGTCTCGCTGCCCGTGTGGCCGGAATCCGACACGATGTGCAGCTCGGCGTCCGGCCAGGCCCTGGTCAGCTCCCACGCCGTCTGCAGCGGGCCGCCCATGTCCATGCGGCCGTGGATCAGCGCGCCGGGGATGCCGGCCAGGCGGTGCGCGTTCCGCAGCAGGACGCCCTCCTCCAGCCAGGCGCCGTTGGCGAAGTAGTGGGCGCAGATGCGGGTCAGGGCCATGACGGCGTCGGCCGGGCGGTCGCTGTAGGCGTTCGGCTTGCCGTTGACCTCCTGGGAGATCACCGCGTCCTCCCAGGTGACCCAGTCCTGCGCGGCCTTCTCCCGTACCTTCTGGTCGGGGTCGGCCAGCAGCCGCGAGTACGCCGCCAGCACCCCGAACACGTCCCCGTCGCGATCCGCCTCGGGCACCCCTTGCAGGAACCGCTCCTGCGCCTCCGGGAAGAACCTGCCGACACCCCGGTAGAGCCATTCGATCTCCGAACGGCGGGTCATCGTCACGGCCGGGATGACGATCTCCGACACCCGCTCCGGGTGCGTCTCGGCGTAGGCCAGGATCAGCGTCGAGCCCCACGAACCCCCGTACATCAGCCACTTGTCGATGCCCAGGTGCTCGCGCAGCAGCTCCATGTCGGCGATCAGGTGGTGGGTGGTGTTGTTGCTCAGGTCGGTGGCGGGATCGCCGGCGTGCGGGCGGCTGCGACCGCAGTTGCGCTGGTCGAACAGGACGATGCGGAACCGTTCCGGATCGAACCTGCGGCGGGAGCCGGTCGAGCAGCCCGACCCAGGCCCGCCGTGCACGACCACGGCGGGCTTGCCGTCCGGGTTGCCGCAGACCTCCCAGTACACGAGGTTGCCGTCACCGACGTCGAGCATGCCGTGCTCGTACGGTTCGATCGGGGCGTACAACGGGGGCTCCTCTCAGGAGGTAACAGCTTCAAGGCGCGGCGCTTCTCCGTGGCGCCGTCTTCGTGCTTCTGGGGATCGCGTCCCCTTGGTGAGGATGGGGGCGAGCCGCTTCGGTGCACAGACCGATGCTGATCTCCAAGAATCGTAGCACTGTTATATTAGCGCTGTGACATCTCTGGATCCCACCTCACTGCCCGATCCCTGGCACGCCCTGCACGAGCTCCTGGCGGCCATGGACGCCGAGATCGAGCAGGTCTACGTCGAGCGCGACCTCAAGGGAGTGCGGCCTCGGTTCGCCTATCCGCTGATCCGGCTCGCCCACACCGGACCGCTCACCATCCGCGAGCTCGCGAAGTCCCTGAACCGCTCGCACTCTGCGATCAGCCAGACCATCGCCGCCATGCGCAAGGAGGATCTGGTCACCTCGGAGCCGGGACCTGATGCCCGCACCCGGCGGATCAGCCTGACCGAGCGCGGCCGGTCGCTGGTGCCATTCCTGGAGGCAGAGTGGCGCGCCACCCACGACACGGTCGCCGAGCTGGACAGCGAGCTGCCGTACGCGATGACCGCCGTGGTCGAGGACGTGCGGCGAGCGCTGGAACGCCGGCCGATGCGGCAGCGGATCCTCCACCACCTTGCCGAGCCACCACGATGAGGCGCGTTCGAGTCCACTATCACGGGCCACTTGCTGGCTGCCGCGGGGCTGTGTGCCCAGGCTCTGGCGGACAACCGGAACGTGTTGGTGCTGCTCGCCCTGGGAAGCAGCTGCAGCGCTCTCGGAGTTCCTGCCCGGCGCGCCTTCCTGGTGTGGCTGTGATCAGGTCGCGGCCGGTCTCGCGCTGACCAATGTGTCGTTCCAGGCAGCGATGCTGGCCGCCCCGCACTGGCTGGGCTGATCATCGTCCGCTGGGATCTCCCTGCCGCCTACGAGGCCCAGACCGTGGCTCTGGCCCTGTCGATGCTCGCGGCGATCCGTCTACCCGTCATGCGGCCAGAAGACACCGGCGCGGCGGGCGGCAGGCGCCGGCCGGAGCGTGGGGGCCGGCGGATCGTTCTGCACCGTCCGACGCGGAAGACCCGCAGACCCCTGGGCCTCTTCCTGGTCTTCGGCGGACTGTCTGCCGTCCTGGCGATCGCCGTCGCGTCCGCGGCCAACGTCCCCCTCCGGACCTACCGCCTGCCGCTGGCAGGCCAGGCTGAGCCTGCTCAGGCCTTGGCGCGTCCTCGCGCGGCCGTCAATCGGCGCCACGCCTGTGCTCTGTGGGCGCGGGCACGGGCTCCAGGCGGGCCAGGACCGCCATGACGCGGCGGTGGTGGTCGCGGCAGAGCTGAAGTGAGGCGCCCGGCGCGGGCAAGTTCATGGACGGGCTGGTACGCGCGGCCGACTCCGAACGGTCGGCTGACATCCCGCAGCGCCGTGCTGGAGGAGGCGTTCACGGAGCTGGCAGCAGCCGCCCCTCCTCATACAGCTTCATCATCAGGATCAGCCGGCCTGCCCATCGGCCGTTCTCCACGCCGGCGGTGATGCTGCCCGCCGGCGAGGTCCCAGGCCCGCTCGCCGTTGCAGAAGGTGAGTTTCTGGCCGGAGCCGATGTGGAGGGGCCGGCTGACGCGGCCGCATCACGATCGCTCCTCGTGGTCACGTCGTTGGTCGAGGCCCACCAGCCCTTCGTGCTCCAGCCTGGTCACGATCTGGGTCATGGCGGCGAGCGTGGTGAGCCGTTGGGGGCCGCGGCCGGCCAGCGTGTGCAGGGCCGACAGGGGCGTGAAGCTCAGCCGCTGCACCCATGGCAGCCGGATGAACTTCCGGATGAACTGCTCCAGCACGGCTGTCAGCTCGGCGGCGCTCACGCCGGTGGTCTGGTCGCGTGGCGCGCTCATCACGTCGAGTGCCGCGTCGGCGTGGATCCTCTCATCCGGGCCGTCCCATAGTGGGTCGTGCATCATCGGTGACGCCTTGGCGGTCTCCCGGTGCCGCTGGGCTTCAGCGCGGCGCTGACGGTGATCCCGCCGCCGAGGACGGTGTTCACCGACAGCCGGCCGCCCAGTGCCGCGAACCGCGCCCGGTAGGCGTGCAGGCGCTCGGCGAGCCGGCCCGGTGGCAGCCCGATGCCGTCGCCGCTGACGGTCAGGCGCAGGCCGCGGGCGCCTGTGGTGAGCGCGAAGCCCACGTGCCGCACCGTGCCGTCGGCCTCGAAGCCGTTCAGGAGGTCGAGGACCGTGGCCTGGACGAGCTCCGCGACCGGGGCGGCCAGGGACTCGCGGGGGAGTGCCCACACCTCCACGGCGATCCCGGTCACGCGGGACCAGTGCTCGAGGTGCGCGCGCAGATCTCGCGCGGGCGCGATCCGCTCGTCGGGGCGGAGTCCGTCCAGTGCCATGGTCTTCCTTAGCTGTCGGTACGGTGATGCCGGCTCAGGAGGCGGGGCGCAGCAGGCCGTACATGACGGTGTCGCCGCCGGCGGCGATGCGCTGCGGGGTGAAAGCCAGCTGCGGCACCAGCTTCAGGGTGGCCGTGATGGACTGCTTGATGTTCTCCTTGCCGTTGATGAGGGGGCTGGCGGCCTCCCAGAGCGTCGCGTCCTCGGCGAACATCACGGTGTAGGCCTCGACCCGCTCGGCGCCGTCGCCGGTGGGCAGGGAGCCGAACCGGGTCTGCCGGTCGATGAAGGTCTGCGCCTGGGGGGAGATCGTGCCCTCGATCACCGGGCCGTCCGCCTGCTGGGCCCAGGAGGGCCCGGCGAACGTGGTGAAACTCAGCGCGGTCAGCAGGGCCGCGGCCAGAAACCGCTTCTTGGTCATGGTCATTCTTCTCCTCGGGCGCCTTCAGCACAGGCGCCGGTCAGGATGATGGGTGGGAAGAGTCGTGCACGCGGCCGGTACGGCCGCCGTGATGATCAAGGCCACGTCGAAGCCCGCCGGCCTCCCGGCGAAGCGGGCGAGATCATGGTGAGAGCCCACTGGCTGGGCGGACGCGAAGATGAGGCCGACGGCTGTTCCGGCTCGTCGGCCTGACTCGTCGGCCGGCGCGTCGTCGGAAACGTTGACGGGGGCGGGCCTCGGCGGGCGGATGGCGGGTCGCCCGCTCAGCGCGGTGCGGTCCTGCCCTGCGGAGTGTCGAAGTGTGCCGGTGCCCGCGTCAGGCGGAGCGCAGCGCGGCGGCCATCTCGGCCGAGTCGTGGTCGGGGTCGACACCGTCCACGATGATCAGATCACCTTCGAGGTGGGCGGTACGGAGCGGCTTGATCTCCTGGTAGGCGGCCGAGTCGTAGAAGTCGCGAGCGTGTGCCATCGACGGGAACTCCACCAGCACGACGTCGCCGGGCCACTGCCCCTCCCGGACCTCCACCGCGCCTCCGTGCACCAGGAACCGTCCAGAGAAGGGGGCCAGCGCGCGCGCCGGGCGCCCGCGCGGGCTCAGGCGCCGGCCGGCACCCGGTCGAGGAAACCGAGCACCTGGCTGATGCGGCCGTCGTCGCCGATCACGACGACGTCGAAGCCGACGACGAGCGGATCGGCGCTCGCGGCACCGAGATGCCAGGTGAAGCGGGCGATGTCGTGGTGCGCGTCGACGGGCCCGCCCAGGCTGAACCGCAAACCCTCGAACTGTCCCTGCACCGCCGCGATGGTGGCGTCCAGGCCGTCGCGGCCCCGAACCGCCACCACCGGGTCGGTGTACGTGGCGTCCTCAGCGAACACCTCCGCCACCAGAGCCTGCCGCGCATCCGGGCGGGTCTCGTTCCATGCCGCCAGATAGCGTTCCACCGGTTCGTTCGTGTCGCTCATGACCTGTCCCCTAAATGATCGTTTCTGCGGCCCACGCCCTGTCACAGACGGATGGAACCGCGCTTATCCGGGCGTTCCGGATGTCCATAAGCCTGGCGTTCGGGACCCCAAGGAACAATCTCAAGTCCGGTAACGCGCCATAACCTGCCACTAATCACTGAAAGGGCGCGCAGGTGAAGCTTCGCGACACCGAGAGCTTCCTGACCCGGGCAGAAAAACCGCACTTCGGCACACAGCCCAGCGGCTGCACGCGCTCCGCGTCCGCGTCAGCCAGGGGCGCATCGCACTCTCATGCCAGTGCCGAGTCGGCGTTCAAGGGCGGCGATGCGGTGACGCGCAACGAGAAACTGCACGTCCTTCCGCGCCTTCGGCATGCCGGTCGCCCCCGTCGGCCACGAGCCGGAATCTGGAGCCGTCACGGGTTCAGCATGGTAAGGATGTGCGGCCACGCCATCGTCCCCAAGGCCGCATCAGCCACCGGGTCCCCTCCGTACAGGTACGAGGGGGACGGCGGTGCAGGAAGCTCACCCGGGAAGCGAGGCCGATGCCCCGCCGCAGGATGACTGACGATGCGAACCTCCCGGCGTCGCGCCAGCGCCTCGGCGAACGCCAGTGACGGCCACATCTGGTCGCTGCCTCCCGCGACCAGCAAGACCTCGGCACGGGCCCGCTCCAGCGGAATCGCTGCCGCCGCGGGCGCGGCGGCAAGACCGCGCTCGTAGAAGGCACGAAACGAAGTGGGCGGCCCGTGAGTCGGCCATTCGTCTGGATAAGGCGCGAAGGGAAGCGGCCGGCCCTGCCAGGTCCAGGACGACCGGTGAGGCTCAGCGGCTCCGTCCAGCCCGGGGCCGATATTGGCCCAGACGACGGAGGACGGGGACAGCGCTATGACCGCGTCCACGCGCGGTTCAACGCACGCGAGAGTCAACGCGGCCTCAGCACCCTTGGACGTCCCCAGCACCGCCAGTCGCGACACGCCGACCTCAGCCAGGAGATCAAGCCCCGCCACGAAGGTCTCGAGCGGCACCTCACAAATGCCGGGTGCCTGGCCCGCCCCACCGAACCAGCGGATGGACAGCGCGGTGACGCCATGCTGCGCCAGCACATCGCAACGCGGCACATCGATCCGGCCACTGGACCCGGCCAGCACCAGAACCCCGGCCTCAGCCCCCTGCGCCACCGCCATGTATCTCTCCACCACACGGATTATGCCGCCAGCCTTGATACGCCCTCGCGAGGCTTCGGGCGAAGCGCATGCCAACGGCTACTCCTCAGCGCGGACGGCTGTTTGCGCCATCTTTCGGTTGCTCTTGATCTAATCCCACATCTTCTTCGACAGAAGCGACACCCGGATGACCGATGACCCTCGCGGCCCGTGTCCCGATTCCAGGGGGTTCCGGCGGACACTGCTGGGGGCGGCCGTACTGGGCACTGCCTCCCGAGCGATGGCGAGCGACTCCCTCGAGGACGCCAGCGGGGTGCGGCGGGTGGCCGCGCGTACGCCCTGCCACCGGGCGATCTACGACATGGGCCCGCCACCACGGAACCACGCCGGCCGTGGACGGCGCCGGCCCGGACTCCCAGGAGCCGGGCAACGGCTCACGGGTGCCGCACCAGGTCGTCAAGGCCGATCGCATTCCGGCCGCGGATCCTGCCCAGGCTGGGCAGCCGCCAAGGCTCGTCGGCCCACCGCTCGAACGCGGTTTGGGAATTGGCGCGCGATCTCCTCCAGCGCAGGCTCGCTGTTGTGACCCGCCGCCGGCAGGAACAGGAAGTCGTCCTTACAGGAATGGACATCGCTTCGGGCATGCCGCGCTGGGATCGATCCGCCATAACGCGCGCGCCCGCTCGGAGGGCGCCGGCCCACGGTCGGGTCGCCCCACCTCGGCACCGCCCGTCCGCCGAGTCCCGTCAAGCGGTCTCGAAGTCCGCTCGGTGGTCGGCGGCCCACTGCGCCAGAGTACGGCCCGGCCGCCCGGTCACTGCCGTGACGGGACGCGGGACGTCGGGGACGGTGAGCGTGTCGTGCCAGTAGCCGAGCAGCATCCGCACCACGGGCTCGGGGACGAACTGCGCGGTCTCGGCGCGGAACTCCTCGGGCGTGATCTCCACCAGGGGGATCTCCCGTCCCAGAGCCTCGCCGATGATGGCCACCTGCTCGGAGCGGGTCAGGGCTCTCGGGCCGGTGAGCGGGATCGCCTCACCCAGGTGGTCGTCGGCGAGCAGGGTCTCGGCGGCGGCCTCGGCGACGTCGTACTCGTGGATCGGGGCCTGGGCCGATGCGAGGTACGGCGCCCGGATCGGTGCGCCGGAGCGGATCTGCCAGGCCCAGGAGAGCAGGTTGTTGGCGAACGTGCCGGGCCGCAGGATCGTCCAGACATCGGTGCGGCCGGTGACCGCGGCCTCGACCGCGCTGTGGTGGAGCTGACTCGCCGAGCCGTGGTCGCGCGGGAACTCCTTCGCCGCGGCGAGGGAGGACAGCACGGTGAAGCGGTGGACGCCGTGGGCGGTGGCCGCGGTGACGAACGCGTCGAGGCCCTGGGCGGGGAAGACGAAGGTGCGATCGACGTCGTCGAACACCTGCGGCCCGATGGTGGTCGGATCGGCCAGGTCGCCGGCGACGACCTCGACCGCGGCCGGCAGGTTCGCGTCGCCGGGCTTGCGAGTCAGCGCACGTACGTCGGCGCCGCGGGCGAGCAAGGTCGTGACGAGGTGACGACCGACAGCTCCGGTCGCGCCGGTGACGAGGATGGTCAAGATGGTTCACCTTTAGAGAAGTGGTGCCGGTCCGTCCGGCTTGAACGCCAACCTAGAGATGATTCAGGGCAGTATCTGTCCGGATTAGCCTCGCGGGGCATATCGGAACAGACCGCGACCGAGCGGGCGCCGCGCCTGCTGGAGCTGCCGCAGGCCCGCCGGTCCTGGCGTGGCGGCGAGCTCGCCGACCGCCTCGGCGCCGAGGGCCCCACGCTCCGGCGGGACGTGGAACGGCTGCGAGGTCTCGGCTATCACATCGAGGCACGTTCGTCACCAGCCGGCTCGGTGCCCCGCCTCGGAAGCATGCGGCGACGATCGGCCGACAGGCCGCCTTGAGGCTGCCCGGTTCCCGGACGGTCCGTTCAGAAGATCAGCGCGATCTTCCCATTCAGGTTCCCCCGCTGGAACCGCTCGTGCGCGGCCTTCACGTCCCGCACGGCGTACTGCGCGCCGACCCGGATCTTCAGCCGCCCGCCGTCCACGGCCGCGGCGAGTTCGGCGAGTCCGCGACCGTCTTCGCGTACCTGGTTGACCGTGGTGCGCACCGCGCGATGCGACAGGTCGGGTACGGGGCCGGCCTGCGTGGCGATCGAGGCGTACCTGCCGCCATCGGCCACGGCGTCGGTGACGAACGCGCCGAAGGTGTCGAACACGGCGTCGTAGCCGCCCACCGGCAGGGTGGTGCGGTCGGTGGTGGCGTGGCCCGCCCCCAGTTCTCGTACGACCTCGATCTGCGCCTGCCTGGACACCAGCGCGTCCACCTGCACGCCGCGAGCACGCGCGAGCTGCACGGCGAGCCCGCCGACGGCTCCTGCAGCGCCTGCCACCAGCAGCTTGTCGCCCGGGCCTGCTTGCAGCCAGTCCAGGGTCTGCAACGCGGTCAGCCCCGGCAGGGGCAGGGTGGCCGCTTCGACCAGGCTGGCCGACGAGGGAGCCACGGCGATGGAAGCAGCCGGCATGGCGACGAGGTCCGCCCATGAGCCGCGCCCGCTCGCAAGCTGATGCGACATGCCGAACACCCGCTCGCCGACGGGCAGCCCGCTCGGGCCAGGGTCGACAACGATTCCCGCCAGCTCCCAGCCCAGCGTCATCGGCAACGGTGGCGTGCCCTCACCGATGGCACCTTCCCGCGTCTTGTCGTCAACCGGGTTGATCGCCGAGGCGATGACCCGCACCAGCACCTCGGCATCGTCCGGGCGGGGTTCCGGCACGTCGGCCGGCGCCAGCACCTCAGGACCTCCGTGGCGGTCGATCCGCACAGCCCGCATCTGCAACTCCCCAGCGCTCGGTGAGCATCCAACACTAACGACGGCCCCATCGGTGACCGGCGGAGCGGTCCCAGCGTGGCCGGGCAGCGACTGCTCATCGGGCGCGCCGGTCACGGCCAGGGCGGCTCCGACCAGCGCCGCCACCAGGACCCTGGGCAGCCGGATCCGGCCGACCACCAGGCGTGCCGAGTGCTCGCCCCGCCCCCCGTGGGCAGGCCGAGGTGCGCCGCTACGTCACTCGGGTGGTGCCGTCGATCACGGGCGCGTCCCGGCTCCGATGAGGGACGTGGCGTCCAGCTCGGTCATTCCCCGTTCGCGCAGGAGGCGTCCGAAGGCGGCGCGTACCTGATCGACGGTGGCATCCTCCAGGCCGGAGAGCATGCCGCGGAAGCCGCTGCCGAGCACCACCTGCCAGGCGCGTGCGGCGTCCAGGGGGAGGCGCAGGGGGAAGCGCGTCACGGCGACCTGCGTCAGCCCGCGCGCGGTGAGCCAGGAGCGCAGGCCCTCCTCCGTGTCGATCGTGGACGCCGCCTGCCTGCTGGCCGGGGGAGCCACCGGGGCTTGCCGGACGTGCGCGACGGCTTCGGCGAACAGCCGGCCGAAGCTCTCCATGGCGCCCTGGGCCCAGGCGGTGACGACCAGGCGTCCGCCGGGCCGCAGCAGCTCGGCCAAGCGGGAGACGGAGGTGTCCATGTCCGGCAGGAAGAAGACGCCGTGGACGCACTGCACCACGTCGTAGGGCCCGTCCTGCCAGGTGACCGCGTCGGCTCGGACGAAGCGCACGTTCCGCAGCCCTTCGGCGGCGGCGCGGCGCCGGCCATGGGTGAGGAGCCCCGCCGCGAGGTCGATGGCGTCCACATGGCCGTGCGGTCCGGCCGCCCGCGCGGCGGGGACGGCGGAGGCGCCCGCCCCGCAGCACACGTCCAGCACCCGTTCGCCTGCTCCGATCGCGGCGGTCGCGACGGTGGCCTCGCCGATCGGGTTCCACAGCAGCGGTGAGACCTCGGCGTAGTCGGTGGCGGCCCTGTCGAAGACGGCGCCGATGCCGGCGGATGTCATGGGGAATCTCCGTAGGAATGAGTTGAAATGTGGGGCAGCAGGATGCTCAAAGGGGTCTTTCGCGACGCGCAGGCTGGAGGCCATCACCGGCAGGAACCCCGGCATCATGGCCGCCGGGACCGCGATCGCGGGCGGCCCGCAGAGCGGGGGTGAGCTGCCAGCCGCGGGCGCGCAGGCGCTCATGCCAGAAGCGGGCGTACGTGCCGCCGGCCGCGAGCAGGCTGTCGTGGTCGCCGCGTTCGGCGATCCGGCCGTGGTCGAGCACGAGGATGTGGTCGGCGGCCACGACGGTGGACAGGCGGTGGGCGACGACGATGACGGTACGGTCGCGGGCCAGTTCGGCGATGGCGTCGGCGACGGCGGCCTCGTTGGCCGGGTCGAGGGCGGCGGTGGCCTCGTCCAGCAGCACGATGGGGGCGTCCTTGAGCAGGGCGCGCGCGATCGAGACGCGCTGCTTCTCGCCGCCGGACAGGGTGGAGCCGGCCTCGCCCACGCGGGTGTCCCAGCCGTCGGGCAGGCGTTCGACGACCTCGTCGAGGCGGGCGATGCGGGCCACCCGGTCCAGGTCGGCGTCGGTGGCGTCCGGGGCGGCCATGCGCAGGTTGTCGGCGATGGTGCCCTCGAACAGGTAGACGTCCTGGAAGACCTGCGCGGTCAGCCGGGAGACGCCGGCGCTGCCCAGCTCGCGCACGTCCCGGCCGCCGATGCGGATCGACCCCTCGGTGACGTCGAAGAAGCGGCCGAGCAGTTTGAGCAGGGTGCTCTTGCCCGCCCCCGACGGGCCCACGACGGCGGTGAAGCTTCCGGCGGGAATGTCCACGTCGATGCCGTCGAGGACGGTGGAGCCCCCGCTGCCGGCGTCGTCGTAGCGGAAGCGCACGCCGCTCAGCTCGATGGCGGTGCCGTCGGGTTCGGCGGGCTCCGCCGGTTCGGGCAGCGGCGGCACGGCCAGCAGGGCGCGTACGCGGCCGATGGCGTCGGCGTTGATCTGCACGGTGCCGGCCAGCTCGCCGAGCTGGGAGAGGGGGTCGAGCATGCGCAGCGTGACGACGAGCACCCCGATCATCACCGGGAGAGAGACGGAGCCGTTCAAGGTCAAGTCGACGGTGAGGGCGATGACGGCCGTGACCACCAGTTGCAGGGTGCCGAAGAAGGCGATCATCCCCCAGGCTCCCCGGATGGTGAGCCGTGACTGGGAGCCCTGCTGGCGGATCAGGGACTCCTCCAGGGTGCCGAGTTCGGGCCGGTCGAGCACGCCGTAGGCGCGCAGGGTGGGCTGCTGGCGGGCGTACTCGACGATGCGGGAGGCGCTGACGCCGATGTCGTGGTCGTAATCGTCGTCGTTGCGCCGCACGATGGCCATGAGCAGGCGCAGGGCCGGCGCGCACAGCAGCGCTCCGGCGGTGAAGGCCGCGCCGATCCGCCAGTCGAGCAGGAAGCTGCCGACGATCATGGTGGCGGGGGCGGTGAGGCCGACGACGACGTGGCGCAGCAGGTGGGCGGGGATGTTGGCGACGTCCATGGTGCCCTTGCCGAGCATGCGCCCGATCGGGCCGGTGCGGTCGCCGCGGAACCAGCCGATCGGCAGCGTGGCCAGGTGGTTGCCGAGGCGTTCGTGCAAGCTCGTCAGCACGTCGGTGCCGACGACGTACCCGAGGGAGGTGCTCCACGCGAGCAGCGCGTGGTGGGCGGCGACCGCGGCGGCGATCGCGCCCGCCCAGAGCCAGAACCGGCTCCAGTCGGGTGGCGTGGTGGTGAGGGTGGTCACGAGCGGGGCCACGAGCAGGAAGCCCAGCCCTTGCAGGATGCCCTGCCCGGCCTGGGCGGCGAGCATGACGCGCAGGTGACGGCGCCCGCGCTCGTCGAGCAGCTCGTCCAGGTAGCGGATCATGGTGATCATCGGCCGGCCTCCAGACGCTCGGCGGCGCCCTCGCGGGCGCGCTGGTCGTGCTCCCACAGCCGGGCGTACAGGCCCTGGCGGGCGAGGAGTTCGTCGTGCCGTCCCCGTTCGGCGACGCGGCCCTCGTCGAGGACCACGATCTGGTCGGCGCCGCGGATCGTGCTCAGCCGGTGCGCGATGACCAGCACGGTGCGCCCGCGCGCGACCTCGCTGAGCGCGTCCTGGATGCGGGCCTCGTTCTCGGGGTCCGCGCCGGCGGTCGCCTCGTCCAGGACGAGGATCGGCCGGTCGGCGAGGATGGCGCGGGCGATGCAGACCCGCTGCCGCTCGCCGCCGGACAGCTCGGCGTCCTCGCCCGCCACCGAGTCCAGCCCGCGCGGCAGCGTGTCCAGGCGGTCGAGGATCTGCGCTTTGGCCGCCGCCGCGCGCACGGCTTCGTCATCGGCGTCCGGGCGGGCCAGGCGGATGTTGTCGCGGACGCTCATGCGCAGCAGCGCGGAGTCCTGGAAGACGAACGCGACATGCCGGTACAGCTCGGCGGGGTCGAGGTCGCGCAGGTCGACGCCGTGCAGCTCGACCGAGCCCTGCTGCGGGTCGTCGAAACGGGGCAGCAGCCTGGCCAGGGTGGACTTGCCGGACCCGGACGGGCCGACCAGCGCGGTCACCGTGCCCCGTTCGAGCTCCAGGTCCACGCCGTCGAGCGCGACCGTGTCACCGTAGGCGAAACGCACCCCGCGCATCCGTACCACCGGGCCGGAAGCGGCGGGGTCGGGCACGATCGGGCTCGCCGGGACGGGCAGCTCCGGCGTGGAGAGCACCTCGCCGATGCCGCGCGCCACGCTGAGCGCCGTGACCAGCGGGTGGATCGACATCATGAACGTCATCAGGCCCGCGGTGGTGACCGTCCCGAACACCAGGAACGCGATGAGACTCGTCAGCGGCAACCAGCCGGCGGCGGTGAACAAGCCGCCCGCGGCCACCGTGACGACGAGCACGCTCGGCGGAGACAGCAGGATCTCCGCGATGACGGAGGCCACGGTCGTCGCCTTCGCCCAGTCCAGGAAGAAGCGGGCGAAATTTCGGGATATTTCCTGGAATCTGCGGCTGGCCACCCCCGGCGTGCCGAACGCCTTGACCACCCCGATGCCGTTCACGAACTCGACCGCCGCCCCGCTCAGCCGCGTCAGCCACGCCACGAACTCCGGGTACTTCGTCCCCGCGCCCGCCATCGCCCGCTGGTACACGATCAGCCCGCTGACCAGCGGGACCAGGCTGATCAGCGCCATCCGCCAGTCCACGAGGAACAGGTAGCCGACCGCCACCACCACCGGGACCGCGGCGGCCGTCACCTCCACCACGGAGTGGGCGATGAGGTGGTGCAGCGCGGCGACGTCGTCCTCGACCGTCTTCTTCACGATCCCCGAGTTGCGGTCGGTGAACCAGCCGAGGGGGAGCCTGCGCAGCTTGCGCAGCAGCTCCCGCCGGATCCGGAACGACACGCGGATGTCGGCCAGATGGGTCAGCACTCCCGCGCCGAACGTGCCGAGTTGCTTGACGGCGAGCGCGATGAGCGCGACCACGATGACCGGCCACACGTCCGTGTTCCCCTGCAGCAGGCGCCGGCTGATCTCGACGACCGCGATCAGCGGCGCCATTCCCGCGAGTGCGCTGATCCCGGTCAGGACACCGCAACCGATGAGGGTGGCGCGTGCGGGAGCCAGCACCGATGTGGACATGCGTCACCTCTGACGGTAAACGTACGGCAAGTTGAGCAAATGATAATCATTGTCGCTCGATTTCGAAACCCGTCACGCTTGTCGGATGCGCTTTACAGGGGTGGCCCTTTCCATCAGCTCCAGGTGTGTCTCGGACGCCCGTGCCGACTGGGGTCAGGTGGCCTTGCCGCGGGCGATGTAGAGCTTCATGGTGGTGAAGTCGACGGTGATGGTGTAGGGCTTCCAGAAGCAGTGGCCGAAGTAGCCGGTCGCGTCGATCCCGTTCCCGTACGGCCAGGGCACGTTGATCTGCCGGTTCTTGTCCGCTGTGCAGTAGATGTCGTTGGCGACGGCGTCGCCGATGCGGATCTCCTTGGGGTAGCAGGGGTAGACGACGGCTTCGTGGCTGTGGCCGAACGTCTCGATCGGGCGGTCGGTGTCGGTGCGGATGCCCAACCGTTCGGCCACCTCCAGCGACGTGCCCACGGCGCCCTCGCCGCCGCCTCCGCCGAAGTTCACGCCCATCATCCTTGGGCCTGAGCCGGCGGTGCCGGCGATGCTGCCGATGCTGCCGAGGTCGTGGTCACGGGACAGCCAGATCGGCAGGGGCTTCGTGCCCGCCCGCGCGGCGTCGGCGTGCACCTTCCTGACCGCCGCGGGGGTCGGGCGGCGCAGGATCAGCTGCCGGCCCGCGTAGTCGAAGGTGGTCAGCAAGTGGTAGAAGACCCACGTGCCGATCAGGCCGTCGCTGTCAGTGCCGACATCCGCGCCCGACTCCGTCGACGACCAGCCCACGGGGACGTTGCGCAGTTCGAGACCGCCGAGCTTGAAGGAGTCCAGGATCCCGTAGTACACCCAGATGTCGACGCCTTCGAAGTCGGTCTTTTGCTTGTACACCGGGGTCAGCCCGGCTTCCTTGGCCACTGACGCGCGCACCTGCAGATTCGAGGCGCCGGTGTAGAACACGAAGCGCTTCGGCGCTCCGCCGTTGATCGAGGCCTCCACCAGCGGCTCCGGGTCCATCTGCGCGAATGTCACCCGGCCTATGTCCCCGTGGATCTGGTACGGCTCGCCGCGGAATGCCGAGAACCATGTGGCGTAGCCTTCTTCGCCGCCCGCTCGCCAGCGTGGCACGGACAGGGCGAACTTGTCCTGCCGGATGTAGCAGTCGCCTAACAGCTGGTTGGTCTCCTGGTCGTCGGGCGCCAGTTCGAGGGCCATGGTGAGGTACTTCTCGGCGTCGGGGAACTTGTTGGCCAACAGCCCGATAGAGCCGCGCTGGCGGGCGGCGCGCATGTTCGCGGGGTCCTTCTTGAGGATCTCCTCATATGCGCGGGCCGCCTGCTCGAACTTGCCCGCCCTGAACAACGCGTCCGCGTCGGTGCCGTCGGCTTGCGCTGCGGCCGCCCTGCCCGGCCATGGTGCGGTCGCGGCGGCACCGGCCACCATGGCCGCGCTGCGCAACAGCGAACGCCGGTTCCATCTTCGGTCATCAGTCACGGCTTCTCCTTTTCATGATCATCTGTCGAGGCCGGGCGTGCCCCGGCGCGGTCCAGGGGTCAGCCGGTGTAGTTGGGCATCTTGGGGATGGCCTTGCCGGGCGGCCCGGCGGTCGGCAAGTTGTCGCCAGGGTGGCTCGGGCTCAGGTGCCCCGGTGAGGAGGCCGGCTCGGGCGGGGTGGTGGCCTCGGCGGCGGCCAGACCCGTGAGGGCCAGACCGGTGCCCAGCGCGATCGCTGCCGTGAGGGACTTCAGGCGCATCGACGGTCCTTTCGTTGCTGGTTCATTCCTTGATGACGACAGGCGTGCCGATCGCCAGGTTCTCGGCCATCCAGGTAATGTCGTCGTTGCTGACCCGCACGCAGCCGTGGCTGACCTTGCCGCCCAGCGTCGAAGCCTGGTTCGTGCCGTGCACGGCGAGCTGCCCGGGGCCGCCGGCGAACGTCCGCAGCGTCGGGGAGAAGCCGCTCAGCCCGAAGGCGTAGGCGCCGTAGGCGCCGTCGGGGTTCGGCGGGCGGAGCAGCTCGGTGAAGTAGAAGCGGCCGGCCGGGGTGGGCGTGCCGCCCTCACCGACCGCGACCTTGCCGGTGCGCAGCACCTTCTCGCCGTCGAAGACGGTGAACGTGAACGTCTTCGGGTCTATCTCCACTCGATGGGTCGTGGACGTCAGCTTGACGTCGGACGCCTTGACCCAGCCGGTGCTGCCGTTGGGCCGGACCGGCAGCAGCACCTTGAGCCAGTCGCCGTCCTCGGCCTCGACCAGGAACACCCGGGTGGCCCCCATCTCATTGGGGCTGAACAGCGTCATCCAGGCTGCCCCGTCGCCCTTCCGCCTGTGCACGGAGATCCGGCGGCCGCGCACGGTCGCTATCGCCGCACCGCCCCGCCGCTGCTGTTGTTCGGCGGCAGCCGCCGGTCGGCCGGTCCTGGACGGGCCGGGCCCCGACGTGCCACCGCTCGACGAGCCGCAAGCGGCGGCCCCGGCGACCAGGCCGGCGGCGAGCAGGACGCCGGTGTAGATCTTGACGTGGCGCATGTCGAAAGATGCTCGCCAAGAAATGTGAAGAACCCGTGAGGCCGATGTGATGATCTCGTGGTGCCGGTCTCGGGTCGCCTATTCTCCAAGGAATGTGCGCGAATGTCCTGGTCGCGGAGGACGACCCCAAACAGGCGGAGCTGCTGCGCCGCTATCTCCAGCGCGAGGGACACTCCGTGGCCGTCGTCCACGACGGGCGGACCGCGATCGAGCAGGCCCGCCTCCGCCGCCCCGACCTCGTCCTGCTCGACGTGATGATGCCGGGCGTCGACGGCCTCGACGTGTGCCGTGTGCTGCGCGCCGAGTCCGACGTGCCGGTGCTGATGGTGACCGCCCGCTCGACGGAGGACGACCTGCTGCTCGGCCTCGACCTCGGTGCCGACGACTACCTCACCAAGCCCTACAGCCCGCGCGAGCTGATGGCCCGGGTGCGCACGCTGCTGCGGCGGACCAGGCGGGGGAGCGGCGAGGAGGTGTACCGGGTCGGCGGCCTCACGGTGGACCGCGAGCGGCACATGGTGCTCGCGGACGGGCGCGAGGTGGAGTGCACCCCCGCGGAGTTCCGCATCCTGGAGGCGCTGGCCGCGTGCCCGGCGCGGGTTTTCACCCGGTCACAACTTCTGGAGCACCTGCACGGCTACGACCGCTTCATCACCGAGCGCACGGTCGACGTGCACGTGAAGAACCTGCGCAAGAAGATCGAGCCGCAGCCACAGCGGCCGGTCCGGCTGCGCACGGTCTACGGCGTCGGGTACAAGCTGGTCAGCGACCGTGCGCCATAGCCTCCTCGTACGGCTGGTCGCCAGCTCGGTGCTGATCGCGGTGTGCTCGATCGTGGCGACCGCGTGGCTGGCGGCGCGCAGCACGTCCGGCGAGATCCGGCAGCAGCAGGGCCAGACGCTCGCCCGCGACGCCCGCGTCAACGACGCGCTGCTCGGCTACGCGGCGAGCCACCCGCGGTGGGACGGCGTCGAGGAGACCGTGCGCGAGCTGGCCCGGCAGAGCGGCGAGCGGGTCGCGCTGGCGACCGAGGGCGGCGCCCTGATCGCGGACTCGGCGCCCGGCCGGCCGCCGCTGCCTGCGCGCGCCTCGGCCGTCGTCGACCCGCTCGCCGTCGACGTCTCGCTGGTGCCCGGGGCGGCCACCGACCGGATCGACGCGCGCGCGGTCGGGCCGTTCCTCCTGCCGGGGCCCGAACGGGCCCGGCTGCGCGAGGAGGTCGACGCGCAGGCGGCGTGCCTGCGCCATCAGGGCTGGCGTGCCACGGTCGCCGTCGGCCCTGGCGGCCGCCCCTACCTCCGCCGCGAGGGCGGTCCCGCCACCTCGGCACCGGACGCCGAACACCCCGGCCCGCCCGTCAGCGTGGCGTCCGCGGCGTCACCGCCCGGTTCGCCGTCGTGCTCGCCGGACGCGCCCGGGCCGACCACCACCGAGAAGCGCGCGCTCGACCAGCTCGCCGCCCTGGTCCGCAAGTGCCACGGAGGCCGGGTCGAGGTGTGGCTGGACGAGACCGGCGAGCCGTCCGCTGCGCCGTCGGCCGCCGAGTGCCTGGCCGCCGCGCGCCGCGCCCAGCTGAAGCCGTACGTCGCACCGGCCGCGCTGCTCTACATCGGCTCGCCGGAGGACCGCACGCCGGCCATCGACCCCTACGGCATCGCGGGCGTCACCGCGGTGATCCTCGTCCTGGCGGTCGGGGTCAGCGTGCTCGTCGCCACCCGGCTGATGCGGCCGATGCGGGCGGTGACCGCCGCAGCCCGGCGGATGCGGGCGGGCGACGGCTCGGCGCGGGTCACGGTCCGCGCCAAGGGCGAGGTCGGCGAGCTGGGCGCCGCGTTCAACGAGATGTCCGAGCACCTGGACCGCATGGAGCAGCAGCGCAAGGCGATGGTCAGCGACGTCTCGCACGAGCTGCGCACGCCGCTGAGCACCATCCGCGGCTGGCTGGAGGCCACCCAGGACGGCGTGGCCGAGCTGGACCCGGCGCTCACCGCCTCGCTGGTCGAGGAGACCATGGTGCTGCAACACATCATCGACGACCTGCAGCAGCTCGCGCTCGCCGACGCCGGCAAGCTGCAGCTGCACCCCGAGCCGGTCGACGTGGCCGACCTGCTCGAGCAGATCGCGACCGTCCACCGCGCCGCGGCCGCCGGGCCGGCGCTGACCGTCGAGGTGACCGGCCGCCCCTGCCTGGACGCCGATCCGGTACGGCTGCGGCAGGCGGTCGGCAACCTGCTCACCAACGCGCTCCGCCACACGCCCGCCGGCGGGCGGGTAAGCCTGCGCGCGCACGGCGACGCCGACGACGTGCTGATCGAGGTCGCCGACACCGGGCCGGGCATCGCGCCCGAGCACCTGCCGTACGTCTTCGGCCGGTTCTGGCGGGCCGAGAAATCGCGCAGCCGCCAGACCGGCGGCAGCGGACTGGGCCTGGCCATCGTGCGGCAGCTCGCCGAGGCGCACGGCGGGTCCGCGGCGGTGCGCAGCGAGCCTGGCCGGGGCGCGACGTTCGTCCTGCGTCTGCCCCGCAGAACGAAGATCCGGGACTAACGCGCCCCGTTGGCCGTGGCGAAGAATCCTGCAGACGACGACGCGAAGAAAGCCGACGCGGCCTTCAAGATCTCGTCGGCGCCGGAGCTCGGCGTTCTTCCGGCGCAGCCGCTTCAGCTCGGCCGACTCATCCGTCGTACGGCCGGGTTGCGCGGAGTGGTCAGTCAGGTGGGACGCTCCCTGGCGCGGGTGGAGGCAGTGTCCTCGGTTACAACCTGCCCAACGACAGAGCCGTAAGGTGCAGGAGGCGATCCGGAAGAGGGCGCCGCACGTGGAGAATGACTGTCGCCCGGGAAGCTTTCAGCCCTGGACGCCGACATCATCGCGGCCATCCGCTCCATGCGGGGGTCGCGGCCTTGTCCGGCGGGACAGTCGGACAATTGGAAACGGGGCAAGGATGATCAGGAAGATCGTGACCGCCACGACCATGGCGGGTCTGGCGGCTACGGCCGTGATGACGTTCGGTGGGACGGCGGCAGAGGCGGCCTCGTGCACGGGAAGCTGCGTCGAGAGGACTGCGACGGCGCCGAGCGTGGTGCGGGAGTTCCCCTGGGAGGCATCTGTTGCCCCCGTCTCGCCGACCGGCGGATATCAGCCTGACGGCGGGTATCAGCCTGACGGCGGGTATCACAACGACTGACGCCCCCGGGGAGACGAAGCCCGGCATGGCGCAGGACGATCACGATGTCGTCCTTCAGTGACCTGTGGCCGGGGTGGGAGCGGGCCGCTATTCGTCAGCCGACGTGGGTCGTTTTCATCGCCGCCGGGTCCGCGCGTCAGCCGCCGGCGCACGCCAGGACGGTCACCGGCAGCAGGAACCTCCCGGCAAGATCCGGGTCGCCGTCAGGGCGGCGGACGGCCACCGGCCTTCGACCCCGCCCTCTACCGTCGGCGTCACGCCGTGGAGTGCGGCATCAACCAGTTCAAACAAAACCGTGCCATGGCCACTCGATAGGACAAGCTCGCCGTCCAGTTCGAAGCAACGCTCACCATCGCCGCGATCCACCAATGGCTCCGCGCCTTATGAAACGCGGTGCGGCCGGCGGCAGGTAGCCCGGCTGATACGCGCGCTCGGCCTGGCCGGACGATATCGGCGCCGCCGGCAGCAGACCACCATCCCCGACCCGAACGCTGAGGCCCGACCAGACCTGATCGGCCGTGACTTCATGCCCGATGCAGCCTCTGCCGATACCCGCTGGTCGGCGACATCACTTCACGGGAGAGCCCCAGGGTTGATCGGGCAGGGTGCAGGTCGAGCTGTCGGCGGACGACCAGGGCGACCCAGCACGACCAGGGCAACCAGGGCAACGGGCCAGCCTTGTGGGCAAATTTCGCAAGCTATGGGGCTGCTCGGCTTTACGGACAGAGCTGTGAGCCTCACCCTCCAAGGGGCCGGCATCTCGTAGATGGTGGAACGCCCGATCTTGAGGTGATGAGACAACCGCCACAGCCGACGGCGTCCGGGCGGCGAGCGCTTCCCGGGTGCCCGGCTTGAGCTGGCACAATGGCATTTGTGACAAAGCCCCCCACCGTGGATCTCATCGGCAGGGAGCCCGAGCAGGGCACGGTCCGCCAGTTGCTGGACGCCACCGGAGCCGGGCGTGGCGGGACGCTGCTGGTCCACGGTGCCGCCGGTGTCGGCAAGTCGGCGTTGATCCACGCCGCGCAGGACGAGGCACGAAACCGAGGTTTCACCGTTTTGTCGGCCGTGGGGGTGGAGACCGAGTTGTGGTTTCCGTTCGCCGCCCTGCACCAGTTCGTCCAGCCGCTGCGGGGGGAGCTCGACGACCTGGCCGACACGCATCGCGAGGCGGTGCGGGCGGCGTTCAGCGGCGAGCGGGACGCGCCGGGCACCTACCAGGTGGCCCTCGCGATCCTCGAACTGCTCGCCGACGCCGCCGATCGGAGGCCGCTGCTGGTGGTGGCCGACGACCTGCAGTGGATGGATCTGCCCAGCAGGGAGGTGCTGGCCTTCGTGGCGCGACGGGTCGGCGACCAGCCGATCCTGGTGTTGCTCGCGGCCAGGACCAGCCCGGGCGGGGCTCCGCCGGTCGAGATTCATCCACAGCTGACCCTGGGCCCGCTGAGCGAACCGTCCGCCCAGGCGTTGCTCGACACCGTCGCACCACGGCTGAGTCCGCACGTACGCACGCTGATCCTGGATCGCGCCGCGGGCAATCCGCTTGCCCTCGTCGAGTTGCCCAAGGCGGTGAAGGCGTTGCCGGCGCAGCCCAACGAGTTGCCGCTGACCCAGCGGCTGGAGGCGGCGTTCGCGGCGCGGACCGGCGGGGTGACGCCGGTGTGCCGGATGTTCCTGCTCGCGCTGGCGGCCGAGCCGGACGCGCCGCTGCAACTCCTGCTGGACGTGGCCGGCGGCCTGACCGGCGTGGCGCCCACGGTGGCGGCACTGCAGGAGGCGACCGACGCGGGGCTGGTGTCCCTCGCCGACGGCGTGCCCCGCTTCGGGCATCCCCTGATGCGCTCGGCCATCTACACGCGGGCGCCGATCGCCGACCGCCTGTCGGTCCACGGTGCCCTCGCCTCGGCTCTGAGCAGCCCGGACCGCAAACTGGCCCATGAGGCCGCGGCCACGCTCGGCCCCGACGAGGAACTGGCCACCCGGCTGGAACACTTCGCGGAGGCGGCGCAGGCGCACGGCAACGTCACCGGTGCTCTGCCGGCGCTGCGGCAGGCGGCCCGGCTGGTCCACGATCCACGGCGGCGTACCGGCATGCTGATTCGAGCGGCGGAGCTGGCCACCGAGCTGAGCGACCCCGACCCGGCCCGTGCCCTGCTGGCGAGCGTCGACGTCGGCATGCTCGGCCCGGTGGAACGCGGCCGCCTGATGAACGCCGACGAACTGGTCGGGTTCTTCGAGCCGCAGGATCGCAACCAGCGGGTCCACGATCTGGTCGGGGTCGCTGCCGAGGCGTACGCCGGCGGCGCGCCGAAGGTCGGGGGGATCCTGCTGTGGCGGGCGGCGGTCCGTTGCTTCTTCCAGGACGGGGAGACGTCCGCCCGCGCGGCCACGACGGCCGAGCTCGATCGGTGGGATCCCGACCCGGACGCCGCCGAGACGCTGGCGGTGCGGGCGCACGCCGAGCCGTTCCGGTGGGGCGCCGACGTGCTGGCCCGGCTCGACGGCGCCGCGGCCGAGTCGACGGACGGGTGGAGCCTGTACTTTCTCGGCAGCACCGCGCGCGCGCTCGGCGACTTCACCCGCTGTTCGGTGTATTCGGGCCAGGCGGCGCAGATCTGGCGTCGCCAGGGCCGGCTGGGGCTGCTCACCCGGGCCCTGGCCGCCGCGTGGCCACGGGTCTGGCTCGGTGAGCTGGAGCGGGCCAGGGTGGAAAGCGAAGAGGCGTGTGTGCTGGCCAGGGAGACGGCGCAGCCGTTCGCCTACCTGGGCGGCCGGGCCACCGCCGCGCTGATCGCGGCGCTGCGCGGGGAGGCCGGCATCGCGGCCGGCATGAACGAGGAACTGCGCGCCAGCGGGGTGCTGCCCGGCATGCGGTTCGCCACGGTGATCGCGCAGCAGACCGACGGCCTGCTGGCGTTGATCGACGGCCGGCCCGAGGAGGCGTTCCGGCTGCTCTCCCGGATCTTCGACCCCGCCGATCCGCACCACCACTCCCTCATGCAGTGGACGGTCGCCCCCGACCTGGCCGATGCCGCGGTCGCGGCGGGTGCCGAGGACGAAGCCCGCAAGGTGCTCGTCGACCTGCCGGAGCTGGCGACCCGCCTCCCGTCGGAAATGATGATCAACGCGCTCGCCTACACCGACGCCGTCCTCGCGCCCGACGCCGAGGCGGAGGAGCGGTACGTCGCCGCGCTGGCCGCGCTGCCTTCCGGCTGGCCGTTGTCGCGTGCCCGGTTGCAGCTTCATCACGGCCGCTGGCTGCGCAGGCAGCGCCGGTACGTCGATGCCCGCGAGCCGTTGCGTCAGGCCCGCGACGGCTTCGACCGGCTCGGTGCCCGATATTGGGCGGAGGTCGCCGGCAGCCAGCTTCGGGCGACCGGCGAGACCAAGGCCGACCGGCTCCGGAATCCGGCCGACTCGCTGTCGCCGCGCGAGATGCAGATCGCGGTGCTGGCCGCGCGCGGCCTCAGTAACCGGGAGATCGGCCAGCGCATGTTCATCTCCCACCGCACGGTCGGCACGTACCTCTACCGGATCTATCCGCGCCTCGGCGTGGCCAACCGTTTCCAGCTGGCGGCGGTGCTCGGTAACCAGGTCGGAAACGAACCGGATCAGCGAGACGGCTGAACCCGGCCGGCTGCGACGATCGGCGTCCGGCGGACACGATGCATTGCGGATGTGCCGAATCTCGGATATTTGTCCCCTGTGTCGCAGGTAAAACGTGATCGTGTCACCTTCCTCGCCTATGCCCAGCTCGGCGGGTGGGGGTTCTTTCTCTACGGCTTCAGCCCGCTCATCCCTCTTCTGCGCGACGAACAGGGCACCTCTGCCGCGGTGGCCGGGCTTCACGGCACCGCGATGGCCGCCGGCGGCGTGCTCGGTGGTCTGCTCTTCACGCCGCTCGTCCGCCGGCTGGGCCGGGGCCCGACGACCTGGCTGGGTCTCGGCGGCCTCGCTGCCGCCGTCACCGCGTTGTGCCTGCTGCGTCCGTTCGGCGCGACACTCACGGCGGCGCTGCTCGGCGCGCTCGGCGGCACTCTGGTCGCCAGCGGGGTGGCCGCCGTCATCACCGAGAGGCACGGCAAGGCCGCCTCCGCCGCCATCAGCGAAGCGTACGCGGTGTCCATCGCCGTCGGTCTGCTCGCCCCCCTGGCCACCGGGTTCACCGCGAGGCAATGGGGCAGCTGGCGGCTCGGCCTGGTCCTGATCCTGCTACTGATCGGCCTGGTCGCCGTCGTCGCGGCGGTGACCGGCACCCGGTTGCCGGACAGTGACGACGCCGCGCGTGGCCGGGGAGCCTCCCGGCCGAGGCTGCCCCGGCCCTACTGGCCGGCCTGGCTGCTGCTGGTCGTGGTCGGCGCCATCGAGGCGTGCGTGGCGTTCTGGTCCGCCTCGGTCCTGCGCACCCATGCCGGCGTGACCGCGGCCACCGCCACCACGCTGATCTCGGCCATGGTGTTCGGCAAGCTGATCGGCCGGGTGGCGGGCAGCGTGATCGCCGCACGCGTCTCCACCGTGCCGCTGGTACTGAGCGCCTTCGCCCTGTCGGCGACCGGCTTCGTCGTGTTCTGGACCTCGACCGTCGGGTGGCTCGCCGGGGCCGGGCTGCTGGTCATCGGGCTCGGCAACGCCATGCATTTCCCGCTCGTCCTGTCGCTGGCCATGTCGGCGGCACCCGGCGCCGCCGACCGGGCGGCCGCCGTCGCGAACTACGCCAACTCCCTCGCCTTCGCCGTGGCGCCCGTGGCCCTCGGAGGGCTCGCCGACCTGTTCGGCCCCCACCGGGCCTTTCTCCTGCTCCCCGCGCTGCTGGCCGCCGCCGTGCTGCTGGCCGTGTCCACCGGCCGCATGTCGCGCTCGCCGGACGTCGAGCCGGTGCGCTGACCCACGGGGGAGCCGGGCCCGCCCGGATGGCCCCTTCATCACATCCCCAGCATCCGCGCCGCACCCCGCCGGGCGGTCCGCCGTCGCTCGTCCCAGGGAAGGCGATGTCACTCATGCCCTGTCGACCACGCCGCGACCCGTTTCCGTGACAGAACCCGGAGCGGCCCCCGCGTGCGCCGGGATGGACCGGCAGGTCAGGACCCGGCCGCTGGCGTACGCCTCCACACCCGAGTCGCGTCGTAGGCATTGCTGAAAGGTCGTGCGTACGTCGTCGTACTCATGATTCGGCCGGACGGCGCCGACATGCTGAAGGCGACGCCAGGACGAAGGGGACCGGAGGGGGTTGTCATGTCGAGCTTGATGGAAGAACGGCGGGCGGCACGATGATGGCGGCCACCCGGTTCAGCATCCTCGGACCGGTGCGGGCCCGCCGGGGCGACGGCGACCTGCTGCCGGCCCGGGCGGGAACGGTGGTCGGCCTGGCGGAAATGGTGGACACCCTTTGGGAGCGGGATCCGCCGGCCAGCGCGGTCAACGTGGTCCACCGCTACATCGGGACGCTGCGCCGGCTGATCGAGCCGGGTCTGCCGGTCCGTAAGGTCGGCTCGCACCTGATCCGGCATGCGGCGGGAGGCCCGTGCCGCCATCCACGTCGACCGCGCGGCAGGCCCGGTTCGTGACATGAGCCGGCCGGTGTGGTCCGCAGCACACACTCGATGTGAACTGAGGGCGCACTACCGCCTCCTACCGTGCTGACCAGCTCGTTCACCTCACAGGAGGCACCTCATGCCGATGGTGGCCCCGAATCTCGCAGCGCAGAAAGGCTGACCCGTCATGGCTGAACCACTGATCGTCCTGGTACACGGCGCGTTCGCGGAGTCCGCCGCCTGGAACGGCGTCATCGAACGCCTCACCCGGTACGGCCTGCCCGTGCTGGCCGTCGCCAACCCGCTGCGCAGCCTGGCCGGGGACGCCGGCCACCTGCGCGACGCCATCGCCGGCCTGGCCCGGCCGGTCATGCTCGTCGGCCACTCCTACGGCGGGATGGTCATCACCCAGGCGGCCACAGGCAACCCCGCCGTCAAGGCCCTGGTCTACGTGGCCGGCTTCGCCCCCGAGCCCGGGGAGAGCGCGGCGCGGCTCTCACTCACGTTCCCGGGCAGCACCCTCGCCAGCACTCTCACCAGCACGCCGCTCGCCGACGGCAGCACCGACCGATCCATCGAACCGGCGAGGTTCGCCCATCAGTTCGCCGCCGATGTGAACCCGGACGCCGCGGCTCTGATGGCCGCCACCCAACGGCCGATCACCGACCGGGCCCTCGGTGACGCCCTGGACGCCCCCATCGCCGCCTGGCGCACCATCCCCAACTGGTTCGTCTGGGGCAGCGCCGACCGCAACATCCCAGCCTCGGCGTCGCGGTACATGGCTCAGCGCGCGAGGGCACGCGAGCTACGGGAGATCGACGGCGCCTCGCACGCCGTCGCGGTCTCGCAGCCAGGCCCGGTCTGCGAGGTGATCCGTGAAGCGGCTGCCCACATCTAGCGGCCAACGCTCCAGCGGCGTCGCCGGCCCGGACGGGGACGACGCCCTCGCCGACTTTCTCGAAGCCCGCGCCATGCTCCTGCAGATCGCCCGCCGGATCGTCACCACCACTGACGCCGAGGACGTCGTCCAGGACACCTGGCTGCGATGGAGCCGCACCGACCGCACGGTCGTCCGCAACGCGCGTGCCTTTCTCGCCTGCACCACGCAGCGCCTGTCGATCACACGAACGCGATGCGCGTACGCCCGGCACCAGATTCCGGCCGGGCTGACCCTGGACGACCCTCCTGAGCTGGGGGCGGACCCGGCCCAGATCGCCGAGGACACCGATGAGCTGCGAGCGGCGATGGCCGTGCTGGTGGTCCGGCTCGGCCCGCGCGAACGCGTGGCCTACCTGCTGCGCGAGGCGTTCGCCCTGCCCTACCGGAACGTCGGTGAGCTGCTCGGGCTCACCGAGCCGCACACGCGCCAGGTGCTCCGCCGCGCCCGCGCGCGGCTGGCGTCCGGCCCCGACCGTTCCGTGCGGGGCGCGGAGAAGTCCCGTCTGCTCACGGTGTTCCTCGACGCCGCCCGTCGTGGAGATCTGGCGGCGCTGGCCGATCTCGCCCGAACGAACTGACCGGCCTGCTGTCTACGACCTATTTCCCCGTCAAAACTGTGATGTTCCCCACCATGTATGCGTTTGACCAGGTCAGCAGCTCACCCAGACCTTCCTGGCGGGCAGGTTCCCATAGCCGATCACCGGCAGTAGCTCTTAGGTTCGCAGGGTTACTGCGTTATGGAGGCACGAGTGTCGGACAGATCTTTCGGGCAGCAGCTGCGAGCCCTGCGGCAGTCGGCCGGCCTGACGATCGAGGCGTTGGCGGAGGCGTCCACGGTGAGCGGGCGCGCCATCAGCGACATGGAGCGCGGCCGGGCCAGGGCGCCACAGGAGCGGACGCTCGTAGCCCTGGCCGACGCGCTGGAGCTGGGCGACGCCGCTCGTGCCGAGCTGGTCGAGCTGGCGCGCGCGGAACGGTCCGGCAACCGGGTGGGGCGGCCGAGGTTGTACGAACTGCCGCGTGGGCTGGGCGACTTCGTCGGCCGGGTGCCGGAGCTGGAGCTGCTGCTGCGCCGGGGGCGGGAGGCGGCCGCGGATGGGCCGACGCCGGTGGTGGTGGTGCACGGCCAGGCGGGGGTGGGCAAGACGGCGTGCGCGGTGCGGGCGGCCGAGCAGTTGCGTGGGGAGTTTCCCGATGGGCAGTTCTACGTGGACCTGCGGGGCACCGACGCCGAGCCGATGCCGACGGTCGAGGTGCTGGATCGGCTGCTGCGGGCGCTGGGCGTCAAACCGGGCGCGATCGCCGAGGACGAGCAGGAGCGGGCCAGCCAGGTGCGGGCGCTGCTGGCCGAGCGGCGTTGCCTGCTGGTGCTGGACAACGCCGCCGACGAGGCGCAGGTGCGGCCGTTGCTGCCGGGGCCGGGCGCCGGGATGGCGATCGTGACGAGCCGGCGCACGCTGGCGGGGCTGGAGACGGTGTCGCGGATCGCGCTGGCACCGCTGTCGCCGCCGGAGTCGGCCGAGCTGCTGCGGAAGATCGTACGGGACGACTCCGCCCGCGCACCGGGCGGCGAGGTCGTCGAGGTCGCCCGGTTGTGCGGGAACCTGCCGCTGGCGTTGCGGATCGCGGGCACCCGGCTGGCCAGCCGGCCGGGCTGGACCATGAAGAACCTGGCGGAGCGGCTGTCGGACGAGGACCGGCGGCTGGCGCAGTTGTCCGTGGGCGATGTGGGGGTGGAGGCGGCGTTCGCGCTGTCGTACGCGGTGCTGTCGTCGAGGGCCAAGACCCTGTTCCGGCGGCTCGCCCACGTGCCTTCGGTGGATTTCGCGGCGCCGATCGCCGCGGTGCTCACGCGGACGGACCTGTTCACCGCGGAGGACGAGCTCGACCGGCTGGTCGAGCTGGGCCTGCTGCAGCACGAAGGCGCCGACCGCTACCGCTTCCACGACCTGATCCGGCTCTACGCGACGCAGCGGCTGCGCGAGGAGGAGCCGGCGGAGGTCAGGGCGGCGGCCGAGCAGTCGATGACGGACTGGCTGCTGGAGACCGCGACCATGGCGGGGCGATGGTTCGAACCCGAAGCCGGCGAGCCGCCGGCCGAGGGGAAGGGCCTGGTCGCGATCGCCTCGCCCGAGGAGGCGCACGCCTGGTTGCAGGTCGAACGGGACAGCTGGCTGGCGGCGCTGCGACTGGCGGCCGCCGCCGGCCGGCACGAGCAGGTGGCCGGACTCGGTGAGGCGATCTACTGGTTCGCGGGCACCATGGATCACTGGAGCAGCCAGTGGGTGGAGGTCTTCGCGCTGTCGCGCGCCGCGGCCGCCCGGCTGCCCGACCGACTCGGAGAGCTCCGGCACCTCAACCACTACGCCTGGGCGGTGCTCGGCGTGGGACGGCTGGAGGAGAGCGCGGCGCTGGCGATGGAGGCCTACCGGCTCGCCGAAAGCCTCGGCGCCGTGAAGGAGCAGGCCGAGGCGATATGGAGCGCGGGCGAGGTCTGGCGGGTCGCCTCCAACCTCGACCAGGCCCTGTGGGCGTACTCCCGGGCGCGGGAGCTGGCCGACACCGCCGGCGCGCACATCACCTTCCTGCAGAGTTTCGTGGGAGCAGGGCTGACGCTCGCCGGCCTTGGCAGAGTCGACGAGGCTCTGCGGGAGTTCAGGGCCGTGCTGCGGGAGATCGACGGGCGCCCGGTCCCGCCCGGGATGGCGCAGGCGACCCGGGCGGCCGTCCAGCTGGGCCTGGCCAGGACGCTGGCCGACGCGCAGCGCTGGCAGGAGGCGATCGACGCGGCGACTCCGGCCCTGGCCTCGTCCACCGAGATGGGCAGGCGCTGGTACATCGGTCATGTGCACCTGGTGCTGGGCAGGGCGCATGCCGCGCTGGGCGCGGCCGAGCAGGCCCGCGAGCATCTCACCGCCGGGATCGAGCTGCTGCAGGACGACGTGGTGACCAGCCCCCGCACGATGGACGAGGCGAAGGCGCAGCTGGCGGCTCTCGGCGACTGAGCACACCTCGCGCACGCGGATCGATTCTGCGTTATTCCTGCATGGTCCCGGCCCTGGCGGAGCTGGTTGCATGGCTTTCGCGACGGAAGCCGGCTGCGGCCCCGGTGCCGGTCGCGTACCCGACCCGGGCCCTCATGACGGCCGGCGGGCGGGAGCGCTCCCGAACGACATTCCCCTCTGACCGGAAGGATGGGCCGTGCCCTCTCTACCGTCCCCGTTAACCGCGGCCCTGAGCGGCCTGGCCCTCGTGCTCGCCGCCGTTGGTGCCGCCCCGCCGCCTGCGCACGCGGCCCCGGCACCACAGGCTGCCGCGCCGGTCGACACCGGGACCGCGCCCGGCCCGGCCACCCTCACCCTCATCACCGGCGACGCCGTCGAGTACACCCCCGGCGACGACGGCGGCCCGCCCGCCATCGCCGTCCGTCCGGCCCCCCGGCCGGACGGGGCCGCCGTCACCTTCGCCACGCTGCCCAGCAAGGACGGCGGCTACCTGGTCCTGCCCTCCGACGCCGCCGGCATGGTGGCCGCCGGCACCCTGGACGAGGAGCTGTTCGACGTCGAGACGCTGGCCCGCGACCAGCTCACCGAGGCCATCCCGCTGCTGGTCACCTATGCCGGCGATCCGGCCCCCGCCACGCTGTCCAGGTCCGCGGGCGCCCTGCCGGCCGGCGAGAACGTCCGCGTCCTCGACAGCATCAACGGCGTCGCGATGAGCGTGGACACCGGACAGGCGGGAGCGTTCTGGGCGGGCCTGCGTACCGATCGGCCTTCTGCCCAGCGCTCGGCGAGCGGCCCGGCCAAGGTCTGGCTCGACCGTAAGACGCACGCTTCGCTCGACCAGAGCGTGCCGCTGATCGGCGCGCCGAAGGCCTGGGAGATGGGGTACGACGGCAAGGGCGTCAAGGTCGCGGTCCTCGACTCCGGTATCGACACGAACCATCCGGACTTCGCCGGCCGGATCTCGGCCACCCGGAACTTCAGCCCGACCTCCGGTATCGCCGACAAGGTCGGGCACGGTACGCATGTCGCCTCGACGATCGCCGGCGCGGGGGAGACGTACAGGGGCGTGGCCCCCGCCGCCACGCTGCTGGTCGGCAAGGTGCTCGACGACAACGGCGACGGCATGTCGTCGTCGACCATCGCGGGCATGCAGTGGGCCGCCGAGCAGGGAGCCGCGGTGGTGAACCTGAGCCTCGGCTGGTGCTGCGGCGACGGCACCGACCCGATCAGCCAGGCCGTGAACACCCTGACGAGGAAGCACGGGACCCTGTTCGTGGCGGCGGCGGGCAACGGGTACGCGGCGCTCGCCGTGAACTCCCCGGCGGCGGCGGACGAGGCGCTGGCCGTGGGCGGAGTGGACAAGGTCACCGGCACGGAGCTGGGGGACTTCTCCAGCCGCGGCCCGCGCCTGGGCGACGCGGCGGTCAAGCCGAACCTCGTCGCGCCCGGCGTGGACATCGTGGCCGCCCGCGCCGCTGGCGCCACCATGCCCGGCATCCCGGGCGACGACAGGTACCTGATGGCGAGCGGCACGTCGATGGCCTCCCCGCACGTGGCGGGGGCCGCGGCCATCCTGGCCCAGCAGCATCCCGAGTGGCGGGCGGCCGAGCTGCGCGACGCGCTCACCTCCACCGCCGTGCGCGCCGACGGACTCAACTGGTTCGACCAGGGCAGCGGCCGGGTGGACGTGGCCCGCGCGGTCACCCAGACCGTCTTCGCCACCTCCTCCGTCGACTTCCGCAAGCTGGACGGCCCGGCCACGCGGCAGATCACCTACCGCAACCTCGGAGCGGAGCCGGTCACGCTCGCGCTCTCCCTCCTCACCCGCGGCTGGAGCGGCAACCCCGCCCCGGACGGCGCGGTGCAGCTGGGGGCGGACAACGTCACGGTGCCCGCGAACGGCACCGCCACCGTGGACCTCACCGCGCACCCGCAGGCCGGCGCGAGGGGGGTGTACGGCGGCTGGGTGACGGCGCAGGCCGGCCAGGCGCGGGTGGTGACGCCGTTCGGCTACTACGCCGAAGCGGTCAAGCACAGCGTCAAGCTGTCGCTCGTCAACTCCTACGGGACCAAGGAGTTCTACAGTCGCTACGCCTACCAGCGGCCCGCGGTGACCGTGTTTCCGGTGAAACTGCCGGCGAGCCAGGAAGACCCGTTCACCTCCTACAGGTTCTCCTCCCTGAGCACCGATTACGCGGGCAACGGCGAGTTCCGCCTGCCGGCGGGCGAATACGAGCTGTTCGGCTCCCTGTACGAGCGGCGGCTCGCCAACCGCGAAACCCTGGTGATCAAAACCGTCGACGTCGACGGGGACGAGACCGTCACCCTGGACGCCCGCGACACGGTCAGGATCAGACCGGATCTGCCGAAGCCGGCCGACGGCGCGGGCACCGTCCGCTATCAGCACAACCCCGATCCGAACGACCCCGACGACCATCCCACTGGCTTCAGCATGTACTGGTCCGTGTCGGGCGGCTACGACCTGTACGTCACGCCGGTCACAGCCCCGAGGACGGGCACGAGCCGCCTGGCGCACCAATGGGCCATGGAGCCGCCCGTCCTGTCCAAGGTCGAAGCCGGCGACCTGACACTGCACCCCGCGTACAGCCCGGACTCCATGCGCGCGCTCACCGCGCCCGCAACCCACCCCATCGTGGCCGTGGGCCGGGGACGGGCGGAGGACTTCGACGGCGTGGACGTGGCGGGCAAGATCGTGCTGGCCGGCGTGCCCGCCGGGGACGCCGCGCGGCCGTACGCGTCGGCGGCCGAAGCCATGGACGCGGCCGGAGCCGAGGCGGCGCGCCGCGGCGCCGCGGGCATCCTCGGCTACCTCGACGTGGACGGCGGCCGGGCCCGCGTCCCCGACGGGCCGTCCCTGCGGCTGGGCTTGAGCGCCGCCGAGGGCCGGGCCGTGCGCACGGCGCTCGGCCGGGGGCCGCTGTCGCTGCGGCTGGAGCCGTACGCAGGCCCGGACGTGCTCTACAACCTGCGCTACGACTCGCCCGGTCAGGTGCCGGCGCGCCCGCCGAAGGCGAAGATGAAGGACCTCGTCCGGGTGGACGCCATCTACCACGCCGACAAGGCGAACGCCCAGATGCGGGCGAACATCTTGACGTCCACCACTGAGCCGTTCGTGCTGGTGAGCATCAACAACCAGCCCATCCGCTCGCAACACCGCACCGAGTACTTCGGCCCGGCCACCGGCGACGTGATCTGGACCAGGGAGATCACGAACGAGTCGCTGACCCTGAAGACCGACGACCTGTTCACCCGGCGCGACCGCCGCCTGACCGAACGGTGGTTCAAGGCGCCGCTGGTGCCGGGAGCCGCCGACGTGCCTGCCGGGCACCCGGTCGCGCTGCCGTGCGGGTTGTGCCGCGACGGGGACCGGTTCGTACCCGGAGAGCAATGGCGCGACTCCGAATCACGCCATTACAGCGATCCGAACCCGGTGACGTCGGCGCCGAAACTGTTCGTCGACGGCCAGGAAGCGGCCGCGATCCAGGGCTATCGCCCCCGCTACTTCACGGTCCCCGGGAAGGCGGGAACCTACCGGCTGGAGTCGACCGACACGACCGGCCGCGTCCTGTCCAGGAGGGTGAGCACGACCAGGTCGTTCGCCTCCACCCCGCCCACCGGGACGCCGCGCGGGTACACCTGCTCCTCCGGGACGTCGTGCGCGTTCCAACCGGCGCTCCAGTTCGCCTACGACCTGCCACTCGACCTGCTGAACCGGGCCGCGTCCGGCAAGCACTTCACCTTCGAGCTGCGCGCCGGCGCGCACTCCACGCTGCGCCGAGCACCCGAGGTGAAGCGGGTCACGGTGGAGTACTCCGTGGACGACGGCGCGACCTGGCGGCCTGCCAAGCGGGTCATCGACCGCGGCGACGGTCGCTACCGCGTCGAGGTGACGCATCCGGCCCTAGCCGACACCAGCGGTTACGTCTCCCTGCGGGTCACCGCCTCGGACGAGGCAGGCGGCTCGGCCACCCAGACCATCGAGCGGGCGTACGGCCTGTCCGCGACACTCACCTCGGAGAAGACATGACAGTCCCGGCCACCACCGGAGTCGTGCTGGAGCCCACCTGCCGGCGATTCCTGGACCGCGCCTTGCGGCGGATGCCGTCCCTGCACGAGATGGAACCGGCCAAGGCACGCGCCGCCTTCGACGATCTGCAGTCGGACCCGGTGGACCTGCTCCCGGTGGACGAGAGGTGGGTCACCGTGCCCGCCTCCGTGGGGGAGGTCGCGGTGCGCCTCGTCCGGCCACGGGGCGCCGCGGCACCGCTGCCGGTGGTGCTCTACCTGCACGGCGGCGGCTGGGTCCTCGGCAACGCGTTCACCCACGATCGGCTGGTCCGCGAACTCGCGGTCGGCGCCTGCGCCGCGGTCGCGTTCGTCGAGTACACCAACGCGCCCGAGGCGCGCTACCCCGTGGCGATCGAGCAGGGGTACGCGGTCGCGCGGTGGATCGGCCGGCAGGGCGCCGCGTACGGCCTCGACCCGGACCGCGTCGCGGTGGCCGGCGACTCGTCCGGCGGCAACATGGCCGCGGCGCTGACGCTGATGGCGAAACAGCGGGGCGACGTGCGCTTCGTGCACCAGTCCCTGTACTACCCGATCACCGACGCCGTCATGGACACCGGCTCCTACCGGGACTTCGCCACGGGGTACCTCCTCACCGCCCGGGCGATGGCGCGGTTCTGGGACGAGTACCTGCCGGACGCCGGGCGGCGGCGAGAGGCCACCGCCTCGCCGCTGCGGGCCACCATGGCCGAGCTCACCGGCCTCCCGCCCGCCTTCGTCGTCGTCGGCGAGGCCGACGTCCTGCGCGACGAGGGCGAGGCCTACGCCGCGAAGCTGCGTGCCGCCGGCGTCCGCGTCACCACCGTGCGGTACGACGGCACCATCCACGGCTTCATGACGTTGAACGAGCTGAGCGACACGTGCGCCGGGCGCGCGGCGACGGCTCAGGCGGTCGCCATGCTCCGCTCCGCCTTCGGCGCCTGAAAGCGATGAGCCACATCCTGCGTATTTCCTGCATGGTCCTGCTCGGTCGTGCTTGGTTGCATGGGCCTGTGAAACCCGCGCAACGCGCGGCCTGTCCGGCCGGCGGTTCGCGGTCGGATGCCCAGGGGGAGAGGGGAAGCGGGCATGCTTGTCGAGTCAGCCTTCGGTCACATCGGTGGTGTCGGCGCGAGACCCGTTCATCATGGGGGCGGCGCCGACGTACCGTGGCGGGACCTTTTCCGCCGCCGCTCCGCGGGAGGCTTGCGCCGCCGGGACGCGAGCGCTGGACGGCGCGGCAATGTGCTGCTGGGACGGCAGGCCGAGTGCGACGCGCTCGACCGGCTCCTCTCGGCGGTCCGCGTCGGTGAGAGCCGGTCGCTGCTGGTCCACGGTGAGGCGGGAGCGGGCAAGTCGGCGCTCCTGGAATACGCGCGCGACAGCGTGTCCGGCGCCCGCATCGCCACAGCCGCGGGCACCGTGGCGGAAAGGGAGCTGACCTTCGGCGGGCTGCATCAGTTGTGCGCCCCATTCCTGGATCGTCTGCCTCGCCTGCCGGAGCCGCAGCGCGATGCTCTCGGCACGGCGTTCGGCCTCAGCGCGGGAGCCGCACCGGACCGCTTCCTGGTCGGGCTCGCCGTACTCGGCTTGTTCGCTGACGTGGCCGAGAAGGAGCCGCTGGTCTGCCTCGTCGACGACGCTCAGTGGCTCGACCGGGTTTCCCTGCAGACCCTCGCCTTCGTCGCGCGACGCCTGCCCGCCGGGCCGGTCGGGTTGATACTGGCGATGCGTGAGCCGTTCCTCCCCACCGATTGGGTGGGGTTGCCGCAGCTCGAAGTGGGCGGACTGAGTGACAGCGACGCTCGCGCCCTGCTCGGCTCGGTGACGCCCGGGCGGCTTGACGAGCAGGTACGCGACCGGATCATCGCCGAGACGCGGGGAAATCCGCTGGCGCTCCTCGATCCGTTTCCAGGATCGACGCCGGCAGAGCAGGCGGGCGGGTTCGGGTGGCCTGACGCGCGGCCATTGGTGAACCGGATCGAGCCGGACTTCCTGCAGTGCGTCGAGGCGCTGCCGGCAGAGACACGGCAACTGCTGCTCATCGCGGCGGCAGAGCCGACAGGCGACGTGGCCTTGCTGACGCGCGCGGCGGAGCTGATGGGCATCGAAGCGGCCGCCGGGACGCCGGCCGAAGGCGCGGGGCTGATCACCATCGGCACCTTGGTGCGCTTCCGGCATCCCCTGGTGCGCTCGGCGGTCTACCGCATGGCGACCCCGGAGAACCGTCGAAACGCGCATCGTGCGCTGGCTGACGCCATCGATCTGCACGGCGACCGGGCACGTCGCGCATGGCATCTGGCCAACGCCACAGCCGGCCTCGACGAGATCGTGGCTGCCGAGCTGGAGCACTCCGCCGACCGGGCACAGACGCGTGGCGGACTCGCCGCGGCAGCCGCGTTCCTCGAGCGAGCGGCCCAGCTGACACCCGATCCCGCCCGCCGCGGAACCAGAGCATTGACAGCGGCACGGGCGAAGTACCGGGCCGGTGGGTACGACGCCGCGCTCGACCTGCTGGACGCGGCGGAGCTCAGCCCCTTGGACGAACGCGGACTCGCCCACTCCAACCTGTTGCGAGCCCAGATCGTCTTCGCCTCCACCAGCGCCGACGCCGCCCTGCCGCTGCTGTACCAGGCCGGCAAGCGCCTTGAGCCGCTGGACCCCGGGCTGGCTCGCGCAACCTACCGTGACGCACTGAGCGCGGCCACGATGGCCGGCCGTCCGACGAGCGGCGCGCAGGTGGCGGACGTCGCCTTGGCAGTGCTCGCCGCACCGCCGGGGCCGCCACCGGAGCGTCATGAGGCGCTGCTGAGTGGCGTGGCCATGGTGGCCACGAAAGGCTACTCGGAGGGCGTGCCAGTGGTGCGGCAGACCCTGGACGCCTTCCGCGTCGAAGGGATCCCAGGGGAAGAGGGTCTTGGCTGGCTCTCGTTCGCGTGTCACATGGCCCCCCTTGTCTGGGACTTCGACAACTGGTCGGCGCTCTCAGCGAAGCTCGTCGAGCTGGCGCGTGAGACGGGCGCTCTGTCGGTGCTGCCATCGGCTCTCCACATGCTCGTGGCGAATCGGGCCGCCGCCGGCGAGCTCGCCGCGGCCGAGAGGCTGCTCGCCGAGGCGGTGACGATCGGCGAGGCGACAGGCAGCCGTTTCCTCGCCCAGTACACGGCCCTGGTGCTGGAGCCCTGGAAGGGCCGGGAAACCGCGACCCGTCACGTGATCGAAGCGGTCATGCGAGAGGTGGCTCCGCAAGGGGAAGGCGAGGTGGACATCGCCGCCCAATGGGCGAGCGCGGTGCTCTACAACGGTCTCGGCCGCTACGAGGAGGCGTACGGCGCGGCGGAGCGAGGCTCCAGGCATGCACAGGAGCTCGCGAGCCCGGCCATCGGCTCCTTGATCGAGCTCGTCGAGGCGGCGGCTCGGAGCGGAAGGCCGGCCCGCGCCGCCGACGCAGCCCGGAGAATCGATGAGATGGCGCAGGCGAGTGGCACCGGCTGGGCACTCGGCACCTCGGCGAGCATGCGTGCCCAGGTGAGCGACGGCCCGGCCGCCGAGACTCTCTACCGTGAGGCGATCGAGCGGCTCGAACGCACCGGGGCCCGGATGACGCTCGCCCGCAGCCGGCTGCTCTACGGTGAGTGGCTGCGCCGCGAGAACCGCCGCATGGACGCACGTGAGCACCTGGGCGTCGCCTACGAGACGTTCAGCCAGATGGGGGCCGAGGCGTTCACGGAACGTGCGCGGCGCGAGCTTCAGGCCACCGGTGAGAAGGTCGGCAAGCGCACCGCCGAGGTGCGGGTCACTCTCACCACCCAGGAAGTCCAGATAGCGCGTCTGGCCGGTGAAGGGCTGACGAACCTCCAGATCGGCTCCCAGCTCTTCATCAGCCCGCGCACCGTCGAATGGCACCTGCGCAAGGTGTTCGGCAAGCTCGGCATCGTGTCCCGCAAACAGCTTCGCGCCACGCTGCTCGACGGCGCGGCGTCCATGTCCTGACGTCTAGCCGGTGGCCGTCCGGTCCTCAAGGACGAGATGGATCGCGGTGCCCATGCGCTCGTTGAATTCCTCGCGGCCGGTGACCTGATGTTTCCATCCCGTCGCGGTCGCGTGCAGGACGGTCGCGACCGCCTCAGGAGTGCCGTGCTCGGCGCGGATCGCATCGGCCTGCCGCTCGATGGCCTTGGCGACCAGCAGGTCGAAACGGGCGGCGTACTCCGCGAGCAAGCCTCCCATGGGGGCCGCGCTCGTCTCGATGAGCACGCCGACGTCCGAGACCCCGGGCTCGATGTAACGGCCGAGCCATCGGTCGAACGCCGCCACCAGACGCTCCCGCAGCGACAGGTGCGGTGCCGACAGCGCATCGGTGACCGCGGCGATGCCTTGCCGCAGTTCGTGCTCCACCGTGGCGCGGAACAACTCCTCCTTGGTGGCGAACAGGAAGTACAGCCCCGGACGCGAGATGTCCGCAGCGCGGGCGACCTCGTCCATCGACGCCTTGCGGAAGCCGTAGCGGGCGAAGACCTGCAGGGCCGCAGTCAGGACGTGCTCGCGGCGTTGCGGATCGCCGGGACTGCGGGTGGCCATGGCGTCCATGGTACGAGAAGTGCCACAGGCTAGACATACTAAGCTTCCTATACACTCTTTGTGTAATTTGTATAGTTCCTGCGGAGCATTCGATGACCAAGACCGTTCTCATCACGGGAACCTCGACCGGCATGGGCCGCGAGCTGGCTCTTCAGTTCTCCCGCCGCGGCTGGAACGTCGCCGCGACCCTGCGCGACCCGACGAAGGCGGACCCGTCTTTCGCCGGGCTCCCGCAGTTCCTCGTGCTGCCCCTCGACGTCACCACGCCCGAGACCATTCGCACCGCCGTCGCCGAGACCACTGAGCGGTTCGGCGGGATCGACGTGCTGGTCAACAACGCCGGCTTCGCTCAGATGGGCACCCTGGAAGAGGTCTCCGTCGAGCAGTGGCGCACCCAGTACGAGACCAACGTGTTCGGCGTGGTGAACGTCATCCAGGCCGTCCTCCCTCAGATGCGGGAGCGACGGGCGGGCCACATCCTCATCACTTCCTCCATGGGCGGCCACGTCAGCCTGCCGACCATGTCCGCCTACACCAGCTCGAAGTTCGCCGTCGAAGGCATCGGCGAAGGGCTGGCGAAAGAGATCGCCCCGCTGGGCATCCACGTGACGATCATCGAGCCGGCCGGGTTCACCACTCCGTTCTTCCAGAACCTCCGCCAAGCGGCGCGGACGCTCGACGACTACGAGCCGGCGCGGGCGGCCATGGCGGCCTTCGCGAAGACTTCGGTGCGCGGCGACCTGGAGAAGGCGATGTCGGCCGTGGCCGACATCGCCGGAAGCGAACAGCCTCCGTTGCGCCTCGCCGTTGGAGGCGGCTTCGGTCTCGCCATGGTCCAAGGCAAGATCGCGGATCTGGAGGAGAACTACGCCGCCTGGAAGGAGGTCACACTGGCCACCGGCTGACCTGCCGCTGGGCACTCTGCGGCGGCGGCACGGCACCGTCAAAGGAACGGACGCGGCGGCGTATGGCGGGCACCGGCCGACCGGCTCGGCATGCTCGGCACGGCGCGGATGCTCTACCTGCGCCGGTTCCGGACGGCCGATCGGAGAGCGAGCAGGGCCAAGGGCAGAACGGCGAACAGGTTGATCACCATCATGGTCTCCGCCAGGGCCTGGTGGCTCCACACCGCTCCGGACGGGTCGGTCACCGCCATGTCCTCGGCGGCCAGGAAAGAGGACACCGCGTTCAGGGCGAGTGCCCCGTACACGACCGGCGCCGGCGCCTGGGGCGTCTCCCGGACCACCGCCTGGCGGCGACGCAAGTAGATCGCGAAAACCTGGAAGAACAGGTAGGTGACCAGCCACCAGCCCAGATAGTTGGTGAACGGCACGCCGAAGACGCCGCCGCCGCGCTCCCACTCCCAGACGTGGTTCACGGTCGAGGCGATGGAGTCGCTGCCCAGGTCGAACACCGTCATCAGCACCGCGGCCAGGGCCGGCACCCCGAAGAGGTCCATGGTCCGGCGCCTGTCACCGGCGAGCAGCAGTTCGGCCACGCGCCAGCAGAGATAGCCGAGGCCGAAATACACCGGGCCGATGTAGATCGGCACGTGGATGAGTTGCGGGCCACCGGTGTAGTGATAGTGGCCGAACGGGAACCCGGTCCCGACGCTCAGGTTCTCGAAGAAGTTGCTGATCAGGAGCGTTTCGGCGGCGAAGAAGAGCAGCGTCCCCCAGCCGTACCGCCGGATGCCGTCGATGAGCGCGATCGGCACCGCCAGGAGCAGCACCGGAAGGATGGCCGCCGCTCCCGTGGCGACGAGCGGCAGCACCACTGCCAGCACCACCGCGGCGGCGGCGAGGATCCACGTGGTGGCGGTCCAGAAGGTTCTCATACCGGCTCTTGATCGGAAACGTCGCGGCGGGTCACGGCCTCCGTGCGGGTGGTCGCGGCGGACTCCGCGCGGTGCACGCGCCAGCCGACACAGAGGAACACGAGGGCGAGTGCCACCTCCAGGCCGAGCCCGGTGCCCACTCCGACGGCCTCGAGGAAGGAGAAGTGGTCGAAGTGCCGGATGTGGAAGGTGAAGTGGGTGGCCGCATAGATGAGGTAGCCGATGAGCGCTGACAGGACGACCTTGCTGTCGAGCACCCAGGCGGCGAAGTACAGCATGGCGGTCAGCGCGAGCCCGAGGCCCCCGACGTCGGAGATCAGGTGCTCGTTGTACGGGGGATCGAGTCTCACCGTGGGGAAGTCGTCGTAGAAGGAGCGGGGGAAGACGTACTGCCAGACGGAGGCGACCGTCTGCAGCGCGGCCAGGGCGAGCAGCCCACCACGCAGCCACTTCTTGGCGGATCCAAAGTGCATACCCCTATGACCCCTGCCCTGACGTCTTTCGTGACATGGCACCCGAATGGGGACGGTGTGGTTCCGGCCGTGGAAGAGGTGTCACGAAATCTGTCACCCCGGTCGTCGTTCTCACGTACGGCGCCGAGAGACAGGAGTGGTCATGAAGATCGCAGTTGCCGGTGGGACCGGAATGACGGGGCGGCTCGTGGTGGAGGCACTGCGGGCGCGCGGGCACGCGCCCACGGTGCTGTCGCGCCGGCAGGGCGTCGATCTGCTGGACGGGTCCGGGTTGGATGCGGCACTGGCCGGGGTGGAGGCGGTCATCGACGTCAGCAACGTGACCACGCTCCGCAAGCCGGTGTCGGTGGACTTCTTCGACAGGGCGGGGCGACACCTCGTCGGAGCGGCTGAGCGAGCCGGGGTACGGCACCTCGTCACGCTGTCGATCGTGGGGGTCGATCGGGTAAGGAACCCGTACTACGCGGGCAAGCTCCGGCAGGAGGAGATCGTCCGGAGCGGCGCGGTGCCGTGGACCATTCTGCGGGCGACGCAGTTCCATGACTTCGCGGGTCAGGTGCTGAGCGGCGTGCCAGGGCCGATCGCGGTGGTGCCGGCGGCCCGGATCCAGCCCGTCGCCGTACGAGAAGTGGCCGAAGCCCTCGCCGGCCTCGCCCTCGAGGCGCCGCAGGAGATGGCGCCCGAGCTCGCCGGCCCGCGGGTCGAGTCGCTGGTCGACATGGCCCGGCGCCTCATCGCCGCGGGCGGCGCCCGCCGACGGCCGGTGCTGCCCCTGTACCTTCCCGGCGGGACGAGCAGTGGCCGCCTGCTTCCGACCGGCCCCGGTCCCCGCGGCACGCAGACGTTCGCCGACTGGCTCAGGGAGAAGACCTCCGCGACGCCCGCATGACCAGGCCCGCTACCACGTGACGACGGGATCCCTGGGTCCGGTGCTCCCCCAGGGAGTCCGCCAGTGCCTTCCCCGGGTTCGGGCGGAGTCGCGCGGTGACAGTCTGAAGATCGGCGGGGTGAGGGCCTGCCGGACGGAACCTCCGCGCCGCGCCCATGAGCCGCTCGCTTCCCTGTCCGGCTCATCACCATCTGATAGTGAAAGGGAGCTCCTCATGAGCAAGCACGTATTGGAGCCGGCGGCGCAAGAGATCGCCGACGCGACCTCCAAGCCGCCGTTCCTGTACGAGTTGGGGCCCGACGGCGCCCGCAAGGTGCTGGACGACCTGCAAGCGGCCCCGATCGACAAGCCCGGCGTCGACGACAAATGGATCACCGTGCCGGCCCGGGCCGGAGAGGTGCGGGTGCGCGCGAGCCTGGAGGACCTGGCCGGGCTGCCGCCCGCGTTCGTCATCGTGGACGAGAACGACGTGCTGCGCGACGAGGGCGAGGCGTATGCCCGTAAGCTCACCGCCGCCGGCGTGCCGACCACCAGCGTCCGCTACAACGGCATCATCCACGACTTCATGATGCTCAACCCGGTCCGCTCCACTCAGGCCGCCGGCGCCGCCGTCGCCCAGGCCGTCGCAGTGCTGAAGGCCGCCCTGCACACCGGCAAGGCCGGCATGCGGAAACCGGCGACGACGGCACCGTGCACGGCCGCGACGGCACCCCCGCCTACGGGAACATCGCCGCCTTCGACGTCGACCTCACCGACCACGACCTCGGCGCTGAGCAGGAACCGCGCACGGCGCGGCCAGGAAGAGTCCGCCATCGAGGCATATGGCCAGCGGCATGGTGCCCCTGACGGCGTACCGGCGGCGCGAACGTCGTGACGTTCGCGCATGTCAGCGCGGGATCTCCGAGCCCCAGGACTCCGACCCTGCCCGCATGTCGGCTCCCGCCACCCTTCCGAGTTCGGCGCGTTGACGAAGGGGTCGGTCAGCCAGACGGCACTGCGTCAGGCGGCCTGCCCAGTGGCGATCATCAACCTCCACCGTAGACCTACTCAATGACGCGCAGGTGGTGCGGCGACCGCGCCATGAAGACCACCCGAACGTGTCGTTCCTCCAAGGAGAACCATGAAACACCCCAGAAAGCTGCCATCGTGACCGACTACGGACACCCCATGAGCTTCGGGCTGAGTCTCGATCCCGACGCCGACGCGCTCACCCGGACCAGGCAGCTGGCCAGGGCCGCCGCGGACGGCGGCCTGGACTTCCTCGCCGTGCAGGACCACGCCTACCAGCCCGGTCACCTGGACGCCTGGACGCTGATCACACACCTCGCCACGCAGACCGAGCGCATCTCGTTCCTCACCGATGTCGCGGATCTGCAGCTGCGTCCGCCGGCCATGCTGGCCAACGCCGCAGCGTCGCTCGGCGTACTGGCCGAAGGCCGGATCATCCTCGGCGTCGGCGGCGGGGCGTTCGCCGACGCCATCGCCGGGATGGGCGGCGGACGGCGCACCGGCCGCGAGATGGTGGCCTACACCGAACAGGCGCTGCACATCATGCGCGCCGCGCTGACCGGTGGCGCCGTCCGGCTGCGCAGCGACCAGCACACGATCGAGGGCTACACCGCCGGCCCCGTCCCGGCGTCGCCCATCCCGCTGTGGCTCGGCAGCCAAGGGCCCCGGATGCTCGCCGTCACCGGCCGCTCCAGCGACGGCTGGATCTCGCCGCTCAACATCTACGTCCCCCCGGACGAGGTCCCCGCCAAACAGAAGATCATCGATGACGCCGCTCGCTCGGCCGGGCGCGACCCGGCGGCGGTCCGCCGGGTCTACAACGTGATCGGCGTGATCGGCGATGTGCGGGGCGGCCGCGGCCTGGTCGGCGACGTGCGGCTCTGGACGGAGACGCTCGCCAGGTGGGCGACCGAGCTGGGTTTCGACACGTTCGTCTTCTGGCCGATGACCGCACCGCTGTCCCAGCTCGAGGTGTTCGCGGCCGAGGTCGTCCCCGCCGTCCGGGAGCGAGTCGGCCAGATCCGGGGACGACGATGACGCCGAAGCCGTTCACGGTTCCGCCCGAGCTGGAAGGCAGAATCGTCACCCCTGGGGACGCGCGATATCGCCTCCTGAGCTCCACGTACACCACGATGGCCGAGCCCGCGGCCGTCCTGATTCCCGAAAGCGCCCGCGAGGTCGTCGCAGCGTTGCGCTTCGCCCGCGAGCAGGGCCTGCCGCTGAGCGTGCGCAGCGGAGGGCACGGCTTGTCCGGGCGTTCCTCCAACAACGGCGGCGTGGTCATCGACCTGTCGGCGCTGAACCGCATCGAGGTGCTCGATCGCGAGGCGCGGCTCGTCCGGGTGGAGGCCGGCGCCCGCTGGGCCACGGTCGCGCAGGCTCTGGCGCCGCACGGGCTGGCGATCAGCTCGGGTGATCACGGCAACGTGGGTGTCGGCGGCCTGGCCACCGGAGGCGGCATCGGCTGGCTGGCCCGCCGCTACGGACTGACCATCGACCACATCCGCGCGGCGGAGGTGGTCCTGGCCGACGGCACGACCGTGCGGACCGACGCGGAGCACGAGCCGGACCTGCTGTGGGCGGTTCGCGGCGCCGGGTCCGGGGCCGGCATCGTGGTGGCGTTCGAGATCGAGGCAATGGAGCTGCGCGAGGTCGGATACGCGCAGATCGTCGTGCGGATCGACCGGGACGGCCACGCGCTGCGGCAATGGGCCGAGCACATGGCGTCCGCCACCCGCGACTTGACCACTGCCGTCACTCTCCAGTCTCATGGCTCGGCTCTGATCGCCGCCATCACCGCCGTCGTCGCCGATGCGGACGAGCCTCGCCTGCGGGCAGCGGTCGAACCGCTGCTGAAGATCGGCACCGGGTTGCTCGACCTGCACGCGCAGCTGGCTCCGTACCCCGCTCTGGTCTCCACCGCGCACCTGCACCCCAACACCGGCCAGCAGCCCAGCACGACCACCAACGGCCTGCTCACGGCCATGACCGACGATGACGCCGCGGCCCTCACGGCCACCGCGACCCTGCCCGCGCACCCTTTGGTCCAGCTGCGCTCGGTGGGCGGTGCGGTCAACGACGTCCCGGCCGACGCGACCGCCTATCCGCACCGGCATCAGAACACCCTGGTCATCGTCTCGACGTTCCCGCCGCACGGTGGCGTGGAACTCGACGCCGCCTGGCACCCGCTGGCCGGACGAGTCGACGGAGCGTACACGGGCTTCGAGAGCCGCCCCGGCCCGGAGGCCTTCTCGCGTATCTACCCCGGTGCGACAGGCGAACGCGTCATCGGCTTGTGGGACCGCTACGACCCCGACCGCATCTTGCGCGCCTTCTGAGCCGCACATGCGAATCCTGTTCACGGCGCGGCCATGGCCGACGGACGCCACGCGGAAGCACCCTGGTGCACACATGGATGCCTCCAGCCAGTACAACCCTCCGACCGGCCCGGCGAGGGCCTCCGTCACCACGATCACGCTCAGCCATCGGCATCTGCCCGGCACGATCGTGATCGCGGTCGGCGGCGAGGTCGACCTTGCCGTCAGCGGCCGGCTGGCCGACTACGTCCATGGTGTGCGCCGGCCCGGCGACCATGTGGTCTTCGACCTGACCCGCCTGCTGTTCCTGGACTGTTCCGGTCTGCGGGTGCTGATCGCCAGCGCTCGGCAGGCGGCCGCGGACGACGCGGTGGTACTCCTGGCGGGGGCGCATGGCGTACCCGCCAGGCTGCTGCACATTGTCCGGATGCACTCGCTCCTGCCCATGGTCGGCACGGTCGAGCAGGCCCTCACCGCCCTGCCCATCACCGCCTGCCCAGGGACGAGGTGAACCCTGGCGGCCAGTACGGCTCTCCGGCAGCTCGCCCGCGCACCCCGCACGAATCACACCCACGCATGACAGGCGGCCACCATGACGCTGCAGCAAACTCGCCACGATCACGCTCCACGCCCACCCCTGCGCTGGATGAACCGCGCCGCCTGCCAGGATGCCGATCCCGGCCTCTTCTTCCCGATCACCGGGGAGGCCGCGCAACAGGGCCCGGCCGACGATCAGGCACGACGCATCTGCCAGGCCTGCCCCGTACAGCCGGCCTGTCTCGACTGGGCCCTGCGCACCGGCGAACCGGACGGCCTGTGGGGCGGTACCACCCCGGCGGAACGCCGGCGGCTACGCGCCCGCCGGCAACAGGCTCCGGCCACGGCATGACCGTCCGCCGGGACCACCCCACACGCCCCCGCCGACGCGCCCGGACCGGGCGTTTGACTTGAAGCGCTTGAGGTGATGCAGGCTGTGGACATGGCAACGACGGGGAAGAGCACAACCGTCTCCGCGGTGTCGATTCAGGACGTCTCTCGGGTGAGTGGCCTGTCGGAACCGACGCTGCGTTACTACGAGAAGATCGGCCTGATCGGCCCGGTACCTCGAGACGAGAGCAGCGGCCACCGGCGCTACGACAGCAGGGCCGTCGAGACGATCGAGGCGCTGAGCTGCCTGCGAGCGGCCGGGATGAGCGTGCAGGACATGCGCGCCTACCTCCGGTACCTGGATGGCGCCGAGGGCAACGCGGCCGACATGCGGGATCTGTTCCTGAGGAACGCCGAGCGGGTGGCGCGGGAAATCGAGCACATGCAGGTTCGGCTGCGCTACCTGCAGCTCAAGGCCGACTTGTGGGCCGCCCGCCAGGACGGCGACACCGCCAGGGAACGCCAGGTCGTGCAGGACATCACCAGCACCATTGCTGACCTTCGATAAAGAAAGAAGAACAACATGTCCCACAGTACGGGCCTTCAGCAGGCCGAAGGGCCAGGCGACGGAGAGCTGGTTCTGGTGACCGGAGGTAACGGTTATCTGGGGTCGCATGTGATCAGCTCCTTGCTGCGGGCCGGTTACCGGGTGCGCACGACGGTGCGGTCGCTGGAACGGGCCGGCCAGATCCGTGCGACAGCGGCCGGTGCCGGTCCCGATCCCGGGGAACGGCTGGAAGTCGTCCAGGCCGATCTGAACGCCGACGAGGGCTGGCACGAGGCGGCGCGGAACTGCACCTACGTCCTCCACGTGGCCTCGCCCTTCCCGGCGGGGCAGCCGCGGCACGAGGACGAGGTGATCGTCCCCGCTCGTGACGGCGCGCTGCGCGTCCTGCGGGCGGCACGGGACCAGGGTGTCGAGCGGGTGGTGATGACGTCGTCCTTCGCCGCCATCGGCTACACCCGCAAGCCGGGCGACGAGTACGACGAGAACGACTGGACCGACCCTGACGACGACCTCACCCCGTACATCAAGTCCAAGACCGTCGCCGAGCGGGCAGCATGGAACTTTATGCAGACCCAGGGCGGTGACCTGGACTTGACAGTGATCGCGCCCACCGGCATCTTCGGCCCGGTCCTCAACGACCACCTGGCCGTCTCCGTGGCCTTCGTCAAGGCGATGATCGAGGGAGCACTCGCGGTCGTGCCGCCGCAGTACTTCGGCGTGGCGGACGTCCGTGACGTGGCCGACGTCCATGTGCGGGCGATGACCTCCCCGGAGGCCGCAGGGGAGCGGTTCCTCGTCAGCAGCGGTGAGGCGATCAGCTTCCTGCGGATAGCGAACATCCTCACCGAGCACCTGGGCGAGCGCGCCGCCCGGGTACCCGTCCGGGAGCTGACCGCGGAGCAACTGCGCGAAGCCGCGCGCACCAATCCTGCCCTTCGGGAGGCTCTCACCCAACTGGGCAAGATCCCCGCCCTGCGCACCGACAAGGCCCGCAAGCTGCTCGGCTGGCAGCCACGCGACGTGGTCACCACCATCGTCGACACCGCCGAGAGCCTCTTCCGGCACGGGCTGATCGACGGTCAACCGGCTCCTCGGCCGGCGGCGCACGATCAGGCCTGATCCGGCAGGCGTCCGGAAGCTCGCTCTTCCCGATCCTTTTTTGCTCCTGCCGGGGCGACTCCTCATCGCCCGCCGTGGTGGCATCACCGCACCGCCGAGGCCGACGTTCGACGCCACCAAGGCGAGGCGGACCACACTCCGCGCAGCAGCGGCCGTTGGACACGGGGCGGCAGGCCATGCCGCAAGGCCTTGGCGGGTGTGCTCCACCCAGCCGACTTGCGCAGAGCCGCCGGGTCGGCGAGCGACGCTCGACAGCGGCCGCTTGGCTGCGAGGTGCTGGCAGGCGTCCTCGACCCACTTGTGCAAGCCGACGAGGGCGATCTGGCAAGACAGCGGATTCGTCTTCACTGACGAGCCCGGCCGCCCGCTGTGTCCCTGATGTCGGTCGCCAGGGTCGACTTGACGATCGTGCAGGAGAGGCTCGGGCATGCTTCCCCACCTTCACGCGCGACACCTACACCAGCGTCTACCCGGAGGTGGCGCGCGGCCGCCGAACTCCATTCGGGCCGTCAACGGCGGTCACAATCACATGCACGGCCGCGCGCTGAAGGCGTTCTACGACAAATACCATGTCGCCACCCATCACGCGCCCTTCCTAAGAAAAGTCAGTGGGACCTGCCGATCGAACACGGTCTGGGATCGTGGTTCAGCTGCCAATGGGTGGACACAGCAGACGGCGCCGAGATCGCCCGGTGGGAGAGCACTCGACCGGCTGGTCCGCCATCCTCACCATCAGCGGCGTATTGCCGCCGCACCTGATAGAGGCGCTGAGCGCTGAAGGACAGCGCGTACTGGAGGCCTATTTCGTGGAAGAAGCTGATCCCGGCAAACTGATGTACACGCATGACAGCGAATACGTCGGAGACGTATTCCCTCCATCCACGTCTGGAGGATGGACGGAGGTCCCTGAGTTCGAGGCGCACGCGAGCGGACTGGAGCTCAGCGGCGAGCTCAGCGACGCTGAACTCTTCGACCGCGGGCCTGGTTCGCGTCAACGCGAATCCTGTACCACGTTCCACAAGGAGCATGGCGTTGATGGACGCGTGGATGCCTTTCTCCGGCAAGGCCGCCATCCAGGAGATGCAGCAGCGCGTCACGTCCGAGGTACTTCACCAGTGAGGACGCGCGCGCCCGCCCCGGCGACGCCATCAGGAGGGAGACGACATGACCTCACTCGCCGAGCCGCACGCCACCTCGGCGCGAGGCGTGCGATCGGTCGAATCTCATCGGGTCACACCTTGTCGTCGGAAAGCAGCGCCGGCTCGGTGATCAGCGAGTTGCTAGTGGCCTGTCCCGGAACGTTGAACGGGTAATTGATCTCGGGTGGTGAACCCGTAAGGCTGGCTGCCTCTGAAGCTGGGAGATAGTTGTGGCTCGTCCACCGGATGTGTTCGTCCGGCCTTTGTCGATGGAGGAGGGCCGGAAGATTCAGCGCATCACCCGGACCGCGAAGGACCCGGTCAAACTGCGCCGGGCGATCGTGGTGATGATGTCCGTCCAAGGCCAGAGCGTGCCGGATATCACCTCGCTGATGCAGGTCGGCGAGGATTATGTGCGCGATGTCATCCACGCCTTCAACGAGCGGGGGTTGGATGCGCTGGACCTAAAATGGAGCGGGGGCCGGCCGGCGGTGATCAGTGAGCAGACGCGCAAGCACATCTGCCTGATCGCCCGGACGGTCCCCGCCGAATGGGGTATCACCGGCCAGTCCACCTGGAGTCTGCGTACCCTGGCCGAGCACCTGATCGCCCGCGGTGTGGTGGCCACGCTCAGCCGCGAGCACCTGCGGCGCATCCTGCGCAAGGGCGGCGTGAGCTGGCAGACCACCACGACCTGGAAGGCGTCTAACGACCCGCAGTTCATCGCCAAGATGCAGCGCGTGCTGGAGTTATACGATCACCCGCCCACCGATGGGAGGGTGATCTGCGTCGATGAGTTCGGCCCGCTGAACCTGATGCCCCGCCCGGGCAAGCGGTGGCGAGCGGCGAAAAGCCCGGCCCGGCTGCGCGCCACCTACCACCGCTATCCCGGCGTGATGCAGATGATCGCCGCACTCGATCTGGCCACCGGCCGGCTGTACTACCGCATCCGCAAGCGCAAGCGGTGGCGCGAGTTCTTGTCCTTCCTCAAGACTCTGCGCTCGCGGTGGCCCGGCGAGAGGCTGTATGTGATCATGGACAACTACTCGCCGCACAAGCATCCCCAAGTCCGCTCCTGGGCCGCCGGGCACGACATCGAGCTGGTGTTCCTGCCCACCTACGGCTCGTGGCTGAACTGGATCGAATCCGAGTTCGCCGCACTGCGCTACTACGCCCTCAATGGCACCGACCACCGCGCCCACACCGAGCAGAACGCGGCAATCGGCGGCTACGTCCGCTGGCGCAACGCCCGCGCCCGACCCAAGACCAGCTTCGCCGCCAGCTCACCCCTCCGAAGCTGGACCAGTTACCCGGCCAAGGTTGCGTGACAGGCCACTAGGCGCGTTGTGGCGCCGTCATCTGCGCGTGCACCTGCGCGACGAGCCGCTCGACGGTCTCGGGAGCGATCCGGCCGCCGCTGTAGAGCGCCATCTGCTGGAGGGACATGCCGAACGCCGGCGCGAGCGTCTCCTCGTCGGCCCCCTGGAGCAGGCCACGGAGCAGGTCGCCGCCGACCGGGTGCTCGAGCCACTCCAGGACGGTGTTGTCGCCGGAGAGCGGAGCCGCTGTGCGGAGCGCGGCGGCACGCGCGGCCGCGCTGCGCGCCGCCGTCTCGGGGTCGACCGGGATCACCGACATCGAGCTGGTGAGAGCACGGTCCGCGCCGGGGTGGTGAACGCCGCCGGTGAGCGTGACCGACGTGCGCAGGTGAATCTGCGCGGACGACCCGCCGATGAAGAGCTTGATCTTCCCGGGCTCGACGAGCCAGCCCTCCTCGGGATCCCACAGCGCGAACATGCTCGCGGGCACCGTCGCGGTGACCCGCACCGCGGCACCGGCCTCCAGCGACACCCGCCGGAAGGCGACCAGTTTGCGGCGGGGCCGCACGCTGCGTGCGATCACGTCCTGGCCGTACACCTGGACGACCTCGTCACCGGCGCGATCCCCGACGTTCGCCACCGTGAACGACAGCTCGATCTCGCCGTCGGCCGGCACTTCCGGCCGGCTGATGTCGAGGTCACGGTAGGCGAAGGTCGTGTAGCTCAGGCCATGCCCGAACGGGAACGTGGCCCCCGCGCGTCCCTCGACGTAGGCGGGAGTCTGCGCCGCTCGCCAGTAGGGCAGGGGCGCGCTGCCGGCGAAGTCGAGGAAGGAGACGGGCAGCCGCCCTGCGGGGTTGACGTCGCCGAAGAGCACGGCGGCCACGGCACTGCCGGCCTCCTCCCCGCCGAACCAGCTCGTGACGATCGCGGGTACGGAGCCGGTCATCCACCGCAGCGAGTAGGGGCGGCCGTGGCTGAGCACGACGACGGTCGGCGTGCCCGTGGCCGCGACCGCCTCGACCAGTTCCCGCTGCACGCCGGGCAGCTCGCACGTGGCGCTGTCCAGGCCCTCACCGACGGTGCCGAAAGCGTTGATGCCCGCCTGGTCTCCGACGACGACCACCGCGACCTGCGCGGACCTCGCCGCTTCGACGGCTGCGGGGATGCCCGAGCGGTCCTCGTCCTGGATGGGACAGCCGGGCTCGTACAGCACCGTCGCCCCGCGGGCCCGGTCGCGGATCCCGTCGAGAAAGGTGACCACCGGGACGGACTCCACCATCAGGCGGGCCCGGTCCGCTCCCGTCGAGCCGCCGAATTCGGCGGCCTCGTCCGCGCGCGCCGTCGGGTCCGCGGCGAGCGCGAACCGCTTGGCCATGCTGTCGAGCACCGGGTAGCTGTAGTTGCCGAGCTGCCCCAGCAGACGGTCGGCGTTCGGGCCGATCACCGCGATCGTCGCGGTGCCCGGATCGAGCGGAAGGAGGGGAACGCCGTTGACGGGCTCGTTGCGGAGCAGGACGACCGACCGCTCGGCGATCTCACGGGCCAGGCCACGCGTCTCGGCGGAGTCGAGCGTCTCCGGCACCGCCTCCAGATCGACGTAGGGCCGCTCGAACAGCCCCAGCTCGAACTTCGTCCGCAGGACCGTGCTCACCGCCAGGTCCAGGTCGGCCATCGGCAGGAGCCCGGACTCGACCGCCTCGATCAGATGGCCGGTCGCCAGCCGGGGGACGAGGTCCAGGTGCACCCCGGCGCGCACGGCCTGGGCACTGGCGGCGGCGTCGCTGTGCGCGGTGCCGTGCTTGGTGTGGAGCTGGTTGACGGCGCCGAGGTCGGAGATGACCAGCCCGTCGAAGCCCAGCTCGTCGCGGAGCAGGCCGGTGAGGTGCGCGCGCGAACCGGTCACCGGAACGCCATCGATGTCGACGTACGCCGGCATGATGCCGCGTGCCCCGCCGTCGCGGATCACCATCTCGAACGGGACCGCATGCACCTCGCGCAGCTCACGCGGGCCGATCGAGACCGAGTCGGTGTTACGGCCGCCGGCGCCGGCGCTGTAGCCGAGGAAGTGCTTCACCGTGGCGACGAGCGGCGTCCCGGCATCGGCCTCCTGCATGCCGCGGACGAACGCGGTGGCCATCGAGCCGACGAGGTACGGCTCTTCTCCGTAGGTCTCCTCCACCCGCCCCCAGCGTGGGTCCCGCGCCGTGTCGGCCAGCGGCGACAGCGCCTGCCGGACGCCGGTGCGCGCCATCTGCGTCCCGATCGCGGTGCCCATCCGCTCGATCAGCTCCGGGTCCCAGGTGGCTGCCTGGGCGATCGCATCGGGGTGCATGGTCGCGCCCTGGATCTTCAGCCCCACCAGAGCTTCCTCGGCGACGAGAACGGGAATGCCCAGACGCGTGTCCTCGACGTGCTTGCGCTGCAGTTCGTTGACCGCCGCGGCACTCTCGCGCGGGGACCTTTCGAGGGTCGACAGCGCCGCGACGACGGCCCCCCATCCGGTGGGCGGCGGGTCGTGGACGTCGATCGCCGGTGCGGTGGGCGCGGCGAGCTGCGCGGCCTTCTCCTCGAGGGTCATCCGGCCGAGCAGATCCGCGACCCGGTCGGCGACCGGCAGCGAGGCGTCACGGTAGGGCGGTTCGGAACGCAAGATGAATGTCCTTTCAGTGTGTACGTGAGGTCGCGGCCAGCTCTTGCAGCCGTTCGACGGGCAGGTCCAGGCCGGAGATGGTGATGAACTGGCGCATGGTCATCGACCTGACCATCGCCATGTGCTCCTCGGAGATCGTCGCGTCCGCGAATCCGAGCGCTTGCAGGGTGGGCGCCGAGATGACGGGGTGTTCGAGCCAGGCGCCGATGGTGGAGTCGAGCGTGACCTCCCGGGCGACGATCTCACCGGCCAGTTCGACGCTCGCCGTCACCTCGACCGTGTGCGCGTCCGGGCCGACCTGCACCTCGTACGTGCCCGGCGCGACGACCCACGCGCCGGCGTCGATGTCCCAGTACGCGAACGCCCGCCGGCCGAGCTCGAACCGGACGGTTTCTCTCTGCCCGGGGCTGAGCTCGATCTTCGTGAACGCTCGTAGCTCCCGTACAGGGCGCCGCACCGGGCCGGCCGTGGTCGCCACGTACACCTGTACGACGTGCTTGCCCTCCCGCCCGCCGGTGTTCTCCACCTCGACCTCGACCGTGACACTGTCCGGGCCAGTCACCCGCGCCGACACTGAGCGGGTGACGAAGGTCGTGTACGACAGCCCGTGGCCGAACGGGTACCGGACCGGGGTGCCGAACGTGCTGAACTGCCGGTAGCCGACGAAGATCCCCTCGCCGTAGCGGACGTGACCCTGTTCGCCCGGGAAGTTCAGCGAGCTGGCGTGGTCGTGCAGACGCACCGGAATCGTCTCCGCGAGGTGGCCCGAGGGGTTGCGCACGCCGAGCAGCAGCTCGGCGATCGCGCGCCCGCCACCCTGCCCCAGGACGAAGGCTTCGAGCACGGCGTCGACGTCGTCGTGCCACGGCTCGAGCGAGACGACACCGCCGTTGGACAGCACCACGACCGTCCGCGGGGCGACGCCGGCGACGGCGCGGATCAGCTCGACCTGCTCGGCGGGCAGGTCGAGCGAGTCGCGATCGACGCCTTCGGACTCCCAGCGCTCGCTGAGCCCGGCGAAGACGACGGCGACGTCGCACTGCCGGGCCGCCGCCACCGCTTCGGCGACGAGTTCCTCCGAGCCGGGTTCGTCCAGGCGGTACCCGGTGGCGTAGGCAACGGCCGATCCGTGTGCCGCGGCCACCGCCCGGATCTCCTCCACCGGGACGTCGACCCGGTAGGCGTTCACGTGCGCGCTGCCCCCACCTTGTATCCGGGGGTGCTCGGCCAGCGCACCGAGCACGGCGATCCGGACGCCGCCTCTCAAAGGGAGAGTGTCGTGCTCGTTGCGGAGCAGGACGGCGCACTCGGCGGCGAGTTCCCGGGCCAGTGCGTGGTGAGCATCAAGGTCGACCCCGGCCGTACGGCTGCCGCGCCGGGCGTCCAGCCCCGCGATGCGGCGCACGCTCAAGTCGATGACGGACGCGTCGAGGTCGCCGGCGCGGACGGCTTCGAGCACCTCGTGGTCGCGGCCCGCGTCGCCCCCGGCATCTCGAGGTCGAGACCGGCCCGCAGCGCGGCGACGCGGTCGACGACGGCGTTCCAGTCGGAGACGACCGCACCCGTGAAACCCCACTCCTCGCGGAGCAGGTCCGTCAGCAGCCAGCGGTTCTCGCAGGCGAAGACACCGTTGATCTTGTTGTAGGCCGCCATGACCGTCGCCGGCTCGGCTTCGCGCACCACGTGCTCGAACGCCGGGAGATAGATCTCCCGCAGGGTGCGCGGATCGACGTCCGCGCTGATCGTCTGCCGGTTGGTCTCCTGGTTGTTGGCGGCGAAGTGCTTGACCGACACGCCGGGTCCCTGCGCCTGCAGGTGCCGGACGAACGCCGCTGCGAGCGCTCCGGACAGGTACGGGTCCTCCGAGTAGTACTCGAAGTTGCGTCCGCACAGCGGGGAGCGCTTGATGTTGACGCCGGGCCCGAGCACGAGGTGGACCCCTTGGGCGACCGCCTCCCGGCCGATGGCGGCGCCGACGCGCGCGGCGACGTCGACGTCCCAGCTGGTTCCGACGGCGACCGCCGGAGGAAAGCAGGTGGCCGGGTCGCTGTCGTACATGGCCAGGTGGTCGTGCTCTCCGGACTGTTTGCGAAGCCCGTGGGGCCCGTCCGCCATGGTGACGCCGTCGATGCCTGCCTCCGGCAGGCTCCGGGTGGTCCAGAAGTCACGGCCGGACAGCAGGGTGACCTTCTTCTCCAGCGGGATGCCGTCGAGGGCGGCGGGGTGCTGCTCGTGTGTCACAGGTACTCCAGGGATCGAGAATCAGCGCACGCTGCGGATCTTGGCCGCGGTCACCACGGCACCGAGGCCGAGGACCGCGCCTGACAAGAACAGGCCGCCGTAGTTCCCGCCGCCGCCGAGCCGCAGGATCACGGAGGCGATCAGCGGGGCGAGGACGCCCGCCAGGGTGCCGGACAGGTAGTAGATGTTCATGTACTTGCCCGCCTTGTCCTTCTCGGGCATGACGTCCGAGGCGAGGGCGAGGTCGACCGAGTTGAACGCTCCGGTGCCCGCCGACAGCAGGATCCCGCCGACGGCGAAGAGCAGCATCGAGGGTGCGCTCGCGGCGACCGCGAGGCCGGCCACGATGAGCCCGGTCGCGAGGAAGATGAACGGCTTGCGCCGCTTGAACCGGTCGGACAGCGTCCCGCCGGCGATGGAGGAGCCGACCAGCGCCAGCAGGCTGAGCCCGCCGACGGCCGCGAGCTGACGTCCCGCCTGTTCGGGGGTGAGGCCCAGACGATCCTGCAGGAGGTACAGCTGGTAGGTGCTGAAGAACGTGGACCCGAACGACAGGCAGAATTTCCCCAGCCAGACCAGCGCGAAGTCCGAGTGCTTGAGCGGGTTGAACCAGATGTTCCCGAACACCTCGAGGATCGATCCGACCCGCACGTCCTCGGACGCCGGCCGGTCGGGGATCACCACCACGTACAGCAGAGCCGCGATGCCGAGAACGGCCACCGGAGTCAGGAACAGCACAAGGATGTTTCCGGTCAGGAAGCTGCCGAGCAGTGTCGCCCCGACGCCGGCCACCGCGGCGGTCACTCCACCGAGCGCCCCTACCGTGCCGCGCTGCTCCGCCGGCACCTGTTCGGCGAGGAACGGGTTGATGGCGGTGCCGATCGCGGCGTTGGCCACTCCCACGACGACATAGCCGGCCAGCATGAACGTGATCGCCGGGGCTACGGCGATGATCAGTGCGCCGAGAGCCGACAGCACGAGACCCGCCGCGAGGAAGGGCCGCCGGCGGCCCCATGCCAGCCGGGTGCCATCGCTCAGCACGCCCACGGGCAGGCCCACGAGCAGGCTGATCAGCCCGCCGACGCCGAGAACGAAGCCCAGGCTCGCATCCTTGCCCGCCGGATCGATCAGCTGCACCTTGTAGGCGAGGCTGAACAGAGCAGGCAGCAGCAACGTCAGCTGGAAGCCGAACATCGTCAGCGCGTAGACCGCGATGGTCCAGACACCGACACGGGGCGGGTTCTCCGGGGGCGCGACGCTTGCGATGAGCTCCTCGTGACCGGCGAGGACCGCCTCGGCGGCGGCTTGCGGCGGTTCGGCAGGAGGGGTAGGAGTGGTCACGATGCCTCCATGGGCGAACGGGGTGGGGCTAGAACGTCAGGGCGTTGGCCTGGGCGATCTGTCCGAGCCAGCGAAGGCTGGGCTTGGGCCGGCGTTCAAAGGTCTCCCGGTCCACGGCGATGAGCCCGAAGGTGGGTTCCCAGCGGCCCCATTCGAAGTTGTCGAGCAGGCTCCAGTGCAGATATCCCCGCACGTCGGCGCCCTCGCTGATGGTTTCGTGCAGCGCCGTGAGCGCGCCCTGGGTGTAGGCGACGCGCCGGGAGTCGTCGGAGGTGGCGATGCCGTTCTCCGTGACGACGATGGGGACGTCGCCGACGACGTCGCGGGTGTGCCGCACGGCGATGCCGAGCGCGTCGGGCCGGTAGGCCCAGCCCATGATGGTGTTGTCCGGGTGGTCGGGGTGCGGGACGACGCCGTTGTCGTCCACGAGCTGGCTGGTGTAGGACTGCACACCGACGAAGTCGTCGCCGCGGGCAGGCTCGAGGTACATGTCCTCCCAGATGTGCTGCACCTCGGCGTGCTTGCTCTCACAGCCGGGGGCGGGCAGGAGCGCCTGGTTGGCGACCGTCCAGCCGACCTTGGCGCCGGTCGCGGCGCGGACCAGTGGCGCGGCGGCGCGGTGGGCGGCGATGAGGGCCTGTCCGATCTCGGCGTCGGGCAGGGCGCCGACGAACTGGTACTCCTTGCCTTCCGCGAGGCGTCGCTGCTGGCCGTGGTTGACGGCGACGATGTTCGGCTCGTTGATCGTGCAGACCCACGCGACGCCGTCGAGGATGGTGCAGGCCTGCTCGACATAACGGCAGAACGCGTCGACGGCGCCGTCGCCGAGCCAGGCCCCGCGCTCGCCGAACCAGATCGGATGGGTGAAATGGTGCAGCGTGACCACAGGGGTGAGACCCAGCCCGAGAGCCGTGTCGATCATGCGGCGGTAGTGGGCGAGTTCGGCTCGCGAGAACTTGCCGGGACTCGGCTCGATCCGGGACCACTCGATGCTGAAGCGGTAGGCGTTGCAGCCCGCATCGGCCAGCAGGCGCATGTCTTCCTGGTAGCGGTGATAGCTGTCCACCGCGTCCCCGCTGAACTGCACCCCGTGGTCCGCGGCGGCGTGCTCCAGCTGCCACCAGTCGTTGTTGAGGTTGTTGCCTTCGATCTGGTGAGCAGCGGTGGAGGCTCCCCACAAGAAGCCGTTCGGAAAGGATCGGGACATCGGATTCTCCGGGGTCGGTACTGATGAACGGCCGAGCGTCCGCGGCGGGTGGGCAGCGCGTTTCGCTGGGGGCGACCACTCCGGTCGCGTCGGCGAGCCAAGCGGCAACTTTCGCGTGCAAGCTTGCCGGTTACCGTAGCTTCCTCAACTTTCACGCACAAGTACTTGCGCGCGAAAGTTAGCCTGCCTACAGTGAGGGGCCTCGTCCGCCCGGCAGGCGGAGGCGCGTGGGACGCGGGGCATGCGTCAGGGACGCCGAGCCGCGCCGGCCATGCGTGGCGACGCCCGCACCCACTCAAGGAGACTTCCGTTGAAACGCCTGCCCATGAGCGCCCTGCGCCGGGCCCCCGACATCGTTCTCGATGGCACGTGGGAGTTCCGTCTCCTGCCGGATGAGCAGGAGTGGAAGCGGGTCCAGGTGCCGGACCTGTGGACCATGAGGGAGAAGGCCGACCCGCCCCACTACCTCAACATCGCGATGCCGTTCGACGAGGTGCCCCCCGCCGTCCCGGAAGCCAACCCGACCGGTGTCTACCGGCGAACGGTGGATCTGGCGCCGTCTGCGGGACGCCGGATGATTCTGCACGTCGGTGCGGCCGAAGGTCACCTGAGCGTCACCGTCAACGGCCACGCCGTCGGCACCAGCACCGACTCGCACCTGGCGGCCGAATTCGACATCACCGACGTCGTGACGGCGGGCTCCAACACGATCGAGCTCGAGGTGGCCAAATGGTCGGAGGTCACCTACCTGGAGGACCAGGACCACTGGTGGCAATCCGGCCTGTCCCGGACGGTGTTCCTGTACTCCGTGCCGCAGGTGCATGTGGCCGACGTCGCCGTCGTCGCGGACTACGAGGCGGAGCACGGAAGCCTACGCGTGACAGTGGCCACGGCCGGGCTGGACCATCTCCACGAGACCGGCTGGTCGGCGCGCATTTCGGTGCTCGGCCGGACACAGACGCGCAGGATCACCCCGCGTGTTGTCGAACCGGCCTTCGCGCCGCCGTTGACCGATCGCACCAAGCGGCCCGAGCCGCTGGGCGTTGCCGACGGTGTCATGGATCTGCTCAGCTTGCGCGCGGCCGGCGCCCCCATACCCGCGGAGCTGCGCCCGGTGGCTGAGCACGTGATGCCCTCCGGGAAGAAGGCGGGCACCGCGGTGTTCACCCTCGACGCGCTCGACGTGCGGCCCTGGACCGCGGAGACGCCGCATCTCGAGGAGCTGCTGGTCCAGTTGATCTCTCCTGAGGGCGAGGTGGCGGATACGGCACGGCTGCGGATCGGCTTTCGCCGGGTGCGGACCGAGGGGCGTGATCTGCTGGTCAACGGCGAGCGGGTGCTCATCCAGGGGGTCAACCGCCACGATGTGGATCCGCGCACCGGCCGCGTCGTCTCCCGGGATCTGATGCTGGCCGAGCTGTCCCTGCTCAAGCGATTCAACGTCAACGCGATCCGCACCTCGCACTATCCCAACGACCCGGACTTCCTCGACCTGTGCGACGAGATCGGCTTCTACGTCATCGACGAAGCCGACATCGAGGGGCATGCCTTCACCACCACGCTCGCCCACGACCCGCGCTACCTGCCCGAGTTCGTGGAGCGGGTCTCGCGGATGGTGCTGCGCGACCGCAACCATCCCTGCGTGATCATCTGGTCGCTCGGCAACGAGACCGGTTACGGCCCCAACCACGACGCCGCCGCCGCATGGGTGCGCGGCACGGACCCGACCCGGCCGCTGCACTACGAAGGCGCGATCGCGCGCGACTGGCACGCCGGTCACGCCGCCACCGACCTGGTGTGCCCGATGTACCCCTCGTTCGAGGCGCTGGCGGCGTTCTCGGCCGACCCGAGGGCCGACCGGCCGGTCATCGTGTGCGAGTACGCCTACTCCCAAGGCAACTCGACCGGCGGCCTGGCCGAGTACTGGCGGCTGTTCGAGAGCCTGCCGGGCCTGCAGGGCGGCTTCATCTGGGAGTTCAAGGACCACGCGCTCGACCCCGACGGTGACGGCCGCTACCGCTACGGCGGCGACTTCGGCGACGAGCCCAACGACGGCATCACGCTACTCAACGGAGTCGTCTTCCCCGACCTCACCCCCAAACCGGCACTGTACGAGGCACGCGGCCTGTTCAGCCCGATCCGCATCACCTCGAGCGCCGAGGAGGCCAGGGCCGGGACGCTGCGCATCCGCAACCGGCAGACCTTCGCCGGTCTCGACGCCTACGAGCTGCGACTCCAGGTGGAGACCGAGGCCGGGCCGGCAGGCGCGGTCACGCTCGCCGCGCCCCCACGACCCCGGGCGCCGAGACCGCGATCGCGTTGCCGGATACCATCCGCGCCCTGCTCGGCACCGCCCTGGCCCTCACCGTGACTGTGCACGCGAGACAGGACGCCGTGTGGGCGCCGGCGGGAACGGAAATCTCCGCCCATCAGGTCACCATGCCCCGCCCGCTGCCGCGCCTTCCCCGCGGCACCGGCACCAGCCCCGCCGAAGTACGTCACCCGCTGCTGCGCCGGGCGCCGCAGCTGTCGCTCTGGCGGGCCCTCACCGACAACGACCAGTCGTTCGCCCTGGACAACCGGTTCGTCCGCAGCGGCTTCTTCCACCTCACCCCCATCGACGTCCGCGCCGGCGGGGCCACGACGACCATCCGCTACCGCGCCGCCTTCGGGGACGAAGTCGTGCACACCCGCACAGTCACCGTGCTGGAGGAGGGCGACTACCTCCTGGACGAGCACGTGACGCTGGTCGGCACCGGTGCCGACGGGCTGCGGGTGGGCATGGAGTTCGAGCTCGCCGACGGCTTCGACCAGGCCCGCTGGGTCGGGCTGGGGCCCTGGGAGAACTACCCCGACCGGCGCGCCTCGGCCCTGCTCGCCGCCTGGGAGAGCCCGATCGACGAGCTCGCCGTGCCCTACCTGAAGCCGCAGGAGAACGGCACCCGCGGGGAGGTCACCGAACTGCGGCTGTCCGGCCCCGCCGGAACCGTGCGGACCCTGCACGCGACACCCCTGCACATGAACGTGAGCCGGCACTCGGTCAGCGAGCTGGAGACAGCCGGCCACTGGTGGAAACTGCGGCCGAGCGCCAAAACCGTCGTCCATCTCGACATCGCGCACCGTGGTGTCGGCACGGGGCTGCTGGGCCCCGACACCCGGCCCGCGCACCGGCTGTCAGAGCCTGAATACCGCTGGCAGTGGCGCTTGACGCTCTCAGCGGCCGACCGAGACGACGCCGAGCCCGCACCTGCGGCCTGCGTGAGATCATGAGAAAGACTTACGCGTGCAAGCCCTGCCCTCCTCAGAGGTGAAGCTCCCGTGACGCAACGCAAAAAGCGAGTCACCGCAACCGACGTGGCCCGCTCGCTGGGATTGTCCCGCGCCACTGTGGGCTACGTGCTGAACAACACCCCCGGGCAGAGCATCCCCGCCGCCACCCGCGAGCGGGTCATGGCCGAGGCCGCTCGCCTGGGCTACCGGCCGCACCGGGCAGCCCAGGCCCTCGCCAGCGGACGCAGCATGATCATCCTGCTGGTGCTGCCCGACTGGCCGATGGAACACAGCCTGCGCCTGACCCTGGAGACCGCCTCCCACGTCCTCGACGAGGCCGGCTACGCCCTGGTCACCTACACCCGCCACGAAGGAGGTCAAGCCCGGCCCCTGTGGGAGTTGCTCAACCCGGACGTCGTCATCGCCTGGACGGCCATCAGCGCCGCCGAGCGCACCTCCATGCAGGCCAGCGGCATCACCAAGATCCTGCCGGTGCTGCAGCAGGAGCAGGCCGTACTGTCCTCACCCACGCTCACCGCAGGCACGCACCTGCAGATCGCGCACCTGTACGAGCAAGGTCACCGGCGGCTCGCCTTCGCCACCAGCGTCAACGAGCGCTTCTCCCTGCTGGCCCAAGGACGGGCGGCAGCGGCACGCGAGGAAGCCGACCGGCTCGGCGCCGAGCTGCTCGACCTGCGACCCGTCGATCACCGCGACGGCAGCGTCGTCCGAGCCGTACGGGAATGGCATGCGCAGGGCATCACCGCCGTCGCCGCCTTCAACGACGACATCGCCGCGATGACCGTGGCCGCCGCGCAGCGGGCCGGGCTGTCCGTCCCCGGCGATCTGGCGGTCATCGGTCACGACGACACGCCCATGGCCGGCATGCTCTACCCGTCGCTGTCCAGCGTCAGCATCGACAACGTCGGCCAGGGGCACTACCTCGCCGACCAGGCCCTGCACGCGGCCGAGGATCGCCCCCTGCCCGAAGCGCCGCCAGACCTGCACGCCGCCATCGTGGTCCGCGAATCCACCCGGCGGTAATCCGCACCCCTCGTCCCCTCGGGGACGACAGAGCGGCCTCGCGACAGAGGCCGCCCAGGAGCCACCTCATGACGACAACCCCCATCATCGCCGGGTTCCACCCCGACCCGACCATCTGCCGTGCGGGAGACACCTACTACATCGCCAACTCCAGCTTCGAGTACGCGCCGGGAGTGCCGATCCACCGCAGCACCGACCTGGTGACCTGGACGCCGGTGACCAACGCGCTGCGACGTCCCGGCCAGCTGAACGTCCGCGCCGCCCCGGCCAGCACAGGAATCTACGCACCGACGCTCCGCCACCACGAGGGAAGGTTCTGGCTGGTCACCACGAACGTGGTGGAGTTCCACCGCGGCCAGCTGATCGTCTCCGCCGATGATCCCGCCGGTCCCTGGTCGGAGCCGGTCCATGTGGGCGCAGCCATCGGGATCGATCCCGACCTCGCCTGGGACGAGGACGGCACATGCCACCTCACCTGGGCGTCGTCCGGACCCGAGCTGACCGGCATCACCAGCGCGCCGATCGACCCCGCGACAGGCAAGCTGCTCGCTCCGCCGAGGGTGCTCTGGACCGGCACCGGGCTGGCCTATCCGGAGGGCCCCCACCTCTACCGACGTGACGGCTGGTGGTACCTCATGCTCGCGGAAGGCGGCACGGAACGGGGGCACGCGGTCACCATCGCACGTTCCCGCTCCCTGGACGAGCCCTTCGAGGCGGCGCCCGCCAACCCGATCCTCACCCATCGCAGCACGAGTCACCGCGTGCAGAACACCGGCCATGCCGACCTCGTCCAGCTGGCCGACGGCTCCTGGGCGATGGTGTACCTCGGGGTACGTCCCCGCGGCCAGAGCCCGATGTTCCATGTCAACGGCCGCGAGACGTTCATCGCGGGCGTGGAGTGGATCGACGGCTGGCCGGTGGTCGATGAGGAACGCTTCACCCCCGATCCGCCGGACCACTCGTTCGTCGACCGGTTCGACTCGCCTGACCTCGACCCGCGCTGGGTGTCGCCGAACGTGTTCCCGCACACGTTCGCCAGGTGGCAGGCGCCCGGCCGCCTGGTGCTGACAGCGCCTGCCGAAGGCGAGCCGCGGCCGGTGCTCGCGGCACGAGCACGCGATCCCGAGTGGACCGCGGAGGCCCGGCTCGACACCTCCCGGGGCAGCGGGCGCCTGCTCGTCGGCATCGACGCTTCCCACTGGTACGGGCTCACAGCCGACGCCGGGACGGTGGAGGCCACGCTCGTCATCGGGCCCGCGAGCACGACCGTCGCGCGGGTGCCGGTTCCCCCGGGCGACGGCGTGAGGCTGCGCATCTCGGTAAGGGAGCCCGCGGCGGCCGGCCTCATGCCGCCGCCGCAGCCCGACATCGTGGAGCTGGCGGTCCTGGCCGCTGACGGGACGCCGCAGGTCCTCGGCGCTTTCGACGGACGCTACCTGTCAACGGAAGTCGCCGGCGGCTTCACCGGTCGCACGTTCGGTGTCGAGCCGGTCGCCGGCGAAGTCGTGCTCCACCAGGTCTCCTACCGCGCCCACCCCTGACGGGCGGCTCGCGCCCCAGCGCGCCGGCCCCGCGCCCACCCTCCATCACCACCGCACCCTGTCTTTCACCCCTGTCCGCTGAGGAGCTTGCCTCATGTCGTTCGTCACAGCGCCGTTCCCCGCCGAAGCGCCCTACTTCCGGCGCGAGTTCACCTCCGGCGGGCCGCCGGACCACGCCCGGCTCCAGGTGACCGCCCTGGGCATCGTCGAGCCGTACCTCAACGGCACCCGCGTGGGCGACGAAGTGCTGGCGCCCGGCTGGACCTCCTACCGGCACCGGCTCCAGGTCAGCACCCATGACGTCACCCCGCTGATCCGCTCGGGCGCCAACGCCCTGGGCGCGATCGTCGGCGAGGGCTGGGCCGCCGGCCGCCTCGGCTACGAGGGCGAGAGCCACCACTACACCCAGCGGCCCGCCCTGTACATGCGGCTGGAACTCATCTACGGCGAGCAGACGGTCATCGTCACCACCGACGAGCAGTGGACGGCCGGCACCGGCGCGGTGCTGGCCGCGAGCCTGTATGACGGCGAAGACTATGACGCACGCCGGGAACCGGACGGCTGGAACCTGCCCGGGTTCACCGGCGCCTGGTCGCCGGTGGAGCTCCTCGACTGGGACCTCGGCACGCTCGTCCCCACGGTCGCCACCCCGATCCGCCGGGTCGAAGAGCTGATCCCGGTGGAGACGTCCGTCAAGGACGGCAGGACGATCATCGACTTCGGCCAGAACATCTCCGGCTGGATCCGGCTGACCACCACCGGTGAGGCGGGCCAGAGCGTGACGATCCGGCACGCGGAGCTCCTGCGAGACGGGGCCCTCGACACCGAAACCCTGCGCACGGCCAGAGCCACCGATCGCTACACCCTGCGCGGCGGCGGCCAGGAGGTCTGGGAGCCGCGCTTCACCTTCCACGGCTTCCGCTACGCCGAGATCGACGGCCCCTTCGATGAGGTCAAAGCCGTGGTGGTGCACAGCGACATGCGCCGGACCGGCTGGCTCGACACCTCCCACGACCTGCTCAACCGCCTGCACGCGAACGCCGTCTGGTCGATGCGGGGCAACTTCGTCGGCGTGCCGACCGACTGCCCGCAACGCGACGAACGGCTCGGCTGGACCGGCGACCTCAACGCCTTCGCCCCCACCGCGGCCTTCCTGTACGACGTCCGCGACGTTCTCGGCTCCTGGCTGGAAGACCTCGCCGCCGAGCAGCGGGAGAAGGGCTACGTGCCCTGGGTGGTGCCGGACGTGCTGTCCACCCCTTCCTCTCCTACCGCCCTGTGGAGCGACGTGGCGGTCAGCCTGCCCTGGGTCCTGTACCAGGAGTACGGTGACGAGGAGATCCTGCGGCGCGGCTACGACTCCATGGCCGCCTTCATCCGCGACGTCGAGACCAGGCTCGACGACAAGGGGCTGTGGAGCAGCGGCTTCCAGTTCGGCGACTGGCTCGACCCCGACGCGCCCCCGGAGAACGCCGGCGGCGGCAAGACCGACCGGCATCTGGTGGCCGCCGCCTACCTGGCCAAGACCACACGCGAGATGGCCGACACCGCCCGGATCCTGGGCACCGCCGATGCCGCACACTTCGCGTCGCTGGCCGAAAGGACGCGGGAGGCCTTCCGCGCCGAATACGTCACCAGGAACGGCCGCGTCGCCGGCGAGACCGCCACCGCCTACGCGCTGGCCATCTGTTTCGACCTGCTCGACCCGGCCCAGGAAGCGCACGCCGGCACCCGCCTGGCCCGGCTGGTCGCCAAGGCCGGATTCAGGATCTCCACCGGCTTCGCCGGGACCCCGCTGATCCTGCCCGCCCTCAGCCGGACCGGTCACCTGGAGGAGGCGTACCTCATGCTCCTGGAGACCGGCTGCCCCTCCTTCCTGTATCCGGTCACCATGGGCGCGACCACGATCTGGGAGCGCTGGGACGCCGTCCGCCCCGACGGCAGCCTCAACTCCACCGGCATGACCTCGCTCAACCACTACGCCCTCGGCGCGGTCTGCGACTGGCTGCACAAGACCGTCGGCGGGCTGACCCCGCTCGAACCCGGCTACCGGCGCATGCGCATCGCCCCCCAGCCCGGAGGCGGCCTCACCCACACCACCCTCACCCACACGACTCCCCACGGCGAGGTCCGCGTCGGCTGGCGCGTCACCGACCGGTTCACCCTCGACGTGAGGATTCCCGACGGCACCGATGCCCTGGTCGAGCTGCCTGACGGCCGGACCGCCGAGATCACCGGCGGCAGCCACTCCTTCGACTGCGAACTGCCCGGCCGCGACGGCCCCCGCGAGCCGTACACCATGGACACCCCCTTGAAGACGCTCGCCGGCGACCTGGCGGTGTGGCGGGCGCTGACGGAGGTGTTCGCCAAGCACTTCCCCGGCATCCCCCTCGACGGCACCGCCCCCGAGGCGGCCGCATATTCGCTCAACCAGATCGTCGGCTTCGTCCCCGGTGATTCCGAAGAGCTGCGGAACGACCTGGAGACCGTGCTGGAAGGTTCGCGGTGAGTTCCCAATCAGTGGAACACCCGCGTCCGCTGCCGCCCACCGGCCGGTGTACTGGCCTTCGCGCCCGGACTCACCACGTGTCAGGAGGCACCATGGCCCTCGCGTTCACCAAGCTCCTCGTCGGCGATCTCGAAGCCGAGGTGGCCTTCTACTCGGCGGCCCTGGGCCTGGTCACCAAGCACCGGCTCTCCGCCGGGGAAGGCGAGGAGGTGATCCTGTGCGCCCCGGGCCACGAGGAGCCTGCCCTCATCCTGCTCCACCGCCCGCACCAGCCACGCCCCGAGCCCGGTGAGGCCGTGCTCGGCTTCGTCGTCGAGGACGTCGAGCAGGTGGTGCGGGCGGCGGAAGGCGCCGGGGGAGTCGTACGGGTCGCACCCAGGGCCGTACCGCAGGCCGGCGTGACCGTCGCGCAGGTCGAGGACCCCGACGGACACCTGGTGGAACTGCTCCAGCACCAGTGACCCGTCAGAAAAGGCAGAGGAGAGGGAAGACATGATGTTCGATCTGTCGGGCCGTACCGCGCTGGTGACCGGAGCCGGTCAGAACGCGGGTGCGGGCATCGCCCGCGCGCTGGCCGCGCAGGGCGCCGCCGTGGCGGTCAACGACCTGGTGCCGGAGCGCGCCGAAGCGGTGAGCAAGGAGATCACCTCCGCGGGCGGACGCGCCGTGCCCGTCGTCTTCGACGTCACCGACCTGGAGGCGGTGCGGGACGGCGTCGGGCGGGCCCGCGCGGAGTTCGGCCGTCATCTCGACATCCTGGTCCACAACGCGGGCATCCCCGCCGACTTCGGGCAGGGGCCGTTCCGCACGCTGGCGCCGGACCGGTGGCGGGCGCCGGTGGAGATCAACCTGTTCGGGGCGATGAACTGCGTGTCGGCGGTCGCCGACGACATGTGCGAGGCGGGCTGGGGGCGGATCGTGCAGATCTCCTCCGGGGCGGCGCGCACCGGCTCGGCGGCGGGCATCTCGCTGTACGGGGCGGCCAAGAGCGGGGTGGAGGGCTTCATCCGGCACCTGTCCCAGGAGTTCGCCCCGTTCGGCGTGACCGCCAACTCTCTCGCGCTCGGGCTGCAGAGCAACGCCGCCGGGGACAGCACGGAGGAGTTCGCGCGGCGCATCCCGACCCGCAGGCTCGGCACTCCGGAGGACGTCGGAGCGGCCGTCGTCTATCTCGCCTCGCCGGAGGCCTCCTGGATGACCGGCCAGACCCTCAACCTCAACGGCGGCAGCGTCACGAACTGAGCCCCGCGGCGCGTGCGGGGCGGCTCAACCCCTACGGTGGAGGGGATCGTGAGGAGTGCCATGCCGTCCAGGAAGACTTCACCCACCGCCGCGCCTGCCGCCGGCCAGGTGGTGGCCCGGGTGGTCGACGAGATCACCCAGATGATCGTGTCGGGGGAGTTGCTGCCCGGCCAGCAGATCCGGCAGGAGCACATGGCGGCCGCCCTCGGGGTCAGCCGGCTGCCGGTGCGCGAGGCACTGCGCCAGCTCGCCGCCGACGGCCTGGTGGTGCACGAGCAGCACGTCGGCTTCGCCGTGACCCGGCTGAGCCGATCGGAGTTCGACCAGGTGTATCTCATGCGCAGGCTGCTGGAGACGGAGGTGATCCGCAGCCTGCCCCGGCCCGGCGCCGACGAGCTCGACCACATCGCGGCCCTGGCCGAGGAGGTCGAGCGCGCCGCCGCCGAGACCGACCTGCCGCGCATGCGCGTCCTCAACACCCGGTTCCACTTCGCGATCTTCGACTTGAGCGAGCTGAACCTCGTCGTGGGCCAGATCAAGCGCGTCTGGACGTGGGCGCTGCCCTATCACGCGGTCTACCTCCACGACGAGGCGGGACGGGCGCGGATCCTGGCCGAGCACCGGGAGATGGTCGCCGCGCTCGGAGCCGGAGACGTGGAGCGGCTGGTGGAGCTGATGGACACGCATCGCGCGGGATCGTCGGACCAGCTGAGCCTGATGCTGGCCCCAGGCGTGGCACGCTGACCGTCCGCTCAACGGAACATCGTCCCCTTGGGCGGGCTCCGGCCCCATAGCGTGAACCGGACCGAAGGAGGAGTCCGGTTGACGACGAGCATCCATCTTCCCCCGCACCGCCTCAGTGCAGCCGCGCGACGGCTTCGCGACGACGTCCGGAGCTTTCTGGACGGCGAGCTGGCGGCAGGCACCTTCGTCCCGCGCTGCGACGCGTGGATGTCGGTGGCCGATCCCGCCTTCAGCCGCCGGCTGGGCGCGCGCGGCTGGATCGGCATGACGCTGCCGAGCGCCTACGGCGGCCATGACCGCTCCCCGCTGGAGCGGTTCGTGGTGACCGAGGAGCTGCTGGCCGCGGGCGCGCCCGTCGCCGCGCACTGGATCGCCGACCGGCAGATGGCGCCGTCCATCCTGCGGCACGGCAGCCCCTCGCAGCGCGAGCGCTACCTGCCGGCGATCGCCCGCGGCGAGTGCTACTTCGCCATCGGGATGAGCGAGCCCGACGCCGGCTCCGACCTGGCGTCCGTACGCACCCGCGCCCGGCAGGTCGACGGCGGCTGGGAGATCACCGGCACGAAGGTGTGGACGACCGGGGCGCACTTCGCCCACGCGATCGTCGTCCTGGCCCGCACGGACGGCTCGCCGGGGGACCGGCACGCGGGGCTGTCGCAGTTCGTCGTGGACCTGCCGGCGCCGGGCGTCGAGATCCGGCCGATCCGCACGATCGACGGGGAGCACCACGTCAACGAGGTGATCTTCGATGCGGCCGTCGTCGCCGAGGACAGCCTGCTGGGCGAGCGCGGCGCGGGCTGGCGGCAGGTCACCGCCGAGCTGGCGCACGAACGGTCCGGGCCGGAACGCTACATGAGCACGGTGCCGCTCCTGCGAGCGTGGGCGGAGCACGTGCGGCAGCACGGCGACGCGTCCGCCGAGCGGGAGCTGGGCGGGCTGACGGCACGCGCCTGGACCCTGCGCCAGATGTCGCTGTCGGTGGCGGCGGCCCTGGCCGAGGGGCGGCCGCCCGAGATCGCCGCCGCGCTGGTGAAGGATCTCGGCTCCCGCTTCGAGGCCGACGTGGTGGAGACCGTGCGGAGGCTGGCGGGCATCGAACCCCGCAAGCACGGGCCGGGCCTGGAAGGACTGCTCGCCGAGGCGATCCTGCACTCCCCGGCGTTCACCCTGCGCGGCGGAAGCAACGAGATCCTGCGCTCGGTCGTGGCGCGCGGACTGGGGGTCCGGTGAACGACGATCTGCGCGCGGAGATCCGCGCCGCGGTGACCGCCATCCTGGACCGGCGGGGCGAGGACCGTACCGGCAGGGCGTGGAAGGAACTGAGCGAGGGCGGATTCCACCTCGTCGGCGTTCCCGAGGAGGCCGGCGGCAGCGGGGGCGGTCTTGGCGAGCTGGCGGTGGTGGTGGATGCCGCGGCCTTCCACGCCGTGCCTGTGCCGGTGGCGGAGACCGCTTTCCTCGCCGGTTGGCTGCTGGCCCGCTCGGGGTTGTCCGTGCCCGCGGGCATGACCGTCGCCTCGCTCGACGAGGCGCGCGGGCACCGGCAGGACGGTGTGCTGCGGCTGTCGGGGCGCCTGCGTGTGCCGTGGGCCCGGCACGCCGGCCACGTTGTCACGATGGCGCGCTGCGCGCAGGAGAACCTGGTCGCCGTCATCCCTGGCGATGCCGGGGCGGAGCTGGTGACGGCGGAGAACCTGGCGGGCGAGCCGCGCGACCTGCTGGTCCTGGACGGAGTGGTGGCAGCCGCGTCCGCCGCCGCGCCGCCCGGCCTGGACGCCACCGCGCTGCTGAGGCGGGGCGCGCTGGCCAGGTCCGTCCAGCTCGCGGCGGCGGCCCGCGCGGTGCTGGTCTCCGCCCGCCGCCACGTCACCGAACGCGAGCAGTTCGGCCGCCCGCTGGCCCGCTTCCAGGCGGTGCAGCAGCACCTGGCGGCGCTGGCCGCGCAGGTCACCGCGATGCAGGTGAGCGCGCAGGCCGCCGTGGCCGCGGTCGAGCACGAGGACGCGGACGCCGCCGTGGCCGTCGCCGCGGCGAAGGCGGCCACCTCGGCCGGCGCGCGGCAGGTCGCCGCGATCGGCCATCAGCTGCACGGCGCGCTCGGCTACTCCAGCGAGCACCACCTCGGGGCGGTGACCACGCGGTTGTGGGCCTGGCGCGAGGAGTTCGGCAACGAGAGCCACTGGCACGACCACCTGGCCGCCGCCCTCCATGACCGCGCCTGGTGGCCGCTGCTGACCGGGGACGCCAGGTGAGCGGCGCCGTCCGCGGCGTGCGGGTGCTCGACCTCAGCCGGGTGCTGGCCGGGCCGTTGTGCGCGCAGATGCTGGCCGACCACGGCGCGGAGGTGGTCAAGGTGGAGGCGCCCGCCGGTGACGAGACCCGCCGGTGGGGCCCGCCGTTCGTCGACGAGGCCGAGACGACCAGCGCCTACTACCAGGGCCTCAACCGCAACAAGGCCAACGTCGTGCTCGATCTGCGCACGCCGCCGGGCCGTGAGGTGCTGCACGATCTCATCGCCCGGGCGGACGTGGTCGTGGAGAACTTCAAGGCGGGCACGATGGAGGGATGGGGGCTGGGGTACGAGTCCCGGCTCGCGCGGGAGTTCCCCCGGCTGGTCTACTGCCGCATCACCGGTTACGGCGTCGACGGCCCGCTCGGCGGCCTGCCCGGCTACGACGCCGTGCTGCAGGCCTACGGCGGGCTGATGAGCCTGAACGGCGAACGCGACGGCGACCCGCTGCGCGTGGGGGTGCCCATCGTGGACCTGACCGCCGCGCACCAGGCGTTCGCGGGCGTGCTGCTGGCGTTGCTGGAACGCGCCGGCAGCGGGCGGGGCCAGCTCGTGGACGTGACACTGTTCGACGCGGTCCTGTCGATCCTCCACCCGCACTCCGCCACCTACCTGCAGTCCGGGCAGGTGCCCGAACGGACCGGGGCCGCGCACCCGACCGTGGCGCCCTACCAGGTGTTCCGGACGAAGGGGCAGGGCAAGGGGCCGGGCCGCCTGTTCGTCGCCGCCGCCAGCGACGCCCAGTTCGCCGCGCTCACCGAGGTGCTCGGACGCCCGCACCTGGCCGGCGATCCGCGCTTCCGGCGCAACAAGGACCGGGTCAGCCGCCGGGCGGAGCTGCTGGCGGAACTGGAGCCGCTCTTCCTGCGCCGCGATGCCGGCGACCTCGCCGGAGAGCTGGCGGCGCGCGGCGTGCCGGCGAGCCCGGTGCACGACCTCGACGGCGCGCTGTCCGCGCCGCACACCCGCCACCGCGCCATGGTCGTCCAGGACGGGACGTACCGCGGGATCGGGGTGCCGATCAAGCTGAGCCGGTCGGCGGCGGCGCCGCCGCGTGCCCCCGTGGCGGCAGGGGCCGACACCCGCCGCGTCCTGACCGGGCTGGGCTACAGCCCGGAGCGGATCTCGGCGCTGGGCCGTTCGGGGGCCTTCGGGCCGCACTCACCCTGACGAGGCCCGGGCGGCGGCGACCGTGCGGACGCCGTCGAGCACCATGCGGAAGGCCTCCCGCAGCAGGTCGGCGACGTCCTGGCCGGAGTCGGAGGTGATCCACCGCATGAAGACGTGCCGGGTGGCCTGCACCACGAGGTAGGCGGGCAGCGAGCGTTCGAGCGGGCGCTCGCCCCACCCGAGGCGCTTGCCGAGGAACTCCGCCACGGCCTCGGACAGCTCCTCGTCGACCTCCATCCAGCGCAGCCGGTACTGCGGGCTGGCCGCCATCACCGCCAGGAAGCGGCGCTCGGAAGGACCGACGGTCTCCTCCTCGAGCGCCGACATCCACACCCCGACCAGCACCTCGATGAGATCCCCTTCGCAGGGGGCCTCCCGCAGAGCCCTGATGACGAGCTGCGAGCTGTGGCGGAACAGCGGCCGGACGACGTCCTCCTTCACCGGGAAGTGGCGGTAGAACGTGCGGGTGGCGATGCCCGCCGCCTCGGCGATGCGCTCGACCGTCGCCGAGGTGTCGCCGTCGGAGACGAAGATCTCGGCCGCCTTGCGAGCGATCGTCATGCGCAGTTCTTCGGTACGCCGCTCCGTCAAGCTCTGCCGGATGGGCTTGGTCATGGGCAACACCTCACAGCCTCAGTCTCCCAGAGGCTCGGCACCATCCCGATCCGCATTTCGTATGCGGAAACTGGATCCAATGTGTTTACACCGCTGCAACCGGGTCGTAAGCTCACGAGGTGTCAGTTTGTGCCATGCAGGCACAATGTGCAACCGGCGATGCGGCCGGGGAGGCGGAGCATGACCACGGCACAGAGCCCTGGCTCACCCATCACCATGATCGACAGGGTGGCGTCCCTGCTGCAGGTCTTCGACGGTCACCCTCGGCTCACCCTGGCGCAGATCGCGCGGCAGGCCGACCTGCCGCGTTCCTCGGCGCACCGGATCCTGCAACGGCTGGTGGAGCTCGGCTGGGTGGAACGGCAGGGCTACCAGTACCGCCTGGGCCTGCGCATGTTCGAGCTGGGCAGCAAGGTCGTCCAGCGCGAGCGCCTGCACCAGGCGTGCCTTCCGTTCATGTACGCCCTGCACCGCTCCACCGGCTTGACGGTGCACCTCAGCACGCTGCTGTCGGGCGAGGTCCTGCATCTGGAGCGCATCGGCGACTGGCCGGAGAGAGGGGAGACCTGGCGTCCCGGGGGCCGCCAGCCCGCCGCGCACTCGGCCGCGGGCCGCGCCATCCTCGCACACCTCACCGAAGCCGACTGGCCGGACCTCACCTTCCCCCCTCCGGCCACCGTGTACGGCGTCCGCACCCGCACCCAGCTGCGACGCGACCTGGAACGTGTGCGCGACCGCGGCGGCGTCGCCGTCGACGTCCAGGGCTGCACCGCGGGCATCACCGCGGTGGCGGCCTCCATCGGCCCATCCGGCGGCAGCCTGCGCGCGGCCCTGTCGCTGTGCGGGCCCGCCGAGACGGTGCCGGTCCAGGAAGCCGGCGACGCCGTGCGCATCGCCGCCATGGACATCTGGTACGCCGCCTCCGGCCTGACCCGCCGCCCCGCGCGTGTCCCAGCGATCACCCGCGCCTGCTGAAACCCCCCATGCGAAGGAACCACCGACCCATGACGCTGATATCCCCGGACCAGCCCACCTACGTCCTGGCACCGGTGACCGACGTCGACCGCCGGGCCCTCGACGCGGCCATCGACGTCGCCGAGCCGGGCGCCCTGCTGATGGCGCTGGTCCACCACAGCGGGGACACCGCTCTCCTCGACGAGTTCAGGGCCAGACTCGACCAGGAGCGAAGCCGCACCCAGGCGATCATGGGGGAGTACCCCGCGACGGTCGCGGCCGAGGTGCGCGAGCGCGCCCGGCACCTGCTCGCAGGACCGCTGATCCCCCGGATCGCCGTACCGGACGACGCGCTGTTCCGCCGGATGGCCGAGCTGTGCGTGGACGACACCGTCGGCGAGGAGTACGTCCCCCACCTGCGCGAGCAGGGCGGCTTCGAGCCCGCCCGCCGGGTCGTCCCGGCCACCCGCAAGCCGCCGGCCGGCTTCACCGTCGCGATCATCGGCTGCGGCATGATCGGCCTGAACGCCGCGATCGAACTCGGTCAGGCGGGCTTCCGCTACCAGGTGTTCGAAGAACGCGACGACCTCGGCGGAACGTGGTCGCGCAACACCTATCCGGGCGCGGCCGTCGACACGCCGAGCCACTTCTACTCCTACTCCTTCGAGCTCAACCCGCGCTGGTCGAAGTACTACCCGACAGGACCGGAGTACCTGCAGTACCTGCACCACGTGGCCGGCAAGTACGACCTCTACCCGCACATCACCTTCTCCGCCAAGGTGCTCGGCTGCCGCTGGCAGGAGGACGACCAGATCTGGGAGATCACCGTCCGGCACAAGGACGGCTCGGTGCGCACGCACCGGGCCAACGCCGTGGTCACCGCGACAGGCGTGCTCAACGCGGCGGCCATCCCCGACATCGACGGCATCGACACCTTCGACGGTGAGACGATGCACACCGCCGAGTGGCGCCATGACGTGGACCTCAGCGGAAAACGGGTGGTCGTCCTGGGCACCGGCTGCACGTCGGTCCAGGTGGTGGCCGCGATCGCCGGGCAGGTGAAGTCTCTGGACGTCGTGATGCGCCAGCCGCACTGGGTCATCCCCGAGCGCAAGGTCGCCGCCGACGTGCCCGAGGGCATGAGGTGGGCGCTGGAGCACATCCCTTATTTCCACCAGTGGTTCCGCGTCAAGACCTACTGGTGGGCCGCCGACAAGGGCTATTCCATCCCGCGCATCGACGAGGAGTGGTACGCCACGCACGTCTCCTCGTCCCCGGCCAACGACATGGTGATGCGGGTCTGCCTGGACTACCTCGACCGGTCCTTCCCCGACCGTCCCGATCTGAAGGAGATGCTGACGCCGGACTTCCCGCCGTTCGCCAAGCGGATCGTCAAGGACCCCGGCTTCTTCGAAGCCGTCAAGCGCGACAACGTGTCGCTGCACCGCGGCTCGTTGCGGCGGATCCGCCCGGACGGCGTGGTGACGACGGAGGGCGAGTTCATCGCCGCCGACGTCATCATCTGGGCCACCGGCTTCAGGCTCGAATACCTCGGCTTCCTCGACGTCGTCGGCCGCGGCGGCATCAGGCTGGCCGAGGAATGGGCCGAGGAGAACCCGAGAGCGTACCTCGGCATCACCGTGCCGGGCTTTCCCAACTTCTTCGTCACGGCGGGCCCGAACGCCGCGCCCAACCACGGCGGCGGCCACAACGTCACCAGCGAGGAGCACGTCCACTACATCGTGGAGAGCCTGCAGTACCTCGTCGAGAACGGCCACACCGCGATGGAGCCGACGCGGGAGGCGACCGAGGACTACAACCGGCGCGTCGACGAGGAGCTGGACAAGACCGTCTGGAAACACGGCGGCACGGCGAACGGGTACTACCGCAACAAGGCCGGACGCGCCTGGGTGGCCTGCCCGTGGCGGCTGGTCGACTACTGGGCCATGCTGCGCGCGCCGGAGCCGCGCGACTACGTGTTCACCGGCTGATCGCCACCCGAGGGGTGCGGGGCGGCCCGCACCCCAGCGTGGTCACTCCCCGCGGAACACCGGTGGCCGGCGCTCCAGGCTCGCCGCGATGCCCTCGGCGCAGTCCGCGGTCGCCCACAGCCGCGCCTGCTCGGCCAGCTCGTGCTCCAGCGCCTCGGCGACCCGGCGCGCCAGACCGGCCCGCAACGTCGAGCGGATCGACCGCACCGCCAGCGGGGCCGCCGACGCCAGCTCGCGGGCCCAGGCCAGCGCCTGCTCGCGCTGCCGGCCGGGCTCGGCCAGCCGATCGGCCAGGCCGATGCGATGTGCCTCCTGGCCGCGCACCGGCCGGCCGCTCAGCAGCATGTCGGCCGCCGCCTGCCGGCCGACGATCTCCGGCAGCGTCACGCTCAGCCCGAACCCCTGATGAAAGCCCAGCATCGCGAAGTTCGCGACGAACCGGGTGTGCTCATCGGCGACCCGGAAGTCGGCCGCGCAGGCCAGCCCCAGCCCTCCGCCCACGGCGGCGCCCTGGACCGCGGCGATGATCGGGGTCCGGATCTCGAACAACGGCGCCGCCCGCCGGTACAGGCGCCGCGCCACGGCGGCCCGGTCGCCGTCGAAGGCGCCGCCCGTCCCGAAGTCGGCGCCGGCGCAGAAGTGCCTGCCCTCGGAGGCCAGGACGAGCACCCGGCAGTCCGCGCTGCCGTCCAGGTCGCGGGCGGCGTCCACGAGCAGCCCGATGAGCTGCTCGTCGAAGTAGTTGGCGGGTGGCCGGCGCAGCTCCAGAAGCCCGATCCCGTTCTCCACCGTGACCGACAGGTCCTCGCTGTCTGCTCGCACGAGCGGCCTCCGCAACGTCGGGGACGAGTACGCCTCCCACCCTGCCCGACGCCGGTCGCCGCCCGCGCCGAAGCGTCCGCTCAGTGGACGTCCGCCCTCAAGACGACGGGGATCAAGAGGACAGTACCTCTCCATGACCTCCGACATCGCCAACCTCCTGCACACGTTCGCCCGCCTGGCCGACGAAGGAACCCCGCACGACCTCGGCGCCCTGCTCACCGACGACGTCGAGTGGGCGATGGCCGGCGCGCGCTGGCGCGGACGCGAGCAGACCGTCGCCGGGCTGACCCGGATGCGCGAGCTCGGGCACGCCGGCCCCGGCTCGGGCAACCGGCACGTGATCACCAACCTGGAGGTGCACGCCACCGGCGACCGCGCCACGGCGCTGTCGTCCTTCCTGCTCGTGTCCGCCGGCCCGCCCGCGGCGATCGTCGCCGTCGGCTCCTATCGCGACGAGCTCACCCGCGGCGGGGACGGCCGCTGGCTGCTGGCACGCCGCGAGGTGACGACCTGAGACGCACAAGCCGTCCACTCACCGGAACACCGTCCCGCAACGGCGCCGCCTCCGCCCTAGCGTCGGGTCACCAGCCCGCAAGCGACGCCGCTCACCGCAGGGGGACAGCACATGACCACCACCGATCCTCGCCTCGGCGAGGCTCTTGATCGCGCGCTTGACCTGGGGGAGATCGGCATCGCCGTGGCCGCCTACCACCGCGGTGAGCTGATCGCCGACGCGGTCGCCGGAGTCACCGACACCGCCACCGGCGCGCCCGTCGACGAGCGCACCCTGTTCCCGGTGTTCTCCGTGACCAAGGGCGTCACCGCGACCGCGCTCCACCTGCAGGCCGAGCGCGGCCTGGTCGACCTGCACGCGCCGATCGCCCGGTACTGGCCGGAGTTCGCCGCGGGCGGCAAGCAGGCCATCACGGTCGAGCAGGCCCTGTCGCACCGGGCGGGCATCCCGCAGATGCCCGCAGGCGTCACCCCGGAGCTGCTGGCCGACTGGGAGTGGATGACGGACCGGATCGCCGCCTTCACCCCGCTGTACGAGCCGGGCACGACCAGCGCCTACCACGTCCTGGTCTGGGGCTGGATCGTCGGTGAGGTCGTACGCCGCACCGATCCGGCGCACCGGCCCTTCGACGTCTTCGTCGCCGAGGAGATCTGCGCGCCGCTCGGCGTCACCGACTTCCACCTCGGCGTCCCCGATGACGACCTCGCACGCGTGGCCACCCTGTACGGCGGCAACACGTTCGCGATCACCGACGAGCACGACATCAGCCCACAGGCCGTCTTCCCCGGCTCCGACGTGCACAACCAGCCGGTCATGCAGCAGGCCGTGGATCCCGGGGCCGGCGCGATCGCCACCGCGAACGCGGTGGCCAGGATCTTCGCGATGCTCGCCGAAGGCGGGCAGCTCGACGGCGTCCGCCTGTTGTCGCCCGGCCGGGTCGCCACGTTCACCCGCCCACGCACGGACCCGCACGCCCCCGACCGGGTGCTGACCATCCCGGTGTGGTTCGGCGCGAACGGGTTCTGGCTCGGCGGCGAGCCGGGCGCCTCCGACCCGCTCGTGGGCGATCACCGCTCCGTCATCTACAGCCCCGGCGCGGGCGGCTCCGTCGCCTGGGCCGACCTGCGCGACCGGCTCGCGGTCGCGATCTGCCACAACAACATGGACGCCCCGGTGAGCGCGGGACCCGGCAGCACCTTCGAGCCCGTGGTGCGCGCCATCCGCGAGATCGTCGCCGAGCGTGAAGGGAGCCTGCGATGAGCACGCCCAAGGACCTGTTCGGCGGCGGCGTCGCCGTCATCACCGGCGCCGGTGCGGGCATCGGCGCCGGCCTGGCCCGGTACGCCGCCCGCGAGGTCGGCATGACGGTCGTGCTCGCCGACGTCGACGCCGCCGCGATCGCCGCTCTGCGCGCCGAACTGGAGCGGCACGGCGGCCGAGCCCTCGACGTCGTCTGCGACGTGCGCGACCCCGACGCCGTCGAGCGCCTGGCCGCGACCGCCTTCCGGGACGCCGGTCCGGTCAGGCTCCTGGTCAACAACGCCGGCGTCGAACAGTTCGGCTACCTGTGGGACACCCCCGTCGCCAACTGGGAGCGCCTGGTGTCGATCAACATCAGCGGCGTCTTCCACGGCATCAAGGCGTTCCTGCCGCGCATGATGGCCGAGCCCGGCCGCTCGTGGGTGTGGAACCTGTCGTCCATCGGCGGGGTCGGCGCCGCCCCGCTGCAGGCGCCGTACATCATGAGCAAGCACGCCGTCCTGGCGCTCACCGAATGCCTGCGCCAGGAGGTCGAGCTCGCCGGGCACGGACACCACGTCCACGTCCAGGCGGTTCTGCCCGGCGCCGTGGCCTCGAACATCTTCGAGTCCGCCGGCGCCGTCGAGGACGGAGACGTCGCCGCCGCCGAGGACCACCGCGCGGCCATGCTGCGGATCAAGGCCCAGGCGATGGACCCCATCGACGCCGCCCGGGTGTTCTTCGACCAGGCCGCCGCGGACGAGTTCTACCTGCTGTCGCAGCCCTTCGTCGCCGACGCCATGGCCGAGCGCGCCGACACCCTGACCCGCCGCCGCGCCCCGCGCCTGCCGCAGGGCGAGTTCACCGTCCCCGCCTCATGACCTCGCCCGCCGAGCTGGACCCGGACGCCGCCGCCATCGCCGCCGCCCTGGCCGGCGTGCCGCCCATGCGCGAGCGCGGCCTGGCCGCGATCCGCCACGCCATGGAGACGATGCCGCTGCCCGCGGACCTGCCCGTCATGGCCGTCACCCAGGACCATCTGATCGACGGGCCGTGGGGGGAGATCCCGCTGCGCGTCCACCGCCCCACCCTCGACGAGCGCGCACCGGTGCTCGTCTACTTCCACGGCGGCGGTATGTGCCTGGGCTCCAACCACTCCTTCGAGCCGCTGGCCAGGCACCTGGCCCGGCACAGCGGCGCCACGGTGGTGTCGGTCGGATACCACCTCGCGCCCGAGTCGCCGCCCCCCGCCCAGTTCGACGACGCCTACACCGCCACCGTCTGGACCGCCGAACACGCCGCCGACCTGCACATCGACCCGGACAGGCTGGCCGTCGCCGGCGACAGCGCGGGCGGCACCCTCGCGGCGGCGGTCGCCCTGGCCGCGCGGGACCGGGGCGGACCGGCGATCAGCTGCCAGGTGCTCGCCTACCCCGGCCTCGACCGGGACCTGGCCGCCCGGTCGATGGCGCGGTACGCGCGGGCGCCGATCCTCAGCCGGGACGACGTCCTGTTCCTCAACGAGAACGCCGACGCCGGGCAGGGCCACCCGGACAGCCCCTACCGCATCCCCGCCTACGCCGCCGACCTGAGCGGGCTGCCGCCGGCCATCGTGGTGACGGCCGCGTGCGACCCGATCAGGGACTGGGGCGAGCGCTACGCCCGCCGGCTGCGCGAGGCCGGCGTCCAGACCACCCACACCCGCTACCCCGGCACCTACCACGGCTTCCTCGCCCAGTCGGACCACCTCGCCCGAGGCCGGCTCGCCGTCGCCGAGATCGGCGCGCTGCTGCGCGCCAAGTTCGCCCACCCGCTGCCCTTCTGACGTAGGAGAACCCGTGGCCGATCCGTTCGCAGACGCCCGCGTGCTGGCCGCCGAACAGCTGTCGAGCGGCTACACCTGGGCCGAATGCCCGCGCTGGCACGACGGCGCGCTGTGGTTCAGCGACATGTACGCGCACCGCATCGTCCGCCTGGACGACGACGGCACCCCGCACACCGTCCTGGACCTGTCGCGGCGCACGTCGGTCAACGGCACCGAGGTCATCCCCGGCGGGTTCGGCTGGCTGCCCGACGGCAGGCTGATCGTCACCTCCATGCACGAGCGGCTCGTCCTGGCCTTCGACGGCGAGCAGGTCACCGTCCACGCCGACCTGCGGGGGCTGGCGAGCGGGCCGATCAACGACATGGTCGTGGACGGCGACGGCCGCGCCTACGTCACCCAGCTCGGCTTCGAGCTGTTCCAGGGGGAGGAGCCGCGCGACTCGCCGCTGCTGGTCGTGGAGCGCGCCGGCACCGCACACGCCCTGACCGACCTGGGCGGCATGTCCGGCGCGAACGGCATCGCGATCACCGCCGACGGCAGCCGGGTGCTGACCGCCGAGGCGTTCGCCAACCGCATCACCGTGCTGGACCGCGACAAGTACGGCCGCCTGACCGGCCGGCGCGTCTTCGCCGAGACGCCCTCCTTGCCGGACGGCATCTGCCTGGACGACGACGGCGGGGTCTGGGCAGGAATGCCCGGGGTGGCCGTCGCGCGCTTCGCCGACGGCGGCGCCATCACCGACGTGGTGCCCTTCGACCCCGCCGCGGCCCTGCCGCCCGCCTGCGTGCTCGGCGGCGCCGACCGGCGCACCCTGTACATCTGCGCCGGCCTGGACGTCATGGACTGGGAGGAGTCCCGGCGCAACCGCCGCGGCACCATCTGGCAGGTCCCGGTCCGGGCGAGCGGCGGGGCGAACCGCCCATGACCGAGAAGGGATCCACTGTGGACCTGCTTTCCTTCCATGACCGCGTCGTCGTCGTGACCGGCGCGGGGCGCGGCATCGGCCGGGCGCACGCCCTGCTGCTGGCCGCCCGCGGCGCCGCCGTCGTCGTCGCCGACCTCGGCGCCCGCGTGGACGGCTCCGGCATCGACGGCGACGACCCGGCCGCCGGCGTCGCCGCCGAGATCCGCGCCGCCGGCGGGCGAGCCGTCGCCTGCCGCGCCGACGTCGCCACCGAGGACGGCGCCGCCGCCGTGGTCGAAGCCGCCCTGGCCGCGTACGGCCGGCTCGACGCGGTGGTCAACAACGCCGGCATCGTCCGGACCGGGCACTTCGACGAGATCCCGATCGAGGAGTACCGGCGCCACCTCGACGTGCACTTCTTCGGCTCGCTGTACCTCTGCCGCGCCGCCTGGCCGCACCTGATCGCCTCCGGCACCGGCCGGGTGGTCAACACGGTCTCCGCCGCGATGCTCGGCAACCCGCTGATGACCCACTACGGCAGCTCCAAGGGGGCCGTCTTCGCCCTCACCCGCAACCTCGCCATCGAGGGCGCCCCGCACGGCGTGCTGGTCAACGCCCTGGCGCCCGGAGCCGGCACCCGCATGGCCGAGAACTCGGCCGACTCGCTGTCCCCCGACGTCATGCAGTACCTGCGCACCCAGCTCCTGCCCGAGCACGTGGCCCCCGTGGCCGCCTACCTCACCCACCCCTCCTGCCGGGTGAGCGGCGAGGTCTTCAACGCCGCAGGCGGCACCGTCAACCGGCTCGCCGTCGTCACCACCGAGGGCATCCACGAGCCCGGCCTGACCATCGAGACGGTGGCCGAACGGTTCGGCGACATCATGGCCCTCACCCCGCAGGCGCGACCGGAAACCATCACCCTGACCTCGACGGAGAGATGATGACCACCACCCCCATCGAGTTCCCCTTCGCGCCCCGGCCCCCGGCCGAGGCCGTGGAACACCTGCGGCGCCTCATGGCCGACCGCCCCATGACCAAGGTCACCATGCCGTACGGCGGCGACGTCTGGATCGTGCACCGCAACCGGGCGGCCCGGCAGATGCTCAGCGACCGGCGCTTCGTGCGCGAGCCGTTCCGCACGGGGGAGCGGGAGGTGCCGTTCTTCGTGCCCTTCCCCGACTTCCTGCGCACGACGCTGCAGTTCGAGGACCCGCCCCAGCACACCAGGCTGCGCAAGCTGGTGCAGAAGGCGATCTCGCCGCGGCGCGTGCGCGACATGCGCGACTCGGCGGTCGCCTTCGCAGGCGAGCTGATCGACGGCATGATCGCGCGGGGCGGCGTGCGCAACCTCGTCGCCGAGTACGCGGTGCCGCTGCCCATCGAGATGCTCAGCTCGCTGCTGGGCGTGCCCTCGTCGGACCGGGAGAAGTTCGAGCGGTGGAGCTCCTCCACCCTGTCGGTGGCCGGGAAGTCCGAGCAGGAGATCGCCGCCGACATGGGCGAGCTGGCCGCGTACATGACCGACCTGATCGCCAAGCGGCGGGCCGAACCCCGCGACGACCTGCTCAGCTCCCTGGCCCACGCCCACGAGCGCGACGAGACGCTCACCGACGCCGAGATCCTGCCCATCGCGTTCCTGCTCATCGTCGGGGGCTTCGACAACACCGCCAACTTCCTGACCACCGGCGTGTTGTCGCTGCTGCGCTCCGACGAGCAGCGGGAGCTGTTCCTGACCGACCCGGACGGCCTGGCACCCACGGCCGCCGAAGAGGTGCTGCGCCACGGCGGCTTCATGATGGGCGGCCCCGTAGGAGGCGGAGGCGGCCTGGTGCCGTTCGTCGCGACGGAGGACGTGGTCATCGACGGGCAGCTGATAGCCGCCGGGGAAGCGGTCAGCATGGACCCGGGCGCCGCCAACCACGACCCCGACGTCGTACCGGACCCGGGCCGCTTCGACATCACCAGGACCGACAACCCGCACCTGATGCTCAGCTACGGCATGCACCACTGCCTCGGCGCGCCGCTGGCCCGCATGGAGCTGCAGGTCGGCCTGGCCGAGATCTTCAAGCGGCTGCCACGACTGCGGCTGGCGGGCGAGCCCGTGGTCCGCCACGACGTGCTGACCCAGCCGATGACCGACCTGCCCGTCACCTGGTGAACGCGAGGAACAGCACCTTGCCGAAAGTGTTCTACACCCAGCCCGACGGCCGCCAGGACGTGATCGAAGCGGCCGCCGGTGACTCGGTCATGCAGACCGCCGTCCGCAACGGCGTCTCCGGCATCGTCGGGCAGTGCGGCGGCTCGCTGTCGTGCGCGACCTGCCACGTCTTCCTGGCCGAGGAGAACGCCGACGACTTCGCCCCCGTCGGCGACGACGAGGACGAGATGCTCGACTGCGCCGCCACCGAACGCCAGGACAACTCCCGCCTGTCCTGCCAGCTCATCCTGCGCGACGGCCAGGAGGTCCACGTGACCGTCCCGGAAGCCCAGCTGTGAACCTGCTCATCGTGGGCGCCGGCCAGGCCGGCGTGCAGCTCGCCGGCAGCGCCCGGGACCTGGGCTGGGAAGGCCCCATCACCCTCGTCGGCCAGGAACCGCACGCCCCCTACGCCCGGCCCCCGCTGTCGAAGGCGTTCCTCAAAGGCGAGGCCCCGCTCGCCTCCCTCGCGCTGCGCAGCGCCGCCTTCTACGCGGACAAACGCATCGACCTGGTGACCGGGGAGCACATCGACCGGATCGACCTCGCCGGCGACGGCACGGGCACGGCCACCTCCGCCACCGGCCACCGCTGGAGGTTCGACCGGCTGGTGCTGGCCACCGGCGCGCGCCCCCGCCGCCTGCCGATCGAGGGCGCGGGCCTCGACGGCGTGCTGTCGCTCCGCGACGTCCGCGACGCACAGGCCCTCGCCGGGCGCCTGGCCACCGCCACCGCCGTGGTCGTCATCGGCGGCGGCTTCATCGGCCTGGAGGTGGCCGCCACCGCCGCCGCGGCCGGCATTCCGGCGACCGTGGTCGAAGCCGCGCCCGCCCTGATGAACCGCGTCGTCAGCACGGCCACGGCCGACATCGTCGCGACCGCGCACCGCGCCGCCGGCATACAGGTCCGCACCGGACTGCGCCCCGTCCGCCTGCGCGGCACGGACGGGGCGGTCGCCGCGGTGGAGCTGGACGACGGCGCGGAACTGCCCGCGGACCTCGTCGTGGTCGGCGTGGGCGCCCGGCCCCGCGACGAGCTGGCCCGCGCCGCCGGGCTGCGCTGCGACGACGGCATCGTCGTGGACGCCCGCTCCCTGGCCTCCGACGGCCGCACCATCGCCATAGGCGACTGCGCGAACCCGCCCGACCCGTCCCCCTGGTCGCACGACGCTTCACGGCTGCGGCTGGAGAGCGTCGACAACGCCGTCGAGCAGGCCACCTCGGCCGCCGCCACGCTGGCCGGCCTGGACCGCCCCTACCGCGGCGTCCCCTGGTTCTGGTCCGACCAGGGAAGGCTCAAGCTGCAGATCGCCGGGCTGGCCCGCCCGGACGACGAGGTCGTCCTCCGTCCCGGCCGGCGCCCGGGACAGCACACGGCGCTGCGCTACCGCGGCTCACGGCTGGTCGCCGCCGAGTGCGTCAACAGCCCCGCCGACTTCCTCGCCGTCCGCCGGGCTCTCGCCGAGGGCATCTCCCTGCCACGGACGACGGCCGGGGACACCGCTCTGCCGCTGAAGGAGCACCTCGCCGCCGCACAGCGCGCCGACACCATGGAGTTGCGCGGTCCATGACGGGCCCGTACGAACGCTGCCCGGCCGGCGCCGCGCGTGACAGCACGCCGGTGCCGCTGCCCCGCTCGGAGCGGGGCAGCGGCCTTTGAGGGTGTTCGGTGGTCAGCCGCCGATGACCGAGATCATCTTGTCGGCGTCGCGGGTGAGCACCTGGCGTACGTCGGCGCGCGGGACGAGCTTCCCGTCCGCGACGAGCTTCTTGAACTCGCCGAGGAGCCGCACCGCTCGGTCGTCCTTGCCTGAGGCCTCGGCCTTGCGGACCTGGGTCAGTTTCCTGGTCAGCTTGTCGTGTGCGGCCGCCGGCAGCCAGCTGGTGGCCCGGAACCGATCGAGCAGGTTCTGCATGTCCCGCAGCGAGGTGGTGACGTTGAACCGCACCGACGTGGTCACGGCGTTGCCGGCGTTGTCCGTTGACGTCACCGCGACCGTGTGCGCGGCCAGCGTCTGGGTGAACAGCGGCAGCACCGATCCCGAGGTGTGCGGGGCGCCGTCGAGGGTGCCGGTCGTGGTGCGGACGCCCGAGGTGGCGTCCACCGCCTCCCAGGTGATCACCACGTCCTGGGAGTCGCCGTACACCTCGCCGTCGGCCACGCCCGACACGAGCAGGATGGGCTTGGTGCCGTCGATCTTCAGCACCGCCGCCTTCTCCTCCTCACGGTTGCCCGCCGTGTCGGTCGTGCGGTAGCGCAGTTCGTGCTCACCGTCGCCGTTGACCACCACGGGCGTTCCCGCGTACGCCGTCCACTCGCCGCCGTCGAGCGCGTACTCGATGAGCTTGACGCCGGAGTGGGCGTCCTGCGCGGCCAGCTCGACCGGGACCGAGTCCTTGCTCCATCCGCTCTCGCCCGGCGGGGCGAACGAGGCGGTGGTCCGCGGAGCGGTCGTGTCGATCTTGAGGGTGAGCGAGCGGGTCTGCTCGACGTTGCCCGCGCCGTCCCGCGAGCGGTACTCCAGGGTGTGGGCCCCGTCACCGCTCACCGTGAGCGGCATGCTGTACGCGCTCCAGGCTCCGCCGTCGAGGCGGTACTCGGTGGCGGCCACGCCGCTGCCGTTCTCCTCGTCCGCCGCGGTCAGGGTGACCTCGACGGGAGCGGCGCTGTACCAGCCGTCCTTGCCGTTCGGCTCGGCCGGGCTCTGCTTCGCCGTGGTGGTCGGCGCGGTCTGGTCGGCCGGGCCGCCGCCGGCCTTGGTGAAGCGGAACGTCTGGTTCGGCGCGGCCGAGCAGTTCCACTGGATCACCGCGGCGCCGTCGGCCTGGGAGACCCCGTTGATGTCGACGCACAGCCCGGTCTTGGCGGAGACGATCTGGAAGAGCCCTTCGCCGCCGCCGGTCGGGACCACGGTGAAGTACTGGTTGGGAGCGTCCGCGCTGCCGTCGGCGTGGCAGGTCCACTGGACCAGCTGGGTGCCGGGCGTGGCCGTGCCGCCCGGAACGTCGGCACACTTGCCGCTGCCGGCGTTCTTGAGCTGGTAGCCGCCGGGCGCGGTCATCAGCTCCCACCGCTGGATGGGGTCTTCGGTGCCGCCCATCTGGACGAGCTTGGCGTTGTCCGCGGTCGACGCGTTCTCCGTGGTCACGTTCTTGCCGCTGTGCTGGGCGGTGACCGTGTAGACGCCCGGCTCGATCGCCGGAGGCGGGGCCTCGCCCACGAACTGGACGGCGTCCAGGTCGAAGGCGTTGTTGGCGGAGTTCTTGAACACCACGTAGAGCGTCGAGGTGGTCGCGTCCGCCGCCACCGGGACGGTCTGGGTCTGCTGGTAGTTGTTCCAGCCCCCCGTGCTGGGGACGGAGCTGCTGGCCAGGAGCCGGCCGGTGGGGGACTCGGCGCGCAGCTCGATCAGCCCGCCGCCGGTGGGGCTGGACAGCCGGTAGTTCACGCCCTTGACGGCGTGCAGGTTCATCGGGGTGAACGAGATCCAGTCGTTGTTGCTGATGTCGCCGATGCGCTTGCCGCTCTCGGCGCCCGGCTCGTCGATGACCCGCACGCCGGCCTGGGCGTTGAAGAACTCGGCCTGCTTGCGCATCGGCTGCAGGACCGCCTTGGCGCGGCCGGTGAGCGGCATTTCCCGCGAGCCGTCGGTGTAGTGGGCGTTGAGGACGTAGAACAGGTTCGCGCCGTCGGGGTGGCCGCCGAGGTCGCCGGTGTTGACCACACCCTCGCAACCGGGGATCTCCACGGTCTCGTGCTCGTGGTCGTCGTGGCCGAGCGCCGGGTTGAGGAAGACCTTGGCGCAGTCGATCTCGCCGTCCTCGGGGTCGGTGACCTTGATCTTGTACGGGACGTCCTGGCCGAACTGGATCGGCGTGCCGTTCAGCGGGGTCTCGATGGTCACCGTCGGCCGGCTGTTGCCGGCGGTGATCTCGATGTTGGCGAAGCCCTCCTTGCCGGTGCTGTCGGTCACCTTGAGCTGGGCGGTGAACCGGCCGGTGGTCTCGTACACGTGGGTGGCCTTGACCTGGGTGGAGTCGACGGTGCCGTCGCCGTCGAAGTCCCAGGCGTAGGTGAGGGAGTCGCCGTCGGGGTCGTAGCTGCCGGAGGCGTCGAACTCGACGGTCAGCGGGGTGACGCCGTCGACCCGCGAGGAGGTGGCCTTGGCCACCGGCGAGCGGGCGCCGGCCGCGTAGTCGATCCGGTAGAGGCCGGAGTCGTTGTTGCCGCCGCCGAAGTCGGTGCCCCACTCCAGCAGGTACATGGAGCCGTCCGGGCCGAAGGTCATGTCCATCGGCTTGAGGAAGGGCGTGGTCCCCAGGAAGTCGTTGATCTTGAGGACCTGGTCGTCGGAGTCGAGGTGGATCTCCTTGACGTAGTGGCGCGCCCACTCGTAGAAGAAGTTCACGCCGTCGAAGTAGGCGGGGAACTTGGTCTTCGAGGGGTTGGCGGCGTCGTAGCGGTAGACGGGGCCGCTCATCGGCGCCGCGCCGCCCGAGCCGAGCTCGGGGAAGGCCGGGGAGGTGCCGTAGCCGTACCACATGACCGGCTTCTCGATCGGCGGCAGCTCGGTGAGGCCGGTGTTGTTCGGCGACTCGTTGACCGGGGCGGCGCAGTCGAACTTGGCGCCGACCTCCTTGGTGTCCGGGTTGTACGGCGCGTACGCCTGGTTGTCGCCGTGGCAGAACGGCCAGCCGAAGTTGCCCGGCTTCTTGATGACGTTGTACTCCACCAGGCCCTCGGGGCCGCGGTCGGTGGCGGGGCGCCCCGGTCCGGGCCGTAGTCGGCCATGTGCAGGTAACCCGTCTTGGCGTCCACGGTGAACCGGAAGGGGTTGCGGAAGCCCATGGCATAGATCTCGGGCCGGGTCTTCGCGGTACCCGGCGGGAAGAGGTTGCCCTCCGGGATGTCGTAGCCGCCGTCGCCCTTCGGCTTGATCCGCAGGATCTTGCCGCGCAGGTCGTTGGTGTTGCCCGCGGTGCGGGCGGCGTCCAGCATGTGCTGGCCGGGCCGCCAGTCGAGCGGCGCGTAACCCTGCCAGTCGGGCGACAGGTTGGGCGGGACGTCGTCGCCGACGCCCAGGTAGAGGCTGCCGTCAGGGCCGAACTCGACCGCGCCGCCGGTGTGGCCGGGCTCGGGATACGTCCGGGCGCGATAGGCGGGAACCTCGATGATCTTCTTCTCGGTGCTCAGATCGATGGTGTCGCCCTGCACGGTGAACCGGGACAGCCGGTTGACGTCCTGGGCGCTGTCGGCAGGCGACCAGTAGACATAGATCCACCCGTTCTGGGCGAACTTCGGGTCGAGTTCCATGCCGACCAGGCCGTCCTCGCCGCCGGTGTAGACGTTGAGGGTGGCGGCCGTGACGGTCATGTGGGTGTCGGGCTTGTAGATCTTCACCTCGCCCTGGCGCTGCACGTAGAACACCCGCCCGTCGGGGGCGACGTCCAGCTCCATCGGATTGCTGGTGTTGTCGTCCAGGGCGACCTTCTCGAAGCTGCTCCACACGGTGCCGCCGCAGTCGCCCGGCTGGGCGCCGGCCGCCCACTCGACGCCGCCGAGGACGTGCTCGCGGAACTCCGGCTCGGCGTAGGCGGCCGGCTCGTGCCCCATGGCGGTGGCCCACACCCGGGCGCCCTCGGCCTGGCGGCACCAGGAGATCGGGTGGTCAGGACCCATGGCGGAGGATCCGGGGTTGTAGGTCGTCTCGTCCGCGGCGACCAGGACGTGCACGTTGCCGCGCGGGTTCGGCGCGAAGTTGTACCACTCCTCCGCGCGCCGCCACCGCTGGGGGAGGTTCTTGGTGGAGGGGTGCACGCGGTCGACGACCTTGGCCAGCCCTTGGAGGGTGCCGGGAGAGTGCGCCGGCATGTGCGCGCCGCCGTTGACCAGCTCGTCCCACCAGGGGAACTCGTTCTCGATGCCCATGTCGAGCGCGTTGTGGATGGCCACGACGCCCTTGCCCGACCGGACGAACTTCTGCAGCGCCTGCCGCTGGGCGTCGTTCTCCCACACCATGCCGGAGTTCTGCAGCATGATCAGGACGTCGAACGTGGCCAGGTCGGTGTCGTTGAACACCGAGGAGTCGGCGCTCTGCACCACCTCGAAGTCATGGGTGGCGGCCAGCTCGTTCACCATCTGGATGCCGGCCGGGATGGAGTCGTGCACGTACCCCGCGGCCTTGGTGAACAGCAGGGCGCGGAAACCGTGGAGGGCGCCGGTCGCGTGGGCGGGAGCCGGCGTCAGCGCCAGTAACAAGGCGGGGAGTAAGAGGGCAGTGAGAAATCGTCGCATGGCGAATCTCCTGGAGGGTGTGGCGACACCTCGGAACGAGGTGTGAAGGAACGCCGCTGGGAAGGCGCGCCGCTGGGGGCGCACGCGAGCGAGCGTCAGGTGGCCCGGGGCCGGACGGGTGAGCGGTGTCAGAGGGTGCGCAGGTAGGTGAGGCCGTCGGTGGCCAGCGCGTCCTGGCTTGCTGCGAGGGGCCGCCAGATGGAGGCGGCGGTGGCGATGCTTTGGTTGTGGGCGGTGAAGGACTCGATGACGAGCGGCCCCTGGTAGCCGGCCTCGTGCAGCGCCTGGGTGAAGCCGGGCCAGTCGAAGCGGTCGGCGCCCGGTGTGCCGCGGTCGGTGCCGCACACCTGCACGTGCCCGATCCGGCCGGCCGCCGTCCGGGCCGCCTGGGCGGGGTCCTTCTCCTCGATGTTCAGGTGGTAGGTGTCAAGTGCGAGGTGGCAGTCGTCGGGCAGCGCCTCCAGTGCTTGTTCGACGGTGTTGATGAGGCTGGTCTCGTACCGGTTGAGCGGCTCGACCGCGAGCGTGATCCCGCGCTCGGCCGCGTGGTCCAGGACGGGCCGCACGTTCTCGCGCAGCTCGGCGTAGGCCTGGCGGCGCTCGTCCGGTGACAGCCGCCAGGTGCGGCCGACCGACGCGTACGCCGGCCCGGCGATCACCGGGGAGCCGACGGTCACCGCCACGTCGACACAGTGCCGCAGGTAGTCCTGGGTGTCGCGGACGGTCTGCGGGGAGGCGGCCACGAGCTCGCGGCCCGGTGGCATGACCAGCACCACGGACGCGGCCAGCCCGTGCTCGGCCAGCAGCGCCGCGGCCTTGTCCGGGCTCCAGTCGCCGGGCTGCTCGACGGGCAGCTCGATGACGTCGAAGCCCCACCCGGCGATGCGGGGGGCGAGCCGCGCCAGGTCGTCGTCGGTCAGCGGGGAGACCCAGACCCAGGTGTTCACTCCGATGGAGAACAATGGCATCCCTCTTCGTCGTCGCAGGGGCGGAAGGAGCCGGCCGGCTCTTCGCGGCCGGCTCTCGCGCGAGGAGCCGGTCAGCCCTTCTTGCCGCCCCACGCCTCGGGGAAGCCGGGCAGGTCCTCGCAGCCGCACAGCGCGTAGTGCAGCGGCGGCATGTTCGGCTTCAGGTAGGTCGCCAGGTTCTCGCCGGTGACCTTCGGCTGCGGCAGGTTCCACGTCTGGGGCACCTGCTCACCCTTGAGGATCTTCAGCGCGGCGATCACCGGCGTGCGCCACTGGTAGGTCGGATAGGTCGGCGCGACCGCGGTCAGACCGGCGTCCTTCCACTTCTGCAGGAAGTCCTGCTGATCCTCGCCGTTGATCGGCGGCACCGGCAGACCCGCGTCCTCGAACGCCTCGATCGCCGCCACCGCCGTGGCGCCCGCGTCCATCCAGACGCCGTCGATCTTGCCGTAGCGCTGGATGTAGTCGCTGACGATGCTCTTGGTCTTGGCGGCGTCACCGTCGGAGAACTCCACCCCGACCACCTGGACCTTGCTCTTGTCGAAGACCACCTTGGCCGCCGACCAGCGGGTCTCCAGCACGTCCACGCCGGGCAGGATGCGCAGCGCCAGCACCTTCCCCCCGGCCGGCACCTTCTCCACCAGGAATTCGGCGGCATCAGCGCCGAAGGCGTAGCCACCGATGGGCTTGATGAACGTCACCGGGCAGTCGGTCTGCACCCCCCGGTCGAACACGATCACGGGCACCTTCTCACACGCCGCCGTCACGGCCGGAGTGAGCGTCGCGGTGGTGTTCGGCGAGACGATCAACGCGTCGCAGCCCTTGGCCTGCAGCTCGGCGATGTCGGAGATCTGCTTGTCGTCCTTGCCCTCGGCATCCAGCGCGGTGAACTTGCTGATCTCCTTGTGCAGGCCCACCTCGGCCTGCATCGTCTTCCAGCCGACCTGCCGCCACGGGTTGTTGACCGCCGCGTTGGAGAAACACAGGTGGTACGGCCCGTCCTTCTTGTATTTCGCCGTGTCGATCATCTTCGGCGCGATGGCCTGCTCCCACGGCTTGTTCGCCGGCCCTTCGGGGGTCTGGGAGCGCATGGCGAGCTGCGCGTCGAAGTCCGCCTGCACGAAGAACTTCGACTGCGCGCCGGTGCCCGACCCCTGGGCGCTCTCGCTGGCGCTCGGGGCGGACGCGGCGGATTGAGTCGTGGCCGCCGGCTTGTCCGTGGTGCAGGCGGCGAGGGCGAGAACGGCGAACGCGGCGACTGCGGCCTTACGAGGCGGCATGGGCGTCTCCTCTTCGGGGGGTGAACTTCCAGGGAAGTCGGACGGCTCCCGCCGCGACCGCGGCGATGATGATGACGCCCTGCACGGTGAACTCCAGCGCCCCGGAGATCCCGTACAGGTTGAGCAGGGTGAACAGCGCCTCCAGCGTGAAGGCGCCGGCCATGGCGGCGAGCACGGAGCCGCGCCCGCCGCCCAGCGCCACGCCGCCCAGGACGACCGCGGTGATGGCGGAGAACTCCAGCCCCTGCCCCACCTGCGCCGACACCCCGGCGAACCCGCCCAGCAGGATCGCCGCGACGGCCGCCGCCAGCCCGGACAGCACGAACGCGAAGATCTTGGCCCGGTCGACCCGCACCCCGGACAGCGCGGCGGCGCGCTCGTTGTCGCCGGTGGCCATCAGCGTCTTGCCGAAGTCGGCGCGCATGAGCCAGATCGCCGCCGCGCCCACGGCCAGCAGGATCAGCACCGACCACGGCACCGGCCCGAGCGCGCCGCGGCCGAACGTCCGGAAGCCTTCCGACAGCGCGCCGCGCGGCGCGCCGCCGGTCCACAGGAACACCGCTCCGGACAGCACGAGCAGCATGCCGAGCGTCACGATGAACGACGGCACCCGCAGCTTGGTGGTGACCACCCCGTTGACCAGCCCCACGAGCAGCCCGATGACGATCAGCAGCGCGAGCACCGGCCAGGTGGCGGACTCGTCGCCGTCGATGAGCCGCGCGGCGATCACCACTTCGGCCGTCACCAGCGACCCGACTGACAGGTCGAACTCGCCGGAGACGATGACGAAGTACTGCCCGGCGGCCAGGATCACCAGCGGCGCGGCCCGCTTGAGGAACGCCAGGAACCCGGCGGGCTCCAGGAAGTGCGGATTGACGATGGCGATCGCGGCCAGCAGCACCACGAGGACCACGAGGATGGGAAGTGCCCGCTTCATGCCGACCGTCCCTTGATACGCCGGGCGTAGACGGCCACCGCGATGACGATGACCACGCCGCGGACCACGTCCTTGACGAAGGAGTTGACCTCGAGCTGGTTGAAGATGGTGTCCAGGACGGCCAGCAGCAGGACGCCGCCGACCGTCCCGGCGACGCCGCCCTTGCCGCCGGCCAGCGCGGTGCCGCCGAGCACGACCGCGGCGATGGACTCCAGGTCGTAGCCGCCGTCGGTGCCCACCGTGGGCGCCCCGGCGCCGAGCCGGCTGGCCAGCAGCAGGCCCGCGACGCCGGCGCAGATGGAGCAGAGCACGTGCGTGAGCACGATGACCCGGCTGGTGCGGATCCCGGACAGCCGGGCGACCTCCTCGTTCCCGCCGACGGCGTAGACGCGGTAGCCCAGCCGGGTCCGGCTCAGCAGGAACCAGGCCACGACGGCCACGCCCGCCCAGAGCAGGGCGGAGACGGGGATCGGCCCGATCCGGGAGTATCCCAGCAACTGGAACGACTCGGGCACCTTGCCTGCCGGGCCGTCGTACAGGTGGTCCACGATGCCCCTGATGATCAGGGCGACGCCGAGGGTGGCGATGAAGGCGTGCACGTGGAGCCGGGTGATGACGAGCCCGTTGACCAGTCCCACCAGGGCGCTGACGGCCAGCACGGCGGCGACCGCGGGCAGGATGTTGCCGTCCTGGCCCGCCATGATCTCGGCCGCGACCAGCGAGGTCAGGCTGATCAGGTAGGCGACCGACAGATCCAGCGAGCCGGCCAGGATCGCCAGCGTCTGACCGATCGCCACGATGCCCAGGGCCGCCGAACGCTGCTGGATCCCGACGATGCTCTCCGTGGTCAGGAACTGGCCGCCGTCCAGGGCGACGAGGACCCAGCCGACGGCGATCAGGCCGAAGAGCGCGAGGAACACCACGGACGTGGGCTCACGTAACCGGGCCGCCAGGCCGCCTCGTGCCTCGCCGCCGAGGGCGGGACGGCGACCGCGTGAGAGGGTGTCCATTCAGGTCACCTCTCCCGCGGCCAGGCGCATGATGGCCTCTTCCGAAGGGCCGGCCGGCAGCGTGCCCGCGATCCGGCCGTCCCGCAGGACGACGACGCGGTCGCTCATGCCGATCAGTTCGGGCAGCTCGGACGAGATCATCATGATGGCCATGCCGTCGTCGGCCAGCTCGCGCATCAGGTCGTGGATCGCGGCCTTGGCCCCGACGTCCACGCCCCGGGTCGGCTCGTCGAACAGCAGCACCCGCGGCGCCATCGTCATCCATTTCGCCAGCACGACCTTCTGCTGGTTGCCGCCGGACAGGTAGCGCACCTCCTGCTCCTGGCGCGGAGGCGACAGGCGCACCCGTTCGAGCAGGCCGCCGACGCCGTCACGGCCCTTGGCGCCCAGCGCACGCGCGACGAGCAGGGCGTTGTCCCGCACGGACTGGCGCAGCGCGAGCCCTTCGGCCTTGCGGTCCTCGGTGACGAGACCGATGCCGAGGGCCACGCCTTCCCGCACCGAGCGGGGACGCGACGGTGTCATCTCGCCCGTCGTGAACGGCTCCGCGCCGAAGATCGCCTTGGCCAGTTCCGACCGGCCGGACCCCTGCAGGCCGGCGATGCCGACGATCTCCCCGGCACGCAGCTCCAGGTCGATGTCGCGCAGCTTGTGGTTGCCGGCGCCGCGCAGGCTGAGCCGTACCTCGCCGGTCGCCGACGACCGTGCCGGAAAGTAGGTGCCGAGATCGCGGCCGACCATCAGGCGGATCAGCTCGTCGGACGACACCTCGCCGATCGGGACCGTGGTGACGCGCGCGCCGTCCTTGAGCACGGTGACCCGGTCGGCGAGGTCGAACACCTCGCGTAATCGGTGGGAGATGTACACGACGGCGACCCCGCGCTCCCGCAGCCGTCCGATGAGCCGGTAGAGCAGCTCGACCTCGTGCTCGGCGAGCGCCGCGCTGGGCTCGTCCATGACGACGAGCCTGGCGTTCACCGACAGCGCCTTGACGATCTCCACGACCTGCTGCTGGGCCACCGACAGGCGCTTGACGGCGTCACGCGGGCCGAAGGAGCTCTCGCCCAGCTCGTCGAGCAGCCGGGCGGTCGCCGCGTCCATGGCGGTCCGGTCGACCAGCCCGCGCCGGACCGGCTCGCGGCCGAGGAAGACGTTCTCGGCGACGGTGCGCTCGGGCAGCAGGTTGAACTCCTGGTAGATGATCGCGATGCCGGAGCGCTGCGCGTCGAGGGGATGGCCGAAGGAGACGGGCCGCCCGTCGATCTCGATCGTGCCCTCGTCCGGCGCGTGCACCCCGCAGATGATCTTCATGAGGGTGGACTTGCCGGCGCCGTTCTCGCCGACGACGGCGTGCACCTCGCCGGCCGCCACGTCCAGGTCGACGCCGGACAGCACCCGTACGCCCAGGAAGCTCTTGCCGATACCGCGCATGCTCAGCACTCGGTCCACCTCCCGGTCCGCGCCGAGGTCAGGACGGCCTCGCAGATGGCGGCGGCCCGGGCGCCGTCCGCGAACACCGGCAGCCCGTCACGGTGCTCGCCACGGAGCGCGGCGTAGGTGTCGGCGACGAAGGCGTCGAAGCAGTCGTGGTAGCCCTGAGGGTGACCGGCGGGCAGCGGCGAATACGGCCGGGCCGCCGCGGACAGGATCGTGGGGTCGCGCATGAGCGTCCGGGATCCGCCGCGGTCGCCGACCCAGAGCAGCTCGGGTTGTTCCTGGTCGAACGCGAGGCTCGCCTCGGTGCCCGAGACCTCGAGGAACAGGCGGTTCTTGCGGCCTGGGGAGACCTGGCTCGTGGCCAGCGTGCCGACGGCGCCGGAGGCGGTGCGGAACTGGACGGTCGCCACGTCCTCCGTCACGACGGGCGACGTGCTCCCGCGCGCCGGCTGAACGACGGCGACCTGCGCGCAGACGCCGGTGATGCGGTCGGCCGTGACGAACTCCGCCAGGTCGCACCAGTGGGAGCCGATGTCGGCGAACGTCCGGCTCGGCCCGCCCAGCTCCGCGTCCACCCGCCAGTTGTCGTCGTCCGGGCGCAGCAGCCAATCCTGCAAGTAGCTGCCCTGGATCAGGCTGATCCTGCCGACGTCGCCGCGGGCGATCCGCTGCCGCGCCTCCCTGACCATGGCGTGGAAGCGGTACACGAACGGCACCGTCGCGACCAGCCCCGCTTCGGCCGCCCGCTCCGCCATGAGGGCGGCGCTCGCCGCGTCCGTCGCGAGCGGCTTCTCGCAGATCACCGCCAGTCCGGCGGACAGCGCCTTGAGCGCGAACGGGGCGTGAAGATGATTGGGGGCGCAGATGTGCACCAGATCGATCTCGCCCGACTCGATGAGCTCATCGGCAGAGGCGAAGGCTTTGGCAGCACCCAGGCCGGCCTGCTGCGCCTTCTCCAAGCGCGACCCGGCCACCCCCGCGATCGTTGCTCCCGCCATGCGCGCGGCGCGGGCATGCACCCGGCCCATGAAACCGGTGCCGATGATCCCTACACGCGGAGCATCATCCGGTTTCCGGCTTATGTCCTCCATATTGCGGGATGCTAGAGCGCACTTATGACGATGGTCAAGCAAAAGTTGAAGCGTAAATGGCATAATGACCCATGAGGGATCATAGGAAGCGTGCATCTCGACGAAAGGGAGCGCTGTTGACTGAGAGCGTGCTGACCGGCACAAGCAGCCCGGCGGTGGGAGCTGGGGCGCTGCTCGCCCTCCTCCGTGACGGGCGCGCACGCACCCGTGCCGAGCTGGTCGAGCTCACCGGCCTGGCGCGGTCGACGGTGTCCCTCCGCCTCGACGCCTTGCTGGGTCAGCGCTGGGTGGTGCCGGCCGACGACGTGATCTCCTCCGGCGGCCGCCCGGCGACGGCGTTCACCTTCAACAGCAGCGCACGCATCGTGCTCGCGGCCGATCTGGGCGCGACGCACGCCAGGCTCGCCGTGACCGACCTGGCGGCCACGACGCTGGCCGAGCGGGAAGCGGAGATGCCCATCGCCCGCGGCCCTGAGACCGTGCTGACCTGGCTCGTGGACACCTTCCGCGAGCTGCTCGCCGAGTGCGACCGCCGTCTCACCGACGTGTGCGGAGTCGGCGTGGGCCTGCCGGGCCCGGTGGAGCATGACACCGGCAAGCCGGTCAACCCGCCGATCATGCCCGGCTGGGACGGTTTCCCGGTGCCCGACTGGCTCGGCGCCCGGCTCGGCGTCCCCGTCCTGGTCGACAACGACGTCAACATGATGGCGCTCGGCGAATACTGGGCCGGGCGATCCGGAGCCGAGCACCTGGTCTACGTCAAGATCGGCACCGGCATCGGCTGCGGCATCATCAGCGGCCGCAGCCTGCACCGCGGCGCACAGGGCGCGGCGGGCGACATCGGCCACATCCGGGTGCCCTCGTCCGAGGAGAACGTCGTGTGCCGCTGCGGCAACATCGGCTGCCTGGAAGCCGTGGCGGGCGGCGCGGCGCTGGCCGCACGCCTGCGTGCGGCGGGCCAGGAGGCCGCCGACAGCCGCGACGTCGTACGCCTGGTGCGCGCCGGCAACACCGAGGCCATCCGGCTGGTCCGGCAGGCGGGCCGGGAGGTCGGGGTCGTCCTGGCCTCCATCGTCAACTTCTTCAACCCCGCCATGATCCTGATCGGCGGCGACCTCGCCGGGGCGGGCGAGCACCTGCTCGCCGGGCTTCGAGAGGTGATCTACAGCAGGTCCCTGCCCCTGGCCACCCAGCACCTGAGCATCCGGGTCAGCGACCTCGGCGACCGGGCGGGGGTGGTCGGCGCAGCAGTGATGATCATCGAACACATGTTGTCGCCGGAGGCCGTGGACCAGGCGTTGTCGGCCTGACCGGCGCCAGTTAGGGCGGAAGCCGACGGACTTATGCTTGACCATCGATAAAAGCGCTTCTACGATCCGCGTAATCCCCTACCGGTATGCCCCCACTTGCCGGTATACGGGCGGATGAACAGGAGCTCCCATGCGCAAGGTCGGTGTCTGGTTCATCGGAGCACGCGGATCCGTGGCGACCACCGCGACCATCGGTGCCGCCGCGGTCAAGGCGGGCGTCTTACCCGCCCAGGCGTGCGTCACCGAGTCCCCGGACTTTCCCGGAGGTCTGGTTCCCATCGCCGGCCTGCTCTTCGGCGGCCACGACATCACCGAAATCCCCCTGCGGAAGCGCGCCGAACAGCTCAGCAAGGCGGGCGTCGTGCCGGCGGGCCTGCCAGGACTGCTCGGCCAGGATCTCGACGCCGCCGACGCGGAGATCAGGCCGGGCCATGCTCCCGGCGGCGACACCCAGGCGGCAGCCGCGGCCCGCCTGGCCGGCGACATCGCCGGCTTCCGCGACCGGCACCGGCTCGACCGGGTGGTCGTCGTCAACGTCTCCTCCACCGAGCCCCCCGCCACCCCGCGCCCGGAGTTCCAGAGCCTCGCCGACCTCGAGGAGCGGCTCGACGCGGGCGACGACGTGCTGCCGACGAGCTCCCTCTACGCCTACGCGGCGTTCCGCGCCGGCTGCGGCTACGTGGAGTTCACCCCGTCGCCCGGGCCCACTCTGCCGGCCCTCGCCGAGCTCGCCGAGCTGCGCGCCGTGCCGTACGCCGGGCGCGACGCGAAGACCGGCGAGACCCTGGTCAAAAGCGCCCTCGCCCCCATGTTCGCGCAACGGTCGCTGCGGGTCCGCTCGTGGTCCGGGCTCAACCTGCTCGGCGGGGGAGACGGCGCCACCCTCGCCGACCCGGCGGCCCGGGCGAGCAAGACGCTCTCCAAGGACCGTGCCGTCACCGGGATCCTCGGCACACCCGTCGAAGGAGAGACGCACATCGACTACGTCGAGGATCTCGGAGAGTGGAAGACCGCCTGGGACCACGTGACCTTCGAGGGCTTCCTCGGCGTGCGCATGAGCCTCCAGTTCACCTGGCAGGGCTGCGACTCGGCGCTCGCCGCGCCTCTCGTCCTGGACCTGGCCCGGCTGGTGGCCCGCGCGCACGAGCGCGGCCGGCACGGCGTCCTGGCCGACCTCGGCTTCTTCTTCAAGGACCCGCTGGGGACGGACGAGCATGCGCTCGCCGCCCAGTACGCCCGGCTTCGCGCGTTCGCCGAGGACCTGGCCACGGAGGCCTCGTGAAGGCACTGCTCGAACGGGTCCGTGCCCCCGCCCGCGTTGTCAGTGCCTGGGGACATGATGGCCGGGCCCGCCGCCGGGCGGCGCGCCGCACCCGGGCCGGCCCTCGCCTCCGTGCTCACCTACGGGGCGGGTGAGCCCGGGCGCCACGGCTGTTAGCGGCCCTGGCCGTGTGAACCGTGATCAATAAGGTCATGGCCGCGCCGCGGTGACCGGGCGACGCTGAGGCCCACGACCAAGGTCAGCGTGCCGCGCAGCATCGGGACGGTGGTCATGACCGCGGCCAGCGCTGCCGCGGGCGCGCACAGGGTGAGCAGCGCGACGAAGGGGCTCGACCCGCTGGATGAGGAGGCTCGTCAGCAGCGGGCCGACGACGACCGCGCTGTAGGTGCCGAGACGGGAGACGCCGGCCACGCGCGCCCTCCGGTCGGCCGGCACCCGGCTGAGCGCGGTGCGCATGGTGACATTGCTCAGCCCGCCGGTCAGCCCGATCGCCAGCAGGGAGAGTGCGAACGACAGCGGCATCGTGGCGAAGAGCAGGGGCAGCGCGAGGGCGAGGGTGCACGACCACAGGTGGACCAGCATGATGGAGCAGTCCTGCCGCCGGTTCACGGTGGCGAGCCAGGGCCGCCGGGAGGCCGCCTCCTTGAGCCGCTGCCAGATGCGTTGCCGCCGGGGCGACATCAGGGCGCCGACGATGCCGCCGACGCCGGACATCGCGAGCACGGTACCCACGAGGACGGTGGGCAGGCGCTCGTCGATCGCCTGCGTGAGGAAGACCACGATCAGGCCCTGCACCAAGAGATTGATGAACGCGGTGACCAGCGTCGCGGACCGCAGGAAGCGGTCCTTCCACAGCTCGGCCAGGCCGGTCCTGACCTCCACCAGGAGTTTTCCGTGTGGCCTTCCAGCGGTGGCGATGTCGGTAGGGAGGCGGCGCAGCAGGAACGCGGCATAGAAGAACAGGGCGGCATTGGCGACGAAGGAGAATGGCGGCCCTATTCCGAACAGCAATCCGGCCAGGGGCCGGCCCGCCAGCACCATGCCCTGGGCCGATCCCTCGTGCAAGGCGAACGCCGTCTCCACCTTGTCCGGCTTCACCGTGGTCGGGATGAGGTGATCTCGGCGACTGACGAGATCACCGACAGCGCCCCCTCGACCAGCGCGGCGAGCACGAGATGCTCGATCGTCAAGGTCTGCAGGAACAGCAGCGCACAGAGCCCGGCGACGAGCCCACCCCGCACGACCTCGCCGAACACCATCACCCGCAGCGGCCCGAACCGGTCGATGACCGTGCCGGCCGGGATGTGCGTGAGCAGGGCCGGCGCGGTAGAGGCGAACATCCCCAGCCGACCCAGACCGCCGACTGCGTGAGCTGGTAGGCGAGCAGGGGATAGGTGACGCCGATCGTGCGGCTGCTCAGCATGGAAACGGCCGATCCCATCCAGGACCATCGAAATTGGGGAAAATCGGTGAGTAGTTCTTTGAAACGCTGAGTCTGCCGCACGCTCGCCCCCACCACTCGCGAATTCCGGACATCAGCGAAGTGACGGGCATGATCGCGCAGAGCGGCAAGCTGAGAGCCGGCGGCACAGAGCGCGTCGAGCTGGCGCTGTTCGCCGGGGCCGAGGTTGGCGGGGTTGCGCAGGAACCAGCTGGCGGCCTGCCGCACCGTCGGGGGTCGCTGCGGTGGCGGCTCGGCAGGAAGAGCGGTCCGCCACGGCCGCATGTACTGGCGGGCCACCGTGCTGCCGCGACAGCCGCGAGCGCGTAGTTCGCGGTAGAGCTGTTCGGCGTTGGTGCAGCCGTCGGCCCAGCGCTGGCGCAGGTAGGCGTCGAAGCTTTTCAGACTCTTGGGCTGCTGACCGGTGCCAGCATGGACGAGCAGTTCTTCGGGCGAGGTCGCGCGGGCGAAGCGGCGGACGGTGTTGCTGCCGAGATCCAGCTGGCGGGCTATCTCACGGAGGGACTGGCCCTGGACAAGCAGCTCGTGGATGGCGGCATGCCGTTCACGGGTGCGGGGCGCTACCCGATCTTGCCTGGTCTCCGGCGTGCGAGGCGGTTCGGCGTCAGGTGGAGGTGGTGTAAGAGCGCCGTGGCGGGGACCGGACTGCAGCGCCGGGACGGGGCTGATGATGGCCTGCCGGTGCTGGCGGTGCGTGGCGACAGTCCGTTCGACGGCCCGCGCCGAGATTGCTCTAAATGTGCCAGCGATCAGCAACCTGGATCGCCTCAGATGCTCCACGGCCGGCGCCGTCGGCATAGGCACCGGCACGGTCGCGGCACACGATCTCCACACCGGGGTGTCAGGGCGAAGTCGTCCACGCCCAACGCGGCCGGGCCGGCCTAGAGCGAGGGCTCGGGCAGGGCGCGGATCAGCCGGATCAGCGTCATCCGGCTGACCGCCACGGCCAGACGTGCGGCCAGGCGCGCACCGGCACGGCCGCCCAGCGTTCGGCGCAATTCCCCGCAGCGCCTGGTCGGCCACGACGCTGCGACGGCCATAGCGGACGGTCAGGCCCGGCACTTGCTCGGCGAAGGTGCGCCTGCCGCATCAGGCATCGCTCGTAGTGGCTGTGCTTGCGCCGTGACGGTGTCCCACAGCTGGGACAGTCCGCCCCGATCGCCATGGTCCTGGCCTTGATCCGCACCGATGCGCCAGTATGAAACACCTGGTCAACGCACACATGAGCCAGATGAGGCAAGAAGACAGTCAGCAGCTCCTTGATCGACACACGGCGATGCTGCTGATCAAGAAGTCAGCTACCGGCCAGAACACTCGAACCGTGATCTACCTGACCGACGGCTCACGGAATGTGCGCCTGAGCCCACCGACCTCGCTCAACCGGCCAGCGCGCCCAAACCCTCCAGACGTGGCCCGGGACGCCCGCCCGGCATCCCCAACCGACGGCCCGCGCCACGCTACGACGTCGGCAAGACCGTCAAACGCGGCCGCACCGTCGCAGCCCTACAACAATCCGGAGGTTGAAGAACAAGCTTGGAGCTTATCTGCGAACCCGCCACCGACCGCCCCTTTTTTGCCGGAAAGGTGAGGTGCCATATTGATCTCATGGCAGATCGAAATTTACTTAGCGCGACGCGCGCACACGTACGCAGGGGCAACGCTATCGGGGCGGATCGATCCCCCGCCTGGATCAGCTGGCTGACGGCAGTCGCCGCCGCCTGGATCGTGTTCACGCACATCGTCGGCATCGTCGCGGGCAACCCGCAAAGCCTGGCCGTCAAGGCATGGGGATGGGGTGTCGTCACTCAGTGGGTTGAGCACTGGCTCGTCCTGGGTGTCATGCTCGTTCTTCTTGCGTTCACGATCGAGTCCCTGGCGCATAGATACCGCCGTCGTTCTCGCCATGGAGATGACCGGCCTTCTGATTCGTGACGCCAACAGAGGTGAGGTTGAGCGCCGTGGTCAGGTGCGATAGCGGCGTGCGGCGGTGTGAGGGCTGACATCCAGTACGGCGGCGATCTCGTTCCAGGTGGCGCCGGCCGCTCGGTCGGCGGCGACGGCTGCAGCCAGGGCAGTGCGGGCCCGGGCGAGCAGGGGCAGTGCGGCTTCGTAGGAGAGAGTCAGGACCACTACTCGAAAGAATTCAGCGGTGCTGCACCCAAACGTTCGGTTCCACCAACTCTCCGCGGTCATGCTGTCGATCAATCATCACCGGGGCGAGGGCGCCAGGCACGACGTAGGAGCCGGAGTCGGGAAACGAGGTCGGGTCGGTCTTGCTGCCGACGCGAAGTCTGGTGAGCAACGTGCTGGCCATTCCGGCACGGTTTTTGTCGAGGAACTCCTCGAGGGTCAGATGCGTGCCGACGGCGACGATGAGGTCGGCTCCCTTGGCGTCTACCAGGCCGTAGGGCAATGTCTTCGCTCATTGCGGCTGCGGGGAAGGGCACGGCCTCCACCCCTGCTTCCTTGACTCGCTACAGCCCTGGCGCGCGGCCATCGCGAAAGGCATGCACCAAGAGTTCGGCGCCGCATGTGATCGCTGTGGAGGAGATCGAGTCGAAGTCGCCGACGATCAGATCGGGCAGGTAGCCTGCTCCATCAGGGCATCCGCCGCTGTCAACACCGATGAGGACTGGGCGGCGTTCCCGCATGTAGGGCCGCAGGGTCGTCTTTATAGTGGTAGCCGCGCACGACGACAAGAGCGTGTCTTCCCCTCGTCTTGGTGCGGATCTCGGGGACACCGACGCCATCGATGAGTAGCCCGCTCTCCCTGCGAACGTACTCCATCGTTGGTGACGAAGCCCTTGATCTGCTCCGACAATCCGCCGCGGGCGCGCGCCATGGCCTCACGATCGAGCGGGGGACTCGGGTTCGACGTAGAGGATCTCCATAGTGGCCGGAGACCCAGGTGTCAACGATGAACGTCAGCTTCAGACCCTGCTGATGCCAGCCGCGAGGTTGCTCACAGCTGCGGCACCGCGCGCCACAAGCGCCTCCGCACCGGGGCTTTGCCGTAGTGGATATTTGTCCGGTTCTCTGATCATGTGAAGCCGAGAATGGCGAGCTGGTGTGGCGTCGCGGGAGATAGGGCGGATGGCTTGGGTGAGGCCGGCGGCACCGGCCAGGCGTAACGCGCCGGGCCGCGCGTCTGGCCGGATGGACTGAGCCGTCGGATGACACCGAACGACACACGGCACGCCTTCCGTTCCGAGAGGTACGATCGCGGCATGGGGGTCATCGACTGGCTCGAATGGCTGGCCGTGCTCACGACCTTCGCGAGCTTAGGGACGCTCATCGTGCTCTCCAGACTCGGGCGCCGATCGGCTCCGTCTCCGGCACAGGCTCCAGATCAGTGGCCCTGGCGGCAATTTGGATTGCCCATGCCGCTTCCGGAGGAGACGCGGGCTCGTGCGTTGGTTCTCCTTGGCGAGGGCAGGACGGCGGACGCGGCCCGGGTCATCCAGGAGGACACCGGTCTCGAGTTCGAAGCGGCAGAACGACACGTCGTCAACATGCTCGCCGCCGCGCGCATCCGTACGAACGGCGACCCATGGCCTGACGATCAGCTTGCCGACCGCGTCGGTGCGCTCGTTGACGCAGGGCACACGGAGCGGGCGATCTTGCTCATCCGTGGCGAGACGGGAATGAGTCACGCGGACGCCGAAAGCTGGATGCATGAGCTGATGGCCCGCGATGCCGACCAGGGGGAGGGACGCGAGCGCTAGGCCAGCGTGAACGGCTGGCTCGGCCAGGAGGCGGCACCGATATCGGTGGCTGGCCCCGCAGGAAAGTGCTTGACCGCACACGTCGGCCTGGGAGGTGTGCGTCAGCTCTGCTGCGCCCCAGGGCCCTCCCGCTGCCCGCGGCCGCCGTCGACGTTGTCATGTGCAGCTGCGTCATACGAACTCGCCGTCCTGCGACTCCGTACAAGATCGCCGGGTCCCTGGGGTCTATACCTCCTCCTCCACGCCGCCGTCGCCGGGGATGTCGGGATGTCGCCGAGCTGCCGCAGGCCTTCGGCCGGGGCAGCGATGGAGTAACGACCCAGGACGTTGAGGCGGGCGTGGCCAAGTGGGGACAGCCGGGCGGTGCCCTCATCCTTGACCGGGACTCCTTCGGCGCGCAGCCGGTCGAGCCGCACCTGTGGGATCGGCGATGCGGTGGAGCAGCACGGCCGCGGGCGGCTGGGGCCCTCCTCCTTGGGCCGGGGCCGGGCGCGGAGGCGCTGGCCCAGCCGGCGTCGCGGCATCCCCGCCCCGGACTCCATGAGGATGGCCGCAAGGAGCCGGCGCAAGAGTGTGCTGGGGGCTGAGATGAACCATTCGAGGCTGTCCGGGATCGCGGGGAGTCGCGGCAGGGCCGGCGGAACCCGTGCGCCGGGTCAGTCCGGGTCGTGCCCGGCAAGACGGCGCAGGGTCGAGATCAGCGCCGAGTCGGTGGTGGAGCCGAAGAAGGCGCGGTCGGCCGCCTCGACCGCCTCGATCGCCTCCTGAGCGAGCTGCCCGCCCCGTTCCGTGACCCGCAGCAGCCTGGCCCTGGTGTCGGACCTGTCCACCTGACGCTGGATCAGCCCCTTGTCCTCCAGCCTGCGCAGCACCTGTGAGGTCATTTTCACATCGGTGCCCGCCGCGCCGGCCAGGCTGAGCTGGTTCGGGCTCTGTCCGTGGCTGTTCAGCCACCAGGTGGTGGCCAACAGCACGAACTGCACGTGGGTGAGGTCCAGCGGGGCCAGGACGGCGGCGATCTCCCGCTGCCAGCGCAGCGTTACGTGCCACAGCAGGAACCCTGGGCTCCGGCCCGGCTCCAGGGCCACGCCTCAGCCCTCCGCCCGGCGTACCAGCGCGGCCAGCACGTCGGGGAAGTCGGCCGTGATCTGCGGCCCCAGCTCGGGCCCGACCTGGTCGGCGGCCGCCCCGGTGATCTCGGTCCGGTAGGTCACCCGGGTGCCGCCGCCGGGCAGCGGGTCCAGCCGGTGCCTGGTGGTGACGAGGAAGTCACCCGCGTCCATCTCGTCGGTGAACACCCGCCCGGACACGATCTCCACCAGCCGCATCGAGATCGCCTCGCCCTCCGGCGAGGTCATCGTGAACGACGTGCCGACCTCGAACGGCCCCTCGACCTCCATCTTGGCGATCCCGTCGTTCCACTGGGGCCAGGCGTTCATGTCCGACCAGATGCGCCAGAGCCTCTCGGGGCTCGCGGCGGTCTCGACGTGGTGCTCGTACTCCCACATGTTCTGTCCCTCCAGTTAGCCTACGCGAAGATTATCTCCGCGCAGACTATTTCGCAAAGGGGTGTTCCGACCGCCGTCCGCTGGTGCGCCGTCCGCCTGGGGGCCGATCTCTTTCCGGCCCCCGCCCTGGACGGCACCCATGCGAGGAGCAGGATGGGTTCGCGTTCTGCCGTCGAAGCGGCAGCTCTGGTGGGTTCGTACGTGGTGGCCGGGACTCCGCCCACAACGGAGATGGGCGCCGTGCGGCGGTCCACCTTCCGCCCCTGAGCCGCGTGGTGCTCGTCGGGCAGATCACACCGCTGACGTGCGACAGCGCACCGAGTACCTGGGCAACCTCGAACGCCGCCTGTCACGTGCCGGCCGGCCACGCCGGCAGAGCCATTCCCGCCGACCGACCGGCGAGGGCGAGCGCGGACAGTGACGTACTCGGGCCGGTCCGCCTGGGCTCGCGGACGACGGCAAGATGCCGAGGGCTCGGGTCCTTGGGAATGGGGCTGAGCCTGCCCGTTTGCACGCCGCCACGGGAGTGCCCAATTTCTAGTCACCCGCGGCCCCGTACAGAGCGCATGCAGGCATAAGTCACCGAATCGCTAGCTCTAAGTAGCTAAAGATTACGATGAGTGACATGTCGTTGATGGAAATCCCCCACTAACCCCTATTCACCTCCACCGAAAGAGAACTTATGTCTCGCCTCGTCCACACCCTCGGTGTCGTAGCGGCGGCCACCCTGCTCAGCTTCCCCTTCGCCGCCACCGCCCAGGCCGCCACCGGAACCCTCATCATCAACTTCGTCCAGGTGCATGAAGACCCGTCAGAGGGCTGCCTCCAACAAGAAGACGGCTACGACCTCATCCAGGTCACGAACAACACCGACCAGCGCGCCTATGTCTTCTCCGACTACGACTGCCGGGGGTACCAGACGACGATCGTCCACCCGGGCGAGACCAAGTCGGGCTCGCTCGGGCTCAGCCTCTACATCCGTTGAGTGTGGACATGGCATAGACCAAGACGGCGAAGGGCCCGACGGGCAGAGGGGGGTCGGGTCCTTCGCCCCGGACGCCCTGCCCGACCACCTCGTCCAGTTCGCCGTCCGTCTCCAGGACGACGCCGCCGAGTACTACGACGCCCAGTAGGGCACCGATGGTCACGGCTGCGGCGGGGGAGGGGGAGCGCTACGCCCGCCCTCGACACTGTCCACGCCCTGCCGCGCCGGACGGCCGGCGCGTCGAGTGCAGTGGTGCTCTCCGCCGCGTGACCGGCATCATCCGGATAACGATGCGGGGACGCCGACGATCGAGGGCCCCAGGTTGTCGCCGCTGTCCGGCATGATCACCTGGCATGAAACAAGCACTCCTCGCCATGGCGGCACTGGCCGCGCTGACCGTGCCCGCGCTGCCCGCACAGGCGGCGCCCAAGAACCCGATCAAGGCCCTGAACGCGGTGATCGCGCTCGGCCACGGCGTGCGGTTCACCGGCAGCGTCACCTGGACGGACGGCACCGATGAGCGGGGCGCCCGCGACCTGCAGGGTGTCTTCCAGTTCGGCAAGAAGGACGTCGCCGCCTTCGACATCACCCTCAAGGACGGCGACAGACAGCAACGCGTCATCGGCATCGGCAAGACCGGCTACTACTCCGGCGACCTGATCGCCGGCCTGCTGCCCGAGGGCAAGACCTGGTACAAGGAAAAGAACCGCGGCATGCCCGACTCGTGGTCACAGTTCATCAACCCGGCCGAACCCAAGACCCTGGCCCGGTTGCTCAAGAACGGCACGACCAAGGACGGCGCCGTCTCCGGCTCGATCACCGTCAAGGAGCTCAAGGCGGTCTCGGCCTGGGTGTCCGCCGCCAGGATCGGCAACGAGCACGACGGCATGAAGATCTCCTACACGCTCACTGTGTCCCCGGCGGGTCTGGTCAGCCGGGTGCGATCCACCTACGCGCTGACCGAGGACGGGACGACCTACACCAGCACTGTGGACAGCCGCTACACGGGATGGGGCAGCAAGGTGTCGGTCAAGGCACCGGCGCCCTCCACCGTGACCACCAAGTTCCGCTGACCTGGTACCCTCTCGCCCGCGGTTCGTCATGCACGCGCCACGGGCGCCGGCGGCACCTCGGATGCTTCAGTCTTGCGGGCGAGGACGCTGGCGGCGTACTTCACGCTCTCCGCCATGTCGACGCTATGCTCGCGCATCCACTGGGCGAACTTCAGGGCCGCCTCCCGCTGATCGGCCGGCGCCGAGGCCGGGGCTGAGGTGCCGCACGCGGCCAGCACCACAGCCACCAGCGGCACGACCAATATCAAGCTGATCTTCATGTATCTCCTGTCGGCCGAGGAAGGTCCTGGGACAATGTGAAGACGGTGATGCGGCTGATCATGGTGAAGTCGGTTTCCGCAGCCCCAGCGGGCTCCATTGGCGTCAACAACCGCCCATTTCTGTAGGTAGGTGGTCGCGTACTCGACCCGCACGACCTGCCCGTCGGCATGCAGATCGACGACAGCGATGATGGCGCCGGTGATCTCCGGGCCACCCGGGGTTGCAGCCCGACGAGGTGGACGGCGGCGCCGCGGGCCTGGGCGAGGATCGCGGCGGCCAGCAGCACGGTCAGGCCGGAGCTGCCCAGGAAGGACAGGCGGCCGGCGTCGACGACGAGGTGGTCGTCCAGGCTGCGGCGTACCAGGTCGAGGTAGGTCTCCAGCTCCTGGGAGGTGGTGACGTCCAGCTCGCCGGCCACGATGATCACCACGTAACTTTGGTGCAGGAAAGCCAGTTCGTCATATGGTCCAGAGGCAGCGAGGTGTCTCCGTTCCGTGCACTTCGCCGCATCTGGCGACGAAGGCGTACAGGTTGTGAGCACAGCGGAAGACCGCCCACCGACGTGGACCTTCCTCACCCACCATGCCCGAGTGCTGATCGAGGTCGCCCGCGACCCGAGGCGCGGGTCCGTGATCTGGCCGCGCGTATCGGCATCACCGAGCGAGGCGTCCCGGTCTTCTTCGCCGATCCTCACAGCCCTTGGCAGCGCGCCACGGACGAGAACACGAACGGCCTACTGCGCCAGTACTTCCCGAAGGGCACCGGCTTGTCCCGCTGGAGCGCCGGCGACATCGCTGCAGTCGCAGCGGTGCTCAACGCCCGCCCCCGCAAGAGCCTCGGCTGGAGGACCCCTGCCGAGGCCTTCAACGATCACCTGGACTCGCTGCTGAGCAGCAGTGTTGCGACGACCCCTTGAACCTGAGAAGTATCCGTAGTCGAAGTTCGTCACTGCTGCCGGCAGAGCGCTTCGCCGATGCCGGTCCGGGCGTACAGGACGAAGCGGCCCGTGCGGTGAGCGCTGACGAAACCGGCGTCACGCAGCACGGTGAGGTGTTGTGAGACGCCTCCCTTGGTCAGGCCGAGGCGCGCGCTGAGGTCGGTGGTGGATGCGGGGGTGGCGAGTTCGGTGAGCAGCAGCGCGCGGGTGCGGCCGAGAGCCGCGGCCAGCGCCTGCGGCACGGACGCGGAGCGCCGTTCCCAGAGGGTGGCGATGCCCCGGGTCCCGTAGCGCAGGGTGGGCTGCCAGGGCGCGGTGGTGATCGACCAGACGTTCGGCCAGGTGAAGGCCGATGGCACGAGCAGGAGCCCGCGGCCTCGCAGCGCTCGTAGCGCTGTGCAGTAGCGGTGCTGGACGCGCAGCGTGTCCTCCGACCACTCGACTGTGGGGTCGAGAGTGTTGAGGAGCCGGTGCGCGCCGCCGTCCGCCAGCTGCCTGGCGCGATAGAGCAGGTCTCCTTCGAGCAGGGCGCGGATCTTCGGCCAGTACGGTGCCAGCGCCGTCTCCCAGAACGCGGCGATCTGGTCGGCCAGCAGGGCCAGCCCGCGATCGGGGTCCTCGTCCAGCAGGGCGGTCGCGGGCGAGGGCGGCAGCCAGGCCAGGTCGGTGGCGAGGGTCTCGGGCGGGGTGGCGCGCAGGGTGGCGAGCTCGAGGTCGAGGTCCGGGACGGCCACCGCTGGGGGCGGCGCCAGGAAGGCGGGCAGCCCGCGTGGCGGGATGAGCGCGTCCAACAGCTCCCAGCGGATGCCGTGCAGGCGGGGTCGTACCTCGTCGAGCCAGGGCCCGTAGAGAGGGTGCGGCTGCTTGATCAGTCGTGCCCCGGCGACGGCCTCCCAGAGCGGGGAGATCGCAAATCGGGTGTAGGCGACGTCTACCGCGGTGAACGACAGCTCCAGCACCCGTTGAGTTTAGCCAGGGCTGAATTCGTGGCGCTCGTGAGCGGGCGCGGCGACTGTCGTGGGTCATGACGAAGGATTTTCGATGGTTGTACGGTGCGGACGCCGGAGCCAAGCTGGGGGTGTCCGTCAGCTCGCTGGCGGTCCCGCTGACGGGTGTGGCCGTGCTGGCCGCCTCACCGCTCGAGACGGGCGTGCTCGGGATGCTGAACACCTGCGCCTTCCTGGTCATCGGCCTGCCCGCGGGCGCGTGGGTGGACCGGCTGCGCAAGCGTCCTCTCATGGTGACCGCGGACCTGGTCCGCGCCGCGTCGCTGGTCTCGGTGCCCGTGGCGCAGGCGTGCGGCGTGCTCACGCTGGGGCAGCTGTACGTCGTCGTGCTGGTGACCGGGATCGCCACGGTCTTCGGCGACGTGGCCGCCATGAGCTTCCTGCCCGCCCTCGTCGGCAAGGAGCGCCTGACCCGGGCCACCTCGGCATTGGTCAGCCTCGACGGGGTCAACCAGGTCGCCGGTCGTAGCCTCGGAGGGTTTCTGGTCGCGGTGGTGAGCGCGCCCATGGCGCTGGGCGTCACCGCCGCCTCCTATCTGTGGTCGGCCTTCTGCCTGGCCCGGATCCGGTTCGCCGAGCCGGCGCCCTCCCGGGGCCCGCGCACCTCCTTGCGGCACGAGATCGGTGAGGGCCTGCGGCTCGTCTTCGGTCACCCGCACCTGCGGCTGATCGCGTTCGAGGGGTCATTGGGCAACTGCGCCTCCATGATGGTGCAGGTCATGTTGCCCATCGTGTTCGTCGCCCGGTTCGGGCAGCCGGAGCTCGTGCTCGGGTTGTTCCTCGCGGCCGGCGGCGCCGGCTATCTCCTCGGCTCGGCCGTCGCACCGCGGCTGGGCTGCCGGCTGGGCGAGCGCCGGGCCATCTGGTGGAGCAGCGCCGTCGCGCCCTGCGCCCTGCTGCTGCCCCTCGTGGACGAGTCCGTCTGGGTGGCGGGCGCGGCGTGGGCGCTCACCATGTCCAAGTCGGGCGCCGGCAACGTCCTGAAGGTGAGCTATCGCACCCGCGTCACCCCCGAGCACCTCCTTGGCCGGATGACCGCGACCATGCGCTTCCTGTTCACCGGCGCGCTCGCGGTCGGCGCCGGCCTGGGCGGCGTGCTGGGCCAGCTCGCCGGGGTGGACGCCACCCTGTGGGCCGCCGCCGCGATCCTGTCCTCCGCCTGGCTCCTGCTGGGCCCCGTGCGTGAATCTGGAAGGCTCTGACCTGGTGCGGGCGCGCTGCCTCCCGTGAAGGGACGCTGTGGCGCGGATGGACCCGCCGCCGGCGGCGGGCGGGGTCCCCGAGCTCTCTCGCCTGGAGCGCCGCGCCGCTCGGTGCTCCTGACCCCCGAGTACGGGCGCGGAGCCTTGCCGAGCGGTGACGCTACGCCGTTACGCGGGGAGGGGCGACGGTGCCCTCGAGCGTGTGGGTGCACGGCAGCAGGATCTGCCGCTCGTACTCGCCGACCGGGTCGGTGATCTGCGAGGTCAGGAGGCTGACCGCGCGGCGCCCCATGGCGTTGCGGGGGATGCGCAGCGTGGCGAGCGGGTCGAGGCCCGACTCGCCTGCGGGGTCGTCCACGAGCAGCACCAGCGACAGGTCGCCCGGGATGGCGAGGCCGCGCAGCCTCGCCATGGCGACCAGCACCCGGACCAGGCTGACCGCCTCGACCAGGACGGCGGTGGCGCCGTCGCGCACGGCCTGGTCCAGCCACTGGGCGGTCAGGTCGTCGGGGCGGGTGAAGAGCGGCTTGGGCACGGGCAGCCCGAACCGCTCCAGAGCCGCGTGGAAACCCTCCCACCGGTCGGTCTGCGGCTCGTCGCGCTTGGCCTCGCCCAGGTAGGCGAAGGTGCGGTGGCCCAGAGCGACCAGGTCGTCGACGATCCGGCCGGTGGCGGCCCGGTAGTCGCCGCCGACGTAGGAGATCTCCGTGCCGGGGACCTCGCGGTGGCCGATGTAGACGAACGGGTGCCGGTCGGCGGCCAGCCGCGTGAGGTCCTCCCTGTGGGTGTGGTGGCCGAGCAGCAGGCTGCCGTTGGCCTGGCGCAGCCCGTTCGCCGAGCCGCTGTAGAGGCGGCGCACGCCGTCCTCGTTCGGGGCCGCGGTGAACAGGACGAGGTTGCAGCCCTCGATCCCGGCCTGCTCCTCGATGCCCTGGAGGAACTCGAAGTAGTAGTCCCTGGCGCTGGTCGGGAAGATCGGCTCGAAGGTGTGCACGCCGAGCAGAAGCGGCGCCTGGCGCCCGCCGGCCGCCCCGCGTTGCTGGCCCGCCGAGACGTATTTGAGCTGCCGGGCGGCCCTGAGCACCTTGCGCTGCGTCTCGGCCGAGATGCGGCCGAGGTCGCCCGAGCCGGTCAGCACCATCGAGACGGTCGACTGCGACACGCCCGCCTCCCGTGCGATGTCCGCCTGGCTGGGCCCTCTCCCCCTTGATCGCGACATGCCCCGATTCTGCATCAGTAATAGAGAGGATGTCCAGTGCTGATATTTGCATTTCTATTAGCTGTTGACATCCCGATTCGCCTGCGGCTTAACATGTGCGAAACCTGCGGACCTGGTGCAGAGAAGGCTGGCAAATTAGCAATGATTGAGCTGAATGTTGACCTGTTAGTGGTAGGTGGCGGGCTCGGAGGGGTGGCGGCCGCGCTGACGGCGGCCCGCCTGGGCCACCGGGTGCTGCTGACCGAGGAGACGGACTGGCTGGGCGGTCAGCTCACCGCGCAGGCCGTGCCGTCGGACGAGCACCCGTGGATCGAGACGCCGCACGTGTCCTCCGGCTACCGCGAGTTGCGCCATCGCATCCGCGACTACTACCGGCGCAACTACCCGCTCCTGCCCGAGGTGGCCGCGCAGGACGTGCTCAACCCCGGCCTCGGCAACGTGAGCAAGCTCTGCGTCGAGCCCCGGGTCGCGCTGGCGGCCCTGGAAGAGATGCTCATGCCGTACGTCTCCGCGGGCCGGATCACCGTGCTGCTCGACACCGTCCCGGTCACCGCCGGGACCGACGGTGACCGGGTGACCTCCGTGACCCTGCGCAGTACCCGCACCGGCGAGCTGACCACGGTCACCGCCCCGCTGGTCGCCGACGCCACCGAGCTGGGCGACCTGCTGGAGCTCACCGGCACCGAGCACGTCATCGGCGCCGAGTCGCAGGAGGAGACCGGCGAGCCGTACGCCGCCCCGGTGGCCGACCCCACCGACCAGCAGGCGATCACCTGGTGCTTCCCGCTGGAGTACCGGCCCGGCGAGGAGCACGTCATCGACAAGCCGGCCTCCTACGACCACTGGAAGAACCACGTCGACCCCTTCTGGCCGGGCCCGCAGCTCTCCTGGGAGAAGATCGACATCCACACCATGAAGGGCCGGGTCAACCGCATCTTCGAAGGCGACATGGACGCCGTGAGCCTGGCCGACCTGTGGCACTTCCGCCGCATCCGGGCCCGCACCCAGTTCGACCGCGCGCTCATCGACACCGACATCACGCTGGTGAACTGGCCCAACATCGACTACTGGGAGGCGCCGCTGCTCGGCCCCGGCGCCGACCGCGAGAAGGCGCTGCAGCGGTGCAAGGAGCTGTCGCTGTCGTACCTGCACTGGATGCAGACCGAGGCGCCGCGGCCCGACGGCGGGCACGGCTATCCGGGGCTGCGGCTGCGTCCCGACCTGACCGGCACGGCCGACGGGATGGCGAAGGCCGCCTACATCCGTGAGTCGCGCCGCATCAGGGCCCGCTTCACGGTGCTGGAGCAGCACATCGCGGTCGTGGACCGTCCCGAGGGGGCGGGGGCCGAGCGGTTCGCCGACTCGGTGGGCGTCGGCCACTACAACATCGACCTGCATCCGAGCACGGCCGGCATCAACTACGTCAACCTGGAGGTCTACCCCTTCCAGCTCCCGCTGGGCGCGCTCGTCCCGGTCCGGATGCGCAACCTGCTGCCGGCCAACAAGAACATCGGCACCACCCACATCACCAACGGCAGCTACCGGCTGCACCCGGTGGAGTGGAGCATCGGCGAGGCCGTCGGCGCGCTGTCGGCGCTCTGCCTGAGCCGCGGCACCGAGCCGCACGCCGTGGCCGACTCCACGACCCTGACCGAGGACCTGCAGCGGCTGCTCACCGGCACTCTCGGCGTGCCCGTGGCCTGGCCGGAGGAGATCGCCGTCATGCGGCCCTCGCAGGCCCGCAAGAACGCCACCCCCACCTACGTCCTGCCCGAGCGGCGCGCATGAGCCCGCCCGTGGAGCAGCACGACGTCGTCATCTACGGTGCGACGCTCGCCGGGATCATGGCCGCGCTGCGGCTGCGCCTGCGCGGCCTGAGCAGCCTGATCCTGGAGCCGACCGGGCACGTGGGGGGCATCGTGGCCGGCGGGCTGGTCAAGAGCGACCCGCCGAACGTCATCGAGGCCCTGGCCGGGCTCACCCGCGACCGCTTCTTCGGCGGCATCGGCCACGAGTACGGCGCCGCCGAGCCCCGCTACCGCTTCGAGCCCAAGGTCGCCGAGCGGGTCGCCCTGCGGCTGCTGGCCGAGGCGGGCGCGCAGGTGGTGACCGGCGCCCGCATCCACGGCCCGGCCGACGTCGAGACGCGGGGCCGCCGCATCCAGGCGGTGCTCGGCCGGCGGGCCCGCTTCTTCATCGACGCCTCCTACGAGGGCGACCTCATGGCCGCCGCCGGCGTGCCGTACACGTACGGGCGGGAACCCCGCTCCCGCTACGACGAGCCGTTCGCCGGCGTGCTGCCGCACCGGGCGCTGCGCCGCAGCGAGTTCGCGCCCAACGCCGGCTACCCGGTGGGCCCGCCCCCGGCCGAGCCGCCGGGCGAGGGCGACGCCAGGACGCAGGCGTACAACTTCCGCGGCGTGTTGTCCAAGGCGGCCGACCGGCTGCCCTTCCCCAGGCCCGACGGGTACGACCCGGCCCTGTACGGCCTGCTCGGCCAGCTCATCACCCGGCGCGGCATCACCGGCCTGTCCGACATCGTCACGCACACGGCCCTGCTGCCGCCCGGCGACAAGTACCAGACCAACCAGGCGCTGTTCATCGGCTTCGACCTGCCGGGCGCGTCGTGGGACTACCCGGACGGCACCTGGGCCCGGCGCGAGGAGGTCATCGCCGAGCACGTGCGCTGGCACCAGGGCATGCTCTACTGGCTGGCCAACGACCCGTCGCTGCCGGAGTCGTTCCGCGCCGACACGCGGGCGTTCGGGCTGCCGGCCGACGAGTTCGCCGACAGCCCGTACGGCGCCGGCTTCCCGCATGCCCTGTACGTCCGCGAGGGCCGCCGCATGATCGGCCAGTACGTCCTCACCCAGCACGACCTGCGCATACCCGGCAACACGAAGGCGACGCCGGTGTGCTGCTGGAAGTACGGCATCGACTGCCACATCGTCCAGCTCTACCCGGAGGGGGAGCACACGATCGTGGGGGAGGGGCCGCCCAGCGGCACCGAGTACAACGAGCCGGCCGACCTCTACCAGATCCCCGCCGAGTGCCTGTTCCCCGCCCGCGGAGGGATTGAGAACGTGGCCGTGCCCGTCTGCTTCTCCGCCAGCCACGTCGCCTGCCTGTCGGCCCGCATGGAGCCGAACTACGGCATGCTCGGCGAGGCCGCGGGCGAGCTGGCCGCCCAGTCCCTGCGCACCGGGCAGGCCGTGCAGGACTACCGCTACCCCGACCTGGCCGCCGCTCTGGAAGAGCACGGCAGCGTGCTCTCCCTGCCCGACCTGGAGCCCACGCCATGATCCGCGCCGCATTTCCGTCCGGCCTGGAGCCCGCCCCATGATCCGCGCCGCATTTCCGTCCGGCCCGGAGGCGGCGCCATGATCCCCGACCCGCCGTTCCAGCCGGGACCGCTCGACGCCGCCGCCGGCCGGCGGCCGCACCGGATCGAGCTGCCACTGCACGTGGGCGAGTCCCGCGAGCGGTGGTCGCTGCGGCTGCGGTTCACGGCCGGGCACGGCCCCTGCCCCGACCTGGAGCTCGAGATCGACGGCGCGCACCGCGGGCTCGTCCACCCCGAGGTGCGGCGCGAGGACCGCGCCGAGGTCTACCGGCACGGCCCCATCGCCGGCGAGGTCCGGCTGGACGTGCCGATCCCCGGCTCCATGCTCCCGCCGGGCGAGCACGTCCTGGCCATCACCACCACCCTGGACCGCGAGGCCGCCACCGGACCCGTCACGATCCCGGAGCCGGGCCCGGCCCGGCACCGCGAGCAGTTCGGGCACCACTTCGGCAGCGGCATCACCTGGCGCTCCATCACCCTCGAACCCGCGGCGGCGCCGCCGCCCGGGCCCGAGCTGCGCGTCACGCCGCTCTACCTGCACGACGGCCGCGAGCTGGTCGAGCTCACCGTGCCCCTGCCCGCCCGCCGCGCGCGGGTCCGCCTCGCCGGCCGTACCCACGGCTTCGACCTGCCGGGACGCGACTTCGGCCAGGCCCGCGTGCGCTTCCCCGTCCCCGAGGCGCGCGGCCCGGCCGAGGTGACGGTGGACGGCGGCGACCCCGTGACGTTCACCCTCACCCCCGCCCGCAAGTGGACGCTGCACCTCATCCCGCACGTGCACCTCGACGTCGGCTACACCGACACCCAGGGCAAGGTGCTGGAGCTGCACAGCCGCAACCTCGACCGCGCGGTGGCCGCCCTCGACCGCGACCCCGGCTTCGCCTTCTCCGTGGACGGCTCGCTGGTGCTGGCCCAGTACCTGGCCACCCGCTCGGACAAGAGCGCGGGGCGCGTGCTCCAGGCGCTGCGGGACGGCCGCATCGCGGTCAACGCCTTCCACAGCCTCTTCCTGTCCGGGGTGGCCTCGCTGGAGGAGATCTACCGGGCGGCCTACCTGGCGGCACGGCTGCGTGACGAGCACGGCGTGCCCGTCACGTACGCCAACCTCACCGACGTGCCCTCCTACAGCGCGGCCCTGCCCTCGATCCTGGCCGCGCTCGGCATCGACGGCTTCGTCGGCATCGAGAACCACCACCGCGGCGGCAACGCCGACAGCGACACGCAGCACCTGCTCAGCCCCGTCATGTGGGAGGGCGTGGACGGCTCCCGCGTGCTCACGCACTTCTCCGACACCTACTCGCAGCTCCGCTTCATGGTGGGCGACCCGCAGACCGTCGAAGGCGGCGCCCACTCCCTGTGCCGCCTGCTGGCCCGCTACGAACGCCCCGACTACCTGCCGCACGACCTGGCGATCATCGGCACCCACGCCGACAACGAGGACCTCGCCGACGGCGACGCCGGCTTCGCCGCCCGCTGGAACGCCGTCTACGCCCATCCCCGCATCGTCGTCTCCACGATGGCCGGCTACCTGGACGCGGTCCGCCCCCTGGCCGACCGGCTGCCCGTGTGGCGCGGCGACGGCGGCAGCTACTGGGAGGACGGCGTCGGCACCGGCGCCACCGTGGTCGCCGAGCACCGGCGGGCACAGAGCGCGCTGCCCGCCACCGAGGGGCTGGCCGCCCTGGTCGCGCGGACCGAACCGGCCTACCGCCCCCACCGGGAGGCGCTGGACGCCGCATGGGAGGGCGCGCTGTTCGGCGCCGAGCACACCTGGACCTGGTCACACGCGCTCGCCCACCCCCACGGCGAGCAGGTCGGCGACCAGCTCGACTGGAAGCGCCACCAGGTGCACACCGCCCTGCGCACCGCCGTGGACGAGGGCCGCAGGGCGCTGAGCCAGCTCGGCGAGCTGGTCACCACCCGGGGCCCGGCGTTGCTCGTCCACAACCCGCTGAGCTGGACGCGGGACGTGGAGGTCGAGTACGAGTCCACCGCGCCGCCCCCGCTGCCCGCCGAGGTGTTGTCCGACTGCGCCGGCCTGCGCCGCTACCGCATGACGGTGGCCGGCGTGCCCGCCTTCGGCTACCGCACGATCCCGCTGCCCGACCCGGCCGCGCTCGCGCCGGGCGAGGAGGACGGCCGCCGCGCCACCGGGCTCGCCCATGAGCAGGACTGGCAGCCGGTTCCGCCGCGCCTGGTCACCCCCCTCTGGGAGGCCGAGCTCGATCCCGCGACCGGCGCGCTGCTCGCCCTCACCCACCGGCCCACCGGACGGCCGCTGCTCGACGGCCCCCTCGGCCAGGTCCGCTACGTCCGCAACGGCCCTTCCACCCGCGTCGTCACCGGGCACGCCGGCGAGCCGCACCACCACCCGCCCGTGCCCCGCACCTCCCTGGACGGCCGCCGCCCGCACGCCGTCCCTCCGGAGCTGGACGTCTTCCCGGCGGCCATGCGCCCCGTCGGGCTGCGCCGCACGTACGACGGCTGGCGCGTGCGGGCGGTGGGCAGCGCGCCCAGCCTGCCGCACGTCGAGGTGGACATCCTGCTCAGGGACGCCGACGACCGCGTGGACGTGCTCGTGCGCCTGGAGAAGGAGCGCGAGCCCGCCAAGGAGTCGGTCTACGTCACCTTCCCGTTCGCGCACGAGGAGCCGCGCTTCTGCTACGACCGCCAGCAGGGCTGGATCGACCCCGCCGCCGACCACGCTCCGGGCGCGTGCCAGGAGTGGTTCACCACCCAGTACGGCGTCGTCGTCAGCTCCCCGTCCGGCGCCGTGGTGTGGGCCTCGGCCGACGCGCCGCTGTTCACCGCCGGGGACATCGTGCGCGGCGCCTGGCCCGAGCGCTTCGCCCCCGCGAGCGGCGCACTCCACTCGTGGGTCATGAACAACTACTGGCCCACCAACACCCCGCCGGAGCAGGACGGCACGCTGACCCTCCGCTACGCCTTCCGCCCCCTGCGGGCCTTCGACCCGGTGGCCGCCGGCCGGCTGGGCCGCGAGCTCCGTGCCGCGCCCATGGTGTCGGAGGTGACCAGGCTCGACAAGTTCGACACCGGGCCCCGCCCGCTCGATGCCCCCGCGGCGAGCCTGCTCGATCTCGGCCTGCCGGACTGGGCCGCCGCGACCGTCGCCGAGCCACGCGACCGCACCGGGCTGCTCGTCCGCCTCCAGGACCTGTCGGGCCGGGGCGGTGAGGCACACCTGCGCCACCCCGGCCGGATCGTGGTGTGCCGCGCCGACGAGACGGAGCTCGGCGAGCTCGACGGCCCCGTCCACCTCGGCCCCTGGGCCGTCACCACCCTCAAGCTCCTCTAGGACCCTTCCAGAAAGGAAAGGCCATGTCTGACGCGCGTCACAGCAGGCGCCAGTTCCTCCAGCTCACCGGGAGCACCGCTCTGCTGGCCGCCTCGGGCGGCCTGCTGACGGCCTGCGGCCCGTCCTCACCCCAGGCGGGCCCGCAGGCCGGGACGCGCAAGGCGGTCATGCCCGCGTACGTCCCGTCCAGCCTCGTCAAACCCGACCTGCCGGCCACCGCCGAGGGCGTGCTGGCCGCCTACTACTCCTACCCCGCCGAGCCCGTCACCGCGTTCACCGACAAGCCCGGCGAAGGGCTGGGCGAGGTCAAGGTGCTGACCAACATGTTCAACCCGGTGCCACCCGGCGCGGGCGCCAACCGATTCTGGCAGGAGCTGAACACCCGGCTCGGCGCCACGCTGAACATCACCATGGCGCCCGCCGCCGACTACGTGAGCAAGCTGTCCACCGTCATCGCCAGTGGCGACCTGCCCGACATCCTCATGTTGTCGGCCACCCTGGCCAACCGCTCGCAGATCCTCACCCGCCTGTGCGCCGATCTCAGCGACCTGGTCTCCGGCGACGCCGTCAAGACCTACCCGTTCCTCGCCAACATCCCGCGCGACTCGTGGCTGGCCACCGCCTACCAGGGCGGCGTGTACGCCATCCCCATCCCGCGCGCCATCGTCGGCACGATCATGTTCGCCCGCTCCGACCTCATCGCCGAACGGGGCCTGAGCGGCGAGCCCAAGAGCTACGACGACTTCCTCGCCCTGGCCAAGGGCCTGACCGACCCGGCCAGGAACCGGTGGGCGTTCGGCAGCGCCAAGGGCGTCATCACCTACGTCGGCACCATGCTCGGCGTGCCGAACACGTGGCGCGAGCAGGGCGGCACGTTCACCTCGGAACACGAGGTCGAGGGCCGCAAGGAGGCCATCGCCAAGACCGCCGAGATGGTCAAGGCCGGCCTGTTCCACCCCGACGCCATCGGCGGCAAGCTCAACCTGCGCGACCTGTTCGGCAACGGCACCATCGCACTCAACGCCGACGGCTACGCCGCCTGGGACATCCTGGCCGACACCTACAAGGTGGACGTCGGCGCCGTGGTCTCGCCGGGCCCTGCCCGCGCGGGCCAGGCATATTTCGCCATCACCGCGTTCAAGAAGGCAGAACGCGACCGGCTGGCCAAGCTGCTGCGCATCTGCGACTGGCTGAGCGCGCCGCTCGGCACGAGCGAGTACATGTTCCGCAAGTTCGGCATCGAGGGCACCCACTACACGATGAAGGACGGCACACCCGAGCCGACCAGCCTCGGCAAGGCCGAGGTCAAGCTCCCCCTGGAGTACATCGCCGACGCCCCCCACGTGCTCGGCCCCCGGCCCCGCGCACGGGTGCACGCGCAGCGCGCCTACCAGGAGCGGGTCGTGCCCACGATCGTCCGCAACCCGGCCGCCGCCCTCTACTCCGAGACCGCCGTCAACAAGAACGGCACCCTCGCCAAGATCATCGATCAGGCCGAGCTGGACATCGTCTCCGGCCGCAAGCCCGTCAGTCACTGGGACGAGGTCGTCAGACAGTGGCGCGCCCAGGGCGGCGACCAGATCCGCCGCGACTACGAGACCGCGCTGGCCAAGGGCGACTGAGCGATGGCACTCGACGTGAAATCCCCGCCCGCGCGCCCGGCCGCCCCGCCGCGGCGCGCCGCACCGAAGCTCTCCCGGCTGCGCAGGGACGGGCTGCTGCTCCTGCTCGGCGTGCCGGGCCTGCTCGTGATCCTGCTGTTCCACTACGTGCCGATGCTCGGCAACGTGATCGCCTTCAAGGACTACCAGCCCTTCCTCGGCATCTGGGAGGCGCCATGGGTCGGCTTCGAGAACTTCCGGGTGATCTTCAACGGTGACCCGGCGTTCCTCAACGCGCTGGTCAACACGCTCGTCATCTCGCTCGTGCAGATCGTCTTCGTCTTCCCCGTGCCGATCGCGCTGGCGCTGCTGCTCAACTCGCTGGCCGGGCCGCGGGTCAAGCGGCTGGCCCAGTCGATCCTCTACCTGCCGCACTTCATGTCGTGGGTGGTCGTCGTCGCGATCTTCCAGCACATGCTGGGCAACGCCGGCCTGCTGAACACGTTCCTGCGCGGGCACGACCTGGCCACGCTGCCGCTCCTCGGCAACCCCGACCTGTTCCTGGCCCTGATCACCTCGCAGGTCATCTGGAAGGACGCCGGCTGGGGCACGATCATCTTCCTGGCCGCGCTCTCCCGCGTCGACCCCGAGCTGTACGAGGCCAGCGCCATGGACGGCGCCTCCAAGACCCGCCAGCTCTGGCACGTGACGCTGCCCGGCATCCGCGGCGTGATCGTGCTGATGCTCATCCTCAAGCTCGGCGACGTGCTCACCGTCGGGTTCGAGCAGATCATCCTGCAACAGGGCATGGTCGGCACGGAGGTGTCGGAAGTGCTGGACACCTACGTCTACACCTACGGCGTCGTCGGCGGCAACTGGGGCGTGGCCGCCGCGGTCGGCCTGGTCAAGGGCCTGGTCGGGCTGGTGCTCGTGCTCGGCGCCAACAAGGTCGCGCACCTGCTGGGCGAGAGAGGGCTCTACACCAAATGATCGTTCGTGCCGTCAAGGGCGTGGTCGTGGCCGCCTGCTGCGCCCTGGTGATCCTGCCGTTCCTCGCCGTCCTGTCCACCAGCCTGGCCGACCAGGCACAGGTCACCGCCACCGGCGGCTACGTCCTGTGGCCCGATCGGCCCAACCTCGACGCCTACCGGGCCATCCTGGCCGGCGGGGTCGTCACCCGGGCGCTGCTCGTCTCCATCGGCGTCACCGTGGCGGGCACGCTGCTCTCACTGACCTGCGTCACGCTGCTGGCGTACTCGCTGAGCCGGCCGGGCTCGCTGCTGCACCGCCCGATCCTGCTCACCGTGCTGTTCACGCTGCTGTTCGCGCCCGGCATGATCCCGATGTACCTGACGATCAAGCAGCTCGGCCTGCTGGACTCCTACTGGTCGCTCATCCTGCCGGGGCTGGCCAGCGGGTTCCAGATCATCATCATGCGCGCCTTCTTCCAGGAGATCCCGGGCGAGCTGATCGACGCGGCCCGCATCGACGGCGCCGGCGAGCTGCGCATCCTGCTGCGCGTCGTGCTGCCGCTGTCCAAGGCCGTCATCGCCGTCGTCGGGCTCTTCAGCGCGGTCGCGTACTGGAACGCGTTCTTCAACGCCATGCTCTACCTCAACGACACCGAGAAGTGGCCGTTGCAGCTCGTCCTGCGCACGTACGTCATCGACAACAGCGCGCTCGGCGTCGACGCGGCGGACCTGTCGGGCGGCTTCCTGCCCCCTCCCCAGTCCATGCAGATGGCGATCCTGGTGCTGAGCCTGATCCCCATCGCGATCGTCTACCCGTTCCTCCAAAAGCACTTTGCCAAGGGCATCCTCATCGGCGCGGTGAAAGGCTGACACATGAAGATCAACGAAGACCGCCGTCGCATCCTGTCGGCGTTAGGCGCGGGCGGCGCGGCCGCCATGGCGCTGAGCGCCGCACCCGCGCAGGCCGCCGAACGCGACGTCCGGCAGATCGCCGGGGTCAAGGACCTGCGCAACACCCCTGGCCAGCCGGGCGAGCAGATCCACCTGCTCGGCTACCACCAGGCCGAGCCCGGCGTGACGGCCACGCCCGGACGCGGCGGCGGCGACCTGTACTGGGACGAGACCAGCACCGAGCCCGACGACGACGGCACCGTCTTCGCCGTCGCCGGCGTGGCCACCGGCCGGTGGAAGCGGCCCGTCGCCACCACCGTGGACCTGGCCTGGTACGGATGGCGCGGCACCGGCGCCGACGACGACAGCCGGCGCCTCCAGAACGCCGTCAACGCCCTGCCCGCCGGCGGCACGATCGAGATCGGCCCCGGCAAGGTGCTCATCAAGAAGACGATCTCGGTCAAGCGCGTGCCCATCACCTTCGACGGCGCCGGCCACACCGACAGCCCTGACCACGGCACCCAGATCCTGCTCCAGACCGGAACCGCCGACGGCTTCCTGCTGACCGGCGTGCACGGCGGCGGCTTCCGCAACCTGCAGATCCGCGGCCTCGACCTGAAGGGCGGCGCGATGATCCGCACCGAGCGGGCCGGGGCGGCCAAGGAGGACGGCAACTACATGCTGGCCTTCACCAACGCCCGCTTCCGCGACGGCCACAACGGGCTCGTGCTGCGCGCCTGCAACACGGTCAGGTTCCAGAACTGCGTCTGGAACACCTTCACCGGCGACCAGGTCATCCTGCTCAACGGCGCCGCCGACGACCAGCGCGCCGACCCCGTCGAGTTCGTGCAGTGCGGCATCGCCGCGGGCAGCGGCAACAAGGTCACCGACAACGTGGTCATCGACGGGCTCGGCGGATCGATCAAGTTCATCGCGACCGCCATCCTGTTCGGGCGGCACGGGCTCTGGATGCGCAACACCACCGGCAGCAAGGCGCTGCCGAAGTTCGTCTACTTCGAGGGCGGCGGCTTCGAGAACGGCCACGGCGTGCCCGTCCTGCTGGAAGCCGGGGCGCAGGCCCAGTTCGCCAACACCTACATCTCCGCCGACGGCGAGTTCGACAACGTCCGCGTCGGGCCCGGCTTCGTCGGCGGAGTCACCTTCACCGGCTGCGTCATCCGCGGCGCCGGCCGCAACGGCATCGACGTCGCCTCCGCCAGGACCACCGTGAGCGGCTGCCTCATCGGCAACAACGGCCGGATGGCCCACGCCGACTTCGCCCGCCGGATCAGCGCCGTGACCGGCAACGGCTCGGGCGGCGTCCGCGTCACCACCTCCGCCCCGCACGGCTGGGAGAGCGACGACCGCGTCACCGTCACCGGGATCACCGGCCTGGACGGCGCCTGGACGATCCAGGTGGTCAGCGACACGGCCTTCGACCTGAAGGGCGCGAAACCCGGCACCTACACGGGCAGCGGCCAGGTCTACCGGCACGGCGCCGGCATCAACATCCGCGCGCAGGCGACCCGCGTGGTCGTCACCGGCAACGCCATCGGCGGCTTCGTCGGCGACGGCGTCAACCGGCAGGACTACGGCATCGTCAGCGCCTCACCCGACGTCCTCATCAGCGCCAACGACCTCAACGGCAACCACGCCGGCCCGTACGCCCTGACCGGCGAGCAGACCGCCCAGACCCGCGCCACCGGCAACAAGGGCATCCAGCAGATCGACGGCTGGCTGACCGCGCGCATCGACGGCGCCGTCACCGACGGCCCGCACGACCTGTCCAACCTGCTGTACGCCGACGGCCAGCGGCTCCGCATCGTCCGCGTCGGCAGAAAACTCGGCGCGGGAACCTGCCAGGTGCGGCTGGACGCCGACGGCGACAGCGCCGGAGGACCGGCGATCGCCGCCACCACCACCTTCCAGAGCACGACCCTCACCTCGCCGTACGTGGTGGATGGCACCTCGGCCGCCAAACGCCTCCAGGTACGCGTCCTCGGCAGCTCCGGCGCCGAGGGGCTGGTCGTGCAGTTCGGGTACCAGGTGATCGCATGACGTAGGGAACCCTCAGCCGCCGGCGCCTGTCCGAGGCGCGTCCCGCGGCGCAGGCGGAGCAGGAGCCTCGAACGAAGCTTCCAGTAACACCGGGCCGACGACCCTCAGCGGTTCCCGGCCAGTCGCCGGCGCTACCAGGGTCGCGAGACTACCGGCCCGCTTGGGGGCGGAGGCGGCGTCATACTGATGCGATGCTCATCACCGAAGTGTCCCCGGCCGACGATCCGCTTGGCGCGCAGTTGCTCGCCCTGCAACATGCCTCCTACGCCGTCGAGGCCGAGCTCATCGGCGACGACCGGATTCCGCCCCTGCACGAGAGCCTGGACGACCTGCGCGGCCAGCCCCTCTCGTGGCTGGTCGCGAGGATCGAGGGCGACCGGCTGGCGGGTGCGGTGGCGTGGGAGGAGACGCCCGCCGAGGTGGACATCAACCGCCTGATCGTCCATCCCGACGTGCTGCGGCGAGGGATCGGCCGGAGCCTGGTCAAGGAGGTCATGGCCAGGGCGGGGGAGCGCCGGATCGTGGTGTCCACGGGGCGGGACAACGTACCGGCTCGGGCGCTGTACGAACGGCTGGGGTTCGGTGCGCGCGGTGAGCGCGAGGTGATCCCCGGCCTGTGGATCACGCAGTACGGGTTCCCGGCGGCTCTCTGAAGTCACGGCAAAGACCCTTTCAAGGAAGGTTCCGCCTGGGCGGCAGGAGCTGTGGCCGTGACGTGACGCGTCAGCCAGGGCTGGTGCGGCGGAAGGCCGCGCGGTAATCCCTGGGGCGGCGCCCGGTGTGCCTGGCGAACAGCGCGGCGAACGCGCCGGGATCGGCGTATCCGACGGCGGCCGAGATGCCGGCCACGGTGCGGTCAGTGGTCTCCAGAAGGTGGCGGGCACGGCGGACCCGCGCCGCCTGCAGGTACGCCAGCGGGCTCTGCCCGGTCTCCTCGGCGAAGCGGCGCAGCAGCGTACGGGTGCTGACCTGGAACGCGGCCGACAGCGCGGCGAGGTCGTAGCGGGCGGCGAGGTTCTGGTCGAGTCGGCGCATGACCTGCTGGGAGAAGGCGTTGCCGGGCCGGGGCAGCAGGCGCCCGTCGATGTAGGGGGCCTGGGAGGAGCGCGCGTCGTCGACGAGCGCCACGCGCGCGGTCGTACGGGCCACGCCGGCGCCGCTGTGCCGGCGGATGAGATTCAGCGCGAAGTCGTACATGGCGCTGAAGGCCGCCGTCGTCACCCCGGTGTCGGTGACGACCAGGAGCTCGGGACGCACGTCGATGCCCGGGTAGCGGCGGGCCAGCTCGCCGGCGAGGAGCCAGGCTGTCGTGGCGCGGCGCCCGTCGAGCAGGCCGGCCTCGGCGCGTCCGCGAGTGCGAGCCCGGCCCGGCCGCCGAGGCGCTGCGCCGACGGGAGGCCGACATCGCCATCGTCCACGCCTACAGCCTGCTGCCGAGCGAGCCGCCGCCCCGGATGCCGGCAGCACCACCTCATGGACGAGCCCGTGCTGCTCGCCATGCCCGCCGCCCTGGCCGCTTGTCGCGGGCTGAGCCAGGGACAGCGTCCACCTGGCCGACTTCGCGCACGAACGCTGGCTGATGCCCGGTGCCGACACCTCCTGCCACGAGATGACCCGCCGGGCCTGCGGCGCCGCCGGTTTCATGCCGCGCCCGATCGTGACCGCCAACGACTGCTCCGTGCTGAGCGCCCTGGTGGCCGCGGAGGCCGGGACGGTGCTCATCCCCTCGCATGGCCCTGCCCCGCGACACCGAGGGGATCAGCCTGCACCCGCTGGCGGAACGCGTCGGCCGCACGGTGGCGGCCCTACACCCGCACCGGCGACGCCCGCCTGCCACGAGTCGGGCTCGTGCTGGAGGCACTCCGCGACGCCGCCGCGGACGTGACGGGCGCGGGTGAGCGGTGAACGCCGCCGTGATCAGCGCCCGGCGGCCGGCGGATCGCCGCCGTACGAGCCCGTCGTCGGCCGCGTGGCGAGCGGTCGATCGCGTACGAGGCCGTCCGCCGGCTCAGGGCGTCTGCTCGTCGATCTCGCACGAGGTGAAGACCCACTGGTGGCCGCCGCTGTTCTTCAGCGACCAGTACATCCACCCGGTCCCGGTCAGGTCGACGCTGACGGTGAAGTCGAGCGTGATGGCGCCCCCGGAGACGTTCGCGCTCTGCGTGCCGCCGCCGTTCGGGGTGATGAGCTGGTACTGCGTGGCGGCGGCGTTGGTGGTGTTGAGGTGGAAGCGCAGTCGGCAGGTGTGCGGGTTACCGTCGGGCACCCGCACTGCGGGTCCACGGTGCCGACCGGAGTTCAGCCGTACGCCGCGCCGCTCTGCGCACCCGCACCGGACGGGAGCACCGCCCAGAGCAGCACGGCCGCCAGGCCCGCCAGAGCCGATCTTCTCGAGGTGATGCTCATGGGCGCTCCCTTGCGATCGTCGTCGGGTCGAGTGCCGCGCCCACCGATGCTGCTCCCGGAGCAGGCGCGAGGTAACTGCCCGCCGTAGGACACTTACGGGTGCGTCCGCCTTCACGTACGGACCGGCCGGCGCGCCTCGCCGAGGCGGCCGGACCGCACCCGTTGCAACACGGCGTACCCGAGCTGCACGTCCGGGTTGTCGTTGAGCACGTGGCCGTACAACTCGGTCCAGGAGTGGAAGGCGTTGCGAGGAACGGAGACGGTGCGCCCCCTGGCCACGATGACCTGGGCGGGCAGCCCGAGCGCGTTGAGGTGGACGGCCAGGGCGAAGGAGCGGGGCAGGCACTGCCCGTCGGGGGCGAGCACGCGCGTCACCATCTGGCAGAACAGGACCTCGCGGCGGGCCAGTCGGACCGCGGTGGCTTCGGGAAGCCGGGCGATGCGGGCCGAGCCGCGGGCGGGGGCCAGCTCGCGCAGGTACCGCTGGGCCGCCGGCCAGCCGTGGCGGTTATAGGTCCACAGGGCCGCGGCGGTCCGGGCCATGGCGTGGCCGCGCAGCCGCGGCGGGGTGCGCGGAGGCAGCGTGGACGGGTCGAGGTCGCCGAGGAAGAACTCCCATTCCAGCCGGCGGTCCTTCATCGCCGTTCCTCCGCTCCGGCCAGCAGGGCTTGGTCGCCGAGCTGGGAGACCAGCTTGGCGTACCCGGCCCTGAGGGTGGTCTCGGGCGCGTCGATCCGGCCCTGCAGCTCAGCGATCAGCTCGTCGAGCGTCTCGTGGCGCAGGGCGGCCCTGAGCATGACCGTGGCGACGCCGTTCAGGCTCAGGTACACCCCCTGCCGGTTGTCGAGGATGACGCCCGCGTCGTCGGTGTCGTCGAAGACCGCGTGCTCAGCCAGTCGCAGTATCGGCATATGTCCCACCTTCTCTGGTCAGGGCGGCGTGATCGCGCAGGAACAACTCGGTCATGGCGGCGCAGATCAGGGTCTCGCTGTGGCGGCGCAGCGAGGCGGGCTCGGCCAGAACCGCGGCCAGCCGGCTCCGATCGACGATGCCCCTGGTCACGAGCTGAGACTGCGGGGTGCCGATCAGGCCGGCGAACACGTGGGGGTGGGCGATGGCGTACCGCTTGTGCGGCGAGTCCTGCCAGAGCCGCCCGTACCTGCGCCACACGGTGGCCGGCAGGCGGGTGGACAGCAGGAGTCGCAGCACGGGCTTGGGGATCATCCGTCCCTGGTGCACCAGCAGCCGGTAGGCGTGCGGCATGCGCGCGGTGAGCCGCTTGATCTGCCGGTCGCCCAGGGGCGAGCAGCGCAGGATGCCCCGTGGCCACCACAGCATGAGGTCCATGGTGTGTTCCTTGGCCGAGTAGTCGCTGTCGTACCTGTCGTCCGGCACCCCGGGCGCCGGGGCCGTGAACTCGGTCGGGCGGGCGTTGGCGCCGACCGGAAGATACTCGTCCAGCAGCGATGACGACCTGCGCACGCTCCTGAGCACCCGCGACAGCTCCCATCGGGAGGCGATCAGGCCGCGGCACAGCGCCGCCTTCTCGTGCGGCGCGATGTCGCCGAAGAGCACGTCGTGCAGGCCGTAGCGGTACGGCCCGAAACACAGGTCGCCGTCGGCGCCCCAGGTGAGGAAGGTGATGCCGTCCTCGTGGACGCGTTCGGCGAGCTGCTCGACCCAGCGGTAGGCGAAGCCGACGAAAGGATGGGGGAACGGCCGAGCCCGCGACAGGTAACCCTCGCCCGACTCCGTGGGCACCGCCACGAAAGGCACGCCCAGGTGGTCGCAGACGGTACGGGCGTACGCGGACTCGTCGGCGAGCGGGTCGTCCGTGTGCATGTGGTAGGCGACGACGTCGGCGCCCACCTCGACCAGTGCGGTGAGGACGGCGGAGGAGTCGAGGCCGCCGCTGAGCATGATGCCGATCCTGCCGCGCCCGGCGTAGGGGCGGACCGCGTCCAGAAGCATGCGGTGGGCCAGGTCGGCGTACTCCGCCATGGGCGTGCGCCGCGGCAGCTCCAGCGGGGTGATGCGGTCGAAGACGCGGCGGGTGGTGCTGCGGGCGTCCATGACGACCAGCTCGCCGGGGCCTACGGGCTGCGGATGCCGGTAGACGAAGACGTCGTCGCCCCGGCAGCAGCGCCACAGTGCCTGCTCGTCCAGGTCATCCGGCGTTCCGTCGAGCAGGTCCAGCGGATCGGTCGACCAGCGCACGCGTGAGCCTTCCCGCCGGTACAGCAGCCCTTCGGGGGCCACCGCGTTGCGGAACAGGAAGACCTTGTCCGCAGTGACCAGGCAGCCGGCGAGCGGCCCGGGGACGGCGGCCAGCTCGGTGTCGTGGCCGCCTTCCAGCGCCTCGATGACGCGCCGCGACCACGACCGGGTCACCGGCCCGTGCAGGACACCGGACAGCGTGAGATGGCGGCCGGCGCCGTCCGCCGGTGGCGCCGGCACGCCGCTCGCGCCGGCCCTGGTCCACTGGACGGCGACGCCTCCGGGGCGGGAAAGGCGTTCCCCGTAGGGGCGGCACTCGTACGTGACGGGCCGGCCCAGCCGCACGTCGCCGTAACACCCCGGATAATCTCCTGTCAGCACCACAGCCACTGCCGCGACCTCTCCTCTTCAGTTTTCCGGAATGCGCCGAGCCGTTTCGATCCTCTTCCCGGAAATCGGTTTTCCGGGAAGAGGATCGAGAAGGAATCAGATCAGCAGTGTGCGGTGGGCCGGATTGTCACTGAGCAGGATGAAGCCCAGGTGCGTCAGCTCCTCAACCGCCCCCAGGACCTCAACTTTCGGCTCTGTGTACGCCAGCATGGCGACTCCCTTACTGCTCGGATATCCCGACAGTCATGGAACTGTAATGTCGCCGGGGAGGGTGATCAAATGGCCGGTCCGAATTCGCGGCCCGGTCCTTTTCCCTGCTCAGTGCCGCCGCCGAAAACGACGAAGCGGCATGGCCCATTCACAAAAACGCCGTGAGCAGGGAGGCGTCGGGCGGGTTTCATCCCTATTACCGGACGGCAGCCGGACCTGTCCGGTGAGTAAGCCCTCCACAACGGCGCCGGAGGCATCACCGTCAGCGCCGGGAAAACCGGGTTATCGCCGAATCCGATCGCCCTGCCAAGCTTGGCGGGACCAATCCGGCAGGCGGCGGAGAAAGTCGCGGACCAGGGCCGCGATCTGCGGGCCACGTGTCTCCAGGGCGAAGTGGCCGGTGTCCAGGAGTTGAACGCGGGCGTTCTTCGCGTCGCGGGTGAAGGCCAGCGCCCCGTCCGGTCCGAAGGTCTCGTCGTGGCGGCCTCAGACGGCCAGCAGCGGCGGCTGGTGGGTGCGCAGGTACTCCTGCCGGCGCGGGTACTACGGCGGGTTGGTGGCGTAGTGGAGGAAGAGGGCCAGCTGGATGGCGTGGCTGCCGGCCGGTCGACCACGGCCTGATCCAGGGCCGCCTTGTCCGGGTTGACGAGCGTGGTGTCGCGCACGTCGTGCATGTACTGCCAATGGGTGGCCTCCCGGGTGTAGTAACCGAGCAGGGCGTCGGTGTTGGCCTGCGGTGGGTCGGCCCATGCCGTCTTGAACGGCTCCCAGAACGCGGTCAGGTCCTTTTCGTAGGCGTTGCCGTTCCGGCTGACGATGCCGGTGCTCCGTTCAGGGTGGCGCAGTGCGAGGCGGAAGTCGACCGGTGCGCCGTAGTCGTGCACGGAGATCGCGTACCTGGTGACGCCGATGGCGTCGAGCAGTCGGTCCACCACGTCGGCGCGCTGGTCGAAGGTGTACTCCCACGCGTCGGCGTCGGGCGGAGCTGTGACCGAAGCTCGGGTAGCCGGGCGCGGCGAGGTGGAACTCGCCGGACAGCGCGGCCATCAGCTCCTGGTAGGCCGCCGGCGAGGTGGGGAAGCCGTGCAGGAGCACGAGGGTGGGGGCGGACGGGTCGCCGGCCTCGCGGTAGAAGACGTCGAGTCCGTCGATCGGCACGGTGCGGTGGGGCATGCTCATGACCACTTTCTAAGTGCGTGTTTGAGAAGATCGTTCATGTTCGGCGTGGCGGTGTGACGACGAGCGCTGAAGCGTCGTCAGGGTAGGCGGATGCCCGCTGATCGCTACCCTTCAGATCTGACCGACGCGCAGTGGGAGCTGATCGAGCCCTTACTGCCCGAGCCGAACACCGGCGGGCGTCCCGAGAAGCATCAGCGTAGGGAGATCGTCAACGCCATCTTGTACGTGGTGCGCTCGGGCTACCCGTGGCGGTATCTGCCCACCGACCTGCCGCCCTGGCAGACCGTGTAGTGGTACTTCCAGCAGTGGGGGAACAGGCCAGCGTCACCGAGGCGCCTCTGACCGAGCTGCGCATCAAGGCCTGCCGCCAGGTCGGACGCGAGGACGAGCCGGGCGGCGGGCATCATCGACTCCCAGAGTTTCAAAAGCGCCGACACCGTGGGCCGCGACAGTCGCGGCTACGGACGCGGGCAAGAAGGTCAACGGCCGCAAGCGGTTCATCATCACCGACACCGGCCTGCTTGTCACAGTCGCCGTCATGGCCGCGAGTTGGCAAGACCACGAC
>NZ_OOHJ01000007.1 GCF_900323885.1 [Actinomadura] parvosata subsp. kistnae | reverse complement strand
GTTGTCTTGCCGTCGCGGGCGCGGCGGTGCTGCTGCTGTCCGGATGCGGCGCCCAGGAGGAGCCCGAGCAGGCCGCCGCCGGCCCCGTCACGATCGACTACTGGCTCTGGGACACCGCCCAGCAGCCCAGTACCAGGCGTGCGCCGACGCCTTCCACAAGGCGAATCCCCAATACACCGTCAAGATCACCCAGTACGGCTGGGACGACTACTGGAACACGCTGACCACCGCCTTCGTCTCCGGCACCGCCCCCGACGTGTTCGTCGGCCACCTGTCCCGCTACCCCGAGCTGGCCGCCCAGGGCCAGATCCTCCCCCTGGACGAATACGTCACCAAGGACAAGGTGGACCTGTCGATCTACCAGGACGGCCTGGCCGACCTGTGGGTCGCCAAGGACGGCAAACGGTACGGGCTGCCCAAGGACTTCGACACCGTGGCCGTCATCTACAACACCGACCTGCTCAAGAAGGCCGGCATCAAGCCGGAGGAGATGGCCGAGCTGAGCTGGAACCCGCAGGACGGCGGCACGTACGAGAAGGTCATCGCCCGCCTCACCGTCGACAAGAACGGCAAGCGCGGCGACGAGCCCGGCTTCGACAAGAAGAACGTCGCCACCTACGGCCTCGGCCTGAACGGCAGCGGCGCCGGCTTCGGCCAGACCGAGTGGAGCATGTACGCGATGAGCAACGGGTGGCAGTACGGCGACAAGAACCCGTGGCCCACGACGTTCAACTACGCCGACCCCAAGTTCAAGGAGACCATCAAGTGGTTCACCTCGCTCATCGACAAGGGGTACATGCCGACCATGGACATCGTCAGCTCCGGAGTCGGGCAGATCGACGCGTACGGGGCGGGCAAGTACGCGATGGTCACCGAGGGAAGCTGGAACACCAAGACGTACTGGAACCTGAAGGGCGTCAAGTCCGCCCTCGCCCCCACCCCGATCGGGCCGACCGGTAAGCGGGCCAGCCTCTTCAACGGCCTGGCCGACAACATCTCCGCCACCAGCGACAACCCGGACGCGGCGTGGGCGTGGGTGAAGTTCCTCGGCTCACCCGCCTGCCAGGAGGACATCGTCGCCAAGGAGGCCATCGTGTTCCCCGCGATCAAGACGGCGACGGTGAAGGCCGAGCAGGCGTTCAAGGACGCGGGCATCGACGTCAAGCCGTTCACCATGCACGTCGAGCAGGGCACGACGCACCTGGCCCCGATCGCCGAGCACTGGGCGGACATCACGGCGACGATGACGGAGACGATGGACGCCATCTTCTCCTTCAAAGCCGACGTGAACTCGCTCGACCAGGCGAACGCCACCGTCAACGGGCTCTTCGGGTAAATCCTTATTCCTTACGGCACAGCCCACGTCACCCCACCCCCCGCACGTGGCGGGCCTCCATCCAGGGCAACGCTCCTCCGGCTCCCCGGCTGACCGCCGTGACGTGCGCGAAGTGGGCCATCCGCGTGGTTCACGGTGAACCGGTCACGGAAACCGGAAGGCCGGGTGCCGCCCCGTCGGTGGGGCGGCGCCCGGCCTTCTCGCGCTTGCGCGTCAGCGGCTCAGGAGGTGTGCAGGTACACCTGGCCGAACACCTCCGACAGGTTCTTCAGGTCCGTGGCCAGGTCCACCTCGGGGTGGGCCGGGTCGTACACGGTGGCCAGGCGCGGCTTGATCGTGCCGAGCTTCTTGAGCTGCTCCCACGTGGTGTTGGCGGCCCACTTCTCGCCGTACACGCGGCTGACCTGCCCCTGGTCGTTCTGCCAGCGCGTCCACAGGGTGACGGTCTCGGCGGCGTCCTGGCGCAGCGGCGCGGCGATGCGCTCGGCGATGGCCTTGGTGACCTGCTCCTCGGTCAGCGCGGAGGAGCCGGCAGCGGCGAAGGAGGCGTCCTCGGCGGCGATCTGCGCGTAGGCGTCCCAGGCGCGGGCCTGGACCTGCGCCCACTGGTTGCGCTGGGCCGTGGCGGCGTCGATCTTCCAGGTGGCGTACTCGGTGGCGAGGTGGCCGCTGTCGAGGGCGAGCTGGTCGATGTAGCCCTTGCTCAGCCAGGCGCCGATGCGCTCGGGTCGAGCAGCGGGTACTTCTTGGTCAGCTCGGCCGTGCAGCTCGTGTCGACACGTCGTCTCGCAGCGCGAGCAGCCGGCGACCACCGTCGTGCGCGCGCCACGCTGTCTTGCCGCGGCAGACAGCGATGGCCGCGCAGCGCGGTGGTGCGCGGGTGGCGTCGGCTGCGGCGCGGACGACGAGCGACGTGTCGAGCGGCGCGAGCTGCGGCAAGAAGGGGTGCGGCGCTGCGCGGACGACACGGCGAGCTGCAGACCGTGGCGAGCGCTCTGGCTGAGCAAGGGCTACATCGACCAGCTCGCCCTCGACAGCGGCCACCTCGCCACCGAGTACGCCACCTGGAAGATCGACGCCGCCACGGCCCAGCGCAACCAGTGGGCGCAGGTCCAGGCCCGCGCCTGGGACGCCTACGCGCAGATCGCCGCCGAGGACGCCTCCTTCGCCGCTGCCGGCTCCTCCGCGCTGACCGAGGAGCAGGTCACCAAGGCCATCGCCGAGCGCATCGCCGCGCCGCTGCGCCAGGACGCCGCCGAGACCGTCACCCTGTGGACGCGCTGGCAGAACGACCAGGGGCAGGTCAGCCGCGTGTACGGCGAGAAGTGGGCCGCCAACACCACGTGGGAGCAGCTCAAGAAGCTCGGCACGATCAAGCCGCGCCTGGCCACCGTGTACGACCCGGCCCACCCCGAGGTGGACCTGGCCACGGACCTGAAGAACCTGTCGGAGGTGTTCGGCCAGGTGTACCTGCACACCTCCTGAGCCGCTGACGCGCAAGCGCGAGAAGGCCGGGCGCCGCCCCACCGACGGGGCGGCACCCGGCCTTCCGGTTTCCGTGACCGGTTCACCGTGAACCACGCGGATGGCCCACTTCGCGCACGTCACGGCGGTCAGCCGGGGAGCCGGAGGAGCGTTGCCCTGGATGGAGGCCCGCCACGTGCGGGGGGTGGGGTGACGTGGGCTGTGCCGTAAGGAATAAGGATTTACCCGAAGAGCCCGTTGACGGTGGCGTTCGCCTGGTCGAGCGAGTTCACGTCGGCTTTGAAGGAGAAGATGGCGTCCATCGTCTCCGTCATCGTCGCCGTGATGTCCGCCCAGTGCTCGGCGATCGGGGCCAGGTGCGTCGTGCCCTGCTCGACGTGCATGGTGAACGGCTTGACGTCGATGCCCGCGTCCTTGAACGCCTGCTCGGCCTTCACCGTCGCCGTCTTGATCGCGGGGAACACGATGGCCTCCTTGGCGACGATGTCCTCCTGGCAGGCGGGTGAGCCGAGGAACTTCACCCACGCCCACGCCGCGTCCGGGTTGTCGCTGGTGGCGGAGATGTTGTCGGCCAGGCCGTTGAAGAGGCTGGCCCGCTTACCGGTCGGCCCGATCGGGGTGGGGGCGAGGGCGGACTTGACGCCCTTCAGGTTCCAGTACGTCTTGGTGTTCCAGCTTCCCTCGGTGACCATCGCGTACTTGCCCGCCCCGTACGCGTCGATCTGCCCGACTCCGGAGCTGACGATGTCCATGGTCGGCATGTACCCCTTGTCGATGAGCGAGGTGAACCACTTGATGGTCTCCTTGAACTTGGGGTCGGCGTAGTTGAACGTCGTGGGCCACGGGTTCTTGTCGCCGTACTGCCACCCGTTGCTCATCGCGTACATGCTCCACTCGGTCTGGCCGAAGCCGGCGCCGCTGCCGTTCAGGCCGAGGCCGTAGGTGGCGACGTTCTTCTTGTCGAAGCCGGGCTCGTCGCCGCGCTTGCCGTTCTTGTCGACGGTGAGGCGGGCGATGACCTTCTCGTACGTGCCGCCGTCCTGCGGGTTCCAGCTCAGCTCGGCCATCTCCTCCGGCTTGATGCCGGCCTTCTTGAGCAGGTCGGTGTTGTAGATGACGGCCACGGTGTCGAAGTCCTTGGGCAGCCCGTACCGTTTGCCGTCCTTGGCGACCACAGGTCGGCCAGGCCGTCCTGGTAGATCGACAGGTCCACCTTGTCCTTGGTGACGTATTCGTCCAGGGGGAGGATCTGGCCCTGGGCGGCCAGCTCGGGGTAGCGGGACAGGTGGCCGACGAACACGTCGGGGGCGGTGCCGGAGACGAAGGCGGTGGTCAGCGTGTTCCAGTAGTCGTCCCAGCCGTACTGGTGATCTTGACGGTGTATTGGGGATTCGCCTTGTGGAAGGCGTCGGCGCACGCCTGGTACTGGGGCTGCTGGGCGGTGTCCCAGAGCCAGTAGTCGATCGTGACGGGGCCGGCGGCGGCCTGCTCGGGCTCCTCCTGGGCGCCGCATCCGGACAGCAGCAGCACCGCCGCGCCCGCGACGGCAAGACAA
>NZ_OOHJ01000008.1 GCF_900323885.1 [Actinomadura] parvosata subsp. kistnae | reverse complement strand
CGACGCCTACCTCGCCGAGCCGATCGAGCCGGCCGAGTTCTCCGCCACGGTGGAGGCCATGCTGCGGTACTACCGGGCGCGGTGGCGGGCCGAGCGGATGGCCGAGCGCCTGGCGGGGCTGGCGGACGTGACGCTGCGCATGAACGAGGCCGACACGTTCGACGCGCTGCTGTCGGTCGCCGTGGAGGGCGCGGCCGGCGTGCTGGGCCGCTTCTGCGGCACGCTGGTGCTGCTGCCCGACGGCCGCACCCGCCGCTACCGGGCCCGGCCCGGCGAGCGGGCCACGCCCCACCCGGCCGGGCCCGACCTGCTGCACCGCCTCAGCGGGATGGTGCAGCGGGAGACGCAGCGCGCCCACGTGTTCACCCTGGACGCGCGGCAGTGGCGCGACCTCCTGCCGGACATTCGCTTCGACGGCGACACCACGGGCGTGCTGTGCCGGACGAAGAACTCCGGCGCGCCCGTCTACCTCGGTGTGGAGAGCGACCCGCCGCTCGACGCCGACGAGGTGAACCTGCTGCGCCAGCTCGGCCAGCAGCTCGCCCTGGCCGTCGGCGCGCTGCGCGCCTACACCGAGGAGCACGCGATCGCGCTGACCCTGCAGCGCAGCCTGCTGCCCACCCGCATCCCCCAGGTGCCCGGCCTGCGCGTCGCGATGCGTTACGAGCCGGCCGCCGACAACATCGAGGTGGGCGGCGACTTCTACGAGGTGCTGCCGATCGGCGAGCGGGTGCTGGTGGCGATCGGCGACGTGGAGGGCCATTCGCTGCACGCCGCGACCGTGATGGCGGAGCTGCGGCACGCGATGCGCGCCTCGTTCATCGGGCAGGCCGACCTCAGCGCCTCGCTCGACCTGCTCAACCAGATGATGCGGCGCTACCACCCGCGCATGACGGCCACGCTCTGCCTGATGCTCATCGACCCGGCGACGGGGGAGGTCGAGATCGGCAACGCCGGCCACATCCCGCCCCTGTTCGCCGGGCCCGGCGGCACCTACCACAACCTGGGCAACCTGCTGCTGGGGGCGCTGCCGGAGACGTACACGGTGGACCGGCTGAAGCTGCCGCCCGGCGGCACGCTGCTGCTGTTCACCGACGGGCTCGTCGAAGACCGCAGGATCTCGCTGGACGAGAGCCTGGAGAAGGCCAGGAAGCTCGCCGAGGTCGTCGAGGACGACCTGGAGGACTTCGCCGACCGCATCCTGAGCGCGTTCGGGGTGCGCGAGGACGACGTCGCGCTGGTGGCCGTCCGCCGCGAGCCCTGAGCTCCTATGGCGGTGGCGGGAGGCCGCGCGTGTCCAGGTGGAAGGAGCCTCGCGCCGGGTCGAGCCGGCGGCCGTCGCCGTGGTCGGGCAGCAGCTCGTACGGCAGCGCGAACCCGCGGCTCGCGGACACCTGGCGCGGCCACTCGTGCACGTACTCGACGGAGGCCCCGCCCTGGGCGCGCAGCCGCGCGACCAGCGCCTGCTCGGCGGCGTCGCCCCACGTGTCGGGCGAGCCGGTGAACAGGCCCGGCTCCTCCCTGATGGCGGCCTCGCACGCGGCCCGCAGGACGGGGCCCGCGCGGCCGATCCTCCTCGTCTCGGGCGGCTCCGAGGCGGGGCCGGCGGACACCATGTTCGCCGGGGCTCTGATGTGCCAGCGGTAGACGATCGCCATGCCCCGCTCGGAGGTGATCACGTCCTTGATCCTGGCCGGGCGCGGGCCGTCCGGGCCGGGGACCGTCCAGGTGGGCGGCTCCGCCGGGCCGTCCCAGGGCGTCTCGCCGACGTCACGCAGGCGCAGCCGCGCCATGTCCCACATCGCGCGGCGGAAGCCGTCCACGGTACGGCCGGCCATCTGCAGGCGGTAGAACCAGTGCCAGCCGCGGAACAGGTCGTACTCCTCGACCTTGCCCAGCTCGTACCGGCCGCCGCCCTCGCGGGGCAGCGCGGGGCGGCCGGTGTACTTGCGCTGGCCCGGCTCGAACAGCGCCGCGCCGTCCTGGCCCCACTCCGTGCCGACGTCCACCCCGAACCGCCCCACGGCCTGGGCGAACGCGTACCGGTCCGTCGCCTTCAGATACGCCATGAAACCCCACAGCTCGCCCTCGTCCACGGCGCTCGCGGGGGAGGGGCCGGTGGCCAGGCCGGCCGTCCAGTGGCACGGGCCGAGCGAGACGAACGCCCGGTCGTAGGCGTTCATGCAGTCGAAGTAGCCGATGGCCTCGACCTCGCTGACCGCGCGCACCACCTTGTACGTGCCGAGCGCCGCCGCGTCGCCCGCCTCGATGAGCTGCCCCAGCGTGGGGCCGGACCCGCCCGGCTCCGTGGCGGGCAGCAGGTGCTCGGGCAGCATCTCGCCCTCCGGCCGCCACGTGTGCCCGAACTCCGGCCACGCCCGCGGGCCCGCGTAGTCGCCGAGTACGCGGTAGTCGCCGGTCACGTCCAACTCGGGACGTTCTGGCACGATCGGCGGGCGGGACGGGCGCCGCCACGTGCTCGTCAGGTCGCGGACGTACAGGCGCGGCCCGGTGGCGGTCACCTCGCGCGCGCCCCAGACGTTCCCGGCCCGGCGGGCGGGGCGGCCCTCGGCGGCGGGGATCGTGTGGAGGCGGTCCGGCCGGCCCTCCCGCAGCTCCCACGCCTCCACCACGATCGGGCACCGCCGCCGCCCCTCCTTCCAGCGGCGCAGCACGAACCTGGTCCAGGCGTTGACGACGCCGGTGACCGGGTCGGCGTACCGCTCGTAGAAGGGGGCGTGCGCCGGCACGAGCCGGTCCGACCAGCGGATCAGCTCCACCTCGGCGCCCCGCGCGTGGGCGGCCGCCGCCGTGCCCTCCATGCCGCGCGTCACTTTGAGCGCGGCGTCCGTCCCGGTCGTCCGGGCGGTGGTGACGGCGGTGACCTCCATGATCTCCTCGCCCGCGAGCACCCGGAACGGCCCCTGCGGCGGGAAGGCGGAAGCCGCGCTCACGTGGAGGAGGGAAGCATCGGGCGGCACCTCGTCCAGGAGGGTCGCCGCGCGCGGCTCCCGCTCGGTGGCCGCGTCGGACAGCGACGCGTACCGCTGGAACTCCATCACCGCGAGCCACGTGGCCGTCGTGAACTCCGCCGTGTCCTCCGGCGCGAGCAGAAACCCCAGCTCCCGCAGGTCCCGGTGCAGGTCACGGACGTGCGTGGTGCCGGTCACGCCGGGCCGGTCCGCGCCGCCGTACCGGGCGGGCAGCCCCGGCCCCGGATCCCGGTCGCCGGGCCGCAGGTCGAACTCGCCGTACAACCCGGACACCGGCCGCACCAGAGCCGCCATCAGCCAGGAGAACATCCGGCCGAGATCATCCAGCATGAGGCGTCACCTGCTCCCTTCCGTCGGGTCGGCCCACCCCGACGGTAGGCCCCGGGGCCCGCACCCGCCCCAGGGGTCGCACTAGGGAAAACTCTGGGCCCGCGGCCCCGCCCCTACCGGGTGTAACGGTGCTTGGCGCCCGGCGGGAAGTACTCCGGGTCGCCCGCCTCGCGCAGCCGGACGAACGGCGCCTGCCGCGGCACCGGCACGTACGCCGCGAACTCGCTGTTCAGCCGGAGCAACTGAGCCAGGATCGACGCGCCGACCGCCTGGGCGGTCTCCTCGGACGGCCTCTCCCCGGGCATCAGCTCCACCGTCACCGTCAGGTGCCGGTCGCGCCGCTCGTCCTCGGCCGCCTCCAGCACGAACTTGCCCGTCACCCGCTCGCTCACCCCGGGCTGCTCCAGGCCGATCGCGATGTTCTCCGGGTAGATGTTCGCGCCGTAGTAGGACACGGTGAAGTGCGAGCGGCCGAACACGTACACGAAGGGCCGCCGCGGCCCGTCCTCGCGCGGCTCGAAGCCATGCCGCCGCACGAAGCCCAGCAGCTCCTCGTACGGGATGACGCCGCCCTCGTCGGCGATGTGGTAGCGGACGAGCGGCACCCCGTTGTCGCCCGAGAACAGCAGGGTGCCCTCGTGCTCCTCGAAGAAGCGCACCTCCGGGTCGTACTGCACGAGCGTCGGCAGCCGCGACTCGCCGAACAGCTCCCTGGCCGTGCCCGGGCGGGCCGACAGGAACCGGCGCAGCTCCACCGACAGCGGCGTCTCGTTGCCGAGCACGCCCGCGTCGGCGGTGCCGTACAGGGAGGCGATGCCGCGCACCGGGTCGGCGATGCCGGCCCGCTCGGCGACCAGCGTCCGCCACTCCTCGCTGAACACCTCGCCCGCCGTCACCAGCTTGACGTCCCAGCTCGCCCAGGGCAGGTCCTCGGTGTCGACGACGTTCTTCAGGAACGGCGGATAGCCCAGCAGCACGACCTGCTCGAAGTACGGCGCCAGCTCCGGCAGCACCCGCGCGATCTCCCGGCGGTCCGTGCCGGGGGCGACCACGGTGATCGGCAGGCCGCGCTCGGCCAGGTGACGGCAGCAGGCGACGGTGAACAGGCCGCCCACCCACGTGCCGAGCGCGAAGCAGACCACGGCCAGCGTGCGGCGCTCCCGGGCGCCGAACGAGCCGCCGAGCACCTCCTCGAACCGGTCGGCGATCACCCGCTCGTCCGCCGCCGAACGCGGCCAGAACGACGGCACGCCCGTGGACCCGGAGGAGACGGCGATCATGTCTCCGATCACGCCGTTCCTGCACAGGTCGGGGAGGGGGTGCCGGCGGGTGTAGGTGTCCTTGGTCGTCATGGGCAGCCGCGTGAAGTCCTCGAACGTCACGACCTGCGCCGGATCCACCCGATGCTCCGCGAGGAACCTGCCGTAGGCGGGCACGGTGGCCGCCACCTGATGGAAGAGCTCAACCGGGTCCATCCGCCGACTGTACGACAAACGGCGCGCATGATCATCCTCTGTAACGAAGCGGCAGCCGAACGTGATGACTCCTGTGTCATCGCGGGGGGAGCCCACCATGAACATCGACCACCGGACGGCCGGAGCGGCGGCGGCCTTAGGTCTCGCGGCGGTCCTGGCGCTGGGCGCGTGCGGAAGCGCGCCGTCCGGCCCCGCCGGAGACCCGGTGAGCAGCTCCATCGGGCAGGGGGCCGAGGGGCCGCGCGCGTCCGGCTCGGCGACGGTGAAGAAGAAGCGGCCGAAGAAATCCTCGGCGGCGTGCCCGGCCGGGGGCGGGGACGTCGTCGCGGCGGCCTGTCCCAGCCTCGACACCGGGCACAGCCCGGGCGGCCGCTTCACCGGGCCACCGACGGCGTCCGAGGACCCGGAAACCGGGCTGACCGGGCCGCTGGCCCCGACCGAGACGCCGGAACCTCCGACCCCCGAACCCGGGCAGAAGCAGTTGCCGACCCCCGAACCCGAAGAGCAGCCGACGCCCGAGCCCGGAGACACGTGAGCGAGAACCCGTCCGGCCCGTCGGCCCCGGCGCGGACCGCCGCCACGATCGACCCGATCGCCCTGAGCACCTTCCTGCTGACCTCGTCCGCGACGGTGATCATCTACGTGGGCTGGGTCTACACCGACAGCTACCTGGAGCTGTTCCAGCTCGACGCCTCCGCCATCGGCTACCGGCTCGACGAGTACGCCCTGCGCGGCCTGAACCTCTTCCGCCCCGAGGTGCTGCCCTGGCTGGTCGTGCTGCCCCTCGTCGTGCTCGCGGCCGGCCTGCGCTGCGACGTCGCCCTGCGGCGCAGGCTGCTCGGCGGTGCGGGGTCGGGTGCGACCGCGCTCGGGCTGCTCCTGGCGGCGGTGGCGCTGGCGGGCGGCTCGGTCAACACGATCCTGATCCTGCTGCTCATCGCGGGCGGCCTGCCCCTGCTGGTCGCCCTCTTCCGCGAGCGGCCGCTCGGCCGGGTCGCGTTCATCATGGCGGCCGGAGTCGCCATCCTGTGCCTGCTCTGGAGCGCCGCCCTGTTCGCCCAGCTGCGCGGCGCCGAGGCGGCGCGCGCCTTCGCCGAGAGCCTGCCCCGCCGCACGCAGGTCTCGATCTTCGCCAAGGACCAGCTCGCACTCAACGCCGTGGGCGTCACCAGGACCGACCTGCCCAAGGGCATGTACCGCTACCGCTACGACGGGCTGCGCCTGCTGCTCAGCCGCGAGAGCAGGCACTACCTCGTGCCGGCGATGACGTACGAACAGTGGCGGCGCGGCCTCGGCCGGGTCGTCCTGCTGTCGGAGAGCGAGTCGGTACGCATCGAGCTGCTGCCCGGCGTCCGCTCCGGCTGAGCCGCCAAGGCTCCGGCGTCCGCTTCGGCTGAGCGGCCAAGGCTCCGGCCGCCGCTCCGACCGTCGCTCGGACCGCCAAGGTCCGGCTGAGTCGCCAAGTCCGGCGGCCCGGCCACCCCGACACGCCCGCTCACTCGCCCGGCCGCACCAGCCCCGTCTCGTACGCGAACACGATCGCCTGCGCCCGGTCGCGCAGCCCCAGCTTCATCAGCACCCGCCCCACGTGCGTCTTGACCGTCTGCTCGGCCACGTACAGCTTCTCCGCGATCTCCTGGTTGGACAGCGCCTGCGCCACCAGGCTCAGCACCTCGGTCTCCCGCTCGGTCAGCTCGTCGAGCCGCCGCCCCGTGACCGGCCGCGGCGCCCCCATCCGGGCGAACTCGGTGATCAGCCGCTTGGTGATCGCGGGCGCGATCAGCGCCTCCCCGGCCGCCACCACCCGGACGGCCTCGGCGAGCTGCGCGGCCGAGGCGTCCTTGAGCAGGAACCCGCTGGCGCCCGCGCGCAACGCCTCGTAGACGTAGTCGTCGAGGTCGAACGTGGTCAGGATGAGCACCTTCGCCGTGCCCTGCCGGGCCATCAGCTCCCGGGTGGCCTCCAGGCCGTTCATGACCGGCATGCGGACGTCCATGAGCACCACGTCGGGGCTCAGCTCGGCGGCCCGCTCGACCGCCTCCCGCCCGTCGGCGGCCTCGCCCACGACCTCGATGTCCGGCTGGCCGCTCAGGAACACCGTGAACCCCGTGCGCACCATGCCCTGGTCGTCGGCGATCAGCACCCGGATCAAGCGCTCTCCCTCTCTGTGATCGGTAACGTCGCGCGCACCTCGAAACCCCCGCCGCCGGTGGGCCCGGCCTCCAGCGTGCCACCGAGCAGCGCCGCCCGCTCCCGCATGCCCACCAGCCCCTGCCCGGCCCCGCCGGACGCCTCGCGCGGGCCGGTGCCGGGGCCGTTGGCGACGCGCAGCCGCAGCTCGTCGCCGCGGCGGGTGATCTCCACCGCGACGGTGGCGCCGGGCGCGTGCCGCATCACGTTCGACAGCGACTCCTGCACGATCCGGTACGCCGACAGCTCCACCGCCTGCGACTGCCCGCCGAGAGAGCCGGACCGCTTCACCACCACGGCCAGCCCGGCGGCCCGCGCGTTGGAGACCAGCTCGTCGATGCGGTCGAGCCCGGGCTGCGGCGCCGTGTCGGTGCGGCCCTGCGGGTCGCGCAGCACGCCGAGCACCTGGCGCAGCTGCGCGATCGCCTCCAGCGACAGCCCCCTGATCTCCGCCAGGCCCGCCTCGAGCTGCGCCGCGTCGCCGGCCGCCTTGAGCGGCACCGCCTCCGCCTGGATCGCGATCACCGACATGTGGTGCGCCACCACGTCGTGCAGCTCGCGGGCGATGCGCGCCCGCTCCTCCAGCACCGCCTGCGCGCCCTCCGCCTGCCGGCTGCGCCGCTCCTCCTCCGCCAGCCGGCTCGTGGCCGTGCGCCGCGCGCGCACGTTGTAGCCGAACAGCACCGCGACCGAGGCGATGATCGAGGCGAGGAACATCGAGTCGGGATGGACGATCCAGAGGGCGAGGACCGTCAGCACCCAGACGGCCATGGTGATCCGCCGCTCGCACCGCACGGCCACCGAGTAGAGGACCAGCAGGTACATGACGATTCCCATGACGGGATAGGGCGGCTCGGTGCGGCCGACCGTGGCGGTCACCCAGACGACCAGGGGAGACAGCACGGCGGCGATCCGCCACGCCGCCAGCGGCCACCGGTCGCGCAGCGCGACGGGGAGCGAGACGCCGATCGTGCTCAGATACAGGAAGATCTCCGGGACGGGCCCGGGGATGGCCGGGTTGGCGGCATGGGCGCGGCCGGCGGCGTGGTTCCAGTCGAGGCTCTCGCTCAGCATCATGCCGTACAGGATGAAGGCCAGCAGGAGGTCGGCGGCCTGCACGGCGCTGTAGGACGTGAACGGCACGAGCGCCCTGAGCCGGCGCGGCACCTTGAACGTGAGGCGGCGCGCGGCCGGCGGGTCGGCGTCGCCCTCGAACAACGCCAGCGCGAACGGGCGCCCGAGCGTCCGCCCGGTGTCCCAGACCCTATCCCGCGCCCTCTGCAGCGCCCTCTCTCGCGAGAGCTTCCGCGCGCCCTCCCGCGCGCCCTCCCGCGAAGCCTCCTGCCCCGTCTCCGGCGAAGCCTCCTGCCCCGTCGTCTCCCGTGCAGTCTCTTGCGCCGATTCCCCGGCCCCCTTGTGCGCTTCCTCTGGAACCCCCTCCTGCGCCCCTTTCCGCGCGCTCTTCCAAGGGCGGCGGCGGGCGAGGGAGCGGCCGAGCGAGCGGGCGCGCTGGACGAGGATCACCTGGTCAAGCTTAGAAGCGCGACCACGGCCGGTCGTCACACCAGGGTCTGATGTTCCCTCACCCTCAGGTATCGCTTACAACATTACGATCGCCGTGAGCGAACATCGGCAAGGAAGGGAACAGTCCCGGGCTCCAATGAGTTGAGCCGGTATAACTCAACCCTTTGGAGTTCGCATGAGTGAGAGCTTGACCCTCCCGGTCCTGCCGCTGGACGACGCCGTCGTCCTGCCGGGCATGGTGGTTCCGCTGGACCTGTCCGACTCCGAGGTGCGCGCTGCCATCGACGCGGCCCGTGCATCCGGTGGCAACAAGCCACGGGTCCTCCTCGTTCCCCGCATTGACGGCCGTTACGGCGCGATCGGCGTCCAGGCCGTCGTCGAGCAGGTCGGAAGGCTGCCGGGAGGCGAGCCCGCCGCCGTCGTGCGCGGCGTGAACCGGGTGCGGGTGGGCACCGGCACGACGGGCCCCGGCGCCGCACTGTGGGTCGAGGCCGAGACGATCGACACGGTCGCCGCCGGTGAGCGCGCCCAGGAGCTGGCCAAGGAGTACAAAGCGCTGGCCACCACCATCCTGCAGAAGCGCGGCGCCTGGCAGGTGGTCGACCAGGTCAACACCATCGACGACCCGTCGGTGCTGGCCGACAGCTCCGGCTACACGCCGTGGCTGAGCACGGCGCAGAAGGTCGAGCTGCTGGAGGAGGCCGACCCGGCCGAGCGGCTGGCCAAGCTGATCGAGTGGTCCCGCGAGCACCTCGCCGAGCTCGACGTCGCCGAGACGATCCGCAAGGACGTCCAGGAGGGCATGGAGAAGCAGCAGCGCGAGTTCCTGCTGCGCCAGCAGCTCGCCGCCGTCCGCAAGGAGCTGAAGGAGCTCAACGGCGACTCCACCGAGAGCGAGGAGGAGGACTACCGGGCCCGCGTCGAGGCGGCCGACCTGCCGGAGAAGGTGCGCGAGGCCGCGCTAAAGGAGGTCGACAAGCTGGAGCGGACCCCCGACCAGTCCCCTGAGACCGGCTGGATCCGCACGTGGCTCGACACCGTCCTCGACATCCCGTGGAACGAGCGCACGGAAGACAACTACGACATCACCGGCGCCAGGGCCGTGCTCGACGCCGACCACACGGGCCTCGACGACGTCAAGGACCGCATCATCGAGCACCTGGCCGTGCGCAAGCGCCGCCAGGACAAGGGCCTCGGCGTGGTGGGCGGCCGGCGCAGCGGCGCCGTGCTGGCCCTGGCCGGCCCTCCCGGGGTCGGCAAGACCTCGCTCGGCGAGTCCGTGGCCCGCGCGATGGGCCGCAAGTTCGTCCGCGTCGCCCTCGGCGGCGTCCGCGACGAGGCCGAGATCCGCGGCCACCGGCGCACCTACGTCGGCGCGCTGCCCGGCCGCATCGTGCGCGCCATCCGCGAGGCCGGCTCGATGAACCCGGTCGTCCTGCTCGACGAGGTCGACAAGGTCGGCGCCGACTACCGCGGCGACCCCACGGCCGCCCTGCTGGAGGTGCTCGACCCGGCTCAAAACCACACGTTCCGCGACCACTACCTGGAGGTCGAGCTCGACCTGTCCGACGTGCTGTTCCTGGCCACGGCCAACGTCCTGGAGGCCATCCCCGGGCCGCTGCTCGACCGCATGGAGGTCGTCACGCTCGACGGCTACACCGAGGACGAGAAGGTCGCGATCGCCCGCGACCACCTGCTGCCCCGGCAGCTGGAGCTGGCCGGGCTGACCGCCGAGGAGGTCACGGTCGAGGACGCGGCGCTGCGCAAGCTCGCCGGCGAGTACACCCGCGAGGCCGGCGTGCGCTCGCTGGAGCGCTCGGTCGCGCGGATCCTGCGCAAGGTGGCGGCCAAGGACGAGCTGCCCGTCACCGTGGGCGAGGACGACCTGGTGGGCTACATCGGGCGGCCCCGGTTCGTGCCCGAGTCGTCCCTGCCCGAGGCCAAGCAGCGCACCTCGGTGCCCGGCGTGGCCACCGGCCTGGCCGTCACCGGAGCGGGCGGCGACGTCCTGTACGTCGAGGCGTCCCTGGCCGATCCCGAGACCGGCGAGACGGGCCTGACCCTGACCGGCCAGCTCGGCGACGTGATGAAGGAGTCGGCGCGGATCGCGCTGTCCTACCTGCGCTCGCACGGCGCGGAGCTGGAGCTGCCGGTCACCGCGCTGAAGGACCGCTCCGTGCACGTGCACTTCCCGGCGGGCGCCGTGCCGAAGGACGGCCCCTCGGCGGGCGTGACGCTGACCACGGCGCTGGCCTCGCTCCTGTCCGGGCGGCTGGTCCGCAGCGACGTCGCCATGACCGGCGAGATCTCGCTGACCGGGCGGGTGCTGCCGATCGGCGGCGTCAAGCAGAAGCTGCTGGCCGCGCACCGGGCGGGCATCACCACCGTCCTCATCCCGGCCCGCAACGAGCCCGACCTCGACGACGTGCCCCAGGAGGTGCGCGACGAGCTCACCATCCACACCGTCAGCGACGTGCGCGAGGTCCTCGACATCGCGCTGACCCCGGCGAAGGTCGCCACCACCGTGGCGGCGTGACCCCGGCGGCACCGCCCCGCCACACCCCTCCTTCCCGGGGTGCGGCGGGGCGTTCGCATGCCCGCCGGAACCGGGTGCGGCGGGCGTTCGCATGTTCGCAGGCTCGCCCGAGACCATCAGTGACGCAGATCACGAAACAGATCAGGAATACAGGAATCTTCCTGCGGCGTTAGCAACGGCGTGAACGAGGCATACGTGACCGGCCGCGGCGCCCCCATGGGCGGGACCGCGTGTCGACGCATGCGTATGGGGCGAATGCCGGCCCGTTAGAGCACAGTCCGTCCGCCCGTTCTCCTCGAAGGTCACCATGATCACACCCGGTTTCGTGCTGCGCAGGCTGAGTCACCTGCCCTTCCACCCGGGCACCCGCTGAAGGCCGCAGCCCCTTCCTCCCTCCGGTGATGTACGTTCCCGCGGCCCCGGCCGCCCACAGTCATGGGGAATCCCAGTGATCCAGGCTTCAGGCCTGCGCAAGCAGTACGGCACGACCGTCGCGTTGGACGGCGTGGACCTGCACGTGCGCGAAGGCGAGATCTACGGCGTGCTCGGCCAGAGCGGCGCCGGCAAGAGCACCCTCCTGCGCTGCGTCAACCTGCTGGAGCGCCCCACCGCCGGCACGGTCACCGTCGCCGGCCAGGACCTGACCGCGCTCGGCGACCGCGACCTGAACCGCGCCAGGCAGCGCATCGGCATGATCCACCAGCACTTCGCCCTGCTGTCCTCGCGCACGGTCGCCGGGAACGTGGCCTTCCCGCTGGAGATCATGGGCGTGCCCAGGGCCGAGCGCGAGCGCCGCGTCGGCGAGCTGCTGGAGCTGGTCGGCCTCGACGGGCGCGGCAAGGACCGCCCGCACCAGCTCTCCGGCGGCCAGAAGCAGCGCGTCGGCATCGCCAGGGCGCTGGCCGGCAACCCGTCGGTGCTGCTGTCGGACGAGGCCACCTCGGCCCTCGACCCGGCCACCACCCAGTCGATCCTGGCCCTGCTCAAGCGGCTGAACACGGAGCTGGGCCTGACGATCCTGCTCATCACCCACGAGATGAACGTGGTCAAGAGCGTCTGCGACTCGGTCGCCATCATGGCGGCGGGCCGCATCGAGGAGTCCGGCGCCATCGCCGACCTCATCAGGACGCCCGGCTCCCGCCTGACCAGGGAGATCTTCCCGCTGCCCGAGCCCGCGCCGGCCGGCTCGGTGACGCTGACGTTCACCGGCGACCCGCGCCAGCCCGTGGTGTCGGAGGTGGTGCGCAAGTTCGACGTGGACCTGAGCATCCTGGGCGGCTCCATCGAGGACCTGTCGGGCGGCTCCGTCGGCCGGCTGCGGGTGGCGCTGGACGGCGCCGAGGCCCCCGCCGCGCTGGCGTACCTGCGTGAATCCGGCCTGATCGTGGAGGAGGCGCCGTGAACCGGGACTACCCGCGTGAAGCCGGCGTGATGGTGGAGGAGGCGCCGTGACCTGGGACGAGATGTTGCCGCTGCTGTGGCCGGCCACCGTGGAGACGGCCCAGATGGTGGGCTGGTCCACGCTCTTCACCGTGCTGCTCGGGCTGCCGCTGGGCGTCGCGCTCGTGGTGTTCGACCGCGACGGGCTGCGGCCGCTGCCGGCGTTCAAGTCGGGGCTAGGGTTCGTGGTCAACGTCGGGCGGTCGCTGCCGTTCATCGTGCTGATGATCGCGATCATCCCGTTCACCCGGCTCGTTGTCGGCACCACCATCGGGACGGCCGCGTTCGTGGTGCCGCTCACCGTCGGGGCGGTGCCGTTCTTCGCCCGGCTGGTCGAGACCGCGCTCAGGGAGGTCGGCACGGACGTCGTGCAGGCCGCCCAGGCCATGGGCGCGAGCAGGACCGCCATCGTGCGCAAGGTCCTGCTGCCCGAGGCGCTGCCGGGCCTGGTGGCGGGCCTGACCGTGACCGTCGTCGCGCTGATCGGCTACTCCGCCATGGCCGGCACGCTCGGCGGCGGCGGGCTGGGCGACCTGGCCGTCCGGTACGGCTACCAGCGCTTCGAGACGCTCCTCATGATCGTGACGGTCGTGCTGCTGCTCGTGATCGTGCAACTCCTGCAGAGCCTGGGCGACTGGGTCGCTCGGCGCCTATCGCATAAGTAAGGAAAAATCATGAAAATTCACCGTTTCGTGGGTGCCGTCGCGCTGGCTCTGTCGCTCGCCGCATGCGGCACGTCGCAGTCCGCGACCGGGACGCCGGCCGCCGAGGGCGCCGACACCGTGGTCAAGGTCGGCGCCAGCCCCGTGCCGCACGCGGAGATCCTCAACTTCGTCAAGGACAACCTGGCCCCCGCCGCCGGCATCAAGCTGGAGGTCGTGGAGTTCACCGACTACGTGCAGCCGAACGTGCAGCTCGACGAGGGCCAGCTCACGGCCAACTTCTTCCAGCACAAGCCGTACCTCGACGACTTCAACGCCACCAAGGGCACCAAGCTGAGCTTCGTCACGCCGGTGCACCTGGAGCCGCTCGGCCTCTACTCCAAGAAGATCACGAACGTCTCCGCCCTGGCCAGTGGCGCCACCGTCGCCGTCCCGAACGACGCCACCAACCTGGGCCGCGCGCTCAAGCTGCTCGCCGACAACGGCCTGATCACCCTCAAGGACGGCGCCGGCACCGCCGCCACCGAGCGCGACGTGACGGGCAACCCGAAGAAGCTGCAGTTCAAGCCGCTGGAGGCGGCCCAGCTCCCGCGTTCCCTGGAGGACGTGGACGCCGCGGTGATCAACGGCAACTACGCCATCGAGGCCGGGCTCAAGCCCGCCTCGCAGGCGCTGGTGCTGGAGAAGACGGCCGGCAACCCGTACGTGAACGGGCTGGTCGTGCAGGCCGGCCACGAGAAGGACCCGAACATCGTCACCCTCGGCAAGCTGCTGCAGGACCAGAAGGTCAAGGACTTCATCAAGCAGAAGTACGAGGGCTCGGTCATCCCGGCCGAGTAGCCGCCCGCGGGCGCCGCGCCGGGACCGTCAGCGGGTTCTGGCGCGGCGGCCGACCAGCCGAATACTGTTCTGTTCATGCATCCGGGAGCCATCGCAGCAGTCACCCCCGGCAAGCCCGCTGTGATCATGGCGGGCTCCGGACGGATCATCACCTTCCGCGAGCTGGACGAGGAGTCGAACCGGCTGGCCCACCTGTTCCGCGCGGCGGGCCTGCGGCCGGGCGACCACATCGCGTTCATGCTGGCCAACCACCCGCAGTTCCTGGCCATCGCCTGGGCGGCGCACCGCTCGGGCCTGTACTACACCCCGATCAGCTCGCGCCTGCAGACCGACGAGCTGGCCTACATCGTCGGCAACTGCGGCGCCCGGGTCTTCATCTCCAGCGCCGACCTGGCCGCCGTCGCCACCTCGATCACCGCCGGCACCCCCGGCGTCGAGCTGCGCCTCATGCTGGACGGCGTGGCCCCGGGCTTCGCGTCGTACGAGGAGGCGGTGGCCGGGCAGCCGGTCACCCCGATCGCGGACGAGTGCCAGGGCGCCGACATGCTCTACTCCTCGGGCACCACCGGCCGCCCCAAGGGCGTCAAGCTGGCCGCCTCGCACGGCCCGCTCGACGAGCCCGGCCTGCTGTTCAAGCTGATCCAGGGCCTGTTCGCGCCCACGCCCGGCAGCGTCTACCTCTCGCCCGCCCCGCTCTACCACGCCGCGCCGCTGCGCTACAGCATGACGTTCCAGCGGCTCGGGGCGACGGTGGTGGTGATGGAGCGCTTCGACCCGGAGCGGTACCTGGAGCTGGTGGAGCGGTACGGGGTGACGCACACGCAGCTCGTGCCGACGATGTTCATCAAGATGCTCAAACTGCCCGAAGAAACCCGGGCAAAATACGATATTTCCTCGCTTCGGTACGCGATCCACGCCGCCGCCCCCTGCCCCGTCCCCGTCAAGGAGCAGATGATCGGCTGGTGGGGCCCGATCATCCACGAGTACTACGCCGGCACCGAGGGCAACGGCTTCCTCTACGTCGGCCCCGAAGACTGGCTGCGGCACAAGGGCACGGTCGGCCGCTCCCTGCTCGGCACCGTGCACATCTGCGACGAGAACGGCGACGACCTGCCGCCCGGCGAGCACGGCACGATCTACTTCGAGAACGGCGGCCGCTTCGAGTACCACGGCGACCCCGGCAAGACCCGCTCGTCGCAGGACCCGCTCGGCCGCGGCTGGACCACGCTCGGCGACATCGGCTACCTGGACGAGGACGGCTTCCTGTACCTCACCGACCGCCGCTCGTACATGATCATCTCGGGCGGCGTGAACATCTACCCGCAGGAGGCCGAGAACGTGCTGTCGGTGCATCCGAAGGTGGCCGACGTGGCGGTGTTCGGGGTGCCGGACGAGGAGATGGGCGAGCAGGTCAAGGCCGTCGTCGCGCCGGCCTCCATGGACGAGGCGGGCCCGGCGCTGGAGGCGGAGCTGATCGCGTACTGCCGCGAACATCTGGCACACTACAAGTGCCCCAAGTCCGTCGACTTCCGCGCGCAGCTGCCCCGGCACCCCACGGGCAAGCTCTACAAGCGGCTGCTCAGAGACGAGTACTGGCCCGCGAGCAAGTAAAATCTTGGACGAGTTCTCCGGCCCCGCGCACCCGCGCGACCTCGATCGATAAGGGCCGCGTCAGGCCGGGCCGCCCCTCGCAATCACCGCCTTAAGCAGGGCTTACGCGCTTCTTGACACCCTTGGAGTACAGGGATTTGAGGGAGATGGAAGATGAACGCGAACGAGCCTCGCGAGCAGGGCACCGGCGGGTGGAGCCAGTTCGGCGCCACCCCGCCGGCCGCCGGGGGCTTTCCCCGGCGGGACACGATCGCCATGGAGGTGCCCCCGCCCCCGCCGCCGCCTCCGTCTGACAAGCACCGTCTCACCGTCGCGCAGAAGGCCATCGCCGGGCTCGCCCTGGCCGCGATGGCGGTCGGCGGCGGCGTCGTGGGCGCCGCCGTCGCCACCTCGTTCCAGCCCGAGCCCGTGGCCGGCAGCAGCCCCAGCGCGCCCAGCCCCGTCTTCAAGTCGGCCTCCGAGCAGCTCACCGTCGCCGAGGTCGCCGCGAAGGTGCAGCCGTCCGTGGTGATGATCCAGGGCCAGAGCGGTGAGGGCTCCGGCGTCGTCCTGTCGGAGGACGGCCTCATCCTCACCAACAACCACGTCGTCGTCGGCGCCGGGCAGGGCGGTCAGATGACCGTCAAGTTCAGCGACGGCAAGACGGCCAAGGCCACCGTCGTCGGCACCGACCCGGCCACCGACCTCGGCGTCATCCGCGCCGAAGGCGTCTCGGGCCTGACCAAGGCCACGCTCGGCGACAGCGACCAGCTCAAGGTCGGCGACCCGGTGCTCGCCATCGGCAGCCCGCTCGGCCTCGAAGGGTCCGTCACCGCCGGCATCGTCAGCGCCCTCGACCGCACGCTCAACCTCGGCGACGACCAGCCGCAGGTCCCGCCCGGCTGGGGCCAGCAACAGCAGCAGAGCGCGCCCACCACGATCGGCGGCGCCATCCAGACCGACGCCTCGATCAACCCGGGCAACTCCGGCGGCGCCCTCGTGAACGCCGCTGGCCAGCTCATCGGCATCAACACCGCGATCGCCTCGCAGGCCCAGGGCGGCGGCGTCGGCTTCGCCATCCCGGTCAACACCGCCAAGCAGGTGGCCGACCAGCTCATCAGCACCGGCAAGGTCACCCACGCCTTCCTCGGCGTGAGCGTCACCGACGCGACCGGCGACGTGCCGGGCGCCCTCATCAGGCAGGTCACCGCCGGAAGCCCGGCGGAGCAGGCGGGCCTGAAGGAAGGCGACCTGATCACGAAGATCGGCGACAAGACGGTTGACGGAGGCGATACGGTTGTCGGGCAGGTCAGAGGTTTCAAACCGGGCCAAGAGGTCAAGATCACATATATGAGAGACGGCACGACCCGCGAGGTCACTGTCACCCTCTCGGAGAACAAGTAACAAGGACCCCCTCATGGACGGGTGTGCCGTTGAGATCGCTGCGGACTCGGCGGCACACCCCCCGTCCTCAAGGGGCCGCCCTCAGGAGAAGCGGCGCCCCTCGTCACGCCGATAAGCCCAGGCCGCCGCCACCGCCACCACCACGGTCCAGCCGGCCAGCGAGACGAGCGCCACCGCGTCCGGCGTGGTGCCCGCCGTGATCGCCCACAGCAGCTCCGCGACACCCCGGGTCGGCACGTACGGCGAGACGACCTCCACGAAGCCGGGCAGCATCCGCGGCGGCAGCAGCAGCCCGCCCACGATCGCCATCGGGAAGAACAGCACCTGAGAGACCGCGATCGCCGCCTTGGCCGCCATCACGAGCCCGATGAGCAGGCCCATCAGCATGAACGGCACCACCCCCGCCAGCAGCGCGCCCAGCCCCAGCAGCAGCCGCGGCAGCGTCGTGGTCGCCTCGGTGAGCAGCATCGCGAGCAGCAGCACCGGCACCACCGAGACCAGCGTCCCGGCCAGCGTCGCCAGGATCCGCCCGGAGAAGCGGGGCAGCGGGCCCGCGGGGAGGGTGCGCAGGTACGGGTTCCACGGCTGCTCGCGGTCTTGTGCCACGGTGATGCTCAGGTTGATGAGCGCGCCCGCCATCGCGCCGAAGAAGATCATGGACGCGGCCGCCATGGTCGCGGCCCGCGGATCGTCCCCCGCGAACGGCACCACGAACGCGACGAACGAGATCGCCGGGAACAGCGCGCTCGCCAGCAGCCCGACGGGCACCCGCAGCTGCTCCAGCAGGAAGAGCCTGGCGTGCGCGGCGATCAGCTCAGCCATGTGACGGCTCCTTCGAGGTCAGGGCGAGGAAGGCCTCCTCGAGGGTGGTCGGCCTGATCTCCAGGCCCGAGAACGGCGTGCCGCTGCGGACGAGCTCGACGACCAGCCGGTCGGGGTCGGTGGTCAGCAGGTCGACCCGGCCGTCCACCCGTTCCGAGCCCACCACGCCGGGCAGCTCGGGCAGGTCCGGCGCGACGAGCGAGACCCGCCGCACGCCCACGACGTCGCGCACGTCCCGGACGGTGCCGTCGGCCAGCACCCGGCCGGAGCCGACCACCACCACCCGCTCGGCCAGCGCCTCGATCTCCTCCAGGTAGTGGCTGGTCAGCAGCACCGTGCCGCCGTCCCGGTGGAAGGACCTGACGCCCTCCCACAGCGAGCGGCGCGCCTCGACGTCGAGGCCGGTCGTCGGCTCGTCGAGGAAGACCAGCTGCGGCTTGCCCGCGAACGCCAGCGCCACCGCCAGCCGCCGCCGCTGCCCGCCGGACAGCCCGCCGACCTGCCGCCTGACCAGGTCGTCCAGGCCGAACCTGGCCAGCAGCTCACCTTTGTCCGCCCGGTCGGGGAAGTGCGCCGACACGAAGTCGACGATCTCGCCCACCCGTAACGCCTCCGGCAGCCCCGTCTCCTGCGGCGTCACGCCGATGCCCCGGCGCACGGCCGGATCCTGCGGCGAGCCGCCGAACAGCTCGACCACGCCGGACGTCGGCCGGCGCAGCCCTGCGAACAGGTTGATCAGCGTGGACTTGCCCGCGCCGTTCGGGCCGAGCAGGCCCACCAGCTCGCCCGCCCTGATGTCGAGCGAGACGCGGTCGAGCGCCAGGACGTCGCCGTAGCGGCGCGAGACCTCGATCGCCCGGGTGAGGATGGTCATGTCGCGCCTCCAGCGTTGTCCAGCAGGGTACGGATCGCCTTGGTGTAATCCTCGAAAGCCAGCCGCCCGCGCGTGGTGAGCGCCACGAACGTGACCGGCGTCCGGCCGCGGTGCGTCTTGTTGATCCGGACGTAGTCAGCGTCCTCCAGCTTGGTCAGGTGCACCGACAGGTTGCCCGCCGTCATGCCGAGCAGCTTCCGCAGCGCGTTGAAGGCCATCTCGTCCCCGTCCCCGAGCACGTTGAGCGCGGCGACCACCCGCAGCCTGGCCTGGGCGTGGATGACGGGATCGAGCTCCGGCAGCGTGTTGTCCGTCGTCACGAGCGGCGCCTCACCAGCACCCCCGCGACGATGTACCCGCCGCCCAGCAGCACCGCCGTCAGCAGCGCGTGCCAGCCCGCCCCGAGCAGCACGCCGAGCGTGTTCACCGCGGCGACCCAGACGCCGAAGAAGAAGAACGTCCAGTTGTGGAAGAGCGCGCCGCCCGCCATGTAGAGGGTCGCCACCAGCATCAGCGACGAGCCCGCCCAGAGCAGGCCGCTCTCCTGCGGCGGCAGCAGCGGGCTCATCCTTGAGCAGATCACCACCATGAGCGCGAACCCGGCGAACCAGGCGTAGCCGAACATGGCGCCGCGGGCGTTCGAGTCGCCGCGCGTGGTCTTGTTCATGCGCACGATCCCGTACGCGACGAAGGCCCCCGCGACGAGCTGCCCGGCCATCAGCACACCCACCGCCTGCATCTGCGAGATCGGCGCGTAGGAGCGGCCGTCGAGCCCGTAGTGCAGGAACAGCGCCGTGAACCCGAGCATCCAGGCCACGCCCCACGGGGCGTAGAGGAACAGGGGGTCGCCCCGGAGCCATCTCGTGGTGGCGACGCTCTGCTCCTCGATGACGCGCAGCATCTCCTCGGGGCTCGGCGTCCGTTCGTCGTCCACCATGCAAACTCCTCGAAGCTTCAAAGTGGTTTGCATCGTAAACCTGATTGCCCTGACAACTCAACCGGCGGTGGCGGCTCGGCGCCTGGCGACGACCCGGCAGCCCTCGCCCGGCGTGTTGGAGATCGCCATCAGGCGTACGGGCTCGTCGGCGGCGCGGGCGGGGGAGAGGTCGAGGGTGCGGGCGAAGACCTGGAGGAACACCTTCATCTGCATGATCGCCAGCTGGTCGCCGAGGCAGGTGTGCGTGCCGGCGCCGAACGGCATCCACCCGTAGCCGCCGGGCCGCCTTTCCAGCCAGCGCTCGGGACGGAACGCCGCGGGCTCGGGGTGGAGGCCGGGGGAGTGGTGCAGGCAGCGCAGGTGCACGACGATCGTGGTGCCCGGCGACAGCACCCGGCCGCCCAGCTCGAACGGGCGCCTGACCACCCGGCCGAAGAACGCCACGGGCGGCCGGACGCGCAGCGCCTCGTACACCACGGCCCCGGCGTAGGCGTCGCCGGCGCCCTTGTCGCTCTCGGCGACGAGCCGGCTCATCACCTCGGGATGGCGTACCAGCCGCTCGAACGCCCACGTCAGGCCGGTGGCGGTGGTGGTGCGTGCTCCCGCGATCATGCTCATGACCTGGTCGCGGATCACTTCGTCGGTCAGCCGGGCGCCGTCGTCGCCGCGGGCCCGCAGAAGCATGCCGAGCAGGTCGTCACCACCGCCGTCGGCTTGATCGGGCTCGATGGGGTGGCGCCGGCGGGCGATCTCGTCGTGGATCAGCCGGTCGCAGGCGTTCCTGGAGCGGTGGAAGGACGGCCACAGGGCGAGCCCACCGACCTGGCGCAGCAGATACCGTACGGAGATCTCGTAGGAGGCGGCCCGGCGGAACAGCTCCCGCAGCGGCCCCTCCCAGGCGCGTTGCGCGGCGGGACCGAGGCCCAGGGTGATTGACAGGATCGCCTCCATGAGCGCCAGGTGCAGCCGCGGCTCCAGCGCGAACGGCACGCCGATGGGGCAGTCGTCGGCGACCCGCCGGGCCAGCCGCTCCGTGGTGGCGCGCAGCCGCAGCGACACCTGCTCGCGGACGGCCGGCGCCATGGCCTGCCGGAGCCGGCGGTGCTCCTGCCCGTCGAGGCAGGCGAGCCCCTGCCGGCCGATGACCGGCTCCTGCACGCGGTTGGCCCGGGCGGCGTCGATGACGTCGGCGGGAGCCCGGCACACGTCTCTGACCAGGGCCGGATCGGCCAGCATGACGGCCTTGCCGGCGCCGGGCAGCCAGAGCCGGAACATGCCCCCGGTGCGCTCGAACATGCGCTCGACGAGGCGATCGTCGGAGCTGAGGGCGGCGAGCAGGGCGCCGCTGCCGAGCCACGGCTCCCACGCCGAGGCCGCTGGTCGTCGGGGCACGGGTCCTCCCGGGTTCATGGATGCGCGGCGACGGTGAGCGGCGCCGGACGATCGGGGACCGGCCGTTCGGGAGGAGGCCGGAACGCGGTGCCGCGCCGGGTGACGGCGTGGACGGCCAGGGCCACGAGGAACCCGGCCAGCGCGTCGGAGGCGTAGTGGTACCAGTCGTATACCACGGCGACGGTCAGCCCGGCGGTCGCCGCCCACAACGCGTAGCGGACGAGTTCGGGGACGTGCCGCCGCAGGGTGAGCAGGGTGATCCAGGCGCCGGCCACGTGCGGCGAGGGGAAGCACGTGCCGGGCGGGTCGAACGCGGCCATGATCGCGTTCTGCAGGTCGGTGACCAGGTACCCGTCGGGGCGGCCGGCCAGGAACTCCCGCGGCAGCGCGGCCGCCGGGCCGGCCAGTGGGACGAACATGAAACTGAGATAACAGGTCAGCAGCACCAGCAGCGCGGCGAACATGTAACGCTCGGCGAGCGGTTTCCGGCCGCGCGCGTACAGGAAGAAAGGAATGAGAAAACTGCCATAGTAGGAGAAATAGCAGATCGTCACGATCTCGGTGAGGAGAGGGGAATGGACGGCTCCCATGGCGACATTGGGAAATACGCCGAAAGCTGATTTCTCCCAGGCGTTGACGGCCTCGTCGACGTAGTGCCCGTGAAGGTAGAGAACCGTCCGGGCGGCGGAGGAGTACATGGGGGTCAGCATGAGCAGCGGGTAGGCGAACCTGAGCGCCGACAGCCGGAACCGCCCGCGAAAGCGCAGCTCAAGCCGGATCAACGCCAGGAGCAGGGCGGCCGGCAGGACGCACGTGACCACCGCCATCGGCCCGTCGCGCGCCGGGTCTCCGAGCGTGACGTGCAGGACGGCGGAAATGCCGAAATAGCTCAGAACAAGCAGCTCGACGGGCCGCAATTGACGCATTTTCTCCCGGCCCCGATCTCGGCTGGTGCTCAGTAACATGGCTGGCCGTGAACAGTAATACTTCAGGTCCGTCGGCTTGTCCAACCGTGCCGCTGTCCTTTGGTGATCATTACGAGTGGTGTTTGGCCGCCGCCGCGAAAACCGATTCGCGCCTGCATATGGCAATAGGCGCCCACATGCCCGGCGCCCCGCCCCCGCCCGAGACCTTGTGCGGGCTCGTCGCCGACCGGGTCCGGCAGGCCGCCCCCACCCTGCGCCACCGCCTGACCGGAGCGGGACGTCGCGCCCGCTGGTCCCCCGACCCGTCCTTCGACCCGGCCCGGCACATCGAGTACCACCGCCTGGACCCGGGAGGCAGCGTCCACCAGATTGCCGCCGACCTTGTGACCGCCCGCCCCCTGCCCCGCGACCGGCCGCTGTGGACCCTCATGGTGCTCCACGGTCACGCCCCGGACGAGCACGTCCTGCTCTACCGCGTCCACCACGCCTTCCAGGACGCCCTCGGCCTCCTCAGCACCGCCCGGGCCCTGTTCGGCGGCCAGGCACCACCACGACCGGCACCCGGGCGCGCGCCGGGCTGTGCGTGCGTGCCGGGCTCCACGTCCGCGGCGGGGTGCTTGGGCGTGGCGGCGCCGCGCTCGGAGCTGTCGGCCACCTCCGCGATACGCGAGGCGCTGCCTGGGCTGAGACGGCTGGTCACCGCGGCGCCGCCGCCCTGGCATCCCGGGCAGGCGCCGGGCGGCGGCGGGCCCCGCCTGTTCGTCGTGCCCCTTGACGCGCGGGTGCTGCGTGACGTCGCCGGCCGCACCGGCACCACGGTCGCGCAGGTCAGCCTGGCCCTCGTGGCCGGGGCGCTACGGGCGTGGCGGCCCGAGCTTGGGAGCCCCGCCACAGGGGGAGGCCCGGATCTCACCGTCAGCCTGCCGGTCAGCCTGCTCGGCCGGCGCGACCACCCGGCCATCGGCAACCACGTGGGCCTCCTGCCCGTCACCCTGCCCTGCTCCGAGCCGTCCCCACGCGAACGGCTGCGCCGGGTCGCCGCCCAGATGACCCCCTCCAAGATCGCCCAGCAGCGCCGCACCGCCCGCGGCCTCTACGCCCTCCCGGCCGCGCTGACCCGGCCGATGCTCAGGGCCGTGCTGCCCATGGCGCTGCGCGGCCCGGCCGACCGGCTCGACGTCGGCGCCATCCACGCCACAAGGGTGTTTCCCGGAGCCCGCGCCGTGTTCGTCTGCCCGCCGCTGGCCCCCAGGGCGGCGGCGATGCTGACCGTCCTGCACGACCGCGACACCGCGTCCGTCTCGGGCATCTTCGACACCCACGTGGCCCGCCCCGAGCAGGTGCTCCACCTGGTGCGGCAGGCCCTCGACGAGCTGCACGCCGACGTCCTCACCCCCGAGACGACGGCGTGCCGCGGGGCCTGACACGAGCAAGGCGGCCCGGCCGTGTGGCAGCTAACGCCTGGTCAGCGCCTCCGACTCCCACACGTCGCGGTAGTAGCCGGGCACCGCGACCAGCTCGTCATGACGGCCCCGCTGCGTCACCCGGCCCTCCTCCAGCACCACGATCTCGTCGACCAGCTCCAGGCCCTTGAGGCGGTGCGTCACGAGCAGCGTCGTGCGGTCGCGGGTCACGTCGAGCAGGTCGGCCATCAGACGGTCGGCCGTCTCCTCGTCGAGCGCCTCGGCCGGCTCGTCGAGCAGCAGCACCGGCGGGTCGTACAGCAGCGCCCTGGCCAGCGCCAGCCGCTGCAGCTGCCCGCCCGACACGGTCCTGCCGTCCTCGCCCAGCTCGGTGTCCCAGCCGGTGCGCTCCACCCACGTGTCGAGGCGCGCGTCCCGTACGGCGCGCCGCAGCGCCTCCTCGTCGGCGTCGGGGCCCGCCAGGCGCAGGTTGTCGCGCAGGGTGGTGCGGAAGATGTACGGGTCCTGGGTCAGGCCCGTCATCAGGGCGCGCACGTCGTCGCCCGCCAGGTCCGCGATGTCGGTGCCGTTCACCGTGATGCGGCCGGACGCGGGCTCGACCAGGCGCATCAGCGCCGCCAGCAACGTGCTCTTGCCCGCCCCGCTGGGGCCGACGATCGCGACCCGTTTGCCGGGCGTCAGCCGCAGCGACACCCCGTCCAGCGCGGCCCGCTCCGCCGTGGCCGGGCCGCCGTTCGTACGGGCCTTCGTACGGGCCTTCGTACGGGCCTTCGTACGGGCTTTCGTACGGGGCCCGCCGTCCTCGGCGGCCGGGGCCTCCGGGGTGGCGTGGCGGACCACGAGGTCCTTGATGTCGATCGTCAGGGGAGCCTCGGGGCGGGGCGCCGGAGCGGGGGCTCCGTGGTGGCGGGGGCCGCCGAACGTACCTCGCGCAACCGCCTCAGCGCGGCCATGATGCCCGCCATGCGCTCGCCCGCCGCCGCCAGCGGCAGCACCGGCTCGAACGCGACCAGAGACGTCAGGGCCAGGACCGCCGTGCCGACCGACCCGGCCCGGCGCCCTGCGCGAGCAGGACGACCGCCGCGACCGTCAGGCCCTGCACCAGCGTGCCGCCGGCCAGTGCGGCGGCGTGGACGCGGGCCTGGCGGCGCTCCAGCGCGGCCAGCGCCTCGTCGGCCGCCAGCGCCTTCGCCAGGGCCTCGTCGTCGGCCCCGTACGCGGCCAGGTCCGCCGACCCGTGCACCAGGTCCGCCACCCGGCCCGCCAGCGCCGCCCGTGCCGGGGCGATCCGCGCCGACCAGCGGCGGGCCGCGGCGGCCGTGCCCGCGGGCAGCGCCACCCCGGCCACCAGCAGCCCCGCCACCAGCACCAGCGCCGCCACCGGCAGGATCGTCAGCCCGATGACGACCGCCGCCAGCCCGGCCATCGCCGCCGCGGCGGCGGGCAGCAGGCAGCGGACCAGCAGGTCCTGGACGGCCTCGGTGTCGTCCACCATGCGGCTCAGCAGGTCGGCGCCGCCGTGGCGGGGGCGCTGGGGCGGGATCAGGGCCTCGTAGAGCTGCTCCCGGGTGCCGGCCTGCGCGCGCAGGGCCACGTCGTGGCCGGTCAGGCGCTCGGCGTAGCGGAAGACGCCCTTGCCGGTGGCGAACGCCCTGGTCGCCACGATCGCCACGCTCAGCGCGGCCAGGGGCGGCTGCTCGGCGGCCCTGGTGATCAGCCACGCGGCGGCGGCGATGAGCCCCAGGCCCGCCAGGTCCGCCGCCGACCCCGCCAGGACGGCCCACACGAGGCGCGTGCCCATGCGCCGGTTCATCGCGCCTCCCCCTCACGCCGCGCCGCCGCCGCGACGCCGGCCGGTCCTCCGTCCACCACGTCCGCCACGTCCGCCGCATCCGCCACGTCCGCCGCATCCGCCACGTCCGCCGCGTCCGCCGCGTCTTCCACCGTCACGTGCGCCGGATCCGCGCCTTCGCCGGGCGCGGTGCCTGTGACGTGGGTGGTGTCGGAGAGGATGCGGCCCTCGTGGACGCGGATGACGCGGTCGGCGAGGTCGATCATGGCCGGGCGGTGGGCGACGATGACGGCCGTGCGGCCGCGTGAGAGCTCGGCCGTGCCCGACACCACCGCCGCCTCGCTGCGCCCGTCCAAACGGGCCGTGGGCTCGTCCAGCAGGAGCACCGACGCGTCCGGGCGGCAGAAGGCGCGCGCCAGGGCGATGCGCTGGCGCTGGCCGGCCGAGAGGTTGGCGCCGCGCTCGCCGACCAGGGTGTCGAAGCCCTGGGGGAGGGAGTCCACGAAGTCCGCGTGCGCGGCCGCCGCGGCCCTGCGGACGTCCTCCGGCGTGGCGCCCGGGGCGCCGAGGCGGATGTTGCCGGCCACCGACGTGGCGAACAGGTGGGGCCGCTGTGCCACGAACGCCAGCCGCGCCCGCCAGCTCGCGAGATCGAGCTCGCGCAGGTCCGTGCCGTCGACGAGGACGCGGCCCGCGGTCGGCTGGACGAAGCCGAGGATGAGGTGGAGCAGCGTGCTCTTGCCGCCGCCGCTCTCGCCGACCAGGGCGACGCGTTCGCGGGGGCCGATGGTGAGGGAGACGTTCTCCAGGGCGGCGCCGTCGCGGCCGGGGTAGCGCACGGTGACGTTCTCCAGCCGGATCTCCGGCGCGCCCCGCGCGGGTTCGAGGTCGCGTCCTGTCCGGGAGGTGAGTTCCGGTTCGTCCGCCGACCGGTCGAGGACGGCGAAGGCGGCGTCGGCGGCGGCCACCCCCTCCATGCTGGCGTGGAAGCGCGTCCCCATGGCCCGCAGCGGCAGGTACGCCTCGGGCGCCAGCAGCAGCACCAGCAGCGCCGTCGTCAGGTCGAGCGACCCGCCGAGCAGCCGCAGCCCGATGGGCACGGCCACCAGCGCCAGCGACAGGGACGCGCACAGCTCCAGCACCAGCGACGACAGGAACGCCACCCGCAGGGTCCGCATGGTGGCGCTGCGGTGCGCGTCGGCGATCTGCCGGATGACGCCGGCCTGGTAGCGGGCCCGGCCGAAGGCGCGCAGGGTGGGCAGGCCGCGGACGACGTCGAGGAAGTGCCCGCCGAGCCGCGACAGCGCCACGAACTGCCGCTCGGTGACGGCTTTCGTGGTCATGCCGACGAGCGCGCCGAAGACGGGGATGAGCGGCAGCGTGACCAGGACGATGATGGCGCTGGCGAGGTCGGCGGCGAAGAGCCGGATGAGGACGGCGACGGGCACGACGGCGGCCACCGCGATGGCGGGCAGGTAGCCGGTGAGGTAGTTGTCGAGCCCGTCGAGGCCGCGCCCGGCGAGGGTGACGAGCTCGCCGGAGCGGTGCGCGGTGAGCCGGGCGGGCCCGAGCTCGCGCAGCCGTTCCAGGAGCCGGTGCCGCAGGGCGGACTTGACGCCGGTGGCGGTGCGCCCGGCGAAGACGCCCTGCGTCCAGGCGAGCAGCGCCCGCACGCCCACGACGGCCGCCAGCACGGCCAGCACGCCCGTGGCGAACCGGCCGGACAGCACCCCGGCCAGCAGCTCGGCCTGCACCAGCACGAGCAGCCCGGCCAGCACGGCGGCGGCCATGGTGACGCCGAGGTGGCGGCGGACCGAGCGTTCGGCCCGCATGAGCGCGAGGAGATCCTTATGCACGTGCCCTCAGAAGAACGACGGGAGCCGGAAGGCGTCCTTGCCTGGCCGGAAAGTGCGCCATACCCATACTTGCGCGCCCAGCATGATGGGTGCGACGGGCAGGACCATGACACTGAGCACACTCAGGGTGGCGGCGGGCGCGCTGTGCTCCAGCAGGTACGGCATGGCGCCGCCCAGCACCCCCAGCGCGGGCAGCGCCGCGACGAGCGCCGACGCCGCCAGCACCCATCCCGGCCGGCTCACCCCGAACGTGCCGGGGGAGCGCCAGCCGAGGAACGTCCATCCGTGGAAGGCGAACAGCAGCGTGACGACCATGCCGAGCAGGAGCCCGAGCGGGTGCACGGGTGAGGCGTGAAAGCCGGTGGCGGCGGCGTACAGGACCATGCCCCAGCCGGCCGACAGGCCGAGGGAGCCGAACGCGATGGCCGCGTCCCAGAAGCCCCGCCAGGCGGAGCCGCCGAGGCGGCGGCGGAACCACAGGCCGGCGTCGCGCAGGATCCAGCTCAGCAGCATGGCCACGACCAGCGGGTACAGCCCGAACAGCACCTCGCCTTCGAGCAGCGGGTAGACGCCGAACAGGGTTCCGGCGACGGCGACCAGCCACACCTCGTTGGCCAGCACGTACGGGGCGATGGCGGCGACCATCCGGTCCCGGTTCTCGCGGGTCCTGCCCAGGACGGGCAGCAGCAGCCCCACGCCGAGGTCGAAGCCTTCGAGGGCGAAATATCCGGCCAGCAGCACCGTGAAGACGGCGAACCAGATCACTTCCATGTCGCTGGACTCTCCTCAGTGACTCAGCGCGGGGGTGCGCGGCTCTTCGCGGGTGGTGGCGCCGAGGTCGAGGTCGCGCGGGCCGCGCCTGATCACCCGGGCGATGAGGACGTAGTCGACGACCGCGAGCAGCCCCAGCACGGCGGCGAACCCGATGAGCGAGGCCGTCACCATGCCCTGGGTCAGCCCCGGCGACATGGCGTCGGCGACGGTGAGCCGCTCCCAGATCATCCAGGGCTGGCGGCCGATCTCCCTGGCCATCCAGCCGAGGATGGACAGCACGAACGGCAGCGGCGTCATCGCGATCAGGATCGGATGCGCCCACCGGGCCCGCGGCAGAACCTTGATCATCGGCAGCATCACGAACAGCACGACCAGCCCGAGCAGCTGCCCGAACTCGATCATGAATCCGAGCGGGGCGGCCGCGGCGAGGTTCTGGCCCCCGAACTTGCCCTCGGGGACGGCGCCGAACTGCGCGTAGCCGAAGGCCATGGTGACGAAGATGCCGATGGCCGCGGTGACCACGCCCATGCGCAGCGACCGGCTGAAGAACTCGTTCTCCTGCGCCTTGCGCCGCAGCCGGTACGCGCTCGCGCCGACCAGCACCATGCCGCCGGTGAACAGCCCGGCCCCGAGGACGTGCGGGAAGGCGAAGATGAGCGCCTTGTTGGTGAGCAGCGCCCCGAAGTCGACCAGCTCCATGCGGTCGCCGCGCACGACGGCGCCGGCGGGGTTCTGCAGGAACGCGTTGCCCATCATGATGAAGAACGCGCTCGCGTACGCGGTGAGGGTGACGAGCCAGATGCACGCGAGGTGCGCCCACGTGGGCAGCCGGTGCCAGCCGAAGATCCACAGCCCGAGGAACGTGGACTCCAGGAAGAAGGCCACGAGCGTCTCCATGGCCAGGGGCGCGCCGAAGACGTCGCCCGCGTAGTGGGAAAGGCCGCTCCACGACAGCCCGAACTGGAACTCCATCACCAGCCCGGTCACGATGCCGAGCGCGTAGTTGATGACGTATATCTGCCCCCAGAACCTCGTCATGCCCTCGTGCAGCGGCTTGCCCGACATCGCCCATCGGGTGTGCATGATCGCCACGAGCGGCGCCAGGCCCAGCGTGAGCACCACGAACAGGAAGTGCAGGCTGCCTGTCACCGCGAACTGTGTCCGCGCCAGATCCAGTACGTCCATGAACCGCTCCGTTGTTGTGCCTACCTACATATAGACAGCCTACATGTAGACTGGCTACTTAGCGGAATGGTGTTTAGGATCAGAGGCATGAACCCGGACGCGCTGCGCGGACACATGGACGCGCTGTTGCTCTCAGTGCTGGAGCGCGAGCCGCTGCACGGCTACGCCATCATCGAGGCGCTGCAGGAGCGCAGCGGCGGCGCGCTCAACGTGCCCACGGGCACCGTCTACCCGGCCCTGCGCAGGCTGGAGCGCATCGGCTACCTGTCCAGCGAGTGGGCCACGGTGGGCGGGCGCAAGCGGCGCACCTACCGGCTGACCGACTCCGGCAGGAAGCAGCTCCAGGGGGAGCGGTCGGCCTGGCGGGAGTTCACGAGCGTGATCGGCAGCGTCCTGCGCGCGGAGGCCACCGCCCTGCGCTGAGGGGTGCGGCAGGTCAGCGCGCCTCGGCCAAGGAGGTACGCGTGATGCGGACGCACCGCGTGGCGCCGTAGAGCTGGATCGCCCACATCGCCGACGTCACCAGGTTGGCCACCACGCTGGGCAGGCCGTGCAGGGTGTTGGGGGAGTCCATTCCGTAGGTCATCAGCATCCCCAGCCCGGCCGTGATCGGCAGCGAGGCGAAGACGAGCACGCCCAGCGACCGGGTGGCCAGGCGGGGCCGGCGGATCCAGCGGGAGCCACGGCTGAGCGCGAACAGCACGAGACCGCCGTACAGGCCGGTGCCGAGCTGGACGAGGTCGAGCAGGCGGGAGGCGGGCGCGTACCACCACGGCTGGTTGAGCCAGGCCTGGTCGGTGCCCGGGTAGATCCGCCACAGCACCGACCACATGGCGACGGTGATCGGCACGCTGATGAACAGCAGCACCCCCAGCCGCCGCCCGCGACGGCGGTCAGCTCGGCCTGGTAGCCGGGCGCGACCTCGTGGACCGCGCCGAACTCCGCGACGGCCAGCCGCTCGGCCTCCGCCCGCTCCAGCCCGTCGGCCTCCAGCGCGTCGGCGGTGTCGATCAGGCTGTCGCGTGCCTCGACGACGAGATCGCGCTTGGGGCCGTGCGGACCGCTCAGGGCGCCGTCGAGCTCGGCCACGTAGTCGTCGATGAGCATGGCTCAAGTCTACGGAACGCGATCTAGGCGGTCCATCGGGGAGCTCCCTGAGATTCGCCCGGCTTGTCATGTAGGAAATTTCCTACGTATAGTGGCCGACATGCTCATCTCCTCCCTTCTCACCGTCACCGTGCCCGTCACCGACCAGGAACGGGCGCTCGGCTTCTACACCCGCGTGCTCGGCTTCGAGGTGCGCACCGACAACCCGTTCCCCATGGGCCGCTGGCTCACCGTGGCGCCCGAGGGCGCCGCCACCACGCTGCTGCTGGCCTCCTGGTTCCCCTCCATGGCGCCGATCGGCGGCCTGGTCGTGGGCGCGCCCGACCTCGACGCGCTGGCCGCCAGGCTCCAGGAGCACGGCACCGCCTTCCAGGGCCCCAGCGAGGAGGCGTGGGGCCGGCAGCTGCTCTTCCACGACCCGTTCGGCAACGGCTTCGTGGTCAGCCAGACGTGAGCGCCGACCACGTCTTCACCGCGCTGGCCAGCCCGGCCCGGCGCGAGCTGCTGCGCCTGCTGCTCGACGAGGGCGCCCAGCCCGCCGGGCGGCTGGCCGAGCGGTTCGACATGAGCAGGCCCAGCGTGTCGGAGCACCTCAAGGTGCTCAAGGACGCGGGCCTCGTGGCCGAGACCCGCAAGGGCAGGGAGCGGCACTACCGGCTGGAGGCGGCGCCGCTCATGGAGATCCTCGACTGGCTCACCCCGTACGAGCGGTTCTGGCGCGAACGCCTCACCGCGCTCACCACCCTTCTCGACGAGATGGACGACGACGAAATGGACGGCAGCGATGGCTCACGACACGACGGCTGAAGACCTGCGCGCGATCAGGCTCGACCAGTTCCTCGCCCATCCGCCCGCCAAGGTGTGGCGGGCGCTCACCGAGCCCGACCTCGTCGCCCGGTGGCTCATGCCGGGCGACTTCAAGGCCGAGGTGGGCCACCGGTTCACCTTCACCACGACGCCGAAGAAGCAGGTCGGCTTCGACGGCATCGTCTACTGCGAGGTGCTGCGGGTCGAGCCGGAGAAGCTGCTGCGGATCAGCTGGAGCGACGGCAAGCGGGCCGACTGGACGGTCACCTGGCGGCTGGAGCCCGAGGGACGCGGGACCCGGCTGTTCCTCGACCACGAGGGCTTCGACCCGGGCGACGAGGTGCAGCAGCTCTCGCGGCGGATCATGGGCGGCGGCTGGCCGCGCATGTTCGGCGCCATCGAGAAGATCGCCGCCGAGCTGTGAGCACCCCCCTCACCGGTGCAGGGCCGGGCCGGGGACGAGGTCGGGCCGCTGCGCCGCGTGAGGGGTGGAGTTCCACGCCACGGCCGCTGCCATGAGGGCCATCACCAGGGCGAACCAGGCCGCCGCCCGCCCCATGCGCATGCCGTACCCGCACAGAAGCCACGACACCGACAGCCACCACCCGTGACCGGCCTGCCGCCGCATCTCCATGGCGGCGAAGGCGAAGTCGGCCGAGGTGGCGCTGTCGGTGGGCCGCAGACCGGCGTAGAGCGCCGCGAGCCGGTCGGGCGAGGCGCCCGGATCGTCGGGGCCGGAACGCCCGTGCACGGTGCCCTCGTCGGCCAGCGCGCGGCGGCGGGAGAACCACCGCAGCATCGGCCAGCGCAGGCTCACCCGCACCCCGCGGGGCGTCAGCGCGAACGTGCACTCCTTCACCCGCACCCCCGAGGGATGGGTCAGGCCGGCGAACCGGCACGCCGACAGGTCGAGCCCGAACAGCTCCAGGCTGGCCGCGTCGACCTGCCGCAGCGAGGTCAGCACGGACCTGCCCCGCCCGGTGACGGTGGCCGGGCCGTGCAGCACGGCGCCCTCCAGGTCGGCCTGCGCGTCGGTCAGCCGCACGGTGGTCGGGCCCTTCACCTCCACCTGCCGCAGGTCCACCCCGCACCGCGTGACCGTCACGTCGAGCAGCCCGTCGGCGCGCGCCCTGGCCGCCGTGAGCCGGCCGGTGGCCGACAGGTACGCGTCGGCGGCGAAGTGCGCCGCCTCGAACCCGGCGTGCCCGCTGACCTTCCGGAACGACAGCGTCCGGCCGAACCGCGCCCCCCGGAACGCGGCCCCGTCGCCGAGCCGGGCGCCGTCGAAGGTGGCGTAGCCGTCGAACCTGGCCCGCTCGCACGACAGCCCGTGGCCGAACACGGCCTGGCTGAACAGCGCGTCACGCGACATCACGGCCCGGTCGAGCGAGACGTGCCCGCGCGCGGTCACCCCGTGGAAGGACAGCTCCCTGGTGAACCGGACGCCCGCGAGCGAGACGTTCCCCTCGAACCGGGCGCCGAAGAACGAGGCCAGCCGGTCGAAGCGGGCGCCGTCGAGCGAGACGTCGCCGGTGAAGGTGACGCCGGAGAGCCTGACGTCGCCGGTGAACCTGGCCCGGTCGAGCCGGGTGCGGCCGGGTCTGCGGCCGGTCGCCTCGAGCACCCTGGACAGCAGGTCGCTGGTGATGGTGGTGCCGCGCAGGTCGAGCAGGCGGCCGGGGGCGAGCTCGCCCAGGGCCGCGGCGAGTGGTTCGGGATCGAGGTGAGCCAGGCAGAAGCCGGACGGCCGGCTAGCGACTCCGGTGCAAGCAGCCGAATACGCGCAGGTGACCCAGTCCATGCATGGGTGATACCCGCCGCGGCCCGGGTCAAGGATCGACAATTTTATGGTCTATCCACATTTGTGCTGATATATGCGGTCTAAAATCTCCCGATCGTCCGCGAAGTGCCCGCAGGGCCCGCGCACGAGGGTCCCGCGGGCCCGCCGGGCATGGAATGCTGGTGATGGGTACGTGGTTGAGACGGTTGCACTGCAAGCGACAACGAGCGAGGAGCCACTTGTGGCGACCATCGAAGTAACAGAGAAGAACTTCAACGACATCGCCGACAAGGGGATCGTGCTGCTCGACTTCTGGGCCGAGTGGTGCCCGCCGTGCAAGAAGTTCGGGCCGATCTTCGAGCAGGCGTCGGACAAGCACGACGACATCACCTTCGGCAAGATCGACACCGACGCGGAGCAGGGGCTCGCGCAGGGCTTCGAGATCACCTCGATCCCCACGCTGATGGCCATCCGCGACGGCATCGTGGTCTTCGCCCAGGCCGGCGCCATCCCCGCGCCCGCGCTGGAAGACCTGATCAGCCAGGTCAAGGCGCTCGACATGGACGCCATCAGGGCCGAGCTCAGCGAGGAGCTCAAGAAGGCCCAGCAAAACTGACGCCCGGCCGCTGAAACGACGAAACCCCGCCCGAGCAGGCGGGGTTTGTCATGTGCGGCCTTTTCGTCATGGGCGGCCTCAGAGCTTGCGGCCGACGCCCACGTACCCGAAGTTGATGCCGTTGCCCGGCGCCGTCGGGTCGTCGGGGCGCCAGCCGTTCGGGTACGTCAGCCCCGGCTCGGCCAGCTCGTACCCCTCGAAGAAGCGCAGGATCTCCTCGCGGGTGCGCAGGTTCAGCGAGGCCGTCGCCTTCTTGTAGATCTCCAGGGCCTGCGGGGTCGCGTCCGGCGTCGAGTCCACGGCGTGGCTGATGACCAGGTGGCTGCCGGGCACGCTGACCTTGCGCAGCTTGGCCACCACGTCGTAGGCGCTCTCGTCGGGGATGAAGTGCAGGATCGCCAGCGCCAGGAACGCCACCGGCTGCTCGAAGTCCACCAGGCCGCCCAGCTTGTCGAGCAGCGCGTCCGGCTCGCGCACGTCGGCCTGGAGGAAGTCGACGTTGTCCTTCCTGGCCAGCAGCGCCCGGCCGTGCACGCACACCACGGAGTCGTAGTCGACGTAGACGACGCGGGCCTCGGGGGCGATCTCGTGCGTGTTGCCCTGCGTGGGCAGGCCGGCGCCGAGGTCGACGATCTGGCGGACGCCCTGGTCCACGACGTACCGGACGGCGCGGCGCAGGAAGGCGCGGTTGGCGCGGGCCCCCACCTTGGTATCGGGGAAGTTCTTGAGGATCTGCTCCGCCGCCGCCCGGTCGGCGGCGAAGTTGTCCTTGCCGTCGAGGTAGTAGTCGTACATACGCGCGACGTTGGGGACGTTGGGGTCGACTCCCTCCGGAGCACTGTCCACGTTATTCTCCCGAAAAATGGGCTCTTTTCGGGGTGATCATAGCTCCGGAAGCTCCGCGTATATCGTTAAATCGGCACAGCGGCTTAATGAGAGGTAAATCACTCGAACAGGCCGTGACGAGGCCGACGCGGGCCGGAGTTCCCCGGCCCGCGCGCCCACGAGTGAGTGATCAGCCGCGGTAGAGCTCCGCCACCCGGAAGGCCAGATCGAGCGACTGGCCCCGGTTGAGCCGGGGGTCGCACGCCGTCTCGTAGCGGGTGGCCAGGTCGGTCTCGGCGATCTCGAACCCGCCGCCCACGCACTCGGTGACGTCGTCGCCGGTGAACTCGATGTGGATCCCGCCCGGGTGCGTGCCCAGCGAACGGTGCACCTCGAAGAAGCCCGCCACCTCGTCGAGCACGTCGTCGAGGTGCCGCGTCTTGTGCCCGCTCGGCGCCTCGAACGTGTTGCCGTGCATCGGGTCGCAGATCCAGGCCACCTTGGCCCCGGTCGCCGTGACCTCCTTGACCAGCGCGGGCAGGTGCTCGCGGATCTTGGAGGCGCCCATCCGGGTGATGAACGTGAGCCGGCCCGCCTCGTTGGCGGGGTTGAGCTTGTCGATCAGCGCCAGCGCCTCGTCGGGCGTGGTCGTCGGGCCCAGCTTGACGCCGATCGGGTTGCGGATCCTCGAGAAGAAGTCGACGTGCGCGCCGTCGAGCTGGCGGGTGCGCTCGCCGATCCAGACCATGTGCGCCGACACGTCGTACGGCAGCCCCGTACGCGAGTCGATGCGCGTGAGCGCCCGGTCGTAGTCGAGGATGAGCGCCTCGTGCGAGGAGTAGAACTCGACCGTATGGAACTCCTCGGGGTCGGCCCCGCACGCCCGCATGAACGCCAGCGCCTGGTCGATCTCCCTGGCCAGCTGCTCGTAGCGGCGCCCGGCGGGCGACTCGGCCACGAAGTCCTGGTTCCACGCGTGCACCTGCCGCAGGTCGGCGTAACCGCCCTTGGTGAACGCGCGCGCCAAGTTGAGCGTCACGGCCGAGGAATGGTACGCCTTGAGCAGCCGCCACGGGTCGGGCCTGCGCGCCTCGGCGGTGAAGTCGAAACCGTTGACCATGTCGCCCCGGTAGGCGGGCAGCTCGACGCCGCCCCGCACCTCGGTGCCCTTGGAGCGCGGCTTGGCGAACTGGCCGGCCACCCGGCCGATCTTCACCACCGGCACCCGGCCCGCGTACGTCAGCACGATGGCCATCTGGAGCAACGTCTTCAGCTTTTGGCGCACGTTGTCGGCCGTCGCGCCGGCGAAGGTCTCGGCGCAGTCACCGCCTTGCAGGACGAACGCCTCGCCGCGGGCGACCGCGGCCAGTTGCTCCTTGAGCTGGTCGCACTCGCCGGCGAACACCAGCGGGGGGAGGCTGCCGAGCTCGGCGACAACCTTGTCGAGCTCGCCGCGGTCCGGCCAGTCGGGCTGCTGCGCCGCGGGGAGGGCTCGCCAGGAATCGAGATCCACTAGATTGCTGCTCACGAGATACGAGGGTATTCCACTGGCTCGGCCCCACCGACCCCCTTGTCCACGTTGTGAGAATGCGGTTATACGCAGACGAATCTCGGACGGGTCAAAGTTCCTTTACGGTCACGTGCTCGGGCCGTACGCCGTGGCCGACGAAACGCGGCGCCACCCGGTTGAGCAGCGGGATCCTCGTCAGGTCGCGGGGCAGCCGCGACGGGTCGATCCGCCGCCGCAGCGCCGGGCCGATGACCAGGCTCTGCACCACCCGCTGGGCCGTCTGCGTGACCACGGTCGGCGGCATGCGGCGGCGTTGCAGCCGGTGCAGCGTCGCCTCCGGGATCGGCGCCCCGGCCCGCAGCGGCGCGGCCAGCAGGTTGGCGGCGGCCACGGCGTCCTGGACGGCGAGGTTGATGCCCACCCCGAACACCGGCGACATGGCGTGCGCGGCGTCCCCGACGCACAGGAAACCGGGCCGGTGCCAGCGGCGCAGCCGGTTGATCGTGACGGTGAGCACGCTGACGTCGTCGTACGAGCCGAGCCCCTGGAGCCGGTCGGTCAGCCACGGCAGCAGCGTCGCCACCGGGCGGCGCAGCGCGTCGATGCCCCGGGCGGCCATCTCGTCGTAGCCGCCCTTGAGGATGAGGTAGGCGAGCTGCCAGTAGCTCTCCCTGTTGATCGCGACCATCATGTGGCCCGGCGAGATCCGCAGGAACGTGTCGTCGCGGTCGCCGGCCTCGCGGGGCAGCCTGAACCACACCACGTCCATGGGCGCGCCGAGGTCGCGCGGCACGAGGCCGGCCCGCCCGCGCAGCACCGAGTGCCGCCCGTCGGCGGCGACCGTCAGGGCCGCCCTGATCTCGTGCTCGCCGGACGGGTCACGGTAGCGCAGGCCGCGCACCGCCCCGCCCTCGCGGATGAGGTCGTACGCCTCGGCGTTCATCAGCAGCCGGAACCCGGGATAACGCCCGGCGGCCGACGTGATGAGGTCGAGGAAATCCCACTGCGGCACGAACGCGATGTACCGGTAGGCGCCGGGCAGCCGGCGCAGCGTCGCGATCCGCACGTCGCCGCCGTCGGTGACCAGGTTGAGATCGTACGCCTTGCGGTGCGGCAGCTTCAGGAACTCCCGCACCAGCCCGAGCTCGTCGAGCACCTGCAGCGTCGAGGGGTGGATGGTGTCACCCCGGAAGTCGCGCAGGAAGTCGCCGTGCTTCTCCAGCAGCGTCACCTCGACGCCCGACCTGGCCAGCAGCAGGGCCAGCATCGCTCCGGCGGGCCCGCCGCCCGCGATCACGCATCCCATAATTCATCACCCAATGAGATTGTGTCATCTCCCGCGAAATGAGCAAGGCCCAAGGCCATCCGGCGTGCCGCAGCCACCGAAGTACATGCAGTGAGCCGCCTCTCACACACAGGGAGTGGACATGAAGGACGAACTCCACACCCTCTCTGGCGCCTACGCCGTGCACGCACTGCCGTACGCCGAGTGGGTGCTGTTCGAGGAGCACCTGCACGCGTGCGGGCCGTGCGCGGACGAGGTGCGCCACCTGCGCGAGACGGCCGCGCGGCTGGCGGAAGCGGTCGCCGAGCGGCCCCCCGCCCGGCTGCGCCGCCGCCTGCTCGACGCCGCCGCCCGCTCGCGCGGCTTCGAGGACCCTCCCGAGCCGGTACGCGACGACAGCCCGACCGTCTGGCGACGCCCTCCCACCGTCGGCGCCCACCCGCCCGGCGACGCCTTCCCGCCTGGTGAGGCCCTGTCGCCCGCCCGGAACCCCTACCGCATGGCGGCGGCGATCCCCGTGACGGCCGACGGCGGCCAGGTGGTGCCGCTGCCGCGCCGGCGCGCCAGGGCGATGGCGGCGCTGACCGCCGTCGCCGCCGCCGCGGCCGTCGCGCTCGGCGTCGTCGCCCTCGACGCCCGCCACGACCTCAGCGAGCTGACCAGCCGGAACGAGGAGCTGGTCGCGGTGCTGGCCGCCCCCGACGCCAAGACCATGCGCCGCCCCGTCACGACCGGCGGCACCGGCACGGTGGTGATCTCCCGCGACATGGGGCGCATGGTGTTCACCTCGTCCGGCCTGCCCGAGCTGCCCGACTCCCAGGGCTACGAGCTGTGGCTGATGGGCCCCGGCGGCCCGCGCCCGGCCGGCCTGCTCGACCGGCGGCAGGACGGGGTGAGCCACCCCATGCTCCTGGCCCCGCTGGACCGCGACGGGCGCGTGGCGCTCACCGTCGAGCCCGCCGGCGGCTCCGAGCGGCCCACCACGACGCCCATCATGCTGGCCGAGCTGCCCAAGGCGTGATCGAACCGGGATGGACGGGCGGCCCCGGCGGGCCGATAGTTTCGATCATGCGTATCTTCGCCGCCCTGACCCTGGCCACCGCCCTGTTATGCGTCTCCCCAGCGGCACCCGCCGCGGCCACTTCGAGCGGGACCGCCGCGCCGGGCTCCGCGACGGTCGTGCCCGTGCAGGTCACGGGCGCCCCGGCCAAGAGGTTCAACCTGGTCATCCTCGGCGACGGCTACACCGAGGCCGAGCAGGCCAGGTTCAGGGCCGACGCCGACCGGCACCTCAACGTGATGTGGTCGATCGAGCCGTTCAAGTCCTACCGCAACTACATCAACGTCTACCGCGTCGACATCGTCTCCGGCGAGTCCGGCATCAGCTGCGACCCGGGGCTCGACGCGCCCCGCCGTACGACGCCGCTCAGCATGGGCTTCTGGGGCCGCTGCAACCCGGCCAGCGTGCAGCGCCTGATCACCATGGACAACGCCGCCGCCACCCGCTACGCCGACCTGGTCACCGGCACCACCTCCGGCAACCGGCAGATCCTCGCCCTGGCCAACAGCGGCACGTACGGCGGCGCCGGCGGCTCGTACGCGACCGCCTCCGGCAGCAACAGCATGTCCGCCCTGATCAGCCCGCACGAGCTGGGCCACTCCCTGGGCGGCCTCCAGGACGAGTACGACTACTACCAGCGCGGCGTCCCCGGCGGCGCGTACACCGGCGGCGAGCCGGCCAGCGCCCACCACACGCTGCTGACCGAGCGGGAGATGCTCGACCAGCGCGGGAAGTGGTGGCGCTGGCTGGGGGAGCCCAGCGAGTCGGGCGGCCGGATCGGCCGTTACGAGGGCGGCCTCTACTACACGACCGGCGTGTGGCGGCCCAGCGCCCACTCGATGATGAAGACCCTCGGCTACTACTTCGACCAGGTGAGCCGCGAGGTCATGACGCAGCGCATCACCGCCAAGACCATGCTCGTCCAGGACGCCACGCCCGCGGACGGGCCCGTCGGCGCCGACCGCGTGCTCTGGGTCGAGCCCATGCGCCCCGTCGGCCACTCGCTCGTGACCACCTGGTCCGTGGACGGCAAGGACCTGCCCGGCGACCGCGACTCCCTCGACCTGCGGACGCTCGGCCTCGCCCCCGGCACGCACACGGTCACCGCGACCGTCTCCGACCCGACGGAGTTCGTCCGGGACCCGGCCGTCAGGGCCGCCATGACCAGGACCCGCACCTGGACCGTGGACACCGCGATCACCACCCCGCCGGACGGCCTCCAGCCCGAGATCGTCTCCGCCACCCCCACCGACCGGCCCGTCGGGCGCGACGACGTCGTGTACGTCGAGACCACCCACCCGGCCGCGACCGTCCCCGACGTCACCTGGACCCTGAACGGCCGCACCTACCACGGCACCGACCTGGACCTCGGCGCGCTGGACGCCGGATCGGGCCCGCTCACCGCCACCCTCGGCGGCCGCACGCTCACCTGGGCGGTCGACGCCGCCACGCCGTCCACGGCGTACGAGCTGTCGAAACCCCTGGCCCGCTCCGGTGACACCTACGTCTACAACGGCCCCTTCACCATGCGCCTCACCGGCACCGACGACCGCGACGGCCACGTGGTCTCGGAGTCGCGGGTGGACGGCGACGGCTGGTTCAACTACTTCGGCTGGCCCACCTCCTCGGAGCTGCCGTGGACGTTCTCCGAGCAGGGCACGGTGATCGACTCCCTCGTGTACGGGAAGCTGCCGCGCGGCAGGCACGTCGTCGAGTACCGCTCCATCGACGCGGCCGGCAACTACGGCAAGGCCAGGAGCTTCACCGTCACCACCATCGCCCCGCCGCCCGCCTGCACCAGCACCGTCACCGGCACCCACCGCGGGCCGCTCACCGTCACCGGCGGCGTCACCTGCCTCGACGGCGCCCAGGTCACGGGCGTGGTCACGGTCAGGCCGGGCGCGTCGCTGGTCGTCAAGGGCGGCCGGATCACCGGCGCGGTCACCGCCGACCGGCCCGCCGAGGTGCACCTGCTCGGCGCCCGCGTGGACGGCGCGCTCGCCGTGCACGGGGCCGCCACGCTCACGATCGCCGGCGCGGACCTGCGCGGCGCCGCCCTGCTCACCGGCGGCGGTGGTACGGCGGTCCTGACGGGCAGCACGGTCAAGGGCGCGCTCGCCTGCCAGGGCGTCCGCCCCGCCGACCTCGGCGTGCCGAACACGGTCAAGGGCGGCGACCGCTGCGGCGACCTGGCCGACGGACGCCCCGCCGGGCACGCGTACGAGGCCGTCCGGCACACCGGCCGGTGACCGTCCCACCGAAGCGCCCGCGAGAGGCGGTCCGGCACGCCGGCCTACCGGACCGCCCGCGCGAGGCGGTCGAGCACGCCGGCCTACCCGACCGCCCGCGCGAGGCGGTCGAGCACGCCGGTCAGTGACGCCGTCGCGAGATCGCGGATCCCGGCGTACTCGTCCTCCGGGTACTGCCGGGGCCCGTTCTCGATCAGCAGGATCAGGTACAGGTAGGCGCGGTAGAGGTCGAGCCGGATGTGCGCCGCCGGCGTCAGCTCCAGCGGCGTCACCTCGCGGTAGCCCGCCAGCAGCGGATCGTCCTCCGCCAGCTCCCCGAAGATCGTCGGCGTGACGAACTCGGCCAGCGGGTCGCCCCAGAAGGCCCGCTCGTGGTCGATGATCGCCTGGATCCGCGGCGTCCCCCTCAGATCGAGGAAGACGTTGCCCGCCCACACGTCGAAGTGCACCAGCCGCGGCGTCGTCACCTCGTCGAGCACCGGCGCCGCGGCCTCGAACACCGCCATGATCTGCTCGGCGGGCAGCGGCAGCGGCGCCGGGTAGCGCTCGGTGTCGCCGAGCAGCGCCGCCACCATCGCCAGGAACGCCTCCCGCCACGTGGCCCCCGTGATGCCCGCGTGCGGGTAGCCGAACACCTCGCCCGTCACCGCGTTGAACCGGGCCAGATGCCCGCCCAGCTCCCTGCGCAGCGCCGCGTGCCCGTCCGGCTTGACGTCGTTCCACGACACGCCGTCGAGCGCGGCCAGCAGCAGGTAGTCGCCGCCGAGCACCGGGTCGTCGTAGCCGGCCCGCAGCAGCCCCGCCACGGGCACGCCCGCCGCGGAGGCCAGCCCGATCGCGGTGGCCTCCATGCGCAGCAGGTTGCGCTCGTAGCTGAGCTGCTCCAGATCGGGCGGGGGAGACAGCTTGAGCACCGCCTCCCGCCCGTCGTCCAGCTTCAGCCGCCAGACGGCGTTGGCGTAGCCGTCGGTCAGCTCGGTGGCCGCCGTGACGCCCGCGCCCACCGCCCGGCGTACGAGGGCGTCGAGCTCGGCCTCCGTTAACCGGCGCTTGGTCCTGCTGTCCACGCGACCCCTTTCAGGCCGATTCCCGGCGCACCAGATGCGTGTCGAGGATCACGACGGGCTGGCGCAGCTCCTCGCCGTGGATCCGGGCCACCAGCAGCTGCGCCATCTGCCGGCCCATGGCCTCGGTCGGCTGGTGCACGGTGGTCAGCGGCGGGTCGGCGTGCAGCGCGGCCTTGGAGTCGTCGAAGCCGATCACCGCCACGTCGCCGGGGATCGAGCGGCCCTCGGCCTTGAGCACGCGCATCGCGCCCAGCGCCATCGGGTCGGACGCGGCGAACACGGCGTCGAGATCGGGATGCGCCCGCAGCAGCTCCTGCATCGCCGCCGCCCCGCTGTGCTCGGAGAAGTCGCCGTAGGCGACCAGCTCCGGCAGGCCGGACGGCAGCAGCGCGTCGCGGTAGCCCGACAGACGGTCGACACCCACGCCCATGTCCTGGGAGCCGGCGATCGTGGCGATCGCCCGGCGGCCGAGACCCAGCAGGTGCTTGACCGCCTGCCGGGCCCCGGCCCTGTTGTCCATGTCCACGTAGCTGTAGGGGTCGAGGCCGACGGGACGGCCGCCCAGCACGGTCGGCACGCCCATCGCCTCCAGCCTGCCCGGCAGCGGGTCGGCGCCGTGCAGCGACAGCAGCAGCACGCCGTCGACGTGCTGGCCCGTCAGGTAGTGCTCCAGCCGCGCGTGCTCCTCCGGGGTGCGCGCCATCGCGAGGATGAGCTGCAACCCGGTCTCGGCCAGCGCCGAGCCGATGCCGCGGATGGTGCCCGCGAAGTACGGCTCGTCGAAGACCCGGAACTGGGACTCGGACACCACCAGGGCGACAGTGTCCGTGCGGCGCGTGACCAGCGCCCGCGCCGCACGGTTGGGCACGTAGCCCAGCTCGCGGATGGCCAGCTCGACGGCCTCGCGGGCCTTCGCGCTGACGTTCGGCGAGCCATTGATGACTCTAGACACCGTGCCCCGGCCTACCCCGGCCCGAGCCGCGACTGCCTCAAGAGTCGGTCGGTTCATGGCGCCTATTCTGCCGGATGATCTCCGCGTACCAGAGCGCGCTGTCCTTGACCAGCCGTTCCTGCGTCTCGAAGTCCACGCGGACCAGGCCGAACCGCTTGCCGTAGCCCCACGCCCACTCGAAGTTGTCCATCAGTGACCAGGCGAAATACCCCTCCAGGGGCACGCCCGCGTCGATGGCCTCCTTGCACGCCCCGAGGTGCGCCTCGACGTAGGCCAGCCGCTCCCGGTCGTGGATGCGGCCGCCGTCCAGCACGTCCTCGAAGGCCGCGCCGTTCTCCGAGACGACCATCGGGATCGGCGGGTACTCCCGCGCGACCCTCGTGAGGATCTCCACGAGGCCGCCCTCGTCGATCTCCCAGCCCATCGCGGTGACCGGCCGCCCGCCGTTGACGAACGACACGTGCTCGCTGCCGACCCACGGGGAACCCGAGTCCGTGGGGGCCGCCGCCGCCGACGCCTTGCCTCCCGGTGCTCCCGAGACCGTGAAGCGGCTGTAGTAGTTGACGAGCAGCACGTCGATGGGCGCGTTGATGGTCTTCATGTCGCCCGGCTCGATGAAGCCCTTGTCGAACGGCAGGTCCGCCAGGACGTCCTCCGGGTAGCGGCCCAGCAGCAGCGCGTCCAGGAAGAAGCGGTTCTGCAGGCCGTCGATGCGGCGGGCCGCGTCGAGGTCGCGCTCGCTGTCGGTCTCCGGGCTGATGGCGTACAGGTTCACGCAGCCGCCGACCCTGCGCGCGTTCATCGCCTGCACGGCCAGCCCGTGCGCCAGGTTGAGGTGGTGCGCGCCCCTGATCGCGTTCTCCGGCTCGCGCCTGCCCGGGGCGTGCTCGCCCGAGGCGTAGCCGAGGAACGCGGCGCACCATGGCTCGTTGACCGTGCTGAAGGTGTGGACGTAGTCCTTGAGCGCGTCGTGCACGGCCGCCGCGTACTCCGCGAACCGGTAGGCCGTGTCCCGGTTGGGCCAGCCGCCCTTGTCCTCGAGCGCCTGCGGCAGGTCCCAGTGGTAGAGGGTCAGCCACGGGTCGATGGCGTGCTGGCGCAGCTCGTCGCAGAGCCGCTTGTAGAAGTCCAGGCCCTTCTGGTTGACGGCGCCTGAGCCGGTCGGCTGGATGCGCGGCCACGACACGGAGAACCGGTAGGCCGACAGGCCCAGGTCCGCCATGATCGCGACGTCTTCCCGGTAGCGGTGGTAGTGGTCGATCGCCACGTCCGCGTTGTGCCCGTTGAGCACCTTGCCAGGAGTCTTGGCGAAGGTGTCCCAGATCGACACGCCGCGCCCGTCCTCGGCGACGGCCCCTTCGATCTGGTACGCCGACGTCGCCGCCCCCCACGCGAAGCCCGCGGGGAAGCGCAGCTCGGCACGCGTCTGTTCTTCTTGTGTCGTCACGCCTTGACCGCACCTTCCATGAGTCCGCCGACGATCTGACGGCCGAAGAGGACGAATACCAGCACGAGCGGGATGATGGACAACGCCGTTCCCGCGAAGATCAGCGAGTACTCCGTGGAGAAGCGGGCGTTGAGCCCGTTGATCGCGATCTGAACGGTCGGGTTCTCCTGGTTGAGCACGATCAGCGGCCACATGTAGTCGTTCCACATGAGCATGAACGTGTTGATGCCGAGCACCGCCATGCCGGGCCGCACGGCCGGCAGCACGACGTTCCACCAGATGCGCAGCGTCGCCGCGCCGTCCACCCGGGCGGCCTCGACCAGCTCCATCGGCACCGACTGCCGGGTGTACTGCGTCATCAGGAACACGCCGAACCCGTTGAGCAGGTACGGCAGGATGACCGCCTTGAGGGTGTTGGTCCACTCCAGGCTCACCATGAGCCGGTAGAGCGGCACCACGCCCATCTGCTGCAGCGGCACCGCCATCGTCAGCAGCACGAGCAGCAGCAGCGCGTTGCGGCCCTTGAAGTTCAGGTTCGCGAACGCGAAGCCGGCCAGCGTCGAGATGAGGATGACCGAGACGGTCACGACGCTCGCCACGATGAACGAGTTCGTCAGGCCCAGCAGGAACTGGGCCTCCGGGTGGGTCAGGACGCGCACGATGTTGTCGCCCAGGTTCCCGCCGGGCAGGAACTTCGGCGGCGAGGCCACCGCGTCGGCGTTCGTACGGGAGGCGATGACCAGCATCCAGTACAGCGGGAACGCCGACAGGAAGATCGCCAGACCCAGCATGACCCTGGTCAGGACGGTCGGTTTCCAGACGGTCATCGCGTGCCCCCGATCCTGCGCACGAACAGGAAGTTGATCGCTGCTCCGACGAGGATCAGCAGGAAGAGCAGCCAGGCGGCCGCGGAGGCGTAGCCGTAGTCGAACTCCCGGAAGGCCTCCTTGTAGACGAACATGGCGACCGTCTGGAACTGGCCCTGCGACCCGCCGTCCGGATTGCCGTTGTAGAACGTCATCGGCTCCGAGAACAGCGTCAGCCCGCCGATCGTGGAGTTGAGCACCACGAAGATCATGGTCGGGCGCAACATCGGCAGCGTGATCTGCCAGAACTGCCTGCGCCGCGAGGCACCGTCGATCGAGGCGGCCTCGTACAGATCCTTCGGGATCGTCTGCATGCCGGCCAGGAAGATGATCGCGTTGTAGCCGGTCCAGCGCCAGTCGACCATCGTGGCGATCGCGATCCACGACGGGACGCGCTCGGCCCGCCAGTTCGTGTGGTCGATCCCGAACCAGCCCAGGATGTAGTTGACCAGACCCCAGTCGCGGGCGAACAGCTGCGTGAACACCACCGCGACCGCGACCACCGACGTGACCAGCGGGAGCAGCACGCTCATCCGGATCGGCAGGCGGAACTTCATGTGCTTGTTCAGCGCGTTGGCCAGGAACAGGGCCAGCAGCATCTGGGGGACGGTGGCGATGAGGAACATGGCCACGGTGTTGATCGTGGCCCGCCAGAAGTCGTCGTCGCCCAGCAGCGCGACATAGTTCCCCAACCCGGTCCACTCCGTGGTCCCGGTCAGGTCGTAGTCGTAGAACGAGTAGTAGAGCGTGAAGGCCAGCGGGAAGAGCCCGAAGGCGGCGAACAGGATGAAGTAGGGGGACACCAGGGCGTACGGCATCGCCTTGACGTCCAGTCGGGAACGCCAACGGCGGCCGGGCGGACGGTCACGGCGATGGGTGTTGCGTGACGCCCGCGGAAGGGTGTCGAGGCTCATAACAGACCTTTCGGCGGCAACATGCCCGGCCCGCTTCCAGGCGGGCCGGGCGGGAGGATCAGCCCGCGGCCTTCACCGCGTCGTCGACCAGCTGCTGCCAGGCCTTGTCGTAGGGGACGGAGCCGTCGTCCATGCCCTGGATGACCGACTCGATGGCGTTCTTGACCTGGGCGTGCTTCACGCCGAGGAAGACCGGCTGGAGGCTCGCCGCCGACTTGGCGAAGATCTCACCGATGGGAGCGTCGTTGAAGAACTCGTTCTTCGCGCCCTGGACCGCCGGGTCCTGCTGCGCCTTCGTGTTGCTCGGCATGTTGCCGAAGTCGGTGAAGATGCTCGCCTCGGTCTGCGCCTGCGTCAGGTAGTCGGCCACCATGGCCGCTTCCTTCGGGTGCTTGCTCTGCTTCGGCACGGCCAGCCACGAGCCGCCCCAGTTGCCGCCGCCGCCCGGCACCGACGCCACGTCCCACTTGCCCTTGGCGTCGTCGCCGGCGTTGCCGCTGACCACGCCCAGCATCCACGACGGGCAGCCGACCGTCGCGAACGAGCCCTTCTGGGTGCCCGTCGCCCACTCGTCGGTGAAGTTGCGCAGCTTGGCCGTCAGGCCCTGCTGGCTCATCTTCTGCGCGAAGTCGAACGCGGTCTTCACCGCCGGGTTCTTGTCGACGATGAGGTTGTTGCTCTTGTCGAAGTAGCTGACGTTGCCGTTCTTGGCGGCCTCCTGGTAGAGGACCACCTGGTACAGCGTGTTGGTGCCGTCAGCCCACTTGGTGTCCTTCACCTTGGACTGGAACTTCTTGCCGACGTTCATGAACTCGTCCCACGTCGGCCACAACGCGCTGACCTCGGTACGGTCCGTCGGCAGCCCGGCCTTCTCGAACAGGTCCTTGCGGTAGCAGAGGCTCATACCGCCGATGTCGGTACCCAGCGCGAACAGCTTGCCGTCGGCCGTGACGCCGTTCTCCCACTTCCAGGCGGGGAAGTCGGCCTTGCGCGACTCCAGGCCGTACTCCTTCAGGTCGGCCCACCACTCGGTGCGCGCCTTGGCCAGGCCCATGCCGCCCTCGTCGATGCCGACGACGTCACCCGCCCCCGTGCCCGAGGTCAGCCACTGGATCATCTGGGGCCAGTACTGCTGCTCGAACTGGTCGGTGAGGTTCTCGTGCTTGATCTGGATGTCCTTGTGCTCGGCGTTCCACTTGGCCACCGCGTTCTTGTAGCCGAAGTTCTCGCCGCCGCCGAACGTCTGCACCCGGATCGTGACCGGCTCGGTCGCGGCCGAGGAGGCGGGAGCGCTGGACTGCGGAGTACCGCCGGAGCTACAGGACGCGACGGCGAGCGCCGCCGCGGCCAGGGCCGAAGCCGCGGCAAGACCGCCGCGACGCTTGCTGATCATCATGGTGGACCCCTTCTCGGGTGAATGTTGGGGGAGTGCACCGCGGCACGCGCTCCGCCGCGGTGGGAGTCTTTGGGAGCGCTCCCACAAAGGGTGCACTCAGCGGGTGTGCACGTCAATCCCGCGAAACGTAACCGTTACCAATGGTGCAGTTTGGACTAAAGAAACTGCCTTTATGGTGATAAATCGCCCAAAGAGCCGATTGGGAGCGCTCCCACCTCAAGAGGCACGTTTCGTGTCACATCAAGGGCATGTCACCCGTACTGCCACCCCTTTCCGCCGGTCACCGCCCCAGTCACCGCCCCAGCCGGAGTCAGTCCGACCAGCGGGCCGACCCCGACGCCGGCCCCTGCGCCACCGCGTCACGCCGGCCACCGCGTGGCGCCGGCCCCGCGTCACGCCAGCCACCGTGTCACCCGTCACACCAGCCCGCGCGCCACCGCGTCACACCAGCCCCTGCGCCGCTCGTCACGCCCGTCGCCGCACTCGCCATCCGGCCGATCTCAGCGCCAGTCGTGCAGGCGCACCTCGCCGGCTCCCGTGCCAGCGTCACGCCAGCCCCATCGCCTGCCGCGCCAGTTGCCGCACTCGCCATCCGGCCGATCTCAGCGCCAGTCGTGCAGGGTCGCCTCGCCGGCTCCTGCGCCACCGCGTCACGCCGGCTCCCGTGCCAGCGTCACGCCAGCCCCATCGCCTGCCGCGCCAGTTGCCGCACCCGCCATCCGGCCGATATCAGGCCGATCCTGGTACCAGCCGCACAGGGTCGCCTCGCCGGCCGCGCGCCATTACGCCGGCAATCGCACCAGCGGTCACCAGCCCCCGCGCCATCCGTCGCGCCGGCCACCGCATCAGCCGCCACGCCAGCCCCTGCGCCACCGCGCCACGCCAGTCCCCGCGCAACCCATCACGCCAGTCCTCGCGCCACAGAGTCACGCCCGCCACCGCATCAGCCGGCACGCCAGAGGCCGGGTCCGGTTGCGGCCCAGCGCCGGGCCGGCCGCCGAACCGGTCGGCTGCGGTGCCAGTGCCGGGCCGGCCGCCGAAGAGGTCGCGGGTCGGCCGGAGAGCCGGTCCTGGGGCCGATCACTGAGGGGTGCGGCGCTTCCTGAGGTCGGCGAGGGTCTCCTCGGCCCAGGCGAGACCCGTGCGCACTTGGGCGCGCCCGAGGCTGAGCGCGTACCTGCCGAAGGAGCCCTCCGCGGGCAGACAGTCGAGCTGCTCCAGCCGGGCCAGGTACCGCGCCCTGATCCGCTCGACCACCTTGATGGCCTGGTCAGGGTCGTCCAGCAGGGGCAGCAGGAACGCCTGCAGTGCCGGCTCGCTGCGGATCGTCATGCTGGGGTCGTGCTCGGCGAGCCACTCGTGCAGCTCGCGCTTCCCTTCCGCCGTGATCGTGTACGTCTTGCGCCCCCGCGCCCCCTCCGCCTCGGCCTCCACCAGCCCGTCGGCGGCCATCTTCACCAGCTCGGGATAGATCTGCGTGTGCCCGGCCTGCCAGACGTGGTTGAGCGAGTGCTCGAACTTCTTGGCCAGGTCATAGCCGCTGGCCGGCCCGACCGCCGACAGCAGCCCGAGCAGGGCGATGCGTAGGGACATGCCTGCCAGCATATCGAAGACTTGACATGTCAGGACTTACATATAACTCTTCACATGTGAAAACTGACACAAAAACTGACGGGCTCGTCCTGCTGGCCGTCCTCGGCGGCATGTTCCTCGCGATGCTCGACCAGACGATCGTGGGCACCGCCCTGCCCCGCATCACCGCCGAGCTGGGCGGTAGCGCGCTCTACACCTGGGTCGTGACCGCCTACCTGCTGACCTCCACGGTCACCGTGCCGCTCTACGGCCGGCTCTCCGACCAGCACGGCAGGAAACCGCTGCTGCTCATCGGCATGATCGTGTTCGTGGTGGGCTCCGCCCTGTGCGGCGCGGCGCAGGACATGGGCCAGCTCATCGCCTTCCGCGCCCTCCAAGGGCTGGGCGCCGGCGCGCTGCTGCCGCTGTCGCTGGCGTTGATGCTGGAGATGTTCCCGCCGACCAGCGGCCGCGGTGCCCGCACGCAGGGCGCGATCGGCGGGGTGATGGGGCTGACGTACCTGGCGGGGCCGTTCCTCGGCGGGCTGTTCACCGACCAGGCGAGCTGGCGCTGGGCCTTCTACGTGAACGTGCCCCTCGGCATCGCCCTGATCGGGATCGTCGTGCTGCGCCTGCCCAGGCGGCCGGGCACCGGCGGCGGGCGCCCCGACTACGCGGGCATCACCGTCTTCACCGTGGCCATCAGCGTCCTGCTCCTCGGCCTGACCGAGAAGGGCCTGGACGGCCACACCTGGACCGACGCCGCCGTCGCCGGGCCGATCCTGCTCGCGCTGGTGCTGCTGGCCGTGTTCGTGCTGGTGGAGCTGCGGGTGGCCGACCCGATCATGCCGATGAGCCTGTTCGCCAACCGTACGTACACGCTCGTCATGGCGACCTCGTTCTTCACCGCCTTCTGCCTGTACGCCGGCTCGGTGTTCCTGCCGCGCTTCTTCCAGCAGGCACTCGGCGTCAGCGCCACCGAGTCGGGGCTGCGGATCTACCCCATGATGCTGGCCATGGTGGGCAGCAGCGTGCTGATGGGCGCGCTCATGTCCAGGACCAGGAGGTACAAGCCGTGGCTGGCCGTCTCCCCGCTCCTGCTGATCGCGGGCGCGCTGCTGTGCTCCGGCCTGAGCGTCGGGACCGGCGGGCTCGCGCTCGCACTGTGGATGGTGCCGTTGGGCCTCGGCATCGGGCCGATGCTGTCCGGCCTGACCGTGGCCGCGCAGCAGGCGGTCGAGCCGCAGTACATCGGCACCGCCTCCGCCAACCTGACCTTCTTCCGCCAGATCGGCGGCTCCGTGGCGCTGGCCATCGGCGGCACCCTCTACACCTCCGAGGTCACCGCAAGCGCCCCCGCCCACGGGCTGGCCGCCGCCCACGCCTCCGCCTCGGCGCTGGTCATCCCGGCGCTGGGCGTCGCCGGCGCGGTCATCGCCCTGGTGGCGCTGATCGCCATGCCCGACAAGCGCCTCCAAGCCCCGCCCACGCCCGCCGCCAAGGTCGAGGCCGCCGTGTGATCACGAGGACCGGCAGGCGGCGGCCCGTTCCTCCAGCAGCGCACGCTCCCGGGCGTTGCGCGTCATCCCCGCCGCCCGCTCGAACTCCGACCGCGCCTCCGCCGCCCGTCCCAGCTTGACCAGCAGATCACCGCGCACGCTCGGCAGCAGGTGATAGCCCTTGAGCGACGGCTCGTCCACGATCTGGTCGAGCAGCTCCAGCCCCGCCGCCGGGCCGTAGGCCATCGACAGGGCCACGGCCCGGTTCAGCTCCACGACGGGCGAGCGCGACATCCTGGCCAGCGCCTCGTACAGCTCCGCGATCCGGACCCAGTCGGTGTCCTCGGGGGTGATCGCGCGCGCGTGACAGGCGGCGATAGCCGCCTGCAGTGTGTACGCCCCCAGCCCGCTCCCCGGCTTCCCCGCCGGAACCTCCACCGCTTTCCCGGCCCGTCCGTCCGGAAGGGCCCGTCCGTCCGGAAGTATCCCCGCCGGCCCTTCCGCCTTCCCCTCCGCCAGCTTCTCCGCCAGCTTCTCCGCCCGGTCGAGGGCGGCCAGGCCGCGGCCGATGAGCAGGCGGTCCCAGCGGGTCCGGTCCTGCTCCAGCAGCAGCACCGGCTCCCCGGACGGGCCGACGCGGGCTGCCGCCCGGGACGCCTGGATCTCCATGAGCGCCACCAGGCCGTGCACCTCGGGCTCCCTGGGCATCAACCCGGCCAGCACCCGCCCCAGCCGCAACGCGTCCTCACACAACCCGGGACGCATCCAGTCATCGCCGGCCGTCGCGGAGTACCCCTCGTTGAAGATCAGGTAGATGACCTCCAGCACCGACGACAGCCGCCCCGCCAGCTCGGCGCCCTGCGGCACCTCGAACGGGACCTGCTTGTCGGCCAGCGTGCGCTTGGCCCGCACGATGCGCTGCGCCACGGTGGGCTCCGGCACCAGGAACGCCCGCGCGATCTCGTCGGTGGTCAGCCCGCCGAGCACGCGCAACGTCAGCGCCACCCTGGCCTCCATCGACAGCGCCGGATGGCAGGCCGTGAACACCAGCCGCAACAGGTCGTCCTCGATCTCGTCGACCTCGGGCAGCTCCTCCTCCAGATCGAGGCGGTGGCCGAGCTCGGCGAGGTTGCGCTGCAGACGTTCGTTCCTGCGGATCAGGTCGATGGCGCGGCGCTTGGAGACGGTCATCAGCCAGGCGCCAGGGTTGCGCGGCACCCCGGACTCCGGCCACTGCTCCAGGGCGGCGACCAGCGCATCCTGAGCCAGCTCCTCAGCCAGCCCGACGTCTCGCACGAGCCCGGCGAGGCCGGCGATGAGCCGCGCGGCCTCGATCCGCCAGACCGCCTCGATCGCCCGATGGGTGTCCACAGCCGTCACCGGCCCATGAGACCAGCCCACCCACCCCCACGCAACCACCCCACCCCGGCCCCGTCTCCCGCCCACCCCCTCCCACCCGTCTCCCAGCACAGGCGCTTTCCGCCTGACCGGATCTCGGCCCCCGCCCCGGACCCGCCCTGCCCGCCTCGGACCTACCCTGCCGGGCCTGGGCGCGCCTCGCCCGGCCCCCTCCCGCCCGTCTCGTGGCCCGGGCGCTTCCCGCCCGATTGGATCTCGGCGCCCGCCCCGGATCCACCCTGTCCGGCCTGGGCGCGCCCCCGGCCTCCGCCCTGGCCGGACCGCTCGGGTGTGGTGTGGTGCCTGGCGGGTTCAGGCGTCCGGGGCGTCCACGCCGAGGCGTTCGCGGAGCGCCTCTTCGCGGGCGCGCTCCTGCGGTGGCAGCGAGTCGTCCGGTACGTCCGCCGCGTCGAACACCCGCCACACGTCCAGCCCTACCCCCTCGGCCCCGGGTGGGACGGGCAGCCGCAGGGCCCATTCGATGGCCTCTTCCCGTGACTTGACCTGGATCAGCCAGAACCCGGCGATCAGCTCCTTGGCCTCGGTGAACGGCCCGTCGATCACGCTGGCCTTCCCGTCGCTGTAGGCGATCCGGGCGCCGTACGAGCTGGGGTAGAGCCCTTCACCGGCCAGCAGCACCCCGGCCTTGGTCAGCGCCTCGTTGTAGGCGTGCATGTTGTCGACCAGCTCCTGACTGGGGAGCTCCCCGGCTTCGGTCTCGGCGCTCGCCCTGCCGACGATCATGAACTTCATCTGTCGCGTCTCCTTCGGCTCGTTACCGGCTCTCACCGACGCGTCGAACGGCGGCGGCGCGAATCGACAGTGCCGGGAAAACTGCACGGGGCCCATCCTCCCGCCTGTCACAGCCATCACAAAGCCGGACATCTACCCTCATGTGAGATTTCCGGAGCAGAAGGAAGACGACGTGGGAGCAGCCGAGCGGCGGCGTTTCGAAGAGCTCTACACGGAGCACTACGGGGCCGTCTCCGCCTACGTCCACCGCCGCACCGACCATCCCGACGACACCGCCGACGTGCTCGCGGAGACGTTCACGACGGCGTGGCGGCGGCTCGGCGACGTGCCGCCCGGCGACCAGGCCAGGCTCTGGCTGTACGGCGTCGCGAGGCGCGTGCTGGCCAACCACCGGCGCGGCGAGTCCCGCAGAACGGCCCTGGCCCAGCGCCTGCGCGACGAACTGGCCGCCTGGCAGGCACCCCCGGCCCAGGCACCGCCGGACGAGGTGCCGCACGGAGTGCGGGAAGCGTTCGCCCGCCTGGCGGACGCCGACAGGGAGGTGCTGACGCTCGTCGTCTGGGAGGAACTCGGCACCGCGGAGATCGCGACGGTGCTGGGCTGCTCCCGAATGGCCGCCCGCCAGCGCCTGCACCGCGCCCGCAAACGGTTCGCCGCCGAGCTGAAAGCCGCGCGGCGCCACGGGGCCGCCGCCACCACCCTTGCGAAGGAGAACGCGTGAACGTCGAAGACGCCATCAGCCGCCTCGCTCCTGCCCCCGGTCCCGGTCTGACTCCGGGCGCGCGCGCGATGATGGAGGAGATCATGCAAAACGCTAGCGCCGCTAGCATCGAGAGCGCCGCTAGCATCACGAGCGCCGAAAGCGCCAGGAGCGCCGCTGGCATTGCGAGTACCGAAAGGGCCGGGAGAGCCGGAAGGGCTGTGCCGGTCGTGCCGAGGCGCCGTAGGTGGCGGCTGGTGGTCGGGATCCCGGTGGCCGCTGCGGTCGCGGCGGCGGCCTGGGCCGTTCCGAACCTCCTGACCACCGCCCCCGCCGCCGCACTCGACATCAAGGACGACGGCGGCTTCTGGGTCATCGAGGTCAACGACCTGTACGCCAACCCGAAGGTGTACGAGACCCAGCTCAGGAACGCGGGCCTGAACGTCCGGCTGCGACTGGTCCCGGCCGCGCCGAGCCGCGTGGGCGGGGTCGCTCCCACGGCTGCCGAGGGGCAGCAGCCTGGCACGCGGTACCCGTACGAGGACAAGGTCCAGACCCTCGACCCGGACGGCTGCACCGAGCAGCGGACCTGCCACATCGGACTCAAGATCGCCAAGGACTTCACCGGCGACGCCGACCTCCTCCTGGGCCGCGCGGCCAAGCCGGGCGAGCCGATCCAGTGGGGCGGGCCGTTCGACACCCGCGGCGAGCCGATGCACTGCGTCCCCTACCGCAACAAGCACGTCAGCGAGGTACGCGCGGAGATGGGCCGGCGCGGCCTGACCATCGACGCCTTCGACGTGGACGGCAAGATCGAGCGATCGGTGCCGGACTCCATGTACGTGACCGGCGGATACATGAGCAAGGGCGGCATGGCCACGCTGTTCGTCGACGACGAGCCGGAGCCCGAGGAGAAGGTGGCGCTCGCCGCCAAGAAGCTGGGCTGCGCATGATCGGGCCGATGGCGGCCGCTCGGGGAGATGTGACCGGGCGGGTGACGGCTGTGCTGGGAGGTGCGGCTGGGCGGGCGGCGGCTGTGCTGGGAGGTGCGGCTGGGCGGGCGGCGGCTGTGCTGGGAGGTGCGGCTGGGCGGGCGGCGGCTGTGCTGGGAGGTGCGGCTGGGCGGGTGGTGGCCGTTCTGAGAGGCGCGATCGGGCGGGTGATGGCTGTTCTGGCTGGTGCGGCTGGGCCGGTGGCCGTCGTGCTGGTGGGCGCGATCGTCTTCGCGAGCCTGCCCGCGCACGGCGAGTCGGCGGCGGTGACCGCATCCGGCTCATCCGCGTCACCCCTGAACGGTCTCTCCGCGCCGCCTGTGAGCGGCGGCTCCGCGTTACGCGCGTCCGGCTCCTCCGCGTCGCTCGCGAGCGGCGGCGCCGCCGTATCGGAGCAGGTTGCGCCCGTGACGGGCGGGGTGACGCTGATCAGTGGGGATCGGATCGAGGTCACGCGGCACGGGCATCGGGTGATTCCCGCGTCCGGGCGGGAGGTGACCTTCACCCAGCAGGTACGCGGGGGCCACCTGTACGTGATCCCCTCCGACGCCCGGCCGTTGCTGGCCGCCGGATCGCTCGATCAGCGCCTGTTCGACGTCACCCAGTTGCTCCAGTGGGGCTATGGCGACGCGGGCCATGCGGACCTTCCGTTGATCGCCGAGGGCCTGGACATCCGGGGCGCCCGTAAGATCAGGTCGCTCGCGGGGCTCGGCATGACCGCGTTGCGCGTGCCCAAGGCCGAGGTCGCCGCCACATGGCGCGACCTCACCGCGGCCAGTGCGCGGACGGCCACGGGTAATGGCGGCAAGGCGGGCAAGTTGTGGCTGGATGGGCGGCGCGCCTACACCCTGGACCGCAGCGTCGAGCAGATCGGCGCCACCCAGGCATGGAAGCAGGGCCTGACCGGCAAGGGTGTCACGGTGGCGGTGCTGGACTCGGGGTACGACCCCGACCATCCGGACCTCAAGGACGTGGTCACGCAGTCGCGCAACTTCACTGACGATCCGGACGTCCGTGACACCCTCGGCCACGGCACCCACGTCGCCTCCATCGTGGCCGGCGCGGGGGAGAAGTACCGGGGTGTGGCGCCGGACGCGAAGCTGGCCATCGGGAAGGTCGGTACCGAGGCGGGGCCGACGGACTCGGCTGTGCTGGCGGGTATGGAGTGGGCCGCGTTCGAGGTCAAGGCCAAGGTCGTGAATATGAGCTTCGGCAGCGGCGACACCCCTGACCTGGATCCGCTGGAGCGGGCGGTGAACGAGCTGTCCGAGCGTACGGGCACGTTGTTCGTGGCGGGCGCGGGCAACGACGGCACGTGGGCGCCGGTGCTCAGCCCGGGCAGTGTGGACGCCGCGCTCACCGTGGGAGCCGTGGACCGTGAGGGCCGGGTCGCCGAGTTCTCCAGCCGGGGGCCGCGCGAGGGCGACCACGCCGTCAAGCCGGACCTGACGGCGCCGGGCGTGGGGATCGTGGCGGCCAGGCTCGGCGGCGGTCACATCGCCTATGACGGCACGTCGATGGCCGCGCCGCACGTGGCGGGCGCCGCCGCGATCCTCGCGCAGCGCCATCCGGACTGGACGGGCGCGCGGCTCAAGGCCGCCCTCGTCGGCAGCGCCAGGCCGACGCCGGGCGCGACGCCGTACGAGCAGGGCACAGGCCAGACCGACCTGGTACGGGCCCTCGCGCAGGACGTCACCGCGGACCCGGCGAACCTCTGGGTGCGCTTCCCGTGGAACGACCCCGGCGACCGCGTCGCCACGAGAACGCTCACCTACGCCAACGCGGGCGCCACCCCGATCACCCTCGGCCTGGCCGCCGAGGGCGAGACGCTGCGCCTGGCGGCGAGCACGATCGAGGTGCCCGCCGGCGGCACGGCCTCGGTCACGCTGACGATCGACGCGCGGGGCAGGCCCACCGGGGATCATCCCGGGATGATCACCGCGACCGCCGGCCGGACCGTGGTCAGGACGCCGGCCGGCGCGTTCGTGGAGCCCGAGTCGTACGACGTGACTGTCCGGGCCCTGGACCGGCAGGGGCGGCCGGTGGACGCCGCCGCCCAGCTCTACGACGCCGGGACGGGGACGATCCGCCAGCTCATGCTCGCCGGCGGAGCGACGAAGGTGCGCCTGCCCGAGGGCGACTACCGCCTCTACGCCGACATCGGCCAGGCCCGCGCGGGCATCACGTTCGCCCACCTGCCGTTGCGGGTGGACGGCGCCGACCAGGAGGTGACGGTGGACGCGCGGCAGGCGGTGCCGGTCACGGTCACCCTCGACGATCCGGCCGCCACGCAGCTGCGCGGCACCGCCGTCGAGCTGTCGCGCGGCCCGTGGGCGACGAGCGTGGTGACGAGCCGGACGCTGGCCGACGGCGTGTACGTCGTGCCGGCCCGCGACGAGGCCCTGACCTTCCGGGTACGGACCCGGTGGACGGGCTTCTACGACCTGGTGCAGACGCACACCGGCGGGCTGCCGGACGATCCCGCGTACCGGATCAGGCGCCAGGATCTGCAGACCGTGACGGACACCTACCGGGGAGCGGGGGTGGCGGCCACGGGGACGCCGCTGTCCGCGCCCGGGATCGGGGCGTCGCCGCTGCTCATGTCGTGGGACGACGTGGAGCTGCCCGGCACCCGCACCCACCACCGCACGCCCGGCCTCGGCTGGATCGGCGGCCTTCAGGTGGGCGACTCCGAGGTGACGGGCCCGAACCCGGCCGGCGGAGTCTGGAACGCCGCCGTGACCGGCCCCTCCGCGCCCGCCGGCCACCGCACGGGGAACGAGGTGACGTTCCAGGCGGGCGCGTTGTTCGCCGACAGTGGCGGGGGCTTCGGCGACGGTGGCGGTGGCGGTGCGTTCCGCGACGGCGGTGGAGGCTTCGGCGACAGTGGCGGCGGTGCGTTCCGCGACGGCGGCGGGGGCTTCGGTGACGGTGGCGGTGCGTTCCGCGACGGCGGCGGGGGCTTCGGTGACGGTGGCGGTGCGTTCCGCGACGGCGGCGGGGGCTTCGGCGACGCTGGCGGCGGCGAGGTCCGCGACGGCGACAAGGGGTTCCGCGACGGTAGCGAAGGGGTCCGCGACGGCGGCAGGGGCTGGGGCAGGAGCGGGACGGATGACGCCGCCACCGGCACCGCGACGCTCAGCAGCGGCGGGCGGGTGCTGGCCGAGGCCGGGCTGTCCGCGTGCCTGAGCGCCGGCCCCTGCGAGCTGCGCGCCGTGCTGCCGGCGAAGGCCGCCGCGTACACGCTGAGCACGTCGATGCGCAGGCAGGTGCCGTACTCGGCGCTGTCCACGGAGGTGACGGCGGAATGGAGGTTCAGGTCGGCGAGCACGCCGGAGCGGCGGCCGCTGCCGCTCATGGCGGTCCGGTACGCGCCGGACGGGCTCGACGAGCTCAGCCGGGCCGAGCGGGGCTCGGTGACCCGGATGCCGATGTGGGCGGAGGGCGCGGCGGTGCGGTCGGTGCGGCTGGAGGCGTCCGCCGATGACGGCAGGACGTGGCGTCCCGTGCCGGTCAAAGCGTCGGGGAAGGGGTGGCTGGCGACGGTGCGGAACCCGGGGGAGCCGGGGTTCGTGTCGCTGCGGGCCGAGGCGACGGGCTCGTCCGGGACGACGCTCACGCAGACCGTGATCCGGGCATACGCCGTAAAATAAGATCTACAACGTAAAGGCGGCCAGCTCGTCCAGGAACGCGCGCGCCGTCGGCGCGCAGTCCTCCAGCGACGGGACGGCCAGCGCCAGCGACCGCGTCAGCCCCGGCTCCAGCGGCCGGGTGACCACCCCGGGCAGGTCGGCGGGCAGGCCGAGCGTCGGCACGATGCTGACGCCCAGCCCCGCGCCGACCATCTCCAGGATGGCGGCCGGCCCGCTGGCCTCGAACGCGATGTCCAGCCCGACCCCGGCCGCCAGCGCCGCGCCCGTGATCAGCGGCCGGCAGCCGGCGGTGGTCAGGATGAACGGCCGCCCGGCCAGGTCGGGCAGCCGCACGGCAGGTTGGGCGGCGAGCCGGTCGCCGGACGGCAGCACGCACACCATGTCGTGCGTGCTGAGGTGCACGGTGTGCAGGCCGGGGGCGGGGAGGGTGACCACCCCGACCTCGGCCGCGCCGTGCCGCAGCCAGGCGCGCACGTCGTCGTCCATGCCCTCGAACAGGCGCACCTTGACCTGCGGGTAGCGGTCGGTGAACGCGCGCAGCAGCCGGGCGACGAGCGTGCCCGTGGCGCTGGGCAGGCTGGCCAGGCGCAGCTCGCCGGTGATCCGGCCGCCGGCGGCGGCCACGTCGGCGCGGATGAGGTCGAAGTGGCGCAGCGCCTCGCGGGCGCGGGCGTGCGCGCGCCGGCCGGCCTCCGTGAGGGCGATGCCGTCACGGTGGCGGACGAACAGGGCCGCGCCCAGCTCCCGCTCCAGGCTCGCGACCGCACGGCTGACGGCGGGCTGCGACATGCCCAGGAGCTCGGCCGCGGCGGTGAACCCGCCCTGCTCGGCCACCTCGACGAGCACTCTGAGCTGCGTCAACGTCATACCGCCATACCCTAGTTGGTATTTGACCGGGCAGGGTCCAGAACATCATGGTTATGCCATGTCAACGCGAACGACGATCGAGGTCGACGGGCGTCAGGCCAGCTATCTGACAGCCGGCGACGGCCCAGTGGTGTTGCTGCTGCACGGCACGTACTGGAGCAGGGTGTGGGAGCCGGTGCTCGACCGGCTGGCCGCGGCCGGGCTGCGGCCCGTCGCGGTCGACCTTCCGGGGCTGGGGCGCTCGGAGGGCGAGCTGACGCCGCAGACGGCCACCGTGCCGGCGCTGGCCGCCTGGGTGGGCCGCTTCGCCGCGGCGATCGGCGTGGACGAGCCGCTGGCGGTGGCGGGGCACGACATCGGGGGTGCGGTCGCCCAGCACCTGCTGGCGGGCGGGGTGGCGAAGGTGCGGGGGCTGGCGCTGGTGAACTCCGTCACGTACGACTCGTGGCCGGTGCCCGCCGTGGCCCGGTACCGCGACCCGGAGGTGGTGGCCGCCACGACCGTGGACGAGCTGCTGGCCGGGCGGCGTACCGCGGTCACCACCGCGCTGGGCCGGCCGGCGACGGAGGAGGAGCTGGCCGGCTACCTCGACCCCTGGCGCGACCCGCGGGTCTGCCGGTCGTGGATGAGGCTCGCCGGCGCCGCCGACAGCCGCTACACGCTGGACCTGGTGCCGGCGCTGCGCGCCGACCACACGCCGAAGCTGCTGGTGTGGGGGGAGGACGACCCGTTCCAGCAGGTGCACTACGCCGAACGGTTCGCCGCCGAGATGCCGGCGACGCGGCTCGTGCGCATCCCGTCGGCGGGGCACATCCCCATGGAGAACGATCCGGAGCGGGTGGCGGGGGCGCTGGCCGCCTTCTTCCTCGGTCTCTGATCAGCGGTAGACCTCTGCGATCGCGTGGAGGACCCGCTCGCGGGCGACGTGCGGCGGGGTGTGGCCGATGAGCACGTACGCGGCCAGGCCCTCGGCCAGCGCCACCAGGGAGAGCGCCGCCTCCATGTCGGGCCGGCCGGGGTCGACGAGGGCGGCGACGCGGCGGTGGAGGTCGTCGTAGAGGACGCGCAGGCGGGCCGCGATGCGCTCGTCGGCGAAGGCCAGGGCGTGGAACGACTGGCGGACGCGCATGTGGGCCCGGGTGGTGGCGTCGTACGGGATGAGCTCGGTGAGGACGGTGGTGAGCACCGAGCGCGGGTCGGCGTCGGCGAGGTCGCGGCCGACGAGCCGCCGGATGCGGGCGGCGCTCAGGGCGTTGCCCCGGTCGAAGGCCGCCTCGATGAGCTGCTGTTTCGCGGGGAAGTAGTGCTGGACGCGGCCGGGGGAGATGCCGGCCTCGGCGGCCACCTCGGTCAGCGAGACTGCGGCCAGGCCGCGGTCGGCGACGATGGCGAGCACGGCGTCGGCGATCTGGTTGCGCCGCTCCTCGTGGTGGGCTCCGGGGCCGCGGGTCCGCCGTTCCAACCGTTCGCCGCCTTTTCGATGTGATCCCATTGGATTGACTCGGCCAGTTTAGCCGGGTTACGGTCGCGTGCATGATAAACCGATGTGACCGCATTGGATTGTGGTGAGCGCCCGGGACGCGGGAGGCCCGCTCGCCCTCGCCAGGCTGCTGCCGCTGGCCGGGATGCGCCTGCTAGCGCCGTTCGTGGTGCTCGGCGTGGGGGCGGCGGTGCTGGGCCCGCTCAGCACCGTCCCGCTCGGGCGGCTGGTCGCGGGTGGCGGCTTCGGCGCGCTGAGCGCGTTGCTGCTGATGCTGCTCGCTCAGGAGCTGTGCACCGCGCTGCGCGAGCCCGCCGGAGCCGCCGTGGCCCGCCGCGTGGACGGGGTGCTGCGGGCCCGCGTGCGCGCGGCGGCGGCCGCCATGCCGCCGGCCCGTCTGGAAGATCCGCGCGTCCAGGCCGACCTGCGGCTCGCACTCCGCGGGCACCGTGGCCGTACCGCGGGGGCGGCGGCGGTGGCCGTGGCGGCCGAGGCGGGCCGGCTGGCGTCGGCGGTGGCGGGCGCGGCGATCCTGTCGGTGCACGTGTGGTGGCTCGGGACCGCCGCGCTCGCACTCTCCGTGGCCCAGAACCGGCGGATCACCACCATGCTGGTCGGTCCCGGGGGAGTGGACTCGGTGGGCGAGGCCGGGCAGGCGCGGCGGCGGGCCGACTACCTGGCCGATCTGGCCGGAGAGCCTGGTGGTGCCGCGAAGGAGATTCGCGTCTTCGGGCTGGAGGCGTTCCTCGTCGGGCGTTACGTGGCGGCGATGCGGGCCTACCTCGCCCCGCGGGTGCGCAGGCGGCGATCGGTGGTGCGCGGGTACGGGTGGGTGCTGGGGATCCAGGCGGTCTCGGCGTGCGGCACGTTCGCCGTGCTGAGCGTGCACGCGGCGGCGGGGCGGATCGGGGCGGGGGAGCTGGCGGGGTGCGTGGTGGCCGCCCTGCTGGTCTTCGCGTACGGGGCGGGCGGCCACCACATGTTCGACCTCGCTTATGGCGCGGAGCCGTACCGTGCCGTCACCCGCCTCCTGAAGCCCGTCCCCGCGCCGCCACCCGCCGGCACGGGCGGTTTCCACCTCACCGGCGTGACCTTCACCTACCCGCACGCTCCCGCCCCGGTGCTGGAGCACCTCGACCTCCAGGTGCGCCCCGGGGAGCGGCTGGCGATCGTCGGACGCAACGGCGCCGGCAAGACCACCCTCGCCAAGCTGCTCACCGGCCTCTACACCCCCGCGCACGGCAGCGCCACCACCTCCCGGGCGGCCGTCGTGTTCCAGGACTTCGTCCGCTATCCGCTGCCGCTGCGCGACAACGTCCGCCTCGGCGACCCCGCCTTCGACGGCACGGACGCCGACGTGCTCGCCGCGCTGGCGGCGGTCGACGCCCTCGACCTGCTGCACACCCTTCCCGCCGGCCTCGACACGCCGCTGTCGCGCGCCTTCACCAGCGGGCGCGACCTGTCCGGCGGGCAGTGGCAGAAGGTGGCGCTGGCGCGGGCCGTGTACGCCATGAACGCCGGCCGCGACCGCGCCCTCATCGTGGACGAGCCCACCGCCCACCTCGACGCCCGCGCCGAACGCGAGGTCTTCGAGCGGCTCCTGCACCACACCCGGGGGCGCACGCTGGTGCTCATCTCCCACCGCTTCGCCACCGTCCGCCGCGCCGACCGGATCGTCGTCCTGGACGGCGGCGCCATCGCCGAGCAGGGCGGCCACGCCGAGCTGATGGCGGCGGGCGGCCACTACGCGCACTGGTACCGCCTCCAGGCCGACCTGATCACGAGGAGCGACCCATGACCGACCCCTCGGGCGGCCCCGAGCGACCCTCCGGCCGCAGGCGGGTGACCGGCGCCGCGACGTGGGGCACGCTCCGCACCCTGCTCGTCCTCGCCTGGCGGACGGATCGGCGGGCCGGGCTCGTCCTGGCCGCGTTCCTCCTGTGCGGCGCGGTCAGCCACGGCCTGGTGGGCGTCTTCCTGCGCGAGCTGACCGACACGATCTTCACGGGTGCGATGGCGGGGCCTGCCGTGCTGGAGGCCGGGCTGTGGGCGCTGGCGGCCGGGGGCGCGTTGGCGGCGGGGGTCGCGTTCGGGCGGGCCGAGCTGGCGCTGATGCAGGAGCTGGCCGAGCGGATGGGCGTCGCCGTCCAGGAGGAGATCCTCACCCTGACCTCGGGCGTGCCCACGATCGAGCACCTGGAGCGCCCCGAGCACCTCGACCGGCTGCGGACGCTGCGCGAGGAGAGCCGGCAGCTCTACTTCGCGGTGTGGGCGCTGGCCCTGGTGGTGGAGCACGCGGCGCAGATCGGGCTCGGGGTGGCGCTGCTGGCCGCGGTGCATCCGCTGCTGCCGCTCCTGCTCGGCGGCGCCGTCCTGCCGTCCCTGCTGGTACGGGGGCGGGCGGCCCGGCACATCGACGCCGCCGCCGAACGGACCGCCGAGACCACCCGCCTGGAGCAGCACCTGTCCGAGACGGTCACGGACGCGGAGCCGGCCAAGGAGGTGCGCCTCAGCGGCGCCGCCTCCGCCCTGGACGGGATGGCCCGCCGGCACTGGGAGGAGGTGTCCGGCGTCCAGGCGCGGGCCGGGGTGCGTGCGGGGCTGCTCACGTTCGCCGGCTCGGCCACGTTCCTGGCCGGGTACGTCGCCGCGCTCGGCCACGCCGCCTGGCTGGCGCGGCAGGGACTGGCCACGCCGGGGGACCTCGTGCTGGTGGCCACGGTCGGCGTGCAGTTCGTCACCCAGGCGTCCCGGCTGGCCTTCCACTTCGGCTCGGTCACCGCGGGCCTGCGCGCCGCCGCCCGCCTGGCCTGGCTACGCGCCTACGCGGACGATCCCCGGGCCGGCGGCCGCCGAGCCGTGCCGGGCCCGATCGCCCGTGCCCTGCCCGACCGGCTGGACGACGGCATCACCCTGCACGGGGTGTCGTTCACCTACCCGGGCACCACCCGTCAGGTCCTTCACGACCTCGACCTGCGCCTGCCCGCGGGAGCCACGGTCGCCCTGGTCGGCTCGCACGGTTCGGGCAAGACCACCCTGGCCAAGCTCCTGTGCGGCCTCTACCACCCCGACCAGGGCGAGATCCGCGCGGACGGCGTCCCCCTCCACGGCCTGCCCCCGCAGGAGTGGCGGCGGCGCATCAGCGCCGTGTTCCAGGACCTGGCGCGCTTCGAGCTGACCGCCGCCGAGACGGTCGGCGTCGGAGACCTGCCCCGCCTCGGCGACCGCCGCGCCGTGGAGGAGGCCCTGGCCCGCGCGGGCGCCACCGGCCTGATCGCGGGCCTGCCCGACGGCCTGTCCACGGAGCTGGGCGACACCTTCGAGCGCGGCCACCGCCTGTCCGGCGGGCAGTGGCAGCGGCTCGCCCTGGCCCGCGCCTCGATGCGCCGCTCCCCGCTCCTCCTCGTCCTGGACGAGCCGACGGCCTCGCTCGACGCCCCGGCCGAGAGCGCCGTCTTCGCCCGTTACGCCGAGGCGGCCCGCCGCCACCCGGGCGCCGTCACCCTCCTGATCACCCACCGCTTCCCGACCGTGCGCACGGCGGACCTGATCGTCGTCCTGGACGCCGGCCGCATCGTCCAGCAGGGCACCCACGACGCCCTCATGGCCCGCCCCGGCCCGTACGCCGACCTGTACGCCCTCCAGCGCGCCGCCTTCACCGGCTGAGCCGTGCCGGACGGCGCTGGCGGGAGGTCGTTCAGGCGGAGGGCTTGTGCCGTCGGTAGTGGCGGGCGACGCGGACGCGGTTTCCGCAGCGGGCGGCCGAGCACCAGCGGCGGCGTGGGTGGGCGGGCAGGAACAGCATGACGCAGTCGTCCGCCTCGCACTCGCGCACGTTCGTGACCGCCGGATCGGCCAGCAGCTCGGCGGCGGCCTCGGCCAGCCAGGCGGCCAGCCGCTCCCCGGCGGACCCGTCGGCGCGGCGGCGGGTGGCGCGGACGGTGGTGCCGGACCAGGTCAGCTCGGTGATGGCGGGGGCGGCCCGCTGGGCCTGGTTGAGCGCCGCGAGATCGGCCGCCGCGGGCTCGGCGCCGTGCCGGACGCGGTCGAGGGCCCGCGCCGTGTGCTCGCGGACCCGCCGCACGGCCTCCAGGTCGCCCTCGGTCAGCTCCCCGACCTGCGGAAGCCGGTCGGACTGGAGGCGTAGCCACTCCTGCAGCTCGTCGGGTGTGGAGAGCAGATCGCCGAGGGCTGTGCGCGTGTTGACCAGGTCGAGAGCCAGCGGCTCCCCGGTCAGCGGTCCGAGCTCGCTCATGCTTCTAATGGTACATCCCGCTATTGACCCATTAGAAGAGTTCGCGCTATACCTAATGCATCATCCACCGGAGAAGGAATTAGACATGCTGCCCACGGTCCCGCGCATCACCCACCACCACGTCGACATCGACGGCGTCGACGTCTTCTACCGCGAATCGCACCCCGACCGCCCCGACGCCCCCGTGCTCCTGCTCCTGCACGGCTTCCCGTCCGCCTCGCACCAGTTCCGGCGCCTCATGGACGTGCTCGGCGCCCGCTACCGGCTGATCGCCCCCGACTATCCCGGCTTCGGCCACACCCGGGCGCCCGGCGGCTTCACGTACACCTTCGACCGGCTCGCCGACGTCACGGAGGGCTTCGTGCGGCGGCTCGGACTGACCCGCTTCGTCATGTACGTCTTCGACTTCGGCGCGCCGGTCGGCTTCCGGCTGGCGGAGCGGCACCCGGAGTGGATCGCGGGCCTGGTGGTGCAGAACGGCAACGCCTACACGGAGGGCCTGTCCGACGGCGCCAGGGACTTCGTCGCCCTGCGCCCCGAGACCCCGGGAGCCGAGGGGACGATCCGCGACCTGCTCACCCTGGACGGCACCCGGGGCCAGTACGAGACCGGCGTCCCCGACCCGGCGGTGATCGCCCCCGACGGCTGGACGCTCGACCAGCACTTCCTCGACCTGCCGGGCCGCAAGGAGGCCCAGGTGGCGCTGGCCTTCGACTACCACACCAACGTGGAGCGGTACGGGACCTGGCAGGAGTGGCTGCGCACGCACACCCCGCCGGCGCTCATCACGTGGGGCGCCGACGACCCGTTCTTCCCCGAGCCGGGCGCCCGCGCCTACCTGCGCGACCTGCCCGAGGCCGAGCTGCACCTGTTCGCGACGGGACACTTCGCGCTGGAGACGCACCTGGCGGAGATCGCGCCCCTCATCGCCGATTTCCTCGACCGGGTGTGGAGCTGACCGGCGCGCACGGGGAACTGTCAGCCGAGGTCGTCCCAGCCGACCTCCTTGAGCGAGCCGTCGGGCTGGGGACGGAAGACGCGCGGCTCGCCCATCTGCGCCACCAGGGCCTCGAACTCGGCGCGCCGCTCCTCGGGCGTGGGCCCGTCGGGGTCGATGACGGTGAAGCCGAGCAGCTCCACCTCCTCCGCGTCCACGTCGCCGGGCTCGACCGTGCCCTCGATGGTGAAGCCGAGCAGCTCGCGCAGCGCGTCCTCGCCCAGCTCGAGCGGGTGGAACGGCAGCGGGTACGGCTCGTCGGGGGTGGGCGGGACGGGGTGCTCGCCGTTCCAATAGGGCAGCTCGAACGGGTACGGCTCGCCGACGTTCTCGATGATGCCGTAGCCGGGGGAGAGGCTGAGGGAGCGGACGAGGCGGCCATCCTCCCAGACGGCGAAGGCGAGCCAGTCGACGACGCTGTGCATGGCGTGCAGCACGAGCCGGCGGCCCTTGCCGGCCTCCACCAGGTGGGCGGGGAGCTGCGAGGGGTGGTCGAGCATGAAGTGCGCGCAGCAGATGAGGTCGACGCCGGGGAAGCTGGTCGCGTAGGCGAGGTCGTCGGGCGGGCGGATGTCGTCGAGCAACGTGCCGGGCTCGGCCGGGGAGACGCGCCAGCCGGGGAAGGAGCGCTCGATCAGGGCGGCGGTGGCGGCCGCGTCGGGGCGGGCGGGGGTGCGGAGCAGGCGGGGGAGTGGGGTGTCGGAGGAGGAGTAGGCGATGACGCCGGTCTTGGCTCCCATGCGGGTCTCCGGGGGGTGAGTGCTCGGAACAACCTCGGAAGAAGCAAGGTAGCGAGCCGCTCCGACAGAACCGGCCCGCTTGGCTGGGACCGCCCGCCCGCCCCGGGGACCTACCCGCCCGCCCCGTGGACCGACCCGCCCGACCCGGGGACCGACCCGCCCGACCCGGGAACCGGCCCTCGACCGCAGCCACGCCGCCCGACCGGAACCGCGCTGCCCGGCGCAACGGTGCTGCCCGGCGCAACGGTGCTGCCCGGCGCAACGGTGCTGCTCGGCGCAACGGTGCTGCTCGGCGCAACGGTGCTGCCCGGCACAGCGAGGATCCTTGTCGAGGCGGGTGGGTGGCGCTGTGCCTGGTCGGCCGGTTGGCGAGGTGGCCGGGCAGCGTGGCGCGCCGCCCGGCACGGTCCGGCGGTGAGACCCCGGCAACGCGCGAGCCGTGGCGCGTCGCCCGGCCCGGCGCGGCGCGGCCCCCCGGAAGACCCCGGAAACGCGCGAGCGCGCGCCCCCGGTGGGGCGCGCGCTCGTGAGCGTCACATGGAAGGTGAAGGGCAGGCGATCAGGCCCTGGAACGTTCCGTCAGCCGGCGTACTGCGGGTACCCGTACCCGACGACCTGCGACTTCGGACGGATGCGCTCCTCGACCTTGCCGTTGCCGGTGTTGCCCTCGATGGTGGAGATGGTGCCGTTCTGGTTGTCCTTGACGACGAACCCGACGTGCTGGATGTCGCTCAGGCTCTTGCCGCCGCTCCAGGAGAAGAACACGACGGCGCCGGGCTTGGCGACGGTGCCCCAGCGGTGGTTGGCGGCGAACCACTTGGCGTGGGCGACGGTGTAGGCGTCCCAGCCGACCTGCGGGCGGGCGCCGGTCTGCTCACCGACCCAGGAGACGAACATCGAGCACCAGGCGGCGTTCAGGTACGCGGTGCGGCTGCCGCCGTCGCGGGCGACGGTCTCGGCGGCGCGCTGGGAGTTGGCGTACCACTGCTGGAACTTGGTGCCGCCGCCGGCGGCGTTCTCGGAGGTGCCGACCTGGGCCCTGGCCATGGCCAGGACCTGGTCAGCGGTTACGTTGATCTTGGTCTCGGCGCGGTCGTCCGCCGAGCCGGCCTTGTGGGCGGCGAGGGCGGTGGCCGGGTGCTTCGCGGCGGTGGCCGCGGCGACGCCCGTGGCGGTGTCGGCGTTGGCCGTCATGGCGTTGACGCCGAGGGCCGAGGCGAGGACGGTGGCGCCGAGGGCGGCGCGGGCGATGTTGGTCTTCGAGACAGCGTTGATACGGTACTTGGCCATCGAGGGAGGTGCTCCTTGCTTCCATGCCGCTTACCGGGTTAGCTGACGGGCTCGGGCGTGGAAGCTGCCCTACGGCACCGGAGTGCCGATTCGCCCCAAAGGACCTGGGTCCCCGGTTCCGCCCGAAGGCGGATTCAGCGGTCGCAGGACGATCCTGCGATCTTTCGTGCGATGGTCAGACATAGCCGGACAAACCGGACGTATGTCCCGATGTGCCCCATAAGGTAATACATGAGGCAAGAGGATTACAAATCCATAAAAGCCCAGCTAGGCAATCTGCCTGCGAGCGTCGGCCAGAAGCCCCATCATGGCAAGGGATTCGTCAAGAGGCATGATCGAGGATTCGGTCCTGCCTTCGGCCATTGCGGCGCGGACTTCGCGGATCTCTCCGGCATATCCGTTGTCGGCCGGATCGAGCACATGCTCTTCCGGCTCCATGGAGGGCCCGGTGAGAACGATCCGCTGCGGAGCCCAGAACGGCGCCTGGAGGTCCGCCCGCATCTGAGTACCTACAACACTGGCCTGGTTCGGGTAATTCCCGAGCAATGAGGCCGCCACGAGAGCGTGCCTGCCGCCGGGGTAGAGCAAAACGCCGGCCGCCTCCGCGTCCACCCCGCTGGGGGCCAGGGAGCCGGTGATACGCAGGTCGGAAGGCATGCCGAGGAGGAGCTGGGCCAGCCCGAACGGGTAGATCCCCAGGTCGAGCAGCGCCCCGCCGCCCAGCTCGGGGCCCAGAGGCGGTGCGCCGGGTCGTAGGGCGCCGCGAAGCCGAACGACGCCTGCACCGAGCGGATCTCGCCGAAGCGCGGATCCTCGGCGATGCGCCGGACGAGCGGGTTGAACCGCATCCACATGGCTTCCATCAGGAAGACGCCCGCCTCGCGCGCCAGCCGCACCATCTTCTCCGCGTCCTGCACGGTGGCGGCGAGGGGCTTCTCGCAGAGCACGGCTTTACCTGCGGCGATGGCCGCCTCGGCCACCTGGAGGTGCTGCGCGTGGGGGGTGGCCACGTAGATCGCGTCCACCCCCGGGTCGGCGCACAGCTCCTCGTAGGAGCCGTACGCCGACTCCGCCTCCAGCGTGGCGGCCAGGGCCTGCGCCCTGGCCAGGCTCCGTGAGCCGACGGCGGCCACCCGCATGCCGGGCTCCGCCGCGATGGCGGCCCCCACGGTACGGGCGATACCGCCGGTGGCCGCAATTCCCCAAGTGAAATCTCGCATCCGGAGATGTTATAGGGGAGGTAAAGGGCAATATGTCATTGAAGGGCGCGGCGTCCCAAATGCCACGCCCGTCACTCACGCCACGTTGAACGTGTCAGGGTCCGGCCCCAGCCGCTGCCCCTTGTTCAGCGCCCCGATGGCCGACATGTCCTCAGAGTCGAGAATGAAGTCGAACACGCCGATGTTCTCCTTGATCCGCGCGGGCGTGACCGACTTCGGGATCACCACGTTCCCGAGCTGCAGGTGCCAGCGCAGCACGATCTGCGCGGGCGTCTTGCCGTACTTCTCCGACAGCACCGCCAGCGCCGGGTCCGACAGCAGCCCCTTGCCCTGCCCGAGCGGGCTCCACGCCTCGGTCAGGATGCCGTTGGCCTCGTGGAAGGCGCGCATCTCGCGCTGCTGCAGGTAGGGGTGCAGCTCGATCTGGTTGATGGACGGCGTGATGCCGGTCTCGTCCATGAGCCGGGTGAGCGTCTCCACGGTGAAGTTGGAGACCCCGATGGCCTTGGCCCGGCCGTCACGGTAGATCTTCTCCATCGCCTTCCACGCCTGCACGTACTTGTCCTGCTTCGGCACCGGCCAGTGGATCAGGAAGAGATCGACGTGGTCGAGGCCCAGCCTGGCCAGGCTCTCGTCGAAGGCGGCCTCGGCGCGGCCGTGGTCGCCGTTCCACAGCTTCGTGGTCACGAACACCTTCTCGCGCGGCAGCCCGCTCCCGCGCACGGCCCGCCCCACGCCCTCCTCGTTGCCGTAGGCGGCCGCGGTGTCGATGTGCCGGTAGCCGGCCTGCAGCGCGGTGGTGACCGCCTGCTCGGCCTCGTCGGCGGGAACCTGCCAGACGCCGTACCCGAGCTGCGGGATCTGCACGCCGTCCGTGTTGAGCATGAGCGAATTCATACCCTCCATTGTTCATGCAGCGTTTCTGACGGCTTAAGGCGGTGGGGCTAGCTTGAAGCGGTCGTTAACGCGCCATCACCCCGCTGGGAGGGCAACGAGTGGTCGAACAGGCGTCGGCCTGGGTGGAGTCCCCGCTCCAGATGCTGTGCGCCGTCGAGGCCCACCACGCCGGGCTGCTCGGCCCCGAGACGGCCGTCGTGCCGCGGGCGGGCCTGCGGCCGCTGAAGGCCACCCGGCGCGAGCTGGGCTCGCTGGGGCTGCCGGACGGCCTGGTGCTGGCCGAGCCGCGCGAGCGCATGCCCAGGCGCGTGCAGGCCGTCGGGGACGCCTTCTCCGGCAAGGTGCAGCTGCGCTGGCTCACCTCCCGGCCGGGCCGCATCGTCATCGTGGACGACGGCCTGGCCACGCTGCGGCTGCTCGAACTGCTCGCCGAGGGCCCGTACCGGCCGCTGCTGCGCGCCCGCGCCCAGCCGACGAGGCTGCGCGCCGCGCTCGGCCTGGCGGCGGCGCTGCGGCTGCGGCTGAGCAAGGTGTCGGTCTTCACCGCCCTGAGCGTGGACGACAAGCTGGAGGAGGCCGTCCGCCGGGCCGGCGTCGACCTCGTCCGCCACGACTTCGCCTGGCTGCGGGCCCAGCCGCCCAGCGCGCAGGGCCCGGCCGAGCGCACGGTCGTGCTCGGCACCTCCCTCGTGCGCAACGGCCTCGTGCACCGCGACCACTACCTGCGCTGGCTGACCGACCTGGCCGCGCGCGAGCCGCTGGCCTACTACCCGCACCGCCGCGAGGACCCCGTGGACGTCGCCCTGATCAGGGAGCGCCCCGGCATCACCGTGCACGACGCCGGCGTGCCCGCCGAGCTGACGCTGCGCGGCCTCGACGCGGGCCAGCGCGTGCTCAGCCTCCCCTCCACGGCGATCACCTCGCTGCGGGTGCTGCTCAGCCCGCGCGGCGTCGCCGTCGAGCCCGTGGACGTTCCCGATGACTGGTGGACCAGCAGGGCGGCCCCCGCCCTGCGCTCGCATTTGACCGGAGTGCCCAGTTGAAAGTGTTGGCGGTCGCCGACTCCGACTCGTACCTGAAATGGGCGGCCTGCCTGCTCGGTGACCTGCCCGCGGGCTGCGTGACGGAGCTGGTCGTGGTGCGCACGCCGATCGCGCCGTCCCCGGAGCAGATCGCCGCGGCGGTGAGCGGCCGGCCGGGCGGCCCGCCGCCGGTGCTGTCGGCGCGCTCCGTGCGGCGGCTGGCCGAGCGCACGCTGCCCGACGTGATCCTCGTGGCCTGCACGGGCCCCGTGGTGGACGTGCTCGTCGCCGAGGTGCTGAACGAGCTGCGCCCGCGCCCGGTGTTCGTCAGCGGGCTGCCCGGCATCTCGGTGCCGGCCACGGAGAAGGCGTGGCTGTTCCGCAGCGGCTGCGACCTGTTCGTGGTGCACAGCGAGCGGGAGGTGGCCGAGTTCTCCCAGATCGCCGCCAGGCTCGGCGGCGGCGGGGCGGTGGGCCTGGCCCGGCTGCCGTTCCTGCGGGCCGAGCCGGCCGCCGCCGACGGCAACCGGGTCGTGTTCGCCACGCAGGCCAAGGTGCCCAGGGAGCGGGAGCAGCGCGAGCGGATCCTGCTGGCGCTGGCCGAGCTGGCCCGGCGCCGCCCCGACCTCGACGTGGTCGTCAAGCTGCGCGCCCTGGAGGACGAGCGGCAGACGCACAACGAGCGCTTCCACTACCAGCGGCTGTGGCGGGAGATGGGGGAGCCGGGGCGGCTGACGTTCGCGGCCGGCTCGATGCAGGAGCAGCTCCAGCGGGCGGCCGGGTTCGTGACGGTCAGCTCGACGGCGGCGCTGGAGGCCATCGCGATGGGCGTGCCGTCGCTGGTGCTGAGCGACTTCGGCGTGAACGCCGAGATGATCAACCTGGTGTTCGAGGGCAGCGACCTGCTGGGCACTCTCGACGAGCTGGCCGCCGGCGAGTTCCGCAGCGCCGCCGCGTCCTGGTGCGCGGCCAACTACTTCCAGCCGGCCGAGGACAACGACTGGGCCGGGCTGCTGGCCGGGTTCGTCGTCTCCCGCCCCAGGCCGGCCGCCACGTCGCTGCTCGACGGGCCCGAGCACGCGGCGGCGCGGCGCCGGGCCCGGCTCCGCGTGGAGGTGCCGCCCAAGATGCTGCGGGTGGGCTACCGGGCCAAGCGCCGCATGCGCCGCTACCTCAGATCGCTGACCTGATCTTCCTGCGGATCCTGGCCAGGGTGCTGGGCTTCTGTCCCGCGACGAAGCCCAGCGTCTCCAGCCGCTTGCGCTTGAAGTAGCGCGGGTCGAAGTCGATCCGCTCCGGCCGCAGGTCCGGGTAGGTGTCGGCCTGCATGCAGTAGCCGACGGCCCGCACCAGCTCCTGGAGGTCCGTCGCGGGCGGCTGCTCGACGCGCCCGTCGGGCGACAGCCGGGGCAGCAGGGCGTCGACGATGGTGGCCGGGATCCGGTTGCTGTTCTCGTACGGGGTCAGCCGCTCCAGCACCAGGTCCGTGCCGTACGAGGCCACCTGGAGCCCGAAGTAGCGGCGCGCGGTCACCAGCCCCGTGGAGAAGCAGCCCACCACCAGCTCCGGCCGCAGCGCCGCGAAGCACACCTCGGCCGGCACGCTCTCCGCGGCCACCGACAGCCGCACCCCCAAGGGCCCGGCGGCCGCGCGCAGGAGCTGGGCGTGCCGCCGGCCGGCGGCCGGGTGCGGCTTGAACACGACGTCGGTGCAGCCGCGCGCCACCAGCGCCTTCAGCATCGTCTCGTGCAGCCCCGCCTCCTCCTCCGGCGTGAGCAGCTCCAGCGCCGACAGGTACTGGCCGAGGATGACCGCCTGCCCGGCCATCATGTCGGGGGCGGTGGCGGTGACCTCGTGCACGATCGACAGGAACCGCTCGTCGGGCAGCAGCTCGGGGGCGACGCCGTACTCGCTGAGCAGCAGCGGCGTCAGGCCCGGCACGAGGTCGAGGTGGAGCAGCCGGGTGATGCGGCGGAAGATCTCGGCGGGCAGCGGGTCGCGGGTCGGGCCGTAGCTCATCAGCCCGTCGGAGTAGACCGTGATCGGGCAGTCGCGCACCAGGCCCGCGATCGTGCGCGCCGGCGGCACCGCGATCGACTCCAGCACCAGCTCCTCGACGTCGTCCAGGCCCCAGTGCGCGCGGATGAGGCGCTCGAACATCGGCACCTCGATGACGCGGGCCCGCCAGTCGGAGGGGTGCAGCGGCGCGATCAGCTCGTTCCACGAGTGCACCGCGTCGAAGCGGGAGCGCAGCGCGGCGAAGCCGGGCGTGCGCTCCAGCGGCGTCGCCACCTCGGGGATGGCCGCGTTGTTCGACACGACGAGGACGCGCCGGCCGTCGCCGAAGCGGCCCTCGTCGATCGCGGCCGCCAGCGACATCGCCCCGAACAGCGTCGAGGCGTAGAAGACCTTCACCTTTAGGACTCCTCCCGGTCGCGGCGGACCCGGACGTGCGGGCTGGGGGGCAGGTCGGGCACCAGGGCCCGCAGGACGCTCTCGCGCTCGGCCGACATCCGCGACACCGCGTCGGCCACCAGCTCCGGCGGCAGCGAGCGCACCATCTGCGCGCCGCGCTCCTCGAAGCGGGCGCGCAGCGCCGGCGTGAGCCGCTCGCCGATCTCCAGGTGGTGGGCGAGCAGCGCGCAGAAGTTGCGCGCCGCCTTGGGCAGGAACTCCGGCTCCAGGTCCTTGAAGACCAGCTCGAACGCGTCGAAGAAGTGCAGCTGGCGTTCGTCGCCCACCTGGGTCAGCGACCCGGCCACCATGCGCCGGTAGAAGATCCCGGCCAGCGACACCACCGCGAACGTGGCCGCCTCCCGGTGCAGCCGCCAGATCCACGGCCGGTCCTCGGCGGTGTGCAGCGAGCCGGGGAAGTGCAGCAGGTCGCCCAGGGAGCGCCGGTAGATCCCGGCCCAGGCGTACGGGTAGTCGACCATCGTGCGCACGCCGGCCGGCAGGATCGCGTCGCGGGGGGCGAGCACCGTGCCCCGCCGCGCCAGCGGGGCACGGTGCACGACCCGTTTGCGGCCCTCCACCTGCACGTGGTCGACGCGCACGAAGTCGCAGCCGAGCCCGTCGATCGCCTCGACGAGCCGCGCCAGGTAGCCGGGGGCCAGCCAGTCGTCGCCGTCCATGTAGGTGACGTACCGGCCGGTCGCGGCCGACAGGCCCGTGTTGCGCGCGTCCGCCAGCCCCACCGGCGCGGGGTTGCGGATCACGACCAGCCCGGGCAGCTCACCGATGAAGTCGTCGATGATCTCGCCCGTGGCGTCCACGGACCCGTCGTTCACGATGATGAACTCGAAGTCGGCGCGCGCGTTGCGGGACAGCGAGGTGAGCGCGTCGGCGATGAAGCGCTCGCCGTCCCGGATGGGCACGACGACCGAGAGCGTGATCAATGTTGTCGGTTCTTCCTGGTGGGGACGGTCAGACGGTCACGCGGCGCAGGCGGGCCTTCGGCGCCTCCTCGCCGGGGAAGACCCGCTTGACGCCGTCGCCCAGCGCCTGCTCGATGATGCGGATGTCGCGCACCAGGTGCTCCAGGCCGGCCGGCTCCAGCGAGGCGGCGTGGTCGGAGCCCCACATGGTGCGGTCGAGCGTGATGTGCCGCTCCACGCAGACCGCGCCGAGCGTGACCGCGGCCAGTGAGATCTGCAGGCCGCGCTCGTGGCCGGAGTAGCCGACCGGGACGCCGTAGCGCTCCTTGAGCGTGGTGATCGTGCGCAGGTTCGCCTCCTCCGGCGGCAGCGGGTACGTGGAGGTGGCGTGCATCATGATCAGCTTCTCGGTGCCGAGGATCTCGACGGCGGCGTCGATCTCCGACAGCGTGGACATGCCGGTCGACAGGATGATCGGCTTGCCGGTGGCGGCCAGGGCGCGCAGCAGCTCGTGGTCGGCCACGCTGGCCGAGGCCACCTTGTGCACCAGGACGTCCATCTCCTCCAGGAACTCCACCGACGGCACGTCCCACGGCGAGGCGAACCAGTGCAGGCCCCGCTCGTCGCAGTACTTCGCGATCTGTGTGTACTCGTCGCGGCCGAACTCGGTGCGCTCCTTGTACTCCAGGTACGTCATCTCGCCCCACGGCGTCTGCCGGATCTGGCCCTTCTGCTCCTCGGGCACGCAGATCGCGGGGGTGCGCTTCTGGAACTTGACCGCCTGGCAGCCGGCCGCCGCCGCGACGTCGATGAGCTGCCTGGCCAGGTCGAGGTCGCCGTTGTGGTTGATGCCGATCTCGCCGATGACGTACACCGGCTCGCCGTCGCCGACCAGCACGTCCCCGATCGCGACCGGCCCGAACTGCGGCCGGCTGCGCACCTCCACGGGAGCCGGCTCGGGGCGGGCGGCCACGACGCGGTCGCACAGCTCGCGCACCGCGCCGGACCCGCCGGCGCTGGTGAGCACCACGCGGGCGGCGGCACGCACCCGGGGGTGCGCGTCGGGGGTGGCGACCGGCCAGCCGACCTCGGCCATCGGGCCCAGGTCGTTGACGTCGTTGCCGACGTAGGCGACGCGGGCCGGGTCGAGCCCCTCGATGCGCAGCCAGTCGCGCAGCACCGTGCGCTTGTCGGCCAGGCCCTGCAGCACGGGCACGCCCAGCTTGCGGGCGCGGGCGGCCACCACCGGGTTGTGCTCGGTGGACATGATGAGCACCTTGACGCCGGAGCGCTTCAGCAGCGACACGCCCATCCCGTCGGAGCGGCTGACCAGCACCATCTCGCGGCCGTCGGAGTCGACGTAGGCGCGGTCGTCGGTGTGCACGCCGTCGAAGTCGGTGATGACGGCGTCCACGTCGATCGGCTCGGGCTGGTCGATGAACGGGGCGAGCGCTCGCACGAGCTCCAGGTCCTCCGGGTTGTCGATCTCGATGGCGTGCTTGGTCGGCACCGGCTGGACGGCGATCTCGCCGAAGAAGCGGTGGCCGTGCTCGCGCAGGCCGGCGGTGCGCATCACGTAGAAGGCGCCGTTCTCGCGGAACTCGGGCGCGCGGTCCTGGCGGCGCTGCCGCACGGCCGGGTCGTGGTTGATCCCGGCGCCGGTGGCCGTCCACAGGAACTCGTGGGTGGGCAGCCCGGACACGACGGAGTCGGCCTCGCCGTCGAGGACCTTGCGCACCGCCGCCGACAGGTCGGCCGGGTCGATGAACGCGCTGGTCGCCTGCACCAGCACGACGACCTCGGGGTCCGCGCCCAGGGCGTCGAGCGCGTGCAGCACCGCCGACTCGCTGGAGGCGGTCGCGCCGCTCAGCTCCGCCGGGCGCTCCACCACGAGCGCGCCCGCCTGCCTGGCGGTCTCGGCGATCCCGTCGTGGTCGGTGCTGACCACGACCTGGTCCACCAGCTCGGCGCGCAGGCACGCCCGCACCGCCCGGGTGACCAACGGGACGCCCCCGACCAGGGCGAGGTTCTTCAGGGGTACGCCCGCCGAACCTCCGCGGGCGGGAACAACGGCCAGGACTCGCAAGGTGTGTCTCCTCAGTGCATCGGATTGCACCCAGAAGCTAGAGGGCCGGATTGAACGGCCAGCGTCACCACCATTAACACTCCATGGGGATCCGGTAGAGCAACTCTGGCCGGCCCACCCCGCCGTACTGCGGCATGCGGGCCGCCACACCCAGCTCGACCAGGTATTCCAGGTATCTGCGCGCCGTCACTCTGGACACTCCGATCGCGTCGGCCACGGCCTGCGCGCCCATGCCCTCCGGCCGCTCCCGCAACCGGGCCGCCACCGCGTCGAGGGTGTCGCGCGCCATGCCTTTCGGCAGCTCCGAGGGACCGCGCAGGGTGCCGAGCACCCGGTCCACGTCGCCCTGGCCCACCGCGAGGCCCGCCTCCTCCTTGAACCGGGCGTAACGCGTCAGCTTCTCCGCCAGTGTCGCGAACGTGAACGGCTTGAGCAGGTACTGGGAGACTCCCAGCGACACCGCTGAACGGACCATGGCCAGATCGCGAGCGGAGGTGACCGCGATCACGTCGCACATCAGGCCGCCGGCCCGGAGCGCGCGGCACACGTCCAGCCCGTGCATGTCGGGCAGGTAGAGGTCGAGCAGGATGAGATCCACCGGCCGCGCACGCAGGAAGCGCAGCGCCTGCGCGCCCGACCTGGCCACCCCGGCCACCTCGAAGCCCGGCACCCGCTCCACGTAGATGCGGTTCGCCTCGGCGGTGATCTCCTCGTCCTCCACCACCAGTACGGAGATCATGGCCGCGGCAGCCTCACCGTGAACGCCGAGCCCTCGACCGTGATCGTGCCGCCCAGCCGCCGCACCGCCTGCCCCACCAGCGCCAGCCCCAGCCCGCGCCCGTCACCCTTGGTGCTCCAGCCCTTCTCGAACGCGTCGGCGCAGGCCGGGCCGGGCCCGTCGTCGCTCACCCGGATCAGCACGCCCCGCTCGTCGGCGCTCAGGTGCACCTCCACGCGGGAGGCCGCGTCGATGGCGTTGTCGATCAGGTTGCCCACGATCGTGACCAGCTCGCGGGCGTCCAGGCCCAGGTCGTCCAGCTCGCTGTCCTGGCTGATCACCAGCTCGGAGCCGCGTTCCGCCGCCTCCGCGCTCTTGCCCAGCAGCAGCGCCGCCAGCACCGGCTCGCGCACCGCGCCCACCACCCGGTCGGTCAGCTCCTGCGCCGCCCGCAGCTCCGCCGTGCCCAGCGCCACCGCCTGCTCGGTGCGGCCCAGCTCGACCAGCGTGATCACGGTGTGCAGCCGGTTGGCCGCCTCGTGCGCGGCCGAGCGCAGCGACTCGGCGAAGCCGCGCTCGGCGTCGAGCTGCCCGGTCAGCGCCTGCAGTTCGGTGTGGTCGCGTACGGTGACGACCGTGCCGAGCCGGCTGGGGGCGCTGTTGACGGCCAGCACCCGGTCGCCGACCAGGTGCACGCGCTCCTCGTCGTCGGCCACGACCGCCGAAAGGCCCAGGTCCCGCACGTGCCGGCCCTCGGCGTCGGCGGGCAGGCCGAGCAGCAGGCGGGCCGCGTCGTTGCACAGCGTCAGCGTGCCGTCCCTGCCGACCAGCAGCAGGCCCTCCCGGACGGCGTGCAGGACCGCGTCGTGGTGCTCGTGGATGCGGCCCAGCTCGACCGGGCCCAGCCCGTGCGTCTGGCGGCGCAGCCGGGCGGTGACCAGCCACGTGCCGGCCGCGCCGACGCCGAGCGCCAGCGCCACGATGAGCCCGCCCCAGGCGAGCTGGTCGCGCAGCCTGGCGCTGATCCGGTCGACCGTGATGCCGGCGCTGACCAGCGCCCGCACCTGCCCGCCCGCGACGACCGGCGTCACCGCGCGCTTGGAGGTGCCGAGCGTGCCGGTGTAGGTCTCGGTGAACGTCTCGCCGCGCAGCGCCCGGTCGATGTGGCCGAGGAAGCGCCTGCCGATCTCGGCCTCGTTCGGGTGGGTGTAGCGGGTGCCGTCCGTCTTCATGATGGTGATGAAATCGACCCCCGTCGCCGCCCTGGCCCGCTGCGCGTACGGCTGCAGCCGTACGGTCGGATCCCGCTCGCCGAGGGCCTCCAGCACGTCGGGCGAGGCCGCCACGCTGACCGCCACGGCCGTGGCCGTGGCACCCGCCTCCTGCTCCAGCAGCTCGGACGCCTGCCACAGGGCCAGCACCGCGCCGCCCGCCGCCGTGACGGCGACGACGAGCAACTGCAGGACCAGCATCTGCCCTGCCAGGCTCCAGCGCCGCATCGGGTTCCCCTTCATGTACGAAACTTACGCAATGGTGACCTGCATCACTCGTGAGGCGCATAGTCGCACGACGAGAAGGTCCATCGAAAACCGGCGGAGAACCCCCCTATGCGCGATCGCACCCGTTATCTCTATCTGGCCGTCATCGTGGCGGTCCTGCTCGGGATCCTGGTCGGCTTCATCTGGCCGGACGTGGGCCAGGCGCTCAAACCCCTCGGCACCGGCTTCGTCGCGCTGATCAAGATGGTGATCGGCCCGATCATCTTCTGCACCATCGTGCTCGGCATCGGCTCGGTACGGCAGGCCGCCCAGGTCGGCAAGGTCGGCGGGCTCGCCCTCGGCTACTTCATCGTCATGTCCACGGTCGCCCTGGTGATCGGCCTCGTCGTGGGCAACGTCATCGACCCGGGCTCGGGGCTGCACCTGACCGACACCGCCCGGCAGGCCGCCGAGGCGGAGGCCGCCAAGGGCGCCGACGCCAGCACCGTCGACTTCCTGCTCGGCATCATCCCCGAGACGGTCGTCTCGGCGCTCACCGACGGCTCGGTGCTGCAGGCGCTGCTGGTGGCGCTGCTCGCCGGGTTCGCGCTGCAGGCCATGGGGCCGAAGGGCGCGCCGATCCTGCGGGGCGTGGAGCACTTCCAGCGGCTCGTGTTCCGCATCCTCGCCATGATCATGTGGGCGGCGCCGGTGGGCGCGTTCGGGGCGATCGCGGCCGTCGTGGGCGCGACCGGCATCGAGGCGCTCAAGAGCCTGGCCATCATCATGGTCGCCTTCTACGTGACGTGCGTGCTGTTCGTCGGCGTGGTGCTCGGCACCGTGCTGTGGCTGGTGGCCCGGATCAACCTGTGGTCGCTGCTGAAGTACCTCGGGCGCGAGTTCCTGCTCATCCTGTCCACGTCGTCGTCGGAGACCGCGCTGCCGCGCCTCATCGCGAAGATGGAGCACCTGGGCGTCAGCAGGACCGTGGCCGGCATCACCGTGCCGACCGGCTACTCCTTCAACCTCGACGGCACCGCGATCTACCTGACCATGGCGACGCTGTTCATCGCCTCGGCCACGGGGGCGCCGCTGGAGTTCGGGGAGCAGGTGGCGCTGCTGCTGTTCATGATGGTCGCCTCCAAGGGCGCGGCCGGCGTCACCGGCGCGGGCCTGGCCACCCTCGCCGGCGGGCTGCAGGCGCACCGGCCCGAGCTGGTCGACGGGGTGGGCCTCATCGTGGGCATCGACCGCTTCATGTCCGAGGCGCGGGCGCTGACCAACTTCGCGGGCAACGCGGTGGCCACCGTCCTCGTCGGCACCTGGACCGGCGAGTTCGACCGGGAGCGGGCGGGGCTGGTGCTGGCGGGGCAGGCGCCGTTCGACGAGGCCACGCTGCTGGACGACGATGACGACACCGGTCAGGGCGAGCCGGCCAAGGAGCTGTCCCCGGCGTGAGGCGAGGGCGGGCAGGCCCCGGGCCTGCCCGCCACCCGGGTCAGGGCTTGCGGCCGATCCCCGCGTACGCCATCCGCGCCAGCTCCTCGTCCACGAAGACCGGGTTGAGCGGGTCGTTGAACGGCCAGATCGCGTGCTCGGGCAGCCCCGTGGCCAGGCCGGGCGGGATGAGCTCGAAGTCGCCGAAGAAGGCGCCGATCTCGGCCCCGGAGCGCGGCGTGAAGTCCGCGTTGGCCTTGCGGTAGAACTCCGACACCTGCTCGGCCCGCTCCGTCGCCACGTCGTTGGTGACGTGCGAGATGGCCAGGTAGCTGCCCGGCGCCAGCGCGTCGCGGTAGGCGGCCACGAAGCGCTGCGGCTCGTCCTGCTCGGTGATGAAGTGCAGGACGAACATCATCAGCACGGCCACCGGCCGGTCGAAGTCGAGCAGCCCGCGCACCTCGGGGTCGGACAGGATCTCCTCCGGCCGGCGGCAGTCGCCCAGCACCATCGCCACCCGGTTCGGGTCGGCCAGCAGCGCGCGGCCGTGCGCGGCCACCACCGGGTCGTTGTCCACGTACACCACGCGGGCCTCCGGGGCGTGGCGCAGCGCCACCTCGTGCACGTTCTCCTGCGCCGGCAGGCCGGAGCCCAGGTCGAGGAACTGGGTCACGCCCTGCTCGCACAGGTAGCGCACGACGCGGCCGATCAGCGCGCGGTTCTCCCGGGTGCCGTCGCGCACCTCCGGCATCACGCTGAGCACCATGTCGCCGAGCTCCCGGTCGGCCTTGAAGTTGTCCTTGCCGCCCAGGAAGTAGTCGTACATCCGCGCCGCGTTGGGGATGTGCGGGTTCACGCCCTGCGGCGCCTGTTCCGTCATGCCGTCCATGATCCACGACTGGGACAGGTGAAATCTACCGATTCGCGAGGGGCAGCCGCAGCACGAACCGGGCACCGCCCGGACGGTCCTCCACGCGGATCTCGCCGCGGTGCGCCATGGCGACGTCCCGCGCGATGGCCAGGCCGAGGCCGGTGCCGCCCGCGTCGCGGCTGCGGGCGGCGTCGAGCCGGGTGAAGCGCTCGAAGATGCGCTCGCGGTCGCACTCGGCGATCTCCATGCCGTCGTTCTCGACCGCCAGCACCGCCGTGCCCGGCTCCTCCGCGCGGACGGTCACCCGTACGGTGTGCTCGGCGTGCCGCTGGGCGTTGTCCAGCAGGTTCGTCAGGACCCTGGCCAGCTGCAGCCGGACGCCCTCCACCACCACGCCGCCGGCCAGCTCCACCCGCACGGGCACCTTGTCGCTGCGCACGGCCAGCTCGTTGCGCACCAGCTCGGCCAGGTCCACGGGCTCCTTGACGACGTCCACCCGCGAGCCGATCCTGGCCAGCAGCAGCAGGTCGGTGATGATGGCCTCCAGCCGGTCGGTGTCGCGCAACGCGCTGCTGACCAGCGCCTCCATGTCGGTGTCGTCCGGGTAGAGCTGGGCGCTCTCGAGCTGGGCGCGCAGCCCGGCGATCGGGGTGCGCAGCTCGTGGGAGGCGTCGGAGGCGAACTGGCGCTGCTGCTCGGCCGAGCGCTCCAGGCGGGCCAGGGTGCCGTTGACGGAGCGGGCGAGCTGGGCCACCTCGTCGTCGCCGGGCGGCTCGGTGACGCGGTGGCTGAGGTCGCCGGCGTGCACGGCGTCCAGCTCATGCCGCATGGTCGCGACCGGGCGCAGCGCCCGCCCGGTGACCAGCCACGTGGCCCACGCGGTCAGCGCGACGAGCAGGGCGACCTCGGCGAAGACGATGACCTCGAGGGTCCGGCTGGCCAGCACGTCGGGCGTGCTGCGGCCGGCGTAGACGACGGGGGAGTCGGCGAACATGCTCACCCGCACCGCCGTCAGGTGCACGCACTCGGTCGGCAGGCAGCTCGTCGTGCTGACGACCCGGTTCTTGGCGGTCGGGCGCACGTCGCTGAGCGGCGGCAGGTTCCTGGCGGCGTCGCTGGAGGCCAGGATGCGCCCGTCGGGGCCGACGACCTGGATCAGGTCGACCGACGGGCGCGGCACCGGGATGGCGGCGCCCATGGGCAGGGCGCCGCCGCGCATCTCGTAGGCGATCCGCTCGGCGGTGTCCCGGGTGTCGCTGAAGACGCTCGCGGTGACCACGGACCTGGTGACGAGGACGCCGGCGATGCCCACGGGGATGAGCACGAGGGCGGCTACGGCCGTCGCGATGAAGGTGACGCGTCCGCGCAGGGACCTGGCCCACCAGGGTGCCATCTCATGAGGCTACCGACAGTGATCACCGACGATTGCCGCGTAGCGGGAAAGGTTTGCCCAACCTCAGCGCTGGAGCCACACCGTGGTGTCTGGCGGGATCGTGCCGTCGGCCGGCAGCGGGCCGCTGGACAGCAGCACCTCGCCGCCCAGGTCGAGCCGCACCGGCTCCTCGCCCGTGTTGAGCACCACGACGAGCCCGGGGTCGCGCTCGATGACCAGCACGTCCTTGGGGGAGTCGAGCCACGCCAGCGTGCCGCCGCCGAGCGCGGGGTGCTGCTTGCGCAGCTTGAGCGCGGCCCGGTAGAGGTTCAGCGTCGAGCCGGGGTCGTCCTCCTGCGCCTCGGCCGACAGCGCCGCCCACTCGGCCGGGATCGGCAGCCACGGGTCGCGCCAGCCGAGGTCGCCGGACGACGTCCAGGGCAGCGGCACCCGGCAGCCGTCGCGGCTCTCGCCGCGCCGCCGGAACGCCGGGTCCTGGCGCAGCTCGTCGGGCAGGTCGAGCACCTCGGGCAGGCCGAGCTCCTCGCCGTTGTAGAGGTAGGCCGAGCCGGGCAGCGCCAGCATGAGCAGGGTGGCCGCGCGGGCGCGGGCCAGGCTGCCGTGGCGGGTGACGTGGCGCGGCTTGTCGTGGTTGGACAGCACCCACGTGGTGGGCGCGCCGACCAGGTCCGCCTCGCGCAGCGACTTCTCGATGACGGTACGGAACGACTTGGCGTGGAAGTCGGCCATCATGAACTCGAAGTTGAACGCCTGGTGCAGCTCGTCCGGCCCCACGTAACGGGCCAGCCGCTCGGGCGACGACACCCACGCCTCGGCCACGGCCATGCGCCCGCCCGGGTAGGAGTCGAGGATCGGCCGCCACTCGCGGTAGATGTCGTGCACGCCGTCCTGGTCGAAGTACGGCACCTGCTCGTCGCCGAGCATCTCGGCCTGCGGGCCGTCCTTCTGGCCCACGTCCGGCAGCCCCGCGGCCTTGATCATGCCGTGCGCCACGTCCACGCGGAAGCCGTCCACGCCCCGGTCGAGCCAGAAGCGCAGGATGTCGCGGAACTCGGCGCGCACCTCGGGGTTGTCCCAGTTGAGGTCCGGCTGCTCGGGGGCGAACAGGTGCAGGTACCACTGCCCGTCCTCGACCTGGGTCCAGGCGGGCCCGCCGAAGATGGACTCCCAGTCGTTGGGCCGGTCGCGGAAGATGTAGCGGTCGCGCAGCCCGGCCCGGAACCAGGGGTGCTGGTCGGAGGAGTGGTTGGGCACCAGGTCCACGATGACCCTGATGCCCAGCGCGTGCGCGTCGGTGATGAGCGCGTCGAAGTCGGCGAGCGTGCCGAACATGGGGTCCACGTCCCGGTAGTCGGCCACGTCGTAGCCGCCGTCGGCCATGGGGGAGGTGTAGAAGGGGCTCAGCCAGATGGCGTCCACGCCGAGCCTGGACAGGTATCCCAGGCGCTGGCGCACGCCTTCCAGGTCGCCCATGCCGTCGCCGTTGGCGTCGGCGAAGCTTCGCGGGTAGACCTGGTACACGACGGCGTCACGCCACCAGTCGTCGTTGCCGAGCATGGCTGTCCTTCCCCCGGATGACCCGAGATGTCGGGTGATGTTCTGGTCAACGATGTCGCGATCACCAGCGAGCGGTCAAGTGCAAGTTGCGGAAACTTGCGGACCGCCCCCGTCAGCATACGGACCCGCAGTTGCGAGGTCAGACGGGCTGCGGCGGATGTGGATCAGGTAACGCTCTTTCGCAAGTTCTTCCAATTCTTGCAAAGAGCCGCTAACGTCCCGGAAACGTTCGAGCTTTCTCCCCTGGCGGCGGCGCGTGCGGCGCCGCCGTTCCTCCGTGACCTCAGGAGGTCATCCATGCGCATGCGGGCTCTGGGTGTGGCAACACTCGCGACCCTGGCGTTCGCCGCGACAGCGTGCGGTAGCTCCCCGTCGGCCGCCCCGGCGGCCGGGCCGCAGAGCGGGCAGCCGAGCGCGTCCGCCTCGGCACCGGCGGCGGGCGGCGGCACGCTCGTGATCTGGGCCGACCCGCTGCGGGTCAAGCCGCTGCAGCCCTTCGCCCAGCAGTTCGGCACCGAGAACGGCGTGACCGTCGAGGTGAAGGAGATCAGCAAGGACAACCAGATGACCTTCCTGACCGCCTCCCAGCAGGGCAGCGGCCCGGACATCATGATCGGCGCGCACGACTGGATCGGCAACCTGGTGCAGAACGGCGCCATCGACCCGGTCACGCTCACCGAGGAGCAGAAGGCGTCGTTCTCCGACAAGGCGATCCAGGCCGTGACGTTCAACGGCCAGATCTACGGAGCCCCGTACGCGCTGGAGAACATCGCCCTGATCCGCAACACCGACCTCGCCCCCGACGCGCCCGCCACGATCGAGGACATGATCGCCAAGGGCAAGGAGCTCAAGGCGGCCGGCAAGGTCAAGGAGGTGCTCTGCCTGCCCGTCGGCCAGAAGGGCGACGCCTTCCACGTCTACCCGATCTTCGCCTCCGGCGGCGGCGCGCTGTTCGGCACCACCGCCACCGGCGACCCCGACCCCAAGCAGGTGCTGCTCGGCTCGGCGGACTCCGTCAAGGCGTTCGGCAAGCTCAAGGAGCTCGGCGAGAAGGGCGACGGCGCGCTGCGCACCTCGCTGACCAACGAGAACTACATCGTCAACTTCGCCGGCGGCAAGTGCGCCTACCTCGTCTCCGGCCCGTGGGCCATCAGCGAGGTCAAGAAGGGCGGCGTCAAGTACGACATCAGCCCCGTCCCCGCCTTCAAGGACGGCAAGCCCGCCACCCCGTTCGTCGGCGTGCAGAGCTTCTTCGTCGCCTCCAAGGGCAAGAACAAGGCGCTGGCCCAGGAGTTCGTCGCCAACTACGTGACGAACAAGGACGTCGCCAAGGCGCTCTACGACGCCGACCCGCGGCCCCCGGCGCTGACCGCCGCGCTGGAGGAGGTCAAGGCGGGCGACCCCGACGCCGCCAAGTTCCTCGACGCCGGCAAGGACGGCCTGCCGATGCCCGCCATCCCCGAGATGGCCGCCATCTGGGAGCCGTTCGGCATCGCCGAGAACGCCGTCGTCAAGGGCGGCGACGCGGCCAAGGCCGCCGCGGCGGCGCAGAAGGCCATCGACGGCTCGCTCAAGAACTGACGACATGGCTCTCGACGTGCGCCAGGCCGCTCCCGCCCACGCGCGGCAGCGGCCCCGCCGGGAGATCACCACGGCGTTCGTGGTGAGCAGGATCGCGGTGCTCGCCGTGGCGGCCGCGATCCTGCTCTACGCCGCGCCGCCGCTGGCCGCCACCGGGTCGTGGGTCGCGCTCGGGCTGCTGTGCGCGGTGAGCGCGGGCATCGCCTATCTCTACCTGACCCGGCGCTTCATCCCGGCGAAGTACCTCATCCCCGGCACCGTCTTCCTCGTCGCCTTCCAGGTGTTCCCGGTCGTCTACACGCTGACCACCGCGTTCACCAACTTCGGCGACGGGCACCGGGGCGACAAGGCCGCCGCGATCACTGCCATCGAGACCGGCTCCGTCCGGCAGGCGCCCGGCTCGCCCGAGTACACGCTGTCGGCCGCGCTGCGCGGCGACGAGCTGGTGTTCCTGCTGGTGGACCCGGCGACCAAGCGGGTCTCCCTGGGCGCCGCCGACGGGCTGACGCCGCTGGCCGGCGCGCAGGTCGGCGTCACCGGCAAGGTGCTGTCCGCGCCCGGCCTGACCGTGCTCAAGGCGCCCGAGGCCGCCGCGCGCGGCCCGGAGATCACGGCGCTGGCCGTGCCGACCGCCGACGGCGTGATCAAGGCCAACGGGCTCAGCCGCGCCGTCGAGGGCAAGGCCGGGCTGCGTTACGACGCCGCCTGCGACTGCGTCCGCGGCGACGGCGGCACCTGGACGGCCGACGAGAGCCAGGGCTACTTCGTCAACGCCAAGGGCGAGCACCTGGCGCAGGGCTGGCAGGTCAACGTCGGCCTGGACAACTTCGCCCGGGTGCTGACGAACCCCACCATCTCCGGATACTTCGCCGGAGTGCTCGGCTGGAACCTCGTCTTCGCCCTGGCCTCCGTGCTCGGCTGCTTCGCCCTCGGCATGGGCGTCGCGCTCGCGCTGCACCACCCACGCATGCGCGGCACCAAGGTCTACCGGATCGTGCTGATCCTGCCGTACGCGATGCCCGCCTTCGCCATGCTGCTGGTCTGGCGCGACCTGTTCAACCGCGACTTCGGCCTGATCAACCAGCTGCTCGGCGCCGAGATCGACTGGCTCGGCCAGACCGGCACCGCCCGGCTCGGCGTGATCCTCGTCAACATCTGGCTCGGCTTCCCGTACATGTTCCTCGTCACCACCGGCGCGCTGCAGGCGATCCCGCGCGAGCTGACCGAGGCCGCCTCGATCGACGGGGCCACGCCGTTCAAGGCGTTCCGCCGGGTGACGCTGCCGCTGCTGCTCGTCGCGCTCACGCCGCTGCTGATCTCGGCGTTCGCCTTCAACTTCAACAACTACAACGCGATCGCGCTGACCACCGACGGCGGCCCGTTCCCCGCCGACAGCCCGCAGGTGGGCGGCACCGACCTGCTCATCACCTACACCTTCAGGCTGGCCTTCGGCGCGGGCGGCGCGCAGTTCGGCTTCGCCGCGGCGATCTCGGTGTTCATCTTCGCCATCGTGGCCGTCATCTCGGCCGTGGCGTTCCGCCGCACCCGCAAGCAGGAGGAGGTCTACGCGTGAAGATGACGCTGCGGCACGTCTTCGTGCTGCTCGTGTGCGCGTTCGCGGTGTTCCCGATCCTGTTCGTGGTCTCCGCCGCGATCAACCCGATGGGCACGCTGGCCTCCACGGACCTGCTGCCCGCGGGCGCGAGCCTGCACAACTTCGCCAACCTGCTGACCTCCGACACCTACCCGTTCGGCCGGTGGTTCTTCAACTCGGTGTTCATCGCGCTGGCGTCGTCGTTCGCGAGCCTGCTGCTGTCGATGTTCGCCGCGTACGCCTTCAGCCGCATGCGCTTCGCCGGCCGCCGCGTCGGCATGATGGCGCTGCTGCTCATCCAGATGTTCCCGCAGTTCCTGGCCATCGTGACGATCTTCATGATCTTCACGGAGGTGACCGAGCTGTACCCGGCGTTCGGCTTCAACACCGTGTGGGGCCTGCTGCTGCTCTACCTCGGCGGCGCGCTCGGCGTGAACACCTGGCTGATGAAGGGCTTCCTCGACACCGTGCCGAAGGAGCTGGACGAGGCCGCCACCGTGGACGGCGCCACGCACGCCCAGATCTTCTGGCGGGTCATCATGCCGCTGGTCACGCCGATCCTCGCGGTCACCGCGCTGCTGGCGTTCATCGGCACCATGAGCGAGTTCCTCATGGCCAACGTGTTCCTGCGCGACCCGGAGAGCAAGACCCTCGCCGTCGGCATGTTCGGCATGATCGCCGGCGACCACCGCAACGCGAACTTCGGCATGTTCGCCGCCGGCACGCTCATTACCGCCGTTCCCACGGTCGGTGTGTTCCTCTGGTTGCAGAAGTACATCGTCTCCGGCCTGACCGCCGGAGCAGTCAAGGGATAAACACAGTGCTGCGATTTCTGGGGGAGCCGCACCACGACGGCTCGGCTCTGTACGTCTCCGACCAGCGGCCGGAACTCGGCTCGCGGGTCACGCTCTGGCTGCGCGCGCCGCTGGCCGCCGGCGTCACGGCCGTGCACGTGCGCGCCGTGCACGACGGCGAGCCGCGTTACTTCGAGGCCGCGGTGGACCGGGGCAGGCGGGCGAGCGGGTACGGGGAGAGCGACGTCTGGTGGCGGGCCGAGATCACCGCGGTCAACCCCGTCACCCCGTACCGCTTCCTGCTGCACACCACCGGCGGCCAGCGCTGGCTGAGCGCGGCCGGGCTCGCCGCGCACGACCTCACCGACGCCGGCGACTTCCGCCTCGTCTGCCACCAGGCGCCGCCGGAGTGGTTGTCGGACGCGATCGTCTACCAGATCTTCCCCGACCGCTTCGACCGCTCCCGCCCCATGCGGGACGTGCCCGACTGGGCGCTGCCCCGCGACTGGGACCGCGACCCGGTCATCCCGAGCGGCCCCGGCACCTCCCAGCAGTTCTACGGCGGCGACCTCGACGGCGTCACCCGGCGCATCGACCACATCCAGAGTCTCGGCGCCGACACCGTCTACCTGACGCCGATCTTCCCGGCCCGCTCCAACCACCGCTACAACGCCTCCACGTTCGAGCACGTGGACCCGCTGCTCGGCGGCGACGAGGCGCTGCACCGGCTGTCCGGCGCGCTGCACGCGCGCGGCATGCGGCTGCTCGGCGACATCACCACCAACCACACCGGCGACACGCACGAGTGGTTCACCGCGGCCGTCTCCGACGTGAACGCGCCGGAGCGCGAGATGTTCTACTTCGACCCGGTGACGGGCGACTACGAGTCGTGGTGGGGGTTCAAGACGCTGCCCAAGCTCAACTGGGGCAGCGAGCGGGTCCGCGCCGGCATGACGGCGGTGCTGAAGAAGTGGCTCGGCCCGTTCGACGGCTGGCGCGTGGACGTGGCCAACATGACCGGCAGGCGCGCCGCCGACGACTACGCGCACGAGGTCGCCGCCCTGCTGCGCGCCGAGCTCGGCCCGGACGCCGCCTTCATCGCCGAGCACAACCACGACGCCACCGGCGACCTCGACCGCGACGGCTGGCAGGGCACCATGAACTACGGCGGCTTCACCCGCCCCGTCTGGACGTGGCTGCGCGGCCCCGAGTGCGACCTGGAGACCTTCCTCGGCGTGCCGGGCGGCGTGCCGCTGCGCGACGGCACCGCCATGCTGGCCGCCTACCGGTCGTTCGCCGCGCAGATGTCGTGGCGCTCGCTCGTGCACTCCTGGCAGCTCCTCGACTCCCACGACACGCCCCGCGTGCGCACCGTGACGGGCTCGCGCGAGCGCCAGCTCCTCGCCGTCGGGCTGCAGGCCACGCTGCCCGGCACCCCCATGGTGTTCGCCGGCAGCGAGTACGGCCTGACCGGCGTGAACGGCGAGCACTCCCGCACCCCGATGCCGTGGGACCGGCCCGCCGACCAGGACCTGGAAACCCTGGCCGGCTACCGGGAGCTGCTCGGGCTGCGCCGGGCCGAGCCCGCCCTGCGCCACGGCGGCCTGCGCTGGCTGCACGCCGACGCCGACTGCCTGGTGTTCGCGCGCGAGACGTACGAGGAGTCGATCGTCGTGGCGGTGCGGCGCGCGCCCGGCGAGCCGCTCACTCTCGGTACGCACGCCACGGGGCTTCACAACGCGGAGGACGGTGACGTGATCCCGGGGGAAGGACCTTCGCTGCGCATGTGGCGCCTCAAGCGCTGATCACGCTACGGTGTCCTCTGCTGACTCTCCCGACCCAACTAGATAGTGGTGTGCGCGCATGAGGTTGCTGTCCGTAGCCGTCCTGGCCTCGCTCCTTCCCGCCGTCTCCGTCGCGGCCACCGCTCAGGCGAGCGCGGGCACCACTTATTACGTCGACTCCCGGGGCGGCGACGACGGCGCGGCCGGCACCAGCGCCGGCACCGCCTGGAAGTCGCTGGAGAAGCTGGCCGCCGCCGAGCTCAAGCCCGGCGACACCGTCGCCTTCAAGCGCGGCGGCAGCTTCGCCGGGCCGCTCAAGCTGGAGGCCAGCGGCACCGCCGCCCGGCCCATCACGATCACCTCGTACGGCAGCGGCGCGCTGGCCAGGATCAGCGGCGCCGACGACGACTGCGTGGTCGTCAACGGCAGCCACTGGCGCATCAGCGGCCTGCGCGCCTCCAACTGCCGCTGGGCCGGCTTCGAGCTCGGCGGCGACTCCAACGTGCTGAGCGGCGTCGAGGCCGACCACAACATCGCCGGCGTCCTGGTCACGCCCACCGGCTCCCGCAACGTCATCCGCGACAGCGTCCTGACCGACAACAACCGTATGAGCGTCAACGACGAGGGCGGCGACAACGACTCCGGCGCGTTCGGCGTGCTGCTCAACGGCGACGACAACATCGTGACCGGCAACACCATCACCGGCAGCTTCGCCAGGAGCGCCGACTACGGCACCGACGGGGCGGCCGTCGAGATCTTCAACGGCGACCGCAACCGGATCACCCGCAACATCTCCAGGAACAACGAGACGTTCACCGAGCTCGGCGCCCAGAAGGGCAAGACGGCCAGCGGCAACGTCTTCGCCTTCAACGTCGTCACCTCCTCGCGTGGCCGCGGCTCCTTCCTCATCACCCGCGGCCCCCGCCACATCGTCGGCCCGGTCAAGGGCACGATCGCGGTGCACAACTCCGTCTACCTGCCGGCCAAGGACACCATCGGCTGGTCCTGCCACGACGGCTGCTCCCCGTCGATCCTGAAGCTGCGCAACAACGTCATCGCGGTCGGCGGCGAGGCCGGCTGGGAGGACGGCACCGGCGCCGACGAGGACGGCGGCGTCTACCAGGGGCGCACCGACAAGTTCAAGCTGGGCCCGAAGTCGGTCGTGGCCGACCCGAAGTTCCGCTCCCGCACCGACCTGCGGCTGCTGCCGGGCTCCCCGGCGCTGGGGCGCGGCGTGGCGCTCACGCCGAAGTGGTACGGCGGCAAGGCGTTCGGCAAGGACATCGAGGGCAAGGCGCTGGCCGGCTCGCCCGACTCGGGCGCCTACCAGCACTGAGCGGCTGGCTAGAGTAGCGCTGTGGTTCCTGATCTCCGCCAGCCGCTGGTGCGGCAGCTCGCCGAGTCCGACGCCCCCCGCCACTACTGGCACCTCGGCGACGAGGACGGCCGCGCCTGGCTGTTCGAGAGCGTCGAGGGCGACAACGGCGAGCAGTGGGCGATCCGGCAGGTCGAGGTGGGCGCCGATCGGGGCGCCCGCCGCTACTGGTGGCGGCACCTCCAGGACGAGTACGGCTTCCTCACCGACCAGCCGCTGGAGGTCTGGGAGCTGACCGAGATCACCCCTGAGATGTTCGAGGCGGTGTGGGAGGCCGCGGGCTGAGCCCGGTCAGCCCTTCCACGCCTCGCGTGATGAGCCGGATGGCGGTGTCGAAGCCCCGCTCCACCTCCTCCGGATCGTCGGGCAGGTGCCCCTTCGTCTCGGCGATGACGAAGCCCATGACGAACGCGTGCAGCACGTCGCTCGTGCGCCGCAGCTCCGGCTCCGGCACCCCGGCCAGGCGCAGGATGCGGTAGAGCGTGCGCCAGAGGACCAGGTCACGGTCCTGGATGATCTCGGGGTGGTCGTGCAGGTGGCTCCACAGCGCCGGATGCTCCATCGCGTTGCGGTGGTAGGCGACGGCCAGCGCCCGGAGCTGGTCCTGCCAGGGTGAGCCGTCGTCGGGCGGCAGCTCCAAGCGTTGCGCGGCCGTCGAGCAGATCACCCGGAGCAGCGCTTCCTTGTTGTCCACGTGGTGATACAGCGACATCGGGTTGACGTCGAGCTCGGCTGCGAGCTTGCGCATGGACAAACCCGCCACCCCGCCCTCGTCCATCAGGCGCAGGGCGGTGGTGCTGATCTCTTCGAGAGTCAGGGGTGCACCCCTGCGCGCGCTCACGGCCATACACCGTATGGTAGCGTCAGCCATACGGTGTATGGCTATGGAAGGGAGCACTCATGGCTCGGATCCCCGCCCCACAGGGCCTGCCGATTCTGGGCAACACGCTGCAGATCCCCGCGCAGGCGCCGATCGAGCACTTCGTGAAGGTCGCCTCCGGCTACGACGAGGGCATCTTCCAGCTCGAGATCGCCGGCCGGCGGGTCATCCTCGTCTACGACCCCGACCTGGTGGCCGAGGTGTGCGACGAGAGCCGCTTCGTCAAGCGGATCAGGCCGCCGCTGTCGATCGTGCGCGACTTCGGCGGCGACGGCCTGTTCACCGCCGACCCCGACGAGCCCGTGTGGGGGCACGCCCACCGCATCCTGATGCCGGCCTTCAGCCAGCGCTCGATGAAGGCGTACTACCCGCAGTTCCTGGAGGTCGCCGAGCAGCTCGTCGCGTCGTGGACGGCCCGCCAGGGGGAGGACCTGCCCGTCGCCGACGACATGACCAGGCTGACCCTCGACACGATCTCGCTGACCGGCTTCGGCTACCGGTTCAACTCCTTCGACTCGCCCGAGCTGCACCCGTTCCTCCAGGCGATGGGCGGTGCGCTGACCGAGGCCATGCACCGCAACCAGCAGCTCCCGTTCGTCACCAAGCTCAAGAAGAAGAACGAGGAGAGCTACCGGCGCGACGTCGCCACCATGCAGGCGCTCGTCGACGAGGTGATCAAGCAGCGCCGCGCCGACGGCGGCGGGGGCACCAAGGACCTGCTCGGCCTCATGCTGGAGGCGTCCGACCCGCAGACCGGCGCCCGCCTGTCGGATGAGAACATCCGCAACCAGGTGCTCACCTTCCTCATCGCCGGGCACGAGACCACCAGCGGCCTGCTCTCCTTCGCCCTGTACAACCTGCTGCGCGAGCCGCACGTGCTGGCCCGCGCCTACGACGAGGTGGACCGGCTGCTGCCCGGCGACGAGCCGCCCACCTACGAGACGATCATGAAGCTGGACGTCATCCCCCGCATCCTGGAGGAGACGCTGCGCATCTGGTCGCCGATCCCCGCCTTCAGCGTCACCGCCGAGCGCGACACCATGCTCGGCGGCTCCTACCTCATCCCCAAGGGCCAGGGCGTCGCCGTGCTGCTGCCGTCGCTGCACCGCAGCCCCAAGGCGTGGGAGCGGCCGGAGGAGTTCGACATCGACCGCTGGCTGCCGGAGAACAAGAAGGGGCATCACCCCGCCGCCTACAAGCCGTTCGGCAACGGCGAGCGGGCCTGCATCGGCCGCCAGTTCGCGCTCACCGAGGCCCGGCTGGCGCTGGCGCTGATCCTGCGGCGCTTCGCCCTGTCCGACCCGAACGTCTACCGGATGAAGATCAAGCAGACGCTCACGCTCAAGCCGGACGGGTTCACGCTGCGGGTGCGCGAGCGGCGCGCCCACGAGCGGGCCGTCGTGGCCGCGCTGCCCGAGCAGGAGAGCGAGCAGCAGGACATCGCGGTCACCGGCGTGCCGCTCACCGTCGCCTACGGCTCCAACCTCGGCACCAGCTCCGACATCGCCGAGCGGCTGGCCGAGCGGGCCGGGCGGGCCGGCTTCGCCACCACGCTCACCACGCTCGACGACCTCACGCCGCCCGCCGAGGGCCTGCTCATCGTGGTCGCCTCCTCCTACAACGGCAAGGCGCCCGACAACGCTCAGCGCTTCGACGCCCTGGAGACGCTGCCCGACCTGTCCGGGGTGCGGCTGGCCGTGCTGGGCTGCGGGAACACGCAGTGGCCCACGTACCAGGACTTCCCGCGGCGGGCGTACGAGAAGCTGACGGCGGCGGGGGCCGTCCCGCTCATCGAGCGGGGCGAGGCCGACACCGACGGCGACTTCGACGGCGACGTCTCCGCCTGGACGGCGCGCCTGTGGGCGGCGCTGGCCGAGGAGTACAGCGCCGACGCCGGCGCCGCCGGGCCCCGCTACGAGATGGAGGTGCTCAGCGAGGCCGAGATCAGGCCGGCCGTGGTCTCCGAGCGGGCCTTCCCGCTGACCGTGATCTCCAACGAGGAGCTGACCGGCGACCCCGAGGGCCTCTGGGACTTCTCCGTCGAGGCGCCGCGCCCCGGCGTGCGCTCCATCGTCGCCAGGCTGCCCGAGGGCGTGACGTACTCGGCCGGCGACCACGTGGCCGTCTTCGCCAAGAACGACCCCGAGCTGGTGGAGTGGGCGCTGCGCTGCCTGCGCGTCCCCCGCGAGCAGGTCGTCCGGCTGCGCGCGGCCGGCGCCACCCACCTGCCCGTCGACACGCCGGTCACGGCCGGGCTGCTGCTGACCGAGTTCGCCGAGCTGCAGGAGGTGGCCACCCGCGCCGACCTGGAGGCGCTGGCCGCGCACACCGCCTGCCCGTGGACCAAGGGCCAGCTCGCCGAGCTGACCGCGAGCTACGCCGACGAGATCCTGGCCAAGCGCGTCTCGCCACTGGCGCTGCTGGAGCGCTTCCCCGCGATCGAGCTGCCGCTGCCGGTCTTCCTGGAGATGGCCGGGCCGATCAAGCCGCGCTACTACTCCGTCTCCTCCTCGCCGCTGGCCGACCCCGGCACCGTACGGCTCACCGTCGGCCTGGTCGAGGGCCCCGCCTGGTCCGGCACCGGCACCTACCAGGGCATGTGCTCGGCGTACCTGGCCGGGCTGAAGGAGGGCGAGGTCTTCTACGGCTACGTCCGGGTGCCCGCGCCGCCGTTCCGGCTGCCGGACGACCCGGCCACGCCGGTGATCCTCGTCGGGCCCGGCACCGGGTTCGCGCCGCTGCGCGGCTTCCTGGAGGAGCGGGCGCTGCGCGGGGCGAGCGGGCGCGCCGAGGTGTTCACCGGGTGCCGCCACCCCGAGCACGACCTGCTGTACGCCGGCGAGCTGGCCTCCTGGGAGGCGGCCGATGGGGTGCGGGTGCACCGGGCGTACTCGGCCGTGCCGGGGCATCCGTACCGGTTCGTGCAGGACGCGGTCGCGGCGCACGCGGACGAGGTGTGGGAGCTGCTGGAGCAGGGCGCCCACGTGTACGTCTGCGGCGACGGGCTGCGGATGGCGCCGGCCGTCCGGCAGGCGCTGCTCGACATGCACCGCGACCGGACCGGCGGTGAGGAGGACGGCGCGGCGTGGCTGGCCGGGCTGGAGGCGGCGGGCCGCTACCAGCAGGACGTGTTCGCCTGAACCTTTATCGACAATCCGGACTTAACGCTGCATCTTGGGATATAACCGCAGCATGTACGACATATCCGTGGAACATGCTGGAAACCTTTCCACGGCACTGTGAGAGCCTCTGGAAAGGGGGCGGACATGCTGCTGCGACTGAGGGTGTCGTTGCCCGACCGGCCGGGCGGCCTCGGCCAGGTCGCCAAGGCGCTGGGCGCGCTGGGAGCGGACATCCTGCAAGTCACCGTGCTCGAACGCGAGGCCGGAAGGGCCGTGGACGACTTCACCGTCTCCTGGCCGCACCCGGTGACCGCGGCCGAGGCGCGTGAGCGGCTGTCCGCCATGCCCGGCGTACGGGTCGAGGGGGTGTGGGCCACCAAGGACGTCCCCGGCTCCGCCCCCGACTACGACCTGCTCATGCACGTGGCCGCCGAGCCCGCCAGGGGCTTCGCCACCCTCGTGGACGCCCTGCCCGCGCTGTGCGGCGCGGAGTGGTCGGTGGCCGTGGCCGACGGCGCGGTCCGGCACGCCTCGCTGGCCGCGCCCGCCGAGTTCGAGCTGCCGGAGCCGCCGCCGCGGGCCATCTGCGTGGAGGCCGAGGACGTGCGGCTGATGCTGCTGCCCGTGCTCGCGGCCGGAATGCACCTGGTCGTGGCGCGGGCGGAGGGCCCGGTCTTCCACCGCGCCGAGGTGGAGCGGGCCGCCCGCATCGTGGACGTGGTCTCGAAGCTGGCGGCGCGCGCCTCCTGACCGGATGATTGACCGAACAATCATCTGGTCACTAACGTGGGCCTCCTGATCGCGAGCGACAGGAGCAGCACGTGACCGTGCACGAGCCCGCCATCGGCCGCTACTACGAGGACTTCACGGTCGGGGACGTCTATCAGCACCCCATGGGCCGCACGATCAGCGAGGCGGACAACACCTGGTTCACGCTCCTGACCATGAACACGAACCAGAACCACTTCAACGCCCACCTCGCCGCCAGGTCGCCCACCGGCAAGATCATCGTCAACTCCGGGCTCAGCGTCGCCATCGTGCTCGGCCTGTCCGTCATCGACGTCAGCCAGACCGCGATCGTCAACCTGGGCTGGGAGGAGATCAAGCTCACCCACCCCGTCTTCGTCGGCGACACGCTGTACGCCGAGTCGAAGGTGACCGCGAAACGGGAGTCGAAGTCCCGCCCGTACGCCGGCATCGTCACCTGCTTCACCCGCGGGCTCAACCAGGACGGCGACGAGATCATGTCCTGGACGCGGACCGTCATGGTCTACCGGCGCGACGCCCCGCACGACAAGGGTTACTTCCCCCAGGCCAAGACCGGCCCGCTCTGAAGAATCGAGGCGGCACATGGACTTCGAGCTGACCGACGAGCAGAAGGCGTTCCGCGAGACCCTGCGCGCGTTCGTGGACAAGGAGATCGTGCCGGTCGCGACCGAGTGGGAGCACTCGGGGCGCTACCCCGCCGAGATCGTCGACAAGATGAAGCAGATGGGACTGTTCGGGCTGTCCGTGCCCGAGGAGTACGGCGGCATGGCGGCCGACATGGTGTCGTTCGCGCTGGTCTTCGAGGAGATCGCGCGCGGCTGGATGGGCGTGGCCGGCACCATCGGCTCCCACTCCCTGGCCTGCTGGATGATCGCCCGCCACGGCACCGAGGAGCAGAAGCGGCGCCACCTGCCCGACCTCGCCTCCGGCGCCCGCCGCACCGCGATCGCGCTCACCGAGCCCGGCGCCGGCACCGACCTCCAGGGCATCCAGACCCGCGCCGTACGCGACGGCGACCACTACGTCGTCACCGGCACCAAGACGTGGATCACCAACGCCCGCCACGCCGACCCGCTGCCCGTGCTCGTCAAGACCTCGATCGCCGAGCCCGCCCACAAGGGCATGTCGGTGCTGCTCGTGGACCCGGCCACGCCCGGCTTCAGCGTCAGCCGCGACCTGCCCAAGCTCGGCTACAAGGGCACCGAGACCTGCGAGGTCGTGCTCGACGAGGTCCGCGTGCCCGTCTCCGCCCTGCTCGGCGGCGTCGAGGGGCGCGGCATGCAACAGGTGCTCGGCGGGCTGGAGCTGGGCCGGGTCAACATCGCCGCCCGCGCCGTCGGCGTCGCCCAGGCCGCCTACGACGCCGCCCTCGGCTACGCCCGCGAGCGCACCGCGTTCGGGCAGCCCATCGCCGACTTCCAGGCCATCCAGCTCAAGCTCGCCGACATGGCCACCGAGATCCAGGCCGCCCGGCTGCTCACGTACTGGGCCGCCTCCCAGGCCGACGGCGGCCGGCGGGTGGACATGGAGGCGGGCATGGCCAAGTACTTCGCCTCCGAGGTCGCGCTCAAGGCCACGCTGGAGTCGATGCGCATCCACGGCGGGTACGGGTACTCGCAGGAGTACGTGGTCGAGCGGCTCTACCGCGACGCGCCGCTGATGGCGATCGGCGAGGGGACCAACGACGTGCAGCGCATGGTCATCGCCCGCGCGCTCGTCTCCGGTAAGGGCAAGGTCGGCTGGTAGGCCCTCCGTTCAGTCGTGGCGGGGCAGGCCCGAGACCTCGTGGTCGGCGTGGAACAGGGCCTCGGCGATCAGCGCCCGCACGTGCGCGTCGCGGGCGCGGTAGAGCACGCGGCGGCCCTGCCTGCGGGCCTCCACCAGACCGGCCAGCCTGAGCTTGGCGAGGTGCTGGGAGACCGATGGGCGGGGCACGCCGATCGCCTCGGCAAGTGAGTTCACATCGCGCTCCTCCGACGACAGCAGCCACATGAGTCTCAGGCGGGTGCCGTCACTCAGCATGCGGAAGGCGTCCACCGCCGCGTTCACCTGGGCCGGAGTGGGCTCCGGGGCGCCGGAGGTGTTGTCGCGTGCGTACATGACTACATATCATGGTCAAAAGGGACATAGTGCGCAAGTGAGGGATGCCATGTCTGACCAGCGAGATCCCGCTTCGACCCCTTCCCACGGCCACGGTCACGGCCACGACTATGGGCATGGGCACGGGCACGGTGACCACCGGCCCGCGCACGGGATCAAGGCGGCGCTGGGCCGGATCACGCACGCCGTCAAGCCCCACAGCCACGACACCAACGACAAGACGGACAGCGCGCTGGAGGCCAGCAGCCGGGGCATGCGCGTGCTCGCCATCTCCTTCGCCGCCCTCATGGTCACCGCCGCCGTCCAGGCCGTCATCGTCGTCGCCTCCGGCTCCGTCGCGCTGCTCGGCGACACGCTGCACAACCTCGCCGACGCCCTCACCGCCGTGCCGCTGGCCATCGCGTTCTCGCTCGGCCGCCGCGCCGCCACCCGCCGCTTCACCTACGGGTACGGCCGCGCCGAGGACCTGGCCGGCATCGTCATCGTGCTGCTCATCACCGCCTCGGCCGCCCTGGCCGGGTACGAGGCCGTCCAGCGGCTGCTCGACCCCCAGGAGATGCGGGCCGTCGGGTGGGTGGCCGCGGCGGCGGTCGTCGGGTTCGCCGGGAACGAGTGGGTCGCCCGCTACCGGATCAAGGTGGGCAAGGAGATCGGCTCGGCCGCGCTCGTCGCCGACGGCCTGCACGCCAGGACGGACGGCTTCACCTCGCTGGCCGTGCTCCTCGGCGCGGGCGGCGCCGCCCTTGGCTTCCCCCAGGCCGACCCCATCGTCGGGCTGCTGATCACGGTGGCCATCTGCTTCGTGCTGCGCGACGCGGCCCGCGAGATCTACCACCGCCTCATGGACGCCGTGGACCCCGGCCTCGTGGACGACGCCGAGCGCATCCTGGCCACGGTGGAGGGGGTGCGGCGGGTGGGGTCCGTACGGCTGCGGTGGATCGGGCACACGCTGCACGCCGAGGTGGAGATCCTCGTCGATCACGACATGTCTGTCGTGGCGGCTCACAAGGTCGCCGTCGAGGCCGAGCACCGCCTCATCCACGACCTGCCCCGCCTGCGCGCCGCCACCGTCCACACGGACCCGGACGGCCCGGACGGCGCCGACCACCACGCCACCCTCACCGCCCACCGCACCTCCTGACCCCCTTCGCGCAGGCATCACCACGGCCGGAAAGGGTAGGTTGAGGCGAGTGTCCGCAGCCGCCCTTCCCGCCGTGCCGCCCACCGGGCCCTCCGCCGCATCATCCGCCGCATCATCCGCCGCATCATCCGCCGGGTCACCCACCGCGTCACCCACCGCGTCACCCACTGGGCCGCCCGCCGTCCCGGCCGCCGCGCGGCTCGCCTGGCTGGACGCCCTGCGCGGCATCGGCGCGCTCGCCGTCGTGGCCGAGCACCTCCTGCCGTGGTTCCTGCCCGCCCTGCGGCCCTACTGGTTCAGCCTGGGCGTCTACGGCATCCTCGTCTTCTTCCTGGTCAGCGGCTACATCATCCCGACGTCCCTGGAGCGGCACGGCGACGTCAGAGCGTTCTGGATCAGCCGCTTCTTCCGCCTCTACCCCCTCTACCTCGGCGTCATCGCCCTCGTCCTGGCCCTGGCCTGGTGGGTGCCGGTGCGCGGGGAGGTGCCGCGCGACGGCAGCGCGGTGGCGGCGCACGCGACCATGCTGCTCGACGTCGTCAGCGTCGGCGGCGTCGCCGACACCATGTGGACGCTGTCGTACGAGATGGTGTTCTACCTGCTGGTCACGGCGCTGTTCCTGACGCGCGGGCACGGCCGCAGCGGGCTGCTGTCGATGGCGTTCGCGGCCGGGGCCGTGGTGGTGGGGCTGGTGGCGTCGGGCGCGGCGGTCAAGGGCGGCTGGCCGGCGTACGCGTCGTGCGCGGTGTTCGTCGTGGGCCTCGCCGGGGTGCTGCTGGGCCGGCTCCGCACGGTCGCGGCCTGCGTGCTCGGCCTCATGGCGGTCACGTTGCTGGTGCTGAGCAGCCGGGTGCCGTGGCTCGGGGTGGCGGTGCTGGCGGTGATGTTCGCGGGCACGGCGATCCACCGGTGGGAGCGCGGCACCGGCGGCCTGTGGCCGGTCGCGGTCACCGCGGCGCTGGTCGCGATCGCGCCCCTGTGGGCCGTCGAGAGCGGCTGGTGGTGGGTGGAGGCCGACGTGTGGATCACCACGATCGCGCTGGCGGCGGCCACGTTCGCGGGCGGGATGGCGCTGCGCGGGCGGCGGCTGCCCCGGGCGCTGGTGTGGTTCGGGCTGATCAGCTACTCGCTCTACCTGGTGCACCACCCGCTGCTGAAGTACTTCGTGCAGCTCTCAGGCGACCTGCGGCGGGCCGACCTGCCGGTCCAGCTCGGCATGGCGGCGCTGGCCGTGGCCGCCGTCGTCGGCGTCAGCGCATTGACCTACCGCTACGTCGAGCGGCCCATGCAGGCGCTGGGCCGGCGCGTGTCACGCCGATGCCGTCGCGGGCTCCAGGGCGGCGGCGACCAGCGGGTGGCGGGCCAGCACCCCCGACACGACCGGGTCCTCGGCCATCAGGAACGCCAGGTGCCTGACCGCGTGCGCGACCACGTTGGCCAGGGCGATCCGCTCGGGTGACGGCGTCGCCGGGGCATCGCCCCGGGCGATCTCCAGCACCGGCACCTCCACGGCGGCCCGCCAGGGCTCGGGGTCGGGGCAGATCGCGTACGTCAGCACGATCCTCCCGTCCGGCTCGTGCCGCCAGCTCGTGGAGTGCACCACGACACCAGGATCGCCGGCCGCGACGCCGGCCAGCCTGCGGGCGGCCGCGTCGGGGCTCTCCCCGCGTAGTGGCTGGGTAATGGCATGGCGGTACGCCCACCGGCGGCCGGTGCTCACCCGTAGCATGAGCGTCTCAACCGAGACCACGTGTCTCCCCGTCACCGACGACAACTTACTGCCAATCATATGCAACTGCATCTGTGGGGCATGTCTGTCCTGCTCTTGAAAGTTCATGGCGGGCCGGGGTGTAGTCGAGGGCGTGCGAGAGAGAGGCTCACACTCATGCCCGGTTTGCTGGTGCTGATGGGGTCGGGCGAGACGAGCCCGACCATGGTCGAGATCCACCGCGCCGCCGCGCGGACGCTGCGCGCGGGGGCGCGAGCCGTGCTGCTCGACACGCCCTACGCCTTCCAGGAGAACCGGGCCGACATCTCCGCCCGCGCCCGCGGGTACTTCGCCCAGAGCGTCGGCCTGGATGTCGAGGTGGGCTCCGCGATCGCGGGCGCCGACTGGGTGTTCTCCGGGCCTGGCAGCCCCACGTACGCGCTCGACCGGTGGGCCGCCTCCGGCCTGGCCGGCGACCTGCGCGCCAGGATCCGCGCCCGCGAGGGCGTCACCGTGCTGGCCTCGGCCGCCGCCTGCACCGCCGGCCTGGCCACCGTGCCGGTCTACGAGATCTACAAGGTCGGCGCCGAGCCCCACTGGCGCGAGGGCATCGACCTGCTGGAGCCGCTCGGCCTGCGGGCGGTCCTCATCCCGCACTTCGACAACGCCGAGGGCGGCACCCACGACACCCGCTACTGCTACCTCGGCGAGCGCCGGCTGTCCCGCATGGAGCGCGAGCTGCCGCCCGGCACGGCGGTGCTCGGGCTCGACGAGCACACCGCCCTGGTCATCGACCTGGAGAGCGAGTCCGTACGGGTCGCCGGGCGTGGCGGCCTGACCGTCCGCCTGCCCGGCTCGCACACCGTCCTGCCCACCGGCACCCGCACCAGCCTCGACGAGCTGCGCCGCCTCGCCGAGGGCCGCGCCGGCACCCCCGTCCCGCCCCACCCGCCGACCCCGAGCCCGGCGCGCCCGCCGAGGTCACGCTGGAGGAGTCCATCCGCTCGTGCGAGGAGCTCTTCAAGACCGCCGCCGACCGCCCCGACCTGGTGGCCGCCGCGCAGGCCGTCCTCGACCTGGAGGCCGAGATCGTCAAGTGGGCCGCCGACACCGAAGAGGACGCGGGCGGGGTCGAGCAGGCCAGGGAGCTGATGCGGCTGCTCATCGCCCGCCTCGGCGAGCTCGCCCAGACCGCCGCCCGCCGCTCCGCGGGCCTGCCCGCCCTGGTGGAGCCGCTGGTGGAGCTGCGGGCCGAGCTGCGCGGCAAGGGCTGCTACGACGTGGCGGACGCCCTGCGGGAGGCGATGGCGCGCGGCGGGGTCTCGGTGGAGGACACCCCGACGGGCCCCCGCTGGTCGGTGCTCTCCTGACCGTCGGCCGGTGTCCGACGTACAAGGGCGGCCGGATCGTGCTCCCGCCGGCTCGGCGCTTGGCAGAGCGAACCGCTCAGCACTCGGGTGAGTGCGGCGCGGGTGTCGTCCGCCAGGGTGTGCGGGCGCTCAGCTTGTCGCCGAACCGCGCGGGCCGAACCGCGATCGAGCCGCCCGCCTCACCATCCATCGCCCGTCCGACGAGGAGCACCCCATGACCGAGCCGCTCGTCATCACCCGGATCACCCACAGCTGCCACCTGATCCAGATCGGCGGCCTGACCGTGCTGACCGACCCCTGGTTCTCCCAGCGCCCCTTCTACCACCCGGGCGAACCGATCGCCCTGCGGCCCGAGGCGCTGCCGCACCTCGACGCGGTCGTGATCAGCCACGAGCACTACGACCACTGCGACCTCGACGCCTTCCGCCGCTACCCCGCAAGGACGTGCCGCTGCTGGTCGCCGGACCGGTCGTCGAGAAGGCTCGCAAGGCGGGATTCAGCCACGTCCGCGCGCTCGAGCCGTGGCAGTCCGCGCGGGTCGGCGACCTGACCATCTCCGCGGCACCCGGCGAACACGGCGTCTACGAGGTCACCTACGTGATCAGCGGCGGCGGGCGCAGCGTGTACTTCGCCGGAGACACCCTGCTCATCCCGGAACTGCACACCCTCACCGACCGCTACGGCCCGCTCGACGTCGCCCTGCTTCCCGTCAACGGCCTGCGCATCCGGATGCCGCGCAGCAGGCAAGTCGTCATGAACGCCGAGGAGGCCGCCGAGCTCACCGCCACCCTTCGCCCCAAACTCGCCATCCCCCAGCACTACGCCTTCACCGGCGGCACGATAGGCGACACGCTCTTCCTCAAGAGCGACAAGGACCCCGCCCTCTTCGTCGACGCCGTCCACCGCCTCGTCCCCGACGTCCCGGTCAAAGTCATCAATCCGGGCGAGCCACTGACCGTCACCCCGTGACCCCGCCCGGCGGCGGGTGTCGCTAGAACGTCCTGGCGATCTCGCGGGCGCGCTCGTCCGCCTGCTTGCGCTCATGCTCGTACGAGCCCGTCAGCGTCGGGTGATGGCGGACGGCCTGGACGTCGGCGATGCCCGCCCACTTCAGCCACTCCTCGAAGAACGTGGACTGGAAGTCGAGCCCGAACTCCGGCCCCAGCCCCGGCCCCCACACGGCGCTGGTGTAGACGACGGCGGCGCGCTTGCCCGTGACGAGACCGCGGTAGCCGGTCTCGGGGTGCACGTCGAAGACCATCGCGGGCTGGCTGACGACGTCGATGAACTGCTTCAGCTTGTACGGCACGCCCGAGTTCCACATGGGCACGCTGAACAGGTAGCGGTCGTAGGAGTCGAAGCGCTCGAAGGTGCGTACCGCCGCCGCCCACGCCTGCGCCTGCTCGCCCTGCGGGGTGCCGCCGCCGAACACGGTCATCTTGGCGTGCGCGGCGGCCGGGCCGAACTCGGGGAGGGTGCCGTCCCACAGGTCGAAGTGGTCGACGGTGGAGCCGGGGTGGGTGGCGAGGTACTCGTCGGTGAACGTGCGGGCGATGGCCAGGGAGATGGACTCCGCTCCGCGCGGCGAGGCGGAGATGTGCAGCAGGCGGCTCATGGTGCCGGGTTCCTTTCGCATCACGTGCGGACTGCGGTCCGTATACGTGAGAGACGATACGGACTGCGGTCCGATTTTGCAAGCGAAAGAAGGGCCGGGCACCGTCGAGGATGCCCGGCCCGAAGGGATCAGGGGGTCAGCGGCGGGGCGGGTCGATGCGCGCGCCGTCCAGAGTGAAGATCATGATGCGGGAGAGGTCCACCCCGACCTTGGCCGCGTCGCCGGTCCGCCAGATGGGCCGGTTGCCGAGCCGGACGATCAGGTCGGAGCGGCGGTGGATGCCGCTGCCGGCGTGCGCCCCCACCTGCTCCTGGTCCTGCCACTCCTGGTCGTGGCGCGGGAACAGCCGCCGCACCAGGCCCGACAGCTTGCCCGAGCCGTTCTTGTCGCCGCCCGCGCGCCGGGCGCGCGGGTCCGGCGGCTCGGGTACGGGCACGGCCGGCATCCCGCACTCCAGGTACGCCAGCCACTCGTGCCCGTGGTACTCCAGCGCCCGCACCCGCCCGAAGAACGACGGCCCCTCGTACGACTCCGGCACCGGGGCGAGCCCGTCCGGCCGCATGCCCACGAGGACCTGGCCGCCGGTGTGCTGGGAGATGGCGTACGCCCTGGGATCGCTCCACGGCATCGTGAGCCGGTGCGGGCCGAAGTCGAGCATGACGTACTGGTTCTGGGGCGTCCTGACATGGGCCGCCAACAGGTTCAACTGCTGGGAGTTGAGGAAGGCCGCGACGAAGGCCGTCGCTGGATCGTTGTAAATCTGGGCCGGAGTTCCGACGTCCTGGAGGACGCCGCGGTTGAGTATCGCGATCCGGTCGGCCAGGGTCAGCGCCTCGACCTGGTCGTGCGTGACGTAGATGGTGGTGACGCCGAGCGACCTGACCAGCGCGGAGATCTCCATCCGCAGCTCGGTGCGCATGCCGGCGTCGAGGTTGGACAGCGGCTCGTCCATGAGGAACAGCTTGGGCTGGCGCACGATCGCCCGTCCCATCGCCACCCGCTGCCGCTGCCCGCCGGACAGCGTGCCGGGGCGGCGGTCGAGGGTCTCGTCGATGTGCAGCACCTTCGACAGCTCGGTGACGCGCTCGCGCACCAGCGCCGGGTCGGACTTGGCGATCTCCAGCGGGAAGGCGATGTTCCCGCGCACCGTCCGGTGCGGGTAGAGGGCGCCGTTCTGGAAGACCATGGCCACGTCGCGGTCGCGTGGCGCCAGGTGGTTGGCCAGCTCGCCGTCTAACCAGAGCTCGCCTTCGGTGATCTCCTCCAGCCCTGCGATCATGCGCAGCAACGTCGACTTGCCGCATCCGGAAGGGCCGAGGAGGACGAGGAACTCGCCGTCTTCCGCCCGCAGGCTCAGCCGGTCGACTGCGAGGTAGTCGCCCGGATACACCTTGGTCACTTTATCGAGAACGACCGAGCTCATGGGCCCACACCTTGCGCGCGTGTCACCTGTGACGAGGCTGATTGAAGAGGTAGTACATCGCGCCTTAACGCCGCATGTCCACCCTTGACATAAAGAATCTCCTTCATGGGTGTTTCGGCTGGGGGTTTTGGGCATCCGAACGCCTAAATTTCCGGATCTGAGTGGCGTGGAAGGACTTGCGTAAAGTTGCGGAAAGGGCTTTCATAGTCGAGACCTACGGGGGATGAACACGGGGGAGACCATGACCGCTTGGTGGCGGAACGCCGCGATCTACCAGGTCTACGTGCGCAGTTTCGCCGACGGCAACGGCGACGGGATCGGTGACCTGATCGGCGTTCGCGATCGCCTGCCGTACCTGGCCGGCCTGGGGGTGGACGCGATCTGGCTGACGCCCTTCTACCCCTCGCCCATGGCGGACTTCGGCTACGACGTGGCCGACCACCGGGACGTCGACCCGCTGTTCGGCACGCTCGCCGACGCCAAGGCGCTCATCGACGAGGCCCACGAGCACGGCCTGCGGATCATCGTGGACATCGTGCCCAACCACACCTCCTCCGCCCACCCCTGGTTCCAGCAGGCGCTGCGCGGCGAGCGACGCGATCGGTACATCTTCCGCGACCGGCCGAACGACTGGGAGTCCATCTTCGGCGGGCCCGCCTGGACGCAGGTCGAGGACGGGCAGTGGTACCTGCACCTGTTCGACCCCGCCCAGCCCGACCTCAACTGGGACAGCGAGGAGGTGCGCGGCGAGTTCCTGTCGATCCTGCGCTTCTGGCTCGACCTGGGCGTGGACGGCTTCCGCGTGGACGTCGCGCACGGCATGGTCAAGCCGGCCGGCCTGCCCCACATCGGCCGCGGCAACCAGGCCAGGATGGTCGGCAGGGAGCCGGTGCCGTTCTTCGACAACGACGGCGTGCACGAGATCCACCGCGCCTGGCGGCGCGTGCTCGACTCCTACCCCGGCGAGCGGATCGGCGTGGCCGAGGCGTGGGCGCCGACACCGGAGCGGCTGGCCAGGTACGTCCGCCCCGACGAGCTGCACCAGGCGTTCAACTTCCACTACCTGTTCGCCCCCTGGGATGCCGCCGAGCTGCGGACCGTCATCGACTCCTCGCTCGCCACGGCCGGCTCGGTGGGCGCGCCGACCACCTGGGTCCTGTCGAACCACGACGTCAAGCGGCACGTCACCCGCTACGGCAGCCTGGCGCGCGCCCGCGCCGCCGCGCTGCTCACGCTCGCCCTGCCCGGCTCCGTGTACGTCTACAACGGCGAGGAGCTCGGCCTGCCCGAGGTGCTCGACCTGCCGGAAGAGCTGTGCCAGGACCCGCAGCGGCTGCGCGACCCCGACAGCGGCCGCGACGGCTGCCGCGTGCCCATGCCGTGGACGCGCGACGGCGGCTGGACCGACCGTGGCTGCCCATCCCGGACTCCTGGGCCGAGCTGAGCGTGCAGGCCCAGCAGGGCGTGCCCGGCTCGACGCTGGAGCTGTACCGCGCGGCGCTGCGGCTGCGCCGCGCGCTCGACGGCGACCTGACGTGGCGCGACTCGCCGGAGGGCACGCTCGTCTTCTCCCGCGGCCCGTTCGTCTGTACGGTCAACCTGACCGGCGAGCCCGTGGACTTCGGCGTCGCCGGAGAGCTCCTGATCGCCTCCGATGTCCCTGGAGCAGCGGATTCGGCGGCCTGGTGGAAAGTAAAGTAAGTGCCATGAACGGTCACGCTCGCCTAGCCGACATCGCCGCCCAGGCCGGGGTGAGCGAGGCCACGGTCAGCCGGGTTCTCAACGGGAAACCCGGTGTCTCGGCCGCCACCCGCCAAGCGGTCATGACCGCGCTCGACCTCATGGGCTACGAACGCCCGCCCCGCCTGCGGCAACGCAGCAACGGCCTGGTCGGCCTGGTCACGCCCGAGCTCGACAACCCGATCTTCCCCGCGTTCGCACAGGCCATCGAGAAGGCGCTGACCCAGCACGGCTACACGCCCGTGCTGTGCACCCAGCTCCCCGGCGGCGCGCCCGAGGACGAGTTCACCGAGCTGCTCGTCGATCGCGGCGTCAGCGGCATCGTGTTCGTCTCCGGTCTGCACGCCGACACCACCGCCCGGATGGACCGCTACACCCGCCTGACCGACCGCGGCCTGCCGATCGTGCTGGTCGACGGCTACAGCGAGCACATCGACGCGCCCTTCATCTCGCCCGACGACCGCATGGCCGCGCGGCTGGCCGTGCAGCACCTCGTCGACCTCGGCCACGAGCGCATCGGGCTCGCGCTGGGGCCGCGCCGGTTCGTCCCCGTGATCAGGAAGATCGAGGGCTACCGGCAGACGATGGCCCAGCTCCTCGGCGCGACCGACGTCGACGACCTCGTCGCCCACTCGCTGTTCTCCGTGGAAGGCGGGCAGGCCGCCGCCGCGCAACTGCTCGCCCGCGGCTGCACCGGCATCGTGTGCGCCAGCGACCTCATGGCACTCGGCGCGATCCGCGCCTGCCGGGAGAAAGGGCTCGCCGTGCCCGCGGAGGTGTCGGTGGTCGGGTTCGACGACTCGCCGCTGATCGCGTTCACCGACCCGCCGCTGACCACGGTGCGCAAGCCGATAGGAGCGATGGCGTCGGCCGCCGTGCAGACCCTGCTCGAAGAGGTCAACGGCGCGCCCGCCAAGCACGTCGAGCTGATCTTCCAGCCGGAGCTCGTCGTCCGCGGCTCCACCGGCTCCGGCCCCCTGGTCAACCGGTGAGCGCCCGCCTGCTCGCGCTCGGAAGATCCGGCTCGCGGGCCGGTCGGTGCGCCTCGTGGGGTGGCCGGTGAGCGCCGACGTTCTCGTGCTCGGCGGGTCCGGGGTCGACACCACCGTGTACGTGCCCGAGCTGCCCCTGCCGTATCGCGACACCTACCACGTGCCGCCGGTCGTCGACCGGATCGGCAACACCGGCTCCGGCGTCGCCCTCGGCTGCCACGCGCTCGGCCTCGGCGTCGTCTTCGCCGACCTCATCGGCGACGACCCGCAGGGCGCGCTGATCCGCCACGCGCTGCGCGACCTCGACTGCCGCTGGGGCCCCGCCGCGGCCGGCACCACGCGCAGCGTCCTGCTCGTCGGCCCCGACGGGCGCCGGCTGTCGCTGCACGACCCGAAGGCCACGCCCGGCGAGCGCCTGCCCAGGCACCTGTACGCCGACGTCGACGCTGCCCACGTGCACGTGTCGATCAGCGACCGCTGCCGCGACGCCTACCCCGACCTGGAGGGCAGGTCCGTCTCCACCGACCTGCACGACTGGGACGGCGTCAACGACTACCACCACGACTTCGCCTACCGCTCCGACCTGGTGTTCCTGTCGTCCACCGCCCTGCCCGCCCCGGCCGCGACGATGCGCGACATCATCGCGCGCGGGCGCGCCCGCACGGTCGTGTGCATGCGCGGCGCCGACGGCTGCCTCGTCCTGACCCGCGACGGCGGCGACGTGCGCGCCTTCCCGGCCGAGCCACTGCCCGGCCCGGTGGCCGACAGCAACGGCGCGGGCGACGCGTTCGTCTCGGGCTTCCTGTACGGGATGCTGCGCGGCCGGCCGCTGGAGGAGTCGGTACGGCTGGGCGCGATCGCGGGGGCGCACGCGTGCACGGTCGCCGGCACGCACGAGTCACCGATCACCGAGCCGCTGCTCCTGGCCAGAGCCGGGACGCCGGCGGGGTGAGGGCTCAGGCGCAGGCCGGGTGACGGGGCCTCAGACGTCCGCCCGGGGGCCTCAGGCGTCCGCCCGCGGGGCCTGGGGCGTCCGCCCGCGGGGCTTCAGGCGTCGGCTCGCTGGGACCGGTCCAGCTCGCGCCAGGCCCGGCCGACGAAGGGCGGCAGCGAGATCAGCAGGTAGACGCAGGTGAAGGCGAACAGGGTGGGGCCCAGGCCGACGACCTCGGTGAGCGCCCCGGCCGCCAGCCCGCCGAGCGGCATCCCCGCGTACGCGGCGGCCGTCATCGCGCCGATCACCCGGGCCCGCAGCGGCGCGGGGATCCGGCCGTACTGGAGGATGGCCAGGATCGGGTTGATGGCCCCGGCGGCGAAGCCGGACACCGCCGTGACGGCGAGCGCCACGGGGAACGGCGCGCCCATGGCCAGCACCAGCACGCGCGGCACCCCGGCCATGAGGAAGGCCCACCCGTAGGTCAGGCGCATCGGCAACCGGCCGCCGGCCGTCCCGTACACGATGGTCCCGGCCACCGCGCCGGCGCCGAGCGCGCCGGTGAGCAGCCCGAACGCGCGGGGATCGCCGGCCACCTCGCGCGCGTACAGCGCCAGCAGCACCTGGGTGACGCCGGTGTCGAGCAGGTTGACCACCACGATCATGGTGGTGGCGCTGAGCTGCAGCCGGTCGCCCCACAGGAAGGTCAGCCCGGCCCGCAGCCCGTCCAGGTACCCGCCGGGCTCGCGCCGTCCCCGCCGCACGCGCGGCACCCCGGCGGCGATCAGCGTCGCCGACAGCAGGAAGGTCACCCCGTCCACGAGCAGCAGCATGCTCGGCCCGAGCCACAGGATCAGCACCCCGGCCAGCGGCGCCCCCACCATCGCGGCGCCCCGGTAGACGCCGTCGTAGGCGGAGGTGGCCCGCTCGATCCGCACGCCGGCCGCCGTGGACAGGTCGGGCAGCATGGCCTTGCGCGCGGTCTCGCCGGGGGTGGCCGCCAGCCAGCGCAGGAACAGCAGCACGAGCAGCAGCGGGTAGCTCAGCCCGGTCGTCAGGAACAGCACCGGCACGGCCAGCACGATCAGCCCGCTGGCCAGGTCCGACAGCACGCTCGCCGCGCGGAACCCGAGCCGGTCCACGATCGAGCCGCCGAACGCGGCGGAGATGACGGTGGGGAACGTCGTGGCGAACGAGGCCACCCCCGTGAGCACGGCGCTGCCGGTGGTCTCCAGGACGAACCAGGGGACGGCGAGGATGGACAGGATGTTCCCGGTGACGGAAAGGGCGTTGGCGGCCAGCAAGGTGATGAATGGACGCCTCACGCGTAATGCCCCCGGGGCCACGATCTCCAATTGTCAGCGTTCCTCATGGGCGGCTTGTGGTCAAGAGAGCCCATTTGATGGCCGTTCTAACAGCATGTCGTAAATAAGGTGATTTAATAGTACGATTCCGGACGTGAAGAGTCCTCTGTACCGGTGGGAGCTCGTCCAGGCCGTCACCGGGCAACGGGTGTTCGGGATCGTCAGGAGCGCCGGCCCGCAAGAGGCGGTGGCCGCCGCCGAGGCCATGCTGGACGCCGGCCTCAATGCCGTCGAGGTGGCGCTCACCACGCCCCGCGCCCTCACCGCCGTCGCGCGGCTGGCCGAGCAGCGGCCCGACGCCCTCGTCGGCGCCGGCACCGTGCTCGACGAGGCCGCCGCCCGCGCCGCCGTCGAGGCCGGGGCGTGTTTCCTGGTCTCACCCCACCTCAACCCCGGCGTGATCCGCACCGGCCACCGTTACGGCGTGCCCGTCTTCCCCGGCGCCGCCACGCCGACGGAGATCGTACGGGCCCTGGAGGAGGGGGCCGACGCCGTGAAGCTCTTCCCCGCCTCGGCCGTGACGCCGTCCTGGCTGCAAGCCGTGCGAGCCGCGATCCCGCAGCTGCCCGCCATCCCGACGGGCGGCGTCACCATCGACGACGCCCCCGGCTGGATCGCCGCCGGCGCCATCGCCTGCGGCATGGGCTCCGCCCTGACCTCCGGCGGCGCCCAGGCCGCCGAGCGACGCGTCACGACCCTGCTCACCCGCCTCGCACAGGCGGGCTCCCCGGTATGAAGCCCCAGAGCTCGCACGCGGAGGTACCGGGCGTGAGGCTGCCGGGCATGACGCTCCGGAGTTCGCGCAGGCAGGTGGCGGGGTGAAGCTCCAGGGCCTGCACGGGCAGGTGGTGGACGGGCTCGGTCGCTCGCTGGCCGCCGGTGAGCTGCGCGCGGGGGAGGTGCTGCGGCTGGAGGACGTCCAGGAGCGGTTCGGCGTCTCCCGCACGGTCGCCCGCGAGGCCGTACGCGTGCTGGAGTCCAAGCGGCTGGTCAGCAGCCGCCCCCGGGTCGGCGTCACCGTGCGCCCGATGACCGCCTGGAATCTCTACGACCCCCAGGTGATCCGCTGGCGCCTCACCTCGCCGGGACGCGAGACGCAGCTGCGCGAGCTGGCCGAGCTGCGGGCCGCCGTCGAGCCCGCCGCCGCCGCGCTGGCCGCCCGGCACGCCGACCCCGCCGCGCGACAGGAGCTGCTGGCCGCCGCGCGCGCCCTGATCGCCGCCGCGCGGGCCGGCGACAGGCACGGCTTCGTGACCGCCGACGCAGCCTTCCACCGGGTGCTGCTGGGCGCGTCGGGCAACGGCATGTTCGCCCAGCTCGCCTCGGTCACCGAGGAGCTGCTGGTGGCCCGCCGCGACCTGCTCCTCCTGCCGGAACGCCTGGACAACCCGGCCGTCCGCCGCCACCTCGACGTCGCCGCCGCCGTCACCGAGGGCCGCGCCGACGACGCCGCCCTGGCGACCGCCTCGATCGTGGCGGCGGCCCACGACGAGGTCAAAAGCCTCCTGGAGGGTACGGCCTGCCCGCTCGTGATGTGAGCCGGCGAGCGCCCGGCCTGGCCACGGAGGCCGACGTGAGCCGGCGAGCGTCCGGCCCGGCCTGGCCCCGGGGGGGGCACGGGTCAGAGTCCGGTTCCCGCCGTGGTCGCGCGTCCGGCCAGGGCCGCCAGCTCGTCCGCGATCGACGGCCAGAGCCCCGGCGGCAGGTCGTGGCCCATGCCCGGATACACGACCAGGCGCGCGTCCGGGATGGCGGCGGCCAGCTCCCGGGCAGAGCGGAGGCGCACCATGGGGTCCGCCTCGCCGTGCAGGACGAGCGCCGGGGCCGTGACGCCGCCCAGCCTGGGGAGCAGGTCGCCGGTCGCGTTCAGGGCGGCGGCCTGCCGCATCGTGCCCGGCCCCGGCTCCGGGCACCGGTCGAACATCGTCAGGGCGATCCGCCGCCACAGCTCCTCGTCCAGCGGGTACTCGGCGGTGGTGAGCGGCCGGACCGCCTCGACGAACCCCGCGCGTAACCGTCCCGGCCGGGCGCGGGGCGCCGCAGTCCCTTGGCGAGCATGCGCAGGAGCGCGCCCGGCCGCATCCGGCTCAGGCGCCAGCCCGCGTACGAGGCGGCCAGGCCGAGCGTGCGGACCCGGTGCGGCTGGCGCAGCGCGGTGACCTGGGCGATGACCCCGCCGGCCGCCGCGCCGAAGAGGTGCGCGCTGTCCCAGCCGAGCGCGTCCATGACCGCGACAGCGTCGTCGGCCAGGTCGTCCAGCGTGTACGCCGGCTTCCTCCGCCTCCCGAACCGGCCCGGGGCCTCCGCCTGCCCGATCTGCGACGAAAGCCCCGAGTCGCGGTTGTCGTACCTGACCACGGCGAACCCCCTGGCCCCCAGCTCGGCGCAGAGCCCGTCCGCCCAGGCGACCATCTGCAGGCCCGTGCCGACGACGAGCAGCAGCGGCTCCCCGTCCGGTGCGCCCATTCGCTCGTAGGCGAGGCGCACCCCGCCGTTGTGCGCGAACTCGATCCGCATGCCACCCCCTCCGTTTTTAATGCACTTGCATTGTAAAGGAGAAAGGGCGTTTCTCAATGTGGTCGCATGAAAAAACATGTCTCGTGCTATCCGGACATCAATGCCGATATATGCTCACTCGTGATCAACGTGCTATGACCGGGAGGCTGCCCCGATGACCGTCGCCGTCCACGTCGGCCCGAGCCCGTGCCCGCGCTCATCGACGCCGTCCGCCGCGCCGGCGCCCGCGCCGTGCCCCTGGCGGAGGCCGAGGCGATCGTCTACTACGGCAACGACGACCCCGGCGAGGTGCGCTCCATGCTCCACGAAGGCATCCGCTGGGTGCAGCTCCCGCACGCCGGCGTCGAGCGGTGGGCCGACGCGGGCGTCATCACCGGGCATCCCGTCTTCACCGCCGCCACCGGCTCGTACGGCCGGCCCGTCGCCGAGCACGCGCTGGCCCTCATGCTCGCCGCCGCCCGCAACCTGCACCGGCTGGCCAGGGCCACCACGTGGCTGCCCAACACGTCCAGGGAGCTGACCGGCTCGACCGTCGCGATCGTGGGCTGCGGCGGCATCGGCCGGGCGCTGATCGGGCTGCTGGAGCCGTTCGGCTGCCGGATCGTCGCCGTCAGCGACCGCGGCGCGGTGCCGGGCGCGGACGTCGTGCTGCCGCGCGCCCGCTACCGCGACGCGCTGCCCGAGGCGAACTACGTGGTCGTCGCCGCGCCCGCCACGCCCGGCACCAGGGGGATGTTCGGCACGCACGAGTTCGGGCTCATGCGGCAGGACGCGTGGCTGGTGAACGTCGCCCGAGGCGGCCTCGTCGTCACCGCCGACCTGGTCGAGGCGCTGCGCTCGGGCCGCATCGGCGGGGCGGCGCTCGACGTCACCGACCCGGAGCCGCTGCCCGACGGCCACCCGCTCTGGACGCTGGAGAACGTGCTCATCACCCCGCACTCCGCCAACCCGCGCCCCGCCTACTGGCGCGGCCTGGCCGAACGCGTCACCGAGAACGTGCGCCGCTTCCGCGCCGGCGAACCCCTGGAAGGCGTGGTCTCCCCGGCACAGGGCTTCTGACCCCTCAAAGCTACGGGAGGTTGAGCCGGGCCCCGGTGCTCAGCCCCGAGTCGTGCACCTCGAGCCCGACCGGGTCGAGCCCCTTCGGCAGCTCGAACACCAGCGCGCCCACGAACGACGCGCCCGCCTCGATCCGGATCGGCGTGATCTCCTTGCCGCCCTTGTCGAGCAGCTTGGTGCCGCCGTGCAGCTCGTCGTCCTCGTCGATGAGCTTCTGCTGGCCGGGGTAGAGCACCCTGGCCTCCGCGCCGACGTTCCTGACCTGCACGCCGATCTGGCACGTGCGCTCGTCCGCGTCCTTGGCCGGCTTGGCGCACTTGGCGCTGGTCACGTCGAAGCGCAGCTTGCCGTCCTGGACCGGGCCGTCCTCGCCGACGGCGGGGGAGCGGAACACCCACGCCAGCACCGCGAGCAGCACCACCATGAGCACGACGGCGATCACCAGCGCCGTCAGGCAGCCGGCGAGCACGCCCCGCTTGGGCCGGGCGGCGCCGTAGCCGGGCAGCGGCGCCTGGCCGGTGGCCGTGTGGTCGGGCAGCGGCCCCTGACCGGTGGTCGAGTGGTGCGGCAGCGGCGGCTGTCCCGCCGGGGGTTGCAGCGGGAACTGGCCGGTCTGGTGCGGTAACGGCATCCGGCCACCACCGGGCTGCCGCCCCCGCGACGAGCCGGGCGTCGGCCCGGTGCGCTCGGCGGGCGGCGGCTGCGGCGCCACGTGCCCGGTTCCCGGCACGCCCTGCGGCCCCCGCGAGGACCCCGGCGTGGGGCCGGTGCGCTCGGCAGGCGAGGGCGCCCGGCTCGCCCCGGGCGTCGGACCCGTGCGCTCGGCCGGATGCGGCTGCTGCGCCATGCCGTGCGGAGGCCCCGTGCGCTCCGCCGGATGCGGCTGCGCGACCCCGGCCGGAGGCCCGGTGCGCTCGGCCGGGTGCGGCTGCGCGACCCCGGCCGGGGCCCGGTGCGCTCGGCCGGAGGCACCGGCTGGGGCCCGCGCGACGAGCCGGGCGTGGGCCCGGTGCGTTCGGCGGGCGGCGGCTGCGGGGCGCGGGAGGAGCCCGGCGTCGGGCCCGTGCGCTCGGCCGGAGGCGGCTGAGGCGGCCGGTGTTGCTCCCCGTGCCGGTGCTGCTCCCCATGCCGAGGCGGCATCGGAACGTGGCCGGTGCGGTCGGGCGGCGGCATCAGGGGGCCGAACTCCGACGGGTTCCACGCGTTCGTCAGATGCTTGGTGGCGGCGAGCTGCGCGGCCGGCTCGTCGGACGCCTCCACGAGCTCCAGCAGGAGCTGACGGGCCGTGGGCCGGCGCGCCGGGTCGGGGTGGATGGCGGCGGCGACCAGCCGGTCGAGCGGCGTGGGCAGCCCGCGCAGGTCGGGCGGCGCCTGCCGGGCCCTGGCCGCCATGACGTACGCGTCGCCTTCGCCGAACGGATGCCCGCCGAGCCCCGCGTACGCGATCAGCGACCCCCACGCGAACACGTCGCCCGCCGGGCTGGAGACGCCTTCGAAGACCTGCTCGGGAGCGATCCAGCCGGGGGTGCCCATGACCATGCCGGCGTTGGTGTGCCGGGAGTGCACGTGCGTCGAGCGCGCCAGCCCGAAGTCGATCACGCGGGGCCCGGCGAGGGTCAGCATGACGTTGGCGGGCTTGAGGTCGCGGTGCACGAGCCCGGCGGCGTGGATGGCGGTGAGCGCGGCGGCGACGCCGACGGCGGCGGCGTGCAGCACGGACGGCGACAGCGCCCCGTGCTCGATGAGGTGGTCCTCTAGGGAGATGCCGTCGATGTACTCGGTGACGAGGTAGAGGACGCCCCGGTCTTCGCCGTGGTCGAGCACGCGCGCGGTGCAGAACGAGGCGACCTTGCGCGCGTTGGACACCTCTTCGTGGAAGCGGGCCCGGTAGACGGGGTCGGCGGTGTAGTCGCGCCGGATCGCCTTGAGCGCCACCCGTGAGCCGTCGGCGGCCTTGTCGATGGGCACGGCGAGGTAGACGACGCCCATGCCGCCGGAGCCGAGACGGCCGATCAGCTCGTAGGGGCCGATCGCCGGCGGATCTTCCGGCTGCAGAGGAGTGCCTGTGGAGCGCCCCAACGTCGCCGTCCTCTCGCCGTCGTCATCCCGTCTCAATCCGAACCGATCCTCCCGCCGGTTCGTCCTCTGGCAACCCCGAATGGCAACCCGAACCGTTCCGCCGCCCGGCATCCCGTTTGTACCCCAGACTCTAACGGAGGAAGGGCCTGCCCGTTGGCCACTAGCCCCCAGGAGGGTCGCGCCGCAGCGGCCTCATGGTGACCCGCAGCCGCGACAGGTCGATGGCGTGGGGGAGCGGCCGGTGCTGGGAGATGAGCCGCCCGACGGGCTTGGGACGGGCCGCGCCGAGCACGGCCGCGAGGAAGGCGGTGCCGACGGCGAGCGTCAGGTGCACGCCGCCGCAGCCGGGCCGCGCCCACCACTCGTCGGCGGCGGTGCCGTCGAGCCAGATCTCTGGGGCGAACGTGTTCGCGTACGGCAGGCGCGGGCTGCGCTGGTGCGCCGCGATCGGCACGAGCACGGTGGTGCCGGCGGGCAGCGGGCTGCCGTACCACTCGGTCTCGGTCGTGGTGATGCGGGCCAGGGCGGGCACGGGCGGCCACAGGCGCAGTCCTTCGCGCAGGCAGGCGCGCAGGTGGTCGGGGTTCTTGCGGGCCGCCTTGCGGTGGGCGGGGTGGGCGGCGAGCAGGGCCAGGGTCTGCGTCAGGCCGGCCGCGCTGGCGCCCAGCCCCATCATCCAGAACGCGGCCTGCATCAGCGCCCGCGACTCGCTCTCCGGCGTCTCGGCGATCAGCCCGGCCAGGCTGCCGGGCTCGGCGCGGCGCAGGTGGTCGATGATGCGGGCGTCGTAGCGGCCGGACAGGATCTCCTGGCGCCGCCTGGCCCGCCACCGGCCGGCCCGGGTGACGCCTTCGAGCAGCCGGGTGAGCTCCTCGTCGTCGGCCGCGCCGTCGCCGTAGACGCAGCGCCTGGCCACGCGCTGCCAGCAGGCGTTGAGGCGGGCGTGGTCGACCACGCCCTCGGTGAGCGCGGCGGCCTCCTCCCTGGCGATCTCGATGAAGCGCGGGCGCAGCACGTCCGTGGGCAGGCCGAAGGGGCGCTCGTCGAGGGTGGGGGCGTAGGCGTCGTCGTCCTCGGTCAGCACGCGCACGGCGTCCCGCTTGGACAGGATCAGCAGGACGCGGCCGCGCAGGCCGCGCACGAGCACGGGCCGGCCGCCGTAGCGGGTCTCCAGGGTGGCCAGCAGCGCGCGGGCCCGCAGCGGGTCGCGCCCGCGCGTCACGTGCGGCGTGCCCGGGGGGACGAGCGTGGCCGCCAGGCGCAGGCTCTCCAGCAGGGTGGCCCTGGGCAGTCCCCTAGGCACGTGTGACCTTCCGCGCTCTCATGCGTCGATGTGATCGCTCGCGGGGGCGCGTTCGCAATGCGGGGTTTCGGTCAGTGGAACACTTCCGGCCACAAGATCGGTACGCGTTCCGTTGACCGGAACGGAGTCACGCGCCGAGCGGCGCGGCCGCGCACGGAGTCACGCGCCGAGCCGTCCGGGGGAGAACGGGATCACGCGCCGAGCAGGGCGGCGGGGAACGGGATCACGCGCCGAGCAGGGCGGCCGAGATCGCCTGGGCGGCGCCGCGTACCGAGATGCCCAGCTTGGCCAGCGGCGCCAGGTGCGCGGGCGCCGCCACCCCGACCGCCATGCAGATCCGCCCGCCGGGGCCGAACACCGGGGCCGCCACGCACGCCACCCCCTCGGTGAACTCCTCCTGCGAGTAGGCGATGCCGTGCCGGCGGACCTGCGCCAGCTCCCGTTCGAGCCCGGCCAGGCTGGTGATCGTGCGGCGGGTCAGCCGCTCGAACGTGCCCCGCGCCAGCAGCTCCTGGCGCAGCCTCGGATCGAAGGCCAGCAGCGCCTTGCCGGTCGCCGTGCAGTGCAGCGGCGCCCGGTCGAGGCCGTCGGAGCGCGAGCCGACCCGGTTGTGGCCGTACAGGCGCTCGACGTAGCGGATCTCCAGGCCGGACGGCACGGCCAGGTTCACCGTCTGCCTGGTGGTCTCGAACAGGTACAGCAGGTACGGCAGGACGACCCGGCGCGTGCCGGGCACGCGCGCCCGGGTGATGCCGGCCATCGACTCCAGCAGCTCGCCGGGCAGGTACGCGTTGCCCACCCGGCGGGCCAGCTCGCGCGAGCACAGCACGCCCAGGATCCGGTGCGCGGTCGACTTGGGCAGGCCCGTGCTGCGGCACAACTGCGACAGCGTGACGGGGCGGGAGGCGGCGCTGAGCGCGAGCAGGAGGTCGATCCCGCGCTCCAGGCTGCCGGGCTGCGACGCCGGACGCTCATCCGTCGCGTTCGCCGGCGCCTGGCTGACCGTCGTCCTCGCCTGCTCGTGGCTGACCGTTTCCGTGCTGACCGTTTCCGTGCTGACCGTTTCCGTGCTGACCGTTTCCGTCGGCATTGACATCCCTCTCGCTCGCCGGACAGCGGAAGGGGCTCCCGGGGCTGCGGCTTTACATGTCCTGGCCTACCCGGTCGCCGCTCGCCGATACCTCCGTCCGGCGCAGCCCGACGATCTCCGCGTACACGGATACGGCCACTTCACCGGGCGTTCTGGCCCCGATGTCCAGACCTGCGGGCACGTGGACGCGTTCGCCTCCCTCCACCCGCGCCAGCACCGCCGCGCCCCGCCTGCGGCTGGCGATCAGCCCGACGTACGGGACGCCGGCCGCCAGCGCCTCGCGCAGCACCGGCTCCTCGCCCACGCCGTGCGAGGCCACCAGCACGGCGGTCGTGTCGGCGGCGATGGGGCCGGGGCCGGGCTCGACCGCGTACCCCATCGCCTGCCCGACGGCGGTGAAGGCGCGGGCGATGGGGCTGTCGCCGTGCACCCGCACCAGCGCCGGCGGCGAGACGGCCTCCAGGAAGATCTCCAGCGTGCCGCCCGACAGGCACGGCTGGCCCACGGCGACCAGCCCCTCCTCCTCGCGCGGCGCGTCCTCCTGCGGGGTGATCCGCAGCAGCGTGGCCCCGCCGGTGCCCAGCAGGCGCAGGCCCTGCGCGCGTACGGTGTCGGTGGCGCACACGCCGCCCACGAACCCCTCGATCGTCCCGTCGGCCAGCACCAGCGCGCGATCGCCCGCCTTGGCGCTGGTCGGGCGCTGCGCCCGCACGACGGTGGCCAGCACGTACGGCTCCCGCCCCGACCGCAGCCGCGCCACCCTCGTGTCGAGGTCGGCGGCCGGCCGGGGCCGGGAGGCGGGCATGCCCAGGAACTCGGTCATGGCACGGCCAGGTCCGTGCGGAACGGGTTTCCGTTGACGACCCGCCACACGTTCGCGGGGGTCAGCGGCATGTCGGCGTGCCGCACCCCGTACGGCGCGAGCGCGTCCACGACGGCGTTGACCACGGCGGCGGGGGAGCCGACCGTGGCCGACTCGCCGACGCCCTTGGCCCCGATCGGGTGCGTCGGCGAGGGCGTGACGGTCTCGCCCAGCTCCCACGACGGGCACTCCATCGAGGTGGGCAGCAGGTAGTCCATGAACGAGGCCCCGAGGTGGTTGCCGTCCTCGTCGAACGCCATCACCTGCATGAGCGCCATGCCGACGCCGTCGGCCAGCCCGCCGTGGATCTGTCCCTCGACGATCATCGGGTTGATCCGCACGCCGCAGTCGTCCACGGCCACGAACCTGCGCACCTTCACCTGCCCGGTGCCGGGGTCGACGTCCACGACGCAGATGTAGGCGCCGAACGGGTAGGTGAGGTTCGGCGGGTTGTAGACGGTGACCGCGTCGAGGTGGCCCTCGACGCCCTCGGGCAGCTCCAGGTTCGAGTGGGCGGCCAGCGCGATCTCCGCCAGCGACTTGCCGGTGGACGGGTCGCCCACCACCGACCACCTGCCGTCGGCCCACTCCAGGTCGTCCGGGGAGGCCTCCAGCATGGCCGCGGCGACGATCTTGGCCCGGTCCCGTACCTTCCTGGCCACGATGGCCGTGGCGGCGCCCGAGACGGGCGTGGAGCGCGAGCCGTACGTGCCGAGGCCGAACGGCGTCTGGTCCGTGTCGCCGTGCACCACCTCCACGTCGTCGGCCGGGATGCCCAGCTCCTGCCCGACGATCTGCGCGAACGTCGTCTCGTGCCCCTGCCCCTGCGACTGGCACGACACCCGCAGCACCGCCTTGCCCGTCGGGTGCACGCGCAGCTCGGCGCCGTCGGCCATGCCGAGGCCGAGGATGTCCATGTGCTTGCGCGGGCCCGCGCCGACCGCCTCGGTGAAGAAGCTGACGCCGATGCCCATCAGCTCGCCCCTGGCCCGCTTGTCGGCCTGCTCGGCGCGCAGCTTGTCGTAGCCGGCCAGGTCCATGGCCAGCCGCAGCGCCTTCGGGTAGTCGCCCGAGTCGTACTCCCAGCCGGTGGGGGAGGTGTAGGGGAACTGCTCGGGTTTGAGCAGGTTGCGCAGGCGCAGCTCGGCCGGGTCCATGCCGAGCTCGGCGGCCAGCACGTCCACCATGCGCTCCACCAGGTAGACGGCCTCGGTGACGCGGAAGGAGCAGGCGTAGGCGACGCCGCCGGGCGCCTTGTTCGTGTAGACGCCGGTGACCTCGCAGTGGGCGGTCTCGATGTCGTACGAGCCGGAGAAGACGTGGAAGAACCCGGCGGGGAACTTGGTCGGCTGGGCGGTGCCGTTGAAGGCCCCGTGGTCGGCCAGCACCTTGACGCGGATGCCCTGGATTCTGCCGTCGCGGGTCGCGGCGATCTCGCCGCGCATGTGGTAGTCGCGGGCGAAGGCGGTGCTCATCAGGTTCTCGGAGCGGTCCTCCATCCACTTGACGGGCTTGCCGGTGACGATCGAGCCGACGATCGCACACACATATCCTGGATATATCCCGACCTTGCCGCCGAAGCCGCCGCCGATGTCCGGCGAGATCACCCGGATCTTGTGCTCGGGCAGCCCGGCCACCATCGCGTACAGCGTCCGGTGGGCGTGCGGCGCCTGCGTCGGGCACCAGACGGTCAGCTTGCCCGTGACCTTGTCGAAGTCCGCCACCGCCCCGCACGTCTCCAGCGGCGCCGGATGCACGCGCGGGTACAGCATGTCCTGCGCGACCGTCACCTCGGCCCGCTCGAACACGGCGTCCGTGCGCGCCCTGTCGCCGGCCTCCCAGTCGAAGATGTGGTTGCCGGTACGCCCCTCCAGGTCGTCCCTGATCACCGGGGCGCCGGGGTCGAGCGCCTTCCGCGCGTCGATGACCGCGTCCAGCGGCTCGTAGTCGACGTCGATCAGCTCCAGCGCGTCCCGCGCCGAGTACGGGTCCTCCGCCACCACGAACGCCACTTCCTGCCCCTGGAAGCGCACCTTGTCCGTGGCCAGCACCGCCTGGATGTCGTTGGACAGCGTGGGCATCCAGGCCAGGTTCAGCCCGGCCAGCGTCTGCCCGGTGATGACCGCCCTGACCTTCGGATGCGCCTCGGCCGCGCTGGTGTCGACGGAGACGATCCGCGCGTGGGCGTGCGGGCTGCGCAGGATCGCGCCGTACAGCATGCCGGGCAGGCGCACGTCGTCGGTGTAGGTGCCGCGCCCGCGGATGAACCGGGCGTCCTCCTTGCGATGCATCCGGCCGAAACTCATCTGCTCGCCTCCGCGGCCCATCTGATCGAACGCACGATGTTCTCGTAGCCGGTGCACCGGCACAGCTGCCCCGAGATCGCCTCCCGGATCCGCGCCTCGTCGGGGTCGGGGTCGCGGTCGAGCAGGGCGCGGGCGGTCAGCAGCATGCCCGGCGTGCAGAAGCCGCACTGCAGCCCGTGGCACTCCACGAACCCCTTCTGCACCACGTCCAGCTCGCCGTCCCGCTCCAGCCCCTCCACGGTGGTGACCTCGTGCCCGTCGGCCATGACGGCCAGCACCGTGCACGACTTGACCGGCACGCCGTCCAGCCGCACCGTGCACACCCCGCAGTTGGAGGTGTCGCAGCCCAGTGGGTGCCCGTCAGGCCCAGCTCGTCGCGCAGGAAGTGCACGAGCAGCAACCTCGGCTCGACGTCCCTGGTGTACGCCTGCCCGTTCACGGAGACCGTGATCCGCATCCTCAGCTCCTCCCCGCCGCCCTGACCAGCGCGCGCCGGGTCAGCTCGGCGGCCAGGTGACGCTTGTAGTCGGCCGGGCCGCGCTGGTCGGCGTGCGGCGCGCAGCCCTCGGCCGCGATCCGGCCGGCCTCGGCGAACGCCTCCTCGCCCGGCTCCCGTCCCTCCAGGTAGGTCTCGGCCTCGGGCGCGCAGAAGTGCGGCGCGCCGACCGCCGTCAGGCCGATGCCGGCCTGGACGATCGTGCCGCCCTCGATCCGCAGCACCGCCCCGGCCGCCGCCACCGGCCAGTCGCCGGCGCGCCGCTCGACCTTCTCGTACGCGCTGCCCGTGCCGGCCGCGACGGGCACGCGGAGCTGGATCAGCAGCTCGTTCGGCGCGACCGCCGTCTCGTACGGCCCCTGGTGGAACCGCCTGACCGGCACCGTACGGACCCCGCCCGGCCCCTGGACGACCGCGGTGGCGCGCAGGGCGGCGAACACCGCGGCCAAATCCTCGGAAGGATCCCCCTGGCACAGAGAACCGCCAACGGTCCCCCGATTTCGCACAATTGGGTCGGCAATAACACGCTCCGCATCACGAAATATCGGGAAAAGGTCGGTGGCGGTAACACTCTCCAACAGCTCCGTGTGTCGCACCATCGCCCCGATCGCCAGCTCGTCGCCCTCCACGGCGATCCGCCCCAGCTCGCCGGCCAGGCCGTTGATGTCGATCAGGGCCTCGGGCTGGGCCAGCCGGAGCTTCATCATCGGGATGAGGCTGTGCCCGCCGGCGACGACCCTCGCCTCGGGCCCGTAGCGCTCCAGCAGCTCGAGCGCGTGCGGAACGCTGTCCGCTCTCTCGTATGCGAACGTCGCGGGAACTTGCATGAGAGCACATAAGCGGTTACCGATTTGTCGCGACAATCCGCAAATAAGACTTTCCTTAACACCGGGCGGACAACTAAAAAGAGGGGTGTGACTCTCAGCCAGCTCGGCGCGTTCGTCTTCGTCGCCCGCCTCGGCTCGGTCAAGGCCGCCGCGAAGGCACTCGGCGTCAGCGAGCCCGCCGTCTCCCAGTCACTCGCCCAGCTCCGCCGCCACCTCGGCGACGCCCTGCTGACCCGCTGCGGCGACCGCATGGTGCTCACCGAAGGCGGCCGGCGCCTGCTCGGCATCGCCTCCCAGATGGTCGCCCTCGGCGCCCAGGCCGTCGCCGCCGTCCAGCCCGGCCGCCCCTCCCGGCTGCACGTCGTCATGGACGCGGGCCTGGCCGAGTACGTCGCCGGCCCGCTGCTCTGCCTGTTCACCCAGCGCAAGCCCGCCGACGCCACCACCGGCGTGGCCGCCACCGCCGAGACCCCGCTGCTGCTCACCAGCCGCCTGGCCGACGTCGCGCTCGGCGCCCAGCTCACCGGCGAGGGCCTGGTCAGCCGCCCCGTGCTGCGTTGCCGCCTCATCGTCGTCGGCTCCCCCCGTGGCCGCCGCGACCACTGGCTCGTCGGCCCGTCCGGCACCGACCCTGCCAGCGACACCAGCCGCCTGCTCAGCCTCCTGCGCGTCCAGGAGTCCCAGGTCCGCGTCTTCGCCAACCAGACCGCCGCCTGGAAGGCCGCCGCCGAAGGCGCCGGCGTCGCCCCCGCCACCGCCCACCTGGTGTCCTCGCAGCTGCGCCGGGGCGAGCTCGTCCCCATCGAGACGCCCGCCACCCCGCTGCCCGCCTACTGGTACGCCACCACCCTGGAGCCCGCCATCCGCCCCGCCGCCGCCGGCACCTTCCTCGACTTCCTCACCACCCCCGCCGCCACCCAGGTCATGCGCACCCCCGACGAGGGCATCCCGCGCAGCCGCTTCCGCCCCCCGGTGCACGTGTCGATCTGGAGCTGACAGCTCACGGACGCCCGTAGGCGGCGTGCTCCGAGATGTCGATCTTCGACCGGTCCGGCAACGCCAGCGTGGCCGCGAACCCCACCACCGCCCCCGCCACCATGAAGACCGCGATGGCCTGCCAGCCGTAGTCGTGCAGCAGCCACGTCGCGATCAACGGCGCGGGCCCGCCCGCCACGACCGAGGCCAGCTGGTAGCCGAGCCCCGCGCCCCCGTACCGCAGGCTGGTGGGGAAGCTCTCCGCGATGAGCGAGGCCTGCGGGCCGTACTCCATCGAGTGCTGGATCTGCGTGACGATGACGGTGGCGAAGACGACGGCGACGATGCCGGTGTTGAGCAGCAGGAAGTACGGGAACGCCACCACCGCCAGCAGCGCCGCCCCCGCCGCGTACACCAGGCGGCGGCCGACCCGGTCGCTGAGATGCCCGAAGAACGGGATGGCCACCAGCTCCACCGCCGCCGCGCAGGTCACAGCGGCCAGCGCGACCGTGCGCGGCAGGTGGAGCTGCTGCGTCAGGTACGCGATGGCGAACGTCGTGAACAGGTAGAACGGCATCTGCTCCGACATCCGCAGCAACGCGCTCAGCACGACCTCCTTGGGATGCCGCCGGATCACCTCGAACACCGGCAGCCGCACCACGTCGCCGCGCTCCACCACCCGCGCGAACATCGGCGTCTCCAGCACCTTGAGCCGCACCCACAGCCCCACCGCGACCAGCACCAGGCTCGCCAGGAACGGCACCCGCCACCCCCAGTCCCTGAACGCGTCGCCGGCGGTCGCGGCCAGCAGCGACATCGCGCCCGTGCCCAGAATGAGGCCGATCGGCACGCCCACCTGCGGCCAGCTCGCCATCAGCCCCCGCCGGCGCTGATCACCCCACTCCATCGACAACAGCACCGACCCGCTCCACTCACCGCCCACCGCGATGCCCTGCACGATGCGCAGCACCACGAGGATGATCGGCGCCGCCACCCCGATCGACGCCGTGCCCGGCAGCACGCCGATCAGCGCGCTGGCCACCCCCATCAGCAGCAGGGTGACGATGAGCGTCGCCTTGCGCCCGATGCGGTCACCCCAGTGCCCGAAGATCGCCGCACCGACCGGGCGGGCGGCGAAACCCACGAAGTTCGTCGCGAACGCCGCCAGCGTGCCCGCGTACGGGGTCGACTCCGGGAAGAACACCTCGGCGAAGACGACCGCGGCGGCGGTGTTGTAGAGGAAGAAGTCGTACCACTCGATGGCGGTGCCCACCACGCTGGCGGTCGCCGCCTTACGGACCTGAGCTTTGTGCTGCGCCGACGTCGGCTCGCTCATTCGCGCCTCCCGGGAGTGCGGCCCCGGCCTCGTGGATCGTCCCTACGACTGCTCTACTCCGATCCCCGGCCGTTGACCAGCCCCGCGCCTCAGCGAGCCGCCGCTCACGCCCGCAGGACGGTGACCTGGCGGCCGGACGGCGTGGTCGCCTGCCCGAAGCTCCCGCGGTCCTTCCAGACCGGGGCTTCGGGGCGGCGATCGAAGATCACCAGCACGCCGGTGGGCAGGGTGAGCCGGTCCAGGTAGCGGTCGAGCTGCGCCAGGCCCTCCGGTTCCGGGTCCTCCGCGCCGGGCCGCCACACCTTCAGCTCCATGGCCTCGCGCTGCACCTGACGGTCCCCGTCGGGACCGGTGTAGGGCCAGCGGACCAGCACGTCCAGGCGCTTGGTGCCGGCCGCGTACTCGCGGTCGAGCTGGCCGCCACCGTTGACCAGGCGGTGCAGGAAGGCCATGAGGATGATCTGGCAGGCGGCCTCGTGGTAGCCCTCCTGCCGGATGAGCACCTCACCGTGCTCGCGCCAGAACACCACGAACTCCTCCAGCAGGCGCGGCAGGTCGAACCGGCCGTCCGGCAGCACGAGACTCCGTGGTGAGACCGTGACGTAATTCTCCGAAGCGGCGCCGAGCACGCGCAGGATGACCTCGCGGTAGATCGGGTTCGCGACCTCCAGCGGGGGTTTCTCCTTGATCAGGCCCAGGTCGCGTGCGTAACACAGGTCGTCGGAGAAGGTGAAGTCGATGTCGGGGAAGGTGCCGGCCAGCACGGGCTCCAGCACCCGCTTGACCCGGGGCTCGTGGAGCCGCTCCATCAGGGAGTCCAGGTGGGTGGCTCGCGCCCGGATCAGCCGTTCCTCGGCCTCTTCCACCTGGCCGACGGTGATGGTGCCGGTCACCTTCATATTGAAGGTGATCTCATGGGCGAGGGCGTTGACCAGCCAGGGTTGGCCCTGGGTCAGCTCGAAGACCCGCTCCACCGCGTCCTTGGTGAAGTCCTGGCCGGTCGCCTCGGTGTGCTGGCCGTACAGCTCGGCGATCTCGTCGGCGGTGAAGTCACCCAGGCGCAGAGACTCGGCGACGATGTTGAACGGGCTGGCCGGGTTCGACCCCTCGGAGGCACTGCCCGAGGCGACCTTGTAGTCACGCAGGTCGCGCAGCCCGCACAGCACCACGGATGCGGGGAACGGAAGCCCGAACGGCCGCGCGTTGCGGCCATCACGGAGCTGGCTGAGGATGCTGACCATGCTGTTGCCTCGCAGGGCGTCGATCTCGTCGAGGAACAGCACCACCCGGCGCGGGCTGCGCTGGCACCACTCGGACAGCGCCGAACTGAACCGGGTGCCGGCCGGGGCCTCGGGCCAGGGATCCGGCGGCAGCAGCTCCGCCGGCCATTGCGACCGACCGGCGGCCTGGCGCAGCGACTTCAGCAGGATCTCCTCCGCGGCTGCGTAGTCGTCACCGGCCGACTTGGCGCGTTCGCAGGAGAACATCAGGGCGGCGACGTCGCCCTCTGCGGTGAGTTCGGAGGCCAGGGTGCCGAGCGCGGTCGTCTTGCCGGTCTGCCGCGGAGCGTGCAGCACGAAGTAACGGTCCATCTCGATCAGCACGCGTGCCTCGGGGAGCCGTTGCGTAGGAGACAGCATGTAGTGCTGCTTCCGGTCGCACGGCCCGGTGGTGTTGAAGTATCTCGCCCCGGGTGCACGCATGATGGCATTGTGTCATCAACCGGCTACGGAGACACACCGTTCCCGTCGCTCACACGCCCGATGCGACATCTGCCCCGAAGCCGGGGCGTGATCGCCGCCCCGGCTCATGCCACATGAGTTACCTGAGCGCCGCCGCCTCCGCAGCGAGCTTCTCCACGCGCCCCCAGTCCCCGGCCGCGATCGCGTCGGCCGGGGTCAGCCAGGTGCCGCCGACGCAGCCCACGTTCGGCAGGGCCAGGTAGTCGGGTGCGGTGGTGACGCGGATGCCGCCCGTCGGGCAGAAGCGGACGTCGGGCAGCGGGCCGGACAGCGACTTCAGGTACGGGATGCCGCCGGCCGCCTCGGCCGGGAAGAACTTGAGCTCCTTGATGCCGCGCTCCGCCAGCGCCATGATCTCCGAGACGGTGGCCGCGCCCGGCAGGTACGGCACGCCGCTGGAGTCGAGGGCCTCGACCAGCGACAGGGTCGTGCCGGGGGAGACGAGGAACTTGGCGCCCGCGGCCACCGACGCCGCGATGTCGTCGGTCGTGCGGATGGTGCCCGCGCCGACGGTGGCCTCCGGGACCTCCTCGGCGATCCTGGCGATGGCGTCGCGGGCGGCGGGCGTGCGCAGGGTCACCTCGATGACCGGCAGGCCCCCGGCCACGAGGGCGCGGGCCAGGGGGACGGCGGTGGCGGCGTCCTCGATCACCACGACCGGGATCACTGGGGCGAGATCGAGCAGGCTCATGGGGTCACTTTCTCCTCGTCGGCCGTCGCGACGGCCGTCGTCTTGTCTCGTACAACGTGCTCACCTGCCCAGGGCGGGCTCAGCTCACCAGCTCGGTGCGGGCGTGCTGGCTCAGCCAGGCGGCCGCGCCGGTCATGCCGGGCTGGGCGGCGACGATCAACACGGTGCCGATGCCGGCCAGGTAGGCGGCCATGTCGGGGTTGTCCTCGAAGCGGGTGCGGAAGGCGCTGGCCCGTACCCGCTCCACGATGCGCGGCAGCACCCCGCCGGCCAGGTAGACCCCGCCGCGGGCGCCGAGCGTGAGCGCGACGTTGCCGGCGAAGGTGCCGAGCATGCCGCAGAAGACGTCGACCGTCTCCGCGCACAGCGAGTCGTCGACCCTGGCGACGATGTCGGAGGCGGTCAGCTCCGGGGCGGTGACGCCGTTGACCAGGGCGAGCGCGCGGTGCAGGCGGACCAGCCCAGGGCCGGACAGCAGGTGCTCGGCCACGACGTGCGGCAGGCCGTGCGCCTGCAGGGCCTTGACGACCTCGATCTCGCGCGGCTCGAACACCGGCACGGTGGCGTGCCCGCCCTCGCCGGGGACGGCCGTCCAGCCGCGCTCGGTCGGGACGAGGCCGCCCACGCCGAGCCCGGTGCCGGGGCCGAGCACGGCCTTGACGCCGTGGCCGGGCACGGGGCCGCCCAGGGACACCAGCTCGTCGCCCTCCAGGTGCGGCAGCGACACGGCCAGCGCCTCGAAGTCGTTGAGCAGCCGGGCGTAGGGGACGTCGAGGTCGCGGATGGAGCCGGACCAGTGCGAGTTGGTGAGCTTGTAGTGCTCGCCGTCGATCGGGCCCGCCAGCGCCAGACAGGCCGCCCCCGGTCGCACTCCGCCCGCGTGCTCCGCGAGATAGGCGGCTACGGCTTCGGGGAGGGTGGGGTAGTCGGCACCGGGCAGGACCGCGACGTTCGACGGGCGCGCGCCCAGCGAGGTGACCAGGCCGAACCGGGCGTTGGTCCCCCCGATGTCGGCGACGAGCCACGGAAGGTCAAAGGCACTCACGGATACCTCCGGCATTCGGGGCGGCGTCAAGATCGCTCGCCATACACCGAAGGATCCCACGGTCGTTCACTTTTCCCCAGGCGGGGTGGTGCGGACGTACGGGCTCTGGAGCGTTCAGCGACCGCCAAACGGACATAAAGCACCGTACCGGCAAATAGCCCGTCACCGGACCAGCGCACCGACCGGTGCGCCCGTCTCAAGGTGGGAGTTGCCCGCCTCCGCGGGGAAACCCAGGCCCGGGCCGTGGTGCGGCGACTCGGCGCCGCTCACCCCGAAGATGCCCGCGCCCTGCTCCGCGTGCCCCGCCATCCGGCGGAAGGCGGCGAACAGCTCGCGCCCCGTGCCGACCCACTGCGCGTCGCTCAGCGGCCGGCCCTCCGGCGTGCGCCGGGCCAGCTCCTCGGCCGGCACCAGCAGCTCCAGCGTGCCCGCCGCCGAGTCCAGCCTGATCACGTCCCCCTCGCGCACCAGCGCGATCGGCCCGCCGTCGGCCGCCTCCGGCGACAGGTGGATGGCCGCCGGCACCTTGCCCGACGCGCCCGACATGCGGCCGTCGGTGACGATCGCCACCCGCTGCCCCCGGTCGAGCAGCACCGCCAGCGGCGAGGTCAGCTTGTGCAGCTCCGGCATGCCGTTCGCGCTCGGGCCCTGGTAGCGGATGACCGCCACGAAGTCCTGCCCGTCCAGCTCGCCCGCCTCGAACGCCTTCAGCAGGTCGAGCTGGTCGTGGAAGACCTTGGCCGGCGCCTCGATCACCAGGTGCTCCGGCTTGACGGCCGAGACCTTGCTGACCGCGCGGCCCAGGTTGCCCTCCACCATGTGGATGCCGCCGTCGGCCGAGAACGGGTCGGCGGCCGGGCGCAGCACGTCCAGGTCCTTGCTGCCGCCGGTGACCGGCGACCAGACCAGCTCGCCGTCCACCAGCTCCGGCGCCTCCCGGTAGCGGTCGAGGCCGGGGCCGGCCACGGTCAGCACGTCCGCGTGCAGCAGGCCCTCGTCCAGCAGGTCGCCGATGAGCACCTGCATGCCGCCGGCGTCGCGGAAGTGGTTCACGTCCGCCTGGCCGTTCGGGTAGATCTTGGTCAGGGACGGCACCACCCGCGACAGGCGGGCCAGGTCGTCCCAGGTCAGCACGATGCCCGCGGCGGCGGCCATGGCGACCAGGTGCAGCGTGTGGTTCGTGGAGCCGCCGGTCGCCAGCAGCGCGACGCACGCGTTCACGATGGACTTCTCGTCGACCAGCTCGCCGATCGGCGTGTACTCGGCGCCGTGCGCGGTGATCTCCACCGCCCTGCGCCCCGCCGCCTGCGTCAGCGCGTGGCGCAGCTCGGTGTGCGGGTTGACGAACGTCGAGCCCGGCAGGTGCAGGCCCATGACCTCCATCAGCGCCTGGTTGGAGTTCGCGGTGCCGTAGAAGGTGCAGGTGCCGGGCGAGTGGTACGACTTGGCCTCGGCGTCGAGCAGCTCCTCGCGGCCGACCTTGCCCTCGGCGAAGAGCTGCCGGGTGCGGGCCTTGACCTTGTTCGGCAGGCCCGACGCCATCGGGCCGGCCGGCACGAAGATCGCGGGCAGGTGCCCGAAGTGCAGCGCCCCGATGAACAGGCCCGGCACGATCTTGTCGCACACGCCCAGCAGCAGCGTCGAGTCGAACATGTCGTGCGACAGCGCGATCGCGGTCGCCATCGCGATCACGTCCCGGCTGTAGAGCGACAGCTCCATGCCCGCCCGGCCCTGCGTGATGCCGTCGCACATGGCCGGCACGCCGCCCGCCACCTGCGCCACGCCGCCCGCCTTGCGCACCGCCTGCTTCAGCTCCGGCGGGTACGTCTCGTACGGCTGGTGCGCGGACAGCATGTCGTTGTAGCTGGTCACGATGGCCACGCCGGGCTTGGCGGAGCCGCGCAGCGCCGGCTTGTCCTCGGCCGGGGCGCCCGCGAAGCCGTGCGCGAGGTTCGCGCAGCCCAGGTGCGCCCGCGCCGGGCCCTTCTCCCTGGCGGCCGCGCCGTCGCGGCGGATCCGCTCCAGGTACGCGGCGCGGCTGGCGGCGCTGCGCTCGGCGATGCGGTCGGTGATCTCCTGGATGATCCTGTTCACATGTCCTCCTCGTGCCAGGCGCGACCGCTGCGGCCGAGCAGTTCGTGGGCTCCGGCGGGGCCGGTGGTTCCTGCGGGGTAGGGCTCGGGCAGCGCCGGGTCGGCCGCCCAGGCGTCGAGGATCGGGTCGATCCACCGCCAGGCCGCCTCGACCTCGTCGCGGCGCATGAACAGCGTCGGGTTGCCGGCCAGCACGTCCATGAGCAGCCGCTCGTACGCCTCCGGCACCCGCGCGCTGAACGTCTTGCCGAAGCTCAGCGACAGCGGCACCGGCTTCAGCGTCGTCTCACCCGCGCCCGGCTCCTTCGCCATGATGTGCAGCTCGATGCCCTCCTCCGGCTGCAGCCGCAGCACGAGCCGGTTCGGGGCGCCGCCGGGGAAGATGGAGTGCGGCACGTCCTTGAACTGCACCACGATCTCCGAGCGCCGGTACGGCATGCGCTTGCCGGTACGCAGGTAGAACGGCACGCCCGCCCATCGCCAGTTCTTGATCTCGGCGCGGATCGCGGTGAACGTCTCCACCCGGCGCGAGGCCTCGTTCGGCGGCGTGGAGGCGGGCTCGTCGAGGTAGCCCACCATGCCGCCGGCCTCGGTGTACTGGCCGCGCACGGTGAAACGGTCCACCTCGCTGCCCGCGATCGGCCGCAGCGCCTGCAGCACCTTGACCTTCTCGTCGCGGATGGCCTCGCGGTCGTTGCGGGCCGGCGGCTCCATCGCGGTCAGCGTCAGCAGTTGCAGCAGGTGGTTCTGCACCATGTCGCGCAGCGCGCCCGCGTGGTCGTAGTAGCCGCGCCGGCCCGGCGTGCCGACCGTCTCGGCGGCGGTGATCTGGACGTGGTCGATCCAGAGCGAGTTCCAGATCGGCTCCAGGAACGCGTTGGCGAAGCGCAGGACCAGCAGGTTCTGCACCGTCTCCTTGCCCAGGTAGTGGTCGATGCGGAAGATCTGGCGCTCGTCGAAGATGGCGCCGACCTCGTCGTTGATGCGCTGCGCGCTGGCCAGGTCGTGGCCGAGCGGCTTCTCCAGCACCACGCGCGAGCGCGGCGTCACCAGCCCGGCCTGCTCCAGCTCCCGGCAGAACGGGCCGAACGTCCTCGGCGGGCTGGCCAGGTAGAAGACGCGGTCGCGCTCCTCGTACCCGGTCAGCAGCTCGGCCAGCGCGCCCCACCCGGAGGAGTCGGCCCGGCCGACGTCCACCGACACGTGGTGCAGGCGGGACAGGAAGCGCTGCCACTGGCCCTCGTCGTCCACGGGGAGCTGGTCGCGTACCTCGGCGTCCACCTTGCCGCGGAAGTCCGCGTCGGTCAGCCCGCCCCGGGACATGGCGATGACGCGGGTCTCCGGGGAGAGCCTGCCCTCCCTGTCGCTGTGGTACAGCGCCGGGATCAGCTTGCGCATGGACAGGTCGCCGGTGCCGCCGAACACGACGAGGTCAGCGGTGTGTGCAGTGGGGGCCGGGGTGGAGGTGGACACGGTAAGAGGCTCCGATGATCTACCAAGCAGGGACAGAACGGACACTAACGAGAGTTTGGGTCGTACACAAGCGGAGTTTTGGCATTTGAGATGAAAAAGTCGTGACTTTTCATGACACAACCGCATGTGGTTCACTTAACCGATGCCTCGACGTACCGCTGCCGCCCTCGCCACCAGTGGCGAGGTGCTCCGCCTCATCCGCACCGGTGAGGCCGTGACGCGGGCCGACCTCGGCCGGGTGACCGGCCTGTCGCGCCCCGCGGTGCAGCTGCGCGTCGGCGAGCTGCTCGAACGCGGCCTCGTCGTCGAACGCACCGACGCCCCCTCCACCGGCGGCCGGCCACCCGTCCGGCTGGAGTTCAACGCCGCCGGCGGCGTCGTGCTCGTCGCCGCGCTCGGCGCCTCACGCACCCGGGTCGCCGTCTGCGACCTCGCCGGGGCCGAGCTGGCCGGGCGCGAGTTCGCCATGGACGTGGAGCAGGGCCCCGACATCGTGCTGCCCCTGCTCATGGACACCTGGGACGACCTGCTCGGCGACCGCCCGCGCGCCATGATCCGGGGCGTCGGCATGGGCGTGCCCGCCACGGTCGAGTTCGCCCAGGGCCGCACCGAGAGCGCCCGCGTCATGGCGTCCTGGACCGGCGTCGTGATCCCGCCCATCATCCGCGAGCGCTTCCCCGTCCCCGTCCTCGTCGACAACGACGTCAACGTGCTGGCCATCGGCGAGCACCGCGGCGCCTACCCCGACCTCGACGACCTGATGTTCGTCAAGATCTCCACCCGCATCGGCGCCGGCGTCATCGCCGGCGGCGGCATTCTGCGCGGCGCGCTCGGCGCCGCCGGCGAGATCGGCCACATCCCCGTCCTGGACGGCGGCGGCGTCCTGTGCCGCTGCGGCAACTACGACTGCGTCGACTCCGTCGCCAGCGGCACCGCCCTCCTGCGCGACCTGCGCGCCCGCGGCAAGGACGTCAAGACCATCGCCGACGTCACCGCCCTCGTCCGGGCCGGCGACGCCGAGACCATGGCCACCGTCCGCGAGGCCGGCCGCCGCATCGGCGAAGTGCTGGCCGGCGCCGTCAACATCCTCAACCCGTCGGTCGTCGTGCTCGGCGGGGACGTCGCGGAGGCGTTCGGGCCGCTGGTGTCCAGCATCCGCGAGGTCGTCTACCGCCGCTCCACCGCCCTGGCCACCCGCCGCCTCCGCATCGAGCCGAGCCGGCTGGGGGCGGGGGCCGGGATCAGCGGATGCGCGGTGATGGTGCTGGACCACGTGCTGTCGCCGGAGGCCGTGGACGAGACCATGACCCTCACCACGCTCCGCCGCGACCGCCTGCCCGCCACCGAAGCCAGCTGAACCGGTCGGATCAGGGGCCCCAGCCCCCGGCAGAGACCCCAAGCTCCGGCGAGGCGGGCTGCGTCAGAGACCAGGCCCCGGCGAGGCGGGTTGCGTAAGGGACCAGGCCCCGGCGGCGCCTGCCGGTCAGAGATCCCAGCGGGGTGTGTCGCTCTCGCGTACCAGCCCATCGGCCCCGAAGATCAGGTACCGGTCGAGGTCGTCGGCGAACCACCGGTCATGGGTCACCGCCAGCACCGTGCCCTCGAACCCCGCCAGCCCCGCCTGCAACGCCTCCGCGCTGGCCAGATCCAGGTTGTCCGTCGGCTCGTCGAGCAGCAGCAGCGTCGCGCCCGACAGCTCCAGCAGCAGGATCTGCAGCCGCGCCTGCTGCCCGCCCGACAACGTCTCGAACGGCTGTCCGCCCGCCGGCGCCAGCTCATAACGCGCCAAAGCCGCCATCGCCTCGTTGCGGGTCATGGCATGCTCCCGCATCACCACCTCGGCGGTGGGCCGTCCGTGCAGGTCCGGGCGCAGGTGGGTCTGGGCGAAGTGGCCGGGTGAGACGCGGGCGCCGAGCCGGACGGCGCCGGTGTGCGCGATCGGCTCGCCCGCCAGCAGGCGCAGGAAGTGGGACTTGCCGGTGCCGTTCATGCCGAGCACGCCGACGCGCTCGCCGTACCAGATCTCCGTCGAGAACGGCCGCAGCAGCCCGCTCAGCTCCAGCTCCTCGCACACGACCGCCCGCTTGCCGGTACGGCCGCCGCGCAGCCGCATGCGCACGTTCTGCTCCTTGGGGGCGCGCTGCGGCGGCCCCGCCCGCTCGAACCGCTCCAGCCGCGTCACCGCCGCCTGGTACGCGCCCGCGAGCGCGTCGTTGTTCGCCGAGCGCTGCCGCAGCAGGTGCACCAGCCGCCGCAGCCTCGCCCGCTCCTCCTCCCAGCGCTGCCGCAGCTCCTCCAGCCGCTCCTTGCGCCGCCTGCGCGCCTCCGCGTACCCAGCGAACCCGCCGCCGTGCACCCACACCGAACGCCCCTCCACCGTGATGATCCGGTCGGCGGCCTCCGCCAGCAGCCGCCGGTCGTGCGAGACGAGCAGCACCGTCTTGGCCGAGCTCCTGATCGCCCGCTCCAGCCACTGCTTGCCGCGCACGTCGAGGAAGTTGTCGGGCTCGTCGAGCAGCAGCACCTCGTCGGGGCCGCGCAGCAGCGCCTCCAGCATCAGCCGCTTCTGCTCCCCGCCCGACAGCGTGGCCAGGCTCCGGTCCTTGATCTCCTCGTACGGCAGGCCGAGCGCCTCGGTGGCGCACACGTCCCACACCACCTCCAGCTCGTAGCCGCCGGCGTCGGCGTAGTCGGCGATCGCCTGCGCGTAGGCGAGCTGCCGCTCCTCGTCGTCGCGCGCCGCGATCGCCGCCTCCGCCCGCTCCAGCGCCGCCCACGCCTCCCGGACCGGGCGCGGCGCCACACCCAGCAGCAGATCCCGTACGGTGCCCGCGCCCAGGAACTGCCGCATCACCCCGACCCCGCCCGTGGCCGCTACCCGCCCCTCGTCCGGCGCCAGCTCGCCCGCGACGAGCCGCAGCAACGTGCTCTTGCCCGCCCCGTTCGGCCCGACCAGCGCGGCCTTCGCGCCGTCACCCACCTTGAACGACACCTCCAACAGGAGAGGACGCCCGTCGGGCAGCAGGTACGTCACTCCGCTCACCTCGACATGCCCCACCGAGCCCTCCTCGCGCACGCCGCTCGACCACCGATCGAGCCACCGGACCAACGTTCCACCCAATAGACCATCGATCCGGTCCCCGTACAACGTATTATCCCGGGGTGGACAACGTGTGGTCGCGAACCCAGAAACCCCCAAGGCAGACCCTCACGCTGGAGCGGATCGTGTCGGAAGCGGTGGCCCTGCTGGACGAGGAGGGCGTCGGCCGCCTGACGATGCGCCGCCTCGCCGAACGCCTCGACACCGGCTCGACCACCCTGTACTGGCACGTCAAAACCAAGGACGACGTGCTCGACCTGGCCCTCGACGAAATCTTCCGCGAGGTCCGCCTGGACGACCTCACCCCGGCCGGAGGGGGTCAAGGCGTGGGACGCGCCCCCGGTGACGGTGTAAGCGGCGGGCGCGACCAGGGTGAGGGTTCGAGCGACGGTCGCGCTGGCGACGGGCCCCAAGGCGAGGGCGTGGGGCGCGGAGGCGCCGTGGGCGAAAGTCGAGGCCCGGGTGCGAGCGATGGTCGCGGCGGCGAGGGCGCTTACGGCGAAGGCGCGGGGCGAGGAGGCGCGGGGCGTCGAGGGGCGGTCCGTGAAGGCGCGTCAAGCGGAGGCCAAGGCGCGGGGGCGAGTGGCCGTCGCGGCGGCGAGGGTGCCCACGGTGAGGGCATGTGGCATGGAGGTGCGTTCGGCGGCGGTCACGGTGGCGAGGGAACTCACGGCGGCCAGAGCGCTTACGACGGCCAAGGGGCTCACGGAGAAGGCGTGGAGCCCGGAGGTGCGTTGGGTAGGAGTCGAGGCGCGGGGGTGAGCGGCGCGCGCGGTGGCGTGAGCGTCCACGGGGGAGGCGTGAGCAGCGGTCGCGGTGGCGAAGCCGTCTACGGCGAGGGCGCTTACGGCGAGGGCGTTTACGGCGAAGGTGTGGGGCGTGGGCGTCGTGTGAGCGAGGGGCTGGTGGGTGAGGGGTGGCGGGGGCCGGTGCGGGGGTTGATGCGGCGGTGGCGGGGGGCCCTGCTGCGGCATCCCTGGTCGGCGACGCTCCTCGATCGCCCGCTCATGGGCCCGCACGCGCTCGAGCGCACCGAGTTCCTGTACGAGACCCTGACCGCCGCCGGGTTCACCGCGCCGAAGACGGCCGCCTACAGCCTCTCGAACTACGTGATGGGGTCGGTCATCATGCAGGTGACGTGGGAGCGGAGCGGCGGCACCGACACGGGCCACTTCCTGCGGGAGCGGGCCGACCGCTATCCAGCGCTGGCCGAGCACGGACTGGAGCACGACTGGGACGCCACGTTCGACGAGGGCCTCGGCTACCTCCTGGAGGGCATGGCCCGCTCACGCCAGTAGGCCGGCCGCCCCGCTCGAAGGTGGGTCACTCCGTTCCTGGGCTGGCCGCCTCGCTCGGAGGTGGGTCACTCCGTTCCTGGGCTGGCCGCCCGCTGAGGTGGGGTCGGCGCGTGCGGCTCGGGCGTCGGGCCGGAGTCGGGTGCCGGTGCGGGTCACCGCTTGGGGCCGTGGGTCTTGTCCTGGCCGCCTCTCTGGGGCTCCTTCGTCTGGCCGGGGGGCCTGTGGTCGGTCTCGTTCGCGGTCGGTGATGTGGTCGGCGCGACGGGCGTCGTGCTCGGTGCCGGCGTCGGGGAGGGTCTCGTGGCGGGTCTCGTTGTGGGGGTCGTGGCGGGTCTTGAGGGGCGGATCGTGCCGGAGGGGGTGATGGCGCCGGCCGGCCTGGTTCTGGTGCGGACGGGTGTCGGCGTGGCGGGGGCCGAGCGGCGTGTCTTTGGTGTGGTCGTGCGGAGGAGGCGGGCGGTCGGCGGGCGGGTCGTCGGGTCCTGGGAGGAGGGTGGGGCTGTGGCGGACGCCGAGGGGGCGTCGTCGCCGCCCGGCCGGTTGACGGCGTCGAGTCGGGTGCCGTTGAACGTGCCGCCGATCAGGACCGCCGCGCAGGCCAGCGTCAAGGTGCCGCCCAGGGCAGCGACGATCATCAGTACCCGCCTGCGGCGGCCGTTCTGGTCGGCGAGCACGGCAGTGCCGCTCGTCCGATGCGCTCCACTCACGGGTCAGCATCGTAGGGACAGCGGCTCGCCCACCTGGCCGATGTGGCGATTTGTCCGAACAACTGTGATCAACTCGGATTGTCACCAGCCCGGACATCGCGAGGTCAGCACGTGCGCGGCGGCCCGGGCATCGCGGGGGTCAGCACGTGCGCGGCGGCCCGGACATGGCGGGGTCAGCACGTGCGTGGCAGTCCGGGTGTGATGGCGTCGGCACGTGCGGGGCGGCGCGGGCGTGACGATGTCAGCACGTGCGCGGCGGCCCGAGCGTGATGGCGTCGGCGCGTGTGCGGGAGCGGACATGACAGCGTCAGCACGTGCACAGCAGTCCGCGTAGTGCCGTCTCCAGGCACAGCTCCGAGCGGGCCGGGGTGGGCCAGGGGAAGCGGACCAGCGACTCGTCCACGCGCACCGTGGCCCCGTACCGGTCCAGCTCCCACAGCCACACATCCCCGGCCGGCTCGCCGAGCTGGCGGGCGACGCCGGCGGCGAGTTGGGCGCGGTGGGAGGAGTTGACGTGGGCGAGCACCCGCTCCGCCGTCTCGGTGAGCGGATCGGGTGCCGCCCCCAGGTAGTCGTCGGCGTCGAGGACGCCGGACTCCTGCCCGGTCAGGTACACCACCTGCCCCACGTCGAGCCGCAGCAGGCGGGGCGCGTGCGGGTGGCCGAAGCGTTCCAGGGCGTCGAACAGGCTCTCGTCGGCGAGGTGCGCGGCCACTGCCACGGCGGCGGAGCGGGCCTCGGCCTCCGGTACGGCCTCCGCCCAGCCCTGCACCTCGATCAGCCCGCGCGGGTGGGTGGCGGCGCCGAGCTGGCGCATCGCGGTGAGGTTCACGGCCACGACGGCGTCGGCGCGCAGGCCGTGCAGGCTCTCGCCGGGGTGGACGAGCAGGACGGGGCGGCCGCGCTCGTCCACCCCGCCGCGCGCGGGGGAGGGGGCGCCGTCGACGGAGAGCTTGGCGACGTCGGCCGTGGCGGCGAGGGTGCGGACCCTCTCCGGGATCGGCAGCATGGCGCGTTCGGGGATCGGCAGCATGGCGCCTCCTTGAGAGCAGCAGGAGTGGTAGGTTAGGCTTACCTAAGTAAGGATTACCTAATCACATTGAGGTGAACGTGCGCTACACCGGCCCGAAGGTGCGACTGTCGCGTCGCGCGGGCGTCCCGCTGACCAGGAAAGCCGTCCGCTACTTCGAGCAGCGCCCCTACCCGCCGGGCGAGCACGGACGCAAGACGAACCGGCGCAACACCGGCGACTACGGCCTGCGCCTGATGGAGAAGCAGAAGCTGCGCTGGTACTACGACGTGTCGGAGCGGCAGCTGCGCCGCTACTGGGACCTCGCCGTGCGCAAGTCCGGCGCCTCGGGCGCCGAGCTGGTCACGATCCTGGAGAGCCGCCTGGCCTCGCTCGTGCTGCGCGCCGGCCTGGCGCCGTCGATCTACGCGGCCCGGCAGTACATCAGCCACGGGCACATCGCCGTGGACGGCCGCAAGGTGGACATCCCGAGCTACCTGGTCAAGCCGGGGCAGGTCATCTCCGTGCGGGAGCGTTCGCGCAGGATGCAGCCGTTCGTGGCCGCCGCCGAGGGCGTGTACGCCGACGACCGCACCGCCGCGTACCTGTCGGTGGAGCTGCCGGAGCTGCGGTTCACGCTGGTCCACCGGCCCGAGCGCGAGCAGATCGCGATCCCGGTGGACGAGCAGCTCGTGGTGGAGTTCTACTCCCGCTGACGGGAGTCACCAAGGCCCGGGGGCAGCGGTCATGCGGACCGTGATCGCTTCCCCCGGGCCTTCTTCACGCCAGGGGCCGGGGACGGGGACGGTTCGCGCAGCGCGCGGAGCTCCGCGACCTCCTTGCGCAGCTCCGCCAGCTCGTTCAGGATCTGCTGCGTGTGGGACCTGGTGTCCTCCATGATGTGCGCGGTGCTGTCCTCCAGCGCCGCCCGCTCCTCGGCGTTCTCCTCATCCATCGCGCTCACGACCACCGCGAGGAAGAGGTTGAGCACGACGAACGTGCACACGAGGATGAAGATGGTGAAGAAGATCCACGCCGTCGGGTGCCGGCTCATCACCTCCCGGGCGATGTTGCCCCAGTCGTCGCCCGTCATCGTCTGGTAGAGGGTGAACAGCGAGGTCGGCAGGCTGCCGAAGCGGTCGGGCGCGGTCTGCCCGTACAGTTTGGTGGCCATGACGGCGGCGACGTAGAGCACCAGCGACAGCAGCACCACGATCGAGCTCATGCCGGGCATGGCCCGCAGCAGCGCCGAGACCACGCGGCGCAGGCTGGGCACCACCGACAGCAGGCGCAGCACGCGCAGGATGCGCAGGGCGCGCAGCACCGACAGGCCGCCGTTGGTGGAGGCGAAGGCGATGGCGACGATGAGGGTGTCGAAGACGTTCCACGGGTCGCGGACGAAGGCGGAGCGCTCGACGTACAGCTTGGCTGCCAGCTCGGCGGTGAAGACGTAGAGCGCCACGTGGTCGATGACGGTCAGGAGCGTGCCGTACTTCTCGACGACGGCGGGGAAGGTCTCCAGGCCGAGGGTGGCCGCGTTGACCAGGATGACGCCGATGATGAACCGCTGGAAGTGGCGGTGGGCGAGCAGGGCTCGGGTGCGTTCACGCACGGGGGGCAGGCTCCTCGGAGGTGGATCAGGTCGCCTACCATGATGACGCATGATGATCAAGTGGCAGACTGTGGTATAAAAGCCGACTCGACGTCATCGAAGGTCAGGGGAATCGCGCGAGCATGTCCTATTCCGACTACGGTGCGGGCCCTTACGGGCCGCCGCCGCGCAGCCATCCCAACGGCACGGTCATCCTCGTGCTGGGCATCATCAGCCTGGTGGGCTGCCTGCTCACCGGCCCCTTCGCGTGGGCGATGGGCAACAAGGCGCTGCGCGAGATCGACGAGAGCGGCTACTACTACGAGAACCGCGGCATGGTGCAGGCCGGGCGCATCTGCGGGATCGTCGGCACCGCGCTGCTGATCGTCACGTTCTGCTTCACCGCGCTGGGCGTGACGCTGGCCATCATCGGGGCGGCGAACTCGTCCTGACGGCGGGGCCGGGCCCGGCCCCGCTCGCCGGGAGACTCAAGGGGTGTGCTTCGACCGCTTCTGCAGCGCCGCGATGATCCCGGCCGGGTCGACGGTCCCGTAGCCGTAGTCGTAGTCGAAGCCGACCTCGCTGCGGTCCTCGGCCGTCCTGCGCAGCAGGGCACGGAGCTGGGCCGGCGACAGCTCGCTCGCCGGCCAGCGGCTGCGCACCGCCGCCACCAGCCCGGCCGCGACCGGCGCGGCCGCCGAGGTGCCCGAGTCGGGCTCGCGGGCGCCGAACGCCTTGGAGCCCAGGAAGTGCGTGTACGCGCACACGTCCGGCTTGCGCGCGGTCAGCCGTCCCGGCCCCTGCGAGGAGTAGCCCACCCGCTCGCCGTTGACGTCGACGCCGCCCACCGACAGGGCCCGCGGATGCGAGTTGGCGCCCACGATCGGCCGCCCCTGGTAGGCGCAGCGCCCGTCGGGGCAGTCGCGCCCGCAGTTGCCGGCCGCGAACAGCACGTCCGCGCCCGCCTTGTCGAGCGCGGCCACCATGAGGTTGAACGGGTGCGCGGCGTTGTCGGAGTAGTTGCCCGGATGCCCGACGGGAAAGTCCCATTCGGGGGAGAACGACCCCCACGAGTTGGTCACCACCAGGGCCCGCGACGCGGCCGGCTGGGCGTCGAGCACGGTGCGCAGGTGCGCGAAGGCCGCCACGGCGTCCGACAGCAGCCCGTCCATGGCCGAGCCGCCGGGCCGGGTGGACAGCAGCAGGGGGATGTCGATCAGCGTGGCCTGGGGCGCGGCGATGAGCGCGTCGAAGGCGCACATCGTGCCGTGGTCGACCTCGAACTCGCCCGGCCTGCCGGTCACGCCGGACGGGCTCCAGCAGCGCTGGGCGTCCACCGTGACGCCCCTGCCGAGCTGCCTGGCGGCGTGCGCGGCGTTGATCCCGGTGTCGAGGACGGCCAGCGTCACGCCGTCGCCGTCGAGCCCCTCCGCCTGCATACCGGGGACGTTCAGCAGCCGCTCGACGTCGTGCCAGTCGCCGGCCGGCGGGTCGCCGCCGCACACGGGGGCGGACTCGATGACGGGGTCGGCGAAGACGCCCACCACGTCGGGCCGCAGCGCGGGCAGCAGCGCCACCCTGGCGGTCAGCTCGTCGTCCGAGATCGTGCCCCTGACCAGCACCGAGGCGTCCTCGGCGGCGAGGGAGAAGTCGAGCGGCTGGTTGAGCGAGAGCGGGTCGCCGCCCGCGGCGGGGATCGGCCGCGGCACCGCCACGGGCACGAACGCGGGATCGAGCTCGACGCCCGGCAGCCCGTCGGCGACGTCGGCCGTGGTGGCGGTCCGGCCGGGGTCGGCGACGGCCGCGACGAGATCGGGGGAGGGGCGGAGCTGGATCAGGATCCGCATGTGTCACCACCGAGACGTTTGTGGAGGGAAACGAACCTCCCAACATTCCTTCATCCGCCCCCGGCGCGTCCAGTGGATCTGAGGGGTTTTGACCTGCGGAAACTCCCTATTCGGGGCGAAGCGGACGACATTTGTTCTGGGACGTCAGACTTCCTTGTTTTCGGTCTGTTCACTACGGTGAGGCGTTATGACGCTCCAGGCGCAAAAGCCGGTCGACGACGGAGAAAAAGCCCACTGGTTGGCGGTACGCCCGAGGCTCGTCCTCGCCAGCGCCTTCATGCTCTTCCTGGAGCTGGCGCTGATCCGATGGACCGGGTCGAACATCGTCCATCTCAGCTATTTCACCAATTTCGTGCTGCTCGGCTCCTTCCTGGGGATCGGGCTGGGCTTCCTGCGCGTGGGGCGTTCGCGCCGGCAGCCGTACTACTCGCCGATCGTGCTGGCCGTGCTGACCATCGTCGTGCTGACCTTCCCGGTCACCGTCGACCGCAACACCGAGGGCGTCCTGTACTGGACCAGCCTGTCCACCACCGGGCCGCCCGCCTGGGCGATCCTGCCGGTGATCTTCTGCGCCGCCGCGGTCGTGCTCATGGGGCCCGCCGAGCTGGTCGGGAGGTGCTTCCCCGAGCTGCCGCGCCTGGAGGCCTACCGCTACGACCTGATCGGCAGCCTCACCGGCATCGCCGCGTTCACCGCGCTGTCGTTCCTCAGCGCGCCGCCGGTGTTCTGGGGCCTCATCGCCGCCATCTGCTACGGCCTGCTGCTCGTGCCCAGGCCGCGCGGGCTCTACGTGGGGCTCGTGACCGTGCCCTCCCTCGTCGTGGTCGGGCTGCTGCTGGCCGAGACGCTCACCGCCGGGGCCATCTGGTCGCCGTACTACAAGGTCACCACCAAGCAGCTCGTGCAGCTCGGCGTGCCCGTCACCGACATCGCCGTCAACGGCATCCCGCACCAGCAGGCCGTGCCCGCCTACGCCCGCCTGCAGTGGGAGGCCCAGTACGGCCTGCCGTACGAGCGGGCGAGCAAGCCGCCCAAGGACGTGCTCATCGTCGGCGCGGGCAGCGGCACCGACGTGGCGATCGCCCTGTCCAAGGGCGCCGCGCGCGTGGACGCCGTCGAGATCGACCCCAAGCTGCGCGAGCTGGGCGGCTCGGTGCACCCCGACAAGCCCTACGACGACCCGCGCGTCACCACCCACGTCACCGACGGCCGCGCCTTCCTGGAGCGCAGCGGCGACAAGTACGACCTCATCCTGTTCGCCCTGCCCGACTCGCTCACGCTCGTCTCCGGCGCCAGCTCGCTTCGCCTGGAGAGCTACCTGTTCACCGAGGAGGCCATGCGGGCGGCCCGTGCCCACCTCAAGCCGGGCGGCACGTTCTCGATGTACAACTACTACCGCGAGAGCTGGCTGGTGGACCGCCTGGCCACCACCATGCAGCGCGCCTTCGGCCACAAGCCGTGCGTGGACGTCGTCAGCACCGCCGGGCAGCAGGCCGTCATCACCGCCGGCGTGACCGCGGCCGACCAGCGCTGCGCCGCCGAGTGGCCGGGCGCCGCCCCCGGCACGCCCGAGCCCGCCGGCGACGACCGGCCCTTCCTCTACCTGAAGGAGGGCACGATCCCGCCGATCTACGTCATCACGCTCGGCCTGATCCTGATCGTCAGCCTGCTGGCCGTGCGCGTCGTGGCCGGCCCCTACCGGCGGATGCGCCCGTACGCGGACCTGTTCCTGCTGGGCGTGGCCTTCATGCTGCTGGAGACGAAGAGCGTGACCGGGTTCGCGCTGCTGTTCGGCACCACGTGGGTGGTCAACGCGATCGTCTTCGCCGGCGTGCTCGTCGCGGTGCTCGCCGCCGTCGAGGTGACCCGCCGCTTCCGCGTCCCGCCGCTGCCGGTCATGTACGGCGTGCTGCTCGCCGGCCTTCTGCTGGCCTGGCTCGTGCCGAACGAATGGCTGCTGTCGCTCCCGGTACCGTTGCGCGCCGTGGCCGCCGTGACGGTGGCATTCCTGCCGATCTTCGCCGCGAACGTGGTCTTCGCCAAACGTTTCGCCGACACCGCCGACGCCACCACCTCTTTCGGTGCGAATCTGCTGGGCGCGATGGTCGGCGGCTGCCTCGAGTACGTCGCCCTGGTGATCGGTTACAAGGGCCTGCTCATCGTGGCGGCCCTGCTGTACCTCGGCGCCCTGGCCCTGCTGCCCAGGAAGAACTCCGCGCTGGTGTGACCGCTGTCGGAAAATACCGCCGGGCATTTCCCGAATGGTCTTCGTAATTCCTTGACCGCCGGTCAGATGAACGGTTTCCGGCACGGGTTGCTTTGTCGGGGAACGCGAGGTGAGGTAGAGATACCAGCCATGCCTTGATCGCGATGATCGTTTGTCTGTTAAAAAAGAAACTCGTCTTTTCGAAAGGGAGGTACGAGATCGGGGGTGACGTCCGGTAAACCCACGAGCAAAGGTGTAATCATGGCGACACAAGGGGCAGCAAGGATAGATGTCGAGCTCGCCCTGCGGCAGGAGACCGACCCGGTGCCCGCCGGGCGTGCCGAGCAGATCGCCGCGGTGCTCCCGAAGGGGGTGCTGTTCGCGACCACGGCGCCGCCGCCACCCGCAGCCGAGACGCGGGTGCCGCAGACGGAGTGGACCCTCACCTCCGCCTGGCCCTACCAGGGGCGCACCGCCACCGGCAGCGCGGCCGTGCACTACGCGGCCGGCCACGACCGGCTCGTCCGGCCGATGATCCTCGCCGACGGCTTCGGCTACGGAGCCAGCGACGTACGTGCCCTCTGGCACCACCTCAACACGCCCTACCCGCCCCACCAGCAACGCCTGCTCGACCAGCTCCTCGCCCAGGGCATCGACGTCGTGCTGCTCGGCTTCGGCGCCCGCCACACCCACATCCAGGCCAACGCCGGCGTGGCCGCCACCTGCATCCGCCGCGCCATCAGCGAGCGCTCCGGCAACGCGCCACTGATCGTCGGCGGCATCGGCATGGGCGGCCTCGTCACCCGCTACGCCCTCGCCGAGATGGAGAACCGCCGCGAGGACCACCAGACCGCGACCTACCTGTCCTACGACGCGCCCCACAACGGCGCCTGGATCCCGCTGATACTCCAGCAGCTCGCCTACTTCGCCCAGACCCTCGCCCCCACCGAGCCCGGCCAGGCCGCCCTGATCGGCAGCCCCGCCGCGCAGCAGCTCCTGTGGGCGTGGGTCGAGAGCGGCCACTACTCGGGGCCCGTCGCCACCTCCAGCCCGCTGCGCACCGAGTTCCTGGAGGACCTGCGCCGCGTCGGCTGGTTCCCGGTCCGGCCGCGCAAGCTCGGCGTCTCCAACGGGGCCGCCGACGGCACCGGCAGGAACGTGCCACCCGACCACCTCGTGTTCGAGTGGAGCGAGCTCGGCGGCCTCGTCGGCGCCACCGTGCGTACCCAGCCGGAGCGCGGCGTCAACCGGCTCGTCGGCGGCATGCGCGCGGTGCCGATGTGGGCCAGCAAGAGCTACACCAGCGACGTCGCCTCCTTCGACGGCGTGCCGGGCGGCACGCTGCCCCTGTACGGCATGCTCGCCGACCGGCTGGGCGTGCCCATCGAGGGCCGGTACCGATCGGCCTGCTTCGTGCCCTCGGTCAGCGCCGTCGCCCTCCAGTACGACCCGCTGGAGTGGCCGATCGACCTCTACACCGACATCACGTCCCTGTCGCCCGAGCACAGCCAGCTCGACGACTACCAGTGCGACGCGCACAACTCCGAGCACGGGCAGGTGACCGGCGTGCTCGCCGACTGGATCCTGGGGCAGCTCGGCAAGTAGCGTCGGCCCGGTGGGCGCGCGGAGCGGGCACGACCGGCCCTCTCGGCGCGCCCGCCCGGCTGCCCGCGCGCCCGCCTGCCCGCCCTCACCTGCCCGCGCCCGCCCGTCCGTCCGCCCTCACCGGAGTCCTCACGCATGCTGAACGAGATGCTGCCCGGTTACCCCGGGCTGGTGGCCGACCCGTACCCGGCCTACGCCGACCTGCGGGCGGCCGGCGCCCCCCACCTGGTCACCATGCGCAGCGGCCTGTACGGCTGGCTCGTCACCCGCTACGACGACGCCCGCGCCGCGCTCGCCGACCCCCGGCTGAGCAAGGACCCGCGCCACGCCCCGGCCGACTGGCAGGAGGCGGGGCGCGGGCGGCCATTGGAGGACCGGGCGGGGCTGGGCACGCACCTGCTCACCACCGACCCGCCCGAGCACACCCGGCTGCGCCGCGTCGTGTCGGGCTACTTCACGCCGCGCCGGCTCGCGCGGCTGCGGCCGGGCATCGAGTCCGCCGCCCGCGCGCTCGCCGCCGGGCTGTCCCCCGGGGACGACCTGGTGGGCGGCTTCGCCTCCCCGCTCCAGTCGGGGGTGATCGGCGACGTGCTCGGGGTGCCGGCGGACGATCGTACGGACTTCCGGCGCTGGACGGCGGCCGTGGTGTCGTCGCAGCCGGGAGAGGCGGACGCCAGACCGGCGGCGCTGCGGGCGCTCGGCACGTACGTGAGCGGGCTGGTCGAGGCCAAGCGGCGGGCACCGGGGGACGACGTGATCAGCGCGATGATCACCGCCGCCGAGGAGGGTGACCGGCTGAGCGGGGACGAGCTGCTGTCGATGATCTTCCTGCTGCTCGTGGCCGGGTACGAGACCACGGCCGGTCTGGTGGCGCTGGGGACGTACACGCTGCTGCGCCACCCCGAAGCGCTGGAGCTGCTGCGCGAGCGGCCCGAGCTGATCGAGCCGGCCGTGGAGGAGTTGCTGCGCCACGACAGCCCGGTCGAGCTGGCCACGTGGCGCTTCGCCCTGGAGCCGGTCGAGATCGGCGGGGTCGTTCTGCCGGCCGGGCAGCCGATCCTGGTGGCGCCGGCCGCGGCCAACCGCGACCCGCGCCGCTTCGCCGAGCCCGACCGGCTCGACCTCACCCGTAGCGACAACGCCCACCTGAGCTTCGGGCACGGGCCGCACTACTGCCTGGGCGCCCTCCTGGCCCGCCTCGTGGGGCGGGCGGCGCTGGCGGAGGTCGTCCGGCTGCCCGGCCTCGCGCTCGCCGTGCCGGCCGAACGGCTGCGCTGGCGCGCCAGCCTCACGGTGAGAGGGCCGGTCGCGCTGCCCGTGACGTTCGGACCCGCCTGATCACCGGCCCCACGGCTTCCGGCCACGGGCCGCATGGCCGTCGGAGGCTTCCGGCCATGGACCGCACGGTCCTCGGCGGCTACCGGCTACGGCTCCCCGTTACAGGCCGCACAGCTCGTCCAGGGACTGCGCCCCCGCCTTCTGGGTGTTGCGGGTGGGCGTCTGCGTGGGCGTGGCCGTGCGGGTCCTGGCGGGCGTGGCGCCGGTGACGCTCGGGGAGGCGCTGACGTTGGCCGTCTGGGCCCGGCGCGCGGGCCGCAGGGAGTCGTTGAGCGCCTTCTTCGTCGCCGTACGGATCTTCGCCCAGTCGGGGCGGCCCGAGTAGAACTCCGGCGGCACGAACTGCAGGCTCGTGATCCTGGCGTCCTTGACCTTGACGGCCAGCTCCACCAGCGGCTGCACCAGGGACCGCGGGATGTTGGTCTGGGCCAGGCGCTTGGCCGCGCCCGCGATCTTCTCGAACCGGGCGAGGATCACGGCGGGCGTGGCTTGCTGGGCGAAGGCGCCGATGACGCAGCGCTGGCGGGACATGCGGGAGAAGTCGTCGCTGCCGACGCGGGAGCGGCCGTACCACAGGGCCTCCTCGCCGGAGAGCTTGCGGTAGCCGGCCTTGATCGTGCCGGCGGTGCCGTAGAGGCCGCCCCACTTGACGTCCTGCTCGACCCGGATCTTGAGGCCGCCGATGGCGTCCACGAGGTCGGCGAAGCCGTACATGTTCATCAGCATGTAGTAGTCGATCTTCAGGCCGAGCGTGTAGCCGATGGCGTCCATGAGGGCGCGGGGGCCCCGGTTCTTGCCGCCCATGAGCTGCGGGTTGTCGTTGGCGTACTGCCAGACCTCGTTGAGCAGGCCGCCGTTGGGCAATTCGGCCATGAACCCGTTCGGGAACTGCTTGTGCAGCGGCGAGGAGGCGGGGAAGCGCACGTGCTGCAGGTTGCGCGGCAGGCTGAACAGCACGGTGGCGCCGGTCTTGAGGTCGACGCTGGCCACGTTCATGCTGTCGGTGCGCACGCCGGTCCTGTTGCCGGCCGCGTCGCCGCCGATCAGCAGGAAGTTGACGCGGTCCCGGTCGCCCCACGGGTTCTCGGGGTTGTGGGTGACCTGCGGCTCGCCGGGCTCCGGCGTGTCCTTGAAGATCGAGCCGACGGCGTCGCGGGCGGCGAGGACGTAGTTGGCGGTCAGCGCGAACGGCGACATGACCGCCACGCACAGCACGCCCACGACGATGCCGGTCAGCACCTGGCCCTGCTGGTGCAGCCGGTTCGGGCGCAGCGCCACGTACGAGGTGACCACCACCGCGAACCAGGCCAGCGCGAGCACCGAGGCGATGACGACCACGACGACCATGCTCGTGTCGTTGGCGAGGAAGGAGGCGTTGGTCAGGTCGCCGGCCACGGTCAGGCCGAAGGCGATGGCGCCGAGCAGCAGCACCGCGTACAGGCTGAGCAGCACCAGCCCGGTACGGCGGCGCCCGGCCCGCAGGTGCGCGGCGCCGGGCGCGACGGCGGACAGCGCGGTCCAGCCGAGCATGGAGGCGGGGGTCAGCGGCCTGGCGAAGCGCGGCGCGCCCGAGCCGGAGCGCGCCTTGGCGGGGCGGGAGGCGGGCTTGCCAGGCTTGCCAGGCTTACCGGGTTTGCCGGGTTTGGCCGTCCGGCCGGAGGGGGTTCCGGCGACGAGCTTGCCCGGAGCGGCGGACGCGTCCGAAGCCGGAGCGCCGACCGGCTCGGGACCCGGCCTGCCCGGCCTGCCCGCCTTGCCCGGCTTGCCGGCGGCGGGGCCGCTGGGCTTCCCGCCGGCGGGCGTGCCTGGGCCGGTGGCCGTGCCTGAGCCGGCGGGCGTGCCTGGGCCGGCGGGCGCGCCGGCGTCGGCGGAGGGGGTGGCGTTCGGGTCGGAATCCGGGCGCGGTCGTCGCGTGGGGCGCCGTTTCCTGCCTTCCGGCGCGGTGTCTACCCCATCGCGATTAGTCACACCTGGCTCCTTACACGCCTACCAGGCAAAACCCTCGTTTTGCCCCCCGATCGGCACAAGATTGCCAGGATTCTAGTCCCCATACCTGGACAACAGAGACATGTGCCCAACCTGAGATGAACGCCACGGGTCCCTCAGGAGACCGTCGAGGACGGCGCCATCCACGTGTTGCACTGGTACGCCTTGTTCCGCTCCCACCCCTGCCGGAACCACCGCCCGCTGTTCACCGGCTTGCCGTGGTCGCGAGGATAGCCCGGATGGTCGCCCACGTTGCTGAAGAACCAGAACAGCCGGCTGCGGTTGGCCGTGCTGACGGGATATGTCGACGCGACAGAGCGCATCCACATGGCGCCGAAGCAGTTGGCCTGCAGCTCCAGCCGCCGGCTGAGCGCCAGCTTGCCGCTCTGGCTGCCGGAGTCGAGCGTCGCCGACCACCAGGAGTTCATCAGGCCCGTGAGGTTCTGGACGTGGTGGCCGTACTCGTGGGCCATCATGCCGATGATGCCGCCGTGCCAGGTGATCATCTGGCCGTAGCCGACGGCGTTCCCGCGGCCCCTGGCCATGGCCGAGGTGGAGGCGTAGATGGTGTTGTTCTGCGGGCAGTAGTACGGCACCGTGCTGCCCGGCGACGGGTAGTCGCCGCAGGCGCCCCGCCCGCCCTGCGCGGCGATGGCGTACCTGGGCGGGCTGAACCGGAAGCCCTGCTTCTCCAGCACCGGCTTCCAGGCCCGGTCCATGCACCGGCCGGTCTTGATGATCAGCGCCTTGAGCTGGCTGTGGCTGAAGATGCTGGCGTTGCCGGCCGGGCAGCTCAGCCGGGGCAGGACACCCGCCCGGTAGACGCTGTTGTTCTTCAGGCTCGTGTTGACCGTGACCTGGGCGGGCGGCGTGACCGTGGTGTCCGGCTCGTCGTCCTGGGTCGGGGTCGGCTGCTGGGTGGGCTCCTCGCTGCGCGTCGGGGTCGGCGACGGCTCGTCGTCCTCGGTGAACCGGGTGGAGGGCTCGTCCGACGGCTCGTACGTCGGGATCGCCACCGGCGTGGAGGTGTCCGAGCCGGAGGAGCTCGACAGCATCACCGCGCCGATGACGATCAGCACGAACAGCGCCGCCAGCGAGCCGAACACGGCGCCGAGCACGCCGAGGACCCCCATCCCCGACTTCCTCGGCTGCGGCGGCCGGTGCCACTGCTGCGGCGGCATGGGCGGTGGTGGCGGCGGCGGGGGAGGAGGAGGCGGCGTCTGCCGGTACGGCTGCTGCCCGTACGGAGGCTGTCCGTAGGGCGGCTGCCCGTGCTGAGGCTGTCCGTACGGGGGCTGCCCATACTGAGGTGGCCCGTACGGTTGCCCCTGAGGGGGCGGCGGTGGCGGGGAGGCGGCGGCTGGGGCGGGCGCGGGTAGGCCCCGCCCTGAGGTTGCGGCTGCCGGTATCCGGGCGGCGGCCAGGGCAAGGAGGGGGCCGCTGGGGCTGTCCTGGCCCCTGTGGCGGGGGTGGATATTGCCCGTTCCCTGTCACCGTGTCTCCCCGATTGCCCCGTCGTCCGGAATGCAGGCTTTTGCCGTGCGACTTGTCGGACCCTTGCCAAATTTGGGGCAAAAGCATACTGATTTATCACCCGTCACGGATGTAGCGGTGCTCGGTTACAGTCCGAAATCATTCGAGGTGATCTCCGCTATCTCCCGGTCCGGGCGGCGGGCGTTGTCCTAGCTTCTTTTGCATGAATCTCCAGCAGCTCCGCTATGTGGTCGCGACTGCGGAGCACCGCACCATGACCGACGCGGCCAGGTCGCTCTATATCGCGCAGCCTGCGCTGTCCCGCGCGATCCGCGATCTCGAGCGCGAGCTCGGCATGACGTTGTTCGCCCGTTCCGGGCGCGGGGTGGTCGTCACCGCGCAAGGACGCCGGGTGGTCAAGCTGGCGAGGGAGGCACTCGACGCGGTTCACGAGATCGAGGGCCTGGCCAACCAGACCGTACCCACCGACGCGGAGCTCCGTATCGCGTCCACCCCCAGCCTCGAGCCCGGTCTCGCGGGGCGGCTGCTGCCCGCCTACGCGGCCGAGCATCCAGGTGTGCGCGTGCACATCGTGCGCTGCGACGGCCGCGACGGCGTCGTCAGCGCCATCAGGGACCAGCGGGCCGACCTCGGCCTCACGGACCTGCCCGTGCCCACCGACCTCATCACCCACCCCCTCGAACGCCAGGAGATCGTCCTGATCTCCCCGCCCGGCCTCGAGCTGCCCAACCCCGTACCGATGGGCAGGCTGCACGGCATGCGCCTGGCACTCCCCGCCCGCGGCAGCATGCGGCGCAGGGAGCTCGACGCGATGTTCGGCAAGTACGCCGTCACCCCGGTGGTCGTGCTCGAGACCGACGAACGCAACGGCTGGCTCAACGCGGTCCGCGCCGGGCAGGCGTCGCTGCTGTGGTACCGCGGCATGGCCGAGCAGGCCGGGCGCGCGGGCCTGGTGGTGCGCTCGCTCGACCCCGCCGTGCGGCGCGTCATCGCCGTCGTGCACGCCCGCCGCCGCCTGCCGCTCATCGCCCAGGACTTCCTGGCCACCGCGGAGAAGGGAACCGCCGCCTGACCTTTTGGGAACGATCCATTTCCTGTCTCATGCCGGACGATCCGTTCCTCTCGCACGCATGATCCGGGGTAAGGGGGTCAGCCGGCCGCCGGAAGGCGGACGACGGCCCGCAGCCCCGGCTCCGCGTCCTCCAGCACCACCGTGCCCCCGTGGGCCCGCACGGTCTCGCGGACGATGGCCAGCCCCAGCCCCGCCCCGCCCTCGTCGCGGCTGCGCCCGGAGTCGAGCCGGGTGAAGCGGTTGAAGACCCGCTCGCGATCCTGCTCGGGAATGCCGGGGCCGTCGTCGGTGACGGTCAGCACGCCGTCGGCGGTCAGCGTCACCTCCACCTTCGAGGAGGTGTGGCGGACCGCGTTGTCCATGAGGTTCGTCAGCACCCGGCTCAGGTCGAGCGCGTCGCCGCGGACCACCACCGGGTCGCAGACGGTGAGCCGGGCCTCGGCGTAACGGTCCACCGTCTGGCGCACCACCTCGTCGAGGTCGACGGGCTCGCGCCGGGCGGGCACGCCGCCGCGCTCGTCCAGCCTGGCCAGCGCGAGCAGGTCCTCGGCCAGCCGGGACAGCCGCATGGTGTCCTCCAGGACGCCCTCGGCCGTCTCCTGCCAGTCCTGCCCGTCGGGATGGCCCAGCGCCACTTCGAGCTGCAGCCTGATGCTGGCCAGCGGGCTGCGCAGCTCGTGCGCGGCGTCGGAGACCAGCGCGCGCTGGCGCTGCTCGGCCTCCTCCAGGCGGGCCAGCATGTCGTTGAGCGTGAGGGCCAGCGCGTGTACCTCGTCGCGCGACTGCGGCACCGGCAGCCGCCGCGACCTGGCGGTGTGCGTGATCTCGGCCGCGCCCCTGCGCAGCGCCGCGATCGGGTGCAGGGTACGGCCGATCATCAGCCAGCTCGCCACCGCCAGCAGCACGACCAGCGCGGGCGTGCCCACCAGCAGCACCCGCCCGGCCGTGGCGAGGCTGGTCTGGATCTCGCTGATGGGCCGCGCCGCCACCACCGTCTGCCCGTGGTCCGCGCTGAGCACGACGACGCGCAGGAACCCCGGGACCGCGTACGGCCGGCCGTCCATCAGCGTCGCCTGCCCGCTCTTCAGCACGCGGGCCCTGGCCCCGGCGTCCAGCAGCGGCACGAGCCGGTCGGCGCCGTACGTGACGTGCGTGATGCGCCCCCGCTCGTCGATGACCTGCACGATCGTGCCGTCGTGCGTGGTGATCGGGCTGGTCAGCGTGCCCGCGTCGGCCGCGACCCGGACCGTCTGGGCCTGCGCCCTGGTGGACTCGTCCACGGTGTCCATCAGGGCCCGCTCCAGCACCGTCACCAGCACCGCCGCCGACAGGGCCAGCGCCAGGGCCAGCACCGCGGCGGCCGCCGCCGTGAGCCGGAAACGCAGTCCCTGCCGCCGCCACCAGACCAGCGGCGACTCAGCCACCGTCGCCCGCCAGCCGGTAGCCGGCGCCGCGCACGGTCTGCAACGCGTTCCTGCCGAACGGGGCGTCGATCTTGCGCCGCAGGTAGCCGACGTACACCTCGACCACGTTCGGATCGGTGTCGAAGGTGTCCCACACGTGCTCCAGGATCTCCGACTTCGACACCACCTCGTCCCGCCGCCGCATCAGGTACTCCAGCAGCGCGAACTCCCGCGGCGTCAGCTCGATCGCGCTCTGCCCGCGCTCCACCCGGCGTCTGGCCGGGTCCAGCGACAGGTCCCCCGCCACGAGCACCGACGGCCGCCGGCCCGCGTCGCGCCGCATCAGCGCCCGCAGCCGGGCCACCAGCACCACGTACGAGAACGGTTTGGTCAGGTAGTCGTCGGCGCCCAGGTCGAGCCCGTCGGCCATGTCGTACTCGCCGTCCTTGGCCGAGAGCATCAGGATCGGCACCCAGTTCTCCTCGGCCCGCAACTGCTTGCACACGTTGTAGCCGGACAGCCTGGGCAGCATGATGTCCAGCACCACCACGTCGTAGTCGCCCTGCCGGGCGGCGTGCAGCCCCTCCTCGCCGTCGTGCGCGAGATCCACGGCGAACCCCTCCGCCTGCAGCCCCCGCTGCAACGCGGCCGCCATCCGCCGCTCGTCCTCGACGACAAGTACTCTCATGCGGCAATTCTCCCGTCCTCGCGCTGAGACAACGCTGAGAGAGCTGAGAGTCATCTCAGTGAGCCGCGTCCATCACCCCCCGAGGCAGCCCCATCATGCCTCGGGGGGTGATGCGCACCCCATGAGCCCCTGCCCGCACGCCGGTGCTCGCCCCGGCCCGGGCCGCCGCGCGCGGAAGACTCTAACGACGCCGCGCGGGGCGGTCATTGACGCTCGGCGCGCACCCGGTTGACCCTCAGCGCACCCGGTGTGCGGCGTCGCGCCGGTACTCGCCGGGCGGCATCCCGTACGCCGACCTGAACACCCGGCTGAAGGTGGCCGGGTCCTCGAACCCCCAGCGCGCGCCCAGCTCCGCGACGGGTGTGCCGGCCAGCAGGGGGTCCTCCAGGTCGGCGCGGCACCGCTCCAGCCGCTCGTGCCGGACGTACTCGCCGATCGTGCGGCCCTCGGCCTCGAAGATCCGGTGCAGGTAGCGCACCGAGATGTTGCAGGCCGCCGCGATCGAGGACGGCGTGAGCCCCGGCCGGCCGAGGTGCCGCCGCACGTGCTCCTTGACCTCACGGACCAGCGCCTGCCGGCGCGTCTCCGCCGGCACCGCGCCGCCCGCCCCGGCCGCGCCGGCCAGCCAGATCGTGGCCAGCTCCACCGCCACCGCGCCCAGCGAGCCGCTCTCCTCCGGCCCCAGGGCCGGACCCTCCCGGACGAGGCCGCGCATGAACCCGGCGAGCAGCGCCGCCGAGCCCCGGTCGGCGGGCAGCGGCCGGACCACGTGATCGCGCAACCGCTGCTCGGGCAGGGGCAGCGCGCCCCGCGGGAACTGCAGCATGATCATGTGGGTGAGGCCGCGCCCGCTGCGGGAGCCGACGTCGAACGGCCGCGACGTGTCCGTCAGCACCAGGTCGCCCGGCGAGACGTGCGCGTACGAGCGCCCCTGCTCGACCTGCAACGAGCCCGAGCACACCAGCGTCACCCACCACTGCTCCGGGTCGGAGCGGCGGATCAGCGGCGCGGTGCGCACCGAGCGCTGCTCGGCGTAGCTCGGCGCGGCGAGCGTGACCTCGCCCAGCGGCGCGATCGTGATGGCCGCGCGGAAGTCGGCGGCCTGCTCGCTGCTGAGCTCGGTGGGAACGAGCTGCCGCGCCGTCAGGTCGCACCACCACTGGAAACGCTCGGCGGCCGGGACGTCGGTGCTGCGTAACTCGATCACTTTCGCCACCAGGGGAAACGAGGCCGGGCTGAGAGCTGTCTCAGATTGTCTCAGGGTTGCCACAGGAACGATGACGCAGGCTCTGAGCATCGACATACCGTTAAGGAGTGAAATGCGCAGAGGCACGTTCGTGAGGTGGGGAGTCCCGATCGCGGCAGCCGCCGTGATCGGAGCCGCGATCGGCGCCGGCCCCGTCATCGCCGCGGTCAGCGGCGACCCCGTGCTGCCGGAGCGTTCGGCCGAGCAGTTGCTCGCCGACGCCGTGGCGGCCACCAGCAAGCAGGCCGGCCCGCCGCCGATGTCCGGCACGGTGCAGCAGACGGCCTCGCTCGGCCTGCCGGCGCTGCCGCAGCTGGGCGGCGGCACCACGCCGCTGAGCCTGCTGTCCGGCTCGCACGAGGTGAAGGTCTGGTACGGCGCGAGCGACAAGCTCCGCGTGGCCATGCCGACCCAGCTGAACGAGACCAACCTGATCGTGAACGGCGGCCAGGCCTGGTACTGGGACAGCGCCACCAACACCGCCACCAAGCTGACCATCAAGGAAGGCGCCCGCGGCCCGGCGCACGCCACGCCGCTGCCGCAAGAGACCGAGCTGACGCCGCAGCAGCTCGCCCAGCGGCTGCTGGCCAGCGCCGACGAGCACACCGCCGTCCGCGTGATCAACACGGCGGAGGTGGCGGGCCGCCCGGTCTACCAGCTCGTGCTGGCCCCCAAGGAGGAGAGCTCCCTGGTGCAGGAGATCCGGATCGCCCTCGACGGCGAGACGTACGTCCCGCTCCAGGTCCAGGTGTACGCCAAGGGCTCGGCCGAGCCGGCGTACCAGGTCGGGTTCACGCAGGTGACGTTCACGCCGCCGGCGGCCGAGAACTTCACCTTTACCCCGCCCGCGGGCGCCAAGGTGGAGGAGCGCACGATCGGGCTGAACGACGACGACGCCAAGGCGGAGCAGCGCGCCGAGCACGCCCGGCAGGTCGCGGGCGACGTGAAGGTGGTCGGCGAGGGCTGGTCGGCGGTCGCGGTCGTGCCGTTCTCCCCTGCGGACCTGGCCAAGGCCCAGCAGCCCGGCGCGTCCGAGGGTGAAGGCGACCGGGCCGGCGACCGGGGCGGTCAGGGCGGCGACCCGGCCGCCCTGATCGACAGCGTGCTCAAGTCCGCCACCCCCGTCAGCGGCACGTGGGGCTCCGGCAAGCTGATCAGGACCAAGCTCGTCACGGCCCTGCTCACCGACGACGGCCGGCTCCTGGTCGGCGCCGTCACCCCGGAGGAGATCACCAAGGCGGCGGGCGTCAAGTGACCACCGTCACGCAGGAAGCGGGGCGCCCTTCGGGGCGGCCCGCCCTCCGGGGACCAGGCGGCGGACGCGGCGATCCGCACCCGGGGGCTGACCAAGCGTTTCAAGGGCGGCCAGGTCGCCGTGGACAAGCTGGACCTGACCGTGCCGCGCGGCTCGGTGTTCGGCTTCCTCGGGCCCAACGGCTCGGGCAAGACGACCACGATCCGCATGCTGCTCGGCCTGGTGGCGCCCACCGAAGGCGAGTACTCCGTGCTCGGGCTGCCGCTGGCCCAGGCCCTGCCGAAGGTGGGGGCGGTGGTCGAGGGGCCGGCCTTCTACCCGTACCTGTCGGGCGCGGCCAACCTGATGCGCTTCGACGCCGCCGACCCGGCCGCGCACGGCGCCACCGCCAGGCGGCGCGTCGCCGACGCGCTGGAGCGGGTCGGCCTGTCGGCCGCCGCCGGCAAGCGGTACCGCAACTACTCGCTCGGCATGCGCCAGCGCCTGGCCATCGCGGCCGCGCTGCTGGGGCCGCGCGAGCTGCTCGTCCTGGACGAGCCGACCAACGGGCTCGACCCGCAGGGCACCCGCGAGGTGCGCACGCTGGTCAAGGAGATCGCGGCCGAGGGCACCACCGTGTTCGTCTCCTCGCACCTGCTGGCCGAGGTCGAGCAGATGTGCACGCACGCCGCGATCATGCGGACCGGCAAGCTGGTCGCGCAGGGCACGATCGCCTCGCTCAGCGGCGGCCTGGTCACCCGCATCAAGGTGGAGACGCCCGACCCCGACGACGCCGCCCGCGTGCTGACCTCGCTCGGCCTGGCCGACGTGCGCGCCGACGGCCGCGAGGTCACGGCGGAGCTGGGCGGGCACGCGCCCGAGCGGATCAACGCCGCGCTCGTGGGGGAGGGCGTGTCCGTACGGGGGCTGGCCGTGGTGCGGCCGAGCCTGGAGGACGTGTTCGTGGGACTGACAGGGGAGGGCTTCGATGTCGACGCCTGAAGACACGGCCGCGGGGGCGGGGACGCTGACGGACACGACCGGGCCGCGCCGCACGCCGGGGCTGGTGCCGGTGACGGAGACCCTGCGCACGGTCGAACGCCACGAGCCCGCACCCGAGCCCCCGGCGACGGCGGGGCCGGGCACGCGGCCGGTGCGCGCGTTCTGGCGGCTGCTCGGCTCCGAGCTGGGCCTGACCTTCCGCCGCCCGCGCAACCTCGTCATGCTGGCCGTACTGGGCGTCGTGCCGGTGATCGTGGGCGTCGCGCTGCGCACGTTCGGCGGCGCCGACGACGACATGACCGGCCTCGTCCAGGACGTGGCGGGCAACAGCCTCATGCTGACGTTCGTCTCGTTCTCGTTCCTGGTGCTGCTGCTGATGCCGGTGGCCGTGAGCGTCGTGGCGGGCGACTCGGTCGCGGGGGAGGCCGGCGGCGGCACGCTGCGCTACCTGCTGGCCGCGCCGGCCGGCCGCACCCGGCTGCTGGCGGTCAAGTACCTCAACGCCGTCGTCTACGCCTACGCGGTGACGGCCGTGGTCGCGCTGTCGGCGCTGGTGACGGGCCTGGTGCTGTTCCCGGCGGGGGACGTGACGCTGCTGTCCGGCACCACGGCCACGCTGGCCGACGGGCTGGTCCGGATCGCGATCTCCGTCGGGTACGTCGGCGCGGGCATGGCGGCGCTGGCCGCGGTCGCGCTGGCGCTGTCGGTGTTCACCGAGGTGTCCATCGGGGCCATCGCGGGGACCGTGGTGCTGGTCATCGTCTGCCAGGTGCTGCGGGCCATCCCCGAGCTGGGCTCGATCGCGCCGTACCTGCTGCCGACCAGGTTCACCAACTTCGACGCGGTGCTGCGCAGCCCGATCGACGTGGCCGCGCTGCGCGACGGGCTGCTGACGTTCGGGGCGTACATCGTGCTGTTCGGCTCGATCGCGTGGGCGCGCTTCTCCGGCAAGGACATCACGTCCTGACGCGGCCGGAAGCACGGGCCCGCGCCTCCTGGGAGGCGGCGGGCCCGCGCGCGGTGCTCGGGAGGTCAGGCGGCGGGCCCGCGGGCTCGTGGCTTCGGAGGTCAGGCGGCGGGCCCGCGGGCTTGCGGCTTCCGAGGTCAGGCGGACGGGCGGCGGCGCAGGCCGAGGACGCCGATCACGACGCCGATGACGCCGACCACCAGCCCGGCCCCGCCGAGCAGGCGGGCGGTGCCGTCGGACGACGAGGCGGCGGCCACCGGCGTCACCGACGGCGTGGCGGGCCCCGTGGGCGAGCCGGTGGGCGACGCGCTCGTGTGCGCCGTGCTGCCCTCAGCGGCGGCGGGCACCAGCTTGAGCAGCGGCGCCGGGTGCTCGGCCTCCGTGCCGTCGGACTTGGGGGCCTCCGACCAGTCGACGACCTCGCCGCCGGAGTAGGTCTGCTTGGTCGGGAACATCAGCGAGTCGACGTCCTTGGGCAGCTGCCCCATGGACACCTCGAACTCCTGGAACTCCCCGGGATTGATCTTTCCGCCCTCCCAGACGACCTTGGTGACGGCCTCGTCGAGGTCGCCGTACTCGGTCTTGACCGGCGCGGGCAGCTTGCTCTCGGTGACCTTGACCTGCCACCCGGGCACGGGCTTGACGGAGACGAAGGCCAGCGGGTGGTCGGTGGGGAAGGACACCTCGATCTTGGTGGTCGAGGCGTTGTCGCGCTCGTTCGGCACGCGGAAGGCGACCTTGGTGAACCCGCCCTGCTCGGCGGTGCCCGGCTGGATGGTGACGTGGGCCAGCGCGGGCAGGGCCAGGCCGGCGGTGAGCGCGGCGGTGGCGGCGAGCACGGTCGCCGCACGGCGGACGAAGGACATGTCGAAGCTCCACTTGGGTGATGGGGATGAAAAAGGGGTGTCAGAAGGTCAGGCGGGAAGTGGAGGACCACGCCTGGCCAGGCTGTGCCGGAACCCCGGTTGCGGCGGCACCACCCTGGTGCGGACGACGGGCGCGCCGGGCCGCGACACGGGCACGGCGGCGGGCAGAGCAGGACGACGAGCCGGCGGCCGACGCGGCGCAGCAGCGACCACAGGGCGGCCTCGCCGCGTGACAGCCACAGGCCGGTGACGACCGTGGCGGTGAGGTGCGTGAGCAGCATGCCGGCGTTGACGGCCAGGCCGCCCTGGGCGTGCCCGTGCACCGAGACGTAGGAGGCGCCCTCGCCGGCGAACAGCTCGTGCAGCCCGAGCTGCGCCCCGACCAGCACGAGGTTGATCGTGCCCGCCGAGCGCTCCCTGCCGCACAAGGCCAGCCCGAGCGCGGACACGCCCGCGAGCCCGAGCGCGGCGGTCTGCGGCGCGGGCGCGGCACCGCCGCCGAGCACGTGGGCGAGCGCGGCCAGGGTCACGCAGACGGCGGCGAAGGCGGCCGTCCGCGCGAGCCGTAGGGGAAGTCGCGCACGCATGGGTGTGCCCCATGCTCTCACGGGGCAAGGGGAGATGAGACCTCGAGTCCCAAGCTGCTCAATGCCTGGTCCGAAAATGGCATTTGTCGCTAGGGTCGTGCCGATCGCGCTGACATAGAGGTGAGAACGTTGCGGCACTTAGGTGGTTTGCTGATCGGCCTGGTGGTGACGGCGGCCGTGCTCGGAGGCGGCGGATGGGCGGTGCAGCAGGCCGCCGCGAACGCCGCGGCGAACCCACCCGACAGCCAGCGGATGTGGATCGCCCTCGGCGCGATGGCCGCCGTCGGGCTCGTCGTGGGGCTCGTCATGGCCGGCCGGATCTCCCCGCTGGCGACTTTCGTGCCGTCCCTGGTGCTGCTGGCCTGGACGGTCGTGTACGCGCTCGACACGAACCGGGCGCTCTCCCTGATCCCGGCGGAGCCCTCGATCAACCGGATCCTGCTCGAAGCCGGCACCGGCGCCAAGACCCTCCTCACGACCGGCGTGTACGCCCTGCTCGGCGTGGCCCTGTTCATCCCCGTACTGATGCCCTCGCGGTGGTCGCGCCGCGACGACGAGCTCGACGAGGACTACGAGAACAGCCCTGAGGGCAGCTACTACTGACCCTCGCGAAGACCTCGGCACGGCCGTCTCCCTTCCGGGAGGCGGCCGTACGCATGTGACGCAGGTCACACTCGAAAGCGCGAACTCCTGCCGGTCCTGCGGGCGAAAGCCAGCGAACACACCGTACGGACGGGAGCGACATGTGACCGACGAAGTGCCAGGCGGACCCGCCGACTCCGAGCTCATCCGGCGGTCCGAGCAGGTCCCTGAGCTCTTCGCGGAGCTCTTCGACCGACACGCGGCCGCCCTGCGGCGCTACGTCGCGAGGAGGCTCGGGGACTCGCTGGCCGACGACGTCGTCTCCGACGCGTTCCTGACCGCGTTCCGGCGCCGCCGCCACTACGACACGGGCCATCCCGACGCCCGCCCCTGGTTGTACGGCATCGCCGCCAAGCTCATCCAGCGCCACCGCCGCGTCGAGGTCCGGCTCTACCGGGCCCTGGCCCGCACCGGCGTGGACGAGCTGACCGAGCCGTACGCCGACCGGATCGACGACCGCGTGGCGGCGGAGCAGGCGGGCCTGGCCGCCGCGCTGGCGGACCTGCCCGCCGCCGACCGCGAGGTGCTGTTACTCGTGGCCTGGGCCGACATGACGTACGAGGACGTGGCCCGCGCGCTGAGCATCCCCGTCGGAACGGTCCGCTCCCGCCTGCACCGGGCCAGGGCCAGGACCCGCCGCGCGCTCGGCGGCAGCGACCCCACCACGGCACGAGAGGAGTCCTTGGATGGATGACCTGCGTTCCCTTCGCGAGCTGCGTGCCGTGGTGCCGGAGCCCGACGAGGTCTGGCTGGCCCAGGGCCGGCGCCGGCTGCTGCGCCGGATGCGCGGGCACGGGCGCGGGCGCCGGTTCGGCCGCGCGCTCCTGCTGGCCGGCGCGCTGGGCACGGCCGCGGCGGTCGCGCTGGTGGCGGTCAGGCCGCAGGAGCCCGTGCCGCCTGTCGCGCCGAGCCAGTCGCCGATCGTCCAGCTCGACGCGGACGCGGTGCTGGCCCGCGCCGCCGACACGGTGGGCCGGCGCAAGGCGGCCGGGGTGCCGCGGCCGACGCAGTGGCAGTACACCAAGAGCCTGGACAAGCAGCCCAACGGCGACACGGTCGAGACCAGGGAGCAGTGGATGCGCTACGACGGCAAGCAGACCGCCGCCTTCGGCGAGGACGGCCGCCTGGCGGTCAGGGACGTCCCGCCCGACCCGGGCGACGACGACCTGTCGCCGCAGCAGTACGACCAGAAGCTGCGCGAGCTGCCCACCGACCCGAAGAAGCTGCTGGCCAAGGTGACCAAGGACCGGCACTGGATCGACTACCCGAGGGAGGAGGGCGTCCCGCACGTCGTCGCCCCCGACGCGGACCGCGCCTACGGCGTGATCATGCTCTACCTCAGCCGGTACGGCGTCATGCCGCCCGAGCTGGAGTCGGCGCTGTTCCAGGCGCTGGCGCTGATCCCCGGCGTCCGGATCGAGCAGGGCGTCACCGACGCGGCCGGCCGCAGCGGGCTGGGCGTCTGGCGCGACACCGGCAGGGACGACCCCTCCCGCCGCTACCGGATCCTTGACCCGCGGACCTACCGGTACCTGGGTGAGCGGACGGTCTGGCTGCGTGACGAGCACCTCGGCGGCGACCCCGAGCCCGCCTTCAGGAAGGGCTCGGTGTGGCTCACCGCCCTGGTGACGTCGACGATCGTGGACCGGCCCGGCGAGCGCGGCTGACGCGCCCGCCGGCGGGGCCGTTACGAGGCGCTGCCCGTGTAGAGGCGGGTGACGACCTCCTCGATCGACGACTGCTCAGGCGCCGTGGCCATCAGGTCGTCGAGGGTGCCGTCGAAGGCCAGCCGCCCGTGGTCGATCAGCATCACCCGGCGGCACAGGCGCTCGATGTCGCCGAGGTCGTGCGTGGTCAGCAGCACGGTGGTGCCCCGCTCGGCGTTCACCCGCAGCAGGAAGTCGCGGATGCTGGCCTTGCTGACCACGTCGAGCCCGATCGTCGGCTCGTCGAGCACCAGCACGTCGGGCGCGTGCAGCAGCGCCGCCGCCAGGTCGCCGCGCATGCGCTGGCCGAGGCTGAGCTGCCGCACCGGCGTGCGCAGGAACGCGCCCAGGTCGAGCGTGCCGGTCAGCTCGTCGAGCCGGGCGGCGAAGGCGGCGCGGTCGATCCGGTAGAGGTGCCGGATCAGCTCGAAGCTGTCGCGCAGCGGCAGGTCCCACCACAGCGTCGTCCGCTGCCCGAACACGACCCCGATGCGCCGCGCCAGCGTCGTGCGGCGGCGCGAGGGGTCGAGGCCCGCCACCCTGACGGTGCCCGAGGTGGGGGTCAGGATGCCGCACAACATCTTGATCGTGGTGGACTTGCCCGCGCCGTTGGGGCCGAGGTAGCCGACGAACTCGCCCGCCGACACGGTGAACGACAGGTTCTGGACGGCGTGGACGACGCTCCGCTTCACCTTGAACGAGCGGCCCGCCCGGTCAAGCTCGATCATTGCTCAACTCCCCGTGGATCGGTAGTGCCGGAGGCCCTGCCGCCAGACGAGCGCGGCCGACAGGGCGAGGACCAGCGCGGCGGCCGGTCCGAGGAAGCGCATGAACCCGGGCGTGCCGAACGGGTCGGCCCGGTCCAGCACGTACAGGCCGGGCTGCCAGTTGACGAACGCCAGCGGCAGCACGTACGTCACGCCCTTGACCAGGTCGCGGGTGTAGACGCTGAACGGGTACTGGGTGAGCTGGCTGCCGCCGTACGTCAGGGTGTTGACCACCTCCGGCGCGTCGGTCAGCAGGAACTGCAGCGCCCCGGCGATCGTCCACAGCGAGGCGAAGATGACGATGCCGGTCAGCACCATGACCGGGATCATCCACGCGCGCTCCCAGCCGATGCCGAGCGCGGAGACGGCGTAGCCGAGCACGAGCCCGGCCTGGAGGATGCGCCCGATCCGGGTGGCCATGAAGCGGTCGGCGGCGAGCTGGATCCACGCGCCGACCGGCCGGATCAGGAACGTGTCGAGGGTGCCGGCCTTGATGTGCGTGCTGACCCGGTCGAGGTTGCTGACGAAGGTGTCGCAGATGGTGAAGGCCAGGTTGGCGGCCCCGTACAGGAACAGCACCTCCTCGCGGGAGAAGCCGGCCAGGGTGGTGGTGTTGGCGAAGATGATCAGGATGACGGCGACGTCGATCGCGGCGATGGCGAAGCCGAGCACGGTCATCATCGCGAACGACACCGGGTACGCCGCAGCGGCCCTGGTCCAGGTCCACAGCAGCAGGAAGTACGTCCTAGCCACCCTGGATCACCACCTTGTGGCGGATCGCCCTGGTGCCGAGCGCGCCGAGGCCGAGCAGGACCGCGGCCCAGAGCGCCTGGACGGCGAGCGTGTCGGCCACGGCGGCGGTGCCGAGGTAGAGGTCGGTGGGCAGCTGCACCATCGCGGCCCACGGCAGCACCATGACCAGGTCGCCGAACCAGCCGGGGAACAGGTGCAGCGGCACCATCATGCCGCTGAAGAACGTGCTCAGGACCATCGACAGGACGGTGACGCCCCGGTCGTCGAGCAGCCAGCAGACCGACAGCGCGACCAGGTAGCGCCAGCCGAAGCTGACGATCACGGCGAGCGCGAAGCCGGTGAGGAACGCCGCCCACTGGCCGGGGCGGGTGGGGACGCTGATGCCGAAGAGCAGGGCGCCGAGCAGCATGGGCGGGATGCCGCGCACCAGGAACAGGTAGGCGGCCCTGCCGACGTCCTCGGCGAGCGTCCACAGCTGCAGCGAGGCGGGGCGGACCAGGTCGAGCGCGATGTCGCCGCTGCGGATGCGCTCGGGGATGGTCAGGCCGCCGCCGAAGAGCTGCATCGGCCCGATGAAGGCCTGGGTGACGAAGCAGAAGGTGATGGCGTCGGTGATGTCGTAGCCGGCCAGGCCCGGGCGGGCCTGCCAGACCGCGATGAGCGTGTACGCGCGCAGGATGCCGAAGACGCTGTTGGTGAACGCTCCGGCGAGCGCGCCACGGACGTAGGTGGCGTGCTTGCGGAAACCGTACCGGACGAGCCGGGCATAGAGCGGAAAGGTTTTGCACCTCCAGGGTGTGAGGGCACGGTCACGGACCGTGCCCGGACCCGCGCACGGGTCTGCCGACGGGAAAGACGCGATTATCCGGCGCGGGCCCGGCGCTCCGCAACGCAATAAACGCCCGCCGCCACCCTCCCGTCACCGTGCCGAAATATCCCCGCAAGGGATGAGTTACTTACTGGCCGGTAGGGACCGGGCGTGGCGGGAAGAAATCACCTGAAAGGGGGCGGTATGCGAGTCGACCAGGACGTGACACCCGAGTATCCCCTGAGCTGGCAGGCCAGGGCGCTGACCGGCCTCCTGCGCGGCACCGTGAAACCGGCCTCCAGCCTGCTGCTGCGCCATCCGCTGGCCCTGGCCGGGGCCGCCCGCCTGGGAGACCTCGCCCGGCTGGTCAACGTCCCGCATCCCGCGCACGTCGCGGTGGTGCCCGCGACCTTCTCCGCGTGCGGCGGCGAGTGGGTGCGCGGCGGGCAGGGGCTCGACGAGCGCAAGGTCGTGCTGTACTTCCACGGCGGCGGCTACTTCTCGTGCTCGCCGCGCACCCACCGGCCGATCACGTGGCGGCTGTCGGTGGCGGCCGGGCGGCCGGTCCTCGCGCTCGACTACCGGCAGGGGCCGGTGCACCGGCTGGCCGACTCGCTCGCCGACGCGCTGGACGCCTACGACTGCCTGCTGCGGCGCGGGCACGAGCCCCAGGACGTGATCCTCGCGGGCGACTCCGCGGGCGGCCACCTCACGCTGGCGACCCTGCTGGCGCTGCGCGACCGCGGCCTGCCGCTGCCGGCGGCGGCCATCTGCCTGTCGCCATGGGCCGACCTCACCGACGTGCCGCGCCGGGCCAACCGCTGGCAGGACCCCATGCTGCCGGCCGGCCGGGTGCGCTGGCTGGCCCGCCGGTGGACCTCCGGCCTCGACCCGTGGGACCCGCTCGTCTCGCCCGTGCACGGCGACTTCACCGGCCTGCCGCCGCTGATGATCGTGACCGGCTCGACGGAGGTGCTGCGCGACGAGGCGTGGCGGGTGGCGCAGCGGGCGCGGCTGGCGGGGGTGCCGGTCCGCTACGAGGAGTGGCCCCGCATGCCGCACGTCTTCCCGATCCTGGCCGACGTGGTGCCCGAGGCGCGGCTGGCGTTCCGGCACATCCGGCAGTTCCTCGGTGCGGTGGCGGCGATGCCGGAGTCGATGGGGGACTCGGCCGCCGCGTGAATTTACCTGCCCCGTTTAGGGGCATGGGTTTACGGTAGAAGGAACGGGAGGTGTAAGGTTAGGTATACCTAACTCAGGGGGACTGTTCCATGGCTGACAAGCATGCGGATCACCACCGGGGTGTCGTCCAGCGGACCGAGCGCATCTCCCGCCACATGGTCCGGGTGGTCATGGGCGGTGACGGGCTGGCGGACTTCGCCACCAGAGGGCTCACCGATCATTACGTGAAGCTGGTTTTTCCGTGCGAGGGGGTCGAGTACCCGCAGCCGTTCAGCGTGAAAGCCTGCCGTGAGACGCTGCCGCGCGAGGTCTGGCCCAAGCTGCGCACCTATACCGTACGAGCTTGGGACCCCTACAGTCACGAGCTCACCCTCGACTTCGTCGTGCACGGCGACGAGGGCTTGGCCGGCCCGTGGGCCGCGCACGCCCGGCCCGGCGACGAGCTGCTGATCCTCGGCCCCGGCGGCGGCTACGCGCCCGACCCTGACGCGGACTGGCACCTGCTCGTCGGCGACGAGAGCGCGCTGCCCGCCATCGCGGCCTCCCTGGAGGCGCTGCCCGACGGCGTGCCCGCCCGCGTCCTCATCGAGGTCGACGGGCCGCAGGACGAGCTGAAGCTCGAAACGGCCGCCGACGCCCACATCAGGTGGGTCTACCGGGGCGGCAGCCCCGTCGGCGAGCGGCTCGTGGCCGCCGTCCGCGAGCTCGACTTCCCCGACGGCGACGTGCACGCCTTCGTGCACGGCGAGGCCGGCTTCGTCAAGGAGCTGCGCCACCACCTGCGCCTGGAGCGGGGCATCCCCCTCGACCGGCTGTCCATCTCCGGCTACTGGCGGCTCGGCGCCGACGACGAGACGTGGCGCCAGGTCAAGGGCGAGTGGAACCGCCAGGTCGAGGCCGAGGAAGCCGCCGCGATCGCGTCCTGACTTACCTCGCAGGCACGACCCCCTTTCCTTCCATACCCCTTTCGTTAGACATGCGGAAAGCCCGCCCTGGATGCCCTCACAGTGTTGCCTTGCCATGACACTGTCAGGAGGGGCGGGACCGGATGGCGCGTGGTGCGAGCGAGCTGCCGCCCGGCGTGCGGCCGCTCACGGTGGGGGACCCGGCCGTCATCGGCCGCTACCCGCTCCTCGGCCGCCTCGGAACGGGCGGGATGGGCGTGGTGTATTTGGCCGAGCACCCTCAGGGTGGCCTGGTCGCGCTCAAGACGCCGCAGGCGGTGCATCTCCACGATGCCACGCTGCGGGCGCGCTTCGCAGAGGAAGTCGCTTTCTCGCGAAGAATACTCCCGTTCTGTACGGCGGCGGTCGTCGAGGACGGCACCGACGGGGACCGGCCCTACCTCGTCACCGAGTACCTTCCCGGGCCGTCGCTCTCCCAGGTCGTCGCGGCCACCGGCCCGCTCCCGCCGCGCCTCGCCCAGGGCGTCGCGCTCGGGGTCGCGGCGGCGCTGGTGGCCGTGCACGAGGCCGGGCTCGTGCACCGCGACCTCAAACCGGGCAACGTGCTGCTGTCCCCTCATGGGCCGCGCGTCATCGACTTCGGCATCGCCCGCGACGTCGACACCCTCGCCGCCCACACCCAGGCCGGGCAGGTCATGGGCAGCCCCGGGTGGGTGGCGCCCGAACGGCTGACCGGCGCGGCCGCGCTGCCCGCCTCCGACGTCTTCGCCTGGGGATGCCTCGTGGCCTTCGCCGCCGCGGGGCGGCATCCGTTCGGGGACGGGGAGCCGGACGTGCTGACGCGGCGGATCCTGTTCGACCCGCCTCGCGTCGAGGGTGTGCCCGCTCAGCTCCGGGCCGCCGTCTCGGCCGCCCTCGCCAAGAACCCGGCCGACCGGCCCCGGGCCGCCGACCTGCTGCGGGCGCTGCTGGCGGCGGCCGGCGCCGGGTCTCCTCGGGAGTTGCGGCCGGCGGTGGAGGAGGTGCTGGGGGAGATCTGGACGCCCGTCCCTCACCCGGCCGGGGGCGGGCTGGCCCGTCTCGTACGTACGGAGGAGGCCGCCGGGCGGCGCCGGGGGAAGGGCAGGAGGAGGCGGGCGGAGGGCCGGGGGATGGTGCGGCGGGGGCGCGGGCGAAAGACAGGGCCGGGTCGCGGGCGAGGTCGCGGGCGCAGCTTTCGCAGGCCAGTTTCGCGGCCCTGGCCACGGTCTCCATCGCGGCCATCACGGTCGTCGCCGCCTCGGGCGGGGACGGGCCGGGCGGCGGCTCGCTGCTGCCGGGGGACCCGTCCGTCACGCGGTCCTCGTCCAGTGCCGCTGTGCCCACCGTGCGGCCCTCGGCCGTCACCAGCGGGAACGCGCCTCCCGTGCGGCTGGCCACGAGGACGGCGCGGCCCACGGTGTTCGTGACGCGGACGCGGACGAAGGGGCCCGTCGTCGTCCTGACGCCCTCGGGGGAGCGGCGCGGCACGTTCCGCGTCACGGAGAGCAGCGGCCCCGGCGGCGGGGAGGGGTGCGTGACTCCGGCGGGGCGCAGGCGGGGGAACGTTGTGGCCGGGCTCGACTGCCCGCGGCCGACGGGCACGGTCAGCCCGATCCCGCAGGACGGGCCGGGGGAGTCGCCGATCCCGTCCGCCACGCCCTCGGACACCCCGCCGACGACCGGCACCGCCACTCCCTGACGCGCTCCTGGAAGTGGCGGGGCCGCCGTCAGCCGGGACCTAAGGAGCCGCCGGCGCACGCGGACGGTCTTCCGGCGGCCCGCACGCGGACGGCCGCCGGCGGGCTGGTCGTCGCACAGACGGCCGCCGGCCTCGCAGGCAGCCGGGTGGCGGCGGTCGGGACGGCCGCCGGCCGGAGGGCCGTCGGCGGGGCGGCGGGGCGGGCACGGCAACGTGGAGCGAGGTGTCGCAAGGCGCCTCCTGACACGAGCGATGGTGCTGCTGCCAGTGTGACCCGGCGGCATCGCCGCAGGCTGTGCCCTCGGTGACAGGCACTTCCGCCGAAAACGGACGGGTGGGAGGAGCGGTGGCGGGGGTGCGTGGCGTCGGCGTGCGTGGATTGGGCGTGCGTGGGTTGGGCGTGCGTGGGTTGGGCGTGCGTGGGTTGGGCGGGCCGCGCCGGTGCTGGGTTACCGGCGCGGCCCGCTTTCGCCGGGGGAACCTTCCCATGCCCTGGAGGTGGCCGGCGAGTTCGAACGAACCTCAGCGGTTCTCAGTGGTGGAACTGCTCTTCCTCGGTCGAGCCCTTGAGCGCGGTCGTCGAGGAGTCGGGCGCGACGGCGGTGGAGACGAGGTCGAAGTAGCCGGTGCCGACCTCGCGCTGGTGCCGGGTGGCGGTGTAGCCGCGCGACTCGGCGGCGAACTCGCGCTCCTGGAGGTCCACGTACGCGGTCATCCCGTCGCTGGCGTACCCCTGGGCGAGGTCGAACATCGAGTAGTTGAGCGAGTGGAACCCGGCGAGCGTGATGAACTGGAACTTGTACCCCATGTGCCCCAGCTCGCGCTGGAACTTGGCGATGGTGGAGTCGTCGAGGTGCTTCTTCCAGTTGAACGACGGCGAGCAGTTGTAGGCGAGCATCTGGTCGGGGTACTCGGCCTTGATCGCCTCGGCGAACGCGCGGGCCACGTCGAGGTCGGGCGTGCCGGTCTCCATCCAGAGCAGGTCGGAGTACGGCGCGTAGGCCAGGCCGCGCGCGACGCACGCCTCCAGCCCGTTCCTGACCCGGTAGAAGCCTTCGGCGGTGCGGTCGCCGGTGACGAACGCCTGGTCGCGCGGGTCCACGTCGCTGGTCAGGAGCGTCGCGGCCTGGGCGTCGGTCCGCGCGATGATCAGTGAGGGGACTCCGGCGACGTCCGCGGCGAGGCGGGCGGCGTTCAGGGTCTTGACGTGCTGGCCGGTCGGGATGAGCACCTTGCCGCCGAGGTGGCCGCACTTCTTCTCGGAGGCGAGCTGGTCCTCCCAGTGCACGCCCGCGGCGCCGGCCGCGATCATGCCCTTCATCAGCTCGAACGCGTTGAGCACGCCGCCGAAGCCGGCCTCCGCGTCGGCCACGATGGGCGCCAGCCAGTGGGGGGCGTCACTGTCACCCTCGGACCAGGTGATCTGGTCGGCGCGCAGCAGCGCGTTGTTGATGCGGCGCACAACGGCGGGCACGGAGTTGGCCGGGTAAAGGCTCTGGTCGGGGTAGGTGTGGCCGCCCAGGTTCGCATCCGCGGCCACCTGCCAGCCGGACAGGTAGATGGCCTTCAGCCCGGCCTTCACCTGCTGCACCGCCTGGTTGCCGGTCAGCGCGCCGAGGGCGTTGACGTAATCCTCGGTGTGCAGGAGCTGCCACAGCCGCTCGGCGCCCAGCCGGGCCAGCGTGTGCTCCTCCTGGACGCTGCCGCGCAACCGGATCACGTCCTCGGCGCTGTAGGTGCGCTCGATGCCCTCCCAGCGAGGGTCGTTGTCCCATTCGTCCTGCAGCTGCTCGGCAGCTCCCTTGAGGCGATCGTTCATTGTTCACTCCCTTGTCGTCCCCTGGGCTCACGCCGAGTCTCTGCCCTGGCCGCCCCCACCAAACAGCCCGAAGTGGCCAGAAGAATCGCGAATCTTCCGCTCGCGTACATTACTGATGGGTATTCATCAGTGAAGAAATCGCAACTTTTACCGTTGGCCTAGACCAATCCCGCGCGCGGAACGCCCCTCGCGGCGGCTCGCCCGGGACACGGACCCGTGGCGCCGGAAGGCTAGAAAATGGGCCGAATTTCTGTCTAAGATCCTGACATGGCCTCCTTGCTAGGCGAAGAACCGCTGTCTTTGACGCAGGAGCTTGATCTGATCGCGTTTGGCCAGCGCCTGCGCCACCTGCGCAAACAACGCGGCCTGACGCTGTCGGACCTCGGCTCGCGCGTCGGCAGGGCGCCCAGCCAGCTCTCCCTGCTCGAGAACGGCAAGCGCGAGCCCAAGCTCTCCCTCCTCAAGTCGCTGGCGACCGCTCTCGGCGTCCCCGTCGAGGAACTGCTGCGCCGCCAGCCGCCCAACCGCCGCGCCCAGCTGGAGATCGCGCTGGAAGAGGCCCAGCGCGACCCCGTCTACGCCGGGCTCGGCCTGCCCCGGCTGAAGGTCTCCGCCCGCGTGCCGAACGACGTCCTGGAGCACCTGCTCGGCCTGTACGGCGAGCTGCGCGCCCGCCAGGCCCGCGGCACCGCCACCCCCGAGGAGGCCCGGGTCGCCAACGCCGAGCTGCGGCGCAGGCAGCGGGAGGTGGGCAACTACTTCCCCGACATCGAGAAGGCCGCCGCCCAGGCGCTGGAGGCGGTCGGCTACCGCACCGGGGCCCTCTCGCAGAGCACGATCCAGAGCCTGGTCACCCACTTCGGCTACACCGTGCACACGGCACAAGACCTGCCGCGCTCCGTCCGTTCCATCACCGACCTGCGCCACCGCCGCATCTACGTCAAGCACGAGCAGCTCGGCATGCACACGCCGCGCACGATCCTGCTCCAGACGCTCGGGCACCTCGCGCTCGGCCACGACAAGCCCCGCGACTTCGCCGACTTCCTGCGCCAGCGCACCGAGGCCAACTACTTCGCCGCCGCCGTCCTCGTCCCCGAGAAGGCCGCCGCGCTCTACCTCCAGGAGGCCAAGTCCGACCGGGCGCTGTCGGTGGAGGACCTGCGCGACGTGTTCGCCGTGTCGTACGAGATGGCCGCGCACCGCTTCACGAACCTCGCCACCCACCACCTGGGCCTGGTCTGCCACTTCGTGCGCAACGACGCCGGCGGCACCATCTACAAGGCGTACGAGAACGACGGCATCGTCTTCCCCGCCGACGAGCAGGGCGCCATCGAGGGGCAGCGGATGTGCCTGCAGTGGTCGGGGCGGCAGGTGTTCGCCTCACCCGACCGGTTCTCCGTCTACTACCAGTACTCCGACTCGCCCACCGGCACGTACTTCTGCGTGGCGCACGTCGATCCCTCCCGCGAGCGGGACTTCGCGATCACGCTGGGGGTGCCGTACAAGGAATCGCGCTGGTTCAGGGGGCGGGAGACCACCCACCGCACCAAGTCCGGCTGCCCGAACGGCGACTGCTGCCGCCGGCCGCCCGCCGAGCTGGCCGAGCGCTGGGAGGGGTACGCCTGGCCGTCGGCCCGCGCCAACTCGCACGTGCTGGCCGCGCTGCCGCCCGGCTCGTTCCCCGGCGTGGACGAGGCCGACGTGTACACGTTCCTGGAACGACACGCCACCGCGACCTGAGCCCGGCACGTCCTTCTCGGCTCAGCGCTGGGCTGCTCGGTTCAGCGCTGGGCTTCTCGGTTCAGCGCTGGGCTTCTCGGTTCAGCGCTGGGCTTCTCGGTTCAGCGGTCGGGTGGGAGGCAGAGGGTCAGCGCGCCCGCGGCGATCTCGGCCTTGAACCGGTCGGTGAGCCCGCGCTCGCCGCCGTCGAGCTCGTACCGTAACGGGCGTCCGAAGCGGGCCGACACCTTCCTGGCGCGCGAGACCCGCACGAGCGGCGAGCCGTCGGAGCGGCCCGCGGCCATCCTGGCGAGCACCCGCGCCCACTGCACCGGCCCCTTCGCGGTGGTGATGCCCACTTCGAGCCAGCCGTCGTCCGGCCGGGCGTCGTCGAACGCCTCCACGCCGGCCGCGATCGTGCTCACGTTGCCCAGCAGCAGGCAGCTCGCCCGGCCCTCGAACCAGGTCGCCCCGTCCAGCTTGATCTTCATCGGCACCCGCGGCCCGCTCACGTGCCGCACCGCCGCCCTGAAGTAGCTGAGCTTGCCGAGCCGCCGCTTGGCCCGGCCGTCGACGTCGGCGATCATCTCGGCCTCGAACCCGGCGCCGGCCATCACCGCGAAGTGCTCGCCGTTCACGATGCCCAGGTCCAGCTTCTCCTGCCGCCCGTGGAAGCCGATGCGCACGGCCTCGTCCAGGTCGGCGGGGATGCCGAGGTTGGTGGCGAACAGGTTCGCGGTGCCGGCGGGCAGGATGGCCATCGGCACGCCCGAGCCGGCCATGGCGTCGGCGCAGCGCTGCACCATCCCGTCGCCGCCCCAGACGAACACCAGCTCGGCGCCCTCGTCGAGCGCCTTGCGCACCTTCTTGCCGGCCTTCTTGCTCTTGGACACCTCATACCAGAGCAGCTCGCCGACGTCCTGCTCGCTGATGAGCACGCGGAGCGCGTCCAGGCCCGCGCCTAACGTCTTCTTGCGATGTGCCACGACGGCCACGGTGGGGGGCATGCGAACCTGGCTACCCACGGCGCGCCCGGATACGCCTGGACCGGGATCATCCTGGGGCGTCGCGCGGATCAGTCGAGGGGGCGTCGCTGTAGGCGACGTCCTCGTGGGCGAACCTGCGCAGCGCGCTGAAGACGACGTCGCCGAGCGCCGTCCACACCACGGCGGTCTCGAGGATCGCCTCGGGCTCGGCGCCCCGGGTGAGCCGGCCCAGCTCCGCCTCGGCGACCTCGCGGGCCGCCTTCGCGTAGACCTCCAGCAGCTCGATCTGGTCGGTCTTGCCGAGCCGGTGCAGGGTGGCCAGCGCGGAGGCCAGCGTCAGCCTGGCCGGGTTGGACGGGCGCACCTTCCAGCCGAGCCGCTCGATCAGCGCCTCGGTCTCCTCCTCGGCGGCCCGCCAGGCGTCGTCCTTGACCACCTTGGGGGTGACGGACATGGCGAACTGCGCCTTGCCGGCCTGGTCGATGACGCTCATGCCGGGCGTGTCCATCTTCTCCAGGACGTCGCGGGTCGCCGCCACGCTCAGCCCGCCGACCTCCAGCAGCGCCCGCACCAGCCGTAGCCTGCGGACGTGCTCCTCGGTGTACTGGGCCTGGTTGTAGCTGGTGCGCTCGCCGGGGGACAGGAGACCTTCGCGCAGGTAGTACTTGATCGTCGGGACGGGCACGTCGGCCCTGCGGCTCAGCTCCGCGATGCGCATGGTCTCCCCTTCCGCCCAACTCGTACCCACGAGCCGGCCCTTGCCAACCCGCCGAAAAGGATAGTAGACAGTTCTCGTATCCATTTTTCGACCCAGTCTCGGGAGTTGATCGTAATGGACCACCGACCGCTCGGCCGGACCGGCGTCAAGGTCAGCCCGCTCTGCCTCGGCGGGATGATGTTCGGCCGGTGGGGCGACAACGGCCCCGACGAGACGGCGAAGCTGATCACGCGGGCCCTCGACGCCGGCGTCAACGTCATCGACACCGCCGACGTCTACTCCGCAGGTGAGTCGGAGGAGCTGATCGGGCGCTTCCTGGCCGAGAACGGCCTGCGCGACGAGGTCGTGCTGGCCACGAAGGTGCACGGCAAGATGGGCGAGGGCCCCAACCGCGGCGGCAACAGCCGCGCCTGGATCATGCGGGCCGTCGACGACAGCCTGCGGCGGCTCCGTACCGACCACATCGACCTCTACCAGATCCACCGGCCCGACCCCTCGGTCGACATCGACGAGACGCTGGGCGCCCTGACCGACCTCGTACGCGCCGGCAAGGTGCGTTACATCGGCTGCTCCACCTTCCCCGCCCACCAGGTCGTCGAGGCCCACTGGGCGGCCGAGCGGCGGCAGCGGGAACGCTTCGCCACCGAGCAGCCTCCCTACTCGATCCTGGCCCGCGCGGTCGAGGCCGACCTCCTGCCGGTGTGTCAGCGGTACGGCATGGGCGTGCTGGCGTGGAGCCCGCTGGCGGGCGGCTGGCTGTCGGGCCGCTACCGCGAGGGCGCCGAGCTGCCCCGCAGCAGGCGCGCCGCCCTCCTGCCCGCCCGCTACGACATGGAGCTGGAGGCCAACCGGCGCAAGCTCGCCGCCGCCGAGCGGCTGGCCGTGCTGGCCGAGCAGGCGGGGATGTCGCTGGTGCAGCTCGCGCTGCAGTTCGTCATGCGGCACCCGGCCGTCACGTCGGCCATCATCGGGCCGCGCACGATCGAGCACCTCGACAGCCACCTGCGGGCCCTCGACGTCCGGCTGACACCCGACGTGCTCGACGCGATCGACGAGATCGTGCCGCCCGGCCTGACGATCAACCCGGCCGACACCGGTTGGCGCCCGCCCGAGCTGCTCGACCCCGCCCTGCGCAGCCGCCCGTAGCCCTTGCGCGCCCCGGGGAGCGAGTATGGCAATCCTGGATAGTGGAAAGTGCTACTCTCGATCCGAGCCTCGTCATCGAAGGAGAGATGATGTTCGCCACCATCGGCCGCTTCGCCGTCAGGCGACGAACGTGGGTGTTCGTGGCCGTGATCCTGTTCGTCGTCCTGGGCGGCTTCTGGGGCTCCGGGGCCGGCGGCGTCCTCGGCGGCGGGGCCGGCCTCGACCACCCGCACGGCGAGTCCGCCCAGGCCAACCGGCTGCTCGCGGGCACTCTGGGCAGGCACGTCGCCGACGTCGTGGTCATGTACGAGAGCGACACCATGTCCGTCGACGACCCGCGCTTCCGGCAGCAGGTCGAGCAGGCCGTCGCCAGGCTGCCCGAGACTCCTACGAATGGGTGGAGAGCCACTACTCCACCGGCTCGGCCGACTTCGTCTCGCGCGACCGGCACAAGACCTACGTCGCCCTGCAACTCCCCGGCGCCGTCGAGGAGGAGCAGGGCGCCGTCTACGACCGCATCCTCCCCCTGCTTGACGCCCCCGGCCTCACCGAACGTTTCGGCGGGCTGACCGCCGTGGGCCGCCAGTTCAACTCGATCAGCAACCGCGACCTGGCCACGGCGGAGCTGCTGTCGTTCCCGCTGCTGATCATCCTGCTGCTCGTCGTCTTCCGCAGCCTCGTCGCGGCCGCACTGCCCCTGGCCATCGCCGTCCTGGTGGCGGTGGGGTCGCTCGTGGTGCTGCGCGTCGTCGGCGGCCTGGTCGACCTGTCCACCGCCGCGATCAACGTGGTGGTGATCCTCGGCCTGGGGCTCGCCACCGACTACGCACTCCTCATCGTCAACCGCTTCCGGGAAGAGCTCGCGGCCGGGCGTGTGGACGAGGACGGCGGCGTACGTCCGACCACGGCCGGGGACGCCGCCGCACGCGCGCCCGCGATCGACAACGCCGCCGCACGCGCAACCTCGGCCGAGGGCGGTGCCGCACGCGCAACCTCGGCCGCGGTCGAGAATGCCGTCGTGCGTGCGATCGCCACGGCGGGCCGCACGGTCGCGGTCTCCGGGATCACGGTCGCGGTCACGCTCGGCGGCCTGCTCGTCTTCCCGTCCCGGTTCCTGACCTCGCTCGCCTACGCCGGGGTGAGCGTGGTGCTGTTCGCCGTGATCAGCGCGCTCACGGTGCTGCCCGCGCTGCTGCGGGTGGCCGGCCACCGCATCGACGCGCTACGGGTCCCGCTCGTCGGGCGGCGCCGTACCAAGCCGGAAGGTGCACGGTGGTACCGCACCGCGCACGCCGTCATGCGGCGCCCGGTCACCGTCGTGCTCGGCATCACCCTCGCCCTGGGCGCGCTCGGGACGCCGCTGCTGGGGGCGGTCTGGTCCCGCCCGGCCGAGTGGGCGCTGCCCGCCGGCACCGACAGCGTCATCGTGACCAGGCAGCTCGCCGAGGAGTTCCCGTACGACCCGACCAAGGTGATCAGCACGGTCGTCCGCATGCCCGGCCCGGCCGGCACGCCGGAGGCCAGGGCCCAGCTCGACGCGTTCGCCCAGCGGCTCGGCCGGATCGACGGCGTCGAGCGCGCGGCGGTGACCGGCACCGAGGGCGACCTCGCCCGCATCACCCTGGGCTACTCGCTGTCCCCCTACGGCCAGGAGATCAGGGACGTGGTGGCGAAGCTGCGCGCCGAGCCGCCACCGCCGGGCGCCACCGCCCTGTTCGCCAACCGGCCGGCGGCCATCGCCGACATGCTGGCCATGATCGGCGACGGGCTGCCGTGGATGCTGCTCATCACCTCGCTGGTCACGTTCGTGGTGCTGTTCCTGGCGTTCGGCTCGGTCACGCTGCCCCTCAAGACCGTGCTGACGAACCTGCTGTCGTTATCGGCGGCGTTCGGCGCGATGGTGCTGATCTTCCAGGACGGCTTCCTGTCGGGGCTCCTCGGCTTCACCGCGCCCGGCTTCATCGACGCCAACATGCCCGTCATGATCGCGGCGATCGCGTTCGGCCTGGCCATGGACTACGAGGTCTTCATGCTGGCCCGGATCCGCGAGCACTACCTGGTCTCCCGCGACCCGGTGGAGTCCGTGGCGGTCGGCGTCCAGCACACGGCCCGCATCGTGACGGCCGCCGCGCTGCTGCTGGGCGTAGTGGTGGGCGCGTTCGTCGTCACGAACGTCACCGTCCTGAAGATGATCGGCGTCGGCCTGGTGGTGGCGCTCGTCGTCGACGCGACCATCGTCCGCGGCCTCCTCGTCCCGGCCTCCATGCGACTGCTCGGCCCCTGGGCCTGGTGGTCCCCACGCCCACTGGCCCGCTGGTGGGACCGGCACGGCATGCCCGAACCCGAGCAACCCGCCGTGCCGGTCGCCACGCCGCTCCCTGTTTCCGAGGCAGGGCGCCGGTCGCGCTGACCGCCAGGGAGACTGCCGTGCCGGTTGCCGTTCCCGAGGCGGGGCGCCCATGTCGCGCTGATCACCAGGAGGGCACCGGCCACGGTGGCGGTCCGGTCACGGCCGGAGGCGCCCCTCCCAAGTGGTGGAGGTGATGGGGCGGCCTTCGGAACATGTGATCGCACCGCCAGCGAGTGGCCACCTGTCGCTTCCGTTCTGATCAATGGAGGTGGGACGTGTCATGCGGCGTTCACCCTCACGCCATCCGCCTCTTGATCATCATCATTCCGCCGTCGGTACGTTCGGGCAGCGGCCCCTCGTTCCTGGAGAAGTCGCAAGGCCCTTTCCGCGCACCCCCACAAACAGGTGGAAGATGTTACAAGCGCACGGTAAATCGGCATTCATCCGTCGTCTCCTGATCCCCCTGCTGTCCCTCATGATGGTGGTGTGCCTCGCCCCCGCCCTGCCGGCGAGCGCGGCCGACCAGGACGTCACCATCACCCTCAACGCCTCCGACCTCGGCCTGAGCACCGCTGTCCTGCGGGACATCGTCCCCGAGATGCAGGCGGAGATCAGGGAGCACGGCGGGCTCGGCGGCGCGCTCAAGCAGGCCGTCGCGGACGGCTCGGCCCCGATGCACGAGCGGGTCGACCCCTCCGTGTGGCCCAACTTCACCGGCACGGTGAACCTGACGAGCAACGGCGGCGGGCTGGTGCTCACCATCCCGGCCGGGGAGATCACCAGCTCTTCGTTCTGGCAGGACATCGCCGCCACGGTCATCGGCTGGATCGTCGGCTACGGGCTCAGGATGTTGTGCATCGGCTTCCTGACGTCCAGCGGTGTGGGCGCGGCGATCATCCCGCTGGTGTGCACGCCGCTCCAGACCACCGTCACCGCCATGATGGCGGCGATCATGTCGCACACGTTCGCGGGGACGCTGGGCACCATCCAAGCGACCAGGGACATCATCATCGCCGGCATCCTCGGGCTCGCGGGCGGCTACCTGTGGGAGAGGTATCTCGCGCCGTGGGCGAAGGCGCAGCTCGCCTCGTCCATCAAGAAGGCGGGCGGCTGGATCAGGAACCAGGTGCCGTGGCTCAACCGGTGGTTCGGCGGCGTGACCGCCGAGCGGGTGGAGAATCTCGGTTGGCGCTTCGAGGAGCTGGAGGAGCTCATCGCCGAGGAGACGGCGGCCTGGGCCGGCGTCGAGTCGAACCTGCAGCGCGACCTGCGGATCCTGCCGCTGGGCGACTCGATCACCTACGGCGCGGGCAGCTCGGACGGCGGCGGCTACCGGCCGACGCTCAACAACCTGCTCAGGCAGGACGGGGCCAACGTCACGTTCGTCGGCTCGCAACACTCGGGCCCGGCGCCCGACGCCCACGAGGGGCGTTCCGGGTGGACGATCTCCCAGGTCGCCGGCATCACGGACGCGGCGCTGACCACGTACCGGCCGAATGTGGTGCTGCTGCACATCGGCACCAACGACCTGAACAACAACGACGACCCGGGCGGCGCGCCGGCCCGGCTCGGCGCGCTCATCGACCAGATCTTCCGCACCGCCCCCGACGTGACGCTGCTGGTCTCGACGATCGTCCCGTCGAACTGGGGGCCGACCCAGGAGCGGATCCTGCGGTTCAACGAGGCGGTCCGGTGGGAGGTCGGGGTGCGGTGGGGCTCCGGCAAGCACGTCTACATGGTCAACATGACCACGGTGACGCTCACCGACCTGGCCGACCTCCTGCATCCGAACGACTCCGGCTACCTGAAGATGGCCGGCGCGTTCTACCAAGGGCTGGTGCAGGTGGGACGGGCCGGCTGGATCGGCGCACCCGGCGGCGGGAGCCCGGCTCCCGCCCCGATCAAGGGCTGGTTCCCGCAGGGCACGATCGCGTCCGGCACCTACGGCGGGGACACCAGCAGAGCCGTCTACGCCGACGTCAACGGCGACCGCAAAGCCGACTACCTCCAGATCAACGCCAACAGCTCGGTGCAGGCGTGGCTGAACGGCGGCCCGAACCCGAAGGAGTCGACGGGGGGTGGTGACTGGTTGTGGTACCCGCAGGGCACGATCGCGAGCGGTGTCGGCGCGCCCGGGGCCAACATCCGCTTCACCGACCTGAACGGTGACGGCCGGGCCGACTACGTGAAGCTCAATGACGACAGCTCGGTGCAGGCGTGGCTGAACGGCGGCCCCAACCCGAAGGAGCCGACGGGGGGTGGTGACTGGTTGTGGTACCCGCAGGGCACGATCGCGAGCGGCGTCGGCGCGCCGGGCAGCCACATCCGTTTCGCGGACCTGAACGGTGACGGCCGGGCCGACTATGCGAAGGTCAATGACGACAGCTCGGTGCAGGCGTGGCTGAACGGCGGCCCGAACCCGAAGGAGCCGACGGGGGGTGGTGACTGGTTGTGGTTCCCGCAGGGCACGATCGCGAGCGGCGTCGGCCAGCCCGGCCACCGCGTCCGGTTCGCCCCGCTCTACGGGAGCCGGTCCGCCGACTACATCCTCATGGGCCGCTCCGACGACAACCACACCGGCACCCAGCCCTACGACAGCTCCGTGCAGGTCTGGCAGAACGGCGGCCCCAAGCCCGAAGGCGGCGACTGGTACTGGTGGCCGGGCGGTGAGGTCGCGAGCGGCGTCCTCGTCGACGGCGCCCGCATCCAGTTCGCCGACCTGAACGCCGACGGCCGGGCCGACTACCTCGACGTCGCCCCGGGCACGGGCGCCACCCGGGCCTGGATCAACTTCGGCTGACCCTCCGCATCCGGGAAGGTCACCGGCCGCGGGCGGTCTTGAGATGGGCGGCGGCCTGCTCCAGGTGGGTAGCGGGCCGCCGCCACCGCGCGTCCTCGGCCGGTGACGCCCGCGTCGAGCGCGAGACCCGTCGGGGCCTGACGGGGGTTCCTCTCACGGATACGGCGAGCCGGGTGGTGAGCTGCTCCGATCGGTGGGCAGGACTGGGCGTTGGACGCGTTCGCGCAGGTGAGCGGGGCGCCAGGGTAGAAGGAGGGGGAGCGACACCGTACGAAGGCCGAAATATGGGGAATCGGGGGGAGGTGTCGCATGCTCCCAGAAGTGCATGGATGGTTGCGGCGCCGTACGTCGTCCGCCGGGGACTGGCCGCTGCGGGACCTGCTGGCGGCCAAGGGGGAGACCACGGTCAGCGTGGTGCTCCCGGCGCGCGACGAGCGGGAGACCGTCGGGGAGATCGTGGGGGTGATCCGGCGGGAGCTGGGCGGGCTCGTGGACGAGCTCGTCGTCATCGACTCCCGCTCCACCGACGACACCGCGCTGGTCGCGGCGCGGGCGGGGGCCAGGGTGCACGCTCAGGACGAGATCCTGCCGCAGCTCAAGCCGCTCGACGGCAAGGGTGAGGCGCTGTGGAAGTCGCTGGCGGTCACGTCGGGGGACGTGCTGGTGTTCGTCGACGCCGATATCCGGAAATTTCGCTCTTCCTTGGTACTTGGGGTGCTTGGGCCGCTGCTGGGCGACCCGACCGTGGCGTACGCCAAGGGCTGCTATGACCGCGCGATCGACGCGGCCGGCAACGGCGGCGGGCGCGTCACGGAGCTCGTCGCCCGCCCACTGATCAACCTGCACTGGCCCGAACTGGCCGGTTTCGTGCAACCGCTGGCCGGGGAGTACGCCGGGCGCCGCTCCGCCCTGGAACGGGTGCCGTTCGTGACCGGCTACGGGGTCGAGCTGGGGCTCCTGATCGACCTGCTGGAGCTGGCGGGGCTGGACGCGTTCGCCCAGGTGGACCTGGGGGCGCGCGAGCACGCGCCGCAGTCCACGGAGGCGCTCGGCGGGATGGCGGGGCAGATCATGCTCGCCGCCTGGTCGCGGCTGGAACGCCAGGGGAAGATCCGGGCGTTCCACGAGCCGTCGGTGCGGCTGGCCCAGTTCCGGCGGGGACAGGAGGGGCACGACGTGCTGGTCAGGGACGTCGGGATCGGCGAACGCCCGCCGATGCTCACCATCGACGCCTGAGCCGGCCTTCGGTCTGCCTCGCCACCTGGAGTGGCGAGGCAAGGAGGTCACTTGAGCGCGGTGGCGACGAAGGCGGCGATCTGGTCGCGCATGCCCTCGTGATCCTCTGCCGCGTCGCCCAGGATGATCCGCGCGAGCTGCGGCATCATGGAAGGCAGCAACGCCAGCCCCGTCAGCATGAACAACGTCCGGGCCGTGGCCACCGAAGGCTCCTGCTCGCCGCGCGCCGCCGCCAGTGACGCCGTCTTGCGCCCGCAGCGCTGCACCCGCGCCTCCTGCCCCTCCAGCAGCTCCTGCCCCCGGTAGTTGAGCGCCTCCCACATCAGCAGGCGTACCAGGTCGGGGTGCCGGTGGTAGTAGTCGGTGAGCTTGGCCACGTAGTCGGCGGGGTCGGCGCCGGGCAGGGCGATCTGGGCGGTCAGGTCGTCGAGCGCCTCCGTGATGACCGCGTCGAACAGCTTCTCCTTGCTGCCGAAGTGCCCGTAGATGCGTTCCTTGTTGACGCCGGCCCGCTCGGCGATGCGATCGACGCGCGCGCCCGCCACGCCGTACGCGGCGAACTCCTCCCGCGCGGCCTCCAGCAGGGCGGCGCGGGTGGCGGCGGTCGAGACCTTGGGTGTCATGGCGACATCTTAGCCACCAACCAGTTGGTTGCAAACCAACCATCCAGTTGACATCCAACCAGTTGGTTGGCTAGCGTCCGACGCCATGACACTCACTGTTTCCCCGACCCCCCGGCTCCGGCCGCCGACCCCCGCCACGGCCCCCTTCGCCAGCACGCTGACGGCGTTCACGCTCACCGCGATCCTGGTCAGCGGCCAGCTGTACGTCGTGATCCCCCTCCTGCACGACATGGCCACCGGCTGGGGCGCCTCGCCCGGCGGCCTGACGTGGCTGGTGACCGCGTTCGGCATCGGCTACGGCATCGGATTCCTGGTGTTCGGCCCGCTTTCCGACCGGTACGGCCGCCGCCGGCTGCTGATGATCGGACTGCCGCTGGCCGCGTTGACGACGGCGCTGGTCGCGTTGAGCCCGTCCCCTGAGGTGGCGATGGGGTTGCGGGCGGTGCAGGGCGTGGCGGTGGCGATGTTCCCGCCCGCCGGGATGGCGTACCTGGGGGAGCGGCTGGAGCCGCGCCGCCGCGTGGTCGCCATCGCGGCGGTGACCGGCGCGTTCCTCACCTCCGCCGTGCTGCTGCAGGTCGCAGCCCAGCTCCTGGTGGACGTGATCGGCTGGCGCGGGCTGTTCGTGCTCTCGGCGGCCGGGTTCGTGCTCGCCGCGCTGGGCCTGCGCGCGGTCATGCTGCCCGACCTGCCCCGGGAAACCGCCGGCCCCGCCCGAGCGGGCGGCCCCGCGCAGGCGGGCGGCGCCTCGCACCGCGGCGGAGGATCCCTGCTGTCGGCCTACCGCCCGCTGCCGGGCCTGCTGTTCCACCGGGTGCTGAGCCTGCGTTACCTGGCCACGGTCATGCTGATGGTGAGCTTCGTGGCCGTCTACACCGGCCTGCAGATCTACGGCGGCACCTCGCCCGCCGAGCTGCTCGCGCTGCGCGCGGCGGGGCTGCCGTCGATCGTGCTGATGCCGCTCCTCATGCCCTGGCTGGCCAGGGTCCGCATGACGACCAGGGCGGTCGCGTTCCTGGCGGTCGCCGCGCTCACGCTCGCCGCCGTCGGCCTCACCGGCACCGCCGTGCTGGTGCTCCTGCTCGCCCTGTACGTCGCCGCCATCACCGGCGGCCTGCCCAGCATGAACGAGTCGATCTCCGCCGAGGCCGGCGGCGCCAGGGGCACGGCGCTGGCCCTGTTCTCGGCGGCGCTCGCGGTGGGCGGCAGCGTCGGCCCGCAGGTGGCCGCCGCGTTCGGCGGTTTCACCCCGCTGATGTACGGCCTCGCGACCGGCATGGCCCTGGCTGCCCTGCTCGTCCTGGTCTCCACCTGGACGGGCGGAAAGCGATAGCCCCCGCCCAAGGTTTGCCCGCGAATGGGCATTCCGGTGGCGGGCTACCGCCCGGTAAGGTGTTACCGCCGGTAACTTTGAGGGGGAACGCATGGCGGGGTTCTGTCCGGAGCCGAGCGACGACGTCGTCCAGGTACGCGACTGGGTGCACACGTTCGCCCGCGACGTGATCCGCCCCGCGGGCGCCGAATGGGACGAACGCGAGCAGACCCCCTGGCCCGTCATCCAGGAAGCGGCCAAGATCGGGCTGTACTCGCTCGACTTCTTCGCCACCCAGTGGTTCGAGGAGAGCGGGCTGGCGCTGCCGGTGGCGTTCGAGGAGATCTTCTGGGGCGACGCCGGCATCGGCCTGTCGATCACCGGCACCGGCCTGGCCGCCGCCGCCCTGGCCGCCAACGGCACCCCCGAGCAGATGGGAGAGTGGCTGCCGCAGATGTTCGGCACGGAGAACGACGTCAAGCTCGGCGCGTTCTGCGCCTCCGAGCCCGACGCCGGCTCCGACGTCGGCGCCATCCGCACCCGAGCCGTCCCCGACGGCGACGACTGGGTGCTCAACGGCGTCAAGACCTGGGCCACGAACGGCGGCATCGCCAACGTCCACGTCGTCGTCGCCTCCGTCGACCCGTCGCTCGGCACCAGGGGCCAGGCGTCGTTCGTCATCCCGCCGGGCACCCCCGGCCTGTCGATGGGGCAGAAGTTCCGCAAGCACGGCATCCGCGCCTCCCACACGGCCGAGGTGGTCCTGGAGGACGTCCGGGTGCCCGGCTCGTGCCTGCTCGGCGGCAAGGAGAAGCTGGAGGCCCGGCTGGCCCGCGTACGAAAGGGCGAGCGCGCGGGGGAGCAGGCGGCGCTGCGCACCTTCGAGACCACCCGCCCGTCCGTGGCCGCCATGGCGGTGGGCATCGCCCGCGCCGCCTTCGAGTACGCCCGGGACTACGCCCGCGAACGCGAGCAGTTCGGCCGCAGGATCGGCGAGAACCAGGCCGTCGCCTTCCTGCTCGCCGACATGGCCACCCGCGTGGACGTCGCCCGCCTGCTCACCTGGCGGGCCGCGTGGATGGCCCGCACCGGCCGGCAGTTCGAGCAGGCGGAGGGCTCGATGTCGAAGCTGGTGGCGGGGGAGACGGCGGTGTGGGTGACGGAGCAGGCGATCCAGATCCTGGGCGGCGCCGGCTACACCAGGGAGCACCCGGTGGAGCGCTTCCACCGCGACGCCAAGATCTACACGATCTTCGAGGGGACGAGCGAGATCCAGCGGCTGATCATCGGCCGCGCGGTGACCGGCCTGCCCGTCCGCTGAAACTCCCGCACGTCAGAGGGACGGCGGCCTCCCGCTCGCCTGCGCCCGTGACGCGGCCTGACCGCTAATTGCGGTACCGCTCCCGGCCGGTCCAGGAGGCGGGGTCCTTCTTTTCAGCGAAAAGATCGTCATGGTCGCCCGCCACGTCGTGCAGATGAGGGCGGCACTAAGTCGTTCTGGACCGCCCAACGCGTCGCTCACCAGCACGGCACCGACAACCTCGTGTTGCTGTTCACCGGCGCCACTTGGATGACCGCGCATTGCGACCCAGGCAACACCATCGCGATGGCGGGGTCGACCACGTCGAGAACTCGACGCCTGTCATGCATCGGTGGCCGGCTGGTCGCCACCCAACTCTAGGATGCCGATCATGCGTCTCTTCGCCCTATGTGCCGCTGTCATCATCGCTCTGCTTCCAGTGCGCGCCACCGCTCACGGCATGACGTACCCCATTCGTGACCCCGTTCTGACGGCGAACAAGCTCTACAGCAGTGGCATTTTCCACACCAGCCGATGCCCTGAGCGTAAGATCACCCGGAACAGCATCACCTTGGCCAAACGCTATATGTCCTCCGTGCTGGACTGCCTCAACGCATCCTGGGGCGCCCACTTCAAGCGCGCCGGCCTGCCGTTCAGCGTGGCGACGATCGGATTCACTACCACCAGGCCACGCAAGTTCTGCGGACTGCCCTGGGGCCACATCGCGGCCAGGTACTGTGCTGACGAGCAACGCATGCTCGTGCGGCTGAACGATTCTCTTCTTGCTGACCCCTCAGACTTGTTCCTGTTCCAATTGGTCGCGCACGAGTATGGCCACCACGTCCAGAACATCACTGGCATACGGGACGCCTACGATCGCCACCCGTATCGAAACGAGAGCGAACTGCAAGAGCAGAGCCGCCGCAAAGAGTTGCAAGCCGAGTGCCTGAGCGGGCTGTTCGTCGGCAGCGTATGGGCTTCCCTGGACAAACGAGGCGAAGAAGACTGGAAGAAACTACTGAAGGTCACACGAGACACCGGAGATGAAGGGTACAAGATCCGTTCCCACGGCAAGGGCCGCAACCTCGCCGCCTGGCTTGACAAGGGCTTTCGCGCCTCCTCTCCGGCAGCGTGCAATACGTGGACCGCACCCTCCTCCAAGGTGTCCTGAAGGATCTCCGTAGCGGGGGCCAATGCCCGGCCGATTCGGGCTAGGACGCCGCCCGCGCGGTCAACGAGCTGGGGGACCTCAGAGTCGCCCAGAACCGCTGAGCACGTGCGCGCCGGGGACCACGTTCAGCTCAGGTGCGCACACGGTCTGGTCGGTCACGTGGTGCAGGTGGTCCGCCGGAGCAGGCCCACGTCCTTCGGATACCTCGTCCGGATGCTGAGCGGTGAGCTGGCCCGCACCCGTGTGGGCGAAGCTGCCGCGGCTCTTGCTGGAGGAGCGCCCAACTCGCTCGGTTCCGTATCGAGTAGACCGACACGTCCAAGACCCCATCATGGCGGCTGAGCGCCGCGCCGACCATCCGACCGTGTGAGCATCACCGAGGCCGCTGCAGCGTCACGCTCCTGGCCATACACCCAGCCCGACCTGACCGAGGCGATCGGTCAGCTTCAGCAGCGCACCCCTGAGGACCTCAACGGCGCCTGCCCAGCGCGCCAACAAAACCTCACTCCAACGCACGCTGGATCACAACAAGCAACTCCGCGACCAAGTCTCCGATCTGACGGCTCGGCTCGAAGCTGCCCACGGCGAACTGCGGCGGCTCCGCCTCTTGCCGTACCACGCCGTGACACCGTGATCCAGATCGTCCATGCTGGGGTTCTCAGCCGTCTTTGGGAGCGCGGCCGTGACGAATCTCCTGAGCAACGGGATCACTGCATTAGTCACAATGTCGGCCGTACTGCTTGGCGGATGGCTGACAATCAAGAATCAAGATCGGCTTTGGCGGCGAGATCACGCGCGGCAGTGGCGGGATATACGACTGACTGCGTACCACGAGTTCTTGGCGGCCTATCGCGACTACGTTGCTTTCGCTCTTGAGCCAACAGCCAAGATCGCCGCAAAGCCTCACCCCCGAAACCCGATGATGCTGATGCCGTTCTTCGATGACTCGGGGAGACCCTAAAGGAGAGGCTGGAGGCTGCAGCTGCGTCGGTGAAGCTCGTCGTGGAACTGCCTGCGACCATGGATGCCCACTACACAGTGGTGAGACGTGCTCGTGCCGTCGCTGCTGCCCGTGCTGAATATGAGGCGAAAGACATCCCCACAGAGAACTTTGAGCGCCTCTGGGCTGCTGAATGGGCGTTCCTCACATCTGCGCGCCTCGAATTGGGGCTTCCCGTGATCGCGAGGGACGAGATGACCTCGCTGGAGAGAACTTCGCCGGAACTGTGATCGTCTCGAATTCACCGGTCCGGCCAACACGCCTAGCCGGACATGGTGCCGTTGCTGGGACAGGTCCAGCAGGTCACGCTGCCTATTCGCGTTCAAAGTCGACATAACACGCGTCAGCTCCGGTTTTCCGCGTCCATGATGCCGGCGACGAGCGACGCCGCCCATTGCTGCCGGACGGTCAGCATCCGTATCCGCACCTGCACCCCCGTGGCCTGCTGGTCGAGTACATCCCGAACATGAGGCCGCACCGCCTGATCCGGGGTACGGCGATCGGCCGCGCGGTGACGGGCCTGTCCGTCCGCTGAGAGCCGCGCTGCCTGCTTACTCCTTGTCCTCCAGGATCCGGTTGAGCTTCTCCGTCAAGGGTGTGGAGAGCTGCTCCTGGACTCCGGGGAGGATGGGGAGGTCGTCCTGCATCACCGTCTCCGCGATGGCTTGGTGTACTTCGTCACGGGTGAGTCGGGGGGAGTTGGGCATTTCGATCTCCTTGGTTCGCTTCCTATGCGTTCTGTACCCGAATCCTCACTGACTGTAACCGCTTGCCGTTCCGCTGAGAACTGGCCTTACGCGATCTCACAACAAGCGCCCCCCAACCATCACCCCGGTTTATCGCACGCTCACGATGACCCCGTCCCCCCGCCGGAAGGACACTGGATCCACGTGAATGTCGTGCCCCGCGCCAGGCTGTCCGCCGGCGGGAAGAAGACGGGGCCGAATTCGCGGCGTTCCCCATGAAATGGAGCAATGCGCGATGCAGGAAATCCAAGGTTTGTCCTTCACCGATATCGCCGAGCGGTTCGGCACCCCGGCCTACGTCTATGACGCCGATGAGATCACGGCGACGTACCGGCGGTTGCGGGGTGCGTTCGACGAGCGGATCCAGCTGTTCTATTCGCTCAAGCCCAATCCCAACATCAGCGTCGTCGGCCTGCTGGGCAGTCTCGGCGCGGGGGCGGAGGTGTGCTCGCTGGGCGAGCTGCGCTCGGCGCTCGCGGCGGGCGTGCCGGCCGACCGGATCCTGATGACGGGGCCGGGCAAGAGCGTCGAGGAGCTCACGGAGCTGGTGGCGCGGGACGTGCGGGCGGTCATCTGCGAGTCGTTCGCCGAGCTGCGGACCATCGACGAGATCGCGGAGCGGCTCGGCAAGCGGCCCAAGGTGATGCTGCGCGTCAACCCGGCGCACGGTGTGGAGGGCGGCAGGCTGACGATGGCCGGACGGCCCCGGCAGTTCGGGATCGACGAGGATCTCGTGCTGGAGGCCACCACGACCGTGGCGGATCATCCGCACCTCGACATCATCGGCGTGCAGATCTACACCGGCACCAGGATCCTCGACGCCGAGGTGATCGTGGGCAACACGGAGCGGGCGCTCGACCTGGCCGCGAAGGTCGCCACGAAGCTGGGCATCCACGTCCGGATGGTGGATCTGGGCGGCGGGATCGGGCTGGCGTACTTCGAGGGCGAGAGCGACCCGGACGAGGAGGTGTTCGTGTCCGGCATCAACCGGGCGGCCAGGCGGTTCCTGGAGGACCACCCGGACGCGATCATCGCGATGGAGCCCGGCCGCTACCTGGTCGGCACGGCCGGCGTGTGCGTGCTGCGCGTACGGTACGTCAAGGAGTCGCGCGGCCAGCGTTACGCCGTCACCGACGGCGGCTCGAACATGAACATGTCGGCCATCGGCCTGGGCACCTACGTCAAGCGGAACTTCCCGACGGTGCTGCTGTCGGACGAGCGCCCGCTGGACGGCAAGTGGTCGGTGACCGGGCCGCTGCTGACCCCCACCGACGTGCTGACCAAGCAGGCCGAGCTGCCGGAGCTGCGCCCCGGCGACCTGGTGGGCATCCTGCGGATGGGCGCGTACGGGCCGACCGCGTCCATCGCGTACATGAACGGGCAGGGCTACCCGGCGGAGATCCTGGTCGTGGACGGCGTCGCCCACCTCGTACGCGAGCGCGACACCCCCGACGACCTGCTGCGCAAGCAGCGGCTGGTGGACTTCACCGAAGGCGGAGGCGAAGACGCGGACGGGCGGGTGGACATCCGGCCGGCGATCGCCGACGTGCTGGGCCGCGAGGTGAGCGAGCTCGGCACCGACAGCCGGCTGCACGACGACCTGCACCTCGACTCGCTGTCGATGGTCGAGCTGGTGGCCAGGCTGGAGGACGAGTTCAAGATCGTGGTGGATCCGGAGGCGCTGACGCTCGCCCACTTCGCCACGGTCGACTCGCTCACCGCGTACGTCAGGAGCCGCCTGGATGAGCAGTGAGCTGCTGCACGATCTGCTGGACGCCGCGCCCGCGGGCGCCGTCGCGATCGCCGAGCGCGGGCGCCCGGTGCGGTACCGGGACGTCACGGAGGCCGGCACGCGCATCGCCGCCTGGCTGGGCGAGCAGGGCGTCGGCCCGGGCGACCGGGTGCTCCTGTCGCTGAGCAGGGCGCGGGCGCTGGACACGCCGGCGTGGGTGTACGCCTGCTCGGTGGCGGGCGCGGTGTTCTGCGTGCTGCACGAGCAGGTGGCCGGGCCGGCGCTGGACTACGTGCTCGACGACGCCGCGCCGGCGCTGCTGGTTTCCGACAGCCGCAAGGTGCTCGGGCAGGCGGTCGCGCACGGGGTGCCGGCCGCCGGGCCCGACGCCGGGCCGGCCGGGGTCGCGCCGCACCGGTACGCCAGGGTCGGCGCGGACGCCCCCGCCTGCATGATCTACACCTCGGGCAGCACCTCCCGGCCCAAGGCGATCGTCTCCACGCACGCGCAGATGACGTTCGTGGCGCGGGCCATCCAGTCGCGGCTGCGGTACCGGCCGGGCGACGTCGTCTACACCACGCAGCCGTTCTCGTTCGACGTCGGCCTCTACCAGATCTTCCTCGCGGCGCTGGCCGGCGCGCAGGTGTGGCTGCCGGGGCAGCTCGGCGCGAGCCTGCGCATCGTCCCCGAGCTGCGGGAGTCGGGGGCGACCGTGCTGCCGACGGTGCCGACCGTCGCGCAGGCGCTGGCCGCCGGCCTGGCCAAGAGCGCGGACCCGGTGCCGGTGCCGCGCCTGCGGCTGCTCACCAACACCGGCGCGGCCATGCCCGCGGGGGTGCTCGCCGCGCTGCGGGCGCGGCTGCCGGGCCTGCGCGTCCAGCTGATGTACGGGCTGACGGAGTGCAAGCGGGTCTCCATCATGCCGGTGGACGGCGACCTCGAACGGCCGGGATCGTCCGGACTGCCGCTGCCGGGCACGCGGGTCACGATCGTCGACCCGGCGGGCCGGCCACTGCCGCCGGGGGAGGTCGGCGAGATCGTGGTCAACGGCCCGCACGTGATGAACGGCTACTGGAACCAGGAGGAGCTGACCGCCGACCGGTTCCGGCCGTCCGGCCTGCGGACGGGGGACTTCGGCCACCTCGACCGCGACGGCTACCTGTACGTCGAGGGCCGCCGCGACGACGTCTACAAGCAGAGCGGCTTCCGCGTCAGCGCGACCGAGGTGGAGGCCGCCGCCCTGGAGCTGCCCGGCGTGCGCATGGCCGTCGTGCTGCCGCCGGGGGACGGCGACGAGGGCGCCGTGCTCGTCGTGGTCGGCGACACCGGGCCCGCACGCTTGCGCGCGGGGCTCGCGCACCGGCTCGAACCGTTCAAGGTGCCCAAACGGTGCGTGGTCGTGGACGAACTGCCGCTCAACCAGAACGGGAAGGTCGACAAGAAAGCGCTTGCCGTCATCACCTGACCATTTCCGGTCGGTCATGTTCTCCTTATTGCCGCAGGCTCCGAATTCGGAGTCTGCGGCTTTTTACATGGTGCGCGCATCCGGCCGGGCGGCGTCGTGCGTATAGGGTCTGGGGGTCGCGGAATCGCGCATGCCGTACCGGGGGAAGTGCACATGGGAAGCCTTTTTTCGCTTTGGCACCAGAAGGCGGAAAGCAACGCGCGCAGAGCGGTGGACACGTACGCCGCGCGCATACCCGAATATGCCAGGATCGCCGACGACCGGGGAATCCGGTCCGAGCTGCTCGACTTCATGATTTTCCTGCGGCGGCGGGTCGCCGAGCTGTCGGCGCAGGATGATCCGTTCACCTCCGACGATCTCGGCGTCATGGCCGAGATGGGCCGACTGCGCGGCGCGGGCGGCCTCACGCTGCCCGCCCACCGCCACGCCCTGACGCTGCACACGTCGCTGACGCTGCGGGAGATCTCCGAGCTGAGCGGGCCGCACGACCTGGAGGAGATCAGGCGGCTGATCGGCTGGGTCACGACGCGCGGGGAGGCCGGCCAGCAGGTCTACACGCAGGCGTTCATGGACGCCCGCGACGCCGTCCTGCCGGTCGGGCTGCGCCTGGGGCAGCTCGCCGAGGCGCTGCTCGGCAACGATCCCGCCGCCGCCGACCACGCCGCCGGCCTGCGGCTGCCGCTGCACGACGGCTACCTGGTCACCGTCGTCAGGATCGGCGACCGTCAGCCCGTGCTCCCGGACGAGGCGCAGGCCGAGATCGTGCGCGAGCTGCTGACGGCCGGGCAGGTGCCGATGCGCTTCACCGGGCCGGGCGAGTTCGTGGCGCTCATCCCGCAGCCGGACGTGAACGGGGCCGGCGTCGGGGCCAAGGCGCGGGCCCGGGCCGTGGCGCTGACCAGGCGGCTGGGCGAGCTGACCGGGCTCCAATGCGCGGCGGGGGTGGCGGCCGGGCGGCGGGGGCGGCTGGCCGAGGCGTTCGACCAGGCGCGGCAGATCAGCCGGGTGGCGCCCGTCCGCGCCGTCACGGACGGCGCGGTCACCGACGCCGTCCACCAGCTCGCCGACGTGTTCGTCGAGTTCGGGGTCGCGGGCACGCCGCCGATCGACGAGTGGCTGAGCACGATCGCCGAGCGGCTCGCGAACGGGCCCGACCTGGTCGTCACGCTGGACGCGTACTACCGCAACGACCTGCACCGGGTCCGGACCGCCGCCGCCCTGCACATCCATCCACGCACGCTCGACTACCGGCTCCAGCGGGCGCGGCGGGCGACCGGCCTCGACCCGTCGTCGGTGCGGGGGATCAGGGTGCTGAGCGCGGTCGTGACCCGGGCGCTGTCGGGGGTGTGGCTCGACTGATCGGGGAAAGGCGGGAAAACGGTTGCCGGGCCCGCTCGCGCCGCCCTGCCGCTGGAGTCGCCGGAGGTAGAGTGACCGAGGGTAAGGTGGCCGGAAATCAGGGGAATGCATGCGGAAGCTGGCGCGTCACGCCACGATCACCGACGTCGCCGCGCTGGCCGGGGTGTCGGTGGGCACGGCCTCCAAGGCGCTCAACGGGCGCGGCTCCCTGCGCGAGGAGACCCGCACCCGCGTCAAGGAGGCCGCCAGGCAGCTCGGCTTCGAGGTCAACGCGGGGGCGCGCAGCCTGCACTCCGGCCGCACCTACACCGTGGGCATGATCACCACCGACACCATCGGCCGGTTCAGCATCCCCGTCCTCATGGGCGCCGAGGACGCGCTCGGCGCCGGCCAGATGTCGGTGTTCCTGTGCGACGGGCGCGACGACCCCATCAGGGAGCGGTACCACGTCAAGACGCTGCTCAGCCGGCGTGTCGACGGCATCATCGTCACCGGCCGGCGCACCGAGGCGCGCGCGCCCATCGCCCCCGCGCTGCCCGTGCCCGTCGTCTACGCCTTCATCAGCTCGACCGACCCCGACGACTGCTCCGTCGTACCGGACGAGGAGGGCGGGGCGCGCAAGGCGGTGGAGCACCTGCTGGCCATCGGCCGCACCCGCGTCGCGCACGTGACCGGGCCGGAGCACCACCACTCCGCCCGCGTCCGCGCGGCCGCCACCGTCGCCCGGCTCGCCGAAGCGGGGCTCTCCCTGGCCGGGCCGCCGCTGTTCGGGGCGTGGAGCGAGGCGTGGGGGCGGCAGGCCGTCGGCATGCTGCTGGCCGGCGGCACCACGTTCGACGCCGTCTTCTGCGGCAGCGACCAGATCGCGCGCGGCGTCGCCGACGCGCTGCGCGCCGTGGGGCGGCGCGTGCCCGAGGAGGTGGCGCTGGTCGGCTACGACAACTGGGACGTGATGGCGCAGGCCAGCCAGCCGCCACTGACCAGCGTGGACATGAACCTGGAAGGGCTCGGCAGGACGGCCGCCGAGATGCTGCTCGCCGCCATCAACGGCACCCCGTCGCCCGGCCGGCACGCCCGGCCCTGCCACCTGGTGGTCAGGGAGTCGACGACGGTCCCGCTGCTGCCGGCATGACGCGCCCGGCGCGTTTTTACGCGGACGGGCGGTGCGGCAGGAGCGGTCCGCCCGTGCACGCTCATTCGGACGGGCGGTGCAGCGGGAGCGGTCCGCCCGTGCACGCTCATTCGGACGGGCGGTGCAGCGGGAGCGGTCCGCCCGTGCACGCTCATTCGGACGGGCGGTGCAGCAGGAGCATCGCCGCGTCGTCCAGGAGCGGGCCGCCGGTGTGCTGCACCAGATCCGCCCGCAACGCGTCCAGCCCGGCCTGCGGGTCGTCGCGGCGCAGCAGCCAGGCCCGCGCCTCCAGCGGGTAGAACTCCCCGCGCCCGTTGCGCGCCTCGATCACCCCGTCGGTGAAGAACAGGATGCGGTCGCCGCTCCCGAACGGCACCCGGTGCGTCTTGACCGCCGCCGACTCCAGCGCCCCCAGCCCCAGCGGCAGGCCAGGGTCGGGCGGCTCGGCGGTGCTCAGCGTGCCGTCGGCCCGGATGAGCAGGGGCGCCGGGTGCCCGAAGTTCACCAGCGTCATCTCGGTCTCGTGGATCTCGGCGACGATCGCGGTCACGAACTGCTCCCCGCCCAGATGCCGGGCCAGGCTCGCCTCCAGCCGCTCGCCGATGTCGGCCGGATCGGCCTCGTCGTAGGCCGCCTCCCTGAACGCCCCCAGCACCCACGCCGCCGTCTCGACCGCCGCCAGGCCCTTGCCCTGCACGTCCCCGATCAGCAGCCGCACCCCGTGCGGGGTCGTGACGATCTCGTACAGGTCGCCGCCGATCTGCGCCTCCGCCGCCGCCGAGGTGTAGGACAGTGCCACCTGAAGGTCACCCGCCCGCCGGGGCACCGGGCGCAGCAGGACGCGCTGCGCCGCCTCCGCGACCTGGCGGACGCTGGCCAGCTCGCGCTCCCGCCGCAGGCGCAGACGGCTGGCCAGCATGCTCGCCGCCGTCACGCCCACGATGCTGACGACCGTCAGGTTGTTCTCGAACGTGAACAGCAGGTCGTTGTAGACGGCCATCAGCACGCACAACGCCAGCCCCACCGCCCCCACCGCCGCCGTGCGGCGCACGCCGCCCGACACCGACGCGAAGGCCGGGCCGAGGGTGAGGAGCGGCAGGAAGACGAGGTTCTCGCCGGCCAGCAGGTCTGTCAGGACGACACCCAGCATGACGACGAAGGGCAGCCAACGCAGGATTCGCAGCGACCTCATCCGACCCCCGAGTGAACGTCTTCCGACGTACCAGCATCGCGCAGGAAACCCATCGTTCTCAACCCGTGAGCCCGGGACATCCGGTATGCGCGATTACCGGAAATCTCCCCCAGGGTATATGGCGGATTATGCCGGGCAATCGGCGGAAACGTGTTCGCGCCGGTACGCACGGTGAAAGTAACGAGTTGTTTATCGGCGCCTTCTCTAAGCTCAGGATGGATAGATTCGAGGTGACGGAAAGGAGTCCGCAGGTGGCATTGGCCGACGCCGGCATCCGGCGATTACTGGTGGATTCGGGAGAGCCCAGGAGCTGGGTGTCCCCCAGGACCGACCTGGTGACGGCGCTGCTCGGAGTGTGGTTCGGGGTCGGGCTGATGATCGACGCCTGGGCGCACACCAATCTGGCGGAGCTGGAGACGTTCTTCACCCCGTGGCACGCGGTGTTCTACTCCGGGTTCGCCGTGGTCTCCGGCTGGATCCTGTGGCAGGTGTGGCGGAACGTACGCGCCGGAAGGCAAGGGCTGGCGGCGGTGCCGACGGGATATCTCGCCGGGCTGGTGGCGGTGCCGGCATTCGCCGCGTTCGGGTTCGCCGACATGATGTGGCACACCATTCTGGGCATCGAGACGAGCCTCGACATTCTTTTCAGCCCCTCGCATCTGGGGCTCGTCGTGACGATGCTCCTCATCATCACCACGCCGCTGCGCTCGGCGTGGAACGCCCCCGACGTCGGCACCCGGCCGACACTCGGGCGCCTGCTGCCCGCCCTCATCGGGCTCGCTTTCGCCACCACGCTCGTGTCGCTCTTCCTGTCGTACGGCGACGCCATGCAGTACCGCGCCGCCCGCATCGTCGAGGCGTTCTCCTCCGTGGAGGACCCCGGCGCCGACCGGCTCGCGCTCGCCATGGTCATCACCAACGTCGTCCTGCTCAGCCCCGTGCTGCTGCTGGTGCGCCGCTGGGCGCTGCCGTTCGGGTCGGTGACCGTCATGTACACGATCGCCGTGCTCATGCCGGGCGCGCAGACGGAGTTCCAGAACGTGTCCGTGCTGCTGTCGTTCGTGGCCGCCGGGCTCGCCGGTGACCTGCTGATCCTGTGGCTGCGGCCGTCCGGGCAGCGGCGGGGCGCCTACTGGGCCTTCGCCGGGCTGTCGGCGTTCGCCACGTGGACGCTGTACATCGTGATCGCGTCGATCGCGGGAGGCGGGCTGCCCGCCGTGCCCGAGCTGTGGACGGGGGCGCCGATCATCGCCGGGCTCATCGGGCTCGCGCTCGGCGCGCTGTTCCTGCCCAATGCGGTCGCCGCCCCTGGTCCGTCCGGCGAGGCGTCCGTGGTGGCTGGCGAAGAGAAGGTCGCGCCCGGCGTGGGCGACGCCGAGCGCGCATGATCGTACGAGCCCTGTGCCTCGCCGCCGTCCTCGTGCTGGCGCTGGCCGGCCCCGCCGGGGCGCACAACGTCACGGCGGGGGCGGACCTGCGGATCGCGCAGACGATCGGCGGGGCCGAGGTCACGGTGGTGGTCAAGGGAACGACCCGGGTGCCGGGGCCGCTGCGGATCGGCGTCATCGCCTACCAGCCGGTCTCGGGCATGCCCGTCGCCCTGGAGGTCCGTTCCGTCGAGGACGGCCGCACCGTGACGGGCACCGCCCAGGCGGCGGCCGACCCGGCGTACACCCAGCTCCAGGTGGAACGGACCGGGCCGCACGAGCTGAAACTCAGCGCCGGAGGCGAGAGCGCCGTGATCCCGTTCCGCGTGCTCGTCGAGCGCGGCGGGACGGGCGACTTCCTCATCTACGGCGGCCTGTTCGTGGCCGCGCTCTTACTGGTCGGCGGCCTGCTCACCGGCGCCACCGCCCGGCCCGGCAGGGCGATGGCGCTGGCCGCAGGGGCCGCGGCCGGGGTGACCGTCGCTGCCATGGTCGTCGTGTTCGAGCCGCAACTGCCCCCGCCCGCGCCCGACGGCGCCGCCCCCACCATCGCCCCCACCATCGCCCCACCGCCGCCCCCATTGCCGGGGCCCTCGCGGCGGGCGGGCGGCCGTACGCGCAGGCCCGGGTGGAGACCGTGCCCGCGCGGCCGGAAGCGGGCGCGGACTTCACGCTGCGCCTCGACCTCATCGACGGCTCCACCGGACGGCCCGTCGACGACCTCACCGTGCACCACGAAGCGCTCGCCCACGTGGTCGTCACCAGCGCGGACGGCCGCTACTTCCGGCACGTCCACCCCCTGCGCACCGCGCCCGGCCGCCTGGAGGTCCGCCTGCGCGCCGACCGCCCGGGCCGCTACCTGGCCCATACCGAGCTGGAACGGGAGGACTCGGGCGGCCAGCTCCTCACGACCGGCTTCGAGGTCGGGGGAGAGGCCCCGGCCGTCGCGAAGACCGGCACGGGCGATCCGGCTGGGGTGGCGGGCGGGGCGGGGTGCCGCGCCTGCAGCCCGGCGTGCCCGTCGCGGGCCGGCCCGCCACGATCGAGCTGGATACCCCCGCCGGGGTACGGCCGTGGCTCGGCATGACCGGGCACCTGCTCGTACGCAACCAGGACGGCGACTTCCTCGGCCACGTGCACGAGATGGGCACTCCCGGCGCCCGGCTGCGCTTCACCTTCAGCTTCCCCACGCCCGGCCGCTACCTCGCCTGGATCCAGTACGCCACCGCCGACCGCATCGTGACCACCCCCTTCACCGTGGACGTGACGGCATCGGAGGCCAGGCGATGAGAATGAAAGCGGTCCTGGCGGCCGGGTGCTCGTGGTGGCCGGGGCGGTGGTGTTCGTGATCGGCAGGAGCGCCTCGGCCGACCCCATCAACGTCACCACCACCGGCACCCGCTACGCCGCCACCGTCCTGATCGAGGACCCGCACCCGGGGCGGGTCGCCGTGCAGGTCGAGGTGGGCAAGGGCGATGCCGACAGCGTCGCCCTGTCCGCGGTGATGGCCGACATGGGGCACTCCACTCCCGAGGTCACGGCCACGGAGCGGCAGCCCGGCCGCTTCGTGGCCGAGGGCGAGCTGTTCTCGATGAGCGGCGTCTGGGAGCTGTCGATCCGCCTCGACGGGCCGGCGGGCGAGGAACAACTCGCCGTCAAGGCGCTGATAACGGACTAGCGCCGGCCCGTTGGCGCGGCCGTGCGGCGGCCTCGCGCCTTGCGGCGTCAGGCCGCGCACCACTCCGCATGCCGCGTCACGGGTGCGCACAGGCGCATGGAGCCGAGCCTCATGTGCGCGCCGCTGCGGGCAGCGTGCCGCACCCAACCAGCAGGCTGCCCGCATCGCCGCATCGCCGCATCGCCGCATCGGCCGCGTCAGCGCGCCGGTCGCGTTGGCCGTGGCGGTGCGTCAGGCGGCGTCGATGTGCCGTGCCGCAGCAGCGCCGCAACGCGAGCGATGGTGTGTCGGCGCGTGCACGGCGGCGCAACCCCGTGGCGCGCTGTGACGATGCCAGCGCCGCGACGGCCAGGCGCGCGCCGCGCGGTCTTGCCCGCGGTGTGCCGTGCCGGCCGCGCCGTGCCGCGTCACCCGCGCCGGCTGTGCCGTGCCACACCGTGCCGCAGCGTGCCTCGCGCCGGCTGTGCCGTGCCGCAGCGTGCCGCAGCGTGCCTCGTGCCGGCTGTGCCGTGCCGCAGCGTGCCGCGTCGGTGTGCTCCCATGGGGGCCGCCGTGCCGGCTGCGCCGACGTGCCCGGCGCACCGTCCCCGCCGCACCGGTGGGGGTGGTCGTCACCGTTCCGTGTCCTGGGTGAGGGTTGACAGCGCACAGGCCGCGGTTGATGATTATTCCTACTTGAATAGTAGGAATGATAGGGAAGGGGAGATCGTGCGAGCTCTCATCCTGCTCGGGCTGGTCGGTCTCGCAGCCCAGCTGGTGGACGGCAGCCTCGGCATGGCCTATGGCGTCACGTCGACCACGCTGCTGCTGGCCATCGGCACCAACGCGGCGGCTGCGTCCGCCACCGTCCATCTCGCCGAGATCGGCACCACGCTCGCCTCGGGCATCTCCCACTGGCGTTTCGGGAACGTCGACTGGAAGGTCGTCGCGAAGATCGGCCTGCCGGGCGCGGTCGGCGCGTTCGCGGGGGCGACGTTCCTGTCGAGCCTGTCCACCGAGGTCGCCGCCCCGGTCATGTCGCTCATCCTGCTCGCCCTCGGCGTCTACATCCTGATCCGCTTCACCGCGTTCGGCCTGCCGCGCGGGAACCTGGGCAAGCCGCTGCGCCGGCGGTTCCTGGCGCCGCTGGGGCTGCTGGCCGGGTTCGTGGACGCCACCGGCGGTGGCGGCTGGGGCCCGGTGGGCACGCCCGCCATCCTGGCCAGCGGCCGGCTGGCCCCGCGCAAGGTGATCGGCTCGATCGACGCCAGCGAGTTCCTCGTCGCCATCGCCGCCAGCGTCGGCTTCTTCGTCGGCATCGGCTCCGAGAACATCAACTTCGCCTGGGTCGCCGTCCTGCTGCTCGGCGGTGTGATCGCCGCCCCGATCGCCGCCTGGCTCGTCCGGCACATCCCGCCGCGCATCCTCGGCTCGGCCGTCGGCGGCGTGATCGTCCTGACGAACGTGCGCACGCTGCTGCGCAGCGACTGGATCGACGCCTCCGGCGGGGTCCAGACGGTGGCGTACATCGTCATCGCCGTCATCTGGGCCGCCGCGATCGCCTACTCGGTGCGCGAGTACCGCCGCGACAAGGCCAACGAGTCGGTCGAGGCGGTGGAGAGCGAGCTGAGCCGGCGTACGCCGACGGAGGAGGAGACGGCCTCCGCCTGAGCCGGCCCATGAGAATCTCCGCCCGTACGCAATACGCCCTGGGCGCTATGCTCGCCCTGGCCGTCGCCGACAGCCCGGTGCACGCTGAGAAGATCGCCGTCACGCAGGACATCCCCCGTCGCTTCTGCGACAACATCCTGCTCCAGCTGCGCCGGGCCGGCCTCATCCGCAGTCAGCGCGGCCCCGACGGCGGGTACTGGCTGGCCCGGCCGCCCGGGGAGATCGCGCTCGCCGACGTCATCCGCGTCACGGAAGGGGCCGAGCAGGCCCTGCGCCCGTTCTCCCCGGCCGCCGCCCCGCTCGCCGAGATCTGGGACCGGCTGCGCAGCCAGGAGGACGCGCTGCTCAGCGAGATCACCCTGGCGGACGTCATCGCCTCCCGAGACCGCCACCAGGACCGCGACCGCTCCTCCGGGAATGGGCAGGACGTCCCGAGTGATGCCGGCCGCGGAATGTCGTAGGCGGGTGGCAAGCTGGGGCGGTGGCTTTCGGGGTACGCGAGTTCGAGCTGGCGCTGATGCGCCGCATGCGCGACGTCAACGCGCAGAAGGTGGAGGAGGCGCTCGGCCGCGCCGGCGCCTCGCGTGCCGAGCTGCGCGAGGCCCACGCCCACTGGACGCGGCTGTCGCACGCCCCGAGGGCGCCCAAGGGGGCCGCCGCGCTGCGGATGGCGCTTGGGCCGCCGCCGTTCCGAGGGCTCAGGCCCGCCGGAAGCCTCACCTGTGACGTCCTGCGCTGGCCGCTGCCGTCCTGGCCGGGCCTGGAGTACGAGGCGCTGGTCGGCCCCGGCGGCGAGCTGTGGAACCAGTGGTTCGTCCGGCCCTCCGGCCCCGTCACGCTGGGCTTCGCCGGCCTGGTGCCCTGGGCCTGCGTGGTGGCCGACGTCGCGGCGAGCTTTCCCGGCGCCGTGCAGATCGACGGGCCCGCGCCGCACCACTGGACGATCGACTTCCCCCACGGCGGGCGCACGCATCGCGCCCGTTTCGTGTACGGCCTCTTCCAGCGCCTCGACCGGGCGCCGTCCGGGCCTGACTGAGCAGCGACCGGGCGCCGTCCGGCCTGACTGAGCAGCGGCCGGGTGCCGTCCGGCCTGACTGAGCAGCGGCCGGGTGCCGTCCGGGCCTGACTGAGCAGCGGACGATGGGCCCAGGTCCTCACGCGGGTGTGTGGATCGTGAGGACCTGGGCGGCGGCCGGGCGCCGTCGGCGGAAGGCGCCCGGCCTTTCGGGAACGCCGCGTCAGCCTGCCTTCCCGAGCATCAACGCCGCGTCAGCCTGCCTTCCCGAGCATCAACGCCGCGCCAGCCTGCTTTCCCCAGCTTGAAGGCCGGGTCATCGGGGGCGCTTGACCGTCAGCAGCGCCTGGTAGGCGGGCTTGGGCGCCAGGTTCTCGTCGAGCAGGCACGCCGCGCCCTCCCCCTCGAACCAGCCGGGCACCCACGAGTGCCGGTCGGTGAAGCCCCAGACGGTCATCTCGCGGCACGCCTTGACGCTGAGGCAGTCGGTCAGGGCCCGGCTGTAGTACGTGGCCTGGGTGGCCAGCTTCTCCGGCGTCACCGGCAGCACCATCCGCACGTCCAGCTCGGTGATCGCGACCTCCAGGCCGAGGTCGGCGAAGCGGCGCATGACGTTCGCCCAGTCGGCCGGGTAGTCGTACTGGATGCCGAGGTGGCCCTGGAAGCCGATGCCGTGGATGGGCACGCCCTGCGCCTGGAGGTCCTTGACGATCGACAGCGTGGTCTCGATCTTGGGGGCGTTCCATTCGAGGTTGTAGTCGTTGATGAAGAGCTTGGCGTGCGGGTCGGCGCGGTGCGCCCAGCGGAAGGCGTCGGCGATGTAGCCGGGGCCGAGGTGCTTGAGCCAGATGCTCTGGCGCATCGTGCCGTCTTCCTCCACGACCTCGTTGACCACGTCCCAGGCCCGGATCTTGCCCTTGTAGCGGCGCACCTCGGTGGTGATGTGGTCGCGCAGGATGGCGCGCAGCTCGGTGGCGTCGATGGAGCCGTCCTCGACCCCTGTGGTGAGCCAGGCGGGGAGCTGGTTGTGCCAGACGAGGGTGTGGCCGCGGACCTGCTGGTGGTTGCGGCGCGCGCTCTCGACGAGGGCGTCGGCGTCGTCCCAGGTGTACACGCCGCGCTGCGGCTCCACCGACTCCCACTTCATCGCGTTCTCGGCGGTGACCTGGTTGAACTCGCGGTTGAGCACCTTGCGGTAGTCGGCCTCGTCGCGCAGCACGGCGACGTCCACCGCGGAGCCGATGTTGATGCCGTTCTGCTGGGCGAGCTGGCGCAGGTCGCGCGGCGGGCGCGGGTGGGCGGAAGCGGCGGCGGGGAGCGGGGCGGCGAGGACGAGTGCGAGGGCGATGATCAATGGCTTCACCGAATGACCTCCGGCGCGGTGGGGGTGGCTGGGGGGCGACGACACGGACTCCGAAAGTTTCGGAATTGTGTCGATAGTTTCACCGATTGCCGGAACCGTAAGCGTTCGCGGACGCCACGTCAACACCTGCCGCCCCGCGTCAAAGACGTGAGGGCCCCTCGCTCAGGCCGCGTGGGCGCGCAGGCCCGCCTTCCGCCACACCTTGAACAGGCGCCTGGCCGAGCCGCCCACCGGGCCGACCGCCTCGTACAGGACCTTGCGCGAGACCGGCCGGGCCGTCCCAATGGCGGTGACCGCGTCGTCCGCCGAGGTGATCGTGCTGGAGCAGACGCTCAGCAGGTAGTCCGGGATCCGCAGGGCCGGGTCCGTGCAGCCCACCAGCGGCACGCCGACGGCGGCGACGACGGGGAACACCGTCCCGGGGATGCCGATCGCGACCTCGGCGCGGGCCGACGCCTGGACCGAGGGGACGGTGCTGATCTCGTACCGCTCCCAGAGTGAGCGGTCCTCGCGCGGGTGCAGGCCCACCAGGATGTGCCTGCCCGCCGCCGCGAGCCGCTCGGCCGCGGCGAGCAGCAGCTCGGTGCCCGGCGCCGAGCCGCCGCTCTCGCTCGACCTGGTGACGCTGGTCAGCACCAGGACGGTGCCCGCCTCGGGCGCGTGCCGGGGCAGGTCGTCGGTCTGCGGCGTGCCCACCACCTCGATGGGACGCCGGGTGCCGAGGTAGTCGTCGAACACCGCGGCCTCCGCCGGCGACGACGCCGTGACGGCCCGCAGCCGCCCCCTGAACTCCTTGGCCCTCGGCGCCTCCACCGGCAGCTGGTACGCCAGCGAGCTGGCCACCAGCGGCACCCGGCGCAGCCGCGCCGCACAGTCGGCCGGCCAGTCGCCCGCGCCGGTCACCACGAGCAGGTCGGCCTCGCTCACCTCGCCGGGCAGCACGACCGGCACCGGGTCGCCGGGCTTGATCCCCGAGCGGTCGGGCACGAGCTGCGCCAGGTCCCATCCCAGCCGGCGCGCCTCGGGCAGCAACGGGGCCGCGTGGTAGGTGCCCCACGGCTCGTTCGTGGCGATCAGGACGCGCGGCGCGGGCCTGGTCATGGCCCGGGCGGAGGTACCGCCCAGCACGGCGAGGCCGGCTCCCGCGAGGGCGCCGGTGAGCAAGGAACGTCGGGAAACGGCATTAAAAGTCATGAAATGGCAATTTATGGGGTGGTTTGGGCGGGATTGTGAACGTGGATGGTCCGCCAGGCGAACGAGGAAGCCGGGACGGGACTGAACGGATCACCACCCGCCGTACGTGATGAGGGCATGGTGTCACGCATGCTCGCCCTCCTCGCCCTCGCCGCCGCGCTCCTCGTCGGGCTGCCCACAGCCGCCCACGCCTGCAGCTGCGCGGACCTGACGCCCGCGCTCGCCGTGCGGGAGGCGGACGCCGTCTTCACCGGCACCGTGACGAACGTACGCGAGGAGGACAGGCCGGGGCGGCCCCGCGTCTACACGTTCCAGGCCGACCAGGTCTACAAGGGGACGCCGGCCGCCAGGATCACGCTCACGAGCAACGCCGACAGCGCCTCCTGCGGGTACCCGTTCCAGCGGGGCGGGCGTTACCTCGTGTTCGCGGCCGTCAGCTCCACCGGGCCCGCCGTCGAAGGGGTCGAGCTGTCGTCCGGCATGTGCTCGGGGAACGTGCCGGTCGACCGGGGGACAGGGCCGCTGCGGCCCGGCGACGAGCGCAAGGCCGGGCACGAGAGCCTGGCCGGGCCCGTGGACGCCGAGTTCGTCCAGGCGCTCGGCACGCCTCAGCCGCCGGCGGCGGCCGCGGAGACCGGCACCGTTGAGGGGCCGCTGCGGGCGGACGGCGACGCGGGCGCTGGTGACGTCTGGGGGTGGGTCGCCGGAGGGGCGGGCGTCGTGCTCCTGGTGGGCGCGCTCACCGCTGCGGCGCTGCGCCGCCGGGGCTCTGCGGCGGGTCGTCGCTGAGCCGGCCCTCGGCCTCCCCGCGCCGGCGGCGGGCCTTCAGGAGCGGCAGGCCGAGCCCCAGCAGGACGAGCGCCACCCCGGCGAGCCGGACGAGCGAGGGCAGCCTCCCCTGCTGGACGCAGTCGATCACCACGGCCGACAGCACCTGCCCGCTGATCACCAGCACGGACGCGCTCATCGCGCCCAGCCTCGGGAACACGTGACTGTTCACGGCCACGAACAACGCCCCGAACACCCCGCCCGCGTACGCCGCCACCGGCACGTCCGTGAGGTCCGGCCACGTACGCAGGACGAGCAGCACCGCGCTCAGGAAGACGAAACCCACCACGTGGTTCCACACCGAGGCCCTGAACGCGCCCGCCCGGGTGCTGAGCTGGCCGTTGATGGTGCGGCTGGCGCCGATGAGCACGCCGTTGAGCAGCGCCAGCACGATGAAGAAGAGCACGGGTCACGCTCCGCCGAGCACGATGAGCACGCTGCCCGCGAGCACGCACCCGGCGACCGCCAGGTCCATGGCCGTGACGCGGCGCCTGGGGGTGTGCAGCAGGCCCAGCCGGTCGGCGGCGGTGCCGAACACCACCTGGCCGGTGAGCATCAGCGCGATGGTCCCGGCCAGGGCCAGCTCGCTGTTGACGGCCACGGCCGACAGGACGACGACGAGCGCGCCGGGGATGCCGCCCAGGTAGTACCAGCGCGGCGTCCTGTTCGGGCTGTCGGTCCCTGTCTGCGGCGGCGGTCTGCGCCGGCCGAGCGCCAGCACGAGGAGCAGCGCGACCACGGCGCCGATGGCGTGCGCGGCCCAGGAGGCGTACAGCGCGTCGGTGTGGCGGGCGAGCACGGCGTTGGTCTGGGTCATCAGCGTGAGCAGCACGCCGCCCGCGATCGCCAGCAGCCAGTCGAGCGCGCGGCCGGTCACCGCGCGCGCTCCTGCGCGGCGGCCCCGCCGTCCGGTCCGGTCCCATCGAGTTCCATGTCGGTGCATTGAAACACGTTCGCGTGACCGCCGCGGACCCGGGGCCTACCTTCGGGCGGGGGCTCGGGTTCTGAACGGCGCCTGGTACGCCCACTGCCAGGCGAGTTCGAGCGGCCCGCGCTCGAACCGGCGCAGCCACAGCGACGCCAGCACCATGAACAGCAGGCAGATCCCGCCCCAGGCCACCGGCACCCACCAGGGCCGCAGCCCGTCGAGCCGGCCGGCCAGCCCGAGGCCCCAGCCGTAGCAGAGCACGCTCGCGGCGACGTTCTGGAACACGTAGCAGGACAGCGCCGTGCGCCCGACGGCGGTGAGCCCCCGCCGCAGCACGCCGGGCTCGCCCCGCAGGCCGAGCACGATCGAGGTGATCAGCGCCAGCAGGCCCAGCGCGACCAGCGGCGCCACGAGATAGCGGTCCACCATGAACCAGGCGGGGCCGGCGAAGGACGTGATCAGGTTCAGCGGCACGCCGGCGCCGAGCCCGGCGGCCATCAGCCGGCCGCGCAGCCGCGCGCCCCGCTCCTCGAAGAGCCCGGCCCGCATCAGGCGGGCGCCGAGCAGGAACAGCACGATGCCCAGCGGCACGATGAAGACCAGCTCCGCGCGGAACAGCACCAGGTTGTCCAGCCGGAGCCGCACCTGGTCCGGCCAGCCGCCGGGGTACGCGACCGCCGCCGTCCCGCCGCCCGGCGACCCCGTTCCGCCGCCCGGCGACGCCGTCAGCAGGGCCAGGGTGAGCAGGCCCACCATGGCCACGTGCAGGGTGCCCGCCGCGACCATCCAGGTCGTCACGGCGCGCCGGCTGCGGCCGATCAGGTATGCGACGATCATCGAGGTGAGCGCGTACCCCATCAGCACGTCGAACTCGAAGATCAGGACGAAGTGCACCGCACCCTCCGCCAGCAGCAGCGCCGCCCGCCACAGGTAGCGGCCCGGCCACCGCACGCCCTTGCGCGCCGCGCTGCGGTACTGCAGCTCCAGCCCCACCCCGAACAGCAGCGTGAGCAGGCCGAGGAACTTGCCGTTCGACAGGAACCGCAGGAACGTCTCCACCACCCCCGGCTCCCCGCCGAAGCTCAGGATGCCGAGCGGGCCGGCCGGGTCGGTGAAGATCCAGATGTTCGTGCCGAGCGTGCCGAGGATGGCCACGCCGCGCAGCACGTCGAGGGCGTCGATGCGTCTGTCCACGCTTCCCACTGTGCTGGCGCGCGGCCCGGCATTGATCGTCCAGGAGAGCGAGATCGGCCGTACATCGATGGATGTACGCAGGCGCGAAGGGCCGGTGTGAAGACGTACTACGAAGCGCCCGACCCCTACGAGCCCGCGCCCGGCGACCCGCCCGCCGTGTTCCTGGCCGGCGGGATCACGGGGGTGGCCGACTGGCAGCGGGCGGCAGCACGCAGCCGATCGCGCTGCTGGAGCCGGGGGCGGCGCTGGACAACCCGGCGCGGGGGATCGTGGCGGGGGCGGACCCGGGGGTATCCGCGGGTGGCGGACGTGCACTGACAGACGCGCCTGGCCCGGCCGGGCGAGGTCGTACGCGCCACCCTCCCCGACCCCCTGGCCGCCGCCCGCCCCCGAGGGCGTCACGCCTGGACGCCGGCCTCCTTGGCGGCGCGGTCGATGGCGGCCAGCTCGTCGTCGGTGAAGTCGAGCCGGTCCACGGCCGCCACGTTCGCCTCCAGCTGCTCGGGGCTGGAGGCGCCCACGAGCACGGAGGTGATGCGCGGGTCGCGCAGCGCCCACGCGAGCGCGAGCTGCGCCACGGTCTGTCCGCGCGAGCTCGCCAGCTCCGACAGCGCCCGGACGAACGCCAGCACTTCGGGCGTCACCCGGTCAGGCGTCAGGAACCGGCCTTCGGCCGCCCTCGAGTCGGCCGGGATGCCGTTCAGGTACCGGTCGGTGAGCAGGCCCTGGGCGAGCGGCGAGTACACCACGCACCCGATGCCCTCCTCCTCCAGCACGCCCAGCAGCGCGTCCTCGATCTGCCGGTTCAGCATCGAGTACGGGGGCTGGTGCACCAGCAGCGGGGTGCCGAGCGAGCGCAGCAGGCGGGCGGCCTGGGCGGTGCGTTCGGGGGAGAAGTTGGAGACGCCGACGTAGAGGGCGCGGCCGGTGCGGACCATGTGGTCCAGCGTGGCGACCTGCTCCTCCAGCGGTGTCTCCTCGCCGTCGCGGTGCAGGTAGAAGATGTCGACGTAGTCGAGGCCGAGCCGGGCCAGCGAGCGGTCGAGGGTGGCCAGCAGGTGCTTGCGGGAGCCGCCGTAGCCGTACGGGCCGTCCCACATGGGGTTGTAGCCCTTGGTGGTGACCACGACCTCGTCGCGCAGCGACTTGGGGAACAGGCGGCCGAAGGCCGACTCGGCGGCGCCGACGGGCGGGCCGTAGCGGTCGGCGATGTCGAAGTGGGTGATGCCGAGGTCGAAGGCCTTGTGCAGGATCGCGCGCTGGCTCTCGAGTGGCTTGCCCTCGCCGAAGTTGTGCCACAGGCCGAGCGACACGGCGGGGAGGAGGAGTCCGCTGCGGCCGCACCTTCTGTACGGCTGGCGTTCGTAGTCCAAGGAAGACCTTCCGCAAAGATCGCGATGAAACGTTTTTACCATCCTTAGTCAATCATCTTCTCCCCCTCTCGTTCTTTACTGAGCTGTACAGAATGGGTTAGCCTCCTTGTTCCATGGGAAGGCCACGCGAGTTCAGGGACGAGGCCGCCGTCGAGGCGGCCATGCAGGTGTTCTGGGAGAAGGGCTACGAAGCGGCCACCACCCAGGACCTGTGCGAGCGCACCGGCCTCGGCCGCGGCAGCCTCTACAACGCCTTCGGCAGCAAGCACGCCCTGTACGAGCAGGCGCTGCGCCACTACGCCGCCACCAAGGCCGAGGCGCAGCTGCGCATGCTGGACGAGCCGGGCCCCGTCAAGGACCGCCTGCGCGACCTCATGCTGGGCGTCATCGACGCCGACATGGCCGACCCGGGCCGCCGCGGCTGCCTGGCGCTGAACGCCGCCGGCGAGGCCAGCGGGCGCACCGGCGCCGTCGCCGGCCTGGTGCGGCGGCAGTTCGACGACCTGGAGCAGGCCATCCACCGGCTGGTGCTGGTGGGCCAGGCGTCGGGCGAGCTGTCGTCCGAACGGCCGGCGCTCCAGGTGGCCCGGGCATTCCAGAGCGCCTATTACGGGCTGCGCGTGCTCGCCAAGGTCACCGACGACCGCGCCACGCTCCTCGACGTCGTCGAGGGGGCCATCGCGGCCCTGTAGGCATGCCCCCAGCGAGTGGAACGTTTCGCCGCCCTATTTATGTACCCACCTGTAAAGAATGGAATCGATCGTGACCTCGGTCTCCAAGGCCACCGTGCCGTCCTTGATGCTGTGCGTCTTCGGCATCACGACCGGCGAGTTCGTCATCGCCGGCATCCTCCCCGATGTCGCCCGCGACCTGGCCGTCTCCATCCCCGCCGCCGGCCTGCTCGTCACCGCGTACGCCATCGGCATGATCGTCGGCGGCCCCGTGCTGACCGCGCTGACCGCCCGCTACCCGCGCAAACCCCTCATCATGACCCTGCTCGCCATCACAATCGCGGGCAACCTCGCCTCCGCGCTCGCCCCCGCCTACCCCGTGCTCTTCGCGGCCCGCGTCGTCACCGCCCTGGTCACCTCCACGTTCTTCGCCAACGCCATCGTCATCGCCGTCTCCACCGCCGCCCCGGGCAGGCAGGCGTCCACGGTCTCCAAGCTCGTCTTCGGCATGAACCTGGCCATGATCCTCGGCGCCCCGATCGGCACCTTCCTCGGCTCCGGGTACGGCTGGCGGGCCCCGTTCCTCGCCATTGCCGCCTGCTGCGCGGTCGGCCTCCTGCTCGTGACCCGGCTCGTGCCGGACGTCCGCGACGCCACCCCCGCCACCTCCGCCGTCGCCGAGCTGCGCGTCTTCCGCCGCGGCGACGTGCTGCTCGCGATCGCGGTGACCGCCGTCGCGAACGCCGGGCTGCTCATGGTGTTCACCTTCTTCGCCTCCCTCGTCACCGAGATCAGCGGGTTCGCCGCCGGCGCGGTCGCCGTGCTGCTCCTCGTGTACGGCGTCGGCGCGGCGGCCGGCAACGTCGCCGGTGGCCGCCTCTCGGACCGGGCCCCGATGGCCGCCCAGCTCGGCCTGCTGGCGGCGCTCGCGGCGGCACTGGTCGCCATGTGGGCGCTCAGCGGCAACATGGCGGCCACCGCCGTCATGGTGTTCGTGGTCGGCGCGCTCGGCTTCTCGGTGATCCCCGGCATGCAGGCGCGCGTCCTCGCCACGGCGGCCGGGGCGCCCACCCTGGCCATGGCCGTGAACGCCTCCGCCTACCAGCTCGCCGCCGCCTTCGCCGCCTGGCTGGGCGGGCGGGTCATCGACGGCGGCCTCGGGCTGCGCGCCCTCTACCTGGTGGGGGCGGTGGTCACGGTGGCGGGCATCGGCGTGAGCGCGTACGCCTGGCTCCGCGACCGCTCCCGCACCCCGGAGCCGGCCACCCAGCCCTGACCCGGCCCAGCTTGAGTTCGGCCGCCTTCCGCACCCCCAGCTCTAGCGCTTGCCCACCGGCCAGTCGAGCGCCGGCCGGTCGGGCTTGCCCGAGGTGCGCAGCTCGGGCATCCTGCCCGGCAGGTGGTAGCGCACCCGCCAGGCGTAGAAGCCGGCGTCCGCGCGCGGCCGGCCGTCCCTGCCGGGCGCGGGCGTCTCCGCGATCTCGGAGAAGGCGGGCAGCAGCGTCCTCGGATCGAGGTGGTACTCGGCGTGGTAGCCGGTGCCCATCGAGCCGACGTAGCTGTACGGGTGCGTCTGCGGGTCCAGCTTCGTCTCCTTGAACGACCACATGAGCAACTGCCCGCCGTAGTAGAGCCCGTCGGCCCGCCGCACCGGCGTGAAGTCCACCGTCAGCCGCAGGTACTGCTTGCCGCCCACCTCGGCCAGCTTCAGCTCGCCCGGGTTGACCAGCCCCTTGTAGTCGGTCCGCAGCGCCCGCACCCACACGTCGGCCTGCTCCGCCGTCAGGCCGCCAGTCGACAGGTTGTCGGTGATGTAGCGGTACGCCCTCTTCGGCGCGCACATCGTCTCGGCCTGGGTGCCCGCGCTCCACTTCTTCAGGTAGTAGCTGTAGAGGAACGACCGGCCGTCGTCGCAGAACGACACGGGCGCGTCCGCCTCGCCCGCCCCCCAGGCGAGCTGCCACTCCTTCGTCCGGTAGTCGTACCCGCTCTCCCACACGAAGTCGGGCCGGTTCCTGTCGAAGTCCGCCCTCTTCGTGTACGACGCCTGCGTGATGTGCATGACGGGCTGCGTGACCGTCGCCTTCCAGCTCGCGTAGAACAACGCGGTGCGATCGACGCGCGCCACGTCCTGCTCCGTCAGCCTGCCCTTCCGCAGCACCTCCAGGCTGGACGCGTCCATCTCGCCCGCGTCCGAGCCCGCGTCGCCGCCGCCGGCGAGCTGCCGCCACGCCAGCAGCCCGGCGCCGCCGAGCACGAGCACCACGGCGAACGAGATCACGGCCGCGAGCAGCGCCTTCCCGCCGCTCTTCCTGGGCGGCGGCGGAGGCGGAGGGGGAGGCGGGGGCCAAGGGCCGTGCTGGTGGTTCGGTGGTCCTCCCGGCCACTGCGTCATCCGGCCCTCCCGTCACGTCCGCGGCCCTGACAAGGCGGCCACGCTAGCAACACCCCCGCTCGCTTCGAAAATGCTTCAAATGTCGCGTTACAAGAGGGATCCAAGTGACGTACAAGACCGGCTGAGGATCATGGGGCCCGCACAAGCAGAGAAAGGGACCCCAGGACATGAGAAGGACAGCGTTGCTGCTGGGCGCCGCACTGCTCAGCGGTCTGCTGGCCGCCCCGGCACCCGCGCTCGCCGCGGCGCCGGCCGCCGTGAAGGTGGCCCAGGTCAAGGCGAGCCCCGCCCGGCAGTCCGGCGCCTGCCCCGCCACCGTCGGCTTCTCGGCCGTGGTGACGGCCAAGGGCGCGGGCGCCGTACGGTACCGCTGGGTGCGCGGCGACGGCAGCAGGAGCGCCGTCAGGAGCCTGCGCGTGAGCGGCCCGCGCAAGGTGGTCGTGCGGGACCGCCAGACGTTCGACCGCAGCACCTCCGGCTGGCAGGCGGTCGAGATCCTGGGCAGGAAGGGCCTGTCGGCCAAGGCGAGGTTCAGCGTCGCCTGCCCGGGGCCGGTCGTCGTCCGGGACGACCACCACCCCCTTCCCGCCCGGCCGGGCAAGCCGCTGACCGCCGCCGCGTCCGTGACGGCCGACCCGCCCTCGTACGAGGGGGCGTGCCCCACGACCGTGCGGTTCACCGGCACGATCCAGGTGTCGCGCACCCCGGCCGACGTCCGCTACCAGTGGGTCGACAGTGCCACGGGCGAGGGGCCGGTGCAGGTGCTCTCCTTCGCCGCGAACGGGCCGCGCAGCCGGCAGGTCGTGCTGCCGATGGGGGTGGGCAGCTCCGGGAGCGGGTGGAAGGCGATCCGGCTGATCACGCCGGGGCAGCACTCCACGCGGGCCGCCTACGAGGTGACCTGCACGTCCACGCCTCCGACGTCACCCCCGCCCACCAGCCCGCCGCCGACGAGCCCGCCCCCGACGACTCCGCCGGCGCAGAAGCCGCAGCCGAGCATCGCCGCGCTCACCCCCGGCGACTACGCGGGCGAATGCCTCGAACCGGTCGCCTACCAGGCCACCGGCCGCATCGCGCTCCCGGCCGGCCCGGCGGCGAAGGTCACGTACTGGTGGATCCTGGACGGGAGCAAGTGGCAGCAGCAGGTGCTGGACTTCGCCGCCTCCGACCGGCCGCGCACCCAGGACGTCACCGCGTCCTGGAGCCTGGACCGCACCGGGGCCGGGCGGCACACGCTCGGCCTGATGACCGAGGGCGGCCCGGCGGAGCCGGTGACGCGCGCGTTCGGCTTCACCTGCACCGACCAGCCCGGCGACGCGAAGCTGACCTTCCGCTACCTGCTCACGCCGGTCTTCCACGGCGTGTGCGACGGCTCGTACGGGCTGCGCGCCGACGGCCTGGTGATGACCGACCGCGAGGCCGAGGTCAAGTACCGCCTCGTCGTCGACGGCAAGCCCGGCCCGATCAGGAGCGAGGTGCTCAGGCCCGGCATCAAGAGCAAGATCGGCGACTTCTGGTACGGCTCGGCCCGCAGCAGCGGCACCGGCGTCGTCCGCCTGGAGGTGCTCAACCACAACCGGCCGTTCATGCAGGAGCCCTACACCTGGGAGTGCAGGGACAAGGACCCGGCGCCGGGCACCGTGAAGATCGTCGAGCTGCGGCCGGACGCCTACTACGGCGACTGCGTGGACGCCCCCTACGTGACCGCGCACGGCACGTTCACCGCCGCCCCCGGCACCGAGATCACCTACCGGTGGGTCGCCGACGGCAACCCCACCGCGTCCTACACGCACAAGGTGGGGGAGAGCGGCATCCTGGAGGTGCAGGCGGCCTACTGGGACCGTCCCGAGCGCAAGGACGGCACCGTCGTCCTGGAGGTGCTCAACCATGACAAGCCGTCCATGCGGGCGGTGTATCCGGTGACCTGCCGGTAGCGCACCGGGGGAAGAACGGCTCTTCCCCCGGCCGCTTCCCGGGCACACAGTGGGAAGGACCGCGCGGCGCCGGGAGTGTGCATGGCCGATTCTTCGCTGACCCGCTTCTACCGGGAGCACGGTTATGTGCTGGTCAAAGGGCTGATCGGCAAGGAGGAGGCACGGGCGTACCGGGAGGAGTGCCACGCGGTGCTGTCCCGGTTACGCCCGTACGACCCCACCTGGGGCAGCGCGAGGCGGCTGGCCGGGTTCGCCACCGAGCTGCGCCACTGCCACGACGTGCAGTTCCACTCGGCCGCGTTCGGCCGGCTCATGCTCGACCCGCGCTTCACCGGCGTCGCGGCGGCCCTGATCGGGTCGGAGAACGTCCAGCTCCACCACACCAAGATCTTCGTCAAGCCGGCGGAGAAGGGCTCGCCGTTCCCCATGCACCAGGACGCCGCGCACTTCCCGCACACCCGCCACACGGTCGGCGCGGCCATCTTCCACTTCGACGACGCGCCCGAGGAGAAGGGCTGCGTGCGGGTCGTGCCGGGCAGCCACCGGCACGGGCCGCTGCCGCACGTCGAGGAGGGCGGCTGGCACCTGCCGCCGGAGCGGTGGCCGCTGGAGGAGGCGGTGCCGGTCGAGGCGGAGGCGGGTGACGTGCTCTTCCTGAGCTACCTGACCGTGCACGGGTCCGGGGTCAACCGCTCGGACGAGGCCCGTACGACGCTGCTCATCCAGTTCCGCGACCCCGCGGACCGGCCCGCCGACGACGTCCACCACTCGCGGGGGCAGGGCATGATGCTGCGCGGCTTCGACCCCCTGACCGGACCATGAGGGCCCGCGCCGGGCTCGTCGCCACGGTGCTGGCGGCGCTGGCGCTCGGTTGCGCGCCCGCGCCGACGCTGCCCGAGACCCACGTGGACGGCGTGCGGATCGTCGAGCGGAAGCCGGTGGGCGCGCGCGGCCAGGCGCTCAGCGTCCACTCCCGAGCGCTCGGCCGCCGGACCCCGGTACGCGTGCTGCTCCCGCCCGGCTGGACCCGCGGCTCCGGGCCCTGGCCGGTGCTCTACCTGCTGCACGGCTGCTGCGGCGCCGGGCATCTCGGCTGGATCGACGAGGGCGGCGCCGAGCGGCTCACCGACCGGCTGCCCGCCGTCGTCGTGGTGCCGGAGGGCGGCCGGGTCGGGTTCTACTCCGACTGGGTACGCGGCCCGAAGTGGGAGACCTTCCACATCGAGGAGCTGATCCCGCTGATCGAGGCCGAGTTCGGGGCCGGGCCCGACCGGGCGATCGCGGGGCTGTCGATGGGCGGGCTGGGCGCCATGGTGTACGCCGCCCGCCACCCCGGCCTGTTCCGCGCCGCCGCGTCGTTCTCCGGCGTCCTCGACACCACCGGCGACCGCTCGGGCGTGCGGCGGCTGGTCGGCGAGAACGGCGAGGACCCCGACGCGCTCTGGGGCGCGCCGGACGGCCCCGAGTGGGACGCGCACAACCCCGCCCGCCTCGCCGCGCGGCTGGGCGGGATGCCGCTCTACGTGTCCTGCGGCGACGGGCGGCCGGGGCCGCTGGACCCGCCGGGCGCGACCGGCGACTACGAGGGCGCGCTGCTGCGCCAGGCGAAGGTCTTCGCCGGGCGGGCCCGGGCGGCGGGTGCCGAGGTCACCACCGACTTCTACGGCGCGGGCACGCACACCTGGCCCTACTGGGAGCGGGCGCTGGAACGGGCCCTGCCGATGTTACGCGCGGCGATAAGGGCCTGATCACGCCCAGCCTGCGTCGATCGCAGCCCCACGTCTCGCCGAACATGCGCAGGTCCGCGATGCCCGCCTTCAGCCCAGCGCCGGCGGGCTTTGCAAAGAGTTTGCGGAAAATGCCTGCAAGGATGCAGGATGGCGCGGATCGTGACCGTTCCGTTATCTTTCGGGCGTATCGGCGCCCCTGATCCGCTCTCGTAGGCCACAGAGGGATGAACGGAGGCGGCGAATGACCATCGACTACATCCGCGAAGCTCCCCGGCACGGCGAGACCGAGAGATTCGGGCCGTCGTGGCAGGGCCTCACCCTTCCCCGGGAGCTCCTCGACCGGCACGGCGCCAAGATCCTCGACCCGTGGGCGGTCGGCCTCGACGACGGCGAGGCGAGGCCCGACTCCACGGTCTACCGCGCGGACGTGCTCCTCGTACCCGGCCACCTGCTCGTCGACCGCAGCGCCACGGAATGGATCGACGCGGCGCTCGGCGAGGTCGGGCTCAGGCTCTCGCAGGAGAGCATCGAGCGGGCCCACCGCAGGGACTACGGCGGCGAGACCGTCTGGATGCCCGCCGTCCTGACCGTCGCAGAAGGCGGGCGCGACGTCAAAGCGGACGCCTGGCCCGCCCTGCGCGCCGTCCGCCGGGCCCTGCGCGCGGCGCCCGCCACCCTCGCCGGACGGGACGACCTGGCCAAGATCTCCCTGGACCACCTGTTCGTCGGCTCCGCCACCAGCGGGATCGGCTCGCTCGACCTCGGCGGCGAGCCCGCCACCAGCGGCCACGCCGTCACCGAGGAGCCCGGCGGCGGCCACCGCCCCGGCTACGGCCGCACCCCCGTCACCGTCGTCGCCGGGCCGCCGCGCCGCCGCACCCTCCAGGAGCTCGGCGGGCCCCGCGTCACCGTGGCCATCCTCGACACCGGCGTGACCGCCCACCCCTGGTTCAAGCCCGTCACCGACCCCGACGCGTTCCTCACCGTCGACCCGGCCGGGCAGCAACTCATCGAGGACACCCACCCCGCCTACCAGGGCCGCGACATCGCCAAGCTCGTCGGGTACGAGGACCTCGGCCACCTGCCCAACCCCCTCATCGGCACGCTCAACTCCCACACCGGCCACGGCCTCATGCTGGCCGGGCTCATCGCGCAGATCGCCCCCGACGCCCGCGTCCTGTCGTACAAGGTCATGCACAGCGACGGCGTCGTCCCCGGCGAGGCCCTGCACGCCGCGCTCGACCGCCTCGTCGCGCTGCTCGACGCCGGGCAGGCCGTGGACGTGTTGTGCTGCTCCTTCGGCGGCTTCGCCGAGACCGGCGACGCGGCCATGCAGGCCCTGTTCGACAAGGTCAACCAACTGCGGGCGCGCGGCGTCATCGTCGTCAACGCCGCCGGCAACTACGCCACCACCCGGCCGTTCTACCTCGCCGCCCTCTCCGAGACCCCCGTGCAGGGGCCGCCGCTCGCCCCCATGCTCGGCGTCGCCGCCAAGAACCCCGACGGCACCATCGCCATCTTCAGCAACGAGCACCCCGCCGTACGGTGGCGGGCCCCCGGCGCCATGGTCGTCAGCACCTTCCCGCCCCAGTTCCGCGGCGCCCAGAACGCCACGCTCACCACCGGCGAGCGCGCCTCCCTCGACTGCGACGCCATGGGCACGCACTGCGCGTGGAGCGGCACATCGTTCGCGGCGCCGATCGTGGCCGGCGCCGTCGCCGCCGAGCTGACCAAGACCGTGCAGCAGGTGGGGGTCGATCGCGTCGCCCGGGCCAAGGCCGTCGTCGACACGATGATGAACGACAAGGTCGCGCGCCCGGAAGTCGTACCGATCTGATGACCGGCGACCCTGCCCTCGATCCGGCCCTCGGCCCGGCCCGCGACGCCGGGCTCGACCCCGCAGCGGATCCCGCGCCGCGGCGGGCGCCCACCCCGCGCGCCCAGCGCCGCGACCGGCTCGCGGCCCTGCTCGTCGAGGCCCGTCAAGGCGACCGCGACGCGCTCGACGCCATCGTCGCCGAGCTCACCCCCGTCCTCTGGCACACCGCCAGGAACCAGGGCCTGAGCCGGCAGGCCGCCGAGGACGTCATCCAGACCACGTGGCTCACCCTGCTGCGCCACCTGCACGCCATCTCCGTGCCCGGCGCGCTCATCGAATGGCTCGTCACCACCGCCCGCCGCGAGGCGTGGCGGGTCAGCCGCGCCTCCCGCAAGGACGACCTGCCCGGCGACGACACGTTCGACGACCTGCCCGACCCCGTGCTCACCCCCGACGAGCTGCTCGTGGACGACGAGCGGCGGCGCGCGCTCTGGCACGCGGTCGAGAGCCTGCCCAAGAGGTGCGCCGAGCTGCTGCGGATCATCGCCTTCGTGCCCCGCCCCCACTACGACGCGGTGGCCGCCGCCCTGAACATGCCGCTGGGCAGCATCGGGCCCACGCGCGGCCGGTGCTTCGCGAAACTGCGCCTCCTGCTCGCGAAGGACCCGGATTGGAGCTCCTGATGAACACGGCCCAAGGGGATTTCCCCTCCTTCAGCCCCGAGGACCAGCACCTCGCCGACGAGATCGCGAACGTCTACCGCGTCGTCGATCCCGTGCCCGCCACGCTCGTCGCCCGCCTGCAGTTCGCCCTCGCCCTCGAGTCGCCCGACTTCGGGGCGCCCGAGTTCGAGGTGCTGCGCCCGCAGGAGGAGGACGTGCTGCCCGCCGGCGTGCGCGGCGGCGAGGACAGCCGGACGATCACGTTCGACAGCGAGATCCTCACCATCATGATCAGCGTCAGCGCGCGCGACGAGCACGCCGTCCGCGTCGACGGCTGGCTCGCCCCGCCCGGCGACCACCTCGTCGAGCTGCGCTGCGGTGCCGGCGCCCACGTCGTGCGGGCCGACGACCAAGGACGGTTCGTGCTCGACGTGGTGCCGCGCGGGCTGTCGCAGCTCGTCGTCCGGCAAGGGGTTGATGATCCGGCGCAGGCGGCGATACTGGCGGTGACGCCCTCACTCATCCTCTGAAACCCCCGACTGCGAGGCCGGATGCGCGACCACGGGCGTGCGGCCACGCTCCGCGAGCAGGCGGAGCGCCTGCACAGGCTCAGCGTCGAGGCGACCGACAACGGCCGCCCGGCCCTTGCCGCCCGCCGGCTCCGCCAGGCCCTCACCCTGCTCGGCCGGAACACCCCCGAGAACGACGGGCCTGAGAACGACGGGCCCGCGGCCGGCGTCCCGCCGGGTGAGACCGTGGCGGGCAGCGGCGCCCCCAGCGCTCATGACGGCCTGGTCGCGCGGCTGCTGACCAGCCTCGCGCACGCCGAGGCCGAGCAGGGCCGCACCGAGCTCGGCATGGCCCTGCTCGACCAGGCCCAGCGCCGCGCCACCCCCGCCGAGCTGGCCATCGTGCACGCCCAGCGCGGCCTGATGCACCTGCGCATGGGCTCCAGCACCGAGGCGCTGCGCGAGCTGGACCTCGCCGCCCCCATGCTGCAGGACGGCGACCCCGTCGAGCTGGCCAGAGTGCTGCTCAACCGCTCCGTCATCCACATCGCGACCGGCCACGTCCGCCAGGCCAGGGACGACGCCCGCAGGAGCGCCCAGATCGCGCAGGCGCAGCACCACCCCGTCATCGCCGCCAAGGCCCTGCACAACGACGGCTACTGCGACCTGCTGCTCGGCGACGTGCCGGCCGCGCTCACCGTGTTCGCCCAGGTGGAGCGGCTCTACCAGGACGACAACCCCGGCTTCCTGCCCGTGCTCGCCCTCGACCGGGCCCGCGCGCTGCTCACCGTCGGCCTCACCGACGAGGCCGGCCACACCCTCGACCGCGCCATCGACGGCTTCCGCCGGCAGCGCCTGATGCAGGACTACGCGGAGGCCGAGCTGGCCAGGGCCCAATGCGCGCTGGACGCCGGCCGGCACAACGAGGCCCGCGCCTGGGCCCGGCGCGCCGAGACCCACTTCCGCCGCCGGGGCAGCGCGGCCTGGGCGCGGCGGGCCGAGCTCATGCGGCTGCGCGCCGACCTGGCCCGCGGCGCCGCCCCACGGGCGGTGGCCAGGCGCGCGTGGGAGCTGGCGGGCCGCTTCACCGGGCTCGGCATGCCCGCCGACGCCGAGATGGCCCGCCTGGTCTCGGTACGCGCCCTCCTCGCCGCCGGCCACCTGACCGCCGCCACCGTCACCGCCACCGCCCCCTGCCCACCCCCGCCCCCTGCGGACGCGCCCCCGCCCCCTGCGGGCGTCGCACCGGCCATGACACGGCAGGACGTGCCGCCGCCGACCGGGGCGCCGGGCGCTGCGGAGGCGCCCGCCGCCGGACGGGCGTCGTCCGGTGAGACGCCGGTGGGCGGTGAGGTGCCCGTGGGCGCTGAGGTGCCGGGCGGCGGTGAGAGGCGGGTCCGTGGGCGGGGGAGGGGGGAGCCGCTTGACGTGCGGTTGATGCGGCACCTGGCCGAGGCCGAGCTGGCCGGGGCGCAGGGGCGGCGGGGGCAGGCGTTGCGGAAGGTGCGGGACGGGCTGGCGCTCATCGACTCCCACCGCGGCAGGCTGGGCAGCCTCGACCTGCTGACCGGCGTCGCCGCCCTCGGCGCCGACCTGGCGGCGCACGGGTTGCGGGCGGCGCTGGCGGGCGGGTCGCCGCGGCAGGTGTTCGTCTGGTCGGAGCGGTGCCGGGCGCAGGCGTTCAGGTTCCGGCCGACGCGGGCGCCCGAGGACGAGCGGACCGCCGAGGCGCTGGCCGAGCTGCGCCAGCTCGCCCAGCAGATGCACGCCGACGAGGCCGCCGGGCACCGCCGCCCCGCGTTGCGCAGGCGCTGCCTGGAGCTGGAGCAGGTGGTCAGGGAGCGCGGCTGGCAGCTGCCCGGCGTCGGCGAGCGGCTGGCCCAGGCGCCGGTCGCGGCGGTGCGGGAGGCGCTGGCGGAGGACGGCCTCGCCCTGGTCAGCCTGCTCAACGTGGGCGGCGGGCTGCTCGCCGTCGTGCTGGTGAACGGCGGCTGCCACCTGCACCGGCTGAGCGCGTACGAGCCGGTGGCGGAGGCGGCGCGGCGGCTGGCGGGTGACCTGAACGCGCAGGCGGGACGCAACCTGCGGCCCGCGATGAAGGCGGTCATCGAGGCGTCGGTGCGACGGCAGCTCGGCGTGATCGCCGGCGCGCTGGAGGCGCCGCTGCGGCAGGCGTTGTCCGGCGCGCGGGGGATCGTGCTGGTCCCGACCATGGGCCTGTCGGCCGTTCCGTGGGGCCTGCTGCCGCAGGTGCGCGGCCGGCCGCTGTCGGTGGCGCCGTCCGCGCTGGTGTGGCTGGCGGCCAGGCGCGCCGCGGAGCCGTTCGTACGGGACGGCAGCTCCTCCGTGCTGGTCGCGGGGCCGGACCTGGAGCACGCCGAGCGGGAGATCGAGCGGCTGGGCGCCGTGCACCCGAAGGCGCGCCGGCTCACGGGCGGCCTGGCCACCGTGTCGGCCACCCTGTCGGCGCTCGACGGCGCGTCGTTCGCGCACTTCGCCGCCCACGGCCACCACGAGCGCGAGAACGTGCTCTTCTCCCGCCTGGTCCTGGCCGACGGCCCCCTCATGGCCCACGACCTGCAACGCCTGGACCGGACGCCGGGCCACGTCGTGCTGTCGGCGTGCGACGTGGGGCAGGCGGTGGTCAGGGCGGGCGACGAGCTGCTGGGCTTCACCGCGGCCCTGCTGCATCTGGGCACGTCCACGGTCATCTCCAGCCTCACGCGGGTGCCGGACGCGGTGGCCGAGCGGGTCATGACGGCCTACCACCGCGGGGTGTCCGTCGGCGCGTCCCCGGCCGACGCGCTCGCCGCGGCCGCCGAGGGGGAGCCCGCGTGCACGTTCGTCTGCTTCGGCGCAGGCTGAGAGCGCCGGTGTCCCGGAGCCCGGAAGCGCGACGCCTCAGCTCAGGCGCACGCCGATGAGGCAGGTGTCGTCGTCGGTGTCGGAGTTGCAGTGGGTGAGCAGGTCGTCGAGGCGGTGGTCGAGCGTGGTGGCGGCCCGTCGGGCGATGGCGAGGAGCTGGTCCTGGGCGTGGCGCATGTTGTGGTCGCGCCGCTCGATGAGGCCGTCGGTGTACATGAGCAGCGTGTCCCCGGCCCGCAGCTGGAGCTGCCCCTCCTCGTAGCGGGCGTCGGTGAACGCGCCCAGCAGCGGCCCCTTCACCATCGGCAGCTCCGAGCCGTTCCCGTCGCGCAGCAGGATCGGCGGCAGGTGGCCGGCCCGCGCCCAGCGCAGGACGCGCGTCGGCGGGTCGTACAGGGCGCACACGGCGGTCGCGGTCATGCGGTCGGCGAGGTGGTGGGCGACCTGGTTCAGCCAGTCCATGATCTGCGCGGGGCCGGCGCCGGTCGTGGCCAGGCCGCGCAGCGCGTTGCGCAGGACCACCATGCCGGTGGCCGCCTGCACGCCGTGCCCAGCCACGTCGCCCACCGACAGCAGCACCCGCTGGGACGGCAGCGCCACCGCGTCGTACCAGTCGCCGCCGACCAGGTCCTCCTTCTGCGCCGGGCGGTAGCGGACGGCGATGTGCAGGCCCAAGGAGTCCATCGTGGCGTGCGAGGGCGGCATGATCGCCTGCTGGAGCTGCAGCGCCAGGCGGTTGCTCGCGGCCGAGCGCTCCTCGGTGTCGGCGAGCTGGTCGCGGGTGACCGCCAGCGCCACCTCCGTCCAGTGCTGGGAGGAGATGTCCTGGTACGCCCCGCGCACCGCCATGAGCCGCCCCTCCGGCCCGAACACCGGCTCGGCCACCACCCGCATGTGCCGGGTGATCCCGTCGGGGCGCACCAGCCGGAACGCCACGGCCGCGAACCGGCGGTGGTGCAGCACCGTGCGCAGGAAGCGGCCGATGGCGATCTCGTCGTCGGGGTGGGCGTGGTCGCGCAGCCGCTCCAGCGGGATCGGCTGGTCGCCGGGCTTCATCCCGTACAGGGAGTAGAGCTGGGCGTTCCAGGTGATCTGGCCGGTGACCGCGCTTTCCTCGAAGCCGCCGATGCGGCCCAGTCGCTGGGCGTGCTCCAGCAGGCCGGCCAGGCGGGCGTCCTCGTCGTGGTCGCGCCACACCATCAGGACGCTGTCGCCGTGCCGGGTGAGGCTGACGTCCGCCACGCCCGTCGTGCTCAGGCCGAGCGCCATCCGTTCGGCACGGAACGGCTCCCCCGTGGCGTGCACGTGCAGCAGCCGCCCGAACAGGCCGCCCGCCGCCCGCGGGTACGCCTCCAGCAGCAGCCCGCCCGGCACCAGCGGGTACGCCTCCAGCAGCAGCCCGTCCCCGCCGGCGAGGCGGTCGTTGACGTGCCGGATGCGGAAGTCGGCCGGCTCGCCCCGCGAGTCCAGGTGCGCCCGCAGCACCAGCGCCGGGTCGGGCAGCGCGTCGGCCAGGTCCACCACCTCCGACAGCGCGCCGGTGGGCGGCGCCAGCGGCACGAACGGCGCGTCCAGCGTGTGCGCGCACAGCTCCGCCATGGCCTCGATCTGCCGTTCGAGCCGGGGCGGGTGCGGGGGCAGGGCGTGCGGCCAGCAGATCTCCAGCACGCCGAGGATCCGGCCGCCCATCGTCATCGGCACCGTCACCCGGCCGCCGCCCGCGACCAGGCGGCCGATGGTGGGCAGGCCCGCGTCGGCGTGCCAGATGATGCGCCGCTCCGCCAGCGCCCGGCCGGCCGGGGTGAGCACGCCGGGCGGCACGTGCCGCCACCGCCTGGCCTCCTCCGGGCCGAAACCGGCGTAACCGGCCAGGGTGAGCGCGGCGCCCGGCTCGGCCGCCCACACCGCCACCGCCGTGGCGCCCAGCGGGGCCAGCGCGTGCTCCAGCAGCGCCATGGCCACCACCTGCGTGTCGCGGGCCCCGAGTGCGGCGCTCTCGGCGGCGCGCAGGCGTACCGACACCTCCGGGTCGGACTCGGCCGCCGCGCCGATGCGGTCGCCGGCGACCTCGTTGACGATGTCGGCGGCCAGCTCCAGGCGGGACACGCCGGCCTTGGCGGCGAGCGTGGCGAGCTGCTCGGCGGCCTGCGCGGGGGCGCAGTGCAGGCGCTCGACCAGCACGCCCTTGGCCAGCTCGATCAGGGCGCGGTCGTCGGCGGCGCGCCGCACCCGCTCGATCTCGCGCCGCAGCCGCTCGACGGTCGCGGCCAGCCTCGCGATCTCCCCCTCCCCGTCGCCCGCCCCCTCGCCGCCTTGGGACTCGCCCCCGCCCTCATACGATTCGCCCTCATGCGATTTGCCCGCACCGCCCTGCGGCTCGGGCGCACCGTCCTGCGGCTCGGGCGCGGCGTCCGGCCAGGCGGGCGGGTCCGGCAGGTCGGTGATGTCGGCCGCGCTCAGGGGGGCCGAAGGGACGGGGGGAGGAGGCGCCTGGTCGTCGTGGCTGGAAGGGAAGTGCACGTCGCCGCTCCTCGGAAGGTCGTCAGGACGGGTCCATCCAGTGCTGGATGCGTTCGATGAGATGGTCGGCGTCCACCGGCTTGGTCACGTAGTCGCTGGCCCCCGCCGCCAGGCTCTTCTCCTGGTCGCCCGGCATCGCCTTGGCGGTGACCGCGATGATCGGCAGGTCGGCGTACTGGGGCATGGCCCTGATCGTCTCCGTGGCCGTGTAGCCGTCCATCTCGGGCATCATCACGTCCATCAGGATCAGGTCGGTCTCCTCGTGGGCGGTCAGCGTGTCGATGCCCTTGCGGCCGTTCTCGGCGTGCAGCACGTTGATGCCGTGGATCTCCAGCATGCTCGTCAGCGCGTACAGGTTGCGGGCGTCGTCGTCCACGACCAGGACGGTGCGCCCGGCGAGCGTGTTGTCGATCTCGCGGGCCGCCGCCGCGTTCACGGTGCCGGTCCTCACCAGGGGCAGCACGTCGCCCGGCTGGTCGGCGGTCAGGTGCAGCGCGATGCGCTCGCGCAGCTCGTCGAGGCTGGACAGCAGCTCCAGCGGCTGGTGTGCCAGGCTCACCTCCTGCTGGGAGTGCGAGCGCCAGCTGTTGTACGCGAGCACCGGCACCCCGTGCAGGCGCGGCTCGCGGTCCATGATGTCCAGCAGGTGGTAGGCGGACAGGTCGGGCAGGCTGAGGTCGAGCACGATGCAGTGGCACGGCTCGCCGGTGAGCATGACGGCCGCCTCCTCGGCGCCGGCCGCCGTGACGACCTCCATCGTCCCGTCCTGGTCGCGGGCGCCGGCCAGGTCGCCGACGACGCTCTCGGAGACCAGCGACAGCAGCCCGTGGGGCCGCTCCTCGATGACGAGCAGCCGCCGCGCCGACACCGGCGCCCGCTCCGCCGGCTGCGCGGGCTCCCCGCCCTCCGCCGGCACGACCTCGAACCCGGGCCGCGCCACCGGCAGGAACAGCGTGAACACGCTGCCCTGCCCCGGCGTGCTCTGCACGGTGATGGCGCCGCCCAGCAGGTAGGCGATCTCGCGGCAGATGGACAGGCCGAGCCCGGTGCCGCCGTACTTGCGGCTGGTGGTGCCGTCGGCCTGCTGGAACGCTCCGAAGATCACTTCGAGCTGCTGCTCGGGGATGCCGACGCCGGTGTCGACGACGCGCAGCGCGATGGCGGGGCCGTTCGGGCGCACGGAGACGGGCAGCTCGGACGGCGAGGCCGGCTCGATGCGCAGCTCCACGCTGCCGGTCTCGGTGAACTTGACCGCGTTCGAGAGCAGGTTGCGCAGCACCTGGCGCAGCCGCGAGTCGTCGGTGAGCAGCTCGGCGGGCACGCCCGGCGCGGTGGTGACGCGGAAGGCGAGCCCCTTCTGCCCGGTCATCGGGCGGAAGGTGGCCTCGACGTAGTCGAGCAGCTTGCGCAGCTGCACCCATTCAGGGTTGATGTCCATCTTGCCGGCCTCGACCTTCGACAGGTCGAGGATGTCGTTGATGAGCTGCAGCAGGTCGGAGCCGGCCGAGTGGATGATCCCGGCGTACTCGACCTGCTTGGGCGTCAGGTTGCGGGTGTGGTTCTGGGCGAGGAGCTGGGCCAGGATGAGCAGCGAGTTGAGCGGCGTGCGCAGCTCGTGGCTCATGTTGGCGAGGAACTCGCTCTTGTAGGTGGAGGCCAGCGAGAGCTGGTGCGCGCGCGCCTCCAGCTCCTGGCGGGCCTGCTCGATCTCCAGGTTCTTGGTCTCGATGTCCTGGTTCTGGCGGGCCAGCAGCGTCGCCTTCTCCTCCAGCTCCGCGTTGGAGCGTTGCAGCTCCTCCTGCTGCTGCTGCAGCTCCTCCGAGCGGGCCTGCAGCTCCACGGCCAGCCGCTGCGACTCCTTCAGCAGCTCGTCGGTACGCGCGTTGGCCACGATCGTGTTCAGGTTGACCCCGATCGTCTCCATGAGCTGGTCGAGGAAGGCGCGGTGCACCGGTGTGAACGGCTGCACCGAGGCCAGCTCGATCACGCCCAGCACCTGCTCCTCGACGACGATGGGCAGCACGATCACGGACGTGGGGTCGGTCCTGCCGAGCCCGGAGGAGATCGTGATGTAGCCGGCCGGCAGGTCGGTCATCGCGATGGTCCTGCGGCTGCGCGCCGCCTGCCCCACCAGGGCCTCGCCGATCCTGAACCGGGTGGGCCGCTCCGGGTCGGCGGGGTAGCCGTAGGCGCTGATGAGCTTCAGCTCGCTCTCCTCGGCCAGGAAGAACGCGCCGTACTGGGCCGAGACCAGCGGCGCCAGCTCGTTCATGACCAGCTCGGCCACGGTGGCGAGGTCGCGGTGCCCCTGCATGAGGCCCGACATGCGGGCCAGGTTCGACTTCAGCCAGTCCTGCTGCTCGTTGGCGTTGGTCGTCTCGCGCAGCGACTTGACCATCGAGTTGATGTTGTCCTTCAGGTCGGCCAGCTCGCCCTCGGCGTCCACGGTGATCGACCTGGTCAGGTCGCCGGAGGTGACCGCGCTGGTCACCTCGGCGATCGCCCGGACCTGGCGGGTGAGGTTGCCGGCCAGCTCGTTGACGTTCTCCGTCAGCCGCTTCCACGTGCCCGACACGCCCTCGACCTCGGCCTGGCCGCCGAGCCTGCCCTCGCTGCCGACCTCCCGGGCCACCCTGGTCACCTCGGCGGCGAAGGAGGAGAGCTGGTCCACCATCGTGTTGATCGTGGTCTTCAGCTCCAGGATCTCGCCCCGGGCGTCCACGTCGATCTTGCGGGTCAGGTCGCCGCGCGCCACGGCCGTGGTGACCTGGGCGATGCTGCGGACCTGGTTGGTCAGGTTGTCGGCCATGGAGTTGACGTTGTCGGTGAGGTTCTTCCAGGTTCCGGCCACGTTCGGGACGCGGGCCTGCCCGCCGAGCTGGCCCTCCGTGCCGACCTCGCGGGCCACGCGCGTGACCTCGTCGGCGAACGCGCTGAGCGTGTCGACCATCGTGTTGATCGTCTGCGCCAGCGCCGCGACCTCGCCCTTGGCCTCGACCGTGATCTTCTGTGACAGGTCGCCGCGCGCGACGGCGGTGGCCACCTGGGCGATGCTGCGGACCTGGTTGGTCAGGTTGGAGGCCATGACGTTGACGTTCTCCGTCAGGTCCTTCCAGGTGCCGGAGACGCCCCTGACCGTCGCCTGACCGCCCAGATTGCCCTCGGTGCCGACCTCGCCGGCGACCCTCGTCACCTCGTCGGCGAAGGAGGAGAGCTGGTCCACCATCGTGTTCAGGGTGTTCTTCAGCTCCAGGATCTCGCCGCGGGCCGAGACCGTGATGCGCTGCGACAGGTCGCCCCTCGCCACGGCGGTGGCGACCTGGGAGATGTTGCGGACCTGGTCGGTGAGGTTGCCGGCCATGAAGTTCACCGAGTCGGTCAGCGCCCGCCAGGTGCCGGCCACGCCCTTGACGTCGGCCTGGCCGCCGAGCCGGCCGTCGGTGCCGACCTCGCGGGCCACCCTGGTGACCTCGGCGGCGAAGGAGGAGAGCTGGTCCACCATCGTGTTGACGGTGTTCTTCAGCTCAAGGATCTCGCCGCGCGCGTGCACGGTGATCTTCTGCGACAGGTCGCCGCGCGCCACGGCCGTGGTGACCTGGGCGATGCTGCGTACCTGGTCGGTGAGGTTGCCCGCCATCGCGTTGACGGACTCGGTGAGGTCCTTCCAGGTGCCGGAGACGCCGGGCACCTCGGCCTGGCCGCCCAGCCGCCCCTCGGTGCCGACCTCGCGGGCCACCCGCGTCACCTCGGAGGTGAACAGGGACAGCTGGTCCACCATGCCGTTGAAGACGGAGGCGATCTCGCCGAGCAGCCCGTCGGCGTCGTCGGGGAGCCTGGTGCGGAAGTCGCCGTCCCTGACGGCGGTCAGCCCCGCCAGCAGCCGGCGCAGCTCCGGCTCCTCACCCGCGTCTCCCGGGCCTCGGGCGCGCTTTCCACGCGCGGACGAATGGGACGTGCCGACGGTGGAGTCGCCCATGACCGGTCCTCCGTAGTCGCCCGGGCTTCCTCAGGTAGCGGAGACATTAGCCGGAACTGTCCGCGGTGCGCGCTAACCCCAGGTTGTCATCTATCTATCACAGGACGTATATGTGAGGTGAGCGAATCCGGCACGGGCCCGGCCACCGCCGCCCGTCACTGGTCCGTGGTTCGCCGGGCGCGCAGGGCGCGGAGCTTGTGGCGGTTGCCGCAACGTTCCATGGAGCACCAGCGGCGGGCGCCGGGGCGGGAGGTGTCGACGAACACCAGCGGGCAGTCGTCGCTCGCGCACTCGCGGATGCGCCCGGCGAACGGCCCGGACAGCAGCTCGATCATCTCCCTGGCCATGGTGGACAGCGCCTGCGCGGCTCGTACGGGCGGCTGCCACGCGATGCTGGTGCCGTCGGCGCCGAGCCCGGGGACGAGCGGCGCCTCGGCGGCGGCCCGGTTGATCGCCGCGATCGCGGCGGCCGGGACGGGGCGATCGGCCGCCCGGGCGTGCGCGGCCACCCAGATCGCCTGCCGCAGCGCCTTGGCCGCGGCCAGCTCATCCTCGGTCACGGGCGCCGTCACGACGGCGGCCGGCGGCGGCTGGGCCAGCCACGCGGCGAGGTCGGCGGGCTCGTGCAGGGTCTCGAACACCGCGTAGGGGCCCTCGCCGCCGGTGTGCGCGAAGTCCAGGCACAGGGCGCCGGCGTCGAACCAGAAAGAGCCGCCCTTGGGGTCGTGCAGGAGCCGCCCGGTTGTCCTCGCTCGCATGAAACCAGTATAACTGGTGTCGCAGCGAAACCGCTTTTACCGGTTTCACCAACCGAGGAGACAGCACATGCCCGTACGGCACATCAACCCCGAGGGGCTTCACCGCAGCCCGGCCTTCAGCCAGGCCGTCGTGGTCGAGCAGCCCGCGAAGACCATCTACATCGGCGGGCAGAACGGCGTCGGCCCCGACGGCAAGGTCGTCGCCCCCACCGTCGGGGAGCAGGCCAGGCAGGTGTTCCGCAACCTCGCGACCATCCTGGAGAGCGAGGGGGCGAGCCTGGCCGACATCGTGCACTGGCGCATCGCCGTCGTGGACGGCCACACCTTCGACGAAGGCGTGGCCGCCTTCCAGGAGGTGTGGAACCGGGCCGACCCGCCGCCCGCCATCACGGTGCACGTCGTGGCCGGCCTCAATCCCGGATGCCTCGTCGAGGTCGACGCCGTCGCCGTCGTGTGACGGCCCGGTGTGTGACGGGTGTGTGACGGCGCGGTCAGTGACCGGAGGAGGAGGCGGCGGCGCGCTCGCGGGCCAGCCGCTCCTCGCCCGACAGCGTGGCCAGCGGCTTCTCCTTGATGAACAGCACCGCCACCAGGGCCAGCACGGTGAGCGGCACGCCGATGAGGAACAGCTCCGCCGTGGCGGTCGCGTACACGTCCTGGATGATGCGGACGACGGGAGCGGGCAGCTTCGAGATGTCGGGCACGGCGTGCGTGTCGGCGCCGGAGCCGCCGGCGCCGGCCATCGGGCCGAGCTTCTCCGTCAGGAGCGTCGTGACCCGGTTGGCCAGCACCGCGCCGAGGGCGCTGACGCCGATCGTGCCGCCCATGCTGCGGAAGAACGTCAGCACGGAGGTGGTGGAGCCCAGGTCCTGGGCGGGCACGTCGTTCTGGGCGGCGAGCACCAGGTTCTGCATGAGCATGCCCACGCCGATGCCGAGCACCGCCATGTAGACGCCGAGCAGCACGGTGCCGGTCCCGCCGTCGATGGTGGCGAGCAGGCCCATGCCGCCGAGCATGACGACGCCGCCGGCCACCAGGAAGCCCTTCCAGCGGCCCGTCTTGGTGATGAGCTGGCCGGCCACGGTCGAGGAGACCAGCAGGCCGAACACCATCGGCAGGCTCATCAGGCCGGCCACGGTCGGCGACTTGCCGAGCGCCACCTGGAAGTACTGCGACAGGAAGACGGTGCCGCCGAACATGGCCACACCGACCAGCGCGCTGGCGATCGTGGCGAGGGCGACGGTGCGGTTCCTGAAGATGCCGAGGGGGATGATCGGCTCGGCGGCCCGCGACTCGACCCAGACGGCCAGCGCGAGGATGATCAGGCCGCCGCCGACGAGGCCGGCCGTCCACCAGGAGCCCCACGCGAACTGGTTGCCCGCCAGCGACGACCAGATCAGCAGCGTGGAGACGCCCACCGTGATCAGCAGGGCGCCCAGGTAGTCGACCTTGACCTCCTTGCGCACCACCGGCAGGTCGAGGGTGCGCTGCAGCAGGACGATGGCCACGATCGTGAACGGCACGCCGAGCAGGAAGCACCAGCGCCAGCCGAGCCAGGAGGTGTCGACGAGCACGCCGCCGATGAGCGGCCCGGCCACGGTGCCGATGCCGAACACGGCGCCGAAGATGCCGGAGTAGCGGCCCAGCTCGCGCGGCGGGATCATGGCCGCCATCACGACCATCGACAGCGCGGTCATGCCGCCCGCGCCGACGCCCTGGACGGCGCGGCTGACGATGAGGATCTCCACGTTCGGCGTCAGGCCCGCGATCAGCGAGCCGGCCACGAACAGCCCCAGAGAGAGCTGGATCAGCAGCTTCTTGCTGTAGAGGTCGGCCATCTTGCCCCAGAGCGGCACGGTGGCCGTCATGGCCAGCAGCTCCGTGGTGACGATCCAGGTGTAGACGGTCTGCGTGCCGTGCAGGTCGGTGATGATGCGGGGCAGGGCGTTGGCCACGACGGTCGAGGCCAGGATGGACACGAACATGCCCACCATCAGCCCTGACAGTGCCTGAAGGACTTTTCTTCTGGACGTGGGCGCAGCGGCCGCGGGCTCGGGCTGCGCGCTGGTGGCTGTCATCTTTCCTCGATCTCTCGGGCAGGAGGGGTCCCCGCGGCGCGGGGCTCCTGCGAACACCGGCAGGACGGAGACGTGCACGCCCTGCGGAAGGGTCAGAAGGGAGTGGGTGACCGGGCCGGTCAGGGGTTGGGCAGGCCGGCGGCGAGCTGGCCGAACGCCTCGTCCACCAGGCCCGGCAGTGACGGGCGCCCGCCGGCGGCGCTCCAGCGCAGCATCGCCACCCGGAAGGCCGCCATGGCGGCCGCGGTGGCCAGCTCGGGATAGCCGCTCGTGCCCGGCTCGACGCCGGCGCGGCGGGCGACGGCGGCCGTCACGGCCCGCTCGGTCTCGCTGCCGCTGGCGACGAGCCGGGGGAGCAGTGACGGGTTCTGCTCGAACACCTTCAGCCGGAGCAGCCAGCGCTCGCGCTGCTCCTGCACGTGCTCGGCCTCGGCGCGGGCCATCAGGCGCAGCGCCTCCAGGACGGGCACCCGCGCGGGGACGGCGTCCAGCCGTGCGCACAGCTCGGCCGCGGACGCCTGGTGCGAGCCGATGAGCGCGTCCTCCTTGGACGGGAAGTAGTTGAAGAACGTCCGGGAGGAGACGTCCACCGCCTCCGCGATGTCCTCCACCGTGACCGCCGCGAGGCCGCGCTCGGCGACCAGGGTCAGGGCAGCGTGCTCCAGCGCCGCGCGGGTCTCGAGCTTCTTGCGATCCCTGCGGCCGAGCTCCTCTGCACTGTCCACGATGGTCACAATGCTGAGGTTAGAGGAAAAATTTCAGGGTCTGCAATGTTTCAGGATCTGAAGTGCCCTATGTCACAGGAGGGGAGCCGCTTCCGGCGGCTTTCCAGTGGCTTTTCCGGCCCGCGCGTGCATAATCCGGCCGCAGGAGGGACAGGAACGAGCACATGGACGCCCCCTCCGAGATCAATCCCGCCGGCCCGGCCCAGGCGCACGACGGCGGGCATCCCAGCCTCAAGCGGGTGATGGGCCCCGGCCTGCTGCTGTTCTTCATCATCGGCGACATCCTCGGCACCGGCATCTACGCCCTGACGGGCCAGGTCGCCGGCGAGGTCGGGGGAGCGGCCTGGCTGCCGTTCGCCATCGCCTTCGTGGTCGCCGCGATCACCGCCTGCTCCTACCTGGAGTTGGTCACGAAGTACCCGCAGGCGGCGGGCGCCGCGCTCTACGTGCATAAGGCGTTCCGCCTGCACATCGTCACCTTCCTCGTGTGCTTCACCGTGATGTGCTCCGGCATCACCTCCGCCTCGGCGGCCTCGCGCGCCTTCGCCGCGAACCTCGCCGCCGGCTTCGGCCTCGACGTCGGCAACGGCGTCATCCTGGCCATCGCCCTGGGCTTCATGCTGCTGGTCCTGGCCGTGAACCTGCGCGGCGTCGGCGAGAGCGTCAAGATCAACGTCGTGCTGACCGCGATCGAGCTGTCCGGCCTGCTGCTCGTCATCCTGCTCAGCCTGTGGTTCATCGCCGGCGGCAACGCCGACTTCTCCCGCGTCGTCGCCTTCGAGACCGCGGCCGACAAGAGCGTGTTCCTGGCCGTGAGCACCGCGACGTCGCTGGCCTTCTTCGCCATGGTGGGGTTCGAGGACTCCGTGAACATGGCCGAGGAGACCAAGGACCCCTCGCGGATCTTCCCCCGCATCATGCTCACCGGGCTTGGCGTCACCGGGCTGATCTACGTCCTGGTGTCCATCTGCGCCGTCGCCGTGGTGCCCGTCGGCCGGCTCGCCGAGAGCGAGACGCCGCTGGCCACCGTGGTGCAGACGGCCACCCCCGGCTTCCCGATCGCCGACCTGCTGCCGTTCATCTCGATGTTCGCCGTCGCGAACTCCGCGCTGATCAACATGCTGATGGCCAGCCGGCTGCTGTACGGGATGAGCAAGCAGGGGGTGCTGCCCGGCTTCCTGTCGAAGGTGCACCCCACGCGGCGCACGCCGGAGGCGTCGATCATGTTCACCACGGTCATCGCCCTGGGGCTGATCACCTTCGTCTCGCTCGACCCCGAGAGCCCGGTCGTGGCGCTGCTGGGCGGCACCACCTCGCTGCTCCTGCTCGCCGTCTTCGCCGCCGTCAACCTGTCCGTCCTCGTCCTGCGCCGGGACCGCGCCGACTTCAAGCACTTCAGCGCGGGCCGCGTCCTGCCCGTGCTCGGCACCATCACGTGCCTCTACCTCGTGCTGCCCTGGTCGTCGGGGCGCCCGGCCGGCCAGTACGAGATCGCGGGCGTGCTCCTGGCGATCGGGCTGGTCCTGTGGGCGCTCACCTGGTTCGCCCACCACCGCCGCCAGGCGGACCGCTGACGGCTCACCTGACGGTCGCGTCCACCAGGAGGAACGACAGCACGCCGGTCGCCAGCAGGGCCGCGTACAACGCGATCACGCCGACGACCACGAGCACGCGCCGCCACGCGCCGCGCCCGCGAGGGGGCGGCGCGTCGCGCTCCGCCCCCTCTGACATGCTCAAACGCTAACAGTCCCGGCTCAGCCACGCACGGTGGTGACGCGCAGGCGCGGGTCCGCCCTGATCTCCGCCTCCGTGAACCGCTCCGTCACCCACTGCCCGCGCGAGAACAGCGCCGTCTGGTCGGCGTGGTGCGGCGAGGACGCGTTCGCGGACAGGGAGTAGGTCAGGATCGTGCGGGTGCGCGGGCCGGACGGGGTGAGCTCCACGGCCATCATGAAGCTGGAGCCGGTGTCCACGTCCGGGTAACGCCCGTCCGCGCCGAGCCGGCCGCGCGACCGGATCCGGTCGAAACAGCCCTCCGCCTCGGTGCAGCCGGGGATCGCCACCGACGCGTACCGCTGGGCCTGGCCTGGGGTGAGGGTCAGCGGGATGCCGTCCGACACGAACCGCTGCACGACGTCCGCCAGCGAGCGCAGCACGTACGGGTCGTCGCGCTTGAGCCCGCGCGGCGTGGTCAGCGGGTGCTCCGGGTCGAACGGCACCTTCCACCACTGCTGGAAGGGCTCGCCCGGCTTGTGGGGGCGCTCCAGGCCGGTGTAGAACTCGCGCCACAGGATCGCCCCCGCACCGTCCAGCGTGGCCCGCCCGTCCCAGGCCGCCAGCGTCCGGCACGCCTGCCGCAGGTCCACCCGCCGCCCGTCGGACGCGGTCGCCGACGGGTGGGCGCGGCAGATCGCCGCCACGTCCGCGCGCATCATCTCGAACGTGAGGTTCCGCTTGCCCTGCGCGGTGGCCTGCAACGTCTCCAGCGTGAAGCCCGGCGCGCCGAGCCCGTCCGCGCCGGACAGCCGGCGGGCGATCATGTCCAGGCTGACGCGGGGACGCGGCTCCACGTCCGTCCTGCTCGGGCCCCACACCTTGGCGTACGAGGTGAGCGGCGCCGCCGGGTTCGTCATCCAGGGGCTGTTGTTGGAGTTGGCCACGTAGTCCGCCCGCGTCAGCCTCGGCTGGGCGGCCGGCCCGAAGATGCCCGGCACGACGGCGTCGCGGTCCCTGCCCCACAGGCAGGCGGAGGTGGAGCCGTCCAGCACGTACGCCTCCAGCGACGGATCAGGCGACGGCACCGTGCAGCGCTCCGCCTGGGCGTCGGTGACGTGCGGGACGGCCGAGGCGTCGGCGAACGTCGCGCTCCCGCTCACGTCGGTGGCCAGCGTGTAGACGAACGCCATGCCCTGGTGGGCGTCCTGGGCGGCACGCAGCCCGGCCACGTCGCGGGCCTTGCCCATGGCCAGCCACTCGTCGGCCGAGCGCAGGTTCGCGGCGTTGACGTCGGCCAGCGCGTACGCGTACCCGTCGCCGCGGCCCGCGGCCAGGACGGGGCCGTAGCGGGAGGTGTAGAGGGTGCGGCGCGCCACGGTGCCGTCCTGGAGCGGCACCTCGACCACCTGGCGGCCGATCGGCTCGGCCCGGCCGTCCACCAGGTAGGCGCCGTCGCCGGCGAGCTTCAGCCGGTAGAGGGTGTAGCGCTGGGCGTGGGAGACGGTGTGGGTCCAGGCGACGCGCGCGTTGTGGCCGATCTGGACGACCGGGGTGCCGTACAGGCTGCCGCCGGAGACGTCGAGCACGCCGGGGATGGTGAGTTGCACCTGGTAGAAGCGGCGGATCCCGGTCCAGGGGAAGTGCGGGTCGGCCAGGAGCATGCCGTGGCCGCTCCGCGTCGCCCGGCGGCCCAGCGCCCAGCCGTTGCTGCCCGGCGGCGCGGGCGCCGCGGCTTCCTCCGGCTTTCCGGCCTTTTCCGGGCCCCGGTCTTTTCCGGCGCCCCGGTCTTCTCCGGCTCCTCGCCGCCGGCTATCGCCTCCTTGAGCGGGGAACTGCCCGCCATGCGGTTGAGGTCGAGGAGGTTGGCCCAGATGTCGTCGGCGGTGATCGGGCCGACCCACGACTTGCCCCGGCAGGCCGGGTCGGGCAGGTTCGCCACGCCCGTCTCCTCCAGGTAGCGGTTGTAGCCGGCCACGTAACCGGCCACCAGCTCGCGCAGCTCGGCGCTCGGGCCCAGCGGGGGCGGCTGGGCCAGCACGCGCCGGATCACGCCGGAGGCGGCGACGCCGCGGTAGTAGACGTCGCTGGTGAGGTTGTCGACCGGGCGGACGGCGTCGTCCGACTGCTCCTTCGGCCCGAAGGTGCGCGAGCGCTCACCGCGTAACGTGATCACCCAGGAGGCCAGGACGCACAGGTTGTCCTGGGCGAAGGCGTAGCCGTAGCCGAACCCGAGGCCGCCGTGGTCCTTGGCGGTCACGTGCGGGATGCCGTACTCGGTGCGGCGGATCTCGGCGGTGTAACGGGCGGCGGCGGTCGGGGCGTTCACCAGGGACGTCGCCGCCAGCGACAGCGCCGTCACCATGGACAGCAGTTTCATGGGGCTCCTACTCGAAACGCGCGTTGTCCGGCGCGGTCAGATGCCGCAGCAGCGGCACGGCCATGAGGATCACCAGCAGGGACGCGGCCAGCCCGCCCCCGACGGTCGCGAAGTAGACCGGCCCGGGCACGGCCATGGAGGCGCCCTTCATCGCGAGCCGGTCGACGAACGGCCCCGCCACCCCGAACCCGGCGCAAGCGGCGACGGCGGCGGCCAGGACGAGCGGGAGCGCCGACTCCAGCAGCACCACCGCGGCCAGCGTGCGGGCCGGCGTGCCCGCCAGCCGCAGCAGGGTGAACGGCTGCCGGCGCTCCATCAGCCCGCCGCCGACCGCCACCACGAGGCTGCACCCGCCGGCGAGCAGGGTCAGCGCGACCATGGCCAGCGCGATGTTCTCGGCCTGCGTGAACACCGTCGCCCTGGCCTGGGCGACCTCGGCGAACGTCATGGGCGGGCCCGCGCCGTACCGTGCGAGCAGCGTGCGCAGCTCCTCCAGCGTGCCCGGGTCGTCCATGCTGACCAGGACGGCCGCCAGGCCGAGGCCGTCGGTGGAGACGGCCCGGCTCGCCGGCCCGGCGACGGGGAGCAGCCGGTCGATGGACAGCGGGTTGTCGGCCTCGACGACCCGCTCGAAGTAGCCGGTCACCGCCTGCGCGCCGGCCGGGCAGCGGCCGAGCGCCGGGTAGCGGGCCAGGCCCGCGCAGTCGGCGGCGGTGGCGGGCGGCGGCGGCCCGCCACCGGGCACGGGCCCGGCCCGGCCGGTGTCCGGCAGGGCGTAGATCGGCAGCACGCCGACACCGGGCCGGGCGCGCAGCTGGGCGAGCAGTTCGGCGCCGGCCTGCGGCGCCAGCCCGGTCGCGCCCGGGTAGGGGGCGAGCGGGACGCGCAGCACCCCCGAGAGCGTGCCGCCGGCCACCGCCTGCTGCCCGGAGATCACGGCCGGGACGATCCCGGCGATCGCCGTGCCCATGAACACCGCCAGCACGAGCCCGCTCACCGAGCGGAAGGCCGTCGCGGGGTCGGCGGCCAGCCGCTGCGCGGCCAGCAGGGTCGCCGCGCCCCTGGTCACGCGGGCGGCGAGCCGGGCGGCCAGCATCGTCAGCCACGGGCCCGCCAGGACCAGCCCGGCCATGACGAGCGCCAGCGCCGCCGCGGCGAGCAGCGGGTCCGGCTCGCGCGTGCCTCCCTGGAAGACCGGCCCGGCGAACAGCGCCAGCCCGGCCAGCAGCGGGATCGCCCGCCAGGCCCGCGGCCGGCGCGGGACGGCGGCCTTCCTGGCGGCGCCGAGCGGCGAGATCCGGACGCGGCGCAGCGACCAGAGCGCCGTGCAGCCCGCCAGGACGGGGACGCCGGCCAGCACGGCCGCGTACTGCCAGGGGGCCGGGGCGACCAGGTCGGGGAAGAAGCGGGAACCGGTGACGCGGATCAGGGCCACGGCCGGGCGTACGAGCTGGAACAGCGCGATACCGAGCAGCGCGCCCAGCAGCGCGCCGAGCGCGGCCTCGACGGCGGCCAGCACGTTCACCTGGCGTGCGGTCGCGCCGGCCAGCCGGAACGCGGCGAAGCGCGCCTCGCGGCGGGCGGCGGCCAGCCGGGTGGCCGCGTTCACCAGCACGAGCAGCGGGACGAACAGGCCGATCGCGGCCACGGCGAAGCCGACGCGGTAGAGGTCGCTGTCGTCGTTGCGCAGCGCCGCGAAGGGCGCGGTCTCCACCGCCTCCTTCGAGTCCACCTGCCGCGCCCCTGGCATGGCGGCGACCTCCTGCGGGGTCCGCCCCACCACGACGACCAGGTCGTCCGGCCCGAACAGCGCGGCCCGGCCGATCGTTCCCGCGCGGGTGCCGGGGAAGCGGTCGGCCAGCCGCTCGCGCGGCACCGTGGCGAGCAGCGTGCCCAGCGCGGGGGAGACGGCGAACTGCCCGGGGCCCGGCATGTGGGCCAGCCCGGGGATCGCCGGGGCCTGACCGCCGAGCGCGGCGGCGTCCAGCCGCTTGATCGTCCGGCCGGCGTAATAGTCCTCACGGTAGCTCCACAACGCGCCGGTGGCGGTGGCGTCGAGGGCCCAGCCGCTCGGCGCGGCGCCCGTGGTGCACTCCCAGCAGGGCCGGCCGGTGGTCGTCTGGAAGGCGTTGAACAGGGACAACGTGGTCAGCAGCACCATGACGCCGGCCGCCACCCCGGCCACGATCAGCGCCAGCCTGGCCGCCGCCTCCCCGCCGCCGCGCAGCGACAGCCGCAGCCCCAGGCCGATCATCGGGCGACCTGCCCGGCGAACGGGTCGGTGACGCGGCCGTCGCGGACGATGACCTCCCGGTCGGCGTACGCGGCCACCCGGGCGTCGTGCGTCACCACGATCACCGTCGTGCCCTCCTCGCGGGCCAGCCCGACCAGCAGCTCCATGACGTGCTCGCCGGTGAGCGAGTCGAGCGCGCCGGTCGGCTCGTCGGCGAACAGCACCCGCGGCCCGGTCACCAGCGCCCGGGCGATCGCCACCCGCTGCGCCTGCCCGCCCGAGAGCTCGCCGGTGCGCCGGCCGCCCAGCTCCGCCAGGCCCAGCCGCTCCAGCCACTCGCCCGCCCGCCGGTAGGCGTCCCTGCGCCGGGTGCGGCCCAGCAGCATCGGCAGGGCCACGTTGTCGGCCACGGTCAGCTCCGGCACGAGCTGCCCGAACTGGAAGACGAACCCGAAGGAGGTGCGCCGCAGCTCCGTGCGCCTGGCGTCGCTCATCGTGTCGAGCCGCCGGCCGCGGAACCACACCTCGCCGCTGTCGGGCGTGAAGATCCCGGCCAGGCAGTGCAGCAGCGTCGACTTGCCCGAGCCGCTGGGCCCCATCACGGCCAGGATCTCCCCTGCGCGCACCGCCAGGTTCGCCTCGCGCAGCGCGGGGGTGTTGCCGTAGGAGCGGCTGAGCTCGCGCGCTTCGATGATCATGAGTTGCGCACCATGGCCGCCAGCGCGCCCAGCCGCGCCTGCGTCACGTCGATCCAGCGCAGATCCGCCTCAAGGTGGAACATGCCGTGGTCGGCGAGCAGCGCGTCGGTCAGCGAGCCGTTCTGCTTGATCTGGGTGAACTCCCGCATGCGCCGCAGGTGCGTGGCCCGCTGCAGGTCGAGGTAGCCTGCCGCGTCGCGGCCCAGCATCAGCGCCAGCACGACCTTCGTGAACAGCACCGTCTGCAGGTACGGCTCCGCCGCCACCGGCTCGGCCAGCCACGCCTCCACCTCCCGCGTGCCGAGCGGGGTGATGGCGTAACGCTTGCGGTCGGGCCCGTCGCCGGGCTCGCTCTGCCCGGCCGTCACCTTGCCGTCCCTGGCCAGGCGGCCGAGTGTGGAGTAGACCTGGCCGAACGGGAGCGGCTTGCCGCGGCCGAAGAAGGTGTCGTAGTCGCGCTTCAGGTCGTAACCGTGGCTCGGCTCCCGCTCCAGCAGGCCGAGCAGCGCAAGGGGGACGCTCATGCCCGGCGACTATACACCAGAGGTATATACGCGGTGTATAAGCGTTCAGTCCTTGCCCGCGTACGCCGCCAGGCCGTCCGCCATCCGCTGCATGAACCGGGTCAGGTACCACTGCCAGAAACGGCCCGTGAACCGCGGCTTCGCCTCGAAGACACCCCTCCAGGCGATCTCCGTGCCGCCGCCCGGCGCCGGCGTCAGCTCCACCGTCCCCCGGTAGGAGCGGAACGGGCCGCCCAGGTTGTCGTAGACGAACCGGCGGTCGGCGACCAGCTCGACGATGCGCTCCCGCGAGACGTTGCGCCCGGTGCGGAAGATCCGGGTGTCGCCGGCCCGCTGCCGGTCGCGCGGGTCGGCGCCGCCCTCGATCGCGGCCGCGTCGATCGGCGACCAGGAGGGCCAGGTGGCGGCGCGGGTGAGCGCCTCGAAGACCGCCGCGGGGTCCGCGGAGGAACGTGAGGTCACGGTGTAGGTGTAAGGCACCGTCCGAAACTAGGCGGCGCCGCACGCCCGGAGAATGCGGGAGATTGCGGCACCATCGACCGGGCGTTGCGGGTGGCCGGCCCGGCTCAGGACGACCTGGCCTACGACCGTGCCTTGCGGTAGGCCGACGGGCGGACGCCGACGTGGCTCAGGAACGCCGCCGACAGCGCGCCCGGGCTGCCGAAGCCGCACCGCTCGGCGATCTGCGCGACGGTGAGCGTGGTGCCCGACAGCAGCGAGCGCGCGTGCTCGATCCGCAGCCGCGTCAGATACCGGAACGGCGTCTCGCCGGTGTCCTCGCGGAAGACGCGGACGAAGTGGTAGACGCTGAGGTGCGCCTGTGCGGCCAGGTCGGCGAGCGTCAGCGGCTCCGCCAGCCGCTCCCGCATCACGGCGACGGCCCGGCGGACCGCCGCGCGCCCGCCGCCCGGCATACTGTCGTCGCGGCCCCGCGACAGCAGGTGCGTGGTGAGGAACGCGGCGGCGGACTCCGCGTACAGCTCGCCGGCCTGACCGGCGGCGGGCAGCGACCGCACGACCTGCTCCACCACCGGGTCGCCCGCCCCCAGCGCGGCCGACAGCGCCTCGAAGTCCGGCTCCGGCCCGCCCAGCTCGGCCGCCGTCCGGTCGACGGTGGCGCGCGGGATGTGCACCTGCACGGTGCTGAGCGGCGCGGACGCCCGATAGCTGCGGACCGTCGAGCGGCCCGGGACCATCAGCTCCATGCGGCCGGGAATGTAGCGGCGCCGCGCCGGCCGGCCGCCCGCGTGCGTCCGCATGATCGCGTCACCGCCCGTGCAGAGCACCAGGTGCAGGTCCGACGTGCCCGGCAGCGGCAGCTCCTCCGCCTCGGGGGCATGCGTGAAGGACTGCACCAGCAGCGACCGCCAGCCCGCGTCGTGCCAGCTGCAGAAGGTGTGCCGGACGTAGCCGCCGGTGTCGGTCTCCGCGTACGGTGCCAGGTCGAAATCGCGCGTCTCGAACACCGTCCCAGCCTAGGCCGGATGCCCTCGACGCCCCTGCCCTGATCGCTGCCGAGTGCCGGCCCGCCCGCTCCTCGGACGTGGTGAGCGGCAGGCCGCGCTCGGAGCGGCCGCCGCGTCGCTCAACTGGAGCGTTCCGACGAGTCGAGCGCGGCGGCGATCGCGTCCTCGACCCGCTCGTGCACCGGCAGATGCGCCACCACGCCCGTGATCTCGAACAACCGCGCCGGCAACGGCTGCACCCCCGCCAGATGCACCACCCCGCCCGCCTTGAGGCAGTCGGTGGCGCACTTCAGCAGGACGTGCAGGCCCGAGCTGTCCATGAACGGCACCCCGGACAGGTCGAACACCAGCCGTTCGGCGGGGGCGGCCCTGGCCTCCTTGAGGTAGGCCTCGAGGTCGGCCCGGTTGGTGGCGTCCATCTCGCCGGTCACGGCGACCACGGTGACCCCGGACAGGTGCTGGTGCGCCAGCGTCAATGACGGCATCTGCGGAGTCACCGCTTTCGCCGGCGGAACTTGACCATCAATGAAGGATAATCCGCTGCGGTCGTTGGCGATATCCCGGTTTTTCCTGGTGCGATGGCAAGATCTGGCGCTTGGCGGGCGGGAGCGGTGTTCTGGCGTCCGTCCTGCTAGCCGTGGCCGTGGCCGTGACCATGGCCGACGAACGCCGCCGCGGGCTTTCCTCCGGGCACCAGCCCGAGCGCCACGACCCCGGCCACCCCCGCCGCCACGGCGCACCACACGAACCCGGCCGCGAACCCGCCGGCCCCGGCCCCCGGCACGAGGCTCGCGGCGGCCACCGTGGACACGACGGCCACCCCGATCGAGCCGCCGAGCTCGTGGAAGGTGTTGATGACGCCGGAGGCGACGCCGTTCTCGCCGGGCGGGATGTTCGCCATGGTCGTGGTGGTCGCCGTCACGAACGCCGGCCCGATGCCCAGCGAGGCCAGCACGAACCCGGGCAGCAACGTCGTGTAGACGCTCGTCTCCGGAGAGCTGCGGGCCATCAGCGCCGCCCCCGCCGCCGTCACCACGAACGCCGCCACCGCCACCGGCCGGCCACCCACCCGGCCGATGAGATGGCCGCCGACCTGGGCCCCGACCGTGATCGCGACGGCCGCCGGCAGGAAGATCAACCCGGTCTCCAGGGCGCTGAACCCGAGCACGTGCTGCAGGTAGAGGGTGCTGAGGAAGAACAACCCCAGCATCAGCCCGGTGGCCACCAGCATCACGAACGTGCCCGAGATCACCGGCCGCCGCGCGAGGGTCGAGGCGCGCATGAGCGGCGACCGTACGGACCGCTCGACGAGCACGAACGCGACGTACAGGAGCACCGCTCCGGCCAGCGGCAGCACCGTGCCTGCCGCCGCCCATCCGGCGTCGCCCGCCGTGACCAGCCCGTAGATCAGCAGCGCCGTCGCCAGCGTGACGATCAGCGCGCCGGGCACGTCCACCGGCTGTCGCCGCCCGCCCGCGCCCGCCCCCGCCGCTCCTGCCTTCGGCTCTCCAGCCGGGACGACGGCGGGCACGGCGGCCAGCACCATAAGCCCGATCGGCACGTTGACGAAGAACACCCACGCCCACCCGGGCCCGGCGGTCAGCAGCCCGCCGACGAGCACGCCCAGCGCCGCCCCCGTCCCGCCGATCGCGGCCCACACGCCGAGCGCGCGTGCCCGCCGCTCGCCGTGGAAGGTGCCGGTGATCACGGCCAGCGCGGCGGGCGAGAGCAGCGCCGCCCCGACCCCTTGGAACGCCCGCCCGGCGACGAGCGCCGCCCCGCTCCCGGCCAGCCCGCACACCAGCGACGCCGCCGTGAACAGCCCCAGCCCGGCCAGCAGCGTCCGGCGCGCGCCGAACGCGTCCGCGAGCCGCCCGCCGAGCACCATGAGCCCGCCGAAGCAGAGCGTGTACGTGGTGACCACCCAGGTCAGCGACTCCCGGTCGAGCCCCAGGTCGGCGCCTATGGTCGGCAGTGCGACCTGCACCACCGTGATGTCGACGATCAGCATGAACTGCGCCAGGCACAACAGCACCAGCACGGCCCAGCCACCACCGCCATGCGCCGCCGTGTCGTCATGATGAGCCATCCGCCACTCCTTAACTCGAACACTGATGTTCAAGTTAGCATGCCGGAACGGTACCCCGGTACCGTTTTGTTGGGAGATGTGAGTCCCGTCGGATGGCATGCTGAACTAGCGGCATCGCGCGTTCCACACGCGCCCGAACCAGCGAAGCCGCACGCTGAGACAGCGGCTCGCGGGCGGACGACCGGCCTCGCCTGCCCTTGGACGACCGGCCTTGCCCGCCCTTACTCGCCCTTCGCGGGCCCCCTGGCCGGCCGGGCGGCAGGCGGAAGCAGCAGCGACAACATCGTCTTGATCAGCACGTCCGCCACCTCCTCAGGGGCGAGCCGGCCCGCCTCCCGCTCCTGCGCGGCACTGTGAATGATCGAGAAGAACGCCGTCACCAGCCACGGCAACGGCAGGTCGTCGCGGAAGTCACCGTCCCGCTGCCCGCGCGCGATGAGCCGCTCGACCCGCCGCAGCGGCGCCTCGTGGTGCTCCCTGATGCGCTCGGTGGCCAGCACCCGATCGGCCGCGAGGAACAACCGCCGGTGCCGGTCGAGGATCTCCCACGCCGAGCGCAGCAGCCCGGCCATCGCCTCGGGCGCCGGCGCCGTGTCGATCGACTCGTCCTCCAGCACGCCGTCCGCGATGCTCACCGCGTGATCGAGCACCGCGTCCACCAGCGCCTCACGCGACGGGAAATGCCCGTACAGCGTGACCCGCCCCACCCCGGCCGCCTTGGCGATGTCGGCCACGCTGGCGGTGGGGTCCGCGCTGAGCAGCCGCGTCCCGGCCTCGAGGATCGCGGCGATGTTACGCTCGGCGTCCGCGCGACGGGCGGGTACGGGCTGTCGTGCCGCGGCCTTGACCATGACACCACCCTACGACGCCGCCCCCGCCCCTCCGGACAAGGGCACGGCCATCCGGGACGCCCGCGCCGCGCACCCCCGGCGGCTACGCTGGAGACCGGAGGCGATCGATGCGCGCACGCGATCTGGCCGTCGACTTCCCGACGGTCACCCTGGACACCCCGGCGCTGGAAGCGGCCCGGCTGCTGGCCGACCGCGACCTGCCCGGGCTCATCCTGGTCGACGAGAGCGGGCGGCCGCTCAGCATCCTGCCCGGCACGCAGGTGCTGCGGCTCGCGGTCCCGGCGTACTGCCAGGACGACCCCGCGCTCGCGCGGGTGGTGGACGAGGCGCACGCGGACCGGTTCCTGCACCGGCTCGGCGGCAAGAGCGTGCGGGAATGCCTGCCGGAGCAGCCGCGCGAGCTGCCCGTGACCGACTCCAAGGCGACGGTGCTGGAGCTCGCGGCGCTGATGGCCCGCACGCGCAGCCCGCTCGTGGCGGTGGTGGACGACGAGCGGCTGGTCGGCGCTGTCACGTTGCAGTCGCTGCTCGACCACGCCCTCCAGCTCTGAGCACGCCCACGTGGAGGATTCTGAGTACGCCCACGTGGAGGATTCTGCGCGCGCCCGCGTGGAGGGCTCTGAGTGCCGCGCGCGGGTGCAGGGTTCTGAGCACGCCCGCGTGGAGCACGAGACCGTCCGGACGGTCGGCTTCGGCGCGTCGGCCATCGCGATCGAGCCGCTGACGCACATGGAGGAGGAGACCGTCCGGGTGCTCGGCGCCCCGGCCACCGCCATCGAACCGCTGACGCACAACGCGATGAACGGCGTGACCGCGGGCATCTGGCGGGTCCGCGCCGGCCGTCGTTCAGCCATCGTCAAGGTGCTGACCAGGCGGAAGGAGGCCGGCGCGGGCTGGGAGAGCGCCACCGACCCCCGGCACTGGAACTACTGGCGGCGCGAGGCCGACGTCTACTCCACCGGCCTGCCCGCCCTGTGGTCAGGCGCGGGCGTGCGCGCGCCGCACCTGCTGCGGCTCGTCGAACGCGACGACGGCGACCTGGCCCTCTGGCTCGAGGACGTCACCGGCACCCCCGCCACCACCTGGCCGATCGCCCGCCACGGCCTGCTCGGCCACCAGCTCGGGCTGGCGCAGGGCGGCGCGGGGCCGGTGGAACGGCCGTGGACGAGCCGGTCGTTCCTGCGGGACTACGTGGACTCGAAGCGGGTGCCGTACGAACTGCTGGAGGACGACACCACCTGGCGGCACCCGCTCGTCAGCGAGAACCTCCCGCCGGGCCTGCGCGGCGAGCTGCAGCGCCTGCACCGCGACCGCGAGTGGCTCCTGAACGTCATGGAGTCGCTGCCGCGCACGCTGTGCCACCTCGACCTGTGGCCCAGCAACGCCCTCGACGTCGGCGGCGAGAGCGTGCTCATCGACTGGGCGTTCACGGGCGACGGCGCGCTGGGCGAGGACATCGGCAACCACATCCCGGACAGCGTCTTCGACCTGTACGTCCCGGCCGCCCACCTGCCGGAGCTCGACGCGGCCATGTACGGCCGGTACGTGCGGGGGCTGCGCGAGTCCGGCTGGCGCGGCGACGACCGCCTGGTGCGGCTGGCCGTCTGCGCCTCCGCCGTCAAGTACGACTGGCTGGTGCCGCGCATGCTCCAGCATCTCGACCGGCAGCCCCTGGGCTACGGCGGCCAGGCCCCCGTGGAGGCCGCCCGCCTCTACCGGGAACGCGGCACCGCCATGCTGTTCCTCACCCGGTGGGCCGACGAGGCCCGCCGCCTGTCTGACGCGCTCGCGTGACGGACGCCGCCAGCGTCATCGCCCGCCGCCCGCTCGCCCGCTGCACGCGCCCGCTCGCCTGCTCGCCCGCCGCCCGCCCGCTCGCCCGTCCGCCCGCTGCACGCGCCCGCTCGCCTGCTCGCCCGCTCGCCCGTCCGCCCGCTGCACGCGCCCGCACGCTCGCTTGCCCGCCGCCCGCCGCCCGTCCGCCCGCTGCACGCGCCCGCTCGCCTGCTCGCCCGCTCGCCCGTCCGCCCGCTGCACGCGCACGCACGCTCGCTTGCCCGCCGCCCGCTGCACACGCCCGCCGCTCGCTGCACACACCCGCTGCCCGCTGCACACGCCCGCCGCCCGCTGCACGCACCCGCTGCCCGCTGCACGCGCACGCCCGCTCGGCCGCTGCACGCCCCACGCCCGTCTGGCCAGCCGCCGCACGCTCGGCCGATGCCGGCTTGGACGTCGCGCACCGATCACGCACAGCTGTACCGCGTCGGCCAGTGCGCGATTGCTGCATGCCGATCGGCGTGGCCATCCGCGCAGCGACTCATGCGCCTCACGGCCCGGACCGGACCGGATCCTCGGACCCGGGCGACACCGTCACCCGTTCGCGTAGGGGCCGACAAGGCGGTGGGGTCGGCGGAAGGCTCGGCTCAGTGGGGTGGCTCAGCCCGGAACCCGACCGCGAAGGCCACCTTCAGGTAGTGCCAGGCCGGCTCGCTCAAGAGCCCCTTGGTGGCCGTCTCCGCTCCCTCCGCCTCGATCTTGCCGTACAGGGCCGACATAGCCTGCCGATCGCCGCCGACCAGCCCCTCCACCGCCTCGCTCCACCGGCCCGCGAGGTCCTGGACGGCCGGTTCCGCCGGGTCGGTGCCGCGTTCGGCGTGCTCGGCCGCCTCCGCGGCGAGCCCGGTGAGCCGGCGCAACCAGGAGGTGACGCCGTCCTGGCCGAGCTCGCGGTGCCGCTGCTCGAAGCGGGCGAGCTGGTCGGGGGTGAAGTGCCTGGCCTGCATCATGGCCTCCATGGTCTTGATGAGCTGGTCGATCGACGGCTCTCCTGACGCGTCGAGGGCTTCGGCCACGCCGAGGAGCCGTCGGTGCAGGGCGCGCTGGCCGGCCAGGTGACGTTCGACCTGGTCGAGCTGGCGGCGTAAGGTGTCGCGGACGTCGGTGCTGTCCAGTGCGCCGGCGATCTCGGCGAGCGGCAGCCCCAGCTCCCGCAGCGCCAGGATCCGGTACAGCCTGCGCACGTCACCGCTGGTGTAGAGGCGGTGGCCGGCCGGGGACCGCCCGGCTGGGGCGAGCAGGCCGATCTGGTGGAAGTGGTGCAGGGCTCGCACGGTCACGCCTGTGGCCGTGGCGAGCTCGCCGATCTTCCAGAGCCGTTCGTTCACGTCCGATCACCGCCTTGAGCACGACGGTAGGTCCTGACGCCGCGTCAGGTGCAAGCCCGCGCGTCCCCCTGATGAGCGAGCCGGGCGTCAACGCGCGTCCGGCTTCTCGTCGTGGCCGGTACGGGCAAGGAAGCCCGCCGCCCCTCGCGGGCAACGGGCCGGCTGGACGTCGGAGGCGCCTCAGTCGGGACGCCTGAGCCCCGAGGCGCGTAGCGTCCCCAGGCGAAGCCCTTTCGGGGTGGGGAGGAGACGGGCGAGCACCCCATCGGGTAACGGGTGGGGGATACGCAAGCACCCCATCGGGACGCCGGGTCAGGGGAGTTCGGAGAAGCGTTCCACTTGTTCGGTGCGGCCCGAGACCAGGACGATGTCGCCGTACGAGAGCTCCGTCTCCGCCGTCGCGTACGTGAACTCCTCGCCCGGCGGCTTGACCGCCACGATCGTCACCCCGTACTTGCGGCGCAGGTTGGAGCGGCCGAGGGGGACGCCGACGTACTCCTTGGGCGGGCTGGTCTTGGCGATGGCGAAGCCTTCGTCCACCTGCATGTAGTCGAGCATGCGGCCGCTGACGAGGTGGGCGACGCGTTCGCCCATGTCGTGCTCGGGGAAGACGACGTGGTGGGCGCCGATGCGGCTGAGGATGCGGCCGTGCTGGGTGCTGACGGCTTTGGCCCAGATGTCGTTGATCTCCAGCTCGACCAGCAGGGACGTGGTCAGGATGCTGGCTTCGATGTCGCTGCCGACGGCGACGACGGCCTGGTAGAAGTCGGGGACGCCGAGCTGGCGCAGGGCTTCCATGTCGGTGGCGTCGGCGGTGGCGATCTGGGTGATCTGACCCGCGAGGCTCTGGGTGATCTTGGGGCGGTGGTCGATGGCGAGGACTTCGGCGCCGCGCCGGGTGAGCTCCAGCGCCAGCGACGTGCCGAACCGGCCCAGGCCGATGACGACGACCGGGTCGCCTTTGTACTCAGCCAACGATGACACGCTCCTCGGGTAGCTCGTAGTGCCGGGCGCGCCTGTTGAGTGCCAGGGCGGAGCCCAGGGTGAGGGGGCCGATCCGGCCGATGAACATGAGGACGACGAGCAGCAGGTGCCCGGCGGTGCCCAGGCTCGCGGTGATGCCGGTGGACAGGCCCGCCGTGCCGAACGCCGCGACGACCTCGAACAGGACCTGGTCGAGACTGTACGGGGTGAGGGCGAGCAGCGCGTACGTGGCGATGCCCACGATGGCGACGCCCAGGGCGGTGATGGTGACGGCCTGGCGCTGGGCGGAGTTGGGCAGGCTGCGGTGGCCGATGTTGACCCGGCTCTCGCCGCGCAGCTCGGCCCACACGACGAAGGCCAGCAGCCCGACGGTGGTGACCTTGATGCCGCCCGCGGTGCCGGCGCTGCCGCCGCCGATGAACATGAGCAGGTCGGTGGTGAGCCAGCTCGACGGGAGCATCTGGGAGACGTCGAGGGTGTTGAACCCGGCCGAGCGCGGCATGACGGCGGCGAAGAACGCGGCCAGCACCTTGCCGCCCTCGTCGAGCGGCCCGAGGGTCTTGGGGTTGCGCCACTCGATCGTCAGGAAGGCGAGGGTGCCGAGCAGCAGCAGGACGGCGGTCACCCACACGGTGATCTTCGTCAGGATGGTCCATTTGCCGGGACGCCGCCAGGAGCGGGCCAGCTCGAACACGACGGGGAAGCCGAGCCCGCTCACGATGCTGGCGATGGCGACGGTCAGGCAGATCCACCCGTCGGACACGAACCGCATGAGGCTGTCGGGCCACAGCGCGAACCCGGCGTCGTTGAAGGCGCTGATGGCGTGGAAGACGCCGAGGTAGAGGGCGCGGCCGAACGGCTCGTCGTAGCCGGTCACGAAGCGGGCGGTCAGGACGGTGGCGGCGACGGCCTCGCACACGAGGCTGAACACGACCACCTTGCGCAGGACGTGCCGCACGTCGCTCATGCTCAGCGTCTTCGTCTCCGCCTGCACCGCGATCCTGGCCCGAAGACCTAACCGGCCGGAGACGAGCAGCGTGAACACGGTCGCCATCGTCATGATGCCCAGGCCGCCCGCCTGCACCAGCCCGGCGATGACGAGCTCACCGAACACCGACCAGTGCGACTCGGTGTCGACGATGGCCAGGCCCGTCACGCAGACGGCGGAGGTGGCGGTGAACAGCGCGGCCAGCCAGCCGGCCGACACGCCTTCGGTGGTGGCGATGGGCAGCGCGAGCAGCGCCGTGCCGACCGCGACGGTCAGCCCGAACGCGGCCACCACGACCTGTGCGGGATGCCGGAACCGGGACGTCAACGGCGTCAGCAGCCCCATCACCGCACCCCGGAGCGCCCATGACGGCCGCGACCGCCGTGACGACCTGGGCCACGCATCCGCGAACGCCTCCCCCGAACATCCGACCGGCAGTCTCTTGCCGACCCGACTTCCCGGCGCACCGCGCACTACCGTAACAGGCGTTGCCAGCGCCGGCGTACTTACGCCTCCTTGACGGGAAACCGGCGGAGAACGGGGCTCGGGACGTCATTTGCCGCCCTTGCGGAGCGCCGGCGGCTTGTGGACGGCCTCGCCGCCGCTCTTCTCGCTGCGCACCACGTACTGGGGCTCCTCGGGGGAAGCGGCGACCGTGCGGCCCGCCGCCCCCGACGCCAGCCGGGCGGGGCCGGTTCTTTACCGCAGCGAGCCGAAGAACGCGCGCAGCTCGGCGATCAGGATGTCGGGCGTCTCCAGCGCCGCGAAGTGGCCGCCGCGGTCGAACTCGGACCAGCGCACCACGTTGTGGACCCGCTCGGCCAGCGGCCGCACGGAGAAGTCCGTCGGGAACACCGCCACCGCCGTCGGCACGGTGCCCCTGGGCGCCGGCGCCCACATGCCGGGGTCGTTGAACCGCTCGTAGTACGTGTGCGCCGACGACCCGGCCGTCCCCGTGAACCAGTAGACGCTGACGTCGGCGAGGATCCGGTCGCGGTCCACGGCGTCCTCGGGCAGCTTGGCGGCCGGGTCCGTCCAGTCCTTGAACCTCTCCACGATCCAGGCGAGCTGCCCGGCGGGGGAGTCGTGCAGCGAGGCGGCGATGGTCTGCGGGCGGGTGCCGTGCAGCCGCATGTAGGCGCCCAGTTTCTCCTGCCACTCCTCCATGCCGGCCAGCCGGGCGCGCTCGGCCTCCGTCAGTGAGCCCATGACCTCGGGGTGCGGGAACGTGAGCAGCGCGTTGACGTGCACGCCGATCACGCGGTCGGGTGCCGTGCGGCCGAGCAGCGGGGCGATGAAGGCGGAGACGTCGCCGCCCTGGACGCCGTACCGCTCGTACCCGAGCCTGGACATCAGCTCCGCCAGCGCGGCGGCCGTGCGCCCGTCGGTCCAGCCGGGGCCGGGCAGCGGCCCCGAGAAGCCGTAGCCGGGCAGGGAGGGGATCACCAGGTGGAAGGCCGGGCCGCCGTCCGGGCCCGGGGTGGTGAGCGGGCCGATCAGGTCGAGGAACTCGATGACCCCGCCGGGCCAGCCGTGCAGGAGCAGCAGCGGGACGGCGTCGGGCGCGGCGGAGCGGACGTGCAGGAAGTGCACGTTCGCGCCGTCGATGGTGGTGGTGAACTGCGGGTACGCGTTCAGCGCCGCCTCCTGGGCGCGCCAGTCGAAGCCGCCGGCCCAGTACTCGGCGAGGGGCCGCAGGTAGCTCGTGGGGACGCCGCGCTCCCAGCCGGTGCCGGGCACGTCGGGGGCCCATCGGGTACGCCGGAGGCGGTCGCGCAGGTCGTCGAGCTGTTCCTGCGGGATGTCGATGCGGAAGGGGGTCAGATCGCTGTTCTGCATGGGAGCGACTGTAGGAACGATTGGTGACAGGTTCTGGCACCGTTGCGAGACAGAATGGGTGCCATGTTGGAGACCTCCGCCCGGCTGCTCCGCCTGTTGTCCCTGCTGCAGTCCCGCACCGACTGGACGGGCGCCGAGCTGGCCGGGCGGCTCGGCGTCGGGCTGCGGACCGTGCGGCGCGACATCGAGCGGCTGCGCGAGCTCGGCTACCCCGTGGACGCCACCCCTGGTGTCGCCGGCGGTTACCGGCTGGGCGTGGGGGCCGCCCTGCCGCCGCTGCTGCTGGACGACGAGGAGGCGGTGGCCGTGGCGATCAGCCTGCGCACGGCCGCGACCGGCAGCGTGGCCGGGCTGGGGGAGGGGGCGCTGCGGGCGCTGGCCAAGGTGCAGCAGCTGCTGCCGTCGCGGCTGCGGCACCGGGTCGGCGCGTTCCGGGAGACGACGGTGGCGCTGGCCGGGGCCGCCGCGCCGGCCGTGAACGCCGACCTGCTGGCCGCCGTGGCCGCCGCCTGCCGCGACCACCGCCGCCTGCGCCTGCGCTACCGGGGGCGTGGTGAGGTGTTGCAGGGGGAGGCACCGCGGGAGGTGGAGCCGCACCGGCTGGTGCACACGCCGCGCCACTGGTACCTGCTGGCGTGGGACCTGGGCAAGGACGACTGGCGGACGTTCCGGATGGACCGCGTCGAGGGGCCGCTCGGCCCGCCGGGCGCGCGCTTCACGCCCCGCCCGCTGCCTGAGGACGACGCGGCCGGGTACGTGTCGCGCTCCATCACCTCGGCCCCCTACCGCTACCGGGCCCGCATCCTCTACCACGCGCCGCTGGAGGCGGTCGCGCCGCGCACCTCGCCGGGCGCGGGGCGGCTGGAGGCGGTGGACGAGCGGACGTGCGTGTTCCTGGCCGGGTCGAACTCGCTGGACGAGCTGGCCGTGCACGTCGCGGTCAAGGGCTTCGACTTCGAGGTGCTGGACCCGCCGGAGCTGGTGCCGTACCTGCGGGAGGTGGCCGGCCGCCTCATGCGAGCGGCCGGAGAAGGCGGGCACACTGAAGGCGGGCAACACTGAATGCGGGCCCACTGAAGGCGGGCATACTGAACGCCATGCCCGATGACCTTCCCATGACCGTGGAGGAGCTGGTCGCCGCCGAGCGGAGCGGCCGGCGCCTGAAATATCTGTACTTCTGGGGACACCAGCCGGCCCGGGACGGCGGCGTCGGCCAGGGTTGCCTGAGCCAGTGGTGGCCGGTCACGTTCACGGAGGACGGGCACACGTTCGCCTCGGCCGAGCACTACATGATGGCGCACAAGGCGTGGCTGTTCGGCGACGAGGAGGCGGCGGCCAGGATCCTCGCCGCCGGCCATCCGAACCAGGCCAAGGCACTGGGCCGCACCGTCAAGGGCTTCGACCAGGCGACGTGGGAGGAGCACCGCTTCGGCATCGTCGTCCGCGGCAACCTGGCCAAGTTCGGCGGGCACGCCGACCTGGCGGCCTACCTGCTCGGCACCGGCGGCCGCGTCCTGGTCGAGGCCAGCCCGTACGACCGGGTGTGGGGCATCGGCCTGGCCGCCGGCGACGAGCGCGCCGCCTCACCCGAGCGCTGGCGGGGCCTCAACCTGCTCGGCTTCGCCCTGATGGCCGCCAGGCGGCAGCTGCAGGCCGGAAGCCGCGGGTAGCCCCAGGGCTCACGACGGGAACCGCAGGTAGCCCGGCGGCACCCCGTCCACCAGCCACACCCCGTTCGCGCTGCGCAGGAACGCGTGCCCCTCGGCGTGCATCACCCCCGCCGCCACGACCAGCACCACGGGCGCGCCCCGCCGTGCCCCCACCCGCGTGGCCGTCTCCCGGTCGGGTGACAGGTGCACGTGGTGCCGGCTCATCGGCCGCAGCCCCTCCCGCCGGATCGCGGCCAGGAACCGCCGCACCGTGCCGTGGTAGAGCACCTCGGGCGGCTCGACGGCGGGCAGGCCCAGGTCCACGGGTACGGAGTGGCCCTGGCTGGCCCTGATCCGCCCGGCCTCGATCGCGTAGCGGCGCTTGTCGTTGCCGGCGACGACCTGCCGCAGCTCGTCCGGTGTGATGGGGAAGCCGTGGGCGGCGGCGGCCCGCAGCAGCTCCGCCACCTCCACCCAGCCGCCCGGGTCGAGGGTGAGGCCGATGCGCTGCGGGTCGTGCCGCAGGTGCCTGGACAGGTACTTGGAGACGCGGATCATGCGACGTTCGTCCATCAAGAATCATGGTGCCCCGTGCGGCGCCCCGCCGCCAGCTGATTACCCCCGCAATAGCGGACATCCAGGACACGCCTTGGCGTGCCGTTGGGGCTCGGGTGAGCCGCCCAGGGTAAGGGCCGGGGCATGGACACCCAGGTCACGACGCCCGCCACGCACACGCCCCCGGCCCGCGAGATCGACGTGGAGACGCTGCGCCGGCGGCTGGAGGAGGCCGTGGACGGGGAGGTGCGCTTCGACACCGGGAGCCGCGCCGCCTACTCCACCGACGCCTCCAACTACCGGCAGGTCCCGATCGGCGTGGTCGTGCCGCGCACCCTGGAGGTTGGGGTGGCCGCCGTGTCCGTGTGCCGGGCCAGGGACGTGCCCGTGCTGTCGCGCGGCGGCGGCACCAGCCTGGCCGGGCAGTGCTGCAACGCGGCCGTGGTCATCGACTGGTCCAAGCACTGCGGCCGGGTCGAGTCCGTGGACGTGGCCGGGCGGCGGATCGTCGTGCAGGGCGGGGCCGTGCTGGACCAGGTCAACCAGGTGCTGGCGGGAGACGGGCTGATGGTCGGGCCCAAGCCGTCCAGCCACCGCGCCTGCACGATCGGCGGCATGATCGGCAACGACTCGTGCGGGGCCTCCGCGCAGGCGTACGGGAAGATGGCCGACTCCGTGCTGCGGCTGGAGATCCTCACCTACGACGGCGTGCGCGCGTGGGTGGGGCCGACCGGCGAGGACGAGTACGCCCGCGTCCAGACCGGCGGCGGGCGCCTGGCCGAGATCTACCGGCAGCTGCGCGACCTGCGCGACGACACCATGGAGCTGGTCCGCACCCGCTTCCCCCGCCTGGAGCGGCGCGTGTCCGGCTACAACCTCGACCAGCTCCTGCCCGAGAACGGCTTCAACCTGGCCCGCGCCCTCGTCGGCAGCGAGGGCACGCTCGTCGTCGTGCTGCGCGCCGAGCTGGCCGTGGTGCCCCGCCCGGCCGCCCGCGCGCTGGCCGTGCTCGGCTTCGAGGACATCTTCACCGCCGCCGACGCCGTCCCGTCCGTGGCCGCGCACCGGCCGCTCGCGCTGGAGGCCATGGACGAGACGATGTACCGGCTGGCCCGTGCCGAACGCCCGCACGACCCGGCGCTGCGCGACCTGCCGCCGGGGGCCGGCTGGCTGCTCGTGCAGTTCGGCGGCGACAGCGCCGACGAGGCGCGCCAGCGGGCCGAGGACATGATGCGCGACCTGTGCCGCGGCGACGGCCGGCCGCCGCCGTCGCACGCCTTCCTCGGCGACCCGGCCAGGGAGGACGAGCTGTGGCGGCTGCGCGAGTCGGGGCTGGGCGTGGAGGCGTACCCGCCGACCGGGCGGCAGACGTACGAGGGCTGGTCGGACGCGGCCGTCCCGCCCGAACGGCTCGGTTCCTACCTGCGCGAGTACGACCGGCTGCGGCACCGCCACGGCTACGCCCACTCCGCCCTGTACGGCCACTTCGGCCAGGGTTGCGTGCACGGCCGGCTGCCGCTCGACCTGCACACCGACGACGGGATCGCCCGCTACCGCAGGTTCGCCGAGGAGAGCGCCGACCTGGTCGCCTCCTACGGCGGGTCGCTGTCGGGCGAGCACGGCGACGGGCAGGCGCTGGCCGAGCTGCTGCCGCGCATGTTCGGCGAGCCCGTGGTGGCGGCGTTCGGCCGGTTCAAGGCGATCTTCGACCCCCGGAACCGGATGAACCCCGGCAAGATCGTCCACCCGCACCGGCTCGACCAGGACCTCGCCCAGCGGCACTTCTACCCGCTGGAGCCGCGCCGGACGTTCTTCGACTACCCGGCCGACCACGGGCGGTTCGGGCACGCCGCCACCCGCTGCGTCGGCACCGGCAAGTGCCGCAAGCACACGTTCGAGGGCGGCGTCATGTGCCCCAGCTACCGCGTCACCCGCGAGGAGGAGCACTCCACGCGCGGGCGGGCCAGGCTGCTGGAGGAGATGGTGCGCGGCGACCTGATCACCGACGGCTGGCGGTCGGAGGCCGTGCGCGACGCGCTCGACCTGTGCCTGGCCTGCAAGGGCTGCCGGGCGGAGTGCCCGGTGAACGTGGACATGGCCACCTACAAGGCCGAGTTCCTGGCCCACCACTACCGGCGCCGCCTGCGGCCGGTCGCACACTACTCCATGGGGTGGCTGCCCCTGTGGGCCGCGCTCGCCTCCGCCGCCCCGCACGCGGTGAACGCGCTCACCCAGACGCCGGGGCTGTCGCGGTTGGTCAAGGCCGCCGCCGGGGTCTCCGGGCGGCGGGCGCTGCCCCGGTTCGCGGGAGAGCGGTTCACCGACTGGTTCAAGGGGCGCGGCGTCGTCGGGCCCGGCACGCGCGGGCGGGTGGTGCTGTGGGCCGACACGTTCTCCAACAACTTCGACCCGCGCGTGGGGCGGGCGGCGGTGGACGTGCTGGAGGCCGCCGGGTTCGAGGTGCACGTGCCGCCTGTGACGCTGTGCTGCGGGCTGACGTGGATCAGCACCGGGCAGCTCGGGATCGCCCGCCGGGTGCTGGCCCGCAGCGTGCGGGCGCTGCTGCCGTGGGCCGAGGCCGGCGTGCCGGTCGTGGGGCTGGAGCCGAGCTGCACCGCCGTGTTCCGCTCCGACGGGCCCGAACTGCTCAACACGGCGCAGACGCGGCTCGTCTCCGAGCGCACGCTGACGCTGTCGGAGCTGCTGGAGCAGCGGGCGTCCGACTGGCGGCCCTCCTCCGCCGGCGGATCCGTGCTGGCCCAGGTGCACTGCCACCAGAGCGCCGTCATGGGGTACGACGCCGACCGGGCCGTGCTGGCCCGGTTCGGGTTCCGTACGCGGGTGCTCGACTCCGGGTGCTGCGGGCAGGCCGGCAACTTCGGGTTCGAGCGGGAGCACTACGACGTGTCGGTGGCGTGCGCCGAGGAGGGGCTGTGGCCCGCGGTACGGGCGGCGGGCGACTCGGAGGCCATCCTCGCCGACGGCTTCTCCTGCCGCACCCAGATCGCCGCCTCCGGCACCGGCCGGCACGGCAGCCACCTGGCCGAGATCCTGGCCGCCGCCCTCCGCGCGCACTAAGGTCCCCCGCATTAAGGGACGCTCACCCGTCCAGGCTGAGGGGCGCTGACCGCCCTGTTCACCCGTCCAGGCTGAGCGCGAGCCGGCGGGCCAGGCCCGTGTTCCGGCGGTGGCCCAGCCGGTGCACCGCCAGCTCCAGCGCCTCGCGCTGCCCCACCAGCACCACCCACGCCTTGGCTCGCGTCACCAGCGTGTAGAGCAGCTTGCGCCGCAGCATGATCCCGCCGGACTCGGCCACGATCGGCGCCACCACGAACGGGTACTCGCTGCCCTGCGAGCGGTGCACGCTGATCGCGTACGCGTGCGTCAGGTCGTCGAGCTCGTCGAAGCCGTAGCGCACGGTCTCGCCGTCGTCGGTGCGCAGCTCGATGACCCGCTCCTCCCGCACGACCGCCGTCACCGTGCCCGTCTCCCCGTTGAAGACCCCTTTGTCGTAGTTGTTGCGGATCGGCATCACCCGGTCGCCCACCCGGAACACGGTCGCCCCCGACCAGTGCTCGGGCTTGTCGTCGGCGGCCGGGTTGAGCTGGTCCTGGATCAGCCGGCCGAGCGCGGTGGCGCCCGTCTCGCCCTTGCGCATCGGGCACAGCACTTGCACCTGGTCCGGCTCGACGTTCTGCTTGCGGGGGATCGCCACCATCGCCAGGTGCGCCACCCGCCGCGCCACCTGCTCCGGGTCGTCGAGCTCCTCGAACCAGAACCCGCCGCCGCCCGGCACCGCCGGCAGCCGGCCCGCGCGGATGCGGTGGGCGGCGTCGATGATGCCGCTGCCGCCCGCCTGACGGAAGACGTGGGTGAGCTGGACGCGCGGGACGGCCGTCACGCGCAGCAGGTCGGCCAGGACGTCGCCGGGCCCGATGCTCGGGAGCTGGTCGCCGTCGCCGATGAGCAGGAGGTGGCTGCCCGGCCGGACCGCCGAGGTGAGCCGGGTCGCCAGGTGCAGGTCGAGCATGGACGCCTCGTCCACCACGATCAGGTCGGCCTGCGACGGCCGCTCGTCGAACAGCGTCTCGGGGTCGGGGTCGGGCTGCTGGGCGAGCATGCGGTGCACGGTCATCGCGGGCAGCCCGGTCAGCTCCGACAGCCGCTTGGCGGCCTTGCCGGTGGGGGCGGTGAGCGTCACCGAGCCGCCCGCCGCGCGCACGGTGGTGGCGATGGCCTTGACCGTGTGGCTCTTGCCGCACCCCGGGCCGCCGGTGATGATCGAGACGGTGCTGGTCAGCGCCATGGTGACCGCGGCCCGCTGGTCTTCGTGCAGGTCGGGGTCCTCCCGGTAGGCGCGCAGCGGCAGCGTGGAGCGGGCGTTCATGAGCGCCGTGAGCTGCGCGGTGAGCGCCACCTCCCGGCTGTGCACGTGCTTGAGGTAGGCGACCACCTGCCCCGGCTGGTCGGGCGCCGTCTCCAGGACGAGCCGCCGGTCGGCCGCCAGCGCGTCGACCATCGGCCGGATGACGTCGGAATCCTGCTCGATCAGCTCGGCCGTCTCCCTGACCAGCGTGGAGACCGGCACGTAGCAGTGGCCGTCGCGGCTGCCCGCCGCCTCCAGCCGGTCGAGCAGCGCCGCCTTGACCCGCTCGGGGCTGCGCTCGGGCACCCCCGACTGCAGCGCGATGCGGTCGGCGATGCGGAACGCGATGCCGCGCACCCGCCCGATCAGCCGGTAGGGGTCGGTGGCCAGCACCTCGTCGGCGTCGGCGCCGAACACCTGGTAGATCTTGGCGGCCAGCAGCGGGCTGACCCCGAGGCCCTGCAACGTCACCATGAGCGCGGCGATGGCCTTCTGCTCCTGCCACGCCTGCACGATCTGGCCCTGCCGCTGCGGCCCGATGTTGACGACCTCGGTGAGCCGCTCGGGCTCGCTGTCGATGACCTTGAGCGTGGCCTCGCCGAAGTGGTCGACGATCGCGTACGCCAGCCGCGGCCCGATGCCCCTGATCAGCCCCGAGCCCAGGTAGATGCGGATGGCCCGGACCGACGACGGCGTCACCCGCTCGCAGCCGGTGACCGCGTAGCGGCGGCCGTAGCGCGGATGGCGGCTCCAGTCGCCGAACAGGCGCAGCGTCTCGCCCGGCTGGATGCCGGCCAGCGCCCGGCCCGTGGCCACGAAGTCGGGCACGCCGTCGGCGCTCATGCGCGCGACGGTGTATTCGTCCTCCCGGACGTAGACGAGCTGCTCGACGGACGCCTCCACACGGGAGATCAAACCATCCGCGACCGACAAACGCCTCACATGGCCGTCGGATAGGTGCGGACTCCGCTACCGGCGGTGGCCCGCTGGACGCGGAGCACCGTACGTCTCCGGCTCCACGTCGCCCCACGGCTCGCCGTGCAGCGGGTGCACGGCCCTGGTCTCGTCCAGCCACAGGAACGCGTCGTAGCGGCGGCCCACGACCGTCGGCACGTAGTTGCCCCACCGTTCCCGGTCCGGGTGGTACACGACGCCGATCGCCCGGTGCCCCATCGGCTCGTCGTACCAGTCGGCCCGCAAGCCGGGCGGCGGCACCAGGAACAGCGCGTCCCGGCCGGGCAGCGCCTCGTGCAGCAGCGATTCCAGCGAGGCGGGCCGCGCCGGCGGCACCCGCATGACGTGGTGCTGGGCGCCCCACCGGTCGCCGGCCACGACCGTGCCGTGGTGGGTGCCGAAGCCGACGAGCACGACGTCCTCGCGGTGCCGCTCGCGGGCGAGCTGCCCGAGGTTCGTCATGCCGGCGGCGGCCATGTCGGTGGCGCGGGCGTCGCCGACGTGCGTGTTGTGCGCCCACACGACCCCCTTCGCCGGCCCCTTCGCGGGCCGGCCGGAGGCGTGGTGCTCGGCCAGCCGGTCGAGGGTGTCGGCCATGTGCACGTCCCTGATGTTCCACGACTCGGGGCCGCCGCGCACCATCGCCCGGTAGTAGCGCTCGGCGCCGGCGACCACCTCGGCGTTCTGCCGCACCCCGAACTCGTCGCCGCCCAGCGCGGCCAGCAGGTTCACCACCTCGTCCTCGCAGGTGTCCGGCACGAGCCGGGTGGCCAGGCCGTACTGCTGCGGGTCGTGGCCGTAGGACTCGAAGCAGTACAGGGCCCGCAGCACGCTGTCCATCTGCCCCGGCAGGTAGGTGGCGGCGTAACGGCGGATGGCGCGCAGCGAGTCCCAGAGGCTGTAGACGTCCAGGCCGTGGAAGCCGCACCGCTCGCCGGGCGGGCGGCCGGCGTTCCAGCCGCGCAGCCAGCGGCAGAACGCGACGACCTCCTCGTTCGCCCACATGAACGTGGGCCAGCGCTCGAAGCCGTACAGGGCGTCGTACGGGTCGGCGCCGGTCGTGACGGCGCGGTCCACCCGCTCGCAGTCGGGCCAGTCGCCCTCGACGGCGACGAAGCCGAAGCCCTTCTCGGCGATCAGCCGGCGGGTCAGCTCGGCCCGCCAGGTGTAGAAGTCGTGGGTGCCGTGGCTGGCCTCGCCGATCAGCACGAACCTGGCCTCGCCCACGCGGTCGAGCAGCGGGCCGAGGTCGCCGGGCGCGGTGAGCGGCAGCGCCGAGCGGCGCACCTCGTCGACGTTCGTCATAGGTCCTCCTCGGCCGGCAGGGACTCCTCGGGCAGGGACTCCTCGGGCAGGGGCTCCTCGGGCATCGGCTCCTCGGCCAGCGCCGCCAGGCATTCACGGGCGAGTTGCAGCTCCTCGCGTACCTGGACCACCAGCACCGGGACGGCCGCGCCTTCCGCGCTGACCGGCCCGTCGTCGGAGCGGTTGCCCAGGACCGGCGGCTCGACGCCGAGCAGGCCCAGGCGGCGGCAGACGGCCTCGCGCACCTCGGGCTGGTCCCATCCGATCTCGCCGGTGAACACGAGCGCGTCCAGGCGCCGCAGGGAGGTGGCCGCGGCGGCGATCTCGCGGCTCACGCGGTGCGCGAACACGCGCAGCGCCAGCCCGGCCGCCTCGTCGCCGTCGCGCTCGGCGGCGACCAGCTCCCGCGTGTCGCCGGACCGGCCCCTGGACAGCCCCAGCAGCCCCGACCGGCGCTCCAGCCCCTCGGCCAGCTCGTCCAGCGACAGCCGCCCCAGCAGCCACACCAGCATCCCCGGGTCCACGCTGCCCGAGCGCTTGCTCATGGGCAGCCCGTCCAGTGGCGTGAACCCCATCGAGGTGTCCACGCTGCGTCCGCCCGACACCGCGGTCACGGAGCATCCGCCGCCGAGATGGGCGAGCACGAGATCCAGCTCGTACGCCGGCCGCCCCAGCAGCTCGCAGGCCCGGTCGGCGGCCCACGCGTACGACAGGCCGTGGAAGCCGTAGCGGCGCAGGCCGTAGCGGTCGCGCCACTCGGCGGGCAGGGCGTACACGGCGGCCTCGTCGGGCAGCCCGGCGTGGAAGGCCGTGTCGGGGCAGAGCACGTGCGGCACGGCGGGAAGCTGCTCGCGGGCCGCCTCCAGCAGCGCCAGCGCGGGCGGCAGGTGCAGTGGCGCCAGGTCGGTGAGGCCGCGCAGCGCCTCGGCCGTCTCGTCGTCGGCCACCGTGGGCGCGCGCACGACGTCGCCGCCGTGCACGAGCCGGTGCGCGACCGCCCTGATGTCGCGGTCGAAGTGGCCGCCGAGGAAGGCCGACAGCTCCTCCCTGGCCGACCCGGGATCGACGGCCCGCTCGGCGTGTGCGCTGTCGATGACGCTGCCGCCCTGGACGAGGTCGAGGCGCAGGCTCGACGACCCCGCGTTGACGGTGAGTACCGCCGCCGACTCCAGCACCTGCTCGTCCATGCCCGCCCGGCTACCCCACCCGATTCCGACAAAACGGGCGGATGCTCTTTGCCGCGCTCAGGGGTTGTCTCTCCGGAAGCTCGGGTAGTCGTGCCAAATGACTATCACCTTGCAGGTGAACGGCGTGCCGCGCACGGTGGACGTGGACCCGCGGATGTCGCTGCTCGACCTGCTGCGCGAACGGCTCGGGCTCATCGGCGCGAAGAAGGGCTGCGACCACGGCCAGTGCGGCGCCTGCACGGTGCTGATCGACGGCCGGCGGGCCAACGCCTGCCTGGCGCTGGCGGTGGCGGTGGACGGCCGCGAGATCACCACCGTCGAGGGGCTGGCCACGGACGGGGAACTGCACCCGCTGCAGAGCGCGTTCATGGAGCACGACGCCTTCCAGTGCGGCTACTGCACGCCCGGCCAGCTCTGCTCGGCCGCCGGGATGCTGGGCGAGCCGGGCCCGAGCGCGGTCACCGAGGACCTGCTCGACGACCCCGACCTGACGCCCGAGGAGATCAGCGAGCGCATGAGCGGCAACCTGTGCCGGTGCGGCGCGTACGTCGGCATCGTCGCCGCGATCGGCGAGGTGGCCCGATGAGACCCTTCGAGTACGCCCGCGCCGGCAGCACCGCCGAGGCCGTCCGCCAGTTCGCCCCCGGCACCATGTACCTGGGCGGCGGCACGAACCTGGTGGACCTCATGCGGCTGGGCGTGGCCGAGCCGGAGCGGCTGGTGGACGTCAGCCGCCTGCCGCTCGACGCCGTCGAGGAGCAGGGCGATCGGGTCCGCGTCGGCGCCACCGTGCGCAACACCGACCTGGCCGCCCACCCGCTGATCCGCGCCCGCTACCCGATGCTGGCCCGCGCCGTGCTGACCGGCGCGTCCGGCCAGGTCCGCAACGTCGCCACCGTGGCCGGCAACCTGCTGCAACGCACCCGCTGCACGTACTTCCAGGACGTCACCCGGCCCTGCAACAAGCGCCGCCCCGGCTCGGGCTGCCCCGCCATCGCCGGCGACCACGGCAACCTGGCCGTGCTCGGCACCTCCGACGCCTGCGTGGCCACCCACCCCTCCGACATGGCGGTGGCGCTGGCCGCGCTGGACGCCCAGGTGCACGTCACCGGGCCGGGCGGCGACCGCATCATCCCCATGCCGGGCCTGCACCGCCTGCCCGGCGAGGAGCCCGAGCGCGACACCGTGCTCGCGCCCGGCGACCTGATCACCGCCGTCGAGCTGCCGCCCCCGCCACCCGGCGCCTCGCTCTACCGCAAGGTCCGCGAGCGGGCGTCGTTCGCGTTCGCGCTGGTGTCCATCGCCGCCGCGCTCGACGTCGGCCGGGACGGCACCGTGACGAGCTGCCGCATCGCGCTCGGCGGCGTCGCCCACGCGCCCTGGCGGGCCGAGCGCGCCGAGCGGGCCCTGATCGGCGGCCCGGCGACCGGCGAGGCGTTCCTCCAGGCGGCCGAGGCCGAGCTGGAGCAGGCCCGGCCGCTGCCGCGCAACGCCTACAAGGTGCCGCTGGCCCGCAACCTGATCGTCGCTACGCTGGAGGAGCTCGCGCCGTGAACCGCATCGAGGGCCGCGTCAAGGTCACGGGGCTGGCCACGTACGCCGCCGAGTACCCGGCCGAGAACGTCGCCTACGCCTACGCCGTGCAGGCGCAGATCGCCAAGGGCCGCGTCAAGCGCGTGGACGCCGCCGCCGCGCTGGAGCTGCCGGGCGTGCTGGCCGTGCTGTCCTGCGAGGCCGCGCCGCGCCTGCCCGAGGACGCCGATCCCGAGCTGGCCCTGTTCCAGCGCCGCGAGGTGGCCTACCGGGGGCAGATCGTGGCCGCCGTCGTGGCCGACACGTACGAGATCGCCCGCGACGCCGCCGCGCACGTGCGCGTCGACTACGACGCCGACGACCACGACGTGCGCCTGAGCGGCGACCACCCCGGCCTCTACCAGCCCGAGGTGGTCAACCCGAACTTCCCGTCCGACACCGACAAGGGCGACGTGGAGGCGGGGCTGGCCGCCGCCGCGACCACCGTGGACGTCACGTACGAGACGCCCGTCCTGCACAACAACCCGATGGAGCCGCACGCGGCGCTGGCCCTGTGGGACACCGAGGGCCGGCTGCTCGTGTACGACACGGCGCAGGGCACCAGCGGCAGCCGCGACACCATCGCGAAGACCCTGGGCCTGCCGCCGGAGCAGGTGCGCGTGGTGTCCAGGCACGTCGGCGGCGGCTTCGGGTCGAAGGGCACGACCCGGCCGCAGGCGATCCTGGCCGCGCTGGCGTCCCGGATGGTCGGCCGCCCGGTCAAGATCGCGCTGACCCGGCAGCAGATGTTCGACGTCACCGGCTACCGCACGCCCACGATCCAGCGGCTGCGGCTCGGCGTGGACGGCGACGGCCGGCTGACGGCGCTGGAGCACCTGGCGTACGAGCAGAGCTCCACCCTGGTCGAGTTCGCCGAGCAGACCGCGACGCCCACCCGCGTCATGTACGCCAGCCCCGCGCTGCGCACCGGCCACCGCCTGGTCCGGCTCGACGTGGCCACCCCGTCGTGGATGCGCGCGCCGGGGGAGTGCCCCGGCATGTACGCGCTGGAGTCCGCCATGGACGAGCTGGCCTGCGCCGCCGGTCTCGACCCCGTCGAGCTGCGTATCCGCAACGAGCCGGAGACGGAGCCGTTCAGCGGCGTGCCGTTCAGCTCCCGCAACCTCGTGGGCTGCCTGCGTGAGGGCGCCCACCGCTTCGGCTGGCGGCACCGCGACCCGCGCCCGGGCGTCACCCGCGAGGGGGAGTGGCTGGTCGGCACCGGCGTGGCCGCCTCCACCTACCCGGCCAGGCGCTCGCCGTGCCAGGCCGTGGCCACGATGCGCGACGGCGACGTCCTCGTCCAGGTGGCCGCCGCCGACATCGGCACCGGCGCGCGCACGGCGCTGACCAGGATCGCCGCGAACGCGCTCGGCATCGCGCCGGAGCGCGTGCACGTCGAGCTGGGCGACAGCGACCTGCCGCGGGCGCCGGTGGCCGGCGGCTCGGCGGGCACCGCCTCCTGGGGCACCGCCGTCGTCCGCGCCTGCGAGGAGCTGCGCCGCGACGGCAAGGAGGGCCGCGCCGACACCACCGACGAGGTCAAGGCCGACGCCGAGCTGGCCAGGCACGCCTTCGGCGCCCAGTTCGCCGAGGTGCGGGTCAGCGCGGTCACCGGCGAGGTCCGCGTGTCGCGGCTGCTGGGCGTCTTCGCCGCCGGGCACATCGTGGACGAGAAGCTGGCCAGGTCGCAGTTCCTCGGCGGCATGACGATGGGCCTGGGCATGGCGCTGATGGAGGAGACGCTCACCGACGAGGAGTTCGGCGGCTTCCTGCACCGCGACCTCGCCCAGTACCACGTGCCCGCCTGCGCCGACGCCCAGCACGTCGAGGCGGTCTGGCTGGAGGAGGAGGACGGCGAGCTCAACCCGATGGGCAGCAAGGGCATCGGCGAGATCGGCATCGTCGGCACCGCCGCCGCGATCGGCAACGCCGTCCACCACGCGACTGGCCACCGCTTCCGCGAGCTGCCGATCACACCGGCGAAGATCCTCACGGCCAGGTTTTAGCGGCGCTTTGCAAGGAAGAGGAAGTCTCTCGTGGAACGGCGGGAGGCATGGTGAAGAACGAGGTGCGGCCGGAGCAGGACCACTCACGGCGGGAACGGGAGGAGTCGCGGCAGGAGCGGGCGGATCGCAACTTCGTCGAGCTGCTCCAGGGCGCGCGCGTCGCGGTCACCGGGGTGCAGGTGCTGTTCGCGTTCCTGCTCACGGTGCCCTTCTCCTCCGGGTTCTCCCGGCTGGACCAGACGGACCGGTGGTTGTACTACGCGGCGCTGGTCAGCGCCGCGATCGCGTCGATCTGCTACATCGCGCCGACCGCGCAGCACCGCGTGCTGTTCCGGCAGGGACGCAAGGAGACGCTGGTGCACCGCTCCAACTCCTACGGCATCCTCGGCGCCCTCGCCCTGGTCGTGTCGATGACGACGTCCACGATGTTCGTCATCGACTACCTGTTCCAGGCGCCGGTGGCGTGGATCACCGCGGGCCTGCTGGCCGCGCTGGCGATGTGGACGTGGTTCGGCCAGCCGGCGATGGACCGTTCGGACCGCTCCGCCGATCAGTCCGCCGATCAGTCCTCGGAGGAGGGCAGCTCGGTGTCGTCGCCGGACGACTGACGGGTGTAGGCGGCCCGCGCCACCATGTAGGCGGCCACCGACACGGTGATCACCTGGGAGACGCCGATGAGCAGCAGCGGCCCCGCGTACCCCCAGGTGGGCCGGTGCAGCCACATCGCGAGCAGCACCAGCAGCACGCCGAGCACCTGCGGCTTCGTGCCGGCGTGCATGCGGTCGAGCGTCGTGCGGAAGCGCATCAGCCCGACCCCGGCCGACAGCGCCAGCGCCGAGCCGAGCAGCAGGCACCCGGCCGCCGCCGCGTCCAGCGCCGTCATCGCGACCTGCCTGCGAAGAACCGGGCCAGCGACACCGACCCCACGAACCCCAGCAGCGACAGCACCAGCAGGATCGGCAGGTCCGAGTAGTCGTCCCGGGCCACCGCGAACGCGCCGGCGCCGCACATCGACAGCGACGTGAACACGTCGAGCGCCACGGCCCGGTCCAGCATCGAGGGCCCGCGCGCCAGCCGGTAGAACGAGGCCGCCGCCCCGCACCACAGCAGCGCCACCGTCGCCAGGTAGACGGCCGTCATTCCAGCTCCTCCCGGTCCCGCCGGGTGCCGAACGCGCGCACGATGCGCGACTCCAGCCCGGCCACCTCCGCCCGGATCTTCGTCGTGACGTCCCCGGTCACGCCCAGCACGTGCACGACGAGCTCCCTCCGGTACGCCTCCACCACCAGCGACCCCGGCACCGTGGAGACCGCGATCATCACCAGCACGGTCATGGCCTCGGACGACGTGCGCAGCGGCACCCGCACGATCCGCGTCGGCGGCGGCCCCGGGTGCGCCACCCAGAACACGACCCGAGCCGTCGAGATCACCATGTCCCACGCGAACCACAGCAGGAACCTGACCAGGGCCAGCGGCCACACCCTGATGCCGGGGTCGAGGATGGGCAGCGGCAGCAGCCACGTCACGACCAGCCCCGTCACGAGCCCGCCGAGCACGTTGCCCGCCGTCAGGTCGCCCCACAGCGTCACCCACACCGCCGCCAGCCAGGCCACCAGCGGCAGCGGCACCCGCCGCCCGAGCAGCCGCGGCGCGAGCCGGTCCCGCTTCACGGCCGCCCGCCCAGGACGGCGGTGACGTACGGCTCGCGGGCCATCAGCTCGGCGGCCGCCCGGTGCGCCAGTGCTCCCAGCGGCCCGGCCAGCACGGTGAACGACAGCCCGAGCGCGACCAGCGCCGCCACCGACAGCGGCAGCGCCGCCGGCAGGGCGGTGGTGGTGATCGTCGGGTCCTCGCCGGTGTGCTCCTCGCTCTCCACGACCTGGCCCACCCGGTCGGGCCGGGGCGCCCGCCAGAACGCCTTGCCCCACGTCTTCGCGACCGCGTACAGGGTGAGCAGGCTCGTCACCAGCCCTCCGGCCACCAGCGTCACCGGCAGCCACCCGCCTTTCGCGAGGCCCGCCTGCACCAGCATCAGCTTGCCCAGGAAGCCCGACATGGGCGGGATGCCGGACAGGTTCATCGCGGGGACGAAGAACAGCACCGCGAGCAGCGGCGACGCCCTCATCAGCCCGCCCAGCCTGGTCACCGACGTCGTGCCGGTGCGCCGCTCCACCATCCCGCACACCAGGAACAGGCTCGTCTGCACGGTGATGTGGTGCACCACGTAGAACACCGCCCCCGCCAGCCCCGCCACCGTGGACAGCGCGACCCCGAACACCATGTACCCGATGTGGCTGACCAGCGTGAACGACAACATCCGCTTCATGTCCGTCTGCGCGACCGCGCCCAGCACCCCGGCCAGCATCGTCGCCAGCGCCACCCACATCAGCAGCGTCGAGACCGGCCCGCCGGGGAACAGCAGCGCCTCCAGCCGGATGATCGCGTACACGCCGACCTTGGTGAGCAGGCCCGCGAACACCGCCGTCGCCGGGGCGGGCGCGGTCGGGTAGGAGTCCGGCAGCCACGCCGACATGGGGAAGATCGCCGCCTTGATCGCGAACGCCAGCAGCAGCGTCAGCTCCACCAGCAGCTTCACCTGCTCCGGCAGTGTGGCGAAGCGCTCGGCGAGCTGCGCCAGCGACAGCGTCCCGGTGGCGCCGTAGGTGATGGCCAGCGCGATCAGGAACAGCATCGACGAGGCCAGCGCCATCAGCGTGTACGTGGCGCCCGCCCGGATCCGCGACTCGGTGCCGCCGAAGGTGAGCAGCACGTACGAGCCGCTCAGCAGCAGTTCGAACGCCACGAACAGGTTGAACAGGTCGCCCGACAGGAACGCGTCGGCCACCCCCGCCACCATCACCAGGAACGCCGGATGGAAGACCGCCATCGGGGCGTCGTGCTCCTGCTCGTCGTAGGCGTTGACGACCGAGTACACCATGACGCAGAACGTCACCGCCGACGACACGACCAGCACCAGCGTCGAGAGCCGGTCGGCCACCAGGCAGATGCCGATCGGCGACGGCCAGCCGCCCAGCTCGGTCACCAGCGGCCCGCCCGTGTCGGCGGCGACCATCAGCACCACCGACACGGCCAGCGAGATGCCCAGCGTGACCAGGCTGATCAGCGACTGCAGCCGCCGCAGCCGGCCGCCGATGGCCAGCTTCACCCCGGCGGCCAGCAGCGGCAGCAGCACGGGCACGCACACCAGGCTTGCCAAGGAGCCGTTCACGCGTCGTCGCCCTCCAGTTCGGGGTCCTGCGCGAGCGCCTGGCGCTCCCGCTCTTCCCTGATGGCCGTGCGCATCTGCCGGCGTGCCTCCCGCTGCCGGGCCTTCAGTTTCCTGCGCAGCTCCCGCTCCCTGGCCGCCTGCTCCGCCCGCCCCCGCCGGTGCTCCTCGCGCAGCTGCTCGATCCGCTCCGCGTTCGACAGGGCGCCGGGGTCCTCGCGCAGCCCCACCTCCTCCAGGCGGGTCTGCAGCTCCTCCTCCGATAGGCCCTCGTAACGCAGCTCGCGCATCCACTGGCCCAGCTCGTCGTGCACGCGGGAGATGCGCCGCTCCAGGTCGGCCTCCTCCAGCCGCTCCCGCTCGGCCTGCTCGGCCTCCAGCCTGGCCAGCTCGGCCCGCTGCTCGACGACCAGCCGCCGGTAGGCGTCCTGCCGGGCCCGTACGGCGTCGCCCAGCTCGCCGCGCCGCGAGCGCAGCCGCACCCGCCGGTCCTCGGTGTCGTCCTGCACCTCGTCGCTGCCGGTGAGCTGCCACGAGCGGTGCACCAGCGCCAGCAGGAACGCGGTCACCCCGAGCGTGATCACGATCGCGGTGAGCACCATGGCCTGCGGCAGCGGGTCGGCCAGGCCGGAGTTCCCCACGAAGGGCGGGCCGCCGGCGTCGCCGCCGGAGGTGACGATCAGCAGGTTCACCCCGTTGCCGAGGACGATGACGCCGGCCAGCACGCGTACCAGGCTGCGCTCCAGCATCAGCGTCACCCCGCAGGTGATGAGCACGCAGCAGGCGGCGAACGGCACCAGGGAGACGCTGCTCACTCGGCGGCCTCCTGGTCGATCTGCCGGTCCAGCTCGGCCCCGAGCGCGCGCAGCACGTCTTGGACCATGCCGACCACCGACACGTACACGCCCAGGTCGAACAGCAGCCCCGTGGACACGTGCACGTGCCCGGCCAGGGGCACGCTCACCTCCGTGGCCAGCATGTCCAGCGCCGCCCGCCCGAACAGCAGCCCGGCCAGCGCCGTGCCCGCCGACAGCGTCAGCCCGACGCCCATCAGCACGCCCGCGTGCACCGGCACCGCCGCGGCCAGCTCGTTCCTGCCGCCGGCCAGGAACCGCACGGTGATCGCCAGCCCGGCCACGATGCCGCCCGCGAAGCCGCCCCCGACGCCGCTGTGCCCGATGAACAGCAGGAACACCGACAGCGCCAGCACGGTGTGGAACGTCAGCCGGGCCGCCACCTCGAACGCCAGCGCCCGCTGCCCGCGCGGCAGCGTGGCCGCCAGCCAGTGCGTGCGCCCCTCGGGCCGGTGCCCGCCCTCGGCCCGCTCGATCGCGTACGACCGGCGCCGCAGGAACACCAGGCTCGTCACGCCCAGCGTCAGCACGATGAGCACGGCGCTCTCGCCCAGCGTGTCCCAGGCGCGGATGTCGAGGATGATGGCGCTGACGATGTTGCGGGCGCCGGCCTGCCGCGCCGCCTCGTCCATGAACGCGCCCACCGGCTCGGTGCCGCGGGCCGCCATCGCCAGCATGCCCGCCCCCGTGGCCACCACTCCGACCGCGAGCCCGAGGCCCAGCCGGAACGGGAACGCCAGCCGCCCCTTGTCGGGCTGGACCGGCAGCCGCCGCAGCACGAGCGCGAACACCACCAGGCTCAGCGTCTCGGCCAGGAACTGGGTCAGCGCCAGGTCGGGCGAGCCGTGCACGAGGAACAGCAGCGCCGTGCCGTACCCGGTCAGGCCGATGACCAGGGCCAGGAGCACGTACGCGCGGGAGAACAGCACGAGGATCGCCGCGGCCGCGAGCAGCACGGCGATGACCGGCTGCTCGGGCCGCTGCCAGGCGACGATCGGCACGTCCAGGTGCGGCCGGCCCCCGTAGATGACGGAGAACAGCCCCACGCCGACCGTCGCGAGGAGTGTCAGCGTCAGGTAATCGGGCACCGAGCCCCGCTGGATGAGGCCGGTGAGCTGGATGGCGAACCGGTCCAGCCGCCGGATCATCGCCCAGAACACCTGCCCGGAGTCCACGACGTGCAGCGCCACCCCCGCCCGCGCCACCGGCTCCCTGGCCAGGAACAGCGCCACCCCGCCCGCCAGCGCCGCCGCCGACAGCAGCAGCGGCACGGACGGGCCGCTCCAGGCCGCCAGGTGGGCGTGATAGCCCGGATCGCGGAACGTGCGCAGGTAGGGCGCCATCACGCCCTCGAACCACGGCGCCAGGGGCCCCGCCAGCAGTCCCAGGACGGCCAGCAGCGCGGCGGGCACGAACAGCACGGCCGAGACGGGGTGCGCCTCCCGCGTTCCGGCCCCCGGCTTCGGGGCGAAGGCGCCCCACAGGAACCGCAGCGTGTAGGCGGCCGTCAGCGCCGAGCCCGCCACCACCCCCGCCAGCACGAGCGGCGCGTCCAGCAGCGCCTCCAGCGCCGCCTCCTTGCCGGCGAACCCCATCAGCGGCGGCAGCCCCGCCATCGACGCCCCCGCCAGCACCGCCACCCCGCACACCCACGGCATCAGCCGCCACAGCCCGCTCAGCTCCCGCAGGTCCCGGGTGCCCGCCGCGTGATCGACGATGCCCACCACCAGGAACAACGCCGCCTTGAACAACGCGTGCGCCAGCAGCATCCCCACCCCGGCCAGCGCCGCCCCCTCGGTGCCCGCCCCGAACAGCACCACCAGGAACCCGAGCTGCCCCACCGTCCCGTACGCCAGCAGCCGCTTCAGATCGGTCTCCCGCAGCGCCCGCCACCCGCCCAGCACCATCGTCAGCACGCCCAGCGGCACCGCCACCGCCCGCCACAGCGCCAGCTCGCCGAACAGCGGCCCCAGCCGGGCCAGCAGGTACACGCCCGCCTTCACCATGGCCGCCGCGTGCAGGTACGCCGACACCGGCGTCGGCGCCGCCATCGCCGCCGGCAGCCACGTGCTGAACGGGAAGACGGCCGACTTCGACAGCGCCCCCGCCAGCACCAGCAGCACCGTGACCGGCGCCAGGTCCGCCGGGCGCAGCTGCGAGATCTGGTACGTGCCCGCCTGCTGCCCCAGCAGCACGAACCCGGCCAGCATCGCCAGGCCGCCGAACGTGGTGACCGTCAGCGCCTTCATCGCGGCCTGGCGGCTCATGCGGCTCTCCGGGTCATACCCGATGAGCAGGTAGGAGAAGACGGTGGTCAGCTCCCAGAAGACGTACAGGAGCAGCAGGTCGTCGGCGGCGACCAGGCCCAGCATGGAGCCGGCGAAGGCCACCATCGCGCCGCCGTAGCGGCCGAGCCCGTCGTCGCCGCGCGGGAAGTAGCGGGCGCTGTAGCACAGCACGAGCACGCCGACCCCGGTGACCAGCGCCATCATCAGCACGGACAGCGGGTCGGCGCGGAAGGACAGCTCCATGCCCATCGCCCAGGGGCGGCTCTCCCGCACCGGCAGCGGCTGCGCCGCCAGCCAGGCCGTGTAGCAGAGCCCGGCCGCCGGCGGCACGGCCAGCACGGCGAAGCAGGCGCGACCCAGGCGGGCGGCCAGCCAGGGAGCGCAGGCAGCCGCGACCGCGTGCAGGATCAGCAGCGACTCCATGGGCTCCTCGGGCGGACTCGGGCGGCGTCTCGCGTCGGGACGTTGACCGGAGCCGGTGGGAATTTCCGGCTACGTCCGCCCAATCTCTCCCGGGGCCGCTCCGCGCACCGCGCAGGCACGACCGTTGTTGACCCGAACGTCACCAGCCCCACACCTGCGCGAGGTGCGGGGCTGGTGAAAGGAGCGGAGCCGATCGGCCTTGCGCCTTGCCGGCGGAGGCGCCGGATCAGGCTTTGGGGCTCGGGTCAGGCTTTGGGGCTCGGGTCAGGCTTTGGGGCTCGGGTCAGGCCTTGGAGTCCGGGTCAGGCCTTGGGGTTCGGGTCAGGCTTTGGGGTTGACGTCGCGGCAGGTTCCCGGCCGCGGGGCGGTGCCCGTGATCAGGTACTGGTCCACCTTGCGGTCCAGGCAGGCCGACCCGCGGCGGTAGCCGGTGTGCCCGTCGGCGTCGCGCGTCAGCAGCACGCCGTGCTCGAGCTGCCCCGCCAGCGCCTTGGCCAGCTTGTACGGCGTCGCCGGGTCCCGCGTCGTGCCCACCACCACGATCGGCGGCGAGCCCTTCGCCCGCACCTTCTTCGGGTACCTGCTGCCCTTGACCGGCCAGTACGGGCACGGGTTCTCCGGATGGTCCACGCAGTTGATGGCCATCAGCGCCTCGAAGCTGTTGTCGTAGCGGCCGTCGGGCCGGCGCCCGTTGCCCTCGTCGGCCAGCAGCAGCAGCTTCGTGCCGTCGCCCTTGAACCCCGCCGCCAGCGCCTGGCGCAGCCTCGGCCACGTGTGGACGTCGTACATCGAGTAGTCCACGGCCGCGCTCACCACGGCCTCGGTGACCTGGCGGCCGTCGTACTCGTTGCGCAGCGGGGACCGGTCGGCGCGCGCGTACAGCTCGTCGAGCTGCTCCATGCCCGCCTCGACCGTGTGCTCGCGGAACGGGCAGCCCTTGACCCTGAAGCAGTCCTTCAGGAACGACTTCGTCGCCACCTCGAACCCGCGGTCCTGGTCGGCCACCAGGTCATCGCCGTTCTGCGAGGGGTCCTCGGCGCCGTCGAGCACCATCGAGCGGATCCGCGTCGGGAACAGGTCCGCGTAGACCGCGCCCAGGTAGGTGCCGTAGGAGAAGCCCAGGTACGTCAGCCGCCGGTCGCCCAGCGCGGCCCGCATCACGTCCATGTCACGCGCCGAGTCGGCCGTGCCCACGTGCGCCAGGAGCTCTTTCCCGGAATTCTTCGCGCAATATTTTGCGAAAGCCTGATCCCAGCTTTCCGCTTTCTTGACCTCCGCCTTGGTGTCGGGCGTGGGATCCAGCGCGAAATACGCGTCGAGATCCAGGGTACCGAAACACCGCACCGGAGACGATGCGCCGACGCCGCGCGGATCGAAACTCACGACGTCGAACCGCTTGCGGATGTCCGCCGAGACGACGTCCTTGCTCGCCTTGAGCGAATCCACGCCGGAGCCGCCGGGGCCGCCGAAATTGAGCACGATCGAGCCGATCTTCGGGCCCGTCGCGGGCAGCCGGACCATGCTGATCTTAATCCGCTTGCCGCCGGGCTTCGAATAGTCGAGCGGCACCGCCAATTTCGCGCACTCGTACCCGTTGCCGCAGCCGGACCAGGCCGGCCGCTGGCCGTAATAGGAGTCGAGCCGGCCCGGGGCAGCGGCCACCGCCGTCGCGGAGGCACCCGTGACGGCGATGAGCCCGGCCAGGACCGGCATCAGGATTTTGCTTGCACGTCGCATAGGAGAACATTCGTTGGCAATACTTGCGGCGTTCTTTATAGGCGCTGTAATAGATCGAATGCAAACCGGAATAGATCCACTGCGAGAAGCGTTTCCCAAAGGGCAGTGACGTGGGGTGACCTGTACGCCTTATCCACGGGGGAGCGAGAGCCCATGTCGCAGCAGAACCGCCCGGTTCGGGGAGACCATCCGTACGAGCAGGAGATCACCTCGACGGACGAGCACGAGGAACGCGCCGGCCGCAGCCTCATCACCACCGACCACGACGTCATCCGCCGATGGGCGGAGGAACGCCAGGCCCGCCCCTCCACGGTGCCGGGCACGGAGCATGACGGAAGGGCGGGCGTGCTCCGCTTCGACTTCCCGGGGTACGGCGGGGGCGACCTGGAGGAGATCTCCTGGGACGACTGGTTCAGGACGTTCGACGAGCGCGGCCTGAACTTCATCTACCAGGAGCACCGCAAGGACGGGAAGCCCAGCAACTTCTTCCGCCTGGAGAACCCGGACCGCGAGGACGCCTGACGCAAGCGACCGTCACCACCGGCGCCTCGGTGGTGACGGTCCCAGGGGCAGGGCGAGTGGTCAGCCGGCGTCGGACACGCGCCGCTGCACCTCGTCGGCCAGCCGGTCCAGCGACCGGTCCAGCAGCTCCCGCACCTCCTCGGCCCGGCCGCCCGACTGGGCTTCGTCCAGCAGGCTGATGTGGACCGTCACCTCGCTCGTGCCGGCGGCGGAGTCGGCCACCTGGAGCCAGCCCGAGTAGTCGGGGTGGTCACGGCCGCCCCACTCCACCCTGAGCTGGTCTTCCGAGGCGCGGAACAGGCCCTCGTGCCGGCCGTCGCCCGGCACCAGCGAGCCGTCGGCCTCCACCGTGCCGGGGCCGCTGCCGTGCACCGACAGGCCCTGGGGCAGCCAGCGGTCCATGATCTCCACGTCGGACGCGACCCCGAAGACCACCATGCTCTCCGCCGGCATCCCGCGCGTCGCCTCGAACTCCGCCATGACCGCCCCCCAGAAGGCTCTCCGGACTCCAATGCCAGCGCCGTACCCCTGTGATCTGCTCGCAAACAGCGGTCGCCGCGAGGCCGTTCCCCGCTACGGTTGCGGTGCGTGAGGTAGTCGTTACGGCGAGGGGAGAGCGGGGCGATGGCGCAGCCGCCACGGGTGCCGCCGGAGATGTTCCGGTTCACCAGCACCGAGCGGGCAGACCTGCACACCGCGGTCCTCCACGCGTTCGCCGAGGCGGGGGAGCGGCTGGAGACGGCGCCGGCGGTGGAGGAGGTGCGCGAGCGGCTGCGCGCGACCGGCTGGTACGCGCCGGTCTCCGAGCAGGACCTGGCCGCGACGCTCAAGCAGCTCGCCGGCTGGGGGCTGCTCGACGTGATCTTCGACCACGGGGGCAGCTTCGCGACCGCGGAGGAGTACGAGCGCAGGAACCTGCGCTACGCGCTGACCAGGCGCGGCGAGGCGGCCGTCGCCGGCGTGCGGCACGCCATGGCGATGCTGGCCTCCGGCGGGGCGCTGCGGGCCGCGTCGCTGGACGCCATCGCCGAGCGGCTGGAGGAGCTCGACGGGCTGCTGCGCGACCCCGACCCCGGCCGCGACCGGCGGATCTTCGCCTGCCTGCGCGAGCTGGAGGAGCACTTCGACGGGCTGCGCAGCGACGTGCGCCGCTTCAACGGCGAGCTGCAGCGGCTGCTGCGCGCCGACGGCGCGGACCTGGCGACGTTCCACGAGGTCAAGGCCGCGACGGTGGCCTACTTGCAAGAGTTCGTGACCCGGCTGGAGCAGCGTGGCGAGCGGATCGCCGCCGCGCTGGAGGCGGTGGCCGGCCACGACGTGGAGGTGCTGCGCGCCCGCGCGCTCGGCGGCGCCGACCTGCCGCGCTGGCCCGGCACCGACCACGTCGCGCCGTGGCTGGCGGCGCGGGCCGAGCGGTGGGAGGGGCTGCGGGCGTGGTTCGCGCCCGAGGACGGAAGTGAGCCGCGCGTGCGGCGGGTGCACGACGTGGCCCGGCGGGCCATCGTGTCGCTGCTGGAAGTGCTCGACCGCGTCTCCGAGGCGCGCCGCCGCTCCTCCAGCGCCGCCGCCGACTTCCGTACGCTGGCCCGCTGGTTCGCCGCCGCGCCCGGCGAGGACGACGCCCACCGGCTGTGGGACGCGGCGTTCGGGCTCGGCTCCGCCCGGCACGCGCACCTCGGGCACGCCGACGCGGAGCTCGTCCCGGCGGGCGTGCCGTGGGCGGAGGCCGCGCCGGTCGAGGTGTCGGCGCTGCTGCGCTCGCGCGGGCGCACCGAGCGGATGGGCCGCACCGGGAAGGTGCGGGACGTGGCCGCGCTGAAGGCCGCCCGCCGGGAACGCGCCGAGAAGGAACGGGCCGAGCTGGAGGCCGCCTGGGCGGCCCTGGCCACCACCGGGCCGCTGCGGCTGTCGCAGCTCGGCCAGCTCGGCCACGACACCTTCGGGCGGCTGCTCGACCTGCTGGGCCGGGCGCTGGCCGAGCGGCCCGACTCGACCGGGTTCCGGCGGGCGGTCACCTCCGACGGAAGGGTGGAGATCGTGCTGCGGGCGCCCGACGACGGCGCGGTGGCGGTGCTGCGCACCCCCGAGGGCTGGTTCCGCGGCCCGACTTCCTCATCGACGTGCGCACCCTCGGCGAGCCCTGGGCGCACGGGCGGGCGGCGGGCGCATGAGCAGGCCGGCCAACCAGCTCGTCAGGGCCGAGAAGGAAGAGATCGCGCGGGCGATCAGGACCCTGCTCGGCCGTCCCCTCATCTCCGCCCACGACGACCCCGCCGCCTTCGACCTGATCAGGAAGCGGCGGGGGCCGCTCGTGCAGTGGTTCGACTACTTCTGCGGCTGGCGGCTCATCGTCGAGCCGCGCCAGGGGTACGCGCGCCTGGTCAAGGCGGGCCCGCCCGGCCCGCGCTCGGCCACCAGGCCCGCGCGGCGGCGCCGCACCACCCGCGCCCCCTTCGACCGCCGCCGCTACACGCTGCTGTGCCTGTGCGCCGCAGAGCTGCTCGCCTCGCCGGTCACCACGATCGGGATGCTGGGCCGGCGGGTCGCGCAGGCGGCCGCGGTGGAGCCCGGCGTGCCCGCCTTCGACCCGGTCAGGAACGAGGAGCGGGCCGCGTTCGTGGACGCGCTCAAGCTGCTGGAGCACTACGGCGCCGTCACCGCCATGGACGGCGACACCGAGACCTACCTGGGCGACGAGGACGCCAAGGTGCTCTACCGGGTGGACACGACGCGGGTGATCCGGCTGCTGGCCGCGCCGGTCCCGCCCTCCAGGGTGACCGCCACCGACGGTGCCCGGGTGCTCGACGAGCTGACCGCCGAGCCCCGGTACGGCGGCGACGAGCCGACCGGCATCCAGCGCGCCCTGTGGGCCCGCCACTCCCTCATCCGCCGCCTGCTCGACGAGCCCGCCGTCCACCACGACGAGCTCACCCCCGCCCAGCGCGCCTACGCCGGCTCCCTGACCGGCCGCCGGATGCTGCGCAGGGCCGCGGAGGAGGCCGGGTTCGTGCTGGAGGAGCGGGCCGAGGGGTTCCTCCTGGTGGACCCCGACGCCATCGCCACCGACACCAGGTTCCCCGACGACGGCAGCCACGCCAAGGTGGCCGCCCTGCTCCTGCTCGACCTGCTCGTCACCGCCGGCCCCGTCACCGCCGCCCGGCTCGACGCCGAGGCCGCCCGGCTGCTGCGCCGCTTCCCCCAGTGGGCCAGGGCGTACCAGTCCGACGGTGGCGGGCCGCGCCTGGCCGCCGACGCGCTGGAGGTGCTCACGCAGTTCGGGCTGGCCCGCCGTAGCGGCGACCGGATCGCCGCCCTGCCCGCCGCGGCCCGCTACCGGGTCGGGCGCGCCGTACAGGAGGAATCGTGACAGTCACCGAGCTGGCCTTGCCGCGTGCCGCGCACGGGGTGGACGCCCGCTGGACGCCCGTCCGCGCCGGGATCGTGAACGTGTGGCGCTACTACGACGAGGTGTTCGAGTTCCACCGGGGCAGGCTGCTGCTGCGCGGGCCCAACGGCAGCGGCAAGTCCAAGGTGCTGGAGCTGCTGCTGCCGTACGTGCTGGACGCCAGCCTCAAGCCGAGCCGGCTGTCCACGTTCGGCGGCACCGAGCGCACCATGCACTGGAACCTGATGGGCGACGGCGCCTCGGGCGCCACCCGGGTCGGGTACGTGTGGCTGGAGTTCCGGCACTCCGACGGCCGCTGGTTCACCTGCGGGGCCCGGCTGCAGGCCACCGTCCACACCAAGAACGTCACCGCCGCCTACTTCACCACCGAGGCGCGCGTCGACACGCCCGACGGCATCCGGCTCACCGGCGAGGCCGGGCAGCCGCTCACCAGGGCGCAGCTCGCCGAGGAGCTGGGCACGTCCGGCGTGGTCCACGAGTCGGCGGAGTCGTACCGCACGGTGGTGCGGCAGACGCTCTACCGGGCGCTCAGCGAGCAGCGCTACGACTCGCTGCTCACCGCGCTGCGCCAGCTCCGCACGCCCAAGCTGTCCGAACGCCTCGACCCCGGGCTGCTGTCGGAGCTGCTGTCGAGCGCGTTGCCGCCGCTCGGCGAGGGCGAGATCCACGAGATCGCCGACGGGTTCGAGCGGCTCGACCGGCGGCGCGAGGAGCTGCGGCTGCTCGACCGCGACGTGGAGGAGGCCGACCGGCTCGCCGAGCGGCAGCGCGGGTACGCCCGCCGGGTGCTCGGCGCCGCCGCCGCGGCCGTCACCTCCGCCGCGCACACCCTGGAGACGCTGACCGCCGAGGTCAAGGGCAAGCGGGAAGCCCTCAAGGAGGCCGAGCGGGAGCTCGACGCGACGACCGTGCGGCTGGGGGAGGAGGAGGCGCAGGAGCTGGCCCTGGCCGCGCGCATCGACGGGCTCAAGGAGAGCGAGGCGTACCGGGCGGGCGGCGACCTGCACCGGCTGCGCGCCGAGGCCCAGGCGGCGCACGAGGTGGCGGCCCGCATGCGCGACCAGGCGGGGCGGGCGGCGCGGGCGGTGACGGCCCGCCAGGAGGCGGCCGCCCTCGCCGCCGCCGACGCCCGCGCGGCGGCGGCGCTCGCCGACCGCGCCCGCGCCGACGCCCGCCACGCCGCCGAACGCGCCGGCCTCCTCACCGCCCACGACGAGACGGAACGAGCGGCGAACCCGGAACACGCGGCGGCCTCCGAACGAGCGGGGGCGCCAGGTCGCGCGGCGCCGCCGGGACGGGCGGCGGATCCGGGTCGCGCGGCGGATCCGGGTCGCGCGGCGCCGCCGGGACGGGCGGTGCAGCCGGAGGACGGGGCGGACGGCGAGGCGGCCGTGCGGCGGGCGCGGGAGTTGTTGCGGGCCGCCGTCACCAGCCGGGCCGCCCAGATCAGGGAGGTCAGGGCGGGCGCGGCCCGGCACGACGAGGCGGTCGAGCGCCGCACCGCCGCCGAGCACGACCGCGACCAGGCCAGGGACGACCTCGCCACCGCCCAGGAGGCCCACGACCGGGCCGAGCGGCTGCGCGACGACCGGGCCCGCGACCTGGCCGCCGCCCTGGCCGACTGGGCGGCCGGCTGCACGCAGCTCCAGCTCGAACCGGCCGTGCTCGCCGGGCTGGCCGAGGACTTCGAGCGGGCCGACGAGCTGGTCTGCACCGCCCGCACGATGGCCGCGGTCGAGCTGGCCGCCCGCCAGCAGCACCTGACGGCCCTGCGGGAGCGGCTGGCGGCCGAGCGCGCCGGCCTGGCCAGGGAGCGTGACGGCCTCGACGACACCTCCGTGCCGGAGCCGCCCGCCCCGCACACCCGCGGCGCCGCCGCCCGGCGGGAACGCCCGGGCACCCCGCTGTGGCGGGCCGTCGCTTTCAGGTCGGGGCTCGACCCGGTGGCGCAGGCCGGGGTGGAGGCGGCGCTGGAGGCGTCGGGGCTGCTCGGCCTGTGGTTGCGGCCCGACGGCGGGTTCGACGCGGGGGAGCACGACGCGTTCGCCGTGGCCGCGCTGTCGCGGCCCGCCCCCGGCTACAGCCTGGCGCACGTGCTGTTCACGGAGGCGGGCTCGCCGGTCTCGGCCGACACCGTGCTGAGCGGCATCGCGTTCGCCCCGACCGCGATCGGCGTCGACCATCCGGCCGTCGTCGGCGCCGACGGATCCTGGCGGCTGGGCCCGGCGGCCGGCCGGTGGGTGAAGCCGGAGCCGTCCTACATCGGCGCCACCGCCCGTGAGCGGGCCAGGCGCCGCCGCGTCGCCGAGCTGGACGACCGCCTCGGCGAGCTGGCGGGGCGGCTCGCCGAGTGCGACCACCAGCTGGCCGTGGTGGACGCCGACCGCGACACCCTGGCCGCCGAGCTGCGGCGCAGGCCCGACCGGGGCCCGTACGCCGAGGCGGTCCAGGCGCTCGACGGCGCCGTGCGGCGGGTCGCGCTGCTGGGGGACCGGCTCAGGACCGAGGAGGGGCGGCTGCGCGAGCGCGAGCAGGACGTCACCAGGTGCCGGCGCCTCCTGAACGAGCTGGCCGGCCGGCACGCCCTGCCCGCCGCGCCGGCCGCGCTCGCCAACCTGGAGGAGGCGCTGCGCGCCGCCGAGACGGCGGGCGCCGTCTGGCACGACCGCCGCGCCGACGCCCGCGCCGCCCGCGAGCGCGCCGCCCTGGCCGCGGAGACCGCCGCCGGGTACGAGCAGCTCGCGATCGAGGCCGTCGAACGCGCCGAGGAGGCGGCGGCCGCCGCCGTCGTGCTGGCCGAGCGGCTGGCCGCGATCGAGCCGGCGGCCGGCGGCGAGCACGAGGCCCTCCTGGAGCAGCTCCAGCAGGCCCAGCACGCGCACCGCGCCTGCCGCCGCCTGATCAGGTCGGTCAACGACGACCTGGCCCGGCTCAACGCCACGCTCGGGCGGCTGCGCGGCGAGCTGGCCACCGCCGAGGACAGGCAGGCCGAGGCGGGCCGGGCGCGCGACGAGGTGTGCGGCCGCTTCCGCCGCCTGGTGGCCGGGCACCTGCCGGTGGACGCCGGGGTGCGCGTCCAGCTGCCTCCGGAGGCGGGGGCGCGGGCCGTCCTGGAGGCAGCCAAGGGGGTGGCCGGGCAGCTCGCGTCCGTCCCGTGCGAGCACAAGAACGTCAGGGAGGCCGAGGCGCGCCTGCGGGACGCCTTCCACCACGCCAGGGAGGTGCTGTCCGGGCGGGCCGACCTGGAGCTGGCGCCCGACGAGGACGTCCAGGTGCTGACCGCCACCGTGCACGGCGTGCGGGCGGGGGCGGCGGCGCTGCGCGACGCGTTGCGCGAGGAGCGCGACGAGCGGCGCCGCGCCATCACGGAGGCGGAGCGGGACCTGTTCGACCGGACGCTGGCCGGCGACACGCGGCGGCACCTGGCCGACCGCATCAGGCAGGCGAGCGCCCTGGTGGAGGGCATGAACCAGCGCCTCGAACGCGTCCGCACCGCCTCGCGGGTCGCGGTGCGCCTGGTGTGGCAGGTGGACCCGGCCCAGTCGCCCGGCACCCGCGCGGCCCGCGACCTGCTGCTGCGCGACCCGGCCGGGCTGTCGGAGTCCGACAGGGAGGCGCTGTACGCGTTCTTCAGGGACCGGGTGGAGGAGGCGCGCGCCGACGACTCCTCGGCGAGCTGGGAGGACCAGCTGATGAAGGTGCTCGACTACACGGCCTGGCACCGGTTCGTGGTGCGGCTCGACCGGGGCGACGGGCAGGGCTGGCAGGACCTGACGAGGAAGCTGCACGGAGCGCTGTCGGGCGGGGAGAAGGCGATCGCCCTGCACCTGCCGCTGTTCGCCGCCGTGGCGGCGCACTACCAGAGCGATCCCGGGTGCCCGCGGTTCATCCTGCTGGACGAGGTGTTCGTGGGGGTGGACCGGGCGAACCGGGGGCAGGTGTTCGACCTGCTGGTGGATCTGGGGCTGGACCTGGTACTGACGTCGGACCACGAGTGGTGCGAGTACCGCGAGCTGGACGGCATCGCGATCCACCAGCTCATCACGGGCGACGGCGACGACGCGGTGACGACGGCCCGTTTCGTGTGGAACGGCTACCGGACGGTCCCGGCCGAGTAAAGAGCATAAATCGATTTAAAATCATCGCTCCAATTCGCCAACCTACGCGTTGCCGTGTCGAGGCGTCAAGGGCCGATTTCCCCGGCCCGGCAAACGCTTTCCTCCGTTGACACGTTACACGCCGCCGTTTTACGTTCTGGACACCTTAAAACGTTTTGCCGAAACGTTGGCCGGAGGGCACATGAGTGAACCACCTCCCATCCTTTCGCTGCGTGACGTGAGCAAATCCTTCGGCGCCGTGCGAGCACTCCAGAACGTACGGCTCGACCTCTGGCCCGGCGAGGTCCACGGCCTGGTGGGCGAGAACGGCGCCGGCAAGTCCACCTTGGTGAAGATCCTGGCCGGCGCCCATCAGGCCGACACGGGCACGTTGACGGTGGACGGGAAGGAGCTGAGACTCACCGGCCCCGGTGACGCGCAGGCGGCGGGCATCGCGGTGATCTACCAGGAGCCCACGCTGTTCCCCGACCTGTCCGTGGCCGAGAACATCTTCATGAGCCGCCAGCCCCTGCGCTCCCTGCGCCGCATCGACGCCAGGGCCATGCGGGCCGCGACGGCCGAGCTGTTCGCCAGGCTCGGCATCCAGCTCGACCCCGACCGGCCCGCGCGCGGGCTGTCCATCGCCGACCAGCAGCTCGTGGAGATCGCCAAGGCGCTGGCGTTCGACGCGCGCATCCTGATCATGGACGAGCCGACGGCGGCGCTGTCGGGCGTGGAGGTCGAGCGGCTGTTCTCGGTGGTGGCCTCGCTGCGCGAGGCGGGCGCGGCGGTGCTGTTCATCTCCCACCGCTTCGACGAGATCTTCGCGTTGTGCCGGCGCGTCACGGTCATGCGGGACGGCCGCTGGGTCTCCACCGGGCCGGCCTCCGAGCTCACCGTCGAGGAGCTGGTCCGCCGGATGGTCGGCCGCGAGGTGTCGTCCCTCTACCCCAAGACCGCGACGGCGCCAGGGGAGGCCCGGCTGGAGGCCCGGCTGGAGGTGCGGGGGCTGACGCGGCACGGCGCCTTCACCGGCGTCTCCTTCACCCTGCACGCCGGCGAGATCGTGGCGCTGGCCGGGCTGGTCGGGGCCGGGCGCAGCGAGGTGGCCCGCGCCGTGTTCGGCGTGGACCGCTACGACGAGGGCGAGGTGCTGGCCGGCGGGAAACCGCTGCCGAAGGGTGACACGGCCGCCGCGATCGCCGCCGGGCTGGCCCTCGTCCCCGAGGACCGGCGCCAGCAGGGCCTGGTGATGGAGCTGTCCGTCGAGCGCAACGCGACCCTCACCCGGCGCTGGTCGCTGAGCCGGCTCGGGCTGCTGCTCGGCGGCGGCGAGCGGGCGGCCGCCCGCGAGTGGAGCGAGCGGCTGCGGGTCAAGACCGCCCGGCTCACCGACCCCGTCTCCACCCTGTCGGGCGGCAACCAGCAGAAGGTGGTGCTGGCCAAGTGGCTGTCCACGCAGCCGCGGGTGCTGATCGTGGACGAGCCGACGCGCGGCATCGACGTGGGCACCAAGGCCGAGGTGCACCGGCTGCTGTCGGAGCTGGCCGGGCAGGGCGTGGCGGTGCTGATGATCTCCAGCGAGCTGCCCGAGGTGCTCGGCATGGCCGACCGGGTGCTGGTGATGCACGAGGGCCGCCTGGCCGCGGAGATCCCGCGGGCGCGGGCGGACGAGGAGTCGGTCATGCTCGCCGCGACGGGCCAGCGGGGCGTCGTATGAGGGCCCGGTCGGTGCGGTGGCGCAGGGCGGCCGGCGTGCGGGGAGGCGGGCGATGACGGCGGTCGGGGTGCTCGGCGGGGCCGAGGAGCGCACCCGGCTGGTGCACCGCGTGCTGGTGATCAGGGAGCTGGGCATCGCGGTCGCGCTGGCGCTGCTGGTCGGCGTGACGGTGCTGGTCAACCCGCGCTTCCTGACCGCGCAGGGGATCAAGGACCTGCTGCTCGGCTCGACCATCCTCGCCGTGCTCGCGGTCGGCCAGAGCATCGTGGTCATCACCCGCAACGTGGACCTGTCGGTCGGCTCGGTGCTGGGCCTGTCGGCGTTCGCGACGGGCAGCCTGTTCGTGGCGAACCCGGGCCTGCCCGTGCCGCTCGCGCTGGCCGCCGGCGTGCTGCTCGGCGCGGCCTGCGGGGTGGTCAACGGCGCGCTGATCGCCGCCGCCCGCGTCCCCGCGTTGGTGGTCACGCTCGGCACCCTGTACGTCTTCCGCGGCATCGACTACACCTGGGCGACGGGCCGCCAGATCAACGCCGCCGACATGCCGCCGGGCTTCCTGCGCATGGGCAGCGCCACGGTGCTGGGCGTGCCGGTGCTCGCGTTGTTCGCCGTGGTGGTGCTGGTGGCGGCCGGCTACTACCTGCGCACGTACCGCGGCGGCCGGGAGCTGTACGCGATCGGCTCCAGCCCGCCCGCCGCCCGCCTGGCCGGCATCCCGGTCGGTAAGCGGGTGTTCGCCGCGTTCGTCGCCAGCGGCGCCCTGGCGGGCCTGGCCGGAGTCCTGTACGCGGCCCGCTTCGGCACCCTGGACGCCAACGCCGGCACCGGCTTCGAGCTGAACGTGGTGGCCGCCGTCGTGGTCGGCGGCGTGGCCATCTTCGGCGGCAGCGGCTCGGTCTACGGCGCCGCGCTCGGCGCGGTGCTGCTGACCACGATCAGCAGCGCGCTGCCGGTGCTCGGGGTGAGCCCGTTCTGGCAGCGGGCGGCCGTGGGGGCGCTGATCCTGGCCGCGATCGGCCTGGACCGGGCGCTGGCGGTCCGCCTGGCCCGGTCCCTGAGAGGAAGGAACGGCAATGGCTGAGCGCGCGACGCGGGCTCCGGGAAGGGGCGAGCGCGCGACCCGCCTGCGCGCCGTGGCCGGCTCCTGGGACGCCGTCCTGCTCGTCGCGCTGGTCCTGGTGGTCGGGGTGGGCGCGCTGGCGATCGAGGGGGTGGCCAGCCCGCGCTTCTGGCGGTTCGTCACGCTGGAGGTCATCCCGATCGCGTTGATCGCGCTGCCCATGACGCTGGTGATCGTCACCGGCGAGATCGACCTGTCGGTGGCCAGCGTGCTCGGCCTGACCTGCACGGTCATGGGCCAGCTCTGGTTGTGGGGCGTCACCTCGCTGCCGGTGCTGGTCGCCGTCGCGCTGCTGCTCGGCGCGCTGCTGGGCGCGGTGAACGGCCTGTTCGTGACCGCGTTCGGGCTGCCGTCGCTAGCGGTCACGATCGGCACGCTCGCCCTGTACCGGGGGCTGGCGTACGTGGTGCTCGGCGACCGCGCGGTGGCCGACTACCCGCCGGAGTGGACCATGGGGGCGATCGCCCCGATCCCGGGCCTGACCATCCCGTGGATGATCATCGTGGTGGCGGTGCTGGCGGTCGTGTTCGGCCTGGTGCTGCACGCCACCCCGATCGGCCGCGGCCTGTACGCGATGGGCAACAACGCCGAGGCCGCCCGCTTCACCGGCATCGACGTGGCCCGCACCAAGTTCTGGCTGTTCGTGGCCACGGGCGCGATGTCGGCGCTGGCCGGGGTGTTCTGGACGCTGCGCTACGCCAGCGCCCGCGCCGACAACGGCAACGGCCTGGAGCTGGCCGTGGTGGCGGCCGTCCTGCTGGGCGGGGTGTCCATCTTCGGCGGGCGCGGCCGGCTGGCCGGTGTGCTGGCCGCGGTCGTGCTGCTCGGCATCCTGCGCAACGCGTTGCAACTGGCCTACGTCCCGGCCAACACCCTGACCATCATCACCGGATCCCTGCTCATCGTCTCGGTCGTGGGCCCCAACGTCGCCGCCATGCTGCGCGAGCGATGGCGCCGGCGGCGGCCCGTCACCCCCCTGCCCCAGGAGTGAGGACACACCATGTCAGCGAGAATGCGAGGCGGCCGGGCGGTCGCCCTGGCGATGCTCACCGCGCTCACCCTCGCCGCCACCGGCTGCGCCAGTGCCGAGGAGCCCGCCGCCCCCGCTCAGACGGGGGCGAGCGGCGGCGCGAAGACGATCAAGGAGGGTTTGAAGATCGCCTTCCTGCCCAAGCAGGTCAACAACCCCTACTTCGACGCCTCCGACAACAAGGGCGGCAAGGTCGCGGTGGCGGAGTTCAAGGGCGTCTACAGCCAGACAGGACCGTCGGAGGCCAGCCCGTCCGCCCAGGTCTCCTACATCAACACGCTGTCGCAGCAGGGCACCGACGTGATCGTGGTCTCGGCCAACGACAAGGACGCCATCTGCGGCGCGCTGCAGGAGGCCCGCGCCGCCGGCGCGAAGGTGGTCACCTACGACTCCGACACCAACCCGTCCTGCCGGGACGCCTTCATCAACCAGGCCAGCGCGGAGGGCATCGCCGCCTCCCAGATCAAGCTGATCAGTGAGGCGGTCGGCCCGGACGGCGGGGAGATCGCGATCCTGTCCGCGACCGCGAACGCGACCAACCAGAACGCCTGGATCGCGATGATGAAGACCGAGCTGGCCAAGCCGGAGAACAGCAAACTGAAGCTGGTCGCCACCGTCTACGGCGACGACGACGACCAGAAGTCCTTCCAGGAGGCCCAGGGCCTGCTGGCCAAGTACCCGAACCTGAAGGGCATCATCTCGCCGACCACGGTCGGGGTGGCGGCGGCGGCCCGCTACTTGTCCGGCTCGGCCTACAAGGGCAAGGTGCAGCTGACCGGCCTGGGCACGCCGAACCAGATGCGCGCCTACGTCAAGGACGGCACGGTCAAGTCGTTCGCCCTGTGGAACCCGTCGGACCTGGGCTACCTGGCCGCCTACACCGGCGGCGCGCTGGCCTCCGGCCTGATCACCGGCAAGGAGGGCGACAAGTTCACCGCGGGCAAGCTGGGCGAGTACACCGTCGGCAAGGACGGCACCGTGCTGCTCGGCGACCCGTTCGTGTTCACCAAGGACAACATCGACGACTTCGACTTCTAGACAGGCGCCCCCGCCCTGGGCTCACAGCTGGTACGCCCAGGGCGGGTCGGCGCCCGCCACCGAGCAGGTCAGCGCCGACACCCGGGCCGCGAGCTCGGCCGCCGAGACGACCGTCTCCATGTCGAGCCCGTCGAGCCGGCCGCCGAGCAGCCCCTTGGCCTCCAGGGCGTGCAGCAGCCCGGCGGTGAACGCGTCGCCCGCGCCCACGGTGTCGACCACCGCCACGCGCGGCGCCGCGACCCTGGCCCGCTCGCCGTCGAGCGACACCAGCGCCCCGGCCGCGCCCAGGGTGATGACGACGAGCCGGGCCCCGGCGTCGTGCCAGCGGTCGCAGGCCCGCTCCGGCGGCACGCCGGGCAGCAGGAAGGCGAGGTCGTCGTCGCTGAGCCTGAGCACATCGGCGAACGCGCACCAGCGCTCCACCTGGTAGTCCTCGCGGGCGGCGAGGCTGGGGCGCACGTTGGGGTCGATCGAGATCGTGGCCCGCGCGGCGGCCGCCCTGGCGAACTCCTCCACGGCCGCCGCGCCCGGCTGCTTGACCAGCGCGAGCGAGCCGGTGTGCAGGCAGGAGGCGGAGCCGAGGCGGGTCTGGTCGAGCTCGGCGGGGGTCCACTGCCAGTCGGCGGTGCCGGCGGCGTAGAAGGTGTACTCGGCCCGGCCGCGCTCGTCGAGGGCGGCGACCGCCAGCGTGCTCGGCTCCCCGGCCACCACGCAGGCCGCCAGGTCGACCCCCGACGAGGACAGGTGCTCGCGGAACAGCGCGCCGAACACGTCGTGCGAGAGCCGCCCGAGGAAGCGCGCCCGCGTGCCGAGCCGCGCCAGCGCCACCGCCGTGTTCGCCGGGCCGCCGCCGGGCAGCGCCCGCAGCACCAGCTCGGCGGAGCCCGCCGCGGGCCGGTCGGTGAAGCTGTCGGCCACGCACTCGCCCAGGACGGCGATCATCTGGTCGGACCTTTCCGGTGGGGGGCGTTGACGTTTTCCGGATCGGAGTTCATCATCGCAACACAGCCGATGTCAACGATGACATATGTCAACGATGACATCGAATCCCCCCTGATAGGAACCGTCATGAATGCGAAGCTTCCGGCCGGACTGCTCGTCACCGCACTGCTGCTCGCCGGCTGCGGAGGTAACGGGCAGAGCGCCTCCTCCGCCACCCCCAAGGTCGGCCTGATCACCAAGACCGAGACCAACCCGTTCTTCGTCAAGATGAAGGAAGGCGCCCAGAAGGCGGCGCAGGCCAACGGGATGGAGCTGATGAGCGCCGCGGGCAAGTTCGACGGCGACAACGCCGCCCAGATCACCGCCATCGAGAACATGGTGGCCGCCGGCGTCAAGGGCATCCTCATCACCCCGAGCGACACCAAGGCCATCGTCCCCGCGATCAAGAAGGCCCGCGACGCGGGCGTGCTCGTCATCGCCCTCGACACCCCCACCGAGCCCCAAGACGCCACCGACGCGCTGTTCGCCACCGACAACTTCAAGGCCGGCGAGCTGATCGGCCAGTACGCCAAGGCCGCCATGGCCGGCAAACCCGCGAAGATCGCCACGCTGGACCTGGCCCCCGGCATCACCGTCGGCCAGCTCAGGCACGACGGCTTCCTCAAGGGCTTCGGCGTCGCGGCGGGCGACCCGTCCGTCGTCTGCTCCCAGGACACCCGCGGCGACCAGGCCAAGGGCCAGACCGCCATGGAGAACTGCCTGCAGAAGGCCCCCGACATCAACCTCGTCTACACCATCAACGAGCCCGCCGCGCTCGGCGCGTACACCGCGCTCAAGGCCAAGGGCCGCGAGAAGGACGTGCTGATCGTCTCCGTGGACGGCGGCTGCACCGGCACCAAGGCCGTCCAGTCCGGCCAGATCGCCGCCACCAGCCAGCAGTACCCGCTCAAGATGGCCGAGGACGGCGTCAAGGCCGTCGCCGACTTCGCCAAGAGCGGCAAGAAGGCCGCCGGCTACACCGACACCGGCGTCACCCTCATCACCGACAAGCCCGTCTCCGGGGTCGAGGCCAAGGACACCTCCTTCGGCCTGGCCAACTGCTGGGGCTGAGCATGGCCGTCATCGAAGCGCCACTGCCGCGCCGCCTCATCAGCACCCCCGTCGCCGGGCCCCTGGCCGCGCTCGTGCTGGCCTGCCTGTTCTTCGGGATCAACAGCGACCAGTTCTTCACCGGCCCCAACTTCTCGCTCATCATCCAGCAGGTCATGGTGGTCGGCACGCTGGCCATCGGGCAGACGCTGATCATCCTCACGGCGGCATCGACCTGGCCTGCGGGGCGATCATGGCGTTCGGCGGGATCGTGATGACCAAGCTGGCCGTGGACTCCGGCCTGCCGCCGCTGCTCGCCCTGACCGCCGGGCTCGCCGTCTGCGCCGCGTTCGGGCTGGTCAACGGCCTGCTGGTGACGCGGATCTCGCTGCCGCCGTTCATCGTCACGCTCGGCATGCTGAACGTGGCGTTCGCCCTCACGCACATCTACTCCAACGAGCAGACGGTGACCGAGCTGCCCGCGCTGCTCACGTTCCTCGGCCAGACCTTCCAGGTCGGGCAGACGAACGTCACCTACGGCTCGCTGCTGACGATCCTGCTGTTCCTGCTGTTCGCGTACCTGCTCGGCTCCACCGCGTGGGGCCGTCACGTGTACGCGCTCGGCAACAGCCCCGAGGTGGCCCGGCTGACCGGCATCAGGACCCGCCGGCTGACCGTCGGCGTCTACACGCTGGCCGGCCTCGTCTACGGCGTCGCAGCGCTGCTCCTGGTCTCCCGCACCGGCGTCGGCGACCCGCAGGCCGGCCAGACGGACAACCTCGACAGCATCACCGCGGTCGTGCTCGGCGGCACCAGCCTGTTCGGCGGCCGGGGCCTGGTGCTCGGCACGCTCGTCGGGGCGCTCATCGTCGGCGTCTTCCGCAACGGCCTGCAGCTCATGGGCGTCCCGTCGATCTACCAGACGCTCATCACCGGCGTCCTGGTGATCCTCGCGGTCGCCGTCGACCAGCTCTCCCGCAGGAGGATGCGATGACCACTCCCGTTCTCCAGGCGCGCGGCCTGGTCAAGAAGTACGGGCACGTGACCGCCCTCGACGGCGCCGACTTCGACCTCATGCCGGGCGAGGTGCTGGCCGTCATCGGCGACAACGGCGCCGGCAAGACCAGCCTGATCAAGGCGCTGACCGGCGCCCTGCAGCCCGACGCCGGCGAGATCCGGCTCGACGGGAAACCGGTGCGCTTCCGCGACCCCCTCGACGCCCGCCGCCACGGCATCGAGACCGTCTACCAGGACCTCGCCATCGCCGCCTCGCTCGACATCGCGACCAACATGTTCCTCGGCCGCGAGCTGCGCAAGCCCGGCCTGCTCGGCAAGGTCTTCCGGATGCTGGACAAGAAACGCATGCGCGAGGAGTCGGCCCGGCACATGGCCGAGCTGAAGATCGGGCTGCGCTCGCTGTCCCAGCCGGTCGAGTCGCTGTCGGGCGGGCAGCGGCAGGGCGTGGCCGTGGCCAGGGCCGTCGCGTGGGCCACGCACGTCGTCGTCATGGACGAGCCCACCGCGGCGCTCGGCGTCAAGGAGTCCGGCCAGGTGCTCGACCTCATCAGGCAGGTCCGCGACCGGGGCACCCCGGTCGTGCTGATCAGCCACGACATGCCGCACGTGTTCGAGATCGCCGACCGCGTGCACGTGCAGCGGCTCGGCCGCCGGGTCGCCGAGCTGAGCCCGCGCGAGCACAGCATGGCCGAGGTCGTCGCCATCATGACCGGCGCGCTCCAGGTGTCGGACGGCAAGTCCGTGGTGGCCGACCAGGACGCGGCGAAGGCCATCGGTCTCTGACCGGATGCCTGGTCTGACAAGATGTCTGGAATGCGGCGTCCGACGATGACTGATGTGGCCCGTGAGGTCGGAGTCACCGCGAAGACCGTCTCCCGGGTGCTCAACGACGACGGCCCGGTCGCCGCGGAGACCCGGCGGCGGGTCATGGAGGCGGTCCGGCGGCTGGGCTACCAGCCCAACCTCATGGCCCGCAACACCCGCGTCGGCGCCCGCGACGCCGCGATCGGCCTCGTCGTGCCCGAGCTGGGCAACCCGTTCTTCGGCACCGTCGCCGGCGGTGTCGAAGGCGCCGTGCGGGCGCGCGGGCTCACGCTCATCGTCGGCTCCTCCGACGAGACGGCCGGGCACGAGCAGGCGCTCATCGCCACGTTCCTGGCCCGCCGGGTCAGCGCCCTCATGGTCGTCCCCGCCGCCGACGGCGACCACCGCCACCTGCGGGCCGAGCGGGTGGCCGGGCTGCCGATCGTCTTCCTCGACCGGCCCGCCGCCGGGCTGACCGCCGACTGCGTGGTCAGCGCCAACCGGGAAGGTGCGCGGGCCGGCGTGGCGCACCTGATCGCGCACGGGCACCGCAGGATCGGCTTCGTCGGCGACCTGCCGGCCGCCCTCTACACGCGCAGGGAGCGGCTCCAGGGGTACCGCGACGCGCTCGACGCGGCGGGGCTGCCGTTCGACCGGGCGCTCGTGGAGACCGGGCACGACCTGGAGGCCGCCGCCCGCGCCACGCTGCGGCTGCTCGCGCTGCCCGACCCGCCCACGGCGCTGTTCGCGGGCAACAACCTCGCCTCCATGGGGGCGGTGGTCGCGCTGACGCGGGCCGGGCGCAAGGACGTGGCGCTGGTCGGGTTCGACGACCTGCCGCTGGCCGAGGCGCTCGACCCGCCGCTCACCGCCGTCGCCCAGGACCCGGCGGCGGTGGGGGCCGCGGCGGCGGGGCTGGTGCTGGCCCGCTTAGACGGCGACCGCTCCCGGGCCCGCCGTGTCACGGTGCCGACACGGCTCATCGTGCGCGGCTCGGGCGAACTGCCGCCGCGCACGATTTAGGCCGCCGCGCACGGCCTAGGGCCGTTCTGGGCCGTCCCGCACGGTTTGTTGCCATTCGGGCCGTCCCGCACGGTCCGGGGCCGTTTTGGGCCGTTCCGCACGGTCCGGGGCCGTCCGCTTGGGACGGCCCCGTTCCGCACGGCTCAGCGCTTCACCGTGAAGCGCCCGCTCAGCGGGCCCAGCTCGACGGTGTGCGGGCCCGCCGCCATCCGGCGCACGTCGAACGCGACCGTGGTGCTCCTGCCGGAGGCCAGCGGCACGCTGCGGCGCCGCACCTCCTCGCCGTCCACCACGAGCACCGCCTCGTACGAGCCGGCCCGCTCGCCCACGTTCTTCACCAGCGCCCGCACCCGCACCTCCCGGGAGCCCGAGATCTCCAGGCCGCTCACCGTGAACAGCGCCTCCGGCCCGGCCACCAGGTCGTGCACGAACACGTCGTCCCGGTGGTTGGTGTCGCCCTCGGCCAGGTTCGCCGAGCCGCTCTCGAAGGCCACGTACCGGCCGTCCTCGCTGATGGACGGCAGGCCGGCGCGGCCGTCGCCCTCCTCGCCCCGCGGGCCGGTGGACAGGCGCGTGGTGGTGCCCGCCGCGACGTCGCGGACGAACACGTCGTCGCGCCCGTTCGTGTCCCCCGCGACCAGCTCGGGGGAGTCGCTGTAGAAGGCGACCCGGCTCCCGTCGGCGGTGAGCGTCGGGGCGAAGGACATGGCGCGGGCCGGCCGGCCGCCGGTCGTCGCCGACACCAGCGCGGACTTCCCGCTGCCGAGCACCTGCACGTACAGCTCGCCGAGGCCGGCGCCGTTGGTGAAGGCCACGGCGTTCCCGCTGGCGCTTATCACCGGCCCGGTGGTCTCCTCGTCGGGGAACGGCACGGCGAGCCGCGTCAGCGTCCCCGTCTGCCGGTCCAGCACGTACGAGTCGATCACGCCGTTCGCGTCACCGGCGGTCAGGGCGTCGGCACTGCTCTGGAAGGCCACGTACCGGCCGTCGGCGCTGATCGTCGGCTCCCGCGAGTTCCCGTCCGCCTGCGCGCCGTCCCGCGTGACCGACAGCCGCCAAGTCGTGCCGGCCTGCCGGTCGCGCAGGAACACGTCGGTACGCCCGTTCGTGTCGCCCGGCACCAGGTTGGCCGCGTCGCTGTCGAAGACGGCGAACCGCCCGTCGGCGCTGAACCTCGGCGGCCCCGACGGCCCGTCGGCCGGCGTGCCGTCCGGCGCCACCGACAGCAGCTCGGTCGTCCCGGTCTGCCGGTCGTGCACGAACGCGTCCGACAGCTCGTTCGTGTCCCCGGGCACCAGGTTCGTGGCCCCGCTGTTGAAGCCGACGAACCGCCCGTCCCTGCTGACCGTCGGCGACAGCGAGAACGCGTCGGCCAGCCCGCCGCCGCTCGGCACCGACACCCGCCGGGTCTCCCGGGTGCGCCGGTCGGTGGCGAAGATGTCCAGCTCGCCGTTGGTGTCCTCGTCGTCGGTCAGGTTGGAGGCGAAGCTGGCGAACACCACCACGTTGCCGTCGCCGCTCAGCTCCGGCCACCACGCGTCGTGGTTGCCCTGGCGCCCGTCCGGCCCCAGCGACAGCCGCTCGGTGCGGGGGCGGCGCGGCAGCACGACGTCCGCGCCCGCCCTGCCCCGGCCGACCGTCACGGCCACGGGGTCCGACCTGGAGACGCCCGCCGCGTGCGCGGCCACCTGGTGGTCGCCGGCCGGCACGTCCTTGATCGTGTAGCGGCCGTTCGCGTCGGTCGTGCCCGTCAGCACGTCGGGGACGTTCAGCACGGTGACCGTCGCGCCCGGCACGCTCGCGCCGGTCGGCTCGTACGTCACCCGCCCCGAGACCGTGCTCCACCGGGTCCGCTCCAGCTCCAGCCGCACGTCCGAGAGCCGGTCGGCCCTCACCCTGAACGTCTTCGACGCCGTCACGTAGCCGAACCTGGACAGCGTCAGCGTGTGCGTCCCGGCGGGGAGCCGCAGCTCGAACCGGCCGTCCGCGTCCGTCACCGTGCCGCGCCCGTCGGCCCTGGCGACCTTGACGCCGCTCAGCGGCCGGTGGCTGCGTTCGTCGGTGACGACGCCGCGCACGCCGCTGGTCAGCGCCGCCTCCGCCACCGCGGCGTAGGCGTCGATGCGGCCCCGGCCGACGCGCGGGTTCGGGCGCGGGCCGTAGCGGTCGTCGGAGACCGACGTGCCGGCGAGGATCTCCTCGGCCGCCGCCACGGTCAGGCCGGGGCGCGCCTCCAGCATGAGCGCGACCGTGCCGGAGACGTGCGGGGTGGCCATCGAGGTGCCGTTCAGCGCGGCGTACTGGCCGCCGGGAATGGCCGACACCACGTCCACGCCGGGGGCGGAGACGTCCGGGACGACGTACTCGTCCGGCCACTCCGGCGGCGCGTCGAACCAGTCGGTGCGCTTGACCACGCCGCCGCAGGAGAAGTCCGGCACGTCGTCGTTGGCGTCGGTCGCGCCCACCGCCACGGCCTCGTACACGTTGCCGGGGCTGCCGGAGCCGCCGGGCGAGCACTCGTTGCCGATGGCGAAGGACGGGAACGCGCCCGCCCGGTAGATGTTCCTGGCCGGCTCCACCAGTTCGTCGGCGTAACCCTCGGCGCCCAGCGACATGCTGACGACGTCGGCGGGCTCGCCGGCCGGGGTGCCGTCCGCCTTGTACGGCGCCAGCGCCCACTGCATGCCGGCGATGACCTGCGCGAGCGTGCCCCGCCCGCCGGGGATGACCAGGCCGGCCATCAGCTTCGCGCCCGGTGCGACGCCGATGCGCGTGCCGGAGGCGTCGCCGCCCGCGATCGTGCCCGCCACGTGCGTGCCGTGGTAGGCGCTGTCGTGCGGCTCGCTGGCCACCGGCTTGCCGTCGGCGTCGAACTCGATCCAGCCGCCCGGCGCCTTCGGGTCGGCGGCGTCGGTGCTGACCAGCTTGCCCTTCAGGTCGGGGTGGGTGACGTCGATGCCGGTGTCGAGCACGGCCACGCGCACGCCCTTGCCCGTCAGCCCGCGCTCGTCCTGCACCCGGTCGGCGCCGATCTTGGCCAGGCCCCAGGTCGTGGCGCCGGCGAGCTTGGGCGCCGCGGCCTTGCTCGGCTCGGGGGCGGTGAGCGTGAAGTTGGGGATGATCCGCTCGACCAGGTCGAGCTCGGCCAGGGCGCCGAGCGTGCCGGACGTGGCCCGGACGAGGATCATGTTCTTCAGCCAGAACGTGTTGACCACCTGGTCGCCGCGCGAGCGCACGAACGCGGCGACCGGGTCCTGCACGGGCGCCGCGCTCTCGGCCAGCGCCGCGCGGGCCTCGGCGGCGGACTCTGCGGCAGACTTGACGGGCGGCGGCTCCTGGGCGGTGCGCAGCACGACGACCGCCTCCAGGCGGCCTCGGGCGCTGCTCATCTGTTCGACCAGCTTGGCGTCGATCTTGGGTTCGCTGCCGGGCGCGACGGTGGCGGTTTCCGCCCGCGCCGGGCTCGCGACGATCATCCCGTACGTCCCTGAGGTCATCACAACGGCGGGTAAGACGGCGGCGAGCAGGCGCCGCCCGGCGGAACGGCGGGAGGTCAGCGGCATGGGGCTCCTTCATCATCGTGGCCGCTGGGGCCGATGGTGCACCGAGAACGCTGACATCCTCCGATGTTTCCTGACAAGATCCGTTGATGACGAGTTTCAGTCACGTGACGTGAACCCGACACCCCCGGAGGCGGCGATGCTGGAGGCCATCGGACTCGGCCGTCAGGACGAGGAGGTCTACGACGCCCTCGTTCGCCGCACGCAGGCGACCGTCGCCGAGATCGTCGCCGACTGCCACCTGCCGCCCCCGTCCGCGCGGCGGGTCCTGCAGTCGTTCGTCGAGCTGGGCCTGGCCACCCGCTCGACCGGCCGGCCCGTCCGCTACGTCGCCGTCTCGCCCGACAGCGGGCTGGAGGCCATCCTGCGCCAGCGCGAGCGGGAGCTCGACGACGTGCGCGGCCACATCCGCACGCTCATGGACGTCTACCGCGCCGGCACCCGCTTCGCCCATCCTGGCGAGCTGATCGAGGTGGTCTCGGGGCGGGAGGAGGTCAACCACCGGTGGGCGCGGATGCAGCAGGACACGCGGGTGCAGATGCGCGGCTTCGACCGGCCGCCGTACGCCGCCCCGCAGGAGCACACCGAGCCGAACCCGGTCGAGCTCCAGCAGCTCCGGAACGGCGTGAAGTATCGCGTCATCTACGACACCAGCGTGCTGGAGCTGCCCGGCTGGCTCGACGACGTCATGACCGGCCTCCAGCACGGCGAGCAGGCCAGGATCGCCGCCGTCCCGATGAAGCTCGGCATCTCCGATGACCGGCTGGCGATCATCCCGCTGCTGCGGGCCGGCGACAGCGTCGTGTCGGCGTCGTACCTCATCCACCCGTCACCGCTGCTGGACGCGCTGATCGCGCTGTTCGAGGCGCTGTGGGAGCGCAGCCGGCCGGTCCGGTTCACCGCGCAGGAGCCAGGGGGAGAGCCGGGGCGGGAGCTGTCGCAGGACGAGGAGCGGCTGCTCACGTTGCTGGCCGCCGGCGCCACCGACAAGGCGGCCGGCCGGGCACTGGGGTGGAGCGAGCGGACCGTGCAGCGGCACCTCACGCGGCTGATGGGGCGGCTCGGGGTGCGGACCCGCTTCCAGCTCGCCATGGAGGCGACCCGGCGCGGCTGGATCTGACCCGCTGGACCGCTCGGGAGGTGCCGGGCTCAGGTGCAGGTGTAGCCCGACGGGAGGCTCGTGTTGCCGCTCGGGCGGGTGGCCTGGAAGCCGAACGTGGTGCTCTGGCCCGCCCCCAGCGTGCCGTTGTGCGCGGCGTTCCTGGCCGTGACGGTCTGCCCGGAGACGGTCAGCACCGCGTTCCACGAGCCCGTGACCGCGTGCCCGGCGGGCAGCGTGAACGTCACCGTCCAGCCGGAGCGCGCCGACGTGCCCGTGTTGGCGACGGTGACCGGCTGGATCACGTAACCGGTGCCCCACTGCGTCTGCGTGGTCGCCGTCGCCGTGCAGCCGCCCTGCGTGCCGCCCGTCGTGGTGGTCACCGTGACCGTGCCGGACACGGGGGACAGGTTGCCGGCCGCGTCGCGGGCCCGCACCTGGTAGCGGTAGGTGGTGCCCGCCGTCAGGCCCGTGTCGGTGTACGTGGTCGTCGCGGACGTGCCCGCCTGCGTGAACGAGCCGCCCGACGCGCCCGTGGCACGCAGCACGTCGTAGCCGGTCACGCCCACGTCGTCGGTCGAGGCGGCCCACGTCAGGGTGGTCGAGGTGGCGGTCGTGCCCGAGGCCGACGGCAGGCCGGGCGCGGTCGGCGGGGAGGTGTCGGTGCCGCCGGACGCGGGCGGGATCCGGATGATGCGGTCGTCCTGCGCCACCGGCGTGCCGCGGCCGTCGCGGTTGCTCGTCGCCACCCACAGCCACCCGTCGGGGCCGGCCGCCACCGCGCGCAGCCGCCCGTACGACGACTGCAGCTCCGCCACCGGCGTGCCCGCCCCGCCGCCGGACGTCAGCGGGACCACCCACAGCCGCTGGCCGCGCAGCGCCGCCGCGAACAGCGTGCCGTTCGCGTACGCCAGCCCGCTCGGCGACGCCTCGGCCGTCGTCCAGGTGACGATCGGGTTGCGGAAGGAGGTGTTCGAGCAGGTGCCCTCACAGGTCGGCCAGCCGTAGTTGCCGCCCGCGACGATCTGGTTGACCTCGTCCCACGTGTTCTGGCCGAACTCGGTGGCGTACATGCGGCCCTGCGCGTCCCAGGCCAGGCCCTGGACGTTGCGGTGGCCGTAGCTCCAGACGCGGGAGCCGGGGAACGGGTTGCCCGACGGGACGCCGCCCGTCGGCGTCATGCGCAGGATCTTGCCGGCCGGGCTGTCGAGGTTTTGAGCGTTGGCGGTGTTGCTCGCGTCGCCGGTGGCCACGTACAGCATGCCGTCGGGGCCGAACGCGATGCGGCCGCCGTCGTGGATCGTCGCGCTCGGCACCCCGGAGAAGATCACGGTCTGCGTCTGCGGGGCGCCGAGCTGGAACCTGACGAGGCGGTTGTCGCCGCTGGTGCTGGTGAAGTACGCGTACACCCAGCCGTCCTGCGCGTACGACGGCGAGACCGCCAGGCCCAGCAGCCCGCTCTCACCCGACGCGCTCACCCCGCTGACCGTCGCCACCTGGACCGGCGCCTGTCCGGGGCGCACCTGCATGACGCGGCCCGTGCCGCGCTCGGACACCAGCGCGCTGCCGTCGGGCAGGAACGCCATCGCCCACGGCACCTGCAGCCCCGTGACCGCCACCTCCGCCCTGGCGAAGTCGAACCCGCCCACGACCTGCGCGTGCGCCGGGGGGACGCCGAGGACGAGGGAGAGCAGGGCCAGGACCAGCACGGGGACGGCACGGGCACGCATGACACGCTCCTTGACCGGATCGGTGCCGGCACCGTAAGCACCCTCGCGACCGGATCTCAACCGGCGCCGGCCGGGCGAGCCCGGTGATCTGCGCCGACGGCCGCCGCGACGATGAAACTTTCACGGCGCGGGCGGCCAGGACGTCCGTGGCTGGCTGGGGTCAGGGGGTGCGCAGGCCCGCGAACAGGTCCTCCTCGTGGTCCGGCGCGTCCACCTTGCTCAGCACCCGCTCGAACGCCTCGTGCGAGAACGCCTGCTGCTGCGCCTCCTCCGGCATGCGCAGCAGGAAGATGTTCTCCCCCTGGCTCTCGTGCGCCCGCAGGGCCTTGAGCTTGCGCTCGGTGTAGGGGGAGACGTCGACGACGGCGGTCACCCGCTCGTCGGGGGTGCCGAAGTCGTCGGAGGGCGTGAAGTCGCCCATGTCGGCGCCGTGCTCACGCATCAGCTCGAACATGCGCTTGATCGCCGACCGGGGGATGGCGGTGTAGTAGAGCTTGTCGGGGATGCCGGTGCGCTCGGCGGCGGCCACCGTGACGCGGTGCGTCTGCACGTGGTCGGGGTGGCCGTAACCGCCGCCGCCCGTCTCGTCGTAGGTCACCACGACCTGCGGCCGGTAGTGCTCCATCAGCGCGGCCAGCCGGGCGGCGGCGGTGTCGACGGGCACGTTGGCGAACGCGTCGGGGTGGCCGTTGCCGTCCCAGCCGTCCATGCCGGAGTCGCGGTAGCCGAGCAGCTCCAGATGGTCGATGCCCAGGTGGGCGACCGACTCGCGCAGCTCGCCCAGCCGCCGCCGGGCCACCGCCTCGTCGTCGTGACCCGGCTCGCCCGGCTTGACGCCGCCCTCGCCGTCGCCCTGCTCGCCGTTGGTGCAGGTGACCAGGACCGTGCGGATGCCCTCCTCGCCGTAACGGGCGAGGATGCCGCCGGTGCTGAGACATTCGTCGTCGGGGTGCGCGTGCACGACCATCAAGGTGAGTTGCCGATCCATGTGAGCAGAAACTACCCGGCGCCTCCGACAATTCCGGGCCAGGCGCCTTCAGCAGGATCAGGCGGTCGCGGCGCGGGCGAGCTCGCCCGCTCGGGCGCGGGCCAGGGCCGCCGCCGCGCCGTCGCCGAGCGCGTCGGCCAGGGCCGCCTGCTTGAGCCAGTTGTACGGGCTGCACGGCCGCACGCCGATCCGCTCACTGATGAGCATCCTGGCGACGTCCGCCCGCCCCACGCGCAGGGCGGCCTCCAGCAGCGTGCGCTGGACGGCGTCGCGCTGCGCGTGGCTGCCGCCGAACTCGTTGACCCGGTGCCGGATCGGCAGCAGCAGCTCGACCACGCTCTCGTAGTCGCCCCGCCCGAACGCCACGATGGCCCGGCACACCGGCAGCCCCACCCGAAGCGTCATGTCGTGGTTGGTCACCCCGGGGTGCGGCTCGGCGACGTACGCTTCCCGCCCCGCGACCAGCTTCTCCGCCTCCCCGATGCGCCCGGCGCCGACGTACGACATGACCGCGTGCATGTCGTTGAAGGCGTAGAACGGCTCCGCGACCCGCTCCGGCCAGGCGTCGGCCAGCGCCCGCCAGCGTTCGTGCTGCTCGGAGCCTTCCAGGTGCAACCGCCACAGCAGCGCCGCGGCGTCGAGCAGCTCCATGCAGCCCTGCCCGGCGGCCAGCACCGCGTCGTAGATGGCGAGGACGCGGGGCACGTCGCCGGTCTCCAGCGCGTACAGGCAGTAGTGCCACCAGGTGTGGACGTTGAAGAACGTCCCGGACGACCAGTGGGGCGTGCGCGCGTCGAGGTAACGCAGCCCGTCGCCGAAGCGGCCCTGCATCTCGTACGTGTGCACCACCGCGTGGATGCCCCACACGTCGCGCGGGTTCAGCTCGACGGCCCGCAGCCCGACCTCCTCGGAGCGGTCGTAGTGGCCCGCCTCCTCCAGGCCGAAGGCGTACATGCCGAGCACGTGCCCGAAGTGCGGGTCGTCGTCGTGCCAGGCGGTCAGCGCCCCGCCGACGCGGTCGCGCAGCATACGCGCGTCGCCGGTGAAGAAGTCGATCTGGTGCCCGGCGGCCAGCGCGAGCGCGTCGCGCGGGTGCTCGGCGGTGATCCGGGCGAGCAGCGTCCCGCAGGTCAGGAAGTCGCCGCCGAGCAGCGCCCGCACGGCCGCGACGTGCGCCCGCTCGCGTGGCAGCAGCGCGGCGCCGTCGGTGCGGCGCAGGAACGCCCCGAAGCGGGCCCGCGCCGTGCGGGCGTCCTCGGCCTCGGTGGTCAGCAGCCCCAGGTACGCGCTCAGGACGTGGCCCATCGGGAAGTCGGGCGACTCGGCCAGCGCCGCGTTCGCCTCGGCGTCCACCTCGGCCCTGAAGTGCAGCAGCTCGTCGATCGCCCGGTCGTAGTGGCGCACCGCCGCGGCACTCGCGCCCGTCATCGCCAGGCCGTGCTGGTCGTGGGTCACCGCACCACTGTAACCAGCGGCACCCGCAACCAGTAGCACCCTTAACCAGCGGCATCGTCGCTGGCAGCGCCTGGTGGAGGCCTACATGCGCGATTCACGGGCACTCGGGGTGGTCTGAAAAGACCTCTCGGGAGGTAAGGGTGAATACTGCGCAACAGGCAGGACGCGAGGCCAAGGCCGCGACGCAGCGCGCGACGCGCAGCCGGCCGATGGCCGTGCTGACCCGGGTGGGCTTGGCGTGCCGCGGCGTGCTGTACGCGCTGATCGGCGTGCTGGCCCTGCAGATCGGCCTCGGTCAGGGATCGGGCGGGCAGGCCGACAAGTCGGGTGCCATCACCACGCTGGCCGAGCTGCCGTTCGGTGAAGTGTTGTTGTGGATCATGGTGGCGGGGTTCGTGGCGCTGGCGATCTGGCAGGCCACGGAGGCGTTGTTCGGCGTCGCGAAGGTGAAGGACCGGGTCGAGGCCGCCGCGCGGACCGTCGTGTACGTGCTGGTTGTCGGCACGCTGTGGAGCGTGATCACCTCCGGCCAGGCCGGCTCCGACGACCAGAAGTCGCAGGACGTGACCGGCAAGCTGCTCGACCTGCCCGGCGGCGACTGGATCGTGGGCGCGATCGGGCTCGGCCTCGTCGCGCTCGGCGTCTACTGGGTGCACCGGGGCGTCACGAAGGGCTTCAGGGAGGAGCTCGACCAGGGGCGGATGTCCCCGAAGGCCCGCATGGTCATGGACCGGCTCGGGGTCGGCGGGTACGCGGCCCGCGGGGCGATCGCCGGAATGGCCGGCATCTTCGTCGTCTACGCGGCGATCACCCACGACCCGGACAAGGCGGGCGGCATCGACAGCGCGCTGCGGCAGTTCGCCGACACCCCCGCCGGGCCCTGGCTGCTCGTGGTGGTGGCGCTGGGGTTGCTGCTGTTCGCCGGCTACTGCTTCGGCGAGTCCCGCTGGCGCCGTACCTGATCGGCCGCTAGGCGGAGCGCTTCGCGACGACGGCCCGGCCCATGGCCGGGTCGTCGCAGAACGCCCCGTCGATGCCCAGCTCGATCAGCCGCGACAGCCAGCCCATCACGTTCCCCGTCGCCCTCGGGAAGACGGGGCTGGCCGGGTCCCCGAGCCGGTAGTCGGCCGGGAGCTGCGCGTTCTCGTTCCGCACCGTCCACACGTGCACGTCCAGCCGCCTGCGGTGGGCGTCCGCGACGAGCGTGGTGGGGGCCGTCGTCGCGCCCGAGGCGTCCACCGGCACGACCCGCCGGGTGTCCACGCCGATCCCGTTCGCGTACGTCGCCACCTCGCGCAGCCCGTCCGGCCTGACCATGTCGTCGTACGTCCTGGTGCTGCCGGCCGCCACCCAGTCGTAGGGCGCGCCGCCGTACGTGATGAGCTGGATCAGCGGCAGCCGCGTCCGGCCGCGCAGCTCGCGCAGGTTCGCCGTCTCGAACGACTGGATGTACGCCTTGCGCACCCGGTACCGGTTCAGCACGTCGAGCAGCGGCTCCTCCAGCGACAGGCCGATGGAGTCGAAGTAGGTGGGGTGCTTGGTCTCCGGGTAGACGCCGACGCCGTGCGCCAGCGCCAGCTTCACGACCTCCTCGAACGTCGGGATCTCCGCCAGCCCGTCGAACGCGGTGTTGTCCGGCCGCAGGTCGGGCACCCGCTCCTTGGCGCGCAGCGTCTTCAGCTCGGCCAGCGTGAAGTCCTCGGTGAACCAGCCGGTGACGGGCCGGCCGTCCACCGTCTTGGTGGTGCGCCGGTCGGCGAACTCCGGGTGCGCGGCCACGTCCGTGGTGCCGGAGATCTCGTTCTCGTGCCGGGCGACCAGCACGTGGTCCTTGGTGGCGACGAGGTCGGGCTCGATGTAGTCGGCGCCCATCGCGATGGCGGCCTCGTACGACAGGAGCGTGTGCTCCGGCCGGTGCGCGGAGGCGCCTCTGTGTCCGATCACGATGGGGGCCTGGCCACGGCGCTCGGCCGTGGCGCTCGGGGTCTGGGTCAGCACGACCGCGACCGTACCGCCGACGAGGACCGTGGACAGCACGCTCGCGAGTAACCTGCGCATCGTCATGCGCGCACGGTAGACCTTCGAGGTGGACCGCGAGTTACGCACGAGCACACAGCGCCGGTCGGGACGGAACGGACCGCGTTCATCGGGCCGGATTCACCGGGCCGGGTTCACCGGGACGTGGCCCGGACCCGCCTCGATCATGGGCCGCGTTCACCGGGGCGCGGCCCGGACCGCCTCGATCACGCTGGTCGACAGGGCCAGCTCGGTCACCCCGGTCACCTCCAGCCCCGCCTCCCGCAGCAACGCGGTGTACTCCGACAGCGAGCGCTCCCCGCCGCCCCCGAACACGCCCAGCATCCGCATGTCCAGCTCCTTGCCCATGTGCGGGGAGTCGTCATCGGGCAGCACCATGTCCACGAACAGGACCCGCCCGCCCTCCGGGAGCACCGCCAGCACATTCTGGATGATCTTCGTGGCTTCCGGGTCGTCCCAGTTGTGGATCACGTTGGACAGCAGGTAGACGTCCCCCTCGACCGGCACGCTGGAGAAGAAGTCGCCGGTGATCACCCCGGCCCGGTCGCCCACCCCGCGCCCCGCCAGGTACGCCCTGGCCGCGGGCGCCGTGTGCGCCAGCTCGAACACCACGCCGCGCAGCCGCGGATGGGCCCGCAGGATCGTGGCCAGGATGTGCCCCTTGCCGCCGCCGACGTCCACGATGGTCCGGGCGCCGGAGAAGTCGTAGCGCTCGGCCAGCTCCTTGGCGAACGGCCTGGACCGGGCGTCCATGAACGCGTCGAACCACCCGGCCAGCTCCTTGTCCGCGGCCAGGTGCTCGTAGAGCCCGCCGTACCGGTCGGCGAACGCCTGCCGGCCCGCGCGCACGGTCTCGGCCAGCGTCATCAGCCCGTACATCATGGCCGGATCCGCCGTGGTCAGCACGCCGGCGTGCAACGACCGCGGATGGCCGGGCAGCAGGACGGCGCCGCTCTCGGTCAGCTCGTACGTGCCGGGCGAGACGGACCGCAGCAACCCGAGGCCCGCCGCCGAACGCAACACCCTGGCCAGCATTTCCGGCCGTGCCCGGCACCGCTCGCTCAGCTCGGCGACCGTACGCGGCCCGTCCTCCAGCGCCTGCGGCACCTCCAGCCGGACGACGGCGGCCAGCGCACTGAAACGCCACACACCCCGAATGAGGTCCCAGACCGGTCCCGTGGGATCGGATGCGGTGGGATCCGACATGGAATTCCTTTCGCGACAGGCGCCTCGCCCACCGGTCCCGGGCGAGCGCGCGACGTCCGGCGGCCATTCCCGAAATTCGGCTCCCCACGATTCGCGACGAATGCGCGGCCACCCCGATCACGACCCGCCTGCCGCCCGGTGAGATGCGGGGAGGTGATGAGGGAAGGCATCATGGTGACTCCTCGTGCAGGGCGCAAGCAAGGGTACTGGTGGGCTTTGCGATTTGTCATTACCGGGAATTGAAAAAGGCCGATGAAATACGGCCGGGCGCCGAAACGCGATAAAACGGCGGGGCGAAATTCGGCGGCCCGATGGTCACGCGGAATGCCGCATGCTCATCGGGCCGCCGGTGATCGAGACGCCGAAACCGGTGCTCACAGATCGGCGGCGATGATGTGCTCGATGTTGCGCTCCGCCAGCGCCGTGATCGTCACGAACGGGTTGACGGTCGTGTTGCCCGGGATCAGCGCCCCGTCGATGACGTACAGCCCCGGGTACGCGGTCAGCCGGCCGTAGTTGTCGGTGGCCTTGTTCAGCACGGCGCCCCCGAGCGGGTGGTAGGTCAGGTGGTCGCCCCAGATCTTGTAGACGCCGAACAGGTCCGTCCGGTAGATCGTGCCCTCCTTGGCGTTGATCTTGTCGAAGATGCTCTTGGCCATGTCGATCGACGGCTGCTTCCAGGCGGTCTGCCAGCTCAGCTCCACCCGGCCGGCGCTCGCGTTCCAGGAGAACCGGGCGCGGTTCGGGTTGTCGGTGATGGACAGGTAGAACGAGGCGTACGTCTCGATGCCGGTGGGCAGCGGGGCCACCTCGGCGAAGGCGCCGCCGGCCGTCCAGTTGTCGATGCCGCAGCACGGGATGGCCGACTGGAGCTTGCCCGTCGGGTCCCACAGGTGGTTGGCGCGGCCGCACATGACGTTGCCGTTGTCGCCCCAGCCCTTGCCGACCTCGCCGTTGAGCGCGGGCAGCACGCCCGTCGCCTTCAGTTTGACGAGGAGCTTGCTGGTGCCGACGCTGCCCGCGGCGAAGAACACCCGGTCGGCCGTGACCGTCTTCGTGGTGACGACGGCGCCGGTCGTGTCGATCTGCTCGATGGTGACCGTGTACGAGCCGCCCGCCGGGGCGACCGAGGTGACCCGGTGCAGAGGGGAGATGGTGACCCGGCCGGTCGCCGCGGCGCGGGCCAGGTACGTCTTCTGCAGCGACTTCTTGCCGTAATTGTTGCCGTAGAGGATCTCGCCGGCCAGCGCCGACTGGGGGACGCTGCCGGCCGCCTCCTGCTCCATGTAGTCCCAGTCGTAGACGTCCGGGACGAACACGAACGGGAAGCCGGAGCGCTGGGCGTGCTTGCGGCCGACGCGGGCGTACTGGTAGCAGGCGGTCGTCTCGAACCAGGCCGGGTCCACCGTGGCGACGCCCAGGCCGGCGTTGGCGCGCGGGTAGTAGACGCCGTACATCTCGGCGGGGTCGACGGAGGGGAGGACGGCGGGGAAGTTCTCGCGCTTCGGGGTGACCGCCATGCCGCCGTTGACGAGGGAGCCGCCGCCGACGCCGCGGCCCTGGTAGACGGTGATGCCGGCGAACTCCTCCGCGTCCAGGACGCCCGTGTGGCGGGGGATGTCGCGGTCGATGGGGAAGCCGAGGAAGTAGTTGAGCGGGGCCTTGGTGCGGGTGCGCAGCCAGTAGGAGCGGTAGTCGGGCTCGCGCGTGTTGCAGAAGATCTTGCCGTCGGCGCCGGGGGTGTCCCAGGCCTTGCCCATCTCGATCATGTGGACGTCCACGCCCGCCTGGGCGAGGCGTAGGGCGGCCACCGAGCCGCCGTACCCGGTGCCGATGACCAGGGCGGCGACGTGCGCGCCCGAGCCGATCGGGCCGGCGGAGCGAGCGCGGGCGGCGGGGGAGTGGGCGCCGAGTGCGGCGGTGCCGAGCAGGGCGCCAGTGGCGGTCAGGAAGCCGCGGCGGGAGACGTCGTCGGTGGTGCTCATGGGGCCGGCCTCACTCTCGGCTCGGGGTGGGTGCGGGGTCGCCGGACGGGCTGCGGGCGGATGACGGTGCCGAGGAGAGGGCGGGGGACGGGGCGTGCGGGAGGCGGCAGACGGTGTCCAGGCCGAGGACGTGGTTGAGCCGGCCGAAGGCCAGCCACGAGCCGATGCACATGCTCAGCTCCACGATCTCGAGCTGGCTGTAGTGCGCGCTCATCCGGCCCCAGAACTCCTCGTCGAGCCCGTGGTGGTCCAGGGTGTACCGCTCGGCGTACTCGGCGGCCAGCCGGGTGCGGGCGTCGAAGGCGCCGGTCGTGCGCCATTCGGTGACCGCGTCGGCGAAGTCGTCCTCGACCGTCTGCCCGTCCCGCTCGGTCCGCCAGTCGAGGCAGAACGCGCAGCCGTTGATCTGCGCGACCCGCAGCCTGGCGGCCTCGAACTCGCGCAGCCCGAGCGTCGTGTGCGCGTACACGGCCATGGAGTAGCGGGACGCGGCGGGCCCGATGCCGGGCACCATCTCCCCCCACACGTACGCGATCGCGTCCTTCCCCTCAGGGATGTCGATCTTCACCCGTTCCTCCTTCCGGCGTTGCCGAGCTTGCCGATGGCGGGCCGCAGCGGTACGTCGAGCGCGTCGTAGAGGCCCGGCCCCGCCTCCACGAGCCATTCGACGGCGCCCACCAGGCGGCCGGCGGCCGTCGCGTTGCCGCCGGCGGAGTGGTTGCCGTCCTCGTCGGTGGCCTGCACGGTGACCTCGATGCGCGGCCGGCCCTCGATGATCACGCGGTGCGCCCCGGCGCCACCCGGCGGGGCGGGCCAGTCGGGCGCGCACGACGGGTGGATGCGGGTGACGTGCTCCAGCACGATCCTGGGCGCCCCGCCGACGATCCCGCGCACCTCGAACCGCACCGCGCCCTGCGTGCCCGCCTCGAACGCGCCCATCGACGCGGTCTTGACGGCGGACTCCAGCGGCCGGCGCTCCACGTGCTCGCGCACGTCGTCGAGGTCGGCGCCGAGCGCCCTGGCGATGAGCCGCACCTGGCCGCCCCACACCATGGAGGGCACGGACGGCGCGAGCATCGGCGGCTCGTAGTCCATCGGCTGGCCCATGCCGACCAGGTAGCGGACCGCGTCGGGCTGGTCGTAGGTGGAGTAGTCGAAGATCTCCTGGCAGCGTACGGCGTCCACGGTCGAGGCCAGCCCGCTGACCAGCAGCGGCAGCACGTCGTTGGCCCAGCCGGGGTCGACGCCGGAGACGAACAGGGAGCCGCCGCCCTCCTCGATCGCGGCCAGCACGGGCCCGCGGATCTCGGGCGGGGCGCCGCGGTGGTCGTAGAGGGCGTACAGGGACGGGGTGACGACCACGGCGCCGGCGCGCAGCGCGCGGACCACGTCGTCCAGCGCCTCGGACGGCCGCATGTCGCCGGAGGCCGCGTACACGACCGCCCCAGGACCGGCGGCGAGCGCGGCTTCGACGTCGGCGCTCGCGGGGACGTCGAGGCGGTGGCCGAGCCCGGCCAGCTCGCCGGCGTCACGGCCGATCTTGGCGGGGTCGTGGACGAGGACGGCGGTCAGGTCGAGCCCGGGATGGGCGGCGACGGCGCGGATGGCGGCGCGGCCGACGTTGCCGGTACCCCAGACGATCGTGGACACCATGGGCGGAGCGTAGCAAGCGCTTGGTTGCGTGTGAAGGGCCCGCCGACCCGGCGTTTTCCATGGTCGAGCCGCGGCCCGCCGGACGAACCCGGCGAACCCCCCGAAGGCCGGACGGTATTAAGAAACGCCCGCAACCCCGCCGGTTGCGTAGTCACTTTCTCACTTTTCGTGGCGGATCCTGGCCGCTTCCGGCAAGCTGCTGTCACCGAACGCGGTGGACCGAGCCGGACAGGTGAGGATCATGAACATGGGTGGGCGGCATGCCGGGAATCTGCCGCCGGAGATGACCAGTCTGGTGGGCCGCCGCGAAGAACTCGCCCGGATCCGCCGGTTGTGCAGGGAATTTCGCATGGTGACGCTGACCGGGGTGGGCGGGGTCGGCAAGACCCGGCTCGCCTTGCGGGCCGCCGCCCTCATGCAGCCCGGCTACGGCGACGGCGCCTGGCTCGTCCCGCTCTCGGCGCTGGACCAGGGGGCGCTGCTGCCGTACACGATCGCCGAGGCGCTGCCGCTGGCCGACCGCACGACCCGGCCCATGATGGAGGTGCTGACCGAATACCTCATGGACCGGCACCTCCTGCTCGTCCTCGACACCTGCGAGCACCTGGTCGAGGAGGTGGCCGTCACGGCGCGCGACCTGCTCGTCGCCGCGCCCCGGCTGTCGATCCTGGCCACCAGCCGCCGCCCCCTGGGCGTGCCCGACGAGCAGGTGCTGATCATCGACCCGCTGCCCGTGCCCGACTCCGGGGGCGGCGGGCGGCAGGACGCCGTGACGCTGCTCGCCGACCGCACCGCGCAGAGCGTGCCCGGCTTCGCCGTCACCGACGGCAACCGCGCCGACCTGGCCCGCCTGTGCCGCCGCCTGGAAGGGCTGCCCCTGGCCATCGAGCTGGCCGCGGCCCGGCTGCGCGACCTGCCCGCCGCCGAGCTGTGCGAGCGGCTCGACGACCGCTTCGAGCTGCTCGGCGACAACGAGGCCGAGGTCAGCCAGGCCGACCCGCCCTGGCACCAGGCGCTGCGCACCGCCATCGGATGGAGCCACCAGCTCTGCACCCCGGAGGAGCGGCTGCTGTGGGCCCGCACGTCCGTCTTCGCCGGCAGCTTCGACGACGCCGCCGTGGCCGAGGTCTGCTCCGACGCGCTGCTGCCCGCCGCCGCCATCCCCGACCTGCTGGCCGAGCTGGTCGACAAGTCGATCCTGATCTGGTCGCCCACCGGCGGCGGCGAGCGCTACCGCATGCTCGACACCATCCGCGAGTACGGCGCCATCTGGCTGCGCGCGCTCGGCGAGCAGGACGGGCTGCGGCGCCGGCACCGCGACTTCTACCTCAAGCTCGCCCGCCGCGGCGACGCCGCCTGGCTCGGCCCCGACCAGGTCTCCTGGAACGACCGCATCAACGCCGAGCACGACAACCTGCGCACCGCGCTCGACTTCTGCCTGGCCAACTCCCGCGACCACACCGCCCTGGAGATGGCCGCCGCGCTGTGGTTCTTCTGGTACCCGTGCGGCTTCCTGCGCGAGGGCCAGCACTATCTGGAGCGCGCACTCAACCTCGACGTCGAGCCCAGCGTCGTGCGCAACCGCGCGCTGTGGGTGTGCAGCCTGACCCTCATGGTGCAGGGCGACCCCGACGCCGGCATGGCCTGGGCCGCCGAGTGCGCCGGCATCGCCGAGCAGCTCGGCGACACCGCCGCCGCGCAGGCCGCGCAGGCCATGGTGATGGCCGCGGCCACCATCAGGGGCGACCTCGCGCTCGCGCTGGCGCTGGCCGACAGCCTGCTCGCCGTGCACCGGCCCGAACGCGGCCTCACCCTGCCCACGATGCTGGCCCGGCTGGGCCAGAGCCACGTGCACACCGCGTACGGGCGGGTCGAGGACGCGGTCAAGGCGCTGGAGGAGATGTGCGCCGAGTGCGACAAGCACGGCGAGCGCTGGATGCGCGCGTACGCCGACCTGTTCCGCGCCCAGGCGGAGCTGTCGCTCGGCCGCAACGACGCCGCCCAGACCTACGCCCGCTCGGCGCTGGAGGTCAAGCACCGGCTGCACGACAGCATCGGCATCGCCCTGGCCCTCGACGTGCTGGCCTGCGCCGCCTCCGCCTCGGGGCAGCCCGAGCCGGCCGCCCGCCGGCTCGGGCTGGCCCAGCAGGTGTGGGACACGATCGGGCGCGCGCAGATCGGCATCCACGAGTGGGTCAGCGCGCGGGAGACGTGCGAACGGCAGGCGCGCGCGATGCTCGGCGACGAGGCGTACCAGGTGGCCTTCCGGGCCGGCTACGACACGATGCTCGACACCGGCATCCTGCACGCCCTGCACCCCACCCACCCGGCACCGGAGCACTAGCGGGGCGCCAGGCGGGGGATCGCCACCGGAGCGCGGCGGGAGCGCCGTCAGCGGAGTGCGGCGGGAGGGCCGTCAGCCGAGTGCGGCGGGTGCCAGGCGGGCCGCCGCCGTGAAGAGGCGGGCCTCGTCGCCCGGCCGGCACACGAGCTGCAGCCCGACCGGCAGCCCGGCCACCGTCCCGGCGGGCACGGTCAGCGCGGGCAGGCCGAGCACGTTCCACGGGCTGGTCAGGGCGAGCAGCGCCGGACGCACCGCGACGCTCCGCCCGTCCAGCTCGACCTCGCGCTGGTCGATGAGCGGCGCGGTGATCGGCACGGTCGGCATCGCGAGCACGTCATGCCGCCCGAACAGCGTCTCCACCATCCCGGCCAGCCGCCGCCGGCTCTCCAGCGCCCGCACGTACCGCCAGCCCGGCACCTCGGAGGCGGCGCGCAGCCGCTCCAGCACCTCGGCGTCGAACAGCTCGGGCGCCCGCTCCAGCCGCCCGGCGTGCACGGCGGCGGTCTCGCAGCTCTGCACGACCGTGTACGTCTCCCACACCTCCCCGGCGAACCCCTCCGGCAGCCGCACCTCCGCCGCGTCGCCGAGGAGAGCTCGCACGGCCGCCGTCACCCGGGCGTCACCGTCGAACAGCCCGGCCGGATCGACCCAGCCGACCGCCGGGCTCCCGTCGCCGGACACCTCCCCGCCCAGGCAGCGGTAGGCGATCAGGCAGTCCTCCGCGCCGCCCGCCAGCACGCCCACGTGGTCGTAGCTGGCCGACAGGGGGAACACCCCGTCCGCCGGGATCGCCCCGTACGCGGGCTTGAACCCGGCGATCCCGCACAGAGCCGCCGGGATACGCACGGACCCGCCCGTGTCGGTGCCGATCGCGAGCGGGACGATGCCCGCCGCCACGGCCGCCGCGCTGCCGCCGCTGGAGCCGCCCGACATGCGCGCCGGGTCCACGGGGTTGCGCGAGGGGCCGTTGGCGGAGCGGTCGCCGGTCGGCCCGTACGCGAACTCGTGCGTCGTCGTCTTGCCCACGATGACCGCCCCGGCCGCGCGCAGCCGCGTCACGCAGGCGGCGTCGGTGTCGGGGACGTACCGGGCGAAGTGCCGCGACCCCATTGTCGCGGGCAGCCCGGCCACCATGATCAGGTCCTTGACCGCGACCGGCAGGCCGTGCAGCGGGCCCCGGTCGGTGCCCGCCGCCAGCTCCTCGTCGGCCTGGCGCGCCGCCTTCAGCGCCCCGGCGGCGTCCACGGTGACGAAGGCGTTCAGCTCCGGGCCGAGCGCCTCGGCGGCGGCGAGCGCCCGCTCGGTCAGCGCGGTGGCGGTGACGCGCCCGTCGCGCAGGTCACGGGCGAGGCCGGTGAGGTCACGGCCGGCGAAGAAACCAGGGGAAATCGGCATGAGGTCATCATGCGGGACAAAAGGGCCCCGCCGTCATCGGGAGCGTCCCGCCGTCATCGGGAGCGCCGCGCCGTCATCAGGAGCGCCGTGCCGAGGAGGCGGAGCGCCGCGTGGAGGAGGCGCCGAGGCGGTGCGCCAGCCGGTCCAGCGCCATGTTGATCACGATGAAGATGGCCGCGATGAGGATGGCCGCCGGGATGACGTTGGAGAAGTTGGCCGCGATCCCATTCAGCCCCCTGTCCACCAGCTCGTCGTAGCCCACGATCAGGCCCAGCGCCGAGTCCTTGAGCAGCACCACGAACTGGCTGATCAGCGCCGGCAGCATGGCCTTGACCGCCTGCGGCAGCAGGACCAGCCGCATGACCTGCCCCTTGCGCATGCCCACCGCGTACGCCGCCTCCCGCTGCCCCTTGGGCAGGCTCAGCACCCCGGCCCGGATGATCTCCGCGATCACCGACCCGTTGTAGAGGGTCAGCCCGAACACGACGGCGGCGAACGCCGAGATGTTCACGCCGATGAGCACGAACGACCCGAAGAAGGCGAAGAAGATCAGCAGCAGCAGCGGCACGGACCGGAAGAACTCCACCACCATGGCCGCCGGCACCCGGATCCACCGGTGCTCCGACAGCCGGGCGACGGCGAACACGAGCCCGAACAGCGCCGCCAGCACCACCCCGGCCACGGCCGCCGCCAGCGTGCCGGCCAGGCCGGGCAGGATGAACGTGGCCCACACGTCGGCCCGCAGCAGCGGCGTCCACTTCTCCGCCGCCCACTGGTCCTTCTCGTCGAAGCGGACGTAGACGACGTACGCCACGGCCAGCAGTGCCAGCGCGACCAGGGCGGTCAGCACCCGGTTGCGGCGCACCCCGCGCGGGCCGGGCCTTTCGTACAGGTTCGCGTAAGTCACGCGCCCACCTCCAAGGGAATCACCGTGCCACCGCCAGCCGTTTCGACAGCCAGCCGAACAACAACCCCATCGGCAGGCACAGCAGCACGAACCCGGCGGCGAAGCCGAGGAAGATCTCGATGACCTGGTCGCCGTACGTCTCGATCAGCTCGCGCATCCGCACCGACGCCTCCGCGACGCCCACCACCAGGGCGATCGTGGTGTTCTTGGTCAGCGCGATGAGGATGCTGCCCAGCGGCGCCACCACCGCGCGGAACGCCTGCGGCAGCGTGATCAGCGCCAGCGTCTTGACGAACCCGAGCCCGAGCGAGCGGGCCGCCTCCGCCTGCCCCACGGGCACCGTGTTGAGGCCCGAGCGCAGCGCCTCGCACACGAACGCCGAGGTGTAGGCGGTCAGCCCGATCACGGCGAGCCAGAAGTTGTTGGTCGCGATGTCGTCCGACAGCTCCAGGCCCAGGTTCGCGCCGATGCCGAGGCCGGTGAACAGCAGCACCAGCGTCAGCGGCGTGTTGCGGGCCACGGTCACGTACACGGTCGCGGTGGCCCGCAGCGAGGCCAGGGGGGCCACCCGCATGGCGGTCAGCAGCGTGCCCAGCACCAGCGAGCCGAGCGCGCTGACCGCCGTCAGCCGCACCGTCATCCAGAAGGCGGCCAGGATGGTGCCGCCCTCGTTCAGCAGCGCTTCCATCAGTACCGCTCGAGCTGCGGGGCCTGCGGCAGGGCGAAGCCGGAGGCGCCCACGCTGGCCTGCAGCGCCTTGGTCCAGCTCCCGTCGGAGAACATCTTCTCCAGGGCGTCGTTGATCGCCTTGCGGCCGGCCGTGTCGTCCTTCTTCAGCCCGATGCCGTACTTCTCGGTGCTGAACGTCTTGCCGACCACCTTGAGCTTGCCGGTGTGCTGGGCGGCGTACCCGGCGAGGATGACGTTGTCGGTGGTGATGGCGTCGAGCTGGCCGCCGAGCACGCGGTCCACGCACGCCGAGTACGTCCGCTCCTCCTGGAGCTGCACCTCCTTGGCGTACTCCGCCTTCACCTTCTGCGCGGGCGTCGAGCCGGCCACCGAGCACAGCTTCTTGCCGTTGAGCGCCTCGGGCCCGGTCAGCGCCGTGTCGTCGGCGCGGACGAGCAGGTCCTGCCCGGCCACGAAGTACGGCCCGGCGAAGGACACCTTCTGCTTGCGGGCGTCGGTGATCGAGTACGTGGCCACCACCATGTCGACCTGGCCCTGCTCGATGAACGCCTCCCGGTTGGCCGACACGGTCTCCTTGAACGTGATGCCGCTCGGCTCGACCCCGAGCTGCTTGGCCACGTACTTGGCGACCTCCACGTCGAAGCCGGTGAAGCTGCCGTCCGGCGTGCGCAGGCCGAGGCCGGGCTGGTCGGCCTTGACGCCGATCACCAGCTTCTTGTCGTTCTTGGCCTTGTCCACTATGGAGGCGTAGCTCTCGGAGCCGCCGCCGCACCCGGAGGCGACGGCCACGACGGCGAACACGGCGAAAAGGGATCTGCCGAACATGACAACTCCTCAGTAATGAACGATCTCGGCGAGTCAGTGGGTCAGGATCTTGGCGAGGAAGGACTGGGCGCGGTCGCTGGCGGGCGCGCCGAAGAACGTGTCGGGGGTGTTCTGCTCGACGATCTCGCCGTCCGCCATGAAGACGACCCGGTCGGCCGCGCGGCGGGCGAAGCCCATCTCGTGCGTGACGACGACCATGGTCATGCCCTCGCGGGCCAGCCCCGTCATGACGTCCAGCACCTCGTTGACCATCTCCGGGTCCAGCGCCGAGGTGGGCTCGTCGAACAGGATCGCCTTCGGGTCCATGGCCAGCGCCCGGGCGATGGCCACCCGCTGCTGCTGCCCGCCGGACAACTGGGCGGGGAACTTGTCGGCCTGCCCGCCGATGCCGACCCGGTCGAGCAGCTCGCGGGCCTTGCGCACGGCCGCGTCCTTCGATCGCTTGAGCACGTGGACCTGCCCGAGGACGACGTTGTCCAGGACGGTCTTGTGCGCGAACAGGTTGAAGGACTGGAAGACCATGCCGACCTCGGCCCGCAGCCGCGCCAGCTCCTTGCCCTCAGCGGGCAGCGGCGTCCCGTCGAGGGTGATCGTGCCGGAGTCGATCGTCTCCAGCCGGTTGATCGCGCGGCACAGGGTGGACTTGCCCGCCCCGGACGGGCCGATGATCACCACGACCTCGCCCTGCCGTACGGTCAGGTTCACGTCCCTGAGCACATGGTGGTCGCCGAATCGCTTGTTGACCTGGTCCAGGACGATCAGGTCCGCCTGGGTCATGCCTCACGCTCCTCGTGTCGGTCAGCGTTGGCGTAACCGTAGGAGCCGCATGTTCCGCGAAAAGGCTTGTGATCGTTCTGCTCAGCAATTGGCCCGGGGAGGTGCCGGTTTGGCGGATTCGGAGGTGGCGCCGGAGACCCGACGGTGGCCATGTAGGCGCGGTCCCACTCGCCGTTGCACAGCCAGCGCGCGATCAGCCCGTTGAGGTAGTCGCGGAAGGCGGTGTCCTGCTTGCGCATGCCCATCCCGTACGGCTCGCGCGCGAACGGCTTGCCGACCAGCCGCAGCGTGTCGGGGTGCTGGGCGTACAGGCCGAGCAGGATGGTGTCGTCGGTGCTGACCGCGTCGACCCGCCCGGCGATCAGCGCGGGCACGCAGATGCTGTACGCGTCCACGACTGTGAGGTGGATGCCGGGCACCGTCGTCTCCAGCCGGTCGACCGAGGTGGAGCCGCGCGCCGTGCACACGGTCTTGCCCTTGAGGTCGGCGACCTGGTTGATGGTGGAGTCGCCGACCCGGACCAGCAGGTCCTGGCCGGCGTAGTAGTACGGCTCGGTGAAGGTGACCCGCTTGGCCCGGGTCGGCGTGATCGAGTAGGTGGCGATGACGAGGTCCACCACGCCCTGCTCGATGAAGTCCTCGCGCTTGCTGGAGACCGTCTCGACGAAGCGGATGTTGCGCTCGCTGCCGGTCAGGTCCTTGGCGACCAGGCGGGCCATCTCCGCGTCGAACCCGGTGATCCGCCCGCTGGCGGGATCCTTGTAACCGAAGATCGGCTGGTCGAACTTGATGCCCACGGTCAGGATGCCGCGCGCCTTGATGCGGGCCATCGTGGTGTCCTCGGGGAAGGCGTTCGCCTCGCCGCAGGCGGTGGGCAGCAGGCCGACCAGTACGGCCGCCAGCAACGCCCGCAACGCCCTCATCGGATGCGGTACCGGTGCTGGGGGCGCCCCGTCGTGCCGTACTTGGGCCGGCCCTCGACCAGCCCCCGCTCGGCCAGGTGCTCAAGGTAGCGGCGGGCGGTGGCGCGGCTGACGCCGACCTTGGCGGCCAGCTCGTCGGCCGAGGCGTCCTCGACCTCCGACAGCGCGTCGAGGACCGTCTGCTCGGTGGAGGCCGAGATGCTCTTGGGGCGGGTGCCGACGTCGAGGTGGAGCGAGCGGAAGAGGTTGTCGATCTCCTGCTGGTCGGTGAACCGGGACTCGGACTCGAGCTGTTTGACGGTGGCGGCGTAACGCAGCAGGGCCTGCTCCAGGGTGCCCGCCCTGGTCGGTTTGACCAGGTAGTTGAGTGCGCCGCGCTGGATGGCGGCGCGGACCGTGGCCGACTCCTTGCGGCCGGAGATCACGATGACGTCGGCGGGTGGCTGGTCGGGGCGGCGCAGCCGGTGCGCGACCTCCAGACCGGGCATATCAGGGAGGTGCAGATCGAGCAGCACGAGGCGGGGCGCGAACCGGCCGGCCGCGGCCAGCGCCGCGTGGCCGGTGTGGGCGATGCCCACGACTCTGAACCCGAGCACCCGGTTGACCTGCGCGTGCAGGGCCGCCGTGACGACCGGGTCGTCGTCCACGATGAGAACGGTGATGTCCCTGAGCTCAGGCATCGCCACGCTCCTCGTCATTCTGGTCGATCACTGCAGCTTAGGCGGGTTTTATTAAAAAAGATCGTCTTTTGCTCGTTCTGCTCACGGAGAACCGGCGCGCGCGCCGGTTTCCTCCTAATCTGTACCCGAGCGAGTGGGGGGAGGGACGGACGCCCGTGCGATGGTTGCTCGCGGTGACGGCCCTGTGGACGCTGCTCGGCCTGCTGCCCCTGGCGCTGCTCACCTCCTCCAGCATCTCCCTGTCGGAGAACGCGATGTTCGACGAGGTCGGCGACCGCGTCAGGACCACCGCGTCGGTCAGCAGGGTCGTGGTGGACCAGCAGATGGCCTCGCTCAAGCAGCTCGTCACGGGCTTCGCGCAGCGGCGCGAGGTGCGCGAGGCGGTGGACGAGGTCACCAGCGCCACGATGCGCGACTGGCTCGGCGAGCTGGAGCGGCTGCGCGACGGTGTCAGCGGCCTGATCGTCAACTCGCCCGAAGGCAAGATCAGAGGCGCGGAGCCGCCCAGCGTGCTCCCGCAGGACATCACGACCACCGACTGGTACCGCGCGGTGCGCGACCGGCGCCAGGCCCACGTCTCGCAGGCGTACACGCCCACCATGGTAGGGGTGTCGAGGGCCGTCGCGGTGGCCGCGCCCATCCCGAGCGCCGACGGCACCCGCATGCTCGGCATGTTCACCGTCGTCTACAGCCTCGACGCCATCCAGGAGTTCGCCGAGGAGGCCGCCGAGGCGCAGGACATCTCGCTGCTCATCACCGACGACGCCGGCGTGCTCGTCGCCGACCCGGGCAGGAAGCTGTTCGCGCTGACGTCGCTGCGCGAGGACCCCCGCGTGGACGCCGCGCTGGCCGGGCGGCGCTGGAGCGGCGAGTACCACGGCGTGGACGGCACCGTCCTGTCGGCCTCCGAGCCCATCCCCGGCATCGGCTGGACCGTCACCGCCGAGGTCTCCGCGAGCGAGGCGCTGGCCTCCGCCGACAAGCTGCGGGCCAACGTGCTCACCGTCGCGCTCCTGCTCGCCCTGCTCATCCTCATCGGGCTCGGCCTGCAGATCCACAGCACGCGGGGCCGCCGCCGCGCCCAGGCCAGCCTGTCCAGGACCGCCGCCGAGCTGGCCGTGGCCAGGGACGAGGCGATCAGCGCCTCCAGCGCCAAGTCGGAGTTCGTGGCCAAGATCAGCCACGAGATCCGCACCCCCATCAACGGCGTGCTCGGGATGAACTCCCTGCTCATGGGCACCCGGCTGGACGAGGAGCAGCGTTACTACGCCACCACCGCCCAGGAGTCGGCCCACAACGTGCTGCGCCTGCTCGACGACTTCCTCGACCTGTCCAGGATCGAGGCCGGCCACCTCCAGGTCGACGACGCGCCGTTCGACCTGCCGCGCCTGTGCGACGAGGTCGTGGCGCCGTTCGCGCCGCACGCCTACGAGCAGGGGCTCTGGCTCACGCTGCGGCTCGACGAGAACGTGCCGCGCCAGGTGTCCGGCGACCCGGCGCGCCTGCGCCAGGTGCTGACGAACCTCGTCGGCAACGCGCTGAAGTTCACCTTCCAGGGCGGCGTGGACCTGCACGTCGCGCTCGACGAGGGCGCGCCCGGCGACGAGCGGGTGGTGCTGCGCTTCGCGGTGGCCGACACCGGCATCGGGGTCGGGCCGCAGGACAGGGAGCGCGTCTTCGGCGTCTTCCGCCAGGTGGACTCGCCCATCACGCGCAGGACCGGCGGCAGCGGGCTCGGCCTGGCCATCAGCAGGCAGCTCGTCGAGCTCATGGGCGGGCACATCGGGCTCGACAGCGTCGAAGGCGTCGGCAGCCGGTTCTGGGCCACGCTGCCGATGGACGTCCTGACCTGGTCCGAGCCGGGCGCCGGGGTGCTGGAGGGGCGGCGCGCGCTGGTCGCCGACCCGCGCCCGGAGGACCGCACGCTGGCCGCGCGCTGCCTGGAGCAGGCCGGGGCCGAGGTGGAGGAGGCCAGGGACGAGGCGTCGGCGCTGGCCCGCCTGCGTGCCGCCGCCGCGGACGGGCGGCCGTACGAGCTGGCCGTGGTCGCCCTCGACCTGGGCGCGGGCTCCTTGAACGCGGGCTTCGGGAACGCGGGCTACGGGGGCGCGGGCGCCGTGGCCCCGGGGCATGCGGAGCCGGGCGGCGGGCCGCGCTCGCTCGCCGACGTCATCCTCAGCGACCCCTCGCTCCAGGCCACCAGCGTCATCGTGGTCATCACGCCGGGCCGCTCCGGGTTCGCCTGGCCGGGCGCGGCGGGGGAGCGGGCCGTGCAGTCGATCACCCGGCCGCTCAGCCGCCGCCGCCTGCTCGCCGCCGTCGAGAACGCGCTCGGCCTCGCGGAGTGCGACGGCGAGCCGCGCGAGGGCGTGCCGCCCGCCGGCCTGACGGAGGGCGCCCGCATCCTGGTGGCCGAGGACGACGAGGTCAGCCGCCAGGTGGCGATGCTCGTGCTGGGCCAGGCCGGGCACGAGGTGGACGTCGTGGACGACGGCAGGCAGGCCGTGCGCGCCGTGCTGGCCGGCCACTACGACCTGGTGTTCATGGACTGCCAGCTCCCGCTGCTCGACGGCCTGGCCGCCACGCAGGAGATCAGGGAGCGCGAGGAGAGCCACACCCCGATCATCGCGATGACCGCCGCCGCCATGCCGGACGACCGGATCCGGTGCCTGGAGGCGGGCATGGACGACCACCTGGCCAAGCCGGTCGACTGGCCGCGCGTGCTGGCCAGGATCCCGGAGTGGACGGCCTCGGCCGGGCTGCCGCCGGAGCTGGCCGGGCTGTCGCAGGAGGCGCTGGCCGACGTGGCGCGGGCGTACCTGGCGACCGCGACCCGCACGTTCGAGGAGCTGCGGCAGGCTGTGCGGGACGGCGACCAGGAGGCGGCGGCCGGGCTGGCGCACCGCCTCAAGGGCGCCTGCGCGACGGTCGGCGCGACCCGCGAGGCCGAGCTGTGCGAGCTCATCGAGGACGCGGCCCGGGCGGGGACGGCGGCCGACGGCGACCTCCTGGAGGAGCTGGGCGGGCTGCTCAACGAGGTGCCCGCGTGGATGAACGCCGCGTATTCGTGACTGAACGCGCCCTTAACACCGCAGAAATTCACCGCCGTTAGGGTGCGTGAACAGTTGTTTTCCCGTTTGGAGGGTTAATGGCGGATTTGTCCGGCGAATCGGGCAATGACGGGGTCCTCATCGACTGGACGTCCATCCGCAGGCTCGCCCGGCTCTTCGACCGGACCGGCGACGACGTGACGGCCCTGCTGCGCACCTCCTCGCCCCTCGCCACCACCTCCGACCTGGTCGGCGGCGACGACGAGGGCCGCGCGTTCGCCGAGTGGTACGCCGACGGCTACGACTCCCTCGCCGACGCCCTGCGCCGCATCGCCGACAAGAGCTTCACCTCCGCCGCCGGGCTGCGCGACTTCGACGCCCTCTGGGACTACCTGGAGCTGCAGATCATCCGTACCCTGCCGGAGATCCCCGACCTCCCCGCGCCGCCGATCCCGCAGGCCCCGCCACGGAAGGAGGGCGCCTGATGTTCGACCCCTTCCAGGCGCTGGCCTGGTTCGCCGGCGTGCACGTGCCGGCGGCCGACGTCACCAACCTGCGGGCCAGGGCCACGGCGCTGCGCGAGCTGGCCGCCGCCATCGGCACGCTCGCCCGCGACACCGGCACCGCCGTCGGCCAGGCCCGCCTGGCCAACGACAGCCGCACGGTGTCGCGCTTCGCCGACGTCTGGCCGTACGAGCTGGGCCCCCGCTACGCCGCACTCCAGGAGGAGATCGAGGACCTGGCGGCCGGCTGCGAGGAGTACGCCGAGGCCGTCGAGCGGCACCGCGAGCAGCTGCTCGTCATCGGCACCCAGCTCGCCGCCATGGCCTTCACCATGCTGTTCGGCTACGTCTACCCGGCCGCCAGGATCGCGGCCGAGCAGGCGTTCAAGTGGCTCGTGGCCAGGGCCAGGCTGGAGCGCACGATCTTCCAGAAGATCACCAAGATGATCCTGGAGCAGCGCGTCCGCAACCGCCGCGTCGGCACCTACCTCGTGCGCGAGGGCCTCGACGCGCTGGCCGACTCCGTCGTGTGGGCCGGGCTCAAGACCGGCGTGCACGCGGCCAGCTCCGCCGCCACCGGGCAGCCCATGGGCAACCTGTGGGAGTACGCGGGCAAGCACTTCGTCGCCGAGCTCGCCTACAACGGCGGCATCAAGGCGCTCAGCGACGTCAGGACGTTCTTCCCGCCGAACCGCGTCACCGAGACCGCGCTCGGCACCGGCCCGGCCGGCAAGTTCTTCCGCCGCACCCTGTCGGCCGCCACCGTCTACCCCCTGGTCGCGAGCGGGAGCCTGTCCGACGAGGGCGCCCTGCGCTCGGCACTGGCCCACGCGCCCAGGGCGTTCCTCCTCAAACGCTAGGAGCCGCCATGACGACGACACCGCCGCGCACCGGCGACCCCGAGCTCGACCACGCCCTCGCCGAGCTGGCCGCCCGCACCACCCGCCTGGAGGAGGTGAGCCGCCTGCTGAGCGAGACGACCGGGCGCGGGGAGAGCGCCGGCGGGCAGGTGGCCGTCGAGCTGTCGGCCACCGGCTCCCTGGCCGCGCTGCACCTCGACCCCCGCGCCCTGCGGCTGGGCTCCCACGGCCTGGAGGAGGCCATCACGGAGGCGTTCAGGCGGGCGGAGGAGGACGTCGCGCGCCGCTCCCACGACCTCGCCAGAACCGCCTTCGACCCCTGACGGCCCCGCGCCGCTTTACGGTTTTCCGCCATCGAGGTCGGCGGGCCGCCCCCATGGCCGCCCGCCCCGCCCCCTCCTAGCGTGAGGGAGCGTGATCAGTCTCAAGGGTTTGACCAAGAGGTACGGCGACCGGCTCGCGGTCGACGACCTCACACTGGAGCTGAGACCGGGCGCCGTCACCGGTTTCCTCGGCCCCAACGGCGCCGGGAAGTCGACCACGATGCGCCTCGTCCTCGGCCTCGACCGTCCCACCGCCGGCACCGCGCTCGTCGGCGGCGTCCCGTACCGGAAGATCAGGAACCCGCTGCGTACCGTCGGCGCGCTCCTCGACGCCCGCGCCGTCCACCCCGGCCGCAGCGGCCGGGCCCACCTGGTGGCGCTGGCCCGCAGCAACGGCATCCCGCGGCGGCGCGTGGAGGAGGTGCTGGAGACGGTGGGCATGGCGGGCGCGGCCCGCAAGCGCGCCGGGACGCTGTCGCTCGGCATGAGCCAGCGGCTCGGGATCGCCGCGGCGCTGCTGGGCGACCCCGAGGTGCTGATGTTCGACGAGCCCGTCAACGGGCTGGACCCGGACGGGGTGCGCTGGGTGCGCGGGTTCATGCGGTCGCTGGCGGCCGAGGGGCGCACCGTGTTCGTCTCCAGCCACCTCATGAGCGAGATGCAGCTCACCGCCGACCACCTCGTCGTGATCGGCAAGGGGCGGCTCATCACGGACGCGCCGCTCGCCGACGTCCTCGCGGGCAGCTCGCTGACGGCCGTGCTCGTCCGCACCCCGCACGCCGGCGACCTCGCGGCGCTGCTGCGCCGGGCCGGGATGGCGGTCGAGCGGTGCGGCGAGAACGAGCTGGAGGTCACCGGGGCCGCGATCGAGCGGGTCGGCGACCTGGCGCACGAGGCCGGGATCCGGCTGCACGAGCTGCGCGCCAAGGAGGCGTCGCTGGAGCAGGCGTACCAGGAGCTGACGTCCGGCAGCGTCGAGTACGGGGTGGGCGCGTGACGGCGACCCTGCGGCAGGCCGTCGGGGCCGAGTGGGCGAAGCTGTGGTCGGTCAGGGCCACGTGGTGGTGCCTGGCCTGCGCGTTCGCGCTCACCGTGCTGATCGCCGTCACCCTCGGCGGCGCGTCCGCGACCGACGCCCTGCGCGAGTACGACGGCGACGCCGGCGCGGCGCGGGCGGCCGGGGTGCGCGTCGTCGCCAGCGAGGCCGTGGTCTCGGCCACGTCGTTCGTGCAGTTCGCGCTGGTCGCCCTGGCCATGCTGGCGATCACCTCCGAGTACGCCTCCGGCGCCATCCGCGTCACCTTGCAGGCCACGCCCGTGCGCGGGGTGGTGCTGGCGGCCAAGGCGCTGGTGGTGGGGCCGGTGATGCTCGCGGCGGGCGTGCTGTCGGGGGCGGTGGCGACGGGGGTCGTGTACGCGGTGCTGTCGGCCGACGTGTTCGGCGGGCTCGTGGTGCTGCCCGCCGGCGACGCCGTGGCCGATCTGCTGGGCACCGGGGTGTTCTACGCGCTGGTGTCCGTGACGACGCTGGGCGTCGGGGCCGCGATGCGCAGCGCGGCGGGCACGCTGACGGTGATGTTCATGCTGCTGTTGGGGCTGCCGCTGGTGATCCTCATGACCGGGGTGCCGGCGCTGCTGGACGCCTCGCTGCGGATGCCGACGTTCGCCGGGCTGGCGTTCATGGGCAGCACGGACAACCTCACCGGCGGGCCCATGCCGTACCCGGCGGGGGAGGGGCTGCTGTGGCTGCTGATCTGGGCGGCGGCGGGCCTGGCGGCGGGCCTGGCAGTCCTGCGCCGCCGCGACGCCTGATGACCGCGCGTCCTGCGGGGCGGCTGGTGACCGCACGTCGTGGCGGGCGCCTAGACTTCACGCCCGTGTCAGGCACCCGCATCGCCCGCCTCCTGGCCGGAGTCGTTCTCGGAACGGCTCTCGGCGCGGCCGAGCTGATCTTCCTGGCCGTGGCGGCGCCCGCCGCGCTGATCCCCGCTCTGCGGCCCGCCGCCGCGCGCGGGCGCGCCCGGCTGACGGCGCTGGAGCGGGCCCGCCTGTCCCGCTGGCTCGGGCACGAGCCGGCGCGGGCCGACGGCGGGTACGCCTTCCTCGCCGCCCGCGCCGCCCTGGGGGTCCTCGGCGGCTACCTCTGGGCCAGCACCCTGTTCCTCATCGTGCTGCTGCTGGGCGGCGGCACGTGGGACCTGGTGTGGGGCGAGTCCGAGCCGGTCCCCCTGGAGCTGCCGGGAGTGAAGCTCGTCACCAGCGGCGGCGCGCTCGGCATCACGGCCGGGCTGGCCCTGCTCGGCGTGCTCATCCTCATGGTCGCGGCCGCCGCCGCGCTCGATCGCCGCCTGGCCGCGCACTTCCTCGGGCCCACCGGCGAGGAGCTGATGCGCCGGCGCATCGCCGAGCTGACCGAGACCCGTTCCGGCATCGTCAGGGCGGTGGACGACGAGCGGCGCAGGATCGAGCGCGACCTGCACGACGGCGTGCAGCAGCGCGGCGTCGCCCTGGCCATGCTGCTCGGCCGCGCCCGCCACGCGATCGGGACCGCGCCCGCAGCGCGTCAGGACGGGGTCGCCGAGCTGGTGGCGCAGGCGTACACGGAGTCGCGCCAGCTCCTCGACGAGCTGCGCAGCGTCGCCTGGCGCATCTACCCGACCGCGCTCGACGAGCTCGGCCTGCGCGCGGCCCTCGCCGGCGTGGCCGAGCGGGCGGGCCTGCCCGTCACCGTGCACGACGGCCTGACCGCCCGCCCCGCCTCCGAGATCGAGACCGCCCTGTACTTCGTGGCCCGCGAGGCCATCACCAACGCGGTCAAGCACGCCGGCGCCCATGACATCCTGGTGGTCCTGACCGAGGACGAGCGGACGGTGAGCGTGGCGATCTCAGACGACGGCGGGGGCGGCGCCGACCCGTCCGGCGGCGGCCTGTCGGGGCTGGCGCGGCGGGTGCTGGCACTCGACGGCACGTTCACCGTCGACAGCCCGCCCGGCGGCCCCACCAGGGTCACCGCGACGCTGCCGAAGGCGCCGCCGTGCGGCTGATCCTCGCCGACGACTCCGTGCTGCTGCGCGAGGGCCTGACCCGGCTGCTCGCCGACGCGGGCCACGAGGTGGTGGCCGCCGTCGGCGACGCGCCCGCGCTGCTCGACGCGGCCGAGCGGCACCGCCCCGACGTGGCCGTCATCGACGTGCGCATGCCGCCCGAGCACAAGGACGACGGGCTGCGGGCCGCGCTGGAGATCCGCGAGCGGCTGCCGGGCGTCGGCGTGCTCGTCCTGTCGCAGTACGTCGAGCCGCACTACGCCGCCAGGCTGCTGGCCGGGTCCCCGGAAGGGCTCGGCTACCTGCTGAAGGACCGGGTCTCCGAGGTGGCCGAGTTCCTCGGCTCGCTGGAGCGGGTCCGGGCGGGCGGCACGGCGTTTGACCCGGAGGTGGTGCGGCAGCTCATGGCCCGCACCACCCGTACCGACCCGCTGAGCAGGCTCAGCCCCCGCGAGGGCGAGGTGCTGCGGCACCTCGCCCAGGGGTTCGTGAACGCCGCCATCGCCGAGCGGCTGCACGTGTCGCTCAGTACGGTGGAGAAGCACGTCAACGCCATCATGGACAAGCTCGACCTGCCCCGCGACCCCGGCTACAGCCGGCGCGTGCTGGCGATCCTGCGGTACCTGGAGAGCTGAGCGCCTACGCGTTCATGGTGAACGACGGGTGCGAGACGTCGCCCCGCATCAGCCGGCCGAGGAACTCCCGCATCGACTTGCCGTCGTTGAGATGCGGGAACGGCTCGTCGGGCACGTCCACCTCCAGGAACCGGCACAGCGGCTCCCACCCCTCCCGCACGTCGAAGACCAGCAGGCGCTCCGGCGGCAGGCTCTCCTTCACGGTGGCCGTGTGCCGCTCGAACGCCGCCACGGCGGCGTCCTCGTCCACCGGCCCGTCGGCCATGGTCCTGCCGGGCCCGAACGTGGCGGCGGCGATGCGGTCGAGCACCGGCCGCATGCGTCCCATGCCCTCGAAGACGGCCCGGGACGCCGGGGGCAGGTCGGGCGCCCCGCCCTCGCCCATCATGCTCCTGGGCCCGTTGTCGATCAGCGTCATCATGCTCGCGTACCAGGCGCGCGGGTCGCGTACGGTGAGCAGGACCTTCGCCTCCGGGTACGCCTGCGCCAGCTCCCGCCAGAAGAAGGAGGCCGGCCAGTCCTGCGTCGAGCGGAACCCGTCGAACAGTTTCCCCCAATCCGCCTCGTCGCTGTCGGCCAGCCGAGCCCAGTCGTGGGAGCGGGCCGGCTCGGTCAGGATGGTGTACATGTGGAAGCAGGGTCCGAACCCGAGCCGCTCCAGTGCGGCTTTCATGGAGCTGGTTCCGGTGCGCGGAAAACCCGCGCCTATCACGGTCAGCACATCGCACCTCCAGTGGTTCTCTACCACATAGGTCGAAATAGTGCGGGAAAGTGTGACAAGCCGCCGCAGGTTGGTGGATGTGGCCGTGGGGTAAGGAGCACACTCAGCCGCACGAAGGGGAACTGCTCATGACCGTCATGCTCGCCGACGGCCGCCCGATGCCACGCCTCGGCCTCGGCACCTGGCCCATGAACGACGAAGAGGCCCGCCAGGCCGTCACCCACGCCATCTCGCTCGGCTACCGGCTCATCGACACGGCCGCCGGCTACGGCAACGAGGCCGGCGTCGGCGCCGCCGTCGCCCAGGCGTCCGTGGCCCGCGAGGAGCTGTTCGTCACCACCAAGCTGCGCGGCTCCCACCACGGCTACGACGCCGCCCTGCGCGGCTTCGAGGAGAGCCGCGCCCGCCTCGGCCTCGACTACGTCGACCTCTACCTCATCCACTGGCCGCTGCCCGGCCGCGGCCTCTACATCGACACCTGGCGCGCCTTCGTCCACCTGCGCGAGCAGGGCCTCGTACGCTCGATCGGCGTCTCCAACTTCACCCCCGAGCAGATCGAGCGGATCATCGCCGAGACCGGCGTCGCGCCCGTCGTCAACCAGGTCGAGATGCACCCCGGCTTCCCCCAGGACGAGCTGCGCGCCTGGCACGCCGGGCACGACATCGTCACCGAGTCGTGGAGCCCGCTCGGGCGCGGCTCCAAGCTGCTCGACGAGCCCGCCGTCACCGACCTGGCCGCCGCCCACGGCCGTACCCCGGCCCAGGTGGTGCTGCGCTGGCACGTCCAGATGGGCGCCGTGCCCATCCCCAAGTCGGCCGACCCCGAGCGCATGCGCCAGAACCTCGAGGTGTTCGACTTCAGCCTGTCCTCCGAGGACCTGGCCCGCCTCGAACCGCTCGCCACCGGAGGCCGCCTCGGCGGCGACCCTGACACCCACGTCGAGCTGTGAGTAGGATCACGTGTGGGAGCGCCGGCACGCGCCGGAGTGACCTCCCTTCCTGACGGCGGGCCCTCCTGGCGGCGGGCCGACGAGGGGGCGGCGATGACCGCGCACGACGACCCGTTCGAGGAGATGCTCACCGAGCTGGCCCGGCGCCGCGAGGAGTTCCGCGACCTGCGCCACGTTCCCAAGGACTTCGTCGACCGGCTGAAGCGGCTCGGCCTCTACCGCTCCTCCGCGCCCCAGCGGTTCGGCGGCGAGCCGATGCCGCCCGCCGACTTCCTGCGGCGCATCGAGCGCATCTCGGCCGTCGACGGCTCCACCGGCTGGGTCGCGAGCTTCGGCTGCGCGCTCGTCTACCTCGGCTCGCTGCCGCTCGACACCCAGGCCCGCCTGTACGCCGACGGGCCCGACGTCGTCCTCGCCGGCGGCCTGTTCCCCGTCCAGGAGGCCACCCCCACCCGGCACGGCTTCCTGCTCAACGGCCGGTGGAAGTTCGCCAGCGGCTGCGTGGCCGCCGACATCCTCGTCGTCGGCATCCCCGGCGACGACTCCACCTCCGGCAAGCCACGCGGCGCGCTGGTGCCGCCCGAGCGGCTGCGCGTCGTCCGCGACTGGGACGTCGTCGGCATGCAGGCCACCGGCTCCTTCGACCTGGTCGCCGAGGACGTCGAGGTCGCCCGCGAATGGACCTTCATCCGCGGCGGCGCCCCCGTGATCGACGAACCCCTTTACCGCTACCCCGCCATCACCTACTCCGCGCAGGCGCTCGCCGTCGTCTCCGCCGGCGTCGCCCGCGCCGCGCTCGACCTCGCCGAAGGCACCGGCGCCGGCCGGGCCGGCATCACCGGCGCCCCCAAGCTCGCCGACCGCGCCTACTACCGCGCCGGCATCGCCGAGGCCGAGGCCGCGCTCCGCTCCGCCCGCGCCTACTTCTACGAGGCCACCGGCGAGGCGTGGCAGGCCGTCACCGACGGCGGGGCGGTCAGCGACGAGCAGAACGCCCACCTGCGGCTGTCCGCCGCGCACCTCGCGCGGGTCGGGGCGGAGGTGGTCGCCAAGGTCGTCTCCCTGTCCGGCACCGCCGCCATCCACCGCGCCCACCCCCTCCCGGCCCTGTTAGGCGACGTCATGGTGGTGCAGGAGCACGCCTTCCTCAGCCCCGCCATGTACGACGCCGCCGGGGCCGTCCTCATGGGCCGCCCGCCCACGGTGCCCGCCTTCCGCTGAACCCGCGCCCGTACTGACATGAGGGCGCTGCTCACATGAGGATGGGCTGCTCACATGAGGATGGGCTGCTCACATGAGGGTGTGCTCCAGCCAGTGCTCCAGCAGCGCCCGATCGCCCGTCACCTCCACCGTCACCTCGCCCGTCACCTCGCCCGTCACCTCGCCCGTCACCTCGCCGGGCGGTCTGCGCCGTGCGAGCACCAGCATGACCTCGGTCAGCGTCCCCGACACCACCACGTCCGCCGGCCCGTTCCCGCGTTCCCACCGCAGCCCCTCGGGCAGCCGCGTGATCACCCACCCCTCCATCCCGTACGGCCGGAACGCCAGCCGCTCACCCGCCCCCCTCAGCAGGGCCAGCTTCGGCACCGCCGTCTCGGCGCGCGGATCGGCCATCAGCTCCATGCCCTCGGTGATCACCTCGGCCGCCAGGTCGCCCGCGATCCGGAACGCGGCGCCGGTCGTCAGCGCCGCGTCGCAGTGATGGATCGCCGTCTCGGACAGCATCCTGCGCACCCAGAACGCGGCCGGCACCGTCCCGAAGAACGACCACGCCTGACTTCCCTCGCCCGCCTCGCGCACCGCCCCGACCAGCTCATCGGCGCCCGCCCGCAGCCACGCGCCCCACTCGCCAGGAACGCCCGGAACACCCGGATTCGCGGCGGCCGGATCCGGCGCCGGCACCGGTCGCCCCGTGCGCACCAGCTCCGCCGCCCACCGATCGGCCAGCCCGATGTGCGCGACCAGCGTCCGCAGCCGCCACTCGGGACACGTGGGCACGACCGCCTCAGGATCGCCCCCGGCCACCGCCTGCGCGAACCCCTCCGTCTGCTCCCGCAGCCCCTCCACGAGCCGCCCGAGATCCAGCCCCGGCATCGACGTCACCCCTTTCCTGTCGGATCACGCCGCTACCGTAGGAACTCCAGTCCAGTGGAGGTTCAAGTGCCGCTGCGCGAAGAAACGCTCGGGATCGGCGAGCTGGCCCGGCTGACCGGCGTCCCCGTGCGCACCATCCGCTTCTACTGCGACGAGGGCATCATCGCGTCGGTGCGCAGCACGGGAAACCACCGCAGGTTCGACGGGGCGGCCGTGGAGCGGCTCGCCCTCATCAGGCGGCTGCGCGGCCTCGGGCTCGGCCTCGCCTCGATCGCGCAGGTGCTCACCGGCGAACGCTCCATCGCCGACGCCGTCTCCGCCGAACGGGCCGCGCTCGACGAGCGGCTGGCCGAGCTGGCCTGGCGGCGCGCCTCGCTGCGGGCCGTCGAGGAGGCCGGGCCGGGCGAGCGTACCGGCAGGCTGGAGCTGCTGGCCGCCGTCGAGGACGCCGGCGCCGCACGCGAGCGGCTGCTGCGGTTCTGGCGGCAGCAGATGGTCTCGCCCGTCTCCGACGGGGTCTACGCCGCGTTCCTGTCCATGGCCGTCCCCCAGCCGCCCGCCGACCCCACCCCGCTCCAGGTCGTCGCGTACGCCGAGCTCGTCCACCTGGCCGGCGACCGCTCGCTCACCTCCGGCCTGCGCGCCAGAGCCCTGGCCAACGCCCGCACCATCGGCGACGAGGACACCCTGATGCACGGCGTCGGCGAGGCCGTCACCCTGGCCGCCCCCTGCGTGCTCGCCGGCGACCCCCCGCGCGAGGGGCCCGAGCTCGACCGCTTCGTCGCCGCCCACGCCACGGTCCGCCGCAGCATCGACACCCCCGCCTTCCGCCGCGAGCTCCTCGGCCGCGTCGCCGCCGACCGCGACCCGCGCGTACGACGCTACTGGCGGCTGGTGGGGGAGGTGAGCGGCGAGCGCGCCACGATCGGCACCATGCTCGCCTGGCTGACCGACTCCCTCGAACGCTCCGTCACACCTTGACGATCATCTTGCCCGTGTTGCCGCCCCGCAGCATGGTCAGGAACGCCTCCACCATGCCGTCCAGTCCCTCCGCGATCGTCACGTCCGCGACGACCCGGCCGCTGCGCAGGTGCGGGAGCAGGAACTCCTCCAGCTCGGGCTGAAGATGCCTGTGCTCGCGGACGAGGAAGCCCTCCAGGCGCGCCTGCTTGCCGACGATGTCGTACAGGTTGCGCGGCGCGGGCGGCGGGGCCGCCGAGTTGTACTGGCCGACCGCGCCGCACCAGGCGATGCGCCCGCGCTCGCGCAGCACGCCGATCGCGGCCTCCAGGTGATCGCCGCCCACGTTGTCGAGATAGACGTCGATCCCGTCCGGGGCCGCGGCGGCCAGCCGCCCGGGCAGGTCGCCCGCCGTGTAGTCGATCGCCACGTCGTAACCCAGGCGGTCCGTCAGGTGCGCCGCCTTGGCGGCCGAGCCCGTGCTGCCGATGACGCGGCCCGCCCCGAGCAGCCGGGCGAGCTGACCCGCGGCGCTGCCCACCCCTCCGGCCGCCGCCGAGACGAACACCGTCTCCCCCGGAGCCAGCCGGGCGACATGCTTGAGCCCCACGTAGGCCGACAGACCCGTCCCGCCCAGCACGCTCAGGTACGCCGTCAACGGCACACCCGGCTCCTCGGGCACGACCCGCGCATCCTGCGGCCTGACCACCGCATGACTGCGCCACCCCTGCCGGTGCAGCACCACGTCCCCCACCGCCAGCCCGGGGGCCCGCGAATCGACCACCCGGCCCAGCGACCGCCCCTCCATGGGCACGCCGAGGCCGGCGAAGTCCATCAGCTCCCGCATGTACGGGTCCACCGACAGGTAGAGGTTCTCCACCAGCGCCTCACCCGGACCGGGCACCGGCGTCGGCACCTCGACGTAGACGAACTGGTCGGCACTCGGCCACCCCTGGGGCCGGGCCACTTGATGCACAACGACAGCCATGGCGGGAGAGTCAACCCGGGCGCCCGCACCGGCACCAGTGATTTAGCGTATGCCTCAATGATTACCTACCGGCTGTCCGTGCACGATCTCGCGAGCGTCCGCCGATGATCACCTACCGGCTGTCCGTGGACGACCTCGCCGGCGTCCGTTTCGCCTGCTCACCGCTGCTCGAAACGGTCACCAGCCTCTGGGCGCTGCGCCGGCCGGAACGCCACACCGTCCACCTGCCGTGGATCAGGCGGACCCGCGCCGCCCTGACCGCCCTCCCGCCGGCCGACCTCGCCGTGCTCGACAGCCTCCTCGGCCCGGAACGCGACTGGCTGCCCGACTTCCTCACCCCGCGCCCCAGCACACCGCTGCCCGACCTCGCCGACGAGCTCGACCGCCTGCGCGCCACCCCACCGGACACCGCCCTCGCCGACTTCCGCGCCGTCTACGGCCCGCACCCCCTGCCCGCCACCACGAACCCCGAGATCATCGCCGCCGTCCTGGAACGGTACTGGCGGCTGGCCATCGCCCCCCACTGGCCGCGAATGCGGGCGGTCCTGGAGGCCGACCTGCTGTACCGGGCCCGCCTCCTGACCAGGGACGGCGCCGCCGCCATGCTGCACGAACTCGACCCACGCGTCCGCTTCGCCAACGGCGAGCTACGGGTCTACGCCGGCCACGCGCTCAGCTACGACGCGACCGTGGCGGGACGCGGCCTGTGGCTGGTGCCCGCCCTATTCGTGCCCCAGACCATCGCGCCGGTCGGCCCCGACGAGCCACCCACCGTGATCTACCAGTGCCGCGGCATCGGCACCCTGTGGGAGTCACCCACCGCCCGCCCGCCGCACGCCCTCGCCGACCTGATCGGCTCCGCTCGCGCCACCCTCCTGACCACCCTGGACGGCCCCACGTCGACCACGGAACTGGCCCACCGCCACGGGGTCACCCCCGGCGCGATCTCCCAGCACCTCGCCGTACTCCGACGGGCCGGCCTGGTCTCCCGCACCCGGGCCGGCCGCCTGGTGCTGTACGCCCGCACGGAACTGGCGGACCTCCTCATGGCCGAGCACACCGGCTGACCCCCCTCTGGCCCTGCTTCCCCCACCCTGTGCCCGGTACCCGGCCTCAAGACCACGCGTGTGCAGCGACGGCGCCCGACCGGCCCGACGCGGTGCGGGATCACGCTTGGCCAGCGGGCGCGGTGGTCGGTGCCTGATCGCCTTCGGGCAGAGGGCGCCGTCGGGGGTGCAGGATCACTCCCGGCCTGCGGGCGCGATGGGCGGTGTGGCGTCACGCTTGGGCTGCGGGCGCGGTGGGCGGTGCGTGATCGCCTGCGGGGCAGGTGGGTTGCCGTCGGGGGTGCGGGATCACTCTCGGCCTGCGGGTGCGGTGGGTAGTGCGGGATCGCCTTGAGGCAGGGGGCGCCATGGGTGGCGTGGGATCACGCTTGGCCTGCTGGCGCCGTGGGTGGCGTGGGATCGCCCTCGGCCTGCGGGCGCGGTGGGTGGTGTGGCGTCACACTTGGGCCGCGGGCGCGGTGGGCGGTGCGGGATCGCCTTCGGGCAGTGGGTGCCGTAGGCGGTGCGGGATCACCCTCGGCCTGCGGGCGCAGTGGGTGCTGAGGGATCGCCTTCGGACAGCGGGTGCCGTCGGCGGTGCGGATCGCCTTCGGCCATCGAACGCCTCCCTCGGTGCAGGAGCACTGCCAGGGCGGCCAGCAGCAGCCAGGCCGACGTCATGACGACCAGCCACGTCCAGCCCGCACGGCCGTACACGAGCGCGCCCGCAGTGCCGCCCGCGCCGCTGCCCAGGTAGTAGCAGAGCGTGTACGTCCCCGCGGCCCGTCCCCTGGCGGCCGGGGGTGCGTCGGCGGTCACCCAGGCGTTGGCGATGGCGTGCGCGGCGAAGAACCCGGCGGTCAGCACCCCGAACCCGAGCGCGATCACAGGCAGCGACGGGTGCACGGTCAGCACGGCCCCCACCACCGTCACGACCAGCGCCGTGACGAGCGCCGCCGTCCGCCCCAGGCGCGCGGCCAGCCGACCGGCGGCGGCCGAGGACGCGGTCCCCATGGCGTACGAGAGGAACACCAGCGAGGCGGCGGCCGGGCTCAGCGAGATGGGCGGCGCGGCAAGCCGGAACCCGGCCGCGTTGTACAAGGCCACGAACGCCCCCATGGCCAGCGCCCCGACGGCGAACGGCGCCACCATCCCCAGCTTGCTAGCGGTGCTCTGTGTGCTAGTGACGCTCCCTGCGTGAGCGGTGTTCCCTGTGCTGATGACGCTGCTCGTGCTAGCGGTGCTCTGTGCGCTAGTGACGCTCCGTGCGCTAGCGGTGCTCTCGGCGCTAGCGACGCTCCTCGTGCTAGCGGTGCTCTCTGTGCGAGCGGTGCTCCCTGTGTAAGTCGTGCTCTCTGTGCCAGCGGTGCTCCCTGCGTGAGTCGTGCTCTCTGCGTGAGTCGTGCTCTCTGCGTGAGTCGTGCTCTCTGCGTGAGTCGTGCTTCCTGCGTGAGTCGTGCTTCCTGCGTGAGTCATGCTTCCTGCGCGAGCCGTGCTTCCTCCGCGAGCGGTGCTCCTTGTGCTAGCGACGCTCCCCACGCTAGCGGTGCTCTGTGCGCTAGCGGTGCTAGGGGTTGCTGGGCGGGGGAGGGTTGCGGTCGTGAAGAGGGCGCATGCCAGGGCCACTGCCGCCACCGCTACCAGCGCGCCGTGCCATCCCAGCGGCTCGGCGGTGAAGCCTGCGCCGAGGCGGCCGAGCATGCCGCCGACCGAGTTGCCGGCGATCATCGCTCCCACCGCCGCGGCCAGGCGGGATGTGCCGAGTTGGTCGGCCAGGTACGCCGCCGCCACCCCCGCGAAGCCGGCGATGGCCACGCCCTGCACCCCTCGCATCGCCAGGAACACAGGGAAGGACGGTGCCAGGGGCAGCAGCAGACCGAGCACTGCCGAGACCACTACCGACCAGAGGATCATCCGGCGTCGGCCCACCACGCCGGCCAGCCAGGCCAAGGGCAGGACTGCGACGGCCAGGCTGGCGGTCGCTACGCCGATCGCGAGTGAGGCGGTGCCCGGGTCGAGTCCGTACGCGGTCGCGAGTTGGGGCAGCACCGGCTGCGGGGCGTACAGGAGGGCGAAGGACGACAGCCCGGCCGCTGCAACGGCCGCGCTGACGCGCCGGGTGTCGACGGTCGGGTCGGAAGGCTGGAGAACCACCACCTCACAAACGCTAAGCAAGGCTAATAAATACGTCTAATACGTTGATGGGCGATAATTCATACCGTGATGGATGAATCCGATGACCGGCTGGCCGCGCGGCTTGCGCCGGCGCTCGCGTTGCTGGCCGCCGTGGGTGAGACCGGGCACGTGACGCGGGCGGCCGAGTTGCTCGGCATCCCGCAGCCCACCGCAAGCCGGCGCCTCGCCGCGCTGGCCGAGATCGTGGGTGCGCCGCTCGTTCTCCCGGCCGGACGGGGGATCCGGCTGACCAGGGCAGGGCGTACCCTTGCCGCGGCCTCCACCCGTGCGCTGGCCGGCATGACCGCGGCCGCCCGCGAGGTGCGGGAGGAGATCGATCCGGGCAGCGGGCGCATCGTCCTCGGGTTCCTGCACCTGCTCGGGCGGACGCTGGTGCCGTCCCTCATCGGCGGGTTCCGCGAGCGCAACCCGGGCGTCCGCTTCAGCCTGGCGCAGGGGTCGCGCCAGGACATGCTCGACGCGCTCCGCGACGGCGAGATCGACCTGGTGTTCGTGGCGCCCATGCCGCTCGACGACCCGGACCTCGTCAGCCGCCCGCTCGCCGACCAGGAGCTCGTGCTGTGCGCGCCGCCGTCCCACCGCCTCGCCCGCCGGGCTCGCGTGCGGGCCGCCGACCTGGAAGGGGAGGAGCTGGTGACGCTGGAGCACGGGTACGGGCTGCGGCAGATCACCGACGACCTGTGCGCGGCGGCGGGGTTCGAGCCGCGGATCGCGTTCGAGGGGCAGGAGTCGGAGACGGTCCGGGGGCTGGTGGCGGCCGGGCTCGGCGTGGCCGTCCTGCCGCGGTCGGATCAGCCGGTGACGGGCGGCGTGGTGGAGATCCCGCTGTCGCCGCCGCTGTTCAGGACGGTGGGGGTGAGCTGGCCGGCAGGGGAACGGCTGACGCCCGCCGCCCGCGCCTTCCGCGACCACGTCTGCTCCCACTCCACCGACCTCGGCCCCGCCTTCCGCCCGCCCCGCCACCCTGCCGCCCGGGGCGGCGGGAAGTCGCGCTAGCAGGGGTGATGCTGCGCCAGACTGGGCGCATGACACATGACGGCGATGCGGGAGTGCCGGGGTCCCTGGCGCGGGTCCTGGCGGAGGTGGCGGCTGAGCGGGCGGCGCAGGACGCGCGGTTCGGGATGCAGTTGCTGCCCGACGGCACCGGCGGTGAGGGGACGGTCCATGCTTCCGACCTGGCCAGGGATGCGACGGATGCGGCGGCCAGGGGAGGGGCGCTGACCTGGCGGCACATTCTGGCCGAGGAGGTCATGGAGGCGTTCGCCGAATCGGATCCGCACCGGCTGCGGGCGGAGCTCATCCAGGTCGCGGCCGTGGCCGTCAAATGGACCCAGGCCCTCGACCGCCGCCCGCCCCAGTCCTGAAGTGAAGTCCAGCGCCTCCCCGAAGTCCGGCGCCTCCCCGAAGTCCGGCGCCTCCCTGATGTCCAACGCCTCCCTGAAGTCCAGCGCCCCCTGATGTCGAGGTCCGGGTCCAGGTCGAGGTCCAGGTCGAGGTGCGGGTCCGGGTCAAGGTCTGCGTCCGGGTCAAGGTCAAGGTCCAGGTCCAGGTCCGGATCGAGGTCCAGGTCGAGATCGAGGTCTGGGTGCGGGGCCAGGTAAGGATTGGGGGCAGGGGCGGGGTTTGAGGTCCGGGGTCAGGTTCGGGCTGGGGGCAAGGGCGGGGTTGGGGTACGGAGTCAGGTCGGGCCGGGGGGCTGAGGTCAGGGGAGGGGTGCGGTGCCGGTCCGTTTCCGCTGTCCTCCCACGTTCTACAGAAGCTTGACGCGGTATGCGGTGGTTGTTGAACTTGAGGGATGACCGGACAGCCTGAGGTGTCCTTCGACACCGATCCCGGCAGGTACCGTCACCTCCGCCTGGAGATCGACGGGGAGATCGCCTGGATCGTGCTGGAGGTGGACGAGGGCGCCGGCATCGTCCCCGGGTACGACCTCAAGCTCAACTCCTACGACCTCGGCGTCGACATCGAGCTGCACGACGCCGTGCAGCGGCTGCGGTTCGAGCATCCGGAGGTGGGTGCGGTCGTCGTCACGGGTGCCCCGGGCGGGGTGTTCTGCGCGGGGGCGAACATTCGGATGCTCGCCCGGTCCGACCACTCCTGGAAGGTGAACTTCTGCAAGTTCACGAACGAGACGCGCAACGCCATCGAGGACGCCACCGCCCATTCCGGTCAGACGTACCTGGCGGCGATCAACGGGACGGCGGCCGGTGGCGGTTACGAGCTGGCGCTGGCCTGTGAGCGGATCATCCTCGTCGATGACGGCTCCACCACCGTGTCGCTGCCGGAGGTGCCGCTGCTGGGTGTGCTGCCGGGGACGGGTGGGCTGACCCGGCTGACGGACAAGCGCGGGGTGCGCAAGGACCTCGCCGACGTGTTCGCCACGCGCAGTGAGGGGGTGCGGGGGCGGGTGGCGGTGGAGTGGGGGCTGGTGGATGAGGTGGTGCCGCGCAGCCGGTTCGAGGAGGTGGTGCGGGTGCGGGCCCGGGAGGCGGCCGCGCGGTCGCGGCCGGCCAGGCCCGCCGGAGCGGAGCCGGTTCCCCTGCCGCCGGTGCGGAGCGAGGGTTACGTGTACGGGACGGTCGCGGCGGAGCCGGGCGAGCACGCGGTCGCGATCACGGTGCGCGGGCCGGAGGCGGGGACGAGGGCTGGTTCCTGCGGATGACGAGGGAGCTCGACGACCTGATCCTGCGGCTGCGTACGAACGAGCCCGAGCTCGGCACCTGGGTGATCAGGACGGCCGGTGACATCGACGCGGTCCTCGCGCACGAGCCCCGGGCCGGGGTGTGGCCGGATGAGGAGGTGCGGCACTTCTACAAGCGCACGCTCAAGCGCCTGGACGTCACCAGCCGCAGCCTGATCGCGCTCATCGAGCCGGGCAGTTGCTTCGCGGGCCGCTGCTGGAGCTGGCGCTGGCCTGCGACCGGCAGTACATGCTGGACGATCCCGGCCGGCCCGTCGCGATCCAGCTCTCCCGCGCGAACTTCGGTGACCACCCGATGGGCAACGGCCTGTCGCGGCTGGCGGCCCGGTTCCACGCCGAGCCGGGCCGGGTGGCGAAGCTGGAGCAGGAGGCGGGGCGGCGGATCGGGGCGGGGGAGGCGCTGGAGCTGGGGCTGGTGACGTTCGCGCCCGACGATCTCGACTGGGACGACGAGGTACGCCTGGCGCTGGAGGAACGCGCCGCGCTCAGTCCCGACGCGCTCACCGGGCTGGAGGCCAACCTGCGGTTCGCCGGCCCGGAGACCATGGAGACGAAGATCTTCGCCCGCCTCGCCGCCTGGCAGAACTGGATCTTCACCCGGCCGGGCGCGGCCGGCCCGGAGGGCGCGCTGCGACGCTACGGCACCGGCCGGCGCCCGGTCTACGACAGGAAGCGAGCCTGAGCCATGAGCAGCGGCAGGACGCCGACCCGAGGCATGAGGTGCGACAGGAAGCGAGCCTGACTCATGACGATCGACTACTCCGAGCGCATCCCCAACAACGTCGATCTCGCCGAGGACCGCAGGCTGCGCCGGGCGCTGGAGTCGTGGCAGCCGCGTTTCCTGCAATGGTGGTCGGAGATGGGCCCGGCACTGCCCACCCAGGACGTCTACCTGCGCACCGCCATAGCCGTAGGCCGCGAGGGCTGGGCGCACTTCGACCATGTGGCGCTCCCGGACTACCGCTGGGGCATCTTCCTGGCCGAGCGCGACCCGGGCCGCCGCATCGCGTTCGGGCAGAACAAGGGGCGGCCGGTGTGGCAGCAGGTGCCCGGCGAGTACCGGTCCGAGCTGCAGCGCCTCATCGTGGTCCAGGGCGACACGGAGCCGGCCAGCGTGGAGCAGCAGCGCCGTCTCGGGCTGACCGCCCCCTCCTTGTACGACCTGCGCAACCTCTTCCAGGTCAACGTGGAGGAGGGCCGCCACCTGTGGGCCATGGTCTACCTGCTGCACGCCTACTTCGGCCGGGCCGGCCGGGACGAGGCGGAGGCGCTGCTGCTGCGCAACTCGGGCAGCGAGGACGCGCCGCGCATCCTGGGCGCGTTCAACGAGGAGACGCCGGACTGGCTGTCGTTCTTCATGTTCACGTACTTCACCGACCGCGACGGCAAGTACCAGCTCGGGACGTTGAAGGAGTCGGCGTTCGACCCGCTCAGCCGGACCTGCGAGTTCATGCTGCGCGAGGAGGCGCACCACATGTTCGTGGGCACCACGGGCGTGGACCGGGTGGTGGAGCGGACGGCGCAGCTCATGCGCGAGCACGACACGGACGACATCGCACGTTACGGGGGCATCCCGCTGGACGTCGTCCAGAAGTACATCAACTTCCACTACAGCGTGAGCCTCGACCTGTTCGGCGGCGAGACCTCCACGAATGTCGCCAACTACTACACCGCCGGGCTCAAGGGGCGCTGGCAGGAGGAGCGGCGCCAGGACGACCACCTGCTCACGGAGGCGGTCGCCGTCGTGCCGCGCGTCGAGGGCGGCCGGGTGGTGGACGTCCGGCTGCCCGCGCTGACGGCGCTCAACGCCGACCTGCGCGGCGAGTACGCCGCCGACTGCGCCACCGGCCTCAACCGCTGGAACCGCATCCTCGCCGGCCACGGCCTCGACCCGAGCCTGTACCTGCCGCACGTCGGCTTCAACCGCAAGGTCGGCGCGTTCGCCGGCCACCACGTCTCCCCGGACGGCCGGGTGCTCGCCGAGGCGGAGTGGGCGGCGGCCCGCGACCGCTGGCTGCCCACGCCGGCGGACAAGGCGCACGTCCGGGCGCTGATGCGGCCCGTCCACGAGCCGGGGAAGATCGCCGCCTGGGTGGCGCCGCCCCGCAACGGGATCAACGGCCGGCCCTTCGACTACGAGTACGTCCACCTCTGACTACACGTCATTGACGGGCTGCCGATTCTGTGTAGAGGATTTGGCGACGGTTGCCCGCCTGCGGATGGGGACGGCCCATGACGTCCGAGTCGTTCAACGCCAGCGTCTTTCTCACCGACCGCCAGGTCGCGGCCGGCCGGGGCGAGCACGTCGCGATCACCGGGCCCGCCGGCGAGCTCACCTACGGCCGGCTCGCCGAGCGTGTCGCGGCGCTGGCCGCCGGGCTGCGCGGGCTGGGCGTGCGGCCGGAGGAGCGGGTCGTGCTCGTCATGTCCGACCGGCCCGAGACCGTGGTCACCATTCTCGCCGTCATGCGGATGGGCGCCGTCGCGGTGCCGGTCTCCACGATGTACGGCGGTGCCGAGCTGGGCGACCTCATCAGGGACTCGCGGGCCCGACTGGTCATCGCCACCCCCGAGTTCGGCCCGGTCACCCGCGCGGCACTGACCGGCGCCCCCGAGGTGACCCGGCTCCTGCTCGCCGACCCCGCCGACCGCGACTGGGCCGAGATCGCGGAGGGGGGAGGGCAGGCGGACGGGGCGCCGTACGAGACCTGGCGGGACTCGCCCGCCCTGTGGCTCTACACCTCCGGCACCACCGGCGCCCCCAAGGCCGCCATGCACCGCCACGGCGCCATCAGGGACGTCTACGAGACGTACGGGCGGCAGGTGCTCGGCATCCGCCCCGACGACCGCTGCCTGTCGGTGGCGCGGCTGTTCTTCGCGTACGGCATCGGCAACTCGCTGTTCTTCCCCCTGGCCGAGGGCGCCACGACGATCCTCGACCCGGCCCGCCCCACCCCGGCGGGCGTGCTGGAACGGGTCGGGCGGGAGCGGCCCACGCTCTTCTTCGCGGGCCCGACGTTCTTCGCCGCCCTGCTCGCCACGGACGCGCCGGACGACGCCTTCGCCTCGGTGCGGCTGGCCGTCTCGGCGGGCGAGGCCTTACCGGCCGAGATCCACCGCCGCTTCACGGCCCGGTTCGGGGTGGAGGTCATCGACGGGCTCGGCTCGACCGAGGCGCTGCACATCTTCATCTCCAACCGGCCCGGCGCGGTGCGCCCCGGCACGTCCGGCACCGTCGTCCCGGGCTACGAGGCGAAGATCCTCGACGATCGCGGCGCGCCCGCCGGGGTGGGGGAGCCGGGGCACCTGTATGTGCGCGGCGACTCCGTCGCCACCGGCTACTGGTGCCGGACGGCGGCCACGCGGCAGGTGTTCCAGGGGGAGTGGCTGCGGACGGGTGACATGTACGTGCGGGAGGAGGACGGCTCCTACCGGTGCCTGGGCCGCTCCCACGACATGATCAAGGCGGGCGGCATCTGGGTGTCGCCGATGGAGGTGGAGGCGCGGCTGCTCCAGCACGAGTCGGTGGGGGAGTGCGCGGTGGTGGCGTACATCGACGGTGACGGGCTGGAGAAGCCGGTGGCGTGCGTGGTGCCGGCGGCGGGGCGGGTGGTGGACGCGCGGGAGCTGATCGCGTTCTGCCGGGACGGGCTGGCCGCGTTCAAGCGGCCCCGGGAGGTGGTGGTGCTGGAGGAGCTGCCGAAGACGGCCACGGGGAAGATCCAGCGCGGGGTGGCCCGCCGCCTGGCCGCCGACCGTCTGGGCAAGGACTGACCCCGCACCACCCGCCTCGCGAGAAGGATCAGACGGAGGAGGCGCCGTAGACGGTGACGGCGAACGGCCGGGGTGAGGCCTTGTAGACCTCCTCCCCGATCCGGTTCAGCCCGTGGTGCGCGTCCAGGTACCCGTGCAGCCGGTCGGCCTCGGGCCACGGATGCACCGCCACCAGCACCCCGCCGGGCGCGAGCAGCGCGCCGAGCTGCTCGGAGGCCCGTTGCAGCCGCTCGTGCCGCCCGAGGTAGTAGAGCGTCTCGGAGCAGAACGCCAGGTCGAAGTGCGGCTCCGCGGGATGGGTCAGGATGTCGGCCTGGACGAACCGGACCCGGCCGCCCTCCTCCGGCACCCGGGCGCGGGCCCGCGCGAGGGCCCGCCCGGAGACGTCCATGCCGGTGATCTCGGCGTCGGGGTAGGCGGCCGCGAGCGTCCGGGTGAAGACGCCCTCGGCGCAGCCCACCTCGACGATCCGCCGATACGGCCGGGCCGGGACATGCTCAAGGGTGGAGCGATATTTGTCCTGCTCGTAGCTGTCGGAAGCCAGTTTCCAAGGGTCGGGGGTACGGTGCCACCAGTCGAAATAGCGCTGCAGGAGCACGCCCTGTTTCTTCGGTGACAGCAGCGACAACGTCCGGAACAAGGTGCGATGGGCAAGCTCGGGCAGACTGGGCACAGGCGGCCTCTCCGGGTCGGGGACAGGGGGTCGTCCATGACGTGAGGTGCGGTCGTCGTCAAGGGGAAATGCCCGTTGAACGAATGGACAATGCCCAATCGTGCCCGAAAACAGGACCGGAATTAGGAAATGCTGCTTCTCAGTTCGCGCTTCAGCACTTTCCCCGAGGCATTTTTAGGAAGTGATTCCAGGAAAACCACGCGTTTGGGCGTTTTGAAGGGCGCCAGCCGTTCCCGCAGGAATGCGATCAGCTCCTGCTCCGTCACCCCGCTCCCGTCGCGCAGCACGACGGCGGCGGTCACCGCCTCGATCCACTTCTCGTCCGGCACCCCGAACACCGCCGCCTCCGCCACCGCCGGATGCTGGTAGACGGCCTCCTCCACCTCCCGGCTGGCGACGTTCTCACCCCCGGTCTTGATCATGTCCTTCTTCCTGTCGACCACCGACAGGTAGCCGTCCTCGTCCATGACGCCCAGGTCGCCGCTGTGGAACCAGCCGCCACGGAACGCCTCGGCGGTCTTGTCCGGGTCGTTCCAGTAACCGAGCATGGCGTGCGGGCTGCGGTGCACGATCTCGCCGACCACGCCTGGCGGCACCGGCTCGCCCGCGTCGTCCACGATCCTGGTCTCGACGTTCAGCGCGGGCCGCCCGGCCGAGCCCAGCCGGGTCAGCTGCTCCTCCGGGCCGAGGATGGTCGCGACCGGCGCCATCTCGGTCTGGCCGTAGAAGTTGAACAGGCGCACGTCCGGCAGCCGCGTGGCGATCTCCTTGAGCACCTCCACCGGCATGATCGAGGCGCCGTAGTAGCCCTTGCGCAGCGACGACAGGTCGCGGCGGTCGAAGTCGGGGTGGCGCAGCAGCGAGATCCAGACCGTCGGCGGGCAGAACAGCTTGGTGGCCCGCTCGCCCTCGATCGTGGCCAGGATCGCCGCCGGGCTCGGGCCGGGCAGGATGATGTTGGTGGCGCCCAGGAAGATCCCCGGCGTCAGGAAGCAGTGCAGCTGCGCGCAGTGGTAGAGGGGCAGGGCGTGCACCTCGACGTCGCCGGCGCTCATCTCGCCGTCCACGACGCACGTCACGTACTGGGCGATGAGGCTGCGGCTCGACAGCGTCGCGCCCTTGGGGCGCGCCTCGGTGCCGCTGGTGTACATGAGCTGGATCGGGTCGTCGTCGGCGATCTCCACCTGCGGCTCGGAGGCGTCCTCGAAGGCCGACCACGCGGTGAACGGCTCCCACCCGTCGCGCCCGGCGCCGATCACGCCGCGCACCCGCACGTCGTCGGTGACCGCCGCCCGCGCGACCGGCAGCAGCGCCTCCTCGGCCAGGACCCCGCTCGCGCCCGAGTGCCCCAGGATGTACGCGACCTCCTCGGCCCCCAGCATGAAGTTGACCGGCACGGAGATCGCCCCCAGCCGGGCCAGCGCGAAGTACGCCACCACGAACGCGTGGTTGTTGTGGCTGAAGACGGCGAACCGGTCGCCCTTGGTGACGCCCCTGGCGGCCAGCGCGTTGGCCGTCCTGTTCACCGCGAGGTCGAGGTCGGCGTAGCTCTGCCGCAGGTCGCCGAAGACGACGGCGGTCTTGGAGGGGTGCCGGGCGGCGGTGCGCCGCAGAAGGTCACCGATGGCGTGCTGACGGATCATGCGAACACCCTTCAGAACGATGTTCGGGTGATCCTAACCCGTGAACACCGCCGCGAGGCGCCGGTAGGAGTCGAGCCGCCGGTCGAGGTCGTAGGTGTTCATGGTGACCAGCACCTCGTCGGCGCCGCTCGTCGCGACCAGGGAGCCGAGCGCCACCGCGACCTCGCGCTCCGTACCGCTGATCTTGCCCTTGAGCGCCTCGTCCAGGTACGCCCGCTCCCGCGCGGTCAGCTCCTTGCCCGCGATCTCCTCGGCGGGCTCCAGCGGCGGGAAGGAGCCGCCCGTGCGCGAGCGCACCGTGGCCCACGCCTCGGGGAGCTGCAGCAGCGCCGCCTCCTCCGCGCTCGCGCCGACCGCGACGTCCACCGCGACGATCACGTACGGCCGTGCCGCCCACGCCGACGGCCGGAACGCCGCCCGGTAGCGCGTCACGGCGTCGTGCATGCGCGGCCCGCCGCCGATCACCATCGGCAGCCCGTGCTCGGCCGCCAGGTCCGCCCCCGCCCCCATGGCCAGCGCGAACACCTGGGGCCGCAGCCCCTCGGCGGGCAGCGCGTGCACACCGGGGTGCGCGTCCTGCGTGCCGTCGAAGTACCCGAGCAGCTCGGCGAGCTGGTCGCCGAACCGGTCCGCGTCGTCCTTGCCGTGGCCGAGCGCCCTGCGGATGCCCCCGGTGAAACCCACCGAACGCCCCAGCCCCATGTCCACGCGGCCCGGATACAGCGACTCCAGCACGCCGAACTGCTCGGCCACGACCAGCGGCCGATGGTTGGGCAGCATCACGCCGCCGGTGCCCACCCTGATCCGCGACGTCGCCGCGGCGACGGCCGCCGCCAGCACGGTCGGGGCCGACCCCGCGACGCCGGGCACGCTGTGGTGCTCCGACACCCAGAACCGGTGGTAGCCCAGCTCCTCCGCCCGCCGCGCGAACTCCACGGTCTCGCGCAGCGCGGCGGCCGGGGTCGAGCCACGGCGGACGAGTGAGCGGTCGAGAATCGAGTAGGCGGTCATGTACGGGTGCAACACGCCCGCCCCCCGGATCAATCCACCGGCTCGCCGGGAACGCCCTCGTAGTGCCCGACCAGCCGCGCCAGCAGCCCGGCGTCGTGGCGCAGCGGCACGCCGCCGACCCTGCCGACCGGCATGATCCCCCACGAGTTGCAGAGGAACACCAGCTCGAAACCGGGCAGGTCGGACACCCTGACCGGGCGCCGCTCCTGCGGCACGTCGAGGTCCTGCAGCAGGCTCATCGTGACGCCGCGCAACATCGGCGCGTCCGGCCACACCAGCCGGCCGCCGGCGAACCCGCCCAGGTTCGTGATCGCGCCCTCGCTGATGAGGCCGCCGGCGGTGGTGAGCAGCGCCTCGTCGAAGCCCTCCGCGCCGGCCACGCGCAGGATGTGGGCCTGCTGGAAGCCGGACGCCTGCTTGATGTGCGGCAGGTAACGCTGGTAGACGACCGGTTTGACGTGCAGCGGCCCGGCCAGCGGGGCGTGCGGCGGGTACGCGGCGGCCACGATCCTGGGCCGGCCGCCGTGCTCCACGACGTACACGCGCACCCCGGCGTCGCGCACGCCGCCGTCGAGCACGGTCTTGATCGAGGCCAGCACCGCCGCGTCGTCGAGGCCGGTGCCGAACAGCTCGCGGTTGGCCGCCTCCAGCCGGGCGAGGTGCCGGCCGAGCCCCTTGACCCGGCGATCCCGCACCTGCATGGCGGTGAAGTGCCCGTAGCGGGCATCCAGCATGAGGCGCGCCTCGGCGCCGACCGGCTCGCCGTCCACGGCAGTGCGTCCCGTCACGGCGACCTACTTTACGTACAGGCCGATCGACCAGCGAACCGGGCGGTTCGTCCCCGCGCCCCACATCCCCGTCCGCACGGTGACTGTGACGCGCTCGCCCTGCTTCGTGCCGAGGTCGAGGCCGGCCTTCGGGAACGGGCCGCCCGTCCAGACGGGGCAGCCCTGCCGCGTCCGGCTCAGCCTGCCGTTCACCCGCACCTCGAACCACATCCGCGGGGCCAGGTCGCCCGAGCAGACCACGTCGAGGGTCATGGCGCCCCGGCCCGACAGGGTGACGGTGGCGGCGCCCGGCCACCTGCCCGACGCGCTGTCCGCCAGCCGCCCGCCGTCGAGCCGGCGGGCAGCGCCTTGACGCGCGGGGGCTCGATCGTCATGGCCGGCGGCGTCCACTCGTAGACGGCCACCTCGCGCGCGCCGCGCTCCGGCCCGCACGCCCCTTGCGGCGTGTCGCACCCCCGCTTGGCGAAGGTGAGCGTGACGTCGGCGGCGCCCTGCGGCACGTCCACCGGCAGCAGGTGCAGGCCGCTGTCGCCGCAGGAGTCCTCGCGGCCGTTGACGCGGCGGGAGTCGACGAAGACCTCCGGCATGGAGCTGAAGACGCCCTCGCACGGCGTGGCCACCTCCAGCGGGTTGCCGGAGGCCGGGACCGTGACCGATGCCCGCCCCTCGGTGAGGGTGGCCAGGCCGATCCGGCGGTACTCCGTCCCGTCCCGCGTGACGAACCGCTCGGGCAGCCCGGCGGCCGGCTGCGCCGCCGTCGGAGCCTCGCCCGGCACGAGCCCGTCCCGGCCGGGCAGCAACCCCGGCACCGGCAGCGGCTCGTCCTGGCCGGGGACCAGCAGGGCGGCCACCACGGAGGCCACCACGGCGGCCGCCAGCGCCGCCGCGCCCGCCGCCGCCCTGCGGCGCCGCCGGACCCGGCGGACGCGCGCGTGCACCTGGTCGTGGCGGTGCGGGTTCGCGGGCGCCGGGCCCTCGGCCCGCTCCCGCAGGACGTCACGCAGATCCTGGACGCTCATCGGCGCGTCTCCTTCACGATCGACTCGTCCACTCGCAGCTTCGCCAGGGCCTTGGCCGTCTGGCTCTTGACCGTGCCCTCCTGGCAGCCCAGCAGCCTGGCCACCTCGCCGACCGGCAGGTCCTCGTAGAAGCGCAGCACGATCACGGCGCGCTGCCTGGCCGGCAGCCGCCCCACGGCCCGCCACAGCTCCTCGCCGTCACGAGCCACGTCGAGGGCGGGCCGGTCCGGCAGGTCGTCGCTGGGCAGCTCCCTGCGCCAGCGCCGCCGCCACCAGGAGACGTACGTGGTGACCAGCACCCTGCGCACGTACGCCTCGGGCTCGTCGATGCCCGGCCACGCGAACCACGCCTTGGTCAGCGACTCCTGCAGCAGGTCCTCCGCCACACCCCAGTCGCGGGCCAGCAGGTACGCCGTCCGTAACAGCCGGTCCGACCTCGTCACCACGAAGTCCTGAAAAATTGCCCTATCCGCCAACTTCGGCGCTCCTCCTGTGAGAGCGGCTAGCTGACGCTAGTGACGCATCGTCGTCCCGCCCAGGTTGCCGCCCGATGAGAAGAGCCGCTGACAACGAGTCAGCGGTCAGGCGCTGCCTGCCCGCATCACCGTGTACGGCGCCAGCTCGCCCAGCCCGCGCACCGACAGCCGGTTGACCTCCCGCAGCCGGAAGGCGCGATCGCCCTCCAGCTCCTCGGCGAGCTGCGGGTCGGCCAGGATCGTTCCCGGCAGGGACAGCGCGGTCAGCCGGCTCGCCAGGTTCACCGTCGTGCCGAAGACGTCGCCCATGCGCCACACCACCGGCCCGGAGGCGAGCCCCACGCGCAGCTCCGGCATGTCCCGGCCGCGCGCGTGCGTCTCCACCAGCCGCAGCGCGATCTCCGCCGCCACGTGCGCCTTGTCGCTGACGAACAGCACCGAGTCGCCCAGCGTCTTGACCACCCGCCCGCCGGAGGACGTCACGATGTCGGCCGAGCGCCCCTCGAACCTGTCGATCAGCCGGGCCAGCTCGCTGCCGGTGATCTGCCTGCTCAGCCGGGTGAAGGCGACGAGGTCGGCGAACCCGACGGCGAGCCGTACGGAGCTCATGTCCTGCTCGGCGATGCGCCCGGCCGCGGCGGCGAGCTGGCGCTGCCAGGCGTAGACCAGCAGCCGCGCCAGGTCGGGCACCACCCGCTCGGCCCGCCTGCGCCAGGCGCGCGGCCGCTCGGCCAGCGGCACGCCCGCGGCGTCGAGCGCCTCCGCGCCCAGCTCGGCCTGCGACTCGGCGAGCCGGGTGGTGGCCCGGCCGAGCGAGCGGGCGATGAGCAGCACGTGCTCCTCGTCGTAGACGCCCGAGGTGACCATGCCGAGCAGCGTCTTGAGCGCCTCGACGTCGGAGTCGGTGAACTCGACGGCGTCGTCGGGCACGTTGGCGAACCCGAGGGCACGCCAGAAGCGCCGCGCCCGATAGACCGGCACCCCCGCCATCTCGGCGACCTGGTGACTGGTGTATCGGCGCGGCTCGCGCAGGAAGGCTTCCGTCAGCCCGCCCGCCACTGCGTCCCCGACCGTGTCTCCGACCCGGTCCCCGTCCACGTGCGCCACCCCGGCAACATAACACCCTGTGGGCCAGATCACTCCAAGAGCGCCCTCAGGGCACTCCGCTCACCTTCACCTACATACCCGGCGTAATAGTCATACATCGCCTTCCTCGACAAACGAGCGGCCAGCGGGCCGTCGCCGGCCCGGATGGCGGCGATGACCTCCTCGTGGTGGCGGATGCTGCGCCGCATCAGCTCCTCCCGGTCGGGTGCGGCGGCGATCCGGTCCGCGATGAGCTTGACCACGATCGAGCGCACCACGTCGGTGCAGATCTGGATCAGCTTGTTGCCGCCGGCCCGCGCCACCGCGTCGTGGAAGGCCACGTCGGCCGCCCCGAACGCCTCCTCGTCGGTGCCGGCGGCGGCCCGCATCGCTGCGACCGCCGCGCCCATCTCGGCCAGCTGCTCCTCGGTGCGCAGCCGCGCGGCCAGCAGCACGGCCGCCCCGTCGAGCACCATCCTGAACTGCACCAGCTCCCCGAGCGACAGCTCCGCCACCCGGGCCAGCGTGGTCATCGACTTGTGTAATGCGGCGGGCGAGAACGGCAGCACCTCCGCCCCGTTCGGATCGCCCGGCCGCGAGCGCACCAGGCCGCGCGCCTGCAGCACCCGCAGCGCCTCCCGCACGGTGGACCGGCTGACCGAGAACTGCACCATCAGCTCCCGCTCGCTGGGCAGCCGCTCGCCGGGCGAGAGCGCGCCGCTCTCGATGGCCTCCTCGACCTGCTCCACGACCCGCTCGTAAGCCCGCACGGTACGCACCGGCTCGAAGCGCGGACCACCCATCAAGCCCCCTTGACCCGAGCCGTCGCCGACTGGCAATGTGCGTAGCCTACTGGTCAGACCAGTACACTAGCCAGGAGGCTGTAGGACATGAGGCGCATCGGCATCTGGATCGCCGCCGGCGGTCTCCTGCTGGCCACGGCAGCCTGCGGAGGCAGCCCCGGAAACGGAAGCGGGAGCGGCGGCGGGGCGAAGACCCAGTCGCTGTCGGTCGGCGCGGTGGCCGAGCCCGCCAACCTCGACTTCACCTCCACCGAGGGCGCCGCGATCCCGCAGATCCTGCTCGTCAACGTCTACGAGGGCCTGGTCAAGCTCGACCAGAACGGCGAGATCGTCCCCCTGCTGGCCGAGAAGTGGGACGTCTCCGGCGACCGGAAGACCTACACCTTCACCCTGCGCAAGAACGTGAAGTTCAGCAGCGGCGCCCCGTTCACCGCCGACGACGTCGTCTTCTCGCTCGGCCGGGTCAAGACCGACTGGAAACTCAAGATCAAGACCCAGCTCGACGTCGTCGACAAGGTCGAGAAGAAGGACGACAGCACCGCCGTCGTCACGCTCAAACGCCCCAGCAACGGCTTCCTCTACGCGATGACCAGCAGGCTCGGCGCCATGTTCAGCCGCACCGGCGTCGCCGACCTGGCCAACAAGCCCGTCGGCACCGGCCCGTACGTGCTGGGCGCCTGGCGGCGCGGCGACTCCATCCGGCTCGACGCCAACCCCTCCTACTGGGGCACCAAGCCGGCGCTGTCGTCGGTCACCATGAAGTACTTCAAGGACGCCACCGCGATGAACAACGCGCTGCTGACCGGCGGCATCGACGTCATCTCCAGCGTCCAGGCGCCCGAGTCGCTGCAGCAGTTCGCCGACCCGAACCGGTTCCAGACCGTCGAGGGCACCACCAACGGCGAGGTCGTGCTGTCGATGAACAACGGCCGCCCGCCGTTCGACGACAAGAAGGTCAGGCAGGCCGTGCGGCACGCCATCGACCACAAGGCGCTGCTCGACACCGCCTGGGCCGGGCGCGGGCAGCTCATCGGCTCGATGGTGCCGCCCACCGACCCCTGGTACGAGGACCGCACCGGCGACTACCCGTACGATCCGGCCAAGGCCAAGGAACTGCTGGGCGGCAAGACGTACGCCGTCAAGATGCGCATCCCCAACCTGCCGTACGCGGTCAGCAGCGCGCAGGTCGTCAAGTCGCAGCTCGCCCAGGTGGGCATCAACGCCGAGATCGAGCCGCTGGAGTTCCCCGCGCGATGGCTGGACCAGGTGTTCAGCAAGGGCGACTACGACCTGTCCATCATCAACCACGTCGAGCCCCGCGACATGGGCATATTCGCCGACAAGTCGTACTACTTCCATTACGACAACCCCGAGTTCGGCAAGCTGCTCGCCTCCGCCGACGAGGGCACCGAGCAGCAGCAGGCCGACGACCTCAAGCAGGCCGCCAAACTGCTGTCCGACGACGCCGCGGCCGACTGGCTCTTCCTGTTCCCCAACCTGATCGTGGCGAAGAAGGGCGTCACCGGGCTGCCGAAGAACGCCATCGCGGAGTCCTTCGACTTCACCGCGCTCGCCAAGCAGTGATCCTGTACCTCGTCAAACGGCTGGCGGTGCTGCTCGCGAGCACCGTCGTGGCCGCCGTCGCGGTGTTCGCGTTCATGGCGCTGCTGCCCGGCGACCCGGCCGAGATCGCGCTCGGCGTCAACGCCACCCCCGAGGCGGTGGCCGACCTGCGCCACCGGTTCGGCACCGACCGGCCGCCCGCCGTGCAGTTCCTCGACTGGTTCGGCGGGCTCGTCCAGGGCGACTTCGGCACCTCGTACGTGACCAGCGCCCCCATCGGCCCGCAGATCTCCGACCGGCTCGGCGTCACCGCCGTGCTCGTGCTCGGCGGCATGGCCGTGGCCCTGGTGCTGGCCGTGCCGCTGGGCACGTTCGCCGCCGTGCACCACCGCGACCCCCTCGGCGCGGCGATCAGCGCGGCCAGCCAAGTCGGCATCGCGGTCCCCGCGTTCCTGGCCGGGATCCTGCTCGTGTTCGTCTTCGCCGTGCAGGCCCAGGTGCTGCCCTCCGGCGGCTACGTGCCCATCGCCGACGACCCGGGGGAGTGGCTGCGCGGCCTGCTGCTGCCGTGGCTGTCGCTCGGGCTCGTGCAGGGCGCCGTGCTCACCCGCTACGTGCGCAGCGCCGTCCTCGACGTCATGCGCGAGGACTACCTGCGCACCGCCCGCGCCAAGGGCCGCGGCCGCACCGGCGCGCTGTGGCGGCACGGGCTGCGCAACGCCTCCGTGCCCGTCGTCACCGTGCTCGGCCTGCAACTGGCCACGCTGCTCATCGGCGCTGTCGTCGTCGAGCGGGTCTTCGTCATCCCCGGGCTCGGCGACCTGCTGCTCAACGGCGTCGCCGGGCGCGACCTGCTGCTCGTCCAAGGTGTGGTGATGGTGCTGGTGGCGGCCGTCCTGCTGATCAACTTCGTGGTGGACGTGACCTACCACCTGCTCGACCCGAGGCTGCGATGAGAGGCCGGCCCAACCTGGCGCTGCTGACCGGCGGCACGCTCGTCGGGCTCGTCGTGCTCGCCGCCGCCGTCTCCTTCTTCTGGACCCCGCACGACCCCACGCTCGTGGACGCCGCCCGCAAGCTGCGCGAGCCCGGCGGCGGCTACCTGCTCGGCGCCGACAAGTTCGGCCGCGACACCTTCAGCCAGCTCATGGTCGGCGCCCGCACCACCCTGTACGTCGGCGTCGTCGCGGTCGGCATCGCCGCCGTCGTCGGCACCCCGCTCGGCGTGGTCGCCGGGATGACGCCGCGCGGCTGGCTGTCCGAGCTGATCATGCGGGTCAACGACCTCGTCTTCGCCTTCCCCGCGCTGCTGCTGGCCGTCATGCTCGGCGCCGTGTACGGGCCCGGCACGCTCACCGCGATGATCGCGATCGGGGTGGCCACCGTGCCCGCGTTCGCCCGCGTGGCCCGCGCCGCGACGCTCCAGGTCATGGTGACCGACTACATCCTGGCCGCCCGGGCCGCCGGGCGGCGCCGGCCCGCCATCGCCGTCCGGCACGTGCTGCCGAACATCGGCTCCGTGCTGATCGTGCAGGCGTCGGTGTCGTTCGCGATCGCGATCCTGGCCGAGGCGGCGCTGTCGTTCCTCGGCTTCGGCACCCGCCCGCCCATCCCGTCGTGGGGCCGGATGCTGCAGGAGTCGCAGGAGCTGCTGTTCTCCACCCCGCGCCTGGCGCTGTGGCCCGGCCTCGCGATCGCCCTGGCCGTGCTCGGCTTCAACCTCCTCGGCGACGGCCTGCGCGACCACCTCGACCCCAAGCTCAGGAGGATCCGTGCTGACGGTTGAGGGCCTGCACGTGCGCGCGGACGCCGTCGAGCTGGTCCACGACGTGTCCTTCACCATCGCGCCCGGCGAGCGGGTCGGCCTCATCGGCGAGTCCGGCTCCGGCAAGTCGCTCACCGCGCTGTCCCTCATGGGCCTGCTCCCCGAGGGCGTCACCGCCTCCGGCCGCGCCAGGCTCGGCGAGCGGGACCTGGTCGGCGTGCCGGAGAGTCGCGTCAAGGACCTGCGCGGCCGCGCCCTGTCCATGGTGTTCCAGGAGCCCATGACCGCGCTCAACCCGCTCATGCGCGTCGGCGCGCAGGTGGCCGAGGTCATGACCCTGCACGGCCGCCCCCGCCACGAGGCTCGCGAGCGGGCCGTCGAGCTGCTGGAGCGCGTGCGGCTGCCCGAGCCGGGACAGATCGCCCGCGCGTACCCGCACCAGCTCTCCGGCGGCCAGCGCCAGCGCGTCATGCTCGCCATCGCCCTGGCCAACGGCCCCGAGCTGCTCATCTGCGACGAGCCCACCACCGCGCTCGACGTCACCGTGCAGAAGCAGATGCTCGACCTGATCGCCGAGGTCGCGCCCGCGCTGCTGTTCATCACCCACGACCTGGCCGTGATCGCGTCCATGTGCGAGCGGGTCCTGGTCATGTACGGCGGCCGCGTCGTCGAGTCCGGCCCCCTCCGCGACGTCTTCACCCGCCCCCGCCACCGCTACACCCAGGGCCTGCTGGCCGCCAGCAGGCTCACCCCGCGCGGCACCCGCCTGCCCACCATCGCCGGCAGCGTCCCCCCGGCGGGCCGCTTCCCCAGCGGCTGCGTCTTCCGCAACCGCTGCCCGCACGCCACCCCCGCGTGCGAGACGACTCCCGCGCTGACAGGAGACGGCCATGCCCACGCATGCTGGCACCCCGCTGATTGAGGCCGTCTCCCTCAACCGGGTCTACCGGCGCCCCCGCACCTCACTCACCCGGCCGGGCGCCGCCGTGCACGCCCTGCGCGACGTCTCCCTGACCGTCGGGCGCGGCGAGCGCTACGGCATCGTCGGCGAGTCCGGCTCCGGCAAGTCCACCCTGCTGCGCCTGCTCTGCGCCCTCGACCAGCCCACCAGCGGCAGCATCCGCTTCGACGGCCAGGAGATCACCGGCCGGCCCGAGCGGCGGCTGCGCTTCCTGCGCGAGAACCTCCAGATCGTCTTCCAGGACCCGATGAGCTCGCTCGACCCCCGCATGCGCGTGCGCGACCTCGTCGCCGAGCCCCTGGCCGCCCTCGGCCTGCCCGCCGGCGACCGGGTGAACGAGCTGCTCGACGCCGTCGGGCTGCCCGCCGGCGCCGCCGACCGGTACCCGCACCAGTTCTCCGGCGGGCAGCGGCAGCGCATCGCCATCGCCCGCGCGCTCGCGCCCCGCCCGAAGGTGCTGGTCGCCGACGAGCCCGTCAGCGCCCTGGACGTCTCCGTACGCGGGCAGATACTCAACCTGCTGGCCGACCTCGTGGACGAGCTGGGGCTCACGCTCGTGTTCGTCTCGCACGACCTGTCCGTCGTACGGCACGTGTGCGAGACGGTCGCGGTCATGAGCAAGGGCGAGATCGTGGAGACCGGGCCCGTGGACGACGTCTGGGCCGCGCCCGCCCACCCGTACACGCGGGCGCTGCTGCAGGCCGTACCGACCCTGGAGGGACTGCTGTGATCGAAGTCGACGCCGACGGAGTGGTGGCGTTCACGCAGGCGCTGGTGCGCATCCCCAGCACCAACGACCCGGCGCGCGGCCGCTCCGAGCGGCCCGCCGCCGAGCTCGTCGAAGCGCGGATGCGCGAATGGGGGTGGGACCCCGTCGTGTACGAGGCCGCGCCCGGCCGGCCCAACGTGGTCGCCGTCGTCGAAGGCGGCGGCGGACCCGGGCCCACCCTCATGTTCGAGGGGCACACCGACGTCGTCACCGAGGGCGACCTGTCGTCCTGGACCGTCGACCCGTTCGGCGGGGAGATCCGCGACGGCAAACTGTGGGGGCGCGGCAGCGCCGACATGAAGTCCGGCCTGGCCGCCGTCCTCTACGCCACCCGCGCCCTGCAGCTCGCGGGAACGTTCCCGGGCCGGATCAAGGTGTGCGCGCTCGCCGACGAGGAAGGCCTCATGATCGGCGCCCACCACTTCGTCAACGCGGGCCTCGCCTCCGACGTCGACGGCGCCATCGTCGCCGAACCCGAAGCCGGCGAGATCTGCGCCGTCGCCAAGGGCGCCCTGCGGCTGCGCGTCGACCTCACCGGCCGCATGGCCCACGGCGCCATGCCGCAGCACGGCCGCAACCCCATCGCCGCCGCCGGCGCCCTGCTCGTCGGGCTGCGCGCGCTCCAGGAGGAGCTGCAGCGGCGGCATCCCGCGCACGAGCACCTCGGCGAGGTGTACGTCACGCCGACCGTCGTGCGGGCCGGCTCCGAGGAGCAGGTCAACGTCATCCCCGCCACCGCCTCGGTCTTCGTGGACGTACGCACCGTGCCGGGCGCCGACCACAAGGAGATCGCCGACCGCGTGGCCGCCCTCGCCACCGGCGACGGCATCTCGGCCGAGGTGACGGTGCTGGTGGACCGGCCGCCCGTGGACGTCCCCCGCACCGACCCCGTCGTCGCCGCCCTCGCCGCCGCCCACCGCGCCGTCACCGGCGAGGAGCCCGTGTACGGCGGCGTGCCCGGCACCACCGACGGGACCGTCCTGACCCACTGGGGCGGGGTGCCGTCGGTCGTGTACGGGCCCGGCGGCAAGTGGATCGCCCACCAGGCCGACGAGTACGTGGAAGTGGCGGACATCGTCCGCTGCACCCGCGTCTTCGCCGAGGCCGCCCGCCGCTTCCTGCACGGAGACCACTGATGCTCCCCGCGTGGCGGGCCGGGGCGACGAACTCGCTGGTGGACGTGGCGGGGCTACGGGTCGGGCACGCCCACCGCGTCGGCGGCGGCTACCGCACCGGCACCACCGTCGTCCTCACCCCCACCGCCGGGGCCGTGGCCGGGGTGGACGTGCGCGGCGCCGCCCCGGCACCCGCGAGACCGAGCTTCTGGACCCCCGCAACCTGGTGGAACGGGTGCACGCCGTCGTCCTGTCGGGCGGCAGCGCCTTCGGGCTCAGCGCCGCCTGCGGGGTGATGTCCCGGCTCGCGGACGCCGGCACCGGCTTCCCGGTGGCGGGCGGGGCGGTGCCGATCGTCCCGGCGGCGGTCATCTTCGACCTGGGCCGCGGCGGCACCTTCCACGCCGTCCCAGACGCCTCCCTGGGCGCCGCCGCCTACGACGCCGCCACCACCTGCACCTGCCCCGCCCCCGCACCCACCGCGCCCGCCAGCGCGCCGCCCGCGAGCGCCGCCTCCGGCAGCGCCGCGCCCGCGAGCGCCGTGCCCGGCAGTGCGCCGCCCGGCAGTGCGGCACCTGGCAGCGCGGAGTCCGGCAGCGCGGCATCCGCCAGCGTCGCGCCCGGCAGTGCGCTGCCTGGGAGCGCGGAGTCCGGCAGCGCCGCGTCCGCGAGCGCCGCGCCCGCGAGTGCGGCGTCCGGCAGCGCCGCGCCCGCGAGCGTCGCGCCCGCGAGCGTCGCGCCCGGCAGTGCGCTGCCTGGGAGCGCCGCCTCCGCGAGCGCCGCGCCTGCGAGCGCCATGCCAGGCAGCGCGGCGTCCGCCAGCGTCGCGCCCGGCAGTGCGCCGCCTGGCAGTGCGGCGTCCGGCAGCGCCGCCTCCGCGAGCGCCGCGCCTGCGAGCGCCATGCCGGGTAGTGCGGCGTCCGCCAGCGCCACGCCTGCTAGCGCCACGCATGCGAGTGCCGCGCCTGCTGGCGCCGCCTCCGCATGCGCCGTCTGCGGCTCCGGCGGTGGCGCTGCCACGGGTGGCGGTCAGCCGACCGGCGTGGCGGGTACCGCAGGAGCCTTCCCTTCTTTCCACGAAAGGACCCCGGCCCCGGACGGTGCCGTCGTGTGTCACTGGGGGCCCGCGCGGGGGTCGGTCGGGGCGGGGACCGGGGCGGTGGCGGGTGGGCTGGCCGGGGGTGTGGGGACCGCCAGTGCCGTGCTGCCCGACGGCAGCACCGTGGCCGCCCTGGCCGTGGTCAACGCCGCCGGGTCCGTCCTCGATCCGCGTGACGCGACCCTCGCGGGCGCCCGGTACGGACTGCCGGGCGAGTTCGACCACCTCCTGCCCCCGACCCCGGACGAGGCCGCGGCCTGGAACCCGGAGAAGGCGCCCTCGTTCAACACCACGATCGGGATCGTGGCCACCGACCGCACGCTCACGAAGGCGCAGTGCGGCAAGCTGGCCGCGGTCGCGCACGACGGCCTGGCCAGGGCGATCAGGCCGGCGCACACGATGACCGACGGCGACACCATCTTCGGCCTGGCCACCTGCGCCCGCCCCGCGCCCCGCCGCGACACGTTCCAGGACGTCCTGGCCGCCGCGGCGGACGTGTTCAGCCGCGCGGTGGCGGACGCCGTCCTGTCCGCCACCGGACGCCCGGATGCCCCTGCCTACCTCGACGTGTTCCCGAGCGCACTGCGGAGCCGACCATGACCTTCAAGCAGAGCTGGCCTGCCGGCCTGCCCATCGGTGACGGCTGGGTGGAGACCCCCGGCACCACCGACGTGATCTTCCCGTACGACGGCTCCACGGTGGCCGCGGCCCCGCTCGGCACGGCGGAGCTGGCCGCCACGGCCCTGGAGGAGGCGCTGGCCGTGGCCCCGGTGACGGCCGCGCTGCCGTCGCACGCCCGCCGCGCCGCCCTCATGGGCGCCCATGACGCGCTGCGCGAGCGGCGGGCGGAGTTCGAGCGGCTGCTCGTGCTGGAGACCGGCAAGCCGCTGGTGGACTGCCGGGTGGAGGTGGCGAGAACGCTCCTGACGCTCGCGACCGCCGCCGAGGAGGTGGCCCGGCTGCACGGCGAGACGGTGCCGCTCGACCTGCTGCCGTCCGGCGAGGGCCTGGTGGGGTTCTGGACGCGGCGGCCGATCGGCGTGGTCGTCGGCATCACGGGGTTCAACTATCCGCTCCTCCTCGCCGCCCACAAGATCGCCCCCGCGGTGGCGGCGGGCTGCCCGGTCATCGTCAAGCCCGCCCCGGCGACCCCGCTGGCCACCCTGTGGCTGGCGCACCTGCTCAGGGACGCGCTGCCGCCCGCCGCCGTGCAGGTCGTGACCGGCGGGGCGGAGGTCGGGCGGACGCTGGTGGAGGACCGGCGGATCGGCGCGGTGACGTTCACCGGCTCCGCCGCCACCGGCCACGCCATCGCGCGCGCCGCCGCCCCCACGAAGGTGCTGCTGGAGCTCGGCTCGAACGCGGCCCTCGTGGTCGCGGCCGACGCCGACCTGGAGGCCGCCGCCGACGCGGTCGTGCGCGGCGGCTACTACGCCTCGGGGCAGGCGTGCATCTCCGTGCAGCGGGTGCTGGTCGAGGAGCCGGTCGCGGACGCGTTCCTGCCGCTGCTGGCCGAGCGGGTCAAGAGCGTCACGGTCGGCGACCCCCGGCTGCCGGAGACCCGCGTCGCCCCGCTGATCGACGGGGCCGCGGCCGAGCGCGTGCTGGAGTGGATCGCCGCGTCCGGGGCCGAGGTGGTCGCGGGCGGGCACCGCGACGGCGCCGCCATCGCGCCGACGGTGCTGGCCGGCGTCCCCGACGGGGCCGCCGCCTGGGACGAGGAGATCTTCGGGCCCGTCGTGTGCGTGCGCCGGGTGCCGGACGTGGACGCCGCCTTCGCCGCGGTCAACAAGTCGCGGTACGGCCTGCACGCGGCGGTGTTCACCCGCTCGCTGGCCACGGCGTTCGCGGCGATCGAGCGGATCGAGGCGGGCGGGGTGGTGGTCAACGACGTGCCGGGGTTCAGGGCCGACAACATGCCGTACGGAGGGGTGAAGGACTCGGGGGCGGGACGTGAGGGGCCGCGCTTCGCGATCGAGGAGCTGACCGTCACGAGGATGGCGATCATCCGCCCGTGACGCCCCGAAGAGCCGGGTAAAGCCCCGGAGAGCCCGGTAAAGCCCGTAGAGCCCTGTGAAGCCCCGAAGGGGCCGAGGTGCCCGGAGCCCGGGGCCGCCGGGGTCAAGGAGTTTCTGAGACCCTTGCGCGGCGGCCACCGGGCCCGGGCACGGCTGCTGACCGGAACCAGCCGGTCAGATCAGGGGACGTGGGTCACATCTCGGCGCGGACCGCGCGGAGATGGTGGCGGATCACCGGGGCGCTGTCGCGCGCCAGGTCCTTCACCCACTGGGAGTGCCCGCGCCGCAGCTCCCGCTGCCCCAGCCAGAGCGCGTGCTCGTGCGACTCGGCCTGCAGCCGCAGCCAGGCGCGGTCGAACCGGTGACCGGACCTGGACAGCACCACTCGAAGGTCGTGGCGCTGCTCGGCGCTGGGGGAGCCGGGGAGGCGGACGTCGAGCCGGTCGGCGACGCCGCGCAGCCGGGCGTCCAGCTTGCGGTGGTCGCGGATCAGCCGCCAGGCCAGGCCGCGGACGTCCCGGTCATGGGACTCGCGCAGCGCCGCCTTGCCCGCCTCGATCTCGGCGAGGTTGCCGCGGTGCGCCGCCCTCAGGTACGCCGCGTCCTGGCGCGACGCGTGCAGCGCCGTCGCGCTCTGCTGCGTCGCCGTGACGCCTGCCTGGACGGGGGCCACTGCCTGGGTCTGGGCCTGGGCCGCGGCCGGGGTCATGGTCAGTGCCAGCACGGCCGCGAAGCCCGCGGGTGCTAACTTCCGTGCTGTTCTCATGGGTTCCTCCTTTCGTGGAACCCGTGCCCGCTGCCCGATTCGGCCGGAAGTATTCGGCTTAATTCGGCGGGTCGAAACGGCCGTCCACCGCGGTCCAGCCGCCGTCCACGTACAACACGGAGCCGGTCACGAAGCTCGCGGCGTCGCCGGCCAGGTAGACCACCGCCCCGGCCAGCTCGTCGGCCGTCGCCCACCGGCCGAGCGCGCTCTTGGTCGCGTACGCCGCGTACCAGCCGGGGTCGTCCCTGATCTGCCGGGTCAGCGGCGTCTCCACCACGCCGGGCGCGATGGCGTTCACCCGCACCCCGTGCGGCCCGAACTCGGCGGCGGCCGTGCGCAGGAGCTGCACCAGCCCGGCCTTCGTGGCCGAGTACACGCCCTGGCCCGGCTCGGTGACCGACGCCCTGATGGAGGCGAACCCGATGATCGAGCCGCGGCCCCGCTCCACCATGCCGGCGCCGAACGCGCGTACCAGGTCGAAGGAGGCACGCAGGTTCAGCGCGACCACCCGGTCGAACTCGTCGCCGGAGTAGTCGAGCAGCCGCTTGCGCACGTTCGTGGCCGCGGTGAACACCAGCACGTCGGCCGGCTCACTGGCGGCCAGCGCGCGCACGGCGTCCGCGTCGAGCACGTCGAGCAGCCGGGCGTCGCCGCCGCAGCCGGCGGCGGTCTCCTCGGCGGCGGGTAGGTCGCGGTCGGCGCAGACCACCGAGGCGCCGTGCGCGGCCAGCGCCAGCGCGGCCTCCCTGCCGATCCCGCTCCCCGCCCCGACCACCACGGCCCGCCGCCCGTCGAGGCGGAACAGCGCGTCATATCCCATACGACGCACCCTAACGACTGGTCCGACCAGTACACCAGCCCGACCGGCATCACGGCCCGAGGCTAGCTCGGGCGGCTGGGGCCGGCGGCTGGGGCCGGTGCAGCACATGCGGGCCGGCTCAGCACATGCGGGCCGGCTCAGCACATGCGGGCCGGCTCAGCACATGCGGGCCGGCTCAGCTCTTGCGGGCCGCCTCCCAGTCGGCGCGCAGCAGCTCGTACTCGACCTCGCCGTGCTCGGTGCCCTCGATGGGATCCGGCCAGTCCATGTGGAAGGTCCGCACGTGCCGCAGCCCGCACTTCTCCATCACCCGCCGCGACCCGAGATTCACCGCCATCGTCTGCGCGAACACCCGCCGGGCGCCCAGCTCGGCGAACGCCTTGCCGATCAGCGCGAGCGAGCCCTCGGTCGCGTACCCCTGCCCCCAGGCCGCCTTGTGCAGCCGGTAGCCCAGCTCGGGCTCATCCTCCGGCCCGCCCTCGGGCGCCCGCAGGTGGAACCAGCCGAGGAAGTCGCCCGACCGCCGCTCCAGCGCGGCGAAGAAGCCGCTCTCGATGAACCGGGGCAGGGTCTGGTCGAGGATCACTTGGCGGGGTGTGGGCTTGCCGCCGTTGAGGTACCGCATCACCTCGGGGTCGTTGTGCAGGCGGAACAGCTCGTCCGCGTCGGACTCGGCGAAGCGGCGCAGGATCAGCCGCTCGGTCTCCAGGTAGATGTGCACCCGGGGCACGTTAGTCGGCGGCGCGGGACCCCTTCGACCGGTTTTCCGCCGCCCGCCGCCCGCCGCCCGCCGGCTTCCGGGTTGCCGAAGTTTTGTAAGGCGGCTTACGATTCTTGTGTGATCAACACGGATCCGTCCGTCTACGAGGCCTTGCGCGACCGCTTCGGCGCCCCCGTCGGCGTGGAGGAGGCTCGCGCCCAGTGGGGCTCGCTCGTGCGCGCCGCCAGGAGCGGCACCACCACGCTGATCACCCGCGAGCGCTACGAGTGGGCCGCGCTGATCCCGTTGTCGGAGGTGTACGGGCTGCTCAGCGGCCTGCCGGTGGTCTCGCTCTCGACGGCGCGCGGCCGGCTCGGGGATCTCGTCCGCCAGACCGCGGGCCCGTACGACGAAGGGCCCGTGCTGCTGACCCGCCACCGCACCCCGGTCGCCGCGCTGGTCGCGGCGGTGCGGCTGCTCGACCGGCCCGCCGCCAGGCGCGGCCCGGGCGCGGACGAGCTGCTCGCCAGGGGCCACACGATCACGCTGGCCAGGGGGCCGGTGGACGGGATCACCGCCATCGCCCGCGACCGGGACGGCAACGAGGTCGCGGCCGGCTCCGGCCGTGACGCCGCCGCCGCCCTCAAGTCGCTGGCGTACTGACTTATTCGGGCTCGGCCGGCTCGACCACGGAGTCGGGGCCGGGGAACATGAGCTGCTCGTGGCCGTCGTCGAAGCGCACGAGGTACGGCGGCGCGCCGTCCTGGCCCCGCACCTCGACGATCTCGCCCTTCCTGTCTCCATGGCCGACCACGTGACCGTGGATGATCAGCAGGTCACCGACGTTCGCGTGCATGGTGGGGTTCCTCTCAGCCGGGCTCTGGCAACCTTGAGGTTCTCTCCCACCTTGCACCAGAGCGGCCGTCCCGAAAAGCGCGCCGAAGGGGTCAGCGCGTGGCCGTCGCGTGCAGGTGGCCGAGGGTGAGGGGCGGCGCGGGCGGCAGCGGCTCGGCGTGCTCGGCGCGGAAGGACTGCAGCAGGTACGCCACCAGCCGCCGCGACGCGGCCGCCGCCTCCTCCGGGCTGCCGGTGGCGGCGCCGCAGTTGGCCTTGAGCAGCAGCACCAGGTCGGCCGGCGCGAAGTCGGCGCGCAGCCGCCCGGCGGCCTTGGCCCGTGCCACCACCTCGGCCAGGCCGCGCTCGGCGCGCGCCCGCGTCCGCTCGAAGTCGACCGCCTCGGGGAACGCCGTCAGGAACGCCTCGGTGAACCCGCGGTCGGCGACCTGCATCGCGCACACCTTCTCGACCATGACGCGGAACCCCCGCCACGGGTCGGGGTCGGCCAGCGCCTCGTCCACGACGGAGGCGCACGTGGCCAGCTCGTCCCCGAACACCTCAGTGATCAGCGACTCCCGCGAGGGGAAGCGCCGGTAGAGCGTGGCCACCCCCACTCCGGCGCGCCGCGCGACGGCGGCCATGGGTACGTCGAGCCCGCGCGTGGCGAACGCCTCCCGGGCGGCGTCGAGGATGCGCTCCCGGTTGTGCCGGGCGTCCGCACGAAGCTCCATCTGAGAGGTACGACCAGGCATGTTTCTCACATTAGCGTAAATGGACGACCCCATCCGTTTAGCGCACTAGCGTCACTTTCATGAAGACGAAAGAGATGCGCGCGGCCCTGTTCGACCGGTACGGCCCCCCGGAGGTCCTGTACGTGGGCACGGTCCCCAAGCCGGCCCCCGCGCCCGGCGAGGTGCTGGTGCGCGTGCATGCCGCCAGCCTCAACGGCGGCGAGCTGCACGGCAGGGCGGGCAGGGTGCGGCCGGTGACGGAGCTGATGCAGCGCGGCTGGCCCAAGCGGATGGGGCTGGACTTCACCGGCGAGGTCGTCGCCCTGGGCGCGGGCGCGACCGGCCCGAAGGTCGGCGACCGGGTGTGGGGGGTGCTGGGCCGCACGTTCGGCAGCAACGCCGAGTATGTGGCCGTCCGCCCGCGCCGCCTGTCCCTGGCCCCGGCGGGGCTCGACCTGGTCGAGGCGGCCGCGCTGCCGGTGGGCACGACGGCGATCACGGCGCTGCGCGACAAGGCGCGGCTGCGCCCGGGCGAGCGGCTGCTGGTGCGCGGGGCGAGCGGCGGCGTGGGCGTGGTGGCGGTGCAGCTCGGCAAGGCGCTGGGCGCCCACGTCACGGCCCTGGCCGGGCCGCGCAACCTCGATCTCGTCCGCGACCTCGGCGCCGATGAGGCGTACGACTACGCGACCACGGCCCCTGCGGACCTGGGGCGGTTCGACGTCGTCATGGACACCGTCGGCACCGACCATCCGGCCTACCGCCGCCTGCTGACGCCGTCCGGGCGCATGGTGGCGATCGCCTTCGACCTCGGCCGGCCCGCCGCGTCGCTGGCCTACATCGCGGCGTCCGCCGTGCACGGGGGCCGCAGGGTGCGGGCGTTCAGCGGCGACCCGTCCCACCGGCTCTTCGCCGACCTCGCCCGGTACGTGGAACGCGGCGACCTGCGCCCGGTCGTGGACACGGTGTTCCCCCTGGAGGAGGTGGCCGAGGCGCATCGCGCGCTGGAGGCGGGCGGCGTGCGCGGCAAGATCGTGCTCCGGATCGCCTGAAAGTGCCAACAGGCGTTGACGTTCTCGGGGTGGGCCACCTAAACTCATCGCAGGATGAATTAGGAGCGATGCCCATGCGCAGAACGCCCGCAGCCGTCGTCAGCGCCACCTTCTTCGCCGCCGGCCCAGGAGTCGTCGCCGTGCTCGTGCCCTACTGGATCAGCGGCTGGCGGCTCCGCGACCCTTTTCCCGACCCGGTCATGATCCCGCTCAGGGCGCTCGGCGCCGTCCTGGTGCTCGCGGGGCTGACCGTGCTGGTCCACGCGTTCGTCAGGTTCGTGATCGAGGGGCTCGGCACGCCGATCCCGGTCGCGCCGCCCGACCGGCTCGTGGTCGGCGGGTTCTACCGCTACGTCCGCAACCCCATGTACGTCGCGATCTTCGCCGCCGTCATCGGCCAGGCCATGCTCCTCGGGGATCCCTGGCTGCTGCTCTACGCCGCCGTCCTGGTGATCCCGATCTGGTCCTTCGTCCACTGGTACGAGGAGCCGCACCTCAGGCGCAAGTTCGGCGCCGACTACGACACCTACCGGGCGCACGTGCCGGGGTGGTGGCCGCGCCTCCACCCGTACCGCGCCTGACAAAAATTGGGGCCCCATGTCGAGTCCTGTTTGACTCCCCGTGAGGAAATGTGGTCGTCTCGTGGCCAATGTTTCTGATGGGATGAAATAGACAGGTCCGGGGGAGAACGCTTCATGCCGCACGCCCTTACGCGCGTGCTCGCTTCGACGACCATCGCCGGTACGGTCCTCGTCGCCGTACCGTCCGCCGCCGGGGCACAGACCCCCGCGCCCGCCGCAGCAGTCACCGAGACAGCCACCACGTCAGCGCCCGTGCCCGCCGTGCAGGAGCCGCCGCCCGCCACCGTCACCGTGCCCCGGCGCGCCTCGCTGGCGCTGCGGCCCACCGGGGACGAGCCGGTCGGGCCGGGCGCGCCCGAGGTGACCACCCCGGCGGGGCCGGGGCTGGCCGACGAGATCACCTCGGCCGCCGCCGCCGTCCAGGAGGCCCAGGGGTTCGGCCGGCAGGCGCCCGACGTGCGCGACGTGCTGCCGGACACCTCGCAGGCCGAGCCGCTCACCCTGAGCAAGCCGCTCGCCGCGATCGCCAGGACGTTCGAGGGGCTCGGCCGGGCCGTGCCGGGGCTGACGTACCGGCTCTGCGTGCAGAGCGCGGCCGTGCCGGTCGCCTGCTCGATCCGGCAGCCGGTCGGCGTGCCCGTGGCCGCCGATGTGACCGGCGACGCCCGGCCCGACCTGGCCGCTTACCTGGTGCCGGCCGCCGTCCCTGGCGAGGGCGCGGCGGGCATCACGTTCGCCGTCAGGCGGCTCGCGAGTGAGAGCGTCAAGGCGCAGGTCTGGGCCGAGTACGACGACAAGGTGTCGGTCGGCTTCGACGGCCTGCGCCGCGGCTCGTCGCTGTCGGCGTCCGACCGGGGCACGTTCACCGTGGACCTGGCGGGCAAGCGGGTCAAGGCCGTCGTCGAGCGCAAGGAGCCAGGTGAGAGCGCCGCCGTCGTGGCCGGGCTGACCGGCCGCAGCGCCGTGAGCCTGCGCCAGACCCCGGTCACCGGCCGGCTCACCGTCGACGCCGCGCTCGGCACCCCCACCCTGAGCCTCACCGCCTCGGCTCCCGCCGAGGTGGAGGCGGTGGCCGTGACGGGCAGCCGGTTCACCAGGGCCGTGCTCGACCGCATGCCGACCCGCGCCGAGGTGCGGCTGTCGGGCGGCGAGGTGCGCTTCACCGGCCCGTCCGCCGTCTCCCACGCCCAGGTGCACGACCTGGCCTACCGCGACGGCCGCCTGTCCAGGGTGGTGGAGGCCGAGCTCGACCACGTCCCGCCGTCCTTCACCGCGAGGTACGGCACCGCCGATGGGAAGCAGACCCTCGCCGTCGCCACCGGTTCGGGCCGGGCGAAGGCGGCGCGGTTGCGGTACTACGACCGCTCCGCGGCCGGCACCGTGCTGACGGCCGAGCTCAGCGGGCTGCCCGCCGAGCTGCGCCTGGTCAACGACCTGGCCGCGCACCGCGTCACGCAGACGGCCAGCTCGCCCATCGGCCGCTTCGCCGTCGTGCTGCAACGCGGTCAGGGCGCCGTCTCCACGCCGCGCGGCGGCCACGTCACCATGATCAAGGACGGCGCCGCCCTGGGGGTCTCGGGGCTGCTGAACGGCCTGTCCGGGTTCGACGTCACGTACGGGGCCGCGCCGCACGTGCACCTGGCCGTGGCCGCGAGCGGCCGCTCGTTCGTGGGCGCCGCCAGCATCGACCGCACCCGGCTGGCCCGCATGGAGATCTCCAACACGCCCGCCACCGTGGACGTCACGCTCGACCCCGCCGCCAGGAAGGCCGTCTACCAGGCCAGCGGCACGATCGAGAAGCTGCGTGCCGCCTACACCGACCTCACGTCCGGGCCGACCGTGGACGGCACCGTGCTCGGCGTGCGCGACGACGTGAAGGCGTCGTGGGAGCTGGGGGAGCGCTCGGCCGTCAAGGTCGCCACCAGCGCCAAGCTCCAGGAAGTGCGGATTTATGCCAATAAAGCGCCCGTGACGCGCGCGACCGGCGAGGACCTGCGCGTCACCGTCAAGGGCGTGCGGAAGCGGGCCGAGCTGGTCGCCGACACCAAGGCCAGGACGCTGAGCTGGACCTCCGACGGGCCGATCGAGCGGGTGTCCGCCCTGGCCAGGGCCAAGCTCGGCGACCGGTACGCCAGGGCCGCCGCCGAGGTCACCGGCGTGCCCGCGAGGTTCGACGCCTCCTGGGACGCCGCCGCGTACCGCTTCCGCGGCCTGTCCGGGCCCGTGCGGACGGCGGCGCTGGCCTTCACCAACCACGACGGCGCCCAGGCGCCCACCGGGCCGCACCTGGCCGCCCACTACGACCAGGCCACCGGCGACCTCGACGCCAGCGTCCTGGTCAACCGGCTCTCCCACGTCGCCTTCACCCCTGCCGCGCGGGGCTTCACCGCCGACTTCCGCTCCGCCACGCAGACCCTCGCCGTGGACGCCGACGTCCGGCAGGGCGACACCCGCTTCGGGATCCTCGGCACCGTCGGGCCCGTCCCCGGGCGGCTGGCCGTCACCTCCGACGGCGGCCGGCTCACCTACTCCGGCTCCCGCCTCGACGTGCGCGCCCGCGCCTGGCTCGGCACGGCCGCCGCGCTGGACCGCATGCGTGCCGCGCCCGCCGTCGCCGGCGGCGTGTCCCTCGTGGACGGCGGCTGCGCGGCCGGATCGCCCGGCTGCGCGCCCGGCCCCTTCTGCGCGCCGCCGCGCGGCTGCTACGGGCTGCAGGGCTACCTGGACGTGACCGGCCTGCCCGACCAGGTGACGGTGGACCTGCCCGGCAGGACGTTCGCGTTCTCCGGATTCCGCCCCAAGCGGCGCAGTCTCGGGGTGTACCTGAACAGCAGCGTCCTGTCGCCCGTGCCGGTCAAGGCCAGGGCCACGCTCACCGGGCTGCCGTCCCGGATCACCAGCATGTCCGTCGGGCCGTTCGGCGTGGGGGAGGGGAACGCGGTGCGGGCCGCGTACAAGATCGAACCCGCCGCGACGCTGGGCGCACTCGACGTGCACGCCGAGGCGGGCGGGCTGCGCGGGCACGTCGCCATCGACCCCGTGCCCGCGGCGGTGAGCGTCGAGGGCACGTACGGCGCGCGGACCCGCATCCGCGTGCACAACTCCGCGGCCGTCGAGCACCTGACCGCCAAGGTCACGCTGCCCGGCAAGGGCACCGGCGAGCTGCGCTTCTCTGACGTGCCCGCCGTCTTCGGCGTGGACGCCGACGCCTCGGCCGCCGGGCTGAGCGTGCCGGCCGTCACGTACAAGGCGCTCGGCGGCGCCAGCACCCTCGATGGGCGGCTCGCCGTGGAGGGCGGCCTGGTGGACCCGTCGGGGCGGCTCGGGGACGTGGCGTTCGCCGTCAAGGACCTCGCGGCCGACACCACCGTCAGGCTCAACCCCGACCAGTCGCTCGACCTGGTCTCCCGCCCCGTGCCCACGGGCCGCATCGCCCTGCGCGCCGGGCTCCGGGTGGACGCCGTGGCGCCGCAGCGGCTCGCCGTGAGCAAGGAGGTCCCGTACACGGGCGGGTTCCTCACCTACCACGTCGGCGGCCGGTTCGGGCTCGGGAAGAGCTCGATCGAGCGGCTCTCCCTGACCATCGGCCGCGTGTCGTGGTTGCGCGTCCGGCCGGGCCGGATCCCGTTCGGCATGAAGGCGCCCGCCGCGCTCGGCTACGTCACGCCCGGCTTCGAAGGCGACTACGGCACCGTGAAAGTCACGGCCAAGGGCGTGGACCTGCGGCCCGACGTGCGGCTCGACGTCAGGCTGAGCCGCGAGGTGGGCGCCGACGCCTTCCACGAGTCCGTCCGCATCGGCCCCACGACCGCGCTCGCCCTGCGCCGCTACGACCAGCGGATGCGCCGCATCGGAGCCAGGCAGGAGGTCAAGGCGGCCGGCATCAGCCTCGCCTGCGTGACGGTGGACGCCAAGCCCGGCTTCGCCGCCGCCGGGCGCGACACCATCACGCTGCGCGGCGCCGACGGACCCCAGATGCTCTCCCTGCTGGACCCCGGCGGCCAGGTGCCCGACTACGCGGTGGACCTGCTGACGCACTTCATGAGCCCGTTCCCCGGAGCGGACTGGAAGGTGGCCGGCGCCGGCGCGGGCTCCTGCCCGGATGACCGGCGCTGATCATCCTCAATAATGGCGAAAGCGACAGAACCGTTGTGACCCACGAGAGCGAGGCACCATGTCCGCCCTGCCCACCCCGCGCACCGCCGAGCAGCGCAAGCGGGACACCCTGCACCGCCTGGAGCACGACGTGGACTGCTGGGTGGCCACCGCGGGGGCGGACGGGACGCCGTACATGGTGCCGCTGTCGTTCCTGTGGGACGGCACGGCGCTGATCCTGTCCACGGCCACGGCCAGCCCCACCGCGCGCAACCTGCTGGCCGGCGGCCGGGCGCGGATCGCGATCGGGCTGGTGCGCGACGTGGTGCTCATCGAGGGCACGGCGCGGGCCACCCCCGCCACCGAGATCCCCGCCGAGCTCGGCGACGCGTTCGCGGAGAAGGCGGGCTTCGACCCGCGCAAGGAGGCCGGCGCGTACCACTACTTCCACGTCACGCCCGTGCGGCTGCAGGCGTGGCGCGAGGCGAACGAGCTGGCCGGGCGCGACCTCATCCGCGACGGCGCCTGGACGGTCTAGCCGAAGCGCAGCACCAGGGTGGTGTGCCGCTTCTCGATGACGATCCCGTCAGGGACGTTCGTGCCGGACGGGTAGGCCTCGACGCGCAGGGTGCCCGCCTCGGGGCGGCCCGCATCGTCCCATGCCCTGACGTGGGCGGCCAGCTCCGCCGCCAGCCGCGCCCCGTCGCCCCCGTACCCTCGGGCGACCAGCGCGCCGTCGGCGGCGAGCAGCGCGACGCCGCCCGGCTCGACGAGCCCCGCCGCCATCCCGGGGCCGCGGCCGAGGTCGCCGGCCACCGCGCACCAGCGCGGCTCGTGCAGCGCCAGCCACAACGACAGCCCCATGGTGACCGTCGCCGCCGGCGCGGCCTCCTCCCGCCTGATCGTGATCTCCGCCGGTACGGTGTCCAGCGCCGCGAGCACGTCGCCGGTCTCGCGCGGCTCCGGCAGCACCAGCATGACCATCGGATCCCGGCGCACCACCGTGACGGACTCCGTCCCCGCGAACGACCCGCGCATCCGCATGAACCCGCACGGCGCCACCGACCGGCTCACCCACCGATCGCCGTCGCGCTCCATCGCCGCCGACACCTGCACGCCCCGCAGGTCCAGCGGCACCACCAGCCGCCCGCCCGGGGCGAGCTGCGCCAGCCAGGCGGGCGCGAGGTCCCACACGCCGACGGTGGCGATCAGCCGGTCGTACGGCGCCAGCTCGGGATACCCCTCGGCCCCGTCGCGGCACACCACCTCAACCCCGCTCACCCCGGCGGCGGCCAGATGCTCCCGGGCCTGCTCCACGGTGTCGGCGTCGATGTCGAGGGCCACCACGCGCCCGCCGGGCCCCACGAGGCGGGCCAGGAGCGCCGCGTTGTAGCCGGTGCCCGCGCCGATCTCCAGCACCCGGTGCCCCGGCTCCACTGCGAGCTGGCCGAGCATGGTCGCCATGATGGCCGGCTGCGAGGACGAGCTGATCGGCCGGCCGCCGTCGTCGAGCTTGGTCACGATGGGCTCGTCGCGGTAGGCCGCCTCCGGCTCCACCCCCGGCACGAACAGGTGACGCGGCACCGCCAGCATCGCCTCCGCCACCCGCTCGCCGACATCCTGGGCCTGCCTGAGCCGCGCCACCAGGGCGTGCCTCTGCGCCGCGAAGTCCATGACCCTCATTGTCGCCGGGCCCTCGCCGGGCATGGCAGCGGCCGGGAATTCTCGGTAAAGAAATCGCCGGAGAGGGTTGAGACCGAAAAGAGCGGGAAGGGCAGGCAACTCCTGTACGTCGACCGTGAGGAGGAGCCGTAGTGCTCACCCTGACAGCCAACGCAGCCCAGGCCATCCGCGACCTGACCGCGAATGCGCCCGAGCCTACCCAGAGCGGGATTCGCATCTCGTCCCAGGGAGAGGGTGCCAGCTCGCTCACCCTGACCCTGGCCACCGCCCCCGAGCCGGCGGACGCGGTGGTCGAGGCGGAAGGGGCCCGGGTCTACCTCGACCCGGTGGCTGCGACTGTGCTGGACGACAAGTCCCTGGACGCCGGTGCCGATGACCAGGGGAGCGTGTCGTTCCTGGTCACCGAGCAGACCGCTTGACGCGCGCCGCCGCGCCGGAGGATATGGGCACTCCGGCGCGGCGGCCCGCTCCCCAGCTCCCGCCCCAGCTCTCGCCCTAGCTCTCGGCCTTGCCGAGGAGCTTGTGCAGGTAACGCACCTGCTCCTCCGACTGGTAGCCGCCGCCGCCCTCGTGGTTGTTCCACGGCCAGACGGTGATCTCCTTCGGGCCCTGCCAATGGTTGTAGGCGGCGAACACCGTGGACGGCGGGCACACATCGTCCATCAGCGCCACCGAGTAGAGCGCCGGCACCGTCGCCCGGGCCGCGAAGTTCAGCCCGTCGAAGTAGGACAGCGTACGGAACACCTGCTCGGCGGCGTCCCGCCGGGTCGCGAGGAACCGCACCAGCTCCTGGTACGGGTCGCGGCCCGTGATCTCCACCGCCCGCCGGAAGTGCGACAGGAACGGCACGTCGATCAGCGCCGCCTTCACCCCCGGACGCAGCGCCGCCGTCGCCTGCGCGATCGCGCCGCCCTGGCTGCCGCCCGCCACCACCACCCGCTCGGGGTCCACGGCCGGGTGCGCCGCCGCCGCGTCCACCGCCCGCACCGCGTCGGTGAACACGCGCCGGTAGTAGTAGTCGGCCGGGTCGAGGATGCCCCTCGTCATCATGCCGGGCGCCTGCGGGCCCGAGCTGCCGTGCGGGTCGCCGGTGGTGCCGGGGCTGCCGACGTTCGCGCCGCCGTGGCCGCGCGTCTCCATCACGAACACCGCGTACCCGGCCGCCGGCCAGAGCAGATGGTCCTTCGGGAAGCCGCGCCCGCCGCTGTAGCCGATGTAGTGCACCACGCACGGCAGCGGCCCGTCCGCGCCGCGCGGCAGCAGGAACCAGCCGTTGATCCGGTGCCCGCCCCACCCGGCGAACGACACGTCGAACACGTCCACGCCGCTCAGCGGCAGGTCGTACGGGACGTACTCGGCCGCGAGGTCGAACTCCCTCGCCTCGGCCAGGGTCGCGGACCAGAAGGCGTCGAAGTCGGCGGGCTCGTCTCGGTCGGGGCGGTACTCGCGGAGTTGGTCGAGCGGCAGGTCGAACAGTGGCACAGTGGTACTCCAGCCTGTAGAAAAGGTTGCTGACATTTCACCCCATACCGCCGGAAAGCGCTATCCCGGGGTGGCTTCCGCTAAAGCCGCGAGATCTGGGTAGACGTCCGCCCGTGATCGAGCATGTCATCCAGGTTCCCCACTCCCACCTGTATCCCGGCCTCGTCCTCGACGCCCCCGCCGACGCCCACGACTTCCTCGTCCTGTTCGGCGACGAATCCGAGTCGCGCGCCCAGCTCCTGCGCGACGACGCGGGCCGGCCGGTGCTCCGGATGGGCGGCTACATGACGGCCAGGGGCACGGTCGTGGACGAACGCGTGTGGACGGTACGCGAGTCCGTGCAGCGCGGCGATCGCATCCGGCTACGCCTGGGCCGGTCACTTCCCTGACCGGGGCGCGACTCGGCCACTTCCCTGCCTGTGGCGCGACTCGTGCACTAACGTCCCCTTCGTGGCACCCAACCCGCGGCCTTCCCCCGCCGCCACCCCCTCCCGCCACCCACCCACCGCCGCCACACCGAGCCACGGGCCTCCCCTCCTGACGTCGCCCGCTCGGGACACGCCTGCGAGCTGGCCCCCGCCCGGTTGGGACGCGTTGGGGGAGACGTCTGCGACCTGGCCCCCTTGGGACGCGTTGGGCGAGGCGTCTGCGAGCTCGCCTCCGGCTGCTCGGGACGCGGCGGGCGGGACGTCTGCGCGCCTGTCCTTGCCCGCTTGGGCCGCGCCGGGCGAGGTGCACCGGCATCCGGCGCCGGCCGCCGGCAGCGCATGGGGAGAGGCCGCTTCGGGGCGGATGCCGACCGGCGATGCCAGGCCGGGCGAGCCTGCCGCGGATCGTGTGTCGCACGCCTGCGCCGGGTCGGGTGCAGCCGCTGAGCGACGGGCTTCGTCCGGTCGCGCCCCCACCGCTCCCCGCGCCGTCAGCGCCTCCGCCGCTCCCCGCGCCGCTCTCGGACGCAGGGCCGGATGCGACGCCGAGCCGGTACTGAC
>NZ_OOHJ01000014.1:0-10000 GCF_900323885.1 [Actinomadura] parvosata subsp. kistnae | reverse complement strand
GCATCAGGAGCCGATGAAGGACGTGGGAGGCTGCGTTAAGCCTCGGGGAGTCGCCAACCAGACGTTGATCCGGGGATGTCCGAATGGGGAAACCTAGCACCAGTCATGTGGTGTTGCCTCCGCCTGAATGTATAGGGCGGTTGGTGGTAACGCGGGGAAGTGAAACATCTCAGTACCCGTAGGAAGAGAAAACAAGAGTGATTCCGTGAGTAGTGGTGAGCGAAAGCGGATGAGGCTAAACTGGGCGTGTGTGATAGCCGGCAGGCGTTGCATGTCCGGGGTCGTGGGACCTTCTGGGTCGATCTGCCGGTCGGCCAAGCAGTGATAAATCTGTCTGATAGTTGAAGCCTCTGGGAAGGGGCGCCGTAGACCGTGAGAGCCGGGTAGACGAAATCGGATGGACTGCTGGAGGGGATCCCAAGTAGCACGGGGCTCGAGGAATCCTGTGTGAATCTGCCAGGACCACCTGGTAAGCCTAAATACTCCCTGATGACCGATAGTGCACGAGTACCGTGAGGGAAAGGTGAAAAGTGCCCCGGTGAGGGGTCGTGAAATAGTACCTGAAACCGTGTGCCTACAAGCCGTAGGAGCTTACATCAGCTTGCTGGTGTGTGATGTGACTGCGTGCCTTTTGAAGAATGAGCCTGCGAGTTATGGTGTGTGGCGAGGTTAACCCGTGTGGGGGAGCCGTAGCGAAAGCGAGTCTGAAGAGGGCGTTTGAGTCGCATGCTGTAGACCCGAAGCGGGGTGATCTACGCATGGGCAGGTTGAAGCTCAGGTAAGACTGGGTGGAGGACCGAACCCACCAGGGTTGAAAACCTGGGGGATGATCTGTGTGTAGGGGTGAAAGGCCAATCAAACTCCGTGATAGCTGGTTCTCCCCGAAATGCATTTAGGTGCAGCGTTGCGTGTTTCTTGCCGGAGGTAGAGCACTGGATGGCCGATGGGCCCGACAAGGTTACTGACGTCAGCCAAACTCCGAATGCCGGTAAGTGAGAGCGTGGCAGTGAGACTGCGGGCGATAAGGTTCGTAGTCGAGAGGGAAACAGCCCAGATCACCGACTAAGGCCCCTAAGCGTGTGCTAAGTGGGAAAGGATGTGGAGTCGCAGAGACAACCAGGAGGTTGGCTTAGAAGCAGCCACCCTTGAAAGAGTGCGTAATAGCTCACTGGTCAAGTGATTCTGCGCCGACAATGTAGCGGGGCTCAAGTACACCGCCGAAGTCGTGGCACTGACAGCTTTGTGTTGTTGGTGGGTAGGGGAGCGTCGTGCAGCCGGCGAAGCAGCAGAGTGATCTAGTTGTGGAGGCTGTGCGAGTGAGAATGCAGGCATGAGTAGCGAATCGAGGGTGAGAAACCCTCGCGCCGGATGACCAAGGGTTCCTGGGCCAGGCTAATCCGCCCAGGGTAAGTCGGGACCTAAGGCGAGGCCGACAGGCGTAGTCGATGGACAACGGGTTGATATTCCCGTACCCGCTTCAATGCGCCCATACTGAACCCCTTGATACTAAGAGTCCTTAAGTCAGCTGCCTCTTCGGAGGCGGTGTTAGACCGAACGCTCGGCCTGATTGGGTAGTAGGTAAGCGATGGGGTGACGCAGGAAGGTAGTCCAGCCCAGGCGATGGTTGTCCTGGGGTAAGCATGTAGGGCGGAACGTAGGCAAATCCGCGTTCCATGTGCCTGAGATGTGATGCCGAGCCGATTGTGGTGAAGTGGATGATCCTATGCTGCCGAGAAAAGCCTCTAGTGAGTGTTGTGGCGGCCCGTACCCTAAACCGACTCAGGTGGTCAGGTAGAGAATACTAAGGCGATCGGGTGAACTGTGGTTAAGGAACTCGGCAAATTGCCCCCGTAACTTCGGGAGAAGGGGGACCTCTGCTGGTGATGAGTCTTGCACTCGGAGCTGGTGGGGGTCGCAGTGGCCAGGGGGAAGCGACTGTTTACTAAAAACACAGGTCCGTGCGAAGTCGTAAGACGATGTATACGGACTGACGCCTGCCCGGTGCCGGAACGTTAAGGGGACCGCTTAGCCGCAGCAATGTGGCGAAGGTGAGAACTTAAGCGCCGGTAAACGGCGGTGGTAACTATAACCATCCTAAGGTAGCGAAATTCCTTGTCGGGTAAGTTCCGACCTGCACGAATGGCGTAACGACTTCCCCGCTGTCTCAACCGCAGACCCGGCGAAATTGCACTACGAGTAAAGATGCTCGTTACGCGCAGCAGGACGGAAAGACCCCGGGACCTTCACTACAGCTTGACATTGGCGTTTGGAGCGTCTTGTGTAGGATAGGTGGGAGACTGGGAAGCTCGGACGCTAGTTCGGGTGGAGTCATTGGTGAAATACCACTCTGGTCGTTTTGAACGTCTAACTCTGGTCCGTGATCCGGATCGGGGACAGTGTCTGGTGGGTAGTTTAACTGGGGCGGTTGCCTCCTAAAGGGTAACGGAGGCGCCCAAAGGTTCCCTCAGCCTGGTTGGCAATCAGGTGTTGAGTGTAAGTGCACAAGGGAGCTTGACTGTGAGACTGACGGGTCGAGCAGGAGCGAAAGCTGGGACTAGTGATCCGGCATCGGCGTGTGGAAGCGGTGTCGCTCAACGGCTAAAAGGTACCCCGGGGATAACAGGCTGATCTTCCCCAAGAGTCCATATCGACGGGATGGTTTGGCACCTCGATGTCGGCTCGTCGCATCCTGGGGCTGGAGTAGGTCCCAAGGGTTGGGCTGTTCGCCCATTAAAGCGGTACGCGAGCTGGGTTTAGAACGTCGCGAGACAGTTCGGTCCCTATCCGCTGCGCGCGTAGGAGACTTGAAAGGGGCTGTCCCTAGTACGAGAGGACCGGGACGGACGAACCTCTGGTGTGCCAGTTGTACCGCCAGGTGCACGGCTGGTTGGCTACGTTCGGAAGGGATAACCGCTGAAAGCATCTAAGCGGGAAGCTCGCCTTGAGATGAGGTCTCCCACCCTGTGAGGGGGTAAGGCTCCCGGTAGACGACCGGGTTGATAGGCCGGAGGTGGAAGCGCGGTAACGTGTGGAGCTGACCGGTACTAATAGGCCGAGGACTTGACCACAAAGCAACTCTTGCTCGCGTCCACTAAGCAATTCTGAGACAACAAACAGGTGTGTTTGATTGTTTCATAGGGTTACGGCGGTTATGGCGGGAAGGAAACACCCGGTTACATTCCGAACCCGGAAGTTAAGCTTCCCTGCGCCGATGGTACTGCACTCGGGAGGGTGTGGGAGAGTAGGTCACCGCCGGACAATCTTTATAGGAAGGGCCCCGATTCGTCGGGGCCCTTTCTGCTTTCTGGGGGAATGTGCGGGCCCGTGCCCGGCCATCCGAACGGCGGGCCGGGCCTCCGGGTTCAGGACGGGCGCAGGACGAAGACGCCCCAGCCGAGGTAGTCACGGCCGTACTCCAGATGGGAACGACGTGCCTGCGTCAGGAAACCACGCATCGCCGGCGCGTCCGGATCATCAGGGTTCTCGCGCAGCCAGTCGCTGATCGTCCACCACTGGCTCGCGACGTACCTGTCCCAGCTGTCCGGGTTGGCCAGCACCATTTCCAGCAGCTCGAACCCGGCCGATTCGGCTCGTTCCGCTGTGCCGGGCAATGAGGTGAACGCGTCTTTGTCGACCTGCAGTGCGTTGCAGGCCTCGGGCGGGGGCGGTGACGTCCAATAGCATTCGCCGACCAGCACGATGCCGTTCGGGCGCAGCCAGCGGCGCATCAGCTCCAGGGTGCCCGTCAGGCCGCCGCCGATCCAGGTCGCGCCGATGCAGGACACCACGTCGTACGACTCCGGAGCGGCCTCATAGGCGCTGGCGTCGGCTTCCACGAACTCGACCCGGTCGGCCACGCCCAGCTCTTCCGCGCGGATTGCGGCGGCGTTCAGAAAAGCTTTGCTGATGTCGACGCCGACGCCCTGGATGCCGTAATCGGCCGCCCACCGGGAAAGGAGCTCGCCCTTTCCGCACGCGAGATCCAGGATGCGGGTGCCGGAGCCGAAGTGGCAGATCTCGCCCAGCAGGTTGAGCTTGTCGTCCGTCAACGGGTTCAGAATCCGGTGCCGGGACTCGGCGATTTCGTGGAAGCGTAGTGACATGCGGAGCAGTCTCGCTGACCGGGTGTTTGCGGTCCAATCAATATCGGGGTTGCGTTGGGCTCGTGGACGTTCGGTGACTTGCTAGGCTGGAGAGACCGGGCCACCCCCACGGGTGGCCTTCGTCGCGTAAGGCCCGCGGGGCGGGCGGCGACCAGCCACGGTGGACCGTCGTTGTGAGTCCGCTGGGTGAGCCAACGAAATGGACCAGAAGTGAACAGAGATAACGGATCGGACGGCGGACAGGCCGGGCGCGGCGACTACGGTGACAGGCGCTCCGGCGGAAGTGGCAGGAGCGGCGGCTACGGCTCTCGCGGGCGAGACTCCGGCGGCGACCGTCCGTTCCGTTCCGACGACCAGTCGCGCTCCTTCAACCGCGGTGACCGCGGCCCCAGGCGCGACGACACCCGAGACGACCGAGGAGGCCGCCGCGAGGGCGACGAGCGCCGGCCGTTCCGCGACCGTGACGACCGTGGGCCGCGCCGCGAAGGCGGTTACCGCGGCCCCAGGCGCGAGGGGGACGATCGCGGGCCTCGGAGTGATGACCGCCGTACCTATCGCGACAGGGACGACCGCGGCCCGCGCCGCGAAGGTGGCTACGGCGACCGGCGTGAGGGCGGTTTCGGCGATCGTGGGCCGCGCCGTGAGGGCGGGTTCCGTGACGACCGTGGGCCGCGCCGTGAGGGTGGCTTCGGTGATCGCGGGCCGCGCCGTGAGGGCGGGTTCCGCGATGACCGTGGGCCCCGCCGTGAAGGCGGCTTCGGTGACCGTGGGCCCCGTCGTGAGGGCGGGTTCCGTGACGACCGTGGGCCGCGCCGTGAAGGCGGCTACGCCGGGCGTCGTGAGGGCGGTTTCGAGGACCGGGGTCCCCGCCGCGAGGGCGACGACCGCCGTACCTATCGTGATCGCGACGAATGGCGGCCGCGCCGCGAGGGCGGCTTCGGCGACCGTCGTGAGGGCGGCTTCCGTGACCGCGACGACCGGGGGCCGCGCCGTGAGGGTGGCTTCGGTGATCGCGGGCCGCGCCGTGAGGGCGGGTTCCGCGATGACCGTGGGCCCCGCCGTGAAGGCGGCTTCGGCGATCGTGGACCGCGCCGTGAGGGCGGGTTCGGTGATCGCGGACCGCGCCGAGAGGGTGGCTTCCGTGACGACCGTGGGCCGCGCCGGGAAGGCGGCTTCCGCGACGACCGTCGTAGGGAAGGCGGCTACGGTGAGCGTCGTGAGGGCGGCTTCGGTGACCGCGGGCCCCGTCGCGAAGGCGGCTACGGCGACCGGCGTGAGGGCGGTTTCGGTGATCGTGGTCCGCGCCGCGAAGGCGGGTTCCGTGACCGTGACGACCGTGGGCCGCGTCGCGAGGGTGGCTTCCGCGATGACCGTGGGCCCCGCCGTGAGGGCGGGTTCCGTGACGATCGCGGGCCGCGCCGTGAGGGCGGCTTCCGTGACGACCGTGGGCCGCGCCGTGAGGGCGGCTTCGGTGACCGCGGCCGTTCCGGTGACAGGCGTGAGGGCGGTTACCGGGAGAGGGGCGACCGCGACTCCCGTCCGTTCTCTCGTGAAGGCCGTGAGGAGCGTCCCGGCGCCGGCACCCGCGCGAGGTACGGCCGGAGCGACGCCGAGGGCGCTGCCGAGGCGCCGCAGCGCGAGAAGCTGCCCGACGTGCCTCCGGACATCACGGTGGACGAGCTGGACAAGGAGGTCCTCGAGGAGCTGCGATCGCTTCCCGGCGACCTCGCCGACCTGGTCGGACGGCACCTGGTCGCCGCCGAGCGCGCGCTGGAGGAGGACGACCCCGACCGGGCGCACGAGCACACGAAGGTGGCACGCAGGTTCGCGGCCCGCATCGGTGTCGTACGCGAGGCCGCGGGCATCGTCGCCTACCGCGCCGGCCACTTCTCGGAGGCGCTGAGCGACCTGCGGGCGGCCAGGCGGATGACCGGTTCGGACGCGTACCTGCCGGTCATGGCCGACTGCGAGCGCGGGATGGGCCGTCCGGAGCGGGCCATCGACCTCGTACGTTCGCCCGAGGCCGAGCGCCTCGACCGGGCCGGCCGCATCGAGCTGACCATCGTCGAGTCCGGTGCCCGCCGCGACCTCGGCCAGCACGACGCCGCCGTGATCACCCTGCAGCGCCTGCCCGAGCTGCGCGACCCGCAGCCGAGGCCGTGGTCGGCGCGACTCGCGTTCGCCTACGCCGACGCGCTGGCCGACGCCGGGCACCAGGACGCGGCGACGGACTGGTTCGGCAGGGCGATGGCGTTCGACGAGGACGGGGAGACGGACGCGGCCGAGCGGTACGCGGAGCTGACGGGAGCCGTCATCGAGGACGTCGAGGAGGACTTCGACGAGGAGGACGACTTCGACGACGCGGGCGTGTCCGGGGCTGAGGACGTCGCCAGGGTGGATGAGGAAGCGGACGACGCCGCGGCCCTGGCCGAGGCCGGAGACCTCCTGTCCGCCGAGATCGACGCCGATGTCGACGAGGACGCGGACGAGTACGCCGACGCCGATGCCGACACGGACGCCGATGCGGATGCGGATGTCGAGGCGGTCGCCAGTGCGAACGCTGAGGCTGACGCAGATGTGGACGAGTACGCTGACGCCGCCTACGCCCCCTCCTCGCGCGCTGATGTCGACGTCGAGGCCGCTTCCGATGACGAGGCTGACGAAGACGATCGCGTCCCTGCCTCCAAGGCGGCGGACGAAGCCTCCGCTGAGAGCGAGGACGACTCCGATGGCGACGCCTCCCCGGAGGCGGCAGCCGCGGAGACGGGAGTGCCCGGCATCACGCCGGCGTTCATCGAGCCGAACTTCGGCGACGTCCTGGACGACGATGCCGAATCGCGCACCGAGAAGAAGCCGAAGAACGAGAGCTGACGCTCGCTGACACCCACGCCCGCCGTACGAGCCTTCCCTCCTGCATCTGCTTGAGGGGAAGGCCCGTGCGGCGGGCGAGGTGCTTCAGCGGCACGTCCCGTCGGAGAGATGTTCGCGTGGCAGGTCCTCGTACGGTCAGGGTTCGACAGGCAGCGGCGGCGGCGGTGGCAGCGGCGGTCGCGGCGGCGACAGTGGCTGCGATAGCGGTAGCGATGGCGGCGGCGAAAGCAGCGACAACGGCGGCGGCAGCGGAAGCAACTGCAACGGCGGCGGTGGCAGCGACAGCGGTGGTGCAAAGCACCCGAATACCGGCGAGGTCATGGGGAGACCCGGTTCAGCCAGTGCAGGATCCCCGCGACGTTCGACGAAGCGCCGTTCAACAGCTCGAACTGCTCAGCGGTGGCCTCGTCGGCACTCATCGCCTTGTACCGCTCCTTGGTGCGGTCCCGCACCATGGCGACCGCGTGATCCAGGTCCATGCCCTCGGATCGGGCTCGCCGGGTGAGATCGACCCAGACCCGGAGCTCCTCGGCTGACCGTTCAAGCGTCTCCTGAACGGCATGAACCGGCCCGTAGTGGCTGAACAGCAACCGCTGCGGCTCAAGTGCCTCGAACAGCGCGATCGAGTCGAGCGCGGTGTTCAGGTCGAAGTCCGGCGGAGGGGTGGCAGGGCGCAGGTCGCCCGTTTCGGGCAGGTAGACGCCGGCCGCGTCCCCGACGTACAGGTCGCCGGTGGCGGAGTCGACCAGCCCCACGTGGTGTTTGGCGTGGCCGGGCGAGTAGTGGCTGTTGAGCGTGCGCCCGTTGCCCAGGTCGATGGCGCCGGTGTCGCCCAGGGCGACGATGCGCTCGGCCTCGGTGGGGGACAGCTCGCCGAAGAGCGTGTCGAGCCGATCGCCCCACACCATGCGCGCGCTGGCCATGAGCCGGGACGGCTCAGCGAGGTGGCGGGCGCCCTTCTCGTGTACGACGACCTGCGCCGACGGGAAGAACTTGGCGATGTCCCCGACCCCGCCGGCATGGTCGAGGTGGATGTGGGTCACGACGACCGTGGCCAGGTCTTCGGGGCCGACACCCAGCGAGGCGAGCGCGTCGCGTACCACGGGAGCCGAGGTAGAGGTTCCTGTCTCGACCAGGCAGGGCCGGTCGCTGAGGATCAGGTAACCAGCCGTGATGCCCGCGAACCCGGCCATTCTGGTGTCGATCTCATAGACGTCGCCGCCGAGCGCGGTGATGTTGTCCACAGCCACTCCTGAGCCTCCAGCCGTTGTCCCCAGAACGGCGTTCAGCCGATCCGGCCTCCTCCTCATCGTAGAGAGTGATCTCCACCAGAGCACCGATAGGAGGACGACCGTGGACAGAAACGAAGTCTTGCTGGTGGGCAGGCTGTCAGCACCGGTGGAGGAGCACCCCATGCCCAGCGGCGACACGGTGACGAAGTGGCGCATCATCGTCCGCCGCCGCCGCAACAAACGCGGGGTGGTGCTGAGTGACAGCGTCCCGTGCGTCACGTTCAACCCGGAGACGGCCGCCGTCGTCCGCACCCTCAAGCCCCGCGACTACCTGGAGGTGACAGGTTCGTTCCGCTGCCGCGTCTACGGCCCGACCACCGGCAAGACCTGGCGATACGAGGTGGAGGTGAGCACCGCGAAACCGTACGAGGCCGAGCCGGCCATCCCACCCACCCCGGCCGCCGACGCCGACCCCACCATGCTCGCCGCCCTGATCCCCCGCCAGATCCCCTACCTGGCCCCCACCGGCTAACCTCCCCACCGACCGCTCGGCCTGCGGTCAGTCCACCGCCCGGCCCGCGGTCAATCCACCGGCCGGTCTGTGGCCGATCCACCGCCCGGCCCGCGGCCGATCCACCGGCCGATCCACCGGTCGGTCCCCGGTCGGTCCTCGGCCGATCCACCGGTCGGTCCCCGGCCGATCCACCGGCCGATCCACCGGTCGGTCCCCGGCCAGTCCATCGGCCGGGGACCGGCAGAACCCTGGCGAGATGGCGATGGTTCCGGGGCCGGGCTGTGGGGAAGGCAGCCTGGTCGGCGGAATGCGTTGCCAGGCGCTGCTAAGAGGAGGGGGAGATGCGCCTGAGAGCGGCCCAGCGCGACGAGCCGTCACAGCCGGGCCGCTGTGGCGGAGTCGCCTGTGACGCCACCCTTCTCTCCACTACGCCTGCTCCGACCCAGAGGAGTCCGGCCAGCCCCCCGAATACAGCGAGTCACCCTTCGCCGCATGGCCCTTCCTCGCCGCAGGGGCCGGCTCGCCCTCTCACATCGCCATGAGCCACAGCCCACGCACCGACCACGCCGATCACGTCGATCACGCCAATCGCGCCGATCACGCCTTCACCTCACGCTCCTTACCTTTGGAAGAGGCCAGCCCGCTGCGTCCTTAGCCGGTCGAACCCTGATCGGCTGCGCTCACGGCTGGTCGTGCTCAGATCGGTCATGCGCGTAGTTGATCGCGCCCTTGCCCGGCTGTGCTGGGAGTCGCTCCTGCGTGCGCCCGACCAGCTGCGCCTCAGCCGATCGCGTCCCGGTCGGCTGGTCCTTGGCTGGTTGCCCGCCAGCTCGCCACCATGCCCTGGCCGTGGTGCCGAGCCTTGGCCGGCCGTGGTCGCAGCCGGCTGTGCCTTCAGCCGGTTGTGCTCTCAGGCGGCGGCGCCCTTAGCCAGTGGGGCCCTTAGCCAGTGGGGCCCTTAGCCAGTGGGGCCTTCAGTCGGTGGGGCCTTCAGTCGGTGGCGAAGGTACGTAGGACCAGGCCGGTTCTTGGTTTCGGGCCGAAGGAGGTGGACTTGCGTGGGACGCGTTCACCGCCGGCGGCTATTGCCAGTACGTCATCGACGGCCAGTGGCTTGAGGATGACGGCCGTGCCGCCGGTTTGGATGGCGAGACGCACGGCGGCTTCCGTGTCGTGGTGGACGATGCGTACGGTCTGGTCGTTGTCGCGCATGCCCCACACCACGGGCAGGACGAACTCCGAAAGGACGGAGGTGTTGAGGGAGTTCCAGCGGTCGGAGT
>NZ_OOHJ01000009.1 GCF_900323885.1 [Actinomadura] parvosata subsp. kistnae | reverse complement strand
GCGCCGCCGACGTCCCGCTCGCCGGCGGCGGCCGGCTGTACGAGGCGCTGCGCGGCGGCCGCTTCGTCCTGCTAGGCGACGCCGACGTCACCGGCTGGGACGACCGCGTCCGCGTGGCCGCCTCCGCCGGGTTCGCCGCCCCTCTCGTGCTCGTGCGTCCCGACGGGTACGTCGGCTGGGCCGGGACCGACCCGCGGGCCTGCGCCGCGCCCTGGCCGAGCTCGCCGGGCCGCCGGCCCAGGCACTGCACCGGTGATCCGCTAGCCCGCAGGCAAAGGGGTAGTGTTCGCGTCAGGAAAGGTCCGGAGGCGTGGCCGCGACCGACCACCTGCACAGGTGAGGTGAGTGAGCCATGGCTTACATCTCGAGCCTGCTGACACACGGCCACTGGAGTGTCCTGCGCGTCGCCGGCACGGTCGACGACCGGCGGGTGCCGGCCCTGCGAGCCCAGCTCGACACCGCCGTCGACACCCGCCCGCGCGTGGCCGTCGACCTGACCGGCTGCCGGCTGACCGGCACCCGCTGGATGAGCGTCCTGCTCGGGGCGGCCCGCCGCGCGCACGAGCGCGGCCACCTGTTCGCCGTCGTCAGCCCCCGGCCGCACGCCGCGCGCCTGTGCCTGCCGGTCCTCGCCAGGGGCGGGCGGCTGCTGCTGTGCGAGTCCACCGAGCAGCTGCCGAAGCTGGAGCCCGCCGAACGCCGCTGACCGCGCGTCCCTCGCCGAACGCCGCTAACCGGACGACTGCTCTTGAAGCCGCTAACCGGACGACTGCTCTTAAAACGGTGGGAACCGGCCGAGTGTGTCCCACGTCCAACCAGAGCCAGCGTTCGCGCCGAGCACCCGCGCCGGCCGCGCGGCGGTGCCGGCGTCGTAGTCCGACCTGTTCGCCTTCGACCGACGACGCCAGTCAGCCCTCGTTCACCCGCCACGGCGGTGCTTCGCCGTGCGCGCGAACGGCAGGCAGCTGACCGCGAGGACCCCAGGGACCCCGAGAGGATCAGGTGACGCCCATGACTTCCGGCCGACCGCACGAGGAACGTCCCCGCCACCGGCGGCTGCTCAAGCTCGCCACCATCGCGATCGTCGCCACCGGCGGCCTCGCGGTGACCGTCTCGGCCTCCGCCGCCACCCTGACACCGGTGCCGCCGGCCACCGAGACCCCCACCCCGACCGAACCACCGGCCGAAACCCCGGCCCCGACCACGTCACCCACCCCGGCCGAGCTGCCGCCCATCAACCCGTGGGGGTTCGTCGGAGCGATGCACGGCGAGTTCGCGGTGGCCACCAAGGACGGATGCGGCACCGTCACGCTGCTCACCCAGACCGGCCAGGTGACCGCCCTGTCCGACGGCTCCATCACCGTACGCAGCCAGGACGGGTTCGAGCGGACGTACACCATCGACGAGTCCACCCGCCAGCCCAGCGTTCGGGGGCGCGACGGCGAGGACAGCGGAATCGAGCAGGACGACTGGGTGTCGGTGATCGCCACCAGCACCGCCGGCGGGACCGCCACCAGCACGGCCACCGCCACCGCCGTTCCTGAGGCCACCACCCCCACTCCCGCTGCCACCGACGGCCAGACCGCCACGGCGGCCTACCTCCTCGACCTGTCGCAGCCCGCCCGGCTGTACCCGCAGGGCAAGAACGGGTGGAAGCGCGCCAAGCAGTGGTGGGCGATCGTCCCGAACTGGCAGACCCCGACGCCATGTCCCACCCCGACCCAGACGGTCACCCCACTGCCGACCGACCCCACCCGGAGCCCCCGACCGAGACGCCCACGGAGACACCCACGGAGACTCCGACCGAAACGCCGACCGAAACCCCCACGGACACGCCTACGGAGACGCCCACCGCGACACCCACGGAGACGCCCACGGACACGCCGGCCTCCTGATCACGATCCCGCCTGTAGGAGGGGCGCGCCGGATCGTGCGAGGCGGAGCGTCACAGGGCCACGCGCCGGCCCGGAGACGCGGGGATCAGGCCGCGGACGCCCGCACCGGAGCCCGGTCCGACGGGTTGAGCGCGAGGAACACGATCCCGGCCGCGGCGGCGCCGATCAGCTCGGCCACCAGCCACACCCAGATCCGCGTCCAGTCGAACAGCCCGATCGACGCCGCCCCGATCGCGACCGCCGGGTTGAAGGCCCCGCCCGAGACCCCGCCGACCGTGAACGCCCCGGCCGCCACCGTGAACCCGATGGCCAGCCCGTAGAAGCTGTTGCCCGGGTGGTCCTTGCTCGTGGCCGCGTTGAGCACCACGTACGCCAGCGCGAACGTGAACAGCGCCTCGGCCACGAGCGCCACCCACACCCCGCGCCCGGACGGCGAGACGGCCCGCACCGCGGACGGGTTGATCACGTACGCGGCGACCATGGCCGCGACGACCCCGCCGGCCACCTGCGCGACCCAGTACGGCAGCGCGTCGGCCATCGTGATCCGGCCGCGCAGTAACACGGCCAGCGTCACCGCCGGGTTGTAGTGGCCGCCGGAGATGTGGCCGCCGGCGTACACCATGACCATCAGGATCGCCCCGATGGCCACCGGCGCCAGCGGCGCGCCCGTGAGCGCCGTGACGCCGACGGTGAAGACGAGGAAGAACGTTCCAATGAACTCTGTGATGTAACTGCGCACCGTGTCCTCCCACCTGAGGGACTTCGCATCGTGCCCTCCCAACGTGGGGCGGCACGGCGGGGTTCAACGCGGCGGGCCACTCCGGCGTCCCGCAGGTCAGAGCGCGCGCAGCTCGGCGACGGCCTCCTCCAGCGTGGCCCGCAGCTCCAGGACGCGATCGAGGCCGCGCTGCCGGAACAGCGCCCGCATCAGGTCTCCTGTCCCGCACACCAGCGCCCGGCCGCCCGCCGCCTGGGCGTGCCGGTGCGTCGCCAGCAGGACGGTCAGCCCGTACGAGTCGGCCGAGGTCAGCGCGGCCAGGTCGATCGCGACCCGGGGCCGCGCCCGCGCGAGCGCGGCCTGCAGCAGGTGGCAGGTGTCCATGTCGAGGTCACCGCCGACGGTGACCACGCTGACGCGGGAGTCGACCTCGGTCTCGGTGATCCGCAGACGTCCGGTCGTCATCGGCCGCCTCCCCACATGCGCAGGCGTCCGGCCGTCATGGGCCGCCTCGCCACACCCGTAGGCGCCCGGTCATGGGCCACCGCGCCGGTGCCGGCGCCGTCACGGCGCGGTCAGGGCCGCGTCGAGGGCGGCGGCGGGCCGTTCGCGCCCGCCTCCCGCAGCGGCGCGTCGGGCCGAGCCGGCGGCGGGCCGTGTCGCCGATGCGGACGGCCCCCTCGGTGACGTCCCCGCCGGCCGGCGGGATCTCGGGACGGGGCCCGGGCGGCTCGGCGTACGTGACGGCGCTCATCTCACCTCGAAGCAGTCTCGGGAAGCCCCCCATGATCTCATGCGACGGGAGTGAGCGACGGGCGCTTGGCCGCCCGCCCGTCGCCGGAGGAGCGCCCGCGCAGCCGCCGGCCGATCCACGGCCCCGCGAACGTCGCCAGCCAGCGCGCCTCGGCCACCGCGGCCCGCCAGACGCCGGGCGGGGGCAGCGCGGGCAGCGGCGCCATCCATGTGTCGTCGCTGCCGGGCAGCCCGAGCGCGTGCGCGACGCCGGCCGCGAACCTGGCGTGCCCCATCGGGCTGGCGTGCAGCCGGTCCACGCTCCACATGCGGGCGTCGGTCACGTACTCCAGCGGGTACGTGTCCACGAGCGTCACCCCGTGCCGGGCCGCGGCCTTCCTGACGCGTTCGTTGAAGTCGAGCACGCGCGGCACCAGCGGCCGGGCCAGCGGCGCGATCCTGCCGATGTCGGGGAACGTCACGGTCACCACCTGGGCGCCCGCGCCCGTCAGCGCCTCGAACATCTCCTCCAGCACCCCGGCCACCCGCGCCGCGTCGAACCCGGGGCGGATGACGTCGTTCATGCCCGCCATGACGGTGGCCAGGTCGGGCCGCAGCTCCAGCGCCGCCCCCAGTTGCTCGTCGCGGATGCGTGCCGCCGTCCGGCCGCGCACGGCGAGGTTGGCGTACAGCAGGCCGGGGTTGGCGGCGGCCAGGTGCTCGGCGAGCCGGTCGGCCCAGCCCCGGTGGCCCACGACGTCGTCGCCGTCGCCGAGCCCTTCGGTCTGGCTGTCGCCCAGCGCGACGTAACGCGTGTACGTCATGACACCCTCCTGCCCGCGCGTTCCTCCAGCGTCCGCGCGGTCTCCTGGCACCAGTCGCGCATCTCCCGCTCCAGCCGGCAACCGGCCAGGCAGGACAGGTACGGCCCGATCCGCTCGCCCTCGCGCAGGAACTCCTCCTCGCCGAGGTCGCCGCGCAGGCGCCGCAGGGTCTGCTCGAACAGGGCCAGCTTGGCCGCGGCCTCCTGCGCCCGCTCCCGTAGCTGCGCGATCAGCGGGGCCGGGTCGACCAGGTCGGCGGCGTGCACCTTGACGGCGAGGTCGTCGCGCAGCAGCAGGGGCTTGGCCGGGGTGGCGGCGAAGGCGGCCAGCTCCTCCAGCCCGGCGTCGGTAACCTTGAAGAGGCGCTTGTTGGGGCGGCCGCGCTGGACCACCTCGCGCCCCGCCACCAGGCCGTCGGCCTCCAGTTTGGCCAGCTCGGCGTAGAGCTGCTGGGGGGCGGCGTACCAGAAGTTGGAGACGCCGACGTCGAAGATCTTGGTGAGCTGGTAGCCGCTGTACTCGCCGTCGAGCAGTGCCGCCAGTACGGCGTGCCGGAGCGCCATCCTACTAGTCATCCCCATGAGTAGTCATGTCGATGACTATAAGGCGGCCGCTCCCGCCCTGCAAGGGTGTCCCTACGAGCCGGCCAGCGTCAGATCGAGCACGTCGATGCCGACAGGGGTGCGCTCGATCGCGATCCGGCCCACCGACCACGGGCCGGGGAAGCGGCGCAGCAGCGCGTGAACCGCGATCGCGACCTCGTGCCTGACCAGGTGCACGCCGAGGCAGAAGTGCACGCCGTGGCCGAAGGACAGGTGCTCGTTGGGTGTCCGGTCCGGCCGGAACTCCTCCGGCTCGGCGAACACCCGGGGGTCGCGGTTGGCCGAGAGCATCATGGCGATCACTCGCCGGCCGGGCTCGACGGTGTGCCCGGCGATGCGTGCCGGGCCGGTGGTGAAGCGGTCGGTGCCACCGGCCGGGGGCAGGAAGCGCAGCACCTCCTCGATGGCATGGGGCACCAGCTCAGGCTCGGCGCGGAGCCGGGCCAGTGCGTCGGGGTGGGCCGCCAGGCAGAGCACGACGTTGGCCAGCAGGGTCTTGGTGGTCTCGTGGCCGTTGATGAGCAGCAGCGTGCAGAAGTCGAGCAGCTCCTCGTCGGAGAGCCGGCCGCCGTCCGGCTCGGCGGCCAGCAGGGTGTCGATCACGTCGCCTCGGGGCCGGGCGCGGTGCTCGGCGAACACCTCCCGCAGGTACGCGGCCAGTTCGGCATGTGCGGCGCGGAACGCGTCCTGGCGCACCGGGTCCTCGGCGAACGAGCCGGCGAAGGACGTTATCGCCTCGCTCCAGCGCACGAAGTCCGGTTGCCGGTCGGCTTCGACGCCGAGCAGCGTGGCGATGGTGCGCACCGGCAACGGGTAGCCGAGCCGGCCGATCACGTCCAGCTCACCGCGCACGCCGGCCAGTTGCGTGCGCACGGTGTCGGTGATCGAGGGGAGGAGGGCCTGGATCGCGCGGGGCGTGAAGGCCCGGCTGACCAGCCGGCGCAGCAGGTGGTGCCGGGGCGGGTCGATCGCGGACAAGCTGCCGAGCACCGGATTGTCCCGGTGCGGCACGGGTCGCGCGCTGTGGCGCCGCTCGTCGGAGGAGAACGCCGCGTAGTCGGTGAGCACCTGCTTCACCTCGGCGTAGCCGTGCACCACCCAGGCGCCGACCGGCTCGGCGAACCGCACCCCGTCGCCGGCGAGACCGTCGCGTGCGGTCTCCCGGTACCAGCCGAAGATCTCCTCGACGACATCATCACTCATGCCTTCGAGTGTGTTGACCCCGGCCCGGCGGGGCTTGGAGAAAACGGACGTCCGGCAGCAGCGTGGCCGGCGGCGCCCCGACCGCGTGCCGGAACTCGGCGAGCAGGTGGGACTGGTCGTAGCAGCCGCTGCGGACGGCGATGGCCGCCCAGTCCGGGCGCTCGCCCCTGGCCATCGCGGCGCGCGCGGCGGCGAGCGCGTGGTGCAGCCGGACCACCCGCACGTACGCCTTGGGCCGCAGCCCGACCGCCACCCCGAAGCGCCGCCGTAGCTGCCGCTCCGACAGCCCGGCCCGGGCGGCATGCCGGTGCACCGGCGTACCCGGGCTCGCGTGCATGGCCGCCACCACGGCCCGCACCCGCTCGTCGACCTGGCACCGCCCGGCACGCGCCCGTACCAGGGCCAGCGCTCCGGCCGGCCGCTCGGCCACCGGCCCGTCCAGGCGCCCGGCATCGAGGGGCGCCCCGGCCAGCGGCACCTCGTCGGCCGCGACCCCGAACAGCCCGGTCACCGTGCCCGGCCGCAACCGCAGCCCGACGAGCGCTCCGCCCCCGGGCAGCGTCCCCTGCCGGACCCGCGTCTCCGGGCCGGCCAGCCGGCACTCCCCATCGGGCATGACCAGCAGATCGACGGCGGGGTGCGGCAAGCCTCGCGGCACCGCGCCGCCGGCCAGCACCCAGCTCGCGGCCACCAGGTGGGCCAGGTCGGCGGGCACGGGCAACGCGGTCACCCGTGCGGTCCGGCTGTTCACAGAGCGCCGCGGGCGGCGGCGATCACCCGGGTCAGCGACTCGTGCAGGCGCTGCAGCTCGTCGAGGCTCATGCCGAGCCGGGCCACGATGGCCGGCGGGATCTTCTCCGCCTGCGCCCGCAGCGCCCGCCCCTCCGGGGTGAGAGTCACGGCCAGGGCCCGCTCGTCCTTGCTGCTGCGCTCGCGCCGGACGTAGCCCAGCGCCTCCAGCCGCTTGAGCAGCGGCGACATGGTGCCGGGGTCGAGCTGCAGCAGCTCCCCCAGCTCCTTGACCGACAGCGGCTCGCGCTCCCAGAGCGCGAGCATCGCCAGGTACTGCGGGTGCGTCAGGCCCATGGGCTGCAGCAGCGGGCGGTAGAGGGCGATCACGCTGCGCGAGGCGACGCTGAGGGCGAAGCACACCTGCCGGTCCAGCGCCAGCAGATCTGTCGTCTCTGTCACAGGCTCCATCGGTGTGCACCCCTTTCGTCGTCTGGTAGCTTACTTGGTGTACAAACCATTGGCACACAAAACAAAACGTTCGGCTGGAGGACATCCCCGTGTTTCACCGCAAGCCGCTGGAGGAGCGCATCGCCGAGCGCCAGGCCAAGCTGCCGCCGCTGAAGGAAGGCAAGCACTTCGAGCACGGCCCGGCCAAGTTCGTGTTCGTCTCGCTGCTCGTCGCCGTGGCGCTCATGCACTTCGTCGGGCTGGCCGTCGTCATGCACTTCTCCTCCTGATCCGCCTCAGCGGCGGCGGCAGATCATCAGCTCCGTGGTGGGGCTCTCCCGCAGCACCCGCACCAGCCGCCGCTCCAGCGGGTAGAGCAGCGAGCCCGCCAGGCTCCCCGTCCACTCGCTCAACGTGACCGCGCGCAGGAGGCCGCCCCAGAGCTTGCGCCAGACGGGGTTCGCGTCGACCTGCGCGTTCATGAGGACGAGCATCGGCACCCGGCGCATCACGTCGAACCCGGCCGCCTCGAGCGCCTCGGTGATCCACGGCAGCGTGTGGTTGACCTGGTGGTCGCCGCGCTGCTCGGGCCGCCGCAGGAAGTTCTCCGACAGGACGAGGATGCCGCCCGGACGCAACGCCGCGGCCATCGAGCCGAGCGCGGCCCGGTAGCGGGCGTCGTCGGTGATGTGGAACAGCATGTCCATGGCCGACACCGCGTCGAACGCGCCCCGCTCCAGCACCTCGCCCGGCTCCGCGATGTCCACCTCGTGGAACTCCACGCCGGGGAAGCGCCCGCGCAGCCGCTCCACCGCCGCCGCCGTGAGGTCGCAGCCGACGATCGACCGGACCCCCAGGCCCTGCCAGCGGCGCACGTAGAAGCCCGTGCCCGAGCCGATGTCGAGGACGCGCGCCTCCGGCAGGTCGAGCGGCAGGGTGGCCGCCTCGCGGTCGAAGACCTCCGCGCGCACGCGGTACATCCACGTGTTGAACGCCCGGCCCAGCGCCGCGTAGCCGACCCCGCTCTCCGTCCAGTCGGACCGCAGGCGCCGCTCCCAGAACCCCTTCAGCTCACCATGCGTCTTCATCCGGACAGGCTAGCGGCGCGGCGCCGCCGATCTCCATGACCGCCGTCAGGCGATCTCGACGTGATCCAGCTCCGCCCAGCGGTCGTGGTGCCGGAACCGCAGCGTGTTCCAGCCGCGGGACAGCGGCAGCGACGCCGTCACCTGCCGCCACACGTCCCAGCCGTGCTGGGGGTAGTCGAGGGTGAACCGGGTCGAGCCGTTCACCGTCACCGCGTGCTGCGCGTCGCCGTAGCCGGCGGCGTAGGTCACGTGCGCGGTGTGACGGCCGGCCCGCGGCGCGTACACCTTCAGGTCCACCCAGCTGTCCTCGTGGTCGAGCCCTGCCACGACCGCGCCCTGTGAGGCGCCGGCGGCGCCGGAGCGGATCCTGGCGTGGCTGATCCGCCCGGCCTCCGCCTCGTAGCGGACCCGCGCGGCCGTCCTCAAGCTCGGTTCGAGGGTACGGCTGCCGCGGAAGGTCTCGCCCGCGACGCGGTAGCCGTGCGCGGCCTCGCTCTCCGCGTGGCCGACGTCGAGGGTGTCAGTGGTGCGCCATCCGCCGTCGGTCTGCTGCTCGACGGCGTACCTGAACTCGCTGAAGTCCCACTCCGAGGAGGTGAACGAGGTCAGGACGGCCAGCGTGCCGCGGCCTGCCGTCACGGACGGCGGCAGGTCGACGTGCTGCTCCGCCCAGCCGCCGCTGCCGTCGGGCAGGGGCTCCCAGTGGCCGGCGGGGGCGCCGTTCACCGTGATCGCGGCCCGCTGACGCGAGACGCGGGCGTCCAGGCGGCGGACCAGCCGCACCGGGCCGGCCGTCGGATCGATGCGCACGGTGAACCGGCTCGACCCGCCCGGGCCGAACGCGCGGCCGTCGTCGGTGAGCGTGTCCGAGCCCGGCCACGCGATCGCGACCGCCGTCACGATCGCGCCTGCCGTCACGATCACAGCCGCCGCCAGGGCCCCTGCCCGCACCGGCACGCCCCGCCTCCGTCTCGTGGATGCCTCCGGCGAGGCCGGCGGCGGAGCACCTGCGGCCGGCGGCGGCTGCATGCGGGCGAGGCGTACCCGCTCCCAGGCCCGCTCCCAGGCGGGCAGCCGCTGCTCGGGCACCTGGCAGGCCCGCAGGAACGCCACCATCACCGCCTTGCGCGGGAAGCGCCGGCCGGCGAGCATGTCGGCGCAGGTGGCGCGGGGCAGGCGGGTGCCGCCGGAGCGGTCGGCCCGCGCCTGCAGCTCCCGCAGCGACACGTCGGCCCTTGCGAACTGCTCGGCCAGCAACGCCACCAGCTCCTCGTGGCGGTGCACGGCCTCCGGCCGGAGCCGCCCTTCCTCCTCCGGCGCGGGAGGATCGTTGCCCGGATCGGCGTTCATCGGCCCCTTCCTGACCCCGTCCACGCCGGAAAGTATACGAATCATTACGCAGCGCGTCCGGGGGTGGCCGCAAAGTGTCCGGGACCGGCTCGCGGGCGGCCGGTTCCGGACGAGTTCGCACGAGTCCGTCCGCCTCCCTGTCGGACGGCCCGCCGGGCCCGTTTAGCTGGCACAGCGCCGGCCGGGAGCCCCCCGGAGCACCGGCCATCCGTCCTAGAGAGAAAGCAGGGACCACCATGCGGAAGACCATCCACCACGCCGCCCGCCCGACCCGTCTTCGCGGCGCGCTCCTGTCCTGCGGCGTCACGGCCCTCGCGGTGCTGGCCGCGCTGTCCGCCCCCGCCGCCGCCACGACCGGCCAGGTGCCGGCCATGGAAATGGAGCGCGCGAGAGCGGGATGCCCGTCCGGGCACGTGTGCATCTATCCGGACGCGACCCCGAACGGCAATCCGGACACGTACTTCAGGTACGGCGCCCACAACCTGAGGAACGTCTTCGGCGACCGCCTGGTCGTGAACAACCAGACCGGCGGCGCGGGCTTGCGCCTCTGCGCGGCCTACGGCGGCCAGAACTGCGGCGCCCGCCTCGGCCCCGGCGGCTACGTCGTGAACCTGTCGCCGGTCAACTCCATCCTGCTGGAGCCGTAGCCCCCGGCACCCGCGGGCCGGTCAGGCCGGGCCTCTCCCCCAAGGCCCGGCCTGACCCGGCTGGCGAGAATCCGTTGGAAGTTGGCGTTCCACCCCGTGGGACGCCAGGGCGGGACCGCTCTAGGCTGGCGGCGCCCCCCGGCCGGGCGGCTCGTCCATTCCTTCCACGTTTTCGCAGAACGGACCGTCATGTCCATCATCATGCCGATCGTGATCGGCCTGATCGCCGTCACCATCGTCTCCCTGGTGCCCGAGCCGCACCGCCGCCCCCTCAACGCCGTCGTGGTCGGGGGCGCGGGGCCGCCTACCTGAGCGGGTTCGGGCTCGGCTACTGGGAGTTCGTGCTGCCCGTCGTCATGTCGTACATCGCCTACCGGGGGCTCAAGAGCTGGACCTGGATCGGGATCGGCTGGCTCGTGCACACCGCCTGGGACGTCGTCCACCACCTCAAGGGCAGCCCCATCCTGCCCATCTCGCACGAGGCCTCCCTCGGCTGCGCCATCTGCGACCCGGTGATCGCGCTGTGGTGCTTCGCGGGCGGCCCGTCCATCCCCGGCTGGATCCGCGCCCGCTTCACCCGTACGCCGGCCGCCCCGCTCGCCGCCGGCCCCGAATAGCCCGCCGGCCCCGGACAGCCCGCCTGCCTCGGCGGACAACCAGCGGTTGTCCGCGCGTGAACGTCCGTTGTTTGAGCCTGCCGCCCTCCCCCGTGTTGGATCGGCTCCGGTCCGATCGGAGGGAGCGGGATGGCGGGCGACGGCGGCGGTCTGGGGCGCGACTTCGGCAGGTTGTGGGGGGCCTACGCGACCAGCGCCGCGGGGACGTACCTGGCCCTCGACTCCCTCCCGCTGATCGCCGTCCTCGTGCTGGACGCGAGCGCCGCGCAGCTCTCCTGGATGGCGGCGGCGTCCGGGGCGGCCGGCGCGCTGCTGGCGGTGCCGCTCGGCCCGTGGATCGAGTTCCAGCGCAAGCGCCCGCTGATGGTGCGCGCCGACCTGGTGCGCTTCCTCGTCCTGCTGAGCGTGCCGGCCGCGTACGCGCCGGGGCTGCTCACCTACGCCCAGCTCCTCGCGGTGGCCGTCGTGGTCGCCGTCTCCGACATCGTCTTCGTCGGGGCCGGCGGCGCGCACCTCAGATCGCTCGTCCCCGACCGGCACCTCGTGCGGGCCAACAGCCGGTTCGAGACCGTCTCCTGGCTGGCCACCGCCGTCGGGCCGCCCGCCGGCGGCGCGCTCGTCGGCCTGCTCGGCCCGGTCGTCACGGTCGCCCTGAACGCCGTCAGCTACGCGCTGTCCGCGCTGGGCCTGCGCTCGATCACCGCGCCCGAGCCCCCGCCGCCCGCCCGCGCCGCCGGCGGCTCCCGGCTGAGGGACGTGGCGGAGGGCTGGCGCGCGATCGCCGCCGACCGGGACCTGCGCCTGCTGTTCGCCAACGGCGTCCTGGTGAACGCCCTCATCATGGCCACCGCTCCCCTGCTGCTCCACCTGATGGTGCACGACCTCGGCTTCACTCCCCTGGAGTACGGGCTCGCCCTCGGCGTGCCGTGCCTCGGCGGGATCGCGGGGGCCCGGCTGTCCCGGCCGCTGGTGCGGCGCTTCGGGGAGCGGCGGATCCTGCTCGGCTTCGGGGCCGCGCGGGTGCTGTGGCTCGTGGGGCTGGCGTTCGTCGGCCCCGGCACGGGCGGGCTGCTCGTCGTCATGGCGGCCGAACTGGGCCTGATCACGTGTATCGCGGTCTTCAACCCGGTGCTGGTGACGTACCGGCTGCGCCGCGCGCCCCAGGACACGGTGGCCCGCGTCCTCACCGCCTGGACCATCACCAGCCGCGCCACGATCGCGACGGCCACGGCGTTGTGGGGCGTCCTGGCGGGCCTCGCCGGCGGCCGGACGGCGATCGCCGTCGCCGGCGTCCTCCTCATCGGCACCATCGCCCTCCTGCCCCGCTGAAGGGCCGGTGGTGTCCGGGGTCATGCGCACGGCGGGGCGTAGGCGACGTCCTTGCCCACGTCGCGCTGCCAGGTCTGGTGGGTGAAGAAGGTGCCCGTGAGGGTGCAGATGCGGTGGGCGGACTGTTCGGGGCGCAGGTCCCACAGGAGCACGTCGCCGTTGGAGGTCGCGCTGGCTAGGCGGCGGCCGTCCGGGCTGAAGAGGGTGCGGCCGATGACGGTGCCGGGGGTGGTCAGCGGGAGGCCGGTCGGGTGGGCCGAGGCGGGGTGGGTGGCGTCCCAGAGGCGGATGGTGTGGTCGGCGCCGGCGGTGGCCAGCCTCCGGCCGTCGGGCGAGAAGGTGACGGAGGCGACGGCGGCGGTGTGCGCGGGCGGGGGCAAGGGGTAGGGCGTGGCGTGCCGGGGGTCGCGCACGTTCCAGAGGCGTACGGTGCGGTCGCGGCCGGCGCTGGCCAACGTCGCGCCGTCCGGGCTGAACGCCACCGCGAGCACGTCGGTGCCGTGGCCGGCGAGCGGGCGGCCGAGGAGGGCGGGGCGGGCGGGTCGCGTACGTCCCACAGCCGCACCTTCCGGTCCTGGCCGGCGGTGGCGAGGGTGGTGCCGTCGCGGGTGAACGCGAGGGTGTAGACGCCGCCGCCGTGGCCGGTGAGCGGCCTGCCGCGCGGGGACGGGTGGTCGGGGTCGGCCACGTTCCACAGGCGGACCGTGCCGTCCTCGGCGGCGCTGGCCAGCGTCCGGCCGTCGGGGCTGAACGCCACCGCCATGAGGTAACTGGTGTGGCCGGTGAGCGGTTTGCCGCGGAGGGCCGGATGGTCCGGGTTCGTCACGTTCCACAGGCGGATCTCCCGGTCCTCGCCGGCGCTGGCGAGGGTGCGGCCGTCGGGGCTGAACGCCAGCCACGTCACCGCGTCGGCGTGGCCGGTGAGCGGCCTGCCCCGGGGTGCCGGGCGGTCGGGGTCGGTGACGTCCCACAGCCGGACGGTGCGGTCCTTGCCGCCGCTGGCGAGGGTGCGGCCGTCGGGGGCGAACGCCACCGTCCACACCTCGCCGGTGTGGCCCGCGAGCCGGCCCGGCGGCAGCTGCCAGAGGCGGACGGAGTGGTCGTTGGCGGCGCTGGCCAGGGTGCGGCCGTCCGGGCTGAACGCCAGGCCCCAGACCGCGTCGGCGTGACCCGTCAGCGGGCGGCCGCGCAGGCGGGGGACGCCGGGGTCGATGACGTCCCAGACGCGGATGGAATGGTCGGCGCCGGCGCTGGCCAGCGTCCGACCGTCGGGGCTGAACGCCACCGCGAGGACGGAGCCCGTGTGGCCGTCCAGCGGGTAGCCACGGGGAGCGGGGTGGCGGGGGTCGCGCACGTTCCACAGCCGCACGGAGGCGTCCATGCCGCTGCTGGCCAGCGTCTCGCCGTCCGGGCTGAACGCCAGCGCGGTGACCGTGTCGGAGTGCTCGGTCAAGGGCCTGCCGCGCGGGGACGGGTGGGCGGGGTCGCGCACGTCCCACAGCCGGATGAGCGTGTCGCCGCCGCCGCTGGCCAGCGTGCGGCCGTCGGGACTGAACGCCACCGCGATCACCTGGCCGTGGTGGGCGGTGAGCGGCTTTCCGCGCGGGCCGGGGGTTTCCACACTCCACAGACGTACGGTGCCGTCGGCGGCGCCGCTCGCCAGCGTCCTGCCGTCCGGGCTGAACGCGAGGGCGAAGACGTAGCCCTTGTGGCCGGTCAGAGGGGCGCCTCGGGGTGCGGGGCGGTCGGGGTCGGTGACGTCCCACAGCCGGATCGTGCCGTCGGCTCCGGTGGCGGCCAGCGTCCGGCCGTCCGGGCTGAACGCCACCTTGGCGTTGACGCCGGCGTGGCTGGGCAGCGGGCGGCCGCGCAGGGTGATGTGGCCGGGGGTCTCCATGTTCCAGAGGCGGATCGTGCCGTCGGAGCTGGTCGCCAGGGTCCGGCCGTCGGGGCTGAACGCGACCGCGTTGACCTCGGCCTGGTGGCCGGTCAGGACGATCGGCAGCGGGACGTGCTGGGTGTTGAGCAGGCGCGTGTCGGTCTCGTCCTTGGGCTGGTCGGCGGGGCGTTCGCGGCGGGCGAGCAGGGTGAGCTGGGCCGACAGGACGGTGTCGGTGTCGGCGGTGCGGTCGGCCTCCGACAGCAGCCGCTGGTAGACGGCGGTGTCGCGCTGGTGCAGCGCCTCACGCCGCTGCACGGAGGCGAACACGGCGGTGGTGGAGGCGAGCAGGGCCAGCGCCGCCAGCGCGGCGGTGACGGCGGTCCGCCGCCGCTGGGTACGCCGCCGCAACCGGACCGCGGCGTCCAGGAACGCCTGCGCGGCGGGGCTGAGTTCGTCGCGAGAACGGCCGGGGACTGCCTGGTCGTGGGAGCGGTGGCCGGTCCCGTTCCCGTCGAGGGAGCGGTGGCCGGTTCCGGTACGGTCGTGGGAGCGGTGGCCGGTTCCGGTGCGGGAGCGGCGCGGGTCGGTCTCGGCCCAGGCGCGGGCCGCGTCCAGGCGGCTGCCCCGGTACAGGAGGGCGGCGTCGTGGCCAGAGCGTACCCACGCGGCGGCTGTCTCCTCCAGGTCCTGGTGCAGCAGGCGGCCGGCGCGGTCGTCGCCGATCCAGCCGCGCAGCCGGGGCCAGCCGCGCAGCAGCGCCTCGTGCGTGATCAGCACCGTGCCGTCGTCCTGGGTGAGCAGGCGGTCGGCGGTGAAGGCGTCCAGCGCGACCGCGGCGGCTTCGGGGTCGGCGGCGGCCTCGATCAGCTCCGTGCGGGACAGGCGGCGCCGGGTGTCCTGCGTGCCGTCGCCGATCTTGACCAGGCGCAGGAACAACGGGCGCGCTGCCTGCCGCGCCGCCGGCGGCAGGGCGTCGTGGACGCGGTCGGCGGTGCGGGCCAGCGCGCGGTGGATGGTGCCGGCGTCGCGGTAGCCCTGCACGGTCATGGCGCTGCCCTGGCGCTGGACCCACGTGGCGCGCAGGGCGTGGGCGAGCAGCGGCAGGCGGCCGGGCTCGTAGCCGCCTCGCTCGTCCGGGTCCGTCCAGAGTGCCGTGTCGAGGTCCTGGTCCGGGACGGATGCGGGGTCGTGGCCGACGCCCAGGTCCCGTAGCAGCAGCTCGACCAGGCCGGGCTCGATCTCCAGCCCGGCCGCCCTGGCCGGGTAGGTGATCGCCTCCTCCACCTGGCGGGCGGTCATCGCGCCGAGCAGCAGGTGCCGGTCCTGGAGTGCGGCGCGCAAGGCGGGGTGGGCGGCGCAGGCGGGGTAGAAGTCGGCCCGCAGCCCGGCCACCACCAGCGCCACCGGCGCGGCGCCCGGGCGTTCGGGGGCGGCGAGGTGGGTGAGCGTCTCGATGAACGCCTCGCGCCGCCGGCGGTCGGGGCAGAGCGTGAACAGCTCCTCGAACTGGTCGACCACCACGACGACCCGCCGACCGGTCGCTGAAGCCGGGTCGGGGCCAGGGTTCAGGAGGTGGCGGAGTAGTGCGGCGGCGCGGGGTGGGCTCGCGGCCAGTTCGGCGGCCACCTGGGCCTGGTCGTCGCCGGGGCGGAGCTGGGCGGCCAGGGCGGCGAAGGGGTCGGCGGTCGGGGTGAGGACCAGGACGGGCCAGGTGCGGGAGCCCGGCAGCGCGCCCTCGGCCAGGCGGGGCAGCAGCCCGGCGTGCAGGAGTGAGGACTTGCCCGCCCCCGAGGGAGCCACCACCAGTTGCGGTCCGCCGGCGGTCAGGCGGTGGTCGAGCCGGGTGAGCAGGTCGGCGATGACCTCGTCGCGGCCGAAGAACCAGCGGGCCTGATGGGCGCCGAACGCGGCCAGCCCGGGGTAGGGGCAGTCGTCGGTGACCTCGTCCGTCGTGACGCGGGCGCGCTGCCAGGGGCCGTTGTGGATGATGACGGTCTGGGAGCCGCCGCTTGTCAGAAAGGCCCGGCCGTGCCCGGAGACCTCCACGTGGACGTCATGACGGACCGGCTCCTCTCCCGGCAGCCGTTCCCCGTCCGGCGGGGGTGCGGTCATGGGGTGGCGTCCATCGCGGTCCTCCTCGCCCTCGGTCGAGCCGGTCGGATGTCACCGTACTCGCATCCGTGACGGAAGGTAGGCAGATGACCGCAAGTGGTGATGAGGTCAGTCGTCCTGGGCGGGCGCGTAGTGGGCGACGCCGTCGCTGAACGACCAGTCGATCAGCTCGTTCTCGGTGAGGAAGACGAGGACGTTGCGCGGCTCGGTGCCCGTGTAGGAGTGGGCGAGTTCGGCGATGCGCCGGTACAGGGCGCGTTTCCGGTCGGGGGTGCGGCCGGAGCGCAGGGTGATGGAGATGTAGACGAGGTCGTCGTCGCGGCGGGTGTCGGGGAAGTCGCCGTACCGCATCAGGCTGTGCGTGCCGTCGTGGGCGGTCAGCACCTGGAACAGGTCGCCGGGCGGGATGCCGATGGTCTCGACGAGGGCGTCGTGGACGGCGCGGCCGAGCGCGTCGAGGCGGGCGGTGTCGGCGCGGAGGGCGTCGATGCGGACGAAGGGCATGTCAGTGGTTCTCCTTCTGCCGGTGGGGGCGGATGAGGGCGAGGGCGCCGTCGACGGCTTGGGCGTACAGGTCGGCGGTGCCGGCGGCGCGGGCCAGGACGTAGGCGCCCTGCACCACGGCGACCAGCGCGGCGGCCGTGGCCTGGGGGTCGAGTGCGGGGTCGAGCTCGCCGTCGGCGCGGCCCTGGGCGAGCAGGCCGGCCAGGGTGGCGGTGAGCCAGGAGAACGTCTCCTCGATGGGCCGGCGCAGGTCGGGGTCGGCCATGACGTCGGGGTCTTGGGTGAGGCGGCCGACGGGGCAGCCCTTCAGGGCGTCGCGTTCGCGGCGCAGGTAGGCGGTGACGCGGTCGGTCACGGTGCCGGGCCCGTCGAACGCGGTGCGGGCCCGCTCGCGCAGCTCGTCGGCGTTGCGGGTGATGGCGGCGAGCGCGAGGTCGGGCTTGCCGTGGAAGTGGTGGTACATGCTGCCCTGGCCGGCGCCGGAGCGCTGCTGGATCGCCTTGGGGCTGGTGCCGACGTAGCCGCGCTCCCACAGCAGCTCGCGGGTGGTCTCGATGAGTCGTTCCCTGGTGTCCACGCCGTACATACTAGTAGGTACAGACGGGGTTCTCACAACTCCCCCCTGCGCCAGGCTTCGGCTTCGGCCCGCAACGCGTCCTCGTCCGGCCCCTCCGGACGGGCGCGGGCGGCCCACTGCCGCAGCAGCCGGGCCAGAAGCGCCGCGTGCTCGGGGCGGGCCGTGGCGTGCACGGCGAAGTAGGTGACGAGCGGGTCGCCCGCGTCGCAGCGCGCGCACAACAGCACCTCGCCGAGCCCGCGCACCGGGCGGCCGGACGCGTTCGTCCAGGTGCGCGGCAGGCGCAGGACGGCGAGGATCTCGCCGAACCGGCAGCGTGGACAGGCGGGCGGGCAGGCGGGTGAGCCGTTCACGCGCCGCCGATCGCCGTGGCGCCCAGGAGCGCCTTGATGTCGCCGTAGAAGGACGGGCCGGGCGCGACCTGGAACGGCACCAGGTCCAGCAGCAGGCTCCCGGCGTGCCGGCGGTGCAGGTGCACATGGACGGGCGCACGCCCGGGATGGGCGGCGAGGATGTGCTTGAACTCCCGGACGATCCGGGCGTTCAGCAGGCTCTCCTGGAGCGATATCACCACGGGCTGCTCGGTGCCCGCCGTGGCGAGGTCGAGGACGGCGATCTCCTCGCCGTACACGCTGACCGTCTCGTCGCGCACGTTGATCCGGCCGCGCACCGAGATCACGCGGTCCTCGGCCAGCGCCTCGCCGTACAAGGTGTAGGTCTTGGGGAAGATCAGGCACTCCACGGAGGCGTCGTGGTCCTCCAGGGTGACGATCGCCCACGGGCTGCCCTGCTTGGTGACCTTGCGGTGCAGGCCGGAGACGATGCCGCTGATCCTGACGGTGCCGTCCTGGCGGCCGGAGGCGAGCAGGTCGGCGATCGTGGTGTCGCGGCCGGCGTCCAGGACGCGTTCGGCGCCGTCGAGCGGGTGGCTGGAGACGTACAGGCCGAGCATCTCCCGCTCGTGGGCGAGCAGGGTCGCCTTGTCCCACTCGCCGTCGGGGATCGCGATCGAGAAGGCGCCGCTCTGGCCCGCCTCGCCGAACAGCGTGTCCTGCCCGTGGGCCTGGTGGCGTTTGACGTCGATGACGGTGTCCACGGCCTGCTCGTGCACCGCCACCAGCGCCTTGCGGTGGTGGCCGAGCCCGTCGAACGCCCCGGCCTTGGCCAGCGACTCGATGACGCGCTTGTTGCAGACTACGGGCGGCACCTTGGCGAGGAAGTCGTCGAAGCCGGTGTAGGGGCCCTTGGCCTCGCGGGTGGCGACGATGGCGGCCACGACGTTGGCGCCGACGTTGCGCACGGCGCCGAGGCCGAAGCGGATGTCGGCGCCGACGGCGGTGAAGTCGAGCCTGCTGGCGTTGACGTCGGGCGGCAGCACCTTGATGCCGAGGCGGCGGCAGTCGGACAGGTAGACGGCCATCTTGTCCTTGTCGTCGCCGACGGAGGTGAGCAGCGCGGCCAGGTACTCGCAAGGATGGTTGGCCTTGAGGTAGGCCGTCCAGTAGGAGACCAGGCCGTAGCCGGCGGTGTGCGACTTGTTGAAGCCGTACCCGCTGAAGGGCACGAGCACGTCCCAGACCGCCTTGATCGCCTCGTCGGAGTAGCCACGGCCGCGCATGCCGGCCGAGAAGCGGTCCCATTCGGCGTCCAGGACATCCTTCTTCTTCTTGCCCATGGCGCGGCGCAGCAGGTCGGCGGCGCCGAGGGAGTAGCCGGCGAGCTGCTGGGCGATGGCCATGACCTGCTCCTGGAAGACGACCAGGTGGTAGGTGTCGCCCAGGATGGGCTCCAGGGCCTGCTCCAGCTCGGGGTGGATCGGCTCCACCTTCTGCTTGCCGGTCTTGCGCAGCGCGTAGTTGGTGTGGGCGTTCATCTCCATCGGGCCGGGCCGGTAGAGGGCGTTCACGGCCGCGATGTCGGTGAACGTGGTGGGCTGCATGAGTCTGAGCAGGACGCGCATGCCGCCGCTGTCGAGCTGGAAGACGCCGAGCGTGTCGCCGCGGGCCAGCAGCTCGTACGTGATGGCGTCGTCGAGCGGCACCTCGAAGATGTCGATGTCGATGCCCTTGTTGGCGCGCACGTTCGCGATCGCGTCGCCGATCACGGTCAGGTTGCGCAGGCCGAGGAAGTCCATCTTGAGCAGGCCCATGTCCTCGGCCTGCGTGAACGGGAAGCCGGTGATGACGGGCCCGCCGGCCTTGGGCTTGACCAGCGGGATCACGTCGATCAGCGGCTCGCTGGACAGGATGACGCCGGCGGCGTGCACGCCGGTGCCGCGGGTGAGCCCTTCGATGCCGGTCGCGGTGTCGATGACCCGCCGCACGTCGGGGTCCTGCTCGTACATGGCGCGCAGCTCGGCCGCCTCGCCGTGCCGGGGGTGGCTCTTGTCGTGGATGGCGGCCAGGGGGATCTCCTTGCCGCCGACGGCGGCGGGGAAGGCCTTGGTGATGCGGTCGCCGACGGCGTACGGCAGGCCGAGCACCCGGCAGGAGTCCTTGACGGCGGCCTTGGCCTTGATGGTGCTGAACGTGACGATCTGGCAGACGCGGTCGTCGCCGTACTTGCGGGTGACGTAGTCGATCATCTCGTCGCGGCGGCGGTCGTCGAAGTCGAGGTCGACGTCCGGCATGGTGATGCGCTCGGGGTTGAGGAAGCGCTCGAAGATGAGCTTGTGCTCGATCGGGTCGAGCTGGGTGATGCCGGTGCAGTACGCGACCATCGACCCGGTGGCCGAGCCGCGCCCGGGGCCGAGGCCGATGCCGTGCTCGCGGGCGTAGCGGCAGATGTCGGCCACCACGAGGAAGTAGCCGGGAAAGCCCATGGCGTCGATGACCGACAGCTCGTGGTCGATGCGGTCGAGCACGTCCTGGGGCGGGTCGCCGCCGTAGCGGCGGCGGGCGCCGGCCAGGGCCTCCTGGCGCAGCCAGCTCGACTCGGTCTCGCCCTCGGGCACGGGGAAGCGCGGCGTGAGGTCGCGGTGGGCGAACACCTCGCCGTAGTCGCCGACACGCTCGGCGATGAGCAGGGTGTTGTCGCAGGCGCCGGGCACCTCGGCGTCCCACAGCTCGCGCATCCGCGCCGGAGACTTGATGAAGTAGCCGGTGCCGCCGAAGCGGAAACGGTCGCTGTCGGCCAGGCGCTTGCCGGTGCCGACGCACAGGAGCGCGTCGTGCGCCTTGGCCTGGTCCTCGGTGACGTAGTGGGAGTCGTTGGTGGCCAGGGGCGGCAGGGCGAGGCGCTTGCCCAGGCGGAGCAGGTCCTCGCGGACGCGGCGCTCGATGGGCAGGCCGTGGTCCATCAGCTCCAGGTAGTAGTTGCCGGGGCCGAACAGGTCGCGGTGGCGGGCGGCGGCCTCGACGGCCTGCTCGTACTGGCCGAGGCGGAGCCGGGTCTGCACCTCGCCGGAGGGGCAGCCGGTGGTGGCGATGAGGCCGGCGCCGTGCTCGGCGAGCAGCTCGTCGTCCATGCGCGGATATTTCTGGACGTGTCCTTCGAGCCAGGCGCGCGACTGGAGGCGGAACAGGTTCCGCAGCCCCCGGGCGTCGGCCGCCCACATCGTCAGGTGCGTGTAGAGGCCGCGCCCGGAGACGTCGCCGCCCGCGCCGGTGTCGTCGTCGGAGCGGCGCAGGGCCAGGTCGTCGCTGAAGAAGACCGGCTTGCGGTGGTGCCGGGAGACGGGGGCCACGTACGCCTCGATGCCGATGATCGGCTTGACGCCGGCCTTGCGCGCGGACTGGTGGAACTCGTACGCCCCGTGCACGTTGCCGTGGTCGCTCATCGCCACCGCGGGCATGCCCTGCCGGGCCACCTCGTCCATCAGCAGCCCCACCTTGGCGGCGCCGTCGAGCATGCTGTACTCGGTGTGGACGTGCAGGTGGACGAAGGATTCCACCGGTCGATCACCCCTCGTGGTTGTAGTCTCGGGAACGGCGCCCGTCATTCGACCCGAGAGCAGGTGGGGTTGTCCAACAATCGACACGCCGATCCGGCACAACCATCGGTTGTGCGGGAAGGTGAGGCGGACCTGGATCTGGGCACGGTCCGCGCCTTCGTCGCCGTCACCGAGGAGCGCTACTTCAGCGAGGCCGCGGCCCGGCTCGGCATCAGCCAGCAGGCCGTCTCGAAGCGGATCGCGAAGCTGGAGTCCGACCTGGGGCTGAGGCTGTTCTCCCGGACGCGCTCCGGGGCCGACCTGACCGACGACGGGCGGGCGTTCCTGCCGCACGCCCGCGCCCTGGTCGGGCTGGCCGACCAGGCGCGGGAGGCGCTGCGGGGGCGGCGGCGGGCGCTGCGGGTGGACGTCCTGGACACCCGGCTGGCGCCGGTGGACCTGCTCAGGTCCTTCCACCGGCGGCACCAGGACGTGGACGTCGAGATCGTCACCTCCAACGGGCTCAGGAGCGCCCGCGACGCCATCGAACGCGGCTCCGTCGACGCCGCCTTCTGCCGGGTCAGCGGCCCCCTGGAGGAGCTGGGCAGCGTGCCGGCGTTCCTGGAGCCGGCGCACCTGCTCGTCAGCCGCGGCCACCCGCTGGCCGGCCGGACGTCGGTGCGCACGGCGGAGCTGTCCGGGTCGGTGGTGTGGATGCCGGGCAACGTGCCCGGCAGCGAGTGGGCCGAGTTCTACGACCTGCTCGGCGCCGCGTTCGGCATCCGGATCGACACCTCGGGGCCGGACTTCGGCTGGGACCACTTCGTCGCCGACGTCGGCGCGGGACGCGGGATGAGCCTGGTCGGCGAGACGATGCGGCTGCCGTGGCACCCCGGCACCGTACGGATCCCGCTCGTCGACCCGGTGCCCGTCTACCCGTCGTCGCTGCTGTACCACCGGCGCCACCGCCATCCGGCGCTGGAGGCGCTGATCCGATTCGTCCGGGACGACCGCCCGGTGTTCGACCCGGAGCGCCACTGGCTGCCCGAACCCGACCGAGCCGCGTTCTGCTGATTCGCGAAGAAGATCACGCAGAGCCGGATTTACCCGTATGATCCGGGTCAAGGCGAGGAAGGCAGGCGATGGTGGACGAGAACGTGCCCCACGGGATCGACCCGACGATCCCCAGCGTCGCGCGGATGTACGACTACTACCTGGGCGGCAAGGACAACTTCGCCGCCGACAGGGAAGCGGCCGAGCAGATCATCCGGCTCGCCCGCGACGCCGGCTCGAACGTCCGCGAGGTCGCCCTGGCCAACCGCGGGTTCCTCGTCCGCGCCGTACGGCACGTCGCCGAGGCCGGGGTGCGGCAGTTCCTCGACATCGGCGCCGGGCTGCCCACGCAGGACAACGTGCACCAGGTCGTGCAGCGCACCGCGCCCGGATCTCGGGTCGTCTACGTCGACAACGATCCGATCGTGCTCACCCACGCCCAGGCCCTGCTCGCCGACAACCCCGACACGTTCGCCGTGCACGGGGACCTGCAGCGGCCCGCGGACATCCTCCAGGCCGCCGCCGCCCACCTCGACTTCTCGCGGCCCGTCGCGATCGTCCTGGCCGCCGTCCTGCACTTCTTCAACGACGACGACGAAGTCACCAAGATCGTCACCACCCTCCGGGACGCGCTCGTGCCCGGCGGCTACCTGATCCTGTCCCACGGCTACATCGAGCCGGACGAGAACGACACGGACAAGATCGACGAGGCGCGCGGCGTCTACCGGCGCTCCGCCTCGGGGTCCATCGCCTGGCGCGACCGGGAGACCGTGCGCGGCTACTTCGAGGGGCTGGAGCTGCTGGAGCCCGGGGTGGTGCCGGCCCAGGACTGGCGCAACGACGACCCGTACCTGCCGCCCGGGCTGGACAAGGGCGGCGTGCTGGGCGCGGTCGGCCGCCGCCTCTGACCCCTGACACCGTGCGGCGCTGGGCGCCGCACGGTCGTGCGCGTGGGCGCCGGGGTGTTCGCTCTGGAACGGGGCGGGAGCCGCGTCTACCCTGACAGCGGGATCCCTGACGCGACGGAGGCCGCGCCATGCCGACCGAGATCAGCGATGACCCGCCCACGGGCAGGGAAGCGACGCGGTACCTCATCGACGAGGCCCTGGGCTACGTCTACTCGGGAGCGTTGCGCGCCGCCGCCTCGCTCGGCGTGGCCGACCTGCTCGCCGGCGGGCCGCTCACCGTGACGGAGCTCGCCGCCCGGGCCGGCGTGGACGCGGGCGGCCTGCGCCGGGTCCTGCGGGTGCTGGCCACGCGCCGCGTCTTCGAAGAGCTCGCCGACGGCCGTTTCGCCCTCACCCCCGCCGGGCAGGCGCTGCGCTCCGACGTGCCTCTGTCGGCGCGGCCGGCCGTCCTCATGCTCACCGACACCACGCTGTGGCGGCCCGCCGGCGAGGTGGAGCTGTCGCTGCGGCAGGGCGGCCCCGTGTTCGAGGACCTGTTCGGCATGTCGTTCTTCGACTACATCGCCCGCAACCCGCAGACCGCCACCGCCTTCCACACCGGCATGGCCGCCTTCTCCGACCAGGAGAACGAACCCATCGCCGCCTCCTACGACTTCCCCCGCTCCGGAGTCGTGATCGACGTCGGCGGCGGGCACGGCGGGTTCCTGCTGGAGGTGCTGCGCCGTCATCCCGGGCTCGACGGCGTGCTGATGGACGAGCCGCACGTCGTGACCGGGCACCGCCTCGACACCGAGGACGTCAAGGGCCGCTGGCGGCTCGCGCCCGGCGACTTCTTCACCGACGTGCCCGTCGGCGGGGACGTCTACGTCCTCAAGCGCATCCTGCACGACTGGGACGACGACAGCTGCGTCACCATCCTGCGCCACTGCCGCCGGGCCATGGTGCCCGGCGGGCGGATCCTCGTCATCGACGCCGTCATCCCGCCCGGCAACGAGCCCCACCAGGCCAAGGCCGTGGACATGATGCTGATGACGGCGTTCACGGGGCGGGAGCGGACGGAGGCGGAGTTCGCCGCGTTGTTCGCGGCGGCCGGGCTGCGGATCGCCCGGATCGTGCCCACGGGGACGATGGTCTCCATCGTCGAGGTGGTCGAGCCGTAACCTGGCATCGCGTCAGGCGGTCAGACGGTCAGGCGGTCAGGCGCAGGAGAGCCGGATCGGGCCCGCCGCCATCGACTGGTCGCCCGTCGCGTTCCCCGTGCCGGTGTCCTTGATCTCCACCATCACCAGGCCGCCCTCGACCGTCACCGGCGAGGGCGCCGCCACCCACGTGCCCTGCCGCATGCGCTGGTCGAGGGTGAACTCGGTGACCGTGCGGGCGCCCTTGTCGAAGCCGTCGGTGACCGTGTACCAGACGCGCTGGCCCGCCAGGCCGGAGCTGGGCACGTACACGCCCACCACGCACTGGTGCCGGCCGCGCAGGCCCGTCGTGAAGCGCCACTGGAACGTGTTGCTCGGCCGGACGGTGGCGGCCGGGTCGTCCTTCAGGTCCGAGAACAGGAAACCCTCGCCGCAGCCCGCGCCCGTCCAGCCGCCCGCCTTCGCGTCCTTCCAGCCGTCCCTGCCGGGGGCGCCGATGATGTTCACGCTGCGGCCGGAGTCGCGCGGGCAGCTCGGGCCGGCGACCGCCGAGAAGGCGAGGCCCACCCCGCCCTTACGTGCCTGCCCGCCCCGCTCCCCCTCGGCGGACCGGCCCGTCGCGCCCGCCCGGCCCTGCCTGCTCGTCGCGGCCGTCGTGGGCCGGGCATCCGGGGTGGCTTCCGTTGCCCGTGCTGGTACGGTCGCCCCGGCCGGTGCGGCGAGCGCCGTGCCCGGGTCGCGGTCCTGGTTGAGCAGCGTCACCGCGAACAGCCCGACCTGGGCGAGCACTCCGGCGATCACCCACAGCTTGAGTGAGCCACGCGACCGCCGCCCCTTGCGAGCCGCCACTTCCGGCGGGACGGGAGGCTCGGCCGCGTGAACCGCCGGCGCAGGGGTGTGCGCCTGGCGAGCTGGTGGTGCAGCGACTCGCGCCTCACTGGCTGCCGGTGCAGGGGCGGCCTGTGCCTGGCGAGCCGAAAGCGAGGGTGCCTGTGCCGGGCGGATCGGAAGCGCGGCCGGACGGACGTGCCGGAACTGGACCGTGGCCGCCGCCTCGTCGCTCCCCGCCGCAACGGCCGAGACGCCACCCGCCCGATCGGCGTCGTGAGCTCCAGGCTCAGCAGCCGCACGCCCCGACTCGGAGGCCGCAGGCCCGACAGTCGCGCGACCCGCCTCAGAGGCGGCATGCCGGGCAGCGGCGCGGCCCGGATCGGGGGCGGCAGGTCCGGTGACCGCACTGCGCGCGTTGCGGCCGGTGATGGCTCGGGTGGCGTCGCAGGTGCTGTCGGGTGGCGTTGTGCTTGCCTGTGCCGGGTGGGGGGCGTGGTCAAGGCCCCGTTCGTCGCGATCGTCCCGGGAGTTCCGGGCGTTCCGGGCGGGGCGGGCCGCCGGGTCGGGTGGTGGGGTGGGTGTGGGCTGGCCCTGGCGGTGGCGTCCGCCCGCCGATCTCCTGCTCGTCATCATGGCCCCCTGGATGCCGGTCGCCGCCCTCCCTCCGGGCGGCTCTCCGCTCCTGGATACGACGGGGCGCGGTGATCGGGCTGCTCGGCACGATGACCGGCGTTGTCCAGCCCGCACTGGACAAATCGTGGGGCACGTCGCGGCCGGGTGGTCGCGTTCCGGTCAAGGGGTGGGGTCGGGGTGGTCCAGGCAGATCTTGGGGAGGGGGAACCAGCGCAGGCGTTCGAACTCCTGCGGGAGGCCGGGTGGGTGCGGGTCGATCTCGGCGGGGCGGGATTCCAGGAGGGTGCGGGCCTCGTCCAGGTGGCCGGGAAGGGCGTCGTCGCCGGCTCGGGCGCGCGAGGAAAGCCACGCACCTGGGTCCGCCGAAAGCGGGCCGCCCGAACCACGGCCGTCCAAGCCACGGCCGCCCGAACCACGGCCGTCCAAGCCACGACCGTCCAAGCCACGGTCGCCCGGCGGTGGCTCGTCGAAGTGCAGGTCGGAGAGGTGGAGTGGGGGGTCGGTGGGGGCGGCGCGGTGGCGCCAGAGGCCGGTGGCGGGGTCGAAGCGGTAGTCGGGCAGCAGCCGGGTGCCGTACCGGGCGATGAGGTCGACGGCGTCGATCAGGTAGTCGCAGACGGCGTCCGAGATGAAGTAGTTGAAGTTGACCCGCACCCAGCCGGGTTTGATGCCCTCGCAGCCGTTGCCGATCTCCTCCTCGAACGCCCGGGAGCGGGCGGCGTCGATGGACAGCAGGCGGTGGCCGTAGGGGCCGGCGCAGGAGCAGCCGCCGCGCGCCTGGATGCCGAACAGGTCGTTCAGCACCGCGACCACGTAGTTGTGGTGCAGGAACAGGCCGTCGCCCGCGCGGATCCTGATGGAGACGATGGACAGGCGGCGGGCGTGGCGGTCGCCGAGGATGTCGATGCGGGGGTTGTGCTCCCAGCGGCGCAGGGCCCGCTGCCAGAAGCGTTCCTCGCGGGCCTGGATGAGGTCGGTGCCGATGGCCTGCTTGAGGCGGAACACCAGGCCGGCGCGGATCGACTCCACGATGGCGGGGGTGCCGCCCTCCTCCCTGGCGACGGGGTCGTCGAGGTAGCGGTGCCCGGTCGGGTCGACGAACAGGACGGTGCCGCCGCCGGGCGCGGTGGGGACCCGGTTGCGTACCAGCTCGCGGCGCACCACGAGCACGCCGGGCGTCTGCGGGCCGCCGATGAACTTGTGCGGCGACAGGAAGATCGCGTCCTTGTGGCCGCCCGCGCCGGCCGCCATCCGGATCGGCACGTACGGCGCGGCGGCGGCGTAGTCCCAGAACGACAGCGCGCCGTGCTCGTGCAGCAGCCGGGCCACGCGGTCGGTGTCGGTGAGGATGCCGGTGACGTTGGAGGCGGCCGAGAAGCTGCCGATGAGCAGCGGCCGGTCGGCGTGCCGGCGGAGCTGGGCGCGCAGGTCGTCGAGGTCGATGTGGCCGCTCGCGTCCTCGCCGACGGCGACGGTGTCGGCGATGGACTCGCGCCAGGGCAGCTCGTTGGAGTGGTGCTCGTACGGGCCGACGAACACGACCGGTCGCCCCTCGTACCGGCCGGGTGTGCGCAGGCCGAGGATGCCGACGAGCTTGTTGATCGCGGCGGTGGTGCCGGAGCCGCAGAAGATGACGACGTCGCCGGGGCCGGCTCCGACGCCTTCGTGCACGGCGCGGCGGGCCTCTTCCCGTAATCGGCTGGTCTGCAGGCCGGTGCCGGAGCTCTCGGTGTGGGTGTTGGCGTAGCGGGGCAGGACGTGGTCGCGGATGAAGTCCTCGATGAAGGTCAGCGATCGGCCGGAGGCGGTGTAGTCGGCGTAGATGATGCTGCACGGCCCGTACGGGCCGTGCAGCACCTCGTCGTCGCCGATGATGCTGCGGCGGATGCGCTCGAGCAGGGGCGAGGTCGGTGGAGCCTGCGGTGTCACCACTCCACCAGCATCCACGGCGTCGTCACTCTGGCAAGCGGCCTCTCACCGCTCCTGCGCGGAGGCGGCCGGTGCCGAGCGGCCTCTCCCCGCTCCTGAGGAGAGGTGGCCGGTGACGAGGGGGAGGTAGACCTCGTCGACGATCTCGACGAGCACGTCGTCGGGAACGTGAGGCGTGCCCCGGGTCACGAACTCGTTGCGCAGCAGCCCCATCGCGACCGTCGCGACCCTGGGCGTGACCTCGATGCCGGCCCGCCGCAGCACCGCCTGCCACATGCCCGCCCCGCTGTCGCCACCGCTGACGCGTGCGTGCAGGACGGACAGCAGCTCGGGGTCGTCGCCGGCGGCGGACAGCAGGCCGCGCAGGATCTCGCCGAGCGGCGACGACCAGTGGTCGTTGGCGGCCCGCAGCAGGGCCAGGACGTCGCCGCGCAGGCTGCCGGTGTCGGGGATCACGGTGCGGGTGGCGGCCAGCTCGGCGTAGGCGGCGACGCCGAGCGCGGCGCGGTGGGGCCAGCGGCGGTAGAGGGCGTTCTTGTTGGTGCCCGCCCGCTTGGCCACCCGCTCCATGGTGAGCCCGGCATATCCGGATTCGAGCAGTTCGTCCTGCGCCGCCTTCAGGATGGCCTGCTCCAGCTCTTGACCTCGACGCCTCATGCCCATCAGGGTACGGTACGTACCGTACCTAAGGGAAGGATGAGGACATGCGGGGCAAGGGCATCGTGTACGACACCGGCATCGTGATCGGCGACCACGACACCAGGGAGACGTTCGACATCGAGGACGTGCGGCGCGACCTCCAGGCGATCGGGCGCGACCTGCACTGCACGGCCGTCAGGATCATCGGCTCGAACCCCGACCGGCTGGAGGCCGCCGCCCGCGAAGCGGTCGCGGCCGGGCTGGAGGTGTGGTTCTCGCCGTTCACCGCCGACCTGTCGCCGGCCGAGCTGCTCGACCTGTACGCCGACTGCGCGGGGAGGATCAAGGGCAGCGACATGGTGTTCGTGGCGGGCGCCGAGCACAGCCTGCTCAGCCGGGGCTTCCTGCCCGGCGACACGATCGGCGACCGGGTCGGCCTGCTCTCCTCGCCCGAGACGCTGCGCCGGCACCTGGGGCGGGTGCCCGCGCTGGTCAATGCCTTCCTGGAGGACGCGGTGACGGTGGTGCGGGAGCGGTTCGCGGGCCGGATCACGTACGCGGCGATCCCGTTCGAGTCCGTGGACTGGTCGCCGTTCGACATCGTCGGGGTGGACCTGTACCGGTCGGCGGAGATCGCCGACCGGTACCGCGACGGCGTGCGCGAGCTGGTGGCGCGCAGCGGCAAGCCGGTGGCGATCACCGAGGTCGGCTGCATGACGTTCCGGAACGCCGGCGACCTCGGGGCGCGCGGCACGGAGGTCGTCCGGTACGACGGGCACCGGCCCGCCGGGCTCAGCCGGCCGCTGGCGCGCGACGAGGGCGAGCAGGCCGCCTACCTGGGCGAGGTGCTGGACGTGTGCGAGCAGGAGGGGGTGGACAGCGTGTTCGTGAACACGTTCGCGCAGCACGACATGCCCGGGGAGCTCGACGCGGCCAGCTACGGCATCGTGCGGGTGACCGGCGAGGGGTCGTGGGAGCCGAAGCAGGCCTTCCGCCTGCTCGCCGAACGCTACCGCTGAGCCGGCACCCGGCCAGGCCCGCACACCCCGCCCAGCCGCACGCCCGCCCAGCCGCACGCCTGCCCAGCCGCACGCCTGCCCAGCCGCACGCTCCCGGCCGCACGCCCTCAAGCGCGCTCTCCGCCCGGATCGGCGGCTACTTCCGGCGGGTCTCGCTCAGCGTCACGTGGAGGTGGTCGTTGTGGTCGGGGCGGAAGTCCTTGGCCGTGATGACCCTGTTGCCGATCCTGCTCCACTCCCCGATCCCGAGATCGAGCTCCCGGGTCTCCTTCTTCGCGTCCGTGTAGGCGTACACGCCGGTCCTGAGCAGCGCGCTCGCCCAGCCCGCGGTGAACCGCGGGTCCCCCTTCACGGCGCTGCCGGACGCGTAGTACATCCGCACCACGTTCCGGTCGTCGATCAGCCTGCCGAGCCGGGTCCTGGTCGCCTCCGCCCACTCCTTGACCTGTCCGAGCCCGTCCGCGTCGCCGTCCATGGCGGCCTGCGTGGCGGCCACCAGCCTGGCGTAGTCGCGGCCGCCGGAGCCGGCGGCGCCCGCGTCCACGCCGGAGAACCGGTAGGGGTGGAAGGCGTCGATGTCGTCGCCGGTCAGGTGGGTCTGGTGGCCGAGGTTGCGGGCGTGCTCGCCGGAGATGTCGTTGACGCGGGGCAGCAGCGCCCGGCCGGTCGCCGAAGACAGCCAGCCGTGGGTGAAGGACGAGCACCAGTCGTCCCCGCCGGTCTGGTCGTCGCGCAGACCGTACCGGTCGAGGCCGGCGGGCATCCGCCACAGCGGGAAGAAGTCGGCGGAGTCCTTGCGCGCGGCCACCACCGTGCCGTCCTGGTCCTCGCCGATCAGGCTGACGCGGTAGCCGATCCTGGTCACCTGCGCGGGCTTGACGCGGATCTTGGAGGGGTGCTGCTCGTCGAAGGTCACCCGCACCTTGAGCCGGTCGCGGCCGACGCTCCTGACGCCTTCGCCGCCGTCGGCGGTCGGCGCCGCCTCGGTGACCGTCTGCAGCACCGTCCCGCCGGAGCGCGGGGTGGTGTCGAGGAGGTCCACGCGGACGCAGGTCAGCTCGACGCCGGCGGGCAGCGCGTACTCGACGTCCAGGTACCGCTGCCGGGTGTTGGCCTCGTCCTGGCGCGGGATGCTGACCCGGTCGTCCCTGGCGAACCTCGCGTACTTCCGCGCCGGGTGGCGCGGGACCCGGTCGGCGGTGATCGCCGTGACGGCGAGCGCCGAGTCGCCGGCCGCGTCCGTCCCGGCGTCGCAGTCCGCGCCGGACGGCTCCGCGCCGTCCTCCTCCAGGCCGACGCCGGGGTCCGGCGACGGCGGGCCGGCCGCCCACGCGGGCCCGCCACCCGCCTGGAGCAGGCCCGCGGCGAGCACCGCCACGGCCACGGCCGGCAGCCGTCGCGGGCCTAACCCGCGGGCCATGGCCGGCAGCCGGCGCGGGCGTAACCCGCGGGCCGTGGCGCGCCCCGTCGAACCGATCATGATGGCCTCCTCCGTCAGGCGTCCGAGGGTTCGGTTGTACGGCGCCGCGTGTTGACCAGCCAGATCGGCACGTTGACCAGCGTTGTCCACGGTGATCGAGCAGGGCCGGGGCTAGCATGGGGGAGGCGGCCGTCCGCGCCTGCCGCACGGGAGACGTTCATGACCGAGCACGTGGACCTCACGCGGATGGCGGCGGCGCTGCACGTCAGCAACGGCGACGCCACCGACCTGGCGGGCACCGGGCTCGCGCGGCACATCATCTACTGGCGGGACACCCTGCACGAGGGGCCGGTCCCCGCGCTGCCGCCCGAGGAGCTGCGCCGGGTCAGGGCCGCGTTCCTGATGGGGGCCGGCGCCGACGACCGCGCCGAGGGGCTGCGCATGTTCGAGCAGCGGGACGCCGCCCTGGAGGCGCACCGCGACGGCGAGTACGTGCTGTGGTTCGAGGCCGACCTGTACGACCAGCTCCAGATCGTGGAGATCCTGTCCCGCCTGGCCGAGCTGAAGGTGCCGGCGGAGCGCGTCACGCTGGTCTGCGTCGGCGAGCATCCCGGCATCGCCCGCTTCGGCGGCCTCGGCCAGCTGCGGCCCGACCAGCTCGCCGCGCTGCCCGCGACCGGGGCGTGCGCCGCCCTCACCCCGGCCGCCTTCGACCTGGCCACTCGCGCGTGGGACGCCTTCCGCGCCCCCACCCCCGAGGGCCTGCCCGCGATCGCCGCCGACCGCTCCCCCGAGCTGCGCTTCCTCGGGGAGGCGTTCGAACGGCTGAGCCGCGAGTACCCCTCGACCCGCGACGGCCTCTCCCTCACCGAACGCCGCGTCCTGGCCGCCGCCGAGCCGGACGGCGGCTCCACGGCGGGAGACGTCTTCGCCCGCGCCTCCGCCAGGGAGGCCCGCCCCTACATCGGCGACACCTGGTACTTCGCGACGATCGACCGCCTCGCCGGCGGCCCGCACCCGCTGCTGAGCGTCGAGCCCGCCGGCCGCCCGGTCGGTTTCGCCACCGAGGTCCGCCTCACCCGGGCGGGTGCCCGCGTGCTGGAGGGTGAGGCCGACCACGTGACGCTCAACGGCGTCGACCGGTGGATCGGCGGCGTCCATCTGACCGGCCGGGACGTCCGCTGGAGGTGGGACGAAGGCCGGGAGCGCCTGACCGGGACCGCCTGACCCGCCCGGGTCTATGCCTCGACCAGCACCCGCACGTCCCACGGCCCCAGCCGCAGCTCCGTCCCCGCCGCGCGCTCGGTGCCGTCGAGGGCGTCGCGCACGGCGACCGGCACGGGCACGGCCGTCTCCTCCCAGCTCCAGTTGTGCAGGAAGCGCAGCCGCCGCCCGTCCCGCGCGGTCGCGCCGGTGGAGGTGACCGAGGGGGACGGGGCCGGGTGCCAGGGGCCCGGGTCCGGGGCGAGCCAGCGGAACAGGGCCGCGCCGAACGCCGGGTTCGGGAGGGTGCCGACGTAGGTGACGCGGCCGGCGCCGTGCGCCCGCGTGGTGGCGGCGGCGAACCGGCCGAAGTGCGGGTGCCGGTAGCCGGCCAGCACCTCGGCGCCGTCGGCCTGCAGCCCGTCGGCCCAGCGGGTGCCGGCGGCTTCCCCGGGCAGGTCGAGCGGGGAGCCGTCCGCCGCCCGTACCGGCAGGTCGGCGTCGAGGTTGCTGAACTCGTCGTACCAGGCCCCCGCCGCCTCCGCCAGCCGGGCCGGCTGCACGTCGCGCCGCGCCCGCGCCTCGTGATCGGCGTACGCGGTGCGCGGCCCGAGCACCAGGTGCCCGCCCGCCGCCGCGTACGCCCGGAGCCGGTCGAGGGTGGCGTCGTCGGTCACGTACAGACCGGCGGCCACCAGCACCGGGTGCCGGCGCGCGAGCGCGGCGGGGTCCTCGGCGACCGCCTGCCCGGCGTGCAGCACGCGCGCCTGGAGCCCCGCGTCGAAGGCGCCGCGGTAGAAGGCGTCGAAGATCGCCTCGTAGGAGCGCCGGTCGGGCCCGCCGTCGGCGGCCTGGAGCGGCGGCTGCGCGGCCAGCGCCCACTTGCTGGGGTGGGAGTAGAGCAGCGCCACGTCCGCGTCGGGGGTGAGACCTTCGACGAGGTCGCCGGCCCGCTCCAGCTCCGCGCCGATGCGGGCGATCTCCCGGTACGTGCGCCCGGGCCGCCCGCTGTGCGGCAGCACGCCGCCCCAGTACGTCTCGGTGCCGAACACGAGCGTCCGCCACTGCCAGTACTCGATCATTGACGCGCCCCGGGAGACGAGCGCCCAGGCGGCCTGCCGCCACTGCCCGTCGTAGGCGGGCTGGTTGACCCAGGGCGCGCCGATGGCCTGGGCGTTGGTCTCGGTGACGAGGAACGGCTCCTGCCGCGAGGAGTACATGCGGTCGGCCGCCCGGTAGAACGCCCAGATGTCGCGGGTGCGCCAGTCCTGGGTGGCGTGCGGCCGGGCAGGCAGGGCGAGGCCGTCCTGCATCGCGTAGTACGGGTTCCCGGCGGCGACGTCGAGCCCGGCGGTCAGCTCGTCGTCGGCGACGGCGGGCCGGTCGTAGGCGAGGCAGGTGGTGACGAACTGGCCGGGCCGGGCGTACTCGCGCACGATGCCGGCCTGCCAGCCGATGAACTCGGTCACCTGGTCGGCCTGGAAGCGCCGCCACGCCTGCTCGTACTGGGGCTGGGCGTTGCCGTCGGGCTGCCACAGGTCCGCCCACGTGGACAGCCGGTGCGACCAGTAGACGAGCCCCCATTCCTCGTTGAGGGTCTCGACGTCGCCGTAGGTGTGGCGCAGCCAGTCGACGAAGCGCTGGAAGATGCCGTGGTTGCGCAGCAGGTGCAGGCCGGGCTCGTTGTCCACCTGGAAGCCGATGACGGACGGGTGGCCGGCGTAGCGCTCGACGACCTTGCGGGTGACGCGCTCGGCGTGGAAGAGGAACGCGGGGTGGGTGAAATCCATCTCCTGGCGGGCGCCCCAGCCGATGCGCTCGCCGGTGCGCAGCTCGCCGGCGATCTCGGGGTAGAGGCGGGCCAGCCAGGGCGGGGCCGCGTACGTGGGCGTGCCCAGGATGACGCCGATGCCGCGCTCGTGGGCGCCGTCGAGCGTGGGTTGCAGCCAGTCGAGGTCGAAGCGGCCGTTCTCGGGCTCCCAGGTGGACCAGACGGACTCTCCGACGCGGATGACGGAGAAGCGGGCCTCGGCCATGAGGTCGAGGTCGGTCTTCAGCAGCTCGCTGGGGTGGTATTCGGGGTAGTAGGCGGCGCCGAAGAGCACTCGCGGCACGGGTGATCCTTTCATGGTCGGTACGGCCGGGTGGACCGGCGGGTCACCAGGCGCGTGGTCGGGACGTCCGGTGCGGGGGCGTCCTGGCGGCCTTCGATGCGGTCCACGAGCCGGGCCAGGCCCTGGGCGGCGGAGGCGGCGAAGTCCTGCCGGACGGTGGTCAGGGGCGGGGCCAGGTAGGCGGCGGCCGGGATGTCGTCCATGCCGACCACGCTCATCTCGCCGGGCACCGCGCGGCCGGCTTCGGCCAGGGCGTGCAGCACGCCGATCGCCATGTCGTCGTTGGCCACGAACACGGCGGTGACGTCCGGGTTCGCGGCCAGGGCCCGCCCGGCGGCGTAGCCGGAGGCGGGCGTCCAGTCGCCGGCCAGCAGCGGCGGCTCGGGGGCGCCGGCGGCGGCCAGCGCCGCCCGCCAGCCGCGCACGCGGTCGCGGGAGGCCCACCACCGCTCGGGACCGGCGACGTGCCACACGGTGGGGTGGCCGAGGCCGAGCAGGTGCTCGGTGGCCTCGCGGCCGGCGTCCTCGTTGGACGGGCGGTGCACGATCACATCCGGGCCGGACGGGCCGGGCAGCGGCCCCAGGCTGAGCACGGGCACGCCGGGATCGATGCGCGGCTCCTGGCCGCCGTCGATCGGGTCGGACAGCACGATGCCGTCCACGCCCTGCTCCAGCAGCGACTCCATGGCTCGGGCCACGCCGCCCTCGTCGCCTTCGAGGGTGTGCACGACGCTGAAGGCGTACCCGATCGCCCTGGCCCGCCGCTCCAGCTCGATGAGCTGCGTGGCGGGGCCGTAGAGCGCGCTGCCGAGCGAGACCACGCCGATGCGGTGGAAGCGGCCGAGGTTGAGCGCGCGGGCGGCGGTGTTGCGGCGGTAGCCGAGCTCGCGCGCCGCCGCGAGGACGCGCTCGCGGATCTCGTCGCTCACGTACGGCTCGCCGTTCATCACGCGGGAGACGGTCTTCTGCGACACTCCGGCCAGCCGGGCGACGTCGGTGCTGCCCGGCGGCCGGCGTCTGGTCCCGGACATGCGGCTCCTCCCGTGTGACTACGTAGTCAACATGATCGGTACTGTGCTGCTCCCGGCGGCGTCTTGTCAAGAGAGGGCTTCGCGCGGCCGGCGTTCCGCAGTACTCTCACGGGCACCAGGGTGTTCGAGCGGTACGGGCGGCTCGTGTGCTTCGTGGCGGGCGCCGTCCCGGGAGGGGGATGAGGCCCGTGAGCGCTCAGCCGGATGCGGGCGCGCCGGCCCTGAGCCGGTTCGTCACCGACGACCTGGGCGAGGTGCGCGAGTGGCTGGACCGGGTCTACGGCAGCCGGCTGCTCATGGGCAGGATCCGCGAAGGCACCGCGCGGCTCGCGGTCTCGGCCGCCGACGCCGGCCCCTTGCGCACCACCGACCTGACCCTCCCGGGCACGATGACCTGCCGCAACCGCGACATCGAGACCGTGCGGGCCGGTCTCGTCCTGAGCGGCACCGTCACGATCGAGGACGCGCAGGGCGTGCACCGCTACGGCCCCGGCGACGCGCTCATGGCCACCTTCCCCGGCGACGACCTCGTCTCCCGGGCCGAGAACCTGCGCATCCGTACCGTGACGCTGCCTGTGGACCTGCTGGCCGACGTCGCCGGCACCCCTCACAACGGCTCCGCCTGGCCGCCGCGGCTGCTGTCGCGCTCACCTCACGGCCCCGCCGCCTCCCGGATGATCGCCGACGCGCTGGCCCTGACCGACGCGCTGCTGTCCGGCCCCGCCGCCACGCATCCGCTCGTCGTCGGCAACGCCGCGCGGCTGCTGGCGGCCGGCATCCTGGCCGCGTTCCCCACCACGCTGACCGTGCGGGAGGAGGCCCGCGCCGACCACGTGGACGCCACCCCGGCCGTGCTGCGCCTGGCCGTCGCCCACATCGAGGCGCACTACGCCGACCCCGACCTGTCGCTGGCCGACATCGCGGCGGCCGCCTGCGCCACCCCGCGCGCCGTGCAGTACGCCTTCCGCCGCCACCACGGCACCACGCCGATGGGGTACGTGCGCCGGGTGCGGCTGGCGGCGGCCCACGCCGACCTGCTGGCCGCCGACCCCGCCGCGGGCGCCACGGTCAGCGCCATCGCCGCCCGGTGGGGTTTCTACCACCTGGGCCGCTTCTCCGCCTTCTACCGCCGCGTCTACGGCCGCTCGCCCCGCGACACGCTCAGCACCTAGATCACTGCCCGGTCTCTCCCCAGGCGCGCCGCAGGCGTTGCAACCGGATCGCGGCCTGGACGACTCGGAAGCGTTCGCCTTGCGTGACGAGATGGAACCGGGTCCGCCTGGCGGCGGCCACGACGCGCCGGGTCTCGGCCCGGATGTCACGCGCCTGGAGCCTGAGCCGGGCCGAGGTGGCGCGCATCTCCGCCACCCGCTCCACCACAGGGGGATCATCGGGCTGCCGCGCTGCCGGATCACACTCTGCGGCCCGCATCGCCCCTCGCCCTTCCCTCCCCGCCGATCTCCCGGCGACCCTCTTCACCATCGCCTCGCCCGGCCGGTCCCGCAGGTCGCGTGACGAACCGTTCGCCGTGGTTCATCCGGAAAACGAAAGACGCGGGCGGCCGTGCCAGTTGACCTGGAGTGCGCTCCAGGCGACAGTCTGGTCCTCATGCACAACACCACCATGCGAACGCGTGCCATCGGCGACCGGCAGGTCGGAGTCATCGGGCTCGGCGCCATGCCCATGTCGGTGGCCGGTCACATGCCGGACGAGGAGCAGTCCATCAGGACGATCCACGCCGCCCTCGACGCCGGCATCACCTTGATCGACACGGCCGACGCCTACACACCGTCCCACGAGGACGTCGGCCACAACGAGCGGCTGGTGGCCCGCGCCCTGTCCCGGTGGAGCGGCGACACCGACGCCGTGCTGGTCGCCACCAAGGGCGGGCACACCCGCACGCCCGACGGCTGGGACGTGGACGGCAGCCCGGCGTACCTGCGGGCGGCCTGCGACCGCTCGCTCAAGGCGCTCGGCGTGGACAGCATCGGCCTCTACCAGCACCACCGGCCCGACCCGAAAGTCCCCTACGAGGAGACGATCGGGGCGCTGAAGGAGCTGCACGACGCCGGCAAGATCCAGTACGCGGGCATCTCGAATGCCAATCCCGACCAGATCAGGCTCGCCCACAGCATCCTGGGTGAGCGCCTGGTCAGCGTGCAGAACGAGTACTCGCCGCGGTTCCGCACCAGCGAGCCGGAGATCGACGTGTGCGCCGAGCTCGGGCTGGCGTTCCTGCCGTGGTCCCCGCTCGGCGGCATCGGCCGCACCGGCGAGCTGAACGCCGTGTTCGCCGAGATCGCCGACGCCCATGGGGTCTCGCCGCAGCAGGTGTGCCTGGCCTGGGAGCTGGCCCGCAGCCCGGTCGTCATCCCGATCCCGGGCGCCAGCCGCCCGGAGACCATCATCGACTCGGCCGCCGCGGCCGGCCTGGAGCTGAGCGAGGAGGAGCTCGCCCGCCTCGGCTGAACGCCCGCGACGAGCGACGCCCCGCCCTGGCCAGGGCGGGGCGTCGCTCGCGTTCAGGGCTCGGCCGGTGAGGGCGGGGCGTCGCCCGCGTTCCCGGGCGCTCGCCTGCAACCTTCCGGCCCGCGGGTGGCGTTGGGAACGGGCGAGAGGAGCTCACATTGGATCACCACGACGGCTTCCGCGAGTTCGTGCTCGCCCGCCAGCAAGCGCTGATGCGGACGGCGTACCTGCTCACGGGAGACGCCCATCTCGCCGAGGACCTGCTGCAGAGCGTCCTGATCAAGGTCGCGGGGCAGTGGGGCAAGCTGTCCAGGGGCGGCAACCCCGAGGCGTACACCCGTAAGGCGCTGGTCAACCAGTACATCTCCTGGCGCCGCCGGCCGCGCCCCGAGCTGCCGAGCGCCGAGGTGCCCGAGCGCGCCGCCATCGGCGACGACGCCACGCTCGACCGCATCGTCCTGCGGCAGGCCCTGGCCAAGCTGGGCCCCCGGCAGCGGGCCGTGATCGTGTTGCGGTTCTGGGAGGACCTGACCGAGGCGCAGGCCGCCGAGGTGCTCGGCTGCTCCGTCGGCACCGTCAAGAGCCAGACCCACCACGCGCTGACCCGCCTGCGCACGATCGCGCCCGAGCTGGCGCACCTGCTGAACGACCCTGAGATCGTGGAGGTGTCCCGATGACCCGGCTGCGTGAGGCCCTGGACGGCATCGCCGAAGAGGCGCCCCTGGTGGACCTGCTCGACACGGTCGTCGCGGGGCACCGGCGCCGGCGGCGGATCTCGCTGGCGCTGGCCGCCGTGGCGACGGCCGCCGCGGTGGGCGCGGCGGGCACCGCCGTGGCGCTGCCCTGGCGGTGGAGCGCCGCCCCGCCGGGCCGCAGCAGCAGGCGAACGCGGTGCCCGACCTGCCCGGCGGCAAGGTGGGGCCGCTCGGCTACGCGTACCGGACGAAGTGCGAGAGGGTCGCCGAGCCGCCCGGCCTCGACTGCGACGACGTGGAGTGGCGGGTCGTCACGACCGCCGGGAAGACGTACCGGTTGCCGCAGGCGCTCGCCCGCAACGACGACGGCCACGACGCGCCGGTGGCGCTCAGCCGCGACGGGCGAAAGCTCGCCTACTACAGCCGCGACGCCCAGGCGCACGTGGTGCGCGACATGCTGACCGGGGCCGAGGTGGCCGCGCCGCCCATGCCGCAGGACAAGATCGGGACCGGCTCCATGCTGGTGGTCTCCGACGACGGCCGCTACCTGGTCTTCGACCCCCGGGAGGGCAGCAAGTACCCGGGCGTGCTCATCGACACCAGCACGGGGAAGCGCACGACGATCAACGGCAGGTACGAGCCGGTCGCCATCAAGGACGGCGTGGTCGAGCTGATCCGCTACATCAAGACGGACCTGTGGTTCATGCCCGTGACCGGGGGCGGCAAGCCGGTGCGCTTCGACGGGACGTTCGTCGCGCCCAGCGAGCCGGCCCCCGACCAGCGCACCGTGGTCGCGTTCGACCACGGCAAGTACGGCAGGAACACCAGGCCGGTGCTCACCGTGCTCGACGTCAGCACGGGGCGCGCCGTGCGGGAGATCACCGTCACCGGGCTGTCGGCGGACCGCGGCTACCTCACCCCGACCATCTGGCGCGACGCGACGGAGGTCGAGGTCAAGTTCGACGGCAAGCGCGGCTGGGAGCTGTACGCGCTGAACGTCACGACGGGCAAGGCCCGCCTCCTGAAGAGGTACGACACCAAGCTCTCGAACCTGACCCTGCCCGGGGAGGCGGCAGGCATCGGGCTCTGACCTCCCCGGCCGGGTCAGAGCGCCTGGTCGCGCATCAGCTCCGTCACGGTGGTGGCCCGCATCATGTGCGGGTCCAGCAACTCGGCCCGCTCGCGCGGCACCCCGCCCGCGAGCGCCGCCGCGGTGAGCGCCGCCGTGACCCACTGGACGTCCACCGGCCGGCCGTCGGGCCGCCTGAGCAGCGGCTCGCCCGGCGTACGGGCGGCGGACAGGGCCCGCAGCAGCGTGCGGGCCAGCGGCGGGACCGGGAAGGCGACCAGGTCGCCGCGGCCGTCGTGCACGGTCACGACGGCGGGCCCGCCGGCCGTCACCGCCCGCAGGTCCTGCACGGTCAGCCCGGCCAGCGCGGAGACGGGCGCGCCGGTCGCGTCCAGCAGCGCGACGGCCGCCGCCTCGGCCGCCCTGCCCTCCTCGGCCAGCCGGGCGACGCCCTCGCGCAGCAGCCGCCGGTCGGCGCGGCCCAGCACGGCGGGGTCGCGGGGCGGCGCCGGGCGCGGCACCACGGCGGCGTGGTCGTGGCGGACGACGCCGCTGCGCCAGGCGAAGGTGTAGAACGACGACAGCACGGCCCGCTTCCTGGACACGGTCGTCCTCGACAGGGGCCGGCCCGGGTTGCGCACGCCGACGGTCAGCTTGCCGGCGCGCGCCGCGTCGCAGTAGGCGTCGAGGTGCGCGCCGGTGACCGCGAGCAGCTCGATCGCCGGGTCCACGCTGCGCAGCCAGCGCACGAACGCGGCCAGCACCTGCAGCCTGGCCTGCCGGGTGGCCGCCGACTGCCTCTCCAGCAGCCAGGCCGCCACCGTGCGGCGGGTGGCTGGCGGCAGCGCGTCCACCAGGTCGACGTCGGCGCCCGACGCCTCACCCCCGTCGCCGGGACGGCGGCGCGGCCGCAGCCCGCCGATCCGCCCCACACTCAGCACCGCCTCCTCGGCCCTGTCCGGAACGGCCCGAGCCACCCCGGTCTCACCTCGCTCCTCCGCCATCGCCACCAGGCGCCACTCATCCGCGACCGGGCTCACCCGCGGCCCGCCCTGCTTGCCGCCCTGCTTGTCACTGGCCGCCGGGGGCATGCTCAGCACGCGACCGCTCCCGCCCGCACGGCCGCGGCGCCGAGCCCCGCCCGGCCGAGCAGCCCCGGCCGCGCCATGAACGTCACGGACGTGTCGGCGGCCGGCACGCGGGCGGAAGCGCCCCTGCGGCGGCCTGAGCCAGGCAGTGCAATCATGGATTCGATCTTCTCACGGAGCGACCCCATGTCGGGCTGTGACCGCTGATGTCATGATCGGACGGTTTCGCTGGTCAGCGCGCCCCGGCCCGCTCGATGGACCGGGCCCCGCCGTGAGGGGCGGGTGATGCGCTCCTCACCTCCAAGATGCTCGGCCGCGGCCGGAGGATCACCGCTTGGCGGCCCGCTCGACGAGGGCGTCGTAGCTGCTCGGGTCGAAGGAGCCGACGACGGGGAATCCCGCCGCCCACGGCCCCTGCCAGGAGACCTGGATGCCGGGATTGTGCTCGGCAGTCCCGTCGGGCAGGCGCAGCGTCGGGCTGCCCTTGACGGCGTCGGTCCGGGAGACGGCGAAGTCGCGCATCACGTCGCCGCGATGCCGGCCGCTGTCCAGGGCGGCGGCCAGCGCGTCCACGTCCACGGCCCCGCCCGGCACCTCGGCGGCGACGTCGAGGATGGCCTGGCGGTGGCTGATCGAGCGGGAACGCGTCCAGAACGCCCGGCGCAGCGCGAAGTCGAGCTCCTCCCCCGCCTGGAGGCTCTGCGCGTTCGCGGCGTGGACGGCCTCGGCGGCCAGCAGCACGGTGTGCGGGTAGAGGTCGTCGGACTCGGTCCAGATCCGGAACTCCGCCTCGGGCTCGATCTGCCCGAGACCGACCGCCTCGGTGTCGGTGCCGCGGCGGGGGTGCGGCCCGTTGAACAGCTCCAGCGGGAACGTGCGGTGCTCGACCCGTACGACGCCGTCGAGCCCGAGGCTGCGGCGGGCCCGCCGCAGCCAGATCAGGCCGACGTAGGCGAACGGGCACAGCAGGTCCGACCAGACCTGGACGGTGCCGGACGCCACCGGCGGCGGGGCGGGAACGTGGTCGGTGTGTCCGTCCGGGTTCGTCATGGGGTCTCCTGGTGTTCGGTGCCGGCGGGGTTGGTGGTGAAGTGGTGCGGGTGCAGCAGCACGGCGACCCGCCGCTCGGCGGCCATCACCCGGTCGTACTCGGCGAGATCGGGGTGGTCGCCGCCGGCCGCGTGGTAGATGTCGCGCAGCAGCCGGTCCAGCTCCACCCCTGGGAGGGGGTCGTCGGGGCCGGCCAGGTCGACCGGCCCGCGCACCGCCACCCACTCCCAGCCGGCGCGGAACACGAGGGTGGCGTACGGGTTCGCGCGCAGGTTGGCCAGCTTGGCGGTGCCGCCACGGGCGACGAAGGCGACCGTGTCCAGGCCGGTGACCGGATGGGGCAGCACTCCGGCGTTGACGACGCACACGGAGGGCCGGCCGTCCGTCCGCGTCGTCACCAGCACCGCCAGCCACCGCTCCGCGGCGCCGTACCGGCGGACCAGCCGCAGCCCGTCCTCACGGGCGAGCGCCATCACAAGCCCTCCTGCGCCGCGCCCGGGCACGCTCGCGCAGGGGACGAATACGGAAATGTCAGCATGGAACGCCCTCTCACGCGTACTGGCCGGACACACCGGCCTGACTGAAACGGCAGCATACGGACCACGGTCCGATTACGTCAATCCGCCGTGCCGCGAGCGCCCTTCCCTTCCCCTCCCGGGCCTATGATCAGCGGCATGGCGCTACGACTCGTACAGGTGAACTTCAAGGCCCGGGACGACGCGGCGCTCGGCCGCTTCTGGGCCGAGGCGCTGGGCTGGGGCGTCTCCAGCGAAGCGCCCGGGGTGACCAACCTGGAGCCCGAGGGCGTCACCTGGCCGGACCCCGCCGGCTTCTACATCGACCTCGTCACCGTCCCCGACCCGGAAACGGTGCGGTACCGCGTCCACATCGACCTGGCCACCACCTCGGCCGCCCACCACGCCGAGCTGGTCGCCCACCTGAAGGACCTCGGCGCGACCCCCGCCGACGTGGGCCAGGGCGACGTCCCGTGGACGGTGCTGGCCGACCCGGAGGGCAACGTCTTCTGCGTCCTGGAGCCCCGGGACCTCTACCGCGACACGGGACCGATCGCCGCCGTGGTGGTCGACTGCGCCGACCCGCCCGCCATGGCCCGGTTCTGGGGCGCGGCGGTGGACTCGGTCCCGCAGGAGGTGACCGACGACCACGCCCGCCTGCGCCCCTCCGAGGGCACGGGCCCGTACCTGGAGTTCCTGCGCACCCCGCCCGGCCCGCGCACCTGGTGTAACCGCATCCACGTCGACCTCCTCCCCGACCCCGTGGACACCAAGGACGCGGAGGTCACCCGCCTGCGCACCCTGGGCGCCACCAGCGCCGACGTCGGCCAGGGCGAGGTGCCGTGGACGGTGCTGGCCGACCCGGAGGGCAACGAGTTCTGCCTCCTCGGCAAGGGCTGACGCGGTGTGCTCGCTGCTCGTCCCGGCGGACCGGCAGCCTCTGCCGCCGCTCAGTCTTCAGAGCGCCAGTCCAGGCGGCCCTTCTCCACGCGCGGATGCCGGCCGCGCACCGGCTCGCCGCGCTCCAGGGCGTGGGCGACGGCCTTGAGCAGGGCCGGGTAGGAGGGCCAGACGTCACCGTCGCCGGAGTGCAGGCCGTCCTCGGCGTGCCAGCTGCCCGTGCGGCCGGTGTCCGGATCGACGAACAGGCTGCCGCCGGTGCCGTCGTCGCCGAACGGGATCAGGCGGCCGTGCCACCACTGCGCGCCCAGCTCGGGATCGGCGAGGACGATGTCGCAGTTGACCTGCCAATCGCGCCGCATCCCGCGGACCGACATGAGGGTGTGGATCGGCGGGAAGGTGAAGCCGCCGTCGCGTGCCCCGTCGTGGCGCAGCAGCGAGGCGCGCAGGCCGTCGGGCAGGCGCGCGCCCATGGCGGCCTCGGCCCGGGCGATCGCCTGCGGCGTGGCCAGCGGGCGCAGGCTCTTGTAGGTGGCGGGCGCGTGCCGGGCCAGCCACCGCTCGATGCGCCGCCAGGCGGCGTTCACCTCGGCGGTGACGGCGGCGCGAGGCATGCGCACGACGGAGGCGCGGCGGGCGGGCAGGCAGCCGGTGGCGCGCTTGTCAGCCTCGGTGGGCGGCTGCGTGGGCGGCTGCTCGGTCGGCGTGGGGGTGGGGGTCGCACGCGGCTCTCCCGCGCAGCCACCCGGCAGCGGCGCGGGCTCGGCGGCCCAGCGCAGCTCGCAGCCGCCGGTCACGGTCGGGTACGAGCCACCCAGCGCGGTGCCGCCCTCCAGCGCGGCGGCCAGCGCCTCCAGCATCGCCGTGTGGGAAGGGAAGCCCATCGGGCCGTCGTAGCGCAGCCGCTCGCCGGAGGCGGCCTCGCCCACCCGGCCGGTGCGGGGCTCGACGAACAGGTCACCTCCCGCGACGTCGCTGCCGGTCGTCAGCAGGCTGCCGTGCCAGGTGCCGTGCTCGGGGTCGGCGTCCGTCAGGTCACCGCGCAGGATGAGGCTGTGGCAGTTGCTGTCGTTGACGCTGTCCATGTCGCTGACCGGCAGCAGCCCGTACCCGCCCGGCAGCCGGAAGCCGTCGCCCAGGTTGCCGTCGGCGCCGTCATGGCGCAGGTAGGAGGCATACAGGTCGTCGGGCAGGCGGCGGCCCGCGTAGTGCTCCCACCCGGCCAGGTGCTCCGGCTCGACACCGAGGCGCAGCTTGCGCAGCGTGGCCGAGGCGTGCGCGCCGAGCCAGCGCTCGATGCGCCCCCACGCCGCGTCGACGCGGGCGGCCCGCGCCGGGTCCGGGGTGCGGACGGCGAAGGTGGGCTCGGGCGCCGGCCGGGTTTCGCCGGACGACTCCTGCTGCCGTCCCACGTAGAGCGGCGAGCAGCCGATGGAGCGGGCCTCGGCGGGCGTGAGCATGGCGGCCGCCATGGCCGCGTCACGCTCGGCAGAGCCACAGGACATCGTGTCGCCGACGAAGGCACAGAAATAGCTTTCGCCTTGGGGCAACGCGTCGGCGGCGAGGCAACCCAGCAGCAGCACGGCCGCGAGCCCGGCGGCCAGCGGCCGAGGTAAGCCGATCATGGGAGCCCACCCTACGGCAGCACGCCGACAGAGCGGCCCCTCTCGCCACCGACGGCTACCCGCAGGTCAGTCGAACAGTGACAGGTCCACGGAGTCGGCCAAAGCCTGGTAACCCGCGTCGTTGCCGTGCAGGTGGTCGCCGGAGTGGTAGTCCTGCCTGATGCGGGTGGGGTGGGCCGGGTCGCGCCAGACGGCGTCGAAGTCCAGGACGGCGTCGAAGGCGCCGCCGGTGCGGATCCACGCGTTGACCGCCTGGCGGGCGGTCTCGCCCTCCGGGGTGTGGATGTCGGCGCCCTCGAAGGGGGCGATCGTGGTGGCGTGGACCCGCACGCCTCGGTCGCGGGAGCGGGCGATCAGCTGGCGGAGGCCGGCGATGACGTCGTCCACGGTCACCGGCGCGCCGGGGAACATCTCCAGGAAGCCCGCCAGTGAGCCGCCGTCGCGGGCGGCGAACGAGACGCCCAGGTCGTTGCCGCCCACCGAGAGCACCACGTGGCCGAGGCCGGGGGTCGCCAGCACGTCCCGGTCGAAGCGGGCCAGGGCGGCGGGGCCGATGCCGTCGTTGAGCAGGCGGTTGCCGCTGATGCCCTGGTTGGAGACGTATCGGGCGGGCGTGCCGCGCTCGGCGAGGCGGGCGGCCAGCAGCTCGGGCCAGCTGCGGGCGGTGTCCGGGGTGGAGCCGGCTCCGTCCGTACGGGAGTCGCCCAGCACGACGACGGCCCTGGCCGGGGCGTCGGCGAGCACCTCGACGGCGGAGATCAGGGCCCGCACCGGCAGGACGGCGGCGTCGTCCGGCAGGGCGGGGGCCGCGACGGCGTTGCCCGGGATCGTCCAGCCGGTGTCGAGGGCGGGGTCGTGGCAGGTGCAGGTTTCCACGCGTTCCGGCAGGTACAGGCTGATGGACAGCCTGGCGAGGGCGGGCAGGGGCAGGTCCACCGGGTCGCTGAGGATCGGCGCGCCCGCCGGGACGGTGACCCGCGGCGCGCCGGCGAAGGTCAGCACGCGTGCGCTGCCCGGCCGCACCCCGCCGCCCGGCTCCGCCAGACCCACCTGGGCGGCGCCGATGGTGTAGGGCGCCGTCCCGTACTCGTTGGTGAAGCGGACGCGCACCTGGTGGCCGCCGCCGCTGATCCGCACCACCTGGCGCAGGGTCACGTCGGCGAGGGGCGGGTGGCCGTCCAGCGACCCGATCCCGCCGTCGGGCGGCTGCGGCGAGGCGCCCCAGCTCCGGACCCACGCGCGGGCGTCATGCTTGTCGGTCATCGGTCTGCCTCCGTGTTGATCATGGTGATGGGTACGGCAGGCGCCAGACTGGGGCAGCCCGGTGACATGCGGCGGACACCGGGCATACACGGGGCTGTTGTGCGGTTTCGCCGGTGGGCGCGCGAAGATTGGGGGATGGACGGGGAGGCGCCGCTTCGCATCACCTTGCTCGGCACGTTTCAGGTGTCTCGTGGTGAGGTCGTCCTGCCTGTTCCCGGTGCGCGGTTGCAGGCGCTGCTCGCCCGGCTGGCGCTCGCCGGTGGGCGCCGGGTCGAGCCGGGTGAGCTGGTGGACGCGATCTGGGGCGACGCGCCGCCGTCCGGGCCCGCCGCCGCCCTCCAGACCCTCGCCTCCCGGCTGCGCCGCGCCCTCGCGACCCGTGGCGCGGCCGGGCAGATCCCGGCCGGTGTGGTGGTGCAGCAGGTTGCCGGGGGTTACCGGCTGGCGGTGGACGTTGCCGACGTGGACGCGCTGCGCTTCGAGCGGCTCGCCGCCGCCGGCCAGGAGAGGCTGCGGGCCGGCGACGCGGAGGGGGCGGGGCCCGCGCTCGCGGAGGCCGTCGCGTTGTGGGGCGACCGTCCCGGTGCGGAGCCGGCGGTCGTCGCCGCTGTCGCCCCCACGGTCGCGACCCGGCTGGCGCAGGTGTCGATCGAGGCGGTCGCCGACCTCGCAGAGGCCGAGTCGTCCCGGGGACGGGCGGACGCCGCCGCGGCCCGGCTGACCGCGTTGCTGGCCGAGCATCCCGTCCATGAACGGGCGGCGGCGCTGCTGATGGACGCGCTGGCCGCGCAGGGGCGGCAGGCCGAGGCGCTGGCCGTCTACGAGCGGACCCGCCGGGCGCTGGCCGACGTGCTCGGCGCCGACCCCGGCACCGCCCTGCGGGAACGCCACCTCCGCCTGCTGCGCCCCGCCCCGCCCATCCCGGTGGCGGGCACCCCAGAGCGAGCCGTTCCGCCCCAAGGCCCGGCGGCGGCAGGCGCCCCGACCGCAGGCGTTCCAAGCGCAGGCGCCCCGGTCGCAGGCGTTCCAAGCGCAGACGTTCCGGCCCGACAGGTTCCGAGCGCAGGCGTTCCGACCCGAGACGTTCCAGGCGCGGACGTTCCGGGCGCTTTGTCTGTCACGGCGGTCTCGGAGCCCGGCCCGCTGCGGCCGTTCGCCCTGCCCGCGCCGCTGACCAGCTTCATCGGCCGCGACGACGACCTCGCACGCATCGCCGGCCTGCTCACCACCGGCCGCCTGGTCACCGTCCTCGGCCCGGGCGGTGCGGGGAAGACCCGGCTGGCGTTGGAGGCCGCGCGCCGCCACCAGCATGAGTACCGCGACGGTGCCTGGCTCGTCGACCTCGCTCTCGTCACCGAGCCGGCGAAGGTCGGGGCGGCCGTGCTGGCGGGGATCGGGCGGCGGGACGGCGGGTTGCCCGGGGTTCGCAGGCGGGCCGAGGGCGCGGAGCTGGATGTCCTCGTCGGCGAGTTCGGCGGCCGGGAGTGCCTGTTGCTGCTCGACAACTGCGAGCACCTGGTCGACGCCGTGGCTCATCTGGTCGCGGCGCTGCTCCCCCGCTGTCCCGGGCTGCGGGTGCTCGCCACCAGCCGCGAGCCTCTCGCGGTGGACGGGGAGGCGCTCGTGCCACTCGGGCCGCTCGCCCTGCCCGGCCCGGACGACGGTGTCGAGCAGGCCCGGGAGGCGGCTTCGGTGCGGCTGTTCAGCGAGCGGGCCGCTGCCGTGCGGCCCGGTTTCGGCGTCGATGAGACGACGCTGCCCGAGATCGTACGGGTGGTGCGCGCCCTGGACGGCATGCCCCTGGCGCTGGAACTGGCGGCCGCCCGGCTGCGGACGTTGTCGCTGCCCGACCTGGCCGCCGGGCTCTCCGACCGGTTCCGGCTGCTCGCGTCCGGCACCCGTACCGCACCGCCCAGGCACCGGACCCTGCGCGCGGTCATCGCCTGGAGCTGGGACCTGCTCGGCGAGCACGAGCGCGTCGTCGCGGAGCGGATCTCCGTCCTGTCCGGCGGCGTCACCCCGGCCTCGGCCGCCGCCGTCTGCGCCGGCACCGCCGTGCCCGCCGCCGACCTGCCGGACCTGCTCGCCGCCCTCGTCGACCGTTCGCTGCTGCAGCTCGCGCCCGGCGCGGGCCGCTACCGCATGCTCGAGACCATCCGCGAGTACGGCGTCGAGCGCCTGGCCGGCACGGGCGGCCCAGGCCCGGCTCCTGACCGGGCCGGCACCGGCGGCCTCGGCTCGGCCCGCGACCTGGCCGCCGCGCACTTCGCCGGGCTGATGGCCCGTCACGACCCGCTGCTGCGCGGCCCCGGCCAGCTCGCCGCCATGGAGGCGATCGGCGCCGAGTACGACAACACGCTCGCCGCCCTGCGCCACCTGTGCGCCACCGGCGACTCCCCCGGCGCGACCGCCCTCGCCCTGAGCCTGGTCTGGTACTGGCAGATGTCCGGCCGCCACGCCGACGCCGCCTCCTGCCTGGCCGAGACCCTGGCGGTGCCCGGCTGCGACCCGACGCCGGAACGCGACTGCGCCCGCGCCGCCTACCTCCTCACCCGCGCCGACATCCTGTCGGGGATCACCGAGGGCGAGGCCGCGGACGACCGGGCGGAGATGCGCGCGCTCGCCGCCCGCCTGCTCGCGCATCAGGAGCTGCCGGGCCACTACCGCGTGTTCGGCGCGATCCTGCTCTTCCTGAGCCAGGAGGAGGACGCCGCGCTCGCGATCTTCCGGCGCCTGGCCGAGGGGGACGAGGTATGGCTGTCCGGGCTGGCCCACCTGTTCCAGGCCGAGCTCGCCGAGAACGCGGGCGCCCTCGACCGGACGCGTGCCCACGTGGAGGCGGCCCTGACCCGCTTCCGGCAGGCCGGCGACCATTGGGGACAGGCCGCGACGCTGCCGGTCCGGGCCCGGCTGCGGCGCTACGACGACCTCGACGGCGCGCTGTCCGACCTGCGCGCGGCCCGGACGCTGAGCGCCGAGTTCGGCGCGCTCAGCCTCGGCGACCAGCTCTACAGCGACCTGCGCTGGATCGACCTTCACCTCCGGCGCGGCGACACCGGCCAGGCGCTGGCGATGCTCGGCTCCGCCCGGGCCCGGCACGCGTCCTCGGCGGCGATGCTGATCCTCATCGACGCGCAGGAGGCCGCCCTGCGGGTGCGGCTCGGCGACCTGGACCGGGCGGGTGACCTGCTCGCCGCCGCCGAACGCGGTGTGCTCGGTGACACGGCGTTCCCCGCGGACCACGTCCGGACGCTGGTCGGCACCGCGCGGGCGGCGCTCTGCCTGGCGCGCGGCGACCTGCCCGGCGCCGGCCGGGCGGTGCGGGAGGCAGGTGCGGCCGCGCTGGCGACGGGCGAGTTGCCGATCCTGTCAGGGGTGGCCGTGAGTGCGGCGGCGCTCGCCCAGGCGCACGGGCGGCAGGACGAGGCGGCCGTGCTCCTCGGGGCCGCCGCCCGGCTGCGGGGCGCGCACGACCGCACCGATCCCCAGGTCCGCGAGCTCACCCGCCGTGGCCGGGCCGCGCTGGGCGGGGACGCGTTCACCGCGGCATACGCGAAAGGCTGGGAGATGGACGCGGAATCGGCCACGACTGCTGTCGGTTTGGTTTTGTCTGATCCGGGCGCCTTTACGTTGTAGATTTTGAGGGCGGACCGGTCTGTCCGATGACCTGCCGGGCCGCGCGAAGTTCAGCGTCGCGGGCCTGCCGGAAGCGGGCGAAGTCCGTGCGGTGGGCGGCGATGGCGGCGAGCTGGACGGCCTGGTCCGCAGCGGACCAGGTGGCGACGAGGCCGGTCGCCCGCTTGCAGACGACATCGGCGACCGCGACGGCGATCTCGCGGGGCGCCGGACGGGCGGAGCTTGCCCAAGCCCGGTCGTTGGCGGCGTCGAGGGGTGTGCGGTAGGTGAAGCCGCCGGCCTTCATGCAGGCGCTCCAGGCCCCGAACGCCGCGACCACGGCCGGAACGCGCTGGGACGCCTCGAAGGTGTCACCGATGTAGCCGTTGAGCTGCTGCTGGTCGACGGCGGGGATGCCCTGCGCCAGCCGCGTGCGGGCGGTCTCCCGGCAGCCGCCCTGGCCGTCGGGCCCGTAGGCGGCCCGCTGCTCGGCCGGGGGCAGCGCCTCCCGTCGCCGCCACACCTGCTCGCGCGCCTGCTGGTCAGGGGCCGGCGGCGGTACGTGGTAGCCGTAGCGCTCGGCGACCTCGGGCTCGATCACCCCGTATCGCCTGCGGTGCAGCGGGTCGGTGTCGGTGCGCGCCGGTGGTGGCAGCAGCTCCCAGTCGAAGCCCCGGCCGCGCATGCACGCGCGGGTGAGCAGGTCTTCGGCGTACTCGATCGTGTGGATGTCCAGGCGGGAAAGGGTGAAGTCGTCGAGAGGGACGCGGAGGGCGCGGGCCTCCGCGCTCGCCTCCACGGGACGGTCGGCCGGCACGGCGGGCTGCGGCGGGGGCGCACACCCGCCGAGAAGCACAAGCCCGGCGAGGACGACGAGATCCGCCGCATGCGGCGGAGGGCGGCGGTGAGCAGCGCGGGCGGGCCGCGACGGCGGGAAGAGGCCCGTGGGCCGGGGAATCGGCATGGTCGCGCTCCTCGTCGTTCCTCGTGCCCCGCCGCCCTTCAGGTCCGTCAGATCACGAAGCGGACCGAGCTGGCCACGTTGTCGAAGTTGGAGGGGTTGTGGCTGTTGTGGGTCAGGTCGCTGTCGTTGGAGTGGGCGAGCGCGGAGTAGGCGGCGCCGGTGTAGTTCGCGTCGGAGTACAGCACCGCGCGCTGGTCGCCCTGGTTCTTGAACGAGCTGATGTTGTCGTTGATGCTCGCCCCCGTGCGGGTCCAGTAGTTGTCGATGAAGTTGCGGTCGTCGCCGGAGAGCTGTGCCGAGCGGCCCTCGTAGTCGTCGTGCTCGTACACGAACAGGAGGCGGGGCGCCCGCGCCTACGCGTCGGCCGGCGATCCTGCCGCGAGCAGCCCGCAGATCGCGGCCGCCGTGACGCCGAGGGCCGTGCCGAACCTGTGCTTCATCCGCGCTCCCTGCTTTTGGGCACCTGCCAGCGCCGGCTTCTTTGGGTAGCGTGATCGTAACGGAAAGTAGCGGTCTTGGGATGGCCATGGCCGCAGGCGGCATCGATCGAGGGGGCGAGCGGTCAGGTCGTCGGCTTCGTCCCGTTCGGGAGGGTGATCGTCAGCCCTTCCTCTGCCGCCAGCACCTCGCCGCCGAATTCCTTGCGGGCGGCGGCCACGGCGGCGGCCCGGTCGTTGCCCGGCCAGAAGTGGGTGAGCATCAGCCGGCGGGCGCCCGCGCGGCGGGCCCACTCGCCGGCCTCCGCGGAGGTGAGCAGGTTGCGGGTGGGGCGGGCGGTCTCGCCGTCACGGTCGGTGGCCTCGACGATGAACAGGTCGGCGTCGCGTCCGAGGTCGGCGAGCGCCGGGGTGGGGCCGGTGTCGCCGGTGTAGGCGATGGCGACGCCATCGGCCTCCAGGCGGATGCCGGCGTTGGGGACGTAGTGGGGCAGCGGCGATCCGGTGAGCGCGAACGGCCCCACCTGGTGGTGGCCGGGCAGGGGGTGCGGGTCGAAGACGGCGTGGAGGTCGACGTCCGGTTCCAGGCCGGCGAGCCGGTCGAGCACGCCCGGCGGGCAGTACAACGGCAGCCTGGGGCCGCCGGGGTCGCCGTAGAGGCGCATCCGGAACAGGCCGTGCAGGTCGACGCAGTGATCCGGGTGCTCGTGGGTGACGACGACGGCGTCCACGCCGCCGTCCGGCCAGTGCGCGAGCAGCCGTGGCAGCGCGGCGTAGCCCAGGTCGAGGAGGAGGCGGTAGCCGTCCCAGTCCACGGCGAAACCGCTGCAGGCGCGGCCCGGCTCGGGGTAGGCGCCGCAACTGCCGAGCACGGTCACGTGTCGCATCATCCGTACAGGATGCCAGCCCTGCCGCACGCCGCCTGAAACCGGACCGCGCCCGGCCGGGCCGCCCGGAAGCCGGCCCCGGCGCCCGGGCCGGGGATCAGGCGAGTTTGAGGAGCAGGTCGGTCAGCTCGGCCGGCATGGTGATCATGCAGTCGTGGCCGGTCGGCAGCTCCCACACCTGCGCCGGGCTGCCGTTCGGCTGGATCGGGGGGACGGGCCGCCGTTCGATGCCTTCGGGGGTGGCGCCGACGCAGTGGATGTGCGTGCGCGGGATCCCGCGTACGGCCGGGTTGTCGAGGCGGACCGGCTGCTGGAGGCAGAGCACCGGCTGGTCCGACAGCAGGGAGCGCAGCCAGGCCACGTCGTCCGGGTCGGTGACCCCGAACAGGCCCAGCGGGGGCGGCAGCTCGGGCATCGGCGGGATCCGCCAGGGGGTTTCCGTCCGGGCGGCGCGGTCGATGAGGGCCCGGGTCACCGGTTGCACGTCCAGGGCGCTCTCGCCGTCCTGCGGCACCATCGCGTCGAGGTAGACGAGGTGGGCGATCCGGTCGGGCAGGTGGTTGGCGGCCGAGGAGATGACCAGCCCGGCGTAGCTGTGGCCCACGAGGATGACGTCGGTGAGGTCGTGCTCGGTGATGAGGGTGACGAGGTCGTCCACGTGGGTGTCCAGCCCGACCTCGGGGCCGAGCAGGTGGGCCTTGTCGCCGTAGCCGGTGAGCGACGGGGCGAGCACCCGGTGCCCGGCCGCGGCCAGCAGCGGGACGACCCGCTCCCAGCACTGCCCGCTGTGCCAGGCCCCGTGTACCAGCAAATATGTCGACATGGTGTGGCTCCTTGCCGTGTCGTCGATGTTCGAGACGAGGCTTCCGCTCGCACGACGACGCAGCCAGAGCCCCCGCGATCCTGGGGGTGACAGGACCAGGCAGGCACGACGGCGGGCGCACTACCGTGGGGGCATGGGCGACGAAACGAACCTGCTCGGCGACTACGTACGCGCCCGCCGGGAGCTCGTCACTCCCGAGCGGGCGGGCATCCCCTCCGCGGGCGTGCGGCGGGTGCCTGGCCTGCGCCGGGAGGAGGTCGCGATGCTCGCCGGCATCAGCGCCGACTACTACCTGCGCCTGGAGCAGGGCCGCGACCGCAACCCCTCCGCGCAGGTCCTCGAATCCCTCGCCCGCGTGCTGCTGCTCGACGACGACGCGACCGCCTACCTGCTGCGCCTCGGCGCGGAGCGGCCCCGGCGGCGACGGCGGCGGCCCCGCAAGGAGACGGTCCCGCCGGGTGTCGCCCAGCTCGTCGGCACGCTGCCGCTGCCGGCGTACGTGGAGGGCCGCTACCTGGACGTCCTGGCCGCGAACGCGGCGGCCACCGCGCTGTCACCGCGCCTGTCGGCGGGGCACAACCGGCTGCGGGACGTGTTCCTCGATCCGGCCGAGCAGGCGCTGCTCCCCGGCTGGGAGGACGCCGCGCAGGGCATGGTCGCCGGTTTCCGCATGGCGGTCGGCACGGACACGGACGATCCCCGGTTCATCGAGCTGGTCGGCGAGCTGTGCCTGGCCAGCCCGCTGTTCAGCAGGCTCTGGGCCCGTCACGACGTGAACACGTGCGAGGGCACGCCCAAGCACCTCGACCATCCCCAGGTCGGCCGCCTGCGGCTCAACCGGGAGCGGCTGGGCGTCGCCGGAGCGCCGGGGCAGACGCTCGTCGTCCTGCATCCGGACCCCGGCACCGACAGCGCCGAGAAGCTGGCGCTCCTGGCGTCCCTGACGCGAACGGCCGGCTGAGCGGACGCGGCCGCTACGCGTATCCCATGCCGGGGATGGCGGTCGCGAGCGCCCGCTCCACCATCGCGCGGGTGGCGGGGTCGAACTGGCCGTCGCGGTGGTCGAGCTCCCGCGTCCGGAACGCCGAGGGAGTTTCGTAGTCCTCGACGCCGACGCTCTCGAACAGGGCCTTGCGCCGGGCCGGCCAGTCGGCGGCGAGGTCCTCGGCGCTGACCTCCACGTAGCGCCGGGCGCCGAGGCCGGCGGTGACCTTCCAGGCGAGCCACCGGTCGTAGATCGGCGTCAGCCAGGCGAGCGCGCCCTCGACGGTGGACGGCGCCCAGGGCTGGTCGACGTGCGAGGCGACCACCGCGACCGGGTGGCGCTTGATGTGCACGATGGTCGCCTCGGGGACGAGCTCCCACAGGAAGTCCATGCACAGCAGGTTGAACGGGGTCTTCTCGCACCAGGCGGGCTTGCTGGCGTCGGCGGCGGCCCCGCCGAACATGGTGTCGACGGCGCCGCGGAGCAGGCGGAGCAGCTCGCCGCGGTCGCGGAAGTGCCGGGGGACGGCCCGCCGGCGGGTCTGCCGCTCGAACGGCCCGGCGGGCCAGCCGGCGTGGCGGGCTCCCGGCGTGGGCACGAGCTCGTCGAAGGTGTGCGCGACGAGCTCGTGCCACAGCCGTCCCACCGCGTCCCAGTAGTGCCGCTCGCCGATGGCGCCGGGAACGGTGTGACCGCGGTCGACGTCGAGCCGGCCGGGCAGCCGCTCCGTGAGCAGCTCGCCCAGCCGGCGCAGGGCGTCGTCGCCGACGTACGGGTCGTAGCGCAGGGTGAGCGCGTCCGCCAGGTCCCTGAACCCGCCGGGGTCGACGATGAACCTGGTCTCGATCGGGATCCGGTGGATGTGCGGGTGCTGGCCGAGGATGTCGGCGAGCTGCGAGGTGCCCGACCGGCCGGTGCCGGCGACGAAGATCGGAGGTGGGTGCGTCACGGGCGACCATCCTGGGCGGGCGGCCGGCCGTGACGCAAACGGTTTGTCAGCCCTTGAAGGCGCCGTCCATGATCCCCGCGACCATGCGCCTGCCGACGAACACGAACAGCACGATCAGCGGCAGCGTGGCCAGGAACGAGCCGGACATGGCCAGGCCGAGGTCGATCGAGTAGCTGTTCTGCAGCGCCTTGATGGCGATCTGCGCGGTGTACATCTCGGGTGACTTGAGCACGATGAACGGCCACAGGAAGTCATTCCAGGCGGTGACGAACCCGAGCAGGCCGAGCACGAACGCGGCCGGCCGCACCAGCGGGAACGCGATCCGCCAGAAGATCTGCCAGGTGCCGGCCCCGTCGATGCGGGCGGCCTGGAGGATCTCGTCGCTGATGGTGGTGGCCAGGTGCTGGCGCATCCAGAAGATGCCGAACGCGCTGGCCAGGCCGGGCACGATGAGCGCCTGGAGGGTGTCCACCCACCCCAGCGATGAGATGATCATGTACTGGGGGATGACGGCGAGCTGGGTCGGCACGGTCATGGTGAGCACGACGACGAGGAACAGCGCGTTGCGGCCGGGGAAGCGCAGCTTGGCGAAGGCGAACCCGGCCAGCGAGCACAGCAGGGCGTGGCCGATGCCGATCGAGCCGGCCACGACGAGGCTGTTGATGATGGAGCGGACGAACGGCACGGTCGTGAAGACGAGCCCGGCCAGGTGGAAGAAGTTCCCGCCGGGCAGGATCTCGGGCGGCAGTTTCGTCGCGGTGGCCGTGTCCGTGGTGGCGACCACGAACATCCAGTAGAGCGGGAACACGCAGGCGAGCGTGGCCACCCCGAGCAGCAGGTAGGTCCACCAGCGGACCCGGTCGGCCTTCTTCATCCTCGCTCCGGGCGGATTCGGGTGGACAGGACGTAGTTGAGCGTCGCGACGGCGATGATCAGCACGAACAGGGCCACGCCGATGGCGGAGCCGTAGCCGAACTGGAACTGGCCGAAGCCCTGCTCGTACAGGAAGAGCGTGAGCGTCTGGCAGTGCCGCGCCGGCCCGCAGGTGAGCGGCGAGGTGTTCGAGACGAGCAGCGGCTCGGTGAAGATCTGCAGGCCGCCGATGGTGGAGGTGACGATGGTGAACACGATGACGGGGCGCAGCGACGGGACGGAGATGTGCCGGAACTGCTTCCAGGCCCCGGCGCCGTCCACGGACGCGGCTTCGTAGATCGTGCGGGGCACGGCCTGCAGCGAGGCGAGGTAGAGCAGGGTGGTGTAGCCGAACCAGCGCCAGGTCACCATCACGGCGATCATGGTGTGGCTCCCCCACCCCGACTGCAGGAAGTCGATCGGCCCCACGCCGAACAAGCCGAGCAGCCAGTTGAGCAGGCCGTAGTCGCGGTCGAACATCTGGGCGAAGACGACGGTGGTGGCCGCCACCGAGGTGATGTACGGCACCAGCATCGACATGCGGAAGAAGACCGCCAGCCGGAGCCGGGCGTGGTTGAGCAGGTGTGCCAGCACCAGCGCGATGAGCAGTTGCGGCACGGTCGACAGCAGCCAGATGCTGATCGTGTTCCAGGCCGCGTCCCAGAAGCGGGTGTCGCCGAACAGCCGGGTGAAGTTGTCGAAGCCGATGAAGACGTGCTCGCCGATCGGGTTCCAGTCGAACAGCGCGACGTAGAAGGTGAACAGCAGCGGGACGAGCCCGAAGACGGCGAAGAGCAGGAAGAACGGGGCGATGTAGGCGTACGGGGCCACCCGCTCGGCCAGGCTCTGCCGCACCCGCGCCTCGGCTTCGGGCATGACCCCCGGGACGGGCTGAGCGTCGTGGTCACGTTACTTGCCGATCGCGGTCTTGATGTTGGCCAGCGCGGTGTCCCAGGCCTTGGCGGGGTCGCCCTTGCCCTGCTCGACGTTGGTGATGGCGTTCAGGAACTCCTGGCCGATGGCCGCACTCTCCGGGCCGATGAGGAACGGCTTGAGCCCGAGCACCGAGTCGGTGTAGATCTTCCCGATGGGCGCGTCGGAGAAGAACTCGTCCTTCTCGGCGAGGAGCTTCGGGTCCTTGTACACGGACGGCGTGGTGGGCAGTGAGCCGACGTCGAGGAAGTGGGCGAGCTGGTTCTGCGGCGACTGCATGGTGGAGATGTAGTCCCAGGCCGCCTTCGGGTTGGCCGCGCCCTTGGGGATGGCCAGGTAGCTGCCGCCCCAGTTGCCGGCGCCGCCGGGGATCGTGGCGATGTCCCACTTGCCCTTGAGGCCGGGGGCGTAGTCGCGGATCTGGTTGAGCATCCACGACGGCGCGGAGACGACGGCGTAGTCGCCCTTGCTCATGCCCGCGATCCAGTTCTCCTCGAAGGAGCTCTGCTTGGCGGTGATGCCGGCCTGGATCGCCTTGAGCGCGTAGTCGAACGCGCTCTTGACCTGCGGGCTCGTGGAGTAGACGACGTTGCCGGACGGGTCGTGGTACTTCTGCGGGCCCTGGTTGACGGCCTGGTAGAAGACGCTGGTGCCGGCGTTGTCGACGAACGCCTTGCCGGTGGCGGCGGTGTACTTCTTGCCGGTCTCGATGAAGGCGTCCCAGGTGGGCCAGAGCTTGCTCACCTCGTCGCGGTCGGTGGGCAGCCCGGCCTTCTTGAACAGGTCGGTCCGGTAGGCCACCGCCAGGCCGCCGACGTCGGTGGGGATGCCGATGATCTCGCCCGTCTTGGCCGTGGCCTGGCTCATCACCCAGTCGAGGTAGTCGCCCTTGATCTTGTCGGCGCCGTACTGCCGCAGGTCCTGGAAGTTCTGCGGCTGCTGGACGAACTGCGGCAGGTTGTCGCCCTGGATGAGCACCAGGTCGGGCACCTTGCCGCCGGCCAGTGCCGTGGTCAGCGACTGCGCGGTCTCGGTCGAGGTGCCCACTTCGGTGAGCTTCACCTGGACGTTCGGGTTGATCTTCTTGTAGTCCTCGACGGTCCGCTTCTGGTTGATGCCGGTGAACGACCAGAACTCGAACGACTTGCCGTCGCCCGCGGGCTGACCGGATCCGCCGCCGCCTCCGCAGGCGGCGGTGGTCAGGACGAGCGCTGCGGCGAGCACGATGGGTGCGGTGGTACGGAGCTTCACGGGTGGTCTCTTCCTGAGCCATGCGGCCCATGGCCGGGGGTTCGTGCTGGGGGGTCGCTGCTGCGTGAAGGCATTCGCAGCTCTGAAACTTTCGGATTAGCTCACGATCGTTAAGGCGCGACCTTACGTGCGGGTTCGGAAATCCGTCAAGAACCCGTTCGCAAGAATCCCGAAACGTGAGCGGCGAAATGCCGAAAGCTGCTGGTTAGACTTCCGCCATGAGCACGGCCGAAGGCCCGACCGACGACGGCGCCACCCCGTCCCAGCCGCTGACCATCGCCCAGCTCGCGGAGCTGGCCCAGGTCTCCACCGCCACCGTGTCGAAGGTCGTCAACGGCCGCGCGGAGGTCGGGCCGGAGACGCGGGCCCTGATCGAGCGGCTCATCCGCGAGCACGGCTACCGGCCGCAGCGGCGCCGCGCGACCTTCGCGCCCCTGGTGGAGCTGGTCTTCCACGCGCTGGAGGGCGAATATCCGACCGAGATCGCCAAGGGCGTCGAGCAGGTGACGCGCGAGCACCGGCTGGCCGTGGTGCTGTCGCAGCTCCAGCACCGCGACACCCCTGGCAGGGGCTGGATCGAGGGCGTGCTGAGCCGCCGTCCCCTCGGCGTGATCTCGGTGTTCTCCGGCCTGACCGAGGCCCAGCGGGAGCAGCTCGCGACCCGCGGCATCCCGCTCGTATTGCTCGACCCGCGCGGCGATCCCGCACCTCAGGCGCCTTCGGTGGGTGCGAGCAACTGGAACGGCGGGCTGATGGCCACCCGCCACCTGCTCGATCTCGGGCACCGGCGCATCGCCGCCATCACCGGCCCCGACTGCGCGCTGTCCGGCCGGGCCCGGCTCGACGGGTTCCGCACGGCCCTCGACATGGCCGGCGTCCCCGTCGACCCGGAGCTGATCGGCCCTGGCGACTTCCTCATCGAGGGCGGCCTGGCGCAGGCCGAGCGGCTGCTGCGGCTGCCCTCCCCGCCGACGGCCATCTTCACCTGCAACGACGGCCAGGCGTCGGGCGTCTACCGGGCGGCGCACCGGCTCGGCCTGCGCATCCCCGAGGACCTGAGCGTGGTGGGCTTCGACGACCTGCCGGCGGTGCGCTGGATGAACCCGCCGCTGACCACGGTGCGCCAGCCGCTCACCGCGATGGCCGCCGCCGCCACCGACATGCTGCTCAAGCTGTCGCGGGGCGAGCTGCTGCCCCGGCACCGCGTGGAGCTGGGCACGGAGCTGATCGTCCGCGAGAGCACCGGGCCCGCCCGGCGACGCTGACGAAACTTAACGAAACCTTTCCCGAAAACTATCCTTGACAGCTCGGAGCGGCTCGACCTAGCGTTTCGCCCACCACGGCCACGTACAGCCGAGATGTTAACGCTAACAGCCCCGCATGCATGGAGCGACCCACCACCGCCGGAAGGGGAAGAATTGGGGCCACCTGCCGAGCGCCGCCTGCCGGTCATGGCCGACGTGGCCAAACTCGCCGGCGTGTCGCACCAGACCGTCTCCCGGGTGCTCAACGACCACCCCAAGGTCAGGAAGGAGACGCGCGCGCGGGTCCTGCGCGCCATCACCGCCCTCGGCTACCGCCGCAACCTGACCGCGCGGGCGCTGGTCACCCGCCGCTCGCACCGGCTCGGGGTGGTCAGCTTCGACACCATCCTGTACGGCCCGGCCAGCACCGTCCACGGCATCGAGCGGGCGGCCAGGGAGGCCGGCTACTTCGTCAGCATCATGAGCCTGCGCACCATCGACCGGGCCGGCGTCAACGAGGCCATCGGCCACCTGGCCGAGCAGGGCGTGGACGGCGTGGTCGTGGTCGCGCCGCAGCGCGCCGCCGCCCAGGCGCTGGCCGACCTGCCCCGGGGCTGCCCGCGGTGGCGGTCGAGGGCCGGCACGAGGGCGAGGTGGCCGTGGTCAGCGTGGACCAGCGCGAAGGCGCCCGGCACGCCACCGCCCACCTGCTCGCCCTCGGCCACGACACGGTCTGGCACGTCAGCGGGCCGGACGACTGGCTGGAGGCCGAGGGGCGGCAGGAGGGCTGGCGCGCCGCGCTGGCGGCCGCCGGCCGGGAGATCCCCGAGGTGCTGGCGGGCGACTGGACCCCGAGATCCGGGTACCGGGCCGGCCGGGTGCTGGCCGCCCGCGTCGCCGAGGTCACTGCCGTGTTCGTGGCCAACGACCAGATGGCGCTCGGGCTGCTGCGGGCCTTCTCGGAGGCGGGCGTGCGGGTGCCCGAGCAGGTGAGCGTGGTCGGCTTCGACGACATCCCCGAAGCGGCGTACTTCACCCCCGCGCTGACCACGGTCCGGCAGGACTTCGGCGAGGTCGGCCGGCTCAGTATCGGCCTGCTGCTCAAACAGATCGAGTCGTCGGGGACGTCCGGCTACGACCACCTGATCGTGCCCCCGCGGTTCGTCATCAGGGACAGCACCGGCAGGGCGCGCTCCGCGCTGCCGTATTGATCGATCAACCATCAGGACAAGGAACGAGGAAGGTCGTCATGGCGAAGAGATTCTCGGCGCTCGTCGCGCTCGCGGTGGGGGCGTTACTGACCACGAGCTGCGGCGGCGGTGGCGGTACCACCAGCGCGGGTACGGGCGGCGGCGGTGACGCGATCACCATGGGCTTCTCGCAGGTCGGTGCGGAGAGCGGGTGGCGCACCGCGAACACCAAGTCGGTGCAGGACTCGGCGAAGAACGCGGGCATCACGCTGAAGTTCTCCGACGCCCAGCAGAAGCAGGAGAACCAGATCAAGGCGATCCGGTCGTTCATCCAGCAGAAGGTGGATGTGATCGCCTTCTCGCCGGTGGTGGAGTCGGGCTGGGACACGGTGCTGATGGAGGCCAAGAACGCGAAGATCCCGGTGATCCTGACCGACCGGGCGGTGGATTCCAAGGACACCTCGCTGTACAAGACGTTCCTGGGCTCGGACTTCGTGGAGGAGGGCAAGAAGGCCGGGCAGTGGCTGGTGCAGGAGTACAAGGACTCCAAGGATCCGGTGAACATCGTGGAGTTGCAGGGCACCACGGGGTCGGCGCCGGCCAATGACCGCAAGGCCGGGTTCGCGGAGGTGATCGGGGCGGATCCGAAGTTCAAGATCGTGGCGTCGCAGACCGGTGACTTCACCCGGGCCAAGGGCAAGGAGGTGATGGAGGCGTTCTTGAAGTCGACGCCGGACATCGACGTGCTGTACGCGCACAACGATGACATGGGTCTGGGTGCGATCGAGGCGATCGAGGGCGCGGGCAAGGTGCCGGGCAAGGACATCAAGATCATCACGGTGGACGCGGTGAAGGACGGCATGCAGGCGCTGGCCGACGGGAAGATCAACTTCATCGTGGAGTGCTCGCCGCTGCTCGGCCCGCAGCTGATGGACCTGGCCAAGAAGGTCGTCAAGGGCGAGCAGGTGCCGGCCCGGGTGGTGACCGAGGAGACCACGTTCACGCAGGAGCAGGCCAAGCAGGTCCTGTCCTCCCGCCAGTACTGACCGAAGGACGCCGGCCGGTCCGGCTCGTCCTGGAGAGGGTCCATGACCGCATCCACCCCGGTGCTCACGATGACCGGGATCAGCAAGCAGTTCCCCGGCGTGAAAGCGCTCGACGGCGTCGACTTCCGGCTGCTGCCGGGCGAGGTGCACGCCCTCATGGGCGAGAACGGCGCCGGCAAGTCGACGTTGATCAAGGTGCTGACCGGTGTCCACGACATCGACGAGGGCCGGATCGAGCTGGACGGCGCCAGGGTGGCCTTCACCGGCCCCCTGGCCGCCCAGCAGGCCGGCATCAGCACCGTCTACCAGGAGGTCAACCTCTGCACGAACCTGTCGGTGGCCGAGAACATCTTCATCGGCCGCGAGCCCCGCGACCGCTGGGGCCGCATCCGGTGGAAGGAGGTGCGCCGCCGCGCGGCCGGCATCCTGGCCCGCCTCGACCTCGACATCGACGTCACCGCCTCGCTGTCGGCGTACTCGCTGGCCGTGCAGCAGCTCGTCGCGATCGCGCGCGCCATCGACGTCCAGGCCAAGGTGCTCATCCTGGACGAGCCCACCTCCAGCCTGGACGCCGGCGAGGTGCAGCAGCTCTTCCGGGTGATGCGGCGGCTGAAGGACGACGGCATCGCGATCCTGTTCGTCTCGCACTTCCTCGACCAGATCTACGAGATCTCCGACCGGATGACGATCCTGCGCAACGGCCGGCTCGTCGGCGAGTACCTGACGAAGGAGCTGCCGCAGGTCGAGCTGGTCGCCAAGATGATCGGCCAGGAGCTGGCCGAGCTGGAGCGGCTGCACGGCACCGCCAAGGTGTTCGACCGGCCGCTCGTCGAGGCGCGCGAGCTGGGCCGGGCCGGCGCGATCGAGCCGTTCACGCTCACCATCCACGAGGGCGAGGTCGTCGGGCTGGCGGGGCTGCTCGGCTCCGGCCGTACGGAGATCGCCCGGCTGCTGTTCGGCGCCGACCACGCCAGCACGGGCGAGATCGCGATCGGCGGCACGCCGCAGCCGCTGCGCACGCCGCGCGCGGCCATGAGCCACAAGATCGCGTTCTGTTCGGAGAACCGCCGCTCTGAAGGGCTCATCCCCGACCTGACCGTCCGCGAGAACCTCGTCCTCGCGTTGCAGGCCGCCCGCGGCTGGACCCGGCCCCTGCCCCGCAGCCGCCAGGACGAGCTCGTCTCCCGGTACGTCGCCGCGCTGAACATCCGCCCGGCCGACCCCGACCAGCTCATCCGCAACCTCAGCGGCGGCAACCAGCAGAAGGTGCTGCTGGCCCGCTGGCTGATCCTGGAGCCCCGGCTGCTGATCCTCGACGAGCCCACCCGCGGCATCGACGTCGGCGCCAAGGCCGAGATCCAGCGCCTGGTGGCCGAGCTGTCCGGCGGCGGCATGGCGGTGCTGTTCATCTCGGCCGAGCTGGAGGAGGTGCTGCGGCTCAGCCACCGGGTGGCCGTGCTGCGCGACCGCCGCCTGGTGGCCGAGCTCGACAACGACGACCGCCTGACCACGGAGAGCCTCATGGAGACCATCGCCGGCGGAGGACACCCCGCATGAGACGCCTGTTGTGGCCGCTGCTCGCCCTGGCCGCGCTGCTGCTGCTCAACGTCGCCTTCACCGACGGCTTCCTGAGCATCCAGATCAAGGACGGCCACCTGTACGGCAGCCTGATCGACATCCTGCGCTTCGGCGCCCCGCTGATCCTGGTGTCGCTGGGCATGACGCTGGTCATCGCGACCGGCGGCATCGACCTGTCGGTGGGCTCGGTGGTGGCGATCTCGGGCGCGCTGGCCTGCCTGCAGATCAGCGAGGACGCCAGCGTGTTCACCGCCGTGGCGCTCGCGCTCGGGCTGTGCCTGGCGCTGGGGGCCTGGAACGGGTTCCTGGTCGCCGGCATCGGCATCCAGCCGATCATCGCCACGCTCATCCTCATGGTGGCCGGGCGGGGCCTGGCCCAGCTCATCACCGACGGGCAGATCATCACCGTCAACAGCCCCGCCTACAAGCTGATCGGCGGCGGCTACTGGCTCACGCTCCCGTTCGGCATCCTCGTCGTGGCCGCCATCTGGGCCGTCACCGCGTTCCTCACCCGGCGCCTCGCCCTCGGCCTCGTCATCGAGGCGGTCGGCGGCAACCCCGTGGCCAGCCGCCTGGCCGGCATCGACGCCCGCCGCGTGACCGTGATGGCCTACACCGCCTGCGCCCTGTGCGCCGGCATCGCCGGCCTCATGATCAGCTCGAACGTGTCCAGCGCCGACGGCAACAACGCCGGCCTGTGGATCGAGCTCGACGCCATCCTCGCCGTCGTCATCGGCGGCACGTCGCTGACCGGCGGCCGCTTCTCCCTCACCGGCACCGTGCTCGGCGCCCTGATCATCCAGACGCTCACCACGACCATCTACTCCATCGGCGTGCCGCCGGAGACGACGCTGCTGTTCAAGGCGCTCGTGGTGACGACCGTCTGCCTGCTGCAGTCCCCCGCCTTCCGCGCGAAGGTCTTCCACCGCCGGCCCAGGCCCGCGCCCAAGGCGGCGGCCGAAGAGAAGGTGAAGGTCACCGCATGACCACCCTGCCGGGCCTGGCCGGCCACTCCCCCGCAGGTACGTCCCCGTGCTGGTCACCGCCGGCCTGTTCGCGGCCATGTTCGTGGCCGGCGGCGTCCGCTACGAGGGCTTCGCCACCGGCCAGATCGTCCTGAACGTCTTCATCGACAACGGCTTCCTGCTCGTCGTCGCGGTCGGCCTGACCTTCGTCATCCTCACCGGCGGCATCGACCTGTCCGTGGGCGCGGTCGTCGCGCTGTCGACCATGGTCTCCGCGAGCCTGCTGCAGGCCGGCTGGCCGTGGTGGGCGGTCATCGCCCTCGTGCTCGCCATGGGGGTCGTGCTGGGCGGCGGCATGGGCGCCATCATCCACTTCTTCGGCATCCAGCCGTTCATCGTCACGCTGGCCGGCATGTTCCTGGCGCGCGGCCTGTGCTACACGATCGGCACCGACTCCATCCCCATCACGGACCCGGCGTTCACGGCGTTCGCGCAGACCAGGATCGACCTGTTCGCCGACCTGTGGATCTCCCCCAGCGTGCTCATCGCGGTCGCGGTCGTGCTGGTGGCGGCGTACGTGCTGCACTACACCCGCTTCGGCCGCGCCGTCTACGCGACCGGCGGCAGCGAGCAGTCGGCGCTGCTCATGGGCCTGCCCGTGGCGCGCACGAAGATCACCGTCTATACGGTCAGCGGCCTGTGCTCCGCTCTCGGCGGCGTCCTGCTGGCGTTCTACATGCTGTCGGGGTACGGCCTGCACGCCGTCGGCATGGAGCTGGACGCGATCGCGGCGGTCGTCATCGGCGGCACCCTGCTCACCGGCGGCAGCGGCTACCTGCTCGGCACCGTCCTCGGCGTGCTGGTGCTCGGCCTCATCCAGACCGTCATCAGCTTCGAGGGCACGCTCAGCTCCTGGTGGACGAAGATCTTCATCGGCGCGCTGCTGCTCGTCTTCATCCTCCTGCAACGGTTGATGTCCAGACGCGGGGCGTGAGGCGGTGAGCCGGCGCTGATCACCGCGGGCGGCGCGTGGTTAGACTGCCGCCATGGCCACGGAGTCGTCCCCTCTCACCATCGCCCAGCTCGCCGAGCTGGCCGGCGTGTCCACCGCGACGGTCTCCAAGGTCGTGAACGGCCGTGCGGAGGTCTCCTCCGAGACCCGCGCCGCCGTGGAGGAGCTGATCCGCCTGCACGGCTACCGCCGCCAGCGCCGCCGCTCCACCCCGACCGCCCTGGTCGAGCTGGTCTTCCACGCCCTCGAAGGCGACTACCCCGTGGAGATCACCAAGGGGGTGGCGCAGGTCGCGCACGAGCACGACCTCACGGTCGGGATCTCGGACCTGCGCCGCGACCGCAGCGCCGCCGACGCCTGGCTGGACGTCGTGCTGCGGCGGCGCCCGAGCGGCGTGATCGCGGTGTTCGAGGGGCTGACCGAGGCGCAGCGCGAGCAGCTCGCCCGCAGCGAGATCCCGCTGGTGCTGCTGGACCCGGCCGACGTCCCGGCACGAGACCTGCCGTCGGTCGGCGCCGGGAACTGGAACGGCGGGCTCATCGCCACCCGCCACCTGCTGGAGCTGGGGCACCGCCGCATCGGCATCGTCACCGGGCCCGACTCGGCGGTGTCCAGCCGGGCCCGGCTCGACGGCTACCGCACCGCCCTCGACATGGCGGGGGTCCCGGCCGATCCGGAGCTGATCGGCCGGGGCGACTTCTTCATCGAGGGCGGCCTGGCCCAGGCGGAGCGCCTGCTGCGCCTGCCTGACCGCCCCACGGCGATCTTCGCCGCGAACGACGGCCAGGCGATCGGCGTCTACCACGCGGCCCACCGGCTCGGCCTGCGCGTCCCGGACGACCTGAGCGTGGTCGGCTTCGACGACATGCCGTCGGCGCGCTGGCACCTGCCGCCGCTGACCACCGTCCGCCAGCCGCTCACCGAGATGGCCGCCGCGGCCACCCGGATGCTGCTGCAGCTCGCCAACGGCGAGCGGCTCGCGCGCAACCGCGTCGAGCTGGCCACGGAGCTGGTCGTCCGCGAGAGCACCGCACCTCCTCCCACTCCTGCGGGTTGAACGTCAGGAACGCGTCCACCTCTGGTTGGCGCCGCCGTTGCACGTCCAGATCTGCACCTTGGTGCCGTTGGCGGTGCCGGCGCCGTTGACGTCGAGGCACTTGTTCGCGCCGACGGCGGTGATCGTGCCGTCGGAGTTCAGGCGCCACTTCTGGTTGTTCTGGCCGTTGCAGTCCCAGACGAGCACGGCGGTGCCGTCGGCCGTGCCGGCGCCGTTCACGTCCAGGCACCGGCCGGCGGCGGTGCGCAGCTCGCTCGCGGCGGTCGCGGTCCACTGCTGGCTCGCCTGGCCGTTGCAGTCCCAGATCTGCGCCTGCGTGGTGTTGCTCGCGTCCAGGCAACGGCCGGAACCGACGCCCTTGATCACGCTCGTGTCGCCGGGCGGCGTGCCGTCGCCCTGCCCCACGCCGTCGCCGTTGAAGGTGATGGCGTCCACGTCGAACGCGTTCGCGGACGGCGCCTTGAACACGACGTGCACGTTGTGGGTGCCGCCCGGATCGGTGACGGGCACCACGGGCAGCGACACGTAGGAGTTCCAGCCCCCGGTCGCCGGGACGGAGGCGGAGGCGAGCAGGGCGCCCGTCGGCGAGTCGGCGCGCAGCTCGATGGAGGCCCCGGTGCTGGACGGCGCCGAGACACGGAAGGACACCGTGTCGATGCCGGACAGGCTGATCGGGCTGAAGGAGATCCAGTCGTTGTTGGAGATGTCGCCGACGCGGCGGCCGCCCTCGGCGCCGGCCTCCTCGACGACGCGGATGCCGGACGAGCCGGTGAAGTGCTCGGCCTGCTTGTGCTTGGGCTGCAAGGTGATGCCGGCGGTGCCCTTCAGCCCGCCCCGGTCGGTGTAGTCGGCGGACAGGACGTAGTAGACGTTGGAGAACTCGTCGTGGCCGGACGCGGTGGTCGTGACCGTGCCGGAGCAGCCGGTGTACTGGCCGGTGTCGTGGGCGTGCTGGTCGTGGCCGAGCGCCGTGACGACGTTGACCTTGGTGCAGTCGGCGGCCCCGTCCTCGGCGTCGGTGACGCCGACCGTGTAGTCCACGTCGTCGCCGAAGTCGATGAAGCCGCCGTCGGGCGGCGCCGAGAACGTCACCTTGGGCCGGGTGTTGCCGACCACGATGGGCACGGTGACGCTGCCCGTCTTGCCGCCGGAGTCCCGTACGGTGAGCTTGGCCTGGTAGGTGCCGTTGGCGGTGTAGGTGTGGGAGGGGTTGGCGCTGGTGGAGGTGGCGCCGTCGCCGAAGTCCCACGCGTAGGTGATCGCGTCGCCGTCGGGGTCGGCCGAGCCGGCCGAGGAGAACGCCACCGTCAGCGGCGCGGCGCCCGAGTCGGGGCTGGCGCTCGCCTTGGCCAGGGGCGCGCGGTTGCCGGCCACGTAGTCGATGCGGTAGATGCTGTCGTCGGTGTTGGCGTGGCCGAAGCCGTTGCCCCAGTCGGCCATGTAGAGGGCGCCGTCCGGGCCGAACTTCATGTCGATCGGCGCCCTCGGGGCCAGCTGCGCCACGAACGGGTTGATCTTCAGCAGGCCGCCCGAGGAGTCGAGGCGGAACTCCTTGACGAAGTTGCGGCTCCACTCGTAGAAGAAGGCCGCGCCGTCGAAGTACTCGGGGAACCTGCGGTCGGAGGCGCCGGCCGCGTCGTAGCGGTAGAACGGGCCGCCCATCGGCGCGGCGCCGCCGCAGCAGTTGATCTCGGGGAACTCGGCCGAGGCGTGGTAGTTGTACCAGACGGTCGCCGGCTGGGCGGCGGGCAGGTTGGTCAGGCCCGTGTTGTTGGGCGAGTTGTTGACCGGCGCGGAGCAGTTGAACTTCGCGCCGGAGGTGTTGGTGGCGAAGTTGAAGTCGTTGAACGGGATGTTGTTGCCGGTGCAGTACGGCCAGCCGTAGAAGCCCGGCTGCTTGATCAGGTTCCACTCGACGGTGCCCTCGGGGCCCCGGTTGGCGTTCGCCGAGCCCGCGTCGGGGCCGTAGTCGCCCACCGAGATCCAGCCCGTCGTCTTGTCCACGGAGAAGCGGAACGGGTTGCGGAAGCCCATCGCGTAGATCTCCGGCCGGGTCTTGGCGGTGCCGGGCGCGAACATGTTGCCGGACGGGATCGTGTAGGTGCCGTCCGCTTCGGGGTGGATGCGCAGGATCTTGCCGCGCAGGTCGTTGGTGTTGGCCGAGGAACGCTGGGCGTCGTAGTGCTCGCGGCCCTGCCGCTCGTCGATGGGGGCGTAGCCGCTGGAGCCGTTCGGGTTGGTGTCGTCACCCGGGCCGATGTAGAGGTTGCCGCCAGGCCCGAACGCGAGGTAGCCGCCGGTGTGCCCGGGCTCGTCCACGTTGCGGTACGCCGGCACCTCGATGATCTTCTTCTCGCTGGACAGGTCGAGGCTGGTGCCGTTGAAGGTGAACCTGGACACCCGGTTCACCTCGCCGCCGTTGGCCGGCGAGTAGTTGAGGTAGATCCAGCCGTTGGTGGCGAAGTTCGGGTCCAGCGCCAGGCCGATGCCGCCGTCCTCGCCGCCGTCGTAGACGGACAGGGTGCCGATGACGCGCGTGCCGCCGCCGGCGGCGGGGATCAGGTTCACCTTGCCGGAGCGGGAGATGTAGAAGACGCGGCCGTCGGCGGCCACGTCCAGCTCCATCGGCTGGTCCGGCGCGCCGTCGAGGGTCACCTTCTGGAAGCGGGAGGTGACGGTGCCGCCGCAGTCGCCCGCCGCCGCGCCCGCGGCCCACTGCACGGCGCCGAGCAGGTGCTGCTTGAACAGCGGCTCGGAATAGGAGGAGGCGTTGTGGCCCATCGCGGTGGCCCACACGCGCGCGCCCTCCGGGTTGTGGCACCAGGAGATCGGGTGGTCGGCGCCCATCTTGTTGGGGCCCGCGTCGTAGGTGGTCTCGTCCGCGGTCACCAGCACGTGCACCGAGCCGCGCATGTTCTTGTCGAAGTTGTACCACTCCTCGGTGCGCACCCACCGGTCCGGCAGCCCCTTCGTGGAGGGGTGCACCTTGTCGGCCACCTTGGCGGTGCCCTGGAGGATGGACGAGTGCGCGGTCATGTGGGCGCCGGCCAGGACGACCTGGTCCCACCAGGGGAACTGCGACTCGATGTTCATGTCGGTGGCGTTGTGCACGGCGACGACGCCGCGCCCGCTGCGCACGTAGGACTGGAAGGCCTGGCGCTGGGCGTCGTTGTCCCAGACCATGCCGCTGGTCTGGAACATGATCACGGCGTCGTAGGTGCTCATGGCCGCGCTGGTGAAGACGCTGGAGTCCTCGCTGCGGTCGAGCTGGAAGTTGTTGTCGGCCGCGAGCTGCTGGAACATCGTGACGCCGGCGGCGATGGAGTCGTGCCGGTAGGCGCCGCTGGCCGTCTCGGAGAACAGCAGCACCTTGAACGCCGGCGCGGCCGCGTGCGCCACCTGCGGCGACACGGACATCAGCAGGCCCAGTAAGGCGGCGGCCAGGGCGGGGAACAGGCGTGATCTTCGCATGAGGGGGTCTCCTGGGGAGGGCGGGCGGTTCAGAGCGTGCGGAGGTAGGTGCGGCCGTCGGTGGCCGGCGCGTCCTGGCTTGCTGCGAGGGGCCGCCCGATGGAGGCGCCGGCCGCGGCCCGGGCCGCCTGGGCGGGGTCCTTCTCCTCGATGTTCAGGTGGTAGGTGTCAAGTGCGAGGTGGCAGTCGTCGGTCAGCGGGGAGACCCAGACCCAGGTGTTCACTCCGATGGAGAACATGGCGTCCCTCCTCGTCATCGTGTCGCGGGAAACGTGCATCAGCCCTTCGTCCCGCCCCACGCCTCGGGGAAGCCGGGCAGGTCCTCGCAGCCGCACAGCGCGTAGTGCAGCGGCGGCATGTTCGGCTTCAGGTAGGTCGCCAGGTTCTCGCCGGTGACCTTCGGCTGCGGCAGGTTCCACGTCTGGGGCACCTGCTCGCCCTTGAGGATCTTCAGCGCGGCGATCACCGGGGTGCGCCACTGGTAGGTCGGATAGGTCGGCGCGACCGCGGTCAGACCGGCGTCCTTCCACTTCTGCAGGAAGTCCTGCTGGTCCTCGCCGTTGATCGGCGGCACCGGCAGACCCGCGTCCTCGAACGCCTCGATCGCCGCCACCGCCGTGGCACCGGCGTCCATCCAGACGCCGTCGATCTTGCCGTAACGCTGGAGGTAGTCGCTGACGATGCTCTTGGTCTTGGCGGCGTCACCGTCGGAGAACTCCACCCCGACCACCTGGACCTTGCTCTTGTCGAAGACCACCTTGGCCGCCGACCAGCGGGTCTCCAGCACGTCCACGCCGGGCAGGATGCGCAACGCCAGCACCTTCCCACCGGCCGGCACCTTCTCCACCAGGAATTCGGCGGCATCAGCGCCGAAGGCGTAGCCGCCGATGGGCTTGATGAACGTCACCGGGCAGTCGGTCTGCACCCCCCGGTCGAACACGATCACGGGCACCTTCTCACACGCCGCCGTCACGGCCGGAGTGAGCGTCGCCGTCGTGTTCGGCGAGACGATCAACGCGTCGCACCCCTTGGCCTGCAACTCGGCGATGTCGGAGATCTGCTTGTCGTCCTTGCCCTCGGCATCCAGCGCGGTGAACTTGGTGATCTCCTTGTGCAGGCCCACCTCGGCCTGCATCGTCTTCCACCCGACCTGCCGCCACGGGTTGTTGACCGCCGCGTTGGAGAAGCACAGATGGTACGGACCGTCCTTCTTGTACGTCGCCGTGTCGATCATCTTCGGCGCGATGGCCTGCTCCCACGGCTTGTTCGCCGGCCCCTCCGGGGTCTGGGAACGCATGGCGAGCTGCGCGTCGAAGTCCGCCTGCACGAAGAACTTCGACTGCGCGCCCGTACCGGAGCCCTGGGTGCTCGCCGCGGTCGTGGGCTCGGGCCGATCGGTGGTGCACCCGGCGACGACGAGCGCGGCGATCACGGCGGCGGCTGCGGCTTCACGACGCGGCATGGGCGTCTCCTGTTCGGGGGGTGTGCTTCCTCCAGGGGAGCCGGACGGCTCCCGCCGCGACCGCGACGAGCGCCCAGCCGATCGCGGCCAGGGCGAGCAGCGCGAGGAACACCACGGACGTGGGCTCGCCCAGGCGGCCGTTGGCCGGGGCGCGGACGGGACGGGTGAGCAGGTTCATTCAGCCGTCTCTCCTGCTGCCAGGCGCATGACCGCTTCCTCGGCGGGCCCGGCCGGCAGTGGCGCCATCGTCAGCCGCGTGACGAGCACGACCTTCTGCTCGTTGCCGCCGGACAGGTAGCGGACCTCCTGCTCCTGGCGCGCCGAGGGGAGGCGGACCCGTCCGAACAGGCCGGCGAGACCGTCGCGCGCCCTGGCGCCTGCCGCGCGGGCGGCGCGCAGGGCGGTGTCGCGGACGGGGAACACGTTCTCGGCGACCCTCGTCCGGCCGGTGCACCCCGCACATGATCTTCATCAGGGTGGACCTGCCGGCGCCGTTCTCGCCGACGACGGCGTGGACCTCGCCGGCCGTCGCCTCGAGGTCCACCCCTGACAGCACCGGCACGCCCGGAAAGCTCTTGCCGATGCCGCGCATGCTCAGCATCGTCCGGCCTCAGCCCCGGGTCCAGCGCTGGCCGGCGCTCGCGGTGCAGGTCCAGATGCGGGCCTTGGTGCCGTTGGCGGTGCCGCCGACGTCCAGGCACTTGTTCGCGCCGACGGCGGTGATCGTGCCGTCGGCGTTCAGGCGCCACTTCTGGTTGTTCTGGCCGTTGCAGCTCCAGATGATGACGGCGGTGCCGTCGGCGGTGCCGGCGCCGTTGACGTCCAGGCACTTGCTGCCGTAGACGCGCAGCTCACTCGCGCTGGTCGAGGTCCACTGCTGGTTCGCCTGACCGTTGCAGTCCCAGATCTGCGCCAGCGCGCCGTTGGCCTGCGAGGCGCCGCTGACGTCCAGGCAGCGGCCGGAGCCGGCGCCCTTGAGCGGGCCCGTGCCGCCGCCCGGCGTGCTGGTCAGCTCCTTGACGCGGACGTTGCGGAAGGACACCACGTCGCCGGAGCCGTGGTTCTGCAGGCCGAGGTAGCCCTGCTGGAGGGAGCGGGCCGGGTCCGTGTTGGTGAAGTCGTTGATCTTGGTGCCGTTCAGGAACACCTGCAGCCGCTCACCCTCCACCAGCAGCTCGAAGGTGTTCCACTGGCCGGGCGGGTTCAGCGCCGCGTCGCGGGCGGCGATGTCGGCGGCCTTGACCCCGTAGATGGCCCCGGTCGTCTTGTCCGTGGTGTCGGTCGCGTCGATCTGCACCTCGTAACCGGTGTCGAGGGCCGCCTGGGGGTCACTCGTGGCGGGGAAGCCGACGATCACGCCGGAGTTGGAGTCGCCGGTCATCCTCCAGTCGAGCTTGAGCGAGTAGGAGCGCAGCTCCTTGGCGCTGTACCACAACATGCCCATGCCGCCCTGGGAGGTCAGCGTGGCGTCGCTGTTGGCGAACGATCCCGGGCCCGCCTGCGACCAGCCCGTGGTCGAGCCGTTGTACAGCGCCGTGTACCCGGTCTCCGGGCGGCAGTCGGCGTTGACGGCCTTGGCCGCGTACCGGATGCCGCCGAGCAGCAGCGCGCGGAAGCTCGGGTCGGCGTACGACTCCTGGGTGTGCCCCAGCCCGGTGTAGAACGAGCGGCCGGACGACTGCGGGTGGCACCACGTGATCGGGTGGTCGCCCATGCCGCCGCCGCTGTAGCTGCCCTCGTCGAGGCTCTGCAGCACGCGCACGTTCGGGCGCGGGTTGGTGCGGTAGTTGTACCACTCGTCGGTGCGCGACCAGGTCGCCCCGAGGTGCGCGGTGGCGGCGTGCGCCCGGTCCTCGGTGCGTACGGTGGCCTGCTGGATCGCCGGGTGGTTGTTGAACCAGGCGCCCATGAGCTGCCCGTAGTAGGGCCAGTTGTACTCGGTGTCGGCGGCGGCGTGCACGCCCACGTAGCCGCCGCCGCCGTCCACGTACGCCTGGAAGGCGGCTTGCTGGGTGTCGTTGAGCACGTCGCCGGTCGTGCTGAGGAACACCACCGCTCGGTACTGGGCCAGGTTGGCCGCGGTGAAGGCGTTCCCGTCCTCGGTGGCGTCGACGGTGAAGTCGCCGGTGGCGCCCAGGTCGCGGATGGCCTGGATGCCGGCGGGGATCGAGTCGTGCCGGAACCCGGCCGTCTTGGAGAACACGAGCACCTTGAAGGCGGCGGCCTGGGCGGGGACGGCGGGGATCAGTATCGCGGCGGCGATGAGGGCCGCCACGGTCGCCGCCAGGCGTCTCAGTGCGGTGGGGGTCGGAGGTCGCAGCATGGGGGTCCCTTTCAGACGCGGGTCCAGCGCTGGCCGGTGCCTGCGGTGCAGGTCCAGATGCGGGCCTTGGTGCCGTTGGCGGTGGCGCCGACGTCCAGGCACTTGTTCGCGCCGACGGCGGTGATCGTGCCGTCGCTGTTCAGGCGCCACTTCTGGTTGTTCTGGCCGTTGCAGTCCCAGATGATGACGGCGGTGCCGTCGGCGGTGCCGGCGCCGTTGACGTCCAGGCACTTGGAGCCGTAGACGCGCAGCTCACCCGCGCTGGTCGAGGTCCACTGCTGGTTCGCCTGACCGTTGCAGTCCCAGATCTGCGCCAGCGCGCCGTTGGCCTGGGAAGCGCCGTTGACGTCCAGGCAGCGGCCCGAGCCGACGCCTTTGAGCGCGCTCGTGCTGCTCGACGGGGTGCCGGTGTCGAAGGTGAAGGCGTCCACGTCGAACAGGTACCCCTGCCCGGTCGGCCCGCGGAAGACCAGGTAGAGCGTGGTCGTGCCGGCCGGCGCGCCGCTGAGTGCCGCCGAGACGTCGGCGAAGGTGTCCCAGCCGCCGGTGCTCGCCACGGTCGCCGTGCCCAGCAGGGTGCCGGTCGGCGAGCCGGCCCGCACCTCGATCCGGCCGCCCGCGCCGCCCGACGACACCCGGGCGGTGAACCGCGTCGCGGAGGCCAGGCCGTACGGCTGGAAGGAGATCCAGTCGCCGTCGTCGACGAAGCCGGCCGTCTTACCGCCCTCCGCCGTGGTGTGGTCGGCCGTCTGCACGCCCTGCTGGGCGCCGAAGTGCTCGGCCTGCCGGTGCCGCGGCTGCAGGACGCGGGCGCTGGTGGAGGTCAGCCCGCCCTGGTCGGTGTAGGACGCCTCGAAGACGCCGTAGATGTTGGCCGCGGCGTCGTGCTCGCCGTCCACCGGCACCGCGATCGAGCCCGAGCAGCCCGTCTTGGACGTGATCTGGTGGCGGTGGCTGTCGTGGCCGAGCAGGTAGGCGACGGTCACCCGGTCGCAGTCGACCGTGCCGTCCTCCGGGTCGGTGACCGTGACCTGGAACGGCACGGTGTCACCGAAGGAGAACAGCTGCCCGTCCGTGGGGGCGGTGAGGGTGACCGACGGCGCGGTGTTGCCGACGGTCACGATCACGCTCGCCGTGCCGGTGAGGCCCTGCGGGTCACGGACGGTGAGCGTCGCCGTGTACGTGCCGTTCGCGGTGTAGGTCTTGGACGGGTTCGCCGCCGTGGAGGTGGTGCCGTCGCCGAAGCTCCACGCGTACGTCAGCGCGCCGCCCTCCGGGTCCGAGCTGCCCGCCGAGGAGAAGCTCACCGTCAGCGGCGCCGGGCCGGACGTCCGGTCGGCGGAGGCCTTGGCGATCGGGTTGCGATTGGCGCTGCCGATGTACTCGATGCGGTACAGCGCCTGGTTGTTGCTCCCGGTGCCGTAGTCGAGCACGTACAGGGCTCCGTCCGGGCCGAACGCCATGTCCATCACCTGCGTGCCCGACCAGGGGAAGGCCGCGATCTCGCCGTAGCCGCCGTCCTGCCGGACCTCGATGGCCTTGATCCAGCGCCGGCCGTACTCGCCGGCGAAGAAGCGCCCGTCGAGCGACTGGGGGAACTTGACGGACGAGCTCAGGGCGGGGTCGAAGCGGTAGACGGGGCCGCCCATCGGCGACTCGGAGCCGGAGCCGAACTCCGGCGGGCTGCCGGCGTCCCCCGCGTACCGGATCCAGGCCGGCTTCGCCGAGGGCAGCGTGGTCAGGCCGGTGTTGCGGAAGGAGTTGTTGGTGGGGCCGCCCGCGCAGTCGTACTTCGGGCCGGTGCTGTTGGTGGCGAAGTTCCACTCGTTGTAGGTCTCGCTGGTGGTGTTCGTGCCGGTGCAGTACGGCCAGCCGTAGTTGCCCGGCCCGGTGACGCGGTCGAACTCCACCTGCCCGCTCGGCCCCCGGGTGGAGCTGGTCACGCCGGCGTCCGGACCGTAGTCGCCCAGGTAGACGACGCCGGTCGCCTTGTCCACGCTCATCCGGAACGGGTTGCGGAAGCCCATGGCGTAGATCTCCGGCCGGGTCTTCGCCGTTCCCGGCGGGAACATGTTGCCGCTGGGGATCGTGTAGCTGCCGTCGGGCTGCGGCTTGATGCGCAGGAGCTTGCCGCGCAGGTCGTTGGTGTTGGCGGCCGAGCGCTGGGCGTCGTACTGCGGGTTGCGGTTGGTGCGCTCGTCCAGCGGGGCGTAGCCGCTCGACTCGAACGGGTTGGTGTCGTCGCCGGTGGTCAGGTACAGGTTGCCGGCGGCGTCGAAGTCGATGTCGCCGCCCACGTGGCAGCACTGGCCGCGGTCGTTCTGCACCCGCAGGACCACTTTCTCGCTGCTCAGGTCGAGCGTGTCGTCCGACTTGAGGGTGAACCGCGACAGGTACAGCTCACCCTTCCACTGGTCGAACTGCGACTGCGTGCCGGTGCTCGGCGCGTCGCCGGTCGGCGTGCTGAGCCGCGGCGAGTAGTAGAGCCACAGGTAGCGGTTCGACGCGAAGCCGGGGTCGGCCGCCACGCCCTGCAGGCCCTCCTCGTCGTGGGTGTAGACGTTGAGCTTGCCGGCCACCTTCGTGGTGCCGGCCGCGTCGGTGATGCGGACCGTGCCGTCGCGGGCGGTGTGCACCACCGACCGGTTCGGCAGCACGGCCAGGGACATCGCCTCGCCCAGCTCGGCGCCGCCCGAGGCGAGCGACACCTGCTGGTAGTCGGACGGCGGGATGTCGACGGCGTTCGCCGGGGACGCGTGGAGCGCCGTCGTGGCCAGCATCGCGGCGATCAGGGCGAGCCGCAGACGTCGGGGCATGGGGGGTTCCCTCCTCCTCCTGTGACAGGAGGACCGGTCAGGCGCGGGTCCACTTCTGGTTGGTGCCGCCGTGGCAGGTCCAGATCTGGACCTTGGTGCCGTTGGCGGTGCCGGCGCCGCTGACGTCCAGGCACTTGTTCGCGCCGACGGCGGTGATGCTGCCGTCGCTGTTCAGGCGCCACTTCTGGTTGTTCTGGCCGTTGCAGGTCCACGTGATGACCGCGGTGCCGTCGGCCGTGCCGGCCGCGTTGACGTCCAGGCACCTGCCGTCGGACGTCTTCAGCTCACCCGCACTGGTCGACGCCCACTGCTGGTTCGCCTGACCGTTGCAGTCCCAGATCTGCACCTGCGACGTGCTCGGAACGTCCAGGCAGCGGCCGGAGCCGACGCCCTTGATCGGACCGGTGTTCCCCGAGGGCCCGCTCCGGGGGCCGGCGGCGGCGATCACGGCCTGCGCGCCGGACGGCCAGGCGCCGTTGGCGACCGTGACGTTGTTGTTCACCACGTTGCCGCGGTCGCCGTTGGTCACGTTGGTGCTGCCGTTGGTCGACCAGTTGCCGGTGACGGTGAAGTTGCCCATGTTCTCGCCGCCCCAGTAGTTCGCGGTCGCCCACGTGCCGGTGTTCGCCAGGACGTTGTTCCTGACCGTGTAGTACCGGGAGCCCTCGTCGAAGTAGACGCCGAACCAGCCATTGGTGCGCAGGCAGTGGTTGTCGCTGATCACCGCGCCCGGGTTCCACGACAGCGTGTAGATGCAGCCGCCGTCGGTCATCTGCTGCATCACGTCGTGCACGTAGTTGCCGACGAGCTTGTTGCCGGAGGCGGTGGTGGCCGTGGTGTAGCGGGGCTGGAAGTCGTACAGGCCGCGGTTGGCGTAGTGGGTGCTGCCGCCCGGCTCGTTGGAGCCCCAGCCGTACCCGATCGACATGCCGGTGTAGGGGAGGTTGTAGACCTCGTTGTGGGACACGTCGGTGCCGGTGACGTACGTGGTCAGCACCGAGACGATGCCGCGGTGGTCGAGTCCGAGGTCGTGGATGCGGTTGTCGCTGACCGTGATGTCGCGGTTGACCATCCGCGCGTCGCTGGGGTGGTGCGCGTCGGCGCGCACGCCGCCGACCACGACGCCGCCGGCCGAGCTGCGCGCGATCTCCGAGCGGGTCACCGTGATGCCGGAGGCGCCCAGGCCGACGCCGCTGGCGTGCGCGTTGGCGTCGTTGCCGATGCCGATCGCCGTCTGTCCCAGGTTGACGAAGCGCGAGTCGGTGAACGTGATCGTGTTGGCCGCGGAGACCTGCACGGCGGCGGGCATCTGGAACCAGTTCGGCCGGGTCGCCTCGAACTGGCGGCAGCCCTCGTGGCAGGAGGTGAAGGCGGGCCAGCTCCAGTTGCCGGCCATGTAGGCGCCGGTCTGCTGGTCCACGTAGCCCTGGTCGCTGCTCGGGCCGAGCCAGCTCGTGCCGGTGAAGGTGATGCCGCTGAACGTCAGGTGGTGCGCGGGCGCGTCATAGGTGCCCCCGACCTGCACCAGCGACTGCAGCACCGGCAGCTCCACGCTGACGTTGCCCATGCTCTGCCCGGCGAGCGGGATGTACGACAGGGTGCCGGTCCCCGGGTCGAGGTACCACTCCCCCGGCGAGTCGAGGAACTCGTAGGCGTTGACCAGGTAGAGCGGCCCCGCCCGGTGCGGGCTGGTGAAGGTGTCGTAGCCGAAGTTGTTGTTGTTCCAGGCCGGCTGCTTCATCGTGATGAGGTTGCCGGCGATGCTCTGCACCGGGGAGTACCGGTCGGTGAACGAGCCGACGCTCTCCATCTCGATCCGGCCCTGGTTCGCCAGGTTGTTCAGGTAGCTCAGGGCGCCGCTGGTGAACCTCATGCCCGTGCTGCTCGCGGTGAAGTCGGAGCGGTTGACGGCGGTGCGGGCCCGGGTGGCGAGCGCGCCGTCCACGTACAGCTGCCGGCTGTCGATGCCGGCGCCGACGGAGGCGCGCCAGATGTTCTTCCCGGAGTCGGCCAGGGACCAGCCGGTGACCGCCCTGGCCCCGCTGATCACGGGGGTGGCGCCGGCCGCGGCCTGCCACCTGACGGTGTAGCCGTTGGTGCCGGAGTCGGCGGCGGTCAGCCGCAGCGGCTGGGACAGGCGGTACACCCCGCCGGCCAGCTCCACCACGATGTCACCGGACATGCCGGCGTTCAGCGAGCGCACCGCCGCCTGCGCGGCGGGCAGCGCGCACGGCTGGGCGGAGGTGCAGGCGGTGCCGGTGCCGGCGGGGGCCGCGTACAGGGTCGTGGTGGCCGCGCTCGCCGAGGTGGCGGGGGCGACGAGGGCGAACGCCGCGGACAGCGCGGCGGTGACGATGCCGATCAGGAGGGGTCGCGAAGGTAATGGCACAGTCGTTCCTTTGGGGGGTAGGGGCGCCGGCCTCGCTCCTCATTACGTTCGGATCTTGCAGATCCGTCAAGACTTTAAGCCCGCTTATTTCGCGATGCGCACACCTTTAGTACGACTGTGGTGAGCCTTTTTGCTGATTTACCTGGCGCTTTGTCTGCGACCGGGTGCGGCGGTGGCGATCGCTCGCGAATGAACCGTTCATATGTGTCGTACACATCGAGGAAGACCCGTCCGAGGGAGGGCCGGACGATCAGTCATACTCATGCAGGGAACGGCGAGGAGGAAGCACGGTGACCGACACCCCGCGCGAGAGCGGATACCGGCCGGGCTACGAGGTGGCGGCCGAGCAGGTGCTCGAACTGATCGTCCGGCTCGGCCTGCGGCCCGGTGACCGCATGCCGACCGAGAACGAGCTGGCCCAGCAACTGGGCACCAGCCGCACCGTCGTCCGCGAGGCGGTGAAGATCCTCTCCGCGCTCGGCCGCGTGCGCGCCCAGAAGGGCCGCGGCCTGTACGTCGCCGACGACGAGGGCATGTTCGGCACCGGGCGCTGGGGGTCCTTCTTCCTCCCCACCGACCTCGACCACGTCTACATGCTGTTCGAGTTCCGCCGGGCGCAGGAGATGGAGACCAGCCGGCTCGCCGCCCGCCGCGCCACCCCCGCCGAGCTGCGCGCCATCGAGGAAGCCGCCGGCGTGTGCCGCCACGGCTTCGAGACCGGGCGGGAGGAGCTGTTCAACGAGGGCGACGACGCCTTCCACACCGCCATCGCCACCGCCTCGCACAACATGTTCCTCCAGGTCGCCGTCCGGGAGGCGCGCCGGCTGCAGGCGCAGTCGAGCCTCATCGGGCTGCGCGGCTCCGTCGGCGGGCACGCCGCCAAGGCCGTCGAGGAGCACGACGCCATCTACCAGGCCATCCGCGCCGGCGACCCGGAGGCGGCGGCCCAATCGGCGGCCACGCACATCGACAACACCCTCGACGACTACCGCCGCGAGATCCAGCAGCGCCTCTTCTTCTCCTCCCACTGACCCGCCCGCCCCACCTCGGCCCGGCGCGCCGGCGTGGGGGCGGCTGGTGGGGCGTGGGGCAGGCGGTGGCCGGCAGGCGAGCGCGGCCTGGACACGCACAACGACCAGCACACCCCGAGCGCGGCCAGCGGCGGGCGCGGCCCAGGCACACACAACGGCCAGCCCGCACCAGGCGCGGCCAGCGGCGGGCGCGCCCCGGGCACGAGCGGTGGCGGGCGCCGCCTGTGCAGGGGCGGTGGTGGGCGGGGGGCGCGGTGGGCTGCGGTCCGATCCGGCCTGGGGCGTCCCGGCTGTTGTCATCCTGGCCGCCGTGCTGGGCAGGAGTTGCCGGTGACGGCCAGGAGGCGGCGGCCGGCGTGTTCGGGGCGGATGTGGGGGCCCTCCGCGGCGCGGGTGGCGGGGTGGCGGGCGGAGGTGTCGATCGTTCGTTCGTCGATCGTGATGCCCAGGCCCGGCGAGTCGCCGAGGATGAAGGCGCCGTCCTCGATGTGCAGGTCGAGGGACAGGCCGCGGGGCGGGTGGAGGTCCTGCAGTTCGCTGGCCAGGTGGTTGGGGACGGACGTGGCGGCGTGCAGCAGCGGGACGGGGGTGGCGCCGATCGGGCTGACGGGCAGGTCGTGGGCGTGGGCCAGGGCGGCGACGCGCAGGAAGTGGGACACGCCCCAGACGACGGCCGTCTGGACGATGTCGACGGCGCCGGCGGCCAGCAGCGGGCGGAACTGTTCGAGCCCGGTGAGGTTCTCGCCGGTGGCGACGGAGGCGCGGATGCCGCGGCCGACGGCGGCGAGTCCTTCGGCGTCCCAGCGCCGCACCGGCTCCTCGATCCATGTGAGGTCGAGGGCGCGTTCGAGCTCGCAGACGTGCCGGACCGCCTGTTTGCGGGTCCAGGCCTCGTTGACGTCGAGCATCAGGCCGGGCCGGGCGCCGTGCCCCGCCTCGGTGAGGACGTCCCGGACGAGGGTGAGGCGGTGCCGGTCGCGTTCGATGTCGAGGCCGCCCTTGAGTTTGGCGGCGCGCAGCCCGTGCCGGGCGTACTCCTGGTGGACGGCGACGAGCTCGTCGTCGGTGAGGCCGATGTCGAGGCCGGAGGCGTAGGCGGGCACCTGCCGGTCGCGCCCGCCGAGCAGGCGCCACAGGGGCTCGCCGGCGGCCTGCGCCTTGATGTCCCACAGGGCGGTGTCGAGCGCGCCGATGGTGCCGAAGACGGCGCCGGCGTGGCCGGCCTTGAACGTGCGCCGCAGCATGCGGTCGTAGAGAGCGGTGACGCTGCGCGGGTCCTCGCCCTCGATGGCGGCGAAGACGGCCTCGATCTCGACGTGCGGCCCGAGGCCGACGCCGGTGATGCCCTCGTCGGTGTCCACGAGGACGAGCGGCACGGGGACGGCCCCGTCGGCGAAGACCCCGTTGACGTCTCCGACGGGCCGGCCCCATTCCTGGACCGTGGTCATGGTGCGATATCCGGTGATCCGCATGTCAGCCCTTCGTGGAGCCGGCGGTGACGCCGTCGGCGATCTGGCGCTGGAGGAACAGGTAGATCATCAGTACGGGCACCGCGGCGATCAGGATCCCGGAGGCGAACGTGGGGATGTCGTCGGAGTACTGGCCGCGTAGCGCGTTGACGCCGATCATGAGGGTGCGGTGCTCGGGTGACGGCATCATGAGCAGGGCGATGAGCACGTCGTTCCAGCAGAACAGGGCGTCGAGGATGCCGACCGACAGCAGCGCGGGCGCGCCGAGTGGGAGCATGATGCGCCGGTAGACGCCGTAGACGGTGTTGCCGTCGATCCTGGCCGCGTCGACGATCTCCGCCGGGATGGTCCGGTAGTGGCTGGTCATCAGGAAGACGGTGAAGGGGAGGAACTGGGCGACGTAGGCCAGGATCAGCCCGGGGTAGGTGTCGACGAGCCCGGTGTCGGCCATGACCCTGGTGAGCGGCACCATGATCACCTGGAACGGGACGAACAGCCCCGCGAGGCACCCGAGGAAGATCACCGAGGAGCCGCGGAAGCGCAGCCGGGCCAGCGCGAAGCCGGCCATCGACCCCAGCAGCAGCAGGAGGGCCACGGCGCACGCGACGACGACGAACGAGTTGACGAAGTAGCGTGCCATCCCGGCGCCGGCCCACGCCTCGGCGAGGTTGTCCCAGCGCGGGGACGCCGCCGGGGAGAACCGGTCGAGGACGTAGTCGCGGCGGGTCTTCATGGCGACGTTGGCGGTGAACACGAGCGGGTAGATCGTCGCCAGCGCGAGGGCGGCCATCGGGACGGCGGCCGCCCACCTGGCCAGGCGCGTGCCGGGCATCAGTCCTGCCTCCCGGTCCGCCGGAGCAGGGTGATCTGCAGCAGCCCGACGACGAGCATGACGACGAACAGGACGGTGGAGGCGGCCGAGGCGAGCGCCGGCCGGTTCATCTGCCCCTGCTGGTGCCAGATGTAGTACTCCGGCAGGTAGGTGGAGCCCTCCGGGCCGCCGCTGGTCATGACGAAGAGCAGGCCGAACATGGAGGTCAGCATTCCGATCATCGTCGTCACGAAGACGAACTGGATGGTGCGGGTCAGGCTCGGGATGATCACGTGCCAGATGGTCCGGGCGAGGGACGCGCCGTCCACGCGGGCGGCGTCCAGCAGGGTGGCGTCGAGGGTGCTGAACCCGGCCAGGAACACCACGAGGGCCATCCCGAACGTGGCCCAGATGTGCACGCCGGTCACCGTGAACATGGCGATGCCGGGGTCGCCGAGCCAGTCCACGGGGCCGGCGCCGAACGCCGCGAGCAGGGAGTTCAGCGGGCCGTCGTACCCGAGCAGGAGGTTGAAGATCGCGCCGACGATCACCGGCGACAGCACCGCGGGGAAGAAGTAGACGCTGCGGTAGACGCGGTGGCCGGGCACGCGCAGGTAGATGAAGGTGGCGAGCAGGCCCGGGATCGCCACCGCCACGGGGAGCAGCAGCACCAGCAGGCCGACGTTGCGCAGCGAGACGCGGAACAGCGGGTCGGCGGCCAGCTCCAGGTAGTTGCCCAGCCCGACGGGGGTGCCGTTGAGGTCGCCGTCGCCGGTGAAGGAGAAGTTGACGCCCAGGGCCAGCGGCCACAGGCGCAGCGCCACGATGATCAGGACGGCGGGGGCCACCAGGACGTAGGGCGCGAGCCGTTCGGCCCGCACCTTGCGGGCGTCCCGGTGGGATCCTCCCTGCCGCCGTGCGATCGCCGGGCTGCGCTGATGGGCTCGCGGCGGTGCTCCGATCGGCACGCGGTCAGCCCTTCCGGTCGGAGGCGGCGAGCTGCTCCACCGCCTTGTCCACGGTGGTGGAGCCGCTGAGGAGCTGCTGGGACAGCCGGCCCATGAGGTCGAGGGTCTTGGACGACAGCGCCACGTGCAGGGCGGGCCGGCCGGTCTTGATCTCGGAGGCGATCGCGGCGACGGCGGGGCCGGCCTGGGTGACGTCGATCGTCGTGTCGGACGCGATCGCGCCGGCCTTCTGGTAGAAGGCGGTCAGGGCGCCGGTCGAGGTGAGGGAGCGTACGAGGTCGGCGGCCAGGGCGGGGTCCTTGGTCCACTTGGCGACCGCGTAGCCGATGCCGCCGTCGTACGGCAGGCTCGGGGTGGCCCCCTCGGTGACGACCGGGGCGGTCATGACGCCGATCTTGTCGGGCGGCAGGAACTCGGCGAAGTCGTTCCAGTGCCCGACGTCCGACATCAGCCCGATGATGTGGGCGGCCTTGCCGGTCTCGAAGACGGTGAAGACGTCGCTGAACATCGCGGTGGAGTTGGCGCCGTCGTTGTTCAGCCCCTTGTCGCCGGTCTGCTTCCACAGCTCGAAGACGCGCCGCACGTTCGGGGAGTCCCAGTCGCGCTTGCCGGCGATCCAGTCGTCGTACTCGCGGGGGGTGAGGATGCCGGAGCCGAGGCCCGACAGGAAGAACTGGATGCCGAAGCCCTCCTTGTTGCCGAGCGCGAAGCAGGCGGCTCCGGTCGCCTTCTTGATGGCGGCGCAGCCGGTGACCAGCTCGTCCCAGGTCTTGGGCGGGGCGGCGGGGTCGAGGCCGGCCTTCTCGTAGAGCGCCTTGTTGTAGTAGATGGGGTGGCCTTGCAGGGTGACCGGCGCGGCGTAGACCTTGCCGTCCTTGCTGAACGCCTCCCAGCCGGCCAGCCGGCTCTTGTCGCCGGCCACGTACTCGTCGAGCGGGAGGAGCGCGCCGGCCCGGTCGCGGATCTGCCCGCCCCCGTTGAACAGCATCACGTCGGGCCCCTTGCCCGCCTGGATCGCGGTGCCGAGCAGCGTGTAGTACTGGTCGAACGGCTGGGCGACGAACTCGACCGTGACCTCCGGGTGCCGCTTGGCGAAGTCGGCCTTGGCCTGCTCGATGTAGGTGGCGGCGGCCGGTTCGCCGGACTTCCAGTCCCACACCACGAGCTTGCGCTGCTTCTGCTGGGGGTCGCCGGACGGGGTGTCCGTGCGGGTCGCGCTCCCGCAGCCGGCCACGGCCAGTGCCGCGGCGATGAGGGCCGACCATAACGCTCGCTGCTTCATCGTTGCCCGCTTCCCGGAGCGGCCGCTGGATCCGGCCGACTGCTCGCAAACGTAATTCGTATGACGTCTGACGGCAAGAGGGGGCGCGTATACTGGCTTGCCAGGGCACCGGAGGCGAAATGACGGCATCTCAGGAAACGTCCGGGGGTGTCCCGGCGCCACCGGCCTGGGTTCGCCGCCCGGCGAGTCTGGCCAGGGCGGTGACGGCCGAGCTGGTGGAGCGCATCGTCCGCGGTGTCTACCCGCCGGGCACCGTGCTGCCGCCCGAGCCCGCGTTGTGCGAGGCGTTCTCCGTGAGCCGCACCGTCGTGCGCGAGGCCGTGAAGATCCTCCAGGAGAAGGGGCTGGTGCAGGTCCGTCAGGGCTCGGGCACCATGGTGACCCCGCCGGCGACGTGGGACCTGCTCGACGAGCTCGTGCTGACGGCGACCATCGCCGAGGACGAGAGCCTGGCGATCCTCGACGACCTCGTCGTGACGCGGCGCGTGCTGGAGTCCGACATGGCCAACGTCGCCGCCCGCCTGGCCGGGCCCGACACCGTCGACCGGCTGCGCGAGCTGGTCGATCGGATGGACGAGCTGGTGGACGACCCGGCCACGTACGCCGAGAGCGACCGCGCCTTCCACGACACGATCATGCGGGCGTCGGGCAACCGGATCGCCCGCGCCGTCGTGCGGTCGCTGGAGGGCCAGGTGGTCAACACCGCCCGCTACCTGGGCCGCACCGAGCGGGCCCTGTGCGTGGCGTCGAACCTCGGCCACCGCCGCATCTACGAGCGCATCGCCGCGCACGACCCCGGCGGGGCCGCCGAGGCGATGTTCCAGCACATCACCGAGGCCTGGATCGTGCGCCGCAGCGGGACGGCCGATCCCGTGCGGCTGCGGCGCTGAAACTTTCACGCCCCGGGGTCGGCGGCGGCCGCGGCCGCTTGTCCTGGTCAGGCGGAGGAGCGCGCGGGCGCTTGCCCGCACCGGCTCCCGACGCCCGGCGGGCCGCGCCTTGACAGGTCTTGTCACGGTCGGATTTGCTCCGCTGCACCATCACCGGCAGCCGCCCCGAAGAAAGGAGAACAGGGATTCGGCGGCAGTTTAGTTAGCGCTAACATCGCGAAAATCCGGCCGGTTCAGGCGCAGCGCGAATTCGGCGCGCCCGCACGGCTTTCCCCCGCATGCGTGTCATCACGAGAACGGCAAAGGAATGTGCGTGATGTCCAGGCTCAGATTATTTCTCACCGCCGTCTTCTCCGCGGTTCTGCTCATCGTCCCCGCCGCGGCGCAGACGGCGATGGCGCAGACGGCAATGGCCGGCCCCACCGCGGGATGCGGTAAGACCCCGACGCTGAGAAGCGGCTCCCAGTCGATCACCACGAGCGGCAAGAACCGCAGCTTCATCCTGCGAATTCCCGACAACTACTCCAACACGACGCCGTACCGGCTGATCTTCGGATTCCACTGGAACGGCGGCACCGCCGGCGACGTCGACAGCGGCGGGACCAGCGGCTATCCGTGGTCCTACTACGGGCTGCGAGCACTGTCGAACAACACCGCGATCTTCGTGGCGCCCCAGGGCCTCGGCAACGGCTGGGCCAACTCGGGCGGCGAGGACATCACGTTCGTCGACGACATGATCCGCAGGATCGAGGCGGACCTGTGCGTGGACACCACGCAGCGCTTCGCCATGGGCTTCAGCTACGGCGGCGGCATGAGCTACGCGCTGGCGTGCGCCAGGGCGTCGGTCTTCCGCGCGGTGGCGGTCTACTCGGGCGCGCAGCTCAGCGGGTGCAGCGGCGGCACGGAGCCCGTCGCGTACATCGGGCTGCACGGCCTGCGCGACCCGGTGCTGAACATCTCGGCGGGCCGGTCGCTGCGTGACCGGTTCGTCAGGAACAACGGCTGCACCGCGCAGAACCCGCCGGAGCCCGCGCAGGGCAGCCTGACGCACGTCGTCACCTACTACTCGGGATGCCGTAGCGGCTATCCGGTGGCGTGGGCGGCGTTCGACGCGGGCCACACCCCCAACCCCGTGGATGGACGGCCGGGCGACTACGAGCCCGGCGAGAACTCGTGGACCAGGCCGGTGGTCTGGGACTTCTTCACCCGCCTGGGCGGCGGCGACCCGAACCCGCCGGCGACGGGCACGATCAAGGGCGTCGGCTCCGGCCGCTGCCTGGACGTTCCGAGCACGTCGCAGGTGCAGATCTGGGACTGCAACGGCCAGGCGAACCAGCAGTGGGCCTCGACCAGTGCGGGTGAGCTGAAGACGTCCGACGGCCGGTGCCTGGACGTCAACGCGGCCGGCACGGCCGACGGCACGGCGGTCATCACGTGGACCTGCAACGGCCAGAACAACCAGAAGTGGCGTCTGAACAGCGACGGCAGCATCACCGCCGTCGGCGCGAACAAGTGCCTGGACGTCAGCGGCGCCGGCACCGCCAACGGCACCAAGGTCCAGATCTGGACCTGCCACGGCGGCACCAACCAGAAGTGGACCCGCGCCTGACGTCAGCGGGTCTCCGACCGGCTGCGCCGCCGGTACTCGGTGGGCGTCAGCCCGACCAGGGCGCGGAAGCGGCGCGCGAAGTACGTCGGGTCGTCCCATCCGACGGCGGCGCCGACCCGGGCGGCCGGCAGGGCCGAGTGCGCCAGCAGGGTGGCGGCGCGCTCGGCCCGCAGCCGGGCCAGGAAGTCCAGCGGCGTCACCCCGGCGTGCCGCTTGAACAGCCGGCCGAGGTAGGCGGGATCCAGGTTGACGGCGCGGGCGAGGTCGTCCAGCCGCCACGCCCGGTCGGGCGCCGCCTCCAGCCGGGCGACGGTGGCGGCGACGGCGGGGTGGACGGCGGGGCCGGGCGTCTCCGGCTCGGGGCGCGGCCGTCGGCCAGCACGCCGAGCACGCTGACCAGGCGGCCCAGCACCCGGCCCGGCCGCCGCCGATCGGCCGCGAGGTCCCGTTCGAGCAGGCCGATCTCCGTGACGGCCTCGCCGGCGGCGGCCGGGTCGACCGCGGTGACCGCCACGCCGTGCGTGCCGGACGCCACCGGGTCGGTCCACAGCAGCCGGCGCAGCAGCGGCAGCTCGTGCAGCGCCGCCAGCTCGGCCCGCAGCGCCTGCGCGGACAGGCAGCAGTTGGCGACGACGAGGCCTTCGCAGCCGCGGAACCCGTGCCAGGCGCCGGGGCGCAGCACGACGACCTGCCCGCGGCGCAGCGGCCGCTCGCCCTGGCTGGTCACGTGCCGCCCCCGCCCTGCGCCGATCACCGCGATCTCCAGGAAGTCGTGCGCGTGCGGCTCGACGTCGAGATCGAGGCGGTGCACCCCGGCCAGGACGGGGGCTCCGGTGAACAGCGCGTGCTCGTGCAGCGTGCGGGGCATGTCGGGATCGTACGACCACCGGCCGCGATCGGCCTAGCCCCGGAGCGCCTCGCCCGGCGACGCTGGTGCCATCCCGACTACGGAGGTCAGCGATGGCAACGAACACGACCGAGCACGCCCCCAGCGACGTCCGCGCCGACGGCACGGTGCCGCAGGAGCTGGTGACGGCCTACCGCGAGCACGGTTTCGTCCGAGTGCGGGGCGTTCTGACGCCCGGCCAGGCCGAGCGCTTCAGGGCCGCCGCCGAGGCGTTCCTGGAGGCGCACCGCGCCGAGAGCCTGGAGCGGGGCGGCGTCTTCAGCCAGCTCGTCAACGTCTGGCAGCGCGACCCGGCGCTGCGGGAGCTCACGCTCGACCGGCGGCTCGGCCGGATCGCCGAGCAGCTCGCCGGGTTCCCGCTGCGGCTCTGGCACGACCAGCTGCTCGTCAAGGAGCCGCACAACAACGCCGCCACGGAGTTCCACCAGGACCGCCCCTACTGGCCGCACACGGGCGACCGGCTGCCGCTGTCGGCCTGGATCGCGCTGGTGGACGTGCCGCCGGAGCGCGGCTGCATGACGTTCCTGCCCGGCACCCAGGACCGCACCGGCCTGCGCCCGCAGGACCTGCACCACGAGGACGACCTGTTCGAGGTGGACCCGTCGCTGCGGTGGGCGCCCCGGGTCACCGTGCCGCTGCGCGCCGGCGACTGCACCTTCCACAGCGGCTACACGGGCCACATGGCGCTGCCGAACCGGACGGGGCAGGCCCGGCTCGCGCACGTCACCATCTACATGGACGAGGCCACCCGCTACAGCGGCGCCGGGCACGTCGTCACCGATCCCCTCGGGCTCGCGGCGGGCGAGCGGCTGGACGGCGACACCTTCCCCCGTCCCTGGGCCTGACGGACACCCTCTTGTCCATATACGGATAGTAGTTATCTGATTACTTTAAGTGATTACATGGAGGGAATCCGCACGAGAAAGGCACATCATGGTCACCCCCGCCCACCGTTCCCTCCTCCGGCTGGCCGCCGCGGCGCTCGTCGCGGCGGCCACGCTCGCCGCGCTGCCCGCCGCGCCCGCCCTGGCCGCCAACGCGAGCCAGGCCCAGCGCCTGGAGAAGTTCCTCCAGCGGCCCGAGGCCCTGCGCCTCTGGTTCACCTACTCCTGCGACGCCGGCTCCGACATCCGGTTCGTGCACGGCGCGCTCCGCAAGGACGGCGAGAACGTCGCGGGCGCGGGCCGCTACCGCCTCAACTGCGACGGGAAGACCCACCAGCGGCTGCTCATCTTCGCGCCCCGCAACGACGTCGTCCGCACGGGCGACTCGGTCGAGGTCACGCTCAGGCTCGGCAAGGCCGTGGACGGCAGGCCCGAGTGGGTGACCGAGGACACCAGGACGCTCACCGTGACGGAGGTGGCGGTCTGACCCCCGCCGCGCGGGTCGACCGGCCGCGATACGCCGCCGCGCGGGTCAACCGGGCGCGGTACGCCGCCGCGCGCGTACCGCGCTGGTTGTAGCGGCGCTCATCCGCACGAGTGATGAGTGACGCGGGCGCTCACGGCTAGCATGCGCTGATGCGCGCAAAGGTGCTGTCGTCCGTCGGACGGCTCGCCGTGACGAACCCCTTCCTCACCGACCTGCTGTTCGGCCTCGTGGTGGCCGGCGTCACCCTGGTGTTCGGCCGCGTCCTGGGCGACGACCCGGCCGGCGCGGGCTACGCGCTGCGCCCGCTGGACCCGGCCGGCGTGGCGCTGACCCTGGTGGCGAACCTCGCTCTGGCCTGGCGCCGGCGCGTCCCCGTCACCGTCCTGATGATCTCCTCGGCCGCCTCGGTCGTCTTCCACGCGGCCGGTCACGACGCCCGGCTGAACGGGGTGGCGCCGCTGCTGGCGCTCTACACCGTCGCCTCCCTGCGGGCGCCCGCCGTGTCGGTGCCGTGCGCCCTGCCGCCGGCGTTGTCGCTGTGGCACGCGGCGTTCCTCGCCCCGGCCCCGTTCGTCTGGCCGAACGTCGCGCAGACGAGCATCATGACCGCCGTCGCGTGGACGTTCGGCAACAGCACCAGGATGCTGACCGAGCGCAACGACCGGCTGGCCCGCCTCACCGAGCGGCTGCGCCAGGAGCAGGAGGACAAGGCGCGGCGCGCGGTGACGGAGGAGCGGATGCGCATCGCCAGGGAGCTGCACGACGTGGTCGCCCACCACATGTCGGTGATCGTGATCCAGGCCGGGCTGGCCCGGTACGTGCTCGGCTCCGACCCGGCCACCGCGCGCGGCGCGCTGGCCACCATCGCCGGCACCGGCAGCGAGGCCCTGGGCGAGATGAGACGCCTGCTGTCCATCCTGCGCATCGACACCGAGGACGAAGGCTACGACCCCGCGCCGGGGCTGGAGCGGCTCGACCAGCTCGTGGAGCGGATGCGGTCGGCGGGCCTGCCGGTCGAGGTGTCGGTCACCGGCTCGGTACGCCCGCTGCCGCCCGGGATCGACCTGTGCGCGTACCGCGTCGTGCAGGAGTGCCTGACCAACGTGCTGCGGCACGCGGGCCCCGCCACCGCGCGGGTCCGCCTGCACTACGGCGGCGAGCTGGAGCTGCGCGTCACCGACGACGGGCGCGGGGCGGCCGCCGCCGTGCGGGAGGAGGGCCACGGCTTGATCGTCATGCGCGAACGCGTCAAGCTCTACAGGGGAACGGTCACGGCCGGGCCGAAGCCGTCGGGCGGGTTCGAGGTCGTGGTCACCCTGCCCCTGTCCCCCGTGAGCCCCACTCCCCCGACGGACGGTGAGCCAGAGTCATGATCAAGGTGCTGGTCGTGGACGACCAGATCCTCGTCCGCGCGGGTCTGGCGGCGCTGCTGCGCGCGGCCCCCGGCCTCGACGTCGTCGGGGAGGCGGCGACCGGTGAGGAGGCCATCGACCAGGCGGCCGCCACCGGGCCCGACGTCATCCTCATGGACATCAGGATGCCGGGCATGAACGGCGTGACCGCGACCGAGCACATCCTGTCCGCCAGGGGCGAGCAGCCGCCCCGGGTGCTCATCCTGACCACCTTCGACCTGGACAAGTACGTCTACGACGCGCTCCGCATCGGCGCCTCGGGGTTCCTGCTGAAGGACACCCCGCCGGAGCGGCTCATCGCCGCCGTCCACACCGTCGCGGCGGGCGACATGCTGTTCGCCCCCAGCGTCACCCGGCGCCTGATCGAGGCGTACACCAGCCGGGCCGACCCGCCCGCCGCGCTGCGCTCGCCCGCGCTGCACCCGCTGACCGCCCGCGAGGTGGAGGTGCTCAAGCTGGTCGGGCGGGCGCTGTCGAACGCTGAGATCGCCACCCGGCTGCAGGTCAGCGAGGCGACCGTCAAGACGCACCTCAACCGGACGATGACGAAGCTCAACCTGTCCAGCCGGGCCCAGGTCGTGGCGCTGGCGTACGAGTCCGGCCTCATCACCCCCGGCAGGGAGGGCGCGGCACCCGTGTGAAAGCGGGTGGATCTTCGGCTGGCGCGCGGGGCGTCCCGGCCGTAGCGTTCGACCATGATCCGGCGAGCCCTCGACTGGTGGAGCGAGCACCCTCAGCTCGCCGACGCGCTGCTGGCCGCGGCAGCCTGCACGTTCCTGCTGGTGGAGGTGCCCTACAGCGAGCACACCATCGCCACTCCCGGCCTCCTGCCGGTGACGTTCTGGGGCGACCTGCTGGCGTACGCGAGCATCGCCCTGCGCCGCCGGTACCCGGTGCAGGTGCTGGCGCTGGTGTGGACGTTGTGGCTGGCGGGCGGGCGGTGGGACATCTGGGCGGAGTGGAACGCCTCGTGGTCGGAGCTGAGCACGCCGACCGCGCTCATGCTGGCGCTCTACACCGCCGGCCGGTGGACGTCCTCGGGCCGGCCGCTCGTCTTCCTCGCGGGCACGCTGCTGCCGACGCTCGTCACAGTGGTGCGCATCTGGATGGGGCCCGTGCTTCCCGAGCCACCCGCCGACCTTTACCTGGTCTCGTTCGTGACCTGCGCGGCGGCGTGGGGGCTGGGCAGGCTGCGGCGCTCGGAGGCGGAGGCGGTGGCGCGCGCGGCGGCCCGCGCCGAGGAGAGCAAGGCGCAGGCGGCGCTGGCGGAGCAGCGCATCCGCATCGCGCGCGAGCTGCACGACATCGTGGCGCACAACGTGAGCGCCATGGTGATCCAGTCGTCGAGCGCGGGCGTCGCGCTGCTGAACGGCGACCAGGCCGGGGCGAGCGCGGCCGTCGAGGCGATCGGGCACGTGGGCCGCACGGCGCTGGCCGAGCTGCGGCTGCTGCTCGGCGTGCTGCGGGAGGGCCCGGCGGCGCCGCAGCCGGGCATCGGGGCGATCCGGGAGATGACCGAGTGGTTGCCGCTCGACGTGCGATTACGGGTGGAGGGCAGCCCGCGCGAGGTGCCGTCCGAGGTGGGGCAGGCCGCGTACCGGATCGTGCAGGAGGCGCTGACGAACACGCTCAAGCACGCCGAGAAGGACGCCACCGCCGAGGTGGTGCTGCGGTACGCGGCGGACGCGCTGCACCTCCAGGTGACGGACGACGGCAGCGGGGGCGGGGAGCGCGAGCGCTCCGGCGCGGGCGGGTACGGCCTGCTCGGCATCCACGAGCGTGCCGCCGCCCTCGGCGGCACGGCGCACGGGGCGCCGCTGCCGGAGGGCGGCTTCAGGGTCGAGGTGCGCCTGCCATGCGGGTGAGCGCCCGGACGGTGGGACCGTCCGGGCGCTGCGTGCTCAGCCTCCCGGGTGGTAGGTCTCCCAGACGAAGCCGCGCAGCCTCTCCCGGAACCAGGTCACCGGGTTGCCGAACCGTTTGGCCACCGTCTTGCCGCGCTCGGTGGTGACGCTCACGGGGAGCGCGCCGTCGGTCGCCTTGTCGAGGTCCTTCGACAGGCCGTAGCTGACCTCGGCACCGCCGCCCGTGACCTTGCCCGAGCTGTTGGTCATGACGTACCCGCCGCCGCCCCAGCCCTTCTTCTCGTAGGCGATGCCGTGGTAGGCGTCCCACGTGCCCGGCGTGGTGTTCAGCCCCTCGATGGTGGAGTGGCTGTAGAACACGCCGCCGGTGGCTCCCGCGCCGATCGAGGTGGACAGGCCGTTCTTGTAGGTGCCGGCCAGGCCGACGCCCTTGCGGTCGAAGACCAGGCACGCCTCCACGGAGAACGACCCGCCGAGCTTGATGCCGAGCCCGCCGCACAGGCCGACGGTGCCCTTCTTCGGCTTCGGCGGCGCGGCCGGTTTGGGCGGCTCGGCCGGGGGCCGGGGCGTCAGGTCGGGGATGCCGGGCTGCCGCAGCAGCGGTTTCTTGCCCGGCGCGACCGGCCCCTGGAGGTAGGCCCACTGGCGGGCGGCGACGAACCAGTTGCTGACCGCCAGGTAGAAGCGGTGGGTGAAGATGTTCAGGTACACGTGAACCAGGTAGAGGTTCTGCCGCATGAGGTAGTTGTAGTTGCCGTACCGCACCCAGAACTGGCGGTAGCCGAGCAGGTAGTAGTTGACGTACGGGAAGCGGCCGTCCGGGTCGGACAGCGTCGTGGGGTTGTTGTCGGCGTAGTTGTAGCCGTTCATCTGCTGGGAGCGGCCCATCTCGATCTCCGGGTCCACCGAGATGAAGCGGCCGGTGTTCGGGTCGTAGCCGCGCGCGCCGAGCGTCGTCAGGTCCGTGGTGGCGTCGACGACGCCGCCGACGAAGCCCTTCTCGTTGCCGGCGGGCCACTCGCCCTTGGCCGCCCTGACCTGGCCGAACGGGGTATAGCGGCGCCGGCTCACCGACCCGTCGGCCGCGTCGATCGCCAGCTCGGCGGTGCCGTGGTGGTCGTTGACGAGGAAGGTGACGCCCTGGGCGGTGCGCATGGCGTTGCGGTGGTAACGCACGGCCTTGGCCGCGCTCTGCCCCTTGGCCAGCCGCACCTCCATGTCGGGCAGGTAGAGGGTGGTGCCCGCCGGGTCGCGGCGCAGCAGCCGCTCCCCGTCGGCGGTGTAGAGGAAGGTGGTCTCCCCCTTCTTGTCGTCCACGACCTTGACCAGCTCGCCCTCGGCGTCCCAGTGCAGCGTCTGGTTGCCCGACGACGTCCTGCGCTCGGTGGTGTTGCCGACCGGGTCGTAGCCGTAGGACTCGGGGGCGCCGCTCACGTCGGCGAGCTGGTGGCCCCGGTACGTGGGGTCGACGCCGGGGTTGCCGGCGTAGCGGTAGCCGCGCGTGGCGGTCCGCGTGCCGCCCGACGGCCCCGCGCCGTAGTGCGTCTCGCCCGTCCGGTTGCCGGTGTCGTCGTAGGTGTAGGTCACCCGGTACGGCGCCGGCCCGCCGATCGTGGCCTGGCCCGGGTCGGCGGCGCAGGTGGTGCCTTCCTGGGTCCAGGCGTCGGCCAGGCGTTGCAGGTCGTCATAGCGGAAGCACTGGTTGTCCACCCCGTCCCTGGAGGTGTCGACGGCCTGGAGCAGGTTGCCGGAGTCGGTGTAGCGGTACTCCACGCTGCGGTCGGTGCCGGGCGTGCCGGCGTGCGCGGTGGTGGCCTTCTGGAGCCGCTGCGTGCCGTACTCGTAGGTGAAGGTCTGGTCGACCTGCTTGCCGGCGGCGCCGATCGACAGCCGCTGGCCGATCTGCTTGCCGGTCTTGGTGTAGTCGACGCCGACGAGGTACGTCGACAGGTTGGAGCCGGACGCGACCAGCCGGCCGAGGTCGTCGTAGGTGAAGGCGGTGTTCTCCGCCGGCAGGTCGCCGGCGGCCGGGCTGCTCGCGGCCTTGACGCTGCCGTCCAGGTTGTAGGCGGTGTCGAAGACGTAGCCGCCGTCGGGGGCCAGCGCTCCCTCGCTGCTCGGCAGCAGGACGCGGCGGCGCGTGGGCCGGTTCAGGTTGTCGTAGATGTCGATCTGGGTCGTGTACCTGGCCGTCCCGGCGATGCGGGTGGCGCTGGTGAGCTGGCCCTTGCGGACAGTGTCGTAGACCCATTCGGCGACCTTCACGCCGGGGCTCGCGGTGGTGGCGTCGTACAGGGCGGTCCTGCGGCCGATGCCGTCGTAGCCGACCGCGATCTTCTTGCCGCGGGCGTCCTCGGTGGAGATGAGCTGGTCCACGTCGTTGTAGGCGAACGTGGTGACGCCCTTGTCCGGGTCGGACGTGCGGATCTTGCGGCCGCGCAGGTCGTACGCGGTCGTCCAGACGTGGCCGCCGGGGCCGGTGACCGAGGACTCCAGGCCGCGGTGGTCGTAGCGGAACAGCGTGGCGACGTGGCCGCCGGCGCGGTGCTCGCGCACCTCGGTCCTGCGGTCCTGGGCGTCGGTGAAGGTGGTGACGGGGGTGCCGCCCGCCGGGGGGATCACCTTGGTCCAGTTGCCGCCGTACTCGTAGCGGGTGCGCCACCTCTCCTGGGTGTCGCTGCTGCCGACGAGCAGCCGGTCGGCCGTCTTGCGGCCCTGGCCGTCGTACTCGTACACGTGCTGGGTCTCGATCTTGCCGGGGTCGGCGACGCCGAAGACCTCCGGTCTCGGCTCGCCGTCGGCGTAGTAGCTCTCGTAGGTGCGATCCACCTGGCCGGCCGCGTTGTAGAAGGTGTCGGAGACGAGCCGGCCCTTGGTGGTGCCGTCGCGGCCGGCCGCCTGGAGCTGGCGCTGGCGCAGCCAGCCGTCGTACAGCGTGTACGACAGCTCCTGGCCGCCCTCGGCGGTCAGGGACTTGGTGGCGACGGCCACCACCGCGCCGGGCCGGATGAGGTAGTCGTACTCCTTGTCCGGCACGGCGGAGACGGGCCGGTTGCCCAGCCACACCTTGGTCAGGTGGCCGGCCGCGTCGTAGTGGACGGTGGTGGTCCGGCCGCCGGCGTCGGTGTCGCTGACCGGGCTGCCCCACGCCGGGTCGAGCACCTTGGCGGTGGTGTGCGCCGTCGTGGCGTCGCCGGGCTTGGCGGGCGGGCCGGTCACCTCGACCTTCGTGGTCAGGCCGTGCGTCTCGGTGTACTTCGTGGTGGTGGTGCGGTTCGCGGCGTCGGTGACCGTCACCGGCCGGCCGTAGGTGTCGTACGTGGTGCGGGTCGCGGCGAGCGGCGTCACCGTGGTCGCCGTCGCCTCCTTCGCCTTCTCCACGAGGGTCGCGTCGCCCAGGGTCGGCGCGGCCTTGAAGGCGCCGTTGTCGTAGTACGTGCGCTCCTCGGAGACGAGGTCCTTCGCCAGGTCGGGCGTGTCGGCGCAGCGCCGGGCCACGGTCCTGACCTGCGCGGGCTTGCCGAGCACGCGGGCGCCGTCGGCGGTGAACGTCGTGGTGACGCACTTCTCGTCGCCGGTGACGTCCAGGTCTCCCTCGTCGTCCACCTGGGCGGGCTCGCCGGTGCCGAGGTTGAACGCGGTGACGGTCGAGCGCGTCGCCCGCCAGCCGTCGTCGAGCCGCTTCAGGGTGCGGGTGCCGGCGACGCCGCTGAGGTTCGCCGTGACGGTGATCGTGTCCTTGTCGATCGTGCGGGTGCGTGCGGCGGTCTGGTGGTGCCAGGGCCGGTTCATGGTCTTGCTGACGGCCTCGCCGCCGGCCCGGTCGTAGGTGATCGTCTTGAGGGTCAGGCCCTGGAGCGACTCGTGGTCGGGGTACGAGCCGCCCTCGCCGTCGGCGGCGGTGACGTTCTTGGTGCCGCCGTCGCGGTTGAGGCGGTCGCCGTCCATCCCCTGGAAGAACCAGTGGTCGGTCTGCGACGGGGCGGCGCCGGTGACGCCGGTGCGCACCCTGACCTTGTCGTAGCCCTGCCACTGCGACCAGGTGCGGTACTTCTCCTTGGTCAGCCCGTCGTCGTCGGTGAAGCGCCAGGCGGGCTCGCCGATGCCGTAGTCGTAGGCGGTGACCATGTCGGGCGAGCCGCCGGTGAGGTCGGTCTGCACGAGCTGGGTGACCACGTACTTGTGGAACCAGTCCAGCGTCGGGCTCGCGTCGCCGCTGGTGCGCTCCCACATGACGGGGAAGCAGCGGCGGTGGTTGGCCGGCGGGCTGGGCGTGTCGCCGACGCGGCAGTCCGCCGCCGAGTAGTTGACGTCCAGGACGCCGCCGGTCTCGTTGGTGATGGAGCCGACCCGGTTCTTGATGAACGGGCCGACGTCGTCACCGAGGGCGTCGACCCGGTTGGCGAGCTGCGTGTAGGCGAAGCTCACCGGCGGCATCACCACCGGCGCCGGGCCGGCGTGGCCGGTGTGCACGATCGACTTCAGCAGGAGCTGCCGGTCCACGTCCGCGGTGCCCCAGTCGTGGGTGAAGGCCCACGAGTCGACGGTACGGTGCCCCGGCCCGTCGCTCTCGATCACCTTCGTGACCGCCTCGACGACCCGCTTGCGCGTCCAGAACGTCGGCGCGGAAGCCCCCTTGTAGTTCTCGCACTTCGTGCCGGCCGCGCAGTTGAGGTCCCAGGGCACGTCCTCCCAGTACGACGGGTGATCGTCGATCTTCGACTCGGCGCAGTCCTCCGCCGGGCGCAGGCACCGCTCCGCGACCTTGAAGTCCACCCTGGCCGGCGCGTCGGCCGGATACGGGTCGCCGGCGTCCAGCCCGTACTCGACGCTCTTGAGGTAGCCGCCCCTGACGTACGGGGTGTCGTCCCCGGCCCGCAGGTTGCGGCCGTAGCGGTTGCCCTCCTGCCCGTAGTAGTAGACGATCGCGTTGCCGTGCGGGTCCTCGACGAAGTCGAGGTTCCACCGCCACGCCTGCTGGCACCACGACTTGGCGAAGGTGTCGCCGTGGCACGGCTCGCCGGAGTCGTCACCGAAGATCGGCACCGTCCAGGCCGACTTCGTCTCGGGCTTGCCGGCGGCCCAGCCCTTCATCCGGTTCTTGCCGAAGTAGTAGCGCTTGCCGTCCGGGGCGGTGGCCACCCAGTACTCGTTGTCGTCGTCGCCGTTGGCGGTGTCGGTGCCGTTCCCGGACACCTTCCTGACGCGGGTGCCGTCGTCCTTGCGCAGCCGCCACTCGTTCGTGCCGGACTGCACCAGCTCGCCGCCCTTGCCGCCGAGCGTCATCACGGCGTTGTCGTAGCCCCAGCACTGGTCCATCGGGTGGACGTCGTACGTGTCGTCCTTGGGCACGCCGTCGTCCTTGCACGAGCGGTACTTGCGCTCGATGTAGCCGGGCCACAGGTCGAAGCCGTCGCCGACCTGCGAGCCCTGGTTGTTGGAGCTGGAGGTGCGGCCGTCGATGGACGAGGAGGAGTAGGCCACGGCCAGCTCCGGCGCGAGCCCGCCGGGCACCGGCGGCATCCGCAGCGGGTACGACCAGGTGAAGTCGCCCGTCTGCGTGCCGACCTGCCAGGTGGCCGAGGCGGCCAGCTCGGTCGCCTTGTAGTCGCCCTTGGCGCTGTCCGCGCCCGCGACCGCCGCGAGCACGGCCGGCTCCGCGGCGGCCTCGACGTCGGCCGTGACCGTCTTGGCGCGGGTGTCGTTGGCGGACGGCAGCGGCGTGGCCGTCCGGCAGCCGGGCAGGGCGGGAGTCGTCAGCGCGCACGCGGGCAGGCGCACCAGCCGCACCCGCGACCCGAACGCGCCGCCGAACGCCTCGGCGAAGCCGGAGTAGTCCAGCCGCAGCCCCACCCTGCTCGCTTTCCTGGTCGCTTTCACGCTCTCTGCCCCGCTCGCCTGGTCCGGCGGGCCGGCCGCCCGGCCGACGGTGAGCAGCACGCCGCTGACGCCGGCGCGGCCGGCGGCCGCCTGGTCCAGCATCCGCACCCGGACCGTCGCGGGCTCGGCGGCCGGCCCCTGTGCGGCCGCCTTCTCCGTGGTCGTGGGAGCGGAGATCCAGACCGGCAGCTCGCCGGCCCGCCGGGCACCGTCCGCCCACCGGGCGCCGTCGGCCTGCCCGGCGCCGTCGGCCTGCCCGGCGCCGTCGGCCTGCCCGGCGCCGTCGGCCTGCCGGGTGGCGGGCGGGCCGTCGATCGTGACCTCGGCCTCGGCGGCGGCCGGCCAGCGGACGACCGGCTCGGGAGCGCGCGGCGCGGCCTTGCGCGCCTTGACCTTGAGCGACGCGCCGGGCACCACGGCCTCGCGGTCCACCGGTTTGGGCGATTCCCCTACGGCCTGGGCCGTGCCGGTCACCGGCGGGGCCACGAGTAATCCCGCCACCAGGACGGTCGTCAGTGCCGTCGTCAATCCCGTTCTGAGTCGTAAGGAGCGGAGCCGGCGGGCCAGCCCGGTCCCCACCCGCGTCATGACACCGCGGACAGTCATGCGTAACCTCCGAGCGAGTCGTGGAGTCAGGCGGAGGGGGGCCGGTGGCGGCGCGGCCACCGGCCCCGCCGGGGTCAGCCGGGGATGGTGGAGATCTCCGTCGGGACCGCCAGCATGTCGATGAGCTGCTGCGAGGCGACGCCGCGCAGCACCCAGACGTCATCGACCGCGCCGGCCCACGCCCGGCCCGCCGGGTAGGCGCCGCCGGTGAGGCTCCGGCCGATCTGGAGCGAGGCGATGGGGCCGAAGGGCCGGGTGCGGTGGCGGAAGGACAGGTTGTCCGCGCCGCTCGCGGCCTCCTTCACCCCGTTCACCCACAGCGTGACCGTGCCCTCGGTCGCGTCGTAGGTGACGGCGAGGTGGTCCCAGTCGCCGAAGTTGCCCTGGTGGAACATGGAGTGCTCCACGCTGGCCGTGCTCGCGCCGGTGCCGTCCTTGTCGGGCACGTCGAGCACGTAGCGTTGCTTGCCCGGGTCGTAGCGCACCGTGATCGCGCTGTTGTGCGAGCCGGCCAGGCCCAGCACGGTCATCGCCTTGCTCGGCTCGCCCGGCGTGGACACCCACGCCGAGATCGTGAAGCTGTCGCGGGTGTCGATCACCGGTCCGGTCGCCGCGGCGTAGTCGCCGGCGCCGCCGGGCAGCTCCAGCGCGCCGCTGGGGGTGCCGGCCGGGGACTTCACGAGCACCTTGGAGAAGTCCGTGGTGATCTTGGCGGCGCCGTTGAGCGTCAGCGGGTAGGCGACGCCCTGCCCGGTGTCGGCGCTGGCGGGCGGCGTGCCGGTGGCGGTGTTGAGGTGCCACTTGCTCTCCACGACGGGCTTGATCGTGTAGAGGTCCCGCACCTCGTCGGCGGTCACCACCCGGTCGAAGACCCGCACGTCGTCCACGACCCCCGGCGTGTAGTTGGCGAACTGCCCGTTGTACAGGCCCCGGCCGATCTGGAAGGCGTTGCCCGCCGCCCAGGCCGCCGTGCCCATGTCGGCCGGCACGCCTTCGACGCCGTTGACGTAGAGCCGCAGCTTCTTGGTCACCACGTCCTGCACGCCGACCAGGTGCGTCCAGCCGCCCGCCCGGGCCGGCTCCTTGGAGTACGCGGTGCCGGCGCCGGTGGTGCTCGCGTCGGACTGGACCCGCCACAGCTTCCACTTCTTGTCGTTCGGGTCGTACTTCAGGTAGAACGGCGAGTTCTTCGCCGCGGCCTGGCTGGCCACGACGAAATGGGTGGTGGGCAGCGTGGCCGGCATCTTCACCCACGCCGACACGGCGAGGTTCTGGGTGGTGTCCAGCACCGGGCCGCCGGTGGCGGCGTAGGCGGTGGTGCCGTTCAGCCGCATCGCGGTGCTCAGCGCCCCGGGCGCGCCGAGCGTGGCGCCGCCCTGCGGCGTGGCCGGGTACGCGTTGCGCGCGTCGGCCAGCCGGGTCGCGCCCGCCGCCTCGTCGAGCTTCCAGTGCGCCTTCGGGGCCCTGCCGTCGGCGACCCAGAACTCGTAGGTGCCGGTCGACCAGTTGCCGGCCGCGTCCCACGCCGTCACGTACAGGGTGTTCAGTCCGGCGACCGTGGGCATCGCCTTGATCGACTCGGTGGCGGCGGTCTTGGCCTTCGCGCTCCCCTCGGCGGGGTCGGTGTTCATCGCCCACGCGTACTTGCTGACGCGGGTGTCGAGGGCGAGCGTGAACGTGCCGTACCGGCCCACGCCGTCCGTCGCCACCTGGTTCGGGTCGGCCGGGTCGAGCGCGGGATAGCCGTCGGCGCCGGTGGAGGTGACCTTCGGCTCCGGCAGGGCCCTGGCGTCGTAGACGAAGTAGCAGGCCGTGGCGTTGCCGTCCCAGCTCCACGGGCTCCACGCCCGCCCGTCGTAGGCGCGCACGCCCCAGTGGGCGACGACGCCCTGCGGAACGAGGTCCTTGGGGACGGCCACGCTGAAGGAGGACTTGCGCGGGCCGTTGGCCGACATCTTCTTGACGGTGCCGAGGTTCTTGACCTTCTGGACGCCGTTCTCCGTCCAGATCACCTGGAACTGCGCCTTGAGCTTCTCCCCTTCGACGCCCTTGTTGTCGGGGTCGGTGAGGTTCTTGGCGAACAGGGTCGGCAGCCGGTTGAACGTGGCAGGAGTGGACGGGCCGCGGCAGGTGCCGCCGGGGCTGGAGGACAGCTGGCTCATCTTCGGCTGCGCCGGCGGGCTGTTGTAGTGCACGCGGACGAAGGCGTTGCGGTCGAACCGCTTCCAGGCGAGCTGGTCGCCGCCGTCACGGGCGCGCAGCCCGAACGTGGTGTTCGACCAGCCCTTCCTGGCCGCCTCCTGGACGGCGCCGGTCACGTTGAACAGCACGTCACCGGCGGGGCAGCCGGAGCTCCACCCCTTGGCCACGTTCCGGCTGTCCAGCCTGCGCACCCAGTTGTCCGAGGTGGAGTTCCAGGTTGAGCCCGTTCCGAAGCTCTTGGCCAGGTAGATGTCCACCACGCGCTTCCTGCACGAGGTGGCGAATGTCTCCTGCACGTGGAACTCGGCCGAGATGATCTGCTTGTGCGCGAACCTGGCGGTGGGGACGCGGTAGAACAGCCGCTTCTCGTACCAGCCGTTGCAGTAGCGGCCGGCCGGCGGGTAGTCGCGGGGGCAGCGACCCATGCCCTCGTTCTTGCCGAAGTTGTACTTCGACCAGCCGGCGCTCGACACCATCAAGCGGGCCGAGGCACGCGGGGTGTCCCACATCGGGTCGATGTAGAGCGGGTAGGTGGTGTCGGCGCCGGTGAGCAGCGCCGGGTCCGGCTTGAGCGTCATCTCGCCGCCGGCCACGCTCGTGGCCACCGTGGCGATCTTGGAGGTGTCGCCGGGCTGGCTGGCCGAGGCCTCCACGACACCGGTGTCGGTCAGCTCCTCGCCGGGGCTCTCCCCGTCGTCGGCGGTCGCCGCCGCCCGTGCCGCCTGCCCGGCGGGCGCCGTCGAGTCCCACATGATCGGCACCGGCGCCTCGTAGACGACGCCGCCGGTGGTCGCGTCGACCGCCTCCTGGGTGCCGTCGTCCGCCGTGCGCACGGTCAGGCCCGGCGCGGACAGCCCCAGCTTGATCGAGGCCAGGCGCGGGTCCTGGGCCGCCGCGGCCGTCTTCACGACCAGCACGTGGGAGAAGCCCTCCGGCTCGACCCGCACCCGCAGGTCCACGTCGGGGCCGAGGATGCCGGGGTAGACGGCGGAGTCGCCGTCCAGCCACGGCTTGGGCAGCGCGGCCGGCCAGGTCAGCGACATCGGCCGGCCCGCCCGGACGATCGTCACCAGCGGGCCCGTGCCGCCGCCCGACAGCTTGATCTCGGCCGGCACCGCGTTCGGCACGATCGACCCGTCGGCCAGCTTGCGCAGCTTGGTGTCGACGGGCGTCCAGGCGCCGTCCTTGACGACCCGGACCGGCTGGAAGTGCTCCTTGGAGGTGAAGCCGCCGTCGGGCGTCGCGTAGACCTCGCGGGTCTCGCCGCGCTCCGACAGCACCTCGACGAGCTGCCCGGTCGCCGCGGCGGCGGCCAGCGCCTCCGCCTCGGTCTGCTTCGGCTCCTTGGACAGGCCCCAGGTGTTCTCCACCAGGGAGACGTTGTCGAGGTGGACGGTGATCGCGCCGTTGCCGCCGAGCTGGAAGACCACCTCGGCCGCGGTGGTGTCGACCGTGGAGGTGAACGGGAAGGAGTAACGCTGGCGCCCCGTCTCCAGCTCGACGCTCTGGGCGAGCGCGGCGCTGCTGGGCGCCTCGCCCTCCTGCACCGCCACCTGGACGGCCACGTCGGCCGAGGCGCGGGCGTCGAAGGAGACGGTGTAGGTGCGGCCGGCGATCAGGGTGCCGGTCTGCTGCGTGACGACGGCGTCGCCCGGCTCCGCCGCGCCGCCGGCCACGGTCGCCCGCAGCTCCCCGTTCTCCACGGTGAGCTGCGGGTTGCCGGCCGACCACCACGGCGTGATCGACGGCCCTTCCAGCGTCCCGTTGCGCACCAGCTCGATCTTGGCCGGCTCGTCCGGCCAGGCCAGCGCGCCGAGCCGGATCAGCCCGCCGGAGGTCACGCCGAGGGCCGCGGCCACGTCGGCGGGCAGCTCCGCGCCCGCCGACTCGGCCGGGCTGCCCGGCACCAGCCGGTAGTCGCCCGCCGCCGCGTTGACCACGTAGCTCGTCTCCTGGTAGCGGGAGCTCGCGTCGCGGCCCGTCGCGGCCTGGAACTGGGCCAGCGAGGTGTAGTGGATGCTCGACCCGGTCACCCGCGACCACTGCACGAGCGTGGCCGGCGTGTCGGCGGCGGTGCGCGAGTAGCCGTTGTGGTGCATCTGGGCGGCCGGGATCATGCCGTCGGCGCCGACCCGGCGCCCCGACTCCGCGGTGTTGTTGTCGGTGGTGTTGACCAGCGGCGCCGTGCTCGTGTCACCGGCGAGCACGTTGTTCACCAGGGTGATGTTCGCGGTGTCCCACGTGATGCCCGCCGCCTTCTCGGCGTCGGTCGGGCAGACGTCGTCGGCGCCCGGGCACGTCGGCCGCGCGTCCTCCTGCACCGCCAGCGCCTGCGCGTTGCCGATCGAGGTGTTGTTGATCACTCGTACGTTGTTCGAGCCCAGCAGGCTCAGCCCCGCCATGCCGTTGCCGGCCAGCACGTTCGAGGCGATCAGCGCCCGGCCCGAGACCTTGTAGTGCAGGCCGTGCCGGGAGTTCGCGCGGATCAGGTTACGGACGATCGTCACGTCGTCGCACGACAGGTCGCACCACAGGCCGGCGCCCTGATTGGCCTCGAAGACGTTGTCGCGCACCGTCGCGCCGGTGACCCGGGTGGCGTTCATCCCGGCGCCCGCCAGGTGGTAGCCCTGCGAGTAGCCGAGCCGCTCGGTGTTGTTGCGCAGCACCCGGTTGCCCTCGACCGTCAGGTTCGCCGACCGGTGCGCCCCGATGCCCAGGTAGCCGTTCTCGGCGATCGCGTTGCCGCTCACCCGTACGTCGTCGGCGTTGACCAGCAGGCCCGACGCCGCGTTGTGCACGATCGTGTTCTTCTCGAACACCATGCCCTTGGCCTGGGCGATGAGCGCCGCCGGTTCCTTGCTCTGGTTCTGGCTGCTGCCGTAGTGCGCGAACCCCAGCCCGCGCACCACCGAGCCGTCTGCGCCGGCGAAGAAGTGCATGCCGCTCTTCCTCGCGGTGATCTCGACCCGCCGTCCCGTCGGGTCGCTGCCGATGAACGTCCGGTCGGTGGCTCCGTCGTGGAAGAACGTGCCCGCCTTGACCTCCTCCCGGGTGGCCACCTGGCGCAGCGGCTCGCCGTCCACGAACACCATCTGCGGGTCCCCGCCGACCGGATTGTCGTCGTTGAAGTGCAGCGGGTTCATGCACTCGTCGTACGCGGGCGCGCTCGCCCGGCACACGCTGCCCGGATTCCAGCCGTCCAGCCGCCAGGCGCCCCCGTCGGCCGTCAGCTGGCTCTGCTGGATCTCCGCGCTGCCCTTGAACCAGACCTGCTCCCCCGGGTACGGCTGCAGGGTCACCGGCGCGGCGACGTTGCCCAGCCGCTCACGGTACTCGCCGGCGCGCAGCACGATCGTCGTCATCCTGCCCGCCGCCGCCTTCGCCACCGCCGCGCCCGCCGTGCGCAGCGGGGCGTCCATGGTGCCGGCGTCGGCGTCGTCACCGCCGGGGGCGACGAATATCGCGTCCGGCGGCACCGGGTACGACGTCGGAATGATGGCCAGTGGCGAAGCCGCCCCCGCGGCGGACGCCGAGGCCGCGGCGGCGGCCGGTTTCTCCCCGTAATGCGAGAAATTCAGTGCGCTCGCGGCAATCATCGCCAAAGAGACGAGGATCGCCGCACCCCGTAATCCCATGGACGGCCTCCTAGGACGGTTTTTCCCGGCAGGTGAAAGGCGGTGGGCGCGCCGATGCTCCCGGCGCGTTCGGCCGGGTTTTCGTCAAAGGCGCGCTGAATGCCGGCGGTCGTTTACCCGCACCCGTGACCGGATCCGACATTCGGCATCACGATAGCGATCGGCGTCTTCCTGGTCGTCCACCCAGGATTTGACGATGGCCGTCAAACCGCCGCGGTAGTCCGGGCGGGATCTCCACCTGCCGCGGTAGCCTCCGGCACCCGCCCCGGCCTCTCGTCCGCTCCCGCCCGCGGCATCCGCCGGGTGTCCTTCGGGCGGGCGACCGCGCCCCGCGCACGCGCCTTGCCCGCGTCTCAGCCGCGCGTCCCGCGCTCGTGCATGCCAGGGCCGGCGGGGCGGCACGCGTGCCCTGAGCGGGGCGGCGGCGCGGCCAGGACTGGCGGGAGGGGCGGCTTGGCTTGGGCGCAGGGGCGGTGGGAGGGGGTGGCGGGTGGAGTCGTCAGGGGGTGTCGTCGTCCTCGGGCTTCAGCCTGCGGGCGGTTCGCCGGCCGGCCGCGGCCTGGCGGTCGGTGCTCGACTCCCGCCTGTTCATGGCGGACGCGCGCCGGTCGCGGTCGCCGGCGGCACGGTCGGCGGCGCTGGCCCGCCGGTCCTCCGACGAGGCGCGCCGGTCGCCCAGGGCGTTCTCCCGGGCGCGGTCCTCCTCGCGATCGGCTCCCAGCCGCAGCTCGCGCAGCGCGTTCAGCAGGCGCCGGATCTCCGCGCGGTCCAGCCGGTTCTGCTCGCGCTCGGCCGCGGCCTGGTCGCGTTCGGCGGCGAGCAGCGTCGCTTCGGCGGCCATCCCGGCACCGTCCCAGGTCAGCAGGCCGTGCCGGCGCTCGGCGTCGCGGTCGCGCCGCTCGGCGTCGCGGTCGCGCAGCTCCGCCGCCCACAGCAGATCGTGCAGGCGCCGGTCGGTGGTGTCCTCCTCCTCGCGCCGTTCGTGTCCCTCCCGCGCCTGCGTCCGGGCGGCCTGGTCGCGCTCGTCCGCCTGCTCGTCGCGGTGCTGGGCGGCCTCGTCGCGCGAGGCGGCGGCCTGGTCCCGTCTCTGGCTCGTGGCGTCACGTTGCGCGGCGACCCGGTCCCGCCAGTCCGCTTCCTCTTTCTCAAGGTTTCGCTGATCGTCGCTCATCGCCGTCTCCGAAAGCGGTCGGGCGGCCGGTGGCGCCGCCGTGGCCGTGCTCCCGCCCGGCCCTGCCGATGATCGTCTGCCCGCGGCCCGGCTCCACCCGGGCCCGCGGGACGTGGACGCGTGGCGATCCCGTACGTCCTGCCGGGCGCGTCGAGCCTCGCCTCGACCTCGTACCTGGGCCGCACCGGCGCCACCTCATCCCGCGAAGCACCCCCATGCTCCCACCATGAGCACCGGGACGCTGTCACCTCCCGGCGACATCGCCTTCGACCGTCGCCGTCACAGCAGGGCGGCGAACGCTGCCTCTGACACCCGCCATCATCATAGGCTTCGCTCCCCGCCCGGGCGCCGGTGGCGCGGGCGTCAGGGCGTTGACGCGCCGTCCAGCCCGGTCAGCCGGCACAGTGCGGCGAACCCGTCGTCGGTGCCCGGCCGGTGACGGCGCACCGCCGCCGGGCCGGCGCGGCGCACCAGGCGCAACACGTGCGGCGGGAGGCGCGGCGCCTCCCGCTCCCCCGAGTGCGGCCACGGCCGGGCGCTCACCGGCCGAGGTTACGCTCGCCGCGGATGTCCGGGAGCCCGGCTGTGGCCCGTGGGTACGTTGGCGTCATGGACAGTGACCAGTGGGACCTGCGGTACGCGGCCACGGACCTGGTGTGGTCGGCGGGGCCGAACCGGTGGGTGGAAGAGGTGGCCGCGGACCTGCCGCCGGGGCGGGCGCTGGATCTGGCCGCGGGCGAAGGGCGGAACGCGCTGTGGCTGGCCGAGCGGGGCTGGAGCGTGATCGCCGTGGACTTCTCGGCCGTCGCCCTGGAGCGGGCCCGGTCCCTGGCCGGGCAGCGGCTCGGCGAGCAGGCGGGCCGGGTGGAGCTGGTCAAGGCGGACGTACGGGATTATGTGCCCGAGCCCGGCGCCTTCGACCTCGTGGTGATCGCCTACCTCCAGGTGGCGCAGGATGTCCGGCGGCAGGTGATGCGGTCGGCGGCCGGCGCGGTCGCGGCCGGCGGGCTGCTGCTGGTGGTCGCGCACGACAGCGACAACCTGGCACACGGCACGGGCGGCCCGCAGGACCCGGCGGTGCTGTACCGGGCGAATGACGTGGCGGCCGACGTCGACGGGGCCGGGCTGCGGGTCGTGCGCGCGCGGGCCAGGGCCCGTCCGGTCGAGGGTGCGGCCCGCGACGCGATCGACGCGTTCTTCGTCGCGGTACGGGACGCCGCGCCACCCGCGTGAAGCCACCGCACCCGCCCCCTCCGCCGAGGGGGCGGGACGGCGTTTCGTCAGCAGCAGGCGGGGGCCGGGCGGGCGGGGCTCGGCTCCTGGTCCTGGGCGATGCGGCCGCGCAGCATGGTCTCCATGACCTCCATGAAGCGGCGCGTCCTGGCCCGTCCGATGACGAACGGGTTCTCGCCTCCCGTGGTCCCGGCGCGCAGTTGCTCGATGCGGGTCAGGCCGTGATCGGCGCCTCCGTGGTTGTTCAGCTCGACGTCCACCCCGGCGCGCCGCATCGTCGCGGCGAACGAGAGCACGGAGGCCAGGTTGGTGCGCTTGGCGGCCGTCGCGGCGGGCGGGTTGGTGCCGCCCCACAACATCGCGGTGTGCCGCCGGCCCTTCCACCGCACCGGGAAGATCGGCGAGACGGTGCCGGGGGTGTGGCCGGGCGTGTGGTGCAGCGTCACCGTGGTGTCGCCGAGGGTCAGGCGCTGGCCGTCGGCGATGACCAGGTCGCGCCTGGGCGCGTGGGCGGGCGTTCGGCGGCGATGAGGTCCCAGTCGGCGCGGCTCATCAGGACGCGGGCGCCGTACTGGTCGGCGAGGTACTGGGCGCCGCCGAAGTGGT
>NZ_OOHJ01000023.1 GCF_900323885.1 [Actinomadura] parvosata subsp. kistnae | reverse complement strand
AAATTTGCAATTCGTGAAGGGGTTGTCAGAGTAACAATTTCACCCCCTCTCACCTGCTTAAACTCCTCCCGCCATGCGATATCCGCAGGGGGCGTGAGACCGGGTGACTGTGTGAGACGGCTGGGTGGATCAGCCGGGCAACATCCCGAAGCCCTGCTCGGCCGCGCGCACGGCCTCCGCCTCGACCTCGGCCATGGGCCGGCCGTCGGCGAGCAGTTGCCAGTTGCGCCGCGCCAGCACCCGCTGGGTGGCGACCGCCTGCCCGGCGAGCAGCCGCGCGGTCAGCTCGTCGGTGGTCTCCGCCAGCGCCTCGGCCAGCGCCTCCTCGTCCTCGGCCATGAACTGGTGGAGCCGCCCGAGCAGGCTGGGCGCGCCGAAGAACACCAGCCGGTGGTAGGCCACCACCTCGGGGTCGTCGTTGAGCCCGGTGACGGGGTCGTGCCGGGCCAGCCCGTCGAGGAAGTGCCGGCGCAGCGCCGCCACCGGCCGCTCCCCCTCGGCCCGCGCGCGCACGACCCGGGCGGGCTCGCCGAGGTGGTCGGTGATCCGGTGCAGGACGAGGTCCTCTTTCGTGGCGAAGTACTTGAACAGGGTCGGCTTCGACACCCCGGCCGCCGCGGCGATCTCCGCCACGGACACCTCGTCGAAGCCGCGCTCCAGGAAGAGGGTGATGGCCGCCGTCGAGATGGCCTCGCGCACGCGCCGCCGCTGCAGCTCCCGAAGTCCCGTCATGAGCACAGCCTAGCAAAGTGTTAACCTGGTTAATATCTTAACCGAGTTAACACTTCTGGGAGGTGTGATGGCGACGCTCGACGACGAGCGGGAGTACGTCGAACGCTGCAAGGCCGGCCTGCGCCGCATGCTGGACGGCGCGCGGAACAACGTGATCGTCGGAGAGACCGTGGCCGGCGACCGCTACAGCGCCGAACGCCTCGGCCGGCACCTCAAGAGCCTGGCCAAGGAGCTGAGCGAGGAGCCCGAGGGCCCGCCGTTCTTCGGGCGGCTCGACTTCGGCCCCGGCTCCGCCGAGCACGCCGGCCGGGCGTACCACATCGGCCGCCGGCACATCACCGGCGAGCACGGCGGCCCGCCCGTCGTGATCGACTGGCGCGCGCCCGTCTCCCGCGCCTTCTACCGGGCCAGCGCCCGCGACCCGCAGGGCGTCGACGTGCGGCGCCGCTTCGGCTGGTCCGGCACCACCCTCACCGGCTTCGAGGACGAACGCCTCTCGCGCGGCGAGGAGGGCGAGAGCAAGATCCTCGCCGCCGAGATCGAACGCCCCCGCGTCGGCCCCATGCGCGACATCGTCGCCACCATCCAGCCCGAGCAGGACGACCTGGTCCGCGCCGGCCTCGACACCACGATCTGCGTCCAGGGCGCCCCCGGCACCGGCAAGACCGCGGTCGGCCTGCACCGGGCCGCGTACCTGCTCTACGCCCACCGGCAGCGCCTCGAACGCGCCGGCGTGCTCGTCCTCGGCCCCAACCGGGCCTTCCTGGGCTACATCTCGGCCGTCCTGCCGGCGCTCGGCGAGGTGGACGTCGAGCAGACGACGCTGGAGCGACTGCTGGCCACCGTCCCCGTCACGGCCACCGACGACGAGGCAACGGCCGTGGTCAAGCACGACGCCCGCATGGCGCGGGTGCTGCACAAGGCCCTGTACGGGCGGATCGCCAAGCCGGCCGAGCCGGTCGCGGTGCCCGACGGCTCCTACCGCTGGCGGGTGTACGAGGACGAGCTGCGCCGCGTCGTCGACGACACCCGCCGCGAATCCCTCCCCTACGGCGTCGGCCGCGAACGCGTCAGGGCCCGCGTCGTCGAAGCCATCCGCCGCCAGGCCGAGGCACGCGGACAGACCGCCAACGCCGCCTGGCTGCGCAAGATCGGGCGCGGCGTCACCCCGTGGCTCGACCAGGTCTGGCCGTCCGCAAAACCGGAGGAGGTCCTGTACGAGCTGCTGCGCGGCCCCTCCCCCGGCGCCCCCGACCCCGCCGCCGGCCTGCTCACCGACGCCGAACGCGCCGCCCTGACCTGGCGCAGGCCCCCGCGCAGCGCCAAGAGCGCCAAGTGGTCGGCCGCCGACCTGGTGCTGCTCGACGAGCTCGCCGCCATGATCGAACGCCCGCGCGGCTACGGCCACGTCATCGTGGACGAGGCCCAGGACCTGTCCCCCATGGAGTGCCGGGCCGTGGCCAGGCGCAGCGAGCACGGCTCGCTGACCGTGCTCGGCGACCTCGCCCAGGGCACCACGCCGTGGGCGGCCACGTCCTGGCCCGAACGCCTCGAACTGCTCGGCAAGCCCGACGGCCGGGTCATCGCGCTCACCACCGGCTTCCGGGTGCCCGCCGCCGTCGTGGAGCTGGCCAACACCCTGCTGGCCGCCCTGCCCGTGGACGTCCCCGCCACCCGCTCGTACCGCTCCGACGGGCGGCTGCGGGTGCTGCGGGTGCCCGGGCTGGAGAAGGGGGTGGTGGAGGCGGTGCGGGAGGCGTTCGCGTTCGAGGGGTCGATCGGGGTGATCACGGCGGACGCGGACACGGAGGCGATCACCGCCGCACTGTGGAACGAAGGCCTCGACGTGAACGGGTGCCTCAGCGTGCTGCCGGCCTCTTTGTGCAAGGGGCTGGAGTACGACCACGTCATCGTCGCCGAGCCCGCCGCCATCGTGGAGGCGGAGCGGCGCGGGCTCAACCGGCTCTACGTCGCCCTCACCCGCGCCGTCTCCCGCCTCGACGTCATCCACACCCGCCCCCTTCCGCCGCAACTCGCCCATGCCTCCTGAAATGCACATATTTCTCGACATGACGCTTCCGCCCGGTGTGTGATGTGTGCACCCTCCGAAAGGAGCCCCGCGTGCCCCCACCGCCCGCCGCCGACCACCCGCCGGACGCGGGCCGCGCGTCAGGCGAGGACCACTCCCCCGACGCCGGCGACACGCCCTCCGCCGACCGGAGCGGCCCGCCGAGCGGCGGTGGCACGCCCGGCGGCAGCAGCCCGTCTGAGGGCGAGGACACGAGCGCACGGAGCGACGCCACCGACGACGCCGGCGCGGCCACCGCTGGCACCCCGCCTCATGGCGCCGACGCCTCACATGGCACAGGCCACGCGCCCCGCGCGACCGATCGCGGTGGCGCGGCCGACGGCGGTGCCCCGCCCGGTCCGGGCGACGGTGCCGTGTCCGGTCTCGGCGGGGCGGTGCGGTGGGTGCAAGGGGCCGGGGTGCGGGGGCCCAAGGTGGTGGATCAGGTCGCGTCCGTGATCGGGTGCGTCTGCGGGGCCGTGGCCGTGCTCTACCTGCCGGTCCTGTTCGGCCTGGCCGGGGTCGTGCTGGGGGTCGTCGGGCATGTGCGGGGCGAGCCCCTGGGGCGGTGGGCCGCGATCGCGGCGGGGGCCGGGATGCTGCTGGGGACGTTGCTCAGCATCCTGCTCACCCCGCGATGACCCCGCAGCTCACCTTGCGATGACCCCTCAGGTCACCTCGCGATGACACCCTCAGGCGGCGGCCAGCGCGACGGTCGGTGACAGGCGGGCGGCGCGCATGGCCGGGTAGATGCCCGCAGCCGTGCCGATCACGAGGGTGGCGACGACGGCTCCGCCGAGCGCCCAGGGCGGCACGACGGCCGGCCAGCCACGCGACACCGCGTACACGGTGGTGGCCAGCGCGCCGAGGACGGCGCCCGCCACCCCGCCCAGTGCCGACAGCAGCAGCGACTCCGCCAGGAACTGGACGCGTACCTGCCCCCGGGTGGCCCCCAGGGAGCGCCGCAGCCCGATCTCGCGGCGGCGTTCCAGGACCGAGATGACCATGGTGTTGGCCACGCCGACCCCGCCGACGAGCAGCGCCACCGCGCCGAGCCCGAGCAGCAGGCCGGTGAAGGCGCCCGCGGCGGCGGCCTTGGCCGCCAGCGCGTCCGACGGGCGGCTGACGGTGACCTCGTCGGGGCTCTCCGGGTTGACGGTACGGGGCAGCGCCTCGCGCACCTGCTCCACCGTCGCGTCGGAGGAACGCTCGTAGATGCTGGTGGGGTAGCCGTCGAAGCCGAGCAGTTCCCGCGCGGCGGGGAAGCCGACCAGGGCGGAGCGCTCGATCTCGGGAGAGAGCGGCATCGGCCCGAGTATCCCGATGACGGTGAACCACCGCCCGCCCATCCACACCCGCACCCCGGTCCTGGCCAGGCCGAGCCGTTCGGCGGCGGTCGCGCCGAGGACGACGGCCGGTTGCCGGGCCGTGGCGTCGTTCAGCCAGGCGCCCTTGACCACGGCGCCCTCCAGGGTGTCCAGCAGGCCGGTGCTGGCCGCCTGGACGGCGATGCCGCCGGTGACGGCTTCGGGGATGCGGTCGTTGCGGCGCACGGTGGCCTCGACGGTGCCGGTGGCGGCGGCGGTGCGGACGGGGCGGATGCGTTGCACCATGGCCAGCGCCGTGGTGGGCAGCTTGGCGTCCTCGCCGAACATGGTCCTGCCCGGGGTGACGGTGAGCAGGTTCGTGCCGAGCCGGTCGAGCTGCCGCAGGAGCTGCTCGCGGGACGACGACGAGATGCCGATCACGGCGATCATGGTGGCGATGCCGATGGCGATGCCGAGCGCGGACAGCACCACCCGGGTCGGCCTGGCCCGCAACCCGGCCGCCCCGACCCGCACCACGTCGGCGACCCCGAGCCGCCCCGGCACCAGCGGCTCGTCCACCCGCCACACCGGCTCGTGCCGCTCCGCCCCCGGCCGCTCCACTCCAGGCCGCCCTGGCTCGGACCGCTCCGGTCCTGGTCGCCTCAGCGCCGGCCGATCCGAGGCGGGCGGGGGGTTCGGGGTGTCGTCCGTCATCAAGGGGCTCCCTTCAGCAGGGCCACGGGGCTGAGGTGCTCGTGCTCGTGGCCGTCCACGATCAGGCCGTCGCGCAGGCGGACGCGGCGCAGGCACCAGCCGGCGATCTCGGCGTCGTGCGTGATGATCGCGACCGTCGTCCCGGACTCGTGGAGCGCGGCCAGCACGCGCAGGACGTCCCCGCCCGCGGCCGAGTCGAGGTTGCCGGTCGGTTCGTCGGCCAGGAGGAGCGGCGGATCACCGGCGACGGCGCGGGCCACCGCCACGCGCTGTTGCTCGCCGCCGGACAGCTCGGAGGGGCGGTGCCGCAGCCGGTGGCCGAGCCCGACCCGCTCCAGCGCGGCGGCGGCCCGCTCGCGCCTGGCGCGCCGGCGCAGGCCGGTGTAGAGCAGGCCGTCGGCCACGTTGTCCAGGGCGCTGACGCCGGGCGCCAGGTGGAACTGCTGGAAGACGAACCCCATGTGGCGCGAGCGCAGCGCGGACAGCTGCCGGTCCGTCAGCCGCGCGACGTCGTGCCCGGCGACCCGGACGGTGCCGGTGGTCGGGCGGTCGAGGGTGCCGATGAGGTGGAGCATGGTCGATTTGCCGGACCCGGACGGGCCCACGATGGCGAGCAGGTCGCCGCGCTCGACGGTCAGGTCCACGCCGCGCAGCGCGTGCACGTCCCCCGGGTAGGTCTTGCTCACCCCGCACAGCTCCACGATGCGCTCCCCCGGCCCGCCGCCTTCCCGGCCGCGCTCAGGACCACGCTGAGAGCCGGGCTCGTGGCCGCGCTCGGGGTCCCGCTCAGGGCCGCGCTCGTGGCCGCGCTCGTGGCCGCGCTCAGGGCTGGGGCCGGGGCTGGGCTGGGCGCCGGGTGCGGGCGTGCTCATGTGGCCGGCACCCCGACCTTCATGCCTTCGGCCAGCCCCGGCCCTTCGACCTCCACCAGCCCGCCCCCGAACGCCCCCGTGCGCACCGCGACGACCCGGGAGGTGCCGCCCTCGACGACCTCGACGCCGTAGCCGCCCTCGCGCAGCGCCAGCAGCGCCTCGACCGGGACGGCCAGCACGTTCTTGTGCCGCTCGCTCTGCATCTCGACCTCCACCGGCGCCTGGTCGAGCCGGCTCCTGGGCGGTTTGGCGAGCGTGATCTCCACGTCGATGGTGGTGGTGGGGTCCTGCTCGTCGCCGGAGGTCTCGGCGACGGTGCCGACGGAGGTGACGGCGCCCTTGGCGCGCTCGCCGCCGGGCAGCGTCACGGTCACGGGGGCGCCCTTGCGGGCGAGTGCCTGGTCGCCGGTGTCGAGGTCCACGTGGACGAGGCGGCGCAGGCCGCTGACGGTGAGCGCCTGCCGCCCCGGCGTGGTCCTGTCGCCGAGCTCGGCGTCGACGCCGGTCACGCGTACGGCGGCCGGCTGGAAGACGACCTGGGCCGCGTCGACCCGCCCGGTCTCCGCCAGCCCGCGCTCGTCCTGCCACTCCTTGACGGCCTGCTCGGTGGCGTAGCTGAAGTGGTCGTCCACGGTGAGGTAGTCGCCGTGGCCGAGCGCCTTGAGGTTGCGTTCGAGCTGCTCGACGTCGGGCCCGTCGGACACGCCGCGCTGGAGGGTGCGGTAGAGCGGCAGCCGCCCGTACATGAGGACCAGGGGTTTCCTGTCCACCTTGAGCAGCGGTCGGCCGCGGCGGATCACCGCACCCTGGGCGGGCGCCCAGGTCACCGTGCCGGAGGCGCCGGAGGGGATCCGGCGTTCGCCCGCGTACGTCAGCGAGCCGGACACCGTCTTCGTCTCCACGAGGTCCTGCCTGGTCACGTCGGCGGTGGCGGGGACCGGCGGCCTCGACGGTGTCGCGGCGCCGGGTCCTACGTCGTTGAGCGCGGCGACGGCGGTCCAGGTCGCGGCGAGGGCCAGCAGGGTGCCGCCGCCGAGCAGGAGGCCCTTCCTCATGGGGTCTCCTTCTTGGCGAAGCCGGGCGCGTACTCCTCGCACGCCTTCTGCGCGGCCTCCAGCTTCTCCTTCGACTGGCCCCTGCCGTCGAACCGCAGCGGCTGGCCGGGCTGCGGGTCGGCCATGTCGATGCCCTGCTTGCGCATGCACTGCGCGAACTTGACCAGCTGGTCGAACCCGGCGGCGTCGGCGGGCCGTTCCCCCGCGTTGACGACGGCGTCCATGATGGGCCGGCAGGCTTTCTGCGCCTGCTCGACCTTCTTCTGGTCCATGCCCTTGGGGATCTTGAGCATGATCCGGCCCTCCTGCGGGTCGGGCATGTCGATCCCGTGCTCGCGCATGCACTGCGCGAACTTCAGCGCCGCCTGGTCCGGGTCCAGCGACGCCGACGGGCTGGCCGCGGGCGTCGCGGACGCCGTCCCGCCGCCCGCGCTGACCACGCCGTCGTCCTGGGCGGCGGGGGCGCCGCACCCGCTCAGTGCCAGTGCCGCGGCGGCCAGCAGTAGCCGTGCCTTCATGAGTCCTCCTTCTGAAGGTGCGGCCCCACTTCAGACGACGGGGTGCTAGAACCGGATAAACCCTTATCCGCCGCTAACACGTGATCCGCCACGCTCGGGGCATGCGAGTGCTGGTCGTCGAGGACGAAGAGCGGTTGGCGGACGCGGTCGCGCACGGTCTGAGGCTGCACGCGATCGCCGTGGACGTCGCCTACGACGGGCAGGAGGCGCTGGAGATGGCGTCGTACGTCGGCTACGACGTCGTGGTGCTCGACCGTGACCTGCCCGGCGTGCACGGCGACGACGTGTGCAGGCGGCTGCGCGCGGACGGCCGGGGCGGGCGGGTGCTCATGCTGACCGCCGCGGGCCAGATCCGCGACAAGGTGGGCGGGCTGGCGCTGGGGGCGGACGACTACCTGGTCAAGCCGTTCGCGTTCGCCGAGCTGGTGGCGCGGGTCAGGGCGCTGGCCCGGCGCTCGGCGAGGTCGGCGGCGCCGCTGCTCGAACGCGGCGGCATCGCGCTCGACCCGGCCCGCCGCACCGTCGCCAGGGACGGCCGCCCGGTCTCGCTCAACCGCAAGGAGTTCGACGTGCTGCGGGTGCTGCTGAGCGCGGACGGCGCGCTGGTCACCTCCGGCGAGCTGCGCAGAAGCGTGTGGGACGAGTACGCCGAGCCCGGCACGGGCGCGCTGCGCGTCACGATCACCTCGCTGCGCAAGAAGCTCGGCCTGCCGGCGGCGATCCACAACGTGCCCGGCAAGGGATACCGGCTGTGACCGCCCGTGCTCTGCGGTGGTGGAACGCCCGGCGGTTACGGCTGCGGCTGACCCTGCTGTTCGGCGGGATGTTCCTGGTCGCGGGCTCGATCCTGCTCTGGCTCACGTACTGGATCACCGCGCGGGCCCTGGCGCAGAAGTTCGCGGTCGGCCCCGTGCGCGTCACGGGCCCGCCGCCGGGGGCCGCCGCGCCGGCGCCGTACCCGGCCGAGGGGGACGTGGTGTTCCGGGCCGAGATCGAGTACCGGGTGGACGGCGTGCTGAGCGAGATGGTGCGCTGGTCGATGCTGGTGATGATCCTGGTGGGGATCATCGCGCTGCTGCTCGGGTACGTGGTCGCGGACCGGGCGCTGCGCCCGCTGGACCGGGTGACGGAGACGGCGCAGCGGCTGTCGGAGAGCACGCTGCACGAGCGGATCGGGCTGCGCGGCCCGCCCGACGAGGTGCGGCGGCTGGCCGACACGTTCGACGCGATGCTCGACCGGCTGCGCCGGGTGTTCGACGCGCAGCGCCGCTTCATCGCCAACGCCTCGCACGAGTTGCGCACGCCGCTGGCCGTCAACCGTACGGTGCTGGAGGTGTCGCTGGAGGAGCCGGCGGCGTCGGAGGACCTGAAGGCGCTGGCCAGGGCGCTGCTGGGCACCAACGCCCGCTACGAGCGGCTGATCGAGGGGCTGCTCCTGCTCGCGCAGTCCGAGCAGGAGCTCACCGTGCGCAGGGCGGTGGACCTGGAGCAGGTGGTGCGGACGGTGCTGGAGCAGATCGACCCGCGCTCGCGCAAGCGGCCGGTCACGCTGCACCAGGACCTGCGGCCCGCGCTGGTGGAGGGGGATCCGCTGTTCCTGGAGCGGTGCGTGGTCAACCTGGTGGAGAACGCGATCAAGTACAACGTGCACGGCGGGCACGTCTGGCTGACCGTCGCGGATGGCTCGATCGTGGTGGAGAACACCGGGCCGCTGGTGCCCGCGTACGAGGTGGAGGACCTGTTCGAGCCGTTCAGCCGGCTGCAGGGCGACCGGGTGCGCTCCTCGCAGGGCTCGGGGCTGGGGCTGTCGATCGTGCGGGCCATCGTCAGCGCGCACGGCGGCACGGTGACGGCGCGGGCGCGCTCCGAAGGCGGGCTGCGGGTGGAGGTACGGCTGCCGCGCGCGGCGGCGTGAGATCCTGGAGCGGTGCTGACGCCCATCGACACGCTGCGCGAGCAGGTCACCGCCCGGCTGGCCGCCTTCGAGCGCAGGCAGGTGCCGCCGGCCGGCGGGGTGCGCAGGGCCGGCGTCACCGTGTGCGTGCTGGAAGACCGCGACGGCGCCCCGTACGTCGTGGTGATCAGGCGGGCCGCGCGCGGCCGCAACCCCGGCCAGTGGGCGCTGCCCGGCGGGCGGGCCGACGACGGGGAGCGGCCTGAGGACGCGGCGCTGCGCGAGCTGGCCGAGGAGACCGGCATCACCGGCGTCCAGGTGGCCGGGCTGCTCGACGACTTCGTCACCGACTCCGGGTTCGTGATCACGCCGGTGGTGGCGTTCGGCGGCCGGCAGCGGCCGGTGCCCGACCCCCGGGAGGTGGCGTCGGTGCACGCGGTGCCGCTGGAGCGCTTCCTCGCGCCGGGGGTGCCGCGCTGGCGGGGCGAGCTGCTGCAGATGCCGCTGGGGCCGTCCATCGTGATCCACGCGCCGACGGGGGCGATCCTGTGGCAGTTCGCGGAGGTGGCGCTGCGGGGGCGGGAGCAACGCGTCTTCGATGTGGCGCAACCGCACTGGACCAGGACATAAGCCTGCCAGGGGCGGCCCGAGGGGAGAGCGCGATTACCTTCAGGGCCGGGCGGTGTGCTTAACTCAAGATTGCCGATGTGGTTAGTGTCCCCCGGGCCGCAAATTACCGCCTTCACGGAATACCGTCCGGCTGGAGCCGTGTTGTGCACCTCGCCGAGGAGGCGACCGCCACATCGGCCTAACAGCTTTTCCCAGGCGTCCCGCCGCACCGGCGGGGCGCCTGCCCTATGGTGGGGTGGCCACCGGCCCGATGATCAGGAGAGCTCGTTGCTGTACGAAGTGGTCAAGTTCGCCGCCGCTCCGCTCGCGCACGCGATGTGCAAGCCTCACATCTCGGGCGCGGCCCACGTGCCGAGGAGCGGGCCCGCGATCCTGGCCGCCAACCACCTGTCGGTCCTCGACTCGTTCCTGCTGCCGGCGCTGCTGCCCCGGCACGTGACGTTCACCGCCAAGAACGAGTACTTCGACGGCAACCCCGTCTCCGGCTTCTTCATGCGGCTGGGCGGCAGCCTGCCGATCGACCGGGAGAGCGCGCACGCCGCGCAGGCCATGCTCGACGACGCCGCCGCGCTGCTGGAGCGGGGCGAGCTGTTCGGCATCCACCCCGAGGGCACCCGCTCCCCCGACGGCCGCCTCTACCGCGGCAAGGTCGGCGTGGCCTGGCTGACGCTCAAGACCGGCGCGCCGGTGCTGCCGGTGGCGCTGCGCGGCACCGAGAAGGTGCTGCCGTTCGGCTCGAAGGTGCCGAGGCCGGCGCCGATCGGCATCACCATCGGGGCGCCGATGCGGTTCGAGGGCGAGCACACCAGCGCGCGTGACCGGCGGCGGGTGACCGACGAGATCATGGCCGCCATCCAGCGGCTGTCCGGCCAGGAGTACGTGCCGACGTACGCGGCCAGTTACAAGGCTTCCAATGGAATGTCCTGATTTGGACGCTAGGCTCTGACACCTGTCGTCGAGAAGCAGGGGGCTGATCAGTGGCGCGGGGTCGTACGATCGCGATCGTGTCCGTGTCGGCCGTGCTCGCGGTGGGGGCCGCGGCCGGTGGCGCGTACTACGTACTGCACACGAGAGGCACGCCGGCCGAGACCGCGCAACGCTTCGCGGCGGCCTGGCAGGCCGGTGACAAGACCGCCATGGCGGCCCTGCTGGCCACGCCGAAGCAGCTCACCGCCTACGACCAGCAGCGCACCGCGCTCGCCGTCGAGTCGGCCGCGATCAAGCTGGGCAAGGTCACCGAGGGCGACGGCCGCGCCAGCGTCCCCTACACCGCCACCCTGAACATGAAGAACGTCGGCGAGTGGACCTACCAGGGCAGGATCGACCTGGTGGTGGCCGACCGCACGTGGAAGGTCGACTGGAAGCCCGCCACGCTGCACCCGTCGATGACCGAAGGAGCCACGTTCTCGCTGGAGACGAAGTGGCCGCAGCGCGCCGAGATCACCGACGCCGACGGCGGGCGCATCGACACCGGCACGGTCGGCGGCTCCGTGCAGCAGCTCGTCGGCTACCTCGAGAAGGCGACCAAGAAGGACGTGGCCAGGCTCGGCTCCTCCTACAAGGTCGGGCAGCCCATCGGGGCCCACGGGTTGCAGGCCACCTTCCAGGAGCAGCTCGCGGGCACGCCCACCACCGAGATCAAGCTCGGTGACAAGACGCTGGAGACCATCGAGGGCACCGAGGGCAAGCCCGTCGAGACCACGCTCGACCCGAAGGCGCAGGCCGCCGCCGTCACCGCCGTCAAGCACATGAAGAAGCCCACGTCCCTGGTCGCGATCAAGGCTTCGACCGGCGAGATCCTGGCCGTGGTCAACAACGTGGGCGGGTTCAACCGGGCGCTCGACGGCCGCTACCCGCCCGGCTCCACGTTCAAGGCGGTCACCGCGATCGGGCTGCTCGCGGCCGGCGTGTCGCCCCAGGACACCGTGACCTGCCCCAAGAACGTCAACGTCGGCGGGCTGCCGATCCGCAACTCCGACGAGGAGGCGTTCGGGTCGATCTCGTTCCTCGACTCCTTCGCCCACTCGTGCAACACGACGTTCGCGCCGCTGGCGAAGTCGAAGCTGGGCGCCGACAAGCTGCTGGAGGCGGCCGAGGACGTCGGCTTCAACCAGCCGCTGAACATCGGGGTGCCCGCCACCAGGCCCAGCTTCCCCAAGGCCGAATCCGACGCCGAGCTGGCCGCCGAATCGTTCGGCCAGGCCCGCATCACGGCCAGCCCGCTGTCGATGGCCTCCGTCGCCGCCGCCATCGCCGACGGCACCTGGCGTCCCCCGACGCTGGTGCCCGCGATCAAGCAGAAGGCCGAGGAACGCAAGCTGCCCAGCGGGGTGAAGGCCGGGCTGCACTCGATGATGTCGGCCGTCGTCACCAAGGGCACCGCCAAGTCGGCGGGGCTGCCCGCCGGCACCCACGGCAAGACGGGCACGGCCGAGTTCGGCACCGGCGAGAAGCTGGACACGCACGCCTGGTTCATGGGGTTCAAGGGGGACGTGGCCTTCGCCGTGGTCGTCGAGGGCGGAGGCGGCGGCGGCGCGGTGGCCGCGCCGGTCGCGGCCACGTTCCTCAAGAACCTCTGACGCGTGCCGGTCGCTCAGCAGCCGGCGCGCCCTCGGCGGGCGGTGACGGGCTGACGGCGCTCAAGCTCCCGCGAGCCGGGCGTGACGGACGCTCAAGCTGCCGGGAGCCGGGCTGACGGACGCTCAAGCTGCCGCGAGCAGGAAGCGGCGGATCTCCGCCGCCACCTGCTCCGGCCGGCCGCGCTGGGCGGCGTTCTGCGTGGCGCCGTGATCGAGCCCTACCAGCTCCACCCGCCGCGCGTGCGGCAGGACGCCTTCCAGGCCGGCGAGCGCGGCCCGCAGGTGGGGCCGGCTCCTGGTGCCGCCGAGCAGCAGCGTCTCGACCTCGACCGGCCGGTACTTCGCCAGGTCCCCGGTGGCCTCGGCCACGAGCGTGATGTCCTGCCGCTGGGTCGGGGCCAGCTCCCCGAACGTCGGTTCCGCACCCCCGCCCTTGTCCTGGCTTTTCAGCATCAGCCCCGTCAGCCATTCCTGCACGGGGCGGGGCAGCGCGGCGAACAGCGGCGGGGCGAGCCGGGCCGCCCGCATGCCCGTGACCAGCGCCGCCGCCGTCCTGCCCGCGGCGATCTCCCGGTCGAAGCGCTCCAGGACGCCGCCCAGGTCGACGTCACCCAGGCCCAGCGGGGGCTCGAACAGGACGGCCTTGCTCAGGGCGCCCGGACGGGCGAGCGCGGTGTGCAGGGTGATGATCGCGCCGGAGCTGACGCCCACGGCGTACCGGGCGCCGGTGGCCCGCAGCACCGCGTCGAGGTCCTCGACCTCGCGCTCGATCCCGTACGCCGCCCCGGCGGGGCCGCTGCCGCCCCGGCCGCGACGGTCGGGGAGGTAGCAGGTGAACTCTGTGGATAAGGCGCGGGCCAGGTCGATCTGGCTGTGGCCGGTCTGCATGGCGCCGTGCACGATCACCAGGCCGGGGCCCTGCCCGACCTCGCGATAGCTGATCGTGGTGCCGTCGGCGGCCGTGATGGTGCCGGTGGTGCTGGTCGTGGCCATACTCATTCCCCTTCTTCCGGGCGGCCGCGCTCCGCGAGGGCCGCCACGTCGGGCGACATCTCGCCTGACTGGTGGTATGTCCGCCATTCCTCCTGGCCGGGGAACGTGCCCCCGTCCAGCTCGGCCAGCACCGAGGCCACCCAGGCGGCCTGGGCCTCCAGCAGCGCCAGCGCGTACTCCGACTCGACGAGGAACAGCCGCGGCACCTCGGCCCGGTGTGCCTCCAGCTCCCGCCGATCCGCTTCGATCCGCTCCTCCAGCAGCTCCAGCCGCCGCCGCAGCAGGGAGGCGACCTCATCAGGGCCGAGCCCGCCCATCACCGACAGGCCCGCCTCGAACGCCGACGGCTCCCGGCGCGGCTCCGCCAGCAGCTCCCTGGTCCAGTCGTCGGCCTCGCGGCGGCCCGCGTCGGTGACCCGGTAGACGGTCCGCTCGGGGCGGGCCCCCTGCCTGCCGCTCTCGACCGCCTCCAGCAGGCCGTGTTTCTCCAGGTTGCGCACGACGGTGTAGAGGGACCCCCACTTGATCGGCATGTCCTGGTCCTTGCCGCGGGCGCGCAGGACGGAGGCCATCTCGTAGGGGTGCATCGGGCGCTGGGTCACCACGGTGAGGACGGCCAGCGCCAGCAGGTTGCTCACCGGACGCCGTCGGGGCATCTCCGCTCACCGCCTTCGTTTCTTTACTCGTCTGCGAGTATACGTAGGCGATTATTCGTCCGCAAGGATCGCTTCACGGAAGGAGCGGGGCGGGCGGCCGGTGACGCGTTCGACGGTGTCGGTGACGCGGTCCTCCGCGCCACCCCGGATGTCGTCGTCGAGCGCGGCCAGCAGGGCGGCGTACTCCGGGGACAAGCCGCGCTCCGCGAAGTGCCCGGCCAGCTCCTCCACCGGCACCGCCCGGTGCCGCACCGGGCGGCCGTGCCGCTGCGTCAGCAGGGCGGCGACGTCGTCGTAGCTCAGCGCCTCCGGCCCGGTCAGGACGTGGTCGGTGTCGTGCGACCGCTCGTCGGTCAGCGCGTGCCCCGCGACGGCGGCGATGTCGCCCGCGTCGACGAACGCGACGCGCCCCTTCCCGGTCGCGGAGAGCAGGTCGCCGTCCCGCTCGCGCAGCTCCAGGGACGGCCCGGTGAAGTTCTGCATGAACCAGGACGGCCGCAGCACCGCCCACTCGGGCGCCATCGTCCGGACCAGGCGGTGCACCTCCCCCAGCCCCGGCGCGCCCTCGGGCACGGCGGACGAGCTGAGCTGCACGACCCGCCGCACCCCCTGGCGCACGGCCTCCTCCAGGAACGGCTCGACGAAGGGGACGGGGTCGGCGACCCCGACCGGGCCGACGAGGTAGACGGCCGAGACGCCGCGCAGCGCGGGCGCGTACGTCTCCCGTTCGGTCCAGTCGAAGCGCACGTGCCGCGGATCGGGCCTGCGGCTGGCCGTGCGGACGGGCACGCCGCGCCCGCGCAGGAAGGCGGCCACGCGGGAGCCGGTCGTGCCGGTCGCCCCGAGCACGAGCACGCCGCTCATCGGGCACCGCCGGAGAAGGCGTCGTTCAGCGCGTCCGTGCCGCCCATGATCTCGGCGGCGGCGAGCGGGCTCCAGTAGTCGCGGTAACTGCGGATCTCGCCGTCGCGCACGGTGATCACCGCGATGTACCGCATCGTGTACGGCCGGCCGGTGGCGGCCACGACCCCGGCGACCTCCATCTCGACGATCACCACGGCGGGATCGACGCTCTGGTGCACGGTCTTCGAGGTGATCTCCCGGATGTCCAGGATGTCGGGGTAGTCGCGCAGGTACTCGTGGATCGCGGCCCGGCCTTCCACGCGCTGCGGGTAGCCGGGCTGGGCGAAGGGGAACTCGATCACGCCGTCCTCGGCCCAGAGCCCGGCGAAGGCCGTCATGTCCTTGGCGAGCAGCAGGTCGAGGGCGTGGTCGACCAGCTCACGTGCGTTCATCAAGGGATTCTCCTCACGTTCGGACGGGACGGTCCCGTCTCGTCGTCAACGTACCACGGGACGGAACCGTCCCGTCCACTCGCTAGACTCACCCTCATGACACGTCGCACCCCGACCGGCGCAGCCGTCCTGCAGCCGTCCGTCACCAGGGCCATCACCGAAGCCGTGCTGGACGAGTGGGCCGAGCAGGGCTACGGGCGGCTGTCCATGGAGGCGGTCGCCAAGCGGGCGGGCGTGGGCAAGAGCGCGCTGTACCGCCGCTGGCCGTCCAAGCAGGAGATGGCGATGTCGGTCATCTCGGAGTTCACCGTCGGCTCCGCGACCGTCCCCGACACCGGCTCGCTGCGCGGCGACGTGCGCGCGATCCTCGACGTCCTGATGGAGTGGATGACCCACCCCCGCTTCCGCAGGATCCTGCCGGACCTGGTGGCCGAGGCGGCCCGCAACCCCGAGCTGGCGGACGCCAGCATCGCCATGATCGGCACGCCGCGGCGGGAGCGGGCCAGGCCGATGTTCGAGCGCGCGATCGAGCGCGGCGAGTTGCCCCCGGACACCGACGTCGAGCTCGCCCTCGACCTGGTCGCCGCCCCGATCTACTGGCGGCTCACCGTCCGGGGCGTGGAGGCCGGGCCCGGCTATCTCGACGCGCTCGCCGACACGCTGCTCGCCGCGTTGCGGGCCCGCACGTAAAACGAGCTTGAGTCTCCAGCGGGTGGAAGGTGCAGGCTGCCAGGCGTGAGTGACGGGCTCTACACGATCGGCGAGCTGGCTCGCCGCACCGGGCTGCCGGTGCGGACGATCAGGTTCTGGTCCGACAGCGGCGTGCTGCCGCCCACCGGCCGGTCGGCGGGCGGCTACCGCCTGTACGACGAGGCCGCCGTGACCCGGCTCGGCCTGGTGCGCATGCTGCGCGAACTGGGCGTCGGGCTGGACACCGTCCAGGAGGTCCTGGCGCGGCGGGTCACGGTGGCCGAGGTGGCGCGGCTGCGGTTACGCGCCGTGGACGCCGAGCTGCGGGCCCTGCGGGCACGCAGGGCCGTGCTGAGCCTGATCTCCGAACGTGGCACCACGAACGAGGAGACGTTGATGTTGCACAGACTCGCCCAGCTCTCGGCCGCCGAACGGCGGGAGATCGTGACGGAGTTCGTGTCGGGGACGTTCGACGGGATCGAGCCGGACGGCGACGCCGCCGTCATCGCCGGCTGGATGCGCGAGCTGCCCGACTCCCCCTCCCCCGCCCAGATGGGGGCGTGGGTGGAGCTGGCCGAGCTGATCTCCGACGAGGACTTCCGCCGGCGGCTGCGCCGGATCGCGCTGGCCGGGGAGGGGCCGCTGCCGGCGTACGAGCTGCGGGCGCGGGTGCTGGCCCAGGCCGGGCCGGCGCTGGCGGACGGCGTGGACCCGGCGTCGGCGGCGGGGCGCGCGGTGCTCGACCGGGTCGCCGGCCCGGCGGCGGACCGGGCCGAGCTGCTGGAGTGGATGGAGACCGTGGCGGACGAACGGGTGGAGCGGTACTGGGCGCTGCTGGCCGAGCTCAACGGCCACCCGCGCGCGGAGCCGGCGGTGCCCGCCTTCGCCTGGGTGATCGCCGCCCTGCGCGCCCACGGCACCGGCCGCTGAGGCTCGCGGGCCGGTTCGATAACGTTCGGGTTGAGGCGATCAGGAGGAGGGCCGTTCATGAGCAGCCGCGAGCACCACTACGAGACCGTCGTCACCTGGACGGGCAACAAGGGCACCGGCACCAGCGGCTACCGCGACTTCGGGCGGGAGCACGAGCTGTCGGCCGAGGGCCCGCCGGTGATCGCGGGCAGCTCCGACCCCGCCTTCCGTGGCGACCCGGCCCGCTGGAACCCCGAGCAGCTCCTGGTCGGCTCCCTGTCGCAGTGTCACATGCTGTGGTACCTCCACAAGTGCGCCATGGCAGGTGTGATCGTCACCGCGTACACCGACACCGCCACCGGCACCATGGCCACGACCGCCGACGGCGGCCGATTCACCGAGGTGGTGCTGCGCCCGGCGGTCACCGTGGCGGCCCAGGAGATGGCCGAGAAGGCGCTCGCCCTGCACGCCGACGCCCACGAGTCGTGCTTCATCGCCTCCTCGGTCAACTTCCCCGTCCGGCACGAGCCGACCGTCCGGGTGGCCTCGTCAGAGGTCTGACGGGCCTTCGTAGTCGAGGCCGAGCCGGGGCGCGATCTCGCGCAGGCACTCCTCGAACACCGCCTCCATGTCCGGATAGACGAAGTCGAGCTGGTTCAGCACCTCCATGCAGAGCAGGCCGTACAGCCTGATCCAGCACGACATGACCACGTGGATCGCCTCCACGGGCAGCCCCATGCCCGTGGCGTCCGCGTACGCGCGCAGCTGCGACCTGATGGACGGATGCAGCTCCCCTGGGGCGGGCACCGGGAACGGCCGGCTCCGCCACAGCTCGGCGACCTCCTCCAGGAAGACCTGCTCGAAGTCGCGCCCGGCCAGCTCGCGTGGCGAGTCGGGCCGCCGCTCGGCGGTGATCGGGCTGGCGAACACCCACCCGAACTCCGCCCGGTGCGTGACGGCCCAGCGCCGCATCGCCCGGCAGGCCCCCAGCAGCCGCGGCCCGTGCTCCCCGGGCGGATGGGAGTCGCGCCCGGCCTCCACCGCCGCCGTGAGCTCGCGGAAGAAGTCGGCCGTCACCGCGCCGACCAGCTCGTCGTGCCCGGCGAAGTAGTGGTAGAGCGCCGGGCCGCTCATGCCCATCTCCCTGGCCACCGCGTTGATCGTGACGGCCTGCGACCCCTGCTCGATCAGCAGCCTGCGGGCCGCCGCGCGGATCTCCGCCAGCGTCGCCTGCCGTACTCGTTCGCGCCTGCCGACGCTCTGTGCCGCCACTCGCCCACCTTCCTCGCGATCCTTTGACATCTTAGGGCATCTATGTTTGCTTAATGCCTCTAAGTATTCTTAGTGATCGTAAGGAGATGTCGTGGCACGCAACCCCTTGGCCGGCGCTTTCGCCAAGTACGTCATGCAGGCCCGGGTCACCGAGACCGGCCTCGTCACGCCCACCATGCGGCGCATCCGCCTGGCCACCGAGACGCCGATCGCGTTCCCCTACCGGCCCGGCCAGCACATCCGGGTGCAGATCAACGACCCGCTGTCCGTCCAGGGGATCCTGCGGCCGTCGGAGACGCTGCGCACGTACACGATCTGGGACCTCGACCCCGGCCGGCGGGCGCTGGAGCTGCGCGCGCACCTCTACGGCGGGGACGGCATCGGGCTGCGCTGGGCCCAGGAGGCGGCGCCGGGGGACGCGGTGACGTTCTGGTGGCCGCAGGGCGACTTCTTCGTCCGGGACGAGGCGCCGTTCCACCTGTTCGCGGGCGACGAGACGGCGAGCGCGGCGTTCGGGCCGATGCTGCGCGCGCTCGGGGCGGGCGCGCGGGTGCACGGGGTGCTGGAGAGTGAGTCCCCCGAGCACGACCCGCCCATGCCCGGCCCGCACGAGCTGCGGCGCGCCCACCGCCGCGGCGCGCCGGGCCGCGCCTCGAAGACGCTGCTCGCCGCGGTGGCCGGGCTGGAGCTGCCGGGCAACACCGGCGCCGCCTACCTGGCGGGTGAGGCCCGTACGTGCCAGATGATCCGCGACTACCTGGTACGCGAGCGCAACTGGCCCCGCAAGGCCATCCACGTCAAGCCGTTCTGGGCCCCGGGCAAGCGCGGCCTGCACTGAGAGATATTCCTTGACACGAATATTCTCCACGGTGAATACTTCTCCTCATGGAGGCACTCCTCACCGCACTGGCCGACCCGGCCCGCTGGCGGCTCGTGAGCCTGCTGGCCGAGCGGCCCCGCCCGGTCGGCGTCCTCGCGCAGCTCGCCGGGGCGCGCCAGCCGCAGACCACCAAGCACCTGCAAGCGCTCGAACGCGCCGGCCTCGTCACCTCGCAACGCACCGGTCAGCGCCGCATCTACGCGCTGCGCTCCGCGCCCCTGCGCGAGCTGGCCGGGGCGCTCACCCGCCTGGCCGACACCGCCGACCAGGCCGGCGGCTCCCGCGAGACCTTCGACCGATACGCGCTCAGCCTCGACGCGGCACGGCAGGAGGCGGCCGAGCCGGGCTGGGCCGACGGGCGGTCGTTCAGATTCCAGCGGTCGCTGGCGGGCGGGCCCGAGCTGGTGTGGCGGCACCTGACCGAGACGTCCCTGCTCGCCCGCTGGTGGACGCCCGACGACCTGCGCGTCTCCGAGCTCGTCTTCGAGGCGCGGCCCGGCGGCCGGATCGTCCAGGAATACCGCGACATCGAAGACACCGACGGCTCCGACCAGGTCGCCGGCCGCGCGGAAGGCGTCGTCGAGCACGTCACCCCCGGCGAACGCCTCTCCTACCGGCTCTCCCCCCGACTCCCCGGCGGCGGCCTCGCCTTCAACGCCCACGTCGATCTCACCCTGCGGCCCACCGCCACCGGCACCGACCTCGACGCGCACTGGCGGGTCACCGGCAGCACCGTCGAATCCGCCGACTTCATCGCGGGCATCGAGCTCGGCTTCGGCCAGAGCCTCGACAAGCTCGCCGCCACCCTCGACCACGACCTCTAGGAGCACGACATGACACAGCAGAGCACCGGCCGCAGGGTCGTCACCAACATGAGCCTCTCCCTCGACGGCCGCTACGCCCGCCAGGACGACCCGGCCGACATGAGCTGGGTGATGCCGTACGCGGTCACCGACGTCGCCCGCGACCACCTCACCAGCCTCTGGCAGCCGGCCACCACGGCGCTGCTCGGCCGCGTGAACGCCGAAGGGTTCCTCGGCTTCTGGCCCACCGTGATCGGCATGGAGGGCGCGGACCCGCGCGACGAGGGGTTCGCCAAGTGGCTCGTCGACGCCGACAAGGTGGTGCTCTCCTCCACCCTGCGCGAAGCGCCGTGGGAGCGCACGACGATCGCCGACCGGCCGGCCGCCGACGTGGCCGACACCCTCAAGGCGGACGCGGGCGGCGACATCCTCGTCCTGTCCAGCGCCAGCGTCATCAAGGCGCTCCTGGCCGCCGACAAGGTCGACCGGCTGGCCCTGACGATCTTCCCGGTCTTCCTCGGCGGCGGGCCGCGCCTCTTCGACGACGGCCTGCCCGCCGCGCAGTGGAGCCTGGTCAGGCAGGCCGCGGGGGAGCATGGGACGCTGTCGCTGGTGTACGACCGGGTGCGGTGAGCGGCATGTGACGCGGGTCACTGTGCGCGGCTGTCACAGACCAGGGGGCGGCGGCATCTGGTGAACGTGACAGTCGAGAGTGAACAGGAGCCGTCCATGGCCGACACACCGGAACCCGAGGCTTCGCGCGGGGACCGCCTTGCGGGCGCGGGCGATCACCCCGAGGAGCCTTCGCCTTCGCGCGGGGACCGCCTTGCGGGCGCCGGCGACCGCCCCGAGGAGCCTTCGCCTTCGCGCGGGGACCGCCTTGCGGGCGCGGGCGATCGTCCCGATCCCGCGACCGAGGCGTTCGTCACGCACCGCAGGCTGCTGTTCACCGTCGCCTACGAGATGCTCGGCTCGGCCGCCGACGCCGAGGACGTCCTCCAGGAGACCTGGCTGCGGTGGGTCGGCGTGGACCTGGACGAGGTGCGCGACCATCGGGCGTACCTGGTGCGGATCACCACCCGGCAGGCGCTGGCCCGGCTGCGCACGCTCGGCCGCCGCAAGGAGTCCTACGTCGGGCCGTGGCTGCCGGAGCCGCTGCTGACCTCGCCCGACGTGGCCGAGGACGTCGAGCTGGCCGAGAGCGTGTCGATGGCGATGCTGCTCGTCCTGGAGACGCTGCAACCCACCGAACGGGCCGTGTTCGTGCTGCGCGAGGTGTTCGACCTCGACTACGACGAGATCGCCGAAGCCGTCGGCAAGACCCAGGCCGCCGTCCGCCAGATCGCCCACCGGGCCCGCGCCCACGTCGCCGCCCGCCGTCCGCGCGGCCCCGTCTCACCCGCCGAGTCCCGCGACGCCCTCGCCGCCTTCCAGCGCGCCGTGGACACCGGGGACCTGCAGAGCCTGCTCAACATCCTCGCCCCCGACGTCGTCCTGCTGACGGACGGCGGCGGCATCAAGCAGGCGGCCCTGGCACCCATCGTGGGCGCCGAGAACGTGGCCACCGTCCTGAGCCGGATCTCCGGCACCAGGTCGCTGGTGGCGGCCCAGGTCAACGGCTACCCGGCGCTGGTCGTCCGGATCGAGGGCGAACTCGACACGGTGGTGGCGCTGCGCATCGAAGGGGGGCTCATCACGGGTCTGTACGCCGTACGCAACCCGGAAAAGCTCTCCCACATGGAACAGGAGACCAGCCTGCACCGCTGATCGCGGGGGCGCAGAGCCGGCCCCACACGCACGGCACGCCACAGCACGGAAGCGCAGCCGACAGCGACAGGAGCTGCGCACAGCAGAGCCAGGAGCGCTGCGGGCGGCCCACCCAGCGGCACGGAGCCAGCCCTGCACGTGGCGGGCTGCACGCGCCCACCCGCACGCAGCCAGTCCTGCACCGCACACAGCCAGCAAGGCCCAGCAGCCGCAGCCGCAACCGGCACAGCGCACCGGCCGCAGCCGTCATGTCCCACCACCCGCAGCCGTCACACCTCACCGGCAGGCCGCAGCGAGCACAGCCCCCGACCTGCGAGCGCACGGCCCACCGGCCGGGAGCACGGCCGACAGCCTCAGGAGCCGTGCGCGGAACGCCCAGCAGCCGCAGGCGCACGACCCACCAGTCACGGGCAGCGCGGCCGACAGCGGCAGGAGCTGTGCGCGGCACAGCCAAGAGGTGCGTGCGGTAGGGGACATCAGCCGGCGATGGGAAGGCCGGGAACAGGGGGCGGCCGGGACAAGGAGGGCCCTGGCGTTGGGTGGGTCAGAAGGCTACGGCCAGGGCCATTGCCGCGGCGGCCTCGTGCCGGAGGAGCATGATCAGGAGCGTGGCCACCAGCGTGGCGATGAGCAGCCAGCTGATCAGGATGATGACCGTGGTCCGGCGTGGCCGCCGCCTCGGCGTGCGCTGCCCGCTCGACCTCGCCTCGCTGCGGCGCACCCGTTCGTTGAACGACTCAAGCCGAGCGACGAGTCGCGGATCGTCATCGACGAGGTGCTGCTCGATCTGGGCCAGCATCCGCTCCTCGTCCTGCGACCAGGCCATGGGTACCTCCCGAACGCAAGCTCTGTGGCGTCTTCCTGCCCAACCATGAAGATCATTAGCCTCCGCCTGACCACTTAATTGCACCCTCTTTTCAGTTTGCGATCAAGCTCGAACTGCTGTTCTAATCATGCCATGCGCTGGGACAACCTCCGCCTGACCGCCCCGGGCGGGGCCGACCCGACCGAGCCGCTCTTCGCCCGCGGCGCGGTCACCCGCACGTTCGACACGCCCGATTTCAGGGGGATGACCTTCTACGAGATCCGGGCCAGATCGATCATCAACCGGGTCCCGGGCGCGAGCCGCGTCCCGTTCGACTACACGATCAACCCCTACCGGGGCTGCGGCCACCGCTGCGTCTACTGCTTCGCCCGCAAGACCCACGAATACCTCGACCTCAATTCCGGCGCCGACTTCGACTCGAAGATCGTCGTCAAGGTCAACGCCGCCGAACTCGCCCGCAAGGAGCTCGCCGCACCCCGCTGGGGCGGCCACCACGTCGCCATGGGCACCAACGTCGACTGCTACCAGCGCGCGGAGGGCCGCTACCGGCTGATGCGCGGCATCCTGGCCGCGCTGCGCGACGCCGCCAACCCGTTCTCCATCCTCACCAAGGGCACCCTGATCCTGCGCGACCTCGACCTGCTCACCGAGGCCGCCGACGTCACCGACGTCAGCGCCAACGTCTCGGTCGGGTTCGTCGACGAGGAGGTCTGGCGCGCCGTCGAGCCCGGCACCCCCAACCCGCGCCGCCGCCTCGAAACCTGCGCGACCCTCAACGACAACGGCATCGCCTGCGGCGTCCTGATGGCCCCCATCCTGCCCTACCTCACCGACTCCCCCGCCCAGCTCGAACGCACCGTCAAGGAGATCGCCGCCGCCCGCGCCACCCACATCGCCCCCATCGTGCTGCACCTGCGCCCGGGGCGCGGGAGTGGTGGCTGAGCTGGCTGTCGCGCGAGCACCCGCGCCTGGTGCCGCGCTACCTGGAGCTGTACGGACGGGGGGCGTACGCGCCGAAGTCGTACCAGCAGCGGATCACGGGCCTGGTCAAAGAGCTGGCCGAACGCCACGGGGTCGGCCGCGCCACCCCGGCCATGGCCCGCCGCGTCCCCCGCCATCGCCCCGCGCTCCCGGAGGAGCCCGAGCAACTCCGCCTCCTCTGACACCCCTGCCTCGGCGCACCGCACCGCCTCGCAACACGCCGTCACGATGGCTGGGGCGGTGAACTCCGCTGACCGCCCAGCGGGAACCGCCGATCACCCGGAGGGGCTGGAACGCGCCGTCGCAGACGCCGCCGTGGGAGGATCGCCCGCCCACGGCCGTAGCGGTGCCCGTGCGGCTCGGAGCGGTGCCATGCGGACGTGGGGCGGTTGTACGCGGAGCGGTGGCACGCGGGGCGCTGGCGCGTGGGCGTGGGCGTGGGGCGGTGGTACGAGGAGCGGTGGCGCGCGGGGTGCTGGGGCGTGGGCGTGGGCGTGGGGCGGTGCATGCGGGGCGCTGGCGCGTGGAGCGCTGGCACGTGGGTGTGGAGCGCTGGCGCGTGGGTGTGGGGCGGTAGCACGCGGGCGCAGAGCACAGGCACGTGGGGCACGTGCAGCGCAGGGCGGGGGCGCATGCGGCGGGGGCACGGGGCGGAGGTGGGGGCGCGTGAGGTGGGGCGCGTGAGGTGGGGCGCGTGAGGTGGGGGGCGTGAGGTGGGGACGCGTGAGGTGGGGACGCGTCGCGCGGGGACGCGTGAGGTGGGGACGCGTGAGGCGGAAAATCGTTGGATCGGGTGGCGAGCCCGGTGGCAGGATGGCCGGGCACGATCGGACGGCGATCAAGGAGCTTGGGATGCGGCGCGACCTCGGAATCTCCCAGCACAGCATCCGGACGAGAGTTTCCCGAGGGCTCCTTGATCGATCATGTCCTGAACATCGGCATCCTCGCGCACGTGGACGCGGGAAAGACCAGCCTCACTGAGCGGCTGCTGTTCGAGACCGGCGTCATCGACCGGCTCGGCAGCGTAGACGACGGCAGCACGCAGACCGACACCGGCGAGATCGAACGCCGGCGCGGCATCACCATCCGCACCGCCGTGGCCTCCTTCGTCCTGGGCGGCCTGCGGGTCAACCTGGTCGACACGCCCGGGCACGCCGACTTCGTGGCCGAGGTGGAGCGGGCGCTGGGCGTGCTGGACGGCGCCGTGCTGGTGCTGTCGGCCGTCGAGGGGGTGCAGCCGCACACCCGGGTCCTGATGCGGACCCTGCGCAAGCTGCGCCTGCCGACCCTGATCTTCGTGAACAAGATCGACCGGGCGGGGGCTCGGGAGCACGACCTCCTCGCCGACATCCGGCGCCGGCTCTGGCCGTCCTGCGTCCCGCTCAACACCGTGGACGGCATCGGCGGTCCTCGCGCCGTCACCCGTCCCGTCGCCGATCCGTACGAGGCCGCGGAGGTGCTCGCGGAGCGGGACGACGAGCTGCTGGAGCTGCTCGTCGAGGGCAAGGCGCCCGATGACGCGGCGGTGCGGGCGGTGCTGGCGCGGCAGTGCGGTGAAGGTGTGGCGTATCCGGTGCTGTTCGGCTCGGCGATCACCGGCCAGGGGCTGCCCGAGTTGCTGGACGCCGTCGCCGAGTTCTTCCCCGCCGTGCCGCGGGTCGCCCAGGAGGGCCCGGCCGTGGGCACGGTTTTCGCGATCGAGCGTGCGCCGTCCGGGGAGAAGGTGGCTTATGTGCGGGTCCGGTCCGGGGTGTTGCGGGTGCGGGAGCCGCTGACGTTCTATCGGGGACAGGGGCAGAGCGGCGGCGCCGCGAGCAAGCCTCCAGCCGGGAGCAAGCCTGCCGGTACGAGGGCAGATGGCGAGGCGGGCATGAACCACGGGGCGGGCAACCCCGCCGGCACGAGGCGGCGCGGCGACGGGGACGTGGATGGCGGGCCGGGCCCGCATGCGTACGAAGGCCGGTTGACCGCGCTGGCCGTGGCGGGTGATCCACGCGAGACCCGGGCCCTGGCCGGCGACATCGTCAAGGTGTGGGGGGTGCCCGAGATCCGGGTCGGCGACCGGCTCGGCGAGCCGGAGCGGGCGGGTGTGGCGCGGCATTTCACCCCGCCGAGCCTGGAGACGGTGGTCAGGCCGCGCGTCCCCGGGCAGGAGCCGCGGCTGCATGCCGCCCTGCTGGCGCTGGCCGAGCAGGACCCGCTGATCGGCACCCGGACGCTGGCCGGCGGCGACACGTCGGTCCTGCTCTATGGCGAGGTGCAGAAGGAGGTCATCGGGGAGACGCTGGCGCGGGATTTCGGGGTGGAGGCGGTGTTCGAGCCGAGCCGCCCCGTGTACTTCGAGCGCCCGGCGGGCACCGGCGAGGCGGTCGAGGAGATGCAGCGCCAGGGTCGCAACGCGTTCATGGCCACCGTCGGCCTGCGGGTCGAGCCCGCGCCCAGAGGGTCGGGGGTCGGTTATCGGCTGGAGGTGGATCTGGGGTCGCTGCCGCTGGCCTTTCACCGGGCGATCGAGGAGAGCGTCCGGCTGGCGCTGCGGGAGGGGCCGCACGGGTGGCCGGTGACGGACGTGCTGGTGACGCTGACCAGGACCGGTTACTCCTCACCCGTCACGGTGGCGGGGGATTTTCGCCGGCGTACGCCGATCGTGCTCGCGCGGGCGCTGCGCCGGGCGGGCACGGTCGTGTACGAGCCGTGTCACCGGTTCGAGGCGGAGGTGCCGCTGGAGGCGTTCGGGCCGGTGTCGGCGCAGCTCGCCGGGCTGGGCGGGGAGGTGCGGGACGCGCGCCGGCACGGTGAGGGGTGGGTGCTGGAGGGGGAGATCCCGGCGGCGGTGGTGCACGAGGTGGAGCGGCGGCTGCCCGGGTTGTCGCATGGGGAGGGGGTGTGGTGGTCGGAGCCCGCAGGTGATCGTCCCCTCAGATGACGACCCGGATACGTGGTATGTCGGGTTTCGGCGCTAGATGGGTATTAAGGGGCTTGGTGTACCAATCAGGTGCATCTCGTCCGTTACAGGGGGGAATTCCAATGGCTGACACGAAGAAGAAACCCGCGTCCAAGTCCGGCAAGTCCAAGAAGCAGGCCATCAAGACGAACCGGCAGGCCAAGGAGACGAAGCGGGAAGGCCGGAAGGGCACCGACGAAGGCTGAGCATCGGCCGCCCGACGGTGACGTGATCGGACGGCCGCGGCCCGCGGGGTGCCCCGGCTGTCCGATCGACCAGTGGAGCTGCCATGTCGGCTTACCTGCGTTTCCCCACCGTCTTCCAGGACGTCGTGGTCTTCGCCGCCGAGGACGACCTGTGGATGGTCTCGGCCCGCGGCGGGCGGGCGTTCCGGCTGACGGCCGGGCTCGCCGAGGCCGGTTACCCGCGGATCTCCCCGCGCGGGGACCAGCTGGCGTTCGTCGGCCGCGAGGAGGGCCAGGAAGAGGTGTATGTGATGCCGTCCGGCGGCGGCGCGGCCCGCCGGGTGACCTTCCACGGCGCCCGCTGCACGGTGACCGGATGGGATCCGCAGGGCCGCATCCTGTACGCCAGCGACCAGTCCCAGCCGTTCGAGGGCCGAAAGTGGCTGCACCGGGTGGCGCCGGGCGGGGTGCCGGAGCGGCTGCCGTACGGGCCGGCGAACGAGATCGCGTACGGACCGGAGAACATGATCGTGCTGGGCCGCAACACGGCGGATCCGGCGCGCTGGAAGCGGTACCGCGGCGGGACGGTGGGCGACCTGTGGATCGACCGGCGCGGCGACGGCGAGTTCGGGCGGCTGATCAGGCTGCCGGGCAACCTGGCCGCGCCCTGCTGGAGCGGCGACCGGGTGTGCTTCATCTCCGATCATGAGGGTGTCGGCAACGTCTACTCGTGCACCCCGGACGGGCAGGACCTGCGCCGGCACACGCATCACGACGACTACTACGCCCGCAACCTGTCGGGCGACGGCCGGCGGCTGGTCTACCACGCGGGCGCGGACCTGTACCTGCTGGAGCCGGGCGAGCCGCCGCACCGGCTGGAGGTGCGCCTGGCCAGCTCCAGGACCCAGCGCAACCGCAGGTTCGTCGAGGCCGCCGACTATCTCGACAGTGCCACGCTCAGCCCGGACGGCAGCGCGCTGGCGATCACGGCGCGCGGCAAGGCGTACGCGATGGCGAACTGGGAGGGCCCGGTACGCCAGCACGGCTCCTCCGACGGCGTCCGCTACCGCTTCCTGACCTGGCTGAACGACGGGGTGCGGCTGATCGCGGCGGCCAGCGACGACGGCGACGAGGAGAAGCTGGTCGTCCTGGAGGGCGGCGAGGGCGGCCCGGGCACGGAGGTGGCCCGGCTGGGCCGGATCAACGAGCTGGTGCCCGACCCGGCGCACGACCGGGTCGCGGTCGTCAACCACCGCCACGAGCTGCACCTGCTGGACCTGGAGAGCGGGCGTTCTGAGCTGGTGGAGGCGAACCCGCACGGGCCGCCGGAGGATCCGGCGTGGTCGCACGACGGCGAGTGGCTGGCGTACGCGAGCCCGCTGAACGCCCAGACCACCGCGATCAAGCTGCACCATCCGGGAACGGGACGGACGGCGCAGGCCAGCGAGCCGGTGCTGAAGGACTCGATGCCGGCCTTCGACCCCCTGGGAAGGTACCTGTACTTCATCGGCCAGCGCGCCTTCTCCCCCGTCTACGACCAGCTCCAGTTCGACCTGGGCTTCCCGCTGGGCACCCGCCCGTACGCGGTGGCGCTGCGCGCGGACGTGCCGGACCCGTTCGTGCCCAGGCCGCGACCGCTGCACGACAAGGACGACGACGAGGACGCGGAGGACGGCGAGGACGGCGAGGACGGGGACGAGCCGGAGCCGCTGCGCGTGGACGTGGACGGGCTGAGCCGCCGGGTCACCGCGTTCCCGCTGCCGGAGGGCCGCTACGAGCAGGTGGCGGGGCTGAAGGGCAAGGCGCTGATCCTGACCAGCCCGCTGCACGGGGACGACACGCTGCACCTGTTCGACTTCGCCAAGGGCGAGAGCGAGACGTTCGCCGACGGGGTGTGCGGGTTCGAGCTGGGGCGTGACCACAAGACGCTGCTGTACCGGGCGGGGTCGAGGCTGCGCGTGGTGAAGGCGGGCGAGGTGCCGGGCGAGGAGGAGTCCCCGGGGCGGCAGAGCGGCTGGGTGGACCTGTCGCGCATCAAGGTGTCGGTGTGCCCGGAGACGGAGTGGCGGCAGATGTTCAGGGAGGCGTGGCGGCTGCAGCGGGAGAACTTCTGGACCGAGGACATGGCCGGCGTCGACTGGGCCGCCGTGTACGACCGGTACCGGCCGCTGGTGGAGCGGGTGACGACCCGGGGCGAGTTCTCCGACCTGCTGTGGGAGCTGCACGGCGAGCTGGCGACCAGCCACGCGTACGAGAGCGGCGGCGAGTACCGCCCCGGCCCCGACTACAGCCAGGGCAAGCTGGGCGTGGACTGGCGGCTGGTGGACGGCGTCTACCACATCGCCGCGATCGTGACGGGCGACCCGTGGGACCCGGAGGCGACCTCGCCGCTGAACCGGGTGGGGCTGGACGTCCGTACGGGTGACGCGGTCCTGGCGATCAACGGCGCCCCGATCGGCGTGGGGACGGCCACCCCGAACGAGCGCCTGGTCAACCAGGCCGGCGAGGAGGTGGAGCTGACTCTGCGCCGCGAGGAGCGCGTCTTCACCGTCACGGTGAAGGCCCTGGCCGACGAGCGGCCGGCCCGCTACCGCGACTGGGTGAACCTCAACCGCGCCCGGTGCCACCAGCGCTCCGGCGGCCGGATCGGCTACCTGCACGTGCCGGACATGGGGACAGAGGGGTTCGGGGAGTTCCACCGGGGGTTCCTGGCCGAGTACGACCGGCACGCGCTCATCGTGGACGTGCGCTTCAACGGCGGCGGGCACGTGTCGTCGCTGCTGCTGCAGAAGCTGTCGAGGCGGCGGCTGGGCTACGACTACCCGCGGTGGGGCGACGCCGAGCCGTACCCGCCGGAGTCGCCGCGCGGCCCGCTGGTGGCGATCACGAACGAGTGGGCCGGCTCGGACGGCGACATCTTCAGCCACACCTTCAAGCTGCTGAAGCTGGGCCCGCTGGTCGGCAAGCGCACGTGGGGCGGCGTGATCGGCATCTGGCCGCGCCACACGCTCGCCGACGGGACGGTGACGACGCAGCCGGAGTTCTCCTTCGCCTTCGACGACGTGGGCTGGCAGGTGGAGAACTACGGGACGGATCCCGACATCGAGGTGGACATCACCCCGCAGGACTACGCCAGAGGTGTGGACACGCAGCTCGAACGGGCCATCGACGTCACGCTGGAACTGCTGGCCCAACACCCGCCGCACACGCCCGATCCCCGGCACAGGCCGCGCATGCAACCTTAATCACCTTTCCGGCGTCTAAAGATCATAGGTGGGGATAGTGCATCGGGGATGAACAACATGCACTCCGCCGACGGAAAGACAATGGGCCGGTGGTGAGGTAACCGTTCTCACCACCGGCCACGTGTGTTGAGAAGACTGCTTCCGCTACTGAGGGGGATCTGTCAGGTGCGCGCACTGGCACGCAAGGGCAAGTCGGCGATGCGACGGCTGTACCGGGGATACAACAGGCGCAAGGCGAGCAGCGCGCCGCCGCCCTCGACCCGGCAGGTCCGCATCCTGCTGCTGCACGCCTACGGCATGGGCGGCACGATCAGGACCGTGTTCAACCTGGCCAGTTACCTGGCCGAGCACCATGACGTGGAGATCGTCTCCATCTTGAAGGAGGCGGAGGAGCCGTTCTTCCCGATTGACCCGCGCGTGAAGTTCCGCTTCCTGGACGACCGGCTCGACCCGGGCCACGACCCGCTGCGCGCGATGTTGTCGAAGATGCCGAGCAAGCTGATCCCCAAGGAGGAGAACGCCTACCACCGCTTCAACCTGTGGACCGACTTCAAGCTGGCCCGCTACATCCGCTCCCTGGACACCGGCGTGCTGATGGCCACCCGGCCGGGCCTGAACCTGGCGATGGCGCAGTTAGCGCAGCCCGGCGTGATCACGATCGGGCAGGAGCACGTGGCCCTGCGCACCCAGCCCGAGCCGGTCCAGGAGCTGATCAAGTGGCGCTACCGCCGCCTCGACGCCCTGGTCACGCTCACCAAGGCCGACCTGAAGGACTACCGCGAGACGCTGCCGAAGAAGCCGCGCAAGCTGACGCGCATCCCGAACGCGGTGCCGCCGATGTCGGGCGACGTCTCCAAGCTCGACTCCAAGGTGGCCGTGGCGGTCGGCCGGATGACCCGCATCAAGGGCTTCCACCGGCTGATCACCGCCTGGGAGACGGTCGCCGCCGCCCACCCCGACTGGACGCTGCGCATCTACGGCGCCGGGCCGCAGGAGGCCAACCTGCGCCAGCAGATCGCCGAGGCGGGCCTGGAGGGCAAGGTCGAGCTGCCGGGGCCGACCAGCGACGTGGGGGCCGAGCTGGAGAAGGCGTCGATCTACGTGCTCAGCTCGCGGCATGAGGGCTTCCCCATGACGATCCTGGAGGCCATGGCCAAGGGGCTGGCCATCGTCAGCTTCAACAGCCCGCACGGGCCCAAGGAGATGATCACGCACGAGGTGGACGGGCTGCTGGTCAAGCCGCGGACCAACGCCAACCTCGCCGAGGCGATCATCCGGGTCATCGAGGACGAGCCGCTGCGCCGCGGCCTGGCCGCGCGGGCGCTGGAGACGGCCCGCACGTACGACGTGGACGTCATCGGCGAGAAGTGGGACGCGCTGCTGGCCGACCTGCTGGCCCGGCGCGAGGCCCGTTCCCGCCCGGCCACCTCGCCCGAGCTGCCGCCCCCTTGCCCGTGATCACACGCCGGTCAGCTCGACCGGCTCGGCGATGACGTCGACCAGGGCGCCGTTGCGGTAGACGGTGATCGGCAGCGGCCGCCCGATCGCCTCGGCGAACATCAGCCGCTGCAGGCTCTGCGCGTCACCGACCGGGGTACGCCCGGCGCTCAGCACCAGGTCGCCGGCCCGCAGCCCGGCCCGGTACGCCGGCGACCCCGGCACCACCTCGACCACGCGCAGCGCCGCGCTCTGCCCGGTGCGCCGCCGCAGCTCCTCGGGCAGCGGCGCCGGCGAGGTCACCAGGCCGAGGAACGCCCGGCGGACCCGGCCGTCCCTGATCAGGGCCGCGATGATGGAGCGGGTCGTGCCGTTCACCGGCACGGCCAGCCCCACGCCGATGCCGGCGACCGCCGTGTTGATGCCGACGACCCGCGCCCGGGAGTCGGCCAGGGCGCCGCCGGAGTTGCCGGGGTTGAGCGCGGCGTCGGTCTGGATGACGTCCTCGATCAGCCGCATGCCGGCGCCGCTGCGCGCGGGCAGCGACCGCCCGAGGCCGGACACCACGCCGGCGGTCACCGACCCGGTGAGTCCGAGCGGGTTGCCGACGGCGACGACGAGCTGCCCCACCACGAGAGCGTCGCTCTCGCCCAGCTCGGCGGGCGGGGCGTGGCCGCCTGCGCCCTGATCACCGCCAGGTCCGACAGCGGGTCCCGCCCGACCACCTCGAACTCGCCGGAGGAGCCGTCGGCGAACGACACGGTGCCGGAGCGGGCGGAGCCGACCACGTGCGCGTTGGTCAGCAGGAACCCGTCGGCGGTGAACACGACGGCGGACCCGCTGCCCTGGCGGGTCCGCACGCCAGCCACCTTGGGCAGCAGCTCGGCCGCCACGGAGGTCACGACTTGGGAGTAGGCGTCGAGGGGGTCCGCCATGGAAGCCTCCAGATGATTACCTGCTTACACGGTAACTCCTCCGGGGCGTGCCTCGTAGACGATGTTGAACGGGGTCTGCGCCACCCGCCGGAACCGGCCGAACCCGGCCTCGGCCGCCAGCCGCCGCACCGGCTCCTCGCCCGCCTGCGCGCCCAGCGCGTAGCCGCCCTCCTGCGACAGCGCGTTCGGCACGCACAGGAACGCCGAGAAGCCGTAGTAGGCGCGGCCCACCGGGTTGAGGTTCTCGCTCAGCGACGAGCCCGCCGCCGGCTCCACGATCATCCAGGTGCCGTCGTCGCTCAACTGCTCGCGCACCCGGCGGGCGGCGCCGAGCGGGTCGCCCATGTCGTGCAGCGCGTCGAACGTGGTCACCAGGTCGTACGGCCCGCCGTCGAACGTCTGCCCGCTGCCCACCCGGAACTCCGCCCGCCCGGCCAGCCCGAGCGCCTCGGCCCGCCGGCGGGCCTCCCCCACGGACGCGCCGTGGTAGTCCCAGCCGACGAACGCCGAGGCCGGGAACGCCTGCGCCATGATCGTGGTGGAGGCGCCGTGCCCGCACCCGACGTCGGCGACCCTGATGCCGGAGCGCAGCGCGCCTTCGACGCCGTCGAGCGCGGGCAGCCACTCGCCGACGAGGCTGTGGGTGTAGCCGAAGCGGAAGAAGCGCTCGCAGCCGGCGAAGACGTCCCCGTCGTGCTCGTGCCAGCCGAACCCCTTGCCGGTGCGGAACGCCTCGGTGATCCGCGGCTCCGCCTTCAGCGCGCCGAGCGCGAGCTGGAAGCCGCCGAGCACGGGGCCGTCCGGGTCGGTCAGCGCGTACGCCTGCTCCTCGGTCAGGAAGTAGCGGCCGGTCGCGGCGTCGTACTCGACGTAACCGCCGGCCGCCTGGCCGCGCAGCCACTCCTCGACGTAGCGCGGCGCCGTGCCGGTGCGCCCGGCCAGCTCGTCCGGCAGGTGCGGCCGGTCGGCGAGTGCCTGGTAGAGGCCGAGCCGGTCGCCGATGACGACGCCGCCCGCGGTGATGGTGGCGCCGACGTCGCTGACGAACCTGCCGAGGAACTCCATGAGGCGTTCTTCGTTCATCGTCGTGTCCTCCCTGGTGGATACCGGCGACCGGCCGTGCCGCCCCCGTTTTCCCTGGAGGCGTGCCATCCCGTTCCATCAGGTGCCCCGCCGTTCCAGCGGGCGGGGCTCAGAGCGCCTGCGCCAGCGCCGCCCCGCAGTAGGCCGCGCCGAGCCCGGCCACGACGCTGGCCACCGCGTTGGCCACCGCGTGGAAGCGGGCTCCCTCCTCCGCCAGCCGCACCGTCTCGTAGCCCAGCGTCGAGTACGTCGTCAGCGCCCCGCAGAACCCCGTGCCCGCCAGCGCCATCACCGGGCCCTGCGCCGGCAGCGCGGCCAGGAACCCGAGCAGCGCCGACCCCGCGACGTTGACCGTCAGCGTCCCCCAGGGGAAGACGGTGTCGTGGCGCGCCTGCACGGCCCGGTCGGCCAGGTAGCGCAGCGGCGCCCCGACCGCCGCGCCCAGCACGATGAGCAGCACCGTCATCGCGCGCCCGCCCCCGCCCTGACGCCGGCGACGCGCCGGGTCAGCCACATGCCCGCCGCCACGGCCGCGAGCGCCGCCAGCATGGTGGCGGCCAGGTAGACCAGCCCCGTCACCGGCGCGCCGGCCGCGACCGCCCGCTGCACGTCCACCACGTACGTCGAGAACGTCGTGTAGCCGCCCAGCACCCCCACCCCGAGGAACGGCCGGACCAGCCGATGTGCCCGCCGCACCTCGGTGATCGTCACCATGAGCACCCCGATGAGCAGACATCCGGACACGTTGACCAGGAACGTCGCCCACGGGAACCCGCCGACCTCGACCGGCAGCGCCGTCTGCGCGGCGTGGCGGGCCAGCGCGCCGAGCGCGCCGCCGGCCGCGATCGCGGCCGGCACCGGCCAGTGCAGCTCGGCCCGCTGGGCCGGCACGTGGAGATCGACGTCCGGATCGATGGGACGATCAGTCATATCGGGCACGTTACCTCCAGGTGCACGGAGGGACGTGCCCGCCCCGGTAGCAGCTCATACGGGGCTTGTGTGTGCGATCAGGTCGTGTCGCGGGCGCCCACGGTGATCACGCCGGCCGTGTGCAAAGTGGTCAGCAGGGTCCAGTCGTCGGCCGGGTCGAGCCAGACCTGCAGCTCCGCAGGGCCGGACGGTCTCGGCAGCGCCCCGTCGGGCGCGTAGAAGGAGGCGACCAGGACGAGCGGGACCGGGGCCGTCCAGCTGGCCGGGGCCGGGGGCTCGTGGCGGCCGCCGAGCAGCACCGCGCGTTCCGCCTCGGCGCATGCCTCGAGCCGGCCGGCCGCGAGCCGGGCCTGCAGCCTGACCTGGACGTCCAGGGCGAGCTCCAGCCGCGCCGCCGCCCGTTCGGCGGCGGTGGCGAGGCCGGGGTAGCCGGGCACGAGCATGCCGACGAGCTCGGACGGCTCGTCGGCGTAGCCGCGCAGGGCGCCGCCCGCGTGGATCATCTCGTAGCGGTAGGGACGGCCCGCCGCGTTCACCGGTGCCGGGGGCGGCGCCTCGGCCTCCGGGACGTTGCGAATGATCACGGTCATGGGGCCGGTGTCCCGTCCGGTGACTCGTCCTCCTGCGGATCGGCCCAGCGCGTGATCGCGTACAGGGCGGTGAGCTGCTCCTTGTCGGCGGCGCGCCAGAAGAGCTCGTCCATCAGCCGCCTGAAGGACAGGCTGCCCTCCGGCGTGGCGTCCGCCGCCGAACCGAAAGGACGCAGCCCGGCGTGGGCGCCCAGGGCGTCGTGCCGGCCGTCGTTCGGCGGCAGGTCCAGGATCGCGTTGCGGAACGCCGCCTCGACCAGCGCGAGCGACACCTTCACCTGCGACTGGATCACGGCGGGATCGAGCGAGCCGTCCCACATCCGGAACTCGATGTGGTCCGTCGGCCGCCCCGCCACGCCGAAGGTGTTCACCGCCGACTCGCGCCCGTGCACACCGGTCACCTGCGCGATCGAGCTGTAGCCCGTGGACGGCGGCGGGTGGGGGCGGCACCACTTCTGCCCCCGGTGGCCCTCCTGCTCCGGATTGTGCCCGAGCCGGTAGAGCGTGTCGGTGTGCCGGCCCGCGTAGTCCAGCACGCTGGTGTAGTTCGCCACGATGTGGTCGTAGTCGTGCGTGCTCACGTGGATGTGCCCGCCCGTCCTGACGCTCGCGACGCCGCCGTGTGCCCGGATGATCTCGCAGGCCAGGCGGAGGTTCTCCCACGTCTCCGGCTCGTCGTACAGGATGGGCGAGACCAGCTCCCCCAGGACGGTGCCGTCCTTCTCCAGCAGCCACAGGCCGCGCCCGCCGGGCGGGCCGGAGCGGTAGCCCCTGTCCCTGGAGGTGTGGTAGGCGTGCGCGGAGGCGTCGGCCGTCAGGCCGGCGTCGTGCAGGGCGCGGGGAATGGCCAGCGCCCGGTCGGTCATGACGCCGCCCGGCAGGTCGTACTCGATCTCGAGGCCGAAGCCGCGCCCGCCGTCGCGCGCTCCCAGGGAGGCGGTGGCGTTCTCGTACAAGTAGGGGATCACCTCCTCGCCCGCGAGGCCGCGCGCGACCGCCCGGTCGTAGGCCCTTCTGTAGGCGGCGAAGTCGCGGGTGAACGACACCTCGGGCGCGTCCGGCCAGCGCTGCCACGCCCGCGCGCGGGCCTCCAGCGAGGCGATCATCCGCCGCTCGGCGATGATCCGCGGGTCCGTGCCGAAGGCTGGCGCCAGAGCGCGGCGCAACCGCGACCGGTTCTGGTGGTGTTCCCGCTGGGCCTGGGCGTGGTGCGCGCTGGCCGCCTCCCTGGCCTCCCGCACGGCCGAAGGGGACAGGTCGTGCAGGCTCCTCGGGCTCCCCCACCCGTTCGGGGTGCTGCTTCCGTCCACGCGCGGTGCGGGGGTTTCGCCCACGGCCCGGGACGGCGCCAACGCGTCCAGCACCTGCTGCCGGTCGATCGGGCCGAAGAGGTCGAGGCCGCTCCGCCCGGCCTCGGCCGTCCGCCGGGCCAGCTCTTCCACGGAGTGGCCGAGCCCCGCCTGGTCGGCCAGGCGGCGCAGCGGGTCGAACACCCAGATCCGGGACGGCGACTCCGCGGCGGTGATCTCGGCGAGCCGGGCCAGCGCCCGCGCCTCGGCGTCGGCCGTTCGCGGGAGGCCGTACTCGGTGGCGAGGCGCAGCCCGTCCCACAGGTAGGGGTCCCGCGACCGGTGCGCGGTCAGCAGCTCGATCAGCTCGCGCACGCCGGCGGCGTGCGCCGAGCCGGGCGCGTCCCCGGCCAGGCGGAGGAGCTGCTCGACCGAGCCCGCCTGGCCGACCTCCGTGGCCAGGCGCTCCAGCGGCAGGACGACCCGCCGTCCCATGCCCGTCTCCGGATGCCGCACGATGTCGTTCAGGGACGCGAGCAGCCGGGTGCCGTCGTCGCCGAGGCCGGTCAGGTTGTAGTTGTCGGCCACCAGCAGGCCGTCCCACAGCCGCGGATCGGTCTCCCGGAAGCTCCGCATGGCCTCCTGGAAGGCGTGCTCCCCGGTCGTCGCCGCAGGCAGGAAGCCGTGGTCGTGCGCCGACCGCACGAGCGGGAGCAGCTGCCCGACGGTCTGCACCCCGGCGCTCTGCATCAGGGGCCGGGTGAACGCGCTGACCGTGCTCGCCGTGACCAGGGGCCCCATCGCCTCCACGATGATCCCGGCCGCGCGCGCGTCCCCGGCGGTCGTGGTGGGCAGCACGGCCCGGTGCAGGTGGCCGAGCCAGCGGTGGCGATCCGCCGCCATCGTCCTGGCGAGCACGTCGGCCACCTCGGCGCGGCCGCGGGCGGCCTCCGGGGCCATGCCCTGGCTCTGGGCCTCGCGGTAGAGGTCGACCAGGGCGTCGATGTCGCGGCGCGCGCCGAAGAGCTGCGTCGCCAGGTCGTCGACGGCCCTGGTCGCGTTCTCCGCGCGCAGGCTCGTGCTCATCGTGGCCAGCGTGGCGGCGGTCGCGTCGCTTCGGTCCTGGACGGGCAGGCCCCGCATGATGTGCCGGCCGTGCTCCAGAAGTTGCGGGTCCGGCGGGCCGTCGTCCGTGTGCCGGCCGTTGAGCAGCTGTTCGATGCGGTTCTGCGCGCCGTCGCCGGGCGTCCAGCGGTGGACGATCGCCGCGGCCTCGGCGAAGTTGCGCGGGCGCGGATCCGCGATGGGAGCGTATCCGTCGGACAGGCGGTCACCGGGGGCCGGGCGGGCCGCCGGTACCGGGGGCGGCTCCGACTGTCCGGGATGCGGCCGGGCAGTCGTGGACGCCTGCTGGTCCGGCACCGGGTGGGTGCCGCGGTCCGGTGGGACGTGCACCGGACCGCGCTCGGCGACGGCGGGACCGGACGCAGGCCGCTCCACTGATCCGCCCGCCACGTGCGTCGGTGAGGGAGGTAGCGGCGTGTCGCGGCGCCGGACGACCTCGCCCACGATCGTCTCGCCCCGAGGCGGCGGAAGCGTGCCGCTCCCCGTCTCGCCCGCCGGCGAAGGCGAGCGGTCACCGACCGACCCGATGCCGCCGTCGTGCGGCGGGTCCTGCCCATGACGGGCGAGGGTCGTGCCGTCGTGCGGCCCGGGAGGCGAGCCGCCGGGCCGCCCGCCGAGCTCGGCGGCGTCCGGCAGCGGCCGGTAGCTCACCCTGGCCGAAGCCGGCACGTCCAGGCCGCCCGCGACGCCCGACAGGAACGTGTACCCGAGGTGCGCGGCGTCGAGCTGCCCGCTGAGCGCCAGCCCGGGGACCGCGCCGGCGGTGCCCGTCACGCCGCCCAGCAGCGCCTGGCCGTACATGCTCTGGCCGAGCGCCACGACCTTGTCGCGGACGGCGAGCTCGGTCTTGGAGGCGACGTACACCATCTCCCGGCTCAGCAGCCGCGACAGCCCCGCGTTCGCGCCGGCGAAGAGCGCCCCGGTCAGCGCGCCGCTGCCGGCCGACATGGCCAGCGAGGCGTAGTCGAAGTCGCCCGCCTCACGCACGCCCCAGAGCTGCTGGGCCACCTGCACGCCGAGGTCCAGGCCGCCCATGATGCCGCCGAACCGCAGCATGTCGATCAGGACGAGCCGCTTCAGCGTCTGGATGCTCACCCTGGTCAGCAGCGTGTGGTGCTGGATCAGCCCGAGCACGGCGGGGCCGTTCACGTAGATCCAGACCAGCAGCCTGACGATCATCGCGCCGAGCAGCGCCAGCGACGCGTAGATCATCCATTCGGTGTGCTGCATCCGCACGCCGTGCTCGCGCAGCGACCGCGCCTCCTCCCGCAGCGCCTGCTCCAGCAGGTCGAGCAGGGCCTGCGGGGAGCCTGGCCTGTCGTCGTTCCCGCTGAGAGCGGCGAAGACCTGCTCGAACGTCTCCTTCGCGGCCCCCTTCCAGACCCCGTCGCGCAGCAGCCGCATGACCGCGCCCGCGTCGTCGGCCCTGATCTCGGCCAGGGTGTCGGCGAGCTCCTCCATGGTCCGCGCCTCGGCGATGATCCCGGCGACGTCGGCCTCGGGCAGCGCCCCGCCCGTCAGCGGCTGCGCGATCGGCCTGACCACCTCGGGCACCCGGCTGAGGTCGAGCCCCATCTAGGACGTTCCGGGCCGGGGCAGGAAGGACTCGAAGCCGGTCCCGTCCCCGAACAGGTCCTCGAACGGCAGGTCAGGGACGAGGGGCGCCATCAGCTCCTTCAGCTCACCGGAGACCTGCCGGGTGGCGTCGCCGATCTGCGCCACGATCGTGTCGGACAGCTCCGACGGCGACAGCTTGCGGTAGACGCGCGGGTCGAGGTCGATCGTGCGCACCTCGCCGCGCGGGCCGACGGTGACGGTCACCATGCCGTCCTTCGACGTGGCCGTCGCCGACAGGTCCCGCATCCTCTCCTGCATCCGTCTGAGCTGCTCGGTCTGCTGGTCGACCTCCTGGACGAGCTGCTCCAGCAGCCGCCACTGCTCATCCGACGCCATTCGCCGACTCCACATCCGCCACTCGAACCTCAAGGGCCTCCAGACTGTCCCATCCTCTCCCACTTTCGCGGCCTAGATCCACATTTAGCGGGCGATAACGGGCTACGCTGCTGTTTGATGGAGTTCGACGGGGTCGTCTACAGCAAGAGCGAGCTGCGCCGCCTGGCGCGCGGGACGAGCGACGTGGCGGGCCGCGTGTCCGGCACCGGCGCCCGCTACGAGACGTCCGCGAGCGCCGCCCGCACGGCCGTGGGCGACGACGACTACGGCCGCGGCTACCGACAGGCGCGCGGGACCCGGCTCGACGCCATCGGCGCCGGCCTGGATTTGCTGGCCGGCGCGCTCGGCCGGCAGGAGTCCCGGCTGCTGCGCGCACTGCGCACCTACCGCGACGGCGACGACGCCTCGACGATCCGCGGCTGACGACGGTGGGACGGCGTTCGGCCACTGGACGGCGACGTCCAACCGCTCGACGCCTGCCGGGGAGAGCCGACCAGGGCCAGGTGGCTCCGGTGACGTTTCGCGATCACGACCGGCTCACGCGCCGGACGCGGCCGGGAACCCGTCACGGGGGGCAGGTGTCCCGGTAGGGCAGCGCCTGCAGGTAGCGGCCCCACTGGTCGCGATCCAGGCCGCCGCCGGTGACCAGGCAGACCGTCTCGTCGAGGTGGGCGCGCAGGGCGTACGTCGGCCGCAGGTCCCACAGGACGACGTCGCCCCTGGCGCCCGCGGTGGCCAGCAGCTCCCCCTCGCGGTCGAACACCAGGTGCCCGACGGTGTCCAGGTTGTCGGCCAGCGCCGTGCCGAGCCGCCGGGGCAGGATCCGGTTGCCGAGGTCCCACAGGTAGGCGTTGCCGTCGATGCCTCCCGTCGCCATGATGTCGGTCGAGGGAGCGAACGCCATGTTGATCGACATGAGGCTGCCGTGCGGGGTGAGCGGGTCGCCGAGGCGCCGCAGGCGGGCCGGGTCACCGGCGTCCCAGAGGATGGCCACCCCGTCGCGGTCGCCCGTGACGAGCAGGTCGCCCGCCGGTGACAGCGCCGCGCTCTGCACCTCGGCCGCGTGGCCCACGAGGGCCGGGCCGACGCGGCGAGGGTGGTGGGGGTCGGTGAGGTCCCACAGCCGGGCGCCGTCCGGATCCCCGGGCCCGTCCGTCGGTCGGCCGGGCCGCGCCTCGGCGGCACCGTTGGAGCCACCTGTCTGAGTCGGTGAGACGGCCGGCTGAGCGACGGCCGGCGTCGCGTACGTGCCGGATCCGCGGACGACGGCCAGCACGCGGCCGTCCCTCACCTGCCGGATGGCGAGCACGCCCTCCTCGTCGAGGACGTGCGCGATCTGCCGGGGCCGGGCGGGGTCCCGCACGTCCCAGAAGATCGTCGCCTGGTCGCCGGCCACGATGAGCGTCCTGCCGCCGTCCGTGAACAGCAGGGAGCGGATGATGTTCGTCGGCCCGGTGAGCGCGGTCCGCAGGCGGCGGGGGCGGGCGCAGTCGGTCAGGTCCCACAGGAAGACGTTCTGGTCGACGCCGCCGGTGGCCAGGATCCTGCCGTCGGGGGCGAAGGCGACGCCCTCGATCCCCTCGCCGGTGTGCCCCTTCAGCACGGCCAGCCGGCGCGGCCGGGCGCGGTCGGCGATGTCCCATACCTCGACGGTGCTGTCGCGGCCGCTGGTCGCGACCATCGTGGCGTCGGCCGACATGGCCAGGCCGTAGATGTCGGGGTAGCGGCCCTCCTGGTGTCCCACGAACGGGCGGCCGAAGGCGCGCGGGCGGCCGGCGCGGTCCAGGTTCCAGAGGGTGACGTGGCCGTCCTCGCTCCCGCTGGCGACCATGCCGCCGTCCGGGGAGAACGTCATGGTCGTGTCGTTACGCCCGGCGACCAGCCGTTCGGTCCGGTTGGGAAAGTCCGGATAGGTGACGTCCCAGAGCAGCAGGCCGGTGTCGCGGCCGCCGGTCGTGGCCAGGGTCGCGCCTCGAGGGGAGAACCGCACCCGGGAGCCCAACGCGACACGGACGACGTCACGGGCGGCCCGCGGTTCGGCCGGGTCGCTCACGTTCCACAGCGCGATGCCGCGCAGCGTCCCGCTCACGGCGAGCATCCTGCCGTCGGGCGAGAAGGCGAGATTGTCCACCAGGTCCCTGTGCGGGGGCGGGATGCGGCCGAGCAGCCGCGGCGCCTTCCGTCCGCCGACGTCCCAGAGCGTGACCGGCTTCTCGCCGCCTCCGCCGGCGGCGATCGTGGCGCCGTCCGCGGAGAACGCCAGGGCGGAGACCTCCCCGCCGTTGACGTCGATCGCGCGCCCGAGCCTGCGGATCCGGCCGGGCTCGCGCAGGTCCCAGAGCTGGAGCCGGGGCTGGTCCTTCCATGAGGTGGCCAGCACGGCGCCGTCCGGCGACACCCACGCGCCGCCCTGGCGGTACCTCTTGCCCGCCACCGGCGTGCCCAGCTTGCGGGGGCGCGCCGGGTCGCGCAGGTCCCAGATCACGACCTCGCCGCCGGAGCCGACGGTGACGAGGCGACCGCCGTCCGCCGAGAAGGTGACGGTGGCGGGGGACTCGAAGGCGATGAACGGCGCGCCGGCCTGCCGGGGCCGCAGCGGGTCGCGCACGTCCCACAGCATGATGGTGCCGTTGGTGAAGCCGGCGGCGAGGTGGCGGCCGTCGGCGGAGTAGTCCAGCGAGTGGACCTGGTCGCGCACGCCGGTGAGCTGCCCGGCGTACGGCGTGGTGGTGATCGCCTCCTGCAGCGAGGAGTACGTCTCGGCGTCGCCGTGGACACGGTGCGCGGCGACCATGAGCATCAGCGCGGTCCTGGGGTCGGAGCCCAGAGCCGCCTCGGCCTTGGCGACGAGCTGCCGGGCCAGGGCGACGCGCAGCCGTTCCTGCGCCAGGGTGGCCTGCTGACGCGCCGCGCCGCCCTGCACCAGGGCGACGTTGGCGAGGACGAGGGCGGCCAGGAACAGCGCCGACAGGGCGGCGAGGGTGAGGCGCCGCTGCCGCCTGCCGCGGGTGTCCGCGCGGACGGCGGCGTCCAGGAACAGGCGCGGGGCGCCGGCGAGCGGGCCGTCCTGCCAGCGTGTCCGGGCGTGCAGGACGGCGGCCAGCCGCTCGCCCCGATACAGGTACGAGGGGTCGCGGCCGTTCCGCTCCCAGTCCTCGGCGTCCTCCAGCAGCTGGCCGCGCAGGGCGTGCCCGGCCAGGTCGGCCTCCAGCCAGCCGTGCAGGCGGGGCCAGCGCTGCAGCAGGGCGTCGTGGGCGATCTGCACCGATCCCGCGTCGATGACGATCAGGCGGCGCCGGGCGAACACCTCCAGCACCTCGTCCAGCGCGGCGCCGCCGTCCAGCTGCGTCAGGGCGGTGCGGGTCGCCGGGCGGCGGGTCAGCCGCGCCTCCCCCGAGACGGCGGTCAGCCGCTGGAACAGCCGGCGGGCCAGCTCCCGCCGGCTGGGGTCAAGGCTGTCATAGGCGGCCTCCGCGCTGCTCGCGACGGCATGGGTGACGCCGCCGGTGACCGCGTATCCCCGGTGGGTCAGCCGTCGGTCCTCGCGGTGCTCCCAGACGGTGAGCATCGTCTGGGACAGCAGCGGCAGGACGCCCGCGTCGAACGTGCCGGACGAGGAGCGCAGCTCGCCGAGGATCGTGTCGGCCAGGCCCGCCTCGACGTCGAGCCCGGCGGCGTGGGCCGGCACCGTGATCGCGGCCCGCAGCTCGGGCTCCGTCATCGGGCCGAGGACGAACGGCCCCTCCCGCAGGGCGGTCACGAGCTCCGGGTGGTCGGCGCACTTGTCGATCACGTCGCCCCGGACCGCGATCAGCACGAGCGCGGGGGGCAGGCCGGCGGCCCCGGCCGGGACGGTCGCGGCGGCGTGCAACGCGGTGACGAACGCGGCCCGCTCGGCGGCGGCCTCCTCGCTCTCGTCCGCGAACACCTCCTCGAACTGGTCCACCACCAGGATCAGCCGGCAGCCGGCGGTGACCTCGGCGGGCAGCTCCCGCCTGCGCGCGTCGGTGTCCACCGCCTGCCGGGCCAGCAGGGACGCGTCCTGCGGGGCACGCCGGAGCGCCGCCAGCACCGTCGGGGCGTCCAGCCCGGCCAGCCCCGCCAGCAGCGAGGCCAGCACGGACAGCGGAGAGCGGGTCGGCCGGTCCAGGACGTGCCGCGGCCAGTGCCGGGCCTGCCCGGACAGGTCGCCGCGGGCGATCGCCGCGAACAGCCCGGCGCGCAGCAACGAGGACTTGCCCGCTCCGGACGCGCCGGTCACCACCACCAGGCCGGGCCCGGCCAGCCGCTCGGACAGCATGCCGGCCAGCTGCGAGGTGACGACTTCGCGCCCGGCGAACACCCCGGCGTCCGCCTCCGTGTACGTGGCCAGCCCCTTGTACGGGCTCCCGCCGGACCAGCCCGGCCCGCCTGCCTCCTGCGGCGCGTCCGCCCGCCGCGTCCGCCTCTCGATCACCGCCAGTTGCTCCAGCAGCAGCCGGGTGTCGGTCGCCTGCCGGTACTGCAGGCCCACCGCCACCTGCAGCTGGGCCCGCTGCTGGTCCACGCCTTCGCGGATCGACCTCAGCCGGTCGTCCACCTCCGACAGCACGAACGCGAACTCGGTGAACTCGGCACCCAGCTCGGAGAGCCCCTCGGCCAGCGCCACCTGCAGTTCCCGGTTGCCGGTGCGCACGGCCTCCTCGATCGCCGCGCCGACCAGCCCGTGCTCGCGCAGCAGTCGCGCGATCTCCGCGCGCAGTTCGGTGGCGTCCTGCCCGCCGGCCTCCAGCGCCTCCCGGATGCGGCGCTCCAGCTCGTTCTCGAGGGCGTCCCGCGACGGCTCGCCGCCCGCGCGTCTGAGGCTGTCCAGGCCGGCCCGCACCACGTCGGTCAGCAGGTTCCCACCGACCGCGGTGACCGCCCCGATCGCGGCCACGGCGAGCGCCGAACCGCCCAGCGCCGGGACGAGCAGCGGCGCGAAGGCCCCGGCCGACAGCACCGCGAGCAGCGCCGGCGGGGTCCACTCCCGGGCCCGTGCCGTGGCCGAACGCATCGCCCGGGCGACGCCGCCGCGCATGGACGCCGACGGATCCGCCCCGTCCCGCTCATCGCTCACATAGGGGTATCGCATCCGGGGCGGCCGGCATCACGCCTCGTCTCCCGCGGGGTTCTGACGCTCCGGCCGCCGCGGCCGTAGGGCTGCTTCTGCCCGGCCACGCCGATCGTCTCCCGCTCCGCCATTGCCGCCCCTCTCATCCCCAGTGTGCACCTGGCCGAACAAGCTCACGCTGTGGCGGCGCGGACGCTCGGCCGCAACGCCTTGCGCGAGAACACGCTCGCGCGATTCCGGAAGGCCGGCGACGAGACGTCACACAACCCTCCCTGTGTCAAAACAGCCGATGCCGGGAAATTCTCTAGACAACCTGGAGCTCATGGAGGCGCGCTTGAGCACCAAGGACGCTGTGGCGCTCCTTGCCGGAGCCGTCATCGTCGTTTCCTTCATCGGCAGTGCCAAGACCCCGCCGGCGACGGCGGCCAGCCCTCTGGGCAACGTCAGCGGCACTCTGCCGGGTCTGGCACCCATCGTCTCCGACGCGGAGAAGTCGGAGGCACGGGGGCTCATCAAGCGGCTGCGGGTCAAGGCGCTCGGCCCCAACACCGGTTACGAGCGCACCCGGTACGGCGAGAACTGGGCCGACGACGCGATCGGGGTGCCGTACGCGCGCAACGGCTGCCGTACCCGCGACGACCTGCTGGCCCGTGACGGGCGGAACGTGAAGTTCAGGGCGGGCTCCGACTGCGAGGTCGTCTCGATGGAGCTGACCGACCCCTACACCGGGCGGCTCATCTACTGGCACAAGGACAACGCGGACGAGGTGCAGGTCGATCATGTGGTGCCGCTGAACTACGGGTGGCGGATGGGCGCGCCGAAGTGGCCGATGGCGAAGCGGCTCGACTTCGCCAACGACCCGCTGAACCTGCTGCCCGTCGACGGCGACGCCAACGAGCAGAAGGACGCCTCGGGGCCGGCGAGCTGGCTGCCGCCGCGCCGGGAGGTGCGCTGCGCCTACGTCACCCGGTGGGCCCAGGTGGCGCTCAAGTACGACATTCCCGTCACGCCGCCCGACAAGAAGACGATGCTGGCGCAGTGCCGGTGACCGGGGGCGGCTATCGCGGGTCGATCCAGGTGAAGCCCCGCGTGAAGGTGCGCTCGGCCAGCACCTTCTGCCCGGCCGTGTTGGGGTGGAAGTAGTCCCACTTGCTGACGTGGTCGAGGGTGAACGGGTAGGAGAAGACGGCTCCGCCGTCGGTGCGGCAGCGCGGCCCGTACGCGGCGCAGGCCCCGGCGGCGGCCCGGTTGTAGGCGATCACGCGGGCCCGCACCCGGGAGCGGCGCTGCTCGTCGGCGCGCGCGGTGGAGGAGGGAGCGGCCAGCATCGACTGGCACAGGCGGGCGGTCGTCCAGAACGTGCGCGCCAGCGCGTTGTCCTTGCCGACCTGCCACAGCCGGCGCACGTCGGGGACACTGGCGAAGAAGACGCGGGCCCCGGGCACGCCGGAGCGCAGTGCGGCCAGCGCCGCGTCGAGGCGCTTGCGGTAGGTGACGACGGGGGTCATCGCCTGCTCGGTACGGGTGCACGCGTCTTGCGCGCCTATGAGAATCGTCACGTAGTCGGCCCTGGCCGCGATCGCCTGGCGCATCTGCCCGAGCAGGTCGGCGCTGGTCGCGCCGGGGGCGGCGAAGGTGAGGTTGTGGTTGTGGAGCGTTCCAGAGAGCTTGGCCAGGCGGGCATAGTGGCTGGCGACCTCGCCGTTGTCACCGGTGGACCAGGAGCGGGCGGTGCAGGAGACGTAGAAGCCGCAGGCGTTGAAGCCGGTGGAGATGGAGTCGCCGAGCGCGGCCATGACGCGGGGCACGGGCTGCGCGGAGGCGGCGGAGGCGGGGAGGGGGCCCGAAGCGGTGAGGACGACGGCGGCGGCCAGCGCGGGCCCCAGGCGAGCGATCATGGGCTCCAAGGTAGGGAGCCGATGATCGGCTCACCATGGCCTCGGGGCAAGGTCTGCCAGTTCAGGACCGACTTCATATCGCCGCTTGACAGGCCAGACCGAATCTGGTCCGTCCCAATACTCCTGGACACCCGGTTTTTTCTGGCTTCTTTGCCCGTAACCCCGCATTCACGGGGGTCCGAGTCGAACGTGTTCAGTTCCCGCATAGAGTGTCTTGGGTGAGTGTCGCGCTCGGAACAACCCGCCCGCTGCCGGTTCGCACCACCCCTGTTGGCGACCCCGGTGACCTGCTGGCTTCCCTCCCCCGTACGGCCCCCTACGCGTGGATCAGGAATGGAGAGGGCCTCGTCGGATGGGGAGAGGCGGCCCGCGTGGCCGTGCCCCCGGGGCCCGGCCGGTTCGCCTGGGCCCGCCAGTGGCTGGCCACCGTGCTCGGGGACGCGCAGGTGCACGACGACGTACGCACCCCCGGCTCCGGCGCGGTCGCCTTCGGCAGCTTCACCTTCGACGAAGACTCCCACGGCTCCGTTCTCGTGGTCCCGCGGGCCGTGCTCGCCCGCCGCGACGGCCACGCCTGGCTGACCACGGTCGGCGAAGCGCCGCTGGAGTCGTTCACCCCGGTCCGCGACCCGGGCCGCATCAGCTACGGTGACGGCAGCCTCACCGCCCCCGAGTGGGAGCACGTGGTGGCGCGGGCCGCGCGGCGCATCCGCGAGGGCGAGCTGGAGAAGGTGGTGCTGGCCCGCGACCTCGTCGCCACCGCCGAGCGGCCCATCGACGTGCGGCTGCTGCTGTCGCGGCTGGCCGCCCGCTACCCCGAGTGCTACACGTTCTCGGTGGCGGGCCTGGTCGGGGCCACGCCCGAGCTGCTGATCCGGCGCACGGGGCAGGAGATCGAGTCGCTGGTGCTGGCCGGCACCACCGCGCGCGGCACCGGCCCCGCCGACGACCTCGCGCGCGGTGCGGCGCTGTTCGCCTCGGCGAAGGACCGGCACGAGCACGAGTGCGCGATCGCCTCCGTGCGCCACACGCTGGCGCCCCTGTGCTCCTCGCTCACCACGCCCGACGAGCCCGAGCTGCTGGTCCTGCCCAATGTGCAGCACCTGGCCAGCCACGTCACCGGGCGGCTGGCCGACGGGGCGTCGGTGCTCGACGTGGTGGCCGCGATGCACCCGACGGCGGCCGTCGGCGGCACCCCGACCAAGACCGCGATCCAGGTCATCCGCGAGCTGGAAGGCATGGACCGCGCCGGTTACGCCGGCCCCGTCGGCTGGATCGACGCCAACGGCGACGGCGAGTGGGGCATCGCGCTGCGGTCGGGGCAGGTGCAGGGGCGGCGGGCGCGGCTGTTCGCGGGCGGCGGCATCATGGGCGACTCCGACCCGGCGGCGGAGCTGGCCGAGGCGCAGGCGAAGTTCCGCGTGATGCAGTACGCCCTGGAAGGCTGATCGGTCAGGTAGGCGCGTGGAGGCTCACGCCGGCACGTGGAGGTCTTCGCCGAGGTCCACGCGGGCCCGGCCGGCCGTCAGGGTGGCCACCCAGTCGGTGAAGGCGGCCACCTCGTCGGCGCCGACCGCGACGTCGAAGGTGACCTCGCCCGCGTACGTCACCTCCCGCACCGCGTGGCGCGAGGCCCGCAGGTCGTTCTCCACCCGCCCGGCCTGGTCGTGCGCGACGGCCACGCGCACGAGCCTGGCCGGCACCATGCGCACGGGCTCGGCCCGGTCGAGCGCCTCGGTGACGGCCGAGCCGTAGGCGCGCACCAGCCCGCCCGCCCCGAGCAGGGTGCCGCCGAAGTAACGCGTCACCACCGCCACCACGTCGCTGAACCCGCGGCCCACCAGCGCCTGCACCATGGGCGTGCCCGCGGTGCCGCCCGGCTCGCCGTCGTCGTCGCCCTTCTGGATGCGCTCCCCGATCACGTACGCGGTGCAGTTGTGGGTGGCGGCGGGATGCTCGGCGCGCCGCCGCGCGATGAACGCGGCGGCCTCCTCGACCGTGCGCGCCGGGGCCACCGCGCAGATGAAGCGCGAGCGCCGCGCCTCGGTCTCGTGCTCGACGACGGTCTTGAGTGTGAGGTACGGGGCAGGCACAGTCGCAAGGGTATGCCCTCGCCGCCGCGGCTCCGCGAGCTACCATCGCGTCATCCGTAAGGACCTACGGGAGGGTCTCATGGACACTGCGGACGACGTCATGCCCTTCGTCACGGCGGCGATCGACGCCTACGGCACGGGTGTGCTGGCCAAGACCAGCGAGCTGGCCGCGGACACGGAGGTGGCCCGCGGCTCGCGCATCCTGCAGCGGGTCTTCGGCCGGGGAGACGAGCGCGCCCACGGGGTGATCGGCCGGGTGGCCGGCGCCAAGCCCGACGACGAGTCGGGCCGGGCCGCGTTGCGAAGCGCGATCATGGAGGAGTTCCGGGCGGACCCGCTGTTGCGGCGGGAGGTGGCCGCGATGCTCGCCAGGGTCACCGCCGCCGGGGAGCGTCCGGTGGCCGTCGGGGGTGAGCACCTGGCCGAGTCGGGCCACTGACCCCTGCGGGATGCACTGCCGGGCGCGTCGTGGTGTGCGGGCCGCACACCACGGCCGCTCCATTCGCCCCTTACGGTGCATTCCATGAGCTATCGCGTCGCCATGGACATCGGCGGCACCTTCACCGACGTCGTGTGCTACGACGAGCGGACGGGTGCCGTGACGGCCTCGAAGGCGCCCACCACTCCGGGGGATCTGGCCGACGGCGTGTTCGCCGCGCTCGGCCGGGTCGTGGACGATCCGGCCGGCATCTCGTTCTTCGTGCACGGCACCACTCAGGGGCTCAACGCGCTGCTGGAGCGCAAGGGCGCCCGGGTGCTGCTGCTGGCGAGCAGGGGCGGGCGGGACGTCTACCAGATCGCCCGGGGCAACCGGGACCGCATGTTCGACCTGCGTTACCGCAAGCCCGAGCCGCTGGTGCCGCGCCAGGACGTCATGGAGGCCGGCGGCCGGCTCGACTACCAGGGGCGGGAGCTGGCGCCGCTGGACGAGGAGTCGGTGCGGGCGGCGGCGCGGCGGGCGCGCGCCGAGGGGTTCGACGCGGTGGCGGTCTGCCTGCTGTTCTCCTACGTCAACCCGGCGCACGAGGTCAGGGCGGGCGAGATCCTGCGGGCCGAGCTGGGCGAGGACGTGCTGGTGGTGCTCTCGCACGAGGTGGCGCGGGAGTGGCGGGAGTACGAGCGGACGTCGTCGGCGGTGCTGGAGGCGTACACGGGGCCGGTGGTGCGCCGCTACCTGGCCGGGATCGAGCGGCGCTTCGCCGAGCGCGGGCTGGCGGTGCCGGTGCACGTGATGCAGTCGTCGGGCGGGCTGGTCAACGCCTCGTACGCGATGCGCCGCCCGCTGCAGACGCTGCTGTCGGGCCCGGTCGGCGGGACGATGGGCGGGGTGGCCGCCTCCCGGCTGCTCGATCACCGCAACGTGATCTGCGTGGACATGGGCGGCACGTCGTTCGACGTGTCGCTGGTCGTGGACGGCCGGCCCGACGTCAGCAGCGAGGCGCGCATCGAGGGCTACCCGGTGCTGATGCCGATCGTGAACCTGCACACGATCGGCGCGGGCGGCGGCTCCCTCGCCTACGCCGAGGCGGGGGCGCTGCGGGTCGGCCCCGAGTCGGCCGGCGCGGTGCCGGGGCCGGCCTGCTACGGCAGGGGCGGCACCCAGCCGACCGTCACCGACGCGAACGTGGTGCTGGGGCGGGTGGATCCGGCGTGGTTCGCCGGCGGGCTGATGACGCTGGACACCGAGGCCGCCGGCGTGGCGGTGGCGGAGCTGGCCGGGGAGCTGGGGCTGGATCCGCTGGCGCTGGCCGAGGGCATCTGCGACGTGGCCAACGCCAAGATGGCGCAGGCGATCCGGACGCTGACGGTGGAGCACGGGGTGGAGCCCCGGGAGTTCGCGCTGGTGGCGTTCGGCGGGGCGGGGGCGATGCACGCGGCGTTCATCGCGCGGGAGCTGGGCATCTCCGAGGTGGTGGTGCCGCGCTTCCCGGGGGCGTTCTCGGCGTGGGGGATGCTGGAGGCGGAGGTACGCAGGGATCTGACGCATCCGTACTTCCGGCCGCAGGACACCCTCGACGGCGCCGACATGTCCCGAAATCTCGCGGCATTGGAGCGGGAAGCGCTCGACGCGCTCGCCGGGCAGGGCGTTCCCGGCGAGCGGCGGCGGGTGGAGCACGCCGTGGACCTGCGCTACGAAGGCCAGGACTACACGCTCACCATCCCCCTGCGCGACGCCGCCGAGCCGGCCGAGCCCGGCTTCCTCGCGCGGCTCGCCGCCCGCTACGCCGAGGCGCACACCGCCCGGTACGGGCACGCCACCCCCGAGGCGCCCGTCGAGCTGGTCATGCTGCGCAGCACCGGGTTCGGCTCGTTCCCGCGCACCGCCGCCCCGGCCGCCGTCACCGCCGAGAGCGCGGCCCCCGACGTACGGGACGTCATCTTCGACGGCGCGGTGCACCGCACCCCCGTGCTGCGCCGCGCCGGCCTGGAGGGCGAGCTGGCCGGCCCCGCCATCGTGGTGGAGGAGACCGCGACCACGGTCATCCCGCCCGGCTGCGTGGCCACCGTGGACGACAACGGCTTCCTCATCATGAAAGTGAACGCGTGATCGACCCCGTCACCACAGAGATCATCCGCTGCGCGCTGCTCCAGGCCGCCGAGGACATGAACACCACCCTCATCCGCAGCTCCTACACCCCCGTCATCTACGAGGCCAAGGACTGCGCCGTCGCGCTGCTCGACCGCGACCACAACGTGCTCGGCCAGTCGTCCGGGCTGCCGATCTTCCTCGGCAACCTGGAGGTGTGCACCCGCGAGACCGAGCGCCTGTACGGGCGGGAGGTCTGGCAGGAGGGCGACGTGTGGGTGCTCAACGACTCCTACATCGGCGGCACCCACCTCAACGACGTCACCGTCTACGGGCCGATCTTCTGCGACGGCGAACTGGCCGGGTTCGCCGCGTCGCGGGCGCACTGGCTGGACGTCGGCTCCAAGGACCCCGGCGGCTCCATGGACTCCACCTCCATCTTCCAGGAGGGCCTGCGGCTGGGCCCGGTGAAGGTGTACGCGGGCGGCGAGCCCTGCCGCGACCTGCACGAGGTCATCTCCCGCAACGTCCGCTTCCCCCACGCCACCCTCGGCGACCTGCGCGCCCAGGTGAGCTGCGCGATGACCGGCCAGCGGCGGCTGCGCGAGATCGTCTCCCGCTGGGGCCTGGACGCGGTGCACGCCGCCCGCGACGAGATCTTCGCCCAGACCGAGCGCATGGAACGCGCCGCCATCGCCGCCATCCCCGACGGCGTGTACGCGGCCTCCGGCTTCCTCGACAACGACGGCATCGACCTCCACACCCCGCTGCCCGTGACCGTGACCGTCACGGTGTCCGGCGAGAGCATGCACGTGGACCTGACCGACTGCGCCGACCAGGCGCTCGGCCCCATCAACTGCGGCGCCGCCCAGGCCGTGGCCGCCGTCCGGGTCGGCTACAAGCTGCTGGTCTCCGGCGACGTGCCGCTCAACGGCGGCTCCTTCCGCCCCCTGTCGGTCGAGACCAGGCCCGGCTCCATGCTGGCCGCCGAGTCGCCCGCCGCCTGCCAGTACTACTACTCCCACCTGGGGCTGCTCATCGACCTGGTGGTCAAGGCCCTGGCCCCGGCGATGCCGGACAAGGCGGCCGCGGCCTCGTACGGAGACTCGATGATCGTGCAGTTCACCGGCACGGACCCGCGCACCGGCAAGCTGTACGTCTCCCAGGAGGCCACCGTCGGCGGCTGGGGCGCCTGGGACGGCGGCGACGGCGAGACCTGCCTGATCAACAACGTCAACGGCTCGCTGCGCGACATGCCGATCGAGGTCCTGGAGACCCTGTTCCCCGTCCGCGTCACCCGCTACGAGATCCGCCCCGGCACCGGCGGCGCCGGTCAGTGGCGCGGCGGGAACGGGGTGGTGCGGGAGTACGAGTTCTGCGGCGACACGTCGCTGTCGCTGTGGTTCGAACGCTCGGTCACCCCGGCCTGGGGCCTGGCCGGCGGCCACGCGGGCGCACCCCCGCGCGTCACCCTCAACCCGGGCACGCCCGGGGAACGCGAGATGCTCAAGGCGAACGCGCTGCCGGTCAGGGCGGGGGACGTGCTGCGGTGCGAGTCGGGCGGAGGCGGCGGCTACGGCCCACCGGAGCTGCGCGACCCCGAGGCGACGGCGGCCGACCTGGCCCAGGGCATGGTCACCGGCTGACCTGCACCCTGATTCACCAGACCCCGCTCAGCCGGGCCCGTGTGATCCTCCGGCCGGTGTCCCGGTGCCTCCTCCTGGCACTGGGGCGGCGGCCGGACGGCCGCGGAGGCGGTCCATTTCCCGCCATTCCCGGCGCAGGCCGGTCACGCTCGTGACCAGCGCGTACGCGGTGCCGCAGGCCAGCAGCACCGGCGCCAGGCCCGCCAGGGACACCGCCGCCCCGGCCAGCAGGCCGCCGAGGGGGATGCCCGCCCACGCGAGCGACGTCCCCAGCGCGCCCACCCGGCCCAGCAGCTCGCGCGGCACCCGCTCGTACGTGATCGCCCCCAGGATCGGGTTGAGGAAGCCGCCGGCGAACCCGCTCACCGCGAACACCGCCACGATCGCCCACACCGGCAGGCCGGCCGCCAGCGCGAGGAAGCGTGGCGGCCCGGCCAGCAGGAACGCCACGAAGAACACCGGCCGCCGCCGCATCCGGTGCGCCAGCGCCGCCGCGAGCAGGCTGCCGCCGACCGCCGTCAGGCCCATCACGCTGCTGTTCAGGCCCACGACGCCGGGCCCGTGACCGGACTCCTTGGCCCACACGGTCACGAGGACCTGGGAGAAGGCGGCGTCGAGCAGGTTCGTGACGCCGACCACGACGGCCAGGGCGAGCAGCAGCGGCTGGCCGCGCAGGAACGTCAGGCCCTGCCCGAACCGCCGCCAGTAGCCCTCCCGCGCGGGTGACGCCGCCGGCGCCCGGTGACCCATGCCGGCCGGCAGCGCCCAGGCCACGATCAACGAGCCCAGCGCGAAGCAGCCGGCGCTCACGCCCAGGCTCGCCATCGGCCCGACCGCCAGGACGATCGCGCCGCCGGCCGCCGGGCCCGCCGTCTGGGCCAGCCGTTCGGTGACGCCCATGAGGCCGGTGGCCCGCTCCAGCGGCACCCGCCCGCGTTCGGCCGCCTCCGGGATCATGATCTCCTTGGCCAGGTCGCCCGGCCCCCGCGCCGCCCCGATCACCGCGACCAGCGCGACGAGGGCGCCCGGCGGCAGCGCGACGAGCGCGTGCAGCAGCACCAGCGCGCCGGCCGCCGCCGCGCTCACCACGTCGGCCGCCCAGGAGACGCGCCGCGGCCCGACCCGGTCGAGCATCGGCCCGGCCAGCGCCTTGACCAGCACGTACGGGGCCATCTCGGCGAACGTCACCATCCCCGTGTACACGGCGCTGCCGGTGCTGACGTACACGAACCAGGGCAGCGCGATCGCCGAGACCCGGGTCCCGGTCAGCGCCACCGCGATGGCCGCCAGCACGCCCGCTAACGACCGGGACGTCACGGCTCCTCCAGCGGCTCCGGCAGGACCTCGGTGATGAGCGAGACCCGGGCCGCGCCGTCGGGGGCCGCCTCGCCGGGTACGTCCCTGCGGTAGCGGGAGATGACCTCGCCCAGCTCCTCGCGCAGCCGCAGGCCCTCCTCGGGGGTCAGGCGCAGCGCGTACGAGCTGAGGTCGAGGATGCCGCGCCACTCCCTCGGCATGGTCTGCATCTCGTTCAGCGCCCGCTGGACGCGCAGGTTGTAGAGGGCGGCGATCGACTGCATGTACGCCAGCACCGCCTCCGGCTCCCGCTCGGCCAGCTCCTCGCCGGTCAGCCGGGTGATGCGGTGCACCGAGCGCCACCACCGCTCGCGCGCGTTGCCGCGCTCCAGGTCCTCCTCCACGAACCCGGCCGCGCCGAGCCGGCGCAGGTGGTAGCTGGCCGTGCCGGAGTTCACGCCCAGGCGCTCGGCCAGGCGGGTGGCGGTGGACGGGCCGTGCTTGCGCAGCAGGTCCACGAGCTGGACGCGGACGGGGTGGGCCAGGGCCCGCAGGCCGCGCGCGTCGAGGACGACGACGCTCTTGTCGGGTTCGTTCATGTTCCGGAGCCTAGACCGCAAACACTTCTTCGCAAAGGGTTGTTCGCGAAGAACTGTTGGCAATCCGACGAATTGGACGGAATGTCCGAGGTGGACGTACCATCCGACCATGACGGATCCCCGCGTGCGGAGGTGGTCGCCGGTCGGCGCGGCCATCGCCCGGCTGCTCGCGCCGCACGCCGAAGTGGTCCTGCACGACGCCGCCACCGACCGCGTCCTCGCCGTGTGGAACCCCCTGTCCAGGCGCGCCACCGGCGACCCGTCGATGCTCGGCGAGCTGAAGCGCCTCGACCCGGCCGGCGACGACGTCTACGGCCCGTACGAGAAGCTGCTGTCCGACGGGCGGCGGCTGTCCTCCGTCAGCGCCGTGCTGCGCGACGACGACGGCGAGCCGTCGGCCGTGCTCTGCGTCAACCTCGACCGCACCCCGCTCGAACAGGCCGCCGCGCTGCTGGCCGCGTTCGCCGCGCCGACCGCGCCCCGCCCCGAGGCCCTGTTCGAGCAGGACTGGGCCGAGCGGGTGCACCAGATCGTCGGCGCGTACGTCCGCGAGCACGGGCGTCCGGCCGAGCGCCTCACCCGCGACGACCGGCTCGCCCTGCTGGCCGAGCTCGACGCGGCGGGCGTCTTCGCCGTGCGCCGCGCCGTCCCCGTCGTCGCCGGCGCGCTCAAGATCTCCCGATCCACCCTGTACGCGCTGCTCGCCGAGCACAGAAGGAGCCCGCGACCATGACCCGATTGCCCGACTTCAGGCTGGAGGTCTACTTCTCGCGCTGGGAGTTCACCGCGCGGCACCACCTCACCGCCTCCGACGCCCAGACCATGACCATGTCCGAGCTGCTCGCCCTCGCCGACCCCGACGACGCCCACGCCTGGGAAACGCTCTCCCTCGGCTACACCGAGACGTACGGCGACCCGGCGCTGCGCCAGGCCATCGCCGCCACGTACGACACCGCCGGCCCCGACGACGTCATCTGCTTCGCCGGCGCCGAGGAAGCGCTCTACCTGGCCATGCAGGTGCTGCTCGGCCCCGGCGACCACGCGGTCGTCATCACCCCCAACTACCAGGCCGCCGAGACCGTGCCCCTGTCACTGTGCGAGGTCACCGGCGTCGCCCTCGACCCCGGCCGGGACTGGGCGCTCGACCTCGACGCCGTCGCGGCCGCCCTGCGCCCGACCACGCGCGTCGTGTCGATCAACTTCCCCAACAATCCCACCGGCGCCCTCATCCCCGCCGCCGACCTCGCCCGCCTGGCCGCCATGTGCGACGAGCGCGGCATCCACCTGTTCAGCGACGAGGTCTACCGCGGCCTCGAGCTCGACCCCGCCCGCACCCTCCCGCAGGCCGCCGACCTGTCCCCCACCGCCCTGTCGCTGAACGTCACCTCCAAGTCGCTCGGCCTGCCCGGCCTGCGCATCGGCTGGATCACCTGCCGCGACCGCGCCGTGCGCGCCCGCCTCGAACGAGCCAAGCACTACACCACCATCTGCAACGCCGCGCCCAGCGAAGTGCTCGCCCGGATCGCCCTCAAGGCCCGAGACCGCATCCTGGAACGCAACCGCGCCATCATCGCCGCCAACCTGCCCCGCTTCGAGGCGTTCTTCACCGAGTTCAGCGACCTGTTCGAATGGCGGGCCCCCGACGGCGGCTGCGTCGCCTTCCCCCGCTACCTCGGCCCCGAGGGCGTCGAGACATTCTGCACGGATCTGGTCGAACGCGCGGGCGTGCTGCTGCTTCCGGCCAGCATTTATCGGTCCCAGCTCACCGACACCCCCGCCGACCGGTTCAGGATCGGCGTCGGCCGCGCCGACCCCGAGCCCGCCCTGAACGCCTTCGCCGCCTACCTCAAAGGGCTATGACGGCGGCAGGCCGCGTGGACGTCGCCGCCGTCAGCCGGGAAGGCGCCAGTTGCAGTGGCCTTCGATGCAAAGCTCGCTGGTCGTCCTGCGCGGGTCGGGTACCTTGATCGACACTGCGCCGCCCCACCGGTCGTAGCGGGTGTCGACGTGCAGGGTCCTGCCCGATAGCTCGTCCACGCCGTCGGGGAACGTGAACACGCTGCGCACCCTGCTGACCAGGCCCGAGGAGGTCAGCGTGACGGTGTAGCCGAGTCTCGTGTCCGAGTCCCAGCGGATGTGGGTGGCGTGCTCCGCCCAGCGGGAGACCCGCTCGAGCTGCTTGAACGTGATCGTGCCGGTCACGGTGTCCCCGCTGCGCCGCCCGTTCTTCAGCAGGGCGGCCAGGGTCGCGGGCTCGCCCGGGTTGACGAGTTGCTCGTCGTAGCCGAGCAGCTCGGTGTGCCAGAGGTGAAGCTGGTGGGAGTCCTTCCACCAGGTCTTGCCCTTCTTCAGCCACTTTCCCACGAGACCGCCGGACTGGTAGCCGGTGCCGCCGATGTCGTGGTTGAAACCGATGACGCGTTCGGGACCGTGCTCACCTCCCGTGGTGGTGACGTCCAGGGCCTCGACGCCGCCCTTGGCGTCGAACACGAACGTCCCCTTGCGGCGGCGCTCCGCCCGTTCGTCGGCGCCGTCCAGAAGAGTGGTCGTCTCGGTGAAGTGCACGCCTTCACCGGGCCCCAGGACGGCCTTCAGCGCCTGGACCGGATCCTTGGTCCCTGCCTGCGCGGAAGCGGCGCCCGACAGCAGAGCGACACAGGCCACCAGAATCGCGAGCATCCTTCTCATGATCCTGACCCTGCCGCCGCCGGATCACGCCAGGAGCACGGGCCGGACGCGACCATCGAAAGATCGGCCGCGCAGAGGTCTACGAGGCCGGCAGTACATCGCGCAGCAGGCGGCGGTTGCCCGGGCGGGGCTTCCACTCCCTCGGGTAGCCGAGTGAGACCTCCTCGAAACGCACCCCGTCGTACCAGGTCACGCGCGGGATGTGCAGATGGCCGTAGATCATCGCGGCCGTGCGGTGGCGGCGGTGCCAGTCGCGGGTCGCGGTCGTGCCGCACCACTGCGCGAACTGGGGATACCGCAGCACGTCCGTCGGCTCCCGTACCAGCGGATAGTGGTTGACGAACACCAGCGGCACGTCGTCGTCCAGCTCCGCCAGCCGCCGCCGCGTCAGCGCCACCCGCGCCTGGCACCACGCCTCCCGCGACGGGTACGGGTCCGGGTGCAGGACGTACTCGTCGGTGCAGACCACGCCCGTGCTGTGGGCGTACGCCAGCGCGCTCTCCTTCGTGTGGTGACCCGGCGGCAGGAACGTGTAGTCGTACAGCAGGAACAGCGGCACCACCCGCACCGGGCCGCCCGCGCCCGCCCACAGCGGGTACTCGTCCTCCGGCGTGAGCACGCCCAGCTCGCGGCACACCTTCACCAGGTGCTCGTAACGCGCCACGCCCCGCAGCTCGGGCGGCTCGCCCGGCACCGTCCACAGCTCGTGGTTGCCCGGCACCCACACCACCCGCTCGAACCGGCTCGCCAGCAGGCCGAGCGCCCACGTGATGCTCTCCAGCCGCTCCCCCACGTCGCCCGCCACCAGCAGCCAGTCGCCGGGCGTGAAAGGCTTCAGCTCCTCCACGATCGCTCTGTTCTCGGCATAGCCGACGTGCAGGTCGCTGACCGCCAGCAGCCTGCTCTCGCCTGACAGCTCCGCCTCCGCCAACGGGGCCTCCTTCCGGGGGGTGCCGTCTACGAGCATGCCACGCGGCCTCTCGGCGCGGCATCGAGCACGGCACACGGCACCGCACGGCACGGCATCCGGCGGCATCTGGCGCGACGTCGGCTGGGCGTCCGGCTGGGCGTCCGGCTGGGTGCGATGGGCTTGGCGCGGCGTCCGCCGTCGCATCTGGTGGGCTCAGCGGAGCATCACGTGGCAGGCGAGCTGCAAGGCCAGGCGGGTGGGGGCGTCGTCGAGGTCGAAACCGGCGGACTTGATGCGGTCCAGGCGGGTGGTGATCGTGTTGCGGTGCACGCCCAGCCGCTCGGCCGCCCTCAGCGCGCCGCCCTCGTCCAGGACCGCGCCCAGCGTCTCCAGCAGCGTGCCGTCCCGGTCGATCGCCAGCAGCGGGCGCAGCACGACCGCCGCCGGCGCCCGCAGCGCCGCCGTCGGCAGCGCGCCGAGCAGCTCCGCCGGGCCCATCCGGTCCGCCCGCCGCACCACTCCCGCGCCTCCCGCCACGTACGCCGCCGCCTCCGCGCCCAGCAGCGACTCCGCCAGCCCGCCCAGCCCCTCCACCTGCGCGCCCGCTCCTCCGGCGCACGGCCACGGCATGCTCCGCAGCGCCTGCCCGAGCCGCTCCGCCAGGTCGGACGGGCCCAGCGCCGACCACCCCGCCCAGCCGTCCCCCCTCGTCAGGACGGGCACCTGGCCGAGAGCGGCGGTGATCAGCGTGTACGCGAGCGGCCCGTCACCCGGCCCCACCGGCGCCGCCTGGCCGGGCTCCGCCAGCGGGCGGATCCGGTACGCGGTGAGCGGGCCCCTGATCGGCCAGCCGAGCGCGATCGCGGCCGCCCGCGCACTGTCGGTGTCCTCCACCCCGCCCTGGGGTCGGGGTGCGGGGTCGAAGCCGAGTTCGGGTTCGGGTTCGGGTTCGGTGAGGAGGCGTTCCGCGAGGGATGCCTGCAGCGCGAAGTCGCGGGAGGCGCGCAGGCGTTCCCGCGCGGCCCACGCCGTCAGCGGGGCCACCGCCAGCTCCAGCACGGTACGCACCACCGCCGGCCAACCCGGTGACCGGGAAGAACCGGCGGCGACCAGCGTCCCCAGCACGCCGCCCTCCTCGTCCGGCACCTCCACCTCGGCCGACCACCGGCTCCGACCGGCGGATACGGTCTCGCCCGTCCCCTCATGCGGTGCCTCGCGCGATACGGCACGCGACGCTTCAAGGGGCGTGTCCCGCGATGCTTCGTGCGGCTTGTCACGGGAGGTGTCCCCCATCGCGGCGCGCGGCGTCTCCCGGCGGGTGGGCTGGTCGGTGAGCGCGTCGCGGCGGCCCGCGAGGGTGGCGCCGTACCGGTCGAGGAAGGCGACCGAGGTGCCCGGCAGTTCCGCGTTCAGCACCCCGAGCACCCGGCGCGCCGACGCGCCCGCCTCCGCCAGGCGGGTGGCGCAGCGGGCCACGAGCTGGGTGCGGGCCGCGTCAGGCCGGGACGCGGCCGACGCGACCCGGACCGCGACGACCAGCGGGTCCTCGTCCACGAAGATCAGCGTGACGCCGAGCCGTTCGGCCAGCACCTCGCCCGAGCCCTCGCTCAGCCCGCCGGCGGGCGCGATCACGCACGCCGCCGCCTGCTCCCAGGCCCGGCGCATGGCCATCTCCACCGCCCAGCCGCCGCTGGCCGCCGTCCCGATCAGCACGACCGCCGTGTGCGGCGTCACCGTGGCGAACACCGACGGCTCGTCCACGATCCGCACCCCGCGCACGGGGTTCTCGCCCGCGCCGTACATGCGCGCCCCGGCCAGCGGCCCCGCGTTGACCAGCTCCGCCACCGTGACCGGCGCCTCCCACCCCGGCCCCCGCACCCCGCTCATCCCGAGCTCCCCACCGCACGGCCCGGCACCGCACACCACCGGCCCGGCAGCACGGAGCACGCGCTTCTCACCGCACGGCCCGGCAGCACGGAGCATCCGCATCTCGCCGCACGCCACCGGCCCCGCGCCGCAGGCCCCCGGGTGCCGGTCACAGGGTGATTCCGAACGCGCGTGGGCCGCCCAGGGCCAGGCCCTGGTCCGTGTGCCAGACCGGTGCGGCCCTGACCACCATGATGTCCACCTCCAGGCCGGGCTCGGCCTTGTCCACGTCCACCACCATCCCGTCGGCCGTCGAGACCATGCAGATCTGGTCCGGCACCGTCGCCACCACCGCCCCGTCGGCCAGTGCCAGCACGATCTCGTTGTGCGCCTCCAGCCGGACCAGCCGCCGCAGCCCCTCCGATTCGCGCAGCACGATGCTGGACGGCAGCGACGGCAGCGCCAGCTCGCCCCCGTGTCCCGTGCTGCCCTCGACCGCCTGGATGCGTCCCCGGCACAAGGTCCGCACCCCGTACGGGGCCGCCGCCGAGCGGGGTGCGCCGGGTTCGCCGGCCCGCATGAGGAGGCTCACCGTGCCCGGCACCAGCACCCGCGCCAGGTCGCGCGCGGCCATCGGGTAGCACGCCGCGACCGCCCAGCCGCCGACCGACAGCACCACGGGACGCAGCAGTTCCTCCACCCGGTCGGCCGCCGTCTCCAGCAGCACCAGCTCCCCGAGCCCGCCGGCCAGGGCCAGCGGCGCCGCGCTCATCCCGCCCAGCGTGTACGTGGTCTGCTCCACCAGCGGGAACACCCGTCCGGTACCGTCGCCGTCCACCAGGGGCAGCCCCAGCCCGGCCGCCGCGATGAGCGGGATCAGGGCGTTCTCGGCCGCCAGGTTGAGCGCCGCCACCGCCCCGGCCCGCTCCCCCAGCCTGCGTTCCAGCGCCCGGACGGCCCGCTCCGGCTCGTCCCCGGCCGGCAGTTGCTCGCCCAGCGCCGTGGTGGAGCCGACCAGGCTGACCACCACGCACAAGGTGTCGGGCGCCAGCTCGCCGGCCGCCACCAGCTCCACGCCGGGCCCGACGACGGAGGCGGCCCAGTCGTAGGCCAGGTTGTACGACGACTGCGCCGCCCCGGTCGCGAACAGCCGCGAACCCGCCGAGAACCGGCCGAGCCCGTCGCGGTCGATCAGCCGGCCCACGGCCGCCCGCCCGCCGTCACCCGCACCCGGTAGAGGCCGTCGGGCAGGTACGACAGCGGGTTCACGGTGATCTCGTCGATCGCGGCCGATCCCGGTGCGGCGCCCGCGCTGACGACGCGGGTGAGCGCCTCGTCCCTGGCGTCCCGCAGCACCCGGTCCAGCTCGGCCCGCCCCCGGGCCAGCACGATCCGCTCCACGTGCGCCTCGGGCCGCCCGAGCGCCGCCCCGTACGCGGCGGCCACACCGTCCGGAACCTCCGCCAGGCCGGGGCCCGCGTCACCGCCCCCACCCGAAGCCGCGTCCGCGCGCTCGCGAAGCGCCGCTCGCCCCCGCGCCAAGCTGGCCGCCGCCCCCCGGTCGCAGGTGAGCGGGAAGCGCCGGAAGTAGTGCGCCGACACCAGCCCGCCTCCCGTCCGGGCGAAGTACGCCGGCACCCCCGGCAGCTCCCGCGCCACGTCGTCGGCGATCCGCCCCGCCTCGGGCCCGAGGGCCGCGTTGCGGATGGCGTCCGCCTCACGCTCGCGCAGCCCGGGGTAGCCGAACTCGTACGACAGCGTGATGCGCGCCTGCGGCACCTCGGCCGCCACGATGGCCGCCACCTCCAGCTCGTGATCGGCCAGCATCGGCGACCCGGTCGCGGTCACGGCGAAGTCGGCCAGCCCGCACGTGGCCGCGAACCGCCGCACCGCCTCGGTGTCGAGCGGCGCCAGCGGCCGGCCTGTCACGCTGTGGCCGCCGCGCACGATCGTGGCGACGCCGGGCTCGACGACGGGCCGCAGCGCCTCGGGGCACGGCCCGCCCACCCGGATCGCCGCCACCGCGGCCGGGCGCACCCCGCCGAGGTCGGCCGCCACGCAGGCGCGCGACGCCGTACGGGCCACGCCGCGGGGCACCGGCCAGGAGGCAGCGCCGTCGCGGACCGCCACCACCGCCGGCGCGGACTCCCCGAGGGCGACGCCGAGGATCACTCCAGCTCGCGCCCTTCCGTCTCGGGCAACGGCACAGCCAGCAGCGCGGTCGCCACCATGAACGCGTTGATGATCAGCATGGTAGCGGTGAACCCGGTGGCGTTGGCGAGCAGCGCGCCGACGGCCGACGGCGCCACGGTGGTGGCGACGAGTTGCGCCGCCGTCGCCCACGAGTAGCCGGTGCCGCGCAGGGCGGTCGGGTAGAACTCGCCGTTCCAGGTGTTCCAGACGCCCCACGCGCCCATGCTGAAGAACGCCAGCACGAAGTTGCCCGCGTACAGGCCGAAGGAGGATTCGGCGGTGGCGAACCAGAGGCCGCCCAGCGCGGCCGCGACCACGTACACGAGGAAGACCGGCTTGCGGCCGAACCGGCCGGTCAGCAGCGACGCGCTCACGTACCCGGGGATCATCATGAGCGCGCTCAGCGCGGCGAACCCCAGCGACGCCGACAGCGTCAGCCCGCGCTCCTGCAGCAGCGTGGGCAGCCACGTCTGCAGGCCCCAGTACCCCCAGTTGAAGACGAAGTTCAGCGCCAGCATCACCAGCGTGATGCGCGCCAGCCCGCCCCTGAACAGGTCCAGCGGCCGCCCCGCCCGGTGCCGGGCCACCGTGAACGTCGCCTCGGCGTCGGGGCTGCCGAGCGAGCGCAGCACCGCCCGCGCCTCCTCCTGCCGCCCGCGCGCGGCCAGCCAGTACGGCGACTCCGGCACCCACGCCCTGATCGCGAACGCCCACAGCCCGGCCACGGCGCTGGCGATCACGACGACGTGCCAGCCGAGCCCGCCCAGCCCCATGGACGCGCCGATCGCGGCGAGCATGCCGATCGGCCACCCGATCGACAGGTAGACGGCGGCCCGGCCGCGGTGCCGGGTCGGCAGCAGCTCCAGGAAGAGCGGGAACGTGATCGTGTAGACGCCGGCCAGCGCCAGCCCGGAGGCCACCCGCAGCGCCACCAGCACGGTCGCGTTCGGGGCGAACGCCGAGGCCAGGGCGACCACCCCGTACGCGAGCAGCGACCAGAAGGCCGTCGGCCGGCGCCCGATCCGGTCGGCGACCGGCCCCCACACGAGCACTCCGGGGATCATGCCGAACGCCACCGCCGACAGCACGACCCCGACGCCCGCCTCGTCGATGCCGAGCTTCGCGCCGAGGTCGCCGGAGACGTAGACGAGCGCGAGCTGCTCCCACGACTCGATGACGAACGCGACGAACAGCGCGAGCGCGATGAGCACGTGCCTGCGCGTGAACGGCATGCGGTCGAACGCCGCGCCGATCGGCAGGCTCGGTGAGTCGATGGCGGTCATGGTGCTCCTACTGAGGGGGGCGGAATCTGGCCGCACCTTATGGCGGGCGGGTGGCGCCGCGCCTGTGCGTCCCGCCCTGTCCGGCCCCTCTGACCTGTGCGTCCCGCCCTCCGGGCCGGTGCGGGCCTGCGTCCCGCCCTTAGAGCCGGTGCGGGCCGCGCGTGGCGGCCCGCCCGGCCGCGCCGCCGCGTAATAACGGGCCCGGCGGGCGGCCCGGCCACGGCTCCAAACGGGACACCCGCACCTGCCGAGCCGGCGTGGTGGTCATGCTGTTCTTCTGCCTGCCCGCAGGTCCGGCTGACCACCCGGGCACGTCAAAAGTCGGCCAAGCTCATTCGCGGCGCAGCTCGTGCGCCAGCTCCTCCAGCTCCGCCCCGCCCGCCATCAGGGCGGTCAGCTCCTGCGCGGTGATGTCGTCCTTGCCGTACTCGCCCATGCTCGTGCCCCGGTTGAGCAGCAGGAACCGGTCGCCCACCGGGAAGGCGTGGTGCGGGTTGTGGGTGATGAAGACGACGCCGAGCCCCCGGTCGCGGGCGCGGGCGATGTAGCGCAGCACCACGCCCGCCTGCTTGACGCCGAGCGCCGAGGTGGGCTCGTCGAGGATGAGGACGCGGGCGCCGAAGTACACGGCCCTGGCGATGGCCACCGACTGCCGCTCGCCGCCGGACAGCGTCCCGACGGGCTGGTCCACGTCGCGGATGTCGATGCCCATGGCGCGCAGCTCCTCGCGCGCCACCCGCCTGGCCTTCGCCACGTCGAACCCCAGACCTTTACGCGGTTCGGAGCCGAGGAAGAAGTTCCGCCAGACCGACATGAGCGGGATCATCGCCAGGTCCTGGTAGACGGTGGCGATGCCGCGGTCGAGCGCCTCTCGGGGGCTGGCGAAGCTCACCTCCTGCCCGTCCACGAGGTACGTGCCCGCGTCGTGCCGGTGCACCCCCGACAGGATCTTGATGAGCGTGGACTTGCCGGCGCCGTTGTCGCCGAGCACGCACAGCACCTGCCCGGCCGCCACGCTCATCGACACCTCCCGCAGCGCCAGCACCGAGCCGAACGTCTTGCCGATGCCCCTGGTCTCGAGGATCGTCAATGCCGCACCTCCTCCGCGTACCGCCGGACCAGGCGGTTGGCCAGCGTCGCGAGCAGCAGCATCGCGCCCAGGAAGAACTTGAACCAGTCGGCGTCCCAGCCCAGGAACACGATGCCCTTGTCGGCCATCCCGAAGATCACCGCGCCGATGGCGGCCCCGATGGCGGAGCCGTACCCGCCGGTGAGCAGGCAGCCGCCGATGACGGCGGCGATGATGTAGATGAACTCCTGGCCGATGCCGATGTTGGCCTGCACGGAGGTGTAGCGCAGCGCCAGGATCGAGCCGACCAGCCAGGCGGCGAACGCCGTCGTCATGAACAGCGCGATCTTCGTACGGGCGGCGGGCACGCCCACCGCGCGCGCGGCCTGCTCGTTGCCGCCCACCGCGAAGATCCAGTTGCCGGCCCTGGAGCGCATGAGCACCCACGTGGCCACCGCCGTCACCACGATCCACCACAGGATCGCCACCCGGAACGAGGTGCCGCCGACGTCGATCGTGCCGGCGAAGACGGCGTTCGCCACCTCGAACCCCTCGGCCCGGCGCAGCCCGCTGACCTGCACCGTCCCGGTGATCGCCTTCGTCACGCCCAGGTTGACGCCCTGCAGCATCAGGAACGTGCCCAGCGTCACGATGAAGCTGGGCAGCCGCGTCCGCGTGACGACCAGCCCGTTGGCGAGCCCGACGGCCAGCGCCACGACCAGGCCCACCAGCATGGCCGGCCACACGTTGAACCCGAACCGGGTGGCCAGCGTCACCAGGATCAGCCCGCTCGTGCCCGTCAGCACGCCCGCCGACAGGTCGAACTCGCCGCCGATCATCAGCAGCGCCACCGCGACCGCCATGATGCCGAGCGTGGCGGCCGGGTCGAGCCAGTTGGCGATGCCGTCCGGCGAGCGGAACACCGGCGACTGCGCGGCGAAGAACACGAACACCACCACGAGCCCGACCACCGCGCCGAGCTCGGGCCGGATGAGCAGGCGGCGGGCCATCCCGACGCGGGCGACCCGCTCGTCGGCCGCCACCGTCATCGGGTGCCCGCCTCGGCCAGCTTGGCCACCTGGGAGGCGTTGTCCTTGGTGACGAACCCGGGCCCGGTGTTGACCGGCAGGCCGCCGCCGACGGTGTTGAGGTTGCTCTTGTAGAGGTTCAGGAACGTGATCGGCAGGTAGCCCTGGAGGTACTGCTGCTGGTCCACGGCGAACAGGACCTCTCCGTCGTTGATCGCCGTCACCACGTCCGCCGACAGGTCGAACGTGGCCAGCTTCGCCTGCGAGCCGGCGTCCTTGATGGCGTCCCTCGCGGCGACGGCGATGGCCGGGTTGAGCGCCAGCACGCCGTTGACCTGCTGGTCGGACTGGAGCTTCGCGGTGACCTTGGAGGTGACGTCGGCCAGGTTGCTCACGTCCACCTGCAGCCGCTCGACGGTGCCGCCCAGCGTCTGCTCGGCGCCCTTGCAGCGCTGGTCGAGGCCGACGTTGCCGGCCTCGTGGATGACGCACAGCAGCTTGGTGACGCCGGCCGCCTTGAGCTGCTCGCCCGCGCCGCGCCCGGCCACGTCCTCGGACTGGCCGACGTGCGTGATCGCGCCGAACTGCTTGGAGAAGTCGGCCCCCGAGTTGATCGTCACGACGGGGATCTTCGCGCTGACGGCCTTGCCGATGGCCTCCTTCAGCGCGTCGGGGTTGGCCATCGACACGACGATGCCGTCCACCTTCTCGGAGACGGCCTGGTCGATGAGCTGCGACTGCTTGGCCGGGTCGCCGTCACCCTGGTAGGTGACCCGCACCCCGTACTGCTTGCCCGCGGCCTCCGCGCCGTTCTTGACCACGTCCCAGAAGGAGTCGCCGGGGGCGCCGTGGGTGATGACGGCGAAGCTCGCGCCGCTGCCCTGCGGGGCCGCGGAGGAGGCGGGCGGGGCGGCGCTCTGCTGCCCTCCCGCCCCGGAAGAGGAACAGCCGGTCACGGCGAGCGCGCCCAGCAGGGCCAGCACGATCGGGGTACGTCTCACAGGACACCTCCAAGACCAACGGGCTCGCCCTGGTTCTACCCCAATGTCATCTGTTTGTATAGACATGCTGACTTATACGCGGCGGCATGCGGAGCCGCCGCCGGTCAGAGCAGCCGGGCGAGCGCGGACTCGGAGGAGCTTCCCGGCTCCGCCTGGTAGACGATGATCACTTGGTGCTCGGCGCCGCCGACGGTGAGCGCCTGCCGCCGCAGGGCCAGCTCCCCGACGACCGGATGGGCGAACCGCTTGAGCTCGTCGCGGGCGGGGCGCGCGTCGTGCAGCGCCCACAGGCGGCGGAAGTGCTCGTCGGCCTCCAGCTCGGCCACGAGCCGGGCCGTCCGCGGATCGCGCGGGTCGGACTCGGCACGCAGGGCCGCGGCCGTCTGAGCGGCGATCCGCTCCCAGTCGGGGAACAGCCGGCGGGCCCCGGGGTCGAGGAACACCTCCCGCGCCAGGTTGTGGCCGGGCTCGTACATCGGGGCGAGCGCGCGGGCCCACTTGTTGGCGGCCAGCACGTCGAAGCGCCGGTCGCGCACGTACGCCGGGCTGCCCACCCACGCGTCGAGCAGCCGGTGCACCTCCGCGCTGACCCCGGCCTCCGGCAGCGGCGCGGGATCGGGGGCGGCGAGGGCGAGCAGGTGCGCCGCGGCGTCGGCGTCCAGCTCCAGCGCCCGCGCGAGCGCCCGCAGCACCTGCGGCGACGGATGCCGGTCGACGCCCTGCTCCAGCCGGGTCAGGTACGGCTCGCTGATGCCGGCCAGGCGGGCCAGCTCGTCCCTGCGCAGCCCCGCGACCCGGCGGCGGCCGGGGCTCTGCCGGGAGGGCCGGATCCGGCCCCGCCGGGCCTTCAGGAACTCGCCCAGGGCGTTGTCACCGGCCATACCGGCAGGGTAACCCTGGCGGGGTGCTGGTTGCGCACCGGCGGCCCGTACAGGCTGGAACGCATGAAGAACTGGTTCATCACCGGCGCGTCCCGGGGTTTCGGCCGCATCTGGGCCGAAGCCGCCCTCGCCCGCGGCGACCGCGTCGCCGCCACGGCGCGCCGTCCCGAAGCCCTGCGTCCGCTTGCCGAGACGTACGGGGACGCCGTCCTGCCGCTCCCCCTCGACGTCACCGACCGGGACGCCGTCACCGCCGCGGTACGGCAGGCCGCCGACGCCTTCGGCCGCCTCGACGTCGTCGTCAACAACGCGGGCTACGGCCTGTTCGGGATGGTCGAGGAGGTGACCGAGCAGCAGGCCCGCGCCCAGCTCGACACCAACCTGCTCGGCCCCCTTTGGGTCACCCAGGCCGCGCTCCCGCTGCTGCGCGCCCAGAACGGCGGGCACATCGTGCAGGTCTCCAGCCTCGGCGGCCTGGCCGCCTTCCCCACGCTCGGGCTCTACAACGCCTCGAAATGGGCGCTGGAGGGGATGAGCGAGGCGCTCGCCCAGGAGGTGGGCCCGCTGGGCATCCACGTGACGATCGTCGAGCCCGGCCCCTACGGCACCGACTGGTCGGGCGCGTCGGCCGTCCGTACCGAACCGATCGCCGCCTACGAGCCGATCCGCCGCGCCCGCCAGGCCGGCGCGACCGCCCGCGCGCCCCAGGACCCCCGGGCCACCGCCGGCGTCATCCTCGAACTGGTCGACACCGACGAGCCGCCCCTGCGCCTCTTCCTCGGCACCTACCCCTATCCCGTCGTCGAGGCCGCCTACCGGCAGCGGCTGGAGACCTGGAACGCGTGGCGGTCGCTGGCCGCCAAGGCCTGACCGGAGCACGCCACCCAGAGGGCGGTGGCCGGTCGCTCAGCCGGCGACCGGTGAGGCGATGACGACGGTGACGTCGGCGGGGGTGTCGCCGGTGCTGTAGCGGTGCGCGGCGTCGCCCGCGAAGGCCAGCATGTCGCCGGGCCGCAGGTGGCGGAGATCGTCGGCCGGGCCGGCGAAGAGGCTGCCGGAGGCGACCAGCAGGTGCTCGGTCGTGCCGGGCGCGTGGGGGACGCCGTCGACGGCGGTGTCCGGCGGCAGGCGCAGGCGCCAGATCTCCAGGCTGTGGCCCCCGCTGATGCGGCGCAGCAGCTCGCGGGTGGGCTCGCTCTCGCGGGCGGCCGTCGAGGCGAGGTGCACGGTGGCGGGGTCGCCGTGGCGGATGAGCAGGTCGGTGAGCGGGATGGCCAGGGCGACGGCGATCGCGTCGAGCGTGTCGAGGGTGGGGTTGCCGAGGCCCGCCTCCAGCTGCGACAGGGTCGCCTTGCTCAGCCCGGTCCTGCGGGCCAGCTCGGCCTGGCTCATGCCGCGCTGCTGCCGGCGGCGCTGGATCTGGGCTCCGGCCGCGGCGGCGGCACTGCTGGCCGGGCGGCGGTCCCGGCCGGGCGCGCTCATCGCGGCGGCCTGTGGGCGGCGGAGTAGGAGACGCGGACGCGGCCCTTCTTCAGCTTCACGCCGGAGATGGTCACCTCAAGCAGGTCGGCCAGGCTGCGTACGTGGGTGCCGCCGCAGGGGGCGGCGTGCACGTCGCCGATCCGTACGACGCGGCGCCCCTCGTCGTCGTGGTGCGCGGTGACCGGCAGGTCGTCGGCCACCGCCGCGACGACGAACGCGCGCAGCCGGTCGGCGGCCCGCTCCCTCTCCCCCGCGTCGGTCAGCCGCGCCGCGGCCTCGGCTCCCGGCGGGGTGAGCTCGACGCGGGCCTGGCCGGGGAAGTGGTTGTTGCCCGCGAGCGTCCAGCCTTCGGCCCTGGCCGCCGCTTCGACGAGGTGACCGGCGGTGTGCAGCGCGGCGTGCAGCAGGCGCAGGCCGGCGTCGATGCGGGCGTGCACGAGATCGCCCTCGGCCAGGCCGTCCAGCCCGGCGCCCGCACCCTCGGCCGCGCCCTCTCCCGCACGGAGCACGACCAGGCCGGTCGCGGGGTCGCGTACCGGGACGACCTCGTGCTCGCCCAGCCGGCCGCGGTCGGCGGGCTGGCCGCCGCCCTGCGGATGGAAGAGGTTGCGGCGCAGGGCGACCCACGCGCCGCCGGTCTCGTCGCGCCCGGCCGCGGTGACGCTGGTGTCGATGGCGGTGAGGTAGGTGTCCTCCAGGTAGAGGGCATCCTGCTTCTCGTTAAGGTGAACCATACGTTCATCATAACGAACGTCGGCTGCGGAGGAGCGGTCAGAGTCGCGCTTCTGCCGCGCGTCGCGTGCGGGTGCGGGCGAGGAGGAACGTGGCCAGGGCGACGGCGATGATGCCCGCGCCGAACCCGCGGAACGTGGCGACCGGCCCCGAGGCGCGCACCACGAAGCCGGCGGCGATGGCGGGCAGGGAGATGGCGGCGTAGGCGACGACGTAGAACGCGGACATGACGCGGGCGCGGTGCTCGGGCGGGGCCGCCGCGCCCAGCAGCCCGAGGGAGCCGCCGAGCCCGAGCCCGCCGCCGAGGCCGATGACCACGCTGGACAGGATGAACCCGGTCGCGCTGCCCGCCGAGACCGACAGGGCGAGCAGGGCGACGCCGGCGGCGAGGACGAGCATGCCGGTCGAGAGCTGGGCGAGCACCGGCAGGCCGCGCCCGCCGGCGGGGCCGGGGAGCCGGCGGGCCAGGGTGGGGGCCAGCGCGGCGGCCGTGCCCATGACGAAGATGGCCAGCCCGCCCGGCAGGTTCCCCGCCGACCCCATGAGGGCGGGCGCGAGCGCGGGCACCAGCGCCAGGTACAGCCCGACGATCGACCACGACGACGTCACGCCGAGCCCGGACAGCACGAACGAGCCCAGGATGTCCTTCGGCACGCCGGGCGCCGCCATCCGGAAGCCGGCCCGCGCGCCCAGCGTCTCGGGCCGCCGCCAGACGCCGGCGAGCAGGAGCAGGGTCACCACCGCGAGGACGGCGAAGGGCGTCAGGAGGGGCGCGGGCGCGTACTCGACCAGGACGGCGCCGAGCAGCCCGCCGCCGCCCATGCCGAGCCCGCTGGCCAGCGTGTTGAGCACCCCGGCGGTGGCGGGGCGCAGGTCGATCAGGGCGGCACCGGCGGCGCTGATGGCGACGCCGGTGGCCACGCCCTGGAGGCCACGCGCGACGAACAGCCAGCCCGCCCCGGACGCCGTCAGGAACAGCCCCAGCGAGACGAGCAGCCCGGCGAGCCCGGCGAGGATGGCCGGGCGCCGTCCCCACGAGTCGGAGATCCGCCCGAACAGCAGCAGCGCCGCGAGCACCCCCAGGCAGTACGTGGCGTAGATCAGCGACAGCGTGGACGTGGGGATCGCCCAGGCGGCGGCGTAGAGCTTGTAGAGCGGGGACGGCGTGGCCGACGCGGCCAGACAGAGACCGATGACCCCGGCCTTGATGGTGATGTCGTTCACTCACCCCACCCTGGCGAAGGGGATCTTCCGCCACGAGTGGCAGGACTGCCCACCTTCGTCAAAATCCTGCCGCTAGGGTGGAAGGCATGAGGAGCCCCGGAGTGGTCGCGCTGGCCGTGATCGACGGCATGCCGATCTTCGAGCTGTCCATCGTGTGCGAGACGTTCGGCCTGGAGCGGCTCGATCTCGCCGACCCCTGGTACGAGCTGCGGCCGGCCGCCGCCGGGCCGGTCCGCACCCGTCACGGGTTCGCGCTGACGCCGGCGTACGGGCTGGACGCGCTGGTGAGCGCGGACACGGTCGTCGTCCCCGCACTCCCGGCCGACTACGTGGACGGGGACGCCCGGCTGGACCCGGAGCTGCTGGACGCGCTCAGGGCCGCGCACGAGCGGGGCGCGCGGATGTTGTCGCTCTGCACGGGCGCGTTCGCGCTGGCCGCGGCGGGCCTGCTCGACGGCCGCACCGCGACCACGCACTGGATGCGGACGGACCTGCTGCGCGCCCGCCACCCGCGCGTCCACGTGGATCCGTCCGTCCTGTACGTGGACGACGGCGACATCCTCACCAGCGCGGGCCGCAGCGCCGGGCTGGACCTGTGCCTGCACGTCATCCGCAAGGACCTCGGCTGGGAGGTCGCCAACCAGGTGGCCCGCCGCCTCGTCGTCCAGGCGCACCGGCCGGGCGGCCAGGCCCAGTACATCGACGCCCCGATGCCCCGCACCGACGGCGACGGGCTCGCGCCGCTGCTGCAGTGGGCGGCCGGGCGCCTGCACCGGCCGCTCACCGTCGCCGAGCTGGCCAGGCAGGCCGGGCTGAGCCCGCGCACCCTGGCCCGGCGCTTCCACGAGGCGACCGGCACGACGCCGCTGCGCTGGCTGCACGCACAGCGGCTGGCGCGGGCCCGGCAGCTCCTGGAGTCCACGGACCTGCCGGTGGACCGGGTCGGCGAGGAGTGCGGGCTGGGCTCGGCGGGCAACCTGCGCCACCACTTCATCCGCGCGGTCGGCGTGACGCCGACCGAGTACCGCAGGGCCTTCCACGAGACCCGCCTGTCCTGCTGAAAGCGCCGGCACCCACGGCCGCAGCCCGGGTTACGCGGACATGGGCTGGTGCGAGCGGCTCGCCGGGCTGCTCCGCCGCGTGCAGCCCGATCTGGCGTACCTGAGCACCGCCACCATCGGGGCGACGGCGGCCGACACCCTCGACGGCCGGGTCGCGGAGTTCGGCCCTGACCTCCCGCACGTGTCCTGCGGCGCGTACGACCTGTGGCGGCGCGCGCCCGACCGCGCCGCGATCGAGCGGGCTGCGGCGCTCTTCGCGGGCCAGGCGGTGCTGGCCGCCGAGCTGGTCAAGGGCCTGGCGGCGCACCTGCCCGGAGCGCCCGCCGGGGATGCGGGTGTGGCCGGTGCGCGAGCTCACCGCGTTCCGGATCGACGCGTTGCTGAACGCCGCCGACCTCGCCCTGCGCCTCGGCGAGCCGGGCGTCGCGGGCAAGGTCCGCCGCGCGATCGGCGGCCTGCTGGCCTGAGAGGGTTCACCTTACTTTCCGGAAGAAGGTACGCAGTTCCTCGACGAACAGGCCGGGCTGCTCGAAGGCGGCGAAATGGCCGCCCTTGTCCGGCTCGTTCCAGTGCAGGATGTTCGTGAAGCGCTGCTCGGCCCACCGCCGCGACGGCCGCGGGTTCTCCCCGGGGAAGATCGAGCATCCGGTCGGGACGGTGACCCGATCCGTCGGGGCGGCGGTGAAGAGCCGCTGGACGGCCTTGAAGCTCTCCCAGTAGAGCCGGGCGGCGGACGCGCCGGTGCCGGGCAGCCAGTAGAGCATGAGGTTGTCGAGCAGTTCGTCGCGGGTGAGCACCTCGGCGTCCGTCCACGACCGGAACTTCTCGACGATCCACGCGCACAGCAGCGCCGGCGAGTCGACGAGGCCGTAGCCGATGGTCTGCGGCCGGGTGGACTGCTCCAGCGAGTACCCGTCCCCGTCCTCCCGGCCCCGCTCCAGGTCGGCGATCGCGGCCCGTTCGGCCGGGGTGAGGTCGCCGAACGTGGCCGGGTCCGGGCCCGCCAGCGGCGGGACGAGGTGGATGCCGGCCACGTGGGCCGGGTCCCGCAGGCCGATGAGGGTGCTGATGGTCGTGCCCCAGTCGGAGCCCGCCGCGCCGTAGCGGTCGTGACCGAGGCGGGCCATCAGCTCGATCCAGGCGTCGGCGATGCGCTCGACGCCCCAGCCGGGACGGTCCGGCTTGTCGCTGAAGCCGTAGCCGGGCAGGGACGGGCAGACGACGTGGAAGGCGTCCCGGGCGTCCCCGCCGTAGGCGGTCGGGTCGGTGAGCGGGCCGATCACCTTGAGGAACTCCACGACCGAGCCCGGCCAGCCGTGCGTCAGGACGATCGGCAGCGCGTCCTCGTGCGGTGAGCGGACGTGCAGGAAATGCGTCCCGAGGCCGTCCAGGGACGTCCTGAACTGCGGGAACGCGTTCAGCCGCCGCTCGGTGGCGCGCCAGTCGTACTCCTCCGCCCAGTACCGGCACAACTCGCGCAGGTAGCCCAGCGGGACGCCCTGCGACCAGTCGCCGGCCGTCTCCTTCTCGGGCCAGCGCGTGCGCCGCAGCCGCTCGCGCAGGTCGTCCAGGTCCGCCTCGGGGATGTCGAGCCGGAACGGGGTCACGTGATCGGACATGCTGCCTTCCTCGTCGGACGGAACGGTGTCACGGCCGCCGCAGCAGGTCGGCCAGCCGGTCGAGGCCGGGCAGGGACAGGTCGCCGGGCAGCCCGCGCAGGGCCGCGACCGGCATGCCCGCCGCGCGGCCCGCGGCCAGCCCCGGCTCGGAGTCCTCCACCACCAGGCAGGCGGACGGCGCCACCCCCAGGCGGCGCGCGGCCTCCAGGTAGCCCTCTGGGTCGGGCTTGCCCGCCCGCACGTCGTCGATCGTCAGGAGCAGGGGCGCGTCGATCGCCGCCGCCCGCAGCCGCGCCCTGGCCAGGCGGCCGTCGGCGCTGGTCACCACGGCCCACGGCAGCCCGAGCCGGGCCAGCGTGGCGAGCAGCGGGTGCGCGCCGGGCGCCGCGGTGACGTCGGCCAGGTCCTCGTGCTGCAGGGCGTGCTGCCGCCGCGTCGCCGCCGCGACCTCCTCGTCGTCCAGGGCGGGCAGGAGCCGCCGGATCGTACGGGCCGCCGGGCTGCCGTGGGCGACGGCGAGCACCGCGCCGAGGTCGACGTCGTACTCCTTCGCCCAGAGCGTCCAGGCCCGCTCGACCGAGGCGTCGGAGTCGACGAGGGTGCCGTCCATGTCCAGCAGGACCGCTCGGATCGCGGTGAGATCTGGTCGCACGGTGTCCCCCTTCGATTAAACTCGCGTATCGAGCATAAAGGAAGGGGAAGGACGCATGGCAACCGCACGGAGCCGCTCCCGGTCCGCGCGCGCCACGGATCTCCGCTGGCGCGGCGCGCTGGCCGTGCTCGACGAGATGCGCCGCGAGCCCGGGGTGACCAGGGCGGCCGTCGCGCGGCGGCTCGGCCTCAGCACCGGCTCCGCCACGGAGATCACCTCCCGGCTGCGCGACCTCGCCCTCCTCGCCGAGACCCCCGCCGCCCCCGCCTCACGGGGCCGCCCGACCAGCGTCCTCGTCCCCCACCCTGAAGGGCCCGTCGTCATCGCCGTCGACCTGCGGCAGGAGGACTGGCGTTGCGCCGTCGCGGCCCTCGACGGCCGGCCCGTCGTCGCGGACGGCGGCCCCCACCACAGCCGGGCGCCCGAGCGGGTGATGGAGACGGTGGCGCGGGCAGTCGGGCGCCTGCGCGACCGTTACGGCGAGCGGGTCCGGGCGATCTCCGTGGCGGTCGCCGCGACCGTGCGGCACGGCACGGTCGTCCAGTCCTCCGTCCTCGGCTGGGACGCGGTGGACCTGGCCGCACTGGCCGGGGACGCGGCGGTTCCGGCCGCGCCGACCGGGGACGCGGCGGACCCAGCCGTCCCGACCGGGAACGCGGGGGCCTGATCGCGCGGGCCGGGGACGCGTCCGCCCCGCTGCTCGTCGGTAACGACGCCACCCTCGCCGGGCTGGCCGAGGCGCGGCACGGCGTCGCGGCGGGGGCGGCGGCCGTTCTGCACGTCACCGTGGAGGTGGGCGTCGGCGGCACCCTCGTCCTCGACGGCCGGCCCCTGCACGGGGCGACGGGCGCGGGCGGGGAGTTCGGGCACCTGCCGTTCGGCGATCCCGGGCTGCGTTGCCCGTGCGGCGCCTCCGGGTGCTGGGACCTGGAGGTCGACGGGCGCGCCATCGCCCGCCACCTCGGCGACCCGCCGCCCCGCGACCCCCGCACGTACGCCGAGCAGGCCCTGGCCCGCGCCCCCGCCGACCCGGCCGTGCGGGACGCCGTCGGCCGCGCCGCGACCCGCCTGGGCCGCGGCCTCGCCGGGCTGATCAACGCCCTCGATCCCGCCGTCGTCACGCTGGGCGGCCTCGCGCAGCCGCTCCGGGCGGCGGCCGAGCCGGAGTTCTCCGCCGCCCTGGCCGACGGCCTCATGCGGTTCCGCCGCCCGGCCCCGCCGCCCGTGCTGCCCGCCGCCCTCGGCCGGGACGGGGCCCTGCACGGGGCGGTGGTGACCGGGCTCGACCACGTGCTCACCGAGGACGGCCTGACCGCCTGGGCGGCCCTGCGCTCGTCCACGTGAAGGGCTCTCACGGCGGCGAGCGGCCGTGCGGGACGACCGCTCCTGTCAGGCGTGGGCGAAGCGCTGGACGAAGGTGAGGGCGGTGTCGCACACCTCCCGCCAGCCGCTGTCGATGGTCAGCGAGTGGCCGCGGCCCGGCATCTCGACGATCTCGGTGACGTGGTGCTCGTTGCGGGCCTGCTTCTTGTAGGAGGCGTGGGTGATGGCCCACGGCACGGTGTGGTCCTTCTCGCCGGAGATCAGCAGCAGCGGGCCGCGGTGCTCGGCGGTGCTGTCCACCTTGGTCTCGCTCCACGGGTTGAAGTTGGCCACCGCGGCCTGGAACAGCGGCGCCCCCGGGGCCGGGACGGCGAACGTCTCGTACAGGTGCCGGGCCTCCTCCTCGCTGACGGCGTTGGCGAAGGCGTAGCGGAACTGCTCGTAGGTGAGCGGGACGGCGCGGTGGACGTTGGCCGGGTTGGTGAGCACCGGCGCGGCCGAGCGCAGGGCCGAGACCGGCAACGGCAGCACGCCCTGGAAGGGGGCGGGGTCGATGGCGACGGAGGCGCACGACAGGCCGCGCCCGGCGAGGATCTGCGTGAGGAGCCCGCCGAAGGAGTGGCCGACGACGGCGGGCCTGCGGTCCAGCTTGCCGATCAGGTCGCCGAAGTGGTCGGCCACCTGGGCGACGGTCTTGTGCGCGAACACCTCGGGGTGGGCGTTCGCCTCGGAGACGGTGGCGGGGTCGTCCGGCCAGCCCGGCGCGACGGGCGCGTAGCCGGCCTCGGCGAACACCTGCGCCCACCGGTCCCAGCTCGTGGGCAGCAGCCACAGGCCGTGCACGAAGACGACCGGGATCCGGCCGGAGGCGTTCGCCTGCTCGATCTGGGCGAGGTCACGGGCGTAGGACGCCTCGGAAGTCGATGACATGGTTCCGTCCTTCGGAAGAGAGGGGTGGGGCGTGGCCGGGACGGCGGTCGTGGCCGTCCGCTCAGCCTTCGTGCAGGGCGCGGCGCAGCGTGACGGCGGCCAGCTCGATCGCGGAGGAGGCCGCCTGCGTCTCGCGCAGCGCGTCGAGCATGACGAAGTCGTGGATGATGCCCAGGTAGCGCACGGCGGTCACCGGCACCCCGGCGGCGCGCAGCTTGCCGGCGTACGCCTCGCCCTCGTCGCGCAGCACGTCGGCCTCGGCGGTGATGATCAGCGCCGGCGGGAGGCCGGCCAGCTCTTCCGTGGTGGCGCGCAGCGGGGAGGCGGTGATCTCGGCCCGCTCCTGGGGGGAGGTGGTGTACTGGTCCCAGAACCACCGCATGGCGTCGCGGCGCAGGAAGTACCCCTCGGCGAACCGCTCGTAGGAGCCGGTGTCGAAGGAGGCGTCCGTCACCGGGTAGAACAGCACCTGCCGCACCAGCGGCAGGCCGCCGCGGCGCTTGGCCAGCAGCGTCAGGGCGGCGCTCATGTTGCCGCCGACGGAGTCGCCGGCGACCGCGATCCGGGCCGCGTCCAGGCTCCTGCCGGCGCCTTCCTCGACGATCCACCGGGCCGCCGTCCAGCACTGCTCGACGGCGACCGGGTAGCGGTGCTCGGGTGACCGGTCGTACTCGGGGAAGACCACGGCGGCGTCCGCGCCGACCGCCAGCTCGCGTACCAGCCGGTCGTGGGTGTGGGCGTTGCCGAACACCCAGCCCGCGCCGTGGATGTAGACGATCACCGGCAGGTCGCCCGTGCTGCCCGCCGGGCGGACGATGCGGGCCCTGACCTGCCCGGTGGGCCCTCCCGGGATCGTGATCCACTCCTCGTCCACGGCGGGCTTGGCGGTCGGGCCGGACTGGACGTCGTCGACGGCCTTCCGGCCCTCCTCCGGAGGGAGCTGGAAGAGGAACGGCGGCTGCGCGGTCGCCTCGGCGAAGCGGGCCGCGGCGGGCTCCAGGACGGGCCCGAGGGGGACGTGGTCGGTCATGTTCTGCCTGTTCGTCGTGGATGGCGAGATGTCTCGGCCGGTGGTGGCGGCACCGGCCGGTGTGACCAGCCAAGCAGCCGGCGGCGCCCGGCTCCAGGCAGAACGGAGGCAGAAAACCGTTCCTCCGGGCGGCCCGGTGCGTTCTACGCCGGGGGGACGGAGAGCTTCGTGCGCAGGCGGTCGGCGCCGGAGTGGTCGAGCGGGATGAGCAGGTCGAGGGCCTGCTGCCAGGTGGTGCCCGCGGCGTCCGCGTCGCCGAGCGCGTGGTAGGTGTCGCCGAGGTGCTCCAGGACCTCGGCCTCGAGGTGCGAGCGGCCGGTGTTGCGGTAGAGGCCGAGGGAGCGCCGGTAGCAGTCGATCGCGCGGTGGTGGTCGCCGCGGTGGTGGTGGACGTAGCCGAGGGTGTCCCACGCCGAGGCTTCGCTGGCCGTCATCCGCTGCTCGGCGAGGAGGGCGACGGCCTGCTCGCCGTGGGCGAGGGCGTCGTCGTACCGGCCGAGGAGAGCCTGGTACCAGGCGACGGAGGCCAGCTCCCTGGCCTCGCCGGGCCGGTTGCCCTCGTCGCGGTAGAGGCCGAGGGCGGCGAGGGCGTGGGCGAGGGCGTCGTCGTGCTCGCCGAGCTTGCCGTGCAGCCAGCCCAGGTCGTGGTGGAGGCGGGCCTGGTCCAGCGGGCGGGCGAGCGTGCCGGGCGCGCGCAGGAGCGCGCGCAGGCGTTCCTTGGCCGCCTCGGACCGGCCGAGGTGGTGCTCCTGCCGGGCCACCCAGCCCACGACGGCGCTCGCGTACGGCTCTCCGCCGGGATCGCGGCGCACGGCGTCGGCGGCACGGGTCAGGTACGCCAGCGACTCCCGGCCGAGGGACCACGCGTGGTCGATGAAGGTGTCCACGGTGGTCCAGACGAGCTGCCACACATGAACGTCGAACCCGCCCAGGAGCTCCGCCCGCTGCTGCGCCGCCCAGAAGACGCGCAGCTCCCGGTTGTACCAGGCGGCCGCCTGCTCGCGGTCGTGGAAGACGTCCACGACCGTGCCCGGCTGGGCGGGCGGCGGCTCGATGGGCGTGGAGACGACCGGGTAGATGATCTTGTCGGCGGCGTGCGCGCTGTGCAGGAGATGATCCAGCAGCCGGTGGAACGCCTGCCTGCGCTCGGCGGCGTCCTCGTGCTCCTCCGCGGTTTCCGCCGCGTAGACGCGCAGCAGGTCGTGCAGGCGCCAGCGGCCCGGCGCGTGCTCGGTGACCAGGTGGGCGGCGGTGCACTCGTCCAGCAGGGCACGGGCCCGGCGGGGCGGCAGGGCGGCGAGCGAGGCGGCGGCCGGCAGCGTGATGTCCGGGCCAGGGTGCAGGCCCAGCAGCCGGAACAGGCGGGCGGCGTCGGGGCTGAGCGCCTGGTAGGACCAGGAGAACGTGACGCGCGGGTCGATCCCGTCCGGCGTGTGGAAGGCGTCCAGGGTGCCGTGCGCGGCGCGCAGCTCGGCGGCGATTTCGGCGAGCGCGAACGAGGGCCGGGCCGCGGCACGAGCCGCCACGACCGCCACCGCCAGGGGGAGGTGCCCGCACAGCTCCGCGATCTCCGCCACCGCCTGCGGCTCGGCGGCCACCCGCTGCTCCCCCAGCCTGCGGGCCAGGGCCTCTTTGGTCTCGGCGGCCGTCCAGACGTCCAGGGTCAGCGTGCGCGCGCCATGGGTGGCGGCGAGGCCGGTGAGCTGGTTCCGGCTGGTGACGATGGCCAGACAGCCCGGCGTGGCGGGCAGCAGGGGACGGACCTGCTCGCTGTCGCGGGCGTTGTCCAGGACGACCAGCACCCGCCGCCCGGCCAGCTTGCTGCGGAACAGCGCGGCGCGGTCGTCGGTCGCGGCCGGGATCCGGCTGTCCGCGACGCCCAGCGCGAGCAGGAAGCCGCCCAGGACCTGCCCCGGATCCAGCACCTGGTCACTCTGGTCGAAACCCCGCAGGTCCACCCAGAGCTGCCCGTCCGGATACGCGCCCGCGATCCGGTGCGCCCAGTGCAGGGCCAGGGCCGTCTTGCCCACGCCCGCCATCCCGCCGATCGCCCCGATCACCACGGTCCGCGCCCGCTCGCCCTGCTGGTCCAAGAGGTCGAGCGCCTGCCGGAGCTCGGCGCGGCGGCCGGTGAACACCGGCAGGGCGGCCGGAAGCTGGGCCAGCGCGCCCGCGCGGGGCCGGGGCCGCACCAGGGCGAGGAACTCCGCCCGGTCGCCGGCCGCCAGCTTCAAGCCGTCGGCCAGCGCCTCGGCGGTGCGGCGCTGCGGTGAGCCGACCTTGCCCCGCTCCATGTCGCCGATCGCCCGGACGCTCACCCCTGAGGCGTCCGACAGCTCCTCGATCGTCATCCGCGCCCGCGCGCGCAGCTCCCGCAACCGGGAGCCGAAATCCCGCTCAGCCATTTCGCAAAGCCCCCGCACGACGGTCCCGCCAGGGGCACGATCATCACATGGCGGCGGCGCGCCCCGCCCGGCCGTCTCACATGCCGGTCGTGCCCGCTCACGGCGGGGACATGACGGCCCAGCCGTGCGGCGCGACCGCCCCGGTGAGGTTCGCCGTGGCGGCGTCGGAGTCCAGGATCGGCGCGGGAGGGAGGGGAAGCTCGGCGTCGTCCAGGTTGAGCGCGAGAGCGAGCTCATGGCCGTCCGCCGCGAGCGTGATGACGTACTGCCGGTTGCGCAGCACCTCCGCCCGGCTGCGGGCGCGGTGCAGCCAGGGGTGCCGGCGCCTGAGCCCGAGCAGCCGCTGGTGGAGCCGCAGGATGCCGGCGTCGGCGGCCTCGACCGCGTCAGGGCCGGGCGGCGGGAAGGCGGGCCTGATCGCGTCGTCGCCGCCGGCCCGCTCCTCCTTGGTCGCGCGGAAGCCGAACTCGTCACCCGCGTAGACGGCAGGGGTGCCGCCGAGGAGCGCGAGCAGGGCGACGGCGTGCGGCAGGTGGCGGGGGTCGGTGATCTGGCTGGCGATGCGGGTGACGTCGTGGTTGCCGACGAAGGTGGCGGGCGCGAACGTGGCCAGCATCGCGTTGTGCCGCTGCAGCGCCCAGTCGAGCTCGAAGAAGTTGTGGTGCTCGATGCTCGACCAGATCGCCTTCCACAGCTCGTACTGGGTGACGGTGTCGGCGGTGCTCCCAGCCACGAACGCGGCGTAGTCGCCGTGAATGACCTCCGCCTCGAACCAGACGTCCGGATGGCTGCGGCGCACCTCCGGCAGGACCTCCGCCCAGAACTCTGCGGGGACCTGGTAGGCGGCGTCGAGACGCCACGCGTCCGCGCCCCGGTCGAGCCAGTGCCGCATCACGTCGATCACGTACGCGCGCACGCCGGGCTCGTCGTGGTCGAGCGCGACGAGCTGGTCATGCCCCTCGAACGTGTCCAGCCGGACCCGCCCCCGCTCGTCGGCGGAGCTGCGGAACCAGCGCATCGCCGCACCGCCCGGCCCCTGCCGCAACGCTTCCCGGACGCGGGGATGGTCGCGGCCGACGTGGTTGAAGACGCCGTCGAGCTGGAGCCGCAGGCCGCGCTCGTGGGCCGCCGCGGCGAGCTTGTCGAAGTCACGGTCGTCGCCGAGGCGCGGGTCGATGGCGAAGTGGTCGAGCGTGTCGTACCCGTGGGTGCTGGAGGCGAAGATCGGGCCGAGCGCCACCCCCGACGCGCCCAGCGCCACCGCGTGATCCAGCCAGCCGATCACCCGCAGCAGCCGGTGCTCGCCGGGGCGGGCGGGGCCGGTGGGCGGCTCGGGGAAGGCGCCGACGAAGCCGAGCGGATAGATCCGCCACCAGATCGCGTGCTTCACCCACGCGGGCTCGGGATGCTGAACGGGCTCTGACCGGTCTTCAGACTCAGGACTCACAAGGCGCTCCGGCCGGTTGACGGGCTCAGGACTCACGAGGGGCTCCGATCCGGTCGAGAAGCCGGGCGGCGTCGTCGAGGAGGCGCAGCTCGTCCGGGGTGAAGCCGTCGAGCGCGGCGGTGAGCCAGCGGTCGCGCAGGGCCATGTCCTCCTCGAACGCCTTCCTGCCGGCCGGCGTGAGCCTCAGCCTGCTGCGGCGGCCGTCGTCCGGGTCCACGACGCGCTCGATCAGGCCGTCGGCGGCCAGCTCGGCGAACACGCGGGTGAGCGACTGCGGATGTTGCCGCTCGTCCCGGCTGATGCGGGACGGGGTGCTCTCCCCCTCGCGGGCGAGATGGCTGAGCACCGCGATCTTGTTGTTGCTCAGCGCCGACTGCTCCCGATCGACCCGCAGACGCCGCGCGAGCCGCAATACCGCGGCCCGCAGTCGCGGCGCCATCGCCTCCCGGTAGGTTTCCTCATCCACATTTATTACGCTATCACTTACTAAATCGGGTGAGGGCGGGAGGTGGTGGAGGATGCGGTCCCCCTGGCGCGCCGCGACACGAACAAGCGCCGCAACGATGGCGATCGCCGCCGGGCGAAGAAGCGCCGGAACGATGGCGGTGGCCGCCGCGCGAACAGGCGCCGGAACGATGGCGGTGGTACTGCCCGCTTTCTGGTCGATGATGCACCTGCGCACGTGGCTGGCCGTCCCGGTGGACGCGGTCGTGTTCGCCGTCATGCTCGCGCTCGCCCTCCCGCGCGGCCTGGCCCGGTTGCGGCCCGGCGAGCTGCCGACGGCGCTGACGGCCCTCGGCGCCGGGACGGCTGCGGCGGTCGGGTGCGGGATGCTCCTCGACCACGCCGACTGGCGCCGCGCCCTGGGCGCCGCCGCTTTCACCGCCGGCGTCGCCATCCCGGTCTGGGCACGCCGGTTCGGTACGCGGTGGCGCTCCGCGGGGACGATGGCGGCGCTGCCGTTCATGGCGATCCTGGTCCACCCGCTGCCGCTCGCCAGCACCTGGGACTTCCTGGCCTGGATGCTCCTCGCCACCGCCGTCGCCACCGCCTGGGCCACGACGCCCCGCGCGGGCGAGGGCCGGGGGGCCGCAGGGGGCGCGACGGCGGGTGGGTGGCGGAGGGCGGCGAGCACGAGGATGGCCGTTCAGCTCGGGGCGGCGACCCTGGCCGGCTTCGCCGTAGCGCAGTGGCTTGATCCCGACCATCTCGTGTGGCCCGTGCTGACCGTTCTCGTGGTCCACAGCGGGAACCGCAACCGCGGAGACGTGCTCTGGAAGGGCACCCAGCGCGTCCTCGGCGCCCTGGCCGGCACCGTTCTCGCCACCGTGGCCACCGGATGGGCCGGGCCCGGCGACAGCCGTGGCATCGTCGCCGTCTTCGCCGTCCTCGCCGTCGCCTCCGCCCTGCGCGACCTGGGCCACGCGTTCTGGGCGGCCGGCCTCACCGCCGCGCTGGCCTTCCTGTACGGCTACTTCGGCCAGACCGGCACGGACCTGCTGCTCCATCGCCTCGGCGGGATCCTCGCCGGGGGCGCCATCGGCGTGCTCGCGGCCTGGGCGATCCTGCCCGTACGGACCTCCGACACCGTCCGCGCCCGCATCGGCCGCCTCCGAGCAGCCGCCGCCGAGCTGGCCGCGACGTCGTCACACAGCATGCCGTCGGCACGCGCCACGTCAGCGGCGGCGAACACCAGACCCGCGGCGCCGCACGACGCGCCGGCGGCGGCAGCGCGAGCGCGGTTGCGCGACGCGGAGCGGGAACTCGCGCTCCTGGAGCCGACGGTCCGCGCGGGCGCACGCCTCGGGTTCGGTTCCGCCCGCCGGCTCGCGGACGCGATCAGCGAGGCACGCATGATCCACTGCGGGCAACTAGGCTGACCGCGGTGACCACGACGGTGAAGGAGCCGCGGATGACCGCCGATCCCACACTGACCCGCATCGGCCAGGGCGTGGAGTTACATCACCACCAGGGCCGGCCCGACGCCGCCCGCGAGCTGTTCCAGCAGATCTGGGACGACATCGGTGGCGAGCAGGGCGATCCCCTGCACGTCTGCGTGCTCGCCCACTCGATGGCCGACGTCCAGGATGACGTGCGTCAGGAACTGGAGTGGGACCTGCGGGCGCTGTCCGCCGCCGGGCGGGTCACCGACGAGCAGGTGGCGCGGGCCGGGGTGCCGCTCTCGGTGGCGGGCCTGTATCCGTCGCTGCACCTGAACCTGAGTGAGTGCTATCGCAAGCTGGGCGATCTCGAGCGGGCCCGTGAGCACTTCCAGCACGCCAGAGCCGGGATCGGCGCGCTGGCCGACGACGCGTACGGGCAGCTCGTCAAGGACGGCCTGGAGCGGGTGGCCGAGCACCTGGGCGAGACCGTCGCCCCTGGCGGCGGCGGGTCAGGCGCGGTCGGGAACGAGCCGGAAGAGGCCGGGCCGCGGCCTTGACCGCGCGGGTGCGGTGGTGCCGGGCCTGAGAAGCTCGCTCTCCGCACTTTTCCGGGGTGCGGGGACGAACGGCTCGCGGCCCGACGGAGCCCGGCCGTTCAGAGGCCGGATGGGGTGCCGACCGGCTGGGACAGGGCCGCTTTGACCGTGCGGCTCTGCTCGTCGGCCAGGACCTCGGGCCGGTCGTGGAGCAGCGCGTCCATGGTCAGCTCGGCCACCGTGTCGGCGCTGATCTTCGGCGCGTCCGTCCAGGCGCTGAGGTCGGTCTCGACGAAGCCCGCGTGCACCCCGACCACCAGCGTCCCCTGCCCGTGCAGCCCCTTGCGCAGGGCGTCCGTCAGGGACCACTGGGCGGCCTTGGACGCCGCGTACCCGGGGAACTCGGGCCGGCTGGACCAGGACGCCAGCGACAGCATGTTGACCAGGGCTCCCCCGCCGTTGCGGGCCAGGATGGGGGCGAAGGCGCGGGCGACCGCCCAGGTGCCGAAGTAGTTGACGTCCATGGCGTGGCGGGCGCCGTCGAACGCGCCCTCCAGCAGTTTCGTGCCGGCGCCGCCGACTCCGGCGTTGTTGATGACGATGGTGACGTCGCCGGCGAGGGCCGCGGCCGCGGTGATGCTCTGCTCGTCGGTGACGTCCAGACGCAGGGGAACGACGTCGGGGTCTGTGACGGCGGCCGGGTCGCGGACGGCGGCGTAGACCTTCTTGGCGCCGTGCTCGATCAGGGCGCGGGCGAACGCGCGTCCGATGCCACGGTTGGCCCCGGTGACGAGGGCGATCGATCCCTTGATGTCCATGTCTTCTCCTCGGCTATATGCTGTCTTTAAATCTACAAGCCAGCATGGCACACCTGAGTAGCAAAAGAAAAGCCAAGAGGTAAGCTTGACTGTCGGCGGCATCGCGGGATGCCCCGTATCGGAGGAGGTGGGGAGTGGCGGTCAGACGGCAGTGGTCCGGGCCCCTGGACGACGAGCCGGCCTGCTCCATCGAGCGCAGCCTGCAGATCCTCGGCGACCACTGGACCTTCCTCGTGCTGCGCGAGATCTTCGCGGGCCGGCACCGGTTCGCCGAGATCCAGACCTCTCTCGGCATCGCCTCCAACCTGCTCAGCGCCCGCCTGAAACTGCTGGTCGCGGCCGGCGTCCTGGATACGCGGACCTACCGCGAGCCGGGCAGCAGGCCGCGGCAGAGCTACCACCTGACGGAGTCCGGGCGGGACCTGCGGCTGGTGCTGGCCGCGCTCCAGCAGTGGGGCGACCACCACCTTCCCCGCCCCTCCGGCCCTTCGGCGGTGCGCCGGACCAGCGACGGTGACCGTCCCGTCCACGTGGGATTCCTCGACGAGGACGGCCGCGAGGTGCCCGCGAGCGAGGTGAGCATCCTCACCACCGGCACTCCCTACGAAACGGCCTGACCGCCGCCGCGCACCTTCCCGCCCCGCGCGCCGAGCAAGTCCCGGCCGCGCCGCGACTCGGGGAAGCGGTCCAGCATGGCGCGCGTAGCGCCGGGCGGGCGCTCTCCTCCAGGTCGTGGTAGCCCATGTGGTCGACGGCTTTGACGACCCCGTTTCGCCCATGGAGGTCAGGCCGCCTGGCGCAGCGGGGCCAGGGCGCGGCTCCAGGCCACGACCTCGTCGAGCATCGTCGCCAGGGTCGCCGCCTGCCGGTCGCCGGCGGCCAGCTCGCTGAAGTCCTGGAAGTCGGTGAACAGGGACAGCGCCACGTTCGTCCGCACGTACGACACAATGCCGAACGCCTTGTGGTTCCATTCGGCGAACAGGTAGTCGATCGCGTTCTTCAGCACGCCCGACGTGGAATGGTGGTGCTCGGGCGTCACCATACGGCGCGGCGGCCCGTCCGGCACCGATGAGTTCCGTGGACGCGCGGAGTCTCCTCTTCGGCGAGCCGGGCTTGCACGAGCTCCGGCGGAGAGGAGATCGGCCATGGCAGTGGGCATCTTCGCGGGCATCCCCGTCCGCGACTGCAAGAGCGCGGTCGAGTGGTACACGAAGCTGTTCGGCAGGGAGCCGTCGTTCTGGCCGCACGACGCCGAAGCGGTGTGGCAGCTCGCCGACGACCGGTACGTGTACGTCATCGAGGACGCCGCCCGCGCCGGAGGCGGGGTGGGCATGATCTGGGTGGACGACCCCGCCTCAGAGGTGGACCGGATCGCCGAACGCGGGCTGCGGCCCGTGGACGTGGAGCGGCACGGCGGCGTCTGCAAATGGGTCTTCCATGACGCCGACGGCAACGAGATGGGCATCGGCGGCGAGGCCGCCGCCTCCATCGGAGGCGAGGCCGCCGCGTCCTGACCCCCTCAGCGCAACGGGCGGCGGTTGCCCGCGCGCGCAGCCCGTCACTACTCTGGAGGGAGCGTGCGAGGGCGCTGCCAGTCCGCGGGCAGGGATCTTCCCACCTCGATCAGCGCGTCACCGTACAGGGCGAGAGCCACCTCTTTCCGGCCGGGCGAGCGGACCTCGGCGACGAAGGAGGTCGCGATGCCCGAACGCCATCCCGAACGCGATCCGGAGCACCACTCCGAGCGCCAGCCCGAGCACCACTCCGATCGCCATCCGGAGCACCGCTTCGAGCAGCGTCCCGAGCACCACTTCGGGCGCCACTTCGAGTTGCCGGCCTGGCCCAGCCTGGAGTACTACCGCAAGCAGGCCAAGCAGCTGCGGCGGGCCTACGCGGCGGGTGATCCGGCCGCCGTGGCCAGGGCGGTCGACGTGCTCGGCGACCGGGCCGCCGGGCGGTTCCTGCTCAGCGACGCTCAGTTCGTGCTCGCGCAGGAGCACGGGTTCCGCACCTGGGCAGAGTTCCGCGCCCACGTCGAAGGTCATGGCGGCGCCGCTGATCGGCCGGTCTCCCGCCTCATGGGCGTCAGGCCCGGCATCTACGACTCCATGGCCGCCACCCTGCTCGCCGAGTTGCGCCGCGGCGATCCGGGCGCGCTGCGGCGGTTGCGTGCCTACGTCCCCCGGCACGCCGACACGCCTCCCGGCGCCCTGCCGGGGCACGCCGGCGCGACCGCCGCCACCGTCTCCTCGGACACCGGCACGACCGCCGGCCAGGCTTCCGGCGTGGGCGCCGGGCTTCGGGACGCGCGGCTGGTCATCGCGCGGGAGCTGGGGTTCCCGACGTGGCAGGAGCTCGTGTCGTACACCGAGAAGTCGCGGCGCGAGCTGGGCGAGCGGCGGGAGGCGCGGCGGCGGTTGCGGCGGGAGGTGGAGGCGTTGCTGGCAGGTGACGTCGGGCGGCTCGCCGCGCTGACGGCCGGGCAGGCCGACGTCCTGCTGCAGATGCTCGCGGGACCCGAGCCGTTCCCGGGTGTCCGGCTCGGGAAGGAGCTGGGTGTGCCGCGTGCCGCCGCCGAGGTCCTGCTGGGTAAGGCCACCGACCTGGATCTTCCGCTCGTGCAGGCGGCACGCTCCGGGCGGGTCGCCTGCGTGCGGCTGCTGCTCGACGCGGGCGCCGACGCCGGTGTGCGGAAGTGGGGCGCCACTCCGCTGGAGCACGCCGTCTACCACGGTCACACGGAGGTGGTCGATCTGCTCGCCGAGCGCGCGATCGTCCCTGGCGCCTTGTGGACGTATGCCGCCTGCGGGCGGCTGGACCTGGTGCGGGGCTGTTTCGGTGTGGACGGCGGCCTGCTCCCGGGCGCCGCGACGGCGCGCCCCGACCTCGCCGACACCGGCGCGGGCTTCCCTTCGCGGCTGCCGCCGACCGGCGATCCGGAGGAGATCGTGGGTGAGGCGTTCGTGCATGCGTGCCAGCACGGCCGGATCGAGGTGGTGCGGTGGCTCCTCGATCGCGGCGTGCGTCCGGACGTCGCGCCCTACCTCGGTCGGACCGGCCTGCACTGGGCGATCCTCGGCGGCCGGCTCGGGGTGGCCCGCCTGCTCCTGGAACGCGGCGCCGACCCGTCCGTACGCGACGACCTGCTGCGGCTGGACGCGAGCGGCTGGCTGGGCATCGCCTACCCGGCCCGCCCGGACGACCCGGTGGCGCAGCGGCTCCGCGACCTGCTCGACGCCCGAGCACACGGCGGCTCCGCGAACTGATCGGCTCCCGAGCACACGGCGGCTCCGCGAGCTGATCGGCTCCCGATGGCACAACGGCCCCATCACCCGATCGAGCCCCCGTCGCACAGCGACCCCGCGCCCCGGGCGGGCCGGGGGCGCGGGTGGCGGCAGGTCACGATTCGGCATCAGCCGGGACGTGCCGCCTTGACCGTCACCGCCGTTGGCGGGATTGTCTAGGTCATTCGTTGAACCGGTTCGCTAACAGCGACGGCGGCCGGCCCGTGAGATCCCGGGCCACGTGCCAGCGGAAGCCTGCCCGACAAGCCACCGAGCACACGACCCGGCCAACGGTGAAGGAGTTTGAGCGGCAGATCGTCGAACCGGTTCGACGAACGAGTGGAGGTGGAAGTGGCGACGATCGGGGACGTGGCCCGGGAGGCCGGCGTCAGCCGGAGCACGGCGTCGTACGCGCTCTCGGGCAAGCGGCCGATCTCGGACGAGGTCCGCCGGCGGGTGCTGGCGGCGGCCGAGGCGCTGGCGTACACGCCGAACGCGGGCGCCCGCGCCCTGGCCACCGCCCAGACGAAGGTCCTCGGCCTGCTCGCCCAGTTCCACGAGGACGAGTTCGCGCCGGCGATGATGCAGTACATCCTGGGCGTCACGAACACGGCCCGCGACCTCGGCTACGACACCCTGCTGGTCACGGAGGCCGACGGGGTGCGGGCGCTGCGCCGGGTCACCGACTCGCGCATGGTGGACGGCGTCGTCCTGATGAACATCGCCGAGCAGGACGCCCGCCTGCCCATCCTGCGGGCCGCGCCGCAGCCGGGCGCGCTGGTGGGCCTGCCGGGCGACTGCTCGGGGCTGGACGTGTTCGACCTCGACTTCGAGGAGGCGGGCCGGGTCATGGTGGACCACCTGCACCGGCTCGGCCACCGCGAGCTCATCCTGGTCTCGCAGCCGGAGCACGTGGTGGAGCGGGGCGGCGCGTACGTGTGGCGCCTGCGCGACGCCGCGCTCGAACGCGCCCGCCAGCGCGGCGTGACCCTGCACGCCGTCTACGGCGAGTCCCGCCAGCCGGCGGTGGGGCGGCTGCTCAACCAGCTTCTGGAGGCCCATCCCGAGGCCACCGGCCTGCTGATCAACAACGAGGCGGCCGCGGCGGCGCTGCCCTCCGTCACCTACGCGCGGGGGCTGCGGGTGCCCGAGGACCTGTCGGTCATCGGGCGTTACTCGGCCGAGTTCGCCGCGACCTTCTCCCTGCCCTATTCGCACATCGAGAGCGCACCCGACCGGCTGGGCGCCATGGCGGTGCGCCAGCTCGTCCGCCGCGTGGAGTCCCAGGCGGCGCGCGAGGAGCCGTTCGTGGTGCGCTTCATCTCTCCCGAGCTGGTCTCGCTCGGCAGCACCGCACCCCCACTCCCCCGCTGACCTCGGGGAAGACAGCCCTACCCGTTCTAGGGCGCTCATTGTGAGCGCTAACACTGGAGTACTCGGATGAACCGTACGTCCGCGAAGGCCGCCGTTCTCGGCACCGCCGTCCTGGCCCTGACCGCCTGCGCCTCCACCCCGCCCCAAGGCGCCACCACGGCCGAGGCGAAGGGCGGCGCGTACACCTGGTGGGACCCCTACCCGCAGCACGACGCGGGCTCCGCGTGGGCCAAGCGGGTCGGCGCCTGCGGCCAGCAGGCCGGCGTCACCATCCAGCGCACCGCCTACGACACGACCGCCCTCACCAACCAGGCCCTGCTCGCAGGTCAGGAGGGCAACGCCCCCGACGTCATCCTGCTGGACAACCCGGCCGTCTCCACCCTGGCGGACGCCGGGATGCTGACCGCGATGTCCGACTTCGGCCTCGAAGTGAACCGGTTCGACAAGAACCTCATCACCGCCGGCGAGCTGGACGGCAAGACGTACGGCATCCCGATCGGCGCCAACACCCTCGCCCTCTACTACAACAAGAAGATCCTCGACGCCGCCGGCGTGGACCCCGAGACGATCAAGGACTGGGTGTCGCTGAACGCGGCGCTGAAGAAGGTCAAGGAGGCGGGCAAGAAGCCGATCACGTTCGCGGCCATCGGCACCGAGGAGGGCTCGTTCCAGTTCCTGCCCTGGTTCTGGGGCGCCGGCGCGCAGCTCACCCAGCTCGACTCGCCGCAGGCGGTCGAGGCGCTGCAGTTGTGGAGCTCCTGGCTGAAGGACGGCCTGGCGCCCAACTCCGTCATCAGCAACTCCCAGAACACCACCTGGGAGGAGTTCCTGACCGGCGAGTTCGCCTTCGCCGAGAACGGCACCTGGCAGATCGACAGCGCCGCCAAGGCGGGCTTCCCGACCGGCATCGTGCAGATCCCGGCCAAGGCCGGCGGCACCGCGCCCACGCCGACGGGCGGCGAGTTCATCACGGTGCCGGTGCAGAAGGACACCAAGCGCTACGACGTGACCAAGAAGATCCTCGAGTGCATGACCACGCCCGAGGGCCTGGTCGAGACCGGCACGACGTTCGCGTACTACATCCCGTCCACCGCCGACGGGCAGCAGGCGATCCTGGCCAAGGAGCCGAGCCTGAAGCCGTGGGTCGCGGCGGTGCAGTCGGCCAAGGGCCGGACCAGCGACAACCTCGGCACCAAGTACCCGAAGATCTCCGAGGCGCTGTGGACCGGCGTGCAGAAGGCGCTGAGCGGCGCGGCGAGCCCGGCCGACGCGCTCAAGGAGGCGCAGGCCCAGGCCAAGCAGGCCACCGGCAACTGATCGGATCGTCCATGGCTTCCACTGTCGGGGCGCTCGCCCGCCCGGGACACCGGGCGGCGCGGCGGCCGGTGCGCTGGACCGCGCTGGCGTTCCTCGCACCCCTGCTGGTCTACCTGCTGCTCTTCTACGCCTACCCGCTGTATCGCAACATCGAGCTGAGCCTGCACGACTACACGCCCCGGGCCTTCATCCAGGGCAACCCGGAGTTCACCGGCCTGGACAACTACGCCGCGATCCTGTCCGACGACGCGTTCCTGCGCGCGCTGGGCAACACGGCGCTGTTCACGCTAGTGTCCATCGCCGCCCAGTACGCGGTCGGGCTGGCGCTGGCGGTCTTCTTCCACCGCGGTTTCCGGCTGTCGGCGGTGCTGCGGGCGATGTTCCTGGTGCCGTGGCTGCTGCCGCTGATCGTCTCGGCGTCCACCTGGTCGTGGATGCTCAACAGCGACAACGGCATCGTCAACGCGGCGCTCCAGGCGTTCGGGATCGGCCAGATCAACTGGCTGACCTCGCCCGACACCTCGCTGCTGGCGGTCACGATCGCCAACATCTGGCTCGGGGTGCCGTTCAACCTGGTCATCCTGTACGCGGGGCTGCAGAACATCCCGGCCGACCTGTACGAGGCCGCCGGGCTGGACGGCGCGAACGCCTGGCAGCGGTTCTGGCGCATCACGTTCCCGCTGCTGCGCCCGGTGTCGGCGATCACGCTGCTGCTCGGCCTCATCTACACGCTCAAGGTCGTCGACATCATCTGGATCATGACCAGGGGCGGCCCGGCCGACGCCTCGACGACGCTGGCGATCTGGTCGTACCGGGAGGCGTTCGGCACCGGCCAGCCGGACTTCTCCCCGGCGGCGGCGGTCGGCAACCTGCTGATCCTCATCGCCTTCGCCGCCGGGCTGATCCACGTCCGCCTGCAGCGCGGGGAGGAGCGGGCATGAGGCACTGGAAGACCCTGGCGGGCATCGTGCTGGTCGCGCTGATGCTCTTCCCGGTCTACTGGATGGTCAACGTCTCGCTCACGCGGACGGGCGACATGCGGGCCGACCCGCCGCACTGGTTCCCGTGGAACCCCACGTTCGAGGGGTACGCGGCGGCGTTCGGCCAGCAGCTGCCGGCCCTGGCGACCAGCCTGTTCATCGGCCTCGGCACGGTGGCGCTCACGCTGGCGGTGTCGCTGCCGGCCGGTTACGCGCTGGCCAAGCTGCGGCCGCGGGGCGGGCGGGCGATCGACTTCCTGCTGCTGGTCGCGCAGATGATCCCGGCGGTCGTCATGGCCATGGGCTTCTACGCGATCTACATCAGGCTCGGGCTGCTCAACACCGTGCCGGGGCTCATCGTGGCCGACTCGACGCTGGCCGTGCCGTTCGGGGTGCTGCTGTTCCGGGCGTTCATGGCGGGCATCCCCGGCGAGCTGCTGTCGGCGGCGCAGCTCGACGGGGCGAGCACGTGGCGGACGTTCCGCTCGATCATCCTGCCGCTCAGCCGCAACTCCGTGATCACCGTGTCGCTGTTCACGTTCCTGTGGGCGTGGTCGGACTTCATCTTCGCCTCCACGCTCAACCGCAACAGCGACGTCATCCCGATCACGCTCGGCATCTTCCGCTACATCGGCAACAACACCACCCAATGGAACTCGATCATGGCGACCGCCGTGATCGCGTCCGTGCCCGCGGCCTTCCTCCTGGTCCTCGCGCAGCGTTACATCGCCGCCGGGGTCACCGCGGGCGCCGTCAAGGACTGACAGAAAGGTTTCGCCCTATGAGCAGCCCCGTGCTGCCCTCCCACGGCCGGGTGCGCCCCCTCGGGCTCGCCCAGGTCACCCTCACCGGCGGCTTCTGGGGCGAGCGGCAGGCCGTGAACGCCACGGCCACCCTCGCCCACTGCGAGTCGTGGATGGAGCGCCTCGGCTGGCTGGCCAACTTCGACCGGGTCGCCGACGGCACCACCGGGCCGGACCGTCCCGGCTGGCCGTTCTCCGACTCGGAGGTCTACAAGCTGCTGGAGGCCCTGTGCTGGGAGGCGGCCCGGACCGGCGACCCGGAGACGGAGGCCGCGATCAAGCGGCTCACCACCCGCATCGCCCGCGCCCAGGACCCGGACGGCTACCTCAACACCTGCTTCGGCCACGGCGACCAGCCACCCCGCTACAGCGACCTCGAAGGCGGCCACGAGCTGTACAACACCGGCCACCTGCTGCAGGCCGCGGTCGCCCGCCTGCGCACGCACGGCGAGGACGACCTGGTCCGCCTCGCGCGGCGGGCCGCCGACCACGTGTGCCGCACGTTCGGCGCGGACGGGCGGGCCGGGATCTGCGGCCATCCGGAGATCGAGGTCGGCCTGGCCGAGTTCGGCCGCGCCCTGGGCGAGGAGCGTTACGTCGAGCAGGCCCGGCTGTTCCTCGACCGGCGCGGGCACGGGACGCTGCGCGACATCCCGCTCGGCCGCGCCTACTTCCAGGACGACGTCCCGATCCGCGAGGCCGAGGTGTGGCGCGGCCACGCCGTGCGCGCCCTCTACCTCACGGCGGCGGCCGTGGACGTGGCGGTCGAGCGCGGCGACGACGAGCTGCTGCGGGCGGTGGAGCGGCAGTGGGAACGCTCGGTCGCGCGCCGGACGTACATCACCGGCGGGATGGGTTCGCGCCACCAGGACGAGGGCTTCGGCGAGGACTGGGAGCTGCCGCCGGACCGCGCCTACTGCGAGACCTGCGCCGGCGTCGCGTCGATCATGGTGTCGTGGCGGCTGCTGCTGGCCACCGGCGAGCCCCGCTACGCCGACCTCGTCGAGCGCACCGTCTACAACGTCGTGGCGACCTCGCCCAGCTCCGACGGCCGCGCGTTCTTCTACGCCAACCCGCTGCACCAGCGCACGCCCGGCCGGCCCGCCGACCCGGACGAGGTGAGCCCGCGCGCCGAGGGCGGCACCAGGGCCGCCTGGTTCGACGTCTCCTGCTGCCCCACCAACGTCGCCCGCACCCTGGCCAGCCTGCACGGCTACCTCGCCACCACCGACGACGACGGGCTGCAGCTGCACCAGTACGCCTCCTGCGAGATCCGCGCGGAGCTGCCGGACGGGCGGCCGGTCGGCGTGGACGTCGAGACCCGCTACCCCGAGTCCGGCACCGTCCGCCTGCGCGTCGCGGCCGGCACCCCCGGCCCGTGGACACTCACCCTGCGCGTCCCCTCCTGGGCGGCGGGCGCCACCCTCACCGAGGACGGCCGCACCCGGCAGGTCTCCCCCGGCCTCGTCCGCGTCCGCCGGGCCTTCCGCGCGGGCGAGCTCATCACCCTCGACCTGCCCGTCGAGCCCCGCTTCACCTGGCCCGACCCGCGCATCGACGCGGTGCGCGGCTGCGTCGCCGTCGAGCGCGGCCCCGAGGTCCTGTGCGCGGAGTCCCGCGACCTGCCGGACCCCGACGCCCTCGACGCGCTCGTCATCGACCCCGGCTGCGCGCCCCGCGCCGGCGACGGCGGCACCCTGGTCCGCGCCCTGCTCCCCGCCCGCCCCGGCGGGGACTGGCCCTACCTTTCCCGCCCGGCCGCCCCGCCAGCGGACGCCGGATGGATCGACCTCCCGCTGCGGCCCTACCACTCCTGGGCCCGGCGGGGCCCGGCGGGCATGCGCGTATGGCTGCCCGCCTTCACCCCCCACCCCGAAGGAGAGTGACATGCGTCCACGTGCCAGCTCGCTGATGTTAGCGCTCACTGTCGTCGCCACGTCGGTGACGGTCGCGGCCTCCCCCGCCGCCGCGGCCGGCGCCACCCTCACCGTCAACGTCGCCCAGCCGTTCCGCCCCGTCACCCACGTGGCCTCCGGCGGCCTGTACGGCCTGGCCGAGAACTCCCGCCCCGCCGACTCCACGCTGCTGCCCATCAAGATGAACTCGCTGACGCAGCCCGCGCCCGGCGTCGGCCAGAAGCCCAACGGCCAGCCGCCCGGCGGCGACTCCCTGCTCGTCGCCCCGCAGGCCACCCGGGTCGGCGCCGGCGAGTTCATCCGGATGCCCGACATCTACCCCGACTTCCCCTACAAGTGGGTGAGCTGGAACGACTGGCTGGCCAAGGTCGACACCATGGTCCGGGCCCGGCTCAACGCCACCACCGTCACCAACGTCATCGGCTGGGAGCTCTGGAACGAGCCCGACTACACCTGGAACACCGCCGCCGCCGGCGCGTTCAACGACGGCTGGACGCGCACGTTCCGCGCGGTGCGCGCCCTCGACCCGCAGACGCCGATCGTCGGCCCGAGCACCGCCGTCTACAGCCGCTCGTGGATGCAGTCGTTCCTCACCCACGCCCGCGACACCGGCACGCTGCCCGACATCATCTGCTGGCACGAGCTGCAGAACCCCGCCCGCATCGCCGGCGACATCGCCGACTACCGCAACCTGGAGGCCGCGCTCGGCATCAGCCCGCGCCGCATCTCCATCAACGAGTACGCCGCCCCCGCCGAGGTGGACGTGCCCGGCCGGGTGGCCAGCTACGTCGCCAAGTTCGAGCGGGCCGGCGTCGAGTCCGCGCACCGCGCCTTCTGGTACGAGTACGGCACCATGAACGGCCTGGTCGTCAACAACAACCAGCCGACCGGCACGTGGTGGCTCTACAAGTGGTACGGCGACATGGCCGGCAACATGGTCACCACCACGCCGGGCGGGCAGAGCGGCCTGGACGGGTTCGCCGCCTACGACCCCACCCGCAAGATCGTCAACGTCGTCTTCGGCGACGAGGCAGGCACCAACACGATCAACCTGACCGGTCTCGGCGCGCTCGGCTCCAGCGTCCGCGTCACCCTCCTGTCCACCCCCGCCGGCGGCCGCTTCACCGGCGTCGCCGCCCCCACCACCGTCTCCACCGGCACCCGCACGGTCTCGGGCGGCCAGCTCAGCGTCTCGGTGCCGAACATGGTGGCCACCAGCGCGTACCAGCTCGTCGTCGAGCCCGCCGCCGGCGTGCCCGCCTACCAGCAGCGTTACGAGGCCGAGAACGCCTCCGTCTTCCGCGCCCAGCGGCTCACCTCCGCGAGCGCGTCCGGCGGCGGGTACGTCGGCCGCATCGACAACTCCGGCACCCCGCGCACCGACAGCTACGTCGACTTCGTCGTCAACGTGCCGACCGCCCGCGCGTACACGATGACGATCGGCTACGCCAACGGCACCGGCGCCACCGCCACCCAGGGCCTGGCCTACAACGGCGGCGCCTGGAGCACGGTCAGCTACCCGCCGACCGCCGGGTGGGGCCAGTTCGGCGCCACGGTCAGCACCACCGTGACGCTCCGGGCCGGCTACAACGTGATCCGCCTGGCCAAGGGCTCGCCCTACTTCGCGGGCGGCACCGGGTACGCCGAGCTCGACTACATCCAGCTCACCTGAGTCGTCGGAGGGCCCGGCGCCGCCGGGCCCTCCGGCCCGCGCTCGGAGACCGTCCGCGCCGCGATAAACTCGGGGACCGACGACGGCCTCCGTCAGGAACGGCCACGACGAACCCACGGAACACGGGGCGCGACATGGTGACCATGGAGGACGTTGCCCGGCTCGCCGGGGTGTCGAAGATGACCGTCTCCAACGTGGTCAACAACCGCGGCGGCGTCGGCGACCTCGTACGCCAGCGGGTGCTGGAGGCGATCCGCGAGTCCGGCTACCGCGTCAACGTCTCCGCCCGCACCCTCAAGTCCGGGCGCACCGGCGTCATCGGCCTGGCCGTGCCCGAGATCGATCTGCCCTACTTCAGCCACCTCGCCGACCTCGTCATCGACGCGGCCGCCCGCCGCGGCTACCACGTCGCCATCGAACGCACCGGCGCCGCCGAGACCGGCGAGGCCGACGCCCTCGCCCACTCCCGCCTCCTGCAGTTCGACGGCCTCATCCTCAGCGCCGTCGCCCTCGACGGCCTCGACGAGCGGCTCACCGAGGCGGGCTACCCCATCGTCATGCTCGGCGAGCGCGACTTCGGCGGCCGGTTCGACCACGTCTCCATGCCCAACGAGGCCGGCATCAAGGCGGCCACCGGCCACCTCGCCGACCAGGGCTGCCGCCGGATCGGCATCGTCTCCGGCCCCGCCCGTGAAGGCGTGAACGTCGTGACCCGCCGCTACCACGCCTACCTCGACGCCCTCACCGAACGCGGCCTGGCCGCCGACCCGCCCCTGCTCTTCCCCCTCGACCGCATGACCATGGAAGCCGGCCGCGCCGCCGCGCACCGCATGGTCGACTCCGGTCACGAGGTGGACGGGCTGGTGGCGGTGACCGACACGATCGCCATCGGCGTCCTGCGCGGCCTGGCCGACCGCGGCCTGCGCGTCCCGGACGACGTCCGCCTCATCGGCTTCGACGACGTGCCCGAGGCCCGGTTCCTCGTCCCGTCGCTGTCGACCGTGGCGCCCGATCACCGGTGGATGGCGGAGAAGGCCGTCGAACTGGTGGTGCAGCGCGTGCACGCCCCCTCCCGGCCCACCGGCGAGTACGTCGCCCCGTTCGAGCTCGTGATCCGCGAATCCACCCGCTGACCTCGCGACCGTCGCTCCGCGTGGCGAGTAACGTGCTGGAGGAGCCGGCTCGGCGGGAAGAGGCCGGGCTGACGCAGCTCGCCATGGCCACCGGCCTGCCCAAGGCCACCACGCACAGGCTGCTGGGCCGGCTCGCCCATCCGGGCCTGGTGCACCGCGAGGACGGCGGCCGTTACCGGATGGGGGCGCGGACGTTCCGCTGGGGGCAGCGGTGGGCGCCCGCCCAGGTGCTGGGCACCACCGCCGCCCGGCCGCTGCGCCGGCTCGCCGCCGCCGGGTGCGGCGCGATCGTCGTGGTCAAGGACTGTGGTGACGTCCCTGTCGTCGCGTGGATCGTGGACCGGGCCGGGTGCGGGGAGGGCCGCACCCTACCGGCGGTTTACTCGTAAGCTACCCGTCCGTGCGCTCCATCAAGGTCAGGACGATCGTGCTCGCCGCCCTCCTCGGGCTGTCGGCGCCGGCCGGCTGCGCGTCGTCGCCGGAGCCGCCGTCGTTGCCCCCCGACCGGGTGTACGCGCACGCGGCGGCGGACGAGGACTCGCGGGCCGTCCCCGTCCCGGCCGGCGGGACGGCCGCGGCGCTCACCCGGCCGCTGACGCGGACGGGCTGGTTCTGCGCGCAGGTCAGGAGCAACGCCGACGGCCGGGCCCTGTGGTGCAGGATCGGGCACCGCGACGAGACGGGCAGCGTGCGGCCCCAGGTCGCGCAGTTCCTGCTCGACCGGCAGGACCGCCTCGCCTGGGCGTGGTTTCCCACGCCGGAGGCCGGGACGTACCAGCGGGGCGAGCCGCCCCAGGTCGCCGACGCCGCGGCCCCCGCGCTCGACGCGGTGTGGCCCGGCGCCGGTGACCGGGCTCGGCGGGAGATCGACGCGTTCGCCCGCGCCCAGCCGGACCCGGTGGTGTGGGACGACGGCGCTCCCCGCACCTCCTGGCGCGACGAGCACGCGGACTACGGCTTCTCCGACCTCGACGGCCTGCTCGTGACCGCCGCCGGCGCCGCCGTGCGGCGCTGGCCGTTCGGCGCCGAGCACTACGCGACCACGATGAGCTCCGCCGTGGACGATCTCAAGGCGGGCGGGTACGACTGCTTCTACCCGCCGCAGCAGTCGTGCACCCGCGTCCAGTCCAACGGCTACTTCCGCGTCACGCTCCGCGGCGACCAGATCGTCACCGCGCGGTTCGGCATCGGCAGCTCGATCCAGGCGGGGCGGCAGCGGCACCCGCTCACCGAGGAGTTCCCGCGCGGGCTCACCTTCCTGAGCGAGGCCGTGCGCGGGCCGGTCACCGCGCGGATCGAGCAGGCGCGGCGGTCCGGGACGGGGTTCACCGGCATCGTGGCGGGGACGATCGTCGTCATCGACGCGGACCTGGGCCGGGTGCACGCGGGCGATCTCGTGGCGTACTTCGACATCCAGCTCGGCGCACCGCTGGCGGCCACCCTCGCCGCGTGATCGTTGGCGGCGGGGCCGGAGCGCCTGGGGGGCCGGAGCACCTGGGGGCCGTCGTGCCAGGGTGCTCCGGCCGTGGCGGCAGCCGCAGGCCGCCGGTCGGAGTGGTCAGCCGACGGTCGCGGGCGCCTCCTCGCCGCGCCGGCGCAGGGCGAGCGTGATGAGGAGGCCGGCGATCATCCCGGCCGCGGTGAGCAGGACGACCAGGAACTCGCCGTCGGCCGTGGCCGCGCGCAGGGCCTGGCCGGTCTTGCTCTCGGTGCCGAGGTCGGCGATGACGGTGAAGACGGCCAGGCCGATGGCGTTGCCGATGTTGAGCGCGGTGGAGGCGATGCCGTTGGCGACGCCCTGCTCGTGGGCGGCGGTGCCGGTGGCGGCGGCGATCCACATGGCGGTCCAGACGATGCCCTGGCCGAGGCCGGAGACGATGAGGCCGGGCACCAGCAGCCCGTAGGAGGCCTCGGCGTCGAAGCCGAGGGCGAGGACGGCGGTGCCGGGCACGCCGATGGCGAAGCCGATCAGCAGGGTGGCGCGGGTGCCGAGCCGGGTGGCCAGCCGCTCGCCGGTCTGGGTGCCGGCCGCGATGGCCAGGGAGGGGATGAGGAAGGCCAGGCCGGTCTGCAGGGCGCTGTAGCCGTGGATGCTCTGCATCAGGACGGTGAGGAAGTACGGCAGGACGCCGAAGGTGGCCATGTAGATGAAGGTGACCAGCATGCCGACGGTGAGGCTGCGGTTGCGGAACAGCCGGAACGGCATGAGCGGGTCGGCGCTACGGGCCTCGACCAGCGCGAAGACCACCAGCAGTACGGCGGCCAGCACGAAGGCGCCGACGACCAGCGGGCTGCCCCAGCCCAGCTCGGGCCCTTCGACCAGGGCGAAGACGAGCAGGGTCGAGCCGCCGGTGACGGTCAGCGCGCCCGGGATGTCGAACCTGCGCCGCTCTCCCCCGGCCGGGTCGCGCGGGATGACGGCCAGGGCGGCCAGCGCGACCAGCCCGGCCAGGGGGACGTTGACGTAGAAGACGGCGGGCCAGCCGAAGTGCTGGGTGAGCAGGCCGCCGAGCAGCGCGCCGATGGTCAGCCCGCTGGCGCCGGCGCCGCCCCAGACCGCGAGCGCGCGGTTGCGCTGCGGGCCCTCGGCGAACAGGCTGTTGAGCAGGGCCAGCGTGGCGGGCAGGAGCAGCGCGCCGCCGATGCCCTGCACGGCCCGGGCGACGATGATGACCGCGGGGCTGCCGGCCAGGCCGCCCGCCAGCGACGAGACCGCGTACAGGGTCAGGGCGAGCACGAAGACGCGGCGGCGGCCGAGCAGGTCGGCCGCCCGGCCGCCGAACAGCAGGAATCCGCCGGCGAAGACGACGTAGGCGCTGACCACGAGTTGCTGGGTCTGGCCGGGGAAGCCCAGGTCGGCGCCGATCTGCGGGAGCGCGACGAACACGATGTTGAGGTCGAGCGCGTAGATGAGCTGGGCCAGGGCGAGGAGCGCCAGGGTCCAGCCGAGTCGCGGCTTGACGGCGCCCGCCGAGGGTGCGGGCAGCACGGAGGGAGTGGACATGTAACGCCCTTCAAGGGAGGCAATGACAGTACGCGTATTTACGTACAGTCGTACTATGCCAGACGAATGGGCGATAGTTCGACAATCGCGGTACAGTTGGACCATGGCCTTCCGTCATCCCGACCGCGACCAGATCCGCATCGAAGACGTCCTGTCGGCACTGGGGAACGGCGTGCGCCTGGCCGTCGTCCGCATCCTCGACGCCGGCGGCGAGCACAACTGCACCAGCGTCCTGAACACGCTGGGCATCACCGCGAAGTCCACCATGACCCACCACTGGCGGGTGCTGCGCGACAGCGGCATCATCTGGCAGCAGCCCTCAGGCCGGGAGAACCTGCTCGTCCTGCGGCGGGACGACCTGGACGCCCGCTATCCCGGGCTGCTCGACGCCATCCTGTCCGGCGCCCGCACCGACGAGGGCCACGCCGCGGCCCGCCCCCGCTAGCGCCGTACGGTCACTGCGACTGGGCCGCGGCCATGCGGGCGCGTCCCCGCTTCGCCATGAAGATCGTCCAGGTGATCAGGGCCGCCACCACCACGATCGGCAGCACGTTGCCGACCAGCAGCATCGCCTGGGTCGGCAGCACGTACGCCAGCGGCACCCCGACGATCGCCTCCAGCAGGAAGGCGCCGCCCCACACCCCCGTCAGCAGGTACTGGGTGCGGCGGAAGCCCGGGTACCGCCACAGGCCGTTCCAGTAGGCGAGGCTCTCCGGCGTGCCGTCGGTGGCGAACTTCCTGCCCAGGTAGAACATGATCGGCCGGGACAGCGCCAGGCTGCCCAGGAAGGTCAGCCCCAGCAGCCCGGTGATCGCGGAGTCCTTGACGAAGAACAGCCGGGTGCTGTCGAACACGAGCGCGCCCAGCGCCCCGAGCAGCAGCAGGACCAGCATCATCAGGCCGAACTCGTCGACCCGCCGCTTCACCGCGAGGTACAGGACGAGGTCGGCGACCGGCCACAGCGACGCCAGCAGCAGCGCGGTCACCGGCGCGTAGCCGCGATCGGTCAGCATCCCGTAGGTCACGAACGGCAGCACCACGCCGAACAGGACCGACGGGAGGAGGTTGAGCAGCGACGACAGGGCCTTGCCACGCCGGTCCTGGCTTTCCGTCATCTTCGAGCCCGCCCTTCATGTGCCGTATACACTCACGACCGTGAGCGAAAGCGTAACAGGTCATGAGGGCCCGGCCAATGTCTCGCGGGGCGCCAACACCGCGCTCGTCCCCTTCCTGTACGGGGTCGCGCGGCGCGAGTCCCTGCCCGGGGTCGTCCTGGTGCGGCTGCTCACCGATCTGGGGCTGAGCGCGGGCGCGGCACGTTCGCTGATCGCCAGGATGCGCGGCGACGGGCTGCTCACCGCCACACCGCGCGGCCGGGGCGCCGACTACCACCTCGCGGGCAACTTCCTGGCCGACTTCCGCCGCGCCGGCGACCGGCGCGGCACGCCGCCACCCACCTGGGAGGGCCGCTTCCACGCGATCTTCTACACCGTGCCCGAGGCGCAGCGGGCCTACCGCGACCGGCTCCGGCGCGCCGCCACCCTGGCCCGCTACGGGCTCATGCAGCCGGGCGTGCTGATCTCCCCCACCGACCGGCGCGCCCAGCTCGCCGCCGAACTCGGCGGCCCGCCCCCGGCCGGCACCGTCTACTACGGGCACGTCGGGCTGTCCGCGGCCGACGCCGCCGAGATCGCCTACCGCGCGTGGGACCTGGGCGAGCTGAACGGCCGCTTCCGCGACCACACCGCCCGGCTGAGCGCCGCCGTCCGGACCTGGACCGCCCCTCCCGAGCCGGACGGGGCGACGCTGGCCGCCTACGTCCGGCTGTTCGGCGGCGCGCTGGTGGACACGGTGCGGGTCCCGCCGCTCCCGGCCGAGCTGCTGCCGCCCGACTGGGCCCTGCCCGCCCTGCACGCCGCCATCGGCGAGGTCTTCGCCCGGTGCGGGCCGCCCTCCCAGGAGTACGTGGCCCGGCTGCTGGCGGAGGCGGGCGCGTAGCCCTCCGTCCGGCGCCGGGCACGGGGTGGCCAGGCCGCCGCCGGCGCTCGCGACCATGGCGTGCGCCGCGGCCTCAGCGGCCGGCGCTCGCGACCATGGCGTGCGCCTCGGCCTCAGCGGGCGGCGGTCGCGACCAGCGCGTGCGCCTCGGCCTCAGCCGTCAGCGCCGGCCGGATGGAAGGCGACGGTGTCGCCCGCCACCAGAGGTAGCGCCTCGTCGGGGGTGACCCGGTGCCCGTTGAGCGCGACCACCACGTGCCGGTCCAGGAGCAGCCCGGCCGCCCTCGCCGCCGCCCCGAGCGTGGCGGCGGGCACGGTGTGCGTGCCGTCTCCGCCGTGCTCGGCTCGCATGGCGAGCGGCCCGTCCCCATCGTTCTCCGCGCGAGCGGCGCGCGTCCCCTCTCCGCTGTTCCCGGCGAGGGCGCCGAAGACCTCCACGACGACCCGCGGCGGGCGGCGGGCCCTGGCGGTCGCGTAGTCGTCCGGGGAGTTGACGTTCAGGACGGACTCCAGCGCCGGGTCGTGCCGGGCGAGCTCGGCATCGGCCAGCAGCTCCTCCTCGCCGAGCCGGCTCACCTCACAGTGCTGGAACAGCATGCCCGGCCGCAGGTCCCCCGCGTCCAGCAGGTCCTTGATCAGCCCCGCCAGCGAGGTCCGGTACGCGGCGGCGAGCGGCTGCCGGAAACCCCCGGCGACCGGCAGCGCGACGTCCACCCCGGGGGTCAGGCCGCGCAGGACCCGCCGGACGAAGGCCGGGTGCAGGAACGGCAGGTCCGTCGAGCACACGAACGCCGCCTCAGCCCTGCCTGCGACCGCCGCCAGCCCCACGGCCAGCCCCTGCATGGGGCCCAGCCCCTCCACCGGGTCCGCGGCCACCGAGACCCCCGGGGGCAGCGGCGGCAGCTCCTGCCCGGGTGCGGCGACGACGACCACCGGCCCGCCGACCGTCCTGGCGAGGATGGCGGCGGCCCGGTACAGCAACGTCGAGCCGTGCCACTCCAGCCACGCCTTCGGCCGCCCCATCCGCGTGGAGCGCCCACCCGCGAGCACCACGCCCGCCGCAGTCCGCATGCCCGCATGCTAGGCCACGCCGCCGCCGGCCGACGGTTGGGGCCATCGCCGACCAGCGGCAAATCGCATGATCGTCTTGCAGAAAAGCTGATATTTCGGTTATAACTTTTCTCGACTCAGACAGGGAGAGTTGGTCGAACTGATGGACGTCCGGCGCTCTCGACCCGTCGGGCGCGGGCGGAGGGCCGGGCGTTCTCTCATGGGGGGAGACATGTCCTTGCTCGATCTCCTCGGCCGTGACATGGCTGTCGACCTGGGCACGGCCAACACGCTCGTGTACGTCCGCAACCGCGGCATCGTCCTGGACGAGCCGTCGGTGGTGGCGGTGAACACCAGGACGGAGAAGATCGTCGCCGTCGGCCACGAGGCCAAGCAGATGATCGGCCGCACCCCGGGCCACATCGTGGCGATCCGGCCCCTGGCCGACGGCGTCATCACCGACCTCGAAGTGGCCGAGCAGATGTTGCGTTACTTCATCCAGAAGGTGCACCGCCGCCGCCACTTCACGCAGCCGCGCCTGGTCGTGGCCATCCCGAGCGGCTGCACGGGGGTCGAGCAGCGCGCCGTGAAGGAGGCCGGCTACCAGGCGGGGGCGCGCAAGGTCTACATCATCGAGGAGCCGATGGCCGCCGCGATCGGTGCCGGGCTGCCGGTGCACGAGGCGGTCGGCAACATGGTCGTCGACATCGGCGGCGGCACCACGGAGGTCGCGGTGATCTCCCTCGGCGGCATCGTGACCGCCCGCTCGCTGCGGGTCGGGGGTGACGAGCTCGACGAGGCGATCATCCAGTACGTGAAGAAGGAGCACGCGCTGCTCCTCGGCGAGCGCACCGCCGAGGAGGTGAAGATGGCGCTCGGCTTCGCCTGGCCGCAGCGGGACGAGCCGAAGGCCGACATCCGGGGCCGCGACCTGGTCAGCGGCCTGCCGCGGACCGTCACCATCTCGGCGGGCGAGGTGCGCGAAGCGATCGAGGAGCCGGTGCACGCCATCATCGACGCCGTGCAGACGGCGCTCGACCAGTGCCCGCCCGAGCTGGCCGGCGACCTGGTCAAGAGCGGCATCACGCTGACCGGCGGCGGCGCCCTGCTGCGCGGGCTGGACCGGCGGCTGGGCGACGCGACCGGCATGCCCATCAGGACGGTGGAGAACCCCCTGCACTCGGTGGTGCTCGGCTCGGGGCGCTGCGTCGAGGAGTTCGACCGGCTGCAGGGCGTGCTCATGCCGGAGCCCCGCAGATGAACGCATCGACGAACGCGGCGACGGACGCCGCGACGGACGCCGCGACGGACGCCGCGATGGACACCGGGATGAACGCGGTGATGTAGAGGAGATGACGACGAGATGACCGTGCGGACTCTGCGCGATCTCCCCCGCGTGGAGCGGACCCTGCGTGCTCTCCCCCGCGTGGAGCGGCGGCCCCGCCTGCGCCCGTTCGGCGGCTCCGGCCGGGTGCGCGGGGTGTCCGGCTCCGGGCGGGTGGCGGGCAGGAGCGCCGCCGGGCGGCGTGGCCGTGTGGTGGTCGTGCTGTCGCTGAGCGCCGTCGTGCTGGCCACCGCCGACCTGCGCGGGCACGCCTCCGTGCTGCGCACCGCCGGCGCCGCTGTGGCGGGGCCCGCCGAGCAGGTGCTCGCGGCGGTCACCGCGCCCGCGCGGGCCCTGTCCGGTGACGATCAGGTACGCGTCCAGGAGCTGGAACGGCACAACGCCCGCCTGGCCGCCGAGCTGTGGGCCGAACGCGCGGCCCGTGCCCGCGAGGCCGGCCGCGACCGGCTCCAGGCCGCCCATCCGCGCATGACGCTGGTGCCCGCCGACGTCGTCGCGGTGCGCGGGGACGTGGTGACGATCAGTGCGGGCACCCGGGACGGCGTGCGGCCCGACCTCGCCGTGGTCACCGCCGACGGCCTGGTGGGCCGGGTGGTCGAGGCGGGCCCGGACGTCGCCACCGTCCTGCTGCTCACCGCCCCCCACGCCTCCGTCGGCGTCCGCACGGCCGGCCCGAACGAGATCGGCACGGTCACCGGTCGTCGGGGTGACGGGCTGCTCTCGTTGCGGCTGCTCGACGCCGACGCGCCGCTGCGTCCCGGGCAGCAGGTGGTGACGCTCGGGTCGAGCGGCGGCTCTCCCTACCCGCCCGGCATCCCCGTGGGGACCGTCGAACGCGTCGATCCCGTCCGCGACCAGCTCACCCGCACCGCTCTGGTACGCCCCGCCGTCACCTTCAGCACCCTCGACGTGCTGGGCGTGATCACTGATGCGGATTAGGGTCGCGGCGGCGGTCGTGCTGGCCCCGCTGCTCCAGGTGGCCATTCTGGAGCGGCTGCCGGTCCGGCCCGATCTGGTCATGCTGGTGGCCGTGACGGCGGGCCTGGCGTGGGGGCCGAACGCCGGGGCGGTGACCGGGTTCGCCGTGGGTCTCCTGGCGGACCTGGTCCCGCCCGCGCCCCCGCCGGTCGGCCGCACGGCCCTGCTGCTGTGCCTGCTCGGCTACGGCATGGGCCTGCTGGGCGCTCGCCTGCGCGACGGGGGCACCGGCCCGCGCGATGCCGGCACCGGCCTGCGCGGCGTCGGCACCGGCCTGGGCGGGCGTGGCACGCGTTTCCCGGGCCGTCCGCGCGACCGCCGCCTGACCCCCGGATGGGCCACCGCCCTCGTCGGGGGCGCGGTCGGCAGCCTGGCCGCCACCGCGTACGCCCTGCTGCTCGACGGCCTGCCCGAGCACCCCGGCCTCCTCCTGGACGGCTGGCCGGGCCGGGCCCCGCTGGCCGCTCTGCCGTTCAACCTGCTCGCCGGCCCCCTGGTGTGGCTGCTGATCGCCGGGCGTGGCCGGGCACCGTTCAGAAGGCACTCCGATGCGACGTTCTCAACCCTTCCGGCTGCTGCTGACCCACGTGCTGGTGGCAGCGCTGTTCCTCGTCCTGCTCGGCCGGCTCTGGCAGGTGCAGATCCTGGACGGCGAGCGGTACACGGCCGCGGCGGTCGCCGACCACGTACGCCACGTCGTCGTCCCGGCGGTTCGCGGGCGCATCCTCGATGACCGGGGCCGCCCGCTGGCCCGGAACAGGGCGGCGATGACGGTGTTCGCGGACCGGGTGGCGCTGACCCGGCAGCCCGATCGGGGCCGGGCGACGCTGCGCAAGCTGGCGAAGGCGCTCGGCCGCCCGTACAAGGACCTTCAAGACCGGATGCGGCTGTGCGGGCCGCGGACGCGTCAGCCGTGCTGGGCGGGCTCGCCGTACGAGCCGATCCCGGTGGCCGAGGGCGTCGGCGAGCGGGAGGCGATGCAGATCGCCGAGCGGCCGGAGGACTTTCCCGGCATCACGGCCGAGCCGCGGCCGGTGCGCGACCATCCGCGTGGCGCGCTGGCCGCGCACGTCCTCGGCTACCTCGCCCCCGGCGACTCGAACGACCTGGTGGGCAAGGACGGGCTGGAGGCGACGTACGAGAGCGACCTGCGCGGGAGACCGGGCAGCAGGAAGGTGGTCGTGGACAGCGCGGGGCAGGTGCTGCGCACGCTCGGCGAGCAGCCGGCGACGCCCGGCGCGACCGTGGTGACCAGCATCGACGCCGACGTGCAGGCGGTCGTGGAGCGGGCGCTGGAACGGGCGGTGCGCAAGGCGGGCAAGGCCGACTCGGGGGCGGCGGTGGTGCTGGACGTGCGGACCGGCCGCGTGGTGGCCCTGGCCGCCGCCCCCTCCTACGATCCGGAGATCTGGACGGGCGGCATCGGCGAGGCCGACTACCGGCGGCTGACGTCGGGTGCAGGGAGCCCGCTGGTGTCGAGGGCGGTGCAGGGGCTGTGGCCGCCGGCCTCCACGTGGAAGGTGGTCTCCACGGCCGCCGCCGCGAAGGCGGGCTACGACCTGCGGGGCCGTTACGACTGCCCGGGCTCGTACCGGATCGGTGACCGGTCCTTCCGCAACTACGGCGGCGCCGATCTGGGTGTCATGGACCTGCGCCGGGCCCTGGTCGTCTCGTGCGACACGATCTTCTACCGGTTCGCCGAGCGGCTGCAGGGCGGCACCGCGATGCAGGACATGGCGAGGGGCTTCGGGTTCGGCGTGGCGACGGGGGTGGACCTGCCGGGCGAGGCCGCCGGGCGGGTGCCCGACCCGGCGTGGAAGAAGGCGTACTGGAAGCAGACCAAGGACGCGTCGTGCAGGGCGGCGCGGACCGGATACCCGCAGGAGAAGGACGCCGCCAGGGCGGCCTACCTGAAGGCGGTCGCGGCGGAGAACTGCGCGCACGGCTACGTGTGGACCGCCGGCGACGCCGCGAACTTCTCCATCGGGCAGGGCGACGTGCTGGTCACGCCGCTGCAGCTGGCGCGCGCGTACGCGGCGCTGGCCAACGGCGGGACGCTGTTCAGCCCGCGGGTCGCCAAGGAGGTGCGCGGCCCGGACGGCACGCTGCTGCGCGAGGTGACGCCGCCGGTCGCCGGGCGCCTGCCGGTCCCGGCCGCGACGCTGGAGTTCATGCGCCGCGCCCTGGCCGAGGTGCCGAGGTCGGGCACGGCCGCCGGCGCCTTCGACGGGTTCCCGCTCGGCAAGCTGCCGGTGGCGGGCAAGACGGGCACCGCCGAGGCGTACGGGGCGGAGGACACCTCCTGGTTCGCCTCGTTCGCGCCCGCCGGCAAGCCCCGGTACGCGGTGGTCGTCGTGGTCTCGCGCGGCGGCGGCGGTGGCGAGGCCGCCGCGCCCGCCGTGCGGGAGATCTGGTCCGGCATGTACGGCCTGGAGGGCCGCAAGCCCGCCCTGCCCCGGGACAAGCGATGGTGAGCGTGCTGCGCCGGCTGGACTGGCGCGTCCTCGTGCCCGTGACCGCGCTCGGCGTGCTGGGCGTCCTGCTGGTCTGGTCGGCGACCAGACCCCGCATGCAGGTGGCGGGCCAGGACCCGCAGACGTACCTGAAGAGCCAGGTCGTGCACGTGCTCGTCGGCCTGGCCGTGATGATCACGCTGGCGCTGGCCGGGCCCGCCGCGTTGCGGGCCTGGACGCTGCCCGCGTACGCCGTCTCCCTGCTCGGCCTGGCGGCGGTGCTGACGCCGCTGGGCCGCACGGCCAACGGCGCGCAGTCGTGGCTGTCGCTGGGCGGGCTGGACCTGCAGCCGTCGGAGCCGGCCAAGGTCGCGCTGGTGCTCATGCTGGCCGTGCTGCTCGGCGACCGCGCCGACGGCCGGCGCGGGCCTCGCGTGCTGCCGGCCCTGGTCGTCGCCGCGCTGCCGCTGGGCCTGATCATGGCGCAGCCGGACCTCGGCACCGCGATGATCATGGTGGTGACGGCCGGCGGCATGCTGGTCGTGGCCGGGGTGCGGCGCCGGGTGCTGCTCCTGCTGGCGGGCGCGGGCGTGGCCGCCGCGGCGGCGGCCTGGTTCCTCGGGCTGCTGCGGCCGCACCAGGTGCAGCGGCTGCTGACGTTCGCCGACCCGATGGCCGACCCGCAGGGCGCCGGCTACAACGCGGCCCAGGCGCTGGTGACGGTCGGCTCCGGCGGGCTGTTCGGCCGGGGGCTGTTCCAGGGCGAGCAGACCGGCGGGCGGTTCGTGCCGGAGCAGCACACCGACTTCGTCTTCACCATCGCCGGCGAGGAGCTGGGCTTCGCCGGCGCGGCGCTGATCCTGGTCCTGCTGTGGGCGGTGCTGCGGCGCGCGCTGCGCATCGCGGGCGAGAGCCTGACGCCGTTCGGGACGCTGGCGGCGGCGGGGATCGCCTGCTGGCTGGGGGCGCAGACGTTCATCAACGTCGGCATGGTGCTGGGGCTGGCGCCGATCGTGGGGGTGCCGCTGCCGTTCGTGTCGTACGGCGGCTCGTCCATCGTGTCCTGCATGGCGGCGGCCGGGGTGCTGATCGCGGTGCACCGGCGGCGCCCGCGGGCCGACGCGCTGGCCGGCTCCGCGCTGCGGGCCGCTCACCGGGCCTGGCCGGCCCGGTGAGCGGTCCGCGGGGTTCTCAGTTCAGTTGCCGGACGGCCAGGCCGTGGTCGCCTCCGGCGGCGATGAACGTCAAGCCGGTGTCCCACACGACGGGGAACACCGGCATCGGCACGGGCACGCCGGTCCCGGTCTGGCCGGAGGTGTACTGGCCCCAGCCGTACCCCTTGCCGGACGAGGTGAGCGCCAGCCCGAAGGCGCAGCCCGCCGCCACGTCCCTGGCGTCGGACAGGCCAGGGATGGGCTGCGGTTGCTTGACGACCGTGCCGGTGTGCGCCACCTGGGCGTGGGTGTTGTCGCCCCAGCCCCACACCTGGCCGGAGCCGTCCACCAGGTAGCTCTGCTGGCATCCGGCCGCCAGCGCCCGCACCTGGCCGTACCGGCCGATGACGGGCACCGGGCTGTACGACGCGGTGACGGAGGTGGTGCCGTTGCCGAGCTGGCCGGAGTTGTTGGCCCCCCAGGAGAGCAGGGTGCCGTCGCCGCGCACGGCCAGCGAGTGGTAGAAGCCGGCGGCGATGTCGAAGACCGGCCCGCTCTCGCCCCCGAGGCCGGTCAGCTCGATCGGGGCGGCCTTGGCCACGCCGGTGCCGTCGCCGAGCTGGCCGCGCGCGTTGTCCCCCCAGACGAGCACGGTGAAGTGGTTGCGCAGGGCCATGCTGTGGAACCAGCCGGCCTCGATGTGGGTGATGTTCCGCAGCTCGGGGAGGGGTTGCGGGGTGGCGTACGAGCCGCCGAACGTGCCCAGCCCGAGCTGCCCGGCGTAGTTCGTCCCCCACGCCCACACGTGACCGTCGGCGCTCCTGGCCAGGCTGAAGCCCCAGCCGGCCGCGACTTCGGCGATGCCGGACAGGCCCGGCACCTTGACCGGCACGTTGCTGTCGGTGTGGGTGCCGTCGCCGAGCTGGCCGTTGTTGTTCTGGCCCCAGGCCCACACCGTGCCGTCGGCGGCGATGGCCAGCGAGTGGGTGAGGCTGCCCGCGACCTCGGTGAAGCCCGCCTCCTCGCCGCGGACCTTGACGGGGAGGTGCTGGTCAGCGTAGCCGCCGTCGCCGAGCTGGCCGAAGCCGCCCTTGCCCCAGGCGATGGCATGGGTGGCCGGCGCGGCGGCGTGCGCGGCCGGGGCGGCGGCCGTCAGGCCCGCCACGACGGCGACGGCGGCCAGTGCCGCTCGTAATCGCCGGGCGAGTCCGTGGGATGGTGGCATGAGTGTCCCTTTCGTGAACGAGCGCCGTCCTCGGACGACGGCGCCTCGGACCAAGGGGCGTTCCATCCCGTTCCATGCGTTCCGGCCTGCCCCGGCGGCCTAGGCGGGCCAGCCGCCCTCGGCCGCGGTGGCCTTGGCGAACGCGGCGAACGTCCTCGCGGGGCGGCCGAGCGCGCGCGGCACCCCGTCGGAGACGTAGGCGTCCGTGCCGTTCCTGAGCGGCTCGATGACGTCCGCGAACGCCGCCGCGTCCGCGGCCGGCCAGCCCTGCTGGACGAGCTCCGCGACGTACTCCCGGGGGGAGATCGGCACGTACCGGAGCTTTCGGCCGGTGGCCTCGGAGATGGTGGCGGCCGCCTCGGTCAGGGTCACCGCCTCGGGGCCGGACAGCTCGTAGACCTGGCCCGCGTGCCCGTCCCCGGTCAGCGCGGCGGCGACGACGGCGGCGATGTCCTCGGCGTCGACGAAGCTGGCGGCCCCGTCGCCGGCCGGGAGCCGCAGCTCGCCGGCGCGGACGGCGTCGGCGAAGAAGCCCTCGCTGAAGTTCTGCGCGAACCAGCCCGGCCTGGTGATCGTCCACTCCAGGCCGCTCTCCCGCACGGCGGCCTCGCTGTCGAGCAGGCCCTCCAGGACGCCGTCGCGGTCGTTGGCGTAGCCGGGCAGGTCGATGCCGCGTCCCGAGGCCAGGACGACGCGCCGCACCCCGTGCCGGGCGGCCCGCTCGACGAACGGGCGCACCAGCTTCGTGCCGTCCACCTGCACGATGTAGGCGGCCCGCACGCCGCGCAGGGCGGCGTCCCAGGTGCCGGGGTCGGCCCAGTCGAAGGCGTGCTCGCCGCCGCGGGCGGCCGCCCGGACCGGCAGTCCTTGGGCGCGCAGGCGGCGTACGACGCGGCGGCCGGTCTTGCCGGTCGCTCCGGTGACGAGAATCGGTTGCTCAGACATGGCGCCCAGTCAACCGGCCGGGGCTGAGACGTTCCATGGCTGGAAGCCTCATGTCGATGTCTCAGCGTCTAGGCTGGCGGTCGTGGATGCCGTGTCGGAGCTGCTGGCGGAGGTGCGGGCGCGCGGCGCCGTCTTCCGGCGGGCGGTCATCCGCCCGCCGTGGGCGCTGCGGATGGCGAGCGGCGCCCCGCTGACGCTGGCCACGATGCTGCGCGGCCACGCGTGGGTGGTCGCCGACGGCCACGAGCCGGTACGCCTCGCGGCCGGTGACATCGCGGTCGTCCGGGGCGACGCGCCCTACACGGTGGCCGACGACCCGGCGACCGCGCCCGCCCTGGAGGTGACCGCCGCCGACTACTGCCCGGGCGCGGGAGGCGTCGAGCGCGCCGCCACCCTCACCTGCGACGCCCCGGGCGACGAGGGTGCCGTGCTGGTCAGCGGGACGTTCGAGCGCCGGGGCGAGCTCAGCGAGCGGCTGCTGCGCGCCCTTCCGCCGGTGCTGGTGGTGCCGGCCGAGGCGGGCCCGTTCCCCTCGGCGGGGGTCGTCGCGGAGGAGATCGCCCGCGACCGGCCGGGGCAGCAGCTCGTGCTGGACCGCCTGCTGGACCTGATGCTGGTCTCCGCGCTGCGTGCCTGGTTCGCCAGCCGGGACGCGAGCGTCCCCGGCTGGTGCCGGGCGCTGGACGACCCGGTCGCGGGCGCCGCGCTGCGGCTGCTGCACGACGCGCCCGCCCATCCGTGGACGGTGGCGGAGCTGGCGGCCAAGGCCGGGGTGTCGCGGGCGGCGCTGGCCCGGCGGTTCACCGCGCTCGTCGGCGAGCCGCCCATGGCGTACCTGGCGGGCTGGCGCGTCGCCCTGGCCGCGGACCTGCTGCGGGAGACCGACCTCACGGTGGCCGCGATCGCGCGCAGGGTCGGGTACGCGAACGCGTTCGCGCTGAGCGTGGCGTTCAAGCGGCTGCGCGGCGTCCGCCCCACTGATCACCGCCGCGCCGTTTAGATCCGCTTGCGTATCTTATTTCGGTGATCTACGGTGTCCTCCGTTAGATACGCGAACGTACCCTATTGAGAACGGGACGCCGATGACCGACGACAGCCTGACCGAGCAGCCCGCGGGCGTGAGCACCGCCACGATGCGGCGGATCCTGCCGGCGGACCTGGTGGAGCGCGGGCGCGACCCGTTCTCCCCGCCGCCCGGCCTGCGGGGCACGGCCCGGTCCGGGAGGTGGAGCTGCTGAACGGCGCGCGGGCCTGGCTGGTGACGGGGTTCGATGAGGCCCGTACGGTGCTGGCCGATCCCCGGTTCAGCGCCGACAAGCTGCGGCACCGGGACGCCACCTCGCTCCGGCCGCCGCAGGCCCCGCCCGAGGGGGAGCGCACCGACGGGGCCTTCGTCTTCATGGACCCGCCCGAGCACACCCGGCTGCGGCGGGTGCTGACGGGGCAGTTCACGGTGCGGCGGATGCGGGAGCTGGAGACGCGGGTCAGGCAGATCGCGGTCGAGCACGTCGAGGCGATGCAGGCGGCCGGCACCCGGACGGCCGACCTGGTGCCGGCGTTCGCGCTGCCGCTGCCGTCGCTGGTCATCTGCGAGCTGCTGGGCGTCCCCTACGCCGACCGCGCGGAGTTCCAGGAGCGGACGGCGGTCGGGCTGAGCGCGAGCGCGACCATGCGGGAGCAGGCGGCGGCCCGCGCCGGGCTGCACGCGTTCATGGCGCGGCTCGTGGCGGCCAAGCGCGCGAACCCGGCCGGCGACCTGTTGTCCGGGCTCGTCCACGACGCCGACCCGCCGCTGACGGACGCGCAGCTCGTGGACGTCGCCCTGCTCCTGCTCACCGCCGGCCACGAGACCACGGCGAACATGCTGGGCCTCGGGACGTTCGCGCTGCTGGAGCACCCCGACCAGCTCGCGGCCCTGCGCGCGGAGCCGGAGCTGATCGGCGACGCGGTGGAAGAGCTGCTGCGGTTCCTGTCGATCATCCAGCTCGGGGTCAGCCGGGTCGCCAAGGAGCCGGTGACGCTGGGCGGCGTGGACCTGCCGGCCGGCGCGACCGTGGTGATCGCCACGCCCGAGGTCAACAGGGACCCGCGCCACTGGCCCGACCCCGACATGCTCGACCTGCGCCGCCCGCGCACGCCGCACCTGGCCTTCGGGCACGGCGTGCACCAGTGCCTCGGGCAGCAGCTCGCCCGGATCGAGCTGCGCATCGGGCTGGGCGAGCTGATCACCCGCCTGCCGGGCCTGCGCCTGGCGGTGCCGGCCGCGCAGGTGCCGGTGCGCGACGAGATGCTGATCTTCGGGGTGCACTCGCTGCCGGTCACCTGGGCGTGAGCCCCGCCGTTCAGGCCGTCAGGTAGCGGGTGAACATCGCGACGAGCTCGTCCTCCAGGCGTTGCAGGTCGATGGGCTCGTGCTCGGCCACGACCTGGTGGACGACCAGCTCGATCGTGGCGTTGATGATCCGGGCGGCCGTCTCGAGGTCCGACACCCGCACCTCCCGGTAGCGGCGCAGCAGGTCGCGGGTGTGGGCGTTGCGCTCGTTCTTGAACTGGTAGACGCGCTGCAGCAGCTCCGGGGAGCGCGGCGCCTGCTCGACCATGACGCGCAGCAGCCGCGGGTCCTCCAGGTGGTTGGCGATGGCGGCCTGCACGAACAGGCGCATGAGGCCCTCGGCCGTGCCCGGCAGCTCCCCCGTCTGGCGGCGGGTGGCCTCTTCCTCGCCGCTGTCGAGGTGGGCGAGCATCAGCTCCAGCAGGATCGCGTCCTTGTTCGGGTAGTACTGGTACAGCGATCCGATCGACACGCCCGCGTACTCGGCGATGCGGTTGGTGGTGCCGGCGGCGTAGCCGTACTCGGTGAAAACCTGAGCAGCCGCCTCCAGGATGCGCCGGCGCGTGAGCTCGGCGCGGACCTGGCGCGGCTGTTTGCGCGGGTGAAGCCGTGGGTCCCTCGACACCGCTGACCTCCTGCGGAAGAGCGCCGAAAGCGAGTAGCGCAAGAACTGAATGATTGCTCATAATGGTGCCATGACCAGGCAAAATGCGCCACTCATCGAGCGGCGGCCGCGCCGGGTGTCCATCGAACAGGTCCGCGACCGGCTCGGCGAGCCCGACGCGATGATCAAGAGCAAGATCCAGGACCACATCGACGAGCACTCCCGCCGCTTCATCGCCCACTCACCCTTCCTGACGATGGCGACCGCCGACGCGTCCGGCCGGGCCGACTGCTCGCCCCGCGGCGACTACCCCGGCTTCGTGAAGGTTCTCGGAGAGCACCTGCTCGCCATCCCCGACCGGCCCGGCAACCGGATCGCCGACTCCTTCCGCAACCTCGCCGAGAACGACGGGATCGGGCTGCTGTTCTTCGTCCCCGGCTCGCGGGAGACCCTGCGCGTCAACGGCCGCGCGTACGCCACCGACGAGCCCGACGTGCTCGTTCGCATGCAGACCGAGGCGCGGGAGCCGGAGCTGGCCATCGCCGTGGAGGTCGAGGAGGTCTACTTCCACTGCGGCCGGGCGCTCATCCGCTCCCGCCTGTGGGACCCGGCCAGCCAGGCGCTCGCCGACGAGCTGCCGTCGCTCGGCGAGGTGGCGGCCGCGCAGTTCGGGATGGACATCGATCCGCGGCTCCTCGAGGCACGCCTCGAAGAGGGCTACCGGCAGCTGTACTGACAGGGACGGACGACCATGCAGCTCACCATCCTCGACCGCATCGACCGTCCCGCCGAGGACGTCGTCGCCCTCACCCTGCGCGGCGCGCACGGCCCGCTGGCCCCCTGGGAGCCGGGCGCGCACGTCGACCTCGCCCTGCCCAACTGGCTGACCAGGCAGTACTCCCTGTGCGGCGATCCGCGCGACCGCGAGCGCTACCGGATCGCGGTGCGCCACGAACGGCTCAGCCGGGGCGGCTCCGACTACATCCACCGCTACCTGCGGCCGGGCCGCACGCTGGAGGTGTCGCTGCCGCGCAACACCTTCCCGCTCGTCCCCGCCCCCTCCTACCTCTTCCTCGCGGGCGGGATCGGCATCACCGCCATCCTGCCGATGCTGCGGGCCGCCGCCGACGCGGGCGCGTCCTGCTCGCTGGTGTACGCGGGGCACACGTACGCGTCCATGCCGTTCGCCGGCGAGCTGCGCGCCGCCTACGGCGACCGGGTGACGGTCGTGGCCACCGGGCACGACGGCCGCCCCGACCTCGCCGCGCTCGCCGCCGGGCTGGCGCCGGAGACCGTCGTGTACTGCTGCGGCCCCACTTCCCTGCTGGACGCCTGCGAGGCGGTCTTCCCCGCCGAACGGCTGCACGTCGAGCGGTTCCGCCCGCGGCCCAGGACGTTCGCCCCGGACACCGCGTTCGACGTCGTGTGCGCCCGGTCGGGACGGACCGTGCCGGTGCCCGCCGGCGAGTCGCTGCTGAACGCCCTGACCCACGCCGGCCTGCCCGTGCCCGCCGGGTGCCGGGAGGGGGTCTGCGGCAGTTGCGAGGTGACCGTCCTGGAGGGCGAACCCGAGCACCGCGACGACGTGGGCGCCGCGCCGGGCCGCATGTACGCGTGCGTGTCCCGCTCGCGCTCGGCCCGCCTCGTCCTCGACCTCTAAGGAGCGTTTTCCGGTGCTGCCGAAGGTACGCATGCCCGAATCCCGGCACATGATCACTTTGGAGGTCGTCAGGAACACCCGACTGAGCCCCCACTTCACCACCGTCACCCTCGGCGGCCCCCAGCTGGAGCGGCTGCGCCCGACGGGCTTCGACCAGACCGTACGGCTGTTCTTCCCCCGCGACGGGCAACCGGGGCTCACGATGCCGACCCTGTCGAACGAGGCGTGGATGGCGCAGGTGCTCCTGCAGCCGAAGTCGCGCCGCCCGTGGGTGCGCAACTACACGATCCGGCGGGCCCGGCCGGAGGCGAACGAGGTGGACATCGAGTTCGCCCTGCACGGCGACGAGAGCCCGGCCTCGGCGTGGGCGCAGCGGGCCCGTCCCGGCGACCCGGCGGGCATCTTCGACATGGGCATCTCCTACCTGCCGCCGGCCGGCGCCGCCTGGCACCTGCTCGCCGGGGACGAGAGCGCGCTGCCCGCCATCCTGGCGATCCTCGACAGCGCGCCGGCCTCGCTCGTCGCCGAGGTCTTCCTGGAGGTGCCGTCGAGCGCGGACATCCGCACGGACGTGACCGCGCCGGAGGGGGTGCGGATCCACTGGTTGGCCCGGGACGGCTCCGGCGCCACCCCGGGCGCGCTGGCCCTGGAGACCGTCAAGCGGGCCTCTCTGCCCGAGGGGCGGTTCTACACGTGGGTCGCCGGTGAGTCCCGCCTGGCGACCGGGCTGCGCCGGCATCTGGTGACCGAGCGGGGCGCGGCCAAGGGGGACGTCGCGTTCTTCGGCTACTGGCGGCACGGCAGGGCGATATCAATGTAACTCTCTTGCTGTTTCCATTGATATTTCCAGTGATACTCTTGGTGCGTTTCCAACGCATGGGAGTACGTACATGATCATCGTGACCGGCGCCACCGGACAGCTCGGGCGCCAGATCGTCGAGCGGCTGCTCACCCGCGTTCCCGCTGACCGGATCGGCGTCAGCGTGCGCGACCCCGGCAAGGCGCGGGCGTTCGCCGACCAGGGCGTGCGCGTGCGGCGCGGCGACTTCGCCGACCCCGCCACGCTCGCCCACGCCTTCGAGGGCGCCACCCAGGTGCTGGTCGTCTCGATCGACCGGTTCGGCGCCGACGCCGTGGGGCAGCACCGCGCCGCGATCGACGCGGCCGTGGCGGCGGGCGCCCGCCGCGTCCTCTACACCAGCCACATGGGCGCGAGCGCCTCCTCGCACTTCCAGGCGTGCCGGGACCACGCCGCCACCGAGGAGGCGCTGCGCGGGTGCGGCGTGCCGTACACCGCGCTGCGCAACGGGTTCTACGCGGCCAGCGCGCTGCGGTTCTTCGACCAGGGCAGGCACGGCGACCAGCTCGCGCTGCCCGCCGACGGGCCGGTGAGCTGGACCTTCCACGAGGACCTCGCCGAGGCGGCCGCCGCCGTCCTGGCCGACGAGGGGCGCTTCGACGGGCCCACTCCCCCGCTCACGGCGGGGCGGGCGTTCACCTTCGACGACCTCGCCCGGGTCGCCGGCGAGGTGACCGGGCGGGCCGTCACCCGGGTCGCCGTACCCGACGACCGGTTCCAGGAGCAGCTGACGGAGCACGGGGTGCCCGCCGAGTACGCGCGGCACCTGATCGACATCTTCCTGGCCGCACGCGCCGGGGAGTTCGCCGCCGTCGATCCGGCGCTGGGCACGTTGCTCGGCCGCGAGCCCATCTCCCTGGAGAGCGCCCTGCGCAAGCACCTGACGTGACGACGGGTGCTTTGCGGGGGCTTATGCGGACGTGCGCGAGACCGCCGGCCCGGCGGCAGCGGCCTGCGCGAGCATCCGGCCTCAGGGGGCGGCGGGCCCGGCCGTCAGCCGGCGGCCAGGCGGTCGAGCCATTCGCCGAGGAGCCGCTGCTCGGCCTCGCTGAGCACGGTCTGCTGGGGCAGCGCCGCCCGCAGGGCCCGGGCGGCACCCGCCGGGCCCGGCTCCCGGACGGCGGGGCGTTCGGTCGTGACGGCGGTGACCATGGACTCGCGCATGGTGCTCAGCAGGGCCGGGTCGCGGCGGTCCGCGGGCAGCGACAGCCAAGTGAGCACCGCGCCGCGGGCCGTGGCGTGGATCAGGGCGGCGGCCAGCTGCTCGTCCACGCGCAGCCGGCCGGCGGCGGCCAGGCGGCGGATCCGCCCGTGGAGGATCTCCATGCCGGTCCTGAACGCGGCCGAGCTCGTGCCGCGCCGGGGCTCGCCGTACATCATCGCGTAGAGCGCCGGGTTGGCCAGCCCGAACTCGACCGCGAGGTCCCACCCCGCCCGCAGGTCCTCCACCGGGTCTTCGGGGGTGGGGAAGGCGCGCTTGGCCTCCAGGAACCTGGCGTAGCCGTGCTCGGCCACGGCGTCGAGCAGCCCGTCCATGTCGTCGAAGTGGCGGTAGATCGCGGGGGGCTGCACCCCGGCCGCCGCCGCGACCGCGCGGGTGGTGACCGCCTCGCGCCCCTCGCGCGCCAGGAGGTCGGCCGCGGCCTCGATCACCCGCTGACGGGTCAGCTCCCGCCCGCCGGCGGGCCCCTCCGGGGCGGGGGTGCCCGCCTTCGTTCTCCTGGCCATGAGGGCGATGATACCGGCCTGGTCGTATCGATGTGAGTATCACCGATCCTTCGCGGAGCGGCCGGCGCGTTCCTCCAGCCGTGCGCCGCCCGTGAGGGTGATCGTCATGATCGTGCTGGGGATGTCGAGCTGGATCCGGCGCCACCGGCCGCGCGGGACGATCGCGGCGGTGCCGGCCGTCAGCCTGATCTCCTCCTCCTGGCCTCCCGGACGTTCGGGGCACAGGTAGAGGCGGATCTTGCCGATGATGCAGGAGACGACCTCCTCGGCCTCGGTGTTCACCTGCCAGTGGTCGGCGTGCACGTCGGCACCGGTCTTGGCGTGGAACGCCGTCAGCTGCCAGCCGTCACGGCCCGGATCCATGGGGGCCTTGCCGGCGTGGATGCGGCCGCCTTGGCGCAGGTGGATGCCGGCGTCGAACAGCTCGATCGGGGTGACCGTCATGAGGCTCCAGCGGTGGCGGTCGCGGCTTCTGCGGGGGCGGTCTCCGCGGGGGCGGTTTCCGCGGTGGCCGTCAGGACCGCTCGGGCCAGGACGTGGCCGGAGATGGTGAAGCCGAGATAGGCGGGGGTGGCGTCGGCCGGGACGCCGATGTGCTCGACGTCGAGGGCGTGCACCACGACGAAGTAGCGGTGCGGGCCGTGCCCGGCCGGCGGGGCGGCGCCGATGTAGCGGGGCAGGCGGGCGTCGTTCGGCAGTTGGTAGGCGCCGGCGGGGAGGCCGGACCCCGTGTCGTCGCCGGCGCCCTCGGGCAGCTCGGTGACGCCGGCCGGGATGTCGGCCACGGCCCAGTGCCAGAACCCGGAGCCCGTCGGCGCGTCCGGGTCGTACACCGTCACGGCGTAGCTCTTCGTGCCCTCGGGCGCGCCGCTCCAGGACAGGTGCGGGGAGACGTCCCCGCCGCCCGGGAGAGCGGCGGACAGCTGCGCGGCGGGCCAGGGCTCGCCGTCGGCCAGCGTGGCGCTGGTGACGGTGAAGGAGGGCACCTCGGGGAGGCGGGCGAAGGGGTTGTTCAAGCTCATCGTGTCGTTCCTCTACGGAAGTGGGGATGCCGCCTCGATCGCGGCACGATCGACGATAACACAAATAATCGATTATTTGGCAAATCGTCTATGATGGTGGCATGACGCAGATGCTCTCCGAGCGTGTCCACGCCCGCCTCCAAGAGGCGATCATGAGAGGCGAGTACGCCCCCGGCGCCGCGCTCAAGCCCCAGGAGCTGGCCCAGCAGCACCAGGTCAGCCTCGCCGTCGTACGCGAAGCCCTGGTGCGGCTGGTCGGCGAGGGCATCGCGGTCCGGCTGCCGAACCGCGGCTTCGCCGTCCCCCACTTCTCCGACCGGCGCTGGCAGGAGATCGCCGAGGCCCGCCGCACGATCGAGCCCGCCATGCTGCGCCTGGCCATTGAGCGTGGCGACCTCGACTGGGAGGCCCGCGTCCGCGCCACCCACCACCGCCTCGCCCGCACCCCCGCGTACGTGCCGGAGGAAGGCGAGTACTACAGCAGCGCCTGGTCGGAGGCACACCGCGTCTTCCACCGCACCCTGCTGGACGGATGCGGCAACCCCGTCCTGCTGGACACGTTCGACCGCTTGTGGACGGCCAGCGAGCTCGCCCGCCGCTGGTCGGCCCAGCGCACGCCGGAGCGGGACGGGCTGGCGGAGCACCGCCGCCTGGAGGAGGTGGCCCTGGCCCGCGACGCCGACACCGCCGCCGAGGTCCTGGCCCGGCACCTGACCCTCACCGCCGCCGGCCTGATCGCCTGCCCCTGACCACCGACCCCCGACCCCCGACCACCCACCCCTGACGACCCGCCCCTGACACTGCCCGCCGTCGGCATGACCGTCTGCCCTGAGACGCCCGGCGGCGCGGCTCATGCCCTCGCGGGGATCACGTCACGGGCTGGGTGCCCCCATCGGCCGTCGCTCCGGCCCCGGCCGAGGCGAAGCGGCGCAGCGAGTCCAGCCCCGACAGGCCGTAGACCTCCTCCACCGCGTCCGCCAGCAGGTGGCACGTCCTGAACCGGTCGAGCGGGGTCAGCCCGAGCCGCGTCAGATGCAGATACGTGTAGTTGAGCAGCACCCGGTACCGCCGGAAGGCCGGGCTGCTGAAGATCGCCTCGTGGTAGGCGGGGTTGTCGAAGACGAGGCGTTGCAACTCGCTCGGCTCACGCTGCGGCGCGCGCGGCTCCCCGGGCCGGGCCGCGAACGCCTCACCCGGCTCGATCGTCGGCTGGACCAGCCGCCCGTCCTCCATCATCGCCGCGATCTCCGGCCGGTACCGCTCCAGCAGCGCCGCCCACTCCCGTACGAACGGCACAGGCGGGGCACCGGCGTCGTCGAGGCAGGCGACGACGTCCCGGACCCGCCGCGTCAGCGCCGCGCGCCGCTCGCGGAACGTGCGCTCGAAGGACGCCCGGGCGGCGCCCGGGTCGGCCGCCCACGTGAGGTACCCCTCCGCGTGCATCCGGAACGACAGGTAGCTGCGGTCGATGCGCTGCGAGGTGTGCGCGATGGTCAGCATGAGACTCAGCGCCAGCCCGGTCTTGCCGTCGCGCCCCGCCCGCACGTGCTCCAGCATGTCGAACAGCAGCGGATTGGCGTCCACGTAGAACGCGGCCAGCAGGTCCGCCTCCTCGTCGGTGCCGAGGACGTGCCGGCGGGAGTCGTACGGCGCGTCGCGGATGGAGTTGTCCGGCGGCCACGGCGTGAGCGGCCCGCGCTCCTGCTCCCGCATGGCGAGCAGGCGATGCCGGGGCAGGCTCTCGTCCGGGTCGAGCGCGGCCCTCGAGGGATGCTCACGCAGGTACCCGCCGACGACCTCGTCCACCCGCGGGCGCACCACCCGCTCCCACACGGCCGGCGCCGCCTTGACGTTGATCCGCAGGTGCGGGCCCTGCCTCCAGTGCCGCAGCACGTACGCCGCCGCGACCTCGCCCCGCAGACCGTCGAGCAGCGGCCGCACGGCGTCCAGCAGCAGGGCGTCCTTGTCGGGCGCGTGGTAGTAGACGTGCACGCAGTGCCAGGCAGGGGTGTCGGGCGCGGGCGAGCACGCCGGGGCCTCGGACGCGGGCGAGCGGGTCAGGGGGACCACCTCCTGGGGTCGGCGAGGCCGGCGACGGCGCGGCCCGCCAGGAACGTCGTGTGCTGCTCGGCTCCGGCACGCAGCCCCAGCCGGTTGTGGAACAGGTGGACGCACCGCATCAGGATCAGCGACACGGTGCGCCGCTCGGGCGGCGCGGCCAGCGCGAGCAGCGCGTGCGGCGAGCCCGAGTCGCGAGGAGCACAGCGGCCCTCGGCGTGCAGGGCGTCGAGGTCGTCGCGCAGGGCACGGAGCGACGACGCCCACGCGGCCAGCAACCCGCCGGCGGACTCCGGCGCGTCCCACAGCCTTCTGGTCTGCGCGAGCAACGCCTTCTCACGCCGCCGCCAGTCCTCCTCCATGGCAGCGGTCACCCCGGAAAACGCCGCCTCAGCCAGGGTGCGGGGGCCGGTGCCGGAAGACACCACTTCCGAACGGATGCCGGGCATCGGCCCGGGAGGCGCCGCCTCAGCCGGGGTCCCGAAAGGCACTGCCCCGATCGGCGGTGTGACGGGGGCACGAGCATCCGTGGCCGGAGGGTGGGTGGTGGGAGGGGGTCGAAGGCGCGGGTGGCGGTGGCGAGGCGGTGGGCGGCGGAGGGGAGGTCGGGCTCGCAGGCGGCGATCGCCATGGTGAGCGCGGCCAGCCCGATCGCCGTGCGGCGGCCCATGTCCGTGCCGGCGCCCAGCACGTCGAGGGCGAGGCGGCTCGACACGGCGAAGTGGCGTTCGGCGGCGGCCACGCAGGCGGCGTCGCCGTACGCCTCGTACTCGGGCCGGTAGCCGATGAACGCCACCGTGCCGGGCGGGTGCAGCCGCTCGTCGTAGTCGGCGCGGCGCTCGCCCCGGGCCATGGCGGCGGCGAAGGCCCGGTAGGCCGCCGGGTCCACCTCCGGGGACGGGTGGCCGGCGAAGTGGGCCGCCGCCCGCTCGCGTACCAGGTCGCGGACGCACTGCTGCCGTGCGGGGTCGGGCACTTCCAGGCGCAGGCGTACGTGCTGGCCGCCCTCCCAGTAGCGCAGGAAGAAGGCGCGGCGGATCGTGCCGTCGGCCACCAGCTCCCGCGTCACCGGGTCCACCACGCCGGTGATCAGCGGGTCGAGGTCGCCGAAGTGGAACAGGTGCGCGCTGACCCACCGGTTCTCAGCGTCCAGCCGGGCAACGTCAGGAGCGCCACCCGACCGGAGAGGCGGGACGGCGCCGGGCGCGCCGTCCGGCCGGTGGGGCCGGGCACCGTCAGATGCGGCATCCGGCCGGCGAGGCCGGGCGTCGGGCTTGGCGGCGGCTGCGTCGGGGCGGTGGTGCTCGGCGTCGCTCGGGTGCGTGGGGGTCGCCGTCATGATGTCGGCCTGGTGGAGAGCTGGATGACGTACTCGGTGACGCGGGCGTCGGTGCCGTACAGGGGGGCCTGGGAGGGGTCGGGCAGGGCCTCCTCGAGGACCAGCAGGGCGGCCGGGTCGCGGAGCGTGCGTACGAAGCCGGTCAGCAGCAGGGGGTCGGTGACGTCCACGTACATGGGCTTGCGGTCCTTGCTCAGCAGGCCCGCCAGCAGGCCCTGTCCCAGGTCCACGACCCGGGCGAAGAAGCGGCGCGGCATCCCGTGCCGGGACAGCCATTCGGCCAGCCGGGGCAGGTAGGCGGCCTCGCTCTCCCCCTTGGCCGGCACCGGGAACGCCCCGGCCCGCAGCCGCCAGGCCGCCCGTGCGACCGTCACCCGTCCGATGTCCATGCGGGGCCAGCGCTCCACCGCGCCCTCGGCGGGCGGCTCGCCGCGGGTGCGGAACACCCAGCCGGGCACCATCGCCGTGGACGGCTCCCCGAACACCCGCACCAGGAACTGCAGCCACGGCGGCAACCAGTACTGGGCGGTCATGCCCAGGTGCACGGGCCGTACCGGGCGGCCCGCGCGGTCGAGCAGGGTCAGGCGGTCGTGTTCCCGGTCGTAGGCGACGGTGAGCTCCGCCGGGGTGACCGGTGGGAGGTGCGAGTCGGGGGCGGTGAAGGGGTGGTCGAGGGCGACGTCGGCCGTGGCGGGCCGGACGTTGAGCCCGCCGCCGACGAGACCCCGGCACTCGGCCACCATGACCTCGCCCTGCGCCGCCCGCAGGTCCGCGACGGGCGGCGCCTCGCCGCCGGCCAGCGTGACCAGCCGGTGCAGCCGCGACAGGCCGCGACCGTACCCGGCGGAGACGGAGTTGACGACGGCGCGCACGCCGCTGGGGTCCGGCACGGCCTGGACGTAGCAGCAGATGGAGCCGGGCGGACGGACGAAGCTCGGCCAGCCCTCCGCCAGGTCGGCCAGCCGGGCGGCCGTGAGATCCACCACGGCCACGCGGCTGGCTGTGCCGGGCATCGGGTCGCTCGTGCTCACGTCGCTCGGGATGGGGCCTGCGCCGAGGCGTTCCCAGAAGCCGCGCCGCAGCTCGGTGAGGCGTCTCAGGCCGGGGGGCGGGTCGGTGTCCGGAAGGGCGCGGGTGCCCGCGACCGGGTCGCGCAGCATGGCGCGCAGCAGCGCGCTGCCCGCGCCCGGTGTGCCGCTGTGGATGTCGCGGTACAGGGCCATGGCGTGGAGGCGGCTGGTGGGGCCGAACCGGTCCAGGAAGTACGCGGCGGCGGCGATCTTGACGGGCAGGTCGGGGTCGAACAGGCCGAGCAGCCCGCGCAACGCGTCGAGGTCGTCGCAGACGCCGCGCCAGGCGGTGGCGTTCAGCCGTCCGGCGACGCCGGGGATGACGGCGCTGTGCCAGAGCAGGTTCTTGTCGGGCAGGGACGGCCCAGGCGGCAGCACCTCCCGCAGCGCCGCCCGGACGATCTCGGCGGTCTCCGGGTCGCCGCCCGACGTCCCAGCGATCCCGCAGGGTTCCGCGGCAATGCCGCCAGGTGCCGCAGCCATGCCGTCGGGCGCCGCCTCGGTCGTCTTCCCGCCGTCGCCAGGCTCCATCTGCAGGAGTTCGAGCACATTCGCGCCGTTCGGGCTGGGCTGGGGTTCGGGCGCGTTCGCCCCGTCCGGGCCGCACATGGCTTCGGACGCGTCCGCGCCGTTCGAGGCGTGCAGGGCTGCGGACGCGTCCGCGCCGTTCGAGGCGTGCAGGGCTGCGGCGGCGCGGGTCACGGCCAGCGTGTACGGGGCCGGGCCGTCGGCCGCCAGCCACGACGCCAGCTCCCCCAAGGGATCGGGCCCTTGCTCGTCGTACGGCGGCACGTATTCCAGGAGCCCCGCCTCGGCCAGGGGTTCGATGCCGGGGGCGGCGGCGAGGGTGGCGTCGGGGTGCCGGCGTACCCAGTGGAGGGCCTGCCGGACCTGCGGGGTAGCGGGAACCGAGGAAAGGGGCTCGCCAGGCCCGGGGCTGAGGAACCAGATGCGGTCGCCGTCGTCGGCGGCGGACGGGTTGACCCGGAGCCGGGCCCGCTCCCGTACCCGCCGGTGCCGGGTCAGCACGGCCCACAGCGGGCGCAGGACCGCCCGGTCGAGCTCGGCCATGAGCTGCCAGGACGGCTCGCCGCCCGTGCGCACGGCCGGCCCGTCCGTGTCCCACCGGCCGAGCCCGCTGAGGGTGAACGTGGCGTACGGGCTGGTCTTGACGCTGGCCCTGGCCAGGTAGCGGGCCAGCCGCAGCAGCTCCTGACGGTCGGGCGGCCGGTCGGCGGGCCCGGCGAGCCAGGCTTCGAGGCGGCCGGCCAGCACGGCGCTGCCCTGGGCGAGCCCGTGCCGGAACCCGGCGTCGGACACCGCCGCGCGCAGCACCGCCGTCTTCTCGCGCGTCTCCTCCGCCAGTACGTCCGGGAGCGCCGCGCGCAGCTCGTCGGCGCGCCGCCTCAGGGTGGTCCACGCGCCGATCCTGGCGGCCAGGTCCGCGGGCAGGGCGGCCAGCACCTCGGCGGACGCGGCCCGCCCGCTGGGCCGCCGCCCCGCGAACACCGCGCGCCGCAGCGCCACCAGCCCGGCCCGCAGCGGTCCGGCCGCCACGCCGCCGATCACCTCGTGCAGCGGATCCGACAGCTCCGCGCCCTCCCGCCGCAGCCGGGACGTGACGTTCGTCAGCTCGTCCACGAGCCGCCACGTGCGGGTGCACCGCATCCGTTCGAGCCCGGCCACGGGCAGCCCCGCGACGCGAACGGCCAGGACGGGCGACAGTGCATAATCGGGATCAGCGAGCCTTACAGGGTCACCGTCCCCCGCGACGGGGACGACGTGCGCTACCTGGGTCAATGGAACGCGCTCCTCGGAAGGGTTCGTCAGGGGCCGAGGGCGCCCACGGCACGGGCGCCCTCGACCCTGCTCGTCATCCCGGTGGCCGCGACGGGCTCACCGGAGGGCCGACGCCGGCTCTACAGCTCCGGAGCCCAGCAGCTCATGGCCGTCAGGTACGACGAGCAGTAGCCCGGGGAGGACGAAGCGCCGGTCTCGATGGTGCCGTGGCCCTCCGCCACGATGGAGTCGGCCGACACGACGTCGATCGAGTCGATCTCCAGGCCGCGCAGGTCGAGCTTCAGGTTCTCAGCGGACATGTGCATCTCCTTCTGTGTTTTCTTTCGGTACGAAGCCGTCGAACGGGTCACGCTGTGTCGTCGGAGCGTCCATCACCTCCTCGTGGACGGGGGCGGGGATCGGGCGGGTCACCAGGGGCCCGCCGGTCGGTGGGGTGCCCATCACCAGGAAGGACAGGCTCCTCAAGGGCGTTCGGGCGAGGCCGAGCACGTCGTCGGTGGTCTCGTTCGCGCCGTCGGAGTGGATGCGGGCGGCCAGGCCCAGCGCGGCGGCGGCCAGCGCGGCCCTTTGGGTGATCAGGCCCGTCTCCATCTGCTGCATGCGGTACCAGCGGTCGCCGAACGTGGGCGCGCCGGCGACCGGGTCCCCCACGGGGATCAGCACGGCGGCGGCCCCGCGCAGCGCCACCCGGGTGTTGGGCAGCAGGGGGCCGGTGGTCACGGCGTCGATCGAGGTGGCCGACGCGTGCAGCGTGTGGCCGGCCGGGTCGTACCAGTAGGCGCCGCGCGGCAGGCCGTCCACGCGCAGGGACAGCACGCACACGGCCGTCGCGGCCGGCCCCGCGCTGGTGCCGGGCAGGTCGGACGGGTAGCCGGCGCAGGCCGCCGCCAGCACCGCCCCGAGCGCTCCTGCCGGGAGGGGGACCGGGCGGTAGCCGGCGATGGGCGAGGCGCGGCGTGCGACGGCTCCCGTCAGGCGGGGCGCGGGCCGGAGGGCGGGAAGGGGGTGGGTCGCTTGCACGGGCGGACGTGGCGGGCGGGCCGGTCCGATGAGCGGGCGGCTGCGGGAGCGTGCGGGGAGGCCCGTTCGCGGGGGCGGGCGGGTCGGGGAAGGCGAGCGCGCAGGCTCGGTGCAGGCCGCGGCGAGGCCGTCGGAAGGCATGGCCTGGGGAAGGGGTCTGCTCTCGCCCGCCGTCGGCCGCGACATCAGCTCATCAGGCGACGGCGGCAGCGGCCCAGGGGCGCGGGAGGTGATCGGCTGCGGGGAGACGGCCGGCTGCTCCTGCGAGGCGGGGGGCGGCGCGGAGGCAGTCGGCTGCGAGGAGGCGGTCGGCTGCGGGAAGGTGGTCGGCTGCGAGGAGGCGGTCGGCTGCTCCTGTGAGGCAAGGGGCGGTGCGGGGCCGGGGGGTGGGGGTTCGTGGGCGGGAGGGTGAGGGTGAGGGCGGCGAGGGTCGCTTCGCGGGTGCTGTCGAGGCCGAGCAGCCGGTCCACCTGGCCGTCCGCGAACCGCAGGTGCGCCCCGCCGGCCAGCCCCAGCCGCTCCCCCACGGCCAGCGCCTGCGCAATGAGCACCCCGGTCTCCTGGCAGATCAGGCGGTAGCCGAAGTCGCCGTACTTGAACATCGACCGCCAGAACACCGCGGACAGCACGATCACCACGTCCGCCCGAGGGCCGCCCGCGAGCAGGCCGGTCAGCGCCGGGACGTGGTCGCCGCCGCGGACGCGCTCCAGCACGTGGTGCACCGGGTCGTAGTGGTACAGGGCGGCGGGCAGGTGCGGCTCGCGCGCGGCCACGTACGCCTCGATCGGGTAGAGACCGCCGCCCGACGGTGCGGGCCGGCCGGCGAGCAGCATCGGGGGACGTCCCAGAGGCTCGCCACCGTCGCCGAGGTGATGGGACCAGACGATCCGCGTCAGCCCGAGCAGGTCCCGCAGCAGCTCGCCCAGCAGCCCGCGCCCGGACCCTGTCCAGGGGAGGCGGACGCGTTCGGCGGCCGGGTAGCGCTTGTGGCGGGTCGGGGCGGCGGCCCAGTCGATGGTCAGCGGGCCCCGGTTCCGCATGGCGGCCAGGTAGCGGCTCGTCGCCGCGCCGGGCGCCGCACTCGTAGCCGTGCTCGTAGCCGTGGTCGTGTGCACGCGGGCTCTGCCTCGCTTCCTTCGGTGGGGGCCGGTCAGGGGAACGGGTGCGGGTACGGGTTCAGGTCCTCGGGGCGCAGGTCGCGTTCGCGGTGGCCGAGGAGCCGGGGCAGGGTCAGCAGCCGGGGCAGGCCGTGCACGCGCCGGTAGCGGTGCCCGAACGTCATGGAGACCGTCCCCGGCACGAGGACCTTCGCCGCGTACATGCCGCACACCCGCGCCTCGGGCGAGGTGATGTCGACGGCGATCACGTCGAGGCCGGTGGCCAGGTAGCGGCCGGCCAGCTCGGCCACGTCCGCGCAGAGGTCGTCGTGGCGGGGCCAGGCGGTGCGGGCCGTCACTTCGGACAGGGGCAGCGCGGGCCCGTCCAGCGGCAGGAAGGCCAGCCGGCCGAACGCGTCCGGATGCGCGTAGGTGAGGGGGTGGTGCTCCAGCAGCCGCACCTGGTCGGAGTCGGCCACGAACCGCGCGGACGTGGCGGGGTCGTAGCGTTCGAGGTGGCTGGCCAGCATCGGGCTCAGGTCCTCAAGGGCGCGGCGCAGCGCCCGCTCCGGGTCGAGGTGCGAGGCGGAGCCGCACAGCGCGTACGGGCGGCCGGGCCCGCCGAGCGCGTCCACGGCCATCACCCAGAACACCGGCACCCGCTGCTCCATCAGCGCCGCGAACGCGTGCACGTCGTAGCCCAGCCGGTCGCGTACCCGCTGGGCGAGCATCGGGATGCGGCGGTCGGCCGCCGAGCCGAGGTCCACGCGCGGGACGGGCAGCCGGGCGTACCAGGTGGCCAGGGCCGCGTCCCGCTCGGCCACCTCCAGCAGCCCGTACAGGACGGCCTCGGCCGGGTGGCCGCCCAGGGCGCAGCCGTTGGAGCACTCGTAGGCGAAGCCGAGGTCGTCGCGGGGGCGGGGGCCGAAGAAGGCGTAGCTCTCCGGCACCAGCACGGGCGCGTCCCGGCCGAACGAGTACGCCCACACCCACGTCGTCGGGCGTTCCGGGTCGAACCGGGTGAACAGGAAGCCGGGCTGGTCGTACCAGTCGTCCGGGTAGAGGCCGAGCGTGCGCGGGTCGAGCGCGTGGCCGGCGATGTCGCTGTACGCGGCGCGGACGGTGGTCCGCCGGCTGCGCGGATGGATGCCGGCGATGCGCTCCAGCGCCTCGGCGACGGCGGTGGCGCGGGCGGAGGCGAAGTCGTCGCTGCGGCCGTAGCCGTGGTGGCTCTCGTGCTCCGTGCGGGACGGGCTGAGCCGCGCCACCGCCATGGGGCCGCCGCCGCGCTCCTGCGCCACGACCGCCTGGACGATGCCGGTCTCCGCGTCCACGAAGAGCCGCTCCAGCTCCGCTCCCCTGCCGGTGATCCCGCCGACCCTGAACGTCCCGGGGTCCGGCTTGGGCGCCGGGCGCGGGACGTACCGTCCGGCGTGCGGCCCGTCGTCCGTTCGCGTGCCGCAGTCGGGGCACAGCGGGTCGGGCAGGAACGTGTGCCGGCGCACCGCGCCGGTCGGCAGGCGGACCTTCAGCAGCGCGCCGTCGGTACGCGCGGAGCCGGGGTCGCGGCGCAGCCGGCGCACCTCGTCGGCGACCAGCGCGGCGACCGTGCGCGACACGAGCGGGGTGAGCAGCGTGGTCGGCCGGGAGTCGAGGTCGGCGGCCCATTTCGCGCGCAGGGCGTCGCGGGCCTGCGCGTCCGGGCGGTTGCCGGCCCGCCTGCGCGCCACGCACGTGGGGCAGCCCGGCCTACCGGGGCGGACGGCCGGGCCGACCAGCGCCCAGCCCGCCTCGACCCGCACCGGCAGCCACGGCACGGCCCGCTCCGCCGCCCGCCTGGCCACCGCCGGGTACGGCCGCACGTCGTCGGCGTCGCTCGCCACCACGATCGCGCCGCCGGCCGGCTCGGCGGCCAGTGCCTGCCTGATCGCCGCGTGCAGGCGTCCTTCCCCCAGGACGGTCACCAGGCCGGGGTCCGCGGCGGGCGCGACGACGACCTCAGTCATCGAGCAGCACGATTCGGACGACGAACGGCAGCAACCGGGACACCTCCGGATCCGCGTGCGACGGCACCGCCACCGGCACCTTCCCCGACCGGCGCAACGCCCCTGCCATCACCCGGACGGCCTCGGCCGGGTCGCCATCCGGAGGCCACAGGGGGTGGGGTCGTGCGTAAACGTGCTGGCCGGGAGCCCTGGACTGCCAGCGGAGCAGCAGCCGTTCCAAGCCGTCGCGCAGCGCGTCGCGGAGGGTGGCGGCTACGGACACCTGCGCCTCCTGGCCGGGGACCGTCAGGGCGACGGCGGGGACGCCGAGGACGGCGGTGAGATCGTGGATGTCCGGCGTCTCGCCTGCCAGGGCCACCTGCCGCAGCAACGCCTCGGCCTCCTCGTCGTGCGGGAGGTCGATCGGCGCGGTGGGCGTCGCCGCCTGAGGTGCGTTCGAGAGGCGATCGCGCAGAAGGTCCTCGCAGTGGGCCCGCAGCCCAGCGGCCAACGCCTCCACCCAGCTCAACCCGGCCCCGGCCCCGACCGGCGCCAGCCCCTCCGCGGCCGGTTGGGCTGGAGGACTGGGGAGGTGGAGGGCGGTGGTGGGCACGGTGCGTGGCCGGCCGTCCGGCAGGTTCACGCCCCAGACCACCCCCTCCCCGTCGGGGTGGTCCAGGGCCGGCACACCGTACGTGGCGAGGGCGGCGAGCAGGCACCGCAGCCGGGCCGTCCGTTGATCGGGGCCCCAGCCGAACGCCTGCCGCGCCGGCGCCCAGCCGGGCAGCACACCGAACGGGTCGGAGACGACCGCCTGGCACACCGCGACCGGCGACTGCGTCAGGGCTTGCTCGTCGAGCATTCCGAGCACGCCCAGCCGGGAGTCGACCAGCTCGGCGGTGAGGGCGAGCAGCCCATCCGCCTCGACGGCAGCCATCGCCTTCTCCGCCACAGCGGGTGCCGCCTGGGCGGGCATCGCAGACGTCGCTGGGTGAGGCGCCGCTGCCTGGGCGGGCGTCGCGGGCGCTGTCGCGTGGGCGGGCGCCGCTGCGCGCAGGGCTGTCAGTTCCTCTGTCAGCTCTCTGATCGGCTCAAGGGCGACCCGCTGAGGACGGGTGGTGGTGGCGCGCGGGTGGGGCAGGAAGCGGTGCGGGAGGGTGTCGAGCGTGCGCAGGTCCACCCGGACGAGCTCGCGTTCCGAGCCGGTGTCGAGGCCGGTCACGCGGCTGAAGCAGGCGAGCGCCAGGATGGCGGCGACCACCGTGGGCACCGGCCCGGTCAGCAGGTCCTCGTCGGGCGGGGCAGGGGTCGCGGCGGGCAGCCCGGCGAGCCGGTGCCAGCCCGACTCGGCCGCCGTCTCCGAGGGGCGCCCCACCGGGCCGATCCAGACCTCCGCCGGGCGGACGAGTGCCTGCCCCAGCATGATCCCGGCGGCCTCGCAGGCTCGGGCCGTCGCCACCAGCTCGTCGAGGTCCGCGCCCACCTGGAGCACGATGTCGGCGTTCCCGGCGATCGTCCGCAGGTCGCGGGAGAAGGGCAGTGTCCGGACCTCCTGGGCGGGATCGCGCCGGGCCGCATCCGCGACCCGGCGGACCCGCTCGGAGCCGCCCCGATCACCGGACCGCCCGGAGCCGGCCTGGTCGGCGGCGGGGGTGATCACGGTGACGTGGCGCCAGCCTGAGCCGACGCAGGCCGCCGCCAGCGCCTCCAGCAGCGGCCCCTCCCCCACCAGCGCCAGCCGGGCGTGCCGGATGCGTTGGAAGCGTTCCTCGGGCGAGTCGAGGGCGTAGCCGATGAAGGCGATCTCCTCCGCGTACGCGCGCAGCTCCGCCTCCGTCAGCCCGTGGGGCCGGGGGTGGCGGGCGTCGACCACGAAGCGCTGTTCGGCGAGCTGTCCCACCAGGCGCTCGACCATGGTCTTTCGGTCGGCGGGGAGGCTCGCGGTGAGCTCGGCGAGGGTGTGGTGGCCGGTCAGGGCGGGGGCCAGCCGGGTGAGCCAGGCGTACGCCTGCCGGCCCCGCAGGGTGCACGCACCGTAATCGCTGTGGACGTAGGCGCCGTCGGGGCATTCGACGAACCGTACGTCGTCCCTAAGCTGCGGTCTCATCGCCGAATCGGCTTTTGGGAGCGCTCCCATGAGTGGGATATTACGAATGGAAAGCGTTTATGTAAACCCCATATCACCCCTTTTAAGTGCGCCCGATGGCAGTTATAATCGCCATTTCTCATTTTCGATTACGGAATGTCACTTACCGGAAAGTCACACGATCTCGAGATTGGCCATCATGGCCATGTCCTCGTGCTCGGCGTTGTGGCAGTGGAAGAGGAAGCGTCCCCGGTAACCGTCGAAGCGCGTGATGATCTCCACAGCCTCGCCCGGGCGCAGGGAGACCGTGTCCTTGAGACCGACGTCGTGCGGAAGGGGCGGCCGGCCGCTGCGCGAGAGTACGCGGAAGCCGACCAGGTGCAGGTGCACGGGATGGTGGACGTCGGCGACCAGCCGCCACACCTCCACATCGCCCAGACCGGTGGTGACGTCGGCCCGCGCCGGGTCGAACGGCAGCCCGCCCACCAGCCAGCCACGCCCCCCGTGCATCTGCCCGGCACGGAAGGCGAAGTCCCGCACCCTGACGGCGTCGGACCGCCGCCATGCCGGCAGATCGGTGGACAGGACGCCCGGGACGCGGCTGTCGTCGGCGGCCTTGCGCGCGACCCGGAACGCCATCACGTCACGGGTGCGGCCGGTGCCCAGCCGGTTGAGCAGCCTGACCCGGCTCCCGACCGGAACGCCCGAGAAGTCGATGACCACGTCGTAGCGCTCGGCGGGCGCGATCGGCAGGAGCCGGTGCGTGACCGGCGCGGCGAGCAGCCCCTGGTCGGCGCCGATCTGGACGAGGTCCAGCCGGCGCCCGTCGTCGGTGACCGCTTCCAGCTCGTAGTGGCGGGCGTTCGAGGCGTTCAGGACGCGCAGCCGGTAGCGGGCCGCGTCGACCTCGTGCACCGGCCACGGCGCGCCGTTCACCAGGATCACGTCACCCAGGACGCCGGCGAGGTACGGCTCCTGCACGCCCGGCCGTTCCCGCAGCGTCGGGTCGAGGGACGGGTACAGGAAGCTGCCGTCGGCGGCGAAGGCCCGGTCGGCGATCATGAGGGGGAGCTCGCGCGGCCCGGCGGGCAGGCCGAGCGCCTCCTCGGCGTCGTCACGGACGATGTGCAGCCCGGCCAGGCCGCGCCAGATCGCGGGCGCGGTGAAGTCCATCCGGTGGTCGTGGTACCAGAGGAGGGTGGGCCGCTGGTCCAGGGGGAAGGTGTAGTCGCGGGTCAGCTCGGTCACCACCGCCCGCGCGTCCTTCATGCCGTGACCCGCCTGCATACCGTGACCCGCCTGCATGCCGTGCCCGCCGTGCGTGCCGTGACCCGCCTGGGCACCGTGACCCGCTTGCGTGCCGTGCCCCGGCTCGGCGGCGTGGCCGGCGTGTGCGGTGGTTCCCGTCCAGCCCGCGGGCAGGACGAGGTCGGTGGGGTAGCCGTCGGAGGCCGCCGGCGTGCGTCCCCCGTGCAGGTGCACGACCGTCGGGACGGGCAGCTCGTTGCGGTGCGTGACGGTGATCTGCCGACCGCGGCGCGACTCGATCGTGGGTCCGGGGAACGTGCCTCCGTACGTCCATAGCGGGGTCCTGACGCCGGGCAGGATCTCCGCGCTCGCCTCCCGCTGGACGATCTCGTAACGCCCGGGGGCGACCGGCTCCAGCGTGGCCGGGATCGGCAGCGGCACCTGGTACGGAGGCGGCAGCGGGACGGCGCTGCGCAGCTCGGCGCCGGTGACCGACGGCCGCCGGGCCAGCGCCGCCGAGGTGGACAGGGCGGTGGCCGCCATCAGCCCGAGCGCCCCGCCGATCCCCAGCACCCGCCGCCGGCTCATTCCACGCGGGGCCGTGCTCGTCCCGCGTTCCTCCTCGCGCCGCGCCGTGCTCATCCCGCGCTCCTCCTCGCGTCCCGCCGTGCTCGCCCCGCGCTCCTCCTGGCGCTCAGCCATGATCGGCCTCGATCCGGCGCGCGAGGGGCCGGCGCCAGACGGCGATGAACTGCACGACCACCGCCGCGACGGTCATCACGCCGAGCGGGAGGTGCAGCCACAGCGCCCCGTCCAGCCCGGCGAAGTACTGCACGGTCTCGGCCGCCACGATCGCGAGGGTGCCGGTGAACGGCCACGCGCGGCGCAGCCGTACCCAGATCACAATCGCCACGACGACCTGTACGTAGCCGATGGAGGTGACGACGTCGGCGCCGAGCGCGTGCCGGCCCAGGCTGTCGTAGTCACCCGTCAGGTACACGCCGGCGAACACCGGCTGCGCGGCGATCGCGACGGCGTGCGCGCTGACGACGGCCCGCAGTGTCCATCCCGCGGGGGACGTGGCGGATCTCAGGCTGTCGGCCACGGTGGCCATCAGGAGCCTCCTCAAACTCTGGTCTCGCTTGTCGAGCACGCTCGACGATATGATCCCGGAGTTATCCTGTCTAAGATCAATATCGCTATGACGTTATGTCGCGGGAGGCATGATGGACCTGAACACGCTCCGGCAGTTCGTGGTCGTCGCGCGGCTTGAGCACCTGAGCCGCGCCGCCGACGAGCTGCGCGTCGCCCAGCCGTCGCTGAGCCGCACCATCAGCCGGTTGGAGAGCGAGCTGGGCGCGCCGCTGTTCGAGCGGGCGGGCCGGCTCCGGCTGAACGAGACGGGCCGGCTCTTCCGCGACTACGTCGAGCGTTCGCTCGGCGAGCTCGACGCCGGGCGGAGGGCGGTGGCGGAGGCCGTCAGCGAGGGGGTGGGCGGGGTGCGGCTGGCGTCGGAGACGTTCCTCACGCTCACGGGGCCGCTGGCGGCCTTCAAGCGCGCGCACCCCAGCATCGAGGTCGGCCTGCACTGGACCCCGGCCGAGGACATGGCGCGCCGCCTGCGCGCCCAGGACGTCGACCTGTGCGTGGCCTCGCAGCCGATCCCCGTGGAGGGCCTGGAGTCGGTGCGGCTGTTCGAGGATCCCGTGGGGGTGGGCACGCCGCGCGATCACCGGCTGGCGGGCCGGGCGTCCGTGAGCGTCGACGAGCTGGCCGGCGAGCCGTTCATCACCGCCCGCAAAGGGCACTGGATCCGGCGGCTGCTCGACCGCCTCTTCGCCGCGCGCGGGCTCACGCCGCGGATCGTGTGCGAGAGCGACGAGCCCAGCGCGATCGCGCAGCTGATCAGCGCGGGGCTCGGGGTCGGCCTGGTGCCCGGGTTCGCCCGCCACAGTGCCGCGCAGACCGCCGGCGTCTGGATCCCCGTCGACGATCCCGGCTGCCGCCGCACGGTGACCCTGTACTGGGGGGCCGACAGCCACCTGTCCACGGCGGCCCGGCTGATGCGCGCCACCATCACCGGCTGGGACTGGGCCGCTCCCGCGCCGTAGGCCCGGCGTCCGCCAGGTGGTCCTGAAGCTCGCGGTGGCGGAACTGGTAGGAGACGCCCGCCTGCCGCATCAGCCCGGCGCCGCAGCACCACGCCAGGAACCGGCCGAGCCGCCACGGCAGCCACCGCCTGTTCCAGCGCCGGGTGGCGGCGAGCAGCCCCAGGTAACGCAGCCCGACGACGCCGACGGGCGCGCCGGTGGCGGTGGCGACGAACGACACGGACGACACGGTCAGGAACGCGAACGCGAAACTGGTGCTCCCGTCCAGGCCCGATCCGAGGAAGAGCAGGAAGGCGCAGAGCCCGATGGTGAGCATGCCCGCGGGGGCGATCACGAGGTCAGAGCGGACGATGCCGCGCGGCTCCGGCGCCTGCTCCGTCCCGACGGACATGAGCCCCAGCACCAGGCCCAGGGGGATCCCGAAGAGCAGCCACCCCTCCAGCAGGGCCAGGTCGGGGTGCCGCCAGAAGGCGTGGACGACGGCGTTCACCGACTGCCCGAACAACGCGAGCAGCAGGCCGGCGAGCAGCCCCTTGGCGAACTCGCGCCGCCCTCGCGCCGTGCGCAGCCGCGCCACGTCGACCCAGCTCGGGGCGTCCTGGGTCGCGCTCCAGCTGGAGGTGATCAAGGGGATCACCGCCGCCAGCACGGCCGCGAACGGAAAGCCCTCCGGCATCCAGGCCAGCGACGCCACGACCACGGCCAGCGCGATCGTGGCCGCGATGGCCGTGCCGGCGATCCGCGCGCTGCGCGGTCCCGCCAGCGGCCACAGCTCGTGCAGGACGAGGTCCGACTTCGCCGCTCCCCCGGCCTCGTCCAGGTGACCGGCCAGGGCCGAGAGCCACCTTTGGACGTTGCGCACCGTGTACCCGGGATGCCCGGGATGCGAGCGCACGGCCGCGTGCACGAACCAGCCGACCAGGTGCGCGCGGATCGCCTCCTCCGTCGCGAGTCCGGGGCCGAGCAGTTCGGCGGGGTCGCGGGCGTAGGCGCCGCGCGGGTCGCGCTGCTCGTACACGACCGCGGCCGCGGTGAGCCGCCACGGCGTGCGCAGGCCGCACGCCAGGACGCCGGCGGGCGCGGCGCGCACGGCGTCCAGGACGGGACGCCAGCGGCCGGGATCGTCCGCCCGGTCGTGCAGGAACGCGGCGATGTCCGCCGGTCGCAGCGGGCGCAGCTCCACCCGGGCCGCGTCCCTGAGCCGCACGTCGCGCGCCGCCAGCGCCTCGTAGTGGCCGGAGCGGCAGGTCACGACGACGTCGGCCTTCGTGTCGGCGTAGCGGTAGTCGTTCAGTGCGCGGATGGCGTGGCCGGCGCGGGAGGCGTACTCGGGGGACGGGCTCCGGTCCATCTCGTCCAGGCCGTCGATCACCGGCACGACCAGTCGGCGCTCGACGACCTTGGCGGCGGCGGGGCGGGACAGGTGGAAGTTCCCGACGAGGTGGGCGGTCAGGAAGTCGTCCGTGCTCATCCGGGGGTCCCAGGAGGCGGCGGACAGCCGTACGGGCACCGCCTCGCCCGGGCGGCGCTCCCTGAGCATGGCGATCATCAGCTTCACCGCCAGCACCGTCTTGCCCGAGCCGGCGGCGCCGGTGATGATCAGCCGCCGGGGGCGCAGGCCCCGGAAGTAGTCCATCACCCCGTCCAGCGTGCCTGTGCGGCCGGCGCCCTGGGCGTTGCGCGCGGGCGCCTCCCGCAGCTCGAACGCGACGTCCATCGCGCTCTCGTCCGCCCCGAGCAGCTGGCTCCACGTCCTGGACTCGGCCGTCATCACCATGCCCGCCAGCCGGTCCGCGACCGCGCCCGCCTCCTCCTCCCGTTGCAGGCGCAGGCCGCGCCAGGTCAGCCACAGGGACGGGACGCTCACCGCCAGCGACACCAGCCCGATCGTCGCGCCGAGCGGATCGATGTCGCCGACCTCCGCCTGACGCAGCAGCGGGACGATCAGGACCGCCGCGATGATCGAGGCGGCCAGGGCGAGCGCGCCGAAGACGATCGTGGACAGCCTGATCCGGCCCATGCGCTCCCCTGCCTGTACGGGTCCCCGCACCGTAGACCCCCGGGCGCGGGCGGCGCCTCAGGTGGTGGGCCGGGGATGTCCCTAGCCCGGCCGCCTCATCGTCCGCTGCCGGCGGAGGCGACGGCGGAGGTCACCCTCGCGGCTCCGAGGTCACCCGGCCGTCCCTCCGGGCGTCCGCCCGGTCGTGCCTCCGTGCGTCCGCCCGGCCGAACAGCCACGTGAGGACGGCCGCGGCGGCGACGAACACGGCCGCAAGGGGCGGGAGGAGCGTGGCTCCGCCGGCGTCGAGGGCGAGCCCGCCGGCCGCGCCCGACAGCGAGACCGCCAGGTAGAGGGCGGACTGGTTCAGGGAGGCGGCCATGGGCTGCGTGCCCGGCGGGGCGTAGCTCATGATCAGGTGCTGCTGCGGCGTGGTGACGGTGAAGGAGAACACACCGCCGACCGCGATGGCCGCCACCGCCGTCGCGTACGAGCCGCGCAGCGCCGGCACCAGCAGGAAGACGAGGGTGAGGAGCAGCGTGCCGGTGATCACGACGCGGCGCGGGCCGGTGCGGTCGGTGAAGTGCCCCGCCAGCAGGTTCCCCACGGTGCCGGCCACCCCGAACACCAGCAGCAGCACCGCCACGCGGCTGCCCTGGCCGCCGGTGGCGGGCTCGTACACGGCGCTCAGGTACGTGTACGGCACGTAGATGCCGGTGAACGCGACGACCGTGGTGGCGAGCACGCCGAGCACCCGCCGGTCGGCGAGCGGGGCGAGCCGCTGCCGCCAGCCGCCGGCCGGGCCGCCGCCCACGTCGGGCAGGCGGACCGCGATGATCGGCACCACGACCAGGGCCAGGGCCGTGACCAGCCACATCGTGGCCCGCCAGCCGAGCGCCGCCCCACCGCCGTACCGAGCGGGGCGCCCAGCGCGAGCGACGACGTGAGGCCGAGCATGACGATCGCGATGGCCCGGCCGCGGCGCTCGTCCCCGGCGATCGCCGCCGCCGTGGCGCTGGCCGTCGCCGCGTAGAGCGACGCCCCGCCCGCGGCGACCGCCCGCGACACCAGCACCAGCGCGTACGAGGGCGCCAGCGCCGTGATCACGTTGCCCACGGCGAACAGCGCCAGCCCGGCGGGCAGCACGACGCGCCGCGACCAGCCGGCGGTCAGGGTGGCGAGCACCGGGGCCAGCACGGCGTAGGCGATGGAAAAGACGGTGACGAGCTGGCCCGCCGCGGCCACGCTGACGTCGAGGGACCGGGCGATCTCGGGCAGGATGCCGGCGACGACGAAGCCGTCCGTACCGACGGCGAACGTCCCGAACGCGAGGACCGCCGCGTGCGTGCGCCAGCCCCGGCTGAGGTCGGTCTTCACCTGCCCTCCCGCCCGCCGGACTGAGGGGTGCGTACGGGGGCGCCCGGGCAGGCGGGCACGATATTGACGATCATGAATGTCTCCATGACGGACGGATTCAAGACAGGAAGGACCCCGGTGCGGGATCACGGGGGTCGGCGGCCCGGCGATGGGGCCGCGGGGTCCAGTCAACCGCTCACCGGGGAGGACCTGAAGGATCGATCGGATCAGTATTGATAGCCTTGCGGAGATGAATGATCTGGAGGTGCGGCAGCTCAGATACTTCGTGGCGGTCGCGGAGGAGCTGCACTTCGGGCGGGCGGCCGAGCGGCTGGGCATGGCGCAGCCCCCGCTGTCGCGCGCGATCGGCCGGCTGGAGCGCCGCGTCGGCGTGCGGCTGCTGGAACGCACCACCCGTCACGTCACGCTCACCCCGGCGGGAGAGGTCTTCCTGCGCGACGCCCGCATCGCCCTCGACACGATCGACGCCGCCGTCCGGCGCGCCCGGCACGCGGGCCGGCCCGAGCCTCGCCTTCGGCTCGCGCTCAAGGCCGACCACGACGCCGGGCTGCTGCCCCGCATCCTGTCCGCCTACCACAGCGAGGACATCGCGCCCGTGGTGGAGCTGGTGCACGGGGCGCGGGGCGAGCAGGCTCCGGCGCTGCGCGACGGGCGGGCCGACGTCGCGCTCGTGAGCGGCCCGTTCGACGACCGCGGCCTGGACCACGAGCCGCTGCTGACCGAGCCCCGCCTCGTCGCGCTCGCGGCCGGCGACCCGCTCGCCGCCCGCCCCAGCCTGCGGCTGTCCGACTTCGCCGGCCGCCGGCTGCCCAGCGGCGCGCTCGTCGAGCAGTCGGGGCTCCCGTCCCCGCACGCCGGCTCGGGCGCCGGGCTCGACTCGGACACCGGCGCGGGCGCCGGCTTGGGCGCCGGCACGGGCGCGGTCGCCGCCGCCACCGTCCCCGGTCAGGACGCGGCCCGGCGCGAGCGCGTCACCACCTCCCGGCAGGGCGCCCTGGACATCACGCAGATCTTCGAGCTGGTGGAGCTGGGCTCGATCGTCTGGTTCCTGCCCGCCTCGATCGCGCGCCGCTACCCGCGGCCCGAGATCGCCTACCGGGCCGTGGAGGACCTGGAGCCGGTCACGCTGTCGGTCGCCTGGCCGCAGGAGGCCCGTTCGGGAGCCGTCGCCTGCTTCGTCCGCAAGGCCACGGAAGTCGCGGCCGCCGCCCGCTCAGCACCCGCCTCTTAGCCTGCGTAGGCCGCCCGCCCCCGCACCCCTGCGCGCGCCCGCGCGCCCCTTCCGCCCCGACATATCACGACTTTCATCGATTTTCGGCGGAAGCCTATGGGCAAGGCGAAGATCTCGTCTTATATTACGGCGCAGAGCAGCGTAATTCCCTTCACCTCCCAGCGGATGACCCCCCAGCATCCGCCGACACGGCCGCCCGCGCCGGCAAACGCGGCACCCCCCTCCGAGATGGGATAGGTCATGCGGAAAATCCCCCTGTTATCCCTCTTAGCGCTCCTCCTCACCTGCCTGGTCGTCCCCGCCCCCGCGCACGCCGAGGTCCCCCCGCAGGAGCCCGGCGTCACCCTGCGCACGTACGACGTCCAGGTGGAGCTGTCCAAGCTCTGCACGCTCAAGCCCGGCCAGACCCCGAACGTGGACAAGCTGATGCCCACGATCGACTGGACCTCCGACGCCGACTTCGGCCTGACCGACATGTTCGTCACCGAGGTCGTCGGCAACATCAACATCGCGGCGGCCGGCACGTACGAGTTCCGCCTCACCAGCGACGACGGCTCCCGCCTGCGCATCGACGACACCGTCGTGGTCACGAACGACGGCCGGCACGGCCCGATCGCCATCGACGGCACGATCACGCTCACCCCGGGCTACCACGCGCTGCGCGTCGACCACTTCGAGCACCTGTACGGCCAGCAGCTCAAGCTGGAGTGGAAGCCGCCCGGCGCCGCCGACTTCGCCCTGGTGCCGACCTCGGTGCTCAGCACGGACGCGGACGTGGTGCGGGTCACCGCCCCCGGCCGCAAGGAGTGCGAGAGCGGCGCCGACTCGCCGGGCGACGGGCTGCCGCTGCAGTCCGTACATCCTGACCTGACACTCACCGACCTGCGCCCGGCCGGGTTCGAGCCGCAGGTGAGCGCGATGGACTGGCTGCCGGACGGCCGGCTGGCGATCGCGACGTGGGGCGGCTCCGAGAACCGGCTCGGCGAGGTCTACCTGCTCGGCAACGTCACGGGCGCGACGTCGCCGGAGCGGGTGACGACCAAGCGGATCGCGAGCGGGCTGCAGGAGCCCATGGGCATCAAGTACGTGGACGGCAAGCTGTACGTCTCGGAGAAGTCCCGCCTGGTGGAGCTGAACGACACCAACGGGGACGAGGTGGCCGACGACCTCCGTACCGTGGCGACCTGGCCGTTCGGGGGGAACTTCCACGAGTTCGCGTTCGGCATGCTCTACCGGGACGGCCACTTCTACATCAACCTGTCCGTCGCCATCGACTTCGGCGGCGCCACCACCGACCCGCAGCCCGTGCGCGACAGGGGCACCACCATCAAGGTCAGCAAGGCCACCGGCAAGGTCGAGTACCTGGCCGGCGGCCTGCGCACGCCGAACGGCATCGGCTGGGGCCCCGAGGGTGAGCTGTTCGTCACCGACAACCAGGGCGGCTGGCTGCCGGCCTCGAAGCTCGTCCACATCAAGAAGGACCGCTTCTTCAACCACTACACCAACCCCGACGGGCCGTTCGAGGAGCAGCCGGTGAGCGCGCCGGTGCTGTGGCTGCCGCACAACGAGATCGCCAACTCGCCGAGCAACCCGGTGGTGCTGAAGCGGGGCAGGTTCGCGGGGCAGGTGCTGTTCGGCGACGTCACGTACGGCGGGATCCAGCGCGCGTACCTGGAGAAGGTCGGCGGCGAGTACCAGGGTGCGGTCTTCCGCTTCACGCAGGGGCTGGAGGCGGGGGTCAACCGGATCAGCCTCGGCCCCGACGGCGCCATCTACGCGGGCGGGCTGGGCGCCGGCGGGAACTGGGGCCAGCCGGGCAAGCTCACCTACGGCCTGCAGAAGCTGACGCCGGGCGACGGCAAGGCGTTCGACATCCTCAAGATGCGCGCCGTGGAGGGCGGCTTCGAGCTGGAGTACACCCAGCCGCTGTCGGCGGAGACGGCCGCCTCGCTGGCCTCCCGCTACCAGGCCGTCCAGTGGCGGTACGTGGCGGCCTCCACCTACGGCGGCCCGAAGGTGGACGAGGAGCCGCTGACCGTCACCGCCGCCAAGCTGACCGCCGGCGGCAGGAAGGTCCGGCTCGCCATCGACGGGCTGAAGCCGGGGCGCGTGGTGCACCTGCGCTCGCCGCGCCCGTTCAGCTCGGCGTCGGGGCAGCCGCTGTGGAGCACCGAGGCGTGGTACACGCTCAACTCGCTGGCCGGCGGCCAGGCGGTGGCGGACACCACGTACGAGGCGGAGAGCGCGTCGCCCAGCGGCGGCGCGAAGCTGAACACCGACCACGCCAGCTACTCGGGCAGCGGTTTCGTCGACGGCTACTGGAGCGCGGGCGCCTCGACGCGGTTCGCCGTGCGCGTCCCGGAGGCCGGCACGTACCAGGTGGGCCTGCGTTACTCCAACGGCCCGCACCCGGCGCCCGGCACGAAGTCGCTGAGCGTGTACGTCAACGGCGCCAAGGTCCGGCAGGTGCCGCTGGCCACGACGGAGACGTGGGACCAGTGGGCCACCCGGATCGAGCCGCTCGTCCTGAAGGCGGGCGCCAACACGATCGCCTACACCTACGACAGCGGCGACGCGGGCAACGTCAACCTGGACGCGATCACCGTGTCCGCCCGCCCGGTGCAGGAGGCGGAGCAGGCGGCGCTGCGCGGCGGCGCGGCGGTGAGCACGGACCACCAGGGCTACACCGGCAAGGGCTTTGTCGGCGGCTACACGGCGCAGGGCGCGAGCACGACGTTCACCGTCCGGGCCGACACCGCCGGCCGGCACAACGTCGGGCTCCGCTACGCGGCCCCCGAGGGCACGTCGGTGAGCGTGTACGTCAACGGCGCGAAGGTCCGGCAGGTGCGGCTGGCCGCGACCGGCGGCTGGGACGACTGGGCCGTCCAGACCGAGCCGCTCGACCTCAAGCGCGGCGCCAACAAGATCGCCTACCGGTACGACGCCGGCGACAAGGGCGGGCTCAGCCTCGACCACCTCACGGCGGCGAAGGCGGAGCGGATCACCCTGTTCGACGGCTCCAGCCTCGCCGCCTGGGAGAAACGGTCGGGCGGGGCGGCCACGTGGCCGATCGCGAACGGCTCCATCGAGGCGTACGGCGGCGACATCCGCACCCGGCGCACGTTCGGCGACTTCAAGCTGCACGTGGAGTGGTACGAGCCGGACTACCCGCCGGACGTGACCGGCCAGCAGCGCGGCAACAGCGGCGTCTTCCTCCAGGAACGCTACGAGGTGCAGGTGCTGGAGTCGTACGGCGACACCACCCCGGCCGCCAACGAGGCGGGCGCCATCTACAACAAGCGCGCCCCCGACCGCAACATGGCCACCGCGTCCGGCACGTGGCAGACCTACGACATCACCTTCCGCGCGGCCCGCTACACCAGCGCGGGCGTCAAGACCGACGACGCGCGGGTGACGGTCGTCTGGAACGGCGTCACGGTGCACGACGACGTGCCCATCGACGGCGGCACCGGCGACCACCTCCCGGAGAGCGCGGCGTCGGGCGCGATCCGCTTGCAGGATCACGGCGACCCCGGCGAGAACCCCCGCTTCCGCAACGTGTGGATCGAACCGGTCTCCTGACCCCGCAACGCAGGCCGCCCGCTCGCGCTGAGCGGGCGGCCTCGCTATCGGGGGCTGAGGCCGTCGAAGAGCAGGTCGAGGAGGCGGTCGAGGTCGGCGGGGGCCTGGGGCGGGCTCTGCTCGTGGGCCCACGCCACCCCGAACACCATCGTGGTCAGCTCGGCCACGGTCAGGTCGGCGCGGATGTCGCCGTGGCGCTGGGCGCGGGCCAGCAGGGCCTGCCCCGCCGCGCGCATGGAGGCGCACGAGGCGTGCAGGGCGGAGGACTCGTCGCGCAGGGTCGCCGACAGGGCGGCCGTCAGACCGCGGAACGTGGTGCCTGCCTCGGCGAAGCCGCGCGCCCACGTGCGCAGCGCGGCCCGGGGTGAGGCGTGGTCGAGCAGGGCGCGGGCGGTGGCGCCGAGCGCGTCGAACCGTTCCCGCAGCACCTCTTCCAGCAGCGCCTCCCTGGTGGGGAAGTGCCGGTAGAGGGTGCCGATGCCGACGCCGGCGCGGGCGGCGACGTCCTCCAGGGACGCGGCGACGCCGTCGCGGTCGAAGGCGGCGCGGGCCTCGGCCACCAGGCGGTCGCGGTTGCGCCGGGCGTCGGCCCGCAGCGGCCTGGTGGTCGTCTCGCGGTCCATGCCGTCTCCTTCACCCGTTGCCAATCGGAGCCTGCCTCCGTATCGTAGCCCGGGGAGCAAGCGGAGGCTGCCTCCGTAAATGGCGAAGGGTGGACAGTGATGGACCTCGGGGAGACCAGGGACCGGCTCGGCTCGTACGGCGTGTGGATCGCGCCCCAGACGCTGCTCGGCACGCCGGTGTCCGTGCAACGCGAGCAGTTCGCGCGGATCGAACGGCTCGGATACCGGTCGTTGTGGACGGGCGAGCCGCCCACCGAGTCACCGGCCGGCGGGCGGGAGATCTTCACACAGCTCGCGGTCGTCCTGGCCGCGACCGAGCGGCTGGTCGCCGGCTCGGGCATCGCGAACGTGAGCGTCCGGCAACCGGCGGCCACGCACACGGCGGCGGCCACGCTGGCCGAGGCGTACCCAGGCCGGCTCGTGCTCGGGCTCGGCGGCCGCGCCGGCGAGCGGCCGCTCAGCGGGCTGCGCGACTATCTGGACGCCATGGACGAGGCCGCCGCCCGCCTCCTGCCCGGCGTCGCCTACCCCCGGGTGCTGGCCGCGCTCGGCCCCAAGGCGCACCGGCTGGCCGCCGAGCGGACGTCCGGCGTGCACCCGTTCCTGCAGCCGGTCGAGCACACCGAGGTCGCCCGCGCCGCGCTCGGGCCCGGCCCGCTCGTCATCCCGCACCAGGCCCTCGTCCTCGACCCCGACCCCGTCACGGCCAGGGGACGCATCCGCGCCCTGCTGCGCGCCGGGCAGCGTGACGTCGAGACCCCGTACACGGCGAACTACCGGCGGCTCGGCTACGGCGACGACGACCTGGCGGGCGACCGCAGCGACCGGCTCGTGGACGCCACGCTGGCCTGGGGCGACGAGGAGACGGTCGCCCGCCGCCTGCGCGCGCACCTGGACGCGGGGGCCGACCACGTCCTGCTCCATCCGCTGGCCGGCGACCTTCCCTCTGCGGTCGACACCCTCGAACGGCTCGCACCACATCTGCACTACGGTTAGTACGCGGCTGTGCTCGGAGAGCCGCCGAATGCCTTTACTCTTCCGTTGACAAGCCGATAGGTTGGCTTGTCAAGAACTGGCTCTCCCGAAGGCTGAGGTATGACCCCCAAGAAGCTCGTCTCCGTCCTGCTCGGTTGCGCCGCCACGGCGGCCGTGATGCTGACCCCGGCGACCGGCGCGGCGGCCGCGGCGATCGAGCGTGACAGCGTCCGGTGCTCCAAGCCCAGCGGCCAGTGGGCGAACTTCTCCTGGGGCGAGGGCAACACCAGCGCCACGATCTACTTCAACAACCACTGCAGCCACCGGGTCAGCGTCAGGATCACGTTCGTACGCAAGGGCTCGGTCGGCGACAAGGCCGCCAAGTACCGCTGCATGACGGTCAACGCCCACACCAAGGGCAGGAAGAAGTTCTACGCCGCCGTCTACGAGCCGTACTCGGTGACCCGGGTCTCGCACTGCGGCTGACCCCTCACCCCGGCAAGGCGTCCGTGAGGGGCAGGCCCGCCTCGCGCGGCCGCCGCCCCAGAACCGCGCGAGGCGGGCCTGGGGCGGGACGTGACCGGCGGAACCTACCGGTCGAGAGCCGCCAGGCCCGCTTCGGCGATCTTCACGTCGTCGCTCCAGTGGCCGCCGCACACGCCGACCCCGCCCACGACGTGGCCGTCCACGATGATCGGCACCCCGCCCCCGAACGCCACCAGCCGCTCGACCCCGGCCGGCGCCCCCAGGGCGAGCGGGGCGTCGTCCTTGATGAACTCGTGCCACCGCTCGGTGCTCATCCCGAATCCGGCGGCGGTGTACGCCTTGTCCTGCGCGACCTGGATGGCCATGACGGGGGCGCCGTCCATGCGGGCGAACGCGGTCAGGTGCCCGCCCGCGTCCACGACCGCCACGGCGTACGCGACCGGGGTGTCCCGCGCGGCCCGCACGGCCGCCTCGACGACGGCCTGGGCGGCGGCGTGGCTGATGGACGGGCGCTGGATGGTGTGCTGCATCGGTCTCTCCTCACATGAATGACGGGAACGGGGAAGTCATCGCGCCTGGACGGGCTCGGCCGGACCGGACGGGCGCCGCTGCTCGACGGCGCCGGCGGGACCGGCGGGTGACCGCTGCCCGGACGCGTCGCCGCGGTTAGCGGAGCTTCGCTGCTCGGGCGCGTCGCCGGTGGGACCGGCGGGGCGTCGCTGCTCGGGCGCGTCGCCACGGCCGGCGGAGCGTCGCTGCTCCGCGCGTACCGGGATCACGGCCATGGCGGCCAGCGGGAACGCCGCGGCGAGCGCGAAGGCGGCGGCGTAGCCTCCGGAGCCGATCACGGCGGCCATGAGCGGGGGTGTCGCGGCGGCGACCGCGTTCTGCGCGGTGTTCTGGATGCCCAGCGCGCGGCCGGCCCACTGGCGCCCGGCGTGCTCGGCGACGGCGGTGAACGCCAGCCCGTTGGGGCTGACCGACACGATCGACGCGGCCACCACGGCGCCCACCGCGATCGCGGACCCGCCGGCCGCGCCCGCCGCCAGCACCCCGGCGACGACCGCGATCGCCCCGGACACGATCCGCATCGGCCGCAGCCGGCCGCCCACCCGGTCGGACCACCAGCCCGAGGCGAGCCGCGCCACCGCGCCCCCGACCTGCGCCAGAGCCAGGATGTGACCGGCCTGGGTGGCGTCCCAGCCGCGCTCGTCCACCAGGAACACCAGCGCGAACGTGGCCACCGTGAACTGCGGCACGATCAGCAGCGCGCTGGCGCCGTGGATCCGCCACAACACCGGCGTCCGGTACGGCGACCCGCCGCTCTCTTGCGCGGACGCCGCCGCCCGGGCCGGATCGCGTACCGCGACCGCGACCAGCACCGCGCCGGCCAGGCAGAACGCCGCCATGAACGCCAGCGCGGACCCCCGCCCCGCCGCGGCCGTCGCGGGCAGGACGAGCGCCGCCACCGCGACGCCGATCGGCTGCGCGGTCTGCCGCAGGCCCATCGCCAGCCCGCGCTCGTGCGCGGCGAACCAGCCCAGGATCAGCCGCCCGCTGGACGCGTGCACCGACCCGCCGGCCGCGCCGGCCAGCAGGAAGCAGATGCCCAGCGCGGCGACGCCGCGCACCTGGGTCGCCACGGCCAGCACCGCGCCCGCCCCGGCCAGCCCCCCGGCCAGGACCCACCGCTCGCCCCACCGGTCGGCGGCGGCTCCCCAGGCGATCAGGCTGACCAGCAGCCCCGCGGTGGGCGCCGCCGCGAGCAGCCCGGCCGCTCCCAGCGACAGACCCTCCTCGCGCAGCGCGGGGATCAGGTACGGCAGGCCGAACTGGAACGCACAGCCCGCGATCATGGCGAGCATGCCCGCCACCAGCACCATCCACCGCCGCCGGTCCTGCCCGGCCTCCTCGCCCGCCATGACGTCCCGCCTTTCCTCGTCGGGTGTTCGATGGCTGATAGTTAACAGTAAGCATGCTGATAGTCGCAAGATGATTTACCGCTAGCATGGACGTCGTGCACTACTCCGAGCGGCTCCTCGCCTACGTCAAACGCGCCGAGCAGACCACCCAGCTCGCCAAGGAGAGCGTCCTGCGCTCGTACGGGATGACGCCGGCACAGCAGTCGGCGCTGGCCATCCTCAGCGACCACGACGGCATCACCTCGGCCGAGCTGGCCCGCAAGGTCGGGGTCACCGCGCAGACCATGAACAGCACCGTCGGCCGACTGGAAGCCCGCGGCCTCATCACCCGCAGCCCGCACCCGATGCACGGCAGCCTCATCGAGATCCGCCTCACCGAGGCCGGGCGCGAGCTCTTCGACCGCGCGGACGCGCGAGTGGCCGAGCTCGACCACCAGCTCGGCGCCGACCTCACCCCCGAGGAGCTGGCGGACCTGAAACGCCTGCTGGCCCGCGTCAGCGACACGGCAACCCGCCTCGCCAAACCCTGACCAACGCCGGCCAGCCCTCACGGCCGCACCTGCGGGCCCAGCCGGACCTGCGGACGCGGCCAGGTCAGCGCGCAGGCGAGTCAGCGCGCGGCGGGTGGGCCTGCGGGCACCAGCGGTCCCGTGAACGCGGCCGGGCCTGCGGATCCGGCGAGTCAGCGCGCGGGCGAGTGGACGCACGCGAACGGGCAGCCCTACAGACACCCGCGCCCGGACACAAGCAGGTGAGCAAGCACGAGCGGTCGGGCGGGCGGGCCTGCGGGCAAGCACAGGCGAACGAGCGCACGCGGGCGGGCGGGCCTGCGGGCAGCCGGCTTTCAGGGTGCGCCCGTCGGGGACGAGCCGGCTACTTCTGGGGCAGCAGTGCCACGTCGGACACCGGGCCGAGGTGGGTGAGCTTGTCGGGGTTGGCGATCGAGTGGATCGCCTGGATCACGCCGTCGGGGTCGATGTCGAGCCCGACCACGCTGGCCACGCGCCCCTCCGCGTCGTGCATGACGACCCCCGGCCCGCCGTTGACCCAGGCCGGCCGGTAGGTGACGCCGAGCAGGGAGACGCGGCGGAGGCCGGCGATGAGGAGGCGGGCGACGCGCTGCGCGTCGGTCGCCGGTTTCGCGATCGCCTGCGCCTTGCCGCCGCCGTCCCCATGCAGGACGACGTCGGGGGCGAGCATGCCGAGCAGGGCGTCGAGGTCGCCGCCGGCGGCGGCGTCGAAGAAGCGGCGGGCGAGCTCCTCCCCGTGCGCCCGCCGCGCCGGGGGCGGCGCGCTGTGGCGCACGCGCCCTCCGGCGGCGATGCGCTGCCGGGCGCGGGCGAAGATCTGCCGGCAGTTGACCTCGGTCTTGCCGGTGATCCTCGCCACGTCGGGGTAGGCGTACCCGAAGACTTCGCGCAGCACGAACACCGCCCGCTCCACCGGCGACAGCGACTCCAGCAGCACGAGGAACGCCATCGACAGCGAGTCGGCCAGCTCGGCGTGCTCGGCGGGCCCGGGGGCCGCGCCGGCGGGGGCGACGACCGGCTCCGGCAGCCACTCCCCCACGTACGTCTCCCGCCGTACCCGCGCCGACCGCAGGTGGTCGATGCCGAGCCGGGTGACCGCCGTCGTCAGGTACGCCTTCCGGTCGGCGATCACGGTGCCCGCCTGCTGCGCTTTCGTCAGGCCGAGGAACGCGTCCTGCACGATGTCCTCGGCGTCGCCCACGGATCCCGTCATCCCGTACGCGATGGAGAACAGTAGCGGCCTGTACGCGTTCGCGCTCGTCTCATCCCCCGGCCCGGACACAGGCTTCCTCTTCTCCTCGGCTGGCGTGCTCATCGGCGGGCGCCAGCGTATCCGAGAGGTTCCGGCTACCAGGCGATGGGGCCGAGCCGGTCGACGAAGATCCCGCTGGGCCCGTCGGGGCCGAGTGTCGCGAGCCTGACGATCGAGTCGGTGCCTTCGGTGACGGTGAGCTCGCCGGTGTGGTTGTTCATGTCGGTGGCGGCGAACTTGTGGTTGGCGACCTCTCCGGGGGTGGCGATGTTGAACTTGATGTGCGGGAGCGCCTGCGCGTACCGGACGGTGATCATGTTCAGGGCCGTCTTGGACGAGCTGTAGGCCAGCTCGTGGAACTTGAAGGCGTTCTGCTCGGGGTCGGTCACGACCGAGAAGGCTCCGATGGCGCTGGACACCATGACCACGCGCGGGTGGTCCGCGGCCTCCAGCAGGGGCAGGAACGCGTGCGTGACCCGGATCGGCCCGTAGACGTTGGTGTCGTAGACGCCGTGGATCTCCTCGACCGTGGCCTGCGCGGGCGTGATGCCCCTGCCGGGCGCGCCGGCGTTGTTGATCAGTACGTCGAGCCGGTCGGTGTGCTCGCGGACGAGCCGCACCGCGGCTGCCACCGACTCGTCGGAGGTCACGTCCAGGGGCACCATGACCACGCGCGCGCCGCCGGCGGCGAGCTTGTCGGCGGCCTCCCGGCCGCGGCCCTCGTCCCGCGAGCCGAGGAAGATCGTCCAGCCCAGCTCGCCGAGCCGCCGCCCCGCTTCGAGGCCGAGCCCCTTGTTGCCGCCAGTGATCAGGACCGAGGTCTGCTGTGTGTTCGTCATGCCCTCTCAAGACGGGGCACCCCTCCTGGCTGTGACACGGTGTGAGCGAGGTCACATGACGGCGTGGGTGGAGTCTCGCGTCGCTTCACCGTGCTGGAAATACCAGGACAACGGGCATATATCGCCCAGCTCACAGCCCCTCTCTTGACCAGCCCATGTAATCGCCGTGCTGGCGCTGTTCCGGCAGATGCTGGGCGGCGCGGGGGTGGTGAACGGCCGGCTGTCCGACCTGGGCACGGGGCCGCCCGGTGACCGGCATGGCGGGTTCGTCGTCCACCGTCTACGATCATGCTGGTTCCGCGGGACGGGAGGGTGCGATGAGGGGCCGCATGATGGCGTTCCTGGGGGTGCTCGTCGTCGCGGGGCTCATGATCGCAGGGATCGTGGCGCTGCGTGGCACCGGTGACCAGCGGTTCGTCGACTCGTCGGCGCAGCTCGAAGCGTTCGCTCGCACGGTGCGGGAGGGAGAGCGGCTGGGGCCGCGTACCGTCGGCGGGATGGAGTTCGAGGAGGTGCGGCGCGAGCGCGGTGTGGTCGTCTTCCAGCGCGGCGAGTCGCTGCACAGCCCCTACGGGTACGCCTGGAGCCCGCAGGGCGATCCCGGCCGGGTGCTGGAAGGGGTGGAGTGGTCGGCGGACGCCGTCGAGCAGCGGTTCGAGCACCTGCACGGCGCCTTCTACTCCTGGCAGGCGCGGCGCTGACGGCTCACACGGTGACGAGGGGCGTGAACAGGGCGCCGAGCCTGCTCACCGTCTCGGGGACGACGCGGTAGTACACCCAGGTGCCGCGCCGCTCGCCGTCGATGAGGCCGGCGGTGCGCAGCACCTTGAGGTGGTGGGAGATGGTGGGCGCCGTCAGGTCGAAGGCGTCGGTCAGGTCGCAGACGCACGCCTCGCCGCCGGCGTGGGAGCCGATCATCGACAGCAGGCGCAGGCGTACGGGGTCGGCGACCGCCTTGAGGAGCGTGGCCAGCTCGGCGGCGTCGTGCTCGGTCAGCGGCTCACGGGCGATGGGGGCACAGCACGCACCCGTGGTGGCGGTCACGACGACACCTCCTGCTTCGACATGTGTCTAAATGATATCGCGCACGCCTGAGGGGATGGTCAGCCGCAGCAGCCTCCCGCGCGGGAGGCGGACACGTCGGCCAGCGGGAGCGGGGTGGACAGGAGGCCGCCGCCGATGCCGGTGGCCAGGCCGACCCGCTGCTCCTGCGCCTCGGCCAGGCTGGAGGAGCAGACGCCGGTCTCGGGCAGCTCCAGCCGGACGTCGCGGGCCGCCTCCCAGTCGCCGGCCAGGGCGGCGGCCACCGAGCGGGCCTGCTCGTAGCCGGTGGCCAGCAGGAACGTGGGGGCGCGGCCGTAGCTCTTGACGCCGATGGCGTAGTAGCCGTCCTCCGGGTGGGCCAGCTCGGCGGCGCCGTGCGGCGGGACGGTGCCGCAGGAGTGCGCGTTCGGGTCGATCAGCGGGGCCAGCGCGCGGGTCGAGCCGAGGACGGGGTCGAGGTCGAGGCGCAGCTCCCCGGCGATGGAGTGGTCGGGGCGGTAGCCGGTGGCGGCCACGACGCGGTCAGCGGTGACGGCCTGCTCGGCGCCGGACGGGGCGCGGCTGATCACTCGTACGCGCTCGCCGTGCCGTTCGACGGCGTGGGTGAAGAAGCCGGTCACCAGGCGGATGCGGCCGCTCTCGACGTGGGCGTGCAGGCGGGTGCCGAGCGCGCCGCGGGCGGGCAGCGCGTCGGCGTCGCCACCACCGTACGCGCGGCTCGCGCTCCCCGCGCGGATGGCCCACGTGATCGTGGTGCCGTCGAGCTGGGCGAGGGCGAGCAGGGTGGTGGCGGCCGAGTGGCCGGCGCCGACGACCAGGACGTGCTTGCCGGCGTAGCGGTCGCGGTCGGCGCCGAGCACGTCGGGCAGCGCGTGGTCGATCAGATCGGCGGCCTCGCCCTCGCCGTGGGCGGGCAGGCCGGACGCGCCGAGCACGTTCGGGGTGGTGTAGGTGCCGGAGGCGTCGATGACCGCGCGGGCGTGCAGCTCGCCTCCGTCGGCCAGGCGGATCAGGAACGGGGCCTGATCCCTGCCGTTGGTACGGACGCGGTCGTAGCCGACCCTGCTGATCGCCGTCACCTTCGCCCCGAACCGCACCTTGTCGCCGAAGAGCCCGGCCAGCGGGGCCAGGTAGTCCTCGATCAGTTCGGCACCGGTGGGGAGCCACTCGGGGTCCGGCGCGGTCCAGCCGGTCGCCTCCAGGAGGCGGCGGGCGGCGGCGTCGATGTCGTACTTCCACGGGCTGAACACGCGCACGTGGCCCCATCGGGCCACCGACGCCCCTGCCTGGTCCCCCGCCTCCAGCACGACGAAGCCGAGGCCGCGTTCGGCCAGGTGGGCCGCGGCGGCCAGGCCGACCGGGCCGGCGCCGATCACCACCACGGGCAGGTCGGCGGGGCGGGCGGCCTGCGTGCCGGGCTCCGGCTCGACGGCGGTGGGGCCGCAACATCCGCTCATGGCACATCCCCTTCTGTTTCGATGAATGTCTAAGTACAGGCAGGATCTCCTACGGATTTGAAGGTTGTCAAATTAGATGGATGTCTAAGCAGTCGTTCTTGAGAAGCCGCGGCTGCCGGGCGCCAGGGCCGCCACGGCGGGCGCGAGGAAGCACACCAGCGTGCAGCCCGCCAGCACCGGCACCAGGCCGAACGCTTCGACGGCCGGGGCCAGGAAGGCGAGGCCGACGGGGGCCAGGCCGTAGGAGACCAGGAAGTCCAGCGAGGAGACGCGGGCGAGCAGGCGCGGCTCCACCTCGCGCTGCGTCGCGGTGAACCACGGCACGTTGAACAGCTCGATGCCCAGGCCCGCCACGGCGTAGGCGGCGAAGACCACCGCCGGGTGCACCGGCAGCAGCAGGCTGAGCGGCGCGCAACCGTACAGGGCCAGGCCGGTCAGGGCGGTCCAGCCCTGGGCGCGCGGGCTCCAGCGGGCCACGAGCAGCGCGCCCGCCAGCGCGCCGAGGGTGTAGGCGGTGAGGGCCGCCGCGAGCACCGCCTCCGTTCCGTACCGGTCGCGGCTGACCAGCGGGAGCGCCACGCCGGTGACGGAGTACCCCGTGAAGATGACGGCGGCCAGCGCGGCGAGGCCGGCCACGAACCACGGGTGCCGGCGCGCCTCCCGCACCCCCTCACCGAACTCCCTCAGCAACCGCGCCCGCCGTGGCGGTGGGGCGGGGGTGGGGAGACCTCGGGGTGGGAGGAGGGCGGCGATCAGCCACAGCAGGGCGGTGCCGACCAGCAGCGCCCGGGTGTCCAGGACGGACGCCAGCAGCGCCGTGCCCGCGGGCGCGACCAGGGTCGTGACGCGCACGGCCAGCGTGACGGCGGCGTTGGCCTGCCGGCGCCGGCCGCCGTCGACGACCTCGGCCGTGAGCGCCTGGAACGCGGGCCGGCACGCCCCCTGCCCGGCCCCGACGATCGCCGCCGCCACCGCCATGAGCACGACGGACCCGCCGCCGCCCGCCACGACCTCCGGGGCCGCGAGCCCTGCCACGACGTCCGGGGCCGCGAGTCCTGCGGCGAGGTCAGGGGCGGCAGGCCCGGCCGCGACGTCCGGGGCGGCGAATCCCAGGGCGATGGCCGGGGTGGCGAGGGCCGCTGCCAGGCCCGCCCACAGGACGACCGACCGGCGGGAGTACCGGTCGGCGAGCACGCCGCCGATCGGCACCGCGGCGAGGAAGCCGGCGGTGCGGGCGGCGAGCACGACGCCGAGGTCGGCGGCGCTGAGGGTGCGGTCCAGCACGGCGAGCCCCAGCACGAACGGCAGCGCCCAGGTGGCCAGCCCCGACGCGGTGGTGCCGCACCACAGCAGGACGAACCGCCGCTCCCACAGCAGCGACCGCGCCGGCGCCGCTGACGCGCCCCGGCCCCCGGACGCGGCCGCGTCACCGGTCACGGCGCCGAGCCCGCCACGACGACCGAGTCCCCCGAGCCGACCGGCCTGGCCGAGCGTTGCGGGCCCGCGATCCCACCGGCCGCACCCCGCTCCCCCGCCCCGTCGAGCTCGCGCAGGTAGGCGGCGAAGCCTTCGAGGCCGTCGATGTTGCGGGGCCCGCTGATCCCCTCGTTGTAGTCGAGGACGTAGAAGCGGTCGTTCACCACGGCGGGCAGCTTGCTGGTGGTGGGGAACTCCTTCAGGAACTTGATCTTCTCGGCGGCGGGTTTGTCCCCGTAGTCGAGGATGATGACGACCTCCGGCCGGGCCTGGATGACGGCCTCCCAGGTGACCTCGCCCCACCGCGCGTCGAGGTCGCCGAAGATGTTGCGGCCGCCGGCGAAGCGGATGATGTCGGTGGGCGGCACCTGGCTGCCGGCGGTGAACGGCTTGTCGGTGCCGGAGTCGTACAGGAAGACGGGGACGGGGTCGCCCTTGGGCGCCTGGGCGCGGACGGCGGCGACGCGCTTGCGGTAGCCGTCGATGAGGGCGCGCGCCCGGTCCTCGACGCCGAAGATCTTGCCGAGGCGTTCGAGGTCGGTGTAGAGGGCTTCGAACGGCGGCACCCGTTCGGGGTGGCCGGGGTAGTTGAAGCACGATTCGGTGTGCATGAAGCTCTGGATGCCGAGGCCGTCGAGGATGGCGGGGGTGATGCCGCGCTGGTCGCTGAAGCCGGAGCGCCAGCCGGCGACGACGAGGTCGGCCTTGGCATCCACGACGAGCTCCCGGTTGAGCAGGTCGTCGCTGAGGAATTTGACCTTGGCGTACTCGGCCGCCCAGGGCGATTCGGTGACGGGCGGGTTGGCGGGCGGCATGACGTAGCCGTGGACGTGCCGGGTGAGGCCGAGGGCGAACAGCTTGTCCGCGCTGCCGCCTTCGTAGGCGACGGCCCGCTGCGGGGTGGTGTACTGGACGTCCTGCCCACATCTCTTGACCGTCACCTTGCGGGCGGCGGCGGCCCCGCCGTCGGCGACGTGGGCGCCGCAGCCGGCGAGCAGGAGCGTGCCGGCCAGGGCAGCGGCGGCGGCGGTGAGCCGGGAGCGTGGGATCACGCGCGGTCTCCTTTCATGGGCCCAGGGCGTAGAGCACCTGGGGGACTCCGGTCAGCGGGTGCGGCACGACGCTCGCCTCGACGCCGAACGACTCGCGCAGCAGCTCCTCGGTGAGGACGTCGGCGGGCGTCCCGCAGGCGACGAGCCTCCCGTGGGACAGGACGGCGAGCCGGTCGCAGGCGGAGGCGGCCAGGTTGAGGTCGTGCAGGGTGACGAGCACGCCGGGGCCGGCGTCCTTGAGCATGGACAGCAGCCTGATCTGGTGGTGCAGGTCGAGGTGGTTGGTCGGCTCGTCGAGCACGAGCACCTGCGGCTCCTGGACGAGCGCGCGGGCCACGAGGACGCGCTGGCGCTCGCCGCCGGACAGCGACAGCACGCCGCGCCCGGCCAGGTGCAGCACCTCCATCTGGGCCATGGCGCGGCGGCACAGCTCGCGTTCGCGGGCGCTGAGGGGCTGGTTGCCGCGCAGGTGGGGGGCGCGGCCGAGGGCGACGACCTCTTCGACGGTGAAGTCGAGGTCGGCCCGCCCCTCCTGGGTGAGGGCGGCAACGAGGCGGGCGCTGTCGCGCAGCGGCATCCGGGTCAGGTCCCGGTCGTCGATCCGTACGGCGCCGCCGCTCGGCCGCAACGCCCGGTACACGCAGCGCAGCGCGGTCGTCTTGCCGGAGCCGTTGGGCCCGATGAGGCCGACGACCTGCCGCTCGGCGACGGCGAGCGTCAGCTCTCGCACGATCGCGGTCTCCCCCAGGGACACCGACAGCCCGTCCAGCAGCAGCCGCGCCATCAGCGCCCGCCGAGCAGGTAGCCGCGGCGGCGCAGCAGGACGACGAAGACCGGCACGCCCACGAGCGCGGTGATCACGCCGAGCGGCAGCTCCCGTGGCGCGACGAGCGTCCTGGCCACGAGGTCGGCCCACACCATGAAGATCGCCCCGGCCAGCGGCGCGATGGTGAGCACGCGGACGTGCGCCGCGCCGGTCCACAGCCGCACCAGGTGCGGCAGCACCAGCCCGACGAACCCGATCGCGCCGCTGACGGCGACCATCGCGCCGGTGGCCAGCGACGTCAGCACGAACAGGCCGCGCCGCAGCCGGACGGTGTCCACGCCGAGGCTCGCGGAGGTCTCGTCGCCGAGGGCGAGCACGTCGAGGCTGCGCCCGAGTCGGCGCAGCACGACGACGGTGACGGCGACGGCGGCGGCGACCACGGGCAGCGCTCCCCAGGTCGCGGCGCCGAAGCCGCCCATCGACCAGAACAGCACGGTGCTCGTCGACTCCCCGTCCGGGACGAAGTACACGATCAGGCTCATCACGGCCTGGAAGCCGAACGCCATGGCCACGCCGGTGAGCACCAGCCGCAGCGGCGTCAGGCCGCCGGCCTCGCGCGAGGCCAGGTAGACCAGCGCGGAGACGAGCAGCGCGCCGAGGAACGCGCCGGCCGAGACCGCGTAGACGCCGAGGGCGGTGAGCGCGCCGGTGACGCCGACCAGCACCGCTCCCGCCGACGCGCCTGAAGACACGCCCAGCACGTACGGGTCGGCCAGCGCGTTGCGCACCATCGCCTGGATCGCCACGCCGACGACGCTGAGCCCGGCCCCGACGAGGACCGCGAGGAGCACGCGCGGCGTGCGCACCTGCCAGATGATCTGGTACGCGGTGACGTCGCCGGCCGTGATGGTGCCGCCGGTCACCGCCGCCCACAGGTAACGCAGCGTCTCGCCGGGCGGGACGGCGGCGGCGCCCAGCCCGATGGCCAGCAGCACGGACACCGCGAGGACGCCGGCCAGCAGGGCGACGGTCAGCGGCATCGCGAACGTGGCCGCCGGCGGCGGCTCGGACGGCGTGGTCAAGGACACTCCCCCGGAAACGACAATCATTTCCGGGAGACCGTATCACCACAAAAGGCGCAATATGAAGATGGTTATCGTTCTGGAGGGCCGGCGGTCAGGCAGGCGCGTCGCGCAGGCGTTCCACCCGGATCCCGCGCAGCAGCAGCTCCGCCACGACCACCGCCGCCAGCAGGCTGGCCAGCAGCGCGCCGCCGACCACGAGGGCGACGGGCGCCGCCGCCACCTCGTGCGGCAGCGGCGGCGTGAGGGGCGGCTCGGTGAACTGCGGGATCCTGCCGAGCGCGGCCCGCGCCGCCAGCAGCCCCGCCAGCAGCCCGGCCAGGGTGCCGGCGGTCACCGTGATGACCTGCTCCAGCAGCAGCGCCACCCGCAGCGCCGCCACCTTGGCGCCGGACGCCTCCAGCGCGGCCAGCTCGTAGCCGCGCCTCCTGGCCGCCGCGTGCAGGGCGAGCACCGTGCGGCCGAGCGCCAGCACGGCCGCCGCCAGCGCGGAGACCAGCAGCAGCAACAGCGCCAGCCCCGGCCCCTGGCCGGCGAACGACGCGGCCACGTCGGCCACGTGCCGCCGCGACACGACCGTCAGCCCCTCCCGCTCCAGCGCCCGTTCCAGCGCGGCCGTGTCGGTGAGGCCGGTCCAGACCTGGTGGACGGCCTTGTCGTACACGCCGTACGCGATCCGGTCGGCGTGCTCCAGGTTGACCAGGACGCCGGGCCCGGTCAGGCCGGGTGCGGCGGCGGTGGCGACGGCGGTGCGCACCGGCCCGGCGAAGGCGTTGTCGAGGCCGGGGACGACGCGGTTGCCGACCGGCCCCACGGCGATCGCGGGCGGCAGCGGGTCGTACGTGGCGGGGCGCAGCGTCTGGTTGCCGGTCATGGTGACGGCGAACGTGCCGTCGCGCTGGAGCGGGTTCTCGTCGTTCGACCACGGCGGCAGGTGCAGGGCCCGCCAGCGGCCGCGCTCGCGGACCGCCAGGCCGGTGACGGTCACCCGCACGTACGCCGACTCCTCGAACTCCGGCGGCGGCACGGGGTCGCCGCGGAAGGCGCGCAGCTCGCACGGGGCCTGCTCGCAGGCGGGCGGCAGGTTCCACTCGTGCGTGCCGGAGCGGCCGGTCAGGTCGCCCAGCGGGAGCTGGGCGGGGCGGAGCTGGCCGGGCACCCGGAAGGTGACGAACAGCTTGATCGTCCAGCCGCGCGGCGGCCGGTCGTGGGTGACCTCGGCCCTGAACCGGTCGCCGCGCACGAGCACCCGGGGCGTGGCGGGCGTGGGCAGCGCGGCGGCGGCCCTGGCCAGGGAGGTGCCGCCGGCCAGGTCGGGCCGCCAGGCGGCGCCCACGGCGGCCAGCCGGGCGGGGTCGGTGGCGATGAGCTGCGGCGGGCCTGGCACCTTGATCACGGGCGCGGCGGTCCTGCCGCCGGGGTCGGCGGCGGCCACGGCGGCGAGCAGCCGGCCGGGCTCGACCGGCCGCACCGTGATGGCGGTGGCGGCGCCGTTGTGGAAGCGGGCCGTCTCGGCGTAGTCGCCGGACGTGGCGCTCCAGGCCGACACCGCGAACGTGGCCAGCCCGAACGCCGCCCCCAGCACGATCACGCTGCCCGCGGTCACCGGCCCCCTGGCGACCTGGCGCAGCGCCAGGAACGGCCCGAGCCCGCCGCGCCGCCTGGTGACCCCGAACAGCCGCCCGGCCAGCACCGGCAGCGCCCGGCCCGCCAGCAGCGCCACGCCCAGCGCGACCAGGCCGGGCACCGCCAGCGCGCCGGGGCCGCGCCCGGACACGTCCGTGATGAGGCCGCCGGCCAGCAGCTCGGCCAGCCCGACCACGGTGACCGCGAGGACGACCGCGTCCAGCACCCAGCCGCGGGACGTGCGGCGCGGCGTGCGCCGCCACTCCTCGACGACCGGCCGCGTCGCCGTGCGCCAGGCGGCCGTGGCCGCCGCGAGCACGCCGCCCAGCATCGCCGCGACCCCGGCCGCCGCCGCGTCCGGCGGGAACGTGACCGGGATCCCCGCCGGCAGCAGCGCCCCGATCATCAGGCCCGCCGCCGCGTGCCCGAGCAGCAGCCCGAGCGGGACGGCGGCGGCGAGCAGCAGCAGCGGCTCGGCCAGCGCGAACCGCCACACCCGGGCCCGCCCGTGGCCGCGCAGCCGGGCCAGCGCGATCTCCGCGCCGCGCGCCCTGACCAGGTCGCCCACGGTCTGGAAGAGCAGCATCCAGCCGAGCCCGACGAGCTGCGCGATCACCAGGAGCGTCGGCACGCCGAGCGCGCCGGTGCCCGCCGTGATGGCCTTGACGGTGTCGCCCACCCAGGAGAAGACGATGTCGCCCGAGCGCGGCGCCTCGGACTCGGCGGCGGCCTGCATCGCGGCCAGCCGCTCCACGTCCGTGCCGTCGAGCCGGTCGGTGACGATGGGGACGATCGCGTAGTCGGTCCAGCCCGCCTCGCTCGTCACCCCTCCGGAGATGTTGTACGTCTCCAGCCGGGTCTCCGGCACCGTGAACAACGCGTCCGCCTTGTCCCGGCCCGGGTCCCCGTCCGGGGAGAACAACGTCCTGCCGAACCAGAACGGGTCACCAGCGGGGCCCGGCCGGTAGATCCCGACCACGGTCAGCGGCGCCGGCTCGCGTCCCCTCGGGGTGAACTCGACGCTCACCACGGCCGACAGCGTGATCCGCTGCCCCACCTCGAACCCGGACGCCTGGCTGGCCATCACCTCCTTGGCCGCGCGCGGGCACCGCCCTTCGGCGAGCGGCAGGTGCGCGCACTGCCCGTCCTGCCACACCAGCGAGTACGCGCGCCGGTCCCCCGGCCGCCCGCTGCTCGCCTCCATGCCGAGCACCGGCCGGCCGGTGAAGTCCGCGCCCCTCGTGAACGCCGCGACCTTGGCCTCCAGGCCGCCCTTCGTCGTCGTGAACCGCCAGCCGCGGCCCTCCACCGGGGCGGCGCGCACCGCGTCCCTGGCGATCGTCGTGCGGGCCGCCGCCGAGTAGACCGGGCCGACGGCGGCCGACGCGATCGGCACGAGCGCGATCAGCAGGACGACCAGCGAGAGCGTCCGGCGTTCCCAGAGGCCGCGCAGGATCACGGCTCGGCCTCCGCAGCGCGATGCCGTCCGCCAGCTCCTCGATGCGGGCCATGGAGCCGGGCGGCAGCAGGTGGTGGTACTCGGGCGGCACCTGCACGGCGCCCTCGCGGCCGACGACCACGAAGTCCTCGCCGCGCCTGCCCTCGGCGCCGACCCGGCCGTCCCTGATCGTCACCGTACGGCTCAGCGCCTCGCTCACCGCCGTGTCGTGCGTGACCACGACCGCGGTCGTGCCCTCGGCGGCGGCGACGTCCTTGATCAGCTCGACCACCCGGGTGCCCGACTCCTCGTCGAGCTGGCTGGTGGGCTCGTCGGCCAGGAGCAGCTTGGGGGCGTTGGCCAGCGCGACGGCCAGGGAGAGCCGCTGCTGCTCGCCGCCGGACAGCTGCCCGGCCGGGCGGCCGCCCGCCTCCGCCAGGCCCACCCTGGCGAGCAGGTCGCGGGCCCGCCGGCGGTCGCGCCGGACGGCCCGCTGGGCGAAGGCGATGTTCTGGGCGGCGGACAGGTAGCCGATGAGGTTGCGTGCCGGGTTCTGCAGGACCATGCCGATGTGGGCGGCGCGCAGCCGGTCGAGCCTGCGCTGGTCGAGCCGCCCCAGGTCGGTGCCCTCCAGCCACAGGCGGCCGGCGCTCGGACGCAGCAGCCCGGCCAGCAGCCACAGCAGCGTGGACTTTCCCGCGCCGGAGGGGCCGAGCAGGGCGACGGTCTCGCCCGCGTCGATCACGAGGTCGACGTCGCGCAGGGCGACGACCTCGACGTCCCGCGCCCGATAGATCTGGACGATCCCGTCACACCTGACGACGCTCATGCGCGGCTCTCCCGGCGGCTCTCATGGACTGCGTGTGGCGCGGCGATGGCGAGCTTTCATGAACCGCTCCTGGAGCGGCGATGGCGAGTTTTCATGAACCGCTCCTGGAGCGGCGGTGCCGGGCCACCGCGCGCAGCTCGATCACCCGGTCGCAGCGCTCGGCCACCTCGGGGTCGTGGGTGGCGATGACCAGCGTGGTGCCGTCGTCGGCAGCCGCCAGCAGCTCGTCCAGGACGAGCGCGCGATGCGTGCCGTCCTGCTCGGCGGTCGGCTCGTCGGCCAGCAGCACCCGGGGCCGCAACGCCAGCGCCCTGGCCACCGCGACCCGCTGCTGCTGCCCGCCGGACAGCTCCTCCACCAGGTGGTCGGCGAACTTCGCGACCCGCAGCCGCTCCAGCGCCCGCGCCGCGAGCCCCATCGCCTCGCGCGGTGGCCGCCCCGCCGCGCGCAGCGCCACCTCGACGTTCTCGGCCGCGGTGAGCAGGCTCAGCAGCCCGTACGACTGGAGCACCAGCGCGAGCCCGGCCCGCAGCTCCGGCTGCTCGTCCAGGGGCACGCCGCCGACCAGGACGCGGCCCGCGGCGGGCGGCAGCAGCCCGGCCAGCGTGGTCAGCAACGTGGTCTTGCCCGAGCCCGACGGGCCCATGAGCGCCACCCGCTCGGCCCGGTCGAGCTCGAGGGTGAGGTCTTCGATGATCGTGCGCCCGCCCGCCCGGCAGCTCAGTGCGCGGCACGCGAGCGCCGGTCCAGGTGCCATTCGCGGATCATCCTCCCGATCGGCGATCCGCGTCAACGGCCGCCGGTACGTGCTGGTGGCGGTCGGCGGCGCCGAGACCCTGTGGGTGGCTCAGGCGGGCGGCAGGACGCGGCACAACGCGTCGAGCGCGGTCTCGTAGCGGTGGTCGGGCGGCGTGGCGTAGCCGACGACCAGGCCGTCGAAGGCCGGCATGGTGGCGTCGGGGTGGCGGTAGCCGGCCAGGCCGTCCAGGGCGATCGAGTGCCGGGCCGCGGCCTCGACGGCAGCGGGCTCGGTCCCGGGCGGCAGGCGCAGCACCGCGTGCAGGCCGGCGGCGATGCCGGTGGTGGCGATGTGCGGGGCCCGGGCGGCGAGGGTGGCGACGAGGCGGTCGCGGCGGGCGCGGTAGCGCTGGCGCATGCGGCGGACGTGCCGGTCGTACTGGCCGGACTCGATGAGGTCGGCGAGCGTGAGCTGGTCCGTCACGCTCGCCCACGCCTCCCGCTCGCCCTTGGCGTCCAGGACGGGGGCGACCAGGTGGCCGGGCAGCACCATCCAGCCGAGCCGCACCGCCGGTGACATGCTCTTGCTGACCGAGCCGAGGTAGACGACCCGCTCGGGGTCTAGGCCCTGGACGGCGCCGACCGGCTCGCGGTCGTAGCGGAACTCGCCGTCGTAGTCGTCCTCCAGGATGAGGCCGCCGCAGGAGCGGGCCCAGTCCACGGCGGCGGCGCGCCGCTCGGGGTGCAGCGGCCCGCCGGTCGGGAACTGGTGTGCCGGTGTGAGCAGCGCCGCCCGTACCCCGTCGAGAGTGTGCAGCTCGGTCGTGCGGGCGCCGTGCTCGTCGAGCGTGAGCGGGACCGTGCGGACGGAGGCGGCGGCGAGGACGGCGCGGTGGAAGGCGAGGCCGTAGGACTCGACGGCGAGGGGGCCGCGCAGCACCCGGCCGCCGAACAGCAGCCGCAGCGCGTGCGCGAAGCCGGAGCAGATCACGATCAGGTCGGGTGTGGTGCGCACGCCGCGGACCCGCGCCAGGTATGCGGCCAGCGCCCGGCGCAGCTCGGGGCGGCCCTGCGGGTCGCCGGGGCCGAAGGCGTCGTTCGGGGCGGCGTGCAGCGCGCGGCGGGCGGCGGCGAGCCAGGCGGAGCGGGGGAAGGAGGAGGCGTCGGGCCGGCCCTGCCGGAGGTCGTGGGCGGGCGGGGCCGGGCGGGCGGAGGTTCTCGCCGGTACGCGCGGCGGCCGGGCGGGCTCGGCGCGGGCCGCCACATGGGTGCCGGAGCCCTGCCGGGCGACCAGCCAGCCCTCGGCGACCAGCTCGGCGTAGGCGTCGGCGACGGTGTTGCGGGCCAGGCCGAGGTCGGCGGCCAGGGAGCGGTAGGGCGGCAGCCGGGTGCCGGGGGGCAGGCGCCCGTCCCGTACGGCGTCGCGCAGCGCGCGGGCGAGGACGGCGCGGCGGCTGCCGGGGCCGGCCAGGTCCAGGTGCAGGTCGGTGCCGAGCCGTTCGGCCGGATTGACCCAGGAATCTGCCACGGAAATGCACCCTATACCGGGTCTTTTCCGGCAATAGCGTAGGGAGCACGACGCACCCGATGCGGCGCTTTCCCCCTGATGAGGAGATTCTTGTGGACACCTTGCGTTCCGCCGTCCGCGGCCCGGTCCTGCTGCCCGGCGATCCCGGCTTCGACGCGGCCCGCCGCCCCTGGAACCTGGCCGTCGAGCAGCCCGTCGCGGCCGTCGTCGAGGCCGCCGACGCCGACGACGTCGCCGCGCTCGTCCGGCACGCCCGCTCCGCCGGGCTGAGCGTCTCCGCGCAGCCGAACGGGCACGGCGCCACCGGCCGCGCGGCCGGCACGATCCTGCTGCGCACCGGCCGCCTGGACACCTTGGAGATCGACCCGGCCGCCCGCCGGGCCCGGGTCGGGGCGGGCGTGCCGTCCGGCCGGGTGCAGGCCGCGGCCGCCCCGCACGGGCTCACCGGGCTGCCCGGCAGCTCCCCCGTGGTCAGCGTGGCGGGCGTGGCGCTCGGGGGCGGGCTGAGCTGGTTCGGCCGGGCGCACGGGTGGGTGGCCGACGCGGTCACCGCGTTCGACATCGTGGACGCGGAAGGACAGCGGCGGCACGTCACCGCCGGCTCCGACCCCGAGCTGTTCTGGGCGCTGCGCGGCGGCGGCGGTGACTTCGCCGTCGCCACCGCGCTGGAGCTGGCCCTGCACCCGGCGCCGCGGCTGTTCGGCGGCCGGGTCCTGTGGGCGGGCGGGCACGCCCCCGAGGTCATGGACGCCTTCCGGCGGATCACCGCCGGCGCGCCCGACGAGCTGACGGTCTGGCTGGACCTGCTGCACTTCCCCGGCGCCGACCCCATGGTGGCCGTGGACGCCACGTACCTCGGCGGAGAGGACGCGGCCCGCGACCTGCTCGCCCCGCTCGACCGGCTGGCCCCGCCCCTGTCGGACAGCAGGCGCGTCATGGCCGTCTCCGAGCTGGGTGGCATCACCGCCGAGCCCACCGACCCGGGGCCGGGCCTCTCGCGTGCCGAGCTGCTGACCGAGCTGGACGACGCGGCGGCCAAGTCCCTGCTCGCCGACCCGATCGCGCCGCTGCTCAGCGTGCAGCTGCGGCACCTGGGCGGCGCGTTCACCCGGCCGTCCGACACCCCGCAGGGGCCGCTGACCGAGCCCTACGCGCTCTACATGTTCGGCATCCCCGCCGACCCCGCGACCGCGGCGGCCGTCGCCGGGCGGCAGCGCGCGCTCGCCGAGTCGCTGCCGGTCAGCGGGCGCAAGCCGCTCACGTTCCTCAACCCGGACGAGAGCGCCGCCGACGCGTTCGGACCGGCCGCGCTGGAGCGGCTGCGTGCGGTCAAGCGGCGGTACGACCCGAACGGGGTCTTCCGCTCCAACGTCCCCGTCGGCGGCTGAGCGCGCGAGAGGTCAGGGCTTGCGGGCGAAGAGCACGGCCTGCGGGACGCGCTCGCCCGGGTCGAGCAGCAGCTCGGCCTCGACCGTGAAGCCCGCCTCGCGCAGCCACGCCGCCACCCTCTCCGGCGGGCGGCGGTGAACGTGCACCCGCATGGGGTGCCCGCCGTAGCCCTGCGTCTTCAGGGGCGACTCGTCGCCGACGTGGAAGCCGGCCAGCACCGTCCCGCCCGGCCGCAGCACCCTGCGGAACTGGCCGAACACGCCGGGAACGGCGTCGTCGGGGACGTGGATCAGCGACCAGAAGGCGAGCACCCCGGCGAGCGAGGCTTCGGGCAGGTCGAGCGCGGTCATCGAGCCCACCTCGAAGCGGATCCCCGGGTGGTCGCGCCGGGCCACCTCCACCATGGCCGGGGACAGGTCGATCCCGAAGGCGTCGAGGCCCAGGTCGCGCAGGTGGGCCGTGACGTGCCCAGGTCCGCAGCCCATGTCCGCCACCGGCCCGCCGCCTCCGGCGCGTACCAGGTCGGCGAACAGGGCCAGGGCCGCCCTCAGATAGGGGCGCTCGCCCAGCGCGCCGCGCAACTGGTCGGCGTAGTCGGCGGCGACCGTGTCGTAGGAGGTCCGTGTGTCCTCCAGCCAGTCGCCATCGCCCGTCGCCGGTGTGCCGTCCGTGCTCCTCATGCGGCAAGATCCTAGAAGACCGATCCCCCGCGCGGGCGGGCGCCGGCGGCGGCGTACTCTGTCGTGGTCCTTTCGACCCCGCCCCCGAGGAGATGCGCTGTGGAGGACGTCAGGAGCCGGCACCGGATGCTGGCGGTGCTCGCGCGCCGCGCGGCCGAGTCGAGCCGGCCCGGCGAGCGGAGCGACGGCCACCGGGTGGCGCTGGCCATCGAGGGCGGCGGGATGCGCGGCACCGTGTCGGCCGGCATGGCGCTGGCGCTCCAGCAGCTCGGGCTGCTGCCGCTGTTCGACGCTGTCTACGGCGCCTCGGCGGGGGCGATCTCGGGCGCCTGGCTGCTGAGCTCGCGCCCCGAGGGGTTGCGTGGCTGGACCGACCCGGCGTTCGCGAAGGCGCTGATCCGCCGGGGGAACGTGCTGCGTGCCCGCCCCGTCGTGGACGTGCGGACCCTGATCGAGACCGTCTACGTCCGCGACTTCCCGCTGGACTTCGCCTCCGTGCTGGCGGCGCCGATCGAGTTCCATCCGCTCGCGACCGACGTCCTGACGGGCGAGGCGGTGGACCTGCACGAGGCGCTGACCGACGAGCGCGCCCTGCGGCTCGCGCTGCGCGCCAGTGCCGCGCTGCCGCTGCTGGCCGGCCCGCCCGTGGCGTTCGGCGACCGGCTCCTGTACGACGCGGGCGTGGCCGAGTCGATCCCGTTCCGCCAGGCGTTGAAGGACGGCGCCACGCACGTGCTCGTGCTGCGCTCCCGCCGCCTGGTCGACCGGGCCTCCCCGCGCACGGCGCCGTCGTGGGGGGCGCGGCTCATCACCGGGGTCGGCCTGCGCCGGCACACCCCGGCGCTGCGCACGGCGTTCCTGTCGCGGGACGCGCGGCTGGCCGACGACGACCGCCTCCTGGCCGAGCACGACCTCGACGGCCCGTCCCTGAGCGAGGGGCCCGCCGTCCTGTCCATCCGCCCGCCGGACACCTCCCCGGCGATCAGCCGGCTGGAGAGCGGCGCGACGCTGCTGCGGGCCGCGTTCGAGGTGGGGCACGCCGCCGCGAGCGCGGTGCTGAAGGGTGTCGCCGCCCATTGAAACTAGAGCAATTCTTTAGAAAAATGCTCTGGCATGGCCTCTGTGATGGTGGTGACCGGCGGGAACCGCGGCATCGGGCACGCGGTGTGTTCGCGGCTGGCGGGCGAGGGGCACAAGGTGCTCCTGGTCGCACGGGATCCGGAGCGTGGGCGGCGGGCGGCGGAGAGCATCCCGGGGGACGTCGAGTTCGTGGCGGGCGACCTGTCCACGACGGCCTCGGTGCGGCGGCTGGCCGACGAGCTGCGGGCCCGGTGCCCGCGCGTGGACGTGCTGATCCACAACGCGGGCCTCTGGCCCAGCCGCCGCGTGCTGACGAGTGACGGGGTGGAGGAGTCGTTCGCGGTCAACCACCTGGCGCCGTTCCTGCTCAACCACCTGCTGGAGGATCGGCTCGGGCGGGTGGTGCAGGTCAGCGCGGGGCTCTACGTCAAGGGCCGGGCCGAGCCGGGGCGCACCTCGGTCGGGGCGGACTTCTCAGCGATGCGCACGTACGCGGACACGAAGCTGTGCAACCTGCTGACCGTGCCGCTGTTCGCCGAGCGCTGGCGGGAGGCGGGCATCACGATCGACGCCGTGCACCCCGGCGTCATCCGCACCGGGCTCGGCGATCGCGGCGGCCCCACCGGCTGGCTGCTCAAGGCCGTCAAACGCAAGTGGGCCACGCCGGAGGAGGGCGCCGGCCCCGTCGTCGCCCTGGCGGGCGGCACGGGCACCGGCCGCTACTTCGACCGCGCCGAGGAGGCCCCGCTTCAGGGGCCCGCCCTGGACGGGGAGCTGGCCCGGCGCGTCTGGGCCGAGGCCGAGACGCTCACGGCGGTGCGGTGACCCGGCACAAGCGCAGCGAGGAGACGGTCAGGAAACTGCTCGACACGGCCCTGGAGATCTACCCCGACGACTTCACGCTCAGGGCGCTGACCACGCGCAGCGGCGTCAGCATGGGCAGCGTCTACCACCACTTCGGCAGCCTGGAGGGGCTGGCCGCCGCCCTCTACAGCCGGTGCATGGGGGCGCTGCTCGACACGCTGGTGGCCGCCGTGCAGGACGCCGCCGACGCCCGCGACGGCGTCCGCCGGGCGGTGACCGCCTACCTCGGCTTCACCGCCGGCCACGCCGACCAGGCCCGCTTCATCCACGCGGCGCCGTACGCGATCGACCTCGGCCCGTACGCCGAGCGGATCGCGGCCGACAAGGCGCCCCGGCTGGAGTGGCTGAACGCCTGGATCCAGCGCCACATGGACGCCGGCACGGTCGCGCGGCTGCCCGCGGCGCAGGTGGAGATGCTGCTGATCGGGCCGGTCGCCGAGGTGACCAGGCGCTGGCTGGCGGGAGCGCCGGAGATCGACCTGGACGAGGCGGCGCGGGTCCTGCCCGAGCGCGTCTGGCGGTCGCTGAGCGCCTGAATGCGCCGGCTTTTTATTGGTGACCGTTGTGAATCTCTGAATGTGCGGCGCGAATAAGCTCCGCCGAACGTGCACTAGTACATGGAGCGCGATTTACGCCCTTCTTATCGTGGCTATCAATCTCACGAAAGGAAGGGATCATGCGGAAACTCCTCGCGAGCGGCGCTCTCGCCGCTTCGCTGGCCGTTACCGGATTCGCCGTGGCGTCCCCCGCCCAGGCGAGCGTCACCAGCGACGCGACCGTGGCCGGCGCGTCCGTCGGCTGCCCGCCGGGTTACTACTGGCACAAGCACTGGTACAAGAAGTGGTACAAGCCGGGCCACTGGTGGAAGGGCCACTACCACAAGAAGGGCCACTACCACTACACGTACAAGTGGCGCTGCGACAAGAAGCACTGATCTCCGCTGAAAAGGCCCGCCGGCTCCGGTCGGCGGGCCTTTTCGCCGTTCTCTTCGCGGCGGGTCAGGCGGTGCGGCCGGCCAGGTTCTGGACCCAGGCCGAGACGCCCTGCATGAGCACGTCGAGCTCCTTGCGCAGGTCGGCGTTCTGGGCCTGCAGCTCGATGGTCGCGGCGTTCAGCTCGGCGTTCTCGGTGCGCAGGCCGTGGTTCTGGGCGCGCAGGGCGGTGTTCTCCGCGTGCAGCTCGGCGACCTGCCTGCTCAGTGCGGCGAGCTGGGCGCTCTGGTCGGCCGGCTGGGCGCGCGGCAGAGTGGTCTCGCTGAGGGGCGTGGGGTTCGGCCGCTGGTACGGGGTGTTCTCGGAGAAGTACATGGTGTCCTCGGGGTCGACGGTTTCGGAAGGCGGGGTCTGCTCGGTCTCCGGGCGGCCGTGGCGGGGCGGGCGGAACGCGTCCCGCCACGGTCCCAGCTCCTCGTGCCCGATCCGCACCGGTGGGGCGGCCAGACCTGGGTGGGCGGCGGCACGGCGGGCCGGGCGGGCGGGTCCGGCGGTGCGGTCACGACGGTCGAGGTGGCCAGGCCGACCAGCGTGGCCAGGGCGGCCGACGTTTCGGCCGGGGAAGGCGACGGGGTGGCCGGGGAGGGCGACGGGGTGGCCGGGGGCGGTGAAGGGGCGGGGGCGGGGGCGGGCCGGGTCTTGGGCACGGTCAGGGTCACCAGCGCGGCCGCCAGGGCGACACCGCAGCCGACCAGCAGCGCCGTACGGAACCCCGACTCCGACGGCAGCACGCGCCCGCCCGTCGTCACCGTCAGCTGCGCCAGGATGACGCCGACGACCGCGGCCGACACCGAGGTGCCGATGGAGCGCATCAGGGTGTTGAAGCTGTTGGCGGAGGCGGTCTCGCTCCGGGGCACGGCGCCCATGATCAGGGCGGGCATGGCGCCGTAGGCCAGGCCGACGCCGACGCTGCCGATGCTGCCGGCGACCATCAGCCCCCACGCCCAGCCCATGAGGCCGAACGCGGCTCCGTACCCGAGCGCGATGATCAGCGCACCCGCGAACAGGGTCGTCCTGGGCCCCCGGGCGGCCGACAGGCGGGCGCCGAGGGAGGAGACCGCCATCATCATCAGCCCGGACGGCGCCAGCCACAGGCCGGCGGCCAGCATCGACTGGCCGAGGCCGTAGCCGGTGGCCTCGGGGAGCTGGAGGATCTGGATGACGACCAGCGACTGCGCGTACATGGCGAAGCCGACCAGGACGGAGGCGACGTTCGTGAGCAGGACCTGGGGGCGGGCGGTGGTGCGCAGGTCCACGAGCGGGTCGCGGGCGCGCAGCTCCCACAAGCCCCACAGCAGCGCGACCACGACGGAGGCGCCGAGCAGGCCGAGCGTGGTGCCGCTCCCCCAGCCCCAGTCGGCGCCCTTGGAGACGCCCAGCAGCAGGCACACGAGCGCGATGCCGAGGCCGACGGCGCCGGTGACGTCGAGGCGGCCCCGGCCGTGCGCGGGCGTGGCGGGCACGAGCAGCCCGATCAGCACCGCGACCAGCACGCTCAGCGCGGCCGAGCCCCAGAACAGCCACCGCCAGTCGGCGTACTCGGCGACGGCGGCGGACAGGGGCAGGCCGAGCGCGCCGCCGATGCCCATCGACGAGCTCATCAGGGCGATCGCCGGGCCGACGCGCTGGGGCGGGAGCAGGTCGCGCAGCGCGCTGACGCCGAGGGGGATCATGCCGACGCCCAGCCCTTGCAGCCCGCGTCCGACGATCATGGGGACGAGGGAGCCGGCCAGCGCGCACACCACCGACCCGGCGATCAGGGGCACGGAGCAGGCGAGCATCATGCGGCGCTTGCCGTACAGGTCGCCGAGCTTGCCCACCACGGGGGTGGCGACCGCGCCCACCAGCAGCGTCGCGGTGATCACCCAGGAGGTGTCGGCCGCGCCGGCGCCGAGCAGCCGGGGCAGCTCGCCGACGAGCGGCACCACGAGAGTCTGCATGAGCGAGCCGACGATGCCGGCCACGGCCAGCACGCTGACGATCCCGCCGCCGGAGTGTGAGGGAGGCGCGGAGTGCACGTTATGTCCCCTTATTGCCTGTTAAGTCCGTTTGGACTATACACAGGATGTGTAGGGTGCACATTCCGGGGCTACCCGGCGGCGTCCCGGGTCTGCCTGGGCAGGGTGAGGGTGAGCACGGCGCCGCCGCCGGGGGCGTTCGCGGCGGTGAGGGCGCCGCCGTGCAGGCGGGCGTTCTCGGCGGCGATGGCCAGGCCGAGGCCGCTGCCGTCGGACCTGGCGCGGGCGGTGTCGGCCTTGGTGAAGCGGTCGAAGACGTGCGGCAGCAGGTCGTCGGGGATGCCGGGCCCGTCGTCGGAGACGGTGACGACGATCCGGCCGGCGTCGGTTCGCACCCGGACGAGCACCCGCACCTGCGGGCCGCCATGGCGCAGCGCGTTGCCGACGAGGTTGGCGAGCACGACGTCCACGCGGCGCGGGTCGAGGCGGGCGCGCAGCCCCGGCGGGAGGTCGGTGCCGACGCGATCCTGCCAGTGCCGCAGCGCGAGCGTCTTGGCGACGAGCTCCGCCACGTCCACCTCGTCCAGGTTCAGGACGGCGGCGCCCGCGTCGAAGCGGGACACCTCGATCAGGTCTTCGACCAGGCGGGTGAGCTTGCGGGTCTCGTCGCTGACCAGTTGCACGGCCTCGGCGGTGAGCGGCGCCAGGCGTCCTGAGGCGGCGTCGGCGTCGAGGACCCCGGTGACGGCGCTCATGGCCGCCAGCGGCGTGCGCAGCTCGTGCGAGACGTCGGCGGCGAACCGCCGCGCCCGCGCCTCCACCGCGCGCAGCGCCTCCGCGTCGGCCTGCAGCGTCGCCGCCATGGTGTTGAACGTGCGGCCGAGGTCGGCCAGCTCGTCGTCCCCCGTGACGGTCACGCGGGTGTCCAGGCTGCCGCCCGCCACGCGCTCGGCCGCCGAACGCAGCCTGCGTACCGGACGCAGCAGCCGGCGCGCCGCCAGCAGCGCCAGGACGACCGAGGCCGGGACGACGGGCAGCGCCCCCGTGCGGGCCGCGGCGGCCAGGGCGTCCACGTCCCGCTGCTGGGAGGCCAGGGAGAAGGAGGCGAACACCACGAGCGGCGGACGGCCCGACGGGCGGGCCGCGGCGGTGACCGGGAGGGACACCGCCAGCCAGGGCGTCCCCGCGTGATGGAAGCGCTGGGCCAGCGCGGTCGCCGCCGACGCCGCCCCGGCACGCAGCTGCGCGGGCAGCGGCGGCGCCTGCCCGCCCGCCGTCACCAGCGGGCCGCCCCGGTAGGACAGCGCGGTACGCCAGCCGCGCGCACCCCCCGCCCGCTCCAGCTGCGCCGCCAGCGTACGCAGCCGCGCCGCGCCCGGATCGGCCGGCAGGTCCGGCACCCGCGCCGCCACGTGCGCGCGCAGCTCCCGCAACGCGTCCGCCTGGGCGCGCGCCACGATCGCGCTCTGCCCCTGCCGGAACGTGAACGCGGCCGCGGTCAGCGCGCTCACCACCGACACCAGCAGGAACGCCACCACGAGCTGCGCCCGCAGCCCCCGCACCAGGGACGGCCGGATCACAGCGGCCCGAACCGGTAGCCGAACCCGCGCACCGTCTGGATGTAGCGGGGGCTGCGCGGATCGTCCTCGATCTTGGACCGCAGCCGCATCACGCACGCGTCCACCAGCCGGTAGTCGCCGTGGAAGCTGTGCTCCCACACCTGCTCCAGCAGCTGCTGCCGGCTGAACGTCTGCTCCGGCGCCGCCGACAGGAACAGCAGCAGCTTCAGCTCCGTCGGCGCCAGCGCGACCTCCGCCCCGTGCTTGAGCACGCGCAGCGCCACCCGGTCCACGAGCAGGTCGCCGTGCGTGCTGCGGGTGCGGCCGTCGGAGGCGGACTGCGTGGTACGGCGCAGCACCGCGCGCATGCGCGCCTCGATGACCTCGCTGCTCGCCGGCTTGATCACGTAGTCGTCGGCGCCCGCCTCCAGGCCCACCACCACGTCCACGTCGTCGTCGCGGGCCGACAGGATCACGATCGGCACCTGGCTGAACGCCCTGATGCGGCGGCAGGTCTCCAGGCCGCTCATGCCGGGGAGCATCAGGTCCAGCAGCACGATGTCGGGGGCGCTCGCCACCAGCTCGGCCAGGCCGTCCTCACCGGTCGCGACGAGCAGCGTCTCGTGCCCCCGGTGGCGCAGGCCCAGGCTCACGCCCCGGCGCACGGCCGGATCGTCCTCGATCACCAGCACCCGGGTCATCCGAAGCCTCCCTGCTCGACGGGGACGGCCGCGCCGGTCGCGTCACATCTGACCGGCCAGAAGTCGCCCTTCATGCCGGGCTCGTACACCTCCACGATCGGGTCACCGCCCGCGGCGGCGGCGGCCGTACAGACGAGCTGGCTCACCGCCATGTGGCGCAGGTCGCGCACCAGCCACGGCACGTGCAACCGCACCCTCTTGCCGGAGGTGCCCCCGGACGTGCCCCCGGACGTGCCCCCGGACGTGCCCCCGGACATGGTCGCCTGGAGGGGCTTGCGTGCGGCGGGCAGCTCGGTGGCCAGCCCGCGCGCCCGCTCGTCCGCCGTGGGGCCGGCCAGCAGCGCGTCCATGGCCTGCCGCAACCGGTCGCCCGCCCGCGCGGGGCGGGAGACCGGCCAGGTGCCTTCGGGGGTGACGAAGTACACCTTGAGCAGCGTGCCGCCGTCGGCCGTGAGACCGCCCCTGACCGGCTCGCCCGCGGGGCTCGCGCCGGTGTCGGCGATCCCGCACCCCGCGAGCGCCATCGCGACGAGCAGCGCCATCGCCACGCGACACCGGGTGACCAGAGTGGCCTGTGGCGGTTTTCTGGGCATGTGCTCGCTTCCCATCCTCGGCATGCGGTCTCCGGCTACGGCGTGCCGAGCCGGCTCACGTCGACCGTTCCGGCGCCCGGCTGCGGCCAGGGGATCGCCGCCCACAGGCCCGCCGCCAGCAACGCCGCGACGGTCAGCGCCGCCCATCCGCGCCGGCCGGTGGCCCAGGGGGCGCGCCGCCGTACCGGGTCCTCGACGGCGGCCTTCGAGACTACCGCAGCGAGCAGCGACAGCCCAATGGCGGCGACCGCCCGTCCGGCGTCGCCGCCCGGCTCGCGCGGCAGCACCAGCAGGAAGATCGGCCAGTGCCACAGGTACAGACCGTAGGACAGCTCGCCCAGCCGACGAGGTACGGCGCTGCCGACCACCCGCCCCACCAGACCGCCGGGACCGCCGGCCAGGGCGGCCAGGAGCACGATCAATGCGGCGCTCGCCAGGGAGTGCGCGAACATCCCGCCCTGGAACAGGCCCGGCGCCCGCTCCCCGTCGGTGAGCGCCCACGAGGCCACCAGCCCGCACAGCAGCACGCCGCACAGCACCTCCACGGCGACGCGCGGCACGGCGGCCACGGCGTTCCGGACGGGTGCGGTCGCGGCGGCCGCGCCGAGGAGCAGGGCGAACGCCCGGGTGTCGGTGCCCTCGTAGGCGCGGGTCGTGTCCACGGCCACCCCCAGCCGGAGCATGACCGCGAACGAGACGATCGCCCCGGCCACCGCGACGAGCGCGACCCGCCGCGGCCCGCCCGGCCCCCGGCCGGCGAGCGCCACGACCAGCGGCCAGACGAGGTAGAACTGCCACTCGACGCCGATGCTCCACAGGTGGGCGAACAGGCGGGTGCCGGAGGCGTTCCAGTAGCCGATGCGTTCGGCGATGTAGTGCCAGTTCACGCCCTGGACGGCCACCCACGGGGCGTCCCTCAGGGCGGGGGCCAGCAGGTCGGGCCGGGCGCACGCCCACGCCAGCGGCGGCGCCGACACCGTCACGACGGCCAGCGCGGGCAGGAGCCGCCGGGCCCGGCGACCCCAGAACGCGGCCAGGTCGAGCCGGCCGCGCCTGCCCAGCTCGTCCAGCAGCAGGCCGGTGATCAGGAAGCCGGACAGGACGAAGAACAGGTCCACTCCCAGGAAGCCGCCGCGCAGGTACCCGGCGTGGAACAGCAGGACCGCGACGACGGCGAGCCCGCGCAGCCCGTCCAGCGCGGCAATGTGCGGGCGGCCGCCGGCCGGCTGCACCAGGCCGGCGGCCGGCTTCAGCAGGTCGGCGAGCGGCCTCATCGGGCCGGTGACCGGCGCCATCACCCGCAGCCGAGCTTGACGAAGCGCTCGTCGCCGGTCCACCGGCCGGTGGCCCAGGTGGCGGGGTCGGCCGGGGTGAAGCGGGCCAGCTCGCCCAGCCGCCCCCCGAACCACGTGGCGAACGCGGCCGAGCCCTGCTGGCAGGAGTGGATGCCGTCCTTGGCGCGCTGGGCCTTGGCGGCGGCGTAGTCGTCCCCCCACAGCTCGGAGGCGTCCAGGTAGCGGGCGCGGGTGTCGGACTTGACGGCCTTGGCGGCCATCTCGGGCGCGCTCCTGATGGCCTTCTCGTACGGCCGGTAGAACTCGTCCAGCTTGAACGGCGGCGCGGACACCAGCACGAGCCGGGCACCGGCGTCCCCCGCCGTGCGGGCCAGCTTGCGGTAGGCGGACAGTTGCTGGGCGGGGGTGCCCCAGTCGTAGGTGGTGATCTGGTACGCGATCACCGTCGGGCGGAAGGCGGCCACGTTCTCGCCCAGGGTCTTCCAGGTGTCCTTGGCCGCCATGGTCGTCACCGGGTGATCGCCGGCGACGACGTTGCCGCCGCCGTCGGACGTGGCGTCCTTGAACGCCGCGCCGCCGGCCTCCAGCGCCGCCTTCAGTGCCGGGGCCTGCGCGCCCGCGATGGAGTCGCCCATCCACAACACCCTGACCCCGTTCGCGGCCGCCGCCCGCGGGCTCGCGCCGGAGGACGGTGTGGCGGAGGCTCCGCAGCCGGCGAGCGCCGCCACGAGCAGGATCGCCGGTGCGAGACGAGAAGTGAGGTTCGTCGGTTGCATGGCCCTCACGCAACCAGGCGGATCCGGGGGCGGGCGGCGTTGTCATCGTTTCATCACATGATGCGGGAACGGCCGTCACGTGCGGGTCCGGGCCCGGCGCATATCGCGTTGACAGGATCTTCGGCGGCCCGGCAGGCTTCCACCGGACGTACCAGGAAGGAAGGGCGCGCGCGTGACCATGCACGACGACCAGGTGGACGTGACCGTCGAGCTGGCCGCCGTCCTGGTGCGCGAGCAGTTCCCGCAGTGGCGCGGGCTGCCCCTGCGCCCGCTGCGGTCGAGCGGCACGGTCAACACCATCGTCCGCATCGGCGACCACCTCACCGCCCGCTTCCCCCTGCGCCTGGCCGATCCCGCCGCCGCCCGGTCGGCGCTGGAGCGGGAGGCCCGGGCGAGCGCGGAGCTGGCGCGGGTCTCGCCGTTCCCGACCCCCGAGCCGGTGGCGCTGGGCGAGCCGGGCGCCGGCTACGCCATGCCGTGGTCGGTGCAGACCTGGGTCCCCGGAACCCCGGCCACGGACGCCGACCCGAGCGCGTCCGAGCCGTTCGCGGAGGACCTGGCGGCCCTCATCGCCGCGCTGCGCGCGACCGACACGCGCGGCCGGCGCTTCAGCGGCGGCGGTCGCGGCGGCGAGCTGGCCGACCACGACGCGTGGATGGAGAAGTGCTTCGCGGAGAGCGCGGACCTCCTCGACGTGCCGCGGCTGCGCCGCCTGTGGGACCGCTTCCGGCGGCTGCCGCGCGGCGGCGCGGACGTGATGAGCCACGGCGACCTGATCCCCGGCAACGTCCTGGTCGCGGACGGCCGCCTCGCCGGCGTCCTCGACGGCGGCGGCTTCGGGCCGGCCGACCCGGCGCTCGACCTGGTCAGCGCCTGGACGCTGCTGGAGTCCGGGCCTCGCGAGGTGCTGCGCACGTCCCTGGGCTGCGGCGACCTGGAGTGGGAGCGGGGCGCGGCCTGGGCGTTCGCGCAGGCCATGGGCATGGTCTGGTACTACGTCGACAGCAACCCGACCATGAGCGAGACGGGCCGCCGCACCCTCGACCGGATCCTGGAGTAGGCGCCCGCGCCCTCCTGTCAGGACGGGGCGCGGCGGTTGCGGCGGGTGTCGACGTTCGTGGCCAGCGTCGTGAGCAGGCCCGGCACCTCCTGCACGACCTCGGCGGGCAGGCCCGCCACCGTCTCCTCCGCCAGGTCGCACCACATCCGCCTCAGCCGCTCGGCCAGCTCCCGCCCGCTGCCCGTCAGCTCGACGACGCTGGCCCGCTTGTCGGCGGCGGCGGGGCCGCGGCGCAGGTAGCCGGCGGCTTCGAGCTTGCGCGCCATCAACGTCACGCTGGGCGGCTCGATGCCCAGCGCCTCGCTCAGCTTCGCCTGGATCATCGGGCCGCCGCGCGCCAGCTCCAGGACGAGGGCCTCCTGCCCCGGATGCAGCTCGAGCGGGGCCAGCAGCTCGGCCACCCTGGCCCGGTGGCGCAGGCTCAGCCTGCGGATGGCCTGGTTGACGGCATCGGCCTGCTCGTAGTCCACGGCGACTCCCTTGACAACAATCGTTAGGCGCATAATGTTATGCGCATAATCTTATCCGCGTAACTAATTCTAGCGATGTCCTGAGGAGATCTCCATGACAACGAAGATCGCCGTCATCTACTACAGCGCGACAGGCACCGTGCGCGCCCTCGCCGAGGCCGTGGCCGACGGCGCCGCCTCGGCGGGAGCCGAGATCCGGCTCCGGCCGGTCGCCGAGCTGACCGCCGGCGGCGGCAACGGCACGGTCACCGAGCCGACCACCGAGGGCGGGAACGGCGCGGTCGCCAAGCCGACCATTGACGTCGGGAACGGCGGGAACGGCGCGGTCGCGCCGGCCTCGGTCGAGGACCTGGCGTGGGCCGACGCGTACGCGTTCGGCACCCCGTCCCGCTTCGGCACCCCGGCCGCGCCGTTGAAGCACTTCCTCGACCAGGCCGTGGGGCTCTGGCGGGAGGGCGTCCTGGCCGACAAGCCCGTCACCGCCTTCACCTCCGCCCACAACCGGCACGGCGGCAACGAAGCGACGCTGCTGTCCCTGGCCAACGTCTTCTACCACTGGGGCGCGCTGATCGTTCCCCCCGGCTACACCGACACGGCCGTGTACGCCGGCGGCGGCAACCCGTACGGCGCCTCCGCCGTCTCCGGCCCGGGCGGCGACGACCTGGACGCCGTCCTCGGCGCGGCCCGCTACCAGGGCGCGCGGCTGGCGCGCACCGCGATCCGGCTCCAGGCCGGCACCTCCTCCCGCCCCGTCGAGACCGAGGCGGTGCCCAGTGGCGCATGATCAGAGCCGCGCCGCGCACCGGCCCCCACCACCGCCCACACCGCTGCTTCGGCCGCCGCCACCCCGGCCATCGACGCCCACACCGGCGCTCCGACCCCAGCCACCCCAGCCACCGACGCCCACACCGATGCTTCGGCCACCGCGACGCCGGCCACCGACGCCCACACCGGCGCTCCGGCCACCGCGACCCCGGCCACCGACGCCCACACCGATGCTTCGGCCACCGCGACCCCGGCCACCGACGCCCACACCGGCGCTCCGGCCACCGCGACCCCGGCCACCGACGCCCACACTGGCGCTCCGACCGCAGCCACCCCCGCCACCGACGCCCACACTGGCGCTCCAGCCACCGCCACCCCAGCCACCGCCGCCCACAACAATGCCCCGGCCGCAGCCGTCGACGTTAGCGCCGGGATGCCGGGCGCCGGATCGGCCCGCCTGGCCTGGATGATCCTGGTGCTGGCCTGTGCCTGTCAGTTCATGGTCATCCTGGACTCGTCCATCGTGAACGTCGCCCTCCCCTCGATCGCCCGCGACCTGCGCTTCTCCCCCACCGGGCTGGCCTGGGTGGTCGACGGTTACCTGCTCACCTTCGCCGGGTTCATGCTGCTCGGCGGCCGGGCCGCCGACCTGTTCGGCCCGCGCCGGACGCTGGGCGCGGGGCTGGTGCTGTTCTCGGCGGCCAGTCTCGCGGGAGGGCTGGCCGCCGGTGCCGAGGTGCTGGTGGCCGCCCGGATCGTGCAGGGTGTGGGGGCCGCGCTGATGGCCCCGGCGACCCTGGCGGTGATCACCACGTACTTCACCGAGCCCCGCGCCCGGGCCCGGGCGTTCGGCGCCTGGTCCGCCTCAGGCGGAGTGGGCGGGCTGGCCGGCGCGCTCGCCGGGGGCGCGCTGACCACCGGCCTGTCCTGGCGGTGGGTCTTCCTCATCAACGTGCCGATCGGGGCCGCCCTGATCGCGGTGGCGCTGGTCGCGCTGGCCCGCACGGCCGTCCGCCGGGAACCGCTCGACCTGCTCGGCGCGGCCCTCGGCACGGCCGGCCTGGCCGCCCTGATCTACGGGGTGATGCGCGGCGGCGGGAACGGCTGGACGTCCGCGGCGGTCGCCGGGCCGATCGCGGGCGGGCTGGTGCTGCTGGCGCTGTTCGTCGCGGTGGAGGCCCGGGTCGCGAAGCAGCCGATCGTTCCGCTGCGGCTGCTGCGGATCCGGGGGGTGGCCGCCGGCAGCGCCCTGCTCGTGCTGTTCGGCGCGATCGCCATCGCCATGTGGTACTTCAGCGCCGTGTTCCTCCAGGACGTGCTCGGGTACAGCGCCCTGGCCGCCGGGCTCGGGCAGACGCCGGCCGCCGTGGCGTTCCTGCTGGTCGCGCGGTGGGCCGCGGCCCTGCTGCCGCGCGTCGGGGCGCGCGGCCTGGTGGTCGCGGGGAGTGGGCTGTTCGTGGCCGGGTTCGGCTGGCTCGCCTGGGCCGACGCCGGCAGCGGTTACACCGCCGCGGTGCTCGGGCCGACCCTCCTGGTCGGGGCCGGTATCGGGCTGGTCTTCCCGACCCTCATGGCGGCGGCCACCGCCGGCGCGCCCGAGCGTGACGCCGGGGTCGTCGGCGGCATCGCGGCCACCGCGCAGCAGGTGGGCGGCTCCGTCGGCCTGGCGGCGCTGGCGACGGCGGCCGGCGGGTCATCGGCCGCTGCCTATGACCGGGTGTTCCTGATCGCCGCGGGGCTCGGCGCAGCGGTCGCGGCCGTGAGCCTGTTGCTGCCGAGCCAACCGGCGAACGGCCGCCGCCGGGATCGGTGATGGGCGGGCGCCTTCCCGCACCTGGTTGGCTGGGACGCATGAGAACCCCTTGGGCAGCGCTTCCGGCCGTCCTGAGACGCGAGGCCGAGGCCCGGCTGGGTGCCGTCGTGCGGGAGTTCGAGGAACGTCAGGGCGGCTTCTCCGGCGGCGTGCCCGGCGTGGTCACGCTGTCCACCGGCGAGCAGGCGTTCATCAAGGCCGTACGCGGCGACGCGCCCGACCACCGCACCGAGGCGCGGGTCGTCGCCGCGCTGCCCCGGGCGGTGCCCGCGCCGCGGCTGCGCTTCGCCTGCGAGCGGGCCGGGTGGCTGCTGCTGTGCTTCGACGTCGCGCCGGGCGCGCTGCCGCACGAGCCGTGGCGGCCCGGCGAGCTGTCCGCCGCCTTGGCGGCGCTGACGGTGTGCGCCCGGGAGCTGACCCCGTCGCCGGTCGGCGGCCTGCCGACCGTGGCCGGGCGGCTGGCCGGGCGGTGCGAGATCTGGCGGGAGCTGGAACGCGACGGCGCCCAGGACGCGGTCACCGTGGACGGCGTCGGCGCCTGGGAACGCGAGCACCTGCCCCGTCTCGCCTCCGTGGAAGCGACGTGGAGCGGGCTGGTGACCGGTGACACCCTCCTGCACTTCGACCTCCGCTACGACAACCTCCCCATCGCCCCGGACGGCACGGCCCAGGTCATCGACTGGGGACGCGCCTGCACCGGCCCCGCCTGGGCCGACCTGGTGTGCCTGCTGTTGCTGTCCGACCTGGGTGGCCTCGACCCTGAGGAGATCTTCTCCCGTCACCCGCTCGGCACGGCCGCCGAGCCCGAGCGGGTGGACGCGTTCCTCGTCGCGCTGGCCGGCTACTGGACCCGCACGGCGGCCCTGCCCGGCCCGGCGCACGCTCCCCACCTGCGCGCCCGCCGCGAGCGCTCGCGGCGGGCGACGATCGGCTGGCTCCGGCGCCGCTGGGGTGCCAGGTAGGCATCGTCACGGGGAGAACCGTTCCGGACGGAAGTCCGCGAGCAGCTTGTCCCTTTCCCCGGTGAGGATCTCCGCGGCGAGCAGTCGGCCGAGGACCGGGCCGAGCGTGATGCCGCTGTGCGTGACGGCCTCGTAGTAACCCGGCACGGACGGCACCGCCCCCACCGAGGGGAACCCGTCGGCCGGGATGGGCCGGTTCGACACCCGCGTCTCACCGGCGCGGGCCTCTCCGAGCTCCGGGAGGACGTGCCGCGCCATCTCGTGCAGCCGCCGGCCGAGCCGCTCCGGAGCCTCGCCGGTGTCGATGAGCGCATCGACCTCGCGGCTGTGCAGGACCATCGAAGCGTGCCCGTCCGGGCGGATCTCGATGTGCGGCGCGTGCATGACCCGCCGCACCGGCACCCGGTCGCAGCCGATCCGGGTGACGGCGCCGGGCTCCCTGCGCATCGGCAGGTGACGTCCGGCCAGCTCGGCGATCCGGGACGCGTTGGGGCCGGCCGCGTTCACGACGGCGTCGACGTCGAGACGGCTCCCGTCGGACAGCGTGACGCTCCGGACGCTCCCCTCGATGCCGATGCCGCTGACCGCGGTGCCGAAGCGGTGCTCGGCACCGGCGGTCCGCTCGACCAGGCGGGCGACGAGGCGGCGCCCGTGCACCCAGGACTCGTCCGGGTAGTACACGACGGCGGCCTCGTCGGGCAGGGTGAGCGCGGGTTCGAGGCGGCGGCGCGCCTCCGCCCCCGTGCACACCTCGACCGGGTAACCCCATTCGGCCAGCAGGCCGGCCGTCTCCAAGAGTTTCGCCTCCGCCGCCGGATCGTCCGTCCAGCGCAGGTGGCCGCTGGGATGCCACCACGAGTCCGGGCCGATGGTCTCCGCGAGCTCGCGGTAGGCGGCCATGCCCGCGCGGTTCAGGTCGTAGTAGGGCCTGGTCACGGTCTTGTTGCTGGCGTTGACCCACGCGAAGGACCAGTCGGTGACGCCCTCGCCCGGCTGTCCCGCGTCGATGAGGATCACCTCGGCGCCCTGCCGCGCCAGGTGCCAGCCCACGCAGGCTCCGAGGATGCCGACGCCGATCACGGCGACGCGCCGGGGTCGCTGCACGGACCCGATGCTCACGCACGCTCCCTTCCCTGATCACGGGCGAACGCCCGTACCCAGCATGCAAGCACGCGGGACGGGCCAGGCAAAGGCTCCAAGATCGGGCGAACGTGACGCGCTGCGGCAACCGCGCCGGTCCGGGCCGGACGAGCCCTGAACGGCGGCCGCTCAGGACCCGTCGGCCGGGGCCTGGTCGGGGTGCTGCTTGCGCAGGCGCCAGGCGGCCTGGGCGCCGAGGCTGGTGTCGATGTGCTCGCGCATGACGGCCGCCGCCGAGTCCGCGTCGCCCGCGATGACGTACTCCAGCAGGGCCTCGTGCTCGGCCGCCTTGCGGTCGCGGGCCTCCTGGCCGCGCTCGACCTCCAGCGCGAGGCGGCGGTAGCGGTCGGCCTTGTCCCACAGCCCGTCGAGGGTCTGGATGAGCAGGTCGTTGTGGGAGGCGGAGTACAGCGCGCGGTGGAACGTGCGGTGGGTGACGAGCTGCTCGTACGCGGGGTTGCCGGGCAGCGGCCTGAGGCCGTCGAGGGCGGCGCGCATGGTGGCGATGTCGGCCTTGGTGCGGCGCTCGGCGGCCAGCGCGACGGCGAGCGGGTCGAGGCTGCGGCGCAGCTCCAGCAGGTCGCGGGCCTCCTCGGCGGCCAGGGGCGCCACGCGGGCGTCGCGGTGCGCGTCCAGCTCGACCAGGCCCTCGCTCTTGAGACGGCGCAACGCCTCGCGCAGCGGGGTGGTGCTGATGCCGATCTCGCGGGCGAGCCGGGCCTGCGGGATGACCGAGCCTGGCTGCAGGGTGCCGGACAGGATCAGTTCCTTGACGCGGAGGTAGGCGTAGTCCGCCTTGGTCGTGAAGAGCTCCGCCGCTGATTCGCTCATCGCTGTCCTGTCCCGTCGGCCGATGACCGTTATAACCTACATCGTTCCTGTGCGGCTGGCAGACGAGGCAGGTGAGATGGTGCCCTCTGCGTTTCCTGGCCTCATAGCCTTTCATAGCTTATAACTGCAGATACTCCCGTTCGGAAACTCTCTGGACGCCACCGCCCCCGGTTGCCTACGCTCAGGGGCGGAAGATCCACCTTGAGACCTCTGCCCGGTGACGGAGCTCGGCGTGGGGCGCGCGTCCCCACTCCACGCCGGCACTGGACGGTTCCAGGCGCGACCACGGGTCGGCACATCCGGACGCCGACGACCCCGTGTGGTCCGCCCTGCCGGGCGGCGAAAGGGACGCGTCGTGCTTCCGTCGACCTACCGTGACCTCCTGCGCACCCCCGGCGCCGCCGCCTTCTTCCTGACCGCCGCCGTCGGCCGGGTCGGCATAGCGATGACCAGCCTCGGGATCGTCTGGCTGGTGCACGGCCGGACCGGCTCCTACGCCCTGGCCGGGCTGGTGGCAGGCGGTTTCGCCGTCGCGGAGGCGGTAGCGGGGCCGCAGCTCGGACGGCTGATCGACCGCTACGGTCAGGGCCGCGTGCTGCCGCCGGTGCTGGCCGCCCACGCTGCCTCGGTGCTGGCGTTGCTCGTGCTCGTTGCGGAGGGGCGGCCCGGCTGGCTGATGGCGGCGGCGGGAGCGGCGGCCGGAGCGAGCATCCCGCAGCTCGGGGCGCTGTCCGCAGCCCGCTGGTCGGCCCTGCTGCGGGATGGCCGCGCGGCCGAGTTGCCCAGCGGCTTCGCGCTGGAGTCGCTGGCGAACGGGCTCGCGTACCTGGCGGGGCCGGTGCTGGTGAGTGCGGTGGGCGCGGGCGGCCGGCCGGAGGTCGGGTCGGTGCTCGCGGCCGGCCTGGTGGTGGGAGGCGGTCTCGCGCTGGCCGCCCAGCGCCGCACCGCCCCGCCACCCGCCGTGACGGGGCCGCGCACAGCGAGGTCCAAGGCCTCCGCAGCGGTGGGGCCGAGGGCCGGGAGGTCGTTGGTGCGGCCGGGGTTCGTCGTGCTGGCCGGGCTCAACCTCGCCATCGGGGTGTTCTTCGGCGCCATGCAGGTGTCGGTGGCGGCGTTCGCGGTCGAGCACGGCGTGCCCGGCGCCGCCGCGCCGCTCTATGCGGCGTCGAGCTGCGGCGGCCTGCTGACCGGCTGGTTGTACGGGCTGCGCCGGTGGCGGGCGGCGCCGAGGGTGCAGCTCGTGGTGGGCACGGCCGCGCTGGCGCTGGGCTGCGTGCCGCTGCTCGTGGCCGGCTCGCTGCCGGGCATGGGCGTGTCGGTGGCGCTGACCGGGATGGCGGTGCCGCCGATCCTGGTGGTGGCGACGGTGCTGACCGAGGCGACCGTGCACCGTCACGTCCTCACCCAGGCGTTCACCTGGTTGAACTCGGCGAGCGCGGCAGGCTCGGCCGTCGCGGCGGCGGCCTCGGGGCAGGCGGTGGACGCGTTCGGGGCCCACGGCGGCATCGCGATCGCCGCGGCGGCCACGACCGCGATGGCGGCACTGGCCGCGGCGGGAAGCCGCACCTTCGGCCCGCCAGCCGCGAAGAGAGGCGGCGGCTTCGGCTCATCGGCCCCGAAGAGAGGCGGCAACTTCGGCCGGTCCGGGGGCGTCTAACCCGCCGTGGATCCATTGCTGCCGGGGGACCCGCCCCGCATCGGGGGATATTGGCTGGCCGGGCGGCTGGGCGCGGGCGGGCAGGGTGTCGTGTACGAGGCGTACGACGACGCCGGCACGCGGGTGGCCGTGAAGGTGCTGCACGCCGAGGCGCGGGACCGTTTCGCGAAGGAGGCGGAGGCGGCGCGCCGGGTGGCGTCGTTCTGCACGACGAAGGTGCTGGCCGTCGACCTCGACGGGGACAAGCCGTACATCGTCAGTGAGTTCGTGCCGGGGCAGAGCCTGCGCCGCGTCGTTCAGGGCGGGCGCAGGTTCGCGGGGGACGACCTGTACCGGCTGGCGACGGCGGTGGCGACGGCGCTGACGGCCGTGCACGACGCGGGCGTGATCCACCGCGACCTCAAGCCGGACAACGTGCTGCTCGGCCCGGACGGGCCGCGGGTGATCGACTTCGGCATCGCCCGCACCGACGACATGTCGCTGACCAGGAGCGGCGAGGTGAAGGGCACGCCGAGTTACATGGCGCCGGAGGTGTTCACGGGGCAGCGGGCGGGCGCGGCAGCGGACGTGTTCGCCTGGGGTGCGGTGGTGGTGTTCGCGGCGACGGGAGTGGATCCGTTCCACGCGGACCATCTGGGCGGCGTCATGCACCGGGTGCTGTCGGCGCAGCCGGATCTGAGCGCGTTGCCGTCCCGGCTGGCGGGGCTGGTGGCGGCGGCGCTGGAGAAGGATCCGGCGGCCCGCCCGACGGCGCGGGACCTGCTGCTGGCGCTGGTGTCGGGCGCCGGCTCGGACGTGCGGTCGCTGCTGGCGGCGGGCAGCCGCTCGGCGGCCGGCATGTACGTGCCGGACGCCCCGGCCCCCGAGCTGGGCACGATCGCGGAGGACGTCTACGCCTCGCTGGCGCCGGAGGAGCGCGAGCTGGCGGCCGAGGTGTTCCTGCGCCTGGTGACGGTCACCGAGGACGGGCACGAGACGATCCGCTGGGCGGCGGTGGACGAGCTGACCGACGGCCGTCCGGAGATCGGCCGCATCCTGGACCGGTTCGGTTACCTGCTGACGCAGCGGGACGGCGCGGTCGCGCTGTCGCGTCCCGCGCTGCTGCGCGCCTGGCTGCGGCTGCGCGGCTGGGTGGACGCCGACCGGGCGGGCCTGGCCACGCTCGCGCAGCTGACGGCGGCCACCCGCCACTGGCTGGAGCACGGGCGCAAGGACGGCGACCTGTTGCAGGGCAGCCGCCTGGAGCAGGTGCTGACGTGGGCGGCGGCGGGGCGCACGCACGTCCGGCTGACCAGCAGCGAGCGCTCGTTCCTTCAGGCGGCCACGGTGCTGACGCGCAGGCGGGCGGCGCGGCGGCGTTTGGTCACGGCGGCGCTGGCCGGGCTGCTGGTGATCGCGGTGGTGGCCGGGGGCGTGGCGTTCGTGCAGGGGCAGCGGGCGGCCGAGCAGGGCAGGGCCGTCGCGCTGCAACGTGACCAGGCCGTCGGCCGCCAGGTCGCCGCGCAGGCGGACCGGCTGCGCACCACCGACCCGGTCGCGGCGATGCTGCTGAGCGTGGCCGGGTGGCGGCTGGCGCCGGGCCCCGACACCAGGCGGAGCCTGATGGGCTCGCTGACCATGCCGGAGCGCGCCGCCTTCCGCGATCCCGCCGTCAAGGGCGTGTCGGCGAGCGCGTCGGCGGCCGCGGGCCGGATCAGGGTCGTGGCGAGCGAGGACGGCGTGCGCGTCTACGACGTGCCGGGCAGGCGGCAGCGGGCGTCCTGGACGTGGCCGCGCGGGTTCGCCGCGCTGCCGGGAGGGGCGGCGCTCAGCCCGAGCGGCGCGACCCTCGTCGTGCTCGACGGGCTCACCATGTCGGCCTGGGACACGATGACGGGCAGGAAGCTGCGCGAGCACCCGGTGCCGGAGGGCACGCCGCGCCCGGACCTGGCGTTCGGCGACAACGAGGACCTGGTGAGCGTGACGAGGTCGGGCTCGGTGGAGCTGGTGTGGAACGTCAGGACCGGACGTACGTACGAGCCGCGCATGGAGGCGACGCCGGCCCCGGCGATCGCGGCCTCCGGCGAGTACGTGGCGGGCTGGGGGCTCAACGAGGGCATGAAGGTGATCCGCCTGTCCGACCTGTCGGTGCGGTCGTGGTCGCCGCGGAAGTGCCAGGCGATCGCGTTCTCCCCGGACGGCACCCGCATGTACTGCGCCAACGGCACCATCCATGCCTGGGACACGCGCACCGGCCGCCGGATCGCCGGCGACGATGAGCCGTTCTGGGAGGGGTCCGAGGACGGCGGCCGCCTGTGGGTGTCGGCGGACGGCACCCGGCTGCTCGGCCTGCTCAAGAGCACGATCAGGGTCTGGAACGCCGCCAACGGCGAGGAGCTGTTCACCTACCACGCCGAGGGCGAGCCCGAGCAGGCGTGGATCGACGGCCCGGGCACCGTGCGCTACCTGCTGGACCACGCGATCGTGACGCTCGACGCCGGCTCCCACGGCATGACGGCCAGGCTGCCGGACCGGGCGCGGATCGCCGGTCTCGGCGACGGCCCCGTGATGATCGTCGCCAGGCCGGACGACCTCCTGCGCACCTGGGACGGGCGGCGGCTGGGCCCGCCGCTGCCCGGCTCCCAGGACGTGGCCCCCATCGAGGTGGACCCTCAGGGCAGGAGGCTGGTGGGCGTGCGGAACCTGACCACCGTGCAGGCGTGGGACCTGACCACCCGGCGGGCGACGTGGAGCTGGCCGGTCCCGCGCATGCAGAGCGTGGTGGACCTGGCGTTCACCCCGGACGGCGGCAGGCTGGTGCTGTCACTGGCCGAGAACAGCGAGCGCAACGCCCGCAACGAGCTGCTCGTGCTGGACGCCGCGAGCGGCAAGGTGCTCCAGCGGCACCGGCTCGACACCGCGACCGGCACCATCGAGGTGACGAACTCGGGCACGGCCGTCGTCACCAACGTCGGCCGGATGCTCGACCTCGGCACCGGCAAGCTGACCGGCTCCGGCTTCAACAGCGGGGAGAGCGCCGCCATCGCGGTCAGCCGCACCCGGCCGCTGGCCGCCTTCGGCTCGGCCGCGGTGCAGCTCTGGGACCACGCCCAGGGCGTCGAGCTGTCGCCGCTGCTGCGCCCGGCGGGCGCGCTCACCGTCAGCGACATCGCCTTCAGCCACGACAGCTCGCTGGTCGCCGCGGTCAGCTCGTCGCGCGAGGACGCGTACGCCGTGCACGTCTGGGACGTGGCCACCCGGCAGGAGCTGGCGGCCGTGCCGATCGGGTTCGGGGACGAGCTGCGCTTCAGCGCCGACGACGGCGTCCTGTACGCGGGGGTGCGGGGGTATGCGACGATCACCACGATCCCGGTCAGAGGGGACGCGGTGGCCGCGCTGGTGTGCGAGCGCGCGGGCCGGACGTTGTCGGCGCGGGAGTGGTCCCAGTACCTGGGCGGCGTCCCGTACCGCGACATCTGCGCGCGGCCCGGCCGCTGAGCGGCGCCCCGGCCCCGGCCTGCACCGCCTCCTGGCAGCATCGGGCGCGCGCGGTGGCTAAGCTGCGCGCATGGCACGCGTTCTCCTCCTCCACTCGATGTACGGTCTCCGCCCCGCCGTCCACCAGGCGGCCGACAGGTTGCGGGCGGCCGGTCACGAGGTGCACGTCCCCGATCTGTACGACGGCCGGGTCGTGGACACCGCCGAGGAGGGGATCGCGATCAAGGACGAGATCGGCCGCGACGAGCTGCTGAAGCGGGCGGTGGCCGCCGCCGCCCCGCTGTCCGAGGAACGCCTCGTCTACGCGGGCTTCTCGCTCGGCGCGGCGATCGCCCAGAACCTCGCGCTGGGCGACGAGCGGTCACTCGGCCTGCTGCTGATGCACGGCACCTCCGACCTGGCCGACGGGGTCTCGGCCGACGACCTGCCCGTGCAGCTGCACGTCGCCGACCCCGACACGTACGAGCCGGCCGACTGGCTGAACCACTGGTACCTGACCATGCGCCGGGCCAGGGCCGACGTGGAGGTCTTCCGGTACCCGGGCGTGGGGCACCTGTTCACCGACCCCGACCTGCCCGACCACGACGCCGAGGCCGCCGAGCGCGCCTGGGCGATCGCCCTGGACTTCCTCGCCGACCTGTGACCGTTCCTCCGCCGAAGGACTGATCAGCGGCACCGCGCCGCGCGGGAGATCTGCCGAACGGCGGATGGGCGCGGCGGCCGGCCGGCGCGAGGCTTGAGCCATGAGGAAGATCATGGCGACCTGGCCCCGCTGGGCCGGGTACGCGGCGGCCTGCTGGTCGCTGTGTTATGGAACGCTCGGGCTGTACTGGGCGCTCGGCGGGACCGGGTTCCCGTTCGGCAAGGCCGACCCCGACTGGGAGCCCGGCCTGTCGGTGCTCGGCGCGGCGACCCGGGAGGTGGCGGCGCCGCTGATCGCGGTGCTCGGCCTCCTGGGCGCGGCGTGCGGGCTGGCCATCGCGCGAGGCGTGCGGCGGGGCCGGCCCGTGCTGCTCGGCTTCGCGTGGGCGGCGGCGGCCGGGCTGACCGTGGTGGTGCCCGACAACCGGGTGCTGATGCTGGTCGCCTACGCGCCGCTGCTCGCCGTGTGGGCCTTCACCGGCGTGCCGGGCGGGCAGCCGATGTCGGAGCTGGTGCCGTGGTCACGGGTCAACCTGTTCCTCGTGCTGGTGGGCGGGCTGCTGTGGGCCCTGGCGGCCCTCGCCTACCAGCGGCGCACGTCCGGCAGGTGCACGACCTGCGGGCGGGGCGCGGGTCGTACCGCGCAGTGGACGAGCCCTGAGGCGGCGCGGCGCTGGGGGCGGTGGGCGGTGGTGGTCGCGGCGATCATCCCCGCCGGCTACGACGCCAGCCGCTTCGCCTGGGCGGCCGGCATCCCGCTGGGGATCACCGACGAGTTCTGGCACTGGCTGGACGAGTCGGGGCTGCGCTGGGCCGGGCTGTTCCTGAGCCTGATGGGACTGGGCGGGGCGATCCTCACGCTCGGGCTCGTGCAACGGTGGGGCGAGGTCTACCCGCGGTGGATCTGGTTCAGAGCGGGCCGGCGGGTGCCGCCCATGCTGGCCGTGATCCCCGCCTCCATCGTGTCGGTGATCGTGTTCTCCGGCGGGCTGACCTTCTGGCGGCTGCGGTTCGCGAACGACCTCGAGTGGGACATGTGGGCGACGTGGGCGCCGTCCCTGACCTGGCCGCTCTGGGGCGCCGCCCTGGCCGCCGCCACCCTCGCCTACCACCTCCGCCGCCGCGGCACCTGCCGCACCTGCGGCCAGGGCGCCCCACCACCAGCGGCCCCCGCCCCGGACCTGGCGACGGGCCCGGTCGCGGGCCCGGTCGCGGGGCGTGATTAGGCTCGCGCCTGTGAAGTGGCGCGACAGAACAGCCGGCTGCGGCGACACGGGGCGCAGCCGGCCAACCACGCTGGCGCAGAGGCGCGGCCGACCGATCCGGGCGGCCCGAGCGGCGTGCAGACGCGGCCGGTCGGCCGTGGTGGCGGTGGGTGGCGGGTGGCCGCTCGGCGTCTCACCGATGGGGTGGCGCGCCGGGTCACCCTCGCTCGGGTGGCAGGGGGTGCCGGGGTGGTGTCGCTGGGCGTCACGCTGGCGTACCCGCTGACCGGAAGGGCAGGGGTCGGTGCGGGGGCGCTGGTGGCGGAGGCGGCGGTGCTCGTGGTGCTCACCGCCGTCACCGTGCGGCGCTCCCCAGCCCGTCAGGCGGCCGTCTCCGCGCTGCTGAGCGGGTCGGCGGTGGCGCTCGTCCTGTTGCGGGCCGTGTGGCAGGGCCCGCCGCAGCTCGTGGTCGGCGCGTGCGCGGCCTGGGCGCTGGGCGCCGTGGCGGCCACGGGGGTGGGGCTCTACCTGCGCAGGCTGGACGACGACCGGCGGCGGGCGATCGAGGAGGCCACCCGGGCGCAGCGGCTCGGGCTGGCCCGCGACCTGCACGACTTCGTCGCCCACGACGTCAACGGCATGCTGGTGCAGGCGCAGGCCGCCCAGGTGGTGGCGGGCGAGCTGCCGGAGCCGGTGGCCGACGCGTTGCGGCGCATCGAGGACGCCGGACAGCGGGCGCTGGCCTCGCTCGACCGTACGGTGCACGCGCTGGGCGAGCGGGGGCCGGGGATCGAGGGGCTGGCGCGGCTGGCCGATGCGTTCTCGCCGGACGTGCGGGTGGAGCTGGCCGTCGCGCCCGGTCTGGACCTGCGGCAGGAGGTGTCGTCCGTGGCCTATCGGGTGGTGACGGAGGCCCTCACGAACGTGCGCCGGCACGCGCCGCGGGCCACGATGGTGGTGGTGGAGATCGGCGAGGAGGGTGGTGTCCTGCGGGTGCGGGTGGAGGATGACGGCGGCGGCAGCTCGCCGAGCACCAGGATCGGCGGCTTCGGCCTGTCCGGCCTGGGCGCCCTGCTGGAGGCCCGCGGCGGCAGCCTGACGGCGGGCCCGCACGGCCGCGGCTGGCGGCTCGTCACGGAGATCCCGGCATGACGGCCGAGCGGAAGGCACGAGGACGATCAGCGCGGGAGGCGGGATGACGACGCGGATCCTGCTCGCCGACGATCAGGACGACGTGCGGATCGGGTTCCGGCTGATCCTCGACGCGCAGCCCGACATGACGGTGGTGGGCGAGGCCGCGGACGGGGCGCGGGCCGTGGAGCTGGCCCGCCACCTGCGCCCCGACGTGGTGCTCGCCGACGTCCGGATGCCGGGTCTGGACGGGCTGGAGGTGACCAGGCGGCTGGCGGCCGAGACGCGGGTGATCGTGGTGACCACGTTCGACCTGGACGAGTACGTCCACACGGCTCTGCGCGAGGGCGCGTGCGGTTTCCTGCTCAAGCGTTCGGGCCCCGCGCTGCTGGTGGAGGCGGTGCGCGCGGCGATGGCGGGTGACACGCTGATCAGCCCGCAGGTGACCGTACGCCTGCTGCGGGGCTTGACCCGCCGGCCACCTCCGCCACTGGAGGATCCGCTGACCGCCCGCGAGCTGGAGATCGCCCGCCTGGTGGCGCGCGGGCACACGAACGCGAGGATCGCGGCCGAGCTGACGATCAGCGCGGGCACGGTGAAGACGCACATCGCGCACATCCAGCGCAAGGTCGGCGCCGCGAACCGGGTGGGGATCGCCGCCTGGGCCTGGAGCACTGGCCAGGTGACATGATGTGGTGGAGGATCGCTCCATGATCGAGACCGCCGACCACGCCGGCATCGCCGTCCTGACCCTGGCGCACGGCCCGGTGAACGCCCTGGACCTGGAGCTGCTGACCGCCGTTCCGGAGGCGCTGGCCACCGTCGCGGGCGCCCGCGCCGTCGTGCTGACCGGCCGCGGCCGGGCGTTCTCGGCGGGGGTGGATCTGAAGCGGATCGTCGAGGGCGGCCCAGAGTACGTCGAGCGGTTCCTGCCGGCGCTCAGCGCGGCGGCGCTGGCCCTGTTCGAGCATCCGAGGCCGGTGGTGGCGGCGGTGAACGGGCACGCGCTGGCCGGCGGGTGCGTGCTGGCGGCGGCGTGCGACGCCCGGCTGATGGCGGGCGGCACGATCGGCCTGACGGAGCTGGCGGCGGGCGTGCCGTTCCCCACGGTGCCGCTGGAGATCATGCGGCACGCGGCCGGCCCGGCGCTGGAGGCGATGGTGCTCGGGGCCGGCCGGCTGGATCCCGGCCGGGCCGTCGCGATCGGCCTGGTGCACGAGGTGGTCGAGCCGGACCGGCTGCTCGCGGAGGCGCTGCGGCGGGCCGAGGCGCTGTGCGCGGCGCCGCCCGACGTGTACGCCTTCGCCAAGCGCCAGCTCCGCGCCCCCGCGCTCGAACGCGTCCGCGCCGCCCGCGACCGGGACGATCCCGAGGTGCTGGCGATGTGGAGCTCCGAGCGTACGCACACGATCCTGCGCGACTACCTCGCCGGTCTCAGTAAGAACCGGTCCCAGTAGGAGCCGGTCCCAGTAGGAGCCGGTCAGTAGGAGATGAACCCGTACAGTGCGAGGTGGTTCGACTTCGTGCCGCTGACCGTGTGGTCGACGCTCGACGGCAGCACCGTCCCCTTGACGAACAGGTAGTCGATCTTCTTGGTGCCCATGGTCGCCTTCGCGCCGTAGCCGGTCATGCCGAAGCCGCCGAGCGTGGCGGGGCCGATGCCGGTGCGGTTGGCGTCGATGCCGATGACGCGGATGGCGGAGGAGTTCATGAGGCTGGTGGCGTCGGCGCCGACGTGGATGCCGGAGCCCGCGATGCCGGTGTCGCCGGCGCCCGCGCACGCGTTCTTGCCGTTCTGCTCGGGCAGGTGCATGGTGGCGGCGAACACGGTCGTGCCGGTCTCCCTGATGGTGAACTTCGCCGCGATGGCGCTGGTGCGCTTCCATTTGTACGCGTACGTGGCGCCGTCGTCGTTGCTCGGCGGCTTGTACAGCGTGCAGCCGGCCCCGTTGTCGTAGGCGGTGCCGGGCTTCAGCCAGCCGGCGCTCCAGTACTTCGAGGTGGCGGCCAGGCTCAGCGTCCTGGTGTTGTAGAGGATGGCGTTGGTCTGCTTCTTCTTCAGGTCGCCGAGCTCCTGCTGGCTGCAGTGGTGGGAGCCGCCCCACGGCTCGGGGTCGTCCCAGGCGACGATGGCCTTGTACGTGCCGGCCGGGTGGCCGAACTTGGCGGAGAGCTGGTCGGCGTAGGCGGTGGCCTGGCCGGTCCCGCGTACCTGCTGGACGATCAGCAGGTCGGGGGCCCGCACGCCGGAGGTGCCGGTCGCGCCGGCGTCGTCGACCAGCATCGAGGTGAGGTGGTCGGGGCCGGAGATGCGGGTGCAGGTGCCGTCGGGGTTGTTGCGGACGAGGTTCTCGATGTTGTTGCTGTAGACCCGTAAGACGCGTTCGGTCGCGGCGGGTGTGGCGGGCGTGAGGGTGGTCGCCGTGAGTGCGGCGGCGAGCACGAGATTGACGATCATTGCGGCAGCGTATCTCCGCCTTCGTCCTCTGTGTCAGGGAGCGCCCCTTGCGCCGGGCACGTACCTGAACTAGCGTCTGGACACATGTCCGGTGAAGCGATGACCGAGCCGACCCGCCGCCGGTTGTCCGAGCGGCAGGCCGACACGGTGCGCCGGCTCACCGACGCTGCCGTGGAGGAGGTCCGGGCGACCGGGTTCGACGGGTTCACGGTCCGCAACGTCGCACGTCGGGCGGGGGTCGCGCCGGCCACCGCGTACACGTACTTCACCTCCAGGAACCACCTCGTGACCGAGGTGTTCTGGCGGCGGCTGCGCGCCCTGCCGCCGGTCACCGCGTCGGCGGGACAGCCTCGGGAGCGGGTCGTCGCGGTGCTGCGGGAGATCGCGCTGCTCGTCTCCGACGAGCCGGAGCTGGCCGCCGCGTGCACGAGCGCGCTGCTCGGCACCGACCCCGACGTGCGGGAGCTGCGGCTGCGCATCGGCCGGACGATCCACCGCCGCCTGCTGGCCGCGCTCAAGCCGGACGCCGACAGCGGCGCCCGGCCGACGCCGGAGGAGGCGCGTGTGCTCAACGCCCTGGAGTTCGCGTACGCGGGGGCCCTCCTGCACGCGGGCATGGGTTACAGCTCTTACGCCGAGATGGCCGACCGGCTCGCCGAGGTGGCCGAGCTGCTCTTCTGAGGTGGTGGTCGCCGTGCAGGGCACCTGGTACGACCCGTACGACTACGCGCTCCACGAGGACCCGTACCCCGCCTACCGGCGGCTGCGCGAGCGGGCGCCGCTGTACCGCAACGACGAGCTGGACTTCTGGGCGATCTCCCGGCACGCGGACGTGTCGGCCGCCTTCCGCGACCACGAGCGGTTCTCCAGCGCCAACGGCGTCTCGCTCGACCCGAGCGCGTGGGGCCCGGCGGCGCACCGCACCATGTCGTTCCTGGCCATGGACCCGCCCGCGCACACGAGGATGCGGGCCCTGGTCTCGAAGGGTTTCACGCCGCGCCGGGTGCGCGAGCTGGAGGGCGACATCCTGCGGCTGACCCGCCGCCATCTCGGCCCGGCGCTGGAGGCGGGCGAGTTCGACGCGGTGGCGGACTTCGCGGGCAAGCTGCCGATGGACGTCGTCTCCGAGCTGATGGGCGTCCCGGAGAGCGACCGTGACGAGGTGCGGCGGCTGGCCGACCTGGTCGTGCACCGCGAGAAGGGGCTCAACGACCTCCCGCCGGCCGGCATGGAGGCGGCGCTCGTGCTCGCCGGCTACTACCAGGACCTGGTGGCCGAGCGGCGCCGCAGGCCGCGCTCCGACCTGACCTCGGCGCTGCTGGCCGCCGGGGAGGGCCGCGACCGCATGACGGACGAGGAGGTGGTCGCCTTCCTGTTCCTCATGGTCGTGGCCGGCAACGAGACCACCACGAAGCTGCTCGCCAACGCCCTGTACTGGGGCCGGCGCAACCCGGACCAGCTCGCCGGGCCGATGGCCGACCCCGCCCTGGTGCCCGCCTGGGTGGAGGAGACGCTGCGGTACGACACCTCCAGCCAGCTCATCGCCCGTACCGTCACCGAGGACACCGAGCTGCACGGCACGGTCGTCCCGGCGGGCGCGCGCCTGCTGCTGCTCGTCGGGTCGGCCAACCGGGACGAGCGGGTGTTCGACCGGCCCGACGTCTACGACCTCGGCCGGGACACCTCGGCGCTGATCAGCTTCGGCGGCGGCCGGCACTTCTGCCTGGGCGCCGGGCTGGCCCGGCTGGAGGCGCGGCTGGCGCTGACCGAGTTCGTCCGCCGCGTCCGGGCGTACGACGTGCACGCGGAGCGGGCCGTGCGCGTGCACTCCGTGAACGTCCGGGGCTTCGCCTCGTTACCCGTGACCGTCACCCCCCGATAGGAGGTCCGTCCTCCATGCCCCGATTCGCCCCTCACCCCGAACGCCGTCCCGCGCTGGTCAGCGGGGCCTCGTCCGGGATCGGCGCCGCCACCGCCACCCTGCTCGCCTCGGCGGGCCATCCCGTGGCGCTCGGCGCCCGCCGCGTGGAACGCTGCGAGCAGGTCGCGGCGGCCATCCGTGAGCGCGGCGGCCAGGCGGTCGCCCTCCCGCTGGACGTCGCCGACTCCGGCTCGGTCAAGGCGTTCGTGGCGGCGGCCACCGACGCGCACGGCGACCCGGAGATCGTCGTGTCGGGCGCCGGCGACCTGGCCGCCGCGCGCGTCCACGAGCTCGACCCGGAGTCGTTCGCCGCCCAGCTCCAGGTGCACCTGGTCGGCGCGCACCGCCTGGTCTCGCAGGTGGTGCCGGGCATGGTGGCCAGGGCGCGCGGCGACGTGGTCCTCGTCTCCTCCGACGTGGTGCCCTCGCCCCGGCCCCGCATGGGCGCGTACGTCGCGGCCAAGAACGGCCTCGAAGGCATGGCCCGCGCCATGCGGATGGAGCTGGAGGGCAGCGGCGTGCGCACGTCCCTGGTCAGGCCGGGCCCGACGCTGACGGGGATGGGCATGACGTGGGACGCCGAGACGACCGCCGCCGTCCTGGAGGAGTGGGTGGGCTGGGGGCTGGCCCGGCACCCGTACTTCCTGGAGCCCGAACAGGTCGCGGCCGTGATCGTGACGGTGGTGACCGCGCCGCGCGGCGTGCATCTCACGCTGGTCGAGGTCCAGCCGGAACGGGCGGTCGAGCCGTGAGGGAGCCGGCCGTGGTCTCCGGCGGCCCCGACCACCTGGAAGAGCTGCGCGGCGACCCGATCGGGCTGATGCGGCGGGTCCGCGCGGAGTGCGGCGACGTCGGCCGGTTCCTCCTCGCCGGGCGCCCGGTCGTGCTCCTGTCCGGGGCCGAGGCGAACGAGTTCTTCTTCCGCGCCCCCGACGAGGAGCTGGACCAGGCGGAGGCGTACCCGTTCATGACGCCCATCTTCGGCACCGGCGTGGTCTTCGACGCCACCCCCGAGCAGCGCCGCGAGGCCCTGCACAACCAGGCGCTGAAGGGCGCGTTCCTCAAGGGGCACGCCGCCACGATCGCCGCCGAGGTGGAGCGCATGGTCGCGGGATGGGGCGAGCGGGGCGAGATCGACCTGCTCGACTGGTTCGCCGAGCTGACCATCTACACCTCCTCCGCCTGCCTGATCGGCAAGCGCTTCCGCGACCAGCTCGACCGCCGCTTCGCCGAGCTCTACCACGACCTGGAGCGCGGCACCGACGCGATCGCGTACGTGGACCCGTACGCCGACATCGACAGCTTCCGCCGCCGCGACGCCGCCAGGATCCGGCTCGTCGCGCTCGTCGAGGACATCATGAGCGGCCGGGCCGCCGCGCCCCGCCCGTCCAGGGAGGAGCGGGACCTGCTCGACGTGCTCATGTCGATCCGGGCGGACGACGGCACGCCGCGCTTCACCGCCGACCAGGTGACCGGCATGTTCATCTCCATGATGTTCGCCGGGCACCACACCAGCTCCGGCACCGCCGCCTGGACGCTGATCGAGCTGCTGCGCCACCCCGCCGTGCTGCGCGACGTCGTGGCCGAGCTGGACGAGCTGTACGCCGGCGGCGCCGAGGTCAGTTTCCGGGCGCTGCGCGAGATCCCGCTGCTGGAGTCGGCCATCAAGGAGGCGCTGCGGCTGCACCCGCCGCTCATCCTGCTGCTGCGCGTCGCCAAGACCGAGCAGCAGGTGCTCGGGCACCGCATCCCGGCCGGAACGCTCGTCGGATGCAGCCTCGCCGTCTCCAACCGGATCCCGGAGGACTTCCCCGACCCCGACGCCTTCGACCCCGCCCGCTACGCGCAGCCGCGCGAGGAGGACCTGGTCAACCGGTGGACGTGGGTGCCGTTCGGAGCGGGCAGGCACCGGTGCGTGGGCGCGAACTTCGCGATGATCCAGCTCAAGGCGATCTTCTCGGTGCTGCTGCGCGACTGGGAGTTCGAGCCAGCTCAGCCGCCCGATTCTTACCGCGACGACCATTCCAAGATGGTCGTCCAGCTCGCCCGGCCGTGCCGGGTCCGCTACCGCAGGCGCAGGTCGTGAAGCTCGAAGCCGACCTGGACCTGTGCCAGGGGCACGCCATGTGCGAGCTGGAGGCGCCGGACGTCTTCGAGGTCCCGCGCGCGGGAAAGGTGCGCATCCTCGTCGAGGAGCCCGACGAGTCGATGCGCGCCCAGGTGGAGGCCGCCGTCCGATACTGCCCGACCCGGGCGCTGACGCTAGGAGGCTGATCGTGTACGCGCGTGACGAGCTGGAGGAGATGGTGCGGCGCTGGCTGGAGGCCAATCGGCGGTGCGAGGAGCGCGGCGACTGGCGCCCCCTCGCCGACCTCTACACCGAGGACGCCACCTACGGCTGGAACGTCGGCCCCGGCCAGGACTTCATGGCCGTCGGCCGACAGGAGATCCGCGACCTCGCCCTCGGCTCCGAGATGGGCGGCCTGGACGGGTGGTCCTATCCGTACCAGAGCATCCTCATCGACGAGCGCAGGGGCGAGGTGGTCGGCTTCTGGAAGCAGGTCGCCGCCGCCCGCCGGCCGGACGGCAGCCCGTACGAGGTGCCGGGGATCGGGGGGAGCTGGTTCCGGTACGGCGGCGGCTTGCGGTGGTGCTGGCAGCGCGACTGGTTCGACCTGGGGAACGTCACGGCCGTGTTCGTCGAGATGCTGAAGGCCGGGGTGCTGTCGGACGGGATGCGGCGGCGGTTGGAGCGCGCGTCGTCCGGCGCCCCCGTCCCCGGCTACTACGCGAGGACGGAGACGCCCGTGCCCTTGTGGTGACCCGTCAGTGCGGGATCGCGTCGATGACCTGGCGGGCGCCCTGGCGCAGCAGCGCGACGGCGACGGACGTGCCCAGCGTGGCCGGGTCGAGCGGGCCGGCCCACTCGTGCGCGTCGAGGACCGTCTTGCCGTCGGGGCTGAAGACGCGGGCCCGCAGCGACAGGCGGCCGTCGCGCTCGGCGCGGGCGTAGCCGGCGATCGGGCTGTTGCAGTGCCCCTGGAGGACGTGCAGCAGCATCCGCTCGGCCGTCACCTCGCGCCAGGTGTCGGGATCGCCCAGGCCGGCCACCGCCTCGATGGTCTGCTCGTCGTCCTCCCTGCACTGCAGGGCGAGCACGCCGGCGCCGATCGGCGGGCACATCGTCTCCAGCGGCAGCGCCTCGGTGATCCGGTCGGAGCGGCCGATCCGCTCCAGGCCCGACACGGCCAGCAGCAGCGCGTCGGCCTCGCCCGCGTCGAGCTTCTCCAGCCGCCGGTTGGCGTTGCCGCGCATCGGCACGCAACGCAGGTGCGGGTGCGAGGAGGCGAGCTGCGCGACCCGCCGCACCGACGACGTGCCGATGCGGGTGCCGGGCGGCAGCTCGTCGAGGGTGAGGCCGCCGGGGTGCACGAGAGCGTCGCGCAGGTCGTCCCGCTTCAGGAAGGCCGCCCAGGTGGTGCCGGCGGGCAGCGGCCGGTCGGCGGGGACGTCCTTGACGCAGTGCACCGCGAGGTCGGCCTCGCCGGCCAGCAGGAGAGCGTCCACCTCCTTCGTGAACGCGCCCTTGCCGCCGAGCTCCGACAACGCGCCCGGCCACCTGTCGCCCGACGTGGTGACCGGCACGACCTCCGTGCGCACGCCGGGATGCGACGCGGCGAGCTCGCGCCGGACGCGCTCCACCTGGGCCAGCGCCATGGGCGAGGAACGGGTGGCGATGCGGATCAGCTCAGGGACGGCCATCTGTCGATGGTATCCGCCGTTCCCTCCAGGCTCGGTCGAATCCGCGTCATGAGACGGGCGCCTGCGCGAGCGACAGGCTGTTGCCGTCGGGGTCGAGGATCTCCACATGGCGTACGCCGTTGCCGTACGTCTCCACGGGCTCGTGGCCGATGCCGTGCGCGGCCAGCCGGGCCAGGATCTCGTCGAGATCGTCCACCCCGAGCGTGATCATGGTGCCGCCCACCCGCGCCGCCCGCACGTCCCGGTCGTCGAGGACCAGCCAGGCGTTCTCACCGACCCGCCACAGCAGCTCCGCGCCGATGATCTCGTCCGCCGGGCGCCCGAGGAACGCCTCGTACCACTTGCGCGACGCCGCCACGTCACTCACGCACACCACGCTGTACAGGTCCACCGCGGCCACTCCTTCTGCTCGTGTCACCAGGAGGACCGTTCCCGCGGCCGGAACTCATCGCCGGCCGGGCTCGCGATCCGGCCGCGGCACGTGGGGCGTGCCGTCGCGCATCGGGGGGAAGCGGAAGCGGGCGGCGGTGGTGGCGCGGGTCATCGCGGTGATCGGCGCCTCGCCGACGGGCTCGGTGTCGTCGTCGATGACGACCTCCCACCGGCAGTGCGGCACCCGGTCGCCCGGCACGCGCGGCGGCCGGTGCACCGGGCGGATGCGGGCCCTGGGGTTGACGGCCTGGGCGGTCCAGTCGAAGGTGCCGTCCTCGATGTGGTGGCACATGCCGCGCACGGCCCGCTCCCCGAACGGCTCGACGTCGAGCAGCGCCCCGCAGGTGCGCAGCTGGAAGAAGCCGTGGGACTCGTCGATCAGCTCGTACTCGACGTCCATGTAGTGCTGGGCGAAGCCGGGGTCGAGCTGCAGGCACTTGAAGATGGCCGAGACGCCGTCGCCCTCGATCCGCATGATCTCGCGGATCCGCCGGGTGTAGACGGGGCTGGCGCCGCGCCATTCCTGGACGGCGATCTCCTCCACGGCCTCCTGGCCGTACTTCATGCCGACGGCGATGAGCGAGGAGCGGTCGAGCAGGTGGACGATGAGCGCGTACTCCCTGACGAGGCGGACGAGCGCGGCCTTGGACAGGTCCTCGAAGCGGAAGCCGGGGTCGAACGCGCCGGAGTAGTCGTCACGGGACACGGGTCCCTCCTTCGATCCCCCTTGCACGGTCTCTCGTGAACTGTAGTCTGGACACGTGTCCATAACAAGCGGTCGCTTGCTCGACGCGTGGGCGGAGCACGGCTCCCCCCTCCTGATCGGCGGCGAGCCCGTCACCTGCGACCGGCGCTTCGAGACGATCGACCCGGCCACCGAGGAGGTCATCGGCCTGGCCGCCGACGCCACCCCCGCCCTGCTCGACGCGGCCATCGCCGCCGCCCGCCGCGCGTTCGACACCTCCGGCTGGGCCAGCGACCTCGACCTGCGCGTCCGCTGCCTGCGCCAGCTCCGGCAGGCCCTCGAACGGCACGCCGCCGAGCTGCGCGAGCTCACGATCAGGGAGGCCGGCGCGCCCCGGTTCCTGACCCACGGCGCGCAGCTCGACCAGCCCGTGGCCGACCTCGGCTGGGTCGCCGGCCTCGCCGAGACCTACGCGTGGACGCGCGACCTGGGCCGGGCCGCGCCGATGGGCATCGCCAGCGACCGGTACGTCTTGCGCGAGCCGGTGGGCGTGGTCGCCGCCATCACCCCGGGGAACTTCCCGCACCAGATCACCCTGGCCAAGCTCGGCCCGGCCCTGGCCGCGGGCAACACCGTCGTGCTCAAGCCCGCCCCCGACACCCCGTGGTGCGCGGCCGTGCTCGGCCGGCTGCTCGTCGAGGAGACCGACCTCCCGCCCGGCGTCGTCAACATCGTCACCGGCCGCGACCACGCGCTCGGCGCGCTCCTGGCCGCCGACCCGCGCGTGGACCTGGTCTCGTTCACCGGCTCGACGGCGACGGGCCGGGCGGTGATGCGCGGCGCCGCCGAGACGCTCACGAAGGTGTTCCTGGAGCTGGGCGGCAAGTCGGCGTGTGTCGTGCTGGACGACGCCGACCTCGCCGGGGCGTGCGCGTACGCCGCCTTCGCCGCGATCTCCCACGCCGGGCAGGGCTGCGCCCTCACCACCCGGCTCCTGGTCCCCCGCGCCCGCCACGACGAGGCCGTCCACCTCACCGCCCGGACGATGGCCCGCCTCGGCACCGGCGACCCGGCCGACGACCGCACCGTCTGCGGCCCCCTGATCTCGGCCCGCCAGCGCGACCGCGTCGAGGCGTACCTGCGGCTCGCCCGCGCGGAGGGCGGCTCGTTCGCCACCGGCGGCCACCGCCCCGACCGGGACCGCGGCTTCTGGATCGAACCCACCCTGATCACCGGCCTCACCAACCGGTCCAGGACCGCCCGCGAGGAGATCTTCGGTCCCGTGCTGGTGGTGCTCCCCCACGACGGCGACGACGACGCCGTCCGCCTGGCCAACGACTCGCCGTACGGGCTGTCCGGCGCCGTCCACGCCGGAGATCTCGAACGGGCGCGCGCGGTGGCGCGCCGCCTGCGCACCGGCACGGTCAGCGTCAACGGCGGCATCTGGTACGGCCCGGACGTGCCGTTCGGCGGCTACAAGCAGTCGGGCATCGGGCGCGAGATGGGCGTGGCGGGCTTCGAGGAGTACCTCGAGACCAAGTCGATCGCGGAGCCGGCTCGCCGTACGGAGGGGGCGAGCGCATGACACCCCCAGGACGGAGGCCCATGATGTACGGCTTCGTCGGCCTCGGCCAGATCGGCGGCCCGATGGCGGGGCGCCTAGCCGGCCCCGGCCTGATCGTCTACGACGTCCGGCCGGAGGCGATGACACCCCTGGTCGAGCGGGGCGCGCTGGCCGCCGCGCGCCTGGCCGACGTGGCCCGCGCCGACCTCATCTCGCTCATGGTCCGCGACGACGCCCAGGTGAACAAGGTCGCCGCCGAGCTGATCCCCGCGAGCGCCACCGGCACGATCATCGCCGTCCACTCCACCATCCGCGCCGACACGGCGACCGAGCTGGCCGAGACCGCGCGGCCGTACGGGGTGGAGGTCGTGGACGCGCCCGTCAGCGGCGGCTTCATCGGGGCGGCGGCGGGCACGCTGGCGGTCATGGTGGGCGCCAGCGAGGCGGCGTTCGCGCGGGTGAAGGAGGCGTTCGCCGCCTGGGCGGGGCTGGTCCTGCACATGGGCCCGGTCGGGGCGGGCACCCGCGCCAAGCTGGCCCGCAACCTGCTGCACTTCGTCTCCTTCGCCGCCGCCGCCGAGGCGCAACGCCTGGCCGCGGCGGCCGGGATCCCGCTCACGGCCCTGGGCCGGATCGTCCGCCACTCCGACGCCGTCACCGGCGGCCCGGGCGCCCTCATGATCCGCGACACCCTGGCCCCGCTGCCTCCCGGCGACCCGCTCCACGAGATCATGAGCCACGTCCTCGCCCTCGGCGACAAGGACCTCTCCCTCGCCCTCGACCTGGCCGCCGAGCTCGGCGTCGACGCCCCGCTGGCCAGGCTCGCCCACCAGCGGCTGGCCGCCGACCTCGGCCTCGAGGAGCGGCCATGACGGACGACAGGCGGCGGCGCGGCCTGGAGATGATGGGCCAGGTCTACGGCTGGGAGGTGCACGACGGCCCCGGCGACTTCTTCGGCATCACGGTGGACCACCTGTTCGCCGACATCTGGTGCCGCCCCGGCCTATCGATGCGCGACCGGCGCCTGCTGCTCCTGGGCGCCCTGGCCGCCAGGGGCCTGAACGACGTCCTCGACATCCAGATCCCGGCCGCGCTCCGCAACGCCGACCTCACCCCCGCCGAGCTGCGCGAGATCGCCATCTTCCTCACCCACTACATCGGCTGGCCCCTGGGCGCCCGCCTCAGCGTCCAGATCGACACGCTCATCGCGGCTCACGAGAAGCGGCCGAGCGGCGAGCCGGACGAGTGACGAGGAGGGCAGGGCGCACGGTGCCGGGCCGCCTGACGTGCGATCGCCGTGCGGCGCCGCCGCGCCGGCCGCGTTCCGGTCGTAGAGTGTGATCATGCAGCCGTTGCCGATGATCACACCGGCCGTCGTGGACGTGATCGAGGCGCTGATGGCCGATCTCGACCCGCGCTGGGCGATGGAGATCGTCAAGGCCAGCGGGCGCTCTCCCGGGACGGTCTACCTCGTGCTGGATCGGCTGGAGCGCAGCGGGTGGGTGGTTTCCACCTGGGAGGACGACTTCGTTCGGGAGGGGCCGCGGCGGCGGCTCTATCGGCTCAAGGGGGATGCCCTGCCCGCCGCGCGGCGGGCCGTCGCCAAGCCCGCCGTCGCGCAGGATCCGATGAGCCGGCCACTCCCCCATCCGGGGGTTTGAGGTGAATCCGCTGGTACGAGGCGTCATCGTCACCGCCGCGGCGATCCTGCCGGGGAAGGCGCGGCGCGAGCGTTACCTGGAGCAGTGGCTGGCCGACGGTGACGGGGCGGCGGAGGCAGGGATCCGGCCGCTGTCCGTGGCGCTGGGCGCGCTCAGGGCCGCGCTGATGATGAACCTGACCCGGCACTCCGTCGTGCCGCTCGGCCTGGCGGTCGTCCTGGTCGTCGGCGGGGTCCGGATGGCGACGGCCACTCCCGACCGGGTGATCGGTACCGCGCTCGCGATGGCGGGGGTGGCGTTGCCGTTCCTGCTGCTGGTCATCCGTCGGTTCACCGAGCGGGACACGCTCGGCGACTGGGAGGACGCGCTGTCCGCGAGGCAGGCGGGGCTGTCGAGGGGCGGCGACGGCGGGGGCGGGTGTCCGGGCCGGTCCTGGGTGCCGTGATGGCGGTCCTGGCCGCGCTGCTGCTGGTCCTCCTGCTGGTCAGGTGAACGACCGAGCGCGACGGCCGGCGATGCCCTGAGCGCCCGCCCGGCCCTATCCTGTGGCCGTGAACATCGAGTTCAGCGGCGAGATGTGGTACTGGCGGGGCCCCGCGCCGTGGCATTTCATCACCGTCCCCGACGAGGAGTGCCAGGACGTGGAGGCCGTGGCCGCCTCGGTGAGCTACGGCTGGGGCATGATCCCGGTGACCGCGCAGATCCGGGAGACGCGGTGGAAGACGTCGATGTTCCCGAAGGACGGGCGCTATCTCGTGCCGGTGAAGGCGGGGGTGCGCAGGGCGGAGGGGCTCGTCGTGGGTGACATGGTGACCGTCCGCCTGACCGTCGGGCCCTAGGGGCGGCACGGACGTCATTCGCCCAAGGGTCGATACGCGGTTACGAGCGACCGGGAAAGGCCCGCTCAATTACGGAGCGGTGCCAGGCTGAATTGCTTAATAGTGATCGCCCGAAGCGCGGCCGAAAGGGCGGCAGGTCCGCCGAGCGGATTGGGCTTGATCACGTTGTGGGGAGCGGCGCGTCCGGCGCGCGCGGATCCAAGGAATGGCGCGGGCGCGCGACAGCGCCGGAAAGACGCCTTATCAAGAGCACGAAAGACCGCCTTTCGCCACGCCCTTAAGAGCACCCAAAAGCCCCCTCAGCAGGGTTTCCACCGCTGCGACGGCTTTTGCGCAAACCCTGGCACACCGAGCCTGGGTCTGTCTACAGTGTGGACAGCGAAAAGTGGATTTCCCTGACATCTGATTACAGATCGGACAGCCATCGATCTCAAGTTCGCAACAGTGTGGACGCGGCTATTTGTCCGAAACGTTGGCCGATGATCCTGTTGCGCATTAACCAGCAGCGCTGACCCTAGTTCGGACACAAAGGAGAGCTGTCGTGACCCATAGGCGGAGACTTGGGACATTCCTCACGGCGGTGACAGCAGGCGCGCTTCTGCTGTCCGCTTGCGGCCAGAGCGGCAACGAGGCGAGCAAGCCGTCGGCCTCGGCCACGGGGGGCGCCGCTTCGGGGCAGACCATCACCTACGCCGGCGAGCAGGAGTTCAACTCCTACAACAGCATCGCCGTGAACAACCTGGTCAACAGCACCGCCATGCAGCGGGTGCTGCTCGGCTTCTGGTACTACGGCGAGAACGGCGTGGTGACCCCGGACAAGGACTTCGGCACGTACACGAAGACCTCCGACGACCCGCTGACGGTGGACTACGAGTTCAACGCCAAGGCCGTGTGGTCCGACGGCAACCCCATCGACTGTGACGACGCGCTGCTGTACTGGGCGGCCAAGTCCGGCAAGATCAAGGGCTTCCAGGTCGACGGCACCACCGGCGTCGAGCTCGTCAAGGCCCCGGCGTGCAAGGCGGGCGACAAGAAGTTCTCCTTCCAGTACTCCGAGCCGTTCGCCGACTGGGAGAGCAACGGCCCCGGCGCCGCCGACGTGCTGCCGGCGCACGTGGCGTACAAGGCCGCGGGCATGAGCGAGGCCGACTTCATCGCCGCCGTGCAGGCGGGGGACGCCAAGAAGCTCGAAGCGGTGATCAAGTTCTACAACGAGGGCTGGGTCATCGAGGGCGGCATCAAGGACATGTCGCTCTTCCCCGCCTCCGGCCCGTACAAGATCTCCGCCATGCAGCCCGGCCAGTCGCTGACCCTCTCGGCCAACGACAAGTGGTGGGGCGCCAAGCCGGCCACGCCGACCGTGGTCATGCGCGTGATCTCGCAGGAGGAGCAGGCCCAGGCCCTGCAGAACCGCGAGGTCAACCTGATCGAGCCGCAGCCGAACCCCGACCTGCTCGCCCAGCTCCAGGGCATGCAGGGCGTGACGGTGAAGACGGGTGACGCCTACACCTACGAGCACCTCGACTTCAACTTCGACAGCAGCCCGTTCAAGGACAAGACGCTGCGTGAGGCGTTCGCCAAGTGCGTGCCCAGGCAGCTCATCGTGGACAACCTGATCAAGCCGCTCGCGCCGCAGGCGCAGGTGCTGCAGGTGCGCAACGTGCTGCCGTTCGAGGCCGACTACGCCACCGTCTCCCAGGGCAGCGGCTCCGAGGCCTACGCCCAGCCGGACATCGAGGGCGCCAAGGCGCTGCTGGAGAAGGCCGGCAAGGTCGGCATGGAAGTCAAGATCGGCCACAACCTGCCGAACCCGCGCCGTACGCAGGAGGTGCAGCTCATCGCCGACTCCTGCAACAAGGCCGGCTTCAAGATCACTGACGCCGGCGACGAGAAGTTCTTCGAGGCCGGCGGCCCCCTGGCCACCAACACCTACGACGTGGCGCTGTTCGCCTGGACCGGCTCGGCCGAGGTGAGCGGCTGGAGCTCGACGTACACCACGGCCAAGGAGTGCAGCGAGGCCGGCAAGGAGAACAACAACGGCTGCTACTCCAACAAGCAGGTCGACGAGCTGATCAAGAAGCTGAACGCCGAGATCGACAAGACCAAGCACCCGGCGATCATCGCCGAGATCGAGAAGGTGCTCTGGTCGGACCTGGCCACCATCCCCCTGTTCGCCCACCCGAACATGCTCGCGTGGGACGAGAAGCTGCAGAACGTCGTGCCGAACCCGGCGCAGTCGTCCGTGACCTGGAACATGGACAAGTGGGCCCTGGCCCAGTAGCCGCCCGATCACTCTGGAACACCGGCGCGGGGCGGAGGGCGCGCGCGTCCTCCGCCCTGCGCCAGCACCACACATGAACCAAGGGGGATAAGAGTGATCGCCTTCATCGCGCGAAGACTGATCGTCTCCTTCTTCGTGCTCCTGGCGGCCACCATGGTCATCTACGCGTTGACGGCGCTCGCGGGCGACCCGCTGGAGGACCTGCGGGAGCTGCCGGGCCCCGACCGGGACAGGAAGATCGCCGACCGGATCGAGCGGATGAACCTCGACGTTCCCCTGCCGCTCAGGTACCTGAGCTGGCTCGGCAACCTGTTCCGCGGCGACCTCGGCGTCAACCGGGACGGCCAGGACGTCTCGGTCCTGCTCGGCAACGCCCTGTCGGCCACGCTCCAGCTCGTCGTGGCCGCGACCGTGCTCGCGGTCGTCATCGGCGTCATCGTGGGCATCGTCTCCGCGCTGCGCCAGTACAGCACCTTCGACTACTCGGTCACCTTCACCGCGTTCGTCTGCTTCTCGCTCCCGCTGTTCTGGGTGGCGGTGATGCTCAAGCAGTACATCGCGATCGAGTTCAACGACTGGCTGCGTGACCCCGTCATCCCGCCCACCGTCATCGCCGTCGCCTCCCTGGTCGGCGGGCTGATCTGGGCCGCCGTCCTCGTGGGCGGGCGGCGGGCGCGGCTGGCCGCGTTCGCGCTCGGCGCCGCCGCGACGGCCGTGACGCTGACGCTGCTGTCGGCCACCCGCTGGTTCGCCGATCCGGGCATCGGCGTGGTCGGCCTGGCGGTCCTGGCGGGCGGCACGGCGGTCGGCGTCACCGCCCTGATCTCCGGGCTGCGCCACCGCGACCCGCTCTACGCCGCGCTCTCGGCCGCGGGGATCGGCGTGATCCTGTCGCAGGTGCTGGATCCGGTGCTGGCCGACCCGAGCTGGCTGGAGATCTTCGGCCTGGCGCTGCTGACGGTGGCCGTCTGCGCCGGGCTCGGCTACGCACTCGGCGGGCTGCTGCGCCGCCAGGCGATCCTCGCCGCCGTCCTGACGGGGCTGGTCACGGCGGGCCTGACCTTCCTCGACCGCATGCTGCGCGGATTCGCCGACTACAGCGACTACGTACGGGGCCGCCCGATCGCCACGATCGGCTCCAGCACCCCCAACTTCAAGGGCGACTTCTGGCAGACCAACCTGGACGTGGCGGGTCACCTGCTGCTGCCCACCATGGCGCTGATCCTGATCTCGCTGGCCACCTACACGCGCTACAGCCGCTCCAGCATGCTCGAGGTGATGAACCTCGACTACGTGCGCACCGCGCGGGCCAAGGGCCTGCCCGAGCGGACGGTGGTCACCAAGCACGCCTTCCGCAACGGGATGATCCCGATCACCACGCTGATGGCCTTCGACTTCGCGGGCGTGATCGGCGGCGCGATCGTGACGGAGAACGTCTTCGGCTGGCAGGGCATGGGCAGCCTGTTCCTCAGGGGGCTCCAGCAGGTGGACCCGGCTCCGGTGATGGCGTTCTTCATCGTCTCGGGCAGCGCGATCGTGCTGTTCAACATGCTCGCCGACATCATCTACGCCTACCTCGACCCCCGGATCAGGCTGTCGTGAGCTCGCAGTTCACCGATCACTCAGGAGAACCACCCATGGCGATCAGCGCGCAGGCCGCGGGGGCCGCGCAGGGCATGACCGTCGTCGCACGCACCCAGACCCAGCTCGTCCGGCGCCGGTTCTTCCGGCACCGCGCGGCGCTCATCGGCATGCTGGTCTTCGGCGGCATCGTCGTGCTGGCGTTCAGCTCCATCGGGTTCGGGCCGCTGCCCGGCTGGTGGGACAAGAGCTACCTGGCCACCGGGGCGGTGGTCGACCAGGGCCGGCCGACGCTGAGCCTGGTGCCGCAGTTCCTGGGCGGCGAGGGGCTGCGCTGGGGCGAGCATCCGTTCGGGCAGGACAACATCGGCATCGACTACTTCGCCCTCACCATGCGCGGCACGCAGCAGTCGATCATCGTGGCGTTCATCGTCGGGTTCGTGGCCACGACGGTGGGCACGCTGGCCGGCGCCTTCGCCGGATATTTCAGGAAAAAGGTTGAAGCGATCCTCATGCGGCTCACCGACGTGATGATCACCATCCCCGTCCTCATCATCGCCGCCATCGTCGGGCGCTCGTTCGGCGACTCCGGCATCGTGGTCCTGGCCATCTGCATCGGCCTGGTGACCTGGCCGACGCTGGGCCGGCTCATCCGCGGCGAGTTCCTGTCGCTGCGCGAGAAGGAGTTCGTCGAGGCCGCCCGCGCGCTCGGCACCTCCTCCAGCCGCATCATCTTCCGCCACATCCTGCCGAACACCGTGGGCGTCATCATCGTCAGCGCGACCCTGGCCATCGCCAACGCGGTGCTGCTGGAGTCGGCGCTGTCGTTCCTCGGCGTCGGCGTGCAACCCCCCGACGTCTCGCTCGGCCAGCTCATCGACACCTACCGCAGCGCGATGACGACCCGCCCGTGGCTGTTCTGGTGGCCGGGCGTGTTCATCATCGCGATCGCGCTGTCCATCAACTTCATCGGCGACGGTCTGCGCGACGCGTTCGACCCCCGACAGACCCGGGTGCGTGCCTGACATGACGAATCACCCCAGCGAGACCGGTGAGATCCTGCGCGTGGAGGACCTGGTCGTCGAGTTCCCCACCGAGGACGGGCTCGTCCAGGCGGTCCGCGGCGTCTCCTACTCCCTGCACGAGCGCGAGGTGCTCGGCATCGTCGGCGAGTCCGGCTCCGGCAAGTCCGTCTCGTCGCTGGCCGTGATGGGGCTGCTCCCCCGCGGCGCCCGCGTCCGCGGCCGGATCCTCTACCGCGGCGACGACGTGCTGAAGCTGCCCGCCCGCCGGCGTCGCGGCCTGCGCGGGCGCAAGATCGCCATGATCTTCCAGGACCCGATGACCGCGCTGAACCCCGTGCACACCGTCGGCGACCAGCTCGCCGAGGCCGTCCTCGCGCACGACCTCGTGCCGCGCAAGCAGGCGCTCGCCCGCGCCAGGGAGATGCTCGACCTGGTCGGCATCCCGCAGGCCGAGCAGCGGCTGCGCAGCTACCCGCACGAGTTCTCCGGCGGCATGCGGCAGCGCGCGATGATCGCCATGGCGGTCATCAACAACCCGGACGTCATCATCGCCGACGAGCCCACCACGGCGCTCGACGTGACCGTCCAGGCGCAGATCCTGGAGAAGCTCCTGGAGGTCAAGGACGCCGTCAACGCCGCGATCGTGCTCATCACGCACGACCTCGGCGTGGTCGCCGGCATCGCGCACCGCGTGCTCGTCATGTACGCCGGCAAACCGGTCGAGATCGGCGTCACCGACACCATCTTCTACCGGCCGCGCATGCCGTACACGGCGGGGCTGCTCGGCTCGATGCCGTCCCTGGAGACGTCCGGCGGGCGGCTGCGGCCGATCAGCGGCGCCCCGCCGTCCCTGATCAACCTGCCGTCCGGCTGCCCGTTCTCGCCGCGCTGCCCGCTGGCCGAGGACCGCTGCCGCGCGGAGGAGCCCGCGCTCGGAGAGGTCGACGAGGGCGGGCACTACGCCGCCTGCCACCACTGGGACCAGCTGGCCGCGGTGGCGGACCCCACCGCGTTGTTCCGTACGGAGAGTGAGCCCGTCACATGAGCGATCAGCAGCACCTCCTCGAAGTGGAGGACCTGGTGATGAGCTTCCCCGTGCGCGGCGCGGGGTTCCTGCGCAAGGTGTCGGGCCACATCCAGGCGGTCAGCGGCGTGTCCATGCACGTCGACCAGGGCGAGACGCTGGGCGTGGTCGGCGAGTCGGGGTGCGGCAAGTCGACGACGGGCCGGGCCATCCTGCAGCTGCACAAGCCGACGTCGGGCTCGGTGCGCTTCGAGGGCACGGAGCTGACCACGCTGGCGCCCAAGCGGATGCGCGCGGTGCGCCGCGACATGCAGATCGTCTTCCAGGACCCGTACGCCTCGCTCAACCCGAAGCTGCCGGTGAACGACATCATCGCCGAGCCGCTGAAGGTGCACGACCGGTGGCGCGACACCGGCCCGGCCAAGGTGTCGGAGCTGCTGGAGCTGGTCGGGCTCAACCCGGAGCACGGCAACCGGTACCCGCACGAGTTCTCCGGCGGCCAGCGCCAGCGCGTCGGCATCGCCCGCGCGCTCGCGCTGGAGCCCAAGCTGCTCGTGCTGGACGAGCCGGTGTCGGCGCTGGACGTGTCGGTGCAGGCCGGCGTGATCAACCTGCTGGAGGACCTCCAGGACACGTTCGGGCTGTCGTACATCTTCATCGCGCACGACCTGTCGGTGGTGCGGCACATCTCCGACCGGGTCGCGGTGATGTACCTCGGCAAGATCGTCGAGACCGGGCGGCGGGACGACGTCTACGACCGGCCGGTGCACCCGTACACGCAGGCGCTGCTGTCAGCGGCGCCGACGGCGAACCCGGAGGAGGAGCGCCGCAGGCAGCGGATCATCCTCACCGGCGAGGTGCCGAGCCCGCTGGATCCGCCGAGCGGGTGCAGGTTCCGTACGCGCTGCTGGAAGGCCCAGGACATCTGCGCCGCCGAGGAGCCCGCCCTGGTCGACCGGGGCACCGGCCATCCGGCCGCCTGCCACTTCCCGGAGGTCAACACGAAGGTCGTGTGAGCGCGCCCAGGTCAAGATCGACTTCTTCGCCGCCGGTCGCTAGGGTGAGGCGCCCCCTTCGACCCCTGGAAGAGTCCCATGCGCCGCTACCGCTCAGCCGTGCCCGCCCTGCTCGCCGCGGGCGGGTACGCGACCGCCGTCGCCGTCACCGCCGTCCTCGCGGTCACCGGCGGGGACATCGGGCCGCTGTGGCGGCTGACGCTGCTCCACGAGGCCGGCGACGCCGCGGTGACCTGGCAGAACGTGCTCGTGCTCGTGGCCATGGGCGCGGTCATGACGTGGGCGCTGTGGCAGTGCCTGCGCGGGCCGGTGGCGGGCGCGCGGCCCGCGCCGGGGCGGGGTGTCCGGTGGCTGCGGACGGCCATGTACGCCTCGGCGGCCATGTCGCTGCTCTACGCGCTCCTGCCGGACTGGCCGTGGTGGCCGGCCGTGGCCGACGCGCTGGTGCTGGCCGCCGTCGCATTGCTGCTCGGCCCGGTGCTGCGGCGCACCGTCCGCCTGGCGGACCTCGCGCTGGCCTCGGGCGTGCTGGCCCACCTCGTCGGGGCCTACCATACGGTGTCCGACGAGTTCGGATGGCGGCTCTGGCCGTCGTCGGATCCCGTGGTCACGTGGGTCGCCGCGGTGGCCGGGCCGTACTGGCTCGCCATGGTGCTGGTGGCCCAGTGGCGTGACGGCCGCTTCCGCCGGTCCACCGTCGGGATCGGCGTCGCCCACCTGCTGTCGCCGCTCCTGCTCCTGCCGGTGGTCCTGCTGTTCGCGCTCGTGGACGGGTTCGGCGACGTCGAGGACGGCGTCTCCTGGGTCTTCGACGTCCTGCTGACAGTCTGGCTGGCGCGCTCCGCCCACGACCTCGCCGACCCGGGTGCCCGGCCCGCCCCGTCCCCGCCGCTGCTGGCCGTGCCGCCCGCACTCGTCATGGAGCCGCGGCCCGCCGCGCGCACCGGGCTGGCCGTGCCGTCCCGGCTCTTCGCCTGGACGGGGCTCGCCGCATGCGTGATGCTGCTGGCCCCGGCCACGGTCAACCTGCTGCGGGGCAACTCGTTGTGGCTCACCCCGCGGGTGGAGGCGCCGCCGTGGGCGGGCGAGACGGCGGGGCTGCTGTGGCGGGCCGTGGAGACGTTCGCCGGGGTCGGCGGGCCGGCCGTGCTGGTGCTGCTCGCGCTGCTCGGCGGGCGGGTCGCCGCCGGCGCGGCCATGGGCGTGCTGCTGCTGACCGCCGCCGGGGGCGCGGCCGGCCTGGTGTTCTTCCTCGAACCGTTCTGGACGGGCCTCACGTGGTTCAACCGGCCGGCCGGTGACGTCCTCGGGCTCAGGAGCGGCACGCCGGTCTCCGCGATGTGGTTCGTCACCGCCTGCGTCTGCGCGGCCGTGCTCCTGTGGTGGGCGCGGATCGTGCGGCCGCGGCGATGACTGATCGAAAGGAGCAGAACCCCGCCGGCGTCAGGGGCCGTGGCTACCTTGGGTGAAAGGCGGTTCTGGGACTATCCGGGGGGGATGATCCTTTGACGTTCTCGACGATTCTGGCGGCGTTCTTCGTGCTCGCGGTCCTGGTGATTCTCGTGAGCATGGTCACCTCGCTGACCGGCCGCTCGCGTCCCGCCCGGCGGCGGTCCGGCCGCCCGTACGCCGGCGGCACCTACTCGAGCGGCACGTCCTTCGGCTTCATGAGCGGGGGCTACTCCGGAGGCGACGGCGGAGGTTACTCGGGGGGCGACTGCGGCGGGTCCTCGGGGGGCGACGGCGGCGGGGGCGGGTGCTCCTGACGGCCGCCGCCCCGGTGGCGGGGCGGTCAGGCGGCCGACCAGCCGCCGTCCACCGGCACGATCGCGCCGTTGACGAACGAGGCGGCGTCCGAGGCCAGGAAGAGGGCCGCCTCGGCCATCTGCTCGGGCTGGGCCAGGCGCTCCCCCAGGGCGAGCACGGGGCCGAGGCGGGCGGCGCCGGCGGGGTCGAAGGAGGCGCCGTTGGCGATGTTCGTCATGGTCGGGCCGGGCAGGATGGCGTTGCAGCGGATGCCGTCCTTGGCGTAGGCCCAGGCCACGCTGCGGGTCAGGCCGACGACGCCGTGCTTGGAGGCGGTGTAGGCGGCGCCGGCCGCGCCGCCGCGGATGCCCGCCTCCGAGGCGGTGTTGACGATCGCGCCGCCGCCCTGGGCGAGCATGTGCGGCAGGACCGCGTGGGTGACGAGGAACGTGCCGGTCAGGTTCACGCGCAGGACGCGCTCCCACTGCTCGACGGGGATGTCGGCGGGCAGGGCCATGGTGTCCATGATCCCGGCGTTGTTGCACAGCACGTCGATCCGGCCGTACGTGCCGATCGCGGTCTCGACCAGCGCGGCCACCGAGGACTCGTCGCCGATGTCGGCGGCGACGGCGGTGCCGCCGACGTCCGTGGCGGTGCTCGCGGCGCTGTCGGGATCGATGTCGCAGGCCACGACGCGGGCGCCGGCCTTGGCGAAGGCGACGGCCATGGCGCGGCCGATCCCGGATCCGGCGCCCGTCACGAGGGCGACACGGTCGTCGAAGGTCATGGTGAAGGAACGTCCTTTCGATCGGGGCGCAACCGGACTGTATCGTCCGGTTGGTACCATAGCCGTCGTGACCGCTGCCCGTCGACCCAACCGCGGCCCGAAGGCCGCGGCGCACAACCGGGCCGCGCTGATCGCGGCGGCGCGCGAAGCCTTCGCCACCGCCGGTTACGACGCCTCGCTCACCGAGGTCGCGCGGGCGGCCGGGGTCGGCCAGGGCAGCCTCTACCGGCACTTCCCCGACCGGGTCAGCCTCGCGCTGGCCGTCTTCGAGGGCAGCGTCGCGGAGCTGGAGTCGCTGGCGGCCAGGCCGGGCACCACGCTCGACGAGGTGCTGGCGCTGGTCACCGAGCAGGCCGTCGCGCAGACCACGTTCGTCACCATGGTGAGCCTGCCGCCGCAGCCCGACCCGCGCATCCTGGCCGTGCGCGACCGGCTGGCGCGGCTGCTGGAGTCGGGGCTGGCCGAGGCGCAGCGGGCGGGCCGGGTGCGGGCCGAGGTGAGCACCGATGACCTGGTGCTGGCCGTCGGCATGCTCGCCCTCATGCTCACCGAGGTCCCGGCCGACGAGCGCACGCGCACCGCCGAGCGGATCTGGCGCCTGCTCCGGCACGGCATCGAGACCTGAGCACCGGAGCCTCACCGAGGAAGCCGGAAAGTTTCAATCATCAGGGATTGATGAAGAGAACTTTCGAGGATATCTTCACGATCAAGCCGCCCCTCCACCGGGGGCGGAGAGATTGGGCGTTCGACCGTTACCCTCCACCCCCCTCCCGCACGAGGTGAAGCATGCCCAAGATCGGAAAGGCCGCGCTGTTCGCGGCCCTCGCCCTCGCCGCCGCGCTGCTGCCGCGGCCCGCGTCCGCGGACCCCGTGGAAACCCTGGCCACCAGCCACAAGAGCCCGTTCAACTGCGGAAAGACGTTCTACGCCAACAACTGGACGCCCGATCACAGTCCCTCGGGCGCCATCGACTGGCAGGACTACGGGGGCGACGACATCAACGGCGAGACCGTGCGCGCCACGGCCGCCGGCACCGCGTACTTCTACGACGCCGGCAACACCAGCTACGGCAAATGGATCGAGATCCGGCACAGCGACGGCACCCGGACCCGCTACGCCCACCTCGCCACCATGGTGCGCGCCGCCGGCGGCTCCCTGAGCGTCGGCCAGGGCACCGCGATCGGCACGGTCGGCTCCACCGGCGGCTCCACGGCCCCGCACCTGCACTACGAGCAGCGCACCTCCACCGGCGCCGTCGACACCAGCCCCACCGTGGACGGCGTCACCGTGTCGCTGGGCCAGAAGAAGGCCATCACGAGCACCAACGCGTGCGGCGGCAACCCGTACACGCCCGAGGAGGTCTGCGGCAGCGGCTACGGCGTCATCGACTCGGCGGCCCTCACCGGCGGGCGCGTCTACCTGCTCTACAACTCCGGCAACAGCGCCAACTGCGTCGTGACCCTGAAGACGACGAACGTCGGCACGCCGTCGTCGATGTCGGCCTTCCTCGAACCGCAGGGCTCGACCAGGACGACGAACTCGGGCAGCTTCGGCTACTACGCCGGGCCCGTCATCCGGTCGGCCCCCGGGCAGTGCGTCAAGTGGGGCGGCTCGATCGGCAGCAGCACCTACACCAGCCCCTTCGAGCACTGCGACTGATCCCCTGCCCTCCTGGCGAGGTCAGCGGCCCTCGAAGGTGGGTTTGCGCTTGCCGAGGAAGGCATCCACCGCCCCCGCGTGATCGGCGGTCAGGCCCAGGCGCGCCTGCGCCTGGGCCTCGGCCCGCAGCGTAGCCCCGAGGTCGCGCTCCCACGACTGCGCGATGAGCCGCTTGGTCTCGGCGTAGGCGGCGGTCGGCCCGGCCGCGAGCCGGGCCGCCAGCGCCCGGCCCTCCGCCGCGACCTCGTCGCGCGGCACCACCCGCCCCGAGATGCCCCAAGTGACCGCCTGCTCCGCGCCGAACGGCTCGGCGAGCAGGACGAGCTCCCTGGCCCGCGACTCCCCCACCGCCCGGGTGAGCATCGAGGACAGCCCGGAGTCGCAGGTCAGGCCAATCGCGCTGAACGCCGTACCGAAGACCGCGTCCTCCGCGAGCACCCGCAGGTCGCAGGCCAGCGCGAGGGCCAGCCCCGCGCCCACGCAGGTGCCGTTGACGGCCGCGACGACCGGCTTGGGCATCGTGGCCAGCAGCCTGATGACGGGCGCGTAGTCCTCCTCGACCGTGTCGAACGCGTGCGCGGGGTCCTCGCGCAGCGCCGCCGCGTGCTCGGCCAGGTCCTGCCCCGCGCAGAACGAGCCGCCCGTGCCGGTCAGCAGCACGGCCCGGACGTCGTCGGCGGCGACGTCCTCCAGCGCGCCGCGCAGCGCCGTCTTGGTCTTGCCGTCGAGCGCGTTGCGGCGTTCGGGACGGTTCAGCGTCACGACGGCCACGGCGCCGTCGCGCTCGACGGAGACCGGGGCCCCGTTCACGACGCGTCCCAGGTCTTGGCGACCAGCGTGAGCACGTCGTAGGTGGCGACCGGCGCGCCGTCCTGGTTGGTGACGACGGCGTCCCAGCGCACCTCGCCGTAGTCGGCGTTGCTGCGCGGCGTGATCTGCTTGACGGTCAGCGTCACCGCGATGCTGTCGCCGGCCTTGACCGGGGTGAGGAAGCGCAGGGAGTCGACGCCGAAGTTCGCCAGGACGGGGCCGGGCGCCGGGTCGACGAACAGCCCGGCGGCCAGCGACACCACGAGGTAGCCGTGGGCGACGATGCCGCCGAACAGCGGGTTGCGCGCGGCGGCCTCGGGGTCGGTGTGCGCGTAGAAGGTGTCGCCGGTGAACTCGGAGAAGTGGTCGATGTCGGCCAGCGACACCGTGCGCGGCGCGGAGGCGATCGTGTCGCCGATCCGCAGCTCGGCCAGCGACTTGCGGAAGGGATGCACCTGCGACTCGGTGCGGGCGGCGCCGGTCGTCCAGCGGCCGGTGATGGCGGTGAGCTGGTCGGGCGACGCCTGGACGGCGGTGCGCTGCATGTGGTGCAGGACGCCGCGCACGCCGCCCAGCTCCTCGCCGCCGCCGGCCCGCCCGGGCCGCCGTGCACGAGGACGGGCAGCGGGGAGCCGTGCCCGGTGGACTCCTTGGCGTCGTCGCGGTCGAGCACGAGGACACGGCCGTGCCACGGCGCAAGCCCGAGCACGACGGAGCGGGCCACGCCGGGGTCGTGGGTGGCGAGGGAGGCCACGAGGCTGCCCCTGCCCCTGGCGGCCAGCGCCACCGCGTCGTCGAGACCGTCGTAGCCGATCACCGTGCTCACCGGCCCGAACGGCTCCACGTCGTGCGGCTCGACCGCCCCGGCCGGGCGCGCAGCACGAGCGGCGTCATGAACGCGCCGCGCTCGGGGTCGCCGTCGAGCAGGGCCGCGCCCTTGGGGTCGCCGAAGGCGACCTCGGAGCCGGCCAGCAGCGCCTCGACGGCCTTGCGCACCTCCTCGCGCTGGCCGAGGCTGGCCAGCGGCCCCATCCGGACGGCGTCGTTGCGCGGGTCGCCGACGCCCACCTTGCCGAGGCGGTCGGCCAGCGCGTCCACCACCTGGCCCGCCAGCCCCGTGGGCACGAGCACCCGGCGGATGGCGGTGCACTTCTGGCCGGCCTTGACCGTCATCTCGGTCACGACGCCCTTGACGAACAGGTCGAACTCCGGATCGTCCGGCCGCACGTCGGGGCCGAGGATCGAGCAGTTGAGCGAGTCGGCCTCGACGTTGAGCGCCACGCCGCCGTCGAGCACGTTGGGGTGGCGGCGCAGGATGCCCGCCGTGTGCGCCGAGCCGGTGAACGCCACGGAGTCCTGGATCGTCAGCTCGTCGAGCAGCCCGCGCGCCGACCCGGCGAGCAGCTGGAGGGTGCCCTCGGGCAGGATGCCGGACTCGATGATGTACCGGACGGCCAGCTCGGTCAGGTACGCGGTCTGGCTGGCGGGCTTGACGATCGTGGGCAGCCCGGCGAGGAAGGCGGGGCCGAGCTTCTCGAGCATGCCCCAGACGGGGAAGTTGAAGGCGTTGATCTGGACCGCCACGCCCGGCCGGGAGGTGTAGAGGTGCTGGCCGGCGAACGTGCCGCCCTTGCCCAGCCGCTCCAGCCCGCCGTCGAGGACGACCGTGTCGTTCGGCAGCTCCCTGACGCCCTTGCTGCCGTAGCTGAACAGGGTGCCGATGCCGCCGTCGACGTCGACGGCCGTGTCGCGGGCGGTGGCGCCGGTGCGCACGGACAGCGCGTACAGCTCCTCCTTGCGCTCCAGCAGGTGCTTGGCCAGCGCCTTGAGCAGGCCCGCCCGCTCGTGGAAGGTCAGGGATCGCAGTGCCGGCCCGCCGGTGTCCTTGGCGTGCCTGACCATGGCCGCGACGTCCAGCCCCCGGCTGGAGATCCGCGCGACCTCCTCGCCCGTGGCGGCGTCGAGCAGCGGTTCACCGTCGTCTGCCGCGCGGAACCATCGTCCGGCGGCGTAGCTCTCCAGCAGCGCGCTCACGCTGTCTCCTTTCCCCGGGACCTGTTGCGCGAAGACCCCGACCCGTGTCACGGTATTACTGACCGAGCGATAAGTAAATAAGCACGATGTGTCTCGGAGGGAAGATGACGACGATCCCGGCGGAGCCGGACCTGCAGGCCGCGTTCGACGCGACCATCGACCGCCACGACCGGATCGAGCCCCGGGACTGGATGCCGGACGCCTACCGCAAGACGCTCGTCCGCCAGATCGCCCAGCACGCGCACTCCGAGATCATCGGGATGCAGCCCGAGGGCAACTGGATCGGCCGCGCGCCCTCCCTGCGGCGCAAGGCGATCCTGCTGGCCAAGGTGCAGGACGAAGCCGGTCACGGGCTCTACCTGTACTCCGCGTGCGAGACCCTCGGCGTCTCCCGCGCCGAGCTCACCGAATTGCTGCTCAGCGGCAGGCAGAAATATTCCTCGATCTTCAACTACCCGACCCTGTCGTACGCCGACGTCGGCACGATCGGCTGGCTCGTGGACGGCGCCGCGATCTGCAACCAGGTGCCGCTCTGCCGCACCTCCTACGGCCCGTACGGGCGGGCCATGATCCGCATCTGCAAGGAGGAGTCCTTCCACCAGCGTCAGGGGTACGAGCTGCTCATGACGATGATGCGCGGCACCGACGAGCAACGCGCCATGGTGCAGGAGTCGGTGAACCGGTTCTGGTGGCCGGTGCTGATGATGTTCGGGCCGCCGGACGCGCAGTCGCCCAACAGCGCGCAGTCCATGGCGTGGGGCATCAAGCGCAACTCCAACGACGAGCTGCGCCAGAAGTTCGTCGACATGACCGTCCCGCAGGCCGAGGCGCTGGGCGTGACGCTGCCCGACCCCGGCCTGCGCTGGAACGAGGAACGCGGGCACTACGACTTCGGGGAGCCCGACTGGCAGGAGTTCGCGGCGGTCATCCGGGGCGACGGGCCGTGCAACGCGCAGCGGCTCGCGCACCGCAGGGCCGCCCACGAGGAGGGCGCCTGGGTCCGCGAGGCCGCCACCGCCTTCGCCGCCCGCGAGGCCGCGCTCAGGGACTCCCGATGAGCGCCGACCGGCGGGAGTGGCCGCTCTACGAGGTGTTCGTCCGCGGCAAGCGCGGGCTCAACCACGTGCATGTCGGGTCGCTGCACGCCCCCGACGACACGATGGCCCTGCGGCACGCCCGCGACGTCTACACCCGCCGCAACGAGGGCGTCAGCATCTGGGTCGTCCGCGCCGACGCCATCACCGCCTCCAGCCCGGACGAGAAGGACCCGCTGTTCGGGCCGAACGGCGACAAGGTCTACCGGCACCCGACGTTCTACGACATTCCCGACGACGTCCCCCACATGTGAGGAACCCATGAGCGACGAACACGGCAGCGTCTTCGACGGCCTGCTCGGCGGCGACTCCTCCCAGTGGGCCTTCGGCACCGACTTCGAGGACCCGCTGGCCGGCGTCGACACCACGACGCCCGACGGCGTGGACCCCGCCGAGCTGGCCGCGTACTGCCTCATGCTCGGCGACGACGCCCTCATCATGTCGCAGCGCCTGTCGGAGTGGTGCAGCCGCGCCCCCGACCTGGAGGAGGACATCGCGCTGGCCAACATGGCGCTCGACCTGCTCGGGCAGGCCCGCCTCCTGCTCGCCAGGGCCGCCGCCGCCGACCCCGCCGTCGTGCCCGCCCTGCCCGAGGGGTCGCCGGTGCCGCCGGAGGACGCGCTCGCCTTCTTCCGCGACGACCGCGACTTCAGGAACGTGCGGCTGGCCGAGGTGCCCAACGGCGACTTCGCGCACGTCGTGGTGCGGCTGCTGCTGTTCTCCACGGCGCGCCTGGCGTTGCTGGAGCGGCTGCGGACGAGCCGGGACCACGTGCTGGCGGCCGTGGCGGGCAAGGGCGTCAAGGAGGTCGCCTACCACCGGGACTGGGCCGGGCGCTGGTTCCTCACACTGGCCCAGGGCACCGAGGAGTCGCACCGCCGGCTGCTCGCCGCGCTCGACGCCCTGTGGCCGCTGCAGGGCGAGCTGGTCGCAGCGCACCCGCTCGAACGCTCCCTCGCCGGAGCGGGCGTCGGCGTCGATCCGGCCGAGCTGCGCCAGGAGGTGGACGCGGTCCTCGACCAGGTGCTCACCGTCAGCGGCGTCCCCCGTCCCGGACGGCGCCCCTGGCGGGCGTCGGCGGCCGGACCGGACGCGACGGCCTGCACACCGAGGCCCTGAGCCTGCTGCTCGCCGAGATGCAGGTCGTCGCCCGCGCCCACCCGAGCGGGCGCTGGTGACCGCCGACCGGCCCGCGATCGCACGGCGCGACGCGGGAACGCCGGGCACCCGCCACCCCTCCGCCACGCCCCGCGGCTGCGAGGCGACGGAGGCCGGGCGGCGGGCGCTGGAGGTGGCCGGGGAGGTGCGGGACCCCGAGATGCCGATGCTGACCCTCGCCGACCTCGGCGTGCTGCGCGGCGTCGAGGTGGAGCGGGACGCGGACGGCGAGGTCGTCGTCGCCTCGATCACGCCCACCTACACCGGCTGCCCCGCCATGGCGACCATGCGCGACGACCTCGTCCACCGCCTTCGGGACGCCGGGTTCGACCGCGTCGAGGTGCGGGTCGTGCTCGACCCGCCCTGGTCCAGCGACTGGATCTCCGAGCGGGGCCGGGCCGCCCTGCGCGCCGCCGGCCTGTCGGCGCCCGGCCCCGCCCCCAGGCGGCCCGGGCCGGTGCTGCTCACGCTGGGCCCGCCGCGCCCCGCGCCGCCCTGCCCGCGCTGCGGGTCGGCGGCCACCCGGCTCACCTCGGAGTTCGGCGCCACCGCCTGCAAGGCCCTCTACCGCTGCACCGCCTGTCTCGAGCCGTTCGAGCACGTCAAGGAGATCTGAGCGATGACCATGCTCGCGCCCGCCGCGTCCAGGGCCGCCGTCTTCCACCCGCTGACCGTGGCCTCGGTGGACCGCCTGTGCGAGGACGCCGCCGCGATCACCTTCGCCGTCCCCGACGACCTGCGCGACGCCTACGCGTTCAAGGCCGGGCAGTCGCTCACCCTGCGCCGCGTGATCGACGGCCGCGAGCACCGCCGCTCGTACTCGATCTGCGCCCCCGCCGGCGCCGCGCCGCGCATCGGGGTGCGGGAGATCCCCGGCGGGCTGTTCTCGTCCTGGCTGGTGCACGAGGTGCGGCCGGGCACCGTGATCGAGGTGCAGCCGCCCACCGGCTCCTGGCAGGCCGACCCCGGCCTCGGCGAGCGGCACCTGTGCGTCGCCGCCGGCTCGGGCATCACCCCGATGTTGTCGGTCGCCTCGACGGTGCTCACCCATCCGGGCGCGCAGGTCTCCCTCCTGTACGGGAACCGCACCAGCCGCACCGTCATGTTCGCCGAGGAACTGGGCGACCTGAAGAACCGCTACGGCCCCCGGCTCCAGGTCGTGCACGCGCTGTCGCGGGAGCCGCGCGACGTCGAGCTGCTGTCGGGGCGGCTCGACGGCGAGCGGCTGCGGCGGCTGCTGACCTGCCTCGTCCCGGTCGAGGTGTTCGACCACGTGTGGCTGTGCGGGCCGCTCCGGATGGTGGAGGAGGCCAGGGCGGTGCTCGCCGACCTCGGCGTGCCCGGGGAGCGGGTGCACGTCGAGCTCTTCTACGCCGACGCCCCTCCCCCGCCGCCCCGCCGCGCCGGCGTCCAGCTCGCCGGCGCGACCACCGAGCTGACCACCGTCCTGGACGGCCTGCGCACCACCTCCACGGTCTCCCGCGAGACGACCCTGCTCGACGGCGCCCAGGCCACCCGGGGCGACCTGCCGTTCGCGTGCAAGGGCGGGGTCTGCGGCACGTGCCGCGCCGTCGTACGGGACGGCGAGGTGGACATGCGCCGCAACTACGCGCTCGAACCGGCCGAGGTCGCCGCCGGGTTCGTGCTGACCTGCCAGACGTACCCGGCCGGCGACCAGGTCACCGTCGACTACGACGCCTGACGCCCCGTCATCGATCACAGGAGCTGCACGTGCCAGAATCGTTCGTCGTCTCCGGCGTCCGGACGCCGATAGGCCGTTACGGCGGCGCGCTCGCCCACGTCCGTCCCGACGACCTGGCCGCCCTCGTCGTGCGGGAGGCCGTCGCCCGCGCCGGGATCGAGCCCGGCCTGGTGGACGAGGTGGTGCTGGGCGCGGCCAACCAGGCAGGCGAGGACAACCGCAACGTCGCCCGCATGGCCGCCCTCCTGGCGGGCCTGCCCGACTCGGTGCCGGGCTTCACCGTCAACCGGCTGTGCGCCTCCGGGCTCACCGCCGTCACCACCGCGCGCGCCCTCATCGCCGCCGGGGACGCGGACGTGGTCGTCGCGGGCGGCGTCGAGTCGATGACCAGGGCGCCATGGGTGATGGAGAAGCCCGCGAAGGCGTTCGCCAAGCCGGGGGCGACCTTCGACACTTCCATCGGCTGGCGCTTCACCAACCCGCGCTTCGACGCCGCCACCACCGCCACGATGCCGCAGACCGCCGAGACCGTCGCCGAGCGCTGGGGGCTGAGCCGGGACGAGTGCGACGCGTTCGCGCTGCGGTCACACCAGCGGGCGGTGGCGGCGGCCAAGGAGGGCCGGTTCGCCGACGAGATCGTCCCGGTGCCGGTCGGGGGTACCGCTGAGAACGTTCTGGTCGAGGCCGACGAGGGGCCGCGGGCGGACACGAGCCTGGAGCGGCTGGCCCGGCTGCGCCCGCTGCACGGCCCCGGCGGCGTCATCACCGCGGGCAACTCCAGCTCGCTCAACGACGGCGCCGCCGCCGTCGTCGTGGTGAGCGAGCGCTTCCTCGAACGGCACGGCCTGACGCCCCGCGCGCGGCTGGTCGCCGCGGCGCACGCCGGGGTGCCGCCCGAGATCATGGGCATCGGGCCCGTCCCCGCCACCCGCAAGGTGCTCGAACGCGCCGGCTGGGACGTCGCCGGCCTCGACGCCGTCGAGCTGAACGAGGCGTTCGCCGCCCAGTCGCTGGCCTGCGTCCGCGACCTCGGGCTCGACCTCGAACGGGTCAACGCCGACGGCGGCGCGATCGCCCTCGGCCACCCGCTCGGCGCCTCGGGCGCCCGCATCCTGGTCACGCTGCTCGGCCGGCTGGAACGCACCGGCGGCCGGCGCGGCCTGGCCACGCTGTGCGTGGGCGTCGGCCAGGGCAGCGCGCTGCTGGTGGAGCGGCCATGAGCGGCGGGAAGGCGCTCCTTGTCGAGGAGGGCGCGGACCGGGTGGTGTGGCGGCTCAACCGGCCCGAGGTGCGCAACGCGATCGACCGCGACCTCGTACGAGCCCTGCACGACGCCTGCTCCGCCGTCGAGGAGGACCCGAAGATCGTCCTGATCGTCGGCGAGGGCACCACGTTCGCCGCCGGCGCCGACATCGCCCAGCTGCGCGAGCGCGGGCGCGACGACGCGCTGCGCGGCATCAACTCCAAGATCTTCGACCGGATCCACAAGCTGCCGATGCCGACCATCGGCCTGCTCGACGGGTACGCCCTGGGCGGCGGCGCCGAGCTCGCCTACGCCTGCGACTTCCGCATCGGCACGCCCCGCACCCGCATCGGCAACCCCGAGACGGGCCTCGGCATCCTGGCCGCCGCCGGCGCCGCGTGGCGGCTGGCCGCGCTCGTCGGGGAGCCGCTGGCCAAGGAGATCCTGCTCGCCGGCCGCGTACTGACGGCCACGGAGGCGCTGGACGTGCGGCTGCTCAACGAGGTCGTCGAGCCCGGCGACCTGCAGGCGGCCGGGCACCGGCTCGCCGACCGGATCGCGGCGCAGGCGCCGCTGGCGACCCGGCTGATGAAGGCGGTCCTGCACGCGCCGCGCGCCGCCCACCCGTTCGTGGACGACGTGGCGCAGGCGGTGCTGTTCGAGACCGAGGAGAAGCACGCGCGCATGACGGCGTTCCTGGAGCGCCGCGCCAGGAAGGGAGAGCAGCGATGAGCGGTGACCTGCCCACGCCCGTGGGAGTCGTCGGCGGCGGGCGGATGGGGGCCGGGATCGCGCACGCGTTCCTCGTCGCGGGCGGCCACGTCGTGATCGTGGAGAGCTCGGAGGAGACGGCCGCCGCCGCGCGCGCCCGGGTCGGCGACAGCCTGGCCAAGGCCGCCGCGAAGGGCACGCTGGCCGAGCCGGCGGAGGCGGCCGCGGCCCGGCTGCGGGCCACCGCCGACCCGGCCGGGCTGGCCGGGTGCGAGCTGGTCGTCGAGGCCGTGCCCGAGGACGCCGCGTTGAAGGCCGAGGTGCTGGCCCTGGCCGAGAAGCAGGCTCCCGGGGCGGTGCTCGCCACCAACACCAGCAGCCTGTCCCTGGCCGGGCTCGCCTCCGGCCTGGCGGCGCCCGGGCGGTTCCTCGGGCTGCACTTCTTCAACCCCGTCCCGGTGAGCGACCTGGTGGAGATCGTCGCGGCCCCCCGTACCGAGCCCGAGCTGGTGGAACGGGCCCAGCGGTGGGTGGCGGCGCTCGGCAAGACGCCGATCACGGTCACGGACTCGCCGGGGTTCGCCAGCAGCCGGCTCGGGGTGTGCCTGGCGCTGGAGGCGATGCGGATGCTGGAGGACGGGGTCGCGAGCGCCGCCGACATCGACACCGCCATGACCCTCGGCTACCGCCACCCCGTCGGGCCGCTGCGCACCACGGACCTCGTCGGCCTGGACGTGCGGCTCGCCATCGCCGAGCACCTGGCCCGCGAGCTCGGCCCCCGCTTCGAGCCGCCGCGCATCCTGCGCGACCTCGTCGCCGCCGGCCACCTGGGCCGCAAGACGGGCCAGGGCTTCTACACCTGGTGACACCAGGACCGGCCGGGTGGCGGGGACTCGTGAGGCTCAGGGTTCGTGGCGGGCCAGGCCGTCGAAGGCGATGGAGGTGATCGCGTCGGCGACCATCGCCTGGTCGTAGGCGCCGCCCGGCCGGTACCACTCCACCAGCGAGTTCACCATGCCGAACAGCAGCCGGCTCACCAGCGCGGGCGGCACGTCGTCGCGCAGGGCGCCCTCGGCGACGGCGTCCGCGACGAGGTCGGCCAGGCGGTCGTCGAGCCAGCGCCGCCGTTCGAGCGCGGCCAGCTCGATCTCGCTGTTGCCGCGCACCCGCAGCAGGAGCGTGACCGACGGCTGGTGCGCCACCAGCACCTCCACGCTGCGCCGCACCACCTCGCGCAGCCGCTGGTAGGCGCTCACCCCGGGCGGCCGCCGCGTCGCCTCGGTGACGACGGTGGTGAGCTCGTCGAGCGCGTCGTCGAGCGCCTGGCCGAGCAGCTGCTCCTTGCTGGTGACGTGGTGGTAGATGGCCGGCTTGGTCAGCCCGAGCTCCTTGGCCAGGTCGCCCATGCTCGTGGCGTCGTACCCTCGCCGGTTGAACAGCTCGACAGCGGCGCGCAGGATCGCCGACTGGTCATGGCCTGGACGGCCCCGCCGGCGGCGGGGGGCCGGTTCGGCCTGTTCAGTCGTGGTCATCCTCGCAGCATCTCACGCGCCGAGCGGCGCCCCGCACGAGCAGTCGGCGATCGGCGCCGGCGCTGTCAGGGGACGGCTGTGAGCACGTCGTGGTGGGTGACAGTGGTGTCGTAGGACAGCAGGACGGCGCGCGCGTCCGGCTCGACGACCGCCACGTCGAGGTCGTCCCCCGCAAATGCCTTGATCGCCTCGAAGGACTCCCACAAGGTGATGACCTGCAGCTCGACGTGCCGGCCGGCGGTCCGCCGCAACACGTAGGCGCCCCGGTGGCCGCCGGTGTCGCGCAGCTCCGGAAGGACGGCGCCGGTGAAGTGCCGCTGGTAGGCGTCGGCGCCGTCCGGGGTGGCGGTCGCGTGCCAGATCCTGGCGATCATCTTCGCTCCTGGGGGACTCGGAGATGTGTCGTCACCAGGATGGCGATCGCTCTCACCCGTACGCCAGCGCTCCAGGTGTCCACCTGGCACCACGAGGAGCCGGAGGCCCCTGGTGCGGCCCCGGCTCGATCGGCCGGGGCCGCCTCTTCGCTAGGTGCGTGCCTGGTTGTCCACCTCCAGGACGAAGCGGGCGAGCTCCAGCCGGTCCACGTTCGGGCCGAAGGCGTTCGCGTTGCCGAGGACGAGCGGACCGCTCGCGGTGGTGAGGGTGAGCGGGGTGGCCTGGGGCCAGAAGTTGTCCCAGGCGTAGTTGTGCCGGAAGACGCCGCGCGTCGTCGCGCCGCCGGTCTCGGTGATGTCGAGGAAGCGGCTGATCACGTCGGTGTTGTACGGGTGGCCGGTGTTCCTGTCGGCGTTGGCGTAGTGGGTGACCAGGACGTACTGGCCGGGGCCGAAGCCGGCGGGGCGGTCGAGGGTGAGCGTGTTGGCGGCGCCGTTGCCGAGGTCGCTCACGTACGCGCCGGCGGAGGCGTTCGAGCCGCCGGTGGCGCCGGTGACGTGGGCGGTGCCGGACAGGCGGGCCCGCTCGGCCTCGACCCGGTGGACCGCCGCGTCCGCCTGCGCCGCCCGTACCGTGACCAGCTCGCGGAGCTGGAGCCCGGACGGCCCGCCTACGTCGATCTTGGAGATGCCCGCCGGGAGGTACACGCGGACGCGGGAGGCGCCGTCGCCGGGGCGGGCCGCGCGGACGCCGGGGACCGCGCGCCCGTCCACGCGGACGTCGAGGTCGCCGGCCCGGCCGGCGCGGTAGGACAGGGTGAGGTCGTGGTAGCCGTCCTCGGCGGCGGCGGCGAAGAAGGTGGCGCGGGCGTCGCCGCCGAGGGTGATGGCGGGGCCGGCGCCGGTGCGGGTGAGCCGGGCGCCGCCGGAGAGCCGGGCCTCGTCGGCCGGGTGGACGGCGCGGCGTGGGCCGGTGATCTCGGTGAGGTCGAACTTGTCGAGGGTGACGTCGCTGCCGGGCAGCAGGGTGCTGCCGTCGGCGCTGGTGCGCAGCGAGAGCCGGTGGGTGCCGGCGGTCAGCTTGATCTCGACGTCGGTGCGGCCCCGGTAGGTCCAGCCGAGGTTCGCGGAGTACTGCACGATCCGGTCGAGCTGGCCGTCCACGAACAGGGCGTGCCGGCCGGGCACCTTGTTGGCGCCGTGGTAGATCCCGAGGCGGTAGCGGCCGGTGCGGGGGACGGTGACGGCGAACGTGACGGCCGAGTCGGGCTTGTTCATGGAGCCGACGTCGCGCTTGCCGGAGGTGGCGTACCGCTGCGGGTCGGCGGTGGTGTCCTGGTCGTAGACCTGGGCGGAGGTGAGGGTGGCGGACTCCGCCTCGATCGACGCCGTCCAGGGCGCGTCGGGGGCGGGGGCGGGCCCGGCCGACGGGACGATGACCACGCGGTAGGCGGCCATGACATCGCCGCCGGGCAGGTCGACGCTCAGCTTCCCGCCGGTCACGGCGGTGCGGCGGGCCGCGACGACGGGCGGCTCGAGCGCGTCGCCCTCGTACCCGCTCCAGGTCGTCCTCGACACCAGGACGTCCACCTGCCGGCCGAACACGGCGGGGTCGAGGCCGGTCACGTCGAGGCGGACGGGCGCGGTGCCGCCGCCGACCAGGACGGTGCCGCGCCGCGCGGACTCGTCGAGGGCCGCGAGCGCCTGCACGGTGTCCGGGACATTCGGCTGGGGCGGGGTGGCCCTGACCGTCTGCCCGGTCAGGTCGGCGTACCACTTGAGCAGCCACCAGCCGCCGTTGGCCTGGCGGGTGCGCACGGCGTGGTCGTCGAGGTTGCCGGCGTAGGTCCAGTACGCCATGTCGGCGTCGACCTTGGTGTCCTCGAACATGGAGATCCACTGGATGAGCTGGCCGGGGACGGACATGTCGCGCCGGTTGCCGTACTCGTCGATGTTGACGGGCAGCGGGGCGATGCCCAGCTCGCGTTCGAGCGCGCGGTAGTGCTCGTAGTGGCCGCGGTAGTCGGCCAGGCTGGAACGCGACAGTTCGTGCCAGGCCATGATGTCGGGCAGGTATCCGGCGCTCTTCGCCCAGGTGAGGAAGTCACGCAGGCGGCCCGGGTTGTACCTGGCCTCGTTGGGGCCGACGATCCTGGCCTGCGGGTCGATGGAGCGGATACGCCCGACCACGGCCTTCCAGTCGCTGTAGAACTTCTCCTTCTGCGTGGCCCAGTCCTGGTACCAGATGCCGTCGGGCTCGTTGAACGGCACCCACACGAACTTCGCCTTGTCCTTCGGCCGTTCGCGCACCACCTTGCGCACCATCGTGTCCACTTTGGCCAGGTAGTCGTCGATGCCCAGGTTCTCGTACGGCCAGCGGCTGTAGACGTCCTGCATGTAGACGACGATCTCCTCGCCGCCCGCCTCGAAGAAGCCGTCGGCGATGACGAGCGCGTCGCCGTTCGGATGCTGGTCGCCGTCGGGGGCCTTCTGGGCGACGGTACGGGGGCGGGCGCCGGCGAGCAGCGAGCCGCCGGGGACGCCCGGGTCGGACAGGCCGTACAGCATGCCGGTCGCGCCGCCGTGGACGGGGCCCGTGCGCTGGGCGAAGTTCACGGTGACGACGTCGGGGGCGGCTGCGGCCGCCGGGCCTTGGATCACGGTCATGGAGGTTAATGCCAGGACGGCCGCGACGGTGAGGGCTCGCCGGGCTGAGCGGTGTCGTTGCATGGGTGTCCTCTCGGGGGGCTCCACGGGGTCTCCACGGGTGTGACCGGTCACACGCGTGCCTAGCGTGACCGGTCACACGCGACGACGGAAGCCCCCGTCACCGGATCGTTACACGCACGTTTCACGCCCTGGCACCGTCGGGCACGCTGCGCCGGCCCGCCGGACGGTGCAGGGCCTGGTGAGGAAACCGGCAGAGTTAGCGACGCCGCCCACACCCGCTCCGGTCAGGGGCAGGTGAAGGAGGATCGTGCCGAGGCGAGCCCGCTCGGCGCCAAGGCAGGCAAGCCCCGTGGGGGCGGTAGGGCCGGTGGGGTGGGCGGGGCGAGGCGGGGCGGTGGCGCGACGGGGCGCCGCCGGGGTAGGCGGGTTGGGCGGGGGACAGCGGGTCGGCGGTGGGGCGGGTGGGTCAGGCGGCGCCGAGGGCGGTGGGTTCCTGGGGGAAGAGGGCGTCGAACACCGTCGTCCGGTCGAAGGTCATGGCGCGGGTGCGGGCCCGTAGCTCCAGGTCGTGTCGTTCCCCCGCCGACAGCTCCAGGACCACCCGGTCCACCGCGTCCGCCAGCGCGGTGACGTCGCCGGGTGGGACGATGACGGCGGTGTCGCCGACCGCCTCCAGGGTGCCGCCCGTCGGGGTGGTGACGATGGGGCCGCCGCCGGCGAGCATCTTCTCGGCCAGCGCGATGCCGAACGTCTCGACGAAGTCCGGCTCCGGCTTGGTCGGCAGCACGTACGCCGCGCAGCCCCGCATGAGCAGCACCTTCTCGCGGTCGTCCACGTCGGTGAGGAAGAGGATCCGCTCGTCGCGCCCGGCCAGGGCCCGTGCCTGCTCCAGCATGGGCCCGGTGCCGGCGACGACGAGCTTCACCCGCGAGCGGCAGCGCATCCGGCCGTAGGCGGCGATCAGGTCGTCGATGCCCTTGGCCTTGGTGACGCGGGACAGGAACAGGAGGTACCCGTCCCGTTCCAGGCCGCGCGCGGCGAGCGTGGCCTGGAGCGACGCCGGGTCCGGGTCGAGGAAGGCGGAGGAGTCGATCGGCGGGTAGCTGACGGTGACGCGGCGCCGGCACTGCTCGGCGAACGTGGTGCCGCAGCGGGCGTCCACCTGCTCGGCGGAGGCGACGATCTCCTCGCGGGTGTAGTCGGAGACGGCGACGACCTCGTCGTTGGCCAGGAACGTGGTGAACAGCACGGTCGCCGCCCCGAACCGGCCCTCCCGCAGGCAGGACCTGATCACGTTGGTGACGTCGGAGCCGACCGCCTTGGCGACGGTACGCACGTGGGGCGCGTACCCGGCGGCGCGGGCGGCGGCGACCGCGTCCACGACCACCGAGGTGTGCGGGGCGAGGTACATGGACAGGCAGACGGTGGCGTACGGCTCGGCGAGCAGCTCGACGAGGCGGCCGGTCAGCCCGGCCTGGAAGCGCCCGTCGGGCACCCGGTAGTCGCCGACCGGCTCGGGCCGTTCCACGGTGATCCCGTCGCTGTACGGCAGCAGCCGGTCCAGCGGCTTGAGCGGCAGCCCCGCCGCCTTCAGTGCCGGGATGGGCCAGGTCAGCAGCCGTACGTCGGCGAATCCCCGGGTCAGCGCGACCTCGGCGAGGTTGCGTGCTTCGCCGGAGTGGCCGCAGATGACCGGATCGGCCCTGACCACGATGACGAGGCGGCGTGGGAGGTGAGTCATCGCGTTTCCTCCGGGGGTGAGAGCGGGTCAGGCGGGGAGGGCCGGCGCGGGCCGGACAGGGCGGGCGGGTTCGGGCCGGACGAGGAAGACGGGCGCGGGTCGGACAACGCGGGCGGGTGCGGGCCGGACGAGGAGGGCGGGCGCGGGCGGGAGAGGGCGGCTGGGCGCGGGTCGGACAGCGACGGTGGGCGGCGGTCGCGTCCCCACGCGGACGGCTCCGGGCCGAGCCGCAGGCGCAGCACCCCGCCCTGGTGCACGGTGGCGGCGCTGAGGTGGGTGGCGTGCAGGGGTTTGCCGTTGAGCGTGGCCTCCTGGACGTACTGCGGCGGCGGGTCCCGGTCGAGACCTTCGGCGCCGATCGGGGTCTCGCGGTGGCCGACGGCCTCGATGACGAACTCGTTGCCGCCGGCCCTGAGCACGGCGCGGGAGAAGGCGGGCGCGTTGACGAGGAACAGGTTCTGGCCCGCGACGGGGAACAGCCCGAGCGAGGCCCAGACGTACCAGGAGCTGAGGCCGCCGGAGTCGTCGTTGCCGGGCAGCCCGCCGGGCCCGGTGCCGAACTGCCAGGTCAGCGCCGCCTGCACCACTTCAGCGGTACGGTCGGGGCGCCCGGCGTAGTGGTAGGCCCACGGCGCCTCCATGTCGGGCTCGTTGTTGAGCCCTTCGAAGCGGTTGAGCGCGTACCCGGCGGCCATCTCGGCGGCGGTCGGGCGCCGGCCGGGCCGTTCGACGGGCTCGGCGCCGTAGCCGAAGAAGCGGTCGAGCTGGTCGGCGAAGGCGCGGTCGCCGCCGGCCAGGGCGATGCGCGCGGCCATGTCGTGCAGCAGCCGGAAGGAGTAGTTCCACTTGCCGCCCTCGTAGAACTCGGAGTCGCGCAGCAGCCCGGTGCCGTGGTCGAAGGCGTTGCGCCAGTGGCGGGCGCGTTCTTCCAGGTCGTCGGCCAGGCCGGGGTCGTTGAGCGCGCGGGCGACCTGGGCGGTGCAGTGGTGGGCGTAGGCGAGGTCGAGGGTGTGGGTGATGGGGTGGACCATGCCGCGTTCGTAGAAGTCCTCGCCGTAGCCGCGCCGCAGGTCGCCGACCATGTGCACGAGCGCCCAGCTCCAGTCGATGCCGGCGCGGCCGAGCGCGTGGGCGTCGGCGAGCGCGGTGTGCGCGAGCGCGCTGGCCTGGCGGAAGAACCGGTCGGCGCCGCGCGACATGCGGTAGCCGATGGGGAAGTTGCCTTCCTCCTCGCACACTCTGATGAGCGATTCCAGCAGGTCGGCGGCGCGGTCGGGGGCGATGGCGGCCAGCAGCGGGAGCTGGGTCTTGTAGATGTCCCACATGGTGCACACGTCGAACGCGAACGGGCCGGGGGTCGGCCAGAACGGGCTCTCGTCGTCGGCGAAGCACGGCTTGATCAGGGAGTGGTAGAGGGCGGTGGCCAGCACGGTACGGCGGGCGGGCGTGCCGCCCTCGACCTGGACGCGGTCGAGGTGGCCGGCCCAGCGGGCGCGGGTGCGGAACAGCACGGCGTCGAAGGCGTGGTCGGTGTGGCCGCACTCGCGTTCGAGGTTGAGCCGGGCCTGGTCGCAGCCGCGCAGGGAGAACCCCATCCGCACCTCGACGGTCTGGCCGGGCGCGGCGGGGCCCATGAAGAGCATGCCGAAGGGGCGCAGCGTGGTGTGCCGGATGCTGTCGAAGTCGAGGCGGGTGCCGCCGTCGATGAGGCGCCGGTCGTACCAGAGCATCTGCCGCCAGCCGGGGCTGTCGACCTCGACGTACACCGACAGCGGGACGCCCTCCATCACGACCGTGCCCTGGGCGCGGCCGTGGCCCATGCTCTCGACCTGGGCGCGCACCGGCACGGTCTGGCCGAGCTCGATGGCCAGGCCGCCGCAGGACAGGTCGACGACGACGCGGGCGCTGTCGTGCTCGGGGAAGGTGTAGCGGTGCACGGCGACCTTGGTGCCGACCGTGAGCTCGCAGCGGATGCCGGTGTCGAGGGTGGCGGCGTAGTAGCCGGCCCGCGCGACCTCGTCGTACAGGGGCCAGGACTCGCCGAGCGCGTCGAGCGGCTGCACCATCGGGGTGACGCGGACGTAGTTGTAGTACTTGCGGATGGCGCCGGTGCCGGACTGCTGGAAGTGGGTGAAGCCGGAGGCCTGCAGCCGCTCGAACATCTCCTCGGGCACGCCCTCGGTGTTCTTGGCGTACCGGCCGTAGCCCGTGGGGTACGCGCCGGAGTAGGCGCAGGCCGACACCATGCCGAGCGGTGACGTGGCACCCGGGTGGGTGTTGCCGACCTGCGGTTTCGGCCACCACCAAGTGGCGGCCAGACCGCGCGCGCGTGGCAGGTCCGTGGCCGCCGTACCGATGAAGGGATCGACGTTGTCCAGGATGGCGGGACTCTATCCGAGCGGGGGCCGCCCGTAGGTTTCGGCGAGGTGAACTCCTCCCGCGTGTCGTGATGGAACGTCCCTGGCACGGGGTGGAACCGGATGTCACGCCACTCAAGTGCAGGTCCATCACGCACTCATCAGGGGAGATCCCATGACAAGCCTGACGAAGAAGCTGCTCGGCGCGCTGGCCGCGGCCGCGCTGGCGGGCTCCGGCGTGGCCGCCGCCGCCACGCTGCCCGCCTCCGCCGCCGCCGTCGTGAGCAGCACGCTGTTCACGGGGATGGGGCAGAGCCTCGACGAGGACACGGCGCTCGCCATCGCCGAGGCCGACGCCAGGGCCGACGCGGCGGCGCACGGGTTCACGGAGTGCGGCGTGTTCGAGTCGGTGAGCGCGCAGAGCCCGAAGCTGGTGTGGACGGCGTGGGTGACGGTCCGCTGCCTGGCTCTGAGCCGGTAAAGCGTACGGCGCTGAGCCGGCAGGGCGCTCAGCCGGTCACGAGCGTGAGCCCGTACGCCGACAGGGCCTCCGCCACCGGCTGGAAGTACGTGGACCCGCCGGTGGCACAGCTGCCCGTGCCTCCGGAGGTGATGCCCTGGGCCTGGTCGCCCGACAGGAACGGCGCGCCCACCGTGCCCGGCTCCGCGCATACGCTGGTGCGGACCAGGCCGGTGACGGTGCCGTCGGGGTAGGCGATGGTGGCGTTGCGCTGCTGGACGACGCCGCAGTGCCAGCCGGCGACCGGGCTCGCCTGGCAGACGGCCGCGCCCACGGCGGCGGACGCCGCGCCGCGCACGATGCGCTCGGAGCCGAGGGCGGCGACGGTGCCGCGCGGGTCCAGCCGGGGTAGAGGGACACCCAGGCGTAGTCGTCGCCCGGGTAGGAGGAGGCTTCGAAGACGCCGATCGGCGTGCCGCCGTAGCCGGTCAGGGCGATGTCTCCCGGACGGCCGCAGCGCCCGGCGGTGAGGAACCCGCCGGTGGTGCCGCGCCGCACGGTGAACGCCACAAGGCAGCGTCCCTTGCCCTGGACGACGTAGGTGTCGCCGCCGCGGATCTCGCCCTGCGCGGCCCGAGCATGGCCGGGCGACCCGATGAGGACGAGGGCGGCGGCGAGGACGATCGCGGCGGCCGGCCGGAAGAACCTCATGAGAACCTCCCGCGCCCACCGTAACCGCGCCGGGCCCCCGATGTCCCTACCAGTTGAGCGGGGGGCACGGCGATATGACCGCACGGGTGACGACCCCGGACCGTTACGTTGGGTACATGACCGCTCACAATCGCGTGCAGGCGTCCGGCTCGGCAGCGCCGGCGGCGCAGCGTGCGGCGATGTTCGGCGCGCTGATCTCCGCGAGTCACACGAGCACGCTGGAGCAGATCCCGGCCCTGGTGGCCGAGCAGGCCGGCCGGGTGGGGCTGCGCGACGTCCTCATCTACCTGGCGGACCTGCAGCAGGAGGTGCTGTCGCCGCTGATCGCCCAGCCGGCCCCGGCCGGGGAGCGCGAGTCCGGGGAGATCGGCATCGAGGGCACGGTCGCCGGCCGCGCGTTCCAGCACGGCCGGATCCTGCCGGCCTCGGCGCGGCACCCGCGCCGGTGGTGGGTGCCGCTGGTGGACGGCACCGACCGGCTCGGCGTCCTGCGCGTCACCGCGCCCGGCGCCGACGCCGAGACGCTGCGCGACATGGAACGCCTGGCCGGCCTGGTCGCCCTGCTCGTGGTCTCCAAGCGGCCGCTGAGCGACACCTACGCCCGGCTGGTGCGGCGCCGGCGGATGAGCGTGTCGGCGGAGATGGAGTGGCGGCTGATGCCGCAGCGCACGTTCGCCACCGAACGGCTCGTCGTCAGCGCGGTCATGGAGCCCGCGTACGACGTCAGCGGCGACGTGTACGACTACGCCTTCGAGGGGCGGACCGCCCACCTGGCGATCTTCGACGCGATGGGGCACGACACCGCGGCCGGGCTGACCGCCAACCTCGCCGTGACGACCCTGCGCAACAGCCGCCACGAGGGCCACGACCTCGTACGGGCGGCGCGGCGGATCGACGAGGCGCTCACGGCGCAGTTCGGCGGCGAACGGTTCGCCACCGGCGTCGTCGCCACGCTCGACATCCCCAGCGGCGAGCTGGCCTGGGTCAACTGCGGCCACCACCCGCCCGTGATCGTCCGCAGGCGTTCCACCATCGAGCTGGAGGGCGACGTGGCGCCGCCGGCGGGCACCGGCCTGCACCTGCCGGTCACGGAGTGCCGCACGCAGCTCCAGCCGGGCGACCGGCTCCTGCTCTACACCGACGGCATCACCGAGGCCCGCAACCGCGCGGGCGAGGAGTTCGGCATGGACCGGTTCGCCGACTTCCTCATCCGGCACCAGGCCGACGAGCTGCCGGTGCCCGAGACGTTGCGGCGGCTCATCCACCACCACCTCGACTACCACGAGCACCGGCTGCGCGACGACGCGACCGTCCTGCTCGTCGAGTGGCCCGGCACCCCGTACACCAGGAAGGAGGCCGAAGCCCTCACCGGCGTCCCCGAGGGGAGCGACCCCCCGCCGTCCCGCCGCTGACCTTTGCGGTGGTGCGCCGGCCCGGGCGGGGCGACACTCGGAGACGTGGATCCGGACGTCGGCGACCGCAGGAGACAAACGGAGCGTCTGATCGCCAGGGCTCAGTCCGCGCGCCGCCGCGCGGAGGAACGGCAGATCGACGCGGCGGAGAGCCGGCAACGGCTGGAACAGCGCGAGGTGGAGACGCGCAGGCGGCTGGAGCGGCAGTGGGCCGCCGCCGCGCGGTTCGGCGCGCCACGCGGCGCCGGGCCCGCCACCGTCGTTCCACCTGCTCCACCCGGGCCCGCCCCCACTCCAGCCGAGGCCGCCGCTCCGGCCAAGGCCGCCCCTGCCACGCCCGACCCAGCCGCCACCGCCCCTGCCACGCCCGATCCGGCCGAGCCTGACCCATCCGCGCCCGATCCGGCCGCGCCCGATCCAGCCGACCCCGAGGAGCTCGGCGCCATGATGGACGCCGGGCTGCGCGTCGCGCTCGCGCTCACCGGCGCCGACATGGGCAACGTGCAACTGCTCGACCGGGCCACGGGCGCGCTGACGATCGTCGCCGACCGCGGCTTCCAGCAGCCCTTCCTCGACTTCTTCGCCGTCGTCGTCGATGACGACGGCTCCGTGTGCGGCCGGGCCCTGAGCGCCGGGGCGGCCATCGCCGTCCGCGACGTCGAGCAGGACGCGCAGCTGGCCGGCACGCCGGCGTCCCGGGTGCTGCTGGAGGCGGGGGTGCGCGCGGTGTGCTCCACTCCCCTGCTCGACCGGTACGGGGCGCCGCTCGGCATGCTGTCGGTGCACCGTCGCGGCACCCACGAGTGGACCCACGCCGACCATCTCCTGCTGGGGCTGCTGAGCCGCCACCTCGCGGGCCTGCTGGACCCGTGACCGGCGCCGCCCGCTAACCGGTCGTGCGCAGGCGGACGGGGCCGAACAGGCCGGTGCTGCGCTGGCCGGGGAAGACGAAGTGGGTGGGGCTGACCTCGTCCATGAACGGGGCGAGGGTGCCGAGGACGAGGATCTCGACGCGGTTGTCGCCGTCGTCCAGCTCGACCTCGAACACGTACGGGGAGCACACCCGCACGCCGCAGGGCCGCCCGTTCACGCTCACCTCGGCGCTGCCCCTGACGCGGCCCAGGTCGAGCAGCGCGGGGCCGGAAGAGGCGGCCACGGTAGTCCGGTAGCGCACGCCGCCGCTGTACCCGGCGAGCCCCTGCTCCTCCCAGTCGCCCAGCCGCATCCGGCCGGGCCCGCAGGTGAACCGGACGGGCCCGCCGAGCGCCGCGCCCGCCTGCGCGCCCGGCACGGTGCGCACCACGAGCTCGACCGGCCCACCCCGCTCAGCGGGCTCGCCACGCTCGCCCGGCCAGCGCACCTCGCAGGGTCCCAGGGCGTTCACCTCGATGCCGGTCGCGCCGGGCGGCGGGTCGAGCAGGAAGCGTTCGGTGCGGGGGCGGGCGCCGGGGACGGCGAACGTGGCGGGCGGCGCGACCGGCCCGCCGTCCAGCCAGCCCGCCTCCGGCAGGGGGTGCGGCCGGGGCAGCAGCCAGAGCGCGGCCGGGTCGCCGTGCTGGCGCCGCCGCACGCGGGGGGCGGGCGACCAGTCGGGCCCGGAGACGGCGAGCCCGTCCACCAGGACCCAGCCGTCGGATTCGACGCGCACGGTGGTGGGCCCCTCGCGCAGGAGGTGGGTGACGTCGTAGCGGCGCAGGCGCGGGATGTCCGCCTCCGCGTACGGATCGAAACCGCCCTGCCTGCCCGCTTCGACCCCGTTCACCAGCACCCGGCAGAACGCCGTGGACGCCACCTGCAGCAGCGCGGGCCCGTCGCCGGCGTGGACGACGGTCTCCAGCGGCGTGCCCGCGATCCACTCGGGCCGGACGGCGTCGGCGGGGTCGGACACGAGGCAGACGTACGCCCGCAGGTCGTGCTCCTCGTCCGGCACCAGCGACAGCTCCAGGAGGTGCGCGCCGGGCGGGAGCGGCGAGCGGGTGACGGCCGCGTAGCCGCGGTCGTCGAGCGGCTGCTCGGCCCCGTCGACGCGGAGCGTCTTGGCGGCGCCGGCGCCGATGGCGAGCGGCCCGCCGCCCTCGGGGACGGTGATGACGGTGCGGAAGCGCGCCCGCGTCCCGGCGGCGACCCGCCCGAACGCGAGGAACTCGACCGGCACCCGCCCCTTGGGCCCGAGCGTGTCGCGGTGCACGGGGTCCTTGCGCAGCCCGCGCGACGCGGACCAGGTGGAGGGCGTCCACGGCCCGTCGCCGACTTGCTGCTCGCCGCGCGGCCCGAACGTGACGTCCACCGGCTCGCCGCCGGGCGTCCGCAAGGTCCAGCATTCAAGGCCCGAGGAGCCGAAGTCGGACCACGTGTCGTCAAGGGTGGGGACGAGCTCGACGTCCCATTGGTCATCCAGATCCCGGGAGACCGGGTACGCGGGCCGCGGCGCGGGCTCGGCGTCGGTGCCGTCGAACACCAGCAGCGCGGCGGGCCCGTCGTCGAAGGGCACGACCACCCGTACGGTGTCGCCGTCGCGGGTGTGCGGCAGCGGCACGGGCGCGCCGCCGGTGAAGGGCCGCAGCAGCAGCGGCGTGCCGGTGACGCCGCGCACGGTGACCGGCAGCTCCCGCGCGTACCGGGCGGGGTCGAAGTCGATGAGCGCGTCCAGCCAGCCGAGGTCCACCCCGCGTTCCTCGGGCCGGCCGACGCGGATGCGGCTGGCCATGGGGAACGCGGCGGGCAGGAACACGAGCGTGGCCGGCCCGTCCTCGCGCACCAGCGCGGGCACGGGCGCCTCGACCCGGCGCTCCAGCCCGCCCAGCGCCTCCCCCACCTGGTCGGCGGAAGCCACGAAACGGGCTCCCGGGGAAGGCGTGCCGACGGCGACGAGCAGCCCTCCGTCGGCGGCGAACTCGGCCAGCCGGGCGGCGACGTCCTCGTCCAGGTGGGTGACGGCGGGCAGGATGATCGCCCGGTACGCCTCGGTGGAGACGGTCAGCCGCCCGTCCTTGACGACCGCGCGCCGCACCGAGTCCTCGTCGATGACGTCGGCGTCCAGCCCGAGCCGGTCCAGCACCCCGGGCGCGGTGGCGAACCAGGCCATGTCGCCGACCAGCTCCCGGTAGACGTCCTGGGCCCGCGCCGCCGCGGCGTCGGCCGCGCCGGAGGGGCCGACGCCGGCCTGGGCGGTGGCGGTGGGCAGCAGGACGGCCACGTCGCAGGCGTGGCGGCCGAGCGAGAGCGCCGCGCACAGCCGCGTGACCGCCGCCGCGAAGACGTGGTGGTGCCGCCAGTAGGGCTGCCGCCAGTCGGTGGACGGCGGCGCCCACTCCCACCAGCCCCGCTTGGTCGTGTAGTAGACGGCGTGCGGGTTGTAGAGGGTGGCGCCGGCCCGCAGCCACGGCAGCAGCCAGTCGAACGTCTCCTCCAGCGTGCCGCCCCACCCGCTGGAGTGGAACGCCTCGATCCAGGTGCGCGGCCGGCCGTACAGGTGGGCGAGGGAGGAGTGCAGGCGGGCGTCGCCGTGGTGGTCGGAGCCGGGCGCGCCGAACCAGCGGTGGGTCCGCGCGTAGTCGGCGTACAGCCGTACCCCGTCCACGGGGTGGCCGGCGCGGGCCGGGTCCTGCTGGTCGCAGCCGTGCACGAGCCCGTGGCGGGCGTGCCATTCGGCCAGGGGGCGGAAGAACGCCTCCTCGGCCAGCTCGGCCCGGGTGCGCTGGTAGGCGAGAGCGTCCTGCGGCGAGTACGGCCGCCCCCTGCGGGCGAGGTGCTCGTCGGCGAAGCGGGCGGACCAGGTGGGCAGCGCGGGCAGCTCGTCCTGGAACGACCCGGCGATCACCTTGCCGAACCAGTGGCCGATCCGCCGTTCGAACGCGCCGTGGACGCGGTCGATCAGCACCGCGCACGCCTCACGCGACAGGTAGTCGAAGCCGCGCGAGGTGACGGTCCCGTCGGGGGCGAGCCACTGCCCGGCGAAGTCGGGCCGCTCCTGCACGAGCCGCGCCTGGAGGTCGGCCCCGGAGAAGCCGAGCTGGTCGTAGAACCACAGGCGCACGCCCAGCTCGTACGCGTCCGCGCACACCCCGTCCAGCAGCTCCCACCACGGCTCGGACAGGAACGGCGGGTCGTCGGCGTCGGCGCCGAACGTCGGCCCGGAGGGGGCGAGGTTGAGGATGACCAGGTTGTGCACTCCCCCGGCGGCCAGCCGTTCCATCTGCCAGCGCAGCCGGTCGCGGCGCAGCGGCTCGCCGCTCCACCACCAGATGGCGGCCGGCGAGTACGCCCGGGGCGGCTGCCGGAAGACGTCGAAGACGTTCATCCCTTGAGTCCGCTCGCGAAGCCCTTGATGACGTAGCGCTGCAGCGCCAGGAACACCAGCACGATCGGCAGCGCGCCGAGCACGAGGCCGGCGAAGACGAGGCCGTGCTGGGAGACGTACTGGCCGACGTAGGCGAAGACGCTGACCGGGACGGTCTCGTAGCCGGAGCCGCCGAGGTAGACGAGCGGGGTGAAGAAGTCGTTCCAGATGAAGACGGCGTTGAGGATGAGCACGGTGCCGGTGATGGGCCGCAGCAGCGGGAAGACGACGCGGGTGAACGCGACGAGGTGGGAGGCGCCGTCGATCTGGGCGGCGCTGGCGTACTCGCGGGGCAGCGCCCGGATGAAGCCGGTGTAGAGGAAGACGGTGAACGGGAGCTGGATGCCGGTGTAGAAGAGGATCATCCCGGCGTGCGTGCCGATCAGGCCGAGGTCGTTGACCAGCTCGTACAGGGGGATCATGCCGAGCTGGAACGGCAGCACGATGCCGAGCAGGAACAGGACGTACAGGCCGTAGCCGAGGCGGGTCTGCACGCGGGCCAGGAAGTAGGCGGCGAACGAGCCGAGCGCGATGAGCGCCACGAGGCTGGCCGCGGTGATCACGGTGCTGTTGACGAGGGACGGGCCGAGCGCGGCGGCGGACCAGGCGCTGGCGAAGTTGTCGAGGGTGGGCGGGCTCGGCGGGGCGAGCGGCGAGCGGGCGATCTGCCCGGGGTCCTTGAGCGCGAGCGAGACCAGCGTGTAGACGGGGAACAGGAACGCCACCGCCACCGCGATCATGACGATCTCCAGCACGAACGTCCTTCTCACACCGCCACCTCCCGGCTGCGCAGGTAGGAGACCTGGATGAGCGACACCGCGGCCACGAACAGGGCCAGCACCAGGGCGACGGCGGTGCTGTAGCCGAACTTGCCGAAGACGAACGCCTGCTTGTAGAGCACGGTGGACAACGTCTCGGTGGCGTACCCGGGGCCGCCGTTGGTGGCGGCGAAGACCTGGTCGAACAGCTTCAGCCCACCGATCGTGGAGAGCATCAGGTTGATCGTCAGGGCGGGCGCGAGCAGCGGCCAGGTGACGTAGCGGAAGCGCTGCCCGGTGCCGGCGCCGTCGATCATGGCGGCCTCGTGCAGCTCGCGCGGGACGCCTTCGAGCCCGGCCAGGAAGATGACCATGGAGTAGCCGGCGTTCTGCCAGACGACCATGCCGGCGATCGACCACAGGGCGATGGACGGGTCTCCGAGCCAGTCCACGTGCAGGCCGAGCAGCCCGTTGAGGCCGGCCGACGGGTCGGGGTTGTAGATGTACTTCCACAGGAAGGCCACCATGACGGGGCTGACGACGACGGGCGCGAAGAAGATGACGCGCAGCAGGGCCCGGCTCTTCAGCTTGACGTGCACGCCGAGCGCGAGCAGCAGCCCGACGCCGTTCTGCACGACCACGATGGCCACGGTGAGCAGTAGCGTGTTGCCGATCGAGCCCATGGCCTGCTCGTCGGCGAGCAGGGTGCGGAAGTTCTCCAGGCCGACGAACGACATGTCGCGGCCGATGCCGCTCCAGTCGGTGAAGGCGTAGACGACGCCGGCGACGGCCGGGTAGAGCACGATCAGCGCGTACACGGCCAGGGCGGGCGCGGCGAACAGCCAGGACGGGGCGGCCGCGGAGAAGCGCCGCCGCCGCCGGACGTGCGCGGGGCGGGCCCGGCCCGCGGTTACGGGAGTCACTTGCGGTACGCCTCGTCCATCTTCTTCAGCGCCTCGTCGATCGTGGAGTCGCCGGCCAGCAGCTCCTGGACGACCGCGAAGTGCACGGGCTGGACCTCGGCGTTCGGCCAGCGCTGGTCCATGAACGGCACGGCGCGGTCCTTTGTGAAGGGCAGGAACGACTGGACGGCCGGGTCGATGGTGGAGCTCGCGTCCTGGGTGAGCGGGATGGCCGCGATGGCCTTGGCCCAGGCGTTGATGTTCTCCTGGCGGCCGAGGAAGTCGATGAACGCCTTGGCCTGCTCGACGTTGCGGCCCTTGGCGGCGGCGCCGAGCCCGACGACGACGCCGGCCGGGATCCACACCTGGGCGGCGTCGTCGGCGCCGGGCAGGGGGAACATCGACAGGTCGTCCGGCGAGGCGGCGGCCTTGCGGAAGTCGGGCAGCACGGCGGAGACCTGGACGGCCATGCCGGCCTTGCCGGTGGCGACCATGGCGGTCTGCTGCTCGAACGTGGTGCCGTTCGGCTTGTCGTTGAAGTAGCCGCGTTTCTGCAGCTCCAGGTACATCTCCAGGGCCTGGTGCCAGCCGGAGCCGGCGAAGGTGGCCTGCCCGGCGAGCTGCTTGTCGTCGAACGTCGGGTCCTTGGCGTAGACGGTGGAGGGCACCAGCGCGTACGTGATGAGCTGGGTGACCCACGGCGTCTGGGCGCCGAGGGCGATGGGCGTCACCCCGGCCTTCTTCAGCTTGTCGCACACGGCGAGGAACTCGCTCCACGTGGTGGGCGGCGCGTCGATGCCGGCCTGCTGGAAGACCTTCTTGTTGTAGACGGCGCCGATCACGGACGATCCGGCCGAGTACAGGTAGGTCTTGCCTTCGAGCTGGAAGGCGGGCTTGAAGCCGGCGGGGATCGTCTTCGTCCACGCCTGCGCCGACAGGTCGGCCAGCAGCCCGGCCTGGGCGATCTGGGTCATCGACATGGCGCTGCCGTTGCCGGGGTAGACGACGTGCAGGTCGGGGGCGTTGCCGGCGCCGAGCTGGGTGCGCAGGGAGGTCTGCACCTGGTCGGTGGGGGCGTAGGAGGCGGTCAGGCGGACGGCGGGCGTGGCCTTGCCGTAGGCGGCGGCCAGCTCGTCCATGGGGGCTTTCTGGTCGGCCACGCCGATGAACTTGAGCTCGGTGGTGGCCCCGCCGCCGCCGGTGGTGGCGGTGGTCTCCGGCCTGGTGGAGCAGGCGGTGGTGGCGAGGGTGGCCGCGGCCAGACCGCCCATCATGCGCAGGAACTGGCCGCGGCTGACCCTGGCGTGGTGCAGCAGGTCGGTCATGTCGCTGTCTCCTCGGTCGTGCGATGTGCTGAGATCCCCCGAGAGCACCCGGCGGTACGGGGCCGGGTGGCGATGCGAACGTTTTAAGGCTTGTTAAATTAACAATCAAACATGTTAAAAATGGCGGTGGGTGGAGGGTACGAGTCGCCCGAGCGGGGTGTCAAGGGTAGGATGCGCAGCCGTCCGAACAGGGTGGAGACATTGGTGAATTCGCGTCAGCACACCTCCAGCAGGTCCACACGGTGGCAGGGCATGGCCGAGCACATCGTGCGCCAGGGCTCCGCCTCCGTGACCGAGCTCGCCGAGAGCTTCGGCGTGAGCCTGATGACCGTCCACCGCGACCTCGACGAGCTCGAACGCCAGGGCATGGTGCGCAAGGTCAGGGGCGGCGCGACCGCCCAGGCCAGCAACGTGTGGGAGAGCAACATCGCCTACCGGCTCAAGGCCCACACCGCCGAGAAGGACGCGATCGCCCGGGTCGTGGCCGGCCTGATCGAGCCGGGCAGCTCGCTGATGCTCGACGACTCGACGACCGCCCTGGCCGTGGCTCGCCACCTGGGCGAGCTGGCCCCGCTGACGGTGGTGACGAACTTCCTGGAGGCGATCAGGCTGCTGGCCGGCGAGCGCGACCTCCGGCTCATCGCGCTCGGCGGTGAATATCACGCCACGCATGATTCGTTTCTGGGGCTCGGCTGCGTGGACGCGGTCGAGGCGGTGAACGTCGACCTGGTCGTGGTGTCCACCTCGGCCGTCTCCGAGCAGTACGCCTACCACCAGGAGCAGGAGATCGTGCTGGTCAAGCGGGCGATGCTGCGCTCGGGCTCGCGGCGGGTGCTGGCCGTCGACGGCTCCAAGCTGGCCCGCGTGGCGCTGCATCGGGTGGCTCCGCTGGACGACTTCGACGTGGTCGTGGTCGACGCCAACGCCCCGGCCGACCTGCTCCAGCGGCTGCGCGACCACCACGCGGACGTCCGCGTGGCCGAGATGTAACGCCGAGAGACGTTATTTGTAACTTGTATCTTGTTAAGAACCGGTCGGCTTGCTAGAAAGTGAGGGCTTCGTCCCCCAGCCTAGGAAGCAGCATGCCGCACCCTTCACGCCGGGGTTTCCTCGGCTTAGGCAGCGCCGCCTTCGCCCTCGCCTTCACGACGAACCTGGCCGACCCGTGGACCGCGCCCGCCACCGCCCGGACCACCGACTACCCCTTCACGCTCGGTGTCGCCTCCGGCGACCCGCTCCATGACCGGGTGATCCTCTGGACGCGGCTGGCGCCCCGGCCGCTGGAGCCGCTGGGCGGCCTGCCGTACAACCGGATCCGGGTCGACTGGGAGCTCGCCGAGGACGAGGGCTTCACCCGCCGCGTCCGCGCCGGCTCGGCCTGGGCCACCCCCGAGTACGGCCACTCCGTGCACGTGGACGCCAGGGGCCTGCGGCCGGGCCGCGAGTACTTCTACCGCTTCCGCTCCGGCGGCGAGCTCAGCCCCGTCGGCCGCACCAAGACCGCGCCCGCGCCGCGCAGCAGCCCCGACGCGCTGCGGCTGGCCTTCGCCTCGTGCGCCTCGTGGCAGGACGGCTACTACAGCGCCTACCGCCACCTCGCCGACGAGAGCCCCGACGTGGTCTTCCACCTGGGCGACTACATCTACGAGTACGGCATCGTGCCGATGGGCGGCAACCGCAACGTCCCTGTGCCCGAGCAGTTCCGGGTGCAGTGCGACACCCTCGACCGCTACCGCGTCCAGTACGGCCTCTACAAGAGCGACCCCGACCTCCAGGCCGCCCACCACCGCGCCCCCTGGATCGTCACCTGGGACGACCACGAGGTGCTCGACAACTGGGCCGGCCGCTTCGGCCCCGGCGGCGAAGTGACCGAGCAGGACTACCTGGTCATCCGCGCCAACGCCTTCCGCGCCTTCTGGGAGAACATGCCGGTCCGCGTCCCCGCGGTGGAGGGGCCCGACGCGCGCATCTACCGCCGGTTCACCTTCGGCGACCTGGCCGAGTTCAACGTGCTCGACACCCGGCAGTACCGCGACGACCAGGTCTGCGGCGACGGCCAGCAGGTGGACTGCGCCGACCGGCTCGACCCGGCCCGGCAGATGCTCGGCGCCGAGCAGGAGGCGTGGCTGCTCGACGGCCTCGGCGCCTCCCGCGCCAAGTGGAACGTCATGGCCCAGCAGATCGCCATGATGCAGCTCGACTACGACCCCGGCCCCGCGCAGCGGCTCAGCATGGACCTGTGGGACGGCTACAAGGCCGCCAAGGACCGCCTGCTCACGGGCCTGGTCGAGCGCCGGGTCAGCAACCCCGTCGTGCTGACCGGCGACATCCACTACAACCTCGCCGGCGACCTGCGCACCGACTTCGACGACCCGGCCTCGCCGCCCATAGGCGTCGAGTTCGTCTGCACCTCGGTCAGCAGCGGCGGCAACGGCAACCCCGCCACCGGCGTCCCGCCCGGCGGCTCCGACCCGGCCAACCCGCACCTGCGCTTCTCCAACTACCAGCGCGGCTACGTCTCCTGCGAGGTCACCTGCGGCCAGTGGCGCTCGGACTTCAAGGTCGTCCCGTACGTGGACCGCCCCGGCGCCCCCGTCTCCACCCGCGCCAGCCTGGTCACGCTCGACGGCGTGCCCGGCCTCCAGGTGCTCTAGGAAGGAGCCGACCATGCGCGTTCTCGCCGCCGCCCTGGCCGTCGCCGCCGCCGTGACGACCACCGCCGCCGCTGCACCCGAGCGGCTGACCCCCGTCGCGGGCGCGGACAAGCTGGTCGCGCCGCTCGGCGTGGACCCGGCCTGCCCCGCCAAGATCAAGATCGGTATGCGCAGCGACGCGCGCAAGGCGTCGTACGCCACGATGAACGTCGAGGTGGACCCGCCGCTGACCGCCTCGCGCACGATGCTGACCAGCTACCTGCCGCCCGGCCACCAGGTCATGGCGAGCCTGCTGGTCGCCGTCCCGCCCGGCACCCAGCAGGGCACGTACGGGCTGCGCCTGCGCACCCAGGACCGCACGCTGGAGGTGCCGGTCGAGGTCGTGCCCGTGGACGGGCTGGACAACGGCGGCAACCTCGCGCTGCGCCGCCCCGTCACCGCCTCCTCCCAGCACGTCAACGCCAACTACCCGCCGTGCAGCGTCGCCGACGGCGACCGCTCCTCCAACGGCTGGGCCGGCGGCAACGGCTGGAACGACGCCACCGCCCGGGCCTGGCCCGACACGCTGTCGATCGCGCTCGGCGGGCCGCGCCAGGTCTCCCGCGTGGACCTCTACACGCTGGACACCGAGCGTTACCCCGCCTCCCGGTACGGGCTGCGCGACTGGGACGTGCAGGCGCAGGTGGGCGGGCAGTGGCAGACGGTCGCCCAAGTGCGCGGCAACACGGCGGGAACGGCCCGCTCGGACTTCGCCCCGGTCACCGCGGACGCCGTCCGCATCGTCGCGCTGGCCTCGAACGGCGCCAACGACTACACGCGCGTCATCGAGGTCGAGGCCCGCTGAAGGGAGCAACCCCCGTGAACACCTTCCCCCGCATCACCCCGCGCCGCGTCAAGGTGGGCCTGGTCGCCGGTGGGCTGGGCGCCTACTGGCCGCAGTTCCCCGACCTGCTGCCCCAGCTCCAGCGCTCCGCGGAACGCGTCTCCGAGCGCATGCGCGGCTTCGACGCGGAGATCGTGGACGTCGGCTTCATCTCCGACGCCCAGGAGGGGGCGCAGGCGGCCGAGAAGCTGCGGGCCGCGGGCTGCGACCTGATCGTCGGGTTCCTGACGACGTACATGACGGCCACCATGCTCGTGCCGATCGCGCAGCGCAGCGGCGCGCCGGTGCTGCTCATCAACCTGCAGCCGACCGAGTCGATGGACCACGCCACCTTCGACACCGGCCAGTGGCTGGCCTACTGCGGCGCCTGCCCGCTGCCGGAGATGGCCAACGCGTTCACCCGCTGCGGCATCCCGTTCCGCTCGGTGTCGGGCTACCTGGAGGACGAGCGGGCCTGGGAGCGGATCGGCCGCTGGATCCGCGCGGCCGGCGTGCGCGCGGCGCTGCGTCACGGGCGGCACGGCCTGATGGGCCACCTGTATCCGGGCATGCTGGACGTGGCCACCGACCTGACCCTGGTCAGCGCCAACTTCGGCGGTCACGTCGAGGTGCTGGAGTTCGACGACCTGCGCGTGCGCACGGAGAAAGTCACCGACGCCGAGACCCGCGAGCGGGTCGAACTGGCCCGCGAGGTGTTCGAGCTGGCCGAGTCGGTCAACGAGGAGGACCTGGCGTGGGCGGCCCGCGTCTCGGTGGGCCTGGACCGGCTGGTGGATGACTTCGCGCTGGACAGCCTGGCCTACTACCACCGCGGCCTGGACGGCGAGATCCACGAGCGGCTCGGCGCCGGCATGATCCTCGGCGCGTCCCTGCTCACCGCGCGCGGCATCCCGGCCGCCGGCGAGTACGAGCTGCGCACGTCCCTGGCCATGCTGATCATGGACCGGCTGGGCGGCGGCGGCTCGTTCACCGAGCTGCAGGCGCTCGACTTCGCCCGCGGCCACGTCGAGATGGGCCACGACGGCCCCGCCCACCTGGCGATCAGCTCCCACCGGCCGCTGCTGCGCGGGCTGGGCGTCTACCACGGCAAGCGCGGCTGGGGCGTGTCGGTCGAGTTCGACGTCAAGCGGGGGCCGGTGACCGCGTTCGGGCTGCGCCAGGCCAGGGACGGCGGCTACGGCTTCGTCGTCTCCGAGGGCGAGGTGGTGGCCGGGCCGCTGCTGCAGATCGGCAACACCACCTCCCGGGTGGACTTCGGCTGCGACCCCGGCGAGTGGACCGACGCCTGGAGCGCCAGCGGCATCTCCCACCACTGGGCTTTGGGCACCGGCCACCGCCTCGCCGACCTGCGCGCGGTCGCGGACCTCATCGGCGCGGAGGTGACCCACGTGCAGCCGTGACGTCAGGCGACCAGGGGCTGCTCGTCCAGCTCCGTCAGCGTCACCGTGCACAGGCCGCCGCGCTCGGCCCGCACGCCGGTCACCTCCAGCTGCGTGCCGGGCGCCAGGATGAACTCCTCCTCGCCGGTGAACGCGGAGAACCTGCGGATCCCCACCGCCCTGCGCGGCCGCACCTCGAAGAGCGTGCGCTTGCCGCGCCGCCCCAGGAACGCCTGCGCCACGCCGAGCTCCGACGTGCACGAGGACACGCCCCACCACGTCACCGTCCGGCCGAGCGGGTACTGCGCCCGCAGGTCCAGCGCCACGCCGCGCCACAGCGGCTCCGTCCGGGCCGGCAGGCGCGACACGGCCGAGAACAGCAACCGCAGGTACGGCAGGTAGGGGACGATCCGGGTGCGGTCGGGGTCGCGGAGCGTGGCGTTGATGCGGCGGTAGAAGGCCGACTCGCAGGTGTAGAGGTACAGGGCCGCGATCTCGTCGGCGGACAGGCCGGAGCTCTCGGCGGCCGGCAGGCTCTCGCCGAACCGGTGCGCCTGCTCCACGTACCAGTCGAGGCCCGCCAGCAGCTTGGCCACCGGGGCGACGGACTCGCGGAAGGGCAGCAGCGGGGTGCCGAAGACGCCGCTGATCGCCGGCAGGTCCAGGCCCTCGTCCTTGACGCCGGCCAGGCGCTCCAGGTAGAGCTGGTGCAGCTCCATCGTGGAGGCGATGAACGCGCCCATCCGCTCCGCCGTGCCGGGGTCCTGCTCGGCGGCGGCGGCGTTCCAGCCCTTGCTGGGCAGCCAGTCGATCTCGCCGGCGCCGAGTGCGGCGAGGGCGGCGTTGACGTGCGCGAAGTGCTCGCCGTCGCAGAACAGGTCGCCCTGCGCGGCCGGGTTGGCGTGGTCGAGGTGCCGCACCTCGACCTCGGGGTACTTGCGCTGCAGCCGCAGCACGACCTGCTTGAGGCTGCGCGCGTGCACGCCCCACCATGCGAACACCACGCCCCGGTCCTGCTCGGGGGCGTCCCGCTTGGCCCGCAGGATCTCCTCGACGATCTCCTCGACGACCGGCCGCCAGAACGCCGTGTGCCGGTCGGTGGCCAGGGCGCCGTCGCTGCTGGCGGTCAGCGCCGCGTTCAGGAGCAGCACGCCCTGGGTGAGCATCGCCTGGAACCACTCCGGCGGCTGCACCGTGTCGTGCTGCTTCAGCAGCTTGCGGAGGTCGGCGATCGGCGTCTTCTTCGGGATGCCGTGCTTCCACATGGCCGCCGCCTTGATGATGCAGCGGATCGACACCGTCTTGCCGAACTGGCTGTCGGCCCAGTCGTGGAAGGTGTTGTCGAACATCGCGATGCCGGTGGCGCTCTCGGCCCGCGGGTACGGGTTCTGCCCGAAGACCACGACCTTCCACTTGTGCGGCGGGTTCGGCTTGAGCGCCTGGAAGGTCAGCTCCCGCACGGGCACGACGTTCGGCCCGCGGTTCGCGCCGATGAACGTGGCCGCGGCCGGCTGCGCCTCGATGACCGGCTTCAGCAGCGGCAGCCACGGCTCCCCGCCGCCGGTGAAGAGCTCGGCCAGGGCCAGCGGGTCGTTCGGGTCGGCGGGGGCGTTGTCGTCGCTCATGGGTCGGCTTTCAGGCTGGACGGCACAAGATCGGATTGGGGGGAATTGTGCCGCATGTACGGACCGGACGCGACGTCGTCCGGCGCGGCCCGCGCAAGATCCGGAATTGTCGGTACGGCGCGCTATCTTCGTGCCCTCTTACAAGATCCGTCTCATCGCCCCCGGAGTGATCCATGACCGTCAAGCACGTGCGGCCACCGCTCAAGGTCGTCCTCGTCGACGTCAACCCGCAGGTGGTGCAGGAGTGGCTGGCGGCCTTCGCCGACACCCCCGAGGTCGAGATCCGTAAGGGCTCGCTCCTCGATCAGCACGCCGACGCCTGGGTGAGCCCCACCAACGCGCGCGGCCGCATGGACGGCGGGGTCGACGCCGCCATCAAGCGCCACCTCGGGGCCGGCATCCAGCTCCGCGTCCAGCGCGCGATCCGCGACCGGTTCGGCGGCTCCCTGCCGGTGGGCAGCGCCGTCTGCGTGCCGTCCGGGGCCACCAACCCGAGGTTCCTCATCTCGACGCCCACCATGGTGGCCTCGGCCCAAGACGTCAGCCAGACGCTCAACGTCGCGCTGGCGTGCGCCGCCGCCTTCCAGGCCGTCCACATGCAGAACGAGCGGGAGCCGGGCAGCATCCGCTCGGTCGCCCTGGTCGGCATGGGCGCCGCCACCGGCCAGGTGCCGCCCCGGGTGTGCGCGAACCTCATGTGGAGCGGCTACACGCTGTTCCACGACCACACCTTCGGCGACTACGACGAGCTGCGCGCCACGGTCCAGGGCCAGCTCGACGACCTCGACAACGAGCCGCAGGAACGCGTCCGCATCAAGCCCCCGGCCACCCGCACCCGCGCCTGAGCGCCCGTCCGCGCGTCACCTGCCGGGCCGGCCGAATCCGTTCGACCTGTTCAGCCCGTACTCGCCGGGCCGGTGACCCCATCGTCCCTGGGCGGGGGCGGTGCCGGGCGGGTCGAGCGGGCGGCCGGCGAGCAGGTCGGCGTGCGCCCGGCGCAGCTCGCGGTTGGGCTCCACGCCCAGCTCGCGGGTGATGACGGCGCGGATGCGCGCGTACCAGCGCAGTGCCTCGGCCTGGCGGCCGCAGCGGTCGAGCGCGACGAGCAGGCGCAGCGCCAGCGACTCGCGCAGCGGGTGCCGCACGACCTGCTCGCTCAGCTCGGGCACGGTGTCGGCGGCGCGGCCGGCGAGGAGGTCGAGGTCGGTGCGCCGTTCGAGCGCGGTGAGATAGCGCTCGGTCAGGCGCGGCGCCTGAACCTCCTCCAGCCAGCGGGAGCTGACGCCGTCGAACGGCTGGCCCCGCCACAACGCCAGGGCCTGCTGGATGAGCGGGCGTTCGCGGGGGAGCCGCGCTCGGCGGCCGCCTGGGCGAGGATCCGCTCGAAGCGCAGCGCGTCGACGCCGTCGGGGTCGGCGTGGAGGAGGAGCCCGTCCTGGCGGGTCTCGATCCGTTCCCTGCCCAGGGTCTCGCGCAGCCTGGCCGCGTAGATCTGCAGGCTGCGGCGGCTGTTGCGGGGCTGCGCGTCCGGCCAGAGCGCCTCGGTGAGCAGCTTCATGGAGACGGGGGCCGAGGCGGACATGGCGAGCACGGCGAGCAGGGTCCTGAGCCTGCCGGTGGTCAGCGGCACCGGCCGCCCGTCCACGGCGACCTCCAGCACGCCGAGCACCCCCACGGTCAGCCCGTGCGGCGCCGGAGCGGGCTGCTCACGCATCGAACCTCACCTCCTCCGAGCAGCATCGGTGCCGGGCGGGGCGGAGTGGCGGGGATGGCGGGCGGCTCGTCCGTTCCGCTGGGGATCCTGTCCGTACGGCTCGGTACGGGCCTACCGTGTTGGCATGGCGGAGCCGTTGATCGTGATGGTGGCCTATGACGGCGTCGAGCTGGTGGACATCGCGTCCGTGACGTCGGGGTTCGACTACGCGAACCGGCTGGGGGCGAGCCCGGCGTACGAGGTGCTGCTGGTGACGCCGCTCGGGCGGCCGGTGCGCTGCGACTCCGGGATCGAGGTGCGCGGGCAGGGCCGCCTCGACGGCGTGGCGGGCCCGATCGACACGCTGATCGTCTCGGGCGGGCAGGGGCACGAGGCCGCCGCCGCCAACCCCAGGCTGGTGGGCCAGGTGACGCGGCTGGCCGGCCTCGCGCGGCGGGTGGCGTCGGTGTGCACGGGCGCGACGGTGCTGGCCGCCGCCGGGTTGCTCGACGACCGCCGGGCCACCACGCACTGGTACGAGGCGGCCCGGCTCGCCGCGCGCTTCCCGAAGGTACGGGTGGATCCGGCGCCGATCTTCGTCAGGGACGGCGAGGTCTCCACGTCGGGCGGGGTCACGGCGGCGCTCGACCTGACGTTGTCGTTCATCGAGGAGGACCACGGGCCCGAGATCGCCCGCCGGGTGGCCATGGGCATGGTCACGTACCTGCAGCGGCCGGGCGGGCAGACGCAGCTCAGCCTGTTCACGAACCTGCCGCGCTCCGACCAGGCCGTGGTGCGGCGGGTGATCGACCACATCATCGGCCATCTGGACGGCGACCTGGGCGTGGCGAAGCTGGCCGCGTTCGCGGGGGTGAGCGAGCGGCATCTGAACCGGTTGTTCGCCGAGCACGTCGGAAGGACCCCGTCGCGGCTGGTGCGCGACATGCGCATGGAGGTGGCCTCGCACCTGCTGACCCGGACGAGCGAGCCGCTCGCCGCGATCGCGCGCCGCTGCGGCTTCGCCTCCGCCGAGACCTTCCGCCAGGCGTTCGTGGCGTGGGCGGGCGTCCCGCCGTCCCGGTTCCGGGCGGCCGAACGTTAGCAACTCGCGTTGACTAACCCCGATGTAGTCAACTACGGTTGCTTATGCCCGGACAAGGGCGCTCCCCCATCACGCACAGGAGGAACGATGACGCATGCCCAGCTCCAGCACGCCCTCGACCAGGCCGTGGCCGGCGGCGGCCCCGGCGTCCTCGCCGAGCTGGAGATCGACGGCACCCGGGCCTGGTCCGGCACGGCGGGCGTGGCGGACCTGACGACCGGCCGCCCGCGCCGGCCCGGCGAGCACTTCCGCATCGGCAGCTTCACCAAGGCGTTCGTCGGCACGGTGGTCCTGCGGCTGGCCGCCGAAGGCGGGCTCGGCCTGGACGACACCGTCGCGCGGTGGCTGCCCGGCGTGGTCGAGGAGCACCTCGGCGGCGACGGCACCGCGATCACGATCAGGCAGCTCCTCAACCACACCAGCGGCCTGCCCGACGCCTTCCCCGGCCAGACGCCGCCCGCCCCGGAGAAACCCGGCACCCGCTTCATCTACTCCAAGGTCAACTACAACCTGGCGGGGCTGATCGTCGAGCAGGCGACGGGCGGCACGCTCGCCGGCGAGATCGAGCGCCGCCTCGCCCGCCCCCTGGGCCTGACCGGAACGTATCTGCCGGGCACCGACAACACGCTGCGCGCCCCGCACGCCCGGCACTACTCCAAGGCCGACGAGCTCGGCAACCCGGCGGACGTCCACGACGTCACCGGCGCCGACCTGAGCTGGGCCGGAGCCGCCGGCGGCATGGTCTCGACGGCCGCCGACCTGCGCCGCTTCCTCGGCGCGCTGCTGCGCGGCCACCTCCTGCCGGCCGAGCAGCAGCGCGAGCTGTTCACGACCGTCCCGACGGACGGCGCCGGCTGGGTGCCGGACACCGCCTACGGGCTCGGCGTCTACTCCCAGCGGCTCCCGTGCGGGGTGACCCTGTGGGGCGGCGGAGGTTACATCCAGGGCTCGATCACGTACGCGATGGGCGACCGCGACGGCACCCGGATCCTCGTGGCCAACCTCAACGGCGACTGGAACGACTTCCTGGCCACCTTCACCGCCCTCTACCAGGCCTGCTACTGCGGCTCCAGGGCCGCGGACCTCAGTTGATCACGAAGGTCGAGCCCGGCTCCTTGACGATGTCGCCGGTGGCCGAGTTCGTGATGGTGACGCCGGTCAGGGTCGCACTGCCGCGCGCGCTGCCCTGGACGAGGATGCCGGCGCCGTTGTTCGACCGGTCGATGCGCACGTTCGTGATCGCGACGTCCGGCATGGCGCCGCCGCCGCCCTTGAACTGGATGCCGTCGTAGGTCGAGTCGTGGATCTCGGTGTCGCGGATGGTGACGCCGGTGATGTCCCTGTTCTGGGCGAACAGGGTGATGGCGCCGAACTTCTGCGCCTCGCCCCAGAAGACGCCGCCGCAGCGGTAGAGGGCGTTCCCGGCGACGAGCGTCTGGCCGGAGAACGGCAGGGGGTTGTGGTCGGTGGCCAGCATGATGCCGGGATAGTTCATGGTGTCGTAGATCAGGTTGTTCTCGATCCTGTTGCCGTGACCGCCGTAAATGGCGATGCCGTTGGCCCGCCACGGGAGCTGCACGGTGTTGTTGAGGAACTGGTTGTCGTGCGCGATGTCCACCGCCGGGTCCTTCACGTACGGGTTCGCCCAGACCGCCAGCGCGTCGTCACCCGTGGTGCGGAAGGAGGAGTTGAAGACGCGCGAGTTGCGGGTGCCGTTGCTGAAGTTGATGCCGTCGGCGTAGGTGTTGCGGATGCGCATGCCGCTGAACTGCAGGCCGTCGGCGGGCCCCCACAGCTCCGGGATGTTGTCGTAGTCGCGGCCGACCCACACGCCCACGTTGGCGTGCTCGATCCACACGTTCGAGATCTTCGTGTTGCGGCCGAACCGGCCGTTCAGCCCGACCCCGCCCTCGGCGCCGCCGGGGCCGCCGCGGATCCGGCCCGAGCCGAAGATGGCCAGGTCGGAGATCTGCACGTTGTCGTCGATGTCGAAGCCGAAGTTGCCCTCGTGCGGGTGGTTGATGCCGCCCGTCGCCAGGTGCGGCTCGGTCAGCGTGTAGAGCTGGGAGTGCCACATGCCGGCGCCGCGGATCGTCACGTCCCTGATGCCGACCTGGTTGTACGGGCCGCGGTTCAGCGGGTCGTCGGTGAGGATCTTCTTCTCCTGCCGCCACTGGCCCGGCGGGATCCACACGCAGTCGATGACGCCGTTCTGGTCGTCGGTGACCGCGCGCTGGATGGCGGCCGTGTCGTCGTTGCCGTCGTCGGGGACGGCGCCGTACTCGGTGATCGAGGTGCACGCGGCCGGCTTGGTGGCCGCCGGGGCCACGTCCTCCAGGTCGATCAGGTCGATGATATAGAACGCGGCGGTGTCGCCGGCGTCCCGCTGGAGGCGGAACTTCGTGCCCGCCGGGTACGAGCGCGACAGCAGCGCGTGCGACTCGTCGAACAACCTGCGGGCGTCGGCCTGCGGCGTGTTCGTCAGCGCCTCCGGGTCGTCGCTGGTGCCGTACAGCCAGCTGTGCTTGGAGGAGAGCGTGAGCTTGCGGGCGAACGCGCCGTCGATGTAGAGGCTGATCGTGGCGTCGATGCCGCCGCCGCCCGGCGCGTCCGGGATCGAGTTGCGCACGACGATCGAGTTGGCCGGGTTGGCGGAGGTGAACTCGACGTACTGGCCGGTGCTGTCGAGCCGCACCGACTTCCTGCCGGACGACTCGGTGGCGAAGTTCGTGTGGCCGAACGTGCGCAGCGGGTCCGCCTGCAGCAGGGTGCCCTGGTAGGCGGCGGACTCGGCCTCGTACTCGACGTACGGCACCGAGGCGCCGCGGCCGACGGTGATCGCCTGCGAGAGCGTGTTGTTGCTCTCGTCGGTCTCGGTGACGGCGCCGGTCGCGTCGGCGGTGGCGACGATCGTGGCGCCGCCGGTGGCGGCGGTCCAGGAGCCGGTGACGGCCACGTTCGCGGTCGCGCCCGCCGCGATGGCCGCGGTGCTGGTGTCGAGCGTGGTGCCGCCCACCGTCAGCCGGGTGACCGTGGTCGTGCCGGTCGTGGTGGTGCCGCGGTTCTGCACGGCCACGGTGAACGTGACGCGCGTGCCGGCGGCGGGGTTCGGCGGGGTGGGGCTGATGCTCAGCACGCGCAGGTCGGGGCCGGGGGCTTCGGCGACCATCAGGGAGGTGGGCGCGGTGTGGGCGTTGTTGGCCTCGTTCTGCTCGGGGACGTTCCCGTCCTCGTCCACCTTGGCCGAGACCTGGTACGTACCGGCCCTCCTTGTCCCGATATTCGCAGACACGGTGGTGGAGGCTCCGGCGGCCAGCGCGCCCACGTCGGCGCTGCCCGCCCTGGCGCCGCCCAGGTAGAGGTTCACCGAGGTCGCGGCGGAGGCGGCGGTGCCCGCGTTCCTGATCGTGGCCGCCACGGTGATCGCGGTCGTCGCGGTGGGCGCGGCGGGCGTCCAGGTGAGGCCCGTGACGACGAGGTCGGGGTTGGGGGCCGGGGTGCCGAAGATCTGGAACTCGGCGACCTGGCCGCTGGGGGCGCCGGAGTTCGCGGTGAACTGCAGGCGCACGTCGGCGGCCTTGCCGGAGACCGGGATCGTCACCGTGTTGCCGATGGCCGGGTCGAAGGTGTAGGTGGCCTGGGCGGCCAGGGTGGTGAAGGCGGTGGCGGACTGCTCGCGGCCGAGCACCTGCACCGTCTGGGTGCGGCGGCCCCAGACCGGGTCCGGGTTCAGCTTGAGGGTGACGGCCGTCAGGTCGGCGTTCGCGCCGAGCTGCGCGGTCAGCGTGGCCGGGTAGGCGCCGCCCTCCCAGTACGTCTGGAGGTTGTCGTCATTGGCGTTCGCGGCGGCATAGGTGTGGGTGTGACCCGACTCGGTCATGGTCTTGCCGAGAGCCAGGTTCGGGCCTCCAGGACCGGGGTTGTCCGGGGCACTCCCCCACACCTCCAGCTCCGAGAGCTGCCCCGCCGGCCAGCCGGCGTTGGCGGTGATGTGCACGCGGACGTAGCGGGCCGTGGTGTCGGCGGGCAGCGTGACGGTGGCTGCCGGGCTGATCGTGTAGGTGGCCGAGGCGGCCAGGGTGGTGAAGCTGGAGCCGTTCGTGCTGCCCTGGACGGCCAGCGTCTCGGTGCGGCTCGGCCAGCCGGAGGGCAGCTTGAGCACCACCTTGCTCAGGCTCGCGGCGGCGCCGAGATCGACCTGCGCCCACTGCGGGAAGGCGTTGCCGGCCGACTCCCAGTAGGTGGCCTGGTTTCCGTCGGTGAGGTTGGCCGGGCGGTAGACGTCGGTGAAGCTGCTCGCCGTGGCCGTCTTGCCGGCGGCGAGGTTGGTGTCGGCGGCGGCGTGTGCGGCGGGTGCCGCGAGGAATCCGAGGAGTAACGCAAGGGCGGCAAACAGTGCTCGCATGGGGGGTGGCCCTTCGATAGGACGGATGGCCGCACCATAAGATGTCGAGCAGATGGCCGCAATATTTCGACGAGATTGCGCAAAGAAATAACTGCGAGCGACACCCGCAGAATCGATCTTCGCCCTGGTGACGCCTCTGAGCTGCGCGGGTGGCGAAACAAAACGGAGCGCAAGCGCCTGCGTCAAGAAGACGCAAGACTTGCGCTCCGCGGCGGGCCGTTTGCGGCCCCTTACGTGGTCAGAGCCCCACGAGCGCGATGATCACCGTGATCAGGGCGACCGGCCCCATCACGGCCACCGACACCACCGTCGCGCTGTGCCCGGGCAGGAGGCGGGCCAGGACGTTCGAGGCGGCCCGCCGCACCGCCGCCGAGCCGGGCAGCACGAACAACCCCAGCGTGAAGGCCCCGGCGGCCAGCGACTCGGCGTGGCTGGTGCTCACCCGGCCCGCCATGTGCAGCAGGCCCGCCGCGACGATGCCGAGCGCCAGCGACAGCAGCAGGTTGCCCATCGCCACGAGCGCGGCCCTGGTCAGCTCCGGCCGTTCCTCGGCGAAGTAGTGGTCGCCGGCGCGCAGGGCCAGCGTGAGCGCCGCCACCAGCAGGCCCATGGCGACGGGCATGGCCACGGTCAGCGCCACCAGCGTCACCACGCCGAGCACGCCGACGAACCCGCTGCTCTTGACGAAGCGCCGCAGCTCGAACGGCTCCGCCGGACGCGGCGGCGGCGACGGGCGGCGCTCCTGCGGCTGCTCGGCCCGCACGGTGTGCGGCGGCTCCTCCTCCTCGCGCCTGGGCGCGTACTGGACCGGCGGGAGCAGGTCGGAGAGGGTGTTCATGGCCACCGTGCGGCCGCCGCGCGCCTGCGGCACGCGGCCCGCCGGGTCGAGCGCCCCGGCCAGGCGCAGCAGCTCGCCCGCGCTGGGGCGGGCCGACGGCTCGACCTGCAGTGCCCGGCTCAGCCAGTCGCGCAGCCAGGCCGGCGCCTTGTCGATCTGCGAGCGCCCCTCCATGGTGTTGAAGCAGACCGCCTCGAACGTCCCGGTGCCGAACGGCGGCAGCCCCGTGGCGGCGAAGAACACCGTCGAGGCCAGCGCGTGCACGTCGGCCGCCTGCGTGATGTGCGAGCCGCGGATGATCTCGGGCGCGAGGTAGCCGGGCGTGCCGACGAACATGCCGCTCTGCGTCAGCCTGGCCGCGTCGACCAGGTGCGCGATGCCGAAGTCGATGACCAGCGGCCGGCCTTCGACGATCATGACGTTGGACGGCTTGAGGTCGCGGTGGATCACGCCGGCCGCGTGGATGTCGACCAGCGCCTGGCACAGCCCCTGGGCGAGCCTGATCACCTCGTGCGGCGGCAGCGGCCCCTCGGACAGCACGGTGTCCTCCAGCGTGCGGCCGGGCGCGAACCGGGTCACGACGTACGGCCGGGGGCCCGACAGCTCGGCGTCGAGCACCTCGGCGACGTACGAGCTGCGCACCCGCCGCATGGTCTCCACCTCGCGGAACAGCCGGTCGCGCGCCTTGAGGTCGGCGGCCACGTGCGGGTGCAGCACCTTGATGGCGACCTGCCGCCCCGCGCCGTCGAGACCGAGGTGGGCGACCCCCATGCCGCCCTCGCCGATCTTCCTGACCACCCGGTACGGGCCTAGGTGCTCATGCGTCTGCGTGCTCATTCCCGGCGTCATCCTCCGTGTTCCCCCGTCGCGCCGCGCTTTCGTGTGCGTCGGCCCGGACATTGTCCCGCAGCACGTCCCCCAAAATGCACAGTAAGCGAAGATCTGCCCGAGTGCGGCGCCTCCGGGTTTTTCGGCGCCGCACCCGGGCCGGAGGTCAGATCTCCTCGACGCTGCTCGGCTCGCGCCGGGACAGGTCGATGCCGAGCTCTTCGGCGGCGCGGAAGACGTCCTCGTCGGTGTCACGCATCTCGATGGACACGCCGTCGCTGGAGAGCACCTCGACATTGAGGCACAGCGACTGCATCTCCTTGATCAGCACCTTGAAGGACTCGGGGATGCCCGCCTCGGGGATGTTCTCGCCCTTGACGATGGCCTCGTAGACCTTCACCCGGCCGAGAACGTCGTCGGACTTGATGGTCAGCAGCTCCTGCAGCGCGTACGCGGCGCCATAGGCCTCCATGGCCCACACCTCCATCTCACCGAAGCGCTGGCCGCCGAACTGGGCCTTACCGCCGAGCGGCTGCTGGGTGATCATGGAGTAGGGGCCGGTCGACCGGGCGTGGATCTTGTCGTCGACCAGGTGCAGCAGCTTGAGGATGTAGATGTAGCCGACCGCGATCGGGTACGGGAACGGCTCGCCGGAGCGCCCGTCGAAGAGCCGGGCCTTGCCGCCGCCCTGCACGAGCCGATCCCCGTCGCGCGTGGGGATGGTGTTGCCGAGCAACCCGATGATCTCTTCCTCGTTCGCGCCGTCGAAGACGGGGGTCGCCATGTTGGTGCGCGGGGCGACCTTCTCGAAGCCCTTGTCACGCAGCCGCTCGGCCCACGCCTCCTGCACGCCGGAGATGTCCCAGCCGCGGGCGGCGATCCACCCCAGATGGGTCTCCAGCACCTGGCCGACGTTCATCCGGCCGGGCACGCCGAGGGGGTTGAGGATGATGTCGACCGGGGTGCCGTCCTCCAGGAACGGCATGTCCTCGACCGGCAGGATCTTGGAGATGACGCCCTTGTTGCCGTGCCGGCCGGCCAGCTTGTCGCCGTCGGTGATCTTACGCTTCTGCGCCACCAGGACGCGGACCAGCACGTTCACCCCCGGCGGCAGCTCGTCGCCCTCGTCCCGGCTGAACACCTGCGTGTGGATCACCCGGCCGGACTCGCCGTGCGGCACCTTCAGCGAGGTGTCGCGCACCTCGCGGGCCTTCTCACCGAAGATCGCGCGCAGCAGCCGCTCCTCCGGGGTCAGCTCCGTCTCACCCTTGGGCGTGACCTTGCCGACCAGGATGTCGCCGGGCACGACCTCGGCGCCGATCCGGATGATGCCGCGCTCGTCGAGGTCGGCCAGGACCTCTTCGGAGACGTTGGGGATGTCGCGGGTGATCTCCTCGGGGCCCAGCTTGGTGTCGCGGGCGTCGACCTCGTGCTCCTCGATGTGGATCGAGGAGAGCACGTCGTCCTGCACCAGCCGCTGGGACAGGATGATCGCGTCCTCGTAGTTGTGGCCCTCCCACGGCATGAACGCCACCAGCAGGTTCTTGCCCAGCGCCATCTCACCGTTGTCGGTGCAGGGGCCGTCGGCGATGACCTGGTTGACCTCGACGCGGTCGCCCTCGGCCACGATCGGCTTCTGGTTGAAGCTGGTGCCCTGGTTGGAGCGCTTGAACTTGGCGACCCGGTAGGTGGTGCGGGTGCCGTCGTCGTTCATGACCGTGATGTAGTCGGCGGAGACCTCCTCCACCACACCGGCCTTCTCCGCGCTGATCACGTCGCCCGTGTCGGTCGCGGCGCGATACTCCATGCCGGTGCCGACCAGCGGCGCCTCGCTCTTGAGCAGCGGCACCGACTGGCGCTGCATGTTCGCGCCCATCAGTGCCCGGTTGGCGTCGTCGTGCTCCAGGAAGGGGATCATCGCGGTGGCCACCGACACCATCTGGCGCGGCGACACGTCGATGTAGTCGACCTCGGCCGAGCGGACGTACTCGAACTCGCCGCCCTTGGTGCGCACCAGCACGCGCTGGTCGGCGAACACGCCGTCGGGCGTCAGCGGCGAGTTCGCCTGCGCGATGACGAACTGGTCCTCCTCGTCGGCCGTGAGGTAGTCGATCTGCTCGGTCACCCTGCCGTCGACGACCTTGCGGTAGGGCGTCTCGATGAAGCCGAAGGCGTTGAGGCGGCCGTAACACGCGAGGTAGCCGATGAGGCCGATGTTGGGGCCCTCGGGGGTCTCGATCGGGCACATCCGTCCGTAGTGGGACGGGTGCACGTCGCGCACTTCCATGCCGGCCCGCTCGCGGGACAGGCCGCCGGGGCCGAGGGCGTTGAGCCGCCGCTTGTTGGTCAGGCCGGCCAGCGGGTTGGTCTGGTCCATGAACTGCGAGAGCTGGGAGGTGCCGTAGAACTCCTTGATCGACGCCACGACCGGGCGGATGTTGATCAGGGTCTGCGGCGTGATCGCCTCGACGTCCTGGGTGGTCATGCGCTCGCGCACGACGCGCTCCATGCGGGACAGGCCCAGGCGGACCTGGTTCTGGATGAGCTCGCCGACGCTGCGCACCCGCCGGTTGCCGAAGTGGTCGATGTCGTCGACCTCCAGCGGCAGGCCCGTGGGCTCGTCGCCGGCGTGCAGCCGCACCAGGTACTCGATCATCGCGACGATGTCGTCCTCGGTCAGGACGGTCACGTTGATGTCGACGTCGAGGCCGAGCTTCTTGTTGATCTTGTAGCGGCCCACCTTGGCCAGGTCGTACCGCTTGGGGTTGAAGTAGAGGTTCTCCAGCAGGGTCTGCGCCGACTCCTTGGTCGGCGGCTCACCCGGCCGCAGCTTGCGGTAGATGTCGAGCAGGGCGTCGTCCTGGCCGGCGGTGTGGTCCTTCTCCAGCGTGGCCCGCATCGACTCGAAACGGCCGAAGCGCTCGAGGATCCGCTCGGCCGTCCAGCCGAACGCCTTGAGCAGCACGGTGACGGGCTGCTTGCGCTTGCGGTCGATGCGCACGCCGACGCTGTCGCGCTTGTCGACCTCGAACTCCAGCCAGGCGCCCCTGGACGGGATGACCTTGCAGCCGTACAGGTCCTTGTCGGAGGTCTTGTCGGTGGTGCGCTCGTAGTAGACGCCGGGCGAGCGGATGAGCTGCGAGGTGACGACCCGCTCGGTGCCGTTGACGATGAAGCTGCCCTTCGGCGTCATGAGCGGGAAGTCGCCCATGAACACCGTCTGGCTCTTGATCTCGCCGGTGGTGTTGTTCATGAACTCCGCCGTCACGAACATCGGGGCGGAATAGGTCATGTCCTTCTCTTTGCACTCGTCGACCGAGTACTTGGGCGGCTCGAAGCGGTGGTCGCGGAACGACAGCGACATGGTCCCCGAGAAGTCCTCGATCGGACTGATCTCCTCGAAGATCTCCTGGAGACCCGACTGGGTCGGGACGTCCCTGCGCCCGGCCTGGCGGGCCGCCTCGACCCGGGCCTTCCACCTGTCGTTTCCGAGCAGCCAGTCGAAGGACTCGGTCTGCAGAGCGAGAAGGTCGGGAACTTCCAGAGGCTCCTGAATGCGCGCGAAAGAGACACGGCGTGGACCAGCAGGTACAGCGGAGGCGTGCGGAGAGGCGTTGGGAGAGGCTGCCAACAGATGTCCTTCCGGAGGATACGAAGGCGAAGGACGGCAGCATAACGCAATAGGCAAACGGAAGTCCACGCCTAATTAGTGTGTCAACTCCATCTGCCGCCATCAATATCCCACACCCCCCATGCCCGAGTCAAACCGGCGGCCGGCGAGCCGCCTAGTTGCAACTTGCTAGCAATTGCGGAGTATGTGCACAATGGGCCCCGATCGTCCCACCTTCACCACCGGAGAACCATGAGAAGGCTGCTCGCCCTGATGGCGGCCCTGACGCTGACCGCGTGCGGTCAGGCCCCCGCCGCGCGGCAGGAGAGCGCGACCGGCGCGGCACCGCGGGCCGGCTTCCCCGTCACGATCATCAACTGCGGGCGCACCCTCACCTTCGACGAGCCGCCCTCCAAGGTCGTGACCGGCTACCACCCCGCCCTGGAGACCCTGCTCGCCCTCGGCCTCGGCGACCGGGTCGCCGGGCGCACGAACTTCTCCGAGAGCGCGTTCCTGCCCGGCCAGAAGGAGCAGTACGACAAGATCCCCGAGATCTCGCCGACGATCATGCTGCCGCAGAAGGAGGTCATGCTCGCCCAGGGCGCCGACTTCGTCCTGGACAACGCGATGGCCGGCTTCGACGCCGGCGGCGGCTACGCCACCGTGGAGGAGCTGGACGCGGCCGGCTCCCCCGTCTACATCCTGGGCGGCTGGTGCAGCCCCGAGGAGACGCTCCAGTACACCCTGGACAAGACCTTCACCGACATCCAGAACCTCGGCCGGATCTTCGGCGTCCCCGACCGCGCCGAGAAGCTGGTCGCCGACCTGCGCGGCAAGCTCGACGACGTCCGGACGCGCGTCAGCGGCCGGCCGCCCGTCAAGGTGCTGGCCACCGACGGCGGCAAGGGCCCCGTCAACGCCTACGGCGGCTCCGGCATCACCCACCAGATGATCACCGCCGCCGGCGGGCAGAACGTGCTGGCCGCCGTCAAGGGCGACTACACCGAGGTCAGCGTGGAGCAGGTCAGCGCCGCGCAGCCGGAGGCCATCCTGGTCAGCGAGTACGCCACCCTGCGCGGCGAGACGATGCCCAGCGTGGCGGCCAAGACCGCCGACGCCCTGTCCATCGCCAGGAACAGCCCCGCCGCCAGGGACAGGCGGGTGCTGCCGCTGCCGGTCTCGGCCCAGCACCCCGGCTACCGCAACCTCCTGGCCGTCGTCGACATCGCCCGCTTCCTGCACCCGGACGCGTTCACCGGATGACCGGCGACACCCTCGCACCGGCCGCCCGCCTCGCGAGCACCACGCCTTCCGGTCGGCGCCGCCGCCGCTACATCCTGCTCGTCGCCGCGCTGGCGGTGGCCGTGGTCGCCTCGACGTGGCTGGCGGTGAGCATCGGCGCGGTCCACGTGGCGCTGCCGCAGGCGTGGGCCATCGTCGCCGACCACCTCGCCCCCGGCGTGGTCGCGCGCACCTGGACGCCGGTGCAGGAGCAGATCGTCTGGGAGTACCGGCTGCCGCGCGCGCTGCTGGCGCTGCTCGTCGGGGCCGGGCTGTCGGTGGTCGGCGCGGTGCTGCAGGCGCTCGTCCGCAACCCGCTCGCCGACCCGTTCCTGCTCGGCATCTCCTCCGGCGCGTCCTGCGGCGCGGTGCTCGTGCTGGTGCTCGGCTACTCGACGCTGGGCGGCCTGTCCCTGTCGGGCGCCGCCTTCGCCGGCTCCCTCCTGGCGCTCGGCCTGGTGTACGTGCTGGCGCAGCGGGCCGGCCGGATCACGCCGTCCCGGCTGGTGCTGGCCGGCGTGGCGCTGGCCTACCTGTTCCAGTCGCTCTACAGCTTCGTGCTGCAGCAGGCGCAGAGCGGGCGGGCGGCCCAGCAGGTGCTGTTCTGGCTGATGGGCAGCCTGGGCGGGGCCCGATGGGAGATGCTGCCGCTGCCGTCCGCCGTCCTCGCCGCGGGGCTGGTGTACCTGCTGCTGCAACACCGGCAGCTCAACGCGCTGACCGCCGGTGAGGAGACCGCCGTCTCCCTCGGCGTCAACGTGCACCGCCTGCGCCTGACGCTCTTCGTGCTCACCTCGCTGCTGGTCGGCGTGCTGGTGGCCACCAGCGGCGCGATCGCGTTCGTCGGGCTGATCGTGCCGCACGCGGCCCGCCTGCTCGTCGGCGCCGACCACCGCCGGGTGCTGCCCGTCACGGCGCTGCTCGGCGCGGCGTTCCTGCAGCTCGTGGACGTCGCCGCGCGCACCGTCAACGCGCCGCAGGAGCTGGCGCTGAGCATCGTCACCGCGCTGTTCGGCGTGCCGTTCTTCCTGTGGCTGCTGCGCCGCCGCTCGGTGGACCGGGCGGTGACGGTCGGATGAGGCTCGACCTGAGCGGGGTCTCCGTGCGGCTCGACGGGCGGCCCATCGTGCACGAGGCCGACCTCGTGGTGGACGACGGCGAGTTCGTCGCCCTCGTCGGGCCGAACGGCTGCGGCAAGTCCACCCTGATGCGCACCATCTACCGGGCGCTGCGGCCCTCCGCCGGGCTCATCACCGTGGACGGCGACGACGTGCACCGCCTGTCCTGGCGGGAGTCGGCCCGGCGCACCGCCGTCGTGGCCCAGGAGACGCCCGCCGAGCTCGACTTCACGGTGGGCGAGGTCGTGCTGATGGGGCGCACGCCGTACGAGCGGGCCGCCGCCGCCGACGAGGAACGCTGCGCCAGGGCCCTCGACCGCGTCGGCCTGGGCGGCGGGGAGGAGCGCGGTTACGCCACGCTGTCCGGCGGCGAGAAGCAGCGCGCGCTCATCGCCCGCGCCCTGGTGCAGGAGACGCGCCTGCTCCTGCTCGACGAGCCCACCTCCCACCTCGACATCCGGCACCAGCTGGAGATCCTGCACCTGGTGCGCGAGCTGGGCGTCGCGACGCTGGCCGTCCTGCACGACCTCAACCAGGCCGCCGCGTTCTGCGACCGCCTGTACGTCATGAGCGCCGGCCGCGTGCTCGCCGGCGGCCCGCCCGAGCAGGTGCTCACGCCCGAGCTGATCTCCCAGGTGTACGGCGTGCGCGCGGTGCGGCGCACCCAGCTCGTCTTCGAACGGCTCGCCCTCTAGGATCTCGCCTACGGCAGGAAGATCATCGAGGAGGGCGGCCGTGACGTGGGACCCCGATGAGACGCCGCGCCGCGCCCTGTGGATCGGCGGCGGGCAGTGGGCCGGCAAGTCGACCGTGGCCCGGCTGCTCGCCCGCCGGTACGGGCTGACCGCCTACCACTACGACTACCACGACGCCCGCGGCCACGACGACCGCCGCGTCGCCCGCCGCGTCCTGCTCGGCGAGCCGCCCGGCGGCCCGGACCCCGACACCATGTGGGTGCGCTCCACGCCCGCCGAGATGGCGGCGGAGACGCTGGCCGGCTTTCCCGTCCGGTTCGGGTGGGCGCTCGACGACCTGCGCGGCCTGGTGTCCGGGCGGCCGATCCTCGCCGAGGGCTGGGGGCTGCGGCCCGAGCTGGTCGCGCCGATCATCGGCTCTGCCCGGCAGATGGTCGTCATGGTGCCCACCGCGGAGTTCCGCGCGCGGCAGGTGCGCGAGCTGCCCCGCGCCGCCGCCGCGCCCGCCGGGGTCAGCGACCCGGACCGGGCGCAGCGCAACCGGCTCGAACGTGACCGGCTCGTCGCCGAGGACGCCGTGCTCTCGGCCCGGCGGCTCGGCATCCGCGTGATCGAGGTCGACGGCACCCTCGACGCCGGCGCCGTCGCGGACCTCGTGGCCGAGCACTTCCGCCCTTACCTGCCACCGCCTGAGCCGTCGCCCTCGCCCTCGCCCTCGCACGAGCCGTCGCCCTCGCGCGAGCCATCGCCCCCGCGCGAGCAGTCGCCTCCGCCGTCGCCCGGGCGGGCGTCATGAGCAGCGGGCGTTCGCGGGCGCGCGAGCTCGGCGTCGTCGTCGGCGCGCTGCCGACCGGGTCGCTGAACGCGATCACCGACGTCGAGGGCGTCCTGGTGGGGCACACCACGATCGACGACGGCGCCGATCTGCACACCGGCGTCACCGCCGTCGTCCCCCGGCCGCCGCGCCCGCTGCCCGCCGCCGTCCACACCGGCAACGGGTACGGCAAGCTGGTCGGCTCGACCCAGGTGGACGAGCTGGGCGTGCTGGAGTCGCCCATCGTGCTGACCGGAACGCTGTCGGTGTTCCGGGCGGCCGACGCGGTGCTCACGTACCTGATGCGGGCCCATCCCCGCGGGCTGTCCTTCAACCCGCTCGTCGGTGAGACGAACGACGGCTTCCTGTCCGACATCCGGCGCCGCCCGATCACCGAGCGGCACGTCCTCGACGCGCTGGAGGGGGCGTCCGGCGGACTGCCCGCGGAGGGCTGCGTGGGGGCGGGCACGGGGACGACGGCCCTGGGGTTCAAGGCGGGCATCGGCACCTCGTCCCGGCAGGTCGAAGCGGGGATGCCGGTGACCGTCGGGGCGCTCGTGCAGGCCAACTTCGGCGGGGTGCTGACCGTGCGGGGCGTCCCGATGCCGGTCGAGGAACTCGTCCCCGGCGCGGCCCGCGTGCGGCCGCCGGGCAACTCCTGCGTGATCGTGCTGGCCACGGACGCGCCGCTCGACGCCCGGCAGCTCGGCCGCCTCGCCCGCCGGGCGATCTTCGCGATGGGGCGGGTGGGGGCGTCGTACGCGCACGGCAGCGGCGACTACGCGATCGCCTTCAGCACCGCCACGCAGCGGCCGGTCCTGCCCGACGCGGCGCTGGACCCGGTGTTCGCGGCGGTCATGGACGCCGTCGAGGAGGCGCTGCTGAACTCGTTGTTCATGGCGACGACCACGACCGGGGTGCACGGGCACACGAGCCACGCGGTGCCGTACGACCGGCTGCTGGCGGGCTGACGGCCCTACCCTGCCGGGAACCGCTCGGCGAAGGCGGCCCGGTTCGCCGACTCCGGGTTCCTGTCCCACACGGCGAACACCACCCGCTCGAACACCCCCGCGAAGCCCCCCGTCAGGTGGGCGTGGAAGGCTCCGGCGACCTGGCGGGGGTCGTTGCGGAACACGCCGCACCCCCACGCCCCGAGCACCAGCGCGCGGGCGCCGTGATGCCCGGCCACCTCCAGGACGCGCCCCGCCCGCTCGTCCAGCGCCCGCCGGACCCGCTCCCCCGCGCCGGGGTCGCGCCGCAGCACCTGCCCGGCGTTGGGCGCGGGCGAGGTGAGGAACGAGACGAGGTACGGCTCGGCCAGCAGCCGCCCGTCCTCGCCCCGGTGCACGGGCACGCCGGGCGACCAGATGACACGGTGGCTGTAGAGCAGGTCGGCCGAGGCGCGGTGGGAGGCGTAGTAGTCGGGCGCCCGCAGCAGGCACGGGTACAGCAGGGCGTGCCGGCACAGGTCCTCCTCCTGCGCCTTCGCGCCGTTGAGGTATCCGCCTCCGGGGTTGCGGGCGGAGGCGAAGTTGAGCACCGCGATGCCGTCCGCGCCGTCGAGGTGCAGCCGCCGCGCCGCTCCCAGGCTGCCCTCGCCGGTGACCTCGAACACCGTCCGGTACGTGCCCGCGCCCGCCCTTTCCAGGGGGCCGTCGGGCGGATGGCTGACGGTGCCGGCCATCGCGGCGCGCAGCGCGGGGCCCACCTCGACGATGGTGCCGTCGGCGGCCTGGTAGCGGCCCTCGGCGGCGATCCGCTCGTTGTCGGCCGCGACCTGGCGCAATCTTCCACTCACGCGTCCTCATCGTAGGTGGTGATCGCTTCGTGAAAGAAGCGCTTTTCTTTCACCACCCTTCCGAAATATTTCGGCTTCTGTAGCTGCGGATATCCGCATGGTAAGCGCGTTGTTGCCGAAACATTTCCAACCTCCGTTGACACGTTTCGGAGGCGTCCCCACAATGTCCGCAAGCCACCCCCACGATCAAGGGATCAGCGATGATCGATCGGAAACGCGGTTCAGCCTTGGCCGCCGGGCTCCTGGGCGCCCTCCTCGCCCTCTGCCTGGCCGTCACCGCCACCTCGGCCCTGGCCGCCGACCGCCAGCGCGCCGCCGCCGACTGCAGCGCCGGGTACGTCGGGCTGACGTTCGACGACGGCCCGAACGCCGGCAACACCGCCAACCTCCTCAACGCCCTGACCTCGAACGGCCTGCGCGCCACGATGTTCAACATCGGGCAGAACGCCCAGAACAACCAGGGCCTGGTCAGGGCGCAGCGGGACGCGGGCATGTGGATCGGCAACCACAGCTGGTCGCACCCGCACCTGACGCAGCTCGGCAGCTCGCAGATGCTGTCGGAGCTGCAGCGCACCCAGCAGGTCATCCAGCAGGTCACGGGCACGGCGCCGAAGCTGTTCCGCCCGCCGTACGGGGAGACGAACGGCACCTTGCGGTCGGTGGAGCAGCAGCTCGGCCTGACCGAGGTGATCTGGGACGTCGACTCGCAGGACTGGAACGGCGCGAGCACCGCGCAGATCGTCCAGGCGGCGGGCCGGCTGCAGAACGGCCAGGTCATCCTCATGCACGACCAGTACGCCACGACGCTGGCCGCCATCCCGCAGATCGCCGCGAACCTGCGCAGCCGCAACCTGTGCGCCGGGATGATCTCCCCCGCCACCGGCCGGGCCGTCGCCCCCGACGGCGGCTCGAACCCGCCGACCTCCCCGCCGCCCGGCGGCGGGACCTGCACCGCGACCATCTCACAGGGCCAGCAGTGGAGCGATCGCTTCAACCTGTCGGTGACGGTCTCGGGCACGAGCTCCTGGGTCGTCACGGTCACCCTGAACCGGCCGCAGAAGGTCATCGCGACCTGGAACGGCACCCCGTCGTGGGACTCCAGCGGCTACGTCATGACGATGCGGCCGAACGGCAGCGGCAACACCTTCGGCTTCACCATCCAGCACAACGGCGTCTGGACCTGGCCCTCGGTCTCCTGCAGCACCGCCTGAACCCTCCGCGACCTGTTATACAGGAGTGTCTCTTGTATGACAGGTCGCTAGGAGGAGATCAGGTGAGCGGCTACGACGTGGTGCTGGTGGGTGGCGGCATCATGAGCGCCACCCTCGGCGTGCTGCTGCGCCGGGTGCGGCCCGACTGGTCGATCCTCGTGCTCGACCGGCTGGACGGCCTCGGCCTGGAGAGCTCGTCCCCCTGGAACAACGCGGGCACCGGCCACGCCGGGCTCTGCGAGTTCAACTACACGCCCCTGACCGGCGCCGGCTCGATCGACGTGAGCGGCGCGGTCGCGGTCGGCGAGCAGTTCCAGCTGTCCCGGCAGCTCTGGGCGCGGCTGGTCGAGGAGGGCACGCTCGGCGACCCCGCCGGCTTCATCCGGCCGGTCCCCCACTACTCCTTCGCCCACGGCGCCGCCGGCGTCGCGCACCTGCGGCTGCGGTACGCGGCGTTGCGCGATCACCCGCTGTTCGAGGGCATGGAGCTGACCACCGACCGGGACGTCATGGCGCGGTGGCTCCCCCTCATGTTCGCCGGCCGCTCCTCCTCGGAGCGCGCGCCGATGGCCGTCTGCCGCACCCGCGGCGGCACCGACGTCGACTACGGGGTGCTCACGCGGCGGCTGTTCGCCGCCATGGCCGTGGAGGTGCGCACCGGGCACGAGGTGCGGGCGCTGCGCCGCGACGGGCGATCCTGGCTGCTGCGGGTACGCGACCTGCACGGCGCCCGCGAGCACGCCGTCCGCGCCCCGTTCGTGTTCCTCGGCGCCGGCGGCGGGACACTGCCGCTGCTCCAGAGCGCGAACGTGCCCGAGATCCGCGACTACGGCGGCTTCCCCATCAGCGGCCGGTTCCTGCGCACCGACAACCCCGAGCTGCTGGCCCGCCACCACGCCAAGGTCTACAGCCACGCCGAGCGCGGGGCGCCGCCGCTGTCGGTGCCGCACCTCGACACCCGCGTCGTCGACGGCCGCACCTACCTCATGTTCGGCCCGTTCGCCGCCTTCTCCCCGCGCTTCCTCAAGCGCGGCCGGCTGTCCGACCTGCCGCGCTCGATCACCCCGCGCAACGCCGGCACCCTCCTCGGCGCCGCCCGCCACCACCACGACCTCCTGCGCTACCTCGTCGGCCAGCTCGCCCTGACGCCCGGCGGCCGGCTGCGGGCGCTGCGCCGGTTCGCCCCGGACGCGCGGGCGCGCGACTGGGAGCTCGTCACCGCCGGGCAGCGGGTGCAGGTCGTCAAGCGGGTGAACGGGAGGGGGTCGATCGCCGGGTTCGGCACCGAGGTCGTCACCTCCGCCCACGGCGGCCTCGCCGCCCTGCTCGGCGCCTCCCCGGGCGCGTCCGCCTCGGTGGCGATCATGCTGGACGTGCTCGAACGCGCCTTCCCCGACCACGTACGGGACTGGCGGCCCGCCCTCCGCGACCTCCTCCCCTCCTACGGCCTCCCCCTGGCGAACCACCCTGACCTGCTCCGCGCCATCACTTCGCGCACCACCGAAGCCCTGGGCCTGGGGGCGGACCATGGCTGACGACCACGGCACGAGCCGCACCGATCGCACCCCGAGCCGCGCCGACGGCGACAGCCCGGCCCGGCAAGGCGCGAGCCCGGCCGGTCATGGGGCGAGTCTCGCGGATCGGGTGGAGGGCGAGCTGCGGCGCGGCATCGGGAGCGGTGAGTGGCAGCCCGGGGAGTTGCTGCCGTCCGAAGGGGAGCTGGCCGTCCGGTTCGACGTCAGCCGCACCGTCGTACGCGAGGCCATCTCGCGGCTGCGCGCGGCCGGGCTGGTCGAGACGCGGCGCGGGCGCGGCACCTCCGTCCTGGCCAGGCCGGCGGCGCAGGACTTCACGCACTCGCTCGGCACGGTCCGCAACCGGCAGGACCGGCTGCATCTCCTGGAGCTGCGGCGCGGCATCGAGGTGGAGGCCGCCGCCCTCACCGCCACCCGCCACACGCCCGCCGCGCTCGCCGCCATCGACGCCGCACTCCGCCGCACGGCCACCGTCAGGGGCGGCGCCAGCGACGCCGTCGAGGCCGACTTCGCCTTCCACCGCGCCATCGCCGCCGCCACCGCCAACCGCTTCTACCTCGACCTCCTCGACACGCTCGGCCCCGGCGCCATCACCCGCCCGTACGCCGGCCCCGACCCCGACCCCGCCCACCTCGACCAGGTGCTCGGCGAGCACCGCCGCATCCGCGACGCCATCGCCGCAGGGGACGCCCTGGGCGCGGCGGCCGCCATGCGCACCCACCTCGACGCGTCCATCGCCCGGTTGCAGGGCTGATCGAGCTGGCATGCTTCAGGCCATGACCATCGAGCACCCAAATGTCCAGGTCCGTCCCGCCCGGCCCGAGGACCGGGACACCGTCATGCGGCTCGTCTCCCGGCTCGCCGGCGGGGTGGCGGAGTGGCGCGGCCCCGAGGCCGTCGTGGAGGCGGCCCGGCAGTGGCTCGCGGGCTACTTCGTCCCCGAGCAGCGGCAGCCGGGCGCCGTGTTCGTGGCCGTCACCGGCGCTCAGCCCCGCGACGGCAAGTTCTCTGGCGGAGAGATCTCTGACGGCGAGGCCTCCGGCGGCGAAGTCGTCGGCGTCGTCTCCGTCAACACGCACCGCCACTTCACCGGCCCGACGGAGGCCTACGTCGGCGAGCTCGCCGTGGCCCCGCACGCCGTACGCATGGGGTTGGGGCGGCGGCTCCTGAGCGCGGCGGAGGACTGGGCGCGCGGGCAGGGCGTGCGCCACCTCACGCTGGAGACGGCGGCGGGCAACACGACCGCCCGCCGCTTCTACACCGCGATGGGGTACGGCGAGGAGGCCGTCCGCTTCACCCGCGTCCTCGACTGACGCCCCACCCACCCGCCGTCCGGCCCGCCCATCCCCCAGGCCACGGCCCGCACGCCGCACAGCCCGCGCGCACGCCCCACTCCACGGGCTGGACGCCCGGGTCCGCACGCCACACGACCCGCCCACAGCACGGCCTGGCCCGGATGCCGCTTGGCGAACGCGACGCCCGTCCTCGTCACGGCGGTCCTCCTGCCCAAGCCCGGCACTGCCCGTACCGCCCGAGCCGGCGCGGAGCCGTGCCCGACCCGTGCTCAAACCCGGCACGTACTGCCCGAGCCCGGCAACGGCGTGGGCGGCGGGGCGGCGGCGATGGGGGTGGGTGGGGTCAGAGGTCGGTGCCGAGGTCGAGGTCGTCGACGGTCACGGGGTGGCCGGTCAGAAGGGACTCGTTGGCGGCGATGCCGACGGCGACGGCGCGCAGGCCGTCGCGGTAGTCGGCGGCGCGGCCGAGGGGGTCGTCGCCGATGCGGAGGTCGCGGCGGAAGACGTCCATGAGAAGGATGGCGTCGCCGCCGCCGTGGCCGCCGATCCCGGCGGGGATCGGCACCTCCTCGGGACGCTGCCAGTGCCGCTGGACGACGAGCCGCTCGCCCTCGGGACGCAGCGGGTCGTGCGCTCCGAGCGGGGTGGCGGAGGGGTCGAGGACGGCGTTGCCGTCGGCGTCGAGCTCGATGAAGCCGCGTTCGACGACCTCCAGCTCGGCCCGGCCGGCGGTGCCGTTGACGGTGACGCGGTAGCCCTCCCAGGGGCTGTGCGCGTTGAGCGAGTAGCTGAGCCGGGCGCCCCTGCGGTAGTTGACGAGGACGGCCATGTTGTCCTCGATCGTGACGCCGGGCGCGAACGGGTCCTGGTCGCGGCGGTAGCCGTCGTGCTGCTCGGCCTGGAGGTAGAGGGCGTCCAGGCGGGGGTCGGCGCGCAGGTCCAGGGAGAACGGGTCGCCGTGGGTGCCGGTGCCGCGCTCGGGCCGCTCGCCCATGCCGCGCGCGGCGGCGTTCCGGTCGCCGTAGAAGCGCAGCGCGCCGGACGCGTACACCTTGGCGGGGGTGTCGGCGAGCCACCAGTTGACGAGGTCGAAGTGGTGGCTGGCCTTGTGGATGAGCAGGCCGCCGGAGTTGGCCTTGTCGCGGTGCCAGCGGCGGAAGTAGTCGGCGCCGTGGACGGTGTCGAGGGCCCACTCGAAGTGCACGCTGGTGACCTCGCCGATCGCGCCCGACGCGATGACCTGGCGCAGCGTGGAGTTGCGGGGGGCGTACCGGTAGTTGAAGGTCATGACGACGTCGCGGCCGGTGTCGGCGACGGCCTTGGTGATGCGCCTGCAGCCGTCGGCGTCGATGGTCAGCGGCTTCTCCACGACGACGTCCGCGCCGGCCCGCAGCGCCTCGTCGACCAGCTCGGCGTGGGTACGGTCGAGGCTGGTGACGATCACGACGTCCACGCGCTGCTCGGCGACCATCTTCGCCAACTCGCCCGGGACGTATCGCGGCAGCCCGGCCGGGCCGTCGAGGCCCAGCGCGGCGCCCACCTGGGCGTCGTAGTAGTCGATGCGGGCCGGGTTCGGGTCCAGCCAGGCGACGAGCTCGCCCACGTCGGCGTGGTCGCCGGTCAGCGCGGCGACGTACATGCCGGCCCGGTGCCCGGTGCCGGCCACGGCGTAGCGGCGGCGGGCGCGCGACGGCGGCGGGGCGGCGAACTGCGGCACCACGCCGGCGCCCGGCTCGGTGCTGATGTGGGAGGCGGGGGCGGGGGCGGTGGGGTTCTGATCCACGGGGTGGGTCACGGGGGTCCTTCTCGGTGTTGCCTGAACGGCTTAAAGTGAACGTTCATCCACGCACGCTAGTGACCCGCCATCTGGAGGTCAAGAAGGGTGGGAACGCTTCATAGTGAACGTTCATCCCCAACGGCGAAGACGTCTCCCGCCACCGATACCCTGAAGCTGCGTACCGGACGGGCGGACCACGGCCGAGCGAGGAGTACCGGGTGAGTGAGGGCGCGGCCATGCAGCGACCGACCATCAAGAAGGGCCGGGCGTCGAAACGGGCGGTCGCCGAGGAAGGCGCGGCAGCGAAGCGGCCGACCCCCACAGAGAGCACGACCACGAGGCGATCGGCCGTCAAGGACGGCGCCGCCTCGAAGCGAGCGGCCATCGCGAGCGACGCGACCACTGAGCGCGCGGCCACCAGGGGTGACGCAGCCTCGAAGCGAGCGGCCATCGCGGCCGACGCGCCCACGAAGCGCGCGGCCACCAGGGACGACGCGAGCACGGAGCACGCGGCCACCAGGGACGACGCGACCACGAAGCGCGCGGCCATCAGGGACGACGCAGCGTCGAAGCGAGCGGTCAGCGCCGACGACGCGCCCACGAAGCGGGCGGTCAGCGCCGACGCGCCCACGAAGCGAGTGGCCACCATGGAGCAGGCGACCCCCAAGCGGCCGGACAGCGCAGACAGCGCGACCCCGAAGCGGCCGGACAGCGCAGAGAGCGCAGACAGCGCGGCCGCGAAGCGGGCGGACACCAGGGACGACGCGGGCTCGAAGAGGGCGGCCACCGGGGACGACACGGCTTCCATGCGGGCGGACGATGCGGAGGGGTCGGCGGTGGAGTGGGCGGTGGAGTGGGCGGGCGTTGTGGGGGGCGTGGTGGCGAAGCGGCCGACCATCATGGAGGTGGCGAGGCTTGCCGGGGTGTCGCATCAGACCGTGTCGCGGTACCTCAAGTTCGGGGGCGCGGGGATGAAGGCGGAGACCAGCGAGCGCATCAAGACGGCGATCGAGCAGCTCGACTACCGGCCCAACCTCGTCGCCCGCGCCATGCGCAACCGCCGCACCGGGCGGCTGGCGATGCTCCTGCCCGCCGGCACCGCCGTCAGTGCGCTGGAGCTGCTAGCCGGTGCCACCACGGCGGCCCACGAGGCGGGGTACGTGGTCGAGGTCGTGACGCTCGGCGGCTCCCCGCAGACGTGGGCGCAGCGGGCGCTTGAGCTGTCCGACTCCGGGTTGTTCGAGGGGATCGTGTCGCTGACGCGGATGTCGCTTCCCACGCAGCGGCCGGGCAGCGTGCCGGTCGTCGTGTCGCCCGACTACGACGACCGCATGCGCGGGGTCGGGGAGCTCGCCGACGCCTCCCACATGGCCGAGATCGTCGAGGGGCTGGCCGCGTACGGGCACCGGAGGTTCCTGCACCTGGCGGGCGACTACGCGCACGCCTCCGCCCGGGAGCGCCGGCAGGTCTACCTCGACACGCTCGACCGGCTGGGGCTGGAGTCGTACGGGGTGATCGACTGCCGGTGGTCGGCGGCGGCGGCCCGGCAGGCGGTGCTGGACCTGCCGGCCGGCAGCGGTGTCACCGCCGTCATCGCCGCCAACGACCTGGTGGCGGCGGGGGCGATCCGGGGCGCGTGGGAGCGCGGGCTGCGGGTGCCCGCCGACCTGAGCGTCACGGGCTGGGACGACAACCCCGTGGGCGCGTTCCTGCCGCCCTCGCTCACCACCGTCCGCGTCGATCACGAACGGCTGGGACGGCGGGTGCTGGCCCGGCTGCTGGGCGTGCTGCGCGGCGAGCCAGGCCCCGAGGATGACGAACCGCTCACCCAGGTCATCTGGCGCGAGTCAACCGGCCCCGCCCCCGACGAAGCACGCTGACCCCGCGCCGACGCACCGCCTCCGCCCTGCTGTCCTCGTGCCCAGTGGCCTGGTGCCCTGGTGGTCTGTGGTCTGTGGTCTGTGGTCTGTGGTCTGTGGTCTGTGGCCTGTGGCCTGCCCTGCTGCCCCGCCGCATCCGGGCCGCTGCCCCATGGCGACGGCCGGGCGGCCATGCCCGTCCAACGCGCGTATGCGGCCGACGCGCCGCCACCTCCCGCCGGTCGCGCCACCTCAGGACACCCAGCGGGCCACCCGCCCCAGCCCAACCAACGGGCCGGGGCCACAGCGCGACCAGCGTGACCAGCGTGACCAGCGGGGGACAAAGCGCCGCAGCGCCCGGCAGAGCCGAGCCGCCCAATGCCTCGGCGGGTTCGGTGCCGCGGGCTGTCGGCAGGCGAGTGCCGACAGCACGCCCAGCGGACGGGTGCCGGAGCCTGTCGGGCGACCGGGTGCCGGAATGCGCTGGGCGCGAGGGGCGGAAGCCTGTCCGGCGGGCGGGTGGTGGAGTGCGCTGGGCGCAGGGGCGGGAGACTGGTCGGCGGGTGGGTGGCCGGGGCGTGGCCGGGGCGAGCGCCGGGAGGGGCAGGTCACCAGGTTTTGCCGGCCTGTTCGCCGAGGGCGCGGTTGATGCGGTTGAAGAAGTTGGTGAGGGCGACCTCCGTCAGGATCGAGGAGAGCTGGTCCTCGGAGAAGTGGGCGGCGGCGGCGTCCCAGATCTCGTCCGTCACGCCCGGTGCGCCGTCCTGGATGCGGGTGGCGGCCTCGGCCAGCGCGAGGGCGGCCCGTTCCGCGTCCGTGAAGAAGGGGGTTTCGCGCCAGGCGGCCACGCTGTGGAGGCGTTCGTCGTTCTCCCCGCGCCGCTTCGCCGAGGTCACGGCGGCGTACACGCAGGGGCTGCAGCTGTTGACCTGGCTGACGCGCAGGTGGATGAGGTCGAGCAGGAGGGGGTCGGTGCCGGCCGAGTGGATCGCCTTGTAGAGGTGCTGGACGGCGGTGGTGATGTCGGGGTTCGGGCGGCTCCGCAGGCGTGCTTGCATCGGTGGTGCTCCTTCGTCGGTTACGTGTGCCCGTCCGGGCGCGTCATGAGTGATGACGGAGGAGTTCGGAGAAAGGTAACGACATGTCCGACAGCGGTGCGGCGGGGCCGGTGGCCGAGGCGTTTCAGGGGCAGCGGGAGCGGTTGCACGCGGTGGCGTACCGGATGCTCGGCTCGCACGCCGACGCGCAGGACGTGGTGCAGGAGGCGTGGTTGCGGCTGTCCCGCCAGGACGCGGCGGCCATCGGCAACCTCGCCGGCTGGCTGACCACCGTGGTCGGGCGGATCAGTCTGGACGTGCTGCGCTCGCGCCAGGCCCGCCCGGAGGCGTCGTACGACGATCGGCTGCCCGAGCTGGAGGGGACGGCCGGCGGCGCCGCGCCGGAGGACGACGTGGCGCTCGCCGATTCGGTGGGGCTGGCGCTGCTCGTCGTGCTGGAGTCGCTGGGGCCGAGCGAGCGGCTGGCGTTCGTGCTGCACGACCTGTTCGGGGTGCCGTTCGACGAGATCGGGCAGATCCTGGGCCGTTCCGCGGACGCCGCCAAGATGCTGGCCAGCCGCGCCCGCAGGAAGGTGCGGGCGAGCGAGCGGCCGGCGGCGTCGGGGCGGGAGCATCGGGAGGTGGTGCAGGCGTTCCTGGCCGCTGCTCGTCTCGGCGATTTCGAGGGGTTGTTGCGGGTGCTCGATCCGGACGTCCGGCTGACCGTCGACACTCCCGGCGGGCTGGTCGTCACGCTCGGCGCCACGGAGGTCGCCTCCAGCGCGCGGATGGCGGCCGGCGCGGCCACGCGGGGCGGTTGGGTGCTGGTCGACGGGCTGCCGGCGGTCGCGTCGTGGCGCGAGGACGGCAGCCCGCTGTCGGTCATGTCGTTCACCGTGGTGGCGGGCAGGGTCGCCCGGATCTCCGTGGTGGTGGACCCGGTGAAGCTCGCGGCGATGAACCTGCCGGCATCGGGGTGAGGTCACACCGCGCGGTCGCGGGACGGCACCAGGCGGGCGCCGAGGGCGCGGGCGCCGATCACCATGGCGGCCGCGGCCAGGACGATGTCCTTGAAGATGTACTGCGCCTCAAGAGTGGGGGCGCCGGGGAACAGGTTCGTGAAGAAGAGCACGTACGGGGCGAAGAACCCGACGAGCGCGCCCGTCATCACGACCAGCCCCGTCTTGAGCAGCTTGCCGGTCACGAGCGTGAGCCCGATGAAGACCTCCATGGCGGCGATCACGGCCTGCGCCGCGTAGCCGGACAGCAGGCCCAGGGACAGCTTCTCCAGCGTGGCCACCGACAGCGCCTCGGCCGGGCTCACGCCGGGGAAGAACTTGAGGGTGCCGAAGGCCACGAAGACCAGCCCGAGGCTGACCCGGAGGACGTCGATGCTGTGCCGGGCCAGCCAGCCGGACAGCTTGGTGATCATGGTGTCGGCGGTGGTGATCGTGGTCATGGTGTGCTCCCTGCCTGTCGGTGTGGTGTTCCGTCGTGGTTCAGGTTCGCGGAACCGACCGGCGGGGAGCGTCGGGCTGGAGGAGACACCTGGGGTACGCCGTCGCACGTACGCGGGGGGTGCGGCGTACTGCCACAGGTCTCAGGGGTTCGCCCTAGGGGGTGGCGGCGGCCAGGTCAGGCGTACTGCTGCGGTGGTATCGCCACCGCTTGCGGGTCGGTGCGGACCAGCGTGCCCGTCACCGGCTGCGGGTTGCGGATCAGGTTGAGGATCGGGCAGACCCGCTCAACCTCCGCCTGCAGGGCCTTCAGCTCCTCGTCGGACGCGGGCGACGCGATCCGCACCTCGTACCGGAACCCGTACGGATGCACGGGGACGTCACCGTCCGGCCCCTGGGCGCGGGGGTCGTACTCGGCGTGCACGTCCACCTCCAGCGAGTCGAGCGGCACGTCCAGCTCGGCCGCCTTGATCAGGAAGATGTGGGTGACGCAGCTGCCCAGCACGCCGGTCTGCAGCTCGGGCGAGGTGGGGCCGAGGTCGTAACCGGCGAAGTCGGGGCCGCTGTCGCTGATGAGCTGGAAGTCCCTGATCCTGATCCGCCGGATGCCGCTGCGGCCCTCGGCGGTGACGCGGGCGCGCAGCGGGACCGGGCCGGTGGCGGGGGCCTCCCGGCGGGCGAGCAGGGCGGCGCGCTTGTGGGACAGGTATTCGCGCAGGGTGGTCATGAAGAACGCTCCTCGGAGAAGTGTCAGCGCAGGGTGACGTGGCCGCGCGGGGTGCCGATGACAGCGCGCAGCGACGGCTCGGGCCCGGCGGCGACGTCGAGCCGGACGCCGAGCGCGGCCAGGTCCCGCTGGAGCGCGTCCGGGTCGGGGTGGGCGGCGGAGAAGGAGATCAGGCCGGCCAGTGGCAGGTCGGAGTCGGCGGGGTGGCGGGTGCCGCCCCAGTCGATGAGGAACGGCACCGGCCGCACCTCCGCCGGGTCCTCGCGCCGGGTGAGCCGCCATTCCAGCAGCTCGCCGGCGGGAGTGCGCCGCGACAGGGGCTGCACGTCGCCAGGGTCGTGGCCGCGCTCGCGGGCCAGCCGCACGGCCTTGTCGATGTCGCCGGGCCGCACGGCCCAGGCGGCCAGGCGCGGCTCGGTCAGCGTCTCCAGCCCGAACGCCCGGGGCCGGACGCCGGCCTCCGGGTCCGGGCCGATGATCTCCAGGTAGGAGGAGGACCCGAAGCGGATGAGGTAGTTGGCCGTGCCTCCGGGATGGCTGCCGCCGCGCACCGGCGTGATCCCGGTGCGTTCGGCGAACTCGGCGACCCCCGCGGCGAGGTCGGGCACCGCGTAGACGAGGTGGTCGAGCTGAGGTTCCGTCACTTCTCCTCCTGGGTGGGCTCGCCGAGCGAGAGCATGAGCCGGTTGGCCCAGCCGAAGAACGCCCCCGCGTGGACGAGGTCGCTGATGGCGAGGTCGTCGAGCCCGGCCGCGCGCAGCGCCGCCAGGTGCTCGGGGCCGAGCGTGGACGGGGTGGAGGCCAGCGCCACGGCGGCGTCGATGATGGCCCGCCATCGGGCGTCCTGCCGCGCGTCCACCCCCTCGTCGAGCAGCCGCCGCACGTCGCCGGGCCGCTTGGAGTAGTGGCCGGCGAAGCGCGCGTGCACGGAGGCGCAGAAGACGCAGCCGTTGTGGCGGGAGGTGGCGGTGGCGGCCAGCTCGCGTTCGGCGCGTGGCAGCCCGCCGTCGGGGTTGTAGAAGATGTCCTGGTCGGTCTTGGTGCGGGCGTGCAGGACGTCGGGGTCGCGGGCGAGCAGCCGGAAGTACGGGGAGGCGGCGCGGGCCCGGTCGACCAGGGCCTCGTGGTGGGCGTCGGTCAGCTCGTCCTCGGTCAGGGGCTCCAGCCAGGGCCGCCAGCCGAGCCGTTCCGTGGTGAACCCGGTCATGCGGTGACCCCTTCCTGGTTGAGCAGGCGCAGGCCGGTGACGACCCGTACCTGGAAGCTGAGGAACGCGACGAGCTGCGACAGCGTGACGACGCCGGTCTCGCTCCAGCCGGCGGCGCGCAGGTCGCGCAGCGCGTCGGCGCGGGCCTCGCGGGGGCGGAAGACGAGCAGGTGGGCGTGCTCGAACGCGGCGGCCAGCCGGACCCCGAGCGCGGCCGGGTCGCTGGCGCGGTAGCGCGGGCCCTCAAGGCTCTCGGCGGCCAGGGCGCCCTCGTAGACGCCGTAGGGGCCGGTGGCGCGGCCCGCCTCGATCTCGGTCTCTACGGCTTTGAGCAGGCCGGGTGACAGCTCGGCGAGGCGGTCGGCGTAGAAGCGGGCGACGGTGAGGTCCTGGTGCAGGCCGGTGACGAAGGCGGCGACGGCGTCGCGCTCGACGAGCGTCACCTCGCCCTCGTCGTCGGGGGTGAAGAGCGCGTCGTAGCCGCGCTGGGCGTGCTCGCGGGCGTCGGGGCGCCGGTCGCGCAGCCGGTCGAGGGAGGAGCCGGGGGTGATCCCGGCCAGGTGGTCGATGACGTCAGTGATCATTTCTTGCTCAATTCGACGGTGGGCCGCCAGCCGAACGCGGGGGCGACCTCGGTGGCCAGCAGTTCGATGGAGCGCAGGACCAGGGGGTGCGGCGGATCGACCGAGTGGACCTGGAAGACCAGGTCGGTCGCCCGCTGCAGGGTGGGGTCGGCGCGCAGGCTGTCGATGACGTCCTGCGGGGTGCCGAGGTGCACGTCGAAGGCGGTGATGCGGCTGTCGAGGTCACTGCCGGGCAGCTCGAACGGCAGCCGGCGCCGGCCGAGCCCGATCTCGGCGTAGCGCAGCGCGTCGGCGCGGCTGTCGGCGACGAACGCGGTGCGCGACGCCATGATCCGCGGGGTGGCGCCGGCCGGCAGGCTCTCGTGGTACGCCTCGACGATGGGGAGCTGCAGGTCGGCCAGCGTGGCCTGGGGCCGCTCGGCGGGCCGCGGCTGGGTGCGGGAGAGCATCAGCCCGTGGCCGGCCCGCCCCGCCCTGGCCCCGCCGGCGACGGAGAACGTGGCCTCCCACACGGCGTCGAGCAGGCGGGGCGCGGGCGGGTAGAGCCGGTTGCCGCCGCCGAGGTCCTCACCGGCCCAGGCGCGGCGCAGCGCCCACAGGTGCTCGGCGTACAGGGCGGCGCGGTCGGCGGCGTCGTGCCCGAACGGCCCGAACGCCGACGGGGTGCCGCCGCCGCCGACGCCCACCTCCAGCCGCCCGCCGGTGAGCAGGTCGAGCACGGCGGTGTCCTCGGCGACGCGCAGCGGGTGTTCGAGCGGCAGCGTGATGATGCCGGTGCCGAGCCTGATGTGCCGGGTCGTGGCGGCGACGTGGGCCAGGAACACCAGCGGCGCGGGCAGCCCGCCCTCCTCGCCGTCGAAGTGGTGCTGCGCCACCCACGCGGTATCGAACCCGTGCGCCTCGGCGTGCCGGATCTGCTCGGCGGCCAGCCGGTAGCGCTCGGCGGGCGGCGCGTCGTCCAGCAGGCGGGTGAAGAAGCCCAGCCTCATCGGACGCGCTCCGGGATCGCGGCCAGCAGCTCTCGGGTGTAGTCGTGCCGGGGGTCGCTGAAGACCTGGCGGGTGGTTCCGGTTTCCACGATGCGTCCTTTGCTCATGACGGAGACGGTGTGGGAGATCTGGCGCACCACGGCCAGATCGTGCGAGATGAACAGGTAGGTCAGGCCCAGCTCGCGCTGGAGCCGTTCGAGCAGGGCGAGGATCTGGGCCTGCACGGTGACGTCGAGCGCGGAGACCGCCTCGTCGAGCACCAGCACCTCGGGCTCGGCGGCCAGCGCGCGGGCGATGGCCACCCGCTGCCGCTGCCCGCCGGACAGCTCGCGCGGCCGGCGCGCGGCCAGCTCGCCCGGCAGCGCCACCCGCTCCAGCAGGTCGGCGACGCGGGCGCGCCGGGCGGGGCGGTCGCCGAGCCCGAAGTTGCGCAGCGGCTCCTCGATGATCTCTCCGATGGTCTGGCGAGGGTCGAGCGACCCGTACGGGTTCTGGTAGACGAGCTGCACGTGCCGGCGGAAGCGGCGGCCGTCCGGCGCCCCGGCGATGCTGACCGTTCCCGAGGTGGGCGTGGCGAACCGCGCGACCATCCTGGCCGTGGTCGTCTTGCCCGAGCCGGACTCCCCCACCAGCGCGTGGGTGGTGCCGCGGGTGACCTCGAAGGAGACGCCGTCCACGGCGCGGAACGGGCGCCGCCCGACGCGGAACTCCTTGACCAGGTCGCGCACCACGATCGCGGGCGGCCCGCCCGGATGGTCGGGGAACGGCCGCGCCGACAGGGCCGGGGCGTCGTCCAGCAGCCTTTTGGTGTAGCCCTCCTGCGGGGCGGCCAGCACCGAGGACGTCGGGCCGCGCTCCACGACGCGGCCGTCCTTCATCACGACCAGCCGGTCCGAGCGGCCCGCCGCCACGCCGAGGTCGTGGGTCACCAGCAGGACGGCGGTGCCGTACTCGGCTCGCAGGTCGTCGATGAGGTCGAGGATGCGCCGCTGCACGGTGACGTCGAGGGCGCTGGTCGGCTCGTCAGCGATGATCAGGCTCGGCCGCAGGGCGATCGCGGCGGCGATGAGCACGCGCTGCCGCATGCCGCCGGACAGCTCGTGCGGGTACTGCCGGGCGCGCGTCTCCGGGTCGGGCAGGCCGACGCGGGCGAGCAGGTCGAGGACGCGGGCACGGATCTTGCGGCGGTCGCGCTCGCCGTGCACGCGCAGCACCTCGCCGATCTGGGCGCCGACGGTCTTGACGGGGTCGAGGGAGTTGGCGGGGTCCTGCGGGACGAGGCCGATCCGGCTGCCGCGCACGGACCGCAGGCGGCGCTGCGACCAGCCGGCCAGGTCGGCCTCGCCGAACAGGATCCGGCCCGCGTCCAGGGTGGCGTTGGACGGCAGCAGCCCGATGAGGGCGTGGGCCGTGGTGGACTTGCCGGACCCCGACTCGCCGACGACGGCCACGACCTCGCCCGGCTCGACCGACAGGGACACGCCGTGCACCGCCGGGCGGCCGTCGTAGGAGACCTTGAGGTCGTGCACCTCCAGCAGGCTCATCCGCGTTCCCTTCCGATCGAGCGGCTGATGCGTCCGGCGGCCAGCACCACGGCCACCACGACGGCGCCGGGCAGGGTGGTCAGCCACCACGAGGTGGCCAGGTAGTTGCGCCCCTCCGCGATGAGCAGCCCCCACTCGGGGGTGGGCGGCTCGGCGCCGTAGCCGAGGAAGCCGAGCGTCGAGATGGCCAGGATGGCGGCGCCGAACTGCAGGGCGGCCAGCGCGACGACGGGGCCGAGCGAGTTGGGCAGCACGTGCCGCCACAACACCGCGCCGAACCTGCCGCCGCTGCCGAACGCGGCCTCCACGTAGTCGGTGCGCCGCACCCGGACGACCTCGGCGCGGGCCAGCCGGGCGAAGGCCGCGACGGAGCCGATGCCGACGGCGATCGCCACGTTCACCGTGCCCGGGCCGAGCAGGATGATCACGGTCAGGGCCAGGAGCAGGCCGGGCACCGACAGCAGCACGTCCACGACCCGCATGACCGCCGCGTCCGCCACGCCGCCGGCGGCGCCGGCCAGCAGGCCGAGCAGCGTGCCGAGCAGCAGGCCCACCCCGACGGCGACGAGCGCGCCCGACAGGGAGTGCACCGAGCCGTGCACCACCCGGGCGAAGACGTCCCGCCCGACCGCGTCGGTGCCGAACAGGTGGCCGGCGCCCGGCGGGCGCAGCTTCTCCGCCGGTACGCCGGCGATCGGGTCGTACGCGGTGAACAGGCCGGGCACGACCGCCCAGAGCAGCACGAGCCCGACCACCAGCCAGGCCACCACCAGCCCGACGGGCACCCGGCCCCTGGGCCGCCGCGCCACGCGCGCCGGGACCGGCACGCCGCCGCTCCCCACGCCGCCCGCGCCCGGGACAGACGCGCCCGTCATGCCGCCGCTCCCTTCAGCCGGGGGTCGAGGATCGGGAACAGCACGTCCACCAGCAGGTTGACCAGCACGAACACGGCGGCGGCGAGCACCACGACGGCGAGCATCACCGGCGTGTCCTGCGCGTTGACGGCCTGCTCGGTGAGCCGGCCGATCCCGGCCCGGCCGAAGACGGTCTCGGTCACGACCGAGCCCGCGATCAGCTCGCCGAGCGTCAGCCCGGCCACGGTGAGCGTCGGCAGCACGGCGTTGCGGGCCACGTGCCGCCACAGGATCCACCAGCGCGAGGCGCCCTTGGCCGCGATCACCGGCACGAACGGCTGCGCGTACACCTGGTCGATGGCGCGCGCCAGCACCTGCGCGATCGGCGCCGAGATCGGCACGGCCAGCGTCAGCACCGGCAGGACGAGCTGCTGCACCTCGCTGCCGCCGATCACCGGCACCAGCCGCAGCCGGAACGAGAAGATCTGGATCAGCAGGATGCCCAGCCAGAACGCCGGCACCGAGATGAACAACGACGGCACCGACAGCAGCGCCCCGCGCAGCCAGGAGGCCGAGCTGTAGCTGGCCGCGAACGCGATGACCACGGCGATCACCACGGCCAGCAGGAACGCCGCCGACGCCAGCCGGGCCGTCTCGGGCAGCGCTTCGGCCAGCCGCTCGACCACGGGCGTGCCGGTGTCGATCGAGTAGCCGAAGCTGCCGGTCAGGAAGCCGAGCAGGGTGTGGGCGTAGTCGGCCAGCGGCGAGGCGCCGGCGTAGTACGCGCGGATCTCGGCGATCTGCTGCGGCGACAGACCGAGCTCCGGGTTCTGGAACTTGATCAGGATCGAGTCGCCGGGCAGGAGCTGCAGGAGCACGTAGCTCGCGGTGAAGGCGGCCCACAGCACGAGCGCGGCCTGCCCGGCGCGCGACAGCAGGTAGCGGGTCACTGCCGCGCCTTCCACACGGAGTAGAACCACGGCCGGGCGACCGCCTCGAAGGCCACGCCGCGCACGTACGGGGCGGCGCCGTACACCTGGGGCTCCTCGAACAGCGGGATCGCGTAGCCCTGCTCGATCACGTACCGCTGGATCTCGGCGACTTTGGCGTTGCGCCGGCTCACGTCGGGCTCGGCGGACTCCTCCTCCAGCAGCCGGTCCAGCTTCTTGTCGTCGGACAGGATGACGTCGCGGTTCTTGCTGTGGAAGTGGCTCTTGATCACGTCCTGGTCGGCGCGGCCGACCATGCCGTGCTGGATGGCGGTCTTCTCGGCGTCCTTGATGTCGACGGCCTGGGTGCCGGCGTCGGCGGGGCGGATCTCCAGCTTGACGCCGAGCTTCGTCCACTGCTGGGCGACCAGCTCCAGGGTCTGCTTGGACAGCGGCTGCGGGCCGGAGACGAACACGCCGAGCTGCAGCCGCTTGCCGTCCTTGACGCGGACGCCGTCGGCGCCGTTGACCCAGCCCGCCTGGTCGAGCAGCGCGTTCGCCTTGGCCGGGTCGTAGACGAGCTCCTTGGACAGGTCCACGTAGCCCTGCGCGAGGTGGCTGAGCACGGACGTGGCGACCGGGTAGCTGGCGGTGAAGAGGGTGTCGACGATCTCCTTGGCGTTCGTGCCGAGCCGCAGCGCCGTGCGGACGTTCACGTCCTTGATGAGGCTGTTGCCGGGCCGCAGGTAGAGGCCGTTGTTCACGCCTCGCGTGGGCTCGGCGTAGATGGTAAAGCCGGCGTCCTTGACGGTCTGCTCGTCGTACGCCTGCACGTACCGCACCATGTCGGCCTGGCCGGAGGTGAGCGCGCCGACGCGCACGTTGTCCTCCGGCGTGACGATGATCTTGATTTCGTCGAGGTACGCGCGGCCCTGGTGCTTCGACGACGGCGGCGCCCAGTTGTAGTCCTTCCTGGCGACCAGGTCGACCTCCTTGTCGACGATCTGGTTCTTCAGGGTGAACGGGCCGGAGCCGACGATGTTCTTCAGCTGGCACTGCTGCTCGTACGGCAGCGAGATCGTCTTCTTCGACACCAGGCCCGCGCCGATCACCGAGGTGCCCTGGAGGAAGCCGGGCGACGGCTTGTCGAAGTGGAAGCGCAAGGTGAGCGGGTCGAGCACCTCGCTGCGCTCGTAGTTGTTGACGAACTCGGCGACGGGCAGCTTGAGCTTGTCGTCGCCGAGGCCGTACACGTCGAAGTTGGCGGCGACGGCGTCGGCGTCCAGCTTGGTGCCGTCGCTGAACGTGACGCCGTCGCGCAGGTGGAAGGTGTACTCGGTGGCGTCCTCGTTGATCTCCCACTTGGTGGCGATCCACGGCTCGATCTCGAGCGTCTCCGGGTTCTGCCAGGTGAGCTTGTCGGTGATCTGGTTGAGGATGCCGCCGTTCGGATAGAAGCCGGCGGCGGGCAGGTAGAGGCACGTGGGCGGTTGATGCTCCAGGTAGGTGAGCGTGCCGCCCTGGACGGGCGTGCCGTCGCCGCCGGGCGCCGGGCCGGCGGCTCCCCCGGCGCCGCCACAGGCGCCGAGGAGGCCCACGAGGGTGAGCGTGACGACGGTGCGCAGCGGTCTGGATGGAGACATGGGGGTACTGCCCTTCATGAACGTCTGGAAGCTAAACCAGCTTAACCTACCTAAATAGTAGAAAATCAAGTCGGGGGTCTTGGTGACTGGTCGAGGGTGGCGTGGCTAGGCGTTCAGCACCTTGCGCAGCAGCGCGCCGAACTCGGCGGGATGCGTGGTCAGGCCCACGTGACCGCCCGGGAAGAGCACGAACTCCGTGCCCAGCCGCTCGGCCAGGCAGGCGGCGGTGCGGTGGGGCAGCTCGCCGCGCGAGTCCTCGCCGGCCGCGAGCACCAGCCGGTCCGAGAGGGTACGCAGCCGCTCCAGGTCGGGGGCGTAGGTCATGAAGCTGGGAACGATCCGGCCGAGGAAGTACGGCAGGTCGGCCAGCGTCCGCTCGGCCCGCGCCGCCGCCTGAGGCGGCAACTCGACGGGAGCGGCGCTCGCGGGCGCATCGCTCCTGGAGACGCCGCCTGCCGGGGCGCCGCTTGCCGGAGTGCCGCCTGCCGGGGCGCCGCCTGCCGGAGTGCCGCTTGCCGGAGTGCCGCCTGCCTGGTCGGCGCTTGCCGGGGCGCCGCTTGCGGGAGCGGCGCTTGCGGGAGCGGGGTCCTTGCTCGCCTCTGCGGCGAGGCCGGCCGCGAACATGGTCGCCGCCGGCATCAGGCCCTCGCGGTGGAGGGTGTCGGTGACGCGGGCGAGCATCGCGCGGTGCACGGCGGCGTCCGGCAGCACCTCCACCAGCGGCGGCTCGTGCGCTACGACGCGCTCGATCCGCTCCGGGTGGGTGGCGAGCAGGTGCAGGGCGGCGATCGCGCCCGAGCTGCAGCCGGCCACGCGGGCGGGCGCCCCCGGGGCCAGCAGCTCCAGCAGCCGGTACGCGTCATCGGCCTGCTGCGCGACCGTCTGAGGGGCCTCCGGGTCGTCGAGGGGGCTGCGGGACAGGCCGCGCGGGTCGTACGAGACGACCGTGTGCTCGCCGGCCAGGTCGTCCGCGACCCCGTCGAACGCGGCGGCGCCGCCCGTGCCGCCGGGGATCAGCAGCAGGAGCGGCCCGCTGCCGCGCACCTCGTAGCGGATGTTCGCGCCGTCCACGCGCAGGTGGCCGACGGCAGGACTGGTGCCGGTCATGTCGAATCTCCTTCAGTCGGATGTGCGGGCCAGTTCTCCAGGAGGGTGTGCAGGGCGTCGAGGCTGCGCGCCCAGGTGGCCTCCGCCGGCCGGGCGTGGGCGAACCCGCCCGCCGCCTCCAGGCTGACGAAGCCGTGCAGCGTGCTGCGCAGCAGCCGGACCGCGTCGGTCAGGTCGGGCTCGTCCAGCTCGTACGCCCGCAGCATGCGGTACGTCAGCTCGATCGCCCGCCGGGGCCCGGTGGCCCTGGCCACGAGCTCGGGGTCGATCTCCATGGGCGTCTGCGTCGCGGTGTAGCGGCCGGGGCACTCGTGGGCGTAGGCCCGCCACGCGTTCGCGTACGCCACGAGGGCGTCCCTGCCCGCCCGGCCGGCGGTGGCCTCCGCGATGCGGACGGTTTTCTCGTCGGCCGCCAGCAGCGCGATCCGGCCGCGCAGGTCGTCGAGGTTGCGGACGTGCGCGTACAAGCTGGCGTCCTTCACCCCGAGCCGGCGCGCCACCGCCGACATCGTCACGTGCTCGAGCCCGACCTCGTCTGCCAGCTCGGCCCCGACGAGCGTCACCCGCTCGGCCGTCAGCCCCATCCGTGCCAATGCACGTCACCCCTTTCCTAGAGCCCTTAGGTTATATCTAATACTCCTAGGAAAGCATCCTCTTTTCCAGACGGTCCGGTAATTTTCGGCGGCACGCTGAAAGTTTCACCGCCCCACACCCCCTCCTGTGAGCCCCCTGACCAGGCCGTTCACCCACCCCGCCACTCCCCACCCACCCGACCCCTCACACTCTGACCAGAAACATTGACAACTTCACACAATGCGCCCGATACTTTCGCCACCGTTCCGATAGTTTCGAAGATGCCCACCTTCACGAGAAGGAAGCACTCAGATGAACGACGCCCCCACCCCCCACCGAGCCGCCGGCGCGGACGCATGAGGCGGCTCGCTGGCCGGGCCTTCGCCGTGGTCGCGGCGCTGGCCGTGGCGATGCTGCCGAGCGTCGCGCACGCGGCCATCACCACCAACCAGACCGGCACCAACAACGGGTACTTCTACTCGTTCTGGACCGACAGCCAGGGCACGGTCTCCATGGAGCTGGGCTCCGGCGGCAACTACAGCACGTCGTGGCGCAACACCGGCAACTTCGTGGCCGGCAAGGGCTGGAACCCCGGCGGCCGCAGAACGGTCAGCTACTCCGGCAGCTTCAACCCGTCGGGCAACGCCTACCTGACGCTGTACGGGTGGACGAGGAACCCGCTCGTCGAGTACTACATCGTCGACAACTGGGGCACCTACCGGCCCACCGGCACGTACAAGGGCACGGTCACCAGCGACGGCGGCACGTACGACATCTACCAGACCACCCGCTACAACGCGCCGTCCATCGAGGGCACCCGCACCTTCAACCAGTACTGGAGCGTACGCCAGCAGAAGAAGACCGGCGGCACCATCACGGCCGGCAACCACTTCGACGCCTGGGCCCGCTACGGCATGAACCTGGGCACCCATGACTACCAGATCCTCGCCACCGAGGGTTACCAGAGCAGCGGCAACTCCAACATCACGGTCGGCGGCTCCTCCGGCGGCGGCGGGGGCGGCGGGGCGGCGGCGGTGGCGGGGCGGCGGCGGTTGCACCGCCACGCTGTCCGCGGGCCAGCAGTGGAGCGACCGCTACAACCTCAACGTGTCGGTCAGCGGCTCCAGCAACTGGACCGTCACGATGAACGTGCCCTCCCCCGCGAAGGTCATCGCCACCTGGAACATCAACGCCAGCTATCCCAGTTCCCAGGTGCTGACCGCCACGCCGAACGGCAGCGGCAACAACTGGGGCGTGACCATCCAGCACAACGGCAACTACACCTGGCCGACGGTCTCCTGCAGCGCGGGCTGACCCGGCCGGGAAACCCGCGGGAAGAGCCCGTGGCGCGGCGGTACCTCCTGGCCGCCGCGCCACCCCGCGTCCCAGCAAGGGATTTTCAGAACGGGAAGGCGCGGCCCTGGTCGCGTACCGTCACCCACTGCGTCTCGCAGAACTCCTCGGCCGCGAACCCCAGCCCGAACCGCCCCCACCCGCTGCCCTTGACCCCGCCGAACGGCATGTGCGGCTCGTCGTTGACCGGCTGGTCGTTGACGTGCACGATGCCGGCGTCCAGGGCGGCGGCCAGGCGCAGGCCGCGGCGGCTGTCGCCGGTGATGACGGAGGCGACGAGGCCGAGGTCGGAGCGGTTGGCGCGGGCGACGGCCCGCTCGGCCGACTCCACCGTCTCCAGCACCACCACCGGCCCGAACGTCTCCCCCTGCGCGATCTCCGCCTCGTCCGGGACGTCGGTGAGCACCGTGGCCGGGTAGCACGGCGGCGCGGGGACGCCGCCGGCCAGAACGCGGGCGCCGAGCCCCACCGCCTCCTTCACGCGGCGGTCGAGCAGGGCCAGCGCCCACTCGTTGATCACGGGGCCCACGACGGTGGCGGGGTCGGCCGGATCGCCCATGGGCAGGGCCGCCGCCCTGGCCGCGAACCGCTCGGCGAACGCCTCGGCCAGCGGGCGCTCGACGTAGATCCGCCGGGCGCACATGCACACCTGCCCCTGGTGCACGAACGCGCCGAACGTCGCGGCGTCCACCGCGTAGCCGAGGTCGGCGTCGGCCGCCACGATGAGCGGGTTCTGGCCGCTGAGCTGCAGCAGGACCCGCTTGAGGTGGCGGCCGGCCCGCTCGGCCAGCCGCCTGCCGGTGGGCGTCGAGCCGGTGAAGCTGACCCGCTTGACGAGCGGGCTCGCCAGCAGCGCGTCGGCGACGGCGCCGGCCTCGCCGGGCGCGTGGGTGACGACGTTGAGCACCCCTGGGGGCAGGCCCGCCTCCGCCATGATCTCCGCCCACAGCGCGCCCCCGGTGTACGGGGACTCCTCGGACGGCTTCAGCACCACCGTGTTGCCGAGCGCGAGCGGCCCGGCAATGGCCCGGCCCGACAGGGTGAGCGAGGCGTTCCACGGCGCGATGGCCGCCACCACGCCGGCCGGGCGGCGTACGGCCATCGCCTGGGTGCCCGCCACGTCGGACGGCAGCAGCTCGCCGGACGGCCGGTAGGGCAGGTGGGCGGCCTGGCGCAGCAGCTTGACCGTGAGGTCGAGCTGGATCTCGCCGAAGTGGCGGCCGCAGCCGGTCTCGGCGGCGAGCGCGGCCAGCACCTCGCCGCCGCGCCGCTCCAGGATGGCGGCGGCGCGCAGGAAGACCTGCTGGCGCTGCTCCGGCAGCGCCCGCGACCAGCCGGCGAACGCCTCGTGCGCGGCGGCGACGGCCCGCCCGGCGTCCTCGCCGTCGCCCGCGGCGACCTCGCCGAGCGTCCGGCCCGACCATGGTGACCGGTTCGGAGAGGAACGCCCGGAAACGGCCGCGCACCACTCCCCGCCGATGAAGTGCCCGACGTGCCACCCCTCGGACATCAGGCTCGTCTCTCCTCGCGTGCTCGTCGTCACCCCTCCGGCTCGTAAGAGTGCCACCCCGCGAGCGACGCCCCCAACGAGCGTTCGAGCATGCGGAACGGCAGGCCTCTATTCTGACCCTCGTGACCGCCGACGACAGCCCTCGCCCGCGCGGCCGCCCGGCCGCCGGCGCCTCGTTCTCCGTCTCGCTGGAGCGCGGCCTGCGCATCCTGTCCGCCTTCACCGGCAACCGCTCCGTGCTGGGCATCGCCGACCTCGCGCGGACGGTCGGGCTCAACAAGAGCACGACGCACCGCTACGTCGCCACGCTCACCAAGCTCGGCTACATCCAGCAGGACCCCGAGACCAGGAAGTACTTCCTCGGCCCGCGGGCCGCCGACCTGGGGTTCGCCGCGATCGACTCCATGGAGCTGGGCAAGGTGGCGGGCCCGCTGCTGCAGGCGCTGGCCGACGAGACGGGCTGCACCGTGAGCATGGGGCTGTGCGACGGCCCCGACGTCGTCTACGTCGACCGCCGCCGCAGCGCCCGGCGCAACGCCGCGGCCATGGACCTCAACCTGCACGTGGGCTCGCGGCTGCCGGCGTACTGCACGTCGATGGGCAAGGTGCTGCTGGCCTTCAAGGACGCGGCGGCGCTGCGGCAGATCCTCGACCACACCGACATGGCCCGCAGGGGCCCCAAGACGATCACGAACCGCGAGCAGCTCACGGCGGCGCTGGCCAAGGTGCGGCAGAGCGGGGTGGCGGTCAACGACGAGGAGCTGGCGCCGGGGCTGCGCTCGTTCGCGGCGCCGGTGCGCGACCGCTCGGGCGAGGTGGTCGCGGCGGTGAACGTCGCCGTGCACCTCACCGTGGCGCCCACGGCGGTCGAGGCGCTGGCGGCCCGCATCGAGCCGCCGCTGCGCCGCACCACCGCCGAGATCTCCCGCCGCCTCGGCCACCGCCCCTGACTCACTGTTCCGGTGGGGGAAATCGCGTTCCAGCCCTCCGAACGTTCTGTTGCCCTGATGGGGTCCCCTCCGTAGCGTCACCTCAACTTCCGCCGGCCCGGCCGTGACGCCCGTACAAGGAGGAACCGCCCATGGGACTGCTCGACAGCGTCAAATGGCAGGCGAACATCTACAAGAACGGCGCGTGGTCGGCCGCCCGCGGCGGCGACTACGCGGTCGTCGAGCCCGCCACCGGCGGCGAGCTCGGCCGGATGGGGCGGGCGACGCCCGAGGACGTGGCGGAGGCCGCCGCGAGCGCCGCCGCCGCGCAGCGGGAGTGGGCCGCGCTGCCGCACACCGCCCGCGCCGCCGTCCTGCGCAGGGCCGGCGACTTGTGGCAGCGGCACGCCGAGGAGATCAGCGGCTGGAACGTGCGCGAGGTCGGCGCGGTCCCCGGCATGGCGGGGTTCGCGCTGCACGTGGCCGCCGAGGAGTGCTACCAGGCGGCGGCGCTGCCCGCGCGGGCGATCGGCGAGGTGCTGCCGTCGGAGCAGCCGCGCCTGTCGCTGGCGCGGCGGGTCCCGGCCGGGGTGGTGGCGGTGATCTCGCCGTTCAACGTGCCGATCATCCTGGGCGTCCGGTCGGTCGCCCCGGCGCTCGCGCTCGGCAACGCCGTCCTGCTCAAGCCCGACCCGCGGACGGCGGTCACCGGCGGCACGCTGCTGGCCCGCGTGTTCGAGGAGGCGGGGCTGCCGCCGGGCGTGCTGCAGATGCTGCCGGGCGGCCCCGACGTGGGCGAGGCGCTGATCACGGACCCGCACGTGCGGGTCGTCTCCTTCACCGGCTCCACCGCCGTCGGCCGGCGCATCGGCGAGCTGGCCGGCAAGCACCTCAAGCGGGCCCACCTGGAGCTCGGCGGCAACTCGGCGCTGCTCGTGCTGGACGACGCCGACGTGGACGCGGCCGTGAACCTGGCCGCCTGGGGCTCGTTCTTCCACCAGGGCCAGATCTGCATGACGACCGGCCGCCACCTGGTCGCCGACCGGCTGTACGACGCGTTCGTGGAGGGGCTGGCCGCCAAGGCCGACGCGCTGCCCGTCGGCGACCCGGCCACCAAGGAGGTCGCGCTCGGGCCCGTGATCGACGCCGGCCAGCGCGACAAGATCCACCGCCTGGTGACCGCGAGCGTCGAGCAGGGCGCGCGGGCCGCGTCCGGCGGCACGTACGACGGGCTCTTCTACCGGCCGACGGTGCTGGCGGACGTGCCGCTGACCGCGCCCGCGTTCGCCGAGGAGGTCTTCGGCCCGGTCGCGCCCGTCACCCGCGTCTCCTCCGCGGAGGAGGCCGCCGAGCTGGCCGCCGCCGGCGAGTACGGCCTGTCGCTCGGCATCGTGACCCGGGACGTGATGCGCGGCCTGGCCGTGGCCGAGCGCATCCCGACGGGGATCGTGCACATCAACGACCAGACGGTCAACGACGAGGCCAACGCGCCGTTCGGTGGCGTGCGCGCCTCCGGCACCGGCTCCCGCTTCGGCGGGGCGGCGGCCAACGTCGAGGCGTTCACGGAGACCCGCTGGATCACGCTGCGCGGCGAGCCGCCCCGCTACCCGTTCTGACGCGCGCCCGGCGCATCACCCGCCGGTCTGACGTGCGCCCCGCGTCGCGGGCTTGTGCCAGACGGAGACGTGGCTCCTGCTGTCGCCGGTGAACGGCTCGCACCGCCAGCCGGCCCAGCGCTCGCGCAGCGTCATGCCGGCCAGGCGCGCCATCAGGTCCAGCTCGGCCGGCCACACGTAGCGGTGGGTCGAGGAGTACGTCTCCACCTGCCCGTCCACGGTCCAGTAGTGGTGGGAGACGGCGAGCTGCGCGGCCACGTCGTACTCCTCGAACCCCAGGTGCTCCGGGGTCACGGCGAACGGGTGGACGGTCTGGCCGGGCGGGAGGCGCCGCAGCTCGGGGACGTACACCTCGATGACGAAGCAGCCGCCCGGCTCCAGGTGCGCCGCCACGTTGCGGAAGCACTCGACCTGCTCGTCCTGCGTGGTCAGGTTCGTGATCGTGTTGCGGACGAGGTAGGCGAGGGCGAACGTGCCGGGCACCCGCGTGGTGGCGAAGTCGCCGACGGTCACGCCGACGTCCTGCCCGCCGGGCTTGGACCGGAGCTGGGCGATCATCGCGGCCGACAGGTCGATGCCGTGCACGGGGACGCCGCGCCGGCGCAGCGGCAGGGCGAGGCGTCCGGTGCCGACGCCGAGCTCCAGTGCGGCGCCCGGCCCTGCGAGCCCGGCGAGGAAGTCGACGGCCGGCTCGACCACGGCGGGGTCGAACAGCTCGGGCCATTTCGCCTCGTAGGTCTCGGCCAGGCGGGCGTCGAAGGTGTTCTGCGGCATACGGCCACTGTGAGCGCGACCGCCTTTTCGCGACAGAGGCGCGCACATCGTCTCTGGTTTGCGTACAGTGTTCCTATGCAGAGAACATCGTTCACGTACGAATCTCACTTGCCGCTGGCCGAGCTGCCCCTCACCCGCGCCCCCGGCTGCCCCTTCGACCCGCCGCCGGAGCTGGCCGAGGTGCGGGAGCAGGCGCCGATCAAGCGGCTGACCTTCCCCGACGGGCACGAGGGATGGCTGGTGACCGGGCACGCCCTGGTCCGCGCCGTGCTGGGCGACCAGCGGTTCAGCTCGCGGCCCGAGCTGATGCACTACCCGCTGCCGGGCGTGGCGTTCGACGAGATGCCGCCCGGGGCGGTCGGCGACCTCACCGCGATCGACGCCCCCGAGCACACCCGCTTCCGCAAGCTGCTGATCGGCAAGTTCACCGTCCGCCGCATGAGCCTGCTCGCCGAGCGCGTCGAGCAGATCACCGCCGCGCAGCTCGACGTCCTGGCCGAGCACGGCCCGCCCGCCGACCTGGTGCGCCTGTTCGCCCAGCCGGTGCCCGCGCAGATGATCTGCGAACTGCTCGGGGTCCCGTACGCCGACCGCGAGACCTTCCAGCGGCACGCGGCGGTGCTGGCGGGCGGCGAGCACACCGGCGAGGAGCAGCACGCGGCGTTCGGCGCGCTCGCCGAGTACCTGCACGAGCTGGTGCTCGCCAAGCGGGCCCACCCCACCGACGACCTGCTCGGCGACCTGACCGGCACCGACCTCGGCGACGAGGAGCTGGCCGGCGTCGGCGCGTTCCTGCTCGGCGCCGGGCTCGACACCACCGCGAACATGATCGCGCTGGGCACGTTCGCCCTGCTGAGCCACCCCGGCCAGCTCGCCGCCCTGCGGGCGGAACCGGACCTGGCCGACCAGGCCGTGGAGGAGCTGCTGCGTTACCTGAGCATCGCCCACACCGGCCAGCGGGCCGCCCTGGAGGACGTCGAGCTGGGCGGCCACCTGGTCAAGGCCGGCGAGACGGTCGTCGTGTCGGTGCAGGCCGCCAACAGGGACCCGGCCAGGTTCGCCGACCCGGACGTCCTCGACCTGCGCCGGCCCGCCACCGGGCACCTGTCCTTCGGGCACGGCGTGCACCAGTGCCTGGGCCAGCAGCTCGCCCGGGTGGAGCTGCGCGTGGCGATCCCCGCGCTGATCGGGCGCTTCCCCACGCTGCGCCTGGCCGTGCCCGCCGCGGAGGTGCCGCTGCGCGGCGGCCTGGACATCTACGGAGTCGAACGGCTCCCCGTCACCTGGGACGACTGACCACCAGGGCTGCGCCGTTTAACTACATGCCCTTTTGCGACGTCTGGGCTATGGTCGCCCGTATGACGGGACCGTGGCGCACCGCACCACGAAGGTCCATCGCGTTCACCGGCGTGATGGGCCTGGTCCTGCTGTCCCTGCTCGTCGTCGGCGCCTCCTGGACCTCCGGCACCGGCTTCGGCCTGCCGTCCGGCACGGCGTACGAGCAGGTGTGGAGCCTGGGCGACCCGGGCGCCGAACCGGCCGGCCTGCCGCCCCAGGCCACCAGCGTGCGCGAGCACCACGTGCTGTCGCTGTGGCCGCCGCTGCGCGGAGAGCGGCAGGCCGAGGCCGCCCAGCCGGCGCTGCTGCCGTCGCCCGGCCACGACGAGGCCGCGCTCCGCGACCCGCAGCAGCTCGCCCACCTGCCCACCGGGTCACGCAGCCCGCCGCTGACCTAGCCGCCCCACCACCCCTGAAGCCCCGCGGACGTCCGCGGGGCCTTGCCGCGCGTGCCCGCCTCACGGCGGCCCGCGCGAAGCGGCGGCTCCCCACGACGGCCGGCCCGGTGCGTGCCGGCCGCCTCATCAGCGTGCCCACCTGCGACGAAGGACCTTTCGCGACCATGGCCGACACCAACGCCAACGCACACCTCAGCACCGTCCAGCTCCAAGCGCTGCGCCAGGACATCGAGGAGCAGCTCGAACGGCGCAGCCGCCACCTGCTCGGCCTGCGGGCCGAGGCGCAGGACAGCACCGGCGCCGACGACACGTGGCAGGAACTGCTCGTCTCCCTGACCACCGCCGACCGCGCGATCGCCGAGCTGACGCAGGCGCTCGACCGGCTGGCCGCCGGCACCTACGGCCGCTGCGGGGAATGCGGGGCGGGCATCCCGTTCGAACGGCTCAAGATCCGCCCGCTGGCCCGCTACTGCATCGGCTGCCAGCGCCGGGCCGAGACGGCGTAACCCTCCAGGCCGCGCGGGGGGCAGGGATCACCCCCGCGCGGTCACCGCGTACACGCGGGTCGTGCCGAACACGCCCGCCTCCCCGCGCCGCCGCCACGGCGCGACCGTGCGGGCCACTGTGCGGAGGTGACGGAAACGGCCGGTGCTCAGCAGGTGCGCCTCCTCGACGGGGTTGAAGTAGATGAGGGTGATCGGGCGCGGGTTCCTGTCGGCCGAGTGCAGCAGCCGCTCCATGGCGGCGGCGAACGTGCGGCCGCGGAACGGGTTGTTCAGGAACACCACGCTGACGTCGTCGGGGATGTCGTAGTCGAGCACGTCCGAGCTGACGAACTCGACCTCGCGGGCGCGCAGCCGCAGCCTGGTCCTGGCCAGGTTCGCCCTGGCCACCTCGGTCAGCTCCGGCGACAGCTCGACCCCGATCACCCGCCGGAACGGGTACCTGCCCGCCGCCTCCAGCACCATGCGGCCCTTGCCCGCGCCCAGGTCGAGGAACACGTCCCGGTGGCTGACCTCGCCGGCGGGCAGCGCCCGGCGCAGCGTGCCCCAGTGGGCCGGCGAGTAGTAGACGCGCTCGGGGTGGTCGAGGCCGAAGTCGGCGAGGTCGGCGAAGTCCGCGGTGTTCACGCCGTAGCGCTGGTCGTACATGAGCCTGGCCAGGCGGCGGCGCAGCGGGCGCAGCCGTACGGGCAGGCCGGCGCCCATCATGAGCACCTCCGCCCCGGACGGCTCCAGGCCCAGGGCGAGCGGCGCGCTCGTCGCGAGGGCGCCGAGGAGCAGCGGTACGGCCGTACGCGGGGCGGGCAGGTCGTCGATCACAGTCACAGGCGTCTCCTCGGAGGGGCGGCCGGCGCCGGCGATGGCCGGCTACGGCCCCGAGTGTGACAAGCCGGAGCCCGCCGGGACACCCCCTTGGCCGCTCCTCGCCACAAGACCGCGTCCGGGCCCCGCCTCAGGGGCGATCGGTATGCTCGTGCGAACGACGTGCTGGGAGCCGGACATGGCCGATGACCCTCCGCCCGTACGACGGGCGTTGTTCCTGCACGCGCCGCTGCGGCGCAGGCCGCGCGTGGTGCTGGAGCGGATGCTGGAGCTGGTGGACGACGACACCCCGCCCGACGGGCCCGACGGCCCGGTCGCGGTGCTGGAGCGGCGGCTGGCCGGGCTGCTCGGCAAGGAGCGCGCGCTGTTCTTCCCGAGCGGGACGATGGCGCAGCAGGCCGTGCTGCGCGTGCACGCCGACCGCAGCGGGCGCCGCACCTTCGCCGGGCACCCGTGCAGCCACCTCGACGTGTGGGAGGAGCAGGGCTACAACGCGGTCCACGGGCTGCGCTTCCGCCGCACCGGCGACCCGTACGAGCTGATGACCGCGCACGACCTGACCTCCATCGGCGAGCCGCTGGCGGCGGTGGTCTGGGAGCTGCCGCAACGCGACCTCGGCGGCCTGCTCCCCGAGTGGGACGAGCTGGGCGAGCAGGTCGGGCTGGTCCGGGCCACCGGCGCCGCCGCGCACCTCGACGGGGCCCGGCTGTGGGAGGCCCAGACGTACTACCGCCGGCCGCTGAACGAGATCGCCGGCCTGTTCGACTCCGTGTACGTCTCCCTCTACAAGAGCCTCCAAGGCGTCCGGGGCGCCGTGCTCGCCGCGGACGCGGCCACGGTGGCCGCCGCCGGGGTGTGGCGGCAGCGGCTCGGCGGCGGCATCGCCGACGCGTGGCCGCTCGCCCTGGCCGCCCTGACCGGCCTCGACACCATTGCCGAGCGCATGCCCGCCTACCGGGAGCACGCGATCGCGATCGCCGCCGCCGTCAACGCCGACGGCGCCGCCCGCACCCGGCCCGACGTGCCGCAGACGCCGCTGTTCCACGTGCACCTGCCGGCGCCCAGGCGGGCCGTCGAGCGGGCCGGGCGGGAGCTGCTGGAGGAGCAGGGGGTCCAGCTCTGGGGGCGGGTGCGCGGCGGGCCCGACCCGTACCGCTGCAGCTTCGAGGTCACCGTCGGCGAGAACGCGATGGACTTCACCCCCGAGGAGGTGGCCGCCCTCATCCGCGACGTGCTGGTCCGCACCGCCAAGTGAACCACCCTTCGGGGGCCGGACACGCGCGTGCCTAGAATGCGCGGGATGGAGCTGAGTCCGCGTCTGCGGGAGGAGTGGGAGTCGCACCGGCCAGCCGTGTTCGGCGCCGCGTACCGGCTGCTGGGCAGCGTGGCCGAGGCCGAGGACGTCGTGCAGGACGTCTGGCTGCGGGCGGCGGCGGCCTCGGACGACCTGGAGCGGGTGGTGGACCTGCGGGCGTGGCTGATCACGGTGGCGGCGCGGACGTCGTACAACGTGCTGAAGTCGGCCCGGGTGCGGCGCGAGGACTACGTCGGGCCGTGGCTGCCGGAGCCGCTGCTGACCGGGCCCGACGCGGCCGGCCCGGTGCTCGTGGACGAGTCGGTGGGCACCGCCATGATGGTGGTGATGCGGGAGCTGGCGCCGCCGGAGCGGGTGGCGTTCGTGCTGCACGACGTGTTCGGGCTGCCGTTCGAGCAGATCGCCGAGGTGCTCGGCAAGTCGGTGCCGGCCACCCGCAAGCTGGCCTCGCGGGCGCGCGCCCGGGTGGCGGCGGCGCGCGAGCGCGAGCCGGAGGCCGCGCGCGGCGAGCGGGAGCGGGTGGTCGCCGCCTTCCGCGCCGCCTCCCAGGCCGGCGACCTGGCCCGGCTGGTGGCGGTGCTGCATCCGGACGTCGTGTACGTCGCCGACGGCGGCGGCAGGACCACGGCGGCCCGCGTGCCGGTGCGCGGCCGTGACCGGCTGGCCTCGATGCTGGCCTGGATCGAGGGGCGGCGCCCGGCCGAGCGGATCGAGCCGATCGAGGTGGGCGGGCAGCCGGCGCTGGTCACCTACCGGGACGGCGTGCCGGTGTGGGTGGACACGTTCGAGATCCGCGACGGGCGGATCGTCACCATCTGGCGGGTGGTGAATCCGGACAAGCTCCGGCATCTCAGTCACCTTTGAGCGGGCTGTGTTGTCTCCCTGGCGACCACCAGGACGTCACTGACGAAGGAGACACACATGCCGCACATCGTGATCCTCGGTGCCGGGTTCGCCGGAGTGTGGGCGGCGGCCGCGGCCGCGCGCGTGCGCGACGGCGCCGACCTCGACATCACGCTGGTCGCGCCGGACGACGAGCTCGTGCTGCGCCCCCGCATGTACGAGGCCGAGCCCGACCGGGCGACCGTCCCGCTGGCCGGGCTGCTCAAGCCCATCGACGTCCGGCACCGGCGGGCCTGGGCGGAGCGGATCGACGTGGAGCGCCGCGAGGTGCACGCCGGCGGGGACGTGCTCGGCTACGACCGGCTGGTGCTGGCGACGGGCAGCCGGCTGGTGCGGCCGGAGCTGCCGGGGGCCGGGCTGCTGTTCGACGTGGACACGCTGCGGGGTGCCCGGCGGCTGGCCGACCACCTGCGGGGCCGCGAGGGCTTCACGGCCGTGGTCGTCGGGGCCGGGTTCACGGGGCTGGAGGTGGCGACCGAGCTGGCCGGGCGCGGGCGGGTGGTGCTCGTCGAGCGGGCGGACGTCGTGGGGCCCGACCTGGGGCCGACGCCGCGCCCGTCCATCGAGGACGCCCTCGACCGGCTCGGCATCGAGGTGCGCCTGCGCACCTCCCTGCACGCCGTCGAGCCGGGCGCAGCGGTCCTGTCCGACGGGACGCGGGTCGCCGCCGACGCGGTCATCTGGACGGCGGGGATGCGGGCCGACGCGCTCACCGAGCAGGTCCCGGCGCGCCGCGACCGGCTCGGCCGCCTGGCCGTCGACCGGTGGATGCGGGTCGAGGAGCCGTCGGGCGCGGTGTTCGCGGCCGGGGACGTGGCGGCGGCCCGCTTCGACGACTCCCACGACGTCATGCAGAGCTGCCAGCACGCGACCCCGATGGGCAAGACGGCCGGCCACAACGCCGCCGCCGACCTGCTCGGCCTGGAGCCGATCGACTTCGCGCCCGCGCCGTACGTGACCTGCCTGGACCTGGGGGCCGCCGGCGGCCTCTACACGAAGGGCTGGGACCGGCAGGTCGCGCTCAGCGGGGAGCGCGGCAAGGAGGTCAAGCAGTGGATCATGCGCCGGATCCAGCCGCCGGTGGACGACGCCGAGCAGCTTCTCGCCCTGGCCGGCATGGTCCGCCTGCCGATCCCGTTCTGACCGTCACGCCTGGTCCGGCGCCTTGGCCCGGCGCTCCGGTCCGCCGCTCTGGTCCGGCGCCCTCCAGTGGGCGCCGCTGCCCCGCGCCTCGTCGAACACCAGCCACGTCCGCGTCGACAGCACGCCCGGCACGTCCTGGATGCGCTCCAGCACCACGTGCCGCAGCGTCTCGTTGTCCGGGGTCCTGACCAGGACCAGGATGTCGTAGTCGCCGCCGACCATGGCGAAGTGCTCGACGAAGGGGATCTCCTTGAGCTGGGCCAGCACCGCGCGCCAGGAGTTCTGCTCGATGGTCACCGACACGTACGCGCTCGTGCCGAGGCCGGCCTTGTGCGGCGCGAGCTCGACGGTGAACCCGGTGATCACGCCGTCGTCCATCAGGCGGGTGAGCCGGGCATAGGCGTTGGCGCGCGAGATGTGCACGCGCTCGGCCAGCGTGCGCACCGACATCCGGCCGTCGCGCAGGAGCTCGGCGATGATCGCCCGATCCACCGCGTCCAGCCCGGCGGCCGAATGTCCTGGCCAGCCGCTTCCGTGGGCCCCTTCCGACGACAATTGGCCTCCCGAAGATGGGTTGCGAACCATTTGTCGCTCATTATCCGCCGAGTCTTGAACGGATGGCCAGGCAGGCGGACGCTTTCTGTGACAAATGTCCTCAGGAAGGATCTCGGCAGAAAGCGAGCTCTCCCATGTCCACGAAGACGTCGGCGAAAGCCGTGCGGGAGCTGCTGCCCTCACCGGCCCCCATCCGGTTCGTCGATGAGAGCGGCACCGCGGTGAAAGCACCCGCCGGGTACGCCATCCCGCCGGACGAGCTGCTGCGCGAGGCGTACCGGTGGATGGTCGTGGGGCGGCGCTTCGACACCCAGGCGACCGCCCTGACCAAGCAGGGCCGGCTCGCCGTCTACCCCTCCAGCCGTGGCCAGGAGGCCTGCCAGGTCGGCGGCGTGCTCGCGCTGCGCGAGCGGGACTGGCTGTTCCCCACCTACCGCGACTCGGTCGCGCTCGTCGCGCGCGGGCTCGACCCCGTCGAGGTGCTGACGCTGCTGCGCGGCGACTGGCACTGCGGCTACGACCCCGCCGCCACCCGCGTCGCCCCCCAGTGCACGCCGCTGGCCACGCAGGTGCTGCACGCCACCGGCATGGCCGAGGCGCTGCGCCGCAAGGGCGAGGACGGCGTCGCCATGGCCTTCGTCGGCGACGGCGGCACCAGCGAGGGCGACTTCCACGAGGCGCTCAACTTCGCCGCCGTGCTCAAGGCCCCCGTGGTCTTCTTCGTGCAGAACAACAAGTACGCCATCTCCGTGCCGCTGGCCAAGCAGAGCGCGGCGCCGGCGCTGGCGTACAAGGGCGTCGGGTACGGCGTGCCCGCCGAGCAGGTGGACGGCAACGACCTCGTGGCCGTGCTGTCCGTGCTGGGCGCCGCCGTCGAGCACGCCCGTAGCGGACGGGGGCCGTTCCTCGTCGAGGCGCACACGTACCGGATGGACGCGCACACCAACGCCGACGACGCCGGCCGCTACCGCGACGACGACGAGGTGCGCCGCTGGGCCGGGGCCGACCCGGTGCGGCGGCTGGAGACGTACCTGCGCGGGCGGGGCCTGCTCACCGACGACGACGTCGAGTCCGCCCGCACCCAGGGCGAGACGTTCGCGGCCGGGCTGCGCGCCCGCATGAACGCCGACACCGAGCCCGACCTCCTCGAGATCTTCGACCACGTCTACGCCGAGCCCACCCCCCAGCTCCTCGAACAGCGCGAGCAGCTGCGGGCCGAGCTGAACGCACAGGAGAGCTGACATGCCCACCGTCTCGATGGCGCAGGCACTGAACACCGCCCTGCGCGACGCGCTGCGCGACGACGAACGCGTGCTCGTCTTCGGCGAGGACGTCGGCCCCCTCGGCGGCGTCTTCCGCATCACCGACGGGCTGACCAGGGACTTCGGCGAGGAGCGGTGCTTCGACACGCCGCTGGCCGAATCCGGCATCGTCGGGCTCGCGGTCGGCATGGCCATGGGCGGCTTCCGCCCGGTCGTGGAGATGCAGTTCGACGCGTTCGCCTACCCGGCGTTCGAGCAGATCGCCTCGCACGTCGCCAAGCTGCGCAACCGCACGCGCGGGCGGCTGGCGCTGCCGATGGTGATCCGGGTCCCGTACGCGGGCGGCATCGGCGGGGTCGAGCACCACTGCGACTCCAGCGAGGCGTACTACGCGCACACCCCCGGACTGAAGGTCGTCACCCCCGCCACCCCCGAGGACGCCTACTGGCTGCTGCGGGACGCCATCGCCGACCCCGACCCCGTCGTGTTCCTGGAGCCGAAGAAGCTGTACTGGGCCAAGGCCGAGGCGGCGCTGGAGCGGCGCGCGGCGGCCCCGTTCGGGCGGGCCGTGGTGCGGCGGCCCGGCCGCGACGCCACCCTCGTCGCCTACGGCCCCTCCGTGCCCGTCGCCCTGGAGGCCGCCTCCGCCGCCGCCGAGGACGGCCTGGACCTGGAGGTCGTCGACCTGCGCACGATCGTGCCGTTCGACGACGAGACCGTGGCCGCCTCGGTGCGGCGCACCGGGCGGTGCGTGGTCGTGCAGGAGGCGCAGGGGTTCGCGGGCGTGGGGGCCGAGATCGCGGCCCGGGTGCAGGAGCGGTGCTTCCACTCGCTGGCCGCGCCCGTGCTGCGGGTCGCCGGGTTCGACATCCCCTACCCGCCGCCGAAGCTGGAGCACGTCCACCTGCCCGGGGTCGACCGGATCCTGGACGCGGTGGACCGGCTTCAGTTCGACGACCGGCCCGACGTCCGGCACCTGTCGAGGGGGGCCGCGTGAACACCCTTGAGGCCCAGCTCTTCCGGCTGCCCGACCTCGGCGAGGGGCTGACGGAGGCCGAGGTTCTCGTCTGGAAGGTCGCCGTGGGGGACACGGTCGCGGTCGACCAGATCGTGGTGGAGGTCGAGACGGCCAAGGCCGCCGTCGAGGTGCCCGTCCCTTACGCGGGCACGGTGCTGGAGCTGCACGCACCCGCTGGGACGACCCTCTCGGTGGGTGATCCGCTCATCTCCATCAGCCCGGGCGGCGGGGCCGACCCGGCGGCGGAGCGGTACCGGGAGGAGGAGCAGGCCGGATCCGGAAATGTCCTGATCGGCTACGGCACCGGCCACCTCGCTGGGCGCCGCCGCCGGCGCAGGGGTCGCACCGCCGCCGGCGCCGCCCATGGAGCCGCGCTGAGCGCGGTCCCGCACGCCGACGCGCAGCCCGCGGGGCCGGCCGCCGTCCCGCGCGGCGGCGCGGACCGGGGCGGGGCGCCGCGTGTGATCTCGCCGCTGGTGCGCAGGCTGGCGCAGGAGAACGGTCTCGACCTGGCGCGGATCACTCCCAGCGGCCCGAACCGGGTCATCCTGCGCAAGGACGTCGAGCGGGCCATCGCGGAGGCCGGCGCACGCGTCCCGGAACCACGCCCGAGCACACCCGCCGCCGCCCCTGCCGCGCCTCAAGGTGCGCCCGCCGCCTCACCCCAGGAGCCGGAGCGCATCCCGCTGCGCGGGCTGCGCCGGGCGGTGGCGGAGAAGCTGTCCCGGAGCAGGAGCGAGATCCCCGACGCCACGACCTGGGTGGACGTGGACGCGACCGGCCTGCTGGAGATCAAGGACGCGCTGCGGGCGGCCGTCCCGGACCGGCGGATCGGGCTGCTGGCGCTCCTGGCCCGCATCTGCGTCGCCGGCCTGCGCCGCTACCCGGAGCTGAACTCGACGGTGGACCTCGAACGCGCCGAGATCGTCCGCTACCCCGAGATCCACCTGGGCTTCGCCGCCCAGACGGAGCGCGGCCTGGTCGTCCCGGTCGTCCACGACGCCCACCGGATGACGCTGACGGAGCTGGCGGCGGAGCTGGCCCGCCTGACCGCCCTGGCCCGCGAGGGCACGCTGCCGCCGAAGGCGCTGACGGGGGGCACGTTCACGCTGAACAACTACGGCGTGTTCGGCGTGGACGGCTCCACGCCGATCATCAACCATCCGGAGGCGGCGCTCCTGGGCGTCGGCCGCATCATCGACCGGCCGTGGGTGCTGGACGGCACCCTCGCCGTCCGCAAGGTCACGCAGCTGTCGTTCACGTTCGACCACCGCGTGTGCGACGGCGGCGTCGCAGGGGGCTTCCTGCGTTACGTCGCCGACTGCGTGGAACGCCCGGCGACCCTGCTGGCGGACCTCTGACCGACGGTCTAAGAGGGGCTCAGAGGGGTGAGCCGGCGCGGTGCAGGGTTCCGTCCGGGTCGACGTAGGCGAGCTCGCGCAGCCCGTACTCGGTGTCCTGGGGCTGCCCGAGCCGCCCCGGGACGCCGGCCGCCGCCCACTCGGCGTGCAGGGCGTCCACGTCGGACACGTACAGGTAGACAGCGGCGCCGCTGCGCTTGGGGTCGTGCTCGGCCCATTCGGTCAGGTGCAGCGACACCCCGCCGCGCTCGACGAAGGCGTAACGGGCGCCGCCCTCGTAGGCGCGCACGCCGAAGCCGAGCCGCCGGTAGCGCTCCATCGCCGCGTCCAGGTCCCGCACCGGCACCACCGGCGCCACGCTCTCGAACACCACTCCATCGGCCACCGCGAACCTCCTCGCTCCCCATTGTGCCCCGGGTAGGCCCGCTTTCCGGATGAACGGAAGTCCCGCCCGCCGCTCAGCTCAGCCGTCCCAACCGCCCCGCGGCTCAGGCGTCCCAGTCGAGGGGGACGCCGAACGTCCGGTGCAGGCCGGTGCGGCCGGCGTCGGTGAGGTGCACGACCCGCCTGGCCCGCCCCTTGCGCAGCCACTCCAGCTCGAACAGCCGCCGCGTCACCGCCGCGCCCAGCGCCCCGGCCAGGTGGTGGCGGCCCTCGCCCCAGTCGACGCAGTAGCGGATCGCGGGCCGCCGCCGGGAGAACTCGCCGGCGTCGATGCCGAAGTCGCCCAGCACGCCGAGCCCAGCCGGGGTGATCCGGTAGCCGCCGCCGCTGCCGTCGAGCACCCCGCCGTCCACCAGCGCGGCGAGCAGCGCGACACCGAGCTGCCCGGCCAGGTGGTCGTAGCACAGCCGGGCCCGCATCAGCGCGTGCGCGCGCACGCTGTCGCTCAGCGAGCGGACCGGCAGCGGCCGGGCGATCCTGGCCAGCTCCTCCAGCGCGCGGGCCACGTCGGTGCTGGCCAGGCGGTAGTAGCGGCGCCGGCCGTCGTGCTCGACGGTGAGCAGCTTGGCCTCCCGCAGCCGGGCCAGGTGGCCGCTGATCGTGGACAGGCTGACGCCGGCCTCGGCGGCCAGCGCGCCGGCCGGCAGGGCGCCGCCGTCGGCGAGGGCGCGCAGCACCTTGGCGCGCGAGGGGTCGCCGATGGCCGCCGCGACCTCGGCGATGTCGGTCTCCGTCGCGGTCTTCCACATGACGTCCAGGCTATGCCGGGGACACTTCGGCGAGCACCGTAGTCATCCCGTACGAGGCTGGGGTCATGGCTGTTCCCGAACGTCACCGCTCCTCCGCCGGCAGGTGGCCGCTGGTCGCGCTCTGCCTGGGCTACTTCCTCGTCATCCTGGACGTCACCGTGGTCGCCGTCGCCGTCCCCGTGATCGGCGCGAGTCTGCGTGCCGATCTGACCGTCCTGCAGTGGGTGGTGGACGGTTACACGCTCGCGTTCGCCGGGCTGCTGCTGATGGGCGGCGGGCTCGGTGACCGGGTCGGCGGCCGGCGGGTGTTCCTCGCGGGGCTGGCCGTGTTCACGGTGGCGTCGGCGGCGTGCGGGCTGGCGCCGAGCGCCGGCGTGCTGGTCGGCGCCCGGCTGGTGCAGGGGGCGGGCGCCGCGATGATGGTGCCGGCCTCGCTCGCGCTGCTCCGCGCCGCCTACCCCGACAGCGGGGCGCGGGCGCGGGCGTTCGGCGTGTGGGGCATGGTCGCGGGGCTCGCCGCCGCAGCCGGGCCGGTGCTCGGCGGGGTGCTGGTGGCCGCCGCCGGGTGGCGCTCGGTGTTCTTCGTCAACCTGCCGTTCGGGCTGCTCGGCTTCCACCTGACCAGAAGGTACGTCCCCGCGCCCGCCCCGTCCGGCCCCCGCGCCGGGCTCGACGTGCCCGCCCAGGTGACGGGGGCCCTGTGCCTGGGCGGGCTGACCTGGGCGTTGATCGAGGCGGGCGGGCACGGCTGGGCGTCGCCGCTGACGCTGGGCGGGTTCGTCCTGTTCGGGCTGGCGCTGCCGGCCTTCCTGCTGCTCGAACGGCGGGCGCGGGCGCCGATGGTGCCGCTGGAGCTGTTCGGCGAGCGGCGGTTCTCCGCGTCGGCGGTCGTGGGCGTGCTGCTCAACCTCGGGTTCTACGGGCTGCTGTTCGCCGTGCCGCTGTACTTCCAGCAGGTACGGGGGCTCGGCGCGTTGCCGACCGGGCTGGCCATGCTGCCCATGGCGTTGATGCCCATGATCGCCTCACCGCTCGGCGGGCGGCTCGCCGGGCGGCGCGGCCCCCACGTGCCGATGGCGTACGGGCTGGTGCTCGGCGCGGCCGGGCTGCTCGGCTGGCTCGTCGCCGACCGGGACACGGCGTACTGGGCGCTGGTCGCGCCGATGGTGCTCACCGGGTTCGGGACCGGGTTCACGATGCCCGCCGCCACCGCCGCCGTCATGGAGGCGGCGCCCGCCGAGCTGGGCGGGGCCGCGTCGGCCGTCTTCAACGCCGCCCGGCAGACGGGCAGCGCCATCGGCGTGGCCCTGGTCGGCACGCTGGTCGCGCACGGCGGCGGGCTGGTGGCGGGGCTGCGGGCGCAGGCGGTGGCGGGCGCCGCCGCCTTCCTGCTCGCCGCCGCCCTGACCGTCCTCGCCATTCGCCCGCCGCGCGGGGGATTTGCGAGCGGCCGGAGCGGGCGGCCGGTGCGCGAGGCCGGTGACGACGGCCCGTGCGGGCGAGTTGTCCGCGTACGCGACAATACCGAGTGTGATTGTGGACCAGGCGATCTACCGCGACGGCGTGCGTGAGACCATCACCGGCGACATCAGCGACGCCTTCAACGCCGCACGGGCCAGGGGCGACTCCTTCCTGTGGATCGGCCTGCACGACCCCTCGCAGGAGGAGTTCGACCTGATCACCCACGAGGTGAAGCTGCACCCGCTCGCGGTCGAGGACGCCATCCACGCCCACCAGCGCGCCAAGCTCGAACGCTACGACGACACCCTGTTCGTGGTGCTCAAGCCGCTGCTCTACGCCGACGAGACCTCCGACATCGAGGTCGGCGAGATCAACCTGTTCCTCGGCCACGACTTCGTCATCAGCGTCCGGCACGGGCAGGCGGCGCCGCTCGGCGCGGTGCGCCGCCGCCTCGAGTCCGACCCCGCCCTGCTCGCCGCCGGCCCCTCCGGGGTGCTGTACGCGATCTGCGACCAGGTCGTGGACGACTACGGCCGCATCACGCACGAGATCGAGGGCGACCTGATCGCACTCGAACGCCGTGTCTTCAGCGGCGAGTACGCCGACGCCACCGAGGACATCTACTCGCTCAAACGCGAGGTCCTCGAATTCCGCACCGCGCAGGACCCGCTGATCCCGGTGCTGGAGGAGATCGTCAAGGGCCGGGTGGAGCTGTGCTCGGCCACCCGCGAGCAGTTCCGCGACGTGCTCGACCACCTGCTGCGCGTGGACGCCCAGGTGGACGAGCACAACGAGCTCCTCACCAGCGCCCTGACCGCCCACCTGGCGCTGACCGGGCGCGAGCAGAACAAGGTTGCCATGCAGCAGAACGCCGACATGCGCAAGATCTCCTCGTGGGCGGCCCTCATCGCCGTGCCCACCATGATCGCCGGCATCTACGGCATGAACTTCGACCACATGCCCGAGCTGCACTGGGCCTTCGGCTATCCCCTCGCGCTGATCCTCATGGCCGTCGCCGTGGTCGTCGTCTTCCGGCTCCTGCGCCGGAGCGGGTGGCTCTGACGCCCCGGGTGCGGGAGCGGGAGGTCTTCACCAGGTGCGCGGGAGCGGGAAGCGGGCGCGTACCGTGAAACCGCCGTCCGGCTCCGGGCCGGTGTGCAGGCTGCCCTGCACCATCGCCAGCCGTTCCCGCATACCCACCAGCCCGTGCCCGGCGCGCCCGCCCGCACCCGCCAGAACGGGCGCGCCGGTCGCGCCCGACGGGGCGTTGCGGACCTCCAGGGTGAGGGCCTGCTCGTTGTAGCCGATGGCGACCGCCGTCGGGGCGGCGTCGGCGTGCCGCAGCACGTTCGTCAGGGCCTCCTGCAACACGCGGTACGCCGTGACGTCCAGGACGGGCGGCAGCCGGGGCAGGTCGGCGGGGGCGTCCAGCGTCACGGCGAGGCCGGCCTCCCGGACGTCTTCGATCAGCTCGTCCAGCCGCACCAGCGTCGGCATCGGCGCCACGTGCTCGCCATCCACGTGCTCACCGTCCCCACGCTCGCGCAGGAGGCCGACGAGGCCGCACATCTCCTCCACCGTCTGCCGCCCGAGCCGCTCCAGCCCGGCCACGACCTCCCGCTCGGCCGGCCGGTCACCGAGAAGCCGCCGCAACGCCCCCAGTTGCAGGGTCATCACGCTCACCGAGTGGGCGACCGCGTCGTGCACCTCCCGCGCGATGCGCGTGCGCTCCAACGCCACCGCCACCTGCGCGCTCACCTCCCGCTCCACCTCCAGCGCCGCCGTCAGGTCGGCGAGGCGGGTCGCGTGTTCGCGGGAGCGCCGGGCCGCGCGCCCGGCGCTCCAGCCCGTCCAGAGGAGCGTGCCGATCATGCCGGTCACCGTCGCGGCCGAGCTGCCCGGCGTGCCGAGGACGAGCGGGCCGGCAAGCAGGCAGAGGGCCGCGACGAGGGCGCCGGCCAGGGACGCCAGGCGGCGAGCACCAGGGCCGCGCCCATCCCGACCCCGGGCAGCCACGCGCCGCCGGGCAGGGCGCCGAGCCGGGCTTCGGCCACGGCCAGCACGGCGACCAGAGGTCCGAACACCACGGGAATGAGGCGTACGTCCCTCAGCCGCGTCCACGTCATGGCCCCCGATCGTAGGGTCGGCGCCCCCGCCCGCGACTCCGCCTAACGGGTGATCCTGACAGCACATCGCCTCCCCCTGACAGCGGACCCGGATGCCGCACGGCGGGGTTCAGCTGGTGATGGTCACGTCCCGCAGCAGGAAGTAGCTCATGGCGTCCGCCTGGAGGTACAGGTGGAACTTGTCCGCCTTGGGCTTGGCGGTCCGGTCGGCGGTGACGATGGTGGCGATCACGTACTTCTTGGCGACGTTGGCGCGGATCTGCCCGTACGCGAACGTGTCGAGGGTCATGTCGCTGCGGATGTTCACCGCGCTCGCGTCGAGCTTGGCCAGCCGCGCGGCGGCGGCCTTGGCCGCCTTGTCCGTCGGGAACGCCATCGTCACCTGCACCGCCCGCAGGTGCCCCCGGTACGCCGAGTAGGCGACCTGGATGGCCCGCTCGCACTTGTTCCTGGCCAGCACGCCCTGGCCGTCCACCGGGTCGCACGTGTCGTACGACCAGCCCCCGACCTTGTTCGCCTCGAACTTGACGCCCTCGAAGCGGAACTTCCAGTCGCCGAACTCGGTGTGCTCGATCGGCGAGCCGGGTGCGGCCTGCGCCGTGCCCCGCGTGGTGCCCGAAGACCCGTCGGACGCCTCCTCTGATGGTTCTCCGGACGGCTCCTCGGACGGCTCGGCCGCCGGCGGGTCGGATCGCAGGGGTGCCGTCGTAGGGCCGGACGTCCCGGTGCCGGACAGGCCGGTGGTCTGGGCGCGGGTGGTGTTGAAGTAGGCGACCGCGCCGGCCGTGCCGCCCAGGAGGAGGACGATGCCCAGGCCGGCGGACAGGCCGATGAGCAGGGTGTTGTGCCGCTTGACCGGCAGGCCGCCGTAGTCGTACGGGTTCTGGGCCAGGTCGTAGGGGTGGGCGGCGTAGGTGGTCTGGGGGTTCGCGTGCGGAGGAGGCCCGTAGGGGCCGGGGTCGGGCGGCGGCCCGTAAGCGTCGTGAGGCGGCCCGTAGGGGCCGGGCTCGGGCGGCGGTCCATAAGCGTCGCGGGGCGGCCCGTAGGACTCCGGATCGGGCGGCGGTCCATAAGCGTCGCGGGGCGGCCCGTAAGGTCCCGCGTCGGGGGGCGCGCCATAGGCGTCGCGTGGCGGCCCGCCCTGGCGGGGCTGCGGGCCGGGCTCCGGGCGGCCGGGGCCGTGGCGTGGCCCGCCGCCGGCGTCGCCCCACCCCCCGTACTCCGGAGGCGGGGCGGCCGGCGCCCCGTGCCGGGGAGGCGGCGCGACCGGGCCGGGGTGGTCGTGGGGCTGGGGTGCGGGCCGGCCCCAGGGGTCGTCGGGGTGGGGCTCCATTGGGTAGGTCATTGGCTCATTGTGGGGCGGTTCGGGCCGGTCGCCGCGGGTGCACCGCCAAGGGGTATGGGAGTGAACCAGGGCCGCGCGCCCGTACGTACTAGACGAAGGCCCGAGCGGAGGGCGTCACCCGACCGGGTTCAGCAGGCGCGGGTCGTGGTCGAACGCGTGCAGCACCAGATGCGCCATCGTGAACCGGCCGGAAGACGAGCGCAGGTCCGGCTGCCAGGCGGGGCGGCGGACGATCGAGTACCGGCTGCCCTCCATGGCGCGGTGCAGCACCTCGGCGACGATGCGGCCGCCGACGCCGGTGAGCACCCCGTCGTTGAGCTCCGCCTCGCGCAGGACGTAGAACCACAGCGGCGTGCGCGTGACGACCCGGTGCCGGTCGCCGGCGTCGAGCGTGGTGAGGTCGGCGCCCTGGTGGCCGGCGAGGATCTGGTCGGCGCCGAGCGGGGTGAGCTTCATGAACTCGGCCGCCTGCTGGCCGCCGGCGAGGCCGACCATGTCGGCGCGGACGAGGTTGCGGTAGGCGAGGTTGCGCTCGATGGCGGGGACGTGCTGCGCGCAGCCGCCGAACGAGGCGGGCGGGAGCTGCCCTAGGAAGCGGCCCAGCAGCGTGTCGATGCGTTTGGCCCGGTTGACCCGGCCGCCGGGCGGGGCGCACGCGGGGCCGGCCTCGCCATCGCCCGCGAGGTCGAACAGGCGCCGCCAGTCGGGGATCCAGCAGGACGGCAGCCGCCTGCCGCCGGTCAGGACGCCGGCGGTGCCGGAGAAGCTGAACAGCAGGGGCAGCGTCGCGGGCGCCTTCTGCCGGGGGTTGTCGGTCCGGCGGTCGCTGTTGAAGACGCTGTTCCACTGGTACGCGTCGCGCACCATGCTGTGCCCGATCCGGAACGCGGCGATCGAGAACTCGATGGGCATCGTGGGCGGCTGCCCTTGCCCGGCGCTCGCGTACGGGTCGCCGCCCCCAGGACCGCCCCCAGGACCGGTCCCGGTGCCGCCCCGGTAGAGGTCCTGGTACGGGTCGAGCGGGACTTCGAAGAACTGGCGGCCGCGGGTGAAGACGTCCTCGACGATGGCGGGGTCGACGATCCTCGGCAGGTAGTCGTGCCGCAGCACCCACTGGTAGTGCAGGACGACCTTCTCCCGCGCCTGCTCGAACAGCAGGGCCCGGGGCACGCCCCGCGCCGCGAGATCGCCCGCGATCCGGTTGTGGAAGCGGACGAACGCGAGGTGGAGCTGCGCGACCGCCAGGTTCTCGTCGTCGCGGGCGTCCGGGATCAGCGCCCGCCCGCCCTCCTCGGTGTCCTCCCGCGCCAGGTCGAACCCGTCGAGGTCGGGCAGCCCGTCCACCCCGGCGGTGCGGCCGGTGCGCAGCCGCACGCCGTCCGGCTCGTAGAACCTGGCACTGTCGGGGTGGCCGGGGCCGAGTCCGTAGAGGGAGTCGAGGTCGAGTGCCGGGGAGCGGCCCTGGACGAGCTGCTCGACGGTGACCCGCTCGCCGAGCGAGCCGCGGGTCTTGTTCTCGGTGAGGTCGTGGTCGACGAACTGGCCGAGGTAGGTGTATCCGGCCGGGATCGCGGAGTCGGGGCGGTCGGTGGCGCCGTCCGGGGTCATGGCCAGGGCGATGCGCTCGGACAGAGCCGTGTCCACGGTGCCGCCGGCCGGCACGGGCCGGTCGTGGCAGAGGGGGACGAGCCGGGAGAAGCGGAAGCGGCGCAGCTCCTCCCACGTCGAGGCCGGCCGGCAGCCGGCGCCCTGGCCGGGCCGGTAGACGCCCTCGCGGGTGACGTAGTACTCGCCGCGCTGGTGACGGTTCATGTGCGATCAGCTCCATCCGTCGGGTCGGGGTTCGCCCGCAATCCGCACCAGAGCGTCCGGGCCGCGGCTTGATACGGGTGCGTTCGCGGCGGTCATCCGGGGACGGTCGAGTCCGCCCCCATGCAGACGAACCCGGCCGCCACCGCGTACGCGGCCAGGTCCTCCCCCGCCACCTGCCGCTGTGCCTGAGCGAGCGCGGCGGCCGTGGAGTGGCCGGCGGCCAGCAGCTTGTGCAGGGCGATCATGAGGGTGGTGCTCTCGATGTCCAGGATGGACAGGACGGGCGCCACGATCGTGCGGGTGCCCAGGGCCAGGAGCGTGGCGCTGAGCCCGAGCAGCTCGTCCCCCGGCCGGACGACGAACCGGCCGCTGTCGCAGGCGGCGAGGATGACGATGCGGGGCGGGCGGCGCAGCCGTTCCAGGTCGTAGACGGTGAGCGGGCCGTCGGCCAGGCGCAGGGAGGAGAACAGCGGGTTGGTGGGGTGGACGTGGCCGTGCGCGGCGATGTGCGCGAGCCCGGCGCCGTCCAGCGCGGCCAGCACCGCCTCCGTACGGGCGGCCTCGTCGACCAGGGCGGGCACCGCGTGGATGGACGCGACCCCCTCGGCCTCCGCGCGCGCCCCGGGCAGGCCGGGCCCGGCCGCCGCCAGCACCCGCCCGCCTCCCGTCCGCGTCCCGCCGGCCTGGTCTCCCGTCCGCGTCCCGCCTGCCTGGTCGCCGGCGTGCCACAGGGTGGCCGACGGTGACAGGCACAGGGGGCGGCCCGCGCACGACGGCAGCACCGACCACGGCAGCGCCTGGACGGGCCCGCTGGGCACCACCACCAGCGGCCGGTCCCCCACGTCCCCGGCGAGCGGCCGCATCAGCAGCGCGTCGAGCCGGTCGGCGGTGCCGCGCAGCAGCAGCTCGGCGGCGTCCTGGCTGCCGGGCAGCGACTGCCGCCTGGCCATGCGCCGCAGGGCGAACGGCACGCGCTCGACGAGCGAGCGGATCGGCCCCAGCGGCCCCAGCTCGCGCAGCCGGACCCGCCCTTCGACGACGGTGACGGCGTACATCGTCTCGTCCACGTGCAGGAACTCGACGAGTGCCCGGTCACCGAGCGCCCGCCCCAGCTCGCGGGGCGGCACGGGCGCGGCGAGCGTTGCGAGGGCGGCGCCTTCGGCGTGGTGGCGGCAGTAGTCGCGGATCTCCCGCTCCAGCGCCACCTGCCGCTCCGTGAGCCCGGCGGTGCTCTCCCCTGAGGCGCGCCGGTCCTGGATCCCGGCGACCACCACCCGGAGCCGGCCGAGCAGGCCGGCCAGGCGGGGGTCGTCCGGCGGCCGGGCGGGCCTCATGAGCAGGTGCCGGGCGCGGCCCTGCTCCGCCCAGGCCAGCACCTCCTCGGGCCGGCCGTCCCGCAGCGCGGTCCGCAGGCCCAGCTCGGCCGCCCCGACGCGGATCCCGGACGCGTGCGCGCGCAGGTCGGTCGCGCCCAGGGTGGCGCGGTGCTCGTCGTGGACGCGTAACGCGGTGCGCAGCGCGATCTTGGCGCCGCGGCGGTCGCCGTCCGCCAGCCGTACGAGTGCTTCGGCGTGCCAGGCCTGCACGCGCTGGATGGCGGGCCCGCGCCGCCGTCGCCGCGCGGCGAGCCGGAGCTGGCGGCGGGCGCGCCCGCGCCAGCCGCGTGCGGCGGCCAGCCGGGCGGCCAGCATGCGGGCCTCCACCTCGGAGCCGAGCCAGCGGGCCGCGGCCAGCTCGTCCGCGCACCGCTCGACGCGCCCGACGCTCACGCGTCCCGGCTCCAGCGCCGCCGCCGACCGCACCGCCACGAACCTGGCCAGCACCGCCCATTCCGTCCGGCGCTGCCGGCCGAACGCCAGCGCCGCGCGCCGGGCCTCGCGCACGGCCTGCTCGTGCTCCCCTTCCAGGTACGCCGTGCGCGCGAGCAGCAGCCGGGCCTCGGGCAGCCCCACCTTGCGCTTGCGCCGCCCGAACTCCGCCAGCGTCTCCTCGGCCGCCTCCCTGGCCTCCGCGATGAGCCCGGCCGACAGCAGCAGCTCGGTCCGGTCGGCCAGCGTCCAGCAGAGCTGGTGGGTGCCGAGCCGGCGGAAGCGCCGCTCGGCGAGGTCGAGGTAGCGCAGCGCGGCCGGCACGTCGCCGCGGTGGGCGCAGATCCAGCCGAGGTTCTGCCACACGATGGCCAGCGACAGGTCGAGGCCGAGCCGCCGGCACAGCCGCTCCGCCTCGTGCAGGTCGTGCTCGGCGGCGGCGAACGCGTTGCGGTAGCCGTGCACGATCGCCCGGTTCGACAGGACGCGTTGCAGCCACAGGTGGTCGCCGGCCTGTTGCAGGGCGGGCACCGCGAGCCGGTAGGCGGCCAGCGCCTCGTCGGGCCGGCGCAGGTGGTTGAAGATCACGGCCCGCTGCGCCTCGGCCCTGGCCCGGCCCGCGCCGCGCAGGTCGGGCACCGCCCGGTCCACCTCGCCCAGCGCCTGCTCCATGCGTCCCTGCACGCAGCGCACGAACGACAGGCGCAGGCGCGCCTGCGCGGCCAGCTCCGGCGCCCCGGCCCGCTCGGCCAGCCGGATGGCGTCACGCAGGTGCCGCGCGGCCACCGGCAGGTCGGTGACGTGCAGCGACGCGATGCCCAGGGCCCGCGCCGCGACCGAGGCGAGCCCGAGGTCGCCGGCGGCCCGCGCCCGCCGCGCCACGCCGGCGGCCACGCTCATCAGGCGCGCGGGGTCGGACTCGGCGAGCCGCAGCAACTCCGCGCCCGGATCGGAAGGGCTCTGACTCACGGACGGGAGTGTGCCGCGTCAGCGCCCGCGTGTGATGTATCACGGCGGCGACAACTGCTCTCTGTTTCTCAGCGCGCGCTACCACCCCACCCCGCCACCACCCCACCCGAGGAGACAGCGATGGCCGACTACAACGTGGTCAGGCGCCGGATCGAGGCGTTCTTCCGTGACCAGATCATCATCGATCCGAAGGACGTGCGCCTGGTGGGCGGCGAGCTCACCGCGCTCGGGATCGAGCAGAAGCGCGTCGCCTCCGACCGGCGGCTCGGGCTCGACCTGTTCGAGCTCGACGGGCTGGCGCAGGGCGCCGGCAAGCTCGACCCCGGGCTCAGGGAGCGGGTCAAGGCGGCGGCCGTGGGCGCGTACGAGGACGGCGAGGAGCCTTCCGACCTGGACCTGCTGCTGTTCCACGTGCGGGAGAAGTCCGCCGCCGAGCACGCCGGCTACCGGCCGGTCGTGGCGAAGAACCGGGTGTACGAGAACATCGAGGGCTCGCCGTACAGCGGGGGCAGCGTCGGCGACGTGCGGCCCGCGCCCGCGTTCGACCTGCCCGCGCGCTCGGCCTCGACGCGCCGCCGGCCGCGCATCGGCGTGTTCGACACGCCCATGCACGCGCACCGCAAGTTCGCCGGCCGGTACGTGCTCGCCGGCGACGACGCGCTGCTCGACGACCGGCCGGAGTGGGTGTCGTTCAGCGGGCACGCGATCTTCGTCGCCTCGGTGGCGGCGCGGCAGGCGCCGGACGCCGAGTTCGTCGTCTACCCGGTGCTGGACGAGGAGCGGCTGACCACGAACTCGTGGAAGCTGGCCACCGCGATGGCCGGCGCCCTCGACGACGACCTCGACATGATGATCATCGCGCTGGGCGGCGCCACCGCCGACGGCCGGGAGCCGGTCGCGCTGGCCCGCGCCTGCGAGCGCACGGCCGGCATCGTGAAGGTCGCCGCCCTCGGCAACAACGGCCAGAACATGGCTGAGGCGCCGGAGGGCACCCAGTTCTCCGAGCTGCCGGCGAACATCCCGATGTGGCCGGCCGCCAGCTCCACCGTCATCGCGGTCGGGGCCAGGAGCGCGCACGGCTCGCCCGCGTTCTTCTCCCCCACCCCGGACGAGGCGCCCTGGACCGACTGCACGGCGCCCGGCGTGAACCTGCGCGGCCTGTTCCTGCCCGGCCAGGTCTGGATGGCCGACCTCGACGTGCTGAAGGGGGTGGCGCAGGTGACGGACCGCTCGGCCTGCTTCGCGCCGCCCGGCTACGCCACGTGGAGCGGCAGCTCGTTCTCCGCCGCGTACGCCGGAGGCGCGATCGCGCAGCAGGCGTACACGAAGGGAATCTCCGTCCTGGAGGTGGCGGACGGGCTGTTCGGGGAGGACCCTGGGAAGACCCCGAACACCGACGAGTCCGCCCCGCCCGCCGGCGTCGAGATCGTGCGAGTGACGTGATGGCGACGCGGGCGGCGCCTGCGAGGGACGTGCCATGCCCGACAGCATCGCGGTCGACACGCTGGTCATCCGCGCCCGCGACGGTGACCAGCGGGCGTGGGAGCAGCTCGTCGAGCGGTACGCGCCGATGCTCTGGTCGATCTGCAAGGCGTACGGGCTGGACCGCAGGGACATCGACGACGTCGTCCAATACGTCTGGATGCGGGCCGTGGAGCACCTGTCCCGCCTGCGGGTCCCCGAGCGGCTGGGCTCCTGGCTGGCCACCACGACCAAGCGCGAGTGCGTGCGCGTGCGCCGGGTCAGGTACCAGCGCGACAGCGCCGAGTACCCGCTCGACGCCGCCGCCGTCTCCGGCGACGAGGGCGACGACGTGGGCGACGACGTGGCGCGGGCGCTGGAGGAGGCCGAGCGCAACGCCGTGCTCCGCGCCGCCTTTGCCGAGCTGTCGCCCGGCTGCCGGCGCCTGCTGTCGCTCCTCGTGCGGGAGGTCCCCTACAGCGAGATCTCCGCGCGGCTGGGCATGGCGGTCGGCAGCATCGGCCCCACCCGTTCGCGCTGCCTGGCGCGGCTGCGCGCCGACGCGGCGCTGTCCGCGCTGATGAGCGCGGACGCCGAAGTGCGGGAAGGTGAAAGCCATGTCTGAGGCGTGGGACGATGACGAGCTCCTCTCCCGGCTGCGCGCGGCCATGACGGCCGCCGAGGCCGTCCCGCGCGAGATCGTCGAGGCGGGCCGGGCGGCGTTCGCCTGGCGGGACGTCGACCTCGACATGGAGCTGGCGGAGCTGACCTACGACTCCGCCGTGCACGCCGAGGCCGTGCCGGCCCTGCGTGCCGATTCGGCCGTGCTGCGGGCACTCACGTTCGCCGCCAGCCGGCTCACGATCGAGCTCGAGATCACCGACAGCTCCCTGCTCGGGCAGGTGGTGCCGCCGCAGGCGGGGGAGGTCCGGGTGCAGGGGCGGGCGGGCAGCGGGGGGCCGCTGGAGATCGACGACATGGGGGTGTTCGTCATCCGCGGCAAGCCGGACGGGCCGTTCCGGCTCCACTGCCGTACCCGGACGGGGCTCGACGTGTCGACGAGCTGGTTCACGCTTTAGGCGGTGTCGCCCTCGCCTTAGGCGGTGTCGTCCTCGCTTTGCGCGGTGTCGTCCTCGCGGTAGAGGGTCAGGAGGAGCGGCAGGGTCTGGGCGGCCATCTCGGCGGGCGAGCAGGGGCAGCCGCGCCGCAGCCAGTGGGTGGCGACGCTGAGCAGGGCGCCCGCCGTGAAAGCGGCCCGCACGTCGTGCGGGGTCTCGGCCGGGCCGGGGGCGGGGTGCCGGTGCGGTGCGCGTAGACGGCCACGGTGGCGCGGTGGCGCAGGTGGTCCATGACGCGGGCGCTGCCCTGCGGGCCCAGGACGCTGCGGTAGAGGCTGGCGTGCTCGGCGAGGTGCGCGAAGAAGGTGAGCAGCGTGTCGGGCGGAACCTCGGGGCCCTGCCGCTCCGTCTCGCCCGGGCCACACGGACCCGTCGGGGCGGCCGGCGCGTGCCCGGCAGGTGCCTCAGGGGTGCGGCCGGGGATGGCCTCGATCAGCTCGTCGATCATGGCGGTGCAGGCCGCCGCGGCCAGCTCGTGCACGTCGCGGTAGTGGTCGTAGAACGTGGAGCGGCTCACCCCGGCCCGCTCGGCGACGTCGGCCACGCTGATCCTGGACAGGTCACGGTGCTGGACGAGCTCGATGAGAGTCGCCCGCAGCGCCGCCTGAGTGCGACGCACCCGCGGATCGACCTGTTCCTCGCCGCGGTCTCTGGTGGTCGTCGTCACGCACGTCAGTGTAGTCTCCCGAACAATTGAAGGTTAGGCTACAGGTGTAGGGAAGTTGTGCTGTCGGACACCATGTTGATGGGAGAGCCTTGACCACCGACTCCACCGAAACGCTCCAGACCGCCCGCGGTTGCCCGTTCGCCCCCGCCGAGCAGCATCTGCGGTTCCTGCGCGAGCAGCCCGTCACCAAGGTCATGCTCGCCACCGGGCGCGAGGCGTGGGCGGCCACGCGTTACGAGGACATCCGCACGATCCTGAGCGACCCGCGCTTCAGCGCCGACCGCCGCCACCCCAACGCGCCCCGGCTGAGCAAGGCCGACGGGCAGATGGCCGACTCGCCGCTGCCGAAGATGCTGCTGGAGATGGACCCGCCCGAGCACACCCAGGCCCGCCGCCAGGTGATCGGCGAGTTCACCGTCCGGCGCATGGCGGCGCTGCGGCCGCGCATCCAGCAGATCGTGGACGAGCACCTCGACGCCATGCTCGACGGCCCGCGCCCCGCCGACCTGGTCAAGGCGCTGGCGCTGCCGGTGCCGTCGCTGGTGATCTGCGAGCTGCTCGGCGTGCCGTACTCCGACCACGACTTCTTCCAGGTCCACTCGGCGCAGCTGCTCAACCGCGCGGCCACCGAGCAGGAGCGGCAGCACGCCGTGCTGGAGCTGGTCATCTACCTCGACAAGCTGATCACGGCCAAGGAGCAGGAGCCCACCGACGATCTGCTCGGGCGCCAGATCGTCAAGCAGCGCGAGAGCGGCGAGGCCGACCACACGGCGCTGCTCAGCCTGGCGTTCCTGCTGCTCATCGCCGGGCACGAGACCACGGCGAACATGATCTCCCTGGGCACGTACATGCTGCTCCAGCACCCCGAGTCGATGGAGGCGCTGCGCGCGGACCCCGACAAGATCGGGAACGCGGTGGAGGAGATGCTGCGTTACTTCACCATCGCCGAGCTGGCGATGGCGCGGGTCGCGCGGGAGGACGTCGAGCTCAGCGGCACCGTCATCCCCGCCGGGTCCGGCGTCGTCATGCTGGCCAACGCCGGCGACCGCGACCCCGAGGCGTTCGAGGACCCCGACCGGTTCGACATCGACCGCGACGCCCGCAGCCACCTCGCCTTCGGCTACGGCCCCCACCAGTGCCTCGGCCAGAACCTGGCCCGGGTCGAGCTGGAGATCGTCTTCAACACGCTGCTGCGGCGCGTGCCCGGCCTGCGGCTCGCGGTGCCCGCCGAGGAGCTGTCGTTCAAGGACGACTCCACCGTGTACGGCATGCACGAGCTGCCCGTCACCTGGTAGGAACCCTCTTCCCGGTCGCCTGCCCGCCCATCCGGCGGGTCGGGCGACCGGCCATGATGTTGACGCGAACCGGATAGAAGGATACGTTCCGGTAGATTTCACGGTTGTCCAAGGGAAATCCGGTGAGATGCCGGTGCGGACGCGCCACTGTATCCGGGACCCAGATCCCGGGAGCCAGGTCGCTTGGCGGCCGTGACCTCGCTGTATGGGACGCGTCAACCCTGAGGAGGATCAGATGAGTGGCACCTCCACTCCTTCCGCCGCCACCACCGCCATTCCCTTCCCCCGCCTGCGCCCCTGGCTGGTGCTGGCCGTGCCCGTGTTGCTGCTCGTCGCGTACCTCGTCCTCATGGACAACGGCACCGTCTCCCAGACGGGGGCGCTCCTGCACGAGCTGATGCACGACGGGCGCCACCTGCTCGGCGTGCCCTGCCACTAGGCGGCGCGCGCGATGGTACGCACCCTGCTGGTCAGGGGCCTGCTGACAGGCCTGCTGGCCGGACTGATCGCGGGCGGCTTCGCCTTCGTCGTGGGCGAGCCGCACGTGGACAGCGCGATCGCCCTCGAAGAGGCAGCCGCGGCAAAGGCCGGAACCGGCGCTGGGACCGGCACCGGTGAGTCAGCCGGCCACGACCAGGCGGCCGGGCACGACCACACGGCTGGTTCCGGGGAGGCGGGCGGCCATTCTCACGGGGATGAGGCCACGGTCTCCAGGCCCGTGCAGAAGGCCGGGCTCTTCCTCGCCACCGGCCTGTACGGGCTCGCGGTGGGCGGGGTCTTCGCGCTCGTGTTCGCCGGGCTGCGGGGCCGGGTCGGCCCGCGTTCGGACGGACGGCTGGCGGTGGCCGCCGCCGGCGCCGCCTTCACCGCCGTCGTGCTCGTCCCGTTCCTGAAATATCCCGCCAACCCACCCGCAGTGGGCGACCCTGAGACGATCAACGGCCGCACGCTCCTGTACGTGGTGATCGTCCTGGTCGGGCTCGCCGCCACGGCCATCGCCGTCGCCACGGCCCGGCGCGTCACATCACCGGACCCCTGGGTCCGGGGGGTCGCCGCCACGGGCGCCTTCCTCGTCCCGGTGATCGCGGCCTGGGTGCTGCTGCCAGCCGTCAACGAGGTGCCCGACGGGTTTCCCGCGGCGTTGCTGTGGGAGTTCCGCATCGCCTCGCTCGGGACGCAACTCGTGTTCTGGGCGGCGTTCGGCGTGCTGTTCGGCTGGGCCGGCGACCGGGCAGCGGCCCGCCACCCCCTGACCACGCCCGGGTCACCGGCCTCCGCACCCCTGCCCTCGTCTTCGGGATCGTCGAGCTGATCCGGGTGTTGTTCATCCGGCACGCGACGACACCCGGCATGCGCGCCGCCTGTTTCCCCGCCGACGAGGACGCCGACCCGGCCGCCCTCACCCGCGCCGCCGCCCTCCGGCCGCTGGTGGCGGGCCGGGTGGCGTGGGTCTCCCCTGCCCGCGCGGCATGGCAGACCGCCCTCGCCATGGGCCTGCAACCACGTGTCTGCGATGCGCTCGGAGAGGCGGACTGCGGGCGGTGGCGCGGCCTGCCGTACGAACGGGTCGCGAGAGAGGAGCCCGAGGCCCTGGCCCGCTGGCTCTCAGACCCGCACGCCACCCCCCACGGCGGCGAGAGCCTGGCCGCACTGGCCCAGCGGGTGGCGACCTGGCTCGACACAACCCGAGCCCCGACACCGACCACACAGCCCACAGCCGCCGAGCGGCACACACCGGCCGAGCAGCATCCGCCGCCCGACCAGCACACGCCGGGAAGGCAGCGCCCACCGTTCGACCTGCGCACGCCTGCCGAGCAGCATGCGCCCGCCGAGCGGCACACACCGGCCGAGCAGCATCCGCCGCCCGACCAGCACACAGTGAGCGGGCGGCGCACACCGTCCGAGCCGAACACGCCCTCCAGCCCGCGCAGGTCCGCCGAACTGGGCACGCCCGCCGAGCGGGCGGAGGTCGGCGGGGCGTGGGTGGGTGGGGTGGTGGTTTGTGAGGTCGGGGTCATCAGGGCGGCGATCGGGCATGCGCTGGGGCTGGGCCCCGTGGGTGCCGCCCGGTTCGATCTCGCGCCCCTGTCCGCCACCGAGCTGGTCGCCGCGCAGGACGGCTGGCGGGTGGCGTACGTCAACCGAAAGGTCTGAGCTTTGATCGTCACCTATCCGTTCAGTGCCGTGGTCGGCCTCGACGACCTGAAGCTGGCGCTGGTGCTCAACGCCGTCTCGCCCCGGGTCGGCGGGGTGCTGGTGCGCGGTGAGAAGGGCACGGCCAAGTCCACGATCGTGCGGGCGCTGGCGGCGCAGTTGCCGGCCGTGGAGGTGGTGCCGGGGTGCAGGTTCGCGTGTGATCCGGCGGCGCCGGCGCCCGAGTGTCCCGATGGGCCGCATGATCCGGGCGCCGAGGGGGTCAGTCGTCCGGCCGCGCTGGTGGAGCTGCCGGTCGGCGCGTCGGAGGACCGGCTGGTCGGCTCCCTCGACGTGGAGCGGGCGCTGACGGAGGGGGTGAAGGCGTTCGAGCCGGGCCTGCTGGCCGCCGCCCATCGCGGCGTCCTGTACGTGGACGAGGTGAACCTCCTCCACGACCACCTCATCGACCTGCTCCTCGACGCCGCCGCCCTGGGCACGTGCTACGTCGAACGCGAGTCCGTGTCCGTCCGCCACGCGGCCCGCTTCCTGCTCGTCGGCACCATGAACCCGGAGGAGGGCGAGCTGCGCCCCCAGCTTCTCGACCGGTTCGGGCTGACGGTCGAGGTGAAGGCGTCCCGCGACCCCGCCGAACGCGCCGAGGTGGTACGGCGGCGGCTCGCGTTCGACGCCGACGCCGAGGCGTTCGCGGCGCGGTGGGCCGGCGCGGAGGCGGTGCTGGCCCGCCGGATCGCCGCCGCCAGGGCCCGGGTGGCGCAGGTGCGGCTGCCGGACGCGCGGCTGCGGCAGATTGCGACGGTGTGCGCGGCGTTCGAGGTGGACGGGCTGCGCGCCGACCTCGTCACCGCGAACGCCGCCGTCGCCCACGCCGCCTGGCAGGGCCGGGACAGGGTCACCACCGAGGACGTCCGCGCCGCCGCCCGGCTGTCGCTGCCGCACCGGAGGCGGCGGGATCCGTTCGACGCGCCGGGGTTGGACGAGGCGCTGCTGGAGGAGCTGCTGGAACGGACGTCCGGCGACGACGATGACGACCCCGACGGGTCCGGCGGACCGGACGGACCTGGCGGGCCCGGCGGGTCTGGCGGGCCTGGCGGACCTGGCGGGTCCGGCGGCGGCTCGGACCGGCCCTCCGGCACCGACTCCAACTCCGGCACTGGCACCGGCGGCACCGCCCCCGGCCATCCGGGCGACGGCCACGTGTCCGGTGACAGCCCGGACGACCAGACGGGAGGTGGGCGGCGAGGACATTCGGGCGATCGCCGCCGGCCGCCGCCCGGATCCGGGGCCGCGGCGGAGGGTTGGCGCGATGGCGCAACCCCCGGCGCCCACCACTCATCCTCGGCCGATGATGAGGCGGAGCGGGCGTCGCACCGCAACCGGTGCGGGACCGGCCCGGCGGACCTCGGGATGGACGGCGACGGCTCGGCAGGAGCGGGGGTGGATGGCGGGGCCGGGGTGTTGCGGGTGGCCGGGGTGGCGCGGCCGTACCGGGTGCCGTTGCTGGAGGTGCCGGGCGTGGGTGAGGGGGCGGCCGGGCGGCGGTCCAGGGCGCGGGGCTCGCAGGGGCGAGGCACCGGGGCGCGCCGGCCGTCCGCGCGGGTGCGTGACCTGCACGTGGCGGCGACCCTGCGGGCCGCGGCGCCGTACCAGCGGGAGCGGGGGCGCGGCGGCCCCGGGCTGGTGCTGCGCGGGGACGACCTGCGCGAGGTGGTGCGCGAGGGCAGGGAGGGGAACCTCGTGCTGTTCGTGGTGGACGCGAGCGGGTCCATGGCGGCGCGCAAGCGGATGACGGCGGTCAAGACAGCCGTGCTGAGCCTGCTGCTCGACGCCTACCAGCGGCGCGACAAGGTGGGGCTGGTGACGTTCAGGGGCGCGGGGGCCGAGGTGGCGCTGCCGCCGACGTCGTCGGTGGAGGCGGGGGCGGCGCGGCTGCGTACGCTGGCGACCGGCGGACGCACGCCCCTGGCGGCGGGGCTGGCGCGGGCGGCGGAGGTGCTGCGCGTCGAACGGCTGCGCGACCCCGCCAGGCGCCCCCTGCTCGTCCTGGTGACCGACGGGCGCGCCACGTCCGGCGGCGACGTGGAACGCGCGGCGGCCCTGCTGGCCGGCACGGCCGCGGTCGTCGTGGACTGCGAGAGCGGCCCGGTGCGGCTCGGTTTGGCGGTACGGCTGGCGGCCCGGCTGCGGGCGCGGCTCGTCCCCCTCGACTCGCTGACCGATCTCGGCTCGGTCGTCCACGACCACAGGGCGCGCGTTCCAAGACACGACCGCAGGACCCGCACTCCCGAGCACGACCACAGAGCGGGCGTTTCCAGGAAGGTGGGTTGATCGTGCCGCAGGGGAAGCCGGCCGTCGTGCCGGACGACGGTCTCACCACCCGGCAGCGCCGCACCAGGCCGCTGCTGATCGTGCACACCGGGCCCGGCAAGGGCAAGTCGACGGCGGCGTTCGGCATGGCGTTGCGGGCGTGGAACCAGGGGTGGCCGGTCGGGGTGTTCCAGTTCGTGAAGTCGGCGAAGTGGCGCATCGGCGAGGAGCGGGCGCTCAAGGTGCTCGGGGACAGCGGCGAGGGCGGCCCCGTCACCTGGCACAAGATGGGCGAGGGCTGGTCGTGGATCCAGCGGCCGGGCAGCGAGGAGGATCACGCGGCCGACGCCCGGGAGGGCTGGGAGCAGATCAAAAGGGACCTGGCGGCCGAGACGTACCGCTTCTACGTGCTGGACGAGTTCACGTACCCGCTGAAGTGGGGCTGGCTCGACCTGGACGACGTGCTGGCGGCGCTCACCGCGCGGCCGGGCAACCAGCACGTCGTGATCACCGGGCGCGACGCGCCCGAGCGGCTGGTCGAGGTGGCGGATCTGGTGACGGAGATGGGCAAGGTTCGGCATCCCATGGATGCCGGGCAGAAGGGGCAGAAGGGCATCGAGTGGTGACGATCCCGCGGCTGGTCGTCGCCGCGCCGGCGTCCGGGAGCGGGAAGACGACGGTGGCCACCGGGCTCATGGCGGCGCTGCAGGCGCGCGGCCTGCGGGTCTCGCCGCACAAGGTGGGCCCCGACTACATCGACCCCGGCTACCACGCGCTGGCCACCGGGCGGCCCGGCCGGAACCTGGATCCGTGGCTCCAGGGCGAGGAGCGGGTGGTGCCGCTGTTCCTGCACGGGGCGGCCGGGTGTGACGTGGCGGTGGTCGAGGGGGTGATGGGGCTGTTCGACGGCAAGGGGGACACCGACTTCGCCTCGACCGCGCACGTCGCCCGGCTGCTGGACGCCCCCGTGGTGCTGGTCGTGGACGCGGCGCGGCAGAGCCGGTCGGTGGCGGCGGTGGTGCACGGGTTCGCCACGTTCGACACGCGGGTGCGGGTGGCCGGGGTCGTGCTCAACCGGGTCGGGTCCGCGCGGCACGAGGAGTTGTGCCGCGCCGCGCTGGCCGGGATCGGGGTGCCGGTGCTGGGGGCGGTGCGGCGGGACGATGCCGTGTTCACGCCGTCCCGCCACCTGGGGCTGGTGCCCGCGGCCGAACGGCGGGGCGAGGCGGTGGCCGCGGTGGACCGGCTCGCCGCCCTGGTGGCCCGGTCGTGCGACCTCGACGCGCTGCTCCGGCTGGCCGCCTCGGCGCCGCCGCTGGCCGCGTCCCCCTGGGATCCGGACCGTCCCGGTGTGATGGCGGTGCCGGCCGCGTCCCGCAGGGATCCGGGTCACGCGGCCGATCGCGGGGTGGTCGCCGTGCCGGCGCCGGACCCGTCCCCCGGGGATCCGGCCCCGGGCGGCGGGCGGGAGCGGCCTGTGGTGGCCGTCGCCGGAGGGGCGGCGTTCACGTTCGGGTACGCCGAGCACGTGGAGCTGCTGCGGGCGGCGGGCGCGGACGTCGTGACGTTCGACCCGCTGCGCGACGAGCGCCTGCCCGACGGCGCCGGCGCGCTGGTGATCGGCGGCGGCTTCCCCGAGGTGTACGCCGCCGAGCTGGCCGCCAACGAGCCCCTGCGCGACCAGGTGGCGGCCTTCGGCGGGCCGATCGCGGCCGAGTGCGCGGGGCTGCTGTACCTGTGCGAGGAGCTGGACGGGCGGCGCATGTGCGGCCGGGTGCCCGGCCGGGCGTCGATGACGTCCCGGCTCACGCTCGGCTACCGGGAGGCCGTCGCGCTCGCCCGCACCCCGCTCACGAGGCCGGGCGAGCGGTTTCGCGGGCACGAGTTCCATCGGACGGCGGTCGCTCACGCGTCCGGGCCGCTGTTCCGCTGGGCGGACCCTCATCACGAGGGCGGCACCGATCGGAGCGGCGCTGGCATCGGCGCCGACCGCGCCGGTGCCGGCGGCCGGAGCGGCGTCGACGGGTACGGCGATGCTCTGGTGACGGCCTCCTACCTGCACCTGCACTGGGCGGGCAGCCCGGCGGCGGCTCAGCGGCTGGTGTCGTCCTCCAGGTCGCCCTCCGTCTTGAGGTAGACCTCCTGCAGCCCGCGCAGCACGTCGGGGTCCGGGTGCTCCCACATGCCGCGCTCGGCCGCCTCCAGGAGGCGCTCGGCGATGCCGTGCAGGGCCCATGGGTTCGACTCGGCCAGGAATGCCTGGTTGTCCTGGTCGAGCACGTACGTCTCGGTCAGCTTGTCGTACATCCAGTCGGCGACCACGCCGGTGGTGGCGTCGTAGCCGAACAGGTAGTCGACGGTCGCGGCCAGCTCGAACGCGCCCTTGTACCCGTGCCGGCGCATCGCGGCCAGCCAGCGCGGGTTGACGACCCGGGCGCGGAAGATGCGGGCGGTCTCCTCCGAGAGCGTCCTCGTGCGGACGGCGTCGGGACGGGTACTGTCGCCGACGTACGCGGCCGGGGCCCTGCCGGTGAGGGCGCGGACGGTGGCGACCATGCCGCCGTGGTACTGGAAGTAGTCGTCGGAGTCGGCGATGTCGTGCTCCTGGCTGTCGACGTTCTTGGCGGCCACGACGATCCGGCGGTAGGCGTCCTCCATCTGCGGGCGGGCGGCGACGCCGTCGAGGTCACGGCCGTAGGCGTAGCCGCCCCAGACGGCGTACACCTCGGCCAGGTCGGCGTCGTCGCGCCAGTTGCGGCTGTCGATGAGCGGCAGCAGCCCGGCCCCGTACGCGCCGGGCGCGGAGCCGAAGATCCGCATGGTGGCCCGCCGCTCGTCACTCCCCGCCGCTGAGCCCGCCGCTGAGCCCGCCGAAGGGCCGGCCGGCGTGCCGGCCAGCGTTGCCGCCACGTGGGCGCGTACATAGTTGTGCTCGTGCGGCTCGTCCAGGCCGGCGACGAGGCGTACGGCATCGTCGAGCATGCTCACCACGTGCGGGAACGCGTCCCGGAAGAACCCGCTGATCCGCACCGTCACATCAATCCGGGGCCGGCCCAGCTCGGCGAGCGGGATCGGCTCCAGGCGGGTCACGCGGCGGGAGGCGTCGTCCCACTCGGGCCGGACGCCGAGCAACGCGAGCACTTCCGCCACGTCGTCGCCCGCCGTCCGCATGGCGCTGGTGCCCCACACGGACAGGCCCACCGAGCGCGGCCACTCCCCCGTGTCGACGCGGTAGCGCTCCAGCAGCGACTCGGCCATCGCCTGGCCGGTCTCCCAGGCCAGCCTGCTGGGCACGGCGCGGGGGTCGACGGAGTAGAAGTTGCGGCCGGTCGGCAGCACGTTGACCAGGCCGCGCAGCGGCGACCCGCTGGGCCCGGCCGGGACGTAACCGCCGTCCAGAGCGTGCAGGACGTGGTCGAGCTCGTCGGTGGTGCGCGCCAGCCGGGGCACGATCTCGGTGGCGGCGAAGGTGAGGATGCGCGTGACGAGGCCGGTGTCGGGCCCCGGGGACACGTCCACGTCATCGGACGCGCCCCGCTCGGCGTCCGGCTTCTGGCGAGAAAGCAGCGCCCGGTCAGCGGGCGGCGTCCGGTCGGCGAGCGGCGTCCCTTTCGCGGGCGGCGGCCGGTCGGCGGGCGGCGTTCGGTCGGCGGGCGGAGGCCCGTCAGCGGGCGGCGGCCGGTCGGCGAGCGACGTCCCGTCGGCGAGCGGCGTCCCTTTCGCGGCCGGCGTTCGGTCGGCGGGCGGCGTCCGAACGGCGTCCGGCAGGGCGTCGGCGAGGACGGCGCGGACGACCTCAGGTGCCGTCTCAGGCGCCCAGCCCCGCTCCTCCATCCCCTCCACCAGCGCACGGGCCACCGCCTCGGCCCGATCCACGGCCGCCAGCCCCGCCGTCCCGTCCTCCGCCAGGCCGAGGGCTTCGCGCAGCCCCGGCAGGGTCTCGCGGCCCGCCCAGAGCTGCCGCGCCCGCAGCATGGCCAGCACCAGATCCACCCGCACCGGCCCGGCCGGCGCCTGGCCGAGCACGTGCAGACCGTCGCGGATCTGCGCGTCCTTCACCTCGCACAGCCACCCGTCCACGTGCAGCAGGAAGTCGTCGAACTCGCTGTCGTGCGGCCGGTCCGCCAGCCCCAGGTCGTGGTCGAGCCGGGCGGCCTGGATGAGGGTCCAGATCTGGGCCCGGATCGCGGGCAGCTTGGCCGGGTCCATGGCGGCGATGGTGGCGTGCTCGTCGAGGAGTTGTTCGAGCCGCGCGATGTCCCCGTACGTGTCGGCCCTGGCCATCGGCGGCACCATGTGGTCGACCAGCACGGCGTGCGCCCGCCGCTTGGCCTGGGTGCCCTCGCCGGGGTCGTTCACGAGGAAGGGGTAGACGAGCGGCAGGTCGCCGATCGCCGCGTCGGTGGCGCACGCGGCGGACATGCCGGCCGACTTGCCGGGCAGCCACTCCAGGTTGCCGTGCTTGCCGACGTGCACCATCGCGTGCGCGCCGAACTCGGCCGACAGCCAGCGGTACGCGGCCAGGTAGTGGTGGCTGGGCGGCAGGTCGGGGTCGTGGTAGATGGCGATCGGGTTCTCGCCGAAGCCGCGCGGCGGCTGGACCATGACGACGACGTTCCCGGCGCGCAGGGCGGCGAGCACAATGTCCCCGTCGTGCACGAACAGCTCGCCGGGGGGCGGGCCCCAGTGGCGTTCCATCGCGGCCCGCAGGTCGTCGGGCAGCGTGCGGTACCACTGCTCGTACGAGGCGGCGGAGATCCGTACCGGGTTGCCCGCCAGATGCTCCTCGGTCAGCCAGTCCGGGTCCTGTCCGCCGGCGGCGATGAGAGCGTGGATGAGCGCGTCGCCGTCCTGCTCGGCGACGCCGGGGAAGCCGTCGCCCAGGTCGTAGCCGGCCTCGGCGAGCCTGGCCAGCAGCCGTACGGTGCTGGCGGGGGTGTCGAGGCCGACGGCGTTGCCGACGCGGGAGTGCTTGGTCGGGTACGCCGACAGCATGACGACCAGGCGCCGCTCGCCGGGCGGGACGTGGCGCAGCAGCGCGTGCCGCACCGCGATGCCGGCCACCCGGGCGGCCCGCTCGGGGTCGGCCTCGTAGACGGTCAGCCCGTCCTCGTCGATCTCCTTGAACGAGAACGGCACCGTGATGATCCGCCCGTCGAACTCGGGGATCGCCACCTGCGAGGCCGCGTCCAGCGGCGACAGGCCGTCGTCGTTCTCCTCCCACGCCTGCCTGCCGGTGGTCAGGCAGAGCCCTTGCAGGATCGGGACGTCGAGGGCGGCCAGCGCGCCCACGTCCCACGCCTCGTCGTCGCCGCCCGCGCCCGCGGTGGCGGGGCGCGTGCCGCCTGCCGCCAGCACCGTCACGACGAGCGCGTCGGTGGCGCGCAGGGCGTCGAGCAGGTCGGGCCCGGCGGTGCGCAGGGACGAGCAGAAGATCGGCCTTGCCTGGCCGCCCGCGTCCTCGACGGCGTCGCACAGCGCCGCCACGAACGCGGTGTTGCCGGCCAGGTGGTGCGCCCGGTAGTAGAGCACCCCGATCACCGGCCCGGTGTGCGACCTGGCCGCCCGTTCCAGCCTCCCCCAGGACGGGGTCGGCGCCGGCGGCGCGAACCCGCGCCCGGTCAGCAGCACCGTGTCGCACAGGAACGCGTGCAGCTCGCCCAGGTTCGCGGGGCCGCCATGCGCCAGGTACGCGTGCGCCTCCGCGCACACGCCGCCGCTCACCGTGGACAGCTCCATCAGCTCGGCGTCCGGCGCCTGCTCCCCGCCCAGCACCACCACCGGCCGGGGGCCGGCCAGCAGCGCGTCAAGGCCCTCCGCCCAGGCACGCCGGCCGCCGAGCAGCCGCACGACGACCACGTCCACACCCTCCAGCAGCGCGGGCAGGTCGTCGGGGGTCAGCCTGGCGGGGTTGCCCAGCCGGTAGGGGGCGGCGCTCGCGCGGGCGCTCAGCAGGTCGGTGTCCGATGTCGAGAGCAGCAGGACGGTACGGCTGTCGCCAGGCACGGCGCATTCCTCCCTCGGGGTCCTCGCCCCGGTCGCGGGTGACGCGACGGCAGGAGTCTCCTGGCTCCCGGATCCGCGCTCACCCCGGCCTTCCCACCCGTCGCCGGGCAGTGGCCTGCGGTGGGGCTCGCTCCCCGGTCACAGTGGCGGGACCGCGCCGGTTTCACACCGGCTTCCTCCCTTGCCGTCGCCTACGAGGAGACTACGGCAAGACCGGCCTCCACCAGAACTGGCGTTACCATCCTCTTCGTGTCCATAGCCGACTTTTCCGGACGGACCCGTCCTGACGCCTGTCCGGGCGCGCTACAGGTACACGAGGCCGCCGACGGCCCGCTGGCCCGCGTCCGCCTGCCCGGCGGAGCCGCGTCCCGCGCCCAGCTCCACACGCTCGCCGACTGCGCCGAGAAATTCGGCTCCGGCGTCCTCGAACTCACCTCACGAGCGAACCTCCAGGTCCGCGGCCTCCACTCCCCCACCGCCTTCGCCGACCACCTCGCAACGGCGGGCCTGCTCCCATCCCCCGCACACGAACGCGTCCGCAACATCATCGCCTCCCCCCTGAGCGGCCGGCGCACCGGCGGATCACTGGACCCCACCCCCCTGGTCCACGCCCTCGACCAGGCCCTGTGCTCCCGGCCTCGGCTGGCGGGGCTGCCTGGGCGATTCCTGTTCGCGGTGGACGACGGCACGGGCGACGTGGCGGGGCTCGGGGCGGACGTGACGTACGTGGCAAACCATGCTGCCGCCACGCCGCGCCCCACGCACTTCCATGAAGCGCCGACCATCCCACCTTGGGACAACGCACCCTCCAGCGCCGCACTCCGGGACGCACGCTCGGGCGAGGCGCACGCACGCTTCGGAACGGCGCACGCGAGCGGACGCTCCGGCGGAGCGCACACGGACGCACGCTCCGGCGCACACGCTGACGGACGCTCCGGTGCGCACGCTGACGGACGCTCTGGCGCGACGCGCGCGGGCGAGGCGCACGCCGGCGGACACTCCACCGAGATGCACATGGACGCACCGTCCGGCGACGCGCACGCGAACTTGCCCTCCGGTGACATGCACACGGGCGAAGGCTCCGGCGGCAGGCACACCGGCAGACGCTCCGCCGAAGCGCACGTGGACGCACGCTCCGGCGACGCGCATGCGGACGGGAGCTCCGGCGACGCGCACGCGGACGGGAGCTCCGGCGGCGGGCACGCCAGCGGACGCTCCGCCGACCCGCACGCCGACGCGCCCTCCGGTGACGCACAGGGGGACGGTCGCTCCGGCGGGGGACGGTTGCTCCTGGCGGGCTGCGACACAGGGCTGACCTGCGGGCCCGAGGCCGCCGTGCCACTGATGATCGCCGCTGCGGAGGCGTTCCTCGACGAACGTCCGGACGACGCCCCGCTCGCCTGGCGCATCCAGGAGCTCGAGAACGGCCCGGCCCGCATCACCGCCCGCCTGACCACCAACCCAGACGTTCGCGCGCTGACGAGCGGACCGATCACCGGACCAACGATCCAGCACCCGACCAACGATCCGGCCATCGGACCGGCGATCCAGGCAGCGACCAACGACTCCGCCCACGGACTGCGAAGGGCTGGGCGGGTGGTGCAGCGGGATGGGCGGGTGGCGTTGGAGGTGCTGGTGCCGCTCGGGAGGCTGACGCCCGCTCAACTCCGGGTTCTCGCCGACAGCGGTCCCGCCGTGCGGTTCACTCCGTGGCGGACCGCCGTGTTGCTCGACCTCTCCCCCGCCGAGGCGGACCGTGCGGAGCGGGCGCTCGCGGACGCGGGACTCGTCACCGATCCGGCCTCGCCCTGGGCGGGGGTCACCGCGTGCACCGGCCGTCCCGGCTGCGGGAAGGCGCTGGCGGACGTGCAGGCGGACGCGCGGCGCTGGGTGGAGGGCCTGGACCGCGCCCCCGAGACGCCCGTCCACTGGGCCGGTTGCGAACGGCGCTGCGGCCTACCACGCGGCCGGGTCGTCGAGGTGATCGCCACCGGCGACGGCTACCGCCGGCAGCCCCAGTGAGGCCCGCCGCCGACGGTCGGCTCCCGTCAACCCGCACGATATCGGCGAGGGACCCAGCCAACGACCAGTGCCCACCTGCACGACCAGCGCAACTTGCATGGCCTGCACGACCTACCGGCCTACACGACCAAGCGGTTGCGCTACCTGTACGACCAGCAGGCCTGCATGACCAAGCGGTTGCGCTACCTGTGCGACCAGCCGGCCTGCACTACCAGTCACACAACGTGCGCGACCAGCGCGACCCACCGACCGGCACTACCAAGCCGCACAACGTGTGCGACCAGCGCGACCTACCGACCTGCACGACCAGCCGATCAACACGATCAGCCGACCTGCACTACCTGCACGATCAGCCGCACAATCAGCCGCACAACCTGCGCAACCTGCCGACCTGTCGACCTGCGCGGCCAGCGCGGCCGTCGGCGGTCGAGTGCGAGCGGCGGCGGTCGGGCGCGAGCGGCGGTGCCGATGACGGCCGTCGCCACCGCTCGGCGGCGGCTTCAAGCGAGGCGACCGTGATGACACAGCCACCGGAAAAGAGCACCCGTGACCGACTACATCCGTGACGGCGCCGAGATCTACCGGCGTTCGTTCGCGACCATCCGCGCCGAGACCGACCTCACCGGCCTGCCGCCCGAGGTGGCTCAGGTGGCGGTGCGGATGATTCACGCCTGCGGCATGACCGACCTCGTTCGCGACCTGGCCTGGTCGCCGGGGGTGGTGGTGCGGGCGCGGGAGGCGTTGCGGGCGGGCGCGCCCGTGCTGTGTGACGCCATGATGGTCGCCTCCGGCGTGACCAGGCGCCGGCTGCCCGCCGGGAACGAGGTGCTGTGCACGCTGCCGGACCCGCGCGTGCCGGAGCTGGCGGAGCGGCTGGGGACCACGCGCAGTGCCGCCGCGCTGGAGTTGTGGCGGGACCGGCTCGACGGCGCGGTCGTGGCGATCGGGAACGCGCCGACCGCGTTGTTCCGGCTGCTGGAGCTGGTGGCGGAGGGTGCGGGACGGCCGGCGGCGGTGCTGGGCGTGCCGGTGGGGTTCATCGGCGCGGCGGAGTCCAAGCAGGCGCTGGCCGCCAGCGACCTGGAACACCTGGTGGTGCACGGCCGTCGCGGCGGCAGTGCGATGACGGCGGCGGCGGTCAACGCCATCGCGGACGAGACGGAATGAGGACGATGAAGGGACGCCTGTACGGGGTCGGCCTGGGCCCCGGTGACCCGGAGCTGGTCACGGTGAAGACGGCCAGGCTGATCGGCGAGGCCGACGTGATCGCGTATCACGCCGCCAGGCACGGCCGCAGCATCGCCCGTTCGATCGCGTTGCCGTACATGAGCGGGGACCAGATCGAGGAGCTGCTGCTGTACCCGCTGACGACGGAGACCACCGACCATCCCGGCGGCTACCAGGGCGCGCTCGACGACTTCTACGCCGACTGCGCGGAACGGCTGGCCGCGCACCTGGACGCCGGGCGCACCGTGGTGGTGCTGGCCGAGGGCGATCCGCTGTTCTACGGCTCGTACATGCACATGCACAAGCGGCTCGCGCACCGCTACGAGACCGAGGTGGTGCCGGGCGTGACGTCCGTCAGCGCCGCGTCCGCCGTGCTCGGCCGGCCGCTGGTGGAGCGGGACGAGGTGCTGACCGTGCTGCCCGGCACACTGCCGGCCGAGGTGCTGGCGGAGCGGCTGCGGGAGACGGACTCGGCGGCGGTGCTCAAGCTAGGCCGCACGTTCGGGAAGGTACGCGACGCGCTGGCAGAGGCCGGGCGGCTGGACGACGCCTGGTACGTCGAGCGCGCCACGATGGGGGCCGAGCGGGTCGCGCCGTTGAAGGACGTGGATGCCGACGGCGTGCCGTACTTCTCGCTGGCGTTGCTCACCAGCCCTGCCGAGCGCGCGTTCCAAATGCCCGAAGCGGTGGCGGCCGATGCCTCACGCGAGAAGCCGCCTGGCGTGGTGCCGGGGCCGGTCCGGGGTGACACCCCGGGGCCGGTGCGGGGTGACACGCCGGGGCCGGTGCGGGGTGACACGCCGGGGCTGGTACGGGCTGAGGTGCCTGGCGCGGCGCACGGCGAAGGGCCGGGGGAAGTGCTCGTGGTGGGGCTGGGGCCGGCCGGGCGGTCGTGGTTGACGCCCGAAGCCCAGGGGGCGCTGGCCGCCGCCACCGACATCGTCGGGTACGGCCCGTACGTGGACCGGGTGCCGCCGAACCCGCGTCAGCGCCGCCACCGTACCGACAACCGGGTGGAGGCCAAGCGTGCCAGGCACGCGCTGGAGCTGGCCCGCGACGGCGCCCGGGTGGCGGTGGTGTCGTCGGGGGACCCCGGGGTGTTCGCCATGGCGAGCGCGATCATGGAGGCGGCGGAGGACTTCCCCGACGTGCCGGTGCGGATCGTGCCCGGGCTGACGGCCGCGCAGGCGGTGGCCAGCCGGGTCGGGGCGCCGCTGGGGCACGACTACTGCGTGGTGTCGCTGTCCGACCTGCTCAAGCCGTGGGAGGTGGTGGCCGGGCGGCTGACGGCGGCGGCGCGGGCGGATCTCGTGCTGGCGCTGTACAACCCGGCGTCGCGCAGCCGGACGTGGCAGCTCGCGGCGGCCCGTGACCTGCTCCTGGAGCACCGGGACGCGGCCACGCCGGTGGTGATCGGGCGGAACGTGGGGGGTGATGAGGAGAGCGTGACCGTCACGACGCTGGGTGAGCTGGATCCGGGGCAGGTGGACATGCGCTGCCTGCTGATCGTCGGCTCCTCCACGACGCGGGTCACCGATCGCGGGCTGGTCTACACGCCTCGCCGTTATCCGTGAGTCAGGTCTGGGTCGCCGCCCAGGTCGCCGCCTCCGCCACGGTGTCCACGAGGTGGACGCCGGGTGGGAGGGGCGGGCGATTCACCATGATGACGGGCAGGTCGAGCTCGCGGGCGGCCGTGAGCTTGGCGGCGGTCAGGGTGCCGCCGCTGTCCTTGGTGACCAGCACGGTGAGCGCGTGCTCGCGGATGAGGGCGCGCTCGCCTTCGACGGTGTACGGGCCCCGGTCGAGCAGGACGTGCACGTTGGGCGGGACGGGCGGCTCCGGCGGGTCCACGGACCGGGCCAGCAGCCACACCCCGAGGAGGCCGGTGAAAAGGGGGAGGCTGCGGCGGCCCGTCGTGAGGAACACCCTCGCGCCGGGCCGGAGCAGCGCGGCGGCGGCTTGGAGGGAGTCCACCCGCTGCCAGGTGTCGCCCGCGCTCTCCTGCCAGCCGGGCCGGCGCAGGACCAGAAGCGGCACGCCGGTGGCGGCCGAGGCGGCGGCGGCCGACGCGGTCATGCGCTGGGCGAACGGGTGCGTGGCGTCCACGAGCGCGTCGATGTGCTCGTCGGTCAGGTAGGCGGCCAGCCCGTCCGGGCCGCCGAAGCCGCCCTCGCGCACCTCGCCCACGGGCAGGCGCGGGTTGTTCACCCGTCCGGCCAGCGACGACACGACGTGCAGGCCGGGAAGGGCGGTCAGCTCGGCGGCGAGCGCACGCGCCTCGGCCGTGCCCCCAAGGATCAGGACCCGCCGCACGCCGACTCCCAGCCGCGCACCGGCTCTCGGCCGCACGCCAGCTTCAGGCCACACGCCAGCTTCAGGCCGCACGTCAACTCCCGGCCACGCGCCGGATCCCAGTCGTACGGCATCCGCATCCCGCGCCCCCGTGCCGAGCCCCGCGCCAGGTTCCGCCCGTACGGCATCAGGATCCCCCGAGCGCCCGGTCGCGGGCCGCGCTGTAGAGGTGGCTGTCGGGGAAGTGGGTGGCGGACAGGACGCGGCCGACGACGATGACGGCCGTGCGGCGGATGCCGGCCGCGTGGACCTGGTCCGCGATGTCCGCCAGCGTCCCGCGCAGGACGATCTCGTCGGCCCTGCTGGCCCGGGCGACGACGGCGGCGGGGCAGTCGGCGCCGTACGAGGGCAGCAGCTCGGCGACGACCTGGTCGATGCGTTGCACGGCCAGGTGCAGCACCATCGTGGCTTGGCTCGCCCCCAGCGTGGCCAGGTCCTCGCCCTCCGGCATGGGGGTGGCCCGGGCGGAGGTGCGGGTGAGGATGACGGTCTGGCCGACGCCGGGCACGGTCAGCTCCCTGCCGAGCGCGGCGGCCGCCGCGGCGAACGCCGGCACGCCCGGCACCACCTCGTACGGCACGCCGAGCGTGTCGAGCCGCCGCATCTGCTCGGCGACGGCGCTGAAGACGGACGGGTCGCCGGAGTGCAGCCGGGCGACGTCATGCCCGGCGCGGTGGGCGGCGACCAGCTCGGCGATGATCTCGTCGAGGTTCAGGTCGGCGGTGTCGACGAGCCTGGTGCCGGGCGGGCAGGAGTCGAGCAGTTCGCGGGGTACGAGCGAGCCCGCGTACAGGCACACGGGGGCCGTCTGCAGCCGGCGCAGCCCGCGCAGGGTGATCAGGTCGGCGGCGCCGGGGCCGGCACCGATGAAGTACACGGTCACGTGTCGTCCTTCCTGGTCAGGGACCAGATGGTCACCGGCATGGCGGGCCGCCATCCGGTGAAGCCGCCCACCGGGGAGGCTCGTTGCACGGCCAGGCGTACGAGGTCGCCGCCGAGCCGCCCGTACCACTGGCCGATGAGGGCTTCGGATTCGAGGGTGACGGCGTTCACGACGAGCCTGCCGCCGGGGCGCAGGTGCGACCAGCAGCGTTCCAGGAGGCCGGGGGCGGTGACGCCGCCGCCGACGAACACGGCGTCGGGCGCGGGCAGCCCGTCCAGCGCGGCCGGGGCCGTGCCTTCGACGACGCGCAGGGACGGGACGCCGAGGCGGGCGGCGTTGCGGCGGATGGCGGCGGCGCGGTCGGGCCTGCTCTCGACGGCGACGGCGGCACACGTGGGGTGGCTGCGCATCCATTCGACGGCGATGCTGCCGGCGCCGGCGCCGACGTCCCACAGCAGCTCGCCGGGGAGCGGGGCGAGCCGTGACAGGGTGACCGCGCGGACCTCGCGCTTGGTGAGCTGCCCGTCATGCTCGTACGCGGTGTCGGGCAGCCCCGGCACCAGGGCCATGGGCTCGGTGTCCGGGCCGGCGACGCACTCGACGGCGATCACGTGCAGCGGGGACGCGGCGGGCCCGGCCCAGGTGCCGGCGGTGCCGTGCTGGATCGTCTCGGTCGCCGCGCCCAGGTCCGACAGCACCGTCATGGCGCTCGGGCCGTACCCGTGGGCGGTCAGCAGGGCGGCGACCTGGGACGGAGTGCCGGGCCCGGCCCCCAGCACGACGATGCGGCGGCCGGGCAGCGCGGCGGCGTTGAGCGTCTCGGGCGGGCGGCCGACGAGGCTGACGGTCTCGACCTGCTCGACCGGCCAGCCGAGGCGGGCGCAGGCGAACGACAGCGACGACACGTGCGGCAGCACCCGGACGCCCGCCGCGCCCACGAGTCGGACCAGGGTGGAGCCGATGCCGTAGAACATGGGGTCGCCGCTGGCCAGCACGCACACCTCGCGCCCCGCGTGCCGCTCGATGAGGCCGGGCAGCGCCGGGAGCAGCGGGGACGGCCACGCCACCCGCTCCGCCCGTACGGACGCGGGCAGGAGATCCAGGTGGCGAGGGCCGCCCATGACGACCTCGGCGGACTCCAGGGCGCGCCGCGCCGCGTCGGGCAGCCCGTCCCAGCCGTCGGCGCCGATGCCGGCGACGGTGATCACACGTTGCCCAGGACGCGGGTCACCCGGATCTCGATGACGACCCGGGCGGGGTTGGGGCGGGGCGGCTTGTACCGGGCCGTGTAGCGGCGCTCGGCGTCGGCCACCTCCTCCGGCTCGGTACGGACGACGGCCCGGCCCTCCAGGGTGGACCAGCGGCGGCCGTCCACCTGGCACAACGCGACGGAGGCGCCGTCGGCGATGAGCCTGGCCTTCGCGGAGGTGCCCGACGTGATCACCCGGGCGACGCCGGCCTCCAGGTCCAGCGTCGCGCCCACCGGCACCACGTGCGGCGGCCCGCCGGGGCGCGCGGTGGACAGCGTGCACAGGTGCCGCTCCTGCCAGAACGCGGCGAACGCGCTGCCCTGCTCGGCCAGGTTCACGATCCTCCTCGGGTGATTCCAGCGAGGCACATCGTATAGGCCCGCATCGACGAGGCGACGGCCCCCGGGGGTCGCTCAACGCCCGTCAGGGGTGGGGCGGTGGTGGACGTACTCCACCACCGTCCCGTCGGGATGCCTGGCGTTGAAGCCCGCCCCCGTAGGCACCTCCTGCAGGGGAAAGACGATCTCCGCCCCTTCGGCCACCAGCCGCTCGTAGTACGGCCGCACGTCGTCCACCAGCAGGGTGCCCACCGTGTCGCGGAACGGCCGCACCGCCTCCGCGTCCCCCGCGATGATCAGGAAGGCCCCCACGGTGGCCAGCTCCAGCGTCGCCGCCGGAAAGGCGAAGCGGGCGTCGGCCCGCACGCCTTGCAACCGCTCGTAGAAGTCGATGCTCCCGTCCAGCTCGTCAGGGCCGACGAAGACCCGGATGAGCACGCGGGGCTCGGTCAGGCCGGAGGAGTCGTTGCGCTCGCGCCACAGTCGATCGGTCATGCCTCCAGCGTGAGGGGGAGGGCACGGGTGCAGGCAGGGGGTGGTTCATGGGATGAGTACGGCTCATAGGATCGCGTTCATGACCGACGACGCGCTGCGCCGCGAGCTGGGCGCGCACCTGCGGGCGGCGCGCGAGCACGTGCGCCCGCAGGACGTCGGGCTGGGCGGCACGGGGCGCCGGCGCACGCCGGGGCTGCGCCGCGAGGAGGTGGCGACGCTGGCGGGGGTGAGCGTCGCCTGGTACACGTGGCTGGAGCAGGGCCGGGCGAGCACGACGCGGCAGGTGCTCGACGCGATCTGCCGGGTGCTGGGCATGGACGCCGACGCGCACCGCCACACGCTGGCGCTGGCGGGGTTCCTGCCGCCCCCGGCGCCGGGCGGGGCGGTGCTGGGCGAGCCGACGCGGGCGCTCCTGGAGAGCTGGACGCGGACGCCGGCCGCCGCCGTGGACGCCCGTTTCGACCTCCTCGGCTGCAATGACGCCTACCGGCGGCTCTGGGGCGATCCGGCGGGCGTGCCGGCCGAGCGGCGCAACCTGCTGATCACGCTGGCCGCCGCCGGCCGGCCGGAGGTGGAGCCGGTGCTGCGCGGCCTGTACGAGCACTTCCGGGCGAGCACCGGTCTTGCCCCGGGCGATCCGCGGGCCGCCGCTGTGGTGGAGCTGCTGCACGAGCAGCGGCCCGAGGCGGCGCACTGGTGGGAGTGCCGGACGGTGCGGGAGTTCGCTCCGGTGACGGCCGGCGGGTTCACCTTCTCCCTGTTGCGTACGGTCGGCGAGGCGGGCGTGTGCATCTTCACGCAGGTCGAGAGCGGGCCGGCCTAGCGGCAGAAGGGCGCGAGGCCCGGCACGGCTAGCGGCAGAAGGGCGCGAGGCCCAGCACGGACTTGACGCCGCCGAGGAGGTGCTGGACGAAGTACTGGTCGCCTGCCATGGGCTCGTCGGTCCACGCCTTGACGTCGTGGCCGAGGGTGGTGAGCCAGGCTTTGCCGCCGTCGTAGTACTGGCACCAGCTCACGGGGTGGTGCTCGCCGTGCCCGGGGTGGCCGAGGTTGCCGCGCACGCCCTGGGCCAGGGTGCTCTCGTCCACTTCGGCGAGCACGCGGACGCGGGTGGGTGCGGGGATGAGGTTGTACCACTCGTCGGTGAAGGCCCAGGTGCGGGGCAGGCCCTGGGTGGAGGCGTCGCGGCGGTTCACGGTGACGACGGTGCCGGGCTGGTTGGCGCCGTGGTCGTAGAAGTTGGCGTTGCCGAGCAGCCCTTCGTACCAGGGCCAGTTGTACTCGGTGCCGAAGGCGTTGTGCACGCCGATGAAGCCGCCGCCGGCGCGGACGTACTGGCGCAGCGCGGTCTGGGCGGCGTCGTCGAGGGCGTCGCGGGTGGTGCTGAGGAACATGACGGCGTTGTAGTTCAGCAGGCGGCCGGCCGAGGAGAGCTGGGTGACGTCCTCGGTGTAGTCGACGGTGAAGCCGTTCTCCTGGCCGAGCTTGATCATGGCTTTGACGGCGACGTTGTCGGCGTTGAGCGGCGGGTTCAGGCCGGGGCCGAGCGGGGTGCCGAGGTGGGCGTGGCGGGGGCCGGCGGTGCGGCTGTAGACGAGCAGCTTGTAGCCCTTGGCCGGGTCGAAGTTGCCCCAGTCGTGGTAGCAGCGGGGGTCGGTGCCGCGGCAGACGCCGTAGTCGGGGTCGCCGAGGTCGCGCGCCGGTTCCGGGGAGGCGGCGGAGCCGGGTGCGGTGGCGGTGAGCAGCAGGAGCGCTGCCCCGGCCGCGGCGGCGATGGAGAGTTTGCTGCGCATGGGCACCTCGCATGACGATCCACCAGATGGATCAACTGGTCCACTCGGGGGCTTGAGCGTAACTGCGGATCTTTCCGCCGACAAGCTCTTGCCTTCACCGCCGGACCGGACTTATGGTGCGTCCGTCGTACGGATCTAGCGGTCCGTCAGATGGACCATGAAGGTTTGGTGCCCGTGGAACGACGAAACTTCCTCCTCGGCGCGGCGGCCACCCTCACCGCCTCCGCGGCCGTCACGGAGCCCGCCCAAGCAGAACCGGCCCGCGCAGAGCCCTTGGAACGGCAGCCGGCCGCACTCGGCGTGACCGGCAAGGACTTCCCCAAGGTCTGCGGCAACCTGGGCAACCACAACTACTCCCCGCTGAGGCAGATCACGCCGCGCACGGTGCGGCGCCTCGGCGGCGCCTGGCACGTCAACCTGGAGGGCGGCAGCACGTCGGCCGCCCAGCAGAGCACCTGCGTCGTGCAGAACGGCGTCCTGTACGTCCAGACGACCCAGCAGAACGTCTTCGCCGTGGACGGCAGGACCGGCGCCGTCAAGTGGAAGACGAACCTGGGCACCAAGCAGACGAACATGCGCGGCGTCGCGCTCGGCGAGGGCCTGGTCTTCTCCACCTCCGGCGCCAACATCGTCTACGCGCTGAAGCAGGACACCGGCGAGATCGCCTGGCAGCGGCAGCTCATCACCGACGGCGAGGGCGGCGGCGACACGGGCGGCTGCGACCCGCAGAACGGCCAGTGCGGCGGGCTGACCGGGACGCTGGCCGGCGCGGTCGTCTACTGGGACGGGCTCATCTACGTCGGCATGCAGGGCAGCACCGGCGGCGCGCGCGGCCGGGCGTACGCGCTGAAGGCCGCCACCGGCGAGGTCGCCTGGACGTTCTGGTCGTGCCCCGGCGAGGGCCAGTTCGGCAACGACACCTGGGAGGGCGAGTCGTGGAAGACCGGCGGCGCCGTCCCGTGGATCCACCCCGCCGTGGACCCCGACCTCGGGCTCGTCTACTGGACGTTCGGCGGCTCCTACCCGCGCCTGGACGGCTCCAGCCGGGGCGGCGACAACCTGTTCGCCAACTCGATCGTGGCCATCGACGCCAAGACCGGCAGGCGCAGGTGGCACTTCCAGTCGGTGCACCACGACATCTGGGACCTCGACAACGTCATGGCGCCCGTGCTGATCGACATCAAGGTCAAGGGCCGCCTGCGCAAGGCCGTCGTGTACGGCAGCAAGGTCGGCATGTTCTACATCCTCGACCGGGAGAGCGGCGAGCCGCTGCACGGCATGGAGGAGCGGCCCGTCCCGCAGCACCCGAAGCAGAAGACGGCGGCCACGCAGCCGTTCCCCGGCGGGAAGCCGTTCATCACGCAGGCGCCCGAGTTCGGCAAGGCGACGCGGCCGGTGCCGTTCTACGCCTGGGGCGGCCTCTTCACGCCGCACTGGGACCGGGCCACGATCATCTTCCCCGGCGCGGGCGGCGGCGCCGACTGGGCGCACCTGTCGTACAACCCGCACACCGGCTGGATCTACGTCGGCTACGGGCTGATCAACTCCGGCTTCTCCAACAGCCGCGACGGGCGCGTCAACACCTCCCGCCCGCTCGGCGAGTACTTCGCCGGCGGCATCGCGGCCGTCGACCCGCGCACCAACACCCCCGTCTGGACGCTGGACCGGGAGTGGTCGCTGGCCCACGGCAACGGCATCCTGACGACGGCGGGCCGGGTGATGTTCCAGGGCGGCCCGGACGGGGTGCTGCACGCGATGGACGACACCGACGGCAGCGTCCTGTGGAGCTTCCAGTGCGGCGCCGGGGTGCACACCAGCCCGATCAGCTACGAGATCGACGGCGAGCAGTACGTCGCGGTGCTGGCGGGCGGCAACGGCCTGCCGTACCCGGACATCCCCAGGGGCGACCACCTGTGGGCGTTCAAGCTGGGCGGCAAGGTGCCGCCGGCCCCCGCGCCGACGCCGCCGAAGCGGCGCAACGACATCAGGGCGGCGGCCGTCACCGGCACCACGGTCACGCTCGGCCGGGTCTGGGACGCGGCGAACCAGCGGCCGGGCGCGACCGAGAACACCGTCGCCCAGAACGCCATGGCGCCGCAGCACCTGCGGGTGCCCAAGGGCACCACGGTCACGTTCGTCAACCCGGCCGACAACGCCTTCGCGCACGCCGCCGTCTCGTTCTTCGAGTACGAGTTCGACACCGGCGTCCTCATGCCCGGCCAGTCGTTCACCCACACCTTCGACACGCCGGGCGAGTTCTTCTACAACGACGCGATCTTCCCGCAGAACACCGGCAAGATCGTCGTCTACTGAGCTCAGCGGGCGGCGAAACCGCCGCCCCCGGACGCGCTCTCCCGCCGGCGGCTGGCCCCGCCCTGTCCTGAGTGCCGCTCACAGCCAGGTCGGCAGGATGGACGGCGGGATCGGCCCCTTGTTGCGCCGCCCCTGCCCGCTCTCCTCCCACGCGTGGGCCAGGATCCCGACGGAGCGGCTGAGCACGAACAGGCCGCGCGCCAGGGGCGCGGGGAAGCCCAGCTCGGCGTAGACGACGGCGGTCGCGCCGTCGATGTTCATGGGCACGGGCGCGATCAGCCGTTCGACGTCGAGCGCGGCCCGCAGGTGCGCGCCCGCCACCACCCCGTCGGCAACGGCCCGCTCCACGAGGCCGAGCAGCGGGTCGCGGCGCGGGTCGCGGGTGTGGAAGCGGTGCCCGAAGCCGGGCAGGTACTTGTCGCGGGCCCGCCACCGCGCGACCACGGCGGCGGCGTCGCCGTCCGTGACGATCTCCTCCAGCAGCCCGACGCACTGCTCGCCGGCCCCGCCGTGCACGTCGCCGAGCAGGTTGACCCCGGTGGCGACGGCGTTGTTGAGGCCGACCCCGCAGGTGACGGCCATCCGGGCGACGGCGATGGACGGCGCGTGCGGCCCGTGGTCGACCGACGAGACCAGCGCCGCCTCCAGCAGGGCCGCCTGCCGGGGCTCGGGGCGCTCGCCGCGCAGCATGAGCCAGACCAGCTCGGCGAACCCGATCCGCCCGATGAGGTCCTGCACGGGCTGCCCGCGCAGCTCGATGACGTCGGGCTCGATCCGCGAGACCGCGGTGCCCCACCAGTCGGCGGCGGCGTCGTGCGTGCTCATGAGGCCGCCTCGACCTCGGCGTTGTGCTCGCCGAGCAGCGGGGCGGGCCCGCGCGGGCGCAGCGGGACGCCGTCCACGACGACGCCGTTGCCGGTGACGGTGACCTGCCGCTCCCCCGCCCCGGGGAAGGGCACCTCGGTCAGGAAGCCGCGGTGGCGTACCTGGTCGAGGGCGAGCGCCTGCGGGACGGTGAGGATGCGGGCGGCGGGCACGCCTTCCGCGGCGAGCAGTTCCTCCCACTCCAGCGCGGTCTTGGCCCGCAGCGCCTGGTTGAGCTCCTGGTTGAGCTCCGGCCGGTGCGTCTTGCGGGCCTCGCGGCCGGCGAAACGCGGGTCGGCGGGCAGGTCGGGCCGCCCGACGAGCCGGCACAGCGTCTCGAACTGGGCCTGCTGGTTGGCGGCGATGTTGAGCGGCCCGTCGGCGGTCTCGAACGTGCCGGACGGGGCGGCGGTGGCGTTCTGGTCGCCCATCGGCTCCGGCTCGACGCCGCTGACGAGGTAGTTGGAGACGGTCCAGCCCATCGCGGAGATGGACGCCTCCAGCATGGACAGGTCGAGGAAGCAGCCGCGCCCGGTGCGGTGCCGCCCGGCCAGCGCGGCGGAGACGGCCAGGGCGGCCATGAGCCCGCCGACGGTGTCGCAGATGGGGAAGCCGACGCGCAGCGGGGCGGTGCCGGGGGTGCCGGTGACGCTCATCATGCCGGACAGCCCCTGGATGATCTGGTCGTAGGCGGGCGCGCCGCTCATCGGGCCGCTCTGCCCGAAGCCGGAGATGGCGCAGTAGACGAGGCGGGGGTTCAGCTCGCGCAGGCGCTCCCAGCCGTAGCCGAGCCTGGCGAGCACCCCGGCCCTGAAGTTCTCCAGCAGCACGTCGGCGCCGGCGAGCATCGACTCGAACGCGGCCCGCCCGGCGGGGCTCTTCAGGTCGAGCTCGACGGACTTCTTGCCGGCGTTCTGGGCCAGGAAGGACGCGCCGGTGCCGGCCTGGTTGAGCTCGGGGTCGGGGCCGAGGCGCCGGGCGAGGTCCCCGGTGCCGGGCAGCTCCACCTTGAACACCTCCGCGCCGAACAACATCAGCTGGTAACTGCAGTACGGCCCGGCCAGCACGTTGGTCAGGTCCACGACCTTGACGCCGTCCAGTGGCAACTGCTGCATGCACGCTCCATGTGAGTCAAGTCAGAGGATGGTCGAACCCGCGCCGCGACATCCGCTCGGCCGCCTCGCGCAGATCCGCGGCGAACTCCCGCACCCGGTCCGCGCCGAAGCGGACGGTGGGGCCGCTCAGCCTCAGGGCCGCGGCGCACGTCGCGCGGCACGTAGAGGTCGACGCTCTCCCGGTGCCGCGCTCCCAGCTCGTGGGCGCACCTGGCCCGCACGGGCGTGCTGTGCGCACACCCCCGTTGTTCGAAGGCATGGCCGTACGCTAACACCGAGTCCGCACAGCGGTCCATATGCTCCATCAAGCGGATCGCCCGACGCTCTTGCCATAACGTTCGCCCGGCTCATACCGTGAGGCAATCCACACTGCGGATTATCAGAACCGCTGAGCGGATTCAGTGGGAGTCATCATGAACACCATCCACGAAGCCGGATCCTTGGTGGCCGGGCAGTGGCTCACCGACGGCCCGCAGGCCGAACGCGTCGGCCCGTACGTACGCGAGCCCGTCAGCCGGGCCCGCACCGCGCGGCCCGAGGACGTCACCGCCGCCCTGGCCTACGCCCGGCGCTCCGCCCGGCGGATCGCGCGGCTGGCGCCCGCCACCCGCGCCGGAATCCTGGAGCGGGCCGCCGCCCTGGTCACCGAGCGGGGCGAGCGCCTGGCCCGGCTGCTGGCGCTGGAGCTGGGCAAGCCGCTCAAGGACGGGCGCGGCGAGGTGCTGCGCGTCGCCGACACCCTGGCCGTCGCCGCCGCCGAGGCCCGGGCGATCGGCGGCGAGGTGCTGCCCGTGGCGGGCTGGGGCCGGGGGGTCGGCAACACGGCGCTCACGCAGCGCGCCCCGGCCGGACCGGTGCTGGCGATCACGCCGTTCAACGCCCCGGCGAACCTGCTCGCCCACAAGCTCGCCGCCTCCTTCGCGGCCGGGAACACCACGATCGTCAAGCCGCCGCCGCAGGCGCCCGCGGTCTCCACGGCGCTGGTGGAGCTGCTGCTGGAGGCCGGGATGCCGGTCGAGGCGGTGCAGGTGCTGCACGGCGGCGCCGACGTGGGCGCGCGGCTGTGCGCGGCGCCGGAGATCGCCGTGGTGAGCTTCACCGGCGGGGTGACGGCCGGGCACGCCGTCGCGCACGCGGCCGGGCCGAAGCGGGTCATGCTGGAGCTCGGCGGGAACGCCGCGACCATCGTGTGCGAGGACGCCGACGTCGCCGAGGCGGCGCTGGCGTGCGCCCGCACCGGCTACAGCAACTCCGGCCAGAGCTGCATCTCCGTGCAGCGCGTCTACGTGCAGCGGGCCCGGTTCGAGGAGTTCGCCGACGCGCTGACCACGCAGGTGAAGGCGCTGGCCGTGGGCGACCCCCTGGACCCTGGCACGGACGTCGGCTCCATGGTGGACGACGACGCGGCCGAGCGGGTGGTGCGCTGGACGGCCGAGGCCGCCGGGCAGGGCGCCCGCGTGACCGCCGGCGGCACCCGCGACGGCGCCGTGATGGCGCCGACCGTGGTGGTCGCCCCGCCCGCCGAGGCGAGGGTGGTGCGCGAGGAGGTGTTCGGCGCGCTGGTGGCCGTGCTGCCCTACGACGGGTTCGACGAGGTGCTGGAGGAGTGCAACCGCAGCTCGTACGGGCTGCAGGCCGGGCTGTTCACCCACGACGTGCGCCGCGTCGTCACCGCGTGGCGGGAGCTGGAGGTCGGCGGCCTGGTCGTGAACGGCTCGTCGAACTTCCGCCTCGACCACGTGCCGTTCGGCGGCGTGAAGGACTCGGGCATCGGCCGCGAGTCGCCGCGCTGGATGATCGAGGACTTCACCGTGACCAAGACCCTGATGCTCAAGGGCCTGTCCATCTGGGGGGACGAGTGACCGACACGGCAGCCCACGCGCTGGTCCGGCAGCTGGAGGCGCTCGGCGTCGAGTACGTCTTCGGCACCTGCGGCCACACCAACATCGCGGTCCTGGACGCGCTGGCCGACAGCCCGATCCGGTTCGTCATCGCCCGCCACGAGCAGGCCGCCGCGCACGCCGCCGACGGCTACGCCCGCGCCTCGGGCAAGCCGGGCGTGCTGCTCGTGCACGTGGGGCCCGGCCTGACGAACGCCGCGACGGGCGTGATGACGGCGGCGCTGGACTCGGTGCCGCTGGTGGTGATCTCCGGCGACATCCCGTCGTACTATCACGGCCGGCATCCGCACCAGGAGATCAACCTGCACGCCGACGCGGACCAGGCGAGCGTGTTCCGGCCGTTCGTCAAGCGGGCCTGGAACGTGCACCGGGCGCAGGACCTGGGCCGGTTCGTCGAGCGGGCGTTCTGGACGGCCACGTCGGGGCGGCCGGGCGCGGTGCTGGTCAACGTGCCGATGGACGTCTTCTCGCGGCCCGCCGCGCCGTTCCCGCCGGTCAGCCACGCGGCCCCGCCGGCGTTGCCGCAGGGGACGGCCGAGCTGATCGCCGCGCGCCTGGCCGGCGCCGAGCGCCCGCTGATCTACGTGGGCGGCGGCCTGCGCGAGGACGCCGGGCCGCTGCTGCGGCTGGCCGAGCACCTCGACATCCCCATCGCGCACTCGCTCATGGCCAAGGGCACGGTGCCGGACGCGCATCCGCTGGTCATCGGCATGCCGGGCTTCTGGGGGCTGGAGCTGACCAACACCTACGCACGTGAGGCGGACGTGGTGCTGGCGCTGGCCACCCGGTTCGCCGAGACCGACGCCAGCTCCTGGGATCCCCGCTTCACCTGGGACTTCTCCGGCAGCACGCTGATCCAGATCGACATCGACCCGGCCGAGATCGGCCGCAACTACCCGGCGGAGCTCGGCGCCGTGGCCGACGTGCGGCTCGCGGCGGAGGCGATCGCGGAAGCCGCGCTGGCGCATCCGGCGCGCGAGCGGGCGGAGCTGCGCGAGCAGATCATGCGGGCGCGCACGGAGCTGTTCGCGGCCAGCAGGGAGCGGGGCGCGAGCGCGGACTTCCCGCTGCGTCCCGAGCGCATCCTGCGCGACCTGCGGGACGCGCTGCCGCCGGACACGATCCTGGTGACGGACGTGGGCTGGAACAAGAACGGCGTCGCCCAGTGCTACGAGCTGCCCGCGGAAGGCCGTTTCATCACGCCGGGCGGGGCCTCCACCATGGGGTTCGGGCCGGCCGCCGCCGTCGGCGTGCAGCTCGCGCGGCCGGGCAGGACGGTGGTGGCGTTGATCGGCGACGGCGGCATGAGCGCGCAGCTGCCGGCCGTGCCGCTGGCGGTCGAGCAGGGCGCGCCGGTGATCTTCGTGGTGATGAACAACCGCGCGCACGGCACGATCTCGGACCTGCAGTCGGCGCACTTCGGCCGCAGCCACGGCTGCGACTTCACCGATCCGTCGGGGCGGCCGTACAGCCCGGACTTCGCCGCGCTGGCCAGGGCGTGCGGCGCCGACGGCCACACCGTCGCCGCGCCCGGCGATCTCGGGGCGGCGCTGCGCGCGGCGGCGGCGAGCCGGCGCCCGGCCGTGATCGACGTGCCGATGGTCAACGAGCCGGTGCCGACGCCGGGTCACTGGAACATCAAGGACATCTACCAGGGGCTGTTCACCGACTGATCGGGCCCGCAAACCGTTGCACGTTCGAGATTCCCTCCGCTTGCCCCGTCGCTTATAACGAACGTACTAGTCCGTGAATTAACTCTCACCCACCCCCCTAGAGGTGAACCGTGCGTTTCACGAGATCCACCATCGCGGCCGCCGCCCTGCTGGCGCTCGCCGCCTGCGCCCCGCCCGGCCAGCAGGCCGGGTCCGGCGCCACCGCCACCGGCCCCATCAAGATCGCGAACGTCAACGCGCAGAGCGGCCAGCTCAGCTCGCTCGGCCAGTGGGAGCACAAGGGCGTCAAGCTCGCCATCGACGAGGCCAACAAGGCCGGCGGCGTGCACGGCCGGCAGATCCAGCTCGACCTCTTCGACAGCCAGGGCGACCCCACGGTGGGCACCAACGTGGCCAGGAAGATCGCCGCCGAGGGGTACGTCGCGATGCTTGGCACCGCCGAGAGCGCGGTCACCCTCGCCATGGCCCCCATACTCAAGGACGCCAAGATCCCGAACATCACCTCCGGCCAGTCGCCCAAGCTGGCCGAGCTGAAGAGCCCGTTCCTCTTCCTCAACGCGCCGACCAGCGTCACCTTCGACGAGACGCTCGCCAAGTACCTCGTCGACGACAAGGGCATGAAGAAGATCGCGCTGATCAGCAACAACGGCGCCTACGGGGCCGGCGAGCACGACGCGTTCCTCAACTCCCTCAAGACCAGGAACGTCACCCCCGCCGCCGACGAGGTCGTCACCCCCGACCAGAAGGACTTCAACGCCAACCTCGCGAAGATCCGCGAGCAGGACCCCGAGGTCTTGTTCATCGGCGCCGAGGAGGTCCAGTCGGGGCTGATCGCCAAGCAGGCCCGCGAGCTGGGCATCAAGGCCGTCTTCGCGGGCGGCGCGCCCGTCGGCACCGACGTGTACGCCACCACCGCCGGCGTGAAGAACGCCGAAGGCACGATCGTCAGCTCCCCCTACCTGAGCAACGAGGCCACCCCGGAGATCAAGGAGTTCGCCGCCAAGTACAAGGCCGCCTACAACGAGGAGGCCCGCATGCACGTCGCCAAGGCCTACGACGGGGCCTCGATCCTCGTCGAGGCGCTCAAGCAGACCAGGGGCGAGGGCGGCCAGAAGCTGGCCGACGCCATCCGCGGCGTCAAGCGCGCCGGGCTGCTCGGCACCTACACCTACGACGCCAACGGCGTCGGCATCCACGAGACCAAGATCGGCCTGGTCAAGGACGGCAAGGTCGTGCCCGAGGCCGCGAGCTGACGTGCAGGTCCTCCTCCAGACCCTGATCGGCGGGGTCACGTTCGGGGCGGTGTACGCGCTGGTGGCGATGGGCTTCTCGATCGTCTACCGCACCATGGGCCTGGTCAACTTCGCCCACGGCAGCGTCGTCATGATCGGCGCGTACGCCGCCTCCACCTTCTACCTGGCCACGCGGTTGCCGTTCGCGGTCGCGATCGTGGTCGCCATCGCGGTGACGGCCCTGATCGGCCTGGTCATCGAGCGCTTCCTGCGCCCGCTGGAGAACAAGGACTTCACGCTCATGCTGATCGGCACCATCGGCTTCGGCGCGGTGCTGGAGGCGGGCGCGGTCCTCGTCTGGGGCGCGACCGGGCACGCCGTGCCGTCGCCGGTCGCGACGGGGCCGATCGACGTGGCCGGGATCCGCATCCCCACCTACAGCCTGCTGGTGATCGCCGTGGCGGCCGCCGCGACCGGGCTGCTGGCGCTGTTCCTGCAGCGCACGAAGCGGGGCGCGGCCATGCAGGCGGTCGCCATGGACCACCAGGCGGCCACCGCGTGCGGCATCCACGTCGGCCGCAGCAACGCCATGGCCTTCGCCATCGGGGCCGGCCTGGCCGCGCTGGCGGGCAGCCTCATCGGCCCCATGCTGTACGTGAACCCGACCATGGGCGGCACCCTGGGCATCAAGGGCTTCGCCGCGGCCATGCTCGGCGGCTTCGGCAGCATGCCCGGCGCGATCGTCGGCGGCCTGGCCTTCGGCCTGCTCGACGCGTTCGCCGCGGGCAACTTCCAGGAGTACTCCGAGCTGGTCACGTTCCTGGTGTTCGCCGTCATCGTCATGATCCGCCCCACCGGGATCTTCGGAGAGGCCACGGTGAATCGCGCGTGAGACGCATCCTGTTCATCATCCTCGCGGCGGTGGCCGCCTGGCTGCTGCCGTACGGCCTGGGCGGGTACGCCATCCACGTCGCCGACGTCGCGATCATCTTCGCGATCCTGGCCGTCGGGCTCGGCCTGACCATGGGGGTGGCCGGGCAGATCAACCTCGCTCAGGTCGCCTTCTTCGGCGTCGGCGCGTACACCGTCGCCATCCTGACCACGCGGGCGGGCCTCGGCTTCTGGACGGCGGCGCTGCTCGCCCTGGTCACGGCCGTCGTGGCCGGCCTGCTGGCCGGCATCCCCGCGCTGCGCATGCAGTCGCACTACCTGGGCATCGTCACGCTCGGCCTGGCGCTGGCGTTCACCAACTGGGTCACCAACGCGCACGTCGCCGGGCGCGCCGAGGGCATCAGCGACCTGCCGGTGCCGCCCATGTTCGGCGTCGACCTGTCCAGCGGCTACCTGTTCTACTACGTCGAGCTGGTCGTCTTCGCGGTCGCGCTGGCGTTCGCGCTGCTCGTCGTCCGCTCGCCGCTGGGCCGCCGCCTGCGCGCGATGCGGGACGACGACCTGGCCGCCGGGGCGCTGGGCGCGGAGATCCCGCTGCTGCGGATGACCGCGTTCGTGCTGTCCGGCCTGTACGGCGGCCTGGCCGGCATCCTGTACGCCGGGCTGATCCGCTTCGTCGCCCCCGAGTCGTTCAACATCGCGAACATGTTCCTGCTGCTCGCCATGGTGATCATCGGCGGGCGGAGCAGCATCCTCGGCTGCGTCGTCGGCGCGGTCGCGCTGTCGTTGGTCAGGGAGGCGCTGCTGGACGCCTCCGGCTACGCCCAGCTCGGCTACGGCCTCGTGGTGGTGCTGGTGGTGGTGTTCGCGCCCAAGGGCCTGGCGGGCCTGCCGGGCCAGCTCCGGTCGCTGCTGCGCCGGCGCGGCGGCGGCTCGCGGGCTCAGCTCGGGCCGTTCCAGCCATACGAGGCGGCGGCCCGCGCCGGCGGGGCGGACGTGCTGGAGATCCGCGGCGTCACCATGCGCTTCAAGGGCCTGGTCGCGCTCGACGAGGTGTCGCTGACCGTGCCCGAAGGGCAGATCCGCGGCATCGTCGGGCCGAACGGGTCGGGCAAGACGACGCTGTTCAACGTGATCAGCGGCTTCTACACGCCCGGCCAGGGGGCGGTGCTGCTGCGCGGGCGCGAGGTGACCGGGATGGCGCCGTACCGGCTCGCGCAGCGCCGGGTCGCGCGCACGTTCCAGAACCTGCGCCTGTTCGAGGACCTCAGCGTGCGCGAGAACCTGCTGCTCGGCCTGGACCGCACCCGCACCTGGTGGATCTGGCGCTACCCGAGCGTGCCGTGGAAGGTGCTGGGCTACGAGCGGGCGCTGCGCCGGCGGGCCGGCGCGCTGATCGAGCGGTTCGGGCTGGCGGAGGTGGCCGACGCCGAGCCGCGCTCGCTGCCGTACGGCATCCAGCGCCGCATCGAGCTGGCCCGCGCCATGGCCATGGCACCCGACCTGCTGCTGCTGGACGAGCCCGCCGCCGGGCTGAACGGCGAGGAGGTGCGCCAGCTCGCCGAGATCGTCCGCTCCATCAGGGACGCGGGCGTCACCGTGATCATCATCGAGCACAACATGGGGCTGGTCATGTCGCTGTGCGACCAGGTCACCGTCCTGTCCAGCGGCAAGGTGATCGCCGACGGCCCGCCCGCGGAGGTCGCCGTGCACCCGGACGTCGTCGCCGCCTACCTCGGCGACTCGATGGCCGCGCCGACCGAGGAGAGCGCGGAAGCCGCCGTCGAGGAGGCCACCAGATGAGCACACTCACCGTCGAAGGGCTGTCGGTGCACTACGGCGGCGTCCGCGCCGCCCACGACGTGTCGTTCACCGTCGAGCCGGGCCAGTCGCTCGGCATCATCGGCGCGAACGGCGCCGGCAAGTCCTCCACCCTCAAGGCCATCATGGGCCTCGCGCCCCGCCAGGCCAGGGCCATCCGGTTCGGCGCGCACGACCTGCTGCGCGCGCCCGCCCACACGCTGGTGCGGCACGGCATCGGCTACGTCCCCGAGGGCCGGCACGTCTTCCCCGGGCTCACGGTCGAGAAGAACCTGCTGCTCGGCGCGTACACCAGCAGCTGGAAGCGCACCCCGATCGACGAGGTGTACGAGCTGTTCCCGGTGCTGGGCGAGATGCGCGGCCGGCTGGCCGGCGCGCTGTCGGGCGGGCAGCAGCAGATGCTGGCCGTCGGCCGGGCCATGATGTGCCGGCCGAAGGTGATGCTGCTCGACGAGCCGTCGATGGGGCTGTCGCCGAAGCTCGTCGGCGACATCGCCGGCGTGCTGAAGCAGCTCAACGCCGGTGGCCTGGCGATCCTGCTCGTCGAGCAGAACGCCAAGCTCACCTTCGACGTCACCACCACCTGCCTCGTCATGGAGAACGGCGAGATCGCCGCGAGCGGCACCTCGGCCGAGCTGAGCGACGACCCGCAGGTCCGGCGCATCTACCTCGGCCTCTGACCCTGTTACGGGCTGATCACCGCGACGTCGGGGGTGCGCAGCGGGAAACGTTCGAGCACGAGGGGGTCATGGCCGGCGACCACGAGCCCGGGGCCGCCGGCCAGCTCCTTGATGCGGTCGAAGGCGCCGTACATGCCGGGCATGCTGTGCAGGATCGGGAACGGGCGGTCGGTCTCGATGTTCTCGTAGAAGTGGCTGGCGTCGGAGGCCAGCACCACGGGGCCGCGGGCGGTCGCGACCCGCACCACCTGCATGCCCGCCGTGTGCCCGCCGACCAGGTGCACGCTCAGGCCGGGCGCCACGACGGCGTCGCCGTCCACCACGTCCACCCGGCCGTCCTTCCCGGCGGAGGTCAGGTGGGCGAGGTCGGCGTCGTCGAGCAGCCAGCGCTCGCGGGTGATCCGCTCGGCCCACGGGCCGCTCCAGTAGTCCAGCTCGGCCCGCTGCACCACGTAGCGGGCCCGGGGGAAGTCGCGGGCGGTGCCGGTGTGGTCGTAGTGCAGGTGGGTCAGCACGACGTGGTCGACCGAGTCGGCGTCGATGCCGAGCTCGGCCAGGGCCTCGACGGGTGAGCAGCGGTAGTCGAGGCCCTGGACGCGAGCCGCCCGCTCCGGCGCGATGCCGGTGTCGACGACGACCGTGTGCTCGGCGGAGACGGCCGCCCAGACGTAGTAGGAGGTCGGGTGAGGGCTGTCGCCGCCGGGCTCGTGGCCGTGGAAGTGCTCGCCGCGCCGTGCGTCCCGCTGGGCGTAACGCACGGCGTGGACGGTGTACCGCGCGCTCACACTTTCACCCGTCCGGCCGGAAGCTTGAGCCCGAGCTGCCCGGTCGGCACCTTGTACGTCTCCCGCGCGGTCGCAACGGCGGCCACGTTGACCAGGCACACCACGGCGGTGAGGACCGAGACGCCGAGCCAGCTGCCCGGCCCGGTGCCGGCCACGGCCGTGGCCACCGTGGGCGCGAAGCCGGCGATGGCGAAGCCGATCTGGGTGCCGATCGCCATGCCCGACAGGCGGACCCGGGTGGTGAACATCTCGCCGTAGAAGGAGGGCCACACGGCGCTGGTGGCGCTGTGCACGACGCCGAACATCAGGATGCCGGCCAGGAAGATCAGCAGGTAGTCGCCGGCGGAGATCGACCACAGGTAGGCGAACATCAGCACCGCGCAGCCGAGCGAGCCGCCGACGAAGACCGGCTTGCGGCCGACCCGGTCCGACAGCCTGCCCCACAGCGGGATCGTGATCACGGCGGCGACGTTGGCCAGCACGCCGACCCAGAGCATCGGGCCGCGCTCCAGGCCCATCGTGTTGACCGCGTACGACAGGGCGTGCACGGTGAAGATCGTGCTGACCGAGGCGATGACCGCGGCGACGACGACGCGCAGCACGTCCCGCCACTGCTCGCGGAAGAGCACGGCCAGCGGCATCCTCGCCACCGTGTTGGTGGCGACCTCCTGCTCGAAGGCGGGCGTCTCCTCCAGCGTGCGGCGGATGACGACGCCGACCACGGCCACGATCACGCTCAGCCAGAACGGCACCCGCCAGCCCCAGCTCAGCAGCTGCTCCTCGGGGAGGGCGGCGATGGGCAGGAAGATCGCGGTGGCGATGATCTGGCCGGCCTGGGTGCCGTTGAGGGTGAAGCTGGTGTAGTACGCGCGGCGGTGCTCGGGGGCGTGCTCCAGCGTCATGGAGTTGGCGCCCGCCTGCTCGCCGGAGACGGAGAAGCCCTGCAGCAGGCGGAGCAGCACGAGCATGATCGGCGCGGCCAGCCCGACCTGGTCGTAGGTGGGCAGGCAGCCGACCAGGAACGTGGAGCCGCCCATCATGAGCAGCGTAGTGACCAGCACCCGCTTGCGCCCGAACTTGTCACCGATGTGCCCGAGGACGAACGCGCCCACCGGCCTGGCCAGGTAGCCGACGCCGAAGGTGGCCAGGGCGAGCAGCGTCCCGGTGGCGGGCGAGGAGGACGGGAAGAAGATCTTGTTGAAGACCAGCGCGGCGGCCGTGCCGTAGATGAAGAAGTCGTAGTACTCCAAGGCACTGCCGATCCAGGCTGCAATGGCCGCTTTGCGGGGTTTGCCCTGCACCGTCACAATATGCTCCTCAGGGTGACGTCGGGGGGTAGTGCGGTTACAGGAAACTAACTCACTGGTTCGTACATTACAAGGGTGTTGCCGCGGGATTACCCGCTCGCGTGCTGCACGGCCAGCCGGATCGGCGCGTTGCCGGCGCCGTACCCCTGGTAGCCGCCGACCCGCTGGACGAGCTCGAAGAACACCCGGCCCACGGTCACCGTGTACAGGTGCAGGAACTCGCCGCCGTCCGCGTCGCGGTCGTAGAGCACCCCGAGCCGGCGCAGCTCCGGATCGACCTCGTAACGGGCCTCCAGGTCGTCGTAGTAGTTGCCGGGGATGGGCAGCAGCAGGCCCGGCCGCTCCGCCCGCAGCCTGCGCGCCACCGCCACGACGTCGTCGCAGGCCAGCGCGATGTGCTGCCACGGCAGGTGGCCGGCGCCGACCTGGGCGATGTTCACCACCATGCGGACCGCGCCGTCCGGGGCCGACATGGCCTTGCTGCGCAGCAGGCCGTACGGGTCCGGCAGCTCCAGGCTCTCCTGCGGGCGCAGGCCGAGCACGCTGCGGTAGAACAGCGCGGCCTCGTCGAAGTAGTGCAGCGGCTGGGTGAGCGCCACATGATCGATGCCCGTGATGGGGCCGGCGACGAGTGTGCCCGGGGTGAAGTCGGCGAGCCAGGCGGTGTCACAGAAGAAGATCTCGGTGCCGTCCGGGGCGGCGACCGCGTCCAGCGGGACGTCCTCGGGGGCGCGCTCGCGGGGCAGCACGGGCGACAACAACGATCCGGCGTGCTTGACCGCGCCACCCGGGTCCGGGCTGTCCAGGCCGATCGCCACCAGGGCCGGCTCGCCCGCCTCCGCGCCGGCGTTCAGCAGAATCCTGGCCTCGCCCTGCGACCACAGCTCGACCGGCTTGCTCGCGTGCACCCCCGTCCGGGCGAAGCCGAGCGCGCTCAGCAGGCCGCCCAGCGTGCCGCTGCCGGGATCCGGGTCGGCCAGCTCCGCGAAGGCGAACCCGGCGGGCACGGCCGGATGCGTCACCCCGTCCAGGCTCTGCTCCAGCGCGATGAGCGAGCGCATGCCGTCCAGCGCGGTCCGCTCGGCGGACGCCTGCCGGAACACGTCGTTGAACACCTCCAGCGACAGCGGCCCCGCATACCCGGCGCGCAGCACGCTGGCGGTCAGCCCCGCCAGGTCGAAGTTGCCCTGCCCAGGGAAGCAGCGGTAGTGGCGGCTCCACTGCAGCACGTCCATGGCCAGCAGCGGCGCGTCGGCGAGCTGCAGGAAGAAGATCTTCTCGCCCGGGATGGCCTCGATGCCGATCGGGTCGGAGCCGCGCGACAGGATGTGGAAGCTGTCCAGGCACGTGCCCAGGCTCGGGTGGTCGGCCATGCGGACGATCCGCCAGGCGTGCAGGTACTCGTTGACGTGCCGTCCCCAGGCCAGCGCCTCGTAGGCGATGCGCACGCCGTGCTCGGCGGCCCGCTCGGCCAGCAGCCGCAGCTGCTCGGCGGCCAGCTCGTCGTCGCCGATCGCGGCGGGCGAGACGTTCGAGCAGACCAGCAGCAGGTCCGCCCCCAGCCGCTCCATCACCTGGAACTTGCGCTCGGCCCGGCGCAGGTTCCCCGCCAGCACCTCCGGCGGCACCGACTCGAAGTCGCGGAAGGGCTGGTAGAGGTCGATGCCGAGCCCCAGGTCGGCGGCCCTCGCCCGGACCTCCTCGGGGGAGAGGGGGCAGGCCAGCAGGTCGTTCTCGAAGATCTCCACCCCGTCGAAACCGGCGGCGGCGATCGCCTCCAGCTTCTCCATGAGAGTGCCGCTCACCGACACGGTGGCGATGGACTTACGCACACTTCCTCCTTTGGCGGGGCCGTCAGACGGCTTCGGTCGGGCCGTCGCACGGCTTCGTCGGGTCGGTCAGACGGCGATGAGATCGGTCAGGTGGGCGAACATCCGCTCGGCGTCCGGCTCCCGGCCGGTGAACAGCCGGAACGCGTGCACGGCCTGGAAGACGACCATGCCGCCGCCGTCGAGCGTCCGGCAGCCGGCCGCGCGGGCGTGCTTGAGCAGCTCGGTCTCCAGCGGCCGGTAGACGATGTCGGCCACCCACAGGCCCGGATGCAGCAGCTCGGCGGGCAGCGGCAGCCCCGGATGGTGGGCCATGCCGGTGGGCGTGGCGTGCACCAGCCCGTCGGCGCGCGCCAGCAGCTCCGGCAGCTCGGCCGCGCCCGCCGGGCGGGCCCGCCCCGCGCCGAAGCGGCCGGCCAGCTCGCCCGCGAGCGCGTCGGCGCGCGCCGGGTCCGCGTCGACCAGGGTGATCCGGTCGGCGCCCATGGTCAGCAACGCGTGCGCGACCGCCGCTCCCGCGCCACCGGCCCCGAGCTGCACGATCCTGCGGGTAGGCGCGTCAGGCAGACCCCGCGCGAACGACTCCGCGAACCCCGTCCAGTCCGTGTTGTGGCCGATCGCGCGGTCACCGTCGAACACGACGGTGTTGACGGCGCCGAGCATGCGGGCGTCCGGTGACAGCTCGTCCAGGTGCGGGATGACGGCCTGCTTGCAGGGGTGGGTGATGTTGAGCCCGTCGTAGCCGAACCGCCGCGCCGTGCGGACCAGCTCGCCCACGTCGCCGCCCACCCGGTCGGTGTCCAGGAGCCGGTAGACGTAGTGCAGCCCGTGGTGCACGGCCTCCTGCTCGTGCAGCGGCGGGCTCCAGGAGGGGCCGATGCCCGCGCCGATCAACCCGACCAGGAATGAGTCCATTCACGTGTTCCTTTCCAGCAGGTGCTGCGGTTTCCCTAATGTACGTACTAGTGAGTTAGCTGGCTAGACACGGCCCTTGACTTCACGGACTATCTAGTACGTACCCTCCGAACGGAGCACCGTTGGCCCTGGAGAACGCGCCCGAAGCGTCAGCGCCCGTATCGAGCGCGCCCGAGCCACAAGTCCCCGAGGCGAACCCACTCCTTGCGAGCCTGCGCCCTCACCAGCACTGGTGATTTCCCCGATGCCGGCGCGGGGACCGGCGGCGGACACTGTCGTGGTCCCGCCGTCCGCGGCGCGTGGACCTCCGAGGAGGAACGTCACCATGTCCCACCCCTTACGTCCCCGGTTCGGTGCCGTGTGGAGGATGCTGGCGCTGGCCGTACTCACACCGGCCGCACTCTCACTGCCCGCCGCCCCCGCGCAAGCCGGCACCGCACACACCACCACCGCGCAGGTCGTGGCGGCGCCCGTCGTTTCCGAGATCCCGCCCGGCGCGGGCCATGGCCGGCCCGTCGGGGCGACGGTGGTGGACCTGGGCGCGCGTGGCTACCAGGAGCGGGAGTTCCTGATGAGCGGGCGCGCCGACACGTTCCAGAAGGTCGGCGTCTGGACCAGCGGCGGCCAGTGGGGCGCCCGCGCCACCGGCACCGTCCAGGACTACACGACCCGGCTGCTGGTCGAGCGGCCCGCCGACCCGGCGAGGTTCAACGGCACGGTCGTCGTGGAGTGGCTGAACGTCAGCTTCGGCGTGGACATCGGCGTCGAATGGTCGCAGTCGTACGAGCACTTCACCCGCGCCGGGTACGCCTACGTCGGCGTCACCGCCCAGAAGGTCGGCGCCGACAAGCTCAGGAGCCTCGATCCGGCCCGCTACGGCCAGGTGTCGCTGGCGTCGGACGCGCTGTCGTACTCGATCTTCGCGCAGGCGGCGGAGGCGGTGCGGGCGGACGCGGCGGCGCTGCTCGGGACGGACGGCCCCGTGAAGGTGCTGGCCGCGGGGCACTCCCAGTCGGCGGGGCGGCTGGCCACGTTCACGAACGCGATCCAGCCGATCGTGCCCGCCTATGACGGCATCCTGATCCACGGGCGGGGCGCCGGGGCCGCGCCCATCGGTGAGGGGGTGATCGCGCTGCCGCTCACGGCGCGGATCCGTACCGACAGCGCCGTGCCGGTCTTCCAGATCGAGTCCGAGACGGACGTCAGGACGTTCGCGGACGCCCGCCAGGCCGACAGTGCCCGCGTCCGCACGTGGGAGGTGGCCGGGACGTCGCACGCGGACGCGTACGGACTGGCGCAGTACAACGCCCAGAACGCCCGCGACCGCGCCATCAACGACGGCCGGCCGATCTCCTGCGACCGGCCCGTCAACGCCATGACCTGGCGGTACGCGTCCAACGCCGCCTACCACCACCTCGACCGCTGGGTCCGCGGCCTCGGCGCGCCTCCCTCGGGGCCGCCGATCAGCCTGCTGCTCGGCAGCATCCGCCGTGACGTGGACGGGAACGCGCTGGGCGGGGTCCGGCTGCCGGACCTGGACGCGCCACTGGCCGCCTACGCCCCGACCAACTCCGGCGGCGAGGTCACGGGGGCGTGCCTGCTGCTGGGCGCGACCACCCCGTTGAGCAGCGCCCGGATCCGGCAGCTCTATCCCACCCAGCAGGATTACGTCACCACGTTCACCCGGGCGGCCGATCGGGCTCTGGCGGCGGGCCATCTCCTGCCCGCCGACCACGCGGAGGCCGTCGCCCGCGCCCGCACCACCCCGCTCCCCTGACCCGCACCCCGGGCCCGATTCCCGGCCAGCTCGCAAGGCCCGCTCGCCAAGGCCCGCTCGCCTCGCGCCCGCTCGCCCGGGGCCCGCACCACGCCATCCCTCGCCGCCCCTCTCCGTGTTCCGGGAGGGGCGGCATTCCGGCGGGGTGGAAGGACTGCGGCATTCCAGAAAAAGCCGCGTTCCAAGGAGGAGCCGCGTTCCGAGGAGGAGCGGGAGCGGCGGCCCCGGCCGGGGTCGCAGGAGAGGCGGCGAACCCGAGCCGGACCCGCAGCGCAGGAAAGCCGCGGCCCCGGGCCCGGACCCGCAGGAGGGTTCAGGCCGGCCGGACCGCTCCTCCTGCCCGCCGCCCCACCTTCGCGAGCCCGTCCAGGAACCCGGCGCGCGTGCTCTCGGCGAACCCGATGAAGAGCCGGTTCGCCAGCGGCACCCCCCACCGCAGCCGCTGCGCCACGTTGAACACGCGGTGCACAACCAGCGCCCCCTGGGGGTGCGGCTCGACGCTCCACTCGCCCCGGTACCACCAGCCGCCCTGGAAGGCGATGGTGTGCCCGGTCACTTCGACGGTGGAGGTGTGCCCCGGGACGTCCTCGACGGTGAAGCGGCCGGAGCGGCGGCCGTCGGGCAGGAGTTCGGCGGCCAGGGCGTCCCAGACGCGGGCGGCGGGCGCCTCGACGATCCCGGCCGCCTGCGCGAGCAGCTTCTTCCTCGTGGTCATGACGCCACCCGCGTGTTCTGGAAGGAGGCGAAGCGCCAGCCTCCGGGCGTGCGGACGGCGGTGAAGGAGACGGTGGAGGGCCGATGCAGGCCGTCCACGGCGGTGCCACCGGAGGCGATCACGAGGACGGCGCCGTCGGTCAGGGGTTTGACGGTGACGTTGCCGACGCCGGCCATGGTGGAGCCCTTGAGCGGGCCGTCGAAGAGCCGGCGGTGGGTGGATTCGATGGCGGCGCGGCCCCGGGTGTGGGTGCCGTCGAAGGTGATGTAGTCAGCGTCCTCGGTGAAGAGGGCGGCGTAGGCGGTGGCGTCGCCGGCGTTCCAGGCGTCGGCGAGGCCGGACAGCAACGCGGCGATCTCGGGGTGGGGGATCTCGGACATGACGCAACTCCTCGTGGTCGCGGCGCCTATCCTGAGGGTGCGACTCCAGGCAGGGCAGGCGCCTTGTTCTCGGATGTCCGGCCGCCGGGGTGTTGGCGCACCCCGGCGGCCGCCTTACGGCCCCGGCTCGCCCGGCTCGCCGGGTTTCTCCGGGGAGCCGAGCACGTCCTCCAGGAACTCCCGTTTGAGGGTGCTCGGCCAGTCGAGCTCGCCCGACTCCAGCCGGGCGATGAGCTTGCGCAGCCAGGCCAGCTCGGTCTCGCTGAGCGCCCGCTCGTAGTCGATCTCGATCGTCAGCACGTCGGGCAGGCCACTGTCCTTGAGCGCCTTGAGGTGGGCGTTCATGGAGGCCAGCGACCCTTCGATGGACGCCGCCCGCGTCCGCAGCGCCCGCAGCGCCTCGGGCACGGGCAGGACGCCCATCAGGGAGACGGCGGCGGTGAACGTGCGGCGCTCGGCCCCCGGGTTCTCCAGCAGCGCGCGGAGCCGGGTGGCGAGCTCGCGGCGGCCTTCGTCGGTGATCTCGTAGACCGTGCGCTCGGGGCGGCGGCCTTCCCTGCTGGTCTCGACGGGCACGATCAGCTCGTCGCCGGCCAGCCGCTCGACCGCGTGGTAGAGGCTTCTGGGCAGCCCGGTCACGTAGTCCTTGTGGGTGTCGACGATGAAGCGGTGCAGCTCGTACGGGTGGCCGGCGCGTACCGACAGCATGGCCAGCACGGTCAGGCCGACCAGATCAGGACGCCGCGCCATTGGTTCTCCCTTCTATATTGCAATTCGCACTATAGCGTAGAGCGGCCCCGCGCACGCGGCCGTACCCATGACGATCGTCACGGGTGGAGTCACGACGGCGGGCACTTATCCCCGAGCCGCCACGAACCTAGCGTTTCACCTATGAAGAACACCGTGAGCTTCACCGCCGTCAGCAAGAGCTACGGCCGGGTGCGCGCCCTCGACGACGTCACCTTCCACGTGGCGCCCGGCGAGACCGTGGCGCTGCTCGGGCCCAACGGAGCCGGCAAGTCCACCGCCGTGGACCTGATGCTCGGCCTGGCCAGGCCCGACGCGGGCGAGATCACCGTACTCGGGACCGCGCCGCACCGCGCGGTGGCGCAGGGCCGGGTGGGGGCGATGCTGCAGTCGGGCGGGCTGCCCGCCGACAGCACGGTGGCCGAGGTGGTCCGGCTGGCGGTCCGCCTGTACGGCGGGCGGCGCTCCCTGGCCGACGTGCTGGAGCTGGCCGATCTCACCGGCCTGGCCGGGCGGCGCTGCGACGCGCTGTCGGGCGGGCAGGCGCAGCGGGTGCGGTTCGCGGTGGCCATGGCGGGGCGGCCCGAGCTGCTCTTCCTCGACGAGCCGACGGTGGCGATGGACGTCGAGTCGCGGCGCGCCTTCTGGGCGGCCGTACGAGCGGGCGGCACGGCCACCGTGTTCGCCACCCACTACCTGGACGAGGCCGACGCCTACGCCGACCGCGTCATCGTCCTCGGCGGCGGCGCCGTCGTGGCGACCGGCAGCCCCTCCACGATCAAGGCGATGGCCGGCGGCAGGACGGTGCGGTTCGTGCTCGACTCGCCCGACACCGCGCGGCTGCTGGCCCTGCCCGGCGTCACGATGGTGTCGGTGCACGGCGGCACCGTGACGCTCATGACCGACGACGCCGACCGCGCGGTGGCCGCGCTGTACTCCTCGATCGGCGGGGTCCGGGACCTGGAGGTCTCGGGCGCGGGCCTGGAAGAGGCCCTGCTCCAGCTCACCTCGGCCCAGCGCTGACCCTTCGTCACCGTCCACCCTTACGTTCGCCTGAAGGAGTGCGTAATGTTCAGCTTCGTGCGGTTTGAGATCTTCCGGTCCCTCCGGAACGTCCGATACCTGCTCCTGCTCGTGATCATGCCCGTCGGGCTCTACCTCATCTACGGCAGGACCTCGAACTCCGTGCCCGCCATGGTCGCCATGGCCGTCTACGCGGCGGCCGGCGGCGGGCTCATCGGCTCCGGCGGCGGCGTCGCGGAAGACCGGCTGCGCGGCTGGCTGCGGCAGCTCAGGGTCACGCCGCTGGCCGACGCGCACTGGCTCACCGGGAAGATCGTCCAGGGGATGCTCATGATCCTTCCGGGCGTGGCGGGCGTCTGCCTCGCCGCCGTCACCACCGGCGGCGTCCGCCTCGGCGCCGGGCAGTGGGCGGGGCTGGCCGCGCTGCTCCTGCTCGGCTCGCTGCCCTTCGCGCTCCTCGGGCTCAGCCTCGCCCTCACGCTCAAGGGCAAGACGGCCCAGATCGGCCTGGTGGTGATCTTCTTCGCGCTGGCGGCGCTGGGTGGGATCATCGGGTCCGGCGCCCTGCCCGGCGTGCTCGCCACGATCCAGCCGTACCTGCCCACCTACAGCCTGGCGCAGGCCGGCTACGCGATCGCCGGCGGGCACGGGCCGCAGGCGAGCGGCCTGGCGGTGCTGGCCGGATGGGCGCTCGCCGCCGCCGCGTCCGCGCTGGTCCTGTGGCGGCGCGAGGCCGGTGCCCGATGAGCGTGCCCCCATGCCGTCGCTGAAGTGGCGGAGCCCCCGGCGAGCCCCACTCGCCGGGGGCTCCGGCGTGCGCTCACGGCCGGCCCGCCGCCTGCGGATGCTCGGTGCGGCGTTCGACGTGCGGTCGCTGCTCATGCTCGCCGCCATCGCCTGGGCGCTGATCTACCACCTCACCTCCCAGGCCGCGCTCTGGAGCCGCGTGCTCGCCGTCCCCTGGGCGCTCGCCGTCGTCGCCCTGGCCGGGCTCGTCAAGGTACGGCCCGGCCGGGCCCGCTACCTCTGGCTCGTCGCCGCCTGCCTTGGGCTGGAGGCGTGGGCGGGCTGGCACTGGATCGTCGTGTCCACCTGGGCCACCCGGCAGGCGGGCTGGGAGCTGCGCACCAGGGACATGGGCGCGATCAGCGGCGCGGCCGTCGCCCTGGCGCTCCTGCACGGCGCCGACCCGGGCGCGGCCGTCGTGCTCGGCGGGTTCGTGCTGCTGCCCGGCGTCTTCGCCCGCCAGAGCAGGCGCACCGCCGACCTCATCGACGAGCTCCAGGAGACCCGGCGCGAGCTGGCCAGGCTGGCCGTCGTCGAGGAACGCAACCGCATCGCCCGAGACCTGCACGACCTGGTCGGCCACAGCCTGTCGGTGGTGGCCGTGAAGACCGAGCTGGCCAGGAGGCTCGTCCCGCGCGATCCGGAACGCGCCGGCGCCGAGCTGGCCGACATCGACACGGTCGTCCGCCGCGCCCTGGCCGAGGTGCGCCAGGCCGTCACGAACTACCGCCAGCCCGCCCTGGCCGCCGAAGTGGCGGGCGCCGTCTCGGCGGCGCGGTCGGCGGGGATCGCGTGCACGGTGTCCCTGCCCGACGACTGGCACCTGCCCGTGCCCGTCGAGGGGCTGCTCGCCTGGACCGTACGGGAAGGCGTCACCAACGTGCTGCGGCACAGCCGGGCGCGGTCCTGCTCGATCACGGTGGAGCTGGCGCCGCGCCGGGCCGCCGTCGAGATCTGCGACGACGGCGTGGGGACGGGTGATGACGAAAGGCCCGAGGCGGCCGTCTCGGGCAACGGGCTCACCGGCCTGTCGGAGCGCGCGTCCGCCCTCCGGGGCGAGATCAGCGTCGGCCGGCGGCCGGAAGGCGGCTTCCGGCTCAGCGTCGCCGTCCCTCTCGACCCGAGCTGACCTCAGGGAGACACGATGACGATCAGAGTCCTGCTGGCCGAGGACCAGACGATGTTCCGGGGTGCGATGGCGACGCTGCTGGGCCTGGAGCCGGACATCGAGGTCGTGGCCGACGTCGGCCGCGGTGACGAGGTGGTGAGCGCGTGCGAGGCGTTCCGTCCCGATCTCGCGCTGCTCGACATCGAGATGCCGGGCATCGACGGGCTGGAGGCGGCGCGCCGGCTCGCGAAGGCCGTGCCGGGCACCAAGGTCGTCATCGTCACCACGTTCGGGCGTACCGGCTACCTGCACGCGGCCATGGCGGCGGGCGCGGCCGGGTTCCTGCTGAAGGACGCGCCGGTCACCGAGCTGGCCGACGCCATCCGCAAGGTCGCGGCCGGGCAGCGGGTGATCGATCCGTCGCTGGCGATCGCGGCGCTGAGCGAGGGCGCCTCGCCGCTCACGCCCCGGGAGACGGACGTCCTGGCCGCCGCCCGCGGCCACGGCACCATCGCCGACATCGCGCGCCAGCTCTACCTGTCGCCCGGCACCGTGCGCAACCACCTGTCGGCCGCGATCCAGAAGCTCGGCGCCCGGACCAGGACGGAGGCGGTGGAGATCGCCGAGCAGAAGGGCTGGCTGGTCTGACGACCCGGACATCCAGCCCGAAACGCCGCGAACACCCCCGAGCTGGCACAATGCCCTAGAAACTTCAACGAACCGGGGGCGCAGCATGGACGAGCCGACCGCCGTCGCAGGTCGAGGTCCACTCCGGCAGCCGGCCCCGCCCGGCCGGCGCCCCGCCCTCGACGGCGCCGCCGCCTCCCTGTTCGGCCGCCGCGCGGAGATCGAGCGCCTCCTCGACGCCGTCGACGCGGGGCGAGACGCGATCGGCACGAGACGGGACGCACTCGGCACGGGACGGGACGCGCTCAGCGCCGAACGGGACAGCCACGCGGTAGGGCGGGACGCCCTGAGCGGTGGGCGGGACGTGGCCCGGACCGCCCTGTTGCTCGGCGAGGCGGGCAGTGGCAAGACCGCGCTCCTGGAGGCCGCGGCCGAGTACGCCCGGCAGGTCGGCACCCGCGTCCTGCTCTCCCGGGGCTGCGAGGTGGAGGCGGAGCAGTCGTTCGCCGGGCTGCACCAGCTCGTGCGGCCGCTGCTGCCCGAGGCCGGCGCGCTGCCCGCGCACCAGCGGGAGGCGGTGGAGGCCGCGTTCGGCATCGCGGCGGCGACGCAGCCGCACGACCCGGCGCCACTGCGGATCGGCGTGCTCAACCTGCTCGCCGGAGCGGCCCGGCGCCGGCCCCTTCTCCTGATCGTGGACGACGTCCAGCATTTCGACCGGGACTCGCGCGACGTGCTCGGCTTCGTCACCCGCCGCCTGTCCGGCGAGGCCGTGACCGTGCTGATCGCCGCGCGCGGGCAGACGCCTCCGGCCGGGCTCGTCCCGGACCTGCCGCTCGTACCCCTGGCACCGCTGGACCCGGCGGCGGCGGCGCGGCTGCTCGACGCCCAGCCCCACCCGCCCGCCGGACGCGCCCGCATCGACCTGCTCGCCCAGGCCGCCGGGAACCCGCTGGCCATCATCGAGCTGGCCCGCGCCCACCGCGCCGGCGAGCCGCTGCCGGGCTCGCCGGGCGCGGGCCGCAACCTGTCCGGCGAGCCCTCCGGCGGGGGGCTGCCGCAGACGTTGCGCATCCAGGAGATGTTCGCCGCCCGCCTGCGCGCCCTCCCGCCCGCCACCCGCCGGTTGGTCCTGTACGCGGCGGCCGCCTCGGAGTACGAAAGCCTCGAAACCATCATGGCCGCCGCCGGCGCTGTGGGTGGGCTGGATGGGTGGGCGCCCGCCGAGGAGGCCGGGCTCGTCAGGATCGCGGAGGGGCGGATCGCGTTCCGTCATCCGCTGATGCGGGCCGCCGCCTACCATGCGGCCACGGCGCACCAGCGGCAGCGGGCGCACGCCGACCTCGCGGCCGTGCTCGGCGACGACCCGGCCCGGCGCGCCTGGCACCTGGCCGCCGCCTGCCTCGGGCAGGACGAGTCCGTGGCGGCGGCGCTGGAGGACACGGCCGAGCTCGCCCTGCGGCGCGGCGGCTTCTTCGCGGCGGCCCGGGCGCTGGAGCGGGCCGCCGAGTGCAGCCCCGAGCCCGTGGACCGGGCGCGACGCTACACGAAGGCGCTGCGGGCGGCCGGCGACGCCGGTGACCCCTGCTGGGTGGCCGAGCTCTACACCAAGGTCACCGCGTTGACCGAGGACCGCGAGCTGCTGGCGGACGCGGCGGTCGGGGCGGGCCTGTCCCTGTCGTTGTTCGGCCGGCAGCGGCAGGGCTTCGCGGTGCTGACCAGCGTCCTGAAGCCGCGCCCGCCCGAGAGCGGCGGCACCGTGCTCGCGCTGGCCTCCGCGTTGCAGGCGGTCGCGTTCCAGTCGGGGCTGCCCGAGTTCAGGCGCCCGATCGCGGCGCTGCTCGCCCACGTGGGAGCGGGTGAGAGCGATCCGGCGGCGGTGGCGGTGCGGGCCGCCGCCCTGGCCGGGGCGGAGCCGGTGCGGGCGCCCGAGTTGCTGCGCTCGTTGCGGCGGCCCGGGGTGCCGCAGGCGGCGCCCGGTATGCCGGAGATCACCCGGTTGCAGGCGATCGGCGCGACCGCCTGGTACGCCGACGAGTCCGACGTCTGCGTGGAGGTCTTCCGCCGGACGTACACGCTGCTGGCCGCGTACGGCTCCATGGGCCCGGCCGCGCCCTCGCTGGCCGCCATGGGCGCGGCGCTGATCGACACCGGCCGATGGGCCGAGGCGGACGAGCACCTGGAGACGGTCGCCACGCTCGCGGCGGTGCACAAGCTGCGCCACCTGGAGATCGACGCGGAGGCGTTGCGCGTCACGCTGCGGGCGCTGCGCGGCGAGCCGGCCGCGATGCCACAGGACCCGGCCTGGACGGCGGTGGCGCTGGAGGAGAACCGGGCGACCCACGCCCGCCTGCTGCGCGCCGCGGGCACGGCAGCGGCGGCGGCCGGCGACTTCGACACGGCCTTCCGCCATCTCAGGCCGCTGTTCGGCGAGAGCAGCGCAGGCCGTGCGAGCGACAAGATCGGCGAGCACCGCGCGAACGGCGCCCGCAGCGTGCGCGGCGAAGGCGGCCAGGCCCGCGAGCCGCTGCACTACTTCCTGGCGCACCGCGCGATCGCCGACCTCGCCGCCGCCGCGCAGCGCACCGGCCGCCAGGAGGAGGCCGCCGCGGTCCTGCGGAATGTACGGGAGGCGGCCGGCCCGCGCCCGACGACCCGCATGACCCTGCTGATGCACCACGCGGCGGCCCTGATCGGCGACCTCAAGGACGCCGAGCACCATTTCCGACTGGCCACCGTGAACCCGGCCGGCGACCAGTGGCCGCTGGCCCGCGCGCAGGCGCGCCTGCACTACGCGCAGTGGCTGCGCCGCCGTCGCCGCCCCCTGGATGCCCGGCCGCTGCTGGCGACGGCGCTGGAGACGTTCGTCCGGCTGGGTGCGGCCGGGCTGGCCGGGGAGGCGCGCGGGGAGCTGCGCGCGAGCGGCGCGGCACTCTCTCCCGCCACCGCCGACCCGTTGTCGGAGCTGACGGCGCAGCAGCGGCAGATCGTCCGGCTGGCGGCGCAGGGGCTGCGTAACCGGGAGATCGCCGAGCAGCTCATGCTGTCGGTGCGCACGATCAGCTCGCACCTCTACAACGTGTACCCGAAGCTGGGCGTCAGCAGCCGCCACCAGCTGCGGGCGCTCTTCGACGACCTGTGACCCGGGGCACGCGCCGGTCAGCCGCGTGCCCGACACTAGAGGGTGCGAGCGATCGGCGGTCCCGGGCCGTCACGACGAACGGAAAGGTGAGCGCATGGCATCCGAGCCCGTCACGGGCGGAGGGGGCGTCCCTCGGGAGCCCGCCGTCGTTCTCGACCCCGTGATCCAGCGGCTGGTCGACGCCTCGGCAGCGCCGCCCTACCTGCACCAGCTCGGCCCGGTCGACGGCCGGCAGGCGTTGCTGGAGACGCAGGGTCACCTGCTCGACGACTGCGGCGTGACGACCGAGTACCACGTCGCGCCGGTGGGGCCGGCGGGGCTGACCGGCTTCTGGGTGTTCCGGCCCGCCGGGGTCTCCGCCGCGCTGCCGGTGGTCGTGTACGTGCACGGCGGCCGGTGGATGCTCGGCGACGCGCGTACGCACGCCCGCATGATCGGCGAGCTGAGCGCGACGAGCGAGGCGGCGTTCGTGGTGCCGGAGTACACCCGCACCCCGGAGGCCCGCTACCCGGTCGCGGTCGAGGAGTCGTACGCGGTGCTGACGTGGGTCGCCGAGCACGCCGCCGACCTGGCGCTCGACGGCCGCAGGATGGCCGTGGCGGGCGACTGCGCGGGCGCGACCATGGCGACGGCGCTCACCATGATGGCCAAGCGGCGCGGCGGCCCCCGCCTGCGCGCGCAGCTCCTGTACTACCCGATGACCGATCCGGGCTGCGACACCGACTCGCAGCGCCGCTTCGCCTCCGGCTACCTGCTCACCCGGGCCGCGATGGAGTGGTACTGGGAGCAGTACACCGACGACGAGCACGAGCTGGACGAGCCGACCGCGGCCCCGCTGCGCGCCTCGGACGAGGACCTGAAGGGCCTGCCGCCTGCGCTGGTCATCTCGGCGGAGGCGGACGTGGTGCGCGACGAGGGCGAGCAGTACGCGCGCCGGCTGCTGCGCGCGGGCGTGCCGGTGACATGCGTGCGGTATCTCGGCACGGTGCACGACTTCGCCTCGCTCAACCCGCTGCGCGACAGCCCGCCGACGAGCGCCGCCGTCCGTCAGGGCGGCCGGTTCCTGCGGGACGCGCTGGCCCCCAGGCCATCCCGCCAGTCAACTTACTGATGCGTGCCCGGGCGCAGATGGGCAGGCTGAGCGAGTAAGGGCCGCCGGAAGGCGGCCACGTACCGCACCCATGGAGGGGTCGCTCAGCATGCCCGACACCAAGCCAGTCCTCGAGCCGGCCGCGCAGGAGTTCGTGGAGGCGACGAAGAACCCGCCGTTCCTCTACGACCTCGGCCCGGTCGAGGGGCGCAAGACCGTCGACTCCGTCCAGGACGGCGACGTCCCCGTGCCGGACGCCGACGTGCGGGACCTGGAGATCCCCGGCGGGCCGTCGGGCAAGGTCTCGATCCGCGTCTTCCGGCCCGCCGGCGCTCAGGGGGCGCTGCCGGTGGTGCTGTACGTCCACGGCGCCGGCTGGGTGTTCGGCAACGCCCACACGCACGACCGGCTGGTCCGCGAGCTGACCGTACGGGCCCAGGCCGCGACCGTCTTCGTCAACTACAGCCTCTCCCCCGAGGCCAAGTACCCGACCGCCATCGAGGAGATCTACGCCGCGCTGCAGTGGATCGCCGAGCACGGCGCCGAGCACGACCTCGACCCGTCCCGCATCGCGGTGGCCGGCGACTCCGTCGGCGGCAACATGACCGCGGCGACGACCATCCTGGCCAAGCGGCGCGGCGGCCCGAGGCTGGCGGCGCAGCTGCTGTTCTACCCGGTCACGGACGCGTCCTTCGACACCGGCTCCTACGAGCAGTTCGAGAGCGGCTACTTCCTCAGCCGCGAGGGCATGAAGTGGTTCTGGGACCAGTACACGACCGACCCGGCCCAGCGGGCGGAGATCACGGCGTCGCCGCTGCGCGCCACGACGGACGACCTGGCGGGGCTGCCGCCGGCGCTGGTGATCGTGGCCGAGGCCGACGTGCTGCGCGATGAGGGCGAGGCGTACGCGGCCAAGCTGCGCGCCGCCGGCGTGCCCGTCACCGCCGTGCGCTACCAGGGCATCATCCACGACTTCGTCATGCTCAACGCGCTGCGCGACACGTACGCGGCCAGGGCGGCTACCCAGCAGGGCGGCGAGTTCCTGCACGACGCCCTGCACGCCTGAGCCCTTTTCCTTTCGTTCACGTCCCGAGGAGACAAGAGATCATGACGGCAACCGTCGTGCTGGTGCACGGTGCCTTCGCTGACGCCGCGAGCTGGTCGGGCGTCATCGCCGACCTCCAGGAGCACGGCGTCCCGGTGGTCGCGCCGCCCAACCCGCTGCGCGGCCTGGCCGCCGACGCCGCGTACATCGCCTCCGTGGTGAACCAGATCGACGGGCCCGTGGTGCTGGCCGGCCACTCGTACGGCGGCGCGGTCATCACCGTCGCGGGCACCGACGAGAAGGTCAAGGGGCTGGTGTACGTGGCCGCGTACGCGCTGGAGGAGGGCGAGAGCCTGGCCGAGCTCCAGGGCCGCTTCCCCGAGCCGCTGCTCGGCCGGAACCTGAAGCAGTCCACGTACCCGCTGGAGGGCGGCGAGCCGGCGGTCGAGTTCACGATCGCGCAGGAGGCGTTCCCCGAGGTGTTCGCCGCGGACGTGCCGCGCGAGGTCACCCAGGTCCTCGCGGTGGCGCAGCGGCCGCTGGCCGCCGCGGCGTTCACCGAGGCGGCGAGCGTGGCGGCGTGGAAGGACACGCCGTCCTGGGCGCTCGTCGCGACCGGCGACCAGGCCATCAACCCCGACGTGCAGCGCTTCGGGGCGCGGCGGGCGGGCGCGAGCGTCGTCGAGGTGGAAGGGGCCTCGCACGCCGTCGCGGTGTCCCGCCCCAAGGAGGTGGCCGCCCTGATCCGGGAGGCCGTCCAGGCGGCATCGGCCTGACCTCGGCCTGCGCGGCCCCGAGCCCGGGGGGCGTCCGGGGCCGCTCTCACCCGGCGGTCAGGGCTGGAAGTGGTGGGCGTGGTCGGCCGCCCATTGGGCGAACGTGCGCGGTGGGCGGCCCGTGACGCGCTCGACGTCGCCGGTCACCGTCGTGGCGAGCTCGTTCGGCGTACCGTACAGCCGCAGCAGCATCTCCACCAGGTCCGCCTGGCCGGCGCCGTCCACCTCGCTGAACGCGCGGAACAGCGACAGGTCCGGCCGGCGACCCTCCGCGACCCACTCCCGGCGCACCTGGTCGGGGGTCAGCTCGTCGAAGCGCAGGTCGCGGCCGGTGGCCTCGGCGAGTATCGCGACCATCGCGCGGGCCGTGAGCACCTCGGGGCCGGTGAGGTGGTAGGAGCGGCCGGCGTGCCCGTCCCGCGTGAGCACGGTGGCGGCGACGGCGCCGATGTCGTGCTCGTCGATCGGCGGGCTCTTGCGGTCGCCGTACGGCTCGCGCACCCGGCCGGTGGCGCGCAGCGGCCCGGCCCAGTCGGTCAGGGCGTTGGCCATGAACTGCACCGGCTGCAGGAACGTCCACTCCAGGCGGCTCGCCCTGAGTGCGGGCTCCAGCGTGCCCTCCCGCCAGCCGCCGAGGACGGTGACCCGGCGGACGCCGGCGCGCTCGGCCAGCTCCACGATCCGCGGCCCGTTGTCCAGGGGACGGTAGTCGCCGCCGAAGGTGATGAGGTGGGCGGCGGTGACGCCGTCGAAGGCCGCCTCCAGGCCGGCGGCGCTGGTCAGATCGCCCTCGGCCACCTCGACGCCCGCCGGCAGGGCGGCGCGGGCCGGGTGGCGGGTCAGGGCGCGTACCCGCCGGCCGTGGTCGAGCAGGTGCCGGACGACGTGGCGGCCGACGGTGCCGGTCGCTCCGGTGACGAGGATCGTCATGAGGTGCCTCCCTGGGTCATGACTCCTGAGAGACCCGGCGGGCACCCGAACGTGACGCGCGGCCGACGGATGTGGCCCACATCTCACCGGACCTTTGTAACCCTTTTGTGATACAAACCGGGTGATTGCCCCGCATTTGCGGGCATTCTTGATCTCGAAGTCCAGCAGAGGGCTTCGTCTCACGCGAATCACCTGAGCGTGCCTCTGCCTGGGCTTTTTGTGTTCCCAGGCAGAGACGCTGGCACTTTTTGGAGCAGCACATGCCTGTCCTGAACATCGCATTCGAGCAGCTCACCGCCGAGGAACTGCTGGCCGAGCTGGCCGACCCGCAGATCTCCGAGCTGCACGCCGTCCGCATTCGCGAGCGCCTGGTGGAGATGCACGAAGGACTGGTGACCGAGGTCACCCGCCGCTACCGCTACCGAGGCGAGCCCATGGAGGACCTGCGTCAGGCCGCGTACGTCGGGCTGATGAAGGCCGTCAACGGCTACGACCCTGAGCTCGGCCACGAGTTCAGGGGCTACGCCATGATCACCATGATGGGCGAGGTCAAGCGGCACTTCCGCGACCGCACCTGGGCCATCCGCGTGCCGCGCGTCTACCAGGAGCGGCGCATCGAGCTGAACAAGGCCACCGCCGAGCTCACCCAGACGCTGGGCCACTCCCCCACCGTGGCCGAGCTGGCCGCGAAGATGGGCATCTCCGAGGAGGAGGTCCTGCTCGCCCTCGAGGCCTCCACCGCCTACAGCACGCTGTCGCTGGACGCCCCCGTCAGCAGCGGCGACGACGACGCGGCCGAGCTGAGCGACTTCGTCGCCGACACCGACGCCTCCCTCGACACGCTGGTGGACCGGCACGCGGTCAAGCCCCTCATCGACGCCCTGCCGCCGCGCGAGAAGAACATCCTGCTCATGCGGTTCTACGGGAACATGACCCAGTCGGAGATCGCCCAGGAGTTCGGCATCTCGCAGATGCACGTCTCCCGCATCCTGCGCGCCGTCCTCACCAAGCTGCGCACCGCCCTGTCGGAGTGAGCGCGGGGGCGCGGGCGTCCCGTCCCGCTCCGGCGGAGTGAGTGACGCCGACGCGGGCGTTCCGTCCCGCTCCGGCGAAGTGGGTCAGGGGGACGCGGGCGTTCCGTCCCGCTCCGGCGAAGTGGGTCAGGGGGACGCGGGCGTTCCTTCCCGCTCCGGCGGGATGAGTGACGCCGACGCGGGCGTTCCGTCCCGCTCTGGCACACTTTCACGGGTGAAGCGGCTACTCCTCATCGGCATCGGCGCCGGACACCCCGACCACCTCACCCTCCAGGCGGTCAAGGCGATCGGCGCCACGGACGTGTTCTTCATCGTGGACAAGGGCGAGGTCAAGCACGAGCTGGTCCAGCTCCGGCTGGACATGATCGCCGAGCACGGGCGGGCGCCGTACCGGATCGCCGAGGCGCGCGACCCCGAGCGGGACCGCGACGCCGCCGCGTACACGGCCGCCGTGGACGACTGGCGCTCGCGGCGGGGACGCGCCGTCGAAGCGCTCATCCGCGACGAGCTCGCCGACGGCGAGACCGGGGCGTTCCTCGTGTGGGGCGACCCCGGCGTGTACGACAGCACGCTCGCCATCGTCGAGGAGATCCTCCAGCGGGGGGAGGTCGTCTTCGACTACGAGGTCGTCCCCGGCATCAGCAGCGTCGCCGCGCTCACCGCCGCCCACCGCACCAGCCTCACCCAGGTCGGACGGCCCGTCCACCTGACGACGGGCCGCCGCCTGGCCGCGGACGGGCCGACCGCCGACGACGTGGTCGTGATGCTGGACGCCCACTGCTCGTTCGCCGGGCTCGACGACTACGCCATCCACTGGGGCGCCTACCTGGGCACCGAGGACGAGCTGCTGGTGTCGGGGCGGGTGGCCGAGGTGGGTGAGCGCATCAAGGAGGTACGGGCCGAGGCGCGGGCCCGCAAGGGCTGGATCATGGACACGTACCTGCTGCGGCGCCTGTCACCTCGTCCAGAACAAGCCTGACCAGCTCCGACCGCCGCTCGGTGCCGTCGCCGGGAGCCAGCAGCACGATGCTCCAGCCCAGATCCGGCAACCGGACGTGCGCCGCACGCAGGCCCCGCCAGCCGCCACCATGCAGATGGACGCGGTGGCCGACCGGCGGCCCAGGGTGGCAGCTCGGGCAGCCAGCCGGACAGGGCGGCGTCCGCGTCGAGGACGCCGTCCCGGGCGAGGAGCGCCACCAGCGCGGCGGTCATCTGCTTGGCGAGCGAGGCGGCGTAAACGACGGTCGTGGGCGTCAGGTCCTGCGCGTGGAAGAGCGGCGGCTCGCGGTTGCGAGAAGCGTATCGTCGGGGTGTGGACCGCGAGAAGATCGAGCTCACCACCGTTCAGCGAACGATGCTCGCCACCCTGTACGCCAGAGCACTGGACAGCAGGTCCTCCTCCCCGATCCTCGGCGACCGCACCGCCGACGAGGTGGTCCGTCGCCTCGACCACGACTGGCGCAAGACCGGCACGCGGGCCCCGTGGGACGCCGCGCTCCTGGCGTTGCGCGGCCGGGAGCTCGACCGGTGGACCACCGAGTTCCTGCACGCCCACCCCGGCGAGGTGACCGTGCTGCACCTGGCGTGCGGCCTCGACAGCCGCGTGCACCGGCTGGCGCCGCCGCCGTCGGTGCGGTGGGTGGACGTCGACTACCCCGATGTCATCGACCTGCGGCGGCGGCTGCTGCCCGAGCCCGGCGGCGACTACCGGATGATCGCGGCGTCGGTGACCGAGGAGGGGTGGCTGGAGCAGGTGCCCGCCGATCGGCCGGCTGTGGTCGTGGCCGAGGGGCTGACGATGTACCTGCACGAGGAGGAGGCGCGGCGGCTCATCCAGCGGATCTGCGGGCACTTCCCGGGCGGGCAGCTGCTGTTCGACTGCTTCAGCAAGCGGCTCCTGCGGATGGCCGGGAAGATGAGCTGGATGGGCATCGTGCCGCGGGCCGTGCTGGAGAGCTGGCACTGGGGGATCGATGACCCACGGGAGCTGGAGGGATGGCAGGACGGGCTGGAGTTCGTGGACGATCTGTACGTCGTGGACGTGCCCGATCTGGACAGGCTCCCGGCGGTGGCGCGGATCGGGATGCGGCTGGGGGCGCATCTGCCTGGCGGACGGGACTCGGGGCGGTTGCTGCGCTACCGCTTCTGACGGGTTGATCGGGGTCAGATTCGGCGGGCGATGACCAGCCAGGCTCGGGCCAGGTGCGTCAGGTGGTGATCAGCGCAGCCTCGGGGTCAGATTCGGCGGGCGGTGACCAGCCAGGCTTGGGAGTCGAACCACACGCCCTCCCCCGTATCGTGGGCGTCCAGGACGGTCAGCAGCCGGTCGAGAGCGCGGGCCGTCCCGGCGGCGTCCAGGCCGGCGAGCAGGTCGTGGCCCATGCGCAGCTCGGTGAGGGCGTCGCGGGCGCGGGCGGCGTCCGGGCCGTAGCAGATCGGCCGGCGGGCCTCGGTGATCTCGATTTCCGTGAAGCCGGCCGCGGTCAGCACGCCGGCCGTGACGCTCCGGTCCGCCAGTGAGAACGCGGCGGCGCCGGGCCCGTCCGGCACCGTCCGGCCGCCGGCCAGCGCCTGCCGGACGGCGCGGAACCACTCCTGGCGCTCGCCGGCCTGCCACACGAGCTGCACCAGCCGCGCCCCCGGCCGCAACGCCCGCCCGACGTTGGCGAACGCCGCGACCGGGTCGGCGAAGAACATCGTGCCGAACCGGCTGACCCCCAAGGTGAAACGCCAAGGAGTGAAGGGGTGAGTCTGGGCGTCGGCCCGTTCGAAAGCGACGTTGCGCAGGCCCTCCTCCTCGCTCAGCCGGCGGGCCCGCTCCACCATCGGGCCGGACACGTCCACGCCGAGCGCGCTGCCGGACGGCGCGGACCTGGCGGCGTCGCGGGTGGTCTGCCCGGCGCCGCAGCCGATGTCGAGCACGCGCTCGTCGGCCCGGACGCCGGCGGCGGCCCGCAGCAGCACGTTGTAGTGGCTCAGCTCAGTGTCGTAGTCGAACATCTCCATCGCCTCCCAAGCCGGCGGGGCCGTCGCGAAGGACGCCGCGCACGGTGTCGAGCCGCACGCCCGGGTAGAACTCGGGCAACCACCAGGTCGCGCCGGCCGCCGCGTACGGCAGCGGGTCGGTGCCGGCCGGCAGGCCGACGACGATCTCGTACGGCCCGTCCGCGTCCGGACGGAGCCCGGCGAGGGTGGCGACCACCTCGGCGAGCTGGTCCGGGTGCTCCAGGTTGGCCGGGAAGAAGCCGTCGAGCCGGGCGGCCCGCCGCATCGGCCTGACGTTCCCCGGGAACCCGGCCGCCCACACCGGCACGCCGGGCCGCTGCACCGGCCGGGGCAGGAACGCGATGCCGTCCACCGTGTAGTGCTCGCCGCGGTGCCGCACGGGCTCGCCGGACCAGGCGGCGGCCAGGATCGTCAGGGACTCGTCGAGCATCCGCCCGCGCCGCCGGTCGTCGAGCTGCTCGCCCGTCCTGGACAGCTCGCCGCCGAACCGGTCGCTGCCGAGACCGACGCCGAGGACGAGGCGGCCGCCGCTGAGCCGGTCCAGCGTCGCGGTCTCCCGCGCCACCTTGGCCGGCCGGCGGCGGGCGAGCGTCGAGACCATCGGGCCGAGCCGCAACCGCTCGGTCGCGGTCGCGATCGCCGCCAGCGCGATCCACGGATCGGCGACCTGCCGGACCGGCGGCCGCCAGTGCAGGTGGTCCCAGACGAAGCAGCCGTCCCAACCGGCCTCCTCCGCGTCGGCCGCGAGGCGCGCGACCGTCAGCGGGTCGGCAAGGCCGTCGAACAGCGGCAGCCAGAGCCGCGACCGCAACCGGCTCACGGCCGGACCTCCCGCCGCACGCCGACGTCGCCCGCCTGCTGGCGGCTCGTCCCGGACGGGGACGGCCGGGGGCCGGAGATCGCGAGGATCTCCGCGACCACGGTGTCCCAGACCTCGGGCGGCGGCATCTGGTGCCCCATCCCGTCGAGCGGGACGAGCCGGGCCCCCGGGATCTCCCGTGCCAGCGCCTCCCCGTGCCCGTACGGGAACAGCGGGTCCGCGGTGCCGTGCAGGACGAGGGTGGGCGCCGCGATCTCGCCGAGGCGGGCGCGGACGGGCTCGCCGCCCTCGATCTGCCAGTGGTTCTGCGCCGACGCCGGGGACGCGCTGCGGTCCCAGGCGCGCCCGGCGATGCGGCGGATGCGCTGCTCGTCGACGGGCAGGGTGCCGGCGTAGGTGTGCTCGCCCCGGACGTAGTACGCGATGACGGCCTCCCGGTCGGCCCAGTCGGGGGGCTCGTCGCCGCCCTCGGCGAACCGGGCCGCCAGCTCGGCGCTCATCGGCGGCAGGTCGGGCCGTCCCGGGCCGCCCGGTCCGGCGGGGCTGGTGGCGATGAGCGTCAGCGAGGCGACCCGTGCCGGGTGGTGCACGGCGAGGCGCTGGGCGAGGCCGCCGCCCATCGAGATCCCGACGAGGTGGGCGGCCTGGGCGCCGAGCGCGTCGAGCAGGCCGACGGCATCGCCGAGCAGGGCGTCGGCGTCGTACGGCGGCGCGCCGGGCGGGAAGGTGGTGGAGCGGCCGGTGTCGCGGGTGTCGTAGCGGACGACGTGCCGCCCGCCGGAGGCCAGCCGCTCGCAGAGCTCGTCGTCCCACCAGTCCATCGACGCCTCGGCGCCACCGATGAGCAGCAGGACGGGCGCGGCCGGGTCGCCGAAGGTCTGGACGCAGAGCTCGACGCCGTTGACGGGAAGAAGGCGTTCAGTGGTCATGCCAGGAACGCTAGAGCCGCGGCGTCGATCGTGAAAAGCGATGATATTCGATCTAGTCGATCGTGTAGGGCGATGTACGCTAATGACGTGCTCGATCTCGAACTGCGCCACCTGGCCGCGCTGGCCGCCATCGCCGACGAGGGCTCGTTCGGCCGGGCGGCCACCCGGCTCGGCTACACCCAGTCGACCGTGAGCCAGCAGATCGCCGCGCTGGAGAAGGCCGTCGGCGGGCCGGTGTTCGACCGTCCCGGCGGGCCCAGGCCGGTGCGTCTGACCCCGCTCGGCTCCGTCGTCCTCGGCCGGGGCCGCGAGCTGCTGGCGCAGGCGGAGGCCCTGGCCGACGCCGTCGACCGGTTCAAGGCGGGCGACGGCCGCATCGACATCGGGACGTTCCAGAGCGTGTCCAGCGTGATCCTGCCGTCGGTGGTGCGGCGGCTGCGCGAGGAGCATCCGGGCTGCGACATCAGGCTGTCGGAGGAGGAGCCGGAGCAGCCTCATCTCGGCGACCTCGACCTGCTGTTCTACGACGGGCTCATCGACGGTGACGCCGAGCACGTCAAGCTGCTCGACGACCCGTACCTGCTGGTGGCCGGCGCCGGAGCCTTCCCCGAGGGGCCCGTCCCGCTGGAGCGGCTGGACGGGGCGCCGATGGTGGCCTGGCCGCTCACCTGCGACCAGCCCGCGCTGGAGCAGGCGATCGCCCGGGGCGGCGCCCGCCCGCGGATCGTGTTCCGCACGGCGGTCAACGACACGCTGCTGTCGATGGTGCGGGCCGGGCTGGGGTCGGCGGTGCTGCCCTGGCTCGCCGTCCGCGGCGCGGACGTCCCGTCCGACGACCGGCTGCGCGTCCACGAGCTGCGGCCCGCCCCGCCGCCGCGCGCGGTCTACCTGCACTGGCGAGCCGGACGCACCCAATCGCCGCTGGCCCGCCGGGCCGTCGAGATCGCCGTCGAGGTCGCGGCCGATCTCACCCTCGACGCCCCTTCCGCGATCGGAGTCGCGCCCGGCACCCGCTCGCGGCCGGGCGCACCCTCGGCACCCGCTCCTTCGCTAGGGTGAGGCGTCCGATCCGATCTTGAACCTCCGGGAAGTGACCCGTGCGCCACCGATTAAGCGTCCCCGCCCTGATCATCGCCGCTCTCTACGCCGCCGCCCTCGTCACCACCGCCGTGCTCGCGCTGACCACCGGCGACGTCGCCCCGCTGTGGCGGCTGACGGTGTTCGGGGACGTGCAGGAGCTCGTCGAGGCCACCCCGGCGAACGTCGCCACCATGCTCCTGATCGGCCTGCCCTGGACGTGCGCGCTGTGGCTCGGCCTGCGCGGCCCCCGCGTGGGGCAGCCGCCCGAGCTGACCGTGCAGGAGCAGCGGTTGCGCCTCGCCCTGTACGCGGCCGCCGCCACCTGGCTGATCCACCCCCTCGCGCAGGGCTGGCCGTGGTGGGCCGTGGTGCTCGACTCCGTGCTGATGCTGGCGGTCGTGGTGCTGATCCGGCCGGTGCTGGGCGACAGCCTGGAGTACGCGAGCTGGTCGGTCGTCGCCGGGGTGCTGGCGTTCGGCGGCGGCGCCGTCGTCGCGGTGTCCGACGAGTTCGCCCTGGGCCTGTCGGGCGGGGCCGGCCTCGCCTTGCTGCTGGCCCAGCTCGTCTGGATGGTGCTGGTCCTGCGGGCTCAGCGGTGGGACGGCCGCTGGCGGTTCGTCACCTACCTGTACGGCATCACGTCCCTGGTGCTGCCGATGCTGGTGCTGGCGGCGGGCTGGCTGATCGTGGAGGCGGGGAGCCTGCTCTACAGCCTGTCGGCGGCGGCCGGCGTGCTGATGGCGATCTGGCTGGTGGACACCGCCAACGACCTCGCCGACCCGCGCAACAGGAAGACCGTCGCGCCGGCGGCGCCTTGACAGGTCAGGCGCACCGCCGGTCCGCGCCCAGGAACGTGCCGGTGCGCCGCGTGCTCCCGTAACCGGCGGCGAACACGCCCCCCTCGAACACCGGCTCACCCGCCACGCACACCGCCCTGACGGCCGCGTCGCTGCGGTTGACCATGCGCCGCACGCCGCCGAAGTCCGGCATCGGCGCCTCGTGGTAGGCGGCCAGCCGGTCGTCGAGCCCGGCCGGGTCCACCACGACGAGGTCGGCCCGGTCGCCCGCGCGCAAGGTGCCCGCCCGCAGCCCGAACCAGTCGGCCGGCTCGCCGGTGAGCCGGTGCACCGCCCGTTCGACCGTCATGAACGGCCGGCCGGCCGCCTGGGCGGCCACGACCCGCTGGAGCAGCCGCAGCGGGGCGTTGTAGTGGGCCATGTTCCGCAGGTGCGCGCCCGACTCGGCGAACCCCATCTGCACCGCCGGATGGCCGGCCAGCCGGTCGAGCACGTGCGGCCGGTGGTTGGCGATCGTCGTGCGCCAGCGCAGCCGCGACCCGTGCGCCACCACGAGGTCGAGGAACGTCTCGGCGGGATGCCGCCGGCGCGCGCCCGCCACCTCGCCGAACGACCGGCCGACCAGCCCCTCGTCGGGGCAGGCGACGATGCCGGCGTCGTACAGGTGGCGGAAGCGGCGGTCGTAGTCGCGGCGGAACCACCGCCGGTAGGCCCGCCGCGACAGCAGCCGCGCCCGCTCGGCCTCCTGCCGCAGGTGCAGCGCGGCCGCCGTGGCGCCGAACTCCTCGAAGATGCCCAGGTCGATGCCGTCGGCGTACAGCTCGTACGGAACCGGCAGGTGCTGCCAGCGCACCTCGGCCCCCAGCAGCCGGTTGGCCAGCGCGGTGACGCGCGTCAGCACGCCCGCCGGGACGGGCGCCGTCTTGGAGTCGAGCGCGGCCAGCAGCGACGTCTTCAGCCGCGGCCGCGCCCACAGGCCGGCGCCCGCGAGCAGGAACAGCAACGTGTTCCACGGGCGGGCGCTGCCGGGCGCGCTCTGCAGGACCCGGCCGCGGGCCCGCAGCACGCGGTGCAGCGCGCGGTACTCCTGCCAGCCCGCGAACGTGGACGGCAGCCGCGCCGACCGGAACCGGTCACCGTCGAGTCGGCAGTGCGTGCTGGCCACCGTGGACAGGCCGAGGAAACCGGCGTCCAGGGCCCGGTCGAGCAGCGCCGCCATCCGGTCGAGGTCCTGCCCGGTGGCGGGGTCCGCGCCGACCGCGCGCCCCAGCCCCATCACGTACGCCCGCAGGTCGGAGTGGCCGAGGAAGGCGGCCACGTTCGGGCCCAGCGGCCGGGCCAGCAGCGCCCGCACGTACTCGTCGGCCCCGGACCAGCTCCGGTGCCGCTTCAGCGCGTCGAGCACGGCGGCGTGCGGCAGCGCCTCGACCCGGCTGAACAGGTCGGCCGCGTCGTCGGGGGAGCAGTAGACGCCCGACAGGGAGCAGTTGCCGAGCACGACGGTGGTGACGCCGTGCCGTACGGACTCGGGCAGCCCCGGAGACAGCAGCACCTCGATGTCGTAGTGCGTGTGCACGTCGAGGAATCCCGGCAGCACCCAGCAGCCGGCCGCGTCGAGCACCCGCCGGCACCCCGCCTGCGGCAGCGGCTCGGCCGACACGGCCGCCACCCGCCCGCCGCGCACCCCGAGGTCGCGGATCGCGGACGGGCTCCCCGCGCCGTCGAACCAGCGGCCCCCCTTGATGATCAAGTCGAACATCGCCGTCCCCCGACTGTGAGCGATCGCCCGATCACCCTACGGCATCAGGCGGCGGCCGGAGCGCGTACGTGACGCGTGTCCGCCCGCCGCCCGTCCCGTCAGTCCACCTCCACCACCGGCTGGGCGAACTGGGCGGAGTACAGCCGGGCGTACGCCCCGCCGGCCGCCAGCAGCGACTCGTGCGTGCCCTGCTCGACGATCCGCCCGCCCTCCATCACCAGGATCAGGCTGGCGTCGCGGATCGTGGACAGCCGGTGGGCGATCACGAAGCTCGTCCGGCCCTCGCGCAGCGAGCTCATCGCCCGCTGGATCAGCACCTCGGTCCGCGTGTCGACCGAGCTGGTCGCCTCGTCGAGGATCAGGATCGCCGGGTCCGACAGGAACGCCCGCGCGATCGTGATGAGCTGCTTCTCGCCCGCGCTGACCGCGCCGCCCTCCTCGTCGATCACCGTGTCGTAGCCGTCGGGCAGCGTGTGCGCGATGCGGTCCACGTGGGCGGCCCGCGCCGCGGCCTCGATGCGTTCGCGGGTGGCGCCCTCCGCGCCATAACCGATGTTCTCCGCGATCGTGCCGCCGAACAGCCACGCGTCCTGCAGCACCATGCCGATGTTGGCGCGCAGCTCCTCCCGCGACATCCGCGCGATGTCGACCCCGTCGAGGGTGATGCGGCCGCCCGTCACCTCGTAGAAGCGCATGATGAGGTTGACCAGCGTCGTCTTGCCCGCTCCCGTGGGGCCCACGATGGCCACCGTCTGGCCGGGCTCCACGGTCAGCGACAGGTCCTCGATCAGCGGCCGGTCCTCGGCGTAGCGGAACGACACGTGCTCGAACGCCACCCGCCCCCTGACCTTCTCCGGGCGTACCGGCTCGGCCGGCTCGGCCGACTGCTCGGGCGCCTCCAGCAGCTCGAAGACCCGCTCGGCCGAGGCGACGCCCGACTGCACGAGGCTCGCCATGCCGGCCACCTGCGTCAGCGGCTGGCTGAACTGCCGCGAGTACTGGACGAACGCCTGCACGTCGCCCAGCGAGATCGACCCCGACGCCACCTTGAGCCCGCCCACCACGGCGACCAGCACGTAGTTGAGGTTGCCGATGAACATCATGGCCGGCTGGATGACGCCGGAGATGAACTGGGCGCGGAAGCTGGAGGCGAACAGCGCCTGGTTGTGCTCCTCGAACGTCTCGGCCGCCTCCTTCTGCCGGCCGAACACCTTGACCAGCGTGTGCCCGCCGTACATCTCCTCGATGTGGCCGTTCAGCTTGCCCGTCGAGGACCACTGCTTGATGAACTGCGGCTGCGCCCGCTTGCCGATGACCGTCGTCACGTACACCGACACCGGCACCGTCACCAGCGCGATCAGCGCCAGCACCGGCGAGATCCAGAACATCACGACCAGCACCGCCACGACCGTCAGCACCGAGGAGATGAGCTGGCTCATCGTCTGCTGCAACGTCTGCGCGATGTTGTCGGTGTCGTTCGTGGCCCGGCTGAGGATCTCGCCGCGCGGCTGGCCGTCGAAGTAGCTCAGCGGCAGCCGTCCCAGCTTGCCCTCGATGCGCTCGCGCAGCCGCGCCGCCGCCCGCTGCACGACCGTGGTCGTCAGCCGGAACTGCACGATCCCCAGCAGCGCCGCCACCAGGTAGATCACCAGCACCCAGCCCAGCACCTGCGCCAGGGCGGTGAAGTCGATGCCGCGGCCCGGCACCACGCTCATCGAGGCCACCATGTCGGCGAAGGTGCCCTGGCCGCGGGCCCGCAGCCCCGCCACCGCCTGCTCCTTCGTCGCCCCCGCCGGGAGCTGGGCGCCGATGATGCCCGTGAAGATCAGGTCCGTGGCGTGGCCGAGGATCTTGGGGCCCGTCACCGTCAGCGCCACGCTGGAGGCGCCGAGCACCAGGATCACGATCAGCAGCGCCCGTTCGGGACGCAGCAACGCCATCAGCTTGCGCAACGTCCCGCCGAAGTCGAGCGCCTTCTCGGCCGGCGGCCCCGCCATCATCCGGCCCGGCCCGAAGCCGGGCTGCGGGCGCCGCGCCGGCGCCTGCGTCGTCATGCCGCCGCCTCCTGTTCCGTGAGCTGCGACAGGACGATCTCCCTGTACGTCGGGCAGCCGTCCATCAGCTCGCCATGGGTACCGCTGCCGACCACCCGCCCGTCCTCCAGGACGATGATGCGGTCGGCGTCGCGGATCGTGCTCACCCGCTGCGCCACGATCACGATCGTCGCGTCGGCGATCTCCTCGGCCAGCGCGGCACGCAACCGCGCGTCCGTCGCGTAGTCGAGCGCGGAGAAGGAGTCGTCGAACAGGTAGATCTCGGGCCGGTGCACCAGCGTCCGCGCGATCGCCAGCCGCTGCCGCTGCCCGCCGGACACGTTCGTGCCGCCCTGCGAGATCGGCTCGTCCAGCCCGCCCGGCATCGCCTCCACGAACTCGCGCGCCTGCGCCACCTCCAGCGCCCGCCACAGCTCCTCATCGGTCGCGTCCGGCCTGCCGTAACGCAGGTTCGAGGCGACCGTGCCGGAGAAGAGGTACGGCGACTGCGGCACCAGGCCCACCGCCCGCGACAGCGCGCCCGGGTCGAGGTCGCGCACGTTCACGCCGTCCACCAGCACCTCGCCCGCCGACGCGTCGAACAGCCGCGGGATCAGGTTGAGCAGCGTCGTCTTGCCGCTGCCGGTGCTCCCGATGATCGCCGTCGTACGGCCCGGCCGCGCCGCGAAGCTCACGCCGCACAGCACCGGCTCCTCCGCGCCCGGGTAACGGAAGTCCACCGAGCGCAGCTCCAGCTCGCCGTCACTGCGCGCCGGCACCACCGGGGACGCCGGCGGATGCACCGTCGTCTCGGTCGCCAGCACCTCCTCGATCCGCTCCGCGCACACCTCCGCCCGCGGGATCATCATGAACATGAACATCGCCATCATCACCGACATGAGGATCTGCATCAGGTAGGAGATGACGGCCGTCAGCGCGCCCACCTCCATGGCCCCGTCGGCGATCCGGTGGCCGCCGAACCACACCACGGCGACGCTGGAGACGTTCACCACCAGCATGACCGTGGGGAACATCAGCGCCATCAACCGGCCGACCCGCAGCGACACCTCCGTCAGCCGGTCGTTGTCACCCGCGAAGCGCTCCCGCTCGTACCGGTCGCGCACGAACGCCCTGATCACCCGGATGCCGGCGATCTGCTCGCGCAGCACCTGGTTGATGCGGTCGATGCGCTCCTGCATCGTACGGAACAGCGGGCGCATCCGAACCACGATCACCGCGACCACGGCGATCATCACCGGCAGCGCGACGAGCAGCAGCGACGACAGTGCCGCGTCCTGGTTCAGCGCCAGCACGATGCCGCCGACGCACATGATCGGCGCCGCCACCATCATGGTGAACGCCATCAGCACCAGCAACTGCACCTGCTGCACGTCGTTGGTCGTGCGGGTGATCAGCGACGGCGCGCCGAGCCGGCCGACCTCCTGCGCCGAGAAACCCTGCACCCGGTGGAAGATCGCGGCCCGCAGGTCACGGCCCAGGGCCATCGACGTACGGGCGCCGTAATACACCGCGACCGTCGCGCACGTGATCTGCACGAGCGTGACAGCGAGCATCACCAGCCCGATGCGCATGATGTAACCGGTGTCGCCCTTGACGACGCCGTCGTCGATGATGTCGGCATTGAGAGTGGGGAGATAGAGCGTGGCCAGCGTCTGCACGAACTGGAAGACCACGACGAGCGCGATCTCCCTCCGGTACGGCCGCAACTGGACCCGCAGAAGACGGAGCAGCATCAACAGGGGCTTTCTGGGTCTGGGATAGGAGAGGGCCTGACGAGCAGCCCGTCGAGCAGCACGGAGACGATCTCCTCGTCCTCCATGTCCGCGAAGTCGGCGCCCGCACCGAAACCCCGGTGCACGGACACCGCGATCAGCATGAGCAGCAGCTGCGCCGCGTCGTCGGGCGAGCGCCGCAACCGGTCACGATCCGGCCCCATCAGCTCGGCCAGCGCGACCTGGATGCGGCGCCGGTTGTCCAGCATGTGCTCGCGGAACTCGGCGTCGTCCGCGATCGGCTCCTTGGGTCCGTTGGGGACGGACAGGAGGTTGGCGTTGGCGCTCATCCTCGTCCGCAGGATCGTGACCGCCTCGCACAACCGGGCCCGCAGCCCGGCCGACGCGGGGATCGCCGCCAGCGCGTCCAGGGCGTGCCGCGGATCGAACGCGCTCATCAGCGCCGCCCGCACCAGCGAAGCCTTGTCGGGGAACACCCCGAAGATCGTCCCCTCGGCCACGCCCGCGGCCTCGGCGATCTGACGAGTGCTCACCGCCGCGCCGTACTCCCTGAGGAGGGGGATGGTGGCGGCGATGAGTGCGGCGCGGCGGTCTTCCGGTGCCATGGCCGGCACCCTCCGCCTTCTGTTCATGGGCGGGAGCGTAATGAGCGAGTACTCACTCATTCAAGTGGTTTTATGGTGAGGACAGAGGGCGGGAATGTGACTGTTTGGGCGCGCACAGTAGTCCTATGCGATCCGACCCCACCCCGGCTCCCGCCAGCGCTCTCCCCCGCATACCGCTCCCTGACGCCCTGCCTGCGCACGGCGCGGACTCGGCGGCCTGCGAGACCGCACGTCAGCCCGGCAGAAACGCGACCACGGGCGGACTCGGCAGCAACGCGACCACGTGCGGCCCCGGCAGCGACCGGACAACACCCGGGCCCTGCCCGAACGGGGCGGTGTGCGAGCTGCCCATGCCCGGCGTCATCCTCGCCCGCGCCGGCCAGGAACTCGAACGCATCCGCGCGGCCTGGCGCACCGGCCGCCACGACGCCTTTCTCGCTGAGGCACGTCACGCCCTCCTCCACCGCTACGCCGACGCCCTCGCCCGGCTGCTCCCCTCCGCCCCGTTCACCATGGACGACCTCATCACCGCCGGCCTCCTCCCCCGCCACCGCCGCTTCACCACCACCCTGCTCGACCTCCTGCACGAGCACGGCCTGGCCCACCTGAGCGACGAGGAACAACGGCCCCCGAGACCGACGACACCCCCGCCCTCCCACGACCAGTGGCACCACGAAGCCGCACACCCACGCCCCGACGAACCCCGACACCGCTCACGCTCCACCGGCCGCTGGCGCCTCACCGTCCCGGCCGACCCCGACGAGCTCACCCGCACCCTCCTCCTGCGACACCCGGCCCACCTCACCGAAACAGCCCTCACCACCTCCCTGACCCGGCGCCTCCCGGCCCTGCTCCGCGGCGAACACAACCCCGCCGCACCGCCTGCCCACCAGGGCTCCCCGGAGCCGATCGACAACAAGCTCCTCCAGCACCTGTACGACGTCGCACCGGTATGCCGCTTCACCAACCGGACGGCCGCAGCGCTCCTCAGCCAGATCATCGCCGCCTGGCCCGGCGACCGTCCGCTGCGCGTACTGGAGATAGGCGCCGGCACCGGCGGCACCACCGCCGCCCTGCTCCCGCTCCTGTTCGCCCACCTCACCCGCTACACCTTCACCGACCCCTGCCTCGCCGCCTGCGCCGCCGCCTCCCGCCGCTTCTCCGGCCACGACTTCCTCGACTACCGGCCCCTCGACCTCGACGCCGACCCCGTCACCCAGGGCTTCACCTCCGGCGCCCACGATCTCGTCATCGCCGCCAACGCCCTGCACACCGCCAGGGACCTGCCCGCCGCCCTGGACCGCGTACGCAGCCTGCTCACCCCCGGCGGCCACCTCCTGGCCGTCGAAACCCACGACCCGTGCCTCCTGCTGGGCCCACTGACCACCTTCTTCCGGCCCACCCCCACCTCAACCGTCCACTCCTCGCCCACTCCCACCTCGCCCGCTCACACCTGGACCGCTGACACCTCGACCGCTCACACCTCAACCGCTCACACCTCAACCGCTCACACCTCGAACGGCCATGCCTGGGCCGCTGACACCTCGACCGCTCACACCTCGGCCGGCCATGCCTCGACCGGCCGTGCCTGGGCCGCCGAGAACGACCCCCTCCGCCCGCGCACTCCGCTGCTACGCCGCGAGCAGTGGCCGCCCCTGCTGCGCGAATGCGGCTTCACCGACATCGCCCAGACCGGCCCCGACACCGCCCCTGGCCGGGACGCCTTCTCCATCCTCCTGGCCGCCCGCCCTCGCGCCCACGCTCGCCCGCTCCGCACCGCCCCGCCGAGCCGTTCGACGCAAAGGAGCCGCTTCGTCATCCACGAGCCGCCCGGCCCCGGCATGGCGGCGGTGGAAATCCGCGCTGCCACCTTCCCCCTCACCTGGGTCGAGAGGCCGGACGATCCGCGCACCTCGCGAACCGGCGCCTCGTCCCAGCACGGCTCGCGAACCGGGGACCCGTCCCAGCACGGCTCACGAACCGGCGCCTCGTCCCAGCGCGGCTCGCGAACCGGGGACCCGTCCCAGCGCGGCTCACGAACCGGCGCCTCGTCCCAGCGCGGCTCGCGAACCGGGGACCCGTCCACTTGGCGGTGGGGAGGCGCTGGCGTGGTCACCGCCATCGGCGAAGGCGTGACCGGCGTCCGCCCCGGCGAGCGCGTTACCGGACTGGCCCCCGGAACGCCCACCTCCCACGCCCTCACCTGGGCCCGCCTCCTCACCCCGATCCCCGCGGGAATGACCGACGCCGAGGCCGCGACCGTCCCGCTGGCGCACCTGCACGCCCATCTCGCTCTGACCGTCCAGGCCAAGCTGTCGCCGGACGAGACCCTGCTCCTGCATGCCGACGCCACGGGGCTCGGCCTGGCCACGCTGCGGCACGCCCTCCAGTGCGGCGCGAGGGTGATCGCCGCCGCCCGTACCCCGGCCCAGCGCGACCTCCTGCTCACCCTGGGCGCGTGGCGGACACTGGACGCCCAAGACCCGCGCGCTCCCCGCCGGGTCCTGGAGCTGACCGACGGCCGGGGCGCCGAGGTGGTGGCCGGACCCGTCCCTCCCGGCTGGGAGCGAGCGCTGGCCGGCGAGGGCCGGTACGTCCGGCTCGGCCTCGCCGACCCGTCCGAGCCGGGCCTGTTCGCCGAGGTCATGGCCGGCCTGGCGAAGGGCCGGGTCCTGCCGCTCCCGTTCAGCGCCTTTCCCGCGGCTCGCGTACAGGACGCGCTGGCGTTGATCCGCGAGGGCCGGCAACTCGGCGAGATCGTGCTGTGCTTCGACCCCATGGACGGGCCTGTACCCGTATGCCACTGACGGGACGGCCATGCTAACTGGACGCGCCCGTGCGTCCCTCCCCTCAGCGGGTGGATCTGTGCTTGCAGGACACCAATCTGCGCCCTTTACGAAGTAGATCACGATGTGAGCTGTGGGCGTTTTGTCTAGCATGGGCGGGAAGCTCGCGTGATGAGGGAGGCGTGTGGAAGAGAGCGTGCCGCTGGCCCAGCTGGCCCGCCGCCTCGAAGAGGTGGTGAGCGACCTGCGGGGCCTCCCCGTGGACGTGGAACGACTGGAGGACAACGCCCTCGTCCGCCGGCGCATCTCGGAGGCCGCCGTCTCGGCCCGGGAAGTGCGCGCCATGCATCCCGTGGGAGTGTCCGACACGGCCAGGAACGAGCACACGAGCCGCCGCGAGAACCTCGACGCCCTGGAACGCGGCACCAGGATGCGCACCATCGTGCACGCCACCGTCCTGGACGACCCGATCCGCGCGGCCCGAATCAGGCAGTTGCACGCCGCTGGCGACCTGCACCGGGTGGTGGACGAGCCGGTCCAGCAACTGGTCATCTTCGACCGCACGCTGGCCTTCCTCCGGCTCACCCCCGTCCCGTACGCGCCGGGCGCGCTGGCGATCCGCCAGCAGAGCCTGATCACCGCCCTCATCGACCTGTTCGAACGGACGTGGGCCCGAGCCAGGGAGGTCACGGAGCCCACGCGCCGGCTCAGCGCCCGCGAACGCGAGGTGCTCGCCCTGATCGCCGAGGGCCGCTCCAACAGCGCCGTCGCCCGCGCCCTGTCGATCACGGAGGCGGCCGTGGGCAAGCACGTGGCGAGCCTGTTCGCCAAACTGGAAATCCCGGCCACAGCCGACGACAACCGCCGGGTGCTGGCGGTGCTCGCCTACCTACGGGGAACGGCGAGATGACCCACGGCCCGGCCATCACGGACGCTGTCGTACGCGGAACGGGGTATACCTGCTGAGCAGGCGTCCGCTCGGGCCGGAACCGCAGGGCGCCGGGTCACCGTGTCGGGCTTTGAGGGTGACGGCGTAGTACGTTCCGCCTGTCCCCCCGCGCATACGTTTCACCCCGCGCGTGGGGGCGCGTACTCTCCGCCTTCCGGGAGAGGGCGTGCCCACTCCCCTGCTCATGGGCACGAGCCTTCACCACCATGGAGCGCCATGGGTCAGCTTTCACCGACAAGGCGAAGGACGGATCTCAGACTGTCGATCGTCGCCTGGGCCTCTTCCCTCTCTCCCGCGTCCACCCAACTCCTCCAGAACCAGCCGTCTGCGGGCAGCGTCATTTCCAGCGCCCGAATCGCGGTCAAGGCGAGGTCGGGCATGATCGGCTTCATCAGCCATTCTGTGATGTCCGGATACTCCTCGTTCCAAGAGAAGGAACTTCCGGCCGGAACATTGGCCGCGACCACGGCGGCGGCAGCCACCACTTCCTCGGGCAGCACCGGGGCATTGGGACTGCCCGCCGCCTCGATGGCGGCCCGAAAAGTATTCTCGATGACCGCCACTCGCTGCGACGCAGGCCGTTCTTCCAGCTCGTCGAGGAAATCCTCGGCAGTGTCACTGTCGAACGGCCCTGTTCCCCAGGTTCCCATCACCAGCTCCAGTCGAGATCTAGTTCAGGTATCCGCCGAACGGGACCTCGATCTCTCGGCCTCTCCGATTCAGTAGAGTCCCGCCCCTCGCTTTGTCGCTTTCATCATCGTTTGCTCCATGCGGCGGATCGTCGTCAAGGTAGGGCCAGGGCGACCTCGAGCTCGCCCCAGGGCCCATGCGGTGACCTTCCGCAGCCCCGTTCAATGGTTGGCATGCAACGTATGACCGGATTGCTGATCGGCGCGGTGTTCGGCGCCGTCTTCGTCTTCGTGAACGCGCACGACCCGCTCAACAGCACCGTCGCGCTCCTGCTGCGGGTGGTGGCGGGTCTGGGGGCCGCGGTCGTGCTCGTCCTGTGGTTCACCGCCGCGCGCGGGCAGCGGGACGGGAGCGGGGCTCCGCGCGGGGCGATGTTCGGGCGGGGTTATCTCGTCATCGTGGCGGCCGAGGTGGTCCTGCTGTTCGGCGGGCTGCGGGTGCTCGCCGCGCTGGGAACCCCCGAGCAGGCGAACGTGGCGTGGGTGGCGCTGGTCGTCGGGGTGCACTTCGTCGCTCTGGCACCCATCTGGAAGACCTGGGACATCGCCGTTCCTGGTGTGGTGCTGAGCCTGCTCGGCGTGGCGGGGCTCGTCCTGGCGCCGACGTCGGCCGCGGCCTGGGTGCCGTTCCTCAGCGGCGTGCTGTCGGGGATCGTGCTGCTGGCGGGTGCCGTGACCGTGAGCTGGCGCACCGTGGCGGCGCGCCGGTCTCAGCTCGGCTCCATGTCCCAGACCGACCCCACGGCACAGACCCACCCCACGGCACAGACCCACCCCACGGCACAGACCGACCGGTCGGCACCGGCACGCATGCCCTGAGCGCGCGAGACTCGCACCGGCGCCGGTGTACGCCATAGCACTGCGCGCACGCGATCTCAGCGTGCCGCCACCGTCGGCTGGCGCATCAGGGGCTCGGCGGCGGTGCGGAGTTCGTCGCTGAACGGTGTGGGGCGCAGGGTGGCCGGGTCGAGGTTGACGTTGACGCGGTAGCCGTCGGCGTGGACCACCTCCCCGTCCGGCGACAGCACGCGGAACCCGTACACGCCGCTGGTGCGTCCCAGACGTTCGATCCAGAAGTGCACCACCGGCTCGCCCGCGCCCACGATCGGCGCGTGGTAAGTCACCTTGAACTCCCGGACCGCCAGGAACACGTCGCGGAAAGCCGACCGGGCCGGGTCGGGCGACCAGCCGAGGCGTTGCCAATAGGCGCCGATGGCGCGCTCGACCAGCAGCGCGTAGCGGGAGTTGTGCAGCAGGCCCATCGCGTCGAGGTCGTCGAAGTGCACCTGGACGGGCTCGTGCGCGCCGTCTTCCATCATCATGATCAATCCTCCGGGAGTAGCGCGGGCTCGGGACAGAGCGCGCGCAGTCGCTGCAGGACGGCGCGGCGGGCGTGGGTGAGGGCGGCGGGCCCGTCGTGGAGGCGGGAGTGGATGATCGTCATCTCCCCCAAAGCGTCGATCTCGTACGCGAGCTGCGCCGGGTCCGCCTCCTCCACCAGCTCGCCCAGTTCCTTGGCCTGCGTCACGAGCCGCTGGATGAACTCCTGCCACTCGCGCATGGCCCGCGCGACCCGGTCGTGCACGGCCCCCGGCCGGTCGTCGAACTCGGCCTGCACGGTGAAGAAGAAGCAGCCGCCCGGCAGCACGCCGTCGCTGTAGAAGCGCATGCGGGCCTCGTGCAGCGCGAACAGCCGCCGCACCCCGGGGGGAGCGCTCATGGCGGGCGCCACGACGTGCTCCTTCCATTGGCGGGCGGCCCATTCCACCGCGTCGAGCTGCAGCTCCTCTTTGTCGCGCCAATGGGCGAAAAATCCGGACTTGCTGGTGCCGGTGGCCGCCGCCAGCCGTCCCAGGGAGAGCCCGTCCAGCCCTTCGACGGAGGCCAGGCCCACCGTTCGTTCGAGAATCGCCTCCCGGCTCCGCAACCCGCGCAGCCGCCGGCCGTCCTGCGTCATGGCGCCAAACTATCTGACCGACCGGTCGTTTGTATAGTCGGTACGCCTCCATCCGACCGGTACCGGCCAGCGATCACGTCCCGCCCTTGATCTGGGCGAGGATGCTCTCGTCCGTGATCTCCGTGTCCCTGGCCAGGAGGAATGCCTTGCTGAGGATGAGCGCCAGCCGGTCGTCCTCCTCGAACGGCAGGAACAGCCGCTCGTCGCGGCGCCGGTCCGGGACGATGCACAGGTAGACGTCGCCCGGGTCCATGAGGATGTTGCCGCTGCCCACGTGGATCTTGTACGTGCGCAGGTCACCCCGCACCACCAGGAACCGGTCGGTGAGCGTGCAGCGACCGCCGATGGCCGTGCGCGGCAGGATGCGGGCCAGGGCGTCAAGGCGTACCTCGCCCGAGGGCTGGAGCGGGCCTACGGAGGTGTCGCGCCAGTAGGCCAGATGGCGGTCGTGCCCGCGGTCGGCCCAGCCGGGATCGGCGGCGATCGAGGTGACGGCCACGAAGAGATCGACGTCCCGCATGGCCTCGCTGAACACGAGCGGTGGCACCTCGGCCAGCGGCGACTCCAGCCAGCCGCCGCCGCCCTCGTCGTCGCGACGGTGGAAGCGCACCTGGTCGGTGGTGGCGTACTCGCCGGGCTCGTCGTACAGGTAATCGTGGTGGAACGACACCCGCCAGCGGCCCTCGGCCAGCACCCGCGTGGCGGCGTCGGTGTCGCCGCCGTCCCATGGGCCCAGCATCCTGGACTCCCAGTTCCTGGCTCTGAACATCGCGTACAGGCGGCGGTAGTCCACGATGTGGCCGGCGAACCGGTTGGAGTAGACGGCCGTCGCCTCCTCGGCCGGGGTGAGCGGGTAGACCTCGCGGAACGCCTGCTTGAACGGCTGCTTGACCCTCCCCTCGGTCACGGCCTCCCGCAGACGGGCCACCTCTTCGGCGCTCGCCCGCGCCGGATGCCACAACCGCACGCGCCCCGCCTCTGGCGAGGAGGAGGGCGTCAGGGTACGCCCCTCGCTGGGAGCGCTCTCCGCCTCCAGCGCCAGCGTGCGCCACTCGCCGGGCGCGGCCTCCGCCTCCCAGATCAGGCGGGTCGCCACCGTGCCCGCGATCGGGTGCCCGGCGATCCGGTCGCGCCACGTCTCGTACGGCCACGACATCTCCCCCGCGAGCCCGGCCTCCAGCGCCCGGCACAGCGTCGTCACCTGCCGCCGCACCTGCTTGACCAGCTCGCGCAGCCGCTTGACCTCGTCGGGATGCTCCCTGCGCACCGCCGCCGGCACGCTCTTGAGCGGCTTGCCGCCCTGCCGCCAGCCCAGCTCGAACTCGCCGCCCGCGCCCGGCGCGAGCACCGCCGTGTACTCCCCCAGCGACACCTTCAGCCGACCTCCGGCCCCGAACCCCAGGTCCGGCATGCGGAAGGCCACCTCCATCCGGTCGGCCAGCCCCGGCTCGGCCTTCTTGATCAGGCGGTCGAGCTGCTTGACCACGCCGGCGTGCCGGGTCGCCGCCCGGGCCGCGCGCAGCGCCGTGATCGCCTCGGGCGTCGGGAAGCGCACGACCGCCCGTCCGATCTCGAACAGCAGCGCCTGCGACGGCAGCGTCTTGGCCGCCGTCGGCGCGACCGCCACCAGCGCCAGCAGGCTGTCGAGCAGCGCGGGCAGCCACGGCGCGTCGCAGTGCAGCGCCAGCCGCGCCGCCCGGCCGAGCGCCGCCACCTCCGCCGCGCTGAACGCCTTGTCGGCACGGTACGGCAGCTCCCGCGCGTGGATCGCGGCCAGCCGCGCCTCGGCCGCCTCCAGCGCGGAGCGGGCGAAGTCCGCGTACGGTGTCAACGCGGCCAGCCGATCCCACACGCCCGGCAGCTCGGGCGGCGACCCGAACGAGCGCGGCCCCACCTCCGCCACCAGCGCCCGGCCGGCCGGGTCGAGCCCCAGCACGACCTCCCGCTCGGCCATCGCCAGCGACTCCCGCGGCTCGTCCATCGGCTGCCCCGCCCCTTCCACTCCGGCCACCCCGGCCACCGCCAGCAGCGCGTACGGCGCCTCAAGCCGGCCGTGCGCCACCATGAACTCCGTCAGCACCCGCGCCGGCCCAGCCAGCTCCGCCTCCGGCACCCCGCCCGGGCAGCGCAGCAGCGCGCCCGCCGCCAGGCACACGTCTGCCCACTTGCGCCGCTCCAGCCCGGCCACCAGCGCGTCGTAGAGCGCCAGGCACGACGCGGGGGTGAACTCCGGCTGCCGCTCCCGCACGGCGTCCTCGACGGCGAACCGCATCGAGGTGGCGGCGCCCGTGCCCGTCGTGCGGTAGGCGAGCGGGAGCAGGTGCCCCAGGTCGGTCGCCGTCAGCAGGGACGTGTCGGGCCACGGATGGGGGTAACCGGCGCCGGGCTCGGTGAGGTGGTGGTGGAGGCGCCGGGCTTCCGGGGAGAGCAGGTGGGTCACGTTCACGGGTCAGAAGGTTGCCGTACGCGACCGACAGAATCCGGTGGGTCCCGCGGGAGTTGGGGCCGCCGGTCCTCGGGTAGGCGCGGCTCCGGCAAGGCCGTCACGGAATCGCCGGCCTGGACGGTCCTTGTGAAGGACGAACGTCCCGGTGCGCCGAGCCGTCCGGCCCTGCCCGTCCGCGCGGCCATCTTCCATTCTCGGGACCAGGGAGGGTCACGATGAACAAGTCGATCAACCCGCTGGTGTTGCGGCTGCGGCTGTACCGCCCGGACGGCAACCCGCTGCGCCGCCGCTCCGACCGGCGCGAGTCCGCCGTCGCGCTGGCCGCCGTGATCCTGGTGCTGGTCAGCGTGTGGCCCGCGGTCTTGGCCGGGTGGACGACGTACGAGCGGGCGCTCCACGACGAGCGGGCCGGGGGCGCGGCCCGGCACCAGGTCACGGCGACGTTGCTGCGGGACGCTCCCCGCACGCGGATCTCCTTCACCGAGGTGCCCGCCGAGCAGCCGACGGCCGCAGTGCGCTGGACGACCCCCGCAGGGGCGGAACGGGTGGCCGAGGTGCCCGTACCGGCGCTCGCCAAGGCGGGCTCGGCCGTCAAGGTGTGGCTCGACGCTTCGGGCGCGCCGGCGCCGCCGCCCACGGACATCGCCGTCCTGCGGATGAGGGGGATCGCGACGGGAATGCTGGTCCTGCTCGGGGGCGCGCTGGTGGCCGTGGGGGCGTTCGCGGGATGGCGGTGGCGGGCGGACCGGAGGCGGTACCGGGAGTGGGGGCTCGCCTGGGAGCGGGCCGACGAGCAGTGGCGCCACCGGCGGCAGACGTAGGCGCCCCAGGAAGGGCTGCTGCACCAGGGCGGGCCGGGGCTTCGGGCCTGAAGGCGGGGGAGGCAGCGCGTTCAGTCCCGAAGGCGGGGCAGGCGGCGGTTTCGGTCCTGAAGGCCGGGGGCGGGGGCGGTCAGCCGTTCGGTGGTACGGGGTGGAGCGTCGCGGCGAGCGTGGCCTCGGCGAGCAGCGCGGCGAAGTGGCCCGGTGTGGCGGCCCGGCGCCACAACGCGCGTTGCCGGTCGGCGCCCGTCCCACGGGACAGGACCGGAGCGAGCGACCGCGCGACCGGCTCGGGCTCGGCGAGGTGATCGAGCAGGGCCGCCAGGAGCGCGCGGTGCGGCAGCGAGCGCCCCGTGTACGGGTCGGCGGCCCGCGCCGCGAGACCGTCGCGAGCGGCGGCGCCCAGCTCGGCGGCGATCCGCCGGCCGCTCACCCGCCTCATCGGCGTGCCGCGCCCGAGGTCGTCGAACGCCAGCACGGTCAGCGCCCTTACCAGGGCCGCCACGGCGACGGCGTCGTCCACCGACAGGCATGAGTCCGCGATCCGCACCTCCACCGTCGGGTAGCGCGGCGACAGGCGGGCGTGGAAGTAGACGGACCTCGCGTCCAGGGCCCGGCCGGCGCGGATCAGGCGTTGCACCGCCGCGTCGTAGGCGTCCGGCGAGCGCCACACGTTCGGGGGCCGCGCCGACGGCCAGCGGACGCACTCCAGGTAGCGGCGGCTGGCCCAGCCGGTGTCCCGGCCGGACACGACGGGCGAGTTGCCGCTCAGCGCCAGGAGCGTGGGCAGGTAGGGCCGCAGCCGGGCCAGGAGCAGCACGCCCGCCTCCCGTGACGGGACGCCGACGTGCACGTGCAGCCCGCAGGTGCCCGAGCGGGCCACCAGGGAGCGGTAGCGGGCGGCCAGCTCGTGATAGCGGGGGTCGGCGGTGATGGCGGCCAGGCCGGGCCCCGGCCTCGGGGCGATCCCGGTCGCGACCAGGTGACAGCCCACCTCGGCGGCGGCCCCCGCGACGAGCCGCCGGTTGCTGGCCAGCTCCTCGCGTACCTGATGCAGGTCCGTGCACACGCCGGTGATCGTCTCCACCTGGAAGCGCATGAGCTCGGGCTTGGCCTGGAGGTGGCCGCCGAGCAGGGCCAGCAGCTCCGGCGCCCGGCAGGCCGGGCGGCCGTCGGCGCGGTCCAGCAGCAGGAACTCCTCCTCCACGCCGACCGTCGGCGCCCCGGGCCCTGAGCGCCGGCCGGTGATCGTGAGCCTGCCTCTCGTTCCCATCACGACCTCCCCGCGGACTCACCCTTCCGTGCGGCATCCGTCGCCTGATCCACTACCCGCCAGGGCTCGAAGTCCTCAGCTCAGGGCGGCTTTCCGCAGGCGCGGAAGACGCCGTCGGCCGCCGGTGAACGACCTTCCCTTCATCGCGCGGTGGAGCACCCGCATCGGGCTGGTCCGCGCCTGTGTCGGCCGCCGGGAAGGATCACCTCGATGTCGTGCGCACGAACCGGTGCCCGGTCGTCCTGCGGCACGCATGGGACGGGGGTCTCCGTGGTAGAGGGGTTTGAGGGAGGTGCCCGATGAAGCCGTCGATTCATCCCTTGGCTCTGCGGGTGCGGTTGCTCAGGCCGGACGGCAATCCGCTGCGCCGCCGCTCCGACCGGGTGGAGTCCGTGCTGGTGCTGGCGGCGGTGCTGCTCGTGCTGGCCTGCGTGTGGCCCGCCGTACTGGCCGGGCGGGCGGCCTACTCGGACGCGGCGAAAGAGCAGCACGCCGGTCCCGGGCTGCGGACGCAGGTCATGGCCACCCTGACGGAGAACGCCCCGCCCTCCCGCGTGTCCTACACCGAGGTGCCCGCGGTGCCGCTCCAGGCCACGGCGCGGTGGACGACCCCGCAGGGCGCGACCGTGACCGGTCTGGTGCCGGTGCCGGCGCTGGCCACTTCGGGCACGCAGGTCCCGGTGTGGGTCGACGCCTCCGGGATGCCCGTCCAGCCGCCCGCCGACGACGTGGAGCTGGTCAGCCGGGGCGTCGCGACGGCGCTGTTCGTCGTGTTCCTGGCCGGCGTGGTGGCGCTGGCGGCGTTCGCGGCCTGCCGGCGGCTCCTCGACCGCAGGCGGTACCAGGAATGGGAGGCCGACTGGCTGCGCGCCGACGAGAGGTGGCGCCGCCCGCACCACCCGTGACCGACGCGTGGGCCGGGCTGGTCGCATGGGCCGGGCTGGTCGCATGGGCCGGGCAGGTCACATGAGCCGGGCAGGTCGCGTGGGCCGGGCAGGTCGCGTGAGCCGGGCATCGCGGGTGGCCCGGCACGTTCAGAGCTCCCTGCGATCGCTCACCGCCACGGCGGCGGCCAAGGCGCCCGCGGTGAGGGCTGCCGTGAGCGCCGCGCCGGCGGGCAGGCCGGTGGCCGGCTCGCCGCGGACCAGCGTCTCCATGGCCCCGGCCAGCCGGGTGGGCAGCCACGGGACGCCGGTGAGCCCGTCGGCGACGGCCAGGGCGAGGAGCGCGGCGAGCGCGGCCCCAGCCGTGGCGGCCACGCCGCGGGTGATCGCGGCGGCCAGCGCGGTGACGGCGACGGCGAACGCCAGGAACAGGGCGCCGCAGGCCAGGCCGACCAGCAGGCGGGCGACGGGCAGCCCGCCGAGGAGGACCGCGGTCTCGTACCAGGCGGCGAGCGTGCCCAGGGTCAGCGCGGAAACCGCGGCCGCGGCGGAGACGAGGTAGGCGGGCAGGATGACGGCGGCGGCCCCGCGCACCCGCGTACGCAGGAAGACGGCCATCTCGCGGCGGGCGTCGAACGCCAGGGCGGAGGCGGCGACCAGCACCACGACCAGCAGCCCGATCTGCGAGGCGTTGCCGGTGAACTGCGCGATGCCGTCGGCGGGCGTCGGCGCGGGGAGCTGCACCCGCACCCCTTCCGTGCCGATCCCGCCGAGGATGCGGTCGAGGTAGCGGGCGGTGAGCGGCCCGGTGAGGCCGAAGAAGAGGTACGCGCCGAGGATCGCGACCAGCCGCCGGGTGCGGACCAGGCGCAGCCATTCCAGCCGCCACAGCGTCATGACGTCAGCTCCAGGAACACGTCTTCGAGGTCGGCGGCCTGCGGGTTCATGCTCACCACGCGGGCGTCGCAGGAGGCCAGCGCCTCGGGCAGCAGCCACTCGGCCGCCGCCAGCGAGCGTACGGACACGCGCAGCCGCTGCTCGTCCAGGACGTCCACGCCGACGACCCAGTCCTTGGCGCGCAGCGCGTCGGCGACGTGCCCGACCGGCGGGCGCAACCGCAGGAGGTAGGCGGGCACGGCCCGGCCGACCAGCAGATCGTGCAGGGGGCCCTGGAAGAGCAGCCGTCCCTCGCGCAGGATGCCGACCGTGTCGCACACCTCCTGCACGTCCGACAGGATGTGGCTGGACAGCACCACCGTCGCCTTCCCGCGCAGCCCCGCGATCAGGTCGAGCACCTCGCGCCGTCCCGCCGGGTCGAGGGCGGAGGCGGGCTCGTCGAGCAGCAGCAGCTCCGGCTCCGCCACGACGGTGGCGGCCAGGCCGAGCCGTTGCAGCATGCCGCGCGAGTAGCCGCCCACGCGCCGGTCGGCCGCCCCGGACAGCTCCGCGTCGGCCAGCACCCGCTCCTCACGCGCGACCGGCACCCCGGGGGCGACCAGCCGCCGCGCCAGGGCGACCACCTCGCGCCCGGTCAGCCACGGCTCGAACTGCGGCGTGTCCGGCAGCAGCGCGACCCGGCCGCGCGGCGGCGCCACCCGTACCTCCCCCGCCGACGGCACCCGCAGCCCGGCCAGCACCGCCAGCAGCGTCGTCTTGCCCGCCCCGTTCGGCCCGACCAGCCCGTAGACCGCGCCGCGCGGGACCGCCAGGTCCACCCCCGCCAGCGCCAGGTGCGGCCCGTAACGCTTCTCCAGCCCGCGCGTCTCGACGATCATCTCGGCTGCCTGCCGATCAGCAGGTAGACGATGCCGCCGACGGGCACCGACAGCAGGCAGACGAGCGCCCACGCCCATTTGGGCAGCAGGCGCACGTCCGAGCGGGCCAGGTCCACCAGGCAGTACCCGACGAACAGGCCCGCCACGATGACCAGCGGCACGATCGCCGCGACGGGGATCGCATCGGCACTCATGCTCCGGCTCCCTTCGCTCGGCCGTCACTGGGGAGTGTGAACGCGGCGACGCGAGCGGGAGTGTCACCTGACGGCGCGGCTCGGGAGTGTGGCGCGATGGTGCGGGTCGTCGGGATGGGCCCGGCCCCCAGGCGCGATGGTGCGGGTCGCCGGGACAAGCCGGCGCCTCAGGCGCGGTGGTGCGGGTCGCCGGAATGGGCCGGCGCCTCAGGCGCGGTGGGCGTCCTCACCGTCCTCGCGGCGCGGTGCCGAGAAGCGCTCGTAGTTGGCCACGGTGGACAGCGAGCGCGGCTCGGCCCGGTCGAGGTAGAGGATGCCGTTCAGGTGGTCGGTCTCGTGCTGGGCGATGCGGGCCGGCCAGCCGGACAGCTCCATCTCGTACGGCCGCCCGCTCCCGTCGCAGGCCGCCAGCCGGACCCGCGCGTGCCGGGCGACGACGGCGGTCAGGCCCTCGACGCTCAGGCAGCCCTCGTAGAAGGCGTGGTAGCGGGACCCGAGCGGGGTGACGACGGGGTTGACCAGCTCCAGCGGCGGCTGCGGCACCCGTTCCCGCTCGGCGGCGATCTCCGGGGGCACCTCGGCGGGGTCCTCGATGACGGCCAGCGCCAGCGGGATGCCGACCTGCGGGGCGGCCAGCCCGACGCCGACGCCCGGCAGGTGCCGGAACATCGCGTCCAGCAGCTCGCGCAGCAGGGCGTCGGGGAGCTGCCCGTCGTACGGCTCGGCGGGGCGGCGCAGCACCGGGTCGCCGACCTGCGTGACCGCCCACGGCCGGGGCGCGGCCAGCAGCGCGTGCACCCGCTCGACCAGCTCGTCCCGGCCCACTCGCGCGACCGGCTCATCCGGGCTCGCCCACGCCGCCGACTCGTCCCGGCTCGCCCGCGCCGCCGACTCGTCCCAGCCGCTCATCGTGCCTCTCCCGCGGGCGCGGCGGCGATCTCGGCGGGGACGCGTACGGCGTGGAACATGGTGGTGCGCCGGGGGCGGAAGCCGAGCCGTTCGTACAGGCGGATGGCGTTCGTGTTGCTCGTGGCGGCGTGCAGGAACGGCGTCTCGCCGCGGGCGCGGACGCCCGCGGCGACCGCGAGGACGAGGCGGGCCGCCAGGCCCTGGCCGCGGTGGGCGGGGTGGGTGCAGACGGCGCTGATCTCGGTCCAGCCGGGCGGGTGCAGCCGCTCGCCGGCCATCGCGACCAGCTCGCCGCGCCGGCGGATGCCGAGGTAGACGCCCATCTCGACGGTACGCGGCAGGAACGGCCCCGGCTGGGCGACCTCGACCAGGGCGAGCATGTCCGGCACGTCGGCCGCCGTGAGCCGCACCACGTCCTCCGCACCGTCGGGAGCAGCCGCGCCGTCACGCGCGAGCGCGCCGTCGGGAGCCGCCACGCCGTCGGGAGCGGGCACGCCGTCGCCGACCATCTGCACCGCCGGCACCCGGATGACGACCTCCCACCCGGCGGGCGGCAGGACGTCGGCCGCGTACGAGAACATCGCGCCGGGCCCGGCGAGTGCCGCCGCGTCGGCCCAGTCCTGGCCGGACGGGGTCGCGGGCAGGGCGGTGAACGGGGACACCTCCGGCGGGTAGCGCAGCACGTCCCCTCGCCGCTCGGCGAATCCCGCGTGCGGCCCGGTCAGGGCGGACCGGACGGGGTGGTCGAGCGGGTGTGGGGACGCGCCCGGAGCGCCCCTCACACCTGCACCAATGCTCACAGTGTCAGTGGTATTCACCCCATAAGTGATACTCGCGCCGTCAAATGCCCGTTCCGCCAGGCCCGGAATCCACGGGCGGGGGCGAACCCTTCAGGGGCGTGGCGTCGTGGTACCTGACCTCATACACGCGCTCCGTGAACCGCCACCCCTCAGCGGTGCGCCGGTACCGGTCGTGATAGATCGCGAAGTTGAACTCCGCGCGCCCGTCACGCAGCCGCCCCAGCTCCTGCATGTACGCCCGCCCGCTCGCGCTGTCCCCTTCGATGCGGATCACTCCGGGATGCGTGGTCTGCACCAGGAACTCCACGAAGCCCGGCACCCGCCGTCCCCACGCCCGGATCTCCTCCGGCCCGGTGAGCTCGGCCGGGATGTTCGGCATCCGCAGCACCCCGTCGGGTGTGAACAGCGACGCCAGCCGGTCGTAGTCGCGCATCATCGCCGCGTCGGTGAACTCGCCGCGCAACGCCTCGATCTCGACGCGGTCGGCGATGGCCTGAAAGTCGTGCATGCCTTCCCTCTTCTCGTGTCGGCCCTTGATACGACGGCGTGCGGCGGCGGAATGTGAGGCGGCGGCCGGTCCGGCATGCTGTCTCCCATGCTTGCGAACGAGGTGGAACGGGCGGTCTCCCGATACCTGGCCGTGGCGGACCGGTTGCTGCCGGGCCGGATCAGCGGGTTCTACGTCGTCGGCTCGGTCGCGCTGGGCGCCTGGCGGGCAGGCCGCAGCGACATCGATTTCGTCGCCACAGTGGCCGGGGATCTCGGCGAAAGGGACCTGCGCCGGCTGGCGCTGCTGCACAAGGCGGGCAACGCGCCGGCGGCCTGGCGGGCGCTGGCCCGGGCCCGGCCGGACGTCCCCGGCACGCTGAACGGCGTCTTCGTCGCCGAACGTGACCTGGGCAGGCCGGTCACGAGCCTGCGCCCGCTCGCCTCGCACAGCGGGCCGTCGTTCAAGCGGGGGCGCGGGTTCGAGGCGAACCCGGTGGTGTGGAAGGTGCTCCTGGAGAAGGGCGTCGCGGTGCGCGGCCCGGCCCCGGGCGAGCTGGGCCTCGACCCGGAGCCGGGCCGGCTGCGCGAGTGGAACCTGGGGCAGTTGCACGGCCACTTCGCCACCTGGGCGGGCCGGGCTCTGTCGGCCAGGCCCCCGCGCAAGCCGCTGCAGCCGGCCCACCAGGTGGCGCTGGCCACCGTGTTGTCACCGCCCCGGCTGCACCACACGATCGCGACCGGTGAGGTGATCTCCAAGGAGGCCGCGGCCGAGTACGCGCTGGACACCTTCGGGCCGCGCTGGCATCCGCTGCTGCGGCTGGCCCTGGCCCGGCGGCTCGGCCTGCCCGCGCCCGCGCCCGGCGACGCGCGCCGGGTGCCCCGCCTGGTGGGCGAGTTCGTCCTGGAGGTGATCGCGAGCGCCGACGAGAAGTGACGCCGCCGCCCCGCCCGCACGGGCTGCGGTGCACTGACCGTGCCGGTGGCCGTGCTGAGCCACGTGCTCGCGCACCTCCTTCATCTTCACCTCGGCGTGCGTGCCGTCCATGTATCCGGCGTAGACGCGGACGAGGGCGAGCGGCTTCTCCCGCTGCGCGGCGGTCATCTCGGAGCCGGGCAGCCCCTCGTAGGGCAGCTCCAGGTTGCAGCGGCGGCTGCACTCCGCTTCCGGGGTACGTGGTGCGTGTCCGTGCATGCCGCCAATGTCGCCGCCCAACATGAGGAACGGGTGAAGGCCCCCTTTGAAATGACTTGCCGGGGCGACTCCAGCGCTTTATCCCGGCCGTATGCGCGGCCTCCAAATCCGCCGTGAGCGGCGGTGAACCGGGGTCCGGGGCAAGAGGAAAGGCCCCCTATTGAAGGGGGCCTTTCGCGGGCCAATCTAGTGCGCGGCCTCGTACTTCTGGATCACAGAAGAGGCGATGCGGCCGCGCTCACTGACCGGCAGACCGTGTGCCTTCGCCCACTGCCGGATCTCCTGGCTCTTCTCCTTGCTCATGGCTCGTGTCGTGCCGCTGGAGCCGCGCCGGCCGCGGGGTCGCGACGTGGCCGCCGTCTCCTCGCGCCGCGCCTTCGCGATGAAGGGCGCCAGAGCCGCACGCAGCCTGTCTTCGTTCTCGGGCTTCAGGTCCATGACGAACCGGTCGCCCTTGATGCTGAAGGAGACGGGATTCTCGTCCTCCATGGGGGAGCCGTCGAAGTCGTCCGTGATCGTTTCAATCAACCTCTTGGCCATGCTGGCACTCCCATTCAGCCCCAGGTTGTGCGGTACTGTAGCGCGCTGCGCGATGCCGTCAAGCCGGATCGGGATTTACCGTAAATTTTCTGTGCACGGACTGGCGGACCAGCATGAGTTCGCCTTGGTCATTCTACCTAAATAAATCGCCGCACCGGAAGATTCAGCCTTCAACCGTGCGGCTTTGCGCGCTCTCCCGTTTCATTGGCACCCGGTCACCCTGCGCCAATTTTCGGGTATGTCATTATCGTCGTTTCGAGCGGTAATTCACGGAAAGGCGCGGCACGGTCACGCGGCGAGGCGGATCTGCGACCATGCGGCCGGCGGCCCGGGCGGCCGGTAACGTGACCGGATGTGACCGAACACGCAGAGTCACCATCCGTCGGGCGCCGGTCCCGCCGCCGCTGGGTCGTGCTGCTGCTCTGCTGGGCCTCGCTGACCATGACCTCGGTCGACCGCTCCACGTGGGGGCCGGCGTCCCTGCGGGCGGGCGAGGACCTCGGGGTGTCGCTGGCGGGGCTGGGGGCGTTCGCGACGGCGTACTACGTCGGCTACGTGCTGTCCAACATCGGCGGCGGCCTGCTCGGCGACCGGATCGGCAGCCGGGTCGTGCTGTCGGGGTCGCTGTTCACCGCCGGCGGCTTCATGATCGCGTTCGGGTCCGTGCCGACCGCCGGGGCCGGGATCGCGGTGCAGGCGCTGATCGGGCTGTGCGCGGGGGCCGACTTCGCGGCGGGGGTCAGGCTCATCGCGTCCTGGTTCGGGGAGCGGGAGCGCGGGCTGGCGATGGGCGTGTTCAGCATGGCCTCCTCGCTCGGCACCATGATCGCCAACGCGCTCGTGCCCCGGCTGATCCAGTGGTACGACTGGCGGGCCTCGTACCAGCTGTTCGGGCTCGTGTCGATGGCGCTCGCCCTGGTGTGCCTGGCGCTGCTGCGCGAGCGGCACGGCCCGCCGGCCGCGCGCCCGCCGCTGCGCCGCCTGGCCCGCGACCGCGACCTGCTGCTGATCGGCCTGGCCGGCCTCGGCGGGCTGTGGGGCACGTACGGCTTCGTGACCTGGTCCAACACGCTCATGGTGACGGGGCACGGCATCGACCCGGTGGCGGCGGGGACGGTCGTCGTCGTGTTCGCGGCGGCGGGCGCGGCCGGCAAGCCGGTCATCGGCCTGGCCACCGACCTGGCCGGGCGGGGGCGCAAACGGCCGGCGATCGCGGTGCTGGTGGCGTTCGCGGGCTGCCTGCTGCTGTTCGGCGGCCTGAGCACCGAGACGGCGTTCCTGGTGATGGCCGGGTTCGCGGGCCTGGGGGCGTACCTGTACTCGCCGCTGCTGATCGCCATGGTGCCCGGGCTGTCGGGGACGGCGCTGGCGGGCTCGGCGGCGGGCGCGACGAACGCGGTGGCGCAGCTCGGCAGCGTCACGGTGCCGGTCGTGGTGGGAGCGGTCTACCAGGTCACCGGCTCGTTCCCGGCCGCGTTCGCCACCCTGGCCGCCGGGCCGGTGATGGGCGCGGTGGCGCTGTCGTTCGTCCGCGAGGCCCGCCGGCCTTCTGCGGCACAATGCCCTGATGATCCGTAGACGGTTACGCACGCTCCCGCTCGCCCTGCTCCTGGTCGCGGCCTCCGGCTGCGGGCTCGCCGACCTGGCTCTCGGCGGCGGGACCGTCACCATGCCCAGCGAGTCCATGGAGCCGACCATCAAGATGGGGACGACCCTGTCCTACCGGCGGACCTCCGCCTACGTCCCCCACGCCGGCGACATCGTCCTCTACCGCACGCCGGAGGGGTGGCCCGGCACCACGGCGGGCCAGGGGCGCGTGGGGCGGGTCATCGGCCTGCCGGGCGGCACCGTCAGGTGCTGTGACGCCAAGGGACGCCTGGAGCTGGACGGCAAGCCGCTGGACGAGCCGTACGTGGCGGCGCCTCCCGCCTCCGCGCCGGCGTTCGACGTCAAGGTGCCGGACGGGCGGCTCTGGATCATGAACGACAACCGCCACGTCGCCCTCGACTCCCGCGCCTACCAGGACGCTCCCGGCGGCGGCACCATCCGGGTCGCGGACGTGTGGGGCGTGGTGGACCTCCCGGCCCGCTGACGCCTACGGGCCGGCGGGGGCCTGCCACAGGGCGAGGATCGCCTCGATCAGGCCGTCGGCGGTGGACGCCCAGGTGGGGCGGAAGGTGGGGGCGCCTTCGGCGAGGGCGCGTTCCCGTTCGACGCACATCTGGACGATCAGGTGGCGGGCCATGGCGAAGCGCTCGCTGTGGAGCTCATCGGGCAGGCCGGGCAGGCAGCGGGTCAGCCCCTCGCGGTACGTCCGCAGCGCCGGGGCGGCGCTGACCGCCTCATCGACCATGATCGCGCTGAACGCGGGATCGGCCATGACCTGGGCGGTGAAGCGGGCGTACCAGGTGGGGCCGCCCGCGGCCTCCAGGGTCTCCAGGTGCTCGGTGAACGGGCGGACCAGGCATGCCACCCAGTCGCGCAGGTCGGTGGAGCCGGCGATGCCGGCCATCATGCGCTCGCGGATGGCCTCGATCCGCTCGGCGTGCCTGCGGGAGATGGCCCGGATCAGGTCGGCCTTGGTGCCGAAGTGGTAGGTGACGGCGGCGTTGTTGCCCTGCCCGGCGGCCTCGCTGATCTGGCGGTTGCCGACGGCGTGCACGCCGCGCTCGGCGAACAGCCGCTCGGCGGCGGCCAGGAGCGCCTCCCTCGTCGCGCTGACCTGCTCGTCTCGTCGTCTGGTCCTGATGTTCATCTGCTTTCACCACACGGGGACTGCGCACCGGCCCGCGACGGCCCAGCCCCACAGGCCGGCGCGGGTCCTCGGCCGTGCCGGGCGCGGCCTGGCGGCGAGGTGTGACGGAAGGACAAGCCTAGGGCAGGCAGGACGCCGGAGGCGCGGGCGCGAGCGGTCGGGCCGTCCACATCCGAGAGAGCGCTCTCTTGACAGGACCGCTCACGTTGCCGGAAGGTTTCCGTAAACTCACCGTCCGTGGACCCGATGAGGTAACCCCCATGGCACGCACCCCCCGTTCCAGAGCCTTATTCGCCCTCGGTGCCGCTCTCACCACGATCCTCGCGCTGCTCGCCCCCATGGCCGGCAGCGCCGCCGCGGCCCCCGCCCCCGGCCCGCTCGTCTGGTCCGACGAGTTCGACGGCGCGGCCGGCAGCGCCGTCGACGCGTCGAAGTGGCGCTTCGACATCGGCGGCAGCGGCTGGGGCAACAACGAGCAGCAGTACTACACCGACAGCACCCGCAACGCCGCCCTGGACGGCGCGGGCAACCTGGTGATCACCGCCCGCCGCGAGAACCCGGCCGGCTACCAGTGCCACTACGGCACCTGCCAGTACACCTCGGCCCGCCTGCTCACCTCCGCCACCTTCACCCGCACCTACGGCCGCTTCGAGGCCCGCATGAAGCTGCCGCGCGGTCAGGGCATCTGGCCGGCGTTCTGGATGCTCGGCAACGACATCGGCTCGGTCGGCTGGCCCAACAGCGGCGAGATCGACATCATGGAGAACATCGGCCGCGAGCCCAACACCGTGCACGGCACCATCCACGGCCCCGGCTACTCCGGGGGCGGCGGCATCGGCGCCGGCTACACGATCGGCAGCCCGTTCGCCGACGCCTTCCACACCTTCGCCGTCGACTGGTCGCCCAACCTGATCGTCTGGTACGTGGACGGCGTCGAGTACCAGCGCCGCACCCCGTCCGACCTGGGCGGCAACCGGTGGGTCTTCGACCACCCGTTCTTCATGATCATGAATGTGGCGGTGGGCGGCAACTGGCCCGGCTACCCCGACAGCAGCACGACGTTCCCGCAGACCCTGACCGTCGACTACGTCCGCGTCTACGCCCCGCCGACCGGCGGCACCGGCGGCCGGATCACCGGCTACGGCGGCAAGTGCGTGGACGTCGCCGGCGCGAACACCGCCAACGGCACCGCCGTCCAGCTCTGGGACTGCAACGGCACCGCCGCCCAGACCTGGACCTGGAACGCCGACGGGTCCGTGCGGGCGCTCGGCAAGTGCATGGACGTGACCGGCGCCGGCACGGCGAACGGCACGCAGGTGCAGCTCTACGACTGCAACGGCACGGGCGCGCAGCGCTGGACGTTCGACTCGGGCACGGGGCAGATCGTCAACCCGCAGTCCGGCAGGTGCCTGGACGCGACGGGAGTCAGCTCGGCCAACGGCACCCGGCTGCAGATCTGGGACTGCACGGGCGGAGCCAACCAGCGGTGGGCCCGCTCCTGACCTGAGACGCCTGCGGGCCTTTCCCGCGGGGAAGGGCCCGCCGCGCGTGAGAGAGCGCGTTCTCACTCCACCAGGTCGGACAGGGCGCGGCGGACGGCGGTCTTGTCCTCGAACGTGACGCCGAGCCGCATGATCATCTGTGGGTGCTCCCCCGAGCACAGCTCCCGCCGCAGGAACTCGCGCAGCAGGTCCATCTCCAGCGCCTGCGTGTGGAAGGCGGCGCTGACGCCCTGCGCGGCGGCCCGCAGCAGCACGTGCTGGAGCGCCTGCCCCGCCGCGATCCACTCCTCGCGCCCGTCGCGGGCCGTGGTGAGCAGCGCCGGCACGCCGATGTAGGTGGCGGTGCCGCCCGCACCGCCCCAGTCGTGCCGCCAGGAGTAGTCGCGCTGCGGGAAGTGCGGGTCGGTGGGCGCGGCGCGCCTGGGGTAGGCGTCGGCGGGCACGCCGTCCCTGCGGCGGCTGCCGGGTGGCCGCGCCCAGCGGATCACCTCCAGGCTGAAGCGCCGGTCTCCTGCCTGGACGGCCTGCGCCGCCCGGGTGAGCGCGGCCAGGACCTCCACCGCCCCGGGCGCCCGCACCGGGGTGAGCCGGGCGCCCTCGTCCACGGCGGCGATGATCAGCCGTTCGACGAGCCGGTCGGGCACGGGCAGGTCGGTGAAGCCGGCGCGGTGGGTGCGCCGCAGCTCGATCTGCTCCCCGAGCAGCCGGGCGTCCTCGTCGGGCGGTGCGGGAGTGCCCGGCGTGATCGTGGCGAGCAGCGACGGGCGGTCGGGGTCCGGCAGGACGCGGACGACGGGCTCGTAGCCGTGGCCGCGCAGCGACGTCCGCATGGTGAACAGGGCCGCGCCGCAGCTGATCAGCAGCTCGCGCCCGGAGGCGTCGCCGACCCGCAGCCGCCGGTCGGTGTCGGCGCGCAGCGCGATCTCCTCCCCGGACACGGAGAACGTCCAGGGCTGGGTGTTGTGCACGGACGGCGCCCAGCGGGCCGCCTCCAGGGCGGCCTCCAGCGCCTCCTTCACCGTCGGACCTGTCATGCGCCCAGCCCATCATGAGGGGGCGCGCCGGATCAGGGCCGAAGGTCCTCCGCCGGGAGGTCCGTCGGCCTGCGCGCAGGCGGGCGGCACTCGCTCTCCACACGGTCAGCCCTTCACGGTACGCGTTACATCGCGGGCAGCGCGGCGGCCAGCAGCACCACGCCGAGCGAGCCCACCAGCGACCCGATCGCCAGCACCCTGGCCGGCCGGGGACGGCCCGCGCCGCTGGCCCACCCGTGCGCCCCCGCCATGGCCATGACGGCGCAGAACAGCAGCAGCTTGGCCGCCAGCGTCCGCCCGTAGCCGGGCTCGGCGAGCATGCCCCACGTGACGCCCTTGTGCCAGGCGAGAGCCACGCCGGTGGCGAGCTGGAGCGGCAGGAACGCCGCGACGGTCAGCAGCCCGAAGCGGCGGCCCACGGCGGTCAGCACCTGGCCGCGCCGCTCGCCGTCGAGCAGCCGCCGGGCTAGCGGCAGCACCACCAGCGACACGGTGAGCTGCCCGCCGACCCACAGCGCCGCCCCGAGCACGTGCAGGAACCGCACCACCGCCCACCACGTCATGACCGCTTCCGCCCCCTTTCACCTGGTCCGCGCCGCGATCAGGCTATCCGCCGCGCCGATCGCCCCCGCAGGGCACTCCTTCGGGGAAAGTAGGGACTTTGGTCCCTGTCGGGGACGGGGGCCGGGTCGGCAGGCTGTGACGGTGATGTACCAGAACGGGACGGGCGACCGGCGGCTCCGGGAACTGCCCGAGACGGAGGCGCTGCGGCTGCTGGCGGAGGTGCCGTTCGGCCGGGTCGTCTTCACCCGGCACGCGCTGCCCGCGATCCGGCCGGTGAACCACGTCGTCGTGGACGGCCGGATCGTCATCCGCTCCAGCCCCGGCACGATCCTCGGCTCCCACGTGGCGCCGGCGGAGGCGGTGGTGGTGGCGTACGAGGCCGACGAGCTGGACGGGCACGAGCGCCTGGGCTGGAGCGTCATCGTCACCGGCGTGGCCCGCCTGGTGACCGACCCCGAGGAGGCGGCGCTGCTCAGAGGCATGCTGACCCCCTGGGTGGCGGGCGAGATGGAGCAGGTGATCCGCATCCAGCCGGAGATCGTCAACGGGTTCGCGCTCGTTCCCGCGGACGCGCGGGACGGCGCGCGTACAAAGATCGGTCCGGCTGGATAGTGGGCGCGGCCCGGCCCGATGGGGAACGCTGCCGGAGGACGCAACCCCCACGAGCCGGGAGAGCCCATGGATGGCACCGGAGCACGGCCGTTCGTCATCGACCCCGCGGGCCGCGACATCCACGGCGAGGCCGAGCGCATCCGCGCGCTCGGGCCGGCCACCCGCGTCGAGCTGCCCGGCGGCGTCGTGGCGTGGGCGGTGAGCGACCAGGCGCTGCTGCGGCGGCTGCTGACCGACCCTCGGGTGTCCAAGGACGCCTACCTGCACTGGCCGGCCTGGATCAAGGGCGAGATCTCCCCCGAGTGGCCGCTGTTCGCGTGGGTGGCGGTCCGCAACATGCTGACCGCGTACGGGCCGGACCACCGGCGGCTGCGCGGCCTGGTCTCCAGCGCGTTCACCGTCCGCCGCACCGCGGCGCTGCGGCCGCGCATCGAGGCGATCACCGCGGAGCTGCTCGACGAGCTGGCCGACGTGCCGCCGGCGACGGTGACGGACCTGCGCGAGCGCTACGCGTACCCGCTGCCGATCCAGGTGATCTGCGAGCTGTTCGGCGTCGCCGACGAGGCCACCCGCGAGGAGGTGCGCCGCTGCGCCGACTCCTTCTTCCAGGTCGGGCGGCCCGCCGCGGAGACGGCCGAGGTGCTGGCGCACCTGCAAGAGGTGCTGCGCGGGCTCGTCGCCGACAAGCGGGCGCACCCGGGCGACGACCTGTCGTCGGCCCTGATCGCCGCCCGCGACGAGCACGACGCGCCGCTGGAGGAGCACGAGCTGGTCGACACGCTGATCCTGTTCCTGAGCGCGGGGCACGAGACCACGGTCAACCTCATCGACAACGCGATCTTCGCGCTGCTCACCCATCCCGGCCAGCTCGCGCTCGTCCAGGCGGGGCGGGTGAGCTGGGAGGACGTCGTCGAGGAGACGCTGCGCAACCAGGGGCCGATCGCGAACCTGCCGCTGCGCTTCACCGTCGAGGACATCGACCTCGGCGGCGGCCTCGTGCTGCCCGCTGGCGAGCCGATCCTCGGCTGCTACGGCGCCGCCGGACGCGACCCGCTGGTGCACGGCCGCGACGCGGGCACGTTCGACGTCACCCGCCCCTCCAAGGAGCACCTGGCCTTCGGGTACGGCGTGCACCGCTGCCTCGGCGCCCCGCTGGCCACGCTGGAGGCCACGATCGCGCTGCCCGCGCTCTTCGGCCGCTTCCCCGGCCTGACGCTGGCGGCGCGGCCCGACGACCTGCTGCCGCTGGAGTCGTTCATCTCGAACGGGCATCGCGCGCTGCCGGTCGTGCTGTCGTGATCAGGCGGTACGGACGGCGGCGACCACGACCGTCGTGTAGCTCATCGTGAACGAGCCGCCGATCGCATCGACGGCGGCGCCGGCCGCCGCGAGCACCTCCTGGAGCTGGTCGGGGGCGAGCTGGGTGAGGACGCCCGAGGTGGGGAGCTGGTCGAGCCATTCGTCGCGGGTGTAGACGCGCTCCCAGGCGAACGTCCACTCCTCGGGCTCGCCGAACCGGCCCGACCGGCGGATCCCGTCGGCGGCGCTGGTGAACATCGGCCGGTAGCCGTCCATGGCGGACATGGTGGCCGGGCGGTCGGCGAACGGCGAGTCGGGCAGCACCCGCTTGAGCGCGTCGTTGTGCGCCCGCATCAGGCTGGGCGGGGTCTCGAAGACGTGCCAGCAGGCCGCCAGCAGGCCGCGGGGGCGCAGCACCTCGGCCGCCTTCGCGGCTCCCTTGTCGGGGTCGATCCAGTGCCAGGCGGTCGCGGCGACGGCGGCGTCGAACGTGCGGCCGGCCGCGTCCCACTCCTCGAACCTGGCGACCTCCGTCTCGACGCCGGTGCGCCGGGCGAAGGCGGCCATGCGCTCGTCGGGCTCGACCGCGAGGACCGTGCAGCCGGCCTGCTGGAACTGCCGGGCGGCGATGCCGGTGCCGGACCCGACGTCGAGCAGGTCGCGGCCGGGGCTGGCGGCCAGGATCCGGTCCACCATCGCCTGGGGGTACGTGGGCCGGGTGCGGTCGTAACGCTCGGAGTCGACGCCGAACGACTCCGCCATCTTCCTGGCCTGATGCGGTTGCTGAGCAGGTGTAGTGGGCATACGCCCACCATAGTGGGCACACGCCCACATGGTCAACACGCGAGCATCCCTCCACGAACTGTTCACCCTCTCTTGGGGGACGCCGCCTTTCCTGACAGGACACGAGCGGAGATCATGACCATGTTCGTCACCCCCCTTCCGCAAGGAGGCACCGTGCCCGCACCACCGCGCCCCCGCCCGTCCTGGCCGGTACGGCTCGCCGTCGTCCTGTCCGCCCTCGCCTCCCTCGTCGGGCTGGCCGGAGTCGCCCCCGCCGACGCCGCCGTCTACAGCTCGTGCACCATCTCCCGCTGCGCCGACGCCCGCTCGGCCCGCCAGATCTGGGCCTCCAAGGGCTACCCGACCACCGCCGGCTGGTACTCATGGCCCGACGGCCGCTACAACTACACCGGCGGACGCCACTACAACCGCGAGGGGCAGCTGCCGGTCAACGCGACCTACTACGAGTACGACGTGTACTCCCGCGCCCAGGGAGCCGCGCGCGACGCGTACCGGATCGTCGTCAACCGCAGCACCGGCGCCGCCTGGTTCTCGCCCAACCACTACACCGACTTCTACCGCCTCTGAGGGAAACGTTCATGATGTCTGCCCCGCGTTCGCTGCCCTCGTGGCTCACCGTGACCACCGGCCGGGTCGTGGACGGGCGGGCGTGCCGGACCCGCGCCGCCTTCTTCGACGAGGTGGCGCGGGCCCTGAGCTTCCCCGGCTACTTCGGCCGCAACTGGGACGCGCTCACCGACTGCCTGCGCGACATCGGAGCCGTCACGCTCGTCGTCGAGCACGCCGAGGAGCTGCTGGCCGGCGAGCCGCCCGAGCAGCTGGCCACGCTGCTGACCGTGCTCGCCGACGCCGCCCACGACGGGCTGACGGTGACGCTGTGCACCGGCGCCGAGCAGGAGGACACACTGCGCGAGCGCGTCGCCGCCGCCCTGTCGTGAGCTCGCGGTCGAGCTCGCGCGGTCAGCCCTGGAGGTAGCGCAGGACGGCCAGGACGCGGCGGTGGTCGTTGTCGGACGGGGCCAGGCCGAGCTTGGTGAAGATCTGCGTGACGTGCTTCTCCACCGACCCGTACGACAGGAACAGGGTCTCGGCGATCGCGCTGTTGGAGCGGCCCTGCGCCATCATCGCCAGCACCTCGCGCTCGCGCGGCGTCAGCAGCGCCAGCGCGTCGCCGCGCCGGCTCGCCCCCATGATCTGCGTGACGACCTCGGGGTCGAGCACGGTCTCCCCCGCCGCGATCCGCTCGATGGCCGCCAGGAAGTCCTTGACGTCGGTCACGCGCTCCTTGAGCAGGTAGCCGATCCCCCGGGCGCCGCCGGCGAGCAGCCGTGCGGCGTAGTGGGTCTCGATGTACTGCGAGAACACCAGCAGCCCCAGGTCCGGATGGTCGCGGCGGATCCTGATCGCCGCGCGCAGCCCCTCGTCGGTACGGGAGGGCGGCATGCGCACGTCCACCACCGCCACGTCGGGACGATGCTCGGCCACGGCCGCCACCAGCGCGTCACCGTCGCCCACGGCGGCCGCCACCTCGTGGCCGCGCGAGCCGAGCAGCAGGCACAGGCCGTCGCGGAGCACCACGGCGTCCTCGGCGATCACGATGCGCATGGGCCGTCCGTTCACGCACGCAGGGGCAGATCGACACAGACCACCGTAGGGCCTCCGGCGGGGCTGTGGACGGCGAGCTCCCCGTCCACCACCCGGACGCGGTCGACCAGGCCGCGCAGCCCCGACCCACCGGCCCGCCGCCGACCGGGGCGCCGTCCGCCACCACGGCGCCGCCCTCGCCGTCGTCCCACACCCGCAGGCGCAGCCGCCCGTCCTCCGCGCGCAGCCTGATCGCGGCCTGCCTGGCGCCGCTGTGCTTGGCCACGTTCGCGAGCAGCTCGGCGGTGCAGAAGAACGCGATGGTCTCGACGGCCGGCGACGGGCGGGCGGACAGCTCCGCGTCGAGGTCCACCGGCAGCGGGCTGCGGGCGGCGAGCGTGGCCAGGGCCACCTCCAGGCCCTTGTCGAGGGCGGGCGGGTGGATGCCGCGGATCAGGTCCGTCAGCTCCGACAGGGTCTCCTTCGCGCCGCGGTGGGCGCCGTCGACCAGGGCGCGGGCGTGATCCAGCCGCTCCAGGTCGCCGCCCGCCGCCGCGTCGAGCTCCTCCTTCGCCATGCTGAGCGCCATGGCCAGCGCGGTCAGCCGGGCGGCCGTGCCGTCGTGCAGGTCCCGCTCCACCCGGCGCAGCGCGGCGGCGGCGTCCTCCACGGCCAGCGCTCTGGTCTCCTCCAGCGTACGGATGCGCGCCTGGGAGGGGGCCGGGCCGAGCAGCGTGCGCACCAGCATCCGCTCCGGCAGCAACGCGGCGTGCACCGCCCACGGCGCCAGGAACAGCAGCCCCGCGCCCGTCACCGCCAGCAGCAGCGCGCCCGCCCAGCCGCTCGGGCCCGGCACGCCGGGGACCTGCCACCACAGCGGGCACGCCAGCAGCACCAGGCCGAGCCCCCACGTCCCGGCCGCCGCCGCGAACGCCAGCGCCGCCGCGGGCAGGCGGACCACGGCGTGGATGATCGCCCGCCAGCCGGCCACGTCGCCCAGCGCCGCGCCGAGCCGGCCCAGCAGGCCCCTGCCCGGCCGGTACGGGGCGGGGGCCGGCACGTCCGTGCCCGCCAGCGTCCGCGCCAGCGCCCGGTTGGCCGCGCTGAGCCTCCTGGCGGCCACCACGCACCCCGCCAGCAGCGGCAGGCCCACCACGTACGTCGAGGCCAGCACGCCCACCAGCACGACCAGCAGATGGGCCAGGCCGAGTGCGGCCATCAAGGGCACCGTCACCGTGTAGCCGAGCTCGCGCCAGATCCGCACCTGTCCGCTCCCCTCTCCTCACGGTCCAGGCTGACGCACCGACTCGGGGAGGACCACCCGGTGAACCCCCCGGGGTTGTCCCCCTCCGGTACGGCGGTTCTCCGCGTGGTGCGGCGGCGGTGGCGCGGGTGAGGGTGGCTCTGGTGATCGCTTCCGAGGAGAGGAGTCACGACATGTTACGAAGGTCGGTGAGCTTGGCGGGCGCGCTGGTGATGGCGGCCCTGATGGGGCTGAGCCCGGCCCCTGCGGCGGCTCAAGAGCCGGGGCGTGGGCGGCTCCGGCGGCGGCTCAAGAGCCACGGGCGGGGGCGGCTCCGGCGGGGGCGGCTCAAGGGCTCGGTTCCCAGACGCTCGCGGCTCAGGGCGCGGCGGGGGTCGTGTGGCGGGCGTGCGGCGGGGAGGGGGTGCCCGCCGGCATGGAGTGCGGGGCGATCGACGTGCCGGTGGACTGGTCGAGGCCGCGCGGCAAGCAGGTCAGGCTGGAGCTGGCCAGGCTGCGGGCGAGCGAGCCGGCCGCCCGCGTGGGCAGCGTGCTCGGCGTCCCCGGCGGCCCCGGCAGCGACGGCATCGAGGACCTCAAGCTGGCCGCTCCCCACCTGACCGAGCTGCGCCGGCGCTTCGACCTCGTCGCCTACCGGCCGCGCAGCAACGTCTGGGGGAAGACCGCCGCCCCGTCCTGCTGGGAGCCCGGCGTGGCGCTGCGCGACCCGCGCGACCGCCGCGACTACGAGGCCGTGGCGGCGGCCATGGCGAAGGCGTTCGCGGCGTGCCGCGCCGACGACACGACCGGCCTGTTCGCCCACCTGGACGGGCTGTCCATCGCCAGGGACATGGAGGCCGTCCGCCGGGCGCTCGGCGAGGAGCGGCTGAGCCTCATGGCCAACTCCTACGGCGGGGTCGTCGCCGCCGCGTACATCAGGCTGTTCCCGCAGCGGATCAGGGCCATGTACCTGGACGGGGTGGTCAACCAGACCGAGGGCTGGCCCATGGTGAACCTCGTGACGCGCGTGGGCTCGGAGCAGGCGCTGGAGCGGTTCGGCCGCTGGTGCGCGGCGACGCCCGCGTGCGCGCTGCACGGCGAGGACGCCGCCGACGTCTGGCGCCGGCTCACCCGCGCCGCCGACCGCGAGCCCATCCCGGTCACGTCGCAGCAGTTCGGCGAGGGCGAGCTGACCGGCTGGCACCTGCGCAACTTCGGCTTCGTCCCCGACCCCGGCCCCGATCATGCGCGCTGGCTGACGCTGGCCGAATGGACGGACAGGGCGCGGCAGGGCGACGGGTCGGGGTTCGCCGACTTCGCCCTGGGCAACACTCGGGCGTGGGCCACCCCGGCGATACTGGCGATGAGCTGCGGCGACGGGCGCGGCTACACCGGCTGGGCGCAGCTTCGGCAGTACCGCCGCGACATCCGCGAGGCCGCGCCGAGCTTCCCCGGGGCCGCGTTCGACCAGGTGGGCTGCATCGGCTGGACCGAGCCGGTCGCCAACCCGCCGCGCCCGCTGGAGGTGCGCGGGCTGCCGCCGATGCTCGGGGCCGGCGCCCTCGAAGGCGACTTCTCCTGGACCGAACGGTTCATCCGCATGGTGCCGGGGTCGGTCACCGTCGGGTACGACGGGCCGGGGCACGTGCTCTACCTGTCGGGCAGGAAGTGCCCCATCGCGCACGCCACCACGTACCTGACCGAGCTGCGGCTGCCCGCGCCGGGCACCGTCTGTCCCGCCGAATGAAGTTGCGGGGGCCGGCGCCTCAGCGCTGGTCCGGCGCGGCGGCGACCGCCTGGATGTGGGCGTTGCGCAGGAGGATGAGCCTCCTCAGGTAGCGCTTCAGCACCAGGAGGTCGGCGAGCGTGCCCAGCGGGGGCACGGGGGCGGCGAAGTCGACGACGTCCGTCATCAGCGTGGCGGCGCCGTCGTGCGCCGCCTCGAACGTGTGCGCGTGGTGCCACCGCCGGAACGGGCCCGTCACCTGCTCGTCCACGAAGAACGAGGGGCGTTCGCAGACGCTGATGACCGAGGTCAGGTGCCAGGTGATGCCGAAGTGGCGGGCCCGCCACGTCACCCGGTCGCCCAGGGCGAGCATCCCGGACGTGACGCCCGCCACCGCCCGCTCGCCCGTGTGACCGAACGAGGTCGTGTGCACGTCCACCGACAGGGACACGTCGAAGACGACCGGCGGCGGCGCCGGGACGAGCGTCGTCACCTCGAAACGCGACACACCCGGATCCTAACGACGCGCCCGCCACGGGTCCGGCCCGCCCCCGGCCTCGCGCCGGCGCGGTGGGTCGGCGCGGTGGGTCGGCGCGGTGGGTCGGCGCGGTGGGTCGGCGCGGTGGGTCGGCGCGGTGGGTCGGCGCGGTGGGTCGGCGCGGTGGGTCGGCGCGGTGGGTCGGCGCGGTGGGTCGGCCGGGGTCAGCGGTCGTCGGAGAAGCGGCGGAGCAGCGCGTCGGCGGCGGCGAAACCCTGCACCACGTCGGCGGCCGTGGGCAACCGCTCCCCCGCGCCGGTCACCGCGCCGGTCACCGCGTCCGTCACCGCGCCCCGCACCATGCCCACCGCCTGACCCGCGTAGACGTACGCGGTGTCGAAGTCGCCGGAGGCGCGGGCCGTCTCCAGCTCCGCCTGCGCCGTCTCGTCGCCGGCCAGTTCGTCCTCCCGCCCGTGCCACCGCTCGAAGAACGCGTTCCGCAGGCCGCGCCCGCCGAACTCCGGCGGCCACGCGAGCCGCTGCGCGACGTCGAAGACGCGCCCGTAGGCGGTGCCAGTCTCGTCGGCGGCCAGCACCCGCGCCCGGGCGGCCGCGGGCAGCGTGGTCTCGGCGCAGCCGAGGAACGCGGTGCCGGCCCAGCCGCCCTGCGCGCCGGCGGCCAGCACGGCGGCCAGGCCCCTGGCCGTGGCGATGCCGCCGGCGGCAAGGACCGGCACCCGCACCTCCTCCAGCACGCTCTGCAGCAGCGGCAGCGTGGCCACCTCGTCGCGGCCGTGACCGCCGCCCTCGCCGCCCCTGGCCACCACCACGTCGGCGCCGGCCCGCTCGGCCTCCTTGGCCTCGCGGGTGGTGCCCGCCTGCACGGCGACGGTGATGCCGGCGCGCCGCAGCGGCTCGACGTACGGGGCGAAGTCTCCGAAGCTCACCGAGACGAGCGCGGGCCGGGCTTCGAGGACGGCGTCGAGCTGGGCGGGGTTGCCGGCCAGCGCCCACGCCATGAGCCCGATGCCGTACGGGCGCCCGCCCGCGGCGGCGACGGCGGCCTGCTCGGTGATCCACGGGGCCGGCGCGGCGGCGGGCACGCCGAACATGCCGAGCGCGCCCGCCGCGGACACGGCGGCGGCCAGCCGCCCGTCGGCGACGCCCGCCATCGGCGCCCCGACCAGCGGCACGTCCAGCCCGAACCGGTCGGTCAACCAGGTGCGCGGCATCGTTCTGCTCCTCCTCAGCGCGGGGTGGTCACTGCAGGTAGCCCTCGACCTGGGAGACCGGCGCGACCTGGGCGTCGTCGGGGTCCAGCCCGGCCGACCGGCGGGCGCGGCGGCGGCGCAGCAGGTCCCAGCACTGGTCGAGGGTCTCCTCCAGGTGGGTGATGCGGGCGTGCTGCTCGGGGCCGGCGGACTCGCGCCGGGAGAGCAGGTCGTGCTCCTCGTCCACGAGGGCGTGGATGCGCTGGAGGATCTGCTGTTCGTCCATGGTCCGTCCTGTGCTTGTCGCGTGGGGGCCCACCCTGCCGGGTGACGATCTACCGTACATCGCACGAATGTGTGATCCACGCCGACCGCCCGGGCGCCCAGCGAGGCGGCACCGGCCTAGACTCCTGCCATGTCTGATTCACCGCCGTCGCTCGATCCGGTGCAGCTCGGCGCCTACTTCTCGCTCATCGAGGTGACGAGCCTGCTGCGGCACGCGGTGGAGCAGCAGCTGCGCGAGGCCGGTGATCTCAGCTACGTCCAGTTTCAGCTCCTCGCCCGGCTCGGCGACTCGCCGACGGGCAGCCACCGCATGACCGATCTGGCCGACGGTGTCGTCTACAGCCGCAGCGGGCTGACGTACCAGGCGGGTCTGCTGGAGAAGGCGGGCCTGGTCACGCGCGCCCCCTCCGCGGACGACGAGCGGAGCGTCACGGTCACCATCACCGAGGCGGGGCGCGCGCTGCTGGAGAAGGTGTTGCCCGGCCACATCGAGGTGGTCAGCGGCCTGCTCTTCGAGCCGCTGTCGCACGACGACGTCGTGGCTCTCGCCGGCCTGCTGGAGCCGGTGCGGACGCACATGCGCTCGGCGCCGCCGCGCTCGGCGGCGCCTCGCCGCCGCAAGAACGGAGCGTGAGGGCGCCGACCGTCACTCAGCGGCATCCGCAGATGCCTCACGGGATGAGCCGGGCGCCGGCGTCGACCGGGATGTGGGCGCCGGTCACCGCGCCGAAGCCGCCGTCCACGAGCGCGCCGATCACCGCGGCCACGTCCTCGGGCTCGGTCATCCGGCCGAGCACCGAGCGTTCTGCCAGCGAGCGCTCCGCCTCGGGGGTGCGCATCGCCGCGCTGCCCTCGGTGCGGACGGCGCCGGGCGCCACGACGTTCACGGTGGTGCCCCACGCGCCCGCCTCGGCGGCGACGTGCCGGGCGAAGGAGTCGAGCGCGGCCTTGGCGGTGCCGTGCGCGATCGCGACGGGGCGGGCGAGGCCGGCGCTGACGCTGGAGACGTACACGATCCGGCCGCCCCGCCGCTCGCGCAGGAGCGGGAGGACGCGCTGGGTGACGTGGAAGACGGCGGCCAGCTCGCCGGTGACCTTGCCGGCGAAGTCCGTCCAGGACAGCTCGGCGAGCGGGGCGAACGGCGGGCTGATGTTGGCGTTGCAGACGAGGGCGTCCACCCGGGGGCAGGCGCCGACGAGGCCGGCCACGTCGCCGGGGTCGCGCACGTCGGCGCGTACGGCCCGCGCCGTGCCGCCGGCGGCCTCGATGCTCTTGACGACGGAGGCGGCGGCCGCGGTGTCGGTGCGGTAGTTGACGATGGCGTGGAAGCCGCGGCGGGCCAGCTCCCGGGCCGTCGCGGCGCCGATGCCGCGGCCGGCGCCGGTGATGAGGGCGATGCGTTCCATGGGCGCCGACACTAGGGTCGGAGCTAACGAAAAGTAAGGACGTACCTCTGGGTTAGTCCCCTACCGCCGGGTCGGCGGTCAGGTCGTGGAAGAGGTGGGCGGCGGGTGAGTGACGCGTTTCACAAGGACTGCCCGGCACGCATGGTGCTCGATCACGTCTCGGGGCGCTGGGCGGTGCTCGTGCTGACGGCCCTCGGTGACGGCCCCCAGCGTTTCCACGAGTTGCGGGCGAGGGTCGAGGGTGTCAGCGAGAAGATGTTGTCGCAGACGCTGCGCACGCTCGTCCGGGACGGTTTCGTCCGCCGGACGGTCAAGCCGTCGAGGCCGCCGCAGGTCAGCTACGCCCTGACCGGCCTCGGCGAGGGCGTCACCAGGTCGCTCCAGCCGCTGTTCGACTGGGTGCGCGATCACGCGGGCGACATCCTGGCCGCCCAGGCCGCCCACGATCGGACCGCCTCCGAATAGTTTGCTTCGAATTCGAAGCGGTGCTAGCGTGGCTGTCAGTTGCTTCGGATTCGAAGCAAATGGCTCCGAGCGAGAGCGAGCTCCCCCATGAAGGCAGTGCGTTTCCACGAGTACGGCGCCCCCGACGTCCTGCGTTACGAGGACGTGGAGCAGCCCGTCCCCGGCGCCGGTCAGGTCCGGATCCGCGTCGCGGGCACGTCGTTCAACGGCGTCGACGGCAACATCCGCGGCGGCTTCATGCGCGGCCCCATCCCGGTGACGCTGCCGCACACCCCCGGCCTCGACGTCGCCGGCACGGTCGACGCGCTCGGCGCGGGCGTGACCGGCTTCGAGGCCGGTGACCGGGTGATCGGCTTCCTGCCGATGAACGGGACGGGCGCGGCGGCGGAGTACGTCCTCGCGCCGGCCGGGATCCTGGCGGCGGCGCCCACCAGCATCCCCCTGCCCGACAGCGCCGCGCTGCCCGTGGTGGGCCTGACCGCGTGGCAGGCGCTGTTCGACCACGCCCGGCTCACCGCCGGGCAGCGCGTGCTGATCAACGGCGCGGGCGGGGCGGTCGGCCGCTACGCCGTGCAGCTCGCCCGGCGCGCCGGCGCCCACGTGATCGCCACGGCGGGGCCGCGCAGCGGCGACGCGGTCAAGTCCGCCGGCGCCGACGAGGTCGTCGACCACACCACCACCCGCGTGATCGAGGCCGTCAGCGAGCCGGTCGACGTCGTGCTCAACCTCGCCCCGATCGACCCCGCCGAGCTGGCCGGGCTGGTCACCCTCGTCCGTTCCGGCGGGGTCCTCGTCAACACGACCGTGTGGATGCCCGCGCCCGCCGACGAGGAGCGCGGCGTGCGCGGCATCGACCTGTACGTCCGCAGCGACGCCGAGCAGCTGGCGCGGCTGGTGGCGCTGGTCGACGGCGGCGAGCTGCGCGTCGACGTCGCCGAGCGGGTGCCGCTGGCCGACCTGCCGGCCGTCCACGCCAGGGCCGCCGCCGGCACCCTTTCCGGCAAGGTCGTCGTCCTCCCGCCCGCCGCATGACGCCCTGCCCGGCAAGGCCGTCCGCCGCGCGATGCCCTCTTCAGGCTGACGGCGACCCTGAAGAGGCGCGGCGGGGCAGCACGACGTCCTCCAGCCACCGGCCGACCCGTCCGGTGATGTCGTCGTCGAACGTGCGGGTGTCGACGTTGTCGGCGTGGATCTCGATCACCGGGAACCCGGCCGACTCCAGCGCCCTGGCCGTGAAGTAGCTGCCCCGGGGGTCGTCCGAGACGAGGTGGACGACGCCGTCGATGCCGTGCAGGCGGGCCTCCTTCACGTACCACTCGCTCGACCACGGCGGCGTGTAGAGCTGGTCGCTGAAGGCGGCGAAGCGCGCGGCCAGCGCCCTCATGGGGTCGTCGCCGTAGCGGACGTACCCGTCGGCGGCGATGGCCAGGTACATCGACCAGACGAACACCGCGCCGTACTCCTCCTGGAAGCGCTGGTAGAAGCCCATGTCGTACCAGAGGCCGCGGCCGATCCACATCAGCCGGGCCCGCTCCCCCGGGCACGCGGCGTGACCCGCGTCCACGCGGTCGCGCACCTCCTCGTAGAAGCGCCGGGCGAGGTCCCTGGCCCACTCGGTGCCGCGGTGCCACTGCGGCAGCATGACGCTGGGGATGCTGTCGACGACGCTCAGCGGCGCGGGCCGGGTGCGGGCGATGAGGTCGCGCGTCTTCCTGTTCCACTCCTCCTGCTCGTTGACCAGCGCCATCACCTCCCGGAAGCGGGACTCACTGAACCGCCTGCCGGTGGTCGTCTCCAGGAACCTGACGAGGTTCTCCAGCTCCGCGGTGAGCAGGTCCAGCCGGGCCGGGCCGACGGCCTCCTCCCAGCGGTGCGGCATGAGCTCCCACCAGTTGGCGGGCACCTCGTTCTCCGCGCCGCTCTCCAGCGGGTAGAAGGTGACGCCGGGCTCCTGGCCCCAGATGTCGAAGATCTTGCGGGTGACGTCGCCGGAGGCGTCGCCGACGATGATGTCCGGCCGGGGCAGGCCGCCCCACGGGCCCGCCTCCGGCTCCGGGTCGAACGCGGAGCCCAGGGTGACCGAGTTGTACTGCTCCGAGTAGTCCGGGTAGCCGCGCTGCCGTACCAGCCCCAGGTAGTGGCCCGAGCGCTGCTTGGCGGTGACCAGGGACGCCCACCACTGGCTCACGGCGTACGGGATGTCCATGGTGCGGAAGATCTCGTGCGGGACGTCCGCGTTCAGCAGCGCGAACGGCTCGCCTGCGGCGACCCGCGCGCGCAGGTCGGCGAACCACTCCCGCTGGTGGCGGCCCGCCTCGGCGGCGGTGGCGAGCGACTTCACACTGCGCATGTCAGGTCCTTCAGTGCGGTCAGGTCGGCGCGCCCGTACTCCTGGCGCTCCAGCAGCACAGCCGGGACGTCCAGCGCCGCGCGCTGCGCGGGGAAGTCCCAGGCCGGGGCCTCGTCACCGGCCCTGGAATACGCGACGAACAGCTCGGCCCGGCAGCGCTTCACGGCCGCGGCGGCGTGCGCTGCGCGCTCCCCCGCCGTCGCGCGGTGGGCGGTCGGGCCGCTGCGGTGGTAGTGCTCGGCCAGCACATCGAGGCCGGCTCCGAGGCTGCCCGTGCCGAGGCCGCTCGCGCCGGGGCCGCCTGTGCCGATCGGGTCGGTCACGGACAGGTCGCCGAACGAGTGGTCCTCGCCGACGATCACGTAGCCCTCCGACTCGACGGCCTCGTACACGTGCGGCGTGTCGTGGTCGCTGCCGCTCAGGAAGACGCGCCGGCCGGGGTGCTCCTGGAGGCGGTCGGCCTCGTCCAGCAGCCGGCGCAGCAGCGCGACGTGCTCGTCCACCGGCAGGGGCGCGTTGAGGACGGCGAGGAACTGCCGGCCCGTGAGGCGGGCGGGCACGGCCCTGCGCAGCTCGGCGGCGGCGGCCAGCAGCCGGCGCCGCTCGTCGTGCGCCGCCACCGCCCGGGGAAGGTCGAGGGGGCGGCCGGTCCAGGCTTCGAGCCTGGCGGCGAACTCGCCGATCCTGCGCCGGTTGTAGCGGGCGGTGGTGCGGTGCGGCAGGTGCAGGAGGTCCACCAGGTACGCCTCCGGCAGCGCCGTGCCGGGCTCCACCCGGCGCAGCTCGCGCAGCGCGTAGAACAGCCGCAGCGACGCCTCGCAGTCGTGCGAGACCACGACGCGGTCCAGGTGGCCGTAGGACCCGGCGAGCAGCCTGGTCAGCACCGAACGGGCCGCCGGGTCCACCCCGAGCCCGAGGTACCGGTCGCCGGTCCCGGAGCCGGCGTCCGGGTCGCCCGTGAGGCGGAACGCGCGGGCTCCGGCGGCGGTCAGCAGCTCGACCGGCACGTCCGCCCCGACGTAGCCGACGACCGGAACATGACCGACCGCCGTGTCACCGGCCGGGGCTCGAGCCGGGCCTTGAGCCGGGCCTTGAGCCGGAGCTTGAGCAGGTGCGCCACGCTGCGCGTACGCCTCCTCAAGCGCCGACAGCGCGGCCAGCGCCTCGGGCATGTCAGATCACCCCTTCGGCGGCCAGGGCCTTGAGCTCGTCGTCGGAGTGGCCGAGCAGCCCGCCGTAGATCTCGGCGTTGTGCTCGCCGAGGCCGGGCGCCGGCCGGTCGAGCGCCGCCTCGGAGTCGGAGAAGCGGATCGGCACGCCGGTCCCGTACAGGTCGGCGGGGCGGCCGTGGCGCGGGTGCTCCAGGGGGACGACCTCCTCGCGTTCCAGGACGAGCGGGTCGCGGACGGCGTCGCCCGGCCCGCGCACCTCGGCGGCGGGCACGCCGTGCCGGGCGAGCAGGTCGAGGATCGCGGCGAGCGGCCGGTCGGCGGCCCAGGCGCCCAGGAGCTCGTGCAGCTCCCCGGCGTTGGCCACGCGCGCGTCCCGGGTGGCGAAGCGCGGGTCGGCGGCCAGGTCGCCGCGTCCCATCGCCTCGAACAGGCCGCGGGCGAAGGCGTCGGTGGGACCGCACAGCGCGAACCAGCCGTCGGCAGCGGGGAACGTGCCGAACGGCGCCAGCCTGGGCACGGTCGTCCCCGTGCGCATGGGCAGGCCCAGCTTCTCGTAGGCGTCGAACGGCTCGCACGCGACCAGTGAGGTGAGCGCCCCCAGCATGGACACGTCCACGTGCTGGCCGTGGCCGGTCGCGTCGGCCCGCAGGACGGCGGCGAGCGTGCCGATCACCGCGTACAGCGGCGCGACCAGGTCGCCCACCGGGAGCCCGAAGCGGACGGGCGGCTCGCCGGGCGCGCCCGCGGTCATCATCACGCCGCTGAGCGCCTGGATGATGGTGTCCATGGCCTTGCCGGAGCCGGGGCCGCCCTGCGCGCCGAACCCGCTGATCGACGTGCACACGATGCGCGGGTTGATGGCGCTCGCCCAGTCGTGGCCGATGCCGAGCCGGGCCATGACGCCGGCGCTGTAGTTGTCGATCATCACGTCCGACACCCGGACCAGCCCGGCGAGGAGGTCGCGGGCCTTGGGGTGCTTGAGGTTGAGCGTGACGCTCTGCTTGTTGCGGCCTCGCAGGAGCATCGACACGGACATGTCGTCGTCCCCGTCGCGGGCCAGGGTCAGGCCGTTCGCGCCGAGGTAGGGGGCGTTGTTGCGGGAGCTGTCGCCGCCGGTCAGCGGGTTCTCCACCTTGATGACGCGGGCGCCGAGCCCGGCCAGCAGCAGGGTCGCGTACGGGCCGGACAGCGCGGTGGTCAGATCGATCACCGTACGGCCGGCGAGCGGGCGTTCAGCCACGCAGCACCACCTCGTCCCCTTCCCAGCGGAACTCCGTCGTCAGGCCCGCCCGCCGCGTGATGTCCTCGATGTACGCCACGACCCGCCGCCCCTCGTCGTCGTTCCCGAGGGGGACCGGGCGGCCGGCGCCGTCGATCCAGCAAGGCACGAGGCCGGCCGAGACCAAGCCGTCGCAGTCGAAGCGGCAGAGCGCGATCGCGGTGTTCCTGCTCTCGGGGTGGAAGGGGTAGTGCGGCATGCCGGGGTCGGGGGCGAAGCCGTACAGCTCGACTCTTCGGCGCGCCCACGCGGCCCGCTCTCCCTCGTCGCCCGTCGCGGGCGTCAGGGCGTGGGTGACGGTCACGAAGTTGCCCAGCCCGTGGTAGATGGGCCTGCCGCGGTACATCTCGATGCCGCGCATGATGTGGGCGTGGTGGGCGAACACGGCGTGCGCGCCCGCGTCCACGGCGGCGTGGGCGACGGGCCGCTCGTACATGGCCAGCGCGGCGGGTGTGTGCCCGACGCCCTTGTGCAGCGACACCAGCACGACGTCGGCCTCGGCGGCCAGGGCGGCCACGTCGGCGGCCATCCGCTCCAGGGAGGCGGGGTCGGCGAAGGTGTAGACGGCGGGCGGCCCGCCGGGGCTGGCGTGGTCGAGCTCGTAGTGGGTGAGCACCTTGATGTAGGCGCAGCCCGGCTTGCGGCTGGTCGCCCACGACTCGCGCGGGCCGACGCAGTTGTAGCTGAGCACGCCGATCCGCAGCCCGTCGTGCTCCACGACGGCGGGGCGGCGGGCCTCGCCGAGCGTCAGGCCGGCGCCCGCGGTGACCAGGCCGGCCTCGGAGGCGTACCTGATCGTGTCGGCCACCCCCTGGTCGCCGGCGTCGTAGACGTGGTTGCCCGCGAGCGTCACCACGTGGAAGCCGGCGGCGGCGACCGCGGTGAGCGCGGCGGGGTCGGCGGGCGGCGCGGGGACGTCGGTGCTGACCTGGGCGGTGGACGTGCTGTGGGGCACCTCGATGTGGCCGATCACCACATCGCCCCTGCTCAGCGTCTCGCGGGCCGGGTCGAAGAAGGACGCGGGGTCGGGCTCGTCGACGACGAGGTCGCCGACGGCCATCACCGTGGAACTCAAGAGGTGGTCTCCTCCTCGAGCACACGCTCGTCGGGGGTCTGTGCCATGCGCCCGGATCCGGGCGCATGCTCGTCAGAAGCAGCGCGCCCCGAGAAGCGGGACAGGAAGGCGCGCAGGCGGGGCGAGACGGGGTTGTCGAAGATCTCCTCGGGGGTGCCGGTCTCGACGACGCGGCCCGCCTCCATGAAGACGCAGCGATCGGCCACCTCGCGGGCGAAGCTCATCTCGTGCGTCACGATGATCATGGTCATGCCGCCGCGCGCCAGGTCGAGCACGACGCGCAGCACCTCGTCCACCAGCTCGGGGTCCAGGGCGCTGGTGGGCTCGTCGAACAGCATGATCCTCGGGTGCGTGGCCAGCGCTCTGGCGATGGCGACGCGCTGCTGTTGGCCGCCGGAGAGCATCCGGGGGTGGGCGTCCGCCCGTCCGGCGAGGCCCACCCGCTCCAGCAGCCGCAGCGCCTGCTCGCGCGCCTCCTCCGGTTTGCGGCCGTGCACCGCGACCTGCGCCTCGACGACGTTGCGCAGCACGTTCCAGTGCGGGAACAGGTTGAACTGCTGGAAGACCATGCCCATGCGGCCGCGCTGGGCGGCCACGCGCCGGTCCGGCAGGGGACGGAGGTGGCCGCCGCGCAGCTCGTAGCCGAGCAGCTCCCCGTCGAGGTACATGGCCCCGCCGTCGATGCTCTCGAGCTGGTGGACGCAGCGGACCAGGGTGGACTTGCCCGACCCGGACGGCCCGATGACGGTGACGACCTCGCCCTCGTGCACGTCGAGGCTCACCCCGTCGAGCGCCTGGTGGTCGCCGAACCGCTTGCGCACGTCCTGGATCCGCAGGACCGGCGTGCCGCTCACCGCTGCCCCTTCCCGAAGTGCCGCTCCAGGCGCCGCTGCCCGAGCGACAGGACGGTGACCACCGCCAGGTACCAGGCGCAGGCGACGATCAGCAGCGGCACGATCTCGTAGGTCCTGTTGTAGATGACCTGCACGGAGTAGAGCAGGTCGGCCATCGCGATCACGCTGACCAGCGAGGTGCCCTTGAGCAGGCTGATGAACTGGCTGCCGGTGGGCGGGACGATCACCCGCATCGCCTGCGGGAGCACGACCTTGACGAAGCTCTGCCCGGCCGTGAACCCCATGGCGCGGGCCGCGTCGCGCTGCCCGCCGTCCACGGCGAGGATGCCGGCCCTGACGATCTCGGCCATGTACGCGGCCTCGTGCAGGGTGAGCCCGATGATCGCGGCGGTCAGGGAGCTGATCACGGAGTTCGTCGGCCAGGAGACGAAGGTCGGCCCGAAGGGCACGCCGAGCGAGATCCGCGGCAGCAGGTACCCGAGGTTGAACCAGAAGATGAGCTGGACGAGGGGCGGCACGCCGCGGAAGACCGCGACGTAGACGCCGCAGGCCCAGGCCACCGGCGTGAAGCCGCTCAGCCGGCCCGCCGCGAGCAGCACCCCGAGGACGCTGCCGAGCACCATCCCGATGACGGTGAGCAGCAGCGACATGCCGAGGCCGCGCAGGATGTTCGGGTCGAACAGGTACGTGCCGACCACCGGCCAGGCGAAGCGCGGGTTGGTGACGAGGAACCAGGCGAACTGCGCGGCGAGCACGAGCAGCACGGCTCCGGCCACCCATCGCAGGGGGCGGACGCGGGGCCGGGCGGTGGCGACGTCGACGGCTTGGGACGCCGTGCTCATGGTGTCGCCGCGGTGTTCATCTTGGGCTCCGGGACCGCCACGTTCTGGAGCCCGTACTTGTCCATGATCTTCTTGTACTCGCCGTTCTCGAAGATCTTCTTGAACGCGTCGAGCATGACCGGGCCGAGGCCGCTGGACTTGGGCACGAGCATCGCGAGCTGGTCGACGCCGGCGCCCTGCTCGTCGGTCTGGGTGACGTAGGTGAAGGCGTCCTTCTCCTTGCCCAGCACGTCGAGGGCGGCGCTCTCGGTCATGCCGGCGGCGTCGGCGCGGCCGGACTTGGCGGCGAGGATGGTGCCGTTCGTGTCGGCCAGGCCCATGAAGTCGATGCCGGGCTTGCCGTGTTTGGTGCACCATTCGGTCAGGCGCTTGGCCTGGTCCTCCACGATGCTGCCGGCGGTGCCGGCGACGCGCTTGCCGCACAGGTCGCCGGAGCTCTTGATGGCTGCCGACCCGGCCTTGGGGATGAGGTACGAGGTCCGGGTGACCATCCAGACGATCGCGTCGAACTGCTTCTCGCGCTCGGCGCTGTCCTTGACCGGCCCGTTGAAGGCGTCGTAGCGGGAGGCGAGCATGCCGGACAGCGCGGCGGGCAGGCCGTTGACGATGGAGATCTCGGTGCGGACTCCCAGCACCTTGCCGAGGGCGTCCTGCAGCTCCTTGTCGATGCCCGTGACGGTCTTGCCGTCGTTGGCGACGATCCGGTAGGGCGGGTGGGAATCCCCGGCAAATCGGATGACGCCCGTCTCCTTGATGCTGTCGGGTAGGGCGTCGTACAGAGCCGTCGCACCGGCCGGCCGCTGCGCGTCACCGCCGCCTCCGCCGCAAGCCGCGGCGCTGAGGAGAGTCAAGGCCGCCGTGCCCGCGAGGATGGTCCTGGGCAGTCTCATGGTGATCCTTCCACGACCGGCTCATACTGCAGTTAGTTTTGCGGTCGTTGGAGTAAGTGTCACACCTAAGGGTGCACACCTGTCAAGAGGCGGCTGTGCGGCGCGGGCGGGCGGAAGGAGGGTCAGGTGAGGGCGAGGATGGAGCTGGTCCGGTGGTGGGCGACCAGCTCGGCCAGCGCGGGGTCGAACGCGGCGACGATCTGCTTGACGCGGAACTCCGCGAGCGGCCCGAGGGTGTCGTAGATCTCCACGAACAGGTCCCGGGCGGCGGCGCGCGGCCAGTCGGCGGGCAGCAGCTCCGCCGGCAGGTCGGGGTCGTGGTTGGGGAACGTCCGCCAGGTGTCCATGATCCCCGTGCGGGCCACCAGCGCCTCCGACGCGCCGACCACCCCCCTGCGCACCCGTTCCAGGAGCGGCGCGTACTGCGCGGCGAACCCTTCATAGGTGCGCCGGAGCTGGTCGAAGTCCCACGCCTCCTGCGGGGCGCGCATGCCCGCCAGGTCCAGGGCCTCGGCGCGGAAGACCGTGGCCATGGGGATCTCCAGCTCGGTGAGCACCGCCGCCGCGCCGTCGGCGTCGGCCCGCGGCGAGACCCACAGCCCGTCGTAGAGCGGGGCGAAGCCGAGCCAGCGCAGCCGCGCGCGCAGCGCGTGCCGCAGGTCGCGCTGCTCCTCGGAGATGGAGAACGCGGCCATCACCCACCGCCCGTCCCACGCGCCCGGCTCCAGGCCGAAGGACATGATCCGCTGCCGCCCCTCCTGCAGCACGGCGGCGGCCCGGTCCGTGAGCCGGTAGTAGGTGCGCCGCCCCGCCTTGGAGGAGACCAGCAGCTCTCGCCTGGTCAGGCGGCTGAGCGCGGCCCGGGCCGCCACGGCGGAGACCCCGAACTCCTCGGCCAGCCGCACCAGGGCCGCGGACGGGAGCTGCTCGGGCCGGCTGATCCAGTAGTCCCCGAGCAGCGTGGTAATCAGGTGCTGCGGGGGCGCGCCCACCTGGAAGCGCGGAAAGTCGACGTCCCCTGCTTCGAACAGCTCGCGATCATTCACAACCCGAGTATATTGACAACGCTTACGGTTGCGCTCGCCATCAAGATGTCATGCTTTGCGATGGCTCCTATCCACCGTGCCGGCGGCTCCCGGTGCTGCGGTCGAGGACGTCGAGGCGGTCGCGGTCGGTCGTCTCGTCGAAGCTCGTGTGCCGCCGCGTCGCCGGCGACTCCAGGGCGGACACCTGCGCGAACGTGTGGTGCGCGGCCAGCCGGGCCAGCTCGGGGTCGAACGCGGCGAGGATCTCCCTGAACCGCCGCTCCGCCGGTTTCCCGAGCGAGTCGTAGATCCGCACGCACAACCGCCTGGCCTCGTCGCGCGGCCAGCCGTCGGGCAGCAGCTCGGCGGGCAGGCCGGGGTCGAGCGTGGGGAACACCCGCCAGTCCGTCATGATCGCCGTACGCAGCCGCAGCGCCTCCCCCGGGCTCGGGGCGGCCGTCGCCAGCCGCTCGGCGACCGGCCGGTGGGTGTCGATGAACCGCTCGTAGCGTTCGCGCAGGGTGTCGAGGTCGAAGGCGCGGTCGAGCACCGGCTCCAGGTCGTCGTCGGCGACCTTGCGGGCGCGGAACACCGCCACCCCGCGCACGCCCACCCTGCGCGCCAGCTCGACGACGTCGTCCGTCCGGTCGTGCGGGGACACCCACACCGCGTCGAAGATCATGCCGAAGTGCAGCAGGCGCAGCCCGTCGCGCAGCGCCCGCCGGGTCTCGCGCTGCTCCTCGGGCACGGAGAACATGACGACCGTCCACTCACCGTCCCAGCTCGGGGTGACGGCGCCGAACGTCAGCAGCCGGCGCATGTGCGCCACGATCACGTCGTTCGCGCGCGGCGGCAGCCCGTACGCCGTGGTGCGGCCGTTGCGGGAGCTGGTCAGCAGCCCCCGCGAGGTGAGCCGCCGCAGGGCGGCGCGGGCGCTGACCTCGGTGATGCCGAACTCCTCCAGCAGCCGCACCAGCGCCGCCGACGGGATGTGCTCCTGCCGCCAGAACCAGTAGTCGCCCAGGAGCGTGGTCAGCAGCCGCTGCGGCTCGGCCCCCTGCCTGGCCCTGGGCAGCGAGCCGGGCTCGGGTGACGCGGTCACGTGGCGTCCCTCATCGTCAGACTCCTCAGCCGGCTCGGCCCTTCCGGATCACCGTGCGTGCATCCTACGGCCCGCTTCACCGAGGCACGTGCGGGCGCAGGAAACGGCCGGGGGTGTAAGGGACGAACTCGGCGGTGCCCAGGGCCGGGTCCCGCGCGGCCAGCTCGTTGAGCCGGTGGGCGTCCGTGCCCGTCCAGTGGCCGGTGAGCACCCGGCTCCTCAACGTCCGCACCGCGGCGACCAGCTCGGCCGCGGTGTAGCGGCAGTGGCCGGGCCGGTCGACGAACGCCTGGCGCAGCAGCGCGCCGTTGCCCGCGCGCCGGACCACGTCGGCGTAGGCGCGGGCCTGGGTGACGGTGGGGTAGTTGTCGCCGCGCTCGTGCACCGTCAGGACGGGCACGCCGAGCGCGCCGCGCGGGGTGAAGTAGCTCTCCATGTACGCGACCGCGCCGGGGTCGGCGGAGACCCGCGGGGCCGCCGCCAGGGCCGCGAGGTCGGCGTCGAGATCCAGCCCGGCACGGTCGTAGAGGGCGCGCACCTGCTGCAACCGGCCGGACTCGCGCAGCTCGCGGCGGTAGTCCACGCCCGTGTTCCAGGAGAAGTTGCCGCCCGCCCGCCGCTCCAGGGGGTAGCGGGGAGAGAAGACGGTCGCCATGAACGCCGCGTACTCCTGCGCCTGCTGCCCCGCCCAGTCGCGCGCCCCCGGCTCGGGCGTGCCGGGCACCGACCAGGTGGAGACCTGGGCGAAGGAGGCCGCCAGCGCGATGCGCGCCTGACCTGCCGGGTCGCGCTGGGCGGCGTCGAGGACGGCGCGGGCGGCCGCGACGCTGCGCGCCTCCTCCTCGGCCGAGCCCAGCCGCACCAGCTTCACCGCGTCGTCGCCGGGGGCGAGCAGCGTCTTGAACGCGAAGGCCGCGTCGAGCGACTGGTTGAGCATCGCCACGGGCCCGGCGACCGACGCGCAGTACGGCAGCGCGCCGTCGATCAGGTCGGGCCGGCGCTCGGCCAGGCCGGCCGCGATGGCCCCGCCCATCGAGCCGCCCCAGGCCAGGGTGACGGCGGGTTTCCCGGCGACCTTGGCGAACGCGGCGAGCGTGTCGGCGGAGTCCCGCAGGGTCTCCTCTACGGCCCAGCCGTCACCGTAGGGGCGGGTGCCGGCCAGGGCGTACCCGTGGGCCAGCAGCCAGCTCCGCGCGGTGGCGTCGCCGCCGAGGTCGGCGGGCAGGTGCTGCGGGCCGGCGCCCTGACCGTAGCCGGGGCTGAACGACAGGACGGTGCCGTTCCAGCCGCGCGGCACCTCGATCGCGTAGGTGGCGCCGCTCGGGTGCACGCCCGTGACGCTGATGGGGCCGTCCTCACCCAGAGCCGGGGTGGGGGTGAGGGTGAGGGCCGCGGTCGAGAGCGCCACTACGCCCCGGGCCGCCCGTTTGATCACTGAACGGTGGTTGATGTCCGCCTCCAGGGGCCGTCCTTAACGCTAGACACTAATCCTACGGTCGTCACAGAACTGTTGACAATGCTCGCGGGCCTGTTTACCTTGGCCCGACCACCTGCATGTGAGGAGCCCCGATGTTCCGACAATCAGCTCTGGGCGTCGTCGCGGCGGGTGCCGCGCTCGCACTTCTGACCGCCTGCGGTGCCGGCCCGGGAAGCGCCCGCGGCGCGGCCGCCGGCGGTGGCCGGCCCGGCGAGCTGGTCTTCGCCGCCATCCCGTCGGAGCAGAGCGACAACCTGGAGGCGTCGTTCGCCCCGATCGTCTCCGCACTGACCAAGGAGCTCGGCGTCCCCGTCCGGTTCCAGGCCGTCACCAGCAACGCCGCCGTCGTCGAGGCGCAGGTCGCCAAGCGGGTGGACATCGCCGTCTACGGGGCCTTCAGCTACTACCTGGCCCGCACCCGCGCCGCCGTCGAGCCCGTCGCCGTCCCGCTGGCCGCCCCCGGAGGCGAGCCCGGCGCGTACGCCTACGGGGTGACCCGCGGCGACGACCGCAGCATCACCTCGCTCAAGGACGCCGCCGGCAAGGACGTCTGCTTCACCGACCCCGGCTCCACCACCGGCTACCTGCAGCCCCTCGCCTCCCTCCGGGAGGCCGGCGTCGACGTGGACAAGGACGTCAAGACGGTCTTCACCCACGGGCACGACACGGCGGTGGCCTCGCTGCTGGCCGGCGACTGCGACCTCGCCTTCGTCGGCGACGTGTTCGTCGACCAGCTGCTGCCCGCCCGCGGCCTGCTCAAGCCGGGGCAGGTCGACAAGGTGTGGACCTCGCCGCTCATCCCCGGCCCGCCGATCGTCGTCGGCACGTGGCTGCCGCAGGACGTCCGCGACAAGATCTCCAAAGCCGTGACCGGCCTGACCGCCGCCGGCGCCGCCTCCGCGGGGTTGTGCAAGGGCAGCGAGATCAAGGGCCCGAAGACCTGGGGCCAGTACGCCGGCGCCCCGGCCTGCACCCTCGGCACCTCCACCGCCTGGACGTTCGTCAAGGCCACCGACGCCACCTACCAGCCGATCGCGCGCATCTGCGAGGTCACCAAGGCCGAGGTGTGCACGTCCGGTGGCTGAGCGAATCGACGGCGAACCCGTGCTGAGCCTGTCGGAGGTCGGCAAGGGCTTCCACGGCACCACCGTGCTCGACGGCATCTCCCTGGACGTCCCGCAGGGGCAGTTCGTCGCCCTGGCCGGGCCCTCCGGCGCCGGCAAGTCCACGCTGCTGCGGCTCGTCAACGGCATGCACCTGCCCGACAGCGGCACCGTCCGCACGCTCGGCGAGAACCCCGCCGCCTGCTCCCGCGGCCGGCTGCGCGCCCTGCGCGCCAGGGTCGGCTTCGTCTTCCAGCAGTTCGGGCTCGTCGGGCGGCTGACCGCGCTGGAGAACGTGCTCATGGGGTCGCTGGCGAGCCTGCGGCTGCCCCGGTACGGCGTGATGAGCTACCCGCGCGCAGTGCGCGCCCGCGCCGTGGAGCAGCTCGACCGGGTCGGGCTGGCGGAGCTGCGGTTCCAGCGCTGCGACACGCTGTCCGGCGGGCAGCAGCAGCGGGTCGCGGTGGCCCGTACCCTGCTGCAGGGCCCCGAGCTGATCCTCGCCGACGAGCCGGTCGCCTCGCTCGACCCGGCCGCGAGCGTGCTGGTGCTCGACACGCTCAAACGCATCAGCGCCGAGGACGGCATCTCCGTCGTGTGCAGCCTGCACCAGATCGAGCTCGCCCTCGCCACCGCCGACCGGGTCGTGGCGCTGCGCGGCGGCCGGCTGGTGCTCGACGAGCCCGCCGCCGACCTCACCGCCGACCGGCTGCGGGCCATCTACGACCCTGGGGAGACCCGCGCCGGCCAGGCGGAGGACCGCGATGGCCAGGCGGACGTCCGTGACGGCCAGGCAGGGGCCTGCGTTGGCCACGCGGAGGCCCGTGACGGTCAGGTGGAGGCTCGCGATGGTTAGCGCCGCCCCCGTCAGGCGCGCGGCGGCGCCGGTCTCGGCGCGGCCGCCGGTGAGCAGCCGTGCCGTCGTCGCGGCGGCGCTGCTGGTCGCGGCCGTGGCCGTCACGTGGCTGGCGTTCTGGTGGATCGGCCTGTCCGCCGCCTCCCTGGCGGCCGGGCTGGACGACACCGCGCGGCTGCTGGCCCGCATGTGGCCGCCGGACCTGCCCGGCGCCGCCGACGTGGCCAGGATGGTCGCCGAGACGCTGCTCATCGCGGTGGCCGGCACCGGCCTGGCGGCGCTGGCGTCGGTGCCGCTGGCCTTCGTCGCCGCCCGCACCCACCGCGGCCCCCGCTGGCTGCGGCCGGTCGCACGGACGGTCGTCGTGCTGACCAGGGCCGTGCCGACGCTGGCGTTCGCCATCCTGTTCGTCCGGATCTTCGGCCTGGGCCCGCCGGCCGGTGCGCTGGCCGTCGCCGTGCACTCCGTCGGCATGATCGCCAAGCTGCTGGCCGACGCCGTCGAGGAGGCCGACCCCGCCCCCGCCGAGGCGGCCCGCGCCTGCGGGGCCGGCGAGGCGCAGGTGGCCGTCTCCGCCGTCCTGCCGCGCGTGCTCCCCGCGCTGACCGCCATCGTGCTGTACCGCCTGGACATCAACATCCGGGCGTCGGCCGTGCTCGGCGTCGTCGGTGCGGGCGGCATCGGCGTGGCGTTGCAGACGGCGCTGGGCAGCCTCAACTACCACCGGGCTGCCGGGATCATCTGCGTGATCGTCGTCCTGGTGCTGCTGCTGGAGCTGCTGTCGGTGGCGCTGCGCCGCCGCACCGGCGCCGGCCGCGCCGCCGGGACACGCCTCGCCGCCGCACCCGAGCCGGCCGCGCCGCCGGGGGCACGCTCCGCCGCCGCACCCGGGCGGGCGGCGCGACGGGCACGGCCGCGCTGCCCGCCGGGCGTACCCCGTACGACGTCGGCTGGGACCGACGGCGGGTGCTGCGGGCGGCCGGCGCGGTCACCGTCACGGCGGTCTTCCTGGTGTCGCTGGCGGCGCTGAGCCCCGACCCGGGCCGGCTGGCCGGCGCCTGGCCGAACCTGCGGGACCTCCTCGCCGGCCTGTGGCCGCCCGCGTTCACCGGCGACCTGCTCATGGCGGTGCTGGAGAGCCTGCTCATGGCGCTGGGCGCCGCCGCGGCGGGCGCCGCGTGCGGGCTGGCCCTCGCCCTGCTCACCGCCGCCGGCACCACCCCCTGGCGGCCCTTGTCCGCCGTGGTCCGGGTGCTGCTGGTGGTCGTGCGGGGCGTCCCCGACCTGGTGTACGCGCTGCTGTTCGTGGCCGCGCTGGGCCTCGGGCCGTTCGCCGGCTTCCTGGCGCTGTGGATCTCCTCCACGGCGCTGGCCGCCAAGCTGTTCGCCGACTCGCTCGAACAGCTCGACCCGCTCCCGTACAAGGCGCTGACCGCGGCCGGCGCCCGCCCGTGGCAGGCGTTCACCGCCGGGACGTGGCCGCGGTTCGTGCCGTCGTTCACCGGCAACGGCCTGTTCGTGGCCGACCTGGCGCTGCGCGAGTCGGTCGTGCTCGGCATCGCCGGCGCGGGCGGCGTCGGCTACCTCATGCAGGAGTCGATCGCCACGCTCCGGTACGACACCACCGCCGCGATCGTCATCGCCATCGCCGTCGTCGTGTACGCCATCGAGACGCTCGCCCGGATCGCCCGCCGGCACCTGCTGTGACGAAGGGACCGCATCATGACCTCCTCCGAGACCGGACGCGCCTCCGACTGGGACCCCACCGCGCCCGAGACCTTCGACAGCTCCCACGAGGTCTACGCCGACCTGCGGCGGCGCTGCCCGGTGCCGTGGAGCGACGCCTTCGGCGGCTTCTGGGCCGCCACCCGCTACGCCGACGTGGTGCGGGTGGCCCGCGACAGCGGCACGTTCAGCACGGCCGTGCAGAACGTCGTCCCGCACGTGCCGCGCGCCCAGCGCCGGCCGCCGCTGCACTTCGACCCGCCCGAGCACGGCGTCTACCGCGCCCCCATGGACCGGGTGCTGCGCCGCGCCGTGGTGCGCCGCCTCGAACCGGCCTTCGCGGCGGCGGCGCGCGAGCTGCTGGAGCCGCTGCTGGCGCGCGGCGGCGGCGACTACGCGCGGGAGTTCGCGCTGCCGTACGCGGCGCAGTGCTTCGCGCTCTTCCTCGGCCTGCCGGTCGAGCAGGTGCTGGAGATCCGCAGGATCGGCGTCGAGTACAGCTTCGCCATTCAGGAGATGGACCGGGCGCGGGTCATGAAGGCCAGCGACGAGCTGTACGCGATCGCCCTGGCCATCGTCGAGGAGCGCCGGGCCCGCCCTCGCGACCCGGACGAGGACCTGGTGTCCAGCCTGCTGCGGGCGTCGCGCGACCCGGCCCGGCCGATCCCGTACGAGCTGGTCGTGGCCACCGTCCGGCAGACCGTCGTGGCCGGGATCGGCGCGCCGCACGCCGTGCTGGGCAGCGCCGCCGTCCACCTCTCGCGCGACCCCGATCTCCAAAACCGGCTGCGCGCCGACCCCGCGCTGCTGCCGGCCGCGGTCGAGGAGCTGCTCCGGCTGTACGCCCCTTACCGGGTGTTCGCCCGCACCGCCACCCGCGACGTCGAGCTCGGCGGCCGGACGGTGCGGGCCGGCGAGGCCATCACGATGATCTTCCCGTCGGCGAACAGGGACGAGGCCGTGTTCGCCGACGCCGACCGGCTCGACCTGGAGCGGCGGCCCAACCGGCACCTCGCGTTCGGCCGGGGCGCGCACCGCTGCCCCGGCGCGGCGATGGCGCGGCTGGAGCTGGCGGCCGCGCTGGGCGAGCTGCTCGCCGGCACCTCCCGCGTCGAGCCGGGCGGGGAGGTGGAGATGTTCAACTGGCTCGAATTCGGGCCCCGCTCGGCACCGCTGCGCCTCGTCCCCCGTTCCTGAAACCACCCGACAACGTGGAGGCAGAACCCCATGTCCACCCGCTTCAAGACCCTGCGGGCCCTGCTCGCGGCGACCGTGGCAGCGGTCGTCCTCACGGCCTCCGGGACCGCGACCGCCGCACCCTTAGGGCCGGCCGCGACCGGCGCCCCGGCCCGTACCGTGCTGGCCACGGTCAGGGAGGCCGCCGACGGGCTGCCCGGGCACACCGTCTACCGCCCGGCCGACCTCAAGGCGCTGCGCAAGGGCAGCCTGCCGGTGATCGTCCACGGGAACGGCGCCTGCGCGACGAGCAACCTCGAAGGGATCGCGTTCCTCACCGGCCTGGCCTCCCAGGGGTACATCGTCATCGCCAACGGCGGCGTCGCCGACTTCCCCGTCCCCAGCACCCCTGACCGGACGACGGCGCACCCCGAGGCGCTTCTGGCGGCGGCCCGCTGGGCCACCGGGTCGAAGCAGGCCCGCAAGCAGTTCGACGGGCGGGTGGACCCGACGCGCGTCGGCGTGCTCGGCCACAGCTGCGGCGGGATCGAGGCCCTGGCCGCCGGGACCGACCCGATCGTGGACGCGGTCGCCGGCTTCAACACCGGGTACTTCCCCGAGCCGAGCTTCGGCGGCTACGGCCGCGACCGCCTCGCCGCCCTGCACACGCCGACGCTGCTGGTCAACGGCGGCCCCGACGACGTCGCCTACCAGAACAGCATGGAGAACTACGCCCTGCTGGGCGTCCCCGCCGTCCTGGCCTCCGACGCGGCGGCCGGTCACGTCGGCCTGATCGCGGGTCTCGAGGCCATCGAGGGCTGGCAGGTGGCCGCGGACTGGTTCGACTACGTCCTGCGCGGGGACCGGGCCGCCGGGGCGCGCTTCGTCGGCCCGGACTGCGGGCTGTGCGGCGAGGACGGCTGGACGGTCGAGTCGAAGGGACTGTCCCTGTGATCCGCCACGCCGTGATCGCGTGCCTGGCCCTCGCGGTGGCCACCGCCGCGGGAGGCGCATCCGCCGCCGCCGTGCCGCCGTCCGGGGGTACGCCGTGCCTGCCGGACTCCCCCGCCCGCCCCACCTGCGTCAGCGGCACCCTCGACGACGGCACGCCGTACGAGTTCGTCGTGCCCGCCGCGTGGAACGGCACCGTCGTGGTCGCCCTCGACTTCGCCGGCCAGGGCCGGGACGAGGCCCTGACCGCGCGGTTGCTGGCCGCCGGCGTGGCCCGCGGCGGGACGAGCCGGGCGGTCACCGGCTGGAACATCCGCGCCGCCATCGACAACCAGGCCGAGGCGCTGGCCCGTTTCGAGCACGCCTACGGCCGGGCCCGAACGGCGATCGCGTCCGGCACCTCCATGGGCGGCTTCGTCGCCGCGGGCGTCGCCCAGGTCCACCCCGGCACCTTCGACGCGGCCGTCCCGATGTGCGGGGGACTGAGCGGGTCCGTCGCCCAGTGGAACCAGAAGCTCGACACGCTCTTCGTGCTCGAACGCCTGATCGCGCCGGGCCTGCCCGTCATCGACATCCCGCAGGACGTCGAGCGGGCCAGGAAGGCGTGGATCGACGCCCTCGCCGCCGCGCAGCGGACGCCCGAGGGCCGGGCACGGATCGCCCTGGCCGCCGCGATCGGCCAGCTGCCCGCCTGGGGCCGCAACCCGGACGGGTCCGCGCCCCCGCCGCCGGACGGCCGGGACGCCGGCGCGCTGGAGCAGGGCGCCTACCTGGCACTCGCCGGCGGGCCCCTCCCCTACGTCGGGCAGGCCATGAGCAGCCGCCGCCAGCTCATGGCGGTGGCCGGCGGGAACCCGTCCTGGAACACCGGCGTCGACTACGCCGAGCAGCTCCGCCAGGCCGACCCCGCCCTGCGGCGCGCCGTCCGCGAGTTGTACGAGGCGGCGGGCCTGCACCTCGCGGCCGACCTCCGGACGCTGGCCGCCGCACCCCGCATCGCGGCGGACCCGGCCGCCGTCGAACGCTTCTCGCGCGGCATCGTCCTGGACGGCCGCCTCCGGATCCCCGTCCTGACCCTGTCCGGCACCGGCGACCAGATCTCCACGGTCGCCCAGCAGCAGTCGTACGAGGACAAGGCGCGCCGGGCCGGGGCGGGCGCCCTGCTGCGCCAGACGTACACCGAGACCGTCGGCCACTGCGACTTCTCCCCGGCGGAGCAGCAGGCGGCGCTGAACACGATGCTCGACCGGCTGCGCACGGGCCGCTGGCCGGCGACGTCCGCCCCGGCGATGAACGCCCGGGCGGCGGCCCTGGGCGCCGACCCGGCGCCCCGGTACATCCCGTTCGTCCCGCCCCGCTTCAACCGCCCCTACCCGGACTGAGCCGCCCTTCCGGAAAACCGATGCGGGCCTGTCGCCTTCAGCTCAGAGGCGGCAGGCCTCGCGGACCGAGAGGCCGCCGAGGTGGCGGCCCCATTCCGGGGTGCCGTGCAGGCGAGCGGCCAGCCGCTCGCACGCCGGCGCCGGCGCGGGAGGGGCCGCCCACTGCCACACCTGCACGTTGCCGCTGCTGTCCAGCGCGAGCAGCGTCCTGCCACGGCCATCGAGGGCGATGTCCGACGCCTCCGTGGCGAGGCCGCCCAACTGGGGGCCGGCCTGTCCCTGGGCCGCCGCGGACCAGACGCGCGCGTATCCCTCCGAGTCGATGCTGGCGATCGTCGAGCCGTCGGCGCTGAGCGCCACGCCGTACACCTCGCTGCGGTGGCCCGCGAGCAGGTGGCCGAGCTGGTCGGAGGCCCGCAGGTCCCACGTCCACACCTCCCCGCCTGAGCCGCCGCCCACGAGAGTCAGCCCGTCGGCGCTGAGCGCCACCCTGCGGATGGCGCCCTTGAGTCCGGTGAACGAGCGCGGCGGCCCGCCGCGGTCCAGGTCCCACACCAGCACGCCCGACGAGTACGTGGCCGCCGCCAGCACCTTGCCGTCCCCGCCGAGCGCCAGGTCCCTGATCTTGTCGGGGGCCCGGACGAGCTCGGCTGCGGGCCGGTCGAGCCGGTGGGCGTCCCACGCCCAGACGACGCCGTGAGCGTCGTGGCCGACCAGGGTGCGGCCGTCGGCGCTGACCGCGACCCCGGCGATCGGCGCCCCGCCGCGCAGGGCCCGGCCGGGGGTGGAGAGTGAGGTGGCGTCCCAGGCCCACACGGTGCCCTTGACGTCGGCGCCGGCCAGCAACCGGCCGTTCGCGCTCATCGCGATGTCACCGATGGGCAGGCGGTGGCCGGTGAGGGGCCGGCTGGGCTCGGACGGGCTGGTGACGTCCCACCGCCAGACGGTGCCCTCCTGGCCACGGCCCACCGCGAACCTGCCGTCCGACGTCAGCTCCAGGTTGCCGATGATCCCGTAGTAACCGCCGAACAGCCTGGCGGGCCGGCCGGGGTCGGAGGTCCGCCACAGCCAGACGGCCCTGTCCTCGCTGCCGGTGTTGGCGGCCACGCCGGCACTGATGACGGTGTCGCCGCCGGTGCTGACGTCGATGAGCCCGATCGGCCCCTGATGGCCGGTCAACGCCCTGGGACGGTCCGGCGCCGCGACGTCCCAGTGCCACACCTGCCGGTCGGACTCCTCCGCCGTGGTCACCGCCTCGACGCCGCGTCCACCCGCGCTCAGCCGGAGCATCCGCACATGGCCCGCCTGGCCGGTCAGGCGGCGCGGCCGGCCGGGGTCGGCGGTGTTCCACAGCCAGGTGTGAGCGCCGTTGTCCGTGGTCGCGACCGCGGTCCTGCCGTCCGCGCTGACGTCGAGCTGGTCCACCCGCCCCTGGTGCCCCGTCAACCGGACGGGTGGCCGCGTGCCCGCTACGGGCCGCAGCAGGATCGCCTGGTCATCGGCATCCCACGTCAGCACCCGGCCGTCCGCGGTCATCGGGAATCTCGGTCGCGTCACATCCACCGGGCCGCGCACGCGCCGCGGCTTGCGCGGTTCCTCGACCTCCCAGGCGAGGAACGCGTCGCCCAGCTCGTTGCCGCTGGTGTCGGCGGCGAGCGCCGCCACGATCGCGCCGTCGGCGCTGATGTACAGGCGCGAGCTGCCGAGGGCGCCGGAAACCCGCAGGTTCACGGTGGTCCTGCCATCCCTCCACACCCTCAGCTCGGACATCCACCACTGCTGCCTTTGCACGAGGCAGGCCACCGCCTTGCCGTCGGCGCTGGCGGCGATGCGTAGGACGGTTCCCGCCAGATCGGTCAGCTGTCGCGCGGCTGACGGGGCCGCTGCCGACCAGGACCACAACGTCGAGCGTGGCACCCTCGCGGACGTCGTGGCCGCGATGACCGTCATGCCGTCGGCGCTCAGTGCCACCGACACGATCAAGCCGCGGTGGCCGGTCAGCTCTCTGGGTGACGGGGACTCCCCGTGGCGCCACACCCACGCGCGGCCGGCCGCGGAGGCGGCCATGGCGCTGCCGTCATCGCTCACGACCAGTGAGGACAACTGGGCCGGGCTGGTCAGCACGCGTCCGGTGTACGACAGGGCCGCCAGGCTCCACAGGGCGATGCGCCCGTCGTCGAGCGCTCCCGCCAGGGTCCTGCCGTCTCTGGACATCATCAAGTATCCGGCCCGTTCCTGGCCGTCCGGAAGGCGGCGGGGCAGCAGGCGAGGCCGGGTGAGATCCCAGATCCACGCCTGGCCTTCGGTGACGCCGAGGAAGGTGGTACCGGCCACCTGCACCGAGTCGAAGCCGCCGTTCTGCACCGATGGCTGGTGCAACGTGATCGGCTCGTCCGGCGTCGCGGTGGTCCAGACCCGCAACGAGTTCGCGTCGGCGACGGTCGCGCCGTCGTCACTCATCGTGACCAATCCCCAGGAGCTCACGCTGGTGCCGAGCAGCTGGGGCCGCCTCTCGGCCCCCTCCCAGATCCGGATCGTCTGCTCGTCGTCGTTCGAGTCCTTGGCGTCGTGTCCCGGGGCGACGGTGACGGTCACGATGGTGTTCCCGTCCGTGCTCATCGCGAGAGCGTTCACACTCACGTGCCCGGGGATGAGCGGCCGAGGGTGATCCGGCTCATCGGCGCTCCAGATCCACACCTGAGCGGTGTAGTCCTTGTCCTGCGAGGTCGTGACCGCGATCGTGCCGCCGTCCGAGCTCAGGTGCACCTCGCCGGCCAGGTCCCGGTATCCCGTGAGCTTGCGGGGCGGCCCGGACGATGTGGTCCGGCAGAGCCACAGCTCCCTGATGCGCCCGGCCCGTTGCACGCCGGCGACCAGCACCTGACCGTCGGCGCTCAGTGCGAGCCCGAAGGATCCCGGGCAGTCCGTCAGCGGCTTGGACGCGGACGGCGTCGTGTCCCGCCACACCTGCGGGACCGATGGCCGGTCCAGGTCCTCGTCGACGATCGACGAGATCACGACGGTTCTGCCGTCGGCGCTCATGAGGGCGCTCAGGTCCGCCGATTCGCGCGGGTCCTCCGCCACCCGGCGTGGCTGGCCAGGGGCGTCCTCCCGCCAGAGCCACACCTGCTGCTTCTTGAAGTCGTCCTCCGTCGTCGCCACGACCGTCCTGCCGTCCGCGCTGACGAGCAGGCCCTGCACCTCTCCTTCGTGACCGGTGAGCACCGTGCGCAGGGGGTTGGTCAGGGCGTTCTGCACGCTCTGCCCGGCCTCCGCCGTCGGCGCCGTGTGCCACGCCTTGACGGCCAGTGCCTGGGACAGCCGCGTGTCGGTGCTGCCCGCGCTGATGCTCTGGGCGGCGAGCTCGCGGGACAGCGACCGGTCCCGGTCGACGGCCGCGTTGCGGGCGGCGACCAGGGCGGCGACGCCGCCGGCCAGGGAGACGAGCAGGATCACGACGAGCGAGGCCAGTGACAGCCGCCGCAGCCGGGCGGCGCGGGCGGCGGCGCGCTGGCTGGCCTCCAGGAAGCGGGTGGGGACGTCCCCGAGGGGCGGGTAGCGGCCGGGGTTGGCGCGCCAGGTCTCCCTGGCCTGCTCGACGGCGGTCAGGCGGGTGCCCTGGTAGAGGTAGGAGGGGTCGCCGCCGTGGGCGTCCCAGACGCGGGCGTCGTCGGTGAGCTGCTGGCGCAGCAGCAGGGTGGCGCGGTCGGCCTCGACCCATTCCTGGAGCTGCGGCCAGCCGCGGATGAGGGCTTCGTGGGCGAGCTGGACGCCGTCCTCGTCCACGGTGACGAGGCGGGCGTCGACGAACCGGTCCAGGACCTCGCGGGCTCTGGCGTGGTCGGCCGCCGAGTCCGCCGGTGGCAGCAGCTCGGCTTCGGGGACCTTGCGGCGGGTGTGCAGGGAGTCCTCGCCGAGGCGGACGAGGCGGGGCAGCAGCCGGCGGGCCATGTCCTGGCCGGGCAGCACGATGTGGGACAGGGTGGCGTCGGCGGTGCGGGCGAGCGCGCCGGCGATGCCGCCGGTCTCGTGGTAGCCGGCCAGGGTGAGGCGGCGGCCGTCCCGGTTCTGCCAGGTGGCGAGCAGGGCGTGGGAGAGCAGCGGCAGGATGCCGGCCGACTCGACCACGGCGATCTCCGAGCCGAGCTCGCGCAGGAGCAGGGGGACCAGGCCCGGCTCCAGCTCCAGCCCGGCGGCGGCCGCGGGCCCTCGATGGCCTGCCGGAGCTGGTCGGGGGTCATGGGGCCGACGACGACGGGGTGCTCCAGGGCGGCGTGCAGCTCCGCGTGGCGGGCGCAGTGGCCGAAGAAGTCGGCCCGGACGCCGATGACGACGACGGCGCCGCTCGCGTGCAGGGCCCTGATGAACGTGCGCCGCTGCGTCTCGTCGCGGCAGGCGGTGAAAACCTCCTCGAACTGGTCCACGATGATGACCGGTGACCCGCCTGCGTCGTCGCCGGGCAGCAGGCTACGCAGCGCGGCCGGGTCCTCCTCCAGCGACCGGCGGGAGCCGGGTGCGGCGAACGCCCTGAGCAGCTCCCCGACCGGGTCGGCGCCGGGGTGCAGGAGCTTGGTGCGGGTGCGGGAGGTGGCCAGGGCGGGCATGAGGCCGGCGCGCAGCAGGGACGACTTGCCGGCCCCCGACGCGCCCGTCACGATCAGCGGTCCCGGCCGGGCGGCGAGCTCGGCGACCCGGTTGACCAGCGTGCGGATGAGGTCGGCGCGCCCGAAGAAGTAGCCGGCGTCGTCGGGGCCGAACGAGGCGAGCCCCCGGTAGGGGCTGAAGGAGTCGTCGGAGGCCGGGCCGGCCTTGGCGGCGGGGTTGGGGCACAGGCGGACGTGCTCGTCGAAGTCGACCGCGATGTGCCGGGGGCGGGGCAGCCCTGCGGCGGTCAGCGTCCTGGCGAGGGAGGAGCGGCAGTCCCGCAGGGTGAGGTGGGCGGGGGCGGTGGGGTCGCCCTCGTCCAGCAGCGTGATCAGGTCGCCGGTGAAGGCGGTGTGGCGGCGGCCGGGCGGCGACCACGCCTGCTCGTCGCGGCCGGCGGCGGCCAGGATGTAGAGGCCGTGGCGGCTGGTGTCGAAGACCTCGTCCATGGCGCGGGAGACGGCGCCGGCGCGGCCGGAGTAGCAGCAGTCCAGGACGAGCAGGACGCGGGCGGCGCGGCAGGCGGCCAGCGCGTTGGTGATCGTCTTGTAGGGCAGCGCCTGGTACTCGGCGGGGCCGTCGTTGACGTCCGCGGTGGCGGCGGTGGCCAGGTACAGCTCGCCGTCGGCGGCGACCACGCCGTGCCCGGCGTAGTGGACGAGCAGGACGTCCTCGGCGTCCCTGGCGGCCCGGAACAGCGCCTCGGCGACCTGCGCCGGGCCGGCCGGGTCGATGAGGGACGTGACGGCGGCGGGGTCGAGGCCGGCCCGGTCGACGAGGCAGCGGCGCAGGTCGGCGAGGGTGGCGGCGACGGCGGGCAGGTCGGGCAGGCGGGAGCCGGGCGCGTGGCGGCCGGTGCCGATCAGGAGGGCGCGGGCACCGGGCACGGCCAGCAGCAGCCCGCCATCGGCCATGAGACCTCCCCTGCGCAGGCCAGGGCGAGTACCCGCATATCGGAGCGAATCGCCGAAGCGCTACATGACAGCGCTGTCTTGACACGGCGGCTCCCGTTTGAAACTTTCGTACCAGATCGGGGTTGACAACGTTGTCAGATCAAGTCCCACTGCCGTGCTGACCTGCGGAAAGGTCCCCGATGAAGCGATCCGTCCTGACAGCAGTCTTAGCTCCCCTCCTCACCCTCGCGCTGGCGGCGCCCGCCACCGCCGCGCTCACCGCACGGAAAGGTCCTGATCCCATTCCGAACCCAGGCCCTTCGGGCACCCCCGCCCCCGGCCCGTCCTCCAGCCCGCCGCCCGACCCGGCCGCCGCCGAGCCGGCCCCGCCCGCCGCCGAGGCGCGCCGGGCCGCCCGCGACGGTCAGAGCCTGGCCAGGGCCGAAGGCGCCGCGTTCGCCACCTCCTTCGAGGACGGCGACCCGCAGCCGACGTGGACCAACACGGCCGAGAAGTCCAGGAACATCACCGGCACCCTGCCCGGCGGCATCGAGGGCGGCATCGTCGACAGGATCGTCCAGGTGCGGGCCAGCGGCGAGTACGCGGCCGCGGGCGAGGTGGCGGAGAACCTGGCCGACACCGACGCCACCACCAAGTGGCTGGTGTTCGCCGCCACCGGCTGGGCCCAGTACGACCTGTCCGAGCCCGTCGCGGTCACGCACTACGCGCTGACCTCCGCCGGCGACGCGCCCGAGCGCGACCCGCGCGACTGGGAGCTGCAGGGCTCCCAGGACGGCCGGGCGTGGACCACGCTCGACACCCGCACCGGCGAGACGTTCACCGCCCGCCACCAGCGCAAGGAGTACCGCTTCGCCAACACCACGGCCTACGCCCGCTACCGGCTGGCCGTCACCCGCATCGGCGGCGGCTCCACCCTGCAGCTCGCCGAGTGGGAGCTGTCGGACGGCAGCAGCGGCCCCAGGCCGCCCATCCCCATGCGCACCGAGGTGGGTGCGGGCCCGACGCGCGGGTTCACCTCCAGGCCGCACGCCGGCTTCACCGGGCTGCGCGCCTTGAGGTACGCGGGCGGCACCACCTCCGCCGGCGGCGGCCGCTCGCTCAACAAGGTGTTCGAGGTGGACGTGCCGGTGACGGCCGGCACGGAGCTGTCGTACCTCGTCTTCCCCGAGCTCACCGCCGGCGACCTGCGCTACCCCAGCACGTACGTCTCGGTGGACCTCGCCTTCGACGACGGCACCTACCTCAGCGACCTGAAGGCCGTGGACCAGCACGGCGTCCGGCTGGCGCCGAGGGAGCAGGGCGAGTCCAAGACCCTGTACGCCGACCAGTGGAACTTCAAGCGCGCCGAGCTGGGCCGGGTCGCCAGGGGCAAGCGGATCGTCCGCGTCCTGGTGGCCTACGACAGCCCGGCGGGGATGGCCGGGTTCCGGGGCTGGGTGGACGACATCAGGATCGTCTCGGAGCGCAGGCGGCAGCCGTACGAGGCGCGCCCCGCGCACCACCAGAGCCGCCACCCGTCCGACCACGTGGTGACCACGCGGGGGACGCACTCCACCGGCGGTTTCTCCCGGGGCAACAACTTCCCGGCCACCGCGCTCCCACACGGCTTCAATTTCTGGACGCCGATGACGAACGCGGGCTCGACGAGCTGGCTGTACGAGTACCACCGCGCCAACAACGCCGCGAACCTGCCCGAGATCCAGGCGTTCACCGCCAGCCACGAGACGAGCCCGTGGATGGGCGACCGGCAGACCTTCCAGTTCATGCCGTCGGCGGCCGAGGGCGTCCCGGACCCGTCGCGCACCGCCCGGGCGCTGCCGTTCCGGCACGAGCGCGAGGTGGCGCGCCCGCACCTGTACGCGGTCACGTTCGACAACGGGATCACGACCGAGATCGCCCCGTCGGACCACGCGGCGCTGGCCCGCTTCACCTTCCCCGGCTCCGAGGCGAAGCTGATCTTCGACAACGTCGACAACCGTGGCGGCCTGACGCTCGACGTCGCCGCCGGGGTCGTCACCGGCTACTCCGACGTGCGCAGCGACCTGTCCACGGGCGCCACCCGGATGTTCTTCTACGCCGTCTTCGACCGCCCGGTCACCGGCGGCGGCAAGCTGGCCGGGCAGGGCCGCGACAACGTGCTCGGCTACCTCGCCTTCGACGCGGGCCCCACGCGTACGGTGAGCATGCGCATCGCGTCCTCGCTGATCAGCGTCGCGCAGGCGAGGAAGAACCTGGAGCTGGAGATCGCCGCCAGCGACACGCTGGAGTCGGTCAGCGAGCGGGCGCGGCGCGCCTGGGACGCCAAGCTGGGCGTCATCGAGGTCGAGGGGGCGAGCCAGGACCAGCTCGTCACGCTCTACTCCAACCTGTACCGGCTGTTCCTGTATCCGAACTCCGGCTTCGAGAACACCGGCACCGCCGACGCGCCCGTGTACCGGCACGCCGTCCAGTCGGCCACCAGCACCCCGGCCAGCACTCCCACCGAGACGGGCGCGCGGGTGGCGGACGGCAAGGTGTACGTCAACAACGGCTTCTGGGACACCTACCGGACGACGTGGCCCGCGTACGCGCTGCTCACCCCCGAAACGGCGGGCGAGCTGGCGGCCGGGTTCGTGCAGCAGTACCGGGACGGCGGCTGGATCGCGCGCTGGTCGTCGCCGGGGTACGCCGACCTCATGGTGGGCACCAGCTCCGACGTGGCCTTCGCCGACGCCTACCTGAAGGGCGTGACGGGGTTCGACGCCGAGGCCGCCTACGCCGCCGCGCTCAAGAACGCCACCGTCGTCCCGCCCAGCCAGAACGTCGGCCGCAAGGGCCTGGCCACCTCCGCCTTCCTCGGGTACACGAGCATCCAGTCCACCGGCGAGGCCATGTCGTGGGCGATGGACGGCTACATCAACGACTTCGGCATCGCGAACCTGGCCAAGGTCCTGGCCGCCCGCGCCACCGGCCCGGCCCGGGCCCGCTACCTGGAGGAGCACGAGTACTTCCGCGACCGCGCGCTGAACTACGTGCACCTGTTCGACCCGGCCGTGGGCTTCTTCCAGGGCAGGAACGCCGACGGGTCGTTCCGCCGCAAACCCGGCGCCTACGACCCGCGGGTGTGGGGGTTCGATTACACCGAGACGAACGGCTGGAACATGGCCTTCCACGTCCCGCACGACGGGCGCGGCCTGGCCAACCTGTACGGCGGCCGCGACAAGCTGGCCGGCAAACTCGACGCGTTCTTCGCCGACCAGGAGACGGCCGGGTTCCCGGGCTCGTACGGCGGCCTCATCCACGAAATGCGCGAGGCCAGGGACGTGCGCATGGGCCAGTACGGGCACAGCAACCAGCCCTCCCACCACATCGCCTACATGTACGACTACGCGGGACAGCCGTGGAAGACGCAGGCCAAGGTGCGCGAGGCGCTGTCGCGGCTGTACCTCGGCAGCGAGATCGGCCAGGGCTACCCCGGCGACGAGGACAACGGGGAGATGTCGGCCTGGCAGGTGTTCGGCGCGCTCGGCTTCTACCCGCTGCAGATGGGCAGCCCGTACTACGCGATCGGCTCGCCGCTGTTCGAGAAGGTGACGGTGCGGCTGGAGAACGGCAGGAAGCTCGTCATCAGGGCGCCGGGCAACAGCCCGCGCAACGTCTACGTGCAGGGGCTCAAGGTGGATGGGCGGCCGTACGACAAGACGTACCTGCCGCACGACCTGCTCGCCAAGGGCGGCGAGCTGGTCTTCGAGATGGGGCCGAAGCCGTCGCGGTGGGGCACCGGCGAGGACGCCGCGCCGCCCTCCCTCACCCGCGACTCCCGCGTCCCCGCGCCGCTGCGCGACGTCACCGGCCCCGGCCGGGGCACGGCGTCCGGGCCGGACGGCGCCGACGTGGCCGCGCTGTTCGACGACACCTCGGCCACCCGGGCGGCGTTGCCCGCATGGGTGCGCTACGACCTGCCCGCCGAACGGCGCGTGACCTTCTACACGCTCACGTCCGGCGCGCAGGAAGGCCAGGACCCGGCCGGATGGGTGCTGGAGGGCTCCGCTGACGGCGTGTCGTGGCGGGTGCTCGACGAGCGGGCCGGCGAGAGCTTCGCGTGGCGGCTGCAGACGCGGCCGTTCAAGGTGGCGAAGCCGGGCGCGTACGCGCACTACCGGCTCACGTTCACGGGCACCGGCTCGCCGGCGTCACCAGGCTCGGCGTCAGCGGGGTCGTCAGCGTCACCGGCGTCGGCGGGGTCTTCGGCGTCGGCGGGGCCCTCGGCGTCACAGGCGTCGCTGGCGGAGATCGAGCTGCTCGCGCCCGCCCCGCCGGAGACGTCGCCGCTGGTCCTCGACGCGGCGGGGGCGTTCGCGGCGCCCGGGGAGACCGTGACGGTTCCGGTGACCGTGACCAACCACGCGACCGGCGACGCCGCACGCCGCCCGGCCTCGGGGCAGCTCACGGCGGCCGGGCCGCAGGGCTGGGCCGTCGAGCCGGCCTCCGCCGCGTTCGGGCCGCTCGTGGCGGGCGCGTCGCAGGTGGTGCCGTTCCGGGTGACGGTGCCGGCGACGGCGGCTTCCGGCAGCCATCCCGTACGGCTGGCGGCGGTCTCCGGCCTGGGCACGACGCTCGGGCGGGTGACGGTCACCGTGGTCGGCGACGTCGTGGAGTTCACGCCCGGCACTCCCGCCGAGGAGCCGTGGCTGTTCGACGAGGGCGGCTCGCAGCTCGACGGCGAGGTCCACGACGGGCGCGCCCGCTTCACCGACGGCGACCGCCAGGCGATCTACCGCTTCGAGCTGCCGGCCGGGACGAGCGGCGCCTCGGTGACGCTGGACGTCGGCAACCAGTTCCTCGTCCAGGTCTCCCCCGACAACCGGACCTGGCGGACGGTGCTGCGCGAGGACGCGAACGTCCGCGACCTGTCCAACCGGCAGCCCCGCACCGTGGACCTGGGCGAGGGGCGCACGTTCTACCTCCGCCTCGCGGACAGCCGCCCCGAGGACGGCTGGGGCGCCTGGCTGGCCAGGGTACGCCTGGAGGTGCACCGCCCCACCGGCTGAAACCGCCTCAGGACCCCGCACCGCCTCGCATGCGGCCCGCCTGATCCACTGCGGGCGTGCATGCGAGGCACCCGATCCGACACGTGCGTGCATGCGCGCCGCCCGTTCCGGCACGTGACTGCATGCGCGCCGCCCGTTCCGACACGAGCGTGCATGCGCGCCGCCCGGGGCACGGAGCGCCCCGGGCGGCGCCTGCCGCCGTCAGGCCAGCCGCTCGCCGATCTCCTTCAGCTCCGCGTTCTGCACCTGGATGATCTTCCCGGCCAGCTCCAGCGTGGGCCCGTGCCGCCCGGACTTGCGCACGCTCTCGGCCATCATCACGCCGTGGTGCAGGTGCTCCGACAGGGCCGTCAGCCACGCCCGGTCGAACCCGTCCCCGCGGGGCAGGCCGGCCCCGACGCCGGCGTCCGGCTCCATCGGCACCGGCTCGCTCCAGGAGCGCAGCCAGGACTCCATCATGGCGATGTCCGCCCGCTCCTCCGGGACGAGCCTGGCGGCCAGGTCACGCACGTACGAGCTGCCCGCCCGGCCGTCGGCGGCCTCGGCGAGCTGGATGGTCTGCTGGTGATGCGTGATCATCTCCTGGTTGAAGGTGACGTCCGCCTGCGCGTACGCCTTCTCCGTCCCGGCCGCCGCGGCACAGCCGGTCGCCAGCAGCATCCCGAGCCCGAGCAGCACCACGATCGCCGTCTTCGTCCGCATGTGCTGAGGTACGCACGCCACCGCCCGGCGGTTCGGCCGCCCCGGCCCATGGCCGTCATCAGTGCCAGACCGCGCTCATGGCGTCCGCCGCCCGCGTGGGTGATCGAGGTGGACCATCCGGCCACGCGGCAGCGGCACGGGCTGGACGTGGTGGAGCACGTCCGGCAGGCGGACCGCGTCGATCCCGCGCTGTGGCGGCGCGCGGACGGGCTGCGGCCCGCCGACCTGTGCCGACCGGTCCGCGCCAGGGTGACCCCCCTGACCCGGCGCTCCGGCCTCTCCCTTGCGGCCGGTGGCGCCGGTCACTACGGTCGCGGCAGAGCGGTGACGCACCACCAAGCGGAAGGAACCCCATGCTGGCGCAGGTCGCGGAGGGCGTGCTGGTCCACCAGAGCGCGTTCGTCCAGAGCAACACCGTCGTCGTGCACGGCCGCTCCGGCGTGCTGCTCGTCGACCCCGGCATCCAGGAGCACGAGCTGACCTGCCTGGCGGACGACCTGGCCGGCGCGGGCCACAGCGTGACGGCGGGATTCTCGACGCATCCCGACTGGGATCACCTGCTCTGGCACCCCCGCCTCGGCCCGGCCCCGCGTTACGGCACAGCGAGCTGCGCGGCCACCGTCCGGGATCAGCTCTCCGGCCCGGAGGCGAAGGACCTCGTCGCCGAGCACCTGCTGGAGACGGAGATCGCGGGGCAGGTCCCGCTGGACCTGCTCGGCCTCGTCACGGCCCTGCCGGCCGGCGCGGCGCAGGTGCCGTGGGACGGCCCGCGCGCCCGGATCATCGAGCACCGGGCGCACGCCCCCGGCCACGCGGCGCTGCTCATCGAGGAAAGCGGGGTGCTCGTCGCCGGCGACATGTTGTCGGACGTCCTGGTGCCGATGCTCGACCTGAACGGCGCCGCCGACCCGATCGGGGACTACCTCGACGCGCTGCGGCTGCTGGAGGGCGTGGCGGGCGGCGTCGAGGTCGTCGTCCCCGGTCACGGCTCGCCCGGCGGCGCCGATGAGGTGCGCGCGCGGATCGACCGGGACCGCGCGTACGTGCTCGCCCTGCGCGAGGGCCGCACCCCCGACGACCCGCGGATCGGCCCGTCGGCCAGGCCCGGCTGGGAGTGGGTGAGCGACGTGCACCAGGGCCAGCTCCAGCGCCTCGCCCGGCATTAGCCGACACGGCGGTGACCCTCCGCCGACACAACACCACCGACTGCTACTCTCCGTTATATATTGCTCACTTTTCGTATAGCGGGGAGCTCTTGTGAAGGTCGCGTGCGTCGGCGGCGGGCCCGCCAGCCTGTACTTCTCGATCCTGATGAAACGGGTGGACCCGGCCCACGACATCACCGTGTACGAGCGCAACCCGGCCGGCTCGACGTACGGCTGGGGCGTGACGTACTGGGACGAGCTGTTCGGCTACCTGCACGACGTCGACCCCGAGTCGGCCCGCGAGATCAGCGCCACCTCGGCCCGCTGGGACAGCTGGGTCGTGCACCTGCACGAGCGCGCCACGGTGACGGTCGGGCACGGCGACAAGGGGTACGGCATCAGCCGGCGGCGGCTGCTCGGCATCCTGTCCGACCGGGCGGAATCCCTCGGCGTGCGCGTCGAGTACGAGCACGAGATCTCCGGCGCGGAGGAGGTGGCCGACGCCGACCTCGTCGTGGCCGGCGACGGCGTCAACAGCCGGCTGCGCGAGCGGCACGCCGAGCACTTCGGCTCCGAGATGGCCGTCGGGGCCAACCCGTACGTCTGGCTCGGCACCACCAAGGTCTTCGACTCCTTCACCTTCGCCTTCGTCGAGACCGAGCACGGCTGGATCTGGTGCTACGGCTACCCGTACAGCGAGGAGCACAGCACGTTCATCGTGGAGTGCGCGCCAGGCACGTGGCGCGCGCTGGGGCTCGACGTGGCGAACGAGGCCGACGGCCTGGCGCACCTGGAGAAGCTGTTCGCGGAGGTGCTGGACGGGCGTCCCCTGATCGGCCGCACGCAGGCGGGCGGCGCCGCGCACTGGCTGCACTTCCGCACGCTGACCAACCGCACCTGGCACCGGGGGAACCTCGTCCTGCTGGGCGACTCGGCGCACACCACCCACTACTCGATCGGCGCCGGCACCGCGCTGGCGCTGGGCGACGCCGCGTACCTGGTGGACGCGCTGCACGCCGACTCGGACCTGGAGGCGGCCCTGACCCGGTACGAGCGCGAGCGCATGGCCGCGATCCGGCCCGCCCAGCGGGCGGCGCGGCGCAGCTCGCGATGGTACGAGAACGTCCCGCGCTACATCGACCGGCCGCCCAGGGAGATGATCGCGCTGCTCAACTCGCGGCACTCGGCGCTGCTGCCGCACGTGCCGCCGCGCCTGTTCTACCGGACGGGCCAGGTGATGGGGTGCTGTCCGGGCTGTTCCGGCGCGGTTGAAGCGGGCGCCCGGGCGCGCGCTCAGCCGGGCGCGCCCCGCCCGCGCTCGACCTCAGGCTCGGGGACCGGTTCAGGCTTGGGTTCAGGGGCCGGTTCGGGTGGCGGGACGGCGGCCTGCTGGCTGGTGGGGACGGGGTCGACCAGCTCCTGCCGGGTGACGAACGTGTCGATCATCGACAGCAGCATGGCCACCACCGGCACGGCCAGCAGCGCGCCCACCGCCCCGAACAGCGACGCCCCCAGGATCACCGCCGCGAACGCCACCCCGGGATGCATGTCCACCGACCTGCCGCTGATCCGGGGCTCCAGCGTCAGGTTCTCCACCTGCTGGTAGAGCACGCCCCAGCCGAGCGCGACGAGCCCGATCCACGGCCGCGGCGAGACGAGGCCGACCACCACGGGCAGCACGACGGAGATGTAGGTGCCGATGGTGGGCACGAACTGCGCGATCAGCCCGGTCCACAGGCCGAGCGCGAGCCAGGACGGCATGCCGATCACCAGGAACACCACGGCCGAGGCGGTGGCGTTGACGGCGGCCAGGATGAGGCGGGCCCAGACGTACCCGCCGGTCTTGACGAGGGAGACGTCCCAGACGGTGAGGAAGACGCGCTGGACGTTCGCGGGCAGGAGCCGGGCGAGCCACAGCCGCAGCCGGGGGCCGTCGGCGGACAGGTAGAAGATCAGCAGGAGCAGCGTGAACAGGTTGACGATCGCGCCGGTGAGGGTGCCGAGCAGGCCGAGGACGTTGCCGAGCACGTCCTGGGCATACTGGGCGGCTTGTTGCGGGGTGAGGTTGAGCGAGGTGAGGATGTCGCCGACGTGGTAGTTGGTCCCGAACCGCCCGTTCACCCAGGCGACGGCTCCGGTGAGGATGTCGGGCAGCTCCCGCACCAGGATGGCGACCTGCTCCGCCAGCAGGCTCCCGAACAGGAACAGGAAGATCCCCGAGACGATCAGGAACGCCGCCATCACCAGCAGCGCCGCCGCGCCGCGCCGCATGTGCCTGGCTAACCGGCCGACGGCGGGCTCCATGGCCAGCGAGACGAACCAGGCCATCACCACCACGACGATCAGCCCGCCCGCATCGGCCAGCACGAACCGCGCGAAGAGCACCACGGCGACGACCGCGACGACGGCGAAGCCCACCCGCCAGATGTTCGCGGGCGAGAGCAGCACCCGCACGGTGCGCTGCCCTTCCTGCTGCGTCATGTCCCCTCCCTGGGGCTCGCGGTGCCGCCTCCCGCGAGCGTGATCGGCGGCAGGGCGCGTGACCCTGCGCAGCGTACGCGGCGGACCGGTCGATTGCCCAGCGACGGCGTGTCCGAAACCGCAGGAGGGATCGAGCCGTCGATCATGGAGGAGAGCCATTCGGCACGGCACAGTAGAACGGAACCCTACGTTCCCTTACACTGGGAGGATGAGCAGCGCACCCATGAGCGGCCGCAAGGCACAGGCCGCACGCAACGACGAGCTGATCCTCCAGGCGGCGCGGGCCGTCTTCACCGCCGAGCCCGGCGCCCCCATCGCGGCCGTGGCCGAGAAGGCGGGCGTCGGGATCAGCGCGCTCTACCGGCGCTACCCCAGCAAGGAGGCGCTGCTGCAGAAGCTGTGCGGTGACGGGCTGCGGCTCTACATCGAGGTCAGCGAGCGGTCGCTGGCCGACGACGGCGACCCGTGGGAGGCGTTCGCGAGCTACCTGCGCGGCATCGTGGACGCCGACTCCAGCTCGCTGACGATCAAGCTGGCGGGCACGTTCACGCCGACGGAGGAGCTGGGCAAGCTCGCGGCCAGGGCCTCGTCCCTGGCCACCGAGGTGCACGCCCGGGCGATCGCGGCGGGCGTGCTGCGGCCCGACGTGACGACGGCCGACATCGCGCTGCTCTTCGAGCAGCTCGCCTCGATCAAGCTGGGCGACGAGGAACGGGTCGCGCAGCTCCGCCACCGCTATCTGACGCTGATGATGGACGCCCTGCGCGTCCCCCCGGCCCGCCGTGACCTGCCCGGCCCCGAGCCACGCGACGAGGAGCTCGCCGCCCGCTGGCGACCGCGAGACTGAAGCGCGGTCAGTCCTCGCCCGTCTTCCAGTGGAACAGGTACGACATCACGAAGCCGAGCAGCCCGGTCACCCCGGCCGACACGGTCATCGCCAGGCCGAGCGCCGACACCGCGCCCGAGACCAGGCCGGGGCTGCCCGCGACGAGGCCGGCGGCCTGCACCAGCACGACGGCGACGCCGAGCGCGAGGAACAGCACCAGGCCGATCTTGAACAGGACCATGATCAGGCTCTTCATGTCGGGATCTCCTCTCAGATCGGCAGCACGCCGGTCGCGACCAGCACGCCGATGACCAGGGTCGGGATGACGAACCACAGGATCAGCCGCCCGAACGTCCTGGCCGGGTCCACCTGGGCGATGCCGCTGGCGATGTAGATCGGGGCCGCTCCCGGCGGTGACGCCCCCTCGGTCGAGGCGAAGATCATGATGGCGGTGGCGGCGGCCGCCGGGGCGACCCCGGCCGCGGTCAGCGCGCTGAAGGCCACCCCGCCGACGGCGGCGATCGTCGCGGTGCCGGTCAGCGGCGCGGCGATGATCACCAGCAGCAGGCCGACGATGGTGGCGATGACGACGGCGGGCGCGTCCAGCCCCCGCAGGATCGCGGTGAGCTGGTCCACCAGGCCCAGCTCGCCTAGGCTGGCCGCGGCGGCGAAGGCGAAGAACAAGGTCGCGCCGATGACGGCGTACCTGGGGGCCATCTCGCCGAGCAGCTCGCTCCACGCGCGGCCGGTGCGCGGCAGCCGCTTCCACGCCACGGCGAACGTGGCCAGCACGGTCAGCACCGGGATCCACACGATGATGCTGATGTCGCCGGCCGCCTCGCCGACCCGCGACTCCATCAGCGCCACCCCGAAGTCCAGCGTCATCAGCACCGGGACGAGGATGCCCGCGTACACCAGCAGCGACGTCCACCCGGCCCGCAGCGCCGCGCGCAGCGGCACGAGGTCGGCCGCGTCGGTGGCGGCGATGCCGTGCCGGCGCACCCACAGGAACACCACGACGAACCGGTAGGCCACCGTCCACAACCCGCCGATGAGGGCGGGCACGAAGAGCTGGTCGGCGCTCAGCACGGGCGCGACGGCGGCCGAGCCGAGCAGCAGGAACATCGACGAGCTGGGCGGGATCGAGATGCCCAGCCCGGCGTTGCCCGCCACCAGCGAGGCGGCCAGGTCGGGCCGCCAGTTCGAGCGGATCATCCACGGGATGGTGACGGAGCCGACGGACGCGGAGATGCCGGAGCCCGACCCGGAGGGGCCGCCGAGCAGCGCGGCGGCGGAGGTCGAGACGTAGCCGGCGCCGCCGCGCAGCCGGCCGAAGATCGAGTTCAGTACGGTGACCTGCTCCTGGATCAGGCCCAGCCTGGTGAGCAGGTAGCCCATGAAGACGAACGCCAGGGCGGCGAAGACGACCTCCTCCGCCATGGCGTCGGCGATGCCCGCCCACGCCAGCTCGAAGAAGCTCGTGCCGCCGAAGAGGCACACTCCGGCGAAACCGATGAGCATCGCCTCACCGATGTTGCGTTTCAGCACGCCGTTCCAGACGACGATGATGGCGATGTAGGCGATGAGCGCCCATACGGCGATTCCCATGGCGAAGTGACCTCCAATGGGGGGTTGTGCTGGGGGTGTGCGGCTTGGCCCCGGCAGAGCCGGGCGCGGGTCAGGGCGGGCCGGCGGAGCCGGGCGCGGGCTGGGATGGCGGGTCGGCGGAGCCGGGCGCGGGCTGGGATGGCGGGTCGGCGAGGCGGCGGGCCAGCTCCACCGTGCGGCGGGCCCTGGCCACGATGGGGGCGTCCACAAACCGGCCGTCGGGCAGCGCGACCGCGCCGACGCCCGCCCGCTCGGCCCGCTCGGCCGCCGCGACGACCTCGGCGGCCCTGGCGGCCTCCTCCTGGGTCGGGCGGAAGGCGCGCCTGATGACGGGGATCTGGCGCGGGTGGATCGCGGTCCGTCCGAACAGCCCGATCGCGCGCCCGGCCAGGCACGAGGCCAGCAGCCCCGCCTCGTCCTTCACGTCGGGGTAGACGGACATGGGCACCGGCGGCAGCCCGGCCGCGGCGGCGGCGAGGACGACCTGGAGCCTGAGGTGGTTCATGGCCTGCTCGTCGGTGATGGCCAGCTCGGCCGCGAGGTCCTGCTCGCCGAGCGCCACCCCGGCCACGCGCGGGTGGGCGGCGATCTCCCTGGCCGCGACGATCCCGGCCGCGGACTCCAGCAGCGCGTACGCGGGCGCGCCGGTGAGCGCGTCGAGCACGGCCGCCGACTCGACCTTCGGCAGCCGTACGGCGTCGGCGAGCTCCCCGACGGCGGCCAGGTCGTCCCGCCCGCGCCCGGTGGCCGGGTCGTTGACCCGCACGTGTACCTGAGGGGCCGGGGCGCCGGCCCGCACGGGCATGTGAGGGGCCGCGGCGTCGGCCCGCGCGGGCGTCTGAGGACCAGAGGTGGCTTGGCGGTCGCGCAGGTAGGCGACCGCGTTCTCCCTGGCCGCGTCCTTCCTGGCGGGCGCGACCGCGTCCTCCAGGTCGATGATGACCACGTCGGCGCCGGACGCCACGGCCTTGCCGAACCGCTCGGGCCGGTCCCCCGGCACGTACAGCCAGGTCACGGGCGGCAGCGCGGTCACGCGATCACCCCGTCCGCGCGCAGGGCGGTGATCCGTTCGGCGGGGTAGCCGAGCTCGCCGAGCACGTCGTCGGTGTCGCGGCCGAGGGGACGGCCCGTCCAGCGGATCCCGCCGGGCGTCTCGGACAGGCGAAACAGGACGTTCTGCATGGTGAGCGTGCCGAACTCGTCGTCCGGCACCTCCACGAACGTGTTCAGGGCCGCGTACTGGGGGTCCTCGGCGATGTCGGTGACGTCGTAGATGGGCGCGACGGCGGCCTGCACCTCCTCGAACCTGGCGATGACCTCGTCGGCGTCGCGTTCGGCGATCCAGGAGGCGACGGCCTCGTCCAGCTCGTCCACGTGCTGGACGCGGCCGTGCCCGCTGGCGAACCACGGCTGCTCGACGAGGTCGGGCCGCCCGACGAGGGTGACGACGCGCTCGGCGATGGGCTGGGCGCTGGTGGAGATGGCCAGCCAGCGGCCGTCGCGGGTGCGGTAGGTGTTGCGCGGCGCGTTGCTGCTGGAGCGGTTGCCGGTGCGCTGCTGGACGATGCCGAGGGCCTTGTAGCCGCTCATCTGCGGGCCGAGCAGGCCGAGGATGGGCTCGATGATCGCCATGTCGATGACCTGGCCGCGTCCGGTCCGCTCGCGGGCGTGCAGGGCGACCATGATCGCGTACGACATGGCCAGGCCCGCGATGCCGTCGGCCAGGGCGAGCGGCGGCAGCGTGGGCGGCCCGTCGGGCTGCCCGGTCATGGCGGCGAACCCGCTCATGGCCTCGGCCAGGGTGCCGAAGCCGGGCCGCTTGGCCATGGGCCCGAACTGCCCGAAGCCGGTCATCCTGGCCACGATCAGGCGGGGGTTGAGCTTCAGGAGGTCCTGCGGGTCGAGGTTCCAGCGTTCGAGGGTGCCGGGGCGGAAGTTCTCGATCAGCACGTCGGACCGCTCGGCGAGGCGGCGCAGGATCTCCTGCCCCTCGGCGTGCGACAGGTCCACGGCGGCGGCGCGCTTGTTGCGCGACAGTGTCTTCCACCACAGGCCGGCGGCGCCGTGCCCGCGCGAGGGGTCGCCCCGGCGGGGGTGCTCGATCTTGATCACGTCGGCGCCGAAGTCGCCCAGCATCATGGCGGCGGAGGGACCGGCGAACAGCGTCGCCGCGTCGATGACCTTGAGGTCCTCGAGGCTCGTCATAAGTGTGTAACTTATAAGAAATATGTCATAGGTCAAGGACGAGCCCGTTCTGCGAGACACTTGAGCACATGTCATCCACCGAGCCCCGGCCGCCCATGAGCAAGGCCGACTACGTCTACAGCGTGCTGCTGGAGGAGATCCGCACCGGCCGGATCCCCGGCGGGACGGCGTTGCGGGCCGGGGAGGTGGCCAAGCGCCTGGGGGTGTCGGTCACGCCCGTGCGCGAGGCGCTGCGCCGGCTGGAGAAGGACCGGCTGATCAGCTACGAGGCCCACCACGGCGCGACCGTGGTGGACCTGGGCGACGAGGCGCTGGCCGAGTACTACGGGGTGCGCGCGGTCGTCGAGGGGCTGGGGGCGCGGCTGGCGGCGGCCCGCATCACCGCGTCCGAGCTGGCCGAGCTGCGCGAGCTGCACGCCTCCATGGCCGACGACGCCGCACGGGGCAGGCACGACCGGCTCGGCGAGCAGAGCAGGCGCTTCCACCTGCGCATCGTCGACATCGGCGGCCCCGCCTTCCTGGGCGCGCACGCCAGGTCGGTGCGCAACAGCTTCCCCGTGCCCGCCGAGGCGTCACTGTGGCTCGACGAGACGCAGGTCAAGGCCCAGCTGGAGGCGCACGAGGGCATCCTGGCCGCCCTGGAGTCGGGCGACGCCGACACGGCCGAACGCATCATGATCGACCACGTGCGCCGCGCCGGCGAGTTCCGCCAGCAACACTGACGGGGGCGGGGTCAGCAGGGCAAGGTGACCCGCCGGCGACACCGACGGCGGCACTGACCGGCGGCACTGACGGCGGCACTGACGGTGGCACCTCAGCACGGCAGGGTGGTGCGGATTTCGTTCAGCGCGTCGGGGGTGGACTCCACCGGCAGCGCCGACAACGACAGCCGCGCGAACGCCTGCTGGTGCTCCTCGACCCGCCGCCGGTCCTCGATGACGACCGGCGCGTGCAGCAGGTGCAGCACCAGCGCGTCGGGCCGGTCCCGCTCGGGGAAGCGCAGCAGCGTGAACGGCGGCCCCTGGTAGAGGTAGCCGCTCTCGCTGACCGGCCGGGCCACCTGCACGGCCAGATGCGGTTGCCTGGCCGCCTTGGCGAGCGCGTCGAGCTGGGCGAGCCGGTCCTCCGGCCGTCCCAGCGGCGGATCGGTCAGCGCCGCCCGGTCGAGCACCGCCCACAGGTGCGGCCCCTGGTGCCGGTCGAGCACCCGCTGCCGCACCGCCACCAGGTCGGCGGCGCCGGCGGCCTGCTCGTAGGTGGCCCCGGCGGGCAGCGCGGCCAGCGCGGCCGACAGGGCGTAGGCCGAGGTCTGCAGCAGCGCCGGGATCTGCAGCGGGCAGTAGGTGTAGATGATCTGCGCCTGGTCCTCCATCTCCAGGAACGCCGACAGCGCCAGCGGCACGCCGGGAGCGTCGTACCAGCCGGGCACCCGCTCCTCCCGCAGCAGCGACAGCAGCCGGGCCGTGTGCTCGCCCTGCCCGTACAGCTCCAGGAGGGTGCGCACGGTGGCCTCGCGCGGCGCCACGAGCCCGTGCTCGATGCGGAAGATCGTGGAGGTGTTGAGCCCCGCGGCGTCGGCCGCGGACTTCATCGACAGCCTGGCCGCGGCGCGCAGAGCGGAGAGCCGGGCCGCGACAACGCTTAACTGCATACGTCTGTCACAACCATCGATGACAAATATCAGCGTTTACACCTGGTCTATTGAAACCGAGTGACGGGTGTTGCACGATGGCCACTCTAGTGGTCAGACACGTCATGCATACGCCAATCCGAAAGGCAGAGAAACTGTGGCGGACGCGTGGATACTCCATCCCGACTACCGGACCCCTCCGGCCCCCACAGACCTCGGCCTCACTCCCGGCCCATGGCGGCACCCCGACGGGGGCCAGATCATGAACGGCACCTACGAGCGTCCCCTGCCCAGGCGCAGGGTCGAGGTCGTGACCGTCTGGTACGGCTACGCGCTGAGCCACTGGCGCGGCCCGCGCATGCCCCGCTTCAGCAGCCCCATGGTGTCGGCGTGGAACCCGGTGCTGGCGCAGGGCCTGGCCGTCGACCCGCACGCCCCGGCGCCCTACCGCGACGAGCTGTGGTGCGACCGGTGGATCGCCGAGGCGCTGCTGTACGGCCGCAAGCCGTACGGCGCGTTCACGCTGCCCGCCGACGAGGTGATGCGCTGGTTCGCCAAGAGCGGCGGCACGAACCTCGTCTACCGGGCGCAACTGGACGGCGAGCTGGTGCGGGTGGTGGCGGGCACGTCGGAGCGGTACGGCCAGCTGTTCGACCTCGACGCGCTGATCGCCGACTACCGCGAGGCGCTGCCGAAGGACGTCGCGGAGCGTGAGGCGCAGGCGCTCGACGCGCACCGCTCCCGCTCCCCCGCGCTCGACTACGTGCTCACCGAGAACGCCGAGGCGCTGTTCGCGCAGGCCGCCCTGTCGGTGCGCGGCCTGACGCTCGGCTACCCGCCCCGGGAGACGGCGGCCCGCATCGGCGCGGAAGCCGCCCCGTGAACCGGATCAGCGGCCCGCATCGGCGCGGAGCCATCCCGTGAACCGGATCAAGGGCATCCTGTTCGACCTCGACGGCACCCTGTTCGACCACCGCGGCGCGGCCGACGCGGCCATCACGGCCTGGGTGGCACGGCGGTTCCCCGGCCATCCGCGGCTCGGCGAGGCGGCGGCGATCTGGGCGGCGCTGGAGGCCCCGTACCTGGCGATGTGGCAGGAGGGGCGGTGCTCGGTGCAGGAGCAGCGGCGGCTGCGGCTGGCCGCGCTGTGCGACGAGCTGGCCCTGCCCGTGCCGGGCGACCTCGACGCCGCCTACGACGCCTTCGCCACGCTGTACCGGGAGCACTGGGCGGCGTTCCCCGACGCGGCGGGGGCGCTGGCCGAGCTGGGCGGATACACGATCGGGGTGCTGACCAACGGCACGCTGCCGATGCAGGAGGCGAAGGTCCGCGCGATCGGGCTGGCCGGGCTGGTGGGGCCGGTGCTGACGGGCGAGGTCCTGGGCGGCCACTTCAAACCGGCCCCCGCCTGCTACACCGGCGCCGCCGCCGCGCTGGGCCTGCCGCCGCAGGAGGTGCTGCTGGTCGGCGACGACCTCGACAACGACGTGACCGGGCCCGCCGTCACGGGGATGCGCTCGATCTGGCTGGACCGCCTCACCGCGGGGCCGCCGCCCGACGGTTTTCCCCGCATCACGTCGCTGGCGGAGCTGCCGCCGCTCGTCGCGCGCTGACCGCCATCACGGCGAGCGCGGCCAGGACGAGGGCGGCGCCGGCGTACAGCGGCGCGGTGTAGCCGAGGCCGACGCTGATGGCCAGCCCGCCGAGCCAGGCGCCCAGGGAAGCAGCCCGGCGATCACGAACTCGGTCAGGCCGATCCCGAAGCTGCCGAGGGTCGGCGCGATGAGCCCGGCGGGCAGTCGTGCTCGGTCGGTCATCCGGACATCATCCACGGACCCGCGCGGGCGGGTACGCGGGGGCCCGGCCGGCGCGAGCCCGGCCCGAATGACGCTCGTTTGTCTGGACATTCTGACCTGGGTTAAGCTGATCAGCATGACCGCGAACCTGGCCATCGACCTGGACCGGTCCAGTCCCGTGCCGCTCTACTTCCAGGTGGCCGAGCAGATCGCGGAGGCGATCCGCCGCGGCGACCTGGCCCCCGGCTCGCGGCTGGACAACGAGATCCTGCTGGCCGACAAGCTGGGCCTGTCGCGGCCCACGATCCGCCAGGCCATCCAGTACCTCGTGGACAAGGGACTGCTGGTGCGCAAGCGCGGCGTCGGCACGCAGGTCGTGCACGGGCAGGTCAAGCGCTCGGTGGAGCTGACGAGCCTCTACGACGACCTGCGCAGGTCGGGCCAGGAGCCGGCCACGCAGGTGCTGGCGCTGGAGCCGCGGCCGGTGGAGGAGGAGATCGCGCCCATCCTGGGCGTGGAGCCGGGCTCGCAGATCCTCTACCTGGAGCGCGTCCGCTTCGCGGCCGGGGAGCCGCTGGCGGTCCTGCACAACTGGCTCCCGCTGGGGCTGGCCCAGCTCACGGCCGCCGACCTGGAGGGCCGGGGCCTGTACGAGCTGCTGCGGGGCGCCGGGGTCCGCATGCGCGTCGCCAACCAGCGCATCGGCGCCAGGGCCGCCACCCAGGCCGAGGCCCGGCTGCTGGAGGAGCGGCGGGGGCGCCGCTGCTGACGATGATCCGCACCACCTACGACGACCAGGGGCGGGCCGTCGAGCACGGCTCCCACGTCTACCGGGCCTCGCACTACTCCCTGGAGGTCACGCTCATCGAGCGCTGAGGGCTAGGCGCCGGCCACGAGCGTTACGATGTCCTCGATGCGGACGATCTGCCCGCCCGCGCCCCAGTTGCCCTCGGGGATCTCGTTGATGTGCACCCACGCGGTGCCGGGCTGGGCGAACCGTTCGGGATCGGTGTCGGCGTCGGCGAGCACGCGGGTGACCCGCCGGACGATGTCGCGGCGCTTGTCGTCGTTCATCGACCCGGCCGGCACCCCGACTCTCACCACGTATTTCGGCTTCTCCCCGGCGGGCAGTGGCCGGCCGCCCACGAACCAGGCGTCGATCTCGTTGACCACGAGCCAGGAGATGGACCGGGCGGCCTCGTTGTCGGGGGCGCCCTCGGCGATCATCACCTCCGACACCAGGCGCCCGCCGATCTTCTCGCGGTGCTCCTGGTCGAGCGAGCCCTTGGGGACGAACAGTTCCACGAACGGCATGAGTCAGTCCTTTCATTAAACCTGCCTGATCACACCGTACGGCTGTGAGTTTAATGAAGCAACCCTCTACACTGAGGTCATGCAACGGACCAGCTTCGCGGAGATGCACTGCTCGATCGGGCAGTCGCTGGAGCGCGTCGGCGAGTGGTGGACCCCGCTGATCGTGCGCGACCTCTACCTCGGCCTGCACCGCTTCGACGACATCGCGGAGAACCTCGGCATCGCCCGCAACCTGCTCACCCGCCGCCTCCAGGCGCTGGTGGCCGACGGCATCGTGGAGCGCCGGGCGTACCAGGAGCGGCCGCCGCGGTACGAGTACCACCTCAGCGAGGCCGGCCGCGAGCTGGTGCCCGTGCTGATGGCGCTGATGGCCTGGGGCGACAAGTGGGCCACGCCGGCGGGCGGCCCGCCGGTGCGCCTGGTGCACGACTCCTGCGGCACGGAGTTCACGCCGCGGGTCTGCTGCTCGTCCTGCGGCGATCCGGTGACCGCCGAGACCGCGACGGCGCTCCCCGGCCCCGGCGCCGCCTACGGCCCGGGCACCAAGGTGCTGGCCCGGCGCAGCGGCCTCGCCCCCGAGCAGTCCTAGAGCAGTCCTAGAGCCCACCGAGCAGGTCGTCGGCGTCCCTCTGTGAAGCGATGCGGACGAACGTCAGGTGCGCGTACGCCGGATCGGCGGCGGCCCGGCGGTACCGCTCCCGGTAGACGGCGTGCTGCGTCCACGCCCACCGGATGATCGACTCGTCCTTGGAGAACAGGAACCGGAACGACTCCTTGTTGCCGTTCCACAGCTCGGCCCCGGTCGCCATCCGCCGCAGCGTCCGGGGCAGCAGCCGGCGCAGCACGGTGTGCCGGGGCAGGTCGAACCAGACGACGGTGTCGGCCCGCGCCCACACCAGGTCCCGGGCGGCGGAGTAGTTGCCGTCGACCACCCACCCGTCGGCGGCGGTGAACTTGTCGACCTCGGCCCGGAACTCCTCCTTCGGCCTCGGCGTCCAGCCCTCCATGTGGAAGACCGAGTCGAGCTCCAGCCAGGGCACGCCGAGCCGGGCCGCCAGAGCGGCGGCCAGCGTGGACTTTCCGGAGCCCGAGTTCCCCACCACGGATACGCGTCGCACCGCGCCACTGTAGCCAGCCGCGACCGCTCGTCCCAGATTCCGGACGGGTTACTTTCTCTTTTCGTCACCCCCGCAACCCTTGGCAACTCACCTCCCGGACACCTATGGTTCAGTGCAATGCCACACATTACTGGGAAGGTTCATGACGTCTAAGCAGGTCAAGCCGCTGTCCGGGGCCGTGCGCACGTCCGCCGGGGCCGTGCGGCCGCTGGCCGGGGTGCGGATCACCGGTGGTCTGCTGCACCACTGGCAGCGCCGCAACGGCACGGCCACGATCCCGCACACCATCGAGCAGCTGCGCGCGGCGGGCAACGTCGCCAACCTGAGCCGGCTCCTGGAGCAGGACCCGGCGCCGTACCGGGGCCGCTACCCGTTCCTGGACACCGACCTGTACAAGACCCTGGAGGGGCTGGCCTACGAGCTGGGCGACGGCCGCGCCGGGGAGCCCGTACGGGAGTTCTTCGAGGAGGTCGTCGGCCTCCTGGAGCGGGTCCAGGCCGGGGACGGCTACCTCAACTCCTTCTTCCAGGACCCGGCGGCGGCCAAGAAGCCGTGGGAGGACCTGGCGTGGGGGCACGAGCTGTACAACCTGGGGCACCTCATCCAGGCCGCCGTCGCGGCGGCGCGCAGGATGGGCGACGAGCGGTTGCTGCGGGTGGCGGAGCGGTTCGCGGACCTGGTGGTGCAGCGGTTCGCGGACGAGGGGGTGTGCGGCCATCCCGAGGTGGAGATGGCGCTGGTCGAGCTGTACCGGGAGACGGGGCTGCGCGCCTACCTCGACCTGGCGGCGGCGTTCGTGGACCGGCGCGGCTCGGGGCAGCTCAAGCACAGCATCTTCGCCGGCGACTACTTCCAGGACCACGTGCCCTTCCGCGAGCTGCCGTCGGTGACGGGGCACGCGGTGCGGATGGCGTACCTGGCGGCCGGCGCCGCCGACGTGTTCCTGGAGACGGGCGACCGGTCGCTGTTCGAGGCGCTGGAGCGGCTCTGGGACGACATGGTGGCGACGAAGCTGTACGTCACGGGCGGGCTCGGCAGCCGCCACTCCGACGAGGCGATCGGCGACCGGTACGAGCTGCCGTCCGAGCGCGCCTACAGCGAGACCTGCGCGGCGATCGCCGTCATGCAGTGGGCCTGGCGGATGTTCCTGGCCACGGGCGGCGCGAAGTACCTCGACGTGTTCGAGCGGGTGCTCTACAACGCCTACGCGGTGGGCCTGTCGGCCGACGGCAGGGCGTTCTTCTACGACAACCCGCTGCAGCGCCGCCCCGACCACGAGCAGCGCAGCGGCGCGGAGAGTGGCGGGGAGCCGCTGCGCCGGGCGTGGTTCACCTGCCCGTGCTGCCCGCCGAACATCGTGCGGTGGATGGCGCAGCTCGCCGACTACGTGGCGGCCGAGCGGGACGGCGCGCTGCTGGTCGCCGCCTACACCGGCGCCCGCGTCGAGGGCACGGAGCTGGGCCTGGTCATGGAGAGCGGCTACCCGTGGGACGGCGACGTGCGGATCACGGTCGAGCGGGCGCCGGACGGTCCGTACGGGCTGGTGCTGCGGGTGCCCGGCTGGGCGCGCGGCGCGGCGGTCACCGTCAACGGCGAGCCGCACGCAACGCAGGCGCGGGACGGCTGGCTGAGCGTCGAGCGCCGCTGGGCGGCCGGCGACGAGGTACGGCTGACGCTGCCGATGCCGGTCAGGGCGCACGGCTCGCACCCCTACCTCGACGCGACCAGGGGCGCGGTCAGCCTGGCCAGGGGCCCGCTGGTCTACTGCGTGGAGCAGCAGGACAGCCCGGACGCGGCCGTGGACGACCTGGTGATCGGTGCGCCCGAGATTGTCAACGCGAACACGGGACGGCGAGATGACGCGGTGGTGCTCACCGTCACCGCCGTCGCCGCTCCCCCGCCCTCCGCCGAGCTCTACCCGGAGCTGCCGCTGGAGCAGGCGCTTCCGGAGACGACGGTCACGGCGACCTTCGTCCCCTACTTCCTCTGGGGCAACCGCGGCCCCGAAGCCATGCGGGTCTGGGTCAGGACCCCGTACGCAACTCATGGAAAGAAGGCGAAATGAGGAGATCTGCGGCGCTCACGAGCGTCACGATGACCGCCGTGCTGGCACTGTCCGCGTGCGGCGGCGGCGGTGGCGGCGGGACGGCATCGCAGGCCGCTGGAGGCGGGACGGGCGCGAAGGCGACCCCCGCGACCGGCGGCACCGTGCACGTCCTGGCCAACGCGGACTTCTCCCACCTGGACCCGGTACGCGGCTTCGACGGCGGGGTGAACAACTTCTACCGGCTCATCTACCGGGGCCTGACGACGTTCGGCGCGGGGCCGGGCGCCGAGGGCACGAAGATCGTGCCGGACCTGGCGACCGACACGGGCAAGCCGTCGGACGGCGCCAAGACGTGGACGTTCACGCTGAAGGACAACATCTTCTTCGAGGACGGCACGCCGATCACCAGCGAGGCGGTCAAGTTCGGCTTCTCGCGCGCCTTCGACCCGGAGGCGGGCATCGGCTCGCCGTACGGCAAGCTGCTGCTGGACGCGCCGAAGGACTACAAGGGCCCGTACCTGTCGGGCGACCTCGACACGATCGAGACGCCGGACCCGAAGACGGTCGTCATCCACCTGAAGAAGCCGTTCGCCGACTTCCCGAGCGCGCTGGCGCTGGCGAACTTCACCCCGTTCCCCAAGGGCACGGGGGCGGGCGCGGCGTTCGACTCCAAGCCGATCGCGAGCGGGCCATACAAGGTGGCCAGCTACCAGCGCAACGCGTCGCTGAAGCTGGTGCGCAACCCGCAGTGGAAGCAGGAGACCGACCAGGTGCGCACGGCCAAGCCGGACGCCTTCGAGTGGACGTTCGGGCTCGACCCGGCCACCATCGACGAGCGCATGCTGGCCGGTCAGGGCACCGACGCCGACGCGCTCGGGCAGAGCATCCAGGCGGCGACCGTGGCGCGCGTGCAGACGCCGCAGATCAAGGCGCGCACGCTGTCGGGGCTGAACGGCTGCACCACCTACATGGGCCTGAACACCACGAAGAAGTACCTGAGCGACGTGCGGGTGCGCCAGGCGATCAACTACGCGATCGACAAGGACACGATCGTGGCGGCGATGGGCGGCTCCCTGCTGGCGCAGAAGGGCACCTCGATCCAGCCGCCCACGGTGGCCGGGCGGGTGGACTACGACCCGTACCCGTACAACGTCGAGCAGGCCAAGAAGCTGCTGGCGGAGGCGGGCCTGTCGGGCGGGTTCTCGCTGACGCTGGACACGCGGGCGCAGCCGAAGATGGCGGCGGTCTCGGTCGCCATCCAGGAGGCGCTCAAGCAGGTCGGCATCGAGGTAAAGATCAACAACATTGACACCTCGACGTACTACGAGGTCATCGGCACCCCGGCCAAGCAGAACGACATGGCCGTGACCGGCTGGTGCCCCGACTGGGCGTCCGGCGCGACGTTCCTGCCGCCGCTGTTCGACGGCCGCAACATCACCGCCAAGGGCAACTCCAACCTGGCCCAGATCAACGACAAGGGCATCAACGCCAGGATCGACGAGATCGCCGCGATGACGGACGCCGAGCAGGCCAACGCGGCCTACGGCGAGCTGGACAAGGAGATCATGAAGCTGGCTCCGGTCGTGCCGCTGGCCTACGAGAAGCTCATCCTGGTCAACGGCGCGAACATCGCGGGCGCCTACCAGTCCAACTCCTACTCCGGCGGCGTCGACCTGGTCTCCGTCGGGCTGGCGAAGCCGACGAAGTAGATGACCGTCGCAGCGCATCCAGAGCAGGTGGCGGGCCCGGCGCCCGCCACCTCGGGCCGGCGCGTCATCCGCGTGCTGCTGCGCGATCGGGGCGCCGTGCTCAGCGGCGCCTACCTCGCGCTGATCGTGCTCATGGCGATCGGCGCGCCGCTGATCAGCGCGATCACCGGGCACGGCCCCAACGACTTCGACACGGCCGCGGTCAACACCGACCTGGGCGGCGTGCCCTACGGCTCGCTCGGCGGCATCAGCTCCGAGCACCTGCTGGGCGTCGAGCCGCAGAACGGCCGCGACATCCTGGCCCGCATCGCGTACGGCGCCCGCGTCTCGCTGATCATCGCGGTGTCCGCCACGGCGCTCACCACGCTGCTCGGCGTGGTGCTGGGCATGCTGGCCGGGTTCTACCAGGGCTGGGCGGACCAGGTGATCTGCCGGGTCATGGACTTCCTGATGGCCTTCCCCGCGCTCATCTTCATGATCGCGATCCTGTCCGCGCTGCCGCAGGGCAACCGGCCGGTGCTGCTGGTCGTGGTGATCAGCGTGTTCGGCTGGCCGTACCTGGCGCGGGTGGTGCGGGGGCAGACGATGACGCTGGTGAACCGGGAGTTCGTGGAGGCCGCGCGGGCCTCGGGCGCCTCGACGGGGCAGCTCGTGTTCAAGGAGATCCTGCCGAACCTGCGCAGCTCCCTGATCGTGATGACCACCCTGGCCGTGCCCGGATATGTCGGGACCGAGGCGGGGCTGTCGTTCCTGGGCGTCGGCGTCACGCCGCCCACCCCGTCGTGGGGGCAGATGATCGCGAGCTCTGTCGGCTGGTACGCCGTCGACCCGATGTACTTCGTGATCCCCGGCGCGTTCCTGTTCCTCACGGTGCTGTCGCTGACCGTGCTGGGCGACCGGATCCGGGCCGCCTTCGACGCGGGGGAGGCCTCCTGATGACCCGGTACGTGATCGGCCGGCTGGCCGGCGTCGTGGTGATCCTGTTCCTGGTGTGCCTGTTCACGTTCGTGCTGTTCTTCACCCTGCAGCCGGACCCGGCGGTGATGATCTGCGGGAAGACGTGCACGCCGGAGCGCATCGACCAGATCCGCGACGTGCTGGGCCTCAACCAGCCGTTCCTGACGCAGTTCTTCGGCTTCCTCGGCGGCATCTTCGCCGGCCGCGACTACGGCGAGGGCGCCAACCTCGTGCACTGCGCGGCGCCGTGCCTGGGCTACAGCTTCCAGACCAACCAGTCCGTGATGGACATGGTGGTGGAGCGGCTGCCGGTCAGCGCGACCGTCGCGATCGGCGCGGCGGTGCTGTGGCTGATCGTCGGCATCGCCGCGGGCCTGCTCAGCGCCGTCAAGGAGGGCACGTGGTGGGACCGCACCGCGATGGGCCTGGCGCTCGGCGGCTCCAGCATCCCCAACTACGTGCTGGCGCTGGCCCTGCAGTACGTGCTCGTCGTGCAACTCCAGGTGCTGCCGTTCCCGCAGGCCGTGGCGTTCTCCGACGACCCGGTGGTGTGGTTCCAGTCGTACCTGATGCCGTGGATCGTGCTGGCCACCGGCTACGCGTGCCTCTACGCCCGGCTCACCCGCGCCAACGTGATCGACACCCTGGCCGAGAACTTCATGCGCACGGCCAGGTCCAAGGGCCTCAGCCCGGCACTGACCATGCGCAGGCACGCCCTGCGCCCGGCCCTGACGCCGATCGCGACGATCTTCGGCATGGACTTCGCGGCGCTGCTCGGCGGCGCGCTCATCACCGAGACCGTGTTCGGGCTGAACGGGGTGGGCAAGATGGCCGCCGACTCGATCGCCAAGAACGACCAGCCGGTCATCATGGCGGTCACGCTGCTGGCGGCGTTCTTCGTGGTGGTCGGCAACCTGGTGGTGGACCTCGTCTACACGAGGCTGGACCCGAGAGTGAGGATCACGACCCCATGAGCGAGTTGCTTGTCGTGCAGGACCTCACCGTCACCTTCCCGACCACGCGCGGCCCGGTGGACGTGGTCCGGGGCGTGTCGTTCGCGGTCGGCCGGGACGAGACGGTCGGCATCGTCGGCGAGTCGGGCTCCGGCAAGTCGATGACCAGCCTGGCGATCATGGGCCTGCTGCCCAAGGGCGCCACGACCAGGGGCAGCATCCGGCTGAACGGCACCGAGCTGCTCGGCCGGCCCGACCGCGAGCTGCGCCGGCTGCGCGGCGACCAGATGTCGATGATCTTCCAGGACCCGTTGTCGTCGCTCAACCCGTACTACACGGTGGGCCTGCAGATCGAGGAGATGTACCGCGCGCACCGCGGCGGCACCCGCAAGGCCGCGCGCGAGGTCGCGATCAGGGCGCTCGGGCACGTGGGGCTGCCCGAGCCGGAGCGGCGGGTGGACTACTACCCGCACCAGTTCTCCGGCGGGCAGCGGCAGCGCGTCATGATCGCGATGGCGCTGGTGTGCGAGCCGGCGCTGCTGATCGCCGACGAGCCCACCACGGCGCTGGACGTGACCGTGCAGGCGCAGATCCTGCGGCTGCTGGCCGGGCTGCAACGAGAGAGCGGTACCGGCCTGGTGTTCATCACCCACGACCTGGCCGTGATCAGCTCGATCGCGACCCGCGTGCTGGTGATGCGGCGCGGCGAGCAGGTCGAGTACGGCACCGCCGAGCAGATCTTCGCCGAGCCGGAGCACGAGTACACCCGGATGTTGCTGGAGAGCATCCCGCGCATCGACGACTCGCTGGACGACCCGCCGCACGGCTCGCTGATCGGCTCGCCCGACGATGAGGTGATCCTATGACGTTGCTGCGCGCCGAGAGCCTGACCAAGCGATTCGTCTCGCGCGGCCCGCTGGGCGCCAGGGCGGAGTTCACCGCCGTGGACCAGGTCAGCTTCGAGGTGCAGCTCGGCGAGACGCTGGCCGTCGTCGGCGAGTCCGGCAGCGGCAAGTCCACGACCGCCCGGATGATCGCCAAGCTGATGGACCCGACCGCGGGCACCCTGGAGTTCGACGGCGAGGACGTCACGCACGCCAAGGGCGCGGCGCTGGCCCGCTTCCGCGCCAACGTCCAGGTCGTCTTCCAGGACCCGTTCTCCTCGCTCAACCCCCGCCACACGGTGGAGCGCATCCTCATGGCGCCGCTGGTCTACCAGGGCATCGCGCCCAAGGGCAGCCGCCGCGAGCACGCCAAGGAGCTGATGGAGCGGGTCGGGCTCAACCCCGACCACTCGCTGCGCTACCCCGCGCAGTTCTCCGGCGGGCAGGCGCAGCGCATCGGCATCGCCCGCGCGCTGGCCGTCAACCCCAAGCTGGTCATCTGCGACGAGGCCGTCTCCGCGCTTGACGTGTCGGTGCAGGCACAGGTGATCGAGCTGCTGCGGCGGCTGCAGCGCGAGAGCGGCTTCAGCTACGTGTTCATCGCCCACGACCTGGCCGTGGTGCGGCAGATCGCGCACCGGGTCGCGGTCATGAGCAAGGGGCGGATCGTCGAGATCGGGCCCGCCAGGCAGGTGTTCGACGACCCCCAGGACGAGTACACGCGCACGCTGCTGGCGGCCATCCCCCGGATCGACCCGGAGTGGGACCGCCGCAGGAGGGAGAGGTCTTGATCACCGCGACGTACACCATCCCCGGGATGCGGGTGCGCGACCACGTCGAGCGGGTCCCCCTGGACTGGTCGGACCCGGAGGCGACCATCACGGTGTTCGCCCGCGAGGTGGTGGACCCGGCCCGCGACGGCGAGGACCTGCCGTGCCTGCTCTATCTCCAGGGCGGGCCCGGCGGCAAGGGGCCGCGGCCGGTCGGCACCTCGGGCTGGCTGGGGCGGGCGCTGGAGACGTACCGGGTGATCCTGCTCGACCAGCGGGGCACCGGCCGCAGCTCGCGCATCGACGGGCGGGTGATGAGCGCGCTCGGCGCGCGCGAGGGCGCCGACTACCTGGCGCGTTTCCGCGCCGACTCGATCGTGGCCGACGCCGAGCACCTGCGCAGGACCGTCTTCGGCGGGCGGCGCTGGTCGACGCTGGGGCAGAGCTACGGCGGGTTCCTGACGATGACGTACCTGTCGAACGCGCCCGAGGGCCTGTCGGCCTGCTACGTCGCGGGCGGCCTGCCCTCGCTCGACCCCGACGCCGCCGAGGTGTACCGGCGCACGTACCCGCGGGTGGCGGCCAAGAACGCCGAGTTCTACCGCCGCTACCCGCACCACGCCGGGACGACGGCGCGGCTGGTCGACCGGCTGGCCGAGGGCGACGTGCTGCTGCCCGACGGCGACACGCTGACCGTGCGGCGGCTGCAGTCGCTGGGCATCGACTTCGGCATGAAGCCCGGCTACGAGCGCATGCACTGGCTGCTGGACGAATCGGACAGTCTGCCGGAGACGTTCCTGCACCAGGTGCTGGCCCGCTCCTCCTACGCCGACAACCCGCTGTTCGCCGCGCTGCAGGAGAGCATCTACGGGCACGGCGCCGGCGCGACCGCGTGGGCGGCGCAGCGCGAGCGCGCCCGCCACCCCGCCTTCGCCGAGGACGCCCGGCCGCTGCTGTTCACCGGCGAGATGATCTACCCCTGGATGTTCGAGGAGATCCGCGCGCTGCGCCCCTTCCGCGGCGCGGTCGAGCTGCTCGCCGAGCGGGACGACTGGCCGCCCCTGTACGACCTGGACCGGCTGGCCGCCAACGACGTTCCGGTGGCCGCCGCCGTCTACTTCGACGACATGTACGTCGACTCGGGCCTGCAACTGGAGACCGCCGCGAGGGTCGGCAACACGCAGGCCTGGGTCACCAACGAGTACGAGCACGACGGCATCGGCGAGGACCGCGTCTTCGCCCGCCTGACCGCGCTCGTCCGCGACCTCGGAGGAGGACTGACCGATGGGTGACGGCAAGCTGCCCAAGCTGACCGAGATCCCGGCGTTCACGCAGTACATCGCGCAGGGCTGGGACTCCCCCGCCCGCCCGCCCGACCTGGTGCCGGGCGCGGCCGAGGCCGCCGCCGCCCACCGGGCCAGGCTCGCCGAGGCGCTGCCGGGCCGCACCGTCGTCGTCCGGGCCGGATCCGCGCCGACCCGCAGCAACGACACCGCCTACGACTTCCGCGTGGACAGCGACTTCTACTGGCTGACCGGCTGCGCGGCCGAGCACGCGGTGGCCGTCGTCCGCGACGGCGCGGCCACCCTGTACCTGCCGCCGCCGGCCCGCCCCGGCGAGACCGGCTTCTTCGCCGACGCCGCCTACGGCGAGCTGTGGGTCGGCCCGTCGCCGTCCCTGGCCGAGTGGTCGGCCGCGCTCGGCGTCGAGGTCCTGCCGCTGGCGGACTTCACCGACCCGGGCGAGCCCGACGCTTCCGGCGACGACGTGGGCCGGGTGCTCGCCGAGCTGCGCATGATCAAGGACGAGTGGGAGGTCCGGCAGCTGCGCGAGGCCGTGGACCGCACCGTCGAGGGCTTCGCCGCCGTGCTCGCCGAGGTGCCCGCCGCCGTCGCGGGCGGCGGCGAGCGGTGGCTGCAGGGCACCTTCGACCGGTACGCCAGGACGCACGGCAACGGCCCCGGCTACGCCTCCATCGTCGGCAGCGGCCCGCACGCCCCCACCCTGCACTGGGTGCGCTGCGACGGCCCCGTCCGCGAGGGCGAGGTGCTGCTGCTCGACATGGGCGTCGAGACGCGCTCCCACTACACCGCCGACGTCACCCGCACCTTCCCCGTCAACGGCACGTTCAGCCCGGCGCAGCGGCAGGTGCACGACCTGGTCGAGCGGGCCCACCGCGCCGGCATCGCCCAGGTGGCGCCCGGCCGGCCGTTCACCGCCTTCCACCACGCCGCGATGGAGGTCATCGCGCGCGGCCTGCACGACTGGGGGCTGCTGCCCGTCTCGGTGGACGAGGCCCTGTCGGACGCCGGCCAGCACCACCGCCGCTACCTCATCTGCGGCATCGGCCACCACCTCGGGCTCGACGTGCACGACTGCGCCCGCTCCCGCCCCGAGGCCTACCACGGCGCCACCATGACGCCGGGCATGGTGCTGACCGTCGAGCCCGGCCTGTACTTCCACGCCCACGACCGCACGGTGCCGCCGGAGCTGCGCGGCATCGGCGTACGCATCGAGGACGACCTGCTGGTGACGGCGGACGGCGCGGAGAACCTGTCCGCCGCGCTGCCCCTCGACGCCGGCGGGCTCGAGACCTGGACCAAGGAGAAGAGAACGGCATGACCACCCCCGTCTGGCACGGCGTGCACGTCGCGACCGCGCTGCCCTTCAACGACGACCTGTCCGTCGACTACGACGGCTACGCCGAGCACGTGCGCTTCCTCGCCGAGGGCGGCTGCGACGGCGTGTGCCCCAACGGGTCGCTGGGCGAGTACCAGACGCTGACCGCCGAGGAACGCGCCCGCGTCGTCCGCACCGCCGTCGAGGCCGCGCCCGAAGGCTTCCACGTGATGCCCGGCGTGGCCGCGTACGGGGCTTTCGAGGCGCGCCGCTGGGCCGAGCAGGCCGCCGAGGCGGGCGCGTCGTCGGTGCTGCTGCTGCCGCCGAACGCCTACCGTGCCGACCGCGCGGCCGTGATCGCCCACTACCGCGAGGTCGCCAAGGCGGGGCTGCCCGTCGTCGCCTACAACAACCCGATCGACACCAAGGTCGACCTGACGCCCGCCCTCCTGGCCGAGCTGCACCAGGAGGGGCTGATCGTCGGGGTCAAGGAGTTCACCGGGGACGTGCGCAGGGCGTACGAGATCGCCGAGCTCGCCCCCGGGCTCGACCTGCTGGTCGGCTCGGACGACGTGCTGCTGGAGCTGGGCATCGCCGGGGCCGTCGGCTGGATCGCCGGGTACCCGAACATGATCCCCCGCGCCACCGTCGAGCTCTACCGCCTGGCCGTCGCCGGGGACGTCGCCAAGGCGCTGCCCCTCTACCGCGACCTGCACCCGCTGCTGCGGTGGGACTCCAAGACCGAGTTCGTGCAGTCGATCAAGCTGTCGATGGACCTGGCCAGCCGCAAGGGCGGCGCCTGCCGGCCGCCGCGCCTCGCCCTCGCCCCCGAGGTCGCGGCCCGGATCACCCGCGACACGGAGGAGGTGCTGGCCAAGGGCTACCGCTGACCCGTGCGGGGGGTGTAGCGGGCGTGGGTGGCGGCGGCGGTCAGCGCCGCCGCCCGCGCCGCCTCCGTCGGGGTGAACGGCAGCTCGGGCCGCCGGACGAGCAGCGCCCGGTCCGGGTTCACCGAGATCACCATGGTGGTGTTGAGCTCGGCGCCCTCGTCCACGGTGTCGCCGGGCCGCCGCCACTCGACGTGCGCGACCCGCAGCAGCTCGGCCATCGCCTCGGGCAGCCGGTCGGGGTCGTCGCTGACGCGCTGCGCCAGCACCAGCGCCTGCACGCCCGGGTCGGTGAGGTCCTTCACGCGGGCGGGCACGATCACCACGTCCTGGCCGCCGGCCTCGGTGAGCGCCGCCGCCAGCGCGTCCAGGTCGAGGTCGCGGGGCGCCTCGATGACGAACTCGTCGAGCGCGTCGCAACCGGCCGGGGTGATGGCGCTGCCCCCGGTGGGGGCGATGTGCAGCGCCAGGATGTTGCACCCCAGCCTGCCGAACGCCCCCGCCACGGTGGCCAGCCGGCCGGGCCGCTCCACCACCCGCATGCGGATGCGCCACAACGCCATGGGCCCGCCGGCACCGTCCTGGACCGGCAACGGCGCCCCGGCGCGCGCCCTCGCGCCCGGGCGGCGGTGGCCGAGGCGTTTGTGGATCGCGGCGCCGACGATCAGCGCCACCCCCAGCCCGACCAGGACGACAGGCCCGGGATCCTCGTGGCCGAGCAGGGTCGCGAGCAGGTGCGCAAGGCCGACGGCGAGGAACAGCGCGGCCAGCTCGACGAGCTCCCGCCCCCAGGAACGGCCAGGTCCGGTACGTGCGTCAGTCACTTTCGGTGCATCGCTCATGACGTCCAGTCTGCGTGGACCGTGTTACGTGATCACGGCTCCGGTGATTGCGGCGGCATTAAACCGCCTTCACCACCTGGCCGGAAACTACGCTTTCTTGACGCATCGCCACCCGCCGCGCTGTGAGAGACTGCCCCGGTCGTGCCGTCGATTCCGTGGAGTTCCCGCCCCCGTGCGTGTCCGTGCCGCCGTAGCCTGTGCCCCGTTCCTGCTCCTCCTGGCCGCCTGCGGCCCCACCCCGCCTCCCACCCCTGTGCGGACCGTCGATGCGCAGCCGACCTCGACCTCGACCCCGACCCCGACCCCGACCCCGTCGCTGGCCGGGCCCGGCACCGTGTGCGGGGAGGCGGAGGCCGCGAACGGCTCCCCGGCCGCCGTCGCCGTGGCGCGGGGCCGGGCCGACTGTGCCGAGGCCCTGCGCGTCCTGCGCACCTACTACCGGCCGAAGACCGCCAAGCAGGGCAGCGCCGGCGTCGCCACCGTCGCGGGCTGGGAGTGCGCGAGCAACAGCGCGGCCGAGAGCATGAGGACCGGCAGGCTGACGTCGTGCCGCAAGGACGGCGTCACGATCGTGGCCGACGTCATCCCCTGACCGTTCGAAAAGGCCCGGAAACGCCATTCCGTGAACGGCGGATGAATTCTGCCGTACGTTCGCCTTCACCCCCGCGCGACCCCCGTCACCGCCATCCCATAATCCCCCATATAGGGGTCCTTTTCGGGAAACGGGGTTCGATGAAGCGGTGGATCGGCGTCATTCTGGCGGCGGTTCTGGCCGGGGTGGCGGTGGTCGCGGTCGTCGCCGGCAATCGGGGGAAGAGCGGCCGGCGGTGGCGGTGGTGCGGGGGGTCATCGGGTCGGAGAAGAAGCCGTTCTTCGACGACCCGCGCGTGCGGGCGGCCTTCGCCCGGCACGGGTTGCGCGTCGAGGTGGACACGGCCGGGTCGCGGCAGATCGTGACGGACGTGGACCTGGGCCGGTACGCCTTCGCCTTTCCCTCCAGCGTGCCGGCGGCCGAGCGGATCAAGCGCGACCGGGGGGCGACGGTGACGTACTCGCCGTTCTATTCGCCGATGGCGGTGGCCACGTTCGAGCCGATCGCGGGGCTGCTGGCGAAGGCCGGCGTGCTGAGCAATTCCGGCAAAAGCCACCAAACCCTAGATATCAAGAAATATCTGGAACTGGTGGCTAAAGGCACTCGCTGGGATGAAATTCCGGGTAATTCGGCGTACAAGGCGCGCAAGCGCGTCCTGCTGACCACGACCGACATCCGCACCTCCAACTCCGCCGCCATGTACCTGTCGGTGATCGGTTACGTGGCCAACGGCGAGGACGTCATCACCTCCGACGCCCAGATCGCCAGGATCGCGCCCGTCCTCGCGCCGGCCGTGCTCGACCAGGGCTTCTCCGAGTCGACCAGCGAGGCCTCGTTCGACGACTACCTGGCGCTGGGCGCGGGCAAGACGCCGATGCTGGTCGTCTACGAGGCGCAGTACCTGGCGCACGTCTTCGCCGGCGACGGCGCGATCAAGCCCGACATGCGGCTGGTCTACCCGTCGCCGACCGTGCTGAGCAAGCACACCCTCGTCCCCCTGTCGGCCGCCGGCGACCGGGTCGGCCGGCTGCTCACCGAGGACCCCGAGCTGCAGTCGCTCGCCGCCACCTACGGCTTCCGCACCACCGACCCGCGCGCGTTCGCCGGCCTGGTCGCCAAGACCGGGGCGCCGGCCGCCGCCGACCTGGTGGACGTCGTCGAGCCGCCCACGTACGAGCGGCTGGACCGGCTCATCACCACCATCGACGCCGCACGTCCCTGACAAGGAGATCCCGCACGTGTCCGATCTGGTGCTCACGCCGCCCGCGCCCGTCACGCCGGTGCCGGCCGAGACGGCGGCCACCATGCTGCCGATGACCGGCGAGCGCGCGGCGGAGCTGGCCGCCAAGGCGCGCGCGTTCGCCGGCGAGCTGGGCGGCATCGACCCGCGCTCGCCGGAGTTCGCCCGCAAGGTGCACGACATCTCCTCGATGGGCGACACCGAGATCCGCTCCGCCTCGCAGGTGGCCAACCGCATGCTGAAGCGGCCGGTCGCGGCCCTCCACGCCGCCAAGGGCGAGGGCGCCGACGCGCAGGCCAGGGTGGCCGGCGACCTGGTGGCGCTGCGCCGTACCGTCGTGGACCTCGATCCGAAGCAGGCGGCGAGCGGCCCCCGCAAGCTGCTGGGGCTCATCCCGTTCGGCGACCGGCTGCGCGACTACTTCGCCAGGTTCCACTCCGCGCAGAAGCACCTCGACGACATCATCCGCGCGCTGCGGTCCGGCCAGGACGAGCTGCTGCGCGACAACGCCGCCATCGAGGGCGAGAAGGCGAGCCTGTGGGAGACGATGACGCGGCTGCAGGAGTACGCCGTCATGGCCAAGGAGATGGACGCGGCCCTGGAGGAGCGCATCGCCGTGGCCGACGAGCAGCAGGCGACGGCGCTGCGGTCGGACGCGTTGTTCGCCGTCCGGCAGAAGCACCAGGACCTGCTCACCCAGCTCGCCGTCTCCGCGCAGGGCTACCTGGCCCTCGACCTGGTCCGCAAGAACAACCTGGAGCTCAGCAAGGGCGTGGACCGCGCCACCACGACCACCGTCGCCGCGCTGCGCACGGCGGTGACGGTCGCGCAGGCGCTGGCCGATCAGAAGCTCGTCCTCGACCAGATCACCGCCCTCAACGCGACGACCGGTGACCTGATCCTGGCCACCAGCGAGATGCTGCGCACCCAGGCCGGCGCCGTCCAGAACCAGGCGGCCTCGACCACGGTCGACCTGGACACGCTGCGCCAGGCGTTCGACAACGTCTACGCCACGATGGACCTGATCGACTCCTTCCGCGCCAAGGCGGTGGACAGCATGGCCGCGACGGTGGACAGCCTGTCGTCGGAGCTGGAGCACGCCAGGACGTACCTGGAGCGCGCCAAGGAGGCGTCCGCGTGAGAATCCTCCTGTGCGCCGCGGCGCTGCTGCTGACGGCGGCCTGCGCGAGCGGGCCCGCCCAATCCACCGACGGGCCCACCGACGGGCCCGACGTGCTGCGCGTCCTGGCCGGCAGCGAGATCAAGGACCTGGAGCCGCTGCTGCGGCGGGCCGGGAGCGAGGCCGGGGTCAAGGTGGCGCTCACCTACACCGGCACGCTCGACGGCGCCGACCAGGTCGCGAGCGGCCGCGCCGACGGCAAGGCGGACGCCACCTGGTTCTCCTCCAACCGCTACCTGTCGCTGCTCGACGGCGCCCAGGCCAAGCTGTCCACCCAGACGAAGATCATGGTCTCGCCGGTGGTGCTCGGGCTGAAGCCGGCCAAGGCCGCCGCGCTCGGCTGGAACGGCAAGCCGGTCACCTGGGCCGACATCGCGAAGGCGGCCGGGGACGGCCGGTTCAGCTTCGGCATGACCAACCCCGCCTCCTCCAACTCCGGCTTCTCCGCCCTGGTCGGCGTGGCCGCCGCGCTGTCGGACGCCGACGGCGCGCTCGGCGCCGAGCAGGTCGCCTCGGTCACGCCGCGCCTGAAGGAGTTCTTCTCCGCGCAGCGGCTGACGGCCGGCTCGTCGGGCTGGCTGGCCGACGCCTACGCCCGCGACCCGAGCGTGGACGGCATGGTCAACTACGAGTCGGTGCTGCTCGGCGCCCGCGAGCCGCTCACGCTCGTCTACCCGGGCGACGGCGTGGTCAGCGCCGACTACCCGCTCACGCTGCTGGCCTCCGCGCCGGAGGAGAAGAAGGTCCTGTACGGCAAGCTCGCCGCCTGGCTGCGCACCCCGGCCGTGCAGAAGGAGATCATGACCGGTACCCACCGCCGGCCGATCACCGGCGGCGTCCCGCTGGACGCCCGGTTCGGCGCCGCCCAGCTCATCGAGCTGCCCTTCCCCAACCGGCGCAGCACCGCCGACGAGCTGATCGCCACCTACCTCAACCAGGTGCGCGTCCCGGCGCAGGCCACGTTCGTGCTCGACACGTCCGGCTCGATGAAGGGCGGCAGGATCGACGCGCTGCGGCAGGCGCTGGTGGCGCTCACCGGCGCGGACACCTCCGCCTCCGGCGCCTTCACCCGCTTCAGCGAGCGCGAGAGCGTGACGATGATCCCGTTCAGCGGCGCGCCGCGCGAGCCGGTGCCGTTCACCGTCCCCGAGCGGAACCCGGAGACGGTGCTCGCCGCGATCAGGAGCTTCGCCGAGGGCCTGTCCGCCAACGGCGGCACCGCGATCTACGACAGCCTCCGCACCGCCTACGACCGGCCCGTCGAGTCCGGACACTACGGGTCGATCGTGCTCATGACGGACGGCGAGAACACCGACGGCTCCGACTACGCCGACTTCGAGAGCCACTACCGGGCGCTGCCGGAGGAAAAGCGGCGGGTGCCGACGTTCGTGGTGCTGTTCGGCGACAGCGACGTGGAGGAGATGCGGCAGGTGGCCGAGCTGACCGGCGGCGCCGTGTTCGACGCCCGCGAGACGTCGCTGACCAGCGCGTTCAAGGAGATCCGTGGCTATCAGTGAGCGGGCCCTGCGCTACCTGGGCTCGACCAGGAACATCGCCGGCTCCTGCCTGGCGCTGCTCGGCCTGGTCGCCCACTTCCTGGGGGTGGCGGGCGCGTACTGGCCGGTCGTGGTGATCGCGCTGTACGGGGCGGGCGCGCTGCTCGCCCCGCCCGACCGGGTCCGGCTGACCATCACGCACGCCGAGGTCGAGACGCGGGCGCTGCGCGCGGACCTCGACGGGCTGGTGCGGCGCGTGGACCACCGCTTCCCCGAGGACGTGCGCGCCGCCGTGCGCGCGCTGGCCGAGGTCATCGGCGGCGTGCTGGCCAGGGCCGAGCAGCTCACCGCCGCCCCCGACCAGCTCCACGTGGTCGCGCAGACCATCCGCCGCTACCTGCCGGCCAGCCTGGAGGCGTACGCGAACCTGCCCCGCCGCTACGCCCTGACCCGGCGGGCCGGGCGGGAGCGCAGCGCGCACGAGGAGCTGCTGGCGCAGCTCGCCCTGCTCGACGCCCAGCTGGGCAAGGTCGCCGAGGCGATCCATCGGGGCGACGAGCAGGCGCTGCGCGACCAGGGCCGGTTCCTGCGCGACCGCTTCGGCGGCTCCGACCTCGACCTCGGCTAGCCTCGTCCAAGCCTCGGGACTCGGCCTCGGTCAGCCTCGTCCGGGCTTCGGGTTCTCGACCCGGCTAGACCCGCACCAGCTCCAGCACCAGCGCGGACGCGGGCCGCAGCGCCGGGGCGGGCAGCCCCATCTCGCCCAGCACGGCGCCGGTGAGCCGCACCGGGGCGGCGGCCCAGGCGGGCATCGCGGCCCACGCGGGCATCGCGATCCCCTCGGCGCCGGGCCCGGCGACGCGCACCTCGTACCCGGCCTCGGGGTCGAGCCCCGGCAGCCGCAGCGGGCCCGGCTCGATCACGGGCCTGGAGCTGATCTGCACGTACGCGTACACAGCCCGCTCCGCCGTCACCACCCCGTGCAGCAGCGCCGACGGGTCCGGATGGTCGGCGCGCACCACCCGCCCGGCGTGCAGCACCGGCCGCAGCCGCTTGTGCAGCGCGATCCAGCCGGCCAGCTCCTCCAGCTCCTCCTGGCTGGCCGCCGTCAGGTCCCACTCCACGCCCATGTGCCCGAACAGGGCGGTCGCGGCGCGGAAGGCCAGCGGCAGCATCCGGCCGGTGACGTGGTCGCGCGGCGCGCCCACGTGGCAGCCCATCCGCTCCGGCGGCACCAGCAGCCCCGTCCAGCGCTGGATCTGCTGCCGGTCGAGCGCGTCGTTGCTGTCGGAGGTCCACACCCGGTCGGTGCGGGCCAGGATGCCGAAGTCGACGCGGGCGCCGCCCGACGAGCACGACTCGATCTCCAGGCCGGGGTGGCGGGCGCGCAGCTCGTCCAGCAGCCGGTAGGTGGCCAGCGTCTGCGCGTGCACGCCGGGCACGCCGTCGTGCACCGGCTCGGCGATGTCGCGGTTGTGGTCCCACTTGATGTAGTCGAGCGCGTACTCGCCGACCAGCGCGTCGAGGCGCTCCAGCAGGTACGCGTACGCCTCCGGCCGGGCCAGGTCGAGCACCTGCTGGTGGCGCTGCGGCGGCGGCATGCGCTCGGCGTGCCCGAGTATCCAGTCGGGGTGGGCGCGGGCCAGGTCGGAGTCGGGGTTGACCATCTCCGGCTCGAACCACAGGCCGAACTGCATGCCGAGCTTGCGGACCCGGTCGGCCAGCGGGTGCAGGCCGTCGGGCCAGACGCCCTCGTCGACGTACCAGTCGCCGAGGCCGGCCCGGTCGTCGCGGCGGTGGCGGAACCAGCCGTCGTCGAGCACGAACCGCTCGATCCCGGCGGCGGCGGCCTTGTCGGCCAGCTCCAGCAGCCGGTCGAGGCCGTGGTCGAAGTAGGTGGCCTCCCAGTTGTTCAGCGTGACGGGCCGCACCGGCAGCGGGCGGGCCCGCAGGTGGCCGTGCAGGCGCGCGCTGACGTCGTCGAGCCCGGCCCCGGACCAGGCGAAGTACACCCACGGCGTGCTGTAGTGCTCGCCTTCTGCGAGCACGACCTCGCCGGGTTCGAGCAGCTCGCCGGCGCCCAGCAGCGCCACGCCCTCGGCCAGCCTCTCGGCGTAGTGCACGTGGTCGCCGCTCCAGCCCGCGTGCACCGCCCACACCTCGCCGGCGCGGAACCCGAACCCGCCGGTGCCCGCCACCAGCAGCCCCGTGGCGTCGTGCCCGGTGCGGCCGCGCCGGTTCTCCCTCGACCACACTCCCTGCCCGAACTCCCTGCGCTGCGGCACCTTCTCCAGCGCCCACCGGCCGGTGAAGTCGAGCAGCTCACCGGCCCGGGCCGGCACCGGCAGCGCGCACACGAGCCCCGCCAGCCGGTACGCGGACGCGGCGGTATTCGTTAGGGTATGCCGCATCCGCACCAGGCCGCCGCCGTCCATGACCAGCTCGCTCGCCAGCCGCAACCCGGCTCTGGCGTCGGAGGCGGTGACGGTCACCGACCCGCCGGAGCCGGGCTCGGCCGTCACGTCGATCCCGTCCACCGTCCACCGGACCGGCCAGTGCTCGCCGTCCCTGCCGCCGGACAGGCCGGGGCGCCCGTACCAGCCGTCGCCCTGGGCGGGCAGCAGCGGCGGGGCCGGGGAGGTCAGCGCGGGCAGCAGGTCGGCCCCGGCGACGGGCCCGAGCCCGGCGCCGAAGTGCCGCACTCGCGGCAGGCCGGGAGCTGCGTCGTCGAGCACCAGCGCGACGCCCGCCGCGGAGAGGATCACAGGAGACAAGTCGGGCTCCTTACCCAGGGAGGGGGACACCTGTTTCAGCGCTACGACGCTACCTCTCCCGGCTCCGCCGCCCCACCGCGCCCCCGGACGGGTGTGACTCAGCTCATGCGCCATGTGCGTAATTCGGCCCAGAGTGGTCCTGTTGAAAGTTTTAATGTTTCCTTCGTCAATCGTCATGCCATCCAAAAGAGAAAAGGCAGACCGTCATGTCGATCAAGCACAGAATCCTGTCCCTGGCCGGAACCGCCGCCACCGCGGGCGCCATTCTCGCCGGGGCGGGAAGCGCCGCGAACGCCGCGCCCGCCCACACCCTGGACGCGCGGATCAACGTCTGCGTCGAGGCCTCCACCCTCGGCGTGCAGTGCGCCGCCCTCAGCCCGACGACCATCACGCTGAGCGACACCAACCCCGTCCTGAAGACCGTGACCACGACGCTCGGCCCGTTCACCGGCACCGTGCAGGTCAAGTACCAGATGGACGCTGCGGGCACGGTGCGTCACCAGCTCGTCTTCTGGAAGCTGCTCAAGAACGGCAGCCTCGCGGTCGGGACGAGCAACGGCCAGGCGACGATCGTCAAGCCCGGCGCCACTCCCTCCGCGGTGAGCGGCATGGGCTCGGGCAGCGGCGGCGGGGGCACCATCTCGAATTCGGCGACCACCCGGATTCTCTGAGTTGCCGCCCCGGCAGCGAATGATGGGAAATACATTCTTGGTGGCGACGCGTAGCCACCCGCGAATTCCTGCCATTCATACCCGCCATCCTCAGGGATGGCGGGTCTTTTCTTGGGAAAACGTATCGCGATGACACCATCACTCACTGTGACACCGACCCCGGCTGGCCTAAACCGCCGCGATCGTTTAGGTTAGGCTCACCTAATCTAGATCGGAGATTTCGGGGATGACCGAGCCCTTTCACATGTTCCACGTACGGGTGGACCGGCTCGAACGGCTGAGCCCGTCGTTCCTGCGGGTCACCTTCGCCGGGGACGACCTGCGGCACTTCGCCGACAACGGCTTCGACCAGCGGGTCAAGCTCTTCCTCCCCGTCCCCGAGCACGGCTTCGCCCACCTGCCCAGCGGCAGCGACTGGTACCCGCGCTGGCGCGAGCTGGACGAGACCAGGCGCAACCCGATGCGCACCTACACCGCCAGGACCGTCCGGCCCGAGGCCGGCGAGGTGGACGTGGACATCGTCATGCACCCCGACGGCGGGCCCGCCGCCCGCTGGGCCGAAACGGTCCAGGTCGGCGACGCCGCCGCCCTCTACGGCCCGCACGCCCGCTTCGAGGGCCGCCACGGCGGGCTGGAGTTCCACCCGCCCGCCGGCACCGGCTGCGTGCTCATCGCCGGGGACGAGACCGCCGTGCCCGCCATCTGCGCCATCCTGGAGCGCCTGCCCGCCCACCTGCACGGCGAGGTGTTCATGGAGGTGCCCTGCGACGACGACGCCCTGCCCGTCGAGACGGCCGCCTCGGTCAAGGTCACCTGGCTGGCCAGGAACGGCGGCGAGCGCGGCGGTGAGCTCGTCCCCGCCGTCCAGGCCGCCGCCGGCCGCCTCCTCCCGTCCTCGCCCGCCCCCGCCACCGCCACCACCTCCGACTCCGCCTCCGCCGACTTCGTGGACGTGGACGTGGACACCGAGGAGCTGTGGGAGGTGCCGCCGGAGGAGGAGGCCGACCACGGGCCGCTGTACGCGTGGCTGGCCGGGGAGGCGTCCGTCATCAAGACGCTGCGCCGGCACCTGGTGGGCGAGCGCGGCGTGGACCGGCGCTCCGTCGCGTTCATGGGCTACTGGCGGGACGGCCGCGCCGAGAACTGACGCGGCGCGGCGTCCGGGGCGAGCCGCGCCGCGCGGCGGGCGCGGCGGCCGGGGTGAGGCCCCGCCGCGCGGCCGGCGCCCGGCCGCCGCGGTCAGGGGTGCGCGTCGGGTCGGTGTGGCCTCCGCGGCCGGGGGGCCGCTGGGCAGCGGCGCGATCACGTTGTTGACCATCGCGGTCGCCGCCGTGGTCGCGGCCGCGATCGCCACCGCGGCCAGCGGCGCCGCCAGGGCGCGCAGCGTACGGACGTCCCTGACACGCCCCCACGGCTCGCCCGCCAGCCACATGAGCCGCCACTCCCACCACAGGCCCAGCCCGATGCTGACCACGGCGATGTTGCCGACCGCCACGAGCACGCCGACGAACGCCCCGTCCGCCGTGGGCGGCACCACCCAGTCGTCCTGCGCGATGGAGGCCCGAGCGAGCGTGTACACGTAGGTGGGCAGCTCGACGAGCAGCGCCGCCAGGAAGAACGCCAGGCACTTGGCGACCGGGTTGGTGCCGCGCACGCGCGGATAGAAGTACCCGAACACCATGCTGAGCGCGGGCAGCGACAGCAGCGCCAGCGCGGCGGCGGCCAGCTCCTGCCCGCCGGCCTGCAGCCCCTGCAACGACTCCGAGATCCGCACGACCGAGAACGGCAGCGACAGCGCCGCCCCCACGCCCAGGGAGGCGAGCGCGTTCTGCCAAGGGGTGCGCCCGGCCAGGGTGGTGAGCGCGAGATCGGAGTCGAGCGGCCCCTCGTGCTCGTCGCCCGCCCGCTCCAGCGCCTGCCGCCGCTGCTCGAAGTCGTCGCCCTCCCCCGCCTGCCGCAGCAGCGCCGTGAGCGCCGCCCGGGCCGAGCGGCGCCTGATCAGGTCGCGTACGAGCCGCCGGTGCTCCTCCGGTGGCACGGCGCGCAGCAGCTCCGCCCGCGGCGCCGGCAGCAAAACGAACACGCCGGCCCACACGAGCAGGATCATGATGCCCGCCACCGGATCGACGGTCTGGGCGCGGGTGAGCAGCAGCAGGAGCACCGCCGTGTGGAAGGCGGCCGGCTCGGTGAGCCCTTCGGCGCTCCCGCCGAAGCGGCGCACGCGTACGACGAGCATCGTCAGCGCCAGCAGCGGCACGCTCATGAACGCCACCGTGCCCGCCACCTCGAGCAGGTCCTCCGGGAGCAGGGACGTCCAGGTGCTGCGCGGGTCCAGGTCCGTGACGGCGTAGACCTGCGCGCCGCACGCGACGGTCGCCGCCGCCACCCACCGCGCCGCGCTCACCGCCGACCACCGGTGACCGGCCTCGGTCACCCAGCCGAACACCAGGGCGCCCCAGCCGACCACCACCAGCGCCAGCCACATCAGGGACGGCGGGGCGTGCCCGGCCACCGCCGCCATGCCCGCGAGCATCGCCCCCGCGCCCAGCAGCACCAGCCCGGCCGGAGGGAACAGGCGGCGCAGCCGCGGCACGGCGGCCGTCACCCCCGCCGCTCCCGCCGCGACCGCCAGCACCCCGGCGGCGGGCCCGCCCCCGAACGAGGCCGCCAGCGGCCACGCCGCCAGGACGAGCCCCGCCAGCGCCGCCGCCACCGCCGCCGCCACCGCCGCCTCTGCCCGGGGCAGGTCACCGCGCCCGTTCGCGGCGCGGAACGTCGACAGCAGCGCCAGCGCGGGCAGCCCCGCCACGAGCAGGAGCGCCGGGAGGTCGGCCTCGCCGACGAGCAGGTACCAGCCGTATCCGCCGCCGGCCATCGCCACGAGCACCCAGTTGCGGCGGCGGCGCCACCACGGGCGGCCGAGGGCGCGCGCCAGCGTGGAGAGCAGGAGCAGCACGGCCGCCACCAGCCCCGCCACCAACGCCGCCACCCAGGCCCGCCCCACGAAGCCGTCGGCATCCATGCCGAGCGGGCCTGTCGAGACCTGCTCCTCCTCGGGCCCCTGGTCGCTCGGATCGGTGCCCTCCAGGAACGCCGCCATGTCCCGGTTCTCGCCGAGGAAGTAGGCCATGGGTCCGGTCGTGCCGTCCCGGGCGAAGGCGACCCGCGCCGGGCGGTCGCCGCCGTTGAGGCGCAGGAGGTGCGCGTCCTGCGCCAGTGGCGGCGGGCCGCTCACCCCCGCCACCGTCCAGCCGGTGGCGAGGACGACGATCTCGTGCGCGTCCAGCCGGGGAACGCCCTCTGCCGCGGGCGGGTCGTACGCGACGCCCACGGTGGAGGGCTCACTCGGGTCGACGGCGCCGTAGTCGAGGGCCGTGTAGGTGATGACGGCCTCGCGGGCGCCGCTGTCCGTCCTGACCACGGGCGCCGCGTAGCCCAGGCCGAAGAGCGACCGGGGCGCGCGCACGGAGAAGGAGCCGAGCCGCTCGCTGACGAACGTGGACGGGTCGCCTCCCGCGGCGCCCGCGCGCAGGGCCGCCACGTCAGGGTCGTCGGCGGGCACCCGCACCTCGTGCGTGATCCGCACCCTGAAGAAGATCCAGCCGGAGCCGAGCTCGGCGCTCGTGCGCTCCCCGTCCGGATGGTCGCGCCAGTCGCCCGGGCGGGCCGGGGTGAGGGTGATCGTGGTCGTGGCCGTGCGCTTCGGCTCCGGGCCCTTCCGTCCCTCGATCTCCAGCTCGGCGCTGCCGAACCGGGTGCCGCACAGCGCGAAGATCTGGTACCTGCCCGGGGGCAGCTCCGGGTCCAGCTCGGCGTCGGCGTACATGGCCGTCCCGGACGGGGCGCGCGCGAACGCCACGCTGTCCATGAAGGCGGCGGACTGCGCGGTCGTCTTCTCCGGAGGCGCGGCACAGGCCGCGGCCACCCGCACCGACGCGGTGCCGGGCGGCACGCGCGGCGGCACCACCGTCAGGGAGAGCGGGTCCTCCTCGTACTCCACGTCGGCCTCGGACCCGGACCCCGCCCGAGGCCCGGCGGGGGCGGGCCCCATCCGCGAGACCGTCCACAAGCCGGCGCCGAAGAGCAGCAGCACGGCCACCACGACCAGCGCGCCCCGCAACGCCCCCGCCCGTAACCCCTCACCTGTCATCGATCCCGTGCCCCCGCCCTTGATCCTGCTCCCGCCACCGGCGCCCCGCTCGTGCCGGCTTCCGACCCGTCATCAGTGCAGCTCCGGCTCGCTTCCCAGCACCGTCCGCAGCTCTGCTCGCCGCGGTGGCCGCGCCCACGTCACGCCGGGGCCGCCCGCGGCGATCAGGCGGGGCACGATCTCGCCCAGCAGCGTCCGCGGCTCGGCCTCCGGGCGGCCGGCTCGCGCCTCCTGGTAGAGGTCGAGCACCCGGGCCAGGTCCAGCATCATCGTGTTCGCCTCACCGGCCGCCCTCTCCTCAGGGGCGTCCCCGTCGCCGCCTTCCTTGGCGGCGAGCGACTTGATCGGCGTGCCGTTGACGTGCGTGAGCGGCCTGTCCCCGCTCCCCCGCGCACTTGCGCCGGGCTCGTCGCCGCGCACCGTGACCTGCAACGCTCCAAGGCGCGCCTCGGCCGTCCAGCCGCCCGGCCGGACGACCTCGCCCACGGCGGCGGCGAACCGGACGGCGTCCATGCCGTCCACCTCCCCGTCCAGCCAGCCGGGCCGCAGGTGCAGCACCCCTGGCCGCTCGGTGGCGGCCAGCCGTTCGAGGAGCCGCTCGACCGTCCCCTGCGGGTCGTGCAGCGCCGCGTCCCCCGGGCGGCGAAGGCGTCGGCGAGCAGGTGCAGGGAGATGAGCCGCGGCGGCTCGTACGTGGTGAGCACGCCCTGCTCGGCGCCCACCCGCAACGCCCCGCCCGCCTCGTGGTAGGCCCGCAGGCCCTCGGTGAACGCCGCTTCCGCCTCGGATGTCAGCAGCAGCTCCCACTCCCGCTTCCGCTCCGGCCCCGGCTCGAACGCGCCGGGCTCGTCACCGTCGATCCGGTCCCCACCGGAGGCCCCGTTCCGGCGGAGCCACCAGGCCACCGCGCCCACCACGGCGGCGGCCAGCACTGCGACTGCGATTAACACGATCTTGGTTCGCTTTCCCCTCGTATCCCCAGGGCTAGCAGCGTAGTGATCGCCCCCGACAAATGCCGAAATATCTCACAAAATAAGATCGGTGGGGCCGGCCGTCCGCGTCGCCCGCGCGAAGCCCGAAGGATGAGTTTTCTTCTATCTGGTAACCGGAATTGTTTTCCTGAGGAATTCTCCTGTCCACCCGAATCCCGGCCGCCCTGTCGAGGGGCGTGTACAGGGATGTACACTCCACTTCGGAAGCACACAGTCGCTCTATGTGACGCATGCATGACATCTGGTGCCAAAGGGCGGGTCCGCGCTACCGACAGGATGATCCCGGCCCTGAGAGAGCGCGGAGCCGGACATGGATCCACTACACCTGACCACCAGCCGCCACGACGGCACGCTCATGGTGAGCGTCGCCGGCGAGCTCGACATCGCCACCACCGAGCAGCTGCGCGGCCACCTCCTCGCCCTGCTCCAGGAGGCCGGCCACGCCCGCGACACCGGCGCCGAGCTCGTCATCGAGGTCAGCCGCCTGTCCTTCATCGACGCCGCCGGCCTCGGCATCCTCGTCTCCGTCCAGAAGCAGGCCGCCGGCCAGCACACCCGCCTGCACATCGAGGGCGTGCCCCCGAACATGCGCCGCCTGCTCCGCATCACCGGCCTCGACCGGCACCTCACCTGACGGCGCCCCTCCTGGGCGATCGCGTGCGGGGTAGGTTGTCACGCGTGCCAACGATTCAGGTTCCCGATCAGATACCACTCAAGCTGGAGGACGGGTTCGAGCGGATCACGCGGGAGCTGAAGCTGCCCGGCGGCTTCCCCCGCGCCGTGCTCGACGAGGCCGACTGGGTCGCCAAGGTGCCCCGGCTCGACGCCGACGACCTGACGGACGTCCCGTTCGTCACCATCGACCCGCCCGGCTCGATGGACCTCGACCAGGCCGTGCACCTCGAGCGGCTGCGGGCCGGCTACCGCGTCTGGTACGCCATCGCCGACGTCGGCGCGTTCGTCCGCACGGGCGGCCCGATCGACGCCGAGGCCCGCGCCCGCGGCGAGACCGTCTACCTGCCGGCGGGCAAGGTGCCGCTGCACCCGCCGGTCCTGTCGGAGGACGCCGCCAGCCTGCTGCCCGGCGCGCTGCGGCCCGCCGTGGTGTGGCGCGTCGACCTCGACTCCGACGGCCGCACCCTCGGCGCCGACGTCCGGCGCGCCCTCGTCCGCAGCCGCGAGCGCTACGACTACGACTACGTGCAGGCCGTCCACGACACCGGCACCGCCGACGGCGTGCTGGAGCTGCTCGCCGAGATCGGCGAGCTGCGGCTGGCGCTGGAACGCGAGCGCGGCGGCGTCACCCTGCCCACCCCCGAGCAGGAGGTGGTGCACGACGACGGCGGCTACCGGCTGGAGTTCCGGCTGCCGCTGCCCGCCGAGGCGTGGAACGCGCAGATCTCGCTGCTCACCGGCATGGCCGCGGCCACGATGATGCTCGACGCCGAGATCGGCGTCCTGCGCGTGCTGCCCCGCCCGCAGCCCGACGACCTGGCCAAGGTACGCCGGGTCGCGCAGGCCCTCGGCGTGCCCTGGCCGGAGGGCGCCGGCTACGGCGACGTCGTGCACGACCTCGACCCGAAGGAGGGGCGGCACGCGGCGTTCCTGCACGAGTCGAAGGTGTTGCTGCGCGGCGCCGGCTACGTCGCCTTCGACGGCGCCCCGCCCCGGCTGGCCGAGCACGCCGCCGTCGCCGCGCCGTACGCGCACGTCACGGCCCCGCTGCGACGCCTGGTCGACCGCTACGCGACCGAGGTGTGCCTGGCGGTCGCCGCCGGCGAGCCGGTCCCCGCCTCCGTACGGGCCGCGCTCCCCCTCCTGCCGGACCTCATGGCCGCCTCCGGCCGGCGCGCGGGAGCCGTGGAGCGGGCGTGCGTGGACCTGGTGGAAGCGTTCCTGCTGCGTGAGCGGATCGGGCAGGCGTTCGAGGCGGTCGTGATCGACGTGGACGAGCGGCGCGGGGGCGGGCAGGTGCAGCTCATGGACCCGGCGGTGATCGCCCGCTGCGACGGGCCGCTGCCGCTGGGCGAGCAGGTCACGGTCCGCCTCACCCAGGCCGACCCGTCCACCCGCGAGGTCCGCTTCACCCTCGCCCCCTGACGGCGCTCCACCCCCAAGGTCAGAACGTCGGCGGGGGCGAGGTGGGCTTGGCGCGCATGCCCTCGCAGATGACCTCCGCCATCCGCACCGCCCCGCCCCTGGCGCGGGCGCGGCGCTCGGCGGCCAGGCAGCCGCGCAGCAGGTCGTGGACGTCCTGCGCCTGGAGGTCGGGCCGCACCGCGCCGACCCGCTGCGCCCGCGCCAGCAGCCGGGCCAGCGCGGCGGCGAAGTCGTCGGCCAGCGTGGAGCCCGGCCGCAGCGCCATCCCCGAGCCGCTGTCCAGCATGTCGCACAGCGCCTGGTTCGCCGCCGCCTGCTCGACCACCGTCGTGAACCAGCCGAAGAACGCCCGCCCCGCGTCCTCGGCGGTGGCCAGCGCCCTGGCGTCGGCCACGAACCGCTCGATCCGCCCCAGCAGCACCGCCTCGACCAGCGCCTCCTTGGTCGGGAAGTGCCGGTAGACGGTGCCGACCCCGAACCCGGCCCGCCGGGCGATCTCGTCGAAGGAGATGGTCAGGCCGTCGCTGGCCAGGGCCTCCTGCGCGATCTGCAGGACCCGGTCGCGGTTGCGGCGGGCGTCGGCGCGCAGCGGCCTGGCGGCGCTGTGATCGTCGCCCATGACCTCGACCTGCCTTCAGGACAAACGGAGAGAGCTCTCCGATTCTATCGAGCGCGTCCCCGGACATACCAGCCCACACACCTCGGCCGGGCACGACGGCGCCCGCCCCACCGCAGTGGAACGGGCGCCGCCGCGTACGGACCCAAGGCGGTCACGAGGACCCGGGCGAGGCCGACGCCCCCTCACGCCCGGCCACCCCCTCACGCCCGGCCACCCCCTCCGCGCCCGAGCTCTCCGACGCGGCCGGCACCGCGGAGCTTTCCGGCGCGGCGCGGGGTGCGGGCGCCCGCGCCGCGTGCCGTCCGATACCGGCTCCGGACGCCGCTCCACGCGTCGTTCCGGACGCCGTTCCGGACGGCGCCGCGGACGGCGCCGTGGACGGCGGGGCGTGGGTGCCGCGGGACGGCATGCCGACGCGCTTGAGCCGGATGCGTTCCTCGCGGGGCACCGGCTCCAGCGCCACCACGCGCGCCCGCTCCGGCAGGTGCCGCAGGTCGTGCGTGATGAGCAGGGTCGTCCGCCCGGCCATGAGCCGCCGCAGCGGCCGCATCACCTGGGCGGCGGTGGCGTCGTCGAGCCCGCTGGTGGGCTCGTCGAGCACGAGCACCGGCGTGTCGCGCAGGATGGCCCGGGCGATCGCGATCCGCTGCCGCTGCCCCCCGGACAGCAGCCGGCCGCGCTGCCCGACGGGCGTGTCGTACCCCTGGGGCAGCAGCTTGACGAAGTCGTGCACCCCGGCCGCCTCCGCCGCCCTGATCACCTCGTCGAGCGAGGCGCCGGGCCGTCCGTAGGCGATGTTGTCGCGGACGGAGCCGGAGAACAGCAGCGTCTCCTGGTGCATGATCGTCACGTTGTCGCGCAGCGACTCCCGCGTCAGGCGGCGCACGTCCACGCCGTCGAGCAGGACGCGCCCCTGGTCCGGGTCGTAGAAGCGCAGCAGCAGCTTGGCCACGGTGGACTTGCCCGCCCCGCTGGGCCCGGCCAGGACGACGACGTCGCCGGGCTCGGCGGTGAAGGACAGGTCGCGCAGCACCGGCCGCCCCCGTCCCGGGTAGGCGAAGCCGACCCGTTCGAAGGTGACGCGGCCGTGGCCGCGGCCGGCCGGGACGGCGTCGGGAGCGTCGGTCACGGCGGGCCCGGTGCGCAGGATCTCGATGACCCGGTCGGAGCCGGCCGCCGCTTCGGAGACCGTCATGGCCAGCTCGCCCAGCGACTGCACGGCCGGGTAGAGCAGGGCCAGGTAGGCGGCGAAGGCGAGCAGCCCGCCGAGCGTCAGCCGCCCGGCCGCGATCTCCCACGCGCCGAACCCGAGGATGACGATCAGGCAGACGGTCTCGATGACCTGGACGACGGGGCTGTAGAGGCCGGCCAGCCAGGCTTGCGCCATGTTGGCGCGCAGCCAGCCGCGCCCCTCCCGGTGCAGGCGCCGGGACTCGTCGTGCTGCCGGTTGTACGCCTGGACGAGCGGCTGGTTGGCCAGCCCTTCCTCCAGGACGCTGTTCATGGCCCCGTTGCTGGCGCGTTCGAGTGCCGCGGCGGAGCGGAACCGGTCCGCGAACACCTTGGAGACCACCAGGAACAGCGGGACCAGCGCCATCGTCAGCAGGGCGAGGTCCCAGCGGATGACGAAGGCCGCCCCGGCGAAGAAGACGACGCTCGCGACCGTGGTGATGATCTTGACGAGCCCGGATCCGACGAGTTCCTCGATGGCTTCGATGTCGTCGGTGAGCCGGGCCATCAGGTCGCCGAGCCGCCGCTTCTCGGAGAAGTCCGGCGCGAGCGTCTGCACGTGCGCGTACACGCGGTCGCGCAGGGCCAGCAGGAACCGTTCGGCGCCGAGCGCGGTGGCGTAGGCCCCCGCGAAGGCGGTCACCCCGGCGAGCGCGGCGAGCCCGAGCCACCAGATCGCGGGCGCCCAGAAGGCCCCCAGGTTGCGGGTCGTCAGCACTTCGTCGGTGATGTGCCCGAACAGGCGGATCGCGGCCACTTCGCAGAGCGCGGCCAGAATGGCGAACACCACCCCGGCCGCGAACAGCTTCCGCAATCCGCGGGTGTCCGGCCAGAATTCGCGAAAGGTGTGGCGAAGGGAAATCGCCGGTGCGAGTTCACGGCCGGAGGCGCTCAGAGAGAGCCGGCGGCTGAGCCGCCGGCTCTCGACGGGGCGCTCTAGCACCCCCACCACCTGCGGCGGTGGCAGCAGTTCCACCTGCGATAGCAGCGGCGCCTGCGTCGGCAACCCCAGCCTTGCTGGTATCCGGCCTGAGACAGTTGCGTGTTCGCCATGATTCCTCCCCCGTTGGCTGAACACTGACAAATCGGACGCTAGCACCCGAAATGCGATAAATCAGCAGATATTCGCTGATTTCAAACAGTCTTGACTGGTAAAACCCGCACGGAAAGGCGAAGACGCCGCAGAAGTAAAGTCGCCGCGCGACAGGTAAAACGACAGGGCGAGGTCAAGGCAGGGCCAAGGATGCTCCTGAGAACCAGCTCTCAGGAGCATCCCGCCCCGAAGACATCAGGGACAGGTGGGCTCGCCGCTCTGCGCGGGAACGTTCACCCCGCTCCAGGCCGCCTTGACGACGTTGAACTCGACACAGCCGCTGAACAGCGTCCGGGCCGCCCGCAGCGTCGCCACCCGCGCCTTGGCGTGCGTCCACGGCGCCGTCTTCATGTTCAGGCCGGTCATGAAGATCTGGCCCGCCTTGCGGACGCCGACGCCGGTGATGGCCGCGCCGCCGTCGCACCGGCTGCTGGCCGGCTTGCCGCTCGGGTTCGTGCCCTCGGCCAGCAGGTAGAACCAGTGGTTCTGGGGCCCGGCCGCCGCGTGCACCTCGGTGGTCGGGATCGAGGAGCTGTAGCAGTTCGGATGGCCGAGCGCCGACGGGTTGTACATGTTCCTGATCGCGCCCCGCCCCACCAGGTTGACCTCCTCGCCGACCAGGTAGTCGGGCGGGTCGAGCGTGGCGGGCTCGTTGACGTACGCCTCGGTCAGCGCGCCGAAGATGTCACCCGTCGACTCGTTCAGGCCGCCGGCCTCGTTGCCGCTGCCGCCGCTGCCGCCGGAGAACTGGAAGACGCCGTGGCCGAACTCGTGCGCGACGACGTCCATGGAGGTGGCCTGCTGGGTGCCGGCCGAGTTGCGGCCGAAGGAGGCGTACGAGCCGTTCCAGAAGGCGTTGGCCTGGTTCAGCCCGACCCGCGCCGGATAGCCGCGGCCCGAGCCGTTGACGCCGTTGCGGCCGAGCCAGTCGCGCAGCATGTTCCACTGGCGCTGGGCGGCGAAGAGCGCGTCCACGCAGGCCGTCTCCAGGTTCGTGCCGCTGCCGTTGCCCCAGCTGTCGGTGGACTTGCTGTAGACCGCGCCGTTCTGCCCGCCGCACTGGATGCCGGTGCGGGTGGGGTCGCGCATCACGTACGACGGCGAGGTGTCGATCGTGACCGGGTTGCCGTTGTAGTAGCTGTTGCCGGTGCCGTCGACGACCTGGTCCCACTGGTCGAAGACCTGGCCGTCCTGGGCGTCCACGTACACGTGCAGGATGCTCGACCGGTCGGCGGCGCTGGCCACGACCTCCCAGGCCAGGCGCGGCGTGGCGGTGGCGGCGTGCACGACGAGCGCCGGCGTGCCGGCCGCGTCGGCCTTCGGCGCCGCGGCGCGGGCCGTCTCGGCGGCCTCCTGCGCGCCGATCCGCGGCTTGGTGTCCAGCGCGATCACCGCCTGCTGGCCGGTGTCGACCGCGCTGACGGCCCTTCCGGACCGGTCGGTCGTGACGACGACCTCGCCGCCGTAGACAGGCAGGCCGGCGTGGGTACGCGCGTACGTCAGGTGCTGGATGCCGTTGACGCCAGGGACGGACGACGCCAGCGAGAAGGCGTCCTGGTCGGCGGCCAGGAGCTGCGGCCGGCCGGCGGCGATGACGCGCTGCGCGGTCGCCACCGCGGCGCCGCGCTCGGAGGGTGACGGCGGATCGGCCGCCCGGACGCTCGCGCTCGTGGCTCCCGCCGGTGCGGTGACGGCCAGGGCTAACGCGAGAATGGCGGCAGCGCCCAGCCTGAGCTTGGGGTTCACGCTCGTTGCTCCTCAGGGGGGTGGAGTGGACGAGCCCCGGCCGGCTGGGGGTGCCCTCAGGCTGACATCAGGAGACCCACTTGATACCTCCCAATGTGCCCATAACGCCGTGATATGGGGCGTGCGCCATCGCGTCCCAGGGCCCGGGACAGGACCCTGGGACGAGCGCAGGCCACGCGCCCCGCGATCAGGTCAGCGACGAGTACGCCACCACGCCCCGCCGCATGGCGTCCATCGCCTTCACCGCGGTCTGCTTGATCTTGCTGCCGGGCGGCGCCGCGTTGCCGAGCTGGCCGAGCAGGTCCATCAGCTGCTTGATCCACCGGACGAAGTCACCGGCCGCCAGCTCGTTGCCGTTGACGCCCTCCATGAGCACCGCGTCGAGGCTGTGCCCCTTGGTCCACCGGAACGCCGCCCACGCGAACCCCAGATCGGGCTCCCTGATCGTGGACAGCCCGTGGTCGGACTCGATGCCCTCCAGCTCCCCCCACAGCCGGATCATCGCCGACAGCGCGTCTTGGGCCCGCCCGGCGGGGATCTTCGGGCGGCGGGTGTCGTCGGACGCCCGCGACTCGAACACCAGCGCCGACACGCACGCCGCCAGCTCCGCCGGGTCGAGCTCCTCCCACAGGCCCTTGCGCAGCGACTCGGCGGTCAGCAGGTCCAGCTCCGTGTAGAGGCGGCCCAGCCGCCGGCCCTCGTCGGTGACGGTCTCGCCGTCGAGGTAGCCGAGCTGCTCCAGCACCGAGCAGATCCGGTCGAACGTCCGGGAGATGACGTGCGAGCGGCCCTCGACCCGGCGCCGCAGCCCCTCGGTCTCACGCAGCAGCTTGTAGTAGCGCTCCGCCCAGCGCGCGTGGTCCTCCCGCTCGTCGCAGCCGTGGCACGGATGCTGGCGGATGAGCCGGCGCAGCTCGTTGATCTCGTCGTCCTCCACCGTGTGGTCGCGCGCCCGCACCGGCTTGCCCAGATCGCGGTCACCGATCTTGGCCAGCAGCGTCGAGACGAGGTTGGCGCGTTCCTTCGGCGAGCGGCCGTTGAAGTTCTTCGGGATGCGCAGCTTCTCCAGCGGCTCCACCGGCACGGGGAAGTCGGCCGGGTCGAGCTTCTTGATCTGCTTGCCGATCGTCAGCACCAGCGGGCTCGGCCCGTGACCGCGCGGGTTGCGGCCCGGGTCCAGCACGATCGCCAGCCCGGCCCGGCGCCCGCCCGGCACCCGGATGACGTCGCCGGGCTGCAGTGCCTCCAGCGAGCGCACCGCCGCCGCCCGCCGCGCCGCGCCCCGCTGGCGCGACAGCTCCGCCTCCCGGTCCGACAGGCGCCGCCGCAGCGCCGCGTACTCGGGGAAGTCGCCCAGGTGGCACGTCATCGCCTCCTGGTAGCCCTCCAGCGCCTCCTCGTGCTTGCGCAGCTGCTTGGCCAGCCCGACGACCGCCCGGTCGGCCTGGAACTGCGCGAACGACTCCTCCAGCAGCGTCCTGGCCCGCTCGCGGCCGAACTGGCCGACCAGGTTGACCGCCATGTTGTACGACGGCTGGAAGCTGGAGCGCAGCGGATACGTACGGGTGCCCGCCAGCCCCGCCACCGACAGCGGATCCATGCCCGGCTGCCACAGCACCACCGCGTGACCTTCGACGTCGATGCCGCGCCGCCCCGCCCGGCCGGTGAGCTGGGTGTACTCCCCCGGCGTCAGGTCGGCGTGCGTCTCGCCGTTCCACTTGTCGAGCTTCTCGATCACCACGCTGCGGGCCGGCATGTTGATGCCCAGCGCCAGCGTCTCGGTCGCGAACACCGCCTTGACCAGCCCGCGCGTGAACAGCTCCTCCACGACCTCCTTGAAGGCCGGCAGCATGCCCGCGTGGTGCGCGGCCAGGCCCCGCTCCAGGCAGTCGCGCCACTCCAGGTAGCCCAGCACCGCGAGGTCCTCGTCGGGCAGGTGCGCGGTGCGCTCGTCGACGAGCTGCCTGATCTCGTGCCGCTCGCGGTCGGTGGTCAGCCGGATGCCCGCGTGCAGGCACTGCTGCACCGCCGCGTCGCAGCCCGCCCGCGAGAAGATGAACGTGATCGCCGGCAGCAGCCCCTCGCTGTCCAGCTTCTCGATCACCTGCACCCGGTCCGGCGGGCGCGAGCGCTGCGGCCGGCCGTAACCGCGCCGGCCCCGCCCCGCCGTCAGCCGCTCGGCGTCACGCGTGACCCGCATCAGCGTCGGGTTGATGCGCGGCGTCAGGTCGTCGGTCATGAACAGGTCGTAGATGCGGTTGCCGACCATCATGTGCTGCCACAGCGGCACCGGCCGGTGCTCGTCGACGATCACCGTCGTGTCGCCGCGCACCTCGCCCATCCACTCGCCGAACTCCTCGGCGTTGCTGACCGTCGCCGACAGCGCGACCAGCCGCACCGAGTCGGGCAGGTGGATGATGACCTCCTCCCACACCGCGCCCCTGAACCGGTCGGCCAGGTAGTGGACCTCGTCCATCACCGCGAACCCCAGCCCGGCCAGCGTCGCGGACCCGGCGTAGAGCATGTTGCGCAGCACCTCGGTCGTCATGACCACGATGGGCGCCTCGCCGTTGACGCTGTTGTCGCCGGTCAGCAGGCCGACCTTGGCGGTGCCGTAGCGCTTGACCAGGTCGTTGTACTTCTGGTTCGACAGCGCCTTGATGGGCGTCGTGTAGAAGCACTTGAGGCCCTGCTCCAGGGCCAGGTGGACGGCGAACTCGCCCACGACCGTCTTGCCCGAGCCCGTGGGCGCCGCGACCAGCACCCCGTCGCCGGCTTCCAGGGCCCTGCAGGCGTCGAGCTGGAAGTCGTCCAGCTCGAAGTCGTAGAGACCTCGGAACGATCTGAGAGCGGCCCCGTCGTCCCCGTGCTTCTGACGGAAGGCCGCGTAGCGTTCCGCTGGCGTTGTCATACCCGCCAGCCTACCGAAATCGCCATTCCGGTCCGTCCCGCCCATTCCGGCTCTGCCGCGGCGATCCGGCTCCGGCGCCTTTACAAAGTAGATTTCAGACGAGGACGCGCAGCGCGCCCGGCCGCACCTCGCAGTGCACCGGGACCGCGCCGATGCGCTCCCCGTCGGCGTAGGCGACCAGCTCCTCGGCCTCGATCCGGATGCCGCGCACCCGCCGTACCGACACGGCCGGATGCGTCACGTGCCGTCCCCGGTACACGCTCGGGAAGACGCGCAGGAACTCCGCCCTGGACAGGGCGCCGATCGTCACCACGTCCAGCAGCCCGTCGTCGGGCCTGGCGTCGGGGCAGACGCGCATGCCCGCCCCGTACGAGCGCGTGTTGGCCACCGCCACCAGCATGGCCTCCCGCTCGATCACCTCGTCCTCGTCCAGCGTCAGGCGGAACGGGACCGGCCGGAACGAGCGCAGCTCCCGCGCCGTGGCCACCATGTAGCGGGCCATGCCGGGCGGCCAGGTGAGCCGGTTGGCCCGCTCGTTGACGCGCGAGTCGAACCCGCAGCACGCCACCCCGGCGAACAGCTCCTCGGCGCCGCCCGTGCGGATGTGCGCGGCGTCCACCAGGCGCGGCTTCATGCGCAGCACGGTCGCGGCGGCGGCCACCAGGTCGCCTCGGGGCAGGCCGAGCGCGGCGGCGAAGTCGTTGCCGGTGCCCGCGGGGATGATGCCGAGCGGCACGTCGGTGCCGGCCACCGCCTGCACGGCCAGGTGCACGAGACCGTCGCCGCCGAAGGCCACGAGCGCGTCGGGGCGCTCGGAGACGGCGGTGCAGGCCCGCTCCATCGCGTCGGTGGCGTCGTCGCCGACGATCACCGACAGCTCGGCCCCTCCGGCGCGCAGCCGCCGTGCCACGGGCTCGAGCAGGCGCAGCGTACGCCCGCCGCGCGCGGCGGGGTTGACCAGCAGGGCGAGGTGCGGTGAGGAGGCCACGCCCGGAATGTATCGCCTGCCGGACGCAACCGGAATGCCCTTATCGCTTACTGGATCCAGGCGGGTCGTCGTCGAGCGGCGCCGGGTCGTCCAGCGGAGCCGGGTCGCCGACCGGCGCGTGGTCCTCGACCAGCGGCGAGGCCTCGTCGTCGGACAGGTGGGAGAAGTCCTCGGTGTTCGGCAGGCGCCGCTCACGCAGGAACATGAAGCCTTCGGCCAGGAAGTACAGCACGACCATCGGCGCCGCCAGCGCCATCATCGTCAGCGGGTCGCCGCCGGGCGTGATGACCGCGCCGAAGACGAACATGACGAAGACGACCGTACGGCGGTGCTTCTTGACCGTGGCGTGCGACAGGACGCCGATGATGTTGAGGAACACCAGCAGCAGCGGCAGCTCGAACGAGACGCCGAAGATCACCAGCATGATCAGCACGTAGCTGAGGTACTCGTCGATCTGCACGGCCGCGACGGTGTCGCTGGGCGCGAACCCGAGCAGGATCGCGAGGCTGGTGTCCATGATGAAGTACGCCAGCGCGGTGCCGAGCAGGAACAGCGGGATCGCCAGCCCGAGGAAGGCGAAGGAGTACTTCTTCTCGTTGCGGTAGAGGGCGGGCGTGACGAACGCCCAGATCTGGTACAGCCAGACGGGTGAGGACACGACGATCCCGACCAGGGCCGCGACCTTCAGCGTCAGGAAGAACGACTGGAAGATGCCACTGAAGATGAGCGTGCACTCACCGGGGCGGAGCTGACCGGCCGCCGGCGTCTCGCAGAACGGCTCCTTGATGAACGCCCACACCGGGTCGAAGACGAAGAAGCCCACCACGATGCCCACGACCATGGCGAGCAGCGCGATGACCAGGCGGTTGCGCAGCTCCCGCAGATGCTCCATCAGCGGCATGCGACCCTCGGGGTCGGGTGCCGGCTTGCTCGACCGTTTGAGCAGCGCCATCTAGCAGTCCAGGTGACGAGGAGGGATAGGTGGTCAGGCGGGCTTGTCGGCCTGCGAGGCGGCGCTGGCGCGCAGCCTGGCGGCCTGCTCCTCGAGCTGGCGGGCCTGCTCCTCGGCCGACAGCGCCGGAGCCGGGGCGGCCGGGATCTGCTGCGGCTGCACGGGCTGGGGCTGCGGCTGCGGCTGGACCGGAGCCTGCGCCTGGGCCTGGACGTGGTGCTGGGCCTCGGCGTCGTCGTCGTCACGCAGCTTGGCGGTCTCCGACTTGAAGATGCGCAGCGACCGGCCGACGCCCCGGGCCATCTCGGGCAGCTTCTTCGCACCGAACAGCAGCACGAGCACGAGTGCGATGATCAGAAGTTCAGGAACTCCGAGGTTCGGCATGAAACGTCCTTTTGTGAGCGAGTGCCTGTTTCAGCCACGATCGTACGCTGCCTGGGGCGTGGTCTCATCCCCTTGGCCCGCCAATCTGGCCCGCCTTGGCTCAAGCTGCGCGTGCGCCGCGGCGATTTCCCTCTTCAGAGTACGTGCCGCGACGGCGACTCGGGCACCGGCGACGCCGAGCACGACCAGCCCCGCCACCCCCAGCCCCGCCGACAGGAAGATCCAGGTCATGAGTGGTGAGCGTACAGGGCCAGGGCCCGCTCGGCCTCCTGGCGCACGGTCTCGGCCATCTCGGGCGGCGAGACGACCCGGCCGGTGTCGCCCAGGCGCAGCGCCAGCTTGAGTATCCAGTCCTCGTCGCGGGCCCGCAGCGCCACCCGCAGCCGCCCCTCGCCCAGCTCGGTGACCTGCTCGCACGGGTAGTACTCGGCCACCCACCGCCCGGCCGCGCTCAGCTCCAGCTCGACCAGCTCGTCGGTCGGCGACGGGCGGAACACGCCGGCGGTCACGTCGCGCGGCTCGGCCTCGGCGGGCGGGTCGGCCGGCACGTCCAGCACGTCCACGCCGAGCACCCGGTCGAGCCGGAACAGCCGCATCGCCTCGGCCCGGTAGCACCAGCCCTCCAGGTAGGCGCGGCCGTCGACGACGACGAGCCGCATCGGGTCGACCTCGCGCGGCGTCACCTCGTCGCGGCCCTGCACGTAGTAGCGCAGCGACAGCCGCCGGCCCCTGGTCAGGCCCTCGCGCACGCGGGGCAGCGCGTCGGGCGCGGCCTCGACGTCCACGGCGACCTGGGTGCTGACGGTGGCGGCGCCCTCGCCCGCGGCCCGCTCCAGCTTGGCCATGACGCGCGGCAGCGCGTCGCCGGGCACCTCCGCCAGCTCGGGGGTGGCGGCCAGCATGCGCAGCGCGACCAGCAGCGCGCTGGCCTCGTCGATGCCGAGGCGCAGCGGCCTGGCGATGGTGTCGGCGTTGTCGATGATGATCTCGCCGCCGTCCCAGGAGACGTCGATGAGGTCGCCCGGGGTGTGGCCGGGCAGCCCGCACATCCACACGAGCTGCAGGTCGTCGATGAGCTGCTTCTCGCTCAGCCCGAACACGTCGGCCACCTCGCCGACCTGCGCCCCCGGGTGGGACATCAGGTACGGCACCAGCGCCAGCAACCGCGGCAGCCGATCCGCCGATCCGCTCATGCGCCCTCCTTCGTCGGCCGCATGAGCGGACCACTGCCGCGTCTGATGGTTCGCTCGCTGCGCTCCCTCACGCCAATGCCCCCTTCAATCGCCGGATGACCGCCTCGCGGGCGTCCGGCGGCTCGACCACCTCGACGTCGGCGCCGAGGCTGGCCATCCACCCGGCCAGCCGCTCGGGGTCGGTGAAGGCCAGCTCGGCCTCGTCCCACCCGCCGGTGCCGGGGCGCACGGCCCTGGCGAGCTGCCGCAACCCCTCGCACGCCCCCTGGCGCACGCGGACGACCGCGACCCGCTCGTCGGTCGTCTCGTCGGGGAAGCCCACCATGGCCCGCAGGTCGACGCCCTCGGGCACCTCGACGGCGCCCGGCCGGCCGACGGTGCTCACCTGCCCGGTGATGCGGCTGAGCCGGAAGGCGCGAGGCGCGTCCCTGTCACGATCGTAGCCCGCCAGGTACCACCGGCCGCGCCGGCTGACCACGCCCCACGGCTCGACGGTGCGGCTGCGCACGGTCTCGCTTCCGGCACTGCGGTAGTCGAAGCGGACCACGCGCCGGTCGCGCACCGCGTCCCACAGCGCGGGGAAGGCCGGGTCGCGGGTGTCGACCCGCAGCTCCAGCGCGCCCGTGCCGACGGGCTGGTCGGTGGCCACGCCGCCGGCCCGCAGCTTCAGCAGCGCCCCCGAGGCGGCCTCGGCCAGGCTGGCGCGCTGCCACACCTGGGCGGCCAAGCCCAGCACGGCGGCCTCGTCGGGCTCCAGCGTGATCTCCGGCAGTTCGTAGGACTCCCGCTCGATCCGGTAGCCCGGCTCGTCCTCCCACGGGTCGCGCACGACGTCGATGGGGATGCCGATCTCGCGCAGCTCGTTCTTGTCCCGCTCGAACATGCGCTGGAACGCCTCGTCGCCATCGCGGTCGTAGCCGGGGACGGCCTGGCGGATCTGCTCGGCCGACAGCGGGCGCCGGGTGGCGAGCAGGCAGATCACGAGATTGAGCAACCGCTCTGTCTTCCGGCGCGACATCTGCCTCACTCCTCCTTCATCGACGCTACCCTGCCCCCGTGATCAGATGGCGCAAGGGCGAGGTCGTACGGATCCGACGCGAGTGGCCGGGAGCGGTGGAGCTGGACGTCACCGTCCCCGAAGGGGAGTGCCGGGCGCTGGCGTATCCACCGTTGGTGGGCCGCCCGGAACCCGGCGATGAGGTGCTGCTCAACACGACCGCGCTCGCGATGGGTCTCGGTACGGGAGGTTACGCCATGGTGGTGGCCGTCCCGAACCGTTTGCCGGAAGATCCCGACGGTCCCGGCCACCTGGTGAAGGCCAGGTACACCCCGCTGCAGGCCACGGTGCAGGGCGCCGACGAGCAGGATTCGCCGCATCACGCCAGGTTGCGGGAGGCCGACTCGCTGGAGGACATGCCGGTGATCGTGGCGGATCTGCACTCGGCGCTGGCGCCGATCCTGTGCGGACTGTACGAGGCCAGGCCGGGCGTGCGGGTGGCGTACGTGATGCAGGACGGCGGGGCGCTGCCCGTGTGGTTCTCCATGGCGGCGGCCCGGCTGCGGGAGGCCGGCTGGCTGGCGGGCGTGGTGACGGTGGGCCAGTCGTTCGGCGGCGACCTGGAGGCGGTCACCGTGCACACGGGGCTGCTGGCGGCCCGGCACGTGCTGGAGGCCGACGTGGCGATCGTCACGCAGGGGCCGGGCAACCTGGGCACGGGTACCCGGTGGGGCTTCTCCGGCGTGGCGGCGGGCGAGGCGGTCAACGCGGCGGGCGTGCTGCGGGGGCGGCCGGTGGCGGCGCTGCGGGTCAGCGAGGGCGACCGGCGCGAGCGCCACTACGGCGTCTCGCACCACTCGCTGACCGCCTACGGCCGGGTGGCGCTGTCGCCCGCTCAGGTGCCGGTGCCGGACCTGCCGGGCGAGTTCGGGGTGCGGGTCAGGGACCAGGCCGAGCTGCTGGCCGTCCGGCACCGCCTGGTGCCGGTGCCGGTGGACGGCCTGCGCGAGGCCCTGGAGTCGTCGCCGGTGCGGCTGTCGACGATGGGACGGGGCCTGGAGGAGGACCTGGCCTACTTCCTGGCCTCGGCGGCGGCGGGCAGGCTGACGGCCTCGCTGCTGGCGTAGGAGTCCTTGAACGTGAACGCCTCGGGGCCGGGCCCCTCGGCCTTGAGGCGTTCGAGCCGCCGCATGCCCTCGGCCAGCGTGGGGATCTCACCGGCGGGCACCCACCACATCACCATGTACGGCTCCATCATGCGCAGGAACCACTCCCTGCGCCGCCGCAGCACGGCCAGGTGCTCGCTGCGGTAGGTGTAGTTCCACAGCGCCTCCAGCGACTCCCACACCGAGAAGTTGATCAGCAGGTGGTCGCCGTACTCGTGCACGACGGTGGCGGTGGGGTCGCTCTCGCTCTCCTTGAGCCGCCACACGAACCCGGGCGCGGTGTCGGCGACGGCGTTGATCGGTTCGAGCTGCGCGACGAACTCGGCCATCTCGGGGCTGTCGACGGGGGCGCGCAGGTGGGCGATGTTCAGCTCGGCGAGGTGCATGGCAGGTGGCTTCATGGTGCTCAGCACACCATCACCCGCCTTCTATGTCAACGTCTATTTGTTTTAGAGAGACGCAGCACTCCCCCGGCCGCGGATCCAGCACCGCCCGCCCCGGATCGTCACCCAGCCCCTCCAGCAGCCCCTGGCACAGCGCCAGGTTCATCGAGCACACCAGCAGCGGCTGCTCCTCGGCCAGCACGTGGAACGGGCAGTTGCGCAGCCGCACCCGCCCGCCCTCCGCGTACGGCTCGTAACCGCGCTCGCCCAGCACCCGCTCCACCGGTTCCCCCGGTGCCGCCCGCCGATCCGCGCGCCCGCGCCGCGCGCCACCTCCTCGGCCCGCTCCTCAGCGCCGAGCACCTCCACCACGTCCGCCAGCACCGAGGCGAGCGTCACGTAGTCGCGCGGCGGCAGGCTCACCGACCGCTCGCCCCTGGCCCGGCGATACACCTTCGCCGGCCGGCCGCTGCCCGGCCCCTTCTTCTCCTGCGGGCGGAACCCGCTCTCCAGCAGCCCCGCCTCCACCAGCTTGTCCAGATGGTGACCGGCCAGCGTCCTGGACACGCCCGCCGCCTCGGCGGCCTCCCCCCGGCCCACCTCGCCGCCCCGGGAGGCGACGACGTCGTACAGGCTGCGGCGGACCGGGTCGTGCAGGAGGGCCAGCGCCTCGATGTCGCCGCCACTCACGTCGTCGCTACTCACAGCGGCGAGTCTACGAAAGCTTCCGCGCCGCGCGCGGCCTTGCGGGACGTCATCCGGCTTCAGTAGGCATCCGGCTTCAGTAGGCCGCGAGGAGATCCACGACGAAGACGAGGGTGTCGGAGCCCTTGATGCCGAAGGCCGGGTTGCCGGCGCCGCCGTACCCGTCGGCGGGCGGGACGATCATCAGGACGCGGCTGCCCGTGGGCACGCCCGCCAGCGCCTTGTCCCACGCCCTGATCACGCTGCCGTCGCCCAGCTTGAACGCCTTCGGCCCGCCGCTCGCCCAGGTGGCGTCGAAGACGCGGCGGCGGCTCCACACGGCCGCCTCGTACTGGGTGACGACGAGCTGCCCCGGCCGCGCCGCCCGCCCGTCGCCCCTGGCCAGCACCTTGGCCGCGAACCTGGCCGGCGGCCGGCCCGCGGGCACCGCCAGCGCCGGCCGGGCGCCGCCGCCGACCCGCACGCCCGCCAGCGAGCCGCCGCGCGCCTCGACCGAGGCCGCCTTGCGGTGGGCGCCGAGGATGTCGACGACGTAGAACAGCTCCTCGCCCGCGGGCACGCCCTGCGGCGGGTTCGCGCCGAACCCGTACTCGGGCGGGATGGCGGCGATCACCCGGCTGCCCACCCTGCGGCCCTTCAGCGCCCGCTCCAGGCCCGGCAGCAGCCCGCCCAGCGGGAACGCCGCCGGGGTGCCTCGGGTGAAGCTGGAGTCCACGAGGCGGTTGTCGCGGCCGTCCCAGACGTGCGCGGTGTACTGGACGATCGCCACGTCGCCGGCGCCGAGCGGCTCGCCCTTGCCCGTGCTCAGCTCGTCCACCTGCAGCCCGGACACGGGCCTGCCGTCGGGGAAGTCGATCGTCGGGCGGGCGCCGAACGCGCCGCCCACCTTCAGGTCCAGCTCCTGCGCGGCCCCGCTCGTGCAGCCGGCCAGCAGCAACGGGACCAGCAGCAGCGGGGCCGGCAGCAGTGACGCGGCGGCACGGCGCATCGGTCCTCCCAGCACGCGGAACGGCCCGGCGGCTCCCCCGCAGAGCAGGGTGTGCCGCCGGGCTCGCGATGCTACCGCGCCACGACGGTGCCCGTCAGTAGGCGCCCGTCAGTAGGCGCCCGTCAGTAGGGGCGCCCGTCAGTAGGCTCCGAGGACGTCCACGACGAACACCAGCGTGCTGTTGGCCGGGATGCCCTGCTGCGCCTGGCTGCCGTAGCCGAGGTCCGGCGGGATGCTCATGACGACGCGGCTGCCGACCGGCACCCCCGCCAGGCCCTTCTGCCAGCCCTGGATCACCTGCGCGAGCGGGAACTCGGCCGGCTGGCCCCGCTCCCAGCTCGAGTCGAACTGCTGGTCGGTGCCCCAGATCTTGCCCGTGTAGTGCACGACGAGCGTCTGGCTGGCCTTCGCCTTCGCGCCCGTGCCCTGGATGACCGTCTTGACGACGAGCTCCTTGGGCGGCTTCTCGCCGGTCTTCGTGCTCAGCGTGGGCGCCTTCTCGCCGCCCGGGTTCGTCACCGTGACGCCCTTGATGGACTCGCCGGTCTCCTTGCCGGTCGCCGCCTTCAGCGCGGCCGGCTGCGTGCCCACCACGTCGAACACGAACACCTTGGTCGGCTCGGCCGGCGTCGTCGCCTGCTGCTGCACGGCGGAGTCGTTGGCCAGCACGGCCAGCAGCCGGCCCCCGTGCTTGACCTTGGTGAAGCCCTCCTGCAGCACCTGCGGCAGCTGCTCGTTGACCGCGATGGTCTCCGGCGCCTTGGTGTCGTAGGAGGAGCCCTGAACGGCGTTGCCCTTGCCGTCCCAGTTGTAGACGGTGAGGTTGACGATCACGCGGTCGCCCGACTTGACGTCGTTGCCGGTGCCCGGCTGGATCACCTCGTAGGACGACTTCGTGGCGGGCGAGCCCGCGGGGAAGGTCACCGTGGGCTTGGCGCCCACGTTCCCGGTGACCTTGACCCCCGACGGGGCGGCGGCGGCCGTGCTGGTGGCGGTGCTCGTTGCGGTGCTCGTGGTGGCGCCGGTGGTGGCGCCCTCGGAGCCGCACGCGGCGGCGGACAAGATCAATGGCACGGCGGCCAGTACGGCCAAGGCGCGGCGCATGGATTTCCCTCGGAAAAGACGTCAGATTCGCGCCACACTACCCGACAGCCCGGTAGGCCCGAGGTAAACGCGGAGGTAAACCGCGGAGGTGAACGCCGCCCCGCGGGCCGCGCCGCGCCGCCGCCTACATGCCCGCGATCAGTTTGTCCACCCGCTCGTCCACGCTGCGGAACGGGTCCTTGCACAGCACCGTGCGCTGCGCCTGGTCGTTCAGCTTCAGGTGCACCCAGTCGACGGTGAAGTCGCGCCGCTTCTCCTGCGCCTTGCGGATGAACTCGCCGCGCAGCCGCGCCCGCGTGGTCTGCGGCGGCACCGACTTCGCCTCGAAGATCTTCAGGTCGGACGCCACCCGCTCCACCGAGCCGCGCTTCTGCAACAGGTAGTACAGGCCGCGCTTGCGGTGCACGTCGTGGTAGGCCAGGTCGAGCTGCGCCACCCGCGGCGAGGACAGCGGCAGGTCGTACTTGCGCCGGTAGCGCTCGATGAGCTGGTACTTGGTCACCCAGTCGATCTCCCGCGAGACCAGGTCGAGGTTGCCGGTGTCGACCGCGTTCAGGGTGCGCTCCCACAGCTCCAGCACCCGGTGGGCGATCGCGTCGCCGCCGCGCCGGTCGACGAAGTCCTTCGCCTTCGACAGGTACTCCTGCTGGATCTCCAGGCTCGACGCCTCGCGCCCGTTGGCCAGCCGCACCCGCCGCCGGCCGGTCATGTCGTGGGAGACCTCGCGGATGGCCCGGATCGGGTTCTCAAGGCTCAGGTCGCGCATCACCGTGCCCGACTCGATCATGCGCAGCACCAGGTCGGTGGCGCCGACCTTGAGCAGCATCGTGGTCTCGCTCATGTTGGAGTCGCCGACGATGACGTGCAGGCGGCGGAACCGCTCGGCGTCGGCGTGCGGCTCGTCACGGGTGTTGATGATCGGGCGCGAGCGCGTGGTCGCGCTGGAGACGCCCTCCCAGATGTGCTCGGCGCGCTGCGAGACGCAGTAGACGGCGCCGCGCGGCGTCTGCAGCACCTTGCCCGCCCCGCACACGATCTGCCGGGTCACCAGGAACGGGATCAGCACGTCCGCCAGCCGGCCGAACTCGCCGTGCCGGCCGACCAGATAGTTCTCGTGGCAGCCGTAGGAGTTGCCGGCCGAGTCGGTGTTGTTCTTGAACAGGTAGATGTCACCCGCGATGCCCTCTTCGCGCAGCCGCTTCTCGGCGTCGACGAGCAGGCCCTCGAGGATGCGCTCGCCGGCCTTGTCGTGGGTGACGAGCTCGATGACGTTGTCACATTCGGGGGTTGCGTATTCAGGATGGCTGCCCACGTCGAGGTACAGGCGTGCGCCGTTGCGGAGGAAGACGTTGCTCGATCGGCCCCAGGACACGACCCGCCGGAACAGGTAGCGCGCGACCTCGTCGGGGGACAACCTGCGCTGCCCCCTGAACGTGCAGGTCACACCGTACTCGTTCTCCAGCCCGAAGATGCGACGATCCATCACCTCACACTATGCCCACGGATCGGCGAGCGGGAGAGATCTTCGCAGGTGTTTTCCCTTCAGCCCCGCCGATGACCGCTATGTCCCCCGTCCTGGCCTGCTCGGGCACCCGTGCCCGCCCCCACTGGGCGCGGGTGCCGCCACGCGCCGTCAGGGGGTGTAGATCTCCTGAACCTGGACGATCTTCCCCTTGTGGACGGTGATGAGGGACGGGTGGCCCGCCTTGGCGTGCCGCTTGATCAGCGTCGCCCGGGAGCACCGCTTGGCGCCCAGGCCCGTCTTGCGGTCGACGGTGAGGCCCTGGCCGGTCACCTTGCACCCGTACGCCGACAGGAACACGACGTCCTTGGCGATGGGCGAGGCGTAGGCCATGGTGGTGCCCTCGGGCGGGCCCTCGAAGTACCCCTCGGTGTGGGTGTCCTTCTTCCACCTGATCGGCTCGTACTCGGCGACGCCGCCTTTCACGTAGGTGAGCCAGCCGCGCAGGATGCCGTCGTGGCGCGGGTGGATGCCCTTGGTGAAGTCGTGCTCCGGGTCCGCCTGGAAGCTGGTGCCGAAGATCTTCGGCGCCTTGTACTTGGGGAACGCGGTGGCCGCCTCGGCCGCCACGCCGCTCGTCAGCATCACGGCCGCCGCGGCACCAGCCGCCAGCAGGCCACGCAAGGGAGTGTTCACAGATCTTGAGATCCGCGATCACCGGCCGGAGTTCGGGCGGCCGGAAGTGAAACAGGTCACATCCCCACAAGCCGACGGGGGCCGCCGTGGCGACCCCCGTCGAGAACGTCCGCGAGCCGGCGTGGCGGCCCCGTCAAGAACGTCCGTGGGCCGCCGACATGGCGGCCCCGGCGAGAACGTCTGTGATCGCCCTACAGCGGCGAGGAGCCGTCGTCCACGTCTCCCTCGGGCCCCGTGGGCGGCGGCGTGTCACCGGAGCCCTCAGCGGGCGCCGCGGGCGGTGTGGCGGTCGCCGACGGAGGGTTGCTAGTCTGGGCGAGCAGCCGCTCCAGCCGCGCCCCGGTCAGCCGCAGGAACTTGCGATGCTCCCGGTTGCGGTCGAGCACCGCCACCTCGAGCTGCCCCACCGGCGGCCGCTCGCCGCCCGGCTCGGTCAGCGCGGCCAGCGCCACCTCCAGCGCGTCGGCCAGCGACATCGACTCGCGGTAACGCTCCTTCAGCCGCCCCGCGACCGCCTCGGCCTGCCCGCCCATGGCCGCGAAGCCGTGCTCGTCGAAGACCGACCCGTCGAAGGTCAGCCGGTAGATGGCGTCGCCCTCCTTGGTGTCGCCCACCTCGGCGACGACGACCTCCACCTCCAGCGACTTGATCGACTCGGTGAAGATGCGGCCGAGGTTGGAGGCGTAGAGGTTGGCCAGGCCGCGGCCGGTCACGTCGGAGCGGTCGTAGGTGTAGCCGTTGATGTCGGCGTAGCGGATGCCGCCGAGCCGCAGCTCCTCGAACTCGTTGTAGCGGCCCACCGCCGCGAAGCCGATGCGGTCGTAGATCTCGCTGATCTTGTGCAGCGCCCGCGACGGGTTGGGCGCGACGAACAGGATGCCGTCCACGTACTGCAGGACGACCACGGACCGGCCCCGCGCGATGCCCTTGCGCGCGTAGTCGGCCTTGTCCCGCATGATCTGCTCGGGGGACGCATATCCGAAAGGCATGGACACGTGTGGAGGTCCTTTCTAGCGCAGCGGGGCGATGGGGCCGTCGGGCGAGATCATCCGGGCGTCGAGCATCTGCTGGACGTAGCCGGAGACCTCCTCCTCCGACAGGCGGCGGAAGCCGTCGGCGTCGATCACCGACACGATGGGCCAGATCTTCCTCGTCACATCGGGCCCGCCGGTCGCCGAGTCGTCGTCGGCGGCGTCGTACAGCGCCTGGATCAGCGTCATCACCATGTCGTCGGCCGACGCGCCGTCGCGGTAGAGCTTCTTCAGCGACCCGCGCGCGAAGATCGAGCCGGACCCGATCGCGTCGAACCGCTCCCGCTCGTACGGCCCGCCCGCCACGTCGTAGCTGAAGATGCGCCCCTCGTCGCGGTCGGGGTCGTAGGCGGCGAACAGCGGCACCACCACCAGGCCCTGCATCGCCATGGCGAGGTTGCCCCTGATCATGGTGGCGAGCCGGTTGGCCTTGCCCTGGACCGACATGGACCGGCCCTCGACCTTCTCGTAGTGCTCCAGCTCCACCCGGTAGAGGCGGGCGAACTCGATGCCCGTGCTGGCCGTGCCCGCGATGCCCATGCACGAATAGTCGTCGGCGCGGAACACCTTCTCCACGTCACGCTGCGAGATGATGTTGCCCGACGTCGCCCGACGGTCGCCCGCCATGACCACGCCACCGGCGAAGGTGGCGGCCACGATCGTGGTCGCGTGCGGAACCTGGTCACCGATCGGCGTGGCCAGCACCTCACCCCGCCGCGGCAGCAACTCAGGCGCGTACGAGCCGACAAACTCTGTGAACGAGGAACTTCCGGTGTTCTGGAAGAGCTGGTTCATCAAGCCGGCGGGCAGATCCCTGTGCGATGCCACGCGACTCCCTCCAAACGTTCAGTGTTCCTAGGGCGACCCTACTCATGTTGGGTTGCTGTCTGCACTTCCCACGATCAGCTCACGGCGAACCACCCGTCACAACGCGCCCGAATGGCCCTATAAGACACCTCGCGTGCCGAAGGTCCGTGTTCGGATCGTTTCTTTACGCCCGCCACCGCCCATGCGATTGTCGGTATGTCTGCACGTCCTGAACAGGAAGGCCGACACATGCGACTCCCCAGCCGGCCCGCGCTGATCGGGGTCATCGCCGCACTCGCCCTCACCTCCTGCGGCACCGGCGGCGGCCCCGACGAGAGCAGCACCACCCTCACCATCGCCGCCAACTCCATCGAAGGCGGCAAGAACGCCGAGTCCGCCCAATGGATCAAGCAGTGGGTGATCCCCGAGTTCGAGAAGACCCACCCCAACGTCAAGGTGCTCTTCCAGCCCAGCGGCGTCGACGACGAGCAGTACAAGACCAAGATCGCACTCGACCTCAAGTCCAGGACCGGCGCCGACGTCATCGACCTCGACGGCATCTGGGTCGGCGAGTTCGCCCAGGCCGGCTACATCAAACCCCTCACCGAGGTCGGCGGCGCCACCGTCGAGCAATGGGAGGGCTGGTCCCAGATCCCCCAGGCCGTGCAGGGCCTCGGCATCTTCGACGGCAAGAAGTACGGCCTGCCCCAGGGCACCGACGGCCGCGTCCTGTTCTACAACAAGACCCTGTTCACCAAGGCCGGGCTGCCCGCCACCTGGCAGCCCCGCAGCTGGCAGGACATCATCGACGCCGGCACCCGGCTCAAGGCCGCGGGAGTCCCCACCCCCATCCAGCTCAACGCCGGCACCGCCATGGGCGAGGCCACCACCATGCAGGGCCTGCTCCCCCTCCTCGCCGGCGCCGGCGCCGAGATCTACACCGCCGGCAAATGGACCGGCGCCTCCCCGGCCATGAAAGACGCCCTCGCTCTCTACCAGCGCGTCTACGGCGGCAGCGGCCTCGGCGACCCCAAGCTCCAGCAGGAGGCCAAGGGCCGCGACAAGTCCTTCGCCCGGTTCGCCGAAGGCAAGATCGGCATCCTCGCCGAAAGCGACTACTTCTGGCGCTCCGTCATCGAGCCCAAGGCCGGCGTCGCCCCCATGAAGGACCGCGACCAGGCCGTCGGCTACGCCAAGATCCCCGCCAAGCAGCCCGGCTCCGGCATCCGGGGCCAGGACTACGTCAGCATGTCCGGCGGCGCCGTACGCGTGCTCAACCCGTTCTCCAAGAACCCCAGGCTCGCCTGGGACCTGCTCGCCTTCATGCACTCAGCCGCCGCCACCAAGGCGCAGCTCGCCGGGCAGGTCCGCATCAGCGCCCGCACCGACGTCAACGACGAGGTGCTCACCGCCGACCCCATGCTCAAGTACATCGCCGACGACGTGCTGCCCCTCACCGCCTACCGGCCCGGCCTCGCCGTCTACCCCCAGGTCTCCACCGCACTCCAGGAGGCCACCGCCGCCGTCGTCAGCGGCAGGAGCGCCGACGAGGCCGCCACCGCCTACCAGGCCAAGCTCGAGGGAATCGTCGGTGGCGCGGCCAACGTCAGCGGCTGACGCCGCCGGGCTCGGCACGGGCAGGGCGATCGCGTTCGTCCTGCCCGCCCTCACCCTCATCGCCGTCTTCCTCGTCTTCCCCGCCCTGTGGACCATCTACCTCGGCCTCACCGACTACCGCCTCACCGGCACCGCCGCCGCCGACCCCCGGCTCGTCGGCACCGCCAACTACACCGGCGCGCTCACCGACCCCCGCTTCCTGTCGTCACTGTGGCTCACCGTCCTGTACGTCGGCGGCTCCGCCGTCATCGGCCAGGCCGGCCTCGGCTTCACCCTCGCCTGGACCCTGCGCACCCGCACCGGCCCCCTGCGCCGCGCCGTCGAAGGCGTCGTGCTGTTGTCGTGGATCCTGCCCAGCACCGTCGTCGGCTTCCTCTGGTTCGCCCTGCTCGACCGCGACGACGGCACCCTCAACGCGCTCCTGCACACCCCCGGCCTCGCCTGGCTCCTGGACCACCCGCTGCTGTCGATCATCGTCTTCAACGTGTGGCGCGGCACCGCGTTCTCGATGATGCTCTACTCCGCGGCGCTCGAGAACGTGCCGCCCTCCCACCTCGAAACCGCCCGCCTCGCCGGCGCGAACGTCCCCCAGCAGCTCCGCGACGTCGTCCTGCCCGCCATCCGCCGCCACATCCTGACGAACCTCCTGCTCATCAGCCTGTGGACGTTCAACGACTTCACCCCGTTCGTCCTCACCGGCGGCGGACCGGAAGGGCGCTCCGAGATCCTGCCCGTCTACGTCTACCGCGTCGCGCTCAAGGACGGGCAACTCGGCGCCGGAGCCGCCATCAGCTTCCTCATCCTGCTCATCAACCTCGTGCTCGCCCTCGCCTACCTGCGGCTCCTGCGCGGCCGCCGCCAACGCCGCCGTCACCAGGAGATCGCCGCCGCCGGAGGCCCGCCCGCATGATCCGACACACCCTCGGCAGGCTCGCCACCACCGTCGTCATCGCCGCCGTCCTCGCCCTGTTCGCCCTGCCCATGCTCTGGCTGGCCAGCGCCCCCTTCGACGACACCCCCGCCATCACCACCTCCATCCCCGACTTCACCCTGCGCAACTTCGCCGCCATCCTCGACAACCCCTACGCCCTCGGCTCCATCCGCAACTCCCTCATCCAAGGCGGAGGCGCCGCCGCCCTCGTCGTCGTCCTCGCCGCGCTCGCCGCCTATGCGCTCTCCCGCGTCCGCGTACCCGGCCGCGACGCCCTGCTCTACCTGCTCCTCCTCCTGTCGTCCGTCGTCACCGGCACCGCCGCCATGGTGCCCATCTTCGAGCTCGCCACCCGCCTCGGCCTCATCGACACCCACCTCGGCGTCATCCTCGTCGTCTCCGGCGGCCTCCTGCCCGCCGCCATCTTCATCCTCAAGGACTTCATGGACGACACCCCCACCTCCTACGAGGAGTCCGCCCGCGTCTTCGGCGCCACCCCCCTGCAGATCCTGCGCCACATCGTCATCCCCCTCGTCCGGCCCGGCCTGGCCACCATCGCCGTCTGGGCGCTCGCCAGTGTCTGGGGCGGCTTCCTGTTCCAGTTCATCCTGCTCAGAGACCCGGAAAAAGCCCCCGGCTCCGTCATCCTCTACACCCTCTACACCGAAGGCGGCGCACCCAAGCTCGACCTCATCTCCACCTTCTCCCTGCTCTACTCCCTGCCCGTCGTCGCCATGTACCTGTTCGTCTCCAAGCGCTACGGCTTCCGCTTCCACGGAGGCATCAAGACGTGACCCGGCCGGGCAAGGAGAAACCCGTGATCACCCTGCACGCCCTCACCAAGACCTTCCCCGGCGGCGTCCACGCCCTCGACGACATCCACCTCACCATCGCCGACGGCGAGTTCTTCGCCCTCCTCGGCCCCTCCGGCTGCGGCAAGACCACCCTCCTGCGCACCATCGCCGGCCTCGAGACCCCCACCCGCGGCACCGTCCACATCGACGGCCGCGACGCCACCCCGCTCCCCCCAGGACAGCGCGACGTCGCCATGGTCTTCCAGGACTACGCGATCTTCCCCCACATGGACGTCACCACCAACATCGCCTACCCCCTGCGGATCAAGAAGGTCCCCCGCGCCGAACGCACCGCCAAGGCCGCCGACGTCGCCGCCCGCCTCAGCCTCACCGACCTCCTCCACCGCCGCCCCGCCGAACTGTCCGGCGGCCAGCAGCAACGCGTCGCCCTCGCCCGCGCCATCGCCTGCCACCCCACCGCCTTCCTCTTCGACGAACCCCTGTCCAACCTCGACGCCCGCCTCCGCCTCGAAGCCCGCACCTTCCTCAAACGCCTGCAGCGCGAGCTCGCCGTCACCACCGTCTTCGTCACCCACGACCAGGCCGAAGCCCTCGCACTCGCCGACCGCATCGCCGTCATGTCCGCCGGCCGCATGATCCAGGTCGCCACCCCCGCCGAGATCTTCCACCGGCCCGCCACCACCTTCGTGGCCTCCTTCATCGGCTCCACCCCCATGAACCTGCTGCCCGCCCGCGCCACGGACGCCGCCCTCCACGTCGCCGGCGCCACCCTGCCCCTCCCGGCCCCCGTCCAGGACGGGCACCTGACCTACGGCGTCCGCCCCGAATACATGACCCTGTCCCCCACCGAACGCCCCGACGCCTTCCCCGGCACCGTCTCCGTCCACGAGAACCTCGGCACCCACACCCTCGTCACCCTCGAAACCCCCGCCACCCTCATCCAGGCCGTCGTCCCCGAAGGCGACGAACCACCCCTCGGCACCCCGCCTGGGCCGTCCCCCGCCGCGCCCTCCTCTACCGCGACGACACCCTCCTCACCACGCTCTGAGACGGCCGCCATACTGGGCCTATGGCCACCAGGAACTGGATCCTGCACCTCGACCTCGACCAGTTCATCGCCGCCGTCGAACTCCTGCGCCACCCCGAACTCCGCGGCAGACCCGTCGTCGTCGGCGGCACCGGCGACCCCACCCAGCCCCGCACCGTCGCCGCCACCGCCACCTACGAAGCCCGCGAACACGGCATCCACTCCGGCATGCCCCTGCGCACCGCGCTCAGACGCTGCCCCGACGCCGTCTTCCTGCCCAGCGACCCGCCCTCCTACGAAGCCGCCTCAGCCCGCGTCATGGCCGTCCTGCGCGAATTCCCCGTCCACGTCGAAGTATGGGGCTGGGACGAAGCCTTCCTCGGCGCCACCACCGACGACCCCGAAGCCCTCGCCGCCGACCTCCAGCACGCCGTACGCGCCCGCACCCACCTCGACTGCTCCATCGGCATCGGCGACAACAAACACCAGGCCAAACTCGCCTCAGCCTTCGCCAAACCCGCCGGGATATACCGCCTCACCACCGAGACCTGGGCCGCCACCATGAACCACCGCCCCACCGACGCCCTCTGGGGCATCGGCACCAAGATCTCCGCCAAGCTCGCCGCCCACGGCCTCCACACCGTCGCCCAGCTCGCCGCCGCCGACCCCGCAGACCTCGCCCGCCACTTCGGCCCCACCAACGGCCCCTGGTACCGCTACCTCGCCCTCGGCAAAGGCGAAGCCGAAGTCGTCACCACACCCTGGATCGCCCGCGGCCACAGCCGCGAAACCACCTTCCCCACGACCTCACCGACCCCGCCGCCATCGCGACCCACCTCGCCACCCTCGCCCAGCAGGTCGCCCACGACGCCGCCGACGCCGGCCGCACCATCACCCGCGTCACCGTCAAGATCCGCACCACGCCGTTCCAGACCCGCACCCGCCAGACGAAACTCCCCACCCCCACCACCGACCCCGCCACCATCACCCGCACCGCCCTCGACATCCTCGACCGCCACGACCTCACCCACCCCGTCCGCCTCATCGGCGTGGCCGTCGAATACACGATGCCGAAAACCTGAACCGTCAATGCGAACCGCACATCACCCGGCCGATGACAATGGTCCACATGCTCGAACTCCGGCCAGAGCACCTCCCCCTCCGGATAAAGCGCCGCCAACTCCAGCACCACCGCGTTGTCGGCGAAATGCCCGAGCCCGTTGTTGCAGGTGAAACAGAGCACGCCACGCACCTGACCGGTCGCGTGGCAGTGATCAACGAACGTGCCAGGGACGACCCGGCAGATGGCGCAGAGCCCGCCCTGACGGGCGAGCATGCGCGCGAAGTCGTCCTCTGTTATGCCGTAACGGTGCTGCAGCAGATAGTTCCGCTCGCTCCCGTATTTCTTAATCTTGTTCCAGCCCGGTTACTCCCGGACTCCTCAACCGGCTTGATCTCCTCACAGCGCGGACAATATTTCGAGCCTTCGGAACGGGGATCGCCTCGCGAACGACCTTCCCTTGCTCGGCCTTCCGCTTGCGATTCCCCCCTTTCAGATGTCCGTTTTGCCCTACTCTCCGCCCTTTTGGACATACGAGCGCACAAATTCCTCTGCGTTCTCTTCGAGAACTTCGTCGATCTCGTCCAGAATCGCGTCGACATCGTCCGTGAGCTTCTCCTGCCGCTCCTGGACGTCCGGCGCCGCCGACGCCTCGGTCTCCTCGACGTCGGACTCGCGCCGCCCGGTCTGCTTCTGCCCGCCGGTGTCCTTGGTTGCCATGTCCTACCTCCGGTTGGGGGACTGCCTCTACCGCATATCTTCCCCGAACGAGCCGACATTTCGCGCCGAACGCCCTGCGATCTTGCCCGCTTGACTAGATAGCATTCCTATCTAACAATGAACCCCCGTACCTACAGGAGGTTGAGATGTCCCCTTCGTCCCTGAGCATCGCGGGTGTGCTCCTCATCACAGTCCCCGGCGTGGCCTACGGCGGCGTGACGCTGCTGTCGTTCCTGATGAAGAACGTCCCCGGCTATCTGGACAACCCGGTCCGGCGGGGGCTGTGGCGGGCGGGGCACGCGCACGCGGGCGTGCTGGTGCTGTTCGCCCTGGTGGCGATGCTGTACGTGGATCAGTCGGGTCTGCCGGAGGCGTTGAAGGCGCTCACGCGGCTGCTGATCGTGGCGGCGCCGATCCTGATGCCGCTGGGTTTCTTCCTGTCGGTGGTGCGTCCGAGTGACACGAAGCCGAGCAGGCTGATCCTGCTGACGTACGCGGGCGGGGTGTGCCTGGCGGCGGGCACGCTGATGCTGGGGATCGGCCTCCTCCTCTGAGGGGAGGCCGATGCCCCGAGCGTGTGGGAGCGGTCAGTCGCCGCCGGTGAGCGCGGAGACGAGGTCTGCGGCTGTCTTGCAGCGGTCGAAGAGCTCGCCGACGTGGGCCTTGGTGCCGCGTAGCGGTTCGAGGGTGGGGACGCGCTGGAGCGATTCCCGCCCGGGGATGTCGAAGATGACGGAGTCCCAGGACGCGGCGGCGACGGATTCGCTGTATTGGCGCAGGCATCGGCCGCGGAAGTAGGCGCGGGTGTCGGTGGGCGGGTGTTCGACGGCGCGCTGGACTTCTTCCTCGGTGACGAGGCGTTGCATGCGTCCGCGGGCGACGAGGCGGTTGTAGAGGCCGCGGTCGGGGCGGATGTCGGAGTATTGGAGGTCGACGAGCTGGAGCCGGGGGTGGGACCAGGCGAGGCCGTCGCGGCTGCGGTAGCCCTCGAGGAGTTCGAGTTTGGCGACCCAGTCGAGTTCGCGGGCGAGTTGCATGGGGTCTTCGGCGAGGCGGGTGAGGACGGATTCCCAGCGGTCGAGGATGTCCTTGTTCATCTCGTCCTGGGCGGTGCCGCGCTCTTCGACGTACTTGCGCGCTTGTTCGAGGTATTCCATCTGGAGCTGGACGGCGGTGAGCTTGCGTCCGTCGCGCATGGGGATCTCGTAGCGGCAGGTGGGGTCGTGGGAGACGGCCCGCAGTGCCTGGACGGGGTTCTCGACGGCGAGGTCGCGCGTCAGGAAGCCTTCTTCGATCATGGCGAGGACGAGCGCGGTGGTGCCGAGTTTGAGGTAGGTGGAGATCTCGGACATGTTGGCGTCGCCGATGATGACGTGCAGCCGCCGGTATTTCTCGGGGTCGGCGTGCGGCTCGTCGCGGGTGTTGATGATCGGGCGCTTGAGCGTGGTCTCGAGGCCTACTTCGACTTCGAAGAAGTCGGCGCGCTGGCTGATCTGGAAGCCGTCGCCGCGGGAGTCCTGGCCGATGCCGACCTTGCCGGCGCCGACGACGACCTGCCGGGAGACGAAGAAGGGGGTGAGGTGCCTGACGATGTCGGCGAAGGGGGTGGCGCGCCGCATCAGGTAGTTCTCGTGGCAGCCGTAGGAGGCGCCTTTGGCGTCGGTGTTGTTCTTGTAGAGCTGGATGGGGGCGTTGGAGGGGATGGCGGACGCGCGGGTGGCGGCGTCGTACATCACTCGTTCGCCGGCTTTGTCCCAGATGACGGCTGCCCGGGGGTTGGTGCATTCGGGCGAGCTGTATTCGGGGTGGGCGTGGTCGACGTAGAGCCTGGCTCCGTTGGTGAGGATGACGTTGGCCAGGCCGAGATCCTCGTCGGTGAGCTGGCTGGGGTCTGCCACTTCTCTGGCCAGGTCGAAGCCGCGCGCGTCGCGGAGCGGGTTCTCCTCCTCGAAGTCCCATCGTGCTCTGCGCGCGCGGGCCGCCGAGGCGGCCAGGTAGGCGTTCACGACCTGTGAGGAGGTCACCATCGCGTTGGCGCCTGGCTGGCCGGGTACGGAGATGCCGTACTCGGTCTCGATGCCCATCACCCGACGCACCGTCATGCAACACCCTCTGTTCGTCCGGGTCTGTCTATCCGCCGTTTATATGCCCGAGCCTATGCCCTTCACAGTGCCCCAGGGCCACAGAGTTATGGCACCGACGTCTTTTCCATCTGTACGGCCGGAGCTGATGGGGTTTGTGTGCGTCTGCGTGGCTTGAGTAGCCGCTGGATGGGGCGTTCGGCAAAGGAGTAGACGAGATACGCCACGAGAATCGACACCAGTGTCGTGGCCGTGGCGACGGCCCAGGGGGGCAGTTGGCCGGTGAGCAGCGGGATGAGGGCCACGGCGATGACGCTATGGAAGAGGTAAAGCGGGTATGTGGTGCCGCCGAGCGCGGTGAGCGTCCGCGATGATCGCATGCGCAGGACGCCGAGCGCCATGAGGGCCATCACGGCGTAGATCAGGGTCAGGGTGATGACGACGCTGAGGTCGGTGACGGGCATGTTCTTGAACCCGGCGAGCTCGATGCGGCCGTGCACGCGACCGAGGGCCGAGTGCAGGGAAAGGCCGTAGGCGGCGGCCACGTAGAGCCAGGGCAGCCACCCGCCACCGTGCTTGTGGACGAGGTACAGGGCCATGCCGGCGACGAAGTATCCGGCGTAGCCGGGCATGACGATCTCGTTGACGACGTCGTTCTTGAAGATGTCGTACTCGGCGAGGAGTTTGACGCCGAGTGCGGCGGTGAGCCAGATGCCGCAGAAGGTCAGGACGCGCCCGCGGGTGACGCCGATGATCACGAGGATGGCGATCAGGAGGTAGAAGCGCAGCTCGGCCCAGAGTGACCAGTAGACGCCGCTGGCGTCGGTGACCTTGAACAGCCGCTGGAACATGGTGGCGTTCAGCAGGTATTCGCCTGGGGAAAGTTTTGGGTCGAGGGCTTTGGCGCCGGTGAGGCCGTAGAGGGCGGCGATGGCGGCGAGGCTGAGCCAGTACGCGGGGTAGAGGCGGACGAGCCGGGAGCGGGCGAACGCGCCGAGGCCGCGGCCCCAGACGGTCATGAGGATGACGAAGCCGCTGATGATGAAGAAGAGTTCGACGCCGAGGATGCCGAGCCCGGCGACGGGGGCCAGGGCGGGGAACAGCTCGGCGGGCCGGTCTCCCCAGACGGAGGCGTAGGCGACCAGGTAGTGGAAGGCGACGACGGCGAGGGCCGCGAGGAAGCGCAGGAGGTCGAGCTCGGCCAACCGGCCGTCTCCTCGGGCGTGTCTGGATCGGGACCGGCTGGGTGGTTGCACGCCTGCTTTGACGTCACTTCGATCACTTTGGTTCCACGGGTCCCTCCGTTCCCACGAGCAGCACGCGGGAGGTGTGGTCGAGGGCGAGGGTGTGGCGGGCGGCGGGGGTGAGGGCGAGCAGGCCGGCGGCTCCGGCGGCGCCGCAGTCCGACAGGGCGATGCCGTGGGCGGCGAGGAGGCGGGCGGCGGCGGCCGCCTGCTGGTCGGTGATGGTGAGGTAGAGGTCGGCGAGGTGGATCAGGAGGTGGTGGGCGAGGAGTGAGGGTTCCCGGCAGTCGAGCCGGCCGAGGGTGGTGGGGTGGCCGCCGACGCGGAGGGGTTCGCCGGCGCGGGCGCTTTCGAGCAGGCAGGGGGCGCCCTCGGGTTCGACGACGACGATCTTGGGCTGTTCTCCCCAGCGGTCGCGGACGTATCCGGCCGCGGCGGCGGCGAGCCCGCCGACGCCGGCCTGGACGAACACGTGGGTGGGTGCCGTGTCGTGCCGTTCGTGCGGCGCTGTGGGCTGTCGTGGGGGCGGGAACGCGCCGGGGTCGGACAGTTCGTCGAACAGGACGCTGTAGCCGCGCATGACGTCCAGGGGGACGCTGGTGTAGCCGTCCCATGAGCTGTCGGCCACGAGCCGCCAGCCGTTGTCCTGGGCGGCGGCCATGGCGGCGGTCATGCTGGCCTCGTAGTCGTGGCCGTCGCGGCGTACCTGGGCGCCGAGTGCGCGCAGCCGCTGGGCGAACGCTTCGGGGACGCCTTCGCTGAGGATGACGACACAGGGCACGCCGACCTCGGCGGCTCCGGCGGCGACGGAGATGCCGTGGTTGCCGGCGCTGGCGCAGACGAACGGGGCGCCGCCGCCGTCGCGTTCGGCGAGCAGGTGCACGGCGTGGGCGCCGCCGAGCGCTTTGAAGCTGCCGAGCCGCATGCGTCCGCTCTCGTCCTTGACGTACGCGGTGCCGGCGCCGCCGAGCCCGGGGACGGCGTGGACGGGGGTGGGCCGGTAGTCGGGGTGGCGGGCGAAGCGGGCGCGGGCCTGGCGGGCGTGCTCGACGCCGATGAGGGCGCGGTCGTGCTCGGTGTACGGGGTGCGGCCCGGGTTGCCGTATTCCATGATCGCCATGCTAGGCGGGGCCGGTCATCGGCCGTCGCGGGCGGCGGCGACGGCGGCCTGGCCGAGGCTGATGCCGCCGTCGCCGGCCGGGACACGTACATGGGTGAGGACCCGGAAGCCGGCGGCGCGCAGCCGCTGGACGGTGCGGTCGAGGAGGAGGGCGTTGTGGAAGACGCCGCCGGACAGGGCGACGGCGGTCAGGCCGGTGTCGTGGCGGAGTTCGACGCAGGTGCGGGTGATGGCGGCGGCGACGCCGTTGTGGAAGCGGCCGGCGATGACGGCCGGGTCGGTGCCGGCGGCGAGGTCGGCGGCGGCGGCGCGGACGAGGTCGCCGCCTTCGACGACGAGCGGGCCGCCGGTGGTGGTGAGGGTGGCGGGATAGGCGCCGGTCTCGGCGGGGTCGGTGCGTTGTTCGAGCTCGAGGGCGGCCTGCCCGTCGTAGGTGATGGTGTCGCGGATGCCGAGCAACGCGGCGACGGCGTCGAAGAGGCGGGCGGCGCTGGAGGTGAGGGGCGCGTGCGCGGCGGTGAGGGCGGCGGCCCAGTGTGCGGCGTTGCGGGCGGCGACGTCGAGCCCGGGGTGGTCGTCGCGCAGGTAGGCGGCGGTCATGCGCCAGGGCTGCCGGACGGCGGCGGCGCCGCCGGGCATGGGGACGGGGGCGAGGTGGGCGAGGCGTTCGTAGCCGGTCAGGTCGGCGCGCAGGAACTCGCCGCCCCACAGGGTGCCGTCGGGGCCGTGGCCGAGGCCGTCGAAGGC
>NZ_OOHJ01000025.1 GCF_900323885.1 [Actinomadura] parvosata subsp. kistnae | reverse complement strand
GCGCCGGCAGAGCACGCTCATCGACGCCATCTGCTTCGCCCTCTACGGCACCGTGCCGCGCTGGGGCAAGGAGAACGTCATCGCCCACGCCCTCGCCCCGTCCGCCGTCGCCGCCAAGGTGGCGCTCGTCTTCGAGACCGCCGGCCGCCGCTACGCCGTCGTCCGCGCGCTCAAACGGGACGCCAAGGGCAAGGTGCACACCGCCGAGGCCCGCCTGGAGGAGCTGCTGACCTCCGTACCGGCGACGGCCGGCCTCGACGAGCTGATGAGCGCCGTCGCCCGGCCCCTCGCCGAAGGCGCCGCCGTCACCGCCGAGATCCAGCGGATCACCGGCCTCGAATACAAGTTCTTCACCCAGTGCGTGGTGCTGCCGCAGGGCCGCTTCGCCGAGTTCCTGCACGCCCAGCCGCGCGAACGGCAGGACCTGCTGGTGCAGCTCCTCGACGCCGACGTCTACGAACGCGTCCGGCAGCGCGCCGTCCAGGAGGAGAGCGCCGCCACGCAGGCCGCCGCGTTCGCCCGGGAACGGCTGGCCCGCCTCACCGACGCCGACGAGCCCGCCCAGCAGGCCGCCAAGGCCCGCCTCTCCTCGCTGCGCGCCCTCGACGACCAGGTCAGAGGCTCCCTCGACACCCTCAGGAACGCGGCCGGCGAGATCCGCCGCCTCGCCGCCGAACGGGAGACCGCCCGCGAACGCGTCGCCGCGCTGGCCGCGCTCGCCCTGCCGCCCGAGGTGCCCACCCTCGCCGAGACCGTCCGCGCGGCGGCGTCGCAGGTGCGCGAGCACGCCGCCGACGCCGAACGCGCCGAGGCGGAGGAGCGGCGGGCCGAGGACACGCTGGCCGCCCTCGACGATCCCGGCCTGCTGATGAGCCTGCTCAGCACCCTCGACGACCACGAACGCGCCGCCGCCGACCTGCGGGCCGTCGAGGAACGGGCCGCCCGGGCGCGCGCCGGCCTCCCGCCGCTCGCCGAACGCGCCCGCGCCGCCGAAGCCGCGCTCGCCGAGGCCGAGCAGGCCAGGGACCGGCTGCGCGACGCCCACGCCGGCGCCGACCTGGGCCGCCGCCTGGTGGTCGGCCAGGACTGCCCCACCTGCCTGCGCCCCGTCGAACGGCTGCCCCACCACCCGGCCACGGCCGACCTGCGGGCCGCCGAGCGGCACGTGAAGACCTGCCGGGCCGAGGCCGACCAGGCCCGCGCCCGCCGCACGGAGGCCGAGACCGAGCTCCGCCACCTCGAACGCACGGCCGAGGACCTGGCCGAACGCGTCACCCGCACCGCCCACGACTTGGCCGCCCAGGCCACGCCGCTCGTCACCGGCACCTCGACGAGCGCGACCCCGCCCGTGCCGGACGAGCAGCCGGCTCCGGCCGCGCCTGAGCCGGACGAGCAGCCGGCTCCGGCCGCGCCTGCCACACCGCCCGCGCCTGCCACGCCTGCCACGCCTGCCACGCCGCCTGCGCCTGCTGGGCCGCCCGCGCCTGCCACGCAGCCCACGCCGGCGTCTGGCGGGGCGGCCGCGTCCACTGGGCCGGCCGCGCCGGCCGAGGCTGCGGGGCCCGACGCGTTTGCGGATGCCGGGCGGCGGGTTGGGGCGGCGTTCGCGGATGATGATGCGAGTGGCCGGGACGTTCCGTCTCCTGGGGTTGAGCGTGACGACCTGGAAGGGCGGCTCGCGGGCGTGCGGGCGGCCGAGCGGCGGGCGGCCGAGCTGCGGCAGGCGGCTCGGGACGCGCGGGCGCGGCTTGCCGCCGCCACGCGGCGTGCCGAGGAGCTGGCCGGGAAGGCCGATCGGCTCTGGCGCGACCTGGAGGCGGCGCGGGACACGGTGGTGCCGCTCGGTGCGCCGCCCCTGGATCGCGACGACCTCCACGATGCCTGGACGAGCCTGCTCGCCTGGCGTGACGAGGCCGCCGTCCGGGAGCGGGCGGCGCTGGAGGAGCGGGCCGGTCGCGTCGCCGAGGCCGAACGCCAGGCCCGCGCCCAGTGGTCGGAGGTGGTCGCCCGCCTGGCGGACCACGGTGTCCCGATCCCGGAAACGACCGCCCACCCGGCCGGCCCGGCGCACGGCGGTACCGCTGCCCCGCGCGGGCGCTCAGGCGAGGGCGCGACCGGCCTCTCAAGCGAGGGCGTGCCCGGCCTCTCAAGCGAGGGCGCGAGCGGCCTCGGCGAGGCGGTGAGCGGTGGGGCTCCTGATGAGGCGGCGGTCGCGCGGCTCGGGGAGGCGGTGGTGGCGGCCGTCGCGCAGGCGCAGGCGTACCTCGCGAGGGTGCGGGAGAACCGGGCCGCCGCCAGGGAGGTGGACGAGCGGGCCAGGGCCGAGGAGGAGCGGGCCAGGGTGGCGAAGGAGCTGGCCCAGTGCCTGCGCGCGGACGCGTTCGAGCGCTGGCTGTGCACCGAGGCACTCGACCTGCTCGTCACCGCCGCCTCCGAGACCCTGAGGGAGCTGTCCGACGGCCAGTACGAGCTGGCACTCGGCGCGAGGAACGAGATCGAGGTCATCGACCACGCCGAGGCGGGCCTGCGCCGCAACGCCCGCACGCTGTCGGGCGGCGAGACGTTCCAGGCCGCGCTGGCCCTCGCCCTGGCCCTGTCGGACCAGGTGGCGGGGCTGTCGGCGACGGCGGCGCGCAGCCTCGACTCGCTCTTCCTGGACGAGGGCTTCGGCAGCCTCGACCCGGCCACCCTGGACACGGTCGCCACCACGCTCGAACGCCTGGCCGGCGGGCGCGAGCGCATGGTGGGCGTGGTCACGCACGTGCCCGCGCTGGCCGACCGCATCCCGGTCCGATTCGAGGTCCGGCGCGACGCGAAGGGATCACACTTGCACAGGGCGACGGCATGACAACTCCTTTCACCGTTGATCCGTGGGACCCGGGTTACACGGCGGCCCTGAACGCGGAGGCGCTGGCCGAGCTGGACGCCACGAGCGCCCAGCTCGACCTGGACGTCGAGCTGCCCGCCGCCGCCTGGCGCCCGATCACGCCCGACCCGGCCACCGCACCGCCCAAGGTGCTGCTGATCAGCGACGGCGTGCGCCGCGTCGAGGCCCGCCTGTGGACGTATGAGCCGAGCGCGGGTGGGGAGGCGGTGCCGGGGATCGCCGCGTCCTGCGCCGCCGGCATCGTGCGCTGCGTGCAGGGCGCCCCCGCCGAGGTCGTCGCCGTGGACGTGAGCCGTTCCCTGGTCACCGCGAACCCGTACGCGACGGACATCCTGACGACCGCCGCCCGCTACCGCGCCCGCAGAGCCCCGCGCTCGGGCATGGACGATCTGGTGCTGGCCCTGCAGAGCCACCTCACCCAGCTGGAGGTGGACCTGGCGATCCGGCACCGGGCCGAGGCGGGCGAGGAGGAGCTGCTGCTGGTGGACGGCCCGTTGCGGGGGCGGACGCATCTGCCGCGCACGGTCGGCTACATCAAGACGCACCACACGGCCTACCTCCCGGCCGCGCAGGCGGCGACGGTGGCGGGGCTGCGGCCCGGCCAGCGCACGCCGGTGTTCCTCATGGGGACGAGCTGGCGCCGCCACGCCTGGTACGTGCGGCTGCCCGCGCCGTCCGGCGTGCCGTGGGCGGGGGTCGTGCGCTGCGAGGCGGGCGCCGACCTTGGGCTCGACGCGCTGGTACGCCTGGCGGACTCGGTCACGCACGCCCTTCCGCCGCTGGCGGGAGTCGACTACAAGGACCCGCGAGCCCCGCAGAACCTCGTCCCGATCGGCGGCCTGGAGCGGCTGCTGCGTCACCGGCTGGGCGATGCCCGGCTGCTCTACCGGGCCCTGCGCGCCGCCGCCACCCGGGAGGAGCGTCACCCCATGCCGGTGACGTGACCGGGCCCGGCCGCCTGGATGGCCGCCTCCACGGACGGCTCGACGTGGAAGAACCCGCGCAGCCCGGTGATCGCCAGGATGCGCTCGACCCGGGCGGGCAGGCTCGACAGGACGAGCGGGGAGCGCTGGGCGCGGCTCTGGTGCAGGAGGAGCACGAGCGCGCCGACGCCCATGGAGTCGCAGAACGTGAGCCCGCCCAGGTCGAGCACCACTCCCACGGTGGGGACGTTCTGCCAGACGTCGCCGATCTGCCGGTGCAGCAGGTCGGCGCACCGGTAGTCGAGGTCGCCGCTGGCGTGGGCCACGAGCAGGCTTCCGTGCAGCCCGATCGAGATGGTGAGGCGCCGGGCGGGGTCGCTTCGTCCGGTCATGTGGCCTCCATCGTCGGCCCGATGGGAACGGGGAGCAACCCCTTCGCGTCGCTGCGTACTTGGTGAAGTCGCAACGTACCTGACGAAGGGGACAAAATGGGCGGATGACTGCCGATGATCAACCACCGGCCGGCCCGTTCGAGGAGCGGCTGTGGGCCGCGCACGAGGAGGGGCGGCAGGCGTTGTGCCTGAGCCTGCTGCGTGAGGCCGACCTGGCGCTGCCGATCAGCGCCGCCGCGGCGGCCGGTCTGGAGCCGCCCGCGTGGGCGACCGCCGACGGCGACGGGCGTACCTGGCTGCTGGCCTTCACCTCGGTCGAGGCCATGACGCTGGCCTCCGGCGGGGCCGCGACGCACTGCCGGGTCGCCTCCCTGACCGAGCTGGCCGCCGGCTGGCCCGACCTGCGATGGGGGCTGGCGGTCAACCCGGGGCTGCGGGTGTCGTTCCTGCTGGAGCCCGGCACGGTGGCGCGGCTGGCCGTGCCGACCATGGTGCAGGACCTCAAGATCGCGCCCGGCTCGGGCGTGCCGGTGGTGCAGAAGCTGATCGCCGCCGCAGACCTGCCGGAGCTGCTGTCGGCGAGCGAGCCGAGGGTGTCCGGCTACTGCCACCACGCGCTCGACGTCTCGCACATCGCCACCCCGGCGGTGCTCGCCGCCGTCCTGAACCAGCGCGAGCTGCTGACCGAGAGCGGGTCGCTGAACATCCTGCGCTGGCGTCCCGTCGGGCTGGAGCTCTACCGCACGCCGTACGGGGGCGCCGACGAGGAGGGCCGGGCGGCCGTGGCCGGATGGGTGGTCGAGGAGCCGCCGTTCGTCGGCATGGGCCTGGTGCCCAGCGTCGACAACATCATCCGCGAGTACAAGGTGTACGGGGTCGGCCTGCCCCACGGCGCCGAGATCTGGGAGCTGACGATCGAGGGCACCGAGCACCGCCGCGCCATGTACCACGGCGACCTGCGCCGCTGGCTGCTCGTCGGGAGGCGGCCATGACCTCCTGGCACTCCTCCTGGCACTCCTACCGTGCCCGCTGGCGCGGCGCCGACTATTCCGCCAGCCCCGAGCCGCACGCCCTGGAGCTGTGGGTACGGCTGCGCTCCGCCGCGCCGCTGGACGGCTTCGAGGAGGTCGAGCCCGGCTGCCACGTCCGGACCGTCCCGGTGACCGAGTGCGAGTGGCTGCGGTTCGTGACCGTCGTGTGCCGCTGGCGCGGCGAGCCGTTCCAGGTGCACGCCGAGCGGGACGGCCTGCTGCTGCTCGAATACCTCGGCGCGTCCGTGCACACCGCCCGCGAGCTGGGGCTGGAGCGCGTGGAACGCGGCGTGTGGCGGGCCTGGGCGCCCAGGGGGGAGGTGGCGGAACTCCGGGAGGAGGCCGTGCCCATCACTGCCGAAAATCATCACTTTTAGGCCAAGACCTTGTTTCCTGGTGTTCATGTGACGGAAACTGGCCCGTAAGGCCCATGTGGCGTAACAAGACGCGAATGTCGCGAGGGGGTTATGGGGGCAACGGAGCGTCCAGACGTGGCGGCGATGCGGGCGTACGCGGACGAGCTGCGCCAGATGTTCAACCGGCTGCAGGACGAGGGGCTGGAGCTGCACGCCAAGGCGAAGGCCGTCCAGGTCACCGAGACCTCGCCCGACGGCCTGGTCTCCGTCACCGTGGGGGCGCGCGGCGAGCTGATCCGCCTCGACCTCGACCCGCGCATCTACCGCCGCCCCGACGCCCGGGCCCTGGCCGACACCATCGCGGAGACCGCGCGCAAGGCCGCCGCGAAGGCACAGGAGAACGTCATGCGGATCTTGGAGCCGGTGATCCCCGCCGACCAGTTCAAGGCGCACCTGGACGGTGACGTCGAGACCGTCCTGGCCCGGCTCGCCGACGACATGGGAGGCGGCCGGTGAAGGAGCCCTGGGACGGCACGTACGTCGCGCACACGATCGTCGACCGCGGCATGTCCGCGTGGTCGGCGACCGCCGACGAGGTCAGCAGGACGCTGCCCCGGCTGGCCGGCGAGGTCGAGACGCACCTGGCCGCGGCGCCCTGGGGCGGCGGCGCGGAGGGCCAGGCCTTCTACCAGGCGCACTTCCGCGAAGGCGGGCCCACCGAGATGATCAACCAGTGCAAGCGGCTGGCCGAGGAGATCGTGGACGCCGGCGACCGGCTGCGCAAGGCCATCGACAACACCCGGCAGACCGACGCCGACATCAGTTACGACGTCGCGCGCATGACGCGCGAGGTCTGAGAACGGGCCCATGGCGCATTCGGGGGACATCGGCGTCCGTACGAACGTCGCGGTGTCGGCGCAGCAGGAAGTCGTCGTCATCGACAGCGACGTGCAGCCCGTCTGGGAGACCGAGGCGCTGCCCGACTGGGTCGTCTACTGGCTGATCCCCATGCTGTCGGCCGGGCAGAAGTGGCCGGACGCCAGCGAGAGCGGCATGTCCGGGCTGGCCCGCGCGTACGCCGTGCTGTGCGACGACTGCATCAAGTCCGCCGAGCCCGCCGGGTCGGCCGCCCGCGTCATCGTGGCCGGCTGGGCCGCCCCCGCCACCACCGAATTCGTCAACCGGGCCCGCCAGCTCTACGGCACCGAAAGCGGCATCGTCGGCGTCAGCAGGAACGCCAGGGCCTACGCGCAGCAGGCCAACACCTTCGCCGTGGAGACGCAGTACTCCAAGCTCTCCATCAACGTGGCGTTCTGGGTGACCGTCGTCGCCATCGCGATCGCCATCATCGTCGCGTTCTTCAGCGCCGGCGCCTCCGCCGCGCTCATCGGCCCGTACGCCGCCGGGGCCCGCACCGCCATCAGCCGCATCCTCGTCCGGCTCGCCACGCTGGCCGGCCGGGAGATGGGCGCGGCCCGGCTGGCCAGGGTCGCCGCGCTGAGCGGCGCCACCGGGCGCGGCCTGCTCGTGCGGCTGATGGCCTCCCCGTTCGGCCGGGAGCTCGTCGAGGAGATCGGTGAGGAGTTCTTCATCGACTTCTGGGCGCAGAAGCAGCAGAAGGACATGGGCACCCGCGAGGACTTCGACTGGCGGCAGCTCGCCGCCACGAGCATCGGGGCCGCCGGCGGCGCGGGCGCCGGCACCGTGCTGGCCGGGCCCGTCTCGCGGGTCACCCGCGTCGTGCCCGGCTTCACCGGCCGCGCGCTGACGACGGGCCTGACGAACGTGTTCGCCTCCCCGGCGGGCAGCTTCCTCGGCAACGGCCTGGTGTACGGGCAGTGGCAGAACCCGTTCACGGCCGAGTCCATGATGGGCGCCTTCATGGGCGGCGTGGGGCGTACCGGGAGCATCAGCCCGTTCAACCCCGAGGTGGTCTCGGCGCTGGCGCATCCGCTGAGCACGCTCGCCGCCGCGCACGACGCCGCCGCCCGCTCCGACGCGGCCGCGCCGGCGGCTCCGGCCCGTCCACGGGGCCCGCCGGGCCCGCCACGCCGGACGGCTCGCCCACCGGCCCGGACGGCAACCAGCCCGGCACCGGGGTCCGCACCCCCGACCGGGTGATCATCCCGTCGCCGCGCACGTCCGGCACCCCGGCGCTCGCGGGCGCCGGCTCGCAGAGCGCGTCCGGCCGTCCCGGCGGGCTGCCGGACGGCGACCTGTCCACCCGCCGCCGCACCTCCTCCCCGGACCAGCCCGCCACCACATCGGACCAGGACCAGGACAGGACCCAGGACGAGGAGACCCCGGCCGCCCGGCCCGCCGCCGCCGCCACCGGCCCCGACCCGGCCGCGCCGTCCACCCGCCCGGCCCCGGCAGACACCACCGCCGCCCGGACGGACGAGGACGGCACGACGGCGCAGCTCCCGGACTCCGGCGACCAGGACACGACCGCCGCCCAGCCGCAGCCGCAGTCCGACCAGTCCGACCAGCCCGACCAGTCCGACCAGGCCGCGCAGCCGCAAGCCGCCACCGCGCCGCAGGGCGACACGCCGCAGGGCAACGCGGCTCAGGGCAACGCGGCTCAGGACAACGCGGCTCAGGACAACGCGACCCAGGACAACGCGACCCAGGACAACGCGCCGCAGAACGACGCGTCTCGGGGCGACACGACGCCGCAGGGTGACGCGACGCAGAATGACGCGCCCCAGGGCGATCCGGCTCAGGGCGAGACGACCCAGAGCGACGCGACGCCGCAGGCCGGAAACGACACGCGGAACCAGGCGCCCAGCCCCACCGCCGACACCACCGCCGACACCACCACCGAGCCCGCCCAGACCACGAGCACCCAGGACGCCGCCCCGTCCCCGACCACGTCGGTGGTCACGGCGGCCACGGGCCCGGCGCCGCTCAGGGCGCGCGCCGCGCTGCTGGAGGCGCTCGGCACGACCTTCCCCAACGCCGTGATCAGCCCCACCGGAGAGGTGCTCATCCCGCGCCCCGGCGGCCACCGCGTCCTGTCGAACGCCACCATGACCCGCATCCGCCGCACGCTGGACGCCCGCGCCGCCCAGACCGACGCCCAGCCGGAGCTGGTGGTGGACGCGTCCGCGCTGCTGCTGCTCGCCGCCTCGGACGACACGCTGTCGTCCGACGCCCCCATGACGGAGCCCCCGGCCGCGCACACCAGCAAGCCGGGCACCGTCACCTCCCCGCCGATCGCCGGCACCCGGTACGTCACCGACAGCGGCCGCCCCACCGACCTCACCCTGGACGAGATCAAGCAGGCCACGGCCGACCTGCTCACCGACCACTTCCAGCACGCCGGCGAGCGGGTGGTGGCGCTGTCCTGGGCCGGTGACGTGCTGACGGTCGCCACCGAGAACGGCAGCCACCACTTCCGCCCCGTCCTGGGCGACCGCGGCCAGAAGGTGATGGCGGAGACGACGCTCAAGGCGGGCACGTCCACCGAGCCGCACGAGGTGAGCTTCGCCCCCCGCATCGCCACCGACCAGCTCCCGAGGGTCTGGCTGCACGAGATCACCGACACGATGCAGCACCGGGCGGCCGAGGGCCGGGGCCGCAGGCAGGGCGTGCTGCGCCGGATGCTGCCCGGCGGCACCACCCACCCGACCGGCGACGAGTGCGTGCCCGCCCGCCTGAACGAGCTGGCGTACCTGACGGACAAGTGGGAGCAGGCTCAGACGGTGCCGGAGCAGCGCCTGCTCGCCCTGGACATCGACGGCGTGCTGCACGACCTGCGCGCCCGCGGCGCCACGCCGCCGCCACCGCCCTGGGCGAACGGCCCGCAGAGCGAGCGGACCGGCCTGCGGACGGTCGCGCTCGGCCAGGACCCGAGCCCCGAGGACGCGCGGGAGCTCGCCAGGCGGCTCGAAGCCGCGCAGAAGGCTCTGAAGAAGCTGGCGGACAGCAAGAGGGCGAGCGCGAAGCAGGCCGGCAAGGAGGCCCGCGAGGCCAGGAAGGAGGCCGAGAAGGCGGGCAAGGAGCACGACAGCGGCGCCGCGCTGCGCGCCGACGCGGCCGAGGCGAAGGCCCGCAGCCTGCGGGACAAGCAGGCCAGGCACAAGAGGATCGCCGCCGCGTACGCGGCCGCCCACAAGGCGGCGTCGCAGGCGAGGCAGGCGCACGAGCGGTACGCGCGGCTGCTGGCGGCGCTGCCGCAGGCTCCCGCGCAGGCCCCGCCCGGCCAGCTCGCCGTGGCCGCCCTCGCCGAGCGGGCCGCGGACGAGGCGGCCGCCGCGCACCGCCAGTACCTGGAGGCGCTGGACAGGGCGCTGCCCGACACGTTCTCCCTGCCCGAGTCGATGCCGACGGGCCGCCTGGCCCACCTGGACAGGCTCACCGACGCGGTCAACGAGGCCCTGAAGGGCAAGAACGTCGCCAAGCGGTTCACCCCGGACGAGCTGGAGAACTTCATCCGCGGCGACTTCCACAAGGTCGTCTCCGGCGACGGCCTGGTGCTGAACGTCGGCCACGGCAAGACCGCGGCCGAGCTGCGGCTCAAGCTCACCCTCGCCGACCTGGTCGAGGTGGCCGACCCGGCGGTGAAGGCGTCCCAGGTCACGGTCGGCATGTTCTACCAGACCGGGCAGACGTACACGGCGACGCAGTCGGGCAGTGCCGGCACCTCCGGCGACTTCAACAGCGGCGTGCTGGCGCCGCTCGTGCCGGACGGCACCTGGGCCAGGGCGGCGGCCGACACGGTCGCGGTCGGGGTCGGCGCGAGCGCCGGGCGTTCCTGGTCGGCCTCCGGCGGGTCCAGCATGTTCGAGCAGGGCGGCTCGGTCGCCGACAACCGCAGCGAGTCGCTGCTGTTCGACGCCACCGCCACGTGGACGGTGGAGCTGCGCACCGGGAAGGCGGGGCAGTGGCAGCACGTCGCCACCGTGGACTCCGGCAGCCCCGGCGACACCGCCACGCAGCGGATCTGGGTGTGGCACTCCTACGCCGACCGGGCCTCGCGCGACCCGATCCGGATCGACGCGGGCAAGGAGAGCCCGAAGCCGCCCAACCAGGAGGTCATCAGCATGACCGGCCTGGAGGAGGCGCTCGACGCGATCGCCGCCGAGCTCGGCGGCGACTACACCCGGATCGGCACCAACGCCCGACGGGACCTGCGCAAGTTCGTCACCCACGAGGTGCAGGCGCGCTTCCGGCGGACGCTGGAGGACGGCCTGCCGGTCACCCTGGCCGTGGACGGCGAGCCCGACGTGCGGATCACCGCCACCAGCGAGATCGTGCACGGCGAGACCAGGATGGTGGGCGCCGTGACGCCCGAGGCGCTGGAGGAGGAGGTGCTCACCGAGACCGCCACCTCGCCCAGCAGGACCGAGCACGGCGGGTCGATCGAGGGCAAGGTGTCGGCCGGCTTCAACGTCGAGTCGCTGCAGGGCGCCGACATCTTCGGCCCCCTGGGCGACTACCACCCCGACAGCGTCCGGCCCGAGGTCAAGGGCAGCAGGCCGGTGGCGCAGTCGTCGTCGTCCACGGCCAACGAGGCGGCCGTGCACCCGCAGGTGGACAAGCGGACCGGGCTGTCGCAGGCGTACCAGAAGGTGGCCAAGGTCACCTTCACGGTGGAGCGGCCGGGCAAGAAGCCGAAGAAGCTGGGGCCGTTCGACACCGAGCTGCTGCTGCGCCAGCAGCTGCTCGACGCCTTCCACGCCGGCGACCCCGTGCCGAAGAGCGCGCTGGTCCTGGTGAACGGCAAGCCGAAGCTCGACGCCGACGGCAACCCCGTGCTGAACGACGTCCCCCGGCGCAAGCCGATCAAGGGGCGCAAGATGGAGCTGCCGCAGTGGCTCGGCGACGGCGCCCAGCAGATGCGCGGCGCCGGCCCGACCGACGTGCGCGAGGTCACGGGGCTGGAGGGGCTCAAGGAGCACGTCCTCGACCAGCTGGCCCACCACGGGCTGGTCGCCAAGAGCGTGGACGGGGTGCGCCGGTACTCCCGCAACCCGCTCATCCACGCCGCCCAGCTCTTCAACGAGGAAGAGGTCGAGGCGCACCTGGTCGAGAGCGCGATCCGCAGCGGCCTCGACCAGATGGCGCAGAGCGGCGTCCTCATCCCGCTCCAGATGCACGGCGTCAACGCCACCCCCGACGTGTACGCCCTGCAGATCGTCGTCCGGCAGGACTTCAGCGGCCGGGGCACCCCCAAGGGCCTGACCAACAAGGTGCGCACGCACCTCGACATCGCCAGCGACACCTCAGGCCGGGGCATCAACCGGTCCAGGACGTACGGCGGCGGCGGCTCGGCCGTCAAGACCGACGGCCCGGGGGAGGGGCACGACGGCGTCTCGCACAAGGCGGGCCCGAACGCCGGCGGCGACCGGACGTACTCGGCCGGCACCAGCACCTCCAGCATGGTCAACAAGGTCGGCATGGAGGAGGACGGCAAGGAGAAGCTCACCGCCGGCCTGGAGACCAAGGCCACGGTCGAGGTCAACCTGGTGCACAACGGCAAGGTCCAGCAGCTCGTCAAGCCGCGCTCCGTCAGGGTGCTGATGATGGTGCCCGGCGACATGCTGCCGCGCGACGGCGGGCCCGACTTCACCGGCCCGATGGGCAGGCCGTCGAAGCGGCTCATGGAGGCCGCCACGCTGGAGCACTTCGACGGCGGCCGCGAGCTGGGCGACATCAAGGGCATCTGGCGGCTGCTGCCGCGCTCCCTGCGCGGCAAGGTGGCCCCGCTGGTGCAGCTCTGGCCCGTGCTGAGCCGCCACTTCCTCGCCTCCCACCTGTTCGAGGGCCCGATCACGCACGACCTCGTGCTCGACCCCAACGGCCCGGTGCCCGCGCGCACCTCGCTGGAGGTGCGCGGCGAGCTCGGCGAGGCCACCTTCGTCGACGTCGTGGACTCGGTGACCGGCCGCATCATGCTGGCCCTGCGCAGCGCGGGCATCTCCTGGGGCGGGTCGAACAACATCGCGTTCGGGCTGATGAACAGCCTCGCCGACGCCGACGACGGCGGCACCACCAGCGACTCCGGCTCGCTCTCGCTGCCCTCCCGCTCCCGCGTCCGGGCCCTGGCGACCGCGCTGCTGGCCATCTGGGGCACCGAGTTCCTGGGCATCGCGGTCGCGCGGAAGTACCGCTTCCAGGTGCCCGTGGACGTCCTCGTGAAGCTGCGCGCCAGCCGCGCCACCCCGATCGGGCAGCAGCTCGACGGGTGGAAGGGCGGCCAGCTGCGCAGCCACGGCAACGGGCTGTTCACCGTCCCCGAGCACGACGCGCTGCGCCTGTACGCCGAGGGCGACGTGACCCTGCCCGTGCCCGTGGTGGCCGACGCGGTCGAGCGTTTCCTCAACGGCGCCATGAAGCTGCACAGGACCCTCGCGGTGCCGCTGGTCATGCGTTACGTCCAGGCCCGCGCCGAGGCGCTGGCCCGCGGCGAGAACGTCGGCATCGGCCGGGAGCACACCCCCGACAAGCTGCTCCAGGCGCTCGGCGAGGTCGCCGACCTCGGCCCGGCCGTCGCGCCCGCCGTCGCCGCCGCCACGGCCGCCCCCGACACCGCCGGAGCGCGCCTCGACGAGGCGCTCGACGCGGCCACGACCCTGAACGAGCAGCTCAACGACGTCGTGATCGCCCCCCAGTACGAGCACGGCATGGGCACGAGCATGCCGCAGTCGTTCGTCGTGACCGACGGCCAGGGCAACGAGGTCGACGTCATGGAGGAGGTGCTCAGCGCGATCGACACCGCCGTGCCGGGCGCCGAGGACGGCACCCCGAACCTGCGCCGCCAGATCAGGGCCGACCTCAACGGCACCCGGCCGCAGGTCCACATCGACGAGATGTGGTCGCGGCGCGGGCTCGAGCGCGAGTACGACGTGCAGACCGGGCCGGACGTGGACTCCGTCCAGGTGGTCACCGTCCGGGTGCGGCTGGAGCACGCCCCCGGCGCCGACCCGCGCCGGGCCAGGCTGGTCGACCACACCGACGAGAACGGCGTCATCATCCAGCGCTACCGCGCCAAGGAGGCCTCGCACACCGAGTCGTACTCGGGCGCGTACTCCGCCGGCCTCGACTTCAGCGACGACAGCGGCGAGGAGACCAAGGGCGGCCTGTCCACCAAGCGCACCCGCTCCTTCTCCAGCAGCGTCAACGAGAACCGGATGCGGCTGCAGCGCATGGCCAGGTTCAAGGGCGAGAGCACGGTCGAGCAGGACATGCGGCTCGTCATCGAGATCGAGACCAGGCCCGCCCGGGTCCGGCCGGTGCCGTTCGAGCGGCGGGTCCCCGGGGCCGCCGCCAAGGTCAGGTCGGCCACCGCGTGGATGCGGCGCAGGCGCACGCCGGCGGTCACCCGCGAGTACGACGTCAAGCTGCGCCGCGGCCTGCCCGGCGACATGGTGCGCAGCGCCGCCGAGGACCCGGGCCCCGTGCCCGCCGTGACCGACCCGCGCCAGGCGGAGTTCGAGCCGGGCCACTTCCCCGAGGTGCTGATCGAGGACGAGACCAGGCCCACCCTGTTCGACGCCATCAGCCGGCAGCTGTCCAGGATGATCGGCCACGCCGCGGTCGCCGAGCGGGCCGGGGCGCTGTCGGCGTGGCTGTCGCACTCCGGGCTCATCACCGGCCTGGAGCGGTCGGCCGGGCGTGACGGCGACGTCGTGCCGCACACCGTCCAGCCGGCGTTCCGCAACCAGGGCGTGGACGTCACCGTCAAGGCCCGCATGTCGGACCTCACGGTCGTGGCCGGGCCGTACGAGGGTGAGAAGGGCGAGGTGGACCGGCGGGCCGACGCCCAGAACCTGTCCGTCTCGCGCGGGCACGTCCAGCCCGTCGGCATGTCCGCCGGCTCCGGGTTCAAGGCGCTCGGGTTCAGCTTCAGCTCGTGGTTCGGCGCGCAGTCGTCGCAGAGCGCCGGAGCCCACCAGGGCGCGCGGCGCGAGCGCAGCATGTTCGAGACCGGCAAGCTCTACACCGTGCGCGTCAGGGTGGACTACGACCTGACCTTCGAACGGGTGAAGCGGCACCGCGGCGGCGACGTCCGCCCCCGCAAGGAGGTCGTGCGCGTGCCGGGCGCGAGCGGCGGCACGGCCATGATCGCGCTGTTCGGCGAGGAGCTGGAGGAGCTGCACGCCAGGATGGAGGCGGGCGTGCACATCGCGCCGCCCCTGGAGGGCCTGCCCACCTTCGCCTTCCACCCCCAGCCGGGCCGCAGCAGCTTCGTCCAGGTCATGCAGGACGCCCGCGTCGCCGCCCGCGAGCGCCGCGAGGTCGCCCGGTTCCACGTGTACGAGGAGGGGCCGAACGGCGAGCCCGTCCTGCACCGCTACCTGGCCACCCCCGACGGGTTCGTGCACAGCGTGACCCCCGACGGCGGCTTCGCCCAGGCGCTCGCCACGCTGCCGCCCCCCATCCTGGAGGCGGCCGACCAGCACGACCTGAACCTGCGCGACATCTTCATGAACTCCCCCGTCGCCGGCACCTTCACCCAGCAGGTCGCCGCCGAGCTGGAGGACAGGAACGCCCTCCCGCCGCCGCAGGAGCCGATCTGGCAGGTGGCCGAGGAGAGCGCGGCGAACGCCTCCCCCGGCAGCAGCACCTTCCAGGGGACGGGCCCCGGCACCGGGCAGGGCACCGGCCCGGCGACCGGCCAGGGCTCCGGCGCGCCGTCGGTGACCGCCCCCGAGCTGCCCGGCAGCCCGCTCGCCGCCGCCGCCCGTCCCGACGGCATGCCCGACCTGACGACGGACGAGCTGCGCGCCCAGGACGTGTCGCCCGCCGACTTCGGCGGCGCCGTCGCGAACCTGCGCTGGAGCGGCGACGACCGGCTCGTCATCCAGCTCCCGGGAGCGGCCGACCAGCACGTGCGGGTCCTGCCGGAGGACCCGGGCGCCGGGCTCGTCGGCCGCACCGAGCTGAAGGCCGGCACCCCGGAGAACCCGCACGTCATGCGGATCGGGCCGCGCGTGGACCCGCACGTCGTGTCGTCCGTGCTGGTGCACGAGATCTCGCACATCGCCCAGGAGCACGCCGCGCAGGCGGCCGGGGTGCGGCAGGGCCTGGTCAGAGAGTCGCTCTCGCCGATCAGGGAAGGGACCGACCACTGCCTCACGCCCCGCCTGGACGAGCACGCCCACCTGGCGCGCAAGTGGCGGGCCAGCACGGACCCGCGGGCGCGGGAGCGGATCGCGGCGGCCATCGACGCCGTCGCCGCCGACATCACCCGCCGCGGCCACACCCCGCCGGCGCCGCCCTGGCACGCCCGCCCACCCGCGTCACCCGCGCCCGCACCGGCCGCCCGGTCCATGCCCGGCCTGCCGGATCCGGCGACGGTCGCCCGGCTGCGCGGCCTCATCGACGCGCTGTCCGCCCGCCCGTCCGGCCCGTCGCTCGCCCAGGCGCTCAACGGCGGCGCGCCGGCTCCGGGCTCGCTCGCCGACGCGCTCAACGGGGACGGGGCCGCACCGAGGCCGGCCGTCAACGGGCACGCGGCCGCGCCGGGATCGCTGGCCGCGGCGCTCAACGGCGGGTCCGTCGGCACCCGGGACCTCACCGCCGCCATCCGGGCCGAGGCCGAGAAGGCGGGGCTCGCGCCCGGCCGGCCGGGCGCGGCGGCGAAGATCGTGGCGCTGGCCCGGGCGGGCGAGCTGGCGCCCGAGCACGTCGCCGCCCTGCGCGGCAGGCCCGCGCTGCCCGAGGTGGCCGCCGCCGACGCCGTCGCCCGCACGGCCGCCCTCATGGGGGCGCGCGCCCGCACGTACGGGCCTGGCCTGCTCGACATCGAGCTCCCGGGCCGCCCGCCCATCCCGGTCGAGATCCGCCCCGCCCACCGGACGGGGCAGCCGGATGGGGGGATGCTGACGTACCAGGTGGACGAGACGCGCACGATCGGCGCGAACGAGCGGGCCGCCGCCGCCACCGCCGCGGCCGGGCTGGCGGCGGCGCTCGGCCTGCCGCCCGCCGAGCACGCGGCCGTCGCCGGCCTGTTCGAGGCCGTCCGCCAGGTCCGCGCCGCCACGCCCGCGCAGCACCCCGCCCGCCTCGCGGTCCTGTACGACGTGGCCGCCGCCGTCCCCCGCCGGCTCGTCCCCGCCCCGCTGGCCGCCGACCTGTCCAGGCTGCTGGCCGAGCCGAGGCCGGGCCGCTGGCACGCGCACTGGACCCGCGCCCGCAAGCTCGCCGACGGCACCGGCTGGCAGCCGCCCGAGGACGACGAGGAGTGCGGGTGCCCCGAGGACGGGCCGTGCGTCTGCGGCCGCCGCCGCGCCGCGGGCCCCGGCCGCGACCCGTCGGCGGACGCGGGCCGGCCCGTGTTCCAGGCATGATAGGAACTTCCGGAGGAGAGGACGGTCATGACATTCGCGGTAGCACGGACGAGGGATGAGGCGCATCTCTACCTCGACCTGCACCCCTGCGCGTGCGGCTCGGTGGAGACCACCTGGGACAGCGGCCTGGTCAGCGCCGGCGGCGGCCTGGCCAACCGCTACTCGGGCACCTGCGAGAGCTGCGGCAGGCCGCGCGAATACCTGTTCGGGCTGCCGGAGCGGCCGGTCATGCCGGCGGGCTACCCGACGTTCGGCGGCGCGGAGCCGTCGCAGCTGCTCGACGCGGGGGAGTGGCTGTGGGTGGCCGACCTGACGGCGGGCAACGTGCCGGCGGACGACGCGGCCGAGGCGCACCGCACGCTGTCGGTGGCGACGGCGGCCGTGGAGGAGGTCGTGAAGTTCATCCCGCCGGGCGCCGACGAGGTGCCCGACCACGGGTTCTGGTCGCAGCGGGGCCGCGAGATGCGCGCGGCCGAGCCCGGCCGGTTCCAGCTCGACCGGCTGCTCATCGTCCGCGACAGCTACCGGGACCTCGCGGCGCGGCATGCCTGAGAGCGTCCGCGCGCGTTCGCTCGCGGAGGCGCGCGTCTACCTCGACCTGGTCGTCCCGGGCGGGTCGGCGCAGGCGTCGGTGGACGAGGTGCCGGGCGGGCGGGTGGTGCGGGCCGGCGGGGTGGAGGTGCTGGTCCCGGACGAGGCGGAGCAGGCGGGCACGACGTTCGGGGCGGGCGTGTCCGAGCTGCTGGACGCCGGCCAATGGGTGCTGGTCGGCGCCACGTACGCGAGCAGGGCCCTGGAGAGCGGCCTGTACTACACGGCGGACCTGTCGCCGGACCCGGAGCGGTTCCGCGCCGTGGTCGCGGAGTGGAGCCTCGCCGCCGACGCGGTGGCCGAGGCGCTGAAGTTCCTGCCGGACGGGGCCGGGGAGCTGCCGCGGGAGGCGTTCTGGACGGAGATGGGCCGCTCGGCCCGCGATGCCGAGCCGGGCCGTTTCACCCGGGCGAAACTGGAGAGCGACCTGGCCTTCTTCCGCCAGAGCCTGGCCGACTTCCGCCGCCTGCACCCTGGGAACGCCGGAAAGCGGCCGGCCGAATAGGGACTTCCCTAGGTCGTACCCCGATGCGGGCCTGCCGCACGCGCGGCTAGCTTGGGCGCGGCCAACCCCCTGACCCCCGGACGTCCCCGCCATGACGCAACGTCTGCTCATCCTCGCCGGCCTGCTCCTCGCACTCGCGTTCCTGCCGCTGCTGGCGGGCGGCCTGCTCACGCCGGACACCGCCCGCGCGCACGTCTTCGACCTGAGGCACGCCACCGAGACGACCCCCGCCGAGCTGGGCAAGAGGATGAACGCCCGGAACCTGGGCGACCGCGACCTGATCGTCGTCGTCGACACGAGCCCGGACTGCCACGCCCAGCTGGGCCGGCTCTGCGACGAGGTCGACACGCGCAGGGAGGTCATCCGGGTCGACCCGCAGCAGGCGGACCGGCTGCTGCGGACCCTCTTCGCCTACCCGGATCTGGACAAGGAGCCGGACGCCGTGCGTACCGTCGAGATGGAGCGGGACTTCCGCAGTGGGGTGGCGTTCACCGTCGCCCTGCTGCTGCTCCCGGTGGCGCTGATCTACGCGGTCCGGCTCGCCCTGCGCAGGCGCGAGGCGGCCACCGACCACCCGGGCGCCCAGTACGCGGCGGCTGCCGTGCGGCGCTTGCGCGCCCAATCCCCGGAGCTCCCGAACCCCGGCTACAAGCATCCCGCAGAAACCCCGCCCGCCCAGGTGCTGGACGAGTGCCGCACGCTGGAGCGGCCCGCCCCCGGAACGCTCCAGGCGGTCGCGGCCCGGCAGGCGGACGGCGGCACCGCGACCGTGCGCACCCGGTTCGGCCCCGACGGCGGCTACGTCGAGCTGGACGACGCGATCGTGTGGGCCCGGCTGGCGGGCGCCGCGAGCGACGGCGTCCACCGGGGCCAGACCGTCCGCGTCGTCGGGCTCGACACCGACGGCGAGGCGTTGCGCGTGCTGCCCGGCTCCCCGACCCGCGAACGACCCGCGAACGAAAGGTGTGACCCATGAGCGGCCCCGTGGACGCCCTGCCCCCGGCACAACCGGCCAAGAGCCGCATCCTCATCACGCTCGTCGTCGACACCTCCAGCTCCATGAGCCATCTCGGCCGCATCGACGAGCTGAACGCGGCCCTGCACGGCTGGCGCCGCCAGATCTCCGCCTACACGCACGTGATGCGCATGGGGGAGATCGCGCTGGTCACGTTCGGCAACGGGCACGTGCGGGTGATCGATCCGCGTGGCAAGGAGAGCGGCGCGGTGGGGCAGCCGTTCGTGCCGATGACCGACTTCGACCCGCCCCGGCTGGAGGCCGGCGGCGTGACGCCGATGGTGGAGGGCATCCAGCAGGCGCTGGACATCCTGGGCACCCGCAAGCAGCAGCTGCGCTCGTCCGGCATCCCGCTGGCGAACCGGCCGCTGATGTACCTGATCACCGACGGGGCGCCCACCGACGACCAGGGGCGGCTCACCGACCGGTGGCGGGACCTCGCGCCGGTGCTGCGCAAGCAGGAGGAGGGCCGGCACCTGCTGTTCTTCGCCCTCGGGGTGCGCGAGGCCGACCACGAGGTGCTGCGCGGCCTGGCTCCCGAGTCGGCCTACAACCTGGGCGAGATGGAGTTCTCCAAGGTGTTGCAGCTCGTGTCGGCCAGCACGGAGAAGGTGGCCGCGGGCACGGCGCGCAACCAGGGCGCCAGCGAGATCTACCAGCAGGTGGACCAGCACATGCAGATGCGCGAGTGGCTGGGCCACCATGGGTGAGCCGGCCTGGCGGTTCCTGACGGCGAGCGTCACGGGCCCCAGCCACGTCCTGGAGGGGCGGCCCAACCAGGACGCGGCGCTGTCGGCCGGCATCGACGGGCGCGCGCACTTCCTGGCGGTGGCCGACGGCGCCGGGTCGCGGCCCCGGTCGCGGGAGGGCGCGCAGCAGCTCGTCAAGTCGGCGTACGCGGCGGCCAGGGCGCAGCTCGGCCAGGGGCATCCGGCGACGCCGCACGAGTGGAAGCGGCTGATGCGGGTGCTGGCGGGGGACTGCCTGCGCCGCTTCGACGACTGGCTGGCCCGGCGGGTCAGGGAGCTGCCGGCGCGCGGGCGGGGCGACCCGGTGGTGCTGCGCTCGCAGTTCGCCGCCACGCTGCTGGCCGCCGTGATCGCGCCCCCGTTCGTGAGCTACCTGAACATCGGGGACGGGTTCCTGATCGTCGAGCGGGCCGGGGGCGGCGCGCAGCTCGTCCTGCCGCCGCCGACGAACCGCTCCGACGCGGGCGAGACGGTGTTCGCCACCTCGCTGCGGCGCGCGGAGGCGCTGGAGGTGGGCGTGGTCCTGGACGGGCGGGTCAACGGGGTGGCGCTGTGCACCGACGGGCTCACCGAGGCGCTGCTGGCCGGCGACGGCAGCGCCGGCTACGACGCCCCCGACACGCTGGGCGCCTACTTCAGCTACTTCGCCGACCCGGCCGTGCCGCCGGAGCAGCTCGCCAAGCAGCTCGGCTCGGAGGACTTCGCGGGCACGTCCGGCGACGACAAGACGATGGCACTGGCGGTCAGGTTGAGGTGAACGGATATCGCATTCCCGGCAGGCGCGCCGTCGAGATCGTCAAGGACGAGCTGCTCGGCGACGGGATGGAAGGGGAGGTCTATCCCATCGCCGACAACAGCGCCGTCTGCGCCAAGATCTACACCTCCCCGCACGACGACGTGATCGACCGGGTCGCGGCGCTCGTCGGGCTCCCGCCCGCGCGATGGGACGGCGACCACCCGGCCCACTTCCACGTGGCCTGGCCGCAGGCGCCGCTGGTGGACGAGCGGGGCCGGCCGTGCGGGTTCGTCATGCCGCGCATCGCCGGCCTGCCCCTGGAGATGCTGGGCGACGCGCGCGGCCGGCACCAGGCGCTGCTGGAGCCGACCTGGCGGGAGCTGCTGGTCATCGCGGCGCGGGTGGCGCACCTGTTCGACATGCTGCACGACGTGGGCGTCGTCGTCGGCGACGTCAGCCTGAAGAACGTCATGGTCACGCCGACGGGGCACGTCACGCTCGTCGACTGCGACACGGTGCAGTTCACTGCGCCCGGCGGGCGGCTGTTCCGCACGCCGAAGTTCACCCCCGAGTACGCTCCGCCGGAGGCCGACCAGCTCGTGCACCGGCCTTCCACCCCCGCCCAGGACAGCTTCGGCCTGGCGATCATGATCTGCTGGCTGCTCATGGAGGGCCAGAACCCGTTCGCCGGCGTGCTCACCGACGCCTCCCTGCCCGACGACGTGCAGCAGAACGTCATCTCCCAGAACAACCGGCTGCTGTGGCCGGACCGGTTCGTGCCCATGGAGGGCGAGCTGCCCGTCGAGGTGCTGCCGCCCGAGATCCTGGCCCTGGCCCGGCGGTGCTTCGCCGAGGGCCACCACGACCCCGCCGCCCGCCCACGCCCCGGCGAGTGGGTGGCCGCGCTCAACCGGGCCCAGTACCGGCTCATGGGCTGCCGGGAGAACCCCATGCACTTCTACAGCGCGAGCCTGCCGTCGTGCGTGTGGTGCGCCAGGATCGCCGGCGGGCTCCTGGACGAGTATCCGCCCAGGACGCCGCTGGTGCCGCCGGGCCCGGCGGCCCCGGTGCCGCAGCAGCCGGCGGGCGTGCCGGCGCAGGCCCTGCCCGAGCAGGCGGGCATCGGCGCCGCCCGGGTCGTCGCGATCGCCCTGCTGCTGGTGCTCGCCGTGGCGATCATCCTGGCGGTGATGAGCGGATGAGCGCGTCCGTCCCTTCCGGCGGTGATGAGCCTGTGAGCGCGTCCGTCGTCATGGTCGCCGACACCCATCCGGCCTGCGAGGTGCTGGGGCCGGGCGTGCGGTACTGCGTGTGGGTGCAGGGCTGCCCGCTGCGCTGCGGGGGCTGCGTCAGCCCGGAGTGGATCCCGTTCGAGGGCGGGACGGCCGTGCCTGTCGCCGATCTCGCCGACGAGATCGTCCGCACCGCCGCCGACGGGCTCACCCTGTCGGGCGGGGAGCCGTTCGCGCAGGCGCAAGCCTTGGCCGAGCTGGTCACCCGCGTCCGCGCCCGCCGCGACCTGTCGGTGATGAGCTACAGCGGCCACACCCTGGAGTGGCTGCGCCGCCACGGCGACGAGCACCAGCGGCGCCTGCTGTCCCTGCTCGACCTGCTCGTGGACGGCCCGTACGTCGCCGGGCGGCACGCCGCGCTGCGCTGGCGCGGGTCGGCCAACCAGCGCCTGCACCGGCTCACCGACCGGCACCGCGACCTGCCCGGCCCGGACGAGAGCGCCGGCCTGCGCATCGAGATCACGCCGGACCGGCGCGTCCACTGGCTCGGCGTGCCGCCCGTCCCCGGCTTCGGCCCCGCTTTCTCCCGGGCCTTCTCCCGGGTCTTCTCCGAGCGGCCGGCGGAAGGGCGGCGGGAATGAGCAAGTCGCCGAAGTTCGCCTGGGGCCGCGCGGGCGACGAGGCCAGGCGGCAGCGCGAGGCCGAGCAGGAGGAACGCCGCCGGCACCGGCAGGAGGAGGCCGGGCGGCGGCGGATGGCCGCGCTGGAGACGGTCCGGCACGCCGAGCAGCGCCGCCTCGCCGACCTGCGCCACCGCTACGCCGCACTCCCGCTCCGCCCCGACACCTCCCGGTCCCAGGACGCGCTCGACGCCCTGAACGCCGAGCTGGCCGCGGCCACCACCGGCAGGCACGTGGACCGGCTCGCCGAAGAGCTCGACGAGCTGGCGCGCCGCTACCTCGACACCGCCGCGCACCTGGCCACCGGCCGCCCGCGGGCCCACGAGGTGGTGGCGGCCCTGCGCGCGCTGGCCGCCGAGCCCGACCTGCGCGACCGCCTGCGCTTCGACGAGCCCGGCGCCCAGCTCGTCTCGGCGCTGCTGGCCGAGCTGAGCGCCGGCGACGACGCGTACGTACGCGCCCACGCGCACGAGGCCGCCACCGCCATCCGCGCCCACGTCGAGAAGGTGACCCTGGCCAGGGCCCGGCACGAGCGCGACCGGGCGGCGGCCGTGCTCGCCGCCGCCGACGTCACCGCCCGCCTCGCCGCCCTGGAGGCGGAGGCCGAGCTGGCCCAGGTGCCGCTCAAGGACGCCCCGCTCGCCCACGTGGCGCTCGAGATGATCAGCCGCGAGTCGCTGGCCGGGCGGTACGGCGACGTGCGGGTGCTGTGCGGGCAGGTCGACGCCAAGCTCGACGACATGGAACGCGAGCTGGACGCCGACATCGACCGCTTCACCGAGCGCCGCCAGATGCTGGCCGCCGTGGTGGACATCCTGCCCGAGCTGGGCCTCGTGATGGACGCCGGCTCGCTCGACGAGTCGCCCGACGGCACGCTCACCCTCCAGGTCCACCGGCTGACCGGCAGCGACGTCACCGTCGTCCTGGAGGACGACGAGGAGGGCGAGCACCGCATCCTCTACCTGTCCGACGACATGCGGCGGGCCCAGGAGCAGGGCGGCCAGGCCCGACAGAGCGCCGCCTGCGCCGCGCTGCTGGAGGTGGCCGAGCTGGCCGGCGACTCCATGCGGCAGGAGGGCTTCACCATCGGCGAGGTCGACTGGGAGGGCAGCGCCGAGACGCGCCGGCCGGTCACCCAATGGGCGCAGGCCGACCGCAAACGAGGCAGGAACGCGCCATGACAGCACACCCGAGCGAGCACCCGAGCGGTCACCCGGCCGAAGATTCTCTAGGGCAGGCCGACCAGGAGGCGGCCTTCAGCGCCGCGCCCTGGCTGGCGCGCGCCTACATGGAGATCCACCGCCGCCGGCACCTCATCCTCTACGGCAACGTCGAGGACCGCATCCTGTGGGACAACGACCACGTCCCGTTCCGCCACGCCGTCCGCGCGCTGCTGGTCACCGCCGGATTCCTGGCCGTCGGCGAGTACGACCTGGTCGACGGCCTCACCTTCCCCGACCCCCGCAGCGAGCAGCTCCTGCGCAGGCACCTCGGCGGCCGGGCCGACCCCGCCGCCCAGGACGTGCCCGACCCGCCCAGGGGCAGCCGCGCGGGCGGCTCGGTGGACCGGCTGCGCCGCCGCGTGCAGAACGCCCAGGACGTCCGGGTCCGCGCCCCCGCCGAGATGCTGGCCGTCGCCCTGCCCATGCTGACCCAGCACGAGGCCGCCACCGCGCTCGTCATGCACGCCGCCGACCTCGTCATCGGCACCGGCCTGCCCGCGGGCGACGAGTACCGCTCGCATCTGGCGCACCTTCGCCGGCTGTTCGCCGAGGCCGCCATGGCCACGGCCGTCACGGGCGAGGAGCTGCACAACACCGTGATCCTGGTCTGCCACGACATCGTGACGCTGCCGGAGGCGCTGTGCCACCGCAACCCGCACGTCGCCGCCGTCCAGGTCGGCCTGCCCGACTCGGCCGAACGGGTGAACTACCTCGTCAAGACGCTGCCGCGCTTCCACGGCGGCGACACGCTGGCCCCGGAGGTGCTGCACGGCGTCGCCGCCACGATCGGCAACCTCACCGAAGGCATGTCGATCACCGAGATCGACGCGCTGCGCGCCACCTCGCTGACCGCCCGGCTGCCCGTCTCCTCGGCGAAGGAGCTCATCGTCCGGCACCGGTTCGGCCTGCGCGAGGACCCGTGGGAGCGGCTCGACCAGGACAAGGTGGCCGGCGCGGAGAAGATACTCGGGGCGCGCGTCATCGGCCAGCCCGCCGCCGTCCGGGCCGTCGCCGACGTCCTGTGCAACGCCCGCGTCGGCATCGGCTTCACCGACGAGGACTCGCCCGCCACCCGGCCCACCGGCGTGTTCTTCTTCGTCGGGCCCACCGGGGTCGGCAAGACGGAGCTGGCCAAGGCGCTGGCCTCGCTCGTGTTCGACGACGAGGCCGCGCTGCGGCGCTTCGACATGAGCGAGTTCAGCCAGGAGCACGCCAGCGAGCGGCTGACCGGCGCGCCGCCCGGCTACGTGGGGCACGAGCAGGGCGGCGTGCTGACGAACTGGGTGCGGGAGCGGCCGTTCAGCGTGATCCTGTTCGACGAGATCGAGAAGGCCAACCCGAAGATCTTCGACAAGTTCCTGCAGATCATCGACGACGGGCGGCTGACCGACGGGCAGGGGCGCACGGCGTACTTCTCCCACTCGATCGTGATCTTCACCTCGAACGTGGGCGCCGGCGACCTGCGGCCCGGCATCGTGGGGCCCGCCCCGGCGGCGCAGCCCTCGTACCAGCAGGTCGAGGCGCACTTCCGGGAGGCTGTGGAGACCTACCTGACGCGCGAGCTGCGCCGGCCCGAGCTGCTCGGGCGGCTCGGCAACGGCGTCGTCGTCTTCGACATCCTGCGGCCCGAGATGATCGGGGAGATCGTCGACAAGTTCCTCGACCAGCTCGCCGACTCGGCGCGGCGCAAGGGGTTCGACGTGGTGTTCCAGCGCGGGCTGATCAAGCGCGAGGTGGTGGCCGCCGTCATGAAGGACGGGGCGGTGCTCGGCGCCCGGCAGATCCGCAGCCCGCTGCTGGAGAGGTGGGTGCGCACGCCGCTCACGCGGTGGATCATCGACAACGCGCCCGAGCCCGGCACCCGGCTGTGGGTGCACGGCGACGCCTCCGCCCCGCCCTTCACCGTCCACCCGGTCGTGGAGTGACGACCGGGAAGGACGATCACCGTCGCAGGCGGCGCGCGGCCTGAGGGCGGTCGCCGGGTCCTGCGGTGGACGGGAGGGCGGTCGCCGGGTGTTACGGCGGGCGGGAGGGCGGTCGTCGGGTTTTGCGGCGGGTAGGAGGGCGGTCGCCGGGATCAGGCGCCGAGGCCGGTTTTGATGACGGCCTCCACCGCCGTCTGGCCGAGCAGCCGCGCCGTCTCCAGCGCCCACTCGCCCGCCGCCGCCAGGTGCCGGCGCACCCGCGACTCGTCCTCCACCTGGGCCGCCTCCTCCGCCCGCGCGACCTCCGCCACGACCGCCTGCTGGGCGGGCGTCCTGGCCAGGTCGGCCAGCGCCTCGCGCAGGTCGGCCAGCTCGGCGCGGACGGCGGCCAGGTCGAGCGAGCCGGTCGAGGGCTGGGCGATGTTGACGGTCTCCGCCGACGCCCTGGCGTGGCTGCCGATCCCGGTCACCCCGGTCACGGGGCCGTTGACGTTGATGGTCTCGTGGTGGTCTCCGCCGGCCATCGCCGTGCCTCCTTGGGTCCAGATGTGGGTCTGCCTGAGCCGGCCCAGCTCCTCCTCGAGCCGGGCGATCTGCTTCTGGTGGCGTTCCTCGCTGTCGCGCCGGCGCCGGGTGCCCTGCAGCATCATGTCGAGGGTGTCGAGCTGCGGGCGCAGGGACGCCGCGCCGACGTCCTCGTTGAGCAGGCTGTCGTACACCGACTCGCGCCACGTGCGGTGCGCCTCGGCGATCAGCTCGTCGCACAGCCGCCAGTCCCGGTCCTCGACGGCCTTCTCGGCCCGGCACCACATGAGCAGCCCGAGCACGTACTTGTGCTCCATGCCGCGCAGGTTGCGCACCACCTTCGGCACGCCGGGGGCCCGCGCGGCGGCGGCCAGCCGCTCGTAGTACTTGACCGCCTCCTCGCCGGTGCGGATGGCCAGGGCGTACTCGCCGGCCTTGGTCTCCCGCAGGAACTCCGTGTGCCGTTGCAGCGCGCGGGCACGGTCGGCCAGGTCGTGCAGCTCCCGCACGTCGCCGTGGGCGGCCGCCCGCTCGGGGTCGTCCAGCAGCCGGGCGAAGCCGATGTGCGCCCGCGCGAACCGCTCGGTCGCGTCGGTGGTGTCGCCCGACTGGAGCTTGGCGACGCCCTTGCTGAGCTGCAGGTGCGCGCCGGCCAGCGCGTGCCGGAACGCGCCCGCCTCCGCCAGCGGGCCCGGCCCCCGGGTGCGCAGCCGCTCGAAGTTGGCGCGGGCGCCGGACAGGAGCCGCTCGGCGTCGCGTACGTGGCCCTTCAGCGTGTGCTCCTGGGCCCGGAACATCGCCTTCATGCCCTCGATGAGCAGGATGACCCCGTCGGCCTCGTCCCGCCACCCGCCGAGCTCGGCCCTGGCGCGCCGGTCGTCCTCGTGCAGCGGCAGCGCGTCGTCGATCTTCCTGCGCAGCGTCTGGTTGAACGCCAGCACCTGGTCCAGCAGCCGGCAGGCGCCCTCGATGTCGTAGAAGCTGCTCAGCCGCTCGGCGACCCGCATGAGGTGGTTCTCCAGGCGGCCTTCCGCGCGGACGTACCGGTCGAAGTCCGCCAGGTCCTTGAGGTCGGCGAGCTCGTAGCGCATGACGATCCGGCCGAGCTCGCTGATGTCGGCCGCGTCGGATTCTGCGCTCACGGCCGCAGGATAGGTACGGCGGGGGCCCGCTCTCGTCCGGGACGGACCAGGGGATGTCCCTAGTCCCCGCCGTTCCGGTCCTGGGTGGCGGAGTCAGGGGCGGGGCGGTCAGGGGCGGCGGGGTGTGTACGGGGCCAGGGCGGTCACGTCGAGGTCGGCGTCCGGCCAGCGCAGGCGCAGGGCGTCGGCGAGGTGGCGGCACCATCCGGCCAGCCGGGGCAGCGCCCGGCAGGCGTCGGCGGTGCGCGCCGCCGCCTCCAGGGTGGCCACGAGCTGGGCCCGGCTGGTGTCGCCGGCGGGGCGGGTGTCGAGCGCGGGCAGCCGCCGCAGCCGGGTCAGCGCCCAGGCCACGCACGCGGCCGTCAGCCCGAGGCCGTACCGCCGCTCGTCCTCGGCCTGCGGCACCCCGGCGGCCAGCGCCCGCCGGTAGACGTCCCCGAGCTCGCCGAGCGCGTCCGCCGTGACCCACATCCACGCCGGCCCCGGCACGTGCAGGGGGACCGCGTCGTGCAGGGCGTGCCGGAACGCGGCGAACTCGAAGTCGATCAAGCGCGCGTCGACCGGCCCGCGTTCGTGCACGAGGACGTTGTTGGCCTCCGGGTCGCCGTTGCTGAGCACGAGGAACGGCCCGGGATCGGCCAGCTCGTCCAGCGCGGTCGCCAGCTCCCGCTCGGCCCCGCCCCGGAGCGGCACCCCGAGCCGTCCGGCCTCGGGCACGCCTGACGTGCGGATCGGCGCGGCGTGCCCGAGCAGGTCGGCGGCGGCGTCAACGGGGCCGAGCGCGCGGCGCCGCCGCTCGTACCGGCTCGCGTGCCCCGCCGTGACCGCGCCCAGCTCGCCCCGGATCCGGGCGAACGCGGTCAGCCGCGCCAGGTGCGCGGCGGCGCCGTCGCGGCGCAGCAGCCCGTCGAGCGCGGTGCGCGGCGCGAGGTCCTCCAGCACCACCTGTCCCGCGGCCAGGTCCTCGGCCAGCACCCGGGGCGCCAGCCGCACCCCCAGGTCGTCCGCGAGGAAGCGGAGCGCGGCCACCTCCGTGCGCAGCCGCCACTCCTCGCTGTACCGGCGGTCGGGGTGCGGCCCCGCCCACTTGACGATCACGCTCTCGCCCCGGTCGGTGCGGGCGCGGGCCACCCGCCAGGGCTCCAGCCGGGTCCACTCCACCATGGTGATCACCGGCACAGCGTACGGAATCGTGCCGCGCCTGCCACGCCCCCTGGGGCTCGCGATGCCGTCATACTGGAACGGCGGAAATTCAGCGGATTTGATGTGGCAAATTCAGAGTATTCCTACCAAACGTATGGGAAAATGGCGGCATGAGCCTGGACGAGATGCGCGCGTCGAGCGCGCGTGCCGACTCCCCGCTGACCGCCGCCATCCTGGCCGGCCGGTGGATCCGATCGGCGGCGATCGACGACGAGCACGGACGCCGATGGCAGGCCAACCCCGACGCGCGCGGCACGTCGGCGGTCACCGCCGAGCCCTGGTCCCTCTACTCGGGCGCGGCCGGCGTCGTGCTGTTCTTCCTGGAGCTGGCCGCCGCCACCGGGCACGAGGCGTACCTGGAGGATGCCAGGGCGGGCGCCCGCCGCCTGGCCGCCACCTGGCGCGAGCAGGACGACCTGTCGCTCTACCACGGGCTGACCGGCGTGATGATCGCCCTCATGGAGGCCGGCTGGACACTCGGCGAGGCCGGGTTCGAGGCCGAGGCCGCCGCCATCGCCGACCTGATCGTCGCGCGCGGCCGGGCCGGCGGCGACGGCGTGACGTGGTCGCGCGACCCGGCCCAGCGCGGTGAGGGCGGCATCATCCTCGGGCTGCTGCGCGCCGCCGCCCACCTCGGCGCGCCGGCCTACGAGGAGGCGGCCATCGAGGCGGGGCTGCGCATCGCCCGCCTGCCCGTGCCAGGTCACCGCTTCGGCGACTGCGCCGACCTGCCCGTGGACGCCGTCACCCCCGGCTTCCTCGCCGGCACGGCCGGCACCGCGTTCCTGCTGGCCCGCCTGTACGGCGTGAGCGGCGACAAGCAGTTCCTGAACGCCGCCCGCAGCGGCGCCGCCTTCGTCCGCGAGATCAGCGTCGTCACCGGCGCGTGCGCGGTCGTCCCGCACCACGTGCCGCACGCGCGCGGCCTGCACTACCTCGGCTTCTGCTCCGGCTCCGCGGGCGTGGCCCGGATGTTCTACGAGCTGCACCGGGTGGCGGGCGACCCCGGCGACCTGGAGTGGGTGGAGCGGCTGGCGCACGGCATCGTCCGCAGCGGCGTGCCGCGCCACCGCACCGCCGGCTACTGGAACGTCGCCTGCCAGTGCTGCGGCGCGGCCGGCCTGGTCGAGCTGTTCGTCGGCCTGTGGGCGGCGACCGGCGACCGCTCCCACCTCGACTACGCCCGCACGCTGGCCACCGACCTCATCGGCCGCGCCACCGACCCCGACAGCCGCGGCTACCGCTGGTACCAGGCGTACCGGCGGCTGCGGCCCGGCGAGGTGACGGCCGACACCGGCTACATGGTGGGCGCGGCCGGCATCGGCGCCGCCCTGCTCCACCTCGACGCCGCCACCCAGGCCAAGCAGCCGCGCCGGGTCATCCTGCTGCCCGACAACCCGTTCCCCGCCATCCCCCTGCCGTCCTCGGCGGTCGGCGGAGGAACGGGCGGCGACGCCGGCGCGAGCTGACGCCGCCTTCCCGGGGCGTCAGGCGTACGCCTTCACCTCCAGCAGGCCGACCGATCCGGCCCCGCTCTGCAGCGAGACCCTGAGCCTGGTGGTGCTCACCGCGCCGAACGTCACGCGGTTGTAGGCGTTCAGCGCTGTCGGGTACGTGCCGGGCACGTCCGCGTACGCGCTGCCGTTCCAGTACTGCAGCTTCCACGACGCCGGCACCCGCACCCCGCCGTCGTCGTCGAAGAAGTACACCTCGGCCGAGCGCAGCGTCTGCGCCGACGGCCAGGTCAGCTCGGCCCACTGGGTGCCGGTCTGCGGCCAGGTGCCCCAGCGGCGGTTGACGGTGTCGTTGGAGGCGGGCGGGTCGATGCCGTCGTTGAGTGCCGCGACGCTCTCCCAGGGGGAGGTGTAGGAGGCCGACGGGGTGGCGGAGGTGGCCAGGTTCGTGATGGGGGTGCCGCCGCCGACGGTGAGGGTGAAGGTCCTGGTCACGGGGGTGCTGAGCCGGTCGTAGTCCCTGAGTTGGACGGTGAAGGTGGACGTGCCGGCCGTCGTGGGGGTGCCGGTGATGGCGCCGGTGAAGCGGTCGAGGGTGAGCCCGGCGGGCAGCGAGCCGCCGGTGACCTGCCAGTCGTAGAACGGCACGCCGCCCCTGGCGGCCAGCGTCTGCCGGTAGGCGGTGCCGGGCGTGGCCTGCGGCAGCGAGGTGGTGGTGATGGACGGCTTGAGGAACGGGGTGAGCTCGCGGTTCAGCTTCCACCCGGCGTTCTCGGCGATGAGCAGGGACAGCTTGGTGAGCATCCACCGGCGGGTGGGGAACAGGTGGGTCCAGCCGCCGCTCTGGCCGCTGATGCGGTCCCAGTTCGGCTGGTCGCCGGGGATGTGGTAGCTGCTGTCGAGCGGGACGGCGCGGCCCTGGTACTCGACCACGTCGGGGTCGGTGCCGCCGCCGGAGACGTAGGAGCGCATGCCGGCCCAGTCGCTGTGGAAGGCGACGGCGTGGCCGTACTCGTGCATGACGAGGCCGTGCACGTCGAGCACCGAGCCGGCGATGTCGGTCTTGTACCAGTCCTCGTCGGCGAGTGAGGTGAACAGCTGCTTGTTCGCCTCGTCGTACTCGAGGATCATCGCGGTCGAGCGGTGCAGCGGGCCGGGCACCTGCTGGCCGCCGCGGGTGCTGTAGCGGCCGTTGTTCGCGGGTAGCCCGTCGAGTACGGGGTCTGGATACCGCGGAAGAAGACGTACATGCCGGTGTAGGCGGTCTGGTTCGTCACGTTGATCGTGTTCTGCCAGTCGTTGCCCGGCAGGTGATTCGGCTCGGCGCCGGCCGCGACGGTGTCGAACGGCTGCAGGTCGAAGAAGCGGAACCAGTCCTTGACGGCCTCCTCGGCGGCGGTGCGCACGCCGGGGTCGGAGAAGTAGCCGGTGATCGTGTCGTAGCGGTAGTCGAAGGTGATCGGGATGGTGGGCTGCAGCGCGGTCTTCTCGTCCTGCTGCACGTAGATGGGCAGGCTGTGCTGGTACGTCGCGCCGCCCGCGTCCCTGATGGAGAGCCGCAGCGTGTGCTGCTCATCGGCGCCGGGGCCGCGCTTGGAGTGGATGGCCAGGCGGAAGTTCTTCTGCTCGGAGGCATTGGCGAACGTCAGGGTCTTGGTGGCGCCGGTCGCGGTGAGCTGACTGGGCAGGTCCATCATCAGCCGGGACGTGCCCTCGGCCTTCAGGTCGACGGTGAGCGGGAAGCGCATGTCGGCCGGCGGCTTGACGGTGAGCTCGATGTACGGGTTGGCGAGGTAGCCCTGCCAGTCCACGAGCTTGACGCCGTAGGAGTTGACGGTCCTGCCGAACATGTCGATGAGCTGGGCGGGCCCGGCGGCGTACGCGGGGGCGGACGGGCCCGTGAGCAGGGAGGTGAGTAAGGACGTGAGGAGGAGGGCGGCCAGGACGGCCAGTCGGCGCATGGCGGAAACCTTTCGCTAGGGGGTGCGCGGGGCCCGCCCGGAGGCGGGAGGGCGAAAGAGCTAAAAGGTTTTCGGAAGCAAAACGCAGCCGTCGGCTTCTGTCAAGGGCGTGCTGCGCGGCTTGCAGCAATGCAACGTTCCGATAACGAAGAAAAGGTTTTCGGCCTGCGGAGGTGCGAGCCGGCGTGTCGTGGGGGAGCAAGGGAGGGCAACCGTTTGCCGGGGCGTTCGCGCACCTGCCGGTCCCTTGACGAGTGCTGTATCACATCTTACATTGCGGGCGAGGAAAACCTATTCCCGATCCCAGGGAGCACGATGTCTGACCTCACGGGCCGCGTCCGCGGCCCGCTGGCGCCCTCCACCGCCGTCCAGCGGCCACTGAGCATCGACGACGTCGAGATCCACGGAGGCCCCCTCGGGCGGTGGCAGCGGATCAACCGGGAGGCGAGCATCCCGCTCGGCCTCGAGCAGATGGAGAAGTCGGGCGCGGTGCCCAACCTGCGGCTGGCGGCGGGGGAGGGCGAGGGGTCCTTCCAGGGCTACCGGTTCCAGGACTCCGACCTGTACAAGCAGCTCGAGGCGGTCGCCTGGGAGCACTGCCGGCACCCGGAGCCCGACGGCGCCCACCGGGCGTTCGTGGCGGAGTCGGCCGCGTTGCTGGCCCGCGCGCAACGCCCCGACGGATACCTGAACGCGCACTACCAGGTCGTCAAGCCGGACCGCATCTTCGCCGAGCTGGAGTACAGCCACGAGATGTACTGCGCCGGCCACCTCTTCCAGGCGGCCGTGGCCGCGGCCCGCGCCGGCCTGGGGGATGACCTGCTCGCTGTCGCCCGCCGCTTCGCCGACCTGCTCGTCCGGCGGTTCCTGGTGGACGGCGACGACGGCATCGACGGCCACGCGGAGGTGGAGACGGCCCTGGTCGAGCTGTACCGGCTCACCGGCGAACGCCCCTACCTCGACCTGGCCCGCAAGCTGATCGACAACCGGGGCAAGGGCCTGATCAAGAGCACCGGCATGGGCCCCCTGTACGCCCAGGACCACCTGCCCGTCCGCGAGGCCGACACCGCCGTCGGGCACGCCGTGCGCCAGCTCTACCTGGAGGCGGGCGTCGTGGACGTCGCCGTCGAGACCGGCGACGCGGACCTGCTCGCCTCCTCCGTCCGCCGCTGGGAGGACCTGGTCGCCACCAAGACCTCCATCACCGGCGGCCACGGCTCGCGCCACGACGGCGAGGCGTTCGGCGAGCGGTACGAGCTGCCGCCCGACCGCGCCTACAACGAGAGCTGCGCGGCCATCGCCAGCATCCACTGGAACTGGCGGCTGCTGCTGGCCACCGGGCACGGCCGCTACGCCGACCTCATCGAGCGCACCCTCTACAACGCCTTCGCCGCCTCCACCAGCGCCGACGGCACCCGCTTCTTCTACGTCAACCCGCTGCAGCGCCGCGCCGACCTGTTCGAGGACGCCTACCTGGGCCGGCGGCGCGAATGGTTCGCCTGCGCCTGCTGCCCGCCGAACATCATGCGCCTGGTCTCCTCGCTCGGCCACTACGTCGCCACCACCGACGACGAGGGCGTCTCGGTGCACCAGTACGTGCCGGGCGTGATCCGCGCGGGCGGCGTCGTCCTCGACGTCGAGACCGGCTACCCGTGGGACGGCCGGGTGCGCTTCACCGTCCGCTCCGCGCCGGGCGGCCCGTGGACGCTCAAGCTGCGCATCCCCGCCTGGAGCACCGCCACCACGCATGATCCCGGCCCCGACGGCTATGCCGCGATCCGCCGTGAGTGGCGGGCGGGGGACACGTTCACTCTCGGCCTCGACCTGACCCCGCGCATCGTCCGCCCGCACCGCAGGATCGACGCGCTGCGCGGCTGCGCGGCGATCGAGCGCGGCCCGCTCGTCTACTGCTTCGAGCAGGTCGACCAGGACGCCGGCCTCGACGACCTGGCCCTCATGCCCGGCGCCGCGCTCCGCACGGTCGAGCGCGACCTGCCGGGTATCGGCACCACCGTGCTCATCGAGGCCGACGCCGTCCGCTTGCCGCCCGCGCCGGCGCACGGGCTGCCGTACACGACCGGCGCGGACCCGGCCCCGGTCGCCCCCGCCACCCTCACCGCCGTCCCCTACTACCAGTGGGACAACCGCGACGGCGGCGTCATGCGGGTCTGGATCCCGCTCGCCTGACGAAGCACGCCTGAGTCCTTCGAGTAAGGAACAACCCCCCATGAAGAGAAGAGACCTGTTCAGGATGGGCGGCCTGGCCGCGCTGGGCGCGGCCGGGGCGGCCTGCGGCTCGGGCGGCGGGACGGGCGCCGCCGGCACCACCGCGCTGCAGTTCATGTACTGGGGCTCGACGTTCGAGAAGGCCGCGGTCGAGAAGATGCTCAGGGCCTTCGAGCAGAAGAACCCCGACATCAAGGTGAAACCCGTCTTCACCCCCGACGAGTACGAGGTCAAGCTCAACAGCCTCGTGGCCGGCGGCCGCACCCCCGACCTCGGCTACGTGCCGATGTCGATGTCGTTCCGCCTGGCCGAGCAGGGCAACCTCGTCAACCTCTTCCCCTACCTCCAGAAGTACCCGCAGCTCGCCGGCTACCTGCCGGACGCCTACCTCTGGTACGGCAAGGACAAGCTGCACGGCGTCTCCACCGCCAACGAGATCGAGCTGCTGTGGTACAGCAGGTCCGCCATCGCCGCCGCCGGCATCTCGCCGCCCCCGGCGGTGGCCGCCTCGGCCTGGTCGTGGGACCAGCTCGTCGAGAACGCGTACAAGCTGACCGTGGACCAGAACGGCAGGCACCCTGACGAGCCGGGCTTCGACCCCGGGCAGGTCCGCCAGTTCGGCGTCTCGATCAGCATCACCTACGCCGCCGCCTGGTACGGCTTCCTGCGCAGCAACGGCGCCGACTTCGCCGACGAGACCGGCAGGACGTGCCTGCTGGACACCCCCGAGGCCGTCCAGGTGTTCCAGAACCTCCAGGACCTCATCTACAAGCACCGCGTCGCCCCCGGCCCGGCCAGCTCGCCGCCACCGGCGACGAGGTGCCGGGCACCAACATCCTGCTCAAGACCAAGCGGGTGGCGATGGTGGTGGACGGCCACTGGGCGCTGCTCGACATGAACGAGAGCAAGGTCGACTACGGCATCGGCGTGCTGCCGAAGTACGGCGAGCCGTTCACCACCTCCCAGGTCGCCGGCGCCTCCTCGGTGTTCGCCGGGACCAGGCACGTGGAGGAGGCGGTGGAGCTGTTCGCCTTCCACATCGACCCCCGCTACGTCGACCTCTACAAGCAGGGGTTGTGGATGCCGCAGGAGAAGAAGTACTACGAGGACCAGGCCGCGATCGACTCCTGGACGAAGAACGACGCCCACCCGCCCGAGTTCCGCACCGCGGTCGTCGACTACGGCCGCGACCACGGCGTCCCCGACCTGCGCAACCGCGTCAAGAACCTGTCCGCCATCTCCAGCGACGTGCTCACCCCCGCGTTGCAGGAGCTGGAGTCCGGCAAGCGGCCCGCCGCCGAGATCCTCAAGGCGGTCACCCCCAAGATCACCGGCATGCTGCAGGGGTGGCAGCACACGCAGGAGCCGTGACATGCCCGCCCGCAAGACCGGGCTGCCGGGCCGACTGTCCGGGCAGCGCCGCATGGAGCGGCGCTGGGGCCTGCTCATGGCGCTCCCGGCCGTCCTCGGCTTCGTGATCTTCACGGCGGGGCCCATGGTGGCCTCGTTCGTGTTCAGCCTGACGGACTGGCAGGTAGGCGGCACGCCCGCGTACATCGGGCTCGGCAACTACGCGGAGCTGGCCCGCGACGAGCTGTTCTGGACGTCGCTGAGCGCCACCACCTACTACACGCTCGGCGCGGTGCCGCTGGTGCTGATCGTGTCGTTCGCGGTGGCCATGCTGCTCAACCAGAAGGTGCGCGGCCTGGCGGTCTGGCGCACCATCTTCTACCTGCCGACGCTCGTGCCGGCCATCGCGAACGTGGTGCTCTGGATCTGGATCTTCAACCCCGACTTCGGGCTGCTCAACTCGCTGCTGCGCCAGGCCGGGCTCCCCGCCGGGCAGTGGATCTACGACGAGTCGACGGCCATCCCCTCGCTGATCGTGATGAGCACCTGGGGTTTCGGCAACACCATGGTGATCTTCCTGGCCGGGCTGCAAGGGGTGCCGCGGCACCTGTACGAGGCGGTCTCCATCGACGGCGGCGGCCCGTGGCGGCGCTTCTGGCACGTGACGCTGCCGATGATGACGCCGACCATCTTCTACAACCTGGTGGTGGGCGTGGTCGGCACGTTCCAGGTGTTCAACCAGGCGTACGTGATGACCGAGGGCGGGCCGAACAACGCCACGCTGTTCTACGTCTACTACCTGTTCCGGATGGCGTTCAGGGAGAGCGAGATGGGTTACGCCAGCGCGCTCGCCTGGGTCATGTTCATGATCATCGTAGTGGTCACGTTCCTGCTGTTCAGGAACGCCCGCCGCTGGGTCTACTACGAGATGGCAGGTGCGCGATGACCGTGACCGAGGCGCCGCCGCGCACGGGACGGGTGGCCCCCGCGGCCGGCTCGCGCAGACCCCGCCGCTACGGCAAGGCCCTGGTCTACCTGGCGCTGGCCGCCGGGGCGGTGCCGACGCTGCTGCCATTCGTGTGGCTGGTGCGCAGCGCGCTCATGCGGGACGCGCAGATGTTCGTCGCGCCGCCCGAATGGATCCCCTCGCCCTTCCAGTGGTCGAACTTCACCGAGGCGCTCACCGCCCAGCCGTTCTGGCTGTACTTCGTCAACACCGTCGTCATCGCGGTGATCAGCGTGCTGGGCACCGTCCTGACCTGCTCGATCGCCGCCTTCAGCTTCTCCCGCCTGCGCTGGCGCGGCCGCGACCTCACCTTCGCGGTGCTGCTCAGCGCCGTCATGCTGCCGTACGCGGTGACGCTCATCCCCACCTTCGTCATGTGGCAGGAGCTGGGCGCGCTCGACACGTTCCTCCCGCTCACCGTGCCGAGCTGGTTCGCCGGCGCGGGCGGCGGGGTGTTCAACGTGTTCCTGCTGCGGCAGTTCTTCCTGACGATCCCGTTCGAGCTGGACGAGGCCGCCTACATCGACGGCGCCTCACCGTGGCGGGTGTTCTGGACGATCGTCATGCCGCTGTCGAAGCCCGCCGTCGTGGTCGTCACCATCTTCACCTTCATCGGCACCTGGAACGACTTCCTCGGCCCGCTGCTCTACCTCAGCGACGAGGAGAAGTACACCCTCTCCCTCGGCCTGGCCTCCTTCCAGAGCGTCTACCTCACCCAGTGGGGCTACCTGATGGCCGCCTCCGCCGCCGTCATCGCCCCGATCATCGCCCTGTTCTTCTTCCTGCAGCGCTACTTCATCGAGGGGGTCACGCTCACCGGCATCAAGAACTGACCGTACGCTGGGCTGGTGTTCTCGCCCCAAGGCCCGTCGCTGCGGGAGCTGGCCGTGCAGGCGCTGTCGTCGGTCGAGCGCGGCTACGACCTGCTCGCCCCGAAGTTCGACCACACGCCCTTCCGCACGCCGGCCGCCGTGCTCGACGCGACCGCAGAAGCGCTGCGCCCGCTCGGCCCGTTCGGCCGCGGCCTCGACGTGTGCTGCGGCACCGGCGCCAGCCTGCGTGTCCTCGGCCCGCTGTGCCGCGAGCAGGTCACCGGGGTCGACTTCAGCGCGGGCATGCTGGAGCAGGCGCGCCGGGCGCACCCGCACGCCGAGTGGGTACGCGCCGACGCCCGCGCCCTGCCAAGCACCGGGCCGTTCACCGAGTCCTTCGACCTCGCGGTCACCTTCGGCGCGCTCGGCCACTTCCTGCCCGCCGAACGCCCCGCCCTGTTCGCCGGCGTGTACCGCGCCCTGCGGCCCGGCGGCCTGCTCGCCTTCCCGCTCGGCACGCCGCCGCCCGTCGGGTCGGCCTGGTACTGGGCGCTGTCCGGCTTCGACCTGGCCATGCGAGTACGCAACGCCGTGTGGCGCCCGCCGTTCGTCATGTACTACGGCACCAGCCGGCTGGGCGCGCTGCGCGAGGAGCTGACCGCGGCCGGCTTCACCATGACCACGGTGCCGCTGACGGCACTGGGCCGCCGCGCGGACGGCCTTGCGCGCGGCCGCCTCGTCCTGGCCCGTCGCCCGGGGTAGCTGGCCGGAAGGTCCTACGGTCTGAGGCCGGTGGGGTGCGGGCGGCGCAGGCCGTCCAGCACGAGGGTGATGACGCCGTCGGCCTCGGCTCGCCAGCCGGGGCGGTCGTGCGCCGCGCCGATGCCGTGCAGTGCCATCATGACGGCGCCGGCGCCCACGTCGTCGCGGACGGCGCCGTCGGCCACGGCGGCGTCGATCAGCTCGGTGACGGCCTGCTCCAGCGCCCGGCCGCCCTCGGCGAGCGCCCCTGAGCGGGTGGTCATGAGCGTCGCCAGCGTCCGGGCGAGGCCCCGGTGGGCGTGCACGTGGTCGACGAAGCCGCGCAGGAAGGCCGCCAGGGCCTGCTCGGCGGGCAGCGTGGCGCGCAGCCGGCGGGCGCGCTCGCACAGCGCGGCGACCTCCTCGTGGTAGACCGCCTCGGCCAGAGCCTCCCTGGTGGGGAAGTGGCGGTAGAGCGTGCCCACGCCCACGCCTGCGAGGCGGGCGAAGTCGTCGAAGCGCAGGTCGAAGAAGTCTCCGGCGTCGAAGAGCTCGCGGGCCTTGGCGAGCAGGGCGTCGCGGTTGCGCCGGGCGTCGGCGCGCAGCGGCTTGTCGGCGGTCACAGGCACCTCATATTGACAAGTGGAGACAATCTCCATATTTTCGCATAAGTGGAGATGATCTCCACTTGAATCGTACCCCACGAGGTGCACCATCAAGATCCTCATGTTCGGCCGGGGCGTCATCGCCGGCATCTACGGCTGGGCCCTGCACCAGGCGGGCCACGACGTCGAGTTCTACGTCCGGCCCGGCCGCGCCGCCGCGTACGGCGACGCGATCGACCTCGACCTGCTCGACCTGCGGCGACGGCTGCGCGGGCACCGCGTCGCCCGCTCGTGGCCGGTGCGCTACCGCGAGACGCTGCCGCCCGGCCACGACTTCGACCTCATCGTGCTGAGCGTGCCGCACCACCGCCTCCCGGAAGCGGTGGCCTTCCTCACGCCACGCCTCGGCGACGCCACCGTGCTGGTCTTCGGCAGCCTCTGGTCCGAGCCTCTGGCCGCGATCGGCGACCTCCCGCCCGCCCGGGTCGCGTGGGGCTCCCCCCAGGCCGGCGGCGGTTTCGGCGACGACGGTGTGCTGCGGGGGACCCTGCTGCCCTCGGTCGTCTTCGGCACCCTCGGCCGGCCCCCGTCCGGACGCGAGCGGGCCGCGCGCCAGGCGTTCCGCCAGGCCGGCTTCCGGGTCAAGGAGCGGCCCGACTTCCGCGGCTGGCTGTGGCTGCACTTCGTGGCGAACGCCGGCCTGCACGCGCAGGGCCTGCGGCGCGGCTCGCTGGCCGACCTGGTGGGCGCCACGGGCGACCTGCGCGAGGCGTTCCGGACCACCCGCGAGCTCCTCCCGCTCGTCGAGGCGCGCGGCGTCGACCTGAGCCGGCACCGCGGCAGTGTGCTGCCCTTCCGCGCGCCCACCTGCCTGACGGCGCCCGCCCTCGCCTGGCTGACCGCCCACGTCACGCCCGTACGCGCGAACTTCGCCGCCCACTCCGACCCCGAGGCCCAGGAACCGCGCGAGATCTGCCGGGACACCCTGGCCGAAGCCCGCCGGCTGGGCGTCGCGGCACCACGGCTGGAGGCGGCCGAACCGTACTTCGCCCGCGACGAGCCGGGCCCGGCCTGAACCGGGCGGGCCTTCCGCGCGGCCCCCGGGTACCGGGATCCGCTGGTGTCATCCGTCGTGTCACGGGCAAGGGACGCGGGACGCGGGACGCGGGGCGTCAGCGGATCGCAGGCCGCCCGCGGCGTACGCACACCTCACCGGTTAGGACGCATGATGACCGACAAACTCGCCCGCGCGCTCGGGTGGACCAGCCTCGCGCTGGGCATGGCGCAACTGGCGGCACCACGGGCCGTGACCCGCCTGTGCGGCGTCGACGACGCGCCCGGGGCCACGGCCGTCGCCCGGCTCGTCGGCGGGCGCGAGCTCCTGCACGCCGCGCTGCTGCTCGGCGCCAAGAACCCGGCCCCGTGGGCGTGGACCAGGGTCGCCGGCGACACCATGGACCTCGGCGTCCTGGGCCGGGCCGCCGCCCACCGCACCGGCGCCCGCCGCGCCCGCGCGCTGGCCGCGCTCGGCGCCGTCGCCGGGATCGCCGCGCTCGACGCCGCCTGCGCCCGGCGCGGCACCGCCAAGGCCAAGGGCCCGCTGCAGGTACGCGCCACCATCACCGTCAACAAGCCGCGCGAGGAGGTCTACCGCTTCTGGCGCGACCTGGAGAACCTGCCCTCCTTCATGGTCCACCTGGACTCGGTCCGCACCCTCGACCAGCGCCGCTCCCGCTGGAAGGCCAAGGGCCCGATCGCCGACCTGGAGTGGGAGGCCGAGATCATCGACGAGCAGGCGGGCGACCTCATCGCCTGGCGCTCCGTCCCCGGCACCGGCGTCCCCACCGCCGGCCTGGTCGGCTTCACCGACGGCCCCGGCGGGCGCGGCACCGTCGTGGACGTCTCCCTGGAGTACGGCGCGCCCGGCCGCAAGCTCGCCGCCGCCGTCGCCCGGATACTCGGCGAGCACCCCGAGCAGCAGGTCCGCGACGACCTGCGCCGCTTCAAGCAGGTCATGGAGACCGGCGAGGTGGTCCGCTCCGAGGGCAGCCCCGAAGGCCACCGCGCCCTGCGCCAGCTCCGCCAGCGTCCCGCACAACCGATCGGAGGACGGGCATGAAGGCCGTCGTGTGGGCGGGCCGCAACCGCCTCGAGGTCCAGGACGTCCCCGACCCGCGCATCCTCAACGCCCGCGACGCGATCGTGCGCGTCACCTCCACCGCGATCTGCGGCTCCGACCTGCACCTCGTGGACGGCTACATCCCCACCGTCAAGAAGGGCGACGTGCTCGGCCACGAGTTCATGGGCGAGGTCGTCGAGGTCGGCCCCGGCGTGCGCGACCTGCGCCCCGGCGACCGCGTCGTGGTGCCGTTCCCGATCGCCTGCGGCGCCTGCTTCGCGTGCGAGGACGGCCTGTACTCGCTGTGCGAGAACTCCAACCCCAACGCCGGGATGGCCGAGAAACTGATGGGCCACGCGCCCGCCGGCATCTTCGGCTACTCCCACATGCTCGGCGGCTTCCCCGGCGGGCAGGCCGAGTACGTGCGCGTCCCGTTCGCCGACGTCGGCCCCGTCAAGATCGACGACGACCTGACCGACGAGCAGGTGCTGTTCCTGTCCGACATCTTCCCCACCGGCTTCATGGGCGCCGAGATGTGCGACATCAAGCCGGGCCAGACCATCGCGATCTGGGGCGCCGGGCCGGTCGGGCAGCTCGCCGCGGCCAGCGCGTTCCTGCTCGGCGCCGACCGGGTCATCGTCATCGACCGCTACCCGTACCGGCTCGAGCGGGCCCGGCGCACCGGCGCCGAGATCCTCGACTACGAGGAGGTGAACGTGCTGGACGCGCTGCGCGACATGACCGGCGGGCGCGGCCCCGACGCCTGCGTCGACGCCGTCGGCATGGAGGCCCACCACCCGACCCCGGCCATGTACGCCTACGACCGCACCAAGCAGGCCGCCCGGCTGGAGACCGAACGCCCCTACGCGCTGCGCGAAGCCATCATGGCCTGCCGCAACGGCGGCGTGGTGTCCGTCATCGGCGTCTACGGCGGGTTCGTCGACAAGTTCCCGATGGGCACCGTCATGAACCGGTCCCTCACCATCCGCACCGGCCAGTGCCACGTGCAGCGCTACACCGAGCCGCTGCTGGAACGGATCCGCGCGGGCGAGATCGACCCCAGCTTCGTCATCTCGCACCGGATGCCGCTCAGCGCGGCGCCGCACGCGTTCGACCTGTTCAAGCACAAGCAGGACGAGTGCAACAAGGTCGTCCTCACTCCGTGACGCCGGCCTTCACGGCGGGAAGCCGACGCCACCCGGCCCTCCGCAGCGGCCCGCCGGCCCACACTCCGATGCCGACGCCACCGGGCGCCCGGCGCCCCGTCGTCGGGCGCCTGTTGGAGGGGCGGCGTTGCGCGGGGCCGGGTCCGGACGATTACCGATGGAGTGGGCCGGTGAAGGAGTGGAGGGGCGACGCGACAGGAGCAGGCTGGGTTCGTCGGGCGGGAGCGTGAGCTCGCGCTGCTCGCCGACCGGCTCCGGCAGGCCGCCGGCGGGGCCGGGCAGGTGGTGCTGGTGGCCGGGGAGCCGGGGGCGGGCAAGAGCCGGCTGGCCCGGGAGGCCGCGGGGGTGGCGGCGCGGCTCGGCATGCGGTGCTGCTGGGGGCGGGCCACCGACGAGGAGGGCAACCCGGCGTACTGGCCGTTCCGCCAGGTCCTGTCGGCCCTCGACCGGGCCGGCCCGCCGCCGGGCACTGCCGGCCCAGGCGCGGGCGCAGACCAGGGTACGGAACGGCGCGCGGGGGTCGGCGGCGGACCCGGCGCGGCGGTCGGCGGAGAGCAGGGCGCGGGGGTCGGCGGTGGACACGGCGCGGAGGTCGGTGGGGAGCAGGGCGCGGAGGTCGGTGGGGAGCAGGGCGCGGAGGTCGGTGGCGGGCAGGGGCGGGGGTGGTCGTCCCAGAGGCCGGTGGGCCGGTGATGGCGGGCGCGGATGGGCCGAGCAGCGGTTCCGGCTGTTCGAGGAGGTGCGCGAGCTGCTGGCGGTCGGCGGCGAGCCGGGGGGCCTGCTCGTCGTCCTGGATGATCTGCAGTGGGCGGACGAGGCGTCACTGCGGCTGCTGGTGCACCTGGCGCGGGGCATGGGCGGAGCGCGGCTGGCGGTGCTGGCGATCTACCGCGACACCGAGGCAGGGCAACCGCTGCGGCGGGCACTGGCGTCACTGGCGGGGGAGGCGTCGGTGACCAGGATGCGACTGGACGGGCTGGCCGAGGCGGAGGTGGGCGACCTGCTGGCGGGAGTCACCGGATGGCCGGCGCCCGGCTCGGTGATCAGCGCGGTGCGGCGGCGGACGCGGGGCAACCCGTTCTTCGTGACGGAACTGGCCCGGCTGCTCGGCGGGGAGCAGGGGGACGCGGCGGAGCTGCCGGAGGGCATCCGCGACGCCGTCCGGGGACGGCTCGGGCGGCTGTCGGCGTGGTGCGGCAGGGTGGTGTCGGCGGCGGCGGTACTGGGCTCCACCGTGGACCCGCCCGCCCTGGCAGCGGCGGCCGGATGGGAGCTGACCCGGGTGCTGGACGCACTCGACGAGGCGGTGGCGGCGGGAATCCTCACCGGCCCGGCTGCGATCGGGGCCTTCACCGCCCCAGGTCCGGCTGGGGCCTTCACCGGCCCGGGTGCGACCGGGGTCTTCGCCGGCCCGGGTCCGGCTGGGGCCTTCACCGGCCCGGGTGCGACCGGGGTCTTCGCCGGCCCGGGTCCGGCTGGGGCCTTCACCGGCCCGGGTGCGAGCGGGCCCTTCACCGGTCCAGGTCCGGCTGGGGTCTTCATCGGCCCGGCCGGCTCGGGTGCGTCCGGCGCTCCGGTAGGCCCGGCTGGCTCGGGGGCGTCCGGCGCTCCGGTCGGCTCGGCGAGTTCGGCAAGCTCGCGTGAGGCCGTCGAAGGTGCCGTCGGGCAGGTGGGGGCCGCCGGAGGGGCTGGCGTGAGGCCGGTGAGGGCTGCCGGAGGGCCGGCGGGCCGGTGAGGGTCGGCGGGGCGGTGAGGGTCGGCGGGGCGGCACAAGGCGCGGGGCTGTGGTTCGGGCATGATCTGATCCGGGAGACCGCGCGGCTGGAAGTGCCCACGGCCGAGCGGCTCACACTGCATCGGCGGATGGCGGAGCACCTCATCGCGCGGGTGGACGCGACGAGCCGGGCCAGTGAGGTGGCCTTCCACCTGCTGGAGTCGCTGCCGCCGGAGACGCGCC
>NZ_OOHJ01000026.1 GCF_900323885.1 [Actinomadura] parvosata subsp. kistnae | reverse complement strand
AAGGTCTGCGGCCAGGTGCCGCCGTACCTTCAGAACGGATAGTGGCGGCGTCGCGGTGATCGCGCGGCGTGTGTAGCGGACGAGGATCTCGGTGAACAGCGCTTCGAATTCTTCCTGCGCGGCCAGGGAGCTCTGGTCCTGGCGGCGGTGCAGCCGGATCAGGCGGCGGGCCAGAGGCGGGTCGTGGGGAGTCGGTACGGCGAAGGTGGGCCGGTACCCGGCGAGTTCCGTCAACAGCGCCGGCGGAAGGTAGAAGACTCGATAGTCCCACCCCTCGGCGATGCCGGGGCGGCCGGCGTGGACGGTGTCGGCGTCGAGAAGGAGCAGGCTGCCCGCGGGCGCGTGCTCGGTGCCGCCGCGATAGCGGACTGCTTCCACCCCGCGCTCGATCGCCGCGATGGCGTACTCGCTGTGCGCGTGCGGAACGAAATGATGCGTACGGAAGGACGCCGTCACCAGACGCATGTCGTCGCGGCTGTAGCGGTGCTCAACGACGTCCTTCACGACTGCCTTTGTACCGGACGTCGCCCGAACCCCGAACAGCGGGAGAGAGGACGGGCTCGTCACCACACCGGCCTTCTCTGCAGTACGTGCGGGACCCGCTGCGACGGATCGGCAGCGAGGTCGAGGCGCTGGTCCGGAGGCGCGTCTTCTGGAAGCCGTCGCGGGCGACGTGCACGGCGGCGGCGTTGCGGATCTTGGCCTGCGCGGTGAGGTCCGCATGCCGCACGACGCCGCCGGTGGCGAGGAGGGGTCAGGGCGCCTGGAGCAGGGCCATGGCGAGCTCGTGCGGGCGGGTGGCGAAAGGGCTGTGGCTGCCCGGGATCGTCCGTACGGTGAAGGGGGTGTCGGGGAAGGCCGCGTCGGCTTCGGCGATCATGAGGTCCTGCGTGGCCGTCGGGAGGATGCGGTCGTCGGCGCAGCGGATGAAGGTGCGCGGGATGCGTCCCCAGCGCCCGGCCGTCAGCAGGACCGGCGTGGCGGGGATGGCCAGCGGCAGGTCGGGGCTGAGTGTGGAGCGCCAGCGCCCGAAGCGGTTCGCGGGCGTGTCGTGGAAGTGCGCTTGCCGCAGCTCCTCGACGTAGGCGGGGTCGGTGGACAGCGGGTTGATCCGGACGGCGCCGAGTGCTCCGGCGTCGCCGAGGAACAGGCCTTGTCCCAGCGCGGTGGCGTTCTGCGGCGCGTTGAGGTAGTCGAAGAAGCGCGGCCGCCCGCCGGGGACGAACGCGGACAGGTAGACGATCCGGTCCACCAGCTCGGGCGCCCGCTCGGCGGCGAGCGAGGCGGGCCCGCCGGCCGCGCTGTGCGCGACGAGCACGACCTGGGAGTGGTGGCGGAGGCGGCGCAGCGTGTCCACGATGGCGGCGGCGCAGTCGTCCATCGTCACGTCGGCCAGCTCGGACTTCTCGGTCAGCAGGCCGGGCTGGCCGGGCAGCAGGTATCCGCTGGGCAGCGGCGCGTCGAAGCCGTGCCCGGGCAGGTCCACGGCCACGCTCGCGACTTGGGGCCCGGCCAGCGCGCGCTGCGTGGCCGCCCACTGCCCGGCGCCGCCCCAGGCGCCATGGACGAAGACGAAAACGGTTGTGCTCATGTCGTCCATCCCAGCCGATGACCGACGGCGTCATCCATCTCAAGATATGGCAGGCTGAACGACGATACACAGGAGATATCACAGGAGGAGACACTGGTGGAGGCCCGGCACCTGCGGTACGCGCTCGCGCTCGCCGAGCACGAGCACTTCGGCCGTGCGGCGCAGGCGCTGGGGATCGCGCAGCCGCCCCTGTCCAAGCAGATCGCCGACCTGGAGCGCGAGGTCGGAGCCCGGCTGTTCGACCGTACGCGGCAGGGGGTGTTCCCGACGGCGGCGGGGGAGGCGTTCCTCGTGCGGGCGCGCCGGGCGCTGGAGGAGATGACGGCCGCCACCGTCGACGCGGGGCGGGCGGCGCGCGGCGAGACGGGGCGGCTGCGCCTGGGGTTCGTCGCCTCCGCGCTGCTGGATCTGCTGCCCGTCGTGCTCGGCCGGTTCGGTCGCGAGCGGCCCGGCGTACGGCTCGAACTGCACGAGATGGCCACCAGCGGCAGCACGGCGGCGCTGGTCGCCGGCGAGCTGGACGTGGCGATCACCCTCGGCCCGCCCCGGGGCGCGGGGGCCGAGCGGCTGCTGTCCGTGCCGATCGGGCACGATCACCTGGTCGCCGTCGTGGGCACCGCGCACCCGTACGCGGGCCGGCCGTCGGTGAGCGTGAGCCAGTTGCGCGACCAGCGGCTCATCGTCTCGGCCGCCGGCGACGAGCCCGCCGTCGCCGCCGTGCTGCGCACGCTGCTGGGCGCGGACTCCCCCGCGCTGACCACCGCGACCGCCGCCAGGGACGTGCACACGATCGTCGGCCTGGCCGCCTCGGGCGTCGGCGTCGGGCTGGGGCCCTCGCGCATGGTGTCGGCTCCGCGTCCGGGCACGTGGTTCTGCGAGGTGACGCCGCGCGTCCCCCTGCCCGACCTGGTCCTGTCGTTCGCCGCCGCGGACCGCTCCCCCGTGCTGGCCGCGTTCCTCGACGTCATCCGGCGCCACTGCCCCATCGTCGACGCCGCTCTCGACCACCGCCTCCGCGTCCTGCTGGACACGTGAAGCGCCGCGGATCGTGGCCGGGGCGCCGGCGGCGGGCACGGTCGAGTTCGGCTTCATGCGAGACACGGCTGTCGCTGACCGGATTCGTGACGTCGTCGTCAATGGACGGCACCTCGCCGGCGGCTGGTGGGCGTGCTCACCGCGCCACCTGACGTGCCATCGGTTCCGGCTCGCGCTGCGTGGTGGGCCGCGGCGTTCCGGCTGCCGGCGGGCGCCGCCGGAAGACACCGAAACCGAGGAGGACGACCGTGCCGGCCAGGCACAGCCAGGCGAAGGCGTCCCCGATCACGCGGTACGGCGTGGTGACGCCGCGGACCGGCACGTCGACCAGCCAGAGGTCCTGATCGACCAGGGTGTTCTGGGTGGACAGCACATGGCCCTGGTTGTCGAACGCCGCCGACCAGCCGACGTAGTCCTGCCGGACGAGTGAATAGCCGTTCTCGATGGCGCGCAAGCTGGCCATCTCGGTATGCACCCGGCCGATCTCCGGCCAGTCGCCGCCGGGCACCAGCATGATGTCGGCATCGGCACGCATCATCGCCGGGAAGTCGGCGTCGTAGCAGATGACGCCGGCGAGGCGGCCGTAGGGCGTGCTGACGACCGGGGCGACACCGTTGCCGGGCCGGTACGGCTCCATGCCGGGAACCGGGTGCGACTTCTGATAGGTCCATAGGACAGTGCCGTCGGGGCCGATCAGGTGGGTCTCGTCCCGGCTGTCCTCCGGGTTGGGCAGGTGGACGTTGTCGGCGACGAGCAGGTAGATGTGCTCCTGGCGGGCGACGCTCCGCGCCTGGGAGAGGAGCGCGGGCAGGCCGGCGTGGGAGACGTAGGCCGCGTTCTCCGACCAGATGACGATCTTCGCGCCGGCCTGGGCGGCGCGCCGGGTTCTGGCGAACAGGTCGTCGATCACGGCGGTGGACTCCGGTTTCACGGTGTCCGGATCGAAGCGCGGCAGCGCGCCCTGCCCGGCGGACACCTTGACGTCCGGGCGGCCGAGTGCCGTCATCTGCTGGTGGATCAGCGCCATGTCGGCGTTGAGGCCGGCGATGCGGACGGTCCGCGTGGTGTCCACCGGGAACCACGCCGTCCGTGCGGCGCCACCGACCACCACGACGGCGAGCAGCGCGATGTAGGCGCCCACGACGCGCGCGGTGCGCCACGACGGCGGATGCTCCCAGGCCCAGTTCACCACGGTCGCGCAGCCGCCGATGAGGAAACCGACGCCGTACGAGCCCGTCACGGCGGCCACCTGCAGCAAAGGGAGGTGGTCGAACTGGGTGTTGGCGAGCAGGCCGATGACCGTGCCGAACGGGGCGAACGTCCCCAGCAGGAACTCGGACACGACCAGCGCCATCGGGAACAGCAACAACGCGCCGGCCGTCCCGAGGCGCCGCGCGAGCAGCCGATCGGCGACGTAGGGCAGGGCGAGCACGGTGCCGAACGTCAGACCGGCCAGCACCGTTGTCCCGTTCATCGGCACGGCCATCTGCCAGATCCAGAACATCGCGCCGGCCCAGGACGCGAGCCATACCAGGACCAGGCCGCCGAGCGGGCGGCTGGTGCGCGCGAAACGCAGCAGGAACACCGGAAAGAGCCACGCGGCCGGCGCGATGTCCCAGCGTCCACCCACCGCGAACAGGGCCACCACCGTGCCGATGACCAGCCACAACCAGCGTCGTCGAACGTTCACGACCGTACTCATCGAATCCCTCCCGTTACCTGAATGAGCGCCGGCGCCGAAGCGACCGGCTCGCCTTCCCGCGCGGGCCGGCCTGCGACGGGGGACCAACGGCCCGCACCGGACGGGGCCTCGGCGCGCTGGGCCGCGTTCTTGACCGGCGTCGCCCCGCGTCGCGCGCGGCGCGCAGCACCCGCAGTGCGCCGGCACGATGAGGTCGTTCTCGTGGCGGGGCACGGCGGCCGGGAACGGCGAGGCGACGTGGAGCACGTAGTCGCAGCCCCGCACCGCGCTCGCCGTCGCAGGATGCAATGCGCCCCGACGAAACCCGGGCCTCCGATGACCGACACCGACTCGCCGCTCATGCCTTCTCGCTCCCCCGCACTCGGTCTTCTCGCGTGGACCCGGCCCCGGACCGGGATGTGACCTTTGCGCCTCGTACTGAGACACCAATGTATTGTTATGAGACTTTCACGTCAAGACAGCGATGTCTCAATCTGGTACTCTGCTACTCATCATGGAACCGGCAACCTCTCCCAGCAGCAGCAAGAGCTCCCCGCGCTTCGACCGCACCTCCGCCGCGATCCTCGACGCCGCGGCCCAGGTCTTCTCCGAAGAGGGCGCCGGCGCGAACCTCGCCACCGTCGCCGTCGCAGCCGGCATCAGCCGCGCCACGCTGTACCGCTACTACGCCAACCGTGAGGCCTTGCTCGACGCTCTCAAGGCCGACGCCCTCGACG
>NZ_OOHJ01000028.1 GCF_900323885.1 [Actinomadura] parvosata subsp. kistnae | reverse complement strand
CGTGGATCTCCTGACGGGCGCCGAGGTAACGGGCACCGAGGAGTCCCCCGGTACCGGGGTGCACTCCCTGTTCCGCTGCGCCGCCCTCCGCTGCCCGGAACACGCCCTGCTCATCCAGCGCGTCCTGGCCATCCGGCACAAACGCCACGACTTCACCCAGGTCTGTTTCCTCACCCGCCCTGAGACCGACGCGCTCCTGACCGCCCCAGACCGCGCCGCCCCGCTCGGCCGGCGCGATCACCTACTGCTGCTCACCGCACTTCAAACTGGCCTGTGCGTCTCCGAGCTCATCACCCTGACCTGCCCTGACGCCGTCCTTGAGACAGGAGCTCACCTACGCTGCACCGGCAAAGGCCGCAAACAACGATGCACCCCGCTGACCAAACCCACCGCCCAGCTGCTCCAGCAATGGATCACTCATCGGCAAGCCACCCCCACCGACCCGCTGTTCCCTACCCGCACGGGACAGCACCTCAGCCGAGACGCCGTCGCCGACCTGCTCGCCAAGCACCTTCCCACCGCCACCGCAACCTGCCCACCCTCGCCACCAAGAACGTCACCCCGCACACCCTGCGATACTCCGCCGCGATGGCCCTGCCCCAGGCCGGGATCGATACCGCCACCATCGCCCTCTGGCTCGGACACGCCAACCCCAAATCAACGGACATCCATCTCCACGCCGACCTGGCCCTCAAAGAACGAGCCCTCGCCCGCACCGTCCTCCACGAACCTCGCTCGACCCGCTACAAACCCACCGACAGCCTGCTCGCCTTCCTCGAGAACCTGTAATGATGACCGGCCGTCAGGCCAGCCTGCACGGTGCTCCGGGGGTGAGGACGCCGCGACGTTGATCGGCGCGGCGGTGCGCACCCAGAATGAGGGCCATGGGGAAGGGAGACATCGGCGACATCCGCCGGGTTCTGGTCCCGCGAGGCGGTCGGTGCGGTGCGTGACCCGGATGAGGTGTGTCCCTACCAGGGGCTCGCGCCGTTCGAGAGCGACCGGAGCGAGCTGTTCTTCGGGCGACGGCGGGCGGTCCGCGACCTGCTGGAGCGGCTCGCGCCCCGGCTGCGGGAGGGCGGCTGCATCCTGCTCGTCTCAGGGGCGTCGGGCGTGGGCAAGTCGTCGCTGCTGCGGGCGGGGGTGATGCCGGCGCTCGCGCAGGACACGCCGCTGCCGCCCGGATCGCGGAGCTGGCCGCGCCTGCTGGTCACCCCGACCGCCGAGCCGTTTCGCGCGCTGGCCGAAGCCTGGGCGCAGGCGTACGGCGGTGGCGCGGAGGAGGCCGGCCGGCGATTACGAGCGCGTGCGGAGGAGGCCGGCGAGGGGGTGCGGCCGCGGCCGGGAGAGGACGGCGGAGGAGTGCGGGAGCGGGCGGAGGAGGACGGCCCGCCGGATGGGCGACTCGTGCTGGTGGTGGACCAGTTCGAGGAGCTGTTCACCTTGGTGAGCGACGAGCGGGAGCGCCAGGCGTTCGTCCGGACCCTGCACGCCCTGGCCGGAGCCGGCGCCGCGGTGATCATCGGAGTGCGCGCGGACTACTGGGACCGCTGCGCCGCCTACCCCCAGCTCGCCGGGGCCATCCAGGACGGCCAGGTGATCGTCGAGCCGATGGCGGAGCCGGACCTGCGGCTGGCCATCACCGGTCCAGCCGCCGCCGTGGGCCTGGAGCTGGAGCCCGGCCTGGTCGACATCATCCTGCGTGAGGTGCGCGCCGGCGACGGCTTCGAGGCCGCCTCCCTGCCGCTGCTGTCGCAGGCCCTGCTCAACACCTGGGAAAGACGCGAGAACGGCAGACTGACCATCCGCGGGTACGAGGACTCCGGGCAGGTCCGCGCCTCCGTGCAGCGCACGTCCGACGAGGTGCTCGACCGGCTGCCACCGGATGATCGTAAGGCCACGCTGCGGATGTTCCGGCGGATGACGCTGATCACCTCCGGCGGGCGGATGGTGCGGCGCGGCGCGACCTGGGCCGAGCTGCACGCCGCCGCGGCCGCGGACTCGGAGCAGCGCAAGGCGCGGGTCGGGGAGCTGCTGTCGGCGTTCGCCGCACTGCGCCTGATCACGCTGCACGAGGACCACGCGGAGATCGCCCACGACGCCCTGCTGACCGCCTGGCCCACCTTGCGGCAGTGGCTCGAACCCGACCTGACCGCGCACGCGGTGTACGACCGGCTCATCGAGGACGCCGGGCAGTGGGCCGACAACCACCGCGACCCCGCCTTCCTCTACCGCGGAGCCCGGCTGCTGGCCGTACAGGACAGCCGGCCCCGCTGGGAGCGCGACCCGCGCAGCTTCCCGCCGCCCGGCCCGGTCGTGAGCGCCTTCGTCGCGGCGTCCGCCCGGGCCGCGCGGCGGGCGGGCCGGCGCCGCGCCTTCGTCATGGCCGGGCTGGCCACGCTGTCGGTGCTCGCCCTGCTGGCCGCCGGCATCGCCGTGAACGCGGCGAACAACGCCGACCGGCAGCGCCTGCTGGCAGTCCAGCAGCGGCAACTGGCGGCATCGCGCCGGCTCGCCATGGAAAGCGAGGTCACCGACGATCCCGTCACCTCCGCGCTGCTGGCCGTGACGGCGTGGCGGCTGGCCGAGACGCCCGAGACGCGCCGCCGCCTGCTCGACGTGGCGGCCCGCCCCGACAGGGGGATCTTCCCCACCCAGGACACCTCCATCGACCAGCTGCTGTTCAGCCCCACCGGGTCCATCATCGCGACCGGCTACAACGGCACCGTCCGATTGTGGGACGCGGCGAGCCGCCGGCAGCTCGGAGACCCGATCGTCCATGACGGTCTGTGCGTCTTCGGGTTCGAGGCGGCCTTCAGCCCCAGCGGGAAAGTGCTGGCCACAGCCTGCTTCCACGAGGTCGTGCTCTGGGACGTGGCCACCCGCCGGCCGCTGGGACGCCCGATGGACGTCGTGGACGGGGTGACTGCGATGGCGTTCAGCCCGAGCGGCAGGACCCTCGCGACCGCGACCGCGAGCGGCACCGTGCGGTTGTGGGACACCGTCGAACGCCGGCAGGCCGGAGCACCCATCGGCCGCGCCGACCACGCGTCCGTCCGCAACTCCATCGCTCAGGTGGCCTTCAGCCCGGACGGCGGACGCCTGATCACCGCAGGCGCCGACGACACCGCCCGCGTCTGGGACCTCGCCACCCGCCGACAGCTGGGCAAGGCGCTGACCGGGCACGCCGGCGACATCAGCGGCATCTCCCTCAGCCCGGACGGCGGAACGCTCGCGACGGTCAGCATCGCCGACCGGACCGCCCGGCTGTGGGATCTGACCACCCACGAGCAGATCGGCGGCGTCCTGGAGGGAACGGGCAGCGACCTCGGCTTCTACACGGTGGCCTTCAGCCCGGACGGGACACGGCTCGCCACCGGCGGCAGGGACGGCTACACCAGGCTGTGGGACACCACGAGCCGCCGGCAGGTGGGCGATCCGCTGACCAACAGGCGGTTCTGGAACGAGCGGCTGGCGTTCAGCCCCGACGGGAGGACGCTCGCGGCCGCCGACGTCGACGGCCAGGTGTGGCTGTGGGACCCGACGGCGCACCGACAGCTCGGCGCGGCGATGCCCGGCACGTACGACGTCGCCTTCAGCCCCGACGGAAAGACCCTGGCAGTCGCCGACCCCGTGATCGCGATGGGCGCCGACCGCAAGGACAGCGCCGTCCGGCTCTACGACGTCGCCACCCGCCGCGAGTCAGGCCGGCGCCTGCTCCCCGAGGACGATCCGCTGCCCCGCGAATGGGCCGGCGCCCGCGCCATCAGGTTCAGCCGTGACGGCAGGACGCTCACCACGGCCGGGACCGACGGCGTCATCCGGCGGTGGGACGCCGCCACCCGCCGCCAGCTCGGCCGCGCCGACAGGCTCCGCTCCTTCGGCGAGCTGAGCGCCGACGGCGGGCTCAGCGCCTTCTGGACGCTGACCGGCCACGACGGATCCGTCGCGCTCTGGGACGTCGTGGGCCGCCACGAAACCGGACCGCGCATCATCGTCAAGGACCACACGAGCTTCGTGCCCGCGAAGGCGTTCAGCCCCGACGGCTCCATCCTGGCGCTGGCCGGCAGCGACCTGACCGTCCGGCTGTTCGACGTCGCCACCCGCCGCCAGCTCGGGGAACCGCTGCGCGGCGCGGCCACCGATCAGCACAGCGCCCTGGCCTTCAGCGGCGACGGGAAGCTCCTGGCCACCACGGCGGCCGACGGCACCGTGCGGCTGTGGGACGTGGCGACCCGGCGCCAGAACGGGATCATCCTGACCGGTCACACCAACTCCGTCAGCGCGATGGCGTTCAGCCCCGACGGCAGGATCCTCGCCACCGGCTCGGGTGACCGCACCGTGCGACTGTGGGACGTACCGACTCTCCGCCAGATCGGCCCCGCGCTGACCGGTCACACGAAGACCGTGGCCGACGTGGCCTTCAGCCCGGACGGGACCACGCTCGCCACGGTGAGCGCCGACCTGACGCTGCGGCTGTGGAACGTCGCCGCGCCCGCCGACCCGGCCGCCGCGGTGTGCGCGCAGGCGGGCCGCTCCTTCACCCGCACCGAGTGGCGGCGCTATGTGGAGGGGGAGGAGTTCCGGCAGGTGTGCCCGTGACCGCTGGTCTCCGCTGGGCGAATGGCCGCTTTATGTCCGGTGGACGCCCTGGTCCGCCCAGGACTCGACTCACACAATCGTGCCGTGAACCTCCAGATGATGATTCGGTTACTACGCATCGCAACCCTCTCCTTCCTCATGGCCATCTCCTCGGCCGTGCTCTGAACGGGGGCGACTGGCCGGGATGCTGGAGGCCGTACCCGACCCGCGTCACCGCCGAGGACGTCACTACCGACTGGGCCCGGCGCTGCTCGCGATATCCCTGCTCGCCGTCCTCAGCGGAGCGACATCCCTGTCAAAATCACCCGGTTCATTGCCGGACACGACCCCGGCCTGCGCACCCAGCTCGGGCTCCCGGCCACCACCCGGCTGGCCGCCAGCACCCTCGGGCGGCTGCTGGCCCGCCTGGCGGCGATGCCTTCGACGCCGCGACCTGCGCCTACCTCTCCGCGCTGACCACCGGCCACCCGTTAGAAACGACCGCCCCGACGACCGCGACCGCCAAAACACCCCTGCTCGGCCTGGCCGTGGACGGCAAGACTCTGCGCGGCAGCCGCACCGGCGACGGCGTCACTCACCTGCCGGCCGCCATCCGGCATGACACCCAGATCGTACTCGCCCAGCGGCAGGTCGAGGCCAAGAGCAACGAGATCCCCGCCTTCGCACCCCTGCTGTGCGGCCTGGACCTGTCCGCGATGGTCATCACCGCCGACGCCCTGCACACACAAGCCGAGCACGCCCGCCAGATCGTCGCCGCCGGCGATCAGCGCGGCCAATCTCCACGACAGCGTTGCGCTGGAACCGCTGGTGCGCAGCATCCCGCCCATCCGCTCCCGCCGCGGGCCACGACGCCGCCGGCCCGGCCAGCTCCACGGGGACAAGGGCTATGACTGCCTTGACCTGCGGTCCTTCCTGCGCGGCCGGGGCATCATCCCGCGCATCGCCCGCCGAGGGATCGAGTCTAGTCAGCGGCTGGGACGCCATCGTTGGGTGGTGGAGAGAGCCGTCTCCTGGCTTGCCGGTTGCCGCCGCTTACACCGGCGCTACGAGCGCCGGGCCGACCACTTCGCGTCCTTCGTCGCCCTCGCCGCCCTCATTTGCTACCACCGGCTCGCCAAATGAGTCACCGTCTAAGCACGTCGCAGTGCACACCGCGTCGTCGAAGTGCGAGCAGAAGTACGGGCTGCCTCTCACCTGCCCTTGCGTGGATCAGGTGCCGCCTGCGGTGGGGCTCCCCGTCCCGGTCGTGCCGATCATGCGCCCCCGTCCCCGGCTCCGGCAATCCGGGTTCTCGCCCGAACGAGAGCTTGGGCGGCGAGTGTGGCGGCTTCAAGATCTTTTGCTGGCGCAAAACATCTTCAACCCCCCACACCACCCGGATTGCCGGAGCCGGTCCCGGCGTCGCTGGCTCGGCTCGCCGGGACGGGGAGCCCCACACACGCAGGCGCCCCGCCCGTCCAGACGCAGGTGATGCGGCACTGCGCCGCACCAGGCCAAGGAGCGCACATGGACGACATGCAGATCAGCTTCACCGGACGCATCGCATACGACCCGAAGTTCTGGCCGGCCGGCGACGACAAGCCGCCCATGTGGTCGGCCCTGATCGAGGTGGCCGGCCCGCCGACGCAGGGCCGGAACGGCACCTGCGTGCCGACCCGCCGGATCGAGGTGATCGCGTACGGGCTGGACGCCATCCGCGCCAGCGAGTCCTACCACGTCGGCCACGTGATCACCGTCCAGGGCCGCGATCTGACCGCCCGCGCCTACGAGAGCAAGGATCGCCACAACAGGCCGATCGTCCGCGGCGTCGTCCAGGTGGTCGCCAAGACCTTGGCCATGTCCACCCGCTATGACCCGGTGCGACAGCAGGTCGGCACCTGGCCGCCGGCCTCCTCACCCCGCCTGGCCCAGGGCGCGGCGACTCCCGCCACCGAGGAAGACCCGGCGCAGTCCGTTCCCGCCGGCTGACGTCCCGCCACGCGAGCGGCCCCCTGCTCCTCTGGGGGCCGCTCGTCCGCATGCCCCGACCTGAACGAGCGCCGCGGGGAATCTCGCACCCCGTGAGGCCACTCCACGATCACCTTTTTGTCCACCCCTGCTGAAGGGAGTTTCGTCTCGTGTCGACGGTTCCACTGCATCTGCCGGATATCGCCCAGCCGGACAACCTCCACCTGCTGCGCATCCCGCTGAAGTACCTGACGCACTTCCCGGACAACGTCCGCGAGGACTACGGCATCACGCCCGCCTTCTGCAAGTCGCTGCTCGCCAAGCAGCAGGTCGTACTCACCGCGATCCCCATCCCGGACGACTACGACCGCCAGGAGGGAGAGGAGGAGTTCCTCTTCTGGGTGATCAAGGGCAACCGCCGCCTGGAGGCAGGACGCAAGCTCCAGCTGGAGACGATGCTGTGCCTGGTCGACCTCACCATGGTGGGGGACCGGGCGGGCCTGTTCATCGACCAGCTCGTCGAGAACGACGGTGACTTCCGCGTTCCGCTGTCGGCCTTCGAACAGGCACAGGCCCTCTTCCAAGCGCATCAGGCAGGCGCCAGCCGGACCGAGCTGCGCCAGCGCACCGGCCGTACCAAACAGCAGATCACGGCCGGCATCAAGGCCGGCAAGCTCAGCGAGCAGACCAGGCGCGCCGCACAGGCCATGGAACACGCCTGGACGCTGGACGATGTCGCGCTGCTGGCGGAGTTCGACGGCGACGAGCGGGCGCTGGCGAAGATCCAGCAGCGCATCGACTGGGGACACCCCGTCGCCTACGCCGTCGAATCCGTTCGCGACGAGCTGGCAGAGCAAGCCGCCCAGAACCGGCTCATCGCCGAGCTGGAGCAGGACGGCGTCCGCGTCACCGAATCCCGGCCGCCGGACGCGCTGCTGCTGGACAGCCTGGCCCGCCTCGTCGACGGCTTCGACCCCGACCCGGCCCGGCACGCCTCCTGCGCCGGGCATGGCGCGTTCTTCTACAGCTACAACAAGACCCAGCCGGAGTACTACTGCACCACCCCCGCCGCACACGGCTACACCCCACGCGAGCCCACGCCCCCTACAGCGGCGGCCTCCGCATCCAGCGGATCTGCTCAGCCTCGTGGAGACGAGCCGTCCCGGAAGATCGTGATCGAGGGGCGCGCCGCCTGGCCGCGCGCCGGCACCCTCCGGCAGCAATGGCTGGCGGAGTTCTTCCAGCGCAAGAACGCCCCCAAGCCGGTGCTGCCCTTCGTCACCCGGATGCTGCTGGACATGCCCGGCCCCGTCCGCGACTTCCTGACCGCGGCGCACCGCAGCCCGCTGTATACACAGTTCGGCGGCCCGGCAGACCTCGACCAGGCGCTGCGCGGAGCCTCGAGCGGGCAGCAGGCCATGATGATGCTGCGGCTCATCGCGGTGGCCTTCGAGCACCAGATGACCAAGGCCGGCCAGGACTGCAAGAACACCTGGCGGCCGGACAAGTACAGCCCCTGTTCGCGGGCCGATGCCGCGTTGTGGCTGCGGTTCCTGGTCGACACGCTGGGGCCGGAGCTCGGCACGCGCACGCTGCAGCCCTACCAGCCGGCCCCGATCGAGCGGGCACTGATCGACGGCACCCCGTACCGGGGCGATGCCCCAGCCGACCAGACCGACATCGCGGGGGAGGAGCCCACCGAACCCGCACCGGAGCCGGACGAGGCCGCAATCATCGAGCACGGCAGCGCCCCGGTCGAGGCGAGCGAGCCCGCGCCGTCGACCGATGACGAGCCGATCCTCCCACACGATCCCGCTCCTGCCAGCTCTGCCCGCCAGGACCTGGCCGAGGTGACCTCTCTCACGGAGACGGCCGTTCCCGGCGACCTCGGCGACGCACAGGCGGCCTGACCCCTCCCGCAAGCTCCGGTCTGGCCCTGGGCGCTGCGGACCAGGACCAGACCGGCCCTATCCCCGGAAAGAGCCGCACCACCATGACCGACACCGCACCCCGGTACTTCTTTCAGATCAAGGAGTCGGCCCAAGACTTCGCCCACGCCGGTTGCCGGGCCTGCACCCGCGGCGACAGCGCCTGTCGGGCCACCTGGACCATCCACCTGTTTCAACCCTGCAGCGGCGAATGCGGGTGCGTGATGCTCCTCGACCACGCCGACGCCGTGCACGACAGCAGCCGCGGCGGCGACTGGACGGGACGCTACGACACCATCGACCAGATCGGAGATCCGGCACTGCGCCAGCACGCCCAAGCCCTGCTGGCCGCTGCCCACCTCGCACCACCACCGAGCCAGCCGTGACGACTCGATCGCCGGTACCGATCCGGCCGAACACGGCCCAGGCCGGGCTGATCACCCCGTACATCACCGTCCGCCATTCCCCGCCCCGCGCCCGGCCATGACCGGCGGCGCCCCCTTCGTCATGCCCACAAAGGAGTTCGATGTCCAGCACGTACACCCGTCATCTACCGCTGTCCATCGGCGGTGAACTCGCCCTGCGGTCCGACCCCGGCCCGCACCCGTGGAACGTCCACCGCGCGTGCGTGGCCGGATACCGCGCCGGTTTCGCCGTAGCTATCTGCGAAGGCGACAGCCCCGATGGCGACAAGGAGCGCGCCCGCGCCCACGCCCGGATCGCCGCCGAAGTCTCCGCGGTCGCCGCCGCCCACACCGCCAACGCCGCCGCCGGCCTCTACGCGGGCCGATCCGCCCTCGAAACCAGCGTCGCCGACGAGAGCCTGCCCTTCCCCTCGCAGATGACCCGCATCGTCACCTCGCTCCTCACCGCCGTGATCACCGACTGGACGATCGACCTGTGCTGGACGGGGGAGAGCGTCAACGCCTTCGCCCTGACCGCCGATCTCGCCCTGCACGCGCTGATCCACGCCAGCCCGCACCAGCGGACCCGGCCCCCGCACGCGGCCGGTCCCGTGCGGCGCCGGCAGGTGTGGCGCGAACCGCCCGGCCCCGGCCACCACGACGAGCGCATCCTCGACATCCGCCGGCTCCTGCTGTGCTCCGACAGCCTCACTCTGCCGCTCGGCACGGACAACCTGTCCCGGCTCCTGCGCCGCGACACCCCGGCCGCCACGACCTGCGCGCAGCTCATCGACGCCGCCACGCACGCCGGCGCGCTGGACAACCTCACCGCCGCCGTCATCGACCTGCCGACCCTCGACACCCCCGACCTCGCGCAAGCACTCGCACACCGGCACCCGCTCGCGCCCGCCCCGACCCGCGAGCCGGACGCGCTTGAACGCCCGCCCTTTCCACTGCTGCGCGCCGCCTGACCACCATCGGCGATCCATCCGAGAACAGGAGGACCCTTCGTGACGACCGCCGCACCCTTCCCGCCCCTGACCCTGCGCAACGCCACCCTGGACGACCTGGTCGACGTGCTGCGCGCCCAGCACGCCCGAAAGATCGACGTCATCGTGCCGGCCGAGCGGCTGCGCGCCGTCGGCACGCACCTCGAGCTGATCGGCACCGAGCCGCTGGTCACCAAGGACGGCGTCACCGCCACCGCCGGCCGCTACCTGCCCACCGCGCACTGCGACCAGGACATCGCCACCAAACTCGGCATCCCCGCGCAGTATCTGCGCCGCACCCGTGAGGAGCAGCCCCGCCTGTACGAGGCCAACATCAACGGCTGGCTGCAGGCCGACCCGCGCCGCCGCTTCCTGTTCCGCGCGCTGGCCGGCAACGGCCGCACCGGCGTCGGCCGGGCCCTGCTGTCCAACAGCTACAAGATCGTCGACAATCTGGATGTGCTCATGGCCGCCCTGGCCGGCATCACCGACAGCGGCGTCGCCGTCCAGATCGACGGCGCCGACCTCACCGAGCGCCGTATGTTCCTGCGGGTGGCCTGCGAGCAGATCCAGGCCTACGCCCCCGACCTGGTCACCGGCTACCGCAGCCCCTTCTCCGGCGCGGACGCGGCCGCCCATCCGGTCGTGTTCGCCGGCTTCCTGCTGGCCAACAGTGAGACCGGCGACGGCGCCTTCACCATCACCCCCCGCCTGACGCTGCAGGTGTGCCGCAACGGCATGACCATCAACCGGGACGTGCTGCGCGAGGTGCACCTCGGCGGCCGCATGGACGACGGGATCGTGCGCTGGAGCCCCGACACCCTGGCCAAAAGCATGGCGCTGGTCACCGCCCGGGCCCGCGACGCCGTGCGCACCTTCCTCGACGTCGACTACGTCCGCGCCAAGATCGCCGAGCTGAGCCGCCAGGCCCGCGTCGAAGTCGCCGAGCCCGACCAGACGATCGCCTTCGTCGCCACCAAGCTGTCCTTCACCAAGGACCAGCAGCAGCTCATCCTGCAGCACTTCATCAAGGGTGGCGCGCTGACCGCCGGCGGCGTCATGCACGCCGTCACCAGCGCCGCCCAGGTCCTCGACGATGCCGAGAAAGCCTTCGAGCTGGAAAGCCGCGCCGTCCAGGCCATGCACCTGGCCGCCGCCCTGTAGCGGCCACCGCCACCCGATCGACAAGAAAGGTCGCCCCTGTCATGCCCATCCAGATCGTCCCGTTCCGCGGCGCCACGCTCGCCTGGCACGCATTCGACCACGTCACCGCCCCGGACTGCACCACCTGGGACCAGACCACGTGGAGATCACACGAGCGCTGCGGCACCGTGTGCTGCTACGGCAGCCACCTGGCGCTCGCCGCCGGCGGCCGCTGGCTGGTCCGCATCGACGCCGAACGCCAGGAGTGGATCGACACCCAGCCCGTCACCGCAACCGACGCCGCCCACCTGAACGGCTCCATCGAGCAGTACCTGATCGCCGAGGCCGGCGATCCCGCGCACCTGCTGGAGACGGCCCGCGGCAGGAAGGTCATCCACGTCCGCTTCCGCGCAGCGCACCTGATCGGCCTCGACCCGGAAGAGCCCCACGAATACGGCGGCCTCTTCGACCCCCGCCTGACCACGGCCGCCCTGGCCGACCTGCTCGAACGACGAATCGGCCCACGCCCCTGACCCCCGCACACCCACACGCGGCAGCACCCGACCCGGCCGGGCCCGCCCGGGCTGGGGCGGACGCTGCCGCGCCACCGCCATCCCGCGAAGGGAGGCCCCTATGATCACCATCCACGTGTCCGCCACCCACGGCATCATCGTCACCGGAACCAGCCGCGACCAGCACAACCTGCTCGGCAGCCGCCGCCACGGCGGCCTCGGCCTGCGCTGGTCCGACCGCATCGAACACCACGGCCGACACGGCGCCTGGTACGAACCGCACTCCCGCAACCGGCACCCCCGCGACCACCGCGCCCGCGTCACGGAGATCGCCACAGCGCTCCAGGCCGCCGGCCTGCCGACCACCATCGACGAACAAACCAGCGCGCCCACCCACCCCAGCCGGCACGCCGACCGGCAACCGTACTGGATCAGCCAGGCCCGAGCCGCCGAACACCTCCAGCAGCACCATCGTGACCCCCGCGCCACCCTGCGCCGCCTCGACCGGCTACGCGAACGGCTGCGCCGCATCCAACGCGAACTCACCGGCCAAGCCCACCCCCAGCTCGTCGAACGCGACGGCCACATCGTCCTCAACGACGACGGCACGCCGCTGCTGCGGTGGCAGCCCGCCACCGGCGACTACCGCGACCGCCTGCTCACCGAACAGGCCCGGCTGTCGGCCAGGATCGCCTACTGGGACGACATCGTCGCCCAAGCCGCCGCCGACGGCGTCAAGATCTGGCGCCCCGCCGACTTCACCGTCGGCGACTTCGCCCTCTACCTCGGCACCTGGTACGAGGTGCTGCGCGTCAACGCCAAGAGCCTGACCATCCCCACCGGCCCCCTCGAGGTCGGCCGCCGGCTGCTGCGCCGCAGCGAGAACGTCGATCACGCCGGCCACCCCTCCCACGCCATGCGACGCCTCCCGTACGCCGAGATCCAAGGCCGGATGAGCAGCGCCGAAGCCGCCACCCGGTTCCCACCCGAACCGGCCGGCTGACCCGGCCCTGCCCTGCCCGCCCCGGAAAGGAAGGTGCCTCCGTGCCCGAGACCCGACCAACGCAGACAACCGGCGACGCCGTCACCGTGCCCGTCATGCTGTCCGCCGCCCCCTACGGTGACCTGCGCGTCCTGGCCAAGCCCAACCCCGCCACCGGCGTCCTGCGCTGCCTGATCCACCACACGTCGGCCACCGGCGTCTTCACCCTGGAACCCGACTTCGACCGCGACAACCCCGACCCCGCCACCACCCGGCTCCGGATCCACTACGGCGACGAACTCCCCAACGGCGCCCACACCGGCACCTACCGCCCGCACCGCCCCGTCATCGACGGCACCCTGCGGCTGGTCGACTCCACCACCCTCGACGCCCGCTCACCCCGCCACCTCCGCACCCGCATCTACCACCGCGACGCCACCAGCGGCCACCGCAGAGCCCGCGTCCCCACCCCCGTCGCCCGGCACGTCACCGCCATCCTCGCCGCCCTGGCCACCTACTGGCTACAGCGCCCCGATGTGGACCAGCTCCGCCGCGCCGCCGCCCGCACTCTCCTGCAACGCACTGGCCTGCACCGCAAGCACGCCAGCATCGCCGAGCTCGAAGCCCTCATCGCCGACCGGCAACGCGAGCTGGCCACCCAGCGCGCCCAGCTCGCCCGCATGACCGCCCTCCTGGCCGACGACACCCCTGCCACCGGTCTGCCGGACCAGACCGCCGCCTGAACACCACCCCTCCCGAAAGGCACGATCATGCCGAACCCGAACCGCCGCCACATCACCGTCATCCTCGACCGGTCCGGCTCCATGGACCGCATCAAGGACGACGCCGAAGGCGGACTCAAGGCCTTCCTCGCCGCCCAGCACGGCCACCCGGCCGAAACCCTGATCTCGCTCTACCAGTTCGACCACCGCTACGACGTCGTCTACGAATACCGGCCCCTGACCGACCTGCCGGACTTCACGCTGCTGCCCGCAGGCAAGACCGCCCTCCTCGACGCCATCGGCACCACCCTGACCCGCATGCAAGACCACCTCGAAGCGATGCCCGACGGCGAGCGCCCCAGCGAAATCATCGTCGTCATCCTCACCGACGGCCACGAGAACGCCTCCACCCGATGGCGCTCCCGCACAGCGATCCGCCACCTCATCGAGGAGCAGACCCGCCACGGCTGGACGTTCCACTACCTCGACGCCACCCCCGACGCCTTCACCAACGCCGCCCACCTCGGCATCCGGCCGGACACCACGCTGCGCTTCAGCACCGACCGCACCGCCGAGGCGCTCGCCCGGCTCGGACGCGTCACCTCCCACGGCGAACAGGGCTTCACCGACGACGACCGCGACGCCACCAGCCACTGACCACCCGAGCAGCCACACCCCACCATCCCGCCCAGGAGAACGAACGCATGCACCACCACCCCGAACAGTCCAGCAGGCAGCCCACCACGATCCGGCTCCAAACCCCGCCGACCTCATCGCGATCGTGCCCTACCTCATCGGCTACCGGCCCGACCAGGGTCTGGTCGTGGTGGCGTTCAACAACGACCTCCTCACCGTCGCCGTCCGCTCCGACCTGCCCGACCAACCGTCCGACCGGGACGAGTTCGTCACGCAAGCCGTCCGCATGCTGGTTCACGAGGCGGCACCCCGCGTCGCCCTGATCGGCTACGGGCCGGGGGAGCGGATCACCCCCTACATGCACGCCTTCGCGACCGCGCTCACCGCGCACAACATCGCCATCCTCGACATGCTCCGCTGCGAGAACGACCGCTACTGGTCCTACCTCTGCCCCGACCCCGCCTGCTGCCCACCCGAGGGCACCCCCTACGACGCCGGCAGCAACCGGGCCGCCGCTCACGCGGTCCTGGCGGGATTGGTCGCCCTGCCCGGAAAGGAAGCCCTCCAGCAGATGCTGCAGCCCGTCGGAGGAGAACAACGAACAATCATGACGGCGGCCACCGCCGCGGCCCGCGCCCGGGCCGAAGCCAGGCTCGCCACTCCCGACCTCGACGAGCACTACTGGTTCACCGAAGGACTTCAGCACGCCCACAAGTGCTACCAGCACGCCCGAGCCGGCCGCCCCATCCCCGCCGACGACCTCGCCTGGCTCGGAGTACTCCTCACCGGAGTGCTGGTCCGCGACATCAGCTACACCCTGCACCGCCGGTACGGCACCCACATCGCACGACGACTCTGGATCGACGTCACCCGCACCATCGACCCCGCCTACGCCGCCGCACCGGCCACCATCCTGGCCTTCCTCGCCCTCCACCACGGAGAAACAACCCTGGCCGGCTACGCCGCCGAACGCGCCCTCCAAGCCGAGCCGAACTATCCCTTCGCCCGCCTCATCCTCGCCACCCTGCCCTACGGCATCCCACCGGCAGAATCCGACGCCGAACTCGACGACCTCGCCAAGACAATCACCGAACAAGCCACCAGAACCCCCGAACTCGCCAAACCGGTTCTACCCACGCCGCCAAACCTCGACAGGCACACCTGATCCGCTTGTGGCGGCCACATCGCTCCGTGGGTGGCCATCTGGGGAGCCCCTGAGCTTGTAAGCGGCCACCTCACGAACAATCTGCCGCAGCCCATTCGCCTGTCCTGGCGAGGTCAACCAGAACCTCACCGACAGCCTGACCATCCTCAACTGTGCGGCTGCAGGCGGACACCCTCTACGGCGACGGCCCCTTCCGCAGGTCGTCCCGCTACTCGCACAGCGACATGACAGGCTGGTCCAGCGACACGGCAGGAGGTTGTCACTTCAGGTGTGTAAAGATCTTTGCTGAGTGCTTGATGGCGGTCTTTACCTGATGCGGCCTGGATAGGCGATATCGAGTTCGATGAGTGCCTCGCGCCAGCCGATGGTGCGCTGTCCCTCGATCAGGCGGGCGGTGCTGGGCGAGTTCTTGATCTTTCCGGTCTTCTCCTTGGTCGCGGCGCGTTCGCGGGCGCGTTTGTCCTCGATGTTGATGATGGCCAGCCACAGCAGCTTGACCACGGCGTCGTCGCCGGGGAAGTGCCCGCGGGCCTTGGTGACCTTGCGCAGCTGGTAGTTCAGCGACTCGATGCTGTTGGTGGTGTAGAGCAGCTTACGGACCGCCGGGGAGAAGGCGAAGAACGGGATGAAGCGGTCCCAGGCCGTCTCGAACACCCGGGCCGCCTGCGGATACCGCTCGCCCCAGGTGGAGGCGGTGAAGTCTGCCAGGGCGTCGAACGCGGCCTGCTCGGTGGGCGCGGTGTAGATCTTCTTGAGTTCGGCGGCCAGCGCGGCGCGGTCGCGGCGGGCGACCGGCCGCAGCGCGTTGCGGATCAGGTGCACGACGCAGGCCTGCACGGTGGTGTGCGGGAACGCCGCGTGGATGGCGTCCTCGAAGCCGGTCAGGCCGTCGGTGCAGGCGATGAGGATGTCGCGCACGCCCCGGTTTTTCAGGTCGTTCATCACCGTGGTCCAGAACCGGGCCGATTCGCCGGCGGTGGCGGTATCGAGCGGGGTCTTGGCCAGCCAGATTCCGAGGACGTGCTTGTCGCCGTCGGCGTCGATGCCGACCGCGAGGTAGGCGGGTTTGGCCTGGACGCTGTGGTTGTCGCGGACCTTGGCTCTGTCGCAGATTGCGTGATCTAGGCGGAACGCAGGGTGCGTTTGCGTAGCAGGTCGAGTTTCGCGCGGCCGAACATTTGGCGTTTGAGCATCTTGACGCGATTGACGTGCCCTTCGACAGGGCCGGAGCTGTGAGGCAGTGTCAGGCCGTTGCGGACAGCATTGAGATCCCGGCGGAGGTTGCGGGCGAAGGAAGCGAGCGCGGTGAATGAGTCCTTTTCGGCCGCGGAGATCCAGGCGTCGAGCTGGTGGCCGTGGAGCTGGGTCATCATGAGGGCGAAGTCCTGGACATGCCGGGCCAGCCGGTTCAGAGCGCGGCTGCGTTTGCGAAGGGTTCGCAACTGACCGGCATCGTCGGAGCTCAGGTTGTCGGGGTTGGACATGATCCAGCGGGTGATGTCGCGGCCCGAAGGCGGCCTGGGGGCGGGGATGGCGATCTGACCGGCACCGGTGCGAAAGCGCCGTAGGTAGCGTTGCACTTGTTGCTCGGTGCCGGAGTATCCGAACGTGGTGATCTCCCGGGTGAGCTGGGCAGCGTTTCGAATGCCCTCGTTCCAGCGGCGGTGCAGGTGTTCGTGGTATCCGTCCAGGATGCTGGCACGGTTTTGACTCATGGCGATCACGGTGTCGACCTCGGCGGCGTTGGCCAGCTTGCGGACGGTTGCGGGGTGCAGGCCGAGCTCTCGGCCGATGGCCGCCTTGCTGAGACCTTGTTTCAGCAGCTCATGCACGGCGGCGTGATGTCGACGCAGTCGGGTGACGACTTTGAGCTCGCGGTGGTGCATCACGGGTGGTGGTTCGGCGGTGCAGGTGGCTGCGGCCGCGGCGGCCAGCGCTGCTGCGAGGTCGTGGCGGACGGTGGCGACGTCCTTCTCCACGGCCTGGCCGAGGTTCTGCCACAGATGGAACCGGTCTGCCACTTGCACTGCGTCGGGTGCGCCTTGGCGTGCCCCGTCAGCGTAGCCGCCTGCTCGATCTCGGCAGATCACCTCCGGTAACGAGTGCTCACGCAGCCACGCTGCCAGAGAGTCTCCGTCCCTGCCGTCGATCATGTCCACGACCCTGCGGGTTTCGAGATCCACCATGATCGTGCCGTAGCGGTGACCCTTACGTGTGGCGAAGTCATCGACACCCAGCACCCGCACGTGTCCGATCGGCTGCTCAGGCAAGGCCCTGACGCGACGCAGCAGGGTGTCGCGGCCCACTTGCAGACCCAGCGAGGCTGCCAGGCGAACGCCGGCCCGGCCCGCCAGCTCCATCCCTATCGATGCCAACAGCTGCTGCAGGGCGTCGGTGAAGCGCGCATGCGGCCGGGTCAGGCCCGGCACCTGCTCGGCGAACGTCTTCACCGGACACGTGACGCTCACACAGCGAAAACGCCTGACCACCAACTCGATGATCACGCAGGCACCACCCACCACGGCGTCCTTGAGCCGGCGCACGTACCTGCCGTGAACCCGAGCCGATACCCCGCCACAGCTCGTGCACGCCGCTCGCATCCCGCTTACCCGAGCACGAATACTCACTATCCCGCCTTCGCGCTTGGCATCCTCCACGGTCAGCACCGTCAGGTGCGGGAGCAGAACGTCAATCCACTGCGCAAGACACGAAGATCATTATTCCTTCGTGGAACCCGCAACAAGACCGACGAATCGAGGATCACGCAATCTGCGACAGAGCCCGGACCTTGACCACGATGGCGTCCAGGAACACCACCGGGTAGACCGCTTCCAGCGGCCGGGCCTGCCAGGCGCGGACCTCCTCCAGCACGGCGTCGGTGATGTTGGAGATGGCCTCGTGACTGAGTTCGACCTCGTAGATCTGGCGCAGGTGGTGCTGGATGTCGCGCACGCTCATGCCGTGCGCGTACAGGCTGATGATCATGTCGTCCAGGCCGCCGGAGATGCGGCCGGCCCGCTTGGGCACCAGCACCGGCTCGAAGGTGCCGGCCCGGTCCCGGGGCACGGCCAGCCGGACCGGCCCGACCCCGGTCTGCACGGTCTTGCCGATCCTGCCGTTGCGGGAGTTGCCCGAGCCGTGGCCGGCCACCTCGTGCTTGCCATAGCCCAGATGCGACGACAGCTCGGCCTCCAGGGCGCGTTCCAGCACCGCCTTGACCAGTTCGCCGAGCATCGAGCCTTCACCGGTCAGCCGCAGCCCGCCCGCGCCGTCGCGTGAGCGTTCCAGCAGCAGGTCCAGCACGTGATCGCCGAGCAGGTCCCGCAACGGCACCTCGCCGTCACGCTGGGGGGATTGTTCCCCGCCATGATGCGCAGCCGCCCCCAGCAGCGCCGATGCATCATCGCGCTGGTCTTGCCCCACCGCGGCCAGCGCGGTTCTTCCCCGTGTCGTGGACATGATCGTGTTCTCCCCCGAGATGGTGAATGATCGTTGCAGACTTTCGTCTACGTTTGGTGATCATTTCCACACCTAGAGTGATACCCCCCACGGCAGGGTCACGTCCACGGACGTGACCCCATGGGTAGATCATGTGCGACCTCTTGTCGGAATGCTTCTCATCGCTTGGAAGCGATGTGACGGTGGCCGTGAAACGCGTCTCATGGCCACCGTCACATCAGGTCCTCTACGAAATCTGGACCGGTGGCCATCCAGTGTCCAGACCTTCGCCCAAGGCGCCTCACCCGATCGCCCTCGTGCGCAGGGGGGTATCACTTCAGGGGCTCTGCCAAGATTCCAGTGGTAACTCACGGTGTGTCATTAGCTACGGATTTCGCGTCTGGGTGTCACGGTTGGTTCTGTGTGACGCTGATGTGGTGGCCGTTGTCTTCCCCCAGCTGGACTCGGTGCTGGTTGAGCGCGTCGAGCGTGAAGGTGCTGCGTTACGTGTGATCGCCCGTTCCCGTGGGGGAGCCGATGCCCTGCCCGACGTGCGGGACCGCGACGGGCAAGGTGCATGGCTACTATCGGCGGCGCTTGGCCGACAGCCCGGCCGGTGGGGCACCGGTGGTGCTCGAGCTGGTCCTGCGACGCCTGGTGTGCTCCAACTTGGATTGTGCGCGCCAGACCTTCAATGAGCAGGTGCCCGGGCTGGCGGAACGGTATGCCCGTCGGACTCCGCCGCTGGCCACGCTGGTCGGGGCGGCTGCGGTCGCCCTGGCCGGGCGCGCCGGGTCAGCGCTGCTGGCCGCAGCGGGAGTTCTGCTCAGCCGCACCGCGGTGCTGGGCGCGCTGATGGCGTTGCCCGAGCCCACGGTCCGTGCACCGGAGGCGATCCGGGTGGACGACTTCGCGCTCAAGCGCGGTGACCGCTATGCCACGATCATTATCGACGCGCACACCCATGAGCGCCTTGAGGTGCTGGACGGCCGGCTCGCGGTGACGCTGGAAGCCTGGCTGAAGGCGCACCCGGAGGTGAAGCTGATCTGCCGGGACCGTTCGACGGCTTACGCCGCCGGCGCTCGTGACGGTGCCCCGCAGGCGGTGCAGGTCGCCGACAGGTGGCACATCTTCAAGAACCTCATCGATGCGGTGGAGAAGACCTGTATCGCGCATCGTGCCTGCTTCAGTGACCCCGACCACAGCGCCGCCCGTGGCGAGGGCCCCTCCGCGCAGCGCACCCGCTCCCGGCATGCGGCGGTGCACGCCCTGCTCGCCCAGGGAGCCTCACACGGACAGATCATGCGCAAGCTGCACCTGTCGCGCAACACCGTGAAGAAGTACGCCGCCGCCGAGCACGCCGAGCAGCTGATCCCCGGGCCGAAATACTCCACCACCCTGGTCGACCCGTTCCGCGGCTACCTGCGCAAGCGCCGCGCCGTCGAGCCCGGCGTGGCCACCTGGACCCTGCTCGGTGAGATCAAGGCGATGGGGTATCAGGGCGGTTCCACCTTGCTCTACCGCTACCTGGGGCAAGGCCGCGCCGACGGCGAGCACCCGCCGCCTTCGCCCCGCCGTCTCACCCGCTGGATCACCACCAACCCGATCAACCTCACCGCCTCCCAGCAGACCCGCCTGGAACACACCCTCAAACGCTGCCCCGAACTGCAAGCTGTCACCGACCACGTCCGCTCCTTCGCCGCCCTGCTCACCGCCGACCACGACGGCAACCTCGACGAACACACCGCACGCCTGGACGCCTGGATCGACAAGGTCCGCGGCGACCAGCAGGTTCCCGCGCTGCGCTCCTTCGCCGAAGGCCTGCTCATCGACCACGACGCCGTGGCCGCCGCGCTCGCCCTGCCCTACAGCAACGGACCCACCGAGAGCGTCGTCAACAAGATCAAGCTCCTCAAGCGGCAGACGTACGGCAAGGCCGGATTATCGCTACTCCGAAAACGGATACTCCTCGCCCAGAAGCACCACGGTTAGCTACCACAGGAATCTTGGCAGAGCCACTCCGGAGGTGTGGAAATGATCACCAAACGCGCTGCGCGAGGCAGGGGTGATGAGTCGTCCGGGCAAGGGCCGAGCCGTCCACACACGGCCACGATTGGCCTGGTCATCGCCCTCTCCTGTGCACCGAAGTGGCGGAGGTGGTGGTCACGGTCACGCCGGACAGCCCGAACAGCTGCTGCAGCGGCCCGGGCAAGGTGTCCACCGTCTGGACGCGCGACAGCGGGACGACCCGCCACTGCAGCCACAGCCAGTCGGAGGCCGAGTAGACGGCCTCATCGGTGACCTCCCAGCGGTGCACCCGGTAGCGCCAGGCCGGCATGACAGCCATGTAGAGCAGGCCGGGCAGGAGGGAGATCAGCGTGAACCACATGGACAGCCCGAGGGTGGGCGGGATGCAGGCCTACAGGATGCCCAACGTCAGGGGCAGGGGGAGGGCGAACACCGCGGCCTGGGCCGTCCACCAGCTGATCGAGCGGCGGTCCACGCGGTGACGGGGCGGTCGGAGTCTCATGTCGTCCGTTCTCACTTCGCAGCGGCGGCGGCGTCGGAGGCGGAGGTAGTGGCGGTGGCAGGGGTGGCGGTCAGCTTGCGGGACTTGGCCATCAGGGCGGCGGTGCGGGCCAGGACCATCGCCAGCGCCATGAATACGAAGCTGTTGGCGTAGGTGTCGGCGCCGCTGATCTCGTACTCGATCGAGAAGCGCACCAGGCCCTCGGGGAACCAGTTCTCCGCGCCGTGGCGAACACCACGCGCGCCAGGGAGAGCACGACCCAGAGCAGCGCGTAATCGATCCCGCCGACCGTGTACAGCTCGCCCGACTCCTCCCGGTACGCGGGCAGCAGCGCGGCGGCGACGAGCCCGCAGATCAGCCCGACGCCGATGCTCACGAGCTGCAACGACAGGTCGTTGCCCGCGTGGGGAAGGAGTGCACGAAGATGGCGAGGACGACGACCACGGCGATCGGTGAGCGCAACATGCGCATCTTGGTGACGCGCCGCCGTCCCATGTCCGTCAGCAGGACGATGAGCAGGATGGTACCGCTCGCGATCAGGGCAGCGAGAAATTGACTCATGGCAGGGGATCACTCCGGATCGGGGAGGGGGTTTCACGTGCGGCACACGTCCTTTTCCTGCTTTCCACCGTAGGAACGGACCGCTCGCGGCGAGACGTCCGAAAGGTGGGTCCTGTTTGTCCACCGAGCAGTGGACACGGTCCGTGAGCGTGGCACGACTGATGGCATGCCACTGCGAAAGGAGGAGCAGCACGAGACCGGGCAGCGGATGGGCTGGTTCGGTTTGTGGACGGTTTCTTCGCCGTGTCCTACCTGGTCACTTCGGTGTTGCTGTTCATCTCCGACCTGTCCACCGGGCACCGCGCGATCGCGATCGGCGCGCTGACGCTGATCGTGCCGTGGTACGCCGCGTTCGGCCGCCGCGCGATGATCGGCCGCACCGGCAGGCGCCGGAACCTGGTGTTCGGGATCGGCGTGGTGCTGCTGTTCTGCGTGCCGACGATCTTCGGTTTCGTTGGCTTCTTCGCGTTGTTCGCACTGGCTCCGATGTTGCTCATGACGCTGCCGATGAGCTGGGCGGTGAGCCTGCTCGCGGTCGCCAACCTGTTCCCCGTGGCGATGGTGTGGGTCAGGGGCGAGGAGCCGGGCGCGAGCGTGTGGGGTGTGCTGCCCATCGCGTTGCTCAGCCTCGCGCTGTCGGTGCTGCTCGGCGTCTGGATCAAGCGGATGTCGCGGCAGAGCCAGGAACGCGCGCGGCTCATCGAGGAACTGCGGCGCAGCAGGGAGCGGGTGGCCCGGCTCTCCCACGAGGCCGGCATCTCCGCCGAGCGCGAACGCCTGGCCCGCGGCGAGATCCACGACACCCTGGCCCAGAGCCTGACCAGCATCATCAGCCTGCTCCAACCCTGCCCGATGCGGCGGAGCAGACGTCCAGGCACCTGTCACGGGCCGGGCAGGTGGCCGGGGAGTCACTGGCGGAGGCCCGCGGGTTCGTGGCGGCGCGGACCTCGCCCACCCTGCGCGAGCACTCACTGGCCCAGACTGTGCGCAGGCAGGCCGACGGCCTGGTGGCCGAGACCGGCCTCGACGTGCGCACCTCCGTCGAAGGCACCGAGCGGCCGCTGCCCACCGCCGCAGGCGTCGTGCTGCTGCGCGCCGCCCAGGAGGCCATCGCGAACGTACGCAAACACGCCGCGAACGCCCGCACCGTGGACGTCGTGATCACCTTCGACCCCGAACACGTCCGCCTGCTCGTCCGCGACGACGGCGAGGGCTTCGCCCACGACGGCACCGAGTCGGGCTACGGGCTGGCGGGCATGCGGGCCAGGGACGCGGAGATCGACGGCACGCTCCGCGTCGACAGCCGCCCGGGTGAGGGCACCGCCGTCGAGGTGCGCGTGCCCGGGCGGGCCCGGATCGAGGAGCCCGCCGATGCCTGACGAGACCCCCCATCAGGGTCCTGCTCGCCGACGACTACCCCGTGGTCAGGGAAGGGCTCGTCGCCATGCTGGAGTCGGCCGACGGCATCGCGGTCGTCGGCGAGGCCGGTTCGGGGGAGGAGGCGATCGTCCAGGCGGAAGCGCTGCGCCCCGACATCGTCCTGCTCGACCTGCGCATGGGTGGTATGGACGGCGTCGCCGCCACCGAGCACATCCTGCGACGGCTGCTGGGCACCAGGGTCGTCATCGTCACCACCTACGAGGACGACACCGACATCCTGCGCGCCGTCGAGACGGGCGCGGCCGGCTACCTGCTCAAGGGCAGCACCCGGCAGGAGCTGATTGGCGCGGTACGCAGCGCCGCCCGGACCGAGACCGCCCTCACCCCGTCGCTGGCGGGCAAGCTCTTCCGCGCTCGCGAGGCCGAGCCGTCGCCGCTGTCGGAGCGGGAGTGCGAGGTGTTGCGGCTGGTCGGGCAGGGCCTGACGAACGCCGAGATCGGGGGCCGGCTGTACCTCAGCGAGGCGACGGTCAAGACGTACCTGCTGCGTTCGTTCAAGAAGCTCGGGGTCTCCGACCGTACGGCGGCGGTGATGACGGCGATGAAGCGCGGACTGCTGTCCTGAGCCACCACCCCACCCGGCGACGGGTGAAGGTCATGAGAGACGGCGGGGCGGATCCAAGACGCCTCTCACCTTCGGAACCGTGGTGGGTCTATGGGGTTACCACGTATAGCGAGAGGGTGCTACCACTATGCGGAACGAGGGTTATCACTAAGCCCTCCAGGTAAGGTTCCGGCTGAAGCACCACCTGATTCCTCCCCCGCCTCGAGAAAGTTGCGGGCAGTCGTAACGAGGAACGGATTCGGCGCCTGGCGGTCCAATCCATGGTTGAGCTGGCGTCATTCTGCTGATCAATGCGCCGAACATTTTGGACCCTAATATGCTTCCGGCCGGTTGAGGGCATCCCGCCAGGTCACTCAGAGAAAGCGCGCAGGAACGCTTCAGAAGGTAATCTGCACGAGTATCAACACATTCACTGCCGTGCCGATCAGCACTAGCCACCCATGGGGTTGATCGGCGACGGACCGGGAGACCTCAGCCCGACCGAGAGGTGGTGAGTGCAGTTGAGAGTCCACCGCCACAAGGACCCTGAGGAAGACGGTGACGTCGATCTGATCCTGTTGATACAGGTGCTGATGATGCTCTACGAAATTCTCAAGGGGGGAGGGGCATAGCCGGGCCCATGGCTCGGCCGCCCCTCCGAGGTGGAAATACGGGGTTCTGTCGGCGCTCATCCAGGCAGGGCCCCGTTCCCCCTACGAGTAAGGATAACCTCTGTTCGGACTGTGCCGGAAAGATCCGAGGGAAAAGTGACCCTGGAAAAGATTTTTATTTTGCCGGACCGGTCAGGGCTCGCGCGTACATCGTGAAAGCGCTCCCGGCCCCGGCGCGCTGACGATCATGGTGGCGTCCTGAGGTTCCCCGGTATCGGCTGATCGCTTGTTGAGTATGGATCGAGGCGCGAACTACGGTTTGGTGGTGACTTCACTGCGGGTAGTGGTCGCTGAGGACCATCTCCTCGTGCGGGCCGGCATCGAGGCCCTTCTCGGTGAAGAGGAGGGTGTCGAGGTCGTTGGTTCCTGCGGGCGATACGAAGAGCTTCTGGAGCTCGTCGACCAGAAGAATCCCGACGTGGTGATCACGGACATCCGCATGCCGCCGACCATGACCGATGAGGGAATCAGAGCGGCGACCGTGCTGAGAAGTACGCACCCGGAGATCGCCGTGCTGGTCCTGTCGCAGTTCCTCGACCCGTTTTACCTGCTGCACCTCATCCAGGAAGGTAGCGGCGGTCGGGGATACCTGCTCAAGGAGCGCATCGCCCAGCCCGGTGAGTTGATCTTGGCGCTGCGTACTGTCGCTGGTGGTGGATCATTCATCGACCCCGTGGTTGTGGACTCACTGATGTCCGCCAAGGCGCGCGACGACGAGGGGCCATTGCGTCATTTGACGAGCCGGGAGCGCGAGATCATGGCCGAGGTCGCCGCCGGAAGATCGAATCTCGCCATCGCCACCGCATTTGGAGTATCTGAGCGCACCGTGGAGAAGTACATCAACTCGATCTTCCTGAAGCTGGGGTTGCAGGGCGATCGGGACACCAACCGCAGGGTCAAGGCAGCCCTCATGTTCCTCGACTCCACGACCTCATGAGACCGTGACCCGTTCAGGCTGAACGTCAGTTACGGCGGTACCGGCTGTCCAGGTGGCCATCCGCTCCGGGCCCCTGTGTGGCCGGTGGCGTGTCAGAGGCGCTGTCAGTACGGCGACGGTCCGGTATCAGAGCGGTCGGCGACCGTAGGTCATCGAGGGTTCCGCACCCCGGAGCCGATCCGCACAAGAACGGAAGCTGACGACATGCAACCGCATTCCCGCCGCTGGCTGATCCTGATCGCGCTCTGCCTGAGCACGCTGGTGCTGGTCATCGACAACATGGCGCTCACCGTCGCCGTCCCGGCGCTGGTCGCCGACCTGGGCACGACCGCGCAGGACATCCAGTGGATTCGGTCCAGGCCGAGCCGGGCCACCCGGGCTGTCGAAGGGCCACCCGGGCCAGTCCGCCGGATCGTGCTGCGTCGCCACTCATGCCTCCTGCGGGCTCCAGCTTCAGGGGGTCCCAGGAGCGCTCATTCGCGCGGGCCCGACCCTTGAGCATCACCGTATCTCGCATAACTGCAGCTGTCCGTCCAGCAGACGATGGAGGCGGCCAGGCTCCAAGCCTCGGACCGACGTACCCAGTTTTCCGCCTCATGGGGGGCGGGCGGGCGTGTTTCCGTCCGATGCGTCCGTCCGGTCCGAGACAGCTGCCGGACACCACGCCGACGCCGCCAATGGAAGGTGCCGGGCTGAAGTCTCTCCCGGCCCTCACCATCAACGAAGCACGCAACCATGCAGCACCTGTCCGAGTTCATCCCCCTGGCAGGGGTCTGTACGGTCACTGGTGTAACTCCTGATCAAGGAGAACGCACCTGATGAGTACTGTGATCCAGGCATCGACGGAGATCGACCTGGAGGACGCCGGCGTGGCCCGCAAGCAGTCCAAGGAGAGCAAGGCCAAGGATTCGGATCGGGAGCTGGTGGCCCAGCTGGTCGACCAGGCCCGCGCCGAGGGCGTGGAACTGGTGGGGGAGAACGGGCTGCTCGGCCGGCTGACCAAGCTGGTGCTGGAGTCCGCGCTGGAAGGCGAGATCACTGACCATCTCGGCTATGACAAGCACGAACGCGGTGCAAGCGAGACAGGCAGCAACCGCAACGGCGCCCGCTCCAAGACCGTCATCACCGACGTCGGGCCGGTCGAGGTCAGCGTGCCACGCGATCGGGACGGCAGCTTCGAGCCGAAGATCGTGCGCAAGCGGCAGCGGCGGCTGTCCGGCGTGGATGAGATGGTCATCTCGCTGGCCGCCAAGGGCCTGACCACTGGGGAGATCTCCGCCCATCTGGCCGAGGTGTATGGGGCGCAGGTGTCCAAGCAGACCATCTCCACCATCACCGACAAGGTGCTGGACGGGATGGCCGAGTGGCAAAACCGGCCGCTCGACCCCGTCTACCCGGTCTTGTTTATCGATGCCATCCACGTGAAGCTGCGGGCTCTGTCGCAGATTGCGTGATCCTCGATTCGTCGGTCTTGTTGCGGGTTCCACGAAGGAATAATGATCTTCGTGTCTTGCGCAGTGGATTGACGTTCTGCTCCCGCACCTGACGGTGCTGACCGTGGAGGATGCCAAGCGCGAAGGCGGGATAGTGAGTATTCGTGCTCGGGTAAGCGGGATGCGAGCGGCGTGCACGAGCTGTGGCGGGGTATCGGCTCGGGTTCACGGCAGGTACGTGCGCCGGCTCAAGGACGCCGTGGTGGGTGGTGCCTGCGTGATCATCGAGTTGGTGGTCAGGCGTTTTCGCTGTGTGAGCGTCACGTGTCCGGTGAAGACGTTCGCCGAGCAGGTGCCGGGCCTGACCCGGCCGCATGCGCGCTTCACCGACGCCCTGCAGCAGCTGTTGGCATCGATAGGGATGGAGCTGGCGGGCCGGGCCGGCGTTCGCCTGGCAGCCTCGCTGGGTCTGCAAGTGGGCCGCGACACCCTGCTGCGTCGCGTCAGGGCCTTGCCTGAGCAGCCGATCGGACACGTGCGGGTGCTGGGTGTCGATGACTTCGCCACACGTAAGGGTCACCGCTACGGCACGATCATGGTGGATCTCGAAACCCGCAGGGTCGTGGACATGATCGACGGCAGGGACGGAGACTCTCTGGCAGCGTGGCTGCGTGAGCACTCGTTACCGGAGGTGATCTGCCGAGATCGAGCAGGCGGCTACGCTGACGGGGCACGCCAAGGCGCACCCGACGCAGTGCAAGTGGCAGACCGGTTCCATCTGTGGCAGAACCTCGGCCAGGCCGTGGAGAAGGACGTCGCCACCGTCCGCCACGACCTCGCAGCAGCGCTGGCCGCCGCGGCCGCAGCCACCTGCACCGCCGAACCACCACCCGTGATGCACCACCGCGAGCTCAAAGTCGTCACCCGACTGCGTCGACATCACGCCGCCGTGCATGAGCTGCTGAAACAAGGTCTCAGCAAGGCGGCCATCGGCCGAGAGCTCGGCCTGCACCCCGCAACCGTCCGCAAGCTGGCCAACGCCGCCGAGGTCGACACCGTGATCGCCATGAGTCAAAACCGTGCCAGCATCCTGGACGGATACCACGAACACCTGCACCGCCGCTGGAACGAGGGCATTCGAAACGCTGCCCAGCTCACCCGGGAGATCACCACGTTCGGATACTCCGGCACCGAGCAACAAGTGCAACGCTACCTACGGCGCTTTCGCACCGGTGCCGGTCAGATCGCCATCCCCGCCCCCAGGCCGCCTTCGGGCCGCGACATCACCCGCTGGATCATGTCCAACCCCGACAACCTGAGCTCCGACGATGCCGGTCAGTTGCGAACCCTTCGCAAACGCAGCCGCGCTCTGAACCGGCTGGCCCGGCATGTCCAGGACTTCGCCCTCATGATGACCCAGCTCCACGGCCACCAGCTCGACGCCTGGATCTCCGCGGCCGAAAAGGACTCATTCACCGCGCTCGCTTCCTTCGCCCGCAACCTCCGCCGGGATCTCAATGCTGTCCGCAACGGCCTGACACTGCCTCACAGCTCCGGCCCTGTCGAAGGGCACGTCAATCGCGTCAAGATGCTCAAACGCCAAATGTTCGGCCGCGCGAAACTCGACCTGCTACGCAAACGCACCCTGCGTTCCGCCTAGATCACGCAATCTGCGACAGAGCCAAGCTGCGCGAGGGTCAGGTCGCCAACCGGCCGATCTACGTGGCGATGGCGGTGACGGTGGATGGCGAGCGCGACATCCTGGGCTTGTGGGCCGGCGACGGCGGCGAGGGCGCCAAGTTCTGGCTGCACGTGCTGACCGAGACCACCATCCACCCGGCTGCTGTCCCGCCGCGACATCCCGCGCCGCGAGAAGACGCTGAGGCGGATGCGATCGCAGTCAGGCACGCGCTCCCTAGGCCAGGGTGAAGTCCGGGGCGGGCCAGTGGGGCAGGCCAGAACCACGTTCATGAGCGCGGTCCTGGTTCGGGCGCGCCGGTAGCCGTCGGTGCTGCGGTCGGGATGGCCTCCGGAGAACTGGAGAGGGAGGGAAGCCGGCGCGGCTCGCCGAGCCGATGAGTGGCCGTGGGGAAGGCCCGTCTCCTCGGCCACAGCCGCCGCCTCCGATCGCCGGCGATACGGCTCAAGCTCCTGGCCAGCCTGGCGGCCCCCCAGCCGGCCGCGTGAAGCCGAGCAGTCGCCGGCTCTGCAACTTTCAGGCCGCCACCGGAACCGCGGCCGGGTCGTTCACAAGCAGCTGACGGGCTTGACCAGGAAACGTACCCCTCACGCAAGCCGAGCACCCGCTGGACGCGATCGCAGCGCCTTGACACCCGTAAGGCAGCTGGTCACGCTCGTCGATTGTTGACCATGAACGGATGACGGGAGCGCCGACGATGGATGCTCGACGACGGCGGAAGCTGCGACCGCTCGCGACCCTCGGCGTGGCGGTGTCTTTGGTGGCGGGGACGCTGACCGCCCAGGCGTCCCTGCAGCCGGCGGCGGCCGCGGCCGGGCCCGCGCTGTCGGTGGACCTGTCCGCCCCCCGGCACCCGATCAGTCCCGACATCTACGGCATGAACGGGGCCGACCCGGCGTTCGCCGCCGAGATCGGCCTGCCGGTGACGCGCTGGGGCGGCAACGCGAGCACCCGCTACAACTTCAAGAACCACACCTACAACACCGGAAGCGACTGGTACTTCGAGAACATCGTCGCCGGGCCCGACAATACGGTCGAGGCGTACGTCAAGACCAGCCAGGACCGCGGTAGCAAGCAGGTCGTCACCGTGCCGATGAGCGGGTGGGTGGCCAAGGACTCGCCCGACCAGCACCCGTTCGCCTGCGGATTCCCCGCCGCCCGGTTCCCCGCGCAGGACTCCTTCGACCCGTGGGACGCCGGCTGCGGCAACGGCCGCCTCGACAACGCCGACCTCACCGGGGCGGTGCCCACCGACACCTCGATCCCGGCGGACGCCGCGTTCGCCGGCGAGATGGTGGCGCACCTGGTGAGCCAGTTCGGCACGGCGGCGCGCGGCGGCGTACCGATCTACGAGCTCGACAACGAGCCGGTGCTGTGGAGCTCCACGCACCGCGACGTGCACCCCGAGGCGGTCTCCTACGACGAACTGGGCGGCAAGAGCACCACGACCGCCGCGGCGATCAAGGCCGCCGACCCGAGCGCGGCGGTGCTCGGCCCGTCCGGCTGGGGGTACTGCGAGTGGGTCGCGTCCGGGGCGGACGGGTGCGCGCCGGGCGCCGACGCGGCCGCGCACGGCGGGCTCAACCTGTCGCAGTGGTTCCTGAAGAACATGAAGGACTACAGCGACACGCACGGCGGCAAGCGCATGCTCGACTACTTCGACCAGCACTACTACCCGCAGATCAACGGCGGCAAGGACCCCGAGTCGAACGCGTGGCGGCTGCGCTCCACCCGTTCGCTGTGGGACCCGACGTACGTCGAGGAGTCCTGGATCGGCCCTTCGGGCGTGAACGCGCCGCCGCTGCAGTTCATCCGCAAGATGAAGGACTGGGTCGCGCAGTACTACCCCGGGACGAAGACCGCGATCACCGAGTACAACTGGGGGGCGCTGGACGACATCAACGGCGCCCTGGCGCAGGCCGACGTTCTCGGCATCTTCGGGCGCGAGGGCCTCGACCTCGCCACCATCTGGGGCGAACCCCAGCCGACCCAGCCCGGCGCCTACGCGTTCCGGATGTATCGCAACTACGACGGTGCGGGGAGCCGGTTCGGCGACGTGAGCGTGTCGGCGGCCAGCGGCGATCAGGGACAGCTGGCGGTGTACGGGGCGCAACGCTCCCGCGACAAGGCGCTGACCCTGATGGTCATCAACAAGACCGGCGGTGAGCTGACCGCACCGTTGTCGATCGCCGGACTGCACGGCAACACCAAGGCGCAGCGGTTCACCTACGGCCCGGCCGATCTCGGCTCGATCGTGCGCGGTGACGATCTCCTGGTGCGCCACGGCCGAGTCACAGCGACGTACCCGGCGAACTCGATCACCCTGCTGGAGCTGCCGACGCGCCGGCGTTGACGGCGCGCGGAAGGGCTCGGCCCAGGTGCGGCCACCGGTCAGGGGCACACAAACGGCCGCGGCGAACCCTGTCCTACGACGCCCACCACCGCTGGCAGACCTACTGCGCACAGGCCGGAGTCGAGATCGGTATCCACCAGCTGCGCCACGCCCACGCCACCGAACTCATCACCGCCGGCGTCTCCCTCGAGGCCGTCCGGCGGCGCCTCGGCCGATCTCCACGGAGACGACGCAGCTGTACGCGCTGCTGGACGACAAGGTCGCAGGCACCGAGACCGCGCCGCCCGACGCCGCCGCGACCGAGCCGCGCATTGATCTCACAGTTGGCCTCTTCCGATGCGGGCTGCTTGCCCCCGGACGCCTCACTTTGCGACGATCATCCCCTGGTCGTGGGAGCTGTCCTTCAGCGCCAGCCAGGCCAGCTCCCACGCGTCCATCGGGCGCACGTCCCGCAGCACCGTGAGCAAGTCGTCCTTCGTCGCCAGCTCGCCCGTCACCTCCACGAGCGCGTTCCCCCGCAGGGTGACCAGCGTCGAGCCCAGGTCCACATGATCGCCCCAGATTCCCGGGGCTACTTCCTCGCACGCGCCCCGCACCTCGAAGTCGCAAGCCTGCTCGGCCGTCAGCCCATAAGGTGCCTGGACGGTGACGGCCACCTCCAGACCATCGCGCCGGCGCTCGTAGTGGAGGAAGAGGATCCCTTCCTCCTCCTCGACGGAGTCGAGACGGTATTCCGGCTGGTCGGTGGCGATGACGGGCACTTGTTCACGCGCCATCGTCTGCGCGGCGACCAGCGCTGAGAGGGGTCTGTCTCCCAGGACGGCGGCGACGCCCAGGACGAGGACCGTCCCGATGGCGGCCAGGCGCGTCACCATGCGCAGCGGCAGCGCCGTGGCCCCGGCGAGCAGGTAGCCGACCGCTCCTATCCCCATGAAAGCCAGAAGGCTGCCCCACCCGCCCATCTCCGCGATCTCGGCGGGTGGGACGGGAGCCGCGATGAAGCCCATGACGGCGAAGACCGGTCCCAGGATCGAGATCAGCCACCACAAGGGCAGCCTGCCCCAAAGGGTCAGCAGCGTGCCCGCGGGCAAGGGCATGGCCAGCATCGCCAGGAACACGAGGACGTTGTCATCCACTACCTGTGCCAGGGCGGCTTCCCCGATCCCGATCACGGCCCCCACCAGGGCCGCCCGGATTAAGGCGTTCATGCTCCGATCATGGACCATGACCGGGCATGAACGGCAAGCCTTGGGCTTCAGCGTCCACGGCGAACACCGGACGGCATCGGCGACCACCACCCCGCACAACCCGCCCTACTGAGGGCCAGGCCAAGTACCGGAACGGGGTAGGGTCCTGCCCTGCCTGAGATATCGCTGATCAGTGGGTACGGCGGCGGGACGCCAACACCTCGGTGACCTTGGTGATGGCTTCGGCGCCGGGTTTGACATAGCGCATGGCGGTGCGCGGGTTCTTGTGCTGCGCCTTGCCCATGATGAGCTGCCAACAGCAGCCTCACCTCGATCGTCCCGTCATATCCGGCGGAGGCCAGATGTGCACCGTCGGGACTGAACGCCACCTCATTCGCTGGACCAGCGTGGGTGGGAAGGACAGCGGGTGCAGGCTGGCGTAGACGAGCTCGCTGCTGAAGCTGCGGTCCAGGACCAGGCGGCGGGAGCGGGCAAGGATGGATCGGTGACGGTGGAAGAGATCGGTGCCTTCGGGGCTGATCCTGCTGCTGGTGCTCAGCAGCAGAAGACCCCAGCGCGGATGCCGTGCGCGTGCACCTGCTCGCCCAGGCCGCCGCTCACGCCTCGACCTTCCGGCCGGGCCCGCGATGCCCATGCCCAGCCGGAAGGCGCTGGCAGACACCCCACCGGCAGAGCACCGCGCCAGCCGGCTCCGGCGTGTCCGTTGGACAGGCCCGACCGGCCCCGCCACGGTGAACCCGCACCGCACCAAGCCCCTTCGCACGACTGCCGATCAGCAAAACACCTCAGGGAGATCATCCAGTGAACGATGAGACCACCGACCAGGCGCAGGCCGCCGAGCTGCGCAACAAGCTGGCGGACGAGCTCGCCGCGGCGGGCCACATCCGGTCGGCTCAGGTCGACCAGGCGTTCCGCGCCGTGCCCCGGCACGCGTTCGTGCCGGCCGACACCCCGCTGGAGGTCACCTATCAGGCCGACAGCGCCGTGGTGACCAAGCGGGACGAGCACGGCGCGGCCATCTCCTCCGTCAGCGCCGCGTACATCCAGGTCGCGATGCTGGAGCAGGCCGAGCTGGAGCCGGGCATGCTGGTGCTGGAGATCGGCTCCGGCGGGGTGAACGCCGCGATGATCGCCGAGATCGTCGGGCCGGACGGGCACGTCGTCAGCGTGGACATCGACCCGGAGGTGACCACGCGCGCCTCCGAACTGCTGGACGCCAACGGGTACACGAGCCGGGTCAGCGTGATGGAGATCGACGCCGAGCACGACATCCCCGCGTTCGATCGGTTCAACGCGATCATCGTGACGGTCGGCGCGTGGGACCTGTCCCCGGCCTGGCTCCGCCAGTTGGCCCCGAACGGCACGCTCGTGGTGCCGTTGCGGATGAACGGCGTCACCCGCTCCATCGCGTTCCGCCGCGGCAACGACCATCTGGCCAGTACGTCCGCCGTGGTGTGCGGGTTCGTCCCCATGCAAGGCGCCGGCCAGCACGCCGACCGGGAGTTCCGGCTCTCCGACCCCAACGGGCACGTCGTCACCCTGCGGTTCGACGACGGGGCGCCCGACGCCCCCGCCCTGCTGGACGGTGTTCTGGCGGGCGAGCGGAGCGAGGTGTGGTCCGGCGTCACGATCGAGCACGGCGTGTCGTTCGCCGACCTGCACCTGTGGCTGGCCAGCTTCCTGCCGGGCTTTTGCAGGCTGGCCGCCGAGGAGGGGACCGAACTCGCCCAGGAGCGCAAGACGTGGTTCCCGTTCGCCGGGGTGCGCGGCGACTCCTTCGCCTACCTGTCGGTGCGGCCCGCGCTGGACGGTGCGGGTGCGGAGTTCGGCGCTCGCGCCTACGGGCCGCACGGCCTGGAGGCGGCGGCCGTGCTGGTCGAGCAGATCCGGGCGTGGGACGAGCAGGCCAGGAACCACGCGGAGCCCACGTTCGCCTACTGGCCGTCCGGCCACGCCCCGGCTCATCTGCCCGAGGGCACGGCGAGGCTCAACAAGACGCACGGTCTTGTCACGATCTCCTGGCCCACCGGCTGACCGGCCGGGCCAGGATGCCCCACACCCAGTCGCCCGCGACATGTTCGGGCACCGCCTCTTGGGTGGCGTGTTGGATGCGCAACGCCAGGCGTTGACCGACCTGGTGGCGGTCTCCGGTCTGGGGACGGGGATGCTGCCATCGCCGATGCTCGATTCACTCACACACTCGGTGAAGACCGCGAGCGAAGCGCTGACCGAAGCTGTGTGACAACCGCCTCAGCTGATGCGGATCGCCGGGTAGAGCGGATATCCGGCCATCAGATCGGCCGCCTCCTCGCTGACCTGGTCGCGGACCTTCGCGTCCAGGGTGTACTTGGCCGGCGATGGCTTGCCGTCGGGCGTGGTGGCGGGCTGGGTGCCGGCCAGGACCGTGTGGATCAGGTGGGCGATGCGGTCCATGTCTGCCTGGTTGAGGCCGCGGGTGGTCAGGGCGGGTGTGCCGAGACGGATGCCGGAGGTGTACCAGGCGCCGGCGGGGTCGCGGGGGATGGCGTTGCGGTTGGTGACCACGCCTGCGTCGAGGAGGGCGGCTTCGGCCTGTCGGCCGGTCAGCCCGAAGGGGGAGACGTCGAGCAGCACGAGGTGGTTGTCGGTGCCGCCGGTGACCAGGGTGACGTTCCGTCGCCGCAGGCCCTCGGCGAGCGCCTGGGCGTTGGCGACGACGGCTTGGGCGTAGCGGGCGAAGTCGGGCGTGCGGGCTTCGGCCAGGGCGACGGCCTTGGCGGCCATGACGTGGGGGAGCGGCCCGCCGAGCACCATGGGGCAGCCGCGATCCACCTGCTCGGCCAGCTCGCTCTGGCACAGCACCATGCCGCCGCGGGGGCCGCGCAGGGTCTTGTGGGTGGTGGTGGTGACGATGTGGGCGTGCGGGATCGGGTCGTAGTCGCCGGTGAAGACCTTTCCGGCGACGAGGCCGGCGAAGTGGGCCATGTCCACCATGAGGGTGGCGCCGACTTCGTCGGCGATCTCCCGCATGACCCGGAAGTTGATCTTCCTGGGGTAGGCGGAGTAGCCCGCGATGAGGATGAGCGGCCGGAACTCGCGGGCCTGGGCGCGCACCTGGTCGTAGTCGAGCAGGCCGGTGGCGGGGTCGGTGCCGTAGCTGGCCTGGTGGAACATCTTGCCGCTGATGTTGGGGCGGAAGCCGTGGGTCAGGTGGCCGCCGGCGTCGAGGCTCATGCCGAGCATCCGCTGGTTGCCGAGGTCGCGGCGCAGGTCTTCCCAGTCGCTGTCGGACAGGTCGTTGACGTGGCGGGCTTGGGCGCGGGCCAGGGCCGGCGCTTCGACGCGCTGGGCGAGCACGGCCCAGAACGCCACCAGGTTGGCGTCGATGCCCGAGTGCGGCTGCACATAGGCGTGGGCCGCGCCGAACAGGGCGGTGGCGTGATCGGCGGCGATCTGCTCGACGGTATCGACGTTGCGGCATCCGGCGTAGAAGCGGCGGCCGATGGTGCCTTCGGCGTACTTGTCGCTGAGCCAGTTGCCCATCGCGGCCAGGACGGCGGGGGAGGCGTAGTTCTCGCTGGCGATCAGCTTGAGGCTTTCCCGCTGGTCCTGAAGTTCTTGCCGGACCGCTTCGGCGACGCGGGGTTCGACTTGCGAGATGAGGTCCAGCGCGGCGGTGAAGGCGAGCGAGTCGGCGGGCTCAGCAGGCAGGGCCATGATCGTGTCTCCGAGATGTGGGCGAGGAACGGCAGCACGCTAGGCGGCCAGGCTTTCACACTCCGTGCCCGGTCGTGCTGCCCTGCCGGGGGGGGTCGGTGGCTGCGGTGTCCATGGCTCGCTGGCCGACACGACGAACTTGGTTCCCGTGAGGCTGCTGGTCAGCAGGGCGGGCAACGCGTCCATCACCGCTTGGAGCTGGGGCAGCTTGTCCTGCAGTTCGACAGCGGCTTGGTCGGCGTAGACCTCGATCGACACGAAGCGGCAGGGATCGGCAGGGTCGTGCAGGATGTCGAAGTCGATCACTCCTGGGACTCGGCGGCTGGCCTCGACCAACTCGGCGAACAGGTGGCGAGCGCGCTGCAGGGTGGCCGGGGTCCACCGTGA
>NZ_OOHJ01000024.1 GCF_900323885.1 [Actinomadura] parvosata subsp. kistnae | reverse complement strand
GGCGCGGTCGCGTTGCGGCCGGTTTGGGCGATGTGGTTGCTGGCGGCCGGGCGGCGGGACGAGGCCCGGCAGGTCTATCGGACGTTGCCGCCGGTCTCCTCGGTGCCCGGCTTTCTCCTGCTGTCCACGCTGGCCGGCCGGGCGGAGCTGGCCGCCGAGCTGGGTGACCGGGAGACCTGCGCGGAGGTGTACCGGGCGCTGGCGCCGTACGCCGGCTGTTCGCCTGCGGCGGGGCCGGGGTGGTCGCGGTCCTCGGCTCGAACCGGCTGCCGCTCGGCCAGGCGGCCGCGGCCCTGGGCCGTCTGGACGACGCCGTGCGGCATCTGCGCGCCGCCGCCGAGATCAACGACCGGGCGGGCATGCCGCCGATGGCCGCTTTCGCCCGGTACGAGCTGGCCCGCGTCCTGGCCAGGCGCCGCCGGCCGGGCGACCGTGACGAGGCCGCCGCGCTGGCGGCGTCGGCGGCGCGGTGGCCCGCGGGCTCGGCATGGCGCCCCTGGCGGGCCGCTGCGCGGAGCTGTCGCGGTCTTTGTCCGGACGGGCGGCGGGCCCGTTGACGCGGCGCGAGGACGAGATCGCCGTCCTGGTCTCCCAAGGGCTGACCAGCCGGCAGATCGCCGCCGCCGCGCACATCTCCGAGCGCACCGTGGAGAACCACGTCCAGCACATCCTGGGCAAGCTCGGCTTCACCAACCGCACCCAGATCGCCACCTGGATCGCCGCCGGCCGCCCGGGACCGACGGGCACGGGAACGGAGCGGACGCGAGAGGGGGGCCGCGACTGAGCTGAGGCGTATGCGTCCCGGCCGCATCGGGCCAGGCGCGGCGTCCTGGCCGCCTCCGCGGTACGAGGGCACCCTTCGGGCGAGCGAGCCGACAACCGGCGGGTGACCCGCGCGAAAGCGCGCCACGACCACGCCCGTCACGGGGCGTGTCCGCACAGTGCGGTGCCGCTGTCGCGCACCGGTCCGGCTGCCCGGTCTCCCGCGTGCGCCTGCCCGCGCCCGACGGACGCGGCCCCGCCTCCCGGCCGTGTCGTCGCGGACGCCTGCGGTCACCAGCCGGGCGGGGACGTCACGGACGCCTGCGGCCCCGCCTCCCGGCCGCGTCGTCGCGGACGCCCGCGGCCACCAGCCGGGCCGGGACGGCGCGAACGCCTGCGGCTACCGGCCGGGCCGGGACAGCGCGAACGCCTGCGGCCGCCGGCCGGGCCGGGACGGCGCGGGCGGAGGAGCGAGGGGTCCCCAGCTCCACCCGCGTGGCCGGGTCCGCCGCACGGGCCGGTCCGCACCGTTACCGGCACTACGGACAGCCTGGGGTCAAGGCGAACGCACCGGCCCGTACGGGACACTCCCGGGCGGCTGCCAGGATGGGATCATGGGTGCGGGTGAGCTGTACGGGAGAGAGGCCGAAGCGGAGGCGATCGCCGAGCTGCTGGCGGGCGCGCGGGCGGGCACCAGCTCGTCCTTGGTGCTGCGTGGCGAGCCGGGCATCGGCAAGACGGCGCTGCTCGACCACGTCGCGGCGGCTGCCGGGGACATGCGGCTGGTCCGCGGTTCGGGGGTCGAGTTCGAGGCGGAGCTGCCGTTCTCGGGGCTGCAGTTGTTGCTCCGCCCGGCGCTGGGGTCCCTCGCCGCGATTCCCGGCCCGCAGCGCGCGGCTCTGGAGGCGGCGTTCGGGCTCGGGCCCGCGGCCGGCTCCGAGCCGATGCTGACGGGGCTGGCGGTGCTGTCCCTGCTGGCGGAGCACGCGGGCGAGAGGGGGCTGTTGTGTCTCGTCGACGACGCGCACTGGCTCGACCACGCGTCGCGGGACGCGCTGCTGTTCGCCGCCCGGCGCCTGCACGCCGAGGGCGTGGTCATCGTGTTCGCCGCCCGCGACGGTGAGGGTTCCTTTCCCGCTCCCGGCCTGGCGGAGTTGCGCCTGTCGGGGCTGGCTCCCGAGGCGGCCGCGGCGCTGCTCGACCGGCATCCGCTCGCGCCCGCCGTACGCTACCGCCTGCTCGCCGAGGCCCGCGGCAACCCGCTGGCTCTGCTGGAGCTGCCGGTCGCCCTGGCGGCCGAGGGCGGCAGCGCGTTCGCGCCGGGGGCGCTTCCTCTCACCAGCCGCCTGCAGCTGGCCTTCCACGGCCAGGTCAGCCGGATGCCGGAGTCCTGTCAGAGCCTGCTCCTCGTGGCGGCGGCCGACCAGACCGGCGAACTGGCCGTGATCCTGCGTGCCGCCGCCGAGCTGGGGGCGGCCGTCGAGGACCTGTCCGCCGCGGAGCAGGCCGGCCTCGTGCTGCGCGGCGACGCCGACGGCACCACGATCCGTTTCCGCCATCCGCTGATCCGCGCCGCCGTCTACCAGCGGGCGCCGATCGGGCAGCGCCTCGCCGTGCACCGCGCGCTCGCCGCCGCCCTCGGCTCGCCGGAGCACGCCGACCGCCGGGCCTGGCATCTGGCGGCCGCCGCCACCGGGCCCGACGAGGAGGCCGCCGCCGCGCTGGAACGCACCGCCGCCCGCGCCCGCGAGCGGGGCGGCCACGAGGCGGCCGCGGCGGCGTACGAACGGGCCGCCCGCCTGAGCGTCGAGCCCGCCGCCAGAGCTCATCGCGAGGCCCTGGTGGCGGAGGCGGCGCTGGAGGCGGGCGATCTGGAGCGGGCCAGGTCCTTCGGGGGCCGCGCGGCCCGGCAGTTGGAGAAGGACCCGGCGGCGAACGCGCGGATCGCCCACGTCCGGGCGCTGGCGGACTTCTGGCAGGGCTCCTACCCCGCCGCCCACCGGTTGCTGCTCGACGGCGCCGAGCTCATCCGCGACACCGATCCCGGCCAGGCCGCCGTGCTGCTGATCCAGGCCGTGCACACCGCCTGGTATCTCGGGGAACGGCCGCTCGCGGCGACGCTGGACCGGCTGGCCGCGCTGCCCCTGGACGAGGCGCATCCCCTGGCGCCGGTGGGGCCCTACCTCGTCCATCTCGATCGGGGACGTTCCGAGCGGCCGCCGCCGCTGGCCGACACCCTCGCGGCGGTGCGGCGGCGGGGCCGGGCACCCGACCAGGCGTTGATGATCCTCTGCGGCGCGGCACTGGCGCTGGGCCAGGACGCCGACGCCTACGAGCTGGCGACCGCGCTCGCCGCCGAGCACCGCGCCCGGGGCGGCGCCGGGCGGCTGCCGACGGTGCTGTTCTTCGTGGCCGAGGGCGAGGTGTTCACCGGACGGCATCTGGACGCGCTCGCCACGGCGACCGAGGCCCTGGCGCTGGCCCGCGACACCGGCCAGCAGCAGTGGGCCAGCCAGTTCAGCAGCGTGCTCGCCTACCTCGACGCGGCCAAGGGGGACGAGGCGGCCTGCCGGCGCACCGCCGAGGAAGGGCTGGCGGAGGCCACCGCCGGGGCCATCTCCCCGGGCGCGCCGTGGGCGCACTGGTCGCTCGGGCTGCTGGATCTCGGCCTCGGCCGCGCCGAGGCGGCGCTGGCCCGCTTCGAGCGGCTGACCCGCGAGCCGATGCGCCACCACATCTGCGCCACCCGTTCCACCCCCGACCTGGTGGAGTCGGCCGTACGGGTGGGCGCGCCGGAACGCGCCGCCGAGCCGCTGGCGCGCTTCGAGGGGTGGGCCGGGGCGGTCCGGCAGCCGTGGGCCGACGCGCTCGTGCTGCGCTGCCGCGGGCTGCTGGCCGCCGACGACCAGGCCGAGTCGTTCTACACGGCGGCCCTCGAACTCCACGACCACGACCGCCGTCCGCTGGAGTTCGCCAGGACCGCGCTGCTCTACGGCGAATGGCTGCGCAGGGCCCGGCGCAAGGCCGAGGCGCGCGGGCCGCTGCACGATGCCCTGGAGGTCTTCGACCGGCTCGGCATGCGGCCGTGGGCCGAACGCGTCCGTGGCGAGCTCACCGCGACCGGCGCCCAGGAGCGGGGCCCCAGGCCCGCCGAAGGCGTGGCCGCCGCCCTCACCCCGCAGGAGCTGCAGATCGCCCGGCTCGCCGCGCAGGGCCTGTCCAACCGGGACATCGCCGCGCAGCTCTTCCTCAGCCACCGGACGGTCGGCTACCACCTCTACAAGGCCTATCCCAAGCTCGGCGTCGCCTCCCGGAGCGAGCTGAAGGATTTCGCCGGGCGGCTGGGGTTGTGAGATCCTGTCCCGGTGATCACTCCGGAACAGGTGCTACCTGGGCAGATCGTCCCGGTGGAGGTTGACGAGGTCCCGCCGATGGAGCTGGCCCCCGGCATCCATGTACGGATGCTCCCGGGCATGCCGGGCATCAGGACGTGGGTGATCGACCTGGCCCCCGGGGCCGAATGGCCGGACCTCGACGCCCACGAGACCTACGGCGAGGCGTACTTCGTGGTGAGCGGCGAGCTCATCGAGGGGGAGCGCACCCACGGCCCGGGCACCTATGTCGCCTTCGGCCCGGAGACGAGCCACCGACCCCGTACGGAGACCGGTGTCCGCGCCTTCGGCTTCAACTACGACGTCACCAGGTGACGAAGGTCAGAGCTGTTTCCTGAGCTCGGCGCCCATCGCGGCCGAGTCGTGGCCGGGCTCGACACCCTCGACGATGATCACCTCGCCCTCCAGGTGGTCCGCCCGCAGCCGCAGGATCGCCTGGTAGGCGGCCGAGTCGTACCAGTCGCGGGCGTGGTCCATCGACGGGAACTCGAGCATGACGACGCTTCCGGGCCAGTGGCCCTCGCGCACGTCCACCGGTCCCCCGTGGACGATGAAGCGGCCGGAGAACGGGTCCATCGTCGACTGGATCCGCTCCAGGTACTCGGCCACGTCCGGGTGCGGCTTGTCCGAGTCCCGAAGGTGCGCGATCACGTAGGCGGTCATGGTTCCTCCTCGAAGTCATGGATGGGCCGGGCCGGCCGGCCCGGCGATCGTGCTCAGATTCCGGCGGGCACCTTGTCGAGGAAGCCGAGCACCTGGCTGATGCGCCCGTCGTCACCGATCACCGCGACGTCGAAGCCGATGACGATCGGCTCGGCGCCCTCAGGCCCCAGGTGCCAGGTGAACCGGGCGATGTCGTGGTGGGCGTCCACGGCGCCGCCCAGGCTGAACACCAGCCCGCCGAACTGCCCCTGGACCGCCGCGATGGTGGCGTCGAGGCCGTCCCTGCCCTTAACGGAGACCAGCGGGTCGGTGTACACCGCGTCCTCGGCGAAGACCTCCGCCAGAACGGCCTGCCGTGCGGCGGCGTCGGTCTCGTTCCACGCGGCGAGGTAGCGCTGGACCAGCTCGTTCGTGTCGCTCATTTCCGTCTCCTCAGTGGTCGTGCTCTCTTGTGACCACCACATTAGGGAGACGGGAACGACGGGGAATCTGACGTACTTAAGTACTTTCGACTGGCCGTGCGCACGGCGGGGAAACGCTGAGGAAACCCGGCGTCGGGTTGGGTGGCGTGGCACCTCAACACGCAAGGAGCACGGCATGTCCCCTACCCATGAGTCCTTCGGCCGGCGTGCGTTCCTCGCCGCGGCCGCCATGACGGCGGCGGCCGGGGCGATCCCGGTCACGACGGGCGTCGCGGCCGCCGCCGCGAAGGACCCCGACCAGCTGTTCGAGCAGGGTGCGTTCGACGAGGCCGCCCGGGGCTACCGGCGGCTGCTGGGCGAAGAACCGGAGAACGCCCACGCCGCCGCGCAACTGGGCTACATCGCCCTGCTGGGCAACCGGTTCGGCGCAGCCGAGCGCTACCTGTCCACCGCCATCAAGCTGGACCCCGCCGACGTGGCCGCGCGGCAGCGCCTGGCCGAGTGCTACGTCCGGCAGGACAAGCTCGCCGCCGCCGTGCCGCTGCTCGAACAGACCGGCCGGCCGCGCGACGCCGCCTACGCCACCCTCTACCGCCACGTCACCGGCACACCCTGGCAGCTTCACGGCGCGCGGAGCACCCGCGTGCCCTTCGTCACCATGGAGCCCCTGCCCGCCGTCAAGGCCGAGGTGAACGGCAGGGAGAAGACCTTCTACCTCGACACGTACGCCACGCTCGACCTGGCGCAGGAGGTCGCGGAGGAGGCGGGGCTGCGCTCGCTGGCCACGGTGTCCGGGGTGGCCAGCAACAGTCCCGTCACCATCCACCTGGGCATTCTGGAGTCGTTCCGGATCGGCGGCATCGAGGTTCGCAACCTGCCGGTGCAGTGGATCGACGCGCGACGGCCGCCGCTGCCGGACGGATCGCAACCGGCGGGCGTGCTCGGGACCACGCTCTTCTACCACTTCCTGACCACGATGGACTACGCCGGCCAGGCACTGCTGCTGCGCGGCAGGTCCGCGGCCTCGCCCGCGGGCTCCGGCCGGATCCCGCTGTGGCTGGCCGGCGACCACTACCCGTGCACGCTGGGCAGCCTGAACGGCTACGGGCCGGGGATCGTCACCCTCGACACCGGCGGCCTGGGCCATGGCCTGGACACGACGGTGGAGTACGCCGAGCGGGCCGGCCTCGCCGTGGACTACGACCACCCGGTCGACAGGAACGGCGTCGCCTTCTACCCGGTCACGGCCGACCGGATGAGCCTGGGCAGGGCGGTCGGGCGGAACGTGAAAGGCTTCGCCTCCGCGAAGACGATCCCCGGCCAGCCCGGCCCGGGCCAGGCCGACATGTTCGGGTTCGAGATCATCGCCAACTTCACCCACGAGTTCTTCAAGCCGTTCACCCTCACCTTCGACTACACCGCCATGCGGGTCTCCATCACCGGCGGGGGCCGGCCGCGGCCCTAGCCGCCGTGCCGCCACGGGCTGAGCCGGTCACGGTCGACCGCCGGCGGTCCCGTCCCGGCCACTCGGACGGGTGGTCGTGGGTGGGCGCGGATGAGTACCGCTGGTGAGTAGTCGCCCGGACGCGCGCAGCGCCCCGGCGAGCGCACGCTGAGGGCATGACTCCCAGCGCATCCCCGACCGGCGGGGCAACCGTCCTGCGTGCCGCCTGGTCGTACGACGGCACCGGCGGCACCCTGACCCCCGACCCCGTTCTCGTCCTGGTCGGCGGTGTCATCGCGGCCGTCGGGCGGCTTGACGGCGTGCCCGAGGGGGCCGCCGTCGTCGATCTCGGCGGGGCGACGCTGCTGCCCGGGCTGGTCGACCCGCACGTTCACCTGGCCTTCGACGCCAGCCCCGACCCGGTGGGCCACCTGGCGGCCCGGGACGCGGCGGCGGCGCTCGCGGCGATGGCCGCGGCCGCCAGGCGGGCCGCCCGCGGCGGGGTGACGACGGTGCGGGACCTCGGCGACCGTGACCATCTCAGCCTCACGTTGCGCGGCGCCGCCGCGTCCGACGCCTCGCTGCCGACGATCGTCGCGGCCGGGCCGCCCATCACCACGCCCGAAGGCCACTGCCACTACCTGGGCGGCGGCGTGTCGGGGGTGGCGGCGGTGCGCGCCGCCGTCCGGGAACGGGCCGAGCGGGGCGTCGACGTCATCAAGATCATGGCGAGCGGCGGGCAGCTCACCCCCGGGACGCGCCCCGAGGTCTCCCAGTTCACCCTGGAGGAACTGCGGGCGGCCGTCGAGGAGGCGCACCGCCACGGCCTGCCGGTCACCGCCCACGCGCACGGCGCCCGGCCCGTCGCCGACGCGCTCGCCGCCGGCGTGGACGGCCTGGAGCACGTCACCTTCATGACCTCGGACGGCGTCGATCGGGCGCCGGACGACCTGGTCACGGCCATCGCGAAGCGCGGCGCCGCACTCGGGATCACGCTCGGCGTGGCCCCTGTGGAGGGGAGCGCGGTGCCGCCCGCGGTGGCCGCCCGGCTGCCGGCCCTGATGGCCAACGCCCGCCGGCTGTACGAGGCGGGCGCGCGGATCGTCGCCGGGACCGACGCCGGCATCGGCCCCGTCAAGCCGCCGGACGTCCTGCGCTGGGCCGTCGGCGAGCTGCCCGCCCTCGGGCTGAGCGGCGCCGAGGCGCTGCGCGCCGCCACCTCTCTTGCGGCCGAGGTGTGCGGGCTCGGCGATCGGAAGGGGCGGCTGGCTCCCGGGTACGACGCGGACGTGCTCGCGGTGGACGGGAACCCCCTGGAGGATCCCACGGCCCTGCACCGCATCCGCGCCGTCTACGTCCGAGGGCACCGCCTGCCCGGTGTGGGCGCCGGGTCACCGGAGCCCCAGAGGTGAGGGGCGCCGGCGGTCGTCGACCGGCTCCCGCGCCTCGTCCGGGGCCGCGTCGGCGGCGGGCCACTCGAAGGTGGGGTCGGGGTCGGGTGAGCGGGGCAGGAGCCGGCAGTCGGCGGCGAGGAGGTAGACGACCCGCGGGTCCGACGACGTGATGTCGACGGGCCCGTAGGTGACCCACCGGATGCTCAGGTCGCTGTCGAAGTCGGTCACCTGCGCCTTGGCGTGGTGGCCGGCTCGCGTGCGGACCGCGAAGCACGTGCCCGGGGTGAGCCGGTTGCCGCCGGACGGGCCGGCGGGCAGGTAGTCCTCGCCGTAGTGCAGGCCGTGCAGGTGCATGGCGCCCAGGGCGTCGAAGTCGCCGGGGCCGAGCAGTCGCAGGCCGGCGGTGCCGCAGCGGGCCAGCCGCCACTTCCACGGGTCGCTCTGGTCCCAGCGGACGTCGGCGTCCCCGGCGTCGCAGGCGGTGCCGAGGTCGAAGCTGAAGGCGGCCTGGTAGCCGAGGGTCGCGGCGCCGGCGGAGATGACGTTGAGGTCGATGTCCGGGTCCTGCGGGGCCGGCTCGTCCATGGCGGCGGTGAAGGCGGCGTCGGGCAGGCGGAGCCGGTGGCGGACGTCGGCGGCGGTGACCGGCTCCAGCGGCCCGAGGTGCGTCGGCGCCGGCAGGGCGGCCCCCGCCGACAGGGCCTCGATGACCCTGCGGATCACCCGGACGTCGCGGGCCAGCACGATCCGTTCCACGTACCCGGTGCACCGCCCCTCGGGCGGGTCGGCGCCGTCGCTCAGCGGCGGCTCGGCGCCGGCGAAGCGCCACGCCCTGCTGCCGAACAGGTCCATGGGCGACTCGAACCACGGCCGCACCACCTGGACCACGCAGTAGTCGAAGGTGACGGCCGTGACGGAGGAGTCGAGCCCGGTGGGCAGGTCGCGCGGCAGGGTCCGGCCGCCGTCCCGCTCGGCCAGCTCCACGAGGACGTCGCGGGGCAGTCGGACGCGCCGCCACGTGCCGTCGAGCGCGGTGGCCGGGCGGTAGTAGGTGGGCACGTACCGTTCGCCGTTCGGCGAGGTGCGCCAGTGGTCCGCGCGCCGGGGGTCGAACGAGCGCCGGAACTCCGCCCACACGCGGGCGGGCAGGCGGGCGCCGAGCCGGTCCTTGGTGTCCAGGGCCCGCTCCACCTCGTCCTTGCGGCCCAGGCTCTCCCAGGCGTGGCGGGCGGCGCGGCAGGCGGCGGCCAGCTCGGGCTCCTCGCGCTCCCAGCGCCGCCGCTCCTCGGGGTCGTGCGACAGCTCGGCGGTGTGGCGGAGCTGGTCGTAGTGCGCCTGCGCGGCGCGGTACGCCTGCGCGGCGCTGAGATAGTCCTCGTAGATCCTGCTGTACGCGAGCGGCCCGCCGCCGGAGGCGTCCTCGAACAGCAGGGCGCGGGCCTCCTCGTAACGGCGCCGCTCCGGCTCCGGCAGGTCGTCCACGGCGAGCTCGGCGCCCTGGACCCACCGGCAGACCTCCCACAGCGGCGTCTGCCCGGGCCAGCCCCACCGGCTGCCGCTCATGACGCCGTTGGCCAGCACGGAGAACTCCGCCAGCGTGGCGCTCCGCTCCACGTCCATGCCGCCGTCCATGCCGCCGTCCGTGTCGCCGGAGAAGCGCAGCCCGTGCGCGGTGTAGGCGATGGGGCTCAGCGGCACCTCGACGAGGTGGCCGTCCTGGGCGAGCATCGCGCGCAGCTTGGCCGCGACGCCCGCGACGATCACGGCGTCCAGCGCGCGGGGAGGGCGGCTCGCGCCGCCCTCCCCGCCCGGCGCCCGCTCAGCCAAGCTGGTCTTCCTTGATGCCGGGGAGCAGGTCGGGCGTCTTGCCGAACAGGTGGTTCCGGAATGCGATGACCTGCATGCCGGGCACCTTGATGGTGGCGCCGTCATGCTCGTAGCGGTACTTGCGGCCGCTGCTGCTGGAGCCGTAGCTGCCGCCGAGCGTCAGCGGCCCGATGCCGAAGCTGTCGGCTCCGCCGACCTCCTTGCTGAAGGTGTCGAGGGCCTTGGCCAGGTCTTCCGACTCGATGACGAGGTTGCGGACGAGCAGCATCTGCAGGCCGTACCCGACGAGCTTGCCCTGCGGGGGCCGCTCGCCGTCGGACGGCGGCTCGCCCCACCTCCAGCCCGCGCCGGCGGGCAGGTCCCAGCCGCGGTTGGTGAGGAACTCCGGCGAGAACCAGGGGCGGACGATCTGCACCTGGGTCATCTCGAACGACAGGTCGAAGCTGTCGAGGTGGTGGTCCTTGTGGAACTCCGTGGAGCTGGAGTGGTGCCCGCCGGAGACGGACCACAGGCCGCTGTCGAACTGCCCGCCGGCGTCCCAGCTGTCGCTCTCCTTGACCTTGTCGGTGTCGGTCATCTCGTGGTAGAGGCTGTAGCCGGTCCAGCCGTCGGAGGTGGCGAACCCGGCCGGCACCACCGTCGTGTACGGGAACTCGATGCCCTCGGGCGAGCTGAGGATCGCGTGCCGGTAGGCGTTCTGCAGGTCGCCCTTCCAGTGGATCATCGAGCGCTGGGTGATCTGCTCGATCCGGTCGCGGATCTCCTGGATGTCCTCGCGGTACCCGGTGGCCCCCCAGGAGGCCCAGGCGTCGTCGACGTCCTGCCGGTAGATCGCGCCGTTGAGCTCCCAGTCCTGGACGGCGACGTTGCCTTTCTCGCCGGTGGCGGCCTGGGCGGCGATGCGTTTGGCGTTGTAGGTCAGGACGGCGTGCTCGTACCTCTGCTTGGCCTCGTTGTAGGCGCGCACGGCCGGGGAGTCCTCGGTGACCTCCTTCTCCCGGCCGAGCAGGTCCTTCTGCGTCACCGTGACGGTGAGCATGCCGCGCAGCCGCTTCAGCTCCTCCTGCTCGGCGTCGGTCAGCGACTGCTTGATCACCTTGGACTGCTTGAGGATCTCGTCGTACATGACGCTCATGCGCGAGCCGTCGCGGTTCTCCCAGATGGCCTGCTGCTCCTCGCCGTCGAGGGGCTGCTGCGGGTCGGGGAGGTAGTCGACGGCCATGGCGAAGGTGAACGCCTGCTGGTAGCGCTGCTTGCTCTCCTCGGCGGTCCTGCCGCTCAGGCCCCCGGCCGCGAAGTCGAAGTCCCCCTCCTCGAAGGGCAGGCCGGGCATGCACCAGGTCAGGAACGCGTCGGCGGGCGGCTTGACGCTCGCGTCTCCGCCCATGAGCACGTGGTACATCTGCGTCCGCAGCGCCCTGGCCAGCGATTCGATCGTGTACGACATGGTGCGACTCCTCTCGGCCGGCCGCCGGAGCAGGTGCCTGGCGCACCTTCCGAGCCTTGCCGTCCATGACTGTGCAGCACCGACGATAGCCGTGCGTGATCGATTCATCGCGCAAGGTGATGGCGAACGGGTGCGCGCCGCCGCGAAAGCCCACAACTGCGGGGTGCGGCGTCGGCCGGTCGTGGAACGTCAGCCGGGGTCCATGGCGTCGTAGGCGGCCTGCGCCCGCCGGTGCCACCGGTTGCGCAGGTCGTGGAAGACGGCCGCGGCGCGCGGCCCCGGCCAGCCCGGCTGCAGCAGCTCGGCGGGCAGGTCGGGGTCGAGGAACGGGAAGCGCCGCCACTCCTGGATGAGCAGCACCTGGGACGCGAACGCGTCGAGGTCGGAGCCCGGGGTGACGCGCTCGAAGCGCTCGATGAAACGCAGGTAACGCTTCTCGACGTCGCCGAGGTCCCACGCGGCCATGATCAGCTCGCCGGTGTCGCCGATGTCCGCGGCGGGGCCCGTCCAGGCGAAGGCCCGGCCGTCGAGGTGCAGTTCGCGCAGCACGTCGCGGACGGCGGCGGCCTTGGAGGCGTCGGGGATCACCCACAGGCCGGGGGCGGGGGAGCCGAGGCCGAGCCAGGTGAGCCGGGTGCGCAGGCGGTGGCGCAGCCGGCGCTGGGTCTCCGGCACGGCGGCGGTGAGCACCAGCCAGCGGCCGTCCCAGTCGTGCGGCCCGCGCATGAACCCGTAGATCCGCTCGGTGCCCTCGCGCAGCAGCCGGTCGCCGGCGCCGGTCAGGCTCCAGCGCACGCGGCGGCCGTGCCGGGCGGGCTCCAGCAGGCCCTCGGCGGCGGTGCGCGACAGTGCCTGGCGGGCCGACTTCTCCTCCACGCCGAGCGTGCCGAGCGCGGTGACCAGGGTGCCGGTCCAGACCTGGCCGCCGCGCGGGAGCACGAACTCGCCGAGGACGGTCAGCAGCAGCGAGCGGGCCCCGGCGCCCGGCTTCTCGCGCGGGCGCGGCGCGTCGGCGGCCACGGCGACCCCTTCCTCTACAAACCTGCGACGGCGACGAGGCCAGTGTAGAAGGTCATACCCGGCGACGAGCCAATAACCCCAATAACAAGTAGGAAATATTGACTTAAGTGAATCGTCGGCTTAGCGTCATGACCATGAGCCAGGGCCTCCCCCGCACCACTCGCCATCACCAGCCCAGCCATGGAAGGAGCGCGGCATGACCGAGACGCTGCCCGGCCGCGCCGTCGGCGCCGACCACTTCCGCCGCGCCCTCGCCGTGCACGCCAGCGGCGTCGTGGTGATCACCGCGCAGAGCGGCGGCGTCCCCGTCGGGCTGACCGCCACGTCGTTCTCCTCGGTCAGCCTCGAACCGCCGCTGGTCTCCTTCTACGTGGACCGTTCCTCGACCACCTGGCCACTGCTCGGCGCCGCCGACCACTTCGCGGTCAACATCCTGGCCAGCGACCAGGCCGAGGTGGCCGCCCGCTTCGCCCGCAAGGGCGCCGACCGGTTCGCCCCGCCCACCCGCTGGCGGCCCGGGCCGCTCGGCGCGCCGCTGCTGCTCGGCGTCTCCGCGCACCTGGTCTGCCTGCCGTACGAGCGGGCCGAGGTCGGCGACCACATCCTGGTCGTCGGGCAGGTCGCCGAGGTCGAGACGCACCACACCGGCCGCCCCCTCCTGTACCACCAGGGCCGCTTCGGCCGCTTCCTGCCGCACCCGGAGAACCGATGAGCGCGCGTCCCGGGCGGCCCCGCAAGCGGGTCCACCTCGCCGCCCACTTCCCCGGCGTGAACAACACCACCGTCTGGACCGACCCCCGCTCGGGCAGCCAGATCGACTTCGCCTCCTTCACCCACCTGGCCAGGACCGCCGAGCGCGGCAAGCTCGACTTCTTCTTCCTGGCCGAAGGGCTGCGGCTGCGCGAGCTCAAGGGCCGCATCCACGACCTCGACGTGGTCGGCCGCCCCGAGTCGCTGACCGTGCTCAGCGCGCTGGCCGCCGTGACCCACCGCCTCGGCCTGGCCGGCACCATCAACGCCACCTTCAACGAGCCGTACGAGCTGGCCCGGCGCCTGTCCACGCTCGACCACCTCAGCGGCGGCCGGGCCGCCTGGAACGTGGTGACCACCTCCGACGCCTTCACCGGCGAGAACTTCCGGCGCGGCGGCTTCCTCGACCGCGCCGACCGCTACGAGCGGGCCGCCGAGTTCGTCCGCCTGTCGCGCGAGCTGTGGGACTCCTGGCGGCCGGACGCGATCGTCGGCGACCAGGCGGAGGGCCGCTTCCTGCGCCCCGGCGCCATCGGCCAGGTCGAGCACCACGGCCGGCACTTCTCCGTCGAGGGCCGCTTCACGCTGCCCCGCAGCCCGCAGGGGCATCCGGTCATCATCCAGGCCGGCGACTCCGCCGAGGGCAGGGAGTTCGCCGCCGCCCACGCCGACGTGATCTTCACCGGCCACGGCTCCCTGGAGGACGGCAAACGCTTCTACGCCGACGTCAAGGGCCGCCTGGCCAGGTACGGCCGCGAACCCCACCAGCTCAAGATCATGCCCGGCGTGACGTTCGCGCTGGGCGACACCGAGGAGGAGGCCGCCGAGAACGCCGCCGACATCCGCCGCCGCCAGGTCGGCCCGCAGACCGCGATCGCGTTCCTGGAGCAGGTGTGGGGCCGCGACCTGTCCGCCTACGACCCGGAAGGCCCGCTGCCCGACCTCGAACCCGACCTGTCCGGCGACCTCTCCCAGGGCCGCGTCCCGATCAAGGACCGGGCCGCCGTGGCCGCCAAGTGGCGCGCCCTGGCCGCGGAGAAGGGGCTGTCCATCCGCGAGCTGGTCATCGAGGTGACCGGGCGGCAGACGTTCGTCGGCACGCCCGGTACGGTGGCGCGGCTCATCGACGAGCACGTGCAGGCGGACGCCGCCGACGGGTTCATCCTCGTCCCGCACCTGACGCCCGGCGGCCTCGACGAGTTCGTGGACCGGGTCGTGCCGCTGCTGCAGGAGCGCGGCGCCTTCCGCGCCGACTACACCGGCACCACGCTTCGTGACCATCTGGAGCTGGCATGACGTTGCACCTCGCCGTCGCGCTCGACGGCGCCGGCTGGCACCCCGCCGCCTGGCGGGAGCCGGCCGCCGCCCCGCGCGCCCTGTTCTCCGCCCGCTACTGGGCCGGCCTCGTCACCGAGGCCGAGCGCGGGCTGCTCGACTTCGTCACCATCGAGGACGCGCTCGGCCCGCAGTCCACCCGGCCCGACGGGCCCGACGACCGCACCGACCAGGTACGGGGCCGCTTCGACGCCGTGCTCCTGGCCGCCCGGCTGGCCCCGCTCACCCACCACATCGGCTTGGTGCCGACCGCGACCACCACGCACACCGAGCCGTTCCACGTTGCCATCGGCATCGCCACGCTCGACCACGTCAGCGGCGGCCGGGCCGGCTGGCGGCCGCAGATCTCCGTGCGCGCCTCCGAGGCCCGCCACTTCGGCCGCAGAAGCTTCCCGCCGCTCGACCAGGTGCTCACCAGGCCGGGCGGGGCGGACCTGTCCGCCGACCCGCACGTGCGCGACCTGTTCGAGGAGGCGGGCGACGCGGTCGAGGTGGCCCGCCGGCTCTGGGACAGCTGGGAGGACGACGCCGAGATCCGCGACGTCGCCACCGGCCGCTTCATCGACCGCGACAAGCTGCACTACATCGACTTCGCCGGGCGCTTCTTCTCCGTCAAGGGCCCGTCCATCACCCCCCGCTCACCCCAGGGGCAGCCGGTCGTGGCCGCGCTGGCGCACGCCAGGCTCCCGTACGAGTTCGCCGCCGCCCACGCCGACGTCGTCTTCGTCACCCCGCACTCGGCCGCGGACGCCCGCGCCATCGTGGCGGAGATCCGGCGGCTGAACGCGGACGTGCGGATCTACGCCGACCTCGTCGTGTTCCTCGGCGACGACGCGGCCGGGCGCAAGGCCCGCCTGGACGAGCTCGACGGCACCGAGCTCGTCTCCGACGCCGCGATCTTCACCGGGCACGTGCGGGAGCTGGCCGGGCTGCTCCTGGAGTGGCGGGACGCCGGGATCCAGGGGTTCCGGCTGCGGCCCGGCGCGCTGCCGTACGACCTGTGGCAGATCACCTCCGGGCTGACGGCCGAGCTGCGCGCCCGGCAGGCGTTCCGGAGCAGGTACGAGGCCGGGACGCTGCGCGGGCTGCTCGGCCTGCCCCGCCCGGCCAGCCGTTACGCGGAGGCCCGATGAAGTTCCTGCTCATCACGCTGATCACGCACACCGGCGGCTCGACCACCGAGCGATTCCGGGAGGTCGTCGGCAACGCCGTGCTGGCCGAGGAGCTCGGCTTCGACGGGTTCGGGGTGGGGGAGCGGCACGAGCGGCCGTTCATCTCCTCCTCGCCGCCGGTCGTGCTCAGCCACATCGCGGCCAGGACGTCCAGGATCCGCCTGTTCACCGCCGTGACCACGCTCAGCCTGCTCGATCCCGTGCGCGCCTACGAGGACTACGCCACGCTCGACCACCTGTCCGGCGGCCGGCTGGAGCTGATCATCGGCAAGGGGAACGGGGCGGCGCAGGCCAAGCTGTTCCACGTCACCGCCGAGGACCAGTGGGAGCGCAACCGCGAGTCCTACGAGCTGTTCCGCCGCCTGTGGCGGGAGGAGCGGGTCACCTGGCAGGGCCGCTTCAGGCCGCCGCTGGTCGAGGCCGAGACCTGGCCGCGCCCGCTGCAACGCCCGATCAGGGTCTGGCACGGCAGCGCCACCAGCAAGGAGTCCGTGGACCTGGCCGCCCGCTACGGCGACCCGCTGTTCTCCGCGAACGTCACCAACCCCATCGACCCCTACGCCGAGCTGATCGACCACTACCGGGAACGCTGGGCCCACTACGGGCACGACCCCGCCGACGCGCTGGTCGGAGCCGGGAGCGCCGGCTTCTACGCGGCCAGGACCTCCCAGGAGGCCATCGCCACCTACCGGCCGATCTTCGAGGCCCGCGTGGCCTTCCAGCGCGAGCTCGGCCTGCCGATCGTCTTCCCCACCCTGGAGGACGCCATCGAGCGCAGCTCCCTCCTCGTCGGCAGCCCGCAGCAGATCATCGACAAGGTGCTGCGCTACCACAAGCGGTTCGGCCACGAGGTGATGCACCTGCACGCCGACGCCGACGGGCTCACCCCCGCCCAGCACCGGTCGGCACTGGAGCTGTTCCAGGCCGAGATCGCGCCCGTCCTGCGGGCGGAGATCCCCAGCCGGCCGTTCCCCTCCCCAGGAGGTGACTCATGACCCTGCCCCCGCAGGCACCCCTGTCCATCCTCGACCTGAGCCCCGTCCCCTCCGGCGGCACCGCCGGCGACGCGCTGCGCAACACCCTCGACCTGGCCCGGCAGGCCGAACGCCTCGGCTACCGCCGCTACTGGGTGGCCGAGCACCACTTCGCGCCCGGCGTGGCCTCCTCGGCGCCCGCCGTGCTCATCGGCCTCATCGCGGCGGCCACCTCCACCATCCGGGTCGGCTCCGGGGCCGTGCAGCTCGGCCACCAGACGCCGCTGGCGGTCGTCGAGCAGTTCGGGCTCATCGACGCGCTCCACCCGGGCCGCCTCGACCTCGGCATCGGCCGCTCCGGCCAGCGCCGCGCCGAGCTGGCCAAGCAAACGACACCTCCCGCCGACCCGCCCCAGGAGCGGGTCGTGGACGGGCTGCTCATCCCGAAACCGTTTGACTTCTCCAAGCTCGTCACCCACCCGCAGCTCGCCCACCACGCCACCCTGCTCCAGCAGCCCGGCGCCCGGACCCCCGACTTCGCCGCCCAGATCGACGACGTGCTCGCCTTCCTCGCCGGCACCCACGAGGCGCACGCCGTGCCCGGCGAGGGCGCCGACCTGCAAGTGTGGATCCTCGGCAGCAGCGGCGGGCAGAGCGCCCAGGTGGCCGGGGAGCGCGGCCTGCCGTTCGCGGCCAACTACCACGTCAGCCCCGCGAGCGTGCTGGAAGCCGTCGAAGCCTACCGGGAGGCCTTCAAACCCTCCGCCGAGCTGGCCGAGCCGTACGTGCTCGTCTCCGCCGACGCCGTCGTCGCCGAGGACGAGGCCACCGCCCGCGAGCTGGCCTCCCCCTACGCCCTGTGGGTGCGCAGCATCAGGACGGGCGCCGGCGCCATGCCGTTCCCCACGCCCGCCGAAGCCGCCGCCCACACCTGGACCGGCGCCGACCGGGAGCTCGTCCGCGACCGCGTCGACACCCAGTTCGTCGGCACCCCCGAGCAGGTCGCCGAACGGCTGCGCGTGCTGCGCCGCGTCACCGGGGCCGACGAACTGCTCGTCACCACCATCACCCACGACCACGCCGACCGCGTGCGCTCGTACGAACTGCTCGCAGAAGCCTGGAACCGCACGTGAAGCGCCTGATCCCCGTACTCCTGCTCGCCCTGGCGGCCTGCGGCGCCCAGCCCGCCGCCCAGCAGGCCGCCCCCGTCGGCCTGACCTGGGCCGTCGAGACCCAGCCCATCACGCTCAACCCGCAGCAGTGGTCGCAGAACAAGGCCAGGCTGCTCGTGTTCAACCAGTTCGACGCCCTGCTCACCAGGAACAAGGACGGCTCGTTCGGGCCCTGGCTGGCCAAGGCGTGGAAGGTGTCCGACGACGAGCTGACCTACACCCTCACGCTCAGGGACGACGTCACCTTCCACGACGGCACCAGGTTCGACGCCGCCTCCGTCAAGGCCAACCTCGACCAGTTCTTCGTCGAGGGCTACAACGCGGCCGTGGCCGGCATCCAGCTCCGGGCGTTCAAGGAGGCGAAGGTGCTCTCGCCGACCACGCTGGAGATCACCCTCAAGGAGCCGGACGCCCTCTTCCTCGACTTCCTCGCCTCCCCCTACGCCGGGCAGATCTCCCCGAAGTCGCTCAAGAGCGCCAAGGACCTCAAGTTCGGCGGCACCGACCTGGCCGGCACCGGGCCGTTCATCCTCGACCGGTACGTGCCGGGCCAGGAGCTCCACTACCGCCGCAACCCCGCCTACAAGTGGCCGCCCGCCGGGGCCGCGCACCAGGGCCCCGCCCACCTGGCGGAGATCACCTACCGGTTCCTGCCCGAGGCCGCCGTCCGCGTCGGCGCGCTCACCTCCGGCCAGGTGCAGGTCATCGAGGGCGTGCCGGCCACCGAGGCCGGCCTCATCAAGAACGACCCCGGCCTGACCCTGCAGACCGCGCTCAACTCCGGCACCTCCTTCTCCTACTACTTCAACACCTCCCGCGCCCCCTTCGACGACCAGCGCGTACGGGAGGCCTTCCGCGCCGCCGTGGACGTGGACGCCGTGCTCAAGGCCGTCTACCAGGGCACCGCCACCAGGGCGTGGAGCATCGTCGGCAAGGCGAGCCCGTTCTACGACGCCTCCCTGGAGAACACCTTCGGCGGCGACGCCGCCCGGGCCAACAAGCTGCTCGACGAGGCGGGCTGGAAGCAGCGCGACGCCCAGGGGTACCGGGTCAAGGGCGGCAAGCGGCTCAGCGTGCGCACGATCGCGTCGGCCGCGTTCATCCGCGACCGGCGCGACATCCTCGCCCAGGCCATCCAGGCGCAGGTCAAGCAGAACGCCGGCATCGACTTCCAGGTCAAGATCGTGGACCAGGGCACGGCGCAGAAGGCCCTCGACGACAACGACTACGAGGTGTTCGAGAACTCCCGCGGCGACTCCGACGCCGGCGCCGCGCTCAACCTGCTCCTGCCGGGCAAGGGCGCGCTCAACCGCACCCACTTCTCCGACCCGGACGTGGAGAAGTGGATCGCCGAAGCCTCGCGGACCTCCGACCAGGCGCGGCGCAAGGAGCTGTACGCCAAGGTGCAGCAGGTGGTCGTGCGGGACAAGGCCATCGTGTTCCCGCTCTACGTGCCCGCCGACCAGATCGCCGCGCAGAAGAGCGTCCAGGGGCTCGGCTTCCACCCCGCCTCCGGCACCCCCGCGAGCGCCTACGACGTGCGGATCGGCACATGACCGGCCGGCTCGCCGCGCTGGCCCGGCTCGGGGTCGTGCGGCGGCTCGGGACCGGGCTGGCCGTGTTGTGGGCCGCCGCCACCGCCTCGTACGTCGCGCTGCTGATCGCGCCGGGCGACACCGTGGACATCCTGGTCGGCGACGGCGCCGACACGCCGGAGATCCGGGCCGCGATCATCAAGGAGTGGGGGCTCGACCGGCCCGAGATCGTCCAGTACCTGGCCTACCTGTGGCGGCTGCTGCATGGCGACCTCGGCCGCTCCTACCAGCTGCAGCGCGGCGTCGGCGAGGTGCTGGCCACCCAGATCGCGCCGACCGTCCAGCTCACCCTCGCCGCGGCGGCCACCGGGGTGACGCTGGCCGTCGTCATCGCGCTCGCCACCGCCGGACGCGGGCGGGCGGCGCGCGGCGTCGCCTCGGCGGCGGAGCTGGTGGCGGTGTCGGTGCCGCCGTTCCTCATCGGGATCGTGCTGCTGGCCGTCTTCTCGTTCACGCTCGGCTGGTTCCCCGTCTCCGGCGCGCAGGGGCCGTCGGCGCTCGTGCTGCCCGCGCTCGCGCTCGGGCTGCCCATCGCGGGGGTGCTCGGGCAGGTGCTGCGGGGCGGGCTGGAGCGGGCGCTGGAGCAGCCGTTCGCGGTCACCGCGCGGGCGCGCGGGCTCACCGAGCGGGCGCTGGTCGCCCGGCACGCGCTGCGGCACGCCCTCATCCCGGCCGTGACGCTGGCCGGCTGGTTCACCGGCACCCTGCTCGGCGGGGCCGTCATCACCGAGGCGCTGTTCGGGCGGCCCGGGCTCGGCCGCGTCGCCATGGAGGCCGTCACGGGGCGCGACATGCCGGTGGTCATGGCCGTCGTGCTGCTGTCGGCCCTTGTGTACGTCACCCTCAGCACCCTCCTCGACCTGGCCTACCGCGCCATCGACCCGCGAATCCGAGGCTGAAGCCGCATGCCCGCACCCACCTCGGCCCCGCCCGTGGACGCCCTCGCCGGTTCCGTAACGCGGACCCGTAGCCGGCGGGCGTGGCGCGGGCCGGCCGCGCCCGCCGTCCTCCCGCTGCTCCTGCCCGGCGCGTTCCTCCTGCTGCTCGCCCTGGCCGTCGCCGCGCCCGCCCTGCTCACCGGCGCGGACCCGCTCGCCGCCGACCCGCTCGCCGCGCTCGCGCCGCCCGGGCCCGGGCACTGGCTCGGCAGCGACCACCTCGGGCGCGACGTGCTGGCCAGGGTCGTGTACGGCGCCCGCCACTCCGTCAGCATCGGCGCCGCCGCCACCGCCCTGGCCGTCACCGCGGGCGTGCTGCTCGGCCTGGCCGCCGGCCTGTCGCCCAAGTGGCTGGACGAGGCGCTGGCGCGCGCGTTCGACGTGCTGTCCACCCTGCCCGAGCTGCTGCTCGCCCTCCTCGTCGTCGCGATCACCGGCCCCGGCACCGGGAACGTCATCTTCGCCATCGCCGTCGCCCAGATCCCGAACTACGCCCGCGTGATCCGCGCCCAGACCTTCGTCGTCCGCCGCTCCGGCTACGTCGAGCAGGCCGTCACGTTCGGCCGCCCCCGCCTGGCGATCACCGCCGGACACGTGCTGCCGAACGTGCTCGGCCCCATCCCCGTGCTGGCCACGATCGGGATCGGCCAGGCCGTCATCGCCGGCTCCGGGCTCAGCTTCCTCGGCATGGGGCCGCAGCCGCCGGCCGCCGAGTGGGGCGCGATGCTCTCCGAGGCCCGCAACTACCTGCGGGTGGCCTGGTGGGAGGCGCTGTTCCCGGGCCTGGCGATCACGCTGACCGTCGTCTGCCTGACCGTCGCCGGCCGCCGCCTCCAACGCCGCTTCGAGGGAAGGACCCCATGACCACCACCCACGACGAGAGCCCCGCCCCGCTGGTCGCCGTGCGGGACCTGCGCGTCGCCTTCAAGGGGACGGACGTCGTGCGGGGCGTCTCGCTGTCCGTCGCGCCCGGCGAGTGCGTGGCCGTCGTGGGCGAGTCCGGGTCCGGCAAGAGCGTCACGGCCCGGACCCTGCTCGGGCTCGCCGGCCCGGGCGCGCAGGTGCGCGCCTCCGCGTTCACGATCGGCGGACGCGACGCCCTGGCGTTCGGCGAGCGGGAGTGGCGCAGCCTGCGCGGCAGGTTCGCCGGGCTCGTGCTGCAGGACGCGCTCGTCTCGCTCGACCCGCTGCGGACCGTCGGCGCGGAGATCGGCGAGGTGCTGGCCACCCACGACGTGGTGCCGCGCAAGTGGCGGCGCAGCCGGGTGCTGGAGCTGCTGGAGTCGGCCGGGGTGCCGGAGCCGGAGGCGCGGGCCGGGCAGTACCCGCACGAGCTGTCGGGCGGGCTGCGGCAGCGCGTCCTGATCGCCTCCGCCCTCGCCGCCGAGCCCGAGCTGATCATCGCGGACGAGCCCACGACCGCGCTCGACGTCACCGTGCAGGCCCAGATCCTGCGGCTGCTCGCCGCCCGCAAGGCCGCGGGCACCGCGCTGCTGCTGATCAGCCACGACCTCGCCGTCGTCGGGTCGATCGCCGACCGCATCCTCGTCATGCGCGAGGGCCGCGTCGTCGAGCAGGGCCCCGCCCTGGACGTGCTCGGGGCGCCCGCGCACCCGTACACGCGCGCCCTGCTGGCGGCGGTCCCGTCGGCTGCCTCCCGCGGCACCCGCCTCACGGACGGCACCCCTCTGACGGCGGGCATCCCTCTTACGGACGGCACCCCTCTTACGGACGGCACGCCTCTTACGGCGGGTACTCCTTCCACGGAGGGCGCCGGGCTTCCTCCCCACCCCGCCGCCCCCGGACAGGTGGTGCTCGCCGGGTCCGGGCTGGTCCGCTCCTTCGGCTCCCGCCGCGTCGTGCAGGACGTCTCCTTCACCCTCCGCCGTGGCGAGACGCTAGGCATCGTCGGCGAGTCCGGGTCGGGCAAGACCACGGTGGCCCGCCTGGTCATGGCGCTGCTCGACCCCGACCACGGCGAGGTCGCCCTGCACGGCGAGCCCTGGAGCGGCCTGCCCGAGCGGCTGCGCCGCCCCCGCCGCCCCACGATCCAGCTCATCTCCCAGAACCCCCTGGACTCCTTCGACCCCCGCCACACCGTCGCCCGCCTGATCGCCGAGCCGCTGCGGCTGCCGAGGGCCGAGCGGCGGGCGCGGGTGCTGGAGCTGCTGGCCCGCGTCGGCCTCCCGCCGGAGACGGCCGGGCGGCATCCGCGCGAGCTGTCCGGCGGCCAGCGGCAGCGGGTCGCGATCGCCCGCGCGATCGGCCCCGCCCCGACGTGCTGGTCTGCGACGAGCCCGTCTCCGCCCTGGACGTCTCCGTGCAGGCGCAGGTGCTGGACCTGCTGGCGGAGCTGCGGGCCGAGTACGGCACCGCGATGCTGTTCATCTCCCACGACCTTGGTGTCGTCCACCACGTCGCCGACCGGGTGCTCGTCATGAAGGACGGCCGGGTGGTGGAGGAGGGGGAGGTGGACGAGGTGTTCACGGCGCCGCGCCACCCGTACACGAGGGATCTCGTGGCGGCGGTGCCCAGGCTGCCCGTCGGCGGGGTGGCCGCAGAGCCCGGGTTGCCCGGCGGCGGGGTGGTCGCGGTGCCTGGGGTGGCCGCCGACGCCGCCGACGGGGTGGCGGAACGGGCGGGGTCGGCGGCAGAACCGCAGGTGAGCGCGGGGATGTGAGCCGCGGGGAGGTGGCGCAACCTCCCCGTTATCCCCTTTTTCCTACTCATTTAGTAGGTTGAGGGCATGGAACGGGTGGCCCTCGACGATCGGCGGCGCCGGGCGGATCGTGCCCGGCAGATCGCCGACCTGCTGAGAAGACAGATCATCCACGGCGGCTTCCCCGGCGGGCAGCTCCCGCTGGAGGCGGCGCTGGCACGCGAGTTCGACACCTCGCGCAACACCGTCCGGCAGGCACTGGACCTGCTGCGCGAGGAAGGGCTGGTCGACCGGTGCCCCGGGGTGGGCACCACGGTGGCGGCCGAGAAGTACCCCCACGGCCTGCACCGCCTGCTCGGCCTGGCCGAGACGCTGCACGAGCACGGCCAGGTCGTCAACCAGGTGCGCACGATGACCCTCATCGAGCCGCCCGCCCCGGTCAGCCACCGCCTCGGCCTGGAGCCCGGCGAGCAGGTCGTCTACCTCGAACGGCTGCGCAGCCTCAACGGCCTGCCGCTCTCGCTCGACCTGACGTACCTGGTGCGCGACGTGGGCGAGCCGCTGTTCGACGAGGACCTGGCGGGCAACGACATCTTCGTCCTGCTGGAGACGATCGCGCGGCAGCCCCTCGGCATGGCCGAGCTGACCCTGGAGGCGGTCAACGCCGACCCGCACACCGCCGCCGCGCTCGGCACGCCGCGCGGAGCCGCGCTGCTGATGGTCGAGCGGCTGACCCACCTGGCCGACGGCCGGCCGGTGGACCTGGAGTTCATCCGTTTCCGCGGTGACCGGCTCACCATGCGCGGCCACCTGCGGCGTACCGAGAAAGAGGAGCACGCATGGCCCTGATCGAGCAGCGGGTCGAGGTGCCCGTGACGATCGACGAATCCCTGTGCATCGACGGCTGCACCCTCTGCGTGGAGGCGTGCCCGCTCGACTCACTGGCGATCAGCGACGAGACCGGCAAGGCGTACATGTACGTGGACGAGTGCTGGTACTGCGGCCCCTGCGCGGCCCGCTGCCCGGTCGACGCGGTCACCATCAACATCCCCTACCTGCTGCGATGAAGGAAAGCGCGATGCGCACAGCTCTGACGGCGGCCGCCCTGCTCCTGGCGGCGACGGCCTGCTCGGTCTCGGGGGCGGCGGCGACGACGGCGGGAAGACCAGGCTCGTCGTCGGCTACCAGTCCAGGACCATCAACACGGTCACGGCGGGCACGTTGCTGCGCTCGCTGGGCTACCTGGAGAAGCGGCTCGGCGACCGGTACACGGTCGAGTGGCAGGACTACGAGACCGGCGCGCCGATCACCGCCAAGATGGTGGCCGGGAAGATCGACATCGGCTCCATGGGCGACTACCCGCTGCTGATCAACGCCGCGCGGACCCAGCCGGTCCCGGCCGCCCGCACCGAGCTGATCTCCGTCACCGGCTACAACCTGCGCGGCGGCCTCAACATGGTGCTCGTCCCGCCCGCCTCCAAGGCACGCACGCTGGCCGACCTGGCCGGGACCAAGATCTCCGCCAGCGTCGGCTCGGCCGGGCACGGCACCCTCGTCCAGGCCATGGAACGCGCGAAGATCACCGCAGAGGTGGTCAACCACCAGCCCGCCGTCGGCGCCGCGCAGCTCGAGTCGGGCGGCGTGCAGGGGTACGCGCAGTTCGTCGCCTGGCCCGGCCTGCTGGCCTTCCAGGGCAAGGGCCGCCTGGTGTACGACGGGTCCGCGCTCGGCGTGCCGACCTTCCACGGGGTGGTGGCCCGGCAGGCGTACGCCAAGGAGCACCCCGAGGTCGTGGACGCCTTCCTCAAGGCCCAGATCGACGCCACCCGCTACCTGCACGAGCACCCCCTGGAGGCGGCCGAGTCGGTCGCGAAGGACACCGGGCTGCCCGCCGAGGTGGTCTACCTCTACAACGGCCGCGACGGCATCTCGACCTTCGACGTCACGCTGAAGGAGCCGCTGCTCAAGGCGCACCAGCGCGACGTCGCCTACCTCAAGCGGATCAGCCCCGACTTCTCCGGCGTGGACGTCACGTCGTTCGTCAACGACGGCTACCTGCGCAAGGCGTACGGGGCCGCGTACGACAAGGACCGGGCCTCGACCGCGAACCCCGCCGCCACCACCGGCACCGACCCCGTCTGCGGCAAGCCGGTCACCGACCCGGCGACCGCCTCCGAGCTGTGGCTGTCCGGCGAGAACGCCACCCGGCCCGCCGCCACCCCCACGTGCCTGCTGCGGCAGGTCGCCGCCGCCGCGGGGAAGGTGCGGGCCGCCTACGTGCCCGACACCGTGACCGGCACCCGGTGGTTCGCCGACCGGTCGGTGTGGCTGAAGGGGCCCGGCGGCACGTTCCTGCCGTTCACCACGCAGGAGGGCGCGGACGCCTACCGCGAGCGGCATCCGAGGACCGAGCCGATCGCCTACGCGGACGCGCTCAGGTCGGCGGCCGAAGGAGGCGACGCCCGATGACCACCGAAACCCGCACCGACCCCGCCCCGCCGACCGAGACCCGCACCGACGCGACCCAGCCCGACCTGACACAGGCGGCCGAGGCACGGCCGGACGGGTCCAAGACGGGCGACGCGCAGACGGGCGACGCGCAGACGGGCGACGCGCAGACGGGCGACGCGCAGACGGGCGCCGTGCAGTCGGGCCCGGCTCCGGCGGGCGAGGTGCGTGTCGATGGGCGCGGACCGGCGAGGTCCGGGCGGCCGTGCCCGGCCGGCGTCCCGGGGGAGGCGGTAAGGGGCGGCGGCGGCTCGTCAGGGCCGCGTCGCTGCTGGCCGCCGCCGCCCTCTGGCAGCTGCTCACCGTCACCGACGCCCACCTGTGGCTGCGCTTCGACCGGCTGCCCACGCTGGGCGAGATCGGCGCCAGCGCCGCGAGCCGGGTCACCACCCAGCTCTACTGGCTCGACCTGCTGCAGAGCCTGATCAGGATCCTCACCGGTTTCGGCCTGGCCGCGGTCGCGGGGGTGGCCGCGGGCGTGCTGGTGGCCAGGTCCGCCAGGGCGGGGACGTGCTGACGCCGCTGTTCGAGGCCGTGCGGCCCATCCCGGCGATCGCGCTGGTGCCGGTGGCCATCCTGCTGTTCCCGGCGGACGAGCAGGGCATCGTGTTCATCACGTTCGCCGCCGCCTTCTTCCCGATCATGGTGAGCACCCGGCACGCCGTCCGGGCCCTGCCCACGCTGTGGGAGGACGCGGTCAGGACGCTGGGCGGCGGCCGGCGGCACGTGTTGTGGCACGTGGTGCTGCCGGGGATCCTGCCGGGCGTGTTCGGCGGCCTGTCGGTCGGCATGGGCGTGTCGTGGATCTGCGTCATCTCGGCGGAGATGATCTCGGGGGAGCTGGGGGTCGGCTACCGGACGTGGATGTCGTACACGATCGTCGACTATCCCGCCGTGATCGTCGGCATGCTCACCATCGGCCTGCTCGGCTGGCTGACCTCGGCCGCCGTGGAGCTGGCGGGGCGCCGCGTGACGCGCTGGCTGCCCAGGGCGGAGGAGGCGTCGTGACGCTGGGCATCACGCTGGAGTCGCTGTCGCTCGGGTACGCGCGCGGCCCCGTACTGAACGGGATCGACCTGACGATCCGGCCAGGAGAGGTGCTGGTGATCGTCGGCGCGTCCGGGTCGGGCAAGTCGACGCTGCTGCGGGCGCTGGCCGGGCTGCTGCCCGCGCACGGCGGCCGGGCGCTGGCCGGCGACGAGGAGATCACCGGCGCGTCGCGGGAGCGGGCGATGGTCTTCCAGGACGACGGGCTGCTGCCGTGGCGTACGGTGCGGCGCAACGTCGAGCTGCCGCTGCGCCTGCGCGGCCTGCCCAGGGGCGAGCGGAAGGCGGTGGCGCGGGAGTGGCTGGCCCGCGTCGGCCTGGAGGGGCACGAGGACCGGCTGCCCCGCGAGCTGTCCGGCGGCATGCGGCAGCGCGTCCAGCTCGCCCGCGCCCTGGCGGGGGCGCCGCGCGCGGTGCTGATGGACGAGCCGTTCGGCGCGCTCGACGCGCAGACCCGGGCCGGCATGCAGGCCCTGCTGCTCGACGTGCTGCGCGACACGCGGGCGACGGTCGTCTTCGTCACCCACGACGTGGACGAGGCGCTGCTGCTCGCCGACCGCGTGGTGGTGCTGGGGCACGGCGGCATCCGCACCATCGTGGACGTGCCCGGCCCCCGCGACCCCGCCGCCGACCGTACCGCGCTGCGCGCCCAGATTCTCGAGGAGTTGTGAACGTGGAGATCCCCGCGATCGAGGACCGCCTGCACCTGGAGTGCGAGGTGCTGGTCGTCGGCGGCGGCACCGCCGGGACGATGGCCGCCATCACGGCCGCCGAGCACGGCGCCCGGGTGCTGCTGCTGGAGAAGGCCCACGTGCGCCACAGCGGCGCGCTGGCCATGGGCATGGACGGCGTCAACAACGCCGTCATCCCCGGCAAGGCGACACCCGAGGACTACGTCGCCGAGATCACCCGTGCCAACGACGGCGTCGTCAACCAGAAGACGATCTACCAGACCGCGACCAGGGGCCACGACATGGTGCGCCGCCTGGAGCGTTACGGCGTGAAGTTCGAGAAGGACGAGCACGGCGAGTACGCGGTGCGCCGGGTGCACCGCTCCGGCAGCTACGTGCTGCCGATGCCGGAGGGCAAGGACGTCAAGAAGGTCCTCTACCGGGTGCTGCGGCAGCGCCACCTGCGGGAGAAGGTGCGCATCGAGAACCGGGTCATGCCGGTCAGGGTGCTCACCTCCGGCGGCCGGGCGGTCGGCGTGGCCGGCTTCGACTCGCGCTCCGGCCGGTTCGTGACGGTCTCCGCCGGCGCGGTGATCCTCGCGACCGGCGCGTGCGGCCGGCTCGGGCTGCCCGCCTCGGGCTACCTGTACGGCACGTACGAGAACCCGGCGAACGCCGGCGACGGCTACGCCATGGCCTACCACGCCGGCGCCGAGCTCAGCGGCATCGAGTGCTTCCAGATCAACCCGCTGATCAAGGACTACAACGGCCCGGCCTGCGCGTACGTGGCCAACCCGTTCGGCGGCTACCAGGTCAACAACAAGGGGGAGCGGTTCGTCGACTCCGACTACTGGTCGGGGCAGATGATGGCCGAGGTGTCGGCCGAGATCGCCTCCGCGCGCGGCCCCATCTACCTGAAGCTGTCGCACCTGCCCGACGAGACCGTCACCGCCATCGAGAACATCCTGCACACCACCGAACGCCCCACCCGGGGCACGTTCCACGCCGGGCGCGGCCACGACTACCGCACCCACGACGTGGAGATGCACATCTCGGAGATCGGCCTGTGCGGCGGCCACTCGGCCTCCGGCGTGTGGGTGGACGAGCACGGCGCCACCACCGTGCCCGGCCTGTACGCGGCGGGCGACCTGGCGTGCGTGCCGCACAACTACATGATCGGCGCGTTCGTCTTCGGCGACCTCGCCGGCGCGCACGCCGCCGCCCACCACCGCCCGCCCGGCGCGCTGCCCGACGACCAGGTCGCCGCCGCGCACGAGCTCGTCTACCGGCCGCTGCGCCACCCGGACGGGCCGCCGCAGCAGCAGGTGGAGTACAAGCTGCGCCGCTTCGTCAACGACTACGTGGCGCCGCCGAAGACGGGGGCCAAGCTAGAGATCGCGCTGGAGTCGTTCGAGCGGATGCGGGAGGAGATCGCCGCGATGGGCGCGCGGACGCCGCACGAGCTGATGCGCTGCGCCGAGGTGCACTTCATCCGCGACTGCGCCGAGATGGCGGCCCGCTCGTCGCTGGCCCGCACCGAGAGCCGGTGGGGCCTCTACCACGAGCGCGCCGACCTGCCGGGCCGCGACGACGCCGAGTGGCTGTTCCACCTCAACCTGCGCAAGCGGGCCGACGGGGCGATGGAGTTCGTCAAGCGGCCGGTGGAGCCGTACCTGGTGCCCGTGGAGGAGTTCACGCCGGTGGCCGCCGAGCCGGTGGTGCTCGGGACGCGGGGGAGCGTGGCGGTCGCGCGGCGCGAGAGCGGCGAGCGGGTGCGGCACGCCGCCGTGGGCCGCTCGCCGCGCATCCTGGAGCTGCACCGGCTGGCCGAGCAGCAGCCCGCCGTCGCCGACCTGGCCCCCTACCTCGCCGACCCCGACCCCAAGGTGCGCCGCGCCGCCATCGCCACCCTCACCGAGACCGTCCCGCAGGGCACCGGCCTCGCGCTGGCGGTGGCGCTCGACGACGCGCACGGCACCGTCCGGCGGGCCGCCGCCACCGGCCTGATCGAGCTGGTCGAGGTCCTGCCCGCCACCGATGAGCTGGCCACCGCGCTGGCCGCGCGGCTGGCCAGCGGGGACGCCACCGTACGGGCGGCGGTCCTGGACGTGCTGCGCGCCCTGCGGCTGGGCGGCATCGAACGGTTCCGCCCCGCCCTCGCCGACCCTGACCACCGGGTGCGGATCGCCGCCATCAGGGGCCTGGTCTCCCTCGACGCCGCCGCCGAGGTGGCCGACGCGGCCGGGGACCCGTCGCGGGAGGTCCGGGTGTGGACGGCCAAGGGCCTCGGCCTCGTCGGCAAGCCGTCACCCGCCCTGGCCGTCCTCGCCGCCGACGCCGACCCCCTGGTCAGGGCCGCCGCGCTGGAGTCGTCGGCCGCCACCGGCGACCCGCTGGTGTCGCCGGCCCTCGACGGGCTGCGGGACGCCGCGTGGGAGGTGCGGGTGGGGGCGGCGCGCTGCCTGGCCGCCGCCGACCCCGCCACGGCGGCGCCGCCGCTGGTCGCGGCCCTGTCGGACCCCAACCTCGACGTCCGCAAGGCCGCGGTGGTGGCGCTGGGCGCGTGGGCCGCCATCCCCGAGGTGGAACGGGCGTTGCGGGGCGCGCTCGACGACACGGACGCCGACGTCCGCGCCTACGCCCGCCGCGCCCTCCCCTCCTCCTGACCGCCCGCGGGGCCGTAGTACTTGACGCTGCTCAGGTACACGGGCGCCTGGGGTTGCACGACGACATTGCCGTCACCGTGCACGTTCACCTGCGAGGCCGGCGCGGCGGCCTCGGGCGGCGGGTCAGGAGTGGCCTGGTGCTGCCGGATCATGGACACGACGGTCAGCACCAGGCCCGCCGCGCCGATCGCCAGGCTGCCGACGCTGGCGTAGCGGTCGGCGTCCTCCAGGCTCTGCCCGTACAGGAAGGCTCCCGCGCCGAGGACGGCGGCGGACAGCAGCAACGCGCCGGACCAGCGCAACCACCGGGGAAAGGTACGCATCACACTCCCATCGGGACGGCACTCACCAGGACCAGAAAGGTTCAAACGGCTCGGGAACCGGCTCCTCTTCGAGAGGGGCTGGCTCCTCTTCGAGGGGGGCTGGCTCCTCTTCGAGGGGGGCTGGCTCCTCTTCGAGGGTGGCCGGCTCCTCCTCCATCTCGGGGAGCGGATCGGCCGGCTCCGGCTGCTGCACGCCGAGGTCCTCGCACGTCAGCTCCGCGACCGCGGCCAGCTCGACGCGGGCCGGGTCGGCCCACACCTTCTCGCGGATGCGCAGGTCCTCGCCGACGGCGGCCAGTGCGACGCCCTTCACCGCCAGCTCGTGCCCCGCCGCATGGATCTCGGCGACGACGTCGGGGAACCACACCGCCTGGAGCAGCTCGTGGGCCGGCAGCTCGCGCACCACGCGGGTGAGATCCTTCGCGAACTCCCGCCACTGCCCGGGATCCGCCGGCCCGGACACGCACTCCGCGAAGCCCCGGACCAGCTCGGGGTGCTCCAGCAGCAGCCCGGCCAGCGAGATCTCGCCGCTGGCGACGACGTGCCGGGTGCGCGCGGTGACGTCGTGCACCGCCCGCTCCACGACGAAGTCGCAGTCGACCGCGGTGACGTCCAGGCAGGGCCGCGCCTCGTACGCGCGTCGCCCGTCCTCCGGCTCGGGCGCCTCGCAGACGCGGGCGAGGGCGTGGCGGAAGCGCTCGTTCGCGGCCTCGTCGCCCGGGTCGTGGACGAGGTCGCCCAGCGCGTCCCTGGCCGGGCCGGACAGGTGCCGCACCAGGCCGTCCACGTCGACCTCGACGGTCTTGATCCGGTACTCGGCCGTCCAGGAGATCGTGCCGGTCGAGGACAGGATGACGTGCGGCGTGTCCGCCACCCGCAGGTGGCCGATCGGCTCCGCCGCGCGGCCGCTCTCGTCGAGTTCCCGATGCGGCTCCAGGACGATCGTGATGGGCACGGTCCTGGCCGGGGCGGCCTCGGCCGGCTCGGGGACGGCGGGCGCGACGGTCGGCTCAGGAAGGGCAGGCGGGAGAGACGGCTCGGGGAGGGCGGGCGGGAGTGACGGCTCGGCGAGGGCGGACTTGGCCGGCGGCCCGGTGGTGGTGATCGCGCGCAGCACGTCCAAGGCCGCCTGATGGTCCATCGGATCGGGGCTCGGCTGCTCGGGCGCGCTCCGGTACGGGCTCAGCAGCTCCCGCACGAGCGCGGCATCGTCGTCCCGCTCCGGCACGGGGCGTGATTCCGGCCGCCGTTCCGCGGACGTTCGCGCAGGCCGCGCGGGCGCGGCGGCCGAGGTCGCGGGAGCCGGCGACGGACGGCTGTCCACGACCTCGTCCGGCGGCGGAAGCGGCGGGAGCGGCGGGAGCGGCGAGGCGAGGAGACGGGCCCGCCGCCGCAGGCGGTGCCGCACCACCGCACGCCCGACCCGGACGGTCGCCACCAGGGCGCCGAGGACCGCCAGCACCCCGAGTACGGGTACCGCGACGGCGGCCAGCGCCGACAGCGCCTCCAGCACCCGCGCCCACACCCACTGGACGGCCCGGACCACGACGCAGACGGCCCAGACGACCACGACAGCGCCGACGACGTTCCACACCAGCCACCACCCGTCCCGTCCCGAGTGCGCGAGAAGCGCAGGCGTCCATCCTTCAGTGATCGCGGCGGGAACGGGATGACCGTGACGGCTAGAGAGCGGTGATCGCTCCGATGGCCGCGCCGCCGGGCAGGAAGTCCCGCAGGTGGGCGAGCAGGGCGTCCGGGCGCTCCTCGGGGATGAAGTGGCCGCATTCGGGGATCTCGGCGCCGCGCACGTCCTCGGCGTACTCGCGCCAGATCTCCAGCGTGGGCAGCCGCGCGGGCAGCCCCGCCGACCCCCACAGGGCCAGCACCGGCATCGTCAGGCGACGGCCGGCGGCGGCGTCCTCGTCGTCGAGGGCGAGGTCCAGCTCGTGGGCGCGGTAGTCGTCGAAGCCGGCCCGCAGCGCGCCGGGCCGCGAGAAGGCCCGCACGTAGGCGTCCACCGCCTCGGGGGAGAGCCCGTGCCGGTTGTACGTCCAGCGCTCGAAGAAGAACTCCAGGTAGCCGCGCACGTCGTGCCCCACGAGCCGTTCGGGCAGGTCGGGCTGGAGGTGGAAGAGCCAGTGCCAGTACGACGAGGCCACGGACGCGTCCAGGCGGCGGAACATCTCGCGGGTCGGCACCACGTCCAGCACGGCCAGCCGTTCCACCTGGTCGGGGCGGTCCAGCGCCCACCGGTGGGCCACGCGGGCGCCCCGGTCGTGGCCCACGACGGAGGCCCGGTCGAAGCCGAGGGAGGTCACCAGCTCCGCGATGTCGGCCGCCATCCGCCGCTTGTCGTAGCCGGTGGCCGGTTTGTCGCTCAGGCCGTACCCGCGCAGGTCGGGGGCGACCACGGTGTGGCCGGCGGCGAGCGGGGCGAGCACCGGCTCCCAGCACAGGCCGGTCTGCGGCCAGCCGTGCAGCAGGACCAGCAGCGGGCCCGAGCCGGCGCGGGTGTAGTGCAGGCGGATCCCGCCGACCCGGGCCACTCCTGTCGTCGTCATGGACGTCCTCCCTTAACCTCTTCATGGGGTTAGTAACAGGTGTGGGGACAATGGTGGCATGACGGCGGACGACGAGTGGATCCGGGACGGCGGCCGGGTGTGCCTCGACTTCGTGAACACCCTGCGCGACCGCTGGGCCGTGCCCCGGGAGACCCTCCAGGAGCCGGACGACCTGCTGCGCTGGCTGCGCGGAGCCGGGCTGGTCACGCACGACGCCGAGGTTTCCGCCGACGCGCTCGCCCCGGCCAGGTCGCTGCGCGAGGCGATCGACCGGGCCGTGCTGGGCGTGGCCGGGGGCGGCCTGCCCGGCCCGGCGGACGTGCGCACGATCAACGAGGCGGTGCGGGCGGCCCCCCGCCCGCTGCTCCAGCTCCTCGTCCGGGACGGCCGGCTGGAGGCGGCGAGCGCGCCGGGCCGCGCCGATGACGTGGCGGCCGGGCTCGGGCTGGTCGCCCGCGACGCGGCCGAGCTGCTGCTGTCGCCCGAGGTGCGGCGGGTGCGGGTGTGCGGGTCCGACCGGTGCGGCCTGCGGTTCGTGGACCGCTCCCAGGCGGGCCGGCGCCGCTGGTGCTCGATGAGCCGGTGCGGCAACCGGACGAAGGTGCGACGGCACCAGCGGCGCGTCCAGAAATAGCACTGGGCGTTATGGCCCTCACTCGGCCACAATTAGCGGAGTGTGCCTCTTTTGGGACTTAAGTGGCGCACGGCCTTTTTTGTGGTTCATCGAGTGATTGGCGAATGCATGGCGGGCGAGCACAAACGTACGGTCCTCGTGGTGCGAGGCGGATGGGAAGGGCACGTCCCGGTGGCGGCCACCGACCTGTTCGTCCCCTTCCTGGAGAAGAACGGGTTCGAGGTGCGGCTGGCGGACAGCCCGGCGCCCTACGCGGATCCCGCGTTCATGTCCGAGATCGACCTCATCGTGCAGTGCTACACGATGGGCACCATCGAGCAGGACCAGCTCAAGGGCCTGCGGGCGGCCATCGAGGCCGGCACCGGCATGGCCGGCTGGCACGGCGGCATCGCCGACTCCTACCGCAACTCCTCCGACTACCTGCACCTCATCGGCGGCCAGTTCGCCTGCCACCCTGGCAAGCACCCCGACGACGAGGACGCGGGCACCGAGCGGCACAACTTCGTCCCCTACACCGTGAACATGCTGCCCGAGGCGGCCACGCACCCCATCACCCAGGGCATCGGCGACTTCGACCTGGTCACCGAGCAGTACTGGGTGCTGGCCGACGACTACAACGACGTGCTGGCGACCACGACGCAGAAGGTGCGCCCGTGGGACCCCTGGCACCGGGAGGTGACCTCGCCGGCGATCTGGACGCGCCGCTGGGGCCAGGGCCGCATCTTCGTCGCGACCCCGGGGCACAGCCTCGACGTCCTCCAGCACGACAGCGTGCGCACCATCATCGAGAGGGGAATGTTGTGGGCCAGCCGCTGAACCTCGGCATCGTCGGTCTCGGGGCCATCTCGGCCCAGTACCTGCGCACCATCGACCGGCTGCCGCAGGTCCGGCTGGTGGCGGTGGCCGACCTGGACCTTGATCGCGCGCGGGAGGCGGTCGCGGCGTACCCGGGCGTGGACGTGCTGAGCGTCGCGGAGCTGCTGGCCGACCCGCGCATCGGCGCCGTGCTCAACCTGACCATCCCGGCCGCGCACGCCGAGATCGCCCTCCAGGCGATCGCGGCGGGCAAGGACGTCTACTGCGAGAAGCCGCTCGCCGCGACCGGCGAGGACGCGCGCCGCGTCCTGGAGGCCGCCCAGGCGGCGGGGGTACGGGTGGGCTGCGCGCCCGACACGGTGCTCGGCACCGGCACGCAGACCGCCCGCCAGGCCATCGACGACGGCCTCATCGGCCGGCCGATCGCCGCCACGGCGACGATGGTGACGCCGGGGCACGAGCGCTGGCACCCCAACCCGGACTTCTACTACGTGCCCGGCGGCGGCCCGCTCCTGGACATGGGCCCGTACTACGTCAGCAGCCTGGTGACGCTGCTCGGGCCCGTGGCGAAGGTGATCGGCGCGGCCAGCCGCACGCGGGCCAAGCGCACGATCGGCTCGGGGCCGCGCCAGGGCGAGGAGATCCCCGTGACCGTGGACACGCACGTCACGGGCGTGCTCGTGCACGAGTCCGGCGCGCTGTCCACGCTGGTCATGAGCTTCGACGCGGTGGCCACCAAGGCCCCCAACATCGAGGTGCACGGCGAGCGCGGCTCCCTCGTGGTGCCCGACCCCAACCACTTCGACGGCGAGGTGCTGCTGACCCGGCTCGGCGACGACGGCCCCCGCCCGCTCCCGGTGTCGGCCGGCTACGCCGACGCCGGCCGCGGCGTCGGCCTCATCGACCTCGCCGAGGGCCGCGAGCCCCGCGCGGGCGGCACGCTGGCCTTCCACGTGCTCGACGTCATGGAGTCCCTGCTCGCCTCGGCGCACGAGGACCGGGCGGTGAACGTGGAGAGCACCTGCGAACGGCCCAAGCCGGTCGCCCTGGGCGGGTTCGCCCCCCGGGACTGACACCCCGGATGAGAACCGCCCCGGCCTGGGTTCACCCGGGCCGGGGCGCCACCGCGTTCCAGGCGCCTGAGCGGCCCTCATGCGCGGTCGTGCCGGTGGCGGTGAGGTCGCGGCGGGTCGCCGATCGGCCGCGCACCGGGGTCAGGCGTGGTGGACGATGTCCCCGTCCAGCATGGTCAGCCACGCGTCCACGCCCGCCAGCCCCTCGGCCGGCAGGGCGGTCACGTCGGCGTCCAGGACGACCACGTCCCCGAGCTTGCCCACCGACAGCGACCCGATCCGGTCCTCCATGCGCAGCGCGTACGCGGCGTCGATGGTGTGCGCCCGCAGCGCCTCCTCCAGCGTGATCGCCTGGTCGGCCCCGATGGGCCCGCCCTCGCGGGTCCGCCGCCGCACCGCGTTGGAGACGGTCTCCATGGGCCGCAGCGACGACACGAACGAGTCGCTGGACAGCACCGGCCGCAGCCCGGCGTCCAGCTCCTCGCGCATCGGCTGCAGCCGGTGCGCCCGCCGCTCGCCGAGCCGGCGCACGAAGTCGGTGCCGCTGTCGTACAGGAAATTGGGCTGGTTGACGGGGATCACCCCGAGCGCCGCGAACTCCCTGACCTGCGCCGGAGTCGGGTGCCCGCAGTGCTCGACGCGCGGCCTGGCGTCGTCGCCCGACACGGCCACGGCGGCCTTGATGGCGTCGAGGGAGTAGCCCATGGCGCGGTCGCCCTGGGTGTGGATGCCGACCTGCCAGCCGGCGGCGGCCGCCTTGCGCACCAGCTCCACGAGCTGCGCGGGCTCGTGGTAGAGGGAGCCGGTGAAGTCGTCCCCGTACGGCTCCTCGAACATGGCGGTGCCGCCGAGCAGCGTCCCGTCGCAGTAGAACTTCATCGCGCCGAACCGCAGCCGGTCGTCGCCGAACGGCCCGGCCAGCCCGATCGAGGTCAGCTCGTCCAGCATGTGCGACAGCGGCATGACGGCGGTGCGCACGGGCAGCGTGCCCGCCTCCCACGCCGACCGGTACACCCGCAGCTCCCGCCGCGACACCTGCGGGTCGCACACGGTGGTGACGCCGGCTCGCAGGTACGTCCCGCTGGCCAGCTCCAGCCACGACCGCAGCTGCTCCAGCGGCAGGTCGACATGGAAGTTGGGGCCGTGGCAGCCGATGTCGACGGCGACGGGCAGCAGCAGCTCCATGGCGGAGTCCAGCACCATGCCGGTCAGCCGGCCGCCCTCGTCGCGCACGAACGCGCCGCCGGCCGGGTCGGGCACGTCCTCGCCGATGCCGCGCCAGGCGAGCGCGGCGGAGTTCACCACGGCCTGGTGCCCCGACACGTGGTAGACGATCACGGGGTGGTCGGTGGTGGCCTCGTCGAGCTGCCGCCGCGTCGGCCGGCCGCCGGGGAACTTGGCGTCGTCCATCCCGTACGCCCTGATCCACTGGCCGGCGGGCGTCCTGGCGGCCTCGGCCGCGACGGCGGCGACCAGGTCGGCGGCGCTGCCCACGGCCGGATAGCGGGCGTCCACCGCCACCAGCGTCTCGGCCGTGGACAGCAGATGGTTGTGCGGGTCGATGAAGCCCGGCAGCACGCTGCGCCCGCCCGCGTCGACCCGGCGCGCGCCGGGGCCGGCGGCGGCCAGCACGTCCGGCTCGCGGCCGACGGCCAGGATCCGGCCGTCGCGCACCGCCACGGCCTGGGCGTGCGGGTTCGCCGGGTCCATGGTGATGACCTTGCCGCCGGTGATGACGGTCGTGGTGGACATGAGGAGACTCTCCTGTTCGCTGACGAGCTGTTCGGTCTATTCGGCGACGGTCGAGGGAACGGGCTCGCGGTCGCGGTGGCGCGGCGCCACGGCCAGGCAGATGACGCTGAGCACGCACATGCCGACGAGCAACGCCACGGCCGGCCAGGCGGCGCCGCCGTACGCGCCGACGAGCGCGGTGGCGGCCAGCGGCGACAGGCCGCCGAAGATCGCGCCCGCGCCCTGGTAGGCGAGCGAGATCCCGGTGTAGCGGACCTGCGGCGGGAACATCTCGGCCAGGATCGCGGCCATCGGCCCGTACGTGCCGGACGTGGCCAGCCGCATCAGCCCGAGCAACGCGAAGATCAGCACCGCGTTCCCCGAGCCGAGCACCGCGAACTGCGGCACGGCCAGCAACGCCGTCAGCACCAGGAACCAGACGGCGACCTTGCGCGCGCCGAACCGGTCGCCCAGCCAGGCGATGCCGAGCGTGGCGACCAGCTCGACGAACGAGGCGAAGCTCAGGCCGTTCAGGATGAGCTGCTCGGACGCGCCGACGGACGGCCCGGTCGCGTACGACAGCAGGAACGTGGTCAGCAGGTAGTAGCCGCCGATCGCGACCGGCAGCGTGCCGACGCCGAGCAGCACCGACCGCCACGACGTGCGGAACACCTCCTTGATCGGCACCCCGGTCCGGTCGGCCGCCTCGAAGACCGGCGACTCCTCCACCCGCAGCCGGATGAACAGGCCGACCAGCACCAGCACGGCCGAGACGATGAACGGCACCCGCCAGCCCCACGCCTGCATGGCCTGCTCGCCGGACAGGCTCATGAGGCTGAACGCGCCGGTCGCGAGCAGCGCGCCCGCCGGGTTGCCGAGCTGCGCGAACCCGCCGTAGAACGTCTTCCTGCCCGCCGGCGCGTGCTCGACGGCCATGAGCGCCGCGCCGCCCCACTCGCCGCCGACCGCGAGCCCCTGCACGAAGCGCAGCAGCACCAGCAGCACCGGCGCGAGCGCCCCGATGGAGTCGTACGTGGGCAGCAGGCCGACCAGGAACGTGGCGCCGCCCATCATGAGCAGCGTCACCACCAGCGCCGACTTGCGGCCGACCCGGTCGCCGAAGTGGCCGAACACGATGCCGCCGAGCGGCCTGGCGAAGAAGCCGACCGCGTAGGTGGCGAAGGACGCCATGAGCGCCACCGTGGGGCTGGAGGCGTTGGGGAAGAACAGGTCGTCGAAGAGCAGGGCGGCCGCGGTGGCGTAGACGTAGAAGTCGTACCACTCGATCGTGGTCCCGACGAAGGCGGCGCCGGCCGCCCGGGTGGCGCGGTTCATGGATCCTCCGGTTGTAGGGGGTGCGACGACGATAAGCGCAGCTCAGGGGGAGGAGAGCCGGGACGAAACGCACCACCGGCGGTGAATTAGAGTGCGGTATGCACACTCGTGAGGTGGCGCCGTGGCGTTGAGCGTGGCGCAGGTGATGACCCTGCCGGCCATGGAGATGCGGCTGCTGGCCGGGCGCGCGGGGCTGACCCGGATGGTGCGGTGGGCGCACGTGTCGGAGCTGGCCGACCCCGTGCCGTGGCTGCTGGGCGGCGAGCTGGTGATGACGATCGGCCTCGGCCTGCCCGCCGACGCGGGCGGGCGGCGCGCGTACGTCGAGCGGCTGGCCGGCGCGGGCTGCGCGGCGCTCGCCTTCGCCCTCGGGGAGGCGCTGACCTCGGTGCCGGGAGAGGTGCTGGCCGCCGCCGACGACTGCGGCCTGCCGGTGCTGGAGATCCTGACGCCGTTCATCGCGGTGACGGAGGCGGTCGCCCGCTGGCACGCCGACGAGCGGGTACGCGGCGAGCGGCGCGTCGTGGCCGCCCAGGAGGCGATGGCGCGGGCGGCGCTGCACGCGGGCAGCACGGGCATCGTGCGGGCCCTGGCCGAGCACACGGGCGGCGAGGCCCTGCTGCTCGACCCGCACGGGAGGCCCCGCGCGTCCGCCTCGTCCAGCTTGTCCGGCTCGTCCGGCTCGTCCGGCCCGTCGGACTCCTCGGGCTCCTCGGGCTCGTCGGGCTTGTCCGGCTCCTGGGGCTCGTCGGGCTCGTCCCGGGGGACGTCCTGGCATGCCAGGGCGGTCGCGGCGGCCCGGGGCATGGCGCGGCGCGGCGCCACCGTGCTCGACGACGGCCTGCACGCCGTCCAGGTGCAGAGCCTCGGCTTCACCGGCCCGCCGAGCGGCTGGCTGGCGATCCGCACCGCCGCACCCCTGGAGTGGCACACCAGGATGCTCGCCAACCAGGCGGCCTGCCTGCTGGCGATGGGGCTGGCGGGCGCCCGGGCCGGCCGCGCCAGGGCGCACACGCAGCGGGCCGCGTTGCTGTCCGCCGTGCTCGACGGCACCCTGACGCCCCGCCAGCTCGGCGAGCTGTGCCCGGTGGCGCCGCCGTACGAGGTGATCGCGGTGCGGGCGGCGGTCCCGGCGGAGACGGCGACGGAGGCCCTGGAGGACGTGCTGACCGGCCCGGACGCGGAGGAACACGCGTTCGTCTGCGCCCGCCCCGACGGAACGACCCTCTTCGTGCTCCCCGAAGACCCGCTCCCGGAGGACGTGCTCCCCGAAGACTCGTCACGACGCGACGGTCGGGGTGCGCGGCTGTGTGCCAGGCTGGGCGCCCCGGGCGGCGGCTGCCGGGCGCACGACCTGGACGAGCTGCCCGCCGCCGTCCGCCACGCCACCGCCCTGGCCGGCCGCGGCTCCGGCTACACGCACGTGGACGAGCTGGAGACCGCCGCCCTGCTCAGGGACGCGTTCGTCCCGGAGGCCGCCCGCCGCTTCTCCGCCGCGGTGCTGCGCCCGCTGGTCGAGCACGAGGCCCGGCACGGCGGCGACCTGGTGGCCACCGTCCGGGCGTACCTGGAGGCGGGGGAGAACCTGGAGCTGGCGGCCAGGCGCCTGGGCGTGCACCGCAACACGCTGCGCCGCCGCCTGACCACCGCGGAACGCGTCTCGGGCCGCCCGTTCTCGGACCCCGGCCACCGCCTGCACCTGTGGCTGGCGCTGTCGCTCGGCGATCTCGTGCCGCCGGGCCGCTCGCGGGCGGACGGGAGCGCCTAGCATCGGGTGGTGGCGGTCAGCGCAGATCCCCCGTAGGGAGACGAGATGAGCGATTCCGCGGCTCTACCGCTCTACATGCGCCGTTCGTTGTTCGACCCGGATCCGGAGCTCGTGGCGGTGCGCGAGCGGGAGGGCGTGCGGTGCGTCCCCACCCCGTTCGGGCTGGACATCTGGGTGGTGACCCGGTTCGCCGACGTCCGTGAGGTGCTGGGCGACCCGGTGCGGTTCAGCAACGCCCGGCAGCCGCGCCCGCCGGGCGCGCCGCCGCTGTCGCGGGAGCAGCTCGCGGCGGTGCGGGCGGGCAACCTGCTGATGTACGACCCGCCGGAGCACACGCGGCTGCGCCGGATGCTGACGCCCGAGTTCACGATGCGCCGCATCCGGCGGCTGGAGCCGCGCGTCAAGGAGATCGTGGCCGACCATCTCGACGCGATGGAGGCGGCCGGCCCGCCGGCTGACCTGGTGGCCTCGTTCGCGTTGCCGATCCCGTCGCTGGTGATCTGCGAGCTGCTCGGCGTCCCGTACGCCGACCGGGAGGAGTTCCAGCGGCGCACGACGAGGCTGCTCGACCTGTCGTTGCCCATGAAGGAGCGGGCCGAGGCGCGTGACGGCGCCCGCGCGTACATGGGGGAGCTGGTCGCCCGGTCGCGGAAGGAGCCGGGCGACGACCTGCTCGGCATGCTCGTGCGCGAGCACGGCGAGGAGCTGACCGCCGGCGAGCTGGCCGGCATCGGCGACCTGCTGCTGCTCGCGGGCCACGAGACGACGTCCAACATGCTGGGCCTCGGCACGCTGGCCCTGCTGCGCCACCCCGACCAGCTCGCGCTGCTGCGCAAGGAGCCCGAGCGCATCGGCGCGGCGGTGGAGGAGCTGCTGCGCTGGCTGAGCATCGTGCACTCCGGCGTCTTCAAGGTCACCACGGCCGAGGTCGAGGTGTCGGGGGTGCGCATCCCGGAGGGCGCGGTGGTGGCGTGCGCCCTGCCGGCCGCCAACCGGGACCCGGCGCTGGTGCCGGACCCCGACCGGCTCGACCTGTCCCGCGGCGACCTGGGGCACGTGGCCTTCGGCCACGGCGTGCACCACTGCCTGGGCGCGCCGCTGGCCAGGATGGAGATGCAGATCGCCTTCCCCGCCCTGTTCGAGCGCTTCCCGGGGCTGCGGGAGGCGGGGCCGCAGCCCGGGTTCCGGTCCATGAACGTCGTGTACGGGCTGACGTCCTTCCAGGTCACCTGGTGAAGGCATCGGGAGATGACATGAGCGATTCCGCGACCTTACCCCTCTACATGCGCCGCTCCCTGTTCGACCCCGACCTCGAGCTCGTGCGGATGCGCGAGCAGGAGGGGGTCCGGCGGGTCCCCACCCCGTTCGGTGTGGACGTCTGGGTGGTCGGCCGCTTCGCCGACGTCCGTGAGGTGCTGGGCGACGCGGAGCGCTTCAGCTACGGCCGGCAGCCCCGCCCGCCGGGCGCGCCCGACATGCCGCCGGAGCAGGTGGAGGCGCAGCGGGCGGGTCACCTGCTGCTGTTCGACCCGCCGGAGCACACGCGCCTGCGCCGGATGCTGACGCCGGAGTTCACGATGCGCCGCATGCGGCGGCTGGAGCCGCGCGTGCACGAGATCGTCCGCCGGCACCTGGACGCGATGGAGGCGGCGGGCCCGCCGGCGGACCTGATGGCCTCGTTCGCGCTGCCGATCCCGTCGCTGGTGATCTGCGAGCTGCTCGGCGTGCCGTACGCCGACCGGGAGGAGTTCCAGCGGCGCACGTCGCGGCTGCTCGACCTGTCGCTGTCGCTGGAGGAGCGGATGCCGATCCGCGAGGCGGCGCGCGCGTACATGAGGGAGCTGGTCGTGCGCTCGCGGGCGGAGCCGGGCGACGACCTGCTCGGCATGCTGGTGCGCGAGCACGGGGACGACCTGACCACGGACGAGCTGGTCGGGATCGGCAGCCTGCTGCTGGTGGCCGGGCACGAGACCACCTCCAACATGCTGGGCCTCGGCACGCTGGCCCTGCTGCGCCACCCCGACCAGCTCGCCCTGCTGCGCAAGGAGCCCGAGCGCATCGGCGCGGCGGTGGAGGAGCTGCTGCGCTGGCTGAGCATCGTGCACTGCGGCATGTTCAAGGTCACCACGACGGAGGTGGAGCTGTCGGGGGTGCGCGTCCCGGAAGGCGCGGTGGTGGCGGTCTCGCTGGTCGCGGCCAACCGGGACCCGGCGCTGGTGCCCGACCCCGACCGGCTCGACCTGTCCCGGGGCGACCTGGGGCATGTGGCCTTCGGCCACGGCGTGCACCACTGTCTCGGGGCGCCGCTGGCCAGGATGGAGATGCAGATCGCCTTCCCCGCCCTGTTCGAGCGCTTCCCGGGGCTGCGCGAGGCGGGGCCGCAGCCGGAGTTCCGGTCCATGAACGTCGTGTACGGGCTGACCTCCCTGCCGGTCGCCTGGTGAGGGCCGGTCGCCTGGTGAGGCTCACCCCTTCAGGCCGCTGAACGTCATCGTGGCCACGAACTGCCGCTGCGCCAGCACGAAGGCGATGATCAGCGGCAGCGTGGCCACCACGTTCCCGGCCATGAGCAGCGACCACTGCGTGTGCCGGGTGCCCTGGAAGTTGGCCAGCCCGAGCTGGATCGTGTAGAGGCTCTCGTCGCTGATCGCGACCAGCGGCCAGATCAGGTCGTTCCACGAGCCGAGCAGCGTGAACACGGTCAGCGTCGCCAGCGCGGGCCTGGCCAGCGGCAGCACCACCCGCCAGAACACGCCGAACGTGGAGCAGCCGTCGATGCGGGCCGCGTCCTCCAGCTCGGCCGGCAGCGACAGGAAGAACTGCCGCATCAGGAAGATCCCGAACGCCGACGCCAGCCACGGCACGAACGCCGCCGCCAGGGTGTCGATCAGGCCGAGCCGGCTGAACATGACGTACGTCGGGATCATCAGGAGCTGCGTCGGGATCATGATGGTGGCCAGGATCATCAGGAAGCCGGCGGTCCTGCCGAAGAACTTCAGGCGGGCGAAGCCGTAGCCGGCCATCGAGCAGAGCACGAGCTGCGCGAGCACCGCGATCGCGGCCACGACGACGGTGTTGGCCAGCCAGCGCAGCGCCTGCGACTGGGTGAACAGGCCGATGAAGCCGTCGAGCTGCAGCCGGGTCGGGATGAAGCGGGGCGGGAAGCGGTTGATGTCGCCGTCGGGCATGAACGCGGTCAGCACCATCTGCACCAGCGGCAGCGCGAACAGCAGGGCCAGCGGCATCAGCAGCAGGTGCCAGGGGCTGAACGGCAGGCGTCTCATCAGAAGGCCTCGATCCTGCTGCGCCGGGAGTAGATGATCATCCCGACGGTGATGAGCATGGTCGCGGCGAACAGCCCGTAGGCGACGGCCGAGCCGTAGCCGAACTTCGTGAGCTTGAACGCCTGGGTGTAGACGTAGTAGACGATCGTCTGCGTCGCCCCCAGCGGGCCGCCCCGCGTCGTGGTGAAGACCAGGTCGAACAGCTGCAACGCGGTGATCGTCTGCCAGATGGAGGTGAAGACCGTGACCGGCCCGAGCGCGGGCAGCGTGACGTGCCGGAAGACCTGCCAGCGGTTGGCGCCGTCCATCCTGGCCGCCTCGACCACGTCCTTCGGGATGTCCTGGAGCGCGGCCAGGTACACGACCACGGTGAAGCCGACCTGGCCCCACAGCGCGATCAGGCAGATCACCGGCAGCGCCTGCCACTGGCTCTCCAGGAACTGCTGCTGCGGCAGGCCGAGGGTGCGCAGCACGCTGTTGGCCGCGCCGTACTGGGGGTTGAAGACGAAGCTGGCCAGGATGCCGGTGGCCGCCGCCGACGCCACGAACGGGATGAAGATGCACGTGCGGTAGAAGCCGACCAGCTTGATCGGCCGGTTGAGGGCGACGGCGACGAGCATCCCGAGGAAGATCGAGGCGGGCACGAACAGCACCGTGAACACCAGCGTGTGCCGCACCGCCGCGAGCAGGTCCGGGTCCTCGGCCATGAGCTGGTAGTTCAGCCAGCCGATCGGCTTGGCGGGGGCGATGCCGTTCCACTTCTGCAGCGAGATGAGGAACGCCCACACCGCGGGGAAGATCGACAGGCCCACCACGAGCGCGGTGGCGGGCCCCGCGAACCCCCAGCCGACCAGGCTGCGGCGCAGCCACCGCAGCCGGCCGGACGGGACGGCCGCGTGGGCGGGGGCGGCCTGGCGCCGCCCGGCGAACAGCACCGACATGCTCAGCCTCCGGCCAGCGCTTGGCGCGACTTGGCGGCCGCCTCGTCCAGCGCCGCCTTCGGCGTGGCCGCGCCCTGCAACGCCTTGGCGATGGCCTCGCCGACGTGGCGCGACATCTCGACGTACCCGCTGACCGTGGGCCGGGCCTGCTTGGCGTTGGCCAGGTTGGCCACCAGCTTCTCCGCGCCCGGGTACTCCTTGACGTAGGTCCGGTACTCCGGCAGCGACGTCTCCGAGGCGCGCAGCGGCAGGTTGCCCTGCGCCAGGTTCCACTGGGCGTCGCCCTCGGCCGAGGTGAGCCACTTCATCAGCTCGAACGACCAGTACGCCCGGTTGGCGTCGCCGTTGTCGAACAGCGTCCACAGGTCCGGCCCGGAGACCGTCTGGTGGTCGCCGTTGGTGCCGGGCAGGAAGGCCACGCCGTAGTCGGTCTTCTTCGCCTTCAGTTCGAGCAGCGACCACGGCCCGTTGATGATCATCGCGATCCGGCCGTCCCCGAACAGCGGTGCGTACCGCTCGTCGGTCTGGTCGAGGTAGACGCTCTTGTCGTCCACCGCCATCGCCCGCAGGAACTCCAGCGCGTCCACCCCCGCCTGGGAGTTGAACGCGGCCTGCTTGCCGTCGGGCGACAGGATGCTGCCGCCACGCTGCCACAGCAGCGGCCAGAAGTGCCAGGTGGTGTCCTCCGACGCGCTCACCGAGTACGCGGTGCCGTAGATCTTCTCCGCCGGGTCGGTGAGCTTCTTCGCCGCCGCCCTGAAGTCGTCCCAGGTCCACTCGTCGGTCGGGTACGGCACCTTCTTGGCGTCGAACAGCGTCTTGTTGTAGAGCAGGGCGAGGTTGTCCACGAGCGCGGGGAAGCCGATGACCTGGCCGTTGGGGGTCGCGGTGGTGCGGGCCGCCTCGGGGAACTCCGCCCACTTGACCGCCGGGTCCCGTACCTTCTCGGTCAGGTCGAGGGTCTTGCCCGACTCCTGCAGCTGCGAGGCCCAGCTGCCGAAGGCGTAGGAGATGTCCGGATAGACGCCGCTGGCGAAGCCGGCGGACAGCTTCTGCAGCAGCTCATCGGTGGTGGAGGCGCCCGAGGTGACCTCGATGGTGACGTTCGGGTGCTGCCGCGTGAACGTCGCGGCCAGCCCTTCGAGGATCTTCTGCGCGTCGGAGGTCTGCCCCGACCACCACGTGAGCTTCACCTTCGCCTGCGGATCCACGGTCTTGGCGCCCTCCTGGGACGGCCCTCCGCAGCCTGCGGCGGCCAGGACGACCGCCGCGACCAGGGCCGCCACGGATCTTCTTCGCACTGTGGATGCTCCCTCCGGAATGTTGGAGCCCATCATGGCCACTTTCGAAGTCTTGTCAATACCTTCGAAAATCCGCAAGGGTTGACAAGCTTTCACAACTCCTGCGACTGTGCCGTGGTGTCCAGAACGACCTTCGACCTTCTTGTCGTCGGCGACGCCAACCCGGACGTGATCGTGTCCGGTTCGCCTCGCCATCCCGCGTTCGGCCAGCGCGAGCAGCTCGTCCCCGCCGCCGGCCTCGTGCTCGGCGGCTCCGGCGCCATCACCGCGTACGGCGCCGCCCGGCTCGGCCTGCGCACCGCGTTCGCCGGGCGGGTGGGGGACGACCCCGCGGGCGCCTTCGTCCTGGACGCGCTGCGCGGCGGCGGCGTGGACGTCTCGGCCTGCGTCGTCGACCCCGCCGTGCCCACCGCCATGACCGTCGTCCTCGTGGACGGCGACGACCGGGCCATCCTCACCGCGCCCGGCTGCCTCGACCGGCTCGCCGCCACCGACGTGCCGCCCGCCCTCCTGGAACGCGCCGCGCACGTGCACGTCTCCTCGTACTTCCTGCAGCCGCTGCTGGCCGAGGGGCTGGCCGGGCTGTTCGGGCTGGCCAGGGCGGCGGGCGCGTCCACCTCCCTCGACACCAACGACGACCCGGCCGGGCGGTGGGCGGGCCTGGCCGACGTCCTGCCGGTCACCGACGTGCTGCTCCCCAACGAGAACGAGGCCGTGGCGATCGCGAACGCCGTCGCAGGCCCCGTCGTTGACGTCGAGCACGCGGTCAAGGAGCTGGCCGCCCGCGGCACCCTGCCCGTCGTCAAGCGCGGCGAGCGCGGCGCCCTCGCCCTCACCGACGGCGAGCTGGTCGAGGTCCCGGCCCGCCCCGCCACCGTCGTGGACGCCGTCGGCGCCGGCGACAGCTTCAACGCGGGCCTGCTGGCCGCCCTCCTGCGCGGCCTGCCCCTCCGTCAGAGCATGTCGGTCGCCGTGACCTGCGGCACCCTGTCCACCCGCGCCGCCGGGGCACCGCGGCGCAGCCCACCTGGGAGGAAGCAACCCCATGAAGAAGATCGTGTTCGTCGGGGCGGGAAGCGTCGTCTTCACCCAGGGGTTGCTCGCCGACCTCGTCGCCTTCCCCGAGCTGGCCGGCATGCGCATCGCGCTGCACGACATCGACCCCGAACGGCTCCAGGTGGCCGAGGCCGTCGCCCACCGCATCGCCGGCCAGAGCGCCACCGTCACCGCGCACCTCGACCGCCGGGAGGCGCTGGACGGCGCCGACTTCGTGATCAACATGGTGCAGGTCGGCGGCTACGACGCCACCGTCACCGACTTCGAGATCCCCGCCAGGTACGGCCTGCGCCAGACGATCGCCGACACCATCGGCGCCGGCGGCGTGTTCCGCGCCCTGCGCACCTTCCCGCTGCTCGACGCCCTCGCCGCGGACATGAACGCGCTCTGCCCCGACGCCCTGCTGCTCAACTACACCAACCCGATGGCCATGAACGTGTGGTACCTGTCGGGCAAGGTCAGGAACGTCGTCGGCCTGTGCCACTCCGTCTACTGGACGATGCGGGGCCTGGCCGACCTGGTGTCGGTGCCGTACGAGGAGATCTCCTACGTCGCGGCCGGGGTCAACCACCAGGCGTGGGTGCTGCGCTTCGAACGCGACGGCGAGGACCTGTACCCCCGCCTGGACGTGGCGGACCCGCAGCTGCGGCGGCGCGTGCGCATCGACATGTACCGGCGGCTCGGCTACTACCCGACCGAGACCAGCGAGCACTCCGCCGAGTACGTGCCGTGGCTGATGCACCACGACTCCGAGCTCGACCGCCTGCGCATCCCCGTGGGGGAGTACCTGCGGGTCAGCGAGGAGAACCTGGCCGAGTACAAGCGCACCCGCGACCTCGTCCGGCACGGCGGCGAGCTCGACATCGCCGGCACCGACGAGTACGCCCCCCAGATCATCCACAGCGTCGTCACCGGCACGCCCCGCGTCGTCTACGGCAACGTCGTCAACGACGGCCTCATCTCCAACCTGCCGCAGGGCTGCGTGGTCGAGGTGCCGTGCGTCGCCGACGCCACCGGCGTGCGGCCCACCGCGATCGGCGCGCTGCCCCCGCAGTGCGCGGCCCTGAACCGGACGTACGTGAGCGTCAACGAGCTGACCGTACGGGCCGCGCTGGAAGGCGACCCCCGCCACGTGCGGCACGCCCTGATGATCGACCCGAACACCGCGGCCACGCTCACGCCGGACGCCATCTGGAGTCTGGCCGACGACCTCACCCGCGCCCACGGCGACCTCCTTCCGGAGCCCCTGCGCGCCCGCTGAGAGCAGGCGGCCCGCGGGGGTGTCAGCGGGCGATCTCGACTTCCAGCCCCTTGTCGCGCAGCGCCGCGACGCACTCGGGGTCGGCCGACTCGCCCGTGATCAGCAGGTCGATCTCGCCGACCGCGCAGATCGGCGCCATCTCCACCACGCCCAGCTTCGACGCGTCGGCGACCAGGATCTTCCTGGTCGCCGCGCGCAACATGCGCTGCTTCATCTCCGCGTCGGGCAGGCTCACGTTCGTCACCCCGCCGGCCGCGTCGACCCCGCCGCAGCCCAGGATGACCGTGTGGGCGCGGATGCCCTCCAGCAGCTTGCCGCCCAGCGGATCGACCAGCGAGTGCTGCTGCCGCCGCAGGCTGCCGCCGGTCACCACGACCGAGATGCGGGGCAGTGCGGGCTCCAGCTCCAGCGCCGTGCGCAGCCCGTTGGTGAACACCGTCACCTCGGTCAGGTCGGGCCGCGCCACGAGCTCCCTGGCGACGTACGTGGTGGTGGTGCCCGCCCCCATCAGCACGCTCTCGCCCGAGGCGACCAGCCGCGCGGCCACCTTCGCGATCGACGACTTCTCCACCGCCGCCGTGCCCAGCGACAGCTCGAACGACGGCTCGACGTGCGGCGCCGGCCCGGCCGACACGGCGCCGCCGCGCACCCGGCGCACCTTGCCCTGCTCCTCCAGCGCGTCGAGGTCGGCGCGGACGGTCACGCTGGACACCCCGAACGCCTCGGCCAGCTCCGCGACCCGCGCGAACTCCTGCTCGGTCAGCATCGCCAGCATGCGCTCGCGCCGCACCTCGGTCGGCATCGACTCGCTCATGCGCGCATCTCCGTAGGCAGGGGCTCGCTCATGCGCGCACCGCCGCCGGCAGCAGGTCGCCGTGCGCCTCGATCAGGTCGTCGCACAGCGCCTGGATGGCGGGCAGCGGCAGCGTGGCCGCCGTGTTGGGGTCGAGCATGGCCGCCCGGTAGATGTGGGCGCGCTCCCCGTCGAGCACGGCCCGCACGGTCAGCTCGACGACGTTGAGGAACGTGCGGTTGAGCGCGGCGAGCTGCACGGGCAGGTCGCCGACGGCCCGCGGCCGCACCCCGGCCGCGCCCACCAGGGCGGGCACCTCGACGCACGCCCGCTCGGGCAGGTTGCCGATCAGGCCGCGGTTGGGCACGTTGACGTAGATCTCCTTCTCCTCGCCGGTCAGCAGGGCCAGGATCATCGCGGCGGCGGGCTCCTGGTGCTGCCACCGGATGAGCAGCTTGTGGCCGGCCGACAGGGCGCGCCGGGTCTCCTCGTACAGGTGCAGGCTCTGGCCGACGCGGCGCAGGTACTCCTCGATCGGCACGCCGAGCCGCGCCGTCTCCTCGGGGTGGCGCATGATCCACGGCACGTACTCGGCGGCGTGCTCGCTCGACTGGGTGGGGTAGTAGCCGAAGGTGCGGTAGAGCTCGGCGCGCACGTGCCGGCGCAGCTGCGGGTCGGCGGCCAGGACGGCGTCGAGCTCGGGGTAGAGCGAGCGGCCGCCGGCCTCGAAGCGCAGCACGAACGACTGGTGGTTGAGCCCGGCGCTGAGGAAGGTGATCTCGTCCTCGTCGCGGCCGACCAGGTCGGCGAGGTAGGCGTGCGTGTCGCACACCGCGTGGCACAGCCCGGCGAACCGCTCGAACCCGGTGGCCTCGTGCACCGCCCACCCGGTCATCGCCATCGGGTCGGTGCAGCTCAGCAGCCACGCCCGCGGGCACACCTCGGCCATCTGCCGGGCCAGCTCCACCAGCACCGGGATCGTGCGCAGGCCGCGGAAGACGCCGCCGATGCCGATGGTGTCGCCGATGGTCTGGCGCAGGCCGTAGCGGTGGGGGATCTCGAAGTCGCGCAGTGTGGCCTCGAACCCGCCGACGTCGAGGTCGGCGAGCACGAAGTCGGCCCCTTCGAGCGCCTGGCGCCGGTCGAACACGCTGCGGATCTTCGCGTCGGCGCCCGCCTCGGCGTCGAGCGCCCGCACCAGCGTCTCGGCCGTCGCCAGCCGGCCGGGGTCGTCGTCGTGCAGCACGACCTCCAGCTCGCCGCGCAGCGTGGGGGCGAGCATCAGGGCGGACAGGACGCGGCGTGTCAGCTCCACGTCACCGGCCCCGATGAAGACGATCCGCGCCATCCCCGAAGTATCCCACGCCCCGGCGCCCCGCCCCGCCGCCCGCGCGAGGGCGCGCTCACCGGCGCACCAGCGCGAAGGGCGGGCTCACCGGCTCGCCCGCGCGAGGGGCGGGCTCACCGGCTCGCCCGCGCGAAGGACGCGCTCCCCGGCCCGTCCGCGCGAAGGGCGGGCTCACCGGCCCGCCCGCGCGAGGGGCGGGCTCACCGGCTCGCCGGCGCCTCCACGGGCGGGCCGCGCTCGTGCCGGATGCCACGGCCGCGGCGCCGGCCGAGACCCGCAGCAGCGACGCCCATGTGAGCGGCCCCACGAGCCCGTCGTCGTCGAGGCCCTGGGCCCGCTGGAAGCCGCGCACCAGCTCCACCAGCCCGTCGTCGCACCGGCTGGAGTTCAGCCACCCTGCCAGCCCGTCTGGCACGCCGGCGTAGGCGGCGGCGGGCACGTGCCCCGCGCGAACAGGCAGCCTCTGACGGTCTTGACGTCGTTGTTGTCGTCTCCGAGCCGGATCAGCGGCAGTTCCCGCACGATCTTCTCCGTCCAGGTCGGGCCGGTCGTCCCGGCGATGAGGGCGGCGACGGCCGCCCGGAACGCGTTCATGTCGATGGAGTGGGGGTCGGGCTTGGCGGTGTTGACCTCCCGGTGCGCCTTGACGCGCGAGGCGGGCAGCCCGAACTCGCGGCACAGCTCCGCGCACAGCCGCCGGTAGGCGTCGAGCTGGGCCGCGGGCCACGGCTGGGTGCCGTTGTTCTCGGCCTCGATGCCGATCGAGCTGGAGTTGTCGTGCCGCGGCGAGGTGGAGGGGGCGTTGTGCCAGCAGCGTCCGGCGGCGATGACGTAGATGCGGCCCGAGCGGCCGAGCCCGAACTGCGACAGCGGCCCCGACAGGCCGGGCCGGCCGTCGCGGACCACGGCGAGCGAGGGGTAGTCGCCGCCGCCGGCGGGGCCGGCGGTGTGGTGGCAGACGATGCCCTGCACCTCCGGTTGCGGCCCGTGGCCGCGGCTGCGCCAGCCGGCCACCTCGGTCACCGGGTATCCGGTGCGGCGGGCGACATCGGCGAGCTGGGTCAGGTACGGCATCGAGCACCTCCGTCTTGCGTCTGGATGAGTCTCACACCCTTCGGTCGACGACGGGTGGCCGTCGCGTCACTGTGCGTGGTCACCGCCGGGCGGGCGGATGAGCGCGGCCCTGCCCCGGTCGGCAGGCGCTTACAGATCACTACCATGCCGTACCCGTACGCCACCGGGAGATTCGGAGAATCCGGGTGATCCGGGTCGTAACGGGGGAGGGTCCCTGAGGTCTATCCCCGCAGGGCATCGCCGGGACGCCCGAACGGCAGCAAGGTTCTTGTACTCGGGGGCCCACCATCTTTGACGACGCCAGGAGGCGGACACGATGAGCTACCTTGACTTCCCGCGGCTGACGTTCGCGGGCAGGTTCCTCAGCGACGTCCCGACGGGGAACAACGATCCGGGCTCCTTCGGCAGCCCGGATCCGCCGCAGCCGAGCTGGAACGCCTACGGCTGCGGCACGTTCGACCTGCTCGGCTGCAAGGTCACCGGCGGCGAGTCGGGGCCGGGGCAGCCGCTGGCGGCGGGCCACCCGGCCCTCGGCCTCGACGTGCTGACCAGCCCCGACCAGGCCAGCGCCAAGCTCGTCGACCTCGACCCCGACTGGCAGGTCTCCACCGAGATCTGGGGGCTGACGGTCCGGCTGACGGGGCCGCGCGGGGAGAGCCTGCTGTCGGGCCGCTTCCGGCCCGCCGCCTTCCGCGACCTGTGGGGGCGCGGCGGCGACGACGGCGGCTTCGACATGATGAGCGCCACGTTCGTCTCCGTCCTGGAGGAGGTCGCCTACGGCCCCGCCGCCGCGGCCGTCCCCCTGCTGGCCGAGCTGCGCGACTGCTCGCCGGAGCGGCTCTCGATCCGGTTCACCATGTACGGGATCACCGCGCAGCGCTGCACGGCCGCGTTCGCCACCGGCAGGCTGACCGGCTGCGTCGGCCCGTGGTCGCCGGGCGAGCCGCTGTCGTTCGTGGCCGGGCGGCGCCTGGACATGGGCAGCCTGACCTCCGAGACGTCGTTCGGCCGCTCGGTCGCCGTCGTCCGGGGCGACCGCCTGGTGCTGGACCTCGGCAACGCCTACCCGTTCGCCGCGAGCCCCGGCCCCGCGCACCCGCGGGCGGCCAGGATCGACGTGGCCGTCCTGCCGGGCGAGCAGGTGCAGGCCGGCGACGTGCTGCCGCCCGGCGCGGACGTGATCGACATCGGCACGGCCGTGCTGCTGCCGTCCCCGCCGCCGTCGGGGGTGATCTCCCTCCCGCTCCCGCCGCAGGCCGCGCACGCTCTGGAGAGCCGCCCGCTGGCGCTGCTCGTCGCCGACGCCGGCGGCGGCCGGCGCGTCCTGTCCAGGGAGACCAGGGACGGCCTGTACGTGCGGGCCGACGGCTTCGTGCACCGCGTCGAGGCCGGCGCCCGCGCCACCGTCACCCTGCACGCCCGCGAGCGCGGCGAGCCCGCCGCCGGCGTCACCGTCCACCTCGCCCGCGTGCTCGGCGACGCGTCCGTGCTGACCGTGCCGGACTCGGTCGTCACCGGCCCTGACGGCACCGCCACCGTGACGCTGGAGGCAGGCGACCCACACGGGCCGCGCCCCGGCCTCGACGGCGTCGTCGAGCAGGTCGCCTACAGCCCGCGCAGGAACGCCGACGGCACCCTCGACCTCGACGGCTCCGGCATCGACCCGTCCATGGACGTCATCGCCGCCCACGTGCGCGACGCCCACGAGCCCCCGGCGGAGGAGCACCTGGAGGACGCGGTGCAGCGCATCCTGGCCCCCTACGCCACGCACTACCCGATCATGGGCGAGCACCTGGTGAACCTCGGCGACCTCGACGCCGTCCGGCCGTGGCGGGCCGCGATGCTGCTGGCCCTGTCCCGCGACATCACCGACCCCAACCACATGCCCGTCACCCGTGACCTGTCCGAGCCGAAACGCGCCACGATCCTGCGCTGGCTGAACGGCCTGCCCGCCGCCCCGCGCGCCATGGCGCGCTCCGCGCCGCCGCCGGTCTCCGGCGTCCTGCCGCCGGAGCCGAAGCTGGTGGCCGCCCGCGACCTGGTGGCACGCGGTCTGAGCGCCGCCCGGCACCTGTCCGGCGACCGAGGGAGTGAATGAGCGATGCTGAGAATCGACCGCGCGGCCGTCGACGAGGTGGCCAGGGCCGGCAAGCCCGACGAGCTCGTCCCCAGGGTCCAGGACGCCGTCCGCCTGGAGTTCGCCACGATCCCGCCGTACCTGACCGCGATGCTGTCGCTGAAGCCGGGCCGCAACCGCGACATCTGGTGGGCCGTCCACGACGTCGTCGTGGACGAGATGCTGCACCTGCTCATCGGCTGCAACCTGCTCAACGCGCTCGGCGCCCGCCCCGCCCTCGACGCGCCCGGCTTCCTGCCGCGCTATCCGGGGCCGCTGCCGCTCGGCATCGGCGACGACCTCGTGGTGGGGCTGGAGCCGTTCTCGCGCGGCCTCATGGAGCGGGTGTTCATGCGGATCGAGGAGCCGGAGGAGCCCCTGGTGTTCAGGAAGGAGGGCGCGGTGGGGGCACCGCCCGAGTTCGCCACGATCGGCGAGTTCTACCGCACGCTGGTGGATGCGCTGCTCGCGCTGCCCGACCCGGTGCTGCCCGGCGACGTCACCCGCCAGGTGGTGGCGCCCTCCTGGTTCGGCTCCGACCGGCTCTTCCCCATCAGGACGACCAAGGACGCCGCCCGCGCCGTCAACCTCATCATCGAGGAGGGCGAGGGCACCTCCACCTCGCCGGTCGACCCCGACGGCGACATCGCCCACTACTACCGCTTCGCCGCCATCGCCAAGGGCCGCCGCCTGGTACGCGACCCGTCCGCGCCCGCCGGCTTCTCCTACACCGGCGCGCCCTACCCGTTCGACCCCGACGGGGTGTGGCCGCTGACCCCCAACCAGCAGGTGGACGACCTCGACAGGAACTCCGAGGGGTGGCGGCGGGTGCACCAGTTCCGGGTCACGTTCACCCGGCTGCTGACCGCGTTGCAGCGGTGCGTGGACGGCCGGCCGGGGCGGCTCGACGCGGCGATGGGCATCATGTTCGAGCTCAAGCTCGCCGGGCAGATGCTGGCCGCCACGCCGGCGATCTCGGGCGGCACGCCGACGGGCCGCCACGCGGGCCGGTCTTCACCCGCGCCGAAATCAACCAGTGACGGTGATCAACCAGTGACGGCGATCGGCCAGTGACGGCGATCGGCCAGTGATTCAGGGCCGGATGGCGCCGACGAGCCGGCCGCGCCAGTAGTCGTCGAGATCGACCACCTTGACGACGTCGCCGGTCTGCGGGGCGTGCACCATCCGGCCGCCGCCCGCGTACATGCCCATGTGCCCCAGCCCCTTGCTGAACAGCAGGTCGCCCGGCTGGAGCTGGTCCAGGGGCACGCGCCGGGCGGCCCCCAGGCCCACTGGGTGTAGGTGGTGCGGGGCAGCCGCACCCCGGCGGCCCGCCAGGCCGCCTGGGTCAGCCCGGAGCAGTCGAAGCTGTCCGGCCCCGTCCCGCCGTACCGGTAGGGCTTGCCGACCTGCGCGAAGGCGAACTGGAGCGCTTCGCGGGCGTTGCCGGTGGCGGGGCCGGTGTAGGTGATGCCGGTGCTGCGCGGGTTCCCGTCGCGGTAGGCGCCGAGCCGGCGCAGCAGCTTGGTCTGCTCCTTGACGAGGCGTTCGACCTCCTCCTGCTTGCCGCGCACGTCGTCACGGGCCCGCGCGGCCGCTTCCAGGGCGGTCCTGGCCTGGTCGCGCCGCTCGCGCAGCCCCTTGGTGGCCTCCTCGAACGCCTGGATCTTCGCCGCCCGGTCCCGGGCCATCTGGTCGAGGGCGGCCATGCCGTTGAGCATCGCCTCGGGCCGCCCGCCGACGGCGATGTGCTGCCAGCCCATCGAGGGGCCGAACTGGTAGTCGTGCACCGCGATCGCGGCCAGCTCCTCGCGCAGCCCCGCCACCTGCCGCTCCTTGCCGGCCAGCTCGCCGTCCAGGGCCTGGTGCTTCTTCCTGGCCGCGCGGTAGGTCTCCGTGGCCTGGTTGTAGCGCTCGACGAGCTGGTCGGCCCGCTCGTTCAGCTTCACCAGCCGGGCCCTGGCCTGGGCGGGCGACGGGTCGGCCCGGGCGGGGCCGGGGACGGCGGCCGCCATGGTCATGGTCAGGGCCGTCGCCAGCACGAGCCTCGCCGACATCGAGACCGATACCGTCACCCGTCCGCCTCCTTCGTGCCGTTCCACAAGGGGGTACGCGGCGGGTGCGGCCGGTGTTCATCTCATGCGTGACCGGCATCATCCCGGGGTGAACGTGCAGGGCAGCCGCTTGTAGCCGTTGATGAAGCTGGACAGCAGCCGGTCCGGCTCGCCTGCCCTGATGTCCGGCAGCCGCGTGAACAGCTCGCGCAACATCACGGTGATCTCGCGGCGGGCCAGGTTCGCGCCCAGGCAGAAGTGCGGGCCGGGCCCGCCGAAGCCGACGTGCGGGTTGGGGGAGCGGGTGATGTCGAACGTGTCGGGGTCGGGAAAGACGCTCTCGTCCCGGTTGGCGGAGGCGTACCAGAGCGTCACCCGGTCGCCCGCCTTGAAGCGGTGGCCGTTCAGCTCGTGGTCGCGGGTGACGTTGCGGCGCATGAAGATCACCGGCGTGCTGTGCCGGACGATCTCCTCCACGGCCCCGCCGATGCGGGCGTCGAAGTCGGCCAGCAGCAGCTCGCGCTGCCCTGGATGGTCGGTGAGCAGCTTGAGCCCGTGGGCCAGGGCCGTGCGGGTGGTCTCGTTCCCGGCCGCGACCAGCAGCAGGAAGAACGCGCCGAACTCGCGCGGGCTCAGCCGTTCGCCGTCGATGTTGGCGTTGACCAGGGCGGAGGTCAGGTCGCCCGTGGGGGCGGCGCGGCGCTGCCGGCCCAGCTCGGCGGCCAGGCGGTGCAGCCGCCGGCCGGCCAGCGACACCGTGCCGAGCAGGCGGGCGGTGCGCAGGCGGCCGACCCGGGCGGTGCCGGCGGTGTAGTCGACGGTGCGGCCGACGTACTCGGGGTCGGTGTAGCCGACGACGATGTTGGTCAGGCGGACGACTCGCTCGTGCTCGCGCGGCGGGATGCCGAGCATGTCGCAGATCACCTCGACCGGCAGCCGCGTCGCCACGCGCGCGACGAAGTCGCCGGGGCCGCCGGCGATCAGGTCGTCCACGATGCGCCTGGCGCGGCTCGCGATGTCGTGCTCGGCCTTGGCGAGGGTTTTGGGGGTGAACGCGCGGGAGACGATGCGGCGGATCTTGGCGTGCCGCGGGTCGTCCATGTCGATCATCGAGGTGAACCAGCCGTCCATCCAGCGCGGCAGGTCGGTCGGGCTGGTGGCGCTGGGCTCGCTGCTGAACACCTCGGGCAGGCGGCTGGCCGCCACCACGTCGGCGTGCCGCACCAGCGCCCACGCGCCGGGGTCCTGCCGCAGGAACGGCACCTTCGGCAGGGCGAACCGGCGCGGGCCCGGCTCGGCCCGCAGCATGGCGAACGCCTGGGCCCGCTCGTGCTCGGGCCGTTCCCAGAAGCGCAGGTCGCTCAGATCGATGTCGGCCGGGGTGAGGGCCGCGGGGTTGTCCATGACCACGGGGGCACCGCCTTCCCTAATCTGGTGTTCACCATCACCAGATTCGCCGCGGGCGTCAAGGGCTGCGGCAGAATCGGGGGCATGACGCCCCACCGCGCCTCCCTGCGTCCCTACGGCGGCGTGCCCGCCGAGCAGCGCCGCGCCGCCCGGCGGGCCGCGCTGATGGAGGCGGGCCTCGACGTGCTGGGCACGCGCGGGTGGGCCGCCGCCACCGTACGGAGCGTGTGCGCCCGGGCCAGGCTCAACGACCGCTACTTCTACGAGAGCTTCCCCGACCTCGACGCGCTGCTGCTGGCCGTGGTCGACGACCAGGCCGCGCAGGCCACCGACCTGATCACGGCCGTCGCCCGCCGGGCGCCGCGCCGCCCCCGGCCCCGCGCCACGGCCGTGGTCAGCGCCATCGTCGACTTCCTGACCGCCGACCCGCGCCGCGCCCGCGTGCTGGCCTACGAGTTCCCGGCCAGCCCGCTGCTCCAGGAACGCCGCAGGAAGATCATCGAGGTGCTGGCCGGCATCTACGCCGAGCAGGCCCGCGAGCTGCTCGACGAGGTGCCCCTGGGCGAGACCGACCTCGCCATGACCGCGCTGACCGTGGTCAGCGGCCTGTGGGAGCTGCTGTCGGCCTGGCTGCGCGGCGACGTGGACACCGATCGCGACCACCTCGTGGAGTACGTCGTCGCGCTGCTCCTGACCACCACGGAGCTGGCCCCGGCCCTCGACCGCCGCCTGCGCTGACACGCCTCATCACCGGCGGGCCGCCGCTGCCGTTACCCGCCTGACCAGCCGATCTCCTGGCGCCCGGCCAGGAACTCCGCGGCCGCCTCCCACTCCAGCGGCAGCGGCATCGGGTACGTCGTCCTGATCCTGGCCAGCTCCCGGTGCCCGCGGATCAGCGCGGCGAAGTCGCGCGGATAGGCGCGGGTGTCCACGCCGGTGAACACGCCGACCTTGCGCGCCCGCGCCAGCAGCCGCCGCCAGTCGCCGATCCCGGCCAGCCCCACCGACTCCACCCCGTGCGAGAACAGCATCAGCCGGATCTCGTCGAACGGATCCGCCCCGTCCAGGTAGGCCATCGCGCGGGCGTGCGACTGCTCGGCGTTGAACACCATCCAGTACGGCACCGACCCGCTGCGCAGCGCCCACCACGGCTCCAGCAGCAGGAAGCACTCGACGAGCAGCCGGTCGGCGGGCAGCCCCCGCCGCCGGTACCAGTCGCGGTACAGCTCGGCCACGACCGGGCTGAGGTCCTCCGGCTCGGCGTGGCGCAGCCGGGCCAGCCGCCACCCGTTGCGCGCCGCCAGCTCCTCCAGGTCGCCCAGCAGCTCCGGCTCGAACCCCCACTCCGCCTCCGGGGCGTCGCCGTCGGCCGGCGGATAGTCCCAGCGGTCCCGGCCGGCGCCGTAGCGGGCCAGGTAGGCGGCCACGCGCGGCCCGCCGCTCTCGTACTCCCGCGGGGTGGCGCCGCCCAGCGCGCCGTGCTGGAACACGTACCGGGGCCCCACCCGCGTGACCGGCCGGCGCAGCCCGCACTCGGAGACGACCAGCGTCGCCCCGGCCGGCAGCGACTCCTCCAGGAAGCGCCGGTAGGCCTCGGGCAGCCGCCGCCACTTGACCCGGAAGTACGTCATGCCGGCGATCATCAGCCGGTCCTGGTTGGCGTCGTGCATGTGGTGCAGCACCAGGTCGGGGTTGGCGGCCAGCAGCGCCTGCCCGGCCGCGCGGGCCGCCCGCAGGTCGCCGCGCGGGTCGTCGGGCCGACGCCGTGCCGCCGGACCGGCAGCAGCAGCGTCTGCGGCAGCCACGGCGCCCGCAGCGCCGCCGCCAGGTGCACCAGCGCGCCGTTGGAGGAGCCGATGAACGCCACCGGGTACGGGCCGCGCGGGTAGTGGCCGCTCACCCAGCGGGCCAGCTCCTCGGAGCGGATGCCGGGGACGCGGCGCGGCGGCACCGCCTCGGCCCACCCGCCGGCCGCGTACAGCTTCTCCTTGGCCGGGCGCGGCAGCCGCGCCGCCGCGCCCGCCACGGCGGCGGCCACCGGCTCCAGCGCGCGCGGGCCCTGCCCGAGCATCGGCACGTCCCGGTCGTGCAGGAACCGTGACAGCGCCCGCAGCATCCCGGTGGCCGAGTCGAACGAGGCCACCGCCTTCTGCGCCCTCATGGGGCCTCCGTCTTGTGCGGCCTCACCACGCGGCCGTCTCCAGGAACGCGGCGACCTCGCGCGCCAGCCCCGCGGGATCCTTGTACGGCACCATGTGCGGCAGCCCGTCCATGACCACGAGCCTTCCCCTCGGCAGCAGCCGGGTCACCTCCTCGGCCCACGCCTGGCTCACCATCCGGTCCGCGCCGCCCCGCACCACCAGGGCGGGCACGCCGACGTGCGGCAGCTTGTCCTCGATCCGGTCGCGCATCGAGGTGCCGAAGGCGGCCAGCACCTGGCGCGGCCCGGCGTCGGCGTAGTCGGCGACGTTCAGCGGCAGCATGCGCGGGCTCTCCCGCACCGAGTTGCGCAGCCACTGGCCGACCAGGCGGGCCGGCGTCCGCGAGCGCGCGTCCACGGTCGGCCCGACCAGCACCAGCGCGCCGGCCACGCCCGGGTGCCGGGCGGCCAGGTCCACGGCCACCTGGCAGCCGAACGACCCACCGAGCAGGCACGGCCGCTCCAGCCCGCTGCCGCGCAGCCACCCGGCGACGGTGTCGGCGAGCGCGGTCAGCGTGAGCGGCGCCGGCGGCTTCTCGCTGCGCCCGAACCCGGGCAGGTCGAGGCTCCAGGCGTCGTGCGTGACGCCCATGGCGCGCACGAACGGCAGCAGCTCCCGGCTCGACACCCCGGCCCCGTGCACGCACACCACGGCGGGCCCCGGCCCCCGGCTGCGCCACGCCGCCACCCGCATGCCCAGGGCGGTGCTCATCAGCGCTTCGAGCGGCACGCCTGTCCTCCCCTCAGGAACCAGCGCCCCTACCCGCAGGCCGATCGCTCAGTCCACCGGGGACGGCGGCGGCGCCCCCAGCGCCTCCAGCTCCTCCCAGAAGCCGTCCGGGATCACCGCGTCCACCAGGGCGTCCAGCGCCTTGAGCCGCTCGACGGAGGTGATGCCGACCACCGTGGAGTGCACCCGCGGCTCCCGCAGCGAGAAGTGCAGGGCCGCCGCCGGCAGCGCCACCCCCCACCGCTCGCACAGCTCCCGCACCTTCTCCACGTGCCGCCCGAACTCCGGCGAGATCGGCCGGTAGCCGTAGCGGGAGGCGTGCCGGGGCGAGCCGGACAGGATGCCGCCGCCGAACGGCGCGGCGTTGAAGACCAGCATGCGCCGCTCGGTGGCCAGCCGCAGGATGTCCTCGGCGCTCCGGTCGACGAGCGTGTAGCGGTTGTGGGTGAGCACCGCGTCGAAGGCGCCGGTGCGGATGTAGTCCTCCACCAGCGTGCCGCCGGCCGCGGCGATGCCGATGGCGCCGACCAGGCCCTGCTCGCGCAGCGCCACCAGCGCCGGCACGGCGCCGCCCGGCGCCATCGCCTCCCGCACCGTGATCGTGAACGGGTCGTGCAGGTGGTAGACCGGCAGCGTGGAGACGCCGAGCCGGGAGATCGTCTCCTCGAACGAGCGCATCACCCGGTCACCGTCGAAGACGCCCGTGCCGGGGTCGCGGTCGGCCTTGGAGAACACCGTCACCCCGTCGCCGATCACTTGGCCGATCAGGGTCTCGCTGCGCCCGCCGGCGTACTCGTTGGAGGTGTCGAGCTGCCGGAACCGGCCGGACACCAGCTCCCGCGCCAGCCGCTCGCCGCCGGGCTCGCGGCCCAGCGCCGACGTGCCGAGGGTGATCGCCTCCAGCGGGATGTCCGTCCCGGGCACGCGGCGCGCCTGCTGCTCTGGCACCCTGTCCGCCTCTCTCGTGATCTGTACGATATGCGGGCGATCATCCCATGTGCCGGGATCAGAGGACGAGCTGGAAGCGGCGCCGCGTCTGCCACTCCACCGTCACCACGGTCGCGTCGTCCTGCAACCGCCCCCGCTGGTGGGCGAGGATGGCCTGGATGAGCCGGCGCAGCGTCTCCGGCGCCGACATCCCGTCGGCCTCCCGCCGCACCACGAAGTCGATGAACCGCTCCAGCCCGAACAACTCCCCGTCCGGGCTCTGCGCCTCGATGACGCCGTCGGTGTAGAACAGCAGCCGGTCGCCCGGCTCCAGCTGGTAGTGCAGCGGCCCGGTGGAGACGGTCAGGCCGAAGCCCATCGGCGGGTCGGGCACGCTGCCCAGCGAGGCCACCAGGTGGCCGTCACGCAGCACCAGCGGCGGATGGTGGCCCCGGTTGACCCAGGTGAGCTGCCCGGAGCCGAGGTCGAGCTCGGCGAGGATGCCGGTGGCGAATCGGCCGCTGAACTGCTCCCTGATGGCAGCGTCGATCGCGTCGCCGAGGCCGGCCAGCTCCATGCCGTGCCGGCGGTTGTTGCGGCAGGCGGCCATGGCGATGGTGGCGGTCAGCCCGGCCGAGGCGTCGTGCCCCATCGCATCGAAGATCGACAGGTGCAGGGTCTCGCCGTCGAGCGCGTAGTCGAAGGCGTCGCCGCCCATCTCGTACGCGGGCTCCAGCGCGGCGCTGATCACGACGTCGTCGTTGGCGAACGTGCCGGGCGGCAGCAGGTTCCACAGCACCTCGGCCGACAGGGTCAGCGGGCGGGCGCGTACCAGCCGGGCGAAGGAGTCGCTGTGCGGCCGCTTGCTGATCACCAGCAGCGCCACCAGCGAGGCCAGGTCCTTGGCCCGCGTCTCGGCGAGCTTCCCGTCGCGCGGCACGCCCAGCCCGAGCACGCCGATCCGTTCGGTGCCGTCCAGCAGCGGCAGCCACAACATCGGCGTCCGCTCGTCGTGCGGCGAGCGGGCGCGCACGATCGTCACCGCGCGGAAGGCGCGGCCCGGCATGGTGCCGTCGATGCGCAGGCTCTCCAACGGCCGCCCGGCGGCGTCGCGCTGGCCCGGCAGCGGCACGAGGCGCTGCTGCTGCAGGTCGGTGGCGTAGATGACGGCGTGGGAGAAGCCGGCCGTGCGGGCGTGCTCGTTCGCCTGGGGCGGCAGGTCCTCCATGCCGGCCAGGTGCATGGCCTCCAGCAGGCCGCCAAGGGCACGCTCACCGTCGCTCTGACCGTCGCTACGCATTTCCCACCCCCTCGCACCTTCAAGCCTCCTACCCATCTGGCGGCGGTAGGTGCCCTGGCGAGGGGCCGGGTCAGGTGGTGCGGTCCACGGCATAGGAGGACTGCACGACGCCCGCCCCGAACACCCTGGTCGCCAGGTGCACGAGCGGCATGTCCCCGCCGGTCGGCCCGAACAGCGGCAGGCCCGTGCCGATCAGCACCGGCACCGTGGTGATGGTCAGCTCGTCGATCAGCCCTTCGCGCAGGAACGTCCGGATGACCTGACCGCCGTCCACGTACACGCTCTTGGTGCCGCGTTCCTCCAGCTCGCGCAGCAGCGTGCCGAGGTCGCGGTGGACGGTGACGCGCGGGTCGGCGTCCGGCGGCAGGGTGCTGCTCAGGACGGCGCAGTGGCGGCCCTCGTGCGGCCACGGGTCGTAGGAGCGGCCCGGCTCGTACGTGCCGCGCCCCATGACGACGGCGTCGATGCCGGCGATGAACTCCTCGTAGCCGAGGTCGCTCCCGGCGGCCTCGCCTCTGCTGGTGAGCCAGTGCAGATCGCCGTCGCGGCGGGCGATGAACCCGTCGAGGCTGACCCCGATGAACACCGAGCACCGGAACGAACGGCTGATGGGCATGCGTCCCCCCCATTAGTAAATGACCCTTCGTTTACAAACCTAGCGAGCCGGGCCCACGTTTGTAAACGCCGATTCAGGAAGGGGCGGATTCTGTCGGCCGCGCCCGGCATGATGGGCGCCATGGCTTCATGGCAGGAGTTCGAGAGCCAGGCGCCGGAGCTGGCGAAGGCCGCCCGGCGGCTGATGGACACCTACACGCACAAGGTGCTGGCCACCTTGCGCAAGGACGGCTCGCCGAGGGTGAGCGGCATCGAGACGAAGCTGCACGACGGCGAGCTGTGGACAGGCTCGATGCCCGGCTCGGTCAAGGCCGCCGACCTGCGGCGCGATCCGCGCATGGCGATCCACGTCACCTCGCGCGACCCCGACCGCACTGACCCGTCCTCCTGGGAGGGGGATCTGAAGCTGTCGGGCCGGGCGGTGGAGACCACCGACGAGCAGGAGCGGGCCGCCTACGGCATCTCCGGCTCCGACTCGCACCTGTTCCGCGTCGAGCTGACCGAGGTGGCGTGGACCAGGGTGCAGGGTGACGAGCTCGTCATCACCGCGTGGCGTGAGGGGGTGGGGGAGCGGGAGTTCCGCCGTAAGTAATCTACAACGTAAAGGCGCCCGCCGCCGTCCGGTGCTGCTATCGTCGGAGATCGTACCGAACGGTTCGATCTCTGGAGTCGTGATGGCCACCTACGTCCTGATCCCCGGCATGTGTCACGGCGGCTGGTGCTACGAGGAGCTGACCGGGCGGCTGCGGGCCCGCGGGCACCAGGTTTACCCGCTGACCCTGACCGGCGTCGCCGAGCGGGCCCACCTGCTGCACGGCACGGTCAACCTCGACACCCACCTCCACGACGTCACCGCCGTCCTGGAGGCCGAGCGCCTGACCGACGTCGTGCTCGTGGGGCACAGCTACGGCGGCATGGTGATCACCGGCGTTGCCGACCGCGTGCCGGAGCGCGTCTCCGCCCTGGTGTACCTCGACGCCATGGTGCCGGGCGACGGCGACTCCTGCTGGAAGCTCGTCTCCGAGCGGGAGCGGCAGTGGTACGCCGACGTCGACGACACCGGCTGCGCGGTGCGGCCGCTGCCGTTCTTCGACGTGCGCGCCACCGCGCACCCGCTCGCCTCCGTGATGCAGCCGCTGCGCCTGACCGGCGGCCTGGAGCGGATCCGCCGCCGCGTCTACGCCTACGCCACCGGCTGGGACGGCCCGTCCCCGTTCACCCCCACCTACGAGCGGCTGCGGGAGGATCCGGCGTGGTCCACGCACGCCCTGGACGGCGGGCACAACCTCATGCGCGACGCGCCCCAGGCCCTCCTCGACCTCCTGACCGGCGTGGCCTGACCGGGGGGTCAGTGGACGGAGAAGCCGCCGTCCACGAAGAGCATCTGGCCGGTGACGAACGAGGAGGAGTTGCCCGCCAGGAACACCGCGGCGCCCGCGAAGTCCTCCGGCACCCCGTTGCGCCCGGCCATGTGCCGCGCGGCCATCGCCGCCACCCGGCCGGGCACGGCCTGGGCGGGCTCGGTGAGCGGGGTCAGCACGAAGCCGGGGATGATCGTGTTCACGCACACCCCGGCCGCCGACCACGCCTCGGCCTGCGAGCGGGTCAGACCGGCCAGCCCCGCCTTGGCGGCGCCGTAGATGCCGCTGTCACCGAAGGCGCTGATCGACTGCTGGGAGCCGACGTTGATGATGCGGCCCCACCCGCGCGCGGCCATCAGCGGCCCGAAGTGCTGGCCGAGCAGGTAGGGGGCGGTGAAGTTGACGGCGAGGGTGCGCTCGAAGTCGCCGGCCGTCAGGTCGGCCATGGGCTTGCGGATGTTGTTGCCGGCGTCGTTGACGAGGATGTCGATGACGCCGGCGCTCTCGCACACCCGCCGCACGTCGTCGCGCTCGCCGAGGTCGGCGCTGATCCAGGAGGCGGTGACGCCGTGCCCGCGCAGCCGGGCGACGGCCTGCTCCAGCTTGTCCCGCCCGCGGGCCACCACCACGACCTCGGCCCCGGCCCGGCCGATCGCCTCGGCGACCGCGTACCCGATCCCGGAGCTGCCGCCGGTCACCAGCGCGCGCCGGCCGTGAAGGGAGAACAGCTCCCGCAGATAGTCCGACATGCTGGAGAAAGCTAGCACCCGCCGTCCAGCCGGAACGCGCCGCCCTCGGTGTGACCAACAGCACAGCCGGCCGCGCCCGGGACGGGTGCCGGCGCCGCGCTGGAAGGCCCGTCCCCGCCTCCGGACGCGCGGACGGCGGGCGCGCACCCCCCTGCGCGAAGCACGGTCCGGGGCCCGCGGGAAGGGCGGTCCACGGCGCCTTCCCGGGCCCCCGGAAGGGCGCGTTGACCAGGGAAAACAAGGGCCGATGGCCGTAGGATCGCGAGGGTCGGGCCGCGCGGGGCGGCCCCCTCTACCTTCCGGAGATCCCGAGTGAAGCGCACCATCCGTACGATCGACGACGTCCTGGCCCTGATGGACACGATGTTCGCCGCCGGTGCCGACCGGTGGACGGGCAACGCCTCCACCTGGTGGGACGGCTTCTACGCCGACCGGTCCAAGCCGGTGCCGTTCTTCGTGGCGGGCCCGGACGAGAGCCTGGCCTCCTACGTGGAGCGGGGGCTGCTCGCGCCCGGCCGGGCACTGGACCTGGGCTGCGGGCCGGGCAGGAACGCCGTGTTCCTCGCCTCGCGCGGGTTCGAGGTGGACGCGGTGGACCTGTCGCCCGCCGCCGTCACGTGGGGGCGGGAGCGCGCGCAGGAGGCGGGGGTCCGGGTGCGGTTCGTGTGCGGCGACGCGTTCACCGCGCCGGAGCTGGCGGGGCCGTACGACCTGGTGTACGACTCGGGCTGCCTGCACCACCTGCCGCCGCACCGCCGGGTCAGCTACCGGGCGCTGCTGGAGCGGGTGCTGGCACCGGGCGGGCACCTGGGGGTGACGTGTTTCGCGGCCGGCCGGATGGGGTCGGACCAGAGCGACGAGGAGCTGTACCGCGACGGCGAGCTGCACGGGGGGCTGGCGTACACGCCGGAGGAGCTGCGCTGGCTGTTCGCGGACTACACCGAGGTGGAGCTGCGCCCGATGACGCCGCAGCCGCCCGGCGGGCCGCTCTTCGGCGCGGATTTCCTGCTGTCGGCGCTGTTCAGCAGGACGACGGCGGCCTGAACCGCACGGAGGGGTTTGCGCGACGGCGGCAGGCGGGTCTAAGCTCGAGGATTACCATTCTCCACTATGAGCTCCCACAGACCTCCTGTTAGGAGTATACCACCGAATGACTAATCGTCAAGATGGTCTCGCGCAAGCCCTTGACACCGAACAGCGCACCGTGTCGTGGCTCTACGAGCGGCTCGACGCGGCCCGGCAGAACGCCCAGCGCACGCTGCGCGAGGTGTACGCGAGCGGCTCGATCGCCGTCACCCAACAGGCGCGGGTCGAGCGCGAGGCACTGGCCTCGGAGCAGGCGCGCCGCCTGGCGCAGCTCAACGCGGTCGAGCGCGGCCTGTGCTTCGGCCGCATCGACGACGCCGCGGGCGCCGGCACGTACATCGGCAGGATCGGCCTGCGCGACGAGTCGCACGAGTCGGTCCTGATCGACTGGCGGGCGCCGGCGGCGCGGCCGTTCTACGTGGCCACCGCCACCGACCCGGGCGGGCTGGTGCGGCGCCGGCACCTGCACCTGAAGGACCGCGTGGTCGTCGGCATCGACGACGAGGTGTTCGACCTGGAGCGGATGAGCGAGGGCGACCGCCGCACGCTGGTGGGCGAGGCGGCGCTGCTGGCGGCGCTGCGCCGGGGCCGCACCGGCCGGATGGGCGACGTGGTGGCCACCATCCAGACCGAGCAGGACCGCGTGATCCGCGCCTCGCTGCAGGGCGCCCTGGTCGTGCAGGGCGGCCCGGGCACCGGCAAGACGGTCGCGGCGCTGCACCGCGCCGCCTACCTCCTCTACACCCACCGCGACACGCTGGAGCGGCGCGGCGTGCTGGTGGTCGGCCCCAACCCGATGTTCCTGCGCTACATCGGCCAGGTGCTGCCCGCGCTGGGGGAGACGCAGGTGGTGATGACCACGGTGGGCGAGATGTTCCCCGGCGTGCGGGCCTCGGCGGCCGACGAGCCGCGGACCGCCGTCGTCAAGGGCGACCCGCGGATGGCGGAGGTGGTGGCCGCGGCGCTGGAGCTGCGCCGGCCCGTCCCCGAGGACGACCTGGTGGTGGAGCTCGACGGGCTGCGGCTGCGGGTGCCGCGCCAGACGTGCGCGCGCCTGCGCGAGCGGGCGCGCGCGGTGCGGCTGCCGCACAACATGGCACGCAAGCTGTACGTCACCGAGCTGCTCAAGGAGCTGGCCAAGGCCGAGGCGCGGGCCCTGGAGGAGTCGCTGCACATCGAGGACCTGGTCATCGAGGGCGAGCCGGAGCTGAGCGAGCCACTCGACCTGGAGGGCGACCTCGACGAGCTGGACCTGGAGCTGGCCTCGCAGCGGCTGTGGGGCGAGCCCGCGGTGCGGCGGGCGGTCGACGGGCTGTGGCCGGAGCTGACGCCGCAAGAGTTCGTGGCCGACCTGCTGGCCTCGCCGGAGCTGCTGCGCCGGGCGGCGCCGCCCGGCCTGGACTGGCAGGCGCTGCTGCGCCCCCGCCAGGCGCCGTGGACGGTGGAGGACGTGCCGCTGCTGGACGAGGCGGCCGAGCTGCTGGGCGAGGACGACTCGGCCCGGCGGGTGGCGGCCCGTCTCGAAGGCGAGGAGGTCGCCGAGCAGGAGCTGTACGCGCGCGAGGTGCTGACCGTGACAGGCGTGGCCGAGTCGGGCCTGTTCGAGCGGGCCGACGTGCTGGCCGGGCGGCACGCCGACGACGGCCTGGAGCTGACCACCGCCGACCGGGCGGCGGCCGACCGCGGCTGGGCCTACGGGCACGTGATCGTGGACGAGGCGCAGGAGCTGTCGCCGATGGCCTGGCGGATGATCATGCGGCGGGTGCCGGCCAAGTCGCTGACCGTGGTGGGCGACGTGGCGCAGACCGGCTCGGCGGCCGGGGCCCGCTCGTGGGCGGAGGTGCTGGACCCGTACCTGGAGGGCCGCTGGCGGGAAGAGCGGCTGCTGGTCAACTACCGCACGCCGGTGGAGATCATGCGGGTGGCCGCCGACGTGCTGCGCGCGTTCGCGCCCGACCAGGAGCCGCCGGAGTCGGTCCGCGAGGGCGAGGCGGAGCCGCGCGCCGTGCGCATGCCGGTCTCCGGGCTGCCGGAGCTGGTGGCCGGCGAGCTGGCCGAGATCGGCGCCGGGGCGGAGCAGGGCCGCCTGGCCGTCCTGACGCCCGACGCGCGGCACGCTGAGGTGGCCCGGCTCTTCCCGGCGGGGGACCTGGACGCGCCGGTGGTGGTGCTGACGGTGGGGCAGGCCAAGGGGCTGGAGTTCGACGCGGTCGTGGTGGTGGATCCGGCGGGCATCATCGGGCAGTCGCCGATGGGCGGGCAGGATCTGTACGTGGCGGTGACCCGGGCCACGCGGCGGCTGACGGTGGTGTACGAGGGCGAGCTGCCGCGTGTGCTGTCACGCCTGGCGTAGAAATCTACTTTGTAAAGGCGCCGGGTCGGGGCTAGTCGCACAAACCACTGAGAGCAAACCCCGCAGCGGCCGGAACCGGCGCGGCGCCTCACGCGTTGTCAGGGGCGAGCTCGCCTGGGACGGCCGGCCCGTCCGGGCCGGCCGTCTCTGGGCCGGTCTTGTCCGGGTCTGTCTTGTCTGGATCTGTCTTGTCCGGGTCTGTCTGGTCCGAGGCGAGCTTGTCGGCGACGTCGCGGATGGTGCGGGTGACGTGGTCGAGGGTGCGCAGGGTCTCGGTGTCGAGGTGCTCCATGATGCGCCGGTACTGCTGGATGCCGGCGTTGTTGATCTCCTCGATGACGCTCGCGCCCGCGGGGGTGAGCTCGACGCGGCGCACGCGGCGGTCGTGCGGGTCCTCGTGCCGGCTGACCAGCCCCTGGGCGACGAGCCGGTCGACGATGCCGGTGACGGTGCCGAGGCCGACGCCGAGGTTGTGGGCCAGGTCCTGGCCGGAGGCGGAGCCGTTCATGGACAGGATCATGATGACCTTGAGCTGCCTCATGGTGAGGTTGGAGCTGAACAGGGGGGATCGGTGCTGGGCGAACAGCCGTGCCAGGCCTCGCTGTGTCTCGGTGATCCGGCGGATCAGGTCTTCGCGTTCGTTGCTCACGCTCACCTCTCGCTTCCTGAGAAGGTTATCAGGAACGCTTGAGTGATCTAAATATTCGTACAAGGCAAAGTGTTAGTCTGGGGCGAACTCTTGGGAGGGGACCCTATGACCGCATTTGCTCGGTTGAGCCTGGTCAACCGGAGCCTGGTGATTTTGGTGGCGGTCGTGATCACCGCGTTCGGCGCGTTCACGATCCCGCAGTTGAAACAGCAGTTGCTGCCGTCGTTGTCGTTCCCGGGCGCGTTCGTGGTCGCGTCGTATCCGGGCGCGTCGCCCGAGATCGTCGAGGACCAGGTGACCGCCCCGATCGAGGACTCCTTCCAGGGGCTCACCGGGATGGAGCAGATGACCTCGACCTCGAAGGAGGGCCTGGCGCAGATCCAGGTCGCCTTCGAGTACGGCACCGACATCGAGTCGTCGCTGAACAAGATGCAGCAGGCCATCAGCAGGGTGACGCTGCCCGACGGCGTGGACCCGCAGGTCGTGGCGGGCAACACCGACGACATCCCGGTGCTGGTGCTGGCCGTGGGCGACGGCGGCGACGAGCGGGCGATGGCCGACAAGCTGCGCCGCATCGTGGTGCCGGAGTTGCAGGGCGTCGAAGGCGTACGGGAGGCCACGATCACCGGCACCCGCGACGAGGTCGTCACGATCGAGCCGGACACCAAGAAGATGGCGCAGAAGGGCGTCTCGGCGGCGCAGATCCCCGACGTGCTCAAGGCGAACGGGACGCCGATCCCGGCCGGCACGCTCACCGCCGACGACAAGTCGTTGTCGGTGCAGGTCGGCTCGCGGGTCGACTCGGTGGAGAAGCTGAAGAACCTCTATCTGACGCCCGCCCAGCCCTCGGCCGCCCAGCAGCAGGCCCAAGCTCAAGCCCAGGCGCAGGCTCAGGCCGCTCAGGCGCAGGCGCAGGGGCGTGGGCAGGTGCCGCAGCAGGCGGTCGCGCCGCCGAAGCCGCCCAAGCCGGTCAAGCTGGGGGACGTGGCCACGATCACGCGCGGGCTGGCGAACGCCACGACGATCACCCGTACCGACGGCAAGTCCAGTCTGGGCGTGTCGGTGACGATGGTGCCCGACGGCAACGCGGTCGCGATCTCGCACGCCGTCACCGAGAAGCTGCCGGAGCTGACCAAGGCGCTCGGCGACGGCTCCGACACGGCCGTGTCGGTCGTGTTCGACCAGGCCCCGTACGTGGAGCAGTCGATCGAGAGCCTGACCACCGAGGGCCTGCTGGGCCTGGCGTTCGCGGTGCTGGTCATCCTGGTGTTCCTGCTGTCGGTGCGCTCGACGCTGGTCACCGCGGTGTCGATCCCGCTGTCGGTCGTGATCGCGCTGATCGTGTTGTGGGCGGGCGACTACTCGCTGAACATGCTGACGCTGGGCGCGCTGACGATCGCCGTCGGCCGGGTCGTGGACGACTCGATCGTGGTGCTGGAGAACATCAAACGGCATCTCGCCTACGGTGAGGCGAAGCTGCAGGCGATCCTGGCCGCGGTGCGCGAGGTGTCCGGCGCGGTGACGGCCTCGACGCTGACGACGGTGGCGGTGTTCGCGCCGATCGCGATGGTCGGCGGCATGGTGGGCGAGCTGTTCAGCCCGTTCGCGATCACGGTGACGGTGGCGCTGCTGGCCTCGCTGCTGGTGTCGCTGACCGTGGTGCCGGTGCTGGCGTTCTGGTTCCTCAAGGCGCCCGACCTGACGCCGGAGGAGGCGCGCAAGCAGCGCGAGGAGGCCGAGGCCAAGGAGCTGCGCTCGCCGCTGCAGCGGGCCTACCTGCCGGTGCTGCGCTTCGCCACCCGCTTCAAGCTGGTGACGATCCTGATCGGCGTGGCGGTGTTCGTCGGCACGATGGGCCTGGCCGGCGGGCTGCAGACGAACTTCCTGGACTCCTCCGGCCAGAACACGCTGTCGATCTCGCAGCGCATGCCGGTGGGCACCGACCTGGCCACCACCGACAAGGCGGCCAAGAAGGTCGAGGACGTGCTGGCCGGGCAGGACGGCGTGGACACGTACCAGGTGAACGTGGGCGGCGGCAACGCCATGATGGGCGGCACCGGCGGCGGCGCGGACCGCGCCTCGTACTCGGTCACCCTGAAGGAGGACGCCGACACGGCGACGGTCGAGCAGGCGCTGCGCGACAAGATCGCGGGCCTGTCGGGCGTCGGCGAGGTCACCGTCGGCGGGTCCGGCGGCGGCGGGTTCGCCTCCGACACGATCGAGGTGATCGTGCAGGCGCCCGACACCGAGACGCTGCGCACCGCCACCGACGCCGTCAAGACCGCGATGGGCGAGGTGTCCGGGCTGCGCGACCTGACCTCCAACCTGGAGACCAGCGCGCCGCGCGTCGAGGTCGTCGTCGACCGGGAGGAGGCCGCCGAGCGCGGCCTGTCGGAGGCGCAGGTCGGGCAGGCGGTCGCGCAGGCCTTCCGCGGCGCCCCGCTGGGCCAGATCACCCTGGACGGCCGCGCCAGCGACCTGGTGCTGCGCGGCGCGGACGCGCCGGACGACATCAAGGCGATCGAGGACCTGAAGCTGGCCACGGCCGGCGGCACGGTCAAGCTGTCGACGGTGGCCGACGTGCGCGAGGTGGCCGGCCCGACGCAGGTGACCAGGATCGACGGCGAACGCTCGGCCACGGTCTCGGCCAAGGCGGCCGACTCCGGCAACCTCGGCGCCGTGACGCAGGACCTGACGGCGAAGCTCGACGGGCTGCAGTTGTCGGCGGGCGCCTCGTACAAGATCGGGGGTGTGTCGGCGGACCAGGCCGACGCCTTCTCCGACCTCGGCGTGGCGATGCTGGCCGCGATCGCGATCGTGTTCCTCATCATGGTGGCGACGTTCCGCAGCTTCATCCAGCCGGTGATCCTGCTGGTGTCGATCCCGTTCGCGGCCACGGGCGCGATCGGCCTGCTGGTCGCCACGGACACTGCGCTCGGCGTGCCGGCGCTGATCGGCATGCTGATGCTGATCGGCATCGTCGTGACGAACGCGATCGTGCTGATCGACCTCATCAACCAGTACCGCGATCAGGGCATGGGCGTCGTCGAGGCGGTCATCGAGGGCGGCCGGCGCCGCCTGCGCCCGATCCTGATGACCGCGGTCGCCACGATCTGCGCGCTGACGCCGATGGCGCTGGGCGTGACCGGCTCGGGCGGCTTCATCTCGCAGCCGCTGGCCATCGTGGTGATCGGCGGCCTGATCTCCTCGACCCTGCTCACCCTGATTCTGGTCCCCACCCTTGTGGTTGTTACAACTCGGAAGCGTGATCGAGGACCGCGCCACGCTAATCCCAGCCATCGCGTACGTGAGAGTGTCGATGATGCTGGAGGAAAAGATCTCGCCAGCAATCCAGTGTGATGCCATCGAAGCGTTAGCCGCCCGGCGGGGTTACTTCATCCCGCCGGGCGCTTGGCCGGATGGCGGCCGGGTAGAAGATCTTGACATGTCCGGGAGGAACTTCCAGCGGACGAACATGGCGGCCATCTCTCAGGTGGAGAAGGGTGCTGCCAAGGCGATCCTGATGCGGAAGTACTCCCGGTTTGGCCGTAACCGCATGGGCAATCAGCTCAACCTCGTTCGGCTGGAGACTGCGGGCGGTGAGCTGGTGTCTGCCACGGAAGAGGTGGACGCCACTACTGCGGTCGGCAAGTTCACACGGGGCATGCTGATGGAGCTGGCCGCCTTCGAGAGCGACCGGGCGGGCGAGCAGTGGGCGGAGGCGTTTCATAACCGTCTGGCGCGGGGGTTGCCTCCCTTCGGAGGCGAGTACTTCGGGTACGTGCGGCGAGGGCGGCAGCCGCACCCGCTCGATCCCAAGCGGACGTTGCGCGACCCTTCCGATGGCGAGGAACGCTACGAGCCCGATGTGCAGTTCGGAGCAGCCCAGGTGTTCGCTGGCTGCTACGAGTCGTACGTGGCCGATCAGAACTTCGCCGCGCTGGCCACGCGGCTGAACCGTCACGGGTTCACCACCGAGGGCGGTCGGCCGTGGAGTGCCGAGATCGTCCGCCAGGTCATGGACCGCGGTTTCGCTGCGGGCCTGCTGCAGATTCACGATCCCGAGTGCAGGTGCGTCAAGGCGTCCCGCTGTCAGCGGAGAGTGTTTCGTCCGGGCGCGCACGCCCCTCTTATCGGCGACGAGTTGTGGAAGCGGTTCGTCGCGCTGAGGGACGCCAAGGTCACACGGCCGTCGCACTCGGTGCACCAGTTCACCGGGTTCATCGGCTGCTGGCACTGCGGCGGCGGGATGCACCTGCACCGGCATCAGAAGGGCTTCATCTGCGGCTCAAGGGCCCGGGGCGATGAGGTGGTGTGCGAGTCGCGGTTCGCGCCGCTGAAGGCCGTGGAGGACGCGCTGCTGCAACTGCTCGCGGAGTGGGCGCCCGAGATCGAGGCGGCGGCCGAGTCGTTCGCAGTTGCACCGGAACCTTCGCGGCCGGAATCGAACCTGGAGTGGCTCCAAAAGGAACTGGCGCGCGTTAACGGGGACTTGGACCGGCAGACGATGCAGTTCGCGAAGGGTCTGCTGCCTGAGGACTCCTACGTACGTGTGCGTGACGAGTTGCTGGCCGAACGGGATCGGCTGTCGGAGGCGTTGAAGCCGGAACAGGTGGTTGAGCCGAGGATGGACCCGCGGAGGCCGTTCCGGTGATGCGAGGGCTTATCGAGGAGTGGCCGACGCTCGCCGTGCTGGATCGTCGCCAAGCTGGAGATCGAGAAGCCGCCGTACGCGCCGGCGTGGCTGTGGGTGCATCCGTTGTTCGAGGCGAAGCCGAAATGGGTTCCGTTGCAGAGCCGCCTGCGGCTCGATGAGGTGAAGGACGGCATTTTGGGAGCGATGCGAGCTAGATCGCTGATGTGATATTTGGGTTAGTGATCGTAGGCGATCACGGATGGTTTCACGGGAGCGTCGATGGTCCAGTTGTGCCAGATGACGGCGTTGAGGGCGAGGATACGCTGGCTGATGCGTGCCCAGAGGCCGTCGGTGTGGCGGGCGTTGTGGCGTTCGAGGCCGAGTTGGTTCTTCAGCGTCCAGATGATCGCTTCGATGCGCTGGCGGAGCCAGCCGGGGAAGGGCAGGGCGGGTCCGGGCTCGTCTTCGCGGGCTGGCCGGATCAGCTGGTGGCCCAGGTCGGCGGCGGCTTTCTCGATGCCGGCGCCGGCGAATCCCTTGTCGCACACGATCGGGCACGGCCCGGGTGCGATCGGGGTGACGTGCAGCAGGTGCAGGGCCTGCTTGCGTTCGTCGAGGTCCTTGGGGCAGGCCAGGCTGAAGGCGGTCACCGCGCCGTCGGCGGTGGTGATGAGCATCAGCTTGGCGCCCCAGTAGAAGGCGTGGTGGGACTTGTCCATGCCGTATCCGGCGATCTCGCCCAGGCTGGAGCGGTTGACCGTCACCCGTGAGGCGCCGCATCGGACCGGGGTGCCGTCCATCAGGCGCAGCGGTTCGTGCCAGGTGGGGATCTGGCGGGCGATCCACAAGGCCGCCGCCGACATCTGCGGGCCCAGATCGCGCAGCTGCCGGTTGTAGACGGCCTGGGAGGGCAGCCGCGGGAACAGATGACCGATCCGGGCCGCCGCGATCCGCAGCCAGTAGCGCTCCTGATCGCAGCGCAGCAGCACCTGAGCCACCGCCACGACCACCGCCTCGGCGGGGGTCAGCACCGGGGGCCGGCCCCGTCCGCGAGGCCGTGCCCGCGAAGGCATCACGTGATCGTCCAGATACACATAGAGTGCGATCAGAAGGGCGTCCAAGTCTGTCTTCACACACCGACCATGGACGCCCTTCGTCATGCCCGCAGCCGATCACCGAATTTCACATCAGCGATCTAGGGGAGAGGCGTCGGTGGCGGCCTCGGAGTTGCTGCGTGTCGTGCCGACGTCTCATCCGACTCTCGGTCGCGCCTTGGGCAGTTGCTCGCTGAGGGCATGGTGGCGCGGGAAGACAGAACTCGCAGCACTCGCTACCGTCTCGTGAAGCGTCCCGGCATTGTCTTGGGCGCTCGCGCTGAAGGGGAACGCGTGCAGGATGCCATCCTGCGCATGCTGGCCGAGAGGGTGGGGGAGCCGATCGGCGCTCGCGAGATGAGAATCGCTGTGGGGTCCTCTGCCGGTACCGTTGGCCGGGCGCTGGCGGCCTTGCAGGCGGATGGTCTCATCGTGCGCGAGGGTAAGGGAAAGGGAACCCGTTACCAACTCGCGCGGCAGTAGCGCTAGCGGATCCGCTGACCCATAGCTAGGTGCGTCTGTAGTGGTAGCTGAGCGCGTGAGGGTGCATGTCGCATCCTTGTTGGTCTGCGCGTCGGTTCAAGCGCTCTGCGTTCCTTCTGCGACGTGTTTCCGCTTCACCCTCGGAATCTCTCTCAGAGTCATTGCGCTCCCGCATCGAGTCTGCGAATCTGATCACCCACACCACCCATCACACCCGCTGACCACCGGAAACGCCAACCGCGGAGCGGCTATGATCACCAGGCTCTACACCCGTATGACCCCACCTCCCGGCTCGGAATCCAGATCGGGCATCTGACGATCCACCTGCCCGGCGAGACCGAATGCCTGGGCAACATCACCGAGACCGGCGACCTGTGCTGGCTCATCTTCACCGGCGACCACGCCGACGTCGACTTCTTCTCCAACGCCAGCCTCAACGCCTACAACGAGGACGACCTCTGGTCAGGCACCGACATCCCGGCCGAGGGGCAGCCCCTGGAGGACTTCGCCGAAGGTGAGCACCAGCGGCTGACCGAAAACGGCTGGATCCTGCTGCCGCACGACTTCGGCGCGAGCGAGACCGCGTCCCGCATCATCGCCCGCTCCTACGAACTCGCATGACGTTAACCGCTAGCGAAACCGCAAGCTGAAAGGATCCGCCATGACCATCCGATACCAGGCGATCGCCGTCGACGAGCCCGGAACGTTCGACCTCGGCCTGGACGGCGCCCCCGTTCCCCCTCACCACCTGGTGGCCGTCGCCGAAGTTGAGGAGCACGTTGAGGACGGCGCGACCATGCTGATCGCGCTGCCCCGCGTGATCGCCATCCTCGACACCGGCATACCCCTCGACGAGAACACCCCCCGACCTGGCCGGGCTGCTCGACGCCCACGGCTGGAGACTGACGGGGGACGACGACGGCTACCCCGACGAGGACCTGCACGAGGTCACTCCCGCTGACCCCGACGCGACACCGGCGGCCGTCGAGTACCGCGAAGGCCGTCCGCTCCCGTGCTACCTCGCCGGCCGCGCGAGGCTTGACGAGAACGGCTCGCTGCACGACGCACTCCTCGTCGCCACGTTCACCGCCGCCCAGGCCGAAGGCGCCGCCCACGGTCTCGCCGCCACCGGCGTCGAACTCCTGCTGATCAGTGCCGTTCGTGCTGCCGTGGACGACAGGCTCACCGCCGAGGGGTGCGACTTCGACAACGCCGACACCGCAAGCAGCGACTCATCGCGACCGCGTGCGACGCGATCGGGAAGGCACTTGACATCATCCGCCAGCGGGCGACGTGCCGCACCTGCGATGCCTGCGCCGTCACCCGTACCTCGGACGGCCTCTCCACCTGCGCGAACACCGGCCATTAGCCGCTAGCGAGAGCGCCAGCTAAAGGAGTTTCAGCATGGACATGCGTGTCTGCCCAAGGGCTGGGGTGGAGCGCCGGCGACGACTCCCTCATCTGCCCTGACGGGGTCGAAATCGGTACTGCCATGCCTGCCTCGCTGCGCGGGCGTAGCACTTGCCCTCCTCGGAGCTGAGAGTTGGAATGAAGCTCACAGCAGGAGCGACTCACAGCTGAGTTCTTGGAACAAATCTTTGGAGTCCATGCCATGAGTCAAAATCAAGTACTGTTAACCGGCGTATTTTCCCTTGTTGGCGCTTTCGGTGGCATTCTACTTTCAACTCTCACTGCTCTCTATATGGTCTCCGTCACATCGAAGATTCAGGACAGAAGAGAGTTGCGGACCGTCAGGCGCGCGTCTTATGCTCGCTTCCTCGAAGCCGTAGCGGCCCTAGAATCGACATCGGTCTATCTGGGGGATGTTATAAGGCGAGAGGCGAGCGGTGAGCTAGGGAAAGCTTGGGACTTAGCTGGAGCTGCGAACGAACGCCTTAAGCTAGCAGAAACCGAAGTAGAACTAGTCGCCGACGCCGTAGTGCGGGAGGCCGCTATTGCTTTAGCTGATGCTTCGCGACAAAGATATGAATCTCTCGGTCGCGGCGAAGCGCTTGCGGTGGAGCCACTAGTTACAAAAAGAGAACGTGCCTTAATTGCAATGCGAGGCGAATTGGGTATCGCGATTCGCTCCTAGTACTCCTGCGGCGGCAACGGTATATGACTGCGTTCCTAGCGGTCGAGATCGTCGCGGCTATGCCTCGTCGGCGTATTGTTTGCAAGCGCTGATGGCTGCATCGCGTTTACTAGTAAAACCGCTAGCGAAACCTCAAGCCCCGTTCCTGAAGTTAGAATTTACGGGTCTCATCCGTACACTCGACCACCTTGCCGCCGCCTAGTGTCATGCGCCTGAAATTCGTCGGAGATATTTAGCGAGGGATTCGAGGATCTCCTCGGCGGTCTTCTTCCACACGAACGGCCGTGGGTCGTCGTTCCAGTGAGCGATCCAGTCCCGGATGTCCTGCTCCAGGGACTGGACGCTCTTGTGCACGCCGCGCCGGATCAGCTGGTCGGTCAGGAAGCCGAACCAGCGCTCGACCTGGTTGATCCACGAGGAGCCGGTCGGAGTGAAGTGCATGTGGAAGCGGGGGTGACGGGCCACCCACGCCTTGATCGCCGGCGTCTTGTGCGTGCCGTAGTTGTCGCAGATCAGATGCACGTCCAGCTCGGCGGGCACGGTCTTGTCGATCGTGGCCAGGAACTTCTTGAACTCGGCGGCGCGGTGCTGGCGGTGCATCTCCCCGATGACGGTCCCGTCGGCGACGTTGAACGCGGCGAACAGGCTGGTGATCCCGTTGCGGACATAGTCGTGGGTACGCCGCTCGGGCATGCCCGGCATCATCGGCAGCACCGGCTGCGAGCGATCCAGGGCCTGGATCTGGGACTTCTCGTCTACGCACAGCACCACCGCGCGTTCGGGCGGGTTGTGGTACAGGTCGATCACGTCGACGACCTTCTCCACGAACAGCGGATCCGTCGATAGCTTGAACGTGTCGGCCAGGTGTGGCTTGAGCCCGAAGTCGCGCCAGATCCGTCCGATGGTCGACTTGCTCAGCCCGCTGCGCTCGGCCATCGATGCCCGCGACCAATGGGTAGCGTTCTTGGGCGCCTCTTCCAAGGTCGCCACCACGACCTGTTCGACCTGGTCCAGCGTGATCGACGGCGGCCTGCCCGGCCGTTCCTCGTCCATCAGCCCGTCCAGCCGTAAGCGCAGGAACCGATGACGCCACTTCGACACCGTGTCCGGATGCACCCGCAGCTGCTCGGCGATCTGCTGGTTGTCCATGCCATCCGCACACGCCAGCACGATCTTCGAGCGCATCGCCAGCACCTGCGAGGATTTCGCCCGCCGGGCCCACCGCTGCAGCACCGCCCGTTCTTGGTCGGTGACCGTCAATTCCGCCTTGGGCCGTCCCGTGCGGGCCTCATCGCCCAGCGCATCCAGCCCGCCCTGCGCGAAAGCGGCACGCCACTTACGCACCGTGCCGACGGCGATACCCAGCTCGCGTGCCACCTGCGCGTTACTGGTCCCCGGCTCCGCACAGGCCAGCACGATCTTCGCTCGAATCGAGGCTCGCGCCGACTCTGCCGACATGCCAATCAGCCGAGCACGCTCAGCCTCGGTCAGCTGGATCTCCACTGCTGGCGGTCCGGAATGCGCCATGCCGAGCATCATATGGACTTAACCGGCGAATTTCAGGCGCATGACACTAGCTGTGGCTGAATTGTCTTGGAGCGAACCCTCCTTGCGGGTTCGCGCCCTTTCTCGAAAAAGGCCTCATCTATTGACCCGAGGTGTATGCAAAAACGACGGCTGTGAGCAGTCGGTACGTTGCTCCGGACTCTGTTCTCGCTGCTATTCCCGGTGGCTGCGCACCGGCGAGCTGGGTCCGCCGCGCCGGATATACCAGCCTGCCAAGGGGCGAACGTGCATTAATGAAGGCTGCGACGAACCTGTCCGATGTAAAGGTATGTGTTCGCGCCATTATGACCGATTGATCCGGACGGACGTATGCCCGTCGTGTGGCGGCCTCAAGAATCGCGGATACGGGGTGTGCGAGGCGTGCTATCGCCGAAGTCATGCTGTCCAGCACGAGGAGTCTCAGCGAACTTGCACCGGATGTAACGAAACTCTTCCGATTGAGCAGTTCGCCTGGCGAACCCATCAAAGCGGCTGGAAACGCAACTCTCGATGCCGGGCCTGCCGGAATCGCGAAGCGCGCGAGCGAACAGCGGCAATGCCGAAGGAAGAACGTCAGCGCCGCAGGGCCGCGCAGCGCGTCCGTCTGAAGAAGCGCCTGGCTAACGATCCCGAATGGGCGCTTCGGAGAAAGATCCGCCAGTCCTGCAAGACGCTTGGCCTTTCGTTCGCCGAGGTGATGGCCGCGTGGGAGGAGCGGGGCCATCAATGCGAGATCTGTTACCGGACGCCTGCCCCAGGCGAGATCCGCCTGCATATCGATCATGATCACCAGACCGGCGCGTTTCGCGACTTTCTCTGCAGCGGCTGCAACACCGGCTTAGGCCAACTGCGCGAGGACATCGCCATCCTCCGCAGCGCCATCAGATACCTCACCCGTTCATCACACCAGGAGGAATCAGGATGACCACCCAACCTCATCGGCTCATCGCGAAGGCGATCGGGCCGGTCTGCGAGAAGAAGATCAAGGAGGCGACCAGCGCATGAGCATTTCCGTTCCTCTCCTGGGCCGTTTCGCCTACTACCTGCGCGGCAAGGGGGAGAAGCTGCTTGCCGAGATCGTCCGCGTCGGCATCCCTCAGGCGGCTCGGCGAGGGGCGGGCCTGGTCGACGTGGTGCTCGCTGAAACCAGCTACGACCGCAGGTACCGCCGCGGCGACCTCATCCGGTGCTTCAGCGACGCTCCCGAGATCGGCGAAGGCCCGGACAAGCCGCCTGTCAAGCGGCTGCATCTGCCGGAAGAGGCGCTGTACGGGTGCTTCCGTGGGGGCCGCCTGTGGAGCTGGTACGACAGCGACGTGTGGGTGCCCGAGGACCTGGGCGATGCTCTGGCCCACGTCGGCTCCCCGATCGGCGCCAGGCTGTTCCGCACCCTGAGCATGGCCCAGGAGTACCTGGAGCGGGCGGCGGATTCCGAACCGTACGACACCGTGGCCAAGGTGGCCGCCAAGACCTGGCGGTACACCCCTACGTCGGACGAGAGGCTGCACCGGGGCCACTACACCATGGCCCGGATCCTGTCGCCGGAGGCTCCTCGTGAAAGGTGAGCTGGAGCAGTCGTGGACATGGGAGCCGCTGGTTCTGCCACGCGAGGAGAACTGGGCGTGCGGCTGCTCGCCGGGCTGCACGCAGACGTCAGCCGTTGCTCTGGCTTCGCGCCATCCGGACTGGCGCTACGGCCTGTGCGAGGCCAGCGCCCGCCTCAGCGGATGCCCGGACACCCTCCTGGACGAGGTGTCACCGTGATCAACCGCAGGCCGAAGATCATCGGCTACCGTCTCGCGTCCGTCCGCCCGTTCGGCCTGACCGGCGACGCCCTGGAGGTCACCCCGCATCCCGGAGTCTTCGCGAGCCGCCCTTCGGCCCTCGCCCACGTGATGGGCGACAACACTCGCGTGATCGAGCTGCGCCGTGGCGGCCGCTCCAGCGCTGACCCTGCCGGACAGCCCCGCCCCGGCTGGTGGCACGTCGTCTGCGCCGCCGGCCATGTGGAGCTGCCCTGCGCCACGTGGCAAAGCGCCGACCGGGCGCTGGAACGCATCGAACGCCACCGCGAGTGCTCCTACCAGCACCGCATCATCACCCGTCACCCCGACGTGATCGCCCTCTTCCAGTAACCCGCAAGGGTAGGCCCGCCCCTCGCGGGCCTACCCTTGATCCGCTAGCGAAATCGCTAGCTGGAAGGCACACCATGCTCCGTCCTACGATCGAACGGCCCAAGACCGGCCGTGCCGCCAACATGAGCGACGAGGAATGGGCCACCTGGCGGCAGCAGCAGCTCGCCGGCAACTCCTGGGCCGCGGCCTCCTGCCAGGTGACCGCCGCGACGATCCGCGACAACCCGGACGTCCTGGACGAGTTCCGGCTGTTCGCCGCCCAGTTCCCGCACTACAACCGGTACACCCTCGCCAACAGCATGCGGCTGTGGGCACAGGACCCGGGCGCGACCCGAGTCCAGGGCGAGAAGTGGTGGAACGGCGAAGGCCGCCAACTGCGTGAGGGCGCTGTCCCGCTGTGGGTCGAATCCCTCTACCAGGGCACCCGCCGCGAGGAGCGGGAGAACCCTGACACCGGCGAGACGCAGGAGGTGAGCCGCCGCAGCCGCGCCATGGTCGGCACCGCCGTCTACGACGTGACCCAGACCGTCCCCAAGGACGGCGTCACGTGCACCCTGTGCCGCGCCGAAGGACCACAGGCTGCCCGCCCACCTGCCCCGTCTATCTGCCCGAGGCCGGCCGCATCCCCTCCCGCAGCGGCGTGCTCATCGAGGCGGCCACCCAGCTCAAGAACGTCGGCGGCATCGACATCGAGGAGGTGTTGGCCGAGCTCGGCCCAGACCCCTACTGCGACGGCGATCACGTCCAGGGCGCCAACAGTTTCGTCATCAGCGTCCCCCGCCCTGGCGACAAGGGCACCAAGGCGTTGCGGGTGCACGTCTCCCACGACGACAAGGGCCGCACCCGGTACGCCGTCATCCGCGTCGGCGTGTTCTGGATCGGCCCCGACTCCCTGGAGTACGACCGCACCGCGCATGGGAGTGGCCGCCGTAGTGACGCACTGCGCGTCCAGTACGGCGACGCCCGCGAAGGCGAGGACTACCACTACAGCAACGGCAGCCGGGCCCGGCCCGGAGCGCCCACGGTCAACAACATCACCCTCGCCGGTGACGGCACCTACCGGGCCGGCGACATCACCGAGGACGGCAAGCACGGCCCGTGGGTCGGCCGCCCCGGACGCTACTCCTCCACCCGGGTGCCGGAGAAGAGCGAGCAGGCCACCCGCCGCATCATCTACAAGCTCACCCAGCACTGGCGCAAGCAGCCCGGCCTGGAGGAGCTGCGCGCCGCGCACGACCGCCACCACGCTCCCCACCGCAAGGCCGACCACGACCGCCGCGCGGAAAGGCTGCGCGCGCAGGTGGAGCAGCTCGCCGCGGAGCTGGCCGAACAGGAGGAAGCCGCAGCCGCGCAGGCAGCCCTCCTCAAGCAGAAGCAGAGCGAGCCGGGCGAGGGAGAGGCGTGAGCGCCAGCGAGGACGTCCCGGAGACGTGGGGCGTCGTCATCAACGAGACGGGCCTGAACTTCGCCACACCCGGCGCGGCCGAGTTCTGGAACGTCCGTCGCCGCGGGGTCGAGACCTCCGGCCAGCTCGTCGTCCTGGAGGCCGGCGCGATGGGCGACACGGTACGGATCGGCCCCTGCACCCGGCCCGACGCCGAGTTCATGCGCGACCACCTGATCGGTAAAGGAGCAGCGAAGGCGCACGTCCAGGTGCGCCGCATCCCCCAGGGCACGCGCACATGAACGCCGTCATCCCCAAGCAGCTCACTGACCAACCACTCTGGCGGCGCCTCGTCGTCCCCAAGATCACCCTGTGCCACCTCGACGGGACCCCGATCCTCGGCGAAGTCGACTTCAGCATCATCGGTGACTTCCTCCTCGCCCAACAGTGCCAGCTCTGCGGCAAGCGGATCAACAGCCCGCGCGGCAGCGCTGTCGTCATGGCGCGGCCCGCCGACTTCGCCCGCGGACTGATCAACGAACCGGCGCAACATCCGTGGTGCGCCGACTACAGCATCCAGGTGTGCCCGATGCTGTCGGGCCGCCTCGACCAGTACCGGACGAACCCGCGCTCCCAGCGGGAGTGGTGCGGCGACCTCCGCTGCCACTGCGCCGACTGGGGGCCCCTGGAGATGTGGCTGCGAGCAGGCCAGCCCGCCGATCCCTGGTACTCCGTCACGTTCCCGATGGCCGACTACCGCGTGGACATCATCACCCTCTCCGGCGGGGCCGTCATGACCGGCGTGTCGCTGACCTACCCGCGTAACCCGCGTATCCGGCTCGTCACTCCTGGAGAGCCCGGAGCTGACGACCTGGCGCTCATCGCCCGCTTCGGGCTTCCCGACCCTGCGCAAACCCCCTGACCAGCGGTGTGCGGCGGCCATGCCGGGCCGCCGCACACCCCATGCACCAAAGGGAACTCCATGCCACGTCTTCTCCCGTCCATGCCGCCGCAGATCGCGGCACTACCGCAAGATCGCGGCTTCCCCGTCCCGTGGGTCGCCGACTGGTCCGGCAACACCGAAACCATCGCCCTCGACCCGCAGGACGGCCGCATCCTGGCCTGCGACTGCGTGCCCGGCCGGGGCCGCGCCATGCTCGGCGTCAACTGCGCCGTCCGGCAACGCCAGGGCATGCGCGAACGCCTGTGCGGCACCTGCGGAACCCCGATCACCGGCCACCTGACCATGATCGGCACACCCGACATGCCGTACTCCCTCGAACCCGCCCTGCACATCGATTGCGCGCTGTTCTCCCTGCTGGCCTGCCCCCGCCTGACCCGCGGCAGTGAGCGCGTCGGCGTGGTCGTCATGGACGGCTACACCCTGCTCGAAGACCGCATCCTCGGCGTGAACCACGACCGCAGCCTCATCAGAACGATCCTGCCGCCCGCTCTCGGCTTCGTCTCCGGCGGCGTCCTGGACTTCCTCGTCGCTGTCATCCCCGGCACCGCGCAGCGCTTCCACGCCACCGAATGGCTGGACGCCAACCGCCACGCTGCGACCACCCCATCGCCCGCCTCCACGGAAGGACACGCATGATCCCCGACGCCCACCTGACGCTCGACGAGCTCGCCAGGCGCTCCGGCCGGCCTCCTGAGGCCCTCATCGAGGAGGCGCTTCCCGACCTGCCGATAAAGACGCATGGGCTGCTGCGCCGCGCGGGCGTGCACACCCTCGCCGATCTCCTCAAGCTGGGGGAGACGGGGCGGGCCGACCTCCGCGGCTTCGGGCCGCGTTCCCTGGCCCTGGTCAAGGCCGCACTCCTGCGCAGCGGCCCTGCAGTGGTGTTCCCGGAGGACGCCATCGGGGTGTTGCGCGGCCTGCTCGACAAGCAGGAGCTGTTCACCCGCCCCGGCTCCGACCGGTACACGCTCGACGTCCGCCACCACCGGCCCGGCGACGTGCAGGTCGGGCCGACGACCCGCGTCACCGCTCACGACACACCCGAGGGCACGAGGTTCGAGGTCACGCCCCCGCCGTTGCCCGGCCGTGAATCTGGGAAGCCGTTCACCACCCTGTACGCGCACGAAGCCGTCGCCCAGATCCGCGCCCAGACGCTGTACCCGTACGAGTGCCTGATGGACTGCGGCAACCCGGCCGGAGTCCCGTGCAGCCCGTCCTGCCAGTCCTGGCCCGTCGACCGATACACCCCGCTGCCCCACCCGAAGACCGAGAACGCCCTCGGCGCTGCGCCCGTCGACGAGCCGCCCTTCCCCGACGACGACTCCGCTGCGCGTGCGCCTCAGACGCCTGCCTCGGACGGCCCCGCATGAGCCATCACCACGCGGTCAACGAGCCCCGTGGCGCGGTCGCCCGCCAGCTCCACTACCGGACGCTGGCCGACAAGCAGACCGGTGCGTGGGCCATCTACATCACCCACCCCGGCAACCAGCTCGGCCGCGCGCATGAGCCACTGGAGCTCGCCGACACGCATCTGCCGACCGTGCTCTTCCAAGTCGGCCGCCACCCCCACCGCTTCCGAGGCGCGTGCCTCGGCTGCGACTGGGAAAGCGACCGCGACGACACCAACGTCCTGCAAGCGGTCGAAGCCGCCCACGACCACACACACACCGGATGGCGGACGATGCCCGCCGTCCACCCGCAACCCCCGGCGGGCCGCGCCAGCACATGGGCCAAGCAGGTGACCGCCGCCTACCCAGACGGCTGGTTCGCCCGTGGCGGGCCCGTCTTGACCATCCGTCCCGGGCCGGCGGACCGCAGGCCGCTACCCGGCCGCGCGCCAGGCGGCCGCGGCTACGACCTGCCCGCCCGGCCTCCACACGAGCACCCGCCCCGGCCGCCGCCCCAGCACCGCCGCCCGCCCCCCTCGCACTCATCGGAAGGATGGAACGGCATGCCCGAGTCCTCGTCGCCTGACGCTCCTCGACCGGCCCCAAGGCCGCGCCGCAGCCGGGCAAGAATCAACCACGGCCAGCTGATGCGTGACCTCGACGCCATCGCAGCCGCCCACCCCGGCCGCACCGTCGCTCCCGTGCCCGCCAGGCACCGCGCCGCGCTCGGCCACGTCGAACGCTGGCAGAGATCTGGCAGTAGTCGCTAGCGCGGTCGCTAGCGTTCATCTCACCATCGACACCGGAAGGGATCTCCTCGTGGTCAACACCAAGCCCATGTCTAAGACCGAACTCGTCGCCGCCATCGGCGACCGCATCGACGACCGCAGTGCCGCAGCCGACGCCGTCGGCGCGCTCATCGACATGGTCACCGAGACGATCGCCGCCGGCCGCGAGGTACGCATCACCGGCTTCCTCTCCCTCAAACCGGACCTTCAGCCGGAGCGCACCCGCCGCAACCCGAGCACGGGCAAGCCGTTCACGCAGCCGGCCGGGTGGGTCGTCAAGGTCAAGCCGGGCTCCGACCTGAAGACGGCCGCCGCCTCGCGCAAGCCGTAACACCAACCTCGCGAGGGGAGCGGGCTGGCCGCCCGCACCCCTCGCTCACCCCTCGGAGACTCTTCATGCGACGTTCCGACATCGACGCCCGCCTGGCCGACCTGTACGCCCAGGTCGCACAGCCCTCCTGCAAGGGGTTGTGCGCCGACTCGTGCGGCCCGATCGACATGCACCCCCGCGAGCGGCAACGCATCCGCGAGCACGGCGTCACCATCCCGCACCATGACGACGCACTCGACCAGCTCGAAGCGACCGGCGACTATGCCTGCCCGGCGCTACAGGCCGACCACTGTACCGTCTACGAGGTCAGGCCGATGGTCTGTTTCTTGCCTGACGCCTGGATCTACACCTCCGAAGGCCCCAAGCAGATCAAGGACATTTATGCCGGGGACCGCGTATACGGCTTGGACGGCCAGCTACACCGCGTTCTAGCAACAGCCAGCCGTTACTACGAAGGGCCGATCGTCAATGGGGGGTATCACTCTAGGTGTGGAAATGATCACCAAACGTAGACGAAAGTCTGCAACGATCATTCACCATCTCGGGGGAGAACACGATCATGTCCACGACACGGGGAAGAACCGCGCTGGCCGCGGTGGGGCAAGACCAGCGCGATGATGCATCGGCGCTGCTGGGGGCGGCTGCGCATCATGGCGGGGAACAATCCCCCCAGCGTGACGGCGAGGTGCCGTTGCGGGACCTGCTCGGCGATCACGTGCTGGACCTGCTGCTGGAACGCTCACGCGACGGCGCGGGCGGGCTGCGGCTGACCGGTGAAGGCTCGATGCTCGGCGAACTGGTCAAGGCGGTGCTGGAACGCGCCCTGGAGGCCGAGCTGTCGTCGCATCTGGGCTATGGCAAGCACGAGGTGGCCGGCCACGGCTCGGGCAACTCCCGCAACGGCAGGATCGGCAAGACCGTGCAGACCGGGGTCGGGCCGGTCCGGCTGGCCGTGCCCCGGGACCGGGCCGGCACCTTCGAGCCGGTGCTGGTGCCCAAGCGGGCCGGCCGCATCTCCGGCGGCCTGGACGACATGATCATCAGCCTGTACGCGCACGGCATGAGCGTGCGCGACATCCAGCACCACCTGCGCCAGATCTACGAGGTCGAACTCAGTCACGAGGCCATCTCCAACATCACCGACGCCGTGCTGGAGGAGGTCCGCGCCTGGCAGGCCCGGCCGCTGGAAGCGGTCTACCCGGTGGTGTTCCTGGACGCCATCGTGGTCAAGGTCCGCGACAACCACAGCGTCCAGGCCAAACCCGCCTACCTCGCGGTCGGCATCGACGCCGACGGCGACAAGCACGTCCTCGGAATCTGGCTGGCCAAGACCCCGCTCGATACCGCCACCGCCGGCGAATCGGCCCGGTTCTGGACCACGGTGATGAACGACCTGAAAAACCGGGGCGTGCGCGACATCCTCATCGCCTGCACCGACGGCCTGACCGGCTTCGAGGACGCCATCCACGCGGCGTTCCCGCACACCACCGTGCAGGCCTGCGTCGTGCACCTGATCCGCAACGCGCTGCGGCCGGTCGCCCGCCGCGACCGCGCCGCGCTGGCCGCCGAACTCAAGAAGATCTACACCGCGCCCACCGAGCAGGCCGCGTTCGACGCCCTGGCAGACTTCACCGCCTCCACCTGGGGCGAGCGGTATCCGCAGGCGGCCCGGGTGTTCGAGACGGCCTGGGACCGCTTCATCCCGTTCTTCGCCTTCTCCCCGGCGGTCCGTAAGCTGCTCTACACCACCAACAGCATCGAGTCGCTGAACTACCAGCTGCGCAAGGTCACCAAGGCCCGCGGGCACTTCCCCGGCGACGACGCCGTGGTCAAGCTGCTGTGGCTGGCCATCATCAACATCGAGGACAAACGCGCCCGCGAACGCGCCGCGACCAAGGAGAAGACCGGAAAGATCAAGAACTCGCCCAGCACCGCCCGCCTGATCGAGGGACAGCGCACCATCGGCTGGCGCGAGGCACTCATCGAACTCGATATCGCCTATCCAGGCCGCATCAGGTAAAGACCGCCATCAAGCACTCAGCAAAGATCTTTACACACCTGAAGTGACAACCTCCTGCAAGTCGAGGACGCCGAGTCCTTCGTCACCACTTCTGGCATCGCTCACAACTGCCGTCTGTGGGGGCCGCCGAAGCGATGGCCTGCCCGCACGGCTGCCGGCCTGAAGGCGGACTGCTGCCAGATGGGCGTGGCTCGATGCTCCTGTATGAGTCGCTCGTTCTCGGCGCGACCAATATCGACGCGGTGGAGCAGCGGCAACGCATGCTACAGCGACGTTTCGCCGACCCAGCTTTCCGGCGGGCATGCCGGGACTTCGTCGGCGAACGCCGATCCGGCAGACGCCGTCCTCTTTGAAGGCGGAACACTCTGCCTCGCCGTACGGTGGTGGGTGATGCTGGGCGAGGAGGACGAGAAGAACTCGTATCAGCCTCTGTGTGGGTCTACGGCCCTCGGGGGGCCGGTTCCCCGCAATAGCGGTTGGGGATGACGGGCGCTGCACGGGCCAAGAGCAGTACACCCAAGGCGGAACTGGTATGCCACCTTGCAAGAGCCTCGACTTGGGCCAGTGCTCCTGGGCCGGGCCATGCATGCTAGGGGGTGCTTCGTACCAGGCGCAATAAAAAGGGCTGTGCACTGTCGGTGCACAGCCCGGTGATCACACTCTGTGTTTAGGTAGTTGTTGATCTAAGACTTCTGAGGCTTCTTCACGAACTTCATGACCAGTCGATAGAAGCCCCAGATGAAGGCGGCTTGTTCTGCAATGACGATCAGATAGCAGAAGATGGGATCGACTGTGTTAGGGATTTTGCAGAGTGTGACAACCGGAGCCGCTATGAGGCTGGCCGCCATCGACGCGATCAGAAGAAAAGGCAAGAAGTCCTGAGCGAGCGCGCCGCAGAACCTCGCATAGAGTCGCGCTTCGTCTGGTAAGAGAACGATGCCCAAGCTGGCCTTCTCTGTCGACATGTCGCCCGAGGGTTTCCGTTTCGGGCTCCTGGAGTTCCTTGCTGCCATCTGTCATGCCTCCTATGAGGGCTGATCGCCCAGCCGGCACCTGGCAACGTCGACAAGAATCGATCAGGTGCCGCACGCGTAGAGCGCGGGCCGTGTGAGTTAGGGAACTCATCTGAGTCTCCTCTGTGGTTGCGAGGCGCATCTTCCCCCGTGCGATGTTGCGCGGAGTCTCTGAAGCTTAACGGAACCGTAACCTTGATCGCATCTCTCCGCCACCAACTCGATGCATTACTGGTGCTGCTGTGGTGGACTAGGGATGGCTGGGCGTGTCAAGATGGACGGCAAGCGATAGCATCGTGACATGTTGGGCGATTTGACCAACTCTTGCTGACATAGGAGCGTGAGACGAATGAGTGCCTCCACGGCTGAAGCTGATCGGCCGGGAATCGAAAGAATCACAGTGACCCTGATTCCGCAGGCCCATGATCAGTTGCAGGAAATCGCAGATCGCACCCGCCTGTCCAAGACGGACATCGTAAATCGTGCGATCGCGCTGTATGGGTTCATAGAGGGGGAGACGGCCGAAGGGGCGGAGATCGTGATCCGACGCGCCTCGGGGGAGTCGTACGTCGTCAAGTTCTTCTGAATGTCTAGTTTCCGCGGATGGCGTGTCGGTCAGTTAGATCGGCACACTTCCGCTCTCTCGGCTCTACATGGGACTTGTCATGCGCGTTCGTACCGAGTTGGCGCCGAGCGTGCACGCAAAGCCGGTCGAGTAGCATCTCCTCTCATGACTGACCCTGTCCGTCGTTCTGAGTGGTACAGCGACGCGGAGCTGGCCGCCTACCAGCTTGACCCGGCTCACGGGTCGCAGCCGAAGCACGTGTTCGTGGCAGGGGAGCACGTGGGCGGGATTGAGCCCATCCGCAGCGACGCCACGGGCGCCGTCGTCGGCTGGAAGGCGCGCCGGCTGTCCGGGCTCGCCGTGCCGCGCGCGTCAGCCCGGTACGCGCGCACGCAAGGGGACGCCGTCAAGGACCTCCTGGCCGACGTGCATGCCCGGTGGCAGGAGCACCGCGCCCGTCCGCTGCAAGAGCCGGACGGCCACGGTGACGGAGAGCTGAAACCGCCGCTCACCACGCAGGAACGGGCCGAGTTGCTGCGTCGCTACGCCGAGGACCTCGAACACTCCGTCGCGGAGATCGCCGCCGATTTCGACGTGAGCGCGGTGACGGTCTACCGATACGCCTCCGACGCCGGCGTGCACCGGCGCAACCGGCGCGGGCGCCCCCGCGCATCCGGCTGACGGACGAGCAGATGGCGGACCTGCGCGCCTCCTACCCGACGACCGAACCGGCGGCGGAGATCGCTCGCAGGCTCGGCATCAAGGTGGAGCAGCTCGCACGCATAGCGAGCAGGGAAGGTTTGCGCCGCCCCAGCTGATCAGCCGATCAGCTCTGCGGTATCTCCAGTCGCGTCCGGTTGGCGGGGAGCACCTGCTCCTGGCCATCCTTCTCGACCACCAGCACCGGCACCCCTTGCGCGGGCAGCCCGAGTTCGCGCCGCTCGTCTGGCGTGGGCATGCGCGCTTCGACGAATGCCGGGCCCTCGACGGTCACCGTCTGGCGTTCGGTCTGCTCCAGGACGAAGCTGCCGACGCCTTTGCGTGACTCGATCAGCCCCTCACCCCGCAGGACCGCCAGGGCGTCCTCGACCGTGGCCACGCCCACGCTGTACTCGGCGGCCATGCGGTGAAGGGACTGCAGCTTGCTGCCGGGACGGAGAGCGCCGCTTCGGATCTGCTCGCGAAGCACGTCGGCGAGCTGTCTGAACAACGGCCTGTCGGCGGTCGGGTCCAAGGTCACGAAGCCATGACATCAGCGCTATAGCGCCATCCCTCCTTAGCGTCTTAGCGCTTAAGCGCTAAGGTTGAGAAACCCTTAACGTACCGAAGCCGGAAGATCACCTACCCGTGACTTCCTTGCCCCTTCTCCCGCACGGAGCACGACATGGCCTTCGAGCACGACGCGCACTTTGCCCCTGAAGAACAGCTGATTCGCCTGGAACTGGCGCTCGCCGAGCACGCACGGCGCATGCGCGTTCAGCGCGAGCAGGAGACTGCGGCAGCTCAAGAGGCTGCGGCGCGGCGGGAGAGCGCATGACGGTCTCTGCCGCGCCGGGCTCGTGCCGGGCGCCGCGCCTGCCTGTCCCGTACGTCACCGCGTACGAGGGCGAAGCCGTGCCGTACACCTTGACGGCGATCTCTGACCCAGGGGCCACGCGAGGGGCGCGGCTCGCCTTCCCCGACCACCTCCCGGCCGACTGGATGTGGGGCACGCTGTGGCACCGGCAGGGCGTCAGCCAGACCGGCGCCCCACTGTTCGGCCGGGTCAACACATGCCGTCAGCGGCGTTGCATGCGGCTCGGTCTGTGCCAGGTGTGCGGCGGGAACGCCCGCGACCCTCGCACCGGCCGGCTGTGGTGGGTGCTGGCGTGCCCGCCCTGGTACACGGCGGCGGGGGAGCCGTACCTGAATTCACCGCCGACCTGCCCGGCATGCATCCCGATGGCTAGACGGCTGTGCCCGAAGCTTGGTGCCGAGTCGCCGGTCTATACGGCTGCCCGTGTCGAGCCGTACGGCGTCCTCGGCGACCTCCACCGGCTCGCGGGCGGGCATGGCGTCCCGCTCGTGCAAGAGAAGGTCGTCGTCTCGTTCGAGGAATTCCAGCGGCTGGAGTTCACGCTGGCCACGCAGTTGCTCGGAGTGCTGGAGGAGTTGCGCCCAGCGGTGCTGCCCGGGTGCGCTGAGCGGGCCGCTTGAGATGACGGGGGAGTGGCCGGCGCCTGCGGCGGCGCGCCGGTGGGGAGAGGTTTGCACCCCGCATCAGGATGAGGGGCCCGGCCGTATCCGAGGCCCCTCGTCGCGTCACGCCGATACCTGGCTGGCGTCGCTGCCGGAGCTGCGGATGCCCTTGCGGTTCATCCAGATGTTGAGAGCGGTGTTGACGATCTGCTGAGGGCCATCGCCGGTGAGCTCGCAGAGCGCGGTAAGGCGGGTGTCGGTCAGCGGGGTGATACGGGTGCCGATCTTGGGGGGTTCCGGCTTCCGGACTCCCTTGGGGCTACGGCTGCGGCGGCCTTCAGAGGGAGGGGCGGGCCGGTGAGGACGGTCTTCCGGCTTGGGGATGGGGAGGATCTCAGGGACTCCGAGGGCGTCCGCGTAGGCGTTGATCGCCTCGTGGACGATCGGTTGAGGTCCCAGGCCGTACTGCTCGTTCGCCGCGCTGATGCGGCGGTCCATTTCGTCGGTGATACGGACGGTCAGGCGGTACATGGCTTTGGGTGCGGTGGTGCGTGGTGTTGCTCGCGGTTTCGCTTGCCGAGCGGGTTCGGCTCTGCGGGGTTCACCTGGGCCGGGGGTCGGCAGCTGGTCGGAGGCGTCGCTTGGGGTGCGTGCCGTGGCTTTCCTGGCCATGACGGGTGTTGCCTCCGAGGGATCGCCGGACGGTGTTGCCTCCTAGTCTTTAGGCGTTGCGCTTTTTGCGCAAGTGAATGCACCCGTGTGCATAGCGGATGTGCTAGCGGCCATCGAACACCCACTACATCCCTCGCAACCTCCCCGAGAGGGTCACAGAGACACGAAACGCGCTTCCCACAGGTAACCCCCTTACACGTCCCGAGATCGCTCGCGAAACGTCCTCTCAGACGATTCACGCGTCTCGTTGCGGTAGCGCAACGACTGTGCAAGAGTGACCATCTCACCCTCATCCCGCGCAGACGTCGCCGCACGGGAGAATAAACGCTAGCGAAACCGCAAGCGCACCTCTATCTGGCGCGACCATCCAGCCGCGCCCCACCCCTCACCTGGACAGAGACTGACATGCCCCACCCCCGACGCCGCCTCCTCGTGGTCCTCATGGACCGCTCCGGCTCCATGCACCAGGTGAAGAACGACGCCGAATGCGGCCACATCACGCTCCTGCTAGAGCAGAAGACCAACCCCGCCGAAACCCTCGTCAGCCTCTACGACTTCGCCACCAACCACCGCGTCGTCTACGAGTACCCCGCCCTCAACCACGCCCCTCTACCAGATGAACCCCTCCGGCCGCACGGCGCTGCTCGACGCGATCGGCATCACCATCACCCGCATCGCCGAGCACGTCGACCAGATGCCCGAAGGCGACCAGCCCGGCGAGATCTGCCTCGCCATCCAGACCGACGGCGAGGAGAACCATTCCCGCGCCTACACCCTCGACCAGATCAACCAGCTCATCACCGCCAAGCGCGCCCAAGGCTGGAAGATCGCCTTCCTCGGCGCCGATCAGGACGCCATCACCATCGCCGAGCGGATGGGCATCGACCCCGCCATGACCCTGCCCTACGGCTCGAACAAGACCGAAGAGTCGCTGACCCGGACCGGCCGCATGCTCTCGACCGGGCGCGGCGGGTTCACCACCGACGACCGCAACGCCACCCGCTACTGACCACCACAGGCGTGCCCGCCCTACCCGGCCGGCACACCCGCCCCCTCACGAACCGAAACGGAGACACATGACCACCATTGCCAGCACGAAGACCTTCGACCGCGTCCGCAAGCTCCTCGCCAAGGCTGAAGGCACCACCAACGAACACGAACGCGAGACCTTCATGACCGCGGCCCGCGGCCTCATGGCCAAGTACGGCATCGACCAAGCACGGCTCGGCTACCTGCAGTCCGGCCGCGAGAAGCCTGAACTGCGCGCCGTCGCCGTGCCCGACCCATGGAGTAAGGAGCAGGCAACCCTCCTCCATGGTGTGGCCAACGCCTTGCGCTGCCGAGCCGTCACCATGCGCGTGCCGGGACACAAGGACGGCACCGTCGAACTTATCGGCTTCGCCTACGACCTGGAGCGCGTCGAACTGCTCTACCCCAGCCTGCTGCTGCAGATGCTGAGCGGCATGCACCAGCAGCGGGCCCCCCAGGGCGAGCCGAAGACCCTCTACCGCCGCTCGTGGATGTTCGGCTTCATCACCGAGGCCGTCGCCAAGCTCGAAGAGGCCCGAAAAGCGCGCCGCCGATGAACAGGCCGCCCAGGACCAGCCCGGCGAGGTCAGCACCGCCCTCGTCCTCGTCAAGAGCGACGAGATCGTGGACACGCTCGTCGCCAAGCTCTACCCCAGGCTGCGCAACGCCCGCAAGGTCAAGGTGAACAGCGACGCCTGGCTTAAGGGGGCCGAAGCCGGCCGGCGCGCTGACATCGGCGGCACTCGCCTGGACACCTCGCCCAAGGGCTCTATCTGTTAGCGATTTGTGGGCGGTCCCGTACAGAGGGGCCGCCCACGTGCTCAAAGGATCAGAGTGTCCGGATGGCCGAACCGAACGTTCATCGTGCATGAGGCGACGTCCTATGCAGGCCCTCTCGCACGCCCCGCCTCTATCGATTCGCTGACAAAGCAGTGCATGTATGTAACGATTCTATGGAATGAAACGATACTGATCATGATCGAGGTCCGCAAGCTTGTGCCGATTGTGGAGGATTTGACATGGACAGGTTGCTGTCAGTTTCTGTCGAAACCGACAAGGAAGCTGTGATCGTCTTTGAGGTCGATCGTGATCTTATGGGCGAGGATCTCGACCTTGCTGCAGGAGACGGAACCGTCGCGCGAGCTCGAAAATCGCTCGACAGGGCCTTGCAAGGCATAAAACCTGCCTTGGTGCAGGTAATAGACACTCTTCGGGAGACGAGCCCTGACGAAGTCGAAATAGAATTCGGCTTGAAGGTGGGCGGTGAATCCACGGTAGTGATCGCCAAGGGGACCTCAGAAGTAAACTTCGCGATACGGGCGCTATGGAAGCGGACCTAGGGAATGGCGGGCGTGTCAGAAAACGGGTTCATGGTTCGCATTCTGCGCATTGGAAGCGAGGATACCGTCGGGGTGGGCTTCGTGGTTGGTGAGCGCGAAATTGTGACATGTGCACATGTTGTCAATGCAGCCATGAAGCGGGACAAAACAGTATGTGAGCACCCAGGGCCAGCTGTGCGGATTCAGGTCGAGTTTCCGCTCCTTGGTGATGTCGATGGGGCGCCTCTCAGAAAATGCAAGATTGTTAACTGGAGTCCGCCGACGGTAAATGGCACAGAAGGTCGGGATATTGCTTGTCTTGCACTAGTTGGAGGAGATTCTCTGCCTTTCGGAGCTGGCCCTGCTCGCTTGATGAACAGCAAAGAACCACCGAAGACTGACGTGAGCATATTTGGCTATCCGAGTTCACCTGTCCGCGTGAACGGTGCATGGAGCAAGTGTAGGATTCGTGGCACTGTTGCTGGCGGCTTACTTCAACTTGATGCCGATGCCGAATCGGCTCTTCGAGCGCAGCCGGGATATAGCGGTAGCCCCGCCATTGTTGATGATGAAGCGGGCGATGCAGTTATCGGCATGCTGGTGGTCGCTTCTCGTGATGGCTCCGTGGGCGACGCCTATGCGATTCCGGTCAGACATATAATAGAATCGTGGCCCGAAGTGCTGGCTGACGCCGTGCTGCCGCCCTGCCCATACCGTGGATTGAGCGTGTTTACTGCTGAGGACGCTCGTGCTGGTCTTTTCGTTGGGCGGGAAGACGAGGTAGCTCGACTGAGGTCCATGGTCCGGATCAATCCGCTGACTCTGGTAGTGGGGCCATCTGGCGTAGGTAAATCATCCTTGATTGCTGCAGGTTTAGCGCCTGCTCTGCATTCGGAAGGCTGGCGGGTGGCTACATTCCGACCAGGCCAGTCGCCATATGATTCCGCTGCGCGGGCCCTACTGAATCTGATATCGCCGGAAACACCTCTGTCGCTGGCCGATCTGAATGAGTGCTCCGCAGAGATTCGCCAGTTCGGCTTGACGTACGTCGCGAATAAAATGTCACTCATGTCAAGTATGCCTGTAGCTGTTGTGTGCGACCAGATGGAGGAATTGTTCACGGCCGAGAAAGGTGTTGATAGCGGGTATGACTTTCTGACGCGGCTACTTCCCCTTGCGGATCAAAGACCAACGTCTTCCGCTGTGCGTGTGATATGCGCTCTTAGAGCCGACTTTCTTCCTGCAATTTTAGAGCTTCCTGGCATGGGGCTGAGGTTGCAGGATCGGCAGTTGAATGTTTCCCCACTGGATGAGCAGGCATTGAAGCGAGTTATCGTTGAGCCGTCTCGCACCGAAGGTGTCCTGTACTCTCCTATGCTCGCCGAAGCTATCGCTACAGAAGCGAGCAAGAGTCGGGGAGGACTGCCTCTACTAGAGTTTACTCTGACCAAACTCTGGAAAATGCAGTCGAAGCTCAAGTTGACCTTCGACCACTACCACGCACTCGGCGGCGTCGCTGGAGCGCTCAACCGGCACGCTGAGGATGTTCACCGCAAGCTTTGCGAAGTATTCGACGAGGCCAGCATAAGACGCGTTCTGCTAGCGATGGTGCGAGCACGTGGAGGAGCAGCGAGCGCTGTTCGAGTGGTCGCCCATCGCGACTACCTCGGCGAGGGTTGGGCGATAGCAGAGGCTCTTGCTGATGAGCGTAACCGATTGGTAGTACTCGCGCCCGAGGGGCCAGACACAGCAGAAATCGCTCACGAAGCGTTAATACGTGAATGGGGTCGCCTGCGGAACTGGGTCGATGAAGATGCAGAGTTCCAACGCTGGCTAGCCGTTATAGAAGAGCGTCTTGTGGAGGGTGATCTGCTGTCCGACGTGCGGGTAGCAGAAGCACAACGTTGGCTTCTGGAACGACCAGGAGATATTTCGTCCAACATTGCATCTTTTGTCGAACGTAGCGAGAAAGATATCGCACTCAAGATGGAGGCATTGAAGGCACATGAGGAACTGAGGAAGTACAACGCAGAGCTCATGGAACGCGCGGAGCAACTGGCGGTGTCCTCGCGCTATAAGTCCGAGTTTCTCGCGAACATGTCGCACGAGCTGCGAACGCCGCTCAACAGCATGTTGGTGCTGACCAAGCTGCTGGCCGACAACGCCGAGGGCAACCTGACCTCGCAGCAGGTGGAGTTCGCCCGGACGATTTACAGCGCTGGCTCGGCGCTGCTGCAGCTCATCAACGACATGCTCGACGTGACATCGATCGAGGCGGGCCGGATGGGCATCCATCCGATCCTGGTGTCGCTGCCGAAGCTGGTGAGGCTACTGGAGGCCGCGTTCGCGCCGCTCGCCCAGGACAGGCGGCTGTCGCTCATCGTGGACGTCGAGCCCGACGTGCCGAACGAGCTGCGCGCCGACGAGCAGCGCCTGCAGCAGGTGCTGCGCAACCTGCTCTCCAACGCGATCAAGTTCACCCCGCGTGGAGAGGTCAAGCTGCGGGTCGCGATGGCTCCTCCAGGGGTCGACTACGACGACGACAGCCTGCACGACGCCACCGACCTGCTGGCGTTCCAGGTGATCGACACCGGCATCGGCATCGCGCCCGACAAGCGCGACGTCATCTTCGAGGCGTTCAGGCAGGCCGACAGCACGACGAGCAGGAAGTACGGCGGCACCGGCCTGGGCTTGGCGATCTGCCGCGACATCGCGCGGCTGCTCGGCGGCGAGATCCACGTGGACAGCGAGCTGGGCAAGGGCAGCACGTTCACGCTCTACCTGCCGGCCTCCTACATCGGCCCGCTCGCCGCCACTGACCCTGGCACGGCGCGCAGGCAGCTCATGACGCAGCCGAGCGAGGAGTCGGCCACCACGGCGCCCGAGCTGGTCGAGCCGCCGGCGGAGACGCTTAGCCAGTGGCAGGGCGACGACCCGCTCAACGGCGCCAAGATCCTGATCGTGGACGACGACATCCGCAACGTGTTCGCGCTGACCAGCGTGCTGGAGCGGCATGGCTCGACCGTCGTCTACGCCGAGAACGGGCGGGAGGGCATCGAGCAGCTCGAACGCAACGAGGACGTCGCGCTCGTGCTGATGGACATCATGATGCCGGAGATGGACGGCTGGGCCACGACGTCGGCCATCCGCCGCATGCCCCAGTTCGCCGACCTGCCGATCATCGCGCTGACCGCCAAGGTCATGCGGGGCGACCGGGAGAAGTCCATCGCGTCTGGCGTCTCTGACTACGTGCCCAAGCCGGTCGATGTGGACGATCTGCTCGAACGGCTGCGTGGCTGGCTCAGCCGCTAGCAGTGATCTCTGGGGCGAATTGGGATGACAAGTGGTCCAAGCCGCGCGGTCCGTCCGCTACCGGATACGAGGATCCTACCCACCGGAGGGAGAGCCGCTGAAACGCTCAACTTTCTCGGTGATTAGCTTAGAAGCTAGCGGATAAGCTAGCTTATGGATCACTTCACCCTCTTGTTGTGAGCGAGCGTGGAAGTTGAGCGAGGCCTCGCTGTGTGTAGCCCTCCGCTGCGGCGGACAGCGGGGTCCCCGCCGGGCCGAACCCGGCTGGTTCATCTGCGCCTCCTGCCAGACCCGGCTGGAGCGCGACGTCAGAGTCACCCCCACTCTTGAGCGGTGGCTGTCGTTCCACGTTGCCCCCGGCAGCGAGGGAGGGCCGAAGGTGTCCGGCTCGCGGGACGCGCCAGTGCCGGTCCGGCTGAACGTTCTCGATCACGTCGCGCACATCCAGCACATCCTGAAGTCCTGGGCATGGCTCATCGCCCAGCAACGCGGCCTCGAGTATCCGAGCCGCATGTCCGTCACCGCCCTCGCGCTGTGGCTGGCCCGGGACCTGACGTGGCCCGCTGGTCGTCCGTGGATCGCGGACATGTGCGACGAGTTGGCCGGCCTGCGCAGAACCGCGCACGGGCTCGCGCCATGGCAGGTGCAGGTGGACTACCTGACGGGGCCGTGCCCGTCCTGCGACCTGCGAGCGCTCGCCCGGGTCGCGGGGGAGACGTACATCGAGTGTGATCTGAGACTGGGCGGGTGTTCCAGTCTGTGGACCGACCAGGAGTACCACCGCCAGGTCGCGGAGATCACGGAGAACCACAGGAGGACTACCATGCTGACCATGGTGAGGCGACACTCCGGGCGGCTCCCCCCGGCAGAGCAGCGCGTGGAGGCGGAGCGAGACCTGCAGGCGGTGGCCGACGCCTATGCCGAGGCCAAGCGGGCCGCGGAAGAGGCGTACGCACGCGCCATGGCGGAACCGACGAAGCGGCTGCATGCAGCCATCCGCGCGGCTGCGGCGCCTCCCGAGGGGGTGCCCGGCGCAGAGAACAAGAGCCTGGTGACACGGAACCGGATCACGAGATCACCGGCTTGAGCCTTCGCACTGTCCAAGGCATTGTGAACGACACCGCCGCGCCGTAGGGTCGCGATTGGTGAGTTGTTCATCAAAGCCCCGGCGTTCCGACGCTGGGACTTTGCCATGGAGAGAAGAACGTGAGACGACGTTTCACAAGCGGTTGGTGTTGACAGTCATATCGGATTTCCTGATCACAAATCAGCTCAAGACGTAGCCCAGGCACCGGCGGATTGGCCACAATCTCCGCATGCAGCGCATCAGCCCGCCACTCCGCCTGGCCATGCTCGGACGTGAACTGCGGGACCTGCGCACCACCCGCGGCTTGAAACTCGACGAGGTCGCCCGCCAGTTGCATTGCTCACGCGGCAAGGTGTCCAACGTCGAGAACGGACACTCGCTGGTAACGCCCGGTTATGTACGGGACGCGCTCCAGGTGTACGGCGCCGATCAACCCACCACGGCACGATGCCTTCAGCTCATCACCGACGCCCGCAAGACCGCATGGTGGAAGCCCTACAACAAGGTCCTCGGCGACTACGTGGTGTACGAGACCGAAGCGCACCGTCTGCGCTACTGGCAGGCGCAGACGGTGCCCGGCCTGCTGCAGACCCTGGAGTACGCGCAGAACGTGGTCGCTGCTGATCGGCCATGGGAGTCGGCCGACCTCGTGCAGTTGCGCGCGAAGGCGCGAATCGCCCGGCAATGGATCTTGACCGCTGACGATCCGCTGGCCCTCGATGTGATTCTGAGCGAGGACGCGCTCCATCGGCCGGTGGGCGGAGCGGCGGTGATGGCCGAGCAGCTTGCCCGGCTTCTCGAGGTCGGCCGCTGGCCGACCGTGTCGGTCCGGGTGGTGCCGCGTTCCGTTGGCGCGCACGCCGGGATGAGCTGTTCGTTCGTGCTGTTCTGCATGCCCGACCTGCCGACCGGGCTGTTCCTGGAGGGCGGACCGAATGAGATTGTGGACCTCGGGTCAGGGGTTGAAGCGTACGAGCGACGCTTCGAGCACCTGGCCGACGTGGCGCTGACACCTGAGGTGTCAGCCGATCTCATTGATTCGATCCGCGAGGAGTTTGTGCGTGCCGACCAGGGAGTACTTGACGGAGGCGTGGCGTAAGGCTGCGCAGTCGGAGTCGGGGGGTTGCGTGTGGGTGCGGCTGTCGGATGGCCGGGTGGAGGTGGTGGGCTCGTCGCCTACCGGTGACGGTCCCGATCTGGCCGGGCCGGTGAACCGCTTCGCGCCACACGAGTGGAGGGTGTTCCTCGCCGGCGTCCGCACGAGCAGCCGCTTCGATCTTCCAGTGTCGATGTCCGCCTAGTGCTGTGACCAGAAACGATCACCGGGTTGGCGCGTAGGACGGTGTTGCCGGTTGGATGAGCTGATCACGTTCGTTCAGCAGTCGGGAGGCCCGGTGACGCAACCGGTCAAGGTCCGCAGGCTCTCGGACCAAGAGGGGCAGAAGCTGCAGCGCATCGTACGGCGCGGCACGATGAGCACGGTGCGTTACCGGCGGGCGATGATCCTGCTGGCCTCGGCGGGCGGCAACACCGTCCCGGTGATCGCGCGCCTGGTGCAGGCCGACGAGGACACCGTGCGGGACGTCATCCACCGGTTCAACGAGATCGGGCTGGCCTGCCTGGACCCTCAGTGGGCGGGAGGCCGTCCCCGCCTGATGAGTCCTGACGACGAAGAGTTCATCGCGGCGACGGCCACCACCCGCCCGACCAAGCTCGGCCAGCCGTTCACCCGCTGGTCCATCCGCAAGCTTGTGCACTATCTGCGCCGCCTGCCCGGCCGGGCCATCACCCTGGGCCGGGAGGCGTTACGCACCCTGCTGCATCGGCGCGGGATCACCTTCCAGCGCACCAAGACCTGGAAGGACTCGCCCGATGCGGACTTCGACGCCAAGCTGGAGGAGATCGAGTACGCCCTCACCCGCCGCCCCGAGCGCACCTTCGCCTTCGACGAGTTCGGCCCGCTCGGCATCCGTCCCACCGCCGGGACGGGCTGGTCACCCGCTGGTGAGCCGGACCGGTTGCCGGCCACCTACCGCCGCACCCAGGGCGTGCGGTACTTCCACGGCTGCTACTCCGTCGGGGACGACCTGCTGTGGGGCGTCAACCGGGCGCGCAAGGGCAATCGACTACACCTGGGCCGCCCTGAAATCGATCCGGGCCGCCCGGCCGGACGGCGCACCGATCTACGTGATCCTGGACAACCTGTCGGCGCACAAGAACTGGCGCATCCGCACCTGGGCCAAGAAACACAAGGTCAGGCTGCTGTTCACGCCGACCTACGCCTCCTGGGCCAACCCGATCGAGGCCCACTTCGGGCCGCTGCGCCAGTTCACCCTGGCCAACTCCGACCACCCGAACCACACCGTCCAAACCCGGGCCCTGCACGCCTATCTGCGCTGGCGCAACGCCAACGCCCGCCATCCCGACGTTCTGGCCGCTCAACGCCGCGAACGCGCCCGGATCCGCAGCGAGAAGGGCATCCGCTGGGGCGGCCGGCCCCTCGCACCGGCAGCCTGACCCCCCTCACCCAACCCGGTGATCATTTCCGGTCACAGCACTAGTCTCTGCTCCAGGGCCGCACTCTTGCGGCCCTGCAAGCGTGCCACGTTCGAGCGTCGCGGTATCCGGCGGTGAGTTCGTCACGGAGGCTGGCCTCGTAGGCGACGTCGGCGGGCAGCGCCGGACGTGCGGGTGAGGACAAGATGCGCCTGCTGAAAGCGCTGGCGCAGTAGGCCATGATCGTGATCGAGGCGGCAATCATGGGCAGGGGTGGTTCACCTGCCGCAGCGAGCAGGAACGCGCCGAGCGCGGCTGCGAGTGCGCTCGTGGATCCGGTCATGGTCCTCAGTCCTTGTCGGGTTCGGTTGAGCTTTGAAGCACCACACTGTGTCATGTCTGAATTCCACAGTCATGCCCGTGGCGTGGATGTTATTTTTCTTCACTATCTGCATTCATTACACACTGTTTTGGTAGCGTCTCATTTGGCACTTTTGTGCCATGGATGGAACGTGCCGCCGGAAAGGCTGGACAAGGGGAGGCGTGAGCTATTTGCATATCCCTCCACGGGCGATGATCAAGAGCCGCTGACGTGCCGCCCTCGCGCACGTCGGCAGTCCCCTCGCCTCTCTCACGATTCCCGACCCGAAAGAGGGCACGGCCATGCTGCCTCGACTTTCCCGCACAACCCGGACCCTGCTCGCCGCCGCCAGCGCGGCCCTACTGGTCGCCTCGGCGACCGCGGCCTATGGCGATGATGTGCCGGCTCCGGCGCCGGCCGCCACGAGCACGGCGTCCGCATCACAGGAGCCGACGATCAGCCCGGCGCGCCGACATCGACGGCCACGGCAACTCCGGGCAGGCCGGCGACGACGACCAGCACCACGTACACCAGAGTCGTCAATGCCAACGGCTCGGTGACGATCACGACGGTCACCACGCATTCCACCATCACCAGCGACAGTGTCACCTACGCCAAGCCGAACGAAGTGCCCGCCGACCTCCAGGCGCACATGGGCGGCTGGTGACCCTCTATGCGCCTGGGGAGCGAAGCGCCGCCCCGGTGGGACCAGGAGTGGCTGCGATGCACCATTGCGGCGGCCTCGTGCTGGTTGGTGGGCGTGGCCACCGTGTTCTGCAGGGGCGAGTGCGGGGCGGACGAGCTGATGCTTCTGGCAGGTTGGGCGGTCACCGTGGGGGTGCCACTCACCCTGCTGGCCATCCGGCTCTATCCCGTGCAGAAGCGTGCGGCTGCTGCGTACCGGGCCTACCGCATGGGCCGGTTGCACGCGCGAGAGGTTGCAGTTGATCGGACAGGCATGAAGTAGAACAGGCTCCGGCCCGCCGGGGCCCCGGCCACACGGGGAAGGCGATGTTTCAGATTCTCGGCCTCGGAGAAGAAGCCGAAGTGCTGTACCGGGCATTGCTCCGCGAAGGCCCGTTGCGTGTGGACAGCTTCGACAGCCCGGCCGAGAGCGCCATCATCAAGGAGTTACGCGCCGGTGGGCTGGTCTACGGGGAAGACCTGCTCACCGCTGCCCGGCCCGGTGTGGCTCTTGCGGGCCGGCTGCTGGAACGCCAGCAGGCCATGAACGCGACAGAGGCGTTGATAGCTGAGCTTGAATCGCTCTACCAGGCCAACGACCGGCACCGCACGGCGCAGGTGCCGGTGGAGGTGGTGACGGATGCTGAGCATGTTCGTAAGACGTTCAGCCACATCGAACAGACGACCCGCCACGAACTGCTGTGTTCGTGACCGCCCCCTACGTCAACGTCACGAGCGACCGGATGGCGGGACTGGATGATCATCCGCAGTGCCGCATCCTGATCGAGGAGGCTGCCTTCAAGGATGAAGCTGCGGTCGAGGCCGCTCAGCATTCTGCGAAGAGCGGATGCGAAGTCCGCGTGATTGACAGGCTCCCGTTCAAGTTGATCATCGGAGACCGTGACCGGGCTTTGGTTCCGCAATCGCCGGGTACCACCCTGCCTGTGCTGCTCGTGCACCCGGGCGTGATCATGGATGCGCTGGTGGCGACGTTCGAGGTGCACTGGGAACGAGCTCTGCCGTGCAAGACGCCTTGGCGGAATAACGGATCCGACGACGACCGGCCGACCGAGCAGGAGGTCACGATCTTGCGGCACCTAGCCCGGGGCGCGACGGAGCAGCAGATCGCCCTCACCCTCAGCATCTCCAAGCGCACAGTAATTCGGCGTATTCAACTGCTCATGGAGCGAGCCGGCGCCGAGACGCGTTTTCAGCTCGCGCTGCACGCGGTGCGCGTCGGCTGGCTGTCGAGAGTGACTGACTCGTAGCTCAGGTCGAGGTGTCCAGTCCGAGCTGGGCGTCGACCATGTCAGCAGTGGTTTCGTAGTGCCGCAGCAGGGCGGCGATCATGCGCTCCTTCTGGGTGTCGGTGAAGTCCTTGCTGGCCCGGATCTGTGCGATCTGGCGTTGCTGGCGTTGGATGATCGGGTTGGCCTCTTCAGGAGGTGCTGGCCGGCTCAGAGGGTTGGCGGGGGCCAGCAGTGTTTCGACGCCTTGGGACTGGGCGGTTTCCAGTAGTTCGGCGGCGAAAGGCCGGTTGAAGACCTCGATGATCTCTGCGGGGTCGATATTGCCGTAGACGACGGCCAAGAGGACGAGGTGCTGGTCGTCAGGCAGGCGGCGGCCGCTTTCCCAGTGGTCGAGGGTGTTGCGGTTGAACTTGCCGCCGGTGAGGGTGGAGATGCGCCGGGCGACTTCCGGGGGAGTGAGGTTCAGCAGGCTGAGGCGCTTTCGCTTGAGGAAGGCGCCCTCGGCCTTGTAGGGCGTCGTGTCGTCGCCGCGTGTGCTCGTGGCTGCCACGGCTGCTGTCTCCTTCATCCGCCTCACTGCGCTTTTTGCGCATGTGGCGTCACCGTATCAAGTCGTGTGCCGATGTACCTACCCCGCAACGACACAAGGCGGCACAATCCACACGCCGCTAGGGATACGTGTGAATTGTGTGAATACGTGTACGTAAAATCATTGACGGGGTTACACGGACCCCCTAGCGTCGTCTTGTGTATCGATCATGTTCAAACAAGATCGACAAGAGGGATGGGGGTGGTCACATGATTAGGAACCGGGATCGCATCAATAGCAGAGCGGACCTTGTAGCAGTACGCGCAGCAGCGCAGCGAGCGATCCGCGAGTCCAACGGCGCAATTCCCGCAGACCTGCTGACCATCCTCGTCCGCGCCGGTCTTGTCCTCCTCGACCCTCCCGCGCCCAGCGGCGCCACCGCAGGCGACGGCAGATCGGTCTGCGCCACCCTGCGCTGGCCTTGTCGCACGATCCTCGCCAAGCTCCAGGCCGAAAAGCCCGTCACCCTCGATGAGCTGGCCGAGCTGAACCTCCTGACGGTCACCGAAGCCGCCGACGTTCTGCGCGTCAGCGCTGGCACGGTCCAGGCGCTCGTGCGCGATCAGGTGATCGCCTCCTTCCGCATCCACGCCCGCGCCATTCGCATCCCCGCAGGTGCCGTCGTGGAGCACCTGACCCACCGGCTGACCATCCCGTCCAAGACCGCGGCGCCCGCGTCTACCCCCGCCTCCGCCGTCCCCGAAAGTGAGCACCACGATGACGACCACCACTATCAACGCTAGCGCACCCGCTAGCACACAAGAGTCGCGCCCACAGGAGTGCACCGCCCCTCAGGGCGACCGTGTAGCCGAAGCGCGTCGGGAGCGGGGCCGCGCGAGCGGCCCCGCTCCGACCCCCGGCCCGGATCTCGCCGAACACATGAAGGCTCGGGCCCGCGCTCTGCCTCCCGAGCAGCTGCTTGCCATGTACGAGCAGGGTCTCACGACGCGAGGCGTCTCAGCCCTCGTCAGCGACACGCTCCGCGCTGTCCTGCTGGAGCGCCTCACCGCCGCCGCCCCGGCTCCTGCGGAGCGACGCAATGACCTTCCTCACCCGCGCCGAAGCCGTCGCCGCACTCGGCATCACCGTCCGCCACCTGCGCCGCCTCGCTCTCACCGGCCTGTGCCCGCACCGGCAGAACGACGGCCGCTGGCTCTACCGCTCCGACGAGGTCGAGGCGAGGAAGCCGGAGGGGACGACGTGATCGGCCGGCCTGTGCTGTCGGGCGACGACGGCCTCGCCGCGCACCTGGAATGGCTCGGAGCCTTGCATGACGACCGCCCGGCGGTCCGGCTGGCATCGTGGCCGCACCCCGGCCCGGTCCCCGCTGTGCGGCAGGCGCCGTGGGAGGACGCCGCCCACGGCGGCGAGCAGGGGAGGAGCTGATGGGCAGCGTGCTGTACCGCGTCGGCGACCGCGTCCGCGTCACCTACGAGGGCTGCATCGACTCCACGGACGAGGCTGATCCCCACCGTCGAATGGCCGCCCGTGCAGGGTGACATCTGGATGGACGGGGCCGGGAAGGATTGGCTGGCCCACACCCCCGAAGTTGGCGAATGCGGCATTGCTCTCACCTCCGAATTCGGCGCCCGTTTCGAGGGCGAAGAGGAGCTCAAGAGGGTGGACGAGCTCTACGGACCCTTCCGGCTCAAGACGCCCGGCAAGCTCCGCCTGGAAAGAGAGGCGGGCCGGTGACGGACTACCCCATCTATCGCAAGGGTGACGAAGTCGAGATTGTCCGGCGTGGCGTGATCGTCGTCGTTGACCCGAAGGACCCGGCCCGGTTCGGCGTCGGACGTCCCGGCCAGTTCGGCGCCGACTCCTACTTCCGGACGGACAACGACGGCGTCCGGCACAGGCTGGTGACCGCGGCCGAGTGGCCGCCCTTACCGGAGGATGTGTGGCGCGACCGCAACGGCAAGCGGTGGGAGGCCGTCGAGATCGACTGCCGCGAGTGCACCGCCGATGGCCACGCATGCGAGGACGGCTACGTCGCGCTGAAGTCGGAGTTCGGCGCCTGGTACCCGGGCAACCTCCAGTTGACCCAGGCGCACCGCTACTACGGCCCGTTCAGCCTGGAGCAGCCAGGTCCGAGGCGCGGCCAGGAGCGGACGTGCTGACCCAGACGGCGGGAACCGCCCGCCGTCTGGGCCGGTACCGCCCCGACAGCCGACGCGGACGCAAGATCCGGCGCGGCCGGCTTGGCGGATCGTCGATCGCCGCGGTGATCGGAAAGTCACCATGGTCGTCGCCGTACTCGGAGTGGGTTCTGCAAAAGGGGCTCGTCCCGCCGGAGCCGTCCACCGCCGCGCAGAGCCGGGGCCACTACCTGGAGCCCGGCATCCTCGCCTGGTACAAGGACCAGCACCCCGAGTTCCAGGTGCGGCGAGGCGGCACGTACGTGCACGTCGACCGCGACTACCAGCTGGGCAGCCCGGACGGCCTGTGCTTCCAGGACGGCGTGCTGGTCGAAGGCGTCGAGATCAAGACGGACGCTGACGCGTACGGGTCCGGCTGGGGCCGCCCGGGAACGGCTGAGGTTCCGGTCTACTACCGGGTGCAGGTCATGTGGTACATGGACGTGTTCGGCGTGCCGCGCTGGCGGTTCGTGCTGCTGGATGACCGCCTGTCGTTCCAGGAGTACGTGGTCGAATACGACCCGGTCGAGGCGCAGTTGTTGCGGGACGCCGCCGAGGACTTCCTGGCCAGCCTGTTCTGGGACGAGATGCCCGAGTTCGACGACCACCCGGCCACATACGCCACGGTGCGCAAGCTGCATCCCCAGATCGACCGCGACGCCACCGTGCAGTTGCCCGCCGCACTGGCGGCTGAGCTCCATGCGGCCGTCCTCGGCATGGACGCGGCAGAGAGCCGCAAGCGGTTGGCACTGTCCAAGGTCGGCGCGTTCATGGGCACGGCCCGCCGCGCCATGCACGGCGGCTACGACTACGCGCTGCGTCAGTTGTCCAGCAAGGGCCTGCCGTACGTGAAGCCCGACAACAAGCTTGATCAGGTGCCGTCGCCCGATCTTCCTGACGACACCACGGAGGAGGCTGCGTGAGCGACAATCTGCCCGATCTGATCGAGGAGATGAACGCCCGCATCGGCAAGCACACCGCCCCCACCCCCCGCCAGCCGGCCGCACGGGCCCCTGGAGTTGCCGTCGCCGTCTTGGGTCATGCTGGTGGTGTGTGGGTTGATCTTGTTGAGGCTGCGGGCCGGTGTGGGGTGTCGGTGGGGTCGGTTCGGCGGTGGGTGGGGGAGGGATGGTTTCCTCTGGATGGGGCTGGCCGGCCGACGACGATGTTGGGTCGGCGTGGCCGGCGACTGGTGCGTCTGGATCGTCTGCTGGTGGTGGAGCGGGAGATGCGCTCCCGGCGGTGCAATCCGGGAGTACGCTTGCCGCTCCGGTGACCAACGTGGCGGCGCCACAGCGCGACCAGGCCGGCGAATGTGAGGATCGCCACGGGGCCCAGGAGTCCAATGGCTCCGATGACAGATGCAAGAGTGAGGACGATCTGCTCAATGAGCTGACGCAACTCGGTGAGGAACTGGCTGAGGTCTTGGAGCTTCACTGTGGTCTCCCACGTCAGTAGCTCCACGCGGCCGGTGTCGTCGGCTCCATTCGACGATGTCGCTCTGATCGTGTGTATGCACACACGACGTGGCCTCGTGGCGCTCCCGATATGGGACTCAGTGAGCCTTTCCGTTAGAACCCGGTTATTCCTCTTTCGCGGGACCGGAGCCTGTGCCTCCCGCAGCCTTTCACTGTTCCAGTCTGCCCTTCCGTGCGCATGATCGCGCGAGAATACAGAAATTACCAACGAGTAGCTTGCGGGAACCACGCTTCTACCAAGTTATGGACATGTCCTGACATGCAGGAATTCGGCCGGTCGTGGTCATGCGCGGACCGCTGGCGGGAAGCGACGGCTGATGTATGTGTGGGCGGCGGAGTGGGAGCGTCGCCGTTCGCGTGGCCGGCCTCGGCCGTGCGGGCGCCGACGTCTCGGTGGGGTTGTGGGCCGGGCGACGGTTGCCGGCGGTCAGGGTGGGCTGATGAGGTTGATGAAGTAGCCGATCGGCAGGGAGATTCCTGCCGTGATGAGGACGAACCTCCACTGGAGGCGTTGTTGGGCGCGGATGGAGCTTTTCGTTTCCTGTACCGCACCTTGGCGGAGAAGGTCGCGTAACTCCTCGTTGGCATTTAGGAACTTGGCGGCTTTGTCGGCCTCTGCGGTGGCGTCGAGGAGTTGGAACTTCCGGGTGGCGACCTCGCGCTGTAGTTCGTTCATGAGTGAAACTGCTTCGGTGAGTGCGGTGGTGGCGTGGTCGGCGCGTCGACGGAGCACTTCGGCAGGGTCTTCTTCAGCTTCAGCGAGGCGTTGCTTTGTGATCCGTCCCACGCGGATGGCAACTAGGCCGAAGAAGACGGTGGCGACGAGGGACATGGCGCCAACAACCTGGTTGAGGGAGGCCAGCAAATTGAAGTCCATGCCCTATTTGACCGCAGAGGCGGCGGCGTAATCGGTTCGGCGAGATGCTCGGCGGCCCCAATGTATGCAGCTGTGCCTCACGCTGCCCGGTAACGATCTGTTGTTAACCTGCGATTCGCTGTCATGTCGGGTTTCCAGCTTGTGGCGTCTCTCGTGGGCTCTCTCGCCTGGCCTGTGGCTGTGGTGGTGGCGGTTGTGGCGTTGCGCCGTCCGTTGGCGGCGGCGATGGGTCGGGCGAAGCGCTTCGAGGCCGCCGGCGTGGCGGTGGAGCTCGCTGAGGTGGAGCAGGCGCGGGAGAGCGTGGAGGAAGGGTTGGCTCAGGCAGGCGCAGAGGACGCGTCGATGACGGCCGCCGAGGTCGATGAGTTGGTGACGAAGGCTGCTCGACTGGGCTGGACCCTGGCGAAGTTGACGCCGAGTATAGCTCCGGATGTTGTAGTGGATAGGTCGGGGGAGAGGCCGGTGATTCGGTCGCCTGCGGAGGATGCGCTCCGGAATTTGCTGCCCGAAATGTCCAGGTATGTTGCGCGGGAGATGGGGGAGTGGAAGCCGTGGCGTGATCCGCGACGACCGGGTGAATGACTTGCTTTGCGTACATGAACGATCTTTCAATAACTCACGATAATGTCTTCTATCGCGTCGCCTTGTCCCGACGCCGGACAGTCCCGGGACCGCTTCGCCATGCCTTCTGATGTCCGGCATGCTGGCCACACGCAGTTTCGCTCGCCGAAAGAGAGGCCACCATGGGCGCGATCCAGGAGCCAACCCCCGAGATGGGGCCGTACCGCGTCGAGACGCGAAGCGAGTCGTTCTACCTCACCGCCCCGAAGGAGCGCCTTACGAACACGGCGGCCACCTGGTCCATCCCGGCTGAGGACGTGTCGTGCGTGCTGGCCGCGCTCAACCAGATCGTCGGCCAGCCCCACTCGGGATACTCCGCGTGGCTGCGGGGTGGTCGCCAGATCACCGGCGACCACCCCATGCCAGCCGGCGACTACCCGGCCACCTCGGACGGCCAGCGGGTCACCCTGTCCGGGCCGGCCTATCTGACCGATCGCGCCGAAGGCACCTGGCCGTACAACTCAATCGAGCTCGGCTACGACGCCGTCGAGCCGCTCCGCGACGCGCTGCAGGCGGTTCGGTGAGCGACGCCCGGCTGTACGCCGCGGTGGTGGAGCGCGCCCGCACCCGCTGGCCCGACACCACCCCCGAAAGTATCGCGGCGGTCTTGCAGACCCGCGCCCCGGAGGCCGCCGCCCTGTACGAGGTCGCTGGCCCCGAACTGAACCAACTCGTCGCCGGCCAACTGCCCGGAGACGTGTCGGCTGATCGCAGGTTGCGTCTCGTCCGCGACCGGACAGTGATTGGCTTCGACGACGAGATGATCTGGCGAGCGGCCGAGCTGGAGTATCGGGAACGCTTTCAGGACTGACCGGCTGCACCGTGCTGCACGTCCCAAACTACCGCACGGCTCTTCTATGAGCCGCGGGGGCCATTCACCAGCGAATATGTTCCATTATCCGCTATCTCGGGGTTCATATAAGAACCCTCGACGTATGGCATGAATCCGAGAAATAGCGGTAATCATCGCGATACGATGCCCTAGTCATTGCCTAGCGACTCTCTAAACGCGGGCCGCTGTCGCGAGGCGGCCGAGCGATGTTCGGCCGCCTCAGATAGAGGCCGATCAACGAGAGGAAAGTCTCATGCAGGAGATGCAAGGCATGGACCCCGAGGGGTCGGACGACCGAGCTGTGCTGATGCTGTTGGCTTTACTGCAGCTACTGCTGGCTTCGGTTGATCTGTACCTCAGAGTGCGGGGGCTCAGCTAGCCGAGCCCCCGCGAGGTAGGCGAACGGTCCCGTTCCTCGGCTGCAACACTGAGAGCGGGGCCGCTTCGTCTGTAATCCTAGCTTAGCAAATCAGGGCCGCATTTTCCCGCCGACTATCTCATAGTACAGTTTGTTTATTTGCGGCGAGATTGCAAGTGGTCCCAGCTTTAGTAATATCCAACTTCCCGCGAGCTTATGATTGCGGCCGTCGCGCAACCACTTAGCCGTACGCGGTCACATCATGTTCGCGATCGTGATGTCGTCCTCTCCAGCTAGCTTGAGTGCTGCCATCGTTGTGGCACGAAGGAAGTCATAGTTGCTGGAGGGCGTCGGCGCTGGTCCACAGTGAGCACGCGGCTTGCAAGGGCTTGACAACCGTGTGTACCCTCATGATCAGTCTAGGATTCGTGTAGGTACGCGAGGTTTCCTCCCGCGTGCACGCTTCAAGCGACGCGCTGAGAGCGTCCCTCCCGCACGAACGCGACCGTCCTGATACCTCGGGTACCCCCCGAGACGATCACGTCCCAGATTCTTGATCACGAGCTAGGCCCTGGATACTCCCCGGTCCAGGGCCTTTCGTATGCCCTTAACCAGCGCAGGAGCCCCGCATGAGCGCCGTGCCGTCCCTCGGCCGCATCGTCCACTACCAGCTCACCGACGAAGACGCCGACGACATCAACCGGCGCCGCGACGACTACGAGGCGTTCCAGCGGAGCCGCACTCCCGTACTGCCTGGCCAAGCGGGCAGGGACGGCCACGTCGCGCACGTCGGCACCCGCGTCATGGCGGGCAACGCCTTCCCCGCGATGATCGTGCGCACCTACAGCGGCGCCACCGACGTCAACCTCCAGGTCCACCTAGACGGCAACGACACCTACTGGGTCACCAGCAGCATCGAGGGCGACCAACCCGGCACCTGGCACTGGCCGCCTCGCGCCTGACACCTCTCACCCCTCGGAGAACTGATCATGTAGTGGCACTCGATCGACTACCTCAAGCGAGACGGCCGCCCACGCGGCGTGCTCGTCCACCGCGGCATCTGGCTCCACGACCTGCCCCGGCTCATGCTCTGGTGCCGGCTTCGCGGCCACAAACCAGTCGTCGACGGATACGGGCCCACCCCGCCCGGCGCCGACGCTGCCCGCTGGGTGACCTGCGACCGGTGTGGCGTCCGCCCCGACCCGCAGGGCAATTTGCCCCCGGCGCGCTTCGACGTCGGCCAGCCGTATACGAACAAGCTGTACCGAGCCGGGTTCGTCCAGGCGATGCGCGAGCTGGGCGCGAGCACATGGGGGCCCGGCCAGTGGCCCGGCCAGCCGACCGGCACGCTCGGCGGCGAGATCGTCGTCGGCAAGACGTTCGGCGTGTTCTCCGCCGGGATCATGATCGGCGCGGCTGGGACGGACCACGCTGTGTCCTGTCACCTGCGGGTGTGGCCGTTCGGTGCGCTCTACCTCCACACCGAGGCGTTCGGCACGTGGCTGCAGCGCCGCTTGATCCCGGAGGGCTACGACTCCCGGGTCATCAACGTATCCGTCGATGACTGGGCGATCCGCTGGCAGTGGTGGGCACGCGAGGACTCGTGGTCCCGGAACGACCCGTGGTGGATGCACGGCTCCATCAGCCTCGACCTGGTCCAGGCACTGTTCGGCCCGAAGCGGTACAGCTACGAGACGGTGGACGGGCCGGTACTCGGCTGGGTGAAGATGCCCGAGGGCGACACCCACCAGGTGCAGCTCACCCTCCAGCGGCAGCGGCTCGGCCGCCCCCGGCTCAAGCGCGCGAAGTGGGCGTGGAGCGTGGGCTGGGACACCCCGAACGGCGGCATCCC
>NZ_OOHJ01000027.1 GCF_900323885.1 [Actinomadura] parvosata subsp. kistnae | reverse complement strand
GCGGTGCGCCGGGCGGACGGGCTGGTCGGCGAGGTGGTGGACTCGCTCACGAGCACGCTGACCACCCGGACGAACGCCCTGCGCGAGCGCTGGAAGGAGACCGGGAGCAGCGCCGACACCGAGCAGCTGCGCCTGGCCCTGCGCGACTACCGGACGGTCCTGGAGCGGCTGCTGGCTCTGTCCAGCAAGTCACCCGCCCAGCCGGCCCAGTCGGCCCAGGCAGTGGGCGCGGGGCAGCCTGATCCGTTCCAGAGTCAGGGAATGAGGTGACATGACATGCTCGCGGTCATCGCGGCGATCATCTTCGGGCTGGGCTTCCTGCTCGACCTGGTAGGCGCGCGGATCCCCGGCGGGTTCTCCGGCATGACGTTCGTCCTGCTGGGGCTGACCCTGCTGGCCCTGCACCAGGCAGGCGTCGGCACGGCCAGCATCCGTACGGGCTACAGCAACTGGCGTGGCGGCCGAGCCCGCCGCTGACAGAGATGGAGCACGACATGAGATCGCCGGGTGGCGGGAGCCGCCCGGCGATCTGCCGTCAGGAGTCAGGTCTTGCCGAGTCAGGCCTTGCCGGGGAAGCGCATGATGACGGTGCTGCCGCCCCGGCCGACCCGCAGGGTCAGGTCGGAGGAGAGCAGCCGCGCCACCCACAGCCCCATGCCGCCGACGGCACCGGGCATGGGGCCGGGCTTCCAGGCTCCTTCGTCGTGCACCTCGACGATCAGGTCTCCGCTGAGCACCCAGGTGCGCATGCGGGCGTCGCCGGCGCCGTGGGTGACCGCGTTGGTGGCCACCTCGTTGACGGCGATGACGAAGTCGCCGATGGCGTCTTCGGGCATGCCGACGGCTCTGGCTTCGTCCTCGGCGAACTGCCGGACCTGCGGCAGGTCCGGCAGGCGGAAGCGCAGCGATTTCACGGGCGCGCCGGGTGGCGGGCTCGTGTAGCCCGATTGAGGCTCGACGTCCTCGTTCACCCGGCGGCCGCCCTCGTCAGCCGACCAGCTCGGCGCGAAGCTGGTCGAGAACTTTGCGGAGAATACGCGAAACATGCATCTGGGAGATTCCGAACTCGGCCGCGATCTCGGCCTGCGTCATGTTGCCGAAGAAGCGCAGCAGCAGGATGTGCTTCTCGCGGGAGGGCAGCGCGTCGATGAGCGGCTTGACGGCCTCCCGGTCGACCATGTTGCTCAGCGTGTCGTCGTCCTCCGGGATGACGTCGCCGAGCGAGGCGGCGTCGTCGTCGGTGCCGAGCGGCGCGTCGAGCGACAGGGTGCTGTAGGCGGCGGAGGCGTCGAGCGTGAGCAGGACGTCCTCCTCGCTGATGTTCATCTTGGCCGCCAGCTCGGCCACGGTCGGGGACCGGCCGAGGTCCTGGCTGAGGTCGGCGACGAGCCGGTTGAGCTCGGAGCGGCGCTCCTGGTAGAGGCGGGGCACCCGGATGGCCCAGGTGCGGTCGCGGAAGTGGCGCTTGACCTCGCCGGTCATCGTCACGACCGCGTACCCCCTGAACGCGTGCCCGAGCGTCGGATCGAAGCCGTTGACGGCCTTCATCAGGCCAACATACGCGGCCTGGAGGAGATCCTCCAAAGGTTCGCCGCGGTAGCGGTAGCGTCGGGCGATCTCCATGGCGAGCGGCCGGTGCATCTCGACGATGCGCTCGCGCAGACGCTCCCGGACGCTGTCGGGCGTCTCTTCCCTGACCATCTCGGCCAGGAGTTCTTCCGCGGACATCTCCTCGAGGACGTATTCCTGCACAGCCATCGCTGCTCCTCATATGGGTCGCAGGCGGCCTGCCGCACAAGGAAAAAGCCCATGCAGAGGCACGCCTCGCTCAACTCTCGAGACCGAAGCCCTCTGCTGGACTTCGGCTCCAGTATCCCCCATGCCGCGGGAAGTATTCCTCGATCGCGCGGTGACAGTAGGGTTGCCCCGTGACAATGCCGGAGAACGGCGAGGAGCCAGTGGCGGCCCTCAGCCTGACGTCGTCGACCGTGAACGAGATCACCGTGGTCAGGGTCGACGGTGTTCTCGACGCCACGACACGGGCCCAGTTCGCCGACTACCTGGCGATGGCGGGCCCCGATCTGATCCTGGATCTGGCCGGGGTGACGTTCATGGATTCGCGGGCCCTCGGGCTGATCGTGCACCACTGGCAGACGAGCCTCGCGGCGGGCGCCAAGTTCGCCCTGATCGGAGTCGAGTACTCCAAGTCGAAGGTGATGTGGATCACCGGCCTGGCCCAGCGCCTGCCGCTGTACGACACGCTGGAGGACGCCCTGTCCGCCATCGCCTAGCGTTCATCAGCGTCTCGCCGACTTGCGCTGGTGCTCGTCCACCAGCAGCCGGGCGAGGTCGGCCACCTTGACCTGGTGGTGCTGGGAGATCCTGCGCAGCTCCTCGAAGGCGGCCTCGGCGGTGCATCCGCTGGTCTGCATGATGATGCCCTTGGCCTGGTCGATCACCGACCGGCCGGCCAGGGCCTCTTGGAGCTGCGCGTGGTCGGTGCGCACCTCCTCGAACTCCCACATGTTCGCCATGGCCACGCCGACCTGCTCGGCCAGCATGTCGGCCAGGGAGCCGGCGCCCTGCGGGGAGAACGCTCCGGGCCGTACGGAGTAGAGCCCGACGACGAGCAGCGCGGGCGGCACCTCGATGGGGACGACGAGCACCGAGCGCACGCCCCAGCGGGTGGCCAGGGCGTCGTAGCGGGGCCAGCGGGTCTCTTTGAGCACGTCCGTCACAGTGGCGCGGCCGCCGCTCTGGCGCGCCTCGATGGAGGGGCCCTCGCCGAGCTCGCGCTCGCCTTCGACGAGCATGATGAGCTCGCTGTGGGAGCCTGAGACGAGGACACGGTGGTCGCGCCAGTGCTCTGCGGAGGCGCCCGAGCAGTTGGGGACGCCGGTCGCCAGGGCTGTGGTCAGGCCGCGCAGTACGCTTTCTGTCGAGGTGTCCTCCCCCAGCCGGCCCAGTGCGGCGAGGTCTCGGGCAAGTCCGGGAGTGATCATCGCGGTCGATTCCATAGCAACAAGCTTCTACCCCTTATGGCTAGCATTATCCCGAGTGGCGTAGCGTCAGACCATGACCATGCCGGACCTCGAACACGCGCTTGACGCGCTGGCCGGGCGCGTCTCCTCGTTGCGCGAGGCGAGGGCCGCCTACCCCGCCGACCTGGCACCGACCCTGGATGCCGCGCTCGCCGAGCTCGACACCGCCGCCGAGCTGCTGGCCGAGGCCCGCGAGGAGCTGCGCAAGGCTCCCAAGCGGGCCACCGGCCGCAAGGACGGCGGGCAGCGGGAGCTGAAGCTGCTGCGCCAGGTCCTGCGTGCCTTCCCCGTTCCCGTCATCATCCTCGACGGCGGCGGCGTGGTGCGGCGGATCAACCCTGAGACCTCGCGCGTGCTGGGCAGCCCCGACGGCTACCTGGTGGGCCGCTCGTTCCCGCTGCTGGTGGACGTGTCGCGGCGGGCGGCGTTCCGCTCGCACCTGACGGCGGTGCTGCAGACCGGGCAGCCGGCCGCGTTCGAGACGCGGCTGGCGCACCAGGGGCGCACGCACACCGTGCAGCTCGCGCTGACCAGGCTGACGATGCCGGGCGAGCCGCAGCAGATGGTGGCGGCGGTGGCGCTGCCGACCGAGGTGCAGCTCCCCGAGCCGGGCGCGCGCCGGCCGGAGCAGTCCGACGGCGCGCTGCTGCTGGCCTCGGCCCGGCGTCAGGACCTGCTGACCCGGATGGGCAGGGTGCTGCTCGACGAGGAGGCGCTGCTGCAGCCCGTGGCGTTGCAGCGGGCCGCGCGGCTGCTGGCGGCCGAGTGGGCCGACTGGGTGATCGCCGACATGGTGCGCAACGGCGCGCCGCGCCGCTCGGTCGTCATGGCGCCGAAGAACCACCCGCTGGGCGGGCTCGTCCGGCAGGTGGAGTCGGCCGAGCCGGCGGCCAGCCAGCTCGTGCTGCAGGTGCTGGAGCGCGGCTCCGGCCTGGTGCTGGAGATGGTGGACGACGACACGCTGTTCGGCTTCTGCCCCGACGGGCCGCTGCTGACGGTGATGGGCGCCGGGTCGGTGCTGTGCGTGCCGATCGGCCGCTCCGACGGCGTGCTGACGCTCGTCCGCGCGCACGACCGCCCGCCGTTCGCGCTGGCCGACCTCGCCGTGCTGCAGGAGGTGGGCCTGCAGATCGGGCTGGCCGTACGCGCGCAGAGCAGCTTCCAGAGCCGCTCGCGGGCCGCCGACGCCCTGTCGGCCAGCGTCGCGCCGCGCAACCTGCCCGACGTGCCCGGCTACGAGGCGGCGGCCGTCTACCACCCGGGGTCCTCGGTGGGCGCCGAGTTCTACGACGTCTTCCCCGTCTCGGGCGGCTGGGGCTTCGCGCTGGGCGGCGCGGCCGGCAAGGGCGAGGAGGCCGCCTCGGTCAGCGCCATGGTGCGCGGCGGGCTGCGCGTGCTCAGCGTCTGGGACTCCGATCCCGACCTGGTGATGCGCAAGGTGAACGAGGCCCTGGTGACGCAGGGCACGGGCATGTTCGTGATGGCCGTGGCCGGGTTCGTGAAGGGCAGGGAGATCCGGATGTCGTCGGCCGGGCACCATCCGGCCGTGCTGCTCCAGCCCGACGGCGGGGTGCGCTTCGCCGCGGGCGGCGGCGTCCCGCTGGGCATCTCGCCCGAGGCGGAGACCGGGGTCGAGACGTTGACGATCGCCCCGGGCGAGACGCTGGTGCTCTACTCGGAGGGGCTCATCTCCTCCAGGAACGAGCGCGGCGAGCCCTACGGGGAGGAGCGGCTGGCCGACGTGCTCAGCCGGTGCGCGGGCCAGGCGCCGTCCACCGTGGTCAAGGCCGTGGAGGCGGACCGGCACACGTTCTCGGGTGGTCAGGTTTGGGATGAGATCGTGGTGTTCGCCCTGCGAGGTGTCTGATCTGCGGGGGTTTGCGATCGACGGAAAACTGGGTATGGTCGAAGTCGTAGAACGACGTGCCTAAGACGCAGGCACACCTTTGAAGGCTTTCCACGCTTGAGGTGTGCCATGAATATCGCGATCGTCGCTTCCGCAAACGGCAACCAGCGCCACCGCATCCTGTCCGTCGCACGCGAGCTGGGCCGCGAGCATCACGTCACCATCTACTCCCGTCGTGACAACTCCGATGGCAAGCCCAAGACGCGGGTGGCCCCGGGTGTCACTCTGGAGCACATCGACGTGGGCCCGGCCAGAGAGCTCACCAGTGACGACGTGGTGCCCTACCTCAACGAGGTCGGCAACCAGTTGATGAAGCGGTGGAGCCAGGATCGCCCCGACGTGATCCACGCGCACTCGTGGACCGGCGGCCTCGTGGCGGTGGCGGGAGCCAAGGGTCTGGGCGTGCCCGTCACCCAGACGTTCCACACGGTCGACAACAAGCGCATCGAGCTGGAGCGCGCGCTCGGCCGCCGGGCCAACGCGGTCATCGCGGGCTCGGGCGACGAGGAGTCGGCGCTGATCAGGCTGGGCGTCCCGCGCGGCAACATCGCGGTCGTCCCGTACGGCGTCGACACCGAGCGCTTCCAGCGCCGGGGCGCGGTCGCCACGCGCGGCAGCCGCAAGCGCCTCCTGCACGTGGGGCCGCTGTCCATCGAGCGCGGCGCGCACACCATCGTGCGGGCGCTGCAGGGCCTCGGGGACGTCGAGCTCGTCATCGCCGGCGGGCCCGAGCCGGAGGACCTCGACCAGGACAGGGACGCGCGCCGCCTGCGCGCGCTGGCGGAGCAGCTCGGCGTGGCCGACCGGGTGACGCTGCTCGGCCAGGTCAAGCGGTCCGCCGTGCCGAAGCTCATGCGCAGCGCGGACGCCGTCGTGTCGGTGCCGCGCGAGGCCGTGACCGGCATCGTGGCGCTGGAGGCGATGGCCTGCGGCGTCCCCGTGATCGCCTCGGCCGTGGGCGCGCACCTCGACTCCGTCATCGACGGCGTCACCGGCCTGCTGGTGCCGCCGGACCGGCCCGCCCGCACCGCGCGGCTGGCCCGCGAGCTGCTCTACGACCCCACCCTGCGCACCGCGCTGGGCTACGCGGGCGCCGACCGGGCCCGCTCGCGGTACTCGTGGGAGCGGGTGAGCCAGGAGCTGGTCCGCGTCTACGAGGCGGCCTGCGCCTGACCCCTTCTCGTACGGACACCCGGCAGGTGGCAGCGGCCACCTGCCGGCGCCATTTCCAGGCCCGCCCTCATGTGCGATCGTGCGCGCATGGACCTCCACGACGCGAACGCTCTGGCCCGCGCCCTCCAGCAGCTCTTCCAGGACGCCCACCACGTCATCGACGAGTCCCGCCCCGTCTCGGAGCTGGCCTCCAGGGTGACCGGGCACCTGTCCTGCGCGATCAAGGACCTGGTGTGCGTCACCCAGTCCTTCCAGAACTGGGAGCACGCCAGCCTCCAGCGGGGCGTGGACGCCTACCTCGCGACGAGGGGCGCCGCCTCCTGGTTCGGCGTGTCCGGGCAGGGCCGCGGCCACAGTGACACGATCGACATCCTCGGCATGTCCAGGCGCGGCTTCGAGCACTTCGAGATCGGCGCCGTCGACTACGCCACCACCGCGACCGGCCCGGACCAGACGATCGACGTCGTGACGTTCGGGCTGGTCGAGACCGTCGCGCCGGACGGCTCGCCCATCGTGATCGGGCTGCGCGGGCCCGCCGAGATGTTCGGCAGGGAGGGGTGCAGGGTCGAGGTGATCGCCGCGTCCCGGGCGAGCGCCACCGCCGCGCGGGAGGAGATCGAGCGGCTGATGCGCCGCGACGACGTGATGCGCGGCCAGATCCTCACGTTCGGCGTCTCGGAGCACCGGGGCAACAGCCTGGTCACGTTCCTGCCGCGCCCCGTGCTCGGCCCGGACGAGGTGATCCTGCCCGAGGGCGTGCTGGAGACGGTGGAGCGGCACGTGGCCGGCATCGGCCGGCACGCGGAGGCGCTGCTGGCCCGCGGCCAGCACCTCAAGCGCGGCCTGCTGCTGCACGGCCCGCCCGGCACGGGCAAGACCCACACGGTGCGCTACCTGATGAGCCGCATGCCGGGCGTGACGGTGGTCATCATGACGGGTACGGCCCTGCGCGCCATCTCCGACGCCGCCGCCATGGCCAGGCGGCTGCAGCCGGCCATCGTCGTCGTCGAGGACGTCGACCTGGTCGCGCACGCGCGCCGCTACTCCGAGGAGGGCAGCCCGCTGCTGTTCACCCTGTTCGACGCGATGGACGGCATCGGCGCCGACGCCGACGTCACGTTCGTGCTCACCACGAACCGCGCCGACCTGCTGGAGGAGGCCCTCGCCACCCGCCCTGGCCGGGTGGACCTGGCCGTCGAGGTGCCCCGGCCGGACGCGGCCCGCCGCGCCGCCCTGCTGCGCCTGTACGGCGGCGGCCACCTGCCGGAGGCGGACCTGGAGCGGCTGGTGACCAGGACCGAGGGCATGACCGCCTCGTTCTTCAAGGAGCTGCTGCGCCGGGCCGTGCTGGAGTCCCTGCGCGAGGACCCCGCCCCCGACCGGCCCTCCATGGAGCACCTGACGGCCGCGCTGGAGGAGATGCTGCACGGCCACGAAGCCCTCACCCGCTCCCTGCTCGGCGCCCCACCCGAGTGACGGATGGGACAGAAGGGTTGTTATCCGAGCGAGATCTTTGCTTCGATGGACCGCATGCCTCAACGCAGTCCGATCTTGGCGGCGGTGGCGCTCGCCGGCGTCGCCGTCCTCCCCCAGACCGCGCACGCGCAGACGTCCCCATGGGGCCGCCCCGCCCTCGTGGAGAACTTCGACGGCTCCTCCATCGACACCAGCCGCTGGATGATCTACCACTCGCCGCAGGCCGAGCGGAACCCGCGCACCGGGAAGGCCGCCTCCGTCGCGAACGGCGTCCTGCGGCTCAAGGGCGGCCTGTACGGCGGCAAGGACCTGTCCGGCGGCGTGGCCAGCCGGCTCGCCCAGGAGTACGGCCGGTGGGAGGTCAGGTTCAAGGCCGAGGCCGGCGCCGGCTACACGCCCGTGGCGCTGCTCTGGCCCGCCACCGAGGACTCCGGCTACTCCGAGGTCAACATCGCCGAGATCGTCGACCCGCAACGGCAGGGCGGCGGCATCTTCGTCCACAGCGAACGCGGCCGCGCCAGGAAGGTCCTGCACGCGGACTTCACCCGCTGGCACACCGTGGCCGTGGACTGGCTGCCCGGGCGGCTGACGTTCTGGCTGGACGGCCGGAAGATCTGGGACTACCGGGGGCCGCACGTGCCCGCCGGCCGGCGGATGGGGCTGGCGCTGCAGAACGACGTGGTGTGCGAGCCGAAGTGCCGCGACTCCACGACCCCCGACACGGTGTCCATGTACGTGGACTGGGTCAAGATCTACAAGCCCCGCTGACGCTGGTCGCGGCGTGCCGGGCGGTTTCGGGCGGCTCGGCGGCGGCTTCGCGGGGCTCCTCTGGGGCTCCTCTGGGGCTTTGCAGCGGCTTCGCGGCGGCTTCGCGGGCGGCGCCTCCGGAGCTTTGCGGCGACCTCTGAGGAGACCTCTCGGGCGGCGATGAGCTTTTGTCACCCCCGCCGTCTACATTGGCGACCGTCGAGAAGGAGCTGCCACATGACCGAGCCCAAGACCCACACCCTTGAGGTGCCCGGAGCCACCATCGCCTACGACGTGCGCGAGGCGGAGGGCACCACCGAGCCGATCCTGCTGATGATCGGCTCCCCGATGGACGCCACCGGCTTCACCACCCTGGCCGGCCACTTCGAGGACCGCACGGTGGTGACGTACGACCCGCGCGGGGTCGGGCGGAGCAAGCGCACCGACGGCCTCGCCGAGTCCACCCCCGACCTGCACGCCGACGACCTCCACCGGCTGATCGACGCGGTCGGCGGCGGGCCCGTCGACATCTTCGCCAGCAGCGGCGGCGCGGTCAACGCCCTGGCCCTGGTCGCCCGCCATCCCGAGCAGGTCCGCACGCTGGTGGCGCACGAGCCGCCGGTGGCCAAGGTCCTGCCCGACCGCGACCGCGCGCTGGCCGTGATCGCCGACATGCGCCGGACGTACGAACGCGAGGGCTTCGGCCCCGCCATGGCCAAGTTCATCGCCACCACCGGCCACAAGGGCGAGTTCCCGGCGGATCCGTCCGAGCTCCCGGCCCCGGACCCCGCCACCATGGGCCTCCCGACCGCCGACGACGGCTCCCGCGACGACGCCCTCCTCGGCCAGAACCTCATCACCTGCACCCACTACGAGCCCGACTTCGACGCCCTCCGCGCCGCCTCCACACGGATCGTGATCGGCATCGGGGCGGAGTCGGAGGGCGAGATGGCCCACCGCGGAGGCGTGGGCGTGGCCGACCGCCTCGGCATGAAGCCGGTGACCTTCCCCAGCAACCACGGCGGTTTCCTGGGCAACGAGTTCGGCATGCCCGGCCAACCAGAGGCCTTCGCCACCACCCTCCGCCAGGTCCTGACCACCTAGGCCCGCCCTCCTGCCCTGGACGGACCGTCCCGCCGGTGCGAGGCTCCCCCGAGGGCCGCCTCGCCCCGCCACGCGGCGTTGCGGCGCGCCTCCCTCCCGTCGGGCCACCGCACTCGACCGCCCGCTTCCCACCCACCGCCTCCCCCGGCCGCCTTCCTGCCAGACGCCGAGGCGACTGGCGTTGAGGCGCCCGGCCAGCAACACGCGCCGCCCCTCCCCCGGCACCGGTACGGCGAGCCGCGGCACGGCGGCAACCGGCGCAACGCGCACGGCGCCCAACACGACGACCCCGGCACGAGGCCGCTCAGGAGCGCGGGGCGAGCCGGGCGCGCAGTACCGGTGGGGCGGGGCATGTGCTCAGGAGCGCGGGGCGGCCGGGCGGAAGCGGGGCGAGCCGGGCGGGGAGCGCAGGGCCGGGAGCGGGCACGCAGGAGCTCGCGACGCACCCCAGCCCGCCCCCGGCGCCGGTACGGCGAGCCGCAGCACGGCGGTGACCGGCGCAACGCGCACAGCGCCCAACACGACGACCCCGGCACGAAGCCGCTCACGAGCGCGGGGCGAGCCGGGCGCACAGGAGCCGGCGGGCCGGGCGGAAGCGGCACGCAGGAAGTCGCGACACACCCCAGCCCTCCCCGGCGCCGGTACGGCGAGGCGCAGCACGGCGGTGACCGGCGCAACACGCACGGCGGCCAGCACGACACCCCGGCACAAGGGCACGCACGAACCGACAGGCGGGCGGAGCGCGCGCGCAGGAGTGGGCGGGCCGGGGCGCACGAGAACCCGGCACAAAGCCCCAAACCCGCTAAGGGCCGTCCTGGGTGCGGAGGCGGGCGGCCTTGAGGCCCAGGTGGACGGCCAGCCGATCGTCCCCGTCCGACAGGTCCCGGTGGGTGAGGCGTTCGGCCTTGCCCAGCCGGTAGTAGAGCGTCTGCCGGTGGATGCCGAGCTCGGCCGCCGTCTTCTGCACGTGCCCCCCGCGATCAAGGTACACCTCCACGGTCTGAGCCAGCTCGACGTCCAGGGCAGCGATCTCGGCGGCGAGTTCGCGCAGGTCGGCCTGGCTGAGGCGGGCGAGGAGGCGGTGGACGCCGAGGTCTTCCCAGCGGGCGATGGGCGCGTGGCGGGGGAAGTGTTCGGCGATGCGCAGCGCTTGGCGGGCTTCGCGCCAGCTGAGCCAGGCGTCGGCGGGGTCGGCGCGGGTGGCGCCGATGCCGGCCGCGGTGCCGTAGGCGCTTTGGACGGTTTGGGCGACTTCGGCGGCGAGGTGGGCGGGGGCGAGCAGGGCGACGGGGGAGCCGGCGCGGGCGAGGACGCCGCGCGGGAGGGTCCAGAGGGCGGCGACGCGTTCGGGTGATTCGCGGACGGCGATGGCCGCGACGGGCCCCGGGACGTCGATGGAGGCGTCGGCGCGTTCTTCGGGGTCGGCGGAGAGGAGGGCGCGCAGGCCGTGGCCGAGGTCCTGGCGGCTTCTGGCTTCTTGGGCGAGGGCGGCGGCGGCGCGGGCGACGAGGGGCGCGGCGGCGCGCAGCCGCTCGCCGGTGAGCTCGCCGGAGTCGAGCAGCCACAGGTAGCCGTAGGTGACGTCGGCGTGGCGCAGCGGCCAGCAGACCCGGGCGAGGACTTTGAGCTCGGCGTCGGCGGGGATCCTGACGGGGCCGTCGGCTCTGGCGATGCCGTAGCGTTCGAAGTAGTCGCGCACCTCGCCGGTGGCGCGCCGGCGCAGGATCGACTCCTGGCGGACGGTGTCGATGTCGCCGTGCTGCGCGCCGTACGCGAGCAGCCGGAACGAGCGGTCCTCCAGTGTCGCGGACGCCCCCAGCCGGGCGGCGATCTCGTCGACGATCTCTTGTAGGTCAGCGGCGTTGTGCATTTGTACGACAGCCTGCCACACCCGGCGTTACGCCCGTCGATAGCCCCCTCTGAGCTGCGGTTTCTACACTGAACGCATGCTGGGTCAACTGCTGCTCGCCGCTTCGAGGAGCGGCGTCGTACGCCGTTCCGTGTCAGGCTTTCCGCTCACGAAGAGGGTCGTGCGGCGGTTCGTCGCGGGTGAGAGCGTCCAGGAGGCCCGCGCCGCGATCGAACGGCTGCGCGACGCGAACCTCGCCGTCACCGTGGACCATCTCGGCGAGGAGACGCTCGACGCGAAGGCGGCCGAGGAGACCGCCGCCGCCTACGTCACGCTGCTGCGCGCGGTCGAGCCGCTCGACCTCGGGACGCGGGGCGAGGTGTCGGTGAAGCTGTCGGCCGTCGGGCAGCGGCTCGACGAGGCGATGGCGCTGGAGCACGCCCGCGAGATCTGCGCCGCGGCGGCCTCGAACGGCTCGACGGTCACGCTCGACATGGAGGACCACACCACGGTCGACTCGACGCTGTCGATCCTGCGCAAGCTGCGCGAGGACCATCCGTCGACGGGCGTGGCGATCCAGGCGTACCTGTTCCGCAGCGAGCAGGACTGCCGCGACCTGGCCGCGGAGGGCTCGCGCGTGCGGCTGGTGAAGGGCGCCTACCGCGAGCCGGCGTCGGTCGCCCACCAGGCCAAGGCGGAGGTGGACAAGGCGTACGTGCGATGCCTGCGGATCCTCATGGAGGGGAAGGGGTACCCCATGGTGGCGACGCACGACGACCGCATGATCGCGATCACCGAGCTGCTCGCCGACCGGTTCGGGCGCACGCTCGGCGACCACGAGTTCCAGATGCTCTACGGAATCAGGACCGACCGGCAGGAGGCCCTGGCCGGGGCCGGTCACACGGTCCGCGTGTACGTCCCCTACGGCGACGACTGGTACGGCTACTTCATGCGCCGCCTGGCGGAGCGCCCGGCCAACGTCGCCTTCTTCCTTCGTGCCCTTGGGGGTAAGTAAATGGATGCCATCAGCAACGTCCCGGTGCCCGCGAACGAGCGGGTGCTCGGCTACGCGCCGGGCAGCGCCGAGCGGGAGACGCTGGAGGACCGCATCAAGGAGCTGGCCGGCGCGTCGCTCGACCTGACGATGACGGTCGGCGGCGAGCAGCGGCTGGGCGGCGGCGCCCCCATCGACGTGGTGCAGCCGCACAACCATGCCTCCGTCCTGGGCCGTACCAACGACGCTACGGCCCAGGACGTGCAGGACGCGATCGGCGCGGCGCTGGCGGCGGCGCCGGCGTGGCGGTCGTTGTCGTTCGACGAGCGGGCGGCGATCTTCCTGAAGGCGGCCGACCTGCTGGCGGGCCCCTGGCGGGCGACGCTGAACGCGGCGACCGTCCTGGGGCAGTCGAAGTCGGTGCAGCAGGCGGAGATCGACTCGGCGTGCGAGCTGATCGACTTCCTGCGCTTCAACGTGGCCTACGCCCGGCAGCTCTACGCCGACCAGCCGATCTCGTCGCCCGGCGTGTGGAACCGGATGGAGTACCGCCCCCTTGAGGGGTTCGTGCTGGCGATCACGCCGTTCAACTTCACGGCGATCGCCGGCAACCTGCCGACGTCGGCCGCGCTGATGGGCAACGTCGTGGTGTGGAAGCCGTCGCCGACGCAGCAGTTCGCGGCGCACTTCACGATGCGGCTGCTGGAGGCGGCGGGCCTGCCGCCCGGCGTGATCAACCTGGTGACGGGCAACGGGCAGGCCGTCTCGGAGGTGGCGCTGGCCCATCCGGCGCTGGCGGGCATCCACTTCACCGGCTCGACGGCGACGTTCCAGCACCTGTGGCGGACGATCGGCGAGAACATCTCCTCCTACCACGGCTATCCGCGCCTGGTCGGCGAGACCGGCGGCAAGGACTTCGTGCTCGCGCACCCGTCCGCCGACCCGGCCGTGCTGGCGACGGCGCTGATCAGGGGCGCGTTCGAGTACCAGGGGCAGAAGTGCTCGGCGGCGTCGCGGGCGTACGTGCCGCGCTCGCTGTGGACCCGCATGCGGGACGACTTCGTCGCCACCGCCGAGTCGCTGACGGTGGGCGACGTGGCGGCGGACCTGTCGACGTTCATGGGCGCGGTGATCGACGCGCGGGCGTTCGCCAAGCACAAGGAGGCGATCGACCGGGCGCGCGCGGCCTCGAACATCGACGTGCTCACCGGCTCCTACGACGACTCGGTCGGCTACTTCGTCAAGCCGACCGTCCTGGAGTGCGCGGACCCGGCGGACGAGATCTTCGTCAAGGAGTACTTCGGGCCGATCCTGGGCGTGCACGTCTACGAGGACCGCGACTACGACACGGTCGTGGACCAGATGGAGGGTATCGCCCCGTACGCGCTGACCGGCTCGATCATCGCCCAGGACCGGTACGCGATCGCCGCGGCGGCGGAGCGGCTGCGCTTCGCGGCGGGCAACTTCTACGTCAACGACAAGCCGACGGGCGCCGTCGTGGGCCAGCAGCCGTTCGGCGGCGGGCGCGCGTCGGGCACCAACGACAAGGCCGGCTCGATGTTCAACCTGACGCGGTGGGTGAGCGCCCGCGCGATCAAGGAGACGTTCGTGCCGCCGACCGACCACCGTTACCCGCACATGGGCTGAGACCGGCCCATTTCCGCCGACAGCCCCCGGGTCCTGCCCCCGGGGGCTGTCGGCGTTCCTGCCACGGTGATGGCGTAATCTGCAATATTCGTGTCGTTGACGCCATGCCGGGCCGCGACCAGCATGAGAGGCATGCAGCGACGGGTCGTGATCGTCGTCTTCCCCGGCTTCCAGCTTCTCGACATGGCCGGTCCCGCGGACGTGTTCGGGACGGCCACTCTGCTCAGGCCCGGCGACGGTTACGCGGTGGAGGTGGTGGCGCCGGGCGGCGGTCCGGTGGCCGCCGGGAACGGCGTGACGGTCGTGGCGGGGGCGCTCGGCGACGTCTCGGGGCCGATCGACACGCTGCTGGTCGCGGGCGGGCTGAGCGTGCCCCGGCACGTCGAGGACCGCGCGCTGATCGCCGACATCGTCCGGCTGGCCGCCGGCGCGCGGCGGGTGGCGTCGGTGTGCAACGGCGCGTTCCTGCTGGCCGAGGCCGGGCTGCTGGACCACCGGCGGGTCACCACGCACTGGCTGGCGGCCGGCGAGCTGGGCAGCCGGTACGCCGACGTCGAGGTGGACCCCGACCCGCTCTACATCGAGGACGGCGACATCTGGACCTCGGCCGGCGTGCTGTCGGGGGTGGACCTGGCGCTGGCGCTGGTCACCCGCGACCACGGCCACGAGCTGGCCACGAACGTCGCCCGCGGCCTCGTGGTGTACCTGCACCGGCCGGGCGGGCAGAGCCAGTTCAGCACCCCCATGCGGGTCAGGACGCCGCGCAGCGAGCCGCTCAGGGAGCTGCAGGCCTATATCGACGCGAACCCGGCCGCCGACCTCAGCGTGCCCGCGCTCGCCGCGCTCGCCGGGATGAGCGAGCGCCACTTCTCGCGCGTCTTCACCGAGCAGACCGGCCTGTCGCCCGGCCGGTACGTCGAGCGCAGCCGCGCCGACACCGCCAGGCGGCTGCTGGAGGTGACCGCCCTTCCCCTGGCGGCGGTGGCCAGGGAGGCGGGGCTGGGCACGCAGGAGACGCTGTACCGGGTCTTCCGCCGGCACTGGCGGATCTCGCCCGGCGACCACCGCAGGAGATTCCGCTCCAAGGCTCCCGCCGGCCAGGTTCCCGCCGGCAGGGCTCCGACCGACCCGATTTCCAGTGAAAGGTGAGGCAGATGCACGTCGCCATCCCGCTCTATCCCCGGTTCACCGCGCTCGACGCCGTGGGCCCGTACACGGTGCTGGCCTTCGCGCCCGGGTTCACCGTCACGTTCGTGGCGGGCCAGGCGGGCCCGGTGCCCGACGATCACGGCACGCTCCGGATCGCCGCCACCGCCTCGTACGCCGACCTTCCCGCCCCGGACGTGATCGTGGTCCCGGGCGGCAGCGGCACCTTCGACGCGCTGGCCGACGAGGCCCTGGTCGCCTGGATCCGGCAGGCGCACGAGCACACGCGCTGGACGACCTCGGTGTGCAGCGGCTCGCTCCTGCTCGGCGCGGCCGGCCTGCTGGACGGGCTGCCCGCCACCTCGCACTGGGCGGTGCTGGACGAGCTCAAGAAGTACGGGGCCGAGCCGGTGAGCGAGCGCGTGGTCACCTCCGGCAAGATCGTGACGGGGGCGGGGGTGTCGGCGGGCATCGACATGGCGCTGACGCTGCTGGGGCAGGCGAGCGGCGAGGAGACGGCGCGCAGCGTGCAGCTCATGATCGAGTACGACCCGCAGCCGCCGTTCGACTCCGGCTCGGCGAAGACCGCGTCCCAGGCGATGATGGAACGCGCCCTCAGCCTGCTCCCCTGAAGACCGGCTCCCCCGGCCCCCGGATGGAGCCGGCGCCCCCGTCCCTCCAGCCCGGGACGAGGGCGCCGCCCCTCCGTGCCCTATGTCCGGCGGGCCCGGAGGTCTGGCGTATCGGTAAGGGCTGCGGCGCCGCCGAACATCGCCCGCTCCGACGGCGGCGCCGCGCCCAGCATCCCCGCCCGCGACCGCACCTGCCGGGACCGCGTACGGGCGCGCTCGCGCGCGGGCGAGCCCCCGCCTGCCGCCCATGGGAGCGTCCCCCGCCGCGCCCTTCTGGACCGTTCCAGAGGGCGGGCGCGAGGCCCAGGGTCCGCGGTCCGGCCACCACCCGTGTCGGTGCTGCAAGCCATGGTCGACTCCTACCTCAGTTGAGCACTGCTCGTGATAGGCCGGGTGACGAAGAACCTAAGGGCTGGCGCGAAGCCGTGGCCTCAGGGCGGCACCTAGGGAAATCCCTAGGTTGTGATCGCGGCGGGCACCCCTGAACCTCATCCGCGCCGGTCAGGAGCGGTTCGTGCCCACGGGCAGGACGTCGAAGTGCACGACGACGTGCCCGGCCCCCTCGCGCTCGCCGGAGTCCGACAGCGCGCGGTAGCGCTCCAGCACCTCGAACACCTGGTCCCGCATCCGCGCCGTCTCCTCGGGGGTGAGGCGCAGGGAGCGCCGCCCGTACACGCTGGCCTGGACCCACTCCTCGGGCGCCGTGGCCGACTCCTCGCGCCAGCGGGACAGCTCGGCGCCGCGCGTACGCACCAGGTCGTCGAGCAGGTAGTCGAGCGCGCCGGCCACCTCGGGGTCGGCGGGGTTCGCCTCGCCGTAGGAGAAGCCGCCGGGGGTGATGCGCCAGTACTTCTCCTTGCCGCGGCCCATGCCGGCCACGACCTCGATCATGCCGTGCTTGGCCAGCTCCCTGAGGTGGTAGCTGGTGGCGCCGGTGTTCTGGCCGAGCAGGGCGGCCAGGCCGGTGGCGGTGGCGGGGCCGTGCTCGTCGAGGAGCTCGTAGATGCGCAGCCGCAGGGGGTGGGCGAAGGACTTGAGCGCGTTCGCGTCGAGCGTCCGGGCGGAGAAGGACTTGATCTGCGTCACTGTGCAAGCCTATCTTTGCAAAGAGATCTGTGCACACTTTTCCTTACACACTATCGGAGAGCACTGTGGCGCGTCTCGGGCGATCGTTCGCCTTCCTGTGGTCCTCCACCGGGCTGTCCAACCTGGCGGACGGCGTACTGAAGATCGGGGCGCCACTGCTGGCCGTGACGCTCACCCGCTCCCCCACCCTCGTCGCCCTCGTCGGCGCCGCCGCCACACTGCCGTGGCTGGTCCTCGCGCTGCACGCCGGCGCCATCGCCGACCGGGCCGACCGCCGGCGCATCATGGTCCGCGCGAACCTCGCCCGCGCCGCCCTCCTCGCCTGCGCCACCGTCCTGGCCGCCCTCGGCCTGCTCAACCTCTGGCTCCTGCTCGCCGCCGTGCTGCTCGCCGGGGTGTGCGAGGTGTTCGCGGACCTGTCGGCGCAGTCCGTCCTGCCCATGACCGTCCCCGAAGGGGAGCTGACCAGGGCGAACGGCCGCGTGTCCACCGCCCAGATGATCGGCAACGACTTCGTCGGCGCCCCCGTCGCGGGGCTCCTCGTCGTCGCGCTGCCCGCCGCCGTCTTCGGCTCCCCCGCCATCCTGTACGGGGCCGCGGGGCTGCTCCTGCTCGGCATGCGCGGCACGTACCGGCTGCCGGAACCGCCCGCGCGCCGCCCCATGCGGGCCGACATCGCCGAGGCCCTGCGCTACCTGTGGGGGCATCGCGTCCTGCGCGGCCTCGCCATCACCGCAGGGCTGCTCAACCTCGCCAACGCCGGCTACTTCGCCGTCTTCGTCCTGTGGGCGGTCGGCGACGGATCCCGGATCGGGCTGGAGCCCGGCGAGTACGGCCTCATGACCACCGCGTTCGCCGTCGGAGCCGTGTTCGGCTCGCTCCTGGCCGGCCGGGCCGCCGCCGCGTTCGGCGAGCTGCGCACCCTCGTCGGCAACTGGCTCGTCACCAGCGTGCTGCTGCTCGTGCCCGTGATCGTGCCGTCGCCGTGGACGCTCTACCCCACCGCCGTGCTGTGGGGCCTCGTCGGCGCCGCCGGGAACGTCCTGGTCATCTCCACCCGGCAGCGGCTCATCCCGGCGGAACTGCTCGGCCGGGTCAATTCGGCATACCGCCTCGTCGGCATGGGCGGCATGCCGCTCGGAGCCGCCCTCGGAGGGCTCGTGGCCGAGCTCGCCGGCCTCACCGCCGCCCTCGTCGGCGCGACAGGAGTATGTTTGGTGGCGGTCGGGATGGTGTGGCGCGCCCTGTCAGATCAATTTTCTGGGCCTCTGACCAGCGCACCTACACTTTCCGACATATCCACATCACGTTAGGCACCCTACAGCCTGTGCTGAGGTGACATGATTATCCCCGAGCTTGAGGGGATGGTATGCGGAAGATCGGCGGACGGTACCTCCTGAATGAGGAGGCCGGTCGTGGGGGTATGGGAGTCGTCTGGCGGGCGTTCGATCAGCTCCTCCACCGTACGGTGGCACTTAAGGAGCTGACCTTGGCCGGAGAGGCCGAGATGGTACGCCGCCGGGTGCTGCGTGAGGCCAGAATGGCAGCCGGCCTGACGCACCCCAACATCATCACGGTCCACGACCTGATCGAAGAGGGCGGCAAGCTCTGGATCGTGATGGAGTACCTCGACGGGCTCTCCTTGCACCAGCTGCTCTCCCAAGTGGGCACGCTGCCCGCGCAGTCGGTCGCGGCCATCGGCCAGCACCTGCTCGCGGCGCTGCGCACCGCCCACCAGGCCGGCGTGCTGCACCGCGACGTGAAGCCCGCCAACGTCATGCTGACCGGCGACCGGGTGGTGCTGACCGACTTCGGCATAGCCACCGCCGAGGGCGACATCCGCATGACCACCTCCCGCCGCCTGCGCGGCACCCCCGCCTTCATGGCGCCCGAACGCCTGCACGGGGGGCCGGCCAGCAAGGAGGCCGACATGTGGTCCTTCGGCGCCACCCTCTACAGCGCCATCGAAGGCCAGCCCCCCTACCCCGGCCAGGACGCCGCCACCGTCCTCGGCATGGCCCGCAGCGGCCCCTACCCACCGCCACGGCGAGCCGGGGTGATGCGCCCCCTCATCGAAGGTCTGCTGCACCACGACCCGGTGCGGCGGTACACGCCGGAGCAGACGGCGGGCTTGCTGGCCGGCATGCGCGCCAGCGCCTACCAAGCCGCCATCTGACGACCCGGCGGGGCTCGGGCACGGGGCACGGCGGCCCGCGCTTGACCGGCGCCGGTGCGGCGAGGCGTTGTGCGGCGGCGGGCGGCGCAACGTGCACGGTGGCCAGCCCCAGGACGTTGCGGCCGGCCCCCGAAGGGACCGCCGCCGGAACGCGACGGCCGGTCAGTGACAGAGGCAGCGGACGACGACCCGAGGGGCGCGGCGGGCGACCGAGCGTGCGGCGGCTCACGCCCGATCGATGGCTCAGGCCCGATCGGCGGCTCACGCCCTACTGGCGCCGGCGTGGTGCGGCCGAGTGCGGCGGCTCACGCCCGGCCGGCGGCCCACACCCTACTGGCGCCAGCGCGGCGCGGCCGAGTGCGGCAGTGGGCGGCGTGGCACGGGCTGCGTCGTGCGGGCGGCGGATGCCCGCTGAGGGGCCGGCGCCGGCGGGCGGGTGGGTCAGGTGGTGGGTTGGTCGCGGTTGGCGCGGGCCTCGGCTTCGGCGGCGTCCAGGGCCGCGGCCTCCTCCGGTGTAGGGGCCGTGCCCCCGAGGTGGGCGGGTTGCCACCAGACGCCCTTCGGCACCTCCGGGTAGGTGCGCTGGGCGCGGTCCACGAGTTCGGACAGGCGGGCGTGGAGGTCGGAGGTGTGCTGGTTGACGTTTTCGCCGCGCTTGGGGTAGATGGGCTCGCCCACGAGGATGGTCAGGGGGACGTGGCGTTGCAGGAGCTTGCGGGGGCGGCCCTTGGTCCAGAGGCGCTGGCTGCCCCAGAGGCCGACGGGGATGATCGGGGTGCCGGTGGCCATGGCCATGCGGATGGCGCCGTTCTTGATCTCTTTGACGGTGAACGAGCGGCTGATCGTGGCTTCGGCGAAGACGCCGACGACCTCGCCCGCTTTGAGCATGCGCAGCGCGGTCGCGTACGAGCCCGCGCCGGCCCCCCGGTCGACGGGGATGTGGTGCATGCCGCGCATGAGCGGCCCCGAGATCCGGTGGGTGAACACGTCTTCCTTGGCCATGAAGCGCACCAGGCGCTTGGACGGCAGCGCGGCGAACCCCGCGAAGATGAAGTCGAGGTAGCTGATGTGGTTGCTCACCAGCACCGCTCCCCCGGACCGCGGCACGTGCTCGGTGCCCTCCATGTGGAAGCGGATGTCGAGCACGCGAAAGAGGGTCCGCGCGGCGGCGATCACCGGCGGGTACACGATCTCAGCCATGTGCAGAAGGTAACCTACTCAGGCGGGTGTCACGGTAGTGGGGAGGCTGACCATGCCGCGCACGTTGCCGTGGGCGGTGCGGCTGATGCCGCCGGGATCGACGTCGTAGCCGGGTCTGACGGCTTTTGTGAGCTCTTCGAGGGCGATGCGGGCTTCGAGCCGGGCGAGGGGGCCGCCGAGGCAGTAGTGGCGGCCGGCGCCGAAGCTGATGGCGCGGCCGGTGTCGCGGCCGAGGTCGTAGACGTCGGGGTCGGGGAAGACGGTCTCGTCGCGGTTGGCGGAGCCGATGAGCAGCCACATCCTGGAGTTCTTGGGGACGCGGACGCCGTACCAGTCGGTGTCGCGGGTGAGGCGGCGGGCGGTGCCGTGGGCGGGCGTGTCGTAGCGCAGCGATTCCTCCATCCACGGCTCGATCGCCCCGGCGAAGGCGGTGGCGCGCTGGCCGGGGTTGCGCCACGCCCAGTACCAGGCGGCGCTGAGCAGATGGGTGGTGGTCTCGGCGCCGGCGCCGATGAGCAGGAAGAGGAAGGCGACGATGTCGTCGTCGGTCAACTCGTCGTCGGCGACCAGCACGGAGACGAGGTCGTCGCGGGGGGTCTTCCTGCGTTCGGCGACGATGGCGCGGTAGTAGTCGCCGAGGCCGATGATGCTTCTGAGCCCGTCCTCGGCCATCTTGCCGTCGGGGTCGTACATGAGCAGGGCGCCGAAGTTCCTGCGGACCTGTGCCCGTTCGGACGGCGGCACGCCGACCAGCTCGGAGATCACGTCGAGCGGGAGCCTGGCGGCGATGTCGCGGGCGAAGTCGAAGGCGCGCCGTTCGACCGCCCGCTCGATGTGGCCCTGGGCGATCCGCCTGATCATGGGTTCGAGGGCGGCGACGCGGCGCGGGGTGAACCCGCGCGAGATCGCGGCGCGCATGCGGGTGTGCTCGGGCGGGTCCATGGCCACGAACGACAGGAACGTGCGGGCGTGCGGCCCCCACGCCCCCGGGTCGAGCATGGGGCCGTGGTCGCTGGACAGCAGCGCGCTGTCGGTCAGCGCGGCGGAGACGTCGGCGTGGCGGGACAGTGCCCAGAAGCCGAGGTCGGCGTTGTGGTACAGGGGCGCGTGCGCGCGCAGCCGGGCGTAGACGGGGTAGGGCTCGTCGTTCACCGCGGGATCGTACGGGTCGTAGACGACATCCACCCCGCCCACGCTACGACGCTTGCGCGGTCGTGAAAACGGGCAGATGTTTTGACCATGAAGAAGCTCATCAACTCGGCGGACTCCGTGGTCGAGGACGCGCTGAACGGCATGGCCGCGGCCCACCCGTCGCTGCGCGTCCGCGACCGGGTGGTCTACCGGGCGGACGGCCCTCGCCCGGGGAAGGTGGGTCTGGTCTCGGGTGGCGGTTCGGGGCACGAGCCGCTGCACGCCGGGTTCGTCGGCCACGGCATGCTGGATGCCGCCTGCCCGGGCGAGGTCTTCACCTCGCCGGTGCCCGACCAGATCATCGACGCCACGAACGCCGTGGACGGCGGCGCCGGGGTGCTGCACATCGTCAAGAACTACACGGGTGACGTGCTCAACTTCGAGATGGCCGCCGACCTGGCCGACGGCGTCGAGGTGGTCAGCGTGCTGGTCGACGACGACGTGGCCGTCCAGGACTCCCTCTACACGGCGGGCCGGCGCGGCACGGGCGCGACGCTGTTCGTGGAGAAGATGGCGGGGGCGCTGGCGGAGGAGGGCGCGCCGCTGAACGAGGTGGCGGCGGTGGCGGCCGAGGTGAACGAGCGCAGCCGCTCGTTCGGCATCGCGTTGTCGTCGTGCACGGTGCCGGCGGCCGGCAAGCCCACGTTCGACCTGCCGGAGACGGACGTGGAGCTGGGCATCGGCATCCACGGCGAGCCGGGGCGGGCGAGGGTGCCGATGGTGTCGGCGCGCGAGCTGGCGGGCGTGGCGATGGAGGCGATCCACAGCGACCTGCCGCTCCAGGGCGACCTGCTGGTGATGGTGAACGGCATGGGCGGCACTCCTCTCATGGAGCTGTACGTGGTGTTCGCGGAGGTGGCGGCGTTCGTCAAGGGCAAGGGGGCGCGGGTGGCGCGGTCGCTGGTGGGCAACTACGTGACGAGCCTGGAGATGCAGGGCTTCTCGGTCACGGTCTGCCGGCTCGACGACCGGCTGACCCGGCTGTGGGACGCGCCGGTCGAGACGCCCGGCCTGCGGTGGGGGCGCTGATGGAGACCGCGTTGTTCGTGGCCTGGTTCGAGGAGGCGGCCAGGCTGGTGCGCGCCGACCGCGACCGGCTGACCCGCCTCGACGCCGCGATCGGCGACGCCGACCACGGCACCAACCTCGACCGCGGCCTGACGGAGGTGCTGAAGGCGCTGGCCGAGTCGGCGCCGGCGTCGGAGGCGGAGGTGCTGACGACGGCGGGCGCGACGCTGATCCGCCGCGTCGGCGGCGCTTCCGGGCCTCTGTACGGGTCGCTGTTCCGGCAGATGGGCAAGGTGTTGCAGACTCCGGTGACGCTGGCCGCCTTCGCGGGGGCGTTCGAGGAGGGCGTGGTGGCGGTCGAGCGGCTGGGCAAGGCCGCGCTGGGCGACAAGACCATGGTGGACGCGCTGGCGCCCGCGTCGCGCGCGCTGGCCCTGGCCGTTCGGGACGGGGTGGGGGTGCGCGAGGCGCTCGACCAGGCGGCCCGCGCGGCCGGTGAGGGCTCCAAGGCCACGATCCCGATGCAGGCGAGGAAGGGCCGGGCCAGCTACCTGGGCGAGCGCAGCATCGGCCACGAGGACCCGGGGGCGGCGTCGGCGACGCTGATCATGACGGCGCTGGCCAACGTGGCGGGATGACGGCCGCGACCACGGGAGGTGGTGGGACGGCGATGGTGGGTGTCGTGCTGGTCTCGCACAGCGCCGGGCTGGCGATCGAGGCGGCGGCGCTGGCGCGCGGCATCGCGGGCGAGAACGCGCCGGTGGCGGCGGCCGGGGGCACCGAGGACGGCGGGCTGGGCACGAGCGTGGACCTCATCGAGGCGGCCGTGCGCGGCGTCGACCGGGGAGCCGGGGTGGTGATCATCCCTGATCTCGGCAGCTCGGTGCTGACGGCCCGGCTGCTGGAGGAGGACGGGCGGGTGGTGGTGGCGGACGTGCCGTTCGTGGAGGGGGCGATCGCGGCGGCGGTGGCGGCGGGCGCGGGCGTTCCGCTGGCCGACGTGCTGGAGGCGGCCGAGGAGGCCCGCACCTTCCGCAAGCTCTGACGCGCTCCGACGTGCCGGAGAGCACGGTCAGTGGCCCTTGAACGCCTCCTCCAGCCACCAGGAGCCGCGTTCGCCCGTCACCTTGGCGTGCACCAGCAGCGGGCGGTCGCGCGGGCCGTTCAGCCATTCGGCGACGCCCGCCAGGTCCTCCGCCCGGGTGACGGTCACGGCGGCCAGGCCGTGGCCGCGGGCGATGGCCGCCAGGTCGGCGGGCGGGAACGTGACGGTGTCCAGGGGGTGGCCGTGCGGGCCGAAGTGGTGCACTTCGGCCCCGTACGCCTCGTCGTCGTACACGACGATCACCATCGGCAGCCCGAGCCGGACCACGGTCTCCAGCTCGGCCAGGCCCATGAGCGCGCCGCCGTCGCCGAGCGCGGCCACCGGGAGCCGGTCGGGGCGGGCGACGGCGGCGCCGATCGCGGTCGCCAGGCCCAGCCCGACCGACTGGAACGCCTGCGTGAAGCAGAACCCGCCCTCGTCGGGGACGTCCAGCAGCATCGACGGATATCCCATGAAATTTCCGGAGTCGACGGAGACGATCCGCTCGGCGGGCAGCAGCGCGTCCAGGCCGATCGTGAGCGTCCGCGGGTCGATCCGGCCGCCGCCGCTCTCGTCCTCGTACGGGACGGCCTGCCAGCGCCCCTCGGCCCGGATGCGCCCGGCCAGCGCGGGCGTCCGGTAACCGGGCCCTGCCGCGACCTGGGCGGCCACCTTGCGGGCGACCTCGGCCACGTCGCCCACCACGCCCACGTCGGCGGGGACGTGCGTCTTGAGCGCCGCCGCGTCGAGATCCACCTTCGCCGCCCTGGCGCCGGGCGAGATGAGGGAGCCATGGCGGGTGGTCCACATGTTGAGCGCGCAGCCCCAGGCGACGACCAGGTCGGCCGCGCGGATCAGCTCGGCGGCCAGCGGCGTGGCGAACCCGCCCGACACGTCGAGATCCCACGGGCTGCCGCGGAAGAGCCCCTTGGCCACCGCGGACGTCGCCAGCAGCGCGCCCGTCCGCTCGGCCAGCTCCTCCAGCTCGCGGCGGGCGTGCCGGGCGCCGCGCCCGGCGATGAACACGGGCCGCCGGGCCGCCTCCAGCGCCTGCACCAGCGCCCCCACCTCGGACCCGGCCGGCTCCTTCGCGGCGGGGAACCCGGACGGCGGCCCGGCCGCCAGCAGGCGGGCGACGAGCGCGGGCACGTCCTGCGGCCCGTCGTAGGCGGCGGACTGGACGCCGAGCGGCAGGTTGAGCAGCACCGTGCGCCGCTCCTCCACCGCCACCCGGTACGCCTCGACCACCTGCTCGACCGCCGCCCGCGCCGAGGTGACCCGCAGCGCCGCCGCTCCCACGGCGGTGGCCAGGCCGGCCTGGTCGATGTGGAAGTTGGACTGGGCCTCGGTGGCCTCACCGGCGAGCACGATCAGCGGCGTGCGGCTCTTGGCCGCCTCCGTGAGCCCGGTCATGGCGTTGGTGAGCCCGGGCCCCTGGTGCACGGTCACCACGCCGGCCCGGCCGCTCATCCGGGCGTAGGCGTCGGCCATGGTGGCGGCGCCGCCCTCGTGGCGGGCGGCGACGAAGGGCGACCCGCTCGCGACGAGGGCGTTGGTGACGTGGAAGTTGCCGCTGCCGACCACCCCGAAGACGGTGCCGGCGCCGCACGCGGCCAGGGCCCGGCCGACGGCCTCGGCGACGATCAACGCTCCACCAGGGCGAGCACCCGCACGGGGCTGCCGGAGCCGCCGACGATGGGCAGCGGCGGGGCGACCACGACGGCGCCGGTCACCGGCAGGCGGTCGAGGTTGCGCAGCTGGGTCAGGCCGTACTTGCCGGCGCCCAGCAGGAAGGAGTGGCAGGGGAAGGGCGGGTCGAAGGAGTGGGCGGCGCCGGCGTCGGTGCCGACGGTCTCGACGCCGATGCCGAGGATGGGGGTCTCGGCGGCCAGCCACCGGGCGCACTCCACGGAGATGCCGGGCGTGTGGGGGCCGCTCGCGTCGGCGTTCAGGAAGGCGGCCTGGTCGCCGGAGCGGGTGTCCCAGCCGGTGCGGTAGAGCAGCCAGCCGCCGTCGGGGAGCGGGCCGTTGGCCCGCTCCCACTCCTTGACGTGGTCGATCTGAAGGAGGAAGTCGGGGTCCTTCGACGCCTCCGCCGCGAAGTCGAGCACCACGGCGGGGGCGATGAGGCTGCGCGCGGGCACCTGGGAGACGTCCTGGCCGTCGCGGGCGGTGACCCAGTGGACGGGGGCGTCGAAGTGGGTGCCGGTGTGCTCGCCGGTGTGGATGTCGTTCCAGTACCAGGCCGGGCCGCGGTCGTCGTAGCGGCTGATCTCCTCCAGCCGGAACGGGATCGTGTTGCCGAACGGCTCGGGCAGCTGGAGGATCGGCGTCTCCTGCGAGAGGGGCGCGGTGAGGTCGATCACTTCGATCCCGCCGCCGCGCACGCTGTCCACGAAGCTCTGCAACACCGACATGTCTTCCTCCTTGGTGGGCTGAGCGCATCCTCCTACGCTCGCCCTACCGGCGCAAACGCCTCTAACGGCAGGCGGTGCGGGTGCCGTCCAGGTCGTAGGTCTTCTTCAGCGAGTTGAAGTTCTGGGCGTTGGACTTGGCGCAGAACTGGGAGGTCTTCAGCTCGTACTCGACCTGGAAGACGGCCTTGCCGGCCTTGACGAACTGGTCGTAGCCGTACGTGCCGTTCTGGGCGGTGGTGCACTCGGAGTACTGCCAGCACTGCTCGTTGACGGCGAAGTCGTAGTACGGCAGCAGCTTCGGGATCTGGGCGACGTCGTTCTTGAGCCCGACGGCCAGCCCCCGCTTGTGGGCCTCGTTGGCGAACCAGGCGTTGTAGGCGAGCTGGTCGGCGGCGGTGAGCGGGAAGCCGCTGTCGTTGGTGTAGGCGTCGACGTTGTCGGGCTCCACGGCGTCGAACCCGGCGGCCTTGCACATGTCGAGCCGGGCCTTCATGATCTCGCCGAGGGTGCCGCCGTACTGGCGGATGTCGAGCCAGCGCTCGCCCTCCCACTCCTCCAGCGGCTTGCCGATGACGCTCGCGGGGAAGCGGCCTGCGTCGGGGCGCCAGTCCTCGTGGGTGCCGGCGCTGATGTAGCAGACGACCTTACGGCCGGGCTTGGCGGCCTTGAGCTCCTTGACGATCGCGCCGCTCTTGGCGGCGAAGCCGTCGATGTCGTACATCTGCACGTCGAGGAACGGCTTGGCGGGCAGGGAGGACAGCCGCCACTCCCAGCTCGTGTTGAGCGCGGGCTTCCAGCAGCCGGCGCAGGGGACCGGGTCGGGCAGCTTCGCGGCCTCGGCGGGGCCAGTGGTGAGGCCAGTGGTGAGAGCGGCGGTGACGACCAGGGCGGCGATGAGAACGGGAAGACGCATGGACACTCCTCGCGAACGAAAAGGGTTCGGATCGGTGGCTCACGCGTGCTGTTCCGCACTCTCCGTCGCGCGTCCTGGCCAGGGACGCCGGAGTGGCGTGGCCCATAGAGCGCAGGGTCGACACGCCAGCACGCCCGGGCGTGCCTCCTCTCTGTCGCCCGACAGAATTGCGCGTTCTTGCCGGATTGTCCAGCGCTTCGGTCAAGAAGGGGCGTCAGACCTTGGTCCACTCCACGCAGCCGCCCGTCTGGAACGCCTTGTCCGTGGCCAGGATCGTGACGGTGGCCGGGCCGTTCGGCATGCCGGTGGCGATCGCGTCGCCGGTCGTGGTGCGCAGCCTGGCCCAGTAGCACATCGGGAAGCCGGACATGGGGCCGGTCGTGCGGTACGTGCCGGGCTGGATGTCGGTGCCGACGACGAGCGTGCGCAGGAGCGAGGAGAGCTCGACGGCGGGGCCGGTGGCGCCTCCGTCACCGGCCGGAGGGGTGGTGACCTGCCCGGGCTGGGTTTGAGCGGGTGGCTGCGTCTGAGCCGGTGGCTGGGTCTGGGCGGGCGGTTGGGTCTGTGCGGGTGGCTGGGTCTGTGCGGGCGGCTGCGTGTCCTGGGGCGGCGTGGTCCCGGCCGGGGCGGACTCCTCCGGCAGCGTGTCCTCGACCGTCACCGTCACCTTGGGCTCGTCGGGCTCCTCCTCGCCCGTCGTGCCCGCCCCGAACCCGACGAGCACGCCCAGCAGGAAGCCCAGCAGCGCCGCCAGCCCTGAGACGAGCACGATGATCGGCGGACTGCTGGTCGCCCGCGGGTAATCCGGGTACCGGGACTGGTCAGGGGGTGGCGGGGGCCCGTACATCACGGACCCAAGCGTGCCATCCCTGTCAACGGTGGAGATAGTCGACGAGCGACGCCTTCTCCGTCTCCAGCTCCTCGATCGCGCTCTTGACCACGTCGCCGATGCTCACGATGCCGACGAGCAGGCCGCCCTCGACCACGGGCATGTGGCGGAAGCGCTGCGTGGTCATCGTGCGGCGCAGCGAGTCGACGTTCTCGCCCGGGCCGACCGTGGTGACCTCGGTCGTCATGATCGACGAGACCGGGGCGTCGAGGATCGCGGCGCCGCGGTCGTGCAGGCGGCGCACGACGTCGCGCTCGGAGACGATCCCCTCGATGGTCTGGCCGTCGGTGGAGACGACGACGGCGCCGATGTTGTGCTCCGCGAGCTGGGCGAGCAGCTCTCGAACGGTGGCCCCGGGTGCCACCGTCGTCACGCCACTGCCTTTCGCACGAAGGATCGTCCCGATGAGCATGTGCACCACCTCTGCCCTCAGTCTGCCAAGCCTGCCTCCAGGCAAACAAGCCGGTGGGGACGGAGTCAATGGGTCACGTAGGCTGCTTGGCGTACGAAATCCCGTACACGACCGAAATATCACCCGAGGACTGCCAGATGACCGAGCCGCTCAACACCGGAAGCCACGACCTGCCCGTCACCGAGGAGCTGGCCGCCTTCATGCGCACCGGCTGGGGGCGGCAAGGCGCGGCCGAGGTGGGCGCGCGGCCGATCGCGCCGTGGGCGGCCAAGCGGCGGGCCGCGCTGGCGCAGCGCTTCCCCGGCGAGCGGCTGGTGATCCCGGCGGGCACGCTGAAGGTGCGCAGCAACGACTGCGACTACCGGTTCCGGCCGCACAGCGCGTACTCGTACCTGACGGGGGCGGGCGAGTCGGACGACGTGCTGGTGATCGAGCCGTCCGGCGAGGCGGTCCTGTACGTCAGGCCGCGCGCCCCGCGCGAGGAGGGTCAGGAGTTCTACCGCGACCGCCGCTACGGCGAGTTCTGGGCCGGCCCGCGGCCCGACCTGGCGGAGGCGGCCGAGCTGTACCAGATCGACTGCGCCCACATCCGCGAGCTGCGCCTCGACGGCCCGGCCCGGGTGCTGCGCGGCGTGGACGCCTCGGTGGACGCCCGGGTGCCGAGGGGCGACGGTGACGCCGAGCTGGAGTCGTTCCTGTCGGAGATGCGGCTGGTCAAGGACGAGTGGGAGATCGGCGAGCTGCAGGGCGCGGTGGACGCGACCGCGCGCGGCTTCGAGGACGTCGTGCGCGCGCTGCCGCAGGCGCTGGGGCACCCGCGCGGCGAGCGGTACCTGGAGGGCGTGTTCGGGCTGCGCTCAAGGCTGGAGGGCAACGCGGTCGGCTACGACAGCATCGTGGCCGCCGGCGCGCACGCGTGCGTGCTGCACTGGATCCGCAACGACGGCGCCCTGAACGCCGGCGACCTGCTGCTGATGGACGCGGGCGTCGAGGCCGACACGCTCTACACCGCCGACGTCACCCGCACCATCCCGATGTCCGGCCGGTTCAGCGCGGTGCAGCGGCAGGCGTACGAGCTGGTGTACGAGGCCCAGTCGGCCGCCATCGCCACCCTGCGCCCCGGCGCCCGCTTCCGCGACTTCCACCTCGCGGCCATGCGCGTCATCTGCGACGGGCTGCGCGACTGGGGCCTGTTCACGCAGTCCACGGACGAGCTGATGGAGACCGGCCTGTACCGGCGCTACACGCTGTGCAGCAGCGGCCACATGCTCGGCCTCGACGTGCACGACTGCGCCAAGTCGCGCGCCGAGATGTACCTGGACGGCGTCCTGGAGGAGGGGCACGTGCTGACCGTCGAGCCGGGCCTGTACCTGCAGCCGGACGACCTGACGCTGCCGGAGGAGCTGCGCGGCATCGGCATCCGCATCGAGGACGACCTGGTGGTCACCGCCGGCGGCGCCCGCCTGATGTCCTCGGCGCTGCCCCGCCACCCCGACGAGATCGAGGCGTGGATGGGCGCCCTGCTGTGATCGGCCGGGTGTAACGGGGCGGTCACTTTTCGTACCCGCCTGACAAGGCGCGGCCCGGCCCTCATCCCTTTCGCGCAAATTCCCGCCAAGCCATGGCCTACTGGACAACCCGTCAGTAGGGTGGGCGATCCGTAGGCGGCGGAGGTGGTGATGGCCTGGTCCGGGTACGTCGGACGCCGGGCCGGCTCGGCTCTCGGCCAGGTCGGTGACCTGTTCGTCATCGTCCTGGAGGGCCTGCGCCGGAGCTGGGACGTCAGGCGCTGGTGGTGGGAGTTCGTCGACCAGTGCTGGTTCCTGGCCCGCGTCACCAGCGTCCCCGTGCTGCTGGTCGCCCTGCCGCTGGGCGCCACCGTGGCCTTGCAGGTGGGCGAGCTGGCCAGGCAGCTGGGCGCCGGCTCCGCGACCGGCAGCGCGGTCTTCGTCGGCCTCATCCGTGAGGTGGCGCCGCTGGCCAGCGCGCTGCTCATCGCCGGGGCCGGCGGCAGCGCGATGACCTCCGACATCGGCGCCCGGCACATCCGCGACGAGCTGAGCGCGATGGAGGTCATGTCGGTCAACCCGATCCACCGCCTGGTCACGCCGCGCATGTGGGCGGCCAGCACGATCGCGGTGTGCCTGTGCCCGCTGGTCATCGTGGCGGGCGCGGCGGGCGGCTACTTCTTCAACGTGGTCGTGCAGGGCGTCACGCCGGGCGCGTACTTCGACGGAGCGCTGTCGCTGGTCGTGGCGTCCGACCTGTACGTGACGCTGTTCAAGGCGTGGATCTTCGGGTTCGTGGCGGCGGGCGTGGCGTGCTGGAAGGGCATGACGTGCGCGACCAGCCCGGTCGGGGTGGGGCGGGCGGTCAACCAGGCGACCGTGGTGACGTTCATGCTGGTGTTCACGTTCAACTACGTGATCTCGGCCGTGTACTTCCTGGCCTACCCGCCGAGGTCGCTCTGATGGTCACCCGGACCGCCGGCCTCCGGCTCGCCCGCAGGGGGCGGGACGCCGCCGAGCGGTTCGCCGCGCTGGCCGACTGGCCGCTGTTCGTGTGGCGGGTGCTGTTCTATTCCGTACGCGACGTCGTGCTCCGGCTGAAGTACTTCAAGGTCGTCGTCCGGCAGGTCAGCGACGTGGTCGTGGGCGTCGGGGCGACCGTCATCGGCGGCGGCATGATCTTCGTGGTGTTCACGATGGCGTTCGTCGTGGGCGCGACCGTGGGCCTGCAGGGCTACCAGGGGTTGCAGGCGATCGGCGCGGAGTCGTTCATGGGGCTGGTCGGCAGCTTCGCGAACGTGCGGGAGATCACCCCGATCATCGCCGCGACGGCGCTGGCGGCGCAGGTCGGCTCGTCGTTCACGGCGGAGCTGGGCGCGATGCGCATCTCCGACGAGATCGACGCGCTGGAGGTGATGGGCATCAACGCCTTCACCTACCTGATCTGCACGCGGGTGGTGGCGGCGCTGCTGGCGCTGGTGCCGATCTACCTGATCGCGTTGTTCGCCAGCTTCTTCGCCACCCGGCTGATGTGCACCGTGCTGTTCGGGCTGGCGCCCGGCGTCTACGACTACTACTTCTACCTGTACCTGCCGGTCAGCGACATCGTGTTCAGCGTCGCCAAGGTGGCCGTGTTCGCCTTCGCGGTCATCGTGATCCACTGCTTCCACGGTTTCCACGCCACGGGCGGGCCGGTGGGCGTGGGGGTGGCGGCGGGCCGGGCCATCCGCCAGTCGATCGTCACGATCGTGCTGCTCAACCTGCTGCTGTCGTACCTGTTCTGGGGCGGCGGCGGCAACATACCGCTGACGGGGTGAGCCGGTGGCCCGAGCTGATCTCCCTCTCGCCGCCCGGCTGGGCCTCGCGCTGGCCGTGCTGGCCGTCTTCGCCGCCGCGGCCCTGTACGCCGTCCGCTCCGCCACGCAGGTCCCCGGCACCCGGATCGACGCCGTGTTCGGCCGGGCCGGGCAGGGCCTCGACGCCGGCTCCCCCGTCAAGATCCGCGGCATCACGGTCGGCGAGGTGACGAACCTGTCGCTGGACCCCCAGGGCCGGGCCGTGGTCACCATGCACGTGACGGTCCCGCTGCCCAGGACCACGGTGGCCTCCGTGGAGCCCGCGTCGGTGTTCGGCCCCAAGTTCGTCGGCCTGGAGCCCGGCTCCGCCGAGACCACCGGCCCGTTCCTGGCGAGCGGCGCCGTCATCACCGACACGCGCGCCCCCCTGGATCTGTCCGACACGCTCGGCGACGCCTACAAGGGCCTGGACGCGGTTGATCCGCGTGAGGTCACCGTCATCGTGCACACCCTGGCCAAGGGCCTGGAGGGGCAGGGCACCGACCTGCGCGAGCTGATCGACGACGCCGGCACCGTCGTCGGCGTGGCGCACCGGCACCGGCAGCGGGCCAGGCAGTTCCTGCACGACGCGGCGCTGCTCGGCACCGCGCTGTCGGACAAGGGCGACGACCTGGTCGCCATCTCCTCCGACGTCAACGTGATCACCCCCGACCTGCTGGAGCGGGCCGACAAGGTGCGCGCGCTGCTCGCCGAGATCGACTCGATCTCCGGCCAGGTCACGCACGGCCTGGCCAAGCACCGGCAAGACCTGCGGGCCGGCGTGCACTCGGGCGAGCGGGTGGCCGCGCTCATCTACGCCCAGCTCGGCCTGGCCGGTGACGGCGTACGCGGCCTGAACCGGCTCATCGACCTGCTCAACGAGCTCATCGAGGCGCCGGGGCCCGGCAACAGCCGCCAGCTCCAGGTGGAGGCGTTCGTGGCGACCGACATCTGCGAGCTGATCGTCGGCGCCTGCGGCCCCACCGACGGGAGGCGCTGATGGAACGCGTGCGCCGCCGGTGGACGTTCGTCCGCTTCGTGCTGTTCATCGGCGTGACGCTGTCGCTGATCGTGTTCATCGCCGTGCAGATCGCGCGGGTGAGCACGGGCGGCGGCTACCGGCTGACCGCCGTCTTCGACGACGTGTCCGGGCTGGTCGAGGGCGACCAGGTGAAGATCGCCGGCGCGCCGGTCGGCCAGGTCGAGCGGATCAGGGTCGTGGACGGGCGGGCGGAGGTGACGATGGAGGTGCGGGACGCGGTCAAGGTGCCCACCGACACCGAGGCGGCCGTCCGCTGGCGCAACGCCGTCGGCCAGCGCGTGGTCTACCTGCTGCCCGGCACCGCGCCCGGCCGGCTGCCGCCCGGCTCGCGCATCACCCGCACCTCCTCCGTCGTGGACATCGGCGAGCTGGTCAGCGACCTCGGCCCGCTCACCCGCAGCCTCGACCCCGAGCAGATCAACCGGCTCCTGACGGCCGCCGCCACCTCGCTCAAGGGCAACGAGCGCAACATCCCCCGCCTGCTCGACAACGTCAACGCGATCACCACCACGGTCGCCGAGCGCAGGAAGACCATCGAGCGGCTGCTGAAGGACTACGCCACCGTCACCGGCGTCGTCGCCAGGCGGGACAAGCAGATCGAGCGGCTCGTCGACAACCTCGTCACGCTGTCGGAGGCGTTCGCCGACAACCGGAAGCTCGTGGACGACGCTCTGGTGCAGCTCTCGGCCACCTTCCACACCTCCGACGAGGTGCTCGGCAAGAACGCCGGCGAGCTGGGCCGGCTGGTGGACAACCTGTCGGGGCTGACCGGCGGCATCCGGCGGCACGTGGGCGAGATCGACAAGGCGGTCAGCACGTTCCCGCCGCTGCTCACGCGGGCGTACTCGTCGGTCAACCGGGGCCACTACTTCATCACCGCCGTGCCGTGCCTGGCGCTCAGCGCGGCGCCCTGCCCGTACGGGATGCAGACGCCGCCGCCGCTGCGCAACACCAGGATCCAGAGCGAGAAGGACCTCAGGAAGCTGCTGGTGGGCCGGTGAAGTCCTTCCGCGACCGCAACAAGCACGCCGTCGGCCTGGCGTCGCTGGCCACGCTGGCCGTGGTGCTGGTGGCCACGTTCCTGGTCGGGAACCTGGGGCTGCTGGAGGGCGGCTACACGATGTCGGGGGTGTTCGTGGACTCTGGCGGGCTGCGCACCGGCAACGACGTCCGCGTGGCCGGGGTGCGGGTCGGCAAGGTGACCGAGGTGCGGGCCGACTACGGGCAGGGGAACGTGGTCGTCACCTGGAAGGTGGACGACGGGGTACGGCTCGGCCGCTCCACGCGGGCCGACATCACCCTGTCCAACCTGCTCGGCGGCCGGTACGTCAAGCTCACCGGCGCCGTCGCGCCCCCGTACCTCGACCAGCTCCCCGAGGCCCAGCGGCGCATCCCCGTGCAGCGCACCGGCGTGCCCACCCTCGTCAACGACGCCATCAAGGACGCGACCCGGCTGGTCGAGCGGCTCGACACCGATGCCGTGGACGACCTGCTCACCGAGCTGGGCAAGCTCGACACGTTCAAGCGCGGCCGGGTCACCCGCCTGCTCGACAACATCGGCGAGCTGTCGGAGACCATCAGCGGCAGCGAGCCGCAGCTCCAGCGGCTGCTCGACAACGGCACCCGGATCATGAAGGTCCTGGAGAAGAAGGACGCCCAGCTCGGCCGGCTGCTCGACGCGGTCGAGATCATGCTGAACGAGCTGCGCCGCCGCCGCGACGAGCTGCGTACCATCCTCGGCGACGGCAGCGACCTCGTGGCGAGCACCACCCGGCTGATCACCGAGCACGAGCGGGCGCTCGTGCGGGTGCTCGACGACAACGCGGCCATCACCACCCGGCTCAGCGGCAGCAACGAGCGGCTCAACTCGCTGCTGGCGTGGGCGGGCCCGACGTTCTCCGGGCTGGCCACGATGGGCGGGCAGGGGCCGTGGCTGGAGGCCATCGCGACCGGCCTGGGGCCGATCAACCCCGAGGTGCTGGCGGCCATCGCCGACGACAGGAAGGACCAGCGATGAGACGGCTCGCGGCGGTGCTGCTCGCCTGGGTGCTGCTCGCCTCCGGCTGCTCGGTGGGCGGGGCCGGCCCGTACCCGCTGGTGGCGATCTTCAGCCAGGCGCCTTCCCTGTACGAGGAGGCGCGGGTCAAGGTGATGGGGCTCGACGCCGGCTACGTGGACCGGATCCGGATATCAGGCGACAAGGTACGGGTGGAGCTGCGGATCGACCGGCACGTGCCGCTGCCCGCCGACGTCCATGCCGTGGTCGCGCCGCAGAACACGCTCGGCGAGCGCAACGTCGTCCTCTACCCCCCGTGGAAGCCCGGCGACGCGCGCGCCCAGGCCGGGGCGACGATCCCGCTGGAGCGCACCGACCTGCCGGTGGAGATCGACGAGGCGCTCGACGCGTTCACCAAGCTGACCGACGCGCTCGACGACGACAAGCTCGGCCGGGTGGCCGGCGACCTGGCCGACGGGGTGCGCGGCCGCGGCAAGACCATCAACGGCGCCATCGCCGACACCGCCGAGCTCACCGGCGTCCTGGCCAAGCAGGACCAGCAGCTCGTGGACCTCGCCAAGAGCCTCAACAAGCTGGCCACCAGCCTCAACGAGCGCGAGAGCCAGGTGACCGGCGCCATCGACGCCTTCTCCGAGGCGAGCGCCACGCTGGCGGAGGAGCGGCGGCGGCTGCGCGGGTTCGTCACCTCCATGGCCGGGTTCGTGCGGCGCGGCGACGTCATCATCGAGCAGTACTCCAAGCGGCTGCCCCAGGCCGCCACGACGCTGGCCGAGCTGGTGCTGACCGTGCGGGCCAACAGCGCCTCCACCGCGCGGGCGGTCAAGGGCGCGGCCGACTTCGCCGACGTGCTCATCGACTCCTGGGACCGCAAGCAGCACGTCCTGAAGATCCGCGTCGTGCTCAACGCGATGACCAGGGCGTGGCTCACCCCGCTGTTCGACGCCCTGAACCTGGGCCCGGTGCCGTGCCTGCCCGCCGGGCTGAGCAACTGCCCCTTCGAGCGACAGGGGAACCCCCGATGACCAGGCGGTGGACGGGAGTGCTCGCGGCGCTGGCGCTGACCGCCGGGTGCTCGCTGCAGACGCTCGGCGCCACCACCGGCGACCTGACCCTGCACGCCGTCTTCGACGACGCGCAGAGCCTCGTGACCGGGCACAGCGTGCAGATCTCCGACGTGCGCGTGGGCACCGTCACCGGCATCGAGCTGGAGGGTTACCGGGCCAGGGTGACGATGTCGATCCAGTCGGCGCACCGGGTGCCCGAGGGCAGCACGGCCACCGTCGCCAAGACGTCCGTGCTGGGCGAGAACTACGTCCGCCTCACCCCGCCCCCCGGCAAGAACCTCGCCACCGGCCCGTACCTCAAGGACGGCGCCACCATCGCCGAGACGTCCGTCGAGCCGGACATCGAGCAGGTCACCGCCAAGGCCGGGCCGCTCATCGAGGCGCTCGGCGCCCAGGACGTCAACGCCATCCTCGACGCCGCCTCCACCGCCTTCGCCGGGCAGGGCGACGACGTGAACCGGCTGATCAAGCAGACCGCGCAGGTCACCGACGCGTACGCGGCCGCCCGCCGCGACCTCGGCACCTCCATCGACGCCCTGGCCAGGCTCGGCGACGACCTCGCAGAAGGCAGCGCCGAGCTCGACAAGCTGCCCGGCACGCTCGCCGCCGCCACCGGCCGCCTCGCGCACGGCCGCAGGCACGTCAAGAAGACCATCGTCGCCCTCACCCGGCTCGCCGAGCAGGCCAACCTCACCGTCTACCCGCGCCACGCCGCGCGGCTGCGCACGCTCCTGCGCGAGCTGGAGGCCATCTCGACGGCCATGCAGCGGGGCAAGGAGGACCTCAAGGCGCTGGTGGCCAAACTGCAGGCGTTCATCGACACGCCGCCGATCACCGTCAACGGGCAGGTGCTCATCTACGTGTGGCTCAAGGGCCTGCTGCCGAACGTGCGCGGCGCCCCCGTACGCGACGAGCGCGGCGCCGACTTCAGCCTGCTGCTGGAGCCGCCGCGATGAGAAACCGCATCTACGTCAACCTCGGCTTCTTCGTGCTGCTGGGCATCGCCATGACGGTCTGGGCGTTCAGCACGATCATCCGGCTGGACGCCGTCGAGCGGCCCTACCGGGTCTCGGCCGAGTTCGTCTCCTCCCCCGGGCTCATCCGCGGGTTCGACGTGGCGTACCTGGGCGTGCGCGTCGGCAAGATCGGCGAGGTGCGGCTCGCGCCCGGCAAGATCATCGTGGGCCTGGACATCGACAGGGAGATCCGCCTGCCCAAGGGCGTCACCGCCGAGGTGCGGCGCCGCTCCGCCATCGGCGAGCCGTACGTGGCGCTCTCCCCGCCGCCCACCGGCGTCGCCGGCCCCGCGCTCGCGCCCGGCGACACCATCCCGCTGGCCAGGACGACCGTGCCGCTCGACTACAAGAAACTCTTCGAAGGGGTCGGCAAGCTGCTCAACGCCGTGCCTCCCGAGGACGCCGACACCATCGTGCACGAGCTCGCCGTCGCCCTCGACGGGCGCGCGCCCGCCATCCGCCGCATCATCGACGACGCCCACACCCTGACCGGCACCCTCGCCGACAACGCCGCCGTCCTCGACGACCTCGCGGTGCAGCTCACCCGGCTCACCCACACGCTCGCCGGTCGGCGCGGCGCCCTGGCCTCCGGCATCACGGACCTGCGCACGGTGACGGCGGCGCTGCGCGAGTCACGTACGGACCTGAACGCCATCCTCGACCAAGGGCCCGGCGTGTTCGCCCAGCTCGACGCCGCCATCCGCACGTCCAGGCCCGGCTTCTCCTGCCTCCTGACCGCCGCCGGGCTGCCGCACCAGCCCGCCTTCTCCGCCGCCACCGAACGCAACGTGCACCACCTGCTGAGCATCATGCCGACCGCGCTCAGCCTCGCCGGCGACATCAGCGAACGGCGCGGCGGGACCGTGTACGGGAAGGCGTCGTTCATCTTCAGCGTGCCGGGCGGGCCGACGCCGGCCGAGGAGTACGCGGGCCCGCTCGGGCCGCCCGCCATCCCCAAGCTGCGCTCCTGCCCGGCCCGCTCGCCCGCGCCCGCCCCCGACTTCACCGCCGACCGCGGCCACACCTCCGCTGACGACGCCGACGCCTCCCCGGCCGCCGAGCGTCCGAGCGAGCAGGCCAGTCCTGAGCCTTCCTCTGACAGCAGCACCACCCCGTCACCCAAGGGCGTGGCCGCCACCCGGCCCGCGCCCCCCATGAACGTCGTCCCGCTGATTGCCGCGATCTTCCTCGCCGTGGTGGTGAGCGGTGGCATCGTGGGCTGGATCGCGGCGGGCCGGGCCGCCCGCCGCCGTGAGGAGTCGTGATGACCGACGAGCCCAAGGCCGTCCAGCCGCCCGAGGACGCCCGGGAGCCTGAGGACGTCCAGTCGCCCGAGGACGCGCAGGCGCGTGAGGACGCGCAGGAGCGTGAGGACGCGCAGGAGCGTGAGGACGTCCAGAAGCCCGAGGACGCGCAGGGACCTGAGGACACGCACGAGCCTGAGAGCGCCCAGGAGCCTGAGAGCGCCCCGCCGCTCGCCGACGACACGACCGTCGCGGCCGGGACCGGGGACGGGGCCGGGGACGGGGACGGGGACGACGGCGGGCGGCCGTCGCGGCGCGGGCGGTTCACGCGGGCCAAGGTGATGGGCGCGCTGGCCGCCATGCTGGTGACCGCGATCACCGCCACCGCCGTCCTGCAGTGGCTCTCCGCCGCCCAGGCCGAGGACGCGCGCGCCGGCCTGGAGTCGGAGCGCGCCCTGCGGCTGGAGGTCTCCGGCGCGGCCAGCGCGTTCAGCCGCGCCCTGCTCAGCTACGACTACCAGAACCTCCAGAGCACCCGCTCCACCCTCGCCGCCCAGGCCACGGGCGACTTCCTGAGCACGTACGACGCGGCGTTCGGCGGCGCGATGGCGCAGGTCATCGTCAAGCTCAAGGCCACCTCGCAGGCCACGGTGCGCGAGGTGTACCTGGCGGACGTGGACGAGGCCACCGCCCACGCCATCGTCGTCGTGGACCAGCAGGTGAACACGTCGGAGGCGATACGCTCGGTGAAGGACTCCCACCTTAAGATCAGCCTTGTCAAGGAGAAGGGGACCTGGAAGATTCATGACGTGACCGTGCTCGGCGCGGCGTCGGAAGACCAGTACAACCTCAACGACGACAAGAAGAAGAAGGACTGACGATCGGCCCCTTAGCGATGGGCGGCCGCCCCGACGAGGTGCGCGCCCCCGATGACTGGCTCACCGAGGTGGAGAAGGAGCGGGCCGCCCGCTTCAAGTTCGACACCGACCGCAGCATCTTCATCGCCGCCCACCTCCTCGTCCGGCTCTGCGCCGCCGAGGTGCTGGGCGAGGACCCGGCGCGGCTCACGCTGCTGCAGTACTGCGAGATGCACGGTTTCGGGCACGGCAGGCCGTACTTCGAGCAGTATCCCGATCTCGGCGTCAGCTTCAGCCACACGCGCGGTTACGTGTGCGCGGCGGCCGGGCCCGGCAAGGTCGGGGTGGACGCCGAGCGTGTCCGCCCGGGGCCTCTCGACACGGTGCTGGCCGACCGCGTGCTGACCCCGCGCGAGCGGGCGCTGGTCACCGGCAACGACGAGCTGATCCGGCACTGGACGCGCAAGGAGGCGCTCATCAAGCGGGGCGAGCTGACCCTCGACAAGGTGAGCACGGGCGGCGATGACCTGACCGGACGCCACCTGCTGGAGTGGACCGCCGGCCCGGACATCAGGGTGGCCGTCGTCACCGACACCCCGGCCCGCCGCGCCCCCATCCCGGGCGCACCTTCATGAGGGTCGGTCTATGAGGGTCGGTCTTCATGAGGGTGGGCCTTCATGAGCGGCGGCGGGTGGGGGTCGGGTCGAGGAAGACCTGCCTGACGCCGGGGAAGCGCTCCCTCAGCCGCCGGTCCACCTCCTCGCAGGCGATCTCCACCCCGGCGGCGCTGGCCTCGTCCCTGAAGTCGATCTTCGCGGCGACCAGCACCTCGCCGGGGCCGATCATCATCGTCAGCAGCTCGACCACGTCCTCCACCTCGGGCTGGGCCAGCAACACGGCCCGCACCCCGGTCTCAAGCGCCTGCGGCGCGGCCTGGCCGATGAGCAACGACAGGTTCGACTGGATCAGGATGAGCGCGACGACCAGCAGGAGCAGGCCGATCGCGACGGACGCGGCGCCGTCCCAGAGCGCCGAGCCGGTGAGCTGCGAGCCCAGCAGCCCCGCACCGGCGACGAGCAGCCCCACGAGCGCCGCCGCGTCCTCGAACAGCACGGCCTTCAACGCGGTGTCGGACGTGAGCCGCACCAGCCGCACGGGGCTCACCTCGTAGCGGACCGCCTCGGCCCGCAACTGCCGGTACGCCTTCGAGAACGAGACCGCCTCGATCACGAACGAGACGGCCAGCACCACGTACGACGGCGTGAGGTTGGCCAGCTCCTCACCATGGCTGATCTCGTGCAGCCCGTGCGTGACCGAGAACCCCGCCCCGCCCACCAGCGTCGCCACCGCCGCCATCATCGCCCAGAAGAACCCGGCCTTGCCGTGCCCGAACGGGTGCCGCCGGTCGGCGGGCCTGCCCGAGCGGCGCACCGCCACCAGCAGCAGGAGCTCGGTGACCGTGTCGGCGGCCGAGTGCGCCGCCTCCGACAACATCGCCGCCGAGCCGCCGATCAGGCCGGCGACGAGCTTGGCCAGCGCGATGGTGAGGTTCGCGGCGCCGGCGACGAGCACGGTGCCGAGGCTCTCCCCCGACTTGGGCTCCCCCATGGTGTTCAACTCTACGTGCGCTAGATTGGGGATCATGAGCGCGCCTCGCTGGCTTTCACCCGCCGAACAGCGTGCCTGGCGTACACACCTGGCGCTGCACAAGCTCCTCATGCACCGGCTCGACCGCGAGCTGCAGGAGCACTCACTCTCGTTGAACGACTACGAGATCCTCGTTAACCTCTCCGAGAGCCAGGGCCGGCGCATGCGGATGAGCGACCTGGCCGACGCGACCATCCAGTCGCGCAGCCGGCTGTCGCACCAGATCTCCCGCATGGAGGCCAAGGGCCTGGTCGTCAGGGAAGACTGCCGCGACGACCGGAGGGGCACGTACGCGGTGCTGACCGACGAGGGCTGGGACACGATCCAGCGGGTCGCGCCGCACCACGTGGCGGGCGTCCGCGAGCACTTCGTCGACCGGCTCACCGACGACCAGCTCGAAGCCATCGAGGAGGCGTACGCGCCGCTGGTGGAGCACCTGAAGAAGCTCCGCTGACGCGCTGTGCCGACGTCCGGCCCGCGCTGAGCCCGGGGGGCCTGCGCTGACATCCGGGGGCCTGCGCCGAGACCCGGGGGCCTGCGCTGACACCCAACCGATATCGGCGACCGTGCGCGACCCGAGCCGACGGTCGATACGATCCGGGCATGCTCAGAAGACTCCTCGTCGTCGCCGTGCTCGCGTTAGCGGCGGCGTGCTCGTCGGGTGGCGGCGGGGCCGAGCTGCCCGCCGGGCCCGACCTGATGAAGAAGGCCGCCGAGGCCATGAAGGCCGTCAAGTCGGCCGGCTTCTCGATCACCACGGAAGGCAAGCCCAACCTGCCGATCACCAAGGCCGACGGCCGGCTCACCGCAGGCGGCGACGCCGACGGCACGCTCACCCTGAACATCCTGGGCAGCCTCCAGGAGGTCTCCTTCACCCTCGTCGGTGAGACGGTGCACTTCAAGGGGCCCACCGGCGGCTTCCAGAAGATGAGCAAGCAGCAGCTCGCCCAGTACTACGACCCGTCCGCGATCCTGGCGCCCGCCAAGGGCATCGCCAACCTGCTCGCCTCCGCCACCGACCCCAAGGTCGAGGCCGCCGAGTCCGGCTCCTACCGGGTCGCCGCCACCCTCCCCGCCAACGTCATCGCGCCGATCGTGCCCGGCGTCACCCAGGGCGTCAACGCCAAGGTCTGGCTCGACCAGGCCACCAGCCGCCTCACCAAGGCGAGCCTGCCGTTGCAGGGCGGCACCGTCACGGTGTCGTTCAGCGACTACGACGCGCCCGTCACGATCACGCCGCCCGCCGCAGGGTGAGCCCCATGAGACGACCTCCGGCGAGGTCCGCGAGATGAGGCGGGCCCGGCGGGTGGTGCTCGGCGCGGGCGGCGCGGTGGTGCTGCTCGCGGCGCTCGACGCGTACGTTGTGGTCACCGTCCTGATCGACATCGCCGAGGACGTCGGCATCCCGCTCAACCACCTGGAGCGGGCCACCCCCATCGTCACGGGCTTCCTGCTCGGGTACGTCGCCGCGATGCCGCTGCTCGGCCGTCTCTCCGACCGCTACGGCCGCCGCCCCCTCATCCACGCCTGCCTGGCGGCCTTCGCCCTCGGCTCCGTCCTGACCGCGCTGGCCGCCGGGGAGACCATGGTGGTGGCCGGGCGTACCGTGCAGGGGGTGGCCGGGGGCGCGCTGCTGCCGATCACGATGGCACTCATCGGCGACCTGTGGGACGAACGCGAGCGGCCCGTCGCCCTGGGCGCGGTGGGCGCCGCCCAGGAACTGGGCAGCGCCCTCGGCCCCCTGTACGGCGGCGCGCTGGCACTGGTCCCCAGCACCGTGGTGGCGGGCGTGGAGCTTGGGGGCTGGCACGCCATCTTCTGGATCAACGTCCCCCTCGCCGCCCTGGCCGCCCTCGCCATCCACTTCACCGTCCCCCCACACCCACCCGCCCCGAACCCGCCACCCACGCCCGGCACGAACCCGCCACCTCCACTCGGCGCCCAGGCGTCGCCGGGCACCATGCCCCACGCGACCACGGCCGGCGCCACAGCCCACACCACCGCACCCTTGACGCGGGGTGCAGCGCCGGACCTCGCGCCCCACACGACAACGCCCGAAGCCACGCCCGACGCGGCGGCGCGAGCAGCCCATGGTGCGCAGGCCGAACAGGTCACCGGCGGTGCGGTGGCCGAGCACGCGGCCGACCATGCGCAGACCGAGCAGTCAGCCGGGAGCGCACACGCCGAGCACGCGACCGGCGGTGCGGTGGCCGAGCAGGCGACCGGGAGCGCGCAGGCCGAGCACACGGGCGGCGGTGCGGGGGCCGAGCGCGCGGGCGGCGGTGTGCGGGTCGGGCGGGTGGATGTGGTCGGTGGGGTGTTGCTGGCGTTGGCGTTGGGGCTGCTGGTCGTGGGGCTCTACAACCCCGACCCGGCCACCACCGTCCTCCCGCCGTGGGGCCCGCCGGTGATCGCGGCCGGCGTGGTCGCGGGGGTGGCGTTCGTGTGGTGGGAGATCCGCTCCCCCGTGCGCCTGCTCGACCTCACCACCACCCGCAAGGGCCCGCTCCTGGCCACGTTGGCCGTGAGTTTCCTGGCCGGCGCCGCGCTCCTGGTCACGATGGTGTTCGTGCAGCTCACGGCGCAGACGCTGCTGGGCAAGGAGCCGCTGGCGGCGGCGCTGGTGCTGGCCAGGTTCCTGGCGGCGCTGACGGTGGCGGCGCTGCTGGGCGGGCTGCTGGCGCGCAGGCTGGGCGACCGGGCCGTGGCGGTGGCGGGCATGGTGCTGGCGGCCGGAGGTTACTGGCTGATGAGCCGCTGGCCGCTCGACCTGGCGGGGGCGGGCCTGACGCTGGACCGTGACCTGGTGCTGGCCGGTCTGGGCCTGGGGCTGGTGATCGCGCCGGTGTCGTCGGCGGTGCTGCGGGCGAGCACGGCGGCGCAGCACGGGGTGGCGTCGGCGGCGGTCGTGGTGGCCAGGATGATGGGCATGCTGATCGGCATCGCGGCCGTGTCGGCGTGGGGGTTCCACCGGTTCCAGTCGCTGACGGCGCACCTGGACACGCCGCTCCCGTTCGGCGTGGATCCGGAGACGTACCAGCGGCAACTGGCCGACTACACGGCGAAGGTGCAGGCGGCCCTGCACACGGAGTACACGGAGATGTTCCTGGTGACGGCGCTCATCTGCGTGCTGGGCGCGGCGGTCGCCGCCCTCATGCCGCGCCGCTGAGGCGTGCCCGCCCCGCCCATGAGCGGAGGCGGGCACGCGGTGGTGTCATGCGGTGGTCAGGGTGAGAGCCGGTGCAGGTCGCGGGGGAACGCCGTCGTCTGCCGGACGTTCGCCGCGCCCGTCAGCCGCGCCGTCCACCGCTCCAGCCCCAGTGCGAACCCGCCGTGCGGCGGCATCCCGTACCGGAAGGCCTGGAGATACCCTTCGTACGCCGCTGTCCCCTCGCCCCGCTCGGCCAGTGCCCGCACGTAGTCCTCGTACCGGTGCAGCCGCTGCCCGCCGGTGACCAGCTCCATCCCGCGGAAGAGCAGGTCGAAGCCGTTGGTGTAACCAGGCCGCCCGGGGTCGGGGTGGGTGTAGAAGGGGCGCTTGCTCATCGGGTACCCGGTGACGAACAGGAACTCGGAGCCGTGCTCCCGCTCGGCCCACTCCGACAGCCACCGTTCCTGCGCGGGCGACAGGTCGGGCTCGTTGGAGGAGGTGAGCCGCTGCGCCTCGGTGAAGTGGATGGCGGGGATCTCGGCGGGCACCGTGGGAGGCACGACGCCGAGCAGGTCGAGCGCGGCGGGGCGCGCAGGCGTACCGACTCGATCATGCCCGCCACCGCCTCCCGCAGCACGGCCATGACGTCGCGGTGGTCGCGGACGAAGCCGAGCTCGGCGTCGAGGCTCGTGTACTGGGCCAGGTGCCGTACGGTGTCGTGCGGCTCGGCGCGGAAGACGGGCCCCACCTCGTAGACCCGCTCGAACACCCCGACCATCGCCTGCTTGTAGAACTGGGGCGACTGGGCGAGGTAGGCGGGCCGGCCGAAGTAGTCGAGGCCGAAGACGTTCGCGCCCGACTCGGTGGCCGAGCCGACGATCTTGGGCGTGTGGATTTCGGTGAAGCCGAGCCGGTCGAGCGTCTCGCGGAACCCGGCCGCACTGGCGGCCGAGATCTCCAGCCCGGCGCGCAGCAGCGGGTGCCGCAGCGCCACGGGGGCGTGGTCGAGCACGGTCGGCAGCGCCGCCCCGACCACGGGCCGGTACAGGTCGAACGGCGGCGCGGTGGCCGGCCGGGCGAGCACGTGGATCTCGGGCGCGACCAGCTCGTGGCCGCCGGGCGCCTGCTCGCTGGCCGCCACCGTGCCGGTGACGCGCACGACGCTCTCCTCGGACGGCAGGTCACCAGCGCCGACCCCGGCAGCAACACCGGCGGCCTCGCCGGTCAGGGCACCCGCGGCGTCTCCGGGCACGACGACCTGCGCCAGCCCGGTGCGGTCCCTGACGACGAGGAAGGACACGGATTTGAGTTGCCGGCGGCGATGGACCCAGCCGGCGATCGTCACTCGTTGGCCGGCGTGCTTCGCGAGCTCCGCCGACATGACACGAGAGATCATCACAGCTCCTCATGAGGAAGTGCATGACCCCTTGGGAGTGCGGGGGAGAAGGGAGCTCCCGGTGCCACCGCACTTTCGCCGCCCCGTGGGGACGGCCTCGATGACCCGATGACGGGGGTCAGGCCGGCGGGGCATTTCCTCCCCGCACTCGGGAGTGTCTTCACCAGCGGGGCACGGCACCGCCTTCGCAGCTACCGGCGGCTCTCTCGGCCCGTGCGGGGCCGCTGGCTACTCGTCTCCGTCAACGCGTTGCCGCCGATCCTACGATCACGCGGGGATCGGCGGCAAAACGATTACTTGTCCTTCTTGCCGCGCTTCTCGCGGATCTTCATGGTCACCTCGATGGGCGACCCGGCGAAGCCGAACTCCTCGCGGATGCGCCGCTCGATGAAGCGCCGGTAGGTGTCCTCCAGCCAGCCGGAGGTGAACAGCACGAACTTGGGCGGCTCGACGGACGCCTGCGTGGCGAAGAGGATCTTCGGCTGCTTGCCGCCCCGCACGGGCGGCGGCGTCTGCTGCACGAGCTCGGTGAGGAACGCGTTGAGCCGGGCCGTCGGCACCCGCGTGGACCAGGAGTCGAGCGCCTTCTCCAGGGCCGGGACGAGCCGGTCGACGTGCCGTCCGGTCTTGGCGGAGATGTTGACGCGCAGCGCCCACGGGGTGCGGACGAGCTGCCGGTCGATCTCCTTCTCCAGGTAGTAGCGGCGGTCCTCGTCGACGAGGTCCCACTTGTTGAAGGCCACGACCATGGCCCGCCCGGACTCGATGACCAGGCCGATGATGCGCAGGTCCTGCTCGGTGAGCGGCTCGCTGGCGTCGATCAGCACGATCGCCACCTCGGTACGTTCGAGCGCGGCCCTGGTGCGCATGGCGGCGTAGAAGTCGGCGCCCTGCAGCTCGCGGTCGCGCCGCCGGATGCCGGCGGTGTCGACGAAGCGCCAGGTGCGCCCGCCGAGCTCGATCAGCTCGTCGACGGGGTCGCGGGTGGTGCCCGCCATCGGGTCGACCAGCACCCGCTCTTCTCCCGCCAGCTTGTTGAGCAGGGAGGACTTGCCGACGTTGGGCTTGCCGAGCAGCGCGACGCGGGCGGGCCCGCGCTCGGTGCCGAACGTGACGGCGGGCGTCTCGGGCAGCGCGTCGAGCACGACGTCGAGCAGGTCTCCGCTGGAGCGCCCGTGCAGGGCCGAGACAGGGTGCGGCTCGCCGAGCCCGAGTGACCACAGCGCGGCGGCCTCCAGCTCGAGCTGCTGGTTGTCGACCTTGTTGGCGGCCAGGATGACCGGCTTGCCCGACTGGCGCAGCACGGAGCCGACGATCTCGTCGGCGTCGGTCGCGCCCACGGTGGCGTCCACGACGAACACGATCACGTCGGCCAGCTCGACCGCGACCTGCGCCTGCTCGGCGATGCGCAGGTTCATGCCGGTGGCGTCAGGGTCCCAGCCGCCGGTGTCGACGACGGTGAAGCGGCGGCCGTTCCAGTTGGCGTCGTAGGTGACGCGGTCGCGGGTGACGCCCGGCACGTCTTCGACGACCGCCTCGCGGCGGCCGATGATGCGGTTGACCAGCGTGGACTTGCCGACGTTCGGCCGCCCGACGATGGCCACGACCGGCAGCGGCGCGCTGTGGTGCTCGTGCTCGTCGATCTCCAGCTCGTCGAGGTCAGCCTCGACCCAATCCCCCGTTGACACGATTTTTCATCCTTAAGGTGAGTACCGCACCTGAACGGCTCAGGTGCGCTCTTTGACCAGTCTCAGCACCTCAGCGATGACCTCGTCGAGCGTCAGCGCGGTGGTGTCGAGCTCGATGGCGCCAGCCGCCATCGAGAGCGGGTCGGTCTTACGTGTTGAGTCCAGGGTGTCACGCCGGGCCATGGCCTCCTGCTGCGCCTCCACCGTGGAGCCGGCCACCTCGGCGCTGCGCCGGCGGGCACGGGCCTCCGGGCTGGCCGTCAGGTAGATCTTGACGGCGGCGTCGGGCCAGACGACGGAGCCGATGTCGCGGCCCTCGACCACGATGTCACCGGCGCCGATGATCTCACGCTGCAACGCGACGAGCCGCGCCCGCACCTCCGGCACGGCGGCGACGGCCGAGACCGCGCCCGTGACGTCGGACTCCCTGATCGGGCCCGCGACGTCGACGCCGTCGACGTGGATGGCCGGGCCGTCGGGGTCGGTGCCGGAGACGATCGCGGGCTCGCCGCAGCGGGCCGCGACGGCGGCGGGATCGGTCAGGTCGACGCCCTGCTGGAGCATCCACCAGGTCATCGCGCGGTACATCGCCCCGGTGTCGAGGTAACGCAGGCCAAGCGCGCGGGCGGCTCCGCGCGACACGCTCGACTTACCCGACCCCGAAGGGCCGTCCATGGCGACGACCAGACCGGCCACGGTCTCTCCCTCTTCACGTGTGGATCCAACCTGAAGAGGCTACCGCCTCCGGCTCACCCGCCGATCCAGCTTCCATACGGCCACGCGATCCGGCCCGCCCCCGCCCGCGATCCAGCCCCCGCCTCGCACGGCGCGCCGGCTCCCGCCCGGCCGGGCGATCCGGGGCTTGCTTTCAGTCGGCGATCCAGCTTCCGTGGAAGCCGAGCGGCACCCGGGCGGGCAGGTGCACGGTGGCGACCGGCTCGCCCGTGAAGTCCTGCGCGGACAGGATGACCAGGTCGGCGGCCCCTCTGGCGGGGTTGTTGACGAACGACAGCACGTACCCGTCGTCCTCGGCCTCCCCCGCCCCGACGAAGACGGGCTCGCCCACGTAGGCGCCGCGCCCGAGCTGCCGCGCCTCCTGGGTGCCGTGCCGCAGGTCGTGCTTGATGAGCGTGTTGTCGAACGCGCCGTCCGGCAGGTCCTCCAGCTCGCTGCCCCGCACGCCGCCCACCACGTCGAACAGCTCGCGGGTGGCGGCGGTGTAGCCGTAGCGGTAGGGGCGGCCGGTGCGGCGCTCGTCCATGCGCGGGAACTCCTGGGCGCGGTCGTCGAGCGTGGCCCGCCCGACGCGGCCGGTCGTCAGGTCGATCCGCCAGCGGTCGAGCGTGGGCGCGCCGCCGAGGTCGAGCCGCGCGTCCACGAACCCCTTCGGGTAGCTGACCACGTCGACGACCACCTGGTCGCCGTCGTCGTAGGCGTTGAGCGTGTGGAAGACCCAGCACGACGGCGCGTCCACCCACCGCAGCTCGCCGCTCTCGCGCGACAGGAGCCCGATGCGGGCGGGGTGGTCGTCGTTCCACGCGTACGGCAGCCGGTCCCCCCGCTCCGCGTGGGGCATGCTGAACGTGACGGGCAGGTCGTAGATCACCACGAACCGTTCGGTGAGCGCGAAGTCGTGCACCATCGGCTGGTCGGGCACCGGGATGTCGGTGACGCGCCGGACGACGCCCTTGGGGTCGAGCACGAGGTGCTGGTGGTGGTCCCAGCCGAAGAAGTAGGCCAGCGCGTGCAGCTCGCCGGTGACCGGGTCGAGGTGGGTGTGCGCGGCGAACCCGCCGGACAGCCCGCCGTCGAAGTCGCACGCGCCGATGGTGTCGAGCTCGTACCCCAGCTCGTACGGCAGCGCCCCCGCCTCCACGGTGGCGAACGTGCGCCCGCCGAGCCCGATGACGTGGGTGTTGGCCGCGAAGTCCATGCCCGCGTGCACGGGCCCCGGCCTGGGCTCCTCGCCGAGCCGTTCGGCGACGTGGGCGCTGCGCACCCACCGGTTGCGGTACCACTCGGCGCGGCCGTCGCGCAGCCGCACCCCGTGCACCATGCCCTCGCCGAAGAACAGGTGCGCGGCGCTGGGGTCGTCGAGGCTGAGCGGGTTGGGGCCGTTGCGCAGGTAGCGGCCGTTGAGCTCGGCCGGGATGCGGCCGGTGACGTCGAGGTCGAACGCGGTGATCTCATCGTTCACCGGCGCGAACCCGTTCTTGAACGGAGTGGTCATGACCTGTCCCTTCCATCGTCGCTCGCCAGGAACTCGCTTGCCGGGAACTCGTCCGCCGGGGGCTCCGCCGCCAGGAACGGGGTGAGCACCGAAACACAGAGGAGCCGGTAGCGCCGCCCGGCCACGTCCCGATCGAAAAATCCCGAAATTTCCAGACCCACCGCGCCGTGCACAGCCATCCACAACACGTCGGCGATCTCCCTGGCCTCGGCCCCGCGCAGCAGCCCGGCGTCGAGGCAGTCGACGACGTCCCGCAGCAGCAGCTCGAACGTGCGCTTGGCCGCCTCCACCGCCTCGGGCCCCGGCTTCAGCCCCGGCAGCGCGCCCTGGAACATGACCCGGTAGTAGTCGGGCTCGCTCAGCGCGTACTCCCGGTAGGCCATGAGCCCGGCGTGCAGCCGTTCGAACGGGTCGTCGGACGGCGGCACCGCCAGCAGCCACCGCTCGAACCGGGCGAACCCCTCCAGCCAGAGCGCCTCCCCCAGCCCGTCCTTGCCGCCGAAGAGGGTGTAGATGACCTTGGTCGAGCAGCCCACCTCGCCGGAGATCCGCCGCACGGTGAGCGCCGCCGGCCCCTCGGAGACGAGCAGCCGCTTGGCCGCGTCGAGGACGGCCGCCCTGACGACGCTCTGCCCTTCCTTCTGGGCCTGCTGGTACGCGGAAACCGTCATGGAGGTAACGCCGTTTCTGCTCGGTAACACTGTTACCCCTTCCTACGCCCCGCCCCGCCGCCCGTCAAGAGGAGTAAGCCCGCTCCGTCCGGTAAGTGAGACCTTGTGAACAACGGAGCCCGCGTCACGGTCGTCGTGGCGAGCAAGGACAGGCTGGGCGCGCTCAGCCGCTCGCTTCCCCTGCACCCACGCCCGGTGATCCTCGTCGACAACGGCTCCACCGACGGCACCGCCACGTTCGTCAAGCGGCACTTCCCCGACGTCCACGTGGTCGAGGCGGGCAGGAACCTGGGCGCGCCCGCCCGCAACATCGGCGTCCAGATGGCCGAGACCCCCTACGTGGCCTTCGCCGACGACGACTCCTGGTGGGCGCCCGGCGCGCTGGAACGGGCCGCCGACGTGCTGGACGCCTACCCGCGCCTCGCGGTCCTGGGCGCCCGCGTCCTGGTCGGCCCCGAGGAGCGGCTGGACCCGGTGTCCGAGCAGATGCGCCACTCCCCGCTCGGCGTCGAGCCCGACCTGCCGGGGCCGAGCGTGCTGGGGTTCCTGGCGTGCGGGGCGGTGGTGCGGAAGGAGGCGTTCCTCGATGCGGGAGGGTTCGACGACGTGATCTTCTTCTTCGGCGAGGAGGAACGGCTGGCGGTGGACCTGGCCGCGAAGGGGTGGGGGCTGGCGTACGTGGACGACGTGGTCGCCCACCACCACCCGTCACCCTCCAGGGACCCGCGCGGCCGGCAGGTGCTGGCCGCGCGCAACGCCGTACTGACCGCCGTGCTGCGCCGCCCCTGGCGGGTGGTGGCCCGCCGCACGTTCCAGGCTCTGCGCGGCGGCTCGGCGGGCCGCGAGGGACTGCGCACGGCGGTCCGCCGCCTGCCCCGCGCGCTCGCCGAACGGCGCGAGCTGCCGACCTCCGTGGAACGGGCACGACGCACGCTGGAGCGGACCGATGGCTGACCCCCGCATGAACGCCGTCGTGCCTGACCCGCGGGTGGGTGCCGTCGTGATCACCTGGAACCGGCGGGAGGAGGTGCTCACCTCGCTGGGCCGCCTGCTCGCGCTCCCCGAGCGCCCCCACGTGGTGCTGGTGGACAACGGCTCCACCGACGGCACCGCCGAGGCGGTCGCGCGGGCGTACCCGGAGGTGGAGGTGGTCGCCCTGGACGAGAACCTGGGCGCCGTCGGCCGCAACGTGGGCGTGGAGCGGCTGAGCACCCCGTACGTGGCCTTCGCCGACGACGACACCTGGTGGGCGCCCGGCTCGCTGGCGCGGGCCGCCGACGTGCTGGACGCCCATCCCCGCCTGGCCGTGGTGACGGCCCGCATCCTGGCCGAGCCCGGCGGGCGCGACGACCCGATCGTGGCCGAGCTGCGCGACTCCCCCGTCCCAGGGCCGGACTGGCTGCCGGGGCCCGCGCTGGGCAGCTTCCTCGCGGGGGCGTCCGTGCTGCGGCGGGAGGCGTTCCTCGCCTGCGGCGGCTTCTCGCGGCGGCTGTGGCTGGGCGGCGAGGAGGAGCTGCTGGCGGTGGACCTGGCCACGGCCGGCTGGGAGCTGTGTTACCTGGAGGAGCTGACCGTGCACCACCAGGCGTCCAAGCAGCGGGACGCGCACGGCAGGCGGCGGGTCGGGCTGCGCAACACGCTCTGGTTCACGTGGCTGCGGCGGCCGCTGCGGGCGGCGCTGCGCCGCACCGCGCACCTGGCCAGGACGGTGCCGCACGACCGCGTCTCGGCGCTGGCGGCCCTGGACGCGCTGCGCGGCCTGCCGTGGGTGCTGGCCGAGCGGCGGCGGGTGCCCCCGAGGGTCGAGGCCAGGCTGGCGAGCCTGGAGGCGTCCCAGGAGAACTCGCGGGCCCGCCGTTACGTCTCGTGAGCGCGGGGCAGCTGGCGGACATGAGCACTGCACCGAATCCGATCGACCTGCAGAAGCACCTGAGCGGGGTCGACTACCCCGCCAGCAAGGACGACCTGGTCCAAGCGGCCCGCGACCACAACGCGAGCGACGACATCGTCCAGGCGCTGGAGAACATGCCGGACCGCCAGTATGACGGCCCCAACGCCGTCAGCGAGGCGGTCACGAAACGCTGAGACGTGGGGGTGCGGCGGGCGGGGCCGATCACCACGGCCCCGCCCCCCGCGCGTCCGGGGCGATGATCCTCAGGACCAACCCGCCGCGCGCCCGGGACCATGGTCCCGAAGGCCCGCCCCCGCGCGTCCGGGGTCATGACCGCCCGGCGGTCAGGCCGAATGCCCGCACCGGCACCAGGCCGCGCTTGAGCAGCCTGAACAGGGTGAACGGGCTGTCGCTGACCGTCTCCTTGTAGGCGATGGCCGCCCGCCCGGTCAGGTACCACCGGCGCGGGCTGTCGTCCGGGCGGGTGAACTGGATGACGGCGTCCTTCCTGCCCAGGCTCACCGGCTGGTGGAAGAACCCGAACCTGAACGGCCGCGCCCTCCTCCCCCGCAGCGTCGCCGCCAGCGAGTCGGCGGCGGCCAGGGCGCTGGGGATGCCTCCCTGGCAGGTGCCGTGCAGGATACCGAAGCTCTGGGTGATGGCGGCGGCGTCGCCGACGGCGTACACGTCCGGGTGGGAGACCGAGCGCAGGGCCGCGTCCACCACGATCCGGCCGCGTTCGTCCACCGCCAGCCCCGACGCGGCGGCCTGCGGCAAGCCCCTGGTGCCGGTGGTCCACAGCGTCGCGTCGGAGTGGATCAGCTCGCCGCCGGCGAGCTCCACGCCGTCGGGCAGGACCTTCGTGATCTCGACGCCCGCGCGCACCTCGACGCCGAGCCGCTGCAGCGCCCTGTCCAGGTACGCCCGCGCGCCCGCCCCCATCATCGCCCCCGGCCGCCCCCTGGTCAGCAGGACGACGTGCAGGTGGGGGCGTGCCTCGGCCAGCTCGGTGGCCGATTCGACCCCGGTCAGCCCGCCGCCGGCCACGACGACCGTGCCGCGCGTGAGGGTGTCGAGGTGCCGGGAGAGCCGGACGGTGGCGGTGTGGTCGTCGTAGACGTAGGCGTGCTCGGCGACCCCGGGCACGGTCACGTCGGTGACGGTGCCGAGCGCGTAGACCAGCTTGTCGTAGCGCAGGGTGCGCGCCTCGTGCCCGGGCGAGGGGTCGAGGCGCACCTCGTGCCGTTCCGGGTCGATCGCGGCCACCCGTCCCAGCACGAACTGGACGCCGCCGCCCGCGAGCACGTCGGTCAGGGCGTGGTCGGCGAGCCGCTCGCCGGCCGCCGTCCGGTGCAGGCGCAGCCGCTCGGTGAAGCGCGGGGAGGCGTTCACCAGCGTGACGCGCCCGCCCGTGCGGCGGGTCCGGCGGGCGGCCCTGAGAGCCGCCGTGACGCCCGTGTAGCCGCCGCCGAGTACCAGGATGTCGGTCATCTTCCTTACCTCCTCGATTCGTGCTTGCAGACGGATCGAGGGGGCGCGGATGTGACATGGGGCGAGGGTCAGGCCGGTGCCGGCGCGGGCGCGGGCTCGTCCCGGTGGAAGATCGCCAGGAGGGCGAACCAGGCGAGGATCATGATGCCGGCCGGGCGCAGGACCTCTTCGGCGAGAAGGGTGCCGGCGAAGGAGTAGCCGCCGAGCCAGACGCCGGTGACGACGCCGACCACGCGGACCGGCCAGGAACGGCTGACCAGGGAGCTCGCCACGATCCAGACGCCGGCGAGGACGTGACCGCCGAGCCGGACCGCCCAGGCGGTATCGTACTCGACCGCGTTGATCATGAGGATGCCGGCGAGCACGTCGAGCACCACCCAGCCGTAGCCCGCGGCCTTGGCCCAGGGCGCCGCGTCCAGGCGTGACACCAGGAAGAGGATCGAGAGGTGGAAGAAGACGCCCAGGTATTCTCCCCACGCCACGTCCGGGTCCGCGAAGAAGGCGATCACGGCGGGGAGGAACAGCAGGAGGGGCAGGAGCGCCACCTGGCGCAGGCTGGCGTAGTGGCGCCGGGGATCGAGCATCGAGAGGTCCTTGTCCGTCGAGCGGTGCGGTCGGGACGAACACTAGGAAGTAAGGTGTTGATATGTCAACAGTTGGGCCGGGTGCGGCGACCGAGCTGTGGCTGCGGTGGAAGCGCGCCCATGAGATGGTCCGCACCGCCGTCATCGCGGAGACCACTGCGGCGTCCGGCCTGTCCGAGCCGGAGCTGGGCGTCCTGGTGTGCCTGCACGAGTCCGGCGGGAGCCTGCGCCAGAACGCCCTCGCCGCCACCCTCGGCTGGGATCGGACGCGGCTGTCGCACCTGCTGACCCGGATGGGCGAGCGCGGCTACGTGGCCCGCGACAAGGTTCCGAACGGGGTGGAGGTCACGCTGAGCCCGGCGGGCCGGCACCTGATCGACGCGACGTTGCCGGCGCTGGAGACGGCCACCCGGCGTCACCTGCTGGACCGGCTCGGCCCGGACGACGCCAAGACGCTCAGGACCCTCGTCGACCGCCTCCTGCCGGCGAAGGAGTGAGGGCCGTACCGGGATCCGCCGTACCGTGACATGCTGACGTCGGCGGACCGGCGGCGCGCCGACACCTGCGGCGCCGGTGGACGACGGCAGACCGAGGAGGGTGCGTGCCGTGACCGCACTGTACTGGGACCCGTTCGACACGACGATCGACCTCGACCCGTACCCGCTGTGGCGCAGGATGCGCGACGAGCAGCCCGTCTACCACAACGACAAGCTCGCCTTCCACGCCCTGTCCCGCCACGCGGACGTCGAGGCCGCCACGCGCGACCCGCGCACCTACAGCTCCGCGTACGGCACCGTGCTGGAGATCATGACGGCCGAGCCGATGCGCACCGGCATGATGCTCTTCATGGACCCGCCGGAGCACACGATGCTGCGCACACTCGTGTCACGGGCCTTCACACCGCGCCGGATCTCCCTGCTGGAGGGGTACGTCCGCACGCTCTGCGCCGAGCTGCTCGACCCCCTGACCGGCGAGTTCGACTACGTGCAGGACTTCGCCGTCCAGCTCCCGTCGAGGGTCATCTCCGAGCTGATCGGCGTCGACCCGGCCGACCGGGAGGAGGTACGCGAGGAGATCGACCGCGCCTTCCACATCGAGGAGGGCAAGGGGATCATCAACGACGTCGCCATCGCCGCCATGGCGAGGCTGCACACGTACTTCCGCGAGCAGGTCGAGGCACGGCGCAAGAGCCCCCGCGACGACCTGATGAGCGCGCTGGTGCAGGCCGAGGTGCCCACCGGCGACGGCGCGCGGCGGCTCACCACCGCCGAGGCGGCCGACTTCGCGGGGCTGCTGGTCAGCGGCGGCACCGAGACGGTGGCCCGGCTGCTCGGCTGGGCCTGCGTGCTGCTCGCCGCGCATCCCGCCCAGCGGGCGGAGCTGGCCGCCGACCCCTCGCTGCTGCGCAACGCCGTCGAGGAGATCCTGCGCTACGAGTCCCCGTCGCCGGTGCAGGGGCGCACCCTGACCAGGGACGTCCTGCTGCACGGCACAACGATGCCGGCGAGGTCGAAGGTGCTGCTGCTCACCGGGGCCGCCAACCGGGACGAGCGCGCCTACGCCGACGCCGACCGCTTCGACATCCACCGCCGCTTCGACGGGCATCTCGCGTTCGGCCTCGGCATCCACTTCTGCCTCGGCGCCGCCCTCGCCCGCCTCGAAGCCCGCGTCGGCCTGGAGGAGACGCTGCGGCGCTTCCCCGTGTGGGAGGTCGACCACGAGCGCGCGGCACGCCTGCACAGCAGCACCGTACGCGGCTACGACAAGCTCCCCATCGCGGTGTGACGGCCGGGCGCCCGCTTGCTCAGGGAACCTGCCAGCCCCGCTCGTGCAGCGCCTCCGTGAGCGTGGTGGCCGCGTCGGGCTCCACCGACAGCTCGGCGATGCCCAGGGGCAGGCCGGGGGCGTGCTCCAGGCGGACGTCCTCGACGTTGACCCCGATCTCGTCGCACACCTGGAACAGCCGGGCGAGCTGCCCGGGCCGGTCGCCGATCACGACCTGGACGACGGCATAGGACGAGGCCGGGCCGCCGTGCTTGCCGGGGATGCGGTCGTGGCCGGCCACGCCGCGTTTGAGGAGCTGGGTGATCTCGTTGGTGGCGGTGCCGTCGCCCTCGGCCAGGGCACGCAGCGCGCTCGCCGCGTCGGCCAGGTCGTTGGCCACGGCCTCCAGCACCTCGGCGACCGGGGAGGCGTTGCCGGACAGGATGCCCAGCCACAGCCCCGGGTCGCTGCCCGCGATGCGGGTGACGTCGCGCACGCCCTGCCCGGCCAGCCCGAGCGCGACGTCCGTGGCGTCGGCCAGGCGGGCGGCCACGGCGGAGGCGGCCACGTGCGGGGCGTGGGAGACCACCGCGACCGCGCGGTCGTGGTCGATCGCGCCCACCTCGACCGCGTTGGCGCCGCACAGCTCGATCAGCCGCAGCACCGCCGCCTTCGCCTCAGGGTCGGCCTCCTCCGTGGGGCACAGCGCCCACGGCCGCCCCAGGAACAGGTCTTCCCTGGCCGCTCCCGGCCCCGACTTCTCCCGGCCGGCCAGCGGGTGGGAGGCGACGTAGGTGGCCAGGTCGCAGCCGAGCTGCGCGGCCCGGTGGATGGGCTCGGCCTTGACGCTGGCGACGTCGGTGTAGAAGCGCGCCGCGCCGATGCGCTGCAGCTCCAGCAGCTCGGTCGCCACGTGCGCCGGAGGCACCGCGATGATCGCCAGGTCCGCCCGCTCGGCCGCCGGCACCGTCGCCTGCTCGCCCTTGATCGGCTGCCACTCCTCGCCCGCGCCGAGCTCCCGTGCCAGCCGCACGGCGCCCTGGTCGCGGTCGGCGAGCAGCACCCGCACGCCGCGCTTGCGCAGCGCCAGCGCCGCTGAGGTGCCGATGAGGCCGGTGCCGACGACGAGCACGGTACGAAGATCCATCGCGATGTCCTGATTCATCGGGTCGTGCGGGCTGGTGGTTTCGCGCGGCCGGCTGGCCGTGCGCTGGAGCGGGGGTGGTGCGGGTGCCCTATTGGGCGATGTCCTGGCGCAGCGCCACCGCGCCGCGCAGATAGACGTGCTGGATCTCCGAACGCGGCCGGTCGGTCTCCACATGGGCCATGAGGCGTACGACGCGGGGCAGCGCCCCCGGCACGTCGATCTCGGTGCAGCAGATCAGCGGCACCTCGTGGAAGCCCAGCTTACGCGCCGCGAGCGCCGGGAACTCCGCCGTCAGGTCGGGCGTCGCCGTGAACAACACGCTGATCACGTCGTCCGGGGACAGGCTGTTGCGCTCCATGATCGCGCTGACCAGCTCGGTCGTGCCCGAGATGACCGAGTCGCGGTCATTGGCATCCACCTGGATGGCCCCACGGATCGCCCGCACCATGTGGTTCGTCCCCTTCCGACGGGTTCCATAGACGCGAAGCCCGTGCGGAGGTTCGCACGGGCTCCTTCGTCCGGCCAGATTACAGCTTCACGGCCGCGTACAGCTCGCCGACTTCCTTCAAGGTCAGCGCCCTGACGGTGCCGGGCTTCGTCCGGCCCAGCTTCACCGGCCCGAACTCGATCCTGGCCAGGTCGATCACCCGGTGACCGGCCTCCTCCAGCATCCGCCGCACCACGTGCTTGCGCCCCTCATGCAGGACGACCTCGACCAGCGCCTGCTGGCCGTGCTCCTGCACGATCGAGAACGAGTCCGCCCTGGCGATGCCGTCCTCCAGCTCGATGCCCTGCTTGAGCCGGCGGCCCAGGTCGCGCGGGATCGGCCCCGGCACCTTCGCCCAGTACTTCTTCTGCACGCCGTAGCTCGGGTGCGTCAGCCGGTTGGCCAGCTCGCCGTCGTTGGTGAGCAGCAGCAGGCCCTCGGTCTCGGTGTCGAGCCGGCCCACGTGGAACAGCCGCGGCGCCAGCTCCTCCACATAGTCGGCCAGGCACGGGCGGCCCTGCGGGTCGTCCATCGTCGAGACGACGCCGATGGGCTTGTTCAGGGCGTAGTAGACGAGGTCGGGAGCCGTCGGGATGCGCTTGCCGTCGACGTGGATGACCTGCGTCGCCGGGTCGACCTTCGCGCCGAACCTCCGCACGACCTGGCCGTTCACCGTGACCCGGCCCTCGCCGATCATCTCCTCGCACGCCCTGCGGCTGGCCACGCCCGCCTGCGCGAGCACCTTCTGCAGCCGCACGCCGCCGGGGACCTCGGTGGTGTCGCGCTCGTCGGTGTAGCCCTCGGGGTAGAAGGCGTGGTCGCGCAGCGGCTGCCTGGCCGCCTTCACCCGCCTCTCCTGCGGGCTGCCGTAAGTCTGCCCGGCGCCCTGCCCGTAACTCTGCCCGGACCCCTGACCCCGGCCCTGTGCGGAGCCCTGACTGCGGCCCTGCGCGGAGCCCTGGCCGTAACCCTGCCGAGAGCCCTGACCGGAGCGCTGACCGTAACCCTGGCCATTGCCCTGCCCATAGCCCTGGCCGAAGCTCTGGGAGCCGCCGCCGCGCCTGGGGCCGCCGCCGATCGTCTGCACGCCGTCACGGCGCGGCGCGCGGCGGTCGCCGCCCTGACGGTCGTCGCCGTCGCGGCGGCCGTAACGGGACCGGGTCGAGCCGGCCGACCTCGGCGCGAACTCCTCCCTACGCCCGCTCCGCCCCGCCCGGAACCCACCGGCCCGGTCGTCACGACGGTCGTCACGGCTTACGTAGCCGCGGTCGTCGCGGCTCGTGTAACTGCGGTCGTCGCGTCCTGAGTCACGGCCCGCGTCGCGGCTCTCGTAGCGGCGGTCGTCACGCCGGTCATCACGCCGGTCGGAACGGAAACCGCCCCGCTCCTCGCCGCGCGGACCACGCTCACCACGTCCGAACCGGTCATCGCGGACGGGACGGTCACCCCGGCCACCGAACCGCTCCTCACGGGCGGGACGGTCGGCGCGGCCACCGCCGAAGCGGTCATCGCGGGCGGGACGGTCACTCCGGCCGGCGCCGAAGCGGTCGGCGCGGCCACCGAAGCGGTCATCGCGCTCACCGCGACCTCCGGACCGGTCATCACGGCCGTAACGGCCGTCACGCTCGTCCCTGCCGCCACGGTCACCGCGGTCGCCACGGCCACCATCGAAGCGGTCTCCACGATCCCCACGGCCACCGCCGAAGCGGTCGCCACGTTCGCCGCCGAAACGGCTGCCGCGGTCGCCGCCGAAGCGGTCGTCGCGGGCGGAACGGCCCTCGTTGTCGCCGTCGCGCCTGCCTCCGTACCGGGCGCGGGTGCCGCCCCGGTCGGCGCGCAGCGAATCACGCGAGGCGCGCTCGTCACGGCGGGGCCGCCGCCGCGGGAGTCGTCGTCGCGGCGGAAACCGCCGCGGGTGTCGTCGGAGCGGAAGGCGGGACGCCCGGCACGGCCGGAGCCGGCGGCACGTCCACGACCGCGTCCATCACCGGACGGGGTGCTACGCCTGTTGATCACTTTGTTGTCTCCTCGAGATTTTCCACGTCGTCGGGGAGGAAGGGCGCGAGCTCGGGGAGCTCGCTCAGGTCCCGCAGTCCCAGACGTTCAAGGAAGTATGAGCTTGTCCGGTAGAGCACTGCCTGGCTCTCCGGGTCGGTGCCGGCCTCTTCGACCAGCCCCCTGGCGACGAGCGTTCGCATGACGCCGTCGCTGTTGACGCCGCGAATGGCGGCGACACGGGCGCGGCTCACCGGCTGCCGGTAGGCCACGACCGCGAGTGTCTCCAGCGCGGCCTGGGTCAGCCGCGTCTGCTGGCCGTCGCGTACGAACCGCTCGACCAGCGCCGCGCAATCGGCCCGCGTGTAGAACCGCCAGCCGCCCGCGACTTCTCTCAAGTCAAAACCCCGCCCGGCGGCGGTGTATTCCGCGGCCAGAGCACGCAGAGCGGCACCCACCTCGTGTGTGGGCCGCTCCAGCACCTGGGCCAGGGTCACCTCGGCGACGGGCTCGTCAACCACAAGCAGGATAGCCTCCAACGCCGCCTCCAGCGTCGGCCCTCCCCCATTTCCCCCGGCCCCCTCGACCCCAGAGCCCTCAACCGCCTCCTCGGACGCGCCAGTTGCGCCGAACTCCGCCACACCACGACCCGCCGACCCAGCGCCCACAAGCCCCGCGTCCAACGCGCCCGCGTCATCCACCCCGATGCCCACAAGCCCAGCGCCCGCCGGGGCCGCCGCCTCCACGTCCGGGGCGGCCACCTCCTCGGGCGCGCGCGTTGCGCCGAACTCCGCCGCACCACGACCCGCCGACCCGGCGCCCCCAAGCACCGCGTCCAACGCGCCCGCGTCGTCCGCCCCGGCGTCCGCAAGCCCAGCGCCCGCCGCGCCGTCCGCTCCTACGCCCACAAGCCCCACATCCGACGCGCCCACCGCGTCGTCCGCCCCGATGCCCGCAAGCCCAGCGCCCGCCGGGGCCGCCGCCTCCGCGTCCGGGGCGGCCACCTCCTCGGGCGCGCGCGTTGCGCCGAGTTCCACCGCACCACGACCCGCCGACCCGGCGCCCACAAGCCCGGCGTCCAGCGCGCCGACCGCGCTGTCCGCCCCGACGTCCGCATGGCCAGCACCCGTCGCACCTGCCGGGCCGCCGCCTCAGCGCCCGACTCGCCCGGCCGGGCCGCCGCCTCAGCCTCCGGGGCGGCCGCGTCCTCGGGCGCGCGCGTTGCGCCGAACTCCACCGCACCACGACCCGCCGACCCGGCGCCCCAAGCCCCGCGCCCAGCGCGCCAATCGCGTCGTCCGCCACGACGTCCGCATGCCCAGCGCCCGCCGCGTCGGCGTCCTCAAGGTCACCGCTGGCCGCGTTCTCCGGGCCGGTGTGCTCAAGTGCGGGATCCTCGATGCCGGCACCGTGCCCGTCCGCCGCGTCCGGTCCCGTGCTCTCGACCCCCGCGTCCTCAACGGCGTGCTCGGCTTCCACCTGCGGGGCGCCGGGTTGGGCGAGGGAGCCGGGGAGGGTCATCCAGGCGGGGAGGGGTGGGTCCGCGTCGGGGGAGCGGCGAGGGGTGGGCAGTGGGTTGTCGTCATTCATGAGTTGGTTTCTCCGCGGTTTCCTCGTAGTCGTCCCCCACCGCGACGTCGCCGTCGTCGGAGCCCGTCCAGGTCACGTGCAGGTCGCCCAGGGGTTCGACCTGTTCGAACGTCACCGCCGACTCCCGGAAGAGCTCCAGCACGGCCAGGAACCGGGCGATGACCTCGAAGGTGCCGTCGCAGTCGGCGACGAGCTGGCGGAAGGTGGCGCGCCGGAGCCGGCGCAGGTGCATGACGAGGATGGCCGCCTGCTCCTTGACGCTGGCCAGCGGCTGGTAGACGTGGCCCAGGTTGACGGTGGGCGGCAGTTTGGGGGTGAAGGCCTTGGCGGCGATGCGGGCGAGCTGTTCGGGGCCGATGCCGAGGATGAGCTCGGGCAGGAGGTTGGCGAACTGCTCTTCCATGGGCACGGTACGGGGGAAGCGCAGCGCCTCTTCGGCCATGCGGCCCGCGAAGACCTTGGCGACTTCTTTGTACGCCTTGTACTGCAGCAGCCGCGCGAACAGCAGGTCGCGGGCCTCCAGCAGGGCGAGGTCTTCCTCGTCCTCGACTTCGCCGCTGGGCAGCAGCCGGGCCGCCTTGAGGTCGAGCAGGGTGGCGGCGACCAGCAGGAAGTGGCTGGTCTGGTCGAGGTCCCATTCGGGGCCGCGGGAGCGGATGTAGGCGATGAACTCGTCGGTGACCTTGGAGAGGGAGACCTCGGTGATGTCGAGCTTGTGCTTGGCGATGAGGCCGAGGAGCAGGTCGAAGGGGCCCTCGAAGACGTCCAGGTGGACCTGGAAGCCCTGCGGGGGCGGCGGCTGCTCGGTGGTCACCTGGCCATTGTGGCAGGCGCCGGCCAGCGCGAGAGCACCTCGCGGGCCAGCTCACGGTAGGCGTTGGCGCCGAGGGACGACGGGTCGAACGTCGTGATCGGCTCGCCGGCGACCGTGGCGTCGGGGAAGCGCACCGTGCGGTTGATGACGGTGTGGAACACCTTGTCGCCGAACGCCTCCACGACGCGGGCCAGCACTTCGCGCCCGTGCAGGGTGCGGGCGTCGTACATGGTGGCGAGCAGGCCCTCGATCTCGAGCTCTTCGTTGAGCCGCTCCTGGACTTTGGAGATGGTGTCCATGAGCAGGGCGACGCCGCGCAGGGCGAAGAACTCGCACTCCAGCGGCACCATGACGCCGTGGGCGCAGGTGAGCGCGTTGATGGTGAGCAGGCCGAGCGACGGCTGGCAGTCGATGAGGCACACGTCGTAGTGCGGCAGGAGCGGCTTGATGACGCGGCCGAGCACCTGCTCGCGGGCGACCTCGGTGACGAGCTGGACTTCGGCGGCGGACAGGTCGATGTTGCTGGGCAGCAGGTCGAGGCCCTCGACGCCGGTCTGCAGCAGCACCTCTTCGGCGGTGACGCCGCGCTCCATGAGCAGGTTGTAGACGGTCAGGTCGAGCTGGAGCGGGTTGATGCCCAGGCCGACGGACAGCGCGCCCTGCGGGTCGAAGTCGACCAGCAGCACCTTGAGGCCGTACTCGACGAGTGCGGCGCCCAGGTTGATGGTGGTGGTGGTCTTGCCGACGCCACCCTTCTGGTTGACCATCGCGACCACGCGCGCCGGGCCGTGCACCGCCGGGGGCACCGGATCCGGGAACACCGGTCGTGGCCGCTGCGTCGGGCCGAGATTGACGCCGTTGGAAGGCGCGTTGGTCTTGGTGTCGCCCCAGGGGTTGTCGGGGGTCCCCGGGGTCGAACCCTTGGTCTCCACAGTCACCAGCTCGAACCTCCCTGACGATCCCGAACCGGACCGTCCGGACGGACACTATGGCGTCACTACTTAACGCGGCAAGGCGGCACGCCGTGGGCCGGCGCACGTCCCAAAAGACTATAGATCACTGCCGGGCGCGTGGATGCGCGGCGGCGTAGACCTCGCGAAGTTTGTCGACCGTGACCAGGGTGTAGACCTGTGTGGTCGTCACCGAGGCGTGGCCCAGCAACTCCTGTACCACCCTAACGTCAGCGCCGCCGTCGATGAGGTGAGTTGCAAAGGAATGCCGGAGTACGTGCGGGCTTATCCCGTCGAGTCCGGCTCGTTCGGCGGCGGCCTGGAGCACCTCCCAGGCTCCCTGCCTGGTCAGCCGGCCGCCGCGGGCGTTGAGGAAGACGGCGGGGGTGCCGCGGCCGTGGGCGAGCAGCCCGGGGCGGGCCCGCACGAGGTACGCGTCCAGCGCCGAACGGGCGTACCTGCCCAGGGGGACGACGCGGGTGCGGCCGCCCTTGCCGTGCAGGCGCACCTGGTCGTCCTCCAGGTCGTCGACGGCCAGCCCGACGGCCTCGGAGATGCGGGCGCCGGTGCCGTACAGGACCTCGAGCAGGGCGCGGTTGCGCAGCGTGAGGGGGGCGCCGTCGGGGCCGGAGGCGGCGATGAGGCGTTCGACCTCGTCCACGCCGATGGCCTTGGGCAGCCGGCGGAGCTGGCGCGGCGGGCGTACCTCGTGGGCGGGGTCGTGGGCCGTGACGCCTTCGCGCAGGGCGAAGCGGTGCAGCCCGCGCACGGCGGAGACGGCGCGGGCGGCGGAGCTGGCGACGAGGGCGGGGTGCTCGCCGTCGCCCTCGCGCAGCGCCGCGAGGAAGGCCAGCACGTCGGCCTCCCCCACCTCGTCGAGCTCCAGGCGGCCGCGCGCCTGGAGGTGTTCGAAGTACCGGCGCAGGTCACGGCGGTAGGACGCGAGCGTGTTGGCGGCCAGGCCGCGCTCCACGGCCAGATGGGCGAGGTAGCTGGAGAGCACCGCCTCCACGAACTGGTCCTTCCGTCACGCCTCCGGGGCGTCGGCCGGGCGGAGCAGGGCGTGCCCCTCGACCGATGCCGCATATGCGGCGAGGATACCGGCCACGGTCGAGGAATTGTGGATCATTCCCATGAGCGCCTTCTCGACCGCGTCGGCCAGAGGGACCCATTCGACCGGCATGTCGATCTCCTCGTGCCGGTGCACGAAGCCGTTCTCCTCGTCGGGGATCCTGCTCAGGCCGCGCGCGAGGAACACGCGGACCCGCTCGTCGGTCATGCCCGGCGAGGAACGCAGGTCGACCAGGGTGTACCAGGTGTCGGCGCGGTAGCCGGCCTCCTCGGCCAGCTCGCGGGCGGCGGTGGTGACGAGCGGTTCGCCTGCCACGTCGCGGATCCCGGCGGGCAGCTCCCACATGAGGTGCCGGGTGGGGTGGCGGTACTGCCTGATCATCAGGACGCGGTCGTGCTCGTCGAGCGCGACCACGGCGACGGCCCCCGGGTGCACGACGTAGTCGCGGTCGGCGACCTCGTCACGAGGCATCTTGACTGTGTCGGTGACGACTTCGATCACGTAGCCCTTGAACCGGTGCTTGGAATCGACGACGTCCCACGACTCGGGCGTGTCTTCGATGTTCATGGTCGCACTCGCTTCCGGCCCTGCGTGGTTACGCAAGCTGCCGCCTCCGGGCCGAGGCTCGTCGCTCCGGCGTTCATGGGCCCACCTTGGCACCGACGCGGCTGTCGGCGTAGGCGAGTGCGGCGTTGATGAGGCCCTTGAACATCGGGTTGGCCCGCGTCGGCCGGGAGCGGAACTCGGGGTGGGCCTGGGTGCCGATGAAGAAGGGGTGGACGTCGGTCGGCAGCTCGGTGTACTCGACCAGGCGGCCGTCGGGCGACAGGCCGGAGAAGACGAGCCCGACCGCCTCCAGCTTGTCGCGGTAGGCGTTGTTGACCTCGTAGCGGTGGCGGTGGCGCTCGTCGGCCTTGGCCTTGCCGCCGTAGAGCTGCCTGGCCAGGGTGCCCTCGCCGAGCTTGGCGGTGTAGCTGCCCAGGCGCATGGTGCCGCCCATGTCGCGCTCGCCGGCGACGACGTCCTCCTGGTCGGCCATGGTGGAGATGACCGGGTGCTTGGTGTCGGGGTCGAACTCGGCGGAGTTGGCGTCCTCGATGCCGGCCATGTTGCGGGCGGCCTCGATGACCATGCCCTGCATGCCGAGGCAGATGCCGAGCAGCGGGATCTTGTTCTCGCGGGCGTGGCGGATGGCGCCGATCTTGCCCTCGATGCCGCGCACGCCGAAGCCGCCGGGGATGAGCACGCCGTCGACGCCGTCGAGCTCGCGCTCGGCGCCCTCGGGGGTCTCGCAGTCGTCGCTCTTGACCCAGCGGATGTTGACGCGGGCGTCGTTGGCGAACCCGCCGGCGCGCAGCGCCTCGGTGACCGACAGGTACGCGTCCGGCAGGTCGATGTACTTGCCGACGAGCGCGACCGTGACCTCCTTGGCCGGCCGGTGCACGCGGCGCAGGAGCTGCTCCCACTCCTTCCAGTCGACGTCGCGGAAGGGCAGGCCGAGCCGGCGCACGACGTACGCGTCGAGGCCCTCGGAGTGCAGCACCTTGGGGATGTCGTAGATGGAGGCGGCGTCCACGGCGGAGACGACGGCGTCCTCGTCGACGTCGCACATGAGGCTGATCTTGCGCTTGATCGCGGTCTGGACGGGCCGGTCGGAGCGCAGGACGATGGCGTCGGGCTGGATGCCGATGCTGCGCAGCGCCGAGACGCTGTGCTGGGTGGGCTTGGTCTTCAGCTCTCCGGACGGGCCGATGTACGGCAGCAGCGACACGTGCAGGAAGAACACGTTGTCGCGGCCGACCTCGTGCCTGATCTGGCGCACGGCCTCCAGGAACGGCAGCGACTCGATGTCGCCGACGGTGCCGCCGACCTCGGTGATGACGACGTCCACGTCAGGGCCGGCCATCCCCCGGATCCGGTCCTTGATCTCGTTCGTGATGTGCGGGATGACCTGGACGGTGTCGCCGAGGTATTCGCCGCGCCGCTCCTTGGCGATGACGTTGGAGTAGACCTGGCCGGTGGTCACGTTGGCGGAGCCGTGCAGGTCGGTGTCGAGGAAGCGCTCGTAGTGGCCGACGTCGAGGTCGGTCTCGGCGCCGTCGTCGGTGACGAACACCTCGCCGTGCTGGAACGGGTTCATGGTGCCGGGGTCGACGTTGAGGTAAGGGTCGAGCTTCTGCATGGTGACCCTGAGACCGCGCCCTTTGAGCAGGCGACCGAGGCTGGATGCCGTGAGCCCCTTGCCGAGACTGGAGGCGACACCGCCGGTGACGAACAGATGCTTGGTTTGCGATGCGCTGCGCAAAGGGGCTCCCGTGGCTCGAGGTGTGGTCGAAGTGTCCACGGGCTCTCAGGATATCAAACAACGCCCCTCACATGCCTGAACGGCATGACCTAGCGGTAACTTTGGTCCCTATGTCAGTAGTTCGGCGGGCTTTGGGCGCGTTGATTCACCGTACATACACGGGGATCCGGCGCGCCGGCGCGATCTCCCCGGAGAGTCCCGCCGGCTACCGGTTCCGCCATCTGGGCGCCGGGGTCAGCATCGCCTTCCCGCCGGGCGCGATCTTCGGCGAGCAGTGGATCGAGATCGGCGACCACACGCTCGTCGGCGAGCGGGTGTCGCTCTCGTGCGGCATGGTGCCCGACCGGGATCTCGGGCCGGACACGATCCTGCGGATCGGCGCGAGCTGCTCGATCGGGCGGGGCTCGCACATCGTCGCCCACCAGTCGGTACGCATCGGCGACGACGTCTTCACCGGCCCGTACGTCTACATCACCGACCAGAACCACGTCTACGACGACCCGGACGTGCCGATCGGCCGGCAGTGGCCGCGCAACAGCCCCGTCTCCATCGGCTCGGGCTCGTGGATCGGCACGGGCGCGATCATCCTGCCGGGCACCACGCTGGGCCGCCAGTGCGTGGTGGCGGGCGGCGCGGTGGTGCGGGGCGTGTTCCCCGACCACAGCGTGGTGGCGGGGGTCCCGGCCAAGCGGGTGCGCGGCTACTCGCCGGAGCTGGGCTGGCACACGCCCGCCGGGCTGAACGGCGTCTCCCCTGAAGCGCCCCTGGACCGAACAAGGTTCTGACGGTTAGCGTCGTGACATGCGGACCACCATCTGTGAGCGTCTGGGCATCGAGTTCCCGCTGTTCGCCTTCAGCCACTGCCGCGACGTGGTGGCCGCCGTCACCAACGCGGGCGGGTTCGGGGTGCTGGGCGCGATCGCGTACTCACCCGACCAGCTCGACACGGAGCTGACCTGGCTGGACGAGCGGGTGGGCGGCCGCCCGTACGGGGTGGACGTGCTCGTCCCCGGCAAGATCGACCCGTCGGCGCTCGACCGCCGCACGCACCTCCTGGAGGCGGTGCCGGACCGGCACCGCGACTTCGTCACCCACCTCATGACCAAGTACGGCGTCAGCGCCCCCGGCCAGCCCATGACGGCGGTGGCCGACGAGTTCGGCCGGCGGGTCACGGCGGCGGGGGCGACCGGGCTCATCGACGTGGCGCTCAAGCACCGCGTCGGGCTGATCGCCAGCGCCCTGGGGCCGCCGCCGCCCGAGATGGTCTCCAGGGCCAGGGAGGCGGGGGTGCCGGTGGCCGCGCTGGTGGGCACGGTCGAGCACGCCCGCAGGCAGGTGGAGGCGGGCGCGGACCTCATCGTGGCGCAGGGCACGGAGGCGGGCGGGCACACCGGCGACGTCTCCACGATGGTGCTGGTGCCGCAGGTCGTGGACGCGGTCGCGCCCGTCCCGGTGCTGGCGGCGGGCGGCATCGCGTCGGGCCGGCAGATGGCGGCGGCCATGGCGCTCGGGGCCGAGGGCGTGTGGTGCGGCTCGGTCTGGCTCACGACCGAGGAGGCGGAGACGGCGCCCGCGGTGAAGGCCAAGTTCCTGGCCGCCTCGTCGCTGGACACGGTCCGGTCCCGGTCCCGTACGGGGAAGCCGGCCCGCCAGCTCAGGTCCGCCTGGACCGAGGAGTGGGACTCGGGCCCCGAGAGCCCGGGCGCGCTGGGGATGCCGTTGCAGATGCTGCTGGCCGAGGGCGCCATGGCGCGCATCGGGGCGGCGGCCGAGAAGGGCGAGCCGGGCGCGGTGGAGCTGGTCAACTACTTCGTGGGGCAGGTCGTCGGTCAACTCGACCAGGTGAAGCCGGCCAGGGACGTCGTGTACGACATGATCGCCGAGTTCGGCGACGCCGTCGAGCGCCTGCGCCGCCTGTCGGACGGGTGACGCCGCACGTTGCCTGATTTGTGCCAGGAGGTACCCTGCGCCTGTGGTCGGCACCCCGCCTGAGCTGGAGCGCGGCACCGGCGTCCCCGCGCACGTGCAGATCGAGCGCTGGCTGCTCGCCTCGATCGCCGGCGGCGAGCTGGCGCCGGGCGACCGGCTGCCCGGCGAGCGGGAGCTGGCCGGGCGGCTCGGCGTGAGCCGGATGACGCTGCGGCAGGCGCTGGCCTCGCTGGAGCGCGACGGCGTGCTGCTGCGCGTGCCGGGCCGGTCGGGTGGCGCGTTCGTCGCCGAGCCGCGCCCGGAGCCGCGCATCGAGTGCGACCTGACGGGCCTGGCGGGCTTCACGGAGCAGCTGCGCCGCGCCCACCTGCGGGCCGAGGCGCGGATCCTGCGGGCCGCCACGGTGCCCGCGCCGTCCGCCGCCGCGCGGGCGCTCGGCGTCGCGCCCGGCTCGCCGGTGCACGAGGTGGCCCGAGTACGTTCGGCAGCGCGCGAGAGGCCGGCGAGCTGGTCTCCGGTGGCGCTGGAGCGGTCGTACTTCCCGTGCCTGCCCGGCCTGCTCGACCAGGATCTCACCGGCTCCCTGTACGCGCTGCTCGCGACGACGTACGCCCTGGAGCCGCGCACCGCGCTGGAGCACCTGGAGCCGGTGATCGCCCAGCCCGCCGAGGCCGCCGAGCTGGGCATCGAGCCGGGCACGCCGCTGATGCTGATCGAGCGCACCGCCTACGCGGCGGACGGCACGCCGGTGGAGTACGCGCGGGACCTGTTCCGCCCCGACCGTGTCCGCATCTCGGTCCGCAGCGGCGTCACGGAGCCTTGAGGCGGCGGGTCACGGCACCAGCGGCCCCTTGACCACCGTCGCCGGCACCCACCGCCCCTCGACCTCGACCTCGACCGGGGTGCCCGGCTCCGCCTCCAGGTAGGCGTAGGCGATGGACTCGCGCGCGGTGTACCCGTACCCGCCGGAGGTGACCCGGGCCTCGACGCGGCCGTCCACGCGTACCGGCTCGTTGCCGAGCGCGATCGCGCGCGGGTCGCGCAGGGTCAGGCAGCGCAGCCGCCGCGCGGGCGCGGGGTCGAGCGCGTCCTTGCCGAGGAAGTCCTTGTCATCCTTGACGCAGAACCCCAGCCCGGCCTCGTACGGCGTGGTCTCGGGCCCGATGTCGGCCCCCCACACGCGGTACCCCTTCTCCAGCCGCAGGCTGTCGATGGCCCGGTACCCGCCGGCGACGAGCCCGTACGGCTCCCCCGCCCGCCACAGCGTCTGCCACAGCCCGAGCCCGTACTCGCTGGAGCAGTACAGCTCCCACCCGTGCTCCCCCACGAACGTCACCCGCAGCGCCAGCACCGGCACGTCGCCCACGGTCAGCTCGCGCGCGGACATGAACGGGAAGTCCAGCGGGCCGGGGGTGAGCCCGCCGAGCACGTCGCGGGCGCGCGGCCCCCAGAGGGCGAAGCACGCGTACTGGCCGGTCACGTCCGCGATCCTGACGTTCGAGCCGGTGCGGGCGGCCTGCTTGCGCAGCCAGCCCAGGTCGTGGGAGCCGAACGCGGTGCCGGTGACGATCAGGAACTCCTCCTCGCCGCGCCGGGTGACGGTGAAGTCGCACTCGATGCCGCCGCGCCGGTTGAGCGCCTGCGTGTACGTGACGGCGCCCACCTGCCGGGCGACCCGGTTGTCGCACACCCACTCCAGGAGGGCGGCGGCGTCGGGCCCGGTGACCTCGATCTTGGCGAACGAGCTCTCGTCGAACAGCCCGGCGGCCGTGCGGGTGGCGCGGTGCTCGGCGCCGATGGCGGAGGACCACAGCCGCCCGGCCCACCCGCCGGGCCGCTCGTCGTCGCCGGGGGTCTCGTTGGCGGTGTAGTAGTTGACCCGCTCCCAGCCGGACTTCTCGCCGAACGCGGCCCCGTGCGCGGCGTGCCAGCTGTAGGCGGGCGAGACCCGCAGCGGGCGGCCGGCCGACCGCTCGTGGCCGGGGTAGCGGATGTCGTAGTACGTCTCGTAGTTCTCGACGGCCCGCTTGATCGTGTACGACGGCGAGCGGTAGTGGCGGCCGAAGCGGCGCACGTCCATGTGCCACAGGTCCATGCTGGGCTCGCCCTCGACGATCCACTCGGCCATGACCCTGCCGATGCCGCCCGCGCCGGCGATGCCGTGGGCGCAGAAGCCGGCCGCGACGAAGAACCCGGCGACCTCGGTCTCGCCGAGGCAGAACTCGTTGTCGGGGGTGAACGCCTCGGGCCCGTTGATCAGCTTGCGGATGCCGACGTCGGCCATGGCGGGCACGCGGATCCTGGAGTTGTCGGAGATCTCCTCGAACCGCGGCCAGTCCTCGGGCAGGAGGCGGCCGTTGAAGTCGCCGGGCACCGCGTCGTAGGCGTTGTGACCGGCCGTCCAGGGGGCGCACTGACGCTCGTAGCCGCCCATGACCAGTCCCTGGACCTCCTGGCGGTAGTAGACGAGCAGGTCGGGGTCGCGCAGGGTGGGCAGGCCGGTGTGGTCGTGGAAGGCGTCGCTGACGACGTACTGGTGCGACATCGGCACGATCGGGACCCGCACGCCGGCCATGCGGCCGATCTCGGCGGCGAACATGCCGCCGCAGTTCACCACGACCTCGCAGGCGATGTCGCCCTGGTCGGTGCGCACGCCGGTGACGCGGCCCCGCTCGACGGTGATGCCGAGCACGCGGGTGCGGGTGCGCACGGTGACGCCGCCCTCGCGGGCGCCTGCGGCCAGGGCGTAGCAGAGCTGGGACGGGTCGATCTGCCCGTCGGTCGGCAGGTACGCGGCGCCGACGACGCCCTCGGGGTCCATGAGCGGGAACAGCTCCACGGCCTCGGCCACGGAGATCTCCTCCAGCGGCAGCCCGAACGTGCGCGCCCAGCCGATCTGGCGGCGGATCTCCGCCATCCGCTCGGGGGTGGAGGCGAGCTTGATGCCGCCGCACTCGGTCCAGCCGGCGTCGAGGGTGCGGTAGAGCTCGACGGAGTACTGGTTCATCCTGGTCAGCGTCGGGTCGGCGCGCAGCTGCCCGACGAGCCCGGCCGAGTGGAAGGTGGAGCCGCTGGTCAGCTCGTCCCGCTCCAGGAGGACGACGTCACGTTCGCCGAGTTGAGTGAGGTGGTAGGCGACGGACGCGCCGCCCACCCCGCCACCGATGATCACGATGCGGGCCGAGTCGCTCATGGTCGCGAGGCTAACCGGCACACCCCTAAAGGTCTAGACCGTTTAGCGGCGTGGAGCTAGCATTCAGCATGGCCGCGCCCGAGGTCCTCGATCGCATCCCCCTGCTGTCCGGCGTGCCGCGCTCCGTGGAGGAGCTGCCCGGCGGGCTCACCAACCACAACTACAAGGTCACGACGCCGTCCGGCGTGTACGTCGTGCGCGTGTGGGCCAGCGACGGCGAGCTGCTGGCCATCGACCGGGACGCCGAGCACGCCAACTCGATCGCGGCGGCGCGGGCCGGGGTGGGCGCGCCGGTGCACGCCTACCTGCCGGAGCTCGGGTGCTCGTGGTGGGCTTCCTGCCGAACTGCCGCACGTACACGGAGGCGGACCTGCGGGACCCGGCGAACCTGCCGCGCGTGGCGCGGGCGTGCCGGCTGCTGCACGCGGGCCGCGGTTTGTGCGCGACTTCGACATGTTCGAGGTGCAGCGGCGCTATCTGGAGATCGTACGGGAGCGCGGCTTCCGCCTGCCGCCCCGCTATCTCGACTTCATGCCCACCGTCTCCCAGATCCGGAAATGTCTGGCGGTCAGGGACGAGGGCACCGTCCCGTGCAACAACGACCTGCTGCCCGGCAACATCCTCGACGACGGCGAGCGCCTGTGGCTGATCGACTACGAGTACGCGGGTAACAACGACCCCTGCTTCGAGCTCGGCAACATCTGGAGCGAGTCCGACCTGCCGATCGAGCACCTGGAGGAGCTCGTCACCGCCTACTACGGCCGCCGCCTGCGCCACAAGATCGCCCGGGCGCGCCTGCTCGGCCTCATGTCCAAGTACGGCTGGACGTTGTGGGCCTCCATCCAGGACGGCGCGAACGACACCATCGACTTCGACTTCTGGTCCTGGGGCATGGAGAAGTACGAGCGGGCCGTCGCCGAGTTCACCGATCCCGGGCTGGCGCGGCTCATGGACGAGGCGGCCCGGGCAGACTAGGGGCATGCTCGCCGCATTGACCGGCCTGGGGCTGTCCACGGCCGCCGGGCTGAACGCGTACATCCCGCTCCTGGTCGTGGGGGTGCTCGCGAACGTCACCGACGCCGTGCGGCTGCCCGACGGCTACTCCTGGCTGTCCAACTGGGGCGTGCTCGCCATCCTCGCGGTGCTCCTGCTGGCCGAGATGGTGCTCGACAAGGTGCCCGCCGTCGACAGCGTCAACGACGCCATCCAGACCGTGGTGCGCCCGGCCTCGGGCGGCGTCGTCTTCTCCGCCACGAGCGCCGCCGCCGAGCTCGACAGCTCGACCTGGATGACCGAGCACCCCTGGGCCGGCTGGCTGCTGGGCATCGTGCTGGCGCTGGCCGTGCACGCCGTCAAGGCCGCCGCCCGTCCCGTGATCAACGCCGGCACGGCCGGGGTCGGCGCGCCCGTCGTCAGCACCGTCGAGGACGCGGGGTCGTTCGGGATGAGCCTGGTCGCGATCTTCCTGCCCGTCCTGGTGATCGTCGTGCTGCTGGCGCTCGCGGTCGTCGCCTGGTGGCTGCTGCGGCGCGTACGCCGCTTCCGCGCCCGCAGGAGGGCGGCCCGCGGTCATCACCCGCCAGGCTGACCCGCCGTCCGCCCGCGGGCTGATCCGCCGGCCCGTCCGGCCGCCTACGGTGAGGGACGAGGTAGCGAACAAGGGATGGAAACGTGTGAGCGTCGATCGTGGCCCCCAACCCTGGCACGCTCACGCGCGTCGGCGCCCGGCGGTACGTTCCCGTGCCGCCGGGCCCGTCATCCTCCCCCGTCACAGGCGGCGCAACCAGCCCTCCAGGGCGTTGACGAAGTCCTCCGGCCGCTCCTCGTGCAGCCGGTGGCTCGCGCCCTCCCACGACAGCACCACCGACGCGGGGTCCTTGAGCAGCCCGGCCTCCCAGCTCGCCCGCCCCGCGTCCGCCCAGATCGACAACACCGGGCACCGCCGGCGGGTCAGGTAGTCGTCGCTGGCCGGGCGCACGCCGATGGCGTCCGGGCCGGTGAACATCGCCTCGAACGCCTGCACCAGCACGTGCGGCGCCATCCCGTACAGCCTGCGCTTGTGCCAGCGCCTGATGACGGCGGGGGTGGCGGCGTTCGTGCACCACTCGTCGATGCGCTCGGCCGCCTCGTGCGGACGCTCGCCCCGCAGGCTCGCGATCATCCGGGGGAAGCCGCGCGCGATCTCGGGCCCCATGCCGTAGCCGGGGTCCAGGGTGACCAGCGCCCGCACCCGCTCCGGATGCTCGACGGCCAGGATGGAGACCACCTGGCCGCCCATGGAGTGCCCGACGGCGATCACCTGCGGGATGCCGAGACGGTCGAGCAGCACGTCCAGGTCCTCCGCCATCGCGCGCGGCGTGTTGCCGGTCTCGGGGACCGAGGAGTAGCCGTGGCCGCGCAGGTCCACGGCCAGCACGCGGTGGGCGGCGGCCAGCGCGTCGATGTGCCAGGACCACTGGTGCGAGTCCGTGCCCCAGCCGTGCACCAGCAGCAGCGGCGCCGGGCCGTCCTTCCCGTCGTCGGTGTAGAACAGCCGCACGCCGTCTCCGACCTCCGCGTACGGCACCTAGACCCCCTGTGACTTTGGCTGTGGCTTCTGCGGTGGCGGGAGCAGGGAGCCCTCCCCCGCGGTCCACCCGCCGTCGATGGCCAGCTCCGCGCCGGTGACGTACGAGGCGGCGTCCGACAGCAGGAACACGATCGCCTCCGCCACCTCCTCGGCCTCGCCCCAGCGCCCGGCCGCGGCCAGCCGGAACGTGCCCTCCCCCGACACCGCGCCGAGCTGCTGCGTCATCGGGGTGACGATCATCCCGGGATGGACGGAGTTGACCCGGATGCGGTCCCGCCCGAACTCCAACGCCGCGATCTTCGTCAGCCCGCGCACCCCCCACTTCGACGCGCCGTACCCGCCGGTCATCGGCAGCGCGAACAGGCCCGCGACCGACGACAGGTTCACGATCGCGCCGCCGCCCCGCTCCCGCATCGGCCCGGCCACCGCCTTCAGCCCCAGGAACGTGCCCACCAGGTTCACCTGGAGGACGTTCTGGAACTCCTCCAGGGGCTGCTCCTCGATCGGCAGCATCGTGGCGATGCCGGCGTTGTTCACCAGGCCGTCGAGGCCGCCGTACGTCTCCAGGGTCTCGGCGACGACGGCCGCCCAGGCGTCCTGGCTGGTCACATCGTGCTCGACGAAGCGGGCGTCCAGCTCCTTGGCGGTCGCCTTCCCCTCCTCCACCAGCACGTCGGTGACCACGACCCGGGCCCCTGCCGCGACGCAGCGCCGGGCGGTGGCCGCCCCCATGCCCGGGCGCCGCCCGTGATGATCACAACCTTGCCGTCCAGCACCCTGAATCGCCCTTTCTCGGGGTGGTTTGGGGAGACATGTGCACTGAAACACACGGACCCCAACCGATCAAGAGCTTGCTTGCCCACCGTCCGCTCGCCCGGCGCGCCCGAACCGCCGCGGCCGACTATCCTTCAAGTCACCAACACCAACGGGAGGTGGCGAAGATCGGCGAGTTCCTTGTCATCGTGCTGGTGATCCTGGCGTTCCTCCTGCTGCTGGGCGGCGTCGGCATCTACCTCCTGGTCAAGCTGGGCAAGAAGGCCGCCGTCAAGGCCAAGCAGGCCACCGCCCGCCTCAGCACCCACGTCAACGCGATGGGCACGGGCGACGCCGCCGAGGTCGAACGCCTCCGGCTCGACCTGCGCCGCGAGGTCTCCCTCACCCGCCAGGCCGTCGAGCACGCGCAGAGCCTCGGCTGGGGCCTCGGCGACCTGCCCCGCCTCCTGGCCGACCTCACGGCCCAGGCCGACGTGCATGACGGGCAGCTCGGCATGTTCGCCCAGCAGCGCCGCCTGTCGCCGTACGTCGACCACGCCACCCTCGACCGGCTCCGGCAACACCAGGCCAAGCTGACGGCGATGTGCGCCCGCATCCGCGCCGACCTCCTCAGCGACCAGGTCCAGCACACCGCCACCGGCATCGCCGACCTCAGCTCCCGCACCGACCTGGAGATCGAGGCCCGCCGCCGCGCCCCCGACCCGCTCGACGAGATCGACGAGCTCTACCGCCGCTCCATGGAGGAACGCAAGGACCGGCCCTGAAGCGGTGGCGATCGGGCGGCCCGCTCGATCACCTTCCCCCGGACGCGCCTCGGCACGCCGAGCTGATCGACGGCTCACTCGTCGTGAGGCTGCCGCAGACCGGCTTCCACATGCTCACGCTCCGCCTGCTGGAGTGGTCGCTCCATCCGCCCGAAGATCTCGCCGTAGCTCGCGAGATGACCGTTACGCTCGGACCGCGCCAGCGACCGGAGCCTGACATCCTCATCGTCAAGAGATCCGCGTTCACCACGAAGGTCACCTCGTTCAAGCCCGAGGACGTCCACCTGGCCGTCGAGGTCGTCTCCGACGAGTCAAGAGAGCGCGACCGCACCACGAAACCGATCAGGTACTCCGATGCGGGGATCAAGCACTTCTGGCGAGTGGAGCAGGACGACGGCATACCCGTCGCGTACACGTTCGAGCTCGAACCCGCGGTCGAGGCCTACGTCCCGACCGGCGTCCACCGGGAGCGGCTGCGCACGAACATCGGCTTCGACGTGGACCTCGATCTCGACCTCGACCAGGTCACGCGCTGAGAACAATAACCTCGGCCAGGTCGCGCGCCGAGAATAATCCGGTTGCGCCCGCGCCGCCCCCATCGCCATACTCAACGCTCGTATCGATCACCACGTGATCGCCGCTGCACGAAGGGAGGGTGAGACCGTGACGACGACTGTTCGCGTGCCGTTTTCCGCGTCCTCTTACCTTCCCACCGGGCGACAGCCGACCTGATCCGGCCGGCCGGTGGGCCTCAGACTTGGAGTCACCCCACCGTGCCGAAGCACTCGCAACACCGCCGCCGTGGCAAGTACGCCCTCGACGCCGACGACCTCGAATGGCTCGAGAACACCACCGCCGAGACCCTCGACGGCCCGCCTGAAGGCGACCGCTGGTCCACCTGGGACCAGAGCACCCCGACGGAAAAAGGGCCCCGGCCCCACCCCGGCTGGCTGGTCACCGAGCTGGCCGCCGTCGACACCGAGCTCGGCATCCTCAAGACGGGCAAGGAAGCCGACGTCCACCTGATCTCCCGCGGCGTCCCCGGCACCGACCGGGTCTGCCTGCTGGCCGCCAAGCGGTACCGCTCCGCCCAGCACCGCCTGTTCCACCGCGACGCCGGCTACCTGGAGGGCCGCCGGACCCGCGACGACCGCATGAACCGCGCCATGGCCGGCCGCACCGCCTTCGGCAAGCAGGCCATCGCCGCACAGTGGGCGGTCGCCGAGTTCTCGGCGCTGTGCCGGCTGTACGAGCTGGGGGTGCCGGTGCCGTACCCGGTGCAGATCGTCGGGACGGAGATCCTCCAGGAGTTCATCGGCACCGCGGACGGGTACGCGGCGCCGCGGCTGGCGCAGGTCACCGAAGGGCTCGACGACCTGTGGGAGCAGCTCGTGGCGGCCATGGTCACGCTCGCCCGCGAAGGGCTCGCGCACGGGGACCTGTCGCCGTACAACCTGCTGGTGCGTGACGGACGGCTCATGGTCATAGACCTGCCGCAGATCGTGGACGTGATCGCACACCCGACGGGCCCGTCGTTCCTCGACCGGGACGCCCGCAACGTCGCCACCTGGTTCGCCGCCAAGGGCGTCCACGCCGCCGACCCCGACACCCTGACCACCCTCCTCCACAAGGAGGCCGGCCTCCACCCCTGACCCCGCCCCTGCCGTCCGGGAAGGCCCAGGGCTCGTGGCGGGCCGGATGCCGTGCCGGGCACGCTCCGTGGCGTGGTTTCTCGCATCGCCTGGGACGTACCCTGGCGCGGGGCTCGCCTCCCTCGAGGGCGTCCGGAGAGACACCTCGCAACCGGGGACGACGTAGCTCCCGGCACGCACCGTTGCACAGGATTCCGCAGCGCCCGCACGTCCTGTGGCGGAGGACTCTGCGGCGCCCGCACGTCCTGTGGCGGAGGACTCTGCGGCGCCCGCACGCCCTGTGGCGGAGGACTCTGCGGCACCCGCACGCCCTGTGGCGAAGGACTCTGCGGCACCCGCACGCCCTGTGGCGCACGATTCCGCAGCGCCCGCACGTCCCGTAGCGGGGATCTCACCTCCCACCGGGTGTTTCCAGAGGCACCCCACGACCGGGCCCGCCGCCGCCCCCGGCACGCTCAGTGGCGCGGCATCCCGCCTCGCCCCGCACGCCGGACAGGCACAGGGCCGCCCGGTCAGTGCGTCCACAAGCCGGCGCGCCTCCTGGCCGATGCATCTCCCGGCAGATGCATCTCCGGACCGATGCGTCTCCCGGCCGGTACGTCCCCCAGGCGGTGCACCTCCTGGCCGATGCATCTCCCAGCGGATGCATCTCCGGGCCGATGCGACTCCGGGCCGATGCGACTCCCGAACGGCGCGTCCCCGAGGCGGTGCAACTCCCGGCGGTGCGTCCCCGCGGCCGTGCAGCTCCTGGCTGATGCGTCTTCCAGCGGATGCATCTCCCGGCCGAAGCACCTCTGAGCTGATGCATCTCCCGGCGATGCATCTCCGGACCGGTGCGATTCCCGAACGGTGCGGCTCCCGGCGGATACGGCTCCCGCCCGGTGCGTCCCCGAGGCAGTGCACCTCCTGGCCGATGCATCTCTCAGCGAATGCATCTCCGGACCGGTGCAGCTCCCGGCCGGTGCGGCTCCCGGCCGGTGCAATTCCGGGTCGGGGCGTGCTGGCGTCAGGCGAGTCCGGGTGGTTGGGGGGTTTCCAGGGTGGTGATGGTGGTGTGGAGCCAGGACAGTTCGGCTTGGCTGGTGGCGTGGGCGATCGTCAGGAGGCCCTGGCGGAACGGGTCGGGGAACTCCTCGGCGCCCATCGGACGGTCGCCGTCGTAGAAGAAGCTGGTCGGTTCCTCCAGGAATGCCAGCCGTCTGCGCAGCACCGCCGCCTGCTCCTTGGGTTCGTCGAGGTGGCGCAGGAACGCGAGCAGGGTGAACCAGCGGTTCTCGTCGCTGATGTCGAGCTCGTCCGGCTCCCGGAGGCGGTGTTCCAGCTCGGCGCGGCCCTCGGGGGTGAGGTAGAGGGTGCGGCGGGGGGCGGCGGCCGTGCCGGGCTCGTCCTTTCTGGTGAGCCAGCCGGCTTCGGCCATGCGTTTGATGGCCGGGTAGAGGGTGCCGTCGGCCACCGGGCGGACGTGGCCCATCAGCGCCGCCACCCTGCGGCGCAGGTCGTAGCCGTGTAACGGCTGGTCTCTGAGGAACCCGAGTATCGCCAGCTCCAGCATGACGGTGATCATACCTCGGGACCGATATATATTTGTCGCGATATATGAGGAGATCCGTCATGCATGATGCCATCGTCCATCCCAGCGGGGCTCGCATGCGCTGGGTGGAGTTGCCCGGCGAGGAGCCGGCGCGCGTCTACGTTCACGGCCTCGGCGCCACCTCGGCCCCCTACTACGCGGAGGTGGCGGCCCACCCTCTCTTGCCCCGGCACCGGTCGCTGCTGATCGACCTGCTCGGGTTCGGCATCAGCGACCGGCCGCGCGAGTTCTCGTACACGCTGGAGGAGCACGCCGACACGCTCGCGGAAGGGCTGCGCAAGGCGGGGGTCGCGGGGGCGGCGGTGATCGCGCACAGCATGGGCGGGGCGGTGGCCACCGTCATGGCCGCGCGCCATCCCGAGCTGGTCGCCCGGCTGATCCTCGTGGACGCCAACCTCGACCCCTATCCCCGTACGCCGGTGCCGCCGGGCGGGAGCGGGATCGCGGCCTACGGTGAGGAGGAGTTCGTGGCGGAGGGGTGGAAGGAGGTGCGTGACCGGGTGGGGCCGCACTGGTGGTCGACGATGCGGCTGGCCGATCTGCGTGGTTTGCACCGCACCGCGGTCAGCCTGGCCGAGGGGACCGTGCCGACCATGCGGGAGCTGCTGGTCGGGCTGGCGATCCCGCGCGCGTTCCTGTACCCCCAAGGCGCCCCGCCGGCCGGGGCGGAGGAACTGCGGGGGGCGGGCGTGCGGGTGCTGGAGGTGCCGGAGTCAGGGCACAACATCATGCTCGACAACCCCGAGGCCTTCGCCCGCACGTTGAAGGACCTGCTCCCCTGACGGCCCCCGCAGTCACGTCGCCGCTCGCCCGACCGTCCCAGGCCGCACCGCTGCTCACCCCGGCGGCCCTGGGGTTACGTGGTGGCGCTGTTGTTCCTGGTGACGGTGCCCGTGGCGGCGTCGATGGCGACCTCGTGCTTCGTTCCGCCCGGTGTGAGGACGTCCGCCTCCCACACGGTCTTCCCCTGCTCGGTGTCGAGGTTGAGCTCCGTGATCCGCCCCTCCGGCACCGCGGCGGCGATCCTGTCGGCCGCCTGCGCGTAGTCGAGCTTGGCCGCCGACACCCGCGCCCGGTGCTTGGCCTTGTCGGCGGCGTCCTCCTCCTCGGTGGTGGGGCCGCCGACGACCTTGCCGGACTCGACGTCGAGCTGGTGCTCGGTGCCGTCCTGGCCGACGACCTGCACCTCCCACAGCCGCCCGTTCTCCTCGGTCTCGATGGAGACGAGGGTGGAGCCGGGCACGGCGCCGAGCGCGGCCCGCGCGGCCTGCTTGAGGTCGCCGGCCCCCGGCGTGCCCTGCGGCGCGGTGGTGGCCCCGGGCGTGCCCTGCGGTGCGGTGGTGGCCGTGGCCGTGCCGATGGACGGCCCAGGCGAGGACCGTACGGCCAGCCGCTCCACCTCGCGCAGGACGGTGCCGCAGCCCCCGGCCAGCACCGACGCACCGACCAGGGCCGCGATGATCGTCTTGTTCATACCCTGGACGGTGCCCACCTACGGGTGAAGCATTCGCCCAGGTCAGAAGGCATACGACCTATTGAACTCCGGCCTCGCGCATGTCGCGCAGCTCGCGCTTGAGCTCCTTGATCTCGTCGCGCAGCCGGGCCGCCACCTCGAACTGGAGGTCGGCCGCCGACTGGTGCATCTGCTCGGTCAGCGACTCGATGAGCGACTCCATCTGGGCGCGCGGCATCTCGCCGGCGATGGCCTTGGCGTGCTGGCCGGCCTGCCGGGCGGCGAAGCCGGGCACGGGGGCCTTGCCGCGCGACTGCTGCCGGCCGCCGCCCATGAGCTGCTGGGTGTCGGCGTCCTCGCGCGACAGCGAGTCGAGGATGTCGGCGATCTTCTTGCGCAGCGGCTGCGGGTCGATGCCGTTGGCCTCGTTGTAGGCGATCTGCTTGGCGCGGCGCCGGTTGGTCTCGTCGATCGCCCGCTCCATCGACGGGGTGACCTTGTCGGCGTACATGTGGACCTGCCCGGAGACGTTACGGGCGGCGCGGCCGATGGTCTGGATGAGCGAGGTCTCCGAGCGCAGGAAGCCTTCCTTGTCGGCGTCGAGGATGGCGACCAGCGACACCTCGGGCAGGTCGAGGCCCTCGCGCAGGAGGTTGATGCCGACGAGGACGTCGAACTCGCCGGTGCGCAGCTCGCGCAGCAGCTCGATGCGGCGCAGCGTGTCGACCTCGCTGTGCAGGTAGCGGACGCGGATGCCGAGCTCCAGCAGGTAGTCGGTGAGGTCTTCGGCCATCTTCTTGGTCAGCGTGGTGACCAGGACGCGCTCGTCGCGCTCGGCCCGCTCGCGGATCTCGTGCACGAGGTCGTCGATCTGGCCCTTGGTGGGCTTGACCACGATCTCGGGGTCGACCAGGCCGGTCGGGCGGATGACCTGCTCGACCACGTCGCCCTTGACCCGCCCCAGCTCGTAGGGGCCGGGCGTGGCCGACAGGTAGACCGTCTGGCCGATGCGCTCCAGGAACTCCTCCCACTTCAGCGGCCGGTTGTCGAGCGCCGACGGCAGCCGGAAGCCATGCTCGACGAGCGTGCGCTTGCGGGAGGCGTCGCCTTCGTACATGGCGCCGATCTGCGGCACGGTCTGGTGGGACTCGTCGAGGACGAGCAGGAAGTCTTCGGGGAAGTAGTCGAGCAGCGTGTTGGGCGCGCTGCCGGGCTCGCGGCCGTCCATGTGGCGCGAGTAGTTCTCGATGCCGGAGCAGGTGCCGACCTGCCGCATCATCTCGATGTCGTAGGTGGTGCGCATGCGCAGCCGCTGCGCCTCCAGCAGCTTGCCCTGCCGCTCCAGCTCCGCCAGCCGCTCGGCCAGCTCGGCCTCGATGCCGGCCACGGCGGCGGCCATGCGCTGCTCGCCGGCGACGTAGTGGGAGGCGGGGAAGATGTAGAGCTCTTCGTCTTCGGTGATGACCTCGCCGGTGAGCGGGTGCATCGTGGAGAGCTTCTCGATCTCGTCGCCGAACATCTCGATGCGCACGGCGAGCTCTTCGTACTTGGGGATGATCTCGATCGTGTCGCCGCGCACCCGGAACGTGCCGCGCGTGAAGGCCAGGTCGTTGCGGGTGTACTGCATGTCGACGAGGCGGCGCAGGAGCTGGTCGCGGTCGGTCTCCATGCCGACGCGCAGCCGGGTCATGCGGTCGACGTATTCCTGCGGCGTGCCCAGGCCGTAGATGCACGACACCGACGCGACCACGATGGTGTCGCGGCGGGTGAGCAGGGAGTTGGTGGCCGAGTGGCGCAGCCGCTCGACCTCGTCGTTGATCGAGGAGTCTTTCTCGATGTAGGTGTCGCTCTGCGGGACGTATGCCTCGGGCTGGTAGTAGTCGTAGTACGAGACGAAGTACTCGACCGCGTTGTTGGGCAGCATCTCGCGCAGCTCGTTGGCGAACTGGGCGGCGAGGGTCTTGTTGGGCTGCATGACCAGGGCGGGCCGCTGCAGCCGCTCGATCAGCCACGCGATCGTGGCCGTCTTGCCGGTGCCGGTGGCGCCCAGCAGGACGCTGTCCTTCTCCCCGGCCTTGACGCGGCGCTCCAGCTCGGCGATGGCCGTCGGCTGGTCGCCCGATGGAGTCATCTCGGTGACGACCTCGAAGGGCGCCACCTTCCGCTGCAAATCAGTGACCGGTCGCATGCTGCCACTGTAGGCGGCCCGACCGACAGAAACAGTCAGGCGGAGCGCTGGCCGATGCGGGGGAAGGGCGTGGTGGAGAAGACCACCTCGACCGGAACCTCGAAGTACGCGGCGATGCGCAGCGCCAGGTGGAGCGAGGGGCTGTACTCGCCGCGTTCGAGATAGCCGATGGTCTGGTAGTGCACCCCCAGGGCGTCGGAGAGCTGCCTGCGGGTGACGTTCCGCTCTGCGCGCAGCAGCGCGATGCGGTTGTAGACGGTCTCGCTCATCAGGCCGTAGTTTCTCAGGTCGAACGCCGCCCCGGCGCTCATCGCGGGCGGACGGCCCACCCCGAGGGCCATCTATAGCACACCTACTACGAGTCGCACTACACCTGTGACACCACCTTGCAAGCGAACAGCAAGTCATACCCGATACGGTCTAAATCGCCTGTAGCGGAAAAGGAAGGTTCGATGTCACGACCCAGAGAGGCACTGATCCAGGCAGGTCAGGGCGTAGCCCAGGCGGTGGCCCAAGGGGGTGACGTCAGACAGGCGATGGGGCAGGCCATGGGGCAGGTCGTCGACCAGGCCGGGCAGCTGGCCGGCCAGGCCCCCGGCTTCAGGCTGAACGCGAGCGACTTCGCCGCCGCCCGCGACGGCGGCGCCTCCGTCGGCACCCTCATCGAGGCGAAGTCGGCCTCGCTCAACGAGGCCGGCGAGATCGTCAACCGCAGCTTCGCCGAGAACGGCATGCACGTCATCTCGCCCGTGGTGATCCCCAAGGGCAGCACCGCCAAGGTGATCGTGCCGCTGGGCATCCTCGTGGCGCTGGGCCTCATCGGCGCGCTCGGCAACATCGTCCCGAACGCCGAGGTGATCTTCGGCCCCCACTACTGGGTCGTGCTGGTGCTGGCCGCGGTGTTCCTGTGGTGGCGGCGCAGCGTGGTGATGGTGCCCGAGGGCTGCAAGGCGCTCATCACCCAGTTCGGCAAGCTGGTGCACATCGCGGACCCGGGCCGGGTGACGCTGTTCAACCCGTGGAAGCGGGTCAGCTACATCGTCAACACCACCCGCGAGTACCCGTTCAACGCGCCCATCAGCGAGGCGCCCACCCAGCAGGGCGTCAAGGCCAGCGTGGACCTGTTCCTGCAGTTCAGGATCGAGAACCCGGCGGAGTTCATCTTCGTGCTCGGCTCGGTCAGCGGCTTCCAGTCCAAGCTCCAGAACGCCATCAGCGAGGTCACCCGCTCGCTCATCTACGCCCAGCGCGCCGAGGAGATCTACGACCTGGTCGGCGAGAGCACGCTCGGCATGCTGGAGAGCCTCAACCAGCAGTTCCTGCCCGCCGTGCGGCTCACCGACGTCAACATCACGCACGCCGAGCCGTCCAGCCAGGAGTACCGCATGGACCTGGCCGCCCCCGAGATGGTGCGGGTCGCCAAGGAGGCCTACACCTACGAGTACGAGCTCCAGCTGCGCAAGGAGCAGAACGAGGGCGACCTGGTCAAGGAGCTGGCCGGGCTGCAGGAGACGCTGAGCGCCATCCAGGCCGAGATCGCCGGCTACCAGGCCCGCATGGACACCGCGCTCGAACGCGCCACCCACCAGGCCACCGCGCAGGCCAGGCAGCGCCTGGTCGAGGCCGAGTCCACGGCGAACGCCAACGCCGCGCTCCTGGAGGCGCAGGCGCTGGACATCAGGGCGCTGTCGGCCGCCGAGGCCCCCGAGATCCTCGACTACCGCTTCCAGCAGGACCTGCTGGCCAAGCTGGAGTCCGTCGCCACCAGGCTGCCGCAGGTGGTGCAGGTGGGCGAGCAGACCGACATCGACTTCCTGGCCCTGGCCCAGCAGCTCGTGGGCGGCAAGGACGCCACGCTGTTCTCCGCCGACGACATGGCCGCCATCCGCGGCAGGCTCGACGAGATCGCCACCCGCGTGCGCGACCGTGAGGACGAGATCGCCGCGCTGCTCACGAAGGCCGCCGCCGACGTCGCGGAGGCGCCCGCGCCACCCGAGCCCGACGCGGAGCTGGAACGCACCGTCGAGCGCCTGCTGCCCGGGAAGGAGATCTGAGATGAGCCGCGAGTTCTCGAAGATCAAGGAATCGCTCGCCTCCTGGGGCGAGATCCGCCAGCTCCTGCGCGGCGGCGAGCAGGGCCAGCTCGTGCCCGTCGTCATCCCGAAGGACCGGCGCGGCTTCGCCTGGATGACGCTGGTGTTCCTGGCGATCTACTTCGCCGGCATGGCCGCGCTGACCGACTTCAAGCTGATCGGCGCGGCGGCGGCGCTGGTGTTCCTGCTGCTGGCGCTGCTGACGATGTGGCGCAAGGCCATCATCGAGATCGAGGAGGGCACCACCGGCGTGCGCAGCCGCTGGGGCGCCATCACCGGCACGCTGCCGCCCGGCCGCCACTACCTCTGGCTCCCGTGGGACCGGGTGGACGCGGTCGTCGACACCTCCACCGAGATCCCGTACTCGGCGCCGATCGTGGCCTGCCCGACGGCCGAGAACGTGCCGCTGAAGTCGATCGAGTTCTTCCTGAAGTTCAGGATCGTGGACCCGGTCGCGTTCGTCCGCACGATCGGCGCGGGCAACTTCGACCTGGTGCTGTCCAGCGCGGTCCAGGACGCGATCAGGCAGCGCAGCCGCCGGGTCAACACCGAGCGCGCGTACGACCTGCGCGGCTCCGACGTCGGCGACATGCAGGACGCGCTCAACCGCCAGCTCGGCCGCTACGGCGTGCGCATCACCGGCGCGAACATCCCCGACGTGCAGCTGCCCGACCAGTACCAGCAGCACCTGGCCACCCGCGAGAAGGTGGCCAAGGAGCTGTCGGCCTACGAGCGCGAGTGGGAGCTGACCCGCAAGCGCCGCATCGACACGCTGCTGATGGAGATCGAGCGCTCCAAGAAGACCCGTGACGCCCGCGTCGTCGAGGTCAAGGCCGCCCACAACAAGGCGCGCAAGGACGTCGCGCGCATGCTGGAGGAGCAGGAGACCGAGGCGCAGCGGGTGACGTGGGAGATCGAGGCGCGCGGCCGGGCCGAGCTGACCGCCGCCGAGAACGAGGCCAAGGCGCTGCGCCGGCTGGCCGAGTCGTACCGGGACAACCGGGCCGTGCTGCAGTACGAGCTGGCCCGCAGGCGCCTCGACGTGGGCGCCAAACTGGCGGAGAACGCGCCTCAGCCGCTGGTCGTACGCACCCAGCAGGGGCAGTCGGACTCCGCGCTCTCCACCCTTCTCCTGGCCCAGTTGCTCCCCCGCATCTCGGGTACAGGGACAGGCCAACTGAACGGCCACACACCTTCCGCTTAGGAGAACCCCATGGTGTTCCGCAAACTGATGGCCGCGTTCGGCGCGGGCGTCGAGGTCGACACGGTGCTGACCGACACGGGCGTGCGCCCAGGCGAGCCGCTGCGCGGCGTCGTGCACTTCCGTGGCGGCAACTCCGACTACAAGGTCGAGGGCATCCACATCGACCTGACCGCCGTGGTCGAGGTCGAGTCGGGCGACAACGAGTACAAGACGTCCTACAGCTTCCTGCGCCAGCAGGTGGCGGGCACCTTCCAGCTCGCGGCGGGCGCGCAGCACCAGCAGCCGTTCGAGATCACGATCCCGTGGGAGACGCCGATCAGCGCGATCGCCGGGCACCCGCTGCACGGCATGAAGCTGGGCGTCCAGACGGAGCTGGCGCTGGCGGGGGCGCTCGACAAGGGCGACCTCGACCCGTTGTTCGTCAGCCCGCTGCCGGCCCAGGAGTACGTGATCGCCGCGCTCGACCGGCTGGGCTTCCAGTTCAAGAAGGCCGACCTGGAGCGGGGCACGCTGTACGGCTCGACGATGCCGTTCTTCCAGGAGATCGAGTACTACGCGGGCGGGCAGTGGCGGCGCCACTTCAACGAGCTGGAGCTGACGTTCATCGCCGGGCCGCGGCAGATGGACGTCATCCTGGAGGCCGACAAGCGGGGCGGCTTCCTGACCTCCAGCCACGACGCCTACAACCGGTTCACGGTCCGCTACGACCAGCCGCCGCACGAGGCGGACGTGGCGCTGCAGCGGGGCCTGGAGCAGATGGCGCGGCACCGCGGCTGGTTCTGATCGTCAGGCGGTGGAGACCGCGAGCAGGTGGCCGCTGACGCCGAGCAGCGACGGCTCGCACTCCAGGCGGCGGGCGGCGTCGAGCAGCAGCTCGCGCCGCCCGTCGTCGTCCAGCCAGTCGTCGAGGTCGCCGTAGAGACCGAAGGCGCCCTCAGGCCGTGCAGGCGCGGCTCGGGCAGGCCGGCCTCGGCGAACTCGGCGAGGATCTCCTCGGGCAGGTGGCCGTAGCCGCGGAACCCGCCCTCCTTCGAGGAGATGATCACGCCGGTGTCGAGGGAGCGGTAGTCGGCGGCCCGCGACTCCTCCCGGGCGAACGTGCCGAGGCGGACGCTGTCGTGCAGGCACGCGTACCGGCTGATGAACGCGGCGGCCACCAGGCCGCCGGGGCGGACGGCGCGGCGGGCCTCGGCCAGCGCGCGCACCCGATCGGCGCGCTCCGGCAGGTGGTACAGAGGGCCCAGCAGCAGCACCGCGTCGGCCTGCCCGTCCGGGACGGGCAGCGCGCGGGCGTCGCCGAGGCGGGAGCGGACGCCGGGCAGCTTCCCCGCCTCCTCGACGTGCAGCGGCACGGGGTCGACGACCTCGACGTCGTAGCCGCCGGCGGCCAGCCACTCGGCGTGCACGCCCGTGCCGCCGCCGACGTCCAAGACCCGTGCGGGCGCGGGCGGCAGGACGCGGCGCAGCACGTCGCGGGTGCGCCAGTACTCCAGCCGGCCGCGGCCCTGCCGCAGGCGGGTCAGCTCGCCCCCGCGCTCGTAGTACGCCATGACGGCGGGATCCATGATCATGCTCTCCGATGCTAGGGAACCGGGCGATCGGGGCGCGAGGCAATATTCCGCGGCATCGCGCGCTACGTGATCGCTCCTTTCCGTGTGCTGACACTCGCATGACGCGCTCGTTACCATGACCACGGGAACTGATTGATCGTCGGACGGCGGGGCGAGCGATGGCACGGTTCATGGCGGCGTTGAAGAGGACCGCCCCATGGGCGGCACGCAACGCGGACGGCGCCATCGCCCTGACCCTGGCGATCGTGGTCGGCGTGCTCGGCATCATGCCCGACGAGATCTTCGGCCCGCAGGGCGACGACGTCCAGCGCCAGCTCGTCACCGCCGCGACCCTGGTGATCCTCGCGCTGGTGGCCACCGCGCTGCTGCGCGACCGCGCCCGGCAGGCGCCCGTCGAGAAGACGATCACCTCAGGGGTGCTGGCCGAGCTGCCCGTACGCCTGGCGCGCCTGGAGGAGATCGAGACCCTCGCCCACAGCACCCGCAGAGCCCTCGACTCCCTGCAACTCGTCAGGGTGCTGGGCAGCCGGCAGGAGATCGCCCAGTCGCACGCCGAGGCCCGCCGCGACACCACCCGATGGAGCTTCAAGGGCGGCACCGGCACCTACCTGCGCGCGGTCACGCTGCCCGCGTGCGTGGCCGCCGCGCGCAAGGACAAGCGGCACCTCAGGGTCAGCGTCGAGATCATCGACCCGACGAACGTGGAGGTCTGCGAGACCTACGCCCACTACCGCCGCTCGCTGTCCGACGCCCCCGACGGCACCGGCGAGACGTGGACGACCGACCGGGCCAGGAAGGAGTCGTACGCGACGATCCTGGCCGCCTTCTGGCACCGCCAGCGTTACGGCCTGCTCGACATCGAGGTGGGCCTGTCCTCGACGATGACCACGTTCCGCTGGGACCTGTCCTCCAGCCGCCTGATCATGACGGTTGAGGACCCGAACATGGCGATGACCGCGCTGGCCGACACGTTCTACTACGAGAACTGCGACACCGAGCTGCGGCTGAGCCTGGAGCAGGCGCGGCGGGTGCCGCTGGAGATGTACAAGAAGGTGCCGCTCGGCGACGAGCCGACCATCGAGGAGGTGCAGGAGCTGTTCGAGCGGATCGGGGTGCCCCTGCCCAGGTCGTACAACGGGCGCGACGTCGTCGACATCGCCCGCAAGGCCCTGCGCGCTCTGGACCCGTACTCATGAGCCTGAGCGGCGTGCGGGAGGTGCTGCGCGCGGGCGAGGCCAGGACGTGGGCGCTGGCGGAGCTGGCGCGGCCGGGCCTGACGGCGGTGCGGCATCCGCTCGGGTTCGTCTGCCTGCCGCTGGAGCGCGACGGCGGCGAGGGGGTATGCCTGCACCTGTGGACCGACTCGCTCGCGCACGCCGAGAGCACCACCTCGCAGATCCACTGCCACAGCTGGGACCTGGTCAGCCACGTGCTCTACGGCCAGGTGCGCAACGTGCACGCCGTGGTGGACGACACGGCCGAGCGTGCAACGCACCGGGTGTACGAGGTGGTCAGCGACGCCGGCGGCGACCGCATCTCGCCCACTCCCCGCACCGTGCGGCACTCCACGGGCCTGGTCGAGGTCTTCGGCCCCGGCGACACCTACACGCTGGCCGCCGACCGCTTCCACAGCAGCGTGGTGCCCGAGGGCGGCGAGGCGGCCACGATCGCGCTGGGCCGCGGCCGGCCCGGCAGCCGCGACCTGTCGCTCGGCCCGCTGTCCGGCGGCCCCCATCACGTGTCCAGGCAGCCTCTGGACGCCTCGGAGACGGCCCTGGCCATCCGCACGATCACCGCGCACCTGACCTGAGAGGGCACCCGATGGACCTGGATCACGCTCGAACGGTCGCCGTCGAGGCCGCCGAGGCCGCGGGCGCGCTGCTCCTGGAGGGCATGCGGGGCGCGCTCGGCACCCGGGCCAAGGGCGCGGCCGGCGACGTGGTGACCGATCTGGACCTCGCCTCGGAGAAGCTGCTGCTGGAGCGGATCCTGACGGCGTACCCGTCGCACACCGTGATCGCGGAGGAGTCGGGGCTGGTGGGGGCGGCGGGCGGCGAGTGGACGTGGCTGGTGGACCCGCTCGACGGCACCAACAACGTGGCGATCGGGCTGCCGACGTACGTGGTGGGGGTGGCGTTGTGCCGGGGCGGGCTGCCGCTGCTGGGCGTGGTGCACGACCCGGTCTCCCGCCAGACGTGGTCGGCCCTGCGCGGCAGGGGGGCGCTGGCCTCGTCGGGCGCGCGCCTGGCGCCCCCGTACGCGCCGAGCCCGCACGGGCCGCTGCTGGCCTGGACGCAGGGGTACGGCATCGCCAGGGACGACGCGACCGTGCGCCGGCTGAAGGAGCGGCTCGACCTCAACGCCCGCCGCGTGCTGCAACTCTGGGCGCCGCTGCTGGCCTGGGCGATGCTGGCGCGCGGCGACATCGACGGCATCGTGGGCTACCGGGCCGGGGTGGTGGACCTGCCGGCGGGGGCGCTGCTGGCGCAGGAGGCGGGCATCGAGATCAGGGGGCTCGACGGCGGCCCGTACGAGGAGTGCGTGGACGGCCCCGGCGACGAGCGCAGCTTCGTGGCCGCCCATCCGCGGGCCCTGCCGGGCCTGCTCTCCCTGCTCCGCTGAGAAAAAGTACGCGGATAATCTGTGTCCTTCGCCGATGAGTTCCGCCGCGGCTCGATGTCTATTTAGAGGGTGCCGGAGAACGGCGCCACCGCGGAGAGGAGCCCGACATGTTCACCACCACCGACCTGGCCCAGGTGCTCTTCGTCACCACCCTCCAGCCGTCCGACGAGCTGTCCCCGTCCGCGATCCGCGAGGCCGTGGACGAGCGGCTGTGCGCGTGCGGCGGCGACCCGTCGTGGTGCGCGGCGTTCGTGGCGCAGGAGGCCGGCGACCACCCCGAGACGTACGTGCGCCGCATGCGCTGGGCGCTGGACGCGGTCGCGGACGCCTACGCGCTCACCGCCGCCTGATCAGCCGAAGGTGACCAGCGCCCACACGGTCGCGGGCAGGCCGACGGCGGCCAGGCCCGCGCCGGTGAGCAGGAAGCGGCGCATCGGGACGCGCACGTCGTGGCGGCGGCACGACTCGAACCACAGCAGGGTCGCCAGCGACGCCCACGGGGTGATCACGGGGCCGACGTTGGTGCCGGCCAGCAGGGCCAGCAGGCGGTTCTGGTCGGCGGCGGGGATGACGGTCTCGATCGCCTTGTAGGCGGGCAGGTTGTTGATCAGGTTGGACAGCCCGGCGCCGACGGCGGCGGTGCGGTAGGGGTCGCCCTCGGTGCCGATCATCCAGGTCATCAGGGCCGACAGGCCGTGGATGCTGAGCGTGGGCACGACCAGGAACAGGCCGGTCACGAAGACGACGAGCTGCCAGGGGATCAGGCTCCAGGTCAGGCGCTCGCGGGCGCGCAGCGCGAACGCGGCCACCACGACGGCGGCCGCGGCGCCGGCGGCGATGGCGACGTGCGTCTCGACGAGCAGCAGGCCGATGAACAGCACGCACGCGGCCGAGGCGGCCCCGAACAGCACGCGGTCGCCGACCGGCGTGAGCACCGGCGGGGTGTAGCGCAGGTCGCGCCGCTCGCCGCGCCGCCAGTAGAACACCCACAGGAACGCCATCGTGACCAGGATCGCGGCGGCCTGGGGCGCCCACATGCGGGCGGCGAACTCGGTGGCGTCGAGGCCGATCTTGCGCATGCCGAGGAGGTTGGTGAGGTTGGAGACCGGCAGCAGGAGGCTGGCGGTGTTGGCCAGCCAGATGGTGGTCATGGCCAGCGGGAGGGCGGCGATGCGGGCGCGGGGGGCGAGGGCGAGCATGACGGGGGTGAGCAGCACCGCCGTCGTGTCCAAGTTCAGAAATATCGTGACAAATGACGCAAAAAGGACACAAAGAAAGAAGAGGGCGGCGTAATTGCCGCGTCCGAGCACCGCCATCCGCGCCGCGATCGCGTCGAAGACCTGCGCCTCCTTGGTCAGCTCGGCCAGCACGATGACCGCCACCAGGAAGATCAGCAGCGGGCCGATCTCACGCAGGCTCGTGACCGCCTCGGCCCACGGCAGCAGCCCGGTCGCCACGAAGACCAGCCCGAGAGCCAGCAGCCCGACCCTGATCCAGTCGAGTACGCCAAGACGCCGCCACACCCGAAGATGATCGCACACCCGCTGCCGAACCCCCGCCCCGCAAGGGATACTGGACGAATGGCACGTGACGGCAGGCCGACCGACATCTTCGTCAGCTACTCCCCGGCCGACACGGCCTGGGCCACCTGGATCGCCTGGGAGCTGGAGGCGGCCGGCTACCGCACCATGATCCAGGCGTGGGACTTCGTGCCCGGCACCAACTTCATCGACTTCATGGACCGCGGGGTCAGCGAGGCCAAGCTCGTCGTGGCCGTGCTCTCGCGCAACTACCTGGGCTCGCGCTACGGCCGGCTGGAGTGGCAGGCGGCGCTGCGCGCCGACCCCGACAACCCCTCCAACAAGCTCGTCACGATCCGGCTGGAGGACGTCCCCCTGGAGGGGCTGCTGTCCACGATCACCTGGGTCGACCTGCTGGGCGTCACCGACCCGGGCGAGGCCAGGGCGCTGCTGCTGGGCCGGGTCAGGGAGGCGCTGGCCGGCCGGGCCAAGCCGGAGGCCGCGCCCGCCTTCCCCGACGGCTCCCCCGTGTCGGCGCCGGTGCCCGCGCCCACCCTGCCGCCGCCCGCCGAGCCGGCCAGGGCGCGACGGGCCCCGATCGCGCCGCCCGTCTTCCCGCCGGTCACCACCGAGAGCCGGGGCCGCGACTCGATCAACGTGCTGCACATCGGCGGCCCCCGGTTCGGGCGGGCGCTGCCCGACCCCGGCGACCCGTTCACGCCCGAGGACATGCAGGCCCGCGTCTGGGCCGACCTGACCGCCCTGTACGACCGCGGCATGCCCCGCCCCGACCTCATGATCGTCAGCGGCGACCTGACCGAGTCCGGCAGCCTCGGCCAGTACGCCCAGGCCACCCGGTTCGTCACCGACCTGCGGCTGCTGCTCGGCCTGGAGCCGCACCGGCTGGTGCTGCTGCCCGGCCCGCGCGACGTCACCAAGGCCGCCGCCAGCGCGTACTTCCTGACCTGCGAGGCCGACGACGTGAGCCCGCAGCCGCCCTACTGGCCCAAGTGGCGGCACTTCGCCACCCTGTTCGGCGAGCTGTACCAGGGGCTCGACGACCGGGTGTTCGACAGCGGGCAGCCGTGGACGCTGTTCGAGGTGCCCGATCTGAAGGTGGTCGTCGCGGGGCTCAACTCCACGATGGCGATGAGCCATCTGGAGCGCGACGCGTACGCGATGCTCGGGGAGGCGCAGGCGGCCTGGTTCGCCGAGCGGCTGCGGCCCTACGAGGAGCGCGGGTGGCTGCGGCTGGGCGCGATGGGGCATCCGCCGGAGGAGCTGACCGACGCGCCCACGTACGAGCGGCTGCTGGGCCACCGCATCAACCTGCTCTTCCACGGCGGCGCCGGGCAGGCCGCCGAGGGGCGCGTCGGCGCGCCGCGCTCGGGCCGGCACCAGCTCGTGCAGATCGGCCCCGACGGGATGCGCACGTGGGTGCCCGACGCGGAGCCTCCGGAGCAGGTGCACGTGCGCTGGCGGGCCGCGCAGGCCACCTTCACCGGCGAGAGCCAGGCCGAGCGGCCGCCCGCCGCCAAGCCGGAGGAGCGCGTGCCGAGCCCGGTGGAGCTGCTGCTCGACCGCATCACCGAGGTGTGCGAGGCCAGGCACGAGCGGGCGAAGATCCGCAGGTTCGACACGCACCTGGTGGTCACGCAGGCGGAGGACGGGTTCGTCCGCCAGACGATGATCGGCGCGCACGTGGGCCCGCTGGACGAGCGGGCCGCCTCCGCGTTCGCCCGGCTGGCGCACGCCGGCGGCCTGGCCGCCGAGCTGGTCTACCAGGGGCCGCCGGCGCCGCGCTCGCTGCGCGACGACCTGATGCGCATGGGCGTGCGGCTGCGCAGCTTCACCGAGTTCCAGGGCCTGCTCGACCTGAGCGGGTACGTCGCCGAGCAGACCGCCAGGCTGACCAACGACCGGCGCTACCCGCCCGCCCTGTACGTCCCGCAGCGCTACCGCGAGCTCGACCGCCCCGGCAGCCAGGTCCAGCAGGGCCTGACCGACGAGCTGATGCGGCTGCTGGCCGCCGACCACGGCCGGTTCCTGCTGCTGCTGGGCGACTTCGGCCACGGCAAGACGTTCGCGCTGCGCGAGCTGGCCCGGCGCATCCCGGCCGAGCTGCCGCACCTGACGCCGATCCTCATCGAGCTGCGCGCCCTCGACAAGGCGCACTCGGTGGACGCGCTGGTCGCGGCCCACCTGGCCAGCCACGGCGAGGAGGTGATCGACCTCAAGGCGTTCCGCTACCTGCTGCGGCAGGGGCGCATCGTGCTGCTGTTCGACGGGTTCGACGAGCTGGTGACCCGGCTGACGTACGAGCGGGCGGCCGACCACCTGGCCACGCTGCTGGCGGCGGCTGAAGACAAGGCGAAGATCGTGGTGGCCAGCCGCACGCAGCACTTCAAGTCGCACAGCCAGGTGCTGACCGCGCTCGGCGAGATGGTCGGGATGCTGCCGCAGCGGCGGGTGCTCAGCGTCGAGGACTTCACGCCCGACCAGATCCGCTCCTACCTGGCCAACCGGTTCGGCGGCGGCGAGGCGGCCGGCGCCCGCATGTCGCTGATGAGCGAGATCGAAGACCTGCTGGCCCTGGCCCAGAACCCGCGGATGCTCAGCTTCATCGCCGACCTCGACACCGACCGGCTCCGTACGGTGGCCGAGGCCCGCCACACGCTCAGCCCGGCCCTGCTGTACGAGGAGATCCTCACCTCCTGGCTGGTCTTCGAGGAGCGGCGGGCCCGCGTCCCCGGCTCGCCCGCCGGGCTCACCGTCGAGGACCTGTGGCAGGCGGTGACGGCGCTGGCGGTGCGCCTGTGGGAGTCCGGCGAGTCGCTGCTGGCCTTCGAGGAGCTGACGGAGATCGGCGAGACGCTCACCGACCTGGCCGACGGGCAGCTCACGGCCGCGCACGCGGCGTTCCGGATGGGCTCGGGCAGCCTGCTGGTGCGTACCGAGGAGGGCATGTTCGGCTTCATCCACGCCTCGGTGATGGAGTGGCTGGTCGCCCGGCGCATCGCCGCCACGCTCGACGACCCGGTCCTGCTGGCGCGCCGGCCGCTGTCGGCGCTGACCGTGGAGTTCCTGTGCGACCTGGGCGACGTACGCGCGCTGCGGGCGTGGGTGAACGATCCGCCGCCGGACGACGTGTCCAGGGCGAACGCCGTCAAGATCGCCGCCAGGCTGCGCACGCCCGCCCGCGCCGACCTGCGCGGTGCCAACCTCAGGGGCGAGGACCTGTCGGCCCGCGACCTGCGCGAGGTCGACCTCACCGGCGCCGACCTGTCGGAGGCCACCCTGGCCGGCACGAACCTGTCCAGGGCCACCCTGCGCGACGCCAGGCTCGTCGGCGCCCGGCTCGACGGCGCCCAGCTCACCGGGGCCGACCTGCGCGGCGCCGACCTGTCCGGGGCGCGGCTGGCGCAGGCGGACCTGAGCGACGCCGCGCTCGACGGCGCCCGCTGGCACCGCGCCTCGCTGATCAACGTCACCGGCACGCTGCCGCGCCTGCCCGGCGCCGCCGTGGTGCCCGGGCAGCCGGTCGAGGTGCAGTTCGCGCCGGCCGGCATCGGCGTCCCGTACGGCTACCACTTCCAGACCAGCCGCCTGCCCGAGCCGATCGCCTACAGCCCCGACGGCGCCACGATCGCGGTCGGCAACGAGGACGGCGGCGTGCTCCTGTGCGTCGGCGGCGCGCCCGTCCGCACCTTGCAGGGGCACCGGGGCCGCGTGTACGCGGTCGCGTTCGCCGGCGACCTGCTGGCCACCGGCGCCAGCGACGGCGTCGTGCTGCTGTGGGACGCGCTGAGCGGCGAGCTGCTGCGCCGCCTGGAGTGCCACCCCGGCGGCGTCTGGCCGGTGCGGCTGAGCCCGTCCGGCGAGCTGGTGGCGGCCGGCGGCGGCGACGGCGTCGTCCGTGTCTGGGAGACGGCCACCGGCCGGCTCGTCCACGAGCTGGCCGGCCACCGGGCGCCCGTCTACACCGCCTCCTTCGGCGGGTCGGCGCTGGTGACCGGCGACTCCGCGGGCGTCGTCCGCGTCTGGGACCTCGGCTCAGGGCAGGTCAAGGAGACGCTGGGCGAGCACCGCGGCAGCGTCTACCGCGCCGTGCACAGCCCCGACGGGCGGCTGCTGGCCACCGGCGACGAGGCCGGCACCGTCCGGCTGTGGGACACCCGCACGTGGCGGCTCACCCACGAGCTGACCGGGCACCTCGGCAGCGTCTACTGCGTGGCGTTCGCGCCCGACGGCTCGCTGCTGGCCAGCGGCGACACCGCCGGCAGCGTCCGCGTGTGGGAGACCTCCGGCGAGGCCCGCGGCGTGCACACCACGCACGCCGCGGCCGTGTACCAGGTCGCGTTCGGCCCCGACGGGCAGAGCCTGGCCAGCGGCGACGCCAACGGCGTCGTCCGCCTGCAGCGGCTCGGCGCCGCCCAGCGGGTCGAGCTGACCGGGCACCGCAGCTCGGTGTGGCCGTTCGCGTTCAGCCCCGACGGCCGGCAACTGGCCACCAGCAGCAACGACGGCACCGTCCGCCTGTGGGACCCGGAGACCGGGCAGTGCCAGCGCGTGCTGCGCGGCCACGGCCGGCGCATCTCCTCCGCCCGCTTCAGCGCCGACGGCACCATGCTGGCCACCAGCGGCAACGACGGCGTCGTCCGCCTGTGGGAGCCGCGCACCGCCCGCCGGCTGCGCGAGTTCACCGGCACCGCCGACCGGCTCATCTCCGCCACGTTCTCCCCCGCCGGGCCCGCGCTGGCCACCTCCAGCAACGACGGCGGCGTGCACTTCTGGAACGCCGCCACCGGCGACTACGAGCGCGAGCTGCACGCCGAGACCGACCACGTGTGGGCCGAGGCGTTCAGCCCCGACGGGAACCTGCTGGCCACGGCCAACGACGACGACAGCGTCCGCATCTGGTACCGCCCGACCGGGCGGCTGGCGGGCGAGCTGCTCGGCCACCGGGGGCGGGTCCGCTCGATCGCGTTCAGCCCCGACGGCGCCTACGTCGCCACCGGCTGCGACGACCACGCCGTCCGCCTGTGGGAGCCCGGCACCGGCCTGCGCGTGGCCCGCCTCGACGGGCACACCGACCGGGTCTACTCCGTGGCGTTCTCCCCCGACGGCTCGCTCCTGGCCAGCGCCGGCAACGACGGCAAGGTGCTGCTGTGGGAGCCGCGCCAGGGCCGCCTCGTCCGCACGCTCGACCTGGAGGGGCAGCGGCTGTGGAGCGTCGCCTGGGACGCCTCCGGCCGCCGCCTGGCCACCGGCGGCGACGACACGCTGGTCCGCGTCTGGGACGCCGCCACCGGCCGCCTCCTGCACACCCTGGCCGGGCACGCCCGCAGGGTCTGGTCGGTCGCCTTCAGCCCCGTCGAGGACCTCTTGGCCAGCGCCGGCGACGACGGCGCGGTGATCCTGTGGTCGGGCGGCTCCCGCCGCGCCACCCTCCTCGGCCTGCCCGAGGGCTGGGCGGCCCTGGCTCCCGACGGGCGGTACAAAGTGCAGGGGGAACCCGGCGGGCAGTTCTGGCACGTGGTGGGGATGTCGCGGTTCGAGCTGGGCGAGCTGGACCCGTACCTGCCGGGGGTGCGGCAGGTGCCGCTCGACTCGCCGTTCTGAGGGCTGACGCGGTCAGCCGCGGGCGGCGCGGGCGAGGAGATCCTGCCAGACCTCCTCCACCCGCGCGTCCAGCTCCTGCATCGAGCCGTCGTTCGGGATCACGATGTCGGCCGCCGCCAGCCGCTCCTCGCGGGTCGCCTGCGCCGCGATGCGGGCCTTGGCGTCGGGCTCCGGCATGCCGCGGTGCTCGGCCAGCCGGCGGATGCGCAGGTCGTCGGGGGCGTCGACGACGATGACGACGTCGTACATGGGGGCCAGGTTGTTCTCCACCAGGAGCGGCACGTCGTACACCATGATCGTGTCGTCGGAGGCGGCCCGCTGCAGCTCGGCCACCCGCTCCCCCACGAGCGGGTGCACGATCGCGTTGAGCGCCGCCAGCTTCTCGGAGTCGGCGAACACGACCGAGCCCAGCTTCTCCCTGTTGAGCGAGCCGTCCGGGCGCAGCACCTCCTCCCCGAACGTGGCCACCACCCGCGCCAGGCCGGGCGTGCCCGGCTCCACCACCTCGCGCGCGATCCGGTCGGCGTCGATCACCATGGCGCCCTTGGCCGACAACCGCTTGGCCACCTCGCTCTTGCCGGAGCCGATGCCGCCGGTCAGTCCGATCTTCAGCACGCCAAAAGCCTATCCAAGGCGCATCATCGGAGCATGACGAGCTGGATCGTACGGGCCGCCCACGAGCAGGCGGCGGCCGCCGGCGACGACTGGGTGGGGCCGTGGCACGTCGTGCTCGCCCTGCTCAGCGGCGACTCGCTCGCCGCGCGGGTGCTGCGCGAGGCGGGCCTCGACCACGAGCGCGCGCTGGAGCTGCTGCCCCGCCACGGGCGGCCGGGGCACCACCGGGGCGGCGGCTTCGCCAATCCGGCGTTCCACAAGCTGCACGGCATCGCGACCGGCCTCGCCCTGGCCGACGGCGAGCGGGTACCGTCGCCGGAGCACTGGCTGATCGCGCTGGCCCACGACTCCGACGTGGAGCGGGCGCCGACGCCGCTGGAGCCGTTCGGGGTGGCGCCGGAGGAGGTGCTGGCGGCGTTGCGGCGCCACGGGGTCGGGGTGCCGCCGCTCGGCGCGCCCGCGTACGTGCGCTGGCGCGGCCGGCACCAGATCGTGGTGCCCGCCGCCGAGCTGCAGGCCGTGCTCGACCGGCTGAGCGCCGAGCACCCGCCCGGCTCGGAGTGGCGCTGGGGCTGGAACTGGGTGGACGACGACCTGGGCCGCGCCATGATCATCGCGGAGGAGGGGATCGATCTGGCGTCCTACGCAAATACACCACCGTCAGGTGATCGTCCATCCGCTCCCGGCTCGTCTCCCGGTAGCCCAGACGGCGGTACAGCCGCAGGTTCCCCTCCGACAGGTGGCCCGTGAACAGGTCGAACGCCTCGGCCTCCGCCACCTCCTCGTGCAGGGCCCGCAGCAGCGCGGTGCCCACGCCCTGCCCCTGCCGGTCGGGGGCCACCACGAGGCGGCCCACCAGGCAGGTGGTGCCCGACAGCCGCCCCGGACGGCCCCGACGATGCGCGTGCCGTCGAGCGCCTTGAGCACGAGCGCGTCCTCGATGACCTTGCGCACCTGCTCCAGCGACTCGACGAGAGGCGGGATGTACGGGTCGCCGTAGAGCTGGGCCTCGGTGAGGTAGGCGGCGCGCTGCACGGTGAGGATCTCGCCCGCGTCGGCGGGCTCGGCTCGTTCGATCACCACCTGCGGCAGCCTATCTCAGGGCCGCCGTCAGCTCCCCCGGGCAGCGGGTACGCGCGCGCGGCGTCGTGCCGTTGACGAGGAAGTCGTGCACGCGGGTGCGCAGGCAGGTCGCGCGCAGCTTCGCGGCCCCCTGCATCAGGTACGCGCCGTGCCCGTCACCGTGCCACAACACGGCGGCACCGGGGATCCGGGCGGCCACCCGCGCGGCACCCCAGGCCGGGCTCTCGACATCCAGCCGCCCGATCCCCACCAGCACCTTCGGCACCCTGGCCGACCTCGTGGCGGCGGATCTCACCCCCAGGTGGGCCGGGCGTGGCGGCCAGCTCGGGCCCGCGCCGATACCCAGGCAGCGGCCCACCTCCTCCCGGGCCGTCAGCCAGCCCACGCGGGGCGCGATCGTCCGCAGGCGCGCCTCCATCGCCAGGAAACGCCGGTATGCGGGGACCGCGGGCATGAAGTCGTGGCAGTGCAGCGACCGCGCCACCGTCGCCGGCGCCACGGGCTCGGCGGGGGCCGCCATCGCCGCCAGCGGGCCCGCGTCGCCCGCCTCGGCCGCCGCCAGGGCACGGGCCAGCTCGGGCCAGCGTTGGGGGGCCAGGCCGGCGAGCACACCGGTCACGACCTCACGGGCGCTCGCGGTCCGCGCCGGACCGGCGTGCAGGGGCGCCCCTCCGCCCAGCAGCGTCCGCTCCCCCCGGTCACCGGGCAGCGGCGGCGGCTCGGCGAGGCTGCCCGAAACCGGCGCCCGCCCGCCCTGCCCGCCGTGCAGAGGCATGCTTCCGGCCGGGCCGCCGGGCCGCGGCCCACGCTCGGGCTGGCTGCCGGGCAGCGGCGCCCGCTCCGGCCGGTGTCCGGGCAGGGGCGTGTGTCCCGGTTGGTCACCGAACAGGGGCGCCCGCTCGGCCCAGTCGCCGAGCGGAGACACCCGTCCGGCGGGGGCATCGGGCAGGGGGGCGTGGGCGGGCGGGCCGGTGGGCAAAGGGGCGTGGGTGAGGAGGTCGTCGAGGACCTTGAGGGGGTCGTCCCCGGCGAGCGGGCATCCCGCCCGGCGGGCGCACCAGTCGCGGAAGGCGGTGAGCTGCCGTTCGGCCGCCCGCGCCCGCGCGATCAGCCGCCGCCCCACGCTGGGCTGCCCGTGGTCCGGCACCCCTTCCAGGTACATCCGCTCCACCCGCCTCGGGAACAGCTCCAGGTACGCCTGCCCGTACACGGCCCCGTAGCCGTCGCCGAAGTACCGCAGGCGCGGCTGCCCGAGCGCGGCGCGGACGGCGTCGAGGTCGTGGGCGACCTGCCAGGACGTGAGGCCGGCGTAGGAGGGCCCGGCGGCGATGCGGCAGCTGCGGTCGTAGGCGGCGTTGTCGCGGGCGTACCGGCGCCACGCGTCCGCCCCGGGGGTGAGCTGGAGGCGCCGGGGGTCGGGCTGGGGCACGGAGCAGCGGACGGTGGCGGCGCTCCCCCGGTCGCCGATCCCGCGCGCCCCGACGAGCACCACGTCGAACCAGCGCGCCAGCTCGCTCACGCCGTCGGGCCGCGCCCGCGCGTCCTGGATGGTGGGCCCCGCTCCGGTGCTCACGACGAGCGGGCCGAGGCTCCGGGCTGGGTCCCGCGCGGGCATCCTGGCCAGGTCGATCTCGGTACGCGGCCCGCGCGGCCGGCCCCAGTCGACCGGCACGGCCAGCTTCGCGCACTCCAGCCCGTCCCCGCACGCCCACCACCCCACCCGGTCCTCCGGCGCCGCCGAGGGAACCGGAGTCCGGGCGCCGGGTATCCCCGGAGCCGAGGCAGCCGAAGCCGAGGCGGCCCATGCCGCCGGAGGGACCGAAGCCGAGGCGCCCCATGCCGCCGGAGGGACCGGTGCCGAGGCGGCGAGCGCCGCGCAAGGGGCCGAGGCGGCGATCACCGCCGTCAGCACAGCTGTCACCCGCTGAACCATGCCCACTGCGTCACCCCTTGGGAGAGTCGCGACCACCAGCGCCGCCGCCCAGTTTCCCAGTGAGCAATCCCGCAGGTCACAGCCTTGCAAAGGCCTTAGGTAAAATCTCGCGCCCCCTCAGCGAATCGTCCGGAAAAACTCCCTGATGCCCTCCACCAGCGTCTCAGGCACCGCCATGCCGACCATGTGGCTCGGGCTCTGGGCCTTCCCCCAGTACCGGATGTCGTTGCCCCGCTCGGCCACCCGCCGCAACACCTCGGGCCCGCCGTGCGTCACCCCCGTGGGCACGGCCGTCTGGGAGATCGGCAGCCCGGCCGCCCCTTCGTAGTACGTCCAGGAGGAGGACCCGCCGGTGCCCGTGAACCAGTACAGGCTGGCGTTGGCGAGCACGAGGTCCCGGTGCACGGGCTCCTCCCCCGACCCCCACCCGTCGAACTCCTTGAACCTCTCCACGAGGTACGCGAGCTGCGCCACCGGCGAGTCGGTGAACCCGTGGGCGAGCGTCTGGGGCCGGGCGGCGAGGTAGGGCCCGTACCCGCTGCCGCCGCTCATCCAGGCGCTCAGCTGCTCCAGCTCGGCCAGGTCCGCCGGGGAGAGCCCGTCGAGCTCGCCGGGCCGGCCCTGGGGGATGCCGAGCCCGGCGGTGATGACCGAGCCGATGACGTGCTCGCTGTCCAGGGCGGCGAGCTGCGGGGTGACGAGGGCTCCGGCGTCGTTGCCGTGGGCGCCGTACCGGTCGTACCCGAGCCGGCTCATCAGCTCGGCCCAGGTGCGTGCCACCCGTTCGACGCTCCAGGGCCGCTCGTCGGCTGGCTCGGGGAACGGCGAGAAGGCGAACCCGGGCAGCGACGGCGCCACCACGTGGAAGGCGAGGGCGGGGTCGAGGCCGTGCCGGCGCGGGTCGGTCAGCGGCCCGATCACGCCGAGGAATTCGACGACGGAGCTGGGCCAGCTGTGCGTCATGATCAGCGGCACCGCGTGGGGCTCGGGCGAGCGCACGTGCAGGAAGTGGATCGGCTGCCCGTCGATGACGGTGCTGTACTGCGGGAACTCGTTCAGGCGGGCCTCCTGCGCCCGCCAGTCGAACCCGTCGGCCCAGTACGCGGCCAGCTCCCGCAGGTGGCCCACCGGCACGCCCCTGCTCCACCCGCCGGGCAGCTGCGCGGCCCACCTGGTGCGGCGCAGCCGGTCGCGCAGGTCGTCGAGGTCGGGCTGCGGGATGGCGATGCGGAAGGGCTTGATGTCGTCCATGCCCCTCACGGTAGGAGGCAATGCGGCAAGGACCGTTCCGCGTTCAAAACCTGAGGAAAAAACGCGGAAGGCCCCGCACGGCGAACCGTGCGGGGCCTTCCGGACCACCTGTGCCTCAGGCGGCCGAAGTCCTCGAAGAGGACGTCAGCTCTGGCCGCCCGCGAGCTTCTCGCGCAGCGCCGCGAGCGCCTCGTCAGAGGCGAGCGCGCCGCTGGCCGGAGCCGACGAGGAGCTGCCGGACTGCGCCGGCGTCTCGCCCTGGTAGGACGTGGGGGCGGCCTCTCCGGCCTCCGCCTCGGCCTTGCGGGCCTCCTCGATCTGCTTCCTGTGGGCCTCGAAGCGCTGCTGGGCCTCGGCGTACTGCCGCTCCCACTCCTCACGCTGCTTGTCGAAGCCCTCGAGCCACTCACCCGTCTCGGGGTCGAAGCCCTCGGGGTAGATGTAGTTGCCCTGCTCGTCGTACGTGGCCGCCATGCCGTAGAGGGTCGGGTCGAACTCGACCTCGGCGCCGACACCCTCGTTGGCCTGCTTCAGCGAGAGGCTGATGCGGCGACGGTCGAGGTCGATGTCGATGATCTTCACGAAGATCTCGTCGCCGACCTGGACGACCTGCTCCGGGATCTCCACGTGGCGCTCGGCCAGCTCGGAGATGTGGACCAGGCCCTCGATACCCTCCTCGACCCGGACGAACGCGCCGAACGGCACCAGCTTGGTGACGCGGCCCGGCACGACCTGGCCGATCTGGTGGGTGCGGGCGAACTGCTGCCACGGGTCTTCCTGGGTGGCCTTGAGCGACAGGGAGACGCGCTCGCGCTCCATGTCGACGTCGAGGACCTCGACCGTGACCTCCTGGCCGACCTCGACCACCTCGGACGGGTGGTCGATGTGCTTCCAGGACAGCTCGGACACGTGGACCAGACCGTCGACGCCGCCGAGGTCCACGAACGCACCGAAGTTGACGATCGAGGAGACGACGCCCTTGCGGACCTGCCCCTTCTGGAGGGTGTTGAGGAACGTCTGGCGAACCTCGGACTGGGTCTGCTCGAGCCAGGCGCGGCGCGACAGGACCACGTTGTTGCGGTTCTTGTCGAGCTCGATGATCTTCGCCTCGAGCTCGCGGCCGACGTAGGGCTGCAGATCGCGGACGCGGCGCATCTCGACCAGGGACGCCGGGAGGAAGCCACGGAGGCCGATGTCGAGGATGAGACCACCCTTGACGACCTCGATGACGGTGCCGGTGACGATGCCGTCCTCGTCCTTGATCTTCTCGATCGTGCCCCAGGCGCGCTCGTACTGAGCCCGCTTCTTGGACAGGATCAGGCGCCCTTCCTTGTCCTCCTTCTGGAGAACCAGGGCTTCGACGTGCTCCCCGACCTCCACGACGTCAGCGGGATCGACATCGTGCTTGATCGAAAGCTCACGCGAGGGGATGACACCCTCGGTCTTGTAGCCGATATCGAGAAGAACCTCGTCTCGATCGACCTTGACGACGGTGCCCTCGACGATGTCGCCGTCGTTGAAGTACTTGATGGTCTCGTCGATCGCCGCGAGGAAGGCTTCCTCGGACCCGATGTCGTTGACCGCTACCTGCGGGGTGCTCGAGGTGGCCTCAGTGCTGGACGTCATGTGTGGAATTGCTCCGAACGCGGACAGGATGTCGATGTGGCGGATGCGCGGCAGGCCCTCTTCCGCATCAAGCCGAGGAATTACGACATCGACGTGACCGAGCGCGAGCCCGCTCCGTCTGAGGCGCGCGCGAGCCCACAGCGCAGCGATCAGCATATGAGACCTTCGCCACTGGGTCAATCCGGGGAGACGTCAGTAGGCGATGACCTGGAGCCCTCGCTTGGTCACGATATTACCGCGAAGTGACTCCGGTACGGAGATCCGCTCCGGGTCGCCATCGCTGACGTAACGCTCACCAGGGTGCTTGTCCAGCCACTCCAGCCAGTACTGCGAGCACCACTTGCGGCACTCGCCCTTCTTGCCGTTGCTCTGGATGCGCTGGATCGCCCCGGGGTCGAACTTTTTCGCGTAGGGCGAAAGCGACGGCTCGGCCCCGGCGAGGAACACGCCGGCGAAATCATACCGCGTGCCGTCCCAGGACCCGGTCCGCGCGGCCTTCTTGGGCCGGGGCATCGACCCGTACGGCAGGGCCATCGTCTGCGACGGCGGCGCGCCGAGCTTCTTGAGCAGCCGCTCGACGCGCACGATCTGCTCGCTGACCTTCTTGCGCTTGAGCACCCTCAGGTTGGGGTGGCCCCAGGTGTGGTTGGCCACCTCGTAGCCGTGGTCGACCAGCCAGCGCACGGCGCTCTCCTGGGCGGCCCTGTCGCGCAGCCCGAACGGCTCCCTGTTGACCCAGAACGTGGCCACCGGGCGGAAGCCGGGATAGCGGCTCGCCACGTCCTGGATCACGGCCACGGCGGTGTCGGGCAGGGGCTGACCGTCGGCGCCGAGGCCGAACTGGCTGGGGTGCCCGTCGTCGAAGGTGAGCACGACGGGGTACTTACCGGCCGGCACGTGAATGTCACCGGTCACGAACTCCCTGGCGGTGATCGGCACGTAGCCCCGCTCGGCCAGCCGCTCCAGCTCCTTCCTGAGCTGGTCGGGCGTGCGGTCGATCGAGGCCAGCCGCTTGGCCAGGATGCGGTGGTACATCAGGACCGGCACCAGGCCCGCCTCGTTGGCGCGCACCTGCCGGGCGAAGTCGGGGGTGGCCACGACCCCGGGCGGCTGCCCGACCGGGCTCGTGGACGGCGCCGGCGCCTCTGACGGCCCCGCCTCGGGCGACGCGGGGCGCTCCTGGATCCTCGCGGCGCCCTGCGGCGCGGCGGCCGGTCGGGGCTCGCCAGGTAAGAGGCTCAGCCCGATGATCGCCACCGTGATGACGACGGCGTTCGCGATGCCGATGACCCGCGTGAGGGACCCTGGTATCCGCACGAAACTCCCGGCCGCTCGGTAAAAAACGGTCTTCCCAGGCTAGTGGAACATCCGGGACACGGCCCGCCGCACTCCGCCCTTGGAGGGCCCTTGAGGGGCCCCCTCAGGTCAGTGCCCCGCGTCCTCCCAGGTACGCCCCACGCCCACCGAGACCTCCAGCGGCACCCGCAGGTGGTAGGCGGCGTTCATCTGGTCGCACACGAGCTGCGTGAGCCGCTCCAGCTCGCCCGGCGCCACCTCGAACACCAGCTCGTCGTGCACCTGCAGCAACATCCGCGAGGCCAGCCCCTCCTCGCGCAGCGCCTGGTGCACGTTGAGCATGGCGACCTTGATGATGTCGGCGGCCGAGCCCTGGATGGGGGCGTTGAGCGCCATCCGCTCGGCCATCTCCCGCCGCTGGCGGTTGTCGCTGGTGAGGTCGGGCAGGTAGCGGCGGCGGCCCATGATCGTCTCGGTGTAGCCGTCGGTGCGGGCCTGGGAGACGATCGCGTTGAGGAAGTCGCGCACGCCGCCGAACTCCTGGAAGTACTCCTCCTTCAGCGCCCGCGCCTCGGCCACCGGGATGTTGAGCTGCCCGGACAGGCCGAAGTCGGACAGGCCGTAGGCCAGGCCGTAGTTCATCGCCTTGATGCGGGCCCGCAGCTCGCCGTCGATCTGCTCGGGCGGCAGGTCGAAGACGCGGGCCGCGGTGGCCTGGTGGAAGTCGTGGCCCGACTCGAACGCCTCGATCAGCGACTCGTCGCCCGACAGGTGGGCCATGATGCGCAGCTCGATCTGGCTGTAGTCGGCCGTCAGCAGCGTCTCATAGCCCTCGCCGACCGTGAAGCCCTGCCGGATGCGGCGGCCCTCGGCGGTGCGGATCGGGATGTTCTGCAGGTTGGGCTTCTCCGACGACAGCCGGCCGGTGGCGGCGATGATCTGGTTGAACGTGGTGTGGATGCGCCCGTCGTCGGAGATCTCCTTGATCAGGCCCTCCACCGTGGTGCGCAGCTTCTGCTGGTCGCGGTGGCGCAGCATGATCGTGGGCAGCTCGTGCTCGGTCTGGGTGGCGAGCCAGGCGAGCTGGTCGGCGTCGGTGCTGTAGCCGGTCTTGATCTTCTTGGTCTTGGGGAGGTTGAGCTTGGTGAACAGGATCTCCTGGAGCTGCTTGGGCGAGCCCAGGTTGAACTGCTCGCCCACCGAGCGGTGGGCCTCCTCCACGGCGTGCTTGACCGCGGCCCCGAACTCGGCCTCAAGCCCGGCGAAGTATTCGCTGTCGACCGCGATGCCGGCCCGCTCCATCTCGGCCAGCACCGACAGCAGCGGCAGCTCCACGTCGGCCAGGAGCTGGGTGCCGCCGCGCCCGGCCAGGAACGTCTCCAGGGCCTCGGCCAGCTCGCGCACCGCGTGGGCGCGCAGCGCGAGGTCTTTGGCCGGCGCGTCCTCGTCGTCGCCGAACAGCGCGGCCTGCCCGCTGGGCTCCTCCTCGGCCCGCAGGTCGCGGTGGAGGTAGCGCCTGGCCAGGTCTTCGAGGGCGAACGTGCGCTGGCCCGGCATGGCGAGGTAGGCGGCCAGCGCGGTGTCGCAGCTCAGGCCGCGCAGCTCCATGCCCTGCGCCCAGAGGGCCAGGATGGGCCCCTTGGCGTCGTGCACGGCCTTGGGCTTGGTGTCGTCGCCCAGCCAGGCCCGCAGGGCCGCCTCGTCGCTCTCGGTGAGCTTGACGGGGTCGATGTGCGCGGCGGTGCCGCCGGGCGAGGCGATGGCGATGGCGTCGATGCGGCCGGTGCCGCTGCCGTAGGCGCCCTTGAAGGCGAGCCCGGCGCGGCCCTCGGGTAGCGCCGCCAGCCAGCCGGCCACGCGGTCGGGGCCGAGCAGCACGGTCTCGACCTCGAAGCCCTGCTCGGGCTCCTGCTCGCCGGTGCCGAGCACCTTGAACACCCGCTCGCGCAGCTCGCCGCGGATCTGCAGGGTGTCGAACAGCTTGTTGATCTCCTCGCGCTCCCACGTGCCCTGCTTGAGGTCGCCGATCTCGACCTCCAGCGGCACGTCGCGCAGCAGCTCGGTGAGCCGGCGGTTCATCAGGACCTGGGCGACGTGCTCGCGCAGCTTGTCGCCCACCTTGCCCTTGACCTCGTCGACCCGGTCGACGAGCGCGGTCAGGGAGCCGAACTCGCGCACCCACTTGGCCGCGGTCTTCTCCCCCACGCTGGGGATGCTCAGGAGGTTGTCGCTGGGGTCGCCGCGCAGGGCGGCGAAGTCGGGGTATTGGGCGGGCGTGAGGCCGTACTTCTCCTCGACCGCCTCGGGGGTGAACCTGGTCATGTCGCTGATGCCGCGCCGGGTCATCAGGACGGTGACGTGCTCGTCGACCAACTGCAGCGCGTCGCGGTCGCCGGTGACGATCAGGACGTTCATGCCCTGCTCGCTCGCCCGGGTGGCCAGGGTGGCGATGAGGTCGTCGGCCTCGAAGCCCGCCTTGGACAGGCGCGGGATGCGCATGGTGTCGAGCAGCTCGTAGATGAGCTGCATCTGACCGCGGAAGTCTTCCGGGGTCTCGCTCCTGTTGGCCTTGTACTCGGCGTACTCCTCGTGCCGGAACGTCGGCTCCGACCGGTCGAAGGCCACCGCGACGTGCGTGGGCTGCTCGTCGCGCAGGATGTTGGTCAGCATCGAGGTGAACCCGTAGACCGCCTCGGTGTGCTGACCGTCGGTGGTCATCAGGTTGGCGTCCTTGAGCGCGTAGAACGCGCGATAGGCCAGGGAATGCCCGTCGAGCAGCAGCAGGCACGGGCGGCTGGGGGTCACTTCACTCTTCGGCACGTACGCAGCCTAGTCTGCGTCTCCGACAGAAAACCCGAGCTCGGAAGAGTGGAGACGGCACTTTGACGCAGACCAACCCTCTGGACGTCTCGATATTCGGCGACCTGCACGAAGGCACGCTGGCCGACAAGATGGGCATCGAGTTCCTAGAGGTCACGCCCGAGCGGGTGGCAGGCCGCATGCCGGTCGAGGGGAACACGCAGCCGTACGGGCTGCTGCACGGCGGGGCCTCGGCGGTGCTGGCCGAGACGCTGGGCTCCGTGGGCGCGGCCGTGCACGCCGGCCCCGAGCGCATCGCCGTGGGCATCGAGCTGAACGCCACCCATCACCGCTCGGCGTCCTCCGGGTACGTCACGGGGGTCGCGACCCGGTTGCACGGAGGCCGCACTTTGGCGACGTACGACATCGAAATCACCGATGAGCAGGGCCGCCGCGTCTGCACCGCGCGCCTCACGTGCATGTTGCGCGACCGTTGACCGTTCGGTCACGTCCGTCACTTTCGCCGACCCTTTGCGCAGGGCCCCCGCGGGTCGCTACCGTGGTCGCAACAGAGCCCGCGGGGAGGCCCAGTAGAAAACGTGTTCGGCCCCACGATTGCGAGGGTGCTCTCGCAGCCGTCGAGGGGATCCCTACATGGCCCCAAAGGCCGCCTCCGCGGGCTCGCCACGTTTTACCCTCATCGTTACCGATTCGTTCCCTCAAGCGCCAGGCGTCTCCGCCGATTTAGCCCCTGACCAGGCTTGTTGATTCCTCACATGAGTGACACGCACATGTCACTAATTGGTGACGAACGATACTGAACCGGGCGCGGCCGGAATAAGCTCCCGCCATTGCATCCCAGTTGTGCCTGCGATGCGCGCGTGTCGAGATGGAGGGGCACAACCCCGCCTTGACCTACTTTGAGGGAGCACCATTGCGCAGAGCCGTGATCGCGTTCACGGCCTTCCTGGGTGGACTCATCTTCCTGCTGGCCGGGCCCGCCCACGCGGGTCCCGCCGAATGCCAGGGACTGAGGGGAACACTCAAACTCCAAGGCCAGCCAGTGAACGGCGCCAAAATCGCTGTGACCACAGAGGGCGGACAACCCGTCAAGGAGGTCACGACAAACGCGGAAGGCACCTGGGACGTTCAGGTCGACAAACCGGGTAAGTACAAGGTCACGCTGGATGTCAGCAGCCTTCCCCAGAATGCCGAGGTGCGCGGCGGCAACAACGTCCGCACGCCCACGGTCTACGAGGGAAACTGCTCCACCGTCCTGTACGCCCTTCAGGCCAAGGGCGCTGCGAACCAGCAGCAGCAGGAGGGCGGCGAGAGCAGCCCGTTCTGGACGCAGGCCGCGCAGCTCACGTTCGAGGGCCTCAACCTCGGCCTGATCATCGCCCTGGCCGCGCTCGGCCTGTCGCTCATCTACGGCACCACCGGCCTGACCAACTTCGCCCACGGCGAGCTGGTCACGCTCGGCGCCATCCTCGCCTACGCCTTCAACATCGGCTTCGGCCTGCATCTCATCCCGGCCGCGGTGATCGCCGTCATCGTCGCCGGAATCCTCGGTTACCTCCAGGACCGCCTGTTCTGGGGGCAGCTGCGCAGGCGCGGCACCGGCACGATCGCCATGATGATCATCTCGATCGGCGTGGCGCTCTTCCTCCGGTACGTGTTCCTGATCTTCTTCGGCGGCCAGACCGAGGCGTTCGCCCAGTACACCGCCCAGCCCGGCATCGAGATCGGCCCCATCTCGGCCGCGCCGAAGAACTTCGTCGCCATGGGCATCGAGCTGGTCGTCCTGATCGTCGTCGGCTTCGCCCTGCTGCGCACCCGCACCGGCAAGGCGGCCCGCGCCGTGGCCGACAACCCGGCGCTCGCGGCCTCGTCCGGCATCAACGTCGACCGCGTCATCAGGATCATCTGGACCTTCGGCGGCGCCATCGCGGCGCTGGCCGGCATCATGCTCGGCCTCTCCCAGAACCTGAAGTACACGATGGGCCAGGACATCCTGCTGCTCATCTTCGCCGGCGTGACGCTGGGCGGGCTCGGCACCGCCTTCGGCGCCCTGGTGGGCTCGCTCGTGGTCGGCCTGTTCATCCAGGTCTCGACCCTGTGGGTGCCGCCGGAGCTGAAGAGCGTGGGCGCGCTCGCCGTACTCATCATCGTGCTCCTCGTCCGGCCGCAGGGCATTCTCGGCCGCCGCGAGCGGATCGGCTGATCGGGGGAGGATCAGAATGGACTGGATCACGATCATCAGCACCACCATCAAGGCGGCCGTGGGCGTCGAGACGGTGCTGTACGCCATCGGCGCCATCGGCCTCAACGTGCACTTCGGCTACACCGGCCTGCTCAACTTCGGCCAGGCCGCGTTCATGGGCGTGGCCGGCTACGGGCTGGCCGTCACGGTCACCGTCATGGGCCTGCCGTTCTGGGTCGGCATCTTCGTCGGCCTGGTCGCCGCCGTCATCCTGGCGATCCTGCTGGGCATACCGACACTGAAGCTGCGCGCCGACTACCTGGCCATCGTCACCATCGCCGCGGCCGAGATCGTCCGCCTCATCTTCCGCTCGGTGCAGTTCAAGAGCGTCTTCGGCGGCTCCGACGGCCAGCGCGGCTTCTCCGACGGCTTCTACGCGCTCAACCCGTACCCCGAAGGGGAGTACGGCTTCAACCTCGGCCCCGTGCCGCTGCTGTTCGGCCACCGCACCATGTGGGTGCTGACCGTGGGCTGGATCCTGATCGCGCTGTTCAGCTTCGTCGTGTACCTGCTGATGAAGAGCCCGTGGGGCCGCGTGCTCAAGGCCATCCGCGAGGACGAGGACGCGGTGCGCAGCCTGGGCAAGAGCGTGTTCTCGTACAAGATGCAGGCGCTCGTGCTCGGCGGCGTCATCGGCTGCTTCGGCGGCTTCATCTACGGTCTCGGCTACGCCTCGGTGCAGCCCGACGTGTTCGGCACCGAGACCACGTTCTACATGTACACGATGCTCATCCTCGGCGGCGCCGCACGCGTGCTCGGCCCCGTACTCGGCTCGATGATCTTCTGGGTGCTGCTGGTCCTGTTCTACAACGTGATGACGGAGGCGGTCGGCGCCGGGCTCATCACGTTCCTGGACACCAACCAGGTCGGTGCCATGCGCTGGATCCTGGTCGGCCTCGGTCTGATCCTGTTGCTCATCTTCCGGCCGCAGGGCATTTTGGGTGACAAGAGGGAGATAGCGATCGATGCACGACGCTGAGACGACTGCGACCACCGGAGGCGGGATCGCCGACCGCAAGGCGGCCGCCCTGAACGCCTTCAAGGACCTGGCGCGCGATCCCGGCGTGCCCAAGCCCGACCCGATCCTCGTGGTGGACAACGTGGTGCGCCGCTTCGGCGGCCTCACCGCCGTCGAGGTGAACCACGTCGAGGTCCAGCGCGGCTCCATCACCGCGCTCATCGGCCCCAACGGGGCCGGCAAGACCACGTTCTTCAACCAGCTCACCGGGTTCGACACGGCCGACTCGGGCACGTGGACGTTCAACGGGCGGCCCATGAACGGCGTGCCCGCCCACAAGGTGGCCCGGGCCGGCATGGTGCGCACGTTCCAGCTCACCAAGGCGCTCTCGCGCCTGACCGTGCTGGAGAACATGCGCCTGGGCGCCCAGCAGCAGAAGGGCGAGAACTTCTGGCGGGCCCTGATCCCGAGCTTCTGGCGCGACCAGGAGGAGGAGATCACCCAGCGGGCCGAGGAGCTGCTGGTGCGCTTCAAGCTCGACGCCAAGCGCGACGACTTCGCCGGGTCGCTGTCCGGCGGCCAGCGCAAGCTGCTGGAGATGGCCCGCGCGCTCATGGTCGGCCCCGAGCTGGTCATGCTCGACGAGCCGATGGCCGGCGTGAACCCGGCCCTGACGCAGTCGCTGCTCGGCCACGTGAAGGACCTGCGCGAGCAGGGCATGACCGTGCTGTTCGTCGAGCACGACATGGACATGGTCCGCGACATCAGCGACTGGGTGATCGTCATGGCGCAGGGCGCGGTCATCGCCGAGGGCCCGCCTTCGACGATCATGTCCGACGAGCGCGTGATCGACGCGTACCTGGGCGCACACCACGACGCGCCGCTGTCCGAGAGCGAGCTGGAGGCCCAGCTCCAGGAGGCTGAGGCGGCCCTGGAGGCGGAGATCCACGAGACCGAGGGCACCACCCCCGCCCCCGGGTCCGCCCCCGAGCCCGAGACCGCAGAGGAGAGGCAGAAGTGAGCGCCGACGAAGCGCCCGTCCAGTCGAAGGCCGCCGTCACCGACCGCAGCGCCCACCTGGAGGGCGCCAAGGACGCGGTGCTGCGCTGCGACGAGCTGATCGCGGGCTACCTCCCGGGCGTGAACATCCTCAACGGCTCGGACCTGTACGTGAAGGAAGGCGAGCTGATCGGCATCATCGGCCCCAACGGCGCCGGGAAGTCGACCCTGCTCAAGGCCATGTTCGGCCTGGTCACCATCCGCAGCGGAACGGTCCTGCTCAAGGGCGAGGACATCACGAACATGAAGGCGCACTCCCTGGTGGCCCGCGGCGTCGGTTACGTGCCGCAGACCAACAACGTCTTCCCCAGCCTCACCATCGAGGAGAACCTCGAGATGGGCGCCTTCCAGGTGCCGGGGAAGTTCAAGGAGCGCTTCGAGTTCGTGGCCGAGCTGTTCCCCGCCCTCAAGGAGCGGCGCAAGCAGCGCGCCGGCTCCCTGTCCGGCGGTGAGCGGCAGATGGTGGCGATGGCCAGGGCCCTCATGACCGAGCCGTCCGTGCTGCTGCTCGACGAGCCGTCGGCGGGCCTGTCGCCCAAGCTGCAGGACCTCGTCTTCATCCAGGCGCAGCAGATCAACAAGGCCGGCGTGACCGTGATCATGGTGGAGCAGAACGCGCGGCGCTGCCTGCAGATCTGCCACCGCGGTTACGTGCTCGACCAGGGCCGCAACGCCTACACCGGCACCGGCAGGCAGCTCGCCAACGACCCCAAGGTCATCGAGCTGTACCTCGGCACGCTGGCCAAGGCGTAACCCGTTCCAGGAAGGCGAAGAAGGGGCTCCCCCGGGGGCCCCTTCTCCGTTTTCATAGGGAGGGTGAAACGTTCGGCGACGATCGCGCTCATCCTGCCCGTCCTGCTCGTGCTGTTCGTCGGCTGCCAGGAGGGGGCCTCCTCCGCGCAGAAGTACAGCACCGGCGGCGACCCCACCGACCGCCCCTGCGACCGCGTGGTCTCGGCCATCGGGTACGCGGACCTCATCCTGGAGCCCCGGGGCCAGGAGGACCGCCAGAACTTCGAGGACGCCGTCATCGGCCGCCTGGCCGAGGCCAACGGCATCACGAGGGAGTTCGGCCCCCGGCTGCCCGACGCGCTGCGCCCGGCCGCCGAGACCGTGAAGCAGACCACCGCCGCCCTGTCGAAGAGCGACGTGCCCAGACAGCGGCAGGTGGCGCTGCTCAGGCAGTACCGCGCCGCCGCCGACCGGATCGTCGCGGGCTGCCGCTGAACGCGAAAGGGCCCGGCCGCCGTGGCCGGGCCCCTCTAGTGCGCTCGATCAGCCGGAGATGTTGCCGCTGCGGTACTCCAGCGCCTTCACCGGGTACTTGTTGTCGTCGGCGTACTGGTAGATGCCGATGGTGGCGACGGCCGGGTCACCGGCCTCGTTGAACTCCACCGGACCGCTGACGCCGTCGTAGTCGATGTCCGTGCCCGCCTTCAGCAGGTCCACGCACTCCTTGAAGCTCTTGCACTTCGTGCCGCCCTTGCTGACCTCGGCCAGCTTGGCGGCGATGTCCACGCCCGCGTCGCTCTTGGCGGCCTCGGCGGCCAGCGCGATCAGGTTCGCGGCGTCGTACGACTCGGGGGCGTAGGTGTAGTCCTCGAGCTTGGGGTTGACACCCTTCAACTTGTCACGGAACTCGTCGGGGGCGGCGGCGCCGGGGTAGGTGCCCTTGACGCCCTTGAGGGTGCCCTTGGGCATCTTGACGTAGTTGGTGTTCGACATGTTGCCGTCCACCATGTACCACTTGTACTTGCTGGCCGGCATGCCCTGCTTCACCAGCTCCTGGATGACCTTGGCGGTCTCCTCGAAGCCGATCAGGACGATGCCCTTGGGGTTCTTGGCCTTGATCTTGGCCACGTCGGCGGAGAAGTCGGCCGCCTTCGGGTCGTAGTCGACCCGCTCGACCACTTCCGCACCGCCGTCGGTCACCGTCTTCTGCACCTGGTCGGCCAGGCCGGTGCCGTAGGAGTCCTGCATGGCCATGATGCCGACGGTGTCGTTGCCGTCGGAGATGATCAGGTCACCCAGGACGCGGCCCTGCAGCTTGTCCGGCGGCGCCGTACGGAAGTACAGACCCTTGTCCTCCATCGTGGTGAACTTGTCGGAGGTGTTGGCCGGGGAGAAGTGCACCACACCGGCGCCCGTGATCTTGTCGATCACCGACTCCGACACCGACGAGGACGCCGCGCCGATGATGGCGTCGGCCTTCTGCGCCAGCAGCTTGTCCACCGACTGCGAGGCGATGTTGGTGGTCGTGTCGCCCGAGTCGGTGTCGTACTTCTGCACCGGCTTGCCGAGCACGCCGCCGGCCTCGTTGATCTCCTTGAGCGCGAGGTCGACGCCCGCGAACTCCGGCGGGCCGAGGAACGCCAGCGAACCGGTCTGGGGCAGCAGCGTGCCGAGAGTGAGCGTGCCATCGCCCTTCGCCGCGGGCGCGGATGAAGCCGGCGCGGCACTCTGGGAAGCCTGAGTGGCGGTGTCACCGCCGCCACCACCGCAGGCTGTCAGGGCGAGGCTGGTGGCAGCCACGACAGCCAGCGCCCGCCCCACGGGAGCAATGCGGATCATGAAGTGTCTCCTCCGATTCCAGGCCGGGATCCTCAGCACCGCCGAGCGTTCCCGATCGAATGACGGAAACGTACAAAATTGCTGCACACTCGAACCAGGTCCCCTGAGGAACTGTCGGCACTTGGATGCGGAGTCGTAATCACTCCTCAACTTACGAGAGCTGCGCACGGACGCTTAATGTGCGACGGGTGAAGCGTAAAACGCCTCTGCTCGTCACGGCCGTGATCGCCGCCGCTTGCGGGTCCGGTTGCGGCCCCCCGCCCCTCCTCCCCGCCGTCCACGGCACCGCCGCCCGGGGTGTCGGTCTCACTGGCGCAATATCGTTCGGACGAGCCCGTGCACGCGCTTCAGATAGCTGTCCGAAATACTAGTGAAACACCCGTTTATTTCGCTGATGTCCAGCTTGTCGCGCCGTCCTTCGAAACGCTGCCGCCGCGGCGCACCGACGCCGTCATCAAGAAGACCGAACGCACCGACCTGCCCGTCACCTACGGCCCCGCCAAGTGCCTGCCCCAGGGCCTGCCCGAGGTGCGCCCCGCCACCGTCGTGGCCCACGTACGCCCCGCGTCCTCGTCCGAACCGCCCCGCAAGGTGATCTTCCAGGTCCCCCACCCCGACCCGCTCCTCGCCAGACTGCTGCGCGACGAATGCTCCGAACACCTCATCAAACAGAGCGCCGACATCACCTTCGGCCCCACCTGGACCGAATCCGGCCCCAAGTCCGACCTCGTCATGCGCGGCACCCTCGTGATCACCCGCCGCGGCCCCGGCACCGTCACCATCACCGACGTCGGCGGCACCACCCACTACATCGCCACCCCCTCCACCCGCCCCCTGGGCACCCTCTCGGCCGGAGCGCAACGCCTGGAGGTGCCGCTCCAGCTCACGCCAGGGGCCTGCACGGGGCACGCGTTCGCGGAGGCCAAGAAAGCGTTCCTCTTTCCGGTACGGGCGTCGGTGGACGGGGGCACGGAACGCGTCGTGATCGTCACCCCACCCAAACCCCTCCAGGACCGCCTCATCACCTACGCCCACCGCGCCTGCGGCACCCCCTGACCGGCCCCCACCACATCCCGCCTCGCCGCACCGGCGCCAGGGATGCAATGCCGGGCCCGGGCACGTACACCGCGCCGCGCGCGTTGCGCCGCGCTCCGCCGCATGCCTCCTCGCCGCACCGGCACCGGCGGCGTGGTGGGTCGGGCGTGCACCGCGCCGCGCTCCCCGCCGTCCGTTCGCCGAGCAAGCCGTCGCGTGCGTGTTGAGCGCCGCCTCTCAGGCGCCGACCCCCGGAGCGCAGGTGGCCGAAGTGGGTGACGTGGCCCTTCCCCAGGGGGTGTGCGGGGGTGCTGGGGAAGGGATGGGCGTCACGACGGCCGGGGTCAGCCCTCGATCTTGCCGGTGCGGTACTCCAGGGCCTTGCTGGCGTACTTGTTGTCGTCGCCGTACTGGTAGACGCCGATGGTCGCCACCGACGGGTCGCCGGCGTCGTCGAACTCGACCGGGCCGCTCACGCCGTCGTAGTCGATGTCCTTACCGGCCTTGAGCAGTTCGGCGCACTCCTTGAAGCTCTTGCACTTCGTGCCGCCCTTGCTGACCTCGGCCAGCTTGCCCGCGATGGATGCGCCGCTGTCGTCCTTGGCGGCTTCGGCGGCCAGCGCGATCAGGTTGGCGGCGTCGTACGACTCGGCGGCGTAGGTGAAGTCGTCGAGCTTCGGGTCGAGCTTCTTGAGCTTGTTCCTGAACTCCTCGGGGGCCTCGGCGCCGGGGATGGTGCCTTTGACGCCCTTGAGGGTGCCCTTGGGCATCTTGAGGTAGTTGGTATTGGACATGTTGCCGTCCACCATGTACCACTTCACCTTGTCGGCGGTGAGCCCCTGCTTGACCAGCTCGGCCACGACCTTGGCGCCCTCCTCGAAGCCGATCAGCACGATCGCCTTGGGGTTGGCGGCCTTGATCTTGGCGACGTCGGCGGAGAAGTCTGCGGATTTCGGGTCGTAGTCGACGCGCTCGACGATGCTGGCGCCGGCGCCTTCGGCGGTCTTGGTGATCTGGTCGGCCAGGCCGGAGCCGTAGGAGTCCTGCATGGCGAGGATGCCGACGGTGTCGTTGCCGTCGGCGGCGATGAGGTCGCCGAGGACGCGGCCCTGCAGCTTGTCCGGCGGTGCCGTACGGAAGTAGAGGCCGTTGTCCTTGATCGTGGTGAACTTGTCGGAGGTGTTGGCCGGCGAGAACTGCACGACGCCCGCACCCGTGATCTTGTCGATGATCGACTCGGACACCGACGAGGACGCGGCGCCGATGATGGCGTCGGCCTTCTGGGTCAGCAGCTTGTCGACCGACTGGGAGGCGATGTTGGTGGTGGTGTCGCCGGAGTCGGTGTGCACCTTGGTGACCGGCTTGCCGAGCACGCCGCCGGCCTCGTTGATCTCCTTGACGGCCTGGTCGACGCCGGCGAACTCGGGCGGCCCGAGGAAGGCCAGCGAGCCCGTCTGAGGCAGGACCGTGCCGAGGGTCAGCGTGCCGTCGCCCTTCGCCGCGGGCGCCGAGGAGGCCGCCGTGGACGTCTCAGCGGACGGCGCGGTGGAGGCGGACTGCTCGGCCGTGTCACCACCGCCGCCGCAGGCCGTCAGAGCCAGGCTCGCCGCGGCGGCGACGGCCAGCAGGCGCCCCATCGGAGCAATGCGGTTCATAGAAGAAACTCCCCCTATCTCGGCGAAGAGACGATCACCTTCGCCGGGTTTTCCGAGCTCAGCATGCCTGTCCGGCGCAGCGATGGGGAGTTCTTACCCGACTTTTATGCTGGATTGTAATGTCCCAAATACCTAGAGTAATGGTCTGTTTCAGGAGAGTTACGGCTGCATCCGTAAACGAGAGTGCCCTGGCCCGAAATCCGGGCCAGGGCGAGAAATGCCATCGGTGGTGAGGGGCTTCAGCCCGCGATGTTCCCCCGGCGATATTCGATGGCCTTGGCGGCGTTGAACTTGTTGTCCGCCCCGTACCGATAGACGCCGATCGTGGCGACCGACGGGTCACCCACGTCGTTGAAGTCCACCGGCCCGCTGACGCCGTCGTAGTCGATGTCGGTGCCGGCCTTCAGCAGGTCCACGCATTCCTTGAACCCGGTGCACTTCGTGCCGCCCTTGCTGGTCTCCACGAGCTTGCCCGCGATGGCGGGGCCGGTGTCGGACTTGGCCGCCTCCGCGGCCAGCGCGATGAGCGTCACGGCGTCGTACGACTCCGCCGCGTACGTGTACTCCGTGATCTTCGGGTTGACCTTCAGCAGCCGCTTCTGGAACGCCTCAGGCGCCTCCGCCCCGGGCAGGGTGCCCTTGACGCCGTCCATCGTGCCCTTGGGCATCTTCAGGTAGTTGGTGTTCGACATGTTGCCGTCCACCATGTACCACTTGTACTTGTCGCTGGTCAGCCCCTGCTTGACCAGCTCCTGAACGACCTTCGCGGTCTCCTCGAAGCCGATGAGCACGATCGCCTTCGGGTTCTTGGCCTTGATCTTGGCCACGTCGGCGGAGAAGTCGGCCGCCTTCGGGTCGTAGTCCACCCGCTCGACCACGTCGCCGCCCCCGTCGGTCACCGTCTTCTGCACCTGATCGGCCAGGCCGGTGCCGTAGGAGTCCTGCATGGCCAGGATGCCGACGGTGTCGTTGCCGTCGGAGACCACCACGTCGCCGAGGACGCGGCCCTGCAGCTTGTCCGGCGGCGCCGTACGGAAGTAGAGGCCGTCGTCCTCGATGGTGGTGAACTTGTCGGAGGTGTTGGCCGGCGAGAACTGCACCACGCCCGCCCGCGTGATCTTGTCGATGATCGACTCCGACACCGAGGACGAGGCCGCGCCGACGATCGCGTCCACCTTCTGGGTCAGCAGCTTGTCGACGGCCTGGGAGGCGATGTTGGTGGTGTTGTCACCCGAGTCGGTGTCGTACTTCGTGACCGGCTTGCCCAGCACGCCGCCGGCCTCGTTGATCTCCTTGAGCGCCAGATCGACGCCCCCGAACATGGGCGGCCCCAGATACGCGAGCGACCCCGTCTGCGGCAGCACCGTGCCGATCGTCAGCGCGCCGTCCCCCTGGGACGCGCCCGCCGAGGGCGGCTGCGCGCCGGCCGAGCCCGAGGTGACGGTGCCGGCGGTGGTGCCGCCGGACGAGCACGCCGCCAGCGCCAGGAGTGCCGCGGTGGCGGCGAGCGGCGCGCGAAGAATGCGGATCATGAAGAGCGTCTCCGATCGAGAGGAGCGGACCTTCCGTCCGCCCATCAGTTACGCGTCGGGACGCTCTTCGCGTAAGCGGCCGAAGCCGGTTGGATGCCCACTCGTGACCGCACCACAACCCGCCGGGCCGAATCACCTGATATAGCGCTTTTTCAGGATCGCTCCGCGGCGTCGTCTATAACGATCTGAGCAACCTCGCGCATGCTCAGCCGCCGGTCCATCGACGCCTTCTGGATCCACCTGAACGCCTGCGGCTCCGTCCAGCCGTGCTGCGTCATCAGCTGGCCCTTGGCCCGCTCGACCAGCTTCCTGGTCTCCAGCCGCTCCGACAGGCTCGACACCTCGGCCGCCAGCGCCACCATCTCCTCGTGCCGGCTGACCGCCATCTCGATCGCCGGCACCAGGTCCGCCTTCGTGAACGGCTTGACCAGGTAGGCCATCGCCCCCGCGTCCCTGGCCCGCTCGACCAGGTCGCGCTGGGAGAACGCGGTCAGGATGAGGCAGGGGGCGATCCGCTCGGACACGATCCGCTCGGCCGCCGAGATGCCGTCGAGCACCGGCATCTTCACGTCGAGGATGACGAGGTCGGGCCGCAGCTCGGCGGCCAGCCGGATCGCCTGCTCGCCGTCACCGGCCTCGCCCACGACGACGTAGCCGTCCTCCTGGAGCATCTCCTTGAGGTCGAGGCGGATCAGGGCCTCGTCTTCCGCGATCACTACTCGCCGCTGCGTACTCACGAGCAGAAGAGTACAGACGTCCGGTAGATTAGATCCACGCCGGTGCGGCTCGGAGCGCTACGCTACGAGATCACAGCCCGGACATACGCCGCCCCGGTAGACCAATCGGCAGAGTCGATGGCCTCAAAATCCATTCAGTGTGGGTTCGAATCCCACCCGGGGCACCGATCATGGCCCTGACATGACCGCCCGGCTCTCGAGCCCGGCGGTTTTGTCGTACCCGGATGCTTCACTCTTCGCATGCACGATAGCGCACGCCGTCACCGCCGACCGAAATGCCGGGCCGAAATTCGCGTCACCAGGGCACGGGCCCGTCCTCGTCGAAGAAGCCGCCGGTCGGCCCGTCCGGCCCCAGCGTGGCGAGGCGGATGACGACGGCCGCCCCGTCCGCTGCCGTGCGCGTGATGGTGAGCGGCAGGCCCTTGGTGAGATCGGTGGCGCAGGGGCCGGGGGCGGCGGCGTTCACGAGGAAGCCGTCGCCGCGCAGCTCCTTCGCGTACTGGACGGTCAGGGCGTTGAGCGCGGCCTTGGACGGCGGATACGTCGCCGACGGCGGCAGGGCGGACATGTAGTGGGCGGGGTCGGTGTGGTGGCGCAGGGAGCCGACGCCGCTGGAGACGTTCACGATGCGGGGGGCGGGTGAGCGCCTGAGCAGGGGCAGCAGGGCGTTGGTGACCATGAGGACGCCGATCACGTTCGTCTCGAACACCTCACGCATCGTCTCGGCGGGGGTGCGGGCCGGCGTCAGCTCGGCGGGGCCGGAGATGCCGGCGTTGTTGACGAGCACGTCCAGCCGGTCCAGGGAGCCGGCGACGGCCTCGATCGTGGCGGGATCGGTGACGTCCAGGACGACGGCGCGCACATCCGGCTCGACGGCCTGTGCCTCGTCGGCGGTGAGCTGGGCGCGCAGGCGGGTGGCGGCCTGTTCGCCTCGGGTGCGGTCGCGGGAGCCGAGCAGGACGGTCATGCCGCGGGCCGCCAGCCCGGCCGCGATCGCGTACCCGATGCCCTTGTTCGCCCCGGTCACCAGGGCGGTGGTGGTGGTTTCGGTCATGTCGGGAAGCACACCACCGGTTCCGGTCCGCGGGCCAACACCGGATGGGTTGCGGGCAATACCCTGAGGGTATGGAGACGCGCGAGCTTGCCTACTTCGCGGCCGTCGCCGAGGAGCTGCACTTCGGACGGGCGGCGGCGCGGCTCGGCATGGCGCAGCCGCCGCTGTCCAGAGCGATCCAGAAGCTCGAACGGCGGCTCGGGGTGCGCCTGTTCGAGCGGAGCAGCCGCGGGGTGTCGCTCACCCCGGCCGGTGAGGTGCTGGCCAGGGAGGCGGCGAAGGTGCTCGACGCGGTCGCCGCCGCCACGGCCCGCACCCGGCGGGCGGGGCTGGCCGAGCCGCGGCTGGTGGTCGCGCTGAAACCCGGCGGCGACGGCGGCCTCCTGCCGGACGTCCTGGCCGCCTACCGGGAGCGGCCCGGTGCGATCGGGGTGGAGCTGGCGCTGTGCGGGGTGGCGGAGCGGGCCCGGCTCGTCCGCGACGGGACGGCCGACGTGGCGTTCCTGCACAGCCCGTACGAGGACCTGACAGGGTTCGACAGCGAGCCGTTGCGCGTCGAGGGCAGCGTGGCGATCATGACGGCCGCCCATCCCCTGGCCGGCCGCACCCACCTCCACCTGGCCGACCTCGACGCCGACCCCACACCCCGCTGGCCGGGAGCCCACCCCGAGGTGAGCGACCCGGCGATGCTCATGCAGCTCGTCGCGCTCGGACGGCTCGTCGTGGTCGCTCCGGAGTCCGTACGGGACCAGATGCGGCGGGACCTGGCCTGCGTGCCGGTCCTGGACGCGCCCCCGACGACCGTGGTGCTGGCCTGGCCGGAGGGCACCCGGTCACGTGCGCTGGCCGAGTTCGTCCACACGGCGACGGAGGTCGCGACCCGCCACTCGGTCCCTGCACAGAACACGGCCCCCCACGCGAGCCCAGCCCTGCCCGCGAGCCCGGCGCCGGGGTCGTGACCCGCCGCCACGCAAGCACGGCCCCGCGCTAGGGCGAGGCCGACGTCACGGGCCGTCGCCTGGATGCGGCGCCGGACTTGCGCGGGACGGGAGGTGGCGGGCCGCCGCCTGGGTGCGGCGCCAGACTCGGTCGAGCCGGCTCAAGGTCGCAGCTCACCGCTCCGGTGCGACCCCGGACTTGCGCGGGGCGGAGGTTGCGGGCCGCCATCCGAGTGCGGCACCGGACCCGGGCGGGGGGAGATCGCGGTTGGTCGCCCAGGTGCCGCGCCGGGCTTGCGCGGGGCGGAGGTCGCGGGCCGCCGCCCGACTTGGGCGGGGCGGAGATCGTGGTCGCCGCTGGGTGTGGTCGGGACTTTTCGGGATCGCTCCTACCGGGAATAGCCGTTTCAAGATCGGTGAATACGGGGGGTGGGGCGGGATGCCGTTGAGCGTGGCGGAGCGGGAGGCGTTCCTGGCGGAGTCGCACATCGCGAGCCTGGCGGTGGAGGCGGGCGACGGCCGGGCGCCGCTGGTGGTGCCGGTCTGGTACGACTACAGCCCCGGCGGCGAGATCCGGTTCCTGACGGACGGCGACTCGCACAAGGCCAAGCTGATCGCGAAGGCGGGCCGGTTCTCGATCCTGGCGCAGCGGACCAGCCCGACCTACCGGTACGTGTCGGTGGAGGGCCCGGTGGTGCGCTCGGGGCCGACGACGCTCGACGACCTGACCCGCATCTCGTCCCGCTACCTGCCGCCGGACGCGGTGTCCGGCTACGTCCAGGGCTCCGATCTGCATGTGCTGGTGACGTTCCGGATGCGGCCGGAGCACTGGCTCTCGGCCGATCTGGGCGCCCTGAGCTGACCCAGTCCTCCGCCCTGCCCTGCGCACCGCCCTCGGCCCCGCCGTGCGCACCCCCGGCCACCGCCTTCCGGCCTGGTGGGCGCCGCGCAGGCCGGGGGCCGTGCACTGCGGGTCGACCTGGGAAACGGTATTTTTGGGGCCGTGACTGCTATCGATCCCACCTCGACCGGCGCGTTCGGCGTCGGCCTCGCCACCATCGCCGCCGACGGCACCGTACTCGACACCTGGTTCCCCGCCCCCGAGCTGGGCGAGGCGCCCCATGAGGGCACCCAGCGGCTCTCCGCCGAAGAGGCGGGCGAGCTGGCCGAGCTGGCCGGCCCCGACGCGGCGCGGGGCGTGGAGGTGGTGGCCGTGCGCACCGGCATCGCCAAGCTCTCCGAGGCTCCGGTGGACGCGCACGACGTCTACCTGCGCCTCCACCTGCTCTCGTCCCGGCTGGTCCAGCCGCACGGCGTCAACCTCGACGGCATCTTCGGCCTGCTGGCCAACGTGGTGTGGACGAACTTCGGCCCCTGCCCGGTGCCGGACTTCGAGCGGACGCGGCTGCGGCTGCGGGCCAGGGGCGCGGTGACCGTGTACGGGGTGGACAAGTTCCCCCGCATGGTCGACTACGTGCTGCCGTCGGGCGTGCGGATCGCCGACGCCGACCGGGTCCGGCTGGGCGCGCACCTGGCCAGCGGCACCACCGTCATGCACGAGGGCTTCGTGAACTTCAACGCCGGCACGCTCGGCAGCTCCATGATCGAGGGTCGCGTCTCGGCGGGCGTGGTCGTCGGCGACGGCTCCGACGTGGGCGGCGGCGCCTCCATCATGGGGACGCTGTCGGGCGGCGGCAAGCAGGTCATCTCGATCGGCGAGCGCTGCCTGCTGGGCGCCAACTCGGGCCTGGGGATCTCGCTGGGCGACGACTGCGTGGTGGAGGCGGGCCTGTACGTCACGGCGGGCACCCGGGTCACGCTGCCGGACGGCACGGTCGTCAAGGCGGCCGAGCTGTCGGGCTCCGACGGCATCCTGCTGCGGCGCAACTCGCAGTCGGGCGCCGTGGAGGCCCTGCCCCGCAAGGGCGGCGGCATCGAGCTCAACGCGGCCCTGCACGCCAACGACTGAACGGCCCAGAAGCACGCAAATGGGGCAGCGCACCACCTACGCTGCCCCATCGCCATTTCAAGGCCGCCACTTGTGCGGGTCGCGCCGGCTGGGGAGCGGTCGGCGGGCGGGCCAGGGGCAGGCCGCGTGCCCGGCCGTTGCTCGGCGACGCGGATGGCCCACGGGGGCTCGCGTAGCGGCGGCCCGCTTGTGAAGGGTCAGCGGCCGTTACATGGAGGGCCACCCGCCGGAGTGCGGCGGGTGGCAGACCACGGCAGCGCGTAAAGAAAGAAAAAGATCAGTGCGCGTGCGAGACCGCGGACCCGATCGTGTGGACGCGCAGGGCGTTGGTGGAGCCCGGCGTGCCGGGAGGCGAGCCGGCCACGATGACCACCTTGTCGCCCTTCTCCAGCCGCCCCAGCGACAGCAGCGACGCCTCCACCTGCCGCACCATGTCGTCGGTGTGGTGCACGAACGGCACGTGGAACGTCTCCACCCCCCACGTCAGCGACAGCTGCCCGCGCACGTGCGGCGCGCTGGTGAAGGCGAGCAGCGGGATCGGCGAGCGGTAGCGGGCCAGGCGGCGCGCCGTCTCCCCCGACATCGTGAACGCCACCAGCGCCTTGGCCCCCACGATCGCCCCCACCTCGGCGGCGGCGCGGGCGATGGCGCCGCCCGTGGTCTCGGGCATGCGCTCCAGCGTGTGGGTGGCGTGCAGGGACGACTTCTCCGCGGCGCAGGCGATGCGGTCCATCGTGGAGACGGCCTCGATCGGGTAGTTGCCGACCGATGTCTCGCCCGACAGCATGACCGCGTCGGCGCCGTCCATGACGGCGTAGGCGACGTCGGACGCCTCGGCGCGGGTGGGCCGCGGCGCGTTCATCATGGAGTCGAGCATCTGGGTGGCGACGATGACCGGGCGGGCCTTCTCGCGGCACAGCTCGATGATGCGCCGCTGCACGATCGGGACCTGCTCCAGCGGCAGCTCGACGCCGAGGTCGCCGCGGGCGACCATGATGCCGTCGAAGGCCTCGACGATGTCGGGCAGGCGGTCGACCGCCTGCGGCTTCTCGATCTTGGCGAGCAGCGGGAGGCGGACGGCCTCCTGCTCCATGATGTTGCGCACCACGTCGGCGTCGGACGGGCGGCGGACGAACGACAGAGCGATCATGTCGAAGCCGGTGCGCAGCGCCCAGCGCAGGTCGGCTTCGTCCTTGTCGGTGAGTGCGGGGGCGCTGACGTTGACGCCCGGCAGGTTGAGGCCCTTGTTGTCGGAGATCATGCCGCCGATGACGACCCGGGTGGTGATGCGCTCGCCGTCGACGCGCGTGGCCTCCAGCACGAGGCGGCCGTCGTCGACGAGGATCGTGTCACCGGGGCGGACGTCGTTCGGCAGCCCCTTGTAGGTGGTGGAGACCTGCTCGCGGTCGCCCGGCACGTCTTCGGTGGTGATGGTGAAGACGTCGCCGAAGCCCAGCCTGACGGGGCCTTCCTCGAACGTGCCGACACGGATCTTGGGGCCCTGCAGGTCGGCGAGCACGCCTACGCCGCGGCCGAGGTCGGCCGCCACCTCCTTGACCCGGTCGTAAACCTCTCTGTGCATGTCGTGGTTGCCATGGCTGAGGTTGAACCGTGCCACGTCCATGCCCGCGGCGATCAGCTCGCGGAGGCGTTCTTTGGAGGAAGTGGCGGGGCCTAGGGTGCAGACGATTTTCGCGCGACGAGTCACGAGTCCTACCTTAATTGGTACAGACCACTTGGCAGTCACTGACGACGGAGAACGTACCCGACGTAAGAGAACAGAACGAGAACGGCGACCCCAAGTCGCGCCAAGTTCGTGTACTCCTCCGGGTAGATCACGCCTTCGATGTAGTGGTCGATGAAGCCGCTGGCGGGTAACCCCTCCAGGCCCGCGCGGCGGCGCGCCCAGTCCTCGGCGAGGCTGAGGGGGCACTCGACGCCGGTCACGACCGAGACCAGGCCCCAGGCGGCGACGGCGAGGTGCGCCCAGATGGTACGCCTCCAGCGCCACGCCAGGAACCCGCCCACGGCCAGATAGGCCAGAAAGGCGAAGTGCGCCACCATCACGGCGTCCGCGAGGAGGCGATACATCATGGTTCGACGGTAGCGGCCTTCCAGGCGTCCACGATGCCGTGGCCGTAGAACCCGTTGTCGGACGGGCCGCCCTCGCACGCGTGCGTCTCGGTCTGGCCGAAGATCTTGTACACGTACTCGCGGGGCGTCGGGCACGCCTTCTGCGTGGCGGTCTTGTAGAGGAGCTGCTCGACGGTGGCGGGGGCGAGGTCGACCCCGCCCTTGCCGGGCTTGCCGAAGCGGCTGACGAGGATCGCGGCGACCCCGGCGGCGTGCGGCGAGGCCATCGAGGTGCCTTCAAGGTACTGGTAGTAGGCGCAGGTGCCGCCCGTGCAGTCCTTGAGGACGTCGGCGCCCTTCGGCTCGCCCTTGGCGTCGATCCGGCCGGCGGCGCGCAGCACGTGCTCGGGCGCGGCGGCCAGGATCGAGCGGGTGGCCTGGGTGCCCTCCCCGTCGAGCGTGTCGCCGCCGGGCGCCGCCAGGTCGGTCTGCTCGTCGCCGTAGTCGCTGTAGATGGCCTTGCGTCCGGACGGCCCGACGGCGGAGACGGAGATGACGCCGTTCGACTCGGCCGGCACGTTGATGCACGAGTTGTCGATCTGCCGGTCCTTCTCGTCGCCCTTCGGGTAGCCGGGGCTCTGCTTGTCGACCGTGGGATGGCCGAGGTCGGTGGAGCCGTTGCCGAGGGCGGAGATCAGCGTGACGCCGCGCTGCCGGGCGTAGTCGAGGGCGCGCTGCATGCCGGTGATGATGGCCTGCTGCTCCAGCTGCTGCTTCTTGGTGTCGGACTTGTTGTTCACGCAGTTGAACAGCCACGGGTCGACGAAGTAGCTCATGTTCACGACGTCCACGCCGATGTCGCCGGCGTAGGTGAGGGCGTCGAGGCTGGGCTTGAGGAAGAAGAAGCCGGAGTCCTGGCCCGCCCTGAGGTTCACGATCTGCACGCCGGGGGCGACGCCGGCGATGCCCAGGCCGTTCAGCGGGGAGGCGATCGTGCTGGCCACGTGGGTGCCGTGGCCGTCGTCGTCCACGTCCACCGGGTCCTTGCAGCCGGCCGCCTCGCAGGGGCCGTCCAGCGTCTCGCCGTACTCGTCCTTGGGCTTGTCGGTGACGAAGTTGCGGCTGAGCTCGCGGTTGAAGTTGGGGGCGATATCGGGGTGCTTGCCGTCCACGCCGGTGTCGATCACGCCGACGAGGACCTGCCGGGTGCCGGGGGCCTTGGCGTGGGCGCGGTCGGCGCCGATCATGCGCATGTCCCACTGGCGGCTGGCGAACGGCTCCCCCTTGGTCTTGGTGAACGCCCTCTCGTCCGGGAATCCGGCCGTACGGGCGGCTTCGTCCGTACGGGCGGCTTCCTTTGTACGGGTGCTTCCGCCGGTACGGGTGGCTTCGGTGGGGCGGGCCGTGGCGGGGCGGGTGGTGGCGTAGCCGATGCGGCGGTCCGGGGAGATGCCGACGATCGACGGGTCCGCGCCCACCGCCTCCTCGAACCCGGCGCCCGAGCCGGCCGCCATGAGGTAGCCGAGCTTCGTGTCGGCGGAGACCGTGGTGCCGCCGGCGCGCTCCACGGCGGCCTCGGCCTGGCCCTGCTTGCCGTAGTCGTAGAAGACGAGGAAGTCGGCCCGTGGCGCGGCGCGCTCGCGGGGGGCGGACGGCGTGCAGGCGCCGAGTGCGACCACGGCGGCCAGCGCCGTCAAGCCCGAGGCGACCCGCCGCATTCTTCCCCCATCCGCCGACTTGCCGCAGAACCTGAATCTTCCCGACAGTAATCCGGTGATGCAACTTAGTCATGAAATTTCGGTCGATAGATGACGAAGTGGACCCCCTTTCGGAGGTCCACTCCTCATCGACGGGCCAGGCCGCCGCGGCACCCCACGACCGGGGCGCGTCAGGCGCGTCGCGTCAGGCGCGGTGCGTCAGGCGCGGTGCGTCAGGTGCGGTGCGTCAGCCGCGGGCCTGCGGGGTGGGTGTCAGGCGGACGTCCTTCAGGCAGGCCAGGAGGAGGGCGCCGCCGATCAGGATGGGGCCGAGCCAGGCGAACACGCCCGTGATCGCGTCCGAGAAGGCGAGCTGGGCGGCGTGCCGGGCCGCTTCGGGCAGCGCCTGGATGGCCTCGGGGCTGACCGCCGTCTGGCCGCCCGCCACCCGTCCGCCGAAGATCGCGCCGAGGATGGCGACGCCGAGGGCGCCGCCGACGTTCCTGGCGAAGGTGACGGCCGAGGTGGCCGCGCCCCTGTCGGCCTCGGGGGCGGTGGTCTGCACGGCGAGGATGAGGTTCTGCCCGACCATGCCGAGCCCGAGCCCGGCCAGCACCATGTACGCGCCGGACACGAACGCGCTCGTCCCGAGCCCCATGGTGGAGAACAGGAACCCGCCGGCCGCGGCGACCAGCGAGCCGACCACCATCACCCACTTGTAGCGGCCGAGCCGGGTGACGACCCGTCCGGTCAGCGTGGAGGCCGTGATCATGCCGCCCATCAGCGGGAGGAGCAGCAGCCCCGAGTCGGTCGCGCTCGCGCCGGAGGCGAGTTGCAGGTACATGGGCAGGAACGTGGCCATGCCGAGGATGGCGGTGGCGATCAGCACCGTGGCGGCCACGGGCAGGGCGAACGACCGGTCGCGGAAGAGCCGCAGGGGCAGCACGGGCTCGGCGGCCTTCCGTTCCACCAGGATGAACAGCCCGGCCAGCAGCACGGACGCGGCGGCCAGCCCGAGGATGACGGGTGAGGTCCACGCGTAGGTGGTGCCGCCCCAGGAGGCGAGGAGCGTCAGGCTGGTCAGCAGCGCCGAGATGAGGCCGGCGCCGAGCCAGTCCACGCGGTGCGGGGAGGTGCGGCGCGGCAGCTTGAGCACGCTGAACGCCACGGCCAGGGCGAGCGCGCCGAGGGGCAGGTTGATGTAGAAGATCCAGCGCCAGGAGACGTGCTCGGTGAGGTAGCCGCCGATGATGGGGCCGGCGATGGAGGCCACGCCGAAGACGGCGCCGAACAGGCCCTGGTACTTGGCGCGTTCCCTGGGGCCGGCCAGGTCCGCGGAGATGATCATGGTGAGGACGAGCAGCCCGCCGGCGCCGAGGCCCTGGAAGGCGCGGAAGGCGATGAGCTGGCCCATCGTCTGGGCCAGGCCGCACAGGGCCGAGCCGAGGACGAACAGGGCGATGGCCCACAGGTAGAGGTTCCTGCGGCCATACATGTCGCTGAGCTTGCCGTACAGGGGCGTGGCCATGCCGGACGTCAGCGCGAACGCGGTGACCAGCCACGACAGGCTCTCGATGCCGTGCAGCTCGCCCACGATGGTGGGCATGGCGGTCGCCACGACCGTCTGGTCGATGGCGGCCAGGAACATGGTGAGCATGAGTGAGGCCATGCTCACCCACAGTGAGCGCGGTGGCGCGTCCTTCTGGGTGATGGTCGATACCATGGGTGGGCTCCTTGCTTCCTTTCGCGAGGGCAGGAGAAATCGGCGGCGATCGGGGGTGCCACCCCGGTCGCCGCACTTCCTATGGGGTCAGAGTCCGCGCTCCAGCAGCGTGAACGCCTCTTCGAGCAGCTCCTCGGCCGGCTCGCCGCTCAGCACCGACTCCTGCACGGCCGAGATCGCCGCGCCGAACGTGGCGATGACCAGCAGCCTGGCGTGCATGGGGCCGGTGACGCCCGGCCGGCTGCGCACCGCGCCGAGCAGGCTCTCCAGCACCTTCGTCTCGTCGACGGCCCTGGCCTTGGCTGCCAGCTCGGGATGGCGGCGGCGCAGCTCCACGAACGGCTCCAGGTCCTCCATCGCCGGCCGGATGCGCACCACGAACTCGCGCGCCACCGCCTTCAGCGACTCGAAGACCGGCTCGTCGCCGGGCCTGCCGGTGAGCAGGCCGACGAACTCCTCCGGCCGCCACGGCGGGTCGGGGCTGAGGGCTTCCTCCTTGGAGGCGAAGTAGTTGAAGAACGTGCGTGGCGAGATGTCGGCCGCCGCGCTGATCGCCTCCACGGTCGCGGCCTCGACCCCTTGATCGAGCGCGATGCGCACCGCCGCCCGCCGGATGGCCTGCTGCTTCTCGGCCCGGCGGCGGTCGCGCCGCTGCTGCGGACTCTCCATGCCTTGCACTCTATGCAACGATTGCACGGACTGCAAGGTCTGCACGGTATGCAATTCCAGACAAGACCGAACGCCCGCCCCCACCAGGGGACGGGCGTTCGGTGCGGCGGGCAGGCGGGTCAGCCGGTCAGCAGGTCAGCGGGTCAGCGGGTCAGCGGGTCAGCTCCAGCGTGACGCCGCCCGAGATGACGCCCCGCGCCATCGGCCGCCGCAGGAACTCGTGCGGGAACCCCAGGTCCACCGCGCTGGCCTCGGCGAGCGTGGCCCGCTGGGCGTCGCTGAAGCGCACGTCGAGCGCGCCCAGGTTGTCCTCCAGCTGGGCGAGCGTGCGGGCCCCGACGATGGGCGCCGTCACGCCGGGCTCCAGCAACGTCCACGCGATCGCGACCTGCGACGGGGTGGCGCCGAGCTCGTCCGCGACCCGCTTGACGACCTCGGCGATGCCGAGCGAGCGCTCCGTGAGGGAGCCGTTGGCCGCCGCCACGTTCTTGCGGGTGCCGGACGGGTCGGCGGAGACCTCGTGGGTCAGGTCGGCCCGCGTGTACTTGCCGGTCAGCACACCGCTGCCGAGCGGCGACCACGGGATGACGCCGAGGCCCAGCTCGCGGCCCATCGGGATGAGGTCGCGCTCCCCCGTCCGCTCGATCAGGCTGTACTCGATCTGCAGGGCGATCAACGGCGACCATCCGCGCAGGTCGGCGATGGCCTGCATGCGCGACACCTGCCAGGCGGGCGTGTCGGAGATGCCGACGTACAGGACCTTGCCCATCCTGACGAGGTCGTCCATCGCGCGCAGGATCTCCTCCACGGGCGTGGTGAAGTCCCAGGCGTGCAGGTAGAGCAGGTCGATGTGGTCGGTGCGCAGGCGGCGCAGGCTCGCCTCGACCGACTGGACCATGCTCTTGCGGTGGTTGCCGCCCGAGTTCGGGTCGCCCGGGCGCCTGGCCATGCTGTACTTCGTGGCCAGCACGAGCTGCTCGCGCCGCCCGGCCGCGAACTCGCCGACCAGCGTCTCGGCGGTGCCCTCCGTGTACTGGCTGGCGGTGTCGACGAAGTTGCCGCCGCGCTCCACGTACGCGTCGAACACCCGGCGGGACTCGTCCTTGTCCGAGCCCCAGCCCCAGTCCGTCCCGAACGTCATCGTGCCCAGGGCCAGCGGCGAGACCCGCAGCCCGGAACGGCCCAGCAGGCGGTAGGTGTCAAGAGTCGTCATGCGTCCAAGCCTGCTCGGGCCGCGAGCCATGGGTAAGGGAAGAGCCTTCCTGGGATCGGCCGTACCAGGCACGCGCCGTAGGATCGAGGCGATGAGCACCGTGGACCAGACCCGCGAGCTCGCGGCCTTCCTGCGCACGCGCCGCGAGCGGCTGCGCCCCGGCGACGTCGAGCTGCCGGCGCGCCGCGCCCACCGCCGCACCCCCGGGCTGCGCCGGGAAGAGGTCGCCGAGCTGGCCGGGGTCAGCGTCGACTACGTGATCCGGCTGGAGCAGGGGCGCGGGCTGCGGCCCTCGCCCGAGGTGCTGGAGGCGCTGGCGGCGGCGCTGCGGCTGAGTGAGGACGAACGGCTCTACCTGTTCGACCTGGCCCGGCAGCGGCCGACCAGCAGGCCCGAGCGCGAGGGGCCCGCCGACGACGAGGCGGGGCCGCTGGCGCGGCTGGTGCTGGACCTGTCGCCGCTGCCCGCCATGGTCCTCAACCACCGCTTCGACATCATCGCGTGGAACCCCGAGATGGCCGGGCTGATGCTCGACTTCGGCACGCTGCCGCCCCGCCAGCGCAACAGCCTGTGGCTGTGCATGCTCCACCCCGGCCTGAAGAACTTCTTCCGCGACAGGGAACGCACCATCCGCGAGGGCATCGCCGACCTGCGGGCCTCCTGGGCGGCCCACCCCGACGACAAGGGCCTGTCGGACCTGGTGGAGGAGCTGACGTCGGGCAACGAGGAGTTCGCCCGGCTGTGGGCGATGCGCGACGTCCGCGTCAACGCCAGGGGCCGCAAGCGGCTGCGGCACGCCGCCGAAGGGCCGCTGACGGTCGAGTACGAGGTGCTGGCGCCGCTGCAGGCACCGGGGCAACGGCTGGTCATCTACCGGGCGGCGGACCCGGAGTCGCAGCGCGCGCTGGACGCCATCGCACGGTCCTGCGCGCCCTGACGGCCCAGGAACCCGGCCACGCGGACGGCCAGGGGCTGACCACCCGGATGGTCGAGTATGCGCGCGTAACGGCGGCCGGCCACGTGCGGGGTCAGCGGGCGTCTTCCTGGAGGCCCTCAGCCACGTGCGGCGGGTGGCGGTGACGTCGGCTCTGCCGTAATGAAGGGGCGGGGTTGAAAAGGACGACGGCCCGGCCGGAAAGGCCGGGCCGCACCCAACTACCTCAGACGAGCGGACGAGCCGTCGGAAGGATCGGGTAAGGCAGGGCCGTGTCGCCGGTGAGGAAGCGGTCGACGCCGCTGGCGGCGGCGCGGCCTTCGGCGATCGCCCACACGATCAGCGACTGCCCGCGCCCCATGTCGCCCGCCACGAAGACGCCGTCCACCTTGGACATGTACGTCTTGTCGCGCGCCACGTTCCCCCTGGCGTCGTAGAAGCCGTCGCCGGCGACCTCCGCCAGGTCCTGGAGCAGGGCGCCCTTCTCCGGCCCGAGGAAGCCCATGGAGAGGGTGACGAGCTCGGCCGGGATCTCGCGTTCGGTGCCGGGGATCGGCTTGAAGCCGTTCTGCGGCCCCTCGACCTCGACCAGGCGCAGCGCCCGGACGTTGCCGTCGGCGTCGCCGACGAACTCGGTGGTGGAGACGGCGTAGACGCGCTGCCCGCCGCCCTCCTCCAGCTCCTCGTGGGCGCTCTCCATCTTGAACAGGATGGGGAAGGTCGGCCACGGCTGGCTGCCGGGCCTGGACCTGGGCGGCTGCGGCATGATCTCGAGCTGGGTGACGGACTTGGCGCCCTGCCGGATCGCGGTGCCGATGCAGTCGGCGCCGGTGTCGCCGCCGCCGATGACGACGACGTGCTTGCCCTCGGCCGAGATGGGCGAGGTCTCGTAGTCGCCCTCCTGCACCTTGTTGGACAGCGGCAGGTACTCCATCGCCTGGTAGATGCCCTTGAGCTGGCGGCCGGCCACCGGCAGGTCGCGCCACTGGGTGGCGCCGCCGGACAGCACCACGGCGTCGAACTGCTCGCGCAGCTCGGCGGCGGTGATGTCGACGCCGACGTTCACACTGGTGCGGAACTCGGTGCCTTCGGCCCGCATCTGCTCCAGGCGGCGCTCGATGTGCCGCTTCTCCATCTTGAACTCGGGGATGCCGTAGCGCAGCAGCCCGCCGATGCGGTCGGCCCGCTCGAACACGACGACGTCGTGTCCGGCGCGGGTGAGCTGCTGGGCGGCGGCGAGCCCGGCCGGGCCCGAGCCGACGACCGCGACCTTCTTGCCGGTCTTGACGGCCGGGGGCTGCGGGGTGACCCAGCCCTCGGCGAACGCGCGGTCGATGATCTCGACCTCGACCCGCTTGATGGCGACCGGGTCGGAGTTGATGCCGAGCACGCACGCCGCCTCGCACGGAGCCGGGCAGAGCCTGCCGGTGAACTCCGGGAAGTTGTTGGTGGCGTGCAGCCGCTCGATCGCCTCGCGCCAGTCGGTGCGGTAGACGAGTTCGTTCCACTCGGGGATGAGGTTGCCCAGCGGGCAGCCGTTGTGGCAGAACGGGATGCCGCAGTCCATGCAGCGGGCCGCCTGCTTGGTCAGCTTCTCCTGCGAGAAGTCCTGGTAGACCTCGCGCCAGTCGCTGATGCGGACGTCCACGGGGCGGCGCGCCGGCAGCTCCCGGTCATGCGTGAGGAAACCCTTCGGGTCAGCCATACGGTTACGCCTCCCTTAACCCTTGACCGCGGCCGCCATGACGGCCTCGTCGATGTCCCTGCCTTCGATGCGGGCGGCCTCGGCGGCCTCCAGCACCCTCTTGTAGTCGGTCGGCATGATCTTGCCGAACCTGGTGAGCGCCGCGTCCCAGTCGGCGAGCAGCGCCTTGGCGACCGGCGAGCCGGTCTCCGCGAAGTGCTTCTCGACGGTCTCCTTCAGGAACTCGGCGTCCTGCTCGGTGAGCGCCTCGATGGCGACCATCTCGCGGTTGACCCGCTCGGGGTTCAGGTCCAGCAGGTACGCCACGCCGCCCGACATGCCGGCCGCGAAGTTGCGCCCGGTCGGGCCGAGCACCACGGCCTTGCCGCCGGTCATGTACTCGCAGCCGTGGTCGCCGACGCCTTCGACGACCGCGGTGGCGCCGGAGTTGCGCACGCAGAACCGCTCGCCCACGACGCCCCGGACGAACACCTCGCCGGACGTGGCGCCGTAGAGGGCGACGTTGCCGGCGATGATGTGGCCGTCGAGCGGGGCCTCGTCGTGCGGCCGGACGGTGATCCGCCCGCCGGACAGGCCCTTGCCCAGGTAGTCGTTGGCGTCGCCGGTCAGCCGCAGCGTGATGCCGCGCGGCACGAACGCGCCGAACGAGTTGCCCGCCGAGCCGGTGAACGAGATGTCGATGGTGTTGTCGGGCAGGCCCTTGCCGCCGTACCGCTTGGTGACCTGGTAGCCGAGCATGGTGCCGACTGTGCGGTTCACGTTTCGGATGGGCAGCTCCAGCGTGACCGGGGTGCCGTCGTTGATGGCGCCCTCGGCGAGCTGGATGAGCGTGTTGTCGAGCGCGTGCTGCAGCCCGTGGTCCTGCTCGACGGTGCGGCGCAGCGGGGTGCCCGCGGGCAGCTCCGGCCGGTGCAGGATCGGCGACAGGTCGAGGCCACTGGCCTTCCAGTGGTCTTCGGCCGCCGTCGTGTCGAGCATCTCGACGTGCCCGATCGCCTCGTCGAGCGAGCGGAAGCCCAGCTCGGCGAGGTACTCGCGGATCTCCTCGGCGATGAACTCGAAGAAGTTGACCACGAACTCGGGCTTGCCGGTGAACCGCTTGCGCAGCTCGGGGTTCTGCGTGGCGACGCCCACCGGGCAGGTATCGAGGTGGCAGACGCGCATCATCACGCAGCCGGACACGACCAGCGGAGCGGTGGCGAAGCCGTACTCCTCGGCGCCCAGCAGGGCGGCGATGACGACGTCGCGGCCGGTCTTGAGCTGGCCGTCCACCTGTACCACGATGCGGTCGCGCAGGTCGTTCAGCAGCAGCGTCTGCTGGGTCTCGGCCAGGCCGAGCTCCCACGGGGCGCCCGCGTGCTTGAGGCTCGTGAGCGGGGACGCGCCGGTGCCGCCGTCGTGCCCGGAGATGAGCACCACGTCGGCGTGCGCCTTCGACACGCCGGCCGCGACCGTGCCGACCCCGACCTCGGCGACCAGCTTCACGTGGACCCTGGCCTCCGGGTTGGAGTTCTTCAGGTCGTGGATGAGCTGGGCCAGGTCCTCGATCGAGTAGATGTCGTGGTGCGGCGGCGGCGAGATGAGGCCGACGCCGGGCGTGGAGTGCCGGGTCTTGGCCACCCACGGGTAGACCTTGTGGCCGGGCAGCTGGCCGCCCTCGCCGGGCTTGGCGCCCTGCGCCATCTTGATCTGCAGGTCGTCGGCGTTGACCAGGTACTCGGAGGTGACGCCGAACCGGCCGGAGGCCACCTGCTTGATCGCGGAGCGGCGCTCCGGGTCGTACAGGCGCTCGGGGTCCTCGCCGCCCTCACCGGTGTTGGATTTGCCGCCCAGCCGGTTCATCGCGATGGCGAGCGTCTCGTGCGCCTCCATGGAGATGGAGCCGTACGACATCGCGCCGGTGGAGAACCGCTTGACGATGCTCTCGACCGGCTCGACCTCCTCGATGGGGATCGGGTTGCCCTTGCGCAGCTTGAACAGGCCGCGCAGGGTCATCAGCCGCTCCGCCTGGGAGTCCACGAGGTTCGTGTACTCCTTGAAGATCTCGTAGCGGCGGGTCCTGGTGGCGTGCTGCAGCTTGAAGACGGTCTCGGGGTTGAACAGGTGCGGCTCGCCCTCGCGCCGCCACTGGTACTCGCCGCCGACCTGGAGCCTGCGGTGGGGGTTCTCCACGCGCGGGTACGCGTGGCGGTGCCGCTGCGCGACCTCCTCGGCCAGCACGTCGAAGCCGACGCCGCCGAGGCGGGAGGTGGTGCCGGTGAAGCAGGAGTCGATGACCTCCTGGCTCAGGCCGAGCGCCTCGAAGATCTGCGCGCCGGTGTAGGAGGCGACGGTGGACACGCCCATCTTGGACATGACCTTGATGACGCCCTTGCCGTACGCCTTGATCAGGTTGCGGACCGCCTTGTGCTTGTCCAGCTGCAGCGCGCCGGCGTCGACCAGGTCCTCGATCGTCTCGATCGCGAGGTACGGGTTGATCGCGGCGGCGCCGTAGCCGATGAGCAGCGCCATGTGGTGGCACTCGCGCGCCTCGCCGGTCTCGATGACCAGGCCGATCTTGGTGCGGGTCTTCTCCTGGATCAGGTGGTGGTGCACCGCGCCGGTCAGCAGCAGCGACGGGATCGGCGCGAGCGCGTCGGAGGAGCCGCGGTCGGACAGCACGATGATGCGCGCGCCGTCGGCGATCGCCTTTGACGCCTCGGCCCTGATCTCCTCCAGCCGGCGCAGCAGCGCCTCGCCGCCGCCGCCGACCTCGTACAGGCCGCTGATGACGTACGGGTGGAAGCCCGGCAGGTCGTGCTCGTCGTTGATGTGGATGATCTTGGCGAGCTCGTCGTTGTCGATCACCGGGTACGGCAGCACGAGCTGGCGGCAGGAGCTCGGCCCCGGGTCCAGCAGGTTGCCCTCGGGCCCGAGGGTGCTGGCCAGGGAGGTGACCAGCTCCTCGCGGATGGCGTCCAGCGGGGGGTTCGTGACCTGCGCGAACAGCTGCGTGAAGTAGTCGAACAGGAGCCGCGGCTTCTCGCTCAGCACGGCGACGGGCGTGTCGGTGCCCATGGAGCCGATCGGCTCCTGGCCGGTCTTGGCCATGGGCGACAGGATGACGCGCAGCTCTTCCTCGGTGTAGCCGAAGGTCTGCTGCCGCTTCACCAGCGCCTCGTGGGTGGGGATCTCGCGCGAGCGGGCGGGCAGCTCCTCGAAGCGGACGAGCCCGGCGTGCAGCCACTCGCTGTAGGGCAGCTCGGCGGCGAGCTCGGCCTTGATCTCGTCGTCCTCGATGATCTTGCCACGGGCGGTGTCGATGAGGAACATGCGGCCCGGCTGCAGGCGGCCCTTGCGGACGACGTCCTCGGGGGCGATGTCGAGCACGCCGGCCTCGGAGGCCAGCACGACCAGGCCGTCGGCGGTCACCCAGAACCGGCCGGGGCGCAGGCCGTTGCGGTCGAGCACGGCGCCGGCGAGCGTGCCGTCGGTGAACGTGATCGAGGCGGGGCCGTCCCAGGCCTCCATCAGCGTGGAGTGGAACTCGTAGAAGGCCCGGCGGGCCGGGTCCATCTCGGTGTGGTTCTCCCACGCCTCGGGGATCATCATCAGGACGGCGTGCGGGAGGCTGCGGCCGCCCATGTGGAGCAGCTCAAGGGCCTCGTCGAAGCTCGCGGTGTCGCTGCCGTCCGGGTCACAGATGGGGAAAAGTCGCGAAATATCGCCCGGGATGTTGGCGGAGGCCAGCATCGCCTCGCGGGCCCGCATCCAGTTCCGGTTGCCCTTGACCGTGTTGATCTCGCCGTTGTGCGCGATGTAGCGGTAGGGGTGGGCCAGCGGCCAGCTCGGGAACGTGTTGGTGGAGAACCGCGAGTGCACCAGCGCGATCGCGCTCTCGTAACGCTCGTCGCTCAGGTCGGGGAAGAACGGCTCGACCTGGTCGGGCGTCAGCATGCCCTTGTAGACGACCGTCCGGGACGACAGCGAGGGGAAGTACACGTCGGCCTCGTGCTCGGCCCGCTTGCGCAGGCAGAACGCCAGCCGGTCCAGCTCCAGGCCCGTGCGCCCCTCAGGGTCGGACACGAACAGCTGGGCGAAGTGCGGCATGACCGCCCGGGCGCTCGGCCCCGGCAGCTCCCGGTCGACCGGCAGGTCGCGCCAGCCGAGCACGGTCAGGCCCTCCTCGGCCGCGATCTCCTCGATCAGGCGCACGGCCGTGGCCCTGGCCTGCTCGTCGAAGGGCAGGAAGGCGATGCCGGCGGCGTACGCGCCGGCGTCGGGCAGCGTGAACGGCACGACCGCCCGGTAGAACCCATCGGGGATCTGCGTCAGGATCCCGGCTCCGTCGCCGGTGTCCGGCTCGCTACCCTTGGCCCCCCGATGATCAAGATTGCACAGCGCCGTCAGCGCCTTGACCACGATGCCGTGATCACGGCGCCCGGCGACGTCGGCGACCATGGCGACACCGCAGGCATCGTGCTCGTTGGCGGGGTGGTACAGGCCCTGGGGCTCGGGGAACCCGAGGTGGGCAGCAGGCATTGAATCCCTCCCGTCGTCTTCGTCTGTCGAGAACTGCTTCACAGGCGAGGGACGACGTTGGCCCTGCTGCATATCGTGGGTAGAGGTTACCTCACCCTGCCGGATTGGTGCCCGCCGCGTCCGCATTACGAACTTCGTGCCCCGTCTCGGCATCCGAACTCGCTATCCCAAACCCTGAGCCTGGCCGCCGAAATTCCCGATCCCGGCGACGATTTTCCGCCAGGAGGAGCGAGTGCCCGCGAGCCGATAGGGTTTGCCCATGGAGCGTGACGGGGTCGAACGCCTGCTCACCGAGGCCGGGGCCGACAGCAGGCGGCTCAGGCACGCCCTCGGCCTCCTGTGCGACGGCCAGTGGTGGTCCCTGCCCGATCTGGTCAGGGATACGGCCACGTCGCGGCGCACCATAGAGGCCCTGCTGCGCGAGCTGGTGCTGGAGCACGACGGCGACCGCTTCCGCGTGCCGCTCACCGACACCCCCGCCTACCAGCATCTCATCGCCGTCGCCCCGCCCCCCGAAGACCCGGTCGCCCACCTCCTGCCCCACTACCGCCCCGCCCTCGACCGGCTCACCACCCTCATCGCCAAGGCCCCTCGCGCCCGCCACGTCCTCGACCACGTCTCCGCCACCCCCGACACCGTGCTGCGCCGCGCCCTCCTGCTCGGGGCCCGCTTCTGGCTGCCCGGCACGCGCCTGCTGTGCGTCGGCGACCACGACCTCACCTCCCTCGCCGTCAAGCTCGTCCACCCCGAGACCGACGTCACCGTCGTCGACGTCGACGAACGCATCCTCGCCTACATCGACGAGCAGCGGCTCGGCGTCCGCACCCGCTGGGCCGACCTCCGCCTCGGCCTGCCCGCCTCCGCCAAGGACCACGACCTCGCCCTCACCGACCCGCCGTACACACCGGAAGGCATCGGCCTGTTCGTCGCCCGCGCCGTCGAGGGCCTGAAGGACGGGGGGCGGGTGCTGCTGGCGTACGGGGCCAGCGAACGCACGCCGCTGCTGGCGTTCAAGGTGCAGCAGGAGCTGTCGGAGCTCAACCTCGCCTACGAGGCCATCTACCCCGACTTCAACCGATACTTCGGAGCAGAAGCCATCGGCTCCGCCGCCGACCTCTACCTCCTCCGCCCCACCACCAAGACCGGCCCAGCCGTCCAATCCCGCCTCAGCCGCCCGACCTCCACGGCCATCTACACGCAGGGGCCACAGGCAGTGGAAAGCGCCTCGGCCACCGCCAAGGGCGGCCCCACCTCACCAACGTCCCCGAACACGCCGCGCGCAGCGACCCCGGCCCCGCGGACGACGGCCTCTCGGGCGCACGAAGACGCTGGAAGCCCGCACGCCGAAGCCCCGGCCGCGCGGGCAGCCGGTCCAAGCGGACAGGCAGCCGAAGTGGACGCGCAGGCAGCCAACGCAAACGAACCGGCGGGTGTCGCGGACGCGCAGGCGGGCCGTCCCGACGCGCTGGCAGCGCGGGCGATGCCCTCCGGATCGCGTGCGGGCGAATCGGACCCGCTGGCGGGGTTCGAGGCCGAGCTTCTGGTCGGTGAGTGGCCCAAGGCCCTGACCCAGCCCCGGGTCAAGCTCTCGACCTGGCTCGCCAAGCCGTACGCCGCCTCCCCCGCCCGGGTGGCCGTGGCCGTCCCCGCCGGTCTGGAGGCCGCGCTCCCCCGCCTCCTGCTGGCCTCCCGCGCCGCCCACCTCCGCGTCGTCGGCCCAGGCCTCACCCCGCGCCTGCCCGCGGCGCTGTCGCCCGTCTACACGCTCGCGGAGGCCCGCGAGGGCGTCCTCGACGTCGTACGCCTGCCGCAGCCCGAGGGCGAGGTGGACACGATCCTGCGCAGGATCCTGGACAACGGCCACGGCAAGCTCGCCAACACGTGGCGCGAGGCCCTCATCGCGCTGGCCAGGGCCCAGGGCACGACGCTCACCAAGAACGAGGCCCGCACCCTGATCCGCGAAGCCGCCGACTGGTCCGACGACCTCACCCCCCTGGAGGCCCCCCTCCACCGCCTGACCGCCCTCAGAGACGCGGTCACCACCACGGTCAGAGCCCTCACCGGTACGGCTTCCTGATCCAGCCCTCCCACCGCCGGTCACCCTCCACCCTCCCCAGCCGGTCCTCGCCCCACGGGACCCGCAACGCCTCAGAGTGGCCAGGCACATCTCACGGAACTGTCACCGGGTTGCCAAACCCCACCGCCCAGACCCGCCACACCCTCATACTGGCCGGCCCGCATCGCACGGAACCGCCACACCCACACGCTGCCAAGCCCAACCGCAGGGCCCCACCAGCAGGCCCGGCCCGCCGAACCCTCACGCTGGCCAACCCGTACCGGCGACATGCACCCGCGTCCTCAGGGCCCTGGAGCGGGATGGGGTCAGGTGGCGGCGACGATGCGGCCCTGGACCACGCGGCCCAATCCGTCGAGGGCGACAAGGGCCGTGACCTGGTCTTGCACAGAGGTCGTGGCCTGGTCCTCGGCGGGGGCGGTGGCGCCGACCCAGCTCACCGTGACGTAATGCCCCATGGCGCGCGCCTGGGCGCGGCTGCCGGCCGCCTCGAACGCCACGTCCTGCCGGACGAACCCGTCCTTGCGCAGCGCCGCCACCAGCGCGTCGGCCGCGCGCCCGTCGGCCAGGTTGAAGATGACGAACTGCCCCGCCATGGACCCGCCCTGGTACGTGGCCTGGAGCGCCTGCGTGCAGCCCGTGGTCGTGACGCCCCAGAGCGCCTCGTCGCAGTCGGTGTACTGGCGGGTCGCCGTCAGGCTCAGCTTGCCCAGGGTCTTGGTGGCCGGGGTGAAGACCTCCTGGAGGGTGAGCGGGGAGGCGTCGTTCTGGCGGGAGTCGATGGCGGCGTAGAAGGCGGAGGTGGGCTCGGCGTGGAACGTGGCGGGACGAGGCTGCTCACGCCCAGCCACAACCATCCGCCCACGCCGACGGCCGCCGCGACGATGATGACGGCGGCGATGACGAGGAGCCGACGCCTCGGACGCCCGTCCCGCTCCTCATCCCACGGATCGTCGGCCGATGTGCGTTGTGCCGGGGTGCGTTGTGCGCGGGTGCGGTCGTCGGCCGATGTGCGCCGCGCCGAGCCAGGATCGCCGACCGGCGTGTGCCGCCCCGAGGCAGCTCCGCCGGCCAGCATTTGCAGCTCCGGGGCGAGGTCGGTGATCGGTGTATGCCGTTCCAGGGCGGAATCGTCGATCGGCGTGTGCCGTGGCGACGCGGGGTCGCCGGTCGGCGTGGGGCGTGCCCGGCCGGGATCGCCGGCCGGCGTATGGCGTGCCTGGGCGGGATCGCCGGAAGGGGTCGATCCAGTGCCGGGCCGGGCCGGAGCAGGGCCCCCAGGCGGCGTGTGTCGCGTCGAGACGGGGTCGCCGGCCGGCGTGTGCCGTGGCGACGCGAGGTCGCCGGTCGGCGTGGGGCGTGCCGGGGTGGGGTCGTCGGAGGGGGTTGGTCCGGGGCTGGGGCGTGCCATCGTCAGCCTGCCGATCCTGTGATCGCGACGACCCGGCGGTAGACGGCCTTTTCCGCCCCTCGCAGGGCCAGCGTGAGGGAGACGAAGTCGTCCTTCGTGGTGGGTTCGGCGCCGTCCAGTTTGCCGATCCACACCAGCCCGACGTAGTGGCCCAGTGCGTAGCCGCCTGCCTCCGAGTAGCCGCCGCCGGGGAAGGACGCCTTGGTGGAGGTCAGGGGACGTGCCCAGCCGCCGCGGTAAAGGGTCTTCAACGACTCGACCAGTTCGGCGGCCGACTTGCCGTCCTTGAGGTTGAGTAGCGTGTACTGGCCGACGTACCGGCCGTCGGAGCTGGCGTACAGCCCCCGGGCGGCCTGGGTGCATGCGGCGTCCGAGACCCGTTCGAGGAGGGTGCCACCCCACAGCGCGGCCGAGCAGTCGGCGTCGAGCTGCTTGGCGACGAGCTTGAGCTTGAGCTTCTTGGAGACGGCCAGCTCGCTCTGGCTGAACACCTCCTTCTCGGTCAGCGCCTTCGCGTCCTTGGTCCGCTCCGCCAGCGGGTCGAACAGCTTGGGCGAGCCCCACCCGTGGAACACCTGCGGCACGGCCGCGTCCGGGCCGAGCACGGCGGCGCTGGACTGCCGCTCCGGTGCGTACGTGCCCAGGTTCGCGATGGCCACCACCAGGCCGGTGCCGCCGGCCAGCACGGCCACGACCGTGGCGATGATGACCATCAGCCGCTGCTGCTGCGGGCGGAAACCCCAGTCGGTGAGCAGGGGGAGCTGCCAGTCCGAGCGAGGGGTACGACGCCGCTTCCGCGACCCCGCCGCCGAAGCCTCGTCGCCCTTTCCGGCCCCCTCACCTCTACCGGATCCGTCACCTCTACCGGATCCGTCGGCTCTGCCGGGCCCGTCGGCTCTGCCGGATCCGTCGCCTCTTTCCGCTTCCTCGCCCCTTGTGCCTCCGTCAGCCCTTCGGGAACCCCTGCCTCTTCCACGCCCATCGGTCGCAAAGCCCTCTGCGGCTGCGTCTTCCTGGGCATTCCGCTTGGGCCGGATGTGCGGGAGGTCTCTGGGCGGCCAGGTGCCGTCGGCCTCTCCCGCCAGCCACTCCTCGCCACCGTCGTCATGAACGGCAGCGCTGCCACCGCCCTCAGCATGACCGGCGCCCCGGCCCCGGCCCCGGCCGCCCGCACGAGAGCGCGAACGCCCGCCACCGTCCGTGTCGGCAGCGGACCGACCACTGCCGTCCGTGCCCGCAGCCGACCAGCCACTGCTGTCCGTGCCCGAACCCGACCAGCCGCCGTCCGTACCCGCGCCCGGCCGGCCACCGCCGTCCGTGCCCGTTGCCTGGCGGTCGTCGCTGACCGGCTCCGCAGCACGCGTGCCACGCGAACGGGCTCTGCGGCCACCGCGACTCCCCGCCGAGCGCCTGCCACCCTCCGGCTCGCCCCCGGCCCGGCCACCACCGTGTGCGCCGCCCGCAGCCGAACCTCCGCCGTGCGCCCCGCCCGCGACCGAACCTCCGCCATGCGCGCCGGCCACAGGCCAGCCACCGTGGTCGGTGCCGCCTACGGACTGGCTGCTCCCGGCCACAGGCCAGCCGCCGTGGTCAGTGCCGCCTGCTGCTTGGCCTCCGCCGTGTGCGCCGGCCACTGGCCAGCCACCGCCGTCAGTGCCGCCGACCGCCTGGGGGCCTACCGTCTGGGGGCCACCTTGCCCGCCCGGAGCCTGGCCACCGCCGTGGTGCCCGGAGGCAGGCCAGCCACTAGCGTCGGTGCCGCTTGCCGCCCGGCCGCCCCCGGCGTGAGCCCCGGGCCAGCCGCCGGCGTCGGTGCCGGTCGAGCGCCAGCCGTGCCCGTCGGTGCCCGCCGACCGGCCATCACCCGCCGACCGGCCACCACCCACCGATCGGCCATCGCCGGCCGGCCATCCGGGCTCCCCGCCTGAAGCCTGCCGGCCTCCCCCGGCGGGCCAGCCGACGCCGTCGGTGCCGCCCGCGTGCCGATGGCCGCGCTCGCCGGTCGACCAGGCATCGGTGCCGGAGGCATGTGAGCTGCCGGACGCATGCGAGCCGCCCGACGCATGCGAGCCCCCGGGTGCGTGCGAGCCGCCGGACGCATGCGAGCCACGAGAGCCGCCGCTGCCCGCCCCGGGAAAGCCTGCGCCGTCAGGCCCTGGCGCAGGGAAGCCGCCATCAGCCCCGGCCCCGAAGAAGCCGCCGCCGTCAGGCCCGGACGGGTGCAGGTCGCCGGGCGGGGTGGAGTGGGTGCCGCGAGCGCGGCCGGGGCGGTCGCCGTTGGACCGCCCGCCGGAGCCCGACGGGCCTCTTCGACGTGCCATCACAGCCCCGCCGCGCCGATGAGGTTGCCGACGCCGAACGTGACGCCCGCCGCCACGGCCCCCACCAGGAGCTGGCGTAGCCCTGAGTACCACCAGGTGCGGGCGGTCACGGCGGAGACCAGCGCCCCGGCCGCGAACAGCGCCACGCACGAGACGGTCGCCGGAACGCCCAGCCCCTGGGCCCCGAACAGGTACGGCAGCAGCGGCAGCACCGCCCCCACCGCGAACGACAGGAACGACGAGACCGCGGCCACCATCGGCGACGGCAGCTCCCCCGGCACGACGCCCAGCTCGTTGCGTGAGTGGACCTCCAGCGCCCGCTCCGGATGGGCGGAGATCTGGCGGGCCACCTCGGCGGCCAGGTCGGGAGCCACGCCCTTGTCGACGAAGGTCTGGGCCAGCTCCGCCTGCTCGTCGTCGGGGTGGCGGGCCAGCTCGCGGCGTTCGACGGCGATCTCGGCCTGGGCCAGCTCGCGCTGGCTGGCCACCGACACGTATTCGCCGCCCGCCATGGACAGCGCCCCGGCGGCGAGGCCGGCGACGCCGCCGAGCGCGATCACCCTGGTGTTGGTGGTGCCGCCCGCGACACCGGCGATGAGCGCGAAGTTCGACACCAGGCCGTCCATCGCGCCGAACACCGAGGGCCGCAACCAGCCTCCGGTGACGTCGCGATGTTGGTGGTGGATCTCCGCGCGACCGCTCATCGCGAGTTCTTCTCCTTCGTCACGGGCTCGGCGTCAGGCTCGGCGCCGGGCTCCTCGGCCCGCTCACCGTCGTCATCGCGAGCCTCACCGCCGGTGTCGCCGGTGTTATCCCCGGCGGGCGAGGCAGGCGCGGCGGGCGTGTCGTCCGTGGCCCCCGCCTTCGTCTCCGGCCCGGTATCCGCCGCAGTCTCCGCCCCAGTATCCGTCTTCGTGTCCGTGCCTGAGCCCGCCGGATCGGCCCCGGACTCCCCGGGCTCCTCGGCCGCCCCCTTCTCTGGGGTGTCGGAGGGCTCGTCGGGGCCGGGTCGGCCTGGCCGGTGGAGTGGGCGGGGTCGGGGTCGGCGGACGGCGGGACGACGATCTCCTCGCCCGTCTTGTTCCTGGTGGCCCAGAAGTACACCAGTGCGCCCACGAACAGCACGATGGACGTCCACTGGTTGAGGCGCAGCCCGAGGAGCGTCACCGCGTGGTCCACGCCGCCGACCGGGTCGATGCGCAGCCCCTCGATCCAGAAGCGGCCCAGCGTGTAACCGGCGACGTAGAGGGCGAACAGCCGCCCGTGGTGCAGCGCGAGGCGGCGGCCCAGGAAGATGAGCACGAAGCCGAGCGCGACGTCCCACAGCGACTCGTACAGGAACGTGGGGTGGTAGAGGACGCCGGGCTCGCCGCCGTGGTCGACGTCGATCTCCAGGCCCCACGGCAGCGTGGTCGGCGAGCCGTACAGCTCCTGGTTGAACCAGTTGCCCCAGCGGCCGATGGCCTGCGCGAAGGCGATGCCGGGGGCGATCGTGTCGGCGAGCGCCGTCATGGACAGGCCGCGCCGGCGCGCGGCCCACCAGACGCCGACGCCGCCGAGCGCGATCGCGCCCCAGATGCCGAGGCCGCCCTCCCAGATGAACAGGGCCTGGATCGGCTCCTTGATCGCGCGGCTGCCGAAGTAGGTCTGCCAGTCGGTGATGACGTGGTAGAGGCGGCCGCCGATCAGGCCGAAGATGACCGCGGGGACCGCGATGTCGATGATCGTCCCCCGCTGGCCGCCGCGCGCGCGCCAGCGGCGCTCGCTCAGCCAGACGGCGACGATGACGCCGAGCACGATGCATAGCGCATAAGCCCGGATCGGGATGATTCCGAGATACCAGACCCCTTGGGAAGGGCTGGGAATCGAGGCAAGGGGCATGTCAGGTGAGGGTAGCGGAAGCGAGCCTACTTAGCCGCCCCGGTAATCTCATCACGCAGTTGCGACGGGCTGAACAGTACCTGATTGTCTATTTCTGTGCCGTTCAATTTCACTGTCGGCGTGTGATCGAGCTTCTGCTCGTCGCTGATCTTCTTGCTGTACGCGAGGTGCGCCTCGGCGTTCTTGTTGGAGGTCACGCACTGGTCGAAGTCGGGCGAGCTGACCCCGGCGTCCTTGCCCCACTGCTTGAGCTGGTCGACCTTGAACCCCTCCTCGGTCTCGGAGGGCTGGTTCTTGAAGAGCAGGTCGTGGAAGGCGAGCCACTGCTTGCCGTCGGCGACGCAACGGGCGGCGTTGCCGGCGCGGACGGAGTTGGACTTGGTCGGCTCCTGCGAGAAGATCGTGATCGGGTGGTAGACGACCTTGGCCTTGCCCTCGGCGGCGAGGTTCTTGAAGGTCTGGCCGCTGACGCGCTCGAGCTCCTTGCAGGCCGGGCACTGGAAGTCCTCGTAGATGTCGACCACGGGCGCGGTGACGCCGCTCTGGGCCATCACGGCGGTGCCGTCGGGCTGCACGGTGACGGGGGCGAGGGCGCCGGTGGCCTCCTCGGAGCGGGAGATGCTGGCGGCGTACCAGACGCCGAGCCCGACCGCGGCCACCGCGACGGCGCCCGCGGTCACGTACGTCACGGTCTTGCGGCGCTTGTCACGCGCGCGCTGGGCGGCCTGCTGCGCCTTGATCTTGTCGCGCGCCGACTGCGACTTCGTCTTCGTCCGCTCGCCCTTGCTCATCAGTGGTCCCCCTCGTCATCGTCATGAGTATCGCCCCCGAGACCGAGGGCTCCGTCGAGCGCGAAGCGGCCCGGCGGGAAGCGCACGGCCCACGCGCCGAGCAGCACGAGGCCGAAGTCGCGCAGGATGTCGAGCAGGTAGGCCGGCTCCTGCCCGACCCCGAGCTGGCCCCCGCCGCCGAAGCAGCCGCAGTCGATCCGCAGGCCGTTCGCCCAGGCCCAGCCGATGCCGAACACGAACGCGAACATGAGCAGCGCGGCGATCACCGCGGCCACTCTGGTCAGCAGACCGACGACCAGCAGCACGCCGACCACGATCTCCACGATCGGCAGGGCGTAGCCCACCGCGACGGCGATCGATTCGGGCAGCAACTGGTAGGCCTTGACCGCCACGACGGAGTCGGCCGGATTACCGATCTTGAGCGCACCCGCCGCGATCAGCACGCCGCCCAGAACCAGCCGGGCGACGGTCGTCACCCAGGGTATCGCCGATCTCGCCCAAGGTAGCGGTAGTGACGCGGCCACAAGTGTTCTCCTCTGTCTCTGCGCCGGAATGCGCACAGTACCTCGGTTTCCATCGCATCACGTCGCGGATAAGCGTCAGCTAAGCGAGTTTTCCACCGTTGAGCTGGGAGGGTTGCCACATTTACTCACCTGAGTTAAAAATTACTCATGCCAGTAAAACAGGGCGAGTCGGTCACCAGCTCCGCCAGGCGGGCGCAGATCGTCGCCGCGACGATCGAGACCATCGCCGAGCTCGGCTACCACCACACCTCCTTCGCCCGGATCGCCGAGCGCGCCGGGCTCAGCAGCACCCGGCTGATCTCGTACCACTTCGACGGCAAGGACGAGCTGATCGGCCAGACCATCGCCACCATCTACGGCGATCTGAGCAGGTTCATGCACGAGCGCGTCAGCACCCGCACGACCGCCTCCGCCGCGCTGGAGACGTACATCCGCTCGCTGGTGGAGTACCTCGACGGGCACCGCACCGAGATGCGGGCGGCCACGGAGATCTTCCTCAACTTCCGGCCGGAGGGCGGCACGGCGGCGCGGGACGCCGCCACCGACCTGTCGTCGCTGTCCCACGTGGAGCGCCTGCTGGCGTGGGGGCAGGAGAGCGGCGAGTTCGGGCCGTTCAGCACGCGGGTGATGGCGATGACGATCCAGCGCTCGCTGGACGGGCTGCCGTTCCTGCTGGAGGCCGACCCGGAGGCCGACCTGGCCGAGTACGCCGACGAGCTGGCGGCCCTGTTCGCCCGGGCGACCCGCGCATGAGCACCCGGCTGCGAGGGCTGCTGACGCTGGCCGTGGACGTCGGCCTGACCGTGGCGCTCTACTACGTGCTGCGCGCGAGCGGCGTCGAGCCACACCTGGCATTCGTGATCAGCTCGTTCGTCCCCGGCGTGAGCGTGGTCTCCGACCTCGTCCGCCGCCGCAGGCCGGACCGCCTGGGCCTCTACATGACGGTCATGATGCTGGCCAGTGCCGCCGTGTCCGTCCTCGTCCACGACCCGCGGCTGCTGCTGGCCAAGGACGGCTGGTTCACGGGGGTGGCCGGCCTGTGGTTCCTGGTCAGCGCGCGCGGCGAGCGGCCGCTGGCGTTCGTGTTCACCCGGTTCATCCTGGAGGGCCGGATCGGCCCCAACCGCGAGTCGTGGGACGTGCTGTGGGCGCGGCTGCCCGCCTTCCGCCGCATCTGGCGGGTGGCGAGCGTCATCTGGGGCGTCGGCCTGCTCGCGGACGCCGTGGTGCGGATCGTCATCGCCTACGCCCTGCCGATGGACGCGGTGCCGGGCGTCAACACCGCCCAGTACGTCGTCTTCCTCCTGCTCATGCAGGTCGCCATGAACGTCTACCTGGTGCCCAGCGGGGTCTACAACCGCTGGTCCCCGCTGTACGCGGAGCTCAGGAGCAGCTGAACCGGGCCTCCCCCCAGTCGGCGTGGTCGTTGCCGATGCCGTCGCCCCCGTCGCCCACCACCAGGTCCGCGTACCGGGCGCCGGTCAGGTCGGCGCTCAGCTCGTACGCCGCGTCGGCGGCCCGCAGCACGGGGCTGCGCGCCCGCTCCACCCCATCGGCCAGCACGCTGAACTGCACCGATCCGCGCGTGGCCTGCACGTCGTCAACACCGACGAAGGCCGTGAACGCGGTACACCGCCCTCCGAGATAGAAACGCAGTTTGGCGGGCGCGTGCGTGCCGAGCCCCTTTGCGAACGTCCGCCCGCCGATCACGATCGGCCCGCCGTCGCCCGCGCCGGTGTCACCGTTGGACCGGTCGCGCTCCACCGGCCCCCAGCCGTTGTCCGCGCTCACCCACTCCAGGTCGCTCGCGTAGGCGTCGCCGGTGGGCGGCGGCGGCAGCGTGCGCACGGAGGCGGTGGCGGTCAGCGTCCTGGGTGCCCCGCCCACCGTGTACGCGGCGGTGGCGGCCAGCTCGTACGCGCCGTACGCCGCGCCGGCGGGCGCCGTGACCCGCCACGTCGTGGCGAGCCTCCCGCCGGGCTGCACCGTCCCGGTGCCGTCACCCTCGGCCGTCCACCCCTCGGGCACGGTCAGCCGCACCGCCACGTCCTGGAGCGCGACGTCCTCAAGGTTGGTGAACGTGGTCGTGACCTCGCCCGCGACCCCCTGCTCCAGCACCGCCGGGGGCGTCACCTCCAGCGTCCCGCACGCCTGCGCGTCCGGCACGGGCCCGAGGTCGGTGACGGCGAAGTCGTCGAGGACGAAGTCGGCACCGGCCAGCTCGGGCCGCAGCGAGCGCAGCCCCACCCACACGTCGCCGCACCCGGCCACCACCCGCTCGGTGAACCGGGCGGTCGTCCGCTGAGCGGGGATCGGCGTGCGGCGGGTCTCCACGGCGGCGCCGCCCTTGTCGTAGCCGGTGACCCACTGGTAGGTGCCGTCCAGCGCGTTCTGGTAGGCGAAGGAGACCTCGTAGGCGTGCCCGGGCTCGAACGGCACGGTCTGCGGCACCGTACGGTAGATCAGGCCCTGCCGCTCCTCGTGCGCCTTCAGCGACCAGTCGCCGTGCAGCACGTCGTCGACCGCCTTGCCGTTCCAGCCGGCCTGCGTGTACGGCTCGTGCCGCTCGGACAGGTGCGTGCGCGCGTCGAACGACCCGCCCGCGTCCCCCTTCACGAACGGCCCCCACCCGGGCTCCACCGACTCGAACGTCTCCACGTCACCGGCCGGCTCGCGCTCGAACACGCGGACGTCGTCCACCCGCACCTCCCCTTCGGCGGGCGCGGCGGTGATGCGCAGCACGGCGGACGGGGACGATGCCCTGAACGTCACCTTCACCCGCTGGAAGTAGGTGTCGTGCTTCTCGTCGGAGGCGATGTAGTTCTTGGCCGTGGACCGCAGCACGGTCACGGCCGCACCGCCCGCCTCCAGCGTGGTCGCGCGCGTCCTGCCCGGCTCCACCTCGACGAACGCCGACGCCGTGTAGGTCCGTCCCGGCCGGAGCCCGGTCAGCGGCTGCTCAAGCCGCGCCTGCGCGCCCGCGCCCAGCAGGGCGACCCGGCGGCCCAGCGCGTCGCGCTCCACGCTCACGGGCCCGCTGACGCTCCAGCCCCGGAGGCGGTCGTCGTTGAACCCGGGGTCGCGCACGCCGCTCCCCTGCCCCCGCTCGGGATCGGCCTGCCTGGGCGCTTTGCCGGGATAGAGCACGTACGGCACGCCCGCCTTCGCCTTCAGCGTGATCCGCCCGCCCGACGGGGTGACGGTGCCGGCGGGGACGCGGCCCTGGTCGGTGAGCTCGTACACGCTCATCGGCCGGTCGGCCTCCCAGGTGCTCTCGCCGCCCGCCGCGTTGTAGTGGTAGTACTTGCCGTGCCACGGCAGCAGGTACGTGCCGCCGTCGAGCACCTTGCGCCCGCCGGCGAACAGCTCGCGCCTGCCGTCGCGGTACGTGCCGCGCACGCCCCCGGTGAACACGATCTCGTCCGCGTTCCAGTCCATGATCCGCTGCTGCTGGAGGAACTTGGCCGGCAGGTTGTTCTCCCAGACGTTGCGCAGGAAGGCCGTGAAGTCGTTCTCCGCCGTCCAGCCCTCGAACTCGACGATGCGGGCGTTGCCCAGGATGGGGTGGGCGTTCCAGACGTCCTTCTCGTGGTTGCGCACGAACCGGATGATCTGCGAGTTCAGGCCCTTGTTGGTGGCGCCGCCGTAGCCGAGGTCGTTGGCCCAGTGCGACCACAGCGACGAGCGCTCCAGCTTGTCCGACCACTCGGTGGCCACCTGCCAGCCCTGCGCGCGCAGCTCGGCCTGCGTGCGGTCGGCGACCCAGCCGAACGGCCGGAACACGTCCACGTACAGGAGCGCGAGGTTCGGGTCCGTCTCCGCGCGCAGCCGGGCCAGCCGCGCGGCCAGCGTGCCTCTGGTCAGGTCGCCGCGCTGGTCGATCAGGTACGCCTGGTCGAGCCAGTTCCAGCCCTTGGCGTCCTTGTTGACCAGCCGCTCGTCGAAGCTCCTGGCCTCGGGGTAGGCCTCGGTGGCGTTGACGTGCGCGCCGAATGTGGCGTTCCACGCCCTGCCCGCCCTGAGCAGCGTGTTCAGGTCCTTGAGCCCGCCCGCGCGGCGGTTGTAGTTGCCGCCGTAGTCGGGGTGCGCCGAATCGTGCCCCTCCGACTGGTAGCCCTTGAGCAGCGCGAGCTGCCCGAGCCCGTCGGTGGCCAGCGAGACGCGCTTGACATCGTCCAGCGTGCGCAGGAACGGGTGCGTGGCCTGGCTGGAGAAGTTGAACGGGATGTGCGTGACCACCCGGTCCTTGGTCCGCTCCGAGCCGAGCGCCTTGATCGCGATGCCGCGGAACGCGATCGCGCCGTCCTGCCAGTCGAGCGTGCCGTCGCCGTTCGCGTCGGGGGTGACCACGACCTTCGCCCACGGGCGTTCCTCGGTGAACGGGGAGCCGCTCGCGCGGTGCGTCCACTGGCCGCTCCAGACGCCCACCCGGACCGTGCCGTCGGCGTCCTTCCTGGCCTGGTGCCACAGCCGGGCCGCGTCACGGTCGGTGGGGCCCGACGGGCGGTCGTAGGTCGCGTTCGTCTCGACGGCGGCGGCCAGCCGGTCGGTGTGCACGATCGCGTACGTCGCCCCGACCGGCGCCGTGTCCGCCGGCGTGGCCGCGGTGACCTGGGCGAAGACGTCGGCGGTGCGGGTGGAGTCGGGGTCCAGCCGGGTGAACGCGGTGGCCGCGCCCGGCTGCGCGCTCGACACCGACACCAGGTCGTGGCCGGGCAGGTCGATGGTGCCGACCCTGAACGCCTCGGTGTCGATCACCTCGTCGATCGCGAACGTCGTCACCCTGCCCCTGACCCCGACGCTGGCCCGCAGCGCGACCCCGTCGCCGAGGTCGAGGCGGTAGCGGGCGGTCGCGCCGTCGTTGCCGGTCAGCCGCACCTCGGCGGGCCTGGCCTGGCCGTTGATCACGATGGCGGGCACGGCCGTGCCGCCGCCGAGCGTGGCGCCGCTCGCCCGGTCGGTGTAGCGCAGGACGCGCGGGAAGTCAGGGTCCAGCTCGACCCGCAGGGCCGCCGACGCGATCACGATCGGCTCGGCCACCTGGGCGGGGGTGGGCGGCACGTTCTGCGCGGTGGGGCTCGGCGGCGGCGCGCCGGTCACCGGCGGCTCCGGCGACGGCAGCTCGTAGGTGGGCGCGGGTGAAGCCGATGTGGGTGCGGGTGCAGGTGCGGGCGGTGCTGCCAGGGCGGCCATGGCCGGGGCCGCGAGGGTGAGGGCTGCCGCGAGTAACAAGGGACGCATGACCCGTCCTTTCGGGACCGTCTGACTTAGACGGTAAAGCGCGGCCCCCGTTCAGGGAACCGCGCTTTCAGGTCACGACAGGGCTCAGCGCCGCACGCCCCTGGCCATGTCACGGGCCAGCACCCCGATGGACTCGCGCCCGGCCGCCTCGTCGGGCGCGTCGAGGATGCGGCGGATGAACGCCGACCCCACGATCACGCCGTCGGCGTAGGCCGCCACCTCGGCCGCCTGCGCGCCCGTGCCGACCCCGAGGCCCACGCAGACGGGCAGGTCGGTGTGCGCCTTGGTGCGCTGGACCAGGCCCTCGGCGGCGACGTTCACGGTCTCCCTGGCGCCGGTGACGCCCATGAGGGAGGCGGCGTACACGAAGCCGGTGCAGCAGTCGACGACGGCCTTGATGCGCGGCTCGGTCGAGCTGGGCGCGACCAGGAACACCGTGTCGATGCCGGCCGCCGCGGACGCGGCCCGCCACGGCTCGGACTCCTCCGGCGTCAGGTCGGGCGTGATCGTGCCCACGCCGCCGGCGTTGGCCAGGTCACGCGCGAAGCGGTCGGCGCCGTACTTGTCGATCGGGTTCCAGTAGGTCATGACGAGCGTGGCGGCGCCGGTGGCGGCCACCCCCTCGACGGTGCGCAGCACGTCGGCGATGCGCGTGCCGTTGGTCAGCGAACGGTGCACCGCGTCTTGGATGGTCGGGCCGTCCATGAGCGGGTCGGAGTAGGGCAGGCCGATCTCGATGACGTCGCAGCCGGCCTCCACCAGGGCCGCGGCGGCGGCGACGTCGCCGCCCTTGGAGGGGAAGCCCGCGGGCAGGTAGCCGACGAGCGCGGCCCGGTTGTCCGCCTTCGCCTTGGCGAAAACCGTCTGAAGAGTCGTCATGTCTGTCCGTTTCGAAGGTCGAGTCCTCCCATGATGCCCTGCGGCGGGCCCGCCCCTGAATCCCCCGCGCCGGGGAGGACTCGCGCCCGGCGCGGGCGAAGGGAGTCTTACAGGTTGAAGTACTTCATCGCGGTGCCCATGTCCTTGTCGCCGCGGCCGGAGAGGTTGACCAGGATGGTCGCCTCGGGGCCGAGCTCGCGGCCCAGCTCCAGCGCGCCCGCCAGGGCGTGGGAGGACTCGATGGCGGGGATGATGCCTTCGGTCCGGGCCAGCAGCGAGAACGCGGCCATCGCCTGGTCGTCGGTGACGCCGTGGTAGGTGGCGCGGCCGGAGTCCTTCAGCCAGGCGTGCTCGGGGCCGACGCCGGGGTAGTCGAGCCCGGCGGAGATCGAGTGCGACTCGATGGTCTGGCCTTCGTCGTCCTGGAGGACGTAGGTGCGCGAGCCGTGCAGCACGCCGACGGAGCCGGCGGTGAGGGTGAGCGCGTGCTCGCCGCTCTCCAGGCCGTGCCCGGCGGCCTCGTAGCCGTGCAGCTGGACGTCGTGGTCGCCGATGAAGGCGTGGAAGATGCCGATCGCGTTGCTGCCGCCGCCGACGGCGGCGCACACCGCGTCGGGCAGCTTCCCGGTCAGCTCCAGCATCTGGCGGCGCGCCTCGACGCCGATGATGCGCGCGAAGTCGCGCACGATCTCGGGGAACGGGTGCGGGCCTGCCACGGTGCCGAACAGGTAGTGGGTGGTGTCGACGTTGGTCACCCAGTCGCGGAACGCCTCGTTGATGGCGTCCTTCAGCGTGCGGGAGCCGTTGGAGACGGGCACGACGGTGGCGCCGAGCAGCTTCATCCTGGCGACGTTGAGGGCCTGGCGCTCGCAGTCGACGGCGCCCATGTAGATGACGCACTCGAGGCCGAGCAGGGCCGCGGCGGTGGCGGTGGCCACGCCGTGCTGGCCGGCGCCGGTCTCGGCGATCACGCGCTTCTTGCCGAGCCGCTTGGTGAGCAGCACCTGGCCCAGCACGTTGTTGATCTTGTGGGCGCCGGTGTGGGTGAGGTCTTCGCGCTTGAGGATCACGCGGGCGCCGCCGGCCTGCTCGCTGAAGCGCGGCACGTCGGTCAGCGTGGTGGGCCGGCCCGCGTAGGTGCGCAGCAGGTGATCGAACTCGCGCAGGAACTCCGCGTCGTTCTTGGCCTTCTCGTAGGTGGCCGCGACCTCGTCGAGCGCCGGGATGAGCGCCTCGGGGACGTACCGGCCGCCGAAGATGCCGAACTTGCCGTGCACGTCGGGGTCGTCGCCGGCGCCGTTGCCGGCCAGGTCGGCGGCGGTCAGGATGCTGCCTTCGTTTGCCACTGCTATCCCTCTGCTGAGTGGTCGGGGCGCGTCGACGGATGAGCGCCGGCGGTCACCAACGCCTCCACTGCCTTGCGCGGGTCTTTGCCGGTGACCAGACTCTCGCCCACCAGGACGGCGTCGGCGCCGCCCCGGGCATAGGCGAGCAGGTCATGCGGGCCGCGCACGCCCGACTCGGCAATCTTGATGACATTATCGGGGATCTTCGGCGCGATCTTCGCGAAGACGTCGCGGTCGACCTCGAGTGTCTTCAGATTGCGCGCGTTGACCCCGATGACCCGGGCGCCGGCGGCGACCGCCCGCTCCAGCTCCTCTTCGGTGTGCACCTCGACCAGCGGGGTGAGCCCGATCGACTCGGCCCGCTCGATGAGCGACACCAGGGCCTCCTGCTCCAGGCAGACGACCATGAGCAGGGCCAGGTCGGCGCCGTAGGCGCGGGCCTCCCAGAGCTGGTAGGAGGTGAGGATGAAGTCTTTGCGCAGGATCGGGATGTCGACCCTGGCGCGCACCGCGGCCAGGTCGTCGAGGCTGCCGCCGAACTTGCGCCGCTCGGTCAGCACGCTGATGACGTGGGCGCCGCCCGCCTCGTAGTCGGCCGCCAGCGCCGCGGGGTCGGCGATCGCGGCGAGCGCGCCCTTCGACGGGCTGGAGCGCTTGACCTCGGCGATCACCGAGATGCGGTCGCCTCCCAGCGCGGCCATCGCGTCGCGGGGCGCCTGGGCCCGCTCGGCTCGCTGCTTGAGCTCGTCGATGGACACGGCCTGCTGACGTGCGGCGAGGTCGGCGCGCACCCCGTCGAGGATGTCGTCGAGGACACTCGGCCCTTCCGTCCGCTCACTCACGCGCTTGAGGTCCCTCCGGTCGGCGTCTGGGGGTGGCGGAGAGTTCGCGTCGCGTCCGCTCTCTGCCTTGTCCTGCGATGGTATCGGCCCCTACGGGGTCACCTCACCACCGGTCCCCATGTGGGCGCCGCCTATGGGGCTAGGAACGCCCCGAATGGGAGATTACGGACGACCCAGTAGACCATCACGATCGCGAGGAACGCCCAGAGCCACGCCGGATGCGCCAGCGTCGTGCGTCTGGGCCGGCCCTGCAAGGCGCGCACCACCCATCGGCCCCACCAGAACACCAGGAACGGGATCATGGCGACTGCGAGGGGATTGAGGCCGAGGGCGGCCACCGGGTCGAGGTGGGCCAGCGCGTGGATGGTGCGCAGCGTGCCGCAACCCGGGCAGTACAGGCCGGTGAGCCACAGGAACGGGCAGGTCGGGTAGTGGCCCGGCTCGTTGGGATCGACCATCCCGACGACCGTGAACACCGCACCGGTGAGCGCGGCGACACCGAGCGGCGGCAGCAGGGCCTTCAGGCGTCGCTTCCCGGACTGCTCGGTCGCCGCGAATGTCATGTGCTCAGTATTCACCTTCCCCGCCCGGCCCTCATCAGGAGTACGACGCGCTCACGGCGGCGGCGATCAGCAGGAAGTAGACGATCACGCCGATGACGCTCAGCACCGACAGGATGATGCCGGCGATCAGGGTGCGCTTCCACCACGTCTTGGCCTCCTCGGCGGCCTGGTGGGCGCCCGCGAAGTCGCCGACCTGCCACCGCTGGTTGACCTGCGACGACTTCATGATCGCCACGATGCCGAGCGGGAGGCAGCAGAAAATGGCGGTCAGGATGGCCGGGACGAGCTGGTTGTCCGGCGGGTTGCCGCCCGGGCCGCCGCCGTAGCCGCCACCGGGGGGCTGGCCGTAACCGCCGCCGGGCGGCTGGCCGTAGCCGTCACCGTAACCACCGCCGCTGGGCGGCTGCTGGCCGTAGCCGCCACCGCTCGGGGGCTGCTGCCCGTAACCACCGCCGTAGCCGCCGCCGCTGGGCGGCTGCTGGCCGTAGCCGCCACCGCTCGGGGGCTGCTGCCCGTAGCCGCCACCGTAGCCGCCGCCGCTCGGCGGCTGCTGGCCGTACCCGCCGCCCGGCGGCTGGCCGCCGTAACCGCCGTCGCCCTGGTTGCCGTAACTCATGCTCATGACCCCTTATTCGTCACTTTGAGTTCGAGTTGCGCGCGGCAGCCTAGCGACAATGCACCGTCTACGTGGACGAACGTCCATTTTGCGGACAATTCGTAATCGGACCGCAAGCGGCTCGTCACGGTCCGGCTACGGTTTCGGCACGTTACCCGCGGGTCAGAAATCGGACGTGGACGTGGCCGCGGCGCTCAGGCCCAGCATCCACAGGAAGAACCCGCCGAAGAAGAGCCAGCACAGCACCCAGATCACGACCGTGATGTACGAGGTGACCAGGCCGCCCACCGCCATGCCCGAGCCCTCCTCACCCGTCTTCTTGATCCGGTTGAGCGCGATGTGGCCGAGGATCACGCCGGGGATGCTGGTGAGGCCGCAGAAGATCAGCCCGATGATGCCCAGCACGAGCGAGGCCACCGCCATGCCGTTCGTGGAGCGCGGCTGCTGCGGCGGGCCGTAGTAGCCGGGAGGCGGCTGCTGCTGGTAGCCGTAGCCGCCGCTCGGCGGAAGCTGGCCGTAGCCGAGGTTCTGCTGGCTGTTGGGCTGCTCCCCGTAGCCGCCGTAGCCAGGCTGCTGCTCCCCGTAGCCGCCATAACCCGGCTGCTGCTGGCCGTAGCCGCCGTGGCTGGGGGGCTGCTGGCCGTAGCCACCACCGCTCGGTGGCTGCTGGCCGTAGCCGCCGCCGCTCGCGGGCTGCTGCCCGTAGCCGCCGTAACCGGGAGGCTGTTGCCCGTAGCCTCCCCCGCTCGGCGGCTGCTGCCCGTAGCCGCCGTTCGCGCCCTGATCCCCGTAGGTCATGAGCTGGCTCCTCAATGTTCGTGGCGAGTTGCAACGGCAGCTTATTGAGGAAACGTTTGCCAAGCAGACAATGGTTCAGAACAGTGGAGGATTCGACAGAGCCGGGATTCAGCGGGAATCGGTGGGATCGTCGCCCCTGTCGAGCGCGTCCCAGAGCGCTTTGTCGTCCTTGACCTGCGCGGTCTCCTTCGCGGGCGCGCCCGCTTCCCTGCTGTACCGGGCCGACATGCCGGCCCAGCCGCCGCCGCGTACGACGGCCAGGATCCCGCCCGCGACCATCAGCACCGCGCCGGCGGCGGCCACGGCCGGCCACAGGGGCGCGCTCTCCCAGGGGAGGTCGGTGGCGCCGTGCAGCACGTTCTGCTCGCGCAGCCAATCGGTCACGTTGTCGCCGCTGAGCGCCGTCCACGTGGCCGCGGCGGCGCCGGCGCCGCACAGGGCCAGCAGCGCGCCGACGAGCCGGCGCCCCAGGCCCTTGGTGGCGAGCACCGCGACGATGCCGGCCAGCCCGGCCAGCGCCACGGGGGTCAGCGCGGGGCTGAGGTCTCCTCCGGTGGGCGCCGCCCCGCCGTCGTTCCGGAGCACGCGCGCCCACGTCTGCCCGGCGGCGACCAGCACGAGCAGGCAGCCGAGCGCGGTTGCCACCACCCAGGCCCACAGCTCACGGCGGCCGGAGTCAGGTCTCTCGCTGTCCACGACGCTCAGCCGAGCGCGATCTCGAGCGGGTCGGCGTCGAAGCAGGTGCGGTCGCCCGTGTGGCACGCGCCGCCCTCCTGGTCCACCTTCACGAGGATCGTGTCGCCGTCGCAGTCGAGCGCCACGGCCTTGACGTGCTGGACGTGGCCGGAGGTGTCGCCCTTCACCCAGAACTCCTGGCGGCTGCGCGACCAGTAGGTGGCCCGGCCGGTGGTGAGGGTGCGGTGCAGCGCCTCGTCGTTCATCCAGGCCAGCATGAGCACCTCGCCGGTGTCGTACTGCTGGGCGATCGCGGCGACGAGCCCGTCGGGGTTGCGCTTCAGCCTGGCGGCGATCTTGGGGTCGAGCGGCATGCACCCATTCAACCAGCCCCACCCGCCGCCATGCCCTCCGGCACGTCCGCTCTGGCGAGCAGTCAGGCCAGGGCTTGCGACAGCGTGTCGTAGATGGGGAACAGCGGCGCCAGGTTCGTCCGCCGCAGGCGCCGCAGCACCTGCCCGTCGGGCGCCACCAGGGCCATCGTGCCGTTCCTGTCGCGCAGCGAGGCCAGCATCCGCACCAGCACGCCCAGGCCCGTGGTGTCGATGAACGTCAGCGCGCTCAGGTCGACCACCAGCCGGGGCTCCGGCGTGGCCGCCGCCTCGTTGAGGCACTGGCGGACCTGGGAGACGTTGTCCAGGTCCACCTCGCCCGCGAGGCTGACCACCACGAGCTCCCCGTGTCGGCGTCGCGACATCTCCAGCACATCCACGCCCATGCTCTCCATAACCCCTCCCGCGGGCGGCCCCGCCGAAAAGGTACACCGGTCTGCGTCGCGTCACCGTGGGTTTTGCCGAGAATGCGTTACGTGATGGCCGGGATCGAGGTAATTTCGTCCCGACGCGTGCTTGGGGAGGGCCATCGTGGTGCACGTCGCGAGCTCCGTCCTCGATCCCGATCTCGGTGATCATGTGTGCCTGCCGTTCGACGGCGAGCGGGAGCGGAGGACGACCACCGGGCTGTTCACCGTGAACGGCCTGCGCCGCCGTACCAAGGTGGTGATCATCACACATGCCGACAGCCCCGAGCGGACGCGCGGGTGGCTGGCGCCGCTCGTGCCTGGGCTGGCCGATGCCGAGTCCGCCGGGCAGGTCGAGATCCTCGACTGCGCCGGCACCCACTTCACCGGCGGCCGGCTCGACTTGGAGCGCGTGTACGCGAGCCTGTCCGACGCGCACGCCCGGGCGCGCAAGCACGGGCAGCACGGCGTGTACGCGCTGATCGACGCCTCCTGGGGAGCGGGCGCCACCGGGGAGCAGGTGGCGTTCGAGGCGGCGACCAACGAGCTGTTCGGCGAGCGGTGGCTGGCCGCCGTGTGCCAGTACGACCGCGGCCTCTTCGCGCGCGACGCCCTCGACCGGGCCTCCTCCGTGCACCCGATCTCGCCGGAGCAGGCGCTGCTGCGTTTCGCGGGGACGAGCGAGCCCGCCGGGCTGCGGGTGTGGGGCGACATCGACCTCACCAACCGGCCGGCGTTCGCCTCGCTGCTGGCGCGGCTGGAGAAGGAGCCGGGCGAGGTCGTCATCGACGCGTCGGAGCTGGACTTCATCGACGCGGGCTCGGCGCGGCTCCTGACCGTCACGGCGATGGCCAGGCCGCGCGGCGCCACCTCCGTGGTGTGCCGCGACTCCATCGCGCGGGTGCTGCGGCTGATCGGGGCGGACGAGTTCATGACCGTGCGACGGGTGGGCGATGCGTAGGCAGGTGCTCTGCGCGGCCTTCGCCCGGGCCGGATCACGTTCCTGCGCAGGGCGGTCGCCGAGCACGCCAGGTACGAAGGGCTCACCGGGAGGCGGCTGGAGGACTTCGTGCTGGCGGTCAACGAGATCACCACGAACGCGGTCCTGCACGGCGGCGGGCACGGGCGGCTGCGGCTGTGGTCGCACGGCGAGCTGCTGTGGTGCGAGGTCAGCGACGAGGGGCCGGGGCTGCCCGCCGGGTGGATGGGCGACATGCGGCCGCCCGCGGGGTTCGACTTCCGCGGGCGGGGGTTGTGGCTGACCAGCATGGTGTGCGAGCACATCACGATCGTGTCCGGGCCCGCGGGCACGACCGTGACGTTCGCCGCCGTCCGGGAGTGAAGCCCGGCCGGATAGGAGCGGGCCGGGTCAGGAGCGGGCCGCGGAGACCCACGAGGCGTGCAGGTCGGCGTACACGCCGGGCTGCTGGACGAGCTCCGCATGCGGCCCGCGCTGCACCAGCCGGCCCGCGTCGAAGACGAGCACCTCGTCGGCGTTCTCGGCCGTGGACAGGCGGTGCGCGATCGAGACGGCCGTACGGCCCCGGGTGACGCCTTCGAGGGCGCGGGCCAGCCGTACCTCCGTGGCGGGGTCCACCGCCGAGGTGGCCTCGTCCAGCAGGAGCAGGTCGGGGTCGGCGAGGTAGGCGCGGGCGAGGGCGACGAGCTGCCGCTCACCGGCCGACAGGGACTCGCCGCGCTGGCCGACCGGCGTGTCGAGGCCGGCGGGCAGGCCCTCCAGCCAGTCGGCCAGGCCCAGCTCGGTCATGGCCAGCTCGATCTCCTCCCGGGTGGCCGACGGCTTGCCGTAGCGGATGTTGTCGGCGAGGGTGCCGTCGAACAGGAAGCCGTCCTGGGGCACCATGACGATGCGCTCGCGCAGCGAGGAGAAGCGCACGTCGCGCAGGTCGTGGCCGTCCACGGTGACGCGGCCTGAGCCGGGGTCCATGAGCCTGGTCAGGAGCTTGGCGAACGTGGTCTTGCCCGAGCCGGTCTCTCCCACGACGGCGACGCGGGAGCGCGGCGGGATGTCCACGGTGACCTCCCGCAGCACGGGCGCGCCGCCCGGGTAGGAGAAGTGCACGTTCTCGAAGGCGACCTCGATGGGGCCGCGGGGCAGCTCCACACCCTTCTCGCCGGGGTCGGCGACGTCGGGCGGCGTGTCGAGGACGCCGAGGATGCGCCGCCAGCCGGCCACCGCGTTCTGGGCCTCGTTGAGCACCTCGGTGGCGGTCTGCAGCGGCGAGACGAACAGCGTGACGAGGAACAGGAACGCCACCAGCCGCCCCTGCGTGATGTCGCCCGACAGGCCGAGCCGCACGCCGAGCAGCACGATGCCGGCGATGGCGAGGGCGGCCACGATCTCGGTCAGCGGGAAGACGAAGCCGACGATGGTCTGCGCCCTCGTCTGGGCCTTCCTGTTGGCGTTGACGGCCTGGTCGATGCGCTCGGCGGTGCGCCGCTCGGAGGCGTACGCCCTGATGACGGTGGCGCCGACGACGGACTCGCTGACGGCGGCCAGCATGTCGCCGGTGCGCTCGCGCACGACCGTGTACGCGCGCGACAGCAGCCGCTGGAAGCGCGGCAGGGCGATCATCAGCGGAATGAAGCAGGCCCAGACCAGGAGGGTGAGCTGCCACGAGTAGACGAACATCAGGACGGTGGCCACGAGGAGCTGGCCGAGCGCCACGATGATCATCAGCCCGCCCCATTGCATGAAGTTGCTGATCTGGTCGATGTCGTTGGTGACGCGGGAGACCAGGGCGCCGCGCCGCTCGGTGTTCTGGGTGAGCACCGACAGGTCGTGGACGTGGCGGAAGCCGCGCACGCGCAGGGTGGCCAGCGAGGACTCGGTGGCCTTGTAGAGACGGACGTTCATGACGTAGCCGGCCAGGGCGGTCAGGACGACCGCCGCGGCGCAGACCAGGACGGCACGGGTGATGTACGGAATGTCGGGCGTCCCGCTCTTGAGCCCGGTGTCGATCGTCTGCTGGACCGCGATCGGCACGATGATCTTGCCGATGGTGGCCACGATCGCCAGCGCCAGCGTGCCCGCCAGGCCCTTGCGGAACTCGGGCGTCAGCGCCAGGCCCTGCCGGACCGTGGCCAGCGCCGAGCGCTCCGAGTCGCGCCGAATGCTCTGCGCGCTGCTCTGCGCCGTCATGCCTGCACCTCTTCCACAGCCTCTTCCGCGGCTTCCTCGACCGCCTCGTCCACGGCCTCCTCCAGCTCGATGGCCGCGCGTTCCGCCTCCTCGCGCTCGTACGCGGTCACCAGGTTGCGGTAGCCGGCGCAGCGCTCGATCAGCTCCTCGTGCGGCCCGTGGTCGACGACGCGGCCCTTGTCCAGGTAGACGACCTCGTCGGCCAGGGCGATCGTGGCCATGCGGTAGGCGACGACCACGACGGTGGAGGCTTCGGCGGCGTCGCGCAGGCCGTACAGGATCTTGGCCTCGACCTGGGGGTCCACACTGGAGGTGGCGTCGTCGAGCACGAGCAGGCGGGGGCGGCGCACGAGCGCGCGGGCCAGCGCGATGCGCTGGCGCTGGCCGCCCGACAGGGAGGCGCCGCGCTCGCCGACGCGCGTGTCGAGGCCGTCGGGCAGGCGGCCGACGAAGCCGTCCGCCTGGGCCAGGCGCAGGGCGGCCCGCACGTCCTCGTCGGTGGTGTCGGCGCCGAGCGCGACGTTGCCGCGCACGGTGTCGTCGAACAGGAACGTCTGCTGCGGCACCAGCGCCACGGAGGCCGCGACGCCGCCGTAGGGCAGCTCGCGCAGGTCCACGTCGTCGAGCAGCACCCGCCCCGAGTTCGGGTCGACCAGGCGGGCGAGAAGCTGGACGAGCGTGGACTTGCCTGAGCCGGTGGGCCCGACGAGGGCGACGGTGCGGCCGGCGGGCACCTCGAAGGTGACGTCGTGCAGCACCTCGGCCTCGCCGTAGGCGTAGGAGACGCCCTCGACGGCCAGCTTCGCCGGCCCCGTGGAGGTCGTGGGGGTGGAGCCGTACTCCATGGAGCCGGTCGCGTCCAGCACGGCCTGCACCCGCTGCCAGCCGACGACGCTGCGCGGCAGCTCGGCCAGCACCCAGCCCAGCGCCCTGATGGGGAAGGCGAGCAGCGTGAACAGGTAGGCCACCTGCACGAGCCCGCCGGCGTCGATCGCGCCGCCGGACAGGCGGGCGGCGCCCACGGCCAGCACGGCGAGCACGCCGAGCGTGGGCAGTGCCTCCAGCATCGGGTCGAACAGGCCGCGCACCCGGCCGACGGCGATGTTGGCGTCGCGCAGCTCGTGGGCGCGCCGCTGGAACCGCTCGGTCTCCAGGTCCTCGCGGCCGAGGGTCTTGACGACGAGCGCGCCGTCGAAGCTCTCGTGCGCGATCTCGCTGACCTCGGCGCGCAGCTGCTGCGCGCGGGTGGCCAGGGGGCTGAGCCGGCGCTGGTAGACCAGGTTGAGCACGGCGATGGCCGGGAAGATGAGGAAGCCCACGAGGGCGAGCACCAGGTCGGTGAACAGCATGGCGACGGCCGCGGTGACCAGCATGACGATCACGCCCACGGCCATCGGCAGCGGCGCGAGCGGGGCCCAGGCGGCCTCGGCGTCGGCGCTGGCGTTCGACAGGAGCTGGCCGGTCGGGTGCTGGTGGTGCCAGGACAGGGGCAGGCGCAGGTACTGCTTGGTGACGTCGCGGCGGGAGCGGGCCTGCATGCGGTACTGCATGACGCCGGCGAGGATGCGCCGCCCGGCCACGCCGAGCGCCTTGAGCAGCGCGGTGCCGAGGATCAGCAGCGCGCCGGTCCACAGGGCGGCCGTGGTGACCCCGCCCTGGGCGAACGTGGGCAGCACCACGTTCTGCGTCGCCCATCCCAGTGCCCAGGCGGAGGCGACGGTCATGCCGCCGTAGACCGCGCTGGCGAGCACCGCCAGCGTGAACACCGCCTTCTCCGTGCGAATGGCCACTCCAAGGACGCCGAGCCCTTGGCGCATCACGGCCGAGGTGACCTTATTCGCCACTCGGTGGGTTTCCTCTCCAATTGGACGTTTCTACGTATGTCAGTATCACTTCCGATCATGCTGTTATTCCCAGCGGTAAGGTTGAGCACGTGACTCACGCTCGTGGCGAACGTTCCGCGCTCTGCGACCTGCTCGACAGGCTCGGCCCCGACGCGCCGACCCTCTGCACGGGCTGGACCACCTACGACCTGGCCGCCCACCTCGCGCTGCGCGAGCGCCGCCCCGACGCCATGGGCGGCATCGCGATCAAGGCCCTGGCCGGCTACACGGCCTCCGTCCAGAACGGGCTCAAGGCCCGCCACCCCTTCCCCGAGCTGGTCGGCCTCGTCCGCAAGCCCGGCGGCGTCTACGGCCTGCTGCCCGCCCTCGACGAGGCGGTCAACACCCTCGAACTGTTCGTGCACCACGAAGACGTGCGCCGCGCCCAGCCCGCGTGGCAGCCGCGCGAGCTGCCCGCCGACCTGGAGGCGCTCATCTGGAAGCGCGTCTCCACCGGCGCCCGGCTGATGCTGCGCCGCTCGCCCGTGGGCGTCGTGCTGCACCGGCTCGGCGGCGGCGTGGCGCTCGGCGGGCCGCGCGGCGGCTCCCGCGTCGAGGTCACCGGCAGGGCGGCGGAGCTGCTGATGTTCTGCTTCGGACGGCAGGCGCACGCCCAGGTGGAGCTGACCGGCGACCCCGGCGACGTCGCCCGGCTGCGCGAGGCCACTCTCGGCGTCTGACGCCGGTGCGCGGTCGCCTCGCTACCCGCGGAAATCCCGCCACGGAAGGCACCCGCAGGTAATCTCCTGCCCGTACCATGGCATGAGTAGGAAGCCCCCCGGTTAGGATCATGTACATCTTCACAGAAGATGCCTAGGGATCGCCCAGATCCGGGTATATACGGCTGGGAATGGACTGCAGGAGGCCCCCCATGCAGGTCAAGAAGGTGATCACCTACGTGGCTGTCGCGTTCGTGGTCTTCTACCTGTTCACCCGGCCGGCCCAAGCCGCCGCCGCGGTCAACGGTGTGTTCGACGGAATCCTTCAAGGAGCTAATCAGTTGGCCGTGTTCTTCTCAAGTGTTCTGACCTGACCGTAGGTTCTGTCTGCGTCAGGTGCTTCCCCGCGCTGCCGGATCGTGTTACGCAGGCAGGATGAGAGATCGCCCCAGCGGCACCAAACCCCATCAGCTCGACCCCCACGCGCGGCGCATCCTCGAGCGAGCGGAGCTCGAGGGCATCGAGCTGATCCGTTTCCTGTACGTCGACCACGGCGGCGTCATCCGTGGCAAGGCGGCATCCCGGTCGCGGTTGGCCGAGCGGCTCAGCACGGGCATCGGGCACACGGTGGCCATGATGGCGATGAACATGCTCGACCAGCTCCAGGAGGTCGAGCACCTGGGTCCGGTGGGCGAGGTACGCATCGTCCCCGACCCTGCCACGTACGTCCCGTTGCCGCACGCCCCCGGCTCGGCGGCCATGCTGTCGGACCTGTGTCTGCCGGATGGCAGCCCGTGGGGGGCGTGCGCGCGGACGTTCCTGAAGGAGGCCGTCGCCGAGCTCAGGACCGAGGGGTACGCGCTGGTGGCGGCGTTCGAGCCCGAGTTCACGCTCGGGCGCCGGCTGCCCGATCCGATGGGCGGCCCCGACCGCCTGGTGCCGCTCGACGACTCGCTCTGCTACGCCACGACGGGCTTCGACACGGCCCACGACTACACGATCAAGCTGATCCGCGCGCTGGAGACGCAGGGTCTGCGGGTCGAGCACTACCATCCGGAGCTCGGGCCCGGCCAGCAGGAGCTGTCGATCCGGCACGCGCCCGCGCTGCGTGCCGCCGACAACCACGTCATCTACCGCGACACCGTGCGCGGCGTCGCCATGCGGATGCAGATGTGGGCCTCGCTGGCCCCCAAGCCGCTGGCCGAGCAGGCGGGCAACGGCTGCCACCTGCACCTGTCGCTGTGGAACGACACCCAGAACGTCTTCGCCGAGGAGAGCGAGGTCCGCGACGGCTTCATCGGCGGCCTGCTCGCGCACCTGCCCGCCCTCACCGCCCTGACCTGCGGCAGCGTCAACAGCTTCCGCCGCCTGGCGCCCCGCATGTGGTCCGGCGCGTACGCCGTGTACGGCCCCGACAACCGCGAGGCCGCGGTCCGCGTGTGCTCCCCGCTCGGCGAGAGCGGCGAGCCGAACCTGGAGCTGAAGCCCTCCGACTCCTCCGCCAACCCCTACCTGTCGCTCGGGGCCGTCATCCACGCCGGGCTCGACGGCATCCGGCGCAAGCTCGACCCCGGCGAGGCGGTGGACGTCGACCCCGACACGCGGCCGGGCCTCTACCCGCGGCTGCCGCAGTCGCTCGACGAGGCGCTCGACGCGCTGGAGGCCGACGAGGTGCTGATGGAGGCGCTCGGGCCGCTGCGGCGCAGCGCGTACCTGGCCGTCAAGCGGTCGGAGGCGGCGGCGTTCGCCGGCAAGGACGTCTCCTACGAGCTCTTCCACCACCTGCGGGTGTTCTGAACGGCCCTGGCTCCGGCATGCGAAGCCCCGGGCGCGCAGGCCCGGGGCCGGAACCGCAGGTGCCGCGACCCGATCGAGCGTGAGAACCCGTCGGGGCCGCAGGTGTGTCGCGACCCGATCAGCGGACCGGGTGGCCTGCCATCCTCAGTGTGTCCTTGACCTCGGAGATCTTCAGCGTGCCGAAGTGGAAGACGCTGGCCGCCAGCACGGCGTCGGCGCCCGCCGCCACCGCCGGCGGGAAGTGCTCCAGCCGGCCCGCGCCACCGCTGGCGATCACCGGCACCCGCACGGCCGCCCTGACCGCCCGCAGCATCTCCAGGTCGTAGCCGTCGAGCGTGCCGTCGCCGTCCATCGAGTTGAGCAGGATCTCGCCCACCCCGAGCTCCTCGCCCCGGGCGGCCCACTCCACGGCGTCGATGCCGGTGCCGCGCCGCCCGCCGTGCGTGGTCACCTCGAAGCCGCTCGCGGTGCCGGGAGCCCGGCGCGCGTCGACCGACAGCACGACGCACTGCGCGCCGAACCGCCTGGACGCCTCGGTGAGCAGCTCCGGCCGGGCGATGGCGGCGGTGTTGAGCGACACCTTGTCGGCACCGGCCCGCAGCAGCCGGTCGACGTCGTCGACCGAGCGCACTCCCCCGCCGACGGTGAGCGGGATGAACACCTGCTCAGCGGTCCTGCGCACGACGTCGAGCATCGTCTCGCGCTCGCCGGAGGACGCCGTGATGTCGAGGAAGGTCAGCTCGTCGGCGCCCTCCTCGTCGTAGCGCCTGGCCAGCTCGACGGGATCGCCCGCGTCGCGCAGGTTCTCGAAGTTGACGCCCTTGACCACGCGTCCGGCGTCGACGTCGAGACAGGGGATGACTCTTACCGCTACGGTCATGTTCGCAGTGCCTCTATTTCGATCTCGACCAGCATTCTAGGGTCGACCAGCCCCGCGACCCGCACTCCTGTGCAGGCCGGCCGTACCTTGCAGAAGACCTCGTGGATGGCCTGTCCGACGGGGTCGAAGTGGCGCTGCTCCACCACGTAGTAGCGGACCATGACGACGTCCTCCCGCGTCAGGCCGCCCATCAGGACGGCTTCGAGAGCGATGTCGATCGCGGTCAGTGCCTGCTTGTACGGGTCTCCGACGTGCCGCACCTCGCCTGCCACCGTGGCCGTGCAGCCGGACACGATCACCCGCTCGCCCGCCACCACGGCCCGGGCGTAGCCGTACCTCTCCTCCCAGATGCCGCCAGAAAACACCCGGTAACCGGTGCTCTCCATGCCGATGCTGCTGACGCTCATCCCGCCCCCTCCCGGCGAGCTACACGCGTACCGCGGAAAGCGCGTCTTCCAGCGTGAACGCGTGAGCGTAGAGCGCCCTGCCCACAATGGCGCCCTCCACTCCGTCCGGGACGAGAGAAGCCAGTGCCACCAGGTCATCGAGGCTGGAAACGCCGCCGCTGGCGATGACCGGCCGGTCGGTGCGGGCGCAGATCTGCCGGTAGAGGTCGAGGTTGGGGCCCTGGAGCATGCCGTCCTTGGTCACGTCGGTGACGACGTAGCGGGGGCAGCCGTCGGACTCGAGCCGGTCGAGCACCTCCCACAGGTCGCCGGCGTCCTCGGTCCAGCCGCGGGCGGCGAGGGTGGTGCCGCGCACGTCGAGCCCGACCGCGATCCGGTCGCCGTGCTCGGCGATGATCTTCCGGCACCACTCGGGGTTCTCCAGGGCGGCGGTGCCGATGTTGACCCGGCGGCAGCCGGTGGCCAGGGCGGTGGCCAGCGACTCGTCGTCGCGGATGCCGCCGGACAGCTCGACGTTCACATCGAGCTTGCCGATCACCTCGGCGATCAGCTCGCGGTTGCTGCCCCGGCCGAACGCGGCGTCGAGGTCGACCATGTGGATCCACTCGGCGCCCGCCTCCTGCCAGGCCAGCGCGGCGGCCAGGGGCGTGCCGTGCACGGTCTCGGTGCCGGCCTCGCCCTGCGTCAGGCGTACGGCCTGGCCGTTCACGATGTCGACGGCGGGCAGCAGTACGAGCGACATTCAGGTCCTCCGGTCGAAAGCGAGGGTCACGACAACGGGTGCGAGCAGCAGGGAGAAGACGAGCACGCCGAAGCTGAGCGGGAACGAGCCCCAGATCAGCCAGACGATCACTTGCACGAGCAGGAAGCCGAGCGCCACCACCGCGTTCTGGGCGCGGTGGCGGCGGGCCAGCACGCCGCCCTGGCGGTAGAACCGCACCGGGCGCGGCGTCAGGCGGGCCAACACGGCACGGCGGCGGGCCCGGCGGGCCTGCCGCTCCTCGTTGGCCCGGATCGCGCGCGCCCGCTCGGCCTCCCGCTCGGCCCGGCGGCGCGCGCGTTCCTTGCTCATGACGGGCTCACAGCGTCTGGAGCCAGTTGCGCAGCAGCGCGGCTCCGGCGTCGCCGGACTTCTCGGGGTGGAACTGGGTGGCCATGAGCGGGCCGTTCTCGACGGCGGCCACGAACGGCACGCCGTGCTCGGCCCACGTGACGGCCGGCTCGGCGAAGCCCTCGCCGGTGCGCAGCTCCCACTCGCGCACGCCGTAGGAGTGCACGAAGTAGAAGCGGGTGGCCGCGTCGAGGCCGTCGAACAGCACGCTGCCGGCGGGCGACTTGACGGTGTTCCAGCCCATGTGGGGCAGCACCGGCGCCTCCAGCCGCTCGACCGTGCCGGGCCACTCGCCGCAGCCCTCGGTCTCGACGCCGTGCTCGACGCCCCGGGCGAACAGGATCTGCATGCCGACGCAGATGCCGAGCACCGGGCGCCCGCCGGACAGGCGGCGCCCGACGATCTGCTCGCCGCGCACGGCCCTGAGGCCCTTCATGCACGCCTCGAACGCGCCCACGCCGGGCACGACGAGCCCGTCGCACTCCAGCGCCGCCTCGAAGTCGGGCGTGACGGTCACCTCGGCGCCGGCCCTGGCCAGGGCCCGCTCGGCCGAGCGCAGGTTGCCCGAGCCGTAGTCGAGCACCACGACGTTCTTCTTGCTCACCACCACAGCACCCCCGCCGTGATCGCCATCGCCGCGCCCAGCGCGCAGACGGCCGCACCGATCTTGAGCCCCTGCTTGCCCAGGGAGAAGACGCCACCGGCCAGGAACAACCCGAGGAAGACCATCACGATGGCGAGAACGTTGTCGGTCATAGCACGCCCTTGGTGCTGGGCACCCCCGTGGCGCGGGGGTCGAGCTCGGACGCCTCGCGCAGCGCCCTGGCCAGCGCCTTGAACTGGGCCTCCACGATGTGGTGGGCGTTGCGGCCGTAGGGGACGTGCACGTGCAGGCAGATGGCGGCCTGCGCGACGAACGACTCGAGGATGTGGCGGGTCATCGTCGTGTCGTACTCGGGGCCGATCATCGGCGCCATGCCCTCGGGCTCGGTGTGCACGAGGTAGGGGCGGCCGGACAGGTCGACGGTGACCTGGGCGAGCGACTCGTCGAGCGGGCACGACGCGCTACCGAACCGCCTGATGCCCGACTTGTCGCCCAGCGCCTCGCGGAACGCCGCGCCCAGCGCGAGCGCGGTGTCCTCGATCGTGTGGTGCGAGTCGATGTGCAGGTCGCCCTCGGTCTTGACGGTCAGGTCGAACAGCCCGTGCTTGCCGAGCTGGGCCAGCATGTGGTCGTAGAAGCCGACCCCGGTGGCCACCTCGACCCGGCCGGTGCCGTCGAGGTTCACCTCGACCAGGACCGAGGTCTCCTTGGTGACACGCTCGATGCGACCTACGCGGCTCAAAGCACTCCTTCCAGGGCGGCGCGGAAGGCCGCCATCTCCTCGCTGGTGCCGATCGAGACACGCAGCCACTCCGGCGGGCCCACCTCGCGGATGAGCACCCCGCGCTCCAGCATCGCCTCCCACACCTTGCGCCGGTCGGGGAAGCGCCCGAACAGCACGAAGTTCGCGTCGGAGTCGGCCACGGCCAGGCCCAGGGACCGCAGCCACGTCACCGTGTCGTCACGCTCGCGGCGCAACGCGTCGACGGTGCCGAGCAGCTCCTCCTGGTGCCGCAGCGCCACGCGCGCCGCCGTCTGGGTGAGCGTGGACAGGTGGTACGGCAGCCGCACCAGCAGCAGCGCCTGCACCACGGCCGGGTGCGCGGCCAGGTAGCCCACGCGGGTGCCGGCCATGGCGAACGCCTTCGACATCGTCCGGGTGACGATCATGCGCGGGTGCGCGGGCAGCAGCGTCAGCGCCGACGGCGTGCCCTCGCGGGCGAACTCGGCGTAGGCCTCGTCGACCACCACGATGCCGGGCGCCGCCGCGGCGACCGCCTCGATCGTGTCGAGCGGCTGCGCGGTGCCGGTCGGGTTGTTGGGCGAGGTGATGAAGACGATGTCGGGGCGGTGCTCCTCGATCGCGGCCACGGCCTTGCCGGGGTCGAGCGAGAAGTCGTCCTCGCGGCTGGCCTTGACCCACTCGGTGCTGGTGCCGCTGGTGATGATCGGGTGCATCGAGTAGGACGGCTCGAACCCCATGGCGCTGCGGCCGTGGCCGCCGAACGCCTGGAGGATCTGCTGGAGCACCTCGTTGGAGCCGTTGGCGGCCCACACCTGCTCGGTGCTCAGCCCGTGGCCGAGGTAGGCGGCCAGCTCGGCGCGCAGCTCGACGGCGTCTCTGTCGGGGTAGCGGTTGAGCTCGCCCGCCTGCTCCCCGATCGCCCTGGCCAGGTCGGCGACCAGCTCGGGCGAGGGCGGGTAGGGATTCTCGTTGGTGTTGAGCCGGACCGGGACGTCGATCTGCGGCGCGCCATAGGGCGTCTTGCCCCGCAGGTCGTCGCGGATGGGCAGGTCGTCGAGGTTCACTCGGGCACTCGCCAGTCGAATCGGGCGCGGATCGCCGCGCCGTGTGCGGGCAGGTCTTCGGCGTCGGCCAGGACCGACACGTGGGCCGCCGCGCCGGCCAGCGCCTCGCGGCTGTAGTCGACGACGTGGATGCCGCGCAGGAACGACTGCACCGACAGGCCACTGGAGTGGCAGGCGCAGCCGCCGGTGGGCAGCACGTGGTTGGAGCCGGCGAGGTAGTCGCCGAGCGAGACGGGCGCGTAGGTGCCCACGAAGATCGCGCCGGCGTTGCGCACGCGCGCCGCGACGGCCGCCGCGTCGGCGGTGTGGATCTCCAGGTGCTCGGCGGCGTAGGCGTCGACGACCTTGAGGCCGTCGTCGATCGAGCTCACCAGAACGATGCCGGACTGCTTGCCGCTCAGCGCCTCGGTGATGCGCTCGGAGTGCTTGGTGGCCGAGACCTGGCCCGGCAGCTCCTTCTCCACCGCGTCGGCCAGCTCGGGGCTGGTGGTGACGAGCACGGCGGCGGCGATCGTGTCGTGCTCCGCCTGGCTGATCAGGTCGGCGGCGACGTGCACCGGGTCGGCCGTCTCGTCGGCCAGGATGGCGATCTCGGTGGGGCCGGCCTCGGAGTCGATGCCGATCAGACCCTTGAGCAGCCGCTTGGCCGCCGCCACGTAGATGTTGCCGGGGCCGGTCACCATGGTGACGGGCGCGCACTCCTCGGTGCCGTACGCGAACATGGCCACCGCCTGCGCGCCGCCCACGGAGTAGACCTCGTCGACGCCGAGCAGCGCGCACGCGGCCAGGATCGTGGGGTGCGGCAGGCCGCCGAACGCCTTCTGCGCCGGGCTGGCCACGGCCAGCGAGCCGACGCCCGCCTCCTGCGCGGGCACGACGTTCATCACGACGCTGGAGGGATAGACCGCGCGGCCGCCGGGGACGTAGAGGCCCACGCGATCGACCGGCACCCACCGCTCGGTGACCGTGCCGCCGGGCACGACCTGCGTGGTGACGTCGGCGCGCCGCTGGTCGCGGTGGACGAGCCTGGCCCGCCTGATCGACTCTTCCAGCGCCGCCCTGACCCTGGGGTCGAGCTCGGCGAGGGCCCGGTCGAGGGCCTCGGCGGGCACGCGGGCGGAGGCGATCTCGACACCGTCGAACCTGGCGGTCAGCTCCCGTACGGCTGCCGCCCCGCGATGGCGCACGTCGTCGCAGATGGGCCGCACCTTCTCCAGGGCGGCCTCGACGTCGAGCTCGGCGCGGGGCAGCACGTCGCGCAGGTCCTCCGGCAGAGAACCGCGCATGTCAATACGGGAAATCACCCTGACAGTCTACGGAGTCCGGGCCCTGAATCTGGTTCTGTCCATCATGCGGACATGTCGGGCGCGGCGCTTCGGGGGCGGCACGTCACGTCGGGCACGGCGCTTCGAGGGCGGCGCTTCGGCCGTGGCGCAAGTGAAGGCCGCGGGGCGGGCGCTCGCCGACGCGCGCCCCGCGGCCACCATCACCCCGGACCGGGCCTGCCGGGGTGGAAGCCGTGGCCGTCACGGGGGCACGGCCACGGCAGGGAAAAGCTCAAGGGGTCACAACTGCCCGGGAGCGGCCGGCTCTAACGTCTCTGCCAAGAAAAACTTTGAGTAATCAAAAGCTAACGTTACGTCATCTTTACGGCCGGGCACGTGTCGTAGAGGGGCCGTCTCATGCACCACACCAGCACCGGCACACATCACCTGGGCCGGACGATCTGCTCATCTCTCCAGCACGCCGCGGCCCTGCACCCGGTCGAGACCGCCGAGCCCGGCGCGGTGGCGGGCATCCCGCTCGTCCGGCCCGGCATCGACCCCGGCTACGCGATCCCCTCCCACGTCGCCGCCGCCGGCGTGCCGCGCGGCTCTCAGTGGAAGGCGACCTGGAAGGCGGCCCCCGCCGGCGAGCCGTCCGAGGAGCACTGGGCCGAGGTACGCAAGGTCTGCGACTGCTGCTTCACCGAGGACGAGCGGCGGCGCGGCACCGCCGTCATCGGCCACCGCGCCTCCCACCCCACGGAAAGGCTCGTGCTCGACCACTTCGAGGAGCTGATCTCCCGCTACCCGGAGCACCTGGCGTTCGGCGGCCGCCTCGGCACCCGCTACCCGTGGCGGGCCGCCACCGCCACCGCCGCGGGCGGCACCCGGCTGCGGTACTCCGTGACCAGCGAGATCCGCAAGGCCGTCACCGCGTCCGGCGGGTGGGCGGCCGGCGGCACGATCGACATCACGGTGCCCGGGCACGCCGCGTTCACCGGCGGCTACACGCACGGGATCGGCAACACCAGCCCCTGGCCCAGCTCCGACACCGTGCACTCGCACCTGCTCGTCGAGCCGGGCGAGCGCGGCAGGATCGACGTCCACGGCATCGGCGGGATCTACTCCGGTTTCCTCTACTTCGCCATGACCGGCCTCCCCCGCCACGACGAGCACGGCGCCCGCTGCTTCGACCTGGGCGGCCACCACGTCTGGACGACCCTCGGCTACCTGTGCTTCCCCGTCGAGGACGCGTTCGTCAAATCGCCCGACGCCCCCGCCGCCGTGCTGCGCCTGCGCCGCACCTGGCCCGACGGCGTTCCCGAGCCGGGCCCCGCCCTTCTCGGCACCCCGGGGGAGAGCCGCCGTTGACGTGTCCATGATGTCCGGGCGCATACCCTTACCGGCATGGGACAGTGGCGCGGGCCGGACGGCATCCTCGTCGAGGCGATCATTCTGGACGATCGCCCGCTGCTGCGTGTCTCCCACCAGGTCAACGGGCGCACCTACCTGCGCGGCTACTGCACCACGGTCTCCGAGCTCGGCCAGCACGGCGTGGATCTGGCCGAACTGGTGGAAGACAGACCTCTTGACCATCTGTAGACCCCTCCTCACCACTGTCGATCAAGCGGACGGGGTACGGCATGAGCCATGGTGCGGCTGCCGGCCTACGCGCCGATGCTGGCCCAGCTCGGGACGCTGACCTCCGTCCAGGGCGACGACTGGGCCGTGGAGATGAAGTGGGACGGCGTGCGCGCCCTCGCCTACATCGAGGACGGCGCCGTCCGCCTGATGTCGCGCAACGGCAAGGACATCACCCCCGCCTACCCCGAGCTGCAGCTCATGGCCGGCGCTATCGGCCGGCACGACGCCGTCCTCGACGGTGAGGTGGTGGCCTTCGACGACGCGGGGCGGCCCAGCTTCGAGGCGCTGCAGCCCCGCATGCACCAGCGCAACCCGGCCGCCGTGGCCGAGCTGACCAGGGCGGTGCCGGTCACGTACATGGCCTTCGACATCCTGCACCTCGACGACTCCGGGGTGGTCGCGCGACCCTACACCGAGCGGCGCGAGCTGCTGGAGGGCACGCTGCGGCCCGGGTACCGGTGGCAGGTGCCCGTGTGGTTCGCCGACCACGCGTCCCAGGCGTTCGACTCCTCGCGGCAGCTCGGGCTCGAAGGGGTCGTGTGCAAGCGGATGGGCTCGCCCTACCGTCCCGGCCGGCGCAGCGGCGAATGGACCAAGATCAAGAACGTCAGCGCGGTCGAGATCGTCATCGGCGGCTGGAAACCGGGCGGCGGGCGGCGCTCGGGGATGATCGGATCGCTGCTGCTCGGCGCCTACGACGCGCGCGGCCGGCTGCGGTACGTCGGCCACGTCGGCACCGGCTTCACCCAGGCCATGCTGCGCGACCTGCACGACCGGCTCGCGCCCCTGGAGCGGGACGACTCGCCGTTCGACGAAGTGGTGCCGCGCGAGCACGCCCGCGACGCCCACTGGGTGGAGCCGCGGATGGTCGGCGAGGTCCAGTACGCCGAGGTCACCGGCGACGGGCGGCTGCGGCACCCGTCGTGGCGGGGGCTGCGGCCCGACCGCGATCCGCGCGAGGCGAGCACCGCCGACCTCCTTCCCGGGCAGGGGGATGCCGCCGCGGGCTGATTTACCCGACACGGACCCCCCGACAGCACATCGTCACCATTTGGTGACTTAAGGTGACCAGAGGTCATCGAGCCGCTCGGGGGACATTGTGCGCAAAACTCTCGTCACCACCCTGACCACGCTGGCCGGGGTCACACTCGCCCTGCCCGCCGACCTGCCGGCGGCGGCCGACCCGCCGCCCGCCACCGGCACCACACCCACCGGCCAGTCACCACCCTCCCTCCAGACGGCGCCCGCCGCCCAGACGGTGCGGCCCGCTCCGCAGGGCCGCCCCTGGGGCGCCGCCGCGTCGCCGGTGATGCGGCCCGGACGGGCGGTGCGGTACTGGACGGCGACCAAGCAGGCCAAGGCCAAGGCCGCCGACCTGCCGCCCAGCATCCCCAGCACGGGAGTGGGCGCGGGCGTGGGATCGGGATCGGGATCGGGATCGGGCGTCGGCGGGAGCACGAGCGTCCGCGCGGGCTCGGGCGCCGGCTCGGGCGCCGGCGAAGGTGCGGGCGTTCGCGCCGGTGCAGGCGTCGGCGCGAACGGGACGGGCACAGGGCCGGGCACGGGCTCAGGCATGGGCGCCGGTGAGGAGTCGGACGACAGCGGCGGGGCGGCCGAGCGGCGCAGCGTGCCCTCCGCCAAACGCATCACCCCAGGCGGTGACACCAACGGTTACGCCCGGGTGCGCCGCCCGTACACGGGGACGCCGGCCAACCGGATCACCGGCCGCCTGTTCTTCGTCAACGCGGCCGGCAACGGCGACTCGTGCAGCGCCTCGGTGGTCCGCTCGGCGTCCAAACTGCTCGTCGTCACCGCCGCCCACTGCGTGTACGGCGTGCCCGCCGGCGCGGCGACCGGCCGCTGGCACACCAGCTTCGCGTTCGTGCCCGCCTACGACGGCCGCGGCGCCACCGTGCGGCAGCGCGAGCCGTACGGACGCTGGGGCGGGCGGCGCGCGTGGAAGCCCGACGGCTACACCGGCGCGCCCGGCGGCGACTGGAACTCCATCTACGACGTCGCCCTCATCGAGGTCGGCCGCCGCAACCGCACCCTCCAGGACGCCGTGGGCGCCTTCACCCCGCTGCTCAACCAGGGCGGCAAGCACACGATCGCGACCACCGGCTATCCGGGGCTGCTCGGCAGGAAGCCGTACGACGGCAGGGACCAGCTCTGGTGCCTGGGCAGGACCAGGCCGGCGCTCGGGATCGCCCACGGCGACGGCGTGCTCGCCGCCCGCAGCGCGGCGGCGGCGTCGAAGGCGGGGCGGATGGAGACGTTCAACTGCCACCTGTTCAAAGGGCACAGCGGCGGGCCGTGGGTGGTCAAGGGCACCGGCGACCTGGTCGGCGTGCTGTCGGCGGGCAAGGAGGACGGCGAGTCCGACGGCAACTCGGTGGCCAACGCGATCAACCTCGACGGGTACGGCGCGATCGTCAAGCGGGCCGACCCGCGCGGGGTGTACGACGCGCGTTCCATCACCCTGTCGGGCCCCGCCCGCCCCGTGCGGGCCGGCGGCACCGCCACGGTCACCGCCACCGTCACCATGCGCGGGCTGATGGCCGCCGCCCAAGTGCCCGTCACGCTCACCGTGCCGCCCGGCGCCAGCCTGACCTCGATCAGCGGCGCCACGTGCCGGAGCGGCGAACGCGAGGCGTCCTGCACGATCGGCACCCTGCACCCGGGCCATCCGGTACGGCTCCAGGCCCGCGTCCGCGTGGCGCCGGGCGCGCCGGACCGGCTGCCGGTCACGGCCCGCGTCACCTCGACCCGCCTGGACCCGGCCCAACGCGACAACACGAGCGTCCTGCGCCTCGCGACCACCCGTTAGACGCCGGCACCACCGCCTCCCACCCGATCGGACGGCGGCCACCACCTCCCGCTCGACCGGACGGCGGCCACCGCCTCCGGCCCAGTCGGACGGCCTCCTTCAGCTGGTCAGGCGGCTTGGCTGCTCAGGCGGTGGGCTGGTCAGGCGGCTTGGTTGCTCAGGCGGTGGGCTGGTCAGGCGGCTGGCTGGTCGAGCGACGGGCTGGTCAGGCGGCGGGCACCGGCTCCTTGATCGTGCGGGCCATGAGCAGGGCCAGCAGCGGGAACACGATCAGGCAGGCCAGCGCCGTCCGCAGCGACGCCGCCTCGGCCACCGCGCCCACCAGCGGGCTGGCCAGGCCGCCCACGCTGACCGCCAGCCCGAGGGTGACGCCACTGGCCGTGCCCACCCTGGTCGGCAGGAAGTCCTGCCCCAGCGTCACGTGCAGGGAGAACGGGGCGTACAGGGCGATGGAGGAGGCGGCGACGAACAGGTACGCGGCGGGGCCGGGCACGAGCACCACGCCGGCGACGGCGGGCACGGCCAGCGCGTACGACAGCCGCATCGTGCGCACCCGCCCCAGCCGCGCCGCGGCCCGGCCACCGACCACCGTGCCCACCGCCCCGCCGGCGAACAGCACGAACAACGCCACCGCCCCGGCCGCGCCGCCTCCCATGTAGAGGGCCACGAAGGCGCTCAGCCCGACGTACACGACGGAGCGGAAGACGATCACGAGCGTCAGCCGGGCGAACGACGGCCAGTCGTCCCGCCCCGCGACAGGACCTTCCGCGCGTCCCCGCGGAGCCCCACCGGACAACGCCATGATCGCCGGCAGCGTCAGGACCGCGCCGAGCACCGCGGGCAGCACGAGCAGCGGCGAGGCGCCCAGCCCCCACCCCGCCAGCAGCGGCGTCACCAGCACGGGCGCCGACGCGAAGCCCAGCGTCCCGCCCGTCGCGAACCAGCTCATCCGCACATGGCTGCCCTCGCTCGCCATCCTGGCCAGGCGCGCCGACTCCGGATGGTAGGCGGCCACGCCGAGCCCGGACAGGGCCGCCGCCAGCCAGGTCAGCACGTACGAGTCCGAGACGCCGCACACCGCGACCCCCGTCCCCGCCAGGATCATGCTCGCGGGGATCAGCCACGGCATGCGCCACCTGTCCGTGAGCACGCCGAAGATCGGCTGCACGATGGACGACAGCAGCGTGGCGGCCAGCACGATGCCGGACACGGCGACGTACCCGTAACCGCGCCCCGCCACGAGGAACGGCACGAGCGCGGGGACCGCGCCCTGGTAGAAGTCCACGGTGGCGTGGCCGGCGGCGAGCATGGGGATCCTGTTCACGCCTCGATCCTCGCCCCGGGGGCGAATGGCTCGCTTCCGATAAAATGCCAATACATGACGGAAATCCGCCACCTGTCCGAAGCTCCCACCGGCAGGCGCCCCCTGGCACCCGGGGCGGGCATCGACGCCCACCGCCACGACACCCACCAGATCGCCTACGCCAGCCGCGGCGTCATCTCCGTCACCACCGACGCCGGCACCTGGGTCGCCCCGGCGAACCGCGCCCTCTGGGTACCGGCGGGCACCGTCCACGAACACCGCGCCCACGGCGACACCGACCTCCGCCTGGTCGGCCTCACCCACAACCCCCTCGGCCTGGACCGCCCGGCCGTCCTCGCAGTCGGCCCCCTGCTCCGCGAACTGATCATCGCCTACACCAGCGACCCGTCACACGACGACAGCGACCCGCGGAGGGACGGCAGGGACTCGCAGCAGGACGCAGGCGGCTCACAGCAGGACGCAGGCCACTCCCGACGGAATAGCGGCAACTCACAGCGAGACGGCAGCGACGCGCGGCGGGGCGGCAGGGACTCGCAGGAGCGTGGCGGGGACTTGCGGCGGGACGGCGGGGAGCGGGCGCGGCTGCTGGCGGTGCTGCTCGACCAGCTCAAGCACGCCCCCGAGCAGCCGCTGCACCTGCCCACCGCCCGCGACCCCCGCCTGGCCGCCGTCTGCGCCGCCCTGCACCGCGACCCGGCCGACCCCAGCACCCTCGCCCGGCTCGCCGCCCGCGCCGGCACCAGCGACCGCACGCTGGCCCGGCTGTTCAGGGCCGAGCTGGGGATGACGTTCCCGCAGTGGCGCACCCAGCTCCGCCTCCACCACGCCCTCCTCCTGCTCGCCGACGGCCTCCCCGTGACCACCGTCGCGCACCGGTGCGGGTGGGCGTCGGCGAGCGCGTTCATCGACGTGTTCAGAAGAGCGTTCGGGTACACGCCCGGCCGGGTGCGCTCGACCCCCGGGTGAGCGCCCCGACTCGAACGGCGGCACCCGCACCATGATCGTCAGCCATCGCGCTATGGTCATCAACCATGTCGCGCAAAACCAAGACTGGGGGCACTCCGGCCACCATGGCGCTGGCCAAGGCGGGGGCGGAGTTCACGCTTCATCCGTACGAGCACGATCCCGCCGCCGCGGCCTACGGCGAGGAGGCCGCCGACGCGCTCGGCGTACCGTACGAGCGCATCTTCAAGACGCTCGTCGCGGAGGTGGAGAGCGGGCTGGCGGTGGCGGTCGTGCCGGTGGCGGGCAAGCTCGACCTCAAGGCCCTGGCCGGCGCGCTCAACAGCAAGCGAGCCGCCATGGCCGACGCCGCCAAGGTCGAGCGGGTCACGGGGTACGTCGTGGGCGGGATCAGCCCGCTCGGACAGCGCAAGCAACTCCCCACCGTGGTCGACTCGTCGGCACTGGACTTCGAGACGATCTACTTCTCGGCCGGCAAGCGCGGGCTCCAGATCGAGACCGCTCCCGACAACCTCATCACCCTCACCCGCGCCGTCACGGCCCCCATCGGCAAACCCGCCTGACCCCACCCCTTCCCCACCACACTCCGGCCGAGCTCCTTCCGGGGTGAAAGGGGAAGGGGCCGCCCAGCACCCGGCCTCAGGGCAGCGGCGGCGCCACCGCACCGCAGGCCCATGCCGCCGCACGCGCCCACGCCCGGACCGCAGGAGGGCAGCGCGCCGGCGCCCGCAGCGCACGGCGGGCCAGCGCACGCCACAGCGCAGGGCCGCACGCACCTGCACCGCACCACCGGCCGACGCCGCACCACGCGCCTGCACCGCACCGCAGGCCAGCGGCACGCCGCCGCTCGCACAACACCGCAGCGCGCACTCACTCAGCACCGCCCGCCCCCTCCCCGCCGCACTCCGGCTGAGGTCCTTCCGGGTGAAAGAGGAAGGGGCCACCAGCCTCCGGCCTCGGGGCAGCGGCGACAAGCGCCACCGCACCCCAGGCCGACACCGCACCGCGCACCTGCAGCTCGCCGCCGGTCGGTGCCGTGGTACGCCGGAGCGGAGCGTGGGTCCGGTTATCGTCTCCGGCCGTGGTGGTGGCCTTCAGGGGACAGGGCCGGGCGGTGGGGGTGGTTGTGTCGTGGGCGTATGACGAGGTGGTGGGGGCGGTCCCCGTGGTGGGGTGGCCATTCCAGGGAGGGTGTGCCGGGGCCCTGGCCGAGGAGCCATTCGAACAGCCTCCGGTAGCGGCGTCCGAACGGGTGGTTCCCGCGTTTCTTGCGTTCCTCCTCCGCCAGCGCCTTCTCCAGCCCCGGCGTGTGGCCGCCGCCGAAGCGGGACATGTCGGGGCCTGGGAAGCCGCGGGGTTCGGTCCGGCGCAGGGCGGCGTCCATGGAGTCGACCCAGATCGGCCCGGGCAGCGACGCCCCCTGCACCGACCCGAAGTACTGGTCCCCGATCTGCACCCCTTGGAGGGGGAAGCGGTAGGAGCCGCGGATGTCGCCGACGCTGACGGCCGCCGCGAGGTGCGGCGTGTAGCCGGCGAACCAGGCGGAGGTGTAGCCGTTGTTGGTGCCGGTCTTGCCGGCGGCGGGCCGGCCGAGGGACTGCCCTTTCATGGTGCCCTTGTCGAACACGCCCTGGAGCACGTGGCTGACGGCGTCGGCGACGCCGCGGTCGAGGGCCTGCTCGCAGGAGGGCGGGACGTGGGTGCGCCGCCCGTCCCTGCCGACGATCTCCACGATGGCGAGCGGCCGGCAGTACAGGCCGCGGGCGGCGAAGGCGGCGAACGAGGTGGCGACCGTCACGGGGTCCATCTCGTTGACCCCGAGCGTGAACGTCGGCACCTCCTTCAGAGGCTTCCCGTCGGCCCTGGTGATGCCGAGCGTCCTGGCCATGCGGACGACGTTGCAGAGCCCGACCTTGCGCTCCAGCATCATGTAGAAGATGTTCACCGATTTCCAGGTGCCGGTCTCGATGCTGTGCGGGCCGCCCTCGCCCTCGCCGCTGGCGTTCAGCACGCGGGTGTCCGGGTCGTTGACGGGCCGGCCGGAGCAGTCGCGGTAGCCCTGCCCGGGTACGAGCGAGCCGGGCGTCTGGAACCCGTCGCCGAAGCGCCACCCCTGCTGCAGCGCGGTGGCGAGGGTGAAGACCTTGAACGTGGAGCCGGCCTGGAAGCCCTGCCCGCCCCCGTGGGCCACGTCGGCGGGCAGGTTGAAGGTGGTCTTGGGGCCGTTCTTGCGGTCGCCGGGGTTGCGGCCGAAGCGTTTGCTGGCGGCCATCGCCCTGATCCGCCCGGTCCGCGGCTCGACCATGGCTTCGGCGGCGACCTCGGTGTCCTCGGGTGAGACGCGCTCGCGGATGGCCCGTTCTGCGGCGCGCTGCGCGATCGGGTCGAGGCTGGTCCTGATCGTCAGGCCGCCCCTGGCCATCCTGACCTGGCGTTCGCGGGCGGTGTTGCCGAAGACGGGGTTCGACAGGAGCTCCTGCTGCACGTACAGGCAGTAGAACGGGTACCGGCTCTGCGCGCAGCCGCCGGGCTCGGGGCGCAGCTTGATGGCCAGCGGCGCCGCCTTGGCGGCGGCGGCCTCCTGCGGGGTGATCTGTTTGAGCCCGGCCATGCGGTCGAGCACGAGGTCGCGGCGCATCTTCAGGCGTTCCCGCTGCGCCTGCCCGAGCGAGGGGTCGGTCGAGTACGGCATGCGCACCGCCCCCGCCAGCGTGGCCGCCTGGGTCAGGGTCAGCCGGGAGGCCGTGGTGGAGAAGAAGCGCCTGGCGGCCGCCTCGACGCCGTGCGCGCCGGCGCCGAAGTAGGCGATGTTGAGGTAGCGCTCCAGGATCTCGTCCTTGCGGTACTTCTTCTCCAGCGCCAGCGCGTACCGCAACTCGGTGATCTTGCGGGCGAGGTTGGGGGCGCGCGCCCGGTCGCGTTCGGCGTCGCTGCGCGCGCTCTCCACCAGGATGTTCTTGACGAGCTGCTGGGTCAGGGACGAGCCGCCCTGCCGGATGCCGCCCGCCTGGGTGTTGGTGAGCAGCGCCCGGATGGTGCCTCTGACGTCGAGGCCGCCGTGCTCGTAGAAGCGGGCGTCCTCGATCGCGACGATGGCCTTGCGCATCACGGGCGCGACCGCGCCGAGCCGCACGGCCGTCCTGTTGGCCTCGTAGAACTGGGCGAACGGCCGCCCGTCCTTGTCCAGCAGCCTGGTCACCTGGGCGAGCGGCTCCTCGCGCGGGGCGGGCGGCAGGTCCACGAAGGTGTTCGTGACGCTCATGGCGGCCAGGCCGCCCCGCCGACCAGCGGCGCGGCCAGCGCGGCCGCCAGCACCCCGCCGAGCGCCCCGCCAGGCCGAGCGCTCCGACGGATCTGAGTACGGTCACGTCAGATGATCTGCGACGTCCCGATCAGCGGCAAACGCCCGCTTCCTGCCTCTTTACCGTTGCCGTGTGATGTTCAGACCGAGCGAGGCGAACTGCTCGAACGGCCGGTGGTAGCCGCGTTCGATGTGGTGCACGCCGCGCAGCGTGGACGGGCCGTCGGCCACCGCGGCCGCCAGCACCGCCGAGAACCCGGCCCTGATGTCGGGCAGCGTCACGTCGGCGCCCTTGAGCTTGGACACGCCGCGCACGACGGCCGAGTGGCGGGCGTTCGTGTCGTGGTAGCGGCAGGCGGGGCCGCCGAGGCACTGGTCGAACACCTCGATCTCGCAGCCCATCTTCTGCAGCGCCGGCACGTACACGAGGCGGTTCTCGAAGACCGTCTCGTGCAGCACCGACATGCCCTGGCTCTGCGTGAACAGCACCATCAGCGGCGTCTGCCAGTCGGTCATGAACCCGGGGTGCGTGTCGGTCTGCACGGCCGCCGAGCGCAGGCCCTCGGGGGGCGCGGTGGCGCACAGGTACTCGTCGTTGATGTCGAACTGGGCGCCCATCCTGGCCAGCGTGGTGATCGCGGTGACCAGGCGGTCCTGCGGGCAGCCGTGCACGCGCACCTCGCCGCCGGTGATCAGGCCGGCCGCCAGGTACGAGAACGCCTCGATCCGGTCGCCGGTCAGCCACGTCTGGGCGCCGCGCAGCCGTTCGACGCCCTCGATGACGATCCTGCGGTCGGGTGACAGCTCGATCCTGGCCCCCATCCGCTGCAGGAACAGCGCCAGCTCCACCACTTCGGGCTCGGTGGCCGCGTTCTTCAGCACGGTCTTGCCGTCGGCCAGCACCGCCGACATCAGCACCGTCTCGGTGGCGCCCACGCTCGGGTACGGCAGCTCGATCCGGGTGCCGTTGAGCCGCTTGGCCTTGGCGTAGATGCCGGTGTCGCCCACCTGCACCTCGGCGCCCATCGCGCGCAGGGCCTCCACGTGGAAGTTCACCGGCCGCCGGCCGATCGGGTCGCCGCCGACCAGCGGCACGAACGCCTCCCCCGCCAGGTGCAGGAGGGGGCCGAGCATGAGGATCGGGATGCGGTTCAGGCCGGTGAACGCGTCGGGGACGCGCGGCTCGATCTCCGCGCCCTTCTCGATCCTGATCTCGGTACGGGAGATCTCGACGTGGATGCCGAGCGCCCGCAGCATCTCGGCCGTGATGCCCACCTCGCCCACCTCGGGGGCGTTGTGGATGCTGCTCTCGCCGTTGCCCAGCATGGCCGCGACCATGTGCTTGGACACGCCGTTCTTCGAACCGCGCACTTCGACGTCGCCCCGGAGCGGTCCGGAGGGCTCTATCAGCCAGGCCTCTTCTGCAATCACGAAGTTCTGCCCTTTTCAATCGAGGTCGTGCGCAACCGCGCACGATGCACGATCGTACGTCGATGCGCCCCGGATGCCGCACTTGTCCGGGGATCACGACGCGCAGGAGGGCCGCCGGGCGGGCTGAGGGATACCATCGAGCTGATTCGGACGTACATGTGAGGGGGAGTGGCGTGACGAGGGAAGTACGCGCTTTTGCGGTAACTGTCCTCACACTCGCCGCTCTCGGGGTCGCCGCCGGACTGCTCTGGTCAGGGCTGACGCCGCGGGCGCCGTACCAGGTCACGGAGCAGGGCACGGTGCTGGCCGACCCGACGACGCAGGCGCTGATCGCGGCCGACGGCTGGTTCGCGGTGATCACGGGCGGGCTCGGGCTGCTGTGCGGCGGAGTGGCCTGGTTCGCGGCGCGGCGGTGGATGTTGCCGGTGCTGCTGGGGTTGTGCGCGGGCGGGGTGGCGGCGGCGTTCCTCACGTTGTGGGTCGGGTCCACGTTCACGCTGGGGGCGGTCACGGTGGAGGCGTCCCCGGCGCTGACGGCGGCCGGGACGAAGGTCGTCCCGGGCGCGCTGCATCTGACCGCCAAAGGGGTGATGGTGGCCTGGCCGCTGCTGGCGGTGGGGTTCTTCGGGCTGCTGGAGGGCATGCACGGCTACCGCGAGTCGCCGCTGCGGGAGCCGTACGGCGGCATCGGGCCGGTCTGAGCCTCGGGTGGGAGCCGTACGGCGCGGTCCGAGCTCCTAGAGCGGGGGGCGGCGCAGGCCGTGGCCGGTGGCCTGCTCGAAGGCCCGGGCCACCCGCAGCACCCGGGCGTCCTCGAACGGCCGGCCCACGATCTGCACGCCCACGGGCAGCCCGTCCTCGGTGAAGCCGGCGGGCACGGAGGCGGCCGGCGCGTGCAGGACGCTGATCCAGTACGCCGAGCGCATCCACGCCAGGTAGTCGGGCAGCTTCTGGCCGTTGATCTCGCTCACGTACGGCTGCTCGATCGGGAACGGCGGCACCTGGCTGACCGGCGCGAGCAGCACGTCGTAGGTGTCGAAGAAGGCGGCCATGCGCTGGTAGAGGCGGCTGCGGGCGCGCTCGGCGCGGGCCAGGTCGGCGCCGGTGACCTTGCGGCCCTGCTCGACGTTCCAGGCCGTGTTGGGCCCGAGCCCTCCCGTGTCGCCGTGCAGGTCGCCGAACACGAGCAGGTAGTTCCAGGCGCGGTAGGTGCGGAAGGCGTCCTCGGCGTCGCTCAGGTCCAGCTCGACCTGCTCCACGCGGGCCCCGAGCCGCTCGAACACGGCGGGCGCGGTCGCGGTGACCGCCGCGGTGCGCGGGTCCACCGGCAGCCCGCCGAGGTCGGGGCTCCACGCCACGCGCAGCCCGGCGACCCCCTGCTCGGGCTCGGGCGCGAACACCTCCTTGATCGAGTACGGCGAGCGCCGGTCGAACCCGGCGATGGCCCCGAGCATCAGCGTCACGTCCTCGACCGTCCTGGCCATGGGCCCGGGGACGCCCAGCGTGTACCAGGCGTTGATGTCGGAGATGTCGGGCACCCGGCCGGGTGTGGGCCGCAGGCCGACGACGTTGCAGAAGGAGGCGGGGTTGCGCAGCGAGCCGCCCATGTCGGAGCCGTCGGCCAGCGGCACCATGCCGGTGGCCAGCGCGGCCGCCGCTCCCCCGCTGCTGCCGCCGGCGGACTTGGTGAGGTCGTAGGGGTTCCTGGTGGCGCCGAACACCTCGTTGACGGTGTGGGAGCCGGTGCCGAACTCGGGGGTGTTGGTCTTGCCCACGGTGACGGCGCCCGCCGCCCGCAGCCGCTGGACGATCACGTCGTCGTGGTCGGGCACGTGCTCGGCGAACAGCGGGGACCCGTAGGTGGTGCGGATCCCCGCCGTGTCGACGAGGTCTTTGTGCGCGACCGGCACCCCGTGCAGCGGCCCGGCCTCCCCTCCCGAGGAGAGGGCCGCGTCGGCCGCCCTGGCCGCCTCCATGGCCCGGTCGGCGACGAGGGTGACGATGGCGTTGACGTGCGGGTTGACCTGCTCGATCCGGTCGAGATGGGCCTCGAGTACCTCCACGGCGCTCACCTGCCGGGCCCTGATCAGCCGGGCCAGCTCGGTCGCGGTCAGGAAATGCAGTTCGCTCACGCCTGCGATCCTGCCCCACGGCGCCGCCTCCCGAAAACGGGAGGCCGGCGCGGGGGAACGGAGGTCAGGCGCCGAGGCAGGCCGGGCCGAGGAGCTGCTTCAGGTCGCCCATCAGCGCCGGGGACGGCGTGACCCGCAGCCGGTCGTCGACCCGCATGACGGTCGTCTTGGGCCCGTTGTGCACCTGGAGGTGCACCTCGGACGTGCCGGGGTGGGTGGTGAGGATCTCCTTGAGCCGCCCCACCACCGGCGGCGTGCAGCGGGTCAGCGGCAGGCTCACCAGCAGCGGCCCGCCGGCCTCCACGGTGAGGTCGGGCGCGGTCACCTCCATCGCGATGATCTTGGCGACGTCCTCCCGCTTGTCGATCCGGCCCTTGACGAACACGATTGCGTCTTCGGCCAGCAGCGTCGAGCAGAGCTGGTACGCCGACGGGAAGATCATCACCTCGATGGAGCCCGCGAGGTCTTCGAGCTGGGTCAGCACCCAGGTGTCGCCCTTCTTGGTGACCTTGCGCTGCACCCCGCTCAGGATGCCGCCCACGGTGACCACCTGCCCGTCGGCCCGGCTCTCGTCCTGGACGGCGCCGATCGAGCAGTCGGCCCCGGCGGCCAGGATGTGCTCGACGCCGAACAGCGGGTGGTCGGAGACGTACAGGCCGAGCATCTCCCGCTCGAACTGCAGCAGCGTCGTCTTGTCCCACTCGCCCACCGGGATCTGCACGTCGAAGGTCTGGTCCTCGCCGCCGTCGATCGCGCCGAACAACGAGTCTTGGCCGATGGCCTCGTTCTTCTTGATGTCGATGATCGCGTCGACGGCCTGCTCGTGCACCATGACCAGGCCCTTGCGCACGTGCCCGAGCGAGTCGAACGCGCCCGCCTTGATCAGCGACTCGATCACGCGCTTGTTGCAGACGATCGCCGGCACCTTGCGCAGGAAGTCCTTGAAGTCGGCGAAGCGGCCCTTCTCCTTGCGCGCGGAGATGATGCCGTCGACGACGTTGCCGCCGACGTTGCGGATGGCCGACAGGCCGAAGCGGATGTCGGTGCCGCGCGGGGTGAAGTCGAAGTCGGAGTCGTTGACGTCCGGCGGGAAGACCTTGATGCCCATGCGGCGGCACTCGTTGAGGTAGAGGGCCGACTTGTCCTTGTCGTCCTTGACCGACGACAGCAGCGCGGCCATGTAGGCGGCCGGGTAGTTGGCCTTGAGGTAGGCGGTCCAGTAAGCGATGAGGCCGTAGGCGGCGGTGTGGGCCTTGTTGAAGGCGTAGTCGGAGAACGGCAGCAGGATGTCCCACAGCGCCTTGACGGCCTCGGGCGGGTAGCCGCGCTCCAGCATGCCCGCCTCGAAGCCGGCGTACTGTTTGTCCAGCTCCGCCTTCTTCTTCTTGCCCATGGCGCGGCGCAGCAGGTCGGCGGCGCCGAGGGAGAAGCCGGCCACCTTCTGGGCGATGGCCATGACCTGCTCCTGATAGATGATCAGGCCGTAGGTCGTGTCGAGGATGTCCTTGAGCGGCTCCTCCAGCGCCGGGTGGATCGGCGTAATCTCCTGCTGGCCGTTCTTGCGCAGCGCGTAGTTGGTGTGCGAGTTGGCGCCCATCGGGCCGGGCCGGTAGAGCGCGAGGGCGGCGGAGATGTCCTCGAAGTTGTCGGGGCGCATGAGGCGCAGCAGCGAGCGCATGCCGCCGCCGTCGAGCTGGAACACGCCCAGCGTGTCGCCCCTGGCCAGCAGCTCGTACGACTTGCGGTCGTCGAGCGGCAACGCCAGCAGATCGACCTTCTCACCCGTGGTCGCCTCGATCATCTTGAGGCAGTCGTCCATGATGGTGAGGTTGCGCAGGCCCAGGAAGTCCATCTTCAGCAGGCCGAGCGTCTCGCAGGTCGGGTAGTCGAACTGCGTGATGATCGCGCCGTCGGAGTCGCGGCGCATGATCGGGATGTGGTCGGTCAGCACCTCGCGGGACATGATCACGCCGGCGGCGTGCACGCCCGTCTGCCTGATCAGGCCCTCCAGGCCCCTGCCGAGGTCCATCGTCGCCTTGACGTCGACGTCTTCCTCGTAGAGGCGGCGCAGCTCGCCGGCCTCGGCGTAACGCGGGTGGTCTTTGTCGAAGATGCCCGACAGCGGGATGTCCTTGCCCATGACGGCGGGCGGGAACGCCTTGGAGACGCGGTCGCCCAGCGCGTACGGGTAGCCCAGGACGCGGCCCGCGTCCTTGATGGCGGCCTTCGCCTTGATGGTGCCGAACGTGGCGATCATGGCGACCTTGTCGGCGCCCCACTTCTCGGTCACGTAGCGGATCACGTCGCCGCGCCTGCGCTCGTCGAAGTCGATGTCGACGTCGGGCATGGAGACGCGCTCGGGGTTGAGGAACCGCTCGAAGATCAGGCCGTGCGGGAGCGGGTCGAGGTCGGTGATGCCCATCGCGTACGCGACCAGCGAACCGGCGGCCGAGCCACGGCCGGGGCCGACCGGGATGCCGTTCTCCTTGGCCCACATGATGAAGTCGGCGACCACGAGGAAGTAGCTCGGGAAGCCCATCTGCTCGATGATGCCGATCTCGTACTCGGCCTGCTTGCGGTGCTCCTCGTCGTAGCCGTCGGGCCAGCGGCGGGCCATGCCCTCCCAGACGGTCTTGCGGAAGAACTCGCTCTCCGTCATGCCCTCGGGGATGGGGTAGGTCGGCATGAGGTTCTTGAACTCGAAGAACCCGGTCGCGTCGACCCGCTCGGCCACCAGCAGGGTGTTGCGGCAGCCCTCGGCCCACAGGTCGGAGGAGTCGACCGCGCGCATCTCGTCGGCGCTCTTGATGTAGTAGCCGGTGCCGTCGAAGCGGAAGCGGTCGGGGTCGGAGAGCTGCTTGCCGGTCTGGATGCACAGGAGGGCGTCGTGGGAGGCGGCGTCGGACTCGTAGGTGTAGTGCGAGTCGTTGGTCACCAGCGGCGGGATGTTCAGCTCTTTGCTGATCCTGGTCAGGCCGTCGCGGACGCGGCGCTCGATCTCGAGGCCGTGGTCCATGATCTCCAGGAAGAAGTTTTCCTTGCCGAAGATGTCCTGGTATTTCGCGGCGGCCTTGAGCGCCTCGTCGTACTGGCCGAGCCGCAGCCTCGTCTGCACCTCGCCCGACGGGCAGCCCGTGGTGGCGATCAGGCCGTCGGCGTGCTCGGCGAGGATGTCGGCGTCCATGCGCGCCCACTTGCGCACGAAACCCTCGGTGTAGGCGCGCGAGGACAGCCGCATCAGGTTGTGCAGGCCCGTCTTGTTGCGCGCCCAGATCGTCATGTGGGTGTAGTAACCACCCGCCGAGACGTCGTCCTTCTTCTGGTGCGGCTCGCCCCACAGCACCGGCTTCTTGTTGTGCCGCGACTCCGGCGCGACATACGCCTCGATGCCGATGATCGGCTTGATCTCGGCGGCCGTGGCCTGCTTGTAGAAGTCGTAGGCGCCGTGCATGTTGCCGTGGTCGGTGATCGCGATCGCGGGCATCCCCAGGTCGCCGACCTGCTTGAACATCTGCTTGAGACGGGCCGCCCCGTCGAGCATGGAGTATTCGGTGTGAACATGCAGATGAACGAACGAGTCGCTGGACGACATGGAGCGGCGCCTCCCGGTCTCTGATGGGTTGTGGCATCTGACTCTAGTGGGCTCCACCGACATCCCGGGGACGCTCCACCGCTCCCCCGGAACGGCGCGCCGCGGGAGGCCGCGATCAGCAGCGGCGATAGTCTCGTACGCACCATCGGTAATCGAGGAGTCACCGAGTGCGCACGCAGACCGACGAGGGCTACACGCACGCGCTGGGCAACCGCCAGGTCCAGATGATCGCCATCGGCGGGGCCATCGGCGTGGGGCTGTTCCTCGGCGCCGGGGGCCGGCTGGCCGCCGCCGGGCCCGCGCTGGTGCTCTCCTACGCCGCCGCCGGGCTGGCCGCGTTCTTCGTCATGCGGGCGCTGGGCGAGCTCGTCCTCTACCGGCCGGTCTCAGGCTCCTTCGTCGAGTACGCCGGCGAGTTCATCGGCCCGTGGGCGGCCTTCGCCAGCGGCTGGATGTACTGGATCAACTGGGCGTTCACCGGCATCGCCGAGCTGACCGCGATCGCCGCCTACATCCACTACTGGGCGCCGGCCTTCCCCCAGTGGCTCACGGCGCTGATCGCGCTCGGCTTCGTCATGACGGTCAACCTGCTGTCGGTGCGCCTGTTCGGCGAGCTGGAGTTCTGGTTCGCCCTGCTCAAGGTGCTGGCCATCACGGTGTTCCTGGTCGTCGGGCTGGTGCTCGTGGTGTTCGCGATCGGCGCGGCCGGCCCGCGCAACCTCGTCGCGCACGGCGGCTTCTTCCCCACCGGGTTCCCGCTGGTGCTGATGAGCCTGCAGTCGGTCGTGTTCGCGTACGCCTCGATCGAGCTGGTCGGCATCACGGCGGGCGAGACGGCCCGGCCGCACGAGGTCATGCCGAAGGCCATCAACGGCGTCGTGTGGCGCATCGCGATCTTCTACGTCGGGTCGGTGGCGCTGCTGGCGATGGTGCTGCCCTGGACCGCCTACCGCGCGGGCACCTCCCCGTTCGTGACGGTCTTCGCCGGCCTCGGCGTCCCGTGGGCCGCCGACGCCATGAACCTCGTCGTGATCACCGCCGCGCTCTCGTCCTGCAACTCCGGCCTGTACGCCACCGGCCGCATCCTGCGCTCGATGGCCATGAAGCACGAGGCCCCCGCTTCGCCGGCACGCTGAGCGCCCGGCACGTGCCGATCGGCGGCATCCTGTTCACCGCGAGCATGTTCCTGGCCGGGGTGGCGCTGTTCTACTTCCTGCCCGAGCGGGCCTTCAACATCGCCACCGCCGTCGCCTCGCTGGGCGTGATCACCACGTGGGGCGTGCTCGTGTTCTGCCAGACCCGGCTGCGCCGCACCGGCCACCGCTCGGCCTTCCCGATGCCCGGCTCGCCCTACACCAACTGGCTGACGCTGGCGTTCCTGGCGCTGGTGGTGCTGCTGATGCCGTTCGCCGACCAGGACCAGCGGGTCGCGTTCTTCCTCATCCCCGCGCTGGCGATCGCCATCGCCGGAGGCTGGCTCGCCGTGCGGCGCCGCCGCCCGTCCTGACCGCCCCCGCTTGGGTAGGCTCGATGGCGCAGCAGAGGAGTCGCCGCGTGGGGAGGTCGCACTGGACGCTGCGAGACGGAAGATCGTCCAGACGGCGGCCGCGGCCGCGATCGGCGTCGCCCTGGCGTTGGCGTGCCTGCCCCTGGGGGTCTACCCCAGGCTGGCCTGCGCCGTGCTCGACGCCGGCTGCCCCGCCGGCGCACCGCGCGGCGAGTTACCGCGCGTGACCAGGCTGACGGCCGTCCAGGTGGCCCAGAGCGGCACGTACGTGGCGCTCGGCGACTCCTACTCCTCCGGCGAGGGCGTGTGGGAGCTGGACCAGCCGCCGGTCAACGACGGGGCCGACCGCTGCCACCGCTCCGAAGGCTCGTACGTGCCGCTGGTCGCCAAGACCTACCGCTTCGGCGGCGGCACCGCCTTCTACGCCTGCAGCGGCGCCACCACCCGCCAGCTCCTGTCGGGCCAGCACGGCCAGCCGCCCCAGATCACCCGCGTCACCTCGGCGGCGAGCCTGGTGACGCTCAGCATCGGCGGCAACGACGCCGGCTTCTCCAAGGTGCTGACCGGCTGCATCGTCAAGCTCCCGTGGTCGTCGGCCTGCGTCGAGCAGGACGCCGCGGTCGCCCGGCGCATCGAGGAGCTGCGCACCGACCTGCTCAAGGTGCTCAGGGAGGTGCGCGTCCGCGCCCCGTCCGCGCGCGTCGTCGTGCTCGGCTACCCCCGCCCGTTCCCCAAGGAGCCGGTGGCGACCGTCGACAACCTCTCCGAGGCCGACCAGCGCTGGCTGAACACCGTGGCCCGGCGGCTGAACGACACCGTGGGGTCGGTGGTGAAGGACTTCGACCGGGCCATCGCCGCGTTCGGGGCGCCGGGCAGCGCCGAGTACGTGGACGCCTACGAGGCGTTCGACGGGCACGAGGTGGGCCGGCCCCAGCCGTACCTCAACGGGCTGGCGGTCGACATGGACGAGCTGCAGGTCAACGCGCGCAGCTACCATCCGACCGGGGCCGGCTACCGCCGCTTCGCCGAGCTCATCACCCACCAGATCGCCGCCGGCCCCGGCAGGCCGATGAACAACGTGCTGCTCACCGATCCGAACGCTCCTCGGCCAGGTGCAGCCCCGCCTCGATGACGGCGTTCATGATGGCCGACAGGCGCGACTCGCCCAGCGCGGGCGCCCGCACGGCCATCCTGGCCACGACGTCGCGCTCGCGCCCCAGGTCGCGCCCGGCGAACCCGCCGACGGGCTTGAGCCGCTGCACGACGCCGGCCAGCTCGGCGCGCCGCTCCAGCAGCGTGGCCAGGGCGGCGTCGACCCGGTCGATGGCCTGCCGGCACTCGGCCAGCGTGCCGGGCCGCTCGTCGCGCAGCAGCGCGCCGACGACGGTCACGGCCTCCTCGGCCACCCGCCGCTCCGCCTCGGAGGCGGCCGGGCCGCGGGCGGAGCCCTCCGCGTCCGTGCCGATGATCAGGCCGTCGGCGCCGGCCGCGACGGCGGCGGCCGACAGGCCGAGGTCGGCGGAGACGTCCACCAGCGCCGGGTGCCCCGACGCCGCCCGCGCGGCCCGTACGAGCGCCAGGTCGGGGCGGCGGCCCCCCTCGCAGAGGATCACCCTCCCGTCGCCCTCGCCCGCGCAGTAGGCCGCCAGCTGCAGCCACTCCTCCATGGAGGCGGCGGCCCGCCGCTCCACCACGACCGGCAGCCCCAGCCCCGCCGCCGCGCGCACGAGGGGGATGTCGCGCGTCCACGACGCCCCACCACCACGGCCGCCGCGTGCTCGGCGATCTCCGGCAGGTCGGCGGCCGTGGCCGGCTCCGCCAGCGTCACGCCCGCGCGCAGCGCCGCGCGCGGGCCCGTGCGCAGGCTCACCCTGTCGCTGATCACCACGGCGGGCCCGGCGCCCACGAGGAGGCCGCCCACGGCGACCGCGTGCCGTTGCAAGGTCGATGACATCCCGACTCCTCATTCGGCCGGCCCCTGGAGCCGGCGGAAAACCAAAAAGGCAGAGACGGGGTGTCTCTGCCTCGTGCCGACTCCAGGTGGTCGCTAGCTGACGACCGGCTCTCCCGGAGCCGGCTCGGTAAACGCGTAGCGACGACAAGTCATATCCGAACCCTACACCCCCGCCTCCACCTGCTGGGCGGCACTTCTCACATGGCGGACTGTCCTTCTGGCGAGTCGCCGTTGATCCCTGCCCGTGAGAGTATTTCTTGGCCTAGAGGAGGGTTTGAGGCCGTTGATGTCGGATCGCAAGCAGGACGGACGCCGCATCGCCGGCCGCTACCAGCTGCAGGAACCCATCGGCAGGGGCGGAATGGGCATCGTGTGGCGCGCCTACGACGAGCTCCTTGACCGCACGGTCGCGGTCAAGGAGGTCAGGTACGCCGCCGCCCTGGGCGAAGAGGTGCAGCTGCTGAACCGGCGCACGATGCGCGAGGCGAGGGCGGCGGCGAGGTTCGAGCATCCCAACGTGATCGTCGTGCACGACGTGATCGAGGAGGACGAGCGTCCCTGGATCGTCATGCAGCTCGTCCCGTCGCGCTCGCTCGGCGCGGTGATCAAGCAGGACGGGCCGCTGCCGCCCAAGCGGGTGGCCGAGATCGGCCTGGCCGTGCTCGACGCGCTGCACCGCGCCCACGAGGCCGGCGTGCTGCACCGCGACGTCAAGCCCGAGAACGTGCTCCTGGCCGACGACGGCCGCGTCGTGCTCACCGACTTCGGCATCGCCACGCTGGAGACCGAGACGCAGCTCACCGTGACGGGCCTGGCGGGCACGCCCGCGTTCATCGCGCCCGAGCGGCTCAAGGGGCTGCCCGCGCGGCGCGAGTCCGACCTGTGGTCGCTGGGCGCCACGCTCTACACGGCGGTGGAGGGCCGCTCCCCGCACGAGCGCGGCATGGCGCTGGCCACCATGCACGCCGTCCTCACCGACGAGCCCGACCCGGCCACCCACGCGGGCCCGCTCACCGACGTGATCAACGGGCTGCTGGTGAAGGAGCCGGTGCAGCGGCTGACGTACGAGGAGACGCAGCGCATGCTGCGCCGGGCCCTGGCCGACATGACGGCCGCCGAACTGGCCGCCTCGGCCCCCGCCCCGGCCCCGGCGCCCACCGCCCAGTTCCCCGCCGCGCGGCCTCCCGTCCAGGAGCTGCACGTGCCGGCCGCGCCCCAGCGGCCCGCCGCGCCGCCCGCCCAGCCGAAGCGGACCCGCCCCGCCAAGGCGAGGCGGCCGTACGAGCCCGTCGAGGACGACACCCCCACCGACCCCAACCTGCGCGCCGCCGCCGCCCTCCCCGGCGCCGCCGAGCAGGAGGAGATGCCGGAGACGGGCGCGCGCATCCCGCAGACGCCGACCGTCGAGCCGCCCCGGCCGACGGCCGAGTCCACCATGGACGCGGCCAAGCCGGAGCAGCAGAGCCGCCCCACGATCGTCATCGCGGCGGCCGTGGCGGTCCTGCTGGTGGCGGCCGTCGGCGGCTACCTCGGCCTCAACTCCGCGCCCGACGACCAGACCGCGCAGCGCGCCGGCGCGCGGGCGGCGACCGTGACCACCGGCCCGGCGCAGACGCCGCCCGCCGCCTCCACGTCGCCGTCGACCCCGCCCACGACGGCCCCGCCTTCGACGACCCCGCCCTCGGCCTCCCCCTCCGAGCCGGCCTCCCCGAGCTCCTCCCCCACCTCGACGCCCGAGGAGACGAAGGACCCGCTGCCGTCCGGCTGGAAGTACTACACGGACAAGAAGCTCGGGTTCAAGATCGGCCTGCCCAAGGGCTGGGACGAGTGGACCCGCACCGGCAGGAGCGTGGAGTTCAAGGGCCCGGGCGGCGCGCCCAACGCGCACGTACGCGTCGAGGAGATGCCCAAGCTGGGCAAGGACCCGCTGAAGGGCTGGAAGAAGCTCGAACCCCGGATGAAGGACCGCTACGGCGGCTACGACAAGATCGACATCAAGAAGGTCGACTACCGCAAGGCCGCCGCCGACTGGGACTTCTACTGGCCCACCAACACCGGCAAGAGCCGCATCCGCTACCGGGGGTTCATCGCCGAGGACGGGAAGGCGTACGCCATCTACTGGCACACGCTCAGCAGCCACTGGAAGAAGGACTACGACTTCTTCGAGGGCTTCTGTGCCACTTTCGTGCCGCCCAAGTAGGTAGGCTGCGCTGCGTGCACGTCAGCAATCGCTACCGCCTCATCGAGCCGCTCGGCGAAGGCGGCATGGGCGTCGTGTGGCGGGCCTACGACGAGCTGCTCGACCGTACGGTGGCGATCAAGGAGGTCCGCTACACCGGCGTCGGCGACGCCAAGCGGGCCGAGCTCAACCGCCGCACCATCAGGGAGGCCAGGGCCGCCGGGCGGCTCGACCACCCGTCGGTCGTCGTCATCCACGACGTCGTCGAGGAGGACGGCCGGCCCTGGATCGTGATGCAGCTCGTCCGCTCGCGCTCGCTGGCGCAGGTGATCGGCGAGAGCGGGCCGCTGCGGCCCGGGCAGGCCGCGGTGATCGGCGGCCGGGTCCTCGACGCGCTGCGGGCCGCGCACGCCACCGGCGTGCTGCACCGTGACGTCAAGCCCGAGAACGTGCTGCTGGCCGACGACGGCCGCGTCGTCCTCACCGACTTCGGCATCGCCTCCATGGAGACCGAGGCGGGGCTGACGGCCACGGGCGGGCTGGTGGGCACGCCCGCGTACATGCCGCCCGAGCGGCTGAACGGCGATCCCGCCCGCCCCGAGTCGGACCTGTGGGCGCTGGGCGCCACCCTGTACACGGCGGTCGAGGGCCGGCCGCCGTTCAAGCGCGACTCGTGGGCCGCGACGGTGGCGGCGGTGCTGCGCGACGAGCCGGAGCCGCCGGTGCGGGCCGGCGCGCTGGAGCCGGTCATCATGGGGCTGCTGCGGCGCGACCCCGCCGCCCGGCTGTCCGCCGAGCAGGCCGCCAGACTCCTGTACGAGGCCGCGTCCGCGCCGCCCGGCCCGTTCGCCCCCGCGCCTCCCGACGCCCCGCCGTCGCACTGGCAGGCGGCCACCGGCCCCGGCCGGCGCGGCACCACCGACCCAGCGGGCGGGAGCCACTGGGGGACGACCGGCAGCGGCCCGCACCCGGGCGGGCCTGTTTCCGGCCCGTCGCACACCATGCCCGAGCAGCGGCGCGGGCGGCGCAAGGCGCTCTGGATCGGCCTGCCCGCCGCGCTGGTGACCGTCGCGGCGCTGGGCACGGGCGGCGTCCTGCTGTCCGACAAATGGAACGCCACGGCCTCGAATGTGAGCCCGACCCCCAGCCCTACCCGGACGGCCCCCAGCCCCACCGAAGCACCCACCGAAGCACTGGCCACCGCCACCCCCGAGCCCACCCGGACGGCGGCGACGGTGCCCGACGGCTGGCGCTCGTACCGGAACGCGGCCGGCCGCTTCCGGATCGCGATGCCCGAGCGGTGGCGCGCGGAGAAGAACCCCACCCGGGACAGCATCAGCATCAAGGGCCCCGGCAGCCCCGGCATGATGATCGTCGAGTGGACCGTCCCCGACATCCCGTGGGACGACCCGGTGCGGCACTGGCTCGGCCTGGAGAAGGAGATCCGCGCCAAGGGCGAGTTCCAGCAGTACGAACGCGTCGGCATCACCCCCACCGGCTACCTGGGGCTGAAGGCGGCCGACTGGGAGTTCACCCGGGTCCGCGACGGGCAGACGATCCACGTGATCAACCGCGGCTTCCACACCGACGACGGCCGCCCGTACGCGCTGTACTGGGAGACCACCGACTCCCGCTGGGACGCCGACCGGCACTACTTCGAGACGTTCGTCAAGACGTTCAGGCCCCTGTGAAGGAGCAGGCCCGGTTCTGGCGGCACCCGGCGGTGCCGGGCACCGACCTGCTCAAGGCCCGCTACGTGACGCACCGCTTCTCCCGGCACGTGCACGACGGCTACGCGATCGGGCTGATCGTCTCGGGGGTGGAGGAGTTCGACTACCGCGGCACGCTGCACCGGGCGGCGGCGGGCGAGCTGGTGCTGGTCAACCCCGACGCGGTGCACACGGGGCACGCCGGGGTGCCGGGCGGGTGGGCGTACCGGATGCTCTATCCGTCGATCGACGCGCTGGCCGGGATCGCGGCGGAGCTGGGGGCGCCGTACGGGACGCCGTACTTCCCCGAGCAGGTGGTGCGCGACGAGCAGGTGGCGGCGCTGCTGCGGCGGGCGCACGAGGCGGCCGAGCGGGGTGACGCGCTGGCGGCCTCGACGCTGAGCCGCACGATGTTCGCCCGGCTGCTGTCGCGTCACGCCGCGCCGCGGCCCGCCGCGGTGCTGCCGGCGGAGGGCAGGCGGGCGGTGCGCGCGGCGCTCGACGTGCTGCACGAGAGCCTCGTGGACCCGCCGACGCTGGAGGGGCTGGCGCAGGCGGTGGGGGCGCGGCCGTTCGCGCTGCTGCGGGCGTTCAAGGCCGTCACGGGGCTGCCGCCGCACGCGTATCTCACCTCGCTGCGGGTGCGACAGGCGCGCCGGCTGCTGCGGTCCGGCGTGCGGCCCGCGCGGGTGGCCGCCGAGGTGGGCTTCACCGACCAGGCCCACCTGAGCCGCCACTTCAAGCGCATCGTCGGCGTTCCGCCCGCCGCGTATCAGCGGGCCGCAGGGGCGTAGAAGCCACCGCCCATCAGCGGGCGTGGGGGTGTACGAGCCCGCCGCCCATCAACAAGCCGCAAGAACGTACAAGACGGGCGATTCGCCCGGCGCCTAGCGTCGGGCGGCATGGAAGAGACGACCTCCCGTTCCGCCGCCGTGCGGGACGGTCTCGGCGTGGGGCTGGCCGTGGGCCTGTCCGGGATCGCCTTCGGCGCCGCGGCGGTCACCGCGGGCCTGTCCGTGCCGCAGGCGTGCGTGCTGAGCCTGCTGGCGTTCACGGGCGCCTCGCAGTTCGCGCTGACCGGCGCGGTCGCCGCCGGCGGCGACCTGGTGGCCGCCACGCTGGGCGCGCTGCTGCTCGGCGGCCGCAACACGCTCTACGGCCTGCGCATGGCCGAGCTCCTTCGGGTACGCGGCCCGCGCCGCCTGCTGGCCGCCCACGGCGTGATCGACGAGACCACGGCCGTCACGATGGCCCAGCCCACCCCGGAGTCGGCCCGCACGGGCTTCGTGACGACGTTCGCCAGCCTCTACACCGCCTGGAACCTGAGCACGCTGGCCGGCGCGTACGGCACCTCGTTCCTGGGCGACCCGGCCGTGCTGGGCCTGGACGTGGTGGGCCCGGTGGCGTTCCTGGCCATCCTGTGGCCGCGCCTGGCGGCCAGCGCCGAGCTGCGCTGGCTGGCGGCGGGGGCGGCGGCGATCGCCCTGTGCGCGACCCCGTTCCTGCCGGCCGGCGTGCCGGTGCTGCTGTCGGCCGTCGCGGTGCTGGTGGTGCTGTTCCGATGACAGGGGGTGCTCCGATGGCGTTGTGGTGGGCGATCGCGGCCGTCTGCGCGGGCTGCTACGCGTTGAAGCTGGCGGGGCTGGCCGCGCCCCGGCGGGTGCTGGAGCATCCGCGGGTGCGCAGGTTCGCGGAGCTGGTGCCGGTGGCGCTGCTGGCGGCGCTGATCGCGGTGCAGACGTTCACGGCCCAGGGCGGGCTGAGCTTCGACCCGGCGCGGGCGGCGGGGCTGGGGGCGGCGGTGGTGGCGTTGCTGCTGCGGGCGCCGTTCCTCGTCGTGCTGGCCTCGGCGGCCGTGGTCACCGCGCTTGCCCGGATGCTTCTGGGGTAGTCGCCGTGCATGTCCGATTCAGTGGGGTTGGTGGTCGGCGGGCGTTATCGGCTGCTCAGGACCATCGGAAAGGGTGGCATGGGCATGGTGTGGCATGCCCACGACGAGGTGCTCGGCCGGGACGTGGCCGTCAAGGAGGTGCTTCCCCCTCCCAACATGAGCGGCCCTGAGCGCGAGGAGTTCGCCGTACGGACCTTCCGCGAGGCCAGGGCGGCGGGCCGGGTCGCGCATCCCGGCGTGGCCACCGTCTATGACGTCCTGGAGGAGCGCGGTCATCCCTGGATCGTCATGCAGCTCGTGCAGTCGCGCACGCTGGGCGCGCTGATCCGCGAGGAGGGTCCGATGCCGCCCGCGCAGGCGGCGGGCATCGGGTTACAGCTCCTGGAGGCGCTGCGCGCGGCGCACGCGGCCGGGGTGCTGCACCGCGACGTCAAGCCCGACAACGTGCTGCTGTCGCAGGACGGCCGCGCGGTCCTGACCGACTTCGGCATCGCCACCACGGAGGACGAGGCGCCGGTCACGAGGACGGGCATCCTGGTCGGCACCCCCGCGTTCATGGCGCCGGAGCGGGCGGCCGGCGGCCGGGCCACGCCCGCCTCTGACCTGTGGTCGGTGGGCGTGACGCTCTACATGGCCGTCGAGGGCCACTCCCCCTTCCAGCGGGACACCGCCCTGGCCACGCTGGGCGCCGTCATGCACGCCGAGCCCCGGCCGCTGGCCCGCGCGGGCGTGCTCGCCCCCGTCCTGCTCGGCCTGCTGCGCAAGGACCCGGCCGAGCGCATGTCGCTGGAGGAGGCGGAGCGGCGGCTGACCGCGATCCTGACCGGCGCCGCGCCCGAGCGGACCGGCCCCGTCACCGTCCCGGCGGGTCACCGGCGCCCGCGGCGGCGGCTGCTCCCGCTGGCCGCGATCGTCGGCGGCGCGCTGGCCGTCGGGCTGGTCACCGGCGGCGCGGCCTGGTGGTCGCAGCGCCCGCGGCAGCCGGTCACCCCCAGCCCCGTGCCCGCCGTGGTGACCACCGAGAAGACGACCGTGTACGAGTCGCCCACCCCGGAGCTGAAGACCACCCGGCCGGAGAGCACCGCCCCGTCCCCCTCCGGGCCGCCGTCTCCGCCCCAGTCCCGGCCGCAGTCCCACGAGGCGAGGACCAGCAGCACTCCGCCCCCGACGCGCGAGCAGCAGCCGCGCAGCCCGTCGCCCACGGCGAAGAAGAAGACCCCCACCAAGGAGCCGAAGCCGACCAAGACCAAGGAGGAGGCCACCGGCCGGGCCCCCGGCCAGATCGAGGGCACGGGCAACGGCCGGGCGCTCGGCAAGGGCAAGAAGAAGAAGTCCGCCTGAGCGGCTAGGACTCCTCGCGCACGATGTCGAGCGCCTTCTGCAGGTCCTGCGGGTAGTCGGTGCTGAACGACATCCACTCCCCCGTCGAGGGGTGCTCGAAGCCGAGCGCGACCGCGTGCAGCCACTGCCGCGTGACGCCGAGCCGGGCCGCCAGCGTCGGGTCGGCGCCGTACAGCAGGTCGCCGACGCACGGGTGGCGCAGCGCCGACATGTGCACCCGGATCTGGTGTGTGCGCCCCGTCTCCAGCTTGATGTCCAGCAGCGACGCCGCCCTGAACGCCTCCACCGTGTCGTAGTGCGTGACGGACGGCTTGCCCCCGGCCACCACCGCGAAGCGGCCGTCGCCCGACGGGTGCCGGTCGATGGGCGCGTCGACCGTGCCCCTGAACGGGTCGGGATGGCCCTGCACCAGCGCGTGGTAGCGCTTGTCGACCGTGCGCTCCTTGAAGGCCCGCTTGAGGTGGGAGTAGGCGTGCTCGCTCTTCGCCACCACCATGGCGCCCGTGGTGTTGGCGTCGAGCCGGTGCACGATGCCCTGGCGCTCGGCGGCGCCGCTGGTGGCGATCGTGTGCCCGGCGCCGAGCAGCCCGCCGATCACCGTGGGGCCGGTCCAGCCGACGGTGGGGTGGGCGGCCACGCCGATGGGCTTGTTGACCACGATGATGTCGTCGTCCTCGTACACGATGGACATGCCCGGCACCGGCTCGGCCACCGGCATGGGCGTGCTGACCGGCGGCGGCAGCGTGACGTCGAGCCACGCGCCCGCGTGCACCCGGTCCGACTTGGCCGGCTGGCGGCCGTCCACGAGCACCTCGCCGGCCGTGATCAGCTCGGCCGCGCGGGTGCGGGAGAAGCCGAACAGCCGCGAGAGGGCGGCGTCGAGCCGCTCGCCCTCCAGCCCGTCGGGCACCGGCAGGCTGCGCTGCTCACTCATTTGCCGCCCACCTCCTTCGACCCGTCGATCTGCACGTTGCGCCAGGCCAGGATCACCGCCAGGATGCCGCCGCAGACGATCGCCGAGTCGGCGATGTTGAAGACCGGGAAGTAGTCGATGACCGGGAAGTTGCCCGGCAGCACCTCGATGAAGTCGACCACGTGCCCCTGGAGCTGCGTGGAGCGCCCGAACCCCGACGGGTAGCGCAGCAGCCGGTCGGTGAGGTTGCCCGTCGCGCCGCCCAGCAGCAGGCCGAGCGTGACCGCCCAGGACCGGCTGCCGAGCTTGCGCGCCGTGCGCACGATCGCCACGACGACACCGGCCGCGATGAAGGTGAAGATGAACGTCATCCCGGTGCCGATGCTGAACGCGGCACCCGAGTTGAAGATCACCCTGAACTGCAGCACGCCCGGGATGACGACCAGCGGCGGCTCACCCTCCAGCGACCGCAGCACCACCGTCTTGGTGGCCAGGTCGGCCGCGTAGATCACGGCCGCCAGCGCCACGAGAACGGCGAAGAGGCGCCGGCGGGGCCTGCCCGCCGCGCCTCCCGTGCCCGTGGAGGGGGAGCCCGTTACCGGCGCTCCTCCTTCTGCTTGCAGGTCACGCACAGCGTCGCCCTCGGGAACGCCTGGAGGCGTTCCTTGCCGATCGGCTTGTGGCACGATTCGCACACTCCATAGGTCCCTGCGTCGATCCTGGCGATCGCACGTTCGTTCTGCGCGACCAGATCGCGCGCATTCAGGGTAAGGGCGATCTCGCGTTCGCGCTCGTACGTCTTGGCGCCGGCGTCGGCCTGGTCGTCGCCCGCGCCCTGGGTCACGTCCCCAGAGGCTATCTCCGACTCGTGGCGGAGGATGTCCGCCTCGAGCTCGTCGATCTCCGTCTGGAGCCTGCCGCGTACCTCGGCCAGCTCCTCTTCCGACCACATCGAGGGTGTCGCGGTCTGCGTGACTGCCGCCATGGCTGCCTCCATTGCTGATCAAGGCCGTAAATGGTGCGGGCAGCTTAGGATCCAGATAACGGAACGGCAAACGACCCGCCGGACGGTTTACCTCCCCCGTACTATCCCGCCTCGCGCATTCAACTCCTCCCCAGCGGCGTCCATTCCCACATCTTTGCGCCGTTGACGACTTGCGTACCGGCCGCTGATCGGGGGACGGGGCGCCACCAGGAAAACAAGGAAGCCTTCGCCTCCACTCTGCGTTATGGTTTGAGACTGCAAGGCGTTGATGGGGCCCCACTGTGAGGGATATCACCCCGGAGCCGCCGGAAGAACGGCTCTCCCGAGAGCTCATTAGACCCGGCAGCAGCCCAAATGAAGAGGGCCCCGCCCCGCGCGGGGTCAAGAAGGGTGGTACCGCGGAGCCGCCAGGCTTCGTCCCTTCACGCGTCAAGCCCAGTCGTTTGATCAAGCGTGGAGGTCGCGCCCGAGATGTCTTCCCCATCATTCCGCTCTCTTCCCGCGCAGGTCGACCTGCCCGCGCTCGAGCGCGAGGTCCTCGACCGCTGGCGGGACGGGAAGATCTTCGAGCGTTCCGTCGAGCAGAACGCGGGCAACCCCGCCTGGGTCTTCTACGAGGGCCCGCCCACCGCCAACGGCCTGCCCGGCGTGCACCACGTCGAGGCCCGCGTCTTCAAGGACCTGTTCCCCCGCTACAAGTCGATGCGCGGCTTCAGCGTGCCCCGCAAGGCGGGCTGGGACTGCCACGGCCTGCCCGTCGAGGTGGGCGTCGAGCGGGAGCTGGGCCTGTCGGGCAAGCGCGACATCGAGACGTACGGCATCGCCGAGTTCAACGCCAAGTGCCGCGAGTCGGTGCTGCGGCACGTCGACGCGTTCGAGCAGATGACCGAGCGGATGGGCTACTGGATCGACCTGTCCCAGGCGTACCGCACGATGGACCCGTCCTACGTCGAGTCCGTGTGGTGGTCGCTGAAGGTCGTCTTCGACAAGGGGCTGCTGTTCCGCGACTTCCGCATCACGCCCTACTGCCCGCGCTGCGGCACCGGCCTGTCCGACCACGAGCTGGGCCAGCCCGGCGCCTACGAGACCGTCTCCAGCCCGTCGGTCTACGTCCGCATGCCCGCCACCTCCGGCCCGCTGGCCGAGCTCGGCGCCGCGCTGCTCATCTGGACGACCACGCCGTGGACGCTCGTCTCCAACACCGCCGTGGCCGTGCACCCCGACGTCACCTACGTCGCGGCCCGCACCGCCGACGGCGAGGTCCTCGTCGTGGCCGAGCCGCTGCTGTCGGTGCTCGGCGAGGGCGCCACCGAGGTGGCCCGCTTCACCGGCCGCGAGCTGGAGCACACCACCTACACGCGCCCGTTCGACCTGGTCGACATCCCCGGCGCCCACTACGTCGTGCTCGGCGACTACGTGACCGTCGAGGACGGCACCGGCCTGGTCCACCAGGCGCCCGCCTTCGGCGCCGACGACATGGCCGTGATCAGGAAGTACGAGATGCCGGTCGTCAACCCGATCGGCCCCGACGGCCGCTTCCTCGACGACGTGCCCATGGTCGGCGGCAAGTTCTTCAAGGACGCCGACGAGGAGCTGACCGAAGACCTGCGGGCGCGCGGCCTGCTCTACCGCGGCGGCCACTTCGAGCACAGCTACCCGCACTGCTGGCGCTGCCACACGGCGCTGCTCTACTACGCGCTGCCCTCCTGGTACATCCGCACCACCGCGATCAAGGACCAGATGCTGTCCGAGAACGCCGACACCAACTGGTTCCCCGAAACGATCAAGTGGGGCCGGTTCGGCGAGTGGCTGCGCGGCAACGTCGACTGGTCGCTGTCGCGCTCGCGCTACTGGGGCACGCCGCTGCCGCTGTGGGTGTGCTCCGAGGACGAGTCGCACGTGACGTGCGTCGGGTCGCTGGAGGAGCTGGGCACGCTGGCCGGCCGCGACGTCTCGGCCCTCGACCCGCACCGCCCGTACGTCGACGACGTCACCTTCGACTGCCCGTCGTGCGGCGCCCTGGCCACGCGCGTGCCCGACGTCATCGACGCCTGGTACGACTCCGGCTCCATGCCGTTCGCCCAGTGGGGCGAGCGCGGCAAGCCGGACGTCTACCCGGCCGACTTCATCTGCGAGGCCACCGACCAGACGCGCGGCTGGTTCTACTCGATGATGGCCGTCGGCACGCTCGTCTTCGGCCAGTCGTCCTTCCGGAACGTGCTCTGCCTCGGCCTCATCCTGGCCGAGGACGGCCGCAAGATGAGCAAGCACCTGGGCAACATCCTCGAGCCGATCCCGCTGATGGACCAGCACGGGGCCGACGCGCTGCGCTGGTTCATGGCCTGCTCCGGCTCGCCGTGGGCGGCCCGCCGGGTGGGCCACACCACGCTGGAGGAGATCGTCCGCAAGGTCCTGCTGACCCTGTGGAACACCTCGTCGTTCTTCACCCTCTACGCCAACGCCGAGTCCTGGTCCCCCGACAAGCTCGCCGAGGCCGCGCCGGCGGCGCAGCGCCCGCTGCTCGACCGCTGGGCGCTGGCCGAGCTGCACCGCACGGTGGCCGAGGTCACCTCGGCACTCGACGAGTACGACACCCAGCGGGCCGGCCGCCGCCTGGCCGACTTCCTCGACGACCTGTCCAACTGGTACGTCCGCCGCTCGCGCCGCCGCTTCTGGCAGGGCTCCCAGGACGCGTTCGCGACCCTGTACGAGTGCCTGGAGACGGTGCTGCGGCTGATGGCGCCGATCACGCCGTTCGTCACCGACTACCTGTGGGACGTCCTGCGCCCGGCCGGCGCGCCCTCCTCGGTCCACCTCGCCACGTGGCCCGAGGTGCGCGAGGACCTGCTCGACCCGGCGCTGTCGGACCAGATGGCCCTCGTGCGGCGCCTGGTGGAGCTGGGCCGCTCGGCCCGCGCCTCCTCGGGCGTCAAGACCCGCCAGCCGCTGCGCCGGGCCCTGGTCGGCGCGCACGGCTGGCCGTCGCTGCCCGACGAGCTGCGCGGCCTCGTCGCCGACGAGCTGAACGTCCAGGCACTGGAGGACATGTCCGGCTTCAGCGCCGACCTCGTGTCCTACACGATCAAGCCGAACTTCCGCGCCCTGGGCAAGCGCTTCGGCTCCCAGACCAAGCTCGTGGCCGCCGCCGTCACCGCCGCCGACGCCGCCCGCGTCGCCCGTGCCCTGCGCTCGGGCGCCACCGTCATGGTGGAGGCCGACGAGCTCGGCGAGGTCATGCTCGGCCCCGACGAGGTGATCGTCAACGAGCAGCCCCGCTCCGGCTGGGCCGTCGAGACCGGCGCCATCGGCACCGGCACGGGCGAGACGATCGCGCTCGACCTGGAGCTGACCGACGAGCTGCGCCGCGCCGGCCTGCTGCGCGAGGTCATCCGCCTCGTCCAGGAGGCCCGCAAGTCGACCGGCCTGTCCATCACCGACCGGATCGACCTGTGGTGGAGCGCCACCTCCGACGACCTCGCCGCCGCGCTGCGCACGCAGGGTCACGTGGTGGGCGAGGAAGTCCTGGCGACCACCATCCAAGAGGGCACCGCCGCGGACCTCCCGTCCCACACGGACGCCGACCTCGGCCTCACCTTCCAGCTCCGCCGCGCCTGACCGACCCCGGGGAGGGGGCGCCCTCCGGCACCCCCTCCCCGCCCAGGTCGTCGACGTCCCGCACACCGCGCAGGGCCCCGTCCAGATCCTCGACGTCCTTCACTCCCGCAGAGCCGCGTCCAGGTCCTCGACGTCCCGCACGCCTCGCAGAGCCGCGTACACCGGCAGCGGCGACAGCAGGACGACGACCGCCGCCACCCACAGGGTCTGCCGCGCCCCCGCCACCTCCCCCAGCACCCCGCCCAGCAGGGCGCCCAGGGGGAACAGCCCCATCATGAGGAACCGCATGGTGGCGTTGACCCGGCCGAGCATCCGCTCCGGGCACAGCCGCTGGCGCAGGCTGACGTTCGTGACCGCGTACACGATCTGCCCCAGCTCCCCCGCCGCCGTCCCCACCACGAGCAGCCCCACCCCCCAGCCCCGCCCCGCCAGGGGGCTGAGCATCGCGACGGGCCCCGTCACGGCCAGGGCCAGCCAGATCACCCTCGCCGACCCCGCACAGCGCGCGAGCACCGGCGTGAGAGCCGCCCCCGCCAGGGCGGCGACGGAGCCGGCGGCGAGCACGAGCCCGATGCCGGTGGGCGACAGGCCGAGCGTGCGAACCATGAACACGAAGCTCACCGCCGACGCGATGGCGAAGGCGAAGTTCCCGGCGGCACTGGTGATCGCGGTCGCCCGCAGAACCGGCGTCCTGAGAACGACCACCAGCCCTTCCTTGATCTCAGCACCCAGCCCCGCGGACCCCGATGCGGCGGGGACCGGCGCGGGTTCAGGGGCCTTGATGGCCAGCAACGAGACAGCCGACACAGCGAACGTGACCGCCTGAACCAGCACCACGTTCGCCGCACCCAGCACACTCACGGCCCACCCACCGACCCCCGGCCCCGCCACCTGCCCACCCGCCCGGATGCTCTCCATCGCCGAGTTACCCGCGAGCAGCCCCTCCCGCCCCACCACAGACGGCAGATAACTCTGGTACCCCACATCGAAGAACACCCTGGCAACCCCGGCCAGCAGCGAGACGACCACGAGCTGCCAGATGCCCAGCACCCCGAGCATGGCGGCGAGCGGAACCGTGGCCAGCACCACCGCCCGAGCCAGATCCGCCCCCACGAGCACGGGCCGCCGCCGCCACCGATCGACCCACGCCCCGGCCGGCAACCCGATCACCGCGAACGCGACCGTCCCGGAGGCCGTGATCAGGCCGAGCTGCAGGGGCGAGGCATCAAGGGTCACAACGGCCAGCAACGGCACCGCCACGCCGCTGACCTGCGTACCGAGCTGGGCGGTGGTCTGCCCGAACAGGAGCAGCCGGAAATCGCGCCGCTTGAACGGCGAACGGCTGGACATCTTGGAGCCTCCAGAGAGCCGGTGAGGTGATGAACCCCCACCCGCAGCTCCGAAAGGCGTCGCTAGGGGTGGGGCACATTACCGCCCCCACCCCACCCGTCAACCACCCGCCCCCTCACCCGTTTCACACCCCGGCACCCCACCACCACCGCCCCGAACAACCACACCCCGCGCACCCCGCCACCGCACGACCACGCCTCCAAGCACCCCGCCACCCTCACCACCACGCGACCTCGCCCCGAGCACCCGCCATCCTCACCACCACGCGACCACGCCCTCGCACACCGGCAGGGCTCACCGCCGCCTTCGCCGCGCACCCTCGCATGCCGCACACCCTCGCCGCCCAGGCCGCACACCCTCGCCTCCAACGTCGTCGCACCCCAGCCGAGCCTCGCCCGCCCACCCCCTCGCGCCGACAGGGCTCACCACCGTCTTCGCCCGCACACCCTCGCCTCCCACGTTGTCGCACCCCAGCCCAGCACGCGTCACCCACCCGCAGCACGCCCCTGCGCCCAGCGCCCCCGCGCCGCTGCCCGCGCAATCCATGCCCGCACGCCCCGCGCCCTGTGCACCCGCACCGTGCACATGCGGCAGGCCCGCACCCACGCGCCACCGTGCCCCTGCCCGCGCCCCATGCCGTGCGCCCCGGGCCCTTGCCCACGCGCCACCGTTCCTTCGCGCCCTGCACCCCGCACCCTGGGGCCGCTCCCTGTGCCCTCGCGCCTCCGCACCTCGCGCCCACGCCCCAATGCCCCGCGGCCACGCGCCGCGCCGGCGCATAGCGCGCCCCGGGCCATGCCCGCAGGCCCACAGCCCCGTGTCCAGGCACCGCCGCACTCCCGTACCCGCCCGCAACGCGCCGCGCCTCCCATGCCCCATGCTCCGCGCCCGCGGCCTGCGCCTCGCCCCTGTGGCCGCACGCAGCGCGCCTGTGCCCCCGCATGCTGTGGCCGTGCGCCACCGCGCCCCGCCCGTACACAGCGCGCCCCGCGGCCCGTGCCCTGCGGCCCCGCGCCCCATACCCCGGCCCACGCGCCCCGCGCTTTCACACCCACCGCTCGCGCGCGCTGCCGTGCCCGGTAGCCCATGTCGGCGTACAGCTCGGGCCGCAGAGCGGAGGCAAGTTCGGCCGGACGCACGACCTGGGCCCCGGGCCGGC
>NZ_OOHJ01000029.1 GCF_900323885.1 [Actinomadura] parvosata subsp. kistnae | reverse complement strand
ATCAGGCAGCTGTCCGCCGAGGGGGTGGTGGTCAGCGTCGACACGATGCGTGCCGAGGTGCCAGGGCCGCGGTGGAGGCGGCGCCCGCATCGTCACGACGTGAGCGGCGGCCTGGCCGACCCGGAGATGCCGCGGTGGTGGCCGCGACCGGCGTGACTACGTGGTGATGCCTGGCGCGGCACAGCCATGACATGTACTCCGCGCCGTCTACGCCGACGTGGTCACGGAGGTGCGCGAGGAGCTGAGCAAGCGGGTGGACCTGGTGCTGGCCGAGGGGGGTCACGGAGGAGCAGATCGTGCTCGACCCGGGCCTCGCTTCGCCAAGAACGCCGAGCACAACTGGGCGTGCTGGCGGCATCCCGCGCCTGGCCGAGCTGGGCTTCCCGCTGCTCATCGGGCATCACGCAAACGTTTCCTGGGCGGCTGCTGGCCGATCCCGACGGCACGCCACGGCCGTTCAGCCGCAGCGACGACGCACGCTGGCCGTGACGCGCTGGCGGCGCACGCCGGCGCCTGGTGCGTACGCGTGCACGAGGTAGGTCCCAACGCCGATGCCGTGCGCGTGGCCGCCGCATGGAAGAGAGCCGGAGCAGGCACATGAGCGTCGACACCGCGCGATCGAGACGGTCAACCAGGAGTTCTACGCCGCCATTGAGAGCGCGGACCTGGACAAGATGACCGAGATCTGGCCGAGGACACCACCGATGACCAGGTGAGCTGCGTGCACCCTGGCTGGACGTTGCTGACGGCCGCCAGGAGGTGCTGCGGTCCTGGGCGCTGATCATGGCCAACACCACCTACATCCAGTTCGTGCTGACCGACGTCAACACGACGGTGCTGGGCGACGTGGCCGTGCTGACCTGCGTCGAGAACATCCTGACCGCCGGCGAGGAGGGCGAGGCCAGCTTCGCGGCGGGCAAGGTGGTGGCCAGCAACGTCTATCTCCGCACCGCGCAGGGCTGGCGGTTGTGGATGCACCACGGCTCGCCGGTTCTGCAGGGAGACGACGACGAGGAGGAGGAAGGCGAGCTGAGCCTTGATCGCATCGCCCTGAAGGCCTGCGGGCCCGGGGCAGGCACGCGTGCTCGCTGCCGAGCGGGAGCTCGGGCAGGAGTTCGTGGTGGACGCGACGCTGTTCCTCGACACGGCGCCGGCCGCGGCCGGCGACGACCTGACCAAGACCGTCCACTACGGGAGCTGGCCCAGGCCCTGGTCGAGGTGGTGGAGGGCGAGCCGGTCGAGCTGATCGAGACGCTCGCGCAGCGCTGGCCGACGTCTGCCTGGCCGGCGAGCTGGTGCACCGGGTCGAGGTGAGCGTGCACAAGCCGGCGGCGCCGATCCCCCTGCCCTTCGACGACGTGGTCGTCACGATCGAGCGGAGCCGCGCATGAAGTGGTGCTCTCTCTCGGCAGCAACCTCGGGCGTCGCTTCCAGACGTTGCAGGGCGCCGTCGACACGCTGTTCGACGCGCCGGGCTGGAGTTCGTCCGGGCTCCCCGATCTACGAGACCGACCCGGTGGGCGGGCCCGGCGGCAGCGCCCGTACCTCAACGCGTCGTGGTCGCCGAGACCACGCTCGCGCCGCGCACGCTGCTGGAGCGGCGCAGAGCGTCGAGAACGCCTTCGGCCGCGTCCGCGCGGAGCGCTGGGGGCCGCGCACGCTCGACATCGACCTGATCGTGGTGGCGAGACCGTCTGCGACGACCCGACCTCACGCTGCCGCATCCGCGGGCGCACGAGCGCGCGTTCGTGCTGGTGCCGTGGTCGAAGGCCGACCGGAGGGTGCGCTGCCCGGCCACGGCCGGTGGCGCGGCTGCTGGAGGGGCTCGGCGACCAGGGCGTACGCCTGCGCGACGACCTGAAGCTGCAGAGGCCCGATTGAAGCCACCCGCCCCGGCCCCTGGTCGGCATCGTCGTCGTCATCGCCCTGCTGACCTGGGCCGTGGTCAGGCAGATGTACTCCGAGCTGCCGCTCATGCCGTGGACGGCGATCCCACGGTGCTGCTGCTGTCCATCGGCGAGGCGTACAGCGGCTGGGCGACCAAGGCCAGGATCGCGCGGAAGCCGGCACGAGCCGGTGGAGCCGCTGGCGGTGGCGCGGCTGGCGGCGCTGGCAAGGCTCCGGACGCGCGGTGTTCGGCGGGTCTTCGCGCGGTCGCCTGCCAACGGCGCAGACCTCGACCGAAGCGAGCCGTCGCGCGAACTCCCGCGGCGTCGCGGTCGGTCTGCGCCCCTCTCCGGAGCACCTCCGCCCGAAGACCCCGACCCGCCCCGCGTACGTCCGCACCCTCGCCAGCGCCGCCAGCCGCGCCACCGCCAGCGCTCCACCGGCTTCGTGCCCGGCTTCCGCGCGATCCTGGCCTTGTCGCCCAGCCGCTGTACGCCTCGCCGATGGACAGCAGCAGCACCGTGGGATCGCCGTCCACGGCATGAGCGGCAGCTCGGAGTACATCTGCCTGACCACGGCCCAGGTCAGCAGGGCGATGACGACGACGATGCCGACCAGGGGCCGGGGCGGGTGGGCTTCAATCGGGCCTCTGCAGCTTCAGGTCGTCGCGCAGGCGTACGCCCTGGTCGCCGAGCCCCTCCAGCAGCCGCGCCACGGGCCGTGGCCGGGCAGCGCACCCTCCGGGTCGGCTTCGACCACGGCACCAGCACGAACGCGCGCTCGTGCGCCCGCGATGCGGCAGCGTGAGGTCGGGGTCGTCGCAGACGGTCTCGCCCACCACGATCAGGTCGATGTCGAGCGTGCGCGGCCCCCAGCGCTCCGCGCGGACGCGGCCGAAGGCGTTCTCCGACGCTCTGCGCCCGCTCCAGCAGCGTGCGCGGCGCGAGCGTGGTCTCGGCGACCACGACCGCGTTGAGGTACGGGCGCTGCCCGCCGGGCCCGCCCACCGGGTCGGTCTCGTAGATCGGGACGCCCGGACGAACTCCAGCCCCGGCGCGTCGAACAGCGTGTCGACGGCGCCCTGCAACGTCTGGAAGCGACGCCCGAGGTTGCTGCCGAGAGAGAGCACCACCTTCATGCGCGGCTCCGCTCGATCGTGACGACCACGTCGTCGAAGGGCAGGGGGATCGGCGCCGCCGGCTTGTGCACGCTCACCTCGACCCGGTGCACCAGCTCGCCGGCCAGGCAGACGTCGGCCAGCCGCTGCGCGAGCGTCTCGATCAGCTCGACCGGCTCGCCCTCCACCACCTCGACCAGGCCTGGCCAGCTCCCCGTAGTGACGGTCTTGGTCAGGTCGTCGCCGGCCGCGGCCGGCGCCGTGTCGAGGAACAGCGTCGCGTCCACCACGAACTCCTGCCGAGCTCCCGCTCGGCAGCGAGCACGCCGTGCCTGCCCCGGCCCGCAGGCCCTTCAGGGCGATGCGATCAAGGCTCAAGCTCGCCTTCCTCCTCCTCGTCGTCGTCTCCCTGCAGAACCGGCGAGCCGTGGTGCATCCACAACCGCCAGCCCTGCGCGGTGCGGAGATAGACGTTGCTGGCCACCACCTTGCCCGCCGCGAAGCTGGCCTCGCCCTCCTCGCCGGCGGTCAGGATGTTCTCGACGCAGGTCAGCACGGCACGTCGCCCAGCACCGTCGTGTTGACGTCGGTCAGCACGAACTGGATGTAGGTGGTGTTGGCCATGATCAGCGCCCAGGACCGCAGCACCTCCTGGCGGCCGTCAGCAACGTCCAGCCAGGGTGCACGCAGCTCACCTGGTCATCGGTGGTGTCCTCGGCCCAGATCTCGGTCATCTTGTCCAGGTCCGCGCTCTCAATGGCGGCGTAGAACTCCTGGTTGACCGTCTCGATCGCGGCGGTGTCGACGCTCATGTGCCTGCTCCGGCTCTCTTCCATGCGGCGGCCACGCGCACGGCATCGGCGTTGGGACCTACCTCGTGCACGCGTACGCACCAGGCGCCGGCGTGCGCCGCCAGCGCGGTCACGGCCAGCGTGGCGTCGTCGCTGCGGCTGAACGGCCGTGGCGTGCCGTCGGATCGGCCAGCAGCCGCCCCAGGAAACGTTTGCGTGATGCCCCGATGAGCAGCGGGAAGCCCAGCTCGGCCAGGCGCGGATGCCCGCCAGCACGGCCCAGTTGTGCTCGGCGTTCTTGCGAAGCCGAGGCCCGGGTCGAGCACGATCTGCTCCTCCGTGACCCCCTCGGCCAGCACCAGGTCCACCCGCTTGCTCAGCTCCTCGCGCACCTCCGTGACCACGTCGGCGTAGACGGCGCGGGAGTACATGTCATGGCTGTGGCCGCGCCAGTGCATCACCACGTACGTCACGCCGGTCGCGGCCACCACCCGCGGCATCTCCGGGTCGGCCAGGCCGCCGCTCACGTCGTTGACGATGCGGGCGCCCGCCTCCACCGCGGCCCTGGCGACCTCGGCACGCATCGTGTCGACGCTGACCACCACCCCCTCGGCGGACAGCTGCCTGATCACCGGGACGA
>NZ_OOHJ01000030.1 GCF_900323885.1 [Actinomadura] parvosata subsp. kistnae | reverse complement strand
GCCGTCGTGGTCGTGCACCACCTGCCGGTCCAGCAGGTGGAGCTGCGCGTGCAGCACGCGGGCCCGCCCCGCCGGCCCACTCATTGGCCCGCCTTCGTGGCCAGCATGAGCGGGATCGCCGCGATGGACACCACGACAAGAAGGATCATGAATATCGTCCCCAGCGTGTTGGAGAGCCTGCCGTTCACCTTGTCCCGCATGTAGTCCCGGTCGTTGGCGATCATCAGCACCGGCAGGTACGTCAGCGGCAGCGCCGCCGCCGAGAACACCAGCGAGTACTCGGTCACCATGATCGGGTCGATGGTCGTCAGGATGAGCGCCGTCGCCACGATCATCACCACGAGGATGGTGGCGTGGAACCGCGCCGCCTCGCGCGGCCGCACGAACTTGCCCCACTGCCAGCCGAAATACTGGCTCAGGCAGTAGCCCGACGACAGCGCCACCTCCAGCGTCGCCCCGAACGTGGCCGCGAACACGCCGAGGATCACCAGCGCCAGCCCGATCTGGCCGACGCCCAGCGCGACCGGCAGCACCATCTGGTCCAGCGAGTCCACCTGCACGTGCACCGGCAGGAACACGGTGGCCGCGCACGCGGCGATGGCCAGCGACAGCAGGCCGCCGAGCGGGAAGCCGATGAACACGTTCGCCCGCGAGACCGACAGGTCCGAGCGCGTCCACTTCTCCTCGACGCCGCCGGAGGAGAAGAAGAACACCTCGTACGGCGTCATGGCCCCGCCCAGCAGCGCGATCGCGTAGTAGAAGTACGTCGGCACGGCCTCGCCCTCGGGCGGCGCGGGCCGGGCGGCCTGCTGCCAGAGCTGCCCCCAGTCGGGCCCGAGCTGCCACAGGGCGACGACGAACACCACCAGCGCCAGCCCGCCGAGCCCGAAGACCCGCTCGATGGTCTCGAACTTCACCCGCCACATGACCAGCCACGCCACGAACGCCACGCCCGGCACCCACAGCAGGTAGTTCACGCCGGTGGCCAGCTCCAGGGCCAGCGCCGCGCCGCCGATCTCGGCGGCCACGGTCAGGCCCAGGATGAAGAACGACGCCCCGAGGTTGGCCAGGCCGGCCTTGGGGCCGAGGCGCTCGCGTACCAGGTCGAACACCGCACGCCCGGAGACCGCCGCGATGCGTCCGGACATCTCGGCGAACACGCAGATGCCCAGCACGCCCAGCACCACCACCCACGCCAGCGACATGCCGAACCGGGAGCCGACCAGCGCGTTGGCGACCAGGTCGCCGATGTCCACGAACCCGCCGATCGCGGTCAGGATGCCCAGCGTGATGCCCAGGAACTTCTTCATTCGTACTCTTCCTGGAAGCCCCGCAACCTCTCGCCCAGCCCGGCCAGCCGCCGCACCGCCGCCGCCGGGTCCTCCACCCGGTCGCGCCGCACCTCCACCAGCAGCCCGGAGATCTCCTTCTCGGCCCGCTCGGTGACCTGCAGCAACTGCTCGCCCAGCTTCTCCGCCCGCTCGGACGGCGGCTGCACGCCGCCGAACTGGTCGTTGACGCTCTGCACCTGCCCGGCGGCGTTCGTCAGCACGACTTTCAGGTACGGCCGCGTCAGCCGCCCGCCGCCGCCCACGGCGAGCCGTACCACCTCGACGGTCGAGCCGACCGTCTCGGCGGAGGCGGCGGCCTTCAGCTCGTAGTCGCGGTCGTTCCACGCCGGGCTCGAACACCCCGCCGCCCCGACGGCCAGCGCGAGGGCCACCCAGCCCGCCCTCATGACTGCCGCCTCAGCAGCACGTACCCGAGCACGACCAGCAGCGCCAGGAACTGCCCCCACGCCATCAGCAGGACGAGCCCTTCATCCATCACGACCGTGAACTGCCCTGATAGATCCACATCAGTCCTGCCTCTTGTGAGTGAACACCTGTTGCCCTACAGTCGTAGCGCTACAGTTGTTCACTCATGGAGGACCTTCATGCACACCCAGGTGATGGACGCGACGTTCGACGAGATGAGCGCCGCCACCGACAGCCTGCTCCAGGCCGAGATCACCGAGCTGACCGCACGCGAGCAGGCCCTGCTCAACCTCACCGCCGACGTCTGCCGGCAGACCCTCGGCCTGCCCTTCACCCGGCACGTGCTGGCGGCGCTGGACAGTGGCGTCTCCGCCGACGACCTGCGCGAGCTGCTCCGCTTCGTCGCCTACGACAGCGGCTACCCGGCCGCCCAGTCGGCGCTGGCCCGCCTGGTCGAGCTGGAGCGCGAGCACGACCTGCCCCGCCCCACCGGCCAGGCCCACGAGGTGAACGCCGCCGGCTCCGGCAGCCCGCTGCCGGAGCGCATGCGGCAGGAGGTGGCCGCCCTCGACGCCCCCTTCGCCCGCTACATGGACCTGCAGTCACGCATGCGCGCCAATATGCGTCTGCTGTCGGTACGGGAGCGCGCCTTCATCACGATGACCGTCGACGTGCTCTACCAGACCCTGGAGGAGAGCTTCCGCGCCCACGTCGGCCGGGCCCTCGGCGCCGGCGCCACCCCGGAGGACCTTCGGGCGGTCGTGCGCTTCTCCGCCCGGTTCGGCATGACGACGGCGTGGCGGGCCCTGCACGTGCTCGACGACCTGCTTGCCGGCGCCGCCTAAGAGGCGCATAACGAATCTACGTTGTAAAGGCGCTCACGCCGGTGGCGGACAGGGCCGTTCGGCCCTTGTGGGCGCGACCTCCGGCCCTGACGGGAGCGGGAGGCGCGTGGTGCGATGGGAGGCGTGACGAAGGAGGAGGAAACATGATCATCGTGGGCGCGGACGGGTCGGTGGCCTCGCGTGCCGCCGTGGAGTGGGCGGCCGGCGACGCCGCACGCAGGCGCCTGCCGCTGCGGGTCGTGCACGTGGCCGACACCTCGTGGTACCAGGTCGGCAAGCCCCCCGGCGCCGACCTGCCGGACCTGCTGCTGCGCGCGGGTCGGCAGGTGCTGGACGAGGCGGAGGCGCTGATACGGGAGCGGCAGCCGGCCGTCGAGGTCACCACCCGGCAGGTGGCGGGCCGGCCGGCCGAGGTGCTGGCCGAGCAGGTGGGGGACGCCGCCGCGCTGGTGGTCGGCAGCCGGGGGCTGGGCGGGTTCGCCGGGGCGCTGCTGGGCTCGGTGAGCATGCACCTGGCCGGGCACGTCCGCTGCCCGGTGGTCGTGGTGCGCGGCGCGCACCTGCCCGCGAGCGAGGAGGTCGTGGTGGGGGTGGACGACTCGCCGGAGTGCGAGCCGGCCCTCGCCTACGCCGGCGAGCAGGCGCTGCTGCGGGGCGCGACGCTCAGGGTGGTGCACGCCTGGCAGCTCCCCGTGCACGCCTACGCCCCGGACATCCCGTACGACCTGGACGACATCCGCGCCCTGCAGTCGCAGGTGATCCGCGACCGGCTGAAGGTGCTCGGCCCGGACCACCCGCGGGTGGTCGAGGACGTCCCGTGCGCGCATCCGGTGGACGCGCTGACGGCGGCCTCCGAACGCGCCGGTCTGCTGGTGGTCGGCTCGCACGGGCGCGGCGCCCTCGGCTCGGCGCTGCTCGGCTCGGTCAGCCGGGGCGTGCTGCACCATGCCCGCTGCCCGGTCGCCGTCGTCCGCGCCTGAACCGTCTCGGATCAGCGGAAGTCGGTGAGGCGGAACACCGCCAGCATGTCGGCCTTCCTGGACGAGCCGGTCGAGAAGGACGCTTCGGCGCCGACCCAGCCGCGGAAGGCGCCGCTGTCGTCGATGACCTGCATGAGCGGCTTGACGTGGGAGTTGCCGGTGTAGCAGAACTCGCGGCGCTCCATCGCCAGGCAGGTGCACCAGTGCCACATCGTGTCGCGGCGGTCGGAGTTGGAGATCTTCGTGAGGTAGTACTGGATGGAGCTGATGTCGGCCTTCGTCCCGCCGCCGTAGTTCGGGCAGCCGCCGGACTTCTGGCAGGCGCTGCGCGACGACGGCTGCAGGTACGTCAGGCACGACGTCGTGGTGGTGCAGGCGCGGAAGGAGGAGAGGCTGAACGGCTGGTTGTTCGAGGTGACGAGTTTGTCGCCGGCCCAGCTCGTCAGGTCCTGCCGCAGCGCGCCGGGGAACGCCTTGACCGAGCTCATCGCGCGCCGGGTGCCGATCGCGGCGTTGCTGCCGTAGCCGTACCCGTGCGTGGCCAGGGTGCTGCCCTTGAGGTCGAGGCGGGTCAGCTTGCCGTCGGGGGAGCGGCGGACGTACCACTGCTCCGTCCACGCCTGGGCGATCTTCCACCGGATGGTGAGGACGTCGCCGGCCATGGTGAACGTGCCGGTGCGGCTCTCGTCCGGGGCGCCGGTGTAGCCGCCGGCGGTGAGCACCCGGCACATGCGGGGGCGGGAGGCCGAGCCTCCCGCCTTGGTGGTGCAGCTCTTGTCGGGGACCATGCCGGTGCGCTGCCTGGCCTCGGGACGGCGCTGCCACCACAGGTACGACGAGGCGCTGACCGTGCCGTTCGCGGCGAAGCGGTAGGTGCCCAGGCGGACCCAGTTCTCCCGGGAGGACGCCTTCAGGTGGCCCTGGGAGACGACGTAGGTGCTCTTGCCGCCGGGCAGCGACGCGGCGGCGGCCGGTTGGAGGGGCAGGAGGGCGAGGGCGAGCACGAAGGAGAGGATCGCCGTGGCGGTTCGCATGAGAGCAGGCTCCGGGGAGGCTTGCGGGCTTGGCCGGTGGTCAACGCGTCACCGTACGCGATCTCCCCGGGGCATGTCTCGGAAACGGGCCTGACGGACCGGGATCTCCACATATGCCCGGAATGCGGCATATGTCGGTCCGGGCGGGCCCGGGGTTACCGGCTCGCGGCGCCGAGGTTGCCCTGCGCCTGGGCCGAGAGGTCCTGCCCGTCGGCCCACTCCTTGAGCCGGTCGGCGTACGCCTGCTGGATCATCGGGTAGAAGCCCTGGCCGAACAGGACCCGCAGCGGCGGCTCGGCCATGGAGACGATCTTGATGAGGGTCTGGGCGGCGGCGGCCGGGTCGCCGGCGGGCTGCTTGCCGGCGATCGCGCCCAGACGCCGGCGCAGGGCGTCGTAGGCGGGGTCGGGCTGGGCCATGTGGCCGTTGTTGAGCGGGTCGGGGTTCTGGCCGGCGCGGGTGGCGAAGCCGCCCGGCTCGATGATGGTGACCTTGACGCCGAACTCGGCGACCTCGCCGGCCAGGGCCTCGTTGAGCCCCTCCAGCGCCCACTTGGAGGCGTGGTAGGCGCCCCCGAGGGGCATGGCGATGAGGCCGGCGGCCGACGAGAGCTGGATGATGTGGCCCGAGCGCTGCTCGCGCAGGGTCGGCAGGGCCGCCTGGATCACCCAGACGGCGCCGAACAGGTTGGTCTCCATCTGGTCGCGCAGCTCCTGCTCGCTCAGCTCCTCGACCGCGCCGACCTGGGCGTAGCCGGCGTTGTTGACGATGACGTCCAGCCGGCCGAAGTGCTCGCGGGCCCGCTCGACGGCGGCGAAGACGGCCGCCTTGTCGGTGACGTCCATCGCCAGCGGGAGCACGTTGTCGCCGTAGGTGGCGGTCAGCTCCTCCAGGGCGTCGACGCTACGGGCGGTGGCGGCCACCCGGTCCCCGTGGGCCAGCGCGGCCTCGACGAAGCAGCGGCCCAGGCCGCGTGACGAACCGGTGACGAACCACACCTTGCTCATGATCTTTTCCTGTCCTTCATGGTGTCCGACAACCATGAGGCGCCGGTGACCCCCCTCCGTGTGACAGCGCGGCCGTGTGACGTACACCACCGAACGCGCATGTCACACCCCGGTGGCGGGCGGCGTCTCGTGAACGAGCACAATGGGGTCGATCAGGCGGGAGCGGGACATGAACGAGCGCGGCGAACCGGCGTCGGCGGCCACGGACGGGCCGCACGCCGAGCTGTCCGACCCCGCGACCGAGGCGTTCGTCACGCACCGCAACCTGCTGTTCACCGTCGCCTACGAGATGCTCGGCTCGGCCGCCGACGCCGAGGACGTGCTCCAGGAGACGTGGCTGCGGTGGACGAAGGTGGACCTCGACCAGGTGCAGGACCAGCGCGCCTACCTCGTCCGGATCACCACCCGGCGGGCCCTCGACCGGCTGCGCACGATGAAGCGCCGCAAGGAGGACTACGTCGGCCCGTGGCTGCCGGAGCCGCTGCTCACCGCGCCGGACGTGGCCGAGGACGCCGAGCTGGCCGAGAGCGTGTCGATGGCGCTGATGCTGGTGCTGGAGACGCTGGCGCCGACCGAGCGCGCCGTGTTCGTGTTGCGCGAGGTCTTCGACGTCGGCTACGACGAGATCGCCGCCGCCGTCGGCAAGACCCCCGCGACCGTGCGGCAGATCGCGCACCGCGCCCGCCGGCACGTCGACGCCCGACGGCCGCGCGAGATCGTGTCCCCCGACGTGGCCAGGGCGGCGCTGGAGTCGTTCCGGCGCGCGTTCGAGACGGGCGACCTGCAAGGGCTGCTCGACGTGCTCGCGCCCGAGGTCGTCCTGATCAGCGACGGCGGCGGCGTCAAGCAGGCCGCGCCGCGGCCGATCCTCGGCGCCGGCAAGGTGGCCCGCTTCATCATCGGCGGCATCGGCAAGGCCCAGGTCACGCTCACCGGCGACCCCGCCGTGCTCAACGGCAACCCCGCGCTCGTGCTGCGCGTGAACGGCGAGATCGACGGCGTCCTGACGGTCAGCGTCGAAGGCTCCCGCATCACCGGCGTGTACTACGTCCGCAACCCCGGCAAGCTCACCCGGATCGGCTCCGAGACCCCGCTCACCCTGCGCTGACCCCTCCCGCGCCCGCCTGCCGCCCGACCGCCGGTCTCCCGCGCGCCCGCCTGCCGCGCGACCGCCGGCTCCCGCACGCCCCGGCGCCGCGCGGCCGCCCGTTCCCCGCTCGCTCCGGCCCCGCGCGGCAGGCGGTTTCCCGCAGGTAGAGTCCTGGTCTGTGGAGGTCTACCTGCTGATCCTGGGGGATCATCTGCCGGATCCACGTACGGGGCGAGCACCGTCCGAGCCCGAGCGCGTCCGCGCCGTCGTCGAGCAGGCCGTGGTGGCCGAGCAGGCCGGCTTCACCGGCGTGGCGGTGGGCGAGCACCACTTCACCCGTTACATCATCTCCGCGCCGGAGCTGCTGCTCGCCACGATCGCGGCCCGCACGAGCACGCTGCGCCTGTCCACCGGCGTCACGCTGCTGGCCCACCACGACCCGGTGCGCGTCGCGGAGGAGGTCGCCACCCTCGACGTGCTGTCGGGCGGCCGGGCCGAGCTCATCGTGGCCCGCGGCGTGTCCAAGGAGACCGACGTCGCGTTCGGCATCGCGCCCTCCGACCTGCGGCCCCGCTTCCACGAGCACCTGATGCTGCTGCTGAAGCTGCTGCGGGAGGAGAACGTCACCTGGCGCGGCACGTTCCGCAGCCCGCTGGAGAGCGTGACCACCACGCCGCGCCCGATCCAGCGGCCGCACCCGACGCTGTGGGTGGGCAGCGGCTCGGCGGCCTCCGCCGCCTTCGCCGCGGAGCTGGGCCTGCCGCTCATGCTGCCGAGCACGCTGCGCGATCCCCGCGTGTACGCCGACGTCGTGGCCGGCTACCGGCGCGACCACCCGGGCCGGGTCGCCTTACCCAGTCACGTGTACGTCGCCGAGTACGGCGCCCGCGACCACTGGCGCCCCTACCTGGAGGCGTACGCGGCCTTCGCCAGCCCGTGGCGGGGCGACGGCGGCCGGATCGACATCGACGCGCTGATGGAGGGCGCGGCGATCTGCGGCGACCCCGGCGAGGTCGCCGACCGGCTCAACGCCCAGCAGAAGCTGCTGGGCCTCGACGCGCACCTCGTGCTGATCGACATCGGCGGGCTGCCACAGGACGACGTGCTGGCCGCGATCCGGCTGTTCGGCGAGAAGGTCATCCCGCGCCTCACCGGCTGAGGCCGCATCCTGCACCGGTTGGGGCCACATCTTTCACCGGTTGGGGCCGCACCGATGAGTTTCGCGGCCCCGCGCGGTCCGTACTCACGCAAGGCCCGCGCAACCGATCAGTGAGGGACCCATGACCACGAACGCACTCCCGCCCGTCACCGACGCCGCCACCTGGCGGCGGGAGCTCGACGCGCTGCGCGCCAGGGAGAAGGCCGCGACCCGGGAGCTCGACGCCATCGCCGCCCAGCGCCGCCGCCTGCCCATGGTGCGGATGCCGGACTACACCCTGGAGGGCGAGCAGGGCCCGATCCGGCTGGCGGACGTCTTCGACGGCAAGCGGCAGCTGATCACCTACCACCACATGTGGTTCCCGGGCAAGGAGTGGCAGTGCCCGGGCTGCACGGGGTTCACCTCGCAGTTCACCCGGCTCGACTTCCTCGACGCCTACGACGCCCGCTTCGTCGTCGTCACCCAGGGCCCGATCGACGAGGCGCTGGCGTACAAGCGGCGCGTCGGCAACCGGATGACCTGGTACTCCACCGCGAACAGCCCGTTCGGCGCCGACGTCGGCGCGCCGGCCGGCGGCGGCTTCGCCGTCAACGTGTTCCTGCGCGACGACGACGACACCGTGTACCGCACCTGGCACACCGACGGGCGCGGCACCGAGCAGCTCAGCCACACCTTCGCGCTCATCGACCTGCTGCCGTACGGGCGTCAGGAGGAGTGGCAGGACTCGCCCGACGGCTGGCCGCAGTCGCCCACCTACAGCCGGTGGGCCTCCTCGAAGGACATCGCCGCGCTCTACGGCCCCGCCGACTAGGGGACCGGGGAGCGGTGCTCGCGCAGCTCCCTGCGCAGCTCGACGGCGCGGTGCAGGTAGTGGGAGGCGAGCGCGGAGCGCCCGGCCGAGCGGTAGAGCTCGCCGAGCGTCTGGAACGTCGCCGCCTCCCCGCTGCGGTCACCGAGCTGCTGGAAGATCACCAGGGACGCCCGCAGCCGGTCGGAGCCGCCGGACCGCTCGCCGTTGGCCGCCTGCAGCCCGCCCAGGCTCTGCATCGCGTACGCGCCGCAGTGCCGGTCGCCGAGCCGCTCGAAGATGTCCAGGGCGCGCCCCTGGAAGCGCATCGCCGCCCCGGCGTCGGCCTTCATGTCGTGCAGGCGGCCCAGGTGCATCGACACGCACCCCTCCCGGTGCGTGTCGCCCAGCTCCCTGGCCAGCCGCAGCGCCTCCTCCAGCCACCGGGACGCCTGCCGCAGGTCCCGCAGCGACAGGAAGATCCGCCCGATCGCCTGCCGCGCGTACGCCTCGCCGCCGCGGTCGCCGACGGCCAGGAACATGGCCAGCGCGTGCCGGAAGGAGCCGAGCGCCCGCAGGTGCCGCCCGGAGAACTGGCTGACCGCGCCCAGCCCGCAGATCGAGATCGCCTCGCCGCGCGCGTCGCCCAGCTCGCGGAACAGCGCCCTGGCCCGCCGCAGCATGTCGTCGGCCTCGGCGTAGCGGTCCTGGTACAGGCACACCTGGCCGAGCCCGCGCAGCATGGCGGCCTCGCCGCGCCGGTCGCCGGCCGCGCGGGCGCTGTCGAGGGCCAGCCGGTGCGTCAGCCGCCACTCCTCCAGGCGGCAGTGCAGGTCGAAGTACGGGACGAGGGCGGCGGCCAGCTTCCACGCGGAGCCGGCCAGGCCGCTGCCGGCGGCCAGCCGCACGGCCTCCACCAGCGACTCCCGCTCCGCCTCGAACCACGCCAGCGGGTCCGCGGTGAGCTGCGCGAGCGTCTCGCCGGGCAGGCTCCACGAGGCGGGCCCCTCGGGCGTCAGGCTGAACAGCGTCGTGGGCAGCCGGGCGGTGGCGTGACCGGCGGCGCCGGCCCAGCCGTCGAGCACGCGCGCGATCGCCCGCCGCTGCGCCGCGCCGCCCGCGTGCTGCCTGGCCTGGCAGCGCATCAGGTCGTGCACCTGGTAACGGGGCTGGCCGAGCGCGTCGGTGCCGGCCAGCCTCAGAAGGCTGGCGTCCACGAGGGAGTCCACGACGGCTTCGGTACGGGGCCGGCCCAGCACGGCGTCGGCCACCCAGCCGGGCACCGAGGCCGGCCGAGCAGGCCGAACGCCTGGAACGCCGTCGCCGCCTCGCCCGTCAGGCGCCGCGTGCTGCGCTCGAACGAGCCGCGCACCTCCAGGTCGCCGGCGCGCAGCTCGTCGAGCCGGGCGGCCTCGTCGGCCAGGCGCCGCTGGAGCACGCCGAGCGGCCAGCCGGGCCGGCCCGCCAGGCGGGCGCCGGCGATCCTGATGGCCAGGGGCAGGTGGCCGCACGCGTCGAGGATCGCCAGCGCCGCCTCCCGGTCGGCGGCCACCCGCCGCTCGCCGACGATCCGGCCGAGCAGTTCCTCGGCCTCGCCGGGCGGCAGCACGTCCAGCTCCAGCAGGAGCGCGCCGGGCAGCTCGGTGACGCGCCGCTGGCTGGTCACCAGGACGGCGCTGCCGCTACCCGGCAGCATGGCGCGCACCTGGGCCGCGTCGGCGGCGTCGTCGAGGAGGACGAGCATGGGCCGCTCGGCCAGCAGGGAGCGGTACAGGGCGGAGCGCTCGTGCACGGTCGGCGGCATCGCGGCGCCGCCGACGCCCAGCGCCCGCAGCGCCTCGGCCAGCAGGTCCGCCGGGTCGGCCGGGGCCTCCTCGGTGCCGCCCAGGCACAGGTGCAGCTGCCCGGCGGGGTAGCCGGGGCGGACGGCGTGGGCGCAGTGCACGGCCAGCGCCGTCTTGCCGACGCCGGGCGGGCCGACGACCACGGCGATGGCGGGCGGCCCGTCCGGCTGCCGTTCCCCGGCGGACAGGAAACCCGTCAGGGTGGCGACGGCGGCGGCCCGCCCGGTGAAGTCCGCGACGTCGGCCGGAAGCTGGTGCGGCGGTGGCACGCCCACGCCTGGCGCAGCGCCCGTTCCCGCGCCCACGCCCGTGTTGATGCTTGAAGACACGGCGGGGTCTGGGAGGGTGTCCTCGGCCAGGACGCGGGCATGGGCCTCGCGCAGGTCCTGGCCCGGCTCGATGCCGAGATCGTCCACGAGCTGCTGCCGGATGACGGTGTAGGCGTGCAGCGCCTCGGCCCGCCGCCCGCCGCGGTGCAGGGCCAGGATGAGCTGCTGCCACAGATCCTCGCGGTACGGGTGCTCGCCGATCAGCTCGCGCAGGCCGTCGATGGCGCAGGCGTGCTCGCCCACGGCGAGCTGCGTGGCGACCAGCTCCTCGGCCGCGCCGAGCCTGGCCTGGGTGAGGGCGCGCAGCCGCGCGTCCCAGGCGGGGCTGGCCGGCAGGTCGCTGAGTGGCCGGCCGCGCCACAGGTCGAGCGCCGCACGCAGCAGCGCCGCGCCCGTCTCGGTACGCCCGGCGGCCCGCGCCCTGCCCACCAGGTCCTCGAACAGCAGCAGGTCCAGCCGCTCCGCCGCCACCTCCAGCGCGTACCCGGAGGGGTGGGCGGCGATGCGGGCCCCGGCCGTGCCGAGGACCCCGCGTAAGGAGCTCACGTACGTGCGCAGGTTGGCCGTCGCGGACGAGGGCGGGTTCCCGGCCCACAGGACCTCGACGAGCGTGTCGGAGCCGACCACCTGGTTCGCGTCGAGCAGCAGGGTCGCCAGGAGCAGCCGCGGCTTGGTGCCGCCGACGCGCAGGCTCCGGTCCGCGGCCCGGACCTGTAACGGCCCGAGGACGCCGAAGGCTGGTTGATCGACCACTATGACCGCACCTACTCCTTGGCTGGAGGTAATTGCAACCATTGCCGGGTTGAGCCTTTATACCGATTTTGGATGTTCTTTGTACGCCGTACTCGCAATCTTGAGCCCCAGCAAGCGCACGTCGAGAGATCCACTTGATCATGATCGGCGCGGGGCGGTTCCCGTCCCTGAGCCGTACGGAAAGGATCCTTATGCGACCCAGCAGGGTGCTCACGGCGGTGTTCGTCCTGGTCTGCGGGCTCGCGGCCGGACAGGCCGCCTCGGCCGCGCCGACGCCGGCCCCGTCACCATCCGCCGCGCCTTCCACCCCGCCCGCGGACCAGAACGACCCGCCGAACCAGGTCGACGTCCCTGAGGTCTCGACCCTCGCCGCGCCGAGCTTCCAGCTCCCCTTCCCCTGCGGCCAGAGCTGGACGGGCAACTCCAGCGGCAGCAGCGCGCACCGCTCGTACGAGATCGACTTCAACCGCGGCAGCAGCGCCTCCGCCGACCTGGGCGACACCGTCGTGGCCGCCGCGGCCGGCACCGTGGTCATCTCCGCCCACCAGGGCTCCACGAACGGCTACGGCAACCTGGTCAAGATCGACCACGGCGGCGGCTGGACGTCGTACTACGCGCATCTGAACTCCCGCTCCGTCGCCGCCGGCGCGCAGGTCGCCCAGGGCCAGAAGATCGGCACCGTCGGCAACACCAGCAAGCCGGGCAACAACATCAGCCCGCACCTGCACTACGAGGTCCGCCAGGGCACCAGCTACCCGAGCAACATCCGCAAGGCCGTCTTCAACGGCGCCACCTTCGGCTACCCGAACCAGACGCTCACCTCGAAGAACTCCTGCGGCGGCAGCGGCGGCACCAACCCGCACACCGCGACCTCGGTCTGCGGCGCCGGCTACAAGGTGATCGACTCGGCCGCGCTCGGCTCGGCCGGCACCGCCTACCTGCTCTACAACGCGGGCAACGGCACCAACTGCGTGGCCACCATCAAGAAGTCGTCGCTGGGCAAGGCCACGGCCACCAGCGCGTACCTGGAGGTGCAGGGCAAGAGCCGGGTCACCGACAGCGGCAGCTTCGCCTACTACGCGGGCCCGGTGCAGGCCACGGCGGCCGGCAAGTGCGTCAAGTGGGGCGGCAAGGCGGGCTCGGCCGTCTACGACAGCCCGTTCGAGCACTGCGACTGAGCGCGTCCCCCCACGATCGAGAACTTCCTGAGGAGAGAACCACTGTGCGAGCCCGACTGCGCCGCTCAGCCGCGCTGCTGACCGGCGTGCTGATCCCCGCCGCGCTGCTCATGGGGAGCCCGGCCGCGGCCACGTCCCTCGACGGCCCCGTCTCGGGGGCGTTCGCCAAGGCGGCCGCCACGTACGAGGTGCCGCGCGACCTGCTGGTCTCGCTCGCCTACGCCGAGACCCACCTGGACGGCCACGACGGCCGGCCCAGCGCCAGCGGCGGCTACGGCCTGATGCACCTGGTCGCGTCCCGGACACTGGAGCGCGCGGCCACCCTCACCGACCTGCCGGTGGCGGAGCTGAAGAGCGACGACGCCGCCAACATCACCGGCGGCGCCGCCGTGCTGCGCGCCTACGCCGACGAGGCGGGCCTGGACGCCGCCGCCCGCAAGGACCCCGCCGAGTGGTACGTGCCGATCGCCCGCTACGGCGGCGCCACGTCGCCGGACGTGGCCCGCCTGTACGCCGACACCGTCTACGACCTGCTGGCCGAGGGCGTGCGCGGCACCACCGCGGGCGGCGAGAGCGTCACGGTCAAGCCCCGAACGGTCGAGCCCGACCGCGGCGCCTACGCCAAGGCCAAGGACCTCGACGGCCCCGGCACGTTGGCGGCCTCGACGGACTACCCGCAGGCCACGTGGGTACCCGCCAACAGCGCCAACTACGCCGTCTCCAGCCGCCCGTCCAGCGACGCGATCGACCGGATCGTCATCCACGTGACGCAGGGCTCCTACGCCGGGACGATCTCCTGGTTCCAGAACCCGGCGGCCAAGGTCAGCTCCCACTACGTGGTGCGTTCCTCCGACGGCGCCGTCACCCAGATGGTCAGGGAGAAGGACCGCGCCTTCCACGCCGGCGACTACAACCGCCGCTCGGTCGGCATCGAGCACGAGGGCTTCGTCGACGACGCCACGTGGTTCACCGACGCGATGTACCGCTCGTCGGCCGCGCTGACCCGCAACATCGCCGACCGCTACGGCATCCCCAAGGACCGCACGCACATCGTCGGCCACAACCAGGTGCCCGGCACCGACCACACCGACCCCGGCGGCTACTGGAACTGGACCACGTTCATGCAGTACGTCACGGGCGGCGGCGGCACCACGAACCCGCACACGCCCGAGTCGGTGTGCGGCAGCGGCTACAAGGTGATCGACAGCGCCGCGCTCGGCTCGGCCGGGACGGTCCACCTGCTCTACAACGCCGCCAACGGCAACAACTGCGTGGCCACGATCAAGAAGACGTCGATCGGCACGGCCAGCGCCACCAGCGCGTACCTGGAGGTGCAGGGCAAGACCCGCATCACCGACAGCGGGAACTTCGCCTACTACGCGGGCCCGGTGCGGGCCGCGGCGGCGGGTGAATGCGTCAAATGGGGTGGCAAGGTGGGCTCGTCCGTCTACGACAGCCCGTTCGAGCACTGCGACTAGAAAACACCGATGCCGGGCCGCACCTTTCCGGTGCGGCCCGGCATCACGCGCTCATCAGCCTCAGGCGGAGACGATGTTCTCGGCCTGCGGGCCCTTCTGGCCCTGGACGACGTCGAAGCTGACCTTCTGACCCTCGGTCAGCTCACGGTAGCCGCCGTTGGCGACGATGTTGGAGTAGTGGGCGAAGACGTCGGCGCCGCCGCCGTCCTGCGCGATGAAGCCGAAGCCCTTTTCCGAGTTGAACCACTTCACAGTGCCGGTGGCCATGTCGATCTCCTTCAGACAGTGCCGGAAACGAGAGATTCACACCGCGTGAATCTCGTGTCGCCGCAATGAGCCCACCCGGAGAAACCGGCAAACAAAAACGCGCCTGATGAAGAATCCGTCAGGCGCGCATAAAGTCTTTATGGGTACCATAACTGCAACGCCTCCAGGCTAACACACCCTCTCGATCACTCTCGCGCACCCCGCCGCGACACGCCGCACGCATCCGATGGGGTGAGAGCGGATCGCCACCCGGATCCCGGTGTTCCCGTTGGGGGGAGGGCGTCTAGGCAGCACCGTACCGTGATGCGAGACTGGCCGCGTGGATGGTGAGCAGAGCCCGCTGATGCCGCAGATGCGGCTCGATGAGCTGCTGGCGGAGCTGCAGACCAGGCTGACGGCGGTGCTGGCCACCAGAGATCGCGTGCACGCGCTGCTGGAGGCCGTGGTCTCGGTCGGCAGCGACCTCGACCTGGAGACGGTGCTGCGGCGCATCGTCGAGACCGCGACCACGCTGGTCGACGCCAGCTACGGCGCGCTCGGCGTGGTCGGGCAGGAGAACACGCTCCTGCAGTTCATCCCCGTCGGCCTCACCGAGGAGGAGATCGCCCGCATCGAGCACTGGCCGCACGGGCTCGGCCTGCTCGGCCTGCTCATCAAGGACGCCCGGCCGCTGCGGCTGAGCCGCATCTCCGACCACCCCGAGTCCTACGGGTTCCCGCCCGGCCACCCGCCGATGGGCACGTTCCTCGGGGTGCCGATCCGGGTGCGCGACGAGGTGTTCGGCAACCTGTACCTGACGGAGAAGCGCGGCGGCGGCGAGTTCGACGAGGAGGACGAGGCCGTCGTCATCGCCCTGGCCACCGCCGCCGGCGTCGCCGTCGAGAACGCCCGCCTGTACGAGGAGTCACGCAGCAGGGAGACCTGGCTGCAGGCGTCGGCGGAGGTGACCACGAGCCTGCTGTCCGGCGCGGACCCGCGCGAGGTGCTGGCCGTGGTGGCCGGCCACGCCCGCCACATGAGCGACGCGGACCTGGTCGAGGTGCTGCTGCCGGATGAGACGAAGCAGTCGCTCGTGGTCCGGGTCGCCGAGGGCGAGGGCGCGGACGAGGTGCTCGGCGACACCGTCGAGATCACCGGCACGCTCGTCGGCGACGCCTTCACCCAGGGCGAGCCGCTGTCCAGCCCCGACCTGCAGAGCGCCCCCTACCCCGGCTCCCCTCTCAGCCGGCTCGGCTACGGGCCGGTCCTGGTGGTGCCGCTCGGCGCCGCACCCGCCATCCGCGGCGTGCTCGTCATGGCCAAGCGGAGCGGGCGGCTACCGTTCAGCGGGGCGGCCCAGCAGATGCTGCGCGCCTTCGCCGGCCAGGCCGCGATCGCGCTGGAGCTCGCCGAGGCCCGCCGCGACGCCGAACGGCTCGGCCTGCTCGAAGACCGCGACCGCATCGCCAGAGACCTGCACGACGTCGTCATCCAGCGGCTGTTCGCCACCGCCATGACGCTCATGAGCACCGTCCGGCTGGTGGAGCGGCCCGAGGCGGCCAAACGGCTCCAGCACGCCATCGACGAGCTCGACGAGACGATCCGGCAGATCCGCTCGTCCATCTTCGCCCTGCAAGGCTCCCACGACGACGCCACCCCGAGCCTGCGCGGGCAGATCGTGGGCCTGCTCGAAGGAGCCGGCAGCCATCTCGGGTTCATGCCCGGCCTGCGGATGGAGGGCCAGATCGAGACCCTCGTGTCCGAGCCCATCGGGGAACAGCTCGTCGCCGTCCTGCGCGAGGCCCTGTCCAACGTCGTACGGCACTCCCACGCCACCCGCGCCGACGTGTCCGTCGAGGCCGGCGGCCGGCAGCTCACCCTGCTGGTCACCGACAACGGCGTCGGGCTGGGCAAGGGCGGCCGCCGCAGCGGCCTGCGCAACATCGAGGAACGGGCCGCGCGGCTCGGCGGCACCACCGACCTGGAGTCGCCGGCGGGCGGCGGGACGCGGCTGCGCTGGCAGGTCCCCCTCTGAGACCGTCTCACGGCTCGGCGGGAGGCAGGCCCCGCCCGAACTCCACCGTGACAGTCAACCCGCCTTCGGGGCGGGGGGCGGCCGTGATCGTGGCGCGATGAGCCCGGGCGACGGCATCGACGATCGCCAGCCCGAGACCGTAACCGTCGCGGCGGCCGTGCCGCTCGGGGGCCAGGCGCTGGAAGGGCTGAAACAGGCGCCGGACCTGGCCCGGAGGGACGACCGGCCCGCTGTTGACGATGGTGACGACCGCCCCAATGTGGGGCCCCGCAACCTCGACCACCCTGGTGTCGACCGTCCCAGCCTCGACCGTCCCAGCCTCGACCGCCCCAGCCTCGACCGTCCCAGCCTCGACCGTCCCAGCCTCGACCGCCCCAGCCTCGACCGCCCCAGCCTCGACCGCCTCGACCGCCCCAGCCTCGACCGCCCCAGCCTCGACCGCCCCAGCCTCGACCGCCCCAGCTCCGACTGCCCTGGCGGCGGATGTCCCAGTGTCGCTCGCCGCAGCACAGGCCGCTGTGGCACCAACCGCCTCAGCACCGACCATCCCAGCCCTGACCGCCGTAGCCGTGACCGCCTCAGCCTCGGGCGCCCCAGCCTCGACCGTCTTGGCGCGGACCGTCCCCTCCCCGGATGGGTGCGTGATGACCTTCACGTGGCCGCCCGCGCGGTTGTGGCGGATGGCGTTGTCGATCAGGTTGGCGATCAGGCTCTCCACCAGCCCCGGATCCCCGGCCGTCATCGCGGGCGCCAGCTGCCCCGTCAGCTCCACGCCCGTCCGCGCCGCCTCGTCCCGACGAGAGGCGAGCACCTGCCGCGTGACCCGGGCGAGGTCAAGGGTCTCCAGGCGCCCGATGCCGCGCTCGCTGGTGGCCAGGGCGAGCAGCGCCCGCACCAGCCGTTCCTGGTGCTCGCCCAGAGCCAGCGCCTCCTGGCAGACCGCCCGCAGGTCATCCGCATCCGCGTCGGGGTCGGCGAGGGCGACCTCGAGCAGAGTACGCAGCCCCGCGAGAGGAGTCCGCAGCTCATGGGAGGCGTTGGCGACGAAATGGCGCTGAGCGTCGAAGGCGGCCTCGAGGCGGGCGAACAGGTCGTCGAGAGTGTGACCGAGCTCGGTCAGCTCGTCCGCAGGGCCGCCGAGGCCCAGCCGCCGGTGCAGGTCCCCGGCGGAGATGCTCCTGGCGGTGGCGGTGATGGCGCGCAGGGGCCGCAGGAAGCGGCCGGCGACGTACCAACCGAGCGCCAGGGCCACCGGGATCAGGACGACCAGGGCGACGGCGGAGCCCACCAGGAGCTGCGGCAGGCTGATCCCGGACGTGGTGACGGAGGTCGGCGCGGACCCGTCCTTGGGAACGGCCGCGTCGATACCGACGAGCGGGACGTCGACGAACACGACCACCAGCACCCCGGCGGCGTAGATGCCCGCCGCGTACGCCAGCGCCAGCCGCTTCTGCAACGACCTCCCGGCCCGCCGCCTGGACGTCATGCCGGCCCGACCCGGTAGCCGCCCTCCCGGACCGTCTCGATCACGGGCGGATCGCCGAGCTTGGCCCGCAACCGGTGCACGGTGTGCTTCACGGCACTGCTGAACGGGTCGGCGGCCTCGTCCCAGACGCGTTCCAGCAGCTCCTCGGCGGAGACGACCAGGCCGGGCACGGCGAGCAGGCACTCCAGCACCGCGAACTCCCGCGGGCTCAGCTCCAGCCGCCGCCCCGCCCGGAACACCACCCGGCGGGCCGGATCGAGCGTGATGTCCCCCCACGCCAGGGTGGGCGGCACCGGCGGGCCGGCGCGACGGCCCAGCGCCCGCACCCGCGCGACCAGCTCGGCGAACGCGAACGGCTTCGACAGGTAGTCGTCCGCGCCGAGACTGAGCCCGCCGACGCGATCCTCGATCGTGCCGGACGCGGTGAGCATCAGCACCCGCGTCTCGCACCGGCCGTGGGCGAGCCGGCGGCAGATCTCGTCCCCGTGCACTCCGGGCAGGTCCCGGTCGAGGACCACCACATCGTAGCGGGTGACGGCGAGGCGTTCGAAGGCGGCGGTGCCGTCCAGCACGACATCCACGGCCATGCCCTCACGACGCAACCCGGTGGCGACGGAACGGGCAAGAACCTCGAAGTCCTCGACCACCAGCACCCTCACCGCGTCCCACCGAGGGTGGTCGCACGGCCGGACCGGCGCCCGAATCGGCGCTCTGATCGGTTGGCGCCACGCCGGGCGGGCCGGCGCTCGCATCGACGCGCTGGTCGGCGGGCGCCATGTCGGGCGGGGCAGCGCTCAAGTCGACCAGCCATGCAGCCTCCGGATCGGTTGGCGGGGCAGCGTTCGGGTCGACCGGCTATGCAGCGTGCGGATCGGTTGGCGGGATCGCGTTCGGGTCGGCCGGCCGGGCAGGGTTCGGGTCGGCCGACGGGGCGGGAAGGCATGCCCTTCACGATGCCAGAGCCTCGGTCGCAGCAGGGTCGCAGCGGGGTCGCAGTGGAAGGGCAGCAGGAGCGCGGCAGAGATCCGGCAGGAGCGCAGCAAGGGGCGCCGCAGAGTCGCGGCAGAGCGCAGCGGGGTCACGGCAGAGTCGTGGAGGAGGTGCGGCGGGGTCACGGCAGAGTCGTGGAGGAGGTGCGGCGGGGGCATGGAAGAGTCGCGAAGGGGGCGCGGCGGGGCATGGAAGAGTCGCGGAGGGGCGCGGCGGGGCGAAGCGAGCTCGTGGTGCGGTCGCGGCCAAGCCCCGGGGGCAGGGTCGGTCGCAATGGGGTCGCGCCTCTTGCGACCGGGACGCGACCCGGAGCTGCGTACAACCGTCCGGCATGACCCCAGAATCGTCTTACCGATCCAGCCGGCGGCCGGACAGCTTCCCCCGCCTGCTGCGCGCCGCGTGGGCCGACTTCCGCTCCGCACGCCGCCTGGTGCTCACCATGGTGGCGTCCGTGCTGGTCACCGTGTCGCTCGGGCTGCTGGTAGCCGGGGGAGCCCGCAGCACGTGCGTGACGTGGCGCGGCGACGGCCCCTGCCCCGCACCCCTGACCGGCCCCGACGGCACAGCGGTGAACGACAAGTACTACTTCGTCCACCAGCCCCTCAAGGGCGACGGCACGATCACCGCCCGGGTGTCGGACCTCACCGGACAAATGCGCATGCCGGACGTCGTGCCCGGCGTCCGCAACGTCAAGAAAGGAGTGGTGCCGTGGGGCAAGGCCGGCCTCCTGATCAGACCGACACTCAAACAGGGCAGCCCGTACGCGGCCGTCATGATCACCGGCAATCACGGCGTACGCATGCAACACAACTTCACCCACGACACAGCCGGCAGCCCCGCCCGGGGAACACGGTGGCTGCGCCTCACCAGAACGGCCGACACCCTCACCGGCTACGAGTCCGGCAACGGCCAGACGTGGAGCCGCGTCGGCACGGTCGAGCTGGCCGGGCTGCCGGAAACGGTCGAGATCGGACTGTTCGCCACCTCGCCAGGCGTCCTGTGGGGCTCGGCCCAAGCCTTCGCCCAGGCCACCGCGACGTTCGACCAGATACGACTCCAGGGCACGAACGGGACGTGGCAGCACGACGACGTCGGCGTCACCCTGGGCCCCGACGGCAAGACCCCGCACCACCCCGGCGCGGCCGTCGCGGGACCTGACGGCAAGGTAGTCGTGACCGGCGGAGGCGACATCGGCCCCGCCACGATGCAGGGCGGCCTACGCGCCGACCTCACCCTGCTCGGCGGAGCTGTCGGGCTCACGCTGGTGCTCGTGACAGCGTCCATGTACGGCACCCCGCCACACCCCCGCACCCGCACCGGCCGACCGGCGAGCCACCTGCCAGGCGAACGCCCGCCGGCCAAGTATCAGCCGGGCCAGCGGCCGCCGGCCAAGCACCAGCCGGGCCAGCGGCCGCCGGCCAAGCACCAGTCGGCCGAGCACCAGTCGGGCGAGCGCTTGTCGACCATGCGGCTGCCGGCCGAGTTGCCGTCGGAGCACCCGCTGGGCGAGCGCCTGCTGGGCGAGCGTCATCCGTCGGAGGGCTCGCTGGGTGAGCGTCTGCCATCCGAGGGCCTGCCAGCGGCGCGTTCGCTCGATGAGCGGCTGTCGTCGGAGCGCCTGCCGTCGGAGGGCTCGCTGGGTGAGCGCCCGCCGTCCGAGCGCCCGCCATCCGTGCGCCCGCCATCCGTGCGGCTGCCGGGCCAGTGTCCGTCGTCCGAGCATTCGCCGAGCGGGGGTTTGCCTGGCGAGCGGTTGTCGTCGGAGCCCAAGCGGTCCGACGGTCCGCTGGGTGAGCGTCTGCCATCCGTGCGTCCGCCGTCCGTGCGTCCGCCGTCCGTGCGGCTGCCGGGCGGGTGTCCGTCGTCCGAGCACTCGCCGAGCGTGGGTTTGCCTGGCGAGCGGTTGTCGTCGGAGCGTCAGCGGTCCGACGGTCCGCCGGGTGAGCATCTGCCGTCTGAGCGCCCGTCGGCCGTGCCCTTGCCCGGCGAGCGCTCGTCGTCGGAGCTCCCGTCGTCGGAGCTCCCGTCGTCCGAGCGCTCGCCGGACGTGCCTCTGTCCAGCGAGTGGTTGCCGGCCGAGGGCCTTGTGGCGCGGACGTCGGGAGAGCCCGCGCCGATGAGTCGTCCCCCGGTCGGGCAGCTCCCAGTGCGGTTGCTGGTGGCGAAGGCTGTGGTGGTCGGGGTGGTGGGGTTCGTGGCGGGGTTGGTGACCGCCGGGGTCGTCGTTCCCGCCGGGCTGGCGCTGTTGCGTGCGCACCAGAACCCGATCCAGCCGATCACCCTGGCCACCGAGCTGCGGGTGATCGCCGGGTTCGGAGCCCTGACCGCGGCGGTCGCCGTGCTGGCGCTGGGGCTGGCTGCGCTGGTCGGCCGGGCGGTTGTCGCCGCCGTGCCGGCCGTCGCGCTGGTCGTCCTGCCGTACCTGCTGGCCGTCGCGGGCCTGGCGCCGTGGCTGCTGGCGGTCACCCCTGCCGCCGGGTTCGCGATCACCCAGAGCGTTCCGACGTTCGAGCACGTGGATGTGGTCCTGTCGCCGCTCGGGGGTTATTATCCGCTCCCGCCGTGGGCGGGCCTGGCCGTGACCTGCGCGTATGCGGTCCTCGTCCTAGGGGCGGCGGTGATCGTGCATCGGAGGAAGGCGATGCGGTAACCGCATGCCACCAGGTGCAAGCCATCGGGCCAGGGGGCACCGAGGGGGTGGTCTATCGGCGGCCGGGTTCCATCGCGGAGGGACGTACCGCCGTCACGTAGCTCGGCCGGTCGATGGTGTCGAGGCGGACGACGGTGCCGGTGCGGGGTGCGTTCACCATCTCGGTGCTGCTGACGGCCAGGCCGACGTGGTCGGGGCCGGGGCGGGAGGCGTCGGTCTCGTAGAAGACCAGGTCGCCGGCGCGGACCTGGGAGCGGGGGATCTTAAGGCCCTTGCCGACCTGCTCGTACGTGGTGCCACCGATCCTGACCCCGGCCTTGCTCCAGGCGTACTCGGTGAGCCCGCTGCAGTCGAACCCCTTGGTCCGCGCTCCGCGGCCGATGCCGTAGCCGGGGCCGGCGGGCCCGCCGCCGCCGTAGGAGTACGGGATGCCGCGCTGCGCCAGGGCGGCGCTCACCGCGAGCGAGGCGGCACCGATCTCGCCACATCCCGGCTCAAGCGCATCGCCCGACAGGCCCGCGCCTCGCTCGGAAGTGCCCGCCTCTCGCCCGGGCAGGCCGGTACGTCGCTCCGGCCGGCCCGCGTCCCGTTGGGGGAGGCCCGCGCCCTGTTCGGGCATGGTGCCGGGGCGCATGCCTTCAGAAAGGGGGCGCGTGTCCTGCTTACCCGCCGCCAACCCCCGCTCCGGCCATAAGGACGCGACGAGTTTCCTGGCGAGCTTCTCATGCTTGGCGTACGCGCCGCGCAGGTCGGCGCGCGGCCGTTGTACGGTGGCGGCGGCCTGGGTCAGCGGCAGGGTCGCCCAGTTGCGTACGCCGACGAGCCGTTTGTAGAAGGAACGGGCGGCGTGGCCGGGGGTGGTGACCTGCTCGCGGGTGCCCCAGCCGGCCGCGGGCGTCTGCTGGAACAGGCCGAAGGACCTGCCCTCGGCGGAGACGGCGTTGTTGTCGAGCCGGCTCTCCCGCAGCGCCGTCGCGACCGCGATCTCGGCGGCCCGCCGGGGCAGCTGAAGCTGGGCGGCGACATCGACGATGATTCCGGCGTTGGCGGCCTGCCGAGCGGACAACCCGAGCACGCCAAGGTCACTCCCGCCCTGGCCGGTCCGCTGGGCGGGGCCGCTCCCGTCCTTGCCGGTCCGCCGGGCGGATGCCCCGGGCAGGCCGAGGTCGTTCCCGTCGCCGCCGGCCCCCAGCGTTCCGGGCGGGCTCCCGTCCTGGCCCATTGGGGAGGCGGGCTCGCAGTTGGTGGCGCCCATCTGTCCAGGGTCGGTCGAGGCGGCGGCGGGGGACGTGCCGCCGCTCATCGCGATGATCAGTGCCGCGCCCGTGATCAGCCCGCCTCCCGTGGCGAGGGCCTTCGCGGTGGTTCCGGTGTCGAGGATCACGGGCGGCCGTCCCCGGGCCGGGAGCGGCGGGGTGCCCGATCGTGGTGGTGCTCGGTCATGCGGTTCCTCCCAGTCCGTGCTGGCGCGGGCGATCTCGGACGGGCGTGCGGGCATGACGTCCCCCGTCCGGCGGATCGCCGGCATCGAATGTGGACTGTTCGTGGCGGAGGAGGCCGCGGACGAAGGAACGGTGCACAAAGTCATCAGGCGCGCTCGTACCGCATGACCACGACCTGGCCGTCGCAGGTGCGCGACTCGACCAGCCGCAGCCCCAGCCGCCGCGCGTCCTGGGCGAACAGCGGGCGGCCACCGCCCAGCACGACCGGGTGCACCGCGACGTGGTACTCGTCGATCAGGCCGTGCTCGGTGAGCGCGGCGGCCAGGCCGGAGCCGCCGGTGAGCAGCAGGTCCTTGCCGTCCTGTTGCTTGAGCTCGGTGACCTGGTCGGCGAGGTCGTCGCCGATGATCCGGGCGGCCCAGTCGTCGTCCTTCAGCGTCGTCGAGAAGACGATCTTCGGCGTGTCGCGCCAGCGCGGCGCGAACTTCAGGACGTGCGGGTGGTCCGACACCGACTCGGCGTTCGGCCAGAACGCCACCATGCCCTCCCACACGCCGCGCCCGTACAGGAAGGTGTCGCAGCGCTCGCTCAGCGTCTCGGAGTACGCCGACAGCTCCTCGCCCATCACGGGCCAGTCGAACTCGCCGTTCGGGCCGTCGATGTGGCCGTCGACGGAGGTGTGCACCCAGAAGATGATCTTGCGCATGTCCTGCTCCTGTTCTCGTTGCCTTCACGGGTAGGTCGGGGCCGGGGCGGCGTTCTCTACATCCGCCGGGAGATTTTTCGCGCCGTTTTCTCCGTACGGCGGCCGAGCAGCGCCAGCAGCGCGATCATGACGACCCCGAGAGCCGACAGCTCAAGCTTGTCGGCGAGCGTGGCGGCGTTGGCCACCACTCCGAACGCGGTGTGCCCCGCCAGCGCCCCGCCGGTCAGGAAGAGGCTGTGCCGGTCCGTCCACCCGCCGCTCGCCGCCCACCGCCGTACCAGCCACCCGGCCGTCACCGCGACCGCCGCCGCGACCAGCATCGGCACCGCCACCCAGCCACCGTGCGTGAAGGCGGGCCGAACGGCCCGCCGAACGGGAACAGCAGCGCCAGGTACCCGAACCCCACGCCCGCCCGAGCACCCCCGCCACCCACGGCACGGGAGCCGCCCCGGACGGTTTCGGCCGGGACGCGGGCTCGGGCGCGGGGTGGGAGCCCGTCCGGGGTGCGGGACGGGACGGCAGGACGCCCAGGGCCACCACCGCCAGCAGCGCCACGGCGGCCACGTACGCGGCCGGCACCACGGCCGGTGCCTGGTAGCCGGGGTCGATGGAGGCCGCCACGGTCAGCCGCAGCAGCACCCCGCCCAGCACGAACACCACGGCGGCCACCACGACCCCCGTCCGCTTCAGGTAGGGCCGCTCCCGCAAAGACGGGAACGCCAGATCGGTGAGCAGGATCGGCAGCGCCACGCTGAAAACGGCATGGTAGGGCAGGTTGAGCTCGGCGTAGGCGCTGTTCAGCCCGAGGATCCTCGGCGCCCACCCGGCCACCCCGTACATGGTGGGGCTGCTGAGCGCCTGCAGCGCCAGCCCCTCCTCGACGATGCCGTACGCCAGCCCGAGCAGCAGGATCGACGGCCAGCCCCCGCGGCGCCGCCGGACCAGCTCCCGGATCAGCACCGTGCCGGCGCCGTAGATCGGGATCCACAGGAGCATCAGCCAGATCCGGCTGAGCGGCGGGTTGCCCAGGGTGAGCTCGGCGATGACCGGGGTGATCACCGCAAGCAGCAGCGCGGCACGGCGGCCGCCCTTCGGCGGGTCGGGTGCGTTCATGGGCCCAGCGTGCCGGGCGGCGGGTGCCGGCCGCTGCGGGCGAAGGGCCGGAGCGTGGCAGCCCGCGTCGCTGCCGCGCCGGCCGTCCGGACACCTTCCTGACGACTTTGGTCGTGGCTCGTCGTGACTTCGGTTGCTGACGTGGGGGACGCAGGGCGGGCTACGATCGGCGGTTGTGTTCCAGACCGGCGCGGATGAGGCGCGGATCGGCCGGCTGCGGTCGCGGAGCGGCTGGGTCGCGGGCCTGGGCGGGCTCGTGCCCGCGTGCGCCGCCGCGGTCGCGGTGATCTGGGGGGATCCGGCGGGCGGCCCCGGCTGGCACCTGGTCGCCGACGTCGTGGGCGGCGCGCTCGCCTGCGCGGGGCTGTGGCTGTGCCGCAGGTGGCCGGTGCCGGCGGGGCTGGCGGTGATCGCGCTGTCGGTGCCCGCCGCGTCCGCGTCCGTGGCGGCGGGCGTCGCCGCGCTGATCGCGGCCCTGTACCGGCCGCCGCGCGTGGCGATCGCCGTGGGGGCGGTGGGGGTGGCGGCGTCGCTGGTCAGGTTCGCGTTACGGCCGCCCGGGCTCGCCCCCTACGCCGTGTGGGCGCTGGTCGCGGTGTTGTTCGGGGTGGCGGTGACCGCGTGGGGGATGCTGGCCCGTACCCGCAGGGAATTGCTGCTGTCGCTGGCCGAGCGGGCCCGCCGGGCGGAGGCCGAGCAGCGGGCGCGCGCCAAGCAGGCCCGCCGCGCCGAACGGCTCGGCATCGCCAGGGAGATGCACGACGTGCTCGCCCACCGGCTGTCGCTGCTCGCCGTGCACGCGGGGGCGCTGGAGTTCAACGCGAGCGCGACGCCGGGCGAGGTCACGGAGGCGGCCCGGGTGATCGGGACGAGCGCCCGCCAGGCGCTGGAGGAGCTGCGCGCGGTCGTCTCGGTCCTCCGCGACCCGGCCCTCCCGCCGACGCCCGCACCGGTCGCCGGTCTTGAGGCGCCCTCGGCCGGGCTGGATCTCGGGGCGCTCGTGGAGGAGTCGCGGCGGGCCGGGATGCGGGTCGAGCTGCACGATCACGGGGTACGCCTGTCCGAGGTGCCGGACGTGGTGGGCCGCGCCGCGTACCGTACCGTGCAGGAAGGGCTCACGAACGCGCGCAAGCACGCGCCCGGCCGGCCCGTCACCGTGCTCGTGTCCGGCACGAAAGGGACCGAGCTGGTCGTCGAGGTGCGCAACCCACCACAAAGCGGACCGCCCGCTTCCGCCGGGACGGAGGCGGAATCCGACGCGGGGGCTCTCGACGGGAACGCGGCGGAAACCCTCGCCGGGACCGGGGCAGGGGCGGGGCTGATCGGGCTGGCGGAGCGGGCGTCGCTGGCGGGCGGCCGGCTGGAGAGGGGGGAGACGGCCGACGGCGGATTCCGGCTGGTGGCCCGGCTGCCGTGGCCTCGATGAGGGCGGGGGAGCGAGCCTCGTGGCGGTAGGGGCACGGCTTCGGCGGCGGCGGGGCGCCGGGCTCGTTAGCATGGCCGGGGTGAGAGCCGACGAGAGCGCGCCGATCCGGGTCCTGATCGTGGACGACGACGCCCTCGTCCGCGCCGGCCTGACCCTGATGCTCAAAGGCGCCCCCGACCTGCACATCGTCGGGGCGGTCGCCGACGGCGCCGAGGTGGAGGGCGCCGTGGCCGAGCACGAGCCCGACGTGGTCCTCATGGACCTGCGGATGGGCGGCGTCGGCGGCATCGAGGCGACCCGGCGCCTGCGGGCCCGTCCTGGGGCGCCGGAGGTGGTGGTGCTGACCACGTTCGACGCCGACGAGCTGGTGTTCGAGGCGTTGCGGTCGGGCGCGAGCGGCTTCCTGCTCAAGGACACCCCGCCGGAGGGCATCGTGGACGCGGTGCGCAAGGTCGTGGCGGGCGAGCCGATCCTGTCGCCGAGCATCACCCGCAAGCTGATCGCGCATCTGATGCCCGAGCAGGAGACCCGGCGGCGTACCGACGCCCGGCAGGTGCTGGACCGGCTGAGCGAGCGGGAGCGCGAGGTGGCGCTGGCGGTCGCGCAGGGCAAGCCGAACGCGGTGATCGCCGGTGACCTGCACATGAGCGTCGGCACCGTGAAGGGCTACATCTCCCGCATCCTGACGAAGGCGGGCCTGGACAACCGGGTGCAGCTGGCCCTCATCGTGCACGATGCCGGGCTCTGACCCGTCCCGCCCGTCTCACGTCCTGCTCGTCAGAGCCAGCCGCATGGCCAGCCCGATCAGGACGGTGCCCGAGACGTATTCGAGCCACCGCCGTACGGCCGGCCGCGCGAAGAGCCTCCGGGCGGCGCAGACCAGCCGGACGATGCCCAGGTACCAGACCAGGTCGATGACAGCCGAACCCAGCGCGAGCAGCAGCAGCGTCGGCAGCGCCGGCGCCCCGTCCGGCACGAACTGGGGGAGGAAGGAGAGCGCGAACACGCCGGCCTTCGGGTTCGCCAGATTGGTCAGGAGCCCCATGCGGTAGCAGCCCCACAAGGACGTCCCGGCAGGCACGGCGGTGCGGACGCCGGTGGCGGGATCGTGCGGGGAGCGCGCCTGCCACAGCGTCCGCGCGCCGATGCCCACCAGGACGACGGCGCCGGCGATCCGCATGATGTCGAACGCCAGTTGCGAGGCCAGCAGCAGCGCGGACAGCCCCAGGGCCGCCGCCAGGCACCACAGCAGCCAGCCGGTCTCGTTGCCCAGGACCGTCGCCACCCCGGCGGCCCGTCCCGACCGGATCGACTGCCGCAGGATGACCACGGTGGTGGGGCCCGGCGCCATGGACACCAGCAAGGACGCGACCGAGAAAGCGATCAGCTCATTCGTCATCGGCACCCCTGCCCCGGTGAGCATGTCCCTGCCCGCCCCATGGTGACAGATCGCGCCGGCGCGTCCACGCGGACGGCCCGGAGGTGATGCTTGCCTATCCACGCCATGGGCAGGCACGCGACGGCCGGCCCCTCGAATACTGAGGCCATGAGTACGACCGCGACAACCTCAGCTCAGGCGCCGGGATTCGCGCGCACCCGCGTCGGCGCCGTCACGGTGACCACCGTCTACGACGGAGCGCTGCCGATCTTCGCCGCCGACATGCACGGCGAGCCGCCGGAGCGGATCGCCGCGTTGCTGGCGGACGGGTTCTTGCCGCCGGAGGGCGACCTGGCGACGGCCGTGAACGCGTTCCTGTTCCGGTCCGGCGGGCGCCTCGTGCTGGTCGACGCCGGCGCCGGCGCCTCCCTCGGCCCGGGCACCGGTCGGCTGCCGGACAACCTGCGCGCCGCCGGAGCCGGGCCGGAGCAGGTCGATGACGTCCTCATCACGCACCTGCACCCCGATCACGCCTACGGTTTGGTGACGGCGGACGGGGAGGCGGCGTTCCCCTCGGCGACCGTGCACGTGGCGGCACTCGAGGCCCGCCACTGGCTGGACGACGTCGTGGCCGAGGGCGTGCGGGGGCAGATCCACCGGTGGGCCGCCGAGGCCCTGGCGCCCTATCGGGCGGGCGGTCGCCTGGAGACGTTCGCCTTCGGCGAGCAGCCGGTGCCCGGGGTGACCGCGGTGGATCTCCACGGGCACACCCCCGGCCACAGCGGCTACCTGCTGGACGGTGCAGGGGAGCGGCTGCTGATGTGGGGTGACACCATGCACAACCACACGGTCCAGCTGCGCGCCCCGCACGTCGCGATGGAGATCGACAGTGACCGGGCCGGCGCCCGCGCCGCGCGGCAGCGCGTCCTGGAGGAGATCCGGACGCGGGGTTGGACGGTCGGCGGCGCGCACCTGCCCTTCCCCGGCATCGGACGGATCGCCTTCCGCGACGGTGAGGCCCGGTGGGTGCCCGTACCGTACCGGCCCGTGCCCTGGCCCGACCAGGTGAGGCCCGCGCGTGACGAGGGATAATGGAGGGGTGATGGCAGGCAGGTCGTCGTCGCAGGAGCTGGGCGAGTTCCTGCGGGCACGTCGTGCCGCGGTGACGCCGCAGGAGCTCGGCATCCGGCCCTCCTACGGCGACCGGCGCCGGGTGCCCGGCCTCAGGCGTGAGGAGCTCGCGGCGCTGGCCGGGCTCAGCACGACCTACTACACCCGCCTGGAGCAGGGCGAGAGCCACCAGGTCTCCGACTCGGTCCTCGACGCCCTCGCTCGGGCACTCAGACTGTCCCCGGACGAGCGCGCGCACCTCTACCGGCTGGCGCGGGCTCTTCCGCCGGTGCGGGGCACCGGTCAGGAGGACCACGTCCGCGCTCCCGTCCGCGACCTCATCGCCGGCAGCCTGAGCGCCGTCGTGCTCGTCGGGCGGCGTACCGACATCCTGGCTGGCAACCCGCTCGGGTACGCGCTGTGGAGCCTGACGAGCGACGAGATCGCCGCCATCGGCACACCGGGGGCGCCCAACCAGGCACGACGGGTCTTCCTCGACCCGCGTTCTCGCGAGTTGTTCGCCGACTGGGAGCGGCAGGCCGGGGACCTCGCGTCCTACCTGCGGCTGGCCAGCGCCGAACGTCCCGACGACCTCGCCCTGCACCAGCTCGTCTCCGAGCTGGCGACCGGCAGCGACGACTTCGCGCGCCTGTGGCGCGAGCACGCCGTGCGTGACTGCCTGCACACCGTGCGCCGCTACCGCCACCCTGTCGTGGGAGAGCTGGAGCTGAACGAGGAGATCCTCCGCCTGCCCGACGACCCGGGGCAGCGCCTGATCATCAGCGCCGCCGGGGCCGGCACGCCGTCGGCCGACCGGCTCGCCCTCCTCGCGGCCCTCACCGCCGCCTGACCGACCGGCGCCCGGCCACCCGGCCGACCCGTATGCGGTCGGTGCCCGACCGACCCGTATGCGGTCGGCGCCCGGCCGGTCGTCGACGCCGTACATCGCACACGCATTTCTTGTGAGGGAACACCATGATCGTCGTCTCATCCGCCACCAGCGACACCGGCTCCGCCGTCGCCGACGCGCTGCTCGCCACCGGTGAACAGGTCCGGGTGCTGGGCCGCAGCCGCGACCGCCTCCAGCGGTACGTGGAGCACGGCGCCGAAGCGGCGGAAGCCCGCACCGACGACCCCGGCAGCCTGCGTGCCGCCTTCGCCGGCGCCCACGCCGCGTTCGTCATGATCGCGCCAGGGATCATTCCCGGCAGCACCGACTTCCCCGCATACCAGCGGCGGGTCATCAACGCCTTCCGGCAGGCGCTCGGCGGGCTCGGCGACCTCGCCCGGATCGTCAGCCTGAGCGGCTGGGCCGCCAACCATGACGGGGCCCGCGGCCCGGTATGGGGGCTGCGCCCGCTGGAGGAGGCGCTGGACACCCTGACCGGCCCGGAGGTGACCCACCTGCGTCCCGGCTGGTTCATGGAGAACGCCCTGCCGATGATCGACGAGGTACGCGCCACCGGCACCGCCCACGGGTTGATCCCCGCGGACCTGCCCCTGCCCGCCATCGCCACGGCCGACATCGGCGCCGTGGCCGCCGACCTGCTCACCGGCCGGCGCAAGGCGGGCGCCCGTACCCTCGAACTGCAGGGCCCCCGGGACGTCACCCTCACCGAGATCACCGCCGCGATCGGCAGGGCCCTCGGCCGGCCGGAGGCCCGCTACGAGCAGATCGACGCCGCCACCATGCGCGAGCGCCTGCTGGCCGCCGGCTTCTCCCCGCACATGGCGGACGGCACCACCGCCATGACCCTCGACGTCGCCGAACGCAGAATCGCCATGCGCCGGCCGCGTACCGCGCAGACCGCGACCCCCACCACCTTCGAGGAATTCCTCACCCGCGTCCTCGACCGACAATGAGCGACCGAGGACATCGGGTGAGGGCCGCCCGGCGTGCGTCAGCGGGACAGCGGTGTCACCGCGATCCTGTCCACGTTCGGCGCGTACGCGGAGCGGAGCAGGATGTCGGGGAAGGTGTCGGAGATGTAGGTGTCGCCGTCGAAGTTCGGCAGCTCGTGGGAGCCGAAGGTGACGGTGTTGGCGCCCTTCTTGAGCTGGATCGGGATGGTCAGCTCCCAGAAGTTGCCCGCGTGGAAGGTGTGCGGGAACCAGGCCCGCTGGGGCGGGGCGCCGTTGACGGTGATCTCGGCGTGGCGGGCCAGCGGGTCGGGGTTGTAGTGGGAGGCGGGGGACTGCTCCGGGTTGGAGTAGCGGACGGTCATGGCGTACGTGCCGGGCTTGGGGGCGGTGACGTCGAAGGTGAGGGTGTTGGCGTTGCCGGGGGCGCCGCCGATGCCGGTGACCGCCTTGCCACCGCCGGCCAGCGGGTGCGTCATGATGTGAGCGGTGCCGGCGAGGCGGGCGGACTCGGCCTCGTACCAGGTGGGGTTGAGCGTGCCGGCGGTGTCGGCGACGCGCAGGCGGTCGAGGCGGAGCGTGCCGGACCGCCCCGTCACGGTGATCTTGTTGACGCCGCCGGACAGGAACGCCTTCACCGTCGCGGAGGCGTTGACGCCGGTGAGGCGGTGGCCGTTGACGTCGAGCCAGGCCCGGCCGCCGCCGAGGGTGTCGAGGCGGAGGGTGGATTCGCCGTCGCCGGGGGAGTAGACCCAGAAGGTCGCGCTCTGGTCCTTCTTGAGCGTGATGTGCCCCGTCCTTCGGCTGTAGTCGGTACGGGCGCCGCCGAGGGTGGCGTACTCGGCCTGGTAGACCGACTCGGCCGCCGCCGGGTTGGCGAGGGACAGGTCGAGCTTGTCGACGATGGCGTCGCCCTTGGTGGCGCGAACGCCGTCGAGGCTGCGCGCGGCCAGAGTGAGCACGTGCTCGCCCTTGGTCAGCGTGACCTTCGTGTCGGCGTGGTCCCAGACCACCCACTTGTAGCCCAGGGGCAGGTGCAGCTCCTGCTCGGCGCCGCCGTCCACGCGCAGGAAGACGTTGGTGGGGCCCTGCTCGCGTACGGCGTCGAAGGTGTTGAGGGAGTTGGCGAAGACCGACAGGTCGTACACGCCGTCGCGCGGCACGGACACCTTGAAGTCGAGCGCCAGGGTCGAGCCGGTGCGCAGGCCGCCGACGTCGTACCCGCCGGAGGTGTAGAACTTGGCGACGTCGGCGGGGGAGCCCTCGGGGCCGTTGCGGTAGTACGGCGCGCCGGTGTGGGCGGCGTCCTCCGCCTCGTACGTGGCCTGCCACAGCTTGGTCGCCGGGGCGGCCGGGCCCCCGCCCGGGGTGAGGATGATCTGGTACGCCGACGCCTCCCTGAGGCGGGGCAGCGTGTCGCCGAAGGAGAAGCTCACGGAGCCGTCGCGTACCGGCCGGTCCAGCTCGGCGAGCACCTGCGGCTGGGCTGAGTCGCCGAGTTGCCCGGTCCACGGGATCTCCTGCACCAGCGCGTGCACGCTGCCGCCGAACAGGGCGGTGTCGACGTTGTCGAACCGGACGCCGGCCTTGCCTGACGCACCGCCGAACAGGACTCTGGCCTGCGCCTTCGCCTTGTCGAGCGTGGCGACGCCCTGGAGGGTGTAGCTCACGTCGGGGCGTGGTGGCGTGACCTTGACCGTGTCGCCGGTCATCTGCCCGTACGCGTTGAGCAGCCACCACTGGCCGTTGCCGCGGGTCGCCTGCACGGCGGAGTCGGACAGGTTGCCGTCGATGTTCCAGTACGCGATGTCGGCGTCCACCTTCGACTCCTCGATGGCCGACGCCCACTGGATCATCTGGCCGGGCACCGAGGTGTGGTAGTTGAACGCGTACTCGTTGATGTTGATCGGCAGGCGCCGGTCGCCGAGGATCGCGCGCTCCCACGTGCGGTACTTCGCCACGTTCGTGCGGATGCGGGCGGGGTCGCCGAGCTCGTGCCAGGTCATGACGTCGGGCACGGTGCCGGCCGCGACCGTGTGCCGCAGGAACCCCTCTACCTGGGCGTACAGGACGCTGGTGTTGGGGCCGGCGATGCGGGCGCCCGGCATCTTGCCCTTGATGAGGGCGTGGACCTCGTCCCACGCCTTGAAGTAGTACTGGGGGTCGTTGAGCCAGCTGATCCGGTTGTAGCTCCACTCGCCGGTGCCGAACATGTTGCCCTCGGGCTCGTTGAACGGCACGAAGACGATGTTGTCCTGATATTTCGGGTCGAGCTTGAGGACCTGGTCGACCTGCTTGGCGATCTTCGCCTTGAAGTCGTTCAGGCGGGCCTCGGGGGTGCTGCCGGGCCACTGGTAGGGGAAACCGCGGTAGATGTCGGTCATGTAGATGTACACGTCGCCGTCCGTGGCGTCGGCCAGCGGCTTGACCACCTCCAGCGCGTCGGCGCCCGGGTGCTGCGGGCCGTCCTGCGCCTTGGTCGAGACGGTACGCAGGTTGATGCCTTCGAGCAGGTTGCGGTTCGGGACGCCCTCGCCGTAGACGCCGTACAGGGTGCCGGACGCGCCGCCGTGGAAGGGGCCCGTCTCGGCGCCGAGGTCGACGGACAGGTCGTTGCCGATCACCTTGACCGTGGCCTGGACGGCGACGCCGCGCGCGGTGCCCTTGACGGTGAACTGGCCGGGCTCGGCGTACCGGCCGGGATCGACGGCGTCCCAAGTGATGGGCACGCGGCGGCGGATGCCGTCGGAGAACTGCGCCTGCGCCGCTTGCGGCAGGTCCGGCGCGATCTCCGGGTACGTCGTGACCTCGAACGTGGTCTGCTCGACCGCGGTGAGCGTGGCCAGGTGGTCACCGGCCAGGCCCGCGACCTGCTCCGCGGTCATGGCGGCGCCGTACACGCGGAAGTCGTCCAGCTCACCGGCCAGGAACGGGTGGCCGCCCCAGAACGGTTTGCCCAGGAAACCGGAGGTCGTGTTGCCGTCGGCGTGCATGACCGCGGCCAGGTCGAGCCGGGCGGCGGCGCTGCCGACGGCGGCGCCGTTGACGTAGTAGGTGATGGTCTCGCCGTCGATCGTGGTGACGAGGTTGACCCACCGGCCGGCCGGCAGCTTCTGCGCGCCGGGCACGCCCACCTCGGCGGTGCCGTTGACCGGCTTGATGGAGGAGCGGGTGGTGGCGTCGCCGGCGTAGGACGGGGTGACGAAGGTGGCCGTGGCGGCGTCCTTGCCGAGGTTGTAGACCCACTGGAAGTCGGGGCCGCCCGACCACTTGAGCCAGGCCGAGATCGTCATGGCGTGGCGGTCGCGGAACAGGCCGTTGGGGACGGACACGTACGGAGCGGTGGCCGAACCGGCCGGGCCGCCGGGCAGGGACAGCGCCTGGCCGCCGTCCGGGCCCGTGGCCGTGGCGGCGGAGCCGGGGTTGACCAGGGTGCCGTCGAGACCGGAGGGGGAGCGGTCGGTGACGGTGCCGCCGGACAGGTCGCCCTCGAAGTCGTAGTGCAGGACGAGGTCGGGGGCGGCGGTGGCGCCGGCCGGTAAGGCGGCCGCTGGCAGGGCGGTCAGGGCGAGGGCGGAGGCGAGGAGGACGTGGCGCAGGCGGGCGCGGGCCCGCCGGGACCGGGGGTGAGACATGCGCGTTCCCGTTCAGGGAGGGGGACGAATCTTGGTCGAATCGATTCGACCTGGACCATAAGCGTCCCGCCCGGGGACGGTCAAGAGCCACAAACCTCCGCGAGTCGGCGCGGGCGCGCCGTCCGGTCGTGCTACCCAGTGGGACGGTCAGGCGCGGGGACGCGCTGGGCCGGTGGTGCTGCGGAGGGAGGCGGTCAGGCGCGGGGACGCGCCGGGCCGGTGGTGCTGCGGAGGGAGACGGGTGGGGCGAGCAGGAGGTGGCGGTGCGGGGTGGCGGGGTTGGCGATGCGCTGGATGAGGAGCTCCACCGCGCGGGCCCCCATCTCGTCGGCCGGGACGTCGGCGGCCGTGAGCGGCGGGTGCACGCTCTCCGCCCAGTGCCGCGCCGCCACCCCGGCGATGGAGAAGTCGCGCGGCACGCTCAGCCCCGCCTCGGCCAGGCCCCGGTACAGGCCGGCGACGGCGGCCTCGTTGATGGTGGCGATGGCGGTCAGCTCGGGGTGCGCGGCGAGGAGCTGCTGGAGGCAGGTCTGCCCGGCCTGGACGTCGTCGGCGCAGCAGACCCGCACGCCGTGCAGGCCGCGCTCGGCCACGGCGCGGTCGAAGCCGGCCTGCGCGCGGTGGCCGGGCCCGTAGCCGGCGGCGACCAGCTCGGCGCTGCGGTTGACCAGCGCCACGTGCCGGTGGCCGAGGTCGGCCAGGTGGTGCACGCACTTGGCGATGAGCGTGTCGTAGTCGACGTCCACCCAGGACATCTCCTCCGGGTGGCGGGTGTGGCCGATGCCGACGAACGGCACGCCGCTGTCGAGCAGCCGGGCGACCCGGTCGTCCTCCAGCCGGATCTCCATGAGGATGACGCCGTCCACGCGCCGGCCGCTGACCACGCGTTCGAAGGAGCGGTCGTGCTCGCCGCCCGAGGGTGACAGCAGGACGTCGAGGTCGGCGCGGGCGGCGGCGTCGACCACGCTGGCCACGAAACCGAGCTGCATGTCGGTCAGGCGCTGCCCGGCGGGCGGTATGACCAGGCCGATCGTGCGGGTGCGGCCCTCCTTCAGCGCCCTGGCCGAGGCGTTGGGCCGGTAGCCCAGCTCGTCGATGACCGCCTGGATGCGGCGCCTGGTCTCCTCCGACACCGGGCGCTTGCCGGTGAGCGCGTAGGAGACCGTGCTGCGTGACACGCCCGCCCGCTTGGCGATCTCTCCGATGTTCACCGTGCTCCTCGTCCGAACCTGCCGGTCGCGGACCATCGTATGTCGAACCGGTTCTGGCGGCGGCACCCAGGGGCGTTGCGCGCGTTCTCACGCAACGGCTCCGCATCCTTGCCCGCGCACGCATTGACGCGGGCGGGGGAGCGGGCCTATGTTCAGGCGAATCGATTCGACGAATCGATTCGACATCACCTCGAAACGGCCGCGTAACGCCTGTCAGCGGAGGTCAGCTCAATGAGATCAGCGGCAAGGAGCCGGCGTACGGCCGGCGCGAGCCTGGCGGTGGTGGCCGCCATGGGCGGGCTGGTCGCCTGCTCGTCCACGTCCGGCGGCGGCGACGGCGCGGGCACCACGAGCGCCGGGCAGACCGCGGGCGGCGGCACCTACACGATCTGGGACCCGTACCCGCAGTACGACAAGACCTCGGAGTGGGTGAAGCTGCTGGAGAAGTGCGGCACCGGCGCCGGCGTCAAGGTCGAGCGCACCGGCTACGACACCAGCGACCTGACCAACAAGGCCCTGCTGGCCGCCCAGCAGGGCAACTCCCCGGACGTGCTCATCGTGGACAACCCGGTGGTCTCCACCCTGGCCGAGGCCGGCGTGCTGACCACCACCGAGGAGAACAAGCTCGACGTGTCGGCCATCGCGCCGAACCTGCTGGCCGCGGGGCAGAGCGGCGGCAAGACCTACGGCGTCCCGATCGGCGCCAACACCCTGGCCCTGTACTACAACAAGGACGTCCTGAAGGCCGCCGGGGTGGACATCGCCTCCGTCAAGGACTGGGCGTCGCTGACCGCCGCGCTGGAGAAGGTGAAGGCGAAGGGGAAGAAGGGCATCACGTTCTCAGCGATCGGCACCGAGGAGGGCAGCTTCCAGTTCCTACCCTGGTTCTGGGGCTCCGGCGCGAGCCTGACCAAGCTCGACTCCCCCGAGGGCGTCTCCGCGGTGACGCTGTGGAGCGACTGGCTGAAGAAGGGGTACGCCCCCAACTCGGTCATCGGCAACACCCAGACCACGAGCTGGCAGGAGTTCGCCACCGGCGACTACGCCTTCGCCGAGAACGGCACCTGGCAGTTGGCCAACGCCAAGAAGGCCGGCTTCCCGTACGGGATCATCCCCATCCCGGGAAAGACGGGCGGCACCGCGCCCGCGCCGACCGGCGGCGAGTTCGTCAGCATCCCCGTGCAGGCCGACACCGGCCGCTACGCCACCTCCCAGAAGCTGGTGACCTGCCTGACCAGCACCGACAACTCGCTCACCACCACCACGACCCTGTCCTACGTCGCCCCGACCGAGGCCGTGCAGGCCAAGCAGGTGGCGGCCACGCCCGACCTCAAGGTGTGGGTGGACGCGGTCAAGGCGGCCAAGGGCCGCACCAGCGACGACCTCGGCACCAAGTACCCGAAGATCTCCGAGCCGATGTGGGGCGCGGTGCAGGCCGTCCTGAGCGGATCGAAATCGCCGCAGGAAGCGATGACGGCGGCGCAGACCGCCGCGGCCCAGTGACGGCATGAGCGACACCATCCGGACGGCGGCGCCTGCCCGGGCCGCCCGCGCCCGATCCGGCCGCGTCCGATCCAGCGGCGCGCGGTCCGGGCAGTGGGCGGCCTGGGCGTTCCTCGCCCCCGTCGTCCTCTACCTGCTGCTCTTCTACGCCTACCCGCTGTTCCGCAACGTCGAGCTGAGCCTGCGCACCTACACCGTGCGCTCCTTCGTGCAGGGCGGCGCGCCCTTCGCCGGGTTCGGCAACTACGCCAAGGTGTTCGGCGACGCGACCTTCGGGCCCGCGCTGTGGCACACCGTGGTCTTCACGCTGGTGTCGCTGGTCTTCCAGTTCGGCATCGGGCTGGCGCTGGCGTTGTTCTTCGTCCGGCACTTCCCGCTGTCGGCCACGCTGCGGGCGCTGTTCCTGGTGCCGTGGCTGCTGCCGCTGATCGTGTCGGCCTCGACCTGGTCGTGGATGCTCAACAGCGACTCCGGCGTGGTCAACGCGGCGCTGTCGTGGCTCGGGCTCGGGCCGGTGAACTGGCTGACCTCGCCGGACTGGGCGCTGTGGTCGGTGATCATCGCCAACATCTGGATCGGCGTCCCGTTCAACCTCGTGGTTCTGTACTCCGGCCTGCAGGCGATCCCCGCGGTCGTGTACGAGGCCGCCGCGCTGGACGGGGCCAACGGCCGGCAGCGGTTCTGGCGCATCACGTTCCCGCTGCTGCGGCCGGTGTCGGCGATCACGCTGCTGCTCGGCCTGGTCTACACGCTGAAGGTGTTCGACATCATCTGGATCATGACGAAGGGCGGGCCGAGCGGCGCGTCCACCACGTTCGCCACCTGGTCCTACCGGCTCGGCTTCGGCAACCTCGTGCCGTCCTTCGGGCCGGGCGCCGCCGTCGGCAACCTGCTCATCGTGATGGCGCTGGCCTTCGGGCTCGTCTACATCCGCGTGCAGCGCAGGCAGGCCCTGGCATGAGGCGCTGGAAGAGCGTGGTGGGCGTCGTCCTGACCGCCGTGATGTTGTTCCCGGTCTACTGGATGATCAACGTGTCGTTCACCCGCGACACCGACATGCGCAAGTCGCCGCCGAACTGGTTCCCGATCGACGGCACCCTGGACGGCTACCGGGCGGTGCTCGACCAGCAGCTGCCCTACCTCGGGGTGAGCCTCGTCGTCGGGCTGGGCACGGTGGCGCTGACCCTGCTGGTCGCGGCGCCGGCGGCGTACTCGCTGGCCAAGCTGCGCCCGCGCGGCGGCGGGGCGCTGAGCTTCGTGCTGCTCGTGGCGCAGATGATCCCCGGGATCATCATGGCGATGGGGTTCTACGCCATCTTCCTCAACACCGGCCTGCTCAACACCGTGCCCGGCCTCATCGTCGCCGACTCCACCCTCGCCGTGCCGTTCGCGGTGCTCATCCTGGCCACGTTCATGTCCGGCATCCCCGAGGAGCTGCTGCAGGCCGCCCGCACCGACGGCGCGGGGGTCGTAAGGACGTTCCTGTCGATCGTGCTGCCCGTCTCCCGCAACTCGATCATCACGGTGTCGCTGTTCGCGTTCCTGTGGGCGTGGTCGGACTTCGTCTTCGCCTCCACCCTCGACCAGGGCGGCGACCACCAGCCCATCACCCTCGGCATCTACCACTACATCGGCAACAACAACCAGGAGTGGAACGCGATCATGGCCACCGCCGTGATCGCCTCCGTCCCCGCCACCGTCCTGCTGGTGATCGCCCAGCGTTACGTCGCCGCCGGCGTCACCGCCGGGGCCGTCAAAGATTGAGAAGGGACCCTCATTTCATGACCGCCGCCGCCTCCGGCCCGGTGTTCTCCCTGCGGGACATCCCGTTCAGCCATCGCGGATCATGGTTCGGCTTCTCGCCTGTCGTGGCGCAGCACACCTACGCCGAGGACGTGCACCTGGTCTCCCACCAGACCGGCATGCACCCGATCCTGAAGCTGACCCCCACGGCGCCCGCCGCGATCACCGCCACCCCGCACCGGCTCACCTGGGCCGGCGAGCACGGCCGGATCGAGCTGGCCTACGAGAGCACCGACACCGTACGCGTGCGCGGCCGGGGACTCGGGCTGCGCCTGCTGGCCGCCGACCCGGTGCTCACGCCGTTCAGCGGGCCGTACCTCTACCAGGACCCCGTGGACGGCTCGTCCGTCTTCACCGTCTACCAGACCGGGCGCCGCTACCGCGTCACCCTCCTGTCCGGGCAGGCCGAGCAGCTCGGCACGCAGGCGCTGGCCACCGCCGAACGCGGCCTCGTCCTCGACGGCGACTGGGAGCTGGCCATCGAGGAGTACGAGACCGCCCGCGCCCCCTACACCGGCACCGGCCCCTTCGAGCAGGTGGTCAAGGCCGCGCGGGCGGACTTCGACGCGTTCGTGGCCGCGGTCGCGCCCTGGCGCACCGACCGCACGCCCGCCGCCGAGCTGGCCGCCTACGTGCTGTGGTCGGCCACCGTGCGGCCGGCCGGTTTCGTCACCCGCCCCGCCGTGCTCATGTCGAAGCACTGGATGGACAAGGTGTGGAGCTGGGACCACTGCTTCAACGCCCTCGCGCTCGCCGACGGGCTGCCCGAGCTGGCCTGGGACCAGTACCGGCTGCCTTTCGACCACCAGGACGCCGCCGGCGCGCTGCCCGACTCCGTCACCCACTCCGAGATCCTCTACAACTTCGTCAAACCGCCCATCCACGGCTGGGCCCTGGGCCGCCTGCCCGCCGGGCCCGACGCGTACGAGCCGCTGGCGCGCTGGACCACGTTCTGGCTGGAGGCCCGCCGCGCCCCCGGCCGGGAGCTGCCGCACTACCAGCACGGCAACGACAGCGGCTGGGACAACGCCACCACCTTCGACCCCGAGCGCGTCGTCGAGACCGCCGACCTGGCCGCCTTCCTCGTCCTCCAGCTGCGCGAGCTGGCCCGGCTCGCGCCGGACGCCGGGTGGGGCGAGCAGGCCGACCGGATGCGCGACGCGCTGCTCGCCGAGCTGTGGGACGGCGAGCGGTTCGTCGCCCGCGGCGCGCTCACCGGCCGCACCTGGGGCAGCTCCAGCCTGCTCGACCTCATGCCGATCGTGCTGGGGGAGGAGCTGCCCGCGCCGGTCCGGGCGGCGCTGGCCGCCCGCATCGAGCGGCACCTGACCGCGTTCGGGCTGGCGACCGAGCTGCCCGGCTCGCCGCACTACCAGGACGACGGGTACTGGCGCGGCCCCATCTGGGCGCCCTCGACCGTCCTGATCGAGGACGGGCTGCGCCGCGCCGGCTACCCGGCCCTGGCCGACGAGATCAGCGCCCGATTCCGTGCTTTGTGCGAAAAATCGGGATTCGCCGAGAACTTCGACGCGCAGACGGGGGAGGGGCTGCGCGACCGTGCCTACACCTGGACGGCCAGCGCCTACCTCATCCTCGCCGCCGCCCACGAACGGCGCGCCGCCGTCAGCGGCCCCACAGCCGCCACGTCTGGTTGAGCGGGCTCGCCTGGCCGGCCGGGTTGCACGTCCACTGGTGGACGGGCGCGCGGGGCGCGGTGGAGACGGTGCTCACGTCGACGCACTTGCCGCTGTGCCGGGCGACGAGCTGGTAGTCGTGGGGGTCGTTGCCGCCGTAGGTGACCTTGCGCAGGGTGAACTGCTGGTTCTGCGCCCCGTCGGCGCAGGACCGCTGGCTGACCGGCGCGCCGTCGGCCGTGGAGCTCCCGCTCACCTCAAGGCACTTGCCGCTCTGCTGGTTGACCAGGGTGAACATGTTGGCCACCCCCGCGACCGGGCGGAAGTTCCACAGCTGCTGGTCGCCGCCCTCGCAGTAGTACTGCTGCTGCACGTTCCCGTCGGCGGTGCTCAGACCCGTGTTGTCCAGGCACTGCTGGGAGTGCTGGGCGACGGCGACCGACTGGAAGCCGCCCTCGGAGGGCGGCAGGAGCGTGATGGTGAACGTCTCGTCGGCGTTGGTGTGCGGCAGGTTCAGCGTGACGCCGTCGCCCGACAGCGTCAGGACCGTGTTCTGCACGGTGACCGGCCCCTGCACCGCGCCGCCGCCGTTGTACGGGATGCGCTGCACGACCGCCCGGACCTGGTTGTTCTGCACGATGCCGCTCGTGGCGCCGAGCCGCCGCAGGCCGACGGCGACGTTGCCGGTCGTCCCGCCACCGCCCACCAGGACCTTGGCGGTCCCAGACGTCTTGGTGGCGAACGCGTCGTAGGCCGGGCTCGGCGTCACCGACACGATCTGACCGGTCTGGGAGCCGTAGAAGCGGTAGGCCCACCACTCGCCCTTGGGCAGGTGCTGGCCGGCGCTGTTACGGACGAGCAGGTTCGCCAGATCGTTGTGCAGGTTGCCGGCACTCGCCCAGTTCGCGCGCAGCCCGTCGGCGCCGGCCCGCTCCAGGCGGGCGATGTACCAGGCGCCGTCGCCCGGGTTCTGCTCGTTCGTGGCGCCGTACTCGTTGATCTGGTACGGGCGCGGGTGCGCGATGCCGCGCGAGCCGAGCGTGGTGTCGGCGGCGGCCACGTTGGCCACCGGGTCGCCGGGCAGCGAGTGCCAGCTCACGATGTCGGGGACCACGTTGTTCGCGCGCACGAAGTCGAGGTAGGCGTTCCAGAAGGCGTGCGTGGTGGAGGGCACGCAGGCGCAGCTCGGGCCGACGATCAGGTGGCTCGGGAACGCGGCGCGGATGCGCTGGTAGCTGCGCCGCCACAGCTCGAAGTACTGGGACTGCGGACGGTTCCAGAACAGGGACAGGTTCGGCTCGTTCCAGATGTCCCACTGCACGGTGATGCCGGCCGCCCGCACGTCGTTGATCAGCCGGGTGAGGAAGGCGTCGTAGTCGGACCAGTCGCCGTTGTCGCCCGGGAAACGCGAGATGGGGTAGCCGTCGGCGCCCCACAGGTCGTGCGGCAGGATGACGAACTGGCCGCCGAGCGCGATCGTCCGGCGGGCCTGGGCCAGCGTCGCGTTCCACCTGCGGTCGTAGCTTCCGGCCACCCAGCCGCCGGGCGAGCCGAGCTGCGCGCCGCCGGCCCGCATGTACCGGAACTTCACGTCGCGGAAGAAGTGGTCCGCGGGTGCCGCCGCGTTCTCCGTCATGCCGTAGATCCAGCCGGACGCGCGGTAGGTCGGCGCGCCGCCGGCCACGGAGAAGTCGACGCTGATGGCCTCGTCGGCGGCCCGCGCCGAGGCGGGGGCGGCCGGGAGGAGGACGGCGATGAGGGCCGCGGCCACGGCTTGCGGCAGGCGGCGGCTGAGGGGCGGTCGTCGGGTGTTCGTCATCGTGCGTGGCTCCTTCGGGGAGTCGCAGCCCTTGCTGAATCGATTCCGTACTTGGGCGCGCAGTCACGGCCCGGTGGCGGAAAGGGCGCTGCTGAGAGGGGGTGCGGAGCTTAGCGAATCGATTCGATCGGATCGTAGATCTCTCCCCGAAGGCTGTCAACGGCCCGTCATCCGCCCGATCGCCGGGGAAGCGCGAGCGCCACGAACGCCGTGACCAGGTACAGCACGACGACTCCGAGCGCGTGACCGTAGCGGAGCGTCCGTGAGAACGCGGCCCGTGCCCTGGCCACGCTGCACCAGGTGATTCCCGCGCAGCCGCCTGCGCGCCGAGGCGTTCACCGTCTCCCCGGCCCGCAACTACTGGGAGTTCCCCGCGCCGCCCATCGACGCCGGGACCGTCCGCGCCGTCGGCGGCGCGATCAACCGGCGGCACCTTCTGCGCGTGTCCTGCACCGGCGACGGCGAGCCCGCCACGCTCACGCTGGAGCCGCACGACCTCGTCGTCTGGGCCGCCCGCTGGTACCTGGTCGCCTACGACCCGGCCGTCGGCCGCCGGCGCGCCATGCGCGTGGACCGCATCCGGTCGCACCCGCCCACGCACACCCCTTCGAACGGCGCGACCTCCCGCACGGCGACCCCGCCGCCTTCGTCATGACCGCACCCGACCGCGGCGACGAGGCCGCCGCCTGGCCCTGCCGCGGCTCGGCCGTCCTCGCCCTGCTCGCGTCCACCGTCGCCAGGTTCGCCCCCGGCGGATCGACCGTCGAGCACGTCACCGCCACCACCTGCCGGCTCACGCTCGGCGCGTGGTCGTGGCCGGGCCTGGCCGGGCTCCTGCTCACCTTCGACGCTGACCTCACCGCCATCGAACCGGCCGAGCTCCGCCAGGCCCTGCACGCCCTGCGCACCCGCATCACCACAGCCCTGCGCCCCTCCCCCCGGCTTGACGGACGATCACAAGAGTGATGGGATCCGTCGTCAGCGTCGCGGTGCACCCGGCAAGCAGGCCGCCGAGGGCATGGAGGCGCCGAAACATGGGACACCCATGGACACTCCCACCCCCGCCGACCGCCTCACCGCGTTCGGCAACCAATTGATCACCGTGCACGCCTGGCTCCGCGAGGAGCTCGCCACCCTCCGCGAGGACGCCTCCGCCTACCTGGCGAGCCGTTCCGCGCGAGCCCCCGAGCTGGCGGCCCACTGCCTGGCGTTCTGCTCGGCCCTGGAGCGCCACCACTCCGGCGAGGACGCGACGGCCTTCCCGGCGCTGGCCGAACGGTTCCCGCAGTTACGGCCGGTCCTTGAGGAGCTGACCCGCGACCACCGGATCGTCAGCGACACCTTGCGCAGACTGCAGCGCCTCGTGGACGGTCTCGGCGACGTCCGGACCCGGGACGTGCAAGGCGAGCTGGACGGCCTGGCGGCGCTCGTGGAATCCCACTTCACCTACGAGGAGCGCAAGATCGCCGCAGCCCTGAACGCGCTCGACGTCCCCGAGTGGAGCGACGCACCGCCCGCCTTCCTGCTCACCGCGGGCCCTCTTCCCGAAGAGTGAGATGACATTCTCATTGCTTGGACTCCTCCGCTAGGTTCCCAAGTCGAGTCGAGCGATCGGGAGGAACAGGCCATGGTGGAAGCGCGGGCGCTGACGACGCCGTACCAGGTCGAGTTCCGCGCGGGGCGGAACACAGGACGGGCGGACACCCTCAAGAACGGCGTGGGCGGCACGGCAGGACTGCGACCGCACGAGCTGCTGGAGGCCGCGCTGGCCTCGTGCATGACCATCACGGCCCGGATGGCGCTGGAGGAGATGGGGCTCATCGGCACCGAGGCGAAGGTCGTGGTGACGCTGGACCGCCAGGAGACGGTCACGCGTTTCCGCTACGACCTGGTCCTGGACCCGCCGGTGAGCCAGGCCCAGCACCAGGCGGTGGCCGAACGGGTGCGGCGGTCCCCGGTGCGGCGGACGCTGGGCGGGCCACTGGAGTTCGAGCCGGCCCGCCTCGAGCCGTGACGATCACCACGTCACCCGCGGCGTGTGCTGCGGCGGGTCGAGCCCGTTCCGTCGCATGTGCAGGGGGAGAGGTCGCGGATGTTCGATCTTTGGGATGCTGGACGGAACGACTTCAAGGGGACGAATGCGGATGGGGGCGGCATCGATGGTGAACTACGGCCTTGACATGTCCGGGGTGGAGCTGGACCGGGCGCTGGACGACCTGGTGGCCGAAGGGGACGAGCTCGACGCCCTGGTGGCGGCGGAGGACGACTGGTCGAAGCCGACGCCGGCGGTCGGATGGACGATCGCCCACCAGATCGCCCACCTGGCGGCCGCCGACGCGAACGTGCTCATCGCCCTGCGGGCGCCGGAGGAGTTCGACGCCGTGCTGAAGCAGGCGGAGGCCGCGGGCAGCCGGTACGCCGATCTCGACGCCGCCGCCGGGGCGGCCCGGCCGCGTTCGGTGCTGCTCGAACAGTGGCGTGCCGGGCGGCGCGAGGTGGCGGCGCGGCTCCGGGACGTACCGGCTGATCAGGTGTTCCCGTGGTACGGCTCGCAGGCGGACGCGACGCTCATGGTGCCGCTGCGGCTGATGGAGACGTGGGCGCACGGGCAGGACGTGTTCGACACGCTGGGTGTCGAACACCGTCCGACGAACCGGCTCCGGCACGTGGCGCTGCTGGGCGTGATGGGGCGGGAGCTGTCGTTCCACGCCGCCCAGCTGCCGCCTCCGGCGGAGCCGTTCCGGGTCGAGCTGACCGGCCCCGACGGCGAGACCTGGGCGTGGGGGCCGGAGGACGCCGCGCAACGCGTTCAGGGCAGCGCGCTCGACTTCTGCCTCCGGGTCACGCGGCGCAGGCCCCTGGCCGAGACCGGCCTCACGGCGGTCGGCCAGGACGCGCGGACGTGGCTCGACGTCGCGCGCGTCTTCCTCTGATCAGCCGCCCGGCCGGCCAGGCGCCCCAGGCCCGTCCGGGCCGGGAGTGACAGGGCGGGGGCTGAAGTGGCGGAGGGCGGCGTCGAGCCGCCCCGGCGTCGTGTTCAGCTCGTCGAGACGGCACAGGCCGATCGTGTCGGTGGCCTTGTCCCGCCACGGCGAGCGCGCGGAGGTCCAGGACAACCGCTGCCCCTCGAACGGGTCGGGACCCGCGAAGTCGAACACCGGGCGCAGGACCAACGTGGCGTGCGGCTTGCGCCCGGCGCCCGGGACGATCGCGACCGAGGCGATGCGCGGCCAGGCGAACCGCACATGACGCAGGCCGCGGGCGAGCTCGACGCCCTCGGCCGAGATCCGCAGATAACGCGGCCTGACCAGCTCGAACGCGAACATCCACGCGGCGTGCGAGGCGAGCAGCAGGGCGACGGCGGCGAGGCCGATCACCACGTACGCGACGGCTCCCAGCACCGCCGACCCGCCGCTCTCCTGCGGGGTCGTGACGAACCAGGGCCTGGCCAGGAACCAGATCACGAGCGCCAGGCAGATCCCCAGGCCCCACAGGAGCCGGCTCGCCCGGCCCTGGCGTGCGACGCTGCCGGCCTTGATCCGGACGACGAACGCGCCGACGGGCGGAGGCTGCGGTTGCTCACCCATCACACGCCGACGATACGCCGCACCGGCGATCCCGCGCCATCGCCCCGGACGCGCCTCGCGCCGGCGATCCCGCGCCATCGCCCCGGACGCGCCTCGCGCCGGCGGCCCCGCGCCATCGCCCCGGACGGGCCTCGCGCCGGCGGCCTCGCGCCTGCGCGCCCGCCGGGTCAGCTCCCGGCGGCGGGCCGGGGGCGGTCGAGCAGCAGGTCGGCGGCGTGGGCGAGGACCTGCGCGCGGGTGCGCCCGGCGTGGTCGGCGGCCAGGAAGTGCGCGCCGATCGCCGCGCAGAACGCCAGCACGCTACGGGCCTCGACCTCGTCGGGGTCGGCGCAGAACGTACCGATCATCTCGCGCAGCAGGGCCATGCGCCGGTTGTCGACCCGCCGCAGCCGCTCGGCGACCGCCTCGTCGCGCCTGGCCCAGCCGCGTACGGCGAGGTCGATGGGCAGCAGGCGGTCGCTGGAGAAGGTGAGCATGCCCGCCCGCTGGATCTTGGCCTTCGGGTCGCCGCCCTCGCGTTCGACGCGCTCGATCACCTCGTCGATGCTCTCCCGCTCCCAGGTGTCCAGCATCGCGGTCAGCAGGGCGTCGCGGTCGGCGAAATATCCGTAGAAGCCGCCTTTCGTGACGCCGAGCCGCTTGGCCAGCGCCTCGACGCGCACGGCGTCCGGGCCTCCGGCGGCCAGGGCCTGCAGCCCGGCCTCGATCCACTTGTCGCGTGGTGTCCGGATCGCGCCCACGATGTGTCCCACCTCACCCTGTCCACCGTCTATACGGCACCGTATAACTGGGGCTAACCTCGATGTATACGGTAGCGTATAGACGAACGGAGACCAGCGTGACGACCATTCCCGCCGCCGTCCGCGAGCTCAGCCCGCTGTCCGGCTACACCGACCACTTCACCCTCGCCACCGACGTCCGGGCCACGCCCGAGCAGTGGGCCCGCGCGATGTTCGGCGACGTGCCCAACGCCTCGGAGCGGCTGATCTGGAGCGGCTTCCTCGGCCTGCGCCTCAGCCCGCGGCCGTCGCCGGACACCGTCGCCGGCTGGCGCATCGCCGAACGCGGCCCCGACTGGATCCGCATGGAGGCCGCGTCCTGGTTCCTGACCGCCCACATCGTGGTGCGCGCCACCGAAGGACAGGTGGCGGCGGCCACCTTCCTCCGGTACGACCGGCCACTGGGACGCGTGGTCTGGACGGCGCTGTCACCGATCCACCGCGCGCTGGTGCCCTGGATCCTGCGCAAGGGCGCCTCCGTACGCGCGCAGGCTCACGGCTGAGCGCTCACCGATGGCTCAGCACGTTCACCACCCGGCCGTTGGGATCGCGCACGAAGAACCGGCGCACCCCCCACTCCTCGTCCCGCAACGCGTGCACGATCTCCGCGCCGCTCGCCTGCACCGCCGCATAGGCGGCGTCCACGTCGTCCACCTCGACGCTCAGGTCGGGCACGACCGGCGCGCTGCGGTCCTGGCTGATGAACGTGACCTGCGCCGTCGGCGTGGTGGGGGAGGCGAGCGTCATGACCCAGCCGAGGTTCATGACCTCCTCGAACCCGAGCAGGGCGTAGAAGTCCCGGCTCTCCTCCATGGCCTCGGAACGGATGTCGGGCATGACGCGGCGGACGGACATGAGCGGTCCTCCTGGTAGACGAAAGCAACGTAGGCCCATCGTCTCCAGGGGCGCCGCGGCCGAGCTTGAAGATTTGGGACCTTTACCCGGCCATGCCCTCCGCGCGCAGCCACGCGGCCGGCGTACATCCCGCCATGGCCCGCCACTCCCGCGTGAGATGCGCCTGATCGGCGAACCCCGCCCCCGCCGCGACCGCCGCCAGACTGACCGCCCCCGCACGGGCACCCGCCACCAGGTCACCCCGCGCGGCCTCGAACCGGAGCAGCCGCTGGTACTCCTTCGGCGTCACCCCGCACGCGGCCCGGACCGTACGGCTCAGATAACGCCTGGACCACCCCAGAGCCCGCGCCGCCTCCTCCACCCTCGCCGTCGCCGATAACGCCCCCAGCACGGCACGGAGCGCGGGCCCACCGGCGCGCCCCTCGTTCCGGACCAGGCCGGCCAGCAGCGCGTTCTCGACGAGCGCCCGCCGCTCCGGCCACGACCCGCAGCCCGCCAGCCGCTCCGGCAACTCCGCCATCGCCGGCGCCACCTCCGCCAGCTCGACGACATCCCCCGCCAGCTCCGACGCCGGAACCCCCAGCAACGCGACCGCCCCCAGCGGGCTGAGCGTCACCCACACCCCTCGCGCCCCGCCCCGCTGCCGCAGCTCGGCCGCCCCCAGATGCAGCCCGGCCACCGCCGCCTCGAACCGCCGCCCGGAGCCCGGCCGCCCGAGCCACCCGATCTCCACGGCCTCCGACCGCGGGATCGTGATCGACAACGTGGAGGAGGGCAGCCCCCGATGAACGCCCACCGGCCCCAGCTCGTAGTCACTCACCCTCGCCACGAACGGCGCCAGCGCCGCGGCCCTCCGATGCCGATCAGCCACGACAGCCATCACCCCCCAACGAGCGGACATCATGGTAGCCGCCCGCCCTTCCAGGTCCTTGTGCCGGCGACCGGCTACCCACCCGAGGCGAGCCGGCGGCCCACGTCATGCGGACCGCGGTGCAGGTGTCCCGGGCGCGCTCGGGGCTACTAGCGTGAACTCTGGCAAGCCGGCGGCGACCCGGTCTGGCAGAACCCCCGTGCATGTGGTGCCCCGCTTCGAGCCCACCGACCTGGACGTTGTGGTCGAAAGGGCGGCAAGCTCTAAGCTGGCGGGGGTGACGGGAGCGGCGGCGGGTGTGCGGACGCAGGAGCAGGTGCGGCAGCGGAACCTGAGCGAGGTGCTGCGGTGCGTCCACAAGGAAGGGGCGGTGTCGCGGGCGGTGCTCAGCCGCCGGATGGGCCTCAACCGGAGCACGATCATGGATCTTACCGGCGAGCTCATCGCGGCCGGGCTGGTCCGCGAGGGTGTCCCCACCGGGCAGGGGCGGGCGGGGCGGCCGTCCATCGTCGTCATGCCCGAGCAGGAGAAGGTGTACGGGCTCGCCTTCGACGTCGCCGTGGATCGGTTGCTCGCGGCGCGGGTCGGGCTCGGCGGGCGGGTGCTCGACCGGCGTGCGGCCGTGCGGACGCGGGCGGGGGTCGATCTGGAGGACGTCGTCGGCGTCCTGGCGGGCTTCGGGCGGGAGCTGGTCGCCGGGGCGGACGGGTTGTGCGTGGGGGTCGGCGCGTCGTACTGCGGGTTGATCAAACGCGCGGACGGGACGGTCCGGTACGGGCCGCACCTCGGCTGGGAGGACCAGGCGTTCGGGCCGGAGCTCGCCGCCGGGCTGGGGCTCGGGCTGCCCGTGGAGGTGGGGAACGAGGCGCATCTGGGTGCGGTCGCCGAGCACGTACGGGGTGCCGGGCGGGACGTGGACAACCTCATCTACCTGCACGGCGACGTCGGCGTCGGCGGGGGGATCATCGTCGGCGGGAAGCTCCTCGACGGCGACGCGGGCTACGGGTGCGAGCTCGGGCACATGCTGGTCAACCCGTTCGACGGGAGGCCGTGCCTGTGCGGGTCGCGCGGCTGCCTGGAGGCCGAGGTGGGGGAGGAGGCGCTGCTCGACTACGCCGGACGCGCGAACGGCCTCATCGGGCGCGACGGCATCCGGGCCGTCGTCGCCCTCGCCGCGGCCGGTGACACCCGGGCGCGGGACGCCCTCGACCGGGTCGGCGACTGGCTCGGCGTCGGCGTCGTCAACCTCATCAACCTGTTCAACCCGGCGCTCGTGGTCTTCGGCGGGATGCTCAGCGACGTCTACCCGGCGGCCGCGGCCCGCGTCCGCGCGCGGATCGACGCGCACGTGCTGCCGGTGTCACGCGAACGCGTCCGCCTGGCCGTGACGGCCCTGGGCGAGGACACCACGCTCGCCGGAGCCGCCGAGCTCGCCTTCGCCGGCCTCCTGGACGACCCGCTCCACACGCTGGCCGCCCTGCGGTGACCGCGCTGGAACCCGGCCATGCCGTCCCGCTCAGGCTCGCGCGACGCCGATGGCGGTGCGTCGAGAATGAACGGGCTCGCCCGGCGGGCTCTGAGGCCCGGGGACGACGCCTGCCGCGTCAGGGCGACGACGTGGACACGGTCGTCGCCCTGATGTCCGGGCTCAGCCCAGCGGGATGACCGGCTCCGTCGTGCGGCTGGCGTAGAAGCAGCCGGTGGTGGGCAGGCTGCTCGCCGCCGGCGGGGTTGTGCCGTCGTAGATGGCCAGCAGGAAGTTCTGCGGGCAGCGCCGCGTGCTGCCGGTGCGGATGCCGAAGTGCAGGTGCGGGCCGGTCGAGTTGCCGGTGTTGCCGGTCAGCCCGATCTGCTGGCCGACGCCGACCGAGGCGCCGTTGGAGACCGACCACGACGAGAAGTGGCAGTAGGTGTAGATGGCGCCGTCGGTGCCGGTCAGGTTGATGCCGCGCCCGCACAGGCTGTCGTCGATGACGGTCACGGTGCCGGCCCGGACGGCGTAGGCGGGGGTGCCGGTGCCGACCGGCAGGTCGATGGCGGGGTAGTCGTGGTGCGGGTCGTCGTACTCGCTGCGGGGCAGCGCGCCGCGCGGCAGGGGCAGGGAGAACGCGGCCCCGCCGGTCGAGGGGGTGAGCCGGATGGCGTCGGCGACGACGTAGCCGGGCTGGCTGGTCCAGCGGCTGACGCCGACCACGTTGTAGTCGCCGGCGGCCAGGGTGAACGTGCCGAGGCTGACCCAGCGGCCGCCGTTGGCGCGCTGGTCGACGGTCACGCTGCGGGTGCCGTCCGCGGTGGCCACCACGAACGGGGTGGCGCTGTTGTAGCCGGCGTCCGCCGGATACCAGACCTCCACCAGGTGGGGGCCGGCCGCGGGGATCGAGGCCCGGAACCAGGCGGCGTCGCTGGCGACGGTGTTCGGGGTGGCGAACCGGTAGTCGGCGCCGTAGCGTTGCGCCGACCACGCGGAGGTGCCCCAGTCGGCGCCGGCGGTGAACTGGCCCGCGGTGGCGTTGTCGACGATGGTGCTCGCGGCCGCCGCCGGGTTCGCGGGGCCGAGCAGGGCCAGGCAGACCGCTACGACGGCGGCCGATAAGCGAGTGATGGTTTTCACGAGCTGTTCCCTCCGGGGGGTTGAGGGGAAGCAGGGGTGAAAGTATTCAACCAAGGTGCGGGGCGGCGATGAAAGATATCTCGCTCGGCAACGGGGCCGGCCGCGTTCTCGGGTGAGCCTTTGATTGCTGACAGTGACGCCAATCTGTCGGATCCGTAACTCTCTGTTATTGTTCGATTACTTAGAGTGGGGATGTGAGGCTTCCCCGATCCGCTCCCCGTCCTGACGGCACCCCCGCGCCCCTGGCCGTCGTGCTCTTCTCCGGCGGGCTCGACTCCACGGTGCTGGCCGTCCACTACGCGAGGACGCACCGGCTGCTGCTGCTCTCCTTCGACTACGGCCAGCGGCACCGCGCACCCGAGCTCGCGGCCGGCGCGGACGTGGCCGCCGACCTGGAGGCCGAGCACCACACGGTGACGATCACCGGCCTGAGCCCCCTGCTGACCGGGTGCTCGCTGACCGACCCCGACGAGCAGGTGCCGACGCTGGTCCCCTCCGACGCCGCGCTGCGCTCGATCACCATCCCCAATCGCAACGCCTTCATCCTCGACATGGCCGTCGCCGTCGCCACGGCCCGCCAGGCCGAGGTGGTGGCGCTCGGCGTGCACCACACCCGCGAGGGCTACCCCATGCCCGACGGCCGGCCCGACTTCTTCGAGGCGTACCAGGAGATGGTGCGGCTGGCCTCCCGGGGGTTCCACACCCCGCGGATCGAGGTGCCGTTCATCAGCATGCAGAAGGAGGACATCGTCGCCTACGGCGCGCGCCTGGGCGCGCCCATGCACAAGAGCTGGACCTGCTACCTCGACGGTCCCGTCCACTGCGGCACCTGCATCGCGTGCATGACCCGCAGGAGCGCGTACGCCCGCAGCGCCACCCCCGACCCGACCCACTACGACAGAGAGGCGCTTGATGACGCATCGGATCCGGGTCCGCCATAATTTCGAGACCGCTCACCGGCTGCCCCATCTGGGCGGCAAGTGCCACAGCCTGCACGGCCACTCGTGGTGGGCCGAGGTCGTGGTCGAGGCGGAGGAGCTGAGCGCGGACCAGACCATCGTCGAGTTCGGCCCGTTCAAGAAGGAGTTGCGCGCGTTCATCGACGCGCACCTCGACCACGGCGCCATGCTGGGCGCCGACGACCCGCTCGCGCCGCTGCTGGCCGCGCACGGCAGCAAGGTCTACCTGTTCGGCCAGGCCCCCTACGTCCGCGACCTGCCCCATCCCACGGTGGAGGCGGTCGCGGTGCTGCTGGCCAGGGCGTCCGAGGCGATCCTGGACGGACGCGAGCGCGCGGCGGGCGCGCGGGTCGGCCGGGTCCGGGTGACGGAGACCCACGTCAACGCGGCCGAGTACGTGCCAGGCGACGGCCGGCGCGATCCCTCGCTCAGGCGAGCGGCGTCATGACGATCGAGAAGGCCGTCGCCATCGACCAGGCCCCGGCGCACGCCCGCCGGCTGATGGCCGCGCTCGGCCTGCCCCTGGACACCCCCGGCCTCGCCGACACCCCCGCCCGGCTCGTGTCGGCCCTGTACGAGCTGACCGCCGGGATGCGCGAGGACCCCGGCCGGCACCTGGAGGTCACCTTCCCCGCCGAGTCCGCGCAGTCGGGCGTCATCGCGGTCACGGACCTGCCGTTCATCTCGCTGTGCGAGCATCACCTGCTGCCCTTCACCGGCAGCATGACCGTCGCCTACCTGCCGTCGCCGGGCGCGCCCATCGTGGGGCTGTCCAAGCTGGCCCGCATGGCGCAGGGCTTCGCCGCCCGGCCGCAGGTGCAGGAGCGGCTCGGCGAGCAGATCGTCGAGAGCCTGTCCACCCGGCTCGACTGCATGGGGGCGGCCTGCCAGGTCGTCGCCGAGCACTCCTGCATGACGCTGCGCGGCGTGCGGGCGGCGGGAGCGAAGATGACGACCCTGCACCTCAAGGGCGTCTTCGAGCGCGACACGCTGGCCCGCAGGGACTTCATGGGCCTGTGCCGGGCCTGACCTCGCCGCCCGCAGCCGTGGCCGAGTACGGCCGGCATACTCGTACGATACCTGTTCGTAGTCGATCGAACACTCCCCGTAGGAAAACGGCAGGCATAGCGACCCGGGAGAAGAGGAGCACCAGGCGTGAGCGAGGCGGAACGCTGGCTGCGCGAATGGAGTCACCGGCTAGGAGCGACGGGCCAGGCGGACACGGGCGCCAACGTCGGCATGTTCCGGACACGGCGGGTGCTCGGCACCCTCCGCCCCGCCGACGTGGAGCAGGTCCGGGCCATCCTGCGCACGGCCGTCCCCGGCGTGACGCTCCACCCCCTCAGCACGGGGCACAACTGGGGGCTGGGCTCGCGCGAGCCGGTCCGCGACGGCGCCGTGCTGCTCGATCTGCGGCGGCTCGACCGGGTCCGCCACCTCGACCTGGACGTCGGAGCCGCCGTGGTGGAGCCGGGCGTCACCCAGGGCCGGCTGGCGGGGCTGCTCGCTGGCAGCGCGTACATGCTGAACGTCACCGCCTCCTCCGCGCACACCAGCATCGTGGGCAACGCGCTGGAGCGGGGCGTCGGGCTGCGCCGCCAGCGCTGCGAGGACGTGGCCGGGCTCGAGGTGGTGCTGGCCGACGGCCGGCTGCTGCGGCTGGGGAGCTGGCCCGACGGGCAGGGACGGGTGGTGCCGTACCGGCACGAGGTGGGCCCCGCGCTGATGCCGCTGTTCGCGCAGTCGAGCTTCGGCGTGGTGACCGCCGCGGTGATCCGGCTGCTGCCCAGGCCGCGCGCCCTGCACCTGGTACGGCTCCGCTTCGGCGCGGGCCGGCTGGCCGAGGTCGTGGACGAGCTGCGCGACTACCGGGGGCAGCGGCTGGTCGGCGGGGTGCTGAAGATCTACCAGTCGGGCGACTCCGAGGAGTGCACCGCGTACTGCTGCGTGGACGGCGACCCCGAGCTGGCCGCGCTCGCCCGCGACCTGCTGCTGCGCCGGGCCGGCGGCAGCGGCCTGTTCGACGACGTGTGCGCGCACCCGGGCGGCGAGCAGCTGCCCGACCAGCTGCGCCGCTGCCTCGGCGGCGACCCGGGCGGGAACGAGGCGGTGCTGCGTGACTGGTTCGGCACGACGTCGGGCGGCGTCGACGCCAACCCCGGCACCGGCTACCTGTTCTTCCTGCCGCTGCTGCCGTTCCGGGGCGCGGCGGTCGCCCGGGCGCGGACGCTGGTGCGCCAGGTGGGCGCCGAGACCGGCACGCGCTGGCAGGCCACCGTCAACGCCATCTCCGGCGACGTGATCGACCTCGCGGTGTCGTGCCTGTTCCCCAAGACCGGGGCGGCCCGTGCCCACCAGGCGCTGGGCCTGCTGCACCGCCGGTTCGCCGAGCACGGCTGGCTGCCGTACCGGCTGGATGTCGACCACATGACCGCCGGCGGCCCGCCCGAGGTGCTCGGCCGGTTGAAGGAGCTGTTCGACCCGCGGGGGGTGCTCGCGCCGGGCCGCTACGAGCCGGACGCGGGGTAGCGTCTACCCCGCGAAGCCGATCACGAAGGGTGCCCGCCGTTGGACCAGCAAGACATGTCTCCGCGCGCGCGAATCAGCAGGTACGGCGACGTCGCGAGCGCGCTCGCGCTGCACAGCGACCGGCGGCTCGGCGAGGCGCTGGCGCGGGCGCGGCCCCTGGGCTCCGGCATCGGCGGCACCTCGGCACTGCTCGACGTCGGCGGCGTGCCCGTCTTCGCCAAGCGCATCCCCCTGACCGACCTCGAACGCCGCCCGGGCAACGTGATGTCCACCGCGAACCTGTTCGGGCTGCCGCCGTTCTGCCAGTACGGCATCGCCGCCATCGGCTCGCCCGGCTTCGGCGCCTGGCGCGAGCTGGCGGCGAGCGTCATGACGACCACCTGGGTCCTGACCGGCCGCGGCGCCGCCTTCCCGCTGCTGTACCACTGGCGGGTGCTGCCGGGAGCGCCGCCGCCGACCGGCGAGCACGCCGACGTCGAGGCGGCCGTCCGCTACTGGGACGGATCCGCGGCGGTGGGGGACCGGCTGCACGCCCTCGCCCGCGCGTCGGCGAGCATCGTGCTGTTCCAGGAGTACATCCCGCACACCCTCGACACCTGGCTCGCCGCGCAACTCGCCGCCGGCCACGACGCCGCGACCGAGGCGATCGCCATGGTCGAGTCGCGCCTGCTCACCGACGTGGCCTTCATGAACGGCCAGGAGCTGATGCACTTCGACGGCCACTTCGGCAACATCCTCACCGACGGCGACCGCCTCTACCTCGCCGACCTCGGCCTCGCGACCTCCTCCCGCTTCGACCTGTCCGAGCAGGAGCGCGGCTTCCTGCGCCGCAACCGCACCCACGACCTCGCCTACGCGATGACGCGCCTGGTCAACTGGCTCGTCACCCACGTCTGCGGAGTGCCGACGCCGCCGGACGGCAAACAGCGGCCCCGCAACGACTACATCCGCGCGTGCGCGGCGGGCGCGGACCCGACCGGCGCCCCGCCGGCCGCCGCCACGATCATCCGCCGGTACGCGCCCGTCGCGGCGGCCCTGAACGCCTTCTACTGGGATTTCTACGGCACCAGCAGGACGACGCCGTACCCGAGCGAGACGATCGAACGCGCCACCAGCGCGATCCGGGCACGCTCCGGCGACGTCACACCCGCCTGCCCTTGAGCAGCACCGTGCTCAGCCGGCGATGACGGAGGCGGGGCGGGCCCGCAGCTCCATCACGGCCCTCTTACGCGGCGATGTGCTCGGGACGGACGCCCAGGCCGATGAAACGTCCGAGAAGGTGGCGCAGCGGCGGCAGCGTGCGGAACGCGGTGAAGATCGGGGGCACGTGCCCGGTCGTGTCGTCGCCCAGGTCCTTGGGGTAGAGGTCGCGCAGGATGCCGAGCTGGAAGGCCTGGGTGATCCGCGCGGCGCGTTCCCTGCGCGCCTGCACCCGGGCCAGGTCGGCGTCTTCGGGGGTGCCGCCCCGGGCGAGGAGCGGGCCCAGCAGGTTGGCGGTGGCCACCGCGTCCTGCACGGCCAGGTTGATGCCGACGCCGCCGGCGGGCGACATGGCGTGGGCGGCGTCACCGATGCACAGCAGCCCCGGCCGGTGCCAGCGCGGCAGCCGGTCCACGCGCACGCTCAGATGGTGCACCGCCGCCCAGTCGCCGAGGTGCTCGACGCGGTCGCGCAGGGCGGGCGCCAGGTGTGCCACCCGCTCGCGGAACGCGGGCAGCCCGGCGGCCTTGAGCTCGGCGAACGCGCCGGCCGGGATCGCGTAGGCGAGCTGCCAGTAGTCGCCGCGGTCGATGGAGATCAGCGCCCCCTTGCCGCCCTGGAAGAAGGGCACGTGGTCCTGAGGGTGGCGGGGGAGGTGGAACCACAAGACGTCCATGGGAGGCGAGGAGCCGACGGGGGTGAGGCCGGCGCGGTCGCGTACGGTGGAGTGGCGGCCGTCGGCGCCGATCACCAGGTCGGCCCGCACCTCCAGCGGGCCGTCGGCGGTGTCGGCCAGGACGCCGGTCACCCGCCCCCGCTCGGGGATCAGGTCCGTGGCGCGGGCGCGGCGCAGCAACCGGAAGGACGGGTACGCGGCGGCCTTGGCGGCCAGGAAGTCCAGCACGTCCCACTGCGGCATGAACGCGATGTACGGGCAGCGCACGTTCAGCCGGGTGAAGTCGGCGAAGGTGACGTCGCGGCCGCCCATGTTGACCGTCACCTGCGGCATCCTCGTGTGCGGGAGGTCCAGGAACTCCTCGATCCAGCCCAGCTCGGCGAACAGCTGCAGGGTGGAGGGGTGGACGGTGTCGCCGCGGAAGTCACGCAGGAAGTCCGCGTGCTTCTCCAGCACCACCACCTCCACGCCCTGGCGGGCCAGCAGCAGCCCGGCCATCATGCCCGCGGGCCCGCCTCCGACGACACAGCACTGTGCGCGCATCTCATCCTTCTTCCGGGAACAGCAGCCCGACCAGGGCCGCGACGTCGATGGGGGTGCCCAGCCGCCGGTTGACGGCGACGGCGGCGAACAGGGTGCGGGCCGCCGTGGCCGTGTCGTGCGGGCGCAGCTCGCCGGCGGCGACGCGTTCGATCAGGAAGTCGCCGATGAGCCGCCGGCCCTCAGCCGCCAGCGTCGCCAGCGGCGCGCGGGCCTGCGCGGCGCTGAAGAACACCGCCATCAGCTCGGCGTTGTCGGCCAGCAGCCGGTCGAACTCCGCCAGCAACTCCGTCAGCACCACGACGGCCGGCCGGCTGTCGCGGGCCTGTGAGCGCAGCTCACGCAGGCGCGGCAGGAAACCCCGCTCCGCCAGCAGGGTCTCCACCATCGCCTCCTTGCTGTCGAAGTAGCGGTACAGCAGGCCCGGGGTCACCTCGGCGGCCTGCGCCACGTCCTTGACCGTGGCGCCGTCGACGCCCTTGTCGGCGAACACCCGCAGGGCCGCGTCCAGCAGTTGCTCCCGCCGCCACACCGCTTGCTCGCTTCGCGTCCTGGACACTTCCCACCTCGTTGAGTAAACGTTTATTCAACGTATCACGCCCAGGAAGCGGTCGCCGCCCGCGCGGCGGCCGGTCCGGGGTCGCGCCAGGTGCGGGCGCCCTCGATGTGACGACCGCGGGGTCAGCGGGTGATCGCGTACGCGCCCGCGTCGAGGTCCTCGACGAGGGTCGGGCCGGTGGGCGTCCAGCCGAGGAGGTTCTGGGTCGCGGTGCTGGTCGCCGCCAGGTCCATGCCGAAGAACGTGCCGATCCACCCGAAGTGCCCCGGCACGTCGGCGGGGTCGATCGAGCTGACGGGCAGGTCGAACGCGCGCCCGATCGCCTCCGCGATCGCCCGGGTCGGGACGCCTTCCTCGGCGACGGCGTGCAGGCGCGAGCCCGCCGGCGCCTTGCCGAGGCCGAGCGTGACCAGGCGGGCCGCGTCGCGCACGTGCACGGCGGACCAGCGGTTGGCACCGTCGCCCGGGTAGGCGGAGACGCCCTTCTCGTGGGCGATCGCGGAGAGGATCGCGATGAACCCGTGGTCGCCGGTGCCGTGCACGGTCGGCGCGAAGCGCAGGCTCACGCTGTGCACGCCCTGGCCGGCGAACTCCAGCGCCAGGTTCTCGCTCCCGCCCCGGGGCGAGCCGGGGCCGTGGTGCGGGGACGCGTCCTCCTCGGTGGCGGGCCGGCCCTGGGCGAGCCCGGCGACCCCTGCCGCGACCAGGAACGGGCGGCCGGTTCCCGCCAGCGCCTCGCCCATGGTCTGGACGGCGGCCCGCTCGGCCGCCGCCGTGCCGGCCGGGTCGGCCCAGTCGTGCTTGTTCGCGAGGTGGATGACGGCTTCGGCGTCCTGGGCGCCGAGGCGCAGGCCGTCGAGGTCGTCGAGGTCGCCGCGGCGGACCCAGGCCCCCTTGGCCTCCAGGGCGGCGGCGGAGCGGTCGGACCTGGCCAGGCCGGTGACCTCGTGGCCGGCGGCGAGCAGGTCGTCGGTCACGGCGGAGCCGATCCAGCCGGAGGCTCCAGTGACGAAAACGCGCATGAGGGTTCTCCTTCGGCGCACCGCCGCCAGGGCGGAGCGCGTTCTTCCGGAAGTGATGTCTGTGACTGACGTCAGTCACAGACATCACCGTACCCCCGCATGTCGGTCGCTGTCATCACTAGACTTGATCGCATGACGCGTTGGGAGCCCGGGGCCGCGGAACGGCTGCAGGAGGCCGCACTCGACCTGTTCGCGACCCAGGGGTTCGAGCAGACGACCGCCACGGAGATCGCACAGGCCGTCGGCCTGACCGAGCGCACCTTCTTCCGCCACTTCAGCGACAAGCGCGAGGTCCTCTTCCACGGCCAGCACCTGTTCACCCAGGCGTTCCTCGACGGCGTGCAGGCCGCGCCGCCCGACGCGTCCCCGATGGAGATCGTCGCCTCCGCGCTGCGCTCGGCGACGTCCTCCTTCCCGGACGAGCGCCGCCCCCATTCGCGCAGCCGGCAGGCCGTCATCGACCAGAACCCGGCGCTGCAGGAACGCGAGCGGCACAAGCTCGCCAGCCTCGCCGCGGCGCTCGCGGACGCCCTGCGCGCGCGAGGCGTGGACGACCTCGCCGCCACCCTGGCGGCGGAGTCGGGCGTCACCGTGTTCAAGGTCGCGTTCATCCGCTGGCTGCGCGAGGACGAGCGGCGCTCCCTCACCGACCTCGCCGAGGACGTGCTACGCGAGCTGCTGGCCCTGACCCGCGACCCCTCCTGACCTCCAGGACGGCGCAGGGCGGCGGCGACGTCACCCGGTACGTCGCGGACGTCCGCGTCCGTTCGCCGTCACGAGCCGCACAGAGCGGCCAGCCGGCGGAGGTCGGCGCGGATCGAGCGCCGCAACAACCACCTCAGCACCGGCTCCAGCAGCCGCTCGGAGGTCGCGCGCGGGGTGACGCGCACCTGGAAGGTGAAGCGGCACCGGTCCGCGCCGAGCGGCTCGACCAGCCGGCCGCCCTCGGCGTCGATCCCGGACGTGGTGCGCCACCCGAACGAGCGCCCCGGCTCCACCCGGACGACCTCGCCCCCGTTGCGGTAGGTCCGTCCCGCGAACCGCATCACCTCGGCGGTGGTCGTGCCCACCCCGACGATCCCCTCGGGGCTCGGCACCATCGTCTCGACACCCTCGCGCCAGCGCGGATCCTGACCGTAGTCGGCGACGACCGCCCACACGCGGGCGGCCGGGCAGGCGATCTCCCGGGATTCCTGAAGCTCGATCACCCGGCGATGATAGGGCGCGAGTCCGTGCGACCCCTGACGAAAGTCAGGGGGTGAGCTGGACTTTCGGGCGTGCCGGGCGGGGCGGCGCCGTTCCTACAGTGCTGGGCATGATCAGAACCCGGCGCGACTCCGCCGCCCTCCTCCTCGCCCTGACCCTGGCCCTGCCGGTGACGGCCGCGACGATGTCAGCACCCGCCGCCGCCGACGTGCGGCTCGCGATCCCGCACCCCACCGGCCGGTACGACGTCGGGCGCGACACCCTGCACCTCGTCGACACCGGCCGCCGCGACCCGTGGGTGCCCACAGCCGCCCGCGAGCTGATGGTGTCGGTGTACTTCCCGGCCCGGACAGGCGGGGACACGGCGCCGTACATGACCCTCGAGGAGGCCCGGCTCCTCCTGGAGGGGCAGAAGCTCGACCGCGTCATCAAGCCCGGGCAGCTCGCCGGAGTCGGCACGAACGCGCACCTGAGCGCCCGCCCCGTCGGCGGCCGGCACCCCCTGGTGGTGCTGTCGCCGGGATTCACGCTCAACCGCGCCACCCTGACCACGCTCGCCGAGGACCTCGCCTCCAAGGGGTACGTCGTCGCCCTCGTGGACCACGCCTACGAGTCGTTCGGCACGAGCTTCCCCGGCGGCCGGACCCTGACCTGCGTCGCCTGCCGGACCGTGGAGAGCGCCCCCTCCGACGACGCGGAGAAGGAGCTGATGGGCAAGGCCGCGGCCGGGCGGGCGGCCGACCTGTCGTTCGTCATCGACCGGCTCACCCGTCCCCGCCGCTCCGCGCCCGCCTGGAAGCACTGGCAGATGATCGACCCGCGCCGGATCGGCGCGGCCGGCCACTCGCTCGGCGGCAACGCCGCCGCCAGCGTCATGGCCACCGACCGGCGCGTCCGTGCCGGGGCGAACCTGGACGGCTCGTTCTTCGACCCGGTCCCGGCGAAGGGCCTCGGCGGGCGGCCGTTCCTCATGCTCGGCACCAAGGCCCAGCACTCGCCCGGCTCCGCCGACACCACCTGGCCGCGCGACTGGCCGCGCCTGAACGGCTGGAAGCGCTGGCTGACCGTCGCGGACGCCGGCCACTTCACCTTCATCGACCTGCCCGTCCTGGGCGCGCAGGCCGGAATCACCGACCCCTCCGCGCCGCTGCCGGGCAAGCGGTCGGGGGAGATCACCACCGCGTACGTGGGCGCCTTCTTCGACCAGCACCTGAACGGCGAGCACCAGCCCCTCCTGGACGGCCCGTCGCCCGCCAACCCGGAAGTGACCTTCCAGAACCCCTGAAAGGGGAAGGGGCTTAGGGCCCGGTTCGCGGGGACGGTAGAGTCTGGCACCGGATCATGAGCGGCGCAGGGGTGAGGAGGGGGGATGCGCTTGGCGAAGACGGGCACGCCCTTGTCCCTGCCGCAGCCGCCCGCGAAGGCGCCCGAGTTCGGGCGCGACGCGCTGATCGTCTGCGAGAGCCTGGTGCGCATCTACCAGTCCGGGTCGGTCGAGGTGCAGGCGCTGCAGGGGCTGGACCTGGTCGTGGACGGCGGCGAGATGGTGGCCGTCGTCGGGGCGTCCGGGTCGGGCAAGTCGACGTTGCTGTCCATCCTGGCCGGGGTCGACGCCCCCACCGCCGGACGGGTGCGCGTCGACCGGTGGAACCTGCTGGACATGTCGCGGGCCGACCGGGTCCGCTACCGGCGGCACACCGTGGGGTTCGTCCGCCAGCAGACGGCCGCCAACCTCATCCCGTACCTGACCGCGCGGCAGATGGTCGACCTGCCGATGACGGCGGCCCGCACCCCCGGCCGGGTCCGCCGCAAGCGGGCCGCCGAGCTGCTGGGCCTGCTCGGCGTCGCCGACTGCGCCGACCGGCGGCCCGCGGAGCTGTCCGGCGGGCAGCAGATGCGGGTGGCCATCGCGGTGGCCCTGGCCAACGAGCCCAGGGTGCTGCTGGCCGACGAGCCGACCGGGGAGCTCGACAGCGCCACGTCGGCCGCGGTGTTCGGGCTGCTGCGGGAGGTCAACCGGCGGCTCGGCGTCACCGTCGTCATCGTCACCCACGATCCCGCCGTCAGCGGGCAGGTGGAGCGGACGGTGGCGATCCGCGACGGGCGCACGAGCAGCGAGGTGCTGCGGCGCACCGCCACCGGCGACGACGGCGCCCAGCGGGTCATCGCCGAGGAGTACGCGGTGATGGACCGCGCGGGCCGGATCCAGGTCCCGCGCGACTACCGGGAGGCGCTGGCGCTGACGCGGCGGGTCCGGCTGGTGCTGGAGGCCGACCACGTCGCGATCCGCCCCGACGGTGGCGAGGCCGGATGAGCGGCGGTGCGGCCGGATGAGCGGCGGTGCGGCCGGATGAGTGCCGGTGAGGCTGGATGAGCGGCGGTGAGGCTGGATGAGTGGCGGGCCCCTGGTCAGCGTGCGGGGCGTGCATCGCCGGTACGGCAGCGGCGCGACCGCCGTGCACGCGTTGCGCGACGTGACGTTCGACCTCGCGCCCGGCACCATGACCGCCCTGGTCGGCCGGTCCGGCTCCGGCAAGACCACGCTGCTCAACATCATCGGCGGCCTCGACCGCCCCGACTCCGGCACCGTCCTCGTCGACGGCACCGACGTCACCGCCCTCGACGAGGACGGCCTGTCCCTGTTACGCCGGGAGAAGGTCTCGTACGTCTTCCAGACCTTCGGCCTGATCCCGGTGCTGTCGGCCGCCGAGAACGTGGGCGCGCCGCTGCGGCTGGCCCGCGTACCGGCGGCGGAGCGGGAGCGGCGGGTCGCGCTGCTGCTCGAGCTGGTCGGGCTGGCCGCCCACGCCGAGCAGCTGCCCGGCGAGCTGTCGGGCGGGCAGCAGCAGCGGGTGGCGATCGCCCGGGCGCTGGCCGGCTCGCCCCGGCTGCTGATCGCGGACGAGCCGACCGGGCAGCTCGACGCCGAGACCGGGCTGTCGGTGATGGCGCTGCTGCGCGGGGTGGTGGAGTCCGAAGGGGTCACGGCGCTGGTCTCCACGCACGATCCGACGATGCTCGCGCTGGCGGACCGTGTGATCCGCATCAACGATGGGCAGCTCGACGGGCAGCTCGACGGGCAGTCCGACGCGCGGCTCGACGGGCAGTCCGACGGGCATCCAGGTGTGCAGCTCGGCCAGCACTCCGACGGCCGGCTCGATGGGCGGCTCGACGGGCATCCCGGTGTGCGGCTCGACCAGCGCTCCGACGGCCGGGGCGAGTCTTGACCAGCGAGAGCCGTCCGTGCTGAAGCTGGTCGCCCGGCGGGCCCGTGCGCAATGGCCGTTGCTGGCGGCCCTCCTCGCGGTCGCCGTGGTCGGCCCCACGCTGCTGGGCACCTGCGCCCTCCTGCTCACCCGTACCGCCGAGCAGGCGCTGGAGACCGCCGCCGCGCGCGCCGGCGCCGACCAGGTCGACGTCACCGCCTACACCGTCACCATCCGCGGCGAGCACGCGCGATCCGTCGCCGACGACACCCGCGACGTGCTGACCTCGGCCCTCGCCCCGTTCGCGGCGACGACGGCCGCGCGCGCGTCGTCCGTGATGCGGGCGCTCCCCGGCGCGGGTGTCCCGTCGGTGGCGTACCTGTCGGGGGTGGCGGACCTGCCGTCCCGCGCCCAGCTCGTCCGCGGACGGCTGCCGCGCGCGGGTGCCGCGCCGGCCGAGGCCGTGGTCCTGGAGAGCACCGCGCGCCGGCTCGGCCTGGCCGCCGGCAGCCGGGTCCGCCTCGGCAGGGAGCTGGCCGACGACCCCGACGAGAGCGCCGAGGTGCGGGTGGTCGGGATCGTACGCCCGCTGCCGGGCACCGGCTGGGACCGCGACCCCCTCACCGGCACCGGCTTCGACCCGGCCTACCGCGACGGGCGCTCCGCGCAGCCCGTCCACGCGTACGGGCCGTTCCTCGTGGACCTCGCCGACCTGCTCGGCGGCGGCTCCACGCTCGACCGGCTGGAGATCACCGCCCACCCCGACCTGTCCGCCGCCACCGTCCGCGACCTCGACGCCGTCACCCAGGCCGTGCTCGGCGCGGACCGCCGGCTGGGGCGCACGCTCGGCGACCGGGTACGGATCCAGCGCGTCGCTTCCCGGCTGCCCGCGACCCTGCTGGCCGCCCACGACCAGCAGCGGGTCACCACGGCCGCGGTGCTGGCCGTCGCCGCCATCGGCCTCGTCCTGACCGCGACCGCTCTCGCCCTCGCCGGCCGGCTCAGCGCCGGTGTGCGCGCCGGCGAGACCGCGCTGCTGTCGGCGCTGGGCGTCGGCCGCGGGCAGCTCGCCGGCGCCGCGCTGGCCGAGGCCGGCGCGCTGGCCGTGCTCGCCGCCGTGGCCGCGATCCCGGCCTCGTCCGCCCTGCACGCCGGGCTGACCCGGCTGGCCCCCATGGCGGAGGCCGGGCTCGCCGCGCCCGCCGGCGTGAACGCCGCGCAGGTGCTGTCCGTCGCCGGCGCCGCGCTGGCGCTGGCGGCGGTGCTCGTCGTCCCCTCGCTGCGGGCCCCTCCGCCGCGGGCGTGCGCGGGCGGCGGGAGCTGCTCGCCCGCTCCGGCGCCGACCTGCTGCTCGTGGCGCTCGCCGCCGTGGGCTGGTGGCAGTTGCGCGACCAGCCGGCCGGTTCGGGGTCGCCCGTCGACGCCGTACGGGTGCTCGCGCCCGCGCTGCTGCTCATCGCCGGCTCCGCGGTGGCGCTGCGCCTGGTGTGGCCCGCGTTGCGCCTCGTGGAACGCCTGGCCCGCCGGGCTCGCGGGCTGATGGTGCCGCTGGCCGCGTTCGAGGCCGCCCGCCGGCCGCAGGCGGTCGCGGCGGGGCTGCTGGTCGGGCTGGGCTGCGCGGCGGCCACGTACGGGATCGGGTTCGACGCCACGTGGCAGCGCTCCCAGCAGGACCAGGCGGACCTGTCCGTCGGCACCGATCTCGCGATCACCCTCACCGCCCCGCCCGCGGCCGGGCAGGGCCCGCTGGTCGGCGCGGCCAGTGGGGGAGAGGTGAGCCCGGCCACCGACCGGGGCATCGCGGTCGGGCAGTGGCTCGGCGGCGCCGGCGACCCGCCGCGGCTGATCGCCGTCGACACCACGCGCGCCGGGGCGCTGCTGCGCGGCCGGCTGGACGGCGGCCGCACCTGGAGCGCCGTGGGCGCCCGGCTCGCGCCGCCGGCCCGCGCCGCCGGCGTTCCCGTCCCGGCCGGCGCCGCGCTCACCCTGACCGGGAACGCGACCGGCCCGACGCCGCTCACCGTGACACCCCGGCTGCTGCTCCAGGACGCGACCGGGCTGCGCACCCCGTGCACCGGCGCGCCCGTGCCGCTCGACGGCCGGGCGCACCCGCTGCCGGACTGCGCGACGGCCGGCGGGCTCCGCCTCGTCGCGGTGTCCCTTCCGTTCGCGATCGACACCGGGAACGTCGGCACCGGCCACTCCGCCTGGACGGAAGCGCCTGCGGGGGACAGCCGCGTCGCCGTGACGCTCACCGTGCCGGGAACAACCGGGGAGACGCCACAATGGACCGCCACCTCGGCAGGTCCGGCCCCCGGGCAGCTCGGCAACCCCGCCGTCGCCCTGACCGGCACCTCCGCCGGCACCAAGCTGCGGATGACCACGACCGTCGCGCTGAAAGGCCCGCCGGACGCCGCCAGGAACCTGGTCGCCACCGCCTTCCCGGCCCCGGGCCCGGTGCCCGTCGCGGTCTCCGCCCGCTTCGCCGAAGAGGCGGGCGCCCGGCCGGGCTCCCGGCTCGACCTCACCGTCGGACTCACCCCCGTGCGGGTCAGTGTGGCCGAGGTGCTGCCCGCGGTGCCGTCCGCCCCGGGCGCCGCGGCCGTCCTGGCCGACTTCGACGCCCTGTCCCGCGCCCTCGCCGTCAGCGGCGACTTCGACGTGCCCGTGGACGCCTGGTGGGTCGGCCGGCCCGCCAAGACCGACCTGCGCCTCGGCGGTGTCACCACGCGCGCGTCCGAGACCGCCCGGCTCACCGGCGGCCCGCTGCAGGCGGGGCTGCCGGCCGTGCTCCGGCTGCTCGTCCCGGCCGCGGTGCTGCTGATGATCGCCGGGATCGTCCTGCACGTGACGTTCGACCTGCGGGCCCGCGCGGTCGAGGTGGCGCGACTGCGGGGGCTCGGGATGACGCGGCGCGAGATCCGGGCCGTGCTGCTCGGCCAGCACGTCGGCATCCTGGTGCCGCTGCTCGCGGTGGGCGCGGTCGTCGGCGCGCTGGCCACCCGCGTCGTCGCGCCGCTGCTCGTCCGCTCCGACACCGGCGCCGCCCCGTGCCCGAGGTACTGCCCGTCTGGCCGTGGGCCGCCGAGGCCGCCCTGCTCGGCGGGCTGCTGGCCGGGAGCGCGCTGGCGGTGGGCGCGGTGGTCGCCGTCCAGGCCCGGCGCGCCGACGCCGCGCACCTGCGGGTGGCGTCATGAAGACCCCGGCACCGCGCCGGCCGGGTCCCGGGAGGACCCCGGCACCGCGCCGGGCCGGTGCCGGGGTCTTCACGGCACTGCGCAGGGCCGGTGGCGTGCGGATCCCGGTGCCGCACTGGCCCAGCGTCGCCGGGCGCGCCCGCGCCGACGCCGGGCCGCTGCTCCTGGCCGCCGTCGTCGTGGCGGTCGTGACGCTGCTCGCGGGAGCGGTGCCGCCGCTGGTGTCCGCGACCGCCGACGCCGCCGTCCGGGACGCGGTCCGCGGCAGCGGCGCCGACCTCCAGGTCCACGCCCGCATGGAGGCCGACGACGGGCCGGGCGGCAGTCGCGCCCGGCACCCCCGCCTCGCCGAGGACGTCGACGACTTCCGCACCAGGGCGACGGACGAGCTCGGCCCGGCCTGCGCGCCGTCCTGCGTCCCCCCGTCGCCACCGTCATCAGCCCCACCCTCAAGATCACCGACGGCAGCGTGCTGCGCACCTTCCAGCTCGCCTACCTGGCCCGCGACGGCGGGCCCGCCGTGAGCTGGATCGCGGGCGGACCGCCCGAGCCCACCGCCTCCGAGACCGCGCAGGTGCCCTACGGCGCGCCGCCGTGGCCGGTGCAGGTGGGCCTGTCGGAGGCGGACGCCGCCGCCCTCCAGCTCCGCCCCGGCGCGCGCATCCCGCTGGCCGACGACCAGGGGAACGTCAAGAAAGCCCAGGTCAGCGGCATCTTCCGGCCCCAGGACAGCGCCGACCCGGCCTGGCGGCTCGTCCCCGCGCTGCTGAGCCCCGTCGCCGGCGCCGACGGCACGGGAGGCACCCGGTTCGCCGGGCTGCTGTCCCGCGAGTCGCTGCCCGACGCCCGGCTCGCCTTCGGTCAGGACGAGCTGCGCCGCACCGTCCGGTTCACGCCCGAGCCGGCCCGGCTCACCTGGGACGCCGTCCCGTCGGTCATCGCGAAGGTGGTCGCGCTCAAGGCGGCCTCCGGCTCCTCCGGCGCCCGGGACGGCTCGCTGAAGTGGGAGACCGGGCTCGACGGCGTGCTGCGGAACGTCAGCGCCCAGGTCGGCGCCGCGTTCGCGCAGGCGTCCGTCCTGCTCCTCACCCTGCTCGCCGTCGCGGTCCTGGTCCTGCTCCTCGCCGCCGACCTGCTGGTACGCCGCCGCGCCGGCGCCCTGGCCGCCGCCCGGCAGCGCGGGATGTCGCTGCCGGTGATCGGGGGCGAGCTGCTGCTCGAATCCGCCGTCATGGCGCTGCTCGCCACGGCGGCCGGGCTCGGCCTGGCCCTGGCCGTCGCCCCGGGGGTCTCCTGGCAGTGGACGGCCCCCGTCGTGGTCACCGCCGTCGCCGCCGGACCCGCGTTCGGCACGCTCACCGCCGCCCGCGCCACCCGGGACCGCCGCGTCCCGGCCAACCGGAGCGCGCGCCGGTGGCTGCGGAACACCGCGCGGCTGCGGCGGGCCGCTGTCGAGGCCGGCGTGCTGCTGGCCGCGACCGGCGCCGCCGTCGCCCTGTACCAGCGCGGGGTCGGCGGCGGGGTGCTGCCCGCGAGCGCGCCCGCCCTCTGCGCGATCGCGGGCGCGCTCCTGCTGGCGCGGGCGCTGCCCGTCGGCACGCGGCTCGTGCTCAGGCGGCTGCTGCGGTCGCGCCGGCCGTTGGCGGTGTTCGGAGCGGCGCGGGCGGCGGCGGCCTCGGCCCGGGTGCTGCCGCTGCTGGTGCTCGTGACCGCCGCGGCCCTCGCCTCGTACGCGCTCACCCTCGGCGCCGCCCTCGGCCACGCGACCGCCCTGGGCCACGCGACCGCCCTGGGCCACGCGACCGCCCTGGGCCATGCGACTGCCCTCGGTCACGCGACTGCCCTCGGCCATGCGACCGCCCTCGGCCACGCGACCGTGGACAGCCCGCTGGCCTCGGGGCTGCTGCGGCTGACGTGGGTCGCGGCCGTGACCCTGCCGGTCCTGGGCCTGCTGGGGCTCGCGCTCGGCACGGCCGCCGGCGCGCCGGAGCGCTGGCAGACCCTCACCCGGCTGCGCACCCTCGGCCTGCGGCCCCGCGAGGCGCGCTGGGTCGCGGCGGGAGAGCTGCTGCCGCCGGTGGCGCTGGCCGCCGTGGGCGGCCCGCTGCTCGGGGTGCTGCTCGCCCGCCTGACGTTCGGCTCGCTCGCCCTGCCCCTGCTCACCGGCGCGGACTTCACCCCGGCGCCGCCGTGGTGGGCGCTCGGCCTGGTGGCGGCCGTGCTCCTGGCGGCGGTCGCCGTCGTGGTGCCCGTCGAGTCGGCGCTGCGCCGCCGGCGACGGCTGAGCGAGGTGCTGCGCGCGGGCGACACCTGAGCCCACCGATCAGGTGACAAAGCCGGTCAGGTGGTAAACCCAGTGCCGAGGCCGGTCAGGTGGCGGGCCCGGTGCCGAAGCCGGTCAGGACCCGTTCGGCCTGCTCCATCATGTCCGCCACGATCCGGGCGGCGGGCTTGATGTCGTGGATGAGGCCGACGCCCTGCCCCATCAGCCAGGGCATCTCCTCCCAGTCGGCCTCGGTCTCCGCGACCGCCAGCATCAGCGGGAACTTGCGCACCGGCACCGGCTCGCCCTGCACGACCGTGGTGCCGACCTGCTCCAGGGAGTCGAGGTCGGCGGGGATCTCCGCCAGCCGGTGGTCCCACTCGGCGACCACGCGGTTGCGTTGCAGCCGCATCGGGTTGAAGCGCGGGAACTCCAGCCCGAAGATCGACGTGAGCACCGCGCTGTCCCCGGCCGCGGCGACCAGCCGCCGGTGGTGCTCCGGATGCACGCGGGCCTCCTGCGAGGCGACCATGCGGGTGCCGACCCACACGCCGTCCGCGCCCAGGCACAGGGCGGCGGCGACCTGGCGCCCGTCGGTGATCCCGCCCGCCGCCAGCACCAGCGCTCGCCCGCCCACGGCATCGACGACGGCCGGGACGTTCACCATGGTCGGCAGGCCGCCGTAGTTGTGGCCGCCGGCCTCCCAGCCCTGCGCGACGACGAGTTCGGCCCCGTCGTCCACCGCGAGCCGGGCCGCGTCGGCGGAGCCGACCTGCTCCCACACCGACACTCCGGCCTCGCGCAGCAGCTTGAGCTGGTCGGCGGGCGGATGGCCCCAGTGGAAGGAGACGATCGGCACCCGCTCCTCCGCACACACCTCGACCAGCTCGCCGGTGGGGAAGAAGGTGATGAGGTTGACGTGGAACGGCCGGCCCCCGGTGCGCTCCCGTACCTCGCGGATCATCTCCCGCAGCCGCTCCGGGGGCAGCAGCGCGGCGCCGATCGCGCCGATGCCGCCCGCGTTGGTGACCGCCGCCGCGAACTCCGGCGACTCGGCCACGAACGACATCCCCGCGCAGACGAACGGGTACGGGATGGCGTACTTCTCGGTGAGCCTGGTGGACAGCACGGACATGGCGGCGTCCTTCCTCGCGACCCTCAGCCCATCGTGCGACCTCCCGGGCCACTTGCCCAGCGGCCGGCCTGTCCGATACCGGACTCGCGGCTCATGGCCGGGCGGAGCGGTGCTCGGCGATCTTGCCGTCGCGCATGACGAACCTCCAGCCGGGGCGGATCGACGAGCTCCGATGGCCCGGTCGTAGGCCCCCTTCGCGTGGGTGTTCCGTGTGGCTGCGCACGCGAAGGGGGCGGAGCGGCCGGAGCGTTCTCGACATCACCCCGTCATGTGGAACGGCACGAGGGGGCGGGTCGTCACGACGCCCGCGGCCGGGTCGTCGTTCACGTACTTGGTGGCGGGGATCTCGGCCGGGGCCGTTCCCCGCTCCACCCAGCCGACGATCGGCGTCAGCTTGTCGAAGGTGTTCGGGCCGGGGCCGCCGCCGCAGTGCGTCATGCCGGGGGCGAGGAACAGCCGGGCGAAGGTGGCGGTGTCGCGGGCGCGGCCGCCCGACGTGACGGCGACGACCCGGCGGTAGTAGTCGATGGTGTCGTACGCCGAGACGACCGGGTCGGCCCAGCCCGCGTACATGAGGAGCTTGCCGCCGCTGCGGCGGAAGGGGCGCAGGTCGGGGTCGGTGGCGTCGATGACGCGCCCCAGCTTGTCCTGGGCGCGGCGCAGGTCGCGGTGGTAGTCGAAGTCCCACCAGTTCCAGCCGGGGTCGCCGAACACCCAGTAGCGCCAGAAGTTGGCGCGGGCGGGCTCGGTGCCGCCCCAGTAGCCGCTCCATCCCGACCGGACCGTGCCGGCGGCGTCCACCACGGGCGCCTCGCTGCCGACGGGCCAGCCCGGGTAGACCTGCTTGCCGGTGCGCGGGTCGCGGGCTCCGGCGTACATGGTCCGTACGGCCTCGATCTGGCGTGCGGTCAGGCAGGTGGGGGCGTCGCCGGAGCGGCAGCGCAGCACGGCCGGGTCGAAGCCGCAGCGGCGCGGGTCGGTGAGGAAATCGTCGGTGCCGGAGCGGCACTGCTCGACCGCGGCTCGGGTGAGCAGCGGCAGCTTCGCCGCCGGGACGATGGGGGCGGTGTCGTCCCCGGGCTGGTGGTTGGCCAGGAACTGCCACAGAAAGCCGGCGTTGAGCGCCACCCGGTTGTTGCCCGGCGCGCCGGCCACGATGCCGTCGAAGTCGTCGGGGTAGCGCTGGGCCTCCATGAGGGCCTGGTGGCCGCCGGTGGAGCAGCCGACGAAGTAGGAGTAGCGGGGCCTGGTCGCGGTGTGGGCCTCGACGAGGAGCTTGGCGTTGACGATGGTCTCGTGGACGGCCCGGTGCCCCCAGTCCACGATGATCTCCGGGTTGGCCGCTCCCTGGACGAACACGTCGGGGTCGTCGCCGGTGTGGCCCGTGTCGGTGCCGACGGTGGCGTACCCGGCCGCGAGGGCGGCGCCGCCCATGGAGGGGAAGTCGATGGCGGAGCTGTAGCCGCCGTTGCCGTACATCAGCAGCCGCTGGTTCCACCGGCGGGGGATCCACACCTCGAAGCCGATGGTGGAGCCGGGCACCGGCCTGGCGACGCCGTGGACGCGGCAGAACGCGGGCACGGACGGCAGCGCGCGGCCGTCGGGAGCGGTGTAGGCGCCGGCGGGCACGGACTCGGCGGTGGTGATCGTCGTGTGCGGCAGCCGGACGGCGGTCAGGTTTTCGCAGGCCCGGCCGCCCGAGGCGGCGGTCGCGGGGGTTCCCGGCACCAAGGTGACGGAGAGGACGGCGATCGCGGTCAGGAAGGCGCGCAGGCGGGTCATCGCGGCTCCGTCCACGTGGTGAGGGTGATGCCGGTGCCGCCGCGGCCGAGGCGCAGGTCGACGTGGCCCGCAGGGGCGTCGGAGTCGATCTCCGGGTAGTCGTCGCTGGAGACGGTGACGCGCAGGCTGTGGCCGGCGGCGAGCCGGTAGTGGGTCGGCCAGGTGCGGATCGTCAGGTCGTAGGTCTTGCCGGGGCGGACGGGGACGGCGCGGGTGTGCCCGAAGCGGTGGCTGGCCTTGAGCCAGCCCTGCGTGATGCGGGTGGCCGTGCCGTCGGGGCGCACGTCCTCGGCGACGACGGCGATGTTGCCGTCGGTGGCGGTGAAGGCGGCCCGGACCTCGGCGGTGATCTCGCCGGTCAGGACCAGGTCGGAGCCGTAGGGCTGCGTCTGGAACGTCAGGCGTTCGTCCGGGGTCGCGGGCGCCTCGTCGGTGTTGACGGCGAAGCGACGCACCGCGGGGGCGCCGGGGCGGGGAGTCAGCGTGCCGTCGCCGCCGAGGCCGAGCCGTTCCCGGCGGGCGCCCGGCGGCGGCCAGGTGGACCAGCTCTTCCAGCCGCCGCCGGCGCCGGCCTCGTAGGAGGTGACCTTGGCGGCGGGCAGCGGGGCGTCCCGGCGTCCGCCGAGCCAGCGGTCCCACCAGGCGAGGTAGGCGCCGTTGCCGATGTCGGCGGGCTGCCCGGCGGGCCAGCCGTGCTGCCAGGGCCCGGCCACGAGCCAGACGTTACGGGGACGGGCGCGGAAGTTGTCCACCATGGCCTGGCGGTAGCGGTCGTACCAGCCGGCGATCTCCAGGACCGGAACGTCGAGGTCCTTCCAGCGGGCCTTGACGCTGCGCTCGCGCCAGAAGTCGTCGTAGAGCGGGTGCTGGGCGTAGGTCGTCAGGGTGTCGGGGGCGACGGCGCGCTGCCAGTCGCGGATCCTGGCCGAGTAGATGCCGCCGCGGTAGATCGTGTTCTCGTACCAGTCGCTGATGCCGTCCACGGGGATGATCGCGGCCAGGTGGGGCGGCTTGTTGACCGCGACGAGCAGGGAGGAGTGGCCGCCGTAGCTGACGCCCGTCTGCCCGACCTTGCCGGTGGACCAGGGCTGCACGGCCAGCCATTCGATGAGGTCGTAGTTGTCGCGCTGCTCCTGGGCGCTGAACGGGTCGAGGTGGCCGGGCGAGTCGCCGGAGCCGCGGGCGTTGCAGACGGCGGCGTTGTAGCCACGGGCGACGAACCAGGCCGCGGCCCGGCCGAGCGTTTCGAGCTGGTCGTAGGCGGTGTAGTCGTACACGATCACCGGGAAGCGGCCCTCGGCGGCGGGCCGGTGCAGGTCGCAGGCCAGGTGGCCGCCGTCGCGCAGCGGCACCTGGACGCGTTCGGTGCGCACCTCGTAGGTGGCGGGCCGCTCGTAGGAGAAGAACGGGTCGGCCGGGGCGGCGGGCGCGGTGAGCGTGGTGAACGCGGTGGACAGGGCGGCGAGGACGTGGCCGTACGTCATGAAGGGGTCTCCTCAGAACGAGATGGCGCCGGTCAGCAGCGCGACGACGGTCATGACGGCGGTGGTGGCGAACGCCCAGCCGAAGATGAAGCGCTGGTGCTGCCCGAGCTGCACCCCGCTCATGCCGACCAGGATGAACGTGGCGGCGGTGAGCGGGCTGAGCGGGAAGCCGGTGGTCATCTGGCCGAGGACGGCCGCCCGGGCGATCTCGGCGGAGTCGATGCCGAAGCCGGCGGCGGTCTGCGCCAGCACCGGCAGGACGCCGAAGTAGTAGGCGTCGGGGGTGAAGACGAGGCTGAGCGGCATGCTGGTGATCGCCACGAGCAGCGGCAGGTGACCGCCGAAGGAGTCGGGGATGACGCCGACGAACGCGGTGGCCATCTGGTCGATCATCTTGGTGCCGTTGAGAATGCCGGTGAAGACGCCGGCCGCGAAGATCATGGTGGTGACCAGGACGACGCTCTTGGCGTGCTTGTCGAGCAGCGCCTGCTGCTTCTCCCAGGTGGGCAGGTTGACGACGGCGGCGATCGCGAAGCCGAGCACGAACAGCACCGGCAGCGGCATCACCTGCAGAACCAGCGCGACCAGCAGCACGACGGTGAGCACGAGGTTGAACACGGTCAGGGCCGTGCTCCTGCGCTCCGGGGCGAGCTGGGTGCCGGGCCCGTCTCCCCGTACCGGCTCGGGCTCGGGCTGGGGCTCGGCGGGCAGGGACGCCGCGCCCAGGCGGCGGCGCTCGCGCAGCCCGATCAGGTACGCCGCGACCAGCACCCACGCGATGCCGGCGACCATGGCGGGCAGCACCGGGGCGAACACCTGGGAGGCGTCCAGCTTCAGCACCGCCATCGCGCGGGCGGTGGGCCCGCCCCAGGGCACCATGTTCATCACGCCCGCGCCCAGGGCGACGACGCCGGTGAGCACCAGCGGGCTCATGCCGAGCCGCTTGTAGACGGGCAGCAGGGCCGAAACGGTGATGAGGAAGGTGGAGGCGCCGTCGCCGTCGAGGGCCACGCACATGGTCAGGACGGCGGTGCCGACCGCGATGCGCAGCGGGTCGTCCTTGGCCAGGCGCAGGATGCCCCTGATCAGCGGGTCGAACAGGCCGCTGTCGATCATCAGGCTGAAGTACAGGACCGCGAAGGCGATCATGATGCCCGTGGGCGCGACCTTGCCCAGCCCCTCCAGGATCATCGGGCCCATCCCGGAGGCGAAGCCGCCCACCAGCGCCGTGGCCACGGGCACCAGCACGAGCGCGGTGAGCACCGATACGCGCCTGGTCATGGTCAGCACCAGGAACAGGCCGATGGTGAGGAAGCCGAGTATCGCGATCATCTGGCGCCTTTCGCCGGGCGGGAGGTTACGGGCAAGTTTCCGAGCGGCGACGTTTCACGTCCACCATCAAAGGTGGATTTATCCATGCGCTATGCGCAAAAGTGGTGAGCTGTGGACACCAGCCTGCGGCAACTCGCCGCCTACGTCGCCGTCGCGCAGGCCGGCGGGTTCACCGCCGCCGCCGCGCGCCTGCGCGTCTCCCAGTCGACGCTGAGCCGCGCCGTCTCCGACCTGGAACGGGTGCTCGGCGTCCGGCTGCTGGAGCGCGACACCCGCAACGTGCAGCTCACCGCCGCCGGCCGCGAGACCCTGCGCGTGGCCGAGCAGATCGTCGACGCCCACCGGTCCGGGATGAAACAACTGCGCCGCTACCTGCTGGGCGAGTCCGGCGTGGTGGCCATGGCGACCCTCCCGTCCGTCGCGGCCGTGCTGCTGCCCCGGCTGATCTCCGCATTCCGCGGGCGGCGGCCCGGCGTGAGCGTGCGCATCATGGACGGCCTGGAGCGGGCCGTGCTCGGCAAGGTGCTGAACGGCGACGCCGACTTCGCCGTCACCACCGTCGGCGCCGCCTCCGACCGGCTGGAGCACCGGCCGCTGATCCGCGACCGCTTCCGCGCCGTGCTGCCCGAGAGCCATCCGCTCGCCGACCGCGACGAGGTCACCTGGGAGGACCTCGCCGCCCAGCCGTTCCTGGCCGTCGGCCCCGAGTCCAGCGTGCGCCGGCTCACCGACGCGGCGTTCGAGCAGGCCGGCGCGGTGGTGGCTCCCGCGGCGGAGGCCGGGAACGTGGCGACGGTGGGCGGGCTGGTCGCCGCCGGGCTCGGCGTGTCGGCCATGCCCGCCCTCGTGCTGCCGCTGCTGGGGCCCGGGCACGTGGTGCACCGCACGCTGGTCGGCCCCGCCGTCGAGCGGCGGCTCGACATCGTCGTACGGGCCCGCCGCACCCTGCCGCCCGCCGCCGCCGCGTTCCTCGACCTGCTGGACGAGGCCCGCACCGAAGGGCGGGAGGTGCCGGAGGGCGCGGCCTGGATCACCCATTGATCCGGGAAGCGCATGAATTAATCCGCTTCCTGTGCTGGACCCGCATCGCCGCACCTGTGCACGATGAAGCTCCGTCGAGCGGGCCGGATCCGAGCGGCCGAAGCCGTAGCGGGCCGAAGTCGAGCAGGTCGAGGTCGAGCAGGCCGAAGTCGAGCAGGTCGAAGGAGTCGTTGCGTGGCCGTTGAACAGCGCGGGCAGTTGCGCGGGTTGAAGGTGGTCGAGTTCGCCCACGTGGTGGCCGGGCCGCTGGCCGGCTCGCTGCTCGCCGACCAGGGAGCGGACGTCGTCCATGTCGAGCCGCCCGGCAGTGGCGACGCCGCCCGCGCGATGGGGCCCACCCGGGACGGCGTGCCGCTGTGGTTCAAGGTCGCCGGCCGCAACAAGCGCTCGGTCACGCTCGACCTGCACGACCCCGACGGCCGCGAGGTCGCCCAGCGGCTCGTGGCCTGGGCGGACGTCGTCATCGTCACGCTGCGCGCGTCGCGGCTGCGGGCGTGGGGGCTCGACTGGGACAGCGTGCACCGCATCAACCCTAAGGCCGTCCTGCTGCAGGTCAGCGGCTTCGGCGCGCAGGACGACGCGCCCGGCTTCGGCAAGGTCGGCGAGGCCCGCAGTGGCGTGGTGCACCTGACCGGCTTCCCGGACGGGCCCCCCGTGCACACCGGCTTCTCCCACGGGGACGCCGTCACCGGCCTCATGGGCGCCTACGCCGTGCTCGCCGCCCTGCACCGCCGCGCGAACGACCCCTCCTTCGACGGGGAATGGATCGACCTGGCCCTGTTCGAGCCGCTGTTCCGGCTCGTCGAATGGCAGGTCATCACCCACGACCAGCTCGGCGTCGTCCCCGGCAGGTCCGGCAACCAGCTCGCCGTCGCCCCCGCCGCCGTCATCAACACCTACCTGTCGGCCGACGCCGACTGGATCACCGTCACCTCCGCCACGCTGAGGTCGGTGCTGAACGTCGTCCGCCTCCTGGGCCTGCCCGAGCAGGAGTACGCCACCACCGCCCAGCAGCTCGCCGGCCGGGAACGGCTGGACGCCGAGCTGCGCGCCTGGGTGGCGGCCCGCAGCACCGAGGAGTGCCTGCGCGCGTTCGCCAAGGCGGAAGTGGTCGCCTCGCGCGTCTTCACCGCCGCCGACATCGTCGCCGACCCCGTCTACGCCGAACGCGGCGACATCGTCACCGTTGACGACCCCGACCTTGGGCCCGTCCGCATGCAGGCCGCGCTCCCGCACTTCCGCCAGGCGCCGGGCCACATCTGGCGCACCGGCCCCGCACTGGGCGAGGACAACGCGCTCGTCTACCGCGACTGGCTCGGCCTGCCCGCCGACGAGCTCGCGGAGCTGGAGCGACGCGGTGTCATCTGAACGCCCGCAGGAGAGCAGTGGGGTGCCGTCCGAACGCCCGCAGGGGAGCAGTGAGGCGCCCTCCGAACGCCCGCCGCGGAGTGGTGGAGTGCCGTCCGGACGCCCGCCGCTGCGTTCGCTGCTGTTCGTGCCCGGCACCAGGACCGGCTGGCTGGCCAAGGCCGAGGCCGCCGGGGCCGACGCCGCCATCCTCGACCTGGAGGACGCCGTCCCCCCGGACGGGAAGGCCGCCGCCCGCGCCGCCGTGGCCGAAGCCGTCGCGAACACGACCGGCGACCTGGCGCTCCTCGTCCGCGTCAACCCGCTCGACGGCTGGGCAGGCGCCGAGGACCTGCGCGCCGTCGCCCACCCCCACCTCACCGCCGTGGTGCTGCCCAAGGTGCACGGCCCCGACGACGTGCGGCTGGCCGACCGGCTGCTGAGCTGGTGCGAGCGCGAGCACGGCCTGCCCGACGGGCACATCGCCCTCGTCCCGCTGCTGGAGAGCGCGGCGGCGCTGCGCGAGGCGTACGAGATCGCCCGCGCCGCGCCGCGCGTCGCCTACCTCGGCGCCGTCACCGGCAAGGGCGGCGACGTCGAGCGGGCCGTCGGCTACCGCTGGAGCCCGTCCGGCACGGAGACGCTGGCCCTGCGCGCCCGCGTTCTGCTCGACGCCAGGGCCGCGGGCGTGCCGTGCCCCGTCGCGGGGCTGTGGACGGACATCGCCGACCTCGACGGCCTGCGCGCCTTCGCCGAGCAGAACCGCTCGCTCGGCTACGAGGGCATGATCGTCATCCATCCCTCCCACGTGCCCGTCATCAACGAGGTCTTCTCTCCCACCCCGGAGGAGCTGGCCCGCTACGAGCGCCTGCTCGCCGCCATGGAGCAGGCTCAGGCGAGCGGCGCGGGCGCGATCGTCTTCGAGGGCGACATGGTGGACGAGGCCATGGCGGCCCGAGCCCGCGCCGCCCTCCACAGGGCACGGCGAACCACCACCTGACGAGCGGATTCGGCGGGCGGGGGCCACGGCTGGATCGCTGAAGGGTTCAGCCGGGCCGGCCGACGCCCTTGACGATCACGTCGATGATGTCGTCCAGGCTGATGCCCTTGTGGGCGAGCGGCCCGAGCGTCGCGAACTCGGCCAGCCCGTGCGCGGTGGCCAGCAGGGCCGCCATGGTGGCCTTGCTGCGCGGGCCGTGGCCGGCGACGTCGGGGCTGAGCGCGGTCATCACCTCGTCGACGGCCTCCTCCAGCTCGGGGTGGTGGCCGACGGGGAACTGCGAGGCGAACACGAGCCGGTATTCCTCGGGGTGCTCCACGGCGTACTCGACGTAGCTGCGATAGAAGGCCCGCAGCCGCTGCTCGTGCTCGCCGTGCTGGAGCACGGCGGCGGCGAGGTGCGCGGTGAGGTCGGCGATGACCCGGACGGCGAGGGCCGCGAGCAGGGCCGTCTTGTCGGCGAAGTGCCGGTAGGGGGCCATGCGGGACAGGCCGGCCAGCTCGCCGACCGCGCGCAGCGTCACGGCGTCCAATCCTTGTTCGCGCAGCAGACTCAGCGCGCTGTCTATCAGCCGGGTCCTGGTGCCGTCGATCATGGCTCCCACTCTCTCACGACGTGCCATGTTGACAACGTCAACGCAAATGCTGACACTGTCCACATGTCGTGTTGACAACGTCAGCAGGAGAGCTATGAAGATCATGGTGAACGGTGTCCCGCACGAGACGGACGCCGGGAGAGACGACCCGGTCGTGGACGTGCTGCGCGACGGCCTGGGGCTGACCGGGGCCAAGGCGGCGTGCCGCACCGGCGTCTGCGGGGCGTGCACGATCGCGGTGGACGGCACGCCCCAGGCGAGCTGCCTGCTGCCGGCCGCTGCGGTGGAAGGCCGCGCGGTCACCACGGCGGAAGGGCTGGACCATCCCGTCCAGCGGGCGTTCGCCGCCCATGACGGCCTGCAGTGCGGCTACTGCACGCCGGGCTTCGTGGTGGAGGCCGCCGCCTTCGTGGACGCCTGGCGCGCCGAGCACGGCGACGTCACACCGCCGCGCGACCGGATCGCCGCCGCCCTGGCCGGCCATCTGTGCCGCTGCGGCGCGTACGCGGGGATCTACGCGGCCGTCGAGGCCGCCTGCCGGGGCGAGCACGACGGTGAGGCTGCGGCGCCCGCCCGGGTCGAGGCCATGGAGAAGATCACCGGCCACGCCCGGTACACCACCGACGTCCGGCTGGACGGCCAGCTCGAAGGCGCGATCATCCGTTCCGCGCAGGCGCACGCGCGGGTCACGTCGGTGGAGGTGGATCACGCCCACGTGGTGGACCTGCTGCCGCCCGACCGGATCGTCCGCTACGTCGGCCAGCCGATCGCCGCCGTCACCGCCCCCACCCGCCAGGAGGTCCTGGCCATCGCCGAAAGCGCCAGGATCGGCTACGAACCCCTCCCCGCCGCCCTCGACGACGCCCCGGACGCCCCGCCCGTCTACGACGAGCAGAGCAGGAAGCACGCCCCCAGCTCCAGCGAGGGGCTGACGCTGCCCGGCGGCTGGAACGGCAACGTGCGCGGGCCGTTCTCGGGGGTGAGCCGGCGCTCCCGTACGGCGGTGAACCGCATCGAGGCCGCCCGGCGGCGCGCCGACCCGCTGCTGGTGACGGGCACGTTCAGCACGGCGGTGCAGGTGCACACGCCGTTGGAGCCGCACGCGTGCGTGGCCCGCTGGGACGAGCGGGGAGATCTGCACCTGTACCTGTCCACGCAGACGGTGGCCCTGGCCGCCGAGCAGGCGGCCAAGCGCTGGAAGCTGGACGCGAGCCGGGTCCACGTCGTCGCCGACCACGTAGGAGGCGGCTTCGGGGCCAAGTCCGGGATCACCGTGGAGGCCGTGGCCGCCGTGGAGCTTGCCCGGCTCTGCCGCGCACCGGTCCGCGTGGTGCTCAGCCGCGCCGAAGAGCTCACCGACGCGGGCAGCCGGCCCGGTAGCCGGACCAGGATCGCCCTGCTCGCCGACGGCGGCGGCGAATTGTCCGCGCTCGCCATGGACGTGCACGGCCGCGGCGGCGTCGCCATCGGCTCCTCCGCCGCGCTGCTCGCCCGCCTCATGTACGGCACCGCGCCGCGCCGCCTCCGGGACTTCGACATCGTCACGAACGAGCCCCCCGGCACGCCGTTCCGCGGCCCCGGAGCGCCCCCCATGCTGTGGGCGCTGGAGCAGGCCGTGGACGAGATGGCCCACCGCCTCGACGAGGACCCCATCGTGCTGCGCCGCCGCTGGGACGGCAACCCCAAGCGGCACGCCCTCTACGACTGGGCGGCGGCCCTGCCCATCTGGCGCGACCGGCCACGCACCGGGTCACGCTCCGGCCGGTTCCGCCGCGGCGTCGGCGTGGCCGCCGCCAACTGGATGTACCTGGTCGCCCCCGCCACCAAGGTCGAGCTGGAGGTCGAGGGCGACACGGTCGTGGCCCGCACCGCCACCCAGGACATCGGCACCGGCGCCCGCACCGTGATCGCCGGCGTCCTGGCGGAGGAGCTCGGCCTGCCCGCCGACCGGATCCGGGTCGAGATCGGCAGGTCCGGCTTCGTACCGGGACCGCCGGCCCTCGGCAGCCGCACCACCGCCTCCGTCGCCCCAGCCGCCCGCGACGCCGCCCGCCTCCTGCGCGCCCAGGGCCTGCGGCCCGGCGCCAAGGTCGTGGGCCGGCGGCGCGGCGACCGGGGCGGCTACCTCACCCCGTTCCCGGTGCACGGCATGGCGCTCGGCCGCGGGTTCAGCGGCGCCGTGCACGTCACCGAGGTCGAGGTCGACACCCGCCTGGGCACGATCAGGCCGCTGCGCGTCTGGGGCGGCATCGCCGCCGGCCGCATCTACGCCGAACGCCCGGCGCGCAACCAGTGCGAGGGCGGCATCATCCAGGGCCTCGGCTACGCCCTGTACGAGGAACGCCGCACCGACCCCGTCACCGGCACCGTGCTGACCGCCGGCCTCGACGACTACCACATCCCCGGCATCGGCGACACCCCGGAGATGACCATCCACTTCCACCAGGACGGATGGGAGCACGTCAACGGCCACGGCGTCGGCCTGGGCGAGGTCTCCACCGTCGGCGTGGCCGCCTCCGTCGCCAACGCCGTGCACAACGCCACCGGCTGGCGCCCCCACGACCTGCCCATCCGCCCCGACCGGCTCCTCGAAGGGATCAGCCGATGACCGCCCCCACCAGCCTCCTGCCCGCCGGCCTCCTCGGGCTCGTCGAAGGGATCGGCCGATGACCGTCCCCACCGACCTCCTCCCCGCCGACCTCCTCCTGGCCGCCCGGGACGGCGAGCCGCGCGCGGGCGGCACCGACCTGATGAGCCGGCCCGCCGCCGGCCCGCACGTGGACCTGACGGGCCTGCGCGACCTGCCCGGCATGTCCGGCATCACCTGGCAGCCGGACGGCTCCGCCCACATCGGCGCGCTGACCACGATCGCCGACCTCGCCCGCGACGCCCGCCTGCGCGCCGCGTACCCCGCGCTGGCCCTCACCGCGCAGGCGCTGGCCACCCCCCAGATCCGGGCCGTGGCCACCGTCGGCGGCAACCTGCTGCAGCGCAACCGCTGCCGGTACTACCGCAACCCCGCCTTCACCTGCCACCAGAACGGCGGGAACTCCTGCCCGGCCCGCGCCGGCGACACCCTGTACGCGGCCGTGATCGACACCGGCCCCTGCCTGGCCCCGCACCCGTCGTCCCTGGCCATGGCGCTGCTGACCTATGACGCCTCCGTCCAGGTGCACGACCGCGGCCCGCTCCCGATCGCCAGCCTGTACGGGGACGGCTCCGACCCGTCCCGCGACCACCTCCTCGACCCCGGCGAGCTGCTCCTGGCGATCCACCTGCCGCCGCCCGTCGCCGGCGAGCGCGCGGCCTACCACCGGGCCACCGGCCGCTCCGAGGCCGAGTGGCCACTGGTGGAGGCCGTCGCCCGCGTGGTCCTGGACGGCACCCGGATCAGCCACGCCGCGGTGGGCGCCGGCGGCGTCGCCCGGGTCCCGCTGCGGCTGGGCGAGGTGGAGGAGGCCGTCCTGGCGGGCGAGCCGTTCACGGCGGCGGCCGCGCTGACCGCCGCTCGCTGCACGCCGGCATCGGGGAACGCCTACAAGGTCACGCTGCTGGCCGGCACGGTCCTGGAGGTGCTGGAACAAGCCGCGGGCACGTCGGCCTCCTAGTCGCTGGTGCCGGATCGACCGGTCGTACCGCCAGGGGGAGCGGGACTACGAGCGGGCGCCGGTGCGGCGTGGTGCCAGGGACTCGATGTCGAGGATGCGCTCGGCTGTCTCCAGCCAGTCATAGGTTCGGGCCACGTCGGTCGCTGCCAGCAGGAAGCCGACGCTCTCCCGCCCCGAAGGGAGGTCCGTGCGCCGCTTGCCGATGAACCATCTCGTCTGGTTGCTTTGCAGGAGATCGGCCGCATAGATGGCGAGTGCCTTGAACGCCCGGTACCGGCGGTAAGCCTCGTCGTCACCGTCACTGGCGTACCATCGCAGTTCACTGTCGGCGCGAATGCTCTCCCGCAGGGACTGGTACGCCTGCCTGAAGCAGCCCAGCAGCCGCAGGTCATCGTCCGTGAGCCGCCGCTCGAGCACGATTTTGATCAATATCGCCTCGAGGCTGCCCTCCACGGCCGCCGCGCGCTGCAGGCAGTGCCACTGCATGTCGTCCGGAGTCGTGACCTGCTGTGAATGGCGTTTGTGCGCGCTCCACAGGCGCCAGACCTCGATGAAGCATCCGTAGGCGCGATAGAAGCTCTCGACGGCGGCGAGATCGAGCTCTCGCCGCCGTTTGACGTCGTCCCAGCGGTAGGTGATCTGGCTGCCGATCAGCCAGGCCAGCCCCGATGCCAGGACCACCGACAGTAACCCGGTCATGTTGGGCCTCCGAGAACCAGCTCTCCAGGTTCCAGCATGCAACGTCGAGAACCGCCCGGCCTCAAGGATTATGAGGGCGAGGTTTCGGTGAGGAGGTGTTGTTCGAGGACGGCGTCGAGTTGCAGCTCGCGGTACCCGGCCGTGTCGAACAGAACCGTCAGGCGGTCCTCGCCGCGCTGGATGACCTCGCCCGGCCCCCACGTGCGGTGCTCCACGCGGGCGTGCGGGGGGAACGGGCCGGTTTCCTCCTGCCGGCGTTCGGGGGTGCCGGCGAGGCAGGTGTCGCAGTTGCCGCAGGGGTCGGTGAGTTGCTCGCCGAAGTAGCCGAGCAGGAAGCGGCGGCGGCAGTCGTCGGTCTCGGCGTAGTGGCGCATCATCTCCAGCCGGGTGCGTTCGACGTCGCGGCGGCGTTCGGCCAGCCGGCGGGCGAGGTCGGCGGCGGTTTCCGGGCTGGGGGCGTCGGGGGCCGGTTCGATCCGGCGGGCGGACAGGCGGACGGCGCCGGTTCTTTCCAGCAGGTCGAGCAGGAGTGTCAGGCGGCGGGGCGACAGTCCGGTACGGGTGCTCAGCGTCTTGCGGTCGGTGCCCGCGCCGGCCTCGGCGACGGCCTGCGCCACCTCGGTCAGAGTCTCCAGGTCCGGTACGGACGCGGTGAAGTAGCGTTGCAGGCCCAGGTCCTCGGGGCGGTAGAACAGCACCGCCCTGGCGGGGTCGCCGTCGCGGCCGGCCCTGCCGATCTCCTGGTAGTAGGCGTCCGGGGAGCCGGGCACCTCGGCGTGCAGGACGAACCGCACGTCCGGCTTGTCGATGCCCATGCCGAACGCGCTCGTGGCGACCACCACGTCCAGGTCGCCGGCCATGAACCGGCCGTGGACGTCGTCGCGTTCCGAGCGGCGCAACCCGGCGTGGTAGGGGGCGGCCCGCACGCCCGCGTCGGTGAGCAGGTCGCTGAGGCGGTGGGTCTGCTTGCGTACCGCCGTGTAGACGATGCCCGGCCCTGTTTCCTCGCGCACCGTGGCGACGATGTCGGGGGCGGGGTCGTCGAGCATCCGGCGTACCGTGAGCGAGATGTTGGGGCGGTCGAAGCCCTGGACGATCTCCATGGGGTCGCGCAGGCCCAGCCGTTCGGTGATCTCCGCCCGCACCGGCGGGGCGGCGGTGGCGGTCAGGGCCGCGATCGGCGGGCGGCCCAGCGCCTCGGCCACCGCCCCGAGCCGCAGGTAGTCGGGCCGGAAGTCGTGTCCCCACGAGGAGATCAGGTGGGCCTCGTCCACGACCAGGAGGGAGGGTCCGGCGGCGGCCAGGTCGCGGACGACGTCGGGCTTGGCCAGCTGCTCCGGCGCGCAGAACAGGAACTCCGTCTCCCCGGCCCGCAGCGACTCGAAGGTCGTCCTGCGCTCGCCGGCCGGGGTGCCGGCGTCCAGGCTCACCGCCTCCTCGTCGCGCTCGCGCAGCGCCTCGACCTGGTCGCGCTGCAGGGCGATCAGCGGGGAGACCACGACGGTGGGGCCGGGCAGGAGCAGCGCGGGCACCTGGTAGATCGCCGACTTGCCGCCGCCGGTCGGCATCACGACCAGGGCGTCCCGGCCTTGCGCGAGCGCGGTCATCGCGGCCAGCTGGCCGGGCCGCAGGTCGGTCAGGCCCAGCGCCCGCCGCGCCACCCGTTCACACTCGGCGCTCACCTCTGTCATCGGACCTCCCGCCGCGCTCGCACTGCCGGATTGTCGTTCCTGCCCCCGCAGGCGACGGGCATGTCACCCGGCGCGGTTCATGGCGCCTCCGGATGAGCGCGGGCGTGATGGCCGGACGGGGCAGCTCTTACGCGGTCACCCGTGCGGGAGGAGTCTCCTCCTTGGCCGCAGGCTGCGGTCCGCGGACGGCGGTGTAGACGAGCAGGATGCCCATGACGGCGACCCCCGCCCACATCGCCTGCTGCCAGCCCTCGACGAACGACTGCCGGGCGGCATCGACCAGTGCCCGCGCGTGGGGGCCGGCGCTGCCGGCGGCCTCGATGGCGTTGGCGACGCCCTGGCGGGCGGCGTCCGCCGCGCCCTGGGGGAGGCCGGCGAGCCGGTCGTCGACGGCGCCGCGGTAGCCGCTCGCCAGGAGGGCGCCGAGCAGGGCGACGCCGAGCGCGGTGCCGAACTCGCGGGTGATGTCGTTGAGCGCGGAGGCGACCCCCTGCTTGTCGCGGGGCAGGGAGCCGGTGATGGCCTCGGTGGAGGGCGTCATGGCCAGGCCCATGCCGATGCCCATGGCGAGCATGCCGGGCAGGATGGACGGGTAGCCGCCGTCGACGGAGACGATGCCGGCCATGAGGGCGAGACCGGCGCCGAACAGCGCGATCCCGGTCGCCATGGTGGCGCGGGCGCCGATGCGCGCGGCCAGGTGGGGCGCCAGGCCGGAGGTCGCCATCATCAGCACGGCCATGGGCATCATCGCCAGCGTCGACAGCAGCCCCGACCAGCCGAGGACGGCTTGCAGGAACGGGAAGAGCACCACGAACACGCCCGCCTGGACGCCGAAGACCGCCAGGAGCGTGATGGAGCCGCCGGCCAGGCCGCGCTCGCGGAAGAGCCGCACGTCCAGGAGGGACGCGTCCGCGCGGCGCAGCTCCCAGACCACGAAGAAGATCAGGGCGGCCAGGCCGGCGACGAGGGCGGCCAGGGTGACGGGGGAGCTCCAGCCGCGCTCCGGGCCTTCCTGGAGGACGAAGATGAGGCCCACGACGGCGACGACGGAGGCCAGCGCGCCGACGGTGTCGAAGGGGTGCCCGGAGCGCTCGCGGGAGTCGGGCACCGATCGCATCATGCCGAGCGAGACGAGGACCAGGACGACGGGCAGCAGGAACAGCCACCGCCAGTGCGCGACGTCCACGAGCAGGGCGGACAGGAACATGCCGATGATGCCGCCGCTTCCGGCGACGCCGGTCCACACGCCGATCGCCTTGCCGCGCTGCTCGTCGGGGAAGGTCGAGGTGATCACGGCGAGGGTGATCGGCATGATCACCGCCGCGCCCACGCCGCTGAGCACGCGGGCGGCGATCATGACGTCGGCGGACGGGGCCAGGCCCGCGAGCGCACTGGCGGCCCCGAAGATGATCAGGCCGCTGACCAGCATGGGCTTGCGGCCCAGCCGGTCACCGATCGCGCCGAGCGGGAGCAGCAGGGCGGCCAGGGTGAGGGTGTAGACGTTGATGATCCACAGGATGGTGGTCTGCGAGGCGCCGAACTCGACGGCCATGTCGGGCTGGGCGACGTTCAGCCCGGTCACCGAGGCGATGACCGCCATCAACGCGACACAGACGGCGATCAGGATGGTGCGCAGCCGGCGCGCGTCGGGCACGCCGGTTTCCGCGTGGTTGGTGCTCATGAGGTTCCTCTCGATCAAGGCAGGCCGAGGCCGCCATCGGCGACGTTAGCCACGCCTTGCACGATGGGCATAGCATCTTGCCTATGAAGCAAGAAGATGAGGACCTGGACAGCCTCGTACGCAAACGCATCCGCGCCCTCCGGGTCGCGCAGGGCTGGTCCCTGGAGGAGCTGGCCACCCGTGCCCGGCTCAGCCAGTCCTCGCTGAGCCGCATCGAGAACGGTCGGCGGCGCCTCGCCCTCGATCAGCTCGTCACCCTCGCCCGCGCCCTGGACACCTCACTCGACCAGCTGGTCGAGACCGCCAGTGACGACGTCGTCATCAGCCCGAAGATCGACGGCACGCAGGGCTGGATGCGCTGGCCGGTCAAGGGCGACCCCGGCATGACCGTCATGCGCCGGCGCCTGACCGAGCCGCCGCCCGACAACCCGGCCCGTATGCGCGCCCATCCGGGCCGGGAGTGGCTGGTCGTCCTGTCCGGCACGGCGGCTCTCATGCTGGGCCACCGCCGCATCCGTCTGGAGGCCAACCAGGCCGCCGAGTTCCCGACGATGATGCCGCACGCCATCGGCGCCGAGGGCGGGCCGTGCGAGATCATGGGCATCTTCGACCGGGACGCGCGGCGCGGGCACCAGCGTGACGGCGGCGACACCCGGAAGCCCGGCGACTGAGCCGGAGCCGGCATGGGTGGGGGATGACGGCCGGCCTGCTTTGCAACGCCTTAGTAACATTTTACCGGGCCGCTCTGGTCGATCATGTCCGGCGAAGGTTACTGATGTCATCAGACGTCCTCTTCGGCCCAGCCTCCCAGGTTGACGTCGGCCACGGAATGTTAGCGCTAACACTGCCGAGTGAAGGGAAGACGGACCATGACAGCCTCCGACCAGCCAGGAGTCAGCCGCCGCACCTTCGTCCGCGCGTCGGCCGTCGGGCTGGCGCTGGCCGCGACGGCCAGGCCGCTCCCGGCGGCGGCGCGGACCTCGGCCCCAGGGGCCGCCGGGATCCCGTACGTCGGCGCGGGCAGCAACACGCCGGTCAGGCCGTTCCCGCTCGGTGAGGTGCGCCTGAACGCGGGCCTGCTGCAGGAGAAGCGGGACCGGATGAAGGCGTTCCTGCGGGCGTACGACGAACGCCGCTTCCTCATGCTCTTCAACGACCAGGCCGGCCGGCCGAACCCGCCGGGCTTGCAGCTGCCCGGCGGCTGGGAGGACGGCGGGCTGCTGAGCGGCCACTGGGCCGGCCACTACCTGAGCGCCCTCGCCCAGGCGTACGCGGACCAGGGCGAGCAGGTCTTCAAGGACAAGCTCGACTGGATGGTGGACGAGCTGGCCGCGTGCCAGGCCGCGATCACCGCCCGGATGGACACGCCCGGCGGGGGCAATGAGCCGGAGGAGCCGGTCATCGGCCGGGTCGAGGGACGCTTCGGCAAGGGCCTGCGACTCAACGGCGGCAGCGGCGCTGAGCACCTGCGCCTGCCGCAGGAGGCGGTGTCGCAGCTCACCGACTTCACGATCGCGACCTGGGTCAACCTCGCCACGGCACAGACCTGGAGCAGGATCTTCGACTTCGGCCAGAACACGACGGTGAACATGTTCCTGACGGCCCGCTCGGGCGCGGCGGGAAACCCGCCGCGCTTCGCCATCACCGTCGGCGGCAGCGGCCAGGAGCAGCAGATCACCGGCCCGTCGGCCGTGCCGGCGGGGGAGTGGGTGCACCTGGCCGTCACCCTCGCGGGCGGCGTCGGGACGCTGTACGTCAACGGCGCGGCGGTGGCCACGAACCCCGGCATGTCGCTCGACCCGACGAGCCTCGGCGTCCCCGGCAACATCTGGATCGGCCGCTCCCAGTACGGCGACCCGCTGCTCGACGCGACGATCGACGAGTTCCACATCTTCGACCGGGCCCTCGGCGCCGCTGAGGTCCAGTCCCTCACGACGTCGGCCGCGGGCTCCACCGGAGGCGGGAACATCGCCTGGTACCGCTTCGACGAGGACGGCGGGTCGAGCGCGCTCGACTCCTCACCGAACGGCCGCGACGCCGGCATCGTCCCCGTCACGCAGGGCGGCGGCGGGTTATGGGTGTCCACCCATCCCGGCTATCTCGGCGCCGTCCCGGAGGACGCGGTGATCCGGCTGGGGCCGCCCCGGTTCGCCGTGTACGGCAGCAACCCCGACACGAACGTCTGGGCGCCCTGGTACACCCAGCACAAGATCATGCGGGGCCTGCTGGACGCGTACACCCTGACCGGCAACGAGCGGGCCCGGGACGTGGTCGTCAGGATGGCGGAGTGGGCGCACCTCGCCCTGACCGTCGGCGACAAGAACCACCCGCAGTACGAGGGCCCCATCACGAGGAGCGACCTCGACCTCATGTGGGACACCTACATCGCCGGCGAGTACGGCGGCGCGAACGAGGTGTTCCCGGAGATCTACGCCCTGACCGGCGACGAGCGGCACCTGGAGACGGCGAAGCTGTTCGACAACCGGGAGTCCCTCTTCGGCGCCTGCGTCGAGAACCGCGACATCCTCGTGGTGACCGACCCCGCCAAGCTCGGCCGCCGCCGCCCGGCCCGGCTGCACGTCAACCAGCACGTGCCCAACTTCGTCGGCTACCTGCGGATCTTCGAGCAGGGCGGCGGCCCGGACTACCTGCGGGCGGCGGCGAACTTCTTCGGCATGGTCGTCCCGCACCGCATGTTCTCGCACGGCGGCACCGGCGGGAACTATCCGGGCTCCAACAACAACCTGGAGATGTTCCAGAACCGGGACAACATCGCCAACGCGCTCGCCCAGAGCGGCGCGGAGACCTGCTCCGTCTACAACGTCTCCAAGCTGGCCCGCAACCTCTTCTTCCACACCCGGGACCCGGCCTACGTCGACTACTACGAGCGGGCCGTCCTCAACCAGATCGCCGGCTCGCGGGCCGACACGGCCACGACGGGCAACCCGCAGGTCACCTACTTCCAGCCGGTGGGGCCGGGCGCGAGCAGGTCGTACGGCAACACCGGCACCTGCTGCGGCGGAACGGGGCTGGAGAACCACACCAAGTACCAGGACACCGTCTACTTCAAGTCGGCCGACGGCTCGGCCCTCTGGGTCAACCTCTTCGTGCCCTCGACCGTGACGTGGGCGGAGAAGGGCTTCACCGTGACCCAGGAGACGGCCTTCCCGCGCGAGGCCGGGACGAGGCTGCGCATCGACGGCAGCGGCCGCCTCGACATCAGGCTGCGCGTCCCCGCCTGGGCCCGCAACGGCTTCACCGTGCTGGTCAACGGGACCAGGGCGCCGGTGGGGGCGGCGAAGCCGGGCACGTACGTGACGCTGCGCCGCACCTGGCGCCGTGGGGACGTCGTCGAGGTGTCGATGCCGTTCGGCATCCGGATCGAGCGCGCCCTCGACCGCCCGGACACGCAGTCGGTCATGTGGGGCCCCCTGCTCATGCCGATCGTCGGCGACCCCGGGAGCGGTGGCTACCGCGAGCTGTCGCTCTACCGCTACCTCAAGCGGGACGGCGACTACGCGCGCGCCGCCATCACGCCGGCCGGTACGAGCCCGGCGGGCGACCCGCTCTTCACGACGCACGGCTTCACCCTGCGCCCGTGGTACGTCGGGGACACCCAGCCCCATTCCGCCTACTTCCGCCGGGTGGAGCCGCAGATCGTCTTCGGGAGCATCGACTCCGGCGTGCCCAACGTGAGGCGCGACGACGGGCTGCCGAAGTACGACGTCCCGGTCAGCGGGATCCCGTCGCCCGGCACCGACGGCCTGACGTTCCTCGACGTGGTGTGGGACCAGGCGCCGTTCGCGACCCACGGGGCGTTCGTCTCCACGGTCGCGAGGACGGCGGCGGAGTTCGTGCGGGCGGGGCGCCTGACCGGGGCGCAGCAGGACGCGGTGGTGGCGGCCGCGGCGAGCGCGCGCAAGGAGCTGACCCCGGAGCCGTAGGGGCTGAGGCGGGAAATGCCCGCCTTATGCCCGGGTGACGCCCTGGTTCGCGTACGGCGTGATCTTCACAATCGAGCCGTGAAACTCCAGCGAATCATCCGGTCCTTACCCATCACGACCCTCTCGCTCCTGATGGTCATCTCTTCGGCGGTGCTCTGGGCAGGGGCGACGCCGGCCCAGGCGGTGCGGGGCGGCGGCCCCGTGACCGACGGCACCTGGGGCTTCGTGGCGAAGGTGAACGTGGGCGAGACCCACGGCTGCACCGGAGCCCTGATCAGCCCGCAGTGGGTGCTCACCGCCACCAGTTGCTTCGCCTCCCCGGGGCAGCCGCTGACGAGCGGGGCGCCGAAGACCGCGACGACGGTCACGGTCGGCAGGACGGACCTGTCCGGTACGGGCGGGCGGGTGCTGCCGGTGGAGTGGATCCACCCGCACCCCACCCGGGACGTCGTCCTGGTCAAGCTGACCCTGCGGGCCGTCGGCATCACGCCTGTCACGCTCGGCTCCACCGCCCCTGTCTCGGGGGACGCGCTGCAGGTCGCCGGCTTCGGCCGGACCGCCGAGCAGTGGGCGCCCGGCCTGCTGCACGCCGCGCCGGTCGTGGCCGGGACCGTGGCCGCCGGCTCGTTCGGCTGGAGCGCGGCGAGCGGCGACGTAAGCGCCTGCCAGGGGGACGCGGGCGCGCCGGTGCTCCGCACGAACGGGAGCCGCGCGGAGCTCGTCGGGCTCAGCTCCGGCTCGGGACAGGGCGGCTGCCTCGGCGCCGCCGCCGACGGGACGCGCGGCGGCGACGCGATGCGGGTGGACGACCTGGCGAGCTGGATCCGCACCGCCGCCCCCGAACCCACCACGTCCTTCGCCCAGTACGGGTCCAGCCTGACCGGGATCGGCGGCTACGACCTGAAGGACGACCGCGACCAGGTGGTGGCCTTCGACTACGAGCATTCGGGCAAGCTCGACCACCTGGTGCTCTACCGGCCGGGCACGCAGATCGTCTCCATCGTCAAGCGGAACACCGACGGCACCTACGCCTCGGTCTTCTCCTCGACCACGGGCATCGGCGGCTACGACCTGAAGGACGCGCGGGACCGCATCATCGCCTTCGACTACAAGGGCACGGGCAAGCTGGACCACCTGCTGCTCTACCGCCCGGGCGGGGAGACGGCCTGGATCCTCGAGCACGGCACCGGCACCACGTTCAAGGCCGTCTTCCACAGCTCGGACGGCATCGGCGGCTACGACCTGAAGCGGGACGAGGACCAGATCATCGCCTTCGACTACGCGGGATCGGGCAAGCAGGACCATCTGCTGCTGTACCGGCCGGGGATCGGCACGGTCCACATCCTGCAGCGCGGCGGCGCCGCGTTCGCGCCGGTCTTCGCCACCGTCGACGGCGGGATCGGCGGCTACAACATGAAGGACGTCCGGGACCGGATCATCGCCTTCGACTACGAGGGCACGGGCAAGCTGGACCACCTGGTGCTCTACCGCCCGGGCGGGGAGACGGCCTGGATCCTCGAGCACGGCACGGGCACCACGTTCAGAGCCGTCTTCAACAGCTCGACCGGCATCGGCGGCTACGACCTGAAGAGCACGGCCGACCGGATCATCGCCTACGACTACGAGCACTCGGGGCGGCTGGACCACCTGCTGCTCTACCGTCCCGGCGGGAAGACGGCCTGGATCCTGAAGCACGGCGCGGGCAACGCGTTCACGGCGGTGTTCCACAGCTCGGCCGGCATCGGCGGCTACGACCTGGAGATGGCGAAGGACCGCATGATCGCCTTCGACTACCGCGGCACGGGCGGGCAGAGCCACCTGTTCCTCTACCGGCCGGGCGACGGGATCACCTACTTCGCCGGACGGGCTCTCCCGCCGGTACGGGTGGTGCCGGTCACGGTGACGCCGGTCATCGGCCAGGACTCCATCGTGGAGCGGTACGCCTACCCCCTGAACTTCCCGCACGCCTACGCGGGCACCTCCGGCCAGGCCGACTGGGGCACGGACGAGGCCGAGGCGCGCAACTTCGAGCTGATCTCCGGCAACGGCGGGCTCATCTGGGTCTCGTGCACCGTGTCCCCCGAGAACGGGGTCGGCGTGATCAAGGTGTTCCCCGGGCTGCTGAACGGCCAGACCGAGATCGGCGAGCCGCATCTCGGCGTGACGGCGGTCTGCTTCAAGGTGCTCGGCGCCGGCGGCTGGGTGAAGCTGCGCATCCCGAACGTCTACGAGGTGCAGGGGGACAGCCGCTCGCCAGGGGCCGGCCATGACGTGGACGCGACGGTCGTGAACGTGTCCTCCGGCGCGGAGCGGACCAAGCGCGTCGAGCGGGACGAGAGCGAGCAGTTCGGGCGTACGGACACCACCTGCGACGAGGGACACCCGGACTATCCCGACAACTGCCGCGAGACCCTGCTGGAGCTGCGGGTCGTCGCCTGACAACGTGACGGCCGGCCACCGTCCGGGGGCCGGCCGTTCCCCCATTCCTTGATCGTGTGGACGGAAGCGGTGGACGTGAAGACGAATCGAGCGTTACGTGGCACGGGAGTCGTGGGCAGCGTGCTCGCGTTGCTTCTCGTGGGCAGCCCGATCACCGAGGCCGCGGCGGCGGACCCGCCGGCCGCGCCGGTGTGCGAGCGCCAGGTGGTGTTGGAGGCGTGGGTCACGGGCGGCGTGAACGTGCGCCCGGCCGCCGAGCAGGCCCTGCTCGGGGACAAGGCGGCGATCTGCGCCATGCTGGCCGAGCTGCCCCGCCTCACGGCGCAGGACGACCGCGAGCAGGTCGGCCGCATCAAGGCGCACGGCGAGGCCGAGGTGGCCGCCGCCGCCAACGCGGCGCTGCGCTCCGACGACTCCGGCGCCGTGTCAAAGTTTCTCGACGGCGGCTGGCAGAGCGCGCGGGAGATCGACCTGCGCGCCGGCGTGAACCGGATGAAGGCGGCCGGCGGGCCCGAGGTCAAGGCCGCCGCCAACGCGGTGCTGCGCAACGGGTCGCGCGAGGCCCTGGGGCAGTTCATCGAGTCGGGGTGGCGGCTGCCGTACAAGCTGGACCTGCGGGCGGTCGTCAACCGCGCGATGGCGGAGGGCGGCCCGCAGGTGCAGGCCGCGGCGAACCGGGCGCTGCAGGACGGCAGCCTGGAGATGCAGGAGAGATTCGTCCAGATCGACTGGGGCGTGGCCCAGGCCAGGGACAACGAGAACCAGACCCTCAACGACCTGCGGGCGAGCGCCACGGAGGCGACCCGGCTCGCGGCGTTCGAGACGGTCTCCGCGGTCGCGCAGGCCGACCGCGCGAAAGCCGAGGCCGCGGCGGCCAAGGCCGACGCGCAGGACGCGGAACGCCTCGCCTCGCTGGCCGGGCAGGAGTCGGCGGAGGCCAAGCGGCAGGCCCGGCGCGCGGCCGAGGCCGCCGACCGCGCCGCGGTCGCCTCCAGCATCGCCGTCCAGGCCGCGCGGGCCGCCGCGCAGGCCGCCCGCGCGGCGGCCGGCGCCGCCGGACGCGCGGCGACCGCGGCGGCGCGGGCGCACACGAAGTCCGACGAGGCGTGGGCGGCAGCGGCGGCGGCGGAGCTGGACGCCAAGGCCGCCGCCGACGCGGAGAACCACAACCGGGTCATGCAGCAGATCGGGCCGCAGATCACCGCCTGGCTCTCGCCCATCGACCAGATCACCGCCGTGACGCAGCAGGCCTACGCCGCGGTCGCCGCCGCCGACTCGGCGCGGGCGAACACCGCCGCCGCCGGGCGCGCCGCCGAGGCCGCCGGCCGGTACGCGGGGCAGGCCAGCGCCGAGGCCAAGGCCGCGTTCGCGGCGGCGGCCCGCGCGGGAGCCAGCGCCGAGCGGGCGAAACGCGCCACCGAGGAGACCGTGCGCCAGGCCGACATCGCCAAGGACGCGGCCGGCAAGGCCCGGGACGCCGCGACGCGCGCGGTGACGTACGCCGAGCAGGCGGCGAGCGCCGCGAAGAGCGCGGCCGAGCACGCGGGCAACGCCGTCAACGCGGCCGAGCTGGCGACGCAGCACGCCAACAACGCCTACCGCGCGGCGGAGGACGCCTTGCAGGCCGCCGAGACGGCGCAGACCGTCTACAAGGCGGCACGCGCGGCGGACGCCGAACGGCTCAAGCACGAGCTCGAACTCGAGCTGTCCTTCGCCCGGCACGTCAGCCAGAAGGCCGCCGAGGCCCGCCTGGGCGACGCCCGCGGCTTCGCGGCGCCGATGCGCCGCTACCACACGCCCGAGATCGACGCGCTGATCGCCGAGGCCGCGAACCCGCAGGCCGACATCGCGACGGCCGCCCGCAAGGCGCGCGAGGTGGCCCGCTACTTCGCGACCGTGCCCGGCACGTGGACCAGCTCGGCGGCCATGGCGGCGCTCGGCGAGGACGACGACGTCCGTACCGTCGCCTTCGTCAAGACCGGGCTCGCCGCCGCCGAGGAGCAGGACGACCGCACGACCCTGACCGGTCTCATGCCCACCGGCACCCCCGCCATGAGAGCCGCCGCGCAGCAAGCCCTCGACGGCGCGTGGGCCGACGTCGTCGCCTTCCTCGACGACCCCGACTATCCCGAGCTGGCCGCCGAGCAGCGCGAGCAGGTCGGCCGCATCCTCGCCGAGGCCCGCGAGGCCGGCCACGCCCAGACCGAGGAGGCGGCGAACCTCGCCCTGCGCTCGGACGACCCCGGCGCCCTCCAGGAGTTCCTGGACGTCAAGCACAACACCGCCTACACCATGGACATCCGCTCGAAGGTCGGCGCGATCGCCGGCGACGCCTCCAACGGCACCGAGGTGCGCAACGGCGCCCAGATCGCGCTGGCCGGCACGACGGCGATGCAGGCCGAGTTCCTGGAGGTGGAGCGGCACCGCGCGGCCGAGCGCGACTACGCGACCGCCACCCACAACTACATCGCCACGTCCCTGATGATCGAGACGTCGGAGATCGCGCAGCGCGCCGTCGACTTCGCCCGCACCGCGCAGGCCGCCGCGGCGGAGGCCCGGGGCGCGGCGGAGGAGGCCATCGGGTACGCCAACGCCGCCGGCCGAGCGGCCGACCAGGCGCGGACGTACGCCACCGAGGCCGTCGCCCACGCCCGCGACGCCGCCGCCTCTGCCGAACGGGCCGCGCAGGCCGTGCGCACCGCCGCCGCGGCGGCCCAGCAGGCGCAGCAGTCGGCCGGCAGGGCGTCGCTGTCAGCCCGCTGGGCCCGCGCGTCCGCCGTCTCGGCGGCGCAGGACGCGGCCGGCGCCTACGCCGCCTACGACACCGCGTACGCTGCGCAGATCCGGGCCGGCAACAGCGCCTCGGAAGCGGCCAGGATCGCCGCCGAGGTGTTCGACCACTACCGGGAAGAGGCCCAGCGCCGCCTGAACACGCTGAAAGGCGAATGGCTGGGGCACTGCAAATGGGGGCCGGAGGACGGCCTGCCCGGATACCACGACTGCAGCGCCTACGTGGAGGACATTCTCAACGACCCCAAGGGGCCGCTGCACGACCCGGACGGCTACGCGCACGCGAACGCCGAGCAGTGCCGGCGGCAGTTCGTCGGCAAGGCACTGGACGCGTGCCTGTCCGTCGTCATGAGCCCCCTGTTCTCCGCCGCGAAGACGGGGATCTCCGACCGGGAGACGGAGACCCACCGTCTCGCCGAGGAGTACATCAGCCTGACCGCGCTGGACCTGTTCAACGCCGCCCAGCAGTACGGGATGATCAGCGATTGCAAGTCCGCTTTCAAGGGCGCCCTCAGCGGCCGGGTGTCCAGCTTCTCGGACTGCATCACCGGAGCCTTCGACCTGTCGGAGGATCCCAACTGGAACGAGAACGCGAGCCAGTGGAAGGGCACCTTCGTGGAGTCGCTCATCCCGGAGGAGCTGCGCTTCGCCGAGTACAACTCGATCTGGGGGCCGATGTACCTGCTCCACCACATGTCCGACCGCACGATCATCGTGGCGACCTACGAGTCCTCGCTGGCGACCTCGCTGGTGCGGATGTTGCCCATCGGCTGCGTCCAGGAGGGCGGGCAGTGCCCGTACGCGGACGCCGCGAGCAAGCTCAGGGACGTCAGCGAATCGATCAAGCAGCTCAACAACCAGGGCTACATCGTCGACGAGTCCGGGCGGGTGCTCGACGCGAACGGCCTGCCGATCGCGAGCCTGCCCCCCGCCGACGACCTGTCGAAATGGGCGAACTACACGGTCGAGAGCGGCCTGCACGACGACCTCGCCGCCCTGGAGAACCGCCTCGACCTGCTGTACCGGCAGCAGTTCGGCCTGCCCATGGCGCCTCCGGCCTGGCACCTGGAGACGCAGCTCGCCTACCGCGTCGCCACGCGGGAGGTGGCCCTGCGCGACTCCACGCTGCGGCTCGTCATGAACAACCCGGGCGGCGTCTGCGACGCGGTGCCGCTCACCGGCACCGGGCCCGACCGGCAGCGGCAGGCGGTGGCGGGGTGCATCCAGGCCGTCAAGATGCTGCTTCCGGCCGGCACCACGATGATCATCTACTATCCCGATCCGGATGATCCGGCGGAGCTGCTCGAAATCACCGTGCGCGGGGTCGGGCGCTGGCTGGACTGAAAACCCGCGGGTGAATTCCGGCGAAGGCGCGGCCGTCGAAAGACGCCGCGCCTTCGGCCCGCGCGATTTCCCGATTGCGCTGTCTTGACCGGGAAAACGGGCCCGTGTTTCAATCCAGGGCCGCTTTTCTGCGGCGTACCGAATCGCGGGGGATCGGAGACACCGTCATGGAATTAGGCCGTCGGGAAGCCGTCAAACTGGGATTGGCCGCATTGGCGGGCGGCGGCGTCCTGCGCATGGCGCCCGCCGCTCACGCGGCCGGCGCCGTCAACACCTATCCGGCGGGCGAGGACAGCGTCGTCGTCGCGCTGCGCCGCGCGCTCGACAACGCCGCCAACGGCATCGCCGGGCCGGCCGGGCGCGACGCCCAGGGGCGGATCATCGTCCGCGCCACGGCGAACCATCGCCACGTGCTCAAGGGGCGGCTGATCGTGGGCGGCAACACCCACCTGGACGCGACGAACGCCCGGTTCGTCGCCGCCTTCACCTCGCCGGGCACCTCGGAGACGATGGTGCTCAACCACGTTCCCAGCGCGACGACCGGGCGGTACGACGCGCCGGGCACCATCAGGATCACCGGCGGCTCCTGGGACCCGATCTGGCAGTACCTCCAGGACGGCCGGACGCCGCCGCCGTCGAACGTCATCACGATGCAGCACACGTCGGGGGTCGAGCTGGTCGGCCTGACCATCTACAACGTCAAGTGGTACCACGCCATCGAGCTCAACGCCGTACGGAACGCCACCGTGAGCGGCTGCGCCCTGTACGGCTGGGTGCTCGACCCCCAGTACGCCGACAAGCGCTACCACGGCGAGGCCATCCAGCTCGACCTGGCCGGCGCCAAGAACACGTGGGCGGGCGCGAGGGACAACACCCCGTGCACCGACATCCGCGTCCTCGGCAACACGTGCGACAAGTCGGGATCGCAGGGCCCCTGGGGCACCCTCGTCGGATCGCACACGGCCGTGCCCGGCGTGCGGCACTCGCGGGTCTGGATCGAGGACAACGTGGTCGACAACACCAGCTACGACGCGATCACGCCGTTCAACACCGAGGCCGTTCACATCCGGAACAACCGGATCACCGGCTGCAACGGCGGCGTGTACGTCCGGGCGTCCGAGACCGAGGCCAACCCGCTGACCACCGTGGAGATCACCGGCAACACCGTGGGCCCGCTCGTCCCCGACTACCAGGGGAAGATCAGGTCGGGCATCGGGCTCGTCGCCCACGAGGGCTCTCCCATCAGCGACATTCTGGTCAGCGGCAACACGGCGCCGTCGTTCATCTACCGGTCCCGGCAGCTGATGACCTTCCGCGAGCCGCCGCAGACCAGCTGACGCCCTCCCGCCCGGCGGCCGGGCGGGAGGATCTCAGGAGCTCACCACCTCAGGGGCAGGGTGGCGATGAACGAGCCGAGGGCGCCCGCCAGCGCCTTGTGGTCGTGCAGGGACGGATGCCAGTCGCAGCCGAGCAGGTCGAGCCCCAGCGCGGCGTTGTCGTAGTGCAGGGCCTTGACCCGGCCGTCCCCCTGGGCGTTGCGCTGCCGCACGATCTGCTGCACGGAGTCGGCCAGGGCGGTGGTGTTGGACATGGTGGGGTAGGTCAGCACGATGTAGGTGCTCTTGCCGTACCTGGCCCTGAGCGTGTCCAGGAAGCCCAGGTAGGCGGCGCGGTAGTCGGCGGCGAGGGCGTCGAGGTCCGCCCAGGGCTCGCCGGGGTTGAGCGCGGTGGAGAAGTCGTTGATGCCCAGCCCGACCACCACGAGCTGCGGCCGCCAGCCGCGCGGCGGCTGCCACACCTCCAAATCGGCGGCCTGGAGGGTGCGGTCGTAGAAGGTGCGGAAGGTGGTTCCCGGGTTGCCGCCGTTGTAGTTGCGCACCATGCCCATGCCGGACCAGGCCGTGAGCTGGTAGTCGGCGTTCAGCCCGCGGGCGGTCAGGGCGCCGAAGGTCTGGTCGGCGTTGGAGTTGGGGTTGACGCCGCCGGTCGCGCCGCAGTCGCGGACGGTGGACATGTTGCCGTAGCCGGCGGTCCAGGAGTCGCCGATGAACTCGATCTGCCGCGCGCGGGGAGCGGGCCCGTCGAGGACGCGCCCACCCGGAGCCGCGACGAACCCGCCGAACTCGCCCGGCTGCCACGGGCTCTCGGTGCGCTTGGCGACCCGCACGGTGTGCGTGCCGTCGCGCAGACCGCTCACCCAGTACGTGGTTCTGCCCGGCGTGCGCAGCGTGGCCGGGGCGGCGCCGTCGACCTGGACGTCGTAGTCGTTGGCGGCGTCGTTCAGCACGATCCCGACGCCGGTGCCGCGGAAGCGGCCCTCGAAGGAGACGCCCGGCCAGGTGTAGCGCACGCTCGTGCCCAGGTCCTGGACACGTCCGGCGGTGTGGGCCTGCGCGAGCACGTCGCGGGGCGCGACCGCCCGGCCGGTGTCCGGGGAGATCATGCCGGCGCACAGGCCGCGGCGGCGCAGGTCGGCGGCGATGCGCGGGACGGCCTCGACCGTGGCGGCCGGCCAGTCGTGCATGAGGATCACGTCGCCTGCCTGCAGCTTGCGGGCGCTCGCCACGATCTGGGCGGCGGTGGCGTTGTTCCAGTCCTGGGAGTCCACGTCGGCGTTGATCTCGGTGAGCCCGTACTGGCGCTCGACCGCCCGCAGGGCGTCGTCGGTGTCGAGGTAGGGCGGCCGGAACAACTGCGGCGTGATCCCGGTGGCCGCCTTGACGGCGTCCTGGGTGCGGGAGATCTGCGCGGCCTGCTCCTCGGCGCCGAGCCGGGTCATGTACGGGTGGTCCCAGCTGTGGTTGCCGATCCACATGCCCGCCGCGACCTGGTCCTTGGCGAGTTGCGGGTTCGCCTGCACGTTCTGGCCGACGTTGAACATGGTCGCCCGTAACCCGGCCGCCTTCAGCGCTTTCAGCAGGGCCGGGGTGTTGCCGGGGGTGGGCCCGTCGTCGAAGGTCAGCCCCACGTAGCCGGTGCACCTCGGCCGGTCGATCGCGGGCGTGCCGGCGGACGCGGGCCCTGGCAGGGCGACCAGGCTCACCCCCGCACCGAGGATCGCAGCGGTGGCCAGCCCGCGGATTGTTCGCCATCGGTTACCACGCATCGTCTTTTCCGCTCCCGTTCAGAGAAATGCCATACGGTTGACCGCGCCGTCCGGCGGCAAAGGGACGCTAAGCGGCCCGGACGGCGTGATCGACGGCCTTTTGAGCGGGGTGCGGCGAATGGTCACCAGGGGGCGATGACCGGTCATGATCGACCGGGCGGTCGTGAAACTAAGGAAGCGATTTCACGGATGTCAGCGCCATGTGATCGTTCTGCGAGCGCTCCATGCCAAGATCATCGAGCTTCCGCAGAGAGGACGTGAGGACATGAAACCTGGGTTGGTGATCTCGACGCCGGTCGAGTACCGTCACGGCTCCGCCGTGATGGAAGGGCTGCTGCTGCACGGGGACATGATCCCCGAGCCGGCGCCCACCGTGCTGGTCTGCCACGGTGCCGAGGGCAGGAGCGACGTGCTGGTGCAGATGTCCGTTCGGCTGCTGCGGTGGGGCTACCAGGCGTTCGTCATGGACCTGTACGGCAAGGGCGTCACCGGCTCCACGGCCGAGGAGTTCGACGCGCTCATGAGGCCGTTCCTCCAGGACCGGGCGATGCTGGCGGACCGGCTGTCCACGGTCGTCGCCACGGTGGCGGGGCTGCCGCAGGTGGACGCGTCCCGGCTGGCGGCGATCGGGTTCTGCTTCGGCGGGCTGTGCGTCCTCGACCTGGCCAGGCACGACGCGGCCGTCCGCGGCGTGGCGAGCTTCCACGGCGTGCTCACCCCGCCGCCGGGCTGGACGCCGCGGCCCACCTCGTGCAAGGTCGCCGTCTACCACGGCTGGGAGGACCCGTTCGCCCGGCCGGACGACGTCACGGCGCTCGCGGCCGAGCTCACCGCCGCCGGCGCCGACTGGCAGCTCCACGCCTTCGGCCACACCTACCATTCGTTCATGGCGGAGCAGGCCGACAGCCCGGAGCTCGGCATCCGGTACAGCCGCCGCTCGGCGGAGCGGGCGTGGTGGAGCCTGGAGCGCTTCCTCGCCGAATGCCTGCGCGACCCGTCGTGACCCCGACGAGGCGGAAGGAGGAGCGGTGCGCTCTGAGGTGAGGATGGCGCGGCTGACGGAGAGCCTGCTGCCGGAGCTGCTGGCCTGCGCGGTGGCCGACGCGGACCCGCTGGAGGTGATGCCCCCGGTGCCGGGCCCTGACGGCTGGACGACCGAGCGGCACCAGGCCTTCCTGAGCTTCCACCGATCGAGAGCGCTGGCCCCGGAGCCCGTGGAGGACACCTACGTGATCCTGCTCGCCGGCCGCGCAGCCGGCGCCGCCCGGCTGTACCCGCTGGACGACGCCGTGGAGGCCGGCATCTGGATCGGGCGCTCACACAGAGGTCAGGGCGTGGGCACCGCCGTGCTCGCCCAGCTCGCCGACCTCGCCCGCACGCGCGGCGCCCGCCGGTTGTACGCGAGCACCACCGCCGGCAACGCGCCCATGCGGCGGATCCTCGCCGACCTGGGCGCCACCCTGACCAGGGACGGGGACGAGGTGGCGGCCTGGCTCGACCTCCGTCCCTGACGACGGGCCGGCGAGACTCACGACGACCCCGAGCCGGCCAGCCGGTCGAGCGCGGACGCCGGCTACTTGGCCGACGTCGACGCCTGAGATCCCGCGAAGCCGGCGCCGTGAAACGGACTACTGCGCCGGCGGGGGGATCACCGGGGTGAGAAGCAGGCGGCCGGCGGTGCCAACCGTCTGCGCCAGGGTGGCGGTCGAGCCGTCGAAGAGGAAGGCGGTGTCGCGCTGGGGCCAGAGCATGGTGACCGTGGCCCAGGCGGCGTCGCGGGCGCGGGCGATGCTGAAGCTGCCGACGATGTGCTTGAGCGCCTCGGCGTCCTTGGTGGCCAGCCGCACCAGCTGGGTCTCGAACGACTGGCGTACCTGCGACTCGGCCTTGGCCAGCAGCTCGTTCACCTTCAGGAAGTCGGCGTGGACCGGGGGAGTGGAGGGGGTGGTGCCGCGTTCCTTGCACGTCTGGACGACGGCGAGGGCGAGGTCGTGGTTGATGTGGGCGTTCATGCCGGCCAGGGCGAACTGGACCGGCCAGATGGTGCGGTCGTCGCGGGCCTCGAACAGCGGCGCCCAGCAGGCCTCGGGCTTGTGTCCGCGCGGGGCGGCGTCGACGTTGTGGAAGTAGAGGTTGGCGAAGACGACGTCGAGGCGCTCGACGAAGGGGGCGTCGTCGAAGAAGCCCTCCACGAGGTTGGCCGCGACCAGCTCGGTCACCTGGAGGTACATCCGGTTGAAGCAGGCGACCCCGTCGAGGGGGTCGAGGTCCTGGCCGATCCGGCGCATCCGGTCGATGACCGCTTCTACGGTGGTGGCGAGGTCGTGCTGGTCAGCCGTCATCTGCTGCTCCTCGTTCGCGCGTCGTTGCGTGGCGGGAGTCCTTCCCGTCACCGGCACCGCGGCATCTCGCCGTGCCCAATCCTGATCAAGCCTGTGCCACGGGATGAGACGCCCATGGTGCGGGCCGCGCGACGGTGCTCCCGGGCTGGGCGTGCCGCTCCAGTACGCCCGGTGGACGGAAATCGGCGGCCGGACGGTCTGGGAAATGAGCAGTTCTTGGTAGTGGTCTGGCGGCAGCAGATCGAACGACTGAGGAGCCGTACATCATGGAAACCGAGACGAAGACCCTCACCCCGGCCGAGCGGACCAACCTCCGGACCGTCACCGGGATCTACGCGGCGCTGGCCGCGGGCGACATGCAGGGGTTCATGGAGCTCCTGGCACCCGACATCACGTGGACGGTGGCGGCCGGCGGCGCGACCGGCGGCACCTACCACAGCCCGCAGGAGGTGGTGGAAAAGGCGATGGCGCCGATCGCCGTCGACTGGTCCGACTTCACGATCACCACGTTCGAGCTCACCCCGGTGGGCGACCGGCTCTTCGCCCAGGGCGAGTACCGCGGCGTGAACCGCACGACCGGCAAGGTAGGAGCGGCCAGGTTCGTCCACGTCTGGCACCTCGTGGATGGGATCGCGTGCCGGTTCGAGACCGTCTTCGACACCCACACCATCTGGCTGGCCACGCAGCTCTGAGCCGCCGGCGGCCGGATCGGGGTGGCGGTGTCACATATCGGATCGATCTACGAGTACAGGGGGGACTTCCCATGGGTGGTATCGACGGCCTGAACCTGGGCACGTTCGGCATCTACACCTTCGACTTCGAGTTCCAACCGGCCGCGCGGATGCGCGAGTCGGTCCAGGAGCTGGAGGAGCAGGGGTGGCGGGCGTTCTGGATGCCGGAGCTGCTCGGGCGTGAGGCCTTCACGCACGCGGGCTTGCTGCTGTCCTGCACCGAGCGCCTGCACGTCGTCAACGCCATCGCGCAGATCTGGGCGCGCGAGGCGCGGTGGACGCACGGCGCCGCCGTCCTGCTTGCCGACGCCTACCCCGACCGGCACGTGCTCGGTCTGGGGTTCGGCGGGGTGCCCCGGCCGGGCGTCAAGCCGCTGGCCGCCATGAGCGCCTACCTGGATGAGATGGACGCCCTCGAAACGCTCAACCCGGCGCCGAAGAGCCCGGTGCGGCGCATCCTGGCCGCGTACGGGCCGAGGATGCTGGAACTGGCCCGCGACCGCACCGGCAGCGCCCACACCTATCACGTCACCGTGGCGCACACCGCGCACGCGCGGCAGATCCTCGGGCCGGAGGCGTTCCTGGCCGTCGAGCAGGCGGTGCTGTTCGAGAGCGACCCGGCCAGGGCCCGTGCCGTGGCCCGCGAGCACCTGGCCCCCTACCTGAGCAGCCCGTACAACAGGGCGAAGTTCCGCCGCCTGGGTTACGCGCAGGAGGAGATCGACGGCGGCGGCAGCGACCGGCTCATCGACGATGTCGTGTTCTGGGGCGACCTCGACACCATCGTCGGCAGGCTCCACGACCACGTCAGGGCCGGCGCCGACCACGTCGCCGTACAGGTGATCGGGGTCGAACCGGGCCGGACGGCGATGCCATACTGGCGCGACCTCGCCGACGCGCTCTCTCCCGCGCGCATCGACGGCTGACAACCCCGGCCGGGCCGTCGGCGACGTGCGCCGGGACCCGCGGGCGGATTTGGAAGACAGGCTATGCGAAAGGAAGTTCGGCAAGCTGATGGCGACGACCGACGAACTCGGTGAGACTGTGGCGGAACGGCTGCTGGAGGCGGTCGCCCCGGACGGCACCCGCACACCGGTCACCGTGCGGCTCGGCCGGCCACGCCCTGACGACTCGTCGGCCCACGGCGACTGGTGCTGCCCCTGCCGGATCGTGGGTCTGGGCGAGGACATCGTCACGGTGGCGTTCGGCGTGGACTCTCTGCAGGCGCTCCTCCTGGGCGTGTACAAGGTGCGGCTCACGCTGGAAGAGCGGGCGCGGGCCGCCGGCGTGCGCTTGGAGTGGCTGGAACGGATGGACCTCGCTCTGGAGGTGGTTCCCGTGCCGCGCGACCTGGAGGCCACGGACACGCCGACGGCTGACGGCCTTCCGGCTGGCCTCCCGAGGCCTCCGGTTGCGCCAGGTTCGGCGTAGCGCGTGGGCTAGGGGCCGGGGGGTGGTGGTTTCTGGGAGCGGGGGACCGAGGCCAGGGTGCGGGTGTCGTGGGGGAGGGCCCGGGCGCACAGGGTGAGCGTTTCCGCGAGGGTCGTGCGGTCCGTTTCGTCGATGTCGGCGAGCATGACGGCTTCGATGCTGTCGAGGGAGCGGTCGCAGCGCCGCAGGGTGTTCAGGCCCTTCGGGGTGAGGCGGGTCCGGAGCGCGCGGCCGCCGCGGGGGTGGGGGTCGCGGCGGATGAGGCCGCGTTGTTCGAGGTCGCGGATGACCAGGTTCATCGCCTGCGGGGTGACGAAGGCGATGCGGGCCAGGTCGGCCGAGGACGGGGCGTCGCGCAGGCGCAGCTCGCTGAGCGCCATGTATTCGGTGGTCGTCAGGCCGTGCCGGGCGAGTGCTTCGTCCAGGCAGGCGCGGATGCGGCGTTCGAGCCGGAACACGAGGTAGCTCACACGAGGCGGAGGCGAGTCCGGCGCAGCGGCCGCGGGGACACCCGGATCGGTCACCAGGAGACGATATCGCGCCCTTGTCGGAACGGGCTCGATGTAAGTTTCCTAACCGCGTATCAAGGACCTTGATAGCAAGTTACTTGATAACCAGGGGAAACGGCTTTCTGCCAGGTGAGGCGGCGGGCGCGGGCACCCGCCGGACATTGACGGTGAATCGCAGCCCTTTTATTTTCCAGCGACCGAGGTCGATCCGCGGCGCGCCGCGGACAGGGAGAGGAGGAGCGCGAATGAGACGACTGACCAAGGCGCTGGCGGGTGCCTGCGCCGCGGCGCTCTTTGCCGTCATGACCGTGGTACTCGGATCGCCGGCCGCCGCTGCCAGCCTGGTCGAGGTGACCAGCTTCGGCAACAACCCCGGCAACATGCGGATGCACGTCTACGTGCCGGACTCGCGCCCGGCCTCACCGGCGATCGTGGTCGCCATGCACGGCTGCGGCGGCTCCGGCCCCGGCTTCTACCAGGGCAGCGAGTTCGCCTCGCTGGCGGACCGGTACGGCTTCGTCGTCATCTACCCGAGCGCCACCCAGTCGGCCGGGTTCGGCAACTGCTTCGACACCTGGTCGGACGCGGCCAAGCGGCGCGGCGGCGGCAGCGATCCCGTCTCGATCATCTCGATGATCGAGTACGTCGAGCGGACCTACCAGGGAGACCCGAACCGCGTCTACGCCACCGGAAGCTCCTCCGGCGGCATGATGACCCAGCACATGCTCGCCCTCTACCCGGACGTGTTCAAGGCGGGCGCCTCCTTCATGGGCGTGCCGTTCAACTGCTTCGCCGGCGCCTCCGACTACCCGCCGGGAAGCAGCAAGTGCACCGGCGGCAGCATGGACCGCACGCCCCAGCAGTGGGGCGACGCGGTCCGCCAGGCGTACCCCGGCTATTCCGGGCCGCGCCCGCGCATCCAGCTGTGGCACGGCACCGCCGACACCCTCGTGCCCTACTCGCTGCTGCGGGAGTCGATCGAGCAGTGGACCAACGTGTTCGGGCTGAGCCAGACCCCGACCAGCACGGACACCCCGCAGTCGGGCTGGAGCCGCAGCCGGTACGCCGACGCGTCCGGCACCGTGCAGGTGGAGGCGTACAGCATCCAGGGCGCCGGGCACGTCCTCCCGCAGAGCGGCATGGCCATGTACGCCGTCCAGTTCTTCGGCCTGACCACCAGCCAGACCGACACCACGCCGCCGACCACGCCGGGCACCCCGGTCGCGTCCAACGTGACCGCCACCAGCGCCACGCTGACCTGGACCGCCTCCACCGACCAGGGCGGCTCCGGCCTGGCCGGCTACAACGTCTACCGGGAGCAGGGCGCGACCGACCCGCAGCTCGGCCAGTCCACCACCGCCTCGATCACCCTGACCGGGCTGAGCGCCGGCACCCAGTACCAGGTGTACGTGCGGGCGCGCGACGGCGCGGGCAACCTGTCGGGCAACTCCGCGCCGGTCACCTTCACCACGACCGCCACCGGCGGTGACACCACGCCGCCGACCGCCCCGGCCGGGCTCACCGCCTCGGGCACCACCGCCACCGGCACCACCCTGACCTGGACGGCCTCCACCGACGACACCGGCGTGACCGCGTACGAGATCCTGCGCGCCACCGGCGCGACGGGCGGCACGTTCACGCAGGCCGGCACCTCGGCCACGACCTCGTTCACGGACACGGGCCTGACCGCGAGCACCACCTACCGCTACCAGGTGCGGGCGCGCGACGCCGCCGGCAACGTCTCGCCCGTCTCCGGCACCGTCCAGGTCACCACCCAGGCAGGCACGACCGGCACCTGCTCGGCCACCCCGACCGTGCAGTCCCAGTGGGCCACCGGGTACGTCATCCAGCCGCTGACCGTCACCAACACCAGCACCTCGACGATCAACGGCTGGACCGTCACCTTCACCCTGCCGGCCGGGCACACCCTGACCGGCTCGTGGAACGTCACCGTCACCACCAGCGGCCAGACCGTCACGCTCAAGAGCGTCGGCCACAACGGCACGCTCGCCCCCGGAGCCAGCACGACCAGCGTCGGCTTCCAGGCGAGCAGGCCCAGCGGCAACACCGCCCTGCCGTCCGGCTACACCTGCGCCTGACCGCGGCCACGCGCTTCCCTTGGTCACGGCCCATCCGGGACCGGGCCGTGACCAAGGGCGGATCCTCAGCAGAACACCTCTTTGACGAGCCTGCGCCGGGCGTTCCCGAACGCCGCTCCGATGGCCAGGCCGGCGTCGTCCACCCAGTTCAGCACGCCGGTCAGGGTCTTGGCGCCGTCGGGCGTGCCGTACATCAGCGCGGCGGAGCCGACCGTGCCGCCGTTGTGGGTGATGGGAAGGTGTCGCGCCTGGAACGGCGTCGGGACGAGCGTCCGCCCTGACCCAAGGTCAACCTCGACCCCAACGCTGGGGAAACTCCTAGGCCGTCCCCCGAGGCAGGCGGCCCGTCCCGCTCCCTACCGTGAGAGTCGTCATCGACTCACTCACCGGGACCTGCCATGACTGACACCCCCCACCACGACCCGGACTTCCTCCGCGTGACCCCCGGCGCCGGGGAGCAGGTGCGCGACGACGTCCTGCGCACGTTCAGCGACCCCGCCGGTACGCGCGAGCGCGCCGCCTCCGCCCGCGAGGCGATCGAGCGGTTCATGGCCGGCCGGGCGAGCGACATGAAGACCGGCCCGCTCGACCTGCGCGAGGTGGACGCGTCCGAGGGCATCAACACGCTGCGCATCCGCTACCAGCAGTACCACAACGGCCTGCCCGTCCTCGGGTCCGGCGCCCAGGCGGTCGCCGACATCGAGCAGGCCGGCGTCACCAACGTCGACAACACCACCGACGGCGACCTCGCCGGCGCGCCCGACCCCGCGCGGGCCCGCCCGTTCGAGGAGGTGCGCGAGCGGGTGACCGCCGTGTTCGCCGGATACGCCGGTACGGCGCAGGTCGACCGGCACACCCTCGGGTACGTCCGCGACGACCACCGCCCGCCGGTGCCCGCCGAGGACTACCCCACGGCCCCGGCCGCGCTGCTGGCCACGGGCGCCGCGCCCGACGGGGCGATCCACCTCGTCTACGACTGCGGCGTCGAGACCGGCGACCCGTACGAGCAGTTCCAGGTCGTGGCCGACGCCGTCTCCGGCGACGTGCTCTGGGTGGCGCTGCGCGGCAAGTACGTCACCGCCGACCTGAGCGTCTTCATGCCCGACCCGGTCAGCGAGTCGGACGACGCCACCCTCAGCTCCGCATCCGGCGCCGCCGCGCTCGACGGCTTACGGCACGTCGTCCAGGCCGAGATCGACGCCGCCGTGAACGGCCGGTTCACGCTCCAGGGCGACTGGTTCAGGTGCGTCGACTGGGACACCCCCACCTTCGCCCAGCCCGACGAGCCGGCCGCCGCCTTCCACTACCGGACCCACCCCGCCGACCGGCGCTTCCTCAGCGCCAACGCCTACTACTGGCTCGACACGTTCGCCCGCTACCTGCGCGGGCTCGGCCACCCCACCCTCAACCAGAACATGCGCCGCGTGGACGTCGACCCGCAGGCGTTCGACGGCGCCGACAACAGCCAGTGGGTGCCCGGCACGCCGCCGCGCATCCGCTTCGGCGAGGGCGGCGTGCCCGACGCGGCCGACACCGGGGTCATCCTGCACGAGTACCTGCACGGCGTCTTCGAGTTCCTCGGCAGCGACCACGGCGGCTCGCTGTCGTACGAGCACAGCTTCTGCGACGCCATCGCCGCCGTCTTCCGCGACCGCACCGCGCTGACCCGGCACCGCCGCGCCGAGACGTTCCCGTTCGACAACAACGCCACCGACCGGTGGAGCGAGACCCGCACGCTCGACCGCACCGAACGCTTCGACGACGACGGCTTCGACGGCTTCGAGCACAACCTGCGCAACTCGATGCTCGGCACCGCCGTCTGGCAGACCTACCTGGCGCTCGGCGGCGACTCCGCCGACGCGGGCCGCCGCCGGGACGCCTCCGACGCCGTCATCAAAACGTTCCTGGAGATGCTGACCATCGTCCCGGACAGCTCCTCGCAGGGCGCCGAGCACGCCCGCTCGCTCGCCGAAGGCATGATCAGCGCCGACCAGCGCATCACCGGCGGCCTGTACGGCAAGGTCATGGACGCCGCCTTCGTGGCGCGCGGCCTGTGGCCGCCCCGCCCCGTGGACGTCTACATCGGCGACAGCGACGCCGACACCGGCCTGATCCCCAGCCCCGAGGTGCACTGGACCTCACCCGACATCTGGGTACGCAACGTCTCGCCCGCCGACGGCGACGACCCCGCCCAGGGCCACCAGACGCCCGTCGTGGGCCGCCCGAACTTCCTGTACGTCCGGGTCCGCAACCGCGGCACCCAGCAGGCCGAGGCCGGGACGTTCACCGTCGAGGCGTTCCGCTGCGACCCCGGGACCGGCATGATCTGGCCCGCCCACTTCCAGTCCCTCGGGACGCTGCCCGTCACCGACCCCATCCCGGCGGGCGGGTCCGTCCGCGTCGGACCGTTCGCGTGGACGCCGGAGCTCGCCGGGCACGAATGCCTGCTGGCCGTCGCCCACGGCGCCGCCGACCCGGCCGTCACCGCGACCCTCACCGGGCCCGTCCCGCACGACCGGCTCGTCCGCTACGACAACAACGTCGGGCAGCGCAACGTCGTCCCGCAACTGTCGGTGCCGGGCGGCCGGACCAAGGTGTCGCTGTGGCTGCGCGGCGGCACGCGGGCCGGCACGAGCACGCTGAGCGTCGACGCCGGCGCGCTGCCCTCGGACAGCACGATCGAGATCAGGACGGCCGCGCGCGTCGTCACCGGCGCCGCCGCCACCGGCTTCACCGACACCACCGGCGCCACCGGTACCGCCGGTTCCCCGGCGGGCGGCACTGATGCCGTGCTGCGGCTGCGCGGCGGCGGCGAGGGCCGGCTGACCGGCTTCCCGCTGCTGCGCGACGACCGCGTCGGCGTCGAGGTGGTCATCGACGTCTCCGGCAAGGCCGAGCACCTCCAGACCTACCCGCTGGTCGTGACCCAGTACCGGGACGGGCTGGCGGCCGGCCGGATGACGATCGAGACGGTCGCGGTCAAGGAGACCGAGGGCTTCTTCTTCGGCGATCCGGAGACCGGCGAGCTGCACGTCGCCACCTGCCCCACCTGGCAGGACCTCCCGCCCGGGCGCAGGGAGCCGTTCGAGACCGAGACCGGCGCGCTGGCCCGCGGCTACCACGGCTGCCCCCGCTGCCTGCCGGGCCTCGCGGGCGGGAGCACGTCATGAGCCGGTCTCGCGGGTGGGAGCACGTCATGAGCCGGCCTCGCGGGTGGGAGCACGTCATGAGCCGGCCTCGCGGGTGGGAGCACGTCATGAGCCGGCCTCGCGGACGAGGAGCCGTCATGAGCCGGCCACGCTCGGCGGGCGGGAGGGTGTCATGAGCACGCCGTCGCCCGGATACCCCGTCCCGGACAAGCGCTACCCGCCCTCGGCCAGCGTCCCGGTCGCGCGCTCCAAGTCGGCCGACGCCGACCGCGACCCGCGCGTGGCCGCCCTCGTCGACCGGATCGGCCCCGCCGCGCTGCGCGAGCACGTGGCGGAGCTGGCCGCCTTCCCCACCCGCCACACCTTCTCCCCACACCTGGACGCCGCCGCCCGCCGGCTGACCGGCCGCCTCACCGACGCCGGCTACGAACCGGCCCGCGTGCCGTGGACCCGCTCCGGCCACACCGCCGACAACGTCGTGTGCGACAAACCCGCCGAGGACGGGGCAGGCCGCCTGCTCATCCTGTGCGCGCACTACGACTGCCGCATGGCGACGGCCGGCGACAGCGTGTCGCGGGCGCCGGGCGCGGACGACAACGCCAGCGGCGTCGCCGCCGTCCTGGAGATCGCCCGCGTCCTGCGCGACGTGCCGCTGCGCGACACCATCCGGTTCGTCCTGTTCTCGGGGGAGGAGCAGGGGCTCTGGGGCTCCTCGGCGTACGCGGAGGACCTGGCCGCGGCGGGCACCCCGGTGCACCGCCTGATCAACCTCGACATGATCGGCTTCCGTCCCCCGGACGGCTCCATCACCGTGGAACGCGACCTCGGCAACGCGGTGCCCGGCAACGACCGGCCCTCCCGCGAGTTCGGCGACGTCATGGCGCAGGCCGCCGCCGACTACACGGATCTGCCGGTGCGGCTCGGCCCCATCTTCGCCAGCGACTACATGCCGTTCGAGGCCCGCGGCCACGTCACGATCGGCGCGTACGAAGGGGAGGGCAACCCGCACTACCACGACACCTCGGACGACGTGGACACCCTCGACTACGGCTACCTGGCCGACGTCACCCGCCTGACCCTCGCCACGCTGCTCGCGGTGAGCCTGCCGCCGGGCTGAACAGGCGGGGTCCAGGCCGCGCGGGCGTCAGTGCGGGCTGTGGGACGGGCCGGGGCGGGCGGCGCCGTGCTCCTCGACGGTGCCGCCGAGCCGCTTGCTCAGCTCCTGCATGAACGACTTCGACTTCGCCGACAGGGCCCACCGGTCCCCGACGAGGTAGAGGCCGCCGTACATCTCGGCGTAGTCGAGCCACTCGCGCTGGCCGGCGGCCGTGTCGAAGTCGAGGAACACGTAGGGGATGCCGTCGCTGACGCATTCTCCCTGGCGGTAGTCCAGGGCCTTGAGGGTGATCCTGGCGGTGCAGCCGATGGTGGCCGCCAGCTGTTCGACGGTGTACGTGCGCTGGGGCTGGGCTCCGGCGGCGGCGATGCCCGCCGCCGGCCGCGACTCGTGCCCGGCGTGCGCCTGGCCGCCGCAGCCGGTGAGGGCGAGCACCGAGGCGAGGGCCAGCGTCAGGACCGCCGGCGCGGCGCCTCGATCGGGTCGCGGGTGGGAGAAGCCGGCCATGATCTTGCCTTTCCTCTTCGCGTGACGTCGCCGCTGCCCCCGGGGTCCTGGGGGCAGCGGCGGGTGAGGCGGTCAGCGGCAGCGTCTGCCCGCGTTGATGCAGTCGACGACCTGCCGCATCTGCTGCTCGTTCATCAGGTTGATGAAGTCGCTGTGGTCGGTGATCGGTTTGTGCAGCTCTTCGGGGAAGCCGTCGACGGCGAAGTTGGGGCCCTGCGGCACGTTGTAGACGAGCCGGTGCTCCAGCGCCGGGATCGGCTGGAAGCCCTGCGGGCAGCTCCCGTCGGCCTGGGGGAAGGTGACGTGGGTACGGTGGTTGGCGCTGTCGATGTTCTGGCCGTCCCAGCAGCTCTGGAAGTCGAAGACCCGCACGAGCCGGCTGCCGCGCGGGCAGAGCGGGTACTTGTCCGTCAGCTGGCGGTTCTCGAACCCGGTGCACGTCCACCCGGCGTTCGGGTCGGCGCCGCCGACCCGGGCGTTGCCGGTGATGATGCGCAGGAACTGCGGAGCGGGCACCACCTTGGCCGTCGGGTTGCCCCTGAACGTGATCTGCACCTGAACCGGGGTGAGGATCTTGCCGACGTTCAGGTCGAGACCGCCGCCACGCTGGTCGGCGTCGAACTCCTCCTGGCCCAGCGCCCGCACCACCGGCCAGTAGTGCGTGGACTTGTCGCCGTTGCGGCACGTGGTGCCGGCGGCGAGCAGGCTCTCGTTCGTGGACTGGTTGTTGGTGGAGACGTTGCCGACGTAGTCGTGCGTGTGCTGCGCGCCGTTGGACACGCCGGGCGCCACGATCACGTTGTCGGAGTTGAAGATCCGCCGCTCGTTGCGGCCGCAGTCGACGCTGAACGTGCCTCGGGAGCCGTTGCGCTGGGTGCGGGGGGTGTTCACGTTCGGTCGTACGGAACGGATGTCGACGAAGTCCTCAGGGACGGGACCTCTGGCCTGCCCGCCACCGTTCCCGCCATTCCCTCCGTCGCCGCCCTGGTCGCCATTCCCGCCGCCGTCCCCATCGCCTCCGTTGTCGCCATTCCCGCCGTTGTTGCCGCCATTGTTGCCGCCGCCGTTGCCGCCGCCTCCCGGGTTGCGCAGCTCGCAGGTCGCCAGGGTCTGCAGGCCGGCCGGTGCCCGGGCGCCGGCGCGCTGGAAGGCGATCGCGATGCGTTGCAGGGTGGCGGTGCGCTTGTCCTTCAGCGGGCCGAGGATGGCGTTCTGGACGAAGTTGGGGCCGCCTTGGCCGGCCGAGTTCGCCAGGCGGCGGTTGGCCTCGGCGAGCTGGGTCTCCAGCTGCTGAAGGTTGCGTTGCACCTCTGCCTGGGCGCGAGCGGGCACCTGCCCGAGCCGGTCCGCCACGGCGGGGCAGTTGATCTGGCCGGGGGCACCGTTGTTGTTCTGACCCCCATCACCCTGACCTTGGTCACCCTGGTCGCCGTCGCCTTGGTCGCCGTTGTTCTGGCCCTGGTCGCCGGTCTGTTGTCCGTTATCGCCCTGGTTGCCGGTGTCCTGCCCGCCGTTCTCCTGCCCGCCGTTCTCCTGCCCGCCGTTCTCCTGATCGCCGTCGCCCGCGTCGTTCCCGTCGTCCTCCACCGCGCAGGTGGCCAGGTTCTGCAGTCCGGAAGGAGCCTCGGCGCCGGCGCGCTGGAAGGCGATCGCGATGCGTTGCAGGGTGGCCGCCCGTTTGTCCTTCAGCGGGCCGAGGATGGCGTTCTGGACGAAGTTGGGGCCGCCCTGGCCGGCCGAGTTCGCCAGGCGCCGGTTGGCCTCGGCGAGCTGGGTCTCCAGCTGCTGAAGGTTGCGCTGCACCTCTGCCTCGGCGCGAGCGGGCACCTGCCCCAGCCGGTCCGCCACGGCGGGGCAGGAGATGACCGACGCCAAGGCCGTGGCCGACGCAGCGGTGGCACTGGTCACGAAACCACTGCTCATGACCATCAAAGCGGTGAGCACGCCCGCCGTTCTTCGGCGGGCACGCGAGCCAGGTCGATGTCTCATCACAATCCCTCCAGCTGTGATCGCGGCTCCGGCCCGCCGCCCACGAGGTGTGTCCGTGGAAGGGGCGCGGCCGTCGCCATCCCGAGATACGCGGAATCATCGGGGAGAGTTCGACCTGACGTGGAAGCCTGCGTACCCGCCACAGGTTGTGATGCCGTTTCACGGGTTCCCGGCGGCGTGCGTGACGCGGGGAGTCAGGGTAGCCTTGCGCGATCTTCTTCGGTTCAGGAGGCAGAGCATGGGCTCCGGCACGACGAGGTGGGCAGCGGCGTCGCTGGCCACCGCTGTCCTGATCGCCACATCGGCTTGCGGCGGCGGGAGCGCCGGTGACCGGGTCACCTTACGTTTCTCCTACTGGGGCAGCGACGTGCGGCAGCAGCGCACCGAAGCGGCGATCAGGAAGTTCGAGGCCAAGTACCCGCACATCGACGTGGTGGGGGAGTTCTCCGGCTTCGGCGACTACTACGAGAAGCTGACCACGGCCGTCGCGAGCGACGCCGCGCCGGACGTCATCACGATCGAGATCCGCGGCCTGCGGGAGTACGCCGAGCGCGGCACCCTGGCCGACCTGTCCGGCCGGGTCGACACCGGCGACATCGACGGCAAGGTGCTGGCCACCGGCGCCATCGGCGGCAAGCAGTACGGCATCCCCACCGGGGTCAACACGTGGTCCCTCATCGCGGACCCGAAGGCGATCGCGAGCGCGGGGCAGAAGCCGCCCGGTCCCACGTGGACGTGGGAGCAGTACATCGACCTGGCGGCCAGGATCACCGCCAGGAGCGGCGGCAAGGTGTACGGGACGCAGCAGGCGTTCAACCCGGCCTTCCTGCAGATCTTCGCCGCGCAGCGGGGCGAGTCGTTCTACGAGGGCAGCAGGATCGGCGTCTCGGCGGCGACGATCAAGGCGTGGTGGGCCGTCCACCGGAAGCTGATCGACACCAAGGGCTCGCCCGACGCCGCCAAGAGCATCGAGCTCAGCGCCCAGAACGTGGACCGCTCGCTGTTCGCCACCGGCAACGGCGCGATGGGCATGTGGTGGAGCAACGAGCTCGGCGCGATCAGCAAGGCGGCGGGCGGCAAGGACATGGAGCTGCTGCGCATGCCGCGCGTGCGGGGGGCCGCCACCGGCGGCATGTTCCTGCAGCCCGCGATGTTCTACGCCGCCTCGGCCAAGACCGGGCACCAGGCCGAGGCCGACGCGTTCATCAACTTCATGGTCAACGACCCGGAGGCGGGCGCGATCATCCTCAGCGACCGCGGCCTGCCCGCCAGCTCGAAGGTGCTGGCGGCGGTCCGCGACCACCTTCCCGAAGCCGACAAGAAGACGCTGGCGTTCCTGGACGAGATCAAGGACGAGCTCACCGACCCGCCCGCCGCCCCGCCGAAGGGCGCCAGCGCGATGGAGGAGGTGCTCAAGCGGTACACCGACGACGTCCTGTTCGGCCGGATGAGCCCGGACGAGGCGGCCAGGAAGTTCCTCACGGAGGCCAACGCCCTCATCGCCGGCTGAGCCGGAGCAGGGCCGAAACAGGGCCGGGGCCGGTCCCGGTCGTTCAGCGGTAGCCGACCAGCCCGTCCGCCAGCTCTTCGTCGTCGCCGTCCCGGTACGCGGACAGGGCCTGTTGCAGGGCGAAGGTGCCACGGATGGCGGCGATGCGCGCGGCCACGTCCCGGTCCGGCCGGCCCGCGAGCACCCGGCCGAGGAAGCCCTGGCCGTAGCTCGCGCCGATGGCCGCCAGGTCCTCGGCCGGATCGCCGATCGTGACCTCGTCCCAGTCGATCACCCCGCTGAGCCGCGGCAAGCCGCCGTCCCAGAGCCACAGGACGTTCTCGGCGCCGAGGTCGCCGTGCACCACCGCGTCGGCGAGGTCGGGAAGGTCGTCGAGCGCCGCAAGCTCCCGCCCGGCCCGGCGACGCCCGCCGCCGGACATGAGCGGGAACAGCTCGGCGCGCACGTCCGCCGCGAACCGCCGCCACCGGCCCCGTGGCGCCGGCAGTGCCGCGCGCGCCTTCTCGTCGGCGCCGGCCCTGGCCAGCCCGGACAGCAACGTGACGTACTGCGCCGCGACGGCCGCGGCCACCTCGGGATCGCCGAGCGCGGCCGCCTCCAGCGGCGCTCCCGGGATCCGGCTGAGCACCAGGAAATCCGGCCCTTCGCGCAGCGGCTCAGGCGTGCCGCACCCCAGATCGAGCCCGGCCAGCACGCGCAGGACGGCGGCCCGCCGCGGCAGCCGGGCGGCGGCCGCGGCGGTGCGGGGCAGGCAGACCACCCGGTCCGGGGCGATCACCACCTGGTGGAACTGCCCCTGGCGGACCGTGAGATCCTCCGGCCCGGCGTCCGGCAGCAGCCGGCTCAGCAGCGCGCGGCCCGCCGGTGCGAGGCGCGCGCCGTCCTTCTCGTCACCATGCTCGGATGCACTCACAACCGCAGATCATGCCGGATGGCGCGGCCCGGGGCGCCACCCGGCGGCGGCGCCCCGGACGCGGGGTCAGGACGCCCGTGGCAGCGAGAACGTGACGTCGTCGAAGTCGAGGTGGGTGAAGCCCTCGGCGTAGAAGCCGACCTTGCCCGACGGGTTGTGCGCCGGGTGCTCGCCTTCGAGCACGGTCTCGCCGCCGACGCTGACGCTCACCGACGCCCCCCGCACCGTCATCCGCACGTCGTAGACGGTGTCGGGGCGCAGGGCGCGCTCGGCCGGCAGGACGGTCTGGGCCAGCGTCCGCCACTGCGCGTCGTAGAGCGTCCAGGTCGGCCCGGCCGCCGCGTGCCGGTAGCGGACGTAGCCGCTGCCGCCGTTCGCCTGGCGGTCGTACATGATGAGGACGGCCCCCTCGGGCACCTGCGCGGGCGTGCGCAGCCGGTACGCCAGCGCGTAGTCGGTGAAGGCGCGGTCGAGCAGCCCGTTGGCGCCCTTGACGATCCGGTACCAGTGGTTGCCGGCGGCGTCGGCGACGATGGCGCGGTTGGGGTCGACGGGCCAGCCGTTGCCGCCGGACTCGAAGTCGGTGGCGTGCATGACGCCGTCGCCCTCGCTGACGGTGACGGTGGCCGTGTCGGTGATCTCCGGGTGGGCCTTGGAGGCGACGGTGACGGTGGTGGTGCCCGGCATGAGCGCGGTGACCGCCCCGGCGGCGCTCACGGTGGCCACGGCCGGGTCGCCGCTGGCGTACGTGACCGCCTGGTCGGTGGCGTTCCACGGCACCGGCTCCGCCCGGACGGACACGGTCTTGCCGAGCGGGACGGTCAGCTCGTCGCCGGGCAGGTGGAGGGCGGTCAGCTCGATCCGGTCGGGCCCGCCGGGCAGCCCGACCTTGCCCTGGGGGCCGATCTCGGCGAACGGGACGGCCTTGAACCCGGGGATGCGCTGGAAGACCTCGGCGTCCGCCTTCAGGGAGAAGTCGCCGGCCTTCCAGTCGGTGAAGCCGGGGTCGCGGTCGGCCACCCAGTTGCCGGCGTAGTTGAGCAGGTTCTTGACGTCCCGCGCGCCGTGCTGGTTGACGCTGGTGGCGCGGGCCAGCTCGGGGTTCCAGACGAGGTTGTTCTCGAAGAAGTTCTTCGCGGGGAAGTAGTGGTTCTCGTCGAAGAAGGCGAGCAGTTCGGGGTACTTGGTGGCGTACGGGGTGCCGGCGAAGCCGCCGTTCTCCTCGAACAGCTTGCGCCAGGCGGGCAGGTAGTTCTTGTCCACCGTGTTGCCCGGCTGGTCGCCCATCCACATCTCGTAGTTGTCGTACGGGACGTGGGTGTCGACGAAGATGTTGTTCCTGGCTTTGATGTGGTCGCCGGAGCCGCTCTTGATGGCGTCGTTGCCCATCCGGTAGAAGACGTTCTCGTCGATCGTCAGGCCCATCGTGAGGTTGTCGGGGTAGACGCCCTCGACGCCGCCGCGCCCCTCGCCGATGTGGTGGAAGTAGTTGCGCCGGATCACGGTGCCGCGCTCGTGCGGCGTCATGCCGGCGTTCATGTAGATGGCGCCGAGGTCCTGGAAGTCCTGGCAGATGTCGTAGATGTCGTTGTACTCGATGAGGTGGTCGTTGCCGTGCACGATGATGCCGGGGTGCGGCGCGTCGTGGATCTCGTTGCCGCGCGCGGTGTTCCCGACACCGTCGAACATCACGCCCGGGTTGTACGCCTTGTGGTAGTAGGCGAAGTCGTGGATGTGGGAGTTCTCCACCCGGTTGCGGCCCGGCTCCAGGGTCTTGTCGTCGCCGCCGTTGAGCACGACGCCCACGCCGCCGACGTGCCGGATCGTGGAGGACACCACGGCGTGGTCGCGGCCCTTGGTCTTGTCCGGGATGCCGTCGTAGACGTAGCGGCCGGCGGAGTTGATGTAGACGCCGCCGTCGGCGAAGTTCTGGATGTCGCTGCGCTCGATGGTGACGTGGCTGCCGCCGAGGATCACCGCGGGCAGGCTGCGCCCGTACTCCAGGGCCAGCTCCTGGAAGGAGACGTGGGAGGCGCCGGCGGTCTTGATCATCGGCTCCTTGAGCATGGTGACGGTGATGTCGCCCTGCTTGGTGCGGAAGGCCGCGTTGGGCATCAGGTAGAGCACGCCCCTGGCCCGGTCGATGTAGTACTCGCCGGGGGCGTCCAGCTCCTCCAGCAGGTTCTGGGCGAAGTGGAAGTCCGGGTACCACGACTTCATCAGGCCGGACATCTCGCCGTAGCGCAGGGTGATCGTCTTCGCCTCGGTGTCGATCTTGGCGATCTTGTTGTACGACCACTCCCAGCTGTAGCCGAAGATGCCGTCCAGCCACACGTCCTCGGCCTGCGTCCAGTGGCGCGGCCGGTCGTAGCCGTAGCTGAACGTGCCGCCCCGGTTCTGCAGGTCGGCGTCCTTCACGGTGGGCCCGGCGTCGATGATCTGGTTCATCTGGACGGTGCCGTCGTTGGGCCAGCGGGCCAGCGTCATGCCCTGGCCCGCCACGTACAGCTCCATCGGCGGGACGGTGCTGACGTCGTTGGCCTTCCAGTAGCCGTGCCGGCTGAGCTGCCCGTAGTCGGTGATGCCGAGGGCCTTGAGGTCGGCCTGCAGCACCTTGCCGCGGGCCGGCTCGTCCACGATGCGCCGCAGCACGGCCTCGTCGGTCACCGGCGTGAAGCTGTCGTGGGCGAGCTGCCGGCCGCCGGTGAGCCGGGCCGTCTCGCCAGGGTAGGAGCGGTACACGATTGGCGCCTTCGCCGTGCCGGAGTCGCGCTGGTCGAGCGCGAACGACGCGGTGCGCTGGTAGGTGCCTTCGCGCAGGTAGACGGTCACCCCGCCGCGGGGCAGGCCGTGGCGGGCCTTGAGCCTCCTGATCGCGTCCCTGGCCCCTTCGAGCGTACGGAAGGGGCGGCCTTTCGTCCCGCTGCCGGCGTCGTCACCGCCGGGTGCGACGTAGAGGATCTTCCCTGGCGCGGTCCCCGCGTGCGCCGATGCAGGTGCCGCCGCCAGGGGTAACAGGAGACAAGCCGCCAACGTGGCGCACAACCGTCGTCTGATGGACACTGTTCCGCCTTTCCGAGATGGGGGGTGGGGCCCGCTCAGCCCTTGAGCGCGCCGACCGTCAGGCCGCTGATGATGTGCCGCTGCATGTAGACGAAGAAGATGATCACCGGGGCCACGGCGAGGAGCAGGTTGGGGAAGACCTTGGTCATGTCGGTCGAGTACTGGCTGATGCCCGCGTAGATCGCGGTGGTGACCGTGTAGGTGCCGGAGCCGGGGCTCAGCAGGATCTGCGGGCTGATGAAGTCGTTCCAGATCCCGATCGAGTTGAGGATCAGCACCGTGATCACGGCCGGTCGCGTCAGCGGGAAGATGACCTGCCAGTACGTGCGCAGCCGCCCCGCCCCGTCGATCGCGGCCGCGTGGTCGATGTCCCGGGGGACGGTGCGGATGAAGCCGACGAACAGGAAGATGCTCACCGGCAGCGTCATGGCGACGTCGTGCAGGATCAGCCCGGCCACCGTGTTGTCCAGCCCGATCGCGCGCAGCACGTAGATGAGCGGCACGATGAGGGCCGAGGCGGGGATGAACGTGCCGGCCAGGAAGAACAGCAGCAGGAACTGGGTGCGCCGCTTGAGGCTGCGCGCGATCACGTACGCGGCCGGCCCGGCGAACAGGATGCACAGCAGGTCGACGGCCACCACCAGCACGAGCGTGAAGCCGTAGCTCTTGAGCACGTTGTACTGGGGGCTCTGCACCGCCGCCGCCAGGTAGTCCAGCGAGATCCTGCCGAACGGCAGCGAGAACGGGCTGTTCTGGATGTCCTGCTGCGACTTGAAGCTGTTGACCAGCAGCAGGTAGACCGGCACGGTCATGACGGCGAACAGCAGGGTCAGCAGCGCGACGCGGACCGGCGACGGCCGCCGCGCGCCGGCGCGGGGGTTGGGGGTCATGGAGGCTCCTGGGGATACCTAGCCGGTCGCGGCCCGGTCCTGCCGGTTGCGCAGGGCGGTGACGACGACCGACAGCGCGGCGGAGGCCACCATGAGGGCCACGGCCTGGGCGGTGGCGAAGCCGACGTCCGTGCCGGCGAACGACTTGGTGAGGATGACGTACGCGATGGTCTCGGTGGCGCCGGCCGGGCCGCCGTCGGTGAGGCTGACGACGATGTCGTACACCTTGATCAGCCCCACGAGGTTGAGCACCATGGCGACGGTGACGACCGGCGCGATCATCGGGATGACGATCCTGCGGTTGATCTGCCGCCGGGACGCGCCGTCGATCTGCGCCGCCTCGACGAGCTCGCGCGGCACCGTCTGCAGGCCGGCCACGAACAGCACCACGTTGAAGCCGAAGCCCGCCCACACGATGACGCCCACCAGCGTGATCACCGCGAGGTTCTCGTCGAACAGGAAGCCGACGGGGCCGATGCCGAGGTCGGCGAGGGTGTTGTTGATCGCGCCGTTGGTGCCGAGGATGGCGCTCCACAGGAAGCCCAGGATGAGCGAGCTGATCACGTGCGGGTAATAGGCGAGGGTGCGGAAGAAGGAGTTGGCCCAGTTCCGCTCCTTGAGCTGCAGCGCGTACACCAGGCCCAGCCCGAGCATGCCCACCGACCCGAAGAAGGCCACGATCACGGTGACCACCCCGGCCCTGGTGGTGTCGGGGTCGTCGAACAGGCGGGCGTAGTTGTCCAGGCCGACGAAGGCCGCCGCGGAGAAGCCGTTCCAGTCGGTGAGGCTCAGGTACAGCGCCACGACGACCGGGACGATCGTCATGACCGTGTAGACCACGACGGCGGGGGCGAGCATGCCCGCGCTCAGCGCCGCCTCGCGCAGGCGGCGGCGCCGCGATGACGGGCCGCCCGGCGTGCCGCGATCCGGTTCGGGGCTCCGCGCGGCCGGCCGCACGGAGCCCGCGCTCAGCCCTGCGAGTCCCACCACTGGTCCAGCTTCGTGGCGACGTCGGCGGGCGAGGCGCCGGTGAACAGGGACTGGATCTGCTTGTTCAGCTCGTCGGCGTAGCCCTGCACCGGCTGCCGGTCGCCCTGCTTGACCAGGACGACGGGCGTCTCGTCGAGGACCTTCTGCACGCCGTCGCCGAGGCTGGAGACGTCGTAGGAGAACCCCTTGCGCAGGTTGCCGTCGGCGGCGAGCTGGACCTTGATGGCCTCCTCGTCCGTCACCAGCCACTCGACCAGGTCGATCGCCGCCTCACGGTGCCTCGACTGCGCGACCACCGTGTACGGCTGCGCCATGTTGCCGAACTGGCCGGGCGGGTACGCCCCGTCGGACGGCACGGGGAAGACGCCGATGCCGTCGCTCTTGCCGGCCTCGTCGGCCGCGGGCACGAAGTACGAGCCCATGATGTACATCGCCGAGTCGCCCTTGAGGAAGGCGGCCTGGCCGTCGGGGTACTGCAGGCCGAGCGCGCTCTTGTCGAGGAAGCCCTGGTCGAGCCATGACCGGTAGAGCTCGTAGTAACGCTTGTAGCCGCTGGTCGCGAACGTCGTCTGGCCCTTCTTGCGCTTGACCGTCCAGTCGGGGTCGGCCGTGAGCACGCCCGCGTCGGCCAGCATGCTGAACTGCGCGCCGGTCACCCACTGGCCGGCGGTCTGCAGCGGGACCAGCCCGGCCTTCTTGAGCTTGCCCATCGCCGCCTCGAACTGGGCGATCGTGCGGATCTCGGCGGCGTCGAGGCCCGCGTCGGCGAACGCCTTCTTGTTGTAGAAGACCAGCGACTGGATCTGCTCGCCGACGCCGACCACGTAGTGCTTGCCGCCGATCGCGTACGCGTCGAACAGCGGCGTCTTCGCCGCCCACGGCTCGCCCGACAGGTCCACGAAGAGCTCGGCGGTCTCCGGGGTGGGCACCACGTGCTGCGCGATGTCGGGCGGGTCGCCCGCGGCGAGGTCCTGGCGCAGCTTCGCCTCGGCCTCGATGGTGCCGGTGAGCTCCAGTTGCACGCTCACGCCGGGGTGCTTGGCCTCGTAGCGGTCGAACAGCCCGTTCCAGAACTGCTCGGTGAGGTTGGGCGTGATGTTGACGATCATCCGCAGCGTGGTCTTGCCCGTCGCGCTGTCCGTGCCCCCGCCACCGCCGCCGCACGCCGACGTCGCCGTTAACGCGAGGGCCGTCGCCGCGGCCGCCAGCAGTCGCCTGTTCATGTTCCTACTTCCATCATTAATCGTCTATCGATAGGTGATGTTATTTCGCGTGCCTCACTTGTTCAAGAGCCAGTTCGTGCGGCCTCAGGGTTCCTCGCCGTGCAGCACCAGCTCGACGACCGGCAACAGCACGTCCGGCCGGACCACCGGCAGGGTGAGGGTGAGCGTGCCCGGCTCGCGGCCCGGGGGAGCGAGGTTGTTGTGCTCGTGCTCGCCGCCGTCCAGCTCCCGCATGCGTACCTCCGAGCCGTCGTGCAGGAACTGCGCGTACCGGACGCGGCCGGCCAGTCCCGGCAGGTGGACGTGCTTGAGCGGCCAGGCGAGCAGGTGCAGGTAGAGGCGGTCGCCGCGCTGGGTGTAGAGCGCGTTCGGCGGCGGCTCGTACGCGCTGGGCCCGGCGCCGTGCACCGCCCGCGCGTGCAGGGACGTCCACGCCCCGATCGCGCGCAGCGTCTCGGCGGCGCGCGGGTCCAGCGCGCCCCGCCCCGTGGGGCCGACGTTGAGCAGCAGGTTGCCGCCGCAGGCGACCGACTGCACCAGCATGCGCACCAGCAGGTCCGGGCTCTTGTAGTCGTGGTTGTCGCGGTCGTAGCCCCACGAGCCGTTCAGCGTGTGGCACGCCTCCCACATCACCTCCGCGCCGTCGCGGGTCAGCGGCGCGTCCGGCTGGTACTGCTCCGGCGTGACGTAGTCGCCCGGGATGCCGAGCCGGTCGTTGACCACGATCCCCGGGCTCAGCTCGCGGACCATCGCCATCAGCTCCGCCGCGCCCCACTCCTCCGGCCCTTTCGCCGGATAGGTGAAGTCGAAGAACAGCAGGTCGACGGGGCCGTAGCCGGTCAGCAGCTCCCGCACCTGCCCGTGCAGGTACGCCCGGTAACGCGCCATGTCGTGCCCCTTCGCCTCCTCGGGCGGCACGCTGTCGCGCAGCGGGTGGTAGCGGTCGATGGTGAAGTCGGGATGGCGCCAGTCCAGCAGCGAGTAGTAGAGCCCCACCCGCAGCCCCTCCGCCCGCATCGCCTCGGCGAACTCGGCGACCAGGTCGCGCCCGGCCGCCCGGACCGAGGTGTAGTCCGTCAGCGCCGAGCCGAACAGGCAGAAGCCGTCGTGGTGCTTGGCGGTCAGCACCGCGTACCGCATGCCCGCCTCCCGAGCCGCCCTGGCCAGGGCGGCGGCGTCGAACAGGTCGGGGTCGAACCGCTCCAGGTAGCGGTCGTAGTCGGCGTCGGACATGGCCTCGCGGCTGCGCACCCACTCGTGCCGCGCGGCGAGGCTGTACAAGCCGAAGTGAACGAACAATCCGAAGCGCGCCGCCCGGAACCACTCTGCCCCGGCCCGCTCCGCCGATCCGTCTGACATGGGCGTCTCCTTCCAATGTTGACAGCCCTCGACGATCGGCAGTTACATCTACCATCGATAGGCGATAATTGTCGACGTTTGGGTGAGAGCAACGCGTGAACACGAACATGCAGGAGACCTACGAGACGATGCTGGGGCCGGCGCAGTCCTCGCCCTTCGTCCGGCCCACCGCGCGGATGGTGGCGGCGCTCGACGGCGTCAGCGCCGCCACCGCCTGCGCCAAGCTGCACCAGATGGGCATCACCCGCACCTTCATCGACGGGCCCGTGCCGCTGCACCGCGAGCCGGACGTCCGCGTCGCCGGGGGCGCGGTCACGCTGCAGTTCCTGCCGCAGCGTGAGGACGTCTTCTCCGGCGGCGAGCAGGAGGACGCCGAGCGCAAGACCGCGCTGTGGGCGGTGCTGGAGACCATCAGGCCCGGCGACGTGCTCGTCGTGTCCGCCCAGGCCAGCCACTTCACCGGCTGCCTCGGCGACATGCTGGTCCGCTACTTCAAGCTGCGCGGCGGCGCCGGCATCGTCGTCGACGGGCGGGTACGCGACGCCGCCCGCGTGCGCGCCCTCGGCGTGCCCATCTGGTGCACCGGCGTGACGCCGCACTACGCCTCGCAGACCGAGCTGTTCCCGTCGGCGTTCAACGTGCCGGTCGGCGTGGGCGGCGCGCTCGTGACGCCCGGCGACCTCATCGTCGCCGACGAGGACGGCGCGGTCGTCGTGCCGCAGCGCAGCGCCGTCGCGCTGGCCGAGGACTCGCTGCTGCACCAGGACCGCGAGGAGTTCGCGCGGCGGCGGCTGGACGAGGGCGGGCGGCTGTCCGACTACTACCCGCTGACCGGGGCCGGGCTGGAGGAGTACCTGGCCGCCCGCGACGCGGGCTGACCTCCGGGACCTGCCGGGCCTGCCTTATGCCGCGCCCGCTTTATGCCGCGCCCGCTTTATGCCGCGCCCGCTTTATGCCGGGCCCTGTCATGGCGGGCCCGGCAGGTCTCAGAGCCGGTCACGCCTCCAGCAGCTCGGGCGGGACGAAGCCCTCCGCGGCGAGGCGGTGCCACAGCTCCGGCGGGATCTCGGTCCGCGCCGCCGCCGCGTTGGCGCGTACCTCCTCCGCCGACCGGCACCCCACCACCACCGACCCCACGGCCGGATGCAGGTACGGGAACCGCAGCGCCGCCGCGGCGAGCGGCACCCCGAACTCCGCGCACACCTCCCGGCACCGCCGCGCCCGCGCCAGCACGTCCGGCGGCGTCTCGCGGTAGTGGAACATCGCCCCGGCTTCGGGTCGGCCAGCAGCCCGGTATTGAACACCCCGCCCACCACCACCGTGGTCCCCGTCTTCGCGCACAGGGGCAGCAGGGTCGTCAGCGCGTCGTGGTCGAGCAGCGAGAACCGCCCGGCGATGAGCACCACGTCCGGCTCGAACTCGGCCACGTACGCCGCCAGCGGCTCGCAGTGGTTCATCCCGAAGCCGATCGCCCCCGCCAGCCCCTCCTCGCGGATCCGGCGCGCCGCTGGATAGCCGGTGCGCCGGACCTCCTCGCGGAAGTCGTCCGGGTCGTGCAGGAACAGCACGTCCACCGCCGGACGGCGCAGCCGGCGCAGGCTCGACTCCAGCGACTCGCGCAGGCCGCGCTCGCTCCAGTCGGTGACCACCCGCTCCCCGGGCCGCAACAGCCACCCGGCCTTCGTCGAGACCACCGCTTGAGGAGCCGCGCCACCTGCCGCGCCACCCACCGCGCCGCCCGCCGCGCCGCCGCCGCTCCGCCCGCCGTGCCCTCGGCGAGGGCACGGCCGAGGCGGTCCTCGGCCACCCCGTGGCCGTAGCGGGGCGCGGTGTCGAAGTACGTCATGCCCTCGGCCACGGCGGCGGCCACCGTGGCGGCCGCGTCCCGCTCGCTCACCTGCGCGAACAGGTTGCCGATGGGCGCAGTGCCGAGCCCCAGCCGGGGCAGCGCGACGCTCATCCCGCCACCTCCCACGGCGGCGTCGCGATGACGGGCCGGGCGGCGTGCAGCGTCATGGACAGCGTCAGCCGCACCTGCGTCCTGGCCGGCAGCCGGACGCCGACGTGCGGGCCCCCGACAGGCCGGGGCGGCTCGTCGTCTGCGCCGGCCGTGTCGATGCGGTGCTCGGCGAACGCGCCACCCTGCACCACCAGCGAGCACTCCGCGCCGCCCAGGTTGACCAGCTCGATCACCGTGCGGTCCGGGTCGATGGCCGACACCAGCGCCGCCACGTCCGGCGGCAGCCCGGGGCGGCGGCGCCCGGCGTCGAAGTAACGCACGTGCATCTGGGCCAGGCCGCCGTTGTAGAGCACCTGCGGCGAGCCGGTGGTGAGCTGCAGCAGCGCCTCGGTGACGACCGGGTTGCGGTCCTGCCAGTCGTGGATGCCGGACGCGTCGGGCCCGACGGCCGCATCCACCGGGTCGTTCTCGATCGCGGCGACCCGCTCGGCGCAGGTGTCGGCGGCACTGCGCAGCATCCGCTCGGGGTAGCCGGGGTTGCGCCCCGCGAGATACTCGTACCAGGGCTCCTCGTGGCCCGACTCCTCCTTGGTGCGCTGGGTGTGCACCGCCGTCCAGTCCCAGCTCGACGCCTCCCGCAGCCGGTCGATCCGCTCCCGGTCGGCGGCGTCCCTGCTGAAGTGCCACAGCGCCACCGGGAGCTGGGTCGGCATGACGTTGAGGTCGAACCAGCCGGAGTCGTCGCGGCGCATCGGGGCCAGCAGCGTCGGCTCGTCCGCCAGCCCGCGCAGGTGGGGCCGCCAGCGCTTGGTGATCGTGCGCACCTCGGCGGGCCGCCGGGGCGCCGCCTCGCGCAGCACCGCGTCCAGCGGGTTGCGGGCCAGCTCCAGATAGGAACGGTCGCCCGTCAGCAGCGCCGCGTTGGCCGCGCCGATGATCGCGGCGCTGCCGACCGGCGGCAGGCCGTGCGGCCACGACCAGCCGTAGTGGCCGCCGTACCAGCGGCCGTCGAGGTGCTCGCCGACGATGCCGTGCGTGCCGGCGTTGTCCGGGACGATCTCGCGGCCGTCCAGCCGCTCCCGCCAGGCGTCCACGTACTCGCGCACCCAGGCGGCGTGGCGCTGCTCGCCGCCGAGGAGGTAGGCGTTGGCGACGAGGCTGGTCGCGGCCAGGTTGACGATCGTGTCGCCGCGGCCCATACGCTCCCACATCACCTTGCCGTACGCGCGGGCACGCGCCGGGTCGGCGGCCAGGTCGTCGAACGGCGCGGCCTCGTCGATCCAGTCGAGCGGCAGGCCGTAGGGGCGCAGCGCCAGGCTCCACGGGAAGGACACGTCAGCGTCGCTGAAGCCCCAGCGCGGTCCGGCGGCGCCGTTGTGCGGGGCGCGGATCACCCGGTGCTCCGGGTCGTAGTTGGGGCCGCCGGGCAGGTAGAGGTCGCCGAAGCGGGCGGCCAGCTCCCGCAGCTCGCCGTCCTCCGGCTCGGCCAGGCACAGGCCGTAGAACAGCAGCAGGCCCTCGCCCTGGTGGAACCAGTCGTAGCCGCGCTCGAAACCGTCCAGCAGCATGCCCATCTCGCTGAGCTGCGTGGTGACGCCCCGCCAGTGCCGGCGGGCCGCGGCCAGCACGTCGTCGCTGCCGCCGAGCAGATAGAGGGTCGGCCAGTTGAAGAACGCCTCGTAGAAGTCGTCCACGCCGTCGCGGCCGTCGAGCCCCTGCCCGAGCCGGTCGCGGAAGACCAGCCGGCCGTCGCCCTCGGTGTAGCGGCCGGAGAAGATCCGCCACGCCTTCTCCTGGGCGGCGAACAGCTCGCGCTGCAGCCCGGCCCACGCGGGCGGGTCGGTCACGGTGCGGCTCGCCCGCAGCGCCGGCGGGTGTGAGATGCGCATGAGAACACCAATCGTTCATCGATAGCCGATGATATGAATCTTCTTGAGCCCGAATCCGCCTGTCAACACGGAGCCGACGTGACCGACTGCCATGTCCACCCCTGGGACCCCGCCCAGGGCCATCCCTGGATCCGGCCGGGCTCGCCGCACCACCGCGCGCTCACCGCCGACGCCCTGGCCGCCTCCGGCGCGGGCCTGGAGTTGAGCGGCGCGATACTGGCCGCGTCCGGCGCGGGTCCGGGGCCGGCGGGCGCGATCCTGGTCGAGGCGTCGCAGGGGGACCGCGCCGAGAACGTCCTGCTCCGCGACCTGCGCCTGCGGCACCCCGGCCTGATCCTCGGCCACGTCGGCAACCTCAACACCTGCCACGACCTCGGCCCGGCGCGCTTCGCCGACCTGCTGGACCGCACCCGGCCGAACGGCATGCGGCTCGGCGGCGCCTCTGGGAGGCCACGCCACCGGGCGGGCGGGCGGGCGCTCGTCCCCCTCCTGGCCCGGCACGGCGTGCCCGAGGAGCGGGTGGCCGCCCTGGTCGGGCACGCGGTCGCGGAGTTCGGCCCCGCCCGGTGCATGATCGGCTCCCACGGGCCGATCTGCCTGGCCCGTGGCTCCCGCGCCGCCTCGCTGCGGCTGGCCGGGCGCGGGCCGGCCGCGCTGGACGACGCCGGCCGCCGCCTCGTGCTGAGCGGCGGCCGGCGCCTCGTGCTGAGCGGCGCCGCGCGGCGCGCGTACGGCCTGATGCCTCAGGTTGACAACGATCGGAGCCCCTGCTTCGATGCACCGGTTGACGATCGATAAGCGATGATTGGTGGGCGATGGCACAGTTCGATCTGCCGCTTGACCAGCTTGAGCAGTACCGGCCGGCCCTGCCCGAGCCGCCCGACCTCGACGCGTTCTGGGCGAAGACCCTGGCCGAGAGCGACGCTCACGACCTGGCGATGACGGCCGAGCCGGTGGCGAACGGCCTGGCGACGATCGACACCTTCGACGTCACCTTCGCCGGCTACGGCGGCCATCCCGTCCGGGCCTGGCTGCACCTGCCGGTCACCCGGACCGGGCCGCTGCCCGCCGTGGTCGAGTACCTGGGCTACGGCAGCGGGCGCGGCGTACCGCACGAGAAACGGCTCTGGGCGTGCGCCGGCTACGCGCACCTCGTCATGGACAGCCGCGGCCAGGGAGCCGACACCCCCGACCCCGACGTCGCCACCGGCGACGTCGCCGCGCCCGGCTTCCTCACCCGCGGCGTGCTCCACCCCGAGCGCTACTACTACCGCCGCCTCTACACCGACGCCGTGCGCGCCGTGGCGGCCGTGCGCGCCCACCCCGCGGTGGACCCCGCCAGGGTCGCTGTGACCGGCACCAGCCAGGGCGGCGGCATCGCCCTCGCCGCGGCCGGCCTCACGCCCGGCCTCCAGGCGGTCCTGCCCGACGTGCCGTTCCTGTGCTGCTTCCCGCGCGCCGCCACCTTCACCGACCAGCCGCCTTATGTGGAGATCACCCGGTACGTGAAACTCCACCGCGCGCACGCCGACACCGTGCTGCGCACCCTGTCCTACTTCGACGCCGCCGTCCTCGCCCGCCGGGCCACCGCTCCCGCGCTGTTCTCCGTCGGCCTCATGGACCGCATCTGCCCGCCGTCCACCGTCTACGCCGCCTTCAACCACTACGGGACGCGCGCCGCGCTGCCGGCCGGCGACAAGCGGATCAGTGTCTACCCGTTCAACGACCACGAAGGCGGCGGCCCCGACCACGAGGTGGTCAAGCTCGCCTGGCTCGCCGACCGGCTGTCACCATCGATACCTGCCAAGCGATGATCACTCTTATGATGAACAGGGGGACGCGACAGCGCATGATGGGGAACACATGGCATCGACACCGCAAGTGAGCGGCTTCGCCTCGCGGCTGGCCACGAGCAAAGACTCCGTTCGCCCCACCCTGATCTCCGATCGGGTGTACGAGCTGCTCCGGCAGGCCATCGTCGAAGGCGACCTCGCCCCCAACGACCGCGTGGTGGAATCGGAGATCGCCCGCCGCCTCGGGGTGAGCCAGGCGCCCGTCCGCGAGGCCGTCAAGCAGCTCGCCCGCGAGGGGCTGCTCGTCCACGTGCCCCGGCGCGGCAACTTCGTCGTCGAGATCTCCACCCAGGACGCCGAATACGCCCGCCAGGTCCGCGAGCCGCTCGAGCGCCTGGCCGCCACCATGGCCGCCGAGCGCATCACCGCCGAACAGCTCGGCGAGCTCGACGAGGTGGTCGCCGAGATGCACGAGGCCGTGCGGGTCAACGACGTCGGCCGCTTCCGCGACGTCGACATCGCCTTCCACACCCGGGTCGTCCAGATCGCCGGCAACCCGTTCCTGACCCGCATGTGGGAGGTGCTCGAACCGAACCTGCGCGCGCTGCGCGCCATCGCCGACCCGCTGTTCGAGGGCGACTGGCGGGCGATGGCCGACGAGCACGGCCGCCTGGTCACGCTGCTGCGCGACGGCGACGCCGCCACGGCCGCCGACGCCTTCGCCGACCACGCCGCCGGCCGCTCCCCGGTGCCCGACCGCCGCACCCGCAAAAAGGCGGCGGGCACCGTCACGTAACGCCTTCTCTCTTCTATCGGCGAGCCGCGCCCTCCTCTGCCAGGGCGTCGCGGAGCAGGGCGCGGGCGACGTCCGGGGCGGGGAGGCCGGACGTGTCGCCGGGCGTGGCGATCACGCGTCCGGCCAGCTCGGCGCCGAGGCGGGTGGCCGCGCCCGGTGCGGCTCCCGACAGCCTGGCCGCCAGGTAGCCGCCGAGGAACGCGTCGCCCGCCCCCACGGGGTCGCGCACCTCGCGCGCGGCGCTCGGCACGTGCTCGGGCCCCGAGTCCCCCGCGTACCAGGCACCCTCGGGGCCGCCCTTGAGCACCACCTCGCCCACCCCGGCGGCCCTGGCCGCGGCGAACACCCGCGCCGGGTCGCTCTCGCCGAACAGCACCCGCGACTCGTCCTGCCCGAGCACCAGCAGCCCGACCCTGGGCAGGAGCGGCGCGAGCGCGTCCACCGGCAGGGCGGGCCGCAGGTTCGGGTCGAGAACGACCAGGGCGTCCCCGCCCCCTCGCACAGGGCGGCGACCAGCCGGGCCGGCCCCGGCCCGAGCGCGGCGGTCAGGCCGGACACGACGATCGCGCGCGGACGCCGGGCCAGGATCGGCGCCGCGTCGGGGACGTCCATCGCGGAGGCGGCCGAACCCGTCCGGTAGTAGTGGACGCGCCGCCCGCCGTCCGGCCTGATCTCCTTGAAGAACACGCCGGTGGGCCGGCCGGGATCCGTGATCACCAGCCCGGTGTCCATGCCCCTTCCCGCCGCGTCACGCAGCACCCGCATCCCGAACGGGTCCGTCCCGACCCGCGAGGCGAACGCCGCCCGCAACCCGAGCCGGGCGACGGCCGTGCACACGTTCAGCTCGGCCCCCGCCACGGAGACGCCGAACCGCTCCGCCCCCACGAGGTCATCCGCCTCCAGCAACACCATGGCCTCCCCGACCCCCACCACATCGACCCGCCCGGCCCCGGCATCGGCCTTCCGCGCGGCGCAGGGCTCCCGGCCGGGTGTGCGGCCGGTCATGGGAGGAAGCGGGCCCGGAGGTCCGGGCGCAGGTAGGCGGCGGGGGAGGTGATCGAGAGGCCGCCGTCCACCGGCAGGACCACGCCGGTGATGAACGCGGCAGCGGGCGAGGCGAGGAAGGCCACCGCCTCGGCCACGTCCTGCGGCGTCCCGGTGCGGCCGAGCGGGTAGCCTTCCGCGGCGTTCTCCAGGTCGTCCCCGCCGATCAGGCCGGGAGCCACCGAGTTGACGCGGATCCCGGCAGGTCCGTACTCGAGGGCGAGCTGGCGGACGAACGCGTCCAGCCCGCCCTTGGCGGCGGCGTACGCGGGCACGCCCGGCGCGGCCAGGAACGCGTTGACCGAGCTGACCGCGACGACGGCGGAACCCGGCGCCAGGCGGGGCAGCGCGGCCCTGCACAGGTGGAAGGCGGCGTCCAGGGTGGCCCCGATCGCGGCCCGCCACTGCTCGTCGGTGGTGCGCACCACCGGCGCGACCGGCATCACGGCCGTCGCCAGCACCAGGACGTCCAGCCGGCCGAGCACGTGCGCGGCCTCGGCGACGGCAGCGCCGGCCTCGTCGGGGACGGCGCAGTCACGCACGATGAAGGTGTCGTAGACGGGGTCGGCGCACGGCCGCAGCCCGATCCCGGCCACCCGGTCACCCCGCCCGGCGAACGCGCGGGCGATGGCCAGCCCGATCTCGGAGTTGCCACCCGCCACCAGCACGCCCCGCGCCGTAGGCCCGCTCCCGACCTCCACCGCTTCCGACGTTCCACTCCCCGGCCTTGGCGCTTTCGGCGTTCCACTCCCCGGCCTTGGCGCTTTCGGCGCTCCGCTCCCCGGCCTTGGCGCTTTCGGCGCTCCGCTCGGGGCTCCGGCGCCCGGCCCGTCGTGCCGCCGCCCGTCGCCGTGCCGCCGCCCGCCGCGCCGCTGGTCGTCGTGTCACCACGCGTGGCGCCACCGCCGGTCGGGGCACCACGCGTCGCGCCACCGACCGCCGCCCCGCCGGTCGGGCGTGGCGGGTCGTCGGGGGCCGTCACCACAGTTCCGCCATGAGCGCGTCGAGGAGGATGCGGGTGTGGCGGTCCAGGGGGCGGGCGGGGGAGCGTACCGTGGCCGAGGTGATGAGGCCGCGGCGGACCAGCACCTCCTTGTGCACCGCCCAGGCCAGCCCCGGCTGCATGCCGAAGCGGATCAGGGGGAGGAGCCGGGCGTGGCCCGCGCGGGCCTGGGCGGTGCGGCCGGCGGCCCAGTCGGCGAGCACCGGGGCGAGCAGGTCGGTGAACTCGCAGGCGGGCATCGTGCCGATGGCGCCCAGCGCGTACTCCTCCAGGCAGAACAGCGCGTTCTGCCCGCCGAAGACGGCGAAGCCGTCGGGGACGCCGGCGGCGACGGCGCCGACCTTGGGCGCGGTCGGCGGCGCCTCGACCTTGACGGAGGTGACGCCGTCGAGCTTGCTCAGCTCGACGATGAGCGATTCGGGCATGCTGACGCCGGTGGCGCCGGGCGCGTCCTGCACCATCACGTCGATCCCGGCACGCTCGGCCACGGCGCCGTAGAAGTCGACGAGCTGCGCCCCGGACGGTTTGACCAGGTACGGCGGCAGCACCATGAGGGCGTCGGCGCCGCCGTCCCGGGCGGCGAGCGCCTGTTCGAGCGCGGTGGCGGTGCTGGTGGCGCCGACGCCGGCGACGACGGGTGCGGCGCCGGCGGCGGCGCGTACCTCGGCGAGCACGCGCGCGCGGTCGCCCGCGGTCAGGGCGAAGCCTTCGCTGGCCATCCCGAACACGGCCACTCCGTCGGCTCCGGAGTCGAGCTGCCACTCGGTGAGCCTGCGCAGGCCGGGCAGGTCGAGCTCGCCGTCTTCGGTGAAGGGGGTGGCGAGGATGGGGATCAGTCCAGACAGAACCAACGGTTACTCCCTCTCAAACAGCATCGGTGGGTCACAGGGCGCCGAGGTCGACGTCCACGCCGAGGCCGGGCCCGGACGGCACGGGGAAGCCGGTGGCGTCGCCGGGCAGCGGCGCGGTGAGGACGGCGCCGGCCGCCTCGCAGGTGGTGGGCTGGTACTCGAAGAACGCGAGGTTGCCGAGGGCGGCGCTGACGTGCAGGCCGGCGGCGAGCGCCACCCCGAGCCCGGTGGAGTGGTGGGGCGCGACCCGGACGTGGTGCGCGGCGGCCAGCTCGGCGATGGACATCAGCTCGGTGATGCCGGTGCGCCCGACGTCGGGCTGGGCGAGGCCGACGGCGCGGCGGCCGAGCCAGTGGGCGAACTCGTACCGGTTGCGCAGGGTCTCGCCGACGGCGATGGGCAGGTCGGCGCGGCGGACGAGCTCGCGGTGGCCTTCGACGTCCTCGGGGGCGAGCGGCGCCTCCAGGAACAGCGCGCCGCGCTCGGCCAGCCCGCGGGCCAGGCGGACGGCCTGCGGCACGTCGTAGACCCAGTGCGCGTCGACGGCGACGCGCAGCCCGGAGGCGGCGACGGCGTCGTACGTGGCCAGGTCCTCCTCGACGCCGTGCCCGAGGTGCAGCTTGACCATGGTGGCACCTTTGAGTGCCCATTCGCGGGCCAGCTCGGCGCGTTCGGCGTCGGTGGGGCGGGGCAGGCCGCTGACGTACACGGGGATGCTCGCGCGGAAGGCGCCGCCGAGCAGGGAGGCGACGGAGCGGCCGGTGAGGCGGCCGGTGAGGTCCCACAGCGCGATGTCGACGGCGGCGAGCGCGTCGGCCTGGTGGCCGGTGAGGTGGCCGCGCTCGCGCATGAGGCCGGTGAGCTTGTCCCACAGCGGACGGATCCGGGTGGGGTCCTCGCCGACGAGCACGGGGGCGAGCAGCTTCTCGACGATCGCGGCCGGCACTTCGGGCGCGACGGGCGCGAGCGCCTCGCCCCACCCGGTGGTGCCGTCGTCGGCGGTGATCGAGACGAGCAGCGTCTCGAAGCGGGCCGAGTAGAGGCTGCGCCACGGCGGGCGGACGAAGTAGCCCTCCTCCTGCGCGGGTGCGCCGAGGTAGGCGTCGCGGTGCCGGAGCTTCACCGGGAAACATCGCACTTGACGGATTTGCGCCATGTGCGTGACCATCCCACATAGTGCAAGCCAATTGCAATGGAGACAGGGTGGCTTCCGATCAGAGCAACAACCAGAGCGTCGAGCGGGCCATCTCGGTCCTGCGGGCGTTCCTGACGGGCCGGCCGGAGCTGCGCGTGTCGGACGTCGCCAAGGCCACCGGGCTCGGCGTCTCGACCGCGTCGCGCCTGCTGGCCACGCTGGAGACGCTGGAGTTCGTCGAGCGGGACGAGGTCAGCGGCCTCTACCGGCTGGGCACGGCGCCGATCACGCTGGGCGGCGTCGCGCTCAACCAGAACCCGGTGCACCGCGAGGCCCGCCAGGTCGCCCAGGATCTCGCCGCCGCGCTCGGCCTCGGCGTCAACGTGGCGGTGCGGCGCGGCGAGTCGATGTTCTACCTGCTCAACTTCGAGGGCAGGCTGGCGCCCCGCTCGTTCGTGCTGACCGGCCAGCGCAAGCCGCTGTACGCGACGGGCATCGGCAAGTGCCTGCTGCTCGGGCTCACCCCGCAGGAGCGGCGCGAGCTGGTCCCGGAGGCGTCGATGCAGGCGTTCACCTCGCGCACGATCGTCACGCACGAGCGGCTCGACGAGGAGCTGGCCGCGGCGGCCGGGCGCGGGTACGCGACCGAGGTGGAGGAGCTGGCGTTCGGCCGGGCCTGCGTCGCGGCGCCCATCCGCGACATGTCGGGCGCGGTGGTGGCGGCGATCTCCATCTCGGGCCCGCTGTCGGCGATCGCGCTGGAGGCGCGCGAGGCCGAGCTGGCCCGCACGGTCATCGAGACCGCCGACTCCATCAGCATCGGCCTCGGCTACGTCGGCCCGGTCCACGCCGCCCCACCGGCGGGCAGTGCGGCGGGCAGGGCGGGTACCGCGTGAACCGGCGGCTGACCGACGGCCAGTTCGCCTGGCTGCTCATGGTGCCGGGCCTGGCGCTGTTCGGCGCGATCATCGCCTACCCGCTGGTGTCGGCGCTGGTCACGGGCTTCTTCGAGCAGAGCCTGGTCCGTCCGGGACGCGCGTTCGTCGGGCTGGCCAACTTCGCCGACCTGCTCGGCGGCGACTTCTGGCCGGTGCTGCGCAACACGCTGGTGTTCACGCTGGGCGCGACGATCGCGCCGTTCGTCATCGGGTACGCGCTCGCCCTGGCGCTCAACACGGGGCTGCCCGGCTGGCTGCGCGGCGTGTTCCTGTTCCCGTGGGTGATCCCCGGCGTGGTCGTCTCGTTCCTGTGGCTGTGGATCTTCAACGCCAACTACGGCGTGCTGAACGGCCTGCTCGGCACGCACGTGAGCTGGCTCGGGACGCCCGCCACCGCCATGGTCGCGGTGATCGTGACGAAGACGTGGGCGAGCTTCCCCTGGATGATGGTGATGCTGCTCGCGGGCCTGCAGACGATGCCGAAGGAGCTGCACGAGGCCGCCTCCGTCGACGGCGCGGGGGCGATCCGCCGCTTCCGGTCGGTGACGGTGCCGCACATGCGCGCGATCGCCGGCATCGCGTTCCTGCTGGAGTTCATCTGGAACTTCCAGCACTTCGACACCATCTACGTGCTCACCGGTGGCGGCCCCGCCGGGGCGACGAAGACGTTCGCCGTGGCCGTCTACGACACCGCGTTCAAGGGCTTCGACCTGGGCCACGCCACCGCGCTCGGCGGCCTGTGGATGTTGTTGCTGCTCGTCCTCATGGCCTTCTACCTGAGGAAGGAGAACGCATGACGGCCACGCTGTCACGTTCCGTCCCGCTCGCCCGCGCCCCGAGGCGGAGGCGGCCGCGCTCGCGCGCCGCCGTCTGGGCGGCCGTCGCGGTCATCGGGTTCTTCGGGCTCGCCCCGATCTACTGGCTGGTCGTCACCGCGTTCACGCCGGACGAGCGGGCCTTCACCTTCCCGCCCTCGCTGGTGCCGGCCGAGATCACCTTCGACCATTTCACCAAACTGGCCGAGAACGAGCAGCTGTTCGGCTACCTCGTCAACAGCGTCGTCGTGTCCGTCGTGACGGCCCTGCTCAGCGTCGTGGTGTCGGCGTACATGGCGTACGCGTTCTCCAAGTTCCGCTACCGCGGGCGCAAGTCGCTCATGCACCTCGTGCTCGCCTCCCAGCTGTTCCCGCAGGCGCTGCTGCTCGTCACCCTGTACGCCGTCTTCAGCGCGACGGGCCTGCTCGGCAGCTACGCCGCGCTCATCCTGTCGTTCACCACGTTCACGCTGCCGCTGTGCGTGTGGATGCTGAAGGGCATCTTCGACACGGTGCCGTCCACGCTGATGGAGGCGGCCGCGATCGACGGCGCCTCCCGCTGGCGGACGCTGCACCGGATCGCGCTGCCGCTGGCCGCGCCCGGCCTGGTCGCGGCGGGGCTGTTCGCGTTCGTCCGCGCCTGGAACGACTTCATCTTCGCGCTCACCCTCACCGACCCGGACCGGCAGACGCTGCCCCCTGGCCTGGTGCACACCTATCTCGGGGAGTTCCAAACCGCCTGGCCGGACCTCATGGCCGCGTCCTTCGTCGTCTCGCTCCCGGTCATCGCCGCGTTCATGTTCCTGCAGCGGTACCTGGTCGGCGGGCTCACGGCGGGCGCGGTCAAGGGCTGACCCCCACCCCCACCCCGTAGGAGAAACATGGAAACGCTCGACCGCCGCGCCGCCTTCCGCCTGGCCGGCCTGTCCGCGCTCGGCGCCGCCCTGGCCGCCTGCGCACCCGACGCCGCCGGCGGAGGCGCGCCCAAGGGCGACGCCGCGGCGAAGACGTTCGGCTTCACGTCGTGGTCGCTGAACGAGGAGGCGCAGAAGGCCGCCGTGCAGGCGACCGTGGACGCGTACGCGGCCAGGACCGGCGTCACGATCGACACGGCGTCGTTCCCGTACAACGAGTACCTCAACCAGGTCACGCTGAAGCTGCGCGGCGGCCAGCTGTCCGGAGCCGTCCAGCTCGACATCTCCTGGCTGGCCGCCCTGGCCGCGATGGGCCGGCTGAAGGACCTCGGCCCGCAGGCCGCCAAGGGCGGTTACACCGACGTCGCGCTGTCCAGCGGCCGCTTCCAGGGCAGGCAGCTCGGCCTGCCGTGGACGACCGGCTCCATCGGCCTGGTCGCCAACACCGAGCTCCTGAAGAAGGCGGGCGTCGAAGGGATGCCCGCGACGATCGAGGAGTTCGAGGACGCCCTGCGCAAGGTGGCGGGGCTCGGCGGCGGCATCACGCCGTACGCGGCGGCGACCAAGGCGGCGCAGCTCAAGGACATCCTGCCGTGGATGCGCACGTTCGGCAGCCCGCTGATGGAGGGCGACACGATCACGGTCGGCGACGACGCGTCCGTGGCCGCCGTCGAGTGGTACAAGAAGCTGTACGACGCCGAGCTCATCGCCCCCGACGTCGACCGCTTCGACGCCCGCGCGCTGTTCGCCCAGGGCAAGGCCGCCTTCTACGACGACGCCGTCATCACGCGGGGCGTCGTGGCCGCGCAGTCGCCCGACAAGTCGCTGACGGAGAAGATGGCGCCGCTCGCCAGGCCCGTGCTCAAGGCCGGCGACACGCCGCAGGCGCTGCTGTGGGGGCACGTCATCGTGGTCGTCGACGGCGAGGGCTCCGACGCCGCCGCCGACTTCGCCTCGTACGCGACCTCCGACACGGCCACGGTGGCGGCGTTCTTCGAGAAGGTGAAGCTGCCGCCCACCACGACGGCGGGCCTGGCCGACCCGAAGGTGGCCGGCGACACGTTCACCACCGAATGGACCGAGAAGATCACCAAGACCGCGACCCCGAACCCGTTCTGGCGTTACGCCGGCTATGCCCAGATCGAGACCGCCATCGCCGAGCAGGTGCAGGCCGTGCTCGTCGGCCGGTCGACGGCCAAGGACGCCCTGGCCAAGGCCGCCGAGACGGCCAAACCGCTGCAGAAGTAGGACGGCCGCCCGGCAGGGGGCGCACGGCGGGGATCGACGACCCCGCCCCGGCACGGCGGGGAGCGGCAACTCCCCGCACGCCGGCGCCGCCGGGAGCGGCAACTCCCCGCACGCCGGCGCCACCGGGAGCGGCAACTCCCGGCCGGCGGCCCCTGCCCACCGGGCGGCCTCCGACGACACCGCATGCCCTTCACGACACAGGTGGTCCCCGTCATGCTCGCACGAACGCGCGCCCGGCGCTCCTCATCCGCCCCGTCCTCGACGCGGATCACCTTCCACCCCCACCTCCCATGAATCGAGGAACGGTGCTCCGCCCAGTCATCCTCACCGCCGCCGCGCTGCTCGCGGCCTGCCTCGCCCCCCTGCCCGCCGCCGGCTCGACCTCCCTTGAGCAGGTGCCCGCCGCCGGCTCGACCTCCCTTGAGCAGGTGCCCGTCACCGTGGACTCCTCCAACCAGTCCGGCTGGTGGCGCCCGCTCGACTCGTTCGGCGGCACCGACTACTTCGCCTACAACGCCCCCGCCGCCACCGCCGGCCGCCACGAGGTGCACATCGCCGCCCGCGCCGCCGACGGCACCTGGCGCGACGGCTGCCTGCCCGACGCCTCCGGCGCCTGCGTCACGTACGTGGACGACGTCGGCCACAACCAGCCGTCGATCGTCCTGGACGGCGAGGGCGTCATCCACGCGTTCGTCTCCATGCACGGCGACGGCTGGCGCTACTACCGCGCCACCCGGCCCGGCGACGTCACCTCCCTGGCCGAGGCGTCCGCCACCCTGCCCGACGCCGGGCTCGGCTTCACCTACCCGGTCACCGCGCGCGGCAAGGACGGCTCCGCGTACGTGCTGGTCCGGGCGCACCGGGACGCGGCGGCCGTCCGCGACGGCCGTCTGTACCGCTTCGACACCGCCACCCACACCTGGAGCCGCGTCGCCGTCGTCGCCTCCGGCACCAACTACTCCTTCTACCCCGACGACCTGCAAGTGGACGCCGCCGGGCGGGTGCACGTGCTGTGGGAGTGGGGCCCGTGGCCCGCGACGACGCACCGGCACCTCGGCTCGTACGCCGTCTTCGACCCCGCGGACGGCTCCTGGCACGACGTCACCGGCGCCGCGCTGACCGTGCCGCTCGCCCCCGGCGCCGGGAACACCGTCGTCTACCAGCCGTACGAGGACGGCGAGACGATCACCTCGACCAGCCGGGCCGTCCAGACGGCCAAGCTCGCCGTGTACGGCGACCGGCTGGCCGGCATCGCCTACCGGTACCTGACCGCGCGTTCGGGCAGCACGTTCACCGGCTTCGACGTGCGCTACGCGAGCTGGGACGGCGCCGCCTGGCAGCGGGAGACCGTCCTCGCGCGGGCCGACCAGGCCGTGGACAACTCGGCCACGATCGGCGTCACCCGCGCCGGTGCCGTCACCCGGATCTACTTCGTCGCCGAGGCGGGCGGCTGCGGCGGCGTCCGCAGCCAGGTCGTGCGCGCCGAGCGGTCCGGCGCGGGGCCGTGGGCGTTCAGCCCGCTCGGCGACGTCCGCCAGGGCCTCCAGCGGCTGCGCGCCCAGCGCTCCGTCAACGGCACCGACCTGCTGTACGTCACCGCGCCCTTCACCGGCGGCCTGTGGCGGGCCACCGTGCCGCGCGACGGGGAGCCGGGAGCGGGCGGGCCGTTCTCGGAGATCGCCGACCGGCTGCTCGCCTCCGGCGCCGGCGGTCTCAACGTCGCGCTGAACGCCTCCGTGACCGTGTCGTCGGTGCTGCGCGCCGGGACCGAGGGCGGCAAGGCCGTGGACGGGCTGTGCTCGGACGACAGCCGGTGGATCTCCGCCGAGGGCGACACCGCGCCGTCGATCACCGTGCGGCTCGCCCGCGCGTACCCGATCGGTGAGATCCGGGTGCACTCCGGCTACGGCAAGGCGCCCGTCCCCGGCACGGACGTGCTGCGCGACTTCACCGTCGAGGCGCACACCGCGTCCGGGTGGCAGCAGGTCGCCGCGATCACCGGGAACACCGCCGGCACCGTCCGCGTCCCCGCCTCGGTGACGGCCGACGAGGTGCGCCTGTCGATCTCCGACCCGTCCGGCAACGCGCTCGACGTGGCCCGCGTGTACGAGATCGAGGTCGTGGCGCGTGGCTGAGCACCGCTGGGCGCTGACCGCCCGCCTCGTGGAGCGGCGGGTGATCGGCATCGTGCGCGCGCCGTCGCCGGATGCCGCCGTCGAGGCGGGCACCCGCCTCACGGCGGCCGGCGTGCCGGCCGTCGAGATCTCGCTGACCACGCCGGACGCGCTGCCCGCCGTCACCGCCCTGCGCGCCGCCGCACCGCCGGGAACGCTCGTCGGGGCGGGCACCGTGCTCGACGCCGCCCAGGCGGTGCTCGCGATCCAGGCCGGAGCCCGCTTCCTCGTGTGCCCGTCGCTCAGCCGCGAGGTGATCAGGGCCGCGCACCGCCACGGCGTGCCCGTCGTGGCCGGCGCGTCCACGCCCACGGAGATCGTGACCGCCCTGGAGGAGGGCGCCGACCTGGTCAAACTCTTCCCCGCCGCGGGCAGCTCGCCCCAGGCGCTGCGGGACGTGTTGCGGGCGCTGCCGCACGCGCCCCTCGTCCCGACGGGCGGCGTCACCCTGCGTACGGCGGCCGACTGGATCGCGGCGGGGGCGGTCGCGGTCGGCATGGGCGGCGAGCTCACCCGCGCGACCCCCGCCGACGTCCGCACCTTCCTGTCCGCCCTGATCCGCTGATCTCCGGGACGGAACCTCGCACGGGTCTGGCTCAGTGCTTGCTTCGCAGGAAGAGGGCCTGGCGCCAGTGCTCGGCCGCCTGGGCCATGTCGTGGCCGAGGAGCTCCAGGAACCGGCTGGTGGTCTGGAGCCGGTCGCCGGTCGGCGTGTCGGTGCCGAAGACGCCGGCGCCGTGCCGGGTGGTGTCGGCCCAGATCGCCATCGCCCGGGCGCTGGCCGTCCAGGCGCGGTACCAGACGTCGACGTCCACGGAGTAGCGCATCCGGCGCGCCTCGCGTTCCCTGGCGACCATCCCGCGCTGCTCCAGCCAGGTGGTCGCGTGGGAGATCGTCGCCGGGCTGACGTGCAGCTGCCGGACGAGCTCGGCGGCGGTCAGGCTGCCGCTCTCGCTGAGGAACAGCGCGGCGAACACCCGGGCCGTCATGGGCGCCAGCCCCGTCTCCACCATCATGGCGACGAACCGCTCCTCGAACTCCCGCACCGTGCCCGCGTCACGGTTGCCGGCGGCCTGCGGGACGCCGGCGCGGGGGCGCGCTTGCGGCGGCGGGCGCGCCAGCTCGTCGCGTGCTGCGCGCGGGCCGCCCGGTAGCCGTGCGGCCCGCCGTTCCTGGCGATCTCGCGGGTGACGGTGGACCTGGAACGCCCCAGCCGGCGGGCGATCTCCGCGTACGTCAGCCCGGCCGCCAGCCCTTCGGCGATGTGGCGGCGGTCCTCGGCGGTCAACCGGCCTCCCGGCATGCGCCTCCTCCTTACCCTGTTGCACTCAGCTACACGCTCATTGCACCAGAATAGTTGCTTTGACCTGCGCAGATGAGTTTCGCCAGTTGCCTCGATTCTGGGCACAACCTTAGCGTTCCCTCAGACCGAAGAGGAGGTTGGTTTCACCATGCAGAAGGTCGTTCTCATCACCGGCGCCTCCGCCGGCATCGGCAAGGCCACCGCACTCGAGCTCGCCCGCGCCGGCCACACCGTCTACGGCGCCGCCCGGCGCGTCCGGCTGATGGACGAGCTGCGTGAGGCCGGCGGGCACGCCCTGGAGCTGGACGCCCGCCGGCCGGAGGACCTGGAGCGCGCCGTCGCCACCGTCGTCGAGGAGCAGGGCCGGATCGACGTCCTGGTCAACAACGCCGGCACCGTCCTGCACGGCGCCGCCGAGGACGTCCCCCTCGACCTGGCGCGCGACCAGTTCGAGGTCAACGTGTTCGCGCCGGCCCGGCTGGTCCAGCTCGCCCTGCCGCACATGCGCGCGCAGGGGTCCGGCACGATCGTCAACGTCTCCTCCATCGGCGGCGAGATCGCGCTGCCGCTCGGCTGCTGGTACTACGCGACCAAGCACGCCCTGGAGGCCTACTCCGACAGCCTGCGCATGGAGGTCGAGCCGTTCGGCATCGACGTCGTCGTCATCCAGCCCGGCATCATCAAGACCGGGTTCGAGGACCGTACCGCACAGGACCTGCGCGAGATCTCCGGCACGACCGCGTACCGGGACATGGCGCAGGCCATGGCCGCGCGCGCGGAGGCGCAGCTCGGCGAGAACAGCCCGGGCAGCGACCCCGCTGTCGTCGCCGCCGTCATCCGGCAGGCCGTCGAGGCCGGCAAGCCCGAGACGCGCTACGCGGTCGGCTGGATGGCCGACAAGCTCCTGGAGCTCAACAGGACGCTGCCGGACCGCGAGTTCGACAAGCTCGTCACCGCCGGCGCGAAGTAGGCCGCCGCGATCTCGCTCCGACCTCACGCCCGCAGGTGGCGGGCGCCGGCCGCGCCCGGTCAGGAGCGGCGCGGATCGTAGTTCCTGAACTCCGCCAGGTGGATGTCGCTGTCCGGCAGAAGGGGGAGCCCGCTGCTGTAGTCCAGCACCACGCGGCGGCCCAGGGGCCGCTCCAGGGTGACGGCGATGTGGTCGGTCTTGCCCATGGCGTTGCAGAACTCCACGTCGTCCTCGCGTACATCGACGTCCACGACCACCGCCTGCGCGCTCTCGTGGACCCGCGCGCCGTAGGTGGTGTCGCAGGTGCCGTGCAGATAGCTCAACCGCAGCTCGGTGGGTCGCGGCGTGTCGTAGGTCCGCACCTCCTGCACGTCGTCGCGCAACGGCCGGGGCGGCCCGCCCATGACGGCCGGATCCACGGCCACCCGCCGCAACGGCTGCGGCACGTCCTTGACGGTGAACTCCCAGACCGGCACCCGCACCTCGCCCCGGCTGCTGGGCACGGCCGCCTGCCCGAGCCTCGCCCCGGCCACCCGCAGCGGCCGGCACCCCCGGGCCGGGCACGGCTCGTCGGCGAACGACTTCCGCTTGGTGAGCCCGGCGTAGGCGGCGCGAGCGGTGAGGGCCGGCACGCTCATGCTGCCGCCGTCCGCGAACCGCAGCTCGGCCGGCGCGGGCGTCTGCACGGGAAGGTCCGTCTCCAGCTTCCAGGCACTGTTGATCAGGCTCCGCCCCACCCACTTCGGGACGTGCGCCCAGTCCATCTCCAGGGTCAGGTTCCGTAACGGCACGAACCCGTCGGTCCACGGCCCGCGCTCGGGCGACGCCTGCCAGCGCTCGGCGAGCTGCCGGGCACGCTGGTCGAAGTCGTCACCCACTGCCACCGACCGCCCAGGAACGGAACCACAGGCCGCCATCAGGATCACGAGCAGCGCCGCCGGAATGATCCGCATGACTGATAGACGCGCCGCGACGGCGCCGGGTTCGAGCCGGCCGGCCTGGGCAGGGGGCGTCGTTCACCGGGTGGCGGGGGAGGTGAGGGCGTCCCAGGCGGCCATCGCGCAGGTGATGACCGCTTCCAGCTCCTCGCGGGTGGCGCCGTCACGGGCCTGGACGGAGAGCCCCTGCACGACGGTGGTGTAGTAGCGGGCGATGGCGTCGAGCTCGGCGGAGGACACGGTGAGGTCGCCGTCGGCGACGCCACGGGCGAGCCGGTCTCTGACGGTGGCGTACATGTCGCGCCGGATGTCGGCGAGGAACTCGCGCACCGCGTGGTTCTCCACGGAGCCGGTGGGCGCGGCCAGGATGAGCATGCAGTAGTGCGGGGCGTCGGAACGGGTGATCTCGTCGGCGGTGGCGCGCAGCATCGCGTGGATCGCGGCGCGCGCGGTCGGCTGCTCGCGCAGCGCGCGCCTGGGCGGCTCGCCCGAAGTCGTGCCGTAGAGCGCCATGACCTTGCGGAACAGCTCTTCCTTGGTGCCGAAGCAGGCGTAGATGCTGGCCGAGGCGATGCCCATGGCCTGGGCCAGGTCGCTGAGCGAGGTGCCCTCGTAGCCGCGTTCCCAGAACAGGTCCAGGGCCGTGCGCAGGGCGGCGTCGGGATCGAAGGTGCGCGGCCTGCCGCGAGCGGCCATCCCAGGTCCTTCCCGATTTGTTTGTCGTTCGACCAACTTTACCTTGACCTGGATCATGGGGCATGCCACGGTTTGTTTGTCGTTCGACAAACAAAGGAGCACCATGAGCCTTCCGTCCACCATGCGCGCCTTACAGCAGACGTCGCTCAACGGCCCGCAGGACCTGCGGCTGATCGACGACGCGCCGGTCCCCAGGCCGGGCCCGGGGGAGATCCTGGTCCGGGTCACCGCCGCCGGTGTGAACTTCGTCGACATCTCGCAGGCCAGGGGCACGTTCGCGGGCGGCCCTCAGCCGCCGTACCTGGCGGGCATCGAGGGCGCCGGTGAGGTCGCAGCGGTCGGCGAGGGGGTGACCGGGCTGGAACCCGGCGCCCACGTCATCGGCGTCGGCATCACGGGCGGCGCCTTCGCCGAGTACATGGTGCTGCCCGCGGCCGGCGCGGTCCCGGTGCCGGCGGGCTGGGCCGACGAGCAGGCCCTGGGCCTGGTCGTGAACTGGCCGACCGCGCTGGCGGCCCTCAGGCACCTGGGCGGACTCAGCGCGGGGCAGACCGTGCTGATCCACGCCGCGGCCGGCGGAACCGGCCAGGCCGCGGTGAAGATGGCCAAGCACTACGGCGCGACGGTGATCGCCGCCGCCTCGCCCGGCAAGCACGAGGCGGTACGGGCGCTGGGGGCCGACCACGTCGTCGACTCCCGCGCCGCCGACCTCGCCGCCCAGGTCCTGAGCCTGACCGGCGGCACGGGCGCCGACCTGGTCCTGGAGTCGGCCGGCGGCGCCACCCTGAACGCCAGCCTGGCCGCGGCCAAGCGGGTCACCGGCCGGGTCGTCGTCTACGGCCTGGCCGGCGGCGAAGCCGCGATCACCAACGGGGACCTGGTCTACAAGCACCAGATCCACCTCATCGGCCTGAACATCGGCATCCTGATCCAGGCGGCACCGCAGATCTTCGGCGAGGTCATGGGCGAGCTGTCCGAACTTCTGGCGGCCGGGGTGCTCGGCCCTGGCCGGCCCACCACGTACGAACTGGCCGAGGGGCCGAAAGCACTCGCGGAGCTGGAAGCGCGGGCCACCGTGGGCAAGCTGGCACTGCGGCCCTGAACGGGTGGTGACGCTCGGCCGGGCCGGTTCCGTTCCGCGAAAGCCGTTCGGGCCAGGCCGAGGCGTGCGGTCCTGACGGGCGACCGGCCCGCAGACAGGGCGGTTTCCCGTGGGTCAGCTCGTCGCGGGAAGCACGTCCCTGGCGATCCGCTGGAGCTGCCCCGCCAGCCGATCGGGCGGGAACAGCCAGAGGCCGAGGCTGTGTGCGCCGGCGGCCAGCAGCTCCTGGAGGCGTTCGCGCACGTGGGCGGGGCGGCCGGCGACGGCGAACTCGTCGATCCAGGCGTCCTCGACCACGAACGGCTCGTCCTTACCCAGCTTCGCGAGCCGGTCGCGGATCTCGGCGCCGTGCCGCGAGTGCTCGACCAGCGCGGTGTGCGCCTCGGCCCGGAGGAAGAAGCCGACGGCCTCCCGTACCGCGTCTCGTGCCGCCCGCTCGTCGTCGTCCACCGCGGCCAGCACGAACGCCGTGATCGGCGGGGTCGGCCGGCCCGCGGCGGTCACCTGTTCCCTGGCCCAGCTCACGTACGTGGGGCCGGCCAGGACCGACAGCAGGATCCCGTCCGCGACGGTGGCCGCGGCCCGCAGCGCGCGCCGGTTGACCGCGCCGACCCACAGCTCCGGCGGCTGCCGGGGCGGGAACTCCAGCCGGATCCCGTCGAACCGGTGCGTCGCCGTCCGGCGGTCGACGGTGGCGCCGTTCAGCAGCTCGCGCAGAACCTCGACGGTCTCGATGACCGCGGTCAGCGGGCGTTCCGGCATGAGGCCCATCTGGCGGAGCCAGTGCGTGTTGCCCAGCCCGACGGCCGCCCGCGTCCGCCCCGGGTACATCCGGGCCAGACCGGCCAGCTCCATGGCCAGGACCGCGGGGTGCCGGGTCATCACGCTCGCCAGGCCCAGCCCGGCGGGGATCCCGCGGGTGGCGGCCAGGAGCTGGGTCAGCCCGGACAGGCCGCCGGTGAAGAAGCAGTCCTCGGAGAACCACAGCTCGCCGAAGCCGAGGCGTTCGGCCAGCGCCGCCCCCTCGGTCAGCTCCTCCGGCGGCGTCAAGCTGCCGAACACGATCCCGACGTTGCTCATGTCCATCGCGCGTCCTTCCCAGGCAGGTCATATAAGTGGACGGAATGCCCACTTACCTCTCCCCGCAACCGGACGTGTTGTCCAGTTATTCCGGACGGTCATCGAGGGGTGCGCGGCGCGTCAAGCGCGCTCGGCCTCGAACGACGTCGGCGGGGCGAGGGCGAACCGGTCGCCGTCCCGCCGGACTTCCACCACGCCCGTACCGCCGAAGTGCGCGGGAACGAGCAGCTCCCGTTCGTCGGCGGCCCGCCCGAGAGCCCGCTCACCGCGCGAGGCGAGGCGCAGCACGGACGGGCCGGGAGTGTGTCCCGGGGCGGACTCCAGCGTGAGGTGCTCGTCGATGCGATGCTGCCCGTCCCACAGCACGACCTGCCCGGCCTGGTGGAGGGGCGCGACGCTGTCCTCGTAGATCAAGCTCGTGAATACTGCGGCATGCCTCAACTTTGAGGGCACCCTCATCTTGAGCTACGGTGGGATCGCTAAAGATGAGAGCAGCCTCATCTTCGGGACAGGGGAGTGGCATGGCGAAGCTCGACGGGAAGGTCGCGGTGATCACCGGCGCGACCTCCGGGCTGGCACTGGCGACGGCGAAGACGTTCGTGCGGGAGGGTGCGCACGTGGTCATCACCGGCCGCCGCCAGGACCGCCTGGACGCGGCGGTGGCCGCCATCGGCCACGACGTGACCGGTGTCGCCGGCGACGTGGGCGAGATCGCCGACGTGCTCCGCCTGGCCGACGTCGTGGCCTCCGAGTTCGGCCGGGTGGACGTTCTCGTCGCCAGCGCCGGCGTCTGGACGTGGAACGAGCACATCGGCGACGTGACCGAGGAGTCGTTCGACGCCGTGTTCGGGGTGAACGTGCGCGGGACGTTCTTCACCGTGCAGAAACTGCTGCCGCTGTTGTCCGACGGCGCCTCGATCGTGCTCATCGGTTCGGGTGCCGCGGACAAGGGTGATCCCGGCACCACGGTCTACGCCGCGAGCAAGGCGGCGCTGCGCTCGTTCGCCCGGACCTGGACCACCGATCTGAAGGAGCGCGGGATCCGGGTCAACGTCCTCAGCCCCGCCGCGATCGACACCCCCGCCTTCGCGGACCTGCCGCCGGGCTTCAAGGAGCGGATCGCCGCGCGGGTACCCGCCGGCCGCCTCGGCACGGAGGACGAGATCGCCTCGGCGGCCCTGTTCCTCGCCTCCGCGGACTCGAGCTTCGTCAGCGGGATCGACCTCCCCGTCGACGGCGGCATCGGCCAGGTCTGACGCCGCGCGACCTAGCGTGCCGCCGGGAACATTCGTTCAAGATTCCGGCACGCGCGGGCGGCCACACTGCGCCCATGACTGTCTCCCCGCGACCGCCTGACGGCGGGCGTCCGAAACGTGGGTGGAAGGTTCTCGTGACCGCGTCGGCCCTGCTCCTCGTCGTCGCCGGGCTGCCGGCGAACGCGGCGCTGGTGTCGCGTCAGGAGGCCGGGGCCACTGGGGACCTGGTGCTACCCCTCGACGGGGGAAGCGTCCACGTGCGGCAGGACGGCCCCCGCGACGCTCCCGCCCTCGTCCTGATCCACGGGCTGGCCGGGTCGGCCCGCTGGTGGGACCCGCTGGTCCCGACGCTGGCCGAACACCATCGCGTCATCCGGATCGACCTGCTCGGCCACGGCCGCTCCGCCAAGCCGGCCGCCGGCGGCTACGGCATCGAGGAGCAGGGGCGCCGGGTCGGCCAGGCGCTGGACCGGCTCGGCGTGCGGCACGCCGTGGTGGCCGGCCACTCCACCGGCGGCTCGGTCGCCACCGCTCTCGCCGAGCAGCGGCGCGACCTGGTGAGCGCGCTCGCGCTCATCGACTCTGGACTGAGCCTGGACGCGTTCATCTCGGACGGGTTCGTCGGCCGCCTGCTGTTCGTCCCCGTCGTCGGGCAGTCGCTGTGGCGCCTGCGCACCGACGGGATCATTCTCCAGGGGCTGGAGACCGCGTTCAGCCGCCCCGGCTTCGAGATCCCGCCGCAGCTCGTGGACGACGTGCGCGGCATGACCTACTCCGCGCTCACCGCGACCTCACAGGCCGCCGACGACTACCTGGAGCGGCGCCCGCTGCCCGACCGGCTCACCGCACTCGGCAAGCCGCTGCTGGTCATCTTCGGCGCCGCGGACCGGCGGTGGCGGGCCGCCCCCTCGGCCGCCGCTTACCGCGCCGTACCGGGCGCGCGCGTCGAGGTGCTGCCCGGCATCGGGCACTCGCCGATGCTGGAGGACCCGCAGCGGACCGCCACGTCCCTCCTGACCTTCACCGCGACCCACACCACTCGCTGAGGACCTCACCCCCGGTGAGTCGCCGGCCTGGGCCGCGCCTGTGGCGGGCCGGCCGGTCTGCGGTGCGCCAGCTGAGTGCGCGGCGGGCGAGCGGGGCGTCGTGAAGGTGGCGAGGTGCAGGTCGCAGGCGGGATGGCGGGCCTTGGAGGCGTCGAGCAGGGGCGCAGGTCTTGCGGGTTGTGCCCGGCCTCGGCCGGCGTCAGGAAGATCTCGATGTCGCGAACTCACACCTCCGGCGCCCCTTCGGGGGTGACAAGGGGGATGACGTTCGGCTCGGTCAGAGGAGTCTGGTCATGAACACGCTGTGCGGGTCGGGCCGGTAGTCGGCGAAGGGTTCGCAGTAGTCGAAGCCGAATTTCTCGTAGAGCCTTCTCGCCGGCAGGAAGAAGTCGGTCGAACCGGTCTCCAGGCTGAGCCGGGTGAAGCCCATGCGCCTGGCCTCGGTGAGAATGTGCTTGAGCATCAGGGACGCGAGCCCGCTGCGTTTGCGGTGGGACGCGGTGCGCATCGACTTCAGTTCGGCGTGGGCCGCGTCCAGCCTCTTGATCGCGCCGCACGCCACGACCGAGCCGCCGTCCATGGCCGACCAGAAGGTGACCTCGGGGATGCGGAGCCCGTCGAGGTCGAGGGCGTGCACGCTCTCCGGCGGCGTGATCGACCTCATCTCCTCGACGTGCCCGTTGAGGAAAGCCGCGATCTCGGGGCCGGACAGGTCGTCCACGACGATGTTCATCGCACTCCTTGACGGTGTTTCACGGCAGGACGACCAGCACGGCGTACCGGACGGCCCTGGGGCCGGGGTTGCGGAAGCGCGTCGGCCCCCACAGGCGAAATCGTAGGCAGTCCCCCTCCTGGAGGTCGTGCCGCTGCCCGTCCACGGTGAGCTCGAGCGTGCCGTCCAGCACCCAGATGTGCTGCTCCTGGCCCGGTACGGGCGGCCTGTCGTACGGGATGTCGGCCCCCGCCCGCAGGAGGCCCTCCACGATCTCGGCCTTCAGCCCGGGGTGCGGCGGGGACACCGAGCGCCGGGTGAAGCCCGACTCCTCGTCCCGCCACACCTGCTGCCGGTCGGCGCGCACCAGTTGCGGCGGCTCCGACTCCACCTCGGCGAGAAGCTGTGACATCGTCCGCCCGTAGACGGCGCACAACTTGCCCAGCTGCGCGGCCGTCGGGCTGATCTCCGCGCGTTCCAGCCGCGACAGTGTCGAACGGCTCACGCCCGCCTGGGCCGCCAGCTCGTCCAGCGACCAGCCGCGTTCGACCCGCAGGTCGGCGAGCCGCCCGGCGAGCCGGCTCTCCAAGTCTGCCGCTGTTCTCATATCTGGGATTCTATCCCTGATATGAGAACGCTACGATTCCCGCCGTTGATCGGCACCTGCAAGGGGGACGCATGAAGCGCATCGCCATCTTCACCGGTTCGGCGCCCGGCGCCGACCCCGCCTTCTCGGACCTGGCCGCCGGCGTCGGTCGCGAGCTCGCCGCCAGGGGGATCGGCGTGGTGTACGGCGGCGGGCGCGCCGGCCTCATGGGCGCGCTCGCCGACGGGGCGCTCAAGGCCGGCGGCGAGGTGATCGGCGTGATCCCCCGCAGCATGGTCGAGCGCGAATGGGCCCACGACGGCATCACCGAGCTGCACGTCTGCGAGACGATGCACGAGCGCAAGGCGATCATGGCAGCCAGGTCCGACGCCTTCCTGGCCCTGCCCGGAGGGCTCGGCACCCTCGAAGAGATCTTCGAGGTGTGGACGTGGCGCCGGCTCGGCTTCCACCGCAAACCGGTGGGCTTCCTGAACGCCGGCGGCTTCTGGACCCCCTTGCTCAAGGCGCTCGACGGCATCGCAGCCGACGGATTCCTGTCCCCGGCGGCCATGAAGGACGTCGTCGTCGAGCCGAACCTGCCCGCCGCCCTGGAGGCGCTGTCCCTGCGGCGTGAGGTCGCAGGCCTCGGCGGCGACGTACCCGGCGAGTTCATTTCTTGCGGGCGAGCAGCGGCAGCAGCGCCATCGCCGCCAGGGCGAGGGCCAGGCCGCCGGCCGGCGTGACGGTGAAGGCGCCGGTGCAGGCGTTGTGCGCCCCGCCGAGCGCGGTGGACAGCGGCAGGCCGAGCAGGTGGAGCATGATCGCCACCCTGGTCGCGGCTCGCCGCCGAAGATGGCGGTGGGCGCGGTCGCGACAGCCCTACTGGGCCGTGTGCCCTGGGCGGCCGGCCTCGGGTTGCCGCAGTGGGCGGGGCTCGGCGGTGAAGGTGGCGTTCTCGGGGATGCTGAGCAGGCCGCGTTCGACGCCGTAGCGGATGGTGTCGCGGATGTCCTCCGCCGTGGCCAGCAGCCGGTCGGTGAGCTGTTCCGGTGTCGCGGTGACGGTGCCGCCCGGGCTCCATACCGCCAGGGCGGCGAGGTCGGCGGCGAAGCAGGTGTGGCGCTCGCGGTCGTCCCGCCGCCGGATCATGGCGACCTGGTCGGCGGGCAGGCTCAGCACCTGCTCGGCCCGTGGCGGGTCGGGGGCCAGGTGGTAGCGGGTCGCGCCGTTCACCGTCTCGGTGGTCAGCAGGCCGGCGGCCGTCAGGAGGGGGAGCAGGTGCGGGCGGGTGGCCGGGGCGGGCACGCCGAGCTGGGCGGCGAAGCCCGACAGGTCGTCGTCGATGGGGGAGTTCCAGTCGCCGGAGCTGCTGGACCACGGTTGGTAGGCGGCGGCGATCCGGTCCTCGGTGGCGTGGCCGGTGGCCGCGGCGAGCTGGACGGCGTACAGCACCTCCTGGCCCGGCAACCCGAGGCACGTTCGCCAGCCGGTGCTCGCCGGCCGCACGGCGGGGCGGCTGCGGGCCAGCCAGCGGGGCGGCTCCAGGGCGGCCGGCCAGAACCGCAGCCGCCACAGGTCGCCCTCGGACGCCTGGAAGCCGGGGATCTCCGGTGGTGTGCGGCGGCAGGAGACGCAGACCCGGTACAGGCCGGGTGCGCCGAGTCGCAGCGGGGTGCCGGCGTACAGGTCGCTGCTCATGACGCTGGTCAGGTAGACGGCGCCGGTGCCGCAGTGGTACGGCGTCTCGACCACGTCGTCCCACCCGTCGTCGAGGGGCGGGGCGGTGTGATGGGCTTCCAGGTGTACGCGGTGGCGCCCGTCCCGGGAGGACGCCTGTAACCATCCGGCGCCGGCCTTGGCGATCGTGCCGCCGGGCTGCGCGTCCAGGTCGTGCTCGCCGAGCAGGGGCAGGTCCGTTTCCACCACCGGCTCCTCGCCCCAGGTGTCCCGGACGACGATCGTCCCGTACTCCGGCCAGTAATCCTCCACAGCGATGATCTTCATGCCATGACCGTAACCGTGCGCGGGCTGCTCCCGCGGCCGAGCTGGTCTGCGAGGTCCGGCGGTCGGGGCTTCGGGCGTGCTCATGTCACCGACGGCGATGATCCCGATCCCCAAGCAAGATCATTAACGTGCGGCCGACGTATTATCAGTCATCACCGAGCACCTGTCAAGGAGTCTTCGGTCGAGGCGGGATGGCCCAGGTGGCACGCGTGGGACGGCCGGCCGTTATGAACTCGATATCCAGTGCGACCCGCGGTTCGCGCGGCGCGATGACGAGGCGTTTCAGTGTCAAAGCACTATCGAACAGCGACCCGAACACTGTCTTCCCGTGCTACTCAAGTGATTCCACGGATGACAAACTAGCTGGCCTAGGTGGGGGTCATCGTTCGGTGTGAGAGTCCATGCGGGGGCATGCATGCAGGACCCGAACCACCAGTCCGGTCGGACTGCACAGCAGCAGGTGCCAGAAGTCGCGTCGATGGGACATGCGCCGTGGGAACAGCAACCGGCGATCCGGGTGCCGCTTGATCAGCTCGTGCTCGACGCCTCTCCGCGGCTGAACGGCCAGGATCGCGAGCATGTGCAGCGACTGGCGGAGATCGACCTGTCGCTGCCGCCCATTCTCGTGCAACGCGGCACGATGCGCGTGATCGACGGCGCACATCGTGTTCGCGCCGCGCAGTTGAACGGCAAGGGCAGCATCACCGCCTACTTCTACGATGGCACCGAGGAGGACGCGTTCGTCGTCTCCGTCGAACGCAACGTCACTCACGGCATGCCGCTGACGCATGCCGATCGCCGGGCGGCTGCGGACCGCATCATCAAGTCTCATCCGCACTGGTCGGATCGTGCCATCGCCACGCGGACGGGTCTGTCGGACAAGACCGTCCGGGCGATCCGTTCGAGTTCGGAAATCCCGCAGTCGAACGAGCGGCTGGGGCTGGACGGCCGGACGCGGCCCATGAGCGCGGCCGACGGGCGTCGGCGGGCCGCGGAGATTCTCGCGGCCGAGCCGACGAAGCCGCTGCGCAGGGTCGCGGAGGCGTCGGGTGTGTCCCTGGCGACGGCTCACGACGTCCGGCAGCGGATGCTCCGCGGCGACGATCCCGTGCCGGGCAGGCGCGAGACGAATGGGCGGACGCTCCCCTTGGCCTTACCGGCGAAGTCGGCGTCGCAGATCGCGCTGTCGAAGGAGACCGCCTGCCTGGACGCGATGCTCGCGCGCCTGACGAAGGACCCGTCGCTGAAGTACACCGACACCGGCCGGCTCTTCCTGCGCTGGCTGCATCTGCACGCCATTGACAATAAGGACTGGGAGACCTTCCTCGACAGCATGCCGGAGCACTGCCGTCACTCCGTTGCGACGATCGCGCGTCAGGTGGCCAGTAAGTGGCAGGATTTCGCCTGCCAGCTCGAACACGCGCAGGACTCCGCATGCTGCCGGTCCCAGCCGGTGGCCGCGAGCCCCGCCCAGGCCCTTCCGAGCCCGAGCCCGTGAAACGCCCTGGCAGGAGGCGGTGAACCCCCCGCGTCCTGCCGGCCGGCCAGGGGACTTACGGTGGTGGGCGAAACTCTTGCGATGCATGTGGGCCGCCAGATACTGACGGCATGGCAGAGGTCAGTAATCGGCTGCAGCGTTCGACGTATCGGCGCGTGCTCGCGCAACCCGCATTCCGCATGCTCTTCCTGACCCGTTCGCTCGCCGTCACCGGCGACTCGGTCCGGGCGCTCGCTCTGGCGGTCTCGGTCTTCGCCATCACCGGATCGCCTCTCTGGTCGGCCGTCGCGTACAGCATCACGTTCGTGCCGCAGATGCTCGGCTCCAGCCTGCTCGGCACGCTCGCCGACCGGCTGCGTCCCAGGCCCCTGCTCACGACGTTGTTCGCCATCGACGCGAGCGTCGGGCTCGTCATCGGGCTGGGGCGGCCACCGGTGGCCGTGAGCCTGATCCTCGTCGCGATGGTCGCCCTGGTGACCCCGCTCTACCAGGGCGCGTCGAGCCGCTTGGTGGCCGAGGTGCTCGCCGGCGACGACTACGTCAAAGGACGGGCGTTGTGGTGCAGCGCGCCACTGGCCGCCCAGCTCGTCGGCAACGCGCTGGCGGGTTTCAGCGTCGCCGCGTTCGGCGCGGAGACGACCATCGTGCTCAGCGCCGCCTTCCACCTCAGCAGCGTGCTGATGATCCGGATCGGGCTGCCCGACCTGCCTGCCGCACCCGCACCGGCCGGCGCCCCGCCGTCCGGCCGCAGGCTGTCCACGTTCGCGGACAGCTGGCGGCAGAACTTCCAGCTGCTCGGGACCTCGTCCGTGCTCACGCTGCTGCTCGCCAAATGGATCCCGCCGGGGCTGGTGACGGGCGCGGAGGCGCTGATCGTGCCGTACACCGCCGAGAACGGCCATCCGGCCTCCGTCGCCGGCGTGCTGCTCGCGTGCCTGGCGGTCGGCATGATGGTGAGCAACCTGGCGTTCGGGAAGGTCACCGACGTCACGTTGCGCGATCGGCTCACCTTGTGGTTGCCCCTCGTCGCGGGGCTGCCGCTGGTCGCGCTGCTCTTCGACCTGCCGGTGGCGGTCATCGGCGCGTTCCTCGTGCTCAGCGGCATCGGCCTGGCCTACGATCTCGGGCTTGAGCTGCGGTTCGTGGACTCCGTCCCGGAGGACAAGCGCGGCCTCGCCTTCGGGCTGCGCAGCACCGGGCTGATGACCGTGCAGGGGATCGGGCCGGCCGTGTCCGGGGCGGTGGCACTGGCCGTACCGGTCGCCACGGTGATAGCACTGAGCGGCGGTGTCGCCGCGGTGCTCGGGGTCGTCCTCGTCGGGCGGGCCCTGGCGGTGCCGCTCAAGCAGGTGGCCGGCGCCCCGTGCTCCTGCTCGGGCACCGGCAATGCGCGGCCCGCGACGAGGGTCCGGACAGAGACGGACGACCCGAGCCTCGTACGTACCCCTCGTCCCACGGAGACCAGGTAACAGGCGTCCGCTGAGGGGTAGGCACGCATGCACGACCGCAGTGAACTCGTCGGCGCCGTGGTCATCGCCGACGTCGCGCTGATCCTCGTCGTCGGAGCCGTCCTGGGACGGCTGGTCACCAGGTTCCGCCAGCCCACCGTCATCGGCGAGATCCTCGCGGGCATCGCGCTCGGTCCGAGCCTGCTCGGCCTGCTGCCGGGCGACCCCACGCGGGTGATCTTCCCGGACGAGGCGCGCCCGCACCTGAAGATGATCGCCCAGGTAGGGCTGCTGTTCTTCATGTTCGGGGTGGGCTGGGAGTTCGAGCACAAGCTGATCAGCAGTCAGAAGAAGACGGCCGCCGCGGTCTCCCTGTCCTCGATCGCCCTGTCCTTCGGCCTGGGCGTGGCCCTGGGTCTCGTGCTGTACGAGCACCACGCGGTGGTCAACGGCGAACGCGTGTCGCTGGCCGCGTTCGCCCTCTTCCTCGGGACCGCGATGTCGATCACGGCGTTCCCCGTGCTGGCCAGGATCCTGGCCGACAACTGGCTCATGTTCACCCGGGCCGGAGCCCTGGCGCTGGCGAGCGCCGCGATCGACGACGTCCTGGCCTGGTGTCTGCTGGCACTCGTGGCGGCACTCGCCACGTCGGGGGATCTCGCCGGCTTCCTGCGGACGGCGGGCCTCGCCGCCGCGTACGTCCTGGTGATGGCCCTGCTGGTACGTCCGTTGCTGAAGGCGGTGATCGGCCGGTGGGCTCAGGAGCGCGTCTCGCCGTTCCTGGTGGTGGTGCTGTGCGCCGGCGTGCTCATCTCGTCGTACGCCACCACGCTGATCGGGATCCATCCCATCTTCGGGGCATTCGCCTTCGGGGTCGCCATGCCGCGCGAGCCCGCCGAGGTGCTGCGGCAAGGGCTGAGGGTGCCGCTCGCCAACGTCAGCCTCATCCTCATGCCGGTGTTCTTCATCGTCACCGGGCTGAGCGTCGACATCAGTGCCCTGACCGGCGGTGAATACCTGCAGCTGGCGGCCATCGTGCTGGTGGCCTGCGCCGGGAAGATGCTGGGCGCGGCCGGGCCCGCCCTGATCTCCGGGATGAGCCGGCGCGAGTCGGGGACCTTGGCCATCCTCGTGAACACGCGGGGCCTGACCGAACTGATCATTCTCAATGTGGGGGTCAGCCTCGGTGTCCTGGACGGCGCCATGTTCACACTCATGGTGTTGATGGCACTGATCACCACGGCGATGGCGGGTCCGTTGCTGCCGAAGAGGGCGCTGCTGCCGACGCCGGGCGTGGTTGCGGATGACATTTCCGCCGGTATGGCCGCGCCCAACAAATCCTGAGAATTTCCCGGCGGCAATTTCCGGTAAACGCGAACACGCCGGTGCCCGGGCCTGCCGTGTCAGAATGGCGCGTCGGTTCACGAAAGGCGCGAGCCCGTGCAAGGGAGGCAGGCTTTCGATGAGCGGTCCGTCCATCGCAGTTGTTTCGGCTTTCGAAGCCGAGTTGCAGCCGGTTCTGGCCGCGAGTGCCGCCGGCTCCCTGCGGGGCGCCGGCGCCGAAGTGACCGGGTGGGACGCCGGCGGCTTTCCCCTCGACTTTCCCGGCGGCGGCTTCGATCTGGTGCTGATCTCGATCCCCTCCTTCGAGGGAATCGAAGCGGGCGCGCACCTGGCCGCCCGGTTCAAGGCCGCGGGAGCGCGGCGCGTGCTCGCCTTCGGCCAGTACGCCTGGCTCAACGCGGCCGCTCTGTCGGCCGTCACCGACGGCGTGATCGTGGACGAGCCCGAGGGCATGGCCGCGGACCTGGTCGCCTGCGCTCGTGGCGAGGTCACGCCCGGCGAGCTCGGCGGCGTCATCACCGGGGGCTCGCGGGTCAGGCCCAAGCGGCATGCGGCACGGCAGTGGCAGGTGCCCGCCCGTGACCTGTTCCCGCCGCTCACCGACTACCCGGCGCACACCACGAAGTTCGGGCTGATGGGCAACATCGAGGCGACCCGAGGCTGCCATCACCGCTGCAGCTACTGCGCCGTCTACGCCTCCTACGGGGTCACGGCCATCCCGATCGACCCGGACGTCATCCTCGCCGACGCCACGCAGCTCGCCGCGCAGGGCGCCGGGCACTTCGTCTTCGTCGACGCCGAGTTCTTCAACACCCGCCGCCACGCGCTGACCGCCATGGAGGCGGTGGCCGAGCGGCTGGGGCCGGTGACGTTCGAGATCACCACCCGCTTCGACCACATCCTCGAGTTCGAGGCCGAGCTCGGCCGGATGACCGAGCTCGGCCTGCGGGTGGTGACCTCCGCCCTGGAATTCCCGTCGGACAAGCTGCTGCGGATCTTCGACAAGGGCATCGACGTGCCCGGCATCAAGCAGGCCATCCGGGTGGCGCAGGCGACCGGCTTCGAGCTGCGCCCCTCGTTCATCACCTTCACCCCCTGGGTCGGCCTGGAGGAGATCCGGGCGCTGGAGAGCTTCCTCGAAGAGACCGGGATCGCCGCCTCGGTGGACCCCACCGCACGCCAGACCAGGCTGCTGCTCTACAAAGGGTCGCCCCTCCTCGGATCGGGCTGGCTGGACGGCGTCGAGCTGATCGACCGTGGCTTCCATTACGACTGGACCCACCCTGACCCGGCGGTGGACGAGCTGTGGGCAGAACGCCACCAGCAGGCCGTGGAGGCGGGCGCCGGCCGTTGCTGCGTCCGCTGCTGAGCCATTTCCCGGCACAGCCGAAAAGCGATACGGATTGCCGTTCGGCTTTTCCTGGGAATGGAATCGCACCCGCTCAGCTAGCTGTCCGTCAAGGAGGTGGACCATGCGTTACCGCCACTGAAGTGAGACACGCCGGAAAATGACCTGACAAATGAACGGCCGCCCCCTGTCCGCCGGGCGCGTGTCACGGCCGGACAGGGGACGGCGTAAAAAGCACGAGATCCGTCGAGGAGAGCCGGTGCAGACGTTAGAGCAGCGAATCAACGCGCTGAATTCCGAGATGCAGGCGTACGCGCGGGAGCACGCCACCGAGCTGGCGGAATACTTCGACGACGCCGGCGACGCGTTGTCCGGGCTCCGCGACAGCCGCCTGAGCTGCTGTGTCGGCGAACGCATGCCGGTGCCCCCCGCGCTGCTGCCGAAAGAGGTGGCCGAGCGCTTCGCGCGCTGCCATCGGGCCTTCCAGGAGGCGCTCGACCTGATCTTCGACGGCCGCCTGCGCGGATCCTGGCACCGGCTGGCGCAGGCGCTGCGGCTGGAGGAGCCGACGTTCGGCTACGTCGACCCGGCGCGCAGGCCGCGCTGGATGACCATCGCCCGCCCCGACGTGGTCATCCACGACGACGACCTCACCATGGTGGAGCCCAACGCCGGCTCCTCCTGCGGCTACATGCCCGATGCCGACATCCTGGGCCGGCTCTTCGAGCAGTCGCTGATCATCGGCGACTTCCTGCGCAAGCGGGATGCGTACCGCACGGACGTGGTCGCCACGCTCGCCGCCTACCTGCGGGAACGGCTGGTGGAAGCGGGGGAGTCGCCGGCCGCGGCGCGCATCCTGGTCATCGAGTTCAAGGCGGATCTCGGGGGCCCGTGCGACGACTGCCACGGTCTCTCCCAGGAGCTGCGGCGGCACGGGCTGCGCGCCGAAGCGGCCGCCGTCGAGGACCTCGACGTCGGCGACGGCGGGGTGGCGTACAAGGGCGAACGGTGCTCCCTGCTCTACCGGGTCGCCGGTGAGGAGCCCGACCCCATCGGCAACTACCCCTTGCTCGCGCCGATCCTGGAGGCGGGCCGCGCGGGACGCGTGGTGATCGTGGACGATCTCGACGACGCCATCGCGCTCAACAAGACCATTCTCGCCACCGTCTCCGAGGAGCTGGACGCGGGCACGCTGCCGGCCCGGCTGCGGGACGTGCTCGCGACGTTCGTGCCGTGGACGCGGGTCATCGAGGACGTCCCGGCCGACGTCGACGGCCGTCGCGTGGACCTGCTGAAGTGGTGCGCGGACCACCGCGAGTCCCTGGTGCTCAAGCCCGGCGCCGGGTACGGAGGCCGCGGCGTGACGATCGGCTGCGAGACCGATTCCGCACGCTGGCTGGCGGCGCTGGACGAGGCCGTGGCCGCCGGCGAGGCGTGGATGGTGCAGCGGATCGCGAGGTCACACCCGACCATGGCCTCCATCATCAAGGACGGTTCGCTGGTCAGCGAGCCGACATATGTGGACTACGGCTACTTCGCGGTCGGCGCCGCCGTGCCCGCGGCCATCGTCCGCAAGAGCCCGCCGTTCGGGCGTCCGAGCCGCCGCGTCAAGAACGGCGGCTGCGGCCCCGTCTTCGTCGTCTGAAACTCCCGGAGCGAAACGTGGAGATCTTCTCACCCATCTCGCCGAGCATGCTCGCCGACCCCTACTCGGTGTACCGGCACCTGCAGCGCGAGGACCCCGTCCACTGGCACGAGCAGCTCAACGCCTGGATCGTCACCAGGCACGCCGACTGCATCCGCATCCTCGGGGACCCGGAGACGTTCATCAACGACTACCGGAAGATCGGCGAGGAGGCTCCGGAGGACATCCTGGGGCTGCAGACGCTGGACGCCCCCGAGCACACCGAGGTCCGGCACCTGCTCATCGAGGCCATGCGGAACATCGACATGCCCGCGTGGATCGAGGACTGCTCCAGGGTCGCGGACGAGCTGCTCGCCGAGGTGAACCTCGAGCGCTTCGACTACGTCAAGCAGTTCAACGAGCCGCTCGCGCTCAGGAGCATGTGCCTGTTCTTCGGCATCCCCCATTTCGGCGACGAGGCCAAGTTCCACGAAGCCCAGCGCCGCCTGGTGCTGAGCATGGACTTCGGGCTCAACCCGGATCTGCTGGAGCCGGGCGTCGAGGCCCGCCGGTACTGCACCAGCGTCCTGGCGCCGTACGCGATCAACCCCCCTCCGACCGGCCTGCTCGCGCACGTCGACTTCGGCAGGACGGGCCCGCTGACGGGTTACGTGCTCAACGCCCTCCGGCAGATGTTCGTCGCCGGGTTCCTCTCCTCCAGCAGCACGTTGAGCTGCATCACCCGCACCCTCGTCGAACGGAACCTGCTCAACCTCGACGAGCCGCTCAAGGTGAGCAACCAGGTCTACAACGAGCTCATCCGCCACTCCGGCGCCGTGCAGGTGGACACGCGCGGCTGCGCCGAGACGGTCACGCTCGGCGGCAAGGAGATCCTCAGGGGCACGGAGGTCCTCCTCGTGCCCGCCGCGGCGAACCGGGACCCGGCCGTCTTCAGCCGGCCGGACGACCTCGACTTCACCCGGGAGTCCAACCCCCATCTGGGCTTCGGCAAGGGCGTGCACGCGTGCATCGGCGCGCACCTCGCCCAGTCGCTGCACATGCCGGTGCTCACCCAGCTCTCCGAGCGCTACCGCCTCACCCTCGCCGAGCCGCCGGTGCAACGTCCCACAGGCACGCTGCGCGGCCTGAACCACATGTTCGTCACAGCTCGTCCACGCTGACGCGCCAGTACGGGAGGTAAGCCCATGTCAGCCGTCGATCCCTGGCCACAGGCGCCCATCCTGGCGACACTGCCGCCGACCGCTCAGCTGGACCTCTCCTTCGACATCGCGCGCCTGCTCGAAGACCTCGACCAGGTGAAGGCGACGGCCTGGAAGGAGATCCGCATCGTGTCGGGCGACGGGCTGGGCGACTACGCCACGAAGCTCGACTGGAGGACCGTGCCGCTGCGGAGCATCGGCGGCGACGGTGATCGGGGGGACGCGGGGGGACCGGACCTGGCGGACTTCGCCGACACCCCGTGGCTGGCCCGGCTGCCCCATCTGGCCGAGGTGCTGAAGGCGATCCCGGCGCGACTGGCGTCCGTGCGGCTGATGGCGCTCGGTCCCGGCGCGCGTACGCCGCTGCACAGCGACACCAAGGTCGGGCTGCCCTGGGGGTCGGTGCGGCTGCACGTCCCCATCGTGACGATGCCCGAGGCGACGCTGACGATCGCCGGCGAGGTCCACTGCTGGCCGCCGGGCACCGTCTGGTACGCCGACTTCACCCGCGGCCACATGGTCGAGAACACGGGCACCGACGTGCGCGTCCACCTCGTCATCGACTCGCTGGTCACGCCCGCGCTGCTGGCCCTCTTCCCGCCCGTCTTCCACGGCGCGGCCGTGCACCGGAGCACGATCTTCGAGCCGGAGGCGGCTCCGCTGGGCCGCGACGCGCTGGAGAGGCTCCGGTGCCGCTTCACGCTGCCGGAGTCGTTCCGCTCGTGGGAGGAGCCGGAAGGCGCGTTCCTGGAGGATCAGCCCGGCGTGCCGGCGAGTGTCGACCGGCACGCCGGCGGGCTCGGCCTGTACGTGAACGGCGAGCCTGTCTACGGGCTCGTCCACCGAGGCGCCGGCGAGTTCCGGTTCGCGGGCTGGACGGGGGAGCGGACCGTTCAGGTGCGGCACGACGAGGCCGGGAGCACGCAGGTGGTCCTGCGCACGCGAGCAGGTGACCGGACGTTCTCCCGGACCTTGGACGCCCAGGCCCTGTCGCCCGTGGGAGGAGCCCGATGAGCCGGATACGCCTGCTGGTGGGCACCCGCAAGGGCGCCTTCGTGATGACCTCGGACGCCGCGCGCCGGCAGTGGGACATCACCGGCCCGCACTTCCCGGGCTGGGAGATCTACCACATCACGGGCTCGCCCGCCGACCCGCGACGGTTGTACGCCTCCCAGTCGACGCGGTGGTTCGGCCAGGTGGTCCAGCGCTCCGACGACGGCGGCGAGACCTGGCGTCCGGTGGGCAACGACTTCGGCTACCAGAGCCCGCCCGGCACCCACCGCTGGCACTGGGGCGACGCCACCCCGCATCGCTGGGAGTTCGCACGGGTGTGGCAGTTCCAGCCGTCCCCGACCGACCCGGACACGGTGTACGCGGGGGTCGAGGACGCGGCCCTGTTCCGCACGTCGGACGGCGGCCACACCTGGACGGAGCTGACGGCGCTGCGGGAGCACGAGTCGGCACAGACCTGGGAGCCGGGCGGCGGCGGGCTGTGCCTGCACACCGTCGTCCTGGACCCCACCCGCCCGGAGCGGATCTTCGCCGCCGTCTCCGCCGCGGGCCTGTTCCGATCCGACGACGGCGGGATCACCTTCGAACCGAGAAACCGCGGCCTGTACTCGCGGGACCTGCCGGACCCCCGTGCCGAGGTCGGCCACTGCGTGCACCGGGTGGCGACGCATCCCTCGCGTCCCGACGTGCTCTTCATGCAGAAGCACTGGGACGTCGACCGTAGCGATGACGGCGGCGACTCCTGGGAGGACATCAGCGGAGACCTGCCCGCCGCCTTCGGCTTCCCCATCGTGGTCCACGCGCACGAGCCCGACACCGTCTACGTCGTGCCGATCAAGAGCGAGTCGGAGCACTATCCCCTCGACGGCGAGCTGCGGGTCTATCGCAGCCGCACGGGCGGCCACGAGTGGGAGCCGCTCACCAAGGGCCTTCCGGAGGACCGCTGCTACGTCAACGTGCTCCGCGGCGCGATGACCGTCGACTCCCTCGACCCCTGCGGCGTCTACTTCGGCACGACCGGGGGCCAGGTGTTCGCCTCGGCCGACGAGGGCGACTCCTGGGAGGCCGTCGCCGCCCACCTGCCCGCCGTGCTCTCCGTGGAAGCGCAGACCCTGCCATGATCCGGGTCGTGCTCCCCACTCACCTGCGCCGCCTCGCGAGCGTCAACGGCGAAGTGACGCTGCAGTTCGACGGCGAAGAAGGAGCCACCCAGCGCCTGCTGCTGGACGCGCTCGAAGCGAGCTACCCCATGCTGCGCGGGACGATCCGCGACCAGAGCACGGGCCGGCGCAGAGCGCTCGTCAAGTTCTTCGCCTGCGGGGAGGACGTGTCCTTCGACCCGCCGGACAGCCCGCTGCCCAGCATGATCCGCACCGGGGTGGAGCCCTTCCTCATCGTCGGCGCCATGGCCGGCGGCTGATCCGGCCACGGTGCACGCCGGGCGGGGGAAAGCCTGAGGAGCGCGGACGCCATGCGGATAGAGCTGTCGTCGGAGGAGCTGGCCACGAGCCGCTTCGCCGTGTCGCCGCTGTTCGAGCTCATGGGCGTGCTCCGGGTGCTCAGCGGCAGGTCCCGCGGATACCCCGCCCAGACCTGGGTACGCCGCCTTTCGCCCGCCTACGACGAGCTGCGGCAGCATGCCGGATGCGCCGTGCTGCTCGCGTTGCAGGGCGGCACGTACCACGCCGGCTTCATCACCCCGCCGCCGCACAGCATGGCCCAGACCTTCGCCGACGATCTGGCGGCCGTCCGCGCCACGCCGCTGGCGCTGGCCCGGGAGGAGATCAGGGCCTGCCTGGAAGCCCGCCCGGTCACGGACGCCGGCATCCGCGCGACGCTCGCCGGCGCGGAGATCGTGGAGGTGATCGCCGACGCGCTCGCCCACGCGTGGGACCGCCTGCTCGCTCCGCACTGGCCCCGTATCCGCTCCGCCTACGAACGGGACGTCACCGCCCACGCCGCGATGCTCGGGCGCGCCGGATGGGCCAAGACCCTGGGCGACCTGCACCCGCGGATCCGGTGGCGAGCAGGAGGTCTTGAGCTGGCCCGCTGCGCTCCCGACGACCGGCTCACCGCGCCACGTGGGCTGCTCCTCGTGCCGAGCGCCTTCGTCTGGCCCGGTTTCGCCGTCTACGCCGACGAGCCGTGGCCCTGCACCCTCGTCTACCCGGCCGGGCACCGCTCCGCCTTCGAGCCCTCGACAGGCGACCGCCTGTCCGCGCTGGCCAGGCTCATGGGCAGGACCCGCGCCCGGCTGCTGGACGAGCTGCGCGAGCCGGCCACCACGAGCCAGCTCGCGGCCGGTCTGCGCCTGTCCGTCGGCACCGTGGGCGATCACTTGGCGGTGCTGCGCGAGGCCGGGCTGCTCGACCGGTCGCGCGCCGGGTATCGCGTCCTCTACCGGCGGACCCCGCTGGGGGACTCCCTCGTGGACGAGGCCGCTACGCCTTGAGAGCCTGGGCGAAGTCGGCCAGAAGATCCTCATGGTGCTCCAGACCGGCGGAGACGCGGAGCGTCCCAGGGCTGATCCCCGCGGCGCGAAGCTCAGCCTCGTCGAGCTCCCGGTGCGAGGTCGTCGCCGGATGAAGCACCAGAGTCTGCGGGCCGCCCAGGGACGTCGCCAGCTCCGCGCAGCGCAGCCGGACGAGGAACGCGCGCACGTCGCCGTCCACCTCGAACGACAACACCCCGCCATAGCCGTCGAGGATCCGCCGCGCCACGGCGTGGCTCGGATGGCTGGGCAGCCCCGGCCAGCGCACGTGGGCGACCCGAGGATGCCCCTCCAGCAGGTGCGCCAGGCGGCCGGCGTTCTCGCAGTGGCGTTCCACGCGCAGGGCGAGCGTCTTCAGCCCGCGCAGAACCAGCCAGGACGCGAACGGATCCACCACCGCACCCAGGTCCGCCGCGAGGTGCCACACCCGCTCGTGCACGTCACGGCTGGCGAAGACGGCCAAGCCCGCGACCACGTCGTCGTGGCCGCCCAGGTACTTGGTGGCCGAATGCACGACCACGTCCGCGCCGTACTCGATCGGCCGGCACAACATCGGGGTGGCGAAGGTGTTGTCCACCACGCAGACCAGCCCGGCCGCCCGGCCCGCCGCCAGCAGCGCGGGCAGGTCGGCGACCTCGGTCGTCGGATTGGCGATCGTCTCCAGGTAGAGGAGCCTGGTCTCCGGTCTGACCGCGGCGGCCAGCTCACCGGCGTCCGCACCCGAGATTCGCGTGACGGCGACGCCGAAGCGCTCCGCCAGGCGCATGAGCACGCTCTGGGTGCCGCCGTACACGCGCCGCTGCACGATGAGGTGGTCACCGGAACGGAGCAGGGCCAGCAGCACCGCGTTGATCGCTCCCATGCCGGAGGCGGTCGCGAGCGCCGCGACGCCGCCTTCCAGATCGGCGACGGCCGTCTCCAGGGCCCTGGTGGTGGGGTTGGAATGCCGGGTGTACGAGTAGCCGCGGTCGGGATGACGCAGCCCTTCCGCGCAGGCGTCGGGGTCCTCGAAGGCGAAGGTCGAGGTCTGGTAGAGGGGAACGGCCACCGGACGCGAGGTCGGCGGTGGCGGCGCCCACGCCCGGACGGCCCGGGTCTGCGGGTGCGTCATGAGGCGGCTCCTCCCGCGACAGCGCGGGTCCGCGGGTGCGTCATGAGGCGGCTCTTCCCGCGACGGCCCGGGCCTCGAACTCCTCCCCGTACTTCCTGCGGTCCCACCGGTTGAACACCACGATCCACAGGTCGCGATGCCCGAAGCCGCCGTCGAGCGACTCCAGGTCGGTCGCCGTGTGCCACATGGCCGTGTCGTCGAAGGCCAGAGCCTGGTTCGGCTGCAACGTCACGCGGAAGAACGGCTCTCCGCCGCCGAGCGGCATCAACTGGTTCTCGCCGCCGGAGATGTTGTGCCGGGCGAAGACGGCGAGCATCGCGAAGTCGTGGCCGTCGCGGTGCGGCCCCTCGGGCACGGACACGCCGGCGACACCCGGGCCGACCTTCACCCGGCACTGGTGCACGTTGATGTGCCAGTCATGACCTTCGTCCAGGCCGATCTGGCGGGCCGCCGTGTGGATCTGCGGCGTCGGGTCGATCCGCAGCGGCTCCAGCTCCCGCGGTATGCCGCCGACCAGGGTGTTGACTGTGGGCGGCTGGAGGAACGGCCGATGCGGCAGCAGCGAGAGCCGCCACTGACGAGGCTCGGGGTCGAGCCGCAGGCGGTACTGGGAGAACCGTCTGCTGCGCTGCCGCCCGCCGGTGTACGGATCCAGCGGAAGGGTCGCGAACTCGGCCAGGACGGACGGGGCGGCCGGTGGCAGGTCGAATACTTTGTAGAAGGGTGCCATGACAATGCCCTTCGCCATTATTCGGAGGATCGGTATTTTATCCCGCAGGCACTTGTTCGATGTTTCTTTCGGCGGGCGTCGATGTCGCCGGCCGCCACGAAGCACAACGAATTTTCCGCGATAACGCGGGCGGGCGGAAAGGACGCCTGATGGCACCCCTCCCGCCGTCGGCTATCGCACCAGCAGGAAGGCCAGCGCGGCCACGCCTGCGGCGATCAGCGGCGTCGCCGTCCAGGCCAGGAGGAAGTCGCGCAAGGAGCGGCGGTTCAGCCGTCCGACGTCGCGCCCCGCGATCCCGGCGATCGCGCCCGTCGAGACCTGGGTGGTGGACATCGGCATTCCCGCGCCGGCGCCGAATCCGACCAGGACAGCGGTGGTGAGGTTCGCCGTCAGCCCCTCCACGTGCGACATCTTGACCACGTCCTCGCCCAGCCGCCGCGCCACTCGGAGGCCGCCGACGAGCGAGCCCACGACCATGGCCAGGGCGACGGCCAGGAGCACCTGCGTGATCGTCATCCCGGCCGGCACCAGGGAGAACGTGCCGATGGCCACGATCTTCGGTGTGTCGTTCAGCCCGCGGGCGAAGCTCGCGGCCCCGCTGGACAACCAGTGCGCCGCCGTCACCACGTCGAATCCGCGGGCCGTCCGGTCGCGGTGGACCGCGCATGTGGTGACGGTGCCGACCTGGACGCCGCCGCCGGTGGGCACGCTGATCACCTCGGCCTCGGCCTGGGCGCAGGTGCATCGGTCCGGTCTGGTGAAGCGCCGTGCGACCTGCCTGAGCACCGCGGACAACACGTACGCGACCGCGATGCTCGCGAGCAACGGAAGCACGACCTTGCTGCCCAGCACTTCGACGTGCACGCTTGATCCCGACGAGCTCCCCAGCAGCACTCCGGCGCCGATCAGCGAGCCGACCAGGGCGTGCGTGGTCGAGACCGGCAGGCGGAGGAACGTGGCGAGCACGATCCAGCTCGCCGTCCCCAGGAGGACCGCGAAGGCGAACGGGTCGGTCGCGGGCGCACTGACGATGCCCTTCGAGAACAGCGCGGTCATCCGGTCGGCCAGGGCCAGGGAGCACAGGGATCCGGCCAGCGTGGTCACCGTTCCCCAGACGACGGCGGTGCGGTAGCTCGCGACCCCTGCTCCGCCGAGCGTCGCCACTCCCTTGGGAACGTCATTGCCGCCGTTCGCGGCCGCCAGGCCGACGAGAAGAATGAAGATCACGACGGTCATGATCCGCCTCCGATCCGCTCGACGTCCCGCCGACGATAAAAGGGGCGTCAATTAACTCGCAATTACGCGTCGGTGAACGACCGTAAATAGAAGGACGTCGAATTCTGTTTGGCGGGGCCGGTGGCGGGCGGCTTGTCCGGGCAAAGGCCTCCTGTCACCCTGATCTGGTGCTGGAGCCTGATGTCACCGCCGTCTGCCGGATCTCCGCCCCCGTACCACCGCTGACCAGCCGTGAGGCCGGCAGTCTCGCCGAGGTGTTCAAGGCCCTGGGCGACCCCGTACGACTTGAGCTGATATCGATGATCGCCGCTTACGGGGAGCCGTGCGTGTGCGACCTGACGAAGGCCTTCGACCTGGCGGCGCCCACGATTTCGCACCACCTGAAGGTGCTGCGCAAGGCGGGCCTCATCGAAAGCCGGCGCCAAGGCACCTGGATCCATTATCGAGCCGTGCCGGAAAAGCTGGCCGAGCTGTCGATTCTGCTGGACGGGCAGGCCAGAACGGCTGTGCTCCTGCCCGGATAGCTAATTAGACGGCCATGTAATTGAACGGCTTGATCGGCCGCTCGGTCCGTCGTTATCGTGCGACAAAAGCATCGGTCAGTGAGGCGAGCAAAATGATTGAATTCATGACGCTCAGCGGCTTTCTCGGAGCCGGCAAGACCACCACGCTCGTCGAGGTCGCGAGGCGCCTGCGGACGAACGGCGAACGGGTGGCGGTGATCACGAACGATCAGGGAAGCGACCTCGTCGACACCCGGCTGGCCCGATCCGCCTCCAGCGAGGCCGGGGAGGTCACGGGCGGCTGCTTCTGCTGCCGCTTCGACGATCTCCTCGACGTGGCGCGGGAGCTGATCGACAACCACCGGGTCGAGACGCTGCTCGCGGAGGCGGTGGGCAGCTGCGCCGACTTGCAGGCGACCGTCCTGCGGCCGCTCCGGAGGTACTACGGCGACACCTTCACGGCCGGTTCGCTCATGACGGTCGTCGATCCGGAGCGGCTCGCGGCCCTGCGCGAGACCGCCGCGCACAACGGGGACGCCGACCTCTCCTACCTCTTCGGCAAGCAGCTCGAAGAGGCCGACGTCATCGCACTGAACAAGATCGACCTCCTCGACCCGGACACGATCAGGGACACCCTCGACGACCTGCATGTCCGGTACCCCGCCGCGACGGTGGTCGGGTACTCGGCGAGATCGGGCAGAGGGCTCGACCAGCTGATGAACGCCTGGCTGGGCGAGCCGCCCGCGCCGCGCAACGTGGAGATCGACTACAACCGTTACGCCCGGGCCGAGGCCGCGCTCGCCTGGCTGAATCAGACCCTCGTGGTGCGCGCGGACGAAGGTCTCGACGGCGACCTGTGGGCACGTACGCTGCTGGAGCACTTGTCCCGGACCGCCCTTCGGATGGGCTGGACCGTCGGCCACGCCAAGGTGAGCCTGCACGCTCCGGGCGTCCTCACGAGGCTCAGCCTGACCCGCGCCGGGGGAGCGCCCGTGGCGGACGGCCCGGCTCCGGGGCCGCTGCCCGAGGCGGAGGCCCGGATCAACGCGCGCGTCGCGTGCAAGCCCGGCGAACTGGACGAGGCCGTCGACGCCGCGGTGCGGGAGGCCACCGAGGCCGCCGCCGCGCAGGTCGAGCGGCGCGCCGGTGAGCGGGCTTTCCAGCCCGCCTACCCGCTGCCGGTGCACCGCCTCGCCGCTCCTGATCCGTCGGCCCCAAGTTGCGGCTGCGGCGGCGACTGCTGACCCCTCTGCGAAGGACAGCCATGAACGAGCCACGACCCGATCCTCCTTCGCGCAGGTCGGTGCTGCGGGGAGCGGTCCTGGGCGGGACGGGCGCGATCGCGGGCGCACTGCCCACCCTCGTCCCGTACGCCGCGCAGGCCGCGCCCGCGACGGGCGACGCGTCGATGCCCGACTTCACCGAAGGCTCCGCGGCCCTGCGACCGGACAGGACGGTGGCGGGCGCCTGCCAGTTCTGCAACTGCGACTGCCGGCTGGAGATCCGGATGAAGGCCGGCCGGATCATCGATGTACGCGGGGAGCGGGCGGACCCCGTCCAGGACGGCAACCTGTGCGTCAAGGCCTCCATGATGCCGCAACTGGCCTACAACCCGCTGCGGCTGACCAGCCCGCTGCGCCGGACCGGCGGGGCGAAGGGAGACCCGGACTCCCGGTTCGAGCCCGTGACCTGGGACACGGCACTCGACCTCATCGCCACCCGATTCCTCGACCTGCGCGACAGCGGGGAGGCGCGAGCGATCGCCAACCGCACCACAGGGCGCATGCCGCGCGGCGCCGGCGCGCTGGCACATCGCCTGTTCAGCCTGCTCGGCAGCCCGAACGACACCGACGTCGGCCCCGTGTGCAACGATGCGGGCGGCAACGCGCTCGCGGTGACGTTCGGGCTGGGCAATTTCACCAACGGGTACGGCGTCGATCCCACCACCGGCAGGGAAGACCTGGGGGCGGCCCGCTACCTGCTGATGCTCGGCACCAACCAGGCGGAGACGCACCCCGTCACCTTCGCCTACCTCTTGCGGGCCCGGCAGCGCACCCGTGCCCGGCTGGTCGTGGTAGATCCCCGGCGCACGCCCACCGGCGCGCTCGCGGACGACTGGATCGCGCCCAAACCGCACACCGACCTCGCCCTTGTCCTCGGCATGCTGCACGAGGTCATCAGCGAGGAGCTGCACGACCGGGCCTTCGTCCGCCAGTGGGTGGTGGGCTTCGAGGAGCTCCGCGATCACGTGACAGGCAAGGGTTACACACCGGAGTGGGCCGCCGGGGTGACCGGGGTCGCGGCCACCACGATCCGCCGGATCGCCAGGGAGTACGCCACGGCGAAGCCGGCGGCGATCTTCTGCAACGCCGGGATCTCACACCAGCTCGGCGCGTTCGACACCTACCGGGCCATCGCGATGCTGGCCGCGATCACCGGCAACGTCGGCGTGCCGGGCGGCGGCTGCAACTTCATGCACAACACCTGGCCCGGCGAGCTCGGCCTGCCTCCGCTGAAGGCCGGAGTCCCCGAACCCGGCCCGGCCCTCCCCGTCGGCCCCGACGCGTTCGCCGACGCCATTCTCACCGGACGGCCGTACCGGCTGCGAGCCGTCATGACCGAAGGCAACCCCCTCATCAGCTCGGCCAACACCGGCAAGGTCCGCCGCGCGTTAGAGAAGCTGGACTTCTACGTCTACACAGGGCTGTTCATGGAGGAGGCCGCCCACTACGCCGACGTCATCCTGCCGGTGTGCAGCGGCATGGAGTTCGAGGGCGTCTACATGCGGCGTGACGACCGCGCCATCCGCTGGCAGGACGCCGCCGTGCCCAGAGTCGGCGAATCACGCTCCGACACCGAGATCTTCATCGGGCTGGCACACGCGCTCGCGCGCAACGACCGCCGGCACCCGCCGGCGTACTGGACGGACGCCCTCCCTCTCGAATGGACCGACTACAACAAGCTGTGGGCCGCCTTCGTCGCCAACACCCCCAGCGCCGCCGGCATGACCCGCGACCGCCTGCGCGCCCGCACCGAGCCGCTGCGCTGGCCCTGCCCCGCCACCGGGCATCCAGGCGTGAGCACCCTCTACCTCGATCATCCCTCCTGGTACCAGGCCGCCCGCTCGCTCGGCTCCGGCAACCGGTTCCTCACCCCCAGCGGCAAGGTGGAGATCTTCACCACCGCCTTGGAGAGCCGGCTCGCGCCCAGCGGGCACGGCGCGCTTCCCGTGTTCTTCACCCACCCAGAGGTGACCGGCGCGCACCCGACGCTGACCTACGGCGACGCGTTCGTCACCAACCCCGTCAATCCTCATGCGCTGACCCGGCCCGTCCGGCTCGGCACCCCCGGAGACGGGCGGGTGCACCGGCGATATCCGCTGATGGGCATGACCGGCCGCCCCAGCGTCGTGCACTTCGCCGGAGTGACGCACTGGACGTACACCGGCGAGCAGCTCAACGGGATCCGCCTGATCCAGATCCATCCCGACACCGCCGCCCGGTACGGCATCGCCGACGGCGACGCGGTGCTGGTGGAGAGCCCGCGCGGCGCGGTGACCGGCACCGCCCTCATCGAGCCCGGCATCCGGACCGACACCATATTCCTGCCCAACACGTTCGGACCTGCGCAGAAAGTGGGCGACATCTTCGGCGATCCCCACTACGAGGCGGCCAACACGCTGGTGGACGACCAGTTCTATGACAACCTTTCGGGGCAGCAGGCGTACAAGTGCTTCGCCTGCAGACTCCGGAAGGTGCCCTGACCTCTTGCCTGTCCCGATGGCGCGGCGGCGCTCCCTGCGTCCGAAGCGAGGGCCGTCTCCCGCATCAGGACCTCGGCCTACGTCAGCCTGGCCGCCTGTTCATCGCCAAGGAGCCTGCCCATGCCTGAGAACGCCGCCGAGACCCCCGCCGGCAAGCCGTCCGTCCTGTTCGTCTGCGTCCACAACGCCGGACGCTCCCAGATGGCCGCCGGCTGGCTCACCCACCTGGCCGGCGACCGGATCGAGGTCCGCTCGGCCGGCTCCGCGCCGGCCGAGGAGGTCAACCGGGCCGCCGTCGAGGCCATGGCCGAGGCCGGCATCGACATCACCGCCGCCCGGCCCAAGGTTCTCACCGTCGACGCGGTCGAGGCCTCCGACGTGGTCATCACCATGGGCTGCGGCGACGCCTGCCCGATCTTCCCCGGCAAACGGTATGAGGACTGGAAGCTCGACGACCCGGCAGGCCAAGGCATCGACACCGTCCGCCTCATCCGTGACGACATCCGCTCCCGAGTGGAGAAACTGCTCAGCGAGTTGCTGCCTGACTGACTCGCTTATGCCTACCGCGGCTTGGGCACTACGCGCGTTGACATGTTGCTGACTTACCACCGGGGAAAGCCACGCGTCGTCGAAAGGGTTGAATGCGGCCTCATGGCTTTCTGGGAGCCTTGCCGTGAAACTTTCAATATGTTCTCAGGTCGAACGACGCGATACGTGCCAGTAAACGGCGTGGGAGTGCCGCTCGTAACGTCAGTGGAGCGACCCGCGCCTTGACGGATCCGCATGCCTCGTATTTGCTCCGTCGCACCACCACCGATCGGCAGGAACGGGCGCGGCAAAGCGATGTGAACGACGACGCGGTTTTTTCGTCATGCCCTCCGATCACGCCGGTTCCGCATGGATGAGAGGACTGATCCAGCTCATGTTAACGCTACCAACGCCCTGGCGCCGTCCTTCCCGGCGGTGCCACAGGCAGGTGAGTGATGATGCGGCGTAAATCCGTCCTCGCCGCTGTCATCGCGGCGCTGCTTCTCGCGGTGGCCACCGGCGGTACGGCGCTGGGCAGCAGCGCGACCACGTCACGCGCGGCGAGCGCCGCCGCCGCTGCGACGGCAGGATGCGGCAAGACTCCGACACTCAGAAGTGGTGCGCAGTCGATCCAGAGCGGCGGCCAGAGTCGCTCCTTCATCCTGAGAATTCCCGACAACTACAACAACACCAACCCCTACCGGTTGATCTTCGGTTTCCACTGGCTCAACGGCACCGCCAACGACGTCGACACGGGCGGGAGCAGCGGATTCACCTGGTCTTACTACGGGCTCAGGCAACTGGCGAACAACACTGCGATCTTCGTCGCCCCCCAGGGGCTGAACAACGGCTGGGCGAATTCCGGCGGGCAGGACCTGACCTTCGTCGACGACCTGGTCAGGCTGATCGAAGCGGACCTGTGCGTCGACACCACGCAGCTGTTCGCCGGAGGCTTCAGCTACGGCGGCGGCATGAGTTACGCCCTGGCCTGCGCCCGGGCGTCGGTCTTCCGCGCGGTCGCGGTCTACTCCGGCGCGCAGCTCAGCGGATGCAGCGGCGGCACCCAGCCCATCGCCTACATCGGGCTGCACGGCATCAGGGACAACGTGCTCAACATCTCTCAGGGCCGGTCGCTGCGCGACACGTTCGTCAGGAACAACGGGTGCACGGCCCAGAATCCGCCCGAGCCGGCGCAGGGCAGCCTGACGCACGTCGTCACCACCTACTCGGGATGCCGATCCGGGTACCCGGTCGTGTGGGCGGCGTTCGACGGGGGGCACACCCCTGGTCCAGTGGACGGGTCCACCGCCGACGACGGCGCACGGACCTGGACCAAGACAGTGGTGTGGAACTTCTTCAACCAGTTCCAGAGCACGAACGACACCACCCCGCCGACCACGCCGGGCACCCCCGTCGCGGCCAACGTGACCGCCACCAGCGCCACGCTGACCTGGACCGCCTCCACCGACCAGGGCGGCTCCGGCCTGGCCGGCTACAACGTCTACCGGGAGCAGGGCGCCACCGACCCGCAGCTCGGCCAGTCCGCCACCAACTCGATCACCCTGACCGGGCTGACCGCCGAGACCGAATACCAGGTCTACGTACGAGCACGCGACGGCGCGGGCAACCTGTCGGCCAACTCCGCGATCGTCACGTTCACCACGACCTCCACCGGCGGCGACACCACGCCACCCACCGCCCCCGGCGGGCTGGCGGCCTCCGGCACCACGGCCAGCGGCACCACCCTGTCCTGGACCGCTTCCACGGACGACGTGGGGGTCGCCGGCTACGACATCCTGCGCGCACCCGGGGCCAGCGGCGGCACCTTCGCCCAGGTCGGCACCTCGGCCACGACCTCGTACAGCGACACGGGCCTGACCCCGAGCACCACCTACCGTTACCAGGTCCGCGCGCGGGACGCCGCCGGCAACCTCTCGCCGGTGTCCGACACCGTCCAGGTCACCACCAGCGGCACCAGCACCGGAGCCTGCTCGGCGACGCCGACCGTGCAGAGCCAGTGGGGCACCGGCTATGTGATCCAGCCGCTGACCATCACCAACACGAGCACCTCGACGATCACCAACTGGACGGTCACGTTCACGCTCCCGGCCGGGCACACGCTGACCGGCTCGTGGAACGCCACCGTCACCACCAGCGGCCAGACCGTCACGGCCAAGAGCGTGAGCCACAACGGCACGCTCGCCCCCGGAGCCAGCACCACCAGCTTCGGCTTCCAGGCCAGCCGCCCCAGCGGCAACACGGCCCTGCCGACCGGATACACCTGCACCAGCGCGTGACCACGCGACCGGACAGCGGCCCAGCCCCCGGCGAACGTCTCGGCGGGGGTTGGGCCGCACCCGTTCTTCCGCACCGCCGCTGACAGAGCTGGTGACGGGCGCGGTATCCGTGCCCGCATGCGAGCAGGCCGCCCGCGGTGAAAGCGGACGGCCTTCCGGGGAGGCGGGAGCCTCAGCTGTAGGAGTAGGACTGCGCGCTGCAGCCGGTGATGTAGGGCCCGGGGTAGACCTGCTGGGTGGAGCAGCCCCAGGTCGCGGTCAGGGTCGTGGCCGAGGAGGGAATGCTGATCGCCGGTCCGTTGGTCCAGCCGACCTGGTCGTACTGGTGACCGCCGCTGCAGATGGCCGACACGCTCACCGAGGTGCTGCCGCCGGGCAGGCTGATCGTGAACGACCACGAGTGGTTCGCCGGGTTCGCGACCATCGAGCTGTAGGGCATCGTCACGCCGTACGAAGGAGGCGCGGAGCCGACCGCCACGTACGAGGCGTACCAGTCGCGGGTGTCGCCGGAGTAGTTGACGTTGAGGCAGTCCACCGTGGCGTTGAGCGTCAGGGTCGAGGCGGCGGCGGGCTGCTGCGTGGTCACGACCATCGCGGCGGTGGTGGCCAGCATCACGCCGGCCGCCAGTGCCCGGCGGATCAGATTGCCAGCGATCATGGGGTTCCCTTTCTGTGGAGGTCTCGCCAGAGTTGCCGGCCTCGACGTCCGGCCTGACCGGGGTGAGGCGGGCACGTACGACACCATGGTGCTTTTATCGGCGTAAGCCACATTGTTCTGAGAAAAGATTTCCCATCTCTCCCTGCCGCCGGTCGCAATCCTGAGTGCGCGGGCCGCGCGCCCGGGACGCCGCGGGATATGCCTTCTCGAGGGGAGGATCACACAATGGCCGCGAACTGGACAGCCCCATATAAAGGACCGCTCTCCGAAACAAGCGGTGAATCGCGGTTTCCGTACGGCCCGTAAAAGGGCGCCGATCGCGCCCCGCGGATCAACAGGCTGATCGCAGGGCATGTGACGCCGCGCGACGCGGCGGTCGTACCCGCGTCATCACAGTCGTCAGCGCGGCGCTGTTAGTGAAACTTCCACACGGGGACGCCTGCGAAGCTCGCCGTCCGGGAGATGCCTAATGGCAGGGCGGGCGGGACCGGAACCCGCGGCCCACGGATATGAGTCAGAGACCTCGTTCCCGGCCGAGGAAGCACGACAGGAGTCGCCGGAAGTCGCGCGGGTGCTCGAGCGCCGGCACGTGCCCGCATCGGCCGAGCACGTGCAGACGGACATCGGCCAGGTGCTCGAGCAGGGGCAGGGCCGCCGTCCGGAGCGGGGTGACCCGGTCCTCGGCGCCGTGGACGAGCAGCACGGGCGCGCGCACCTCTGCCAGCGTTCGCGCCGGGAGGGTGAGGTCGTCGGCCCAGCGGGCCCTGGGCGGAGGGAACAGCGACGCGTATGCGGCCGCCCCGGCTCGCATCGCGGCCGCGCGGGCGGCGACGGCCGACTCGGTCACGAGTGACTGGTCGAGGACGAGGCGGCTCAACATGTCCCGTGCCCCGAGCGGGTCGGCGGGGGCGGCCCAGATCGCGTCGAGGTCGGCGGACAGCGGCGCCCCGGGGGCGCCCATCGTCGAGACCGCCACGACGTGGGTGACCTGCCGGGGACGCGCGGCCGCCAGCGCCAGCGCCACGGCGCCGCCCATGGAGTGGCCCACCACGGCGTACCGCTCGGCGCCGAGAGCATCCATCAGGCCCGCGGCCTGCTCCGTCCACAGCCGGAGCCCGCCCCTGGAGCCGGCCGGGAGCGGTGTGCGGCCGAACCCCGCCTGGTCAGGAGCCACCAGGTGCCAGGACGTGCCCAGCGCCTGTGCCGTCGCCGCCCAGGCGCCGGATCCGGTCGTACCGGGCCCCGAGCCGTGCAGCATCAGCACCGCGGGCCCGGTGCCGCTCTCCATGACGTGGACGGGGGAGCCGCCGACGGTGACGGTCCGGGATGCCGTCACCGGGACGGGCCAGGTGCGCTCATGCCGATGCGGAGCTGACGGACTTCGAGAAGACCTCCATCATCGCCCTGCCGAACTGCGGCATGTCCGGCCACCCCCTGCAGGAGACAAGGTTGCCGTCCACGACGTCGGGAGCGTCGATGACCGTCGCGCCCGCGTTCTCCATGTCACCGGTGATGGGCGGGAAGCACGCCGTCTTCCGGCCCTTCAGCAGCCCGTACACGGCCGGCACCTGCGCGCCGTGGCAGATCAGCGCGATCGGGAGGTTGCGCGCGAAGAAGTGCTCGGTGATGCGCCTGACGTCGGCGTCGACCCGGATCCACTCGGGGGCGCGTCCCCCGGGGATGATGAGGGCGTCATAGCGCTCGACGTCGACCTCGGCCCAGGGCACGTCGACCGGCAGCTTCCGGCCGTTCTTCTCCACGTAGGCGTCGGAGTCGGGGTCGAACTCGTGGATGACGAGCTGAACGTCACGCATCGTCCGTGACGAGACGTCGACGTCCCAGCCGCCCTCCTGCACGCGATAGTAGGGATACATGGTGTCGAGCTCCTCGGCGGCGTCGCCGGTCAGGAGCAGCGCTCTGGGCACCTGCTTCTCCTCGCATCTGGGGCGGGTGAGGTGGATCCAATCCGATCCGATCGGGTTGCCCTAGCATTCACCGGCCCGGCCCGCCCGTCAAGCCTCCGCCGCCATTCCGCCCGCGCCCTCGGCCTCGTCGAACAACCGCCGGAACCGCTCGCCGGACCGCAGGATGTGCCGGCGCATGGCGTAGGCGGCGGCGTCGGGGTCACGCGCGGCGATCGCGGTCAGGACCTCCTCGTGCTCGGCCATGGCCAGGTGGGTGACCTGGGTGTCGTGGAGCAGCCGGAACAGGTGCACGTGCGTGTGCAGGCGGGCGAGCGCTTCGCGGATGACCTGGTTCTCCGCGCTCTGGGCGACGAGATCGTGGAAGGCGGCGTCGCGCAGCCCGAAGGCGCCATAGGCCATGAGCCCGTCGCCCCCCTCCAGCTCCGCCATCTCCTCCAGCAGCCGCCGCAGGCCGGCCACCTGCTGCAACGATGCGCGTTCCGCGGATCTGCGCGCCGCCGCCGGCTCGAGGAGCAGGCGGACCTCGAGCATGTCCTCGAACCGGTGGCGGGTGATCTGGGGGGGAATGCGATAGCCGGCGTGGGGCACGCGCACGACCAGGCCCTCGGCCTCCATGCGGTTCAGGGCGTCCCGGATCGGCGTCTGCGAGACCCCCAGCTCTCGCGCCAGGGCGTCGATCGTGACGCGGGAGCCCGGCTCGATCCGTAGCGACATCATCTGTCCGAGCAGCGTGTCGTACACCTCGTCGGCGAGCCGGCCGCGAGATCTTCCCCGCGGGATCCCGCCCGTCATGGCCCCACGGCGCCGCGCGATCATCGCTTCGTCGTCCATCGTCACGTGAGGTCCTTTCCTGCGTCTTCGGGAACCTGCCGGCATCGGTCGCAGCATGGCAGATGTTGACGCTCCCACCCGGATCGTATAGGAAAGGTGGCGGACGCCAGCCATCCTTCACCCATCGGGGAATCGCCCGCCATCGCTCCGCTTCGATCAGTTGGAGCTCTTATGAGCATGCTCGACGTCCTCTTCGGTTCGTCATCGGGCCGCACCAGGACCGAAGGACTTCCCGACTGCTTGAAGCCCCATGAAGTCGCGGCGTCCTCGTGACGCCGGTCTGCTGATCAGCCCCCGCGACAGCCGGCAACACGCCTGACCAACGGCAACTGCTCGGCGACGCACGCGGCCAGGCTCCACAAATCCCCCCAGAAAGCAGGCAAGAAGATGCGGTATCCCAAGCGAACAGGACGATTGTCGGTTCCCGGTCGAAAGGCGCGGCTGGCTACGGCGGCCATGTTGGCGGCCACGACCCTGGCGGCCTGCGGCGGTCAGGACGGCAGCGCCCCCAAGGCGCCGGCGACCATCCCGGAGCTCACCAAGGATCCGCTGACCCTCAGCTTCATCTGGTTCGACTGGCCCCCCGCCCACGCGCTGGAAGCCTTCGCGAACGCCGAGTACGCCAAGCTGCGGCCGAACGTGACCATCAAGGTCAAGACCGTGCCGAACGCGAACTGGCACGATGCGATGTTCACCCAGTTCGCCGCACACAAGACCGACTTCGACATCCCGATCCTGGACTCGCAGCACATCGGCGAGGCCGTGACGAACGGCAACATCCTCGACATCACCGACTTCGTCAAGAAGAACATCGACGTCAAGGCCTACAACCCGTACCTGCTGGCGGCCTACGGCCAGTTCCCCCAGGCGGAGACCGGCAAGCGCGACGAGAACGCCAGCCTGTACGGGCTGCCGCTGCTCGGCGACACCTGGACGATGATCTACCGCAAGGACCTGATCGGCGACAAGCCACCGCAGACCTGGGACGAGATGATCTCCGTCGCCGAGAAGTGCCAGGCGGACAACCCCGGCGTCAGCGGGCTGGCCTTCCACCAGGCCAACGGCTCCGACGCCGCGGCCGTCACCTACAACACGGTCAACGGCGTCTACGGCGGCAACCTCTGGGACCCCAAGACGCGCAAGATCGACGGCGTCCTCAACGACGCCGCGGGCCAGGAGGCGATGGACGTCCTGGTCAACAAGATGAAGCCGCTGACCGCCAAGGGCTCAGGCAACTGGTTCATCGACGAGGTGAACGCGGCGGTCGCCCAGGGCAAGGCCTGCATCGCGTTCAACTGGATCGCCGCGAGCGGCGGCCTGCTCGACCCGAAGCAGTCGACGCTCGGCACCACGCGGGAGCAGATTCTCGACAAGCTGGGCTTCGCCACCCTGCCGGCCCAGAAGACGAACCTGGTGCCTCTCGGCGGCATGGGGATGCACGTGTCGGCCTACTCGCCCGAGGCGAACCAGGCGGAGGCCCTGAACTTCATGAAGTGGTTCGAGCAGGGTGACATTCAGAAGAAGTGGGCCGCGGCCGGTGGCGTGCCCTCGCGTACGGACGCCCTGGAGTCGCCCGAGTTCCTCGACGCCGCGCCGTTCAACCAGGTGTACACCGACTCGGTGCCGCGGATGCGGGACATGTGGAACGTGCCCGAGTACGCGCGCCTCGTCGACATCGAGAACACCAACGTGAACGCGGCTCTCAACGGCGCGAAGGCGCCGAAGGCCGCGCTCGACGACATCGCCAAGCAGCAGCAGGCCGTGCTCAACGCCGGCAGTGGCAAGGGCGGCGGCGGACTGTGAGCGACTCCGCCCCCCTGACGACCGACCACCCCGGGCAGGTGGCGTCCGCGACGCCGCCCGCACCGGGCCGGTCCAGCCGCCTGAGCGACCGCGGGCTCGCCGTGGCCTTCACCTCTCCGGCGCTGCTGCTGTTGCTCGCCATGTCGGTGTTCCCGTTGCTGTGGGCGTTGTACCTGTCCTTCACCGACTACTCGGCCACCCGCGGGGGCACCGCCCAATTCCTCTGGTTCGAGAACTACACCGCCATCCTGACGTCGCCGCAGGTCCACCAGCGGGCCCTGACGACGTTGATCTACGTGGCCGGCGCGGTCACCCTGCAGACCGTGCTCGGCTTCACCATCGCCTACCTGATCTCACGGCGCACGCACGGACGAGGGCTGCTGACCACCCTGTTCCTGGTTCCGATGATGCTGTCGCCGGTCGTGGTCGGGCTGTTCTGGCGCTTCATGCTCGACGCGCAGTTCGGCGTGATCAACAGCATGCTCGGCTCGCTCGGCCTGGGGCAGGTGGAGTGGCTCACCCGGCAGCGCACGGCACTGATCTCGCTGATCCTGGTCGACACCTGGCAGTGGACGCCGTTCATCATGCTCATCGCGCTCGCGGGCCTCACCGCGGTGCCCAAGTACCTGTACGAGGCCGCCGCGATCGACCGGGCGTCCCAGTGGTTCCAGTTCCGCACCATCACCCTTCCGCTGGTGTGGCCCCTGCTGCTCATCGCCGTGTTGTTCCGGGCCATCGAGGCCTTCCGGCTGTTCGACCTCGTCTACATCCTCACCAGCGGAGGCCCGGGGGTCTCCACGGAGACGTTGTCGTTCCACGTCTACAAGGTCGCGTTCCTGGGCTTCAACACCGGGACCGCCTCGGCGTACGGGATCCTCATGGTTCTCGTCGTCATCGTCCTCACCCAGCTCTACCTGCGCTACTTGAACAAGCTCAAGGAGGACTGATGGCCCTCTCCGTCGACGAGGCCGTGTCCACAGGTCCTGCCCGGGATCACGCGCCCCCCTCGCGCCGCTTCGGCGGCCGGGGCCGCGCCGTGCTGGAGGTCGCGCTGCTGACCGTGCTGGCCGTCGTGATGCTCTTCCCGGTGCTGTGGATGATCGAGACGTCCATCAAGGAGAACCGGGACGTCTACGCCATCCCGGCCAAGTTCTTCGACTTCAAGGTCACCATGGAGCATTTCAAGGACGTGTTCGTCGCCTCCGGCGGCGGGCGTTCGACCTTGTCCGCCTCGTTCCTCAACTCCGTCCTGGTCGCCGGGGTCTCCACGGCGCTGGCCACCGTGCTGGGGGTCCCGGCGGCCTGGGCCTACTCACGCTTCTCCGTGAAGGCCAAGAAGGACCAGCTGTTCTTCATCCTGTCCACCCGCTTCATGCCGCCCGTGGTGGTCGTGATCCCGATCTTCCTCATGTACCGCCAGGTCGGGCTCATCGACACCAAGCTCGGCCTGATCCTCATCTACACCGCCTTCAACGTCCCGTTCACGATCTGGATGATGAAGGGGTTCGTCGACGAGGTGCCCGCGGAGTACGAGGACGCCGCCATGCTCGACGGCTACACCCGCCTGCAGGCGTTCTGGCGGTTCACCCTTCCCCTGCTCCTGCCCGGCATCGCCGCGACGGCGGTCTTCGCCCTCATCTTCTCGTGGAACGAGTTCGTGTTCGCCATCTTCCTCACCTCCAGCGACGACGTGCGGACGGCCCCGCCCGCCATCGCCGGCCTCATCGGCGGAACCACGGTGGACTGGGGTCTCGTGGCCGCCGCCTCCGTGGTGTTCGCCCTGCCGGTGCTCGTCTTCGCCTACCTGGTGCGCAAGCACCTCGTCGCCGGCGTGACGCTCGGGGCGGTGCGACGCTGATGGCGGGCATCGAGGTGAGCGCCCTGCACAAGCGCTACCCGGACGGGACGGTCGCGGTCGACCACGTGGACCTGTCGATCCGCGACGGCGAGCTGTTCGTGATGCTCGGCCCTTCGGGTTGCGGCAAGACGACCACACTGCGGGCCGTAGCCGGCCTGGAGAGGCAGACGACGGGCGACATCCGCATCGGCGACACGCTGGTCAACGACCTGCCGCCGGCCGACCGTGACATCGCCATGGTGTTCCAGTTCTACGCTCTCTACCCGCACCTGAGAACCCGCGACAACCTGGCGTTCCCGCTGCGGGCCGAGGGACTGCCGAAGGCGGAGGTGCGCGAGCGGGTCGAGGAGGCCGCCCGGCTGATGCGGCTCGGCCCGCTCCTGGACCGGCGGCCGCACCGGCTGTCCGGCGGGGAGCAGCAGCGCGTCGCGCTCGCCCGCGCCCTGGTGCGCCGGCCGCGCGCGTTCCTCATGGACGAACCCCTCACCAATCTGGACGCGGAGCTGCGGGCGGACATGCGCACGGAGATCAAGCACCTGCAAGGGGAGCTGGGGACGACGATGGTCTACGTCACTCACGACCAGGTCGAGGCGATGTCGCTCGGCCACAGGATCGCCATACTCAACAAGGGCCGCGTCGAGCAGATCGGCACGCCGCTGGAAGTCTACGACCGTCCGGCGAGCCTGTTCTGCGCCGCGTTCATCGGCTCCCCGCCGATGAACCTGATCGAGGTGGAGGTGGCCGACGGGAAGCTGCGCAGCCAGGGCGGGCTGGCCCTCACGCCACCGCCGGACCTGCCGCGCGACCGTCGCCTGGTCGCGGGCGTCCGGCCGGAGGCGCTGGAGGTCACGGAGCCAGGGGCGGAGCATTCGGTCCCGGCCCGCGTGGTCTCGGCGGAGTGGCTGGGCGACGAGATCATCTACGTGGTCGACCACGACGGACACCGCGACGTACGGGTGCGGATGCCACCGACCGTCCGTTTCGCCGCTGACGCACCGGTCGGGCTGCGGCACACCGGCGGGCCCCCGCCGGTCTACGACGTGAGTACGGAAGAGCTGGTGGCCTGATGGGAACCGTGGCGGTGCGCGGGCTGAGCAAGTCCTTCGGCAAGGTCCAGGCCCTGGACGGGGTGACGCTCGACATACCGGACGGCTCGTTCTTCGTCGTGCTCGGGCCCTCCGGGCGGGCAAGACGACGACCCTGCGAGCGATCGCCGGCCTCGAGAAGCTCGACGCCGGGTCGGTGCACCTGGACGGGAGGGACGCGACCGGTGACAGCCCGGCCGCCCGCGACCTGGCCATGGTCTTCCAGAACTACGCCCTCTACCCGCGGCACACGGCGTACGAGAACATCGCTTCGCCGCTGCGGGCCCGCCGCTGCTCCCCGAGCGAGATCGCCGCCGCCGTCGAGCGGATGTCGAGCCTGCTGCACATCGAGCGTCTGCTGCAGCGTCGTCCCGCGCAGTTGTCGGGCGGTGAGATGCAGCGGGTCGCCCTGGCCCGGGCGCTGGTCCGGCAGCCGCGCGCGTTCCTCATGGACGAGCCGCTGACGAACCTCGACCTCAAGCTCCGCGTCGAGATGCGCACCGAGCTCACCCGCATTCACCGCAGCCTCGGAGCGACCTTCATCTACGTGACCAACGACCAGGTCGAGGCGCTGTCCATGGCCGACCAGGTCGCGGTGCTCAAGGAGGGAAAGGTGCAACAGGTCGGAACGCCGGCCGAGGTGTACGAGCGTCCGGCCAACCAGTGGGTCGCGGGATTCGTCGGGAGCCCGCCGATCGGCCTGCTCGCCTGCCACGCCGAGGGAGATCGCCTGGTCGGGGAAGGCTGGACGCTGCCGCGGCCCCGCTGGACCACGGCTGAGGACGGCCGTCCGCTGCTGCTGGGCCTGCGCGCGGAGGACCTGTCCGTCGAGCAGCGGGGCGACGCGTCGCTGCCGGGCGAGCTCTACGGCCTCGAGCCGCTCGGTGACCGGACGGTGGTCGACGTCCGGGTGGGGACGCAGATCCTCAAGGTCAAGGCACGAACCACCGTCACCGGCACGCCGGGCGAGCGGCTGCTCGTCACGGTCGACCTGGACCGCGCGCACCTGTTCGACGCGGACACCGGGCTGGCGCTGTCCGAGGCCGGGAGGTAACCGCTGAGGTCACGCCGGACATCACCGAGAGCATCACAGGAGGCGACGCAATGAGTGACCCCATGGACGTCCTGGCCCCCGAGCACCGGCGGCTCCGGATCGGCGACGCCTGGCGCGACGCCGCCGGCGCGGCCACCTTCGCCGTCGAGGACCCGGCCACCGGCAGGACCATCGCCGAGGTGGCGGACGCCGACGTCGTCGACGGGCTCGCCGCCCTGGACGCGGCGAGCCAGGCCATGGCGGAGTGGGCGGCGACCCCACCGCGAAAACGGTCGGAGCTGCTGACCGCGACGTACCGGGCACTGACCGAGCGGGCCGAGGAGGTCGCCCGGCTGATAACGCTCGAGATGGGCAAGCCGCTGGCGGAGGCTCGCGGAGAGGTGGCCTACGGCGCCGAGTTCTTCCGCTGGTTCGCCGAGGAGGCGGTGCGCGTCGAGGGACGCTACAACACCGCTCCCAACGGTGGATATCGCATCCTCACCGTGCCGAGGCCGGTCGGACCGTGCGTCTTCGTGACCCCATGGAACTTTCCGCTGGCCATGGGCGCCCGCAAGCTCGCTCCCGCGCTGGCGGCGGGCTGTACGACGATCACCAAGCCGGCCGCCCAGACGCCCCTCACCATGCTGTTCCTGGCCCGGATCATGGAGGAGGCCGGCGTTCCTCCGGGCGTCGTCAACGTCGTGACGACCACGCGTGCCGGCGAGGTGGTCTCGGCCCTGCTGGCCGACCGCCGGACCCGCAAGCTGTCGTTCACCGGGTCGACCGAGGTCGGGCGCGTGCTGCTCCGGCAGGCGGCGGACAACGTGCTGCGCACCTCCATGGAACTGGGCGGCAACGCGGCCTTGATCGTGTGTGCCGACGCGGACCTGGACGTCGCGCTCGACGGCGCCATGGTGGCCAAGATGCGCAACCTCGGGGAGTCCTGCATCGCGGCCAACCGCATCTACGTCGAGGAGCCGGTGCGCGAGGAGTTCACGGCACGCTTCGCCAAGCGGATGGCCGCGCTCTCGGTGGGCCATGGTCTGGACGACGGCGTGGACGTCGGCGCGCTGATCGACGAGGCCGCGGTCACCAAGATCGACGAGCTCGTCGCCGACGCCGTCGATCGCGGAGCCCGGGTCCTGGTGGGCGGCGAGCGCCCGGACGGGCCGGGCCACTTCTACCCGCCCACGGTCCTCGTCGACGTGCCCGACGACGCGCGGATGCTGAAGGCGGAGATCTTCGGCCCGGTGGCCCCGATCATCTCGTTCACCTCCGACGACGAGGTGATCGCGAAGGCCAACGACAGCGAGCACGGCCTGGCCGGATACGTCTTCACCCGTGACCTCCAGCGGGCGCTCCGGTTCGCCGAGCGGCTGGAGACGGGGATGCTCGGCGTCAACCGCGGCCTGATCTCGGACCCGTCGGCTCCGTTCGGCGGGGTGAAGCAGTCCGGGATCGGCAAGGAGGGGTCGCACGAGGGCATCCTCGAGTATCTCGACGTCACCTACGCGGCGATCGACCTCCCGTGACCGGCCCGCTGCTCCGGGCGCCCGCCGGGCATCGGCACATCACCGCCGACGTTCCAGAGAGGCACTGACATGCTTGAGACCGTCCGCGGACCACGCCAGCTGATCGTGGGCGAAGGGGTCGCGCAGAACATCCCGCGAGTGGTGGCCGAGTGCGGCTCGCGAGCCCTCATCGTGACCGACCGGGTCCTGCTGGGGCAGCCGGGCGTGGCCGGGATCGTGGCCGCCGTACGGGAGAAGGTCGAGGTCGTCGGCGTGTTCGCCGACGCGACTCCGGACGTGCCGCTCACCGATGTCGCCCTGGCCGTCTCGGCCGCCGCGGAGGTGGACGCCGACGTCATCCTCGCCGTCGGGGGCGGCACGGTGATCGACCTCGCCAAGATCGTCGGCGTCATCCGGTGCCACGGCGGGACGCCGCGCGACTTCTACGGGGAGTCGAAGGTGCCGGGGCCGACGACGCCTCTCGTCGCGGTCCCGACGACATCAGGCACCGGCTCCGAGCTCACGCCCGTCTCGGTGCTGACCGACCCGGACCGCGCGCTGAAGGTGGGGGTCTCCAGCGTCCACATCGTGCCTGACTTCGCCATCGTCGACCCCGAGCTCACCTACACCTGCCCGGCGACCGTCACCGCCCACTCCGGCATCGACGCGTTCTGCCACGCGGTGGAGAGCTACACCGCGCGGCCCCGCGCCCACGGGCCGCGCGACCCGGTGGAACAGGTCTTCCTCGGCCGCAACCCGGTCACCGACCACTACGCGCTCCTGGCCGCGGAGCGGATCGCCCGCAGCCTGCCGCATGTCGTCAGGGACGGCGGCGACAAGGACGCGCGCGCCGACATGTCCTACGGGTCCATGCTGGCCGGGCTAGCGTTCTCCCACGCGGGCAACGCGGCTCCGCACGCGCTCCAGTACCCCATCGGCGCGGCCACCCACACCCCGCACGGCCTGGGCGTCGGGCTGCTGCTGCCCTACGCGCTGGACGCGGCCAGGGACGCCATCGGCGACCGGCTGGCCGTCCTCGCCCGGGTGTGCGGGCTCGACGTGAGCGACGCCTCGGACGCCGAGGCCGCGGATGCGTTCCTCACCTGGCTGGACGGGCTCCTCGCCGGCATCGGCATCCCTCCTACCTTGGCGGACATCGGCGTGGCACGCGCCGACCTCCCCCGCTTCGCGGAGCTGGCCAGTGGCGTCACCCGCTTGATCCAGAACCATCCGGGCCCGACCGACACCGCCAGCCTGACCGCCATCCTCGAAGCGGCCTGGCTCGGAGACCGTCGTTGAGAACAGAGCTCATGCGGCCGGGCAGGTGTAGTGGTGCCGGCCCGGGCCGACGTCGGCGGTGGTTCCGTCCGGGAGGGTGAGGGTGGCGCGGGTGCCGGGCGGGACGGTGGCGGTGAGGTGGAACGTGCCGCCGTCGATCCGCCAGCGGCCGGCGATCCGCCCGTAGGGGCAGTCGAGCCGGGCTTCGGCGGAGGTGAGGCCGCCGCCGGGCTGAGGGTGGATGTCGAAGTGCCGGTAACCCGGCGCGTCGTCGCGCGGCCGGATGCCGGCGACGTAGCGGTGCAGGAAGGAGACGACCGCACCCTTGCTGTAGTGGTTCTGGGACGATTTCGGGGTGCCGTCGTCGGCGACGGCGTCCCAGTCCTCCCAGATCGTGGTGGCGCCGCGGTCGATCATCGCGAGCCACGACGGGACACTGTCCTGGAACAGCAGCTCGTAGGCGACGTCGAGATGGCCGGTGTCGGCGAGCACCGGCAGGAGGAACGGCGTGGCGAGGAACCCGGTGCCCAGGTGCGTGCCGTCCGCCCGGATCAGCTCGACCAGGCGCAGCGCGGTCCGCTCGCGCAGTCGCGGCGGCACGAGGCCGAACGCGAGCGCGCGCACGTGGGTGGCCTGGGTGTCGACGGTCAGCGTCCCGTCGGCGCGGATGAACTCCGCCCGCCACGCGGCCAGGACGTTGTCCGCGTAGGCCGCGTAGCGGGCCTCGTCGGCGTCCCTGCCCAGCACCGCGGCGGTGCAGGCGAGCAGCTTCGCGGACAGGTGGAGGTACGCGGTGGCCACGATTCCCTGGTCGATGGCCCAGAACGGCTGGTCCTGCCGCGGCTCGGTCCATTCGCCCCAGTGGAAGCCCGTGTCCCACAGGTACTCCTCGTGCGCAGCCGGTCGCGGGCGGGCGGCGGCGCGCTCGGGATGGCGGCCCTCGCGGGCGCGGGTGGCGGCGAAATCGACCCATCGGGTCATGGACGCGTACTGCTCGGCCAGAACGCGCTCGTCGGCGTAGGCGAGGTAGGTCTGCCAGGGCACGATGACGGCGGCGTCACCCCATCCCGCCGACCCGTTCATGTAGGCGTAGGTCTCGTCCGCGCGCCGGTCGTGGCCCGGCTCCGGGGCCCAGTTGGGGACGCGCCCGTCCGGCCACTGGTCGGCCGTGAGATCGCGCAGCCACTTGATCGAGAACCCGGCCACGTCGTACAGGAACGCGGCCGTGGGCAGGAAGACCTGCCAGTCGCCGGTGAAGCCGGCGCGTTCGCGGGTGGGGCAGTCGGTGGGGATGTCGCAGGCGTTGCCGCGGAAGCTCCACACCGCCGCCTCGTGCAGCCGGTTGATCCGTTCGTCGCTGCACGTGAACCAGCCGGTGCGGCGCAGGTCGGTGTGGACGACCACGGCTTCGACGTCCGGTGGCCCGTCGTGGCCCTCGACGCGCACGTAGCGGAAGCCGTGCGTGGTGTGGCGCGGCTCGAACACCTCGCCGCCCGCGGCGGTGACCCGGTCCCGCTGCCCGGTGTCGAGCTTCGTCCCGGTGGCGTGGTCCACGGCCGCCAGGTGGTCCATGGTGAGGTCGCCGTCGGGGCCGAGTGCCTCCCCGTGGGTCAGGGTGACCTGCCCGGGCGGTGCGCTCAGCCGTACCCAGCCGTTGATGGCCTGCCCGAAATCCACCACCTGAACGCGGGGGCGCGGGCTGGCGATCGCCACCGGCGCGAGCGTTTCGATCCGGCGGACGGGCGGGGCGGGGCTGGTGGTCAGCCTGCCCTCGGCCGTCAGGTCCGGCAGCCCCACCTCCTGCCAGGCGCCGACGTCCAGCCCGGGGCGCGACCAGCCCGGGATCGCACGGGAGAAATCGTTCTCCTGGCCGTCCATGAGGTCGGCGGCGACGATCTCCCCGGTGGCCGAGCGCCAGTCCGGGCCGGTACCGATCACCGTGTTGCCGGTGTGGAGTTCGGCGAGGAAGGCGGTGCGCGTGCCGTACCCGTCGGGGACCCGCTCGTAGCCGGTCCGTCCCCGGTACCAGCCGTCCGACAGCACCGCGCCGATGACGTTGGATCCCGCGCGCAACTGCGCGCCGACGTCATAGGTCTGCACGTGCAGGCGGGAGCGGTAGGCGGTGAAGCCCGGCGTGAGCTCCTGGTCGCCGACGCGCACGCCGTTGACGAACACCTCGTAGACGCCGTGCGCCGTGGCGTACAGGCGCGCCCTGGCAGGCACCGCGTCGAGGGTGAACTCGTGCCGCAGCAGGTAGGCGGGGCGTCTGCCGGGCTCGGGCGTGCCGTCCTCGGCCGGTTCGATCCAGCGGGCCGTCCAGGCGCCGATCGTCCGCTCCCAGAACGAGGGCGCGGACCAGTCGCTCTCGCCGAGATCGGTCCAGACCTTGACCTGCCAGGTGACCCGCTGACCGGCGGCCGGTTCCGGCCCGGCGTAGGGAACCAGCACGCTCCGGTCGCTGTCGATCCGGCCGGAGTCCCAGTCCTGGGTGCGGATCCGGTAGGCGAGCTGACGGGCCGATCCTGCGGGCAGCCACCAGGACAGGCACGGCCGGGCGACGTCGGTGCCCAGCACTTCGCTCAGATGGTCCACCCTCAGCCGGTTCGGCATGTTCACTGCGGCCTCCGGCTCAGCTCCATCATCTCCCGCACGGCCTGGTCCGGGAGCCGCACGCCCATGGGGCTGAGGAACTGGTGCATGGGCAGCGACTCGATCATCCTGAGCAGGTCCTGGTGCTCGGCCGCCGCGGCCCGCTGCTCCTCGGTCATGGTGGCCGCGACGTGCCGCATGAGCACCGGGCCCACCTGCGGGTGCGCGAACCATTCCCCGACGCTGGAGTCCAGGGTGAGCTCCCTGGCGATCACCTCACCGGCGAGCTCGATCGTCTCCTCGGCGACGACCGCCGAGGCGTTCTCACCGATCTGGACGGTGTAGTCGCCCGGCGCGACCAGCCAGCGGCCCTCCTTGACGTCCCAGTAGGCGAAGGCGCGGGCGTCCAGGTCGAAGGTCACGGTCGTGGACCGGCCGGGTTCGAGGCCGACCTTGGTGAAGGCGCGCAGCTCGCGAGCCGGGCGGCGGACCGGCCCGGCCTGCGTGGCGACATAGAGCTGGACGACGTGCTTGCCGTACCGCCGGCCGGTGTTGGCGACGGTGACGGAGACGCGCGCGCTGTCGTCGCCGGTGACCCGCACCGTGAGGTCGCTGACCGCGAAAGTCGTGTACGTGAGCCCGTGGCCGAAGGGATAGCGGACCGGCCGCCCGGCCGTCTCGTGGTAGCGGTAACCCACCATGACGCCCTCGCCGTAGCGGACCACGTCCTGCTCACCGGGGAAGTTCAGGTAACTGGCGGTGTCCTGCAGCCGCATCGGGATGGTCTCCGCCAGCCGCCCGGAGGGCGCGGCGACGCCGAACAGCAGATCGGCGATCGCGCCCCCGCCCGCCTGGCCGAGCAGCCACCCCTCCAGGATGGCGTCCACCTCGTCGTGCCAGCCCTCCAGCGACACCACCCCGCCGTTGGACAGGACCACGACGGTACGGCGAGCCGCGGCGGCGGTGGCGCGGATCAGCTCGACCTGTTCGGCGGGCAGATCGAGGCCCGCCCGGTCGTACCCCTCCGATTCGTCGAGGTCGGCCGGCCCGGCGAAGACGATCGCCAGGTCGGCGTCGTCGGGGTCGGCGGTGACGACCCGGTCGCCGGCGAGCCTCCTGATCTCCTCCAGCGGGCTGTCGACGCGGGTGGGGGTGACGTGGGAGCTGCCACCGCCCTGGAACCGCGGCTCGGTGGCGAAGGGCCCGAGGACCGCGATCGTCTGTACGTCCGCCCTGATGGGCAGCGTGTCACCGTCGTTCTTCAGCAGCACGGCGCATTCCGCGGCCAGCTCGCGGGCCAGCGCGTGATGGGCATCGGCGTCGAACGCGGCAGGCTCCGGCCGCCAGGCACGCACCATGGCGCGCACCCGCGCGACGGAGCGGTCGACGACCGCCTCGTCCAGCTCGCCGTCCCGGACCGCTTGGACGATCATGGCGTCGTTCGCGGGGTTGCCGGGCATCTCCAGGTCCAGCCCGGCCTTCAGCGCCGCGACCCGGTCGTTGACGGCGCCCCAGTCGGAGACCACGACGCCGTCGAACCCCCATTCCTCGCGCAGCACCCGGGTGAGCAACCAGGGATGCTGGCTGGCGTAGACACCGTTGACCTTGTTGTAGGCGGCCATGACGGTCGCAGGCCTGGCGTGCTTGACGACGCGTTCGAAGGCCGGCAGGTAGATCTCGCGCAGGGTGCGCTCGTCGATCTCGGCGCTGACCCGCATGCGGCCGGTCTCCTGGTTGTTGGCCGCGAAGTGCTTGACCGACGCGCCGACGCCGCCCGCCTGCAGCGCCTCGACGTGGGCGGCGGCCAGCACGCCGGTGAGCAGCGGGTCCTCGGAGTAGTACTCGAAGTTGCGCCCGCACAGCGGCGAGCGCTTGATGTTCACCCCCGGCCCCAGGTTGATCTGGACGTCCAGCGCGCGCGCCTCGACGGCCACGGCGGCGGCCAGCCGGCCGGCGACGGCCGGATCCCAGCTGGAGCCGACCGCCACCGCGGGAGGAAAGCAGGTGGCGGGCAGGCTCTCGTGGATGCCGACGTGGTCGGCTTCCCCGGTCTGCCGGCGCACGCCGTGCGGGCCGTCGCTCAGCACGGCGGCGGGCACGTCGCCGACCGGCTTGGTGCTCCAGAAATCCCGGCCGGACAGCAGGGACGCCTTGTCTTGCAGGTTCACGAGAGGGCTTCCTTCAGGTCGTTGCGCAGTTCGTCGGAGACGCCGGGGCTGAACGCGAGGGGAGTACGCGGCGGCCTCACGTCACGGACGGCCGCTCCTCAGCGGACGGATTTGATGCGAAGGACGATCAGGCCGCCGGCCAGCGTGCAGGCGGCCGCCACCAGGTAGAGCAACGTGTAGTTCTTCTCCGCGCCGCCCGCCCCGACGGCCAGGAGCAGGGGCGCGAGGAACGGCGCGGCGGATTGCGGTATGGAGGTGGCGAAGCCGAAGACGCCCAGGTAGCGGCCCGCGTGGGTCTCCCGCTCGGGCAGCACGTCGAGGGCGAGGGCCTGGTCCACGGCGGAGAACACGCCCAGGCCCAGCGAGCTGATGATCGATCCGGTGAAGAGCAGCGGCACGTCGGACGACAGCGCCATGGTGACCGTGCCCAGGGCGTAGATCACGCCGGCGGCCAGGACGAACACGCGGCGGCGGCGCAGCTTGTCCGACAGGAAGCCGCCGCCCAGCGCGCCTCCGGCGGTGGCCAGCACGCCGATGCCGGAGATCGCCGCGATGGTGCCCGCGACCTGCTCGACGGTGACGTCCAGCCGGGAGGCGAAGAAGAAGGCGGTGAAAGTGGTGTTGAGCGTGAGCCCGAAGTAGAAGGCGAAGCGGCCCAGCCAGTTGAGGGAGAAGTCGGGAAAGCGCCGTACGCTCCAGGTGTACTTCAGCAGCAGCGACCGGGCGGTCAGCGGCTCGGCGGCGGGCAGGCCGCGGCTGTCGGCCTCGCCGACCAGCCAGACGAACAACACCACGGACACTACGCCGACCGCGCCCGGGACGAGGAACAGCAGCAGGGGATCCCCGCCCAGGGCTCCGGCCAGGGCGACTCCCGCAACCGGTGCGACCAGCGTGGCGAAGCCGCACAGCCCGGCCACCTTGCCGCGCTGTTCCTCGGGCAGCCGGTCGGCCTGGGAGCTGTTCAATCCGCCGAAGGTGGTGCCCCAGCCGAGCTGGGCCAGCACCCAGCCGGCGCCGAGGACGAGGACGCTGGGCGCCGTCGCCATGACGACGAGGGAGACGACGCCCACCAGCATGCCGCCGATGATGAAGGGGCGGCGGCGGCCCAGCCGGGTGCGGGTGCGGTCGCTCCAGGTGCCGGACAGGGGTCCGATCAGGAGCGGCACGAGAGCGCCGATGCCGGTGATGTAGCCGAGATACTCCTCGCGTCCGGGTGCGAGCTGGTTGACCTTGACGGACAGGGAGATGGCCAGCGGCGTGATGAAGGCCATGAAGACCCCGAACTGGCCCAGGACCATCAACCAGATGTATCGAGGGCCCACCCTCGGGAGGGTGGGTGTTGGCGATGCGCTGCCACCGGGGTGCAGGCTCATGTGGACCCCACAGAGGGAAGAGGCGGAGATGTGTCCCGGATGTTAACCACGGGCTACTAACACGTGCAAGTAGGTGTCGGAACATCATTCCGGGCAGGTTCCGTGGCGCCGGTCGTCGGTGGGTTGACGGTCCGGCTCGTTCAGGGTGTACGGTGACGGCACTAACACGTGTAAGCAGGGAGGGTTCGTCCGAGTGATCACCGTCCGATTCGAGCACCTGCGTGAACCGCTGGGCATCGGCACCCCCACACCCCGCCTGTCCTGGTCGGTCGAGACCGGCACGCCGGACTGGCGGCAGAGCGCCTATGAGGTCGAGGCCCGGGGCGAGCGGGTCCGGGTCGAGTCGGCCGAATCGGTCCTGGTGCCCTGGCCGTTCGCGCCGCTGGCATCGCGCGAGCGCGTGGCGGTGCGGGTGCGCGTCGAAGGCCCCGGCGGCTGGTCGGCGTGGAGCGAGCCCGCGCACGTGGAGGCGGGGCTGCTGGCGCGGGAGGACTGGTCGGCCGCGTTCGTCAGCCCGGGGGAGGGCTCGCTGCTGCGCGGCGAGTTCGAGGTCCGCCGGGGCGTGCGCGCCGCCCGGCTCTACACCACCGCCCTGGGCGTGTACGAGGCGGAGCTGAACGGCGAGATCGTCGGCGACCACGTGCTGGCGCCCGGCTGGACCGCCTACCGGCACCGCCTGCGCTACCAGACCTTCGACGTGACGGGCCTGCTGCGCGAGGGGACCAACTGCCTGGGCGCGACCCTGGGCGACGGCTGGTACCGGGGACGGCTGGGCTTCGAGGGCAAGCGGGCCCTGTACGGCGACCGGCTCGCCTGGCTGGCCCAGCTGGAGATCGCCTACGACGACGGCACGGCAGAGCGTTTCGTGACCGACGAGTCGTGGCGGGCCGCGTCCGGGCCCCTGCTCTCCTCCGACCTGTACGACGGCGAGACCCACGACGCCCGCCTGGAACGCGAAGGCTGGTCGTCGCCCGGTTACGACGACTCCGGCTGGTCGCCGGTCGAGATCGTGGAGCACGACCTGGGCACCCTGGTGGCGCCGGAAGGGCCGCCGGTGCGCCGCACCGAGACCCTGGCCCCCGTCGAGAAGCGCGTCACCCCGAGCGGCGCCACCGTCTACGATTTCGGCCAGAACCTGGTCGGCCGCCTCAGGATCACCGCCCGCGGTTCCGCCGGTGACCGGGTGACGCTGCGGCACGCTGAGATCCTTCAGGACGGCGAGTTGTGCGTCGCACCGCTGCGCACCGCCAAGGCCACCGACACCTACCTCCTGCGCGGCGACAAGCAGGGGGAGACGTGGGAGCCGCGCTTCACCTTCCACGGCTTCCGCTACGCCGAGGTGTCGGGGCCGGTGGACGACGTGGTCGCCGTCGTCTGCCACTCCGACCTGGAGCGCACCGGCTGGTTCGACTGCTCCGACCCGCTCGTCAACCGGCTGCACGAGAACGTCGTGCGGAGCATGCGCGGCAACTTCCTCGACGTGCCCACCGACTGCCCGCAACGTGACGAGCGCCTGGGCTGGACGGGCGATCTGCAGGTCTTCGCCCCCACGGCGTCGTTCCTGTTCGACAGCGCCGGCTTCCTGTCCTCCTGGCTCGCCGACCTGGCCGCCGAGCAGCGCGAGGACGGCCTGGTGCCGCACGTCGTGCCGAACGTCACCTCCGCCTCCAACGCCGCCGCGGCCTGGGGCGACGCCGCCGTGATCGTCCCGTGGGTGCTGTATCGCCGCTACGGCGACACCGGCATCCTGCGACGGCAGTTCGCGAGCATGCGCGCCTGGGTCGAGCACGTCGCCGGCCTGGCCGGGCCGGACCGGCTCTGGGACAGCGGCTTCCAGTTCGGCGACTGGCTCGACCCCGCCGCGCCCGCCAACCGGCCCGAGCAGGCCCGCACCTATCCCGAGATCGTCGCCACCGCCTACTTCGCCCGCTCGGCCGACCTGCTCGCCCGGGCGGCCGAGGCCATCGGGCAGGACGCCGCTCCCCATCGGGAGCTCGCCGGCCAGGTGCGCCGCGCCTTCACCGCCGAGTACGTCACCGGCTCAGGGCGGCTGCTGAGCGATTCGCCCACCGCCTACGCCCTGGCCCTGGAGTTCGCCCTGCTCCCCGAGCCGGACCGGCGCGCCCGCGCCGCCGCCCGCCTGGTGGAGCTGGTCCGCGCGAGCGGCTACAAGATCGCCACCGGTTTCGTCGGCACCCCGCTCATCTGCGACGCCCTGGCCGAGGCGGGGGAGACGGAGGCCGCGTACCGGCTGCTGCTGCAGCGCGAGTGCCCGTCCTGGCTGTATCCGGTCACGCAGGGCGCCACCACGATCTGGGAACGCTGGGACAGCCTGCTGCCCGACGGCACCGTCAACCCCAGCGGCATGACCTCCTTCAACCACTACGCCTTCGGCGCCGTCGCCGACTGGCTGCACCGCACGGTCGCGGGGCTGGCCCCGGCCGCGCCGGGCTACCGGGAGATCTCCGTACGGCCCAGGCCCGGCGGCGGGCTCACCCATGCCGCCGCCCGGCTGCGCACCCCCTACGGCCTGGCCGCCGCCTCCTGGCGCATCGACGACGGCACGCTCACCGTCGAAGCCGTCGTCCCGCCGAACACCACCGCGCACGTCACGCTGCCCGGCGGCGACCGGCACACCGTCGGCTCCGGCACCCACCGCTGGACCTCCCCCTACACCGAGACCCGAGCCGCCGCCGCGCCGCTCACCCTGGACAGCACCCTGGCCGAGGTGGCCGACCGGCCCGGCGCGATGCGCGTCGTCACCGACGCCATCGTCCGGCACCTGCCGGAGATCGCCGAGTACGTGGAGACCGGCCTGGACTCCGCCGCCCGGAACATGACCGTCCGCGAGGCCATCGCCCTGATCCCGAACGCCGACCACCTGCCCGCCGAGATCGAGACCGGCTTCGCCGAGCTCCAGAAGGACTGACACCGTGCCGTTGATCGATGAGGCGGACCTGCTGCGCCGCCTCGCCGCCATGACCCTGAAGGAGAAGGTCGCCCTCCTCACCGGGGCGGACGCCTGGACGCTGACCCCGGTGGCGTCGGCCGGGCTGGCCGCGCTGGCCCTGTCGGACGGCCCCGTCGGGCCGCGCGGCACCTCCTTCGGCGCTGACACCCCGCCCTCGCTGCTGTTCCCCAGCCCCACCTCCCTGGCGGCGGCCTGGGACGAGGAGACCGCCTACGAGGCCGGGCGGCTGATGGGCGCCCGGGCCCGCGAGATGGGCGTCCACGTCCTGCTCGCCCCCACGGTCAACCTGCACCGCTCACCCCTCGGCGGCCGCCACTTCGAGTGCTACTCCGAGGACCCGCTGCTCACCTCCCGCATCGCCGTCGGCTTCATCCGGGGCGTGCAGTCGGCGGGGGTGGCGGCGACCGTCAAGCACTTCGTCGGCAACGACTCCGAGACCGACCGGATGACCTACGACGCCCGCATCGACGAGCGCACGCTGCGCGAGGTGTACCTGCCGCCGTTCGAGGCGGCGGTGCGCGAGGCCGGCGTCTGGGCGGTGATGGCCGCCTACAACCGTGTCAACGGCGAGAGCATGACCGAGCACCGCGATCTGCTGACCGGCGTGCTCAAGCAGGAGTGGGGCTTCGACGGCGTGGTGGTCTCCGACTGGACCGCCGCCCGATCCTGCGAGGCCACCGCCCTGGCCGGGCTCGACCTGGTCATGCCAGGCCCGGACGGGCCCTGGGGGGACGCGCTGGTGGCGGCGGTCGAGGACGGGCGCGTCCCGGCCGAGGTCGTGGACGACAAGGTGCTGCGGATCCTGCGGTTGGCCGCGCGCACCGGCGCTCTCGAAGGCGTCCCCGCTCTGGAAGGCGTCCCCGCTCTGGAAGGCGTTCCCGCTCTCGAAGGCGTCCCCGCCACGCCGGCCCCGCCGGTTCCGGCGACGTCCGCGACCGCCTGCGCGAGCTGGCGATCCGCGGCTCGGTCCTGCTGCGCAACGACGGCCTGCTGCCCCTGCCGCCGGGTCTGCGCAAGGTCGCGCTGATCGGGCCGAACGCGGTGCGGTTCACCGCCCAGGGCGGCGGCAGCGCCCACGTCACCCCCGAGCACGTGGTCACGCCGCTCGAAGGGCTGCGCCGGGTGCTCGGCGCGGACACCGAGATCACCGTCCACGCCGGCGTCTTCCCGCACGCCAAGCTGCGGCCCCTGCCGCCCGGTATGGCCACCGACCCCGAGACCGGCGAGCACGGCGTACGGCTGGAGCACCGCACGGCCGACGGCACCGTCCTGACGGCCGAGCACCGCGACCCCGCCCCCTGGTGGTTCCCGATCATCCTCGCCGACGAGGTCGCCGAGCTGGTCGTCCGGACCCGCCTCACCCTGCCCGCCGCCGGCCTGCACCGGCTGTCGGTCCTGGGCACCGGCCGCCACACCCTGCGCGTCCCCGGCAACGCCGACCAGTTCCATGAACGGCTCCAGGAGGGCGACGACATCGCCGCCCTGCTGCTGAACCCGCCCTCCCACACCTTCACCTTCACCGCCGGCGCGGGCCCGATCGACGTCGAACTGCTGATCAGCCCGCAACGCAACCTGCCCTACCCGGTCACCCTGACCGGGCTCGGCTACGAGCCGCCGCGCGGCACCGACGAAAAAGAACTGGAGGCCGCCCTCACGGCGGCCCGCGCCGCCGACGTGGCGATCGTCCTGGTCGGCAGCGACGCCGACACCGAAACCGAGAGCCTCGACCGCACCGGCCTGACCCTGCCCGGACGGCAGGACGACCTGGTCCGCCAGGTCTGCGCGGCCAATCCCCGCACCGTGGTCGTGGTGAACGCCGGCGCGCCGTGGTTGATGCCCTGGGCACACGAACCGGCCGCGCTGCTGTGGTCCTGGTTCCCCGGCCAGGAAGGCGGCGACGCCATCGCCGACGTCCTGACCGGCGCCGAACCCGGCGGCCGGCTGCCCACCACCTTCCCCGCCACCGAGGCCGACGTCCCGATCCTGTCCACGCGGCCCGACGACGACGGTGTGCTCGACTACGCCGAGGGCGACCGCATCGGCTACCGCGCCTACCGGCCCGAGGGCGTGCTGTTCCCGTTCGGCCACGGCCTGTCCTACACCACCTGGGAGTACCTGCGCGCCGAGACCGTGGACGACGCCGCGGACGGCTCGGTGGACGGCTCGGTGGACGGCTCGGTGGACGGCTCGGTGGACGGCTCGGTGGACGGCCCGGTGGACGGCTCCGTGGAGGTGACGCTCCGCAACGCCGGCGACCGGCCGGGCCGCGAGGTCGTCCAGGCGTATCTGGAGCAGGACGGCGCTCTGCGCCTGGCCGGCTTCGCCGCCGCCGAAGCCGCACCGGGCCAGACGATCACGGTACGGATCGGCGTGGCCCCGCGGAAGCCGTCCAGCGGCCCGCACCGGCTGCGCATCGGCCGCTCCGCCGCCGACCTCCCTCTGACCTGCACCGCCATCTGACCTGCACCGCCATCTGACCTGCACCGTCTGACCTGTGCCATCTGACCTGTGCCATCTGACCTGCGTCATCAACTGAAACGGAGTGAACCCTCTCATGCAGCGACTCACCGACCGCCGCATCCTCATCACCGGCGCCGCCTCCGGCATCGGCCAGGCCACCGCGCTCCGGCTGCTGGCCGAAGGCGCCCGCGTGGTGGCCGCGGACATCGCCGAGGACGGTCTGAAGCAGACGCTCGCCCTGGCGACCGAGCAGGGCACCGCCGACCGGCTCACCGTCACCCCCGTCGACATCGCCGACGAAGGCTCGGTCACCGAGGTGGTCTCCTCGGCGGTGAGCGCGCTCGGCGGCCTGGACGCCCTGGTCAACACCGCCGCCATCCTGCGCGGCGCGCACACCCACGACTGCTCCCTGGAGCTGTGGAACCGCATCATCACCGTCAACCTGACCGGAACCTTCCTCATGACCAGGGCCGCCCTGCCGGCCCTGCTGGAGTCCGGCCGGGGCGTCGTGGTGAACTTCAGCTCCACCGCCGCCTTCTACGCCCACCCGTTCATGGCCGCCTACTCGGCCAGCAAGGGCGGCATCGCCTCCTTCACCCACAGCCTCGCCCTGGAGTACTCCAAGCAGGGACTGCGTGCCGTGAACGTCGTGCCCGGCGGCATCAGCAGCGGCATCACCAACAACATCGGCTCCCTCGTACCGGAGGACACCGACTGGAACCTCTTCCTCAAGCTGACCTCCGCCATCAGCGACGGCCTGCCCGGCCCCGAGAACGTCGCCGGCGTCGTCGCCATGCTCGTCTCCGACGACGGCGCGTTCATCACCGGCACCGAGATCCGCGTCGACGGCGGCGCTCACATGTGACCTGCGGCGCTCACCCGACCTCGGCCACGGCGGCCGGCCCTGCCCTCGCCGACGCGCTGGGCCCGCCGCCGGGCGCCTATCGGGACAGCCATGTGCTGAAGGTGCTGATGGTCCGGTGGAAGGCCGTTCGCCGCGGGCGGTTCAGGTGGCCGTGGGAGGTGGCCGGCTCCGTGCTCACCTCCACGGGCCGCCCGTGGGCGAGCAGTTCGTCCGCGAAGGCCTCGCCGGAGGCGCGCAGGCTGTCCCGCTCGGAGTTGACGATCAGCGTCGGCGGGAAGCCTGTGAGGTCACGGCCGCCGGGGAACGCCTCCGGCAGCCGATCCAGGTTCGCGCGCCCGACGTAGTTGCGCGCCATCCAGGACACCGAGGTGGGGGAGAAGGTCCCGAGCCGCCGCAGGCCGCGCAGGCTGCGGCGTGCCTCCGCGCTCAGCGGAGGGAGCGCCGCGTGCAGGAGCGGATAGGCCAGGACGACGCTCGCCGGCGGCGGGGCGGAGCCGTCGTACAGCCGCAGGGCGAGGCTCGCCGCCAGCGCCCCGCCCGCGCTGGCACCGCCGACGTGCAGGCGGCACGGGTCGACGCCGAGGTCGTCGACGTGGTGCCGCGCCTACGCCCACGCACGTTCGCAGTCGTCGAGAGGAAGCGGGAACCGGACGGCGTCGGAAGCGCGCTGGGCACGACGGTCGCCGAAGCCCGGAACCAGACGATAGCCGACGCTCACGCAGGCGATCCCGTTCGCGGCCAGCGCGCGGCAGACCGCGTCGCTTTCGGGCATGTCCAGGGAGCCGCCGATGAAGCCGCCGCCGTGCATCCAGACGAGACCGGGCCTGCCAGGCTCCCCGGCCGCCGGATACACCCGCACGGGGACAGGCGGATGATCGCCGGTAACGGTCACGTCTTGCGGGGACATGGGGGTTCTCAGCCTCCGGCAGGGTATCGATCTGCACTACTTACACGTGATAGTAACGTCGATCTCCGGGCACCATGAACGGCCGAGCCCGAGTCGCCCGCCGTGGCCCCTTCAGGCGGACTCCCGCTCGACCACCCGGATCCCGGCATCCGGCAGCACGTCAAGCTGCGAAGGCTCGCCGTTCAGCGCCCTGAGCAGCGCGGCGGCGATGCGCGCGCCGAGCTCGCCGCTGTCCTGGGCGACCGTGGTGAGCGGCGGCACCGCGAAGCGGGCCGCCGGAATGTCGTCGGCGCCGATCACCGGCAGGCTCGTGCCCAGCTTCCGCATGCCGGCCAGCAGCGCCAGGGCCACCTCGTCGTTGTAGGCGCACACGGCGCCCGGAGGTCGCCGCCAGCCCGCCACCGTCTCGGCCGCCGCGGCGGCGTCCAGGGGGATGGTCGCGACGATCGGCACCGGCAGACCGGCCTCCGCGCACGCCTGCGCCGCTCCCTCGGCCCGCCCCTGACCCAGCGCGCTCAGCCGGGGGTCGTCGGGCAGGACGTAGGCGAGCCGGGTATGCCCCTTCCCGATCAGGTACTGCGCTTGGAGCCGGCCCACGCCGTTGAGCCACAAGGTCGAGCCGACATCGTGGCCGCTCTGCTCCGGGGACGGCAGCACGGCCGCGATGTTCGCGCGCTTCATGCCGGCCCTTTCGCCGGCCGTGAACGGCCGCATGCCGAACACGGCCGCCGGGGCGAGCGCGGTCCACAGCCGCGCGAGATCGTCGTCCCGGCCGGTGTGCACATGGGTGACGAGGGTCAGCCCGGCGCCGGCCAGCACCTGCGCGGCCCGGTCGACCAACTCCGCCATGGTGGGCCCCTGCGGCCAATCCGGCAGGACGAACAGCACGACGTCGCTCCGGCCGCTGCGCAGCGTACGGGCAGGCGCGTAGGGCGTGTACCCCAGTCGGGCCGCCGCCTGCAGCACCCGCTGCCGGGTGGCCTCGGGGATGGACTGACCCGGCGTGTCGTTCAGGACAAAACTAACCGTGGCCCGCGACAGCCCCGCCTCCCGCGCCACGTCCACACTGGTGATGCGGCGTTTGCCCTTTTTCTGGTCCGCCACTCTGCCCTCGCCCCCGCCGTCCATCCGTCGGGACGATGCTAACGTCCGCCCGCCCGTGGGTAACACGTGCCAGTAACGCAGTCCCCTGAGACAACCTCGTCAACCGGCTCAGCCGCCGGCGAACTCTCCGTCGCCGACCCGAACGGCACCGTGAGACGCGCTGCACTTCCCAAGCCGGTCGATCGGTCCGTGTGGCGGCCATGACGTGCAGTACTCCGCCACCGTCGAGCCCCAGAGGCGGCTCACGCCGCACCTGCACATGGCGATCCGCGGCACGCATCCCCGTGCGAAGCTGCGACAGGTCGCCGCCGCGACGTCTCACCAGGCGTGGTGGCCTCGAACAGGCACGGCAGAACCGGTACGGCATCAGCGGTACCCCGCGCCGATGACCAGGCCGAGCCAGCTGTTCACCAACGAGCAACTGGCCGGTGAGTTTCTCGCCGACCTCAACACCCTCACCACGCTGACGCGACCTCCCGCTTCGGCCTCCGCGCTCTCAAGCTGAGACTGCCGGTGCCGGGCTCGCCTCGATCACTACGGTGATCGCCAAGCTCGCTCAGGAACATTTACCGGCGAGTGCGCCGCGGCTGGTTCCCGTACAGGACGGCATGCTCGGCTGTCTCAAGGCTAAGAGCTCCAAAGATTGCCCGGTCGTCGACGACTGGTACATGAAGCGCGCAAAAGTTCGGTGAAACGGATTGTGCCGGTGACATCGGCTACAGCGGATCGAACTGCCCGCCGGCGAAGGATGTGTACGAGGCGCTGGAGAGGTACGGGCGCGTACGCGCTGTTCATCTTGGTAACCCATCTGGTAGGACTTGCGTGCGGTATGGTCAGCGTGTTCTCAGGAGTCTTCTTCATCGCCATCGGGGCGGTGAACAAGGGCCATGGAAATGTCGTCACCTACCGTGTCACCAATGGGCACGAGAGCGCCACGATAGACAGCCGGCAGCCCGGCAGGGGGTAGCGCGTCCGTGAGAAGGATGTGGTGGGTCGTTACGGTGGTCGGCTTCGTTCTCATGACCGGCGCGCTGATCTACTCGCGCACGACGCCGCCCGAGCCGGGCGGGGTGGTCGGCTCGTCGCTGATCCTGGCGGGAGCTGTGATCACGTTCGCCGGGTCGATCGGCCGCTGGCTGAGCGCTCCCGACAGGGACGATCGATGAGGTGACGGTCGGCGTCCACGCCCACGCCGGCCGGCCACCCACCAGTCCTCTCGATAGAGCCGACCCCGCACCGCCCCCGAAACTTGGTATTGCTCAGATCGGCGTACCAGGTCCTGGGGTTCTGCATCCTGCTGTATCTATTGATGATTGCGGCCACGACCACCGGGCCCTTGTCGACCAGGCGCCGCCGTCTGATCAGCCAGCGCTGGACTTACCCAGGCATGGCCGAGCCCTCCACCGGTCCCGAATGGGCTGCGTAATCTGGTGATCCGGGTGGCTGAAGAGAACCCACGATGGACATCGGCGGATCCATGGTGAACTGCTGGGCCTCGGCCATCAGATAGGGGAGGGCACCATCGGTCGCATCCTCACTGCGGATGGTCTCGGCCTTGTTTCGCTCGAAAACGCGGTTTCGTGCTGTGAGCTAAGGTCAGGGCGGTGGCTGCGATCATCGCGTTGTAGTGTTGTCGCTTGTCTATCGAACCAGGCGCTCCGCCGCCAGGTCGGCGGCTCGGCCGCGGTGGAATCACGCCGACCGGCTCTGGCTCACGGCGTTATCGCGGCTGATCCACCGCCGCCAGTGGGCGCGAGTCTTCCCGATTGCAAGGCGAGTTGGCTCGCCTGGGCTACCCGACCGGGGCATGGACGGTGCAACGGGCCCGCGACCTGAGCATGGGCCTGGGGGAGCGCATCGCCGGGCTGCGGTTCGTGATCCACGATCCGGCCCGCGTGCCGCAGGAGTATCTGATCCATGACGACGAGCACCGGCCGCACCAGTCCCGGGGCCAATGGCCTCCAGACATTGCGCCGCAGCCCTACGTGACCTGCGGTGTTCACCTGACGTGTGGGTGGCCGGACGCGACCTTGGCGCGGAGGTTGCAGAGGGAGAGCGCAAGCGGGTGTCTGTAGGAATAGAACCGGCCCGTGGAGTGTCTCTATCTCCGCGTCCAGGAGCGCTTCACCTGGTTCCCCAGCTTCGTGCCGAAAGGCCGGGAAGGGAAAGTTGTGCCCCGGCAGACCCAGTACCACAAGAACCCGGAAGCTGTTTCGCGGCTCGACCCGGAGCAGTACCGCGTGACCCAGCAGGACGGTACCGAGCGCCCGTTCGCCAACGCCTACTGGGACAACCACGAGCCCGGCATCTACGTCGACGTCGTGTCCGGCGAGCCGCTGTTCGCGTCGGTCGACAAGTACGACAGCCACTCCGGCTGGCCGAGCTTCACCAAGCCGATCAGCGGGCCGATCAGCGGGCCGGTCACCGGGCCCATCACTGGGCCGATCGCCCAGCCGAACGTCGTCGAGCGTAAGGACTTCAGCCACGGGATGGTCCGGGTGGAGGTCCGCTCGTTGCACGGGGACAGTCACCTCGGGCACGTCTTCGACGACGGTCCTGCCGACAGGGGCGGGCTGCGCTACTGCATCAACTCCGCGTCGTTGCGGTTCATCCACCTCGATGACCTGGAGCAGGAGGGGTACGGGGAATACCGCACCCTGTTCGCGAGCGACACCGACAAGTAAGGAGACGACGTGACCACCGAAAAGGCGATTCTCGCCGGCGGCTGCTTCTGGGGCATGGAGGAGTTGTTCCGCCACCAGCCCGGCGTCGTGTCCACGCGCGTCGGCTACAGCGGCGGCGACGTCCCGAACGCCACCTACCGCAACCACGGCACCCACGCCGAGTCCATCGAGGTCGTCTACGACCCCGACAAGACCAGCTTCCGCGAGCTGCTCGAGTTCTTCTTCCAGGTGCACGACCCCTCGACGAAGAACCGCCAGGGCAACGACATCGGCACCAGCTACCGCTCGGCGATCTTCTACACGAGCGACGAGCAGAAGCGGGTGGCCGAGGAGACCATCGCCGACGTCGACGCTTCGGGCCTGTGGCCGGGTAAGGTCGTCACCGAGGTCACCCCGGCGGGCGACTTCTGGGAGGCCGAGCCCGAGCATCAAGACTACCTGCAGAAGTACCCCAACGGCTACACCTGCCACTTCCCCCGTCCCGGGTGGAAGCTCCCGAAGCGGGAAACGGCCTGATATTTCCGGCGCGCGGACTCCGAGTCCGCGCGCCGACGCGTATCCGGGGAAACGCGGTGGGCAGAGCTCCCCGGGAAACGTGGCGGGCAGAGCTCCCCGGGAAACGTGGCGGGCAGAGCTCTCCGGGAAACCTGGCGGATAGAGCTCTCCGGGAAACGTGGTGGGCAGAGCACCGCCGCTCTTGAGCTGCTCAAAGAGACTGGCGCGCTGATCGTGCCCGTCGGAGGCGGCGGTCTCATCGCCGGCAGCGCCGTCGCGGCCAGGACGCTGCACCCCGCGATCCAGGTCGTCGGCGTCGAGCCCGCGGAGGGCTACGACACCAAGCGCTTGCTGGAGAGCGGGGAACGCGTCTCCATCCCCGTGCCGCGGACGATCGCCGACGGCCAGGCCCTGCCCATCCCGGGCGAGATCACCTCCGCCGTCAACCGCCGCCTGCTCGACGCCAGCGCCCGTGGCCGCCCTCCTGGCCGGCCACGTCCCGGGACCGCAGCGGCGCGTCGGCGTGATCGCCTCTCGGCGGCACCATCGACCCCGCAGGTTCGCCGAGCTCACCGGCCGCTGAACAGAGAACCGCGCAGGGCCGGCGCCCGCACAGGCGGGCTAACGCGTGCCGGGGCCGAGCCACGTGGTCAGCGCGGCCCGGAGCACGTCCAGGTCCGGCCGCTGCCCGGAGCGGGCGACCCAGGCGACATGCCCGTCGGGACGGATGAGCACGGCGTCCAGCTCGGAGCCGCCGGCAGGGTGGGCGCGGACGAGATCGACCCGGCCCGCCCAGCCGGTCACGACGCCGTCGAGCGCCGGAAGATCGCCGAGATCCAGTAGGACCGCATGGGCGTGGTGCAGGAGATCGTAGACGCGGCCCCGGTCGAGGTCGAGGTCCGGCATGCGGCGGCCGAGGAGGTCGTCGGTTCCGTCCATCGGGTACCGGAGGTCGGTCGCGGTGATCATGCCGGCCAGGCGGAGCCGTACCTCGTCGATGCCGATGAGATCGTCCAGCACCTCGCGCAGCGCGGAGGTGTGCTCGTCCACCCGCCAGAGCGCGGTCTGGGCGCGGGTGTTGTGCAGGACGCGGGCCGCGACCGGGTGCCGCTCGGCGTGGTAGGTGTCGAGGAGCGAGTCGGGGGCGTGGCCGTGGGCGACGGCGGCGAGCTTCCAGCCGAGGTTGACCGCGTCCTGCACGCCGGTGTTCAGGCCCTGGCCGCCCGCCGGGAAGTGGACGTGGGCGGCGTCGCCGGCCAGCAGCACCCGGCCGTCGCGGTAGCGGTCGGCCTGGCGGGCCGCGTCGCCGTGGCGGGAGAGCCAGCGCGGCGAGTGCATGCCGAAGTCCGTGCCGGCGATGGTGAGCATGGCCTTGCGGAGGGTTTCCAGGGTCATCGGCTCGTCCCGGCCGGCGACGTGGCCGAACTCGTTGGTCAGCACCCGGTACCAGCCGGGGCCGTACGACAGCACCGAGAACCTGCCGTGCTCGCGCCGCTCCTGGAAGATGTCGTGCGCGGGCGGCTCGGCGAGCTCGACGTCGCCGAGCATCGCGGTCATCGTGGCCGGGGTGCCGGGGAAGCCGATGCCGGCGAGCCGGCGCACGGTGCTGCGCCCGCCGTCGCAGCCGACGAGGTAGCCGGCCCGGACGCGCGAGCCGTCGGCGAGCTCGACCGTGACATCCGTGCCGGACTGGGTGAAGCCCGTCACCTCGGCGTCACGGCGCAGCCGCACCCCCAGCCGCGCCGCGCGTTCCTCCAGCAGCCGCTCCACCTCGGCCTGCAGGATGAGCAGCGCGTACGGATACCGCGTCGCCACGCCGGACAGGCCGAGCGTGAGGCCGGAGAAGTGCACGTCGTGGCGTGGCCGTCCGCGCTCCAGGAAGCGGTCGAGCAGGCCCCGCTGGTCGAGCGTCTCCAGCGTGCGGATGTGCAGGCCGCCGGCCCGCGACTCCACCGTCCGAGGCTCGGGGAGCCGTTCGAGGACGAGCACGTCGATCCCGGCGAGCCCCAGCTCGCACGCCAGCATCAGCCCCGTCGGCCCCGCCCCGGCGATCACCACCTGGGTGTCGGTCATCGTTGAACTCCTTGATCAAGTGAAAAGGACCGCTACCGGCTGATCCGGCGCGGAGCCGTCAGTGCGAGGAGCTTGTCCGGGTTGCGGACGACGTAGAAGTGGGTGATCTTCCCGTCGCCGATCTCGAGCAGGCAGACGCCGGCCAGGCGATCGCCGTCGTAGGCGGCCAGCGCGGGCGCGTGGTTGCAGGTGACCGGCTCGACGCGCGAGCCCGGCACCCGTCCCGCGCGGAACAGCTCCATGACGAGCGCGGCCACGTTCCGCGCGCCCACCACCGGCCGGCGGGTCGCGGTGACCTTGCCGCCGCCGTCGGCGGTCCAGGTGGCGTCCGGCGCGAGCAGCGCGAGCAGCCCCTCCATGTCGCCGGTCGCCGTCGCGGCCATGAACTGCTCCGTGACGCGCGTGGTCGTTTCGGCGTCGACGGGGCCGAAGCGTCTGCGCCGCGCCTGCACGTGCCCGCGGGCGCGGTGCGCCATCTGGCGCACCGTCACCACGGACCTGCCGACCGCCGACGCGACCTCGTCGTAGTCGAACCCGAACACCTCGCGCAGCACGAACACCGCGCGCTCGTCGGGGGTGAGCGCTTCGAGCAGGACGAGCATCGCCATCGACACCGACTCGGCGAGCACCACGTCGGCGGACGCGTCGTCGTCCGCCAGCAGCAGCGGCTCGGGCAGCCACGAGCCGACGTACTCCTCGCGGCGGCGCGTGCTCGCCCGCACGGCGTTGAGCGCCTGGCGGGTCACCAGCCGCGCCAGGTACGACCGGGTGTCGCGCACCGTGGCGAGATCCACCGTGGCCCACCGCAGGTAGCTGTCCTGCAGCACGTCGTCGGACTCGGTCGCGGAGCCGAGGATCTCGTACACGATGGTGAACAGCAGCGGCCGCAGCACGGTGAAGCGCTCGGCGTGCTCGTCGGTGCCGCTCATGCCGGGGTGACCGGGGCGGTGGCGGGTGTCTCGGGGCGCGGGCCGCCCTTGGGCCAGCTCATGGAGCCGGGCTTGCGCGCCTCGCCGCGGATCCGCTTCGACACCACGAACCTGCACGTCATCTCCTTGATGATGGCACCCGCGCGGCCGGGGATGTAGACGTTCACCGCCTTGTCGTCCTTGCCGGCGATCTGCCGGATGCCGGCGTGCCGGCCGAGGCTGACGCACGCGCCGGTGAAGGCCAGGTCGATCGCCGCCGGCTCGGTGCCCGCGATGCGGCTCAGCACGGTGTCGGCGGCCTGCGCGCCGAGCGGCCCCGCGGCGTAGCCGCTCATCCGCAGCGGCCGGCCCGACGGTGCGGCGGCGTCGCCCGCCGCGACGACGCGCTCGTCGTCCACGCTGGTCAGCGTCTCGTCGGTGAGCAGCCGGCCGAGCGCGTCGGTACGCAGCCCGCTCGCCGCCGCCAGCTCCGGCAGCCCGAAACCGACCGTCCAGATGGTCAGCACGCTCGGACGCACCCCGCCATCGTCCAGGACGATCGCCTCCGGCCGGACCTCGGTCACCGTGACGCCCTCCAGCACGGTGACACCGTGGCGGGCCAGCCACTTGGCGACGTACCGGCGTCCCCCTGAGCTGAGGTAGGGCGCCAGGGTCCGGCCGCAGACCAGCGCGACCGCGCGGCCCCGCTCGGCCAGCTCGGCGGCCGTCTCGACGCCGGTGAGCCCGCCGCCGACCACCGTGACGGGAGCGCCGGGCGGCAGCTCGTCCAGCCGGGCGCGCAGCCGCCGCGCGGACTCCAGGTCCGCGAGGGGCCAGGCGTGCTCGGCCGCGCCCGGCACCGAGGGGACCGCGCCGGTGCTGCCGACGGCGTAGATGACGTAGTCGTAGTCCAGCGCGCCGCCCGAGGCCAGCAGCACCTGGCGGGCGGCGGTGTCGATGCGGGTCGCGCTGTCCACGACCAGCTCGACGCCCTCGCCGAGCAGCGTGCCGTAGTCGATCGTGGCCTGTCCGGTACGGGCCACGAACTGGTGCAGCCGGATGCGTTCGACGAACTCCGGCCGCGGGTTGACCAGGGTGACGGCGACGTCGTCGCGCACGCGCAGCCGGTTGGCCGCCAGCGTTCCGGCATAACCGCCACCGATGACCACGACCTTGTGGGAGGTGTTGTGTCCTGTCATGCCCCCAAGACACCGGTCGTCGCGGTCGCGTGACAGGGCGGGCGGTGACGTCCGTCACAGGCGGACGGTCGCGACCAGGGTGACGGCGGTCAGGGCGGAGAGCAGGATCCACGCGGGGGCGAAGCCGCCGGTCAGGTCCGTGAGCAGGCCCAGCACGAAGGGCGCCAGGACGATCGCCACCTGGTTGACCGCCATGGCCAGGCCGAGGGCGAACCCGGTGTGGTCCGGCGGCGCCGACTCGGCCGCGTAGGTGATCCAGGGCCCGTACCAGCCGATCCCGAAGAAGCCGAGCCAGACGAAGAGCAGGCAGGCCGCGACGGGGGAGCGGCCGAGCGGGGTCGTCAGCGCCAGCATCCCGATGATCACGGCGATCAGGCAGGTCAGGACGCAGGCGTAGCGGCCCGCGGCGTGGCGGTCGCTCCAGGCGGCCAGGCAGATGCGGCCCAGCGCGCCCGCGCACTGGACGGCGACGTACACCAGGGCCGCCACGGCGGCGCTCAGTGACGTCACCTCGTGCAGGTACAGGACGGTGAGGACGCCCAGGCCGCTGTGCACCGACACCATGCTCGTCCCGGACAGGACGATCTTCTTCATGTACGGCTCGCGCAACAGCTCCAGCCGCACGCGGGAGGTCGCCGGCACGGGACGCCGGTTCGGCGGGCGGCGGTAGAGGGTCATGAAGGCGACGGCGCCCGCCAGGGCGATGACCGCGCCGGCCAGCACCGTCGACCGCCAGCCGTAGGCCGCCGCCATGGCGGGGAGCACGAAGGCGGCGAGGGCGCCGCCGAGCGGGAGCCCCGCCTGGCGGATACCCATGGCCAGCCCGCGCTGCGAGGCGCCGAACCACGACGCCACCGACTTGCTGCCGCCCGGCTGGATCGTGCTGTACCCGGCGCCGACGATCAGCAGGACGGCCAGCAGCGACAGGTATCCCGGGGCCACGCCGGCCAGGGCGAGCGCGGCGGCGACCACGAGAGCGCCGATGCCGACGACCCAGCGTTCGTCGTGGCGGTCCAGCAGCCGGCCCGCCACGAGCAGCCCGGCCAGGGGGAGGAGCTGGGCGGCCGACAGCAGCAGGCCCAGCTGGGTCGTGTTCAGCTCCAGGTCGCGTTGCAGGTGAACGCTCATCGCGCCGATGCCCTGCACGAAGAACCCGGTCGCGGCCTGGGTGAAGGTGGCGACACCCAGGATGACCCAGCGGTATCGCGCGGTTCGCGTCATGCCGTCCAGGCTGTTGTAATGAGCTTGTGCACCTCAACCCTTACGGCGCGGATGTGGTGAACTTCGCCGCGGAGCTGGCGAACCACCCGCCACGCAGCGCCGACGAGCTCGCCGGCCGCTGCCGCGCGGCCGGTCTCGTGCTGGAACGCCCCGTCGAGCCGGCCGACCTCGGCCGGACCCTCGCCGTCATCGACGCCTGGACGCGGGTCGTCGACGCCACGGGCGAGCAAGAACGGGCCAAGCTGGTCAACGAGATGCTGGCCCGGTCGGCCGCCTATCCCCGGATGACCGACCACGCCCACGGCTGGCACCTGCACTATCGCGACGACGACCAGCCGCTCGGCGCGGTGCTGTTCGCGCTGATCTCCGTGGGCACCGCGCTGCACCTCGTCAGCCGCGGCATGGACCGGCTCGGCCGCTGTGCCGCCGCCGACTGCGACACCATCTTCGCCGACACCTCGCGCACGGCCCGGCAGCGTTACTGCTCCCACCCGTGCGCCAACCGCGACGCGGTCCGCCGCCACCGCGCCCGCCGTTCCCCACCCTGAGGGCCCCACCCTGAGGGCCGCACCCTGAGGGGCGGGGAACGACGGTCCCGGCCTAGCCCTGGGGCTCCTCCGCCGGGCAGCGGTTGCCCGTGACCGGGGTGGCCGGCGAGATGAGGTAGGTGTCCATGACCTTCGTGGTGCACTCGGTCATGCCGTACACGCCGTGGCCCCAGCCCTCGTAGGTGAGCAGTGTGGCCTTGGAGCCGAGCTGGCGGGCCACGTTGGCCGACCACTCGTAGGGGGTGTCGGGGTCGTGCTTCGAGGTGGCCACCAGCAGCGGGGTGCTGCCGAGGTAGCGCAGCCGGTGCTGCGGGTTGTTGACCGGGTGGCCCTGGCAGATCGGCATGTCGCCCATCGGCATCGGGTTGTAGCGCATGTCCGGGGCCACCGCGTTGGAGGCGCTCATCACCTCGGCGTAGTGGGCGTAGTCGCGCAGCCCCAGGTTCCAGTCCTGGCACAGGATCGCGGTCGGCAGCTCGGCGGTCTCGCCGCCCACCTGCCAGTTGCCGGGCGGGCCCGGCATGTCGTCCGGCACCGGCCCGCCGTCCAGGGCGAGCAGCACCTGGGCCTCCAGCCGCCAGGACGGCGCCTCGTTCATGATCACGCCCAGCCAGAGCAGGTTGTGGGCCGGCACCGGGCGGCCGTCGCCCGGCCACAGCAGCTCGCCGCGCTCGGCCTTGTCCAGCAGGCTCTTCCACAGCGCCCGCACGTCCCGGCCGTGCAGCACGCACTCCTGGCTGCGCTCGCACCAGGCGACGAACTCGTCGAAGCTGTCCTGGACGGTGGCCGCCTCGGTGACCTGGAACGCCTTGACGTCCAGGCTGTGGTCCATGTTGCTGTCCAGGATCATGGCGCGGATGCGGTGCGGGAACAGCTCGGCGTACATCTGCTGGGCGAGCGTGCCGTAGGAGACGCCGTAGGAGGTCAGCCTGCTCTCGCCGAGCGCGGCGCGGATGGCGTCCATGTCCTTGGCCACGTTGACCGAGTCGAGGTGGTCGTACAGCGGGCCGGTCCGCTTGCGGCAGTCGTCGCGCAGCTTGCGGTCGAAGGCCACCCACTTGTCGAAGTCGGCCTGGCTGGTCATGACCGGGTACGGCATCTCGTTGTAGACCGCGGCCGAGCACGTCACCGAGCCGCTGCGGGCCACGCCGCGCGGGTCGTAGCTGACGATGTCGAAGCGCCGCTGGATCTCCTCGCTGAAGCCCGAGGGGCGCAGGATGTCGTTCACTCCCGAGTTGCCCGGCCCGCCCGGGTTGGTCAGCAGCGACCCGATCCGCGCGGATGGGTCGGTGGCCTTGCGCCGGGCCAGGGCCAGGGCGACGGTCGGCCCGTACGGCCGGGACCAGTCGATCGGCACGGCCAGCGTGCCGCACTCGACGCTCGGCTCCTCCTCGCACGGCCCCCATGTGATGCCGCGCCTGCCGACGGCATCCGTGACGTCCTGCTCGTCCGTCTCCGCGCCGGCCGCTCCCGCCATGGGGACGGCCAGCAGCGTCGCCATCATCATGAGGATGGCGGCGAGCAGGGGAGTTCTTCTCAGCACATTGCTCCTCTTCGTCGATCGGCACGTCGCCGGGCCCGCCGGGCTGCTCGATCGGTCCTGCCTCGCTGTACCTGGAACAGACCCCCGTGGAGCAACCCCGCGCGCCTCAACGGCCCGTGGCAGGGCCGCTGACGCGCCTCTCCTTGATCATGACAACGGAATCTAACAGGCGAAGGCCCCGCGGTGTGACATTACGCCAGAAGACAGACAAATACCGGCCCCGCTCCGGGAGCGCGGGTGCGCTGCCGCCGGCCGTCGATCACACGGCCTACCGGGTGGTCCAGGAGGCGCTGACGAACGCCGTCCGGCATGCCGCAGACCGAGGGGCGGGCCTGCGCGACATGCGGGAGCGGGTGCGCCTGCTCGGCGGCGCCCTGTCGGCGGGACCGGCGGGACCGGGCGGCTGGCGGGTGCGGGCCGACCTGCCCAGGGAAGGGAACGCGTGGTGACGATCCGGGTGCTGGTCGCCGACGACCAGTGCTCTCAACCCTCTGCCGCGACGATCGCCTGAAGCCGGGCCCGGCATTCGGCGACGAAGGCGGGATAGATGTGCCAGTAGTACGACACTCCGGTGATGCCCACCGCGATCGCCCACGCCCTCGCGCGCGCCCAGACCGGATCGTCGAGGCCCAGGGCGTCGCGGTACGCCTGCCGCGCCTGGGGCGGCAGGTCCCAGACGGTGGCGTGCTCGGCGTCGGGGAAACCGACCGACAGGCATCCGAAGTCGATGACCGCGTGCAGCTTGCCCTCCCGCACCAGGAGGTTGGTGGGTTTGAGGTCGCCGTGCAGCCACACGTGCGCCCCGGAGGGCTCGGGCAGGGCGAGCGCGGCCCGCCACAGCCGTTCCAGGGTCTCGACGTCGAGCGTCGTGTCGGAGGCGATCCGGCAGTCGGCGAAACACGGGGCGACCCACGCGTCGCAGTCCTGGAGACGGCCTCCGCGGTACCAGCTGAGGTCGCCCGTGCGCGTCGCGCCCCTCAGGTCGATGCCGTGCAGCTCCCGGACGAACGCCGCCAGGTCGGCGCCGAAGGCGGACCAGTCGTGGACGGTGTCGTGCCGGGCCTCGTCCCCGTCGATCCAGCGGTAGACCGACCAGGCGAGCGGGAACGCCGCGCCCGGCGCCCGGCATGCACCGGCTCCGGGACCGCCCGCGCGAGCTGCGGCGCCAGCCGGGGCAGCCACTCCTGCTCCTTGCGCACCGAGCGCGCCTTCTCCGCCGTTCGCGGCAGCCGCACGAGCAGGTCGTCACCGAGCCGGTACATGACGTTGTCCGTGCCCGACCCGGCCGGCGACAACGGCAGGCCGGCCCACCGCGGGCACTGCTCCCTCAGGAGCGCCCCGACGGTCGCCTCGTCGATCGGCACCTCGTTCTCATGCAGCGTCACACCGGAGATCTTCGCGCCGGACCACCCGGCGAGGCGACTGCTTTTGGCCGTCCTCGCCCCCGGGGCCGGTCACCACTGGTAGGGCAGGTACTTGCCGTCCATGGTGATGACGACGCGGTCGCCCGCCGGGTCGGGCACCCGCTTGACGTCCAGCCGGAAGTTGATGGCGCTCATGATGCCGTCGCCGCACTGCTCGTGGATCAGCTCCTTGATGGCCGGCCCGTACACCTGGATGACCTCGTACAGGCGGTAGATGGTGGGATCGACCGGGACGGCGGCGTCGAGCCCGCCCCGGGTGGGCTGCAGCTGGAAGGCGAGCGCGACGTCGTCGCCGAGCTCCAGCAGGGCCGCCGCCTTCGCCGCCTCCTCCTTGCTCATCGGGTGCTGGCCGAGCAGCGCCGCCGTCGTCCACACCAGGGGGCGGCCGACGGCTTCGGCGAGCTGTTCCCAGGTCACGCCGGTCACGGCCTTGGCGTGGCGGACGGCCTCCGCGGCCTGCTGCTTGCTGATCACAGGGTCACTTCCCGGTGGAGTAGGAGTGGGCGCCGGTGCCGGCCAGTGCGCCGCCCTCGACGATCAGATACTCCTCCCGGATCGGGGCGCCGTCCAGCCACGCCTCCAGGCTCTCCCGCGTGCCGGTGAGCTGCCCGCTCTCCAGCGCGCGCACGACCGCGTCCATGCCGGGCCGGGCGGTGCGCGCGTTGGAGAGCGCCCGTGCGCGTACTGGAGATTCGCGCCCGCGGCCCGTCGTACGGTGCGCCCATGGCGAACGGGCGAAGGAGGTCTCACCGGTCCGCGTTGGTGAACAGGAGAGGTCGCAAGATGCGTACGGACATGCTGATCGGAGGCGAGTGGACGGCAGGCGCGGGGCCCGTCTTCCCCTCGTACAACCCCGCGACCGGCGAGGTGCTCGCCGAGCTGCGCGAGGCGACGGAGCAGGACGTGGACGCCGCCGTGCGGGCCGCCGCCGCCGCGTTCGCCTCGCCCGGGTGGGGCGGGCTGCTGCCCGCCGCCCGGGCCAGGCTCCTGCTGCGGGTCGCCGACCTGCTGGAGGAGCACACCGACGAGCTGGCCCGGCTGGAGACCCAGGACCAGGGGCAGCCGCTGAACGTGAGCGCGGGATTCTCCGTCCCGAACGCCGTGGAGCACTTCCGCTACTACGCCGGCTGGGTCACCAAGATCACCGGCGTGACCGTGCCGCTGTCCGTCCCGGACGTGGACTATCGCAGCCGCCGCGAACCGGTCGGCGTCTGCGGGCTCATCACCCCGTGGAACTTCCCGCTCATGATCCTCGTGTGGAAGCTCGCGCCCGCGCTCGCCTGCGGCAACACCGTGGTGATCAAGCCGGCCGAGCAGACGCCGCTGTCCACGCTGCGGCTGGCCGAGCTCATCCAGGAGGCCGGCGTCCCGGCCGGGGTGGTCAACGTCGTCACCGGCGGCCCGGACGTGGGCCGCGCGCTCGTCCGGCACCCGCAGGTCAAGAAGATCTCCTTCACCGGCTCCACGCAGGTCGGCAGGGAGATCGGCGCCGAATGCGGCCGCGCGCTGAAGAAGGTGTCCCTGGAGCTCGGCGGCAAGGCGCCGAGCATCATCGCCGCCGACGCCGACCTCGGCGCCGTCCTCCAGGGCAACCTGCTGGGCGGGCTGCTCAACTCCGGGCAGGTCTGCGCCGCCTACACCCGCTTCTACGTCGACGCCAGGCGGCACGACGAGTTCGCTCACCAGCTCGCCACCGCCGCGGCGACCCTGCGGCTCGGCGACGGCCTCGACCCCGATACCCACCTCGGCCCGCTGGTCTCCGCCGAGCAGGTCGAGCAGGCGGACAGCTACGTCGCGCTCGGCAAGAAGGAGGGCGCCGAGCTGCTGACCGGCGGCGAACGGCCCGGCGGCGAGCTGGCCCGGGGCTTCTTCTACCCGCCGACCGTGTTCGCCGGCGTCCGGCAGGACATGCGCATCGCCCGCGAGGAGATCTTCGGCCCGGTGCTGACCGTCCTGCCCTATGAGGACCCCGAGGAGCTGGCCGTCCTCGCCAACGACAGCGACTACGGCCTGGCCGCCGCCATCTGGTCCCGCGACATCGGCACCGCCAACCGGCTCGCCCGGCAGGTCAAGGCCGGCACCGTGTGGATCAACATGATGCAGGGCCTCGACGCCGGAGCCGCCTGGGGCGGCATGAAAGCCTCCGGCATCGGCCGCGAGATGGGCTGGGAGGCCATCACCGCCTACACCGAGGTCAAGAGCATCTGGACCAGCCTCGCCTGACGGCAGGCTCTGCGATCCGGTGCCGTGGCCGCCTGACCTGCACGGTCACGGCACCGCTCCAGCGCCCGTCTCAGGGCCCGTCTCAGGGCCCGTCTCAGGGCGCGGACCGTACGCCGCCTTCCTGATCTCGGCCGCGCCGCACCCGAACTCGGCGCGCAGGGCCCGGCTGAGATGCGCGGCGTCGAGCACGCCCCAGCGGGCGGCGATCGCCGCCACGCTGCGCCCGGCCAGCGCGGGATCGGCCAGGTCGCGGCGGATGCGCTCCAGCCGCTGCCGGCGGATCCAGGCCGCCGGCGTGAGGCCGCGCGCGCCGAACACCTTGTGCAGGTAACGCAGCGACACGTGGTGCGCGCGGGCCACCGACGCCGGCGTCAGCCCCGGATCGTGCAACCGGCCCAGGCAGTACGTGAGCAGCCGGTCGCCGAGATCGTCCTGGCCCGGCGCCGCCACCGGCTGCTCGGCCAGCGCCGACAGCACCACCGACACGAGCGCGTCCGCCACGTGCGGGCCCGCCTCCCGCCCCATGGCGTCGAGCTCACCGGCCGCCTCCCGCAGCAACAACGCCGCCAGCCGCCGCCCGCCGCCGTCCGTCGGCACCACCGACGCCGTCCGCGCCGCCAGCCGGCCGAGGTGGCCGCCGAACAGCGGGCGCGGAATCCCGAGCACCACCAGATCGAACGGATCCCAGAACCGCAGCTCGTACGGCCGCACGGTCTCGTACACGACGAGGTCGCCGGCGCCCGGCAGGCACTGCCGGCCGTCCTGCTGCACGCCCGCCCGCCCCCGCCCGTGCAGCGCCACCTTCACCAGCTCGCGGTCCCCGGAACCGATGAGCGCCCGCGAGCGCCGCACCACGCAGGGGCCGCCGACGATCCGGGTGACCAGCACCCCGCCGGGCCGGACGCCGCGCAACTCCCCGTCGGGTCCCGGCCCGGTGGGGCGGATGCGCATGGGGGCGAACGCGTCGGAGGCCACCTGCTGGAAGCGCTCCACCTGCTCGGTCCGCGACGTGCGGGCCGGACGGAGAGAGGGCATGAGACGTACTCCTCCCGGAGGCGCGGGCGGCGGTCCTGCGCATCTCGGCCACCCCTGTCATTGTCACCGGCCCGCCCGCGCCCGAAGATGGCCGGCCGGCCAGGTTCACAGGGCCTGTCAGGTGACGCGCCAGGCGATCGCGTACGGCTGGGGGCCGCGCGTGATGCGGTGGGCGCGGACCGTGATGACGGCCTGACCGGTGGGGACGCCGCTCCAGCAGACCTGCTCGACGTTGTTGCGGCGGTCGTAACCGTCGCCGCTGCCCATGTTGCCGTGGCGTTCCCCGCCGCCGGCGCGGACGACGAGGTCGAGGTCGTTCTGCAGGCCGGCGCCGGGCGGGTCGGTCCAGACGAGGGTGACCTTCAGCGTGGCGCCGGTGCTGCGCGCCCGCTCCGGCACGGTGATCGTCGTGCTGTGCTCCTGCTCCTGGTCGAGCGGGTCGCCCTGGAGGAAGCCCGCGTCGCGGGAGCGGCCGGGGACGACGATGGCGCGGGCGAGGTCGACCCGGCCGAAGCCGGAGTCGTGGTTGGGGCTGCTGCCCGCCTCGCTGGGGGCGTACTGGCCGGTCAGCTCGACGGCGCCGTTGATGAGCAGGGCCTTGACCAGCGCCGCCGAGGGCTGCGGGGTGCCGTTCGCGATCAGGCTCTCCCGCACGACCGCGGCGCAGCCGCTGACCAGCGGGCACGCCATGCTGGTGCCGTTCTTGAACGACAGCAGCGGGTCGCGGGAGACGCCGGCCGAGGTGGTGGGCTCGGCGACGCGCGACTGCGCGGACAGGACGCTGGTGCCGGGGGCGACCACGTCCGGCTTGTAGCGGCCCTCTCTGGTCGGGCCGCGGCTGCTGAAGGCGGCCATGCCGTGCGGGGCGTCGGCGATCCGGTCGGAGCGGATCGGCTCGGCGGGGAAGTGGTCGGCGTGCTGGTCGCCGTAGGCGATCGGGATGTCGGGGCGGGCGTTCTCGGTGGCGCCGACCGTGATGCAGTTCTTCGCCGCCGCCAGCGAGCCGACCGAGCCGGGATCGACGACGCCGTCGCCGTCGGCGTCCACGCCGTCGTTGCCGGCACCGAAGCAGATCACCATGTCGGGGTGGTGCCAGACGAAGTCGTCGAGCTCCCAGGCCGCCGTGTCGTACGGCAGCCCGGGCTCGCGCAGGCCCCACGAGTTGTTGTGCACGCGCACTCCGTCGGCGTCGTAGACCGGCGCGAACAGCTCGCGCATGTCCTCCGGCAGGCCGCTCCACTCGCCGTCCTCGTCGAGGACGGACTGCAGCACCAGGCGGGCGCGCGGCGCGGTGCCCTCGATCCGGCCGCCCATCCGCGGCGAGTCGACGCTGCCGAGGACGGACCCGGACACGTGCGTGCCGTGGCCGTGCGGGTCGTCGGCCCTGCCGGGCCGGCCGAGCGCGTACAGCCGGGCCACCCGTCCGGCGAAGGCCGGATGCACGTCGGTGGTGGAGCCCTTGTCGAGGCCGGTGTCGGCCACGCCGATCACCTGGCCCTCGCCCTGGTAGGTCGCGTCGGCGACGCGGACGTCGGCGTTGAGCACCACGCGGGCGACGTTGTTGACCGGGCCGTACCGGGGGACGCGGCGGATCAGGCGCACCTCGTCCCAGGTGGCCAGCTCTCGGATCGCGTCCCCGGTCAGGGTCATGCGGGCCTTGTGCGCGCCGACCCGCGGCGTCCAGGCGGCCAGCCGCTCGGACAGGCCGGGCGCGGCCGGGTCCACGCCCTCGTGGAAGACCACCTCGACCGGGCCGGGCGGCAGCGGGGGCGTGGCCCCCGGCAGGCCGCCCGGCACGGCGGGCTCGATCTTCAGGGCGGCGTGGTAGTGGCCGGCCCAGCGCACGTACGGCAGGGCGCGCAGGGCGCCGAGGTCCGCGGCGCGGTAGCGGCACAGGTAGGCGTCGTCGGGCACGTACTCGGCGATCTCCACGCCCATGCCGGTCAGCTCGGCCCGGCGCGGGCCGGTCAGCAGGCCCTCCACCTGCACCAGGACGTGCTCGCCCCCGGCGGCGGCGGGCCCTGGCAGCCGCGCGGCGTTCAGGACGGGGTCGAAGGAGTAGCCGTTGATCGAGATGCTCGTCATCAGGTCCTGCTGCTCGCCTCGGTCCCGGAGCGGTGCCGCAGGACGACGCCCCACGCGTGCGCGAGTGCCGGCGGCCCGTTCCAGGTGGGGGTGGGGACGATCCACTGGTCGTCCGCCAGGTGGTTGTTGTAGACGCTCAGGGCGTAGGTGTCGTAGTCGTGCGGCATGATCGCCCAGTAGGCCGCGTCGGTGCCGGGGATCGGGTGGAAGTCCCAGCGCTGGTCGGAGCTGCCGGTGTCGCCGTTGCGCTGCCGCAGCACGGGGGAGAGGGTGGGGATCTCCGCCGGGGTGTTGCCGGGGCGGAAGGTGAGGTAGTGGCCCTTGGCGCGGTTCTCGATCAGGTACGTCGTCCGGCCCTCGCCCAGGTCGACCTTGTGGAGCTGCCACACCACGGACTTGTTGGTGGGCAGCGGCCAGTGGTTCTCGTTCTGCACCTCGTCGTTGAGGGTGTCGTCAGTCTGGTTCTCCGACTGCAGGAACGTGCCGGTGACCTGGTGGATGAGCAGCAGCTCCTGGTCGGTGGGAGGTGAGCCGTGCACGGGGTTGGGGGGAGCCATGGAGGTGTCTCCTTGGATTGCCGATAGGGTCACCTCTTTTATTTCCATTTCTCGGCATGTTGGTTACTTTCTGTAGCGCTTATAGTCCTGTATCGCCCGTGCAGTGGGTTTATGACCGATCAGAGCAATACAGAGTGTCACAATTGGTGACATATCCGCGCCTGGCCGAAACGCTGATGCGTCCCGCTCTGTGAACGTGCACGGTGGCTGCGCGTCCGATGGAACTTTCATGGCCATCCGGCATGGGCGCCTTGATCGCTGTGGGAGCCTTTACGTGCAGATGGCGGCACATGTGCCCTCCATCGGGGGTTCCTGGGCGATGAGCGGGTGTCTGCACGTGTTGCAGGCGATTCCTTTCAGCCGGGTCGTTTCCCGGGTTACTGTGCACGTTCACAGAGCGCCCTGATCGCAGCCCTGTCCTCACCTCGGAGGATCCATGAGAAGGATCTTGCTGGTGCTGGCGTTGTGCGCCGCCGCGACCGTCCCCGCCGGGCCGCCCGCCCACGCCGCCGCATCGCTCAGCATGCTCGGCGCCGACGTCTCCACCTTGCAACGCGCGCTCGACCTGGGCGCCCCGTACTACGACGCCGGCGGTGCCCGGCGAGACCCCCTCGACATCCTCAAGGGCGTCGGCGTCAACTACGCCCGGCTGCGGATCTGGCACAACCCGGCCAGTGGCTACAACAACAAGGCCAAGGTGCTGCAGCAGGCCAGGGCGATCAAGGCCAAGGGCCTGAAACTCATGGTCGACTTCCACTACTCCGACACCTGGGCCGACCCCGGCAAGCAGGACAAACCAGCCGCCTGGTCGAGCCACGGCATCAGCCAGCTGCAGACCGACGTCTACAACCACACCTACGACGTGTGCACCGCGCTCAAGGCCCAGGGCACCACCCCCGACAGCGTGCAGATCGGCAACGAGATCAACACCGGCATGCTGTGGAACGACGGCAAGGTCGTCAACAACGACTTCACCAACCTGAGCCTGCTGCTGAAGGCCGGCTACAACGCCACCAAGGCGTGCGACTCCGGCACCCAGGTGATCATCCACACGGCCATGGCCGGGAGCCTGACCTCCGCCCGCTGGTTCTACGACGGCATCCGCGCCAAAGGCGTCCCCTGGGACATCACCGGCCTGTCGTACTACTGCATGTGGCACGGCACGCTGTCCAACCTGTCCACCGTCATCGCCGACCTGCGCGCCCGCTACGGCAAGAGCGTGGTCGTCGCGGAGACCGCCTACCCGTTCACCGCCGACGACGCCGACTCCACCCCCAACGCGGTCACCTCGGGCTGCTCCGGGTACGGCCTCACCTGGCAGGGGCAGGGCGCGCAGTTCGCGGCGGTGCAGAACACCGCACGCAACGCCGGCGCCATCGGCGTCTTCTACTGGGAGCCGACCTGGTACGCCGTCCCCGGCAACGGCTGGGACCCGGCCAACCTCGCCACCAGCGGCGACGGGTGGGACAACATGGCCGTCTTCAACTGGACCGGCCACATCAACCCCGGCGTCCGCTGGACACCGTGACCTCCACGCCCCCGTCCTGGCCCCGGGGCCCACCGGACCGCGGGACCGGTCACCGAGGCGGCCCGCGACCAGGCGCTGTCCCCGGCACCGGCGGCGCTGTTGTCGTTTTCGTTCAAGACGGCGACCACGGCCATCATCTAGCGTGGACCCGGCAGCTCGCCCGAGCATGAGGAGACACAGTGCGTAAGTTGGTCTACACCGGTTTCATGTCGCTCGACGGCGTCGTCGACTCTCCCGGCGGCGGGCCGGGGGAGGAGCACCGCAGCGGCGGGTGGGTGTTCAAGGATCTCGAGTTCGTCCCGGAAGCCTGGACGCTGAAGGGCGAGGAGCTCGCCGAGACGACGGCGCTGATGTTCGGCCGCCACAGCTACGAGTCGTTCGCGCAGACCTGGCCCAACTCGCCCGACCACGCCGACTACAAGGAGCTGCCCAAGTACGTGGTGTCGGCCACGCTGTCCGACGACGCCGTCATCGACGGGTGGGGGCCGATCACGATCCTCCGCTCGACCGAGGACGTCGCCGCGCTCAAGGAGAGCGAGGGCGGCGCGATCTTCATCCACGGCAGCGCGGAGCTGGCCCGGCGGCTGTCGGACGAGGGCCTGATCGACCAGTACAACCTGCTCGTCTTCCCCGTGCTGCTCGGCGCCGGAAAGAGCCTGTTCGGCCGGGCCGACCGGGACAAGTACATGCTGACGCTGCGGGAGTCGGACAGCTACGCGAACGGGATCCTGAAGCTGGTCTACGACGTCAAACGCTGACCCGGATCAAGGCGCTGGCCCAGATCAAGGCGCTGGCCCGGATCGAGACGCTGGCCCAGGTCGAGGCGCGGATCCAGGTCGAGGCCGATCGCGCCGCCGGTTCCCTCGCGCAGCTGCCTGACCGTACGTCCGACATAGGAGCGCAAGGCGCGGGCCAGGTGCGGCTCGTCGCAGTAGCCCAGCTTGGCGACGACGTCGGCGGCGGCGGAGCCGGAGGCGAGCAGCCGCGCCGCCGTGCGGGCCCGCTCGATCTGCCGGACGGCGCCCTGCGTCAGCCCGGTCGCGGCCCGGAACCGGCGCTCGACCGTGCGCCCCGACACGGCCGGGCGGTGACCCCGCAGCATCTCGCCGCACAGCGGGTCACGCACCACGATCCCGGCCCGCACGAGCCGCTCGACCAGCGCCTCGGCGTCGTCGGGCCCGGGCGTCTCCCAGCGCGAACCGTCCAGCCGGAACGTCCGGCGCGTGGTGTCGGGCAGCACGATGCCGCCGTCGACCAGCGCCGGCGTGGGCACGGCCCGCAACGAGGTGCCCACGGCGAAGTCGATGCCGGTGAACTTCGCGCCCTCAGGCACCGGCGCCGTCCCGGCCCGGGTCTCGGGGCCGGTGATGGTGGTGTACGCCTGGCCGGCTTGCTCCCAGAACACCAGGCCCCACCGCACTCCCGCGACGGACGTCATCGTGGTGACCTGCTCGCTCGTGCAGGTCCACACGGTGTCGACCCACGGCGAGTCCGATTCGCGCGTCTTGAAGCGCAGTTCCACGGGACGAACGATACGTCCCTTCGCTCGGCCGCGATGCTCTTGAGCGCGGCACCTCGCGGGGTGGTGACGAGGCGCCGCACGCGAACTAGTATGTAACCGTGGTTACAACTGGCGGTGGGCAGTGGGTGCTGCTCGCGTACCGGATCCCGCGCCAGCCGTCCACGCTGCGGATCACGATCTGGCGCAAGCTCGACCGGCTCGGCGTGGCGCGGCTCGGTGACGGGCTGGTGGCGTTGCCCGCCGACGCCCGTACCCGGGAGCAGCTGGACTGGATCGCCGAGGAGATCGGCGAGATGGGCGGCAGCGCCACCGTGTGGCTGGCCGTCCCTGGCAATGCCGCGCAGGAGAGGGCGATCGCCGAGGAGATGCGGCGGGCGCGGGCGGCGGAGTACCGGGCGGTGGCCGAGCAGGCCGAGGCGGCCGCGTCCGCGCGGCCGGGGGAGCGGAGCCGGACCATCAAGCGGTTGCAGGCCGAGCTGCGCCGGATCGGCCGGCGTGACTACTTCCCGCCGATCGAGCGGGAGGCGGCGCAGCGGGCGGTGCGTGCGCTGGTGCGGGTGGTGGAGGGCGCCGGATGAGGTGGGCGACGCGGGCAGGGGTGCACATCGACCGGGCGGCGTGCGCCTGGTTGATCCGGCGGCACCTCGATGCTGAGGCGGAGTTCGTGTTCGTCGACGATCCGGCGCTGGTGCCCGCGGACGCGACGCCGTTCGACATGCGCGGGGCCGAGTTGTCCCATCACGGCGGCGACTGCAGCTTCGAGACGATCCTGCGGCGGTACGAGCTGGATGATCCGGTGTTGTGGAAGCTGGCCGAGATCGTGCACGAGGCCGACCTCGACGACGAGCGCTTCGACGCGCCCGAGGCGGCCGGGGTGGACGTGATCCTGCGCGGGCTGTCGATGATCTGCGACGACGAGCGGGTGCTGGAGATCACCGGGCCGCTCTTCGACGGCCTGTACGAGTTCCACCGACGCGCCCTGCTACTGGGGCGGGAGCCGGCGTGACCCGCCGGCCGCCCTCCCCGGCGATCCTGCCACCCGTTCACCTGCCCTCCGAGAGGTTGCCATGACGATCGAAGCCACCCGTGATGTGATCCCGTTCCGGCAGGCCGTCCGCGCCTGGTTCCTGATCTCGTTGCAGACCTTCGGCGGCCCGGCCGGGCAGATCGCCGTCATGCAGCGCACGCTCGTGGAGGAGAAACGCTGGATCGGGCAGCAGCGTTTCAACCACGCGCTCAACTACTGCATGCTGCTGCCCGGCCCGGAGGCGCAGCAGCTCGCCATCTACGTCGGCTGGCTGCTCAACGGCACCCGGGGCGGGCTGGTGGCCGGGACGCTGTTCGTGCTGCCCGGCATGCTGGCGTTGTTGCTCCTGTCGGTCGTCTACATCCTGTGGCAGGACACCACGGTGGTGACCGCGTTGTTCGCGGGCATCGCACCGGCCGTGCTCGCCATCGTCGCCCAGGCCGTCATCCGGGTCGCCAAGCGCTCGCTCACCCACCCGCTGTTCGTCGCCCTGGCCGTGGCCGCCTTCGTCGCGCTCGCGCTGTTCGGGGTGCCGTTCCCGGTCGTGGTGGCCGTCGCGGGCCTGGCCGGATGGCTGATGCACCGGCTGGCGCCGCACGTCTTCAAGCGCTCGAACGGGCACGGCGGCGACGGCGGCCCGGCACCGCTGATCCCCGACGACGCCCTGCACCATGCCCGGCCGAGCTGGCGGTCGGCCGGCCGGATCCTGGCGATCGGGCTGGTCGTGTGGTGGGTGCCGGTGGCGGCGGTGGCGCTGTTCCTCGGTACGGACAGCGTGTTCACCACGCAGGGGTTGTTCTTCTCCGGCACCGCGCTGGTCACCTTCGGCGGCGCGTACGCGGTGCTGGCGTTCGTTGCCCAGCGGGCCGTGGAGGTCTACGGCTGGCTGACGCCGGGGGAGATGGTGCGCGGCCTGGCCCTGGCCGAGACCACCCCGGGGCCGCTGATCATGGTGGTGCAGTTCGTCGCGTTCCTCGGCGCCTACCGCGACCCCGGCGCGCTGACGCCGTGGGCGGGCGCGCTGCTGGGGGCGTTGCTGACGACGTGGGTGACGTTCGTGCCGTGCTTCCTGTTCATCTTCCTCGGCGCCCCCTACGTCGAGAAGCTGCGCCACAACGCCGCCATCAGCGCCGCGCTGACCGGCATCACCGCCTCGGTGGTCGGCGTCATCGCGAATCTCGCGGTGTACTTCGCCCAGCACACCCTGTTCGGCCGGACCTTCACCTGGGCGTGGGGGCCGTTCGACACGCAGGTCCCCGACCTCGGCACCCTCAACCTGGTCGCCGTCGTCATCACCGTGGCCGCGCTGGTCATGACGTTCGTGCTGAAATGGCCGATGCTCCGCATCCTGGGCATCTGCGCGCTGCTCGGCATCGGCACGGTGCTCCTGCCCTGGTGACGTCCGCTCAAGAATCGGCGGGATGGTCGGCCGAGCGGGAGACCTGCTCGCGGGCGCGCACGTCGGCGAGCGTCGCCTCCAGCTCGCGCGTCACCGCCTCGTAGCCGGGGCCGCCGAGCACCAGACGCCGGGGCACGTCCGCGCCGCCGACCGCCGCGACCACCGCCCGCGCGCCCCGGACCGGGTCTCCGGGCTGCTTGCCGTCCTGCTCGACCATCGCCGCGCGGACGGCGTCGAGCATCGGCCGGTAGTCCTCGATCGTCTCGGTGACGGGCTGGTCGTCGAAGTGGGCGTAGGCGCGGGTACGGAACGCGCCGGGCTCGACGGCCAGCACCTTGACGCCCAGCGGTTCGACCTCCTGCCGCAGCACGGTGGTCAGGCCCTCGACGGCGTGCTTGGCGGCGGTGTAGAAGCCGAAGCCGAGCGTCCCCACCAGCCCGGCGACGGAGGAGATGTTGACGACGCAGCCGCTGCGGCGGGCGCGCATGCCGGGCAGCACGGCGCGGGTGACCGTCAGGACGGAGAAGAAGTTCAGCTCGAACGTCTGCCTGACCAGGGCCTCGTCCATGCCCTCGACGGAGCCGTACCAGCCGCGCCCGGCGTTGTTGACCAGCACGTCGATGCCGCCGAAGCGCCGTTCCGCGGTCGCGACGGCCTCGCGGACCTGCTCGGCGTCGGTCACGTCCAGCTCCAGGACGAGCGCTCTGTCGCCGTGCCGCGCGGCCCATTCGCGCAGCTCCTGCGGGCGGCGGGCGGTCAGCACGACGCGGTCCCCGTTGTCGAGTGCGGCGTCGGCGAAGGCCGCGCCGAATCCGCCGGGCGTGCCTCCGGTGATGAACCAGGTCTTCATGGATGTCCTTCGTGATAGCTGCCTCTGCCCGCGAATGGCCGTTGTCGACCACGATCGAGCACATCGGCGAGTGGTGGACGCTGCTGATCCTGCACGACGCCTTCGACGGCTACAGCCGCGTCGATCAGTTCCAGGAGAGCCTCGGCATCTCCTCCAGCAGGCTCAAGACCGTGGTCGTCGACGCGAAAAGCGGCCGCCGCTCACTCGAACGAGATGTCGCTCAGGTCGAGGCGGATCGGCGTCCACGACCGGTCGGGGGTGCCGTCCTCCTGCCGGATGAAGATCTCGCGCGTCGTCGCCACGACGATGCCGTCGACCTCGGTGTGCCCGGAGACGTAGTGCGCCGTCGGGGAGTAGCCGTTGACGACCGGCTGGTAGTCCATCCGGCGCAGCAGGCCCTTGCCGTCGAAGTAGTACTTCTGCGTCTCGTTGTGCGTGTCGATGTTCTCCGGGAACGTGATGCTCAGCCCCCGCCAGGCCTCGCCGTTCTCCACCCACGGCTCGATCTCCTCGACGACCATTCCCGGCCAGGTGAACAGGAACGGCTCGGGCAGGTAGAAGTGGGTCGCGTAGCTGCGGAAGTAGGCGATCTGCGCCAGGCTCCACTTCGTGTCCGGGGTGTAGCCCTCGAAGGTGTCGCGGGGGTTCGTGAGCGTGTCGAGCACCGTGCCGTTGGCCGCGGTCACGGTGACGAGGCGCTTATCCTGGTCGAACGCGACCGTGCGGCCGGTGGCCCGGCTGCGCTGGGTGATCCTCTGCGCGTGCAGGTCGGCGACGACCTCCTCGACGCCGGCGAAGTCCGCGTGCCCCTTGAACTCCCAGAACGGCCCCTGGTAGTCGATGTCCAGCTTGATCGTCGACACGGCGTCGTACCGGTCGGCTCCGCCGTAGGCCTCGATGATCTCGTCAAGCAGCTTGGTCATGGTCACTCCTGATCCGTCAGCGGTTGGTCGTCCGGCGGCGCGGCCGAAGCCGCGTGGCGACATTTCGAGCCCGACTTCGCCGACGATCTCGACGGTTTCCGTGGCGCGCCCGGGTGCCGGATGCCGGGCGGCGGCTCGGGGAAGGGGTGGACCGCGCTGGGGCGATCCGCGTGAGCATGAGTGATCAAGACAATCTCCAGGTGGCGACGTGCTGCGGCAGGGTCCTGCGGGCGGTCGCCGAGCCCGGCCGGGCTGTTCGGCGCGTGCGTGCCGCCCGGTGCGCCTCGGCTTCCGCCCTGGGAACCCGTCCCATCACCTCATGCGTAAAGATGATGGCCGTCATCTATTTGTCGTACAGGTTAGATGTTGATCATCATCTAAAGCAAATCTGGCGATCAAGGCCGCCAACGGCGTCACCTGCGCCTACCTGGTGGACGCGAGGTCGTCCTGCTCGTCGAGCACCTGCCGAGGGGCTCAGCCGCGCAGCAGGGGCAGCAGCAGGTCTCCCTGACGCTTGATCTCCGGCAGGTAGGGGGTGTCGGAGAGGACGAAGTGGGTGATGCCGAGGGCCTGGTATTTGCGCAGCGACTTCGCCACGTCCTCGGCCGAGCCGACCAGCCATGTGGTGCCCGCGCCGCCGCCGCCGACCTTGCCGGGAGCGGTGTAGAGGTTGTCGTCGAGCACGTCTCCCCGCGCCGCCAGGTCGAGCAGCCGCTGCTGGCCGACGGCGGTGAACCGGTTGGGGTCGCGGGCGATGCCGCCGCTCGCCATCTGGGCGACCTTGGCCTCGGCGTCGGCCCAGGCCTGCTCGGTGGTGTCGCGCACGACCGTGGTGACCCGCAGGCCGAACTCCAGCGGCGGGTGCTCGCGGCCCAGCTTCTCGCCGAGCCGCTTGAGGCGGTCGATCCGCTCGGCGACGTCGTCGAGCGGCTCGCCCCAGAAGAGCTGGACGTCGGCCTCGGTGGCGGCCACCCGCTCGGCGGCCGCGGAGGCGCCGCCGAAGTAGAGCCGGGGGTGCCGGCGGTCGCCTCGGACGACGGTTCGCGGCACGACGGTGGAGCCGGTGACGGTGAAGTGCTCGCCGTCATAGGTGACGTTCTCCTCGGTCCACAGCTTGCGGACGATCCGGAGGAACTCTCTGGTACGGGCGTAGCGGTGGGCCTGGTCCCCTTCGCGGTCGCCGTACGCGGCGAGGTCGTCTTTGCCGGACACGATGTTGATCAGCACCCGGCCCCCGGTGAGGTGGTCGAGCGTGGCGGCGGCGGAGGCGAACTGGGCCGGCTGCCAGTAGCCGGGCCGGACCGCGATCAGCGGCTGGAACGTCGTGGTGCGGGCGGCCAGGACGGTGGCGACCGTGAAGGTGTCGGGCCGTCCCCAGCCGGTGCCGATGAGCGCCCCGCCCCACCCGTGCTCCTCCAGGGCCCTGGCCTGGCCGGTGAGGGTCTCCAGGCTGTTGTGGTCGGCGGTGACGGCGTCGCCGCGGTGGCCGGGCTGCGCCTGGTTGGGGATGTACCAGAGGAGCTGGAGGGTCATCGGTCGCTCTTCCTGCTCGGTGGTTCTACGGGTCACCATAAACCATGTATATCAAGTAGGAAATATTGACTTTAGGAAACCGGGCTCGTAAGTTCGGGAACCGCACCCGGCCGGCCCGCCGGCAGAGCTCTTCAGCCCGCTCCCGCGCAGGATCGAGCGTCGCTTCTCCACCCGGAGGACCACATGACGAGAAAGCTCCACCTCAACGCCTTCCTCATGGGCGTCGGCCATCACGAGGCCGCCTGGCGGCACCCCCGCACGGAGCCGGCCAAAATCGCCGACGTCCGCCACTACCAGGACCTCGCCCGGATCGCCGAACGCGGCAGGCTCGACTCGGTCTTCCTGGCCGACGGCGTCGCCCTGCGGGGCAACGTCCGGCACAACGCGCTCGGCGGCCTGGAACCGCTGACGCTGCTGTCGGCGCTGGCCGCCGTCACCGAGCACGTCGGCCTGATCGCCACCGTGTCGACCACCTACAACGAGCCGTACCACGTCGCCCGCAAGTTCGCCTCGCTCGACCACATCAGCGGCGGCCGGGCCGGCTGGAACATCGTCACCTCCGCCAGCGAGGCCGAGGCGCACAACTTCGGCGTCGAACGGCCGCCACACGCCACCCGCTACGCCCGGGCCACCGAGTTCCTGGACGTCGTCACCAAGCTCTGGGACAGCTGGGAGGACGACGCGGTCCTGGACGACCGCGCGGGCGGGCTCTACGCCGACACCAGCAAGATCCACCCGATCGAGCACGCGGGCGAGCACTTCCGGGTGCGCGGCCCCCTGAACACCCGGCGCCCGCCCCAGGGCCACCCGCTCCTGGTGCAGGCCGGCTCGTCGGAGGACGGCAAGGAGTTCGCCGCGCGGTTCGCCGAGGCCGTCTTCACCGCCCAGCAGACCCTGCCGGAGGCCCGGGAGTTCTACACCGACCTGAAGCGCCGCCTGGCCGCGCACGGCAGGCAGCCCGGAGACCTGCTCGTGCTGCCGGGCATCTCGCCGATCATCGGCTCCACCGAGCACGAGGCGCGCCTGCTGGAACGGGAGCTGGAAGAGCTCATCATCCCCGCGTACGGACTGAGCCAGCTCTCCCACCTGACCGGCATCGAGCTGACCGAGGACGCGCTGGACCGCCCGCTCCCGGACGTCCCCCTGGAGACCGAGGGCGCGCAGAGCCGCCGCAAGCTCGTCGTCGACCTGGCCAGGCGGGAGGACCTCACGGTCAGGCAGCTCCTCGCCCGCCTGGCCGGCGGCCGCGGCCACCGCGTCGTGGCGGGCACGCCGGAGCGGATCGCCGACGAGATCCAGGAGTGGTTCGAGGGCGGGGCCGCCGACGGCTTCAACATCATGCCTCCGCTCCTGCCCAGCGGCCTGGCCGACTTCGTCGACCACGTCGTGCCGGAGCTGCGGCGCAGGGGCCTGTTCCGGCACGAGTACGAGAGCCGCACCCTGCGCGGCAACTACGGCCTGCCGCGCCCCGCCTCCCGCTACGCGACCCGGGGCGGCGCGGAGCTGGTGGCCGCGCTGCCCTAGTGAAGGAACGGCGGGCCCGGCCCGCATCGAAGGATCCGCATGTTCGTACGTGAAAGGCCACGCCGTATGCCTGTTCCCGCTCTCATGAGACCCGCGCTCGCCGTGCTCCTGCTGGCGGCCTTGACCGGATGCGCCGGAGGCGGCGAGCAGCGGAACACCGCGGCGGCGGCGCTCGCGGCCGACGCGCCGCTGCCGGCCACCGTCCCCAAGGGCACCAAGCTGATCGTCGGAGACCCGACCACCAAGGTGGCGCTGCAGCTGTCCGGCGAGATCGACACGTTCTCGTTCGACATCGAGTGGGCCAACATCAGCGGCGGCCCCCAGACCAGCGAGGCGTTCCGGGCCGACGCGCTCGACGTGGGCGCGGTCGCGGAGATCCCGCCCATCCACGCCACCTGGACGGGCCTGCCCGTGAAGATCGTCGCGTCCAAGTTCCGCAAGGACCCGCTCCAGCACCCGACGTACGAGCTGGGCATAGCCCCGGGCGTGACCGTCAAGACCCTGGCCGACCTGCGCGGAAAGAAGATCGCCTACAGCCCGGGCCAGGCGCAGGGCGCGCTCGTCCTCAAGGTGCTCCACCAGGCCGGCCTGACGAAGAACGACGTCACCCTGGTCGAGCTGCCGAGCACCGGCGACGTCTACCCCAACGCGCTGGCCTCCAGGCAGGTGGACGTCGCCCCGATCGGCGGCGTCAACATCCGCCGCTACACCGCCAAGTTCGGCAAGGACGGCGCCACGACCATCCGCCACGGCCTGCGTGACGACCCGAGCCACCTGTACGTACGGACGAAGACCCTCCAGGACCCGGCCAAGGCGGCCGCGATCCGCGAGTACGTCGCCGCCTGGGCCAGGGCCTCCCGCTGGGTCTACGAGCACCCGGAGGAGTGGATCTCCGGGTACTACGTCAAGGACCAGGGGCTCAGCGCCGCCGACGGCCGGTACCTGGCCGAGCTGGCGGGCGAGCCGGACATCCCCGCCGACTGGTCCGGCGCGATCGCCAGGCACCAGGAGACCATCGACATCCTGGCCAAGGAGACCGGCAACCCGCCGCTGAAGGCTCAGGACCTGTACGACCTGCGCTACGAGACGGTGGGCGCGGACGCGATCAAGGGTGGTGCGTGATGACGCTCGTCGCCTCCCGCCCGGCCGTGGACGTCCGCACGCGCAAGCGGCGCCGGCTGCGGCCCGGCCCGCGGATCAGGCTCGGTTTCCTGGCGGGCCCGCTCCTGCTGCTCGCGATCTGGGCGGCCGCCTCGGCGACCGGCCTGCTGGATCCGCGTTTCCTGTCGGCGCCGTGGACCGTGGTCACCACCGCGGCCGACCTGGTCGAGTCCGGCCGCCTGCAGACCAACCTGCTGGCCTCCGTCCAGCGCGTGGCGCTCGGGCTGGCGTTCGGCGTGCCGCTCGGCACCCTGCTCGCGCTGGTGTCGGGGCTGAGCCGGTGGGGTGAGGCCCTGATCGACGGCCCGATCCAGATCAAGCGGGCCATCCCGGCGCTCGCGCTCATGCCGCTCCTCATCCTGTGGCTGGGCATCGGCGAGGGCATGAAGATCACCATGATCGCCCTGGGCGTGCTCGTGCCGATCTACATCCACACCCACAACGGGCTGCGCAGCATCGACAGCCGCTACGTCGAGCTGGCCGAGACCGTCGACCTGGGGCGGGGCGCGTTCATCAGGAAGGTGGTCCTGCCGGGCGCGCTGCCGGGGTTCCTGCTCGGCATGCGCTTCGCGGTCACCACGGCGTGGCTGTTCCTGGTGGTGGCCGAGCTGATCAACGCCACCACCGGCATCGGCTACATGATGGACCTCGCGCGGACGTACGGGCAGACCGACGTGATCCTCGTCGGCATCGTCCTGTACGGCCTGCTCGGCCTCTTCTCCGACGCCGGGGTGCGCCTGGTGGAAAGGAAGGCGCTGTCATGGCGACGCACGCTGGCGAGCTGAGCCGGAAGGAGGGCGTCGTCGTGGCGACGCACGCCGGCGAGCTGAGCGGCAAGGAGGGCGCCGGCGAGCCGATCCGCGTCAAGGGCCTGACCCGCCTGTACGGCGAGCGCGCGGTCCTGGACGGCCTCGACCTGGAGATCGCGCCGGGGGAGTTCGTGGCCCTGCTCGGGCAGAGCGGGTCCGGTAAGAGCACGCTGCTGCGGGCCCTGGCCGGCCTCGACGGGGACGTCGCCGGGACCGGTCTCGTCGAGGTGCCCGAGCAGGTGTCGGTGGTGTTCCAGGACGCCCGGCTGCTGCCCTGGCAGCGGGTGCTGGACAACGTGATCCTCGGTCTCGACGGCGCCGTGGAGCGAGGGCGGCAGAGCCTGGCGGAGGTGGGTCTGGCCGGCCGGGAGCGGGCCTGGCCCAACGAGCTGTCCGGCGGGGAGCAGCAGCGGGTGGCGCTGGCGCGTTCCCTCGTCCGCGAGCCCCGGCTGCTGCTGGCCGACGAGCCGTTCGGCGCGCTCGACGCCCTGACCAGGCTCAAGATGCACGGCCTGCTGCGCCGCCTGTTCGAGGAGCACCGGCCGGCCGTGCTGCTGGTCACCCACGACGTGGACGAGGCCATCGCGCTGGCCGACCGCGTGCTCGTGCTCGACCACGGCAGGATCGCCGCCGAGCAGCGCCTGGACGCCGCCCGGAGCGCCACGGAGGTCCGGTCCGAGCTGCTGCGGGCGCTCGGCGTCGGAGAGGTGCCCGCCGGCAGGAGGGACGGCCGCCCGCACCGCGACGGATGATCGGCGGAAGAGGCTCTAGTGCCGGGGCCGCCAGCCGAGCGCGGGGCCGAGCCCGGTGGCGAGGTCGGTGAGAATCTGCACGTAGTCCTCGTGCTCGAAGGTGAACGGCAGCGCGAACGCGACCTCGTCGATCTCCCGGAAGGCGGCATGGTCGTAGAGCCGCTCGGCGATCTCGGCGGAGCTGCCGACGAGGTCGGGCGCGAACATCATCCGGGCCGGCCCCTGCGGTGAGGACGTGCGGGGCGTGCGCCGGTCGGCGTACTCCTTGTACTTGGCGCGCTGCCCGGACGAGGCGGAGTCCGTGGGGATGACGACCAGGCCCTGCGAGACGCGGGCACGCTCGCCGTCGGGGTGGTGCGCGCGGAACTCCCGTACGTGGGAGAGCTGGATCTCGGCGAAGTCCTCCGACTCCTCGGCCTTCACGACGCTGCTGGTCAGGAAGTTCATGCCGTGTTCGCCCGCCCAGCGGGCCGAGCGCAGGCTGCCGCCGCCGTACCACATGCGGCTGCCGAGGCCGGGGGAGTAGGGCTGGACCCGGTCGGAGAAGACCTCGAAGCCGTCGGCGCCGCGGAAGCCGGTGGCCGGCTCGCCGCGGACGAAGCCGAGGAGCCGCCGGACGCGTTCGTAGCTGAAGTCCTCGGCGTCCCCGGTGTCGGGGTAGAGGGCGTCCTTGACGCGGTCGTAGTGGAGGGGCGGGCCGACGCTGACGCCCGGGTTGAGGCGGCCACCGGACAGGACGTCCACGGTGGCCAGGTCCTCGGCGAGCCGCAGCGGATTCTCCCAGCCCAGGGGGATGACCGCGGTGCCCAGCTCGATGCGGCTGGTGCGCTGGGAGGCCGCCGCCAGGACGGCGACGGGGGAGGAGATCCCGTACTGCAGATGGCGGTGCCGCACCCACGCGCTGTCGAAGCCCAGCTGCTCGCCCAGCTGGATGATCTCGAGCGTCGACTCGTGACCCCGGCGCGGGTCCGCCTCGTCGAACAGCCCGATCGTCAAGAAGCCCAGCTTGCGCAGCGGTCGCGAGGGCAGTGGCATGGACGTTCCTCCTTAGTCCTGCATTTCACACCAAGATAGCCGGAAACGCGCGGGCGCGTTCTACTATGTTGAGTAGTAGTGTGGTGCGCGGGCGATCCGGCATTCTGTCCCGGACGAACAGGCTGAACCACTACATTCTGACTTCGGCACCTTTTCCCCAGAGGTCTCATGAGCGTTCGCCAAGATCATCGTCGTGCTCCGTTCGGTGACACCAGGAGGCCGGCCCGTTCGCGGCGCGTGCTCGTCCCGGCCGCCGTCGTGGTCGTCGTCGCGGTCCTCGCGTACGCCGTGCCCGCCCTGCTCCTGTCGGGCAAGGTGCCGCCGGGCACCCGCGTGGACGGCGTGGACATCGGCGGCCTGCCGCCCGGGACCGCCCGCACGCGGCTCGACGCCGGGCTGCGCGAGCGGCTGGAACGGAAGCTGACGCTCAGCGCGGGCGGAGAGCGCAAGCAGCTCACGCCGGCGCGACTCGGGCTCGGCTTCGACACCGGGGCCACCGTGGAGCAGGCGATGGCCGGCGCCGCCACTCCCGCGGGAGTGTTCCGCTCCCTCTTCGGCAGCCGCGAGATGCGGCCCGTGGTCAGCGTGGACGAGCGGCGGCTGGCCGCCGGGCTGGCGAGCCTGGCCAAGAGCGTGGACACCGAGCCGGTGGAGGGCGCCGTCCGCTATCGGGGCCTGGAGCCGCGGCCCGTCCTGCCGAAGCCGGGCCGCGCGCTGGACGTCGGCGCGGCGTCGAGGGCCGTGCGGGCCGCCTTCGTGGCCGGCCGCACCTCCGCCGAGCTGGACGTCAAGGAGAAGCCCGCCGTGCTCACCGCCGACGTGGTCCGCCGCGCCGTCACGACCACGGCCCGCACGGCGGTCGCCGCCCCGCTCAAGGTCGTCACCGGCGGCAAGGAAGCCACCGTGTCACGGGAGCAACTGGCGGCCGGCCTGCGCTTCGTGAGCGATGGCAAGGGCGGCCTGCGCCCGTCCTTCGACGCCGCCGAGGTCGCCCCGGGGCTCGCCAAGGCCCTGCTGATCACCGCGCCGAAGGACGCCTCCTTCACGATCGTCAAGGGGAGGCCGCAGGTCATACCGTCCCGGGCCGGGCGTGGCATCGACGTCAAGGCGCTCGGCCCGGCGATCGCCCGGGCCGTGGCGGACAGCAGTCGCCGCGTCGAGCTGCCCGCGGTGGCGCGGCAGCCGCGCGTCACCACGGCGCAGGCGAGGAAGCTGGGCGTCAAGGAGAAGGTCAGCTCGTTCACCACCCGGCACCCCTGCTGCGCCCCCCGCGTGACGAACATCCACCGCATCGCCGACATCGTCGACGGCTACGTCGTCAGACCGGGCGAGACGTTCTCCCTCAACGGCGTGGTCGGCAAGCGGGACAAGGCGCGCGGCTTCGTCGAGGCGCCGATGATCCTCAACAACCGGTTCGTCAACGACGTCGGCGGCGGCGTCTCGCAGTTCGCCACCACCATGTTCAACGCCGTCTTCTTCGGCGGCTTCGAGGACGTGCAGCACCGCGCCCACCAGTACTACATCTCCCGCTACCCGGCCGGCCGCGAATCGACGGTCTCCTACCCGCAGCCGGACTTCCGCTGGCGCAACGACTCCCGCTACGGCGTGCTCATCAAGACGTCCTACACCAGCACCTCCATCACCGTGGACTTCTGGAGCACCAAGCGCTACGAGATCGAGTCGAAGAGCTCCGGGCGTTACGCCATCAAGCCCGTCCCCGAGCTCACCGAATCCGGCCCCGACTGCATCCCCATGGGCGGCGTCGAGGGGTTCGCCATCGACGTGTGGCGGATCTTCAAGAAGGACGGGAAGGTCGTCCGCAAGCAGCGCTTCCACACCGTGTACGACCCGGAGCCGCGCCTCACCTGTAAAGGATCTTGACAACCGGATGATTGCCGTCACCCGGCAGGGGAACTATCGATCTTAGTAGTCCTGCCCCGGGAGAAGGCCCATGTCGCCTTGGACGGCCGTTCTCGGCCTGATCGCCCTGCTCGCCGTCGGCGTGCTCGCGATCTACCTGGTCTCGCTGCTGCTCAGCCCTCGTGAGGTCCTCGACGCCCGCCCGTTCCTGTCCGGCCACGACCCCCGGGAGCACGCCCTCTCGCGTTTCCACGTGCGCTGGTACGCGGTGACCCTGGTCTTCCTGGCCTTCGACATGGAAATGGTCTTCATGTACCCCTGGGCGCTCGTCGCCGCCGAGGTGGGCGCCGTGGCGCTGGTGGAGATGTTCGCCTTCCTCGGCCTGCTCATGGTGGGCGTGGTCTACGCCTGGCGGGAGGGGGCGTTGCGGTGGTCGTGACCGGGTGGTTGCTGCGGCGGGCCGCGCGTCATCCGCGGCCGTTCCTCGTCAGCGCCGCGGACGGGACGCGGGCCCGGCTGCGGTGCGAGGCCGAGATCGCGCGGCGGCGGTGGCGGCCCGCGCTCTCTCCGGCAGAGGCCGGCCTGCTCGTCGTCTGCGGCGCTCCGGGCGACGAGCTCTCGGAGGCCGTCCGCACGATCTGGGACGGCCTGCCGAGCCCCCGCGCGCGAGCCGACCTGCCCGGCGACGCCTCCCACGACCTGGTCGCCCACGCCCTGGACCGTGCGGTCGCGCGCCTGGCCGACGGGGCGGCGCCAGGGCGACCCCACGGTGGGCCCGATCCGGGCGACCTGCCGATGGCCGACCGGGGCCCCGACCGTGACGGGCTGAGCCTGGACCGGCTGCACGTCCCTCTCGGCCCCGTCCTGCCCGACTGGCCGTCCGGGCTGGTGGTGGAGACCGTTCTGCAGGGGGACGTGATCCAGGAGGCCACCGTCAGGTGGCTGGAGGACGGCGAGCCGTTCTGGGCCGAGCCCTGGGACAGGGCGGCGGCCGGCCGGCCCGTGACGCGCGGCGAGGCGGGGCGGCGGCGGGCGGCGGCCCATCTCGACGGTCTCGGCCGGCTGCTGTCGGTCGCGGGCTGGCCCGCCGCCGCTCGCAGCGCCAGGACGGTGCGGGACCGCCTGCTCGCGGACGCGCCGCGCGAGGCGCTGACGGCACCGTACGAGCGCCTCGCCCGGCAGGTACGCCGCTCCGGAACGTTGCGCTGGATGCTGCGCGGCGTCGGACCGGCCGGGGACGGCGACGCCCTGGCCAGGCTGGAGGCACGGCTCACCGCGACGCGGGCGGCCATCGGCTCGATCGCGGACGAGGCGCCGCTCGACGAGGACCGCCCCGCCGGGAACCTTCTCAACCCCGATCTGCTCGTCGGCGCCGAGCTGGCCACCGCCCGGCTGATGGTCGCGAGCCTCGACCCGGGCCCGGCGGTCGCCCATGCCTGAGCTCGGGCTGCTCGCCCTTCCCTTGGCGCTGGTGGTGCTGGGGCTGGCCGCCGCCGGTCTCGACGCCGTCCTGAGCGGAGGCCGGGCGAGCGCCCCGTTCGGCGAGATCGCGCGGCTGCTCGTCCAGCAGCGCCGCCGCACGACCCGGCCCGACGTGCTGCTCCTGCGGGTCGGCGTCATCAGCCTGGTGGCCGCGCCGCTGCTGGCCGCGGTCGTGATCCCGCTGGGCGACGCGCCGGTGGCGGACCTGTCGGCGGGCATCGTCTGGTTCAACGCCATGGAGGTGTGCGTCTGGGGCGCCCTCTGGCTCACCGGCTGGTCGGTCAACTCGGTGTTCCCGCTGGTCGGCGCCTACCGGTTCGTCGCGCAGGGGTTGGCCTACGAGCTGCCGCACATGTTCGCGCTCATCACCGTGGCGCTGGGCGCGGGGTCGTTGCGGATGAGCGAGGCGGTGCAGGCCCAGCAGGGGCTCTGGTTCGTGGTGTGGATGCCGCTCGCCTTCCTGATCTACCTGGTGTCGGCGTTGGCGATGGCGTTCTGGGGGCCGATGAGCCAGCCCGTCGGCAGCGATCTGGCGGGTGGCGTGCGGGCCGAGCTGGCGGGGCCCGACCGGCTGCTGTTCCAGGCGGGCCGGTACGCGCTGCTGGTGGTGGCCGCAGGGGCGGCGGTGCCGCTGTTCCTCGGGGGAGGCGCGGGCCCGGTGCTGCCGGGCTGGTTGTGGGCGCTGGTCAAGACGGTGGCGGTGCTCGCGCTGCTGGTCTGGGTACGGCACCGCGTGCCGGCCGTCCGGATGGATCGCTTCACCCAGGTGTCGTGGCTGGTGCTGATCCCGCTCGCGCTCGTCCAGCTGCTCGTCGTCGGAATCGTGGTGGTGTGATGGCCGTCGCCTTCTGGATCCTGGCCGTCGTCTCCGTGGCGGCCGGGATCGCGGTGTTCGTGGTCGACTCGATGGCGCGGGCGACATTCGCCCTGCTGGCCTCCCTGCTGGCGGTGGGGCTCGCGTTCCTGCTCATCGACCTGGAGTATCTCGGCGTCCTCATCATCCTGATGATGGTCATGGAGATGCTCGTCATGGCCGTCTTCATGATCATGTACATGATGAACCCGGCGGGCCTCATGCCGATGAAGATGGTCCACAACCACCGCGCAGCCATGATCATCTCGGCTGCGGTCTTCGTGCTCCTCGTCGCGGGGATCTTCCTCACCTCCTGGCCGCCCCGCGGGGGAGAGCCGCCCGCCGATCCCACCCACCAGCTCGGCCTGGCCGTCATGGGGCCGAAGATGCTCGTCATGATGGTCATCGGCGTGGCCATCCTGGCCACGATGATCTCCACCGTGGTGCTCGCCACCCATCGCGGACGCTACGCCCGCTACGGGGACGACCTGGAGCGGAAGCGCCCGCTCGATCCCGGTGAGGAGAGCTGATGCCGCTGGAAGCCTTCCTCGTCCTGGCCGCCGCGCTCTTCTCCGTCGGCCTGTACGGCGCGCTGTCCCAGCAGTCGATCGTGATGCTGATGATGGGCCTGGAACTCATGATCAACGGGCTGATCGTGGCCGGCGGCGCGTTCTGGTACTTCCTCGCACCAGGGAGCGCCGACGGCCAGGTGCTGGTGCTGGTGGCGGTCACGGTGATGGCCCTGGAGATGGCGATGGGCTTCGCCGTCGTCACCGCGCTGTTCCGGGCGCGGGAGGTGGACATGACCGACGACGCCCGGGACCTGAAGGGATGACCCTGCTCGCGCCGCTGCTCCCGGCGCTGCCCGTCGTCGCGGGCGGCGCCCTGCTCCTCGTCCGCCGCGCCGCCCCGGCGGTCGCGCTGCTCGTCGCGGCGGTGACCGTGGTGCAAGCCGTGCTGGCCGCGGTCGTACGCCCCGCGCTGACCTTCGAGGTGTTCACCGGCTACCAGGCCGGGCTCGCGGTCGACGGCCTGTCCGCCGTCATGGTCGTCACCGTGGCGGTGATCGCGCTGGCCGTGCTCGTCTTCGCGGCGGGCGAGATCCACGAGTCCGAGGGCCGCTTCTTCGGGCTGATGCTCATCTTCACCGGCGCGATGCTGCTCACCGTCACCGCGACGGACCTCGTGCTGCTGCTCATGGCGTGGGAGGTCATGGGCGCCATGTCGTACGCGCTGATCGGCTTCCGGTGGCGCGACCCCGGCCGGGTACGCTCCGGCACCCTCGCCTTCGTCACCACCCGCGCCGGCGACCTGGGCCTCTACCTGGCCGCCGGCGGCGCCGTCGCCGGCGCCCACACCCTCACCCTGGCGAGTCTGACCACCTTGAACGCTCCCTGGCTGCACCTCGTCACCGCCGGTCTCGTCGCCGCCGCGCTCGGGAAGTCCGCGCAACTGCCGTTCTCCTTCTGGCTCTCGCGCGCGATGGCCGGCCCGAGCCCCGTCTCCGCGCTGCTGCACTCGGCCACGATGGTCGCCGCGGGCGCCTACCTGCTCCTGCGGACCGCACCCGTCCTGGCCGCGACCGGCTGGGCGGGGCCGCTGGTGGCCTGGGCGGGCGCGGCGACCGCGCTGCTGCTCGGCGCCGTCGCCGTCGCGCAACGCGACCTCAAGCAACTGCTGGCCGCCTCCACGTGCGCGCAGCTCGGGTTCATGGTGCTGGCCGCGGGCGTCCCGGCGGTCGCCGGCGGCACGGCGCAGCTCGTCGCGCACGCGGCGGTGAAGAGCCTGCTGTTCCTCGGGGCCGGCGCCTGGCTGAGCACGCTCGGCACCCAGCGGCTTGCCGAGCTGCGCGGCGCCGCGCGGCGGTATCCGCTGGTGGGCGTCACCTTCGGGATCGGCGCCCTGGCGCTGGCCGGGCTGCCGCCGCTGTCGCTGTGGGTGACCAAGGACGCGGTGCTGGCCGCCGTCGACGACCCCGTCCTGTCCGTCGTGTCGCTCGCCGCGGGCGCGCTCGCCGCCGCGTACGCGGCCAAGGCACTGATCACCGTCTGGCTCCCCGCGCCCGAGCAGCGGGACGCGGCGCCGCTCGGGCTCCTCGAACGCCTGCCGCTGCCGCCGCTCGCCCTGCTCGCCGCGAGTCTGGGGATCCTCGGGCTCCCGGCCCTGTTCGACGCGTGGGCCCGGCTGCTCGGCGCGCCAGGGCCGGTGCCCGAGGCGGGCGAGCTGGCCTGGTCGGGGCTGCTGGCGCTGGCCGTGGTGCTGCTGGTCATCCGGGCCCGTGGCGCGTTCGGTGAGATCGGCGTGCTGACCGGCTGGCTGCGCCTCGAACCGCTCGCCGTCGCGGCGATCTGGCGGCCCTTGACGGCGGCGGCCCGCGCGCTGGCCCGCTTCGACGACCACGTGATCGACGGCGCGGTCCGTACCGTGGCCCGCGCTGCCAAGGCGGCGGCCAGGATCGCCCGCTCACCCTTCGAGTCAGGCGTGGACGGCCTCGTCCGCGCCGCCGCCGGCGGCGTGGGGCGGCTCGGCGCGCTGGCGCGGAAGCCGCAGACCGGCCAGGTGCACACCTATCTCGCCCAGGCGACGGTGGCCGCCGCCGTCCTGGCGATCGTGATCGTGCTGGTGAGGTGACCGTGCTCTCGCTGACCGTCTTCCTGCCGCTCCTGGCCGCCGCGCTGCTCGCCGTGCCGCGGCTGCCCGCCCGGTGGGTCTGGGTGAGCGCCGCGACCGCCGACCTGGCGCTCGTCGTGATCATGTGGCTCGGGTACGGCGGAGGAACCGACTCCATCGGCTACGAGGAACGGCTGCGCTGGATCCCGTCCGTGGGCGCGGGCTACCACGTCGGCGTCGACGGCCTGTCCCTGCCGCTGATCGCGCTCACCGCCGTGCTGTTCCTGGCCTGCGCCATCTACTCGCTGACGCAGGAGGAACGGCCGAAGTCGTACGCCGCGCTCTTCCTGTTCCTGCAGACCGTCTCCACGGGCCTGTTCGCCGCCCTGGACCTGCTGCTGTTCTTCGTCTTCTTCGACCTGTCGATCGTCGGCATGTACTTCGTCATCGTCGGCTGGGGGCACGGCGACCGGGCCCGCTCGGCGCTGACGTTCTTCCTCTACACCTTCCTCGGCTCGCTCGCCCTCCTGCTCGGCTTCATCGGCCTCTACCTGGGCGGCGAGCCGCGCACGTTCGACATCGTGGACCTCACCGCCGCGCCGCCGCGGGCCGGCGCGCTGGTGCTGCTGGCCGTCGGCGTCGGCCTCGCCGTCAAGACGCCCATCGTGCCCTTCCACACGTGGCTGCCGCCCGCCCACACCGACGCCCCCGCCGCCGGCTCCGCCATCCTGGCCGGCATCCTGCTCAAGATGGGCACGTACGGCTTCGCCCGCATCGCCATGCCGCTGCTGCCGGGGCCGTGGCGGCAGTACGCCTGGGTGATCGTCGCCGTCGGCGTCGTGAGCGTCCTGTACGGCGCCCTGGTCGCCCTGGCCCAGCAGAACGTCAAACGCCTCATCGCCTACACCTCCGTCAACCACATGGGCTACATCGTGCTGGCCCTGGGCGCCGCCGGCCTCGCGGCGGGCGACGAGCCGGCCAGGCGGCTCGCGGTCACCGGCGCGGTCACCCAGATGGTCAGCCACGGCCTGGTCACCGGCGCGCTCTTCCTGCTCACCGGCCTCCTCTGGGACCGGGCACACAGCTACGACCTGCGCCGCTTCGGCGGGATCGCCGCGACCGCCCGGACGTTCACGCTGATGACGGTCGTGGCCGCCTTCGCCTCGCTCGGCCTGCCCGGGCTGTCCGGGTTCATCGCCGAGTTCCAGATCTTCGCCGGCGTGATCGGGACGGGCCTGCCCGGCGCGGTCGTCGCCGGCGGGCTGAGCGTGGCCGGCATCCTCATCACCGCCGCGCTGTTTCTCCGGGTGCTGCAGCGGGCCTTCCTCGGCGCTCCCGGCGAGTTGCGCGTGAGCGAGGCCCGGGCGTACGAGGTGGGCTCGATCGCCCCGCTGCTCGCCCTGTCCCTGGTCATCGGCATCGCGCCGCGCTGGCTGCTCGACCTGATCGAGCCGTTCTCGGCGGCACTCGTGACCTGGGTGAGCCGATGACGGGCATGAACGAGAACCCCCTCGACCTCCTGCCGGAGCTGCTCATCCTGCTGGGCGCGGTCGCGGGGCTGCTCGCCGGGCTCTTCCTGCCCCGGCGTCGGCAACGGCTCGTGGGCTGGATCTGCGGCACCGCCCTGGTGGCGGCGCTGGCCGCCACCGCGGTCGCGGCCTTCCGCCCGGACCTGATGGCCTTCGAGGCATACGCGGTGGACCTGCCGACGCACGTGGCCAGGGCCACCGTCATCGTCGCGACCCTGCTGGTCCTCGTCCTGGCCGCCGGCTGGGCGCGGGACCACCACCGCGAGGCCGAGCTGTACGTGCTCGTCCTGCTCGCCGCGCTCGGCACGGTGATCCTGGCCGGGGCCGGCGACCTGCTCGTGCTCGTGGCCGCGTACCTCCTCGCCAGCATCCCCGCGTACGCGCTGGCCGGGTTCGCCAAGGACGCCGCCGGCACCGAGGCCGCGCTCAAGTACTACCTCATGGGCGCCTTCCTCGGCGTGCTCATGCTGGCCGGCGTCACCCTCCTCTACGGCCTCGCCGGGACGACCGCCTACCAGGACCTCGGCCCGGTCCGCAGCGGCGCGGCCGGGCTCGCCGTGGTGCTCCTGCTCGCCGGGCTGCTGTTCAAGGCGGGCGGGGTCCCGGCGCACTTCTGGGTGCCGGACGTGACCGAGGGCGCCTCACGCGTCGTGGCCGCCTTCGTCACCACCGTCCCGAAGATCGGCGCCTTTGTCGCCCTGCTCCGCCTCGCCACCGAGGTCTTCGCCGGCCTGGACACCGGATGGCGGCCACTGATCGCGATCGTCGCCACGGCCACCATGACCCTGGGCAACCTCGCCGCCTTCCACCAGGACAACGTGCGACGCCTGCTCGCGTACTCGACCATCAGCCAGGCCGGCTACCTGCTCGTGCCGATCGTCGTCGCCGGCCGCACCGAGCTGGCCGAGCCGGCCCTGCTCTTCTACGTCGCCGCCTACGCGATCACGAACCTCGGCGCCTTCGCGGTCGTCCTCGCCGTAGGTGAGGACCTGCTGGCCGGCTACGCCGGGCTCGCGCGCTCCGCTCCCGGCCTGGTCCTCGCCCTGATCGTCTGCCTGCTCGGCCTGGTGGGCACGCCGCCCACGGCGGTCTTCGTCGGCAAGGTGCTCGTCCTCGCCGCCGCCTGGGACGGCGGCTACGCCTGGCTGGCCGTGGTCGCCGTGGTCAATACCGTGGCGAGCGTCTTCTACTACCTCCGCTGGATCCGCCCCGCCCTCCAGGGCGCCGGCCCGGCCACCGTCAGCCGGGCGGCGGCGCGCGTCGCGTACCTGGCCGTCGCCCTCTCCCTGCTCCTGGGCGCGGGCAGCGGCGCCCTGCTCTACTACGGCGCGTAGCAGGATATCGCCGCCGCGCGGATCACGGGCGGACGGCGCCGAGCAGGCGGGTACGCCAGTAGTCGTCGAGGTCGACCACCTTGATGACGTCCCCCGTCTGCGGAGCGTGCACCATCTTCCCGTTGCCCGCGTACATGCCCATGTGCCCCAGCCCCTTGCTGAACAGCAGGTCGCCGGGCTGCAGCGCGTCCAGCGGGACGCGGCGGCTGGCCCCCCAGGACCACTGGGTCCAGGTCGTGCGCGGCAGCTCGACGCCGCCGCTGCGCCAGGCGGCCTGTGTCAGACCGGAGCAGTCGTAGGATCCTGGGCCGGTGCCGCCGTACCGGTAGGGCTTGCCCACCTGGGCGAACGCGAACTGCAGCGCCCGGCGGGCGTTCCCGGAGGCCGGGCCGGTGTACTCGATACCCGGGCTGTTGGGGTCACCGGCCCGGAAAGTGCCCAGCCGGCGCAGGAGCTTGGTCTGCTCCTTGACTAGCTTGTCCACCTTCGCCTTCTCGTCGCGGACCTTGTCGCGCGCGTCGTCGGCCGCCGACACCACCCGCTGCGCCTCCGCACGCCGGTCGCGCAGCTCCTTCGTCGCCGCCTCGTAGGCGAGGATCTTGGCCGCCCGGTCCTGCGCCAGCTGCTCAAGGGAGGCCATGCTGCTCAGAGCCGTCTCCGGGTCGTCCCGCAGCGCGAACGCCGGCCAGCCGCCGAACGGCCCCGTCTGGTAGCTGGTGCTCGCTATCGCGGCCAGCTCCTCGCGCAGGTCGGCGACCTGCGCGTCCTTGCGGCCGAGCTCGGCGTTGAGCGCGTCGTGCTTCTTCTTGGCCGACTTGTACGCCTCGTTCGCCTGGTTGTACCGCTCGACGAGCTGATCGGCCTGCTCGTTGAGCTTCACCAACTTGGCTCGTACCTTGGCCGGAGACGGCTCGGCGAGGGCGCCGCCCGGGGTCGCGGCCAGTGCGATCAAGGCTAACGCCGCGGTTCCCGCTGTTCGCCCGAGCCTCGTCGTCCACACGGCCACTACGATGCCTCCTCGTAAATCGCTGCGCCTGGGCGGAAATAGTACAGAAATCATGGAGGCGCCCGGCCTGATCCGGGTAATTCCGCCAGGCCGGCTGGCTACTATCGGCCGTAGCTGATCCGATCCAGAGCCCACCGACCTCCGGGCACCGCCAGCGGCCGGCGCGAAGCCGACGAACGCCAGGCTCGCCGGGCTCCACGTCGAACGGCGTGCAGCCGTCCCTTCATCAGAGGGATAAGGTCGGGGCGGTGGCGCTGATGGAGGGGCGGAGATGGCCGGATACAGCCATGGCAAGAAGAACCACATCACCCGGTTGCGTCGCGTGGAGGGGCAGATCCGCGGCCTGCAGCGCATGGTCGAGGAGGACACGTACTGCGTCGACGTCCTGACGCAGATCTCCGCGGCCACCAGCGCGCTGAAGTCGTTCTCCCTCGCCCTGCTGGAGGAGCACCTCGCCCACTGCGTCGCCGAGGCGACGCGGCAGGGCGGCCCGGAGGCGGAGGCGAAGGTCAAGGAGGCCAGCGAGGCCATCGCCAGGCTGGTGCGTTCCTGACCCGGATGTAACGAGTGCTACATTCGCCCATGTGACTGCTGATACTCGTGGCTGGGTGGTGCTGCTGGTGCGGCTTCCGGCCGCTCCTTCCCGGCATCGTGTGGCGGTGTGGCGCGAGCTGCGCCGGGTCGGCGCGCTGTCCCTGGGCCAGGGCACGTGGGCGGTTCCCGACGTGCCGGTGTTCGCCGACGGCCTGGCGCGGGCGACCCGGCTGGCCGGCGAGGCCGGTGGCGAGGTGGTGACGCTGGTAGCCGGCGGCCGCACCGACGCCGACGCCGCACGGCTGAGGGACCTGTTCGCCGCCGCCCGCGCCGACGACTGGGCGGAGTTCCTGGACGACTGCGCCAAGTACGAGGCGGAGCTGGCCAAGGAGATCCGCAACGCCAAGTTCACCCTGGCCGAGCTGGAAGAGGAGGAGCAGTCGCTGGAGCGGCTGCGCCGCTGGCACCGGGAGCTGATGGCACGCGACGTGTTCGGCTCGCCGCAGTCGGCCGAAGCCGGCGAACGGCTCAAGCAGTGCGCGGCCGCCTGCGAGGACTACGCCGAACGGGTCTTCGCCGCCCTCCACCAGGCCCCGGGGGAGGACCGGTGAGCACGCCGGCCACACCCCGGCGGGTCATGTGGCCGCTGTACGCGGCCGGGTTCACCACCGCCTTCGGCGCCCACGGCATCGCCGCCAACCTCGGCGGCTTCTCCGACGACGCCATCGGCTCCCTCCTGGCGCTCGGCCTCCTGCTGGCCCTGTACGACGGTGCCGAAGTGCTGCTCAAGCCGCTGTTCGGCACGCTGGCCGACCGGATCGGCGCCCGCCCCGTGATGATCGGCGGGCTGGCCGCCTTCGCGCTCGCCTCGGCCGCGTACGCGCTGGCCGGCGAGCCCGGCTGGCTGTGGGCGGCCCGGCTCGGCCAGGGCGCGGCGGCCTCGGCGTTCTCCCCGGCCGCCTCCTCGCTGGTGGCCCGGCTCAACCCGGCGGCCCGGCACGGGCGGGCGTTCGGCAGCTACGGCTTCTACAAGTCGATCGGCTACACCCTCGGCCCGCTGCTGGGCGGCGTGCTGGTGTGGGCCGGCGGGCTGCGGCTGCTGTTCGCGGTGATGGCGGTGCTCGGCGCGGCCGTCGCCGGGTGGGCGCTGGCCGTCGTGCCAGGAGTCCCGCCGCTGCCGCGGGCCCGGCAGACCGTACGCGACCTGGCCCGCCGGCTGGGCGACCCCGCCTTCCTCGGCCCGACCGGCGCGCTGGCCGCGGCCACCGCCGCCCTGTCGGTGGGGGTCGGGTTCCTGCCGGTGTCCGGGCCGCCGCCGGGCTGGGCACCATCGCCACGGGGGCCGCGGTCTCCGTGCTGGCGCTGTGCGCGGCCGTGGTGCAGCCCTGGGCGGGCAAGGCACTGGACGCCGGAAGGCTGACCACCCGTGCCGGGCTGGCCGCCGGGCTCGCGCTGGCCGCCGCCGGGCTGGCCGCCGCGATGCTGCCCGGCCTGCCCGGGGTGCTGCTCGCCGCCGCCCTCATCGGCGCCGGGACGGGCCTGATCACGCCGCTCGGGTTCGCCGCGCTGGCCGCCGCGACACCCCCGGAACGGCTCGGCCAGACGATGGGCTCGGCCGAGCTCGGCCGCGAACTGGGCGACGCCGGCGGCCCCCTCCTGGTCGGCGCCATCGCCGCGACCACCACCCTCACCCACGGCTACGCCGCCTTGGCCGCGCTGCTGGCCACGGGCCCGCTGCTGCTCGCCCTGGCCCGATTCCGCTCGGCTCGTGCCACCGCTCCGCCACGATGACGCCCGCGCCGCCGAGCAGGCCTCCGCGCACGGCAGTGCGCACGGACGAGCGCCTGCGCCGCCGATCGTCTCCGCCTGGTCGTCGTACGAGCGCCGGGGCGGCCGTTCCCGGCTCGTCTCCGCCAGGTCGTCCCGCGCGGCAGTGGGCACGGGATGTGCGCCTGCGCCGGGGCGCCGCCGATCGTCTTCGGCTGGTTGTCGGGCGAGTGCCCGGGCGGTCGTTCCCGGAATCGTCTCCGCCTGGTCGCCGAGCGAGCGCCGGGATGGTCGTTTCCGGCATCGTCTGCGCCTGATCGCTGTATGAGCGCCCGGGCGGCGTCCTCGGCGTCGGCGTGGAGCTGGGCATCCCCGCCGGCACGAACAGAGGTCGGCCGCCGGTGGCCACCGGGTGCCGCGAGCGGTGGGCCGATCGCTGCCAAGCCTGCGGTGTGGCGAGTGGTCATGAGGGATTGGCGAGCCTGGCAGCACGTCGCCAGGCGGCGTCCCGGAGGAGGCGGAGCCCGTTGAGGCCGACGATGACGGTGGAGCCCTCGTGCCCGGCCACGCCCAGCGGCAGCGGCAGGTCGCCGAGCAGGTCCCAGGCGACCAGCACGGCGATGAAGGTGAAGGCGATGACGAGGTTGGCCACGACCAGGCGGCGGGCGCGCCGGGCCAGGGCGATCACGGCGGGCACGGTGGCCAGCTCGTCGCGGGTGATGACCGCGTCGGCGGTGTCCAGCGTCAGGTCCGATCCGGCGCGGCCCATGGCGATGCCGACGTGCGCGCCGGCCAGCGCGGGCGCGTCATTGACGCCGTCGCCGACCACGGCCACCCGGGCGCCTTGTGCCTGCAACCGCTGAACGGCCGTCACCTTGTCGGCCGGCAGCAGGCCGGCGCGCACGTCGGTGATGCCCGCCTGGGTGGCCAGGCGGCGGGCGGCGCGCGGGTTGTCACCGGTCAGCAGCACCGGCGCCGTCCCGGTCAGTGCTGTCAGCTGGGCGACCGTCCCGGCGGCGCCGGGCCGCATCCGGTCCGCCAGGGCCAGGACGCCGGCCACCTCGCCGTCCACGCGGACCACGACCACGGTGTGCCCGTCCTCCTGAAGGCGGGCGACGAGCCGCGCGGCCGAAGCTTCGTTCCCGCTGCCGTCCCCGTTCCCGTCGTTGCCCAGCAGGTGGGCCGGGCTGGCCACCTCCACCAGGAGGCCGTCGACCCGGGCCCGCACGCCGCGCCCCGGCTCGGAGCCGAACTCCTGGGCTTGGGAAGGCGTCAGGCCCTCCGCGCGGGCGGCCTCGACGACCGCGCGACCGAGAGGGTGCTCGGAGCCCCGCTCGGCGGCGGCAGCCAGCGCGAGCAGGCGCCGCTCGGGCAGCTCAGCCTCGGGCAGCTTGGCCTCGGTCAGCTCAGCCTCGGGCACCTTGGCCTCGGGCAGCTCAGCCTCGGGCACCTTGGCCTCGGGCAGCTCGGCCTCGGGCAGCTCGGCCTCGGGCAGCTTGGCGCTGGTCGGTTCGGCCTTGGCCGGCTCGGGCCCGGTCGGCTCGGTTCTGGTCGGCTCGGCCTCGGGCAGCTTGGCCCCCGGCAGGACGTGTATGCCGGTCAGGTGCGGGCGGCCCTCGGTCAGGGTGCCGGTCTTGTCGAAGGCGACCTGGGTGACGGTGCCGAGCTGCTCCATCACCACGGCGGACTTGACCAGCACACCGTGCCGGCCCGCGGTGGCGATGGCGGCAAGCAGCGGCGGCATGGTGGCCAGCACCACCGCGCACGGCGAGGCGACGATCATGAACGTCATCGCCCGCAGCAGGGCGTCCTGCAGCGGCACGCCCCAGGCCAGCGGAACGGCGAACAGCGCGACCGTGGCCGCCACCATGACGACGGAGTAGCGCTGCTCGATCTTCTCGATGAACAGCTGGGTCCGTGCCTTGGTGGCGCCGGCCTGCTCCACCATGGCCACGATCCGGGCGATCACGGTCTCGGCCGCCGGGCGTGACACGCGCACGCGCAGCACTCCGGTGCCGTTGACCGTGCCGGCGAACACCTCGTCGCCCGCGCTCTTGTCGGCCGGCACGCTCTCGCCGGTGATGCCGGCCTGGTCGACCGCGCTGGCTCCGTCGACGACGTGGCCGTCGGCGCCGATACGCTCGCCGGGCCGTACCAGGATCACCTCGCCGACTGCCAGGTCGGCGGCGGCGACCCGCTCCTCGCCGCCTGTCTCGGACAGGCGGGTGGCCTGGTCGGGGGTGAGGTCGAGCAGGCCGCGGACGGCGTCCTGGGTGCGCTTGGTCGCCAGCGCCTCCAGCGCCCCGGAGGTGGCGAAGATGACGATCAGCAGCGCGCCGTCGAAGACCTGCCCGATGGCGGCCGCGCCGATAGCGGCGACCACCATGAGGAGGTCGACGTCCAGGGTTCTGTCCCGCAGCGCTTTGAGCCCCGACAGGCCCGGCTCCCAGCCGCCGGCGGCGTAGCAGGTCAGGTACAGGCTCCACCACAGCCACGGCGGCGCGCCGGCGAGCTGGCAGATCCCGCCGGCGGCGAACAGGAGGGTGGCGGCCGTGGCCCAGCGCACCTCGGGCAACGACCACATGCCGGCCCGCCACGGCGACCCGGCCGGCGCGGGGAGCGTCGGCGGGGCGGCGTCGCCGGTCTGCGGGCCGGGGAAGGTTCTCACGTCAGCTGTCACCTTGGCAGCATATATGCGCAGTCACGCAGATACGCAAGCAGCAGGATTGCGGGGTATGCTGGCGACCATGCACACGTCGCTGCCCGACTTCGACATGCCGAACGAGGAACAGGTGCACCTGGCCGCCGAGTCCTTCCGGCTCCTGTCCGATCCCACCCGGATCAAGATCCTGTGGGCGTTGCTGCAGGGCGAGTCCAACGTCGCCTGCCTGGCCGAGCTCGCCGACGCCGCGCCCACCGCGGTCAGCCAGCACCTGGCCAAGCTCCGCCTGGCCGGCCTGGTCAAGGGCCGCCGCGAGGGCACCTTCGTCTACTACAGCGCCGCCGACGAGCATGTGCGCCGGCTGCTGACCCAGGGCCTGTACCATGCCGACCACATCGACCGCGGCGAAGGCTCCCTCACCGCCACCGGGCCCGCGTGACGCACCACCGCCGGGCTCAGGCGGCGGGCGAGAAGACGGTGACGAAGGTCTTGCCGCCGTTCTTCGACTGCAGCACCGTGCCGTCGTCCATGGCGGCCAGCAGATGCCGGCGGTCCACGGCGGTGAACGCGGCCGCCCGGCCGGGCAGCTTCCCGGCAGGCGACCAGCTCTGGCCGTCGTCCTGACCGATGTGGATCCGGCCGTCCGGTCCGGCGCCGACGAGCACCCCGCCCGGCAGGGCGTCGATGTGGGTGAGCGGGGGAGCCTTGGCGAGGCCGGTGTAGTTCAGGCCGCCGTCCTCGCTGACCTTCAGCCCGTCGGGAGTGGTGGCGTAAAGGCGTGATGACGGCTCGGGGCCGGCTGCGAGGTCGATGACCTTCTCCTCGGTGCCCCGCGTCCAGGTGGCGCCGCCGTCGATGCTGCGCCAGACCTTCGAGGTCTGGCTGTCGTAGGCGTACAGGTTGTCGCCGGCGGGCTGGATGGAGTGGAAGTCGGCCGAGCCGTCTTCCGAGACGGTCTTCCAGGTGAGCCCGGAGTCCGTCGACCTGATGAGGCCGAGATGCGGCGGCCGTCCGGGGGAGGCGTCCTCGGCCGAGGGGTGCCCGCTGGCCAGGAACGTCTTCGGGCCCGTGATGGTGAAGCCCATGTGATCCTGGTTCCGGCCGGCGACCCGGGTGGCGACCGTAGGGGACGTGATCTTGAACAGGCCGTAGTGGCCCGCCACGTAGAGGGCTCCGTCGGCCGGGTCGACGCCGAGGCCGTGCACATGTCCGATGCCCGGATCCGCGCCGGCCGTGCCGCCCGGCTCCCGCGCCGCCTGACCGCAGGCGGCCAGCGTGACGCCGAGGGCGATTCCGGCGGCACTCGTAAGCAGCCGCTGTCCCGCGAACTTCATGGCGGCGAGTCTACCGCTTACTACTATCGCCCATCGTAGAATGTGGCGAGTCACGGCCGTCTCGCCGCCCGCGCCCAGCGCGAACACCGTCGCGAGACCGGCCCGATCGGTCATGACCGGGGATCGTAGAACCTGCTCGTCATGTCAGGGAGCCCGGCTGGTCGCCGGGCTCCTGGCGAGCCCTACGATCAGCGTTAGTACACTGGTAGGTGCCGGAAGTCTGCGAGGGGCGGTGGGATCTATGGGGCAGCGCCGTGCGGTGCACGTACTGCGGGCCGTCCTGCTCGTGGCCCTCGCCCTGGGCGTCTGCGGCATGCACACGCTCGGGCACCTCGACGGCCGGCACGGCGGCTCCTCCCATGGCATGCAGGCCGCCCCGGCCGTCGTGTCCGTGGTCCCCGCGGGCATGGAGGCGCTGGCCCCCGACGGCACGATGCCCGGGTTCGACCCCACGGACGTCTGCCTGGCCGTGCTCATGACGTTCATGGTCCTGCTGCTGATCGCGACCTGGGCCCGGGTGGGGCGGCGGGGCGACGGCAACGGCGAGACGCACGCGTCCGCCCGCCAGGTCGCCAGACCTCCGCCGAAGCTCACGTCCCGGCGCCTGGCGATTCTCTCGGTGCTGCGCATATAGGCCGGCGGCCCGTGCGGAGCAGGCTTCCCGCCTGCCCGCGGACAGGTCCTGACCTTCACCACGATCGAGAGAACACCCCAAAATGCGCATCAACCGCAAGACGTCCATGGCTGTAGCCGCAGGAGCACTCGCGCTCGTCACCGCCTGCGGCGGTAACGGCGACTCCATGGCCGGGCACGAAGGAATGGGCGGCACCAGTGCGCCCGCCGCCACCACCGCGAGCGCGCAGCCGTCGGCCGCGTTCAACGACGCGGACGTCATGTTCGCGCAGATGATGATCCCGCACCACGAGCAGGCGGTCGAGATGGCCGAGCTGGCGCCGTCGCGTGCCGCCGACCCGGAGATCAAGGAGCTGGCGGCGAAGATCAAGGCCGCCCAGGACCCGGAGATCCAGACCATGAAGGGCTGGCTGGCCGCGTGGGGCAAGGCCGCGCCCGAGGGCGGCATGGGTCATGACATGCCCGGCGTCATGTCCGAGGAGGACATGACCAAGCTCAAGGCGGCCAAGGGGGCGGCGTTCGACAAGCTGTTCGCGCAGCAGATGATCGCCCACCACAACGGGGCCATCGAGATGGCCCGCACCGAGCAGTCGAGCGGCTCGAACCCCGAGGCGAAGGAGCTGGCCAAGACCATCGAAACGGCGCAGCAGGCCGAGGTGGAGCAGCTGCGGAAGATCCTCGACCGGCTCTGAGGCCGATCAGGTCGTCCCTCCGCCACGGCGGCTGCGGTAGGCGGCGGTCTTGGCGCGGGCGGTGCAGGCCGCGCCGCAGTAGCGGCGCGAGCCGTTGCGGGTCAGGTCGATGTAGACGGCCTCGCACTGGTGTGCCTCGCACCGCCCGAACCGGCCGGGGCCGTAGCCGTCCACGATGAGGGCCAGCGCGGTGGCGAACTCGCCGCCCAGCGCCTCGACCTCGGTGCCGCCCGAGCCGTGGAAGTGCAGGTGGAATGGCTGGCCGACATCCTCGACCAGGTAGGGCTGCGCCCCGTACTTGCGGATCATGGCGTTGATGCGCCCGGCCTGGTCGGCGGGATGCTCGGCCAGCAGCGCCTGCCGCAGCTCGGCGGCCAGCTCGCCCAGGCGGCGGCCCGCGTCGGGGACGGCGCGCAGGGCGGCGCCGGTGCGCTCGCCGAGCTGGGCGGCGAACGCGGCCGTCAGGTCCTCGCCGGTCAGGGGCCGCACCGAGGCGCCGCCCCGCTGGTGTGCTGTGGCGAGATTGACCAGCTCGGCGATCAGCGGGGCCTGCCGGGTCACGTTACAGGCTATCTCCACTTGACTAGTAACCCTCCTTCTGCGTGTCATAGGCGTAATCCAGTTAGATGGTAACGGAGTCGCCATGTTCACGCCCTATCGCCGCCTGCTCACCCACGCGGGCGTCCCCCGCCTGCTCGCCGCCGCCCTCCTCGTCAAGCTCGGCACGCCCGTGCTCAGCCTCGCCCTGCTGCTGGCCGCCGTCGACCGGCTCGGCTCCTACGCCACCGCCGGGCTCGTGCTCACCGGCCACGCGCTGGCCCTGGCCCTGTGCGCGCCGCTCGGCGGACGCCTCGCCGACCGGTACGGCCCGCGCCCCGCCCTGACCGGCTACCTGGCCGCCCACACCCTCGCCTACGCCCTGCTGCTGCTCGCCCCGCCCGCCCTGATGATCGGCGCCGCCGTGCTCCTCGGCGCCACCACGCCGCCCGCCGGGTCCGTCGTCAGAAGCGCCTGGCCACGCCTCGTCCCCGCCGCCTCCCTCCCTGCCGCCTACGCCGTGGACAACGCCGTCAACGAGCTGATGTTCATCGCCGGGCCGCTGCTCGTGCCGGTCCTGATCTGGGTCGTCCCCGCCCAGGGCGCGGTGGCTGTGGCGGGCGCCGCCGTCCTGGCCGGCACCGCCCTGCTACTGGCCTGCCCGGCGGTCCGCCAGGCCGAGCCGGCCCCGCCCGGCAGACTCCGACTGGCCGGGCCGCTCACCCACCGGCACACCCTCCTGCTGCTGGCCATCGCCGCTTTCGGCACGTTCACCTTCGGCTGCCTGCGCATCGCCACCGTCGCCTCGGCCACCACCTCCGGCTCGGCCGCCTCCGCCGGCCTGCTGATGGGCCTGCTGTCGGCCGGCGCCCTCCTGGGCACCCTCGGCTACGGCGCCCGAGCCTGGCCCCTCGGCGGCGGGCGCCTGCTCGTCCTGCTCTCCCTCGCCGAAGCCGCCGTCCTGCTCGGCGCGGCCTGGGCGCCCGGCTTCGTAACGCTCGCCGTACTGATCGCTCTCGCCGGCCTGGTCACCGGCCCCGCGACGCCGCCGTGCCCGCCCTGCTCGCCGACCACGCCCCGGCCCGCTACCGTACGGAGGTCTTCGCCTGGCTCAACACGTTCATGTGGGCCGGCTACGGCCTCGGCACCGCCGTCGCCGGCCACCTCACCGGCCCCCACGATACCGGCGCCACCGCCCTCGCCGTGGCCGCCGCGGCGGCCGGTGCGGGCGCGCTCCTGGCGGCCGTCGCCGGCAGGCTCGCCTCGCCCAGCGTGGCGCCGGCCGCCGTGCCCGAGTGAGCGCGATCCCGCGGGAGCAGCGGCGGGTGGTTCCGGTGTTGCGACGACTGATGGGGCCCGAGTAGCCTCTTTCGTCGTCACTATACCCAACGGGGGTATTGTATGCGGCCAGGCCGTTTCCCGAGCCGCCCGGCCGCGTACGATCACCCCCCCGCCATCAAGGAAGGTCACCTTGGCTGCGGACCAGCACGACGTCCTCACCGCCTGCAGCACCGAGGAGCTCCGCGACCGGCGCAGCGTCAAGTGGCGCGAGTTCCCCGCGGACGTCCTGCCCCTGCGCATCGCGGAAATGGACACCCCGCTCGCCGAACCCGTCGCCGCGGCCCTGACCGCCGCCATCAGCCGCGGCGACACTGGATACGCGCTCGCCGGCCGGCTCCCCGAGGCCTTCGCCGGCTTCGCCGCACGACACTACGGCTGGCACCCCGACCCCGCCGCCGCCCGGCTGGTCCCGGATGTCATGTCCGGCATCGTGGAGATCCTCCGGATCGTCACCGCGCCCGGCGACGGCGTCGTCGTCAACACCCCTGGATACCCGCCCTTCTTCTACTGGATCGAACGCATCGGCCGCCGGATCGTCCCCAGCCCGCTCGCCCACGGGCCCGACGGGCACCGGCTCGACCTCGACCGGCTGGAGCTCGACTTCGCCGCGGGCGCGCGGGCGTACCTGCTGTGCAACCCGCACAACCCCACCGGCCTGGTCCTCACCCGCGAGGAGCTGACGCAGGTCGCCGAGCTGGCCGGCCGCTACGGCGTGCGGGTCGTCACGGACGAGATCCTCGCGCCCCTCACCTATCCCGGCGTCCGGCACGTTCCGTTCTCGCCCCTGGACCACGAGGCCGCGGCCCGCTCGGTCGCCCTCGTCTCGGCCTCCAAGGCGTGGAACATCGCCGGGCTCAAAGCCGCGCTCGCCGTGCCCGGGCCCGCCGCCCGTACCGATGTGGCGCAGATCCACGAGGAGGTCAGCGAGGGGGCCGGCCTGTTCGGCGTGCTCGCCTCCGAGGCCGCCTTCACCGACGGCGGCCCCTGGCTTGAGCGGCTGCTCACCGGCCTCGACGGCAACCGCCGCCTCCTGGCCGACCTGCTCGCCGAGCACCTGCCCGCCATCGGCTACCACCCGCCCCAGGCGGGATACGTGGCCTGGCTCGACTGCCGCCCGCTCGGCTGGGACGACGACCCCGCCGAGGTGTTCCTGCGTCACGGCAGGGTCGGGCTTTCCTCCGGTACGCGGTTCGGGCCGCCCGGGCACGGGTTCGTCCGTCTCAACTTCGCCACCGCCCCGGACCGGCTCACCGAGGCCGTCCACCGCATGACCACCGCGCGCCGGAGGCAGGACGGCTAGGCCGGTCGGTCAGCCGTCGAACGTCCGATCGGGGCGGGGCAGGGTGGTGAGCAGGCCGACGAGGGCGTCGAAGGCCCAGCCGCGCCAGCGCGCCCGGCTCCAGCCGCGGCTGTGGACCAGCAGGTTGTACGTCTCGGGGGACAGGATCGTCAGCGCGACGTCGGCCGCGAGCTCGCTGCTGAGCCCGTCGCGCAGGGGCGTCTTGCGGGCCAGCGCGTCGGCGAACACCCGTTGCACGGTGAGGCGTTGCCGGACGTTCGCGGCCCAGACCCCGGCGAGGTCGGGTCGGTGCTGGCGGCGCTGCGCACGACGTCGAGGAGGGGCGCGGCCCGCGAGTAGATCTCGCCCGCGCCGGCCACCTGGCGGCGGAGCTGCCCGAGCGGGTCGGGGTCGGCGATCGCCTCCCGCGCCCAGGGGCGTTCGAGGGTGGGCACCGGCTCGTCGTCGCCCGCGACGGCCCGATCGAGGGCCGCGGTCAGGATGGCCCTTTTAGTGCCGAAGGCGTAGTAGACGGTCTGCTCGCCGACGCGCGCCTCGGCCGCGATGGCGTTGATGCTCGTGCTCGCGTAGCCGCTCGTGGTGAACAGCCGGGTGGCGGCCGCGATGATGCGGGCGCGGGTCGATCTGGCCCGCGCCGCCCTCCCGTCCTCCTTCTCGGGGGTACGGCCGCTGTCGTGTCGTGGTGCGCTCACGGCTTGACTATAGCGGCACTACGAAAACATTCTTGTAGTGTGACTACGAAAAATGCGGGAAGCGGTGGCGTCGTCCTGATCATCGGCGGATACGGCGCGGTCGGCCGCGAGGCCGCGCTGGCCCTGTCAGCACGTCCCGGCACGCAGGTGATCGTCGCCGGCCGCCATCCCGGCCGGGCCCGGCCCGTCCCCGGCGCAAGGCCGGTACGCGTGGACGCCGCCGACCCCGCCGACCTGGCCGGAGCGCTGGAAGGCGTCACGACGGTGCTCATGTGCGCCGAGACCGGCAACGCCTCCGTCGCCCGCGCCTGCCTGGAGCGCGGCATCGGCTACGTCGACGTGTCGGCCTCCCCCGACGTGCTGGCCTCGATCGAGGAGCTGGACGACCTCGCCACCGCACGCGGCACGACCGCCGCCCTGAGCGTCGGCCTCGTCCCCGGCGTCACCAACCTGCTGGCCCGCCTCGTCGCCGAGCGGTCACCGGGCAGCGACCTGCGCATCGGCGTGCTGCTCGGCTCGGGGGAGCAGCACGGCTCCGCGGCCATCGCCTGGACGCTCGACGGGCTCGGCGTGCTCGACGGATCGTGGACGATGGCCTTCCCCGAGCCGTACGGAACCCGTACCGTGCACCGCTTCCCCTTCTCCGACCAGTACACGCTGCCCCGCACGACCGCCGTGCCGTCCGCCCGCACGGGCCTGTGCCTCGACTCCCCCCTGTTCACCACGCTGCTGGCCGCCGCCCGACGGCCCGCGATCGCGGGGCTGCTACGCCGTCCCCGGACACGCGGGCTGCTCACGGCGCTGACGAAGATCCACCTCGGCGGTGACGGCTTCGCCGTGACGGTCAGTGCGGGGGCGGCTCAGGCGTCCTTCAGCGGGCACTCCCAGAGCCGCGCGACCGGCCGCGCGGCCGCGCTGATCGTCCGCCACCTGCCGGGACTGCCGGCCGGCGTACGCCACATCGAGCAGCTGGTGGACCCGATCGCCTTCCTGACCGAGCTGGCCGCCGACGCGTTCGCCCTCGACACCGGCCACTGAACGTCACTCGCCCGCCGGGAACTAGCATGCACATCATGCCAGAACACGCCGACGGGCCGGGCCACCATCCGCTTCCCGCCCGCCCGATCCGCATAGCCGCTGCGCAGGCACAGGCGCGAGCCGGCGACATCGAGGCCAACACCGCAACCGCGGCGGCCATGATCCGCGAGGCCGCCGGGGCCGGCGCCCGGCTGGTGGTCTTCCCGGAGAAGTTTCTCAGCGGCTATGAGCCCGACCTCATCCAGATCGACCCACTGCGCCACGCCGTCCAGCCGGACGACCCGCGGCTGAGCCCCATCACCGACGCGTGCCGGGAGACCGGCGTCGCCGCCGTCGTCGGCGCCGCATTCCACGACCAGGGTGATCTGTACGTCTCGGCGCTGGTCATCGGTACGCACGGGGAGCTCGTCACCCGCTACGACAAGCAGCACCTGTTCAAGTCGGAACGCAAGATCTACCGCGCGGGCACGGCAGGCTGCACTCTCGAACTCGACGGCTGGCGCCTGGGCCTGGGCATCTGCTACGACTCCGGCTTCCCTGAGCACGCCCGCGCGGCGGCGCTGGACGGCTGCCACGCCTACGTCGTCGGCGCGCTGTTCAGCGTCGGCAACGGCTACCACGAATCACGCACCTGGTTCCCGGCCCGGGCCCTGGACAACACCTGCTACGCCGTCATGGCCAACCACATCGGCACCACCGGCGGCTGGAACACCTGCGGAGCCAGCGCCATCTGGGGCCCGGACGGACGGCCGCTCGCCGAGGCGGGCCCGGACCAGCCCCAGCTGATCACGGCAGACCTCGACCCTCGGACGTTGCACGCCGTCCGCGACGCCGAGCCGATGCTGCGCGACCTGCCCGCCACGACCACCCATCCTCGCGACCGTCACCAGCTGACCTGAGGGAGGCGAGGCCGGAGCGGTCGAGGGTGGAGATGGTGATCTCGTTCTGAGCGGCATTGTCCCCACGACCATAGCCGCGGAGTCACCCGGGCCGCGGTGCGTCTGCGGATCAGAGGACGACGGCCGTCGCCGTGACGGCCAGCGCCGCCAGGGCGAGGACGGTGCGCAGCAGGTGCCATCTGCGCCACGCCGGGCGCGGGTCCGCCCAGTCCTGGGGGATCGCCGCAGGGTCGAGAGCTCTGACCCTGCGGTTGATCGGCACGTTGCCGAGCTGCGAGATCCCCGCCACCCCCGCCATCAGCGCGGCGGCGGACGCGAAGAGGGTGCGTGGCCCCGCCGCCCGCGTCAGGATCGCGAGCAGCACGTCCACCAGCACGGTGGTCAGCACGATCATCGGCATCGCGCGGTCGGCGTTGCGGCCGAGCAGCTGATGTGTCCGCACGTAACGGTCGGGCGGCAGGGCGCGCATCGTCGGGACGACGCCGAGCGCCACGAAGAACATCACTCCCGCGGTCAGGCCGCTGCCCAGGATCGCGAGGACGCGCATCGACTCATCCATGCCCGACTTCCCCCTCGTGTGCGTCGTGGTAGGCGGCGTGCGCGGTGTAGACGGCGAAGGAGGAGCTCCGCGAGGTGTCCTGCATCGGCCGCAGCGGCGCGGTGATCGTCCGGTGCGCGGGGTCCTGCTCCCAGGCGAGGTAGGCGTCCATGTCGCGCCACCAGCTCAGGATCGCGAAGCTGGTGGGGTCGTGCGCGGAGCGCAGCAGCTCGTTGCCCAGCAGGCCGGGGATGCCGCGCAGGGCGCGGCTTGTCCGGTGGTAGGCGTCTTCGACGGCGGCGGCGCCGCTGTGTTCGGCGGTGATGTGGAGGAGGACCCGTACCTGTCCGCTCACTGGTCCTCCGTTCTTGGGAGGCCCCTGGTGCGCCCGAGCGTCACGGGGCAGGTCGTGGACGACGCTCATGGTGGTCATCGAGCTGGCCGAGCGGAACGCGGCCAGCTTGGCGCGATGCTCGGCATGCCGGTCGCTCTTCTCGAACTCGCGGAAGCGCGGCTCGTCCGTCCAGTCGCTGACGACGTAGTAGACGCCCGGCTCCTCCGCGCTCCTCGACAGCCACTGGCCGCGGTTGGCGGGGTGGTGCCTGATCAGGTCGCTGACGTGGAACCAGGCCTGCTCGAACTCCTCGGTCATGCCGGGCTTGATCCGCATGCGCAGCATCACCCGGAAGACACCGCTCGCCACGTCAGATGCCTCCGTCCACGTGGATGGTCGCGCCGTTGACGAAGGTCGACAGGTCGCCCGCCAGGAAGAGCACCACGTTGGCGATCTCCTCCTCGGTGCCGAGCCGGCCGAGCGCGATGAGGTTCCGGTAGCGCTCACGCACCTCGGCCGGGATGTCGATCCCGGTGTCGACCAGCCCGGGCGCGACGACGTTGACGCGGATCCCCTTCGGCCCGAGCTCCTTGGCCAGGGAACGGGTGAGCCCGATCAGACCGGCCTTGGCCGCGGTGTAGTGGGCACGCAACGGCGCGCCCACGGTCGCCACCCGCGATCCCACGTTGACGATGGACGCTCCCGGGCCGAGCAGGGGCAGCGTCCTGCCGACGACGAAGGCCGCGGCGGTGAGGTTGGTGTCGACGACCCGATGCCATTCGGCGCTCGTCAGCTCGGAGAACGGGACGTGGCTGTGGCGTCGAGGGCGGTGGTGGGCTCGCCGACCAGCAGGAGGTCGGGGTCCGCCGCGAGGGCGGCGGCGATGGCGACGCACTGACGCATGCCGCCGGACAGCTGGAAGGAGTACTTGCCGGCCACCTCGCCCGTGTCCAGACCGACTTCGACCAGCCGCCGGGCGATTTCCGCGCGGTCGCGGCGGACCGGGTGGGAGAGAGCCTCGCGCAGGTGCTCGGCGATGGTCTGCAGGGGGTTGGGCGCGGTGAACGGGTCCTGCATCACCATGCTGATGGGGGTGCCGCGCAGGGGCCGCAGCTCGCGTTCGCGCCGGCCGATCAGCGGGGTCCCGTCGAAGGTGATCTCGCCGGACGCGGTCACGCCCGGAGGCAGGGCGGCCAGGACGGCGCGGGCGGTCATCGTCTTGCCGCTGCCGGACTCTCCGACGATGCCCTGGGTCTGGCCGGGGTCGAGGGCGAAGCCGCAGCCATCATCGTGGCCCTTAGCGTGGGCGTCGGGCGCGCGATGGTGATCACGGAGCTACGCGCTGCCAATCCGGTTTCCCTGGCCATGGGGACGGTGATTCAGAAAGTCCCATTGGTTGCTGGCCGTCGCAGGGCTGAGTCTGCTCACCTTGAAACGCATTCTTCTTACCCTGATCAACGAGGTCAAGAACGCCACCGTGCACAAAGCCGATGTCGCCCGTGAGCCTTAGCCATTGCTCGTGGCATGCTCCCGCTACTACGGCTGTCCCAGCCGATCGAACTATGAGCCGTGGTGTCCTGTCGGTTCAAGGCGACGGGAAGTGGCCGTATCACGGCGCCTGCCTGTTTGGCATGGTGGCGATGGCCGCTCTCGGGTCTTTGAGTATGAGCAAATCTCCCCCGGCCAAACTTACAGCGTACTTGCGGGCGTCATGTCCGTTCATGGCCACCACTAGCGACCAAGCGGTACCTGCAGGTGCTGCGGGGGATGAGGACAGTACGAACGCCTTGAGCTCGACCGGGCCTCGACCTTTCCGCAGCAGGAGCACCCGCACTGGATCCCCGCCTTCCAGTCTGCCTCCCAGCACATCGCCCCGTGACACGTCGAGTCCTACGACCATCAGTTGACCTTGGAGTATCCCCCGCACACTAGGGGAAAGATCGGATTCAAGGAGCGGCTCACCTTTCTTGATCGCCTTGAGCGTCAAACGTCCCTCTACCGGTACGCTCGCATAGCCGCCGCCATCGAGTGCCACGCGCGTGTCCATGGTCAACTGTTCCATCTTCACTTCGTGGTAGGCGGGCAGGTCGGTGGTGGCCACAAGCACGGCCACCCGCTGGTTCGTTGCCAAACCCCATAATCCGGCGACAATAAGCCCTGAAACGATCAGAATGGTGATTATTCCCGAAAAGGGGCCACGTCTGATCCGAGGACGGACTGGTTGAGCTTGTTGACTCCTGGCGGGGGCTTCCCGCCCGACTGTAAACACCGCCCCTGGCTGGGCGCGCCGTACACCGGTCTGTGCGGCTTCCGCACCCCCAGCGCCATTCTCTTCTTGGGAAGCGGTTTCATCTCCTTCCGAGCTCATGGAGCCATCTCCGTCCCGTCATCGCGTGGGCCGGTTAGGAGCCGCACGTGCACACGCAATGTCTCGTCCGCCTCGTACTCCCAACCGGGCTGCGCGCCCTTCGCTATGAAACTGTCCAATCGCTGCCATTGAGCGCGCTCAGCTGCAAGACTCTGCGGAATGGGGAGCCTCATCCGGTGCAACAGGTCGAACCTGTGCGTCTCAAACGCCACTCGGAGCTGCTCGCCATACTCCTGTGCTGCGGGGATGGCGGACAGGTAGGCCCAGTAGGCAGCGAGTAGACCCGATGCCGAAACCGCGATGGCTATCGGGAGAGAAGTGCCCCACATGGCTGCGATGACAGGGTTGCACACTGCGAAGCCCGTCAGCCAAAGGCACAGCACAAGAAGAAACTCCATGGTGGCGCGGGCATCCTCGATATCCTGCTGTGTCTCAGTCCGAAGCACCGCGCACAACCGTGACCACACTGGAACCAGTGCAGTGCCATACCTGGCCAATGGGTAGAGCTCGGCGGCGAGCAGCACATTCCCCAGGCGCGTCGGGAGCGGTACTGCCACCTCGACGTCGGGATAGTGCCAATAGCGCAGCTCATAGGCCCTCTCAACTGCAGAGTCGGCTGAGATGAAGGCTGACAATTCTTCACGCTGAGCTTGATGCCACCTCACTCCCAGTCCCTGTAGCCAAGGTAGGCGTTCCAGCGGATACCCCTCAAAAAGACGAACGATGTTCCGCCACTGGCTTGCCACGACGGCCGCCCCGAACCAGCAGACGGTGAAGTACCCCACGGCAGTGACAACCTTGAAGGTGAGTGTCTGGGCATCCCAGGCCGCCAACCCTTGTCCCAGGCGATCTCCCTGCAACAGCGATGGGAGGAGCAGCACCGGAAGGAACAGCAGAACGGGGAGAAAGGCGTTACGCAGGAAACGCCGCTCGAGGATTGAGCTGGCCCGATCCATCAAGCTGTCGATCATAGCTCGCAGTATTCCAAAAGCTCCAACAGATGGTCGCCTGCTTCATCATTCGGACAAGGTTGCAAGACGTCTGGCCACTCCCGCTGAGGCGTGGTCGGCGGCGTCCCCCAGTTGCACACTATGCAGCGAATGCTCGCCCTCGCCTGTTGCAGCACATGACCGTTCGGGCACCAGCCGCGTGTGTCCAGGCTCGGCACCACATAGGTGCATCTCCCCACGAAGCATCCGAGTATGTACCAGGGCTTGTCACCGCCCTGCCTGCTGCCGGGGATCATAATTCTGCCAGGGCTCATCCGCCTCTCCCTTCCTGGGTAGAGACGCGGTTCCTGGAGCGTGCAACGGCGATCAGTCGGCGTGTGATCCTCCCATCTCCATGGCTAGCTGCCCGGCCGGCAACTGACGTTCGACGCTTTCCCACCGTTCGCCGGGCACGCCCCGTTCCCCGCAGCGAGCGTGATGGTTCTGAGGGAACAGTGAGCCAAGGTGTGCTGCCTGTCAATGCGCTGAGGTTGTCACTTCAGGGGCTCTGCCAAGATTCCTGTGGTGACAGAAGGTGCTGTTCCATCCACACTCCGCTGCTCTGGATGAGACCGTGAACGGTGTGCAACCGTGACATGGTGACCGTGCTCTTCCCGCACCTGGCCGCGGTGGAGATCGAGCAGGTGGATCGTCAGGACGGCCAGATCCGGGTGGTGGCCCGCACGCGAGGCGATCCGGTGTGCTGCCCCTCGTGCGGGACGGCCACGGGCAAGGTGCACGGCTATCACCGGCGCCGCCTGGCCGATCGTCCGGTGGATGGGCTGCCCGTGGTGATCGAGCTGAGGTTACGTCGTCTGGTGTGTGTGAACCTGGATTGCGTGCGGCAGACCTTCCACGAGCAGGTGCCGGGTCTGGCCGGCCGCTACGGGCGTCGCACGCCGGGCGCGACGGCGCTGGTGATCGCGTGTGCGCTGGCGCTGGCCGAGCGAGCCGGCGCATCTCTCCTGGCCACGATCGGGCTCCTGCTCAGCCGCACCAGCGTGCTGAGCACCTTGATGGCACTGCCGGAGCCGCCGTCGACCGTCCCGGCGGTGATCGGCGTGGACGACTTCGCGATCAAGCGGGGTCAGCGGTATGCCACCGTCATCATCGATGCCGTCACGCATCGCTGCCTGGAGGTGCTGCCCGATCGGCTCGGCGTCACCTTCGCCCACTGGCTGCAAGCGCATCCCGGAGTCCGGCTCATCTGCCGGGACCGCTCGGCCGCGTACGCGGCCGGCGCCCGCGACGGCGCGCCGCAGGCGGTGCAGTGTGCCGATCGCTGGCACCTGCTCAACAACCTCAGCGAGGCCGTCGAGAAACTCGCCCTGGCCCACCGGGGCTGCTTCCGCGACATCGCCACCGGCCAGGGCCGCGACGAAGGCCCCACCGTACGGCGCACCCGCAGCCGGTATGCGGCCATCCACGCGCTGCTCGGCCAGGGCGTGACGAACAACGAGATCGCCCGCCGGCTCCACCTCGCCTTGAACACCGTCAAGAAGTACGCCCGCGCCCCACACGTCGAGCAGCTGATCGGCGGCTCGAAACGGGGTGCCACGCTGGTCGACCCGTTTCGTGACTACCTGCGCAGCCGCCGAGCCGCCGAGCCGCCGAACCCGGCGTGACCGTGTGGGCCCTGCTGCGGGAGATCAAGTCGATGGGGTACCAGGGCGGCTCCACGCTGCTGTATCGCTACCTGGGCCAAGGACGCGCCGAGGACGCTCCGGCGCCGCCCTCACCCCGCCGCGTCGCCAGCTGGATCATGACCGACCCGGCCCACCTCAGCCCCGGCCGCACGACCCGGCTGCAGGAAGTACTGGACTGCTGCCTGGAGCTGAAGCAGGCCACCGAGCATGTACGCACCTTCGCCGACCTGCTCACCCAGCGCCAGGGACACCGGCTGGACGACTGGATCGCCGACGTTCGCGCCGGCGATCTGCACCCCTTGCGCTCCTTCGCCGAAGGACTGCTCATCGACCACGACGCCGTCGTCGCCGGTCTCACCCTGCCCTACAGCAACGGCCCCACAGAAGGCGTGGTCAACAAGATCAAACTGCTGAAACGGCAGATGTACGGGCGAGCCGGTCTGGCCCGGCTCCGAAAACGGATACTTCTCACCATCGCTAGTAATTGAGCGTTACCACGGGAATCTTGGCAGAGCCCCTGGAGTGATACCCCCCATACCGCCCCAGAGGGACCGGTTCGCGGCGATCTGCCTGTCACCATTCGGTTCCATGGCAGCGCCTGCTCCAGGTACGCGAGGATCTGGAGCAGACAATGACCTGCGCCCGTTGGCACAGCGACCTTGCCAACAACAGCCTGCCCGCGCCGCGGCGGTATCTCTCGTGAAGATCGATTCTCCTGGCCTGAGGGCGGTCTTCACCTGATGCGCTCTGGCGGATGGGCGATGTCGAGTTCGAAAGGCGCCCTTCGACGCGGCCATGTAGGACGCAGGTCCGTTCGCAGACCCAGGAGGGAGTGGCGGGGCGAACAGCGCAGTGAACAGGTGGCCGAAGGAGCCGCTGCGAGTGCGGTGGAGGGTGTCGAGCGCGGCCTGGACCCACGTCTGAGCTGCCTTCTGCGAAATGGCGGTAGGTGCTGTGGCGGATGCCGCCGCCCGGGCTTTCTACATCCGGTCCAGGCGGGCGGCGAGCTCAAGATCGGGTCGCTGCCGGCACATGGTGCGGAGGCTCTCCTCTCAGGTTGCGGCAGTCGGCCGCGTGTCCAAGACTGTAGTGGACCGGGGAATGGGGAGCACGGTGCTCGTCGTGGGCGTGTGGACGTGTTGTGGACTGGTGCTGAGGACGCCTTGGTCGGGATCTCCTAGAGGCAACATCGAGGGGTTCATGGAACGGCCTCCGCTGCGGGCAGCGGGGCTGCAGTGCCCGGGCAGCGCCGGCGGAGGCCGATCAGCTGGAACGTGATCAGTCCACGCACATCGCCTCGTGGGTGGACTGGAAGACCCAGGTGCCGCCACCCGGAGAGCTGTAGACGCCGGAAGTGTAGTAGGTCCCCGGGGTGCAGTCGTGGCCGACCGCGAGGACGGCCTGCCGGGCCCGTCGTTCGGCCGCCGCTATTCCTTCCGCGTAGGTGTTGCCCGCCCCCACAGCAGTGGCGCTGCGGGGAGTGTCGTAGCCGTCGGCGTGCGCGGCCGCCGGCGCGGTTGCCAGGCCGACCGCCAGCGCTGAGACGAGGCCGAATCGGCGGAGCAACGTGACGTTTCGCATGCTTCTCCTTACAGGGAAGGGTATTGGGTCGATCCATACGAATGCAGCGGCAGTATTGACCATTTGTCACGAGAAGCTGTCGGCCGTTGCCTCCGCTCACCTCGGGTCGGCCGGCCCGAATACCGACCGGCTCGGACATTTGACTGCGCTGCTGAGTCGCCCTCGAGTGCTTGACAAGCATGCATACTTTGATCGTTGCCGGGAACCGCTGTCAACGGTTGTGACAAGGCCCTTTCTGTGGTGAGCTTTCGGGCTCGGAGGGAGCGGGATTTATTCTGGTCCATATTCCGAACTCTGCGCAGAAGCGAGAGCTGAAAAGGCCATTGTCGCCGCGTCCGTGCTTGGCGAACTTCTGTGCGCTATGCCGCACCTTTTCGGTCGGACGGGCACGTTCTGGGATGGTGGGTTCGACCAGCGCGCACCGGCATTGATGAAAGTTTCATCGGCGCATGGCCGCGCCGCCTCTTCACGGAGACGCATCTCCGTGAACAATGGGCATTCCCTCGGATAGCCCTGCGTTCCCAGGGGAGGGTGCGAATGCGTCGACGACTGTCGCAGTTCCGCGTCATGACGGGGATGGTCGGCTACCGGACCACCGCTCGCCCTCGGTGAAGTATCGCGCAGAGGTGTCAGCGGGCTTATCGGCCCAAGAGGCGATGGCATGCGACGTCGTCCGCCCGGAACGTCCACGTGCGCGGTGGGAGCATCTCAGCCATTCGTCGCCTGCAGTGCTCAGACGGCGCGAACCTCGGCGAGCCGCTTGACCGAGTAGTCGTCGTCCCAGCAGACGGCGGCTTCCCAGGCGGCTGAGGCTTGAGCGGCGATGTCGTGCGCGGTGTCGTCGAGGCCGGCGGCGTTGCCGGGCAGCACGAGGTCGAGGTCGGGGACGTCGACGTGCGACTCGTCCCAGTCGATCAGCGCGACCTGGCTCGCGGTCATGCGGACGTTGCCGGGATTGTTGGGGTTGCCGTGCACGACGCAGGTCGGACGTCCGGACAGTCGCGCCCACGCTGCCCGGCACCGGGCAACGCCCTCCGCGGGCATCGCGCCGAGGTCGATCCTGGTCCCTGTGTCGGCGTGCAGGAGGTCGGTCGACGATCGCCACCCTGGGCGCTGCGGCCAGCCCCGCGTCAACCGGTGCAGCTCACGGAGCGTGTCGGCCACGCGACGCCAGTCGGCCTGCGACTCGGGCGGCCCGCCCTCCACGTAGGTCATCACCACCAGGCCGTCGGCGAAGAGCCGGCCGTCCTTGGTCGGGATCGGCACCGGCACGGTCATGCCCGCACGGTCGAGGTACACGAGGAGCTCGGTCTCCCATGCGAGATCGGCGTCGCTCCTGGTGCCGAGACGACCGACGGCACGGTGCCCGTCGATGCGCACGCTCCACACGTCGTTGGCTACTCCGCCCGTGAGCGGTTCGATACGGGCGACGTCGTCACCCCACTGCGCCAGTGCTTCCCACCCCATTCACGAGATCTTACGGGGTTTCCACATCGTCTCCGCCCGTCCGCAGTAGAGGCCTGGCGTAGCGTCAATCCTCATAACAGGAAGCTGAGTAGTATCATCGCGGCAGCAAAACCCGCTCACCCCGCGATTGATTAGGCGCCCATCATGAGCCCCTCCTGAGGATTGTGGGGCCGCTGAAGTAAGTCCACGTGTCACTGACGCCCGCCGCGCCCTCGACCGGGCAAGTCGCCCTCGCCGGAGCCTGACGGTCGGCGCCGAGCGGGTGCGGCTCGAATCGCACCGGCAAGCGGGCGCCGACTTGTTCACGAGGGAATCTCGGCCACCACCAAGAACAGCAAGGCCGAGGCCAGGAATGGCTGAGAGCTGAGGTCGTCGATCCATTCTTCGGCGTCCTGCGTGAGGTAACCGGCGTCGATGGCCCAGGTGACGTTGCGGCGGAGCGCGAAGAGGTGGTCGGCGGTCGTGAAGTCGCGGAACACGGGCACGGCTGTCACCACGGACCGCACCACCAGTCCTGCCTCCCGGCACAGCCGGGCCAGGCCGCGGCCGATGGCCGGGTTGCGGATGATCTCCGTGGTCAGGAACCGGACCAGTCCCCGGCCCATGGCCGGTTGCGGGGAGTCGATCAGCAGCCCTTCCCAGTCGGGTTCGGCCATGACGATCCGCGCTCCAGGGCGGGCCACCCGGCGGAACTCCGCCAGGACCCGCGTCGGATCCGCCACATGCTGGAGCACCCGGTCGGTGCGTGCCCGATCGACGCTTTCATCGTCCAGCGGCAGCGCTTGGACGTCTCCCGAGCGGATCTCGACCGAGGGTTGTCCTGCCAGGCGGGCGCGGGCCTCGGCGATCATCAGGGGGTCCCGGTCCACCCCGATGACCTGGCCCGCCGGGGTGACAGCGGTGGCCATCGCCGCCAGGTCGGTTCCCGGTCCGCAACCGAGGTCGAGCACGGTCTGCCCCCGGTGGAGATCCAGTAGTTCCAGGACCTGCTGCTTGTAGTCGCGGCCTGCTGTGCTGGCGGCGACGTGGTCGAGGTAGGCGATCGGGTCCGGGCGAGAACGAGAGTCGTTGTCGATCATGCGGACAGCCAATCAGAGGCAGATGCAGCTCTTGAGGAAGAGTTGTCGAGATCTTGTGGAGATCGGGTTCTGAGGGCGGGTGTATCCGAGGTGAAGGCCCCGGTGCTGGTCGAGATTGCGCGAATCTTCATCCCTCTGTGGACATTTCTTGAGGAATGTCGCTATGGTCCCACAGTCAATTGGCGCGTCGAGTCGTCGCGTTCCTGGAGGTCCGCATGTTTCCTCTCTTTGCCGCGCATAAAAGAAGCGGGGTGTGGCGGGCCATCTCCGGCCTCGCTGTTCCTCTTTTTGTGGCCGAGTCCCTCAATTTCGCCGCTCAGCTCGGAATCGTCGCCATTCTCGGACGCATGGGAGGCGAGGCCATTTATGTGCGTGCCCTGTACCAGCCGGTCAGCCTCATCGTCCTCGCTCTGAGTGTGGGTTTCGCGGTCTGCAACCAGGTCGCCGCCGCCATCAGTAAAGGGGCCGGGCGCCCCCAGGACGTGCTGTCGAACGCCGCGAGCCTGGCCCGGGTATGGCTCGGGCTCGGCGCGGCCCTGTGCCTGGTCCTCGCGGTCGCGGCCCCCTTTCTGCTTGGGCTCCTCCATGTGGACGCCGGGCTGCGCGACACCGTCGCCTCCTTCCTGCGCTGGACGAGCGCCGCCGGCCTGCTGGCAGTCGGGGCGGAGTTGTGCGCGTCCAGCCTGCGCGGCTACGGGTATGTGCGGCAGGCCACCCTCCTCGTCATTTGTACGGCGGGCGTGCGGATCGGGGTCGTGGCCGGCCTCGGGCTCGGGGCCGGCGTCGGGATCGCGGCGGTGCCCGTCGCCGAGGCCGCAGCGGGTGTGATCGGCCTGGCCATGGGTGTGGTGCTGCTGCGCCGCACCGAGTTGTGGCATCCGGCGGCCGTACGGGTCTGGCGGCGCGAGGTGGTCACCGACCTGCGCCGCATCGGCGTACCGATCGCGATGTCCTTTCTCGTGCTCTCCGCCTACAACTTCGCGGTCATCGCCGTCCTCGGGAAGTACGGGCAGAACGCCGTGGCCGGGTTCACCGTCGTCTCCACCCTCCAGGGCCTCGTGCTGCTGCCGGGCATGGTCCTGGGCACGGCCACGGCGATCACCATCAACCAGCAACGCGGCGCGGGCGCATGGGGGCGGATCCGTGCGTCGATGCGCGGCGGCATCGAGGTCACCGTCGCGACCTACGTGGTGATCGCGGTGCTGGTGTGGTCGCTGCATGACGTGGTGGCGCGGCTGATAGGGGGCGACGCCGGGGTGGCCGTGGAGGCGGGTAATTACCTGGGCGCTGTGGCGCTCACCTACGCCGTCCAGGGGCCGGTGCTCGCCTCGCTGACCGTCATGGAGGAGACCGGCGGCGGCTTCCGTGCCATCGTGCTCAACGCCATCTACTTCGGCCTGATCGTCGCGACCGGCGCGGCGGCCGCACACGCCACCGGCCGCGCGGACGGCTTCTACGCCGCGGTGGCGTGCTGCAACCTGATCGGCGTGACGGTGCCGTTCGTCGCCGTACGGCACGTACGACAACTGTCGGCCAGGGGCAGTGCCGCTCAGGCAGCCGTGTAGAACTCCCGGGGCACCGAGCCGGCGCGGCCAACCGGTGCCGAGCCGCAGGAGCCGTTCGGCGTCTACGTCCTGCACACGCTGGAGGAACTGCCTGGCTTCCCCTCCTGGGTCGGAGACCACGAGCATGTTCGCCGCAGACCGCGTCCCGCTCATGCTGCTGGTGCCGGCCGTCTTGTGGCGCGCTGTGCGGCAGGACGCGCACCGCGCTTGGGCAGTGCCGGCCACCGCGTTCCGGCGGCAGTTCGCCGTCAACGCGCGGTTCCACCTCGGAACGTGGCTCGCCCTGCGCGAGCGGCGGGTGTCCGGCAGGGAGATCGCGGGGCTGCGTGCTCCTGTGAGGCCGAGCACCTGGCCCTCGCCGCATGCTCTACGGCTGCGTCACCGGCCGGCGTCGCCCGGGAGGACGCGCCGGCGCTGCGGCGGGTGCGGACGCGGCGGAAAGGAGACCCGTTTCCGCGCCGCCGCCCATCAGGATGACGTGCCTGACGTGCCGCCATATGGGGTCACGACCGTACTGTTTGGTGCCGCGCAGTAATCCGCCGTGCGCGGTCGCGACGGCCGCGATGTCGTGCCGCGGCATCGGATGCATACGCATGGGAGCGGGATAACGAAGCACCCTTCGCTGAACGAAACGCAGAACTGCTGGCGGAATCATTCGCGCGCCCAACCCCACCAGCGGATGTTTCGCCCGGTCGGGAATGCCCACCACGACCGCTCCGCCGGGCCGGGCGACCCGGAGCAGTTCCCGCAGATATCCGCGCGCCAGGTCCGGCGGAAGATGTTGCAGCACCCGATCCGTATAAACCAGGTCGAAACTGTCATTCTCGAAGCAGGCCAGATCGGGCGCCGCCCGGTGCACGAAGCGCACCCGGCCGCCGCTGCGATCCAGGCGACGCGCCTCCTGCAGCATGGGCTCGGCGATGTCCACCCCGACGACCTCCGGGAAATGCTTGGCCAGCGCGTTCGTCAATCGGCCCGCACCGCAGCCGAAGTCGAGCGCCCGCCCGCGCGGAACGCATATCCCGTGCCTTTCGAGCCAGTCCAGGTCGTCGTTCACCTGGATGATTCCGGTGGCCATGAATTCCGCGTCGGACCACTTGCCGTGGCGTCTTCCCGGCTCGGTGAGAACGGCCCACAGCGGGTCGCTCTTTCCCAGTTCGGTCCAGTCTTTCCCGATGTCGCTCAGGCTCATACCGACGAACGTAGCCGTGCCCGCACGGCGTTTTCTTCGGCGAACAGCAGGAATTGCCGCGCAACGGGTGTCGCGTGCCGGGTCATTCTCGCGGAGGAGCACCCGGGGCGCGGGCCGGCGTTATCCTCGACGTACGCGATCCATAGGCCCTCAGCAAAGGACGCTATGCGACCTCCTCGCTGGGCCGGCGACGCTCTCCTCGCCGCCGGCGCGACCATGTGCAATCTGCTGGTGTGGATGGCGGACGGTGAGCGGCAACCATTCGCGCCGCCGTTGACGGTGCTGATGTGGATCGCGCCGACCGTGCCGCTGTTGTGGCGCCGCACTCATCCGCAGCTGTCGTTCGTCGCGGTGGCCGTCGCGTGCGTGGCCTGGTCGATGGTGATCGGCCCCGCCACGGATGTGCGGATCGTCCCGGTGTTCCTGGCGGTCGCGCTGTACTCGCTCGCCCGGTACGCCCCGCCGGCGCGGTCGCTGGCGGGGCTGGTCGTGCTGTGCGGCGTCGTCGTCGCCGACGTCGCCACCTCGTCCTGGCCGGTCGGGCTGTCCTCGGCCTTGAGCACCCTGATCCTGCTCGCCTTCCCGGTCTGCGTCTGGCTGCTCGGCCAGGGCCGGCGCCGCATCGACGAGGACGTCCGGCGGTTGCGCGAGCTGACCGGGCAGTTGCGGGCGGAGCGGGAGCTGAGCGCCCACCGGGCGGTCATCGCCGAACGCGCCCACATCGCCCGCGACCTCCACGACGTGGTCGCCCACCATCTCAGCGCCATCGCGGTGGTGGCGCACGCCCACGTCGAAGCCGCGACGGACGACAACCCGGTGCGCAAGGGGCTGACGACGATCGCCCGCACCGCCGACGCCGCGCTGTCGGACATGCGGCGCCTGCTCGGCCTGCTCGCCGCCAAGGACGAAGCCGCCGAACCGTCGCCCGAGGCCACCCTGGGTGACCTGCGGCAGCTCACCCAGGCCGCGGAGAGCGCCGGCTGCACCCTCACGGTGAGCATGGACGACGACCTCGGCCCGCTGCCGCGCTCGCTGCACCTCACCGCGTACCGGATCGTGCAGGAAGGACTGACGAACGTCATCAAGCACGCGGCCCCCACCGACGTCACGCTCTGCATCCGGCGCCAGGGCCCCGAGCTGCGCATCACCCTCACGAACGGCCCGTCCCGCGCCACACCGCGCCGCATCGGCGGCGCGGGAATGGGGCTGACCGGATTACGCGAACGGGTCAAGGTCCTGGAGGGCACCCTGCGCGCCGGCCCACCGGCGAAGGCGGCTGGCGGCTGCTCGCCACGCTGCCCCTCGGTGCGGAGGCCGCGTGACGAGGCCGCCGTTGAGGATCGTGCTCGCCGACGACCAGGCGGTCGTCCGCACGGCGCTGCGCATGGTGATCGAACGCCGTGCGGATTTCCACGTGGTGTCCGAGGCCGCCGACGGCGCCCAGGCGGTCGCCGCCGCCTTCGAGCACCGGCCGGACGTCGTCGTCATGGACGTCCGCATGCCGGGGATGACCGGGGTGGACGCCACCAGGGCGATCACCAGGCAGTGGCCGCACGCGGACCCGCACCCGAAGGTGCTCATCCTCACCACCTTCGACCTGGACGAGTACGTCCACGCCGCCCTCCGCGCCGGCGCCGCCGGCTTCCTCCTCAAGAACAGCCGGCCCGACCAGCTCGCGGAGGCGATCCGCACCGTCGCGGAGGGGGAGTCCATCCTGTCGCCGTCCACGACCCGCCGCCTCATCGAGACCTTCACCCGCTCGGCCGTGGCCGGTCCCGGCGCGACGGCCGGCGAAGCCGACCTCGTCGACCGGCTCACCGAACGCGAGCGCGACGTGCTGATCCTCCTGGCCAAGGGCCACACCAACCCGGAGATCGCCGCAGCCCTCGGGCTGACGGAGACGAGCGTGCGCAGCCGTGTCAACCGCATCCTGACGCGGCTGCGGCTCGACAACCGGGTGCAGGCCGCGCTGGCCGCCTACCGCGCCGGTCTGATCCCGGGCGAGGACTTGTGACGACGTCGTCACCTCATGCCGCTGGACCTTATTGCTGGGCTCGGAAGGTGGTGAAGGCGGTGGCGAGGTCGGAGTGGCGGGCGTCGAGGAGCCGGCCGCCGGTGTGGTCGGCCAGCTCCCGCATGGAACGGGCGTCGGCGCCCTTGACCAGCACCGGGTAGACCGGCACCCGCTTGAGATCGGGCGGAAGAGTGTCGTGATATTTCATGAACTCGGAGAGGGTGCGGCCCCGGTTGGCCATGCCGTCGGTGATCAGGACGATCGAGAGAATGCGGTCGCCGGTGCCGATCCTGGCCAGTTTCCGCAGGCCGGCCACGAGGGCGTCGTACGTGGCGGTGTATCCGCCGGGCGTGAGGCGGGCGAGGAAGGCGCTGACGGCGTCGCGGGCGGCGGGCAGCTCGATGATCACCGGCTTGGCGGGGGAGGAGGCGAACGGCAGGAAGATCGCCTGCTCGTCGGCGGCGGCCCCGGACGGGTGGACCGCGGGCGCGTCGGCCAGGGCTTCGGCGGCGCGGCGCAGGTCCGCGGTCCTGGCGCCGCGCATGGAGCCCGACACGTCGAGGAGGAACACGGTGCGGGTGGCGTAGCGGTAGCGGCCCAGGTAGACGGCGACGAGCCGGTCGACGACGGTCTGGTCCCGGGGGATGTTGAGCAGCCTGGGCGGGTCCGCGGGCAGTCCCGCGGGCGGGCGCACGCCCGGCGTGATGGGACGGTGACGGATCCGGCCGGCGATCTCGCGTTGTGCTCCGGCGCTGAGCAGGTGGCTGGTGAGCCGGGACAGGTGCTCGGCCGCCTTGGGGGTACGGGGTCTCAGGAGCGGGCGCAACGTGTACGTGGCGTTGACCACGCCGTCGCTCGGACGTATGGGGACGAGCTGCTGGTCGAGCCGGCCGGAGGCGTTGAGGCGGGCGATCTGGGATTCGTAGGTGAACAGCCCGTCCGCGGCGGCGCCGCCGGACCGCAGGAAGCGGGTGATCAGCTCGGCGTCGGTCGGCGCGGTGAGGGTCTGCGCGGTGGACATCGCCCGCAGCCCGCCCGCCGCCGGATAGATGTCGCCGTCGTCCACCGAGTCGATGACCTCGGTGAACCCGCTGGCGGCGGCCAGGACGGCGGCACGCCCGGCGAAGGCCGAGTCCGGTGCGCTCATGCCGAAGGTGAAGCGGTGCCCGCGCGCGGCCGAGGCGATCTGCTTCCAGGTGACCCCCTTGCCGGTCCAGCCGAGCCGGTCGGCGACCGGGGCCTTCAACGCCAGCAGCACGGGGGAGAAGGTGATGGTCCTTCCCGCGCCGAGCAGCCGGTGGCCGTCCCCGCCCTGCTCGAAACCGGCCGGCAGCCAGACCGCGTCGACCGGCGGCCGCGTGCCCAGCTGCGTCGCGAGGGGCGCGCTGCCGGCTTCGCGCAGCTCGACGCGGATCCCTTCGGAGCGGGCGAAGTCCGACAGGACGGGACGCAGCTCCATCAGTTCGGGAGCGGCCAGGATCGTGATCCGCTCCAGAGCGCGTGGCGAGCACGATCCGGTGGTCAGGAGCAGCGACGTCGCCGCCACGATGCCCGCCCATCGGGAGGCCGGCCGGTTCAGGCGCATGCCACGATCTCGTTCCTGAGCTGGATCATGAGGTCCGGGCGGGGGAACGGGGCGATGTCGGACGTGCTCGGCAGCGCCAGGGACCCATGGGCGTCGCCCTGCCGGATGCAGCCGCTCATGCCATGGGCGACGACCGCCTGCTCGAACAGCCCGGCGTCGGCGCCGCGCAGGAAGAACCGCCGCGCCATGATCCGCTGCACTTCGCGCGAGGTGAGCAGATCACCGACGAGCTCGCTGCCGCCCTTGTCATCGCGGCCGACGAACATGTGCTTGGAGATCACCCCCGGATCGGGGTAGAGCAGGCGATACTCGTCGGCCGCGATGCCCTGCTGGTCCGCCAGATACTTGAGCGCGTCGTGCTCGTAGACGAAGGCCATCGGATACTGGTGGCTGGAGAAGAACTCCTGCAAAAGGCCGAAGCTGCTCGGCGGCCAGCTGTTCTGGAACAATCGCCGCAGGTCGCTGATCAAACGCGGCCGGTCCGCGTGGTAGCTCTTCCGGTGCGCGTGAATGAGCAGGCTCAGGTAAAGGTCGCCGCCGCCGGCGGAACACGGGGCGCCGGAGACCACTTCTATCTGCGAATCCCCCTGCGCGACCGCTTCCGGTGCTCCGATGCGGCCCCAGGTCCAGTCCGGCGCCGTTAATCGGAGGCGCAGATAGTGCCGGACGTCGAACATGGAGAAGCCGTTCTCGAGCCTGACGAGCGACTGGCTTGCCAGGCATTCCAGCAGGTCCCGATGGACCAGCACCACCATGGGCGCCTGGAACACCAGCCGGGGGTTCGAGGGCGACTGTCCCGACATCCTGAAGTTGTTCTTCACCGCCGCGACGATGGTGTCGGCCGGGCACAGGAAGAAGTCGTACCGGTCCAGGTCCCTGCCCTTGATGTAGGTCATGTCGATGCCGGACAGGTTGTTGACGTCGACATCGAGCCCCCGCCGGCGGAAGACGTCCCCGATCTCCTCACTGGCGAACAGGCCCTCCCAGCCGCCGCCGAACACCGGCGTCAACCCGGTCAGGCTCCGCTGGAACCAGAGCCCGCCGCCGACCGCGCCGCTGGCCAGGCAGGCGCCGCCCACCGCGGCCATGAAGAGCAGCCGCCGTCTGCCCTCGTCGGGTGCCTGCTTCCGCGGCGACGGCGGCCCGCTGTGAATGTGGATCTCGCCCACGGTCTCGGCCCGCACCTGCCCGGCGGCGGCGTTGTCGCCCTGCTGGGTGATGCCGCTGTTGTCGCCGACCGCGGTGGCCCGCTCACCGCGCGCCGCCGCTCTCTTGGGGGCGGGAGGGCTGGTCATCGCCGGGCGGTGAAGTCGTCGCCCTGCCGCGCGACGCCGGGAGTGTTGACGGGCTGGATCGGCGGGCGTGACTGCTCTCGCTTGACGGTGCTCCGGCCGGCCGACGCTGCCGTGTCCATGCCGATCCCTCCCCGTACTCAGGAGTATCTACGGCGATCGTAGCCGCACCACGTCAGCCAGGCGCTGACTGTCCTCGGGCTCCGCAGTACCGGGCTCTTGTGAAGATCGCGCGGCTTGCCGGGGGGTGACGCTGCGGGCGGACGAGAGGCGTGGCGCATGGCCCCCGACGAGGCCGGGGGCCATGCGCCGCGTTCACGGAGCCGGCGGATCAGACGCCGAACGCCGCCGCATACCGGATCACGCCGCTGGGGACCGGCCGTGCGGGGTCGAGGGCGAGCGCCATCATGTACTTGTCCTCCACCTCGAACGGCGGCCGGATGCCGAATCCGGAGGCCGGGGTGAAGCCGAAGCGCGGGTAGTACTCGGCGTGACCGAGCACGACCACCAGGTTCTCGCCCTGCTCGCGGGCCGCGTCCAGCGCGGCGCGGATGGCGGCGGAGCCGGCGCCGCGCCGCTGGTACTCGGGCTTGACGGCACACGGGCCCAGGGCGAGCGCGGGGGCGTCGCCGACGTGGCAGCGGGTGAGCAGCGCGTACCCGACGAGCTCGCCGCCGGGCACCTCGGCCAGCCAGGACAAGCCGGGCAGCCACGCCAGCGGGTCGGCCCGCAGCGCCTCGACGAGGTCGGCCTCGTGCGGGGTGGGGAAGGCGGCGAGGTTGATGTCGCGGACGGCGGCGACGTCGCCGGCGCCTTCGGGACGGGTGGCGTAGGAAGAGGTCATGGTCGGGTTCGTCTCCTTGTCCTGCTGCGGGAGCAGGTCATAGCCGATGGACGAGGGGTCTGCGCCGTAGGGGGCTCGGCCGGTCATGGCTGCCGGTCCCGGAACCTGTAGGTGGCGCGCAGGTGGCTGGTGATGGCCTTCTTCTGCTGGACGCGCTCGTCGCGCAGCCGGGCGTCGGTACGTGAGGCCGCCCAGGCGTTCTCCCGTTGCAGCTTCCGGTAGCTGCGCAGGCGCCGCTCGGGCAGCTCACCGGCCGCGATGGCGGCCTGCACCGCGCAGCCCGGCTCGGTGTCGTGGCCGCAGTCGCCGAAGCGGCAGTGCGCGGCCAGGTCCTCGATCTCGGCGAAGACCTGTTCCAGGCCGTCGGCGGCGTCGTGCAGGCTGATCCCGCGCAGGCCGGGGGTGTCGATGAGGACGCCGCCGCCGGGCAGTGGAAGCAGCTCGCGGCGGACGGTGGTGTGCCGGCCCTTGCCGTCCTGCGCGCGTACCGTGCCGGTGGCCAGCACCTCCTCGCCCAGCAGCACGTTGCCGAGGCTGGACTTGCCGGCACCTGAGGGGCCGAGCAGCACAGAGGTGCCGCGCAGCCGCGCGGCCAGCACGTCGACGTTCTGACCGGTGGCGACGCTGGTGATGAGGACGTCCACGCCCGGCGCCAGCGCCTCGGCCTCCGCCCGGACGGGCTCGGGCGCGTCAACCAGGTCCGCCTTGGTCAGGACGATCACCGGCTGCGCCCCGCTCTCCCAGGCCAGGGCGAGCAGCCGCTCCAGCTTGGCCGCGTCCAGGGGTGTGGCCAGGGACAGGGCGATGACGACCGTGTCGACGTTGGCGGCGAGCACCTGTCCGTGCGAGGACCTGGACGCCGACGAGCGCACGATCGCGCTGTGCCGCGGCAGCAGCGCCACCACGTGCGGCTCGGCGCCGGGGCGCAGCGCGGCCCAGTCGCCGGTGCAGGGGGTCAGGAGCGAGCCGGGCGGGTGCGGCGCGGCGAACGTGGCCCGCGCCGGGCCCGACGCGGTGATCGCCGTGCACAGGCCGCGATCGACCCGGGAGATCCGGGCCGGCACGAGGCCCGCTTCGTAGTGTTCGGTGAAAGCGCGGTCGAGCGCGTCGGTCCACCCGTACCTGGACAGGCCGGATGAATCAGTGTTGGTGTGTGGCAAAGTGAGACCCTTGCGGAGAAGGGGCCCCGACGAGACGCGGACGTCACCCCGCCTGGCGAGCCCGACGGCTCGAGGCTGGGAGGAAGCAGGGTCAGACCGGGACCCGGGACGTGAGGTCGGTCCGGGCGCTGCGCAGGGCAGCGGTCTTCACCGCGGTCATCGAACCTCACCTCCCTTCCACGCTGATCCACTACCGAACGAACAGTAGCGTAGCACCCCGATCAGGGCCCGCCGCACGGCCGGACCGGGCGATGCTCGCCGAGCGCCTGACGAGGGCTCCGGTCCCCGCCCGCCGGCCCGATCAGGCCGGCGGGCGGGGCAGGAGCCGTCAGCGGCCTGCGCGCAGCGTCTCCAACCGGAGGGCTCCGCGCAGCAGGGGGCGAGCCGCCAGGGCCACGAGCATCGCGGTGAGCACCCCGATGCCCGTCATGGCCACGGCCCTGGTCAGCGCCCACACCAGCCACCGCGCCTGGTAGATGTCGAGCACGGAGAACACCACCACCCCGACCCCCGCGGCGGCGGCCACGGCGCAGACCGGCAGCGCCGCGATGGCCGCCTGCCGCACCAGCACCCGGCCCAGCGACCGCTCCGGCACACCGGCGGCGGCCAGCGCGGCGAACGAGCGGCGCAGGTCGATCAGCTCCTCCGCCTGGTGCACGACCAGCGCGGCGGCCGAGGTCAGCATGGCCAGCAGCAGCGCCACGTCGATCAGGGCGTGCGCGTGCCAGTAGCCGGTGCCGGCCTGCTGGGCGCCGGAGCCCGCGCCGAAGAAGACCGTCAGGCCCACCACGGACAGCGCCCTGGCCCACGCCCGCGGGTCCGACTCGACCAGCCGGGCCGCCAGCAGCGTCTCCGGCGAGCGGGCCCGCCGGCCGATGCGGGCGGCGCAGGCGCGGATCAGCCAGGTCGCGGCCATGGTCAGGCCGAACAGCAGCAGCACCATGCCGGCGGCCATCGCGACCGCGGTGCCGTACTTGCCGCCGATCGGGAAGCCGCCTTTCAGTGTGAGGCCGGCCACCAGCAGGGCGACGCCGGTCAGGGCGAGGAGCAGGTCGCGCACGCGCGGCCCCCGTACGCGCGGGCGGCGGGTCACGCCCAGCGGCGAGGCGATGACGTCCCGGCCCGCCCGCGCCCCGGACACCACCCCGCCCGCCGTCATCAGCACCACCACGAACGGCACCGGCGCCAGCGGCCCCGGCAGGTGCGTCAGCGCGTAGACGACGCTGCCGGCCAGCGATCCGGTCAGCGCCAGCCAGCCGCCCTCCAGCGCGCCCAGCCGGCGCACGTCGCCCGGCGCCGCCCCGGCCAGCCGCAACGCCGCCAGCCGCCGCTCCCGCGTGGCCGTGGCCAGCCGGTTGGCCTGATGGACCAGCCCGGCGACCGGCAACGCGAGCAACGCCAGCGCCAGCCCGGTCAGCGAGCCGCCCTCGTCACGGAAGTCGGCCAGGCTGACGGCCGTGCACACCAGGAACGCCGCCACCCCGGCTCCGGCGCCGACCAGCCAGGCCCGCACGCGTTCCGGACGCGAGCGGCCCCGGTTCAACATCCGCAGCACCGTGATCACCGACGCACCCCCGCCCAGCCTTCCGCGACCGGCCCGCCCGGCGCGCCGGTCACCGGCGCACCCCCGCCCGGCGCGGCGGTCGCCGGCGCACGCCGGCCCGATGCGGCGGTCACGGGTTCACCCCTGCCAGGACGGCGCCGTCGCGCAGGGTGATCTCCCGGTCGGCGTAGGCGGCCACCCGGTTGTCGTGCGTGACCAGCACCACCGCGGCGCCGCCGGCGCGGGCCGCGCCCAGCATCGCGGTCATCACCTGCTCGCCGCCGAGCGTGTCCAGCGCCCCGGTGGGCTCGTCGGCGAACACCACCCGCGGCCCCGTCACCAGCGCCCGCGCCACCGCCACCCGCTGCCGCTGCCCGCCGGACAGCTCCCCGATGCGCTGATCGGCGCAGTCGGCGACCTCCAGCCGCTCCAGCCACTCGGCCGCCGCCGCCATCGCCTCACCGCGGCCGTGCCGGTTGAACAGCAGCGGCAGCGCCACGTTCTCCACCGCGCTCAACTCGGGCACCAGCTCGCCGAACTGGAAGACGATGCCGAAGCTCTGCCGCCGCAACGCGGTCAGCTCCGCCTCCCCCAGCGTGTCGATGCGCCGCCCGTCCAGGACGACCTCACCCGACTCCGGCCGTAAGACGCCCGCCAGGCAGTGCAGCAACGTGGACTTCCCCGCGCCGCTCGGGCCGGTGACCGCGACCACCTCGCCCGGCGCGATCTCCACCGACACCCCGTCCAGCGCCCGGGCACGTCCGAACGACTTGCTCAGCCCTCTGGCCTCAAGCATGATCACCCTCCTCCTTCATCCGTGCCAGGGCGGTCTCGATCCAGCGCAGGTCGGCGTCCAGGTGCTGCAGCGCGTAGTCGGCCGCCAGCACCCGCGCGGGCGTGCCGGACGCCTTCTCCGCGGTCAGCTCCCGCATGCGAGCCAGATGCGCCTCCCGCTGCCGCACCAGGTAACCGTCGGCGGCCTTGCCCGCGACGGCGACCCGCGCGAACAACCCGCCGGCCACGTACGGGGCGGGCGGCTCGATCGTGCCCAGCCACCGCTCCAGCTCGGCCCGGCCCTCCTCGGTGATCGCGTACAGGGTGCGCTCGGGGCCGCCCTCCTGCCGCGTCTCGGCCACCTCGGCGAAGCCGTCGCGCTCCAGGCGTTGCAGCGTGGCGTAGACCTGCCCGTACGCCAGCGGCTTGGCCCCGGCCAGCCGCTGGTCGTGCTCCTTCTTGAGCTCGTAACCGTGTTGCGGGCGCTCGGCGAGCAGGCCCAGCAGCACGTGTCCGGTCGACATGATCACGACTATACATTCAATGAATAGTCGGGGCGACGAAATCGCCCGATTGCCCATGCGGCGGCGGCCTCAGCCCTCGCGGACGGCCTCGGCCACCTGGTCGAGCAGCGCCCGAAGCTGCGCGCCGGCGTCCGGGCCGAGGCTGTCGACGATCTGCCGCTCGACCCCGTCGATCACCTCGTCGGCGGCGCGCAGTGCCGCACGCCCGGCGTCGGTGAGATGCAGCTCTTGGACGTGCCGGTGGCGCGGGTGCTCGCGACGCTCGATCTGCCCGCGCCCTTCCAGCCGGGCCACCAGGGACGCCACCGCCTGCGGGGTGACGTTGAGGCGGCGGGCCAGCTCGGCGCCGGTCAGCCCCGGCTCGCTGTGCACCGAGATCAGCAGCGCGTAGTGCGCCACCGCCATGTCCAGCGACCGCAGCCGCTGCTCCTTCAGCGCCTGCACGGCCAGCTCCGTGCGGCGCAGTGCCCAGGTCACCCGCTCCAGCGGGTCGATGGGGGACGGGTCCGCGTCGTCGTGCCTCACCCATGGAGTATACGACGCTTCATAACTATCAAGCGTTTGACACTTCATCAGCGCTTGATGCAAGCTGAGGACATGTCACGACCGCTCACGCTGATCACCGGCGCCTCCTCCGGCATCGGCCCACCTACGCCCGCCGCCTGGCCGCCGGCCACGACCTCGTGCTGGTGGCCCGCCGCGCCCACCGCCTCGCCGATCTGGCCCAGGAGTTGCGCGCCGGCGGCGCCGCCGTCGAGGTGCTGCCCGCCGACCTCGCCACCGCCGACGGCGTCACCGCCGTCACCGAACGGCTGGCCGCCGGCGACGTCCGCACCCTCATCAGCAACGCCGGGGCCGGCGGCTACGCCCCGCTCACCGACGTCGACCCCGACGGCATCGACCGCCTGCTCACCCTCAACGCCGTCGCCCCCATCCGGCTGGCCCGGGCCGCCCTGCCCGCCATGCTCGCGGCCGGCGAAGGCACCATCGTCACCGTCGCCTCGCTGCTCGCCTTCAGCGCCGGCAGCACCGACCCGCGAGCGCCCCGGCGCACCCTGTACGTCGCCGCCAAGGCCGCCACCCTCGGCTTCACCCGTACGCTGGCCGGGGAGCTCGCCGGCACCCCGATCCGCGTCCAGGTCCTGTGCCCCGGCGTGGTGGCCACCGAGTGGAACGGCGGCGCCGGCCACGCCATCCCCTGGGCCATGTCGCCCGACGACGTGGTCACGGCCAGCCTGGCCGGCCTGCGCCTCGGCGAGACCGTCTGCGTCCCCGGCCTGGAGGACCGGACCGCCGCCCTCGACGCCCTGCTCGCCGCCGAGACCACCCTGCTGACCGGCGGGAACCGGCCCGCCCTCGCGGCGCGTTACACCGGCGCGCCGGCATAGCGCGGCCGGCTCGCCGCGGTTGTCTCCGCCGTCCCCGGGTAGGCGCACCACCATGGGGGTCGTCCGCGACGGCGATGCCCTGTTCGTACGCTCCCGGCGCGGCAGTGGCGGAGCCTGGTACCGCTACCGCGGCAAGCACGGCCGCTGCGGCACCCGAGACCGCCCGCGCCACCACCCTCGAACTCCAGCCACGCTGAGGAGCCGGCCATGCACATCAGGACGTTGGGACAGGGCCTTGAGGTGTCGGCCGTGGGGCTGGGCTGCATGGGCATGTCGCAGAGCTACGGCCCGAACCCGGGCACCCGCGAGGACATGATCGGTGTGATCCGGTCCGCGCTGGACGCCGGGGTGACCTTCCTCGACACGGCGGAGGTGTACGGGCCGTACCACAACGAGGAGCTGGTGGGTGAGGCCATCGCCCCGATCCGGGATCAGGTGCGGGTGGCCACCAAGTTCGGCTGGGACATCCAGGACGGCAGGACGGTCGGGCTGAACTCGCGGCCCGAGCGGATCCGCGAGGTCGCCGACGCCTCGCTGCGGCGCCTGCGCACCGACCGCATCGACCTGTTCTACCAGCACCGGGTGGACCCGGACGTGCCGATCGAGGACGTCGCCGGCACGGTCGGCGAGCTGGTACGGGCGGGCAAGGTCGGGCACTTCGGCCTGTCGGAGGCGTCGGCCGCCACCATCCGCAAGGCCCACGCCGTGCACCCGGTCACCGCCGTGCAGTCGGAGTACTCGCTGTGGACCCGCGACCCCGAACCCGAGGTGCTGCCCGCCTGCGCGGAGCTGGGCATCGGTTTCGTGCCGTTCAGCCCCCTGGGCAAGGGTTTCCTGACCGGCACCGTCGCCTCGGGCGCCTCCTTCGCCGAGGGCGACATCCGGGCGACGATCCCGCGCTTCGACGCCGACCACCTGCCCGCCAACCAGGCCCTGGTGGATCACGTCCGGGCATTGGCCCAGGCCAAGGGCGCCACCCCCGGGCAGATCGCGCTGGCCTGGCTGCTGGCCCAGCAGCCCTGGATCGTGCCCATCCCCGGCACCCGCCGCCCGTACCGCCTGCGCGAGAATGCCGCCGCCACCGAGGTCGGGCTGTCCGCCGACGAACGGGCCGACCTGGACGCGCTCGCCGCCCGCGTGGGGGTGGCCGGCGACCGGTACGGTGAGGCGCACATGAAGCTGGTCGATCGCTGAACCGCCAGCCACACGGGACGACGGACGCCTCGACCAGCCCGAGGACGTCGTCGGCCCACCGGAGCGGGCTGGAGCCTTCACCCCTGAGCGGGTCGCCCCTCGCCGGCCGTGCCGAGCCCGGCGAGCAGGTCGTCGAGGCCCGCCTTCACCCGTTCGGGGGTCAGCGCGCCGCCGCGCAGCCGGTGCGCCAGGAGCGGGGCCGCCAGGGGAGCCAGGAGCGCATCGGCCAGGAAGGGCGTGTCGTGGGCCGGCCGGAGGTGGGCGAGCAGCATCGCGAGGTGCCGGTGGTAGAGCTCGTAGGCGCCGCCGAAGCGGGCGAACGGGCTCGCCGTCTCGGCCATGACGAGCAGGTCGAGCTGGTCCATGGTGCGGTCGACGAGCGCGTGCAGGAAGGCGCGGACCCGGGCGGGAGCGGGAGCCCCCGGCCCGAGCGGGGCGGGCCCTTCGAGGAAGGCCTGCTGGAACTGCCGCTCCCGCTCGTCGATGAGCGCGTACGCCAGCCCCGACCGGTCCCCGAAACGCCGGTAGAGCGTCCCGACCCCCACTCCCGCGGCGGCGGCCACCTCGGCCATCGACAGGGCCTCCACGCCGCGGGCCGCCACGATGCCGGCGGCGGCGGCGAGGATCTTGGCCCGGTTGCGCGACGCGTCCGCTCGTTCGCGACGCGGCTTGGTGACCACGTCCTTCTTCACCGGGCCAGCGTACTAAGCCGGCCGGGACTTGTAACCGGAACCGATTCCGCTTAGGCTCAAGCGGAATCGGTTCCGGTTCGTCCGAGACGGAGGACACCATGACAAGAGGCAGGGTCGCGCTGGTCACAGGCGGGAGCCGGGGCATAGGAGCCGCCATCGCCCGACGCCTGGCCGAGGACGGGATGGACGTCGCGATCACCTACGAGCGCGCCGCCGACCGCGCCGCCGCGACGGTCAAGGACATCGAGGCCACCGGCGCACGAGGTCTGGCCATTCCCGCACAGGCCGCCGACGCCGCCGCGCTGCACGGCGCGGTCGACAGGACCGTCGCCGAGCTGGGACGGCTGGACGTCCTGGTGAACAACGCCGGCATCGCTCCCTACGGCCCCTTGGACGAGGTGACGCTGGAGGAGATCGACCGGACCCTCGCCGTCCACCCCCGCGCCTGCCTCGTCCTCGCCCAGGCCGCCGCCCGCCGGATGGGCGCGGGCGGCCGGATCATCACCATCGGCAGCAGCCTGGCCGAGCGGGTGCCCTACCCGGGCTGGACGCTGTACGCGATGAGCAAGTCGGCGCTCATCGGCCTCACCAAGGGCCTGGCCCGCGACCTCGGCCCCCGCGGCATCACCGCCAACCTCGTCCACCCCGGCTCCACCGACACCGAGATGAACCCGGCCGACGGCCCCGGCGCCGACGAGGAACGCGCGTACACGGCACTGAACCGCTACTGCACCCCCCAGGACATCGCCGCCACCGTCGCCCACCTCGCCGGAGAAGGCGGCCGCACCATCACCGGCACCGCCATCACCGTCGACGCCGGAACGACGGCGTGACCGCCCGCCATCCCGTCGCCGGCGCGCCGGTCACGAGCACAGTGCGGCGATCAGCATGGTCATGGCGGCCTTCTCGGGGTCGCCGGAGTACGGGGTCATCGACAGGGCGAGCTGCCGTGAGCCGTCGGCCGAGCTGAACGCCACCGTCGAGTAGCCATGGGTGCCGCCGCCGTGCCCCCACGCGGTGCCGCACGGCAGGGGCCCCGCCTCCAGGCCCAGCCCGTACTCCTTGATCGTGCCGAGGTCCCTCATCTCCTTCTGCTGGGCGGGGCGCAGCAGCCTGCCCTGGAACAGGGCGCGGAAGAAGCGGTTGAGGTCCGCGGTGGTGGAGATGATCTCGCCGGCCGAGCCCGCCATCGTGGGGTTGAACCGGGTCACGTCCACGGGGACGTTCTGACCTCCCTTGGTGACCCGCGCGTACGCGTGGGCGTGCGGGCCGGGCACCTCCGGGGAGGCTCCCGGCACGAAGGTGCCGCGCAGGCTGAGCGGCCGCAGGATGCGCTGCCCGACCTCGGCCGCGTACGAGCTGCCGGTCACCTTCTCGATCAGCATGCCGAGCACGATGTAGTTGGTGTTGGAGTAGCCGTATCGGGCGCCGGGAGCGAACTCGCGGGGGAGACCGTCCGTCATCTCCACCAGCTCGCGGGCCGACCAGGTGCGGAAGCGCTCCTTGGGAATGCCCCATTTGTCGAACATGGTCGTGCTGTACTCGGGGATCCCGCTGGTGTGCCGCAGCAGGTGCCGGACGGTGATGCGGGAGCCGCCGGCCACCAGTCCGGGCAGCCACCGCTCCAGGCTGTCGGACAGGCTCAGCTTCCCCTCGCCCGCCAGCTGGAGCACCACGGTCGCGGTGAACGACTTGGTCACGCTCCCGATCCGGAACCGCCCGTCCATGGGGGCCGGGCGGGCACCGCCCAGGCGGGCCTTGCCGCTGGTGCCGCGCCAGGTCCTGGTCCCGTCGCGGACCTCCGCGACGGCGGACACCGCGCCACTGGCGACGATCCTGTCGAGCAGCGCCTGCCAGCGGGGCTCGCCTGCTCCGGTCGTGGCGGCCCCGGCGGGTACGGCCGCCGCCATCGCCATCGCCATCGTCACGGCCAGGCCCGCCCCGGCGGCCGCCACGGTCCGCTTCACGTTCATGTCGCTCCTTCTCCGATACGGGCGGAGCCCGGCTCTCGGCCTCCGCCCGCATCAAGATCGGCCTTGACAGCCCGGTCAGGCATCGGAGCAGCCACCCACGAAAACCCTGATCTTCCCTGGGGCGATCTCCGCCTTGCGAAGTAGCCCCGGATCGGCCATTCAGCCGACCCCGGGGACAGCGTGGCGAGGCGCGATCGCGGTCCGACGGCATCGTCACCCGGTTCCGGACGATGCCTGCCGCACGTGAGGGCCCGGACGCGCGTGGCCGGTGGCGGTCACCGCCGGAACCGGCCAGCCGTAAACCTTTTCGGTCGGCGCGGGCGCGTGTCACCCTGTGGCCGAATCTGCCCGGCGGACCCTTCGCCGGGCCAGGTCATCCCGTCCCCTCACCCCCCTGGGAGCGCCCATGACCTTCCCGTTATCGCCCGGACGGCGGCTGCTCGCCGGCACGGCCCTGCTGGCCGCGATCGCGGCCACCGCCCCCGTGCCGCCGGCGACGGCCGCCGCGTCGACCGCCCTCCGGCGGCCGGCGCCGCGAGGCCCGCCGACCCGGGCGGACGCGTCACGATCACGCTGGTGACCGGCGACACCGTGACGTACGGCAGGAACGCCGGCGGCGTGGCGGACGTGACCGTCAGCCCCGCCACCCGCAGCGACGGCAGCAGGAGCGACTTCACCACCTACACCCGCGAGGGCGACACCTACGTGGTGCCGGACGACGTCCGGCCCTACCTCCGCTCGGGCGTGCTGGACGAGGGCCTGTTCAACGTCACGTACCTGGCAGGAAACGGCTACGGCGACGCCGAGCGCGCCGACGTCCCGCTGATCGCCCAGTACGCGGACCGGAACCGGCGCGCGGCCGCGGTGGCCGGGGCGAAGGTGCGCCGGCAGCTGCCGAGCGTGAACGGCGCGGCCCTGGCGGTCGCCAAGAAGGACAGCTCCCCGTTCTGGCAGGCCCTGCAGAGCACCGACGTGCCGCCCGCCGAGGCGACGCGCCGCGCGGAGCTGCGGCTGGGCGGTGGGGTGGGCCGGCTGTGGCTGGACCGGGTCAAGCACGTCTCGCTCAGCGAGAGCGTCCCGCTGGTCGGCGCGCCGCAGGTCTGGGAGGCCGGCTACGACGGCGCCGGCGTGAAGGTCGCGGTCCTCGACACGGGGGTGGACCGCACGCACCCCGACCTGGCCGGCCGGGTCGCCGCCACGGCCGACTTCACCGGCACCTCGCCGGAGGCGGTGGACGGGCACGGCCACGGCACGCACGTGGCCTCCACCATCGCCGGCACGGGCGCCGGGTCGGCGGGCAAGTACCGGGGCGTGGCCCCCGGCGCGTCGCTGCTGGTGGGCAAGGTCTGCGGCAACGACGGCACCTGCTTCGACTCCGCGCTCATCGCCGGCATGCAGTGGGCGGCCGAGCAGGACGTCCCGGTGGTGAGCATCAGCATCGGCGGCGACGCCCCGCTGGAGTACCCGGACCTGCTGTCGCGGACGATCGACGAGCTGACCGCCTCGACCGGCACCCTGTTCGTGGTCGCGGCGGGCAACGAGGGCGCCAAGGAGAGCATCCAGTCGCCCGGGGTGGCCGCGTCGGCGCTGACCGTCGCGGCGACCGACAAGCGCGACGGGCTGGCACCGTTCTCCAGCCGCGGCCCGCTGTGGTACCCCGAGCGCGCGCTCAAGCCGGACATCGCCGCGCCGGGCGCGGCGATCATGGCGGCCCGCTCGTCGGCCAGCAGCCTGCCCGGCGACCTTTACACCAGCATGTCGGGCACGTCCATGGCCACCCCGCACGTGTCGGGGGCGGCGGCGCTGCTCGCGCAGCAGCACCCCGACTGGAAGGCGGCCCGGCTCAAGGCCGCGCTGATGGGCGCGGCCACCGACGTCGGCCTGACCGCTTACGAGCAGGGCGCCGGGCGCCTGGACGTGGCCAGAGCCGTCAAGCAGCAGGTGCACGCGGTGACCCCGGCGCTCGACCTGGGCACCCTCGCCTTCGACCAGGCGCCGCTCACCCGCACCGTCACCTTCGGCAACGCCGGGCCGCAGCCGGTCACCCTGTCGCTGAAGCCCACGCTGGCGCCCGGCTCGGGCGGCGAGGTGCCGGCCGGGGCGATCAGCGGCGACACCTCGCTCACCGTCCCGGCCGGCGGTACCGCCTCCGCCACCGTCTCGGTGAACGTGCCGGCGCTGGCCAAGGGCGAGTACACCGGAGCCGTCACCGCCTCCGACGCCACCGGGCAGGCCGTCGCGCGCATCCCGATCGGCTTCCTGATCGAGCCTCAGTCCTACCCCGTGCGCATCGACGTCATCGGCCACGACGGCAAGCCGTGCGGCGCCACCGACGCGTACGGCTGCTGGTCCGTCGGCGCCCTGTCCTACCTGAACCTCGACGACGGCCGCAGCGCCTTCCGGCTCGGCTCCGGCTCGCAGACCGTGCGGCTCACGGCCGGCCAGTACTCCTTCCAGAGCTCGGTCACGTGGATCGACGCCGACCGGCGCCAGCAGACGGCCGTGGTCCTCGCCGAGAACGTGGACGTGCGCGGGCCCGTCACGGTCACGCTCGACGCCTCCAAGGCGCGCCGGATCACCATCGAGACGCCGAAGCCGAGCGAGGGCACCACCAACGAGATCGGCGTCATGCGCGACGACGGCAACGGCTCCTCCTCGGGCTGGGCCAGCCTGTTCGCGTACGGGCTCGACGACTTCTGGGTCACCCCCACGCCCAAGGTCGCCAAGGGCTCCCTGGTCTTCCAGCACGCCCGCGACGCCGTCGCCCCGCTGCTGACGATGGAGGTGAACGCGGCGCTGCGGCTGGCTCCCCGGTACAAGTTCTACGGGGAGGCGGTCCCGAAGTTCGACGGCGTCCGGAGCCTGGAGGTGGTCGACCTCGGCACGATCCACGGCCTGGCCGACCCGGCCTCCCAGATCCCCGCCGACCTCGGCCGGGTCAAGGGCAAGCTGGCGCTGGTGGAGCACGACGACGATCTCCACGACAACCAGTGGGACTGCACCACGCCCCAGGAGTACCTCGACGCCCTGCACGCCGCCGGCGCGGCCGGCGTGATCCTCTTCCTGAAGGGCCACATGTGCACGGCCGACACGCCGCTGGAGGGGGTGCTGCGGCCCCGGCTGCCGGCCGTCACCGTGCCGCCCGCACAAGGGCTGGCGCTGCGTGAGCTGGTGAAGAGCAAGGGCAAGGCGCAGGTACGGGTGAAGGGGCAGGCGGCCAGCCCGTACCTCTACCACCTGAAGTTTTACCAGCTCGACCAGGTGGGCGCCGACCAGCACTACGAGCCGGCCACCCGGCAGCTGGCCCGCGTCGACCGCGACTACCACGCCGAGCAGCCCCTCGACCTGACCGCGGCCTGGCACCAGTGGATCCCCGGCCGCGAGACGGTCAGCTTCGCGCAGGGCTTCCAGTACCGCGGGCCGTCGCGACGCGAGGAGTACGTCGGCCCGGTCGTCGACCCCGAGCAGGCGGTGAAGAGCTTCATCCAGCGCACCACCCTCGACGGCGCCGCCCTGGAGGCCGAGCTGCCGCTCGCGGGCGTCGTCCAGCGCCTCAAGGCCGGGTCGAGGAGCGGCGAGGAGTGGTACGGCGGGCCGTCGGTGCCCGGCGCCTTCGAGGAGGAGCCGCTGTACTCGGAGATGCTGGCGTGCGGCGCGTGCCGGCAGGGTGACGTGTTCAGCCCGCTGCTGCCGCTGACCTTCCCCGAGGCGAAGGCCGAGTCGTTCTACACCGAGGCCGTGCAGACCGGGCGGCTGCGCCTCTACCAGGACGGGGCCGAGGTGCCGCCGACCCCGGTGGCCGGCGTGTACACGGGCTTCACGCTGCCCGCCGGCCGGGCCCGTTACCGGCTCACCCACGAGCTGGACACCGTGCCCGCCGAGCTGGCGGACAGGTTCTACGACCGGCGGGTCAGCAGCGAGTGGGAGTTCACCTCCGCGCGGGTGACGAAGGACGACAAGAGCCGGCTGGACTGCGTCGGCACCCTGGTGGCGGGCTCCGCGGAGCCGTGCGCGGTGCAGCCGCTGGTGTACCTGCGCTACGACCTCGGCCTGGACCTCGGCAACACGACCGGCCGGGGCGCCCACCGGATCAGGCTGCACGCCTACCACGAGGCGGCGGCGGGCAAGGCGCCCAGGATCACCTCGATCAAGGCGTGGGTGAGCTTCGACGGTGAGAAGACCTGGCGGGCCGCGCCGGCCTCGCCTCCGTCCGGCGGCACGGTGAGCGCCCTCGTCCCGGCCGCGCCCGCCCGCGGTGTGCCGGTCAGCCTGCGGGTGCGGGCGTCCGACGCGGCGGGCAACACCGTCACCCAGACCGTGCACGAGGCGTACGGCGTGCGCTGAGCGCAGTGCGGCGGCCGGCCGGGGGAGGGGACCCCGGCCGGCCGATTCGCCGGATTCACCCCATATGCGGGCCGGTTACATCTAGGATTCTGGCCGCGACAAATGACACCGAAAGTTCTTCTGACCCGGATTGATGACGAGATCAAGAGCGGCTACGTTACAAGATCGGCCCGCACGTCCCAGGATCGCGGGCCGCGTCGACACCACGTAGCCGGGCGCTGCGCAGTACCCCTTCAAGCGCCTGCCCAGAAAGGTAAGCATGCCCACGATCAGCAGACCGGCCTGGCCGAACTCCCGCAAGGCCGCCGGCACCGCTCTGTTGCTGGCCCTCGCCGCGACCCTGGTCCCTGAGGCCGCCTCGGCCCAGACCGTCAGCGTCTCGGCCGTGTCCCACCAGAGCCCCTTCGACTGTGGCAAGACCTTCTACGCCAACAACTGGAAGGGCGGCCACAACCCCTCGGGCGCCATCGACTGGCAGAACTACGGGGGCGAGAGCATCAACGGCAAGACCGTACGGGCCACCGCCGCCGGCACCGCCACCTTCCACAACGAAGGCAACACCAGCTACGGCAAGTGGGTCGAGATCCGGCACGCCGACGGCAGCAGGACCCGCTACGCCCACCTGTCCAGCATGGTGCGGGGCGTCGGCGCCACCCTGAGCGTCGGCCAGGGCACCGTGATCGGCACCGTCGGATCGACGGGCGGCTCGCAGGCTCCCCACCTGCACTACGAGCAGCGCACCCCGAGCGGCGCGATGGACACCAGCCCGACCGTGAACGGCGTGACCGTGTCCCTGGGCCAGAAGAAGGCCATCAAGAGCACCAACGCCTGCGGCGGCGCCGCCCCGGCCCCCACCGACAACGGCGGCGGCGGCTCCGGCTCCGGCAACCGCTACACCCCGCAGCAGGTCTGCGGCGCCGGCTTCGCCGTCATCGACTCGGCCCCCCTCACCGGCGGGCGCGCCTACCTGCTCTACAACGCGGGCAACGGCAACAACTGCGTCGTCACCCTCAAGAGCTCCAACGTGGGCAAGTCGACCCCGGTGTCGGCCTTCCTCGAGCCCAAGGGCCAGAAGCCGGTGACCGACAAGGGCAACTACGGCTACTACGCCGGCCCGGTGAAGGCGAAGGCGGCGGGAGTGTGCGTCAAGTGGGGCGGCACGATCGGCAGCGCCTCCTACGCCAGCGACTTCGAACACTGCGACTGAGACACGCGGTCGGACAGGGGCGGCCGCACCCGCGCCGCCCCACCCCCGCCCCCCGACCTCGATCAGGGACATTCGCGCAGGTAGACGCCTTGTGAGGACGTTCGCCCGGTGGAAGACTGGAGCTGACGGAAGGGGGACGTCATGATCGAGGTCAAGAGCATCGACAAGCCGGACGAGCGCCGCGACTTCCCCAGGGGGCACCTGGAAGTGTGCGCCCTGTCCGGGCTCAGCTTCGGCGTGGCCACGTTCGAGCCCGGCTGGCGCTGGTCGGAGTCGGTCAAGCCGATCGCCGGCACGGACTCGTGCGAGGTGCACCACAACGGGTTCGTCGTCCAGGGCCGGCTGCGCATCCGGATGAACGACGGCACCGAGGCCGAGGTCGGCCCGGGGGAGGTGTTCGTCTGCCCGCCCGGACACGACGCCTGGGTGGCGGGCGACGAGCAGGTCGTCCTCTACGACTTCGCCGGCGGCGCCGCCGAGTACGCCAAGGCCCGCACGTCCGGCGGCGCCGCGGCCACGGGGAGCTGACCGGCGCTTCGCGGTCCCGATCCGGCGCTCGTGGCCGTACGATGGCCGGTCATGATCAAAAGGTTAGGAAGATCCCTTGCCGCCCTCGCCGGCGCGCTGGTGCTGGGCGGCGCCACGCCCGCAGCGGCGGCCGGCGTGGCCATGAGCGTCACGGCGGGCGCGCCGCCGGTCATCGACCGGCCCGTGTTCAACAACCCTTCGGGCACGCTGCAGGAGCGCAGGGCGATCTTCAGCCAGCTCATCGGGCTCATCGACGGCACTCCGGCGGGCGAGCAGATTCGCGGCTCCGTGTTCGCGATCGGCGACCAGGAGGTCGTGGACGCCCTGCTGGCCGCGCACCGGCGCGGTGTGTCGGTCAAGGTGATCCTCGACGACTCCACGTACGTGGTGGCCGCCACCCACCAGGAGTACGCCAACCCCGCCTACGACGCGCTCAAGGCCGGCCTCGGCACCGACGACACCCAGCGCTCCTGGGCCGTCGTCTGCGACGACCAGTTTGAGGACGCCGACGGCGTGGACGACGCCGACCGCGGCTGCCTCAGCTCCAAGCGCGGGTCCTACAACCACAACAAGTACTTCATCTTCTCCCGGACGGGCCCGTTCGCGGACGGCACCACCCGCTCCAAGGTCGTCTTCCAGTCCTCCTCGAACATCACGGCCTGGGACGCCGACAGCGCCTTCCAGGACTCGGTGACGTTCGCCGACGACGCCGTCTACGACGGCTACCTGAGCTACCACGACCTGGAGTACACGACCCGGCACAGGGCCGACGTCACGGCCAACCCGTACTTCTCCACCCGCACCGGCTCGACCTACCGCGCGTACTTCACCCCCCGCCCCGACCCGAACCCCACGAACCCGGCCAGCGACCCCCTGGTGAACGCCCTGAACGAGGTGTCCTGCTCCTACGTCGGGACCGACGGCGCCAAGCACCAGACCGACGTGCGGATCGCCCACACCTTCTTCTACAACACCCGCCCCCAGGTGGCCGACAAGCTGGCCGACCTGCGCCGCAAGGGCTGCTGGGTCGACATCGTCGCGCGCCACATCGACAGCGACATCGCCTCCAGGCTGACCCAGGCCGGCATCCGGTTCCGCGAGTGCCAGGGCGACAACACCGCCGGGCCGTACCCGCACAACAAGTACCTGCTGATCGACGGCGACTACGGCGGCGACATCACGCCGCGCGTCTACACCGGCAGCGCCAACCTCATCGGCGACTCGGTGCGCGCGGCCGACGAGGCCTTCGTCCGCATCACGAGCGCCGACTACCACAGGGCGTACCTGCAGCACTTCTACCTGCTCCAGAGGGGCTGCGGCGTCCCGAGACCGGCCTGACCCCGGTCCGTACCGAGCCGTTGAGGATCATCGACGGCGCCGACCAGGCGGTGGCTCGGGCAGGTCAGGGCAGGTGTGCCGCAGGAGCGCGGCCGGGCACCCGTAGGCCGGGAGCTGACTCGGCACGGCCAGTCCGGGCTGTGCGCGCCTGGCCTCCACCGCGGCGCGGATGCCTTCGTCGGTGTGGGTGGGCGGCATGCGGACGTCCACCACCGCCACGTCGGGGGAGTGCCGGGCGACCGCGGCCAGGAACTCCTGCGGGTTCGCGACGGCCGCGACGACCTCGTAGCCCTCGCCGCCGAGCAGCATGGCCAGGCCTTCGCGCAGCAGGGCGTCGTCCTCGGCGATCACGATGCGCACGGCAGTTCCACCTTCATCCTTGTCGGGCCGCCCGGGGGGCTGGTCAGGGTGAGCGTGCCGTCGTGTGCTTCCACCCGGCGGCGGATGCCGGTCAGGCCCGACCCGTCGCGTTCCCACGCGCCGCCCACCCCGTCGTGCGCCACCTCGACGCGCAGGACCTCCGCGCGCCTGTCCGCCTCCACGCTGACGCGGGTGGCGCCGCTGTGCCTGGCCGCGTTGGGCAGCGCCTCCGCGACCGTGAAGTAGGCCGTCGCCTCCACCGACAGGGGCAGGTGCCCCAGCTCGCCCACGCGAAGCTCGCACGGGACGGGGGAGCCCGCTGGTGCTGTCGGTCATCCCGCTGCTGGTCTGCACCGAGGCCGCGGTGATCGGCCCGGCCAACGCCGCCCCGCTGGCGGTGATCGGGCTCGCGCTGGCCGGCCCGCACCTCGTACGGACCGCGACCGGCGCGCTCGCCCGCCGCCTGCCTCAGCTTCACGCTCACCCAGACCACGATCACGACCGCGAAGGCCGGCGAGGCCGCGCTCGGCCTGCGCGGCGTGCGCGCCGTCACGGCCGCCCGCCTCGGCGGCGTCCCGCACGGCCTGGAGGCCGAGGTACGCGCGACGCCAGGCCTACGCGCCGCCGCCCCGATCGCCACGACCACCGTGCTCACCCGGCGCCTCGCCTTCGGCGACGACGAGGGCCTCCAGGACAGGACCGCCCTGGTGCTCGGCCCCGACGCGAGCGCCGTGATCGACCTCGACGTCGCCCACGGCAGCCTGAGCGACCTGCGCGGGGCCACGATCGCCGTGGACGAGCGCGTCGGCGCGGTGGGGGAGAGCCGCGACCTCGTCCTGGGCGACGGCGCCGCCGTGCGAGCCCGGGTAGTGGCGACCACGACGGCCAGGCGCGACGAGTTCCGCGCGCTGCTCCGCCTGGGGGCCACGCCCGGCCAGCTCCGCCGGATGCTGCGCTGGGAGGCCCTGCTGACCGCCGGCGCCGCGGCCACGGCCGGCGTGCTGCTGGTCGGCGCGGTCGCCTGGCTCGCCACCGCCCTGCCGGCCAGGCGCGTGTCCTTTATCGGGACACGGAAATCATGGCCGGATTATCCCGGTTGACCATGCCGGGATTAGGGGTAATGGTGGGAGGACCGGTCAAGGGGAGGTTCGATGAGCATCACCGACGAGCTGATCGCCAACGCCGAACGCTACGCCGAGTCCTTCCGGCACGGCGCTCTCGCCCTGCCGCCCGCCAAACGACTGGCCGTGGTGGCCTGCATGGACGCCAGGCTCAACGTCTACGGCCTGCTCGGCCTGCGGGAGGGCGACGCGCACGTCATCCGCAACGCGGGCGGCGTCATCACGGCGGGCGAGCGCCGCAGCCTGGCCATCAGCCAGCGGCTGCTGGGCACGCGCGAGATCATCCTGATCCACCACACCGACTGCGGCATGCTCACCTTCACCGACGACGGCTTCAAACAGGACGTCTACCGCGACGTCGGCATCAAGCCCGACTGGGCCGCCGAAGCCTTCACCGACCTGGAGGAGGACGTGATCCAGTCCATCCGGCGCATCAGGGAGGACCCGTTCATCCCGCACAAGGACGCGATCAGAGGGTTCGTCTACGACGTCACGACCGGGCGGCTCAGCGAGGTCAAGCCGTAGCCGTACCGGCCCGCGAGCCGCCGGCGACTCGTCCGGCCCCGATCACCTCGATGTCCGGCGCGGCGGTGGTGAAAGTGCGGTCGTCGTGAGCGGCGTAAGGAGGCCGTCGCCGAGCGGGTGCGAACCACCGGCTCGCCGACCTCGCGCAGTACGGCGTCCGCCTGCGCCCGGCCGCGGTGTCCGCTTGCGCCCGGCCACGGTGGCCCGCCCGGCGGGGTCGGCGACCCCGGCAGCGGCGCGTCGGCCTGCGCCGCCCCCTGCGCTCCACGGCGCTGGGCAAGGTGTCGCCGGGCTGGGACCGGAGGGCCAGTGCTGGCGGCCTCGCCGGGGGGTAGCCGGCCACGCCGGTGCGGTACGCCTGGTCCAACAGCAGACCGGCGAACCCTTTTGCCCTCGTTGCGGACCGTGCGCGGCATGCGGACGGTCACGCCGCGCACGCCCGTACCGGGCTGGAGGCCGCCGCCGAAGCCCGGCTCAGGCAGGAGGCAGCCCCGTACCGCCGGACGGGGCGCGTCCCGTGCGGCAGCTCGTTCGCGGCGGCCCAGGGCCGCCTTGCCCGTTCACCTGCGTGCTCGATGAAAGTGAACGGGAAACGAAGGCCGACCGGGGCCGGTCACTCGTGGCTGATGGCGAGGACGGCGTCGGCGACCGTTCGGAGGGTGGCGATGGGGTCGTCGCCGAGGGGGTAGACGCCGACCTGGTCCGCGCCGGCGTCGAGGTGGGCGGTCAGGCCGCGCGCCAGGCCGGCCGGGTCGCCGTAGGCGAGCAGCGCGTCGATGACGCGGTCGCTCCCGCTGCCGGAGAGGTCCTCGTCGGTGAAGCCCAGCCGTCGGAGGTTGCTCGCGTAGTTGGTGACCTGCAACGCCTGCCCGGGCGGTGCGGCCCTGCCGATGGCGCGGGCCCGCTCGGCGTCGGGTTCCGCGAGCGCGAAGTGGCCGGGAAGGAGCAGCTTGCCCGCACCCAGGACCTCCCTGGCTCGCCGGGTGTGCTCCGGCGTGACCAGGCAGGGGATGGCGCCCGCGGTGCGGTCGCGGGCCAGCCGCGTCATGCGCGGCCCGAGCGCGGCCAGCACCACCCGCTCGGGCGGCACGCCGGCCAGCGCCAGCCGGTCCAGGTAGGACACCAGGGTGTCGTACGGCGACGCCCATCCGGCGTGGACCTCGCGGTGCCCGATCCCGACGCCGAGGACGAACCGGCCGGGATGCCTGGCGACGATGCGGTGGTAGGAGGCGGCGACGATCTCGGCGTCGGCGGTCCACACGTTGACCACGCTCGTGCCGACCACCAGCCGGGTGGTGGCGTCGAGCAGCTTCTCCGCGAAGGCGAGGTCGGCCGGCGGCGACGCGTCCAGCCAGAGCGTGCCATAGCCGGCCCGCTCCACTTCCACCGCGCTCTCCGGGCTGACCTCATGCTCGCGCAGGTGGGCGCCAAGCAGGCCCAGTTCGATATCCATGATCCGATCCCAGCACCAGGTCCCCGCCGGGAGCCAGCACCGGTTCCGACGCGCTCGATAACCTGGAGGCATCGTCGCAGAACAGGGGGGCTCGGTGGAACTGCGCGCACTGCGCTACTTCGTCGCGGTGGCCGACGAGCTGCACTTCGGGCGGGCCGCCGAGCGGCTGCACATCGCCCAGCCCGCGGTCAGCAGGCGGATCGCCCAGCTCGAACGGGAGCTCGGAGTCCGGCTGCTGGACCGTTCACCGCGCCGGGTCCGGCTCACCGCCGCCGGGCACCGGGTGCTCGCCGCGGCGCGGGACGCGCTCGCGGCCGTGGACCGGGTCCGGGCCGCCGCCGGCGCGCGGGCGGGCACTATGCGCATCGGCACCGCCGCCGGCTTCACCGCTCGCCTGGAACGCGGCATCGACGCGCTGCGCGAGCACCCCTCGGCGCTCGGCGTCGACGTCGAACTGATCGATCTCCCGCCTGCGGCCCGCCTGGACGGCGTGCGACGAGGGGAGATCGATCTGGCGCTGGCCCGGGGCGTACGCTCGGCGCCCGGCCTGAGGGTGCTGCCGACGTGGACGGAGCAGCTGTTCGCCATCGTGTCCGTGCGGCACCTCGCCGCCGATCGCCCGACGGTCGACCTGGCCGATCTCGCCGTCGGCGAGCTGCGGATCCCGTCACGGGACCACGGCCTGTTCCTGCCGGAGGCTCTGACGGCCGCGATGCGGAAGGCCGGGGTCGAAACCCGGCTCGACCGCGACTCCGGCACGGTCCAGGACACGATCGTCGAGGTCGGCTCCAACCCGCGTAGCTGGACCGTGCTGCCGGCGGACCAGGTCGCGGAGATCCGCTCCACCCGGGTGCGGGCGATCCCGTTCACACCGCGGGCCACGATCACCGGCAGCGTCGTCGTACCGCTCGATCTCCCGCACACCTGCGCGGCCGCCCACCAGGCAGCCTTCGGAGACTGAACCGTCCCCGACCCTCAGAGAGGAGGAGCCGCGCAGCGGCGGGTGACGACCGGCTGCTCACCCGGAGGCTCGCGTCCGCCGCCAGTAGGCGACGGTGAGGGCTCCGAGCAAGGGCCCCCACAGCAGCAGTGGCGCGTAGGCGGCGGTGGCCAGCACGCGTGTCCAGTCGCCGAGCCCCAGGGGGAAGTCGGCGGGCAGGGCGTCGCCGTGGATCGTGCGGCCGAGGGCCACGCAGACGCCCGCCCAGGTCCACATGACCGTCAGCGCGGTCGCCCCGAGCGCCGCGGGGATGACGGCGGCCGGCGGCGGCACCCGCCGGCCGCGCAGGCCGGGCACCCAGCGCGGGAACACCTCGCCCCACCGGGCGATCAGGCCGATGGCGGCGAACGCCACCACCTCGGAGAAGATCGACAGCAGCACCACGTAGAGCTCCATCGGCAGCCAGGGCGGCACCTCCCCGCTGCCCTGCGCGCCATGGGCGATCGGCAGGTGGAAGGTCACCCCCGCGATCCGCCAGAGGCCGGCCGGCAGCACGGTGAGCGGGACGGCGTAGGCCGCGATCCGCGCCCACCGCGGCACCCCGGGCACGGGCGTGTGGGCGGCCGTCCACGCGGCCCGCAGCCGGCCGGCGGCAGGAGAGGTGCGCGCGATGCTTGTCATGGTGATCCTCCGGGTCAGGGGCGGACGGTCTGATCACGACGAGGGTCGCGCGGTGCCGGGACCGGCACATCACTCCTGAGAGGGAATCGGCCCGGCGAGTCTCACCTGGCACTGAGCGCCACCGCGACGGCCCAGCCGATGTAGCCGAGGTTCACGACCAGCCGGGCCGCGACCGCCCACGGCCGCAGCAGCACGCGGGCATGGCCGGGCGTGGCGTGCCGCACGGCGTCGAGGTGGGAGGCCAGGTAGGCGCTGATCAGCAGGGCGGCCGCCCAGGCGCCGGCGCCCCGGGTCACGGGCGCCAGGATCAGAGCGCCCACGGCGATCTCCGCCACCCCCGTCGCGGCGACGAGCAGAGGGGCAGGGCCGATCCAGGACGGCACCAGGGATCGGAAGTAGGCGGGCACCGCGAAGTGCGCGGCCCCCGTCGTCAGGAGGAAGACCGCCAGGATGACGGGCGCGGTAGCGTTCATGAGGTGATGCTCGCGCCCCCTCCCGCCTGGACGCTTGAACGAAACGATCGCCGGCTGCTGTTCGCCGCCGATGCCGGGATGGCGCTCTTCGGCGAGTCGGCGGCCTCCCGGGTGACCCGCCATCGCCACCCGGTCTGGAAGGTGGTCCTGCCGGTGGACGGCCTCGCCCTGATCGGGCGGGAGGGCCGCCGTCCCGTCGCGGCGGCGGGGCTGATCGTGCCGCCCGAGCTCGCCCACACCTGCGCGGCCTCGTCCGCCTACCTCGCGCTGTTCCTCGACCCCACGCTGCTCCGCCCGGGGCTGGGGCCGCTGCTCCTGGACAGCGCATCGGTACGCCGGCTGCGCGCCGCTCTGGGCCTGAACCGGATCGACGGCTCCGGCCGCACCCCCGACCTGGCCGCGGCGTACGCCGAGCTCGTCACCCGCACCGGAGTCGCCCCCTCGCTCGACCCGAGAGTGACGCACGCGGTGCGGTGCAGCACGCTTCCCGGGCACCACCCCTCTATCCCGGCCATCGCCGCCGAGGTCGGCCTGTCGGCGGCGCGGCTGCGCACCCTGGTCCGCACGTCGGTGGGGGTGCCGCTCGCCCGGCTGCGCCGCTGGGGGCGGTTGCGGGCGGCGATCACCGTCCTGCCCGGCCGGTCGGTGGCCGCCGCCGCGGCCGAGGCGGGCTTCGCCGATCAGGCCCACCTGACCAGGACGGCCCGCGACCTGCTCGGACGCACACCGCTGTCCCTGACCACGGGCCCGGCCTCCGGCGGCGCCGGACAGCAGTGAGCGGGAGCCGGACGGAGTGAGCGGGAGCCGGACGCAGTGAACGGAAGCCGGGAGCCGGACGCTCCCGGCCTCGTCGCCACCGCGGTCATCGCCCCCCGGCCGGGGAACAGCAGGCCGAGCTCGTAGGCCAGCACCACGGCCTGGGTGCGGTCGCGGGCGTCCAGCTTGTCCAGCAGGTGACGGACGTGCGTCTTGACCGTCTCGACGAACACGAAGAGGGCCGCCGCGATCTCGGCGTTGCTCTGCCCCAAGGCGATGTGCCGCAGCACGTCCAGCTCGCGCGCGGTCGGCTCGACCGGGATGCGCGGCTTCGAGGCGCCGTGATGCGGGCCGGCGATGCGGCGCAGCGCGTCGGGGAAGAGCACCGCGTCGCGGGAGTGCACGAGCCGCACGGCGTCCACCAGCTCGCCGGCGGGCGCGCGTTTGAGCACGTACCCCGCGGCGCCCGCGCGCAGCGCACCCCAGACGAGCTGGTCGTTCTCGAACGTCGTGACCACGACGACCCGCGTCGCGGGGGAGCGGCGGGCCAGCTCCCGCGTGGCGGCCAGGCCGTCCAGCCGGGGCATGCGGATGTCCATGAGCACGACGTCCGCGCCCGCGCCGGCCTCCACGGCCTCGCGGCCGACGCCGCCACGCCCGACCTCCCCCCTGCGGGGGAGACGGCCTTCCCCGGCCCGCCCCCGCCCCGTCAGCGTTCTCCTGCGGCGTACCAGATTCTGCTGTGCAGGTCCGTCCCCCTGATCACCTGGACGCGCCAGGGCTCGAGGCGGAGGACGTGCAGCTGCGGGTCAGCGGGCCCGCCGCGCCAGAAGTTGCCCAGGTCGTACCCGGCGCCCTTCGGGCTGGTGCGCCGGTACAGGTCCCACACGTGCCGCTTGGTGTCCAGGTCGTCGGCCCAGGCGGCGACGGCGTCGACGCTCACGGCATTCTGCCGTGGCGTCCAGTAGGAGAACGTGGTGTGCGGGTTGCCGGCCAGGTGGGCGGCCTTGACCGGCGTCTTGTACGTGGCCAGCCAGCCCAGCGGGGCGCCCTCGACGGTCTCCCAGACCGGGATCAGCACCCGGGCGCGCGGCCGTCCCTTGGCGTCGACGGTGGTCATGGTCGCGTACACGATGTCGCCGATGTAGGCGTCGAACTGGTCGGAGATCTCGGCGAATGCCGTCACTCGCGTAGCCATCGGTCCTTTCCTTCCGTTGTCAGGCGGCGGTCGTGGTGGACTCGGCCGGTGAGGTGGCGCGCTGCGGGGCGGGCGTGCGGAGGCCGAAGGCGATGACGGCCGCGCCGAGCGCCGCCGCCGCCACGGGCACGAGCAGCGCGGTGCGCAGGGCGTCCAGGCCGGAGCCGGCGGCGACGCTGACGGCGGTGACGGCCGACAGCCCCAGTGCCGTGCCGAACTGGATGGAGGTGTAGAGCAGGCCGCCCGCCAGGCCGTGCTCGTCCTCGGCGACGCCGTCGGTGGCGGCCATGGTCAGCGGGCCGTACGCCAGGGAGAAGGCCAGCCCGAGCAGTGCCAGCGCGGGCAGCATGGCGGTGTAGGTCCAGTCCGTCCCGACGGGAAGGAACAGCGCGTACGCCACCGCCGCGAGCACGATGCCGCCGAACAGCACCCGGGTGTTGCCGAAGCGGTTGACCAGGCGCGGCGTCAGCACGGGCGCGAGGACGGTGTCGATGCCGATCACCAGCATGGCCAGGCCGGTCTGCATCGTGCTCCAGCCGCGCAACTCCTGGAGGTACAGGGTGACCAGGAACTGGAAGCCCGCGAACGCGGCCAGGAACAGCAGGGCGGCCACGTTCACCCGCACCAGCGGCGCCGACCGCAGGATGCCCAGCCGCAGCAGCGGGGACGGGGAGCGCCGCTCGATCGCGGTGAACAGCCCGAGCAGCGCCAGGCCCGCGGCGAACACGCCCGCGGTCACGGCGGGGCCGTCGCCCGCGTGCTCCAGCCGGACCACCCCATAGACCAGCAGCAGCATCGCCCCCGTGATGGTGAACGCGCCCGCCAGGTCGAACCCGCCCGAAGGGCGCTCACCGCCGCTGTCGCGGACCAGAGCCAGGGCCGCCACCAGGATCAGCGCCGACAGGATGACCGGCGCGAAGAACACCCACCGCCAGCCGAACGAGGCGAGCGCGCCGCCCGCGACCACGCCGAGCGAGAACCCGCCCGCCGCCGTCCCCGCGTACACACCGAGCGCCTTGGTGCGCGCGGGCCCCTCCGGAAAATTGGACGTGACCAGCGCCAGCCCGGCCGGGGCCATGAACGCGGCCGCGACCCCCGTGACGAACCGGGCGACCAGCAGCATCCAGCCCTCCGTGGCGAGCCCGCCGATCCCGGAGAAGACCAGGAAGACCGCCAGCCACAACACGAACATGCGGCGGTGGCCCAGCAGGTCGGCGGCGCGCCCGCCGAGCAGCATGAACCCGCCGTAGCCAAGCACGTAGGCGCTGACGACCCCGCTGAGCGTCCCGGTGGACAGGCCCAGGTCGGCGCGGATCGACGGCAGCGCCACGTTCAGCATCGCCACGTCGATCCCCTCCAGGAAGATCGCGCCGCACAGCACCAGCAGCACGCCCCACGCCCGCCCTGTCAGGCGGGCCGGCCCACCGGCGGATCCAGTGACGGAATTGGACATCGGACCCCGACTTCCTCATGACGCGGGAACCGGTTCCGGGGCCGTTCCCCGCATGCCTGCCGGTTCCCTCTTGTAACCGACAGCATCGTCAGGCACCATCGGTGACCATGGAAGACGGCACTTTCGAGTCCCTCGGTTACTGCGCGGATACCGGCGTCGACGACGACGTTCTCCAGTGGGACCAGCGCGCCGACTGCGAGGTGCGGCAGATCCTCGACCGCATCGCCGACAAGTGGTCGCTGCTGGTGATCGCGCTGCTGGACAAGCGCAGCCTGCGTTTCACCGAGCTGCGCCGCGCGATCGACGGGGTCAGCCAGCGGATGCTGGCCCGTACCCTGCGGCATCTGGAACGCGACGGGCTGGTGAGCCGCACCGTGCACCCGACCGTCCCGCCGCGCGTGGACTACGCGCTGACGCCGATGGGCGCGACCCTGCACGCCACCATCAACGCCCTGGTCGTCTGGACCGAGGAGCACCAGAACGCCATCGCCGCGGCCCGCGCCGCCTACGACCGGCGCGCCGCGGCGGAGCGGGAGGCCGCCGAACGCGAGGCGGCCGAACGCGCGGCCATCGCCCGCGCCGCCCTGCCGCCCAGGGGCTCACCGGCTCTGCCCGGGCGGTGGTGAGCTGACGGCCTGGGAGTCTGATCCAGAAGCCGCCGGCGCGAGCGCGGCCATCACCGCTGTCCGGGCACGCGAGGGCGGGGACGGCCCCGCCCCCGGGTGCGTCTCGGACGAGACGGCGGGGCCGTCCGCGGGTGCCGGGGTCAGGGCGGCGAGACGCCCGGCCCGGCACGCAGGACGTCGGGCCGGGCGCGGATGAGCCGGGTCTCACCCGGGCGGAGGGTGGCGCTGTAGGAGGAGGCCACCGTGCCCTCGGACGCGCCGGACCACAGGTTCGTGACCGCGGCCGGGCCGGTGAAGCCCACCTGCGCCCAGGTCACGCTCACCGTGGAGCGGCCCGACGTGCCGGTGTTGTAGAGCGTGACGACGTAGTCGCCGTTCGCCTCCCGTTTGCGCCACACCTGCTTGACGCCGCTGTTGACGACGCGCTGCGCGGCCACGCCGTCCTGGTCGACCGCGATCAGCCGCTCGTTCCTCAGCATCGCCAGGTCGACGGTGGTCAGGGCGGTCAGGTCGGTGCCGAGCAGCAGCGGGCTGGCGGCCATGGCCCAGTGGGTCAGGTGCGAGCGGCGCTGGTCGGCGGTGAGCCCCACCTGGTCGCCGTTGCCGATCTCGAGGGAGTCGTAGTCGTTCCAGCCGCCCGGCCCCGCGTACGGCTGCCACGAGGCGGCCGAGCCGAACCGGCTGGACACGTGCGCCCAGTCGGTGAGCGGGAAGCCGCTGCCGTTCGGACCGGGCCCGCAGTAGCACTCGACGTCGCCCTGGGTGCGCCAGCTGTTGGCCAGCCGCCTCCAGGTGGCGGCCTGGGCGATCGGCAGGTTGTTGGACAGCGCGAAGTTGATCGGCCGGCCGGTCTTGCGCAGCGCCCGGTCCCACGCCTCCACGTCGGCGACCGTGGACGCGTCCACCCCGTCGATCTTGAGGTAGTCCACGCCCCAGGAGGCCATCTGCCTGGCCCACGAGTCGATGAACGCCTGCGCGCCGGGGTGGGAGAAGTCGAGCCGGTACATGTTCTTGCAGTTGTAGTTCTTGTGGGTCTGCGAGGTGTCGGCGATGTCGCGGGCGTGGTAGGAGGTGCCCTCGACGGGGGTGTCGGCGGTGACGGCGTTCTTGGCGATGCCGGGGGTGACGTAGAAGCCGAACTTCAGGCCCTTGCCGTGGACGTAGTCGGCCAGCGCCTTGATCCCCGAGGGGAACTTGGCGGCGTCCACGGCCCAGCGGCCGTAGGAGTCGACGACGAAGCCGTTGCCGTCGCACTTCTGGTAGAAGTCGTCGAGGTTGACGTAGACGTAGCCCTTGTCGCGCAGGCCGCTGCTGACGAGCGCGTCCGCCTGGGCCTTGATCTTGGCCTCGGTGGGCTGGCGGCGCACGAAGCTCCAGCTGCTCCAGCCCATCGCGGGCCGGATCGACAGCCCGTTGTCGGAGGCCGCCTCGGCGGGGCCCGTGAGCACGCACAAGGCGAGGATGGTCGCGAGCGCGGCTCTCATCATGGCCGCACCTCCCCGTGGTCGAGGTCGGGGTCGCCGTTCGCGGTCGTGGCCGTCACCAGGCTCCCGGCGTACGCGCCGCCGACCCACGCCTCGTCCACGCGCCAGCGGGCGACGCCGTGGTGGCCGGTCTTGGAGAGGCGGACGTAGCGGGCGGTGACGGCGCCGAGGTCGATGATCTGGACGCCGCGCGCGTTCGGCACGGTGCCGGTCTTGACCGCGCTGCCCCAGCTCGACCCGTCGTTGCTGACGTGCACCTGGTAGCCGGAGATCCGCGCCGACCCCGACGACGGATGGACGGTGGAGTCCTCCCGCTGGTTGAAGGCGATGTACTGGACACGTTTGGCCGAGCCCAGGTCGAAGGTCAGCCGGGCGGGCTCGGCCGCGCCGCTGTCCCAGTAGGTGAGGTAGTCGCCGTCGCCCGCGGCCGAGGCGGGGTGGCCGCCGGTGGAGGAGTTCGCCGAGAGGGTGACGCCGGAGTGGATGCCCTGCCGGCCGCTGGAGACGACCTTGAAGACGGTGTCGTACGGGTCCCAGGAGGAGATCCCCTTCAGCGTGAGCGTGCCGTTCGCCTGGGTGAAGCTCACCGGGGCGCCGGTGCGCAGGTTCGTCACCGAGGCGATCCGGTAGCCGTTGTCCCGCAGCGACAGGGTGCTGCCGGACGGCGGCGTGATCACGTGGACGTAGTGCCGGTTCGGGTCGTTCTTGGCGATCGTGGTGACGCCGTGCGCGCCGTCGTTCCAGAAGCCCGGCTTGAGCCCGCCGTACATGTAGCCGCCGCCTTCCGTGCCGCCGAGCGACTCCCAGATCGCCGACAGGTACGTGCCGGCGAAGGTGTTGAACGCGGCCTGCTGGGCCGGGAAACGCCCGTTGACCATGGGGGTCTCGGCCATCAGCGCCTTGATCGACGAGCCGGCGTTGGTGATCAGCCGGCCGAGCGTCAGCTTGCGGTCCACGCTCTGGTCGGAGCCGCCGTACCACCACGGGCCGCCGGTGGGCAGCTTGAAGTCGGCCTCGATCAGGCGGGGCAGCGCCGTGTAGACCGCCTGCGGGTAGTCGTAGGACGGCGTCATGCCGGTCTTCTGCTCGTTGCTGATCATGTCCATGATCGGCGTGTCCTCGTTGTTGTTCGAGATCGTCATGTCGGGCCGCCGCTGGTAGATCTTGGCGTAGAGGTCGTTGCGCTCCCAGTAGGCGTTGTCGTTGTCGATCCAGAACCCGGCGAGCTTCGGGTACCGCTCCATCTGCTCGAAGAACTGCAGGTAGGAGAACTCGCCGAACCCGTCGCGGCTGGTCAGGTCCACGTCGTGGCCGACGTGGCGGGAGAAGGCGCCGGAGTCCAGCCACGACCCCGACGACAGGCCCTCGGCGTGCCACTGCGGGTCGTCGGTCATGTAGTGGATGACCTTCAGCCCCTGCGCGCCGGCCGCGTCGATCAGCTCGCCGAGGAAGTCCCGCTTGGTGGCGCAGCTTCCGGGGATCTTCGACGGGTACGGCCGGGCGTAGCCGAGCCGGCTGTGGAAGGTGGCCAGCACGATGTACTGGGCGTGCAGCTTCTTGGCCTCGTTCACCCAGTAGGACGGGCTCCAGCCGCCGCTGGTGACGTCGTTCTCCCAGGCGGTGCAGCTCGTGTGCTGGGGCGAGGTCCGCTCGCCCCAGTGCAGGAAGAGGCCGGCGACCGAGCCGCGCAGGAACGCCTGGCGCGGATGTTGCAGGTCGGCCCGCGCCGGCGCGCCGGTGAGCAGGCCGGCGAGAAGGGCGAGAACGGCGAGCGTCGCCGTGCGTTTCATGGTGGCGCCTCCTAATCTGCGGGGGTGATCACGCGGGCCCGCACCGCGAACGTGCCGGACCGCGCCTCGGAGTACACGGTCACCGGGTCCTCCCGATGGGTGTGGAGCCGGTGGCCCTGACGCGCAGAGCCCCGCCCGAGGTGTTGGTGCTGTCGCGCACGGCGTAGCCGTTGACGCCGGTGAAGCCCACGTCGTACGCGCTGCGGCTGCCGCGTTGCGCGACGACACCGTCCAGTCGCACGTTGGAGGCGTCGTCGGCGATCAGGTACGGCCGGTTGTCGTTGTCGTCGAAGCGGGTCTCGCCATTGAGCGTGATGCCGGTGGCGTGCCTGATCCAGTAGCCGTACGACGGGCGGGCCCCGTAGTCGCGCGGCGGGTATGTGGTGAGGAACTCGCCCGGGTTCCTGCTCGCCTCGGAGGCCGGATGCCCGCCGGGGACCGTCAGGTCGACGTTCGTGAACGTGATGCCGGGGCCGATGTCCACGGACGGCGTGCCGGTCAGGGTGCTGGTGTAGTCGGAGGCGCCGACGGTGCCGGTGACCACGGGCGCGGTCAGGCGGGTCCCGGTCACGTTCGAGATCGTGATGTTCCGGATGCGGCCGGCGGGCGGCGAGCCGGGGCAGCGCCTCCGTTCACCGATCTTGGAGAAGAACGGCGACGTGGTCTTGGTGAGCGAGACGCCGTCGTAGTGGATGTCCTCGATGATCGCGCCGTCCATGGAGACGATGCCGATGCCGGCCTTGCCCGCGCCGAGCACCGTGACGTTCTCGAACCGGAAGTCCCGGAAGTTTCCGCACGTCTCGGAGCCGAACTGCAGCGCGTTGTTCTCGTGCGAGTAGACCGTCGTGTCGCGGACCCGCACGTTCTGGCTGGTGAAGGTGTGGCCGAGCGCGTAGTCGCTCTTGAACACCAGGGCGTCGTCGTTGGACTCGATGCGGCTGTTCGTGACGGTGACGTTCCAGCTGTTGATCAGGTTGACGCCGTCGCGCACGCCGCTGCTGGAGCGGATCGTCCTCAGGCCGTCGATCGTGATGTCGTGGCAGCCGTTGATGAGGGCGGCGAAGTGGCCGCCGCGCCGGAAGGTGACCCCGGTCAGGCTGATGTCGGAGCACTCGGTGAGCGTGAGCGCCTTGTCGGCCTGGCCGGACGACGGGTTGCCGGTGATCAGGTTGCCGTCGCCGTCGATCGTGCCGGTGCCGGTGAGGTGCACGTCGGTGACGCCGCTGCCCCACAGCAACGAGTTGTGGAAGTGGCTGTGGCCGTAGTCCTGGTAGTCGTCGTAGGGGTTGGACTCGGGCGCGTCCATGCCGCTGCCCGCGGCGAGGAGGGTGGCGCCGCTGTCGAGTCTGAGCGTGAGGTGTGACTTGAGGTGGATCGTGCGGGAACGGTAGCGGCCGGACGGAAAGACCACGATGCCGCCGGGCGCGGCGGAGGCGGCGTCGATCGCGCGGTCGATGGCGTCGTCGTCGTTCGTGGCGCCGTTGCCGGTGGCGCCGTAGTCGCGCACGTTGAACTCGGCGGCGGCGCTCACGGGCTGGGCGGCCATGCAGGGCAGGGCGAGCACGCCCGCCAGCAGGGCTTGGACGAGCGATCTCATGGCTGGGGCTCCCCGTGGTCGAGGGTGGGCAGGCCGCCGGGCGAGCGGGCGACCGCCGTGTTCGAGATGTCCTTGCCGTTGACGGAGACGCCGGACAGCACCAGGTTGTCGACGTTCGAGGCGGTCGGCGCGGCCGTCGAGATGTGGGTGAACGTGCTGTTGGAGATCGTGACGTTCTTGATGTGGTCCGTCGGCCGGCCGTCCAGGTTGTACGCCTGGGCCGCGCCGTCGATGACCAGGCCGTCGGCGGTGAGGTTCTGGACGACCGGCGGCAGGGAGCCCGACGTCTCGTAGGTGAGCGTCACGTAGAGCGCGCTGCGTTCCAGGTCGTGGCCGGTGATGCGGCGCAGGTGCACGCCGTCCACGTAGCCGCCGCGGTTGAAGCTGGTCTTGACGTAGAGGGCGTACTTGAGCGGGTGGCGGCCGGGGAAGTCGGGTGCGTTGCACGCGCAGTCCTCGGCGAAGACGTCGCGCACGCCGCCGGACATCTCGCTGCCGATCGTGACGCCGCCCCACCGGCCGCTGAACCGGCAGTTCCTGATCACGATGTTCCGGGACGGCCGGCCGACGCGGCGGCCGTCGCGGTCGCGGCCGGACTTGATCGGGACGCAGTCGTCGTTGGTGTCGAACCGGCAGCCCTCGATCAGCACGTCGGTGCACGAGTCGGGGTCGCAGCCGTCGCCCTGGGAGTTGGTGGAGAAGAAGGTGACGTTCCTGACCGTGACGTTCGTGCAGTAGACCGGGTGCAGCGTCCACATGGCCGGGTTGCGCAGCGTGACGCCCTCGACCAGGACGGCGGTGCAGTTGTAGAGGCCGATCATGTTGGGGCGCAGCTTGTGGCCGCTGCCGAAGCGGCGCTGCGCCACCGGGTGGTCGTTCGCGCCCCACTCGCGGAGCCGGTCGCGATCGTCGCCGCCGTTGCCCCACGACGCCCAGTCGCCGGCGGGGGCGTTGCCGTCGATGGTGCCCGAGCCGGTGATCGCGATGTTGGTCCGGCCGTCGGCGTGGATGAAGGGCGAGTAGTTGTAGCACTCGATGCCCTCCCACCTCGTCAGCACGACCGGCAGGTACGAGGCCGGATCGGTCCTGAACCGGATCGTGCCGTCGACCTGGAGGTTCACGTTCGACAGCAGGTGGATCGCGCCGGTGCGGAAGGTGCCGGACGGCACCACGACCCGGCCGCCGCCGGCGGCGGCGCACGCGGCGATCGCGTCGCGGAAGGCGGCCGTGCAGTCGGTGGAGCCGTCCCCCTTGGCGCCGTAGGCGGTGATCGGGAACGTGCGGTCGGGGAACGCGGGCGGGACGATCCTGGCCAGGATCCTCGGCACCTGGTCCCAGGGCGAGGCGGCGAACGCCCGGGGCGGAGCGATCGCCGGTCCGGCGAGCAGGGCGGCGCCGCTCGCGAGGAGCAGGCCGCGGCGGGAGATCCTCATCGGGGGACCTCCAGGCGGCCGGGGCCCGCGCCGGAGGTGGCCCGCACCAGCTTGTACGCCCGCAGGTCGCGCAGCAGCAGGTAGCAGTTCCGCAGCGAGCCGGAGGTGTCGCCGAGCGAGCGGTAGATGCCCCACTTGGGGCGCACCCGGTCGCCGAGGAAGGTGTCGCCGGTCCTTGTCGCGTCCACGAGCGTGACGCCGCCGCTGCGCAGCACCCAGCGCACCGAGCCCGCGCTCCCGTCGCCGATCCTGATCTCGTACTCGACGTCGATCCACTTGTCGTGCAACGGCTCCAGCTCCGTGCGGCCGACCAGCGTGTCGGAGGCGAAGATCTTGTGTTCGATGGTCTGCACGCCGTTCACCCGGCGCAGCGAGGTGACGGTGATCGGGCTGGTGCCGGTGCCCGGCATCTTCGTCTGGCTGATGTGGGTGAAGGTCGTCGTGGCCCTGAGCGAGGCGGGGATGAACATCGAGTACGTGACCCGCCAGGTCTCCCCGCTCAGCCAGCGCAGGTAACCGTCCGGGTTGCGGGTGCCGGTCACCTCCTGGCGCTGCCGGTCGGTCATCGTGTCCCGGTCGGCCGTGTGCATGTCGAAGCGGAAGGCGTCGCCTTCGACGCGGATGTGCGGCCGGCCGGCGGGATGCGAGCCGGCGCGGTCGTCCTCGATCGTCTCGAACGCGGCCAGCCCGGTCCTGGCGGGGTCGGGCGCCCACATGAGCTGCCACGCCGCCGCGGTGGCCCGCGCCGGGCGGGCGGGCACGAGGAGCGCCGCCCCGGCCAGGAGGCCGAGCTGCCGACGGGTCACGTTCATGCCTGAACCTCCAGGTGGTCGAGGGGCGGGACGGCCGCCGCCCCGCCGTACAGGACGCCGTTGATGCGGACGTCGCGCAGCACCACGCCGTCGGCGTTGGACAGCTGCGGTGCGGGCGTGCCGATCTGGGTGAACGTGCTGTTCCGGATCGTCACGTCTCTGATGTGGCTGGCCGGCGAGCCGGACAGCTTGATCGCGAACGGCGCGCCGGCGATGTTCAGCCCGTCCACGGTGATGTTCCGGATGACCGGGTGGACGATCGGGCCGTGGCCGGGGCCGGTGAGGCTGTAGTTCATGTCGACGTAGCAGCCGCCCCGCTCGCACGGCCCGCCGCTGAGGTTCCTGACGTGCACGCCGTCCACCACGCCGCCGCGCCGCTCGTTCGTCTTGAGGTACAGCGCGTAGAAGGAGCGGTAGGTGGGGCCGGCGACGATCCGGTTGTCCTCGGCGAAGACGCCCCGCACGCCGCCGGACATCTCGCTGCCCACGGTGATCGCGCCCCAGCGGCCGCGGTAGGTGTTGCCGCGGATGACGATGTTCTCCGACGGCACGCCGACGCGGCGGCCGTCGGTGTCGCGGCCCGACTTGATGACCGTGCCGTCGTCGCCGGTGTCGAACGAGCAGTTCTCGATCAGCACGTCGGACGACGACTCGGGGTCGACGCCGTCCACCATGGCGCCCCGGCTGCGGATCGAGACCCGCCTGACCGTGACGTTCGCGCACAGGACGGGGTGGACGGTCCACATGGCCGGGTTCCTGATGTCGAGGTCCTCGACGAGGACGTTCCGGCAGCCGTAGAACTGGATCATGTTCGGCTTGAGGTAGTGGCCGTCGCCGAAGCGGCGCCGCTCGACCGGCACGCCGTCCGCGGCGAGCTGCTGCAGCCGCTCCCAGTCGGGCCCGCGACGGTCGTCGAAGCCGAACCATGGCCCGGCGGAGGCGTTGCCGTCGATCGTGCCGGTGCCGGTCAGCGCCACGTTCACCTGGTTCCTGGCGTAGATGAACGGCGAGTAGTTGTAGCACTCGATGCCCTGCCAGCGGGTGAACACCATCGGCAGGTAGGAGGCGGCGTCGGAGCGGAACCTGATCGTGGCGCCCTGCTCGACGTGCAGCCGCACGTTCGACAGCAGGTGGATCGCGCCGGTGCGGTACTTGCCGCCGCCGGGAACGAGCACGGTGCCGCCGCCGGCGGCGGCGCAGGCGGCGATCGCGTCGCGGAAGGCGGGCGTGCAGTCGGTGGAGTTGTCCGGCTCGGCGCCGTAGGCGGTGATGGGGAACGTGCGGTCGGGGAAGACCGGCGGGACGATCCTGGCCAGGATCGCGGGCACCTGGTCCCAGGGAGAGTCGAGGGCATGGGCCGTCGTGGGCGTCGCCGTCGCCGCCACAGGGGTGAGCAACGCGCCCTTGAGCACGGTCCTTCGGGAGAGACGCATGGCGGGCCTCCTGGGGGGTGGAGGCGCCGGCGGCCGTCACGCAGGCACGGCCGCCGGCGGTCGAGGAGCGGTCACTGGATGGTGGAGCGCCGGATCACGTCGGCGGAGCCGTCGCCGTTGTTGTCGGAGTTGGTGGAGCCGAACCAGATGGCCGCGGCGCCGGGCACCTTCTCGACCGCGCGCAGCCGGCCGTACGTGCCGTTGAAGGAGGAGTTGACCGACGAGACGTTCTCCCCGTTGAGCACGATGCGCCACAGGCGCTTGCCGCGCAGCGCCGCCATGAAGATCGTGTTGTTCACGATGGCGATGCCGCTCGGCGAGGCCTCCGCGACCGTCCAGGTGCGCTTCGGGTCGGTCATGCCCGAGGTGTCGCAGGTGCCCTCGCACGTGGGCCAGCCATAGTTGCGGCCGGGCAGGATGAGGTTGAGCTCGTCGCGCGCGGAGTCGCCCAGCTCCGACTCCCACAGCCGGCCGGCCGAGTCCCACGCCAGGCCCTGCGGGTTGCGGTGGCCGTAGCTGTAGACGCGGGTGCCGAACGGGTTGCCGGGCGCGGCGGCGCCGGTTCTGGTGATGCGCAGGATCTTGCCGTTGAGCGAGTCGAGGTCGGGGGCGTTGCTCTTCTGCTGGGCGTCGCCGGTGGTGACGTACAGGTAGCCGTCGGGGCCGAACCTGATGCGGCCGCCGTTGTGGTAGCGGTTCTTGTCGATGCCCTGGAGCACGATGGCGTAGCCGGACAGCGCGGTGCCGGTGAAGCGCATCCTCGCGACGCGGTTGCCCTCGGAGGCGGTGTGCATGAAGAACACGTCCTGGTCGGTCGTGCCGTTCCAGGTGGGCGAGAAGTCGAGGCCCATCAGGCCGCCCTCGCCGCCGGTGGTCTGCACGTCGGGTACGGTGCCGACCTGCGTCTTGGTGCCGGACGGGGTCACCTTGAAGACCTTGAACGTGTCGCGCTCGGTCACCAGCGCGTACGAGCCGTCGGGCGCCCAGGAGATGTCCCAGGGCACGTCCCAGCCGCCGGCGACGCTGGTGGGCGACTGCGGCACGCTGCCGCACGCGGCCGTGGTGAACGACGCGGACGGCGGGCTCGGCGGGGAGAGCTGGTTGGCGGTGTCCCTGGCCACGACGTGCACCCGGTAGGTGTGCGCGCACTCCACCGGCACGCTCGCCGTGGTGGCGGGCGGGTCGCCGGTGACGGTGGCCAGCACCGCGCTCGTGGCGTCGTCACGGACGAGGTAGGCGCGCACGCCGTTGTCGTCGGTCGAGGCCGCCCAGGTCACGGTCGCGGAGGTCGCTCCGATGCCGCTCACCGAGGGCCGTCCCGGCGCGGTCGGCGGGTCGTCGGCGGGCGCGGGCAGCGTGTGGCAGATCACCTCGGGGCTGCTGAGCGACACGTTGCCGGAGGCGTCGCGGGCGAAGACTGACAACTGGTAGGTGAAGTCGGGGTTGAGCCCGCTCAGCCGGTACGGCGGCGCCGTCGCCGAGGCGAGCTGCTGGCCGAGGAAGTAGATGTCGTACCCGGCCACGCCGATGTTGTCGGTCGAGACCGGCCAGTCCAGCGTGAGCGCGTCGTGCGCGATCTGCGAGCAGGCCGGCTGGCCCGGCGGGGTGGGCTTCTCGGTGTCGCCCTGGCCGCTGACCCGCAGCCGGTCGAGGTTCGGGCCGCCGCCCGCGGTGGTGGCCGTGGCCCTGACCGTGTTGCCGCCCGCCTGGAGCGGCGCCTCCACGGTGATCTCCTGCCAGGTCGTCCACGCGCCGGTTCCGGGGAACGAGCGGGCGGCGGCCACGACCGTGCCGTTGACCGCGATGTCCATCGGCCGGTCGGCGCTCGTGCCGTTGGCGAAGCGGAAGGTGAGGCTCTGCGTGCCGGCGGCGGCGGCGCTGACCGCGAACTCGACGGAGGAGCCGATGAGGTTGTCGTAGTTGACGAAGCCGGAGCCGGTGAAACCGGCGTGGTTCGACTCCACGACGCCCTGCGAGATCGTCGCGGTCTCCGCCTGGTAGTCGGTGAAGGCCGCGGCGGTGGCCGGCGCGGCCACCGAGCCCAGGACGAGGAGGCAGGCGACGACGCCGGCCCGGGATCTGCTGAAGACCATCGGCCCTCCTGGCTGAGAGTAATGCCGCCGGTAAGGAGATGGAGCTTCACAAACGTTTGCCATAAATGCGGGGAGCCGTCAACAGGTGGACCGGTCCAACATTTAGGAACCTTTCCTAACTTAATCAAGCTCATACATCGGATGTAAGCGGCCAGTGGACAGCGTCCTTCCCGGGATGTATGCCTGAAATGCGCCAAGGAGATCGGAGCCATCCGCCGCCGGACGGGCGGCGGCCTGCCCGCACAGCTCACCAGCCCAGGAGTGATCCATGGGACGACTACGCGCGATCACCGTGACAGCCCTCAGCGGCCTGCAATTCCTGCAACCGGTTGCGGAGCCGCTGGCCCCCTCGGCCGCCGCCACGCTCTACGAAGCCGAGCGCGCGGCCATCTCGCGAGGCGCCGTCGAGTCGAACCACGCCGGCTTCACCGGCACCGGGTCGTGGACGACCTGGCGCACGGTGACCGCCGGCGCCGCCACCACCGACTGGTCGAAGGCCGTGGTGGAGTCGACGATGGCCCGCTACTCGCCCGCCACGCTCGGCGGCTGGAGCTACCCGCGCGGCCTCTACCTGTGGGGGCAGTACCTCGTCTACCGGCGCACGAAGGACCCTCGCCACCTGCGCTACATCAAGGACTGGGCCGACCGGTTCGTCGACTCCTCCGGCGGCATCGGCCAGAGCTTCGGCAACCTCGACAGCATGCAGTCGGGCAACGTGCTGCTCGCCCTCTACCGGGAGACCGGGCAGGACCGCTACCGCATCGCGGCGGCCAGGATCAGGAACCGGCTGAGCACCTACCCGCGCACGTCGGACGGCGGCTGGTGGCACGCCACCGGCACCTCCCGCGAGGGCCAGCTGTGGGGCGACGGCGTCTACATGGCCGACCCGTTCCTCGCCCGCTACGGCGCCTGGGTGACGGCCGACGCGTTCACCACGACCGAGCCGGCCCGGCAGATCGAGGTCTACTGGAGCCACCTGCGGCGGACCTCGGGGACGGCGGCCGGGCTGCTCTACCACGCCTACGACGAGCCCGGCGGGCCGACCGCCTCGTGGGTGAAGCCGTCGCTGGGCCACACGAACGGCATCTCGTGGTGCCGGGCGATGGGCTGGTTCGGCATGGCCACGGTGGACATCCTCGACCTCCTGCCGGCGGATCACCCGCGCCGCGGCGCGCTGGTCGGCATCCTGCGCGAGCTCGTGCCCGCCTACGCCCGCTGGCAGGACCCGGCGACGGGCCGCTGGTTCCAGGTCGTCACCGAGCCGTCGAACCCGTCGAACTGGACGGAGACGTCGTGCTCGGCGATGTACACCTACACGATCGACAAGTCCGTCGAACGCGGCTACGTGGACGCCTCCTACCAGGCCAACGCCGACCGCGGCTACCAGGGTGTGCTGGCGAAGGTGTCGCTCGGCGCCGACGGGCGTACGCGCATCACCGACATCAGCGAGGGCACCAACGCCAGCGACTCGCTGTCGTACTACTTCGGCCGGGCCAGGCCGGTCGACGACTTCCATGGGCTCGGGGCCTTCCTCATCATGAACGAGCAGCTCAACCCTTAGTGGCGCCCCCGGTGAGACCCTTGACGAACTGCTTCTGCAGCAGCAGGTAGAAGACCAGGATCGGGAGCGTGGCCAGGAACATCAGCGCGAACATGCCGCCGAAGTCGGCGGCGTACCGGCCGAGCGACTTGTACACCCCCGTCATGATCGTGGTGCCCTCGCGCGGCCCGTAGATGATCAGCGGGTTGAGGAAGTCGTTCCAGATCCACACCCCGAGGAAGATCAGCACGCTCGCGGTGGCGGGCCGCAGCAGCGGGAAGACGATCCGCCAGAACGTCTGCCACCGCGTGGCCCCGTCGATCGCGGCGGCCTCCTCCAGCTCGCGCGGCACGCCCTTCATGAACCCGGAGAAGACGAACACGCCGAACGGCACGTAGTAGCCGACGTTGAACAGGATCAGCCCCTGCAGCGTGGACATGAGCCCGAGCGACTTCAGCACCTGCGTGACGGGGATGAGGATGACCTGCGGCGGGATCATCAGCCCGCACAGCAGCAGCACCATGATCGCCCGCGACCACCAGCGGGTGTGCCTGGCCAGGTAGTGGCCGAGCAGGGCCGACAGCAGGGTCAGGATGACGATCGACAGCGACGTCACCACGACGCTGGTGCGCAGCGAGGACCAGAACAGGCTGTCCGGCCCGGTCAGCACCCTGACCAGGTTGTCCAGCGTGGGCGGGGCGGGCGGCGACATGGCGTTCGCCGCCACCTGGCCGCTGGGCTTGAAGACGTTGATCAGCGCGATGTAGAGCGGCAGGGCGAAGAACGCGCCGGCGAGCAGCGCGACCAGGGGACGCAGCCACGGCGCCCGCGAGCCGGTCACAGCTGCACCTCCCTGCGCCCGAGGATCCGCAGCGTGAGCACCGACAAGGCGGCGATGACGACGAGCATGACCACGGCCTCGGCCGAGGCGTAGCCGGTGCGGTTGTCCACGAATCCCTCCTGCAGCACGACGAACGCCACGCTCGCGGTCGTGCCGGTGCCCGGCCCGCCGTTGGTGATGACCTTCACGTGGTCGAAGATCTTGAACGCGGAGATCAGCAGCACGACCGTGTTGATCGTCAGCGCCGGGGCGAGCAGCGGCCAGGTGACGCTCCAGAACCGGCGTACGGGCCCCGCGCCGTCGATCGCGGCGGCCTCGGCCAGCTCCTGCGGCACGCCCTGCAGCCCGGCGAGGTAGACGACCACGCAGAAGCCGAGCAGCTGCCAGCACACGATGGACGACAGCGAGTAGAGCGCTATGTCCGGGTCGGACAGCCAGCCCGGCGGATCCTGCACGCCCAGGGCGCGCAGCGCCTGGTTGACCGGGCCGTCGTCGGCCAGCACACGCGTCCAGATCACGCTGATGACCACGGAGCTGATCACCATCGGGGTGAAGAACACGCCGCGCAACGCGTTGTAGAGCCAGCCGCGCCGGTCCAGCAGCACGGCGATGGCGACGCCCAGCACGTTCGGCACGACGACGACGATGAGCGTCAGGATCGTGGTGACCTTCAGCGACTGCAGGAACGTCTCGTCCTGGAGGAGCAGCCGGTAGTTGCGCAGGCCGACGAACGAGGTCGTGGGCCGCAGCAGCGCCTGGTCGGTGAGGCTGTAGCCGACGCTCATCACGATGGGCACGAGCACCAGGCACACGTACACGAGCGTGCCGGGGGCGGCGAACAGGAGGAAGTGCCGCGCGCCCGGCCGCCGCGCGCGCCTGGCGCGGCTGCCGCGCGTCCCGCTCGGCGCGCGGCCCGGCTTGGGGCGGGTGACGCCGACGGCCATCAGCCGCTCTTCTCCCATTCCGTGTCGAGGTAGGCCAGCACCTGGTCCACGCTCTTCCTGCCGCTGACGAGATCCTGCGCCGAGGACCAGAACTTGCCCTGCATGCCGGGCAGCATGGCGGCGTCGCCCGCCTCCCAGCCGAAGGCCGGCACGGTCGCGTTGCGGCCGAGTGCCTGCTTCCACAGGTCGTAGACGGCCTTGAAGACCGGCCCGGTGCCCTCCGGCGGCGTGTAGCCCTTGATCGCGGGGAACAGCGCGTCGGCCTTGACCGAGGCGTCAAGGTTGTCCTTGGTGAGCTGGAAGGCCAGGGCGAACTTCTTGGCCGCGGCCAGGTTCGGGGCCGTCGCGCTGACCGACAGGCCGCCGCCGGTGAAGGCCGGCAGGTGCAGGCTCCCGTCGTCGGAGGGCCAGGCGAACACGCCGATGTCGTCCTTCATCGGCGACTGGTCGGCGGCGGCGGCGAACCAGCTGCCCATCGGGTACATCGCGCCCTTGCCCGCCAGGAACGCCTCCTGGGTCTTGGGATAGTCCTGGCCGATCTGCCGCTTGTCGAGGTAGCCCTTGGCGGCGAGGTCGGCGAACTTCCGGGTGGCCGCCCGCATCGCCGGGTCCTTGGCGAAGGTGACCTCGCCGGCCCGCCGGGCGGCCATCCAGCCGGGCGTCCTGGGGTACAGGTCGGTGGCCAGGATCGCGGTCCAGGGCTGGGAGGTGACGAACACGCCACCGGTGACGAACGGCGTGATGCCGGCGGCCTTGAGCCGGTCGGCGGCGGCCAGCAGCTCGGCGTACGTCCTGGGCGGCGCCTTGATGCCCGCCCTGGCGAACAGCTTCTTGTTGTAGAAGACGTCGGGGATCGTCTGCGTGTTGGCCGGCAGCTGCACCACCTTGCCGTTCACCGCGCCGCAGCTCGGGCACAGGAAGGCGGTCAGTTCCTCCGGCTGCCACGGCGCCAGGTGCGGCGCCAGCGCGACGAGGTCCTGCATGCCGATCTGCACGTCGGGCAGCTGGCCGGAGGCCGCCAGCTGCTTGGCGTAGTCGTTGCGGTCGGACTCCGACGGGGCGGAGACCAGCTCGACCTCCAGGTCAGGATGGGCCTGGGTGACCTTGCCGACCTGGGCCTTCCAGTACGACTCCGGCAGGTTCGGCGACGGGAACACCAGGAACGAGACCTTCTGCCGGCCCGGCGGGGCGCTCGGCGCACCCGCGCCCGCGCATCCGCTCACCGCGAGGACGACGGCCACCGCGATCGCCCAAGACATCCGATCAATGCGTGAGCGGGTTCGGCCCTGCGGGCCGGCCGCGCTCCGTGTAAAGATCGGAGGTGTCTGCACGCGCCGCAGGAAGGGGAGCGTCCGTCGAGGTCGCGCGGGCGATCGCCGGACATCAAGGGAACGGGTCGCCGGGCGGAAGGTCGCCTTGCCCGGGAGGAGTAAGCGCATGCGCCCTCCAGATTAGGAAACTTTCCTATCGTGGGTCATAGGATCACTTCGCTGACGGCCCGTCAAGCCGGATCGGGAATCCGCCTCTTGACTCGCCCGCCTGCCTGCGATACCCCTCGGATGTCTGAAGGGACGCATCCCATGAGACTCAGAGCCGCCCTCGTCCTCGCCCTGATCGCCGCCCTGCTCACCGCTCCGCCCGCCCTGGCCGAGGTCGTCCACCCGCGCCAGCAGTGGTTGCGCGACGCCACGGCCGGGCTGTTCCTGCACTGGGGCATGTTCACCGCGCCCAGGCACCTCGACTGCGCCGCCTGGGAACGCGACGTCACCGGCGGCGGCTGGAGCGCCGGCTACTGGGTGGACGAGGCACGCAAGCTCGGCGCCTCGTACATCGTGCTCGCGACCTTCCACAGCAGGCTCGGCTACGCGCGGCCGTGGCCGTCGGCGATCCCGGGCAGCTGCGCCACCGAGCGGGACCTGCTCGGCGAGCTGGTCGCCGCGGGCAAGGAGAAGGGCGTGCGGGTCCTGCTCTACATGACCGACGACCCCCAGTGGCACGCCGAGCAGGGCGTGGAGACGCTCGACTCGGTTGCCTACTCCGCCTACAAGGGGCAGCGGGTCGACCTGACGACACGGGCCGGCTTCGGCATGTTCAGCTACGACCTGTTCTTCGAGGTCATGGAGCGGTATCCGGACCTGGCCGGGTTCTGGATCGACAACGACAACGAGTACTGGGAACAACACCGCCTGTACGAGCAGATCCGCGAGCGGCGCCCGTCCTGGTTGCTGAGCAACAACAACGAGGACACCCCGATCATGGACACGGTCAGCAACGAGCAGAAGACCGGCATGACGCCGCCCTACGACTACCCGCAGGCCGCCTGGACGCCCATGCCGCGCCTGACCGAGGCCGACTACAAGCTGCCCACCACCGGCGACTGGTGGTACGACGGCGGCGACCACCCGGTGGACGTCCGCCTCAGCACGGGCCGCTTCATCACCAACGCCGGCTCGTCGATGAAGTCGCTGATGGCCGAGACGCCGATGGTGAACGGCCGGTTCCCGCCCCAGCAGGAGGCGTTCAACGCCTTCATGTCCACGTGGGTCCCGCCGATCAGCGAGTCGCTGCGGGCCACCGAGGGCGGCGGCTACATGTACGGCGGCCTGCAGCCGGGCTTCTGGAACGACGGCGCGCACGGCGTGATCACCGTCCGCCGCGACGACCCGGACATCCAGTACGTGCACGTCGTCACCCGGCCGAGCACCGACCACGTCCGGCTGCGCGACAACGGCTACCGCGTGCGCCGGGTGAGCGACCTGCGCACCGGACGGCCCTTGCGCTTCGCCCAGTCCGGCGGCCACCTGACCATCCTCGGCATCACCGCGTGGGACGACTACGACACCGTCTTCAAGGTCGAGACCGCCGGCCGCACCGGCTTCCTCGACGGCGTCACCTCGACCGCGCCCGAGCTGGTGGACGGCAGCTTCGAGACCTTCTGGGACGCGGGCGGCCGGCTGCCCGCCTCCGTGACCCTGGATCTCGGGCGGCGGGAGCGGATCGCGTACCTGGCCGTCAACCAGCGCGAATGGTCACCCGTCTACGCCAGGGAGTCCTTCGGCCGCCCGGAGGACTCCGCCCGCATCAAGAACTACCGCGTCCACGTCAGCGACGACGGCAGGCACTGGGGCCGGCCGGTACGGGCTGCCGCCCTGCCCAGCGCCCGCGGCGTGCAGATCATCGACCTGGGGGAGCGGCACGCCCGCTACGTGAAGCTGGAGGTGCTCGACACCTGGGCCGGCCCGCAGGCGCCGCGCTTCCACCGGCAGCTCAGGATCGACGAGATCGCGGTCGCCCGCGCCTACCCGCTCTCGCGCGGCAGCCTGCCGCTGGAGGCCGAGCACCAGCGGCGCTCGGGCGGGGCGCGCGTCGAGCGCTGCGCGGCCTGCTCGGGCTCGGCGCAGGTGACGGGGCTGTCCGGCGGCACGCTCACCTACCGGGACGTGACCGCCCCGGCCGCCGGCGAGTACCGTCTCCGGATCGACCACACCGCCGCCGCGCCGGCCCCGCTGTCGATCTCCGTCAACGGCGCGGCCCCCACCGAGGTACGGGTGCCGGGCGACAACCCGGACGTGCCCGCCGCCACCTCCCTGCCCGTCACCCTCAAGGCCGGAGCCAACACGATCGCGCTGACCGGGGCGGCGGGCGTGGACCGCATCGCGATCGCCCCCATGCCGGCCGCGCCCGGCCCGCCGCGGACCACGATGACCGTCGACCCCTCCGGCCTGCAGTGGGTCGGCCCGGGACGGCAGACGCTCAACGTGTCGGCCACCCTCCGCCTCGACGACGACGAGGCGCTCGACCAGGTGAGCCTCGCCCCGGCCGCCCCCGCCGGCTGGACCGTCGAGGGCGGCCCCGCCACCGCGGCCACCCTGCGCCTCGGGCAGACCCTGACCGGCTCGTGGACGATCACGTCGCCCGGCGAGGTGAGCGCGGCCGACGTCCCGATCAGCGCGTCCTTCCGCCTGCTCGGCCGGCCCGGCACCGTCACCCGCCAGCTCCGCGTCCGGCCCCGCCCGGCCGACCGGGTGTTCATGCGGGAGGCCGAGGACTCGCGCAACCGCATCGGCGACGCCGGCATCACGAGCTGCGCGGCCTGCTCCGGCGGGCAGAAGGTACGCAACCTGGGCGGCGGCCCCGACGCTTACGTGCTGTTCGAGGACGTCACGGTGCCGGCGGCGGGCTCGTACACGCTGTTCGTCGACTTCACCGTCAACGGCGAGCGGTCGTACGTCGTGACCGTCAACGACGGGACCCCGGTGGAGGTGAAGGTGAGCGGGACGGGCAACAACACGCCCTACACCACCACGATCCCGGTCACGCTGCGGGCCGGGGCGAACACCGTCAAGCTGCACAACGACGCGGCGGCGGCCCCCGACCTCGACCGGATCTCGCTCGGCTGAGCAAGGAGAGAGCGGGGGAGCCGGTCCCATGACAGGACGGGCGGGTTGCGGGACAATGCCGCTAGTGCGCCCTACATGAGCAGAATGAGCGTCCGATCGCATCGCCACGTTCATGCTGTCGCCCCATCGCTCGGCACCGGAGAAGGGGGAACGCATGCAGGAGGCGTCGATGGAGATGAGGACCGACGAGGTTCTGCAGGTCACGCTGCGAGGCGAGATCGACTTCACCAACTCCACCGAGATCAACAAGAGGATCAAGGAAGCCGTGACCGAGTACCGTCCGGCGGCCGTGCGGGTGGATCTGTCCGCCGTGACGTTCATCGACTCCACCGGGGTCGGTGTGCTGGTCAACGCGATGCGCATGGCGAACGCGGCCCGCTCCGAGTTTCGCGTGGTCGGCCCGAACCGCCGCATCTCGGATCAGCTGCGGACCATGGGGCTGCTGGCCGCCTTCGGCCTGGCCTGAGCGCGCGAGAAGGGCGAGGGTGATGGCGACCTGCGGCTACGTGCCTCATGGCAGCGGCTGATGAATCCGGAGGGCTATCGCAGCCGGCTGGCCGACCTCGACGCCCGCATCGGCAAGGCGCAGCCGCCTCCGGACATCGTGCTGGGGCAGGCCAGCGGGCTGCTGGCCGGCCGGGCCGGCTGCCGGCTGGGCGAGGCCCACGCCTACCTGGTGCGGCTGGCGGCCGAGCAGCGGCGGCCGGCCCACGAGCTGGCCGCCGAACTGCTCGCGGCGCTGGAGAAGGAACCCCCACGCGGGCCTCCCTTCGTCTCCGCGATGCTGGAGGCCGCCCTGCGGCCTGCTCAGGACCAGGCCGCTCCCGCGCCGGCCCCGCGCCCGTCCTCCTCGGGCGAAGCCTGGATCCAGGCGGTGCAGCAGATCCTCGACGGGCTCGCCGGCCGGCATGTCCTGCTCATCCCGCGGTACACGGCGACGGGACAGGTCGACGACTACACCTTCGCCGCCGCGAGCCCCGCCGTGCTCGACCTGTCCGGACGCAGCGGCGCGCAGCTGATCGGGCACAGGATGAGCGAGATCTATCCCGCGATCGTGGACGGCCCGATCTGGGACGCCTGGCACCAGACGCTGCGCGACGGCCTGCCCCGGCAGATCGGCCCGCTTCCCTACCTCAGCCCGGCCGAGCGCGCGCCCGCGGAGATCCTGCTCACGGTCAAGGTGTGGCCGGTCGGCGCCGGGCTGCTCAACAGCTGGATCCGCCACGACGAGGAGACGCGCCTGGCCGAGCGCATCGCCCAGACCGAGCGCCTGGGCAATCTCGGCTGGGGCGAGTGGGACCTCGTCACGGGGCAGGTCCTCTGGTCGGACGGGCTGTACCGCGTCTATGAGCGTGCCCCCTCCGAAGGCCCCCTGTCCCGGGAGGAGACCGAGGCCCTGATCGTCCCCGATGACCTGCCCGTGCGTGCCCGGGCCGCCGAGGCGTTCGGCCGCGGCGAGGCCGTCGATGTGACCTACCGCATCCGCCTGGGCGGCCGGATCAAGCACGTCCGGACCGTCGTCGACGCGGTGCGTGACACCGAAGGCCGGCCTGTCAAGGTGTACGGCATCGTCCAGGACGTGACCGCCGGCGAGATCAGCCGCCTGCGGCTGACCGAGGCCGAGCGGCAGCTGCGCGCCCAGCAGCAGAGCCTGGCCGCCGAGCACCGGGTCGTGACCAGGCTGCAGCAGATCGTCCTGCCGATGCCGCAGGAGCCGATCGACCTGCCGGGCCTGCGGGTCGCGGTCCGCTACCTGCCCGCGGAGAAGGCCAGCCGCGTCGGCGGCGACTGGTACCACGCCACCCCGACCGGCAACGGCAACGTCCTGCTGTCGGTCGGGGACGTGGCCGGCCACGGCATGGAGGCCGCCGCCGCCATGGCCCAGCTCCGCCACGGCCTGGCCGCGCTCGCCGTCACCACCACCGACGACCCCGGCCGGCTGCTGACCGCCCTCAACCGGCTGCTGTTCGCCGACGGCCACGTCGCGGCGCAGCCGAACCTGCTGCCCGTGACCGCCACGGCGGTGGTGGCCCGCTACGAGCCCGGCCGCAACCGCCTGGTGTGGGCGCGGGCGGGCCACCCGGCGCCGCTGCTGGCCCGCGCCGGCGTCACCGTTGAGCTGGAGCAGCCCGACGGGCCGCTGCTCGGCGCCTTCCCGGCCGCCGAATACCCGACCACCGTCACGTCCCTGAGGCCCGGTGACGTGCTGCTGCTCTACACCGACGGCCTCGTCGAGCAGCGCCACCAGAGCTCGGAGCAGGGCCTGGCCCCCGTGCTCGCCGTGCTGAACCGCATCACGGCGGAGCCGGCGCCGCACCCCGTGGCCGATCTGGTCAACCAGCTCGATCACGCCAACCCCGACGACGACACCTGCATCCTGGCCGCCCGCCCGCTCGGCGGCCCGAGCCCGGCAGGCGGGCCATGATGAGCGCATCCGAACCCACCGACCGGCAGCCCGGGCCGCAGCGACCGCGCGGATCCGCCGCACCGGGGGCGCAGGCCGCCCGCGTCCTGCTGCTGCGCGACTTCGACCTCGGCACGCTCGTCGCCATCCGGCACGAGGTGGAACGCCTGTGCGGGCTGTGGGGCCTGACCGGCCTCGGCCTGTACCGCTTCGTCGTGGCGGTCAACGAGATCACCACCAACGCCGTCCGGCACGGCGGCGGCAGCGGGCGGCTGCGCCTGTGGCACGTCGGCCGGCGGCTCTACTGCCGGATCGACGATCGCGGGCCAGGAGGCGCCGCGGACCCCGGGCGGCTTCCGGATCCCGGCAGCCCGGAGGGGCGGGGCCTCTGGCTGGCCCGGCAGAACGTCGCCCGGCTCACGCTGCGCTCCGACCCGCCGGTACCACCATCGAGCTGGAGGCCTCATGACGGCGGCCCGTGGGCGTCGCGCTCAGGCGGCGGCCGCCGACTGCGCCGCCAGGAACGGCAGGACGACGCCGGCCATCTCGTCGGCACCTCCTCGGCGAGGTCGTGGCCGGCGTCGAAGACGTGACCGGTGACGTCGTGGGCCATGAGCCGCATCTGTGACTCGTTGCGGTCGCCGATGAACGCCGAACCGCCGAGCGCCAGCACGGGATGTCCAGCTTCCGCCGCGCGGCCTGCCGGTTCTGCTCCGCGTCGACGAGCATCGCCCGGTAGATCGACAGCATCGCGCGGATGCCGCCGGGCATCGAGTAGCAGCGCACGTACTCGTCGATCGCGTCGGGGGTGGCGCTGTCCGGGCGGCTACGCTCGAACTTGATCATGTACGTGATCAGCTCGCGCTCGTGCCCGGCGATCAGCATCTCCGGGACGTCCGGCTGGAAGTAGAAGCCCAGATGCCACAGGTGCATGCCGCCGGAGACGTTCTCGGGGGTGAGCGCGGTGTGCTCCTCGAAGCCGAACCCGGGAACAGCGCCTCGGCGAACACGAGGGCGGTGACGTGCTCGCGGTGCCGGGCGGCGAGCTGGTAGCCGATCACCGCTCCCCAGTCCTCGCCGATCACGGCGTAGCGCTCGTGGCCGAGCGCGCCCAGTGGTAGCCGGTCTTCGGCACGCCGTGCAGCAGCACCACCGCCGGCCCGGAGCCGGCCGTGCGGTAGTGCAGGCTCGTGCCGTTGACGGCGGCGCGGCCGGTGCGGACGGGGATTCCGTCGTGGTCGAACACGGGTACTCCTTATTGTGGATCGCTTGATACAGATTTGGGGCGTGAAAAAATCAATCGAGGGCGGCGAGCGCCACCTCCACGAGCGATTCGAGGGCCCGGGCGTCCGGCGTGATCTTGGCGGACACCAGCAGGCCGTCGAGGAAGGTGACCAGGAACGCGGCGAGCGTGTGCGGGTCGTGCCGCGCCGCGATCTCGCCCCGTTCGGCCGCGACCCGCAGCACCTCGGCGATGGCGTCGCGGCCGACGTCCTGCATGTCGCGCACGATGCGCCTGGTCGGCGGGTCCTGCGGCAGGCGCTCGCAGGCGGCGTTGACCGCCAGGCAGCCCCGGCCCTCGTGCTCGACGGCGATGCGCACGCGCTCGGCCAGCATCGCGCGGATCGCCGAGCGGGCATCGGCCCCCTCCTCCAGGCGGCGCAGGGCATCCGCGGCGAGCGTGCTGCGGTAGTGCTCCAGCGCGGCCCGGTAGAGGCCGTCCTTGTCGCCGAACGCGGCGTAGAGGGAGCCCTGCCCGAGCCCCAGGTGCCGGGTCAGGTCGCGCACGGTGGTCGCCTCGTAGCCGCGCGTCCAGAACAGCTCCATCGCGCGGCTCACCGCCGCCTCGGTGTCGAACTCCCGGGTCCTCGCCATGGCCCCACCCTAGCTTATCTGGATCGTACGTTCAAAAAAGAGTTTCCCGCGTTCAGGGCGGGGACGTGAGCGCGTCCTTCAGCGCCGCCCGCGCGCCGTTCAGCGCGTGACGGAGCTGGTCAGGGGTGCGGCGGATCTGGGCCAGCAGGAGGCCGCCCTGGATCGCGGCCATGGTGAGGTCGGCCAGCTCCGTCACGTCCACGTCCGGGCGCAGCTCGCCCGACTCCTGCATCCAGCGCAGGCCCGCGATGAGGGGCGCCTCCCAGCGCGCGAAGGCGTCCACGAACGCCTGCCGGGTGAGCTCGTCCTGGCCGCCGAGCTGGCTGGCCAGCGAGCCGATCGCGCAACCGCCCACCGCGTCCTGCCGCGTTCCGTTGGCCACGATCGCGTCGAACCAGCGCTCGATGCCGGCTAGGGAGCCGACCTCCAGGAGCAGCGGTTCCTGCGCGGCCAGCACCTTGTCCACGGTGGCGTGCACGACCGAGCGGATGAGGTCGTCGCGGTCGTCGAAGTAGTGGTAGAGCTGGCTCCGGCCGACCCCCGCGGCGCGCTCGACCGCGTCCAGCGTCACCGCCGCGACGCCGTGCCGCTGGATGAGGTCCGCTGCCGCGTCGAGGATGCGCCCTCGGGTCGCGCGGCCCCGCGCGGTGGTCGGGGTGTGCCCCATGGAGCCTCCTCCGGTGTTCTGTATCTCATGGTACAGAGCTTCTGTACTCGCTGATACAGTCTGTGGCAGACCGCTCTGTACTGAGCGATACAGTCCGCGGCGGGAGAACCGGCCTTGCCTGCCCCTGCCCGGCACCACCGAAAGGAAGCCATGTCCCTCCACCGGCCCACCGGGCTCCGGCGGCGCGCCGCCACACTCGGCCTCGCCGCCCTGCTCGCCACGGGCACCACAAGCGCCGCGGCCGCCACTCCGATGCATCCCGGCACCCGCCTGGGCGAGGTGCGCGTCCTCGCCCACTTCGACCGGGCGGCGGGGCAGGCCGCCGAGAGCATCGCCCTGGAGCCCGGCGGCGGCGTGGTCGTCGGCATGATCCCCGCCCGCCAGGTGGTGCGGGTCGCGCGGGACGGTTCGGTCCAGGTGCTCGTCACCATGCCGCCGCCTCCGGGCGGCGGCGGCACCACCCCGGTCGTCGGGGACCCGGTGGTCACCGGCGTCGCCCGGTCAGGCAGCGGCGCCCTGTACTTCCTCTACTCCGCCGGGCAGGGCGGGCTGACCGGCATCTGGCAGGTCCGCTCCTCCGGCGCGCCGCGGCTCGTCGTGCCGCTGCCCGCCGACACCATGCCGAACGCCCTGGTCATCGACGGCGAACGGGACCGCTTCCTGGTCACCGACTCGACCGGCGGGCGCATCTGGCAGGCCCCGCTGCACGGCGGCACGGCCACCGTGTGGTCGGCGGACCCGGCCCTGGCGCCCGGCTCGTTCTTCGGCGCCAACGGCATGAAGATCCACGACGGCGCCGTGTGGGCCGGCAACTCCGACCGCGGCACCATCGTCCGCATCCCGCTGACCAGGGGCGGCGGCCCCGGCCGGGCCGAGGTGCGGGCCACGGGGCTGGCGGGCATCGACGACTTCGACTTCACCGGCCGCGGCACCGAGATCCTCGCCGCGATCAACCAGTCCAGCCAGCTCGTACGGGTCGCCGCGGACGGCACCCACGAAACCCTCCTGGACGCCGGCGACGGCATGCAGGGCACCACGGCCGTCGCCGTCCGAGGACACCGGGCCTACGTGACCAACGGCGCCAACCTGACCGGGAACGACTCGAACCTGCTGCTCGCCAAGCTCCAGCAGCACTGACGGGCCGCGCCTTCAGGATGCGAGAACACCTGTTCCTCGGCCGAGACGCAGCGCGTCATGGAGCCTCACCTCCGGCACAGGCCTCGCTCTTGCTCCTGGCGCTCGCGATGGACGGCTCCAGGCCGTTGAAACCGGCCCCGCACGGGATCTGCCGGTCCGGCGCGGCCTCGGCGGCCGTGGCCGGGCGCGGCGGGAACGTTCGCCACGGCTCCGGCGACTGCGGCCGACCACGCGTGCGGCCGGTCATGCACCCTTACGGCCGGCGCGAGCACGTCGTCGAGCCCGCCGAGCGCTTTCGCCGCGTGCCCGCCGGGCGCCGCCGAAGGGGCGGGCCGGGTCATCGGTGAAAACGACCACGGGATCAAGCAGGGGCGACCCTATACTCCAGGCATGGCTCCTGAAACGGTGTTCGGGGTGCCGACCCGATGGGAACGCGACTCCGACAAGGTGGCCGTGCTGCTGCCCGGAGCGGCGTACGTGCCCGCCCGGCCGCTGCTTCACCTCGCCCGGACGGTGCTCGTCCGGCGCGGCTGGTCGGTCCAGGAGATCTGGTGGGAGACGCCGGAGACGCGGGACCAGGACGAGATGGCCGCCTGGGTGATGGAGCAGGCGCGGGCGGCGCTCGACGCCGAGGGGGACGTCCCGCGGGTGCTGCTCGTGGCCAAGTCGCTCGGCTCGTTCGCGGCGCCGCTCGCCGCCGAGCGGGGGCTGCCCGCGATCTGGCTGACCCCGTTGCTGCGGTACGCGCTCGTCGCGGACGCACTGCGCCGCAGCCGCGAGCCCGCGCTGCTGGTCGGGGGAGGGGCGGACCGGTCGTGGGACGGCAAGACGGCGGTGGCGACCGGCCACGAGTACATCGAGATCCCCGGCGCCGATCACGGCCTGGAGGGCGAGGACGCGGTGGAGTCGGCCCGGATGCTGGTGGACGCCACCACGGCCATGGACCGCTTCGTCGCCGCCCTGGGCTGACAGACCGTCCTCAGGGCGGGGTGATGGCCGTGCGCCGGCACGCACGACCATCACGTCATGCCCGGCCCGCCGTCACTCCAGGTCGGCGAGCACGACGTCGTCCAGGTGGAGCGAGCTGCCGGCGCTGCCGCCCGCGCCGCGCACCTCCAGGTTGACGCTCGCGGTCCCGGCGGGGGCGGTGAGCCGCGCCGCGAACTCCTGCCAGCTCCCGCTCAGCTCACCCACCGGAACCGGATCGGTCCGCAGCAGCTGCTGGGCGTTGTCGAACCACTGCACGCTGACGGTCGCGGAGGCGATCCCGGCCGTGCCCTGCCTGGCCCACAGGCTGAACCGCTTCGCGCCCGGGGTGGTCGTGAAGCCGGGCCAGTTGCTGAGCGTCACGCCCCAGCCGCTGCCCCCGGTGGCCTCGATCCGCAGCCCGTACGAGCCCGCGTGGGCCGCCTCGGCGGCTCGTTGCACGGTGCTGCCGTACCAGGCGGTCCACTTGCCGGCCGAGTTCTCGAGCGTCGCGGTGTCGGCGTCGAGCGCGTTGGGCACGGGCGGCTCTTCCGACGAGCCGTTGAGGGTGCTGCCGGCCTCCTGGTTGTAGGGGGCGGAGCGCCAGGTGTCCCAGGAGACGGTCTCACCCCATCCCTTGGCGAACTTCCAGTCACCGATGTAGGTGTTGTCGTGGAAGCTGTTGCCGCCGTTGAACATCACGTCCTGCTGGATCCCGGCGACCGTGTACGGCGACCAGGGCAGGTTGTCGGCGCCCTGGGCGTACAGGGCCTGGGCGCCGCAGTAGGGGCCGGCGCAGGGCACGTTCGCCCTGTCGAAGCGGAACTCGTTGCCGAACACCTTGACGTTGCGCGAGTGCCAGCGGCAGTCGCTCCGGTACGGCTCGTCCTTGACGGAGGTGTAGCAGGGGTGGGTGGCGTTGACCGGGTCGACGTAGTCCTCGTCGTAGGGCGGCGGGATCAGCTTCGGGTCGACCAGCGGCGTGCAGTAGGACCTGCTGGTGTTCGCGTTGGAGTTGCAGAAGCGGTTGGCGTTCTCGAAGATCGAGACGCCGGAGAAGTTGTCCTCGAAGTAGTTGTCGTTGATGGTGAGGTTCGTGCTGCCGCTGGTGGCGCTCGCGAGCCGGGCGTCGCCGCCCGATTCCGAGATGTAGATCGCCGGCGCCGGTGAGCCCTGGTTCTTGACGCCGCTGGCCCAGGCGTTCCGCTTGAAGACGTTGCGGGTGATGGTGGCGTTGTAGCTGATCTCGTACCAGAGGCCGACGCTCTCGTTGTGCTCGATCCAGTTGCGGTCGAACAGGAAGTCGATGTTGTTGGTGTCGGCCCAGAGGCCGACGCTCAGGTTGTCGTGCACGTAGTTCTCGGTGACGGTGGCGCCCTTGACGTCCCAGAACTTCAGGCCGCCGGTGCAGCCGCACCCCGGGATCCGGGTCTCCCAGTCGTCCTGGTTGTTGCCGGCGATCTCGTTGTTGTGCACGACGAGGTTCTTGATCGCCGAGTCGTCCGCGACCTGCTTCTTGTACGCGCTGGCGCCGTACTGGCCGTTGTCCTTCAGGCAACTGTGGCGCAGCGTGTTCTCGCTGCCGAGGAACACCGCCGCGCCGTCGTTGTGGTGCGCGTACAGGTACTCCATCACCCAGCCGTCACCGGCGGAGTGGTTGATGACGCCTTCGTCGCCGTTGTCCGCGCCCGCGCCGAAGTTGCGGATCTCGAGATAGGCGATGCGCACATTCGTGGCCTCGCCGGAGAAGGCGTAGACATTGATGTTCTTGCCGTCGAGGACCGCGCCGGGAGCCCCGATGTAGACGCTGTTCGCGCCCGTGGCGATCTGGCTGTACCGCCCGTCGCCGAGCGTGTGCGTGCCCGGGGCGAACCAGTAGGTCGTGTCGGGCTGGTCGAAGTCGAAGCCCTTGTTGTCGCCCTCCGGCACCACGACGGCGCCCGCCGGCGCACTGGCCGGGCCGCCCTTCCACGCCTCGCTGTCGCAGACCTTTAAGTGGGCCGGTAACTCGGCGTACCAGCCGCCGGCCGCGCTTTCTCGGCGGGCGTCGGCGCCGGCCGCCTGACCCGTCACTCCATTCAGGAAGGTCGCTACGATGAGTAGCGCGACCACGGCAACCGAATGTCGCATCGATTTCCCCGCTTCCACGGCGACGTTGTTGACAGCGAACAGTAGCGCCGAAGATCGCTCGCGGTCAGGCGATTGGCGATCAAGCTCCGGCGTGCACGGGTCGCCGATCGCCCCGGAAAATGACATGACACGCCGACTACCAGCATGAATACTTTCGGTGTCAATGCGGACACTTAACGTGTCCGGAGTGGCGACCTGGCCACGGAGCACGGGCGGCCGACCTGGCCCAGCACCGGCACCTGACGGCGGAGCTGGCCCGCCGCCACCTGCTGCGCGGGCTGCGGCACGCCGCCGCCCATCGCGCCCGGCGGCGCTGGAGCGTGCCCGGCACCGCGCGCATGACGCTGCCGGGAGGCCCAGCGGGAAAACGATGCGGTGGGGTTCGTGGTTCAGGGCTGGAAGACGGCCCGTACGCAGCCGTCCCGCTTGTTCTTGAACAGGTCGTAGCCCTTGGGGCCGTCGCGCAGGCTCATCGGGTGGGTGAGCAGGGGAGAGGCGTCGATCTCGCCCTTGCTCATCCGGTCGAGGATCATCGGGATGTAGCGGTGGCCGTGCTGCTGGGCGCTGCGCAGCGTCAGCCCCTTGTTCATCACCGCGCCCATCGGGAACTTGTCGACCAGCCCGAGGTAGACGCCCAGGACGGAGACGATGCCGCCCTTGCGGCAGGCGTGGATGGCCTGGCGCAGCGACAGGCCGCGGTCGCTCTGCAGGCGTACGGACTGCTTGGCCCGGTCGTAGGCGTACTGGAGGCCGGTGCCGTGGCTCTCCATGCCGACCGCCTCGATACAGGTGTCCGGCCCGCGCCCGCCGGTCAGCTCCTTGAGGGCGTCCAGCACGTCCACCCGCTCGTAGTCCAGGGTCTCGGCGCCGATCGTGGCGGCCATCGCCAGCCGCTCGGGGAACCGGTCGATCGCGATCACCCGTTCGGCGCCCATCAGCAGCGCCGCCAGGACCGCCATCTGGCCGACGCCGCCGCACCCCCACACGGCCACCACCTTGCCCGGGCCGGCCTCGCCCAGGTCGGCGCCCATCCAGCCGGTCGGCACCGCGTCGGAGGCGAACACCGCGCTGGAGTCCGGCACGCCCTCGGGCACGGGGAAGGCGTTGACGTCGGCGTACGGCACCCGCACGTACTCGGCGTGGCTGCCCGCGAAACCGCCCATCGCGTGCGAGTAGCCGAAGATGCCGGCCGTGGCGTGCCCGTTCAGCTTCTCCAGGAAGCCGGGGTTGGGGTTGGTGTTGTCGCACAGCGACCACAGCCCGGTCCGGCAGTAGTGGCAGCGGCCGCACCCGATGATCGAGCACACCGTCACCCGCTCGCCGGCTCGCCGCTCGCGCACGTCCGGCCCGACCTCGACTACCTCGCCGACGAACTCGTGGCCGAGCACGTCCCCCGCCGCCATCGTGGGCACGTACCCGTCCAGCAGGTGCAGGTCCGATCCGCAGACCGAGCTGGCGGTGACCTTGACGACGGCGTCCTGCCGGTTGAGCATCACCGGGTCGGGGACGTCCTCGACCGACACCTGGTTTACGCCGGTCCAGCACAGCGCCTTCATCGCAGCCCTTCCCTGGTCAGCCGGCGGAACGCGGGCAGGCCCGTCCGGCCCAGGACCGTCCGGTGTCCTTCCGGCTGCCCCTTCACCACGAGCACCTCGCCGGTCTCCAGGAGTTGCTTGAGTGCCCGTACCTGCTGCCTGGCCTGCCCGTCGGCGGCGCGGACCGCGATCTCGCTGCCCCGCCCGCCCGGAGCGGGCGTGACGCGCACCTCGTGCCGCTCGGCCAGCCGGGCCAGCACGTCGGGCCGGCCGGGCCCGGCCAGCTCGGCCGGGTCCGCCAGGACCGTGACGGCGAACCAGGCAGGCTCCGCCGCGCGCGCGGCCCGCGCCCGTCGCGCGACCGCCGCACCCGCGACGGCCGCGACGGCCCCCACCAGCAAGAGGCGTCGGGTACGGCGGCCCCGGCCGCGAGGCCCGCGGCCGGTGAACGGTATGGGCTTCATGCCGCGCGGCTGCCCCGCACCGCGCCCCCCAAACCGCCGCGCCCCCCAAACCGCCGTCCTCCGCCACCGGCCGCGTGTTGCGGAGGCCCGGCCTCACAGCGGGAGCGGGGGAGAGGTGAGAAGGCGGTTGAGGTGGCTTGCTGAGGGTACGGGAGGGGACCCGGCGCACCAGAGCGCCGGGCGTGCACCAGCTAGGAACCCTTCATGAGACTGGACTTCAGTGTCAGCCTGTCCGCAGGCGCACCCGTCGTCGGCGTGGACGGAGAGGTCGATCTGCTCACCGCCGACGACCTGTACGAATTCCTCGCCACCGTGATCCGGCAGCGCGGCCCGCGGCTGAGCGTGGACCTGCGGCGCGTGACGTTCATGGACTCCCGGGGAGCCACCGCCATGCTGCGGGCGCGCCGGCTGGCCCGCTCGCTCGGCGGGAACCTGACGCTGGTCGGCCCCAGCGCTCCGGCGGCCCTGGTGCTGCGTGCCGTCCTGCCCGACCAGGACCTGGCGCCGCCGGACCGAACGGCGGCGGACGTGCGCTGCCCCCAACCGCATCCGCTCGGCTGAAAGGACGCAGAGATGACTCAGGACCGTGACGACCATGGGCGCGCGCCAGGCTCCCCGGAAGGGATGAGCGCGCAGGACGTGGAGCGGCGCAGCGACCTGGCACGCTGGATCAGCGGGGTGCACGCCTTCCCCGCCGACCGGGCGACGCTGGTGGAGCGCGCGCAGTCGCAGTCGGCCCCGCAGGGGGTGCTGTCCGCGCTGCGTTCCCTGCCGGACCGCACCTTCACCAACGTGGAGGACATCGCGCACGAGCTGGGCATCGGCGGTGATCAGCAGCGCGACTGAGCGGCGAGCCGCCGCCACCGGGACGGCCTCTCAGGTGCGGCCGAAGCGGGCGGCGAAACGGGCGGTGAACAGGTCGGCGCCCTTGCGTTCGCGGACCGTCTCCGCCGTGGCCGCGGCGACGCCGTCCGGGGTGGGGAGCTGCCCGACGCCCGCGCGCGTGCCCAGCGGAAGCAGGATCCTTCGTTCGGACGCCGGTGTGTGAACGGTGTCCGGCCGGCCGCCGGCCAGCCGCGCTCTGATGTTGCGCACCACGACGGCGGCATGGGTCATCGCGTAGGAGGCCATCTTGGGGTCGGGGAGAGCGGCGATGTCGCCGATCGCGTGGACGTGCTCGTAGCCCTGGACGTTCAGGTGCTCGGTGACCGGCACCTCTCCCCGCTCGGTCAGCGGCGACAGGGCTCCGTCGGCCAGGTATCCGGTGTTGATCTCGACGCCGAACGCCTGGAACCAGATGTCCGCCACGATCCGCTCGCCCCTGTCGGTGGTGACCTCGAAACGCCCGGCCCGACCGGCCTCGACCGGCGGTAACGCGGTCAGGCCGGTGCCCTGGCGCACGTCGATGCCGAGGTCGTCCAGCCGGCGGCGCAGCTCGTTGCGCACCTCGGGCAGGAAGCCGGGCAGCAGCTGCTCGGACCTGTCGAGGATGACGACGTGCTTGTCCGGCCAGACGTCCTTGATCTCCCCGGCGAGCTCCAGGCCGACCGGACCCGCGCCGAGGATCAGCACGCGCCCGGCGGCGGCCAGCTCCCGGTGGGTGGCGCGCAGATCGTCCAGTTGCCGGGCGACGCTCGTCGCCGCAGGGTGCGGTTTGGCCGGATACGGGTAGCCGGAGCCGGTGGCCAGCACCAGGTGATCGGCCTCGACCCGCTCGCCCGAGGCGAGCGCGACGCCCTTCGGGTCCACGGAGACGGCCCTGCCGCGGATCACCCGTCCCCGCCGGAGCAGGGTCGCGAACGGGAAGAACGCGTTGGGCGCCCAGTCCGGGCGGGTCAGCGCCCGCAGCGACGCGGCCGCGTTGACGAACGCCTCCCGGGGGTCGATGAGCGTGACGTCCGCCTCGGCGTCCAGCTCCTTGGCGACCAGCGACCCGCCGTAACCTCCCCCGACGATCACCACGTGATTCATGCTCGCTCCTCAGCGGCTCGCCGTCATGCGACAGCGTCGAAGTTGACGTGACAACTCTAAGCACGAGGCGAGTTGTCACGTCAACTCCGAGGCGTTACGATCGGGCCATGGCCGAGCCCCGCACCCTGGAGCCTGAGCAGTGGGAGCTGTGGAGCGACTGGATGGAGGCGCAGCGCCTCCTGGCCCGTGAGCTCGACCGTGATCTGCAGCGCGACCACGGCATCTCCAAGGCCGAGTTCAGCGTGCTCGTGACGCTGCACCGGGCGGCCGAGGGGCGGATGCGCGTCAGCGAGCTCGCCGAGTCTCTCGCCTGGGAGAAAAGCCGCGTGGCGCACCAGCTGACGCGGATGGAGAGCCGCGAGCTGGTGGACCGCACCGAGGACCGCTCCGGCCGCCGGGTGGGGATCGGGCTGACGGCCAAGGGGCGCGGCGTCGTGGAGGGCGCCATCCTGGGGCACGCGGACAACATCCGCCGCTACTTCTTCGACGCGCTCACGCCCGAGCAGGCCGAGGCCATCCACACGTGGAGCCGGCAGGTGATCGACCGCGTGAACGACCGGGCGTCGTCGGCGCCGGTGCGGCGGTGAGCATGGTCAGCCCTGGCCGCAGGGGCGCAGGCCGTCCATCAGGAGGTCCAGCAGGCGAGCCGCCATCGCCTCGTGCTCGGGCGAGCCGGCCACGGTGAAGATGCCGATGAGAGCGGCGGCGATGTCCTCGGCGGGGACGTCGGTGCGCAGTTGCGCGCTCGCGCGGCCGGCTTCGAGGAGGTCGTCGATGGCGCCCAGCAGCTCGGTCCGGGTGTGGGCATGGGCGATCTCGCCTGATTCGATCATCGCGAGCAGCGTGCCGAGCATCCCGTTCTTGGTGGCGATCCACTCCCCGAACAGGTCCATCCAGCGCCGCAGCGCCGCGGGCGGGTCGAGCTGGGTGAGCAGCTCGCGGGCGCCGGCGGTGAGCCGCGAGACCTGGTCGCGGTAGACCGCGTCGACCAGCGCCTCGCGGGTGGGGAAGTGCCGGTAGAGCGTGGCGATGCCGACCCCGGCCGCGTTGGCGATCGCCCGCATCGACGGCTCCGTCTCGGCCGTGGCGAACAGGCGGGTCGCCACGGCCAGGAGCTGTTCGCGGTTGCGGGTCGCGTCCGCCCGTGGTCTGCGGATCTCTGCGGCGGCCAAAACGGATCACGCTCCACTTGTGCTAGCTTGGGTTCCTGAAAACGGAGCATAGTTCGTTTACGCTGCTTCGCGAGCCGCGACAGGGGACAGGTGAGCATGAAAGAACCGAGCCTCGACACGCCGGCGACCATGAGCCGGGCGGTCCAGTTCACGTCGTTCGGCGGCCCGGAGGCCCTGCGCCTCCGCGAGGTGCCCCTGCCGCACGCCGGCCCCGGGCAGATCCGCGTACGGGTCACCGCGGCCGGCCTGAACCCGATGGACTGGTTCATGACCTCCGACGCCGAGACCGCCGCGCGCTTCGGCTTGAGCCTGCCGTGCGGGTTCGGCACCGACTACGCCGGCGTGGTGGACGAGGTCGGAGCCGGCGTGAGTTCGTTCGCGGCGGGTGACCGGGTGTTCGGCGGCGCCCTGTCCCGCGCGGTCGCCGACCACGTCGTCGTGGACGAGACGGGGACCATCGCGGTGGGCGGCCAGGCGCACCGCACCCCGGACGGCGTCGACGACCGCACCGCCGCCACCCTGACGATCGCGGGCTGCACGGCCGCCGCGGCACTGGCCGTGGTCAAGCCGGGCCCGGGCGACACGGTGCTCATCGGCGGCGCCGGAGGCGGGGTCGGCGTGTTCGCCGTCCAGCTCGCGCGCCTCGCGGGCGCACGCGTGATCGGCACGGGGTCGGCGGCCTCGGCCGATGCCCTGCGAGCCCTGGGGGCCGAGCCGGTCACCTACGGCGACGGCCTGGCCGGCCGCGTCCGCGCGCTGGCTCCCGCCGGCGTCACCGCCGCCATGGACCTGCACGGGACGGACGCCGCGCAGGCGGCACGCGAGCTGGGCGTGCCCGACGAGCGCATCACCACCATCGCCGCCCAGATCGACGGCATCACGCCGGCCAACGGCGCCAACGCGGCCCCGGGCGCCATCGAGGAGATCGCCGGCCTGGTCGCGGCCGGCCGGCTCCGCGTGCCGATCGCGGCCCGCTTCCCGATCGAGGAGATCCGCGCCGCGGTCGAGCTCCAGGCGGGCCGGCACGTGCACGGGAAGGTCGTCATCGACCTCTAGGAAAGGCCCGCCGGGCCTCTTTCTGTCAGGTAGTCGCCGTGCTCCAGATCTTCGAGCAGGGTCGGGTGAACGGGTGACCAGCCGAGCAGCTCCCGGGTGTGGGAGCTGGAGACGGGCCCGTCGAAGGCGTAGACGACGGCCATGAACGGGCTGACGAAGTGCGTGGCGGCCTCGTCCGGGGTCAGCGAGACGGTGGGCAGGCCCAGGCGCCGGGCGATCGTCTCCGCGATGCTCCTGAAGGTGACGCCGCTCTCGGCCACTCCGTGCAGGACGCTGCCGGCGGGCGCCTGCTCCAAGGCCAGCCGGAACAGGACGGCCGCGTCGAGCCGGTGCACCGCGGGCCACCGGTTGCTCCCGTCTCCCACGTAGGCCGACACGCCGGTCTTCCGCGCGGTGCCGATCAGCATGGGGATGAACCCGTGGTCCTCGGGGCCGTGCACGGTGGGCGCCAGGCGCACCACACTGGCGCGCACGCCCCGGTTGGCGAAGTCCAGGCACGCACGCTCGCCGGCGACGCGGAAGGCGGCGATGCCGGTGGGGTCGGGCTCGTCGTGCTCGGTGCTCTCCCGGCCGGCGGGCATGACCAGCGTGCCCGAGGTGACCACGAGCGGCTTGCCCGAGTGCTCCAGCGGCCGGCCGAGCGTCTCGATCGCGGTCCGGTCGCGCCGCATCATGTCGTCGGGATCGGAGAAGTCGCCGCCGTACGCCATGTGCAGGACCGCGTCGGCGGCCTCGGCGCCGCTGCGCAGGCTGTCGAGGTCGTCGAGGGAGCCGGGGTGTGGCGTGGCGCCCAGCGATCGCAGCCGGGCGGCGGCGGCGTCCGAGCGCGCCAGACCGGTGACGGTGTGACCGGCCGCGATGAGCTCGGCCACGATCGCCGGCCCGGTCTGGCCGGTTCCCCCGGTGACGAAGACATGCATGGAACTCTCCCCATAACGTCAGTGACTGGCGCTACGTAGCGCCAGTCGCCGACTGTAGGTAGCGTCAGTCACTGGCGTCAAGTAGCGCCAGTGACTGACATATGGGGTATTCTGCGGACGTGCCACGCAGCGGAGCAGAAGCGCGCCGCCGCCTCCAGCAGGCGGCCCTGGAGCTGTACCGGGAACGCGGTTTCGACCGCACCACCACGGCCGAGATCGCCGCCCGGGCCGGCCTCACCGAGCGCACGTTCTTCCGGCACTTCCCCGACAAACGCGAGGTCCTCTTCGACGGCGAGGCCGACCTGCGCGCGGCCCTGACCCAGGCCATCGCCGCGGCGCCCGACGGTCTCCAGCCGCTCGACCTGCTGCTCCACGCCTTCCGCGAGGTCGAGCACCTCCTTGAGGACAACCGCCCCTTCGCCGAGCCACGCCTGCGGGTCATCGCGGCGACGCCCGCACTGCGCGAGCGGGACCTGGCCAAGGCCGCCTCGATCGCCGAAGCCGCGGCGCAGGCGCTGCGGCGGCGCGGCGTCCCCGCCCGCCCGGCCGGCCTGGCCGCGCACGTCGGCTGGGCCACCTTCCACCAGGCGGCCCAGGCCTGGATCGACGACTCCTCCCAGAGCCTGGACGCACATCTCCTGCAAGCCTTCGCCGACCTGCGCGCCCTCTGCCTGACCGCCCTGACCGGCGACCCCGGCCGATGAGGCCTTCCGCCGGTGCCCGGCACCGTCGCGGGGGAGCGGTCGTCTACTCGTCGAGGTCCGACAGATCGAGCACGAACCGGTAGCGAACGTCGCCCGCGGCGAGGCGGTTCAGGGCGGTTTCGACCTCGCTGGAGGGCAGGATCTCGACGTCCGCCGTGATGCCGTGCTCGGCGCAGAACTCCAGCATCTCCACGGTCTGCCGCAGCCCTCCCGTGCCGGAGGAGGTGAGCTTCTTGCGGCCGGCTCCGAGCTCCCAGAGCCGCGGGCCGGCCAGCAGGGGGTTTCCGAGGACGCACAGGGTCCCGTCGAGGCCGAGCATGCCGATGAGCGGCGTGAGCTCGTGGTCGGCCGCGATGGTGTCGAGGACGAGGTCGAAGCGGCCCGCGCGGCGGCGACCTGGGCCTCGTCGGTGGTGACGAGCAACTCGGCCGCCCCCAGGCTCAGGGCGTCCTGCTCCTTGGCCGCGGTGCGGCTGAGAACGGTGACCTCGGCCCCGAGCGCGGCGGCGAGCTTCACCGCGAGGTGGCCGAGCCCTCCGAGGCCGGCGACGGCCACGCGGCTGCCGGGGCCGGCGCCGGCGGCCCGCAGGGGCTCCCAGACGCTGACGCCGGCGCACATGAGCGGTGCCGCGGCGGCCGGGTCGAGCCCGTCAGGCAGGTGGAAGGCGAACTTCTCGCGCAGGACGTACTCGCGGCTGTAGGCGCCCATGGTCGGGGTGCCGTCGATGCGGTCGGTGCCGCCGTAGGTGGTGGTCGGGCGGTGGTAGCAGTAGTTCTCCTGCCCGGCCAGGCACATGGCGCACTCGCCGCACGAGTCGACGATCGTGCCGATGGCGACCCGCTCGCCCACGGCGAAGCCGGTGACCGCCGGCCCGGTGGCGACGACCACGCCGGTCGCCTCGTGCCCGGGGACGAGGTCCTTCTCGCCGAGCATGCCGTGGATGCGGTGCAGGTCGCTGTGGCAGACACCGCAGTAGTCGATCCGCACGGCGATGTCGTCGGGCCGCAGATCACGCCGTTCGAAGGTCACGCGCGTCAGCGTGTTGCCGGTCGGGTCGAGGCTCTGCCAGCCGGTCGTGCTCCTCATAGCGGGTCTCCCTCATCAAAACGGAATCTAAATTCACCTTAACACGTTTCGGAATGAGGATTCCGTTTTGGATACACTGGTGCCGATGAGCTCACGACCCAGTCCTCCGGGCGCCACGCGCGCGCCGCGCCGGGACGCCCTGCGCAACGACGTCATCGTCATCAAGGCCGCCCGCGCGGTGTTCGCCGAGCAGGGGCCGCAGGCGAGCATGGAGACCATCGCCGCGCGCGCCGGCCTCGGCGTCGGCACGATCTACCGGCGCTTCACGGGCAAGGACGCCCTCCTCGACGCCATCGCGCGGCTCATCGCCGAGGAGATGGACGAGGCCGCCGCGGCCGCGCTCGCGGACCCCGACCCGGCGGCCGGTCTTGAGCGGTTCCTCGACTTCGTCGGCTCCTTCAACGCGGAGGAGCGTCGTTACGCGGCGTCCCTGGCCGATCGGGTCCCCAGCGACGACGAGGTGAGCACGCGGACGGCCGACCGGATCCGGCAGCTCACGCAGAAGGCGGTCGAGGCGGGATATCTCGCGCGGGACGTGACCGCGGACGACATCAAGGCGCTCATCATCGCGATACGAGCAGTGGTCGCCGCTTCACCCGACGGGGACGACGCGCCGTGGCGTCGTTTCGTCCGCCTGCACCTCACCGGGCTCCGCGCGGATCCCGAGCGGGCACGACGCACGTGGCCGTCCCCTCCAGGACGAGCCTGAGCGCCGGCGCGACGGTCCCGCCGAAGTTCGCCCGTGCCCGCCCGGCGTCCGCGTGCCGCAGGTCCACGCCCTGTGGTGATCGGTAGTTGGCGAAGCCGACCACGTCGAGGCCGGGCAGCACCAGCCACGCGTAGGCCTGGTCCGGTGCGCCGGCAGGGTTGCGGATGACGAGGCCGGAGCCGTTGAGCGGCTCGTACGGTCCCCTCAGGGCGGGGGCGACGAAGCCGTAGAGCCCGGTGGGCGCGCTGCCGGGCGGGTGGAAGGAGTGGCGCTGGGTGGAGAAGAAGAGGTAGTAGCGGGAGTCGTGGACGACGACGTGCGGTCGTTCGAGCTCGTGGTTGACGCCTTCGGCGACCAGCAGCGGCGGGAGCAGTCTCCAGCCGCCGGCGTCCGGCTCGGCCAGGGCGATCGCGCCGGTGAAGGTGTCGTCCCAGGCGGTGGAAGCGGCGATGAGGAGATGGTCCCGCCCGCCGGCGGGGTCGCGGAACCAGCCGGGGTCGCGGAAGGCCCTGATCCGGCCCGGCGCCCCGTCGGCCTCGTCGGCCGGCAGGTACGTGCGGCCGTCGGAGCGCAGGATCTCCCGATGCCCGGCGTCCTGGTGCAGCGTGATCCGGTCGCCGTCGGCGAGCAGGGCGGGGCGGGCCTCGACGACGCTCTGCCGGTAGGTCGGGCGCGCCTCGCCGCGCCGCCCGGCGGCCGTGTAGTACACCGACACGGTGCCGTCCGGGCGGCGGACCGCCGAGCCGGACCATTCGCGGCTGCCGGGCGAGGCGCCGTCGGCGAAGGCGTTGCCCAGGTCCTGCCACGTGTCGCCGTTCCTGCCGAGCAACCGGATCCGGGCCCGGTCGTGGCGCTCTTCGGGATGGCCGAGAGCGGGGGCCGACAGCGCCATCCACAGCTCGTGGCCGCCGGACACGCTGGTCGAGCCGTCCTCCTCCTGGACCGGCCACAGGTCCCACACGTCGTGGCCGGGCAGGACCCGCGGTACGGCCGCCGGGTCGAAGACGGGCGCCGTGGTCGCGCCGCTCTCGGCGAGCAGGTCGAGATGGCGGCGGGTCCAGCGCGCCGGCCGGTCACCGCTCACGTGACACGCCGCCGATAGTGGCTGGTCCCGCTGTCAAGCCGGGTCGTGCTCATCGCCGTCACCCCTTCAGGGAGCCCTGGAGCAGGGCCTTGACGAAGTGCCGCTGGAAGATGAGGAAGATCACCAGCGTGGGGGTGAGAATGAGCAGCGATCCGGCGCACAGCAGCGGGATGTCGGTGCCCCACTGGCCCTGGAAGGCGCCCAGAGCGCCGGACATCGTGCGCTTCGCCGGATCGTCCACGAGCACGATGGCCAGCAGGAACTGGTTCCACGTCCACAGGAACAGCAGGATGCCCAGGGACGAGATCGCCGGCATGGCCAGGGGGACGTGGATGCGCCGGAACAGCTGCCACACGTTCGCGCCGTCCATCCGGGCGCTCTCCGACAGCTCCGCGGGCATGTTGACGAAGTGGGCGCGCATCCAGAAGACGCTGAACGGCATGAACAGGCCGATGAGCGGCAGGATGATGGCCCAGCGCGTGTTCAGCAGCCCCATGTCGCGCACCTGGTAGTACAGCGGCGTGATGACGCCTTCGAACGGCAGCGTGAGGCCGAGCACGAACAGCAGGAAGACGACGCGCGCCCCGATGACGCGCAGGTGGCCGATGGCGAAGCCGGCCATCGTCCCGAGGAGGATCGAGATGGGCACCACGCCCAGCACGATGAGGACGCTCGACCACAGCAGCGCGCCCATGTTCGCGGCCTCGAAGGCGCGCAGGAAGTTGCCCCACTGCGGGTCGCCGGGCCAGGCCAGCCCGGCCGGGTAGGTGCCCGAGGGGTGCAGGGCGGTGACGAACAGGCTGAGGAACGGCAGGAGCGTGACCGCCATCAGGACGATGAGCAGCAGCCGGCCGGTCCAGGCCTCCCGCCGAGCGGTGATCATTTGTTGCCGTCCTTCGCGAACCACTGGATGGGCAGGGCACAGGCGATCACCAGGACCATGAGCACCACGGCCAGCGCCGAGGCGGTGCCCACCTCGCGCTCGGAGAAGGCCAGGTAGAAGATCTGCAGGCCGGGCACCATGGTGGTGTTGCCGGGGCCGCCCTGGGTGGCGATGTAGATGATGTCGAAGCTGGCCAGGGCCGCGATGACCGTCACGGTGACGCAGACCGCGATCTCCTGGCGCAGGCTCGGCACGGTGATGGAGACGAACTCCCGCCACGGGCCGGCGCCGTCGAGCCGGGCGGCCTCGTACAACGCGGGGTCGATCTTGCTCATGCCGGCCAGGAGCAGCAGCGTGCACAGGCCGAGCAGCACCCACGCGCCGATCATGCCGACCGCCGGCAGGGCGGTGGCGAAGTCGCCCAGCCAGGCGCGGGTCACCCCGCCGAGGCCGACGAGCGAGAGCAGCTGGTTGATCACTCCGGTGGAGGCCAGCAGCCAGCTCCACGCGATGCCGGCCGCCACCAGCGGGATGACCTGCGGCAGGAACAGCACGGTGCGCGCCACGAGGGCGAGCCGGCTGGCGGCGATGCGCCGGATCGTCGCGGCGATGGCCAGGCCCAGCACAACCGGGATCGCGCTGAAGAACACGATCAGTTTGAACGCGTTGACCAGCGAGTCGAACAGGTCGGGGTCGGTGAACACCTTGCCGTAGTTGGCCGCGCCCACCCAGGTGGACGGGCCGATGCCGTCCCAGTCGTAGAGCGAGTACTGCAACGTCAGGGCGATCGGGCGCAGGACGAACACCGCGTAGAAGGCGAGCGCGGGCAGGACGAACAGCCAGCCGGCCAGGCCGCGCGCGCCGCGTAGCCTGCCGGCGGCCGGCCGCCGATGCGCGGATCGGGGCACCTGATCAGTTCCCTTCGAGCTGGCGGGCGTAGTCGGCCTGGACCGCCGTCAGCAGCCCTTGCGCCGTCTGCTTCCCGGCCACCAGCTTCTGCAGGTTGGGGGTCCAGCTCTTGGCGTAGATGGCGCCGGTGGCGTTGGCGATGAAGTCCATCGCGCCGTTGTCCTTGGCGATGTCCGCCCCGGCCTCCAGGGTGCTCGCGGTGACCTTGTCGGCGGCCACCTCCGGCATGTACGCGTCCGCCGGGCCCATCGGCCGCGATCCGCCGATCTCGACGCCGATCTCGCGGGCCCGCTTGTCGGTGGCCACCCAGTTGAGGAAGAAGGCGGCGCAGTCGGCGTTCTTGGCGTTCGCGGCGATGCCGAAGGCGAGCGGCGCCGACATGGCGGCGCGCTTGCCGCCCTGCTGGGCGGGCGGCATCAGGGTGAAGCCGACGTTGCCCGGCATCTGCTTGTCGAGGTTGCCCGACTCCCAGTCGCCGTTGAACATGATCAGCCCTTGGCCGTCGATGAAGCGGCTCATCATCGTCGCGTAGTCGACCGCGTTGACGTCCTTCTGGAAGTAACCCGCCTTGATCCACTTCTCCAGGTGCTGGACGGCCTGCTGGTTCGACGGGGTGTCGATGGTGGCGCCCGGCTTCTGGAAGATCCAGTCGTTGATGGGCCCGGTGGGGCCGTAGGCGGCCATGAGGCTCTGCAGCGGGAACGCCAGCCCGCCGGTGGCGCCGCCGTTGAACTGCACGATCGGGGTGATGCCCGCGTTCTTGGCCTTGGCCAGCACCTCGTCGAGCTCCGCCAGCGTGGCGGGCGGCGTGGTCATCCCGATCTGCGCGGCGAGCTTCTTGTTGTAGAAGACGCCGGTCATGCTCATGTTGAGGCCCAGGGCGTACAGCGAGCCCTCGCCGCGCGGGCGGCCGCCCGGGCCCAGGCGCAGCTGTTCGAGCTGCGAGGCCGGCCACTTGTCCCAGCCGAACGCGGTCGCGTAGCCGTCGAGGTTCTTCAGCAGGTTGTCCTTGACCAACTCGGAGACCTGGGGCAGGCGCATCAGGTCGGGCGGGTTGTCGGCCAGTACGCGCGGGGCGTTCTGGGTGATGACCGCGAACTGGTCCTCGCGGACGTTCCACGTCACGTTCGGGTGCTGCTTGGTGAACTCGGTGGTCAGCGCCTTGGGCAGCGGGAAGCCGGTCTCGAAGTAGCCGTTCATCGTGATCGGCGCCGAGCCGCAGGCGGGCGCCTTGGACACCGCGGACGTGCCGGTGGCCTGGGGTTGCGGGCTGTTGCTGCCGGGGGCCGCGCAGGCGGCGGCCAGCGTCCCCATGGCGATCACCAGCGCGGCCCCGGACCTGCCGGGACGGACTCGACGAGCCATGTGCATCTCCTCTGCTGCCGGGGACGATCGGCCCGCGGCAGATGCCCCAACTCCATTGCTAAATCGGATTAGCGCCCGATAGTCTCACCACGCGCGTCGTACGATGTCAACCCCCCGTAACACACCCGCGACGATCGGAGATTCGGTGAGCCCACGACGGGTCACACTGGCCGATGTGGCCAAGGCCGCGGGCGTCTCCCGCACGACCGCCTCGCTCGTGCTCTCGGGCCGCGGCCGCGAGCTGCGGATCTCCCAGGACGTCGAGCAGCGGGTGCTGAGAACCGCCGAGGAGCTGCAGTACCGGCCCAACATCGTCTCCAGGGGCCTGCGCACGGGCACCACCCGGACCATCGGCTTCGTCTCCGACACCGTCGCCACCTCCCGGCTGGCCGGCGACATGATCAAGGGCGCCCTCGAGGCCGCCCGCGACCGCGGCTTCATGCTGTTCATCGGCGAGACCGAGGGCGACGCCGAGCTCGAGCACCTCCTCCTCCAGGCCATGCAGGACCGCCAGGTCGACGGGCTCATCCTGGCCTCGATGTTCACCCGCACCATCAAGGTGCCCAAGGCCGTCACCGCCATGCCCGCCGTGCTGCTCAACGCCCTGCCGAAGAAGCCCGCGCCCCTGCCCGCCGTCCTGCCCGACGAGGTCGAGGCCGGCCGCCGCGCCGCCCGCGTCCTGCTCGACGCCGGTCACCGCGACGGCATCCACCTGATCGGCGCCGGCCCGAGCCTGCGCGACCGCCCCTCCGAGAGCCTCGCGGCGGTGGAACGGCTCGTCGGCATCCGCGAGGCGTTCGGCGCGGCGGGCGTCAAGGTGGCCGGCGCCCGCGCCTGCCCCGACTGGCTGCCGGAGTACGGCCTCGCCGCGACCCGCGACCTCCTGCGCACCGCTCAGCCGCGCGCGCTGATCTGCTTCAACGACCGGATCGCGATGGGCGCCTACCAGGCGCTCGACGACTTCGGGCTCAAGGTGCCCGCGGACGTCTCCATCGTCTCCTTCGACGACCACCCCATCGCCTCGTGGATGCGGCCCCCGCTGACCACCGTGGCGCTGCCGCACTACGAGCTGGGGCGCAAGGCCGTCGACGTGCTGTTCGCGGAGATCGACCGCGATCGTACGGGCGGCGACCGGGTGGGCGAGGTGCACCGGGTGGCGATGCCCGTCCGCATCCGCGAATCCGTCGCACCGTCGTCCGCCGTGCAGCCGCTCGGCTGACCCCCACCGGGAGGGCCGGGATCGCCGAGCCCGGCCACCGTCAGGAGGTGACGCTGCCCTTGACGGCGCTGGTCCGGCGTTCCTTGGGGATGACGGTGTCGAGGATGCGCAGGTGGTCGGTCGCGCGGCGCCAGCGGTAGCCGCTGCCGCGCACGATCATTCCGTGGTGGAACTTCCTGGGCAGGTAGCTCACGACATCGAGATGGTCGGCCCGGTCCCAGAACAACCCTTGGGGGAATTCGTTGGCGGGGATCGTCACGGGGGTGCCGGCGGGCTTGTCCGTGGTCAGGTCCCAGAACCGGACGTACGCGGGCTTGCCGGCGGTCTCCGCGTCGATGTAGGCGACGACCGCGCCGCCCATCCGCAGGGCGCCGAACTTGGAACCGCGACGCACCACGGTCCACGTCGTGGTGGAGAAGACCTCGGCCACCTCGGGCCGGCCGGCCACCGGCGGGCGGCGGGCGATGAGGTACGCGTTGTCCGGGCTGAAGGAGATCGCCCGGTCGGGCGTGAAGGGCAGCGTGTGGACCTGCCTGGTAGAGGTGTCCACCACCTGGTACGACGCCCCGATGACGGCGAACCGGCCGGCCGGGGAGAGGTATTTGAGCGGGCTCGCGGCGGGCGACCACCTGCCCGGGACGGCGCGGACCTTCCCCGTGGTCACGTCATGGACGACGAGTGCGCCGTCACTCCTGCGGTAGTAGGCCACCTGGCTGCCGTGCGGCGTGGCGACCGGGGCCACCGCGTCCGGCAGGCGGACCATCCGCCCGTCGCTCAGCCTCAGCCGCCACACGGTACAGGGCTCGCCCTCTTCCATCGGGCAGCGGTCGACCACGTAACGCACGAAGACCTTCTTCGCGCTGAACGCGTCGGCCGGATGCGCCACCGCCAGCGGCGGCGACGCCACGAGGGCAAGCAGCAAGGCCGTGCGGAGCAGCAGTCTCACGGCAGGCCCCCGGTCGGTCCTTGGGATGACAGCCCCGATTATTGGGGCAAGCGGCCCATGACGTCCAGATCGGCTCAGCGGCGTGACAGCCCGGTCGTTTCAGTGGGCCGCGCCGGCGTTGGCGGGCGAAGGCCCGCCAACGCCGCGAGACCTCAGTTGAAGCAGTCCTGCTTGTTCAGCGCGATGCCGTACTCGGTGATCTTGCCGCGGTTGACGCCGAAGCTGTAGTAGGCCTTCTTGTTGCCAGGAACGGTGATCACGTAGTAGCCGTGGAAGTCCTTCTTGATCTTCGGGTAGGCCGTCTTCAACTGCTGGAGGGTGGCGCCGATCTTGATGCCTTCCGGCGTCTTCATGCCCTTCGCGGCGAAGATCGCGGCCACTCCCACGCGCGGTGAGATGTAGACGCCGATCTGGTCCTTGGGCGTCGGGAACTCCTTCAAGTCCCACCCGGAGCAGCCGCCCCCGCCCGGCAGCTTGCTCACCACGGCCCCGGTCGCCTTGGCCTGCTTGGCCGTCATGCCGAGCTTCACCGCACCGTATCCGTACGGCCCCAGGGCCGGCTTCGCCTGTGCCGCAGCGGCGGTGGCGCCGGACACCATCAGCGCGCCGGCGAGGAGCGAGGCCCCGATCATCGTCTTCATCATGTCTGCTTCGACGGCGCAACCCCGGGAAAAGTTGCGGGGAAACGATCACGAATGATCGCCGGAACGCGGCCGGCCGCCACGTCAGACCCGCGGGGGGCCGGCCGGGTCCGTGTCCCGGTGGAGTTGCTCGACCAGGGCGGCCAGTCGCCGATCGCCGCTGAGCTCGGCCAGGGCCTGCTGGAGGACGCCGACATAGGTGGCCCGCGCGGCGGTGACGACGTCGCGGCCGCGGTCGGTGATCTGCGTGTAGACGCCGCGCCGGTCGGTCGGGCAGTGGAAGCGTTCGGTCAGGCCCATCCGCTCGAGCCGGGCGACCAGGCGGCTGACCGAGCTCTGCCGGAGCGGGATCGCCTCGGCGAGGACCTGCTGGCGCAGATGGCCGTCGTCGTCGGAGTAGGCCAGCGCCGCGAGGGCGGTGTACTCGGAGACGGACAGGCCGTGCTCGTTCTGCAGGGCGCGGTCGAGTGCCTCCTGGACGGCGGCCTCCAGGTGCCTGAGCGCCTGCCAGCGTCTTTCGAGGCCCGACGGCAGCTCGATGCGCGGGACGCGTCCTCCCAATGGCCCTCCCTTCGAGTGACCAGTTTGACACGGATTCCATGCATGGACAACCTTTGTATAAGCAAATGTTGTACGTACATGGGAGTGCTCATGCGTGCTTTCGTCACTGGCGCCACGGGATACATCGGCGGCTCCGTCGCCGACCGGTTGCTGCGGGCCGGCCACCAGGTCACCGGCCTGGCCCGCAGCCCGGAGAAGGCACGCCTGCTCGAACGCCTCGGCGTGACCCCGGTCGTGGGCACCCTGGACGACCGGGCGCTGCTCGCCGAGCAGGCGCGGGCCGCCGACGCCGTCGTCAACGCCGCCGACAGCGACCACCGAGGAGCCGTGGAGGCGCTGGTGGAAGCGCTCGCGGGATCGGGCAAGCCGCTGCTGCACACCAGCGGGTCGAGCATCGTGGGCACCGATTCCCGCGGCGAGCCGTCCGGGGAGATCTTCGGGGAGGACATCCTCGATCCGGGATCGCCGTGGCGGCCGGCCGCCGACAAGGAGGCCAGGATGGCGATCGACCGCTACGTCCTGGCCGCCTCCAGCCGGAACATCCGGTCGGTGGTCCTGTGCAACACCCTGATCTACGGCCACGGCCGCGGGCTCAGCCGCGACAGCGTCCAGATTCCCGCCCTGGTCCGGCAGGCGCGCAGGAGCGGGACCGTCCGCAGGATCGGCGCCGGGCGCAACATCTGGTCGAACGTGCACATCGACGACGTGGCCGACCTCTACCTGCTCGCGCTCGACGCGGCCCCCGCCGGCTCGTTCTTCTTCGTGGAGAACGGCGAGGCGTCGTTCGGCGACCTGACCGCCGCCATCGCCGAGGCGCTGGGCCTGGGCCCCGCCGAGGCCTGGGACATCGACGCGGCCATCCACGAGTGGGGCTACGAGGCCGCCGTCTTCGCCCTCGGCTCCAACAGCCGGGTCCGGGGCGAGCGCGCCCGCGCCCGGCTCGGCTGGCGGCCTCGCCACGCCTCCGTCCTGGACTGGATCAGGAACGAGCTCACCAACGGCTGAGATCGCGTTAACCTGGTACGTCGCGCGTGCGCAACGCCTGCGAGAGCGCGTCTACGGTCACCCCCACGACGGCCAGGAGCTGCGCCGGGCTCGCCCCGGCTCTGCTCATGACGGCGAGCGACTGGTTCACGGCCGCCACGTGCTCGGCGAAAGCCTCGGCGACCTGGCCGGGCAAGGAGCCGGCCTTCAGCGCGGCGCGCAACCGGGAGCGCTGCCGGCCCAGCGCCTCCCTCGCGTGCGCCGCGATGCCCGGGCTCAGCACCGGGATCGCCATGGCCGTCTGGGCGATCAGGCATCCGTCCGGCAGCTCGGGATCGGCGATGCGTTCGAGGGTGACGTCGAAGAACGCGCGAACGGCTTCGACCGGCTCCGTGGTCGCACGGGACAGGGCGGCGTCGTACTTGTCGCCATAGCGCGCGGCGTAGCGGTCCAGGCAGCGCAGGAACAGCGTGTCCTTGTCGCCGAGCGAGGAGTAGATGGAGCTGCGGTTCAGGCCGGTCGCCCGCGACAGGTCGTCCAGCGAGGTGCCGGCGTAGCCGGCGCGCCAGAACTGGATCATCGCGGCGTCGAGCGCCGTGTCCATGTCGAACTGCTTCTTGCCTGCCACGTGGCACTTCCTCGCCGGGGTGCTGATGTCTGGGGGCTGCGCTGTGCGCCATCCTATCTTGAACTAAACAGTTCAAGATGTGCTAGCCTCCGGCAGGACGCTGACCTGCGCATTCAAGCTTCCTCTGGAGGATCCCCATGACCGACCCTGCGACCAGCGCCCCGGAAAGTAATCCGATCCCCGGCCTGCCCCTGCACGACCTGGCCGGATTCACGCACCGCTGGGTCGACGCGGACGGCGTCCGTCTCCATGCCGTCGAAGGCGGACAGCCGGCCGACCCGGCCGTCGTCCTGCTCGCCGGATTCCCGCAGACCTGGTGGGCCTGGCGGAAGGTGATGCCCCGCCTCGCCGCCCGGTTCCGCGTCATCGCGATCGACCTGCCCGGCCAGGGCCACTCCGAGCGCCCGGAACGCGGCTACGACACGCACACCGTCGCCGCCCACGTCCACGCCGCGGTGCGGGCGCTCGGCGTGCCGGCGTACTGGCTGGCCGCCCACGACATCGGCGCCTGGGTCGCCTTCTCCCTCGCACTTCGCTTCGAACGCCACCTGCGCGGGGTCGCGCTGCTCGACGCCGGAATCCCCGGCATCACCCTCCCGGACGCGATCCCCACCGACCCGGACCGGGCGTGGAAGACCTGGCACTTCGCGTTCCACCTCGTGCCCGACCTGCCCGAGACGCTGCTCGCCGGCCGCGAACGGGACTACGTCGGCTGGTTCCTGAGAATGAAGGCCCTGTCTCCCGGCACGTTCGACGACGCCGAGATCGACCACTACGCGGCGGCCATCGCCGCCGACGGCGGCCTGCGCGCCAGCCTCGCCTACTACCGGGACGCCGCCGAGTCCGCGCGCCGGAACCACGAGGCGCTCAAGCGGCAGCACCTCACCGTGCCCGTCCTCGGGATCTCCAGCAGCCACGGCTCCATTCCCGACATGGCGGCCTCCCTCAGCCCGTGGGCCGACCACGTCACCGGGGTCGTCGTGCCCGGCGCCGGCCACTTCATCCCCGACGAGCAGCCCGAAGCCGTCGCCGCCGCCGTGGCCGACTTCATCCTTGCAGGCGACTGACTTCCGGGGGTCCGGCGTCTTTGGCACAGTGATGACCGTGCCCCTGGACGAGCTGCCGCACTGGTTACCGGCTTGGTGCCGGGACCAGCTGGGCGGCGAACCCGCCGGCGTGCTGTTCCGCTCGGAGAAGGTCTCGATGGTGTTCGGCCTGCGGCTGGCCGGCGGCCGGGACGTCGTGGTCAAGGCACGCGCCGACGACGGCCGGGCGGCGTTCTGCGTCGCGGCCCAGGCCCGGCTGGCCGCGCGCGGGTTCCCGTGCGCCAGGCCGCTGACACCGGTGGTCGGGGCCGGTGCGCTGGCCGTACACGCTGAGGAGTACCGGCCCGGCGGCGAGGTGCTGCACGGCGACTCGCCCGAGACGGCCGTGCGCTGCGCGCAGGCGTTCGCCCGGCTGATGACCGAACTCGCCGCCGTGACCGTCCCGCCGCCGCTGCCGAACCCGCCCTGGGTGCGCTGGGACGAGCCCGGCTCCGGAACGTGGCCGGCGACCGGCTTCCTCGACGACCTCGACCAGAGCGTCGTGTCCGGGCACATCGTGGAGGCGGCCGAGCGGGCCCGGACACGGCTGCTGACCGCTGACCTGCCGTGCGTGCTCGGCCACGCCGACTTCGAGGCACAGAACCTGCGGTGGCGGGGACGGCAGGTGTGGGCGGTGCACGACTGGGACAGCCTGGCCTGGCAGCCGGAGGCGGCACTGGCGGGCGAGGCGAGCGGATCCTTCGCCAGCGCCGGCCCGCCGACCCTGGCACCGCTCGACAGCTCCGAAGCGTTCCTGGCGGCCTACCAGCACTTCCGCGGGCGCCTGTTCACGCCCGAGGAGCTGGAGATCGCCTGGGCGGCCGGCGTGTGGATGGCCGCCTACAACGCCCGCGAGATGGCATTGTGCGGCGGCTCCCCGGCGGGCGGCGACGCGCTACGGGCCCAGGCGGCCGAACGCCTCCGCCGGGCCAACGCCTAGCGCCGCAACCGAGCCCGGCGAGCACCGGCGGCGGAGTGCGCCTTGCACCCATGGTCTCGGGGGAAGCCGCCGATGCCGAGGACGGCGGCGAAACGGGGCCGGTCGTGCCTTCGTCGGCCGTCACGCGCGGGCCTCCACGATCAGCGTCCCCACGTTCCGCGGGTCAGGGGCCGGTTCGACCCTCGCGTCCACTTCGCGGAACCCCGTCCCGGTCAGGAGCCGCGCCCACTCGCCGGGCTCGTACGTCCACCGGTAGATCCACACCTGCGGGCCCGTGAAGCCCGCCCCGTACATGCCCTGAACGCCGGCGGTGCCCGGCACGGCCGGCGCGCACGAGAACACCAGCCTGCCGCCGGGAGCCAGGCGGGCGCGCACGAGCGGCATCCACTGCTCGGGGTCGGTGAACCACAGCGCACCGAAAATGGAGTAGATCGCCTCCCAACGGCGCTCCCTGGCGCTGGTGAGGAAGGTGATCACGTCCGCGTGCACGAAGTGCGCGTTCGGCAGATGCCCCCACCGCTGGCGAGCGCCCTCGACCTGCACGAGCGACAGGTCCACGCCGGTCGTGTCGATGCCCTTGGTGGCCAGCGCCGCGACCGCGTGCCCGCGGCTGGAGCCGAGCTCCAGCGCGGTGGCGGGCTCGCCGAGCAGCTCGTCGCCGGGGCCATGGCCTTCGTACTGCGTCCAGCCGAAGGCGTTCTTCAGCGCGGTCTCCGGCGCGTCGGTCGTGCGGATGCCGGTGGCGTAGCGGTCCCAGTAGCTGGCGCGGTCGGTGACAGTGGGCCGGTCGGGCTTGGCGGGCTCGGTGGGCATGGCGGGCACCTTGGGACGGCAGGGGCAGGACCCGCGTCACGGTAGCGCGCCACCGGCGTTGATCACCGGAGAATCGGCCACCACATGCTCAGACATGATGGAGGGCTGGGAACGCGTGACGTTTCCAGCCCTCCGCTCGATCAGGAGCGGTCAGTGGCAGTCGGTGCCGGGCGCGCACGGCGTGCACTTGGCGAAGTCGGCCTCCCACAGCGACCAGTCCACCTCGAACCCGTTGCCGGCCACGACGTGCGCGGTCTTCTGCACCGACCCGTCGACCTTGAACTCGATCTCTGGGACGTGATGCAGGAACGCGCCGTTGAAGTACTTGGCGCAGAAGGAGGCGTAGTTCCGCGTGTCGAGGATGAAGCCGTGCACCGCGCGGTCGATGAGCGGACCGCAGCCGATCTCCAGGTGCTGGCCGTGCTTCTCCATGGCAGTGATGAGGTAGGCGATCGCCTGTCCGAAGCACCGTTCGGCCATGACCGTGTCCCACGGGTGATCGCGGACGAGGAGCTTGATCTGACGGTCCCAGACGTCGGGGTCGACGAAGCTCCTGGGGTCGCGCCAGCCGCCGGGCGGGGGCGCGTACCGCTCGCTGGGGGTGGTGGGGGTCGCGGCGGCCATGAGGACCTCCTGGGGGTGAGACAGTTCGCCCGCGTCTGCTCCGGTTCCGAGTGGCAGGGGCGGTTTCATCTTCACCGTGACTCGGTGTCGAGGGTCCGTGAAGACAGCTGTCCGTTGCTTTCGGTTGCCGATGGGTTGCTTCTCATCGCCTTGTGGCCGGCGGCCGTGCACAGCAGCATCACACTGAAGGACAGCCCCATGGATGGGAGGGTCGTGGACCGCCGAGGCTTGTCAGGCGCATCGAGCAGCGCGCCGGCCGCCGTGGTCGCGCAAGCGGCGACCGCCGAGCCTGCTGCCGTTACCGCGGGGGCCGCCGGCGACCGCGACGTGACAGCATGAGCGACGACCTGGCCGGTCTGTGGCCGCTGCTCGCTCTGCGCCTCACCACGGGGCGCCTCGAACTCGCGATCCCCACCACCCCCGACCTGCTCGACCTGGCCCGCGCCTCCGCTGACCTCCAGCCTGCTGACCAACCCCGTTACCAGCAGGCCTACCTCTACGAGCCGTCACCACAGCGGGAGCGGCACCTGCTGCAAAGGCACTGGCGAGCCCTCGCGCACTGGCGGCCGGAAAGCTGGAACCTCCAGCTCGCCATCCGCGTCGAGGGCGTCGCGGTCGGCGTGCAGAACATGTGGGCGGCCGACTACGCGACCGTCCGCACGGTCGAGACCGGCTCGTGGATCACCCGGGCCCGCCAGGGCCACGGGTACGGGACCGAGGCCCGCGCCGCCGTCCTGGAGCTGGCGTTCGCCCACCTGGGCGCGGTGGAGGCGCGCACCTCCTACGTGGACGGCAACACGGCCTCCGAACGGGTCTCGCGCAAGCTCGGCTACGCCGCCAACGGGCGTCGCGCCTACGCCGAGGACGGGAGAAGGGTCGTCGAGCATCGCATGCTGCTCGACGCGGCCGCGTGGGCGAAGCACCGGATGCCCGGCATCACGGTCGACGGCGTACACGACTGCTTGGAACTGTTCGGGCTACGCGCCGAGGGGCTCGGCTCGTGACCTCAGGCCGAGCTTCCGCACACCTGGTCGCCGACCAGTCGACCGCATCTCACGCAAGGTACGACGCACGACCTCGGCCCGTACAACCTGCGGCTCCCGGCCCGCGACGACCGGGGCCGAGGTCAGCCGAGCGGGATCCCGGTGTGGCGCTCCAGGCTTTCGAGGAGCTGGGCCTGGAAGCTGTCGTCCCGCGTCGCCGGGTGGGGCTCCTGCACGCGCTGGTGGTACCAGTAGCCGCCGGTGGGCGGGGTCACGTCGTTGCTGGTGGCCAGCCACATCTGGGTGCGGCGGCCGGCGGTCAGGTCGTCCGGCGCGCCGGGGCCGCCCATGCGGGTGGGGACCCAGCCGGGGTCGACCGCGTGAGCGGAGGTGCCCGGCCAGCGGGAGGCGATCGCGAGCGCGAAGGCGGTGACCCACAGCTTGCTGTCGCTGTAGGAGGCGGTGCCGGCCCTCAGCCGGCGCAGGTCGGTGGAGCCGCCCCGGTGCATGCCGCTGCTGAGATAGATGAGCCTGGCCGGCTTGTCCATCAGGGCCGTCAGCACGTACGGAGCGACGGTGTTGACCTCGCCCGCCTCGCCCTGGCGCATGGTGCCGGCGTTGTGGACGACGGCGTCGAAACGGCCGAACGCGGCGGCCTGCCGGGCGGCGTCGCGCATCTCGTCGAGGATGGCGAGATCCCCCGTGACAACGCCCTTCCACCGCTCGGCGCCGCCCGCGTCGGCGAGTCGGGAGCGGTTGCGGACGTGGACGACCACGTCGTGCCCCTCCTCCGCCAGCGCGGCCGCCGTGTCGAGGCCGAGCCCGGTGGCGGCCCCGGTCACCAGGATCAGCGCCATGCCCGTCCTCTCGTGCCCGCCTTTTCGATCACCAGGTGAGACTACCCGAGCACGACGCCGCCATCCCAGCTGGTCGACTGGTCGCGGAGGCGCCGCCCCCGGTCATCGGCCGATCGTCGACCGGGCGCGTACCCACACGTAGCCGAGCAACGAGAGCCCGGCGCACCAGGCGATCGCCGTGAGGATCGGGCCCGCCGACGGCGGGCCGGTCAGCAGGCCGCGCAGGGTGTCGATGAGCGAGGTGAACGACAGGTGCCGGGCCAACGGCCGCACCTCCGGCCCCTTCCTGCCGGCCGGCACGAGCCCGACGACGATCCCGATCGCCACGAGGCGGCCCAGCATGGCGTCGTAGCACGCCAGCGGGCCCCGCATGGCGGGGCGGAAGTCCAGGACGATGGTGTCCCCGTACGCCTTGCGCGGCGTCGCCGCCGCGGTCACCGAACCGTTCATGGCCGTCACGGTCGCGGACCGCTCTGATGCCGGGCCGGTGCCGCCCTGACACGGCCGCTGACACGGCCGGCGCAGGCATGAGCCCGGCACCGCTTGGCGGCGGCGCTGTACCCGTTAGGCGGCGCTTTACCCGCTCACCTGGGGGCCGGGGGGGTGTGGCCGTTCCAGCGGCTTGACGCTCCTGGCTCAGTGGTCGGCGGCCTGGATCGCGGCGGCGAGCGGTTCGAGCGCCGCGGCCAGTTCGTCGAGCTCGTCCGCGCTGAGCACGTCGTACGCCGGCGCGGCCAGCTCGTCCGTGAGCGCCTCGATCCGCTGCTTGGTCCGCCGGCCAGCCTCGGTGAAGCGGCCGGCGGCGTCCAGGAGGCCGCGGCGGCGCAGCCCGTCGACGACGGCGGCCAGCCGCGCCTTGGGCAGGTGGTGGATGCGGCCGAACTCCTCCGCCCGCATGCCGAGCGAGACGGCCATCAGGGCGTGGGCCTCGGTGCCGCCGATGCCGTGGGCGACGAGGGCGGCGTTGTGGCCGTCCCCGCGGTGCTCGCGCAGCAGCGTCGTCGCGTGCCAGAGCCTGGCCAGCGGCTCCTCGGGCACGTCGAGCGCCCGCAGCCCGGCGTACAGGGGCCGGCCCTCGGTCGGCGCGCTCAACGCCGCTCGGGTGGCGAGGTCGGCGGCGCGCACCAGGGCGGGGGAGTCGGCGAGCTCCCCGATCATGTGGCGCAGGGCCGCGGTGCTGCCTCGCTCACGCACGGCGATGGCCTCCTGCGGGGTGATCTTGCCCCACACCCAGGGGATGTGGCGGGCCACCTCGCCGTCGGCGAAGTTGTAGAAGACGGCGTGCACCACCTCGGCCGGCGCCTGGCCCAGCGGGGCGGCCCGGCCGGCGAAGTAGCCGTCCCAGTAGTTGCGCATGCCGACGGCCAGGAACGCCTCGTTCGCCACTTCGGAGAAGGTGACGGTGGCGATCGGCTCGATGAGCTCGAACATGCGGTGGATCTTGGCCTGCGGGTGCTGCTGCATCGGTCGGCATCTCCCTCAATCGTCGGCAGCGCCCTCGTGGGCGCCCGTTCATCCTGGCTACGAACGGCGCGGCCCGGATCCGACAACTCCGGCCGACAATTTTTCCGGCGTCCTCTTGGCCATGGATCGCCGGCTCGCGTGGCGCGAGGCTCCACGGGTTCCCTTGATCGGATGAACGCCGAGCCGCCGCCGGGCTCAGGCACGCACCGGCGGCGGGACCTCCTCTTCGCGCCGGGTGAGCACCAGGGGGCCGTCCTCGGTGATGGCCACCGTGTGCTCCGAGTGCGCCGTGCGCGAGCCGTCCGCCGATCGGATGGTCCACCCGTCGGGGTCGTAGACGATGCGGTCGGTGGTGCGGGCGAGCCACGGTTCGAGGGCGAGGGTCAGGCCCGGGCGGAGCGTCAGGCCGCGCCCCGGCCGGCCCATGTTGGAGACGTGCGGGCTCTCGTGCATGGTGCGGCCGATGCCGTGGCCGCCGAACTCGGTGTTGACCGGGTAGCCGTAGTCGCGGGCCACCGCCCAGATGGCCGCCGACAGGTCGCCCACGCGGTTGCCCGGGCGGGCCACCGCGATCGCCGCCTCCAGCGCCTCCTCGGTCGCGCGGATGATCCGCAGGTCCTCCTCGGCGGGGGTGCCGACGACGATCGTACGGGCGGAGTCGGCCACCCAGCCGTCGATGCCGACCGCGATGTCCGCGCTGAGCACGTCGCCGTCGCGCAGCGTGTAGTCGTGGGGCAGGCCGTGCAGGACGGCGTCGTTGACCGACAGGCAGATGACGTTGCGGAACGGCCCGCGTCCGAACGACGGCGAGTAGTCCCAGTAGCACGACTCCGCACCGCGCTGTTTGATCATGTCACGTACGTGGTGCTCCAGGTCGAGGAGGTTGACGCCCACGTCGGCGATGCGACCCACCTCGGAGAGCACCTCGGCGACGAATCGCCCGGCCACGTGCATGCGCTGGATCTCGGCAGGCGTCTTGAGCTCGATCACGAGTACCTCACGTCACAAGAAATGGTATTTTAATACCGGGACTCTAGCATGACATCGGTATAAAAATACCGCCACTCTTAGCCGAGGGCGCTGACGGTGGTGCGCAGGGCGGTGATGAAGGCGGCCGTGGCCGGCGGGTCCGGGGGCTCGCCGAACGTGGCGAGGTAGATGCGGCGCCGGAACCCGGCCAGCTCGCTGGCGACGACCCCGTCCGCGTGGTGCGAGCGCAGCGCGAGGCCGGGCATGGTCGTGACCCCGAGCCCGGCGGCGACGAACGCCTGCTCGACGACGATGTCGTCGCTGCTGTAGGTGATGCGCGGGCTGAACCCGGCCGCTTCGCAGAACCGCAGCAGCTCGCCGCGGCAGTTCTCGCAGCCCGCGATCCACGCGGAGTCCCGGTGGTCGGCGAGCGTCTGCCCGGGGTGCCGACTGAGCAGGTACATCGGGTCGTCGAGGAGATAGGAGTAGCGGACGCCGTCGTCCGGGACGACGTCGTCGTAGCGGTGCACGATCGCCAGGTCGGCCGAGCCGTCGCGCAGCCGCCGCAGGGCGACCGTGGGATGCGCGTCGGCCAGGTGCAGCTCGATGTTCGGGTACGACCGGGACAGCGCCATCGCCGCCGGCGGCACCAGAACGCTCAAGGCCGAGCTGAAAGCCGTGAGGCGGACCCGTCCGGTCTGCAGCCCGAGCTGCGCGGCCAGCTCGGCGCCCGCCGCGTCGACCCGGGCGACGATCTCCGCCGCGCGGCGGGCCAGCAGCTCGCCCTCGGGCGTGAGCCGGATGCCGCGCCCGGCACGCTGGATCAGCTTGGCTCCGGTCGCCGCCTCCAGCCGGGCCAGATGGTGGCTGATCGACGGCTGGGAGTAGTGCAACGCCTTGGCCGCCTCGGTGACCGAGCCGTGGGCGGCGACCGCCGCCAGGACGCGCAGCCGCACGATGTCGAGCATTCATCAACCCTATCGATGGATTTCCGCCCAAGGTGGCATTAGACGCATAAGCCCTCCGGGGTGCAGGCTCGTCGATGAGCCGGGAGCCGTTGGACACGCCCGGCGGCGGACGAGAGCGAGGGAATCCAGCGCGATGCGTACGTACCAGGACCTGTTCCGGACACCCGAGTTCACCCCGCTGTTCGCCGCTTCGTGCGCGCAGGTCGCCTCGACCACGCTGAACGGGCTGGCGCTGGCCACGCTGGTGTACGCCCACACGGACTCGCCGCTGCTGGCCGCGCTGAGCATGTTCGGGCCGTCGTTCGCCGAACTCGTCGGCGCGACCACGCTGCTGTCGCTGGCCGACCGGGTGCGGCCGCGTACGGCGCTGAGGCTGACCGCGCTGGCCGGCGGCCTGGCCGGTCTGGCGCTGGCCCTGCCCGGCATGCCGCTGTGGGCGATGTTCGCGGTGATCCTGGCTCTGGGCCTGGCCGGCTCGATCGGCGGCGGCGTCCGGTACGGCCTGCTCAACGAGATCGTGCCGCCGCAGGGCTACGTGCTCGGCCGTTCGGTGCTCAACATCTCGGTCGGCGCCATGCAGATCGCCGGTTTCGCGCTCGGCGGCGTCCTGCTGGCCGTGGTGTCGCCGCGGGCGACGCTGGCCATCAGCGCGGCGCTGTCCTTCGCCGCGGCCCTGGTGCTGTGGCGGGGGCTCAGTGCCCGGCCGGCGCGGGCGTCCGGCCGCCCGTCCGTCGCGGCCACCTGGCGGGTCAACCGGCACTTGCTGGCCACGCCGGCCCGCCGGGCGGTCTACCTGGCGATGTGGGTGCCGAACGGCCTCGTGGTGGGCTGCGAGGCGCTGTTCGTGCCCTACGCGCCGGGCTCGGCCGCCGCGTTGTTCGTCGCGGCGGCGCTGGGCATGCTGTCCGGCGATCTTGTGGCTGGCCGGTTCCTGTCGCCACAGGCACGGCGGCGCTCCGCCGCCCCGCTGCGCTTCCTGCTCGCGCTGCCGTACCTGCTGTTCGTGCTGCCGCTCGGCACGCCGGTCGCGGCGGGCGTCGTCGCGGTGGCGTCGGTCGGCTTCGCCTCCACGCTGCTGCTGCAGGAACGGCTGATCGCGCTGATCGGCGAGGACGTCCGCGGTCAGGCGCTGGGCCTGCACGTCACCGGCATGAAGGCGATGCAGGCGGTCGGCGCCACGCTGGCCGGGCTGCTCGCGCAGTACCTGCCCGCGGGTGCCACGATGGCCGTGATGGCGCTGGCCTCGCTCGCCGTCACCGCGCTGCTCACCCCCGCCCTGCGCCTGCCGTCGAACGGGACCCCGCCGCTCGCAGCCCAACCGGCCACCGCGCCGGCCGAACAACGATGAGAGGAATCACCATGCAGTCGAATGCCGGACGGGCCATGCCGACGCAACAGGACGTGCTCGGGTACGCCGAGTCGCTGTCGAACTGGGGGAGGTGGGGCGACGACGACCAGCTCGGCACGCTGAACCACATCACCGACGGGGTGCGGCTGGCGGCGGCGCGGGCGGTGCGGCACGGCAGGAGCGTGTCGTGCGCGTGGGAGGTGGCGGTGCCGGCGGAGATGGAGCGGTCGACGACCGCGTGCCCGTGCTTCGCCGACCTGCCGGCCGCCGCCGGCATGCCGCTGCCCGGCTTCCGCAACGACCGCCACTGGGGGTACTCGCTGGAGCGGCTCGGCCTCACCTTCCACGGCAACACGATCACCCACCTGGACGCGCCGTGCCACGTCTTCTGGGACGGCGCCATGTACAACGGGCGGCCGCACACCCTGGTCGACGCCGAGACCGGGTCGGCGTGGGCGGCGGTGACGGCGGCGGCGGACGGCATCGTCACGCGCGGCGTCCTGCTGGACGTCGCCCAGGTGCGCGGGGTGCCGTGGCTGGAGCCCGGTGACGGGGTGTTCCCCGAGGACCTGGAGGAGGCCGAGCGCCGCCAGGGGGTGCGGGTACGGCCCGGCGACGCGGTGCTGCTGCGCACCGGGCATGGCCGCGTCCGGCACGAAGGCGGCCAGACCGGTGGGGTCACGCAGCCCGGCTGGCACGCGTCCTGCCTGCCGTGGCTGCACGAGCGGCAGGTCGCGCTGATCTGCGCCGACAGCCCCCAGGACGTGCAGCCCTCGGGCTACGACGACCTGGCGATGCCGGTGCACACCGTGGGCCTCGTCGCCATGGGGCTGTGGATGGTCGACAACTGCGACCTGGAGGCGTGCGCGGCCACGGCCGCCGAGCTCGGCCAGTGGGACTTCCAGCTCGCGGTCGCCCCGGTGCGCTTCGCCGGCACCTCCGGCAGCCCGGTCAACCCGATCGCCACCTTCTGACCACGGCCGGGTGGTGCCCGGCTCAGCCGTTGAAGCGCCCGTTGATTCCTTCCTGGGAGCGTTCAGGAGCAGGTGACGGCGAGCTTGCCGAGCGCGCCGGCGCCGAAGGCGGCGAACGCCTGCGCGGCCTGCTCCAGCGGGTAGGTGGCGGTGACCGGGACGCGCAGCGCGCCGGAGACGGCCCGGGCGGCCAGGGCGGTCAAGGTCCGCGGGTTCGGGTCGGACATGATCGTGTGGACGGTGACGTCGGCCCTCTCGACGGCCTCCTGGGTCAGGCCGATGGTGGAGGCGAGTCGGCCGCCCGGCCGCAGCAGGCCCGCGAGCCGGACGCCGTCCCCGGCCAGGTGCAGCACGGCGTCCACCCCGTCGGGGGCGAGCGCGCGCACCTGAGCCGGCAGATCGCCGCTGTGGTCCACGAGGTGGATCTCGGCGTCGGTGAGGCCGGTGACGAACTCCGCTTCGGCGCCGGGGCGGGCGGTGGCGATCACGCGGACGCCACGGGCGGCGGCGAGCTGCACGGCGAGCGCGCCCACCCCGCCGGTGGCGCCCGAGATCAGCACGGTCTCGCCCGCGGCCGGGGCGACGGTGTCGAGGCTGTTCAGCGCGGCGGTGCCGGCCAGGCCCAGCGCGCCCGCCTCCGGCACGGACAGGCCGTCGGGAACGGGGGCGATGCCGTAGCCGGCGGGCACCGTGACGTACTGGGCCAGCGAGCCGGTGCCCAGGAACGGCTTCATCACCACGCCGAAGACCGCCTGCCCGACCGTGAAGCCCTCGGCGCCTTCGCCCAGCGCCTCGACGGTGCCGGCGAAGTCCTTGCCCATCACCAGCGGGAAGCGGTGCTCCATCGCCCCTTGGAGGTAACCGGCCGCGGTGGCCGCGTCGAAGCCGTTGATCGAGGAGGCGGCCACCTTCACCAGCACCTCCCCGGCCTCGGGCTCAGGGGCAGGGACGTCGGCCACGACGGGGGCGTCCGGGACGGAGTTCAGCGTTACGGCACGCATGAGCAGCACCTCTCGAAAAGTGGAACGGCCTACCCGTTTCCATGGGAGAAGCCTAGCAATGGAAATGGGTAGGCCGTTCCACTTCATGGACGAGCCGGCCGGCACGCCGCGATCCCGATCGGACCGGTCACCGCGAACAGCGAAATATTAAGCGCTTGCTGAATTGACTAATTCAGCAAGCGCTGGTTTTAATGGGGCCGTGTCGCAACCAGGAAGACGACGGCCGGGCCGGCCGCGCAACGAAGACAGGCAGGACACCCGGCAGGTCCTGCTCGACGCCGCACTGGAGCTGTTCGCCCTGAACGGCTACGCCGCGACGAGCGTGCGCGAGATCGCGGGGCTCGCCGGCGTGCACGACAGCGCCATCTACTTCCACTTCGCCGGCAAGGAGGCCCTGTACGCGGAGCTGTTCGCGCAGCTGGGCCCGCCCTCGCTCGAAGCGCTGTGCCCCGACCCCGACGCCATGGCCGCCAGAGAGCCCGAGGAGGCCGTCCGGGACCTGGTGGACGGCCTGTTCCGGACGTGGTCCAGCCCGCGGGGGCGGCGTTTCGCCCGGGTCGTCCAGCGGGACGGATCGGGCCAGGACGGCGTTCGCGGTTTGACGGAGGCCATCGAGACGGCCAAGCACCGGCTCGCGCGGCCGTTCAAGGCCTGGCAGGCGGCCGGGCTGCTGCGCGCCGACCTGCCGGCCGAGCAGCTCGTGTGGGAGCTGATGGCGCCCCTGGACACCATCTGGTTCCTGCGCCTGCACCCGGACGCCTCCGAGGCGGACATCGCCGCCGCCAGGAGCCTCGTCGAGGCGCATCTGCGCTTCTTCTTCACCTGCACGATGACCAGAGGGGAACCGACATGACCATGGACGACGCCGAAGTGCTCGTCGTCGGGGCCGGGCCCACCGGGCTGACGGCGGCGATCGAGCTGGCCCGGCAGGGCGTGGAGTGCGTGCTGATCGACGAGCGCGCCGAGCCCGCACGCTACTCGCGCGCGCTCGTCCTCCAGGCGCGTTCCCTGGAGCTGCTGCGGCTGCACGGCCTCAGCGACGCGCTCGTCCGCGACGGATACCTGGCCCCGGGCTTCAACTTCGGCGCCGACGACCGTACGCCCGCGATCGTGGAGATGTATCACACCGGCAGCCGCTATCCCTTCATGCTGACCCTGTCGCAGGAGGAGACGGAGCGGGCGCTGGCCGCCCGCCTCGGCGAGCTGGGCGGCAGCGTCCGCCGCGGGCTCAAGCTCGTGGACGCCGTCCAGGACGGCACCCGCGTGCTGGCCACGCTCGCCGACGCCTCGGGCGAGCGGAGCACCCTGAGCGCCCGCTACCTCGTCGACTGCGGCGGATCTCACAGCGTGCTCAGCCGTGACCACGGCACGACGGAGGAGCACGCGCTGTTCGACGGCACCGCCCTGATCGCCGACGTCCTGGCCGAGGGAGACCTGCCGCGCGGGTTCGTCAGCCTGCACACCAGCGACCGCGGCGGCCTCGCGCTGCTGCCCTTCCAGAACGAGTACGTGCGCGTCATCGCCTTCGACCTGGCCAAGATGGGGATCCCGCCCACGGAGCCGCTGGAGCTCGCCGACGTCCAGGAGACGGTGGACGCGATCGTCCCCTACCCGCTGCGGATCAGGGACCCGCGGTGGATCACCCGGTTCCGCGCCCAGAACCGGCTCCTGACCACGTACCGCGCGGGGCGGATCTTCTTCGCCGGCGATGCCGCGCACCTGTACATCCCCGTCGCCGCGCAGGGCATGAACACCGGCATCCAGGACGCCTTCAACCTCGCCTGGAAGCTGGCCTGGGTCTGCCGGGGGCGGGCGCCCGCATCCCTGCTCGACAGCTACGACGAGGAACGGCACGCCGTCGGGGAGCGCACCCGCAAGCTGTCCGACCTGCTGTTCCGGCTGTTCATCAACCAGGCGCGCTCGGCGACGTACCGCAGGGTCAGCAGCAAGGTGCTCGGCCTGGCCCTGGCCACCGGCCCGGTACAGAACCTCATCAGCGGCCGCGTGTCCCAGACGGGGGTGCACTACCGGCACACGGCCCTGTCGAAGGCCCAGCGCTTCCCCGGGCTGCCGAAGAGCGCGATCAACGCGGGAGACCGGGTGCCCGACCTCGACCTCGCCGACACCGACGGGCCCGGCGTCCGGCTGTACGACCTGATGCGCACCCCCGGATACATCCTGCTGGGCTACGCCTCGTCCTCCACCTCCGAGGCGAAGAAGAAGGCCATGCTGGCCGAGCTGTCCGCCCTGCGGCAGCGCCACGCCCCCGTCCTGCGGTGCCTCATGGTGCTGGGCGAAGGGCTTCCCTGCCACGGCGACGTCCTCACCCTGCTGGACGCCGGCCGCGACGTGCTGCACAAGCTCGGCGCCAGGCCGGGGGACGTGTTCCTCATCAGGCCGGACGGCCATCTGGCGTTCCGGACCGACGACCCGCGCCGGCTGCGCGACCTGCTCGGCTCCTGGCTCACCCCGCTCCCGTCCCCGTCGATGCGCGGGTGAGTCCTCCCGGCAGCGGCCCCCGCGTCGAGGAACGCGGCGGTGCCCAGGCCCGTGGCCCACGGTGCGGTCCGGTGTGGGTGGACTTCTGAGCGCCGGCCGCCTCAGGTCCGTACGGCTCGGCAGAACGCCGCCGCCGGATCGGCCGCCGGGCGGCATGGATGATGGAGCTTCCTGAAAGAAGATTTTTCACTTCAAAAAGAGGAAGCGTGCGCTTAAGATGGGGGAACCTAAGGAGGCGGCCCATGAGTCCACTGAAGGTCGGTTACCTGTTGCCGACCCGGGATCACGCGATACGCGGTGACCACGATCTGAAGCAACTCATCGACCAGGCCCGCCAGGCCGAAGCCCTCGGCCTGGACTCGGTGTGGGCCGGCGACAGCCCGTTGACGAGGCCCCGCGCCGACCCGCTGCTCCTCCTGTCGGGCGTGGCCGTCGCCACCACGCGGATCACGCTCGGCACCGCGGTCCTGCTGCCGGCGCTGCGCCATCCGATCCTGCTGGCGCACCAGCTCGCCACCCTGGACCGGCTCTGCGGCGGGCGGCTGATCGCCGGCATGGGCGGCGGGTTTCCCAACGCCGCCACCGAGGCCCAGTTCGCGGCGGTCGGGGTCCCGTTCAAGCGGCGCATCGCCCTGATGGAGGAGTCGATCGGCGCGATGCGGAGCCTGTGGAGCGGCGAAGAGGTCTCCCTCTCCGGCCGCGACACCAGCCTGGCTCCGCCACCGATGCGCCCGGGAGGGCCGGCGATCTGGCTGGCGGGCGGCGGCGAAGCCGCGCTGCGGCGGGTCGCCCGGCTGGCCGACGGGTGGCTGCCGTACCCGCCCCTCGCGGAGACGTACGCGCACGAGCGGGCCCTCATCGAGCAAGAGGCGACGCGGCCCGTCACGCCCGCCCTCTACGCGACCCTCTGCCTGGGAGAGGACCCCGGGCAGGCTCGCGAACGCCTGCGCGGGAGCATCGAGCGCTACTACAACGCTCCGCTGGAAGCCGTCGAAGCCATCCAGGCCATGTTCGCCGGCCCGGCCGAGCAGGCCGCGGCCTGGCTCACCTCCTACATCGAGGCCGGTGCCCGCCACCTGGTGATCCGCCTGGCCGCCGACGACCATCGCGCGGCCCTGGAGGAGTTCGCCGGCACCGTTCTGCAGCTGTTGCCCGCGAAAGGAAAAGCATGACCACCTTCGTCCTCGTCCACGGCGCCTGGTACGGGCCCTGGGCCTGGGAACGCGTCGCCCCGTTCCTGCACGAAGCCGGCGTGCGGACGGTGACCCCCACCCTGACCCTGGAGGGCGACGCGGGTCTGGGCACGCACGTCCAGGAACTGGTCACCATCCTCGACCAAGAGGCGGCCGGCGATGGCGGCGTGGTGCTGGTCGGGCACAGTTACGCGGGGCTCGTCGTCCGCCAGGCGGCCGATCAGCGGCCCGGCCTGGTCCGCCACGTCATGATGATCGACGGCTGGGCCGGGGGCGACGGCGAGAGCCTGTTCAGCCTGGCCCCCGACGCCTTCGTCACCGTGATCAGCAGAAGCGCCCGCGCCAGCGCCGGCGGCCGCCACGTGCCCGCCCCGCAGCCGGAGCGCTTCGGCGTCACCGATCCCGAGGACGCCCGCGTGCTCGCCCGGCGCCTGCGGCCCCAGCCGCTGCGTACGTTCACCGAGGCGACCCGGCTGAGCGGCGCCGTCGACCGGATCCCCGGAACGGCGATCTTCTGCCACCCGCCGACCTTCCCGTTCGAGCAGTTCGGGAAGGCGGTCGGATACCGCACGCTGCCTCTGGACGGCCCGCACGACGTGATGAGCACCCACCCGCGCGAGGTGGCCCGGCTCCTCATCGACCTGCACACCGGACGGTGACCGGCGCATCCGGAGCTTGAGGAGCAACATGCGTGCGGTGCAGCAGAGCGAATGGGGCGGCCCCGAGGTGCTGGAGGTCGCCGACGTGCCGGTGCCGAAGCCGGCCCCGACCGAGGTGCTGGTGAAGGTGGCCACGGCCGGCGTCAACCCGGTGGACGTCTACACCCGGATGGGCGTGGCCTACAACCGGGTGCTGAGCCTGCCCTTCGTCCACGGCTGGGACGTGGCGGGCGTCGTCGCCGGCGTGGGCTATGGCGTCACCCGGTTCAAGGAGGGTGACCGGGTGTTCGGCATGCCGTGGTTCCCGCGGGAGGCGGGCGCGTACGCCGAGTACGTGACGGCGCCCTCGCGGCACCTGGCGCGGATGCCGGAGGGCATGTCGTTCATCGAGGCGGCGGCTCTGCCGCTGGCGGGCCTGACGGCGTGGCAGATGGCGGTCGACGTCGCCGGGGTCGGGCCGGGCAGCGCGTGCTGGTGGGCGCCGCGGCCGGGGAGTGGGACACCTGGCGGTGCAGGTCGCCAAGGCCCGTGGCGCCCAGGTGATCGGTACGGCCAGCGCGGCCAAGCACGACTTCGTCCGCCGGATGGGCGCCGACGAGGTCGTCGACTACACCGCGGTGGACGTGACGAAGGCGGTGCGGGACGTCGACGTCGCCATTCAGATGTTCGGCGGCGACACCGGGCTCCAGACCTTGGAGTGCCTGCGCCCGGGTGGGCTGATGGTGAGCGGGCAGGGGGCGTGGACGCCCGGCATGACCGAGCGGGCCGGCGAGCTCGGGGTGCGCGCCCTGGCCTACCTGGTGGAGCCGGACGCCGCCGGGCTGGAGTCGCTGGCGCGGCTGTATCGCGAGGGCCGGCTCGCGGTGCACGTGGAGCGGGAGTTCGCCTTGGAGGAGGCGGCCGCGGCCCATGACCTGGTGGCCAAGGGGCGGACCACCGGCAAGGTCGTCCTTCGGGTCGGCGATCCCGAGGGCGGCCGGTCGTACCGATGAGTTTTGTGCGGCTCCGTGGTCGATACGGCTCGACAGCGGTGAGCCCGCGCTGGGGAACGCCCGGCGCGGGAGCGAGCACATGGAGGCAGTGATGAGCGCCGGCAACTCCGAGCAGGAGCAGGGGACACGGACGAGTGGTCCCAGGGTGCTGGTGGTGGGGGCGAGCATCGCGGGACCCGCGCTGGCCCACTGGCTGCGCCGGTGGGGGCCGCGGTGACCGTGGTGGAGCGGGCGCCCGAGCTGCGTCCCGGCGGGCAGGCGGTGGACGCGCGCGGCATCGCCAAGGAGGTCATCGGCCGCATGGGGCTGGACTCTGCGGTACGCGCGGCGCGCACCGACACCGCCGGCGCGTACACCGTGGACGCCGACGGGCAGGTGCTGGAGACGTTCCGTGCCGAGGACGACGGCGGCGACGGGTACATCGCGGACATCGAGATCCTGCGCGGGGACCTGTCCCAGGTGCTCTACGACGCCACCCGCGACGGCGTCGAGTACGTCTTCGGCGACCGGATCGCGCAGCTCGCCCAGGACGCCGACGGGGTCGACGTGGTCTTCGCGGGCGGCGACCGGCGGCGCTTCGAGCTGGTCATCGGGGCCGACGGGCTGCACTCGGCGCTGCGGGCGATGGTCTTCGGGCCGCACGAGCGGTTCGTCCGCCACCTCGGGCACGTGCTGGCCTTCTACAGCGTGCCCAACGAGTTCGGGCTGGACCGCTGGCTGCTGGAGTACCAGGATCAGGAGTCGGGGCGCTCCGCCTTGCTGCGGCCCATCCAGGACGCCACCCGGGCGATGGCCATGCTCTCCTTCACCTCGCCCGGCTTCGACGTCGACCACCGTGACGTCGCGGCCCAGAAAGTGCTGCTGCGCGAACGGATGACGGGCCTGGGCTGGCTGACCCCGGACCTCCTCGCGCACCTGGACGACACCCCCGACTTCTACCTCGACCAGGTCGCCCAGGTGGTGATGGAGCGCTGGTCGAAGGGACGGGTGGCGCTGCTCGGGGACGCGGCGTTCAGCTCCTCGCCGATGTCGGGGCAGGGCACCGGGCTGGCGCTGGTCGGCGCGTACGTGCTGGCCGGAGAGCTGGCCGCCGCCGGATGGGACCCCGCCGCCGGGTTCGCCCGCTACGAGGCGCGGATGCGCTCGTACGTCGAGGCCAACCAGGAGATCGGCCGGCTGAACGCCCGCAGCCGCGACCTCTCCGGACCGGACGCCGAGCCGGCCCCCGATTTCACCGGCGAATGGTTCGCCGACCTGGTCGGACGCGCGATCAACGGCGTCGAGCTGCCCGACTACGCGGGGGTGCCGGGCTCCGCCGCCCCGGCCGGAGCGCCGATCACCTCACCGTGACCCGCCCGCGGCGCCGGTCGCAGCCGTCACACGACCATGACACGGCACGGACGAGGCGGGGACACCGCTCGCCGACAGTGGACGAGGCCGGCCGGAGGTGTCGTGGGCGTCCGCCGGCCACCAAGTCATGGCGACGATGATCACATTGAGGAGAAGGCATGGCTGATGGCAGGCGATGGGACCGGCGTTCGCTGCTGCGGGGCGCCGCCGCGCTGGCCGGTGCCGCCGCGACCGTGCCGCTGCTGGGCGAGGCGGCCACCGCCCTGGCCGGCGGCGGCGACGCGGACGCGCTGTTCGAGGCCGGCAAGTTCGAGCAGGCCGGGCGCGCGTACGAGGAGATCCTGAAGAAGGACCCCGGGAACCTGCACGCGGCCCGCCGGCGCGGCTACGTCGGGCTGCTGGGCAACCGGTTCCCGGACGCCGAGAAGTACCTGAAGACGGCCCTCGGCCTGGCGCCCGACGACAAGGAAGCCCACCAGCTCCTGGGCGACTGCTACATCCGGCAGGACAAGTTCGCCCAGTCGGTACCACACTGGGCGGCGGCCGGCGACGAGAGCTACGCCCAGTGGTTCGCGGCGGTCCGCGGCGAGGCGTACCAGGTGCACGGCGACACGGCGCGGGTGCCGTTCGAGCAGATGGACCCCATGCCGCTGGTGGCGGCCTCGGTCAACGGGGGAGCCGCGAAGCGCTTCATGTTCTACACCGGCGCCCCGAACCTGAGCCTGCGCGCGTCGGTGGCCAGGGAGGCCGGGCTGCGTCCCGTCTTCAGCCAGGAGACCGACTTCGGGATGGGCCTCGTCCGGGCGCACTGGGGGATCCTGGACTCGTTCGAGCTGGGCGGCATCGAGCTGCGTAACCTCCCCGTGAGCTGGACGGAAACGACCTCGGGGGAGGACGTCGACGCCGACAGCGACGGCCTGATCGGCATGTGGGTCTTCTACCACTTGCTGCCCACCTTCGACTACGCGGGCCGGCAGCTGATCCTGCGCCGCCGCACCGCCGAGACGGCGCAGGCGGTGCGCGCCGCCGCCGCCCGGGCGGGCGTGCGGCCTTTGCCGGTGTGGCTGGCCCGCGAGCAGTACCTGCACAGCGTGGGCGGCTTCACCGGCGCCGCCGGATCCGCCACCGGCGTGGTGGGCGTGAACTTCGGCGGGGTGGGCGAGATCGCCGCCGGCGTGCGCGGGACGACGGCCGAGCGGCTGGGGATCCGCGTCGACCACGAACGCCAGATCGGCACGTTCGCCCATAGCCATCCGGCCGTCGTCTACCCCTGCTATCCGAAGGAGGTCCGGCTCGGTGACGCCGTCGCCAGGGACGTCTACTGTTACACGAACCCGAACCAGCCGCTCAACGTGCCCTGGCCCTACGGGACCGGGTTCGACTCGCCGGGCTGGTTCGCCCACTGCTTCTGGAAGCCGTACAACGTCACCGTCGACTTCACGCACATGAACCTCTACGTCGCCCGCGGCAAGGCCGCCTGATCACTACGATGGCACGGGCGGCGAGCTGGACGAGGACGGCTGAGGGACACATGGGTATCGTGCCGCGCGCCTTGCTGGCCGGCGCCGGGTTCCTGCTGGTCAGCCTGCTGCCCGTGAGTGCCACCGCAGGGGTGTTCGCGCTGACGGCCGGCGTGGGGTGGGCGTCGTTGGCGCTGGTCGTCACGGCGCTGGGCGGCATCGTGCTCGCCGCCGTGCTGGCCGGCGTGGTCGGCGCCGCCTCGCCCCCGAGGAGTGATCCGGCGCCGCTGGCCGGAAGTTTCGTGGTGGCGGCACTGCTCGGCCTCGCTCTCGGCGTGAACGCGGTCATCCACCTGGAGCAGGCCTACCAGCACTGGTACGGCGTGCCCGAGCGGGCACGGGTCTCCCTGGTGCAGGTGGACGAGGCCAGGCGCGGCGTCCACTGCCGGTACGTCCTGGGCGGGATCCGCGCCGACCAGTGGAGCGGCGAGTTCCCCGTCGACACGCAGGCGGATCGGGCGGCGTGCGAGGCGAAGGTCGGCACGACCGTCGAGGTGATGGTGGACCCGCGCCGGCGCGTCCGGCCGCGGATCAGCGAGGACGTGCGGGGCATCGGCACGGCGTTGTGGGTCGAGGCCGTGCTGCTGGCGCTGGCCGGGCTCGGCGGCCTGGTCACCGCCGGTCTTGCCGTCCGGCCGGCGAGAAGCCCGCGCAGGTGAGGCGGGCCGTCCCGGTGTGGTCCTGGGGTGGCCGTTCCTCACCGAATAACTCATCAGCGTTGAGTTCCTGTCGGGCGGCGCTTATCGTGAACTCATCACCGTTGAGTTGTCTCGGGAGGAGATGACGATGCCGCCATCCGTAGTGATCACCGGAACCTCGTCGGGCATCGGCCGCGCATCCGCCCTGGCCCTGCACGCCAGGGGCTTCACCGTGTTCGCCGGCGTCCGCGATCTCGCGGACGCCGAGGACCTGCGCGCCACGTCCGGCGGCGGCATCGTCCCGGTGCGCATCGACGTCACCGACGCGGAATCGATCGCCACGGCGGTGGCGCAGGTGGAGGCCGCCACGGGGATGGCGGGCCTGGCCGGGCTGGTCAACAACGCCGGGAGCGGCGCGCCGTGGCCGATGGAGCTCGTGCCGCTGCAGGTGTTCCGGGAGCACCTCGAGGTCAACCTCACCGGCCAGCTCGCCGTCACCCAGGCGTTCCTGCCACTGATCAAGCGCGCCAGAGGGCGCATCGTCAACGTGGGCTCCGAGGGCGGGCGCATCACGCTGCCGTTCCTCGGCCCCATCACGGTCGCCAAGCACGGGCTGGTCTCGGTGACCGACGCGCTGCGCATGGAGCTGCGCCCGTGGGGGGTGCAGGTCAGCATCGTGGAGCCGGGCGCCACGCGGAGCAGGGCCCCCGTCAAGCTGGTGGACCACGGCCGCCGCGCCGTCGCCGAGCTGTTCACGGCGCGCGGCCGGGCCGACTACGGGGTCACGTTCCTGCACGTGATCGAGAAGATCGCCGCAGGCCACGAACGGACGGGCAGCCCTCCGGAGGTAATCGCCCGCGCCGTGGTGCAGGCGATGACCGCGCCGCGGCCGCGCACGCGCTACCCCGCCGGCGGGCACGCCAGGCTGCTCACCCGGCTGCGGCGCGTGCTGCCGGACCGCGCGATGGACGCCCTGTTCCTGCGCATGCTCGGCGTCGATCGAGCCTCCTCCACGGGGGTGTGACGATCGTGCCGCCAGTCGTCCGACGGATTCGCACGCAGGGCGGGGCCTCTACCGTGAACAGGGTGAACCGCCCGGTCGGCACCGGTACGGGACCGCTGGGGGAGGGCGGTGCGGGGCGACCGGCGAGCGAATGGGGATGCTCATGCTCATAGGGCGGATCGAGGAGCGCGCGGCGATCGACCGGCTGCTCGCCGCGGCCAGAGCCGGGAAGAGCGGATCGCTGGTGCTGCGCGGCGAAGCCGGGATCGGCAAGTCGGCGCTGCTCGACCACGCCGCCGCGGCGGCGGGCCAGGAGCTGCGGGTGCTGCGCGGGGCGGGCTTCGAGCCGGAGATGGAGCTGCCCTTCGCCGGGCTGCACCTGCTGCTGCGCGGCGCCGTCGACGCCATCGACACGCTGCCCGGCGTGCAGGCCCGGGCCCTGCGCGGCGCGCTCGGCCTGGAGCCCGGGTTCAATGGTGACCGGTTCCTGGTCGGGCTGGCCGTGCTCACCCTGCTGGCCGACCTCGCGGAGCGGCGCCCGCTGCTGTGCCTGGTGGACGACGCCCAATGGCTCGATCACGCCTCCGCCGAGGCGTTGCTGTTCGCGGCCCGGCGGCTGGAGGCCGAAGGGGTGGTGCTCGTCTTCGCCGCCCGCGAGGACGAGCGCGCCTTCCCCGCCGCCGGCGTACCGGACCTGCACCTGACCGGGCTCGACCCGGCCGGCGCCGCGAAGCTGCTGGCCAGGTACGCCTTGGCGCCCCGGGCCCGCGAACGTGTCCTGCGCGAGGCGCGCGGCAACCCCCTGGCCCTGCTGGAGCTGCCCGCGCTGCTCACCGAGGCACAAGCGGCGGACGCGGCGCCCATCCACGCCTTCGGCATCGACGCCCGCCCGGCCCCGGGCCGGGTGCACCGCGCGTTCCGCGACCGCATCGCCCGCCTGCCCGAGGCGGCGCGCACCGTACTGCTGGTGGCCGCCGCCGACGACACCGGCTCGCTCGACGTCATCCTGACGGCGGCCCGCACGCTCGGCGCGGACCTGGCCGATCTCGACACCGCGGAGGCCGCCGGACTGGTGCACGTCGGCGACGGCCGCGTCACCTTCCGCCACCCGCTCGTCCGCAGTGCCGCCTATCATCTGGCCTCCCTGGTGCGGCGGCTGGCCGCCCACCGCGCGCTGGCCGGGACGCTGGCCGGGCGTCCCGGCGACGTGGACCGCTGGGCGTGGCACCTGGCCTCGGCCGCCACCGGCCCCGATGAGGAGAGCGCGGCGGCGCTGGAGCGCAGCGCCGAGCACGCCCGCGCCCGGGGCGGGCACGCGGCGGTCGCCGCCGCCTGCGAGCGTGCGGCCCGGCTCAGCCCCGACCCTCGCGAGCGTGGCCGCCGCCTGACCCTCGCCGCCGCCGCGGCCGCCGAGGCCGGGCTGTACGAGCGGGCCGGCGAGCTGGCCGACCAGGCCGCCGCCGATGTGGCCGACCCCCAGGTGCTGGCCTACCTCGCCCGCACCCGGGCGATGATCGCGATGGCGCACGGCGAGCCGGAAAGGGCGCACGCCCTGCTCGCCGGAACGGCGGAGGCCGTCATCGGCCAGGCCGAGGACGTCGCCGTCACGCTGTTCTTCGACGCGCTCACCCCCGCCTGGATCGGCAGCGACTACGCGGCACTCGCGAAGACGGCCACCCGCGTGTCCACGCTCCCCAGCACGAAGACCGGGCCGCTGCGGCCGATGACGCGGGTCCTGGCCGGCATGGGCGGCCTGGCCGGCGAGGAGCCGCCGGCCGGCCTGGCGTGGCTGCGCGACATGATCGAAGGTCTGCGCGACCGCTCCGAGCCCGCCGAGCTGCGGGAACGCGCCCAGCTCGCCATCTGGGACCTGGTGATCGGCGACGACACGAAGGCCCACGAACGTGCCGTGGCCATCGAGCGCCAGTGCCGGGATCAGGGCGCGATCGGGCTGCTGCCGCTGGCGCTCGCCCTGGTGGCCCGCTCGCAGATGTTCCTCGGCCTGCACCGGGAGGCGCTGGCCAGCGCCGAGGAGGGGCTGCGCATCGCCCGCGACACCGACCAGGGGTACTACGCGGCGCTGCTCGTCGGCGTCCTGACGTACCTGGCCGCGATCGAGGGCGACGAGGAGCGGTGCCTGAAGCTCGCCGCGCAGATCGCCGACGTCCACGACGCCGCCACCGGCGGCATCCGCTGCGTCTCGCTGAACCTGCTCGACCTCGCGCTCGGCCGGCCGGAGACGGCTCTGCGCAGGGCCGAGGCGTTCGGCACGGTCGGGCCCGCCGCCCGTACCGTCATGATCATGCACCGCATGCCGGACCTGGTGGAGGCGGCCGTGCGGGCCGGCCGCCCCCGCTTCGCCGCCGCCGCGTCCGAACGGGTGCAGATGTGGGCGGCGCAGACCCCGTCGCCGTGGGCGGGCGCGGTGGCGCTGCGCTGCAGCGCGCTGCTGGCCCCCGACGAGGACGCGGAGCGGTACTACGAGGAGGCGCTGCGGCTGCACCTGCGGGGCGGCCGGTCGTTCGAACGGGCCCGCACCGAGCTGCTGTACGGCGAGTGGCTGCGGCGGCTGCGCCGGCGCGCCGACGCCCGCCACCAGCTCCGCTCGGCCCTGGACATCTTCGACCGGCTCGGCGCCCGCCCCTGGGCCGAGCGGGCCCGCGCGGAGCTGCGTGCGGCGGGGGAGCGCCAGACCGGCGACGGGCGTGCGCCGGAGGGCCTGCTGGACCGGCTCACCCCGCAGGAGCTGCAGATCATCCGGCTGGCGGCCACGGGGCTGAGCAACAGGGAGATCGCCGCCCAGCTCTTCCTGAGCCCGCGCACGATCGGCTACCACCTGTACAAGGCCTATCCGAAGCTGGGGGTGGCCTCCCGGGCGGAGCTGGCCAGGCTCGACCTCGACGAGGGCGGACCCCTCGCCTGGCAATAACTCAACGTTGAAGAGTTATTCTGCTGGGGTGACTCAAACCCGCCAGAGGCGAGGCCCCGGACGCCGTCCAGGGACATCGGGGACCCGCGAGGCCATCGTGCGAGCGGCGCAGCAGAGCTTCGCCGAGCGCGGCTACACCGCGACCACCATCCGCGGCGTCGCCACCGCGGCCGACGTCGACCCGGCGCTCGTCCTGCAGTTCTTCGGCAGCAAGGACGGCCTGTTCGACGCCGCCCTGCGGGTCGATCCGCCGACCCGACCCCTGCTGGCGCTGGTGCAGGAGAGCGACGCCGACGTGCTCGGGGAGCGGCTGCTGCGCCGCTACCTGGAGCTGTGGGAGACGCCCGGCACGGGAGCGCGGCTCCTGGCGGTGGTACGCGGATCGGCGGCCTCCCCCAGCGCGTCGGCGATGGTGGCCGCGTTCATGTCCGAGGAGGTCATGCTGCCCCTCGCCCGCGCCATCGGGGCCGACCACGCCGAGCTGCGGGCCAACCTCACCGGCGCCCACCTGCTGGGGATCGCCACCGCCAGGTACGTGTTGCGCGTCGAGCCGCTCGCCTCGCTCGACCGCGAGCGCCTGGTCGCCATCCAGGCCCCCGTCGTGCAGCGCCACCTCACCGGAGACCTCGGCTGACAGTCCCTCTGGCCTGCCCCGGCACGTGAACCGGCGGCGCCGCTCACCAGTCACGTGACAGATTCGCGCCGCCACGACCGCCTTCTAGGGTCGATACCGATCAGGAGCGATAGCCGGCGGACCGCGTCCGTCCCGCCTGACCGCCCGGGTGCCCGGCGACGGACGGCGGACGGCGCGCATTCACACCACGAGGAGCAGGCATGAGCGCACTTCCGTCCTTGACGAGCATCGCTGGAACGAGCATCGGGGTGGCCGCCCTGCGCGCGCTGGAGGACGGCCGCGAGGACCGGCTCTTCCACGACCCGTACGCCGAGCGCTTCGTGCGGGCGGCCGGCGGCGACGGCTACTGGGACACGGCGCCCGCCGGCTGGGCGGCCTTCGCCGCGCTCATGGGCGAGCAGGTCGCGGTGCGCACCCGGTACTTCGACGAGGAGCTGCTGCGGGCCGTGGCAGAGGGGTGCGAGCAGGTCGTGCTGCTGGCCTCCGGCATGGACGCGCGCGCGTACCGGCTGGACTGGCCCGACAGGACCCGCGTCTTCGAGGTCGACCTCGCCGAGGTGCTGGCCTTCAAGGCCGCTGTCCTGCGGGACGCCGAGCCGGCGTGCCAGCGCGTGGAGGTGGCGACCGACCTGCGCCTGGACTGGCCGCGCGCGCTGCGCGAGGCCGGGTTCGCGCCCGGCGCCCCGACGGCCTGGCTGATCGAGGGCATCCTGTACGCCCTCACGCCCGAGGCCGCCCACGCCCTCCTCGACCGTGTGACGAGCCTGTCGGCGCCCGGCAGCGTCGCGGCCTTCGAGCACCTCCCGGACAATCCCGCCCTGCGCACGGCCAGGACCTCGATCTCCGCCGAGATGGCGAACCTCTGGCTCGGCGGACCCGAGGGCGAACCGGGCCTGTGGTGGGGGCGGCACGGGTGGACGGCGCAGGCCCGGGACGTCCGCGAGGTGGCCGCGGCGTACGGGCGCCCCGCGCCGGCCGCGTTCGACCCCGCCCGTGATGGCTCGGGGCCCGGCTGGGTGGGCACCGCCCGGCTCCCGAAGACCGGATGATCGGGCGGTCTGCGGGCCGCCGGTGGTGGGGTCATGACGTGGCCAGGATCTTCTCCAGCTCCTCCAGTGCCGCGCACGTCTCGATGACGCCCATCTCGGCGGTGAAGCGGACGGCGTCGCGTACGTCGTCCGCGCCGGCGACCTTCAGTGCCAGCTCGACGTGCCGGCGGAACGACTCGCCGAGCGCGCGCTGCGTGACGTGCGCGGTGAGCGCGACGAAGGCGCGCTCGCGCGGGCTCAGCCGCTCCTCCGACCAGGCCCGCCCGGTACGGGAGGCCACGAACCCGGCCATCCACGAGTCGCCCACCGGCCAGGAGACCCCCGCGGATCCGCCCGCCGAGCCGTCCGTCACCCGGGACGGCTCGGCGGCGGTGTCGAGGCCCAGCTCGCCCGCGATCTCCGCCACCCGGCCGAGCGCCCCCGCGGCCGACGGATAGCCCGAGTACGGGGCCACGAACCTGATCAGCGCCAGCATGTCCGCGTACGGGACGCCGTGCCTGCTCATCGCGAGGACGTGCATCTTGAAGGGCAGGCCGAAGCTGGCGCGGCAGATGTCGTGCGCCGTCACCTGCAGCAGCTTCTCGCGCACGCTGGTGCACGGCAGGCCGAAGGTGAACCCGCCGGTCTCCAGCGCCATCTTCTCGAACTCGGCGTCTACGGCGGCGAGCGGGCCGCTGGGGAGATCAACCATGGGGCCGGCCTTTCTCGTGATCGTGGGACGGAGCGGTGAGGGACGGGCCGTCCTCCCGCCACTGGCCGACGCTATATCCTCATCTGGGGACTTTCAAGTCCTCGCATGGGGATATATCGCGGAAAGGGCGCCACCCCCATCGCGCCGATAATCGAGTCGCCGCGTCAGCGGGAGTGCCGGTCTAATACCGGCATGCGCATCACCTCGGAAACGTTCACCGACGGCATCCGCGAACAGCTCTTCACCATCGGAGAGATCCCGGGGGTGCTGTGGACGCCCGCCGAGGGCTCCGGTCCCCGCCCGCTGGTCCTGATCGGGCATGGCGGCGGGTCGCACAAGAAGGGATGGGAGGTCGTCTCCCGGGCCTTCCCGTACGTCACCACCTGCGGCTTCGCAGTCGCCGCTATCGACGCGCCGGGCACCGGCGACCGGCCGCAGCACCCGGAGGTCCGGCGGCTGGTCGCGCTCATCCAGGAACAAGAGGCCGCGGGCGAGCCCTTCTGGTCCGGCCCGGAGTGGCCCGCCCTCAACGAGACGGTGGCGGCGCAGCTCATCCCCGACTGGCAGACCACCCTCGACGCGCTGCGGAAACTGGACTCCGTCGGCGACAGCCGCCCCGTCGGCTACTACGGCCTGTCGCAGGGCGGTGAGATGGGCATCCGCCTCGTCGCGGCCGAACCCCGGATCACCGCCGCGGTCCTCGGCCTCATCGGAAGCGAATGGCTCATCGACACCGCGGCGCGGATCACGATCCCGGTCGAGTTCCTGCTGCAGTGGGACGACGAGGGCAATCCGCGCGACTCCGTCATGAAGCTGTTCGACGCGCTCGGCTCCGCCGAGAAGACCCTGCACGCCAACCCCGGCAGCCACTTCCGGGTCCCGTCCTTCGAAATCGATAGCTCGATCCGATTCTTCGCCCGGCACCTTGGTGCGCCAGGCAATCTCCACGTCCGGTGAGGACATGCCGCGTGGTCAGCCCCCCGCCGTCACCGCGCGTGGCCCGCGTTCGTCCGAAGCGCGAACCTTTGGTCCCGGTCAGCGTCCGGGCGGCTTGCGGTAGGTGACGAGGTCGTCGCCCTGCCCCGGGTACGCCATGATCAGCAGCCGCTGACTGCGCCGTTTCCCGCCTTCACCGCGGAACCACGCGAAGTGGACGCGGATGCGGTAGTGCCCCGTGCGGCCGTCGAGCGACAGGTCGGGCAGCTCCATCCCGCCCGTACTCGCCCGGAAGAACATCCGGCCGCCGCGGTGGTCGTAGCCGGCCTCGGCGACGTGGTCCCAGCCCTTGGTCTCCACGGGCGGGCGCAGCGCGTAGGTCTCCAGCGTGACGCAGGCGGGGAGGCCGGCGTGCGTGCGCACCGCCACGTGGCCGGGCCCCGCGCCGACCAGCCCGTTCTTCAGGCTCTGGACGGGCACGCCGGCCCCCGTCCCGGGGGCGTACAGCTCCATCCCCGTTCCCGGCCACCGCGGATCCTCCAGCCGCACCGCCTTGGCGGGCGCGATGAGGGGGCGGTGGCGAGGGGTGGCCGCGCACTTCCGCCGCTCCTTGGCGTCGGACTCGGCGAACTCGCGGTCCGCGGCGGCCAGGTCGGCCTCGACCGTGGCGTCGGCGGCCGGGCAGATCGGGGCGAGCAGGCCGTACAGCTCGCGCACGTCCACCCCCTCCGCGGCGTCCAGGCGGGCCGGCTCGTCCGGGTCGTCGCGGGTGTAGGCGGCGCACAGGCGGTGTCCGTGGGCGAGCAGCACCTGGTCGGGCGTGCTGGTGGCAAGGCCGAGCGCCTTGTCGGTGCGCACGGCGCAGATGAAGGCACGCGCGCCGGTGGGCGGCGGCGGTCCCGCCACCTCCGCCGGCCGGGCCGGCGAGCAGTCCTGGGCGGTGGTGACGGGGCCGCGCGCGTGGTCGGCGACGGGCAGGAGACACAAGGCCGCGGACGCGAACACGGCCGTCACCGGCACGTGGCGGCGCGAGCGGGCCGGGGGCGAGGCCGGTCTCGGTGGCAGTACGTCAGAGGTGGGCGAGGGGAGCGTCATGGATGAGGTCATAGGCCATGTCGGGGTGCGGGAGGCTGAGCCGAAAAGCGGGTTCGGTCGACGAACATGAGCCCCTCTTGCCTTTTCTCCACATACGACGCATTATTTCGATCATCGGCTGGGGCGCCCACCAAGCCGCGAAACCCTCGGTGCTGTTCGGTGCTCAGGAAGGATCCTCGGTGATCCGACGCGCGCTCCTCGCCGCCCCCGTCCATGCCGTCGAACGGCGAGCAGGCGAGCAGGACCTGGCACGAGAGCCCCTGCTTCTGGGGCAAGGTCCCCACCGCTTCCCCCGTTCAGGAAAGGACGATTCATGATCCGTCGCGTGCTGGCTGCCGCCGCCCTGACGAGTGCCGTACTCGCCACCGTACCGGCCGCCGCGCAGGCCGCCCCCTCTGCCGGGCCGGCTACATGTGCAACACCCAGTACTTCTCCGACGCCGCCCGCACCAACCTGGTCGGCGTCAAGACGGAGTTCTGCGACGGCGAGGTCTCGATCTGGGGCCGGACCACCGGCTACATCACGTGGTCCGCCAGCCCCTGCGGCTGACGAAGGACGGCCGGGCGACGGCGACCCGTCATGATCTACTATGCACGGCATGCCATCTGAGGGTTCCGCCGCCTGGCGCCTGCGCCCGTCCTGGACCAGCCTGCTCCCGAAGGGCGTGCGGTCCTGCCCGCCGCTGGGCTCCGCCGACGGCCACACCGGCTGGGTCGCGTCGGTCGTGACCACCGTCCTCGGCGGCCGTCCCGTGGCGCTCACCGGCAGTGGCGACCACACCGTACGGGTGTGGGACCTCGCGACCGGCGACCCGGTGGGCGGCCCGCTCGACCTGGGGGCCGGCAGCGTGGAGGCCCTCGCCATCGGCGAACGGCAGGGCCGCCGGGTGGTGGTCACCGGCTGCTACGACGCGACGGTCCACGTGTGGGACCTGGAGACGCGGCAGGAGGTGATGGCGCCGCTCGAAGGCCACACCGGCCCCGTGTACGCGGCGGCGACCGCGGTGCTGGACGGCCGCTGGGTGGCCGTCACGGGCGGCGGCCCCGAGGTGCGGGTGTGGGACCTGGAGACCGGTGACCCGGTGGGCCGGCCGTTCACCGGCCACACCGGCTATGTGGGCGCGCTCGCGGTGACGGAGCTGACCCCCGGCCATCTGGTGGTCGTCTCCGGCGGCTACCGGGCCGCCACCCGCGTGTCGGACCTCGCCACCGGGCTGCCGGTCCTCGACCTGCCCGGACCGGCGAACCTGGAGGACGTGACGACCACCGTCGTGGACGGCCGCCAGGTGGCGGTCACCTGCACCTCGGACGACCCGACCCTCCAGGTGTGGGACCTGAGCACGGCCGAGCGGATCGGCGAGCTGTTCCCGCAGCATCTCCGCACGGCGCACGCGCTGGCGACGGCGGTGGTGGACGGCCGCCAGGTGGTGGTGTCCACCTGTGACGGCGGGTCGGTGCGGGCGTCGGACCTGGTCGTGGGCGAGCCGGCCAGCGAGCCGGCACGCGGGGAGCCGGTTGGTGAGCCGGTACGCCACGACGCCACGATCAGGGCGGTGGCCACCACGACGGAGTCCGGCCGGCCGGTGGCGGTCACCGGCGGCGACGACCGGACCGTACGCGTGTGGGACCTGGACACCGGCGACCAGGTGTGCCCGCCGCTCACCGGCCACACCGGCGCCGTCACCGCCGTGGCCGCGACCCAGGCGGACGACCGCGCCATGGCGATCACCGGCGGCGACGACGGCACCGTCCACCTCTGGGACCTCACGCTGGGGAAGGCGGCCGGAGCACCGCTGACCGCCCACCACCGCCCGATCACCGCCGTCGCGGCCGACATGCCCCTGGCCATCACCGCCGGCGACGACAAGACCATCCGCGTCTGGGACCTGCGCACCGGCGAAGAGACCGGCAACCCCCGCAAGAGCGACCACCGATGGGTCCACGACCTGGCCACCACGATGCTCGACGGCCGGCCCGTCGCCGTGCTCGGGCGGTGGGGCGGCGGCTTCCGCGTCCGCGACCTCGCCACCAACCGCGACACCGGCCTCCAGAGCACCGGCGGCAACGGCAAACCGGTCCGCCTGGTGGCCGTCACCCTCGTGGACGGCCGCCCCATCGCCGTCACCACGGACGACGACTGGCGCGACCCGCCGCTGAAGGTATGGGACGTCGCCACCGCCCGGCAGCTCGGCCACCTTCCCGCCGGCACCGTGAACGCCCTCGCCGCCACCACGATCGGCGGCCACCCGGTCGCGATCGTCGCCGGCCACTATGACACGGTGACGGCCTGGAGCCTGCTCACCTTCGACAGGATCGGCCCTGACCTCGTGCTCCCCGGCCCGGTCCACGCCGTCGCCGCCACCCCGCGCGGCGACGTCGTCGTCTGCTTCGACCGCGACATCGCCGTGTTCACCGCGGCTCCGCCGAGCTGACCCGCCGCGTGCCGCCCGGCCTCCCGCCGCAGAGCGCCGCCCCGAGGCGCCGCCGCCGGTCCGGCTACGGCCTGAGCACGACGCGCACCTGTGCCGAAGCGTGGTCGGCCAGGAGTGCGACGGCACTCTCGACCTCCGCCAGCGGGCAGACCCGCGTGACCGAGGCCGACAGGTCGAGCCGGTGGTGCGCCAGCAGGCCGGCCACCCGTCGCAGGTCCTCCAGGGGGTAGCCGAGGAACGCGGCGGCGGTGTGCTCGCGGTCGTAGAAGCGCCCGAAGTCCTGGATGGCGATCGCTCCCGTGCACACCCCGGCCAGGACCAGGCGGCCCCGCATGCCCAGCAGCGACTGGGCCTGATCGCGCGCTTCGGGACGGCCGGCGAAGTCGACGGCCAGGTCGAAACCGCGACCGCCGGTCAGGGCGTCGGCCCGGGCCGGAGCTTCGGGATCGGCCGGGTCGCAGGCCAGGTCGGCGCCCAGGTCGAGAGCGCGCCGGCGGGCCTGCGGCAGGGGATCGAAGGCGACGATCGGCGCCGCGCCGGCGAGCCGGGCGATCTGGACGCCGTGCGCGCCGAGGCCGCCGACTCCCCACAGCGCGACGCTTTCGCCCGCGCGCAGGGCGCCGATCCGGATGAGCGCGCGGTAGGGCACGGTGACGGCGTCCGGAACGATCGACGCGGCCTCGGGCGGAAGCTCGTCCGGCACCCTGACCAGCGCGTGATGGGCGGAAAGGGCGTAGTTCGCCCATCCGCCGTCGACGTCCATGCCCAGAGTGCGCAACGACGCGCACGGCCCGGACATCGACCCGCACGCCGCGCACAGCCCGCAGCGTTGCCGGGACATGGGCATGACGCGCTGCCCCGCCCGCCAAATGCCGGGTACGCCCGGGCCTACCGCGGCGATGGTCCCGGCGATCTCGTGGCCGAGGGTGACGTGGTGCCCCGGCCCGCCGTCGGGGGTGAAGGCACGCAAGGAGCCGTCGAGGACGTGGACGTCCGTCAGGCAGACGCCTGCGGCGTCCACCCGGATCAGCACCTGGCCGGGGCCGGGCCGCGGAACGGGCACCTCGTGCAGGCCGAAGGAGCCCGTCGAGGTCTCCAGCCGCGCGGCGGTCATCGTCTCGGGGAGAACGGCCGGGTCCTGGGTCCCGGCGTCGATGGTGTGCGTCATGCCGCTCCTGTCGGGGGTGTCGGTGGTCAAGAGCTCAAGGCGGTCAGCCGCGCCATGTCGGCATCGCTCATCCGGCCGGCGACCTCGGCCGCCCCGAGGTTCTCCAGGAGGTGGCCCGGATCGCCGGTCCCTGGGATGAGGAGGATCCCCGGGTGCCGGTTGAGCAGCCACGCGAGCGCGACCTGCGCGGGTGATGCGGCGAGGCCGTCCGCCACCTCCGTCAGCACGGACGCGCGGCGTCGCGCCGTGGTGCCCAGCGGGAAGTAGGGCACGAACGGGATGGCCGCCTCCGTGCAGGCGTGGTGCACGTCCTCGCTGCCGCGGTCGAAGAGGTTGTAGCGGTTCTGCACCGCGGCGACCGGCGCGATCGCGGTCGCGCGAGGCAGGTGGCCGGGAACGATGCCGCTGAGGCCAAGGCAGCCGATGTCGCCCTTGGTGACCAGCTCGGCGAGCGTGCCCCATGATTCCTCGAACGGGGTGGGATCGTGGTCGAGCAGCCCGTCACCGCCGACTCTCAGATACACGAGGTCCAAGCGGTCACGACGGAGGTTGCGCAGGTTGCCGTGCACCTGGTGGGTGAGCTCGGCCGGTGCGGCCGCGGGCAGCCACGCGCGGGTGTCGTCCCGCCGGACACCGACCTTGGTGGCGATGAGCAGCGTGTCCGGATACGGGAACAGGGCGTCGCGGATGAGGTGGTTGGCGACCTCAGGCCCGTAGAAGTCGGCCGTGTCGAGGTGGGTGACGCCGTGGTCCACCGCGGTGCGCAGCACGCCGATCGCGCGGTCGCGGTCGGCGGGTGGCCCCACACCCCCGGCCCGGGCAGCTGCATCGTCCCGAATCCGACGCGGCCCACGGATCGGCCGGCCAGGGAGGAGGGGGATGGTGATGTCGTGGTCATGTCTGCGCTTTCGTGTCGGTGGGCCGATGGCTCGGGCACGTCGGGGCGGGACGGCGGAAGACGGCGCACGTCCAGGTGAATCCGCCGCCTCCGTTGAGGATCAGCGCGTGCTCTCCCGGCGGCAGCGAGCAGGTCGCGGCGGGGAAGGCGGCGAGGTTCGCCAGCAGGTCTCCCGCTCCCAGGTGTCCGGTGTGCTGCCCGAGATCGAGGCAGGGCACGCCGGGGAGCAGCCGTTCCAGGACCGGGCGGTAGAGGGCGGCCAGCGTCCGCGCGCCGACCCGCGGCAGCAGGACCATGCGCGGTGCCGGGCCGCCGTGATCGAGGCCGGCGTGCCGCAGGGCGGTGCGGATCGCCTCGGCGGCGCCCGCCTGGGCCGCGCTCCGGAAGGTTTCGGCATCGTGCTCGGTGAGGAAGCGCCGGCGGGTCTCGCGCGGATGGGGGGCGCCGGTGTCGCCCGGACGCCGGCCCGCGCGGTGCACGGCCTCGAGGTGCGGGGCGGCGGTGGACGCGAGCGCCATGAGCTGCAGGTCGTCGCGGCCGGGCGCGGGCAGGTCGATGACGGCGGCGCAGCCGGCGTCGCCGTACAGCATGATGTCGCCGCGCCAGCGGTCGAATCCGGGCGGGACGAACGTGTCCGCCGCCGTGATCAGCACGGGCCCCGTCTCGGGGTCGGCGGTGAGCCAGGCCGCGGCGGTGTGCAGCGCGGCGGCGGAGCCGTTGCTCATCTGCTGCACCGACAGCGGCAGGGCGCGGCCGGCGCCGAGCCGGTCGGCGATGTGGTGGGCCGGCGACCAGAACGGATGCGCCGGCCGGTGCAGCCAGGTGTGGATCAGGAGGCGGATAGCCGAGGGCCGCGTGGCGGCCAGCTCCAGGGCGAGCCGGGCCGCCTCCACGGCGAACGCCTCGGGGGTGTCTCCCGGCTCGGCGGCGGGCAGTGCCTCGTAGCCGCTGGCCGCATGGTCCTGCGGTCGCAGCAGCCCGCCGGCCAGCGCCTCCGACACCTGCAGCGAGCGGCGCGGCAGGTGGACGGCGGCGGCGCGGATCGCCAGCGGCGCGCGGAGTCTCATGGCGCGGCCCTGGTCGGGGCGGGTTCACCGGGGCCGTCCTGGAGCCGTCCCAGGCACTCTTCCGGCGCCACCTGGGCCGGGTCCGCTCCCTGATCGGTGATCCAGCGGATCATCCGGCGGACGGGCTCCACGCAGTCCTGAGGAAGCTCGTGCCGGTAGTGGGTCGCGTAGCCGAGGTCCACGATCCGCTGCACCCCGTACAGGGGCGCCGTGTCGCGCACCTCGCGGCGCAGGGACGGCGGGTACACGCCCAGCGTCTGCGTCGCGGAGGTGAGGGCCGGCACCGCGTCGCGCGCGTCCGCCACCGGGACGACGTTCACCACCCGGCCGCTCAGCTGCTCCGGGAAGTCGAGCGCTTCCCCGGTCAGCGAGACCACGACGGCGCCCTCACCGTCGTGGCCGCCGAGCACCTTGTACCAGTCGGGCACCGCGCGCAGGGCCTGCAGCCGGGCGCGCAGCTCCGGGTCGAACCGCCGGGCGGGAGTGCTGACCTGTGCGGGCAGTGCCCGGATCTGCGCGTACACCAGGCGGGCCCACTCGCAGGCCCGGGCGAGGCCCTCCGCCCCGGTACCGGTGGCGACATAGATGACCTTGCTGTTCATGCAGCCGAGCTGGTTGAGCGCGCCGACGTCCACCGCGGCGCGCCGGGCGGTCTCGGCCATCTCCTCGCCGGAGGCGAAAGCCTCCGGGCCGACGAGGGACGCGCTCAGCTTCGGGTCGAAGGTGAGCAGCTCCAGCCCCGGCCGCAGATACCCGGTGATGTGCCGGATCGCGGCGTGGCCACCCCACGCGACGACCTTCTCCAGGTGCGCAGGATGGTAGAGCTGCCGCTCCAGCGCGGCGTCGCCGCCCTTCCAGTGGAGCACGCTCAGGTGCTTGGTGAGCGGGTGCCCGGGAGCCATGGCGGCGGCGGTGCGGGCGATGGCGGGTGCCGTCAGCGGATCGTTCGACGGGGTCTTGATGATGGCGTCGCCGCGTGTCAGGGCGTTGCGGATGACGGTGAGCGCGGCGATCATCGGGCTGTTGCCGGCGATGACGTGCACCGCACGCGCGCCCATGGCCCGCACCGACGCGGTGCGGCCGTCGGGCTGACGTACCTGCTGCCAGCCGTCGAGCGCCGCCGCGCCGCCGGCCTGCCGGGCGACGGCACGGATCGCCTCCGGCGTGAACAGGCTCGGCAGGTGGGCGTAGGTGCTGAGCAGGAGCGGCGGGGTGAGGTCGGACCAGGCGGAGGAGCGCTGGACGGCCTCGGCGATGAGCGGATTGGCCTCCGGGCGCAGCCGGGGGCCGAGTGCCACGAGGTAGTCCTCGATCTCCTGGTAGCGCAGCGCGCCGACGTCCGCCATCGCGGCCGGATCGCGCAGGGGCAGGTCGCGCAGCAGCGTGTGCGGGTCGGGAGCCTGGAAGCCGCCGACGCCGTCGCGGGCGGCGAACCGTACGGGCGGGCCGGTGACGGTCCTGCCCCGCAGCACGGACGCGGCGTGGGGGACGTCGCCGGATTCAGGCACGAGTGTCCTCCAGGTAGCGAAGGGCGTCGGCGTGGGCGTCGGGAGCCGCCGCGCAGGTGATCTTGTCCTCGCCGCCCTGGCCGGCGTCGTAACGCTCGATGCGCCGGTCGATGTGGGGGGTGGAGCGTCCGCACGGGCACGCGGAGAAGCCGGCCGTCACGCGGTCGCCCGAAGCGAACCCTCCCCAGTGGACCTCCGCCATCAGGTCGAAGAAGGCCGCCCGTCCGGTCTGTACGCCGCTGCGGGGAAGCGGCCGCCCGGTCTCGGGGTCGAGGACGTAGAGCACGACCCAGGGCTCGATGTGGAAGCGGCCCTGCGAGCAGAGCCGGTTGAGCGCCATGACTTCGGACAGCGCGTAGATGTGGTGCAGCGCGGGCACGCCGAAGAACGCCCGGACCGTCCGTTCCCAGTCGTCCGGCACGGCCTGGTTCTTGGCTCCGCCTCCGGGCATGACGACGGAGCCCGGGTCGAACACCGCCTCCAGCCCTTGGTCCAGGCCGGCGCGGGCGACGGAGTACAGCAGGTTCCAGGTGTTCATGGCGATGACGCGGCGCCCGCGCAACGTGTCGGCGAGCTCCCGGGCGAAGGCCGCCATCGCCGCCCCGGGACGCTGGGCCTCCTGGAACTCCGTCAACCGGGCCGACAGCCCGGGGCCGGCCGGGGCCGTGTCCGCCGCGTGCAGCCGGCCGGCCAGGAACATCACGTCCGCGCTCATCAGGCCCGGATGCAGGCAGTGGAAGCGGTCCTCGTGCTGGGCGAACCGTTCGGCCATCGCCCGCCCGCACCGGGCGATCCCGCTGCGCCCGTACCGGTAGGACGGCCACACGACGTCCACGGGCGGCTCTCCTGCCACGAGCGCGTCGTGGCCCACGATCCGGAACAGCTCGTCGAACTGCCGGTGAGTGTGCGGCAGGAAGGACATCGTTCCCGACGTGCCCGAGGAATGGGCCAGGCGGAGCTCGGTCTCGGTGTCGATCCGCTCCAGCCAGGAGTCGATGCTGTCGCAGCCGGCGGTGCCGACCCCGGACAGGTCCACCGTGGTGAGCCGCTGGAGCCAGGCGGTGAGCCGGTCGTAACGGTTGGAGGCCAGCAGGGAGGCGGGGTAGGACTTGTACACGGTGTGCGGCAGCAGCAGCGGGGCGATGTCGTCGAGCGTACGGACCTCGTGGATCCCCGCGTCGTCGGCCAGCGTGTCGAGCACGGGCAGGCGGCCGCGCAGCGCCGCGTACCGCTCGCGCAACGCGTCGGTCTGCAGCCGGGCGAGGTCCTCCGACGGCAGCTCGTGCATGGCCTGCCGGGTGCCGAAGAAGCCGGTCGGGTCGGCGGGGAAGGGGGCTTCGCTGGTCATGCGGTGGCTCCAGTCGTGGTCGGTTGCCTGCACCGGCGTCCGGACAGCAGATCGGTCAGGTGGGTGGCGATCTGGGCGGAGGTGGGCCGGTTCCACAGGACGTTGGCCGGCAGGGCGACGTCCGTGCGCTCCTCAAGGGCGGCCCGCAGCCGGACCGCCAGCAGGGAGTCGATCCCCAGGTCCGGCAGGGCGCGTTCACCATCGATCGCGTCGGCCTGGGTGCCGAGCACGCCGGCCACCGCGGCGCGGACCTCGTCGTACACGGCCGCGCGCAGCTGATCGCCGGGGAGGGCCAGCAGGCGCGCCGCCGCCGCGTCGGGGGCGCCGGCCGCGGTGCGGCCGGGCCGCGCGGGAGCGTTCAGGCCGCGCAGCAGCGGCGGCCGGCTCCCGTCGCCGCCCTGCCCCGTCAGACGGAAGACCGCCAGGTGCGGGGCGGGCGCCTGCACCGCGCCGTCCCAGGCCCGCAGCGCCTGGTGCGCGGTGATGTCGCCGACGCCACGGGCGGCGAGCTCGGCGTCGATCACGTCGGAGGACATGGACATGCCGAGGCCCCGCCAGCTGGTCCAGGCCAGCGACACCGAGGTGTCCTCCGGCGCGACGGCCCGCCGGTGTACGGCCAGGGCGTCGAGGAAGGCGTTGGCCGCCGCGTAGGCGCCCTGGCCGGGCAGCCGGAACAGGTGCCCGGCGGAGGAGAACAGGACGAAGAAGTCGAGGCCGCCGGGCGGATACAAGGCGTGCAGGGCGAGCGCGCCGGCGACCTTCGCGTGGAGTGTGGCGCGCACGTCGTCGTCGGTGAGCTCGCTCAGCCTGCGGTTCACGACGGTCCCGGCCGCGTGGACGACTCCCCGCACGGGCGGCATGCCCAGGGCCTCGGGATCGAGCAGCCGTTCGAGCGTCGCGTGGTCGGCGACGTCGGCCGCCACGACGCGGACGGTGACACCCTGCGCCTCCAGCGACCGCACCGCATCGACGCGCCGGCGCAGCGCCGGGTCGGCGACGGTGGGCCAGGCCGTCCGCGGCGGCAGCCCGGTACGCCCCAGCAGGACCAGCCGGCGGGCGCCGCGGGCGGCCAGGTGGGCGGCGACCTCCAGGCCGAGGGCGCCCAGGCCCCCGGTGATGAGGTAGACGCCGTCGGCGTGGCACCGCAGCCGTTCCCCGCTCCGGGCGTCGCCGGCGCCCGCGGTGGTCAACCGCAGCGTCTCGACGACTCCCTGCCGCACGGACTGGACGTCCCGGTCGTGCGACGTGTCCAGGAGGCCGGTCAACGCGGCGACGTCGGCGGCGGCCGGCCGGGCGGGCAGATCCACCAGGCCTCCCCAGATGCCGGGACGCTCCTCCGCCGCGATGCGCGCCAGCCCCCACAACGGTGCCTGGCCGAGGCTGGAAGCGTCGGTGGCGTCGCGCACACCGGTGGTGAGGCACCACAAACGGCCGGCGGTCATGCGGCGAAGCACCTGCAGCATTCCCAAGACAGCCGCCTCGGCTCCTTCCGCGCCGGCTCCTTCAGGTGCCGCGAACAGCACGGTCGGGGGCGGGGCGGACGGCAACCGGCCCGGATCGTCGACCAGGTGCAGCCGGGTGCCGAGTTCCTCGGCGAGCAGCGCGCGAAGCGTCTGCCCGCCGCCGACCAGGACGACCTGTCCCACGGGCGGCGGGGCCGACGCGTCGGGCTCCACGGGCCGCCAGACGGGCTGGTGGAGCAGCGCGCCGGCGGGCTCGGCCTCGACCGTGGCCGGATCCAGCAGGCCGAACCTGAGCCCCGACAGCCGGGCCGAGCAGGCGCCGTCATCGCCGCGGATGGACACGTCGACGGTGTCGGGCCCGGTGAGCCGCACCAGGATCCGCGCCCGGCCGGGTGCCGGGCCGCGCAGCACGGCCTCGTCGATCGCCGCGGGCATCCGCAGGGCGGCCGGGCCGGGAAAGATCGTCGAGGCCATCGAGGTGGCCGCGTCGAGCACGCTCGCCCAGCTCGCCGGAACGGGCGACTGCTCCGGCGCCGCCGCCACCAGCCCTTCCAGGCTACCGGGACGCCGCCGGATCCAGGCGAAACTCCAGGGGAACCCCATCGCCGCGACCCCCAGCTCCGCCAGCCGCTCCCGCACGTGGCCGGGGTCGAGCGGCTCGGCCGGCTCCGTGGCCGGATCACCGCCGCCGTCCGCTTCCAGCGGGCTACCGGATGCGACCTGGGCGGTCGCGTGCGTGAGCCACCCGGAGGTGCCGTGCGCCCGCGACGCGAGCCGGATGACGCCGTCCTGCCGGACGACCTGGACGTCCCTGGCGGTGTCGGCGCTCACCGGGACGCGCAGCCGCACGTCCCGCAGCCCGACGGGGGAGGACGGATCGCCGGTGTCCGGGAGTGCGGCGGTGAAGAACGTGGTGAGCAGCACGGCCGCCGGGACGATCTCGACGCCGAGCACCGGGTGCGACAGCGGATAGGGCCGGCTGTCGAAGTCGAGGTGCGTCGCCCACAGCCGCATGGGGGGCGAGGTGCCGACCTCCTGCCCCGCCCCCAGCAGGGTGTGCCGGTCGGGATCGTGGCCGCCCGCCGCGGCGCCGGCGGGAGATCCGTCGACCCAGTACGGGACGTGCTGCCAGCAGGTCGTGGGCAGGTCGGTGAGCCGGCCGCCGGGATGCAGGGCCGGCCAGTCCACCGCCGCGCCGTGGGCGTAGAGCCGGCCGAGATTGTCCAGCAGGGTCACCCGTTCCGGTTTCGCGCGGCGCAAGGTGTGCGCCACGCACGCCGCCGAGCCCGCCTGCGTCCCGGTCAGGGTCTCCTCGATGGAGTGCGCCACCACCGGGTGGGGCGAGATCTCCAGGAACAGCGTGTGCCCGTCGTGCGCGGCCGCCTGGACCGCGGCTCTCAGGCGCACCGGCTCGCGGAGGTTGGCCGCCCAGTACGCGCCGTCGCGCGAGGTGCCGGAACGGGGGTCCGCGAGCGCTGTGGAGTAGAGCGGGATCCGCGCGGGGGAGGGGCGAAGGAAGCCGGCCGCCTCGACGAGCCGGGGACACAGCGGCTCCATCTGCTCGCTGTGGAAGGCGACGTCGGAATCGACCCGGCGGACCGCGACGCCCTCCGCGGTCCAGGCGCGGCACAGCTCGTCGATCGCGCGCGCGTCGCCGGCCACCACGCACGTGTGCGGCGAGGAGTCGATGGCGGCGCTCACGGCGCCGCCGAGCGTCGCGATGCGCCGGGCGGCCTCGTCGAACGGCAGGTCCACCTGCGCCATGGCGCCGCGGCCGGCGACCCGTGCCACCAGGGCGGAGCGGCGGCACACCAGCCGGGCGCCCTCCCGCACCGTGATCGCTCCGGCGGTGACCGCCGCGGCGATCTCTCCCACCGAGTGTCCGATGACGGCGGCCGGCCGCAGGCCCCGGGCACGCCACACGGCCGTCAGCCCCACCTGGACGGCGAAGATCAGGGCCTGGACCCGCTCCGTCCCGCCGAGCCCGCCCTCGCGGAGCGCCTCGATCGGGGAGAATCGCATCTCCTGCTCGTAGACGTCGGCGAACGCGTCGAGCGCGGCGGCGAACGCGGGCTCGGCGGCCAGCAGTTCCTGGCACATGCCGGCCCATTGGGAGCCGTGTCCCGAATAGACCCACACGGCATCCCGTGCGGTGTCCGGCGCGCGCGCCGGCCGGCTGTCCGGACGCGCGGCGGCGCGTAGCGCGGTCGTCAGCTCCGCGTGGTCGGCCGCGACGACCGCGATCCGGTACGGGAGATGCTGGCGGCGCAGCGCGAGGGTGTGCCCCACGTCGCGCAGAGCGCTTCGCGGGGCCGCGTCCGCCAGCCGCCCGGCCAGCTCCCGCACCGCGGCCGCGGACGCGCCGGACACCGGGAAGAGCCGCGGAGTCCCGCGGTCGCCGGCGTCCGGTGGCGCCGGGGCTTCGGAGCCGGGCGCTTCCTCCAGCACCGCGTGCGCGACGGTGCCGCCGTACCCGTAGCTCGACACGCCCGCGCGGCGCGGCCCCTCCGGCCAGGGGATGGTCTCGGTCACCAGCCGCAGACCCGAGGACCGCTCCTGGAGGAAGGCGGCCGGGCCCGTGGTCATCGGCAGCGCGGGAAGCGTCTTGCGCCGCATCGACTCGACGGTCCTGATCAGCCCCGCGATCCCGGCCGCCGCCTCCAGGTGCCCGATGTTCGCCTTCACCGAGCCGATCAGGCAGGGCGGCCGGTCCGTCCGTCCGGCGCCGACGACCTCGGCCAGCGCCGCGATCTCCACCGGATCTCCGAGCCGGGTGCCGGTGCCGTGCGCCTCCACGTAGTGCACGTCCTGAGGGGCGATCCCGGCCTGTGCGTAGGCCCGCCGCATCACGTCGGCCTGGGCCGCGGAACTCGGCGCCATGATGCCCTCGGTACGGCCGTCCTGGCCCACCGCGCTGCCGCGGATGACCGCCAGGACCCGATCCCCGTCACGGCGGGCGTCGCGCAGCCGCTTCAGCACCACCACGCCGCAGCCCTCGCCCCGGCCGTAACCGTCGGCCGCCGCGTCGAACGGCTTGGATCTCCCGTCGGGGGAGATCGCGCCCGCCGCGTCGAGCACGACGGTGAGCCCGGGCCCGGACATCACCAGCACCCCACCGGCCAGCGCCAGCGGGATCTCGCCCAGCCGCAGCGCCTGGCACGCCTGATGGAGCGCGACCAGGGAGGAGGAGCAGGCGGTGTCGACGCTCAGGCTGGGCCCGCGCAGGTCGAGGGTGTAGGAGATGCGATTGGCCACCGCACAAGGGGACGCCCCGATGCCGGTCCACGCGTCGATGCCGGGGAGGTCTTCCAGCAGCCGGCGGCCGTAGTCGTCCGACCCGACCCGGCGTAGACGCCGGTGCGCGTTCCCTCCAGCGAACGTGGCGGAATGCCGGCGTGCTCCAGCGCCTCCCAGGCGACCTCCAGCATGATGCGCTGCTGCGGATCCAGCTGCCGGGCCTCGGAGGCGGAGATGCCGAAGAAGGCCGCGTCGAACCCCGCGACGTCGCTCATGAACGACGCCCGGCTGGTCGTCCGGCGCAACACGGCCGCCTGCCGTGGCCCCGCCCGCCGATAGGGGTCCCAGCGGCCGGGCGGGAGGTCGCCGCAGGCATCACCGTCCTGTTCGGTGAACTCCCACAGCGCCGCCGGCGAACGAATGTCGCCGCCCGCGCGAAAGGCCATCCCGATGATCGCGATCGCTTCGACGGGGTGATCGGCGGACGTGGGGGTGCGGCTCATCTCGCTTGCTCTCATGAGGCTCCCGTTCGTGACGCGGGCGCGGGGTCTGGACCGAGGCGATCGCCCAGCCGACGGCCCCGCGACAAGCCATGGTAACTTAGAGTAAAGAATCAGTCACTTTCTGTATTCAAAGGAGTGGGGATGCGTGACCAGGCAGCGGGGAGGACGGGCCGGTCTCATCCCGGTTCGGTGGGAAGGTCCCGGCCGGCCGTCGTGCTGGCTCATGGGGCCGCGGGCAGCTGCGCCGCCAACTTCGGCCCGATCATCACCGCGCTGGCCGCATCATGGACCGTGCTGACGCCCGACTATCCCGGATCGGGCACGACGCCCCTCGACGACGGCCCCTCGAACTGGACGCCCTCGCCGACCGGCTCGCCGCCGCCGCGACCACCGCCGGCCACCACCGCTTCTCCGTGGTCGGATACTCGCTGGGCGTGCCCGTCGCCGTGCGGACCGCGATCCGCCATCCAGGCCGGGTCCGCTCCCTCGTCCTGACGGCAGGCTTCGCCGCGCCCGACCCGCACCTGCGACTCACCCTGGCTCTCTGGCGGCACCTGGCGGCGCAGCGCGAGCATGCGGCCCTTGCCCGGCTGTTCCTGCTGCTCGGCACGGACCCCGCCGACCTCGCCCGCCACACCCCCGCTCAGCTGGACGAGGAGATCGCCCGGACGGCCGCGGCCGTCAACCCGGGATCCTCGCGCAGGCCGAGCTCGCCCTGCGCGCCGACGTGTCCCGCGACCTGCCGCACCTCGACGTGCCCACGCTGGTGATCGCCACGGCCCATGACCATCTCGTCAGGCCCGAGCACTCCGAGCACCTGGCCGCCGCCATCCCCCGCGCCCGCCTGGCCCGGCTGCCCTGCGGGCACCTCATCGGCCCCGCCCACTTCGGCGCCTGGGAGCGTCTCATCAGCGACTTCCTCACCGAACCCGACCCCGCCGCCGTCGCGCGGCAGGCCGGCGCCTTCGACCATCACGCACCGGAGTTCACCCCGGACCTGGCGCACGCCGTCCACCACCGGCTCCAGGACGAACGGCCCATCGCCCGCACCGACGCCCACGGCGGGCTCGTGCTGCTGTCCCGGTACGCCGACGTCCGGCAGGCGCTGAAGGACCACCGGCGGTTCACTTCCGGTTCCGGCGTCTTCTGCCCGCGAGCCCCCGGAACCCCCTACTTCGCGCCCCTCGAGTACGACCCGCCCCTGCACACGGCGTACCGCGACCTGATGCGGCCCCCGTTCACCGCGGCCGCCGTACGCGCCCTGCGCCCGAAGGTGGACCGCCTGGTCGCCGAGCTGGTCAGCCCGGTCGCCGAAGCGGGCGAAGGAGACCTCGTCAAGGACATCGCGGTCCCGCTGCCCCTGGCGGCTCTGTCGCTGGCCGTCGGGTTCTCGGAAGAGGCTCAGAGCCGCATTCGCGCGCTGACCCGCAACACCTGGGAGCGCATGCCCAAGGACTCCCACCCGGATGGGTTCTGGCCGGCGTTCGCCGAGCTCTTCGACCAGGAGATCCGCCGCGCCAGGCGGCACCCCGGAGACGACTACCTGTCTGCGCTCGTCCGCGCCGACTTCCAGGGACGACCCGTCACGGACGAGGAGCTGCACGTCATGCTCGTCGCCTTCGCGATCGCGGGGCACGAGACGACCATGAACGCCCTGTCGCACCTCATGTGGAACCTGGCCCGGCAACCGGACCTGTACGACCGGCTGCGCGCGCGGCCCCACCTCGTCCCGCATGCCGTGGAGGAGACCCTGCGGATGTGGCCACCCGTCGACCACGGCTCGCGCCTGACGCAGGGCGACACGGCCATGGGAGGCGAGGTGATCCCCGCCGGGTCACGCGTTCTCCTGCTCACCGGTGCCGCCAACCACGACCCCCGGGTGTTCGACGATCCCTGCGCCTTCCGGCTGGACCGGGACCGGCCCCAGCGCCATCTGTCCTTCGGCTTCGGCATCCACTTCTGCATCGGTGCCCACCTGGCGCGGGCGGAGCTGGAATCGGTCCTGATGGAGCTGCTGCGCCACCCTCCCCTGACGTTGCGTGAGCCGGCCGTACGGCGCTACGAGAACGGCAGGCATGTGGGCTTCGACCGGCTGCTGATCCGCGCACCGGCCCCGAACCAGCGGCGGGCGCCCGGCTAGGGAATGACGTCCGTCCAGCCGCTCCAGTCGGAGGGGGTGTTGACGAGGTGGGCCCGCCATCTGTGCCCCGAATGGTGCTGGGTGTAGATGACGTACCAGCCGTCCAGGTTGGGGCAGATGCCCTCCCCGGCCTTGCCCAGCGACGAGGCGAAGATCTCCACCTTCCCCGTGGTGGCCGGCAGGCCGTCCACCTTGACGTAGACGCGGTGCCGGTATCTGAGCGGAGTGTGCAGGGTCTTGATCTTGGGTTTGCCACAGACCGCGTCGCTGTGGTGGTGGACCGTGACGTGCAGCTCCCGGACCTCCTGGTAGCCGAGGCTCAGCTCCGGGCGCACCGTGCCGCTCGTGTCGGGGCTGAAGTCGGTGGTGAACGTGCCGTCCCTGTCCGTCACGGTCCTGCCGAGGTGGATCCACTCGGTGTCGTCGTCGGGCCGGAAGGCGATCAGGACGACCTGCCCGGCGAACGGCACCCACCTGCCGTCGGTGAAGAACTGCGCCTGCCCGCGCACCTGAGGCGACTGCCCCTCGTCGATCTCGAGCGGTGCGGCCTCGAAGCCGATGATCCGGGTGCGGAACCTCGGCCGCTCCGGATCCCATCGCACCTCGAAGTCCAGCTCGGCCGTGTCCGTCTCGGCGTCCACCTGGAGCACCCATCTGCCGACCTGCTCCTCCGGGCGGAACACGTAGGAGGGGTACCAGTCGGGGTCGCCGCGCTCGCCTCCCGGTCGCAGGTTCACCACGGATCCGTCGGGCGTGACCAGCCGGGCGGAGACCGACGTGGGGCCGCTGACGGATACGTGGAAGACGGCCTTGACCGGCTCCGAGCCCAGGTGAACGACCTCTGGGATGATCTCGACCAGGTCGAGGACGCCGTCGCACTCCTCGGCTCGCAACGCTTGGGCCATGGGGCCCCCTTCCGGGAGAAGGTCAGCAGACTTCGGGGTAGTCCGCGTCGGGGATGAGGTCACGCCACCGCTCCGGTGTCACGGTGACGCCGGTACGGGCGCACACGGCGGCGGCCACCCGCCCGGCCTCGATCGGCAGCTCGCGCAGCATGCCGTCGCCGCCCACGCTGAACAGCGCGGAGCCGTCGGGGGAGAAGGCGAGCCCGAGCAGCGGGCCCGCGTGTTGCGGGATCGGGGCGCCGAGCGGGCGTCCGGTGGCGACGTCCCAGAGCCGGACGGCGCCGGTGAGACCGCCGGCGGCGAGCGTGCGGCCGTCCGGCGAGAACGCCGCGTGGGCGAGCTGGTCGGGCTCCTCCTCCGGGACGTCGAGATGCCTGATGAGCGGAGAGCCGGCGGCGCCCATGAGGTCGATGCCGGTGCTCGCGCCCCCTGCGGCGATCATCTTCCCGTCGGGGCTGAACGTGAGCGCGCGGCCGCCGTTGCCGCCCACGCCGAACGGTTTGCGGTGCCTGGCGCCCGTGCCGAGCTCGACCACGCCGTTGTCGCCGGGCCCGTTGACGGCCAGCGAGGTGCCGTCAGGGCTGAACGCCAGGCGCGGGCCGCCCGCCTGGTCGAGCTCCCTGATCAGCGACGCGTGCGGCACGTCCCAGAGCTGCACCTTCCGCCAGGTGTCGCGGAGGGGAGCGACGGCCAGCGTGCGCCCGTCGGGGGAGAAGGCCAGGCCGCCGATCGCGTAGGCGCCCTGGACGGTGATCGTCTGCCCGGGCCGCCTCGTCCCGGCGTCCCAGATGGTCACCTTCGCCCGGTCGGGGGTGCTGGTGGCGAGCACGCGCCCGCCCGGGCCGAACGCCATCACCACGCCGGGGCCCGGAGGGACCTGCAGCGGGACGGCCGCGCGGGAGCCGACGGTGATCAGCCGGGTGGTCGTGCCCTGGAACGCGGCGAAGCGGGCCTGCCCGTCGATCGCGGCCGTCCGGGTGCGGGAGACCACCGCGCCCGGGCGGGTGAGCGCGGCGATGTCCAGGAGGGTGACCTCGCCGGTGGCCACGCGGTAGGCGAGCGTGCGGGCCGCGGAGTCGAAACGGGGACCGTCCACGACGTCGCGCGCCGGGTGCCGCAGGATCCGGACGCCGTCCCGGCGCCACAGGGAGACGGCCCGGCCGTCGTAGGTCGCCAGGTACCGGGCGTCGTCGCTGAAGGAGATGCCGCCGGCGTGCTCGCCGCGCAGGGTGCCCGCCCACCGGCCGCCGGCGACGTCCCACAGCCTGACGTCGTCACCGGCCCGGACGGCGAGGATCTTCCCGTCGGGGGAGAAGGCGGCGGCCTGGCCCCGGGCGGGGGCGGCGCCGCCCGGTGGCGTGCCCGCTCCCCGGCTCGTCAGCAGCCGGTACGGGGCCGCGCCGAAGACCTGGGCGATCAGGCGGCCGTCGCCGGAGACCTCGACCGACTCCAGGTCGTCGTCACGCACGTCCATCACGCGGCGCGGGGCGCGTCCGGACAGCTCCCACACCTGCCCGCGGGGCCGCCTGACGGCGGCGAGCGTCTTCGTGCCGAACGACAGCCGTTCGGCGGACGCGAGCCCGAACGGCCGCCCGATGGGCTGCCCGCCGCGCAGGTCCCACAGCTGGACGGAACGGGTCGAGCCCACGGCCAGGCTGCCGCCGTCGCGGCTCAGGGCGATCGCCGTCACGTTCGTGCCGACGTTCAGGCCGCGGGCCACCGGCAGCCGGGCGCCGCCGGCGACGTCCCACAAGGTCACCGCGCCGCCGCGCACCGCGGCCAGCGTCCTGCCGTCGTGGCTGAGGTCGTACCGGACGACGCCGCTGAGCGTGCCCGGCCGCCACACGCGTGACTCGCGCTGGGCCAGCGACCCGAACAGGGACTCCCTGACCTCGATCTCCTTCGGCGCCAGGCTCCAGGCGGCGAGGGTGAGCAGCATGGCCCGCACCGGGTCGCGCGCCCGCAACCCCTCGGCGGTCCGGGCCGCCTTCCTGGCCGCGAGCGCGTTGTTCTGCGCTGTCGGGTCGCGGGCGATCAGGATGCCCACCACCGCGACGGTCACGGCCAGCAGGGCGGCGAGCGCGGCCCGCACCTGGCGGCGGCGCAGGTTCTGCCGCCGGTGCTGCGCCACCGAGGCGTCGAGGAAAGCTTGCTCCAGCCGGTTCAGGGTGAGGCGGCGGTCGCCGTCGGCCCAGTGCCGCAACATGCGCAGGGTGCTGCCGCGAGACAGGTCGGCGGGGTCGCGGCCGCCCGCGTTCCAGAGCTTGGCCGCCCTGCCGAGCAGGCCGTGCAGCACCAGGCCCTGCCGGTCGGCGTCGATCCAGCGGCGCAGCCGCGGCCAGGCCCGCAACAGGGCGGCGCCGGCCAGGCTGACCGTGTCGCCGTGGCACAGCAGCAGCCCGCCCCGGGTGAAGCCGTCGAGCACGCGGCCGACGCGTCCGGGGTCGAGCGTGCCGTCCAGGAGGTCGCCGAGGTCGGCCTGGCGCAACGCGCCGTCCGGGTCATCGCCCGGCAGCACGAGGCGCAGCAGCACGTCGGGGACGACCTCCCGGTCCGCCGGGCCGAGCCGCGTGTAGATCTCCTCCGCCACCTCGCCGAGCGGCCGCTCACCCACCTCCTGCGGCGGGCCGCCGGGCCGGTGCGCCTCCTGCGCCAGCTCGCTGCCCTCGGCCAGCAGGAGCCGGGTCTCGCCCTTGCCGCCCACCAGCTCCTCCAGCAGCGCCCTGGCCTCGGGCCGATCGGCCGGATCCGCCGACATCGCCGCGCCCACCAGCCGCAGCAGCCTCCCCTCCAGCGCCGACAGGTCCGGCGGCACGGTCAGGACCAGGTTGTAGACCGCCACCGGGCTGCCGGCGACGAACGGCGGCCGGCCCGTCGCGGCGAACAGCACCACCGCCCCCCACGCCCACACATCGGCCGCCGGACCGGCCCGCTCGCCGCGGACCCGCTCGGGCGCCATGTACGCGGGGGTGCCCGGCGGGAACGGGCCGTCGTCGGTGAGCGTGGTGCCGTCCACCCGGGCGATGCCGAAGTCGATCACGCGCGGGCCGCCGGGGCCGAGCATGACGTTCTCGGGCTTGAGGTCGCGGTGGATCACCCCGGCCAGGTGGATGGCGGTCAGCGCGGTCGCCACCCCCGCCGCCAGCCGGTGCAGCTCGGCAGGCCCGTAGGGGCCGCCCTCGGCCACGGCCCTGCGCAGGCTGAGCCCGTCGACGTACTCGCTGACGATGTACGGCTGCGCGCCGTGCAGCTCCGCCGCGATGACCCGCGCCGTGCAGAACGGCGCCACCTTGCGCGTCGCCGCGACCTCCTTGACGAACCGGGCGCGCGCCGCGTGGCTCTCCGCCCGGTCGACCCTGAGCAGCTTGACCGCCACCCGCGTGCCCGCCCGGTCGTACCCCTCGTAGACGACGCCCTGCCCGCCGGCTCCGATCTGCCGATGCAGCCAGTAGTCACCGATCCGCTGCGGGCCGCCCCCGGATGACGTCTGAGTCATCGAGCCCTCCGCACCTGTCGCCCGGCTCGACACCGACCTCTCGATAGTCGTCCAGGCCCGCCCGCCTGCCAAGGGTCCGGTTCGGGACAGCGGCCCCGGCCCGCCTCGTCCCGGCGGGAACGCGGCTTGACCTGAACGGCCGGCGTTGATCATGCTTCGTCCTGGCTCGGAATGCCGTGGATCCCGACGGATCCGCTCCCCTCACCTTCAAGGAGTTCCATGGTCCACCCCCATCGGGTGCCGGCGGCGGTGACCGCCCTGGCCGCGCTGGCCATGCTGGCGTCCGTCGCGGTCGCTCCCGCACCGGCCGCCGCGCTCGCGCCGGTCACCGTGACCGTCGCCGCGGCCGAGGACGTCTTCATCAGCCAGGGCGAGCCCGCCAAGAGCTTCGCCACCGCGACGTGGCTGAGCGTGTGCGGCTCCTCCTGCGGCGGCACCGCCGCCGGCCAGCGTCAGGCGCTGCTCCGCTTCAAGGTCGCCGGCATCCCGGCGGACGCCCAGGACGTCAAGGCCACCCTGGAGGTCGTCTCGGCCAGGACCACCGACACCACCATCTCCGCCCACCCCGTGACGGGCACCTGGACCGAGGCCGCCACCACCTGGAACACCCGCCCGGCGGTCGGCGCGAGCACGATCGGCTCGCACACCGGGTTCGCCGCCGGCGCGACCGCCAAGCTGGACCTCTCCTCCGCCGTCCCGGCCGACGGCACGTACGCCTTCGCCCTGACCGGCACCTCCGACACCACGACGGTGCTGATGTCGTCCCGCGAGAGCGGCGACCGGGGGCCGAAGCTCACGCTCACCTACACGCCCGGCACGGGGGAGGAGCAGACCGACGGGCCGCTGCCGTTCACCCCGGCCAGTACGGCGGCGCTGCGGGCCTCGGGCAAGAAGGTGTTCGCGCACTACTTCACGCCGTATCCGATCTCGCTGGACAACGCCGCGCCGGAAAACGATTACTACGCCCGCAACTACCTCAAGCCCGACGGGGAGAGCGGCAAGCACGCCGCCTACGGCGGGCTGCTGCGCGACCGGCCGCTCGGCCGCGCACCGATCGCCGCCGACTACGCGCTGACCGACCTCAAGACCGAGGTCAAGCAGGCCATCGCGGCGGGCCTGGACGGCTTCACCGTGGACATCCTGTCCGTGACCAGCGCGCACTGGACCCGCGTCCAGAACCTGATCAAGGCCGCCGAGGCCGTGGACCCCGGCTTCAAGATCGTGCTCATGCCGGACACGAACGGCCTGGCCTCGGTCGACAGCGCCACCCTGGCCTCCTCCATCGCCAAGCTGGCGGAGTCGGAGTCGGTCTACCGGCTCCCCGACGACCGCCTGGTGGTCGCCCCGTTCAAGGCCGAGGGGCACACCGCCGCCTGGTGGAGCGACTGGATGAAGACGATGGAGACCGCCCACGGGATCAAGGTCGCCCTGGTGCCCGTCTTCCTCAATTTCACCACCAACCGCGACGCCTTCGCCCCCATCAGCTACGGCTTCTCCAACTGGGGCGGCCGCAACCCCGCCGCCAACGCGAACCTCACCACCGCCATCACCACCGCGCACAACCTGGGCAAGCTCTGGATGCAGCCGGTGTCCGTCCAGGACGAGCGCCCCAACCAGGGCATCTTCGACGAAGCCGGCAACACCGAGAACCTGCGGGCCACGTGGAAGGGCGCCATCGACGGAAAGGCGGACTGGGTGCAGCTCACCACCTGGAACGACTACTCCGAGAACACCCAGTTCGCCCCCTCCAGGAACGCCGGATGGACCTACCTGGACATCAACGCCTACTACCTCACCTGCTACAAGCTGGGCTGCCCGAAGATCACCCATGACGTGGCCTACCTGACCCACCGGGTGCAGCCGGTCGCCGCCGCCCCGTCGTACGCGCAGACCAAGCTGATGAAGCTGCGCGGTGGCAGCACCGCGGCCCGCGACACGGTCGAGGTGCTGAGCATGCTCACCGCCGCCGGCAAGGTGTCGGTCACGATCGGCGGCACGACGCAGACCTACGACGCGCCCGCGGGAGTGTCCGCCAAGACGTTCCCGCTCAGACCCGGCACCGCGTCGGCGACCGTGACCAGGAACGCGGCCACGGTCGCGAAGGTCGTCTCGCCGTACCCGATCACCGCGACGCCGTACGTGCAGGACCTGCACTACCGCGCGGCCTCCAGCGGACGCTGACCGAAGACACGATGCGGGTACGGCGAGCTCCGCCGCTCGCCGTACCCGATGGCCGGGGCCGACATCGACGGCGGGGCCGCGGTCGGTGCGGGTGATCGGCTGTTGTCCGGATGCGGCCAGCCCTTGGGCCTTGGCGAGCCGTGGGGGCGGGCATACCGTCACGTTCTCGGGTCCTCCCGTCATGGGCGGGGCCGGTCGGGAGCCCCCGGCTCAGTCCCCGTCGTCCCATGGAGGCAGGATGCGATTCCGGCATGCCCTCGGCCTGGTCGCCTCGGCCGCCCTCGTCCTGGTGATGATCCCGTCCACCGGCGCGCAGGGCTTCTCGTACGACGATCTCAAACCCTGGCAGCGACGCCTGGCCTCGGGCGCGCTCAGCGACGCGCTCGGGGAGCGGCCCGCGGCGGCCCGCCAGGCCGTGACCGGGTTCCGGCCCGCCGCGGCCCCCGACTGCGACGGTCGGCGCGGCGACAACGTCAAGGTGAACCAGAACTGCCTGAACCTCACCGACCCCGACCTGGCCGGGCGCGGGCAGGCGCAGAACGAGACCTGGATCGCCGCAAACCCGGCCGACCCCCGGCAGCTCGTGGCCTCCTACAACGACTACCGGCGCGGCGACGGCACCTGCGGGGTGTCGTACTCCCGCGACGGCGGCGCGAGCTGGGCCGACACGACCGTCCCGAACGGCTTCACCCGCGGGACCGCGTTCGGCGGGTTCCCGCGTGAGTACTGGCAGGCCGGCGGCGACACCTCGGTGGACTGGGACAGCCGCGGCAACGTGTACCTGTCGTGCCAGGTGTTCAAGCGGGGCACCACGGTCACCGGCGATCCCGACCAGTCCAGCGCGTTCTACGTCTTCCGCTCCACCGGGACGGGCGGCGCCTCGTTCACCTTCCCCGGGCGGCCGGTCGCCGAGCACGCCGACCTGGCCGGGGCCGGCGACTTCCTGCTGGACAAACAGCTCATGGCGGTCGACGGCTTCGCGGGCAGCCCGTTCAGGGACCGCGTGTACGTGACGTGGACGACGTTCGACGCCGACGGCACCGCCTACATCTTCGGCGCCTACTCGGCCGACTACGGCGAGACCTTCAGCGCCCCCGTGCTGATCAGCTCGGACTCGCCCCTGTGCGCGAACACGTTCGGCATCCCCACGCCGCGCGGCTCCTGCAACGTCAACCAGTTCTCCCACCCGGCGGTCGGCCCCGACGGCGCCCTGTACGTGGTGTGGGCCAACTCCAACACCACCCCCGCCAACGCGGCCGACAACCACCTGCAGATGCTGCTGGCCAAGTCGACCGACGGCGGCGCCTCCTACTCGGCGCCGGTCAAGGTGGGCGACTTCTTCGACCTGCCCGACTGCGCCACCTACCAGGGCGGCGCCGACCCGGGACGGGCGTGCGTGCCCGAGAAGGGGCCCACGTTCAACTCCATCTTCCGCGCCGCCAACTACCCCTACGTCAACGTCAACCCGCGCGACCCCGCCCAGGTCACCGTCACCTACGGCTCCTACGTCAACCGCAACTCCCGCGAGGCCGTCGGCTGCACCCCCGCCGGATTCACCGGCCCGCTGGGCAACGCGCTCTATGACGGGGTCAAGACCGGAGGGTGCAACAACGACATCGTCGTGTCGGAGTCCACCGACGCGGGGGCGTCCTTCACCGGCACCGCCGCCGACGTGCGTACCCTCGCCACCGCCACCGACCGTCCCGGCCAGCGCACCACCGACCAGTTCTGGCACGGCGCCGACTACTCGCCGCTCGGCAAGCTGGTCGTCGCCTACTACGACCGGCAGTACGGCGGCGACAGCCGCAGCGGCTTCTCCGACATCTCGCTGTCCACCCGGTCCGGCTCCGGCTTCCAGGTGCGGCGGGTGACCTCCTCGGCGATGCCGCCGCCCACCCAGTTCGGCGGCACGTTCTACGGCGACTACATCCAGGTCACCGCCACCGCCACACATGCGTATCCGGCCTGGTCCGACACGCGTACGGCGGCCCGGTTCCTGTGCCCCGGCACGGGCGTGCCCGGCGTCCCGCCGCGGACCTGCACAGCACCGGCCCCGCAGGCCGACCCCGCCAACGACGAGGAGATCTTCACCGCCAGGGTCCCGATTCCCTGACGGAGCCGTTCACCTCGGTCGTTCCCGGCGGCGACGCCTTCGCGAGCGCGGCCCGGCACCGGCACGCTCGCATCAGCCGATCGGTGGTGCGAGGTATTCGAGCGCATACCCCTCCCCGGAGGGCGTGACGCGGGCGATGCCGGGGGAGTCGAGGTGGGCGCCGGCCACGAAGTGGTGGGGCCGGGTCAGCCGGTCGAGGAGGGCCGCTCGGGCGGCGCGGGCCCGGTGCTGGTCGCCGTCGAGCTCCCACGACACGTTCGGCCGATCGAACTGGAGGGTGGGGACGTGCACGGTGTCGCCCCAGACGAGAAGGTGGCCGGTGCCGCTCCTGACGTCGTAGACGGTGTGGCCGGGGGTGTGGCCCGGTGCCGGGATCGCGGTGGTCCAGTCGTTGATCGCGACGTTCTCCGTCACGGGTACGACCCGGTCGCGGATCGGCGCGAGCCGCCCCGTGAACACCGAGGCGTCGCCCGCGCCGATCCACACCCGCTCCAGCTCGGTGAACGCCTCCGCACCGCCGGGCATGACGAGGCCGCTCACGTGGTCCTCGTGCCGGTGGGTGATGGCCACGTCGGTGACCTGCGCGCGATCGATCCCCGCCTCGTCGAGCGCGTCGTAGATCAACCCCATGGTGGGGTCGTGCCAGGCGTCGGACGCGCCGGTGTCGATGAGCACCGACCGGGTGCCGTCGGTGACGAAGAAGGCGTTGACCGACAGCCGCAGGTTGTCACCGGCCAGCGGGACGGCGGCCGGCAGCTCGGCGAGCGGACGGCCGTCCTCGCCGCGCAGCCGGGTCGGCGGCATGTCGATGTACCCGTCGCGCAACGAGGTCACCCGCAGCTCGCCGAACGCGAACGTGGCATGGTGCCGGCCGCTTGAGATCAGACGCATGAGCGCATCTCCTATGGAAGACGATTTCTACTTTAGAAGAAACCGTACACTATGGCGAGCGAGGTACCCGTCGATCAAGGAGCACGGTGGTCGAGCAGAACGCGACCGGAACACAAGAGAGTGACGACCTGGCCGGCGCGTTCGGCGTGAACGTGCGGCGACGCCGCGAGGAGGCGGGCCTGACGCTCGAGCAGTTGTCCCTGCGGTCGTCGGTCAGCCGGGCGATGCTGTCCAAGGTCGAGCGCGGCGAGAAGAGCCCGACGATCGGCGTCGCGTCGAGGATCGCCCACGCGCTCGACACGTCGCTCTCGGACCTGATCGGCGCGCCGGCCGGCGCCGCGTCCGGCGTGGCCATCGTCATGCGCAAGAACGATCGCCCCGTCTTCCGCGACCCGGAGACCGGCTTCGAGCGGCACATGGTGTCGGCGGCCCCGGGCGCGGGAGGGGCCGAGATGATCGTCCACTACCTCCCCGCGCAGGTCTCCACCGGGCTGCTGCCCGCGTACCCGCCGGGCACGGAGAAACAACTCGTGGTGCTCCAGGGCACCCTCACCGTCGCGCTCGGCGGGATCACCGAGACCCTGGACGCGGGCGACTCCCTGTTCTTCCAGGCCGACGCGGACCACGGCTTCGCCAACCGGACGAACGCGCCCTGCGAATACATCATGGTCATCTCACGCAGAACCTGACGCGCGGACCTGGACAAAGCCGGTGCTCCCACCAAGGGCTGTGTCCCCGTACGCGGCGGCGTACCTGCCGGTCAACCGGCCGCAGGACGGCACCGTGCACGACTGGTGAGCTCCTTCACCCGACCCGCCGCAGGGCGCGCTCGCGGCGGGCCGCGACCGTCGAGCCGGACTCCCTGCGGGCCATCCGCCGCAGCACGACCGGCGCCAGGAGCAGGCCGAGCACCGCCCAGGCGGCCAGCACCCCGGCGGTCTCCAGGTGCCGCCACGACTGGCCGATCTCGACGGCGGCCGCCGCGTCCGGCAGCAGGGCCGCGCGCATGCCGAGCCCCATCCAGTAGAGGGGGAAGAGCTGGGCGATCCCCTGCAGCCACTCCGGCAGCGAGGTGATCGGGTAGAAGATGCCGGAGATCCCGACCAGCGCCAGGAACGGCAGCTGGACCAGCCCCTGGGCGCGGGCGGTGGTGAACACCGAGCCCAGCACCGCGCCCAGCGGCAGGGTCGCGACCAGGCCGAGCGCCAGCACCCAGGCCAGGCCGGGCCAGGAGTCGGGGCCGATCCGCAGGCCCTCGACGAGGAGCACGGCCGGCACGAGGAAGATGGCCAGGTCGGCCAGCAGGCCGCCGGACACCGAGATCACCTTGCCGATCAGGTAGGCGGGCATCCCGTGCGGGGTCGCCTTGGCGCGCAGCAGGGTGCCGTCCTCGCGGTCGGCGGTGAGCTGCTGGCTCATGCTGATCAGCCCGGTCGCGGCGTTCATGCCGAGGATGCCGGGCAGGGCCAGGGCGCCGAGCAGGAGGCCGCCGACCGGCAGGTCCCGGACGAAGAACAGCGTGGCCACCATCAGGGCGGGCCACAGCACGTGGGAGACCAGCTCGGCGCCGTTGGTGAACGACTGCCGCAGCTCGATCACGCCCCTGGACCAGCCCGCGCGCAGCACCGTCGCGTTCATCCGGCCGCCCCCTCGGCCTCGCGCACCAGCGCCAGGTACGTCTGCTCCAGCGAGGCCCGGTGCACCTCCAGCTCCCGCACGCCGTCGCCGTGGCGGGCGAACAGCTCGCGGGCGAACGCGGTCGAGTCGGGCGTCCTTTCGACGTGCCGGCGCCCGTCGTACGTCCAGCGCACCTCGTCCTCGCCGGCGATGCGCCGCGCCAGCTCGGCGGCGGTGCCGTCGGCGACTATCCGGCCGCCGTTCAGCACCAGGATGCGGTCGGCCAGCTTCTCGGCCTCGTCCAGGTCGTGGGTGGTGAGCAGGATCGTGGTCCGGCGGGCGGCGGCCAGGTCGCGGACGAGCTCGTGGAAGCCGGACCTGGCCTGCGGGTCGAAGCCGGTGGTCGGCTCGTCGAGGAACAGCAGCTCGGGGCGCCCCACCAGGCCGATCGCCACGTCCAGCCGGCGCCGCTGGCCGCCGGACAGGGTCTTGAGCTTCTTGCCGGCGTGCCCGCTCAGGCCGACCCGCTCGATCAGCTCGTCGGCGTCCCAGGGGCGCGGGATCCCGGGGGTGGCGTAGGGGGCGTAGTAGGTGCCGAGGTGGGCGAGGAACTCGCGTACCCGCCACTTGCCGTGGTCCCGCCACGACTGCAGGACGATCCCGAGCCGGGCCCGCCACCGCTCGTCGCCGTGCGCGGGATCGGTGCCGAGCACCGAGACCCGGCCCCGCGAGCGGACGCGGAAGCCCTCCAGGATCTCGATCGTGGTGGTCTTGCCGGCGCCGTTCGGCCCCAGCAGGGCCACCACCTCGCCGTGCCGGGCCTGGAAGGTGACGTCGTGCAGGACGTCGTGCGCGCCGTAACGCATGCGCAGCCCCTCGACGTCGAGCACGAGGCCCTTGCTTCTCGTCATGACGTCACCTCTCCCGGTGACGACACGGATGCGGTTTCTCCAGACATGCGAGCAACCGTAGTTGACTAATTTGAGCGTAGTCAACTCCGGTTGCTTAAGCGGGGGTCGTCGGCATAAGGTGATCCCATGTTCCGCGATGAGGATCTTGACCTGCTCGCCCGGCCGCTCTACGCCTTCCTCACCGTCGCGCCGCGCGGCGATCGCTGGCCCGCGCCGCGCCCGGTGTGGTTCGAGGTCACCGGCGACGGCGACCTGCAGCTGTTCTCCGTCCGGGGTGCGCCCAAGCTCGACCGCCTCCGCGAGCATCCCCGCGCCTCCGTCGTCGTCGCGGCTCCGCCCGGCGAGCCCGAGCACTGGGTGTCGGTCGAGGGCTGCGTCACCCTCCACGAGGAGGGCGGCGCCGAGCTCGCGGCCCGGCTCGCCGCCCGCTACTGGGACATGAGCGACCCGAACCGCCAGAAGTTCCTCGACGAGTGGCGGGCCGGGGGCGTGCTGCGCATCGTCGTCCACCCGGAGAGGGTGAACCGCTTCTCCTCCTGACCAAGGCGTCAGACCGGTTCGGCGACTCCGCTTCCGCTCATGCTTCCCGCCGCGGTCAGCGCCTGTTCGACGTCCTCGTGGGTGCGGATGGCGACCATGGCGCCGGTGATCTCCAGGATCCGGGCCACCCGCGGTTGCAGCCCGACGAGGTGGACGGCGGCGCCGCGGGCCTGGGCGAGGATCGCGGCGGCCAGCAGCACGGTCAGGCCGGAGCTGTCCAGGAAGGACAGGCGGCCGGCGTCGACGACGAGGTGGTCGTCCAGGCTGCGGCGCACCAGGTCGAGGTAGGTCTCCAGCTCATGGGAGGTGGTGACGTCGACCTCGCCGTCGATCGTGAGCACGCACGCGCCGGACTGGTAACGGTGGGTCAGCTTCATGACAGCCTCCGCGGTTGCGGCGACGGTGCGGCGGGGCGCGGCTGGGCCGTGATCGCGGCTTGCGCGCCGGAGTGCGGGGGCATGGGAGGCGGAGCCATCGCGATCATCACCGTCTTGTCAGGTAGGCAGAAGTGATGCGGCGGCCTCGTGCCGTCGCCGTCGAGCTTATGGCCGAACCCTGATGCAGGAAAGTCAGTTCGTCGTATGGTCTCGGGGTAGCGAGATGTATCCGTTCCGTACACGCGCGTCGGCCGAGCGGCACGGCGGCGCGGTGCATCCGGCCGCCGTGCGGCGGGCGCACGTCCGCTCGCCGGAGATCACCCGCCCGCACGAACGGTTCCGCGACGGGCCTCTTCAGGGCGGAGGGCTCACCGTGATCTCGTAGCTGCCTGGCGGCTGCGCGGACGGAAGGCGTCCCTCGAGGAGGGACGTGAGCACCGGGCCGGGATCGACGCCGAACGAGACCGCCTGCGCCCGGCCGGTGAGCACGGCCTGCTGGGCGGCCAGCTCGAACGCCATCACCTCCCGCAGATGGGGCACCTCCAGCGGCAGGTCGCCGACGTGGGCGGCGAAGCGCCGGGCCTCGTCGGCGGCCATCGGCTGCGAAGGGGTGGCGGTCCAGAAACCGGCGAACAGCTCGTCCACGGCCGCGCCGCCGAGCGTCAGCAGGAGCAGCCGCGTCGTGAGCGGGAGGGCGTCGGCGACCTTCCCGGCGCGGACGGAGGCGATGAGCTCGCGTAAGACCGCGATGCCGGGGTCCGCGACGGCGCCCCGGCTCTGGAGGGCCGTGGCGAGGGCGTGCTCCCAGACCGCCGGCGCCGGGGGTGTGGGGGTGGCGGCGCTGCCGCGCGACTTCCACAGCTCGCGCAGCTCACGCAGCTGGTCGCGGGTCTCCTCCGCCGGCGGGGCGCTGTCCGGCATCACCTCGTAGACGACGGCCTTGAGGTTCGGCAGCCGGGGGATCACCTGGCGGGCGCACTCCATGACCTCCGGCGCGACGGGCCCGGAGTGGGCGTCCACCCAGTAGCCGGCGTACTCCTGGCCACCGGCGAGATGCACCTCGATCACCCGTTCCAGGGGCAGCTCGGACACCACGTCGAGGACGCGCTGGCGGCCGTTGCGCTCGTTCGCCCAGAGGTTGTGCAGGTCGAGCAGGATCCCGCAGCCGGCCGCGCGGGCGACCGCGGCGAAGAACGTGCCGTCGGGCAGCTCGCCCGGCACCGGCCGCAGATAGCTGACGCCGGTCTCGAAGGCGAACGGCACCGGCAGGAGCTCGCGCATCCTGCGGATGTTGGCGACGGCGAGGGCGATGCCCTCCTCGCTCTGCACGGGCGGCAGCAGGAAGCCCAGGTCATGGGGGCCGGCCTGGTTGAAGCTGAGATGCTCGCTGGCCCACGCCGCCTGGAGCAGCGCGACGGAGTCGGCGAAGGGCCGCAGGTGGCGCTCGTCGGCCACCGTGCCGCCCACCGGACACCCCACGCCGTGCACGAGCTTGGGCTTCGGGATCCGCGCGAGCCGTTGGAACGCGCGCGCGTCCAGCTCGTACGGCCCGCCCGGCGCCCGAGCCGGGAACCAGAACACCTGCGGCTCCACCTCGACCACGTCCACCAGGTCGAGCAGCCCGTCGTGCTCGGGCCAGTAGACCAGCCCGACCCCCAGCTCCGGCAGCTCCCGCAGGTCCTGGAGGTCGCTCATCCGGGCTCGCGGATCTCGAGCTTCTCGTTGACGAGGAACCTGCGCTGGAGCTCGTACCGGATGTCCCAGCCCGAGCAGCAGCCCCGGCAGCCGAGGCGGCCGAGTATCTCCTTCTGCACGCTCTGGAACCGCTCCAGGTCGAAGGCGACCTCCGCCGGGATGGTGACCTGCACCACCCGGCCGCCACCCTGCTCGAACCCGCTGTCAGACGCCATGTTCCCTCCCTGTCCTCATCGACCATTGAAGACGGCGGAGCGAGGGGAACGCGCCAGGGTCTCACCCGGGGAAATCCCTAGGGGGACGGACGAGGCGCGTCACCTCTTCCCCGCCCCCGTCGTCTACCTAGAAGGAGGCACTGGTACGCGAGAAGGGAGGTAAGGCGTGAGCGACAGCGCGATGAGGACCGTCCCGAAAGCCGTCGCCCGGCCGTCGGGCTTCCTCGACGATCGCCTGGGCGGAGCCGGCTTCCTCAAGCGGAACCTGCGCAAGATCTTCCCGGACCACTGGTCGTTCCTGCTGGGTGAGATCGCGCTCTACTCGTTCGTCATCCTGCTGCTGACCGGGACGTTCCTGACGCTCTGGTTCAAGCCCAGCATGACGGAGGTCGTCTACGACGGCTCGTACGCGCCGCTCAAGGGCGTCATGATGTCCGAGGCGTACGCGTCGTCGCTGGAGATCAGCTTCGACGTGCGCGGCGGCCTGCTCATCCGGCAGATGCACCATTGGGCGGCGCTGCTGTTCGTGGCCGGGATGATGGTGCACGCGCTGCGCGTGTTCTTCACCGGCGCGTACCGCAAGCCGCGCGAGATCAACTGGATCATCGGCGTGGCGCTGCTGACGCTGGCCCTGTTCGAGGGACTGACCGGCTACTCGCTGCCCGACGACCTGCTGTCCGGGGCCGGGTTGCGGGTGACCGAGGGGGTGGTGATCTCGCTGCCGCTGGTGGGGACGTACATCCGGTTCTTCCTGTTCGGCGGGGAGTATCCGGGCGATGAGGTCATCTCGCGGTTCTACTCCATCCACATCCTGCTCATCCCGGGCATCATCCTGGCGCTGGTCACGGCGCACCTGGTGCTGATGTGGGTGCAGAAGCACACGCAGATGCCGGGCAAGGGCCGCACGAACCGGAACGTGGTGGGCGCGCCGTTCTACCCGGCGTTCATGGCCAAGTCGGGCGCGTACTTCCTGTTCACGCTGGGCACGGTGGCCGGGCTCGCGACGTTCGCGCAGATCAACCCCATCTGGCTGTACGGCCCCTACACGCCGGCCGACGTGTCGGCGGGCTCGCAGCCGGACTTCTACCTGGCCTTCCTCGAAGGCGCGCTGCGCATCATGCCGCCGTGGGAGCTCCACGTCCTGGGCTTCACGCTGCCGCTGAGCGTCATCATCCCGGCGCTGGTGCCGCTGGGCATCATCGTCGTGGGGATGGCGGCCTACCCGTTCGCCGAGCGCTGGATCACCGGCGACCACCGCGAGCACCACATCGCCGACCGGCCGCGCAACAACCCGCACCGCACCGCGATCGGCATGTCGGCCGTCGCGTTCTACGGCGTGCTGTGGTTGTTCGGCGCGAACGACGAGCTGTCCACGACGTTCCACATCAGCCTGAACGCCACCACCTACGCGGGCCGGGTGCTCGTCATCGCGGCGCCGGTCCTGGCGTACGTGCTCACCTATCGCATCTGCCTGGGGCTGCAGCGGTCCGACGCGGCGCTCGTCGCGCACGGCGTGGAGACGGGCGTGATCAAGCGGTTGCCGCACGGCGAGTTCGTCGAGGTGCACGCGCCGCTGTCCGAGGAGAGCGAGGCGCACCTGCGCGGCAAGGAGCCGGTGCCGGCGCTCCCGGCCGGCGCGAACGGCTCGGGCGTGCTGCCCGAGCGCCTGCGGGGCCCGCTGGGCGGGCTGCGCGGCCGCATGTCCAGGGCGTACGGCGGGGAGAAGGTCCCGCTGGGCAACGGCCACGCGCCGGAGACCCTGGGCAACGGCCACGCGCCGAAGAAGCAGGGCGTGCTCCCGCCCCACTGACGCCGTTGCGGGGCCGGAGGGCGAGGACGGGTCCGGTCCCGCAACGGTCCGGCCCCGTAACGGCCCCGCAGCGGTTCCAACATGGTCCCGCTCTCACGTCCGGCGCGGGCGCGACGGCAGCGCGCCCCGCCGGCCGTCGGCATGCCCACCCGCATTACCGGCCCGGAGCGGGGGCCCTTCCCCTGAGGAGGAACACCGGCAAGCATGACATCGCCGTCGTACTGGCGCTCCGCCCCGTACAGAACGGATCATCAGACCATGGCGACCGAGCATCCCCCAGGCCCGCCGGACGACGAAGGCGATGCGCCGGCGCGGGCGTTCGAGCAGCACGAGCCGCTGCTGCGGGCGGTGGTCCTCAGCATGCTCGGCGATGCCGAGGCGGCCGAGGAGGTGGTCAGCGAGACCCGGGCCCGCTGGCGGGCCCCGGCGGGCGAGCCCGCCGGGCGGCCGGAGAGCGAGCTGACCCGCCTGGCCACCACGCTGGCGCTGGCCCGCCTGCGCGCCGCGCGGCAGGCCGGCGAGGAGCACATCGGGCCGTGGCTGCCCGAGCCGCTGCGGGACGAGCCGGGGCTGAGCCTGGCCGAGTCGGTGTCGGCGGCGCTCAGCACCGCCATGTGGGCGCTGCGCGCCGACGAGCGGCTGGTGTTCCTGCTGCGCCACGGCTTCGGGTTCTCCTACGCCGACATCGCCGCGGTCACCCGCAAGCCGGAGGAGAAGGTCCGCCGCCTCGACGGCGAGGCCCGGTTCAGGATCCGCGGCCAGGTGCGGCCGCCGCGCTAGCCGCGGGGTGTGCAACTGTGGAAGCGCATGGTTGCACACCCCGCTGGACGCGCCCGGCCGATCAGGAGTCGGGGTGGCCGGGCAGGGCGAGGTCGAGCTCGCGCAGGCGCTCCGGCTCGCCGATGACCTCCACCGAGGTGATCCGGTCGTCGTCGATGCCGAGCAGCAGCACGAGGCGCAGCCGCCCGCGCGGCGCCACCACGATGCCGAGCTCCCCGCCGACGAGGATGGGCTCGGCGAAGTGGGCCCGGCCGCTGTTGGTGAGCGTCTCCTCCGCGATGCGGCGCGCGCCGCGCACCTCCAGCTCCTCCTGCGCCGGCAGCGCGACCCGGTCGCCCCTGCGCACCACGTCGGGCGCCAGGACGGCCATGAGGCCCTCCAGGTCTCCGGCGCGTGAGGCGGCCAGGAACGCCTCCACCACCTTGCGCCGGCGGGCGAAGTCGGCCGGCGGCACGCCGGTGTTGCCGTGCACGCGCTGCCGCGCCCGGCTGGCGAGCTTCTTGGCCGCCGACGGGGTGCGCTCGACGATGCCGGCGATCTCACCGAACGGCACGGCGAACAGGTCGTGCAGCACGAACGCGACCCGCTCGGCGGGCGTGAGCGTGTCGAGGACGACGAGCAGCGCCAGCCCGACCGAGTCGGCGAGCACCGCCTCGTCCTCCGGGTCGGCCACGTCGCTGGGCGGGGCGAGCTGGTCGAGCTCGCCGAGGTCGGTGTAGTCCTCCCTGCGGCGCTGGCGCGAGCGCAGCATGTCCAGGCAGATGCGGGCGACGATCGTCGTGAGCCAGGCCTGCACGTTGCCGACCGCGGAGGTGTAGGCCGAGGAGGCCCTCAGCCACGCCTCCTGCGTCGCGTCGTCGGCCTCGTCGGCCGAGCCGAGCATCCGGTACGCGATGTTGCGCAACCGCTTGCGGGAGTGATCGAAGTGGGCGGCCAGTTCGGCCTGAGTGTCCATCGGTCACCTTTCCTGGAGACGGGGCGTCGTATCAGGTGGAAAGCGCTCGCACGATATGCGTGGTTTTGACAGGGGACGGGGTGTCGTGCTGATGGTGGTGCGTCATCTGACCAGCGGCGGTGGAACGACAGCGGACGATGCTGCCGGAGGGCGGCGGGCAGTGTGCGACATGCCTCTCATCCTTCCATCCTCCCGCCACTGTGCCCCCGTCGCGACGCGACCCCCGTATCCGAGAACCGGCGTGCTCGTGCGGGCGCGATCCATTCACGGAGTCGGCGGCTTTCCGCCGCACTGTCCAATGCCGGTCAACAGGGAAGACCTCGGAGCACTGGCTATACCGAGGGTCGATCCTTAAGCTGACGAATGGCCGTGCCAGACGTGAAGAATGCGCTCCCGTCCCGTTTCCTTTCATTAGGAAGGTCCAGCCGTGACCCTTCACACCACAGCCGAAGCAGTTCGAAATGAAGCGATTCCCCTGCCAGCGGGAGATGATCTGCTGCGCCAATTACCGGAGGAAGTCGTCCCCATCGGCGACCTGCTGCCGTCCTTCTCCCCCCGGGAGCGGCACGAGGACCCGGCGCACGTGCGCCGGCTGGCCGAGACCGGCGGCGGCGCCGAGCCGCTCCTGGTGCACCGCCCCACGATGCGCGTCATCGACGGCATGCACCGGCTGCGCGCGGCCACGATGTGCGGCTGGTCGCACATCGCCGTGCGCTTCTTCGACGGCAGCGAGGCCGACGCGTTCGTGCTGGCCGTCCAGCTCAACGTGCGGCACGGCCTGCCGCTGACGCTCGAGGAGCGCAGGGCCGCCGCCCGGCGCATCATCGCCTCGCACCCCGACTGGTCCGACCGCGCGATCGCCGAGCGGGTCGGGCTCAGCTCCAAGACCGTGGGCAAGGTACGCCGCGAGGCCGGCGCGTCCTGCCTGGCCACCCGGCTGGGCCGGGACGGCAGACTCCGGCCTGCCAGCAGCGTCGAGGGGCGCCGCAGCGCGGCCGTCCTGCTGGCGGGCGACTCCCAGATCTCCCTGCGCGAGCTGTCGCGCAAGACCGGCCTGTCGGTGGGCACCGTGCGCGACGTGCGCGACCGCCTCGACCGCGGCCAGGACCCCGTGCCCGACCGCCTGCGCGGCCAGGACCGCCGCGCGTCCGCCGACGGCGCGGCCCCGGGGAAAGGCGCCACTTCGGGGAAAGGGGCGGCCTCGGGGAAAGAGGTCGCCAAGGCCATGTCCGAGACCTTGTCGCTGGTGCGCAAGCTCACCCGCGACCCGTCATTGCGGGCCACCGAGTCCGGCCGCACGCTCCTGCGGATGTTGCTCGCCGCCGAGGCCGTCACCCTGCGCTGGGAGCACATCTCCGAGGCCGTCCCGGCCCATTCCGTGCCGCTCGTGCGATCGGTCCTGCTGAAATTCTGTGACGACTGGAAGCGGCTCGCGGACCGCGTTCCGCAGCACATCTCCTAGCCGGGATTTCGTTATTCATTCGCCTTTCAGAAATGCGGAGAATTCGCCATGCCCGAAAACGGCCACTATCCGGGAAACAGCGCCGACATAGCCCTGAGGAAGAAGAACCGGGCGACCGTCGAAAAGTACATGAACACTCGGGGCGAGGAACGGCTGCGCCGCCATCTGCTGTTCACCGAGGACGGCACCGGCGGCCTGTGGACCAACGACACCGGCGAGCCGATCGTCATCCGGGGACGCGACCGCCTCGCCGAGCACGCGGTCTGGTCGCTGCGCTGCTTCCCCGACTGGGTCTGGTACAACGTCCAGATCTTCGAGACCGGCGACCCCGGCTTCTTCTGGGTCGAGTGCGACGGGGAGGGCGCCATCCGCTTCCCCGGCTACCCCGAGGGCCACTACCGCAACCACTTCCTGCACTCCTTCCAGCTGGAGGACGGCCTGATCCGCCGGCAGCGGGAGTTCATGAACCCCAACGAGCAGCTGCGCGCGCTCGGCATCCCCGTCCCCGAGATCCGACGCGAGGGGATTCCGACCTAGGAATCCGGCAGACAACCGAGGGAGAGCCGTGGACCACGCGATGCCCGACATCCGGCTCAGCGCCGCGCTGCAGCAGCCGGCCTGGGAAGACCCGTCGCAGGTGCAGCGCGTACGAGAGGTGCTGGCCGCCCGCCCGCCCCTCGTACGGCCCAGCGACGTGCACGTCCTGCGCACGCTGCTCGCCGCGGTCGCGGCGGGCCAGTCCCTGGTCATCCAGGCGGGGGACTGCGCCGAGGACCCCGAGGAGTGCACGCAGGAGCACGTCAGCCGCAAGACCGCCGCCCTGGACGTGCTGGCCGGGGCACTGAAGATGGTCGGACGCAAGCCCGTGCTGCGCGCGGGGCGCATCGGCGGGCAGTTCGCCAAGCCGCGCTCCAGCCCCGTGGAGAAGGTCGGCGACCTGGAGCTCCCGGTGTTCCGCGGGCACCTGGTCAACGGCCCGGAGCCGACCCCCGAGAGCCGGCAGCCCGACCCCTTGCGCATCCTGACCGGCTACATGGCCGCCAGCGACATCATGGAGCACCTGGGCTGGCGCGGCTCCTCCCGCCGCCCCGCCAACGACCCGCCCACCTGGACCAGCCACGAGGCGCTGCTGCTCGACTACGAGGTCCCCATGCTGCGCCGCGACCCGTCCGGGGCGCTGGTCCTGGGCTCCACGCACTGGCCCTGGATCGGCGAGCGCACCCGCCAGCCCGACGGCCCGCACGTCGCCCTGCTCGCCGAGGTGGTCAACCCGGTCGGCTGCAAGGTCGGCCCCAAGACGACCCCCGAGGAGCTGCTGGCCCTGTGCGAGCGGCTCGACCCGGGCCGCGAGCCGGGCCGCCTCACCCTCATCGCCCGGATGGGCGCGGGCACCGTGACCCGCGCGCTGCCGCCACTGGTGGAGGCCGTACGGGAGGCCGGCCACCCGGCCATCTGGCTGTGCGACCCCATGCACGCCAACACCGTCACCACCCCGGCGGGCGCAAGACCCGCCTGGTGCCCGAGCTGATGCGGGAGGTCGGCGGGTTCGTGGCCGCGGTCGAGGCGGCCGGCGGCGTGGCGGGCGGCCTGCACCTGGAGACCACCCCCGACGACGTGGTCGAGTGCGTCGCCGACGAGAACGACTTCGACGAGCTGGGCGAGCGCTACACCACCCTGTGCGACCCCCGGCTGACGCTCTGGCAGGCGGTCTCGGTGATCTCCGCCTGGGGCGACTGAGAGAAGGAGAGCCCATGCCCGGCATTCCCGCGATCGAGCCCTATCCGCTGCCCACCGCGGGCGACCTGCCCCGCGGCCCCGTCCCGTGGATCCCGGACCCCGCCCGCGCGGTCCTGCTCGTCCACGACATGCAGCGCTACTTCGTCAACCCCTTCCCCTCGCCCACCCGCGACGAGCTGGTGCGCGGCATCGCCCTGCTGCGCTCGCGCGCCGCCGCGCTCGGCGTCCCCGTGGGCTACACCGCGCAGCCCGGCAGCATGACCGAGGAGGAGCGCGGCCTGCTCAAGGACTTCTGGGGCCCCGGCATGCGCAGCACGCCCGCCGACCGGCTCGTGGTCGACGAGCTGGCCCCCGAGCCCGGCGACTGGATGTTCACCAAATGGCGCTACAGCGCGTTCTTCCGCTCCGACCTGCTGGAGCGGATGCGCCGCCTGGGCCGCGACCAGCTCATCGTCTGCGGCGTGTACGCCCACGTGGGCGTGCTGATGACGGCCGTGGACGCGTTCACCAACGACCTGGAGACCTTCCTGGTGGGCGACGCCGTCGCCGACTTCAACGCCGATTACCACCGGATGGCCCTGGAGTACGCCGCCGAGCGCTGCGCCGCGGTGGTCACGGCCAAGGAGGTGTTCACATGAGCGACCTGCTCGGCACCGTGCTGGGGCCGAACCCGCCGTCGTTCGCGCTGCTGCACCGCCCCGAGGCCGCCGGGCCGGGCACGATCGACGTCCTGACCGGCACCGTCACCCATCCCTCCCGGCTGGCCGGGATCCCGCTGCCGGACCTCGCGCGAGACGGCGGTCCCCGTCACGAGGTGCTCGCGGTCATCCCCTACCGGCAGATCGCCGAGCGCGGCTTCGTCTGCGCCGACGACGGCACGCCGCTGATCGCGATGGCCGTACGGGCGCAGCAGACGGTCACCGTGCCGGAGGCGCTGGCCCGCATCCCCACCCCGGACATCACCCTGACGGGCGGCCGGTTCGACGTCGGCGACGACGACTACGCCGAGATCGTCCGCAGGGTGATCAAGGAGGCCATCGGCGAGGGCGAAGGCGCCAACTTCGTCATCAGGCGCGACTTCGTGACCGCCATCGACGGGTACGCGCCGCACCACGCCGTGGCGCTGTTCGCCCGGCTGCTGGAGGTCGAGTCGGGGGCGTACTGGACGTTCGTCATCCACACCCCCGGGCGCACGCTCGTGGGAGCGACCCCGGAGCGGCACCTGACGCTGCGCGGCGGCGTGGCGACCATGAACCCCATCAGCGGCACCTACCGCTATCCGCCCTCCGGGCCGAACCTGCCCGAGGTGCTGGACTTCCTCGCCGACCGCAAGGAGTCCGAGGAGCTGTACATGGTCCTGGACGAGGAGCTGAAGATGATGTCCAGGATCTGCCGGCCGGGCGTGCGCGTGCTGGGGCCGCGGCTGAAGGAGATGGCGCGGCTGGCGCACACCGAGTACTACATCGAGGGCGACAGCGCCTGGGACATCCGCGACATCCTGCGCGAGACCATGTTCGCCCCGACGGTCACCGGCAGCCCCCTGGAGAACGCCTGCCGGGTCATCGCCCGCCACGAGCCGCACGGCCGCGGCTACTACAGCGGGGTCGCCGCGCTCATCGGCCGCGACGACTCCGGCGGCCGGACGCTGGACTCCTCCATCCTCATCCGCACCGCCGACATCGACGCCGCCGGCGGGGTGCGCATCGGCGTCGGCGCCACCCTCGTCCGCCACTCCGACCCGGCCTCCGAGGTGGCCGAGACGCGGGCCAAGGCCGCCGCGCTGCTCGCGGCGCTGCAGCCCAGGAACGCCGGGCTGGGCGGGCACCCGCGCGTGCGCGACGCGCTGAGCCGCCGCAACACCTCCGTCGCGGGCTTCTGGCTGCACGGCCGCACCGAGCCGGCCGCCGTCCCCGCCGGGCTCGCCGGCCGCTCGGCGCTGGTGATCGACGCCGAGGACACGTTCACCTCGATGCTCGACCACCAGCTGCGCGCGCTGGACATGCGAGTGACGGTACGCCGCCACGACCAGCGGCCCGACCTCGACGGCCACGACCTCGTCGTGCTGGGCCCCGGCCCAGGAGACCCCCGGGACGCGGGCCACCCCAAGATCGCCTACCTGCGGGCGGCCGCCGCCGGGCTGCTGGCCGCGGGCCGCCCCTTCCTGGCGGTCTGCCTGAGCCACCAGGTGGTCTGCGACCGGCTCGGCCTCGAGCTGCGCCGCCGCCCCACGCCCAACCAGGGCGTGCAGAAGGAGATCGAGCTGTTCGGCGTGCGCGAGCGGGTCGGCTTCTACAACACCTTCGCCGCCCACTGCGCCACGGACACCATCGACGTCCCCGGCGTCGGGCGGGTCGACATCTGCCGCGATCCCGGGACCGGCGAGGTGCACGCGCTGCTCGGCCCGCACTTCTCCACGCTGCAGTTCCACGCCGAGTCCGTGCTGACCCAGAACGGGCCGCGCGTCCTCGGCACGCTGATCGAGAGGGTGCTGCGGCCATGACGGCGGACCAGGCGCTACAGGTTTCCGGGCACGAGTACGTCGTCGTGGACGCCTTCACCGACACGCCGCTGAGCGGCAACCCGGTGGCCGTCTTCTTCGGCGCCGACGACCTGCCGGCCGCCCGCATGCAGAGCATCGGCAAGGAGATGAACCTGTCGGAGGTCACGTTCGTGCTGCGGCCCGAGCGGGGCGGCGACGCGCGCGTGCGCATCTTCACCCCCGTCAACGAGCTGCCGTTCGCCGGCCACCCCCTGCTGGGCACGGCCATCGCGCTCGGCGAGCGGCTGCCGGGGAGCGGCTGCTGCTGGAGACAACGATGGGCGTCATCCCGTTCGAGCTGGAGCGCGGCGGCGGGCGGGCGGTCGCCGCCCGGATGGAGCAGCCCGTCCCGGTGTGGGAGCCGTTCGACCGGACCGGGGAGCTCCTGGAGGCGCTCGGCGTCCCGCGCTCGGAGCTGCCCGTCGAGATCTACACCAACGGCCCGCGGCACGTCTTCGTCGGGCTGCGGGACATCGCCGCGCTCTCGCGCGTCGACCCCGACCAGCGGGCCCTGGCCGGCTTCCCCGACATGGCGGTCAACTGCTTCGCCGGATCCGGCACGAGCTGGCGCAGCCGCATGTTCTCGCCCGCGTACGGCGTCAGCGAGGACGCCGCGACGGGCTCGGCCGCGGGCCCGCTCGCCATCCACGTGGCCCGGCACGGCCGCGCCCCCTTCGGCCGGTGGATCGACATCCACCAGGGCGTCGAGATGGGCCGCCCGTCGCTGATGCGGGCCTGCGCGAGCGGCGACAACCGGCAGATCACGTCCGTACGGGTCGGCGGCGCGGGCGTCACCGTCGCCCGCGGCGTCATCCACGTCTGAAGGAGGCACGCGTGAGCAGCAGGTTCGAAAGCCTGACGGGCCTGGTGGACGAGGCGTTCCCCGAGTACGACCGGCCGCCGGCCGAGCCGATGGACCTCCTGCGGCGCTGGGTCGAGGAGGCGAAGGCGGAGGGGGTGCGCGAGCCGCTGGCCCTGGCGCTGGCCACCGCCGACGCCCGGGGCCGCGCCTCCACCCGGATGGTCGCCGTCATCGACATCACCGACCGGGGCGCGCTCTTCACCAGCCACAGCAGCAGCCGCAAGGGCCGCGAGATCGCCGAGACCGGCTGGGGCTCCGGGGTGCTGTACTGGCGCGAGAGCGGCCGGCAGATCATCCTGTCGGGCCCGATCGTCCAGGTGCCCGACGAGGAGGCCGAGCGGCTGTGGGCCGCCCGCCCGCCCCAGCTGCACCCCATGTCCGCGGCCTCCCGCCAGAGCGAGCCGCTGGAGGACGCCGCCGCGCTGCAGGCCGAGGCGGACCGGCTGGCCGCGAGCGACGGGCCGCTGCCGCGCCCGGCCCGGTTCGCCGGTTACCGGCTGGAGCCGGCCGCCGTGGAGTTCTGGGCCGCCGCGGCCACGAGGCTGCACCGCAGGCTCCGCTACGACCAGACACCCGCGGGCTGGCAGGCCCGCAGGCTGCAACCATGAGAGGAGTTCACAGGTGACTGTCAAGACGGATTTCGACGCGGTCGTGATCGGCGCCGGATTCGCCGGGATCTACGCGTTGCATCGGCTGCGCAACGAGCTGGGGCTGAAGGTCAGGGCGTTCGAGCGGGCCGGCGGGGTCGGCGGCACCTGGTACTGGAACCGGTACCCGGGGGCCATGTCGGACGTCGAAGGCTTCGTCTACCGGTACTCCTTCGACCGGTGGCTGATCGACGACGACGTCTGGCGGACCCGCTACATCCCGCAGGCCCAGATCCTGGCGTACCTGGAGGCCGTGGTCGAACGCCACGACCTGGGCAAGGACATCCAGCTGAACACGGGCGTCGAGTCCGCCGTCTACGACGAGTCCGGCCACTTCTGGGACGTCACCCTCGACGACGGCAACCGCTGCACCACCCGCTACCTGGTCACCGCGCTCGGCCCGCTGTCGTCCAGGAACATCCCCGACTACCCCGGCCGCGACCTGTTCACCGGCCGGATCGTGCACACCGGCGCCTGGCCCGCCGACCTCGACATCACCGGCAAGCGCGTCGGCGTCATCGGCACCGGCTCGACCGGCACCCAGTTCGTCTGCACGGCCGCCGGCCTGGCCGAGCACCTGACCGTCTTCCAGCGCTCGCCACAGTACTGCGTGCCCTCCGGCAACCGCCCGCTGACCGAGGAGGAGCGGGCCGCCTACCGGGAGGGCTACGACCGCATCTGGGAGCAGGTGCGCGCCTCGCGGGTGGCCTGCGGCTTCGAGGAGAGCGACGTGCCCGCCATGAGCGTGACGGAGGAGGAGCGCCGGCGCGTCTTCGAGGAGGCGTGGGAGCAGGGCAACGGCTTCCGCTTCATGTTCGGCACGTTCGGCGACATCGCCACCGACCCGGCCGCGAACGAGGCCGCCGCCGACTTCATCAGGGGCAAGATCAAGGAGATCGTCCGTGACCCGGAGACCGCGCGCCGGCTCACCCCCACCGACCCGTACGCCAAGCGCCCGATCTGCAACTCCGGCTACTACGAGACCTTCAACCGCCCCAACGTCACCCTGGTCAGCCTCAAGGAGACCCCGATCAGGGAGATGACCGCCAAAGGCGTGGTCACCGAGGACGGCACCGAGCACGACCTCGACGTGCTGGTGCTGGCCACCGGGTTCGACGCGGTGGACGGCAGCTACCGCACCATGGACATCCGCGGCCGCGGCGGCCTGGACATCCGCACCCACTGGAAGGACGGCCCCACCAGCTACCTCGGCGTGGCCACCGAGGGCTTCCCCAACCTGTTCATGGTGCTCGGCCCCAACAGCGCCTTCAGCAACCTGCCGCCCGGCATCGAGACCCAGGTCGACTGGATCGCCGAGCTTATTGAGGCGGCCGAGGAGCGCGGCGCCGCCGCCGCCGAGGCCACCCGGCAGGCCGAGGACGAGTGGACGCTCGCCTGCCAGATCAGCGCCGGCCACACGCTCTTCCCGAAGGTCGACTCCTGGATCTTCGGCGCCAACATCCCCGGCAAGAAGAACAGCGTCATGTTCTACTTCGGCGGCCTGGGCGCGTATCGGGCCAGGTTGAAGGAGGTGGCCGCGGCCGGATACCCCGGCGTCACCTTCCACGGAGCCCGGTCGTCATAACGAATGAGGGGCCCCACTTATCGCATCAAGAGATTCCACCGACAGAGAAAGGAACACCACCATGAGTGAGACCGTGATCCGCGCAGACGACACGGTGGCGACGTTCATCAACATCTTCGACGTCGAGCCCGGCAAGCAGCAGGAGCTCATCGAGATCCTGAAGGAGGGCACGGAGAAGGTCATGCGGAGCCGGCCCGGCTTCGTCTCGGTGAACCTGCTCGCCAGCCCCGACGGGACCCGCGTCGTCAACTACGCCCAGTGGCGCAGCCCCGACGACGTCAAGGCGACGATGGGCGACCCCGAGGCGCAGGCGTTCGCCAAGCGCGCCGCCGAGATCGCCAAGGCGACGCCGAGCCCGTACCGGGTGGTCGCCACCTACCACGCCTGAGCCGGAACCCGAGGCCCGGCCCCGCCCCGCCGGCCACGCGCCGGCGGGGCGGCCACCGCCCGACCCGAGACCCGCAGGGGAGCACGTCAGCCGCCATGAGCAACGACACCACCGCCGACATCGTGATCGCAGGAGCCGGGATCGGCGGGCTGACCACCGCCCTGGCCCTGCACGCCCGCGGCATCGTCGCCACCGTCCTGGAGAGCGCGCCCGAGATCCGCCCGCTCGGCGTCGGGATCAACATCCAGCCCGCCGCCGTCGCCGTGCTGACCGCCCTCGGCCTGGGGGACGCGCTGGCCGCGACCGGCATCCCCACGCGCGCGCACCACTACCTCGACCACACGGGTGTCACCCTGTGGACGGAGCCGCGCGGCATCGCCGCCGGGCATCCGTGCCCGCAGTACTCCGTCCACCGGGGCGAACTGCAGACCCTGCTGCTGGACGCGGTCCGCGACCGGCTCGGCCCCGACGCGGTCCGCACCGGGACGCGGGTACACGGCTTCGAGCAGAGCAGGGACGGCGTCCGCGTGCACGTCCGCGACCGGACCCGCGGCGCCGACCGCCTGCTGGAGGCCGCCGCCCTGGTCGGCGCCGACGGGCTGCACTCGGCCGTCCGCGCCCGCCTGCACCCCGGGCAGGGCACGCTGTACGGGGCCGGGGTCGACATGTGGCGCGGCCTGACCGAGCTGGACGGCTTCCTCGACGGCCGCACGATGATCCTGGCCAACGACGAGCGGGCCACCCGCCTGGTCGCCTACCCCATCTCCGCCCGGCACGCCGCCCGCGGCCGGGCGCTGCTCAACTGGGTCCTGCTCGCCTCCACCGGCACGCCCGGCCCGGTCGGCGGCGCGGACTGGGACGTCCCCGGCCGGCTCGCCGACCTCCTCCCGCACGTCTCCGGATGGGACCTGGGCGCGCTCGACGTCCACGACGTCTTCTCCCGCAGCACCCGGATCCTGCGCTACCCGATGGTGGACCGTGCGCCGCTGGAGCGGTGGGGCCGGGGCCGCGTCACGCTGCTCGGCGACGCCGCCCACCTCATGTACCCGATCGGCGCCAACGGCGCCTCCCAGGCCATCCTCGACGCCGCCGCCCTCGCCGCCAAGCTCTCCCGCGGCGACGTGCCCTCAGCGCTGGAACGCTACGAGAACGACCGCCGCCCCGCCACCACCGCGATCATCCTCGCCAACCGGAAGATGGACCACGCCGAACGCATTGTGTCCGCCCGGCCCGGCACCGGCGACGACAAGGCCGCCGAACTGGCCACCATCACCGCCGACTACCGCTCCACCGTCGAACGGGCCTCCTGACGCCGGCTCCTAAGACCGGACCACCCCTTCGTCCGTCCACGTGACGCCCTTGTTGCGGCACAGACAGAAGGGATGCCCGACCGGATCGGTGTAGATCCGCCAGCCGTAGCCCTCCGGCCCGATGAAGTCCTTCCGCAGGGTCGCGCCCAGCCCGACGGCGCGCCGCTCCTCGGCCTCGATGTCGTCCACTTCGAAGTCGAGATGGAACTGCTTGGGGTGCTCGTCGTCGGGCCAGAGCGGCGGGCGGTAGTCGTCCACCCGCTGGAAGGCCAGCTCGATCTTGCCGAAGAGGATCCCGGCCCATTGGTCGTCGCTGTCCGGCTTGATCGCGCGGCCGGTCAGTTCGGCGTAGAAGGCCGCCAGCTTCATCGGGTCCGGGCAGTCGATGATGAAATCCGTGAGTTGGAGCATCAGGCGATGATGCCACAGGGCGGGGTGCGGGCAGGTCAGGGGCGCCCGCCGGCCCCGCCCGCGCCCTCGGCCGCGATGCTGTCCCCGAGCCGCGCCGCCTACGACATGGCGATCTCGATCGGCTCCGGCCGGGTCCGGACCGCGTTGTACCAGATCCAGGCCACGGCGTTGCTGATGGAGCCATGGCCGCTGCAGGTGAAGTAGGCGTAGCCCAAAGGCTCGGGGAACGAGACGAACGAGAAGCCGTCACTGCAGGTGACATGGACCTCGTACTCGTACATGGTGTTGCAGATCGCGCTGCCCGAGACGCGACCGGCGTCGGAGAAGTAGCCCGAGCACAGAGCACGGGCGGAGGCGGGGGCCGCGACCGAGGCGGCGGCCGAGGCGGACAGGACCGCGACGACCAGCAAGCGGGCCAGGAGCTGAGGAAGCGTTCGCATCGTGGAGGTCTCCCGTTCTGCGTGTCGAACACCTGCGGGTCCAGTCAACGATCGGCGGGCCCTTCCACCAAGTGCGTGGATCTACGTATCCACCACGGAAGATCCACTTGTCGTACGCTGGTGCGGTGGCCCGGCTGCGCGCAAGTCAAGTCCAGCAAGTGTTCCGTGCGATCCGCGAGACCGGGCCGCCAGGCTCGGGAGATGCCCGCGAACAGGTCATGGCGATCGCCGCGCGGATCGTTCCCAGCGACATCGTCGCCTTTCAGTCCATCGACCCGCACACGCACCACACCACGCAGATCGCTTCCCCCGACGAGTGGGTGACCGCCGACTACGAACAGATCTTCCGCGGCCACCTTCCCGACCATCCGCTGCTGCGTCACTTCCTGCGCACCGGTGACGGGGACGCGGTGCGGATGAGCGACGTGGTCAGCCGGCGCGAACTGCGCGGCCTCGGCATATACCAGGACTTCTATCGCCCGCTCGGCATCCACCACCAGACGGCCTGCTTGCTCACCTCGGATCTCGGCGTGGTCAACACGCTGGTGCTCAGCCGGGGCACGACCGACTTCGCCCAGGCCGAGCGGCAGCTTCTGCTCCTGGCCCGCCCGCACCTGGCCGGCCTGCTGGCGGCTTCGGAGACGCGTCACCTGTTCGAGGCCGCCCTGGCGGCGCTGGACGCGATCGACGACACCTCCTACGGCGTCATCCTGCTCGGCCGGTTCGGCAAGATCCGGGCGATGAACCGGTCGGCCCGGCTGCTCCTCGGCACCTACTTCCGCGGCTGCGGCGGGGAGAGCGGCACGCTGCCCGGGGAGCTGGCCTCCTGGCTCACCGAGCAACGCCGCGCGCCCAGCCTTGACCAGCCCGCGCCGCCGAGACCGTTCACACTCTCGCGTGGCTCCCGCCACCTCACCGTCACCCTGTCCGAGCACCACTCCAGCACCGCCCTGCTGCTGTCCGAGATCGACGCCGCGGCCCCGGCCGCCGTCACGGACAGCGGCCTCACCTCCCGGGAACACGATGTGCTCTGGCTGGTCGCCCACGGTCACACCAGCGCGCAGGCCGCGCAGGTGTTGCGGATCAGCGCCCGCACGGTGGAGAAGCACCTGGAGCACATCTACGCCAAGCTCGGCGCCGCCAGCCGTACGGAGGCCGCGCTGCGGGTGTTCGGCACCGCCGGCGGGCGGCCGGCGGGCACGCATACGTGATTTCACGAGCTTTCACCGCCTCTCGGCTCCGGTGATGCTGTTCGGCGGGCGAGTCACGCCATCGAGCAGCGCTTCGGATGAAAGTGGGATTTTTCGTGAACGTGTTCTTACGCGGCCTTCGACGCTGGGCGACCATGGTCGCGCTGGGGCTGCTGATCGTGCTGGCCGGCGCCGGTGCGGCGGCGGCCGACCCCATACCCGACCTGCCCGCGATCGACGAGCCCCCCTCGGACGGCGGCCAGCCGGGAGGCGGCGGTCAGCAGGGTGGCTCGGACTTCCCCTGTGCCGGCGGCGGAACGGGGCGCGAGATGCTGGTGGGCGAGATCAAGGACTTCATCGCCCGGCACGAGAGCGGCTACGGCCTGTCCGGCAACCCCAAGGTCTACATCGACACCAAAGGGCACCCGACGGTAGGCATCGGCTTCAACCTGGACCGTGCCGACGCCCGCGAGAAGCTCGCCGGCGTCGGAGCCGGCTACGACGACGTCCGCGCCGGCCGGACGACCCTGACACAGATGCAGATCACCCTGCTCTTCGAGGGCGACCTGGCGGTCGCCCTCGCCGCGGCCAAGCGGATCGTGCCGCAGTTCGACTCGTTGTCCATGGCCCGCCAGGCGGCGCTGGTCGACATGGTGTTCAACCTGGGGCCCACCGGTCTGGCCAAGTTCGAGCAGCTGCTGTCGGCCATCGGGCGAGGCGCCTACGAGGAGGCGGCCCAGTCCATGGTCAACTCGGCCTGGGCCCGCCAGGTCGGCAAACGCGCGGTCGAGGACGCCACGATGATGAGCCAGGGCCTCACCTGCCGCCCCCTGCCGGTGCCCGTCCCTCCACCGCCGGTCTCTCCCGACATCCCCGGCCTGGAGCCGGGAACCAGCGGCGGCGGCGCCAACGGCGGCACCAGCTACCCGGGCGACGTCACCACGTACCAGCCCGGCTGGACACCCGGCCCGACCGAAAGCTCCACCTGTAAGGCCAACGTCGAGGTCTACTACGAGGGCCACTGGGTCAGCAAGGTCGACGTGGAGTGCGCGTGAGCGTCATCCGCGGCGGCGTGCCGACGGCGATGCGCAGGAGGCGCCGCGCGGGTCATCAGAGCTCTTTGCGCAGGCCGCCGTCGATGACGAGGTCGGAGCCGTTGATGTTCGGCGCCCTTCCCGAGGCGAGGAAGACGACCAGGGCGGCTATCTCGGCCGGTTCGGTGATCTGCCCGGTGGACATCCCGAAGGTGGTAGGCAGGGTGGTGAGGAGCTCTTCACGCGAGATGCCGGCCCGGCTCGCGAGAACGTCACCCGTGCTGCCCGGCTCTGTCCACACCGCGGTACGTACGGGCCCGGGGGAGATGGTGTTGACCCTGACGCCACGAGGACCGAACTCCTCGGCGAGAGCCTTGCCCAGGTTGGCCAGCGCGGCCTTGGCGGCGGAGATGTCCACCAGGTGCGGCGCCGGGCGCCGTGCGTTGACCGAGCCGATGTTGATGATGTGGCCGCGGCGCTCGACGATGCCGGGCAGCGCGGCCCGGCTGGCCCGGATGGCGCTGAACAGGGTCAGGTCGAGAGCGTGCCGCCAGTCGTCGTCGGAGACGGACAGGAAACCGCCCGGGTGCGGGCCGGTGGTGCCGGCGACGTTGTTGACCAGGAGGTCGATGCCGCCGAGCTCGGCCATGGCCGTGTCGATAAGGCGGCCGGGACCGTCGGGGGTGCTGAGATCGACGGAGACGGCGAACGGGGTGATCCGCCTGATCTCGTCGCCGATGTTCCTGGCGCCCGCCACCACCTGGTAGCCCTCATCGCGCAGGGCGGCGGCGACGGCCAGCCCGATGCCCTTGCCGGCGCCCGTGACGACGGCGTTCCTGGTCCGGTCCGCGGCCATGATCTGCCCTTCCTGGAGATGGACGGTCCGCAGGTGCGATGCCGATCCCGTGAGGGAGGCGTCGATACATCACTGTATGCTGATATATGCGCGCAAAGTATCATCGCCTGGTGATGAGTGGCAACGGTGGCAGCGGCGCCGACGACCGGCTCTCCCTGATCGGGCGCGCACTCGGCTGCTCGGTCCGGCTGACCGTGTTGCAGCGGCTCGCCCAGGGGGAGGCGTCCGTCAGCGAATTGACCAGCCACACCGGCGTCACCCAGCCGAACATGTCGAACCATCTGGCCGTGCTGCGCTCGGCCGGACTGGTGACCTGCCGCCGCCTCGGGCGGGTCGTGCGCTACCGGCTCGCCTCGCCCGAGGCCGCCGACCTCGTCCACGGCCTGACCCGGTTCGCGACGTCCGAGCGGCCTGCACCGCAGTAGGCCGGCCGCCGACCGTCGGTTTGCGGTGCCTGCCCGCGCTCATGGTCATGGTGTCACCGCTTCAGTCCGGCCATTCGGCCAGGTACCAATCCGGCTGGAACTCGTACGTGCTGATCCGGTAGATCACCCGCCGGTTGGTGGCGTCGATGGTGAGCACCATGTCGGGGCCGTCCCGGTGGTGCTCGCCGCGGGCGCAGGCGGCGATGCGGGCTGGGTCGCCGGTCAGGACGCCCGGCTCGTGTTCCCCGGCGGCGATCTTCTGCAGCAGACCGGCGGAGATGTGGAGGCGCGGGTCGGCCCGGGTCACGCTGTAGGTGCCGTCGGCGTCGCGGCTGACCGTGCAGTCGCCGAACACCTCGGGCACGCACCCGAAGCGGAGGTTGAGGGCGCCCGGGGCGAGCAGCAGCCCGGCCGCCGCGCAGAAGTCCTCCAGGCTGATGGCGCCGTCCGGGCCGGGCTCGCCGAACTCGGCCACCGATCCGTACGGCGGGTGCGACCACGTCCGCCAGTCCGCGGTGTCGTAGGCGTCCACGGTGCCGAGGCCGGACTGGTAGCGCAGGCAGAGGTACTGCCCGTCGGCCGTCCATGCGTCCCACTGGGACAGGTCACAGTCCCGCACGGTTTGGATGACCTTGACCAGAGTGGTGCTCATGCTCCCAGTGTGGGACCGGCGGCACGGGCGCGGGCCGTCGCCACGGGTGAGCACTGTGCGGTTGCCTGGTGATCCATTGGCGTGTAGGTCAGGAGATGTCGCCCACTACTCCGAGAAGGGACGAGCCACGTGATCTTCCGCCCGGCCAAGCGGCAGAACAGGGACCAGCCCCTGGCGAAATATCTCTCCAACAGGGAGAGGGTTCGGTCATGGATCACCGGCTGGGACTGTCCGGAGATCGATTGGCCGGGGCTGGAGGAGATCCCGCACCCCTGGGGGCTGCCGCGCGGCAGCGAGGAGAAGTGGCTGCGGCGTCATGGGCCGTTCCCCGGCGAGTACCGCTGGCTCCTGGAGGCCCGCCCTCTCACGCCGGACATCTCCCAGGTCTGGGCGGTCTGGCAGTTCGACGGAGATCACCAGTTCGACCGGCTGGAGATCGAGGTCCGGTGCGTACCCGACCCCGTCTACCTGGCAGAGAAGCTCACGCTGGCCGCGCACGCCGCCGACCTCAAGGGGTGGCAGGAGCAGGACCAGCACGCGCTCTACGACTGGCTGATCGAGGGGCTCGACAGCCGCCCGCTGAGCGAGGGAGTACGAGGGCAGAAGCGGGCCGGGTTCATCCTCTTCGCCCTGACCCGCATGCCGATCGGCTCGGCCACGCTCAGCGCGAATCTGCGGATGACGCTGACGGACACCGCTCTGGACGGCTCGCCCCTGAACGCTCAGGGCGAGCCGCTCTGACCGGATTCTCGTCACCGTCCCGAGTGGCGGCGGCGAGCCCTTCCCGGTGAGGGCCTGTCACGTCGCCGGCGGGACCCTGCCCGGCCTGGACACGGTCCGGCTCGGCCGCGACGGGTCGTCAGCCGAGTTGCTGGGCCAGGCCGACGAGGATGCCCTCGGGGCCGCGCACGTAGCAGAGCCTGTGGCTGTTCTCGTACTGCTCCACCGTGCCGACGAGGTCGGCGCCGTGGCGGCGCAGGCGGGTGATGACGTCGTCGAGGTCGTCGACGGCGAACATGATGCGGCGAATGCCCAGCGTGTTCACCGGCGCGTCCGCCGGCACGCCGCCGATCGCCTCCGGCGTGCGGTACTTCGTCAGCTCGATCCGCCCGTGGCCGTCCGGGGTCCGCAGCATCGCCACCTCGACGCGCTGCTCGTCCAGCCCGACGACGCGGGCCGCCCAAGCCTCCTCGATCGCCGCCTTGCCCTCCAGCTCCATGCCGAGCTCCACGAAGAACGCGATGACCGCGTCGAGGTCGTCGACCACGATGAGGACGTTGTCCATCCGCTGAATCGTCATACCAAGTCTCCTTGATCACGCGGCCGGTACGTGGCCGCCGGTATCCCTGGGACGGAGCCGGGACGGCGTTCTCGACATCCTCGGCGGCCCGCGTCCCGGATTCTTCGTCAGCGATCGTGGCGCTGCTCGTAGACGCGGCGCACGCTGGTGCCGTTGCTGAGGTCGGCGCCGTACACGTGCAGGGTGATCGCGACCGTCTCGCCGGTGTTGCGGACCCGGTGGATGTCGTCGGGCGGCGCGGCGGCGCTGACCGAGCCGGCGGGCCGGTGCCGTTCGCCGATCTCGACCAGGCGGTCGCCGTCGATGTCGTACAGGGTCTCGGTCTCGGCGCCCTGGAGCACCTGGAACGAGCACCACACCAGGTGGTCGTGGATCTCCGTCACCTGGCCGGGCCGCCACACCACCGCCGACACCGAGAACGCCGCCTCGGTGTGCAGGGTGTGCCGGGTGTAGCCGTCGGGCGAGCCGGCCCGTTCGGCCGGGGTGAGGAGGCCGGCGTCCGGTCCGGTCTCCGCCAGGACGACGGCCACCTGCTCGGCGATGGCGCGCGGGGCCGCCTGGCCGCTGGCGTGCGGCCGGATGCGGGCGACCAGCTCGGCCAGGCCGGTCCTGGGCGGCGGGCCGGTGCGGATGGTGCCGGCGGGGGTGGTCAGCTGCTCGGTCATGGCAACGATGCTGGCGCGCCGGGGCTCATGACGTCCAATGCCAAAGTCTCGAACGTCCCATAGATAAACTTGATAGGTGATGAACCTGACGCACCTGCGGGTTCTCGAGGCCGTCGCCCGGCACGGGTCGGTGACCGAGGCGGCCAGGGAGCTGCACTACTCCCAGCCCTCGATCAGCCACCACCTCGGGCGGCTGGAGTCCTCGATCGGGGCCCGGCTGATCCAACGTGTGGGCCGCGGCATCCGGCTCACCCCCGAAGGCGAGGTTCTGGCGCAGCGGGCCAGGGAGATCGTCGGGCGGGTGGAGGCGGCCTCCGCCGAGATGGCCGCCCACGTCGGGCTGCGGGCCGGGCGGGTCCGGGTCGCCGGTTTCCAGACGGTCCTCAGCACGATCGTCCCCAAGGCGGCGGCCGAGCTGGCCGCGTCGTACCCGGGCATCGAGCTGAACCTGGTCGACGTGCACCCGGTCGAGGGGCTGCGGATGTTGCGCGCCGGGCACGTCGACCTCGCCCTGGTGTTCCGGCACGCCGACACCCCGGACGAGGAGGAGGGCTTCCGGCTGACCCACCTGCTGGACGACCCGCTCTACCTGATCAGCCGCGAGCCGGGCCAGCGACTGGAGGATCACCGCGACTCCGCCTGGGTCGGCGGGTGCGAGCGGTGCCGCGCCACGATGGTCGCCGCCTGCCGGCGAGCGGGCTTCACGCCGCGGATCGCGTACAGCAGTGACGACATGGTCGTGGTCCAGACGCTCGTGGCGGCCGGCATGGGCGTCGCCACCCTGCCCGGGCTCGCACTGCAGGCACACCGTACGCCAGGGGTGCACGCCACCGAGATCCCGGGCCACGCCCGGCACATCTACGCCGCCACCTACGGCGAGCCGCCGGACCCGCCCGCGACCACCGCCCTGCTCGACATCCTCAGGGCGATCACCTAGCGCCTGCCGACGACCTTCCCCGCCGCCCGGTCACGTGCGTTCGCGCATGCGAGAGACTTCGTCCCGGTCGTGACCGGGTGTCGCGGATTCATGGGCGGGACGGCGGTGGGGGCCGCAGCGCGGCGAGTGCGTGGTCGACCACCTCGCCGAGTTCGGTGCGCAGATGGGTGCACTCGCGCACTGGATCCGCCGTCGGGCAGGTCAGCAGGTGTTCGAGGAGCTGCTGGGCGAGGTGCAGGTCATGGATCCGGGTCCTGATCGTCTCGATGGAGGCGATCAGAACCTGCCGGCCTGAGGGCTGATCCGCGGGCGGGTCCTCGGTGATCAGCGTGGCGGTGTCGGCCAGGCTGACCAGGCCGCGGTGGTGCAGGCGCTGGATGAGCGCGAGCCGGCGCAGCTGTTCGTGGCCGTAGTAGCGCACGTTGCCCCGGCGTTCGGCGGCGGGGAGGAGGCCCAGGTCGTCGTAGTACCGCAGGGTGGAGACCGGCATGCCGAAGCAGCGGGCCACCTGGCTGATCGAGTAGCGCTCGTCCGTCATGGATCCATGTTGCGCTCAAGTCGACTTGAGCGTGCAGGGTGGACACCGATCACCACGGAACGGCTGAAGGGAGCGGGCGATGCGGATCGAGGATGTGCCGGTGCTGGTGGTGGGCGGCGGGCCGGTCGGGTTGTCGACGGGGCTGTTCCTCGCCCACTGGGGCGTGCGGCCGCTGGTCATTGAGAAGCGGGAGGGGATCTCGGAGGTGGCTCGGGCGGGCACGAGCCTGCGCACGCTGGAGGTGTTCCGTTCCATAGGGCTGGAGGCGGCGCTGAAGGAGGCCGGCTGGGAAGGCGGCCCGCCGATGCGCACGGTGTTCAAGGACAGCGGGTTCGGCGCCACCGTGCACCGGGCAGGGCTGCCGGAGCGCTACGCCGCCAGGCTGGAGACCTGCAGCCCGGTGAACCCGCGCCTGATCCTGACGCACGACCAGGTGCAGCGTCTCGCCCTGGACGAGGTGCGCCGCCGCGGCGGCCAGGTCCGGTTCGGCACCCGGCTGGTCGACCTCGTCCCCGAGGCCGACCGGGTGCGCGCGCGGGTCGTCGACGTCGCCACGGGCGCGGAATGGCAGATCAGGGCCGACTACCTCATCGGCGCGGACGGGGCGAACAGCGACGTACGCGAGCGTCTGGGGATCAAAGTGCCCGACCGCGAGGTCATCGCGCGCCTCAACACCGCGTTCTTCCGCGCCGATCTCGGGCCCGTGCTGCGGGAGTGGGGAACGCACATGTGCTTCGTGCGCAACGACGCGGTGTACGCGACGCTCATGTCGAAGAACGGGCACGACCAGTGGTCGTCCCACATCATGGACTACCCCGGCAAGCCCCACGAGCCGGCCGAACTGACCGAGAGCAAGACCATCGACCTGCTGCGGGCGGCGATCGGCGACGACAGCGTCCGGATCGAGCTGCACGCCGTCAACGCCTGGGAGGCCGCCATCGGCATGGCCGCTTCGTTCGCGGCCGGCCGGGTCTTCCTGGCCGGTGACGCCGCCCACGTGCAGAGCTCGGCGGGCGGGCTCGGCATGAACACCGGCATCCAGGACGGCCACAACCTCGCCTGGAAGATGGCGGCGGTCCTGGACGGGTCGTTCACCCCGGCCTTGCTCGACACCTACGAGCCCGAGCGCCGCGCCGCCGCCCGGGCGTCCCTGAACCTCTCCCGCGGCCTGCACCAGGGTTACCAGGCGCTGGACGGCGGCCCGGACGCCCTGTACGACCAGATCGCGGCCGACTACCTGCGCGGCATGATGTGCTACGCCTACCCCCCATACGACAGTCCTGAGCCCGACGTGCTGGACGACACCATCCGGCCCGGCCGCCGGTTCCCGCACCGCTGGATCGACTCGCCCGCGGCCGGCCGGGTCTCCACGCTCGACCTGGCCGGCTCGCACTGGAGCCTGTTCACCGGTCCGGGCGAGCACCGGTGGCCGGCGGCGGTCGCCTCCCTGGGGATCGACGTGCACGTTCACGAGCTCGAAGCCGTGGAGGGCGCGGCGCTGGTCAGGCCCGACGGCTTCGTGGCCTGGCACGGAACCGCACCCGAATCCCTCAGGGAAGAACTGCGTGCCCTGGGGCTGCCGCGGCACCGCTGATGCCTTTCCGCTTCCCCTGCTCGCCGGCGGCCCTATTCGATGGTGAGACCGGTCACCAGCGCGTCCTCGCGCAGGGCGGCGGCGGTCGCGTCGGGGTCCAGCACTTCGGCCGCCAGGTGGACGCCCGGCGGGACGGCGCCGGACAGCACCGCGCGGGTGGCCAGCGCCATCACCACCCCGCTCAACGCGTAGGAGTCCACGGCGGTGAGCAGCACTCTCGTGGGCCCGGGCGGGGCGCCCGGGCGGGGGCGCGCGGTGAACAGCATGACGTAGAAGGCGCCGAAGTCGGCGTTGTCCCGCAGGGAGGCGCGCACCACGGTCTCCGCGTACGGCGCCAGCGTCTCGGGGCGGGCGTCCGGTGCTTCGGCCCACGCCGCGGCCAGGGCCTCGGGGAGGCGGTTGGAGACGAAGACGTTGTAGGAGCGCACCTCGCCGGCCCCGGTGTCGGTGGCCAGGGTCTGTGCCTCGGTGGTGAGGTACGGCCAGGCGTGCACGGGCACCGGGAAGCCGGGCAGCCGCACCTGGTGCAGCGGGGCGAGCGTGCCGGGGGCCACCCGGCCGTCCCGCCAGGCCGCCATGGGCTCGCCGAACCGCGGGCCCCTGGTCAGCAGCGCGTCCACGGCGGACAGCGGGGTGAAGACGGCGGCACCGCCCACGTACACGTCGAGGCGGCGCGGCGGGCGTCCCTTGGCCAGGAGCCGGGGCAGCAGGCCGGACAGGCCCGGCATGACCCCGGCGGAGAACACCGCGGTCCGGTCGCCGACGACGCCGTCGCCGGTGAGCGCGTCCTTGGCGGCCAGTTCGCCGCCGATGTCGACGTAGTCGGCGCCGGCGGCGAAGGCGGCGCGGGCGACCGTGTCCAGGACCTGATACGTGGGCCCCGCGCAGCTGACCACGATCCGGCAGCCGGCGCAGAAGGCGGCCAGCCCGGCGGGATCGTTCAGGTCCACCCGGACCGCGTGCGCAGGGGCGGGCAGCGTGGACGCGAGGTCCGCGGCCTTCGTCAGGTTCCTGCCGCCGATGCGCAGCGGCCCGAGTCCGTAGGCGGCGATGCGCCGCGCGGCCGTGCGGCCGACCGCGCCGGTGGCGCCCAGGATCCCGATCACCGCTGGTCCCCGAGGCGGGCGCGGACGACGGCGGCCACCCCCGCGACCGTGGGGTCGGACAGGAACTCGCGCACGGGCACGGACGCGCCGGCCTCCTTGGCGAGCCGCACGACCGCCCGGACCGCGAGCAGGGAGTCCCCGCCGAGGCCGAAGAAGTCGGCGGCCCGGTCGAGCACCGGCACCTCCAGCAGCTCCTCGAACACGTCGGCGACCGCCTGCTCCAGATCGCCGGCCGGCGGCCCTTCCCGGTGGCGGACGGCCGGCTCGGGCAGCAGGCCGAGCCGCAGGCCGCCGCCGGGTGCCGGCTCCGGGGTGCCGGGCAGCCCGGGCAGCCGGTCCCAGCCGCTCCCGTCGGCGAGCGCGTCGACCAGCGCCACGAACTCGTCGAACGCCGCCGTCACCTGATCGCTCTCGAACAGCTCCTCGACCAGCGAGAAGACCGCCACCATCTCCGGGCCCAGCTCGAAGCAGCGGACCTCGATCGCCACCTGCGGCGTGCGCAGCTGGTGGAAGTAGTCGGAGGCGACCACCTGGCCGAGCGGCCCCGCCTCCTCCGGCGGCCCGCCGCCCATGGCCGCGTCCACGCCGAGCACGCTCTGGAAGACGACCGGCCCGACCGGCCGCCAGCTCCCGCGGCGGCGGGCCACCTCGCGCCCGACCTCCACCCCGGTGATCAGGTTGTGGGCGGCGTGCTCGCCGGACGTCGCCTGCACGGCGGCGGCGAGCTCGGCGAACGTGGCCTCGGCGGCCAGGTCGAGGGGGAGCAGCATGGTCGCGGCGAAGGCGCCCACCACGCGCTGCACCTCGGGGTGGATCGGCAGGCGGTTGAGCTGCAGCGAGTTCAGCAACATCCGGCGGTGCCCGGCCCAGCGGGCCAGCACCACGCCGAACGCCGTCAGCATGGCGGTGGACGGGGTCACGCCCCGGTCGGTGCACTGCCGGCGCAGCGCCGCCCAGCTCCCGGCGCTCCAGCGGTGCTCGCGGTTGCCCATGGTGACCGGCCGTACCTCCTGCGGGTCGGCGGCCAGGGGCAGCGCCGGCGGTCCCGGCAGCGTGTCGAGCCGGGACCACCACCAGTCGCGGTCGGCCTGCCAGGCCTCGGTGGCGGGCAGGTCGGCGAGCGAGGTGACGTAGTCGCCGAAGTGGATGTCCAGGGGCGGCAGGGCGGCGTTCCAGTCGGCGGCGAAGGTGAGCAGGTCGCGGCTGAGCACGCTGGACGACCAGCCGTCGAACAGCAGCAGGCTCAGGCCGAGGTGCAGCCGGCCCTCGTCCCCGGGCAGCAGCGTGAGCCGGACGTCGATGCCGGGCCCGCTGGTGGGGTCGGGGCCGTGGGTGCTCATCTCCTGCCGTACGTCGCGCAGTGCCGTGGCGATCTCGCCCGGGGACGCCTCGCGCAGGTCGTACACGCGGACCTGAGGCACCGCGCCGGGCGCGTCGGCGGGCAGGACGTGCTGGCGGCCGTCGGAGGTGACCCGGGCCCGCAGCGTGGGCTGGTGCGCGGCCAGCCGTTCGACGGCGTCCGCCAGGGCGTCGGCGGCCTCGTCGCCGTCCACGCCGGTCAGGGCGTAGTCGAGGTAGTAGTGGGCCGAGTCGTAGGACAGCTCCCAGCCGTCCTGCTGGCCGACGAAGTAGCCCTGCTGGAGGGGGAGCAGGGGGAACTCGGCGTGCGGGTCGGGGCGCGGCGTGACGGTGAGGGGCAGCGCCCTGGTCGCGGGCGCGCCGCCGGAGGCGTGCCGGCGTACCAGCTCGGCCAGGTCGTCCAGGGTGGTCTCGACCCGCACGTCCGACAGGGCGAGCGCGACGCCGAGCCGTTTACGGACGAGCGCCGACATGCGGACCGCCAGCACCGAGTCTCCGCCCAGGCGCAGGAACCCGACGTCGTGCGGGATCTCGTCCGGCGGCAGGCCGAGCAGCTCCGACCAGATCTCGGCCAGTTCCTTCATGCGTGTACTCCCATCAGTTCAGGTGATCAGCGGGTGGCGACGAGCAGCCGCTGCGACAGCGCGGCCAGCGGGTCCCCGGCGCGGGGCAGGTCCACCTCGACCCGCAGCCCGCTGCCTTCCAGTGCTTTCAGCCATTCCTCGCGGCTGAGGTAGGTGCGGGTGGTGCCGGCCCGGCCGTCGAGCCGGCGCGGCGGCCCGTCCTGGGTGGACAGGGCGAACGGCATCGAGGTGAGCGACTGGGGGTGCTCGCGGACGGTCTCGATGAGCAGCACCCGGCCGCCGGGGCGAGCGACGCGGCGGCCTGGCCGAGCAGGCGGCCGACGTGCGGCGCGTTGTGCGCCATGGTGGCCGCGACGATCAGGTCCAGCTCGCCCGGCCGGCCGGGCAGGTCGTGGGCGATGTCGAGCAGGGCGTAACGCAGGAAGCCGGCCTCGAAGCGGCGCCGCGCGGTGTCGAGGAAGAACGGGGACAGGTCGGTGAACAGGTAGAACTCGACCGGCCGGCCGGCCAGCGCCGGCAGCAGGTCGGCGGTGGTGGCGCCGATGCCGGCGCCCAGCTCCAGGATCCGCAGCGGCCGGGTGGCCCGCTCCGCCTGAGCCCGGACCACCTCCGCGGCGGCGGCGTTGAGGTAGCGGCTGATCACGTTGCCGCGGTAGACGGCCTCGGCGGTGGCGGGCTCGCCGTCCGGGTAGAGCAGCGCCTGTACGCCGATCTCGTCGCGCAGCAGGGCGGGCAGCAGCCGCAGCGAGCGCAGCATGAGCTCGGCCAGCTCGGCGGGGTACCCGAGCGCCAGCCGCGCGGCTTCCATGCGGGTGCGGGCGGTGGCCAGCTCGGCGCGGCGCGGGCCGCGCAGGTCGTGGTAGCGGCCCGCCGGGTCCCGGTCCACCAGGCCGGCCTCGTGGAGCGCGGCCAGCCAGTGGCCGGCGATCCAGCGGTGCCGCGGCGCGGCCCCGAGATCGCCCGCGATCGTGCCGGCCTCGTGCGCCGCGTCCCGGCCCAGGCCGGGGTACGGGGAGGTCTGGCGCGCCAGGTCCTGGCCCGGCCCGGGGGACAGGCGGGGCTGGTGCGCCGCGTCCTGGCCCAGGCGGCTGTGCCGGTGCAGGTGGGCCGCGAGGCCCAGGAGGATCAGCCGGTCCAGGTCCTCGACGGCTCCGGCCGCGCCGCTCAGGTCGGTACCGGCGATGGCGGCGTGCCCCGCGCCGTCGGCACGGTCGTTCAAGGGCGACATGGGGCGAGATCGTATGAAATAACGGTAATCATTTTCAAGATCTGGACAAAGCCGACGAAGGCGTGTAGCAATGAAAACCGTTTCCATTGCCATGCTCGGAAAGGGGTCACCCTTGGGTTCCGCCACCGTCGAAGAAGTGCTCGACTGTCTGGCCGACGTCCTGGAACTCCGGCCCTCGGACCTGGACCCCGACACCCCGCTCACCGCCTTGGGTCTGGAGTCCTTCACGGCCGTGCGCCTGCGTCGGCGGCTCATGGAAGAGTCCGGGCTCGAGCTTCCCCTGACGGCCTTCCTCGGCTCCGCGACCGCGCGGACGGTCGCCGCCGGCCTCGTCCCGGACCAGCCCGCCGAGGCCGGGGAGCCCTTCCCGCTGACCCCGATCCAGACCGCCTACCTCGTCGGCCGGGACCCCGCGTTCCCGCTCGGAGGAGTGGCCACCTTCTACTACGTCGAGTACGACCGCGTGCCACCGGGCTCCCCGGAAGCGGACCTCGACCGCTTGCAGAGCGCGTGGAACCGGCTCGTCCGGCGGCACCCGATGCTGCGCATGGTGGTGGACGGCGCGGCCAGGCAGACGGTGCTCGACCAGGTGCCGGACTACGTCATCGCCCGTACCGACCTGCGCGGGGAAAGCCCGGAACGGGCCGAGCGGGCGCTGGAGGCGTTGCGCGCACAGTGCTCGCACCAGGTGCTGCCCGCCGACCGGTGGCCGCTGTTCGACCTGCGGGCGGCGCTGCTGCCGGACGGCCGCACCCGGCTGTTCGTCGGCGTGGACGTGCTCGCCCTGGACCTCATGAGCTGGATGCGGCTGATGAGGGAGTGGGGGCAGTACACCGCCGATCCCGACCTGGAGCTGCCCCCGCCGCCGCTCGGCTTCGCCGACCTCGTACGGCGCCGGCTGACGGACCCGGCCGAACGGCGGCGCCGCGAGCTCGACTCCGCCTACTGGGCCCGCCGCGCTCCCGGCCTGCCCGACGGCCCCGACCTGCCGTGGACCCGGGGCCCGGCCGAGTTCAGCGGCCACCGACTCGTCCGGCACGCCGCGGAGCTGCCGGCCGAGGAGTGGGCGCAGCTGCGCAAGCAGGGCGCGGCGCACGGGCTGAGCCCCACCGGCCTGCTGCTGGCCGCCTTCGGCCTGGTCCTGCAACGCTGGGGCGCCCGCGACCCCTTCTGCCTCAACACCACCCTCTTCGACCGCGACGACCTCGCCCGCGGCGACGACACCCCCGGCCTGGACGGCATCGTCGGCGACTTCACCAGCACCGTCCTGGTGGAGATCCCCGTCGCCGACCCCGGCCGCTGGTACGGCTTCGCCGGCTACGCCGCGGCCGTCAACCGTCAGTTCTGGACCGATCTCGACCACCGGGCCGTCTCCGGGATGGAGGCGCTGCGCGCCGCGATCGAGGCGGGGGAACGCCCCCGCGTCACCGACCCGGCCACCGGCCTGCCCATCCCCACCCACACCGTCGTCTTCACCAGCGGCATCGGCCTGGCGGGCCCGGGTGAGCCGCCGGCCGCCTGGCTCGGCAGCGAGGTCTTCGGCGTCTCGCAGACGCCCCAGGTCATGCTCGACCACATCGTCTGGGACGAGGACGGCCGGCTGCGCATCGCCTGGGACGCCGTGGACGGCGCGCTGCCGGCCGGGTTCGTCGACGGCATGCTGGCCGCGCACGTCCGCCTCCTGCGCCGGCTGGCCACCGAGCCCGAGCTGTGGACCGACCCCGCGCTCGGCTGGGACCCGTCGTTCCGCGCCGACGAGGACGTGCCGGCCGGGGCGTTCGACGGGGCCGGCCCGCTCCTGGACGACCCGCTGCGCGCCGCCGCCGAACGGACCCCGTCCGCGCCCGCCCTGCTCGACCCGGCCCGCGAGGTGACCTCGGGAGACCTCGCCGAGCGAGCCCGGCGCACCGGCCGCGCGCTGGCCGCGCTCGGGATCGGGCCGGGCGACCTGGTGACGGTCGTGGCGGACAAGGGCATCGCCCAGGTCACCGCCCTGCTCGGCGTGCTGGCCAGCGGTGCGGGGTACGTGCCCGTGGAGCCGTCCTGGCCCGCCGGCCGGGTGGCCGCGCTGAGCGAGCAGGCGTCGATCAGGACGGCGCTGCTCGCACCGGACGCCGACGCCACCGCCTGGCCGGAACCCGTCGTCGTGCACCGGCTCGACGCCGACGGCGTGCTGAGCCTGCCGGAGGAGGCCGAGCCGCGGCGGCCCGCGCCCGGCGACCTCGCCTACGCCATCTTCACCTCGGGCTCGACCGGCCGGCCCAAGGGCGTGACCATCGAGCACCGCGCCGCCCGCACCACCCTCGACGACCTCGACGGCCGCTTCCCCCTCGGCCCGGACGACCGGGTGCTGGCCCTGTCGGCCTACAGCTTCGACCTGTCGGTCTACGACATCTTCTCCGTGCTCGGCTCCGGCGGCGCCGTCGTCCTGCCCGACGCCCACCGCCAGCGCGACCCCGGCCACTGGCTGGAGCTGATGGCCCGCCACCGCGTGACCGTGTGGAACACCGCTCCCGCCCTGCTGGAGATGCTGGTCGAGTACGCCGAGCTGGAGCCGGAGGCGGTGCGCGAGGCCCTGGCCACGCTGCGACTGGTGCTCCTGTCGGCCGACTGGATCCCGGTGACGCTGCCCGACCGGCTGCGGGCGCTCGCGCCGGACGCCGAGGTGGTCAGCCTGGGCGGGGCGACCGAGGCGTCGATCTGGTCCATCTGCCACCCCATCGGGCAGGTCGATCCGTCCTGGCCGAGCATCCCGTACGGCAGGGCGCTGGGCGGCCAGTCCTTCCACATCCTCGACGAGCACGGCCGGCCCAGCCCCGTGGGCGAGCCCGGCGAGCTGCACATCGGCGGCGACGGGCTGGCCCGCGGCTACGTCGGCGACCCCGCGCAGACGGCCGAGCGGTTCATCACCCACCCGATCCTGCGCCGCCGCCTCTACCGCACCGGCGACCTCGGCCGCTGGCGGTACGACGGGACGATCGAGTTCCTCGGCCGGCTGGACCGGCAGGTCAAGATCCGCGGCCACCGGATCGAGCTGGGCGAGATCGAGGCCACGCTCGACCGGCACCCCGCCGTGCGGCAGGCGGTGGCCCGCGCGGTGCCCGGGCCCGACGACCGGCCCGGCTGGTCTGCTACGTGGTGCCCGCCGACCCCGCCGCGCCGCCGTCGGACGACGAGCTGGCCGACACCCTGCGGGCGAGCCTGCCGAGCTTCATGGTGCCCAACCGGTTCCTGCTCATGGACACGCTGCCGATCACCGGCAACGGCAAGATCGACTACAAGGCGCTCGCCAACCCCTACCGGCGGTCCGGGAGCCCGGCCGAGGCCGTCGTGCCGGCCGAACCGCTCCCCGCGCAGGCGCCTCCTGCGACACCGCCGAAGGCGGTCAGCGCCACGGTCACCCGTGGGCTGCGGCTCACCCTCACGGTGTCGCCCGACGGAGTGATGGAGCTCGTCGTCGACGGCGACACAGGCGAGCCACCCACCCGAGACGTCGGGAGCGCCGCAGGCGGACCACCCGCCCGTGATGTCGCGAGCGGCGCCGGCAGGCCGCCCGCCATGCCCGGCGCGGGCCTCCATGCCGCCTCCCAGCAGGAGCAGCCGCCCGCCCCGGCGACGTCCTCCCCGATGCCGCCGCCTGGCCCCGATCCGCAGGTGGAGCGGGTCGTGGCCAGAGTCTTCAGCGAGCTGCTGAAGACGCCGGTCGACGTCAACACGCCGTTCTTCCGGCTGGGAGCCTCGTCCCTGACCATGGTGCTCGCCCACCGCACCCTCAGAGCCGAGCTCGACGAGGAGCTGACGGTGGTGGACATGTTCGCCCGGCCCACCGTCAGGGAGCTCGCCGCCTTCATCACCGCCCGCAGGCAGGCGCCCGCCACCCCGCCAGGACAGACCGGACCCGCCCCTGACCAGGCCGCCGCCCGCCGCGCGGCCCGGGCGCGTGCGGCGGAGCTCGCCGGATGACCGCCGCTGACCGCCGGATCGCCGTCGTCGGCCTGGCCTGCCGCTTCCCCGGCGCGCCCGACGCCGACGCGTACTGGGAGCTGCTCCGGGACGGCCGCGAGGGGCTGACCAGGTTCACCGACGACGAGCTGGCCGCCAGGGGCGTGCCGGGCAGGCTGCGGGCGCACCCGGGCTTCGTCCCCGTGGGCGGGCTCATCGAGGGGCAGGCGGACTTCGACCCCGACCCGTTCGGATTCACCGACGCCGAGGCGGCCCTGCTCGACCCCCAGCACCGGCTGTTCCTCGAATGCGCCTGGCACGCGCTGGAGCACGCCGGCCACGGCGGCGGACGCGCAGCCGGCGCGGTCGGCGTCTTCGCCGGCGCCATGCAGAGCGCCTACCTGGCGAGCAACCTCGCCGGCCGGTGGAACCCGACGGGCGCGGGACGGGACCCGCTCGGCAGCCTGCAGACGGCGATCTCCACCCAGGCCGACTACCTGCCGCTGCAGACGGCCTACCGGCTGAACCTGACGGGCCCCGCGGTGGCGGTGGCGTCGAGCTGCTCGACCTCGCTGGTCGCGGTGCACCTGGCCGCGCAGTCGCTGCTGTCCGGCGAGTGCGACACCGCGCTCGCCGGCGGGGTGTCGCTGATCGTGCCGCAGGGGCAGGGGTACGTGCACGTCGCCGGCGGCGTGTACGCGGCGGACGGGACGGTCCGGCCGTTCAGCGCCGACGGCACCGGCATCGTCTACAGCCAGGGTGTGGGCGCGGTCGTGCTGCGCCGCCTGGACGACGCGCTGGCCGACGGCGACCCGATGCTCGCCGTGCTGCACGGCTCGGCGGTGAACAACGACGGCGCCGACAAGGCCGGGTTCACCGCGCCGTCCCCGCGCGGCCAGGCCCGGGCCGTGGCCGAAGCGCTCGCGGTGGCCGGCGCCGCACCGCGCGAGATCGGTCTCATCGAGGCGCACGGCACCGCCACCGCGCTCGGCGACCCCATCGAGGTGGCCGCGCTGCGGCGGGTGTTCGGCGACACCGGGCCGGCCTGGTGCGGGCTCGGCTCCGTGAAGGGCAACATCGGGCACGCCAACTCGGCCGCGGGCATCGCCTCGTTCATCAAGGCCGTCCTGGCCGTACGGCACCGGGTGCTGCCCGCCTCGCTGCACGCCCACCCGCTCAACCCGCTGCTCGGCCTGGAGGGCTCGCCGTTCGAGGTCGTCACCGAGACGCGGGACTGGGACACGCCTCCCTTGGCGGGGGTCAGCTCGTTCGGCATCGGCGGCACCAACTGCCACGCCGTGCTCGGGCCCGCCCCTCAGCGTCCGCCCGCCCGCGCCGACCGGCGACCCCAGGTGCTGGCCGTCTCGGCCGCCACCCCCGAAGCGGCGCTCGCTATCGCCCGCGCCGTCGCGTCCGCGCCAGATGAGGCCGACCTCGCCTTCGGGCCCGAGCCAGATGAGGCCGACCTCGCCTTCGGGCCCGAGCCAGATGAGGCCGGCCTCGCCTTCGGGCCCGAGCCGGACGAGGCCGGCCTCGCCTTCGGGCCCGAGCCGGACGAGGCCGACCTCGCCTACACGCTGGCCACCGGGCGTGCCGAGCTGGCCTACCGGGTGGCGGGCGTGGGCCGGGCCGGCCTGGCCGCGGCGGCCCCCGTCAAGGCCGCCGCCCCGCGCCTGGTGTTCGCCTTCCCCGGCGCGGGCAGCGCCCATCCGGGGATGGGCGGCGAGCTCTACCGGGACGAGCCCGTCTTCGCCGAGGCCGTGGACGAGTGCGCGGAGCTGTTGCGCCCGCTGCTCGGCGCCGACGTCCGCGACGCCATGGACCCGGCGGTCGCCGAGTCGCGCCTGCGCGACGCCGCCTTCGGCCTGCCGGCCGTCTTCGCGGTGTCGTACGGGGTGGCCCGGCTGCTGGGGTCGTGGGGCGTCGTGCCCGACGCCCTCGTCGGGCACAGTCTCGGCGAGTGCACCGCCGCGGCCGTGAGCGGCGCGCTGCCACTCCCCGAAGCCGCCCGGCTGGTCGCGGCCCGTTGCACGGCCGCGGCCAGAGCCGCCGGCGGCGGCGCGATGCTCGCGCTGCCGCTCGGCGAGGACGAGGTACGCGAGCTGCTGTCCCGCCACCCCGATCTCGACGTCGCCGCCGTCAACGCCCCCGCCGCGTGCGTGGTGTCCGGCCCCGCGCAGGCCATCGACCGGCTGGCGGAGGAGCTGCGCGGCACGGGCACCCGGTTGCGGGTGGCCGCCGCGATGCACTCCCGGCTGATGGAGCCGGAGCTGCCCGGCCTGGGCGCGGCCCTGGCCGGGCTGACGGGCGGCGCCCCGGCCGTGCCCGTGTTCAGCACGGTCACCGGCGCCCCGATCGGCGCGGAGCTGGCCGGCGCCGGCCACTGGACGCGGCAGCTGCGCGAGCCCGTACGGTTCGCGCAGGCCCTGCGGGCGGCCGTCGAGGACGAGACCCTGGTCCTGGAGGCCGGGCCGGGAAGCGTCCTGTCCGCCCTGGCCCGCAGGAACGCCCTGCCCGGCCTGCGCTCGGCGGTGACCACGCTGCTGCCGGGCGAGCCGGAGACGGCGAGCCTGCGGCAGGCTGCCGGCACGTTGTGGGCCCATGGCCGGCCGGTGGACCTGGCCGCGCTGCCCGCGGCCGGCCGGCGGCGGGTGCACGCCCCGGGCTACGCCTTCCAGCGCCGCCGCCTGTGGATCGACCCGCCCGCCGCGGACACCTCATCGGAGATCGACGCGGACGAGCCGCTGCAGGTCCCGGTCTGGACCCAGATCCTCCCCACCGGCCCGGCCGCGCTCCCGGCCGGGCGCTGGGCGGTGATCGGCACCGGAGCCCTGGCGGCGGAGCTGCGTGCCCGCCTGGACGCGCCCGACCGCACGGACCCTCTGGCGGGGCTGGTCGTGGTGGCGGCGGACGACGCCGAAGCCGGAGATCCCGAAGCCGAGGACGCTGAAGCCGGAGACCCCGATGCCGTCGCCGCCGCCGTGCTGGCGTTCGGCGAGGTCGCCGCCGCGGCGGCGGAGCAGCCCGGGCCGCCGTGCCTGCTCCTGATCACCCGGCACGGCGAGCAGGTCGGCGCCGATCCCGCGCCGGACCCGGCGCAGGCGGCCCTGCGCGTGCTGCCACGGGTGCTCGGCCAGGAGCAGCCCGGCGTGCGATGGGCCACGCTCGACCTGGGCGCGCCGGCCGATCCCGCCGCCGAGGCACAGGCCGTGCTGCACGAGCTCGCCGCCCTGGCGAGCGGCGAGGGGACGGGAACGGAGATCGCCCTGCGGGGCGCCACCAGGTGGCGACGCCGCCTGACGCACTGGACCCCGCCCGCCACCGGAGAGGACGCCAGGCCCCCTGGCACCGTACTGATCGCCGGCGGTCTAGGGGCGGTGGGCCAGCTGTTCGCCCGCCACCTGGCCGCGCGCGGGCACCGGGTGGTCGTCACCTCACGCACGGCGCACCCGCAGGGAGCTGGCGTGCGGGTCTGCGACGCCACCGATCCCGCCGCGACCGCGGCCCTGATCAAGGAGCTGTCCGCCGACGGCCCGATCGAGCTCGTCGTGCACGCGGCCGGCGTGGTCGCGGGAGCGCGACTGGACCCCCTGCGCTCGCTCGACGCCGCCCAGGCCACCGAGCACGTACGGGCCAAGGCCGGGGGAGCGCTCGCGCTCAGGGACGCGATCGCCGCGTTGCCGGCGCAGCGCCGTCCCCGGACGGTCCTGCTCATGTCCTCGGTCACCACGCTGGTCGGCGGCGTCGGCATGGGCCCCTACGCGGCCGCCAACGCCGCGATGGACGCGCTCGGCCGCGCCGCACCCGGCCCCACCCGCTGGGTCAGCGCGGTCTGGGACGGCTGGCGGGTGGCCGGGAACGGCGCCGAGGCCTCCGTCGTCCTCAAGGACGCGCTCGACGCGGCCACCGGCACCAAGGCGCTGGACCGGCTGCTGGCCGCGCGCGAGTCCGGGACGCTGCCCCCGGTCGTGTCGGTCGCCGCCACCGATCTCAACCCGCGCGTCGCCGAGGCGGGCAGACCCCGGACGATCGCGGCCCCCAGCGGGGACGTGACGCGCTTGTCCCCGGCCGAGCGGGTGGTGGCCGAGCTGTGGTCGGAGCTGTTCGGCGCTCCGGTGACCGATCCCGGCGCCGACTTCTTCGCGCTCGGCGGTCACTCCCTGCTGGGCGTGCGGATGCTGGCCGCCCTGGGCGAACGCTTCGGCGTCCGGCCCGGAATGCGGGACCTGCTGGGCGCGCCCACCGTGGCGGGCGTCGCCAGGCTGGTCGAGTCGGCGGACACCCGGCCGGACCAGCAGCTCACGCCGGCGGAGGACGTTCTCGACGGCGACGGCACGTTCGCGATGACCCGGGTCCAGCACGCCTACTGGATCGGCCGGGACGGCGGCTACCAGTGGGGAGACCTGCCCTGCCACTTCTACCTGGAGTACGACTGCCACGGCCTGGACCTCGCCCGTTTCGAGGAGGCGTGGAACCAGGTCGTGAACCGCCACCCCTTGCTCCGCGCCGTGGCGACGCCCGAAGGACGGCTGCGGGTCCTGGACGACCTGCCGCGCTACCGGATCCGGGCGCACGACCTGACCGCGACGACCCCGGAGCGCCGGGCACGACGGCTCGCGGCCCTGCGGGAGCGGCTGTCCACCAAGCCCGGCCCGCCCGACCGCTGGCCGCTGGCGCGGATCCAGGCGGCCCGGCTGCCCGGCGACGTGATCAGGCTGTTCATCGGAGTGGACGTCCTCATCTGCGACGCCGCCAGCTGGTGGATCATCGAGTCCGAGCTGCACGCCCTCTACACCGGCCCGGACCACCCCCTGCCACCGCTGGACCTGCACCCGGCGGCCTGCGCCGCCGCCCTGGAGCGAAGGGGCGACGACCGGGCCGCCCGCTACTGGCGCGAACGCCTCGACACGCTCCCCGGCCCGCCCCGCCTGCCGGTCCGCGACCCGGACGGGAAGCCTCCCCGGTTCGTCCGTCGCTCCGCCCGGCTCGGCGAGGCGGAATGGGCGGCCTTCCGCGAGGCCGCCGCCCGGCACCGGGTCACGCCGGCGGGGGCGCTGCTGACCGTCTACGCCGACGTCCTGGCCCGCTGGTCGGGCTCGGCCGGGTTCTGCGTGACGCTCACCCTGTTCGACCGCCCGGCCATCCACCCGCACGTCAACCGGGTCGTCGGCGACTTCACCTCCCTGCTGCTGCACGAGGTGCCCGCCGAGCCCGCCGCCACCTTCGCCGGCCGGGCCGCCGCCACGCAGGCGAGGATGTTCGACGACCTGGACCACCGCGGCTTCTCCGCGCTGGACGTGCTCGCCGAGCAGGCCGCCAGGACCGGGCAGGTGCGGCCGGTGCCCGTGGTGTTCACCAGCGCGCTCGGCATCACGGACATGCTGGACGGCGGTGGCCGGCTGGAGTGGGCGGGCGAGCAGGTGTACGCGCTCTCGCAGACCCCGCAGACCTGGCTCGACCACCAGGTGCTCGAACACGACGGCGAGCTGCGCCTGCAATGGGACGCGCTGGACGGCGTCCTGCCCGGCGACGAGCTGGAGGCGGCGATCGCCGCCCACGTGGCCCGGGTGCGGGAGCTGGCCGCGTCGCCCGCCGCCTGGACTCGTCGCGAGCCCGGGCACGCCGCTCCCTCGCCCGACCGTGCCGCACCGTCACCCGGCGACTTCCCGCCACCGTCACGCCCGGAGCCCGCTCCCCGGGCGGCGGCAGCCCAGGCGAGCCCGGTGCGGGACATCGTGCTGCCGCTGCGCGCCGAGCCCGGCGGCCCGGTCCGCCCCACCCTGTACCTCGCCCACCCCTCGGGCGGTGACGTGCTGTGCTACGCCGAGCTGTCCCGGCTGCTGGACCGCCGGGTGGACGTCGTGGCGCTCGCCGACCCCGAGCTGGCCGGCGCGTACGGGCCGGGGCCGGAGACCGTCGAGGGCATCGCCGAGCAGTACGTGCGGGCGATCGACGCCTCCGGCGGACCGGGGGAGGGCCCCTGGCTGCTGGGCGGCTGGTCGATGGGCGGCACCGTGGCCCAGGAGATGGCCCGCCGGCTGCACGCCCGCGGCCGGCGCACCGCGCTGCTGGCCCTGCTCGACTCCAACGACCCCGCGCTCATCCGCGCGGTTCCCGGCCGCGACGCCGCCGAGATCGCCTGGCAGGTGACGGTCCGGCACCTGCACGCCCTGGAGGCGTACCTCGGCATCGATCTGAGCATCGGCGAGGTGCCCCCGGAGCGGCGCATGGCGGCGGTCGCCGACCGGCTGCGCGAGCACCGGCTGCTCGGCCGCGGCGAGGACCTGGCGGGGCGGGTGGCCGTGTTCGCCAGGCACCTGCGCGCGCTGGCCGCCCACACCCCGCGGCGGCTGGCCGACCCGGACACGGTCACGCTGCTGATCCGGGCCGAGCGCCCCTCACCCCGCAACTCGGGCATCGGGATGGGCGTCGACGACACCCCACCGGGCCGGCCCGACCTCGGCTGGGGCCGCTACCTGGCCGGGCCGGTCGAGGCCGCCGGCGTCGACGCCCACCACTACGGCCTGCTGCACGCTCCGGCGTTGCCCGCCGTGGCCCGCTTGATCAACGCCGCGCTCGACAGGGCGCTGGCGCGACTTCGCGAAAGGTAACCATGCACACCCAGCTCCGCCGCCGGTCAGCGGCGGTCGTCACCGCGGTCGCCCTCCTGGCGGGCTGTTCCGGCACCGCACCTGCCGGCACCGCGTCGCCACCGGCTGCCACCGTGCGCTACGCCGCGCCCGGCTCGCCGTCCAACGCGGTCACGGACCCGCACGGGCTGCTGGCCGGCGAGAGCGACGTCGTCAGGATGGCCCTGACGTACGACGTCCTCACCGTTCCCGGCGCCGACGGCGCCACCAAGCCGCGCCTGGCCACCGCGTGGCGGCCCGACGCCACTCTGACCAAGTGGCGCATCACCATCCGCGGCGACGCCACCTTCTCCGACGGCCGCCCGGTCAGGGCGGCGGACGCGCTGTTCTCGCTGCGCCGGATGGGCAAGAAGGCGGCGGAGAACTTCGGCCGCATGGCCATGTTCGACCTCGAAGCGTCCAAGGTGATCGACGACACCACCTTCGAGCTGGTCACCAGGAAGCCCTACGCCGAGGTCGGCAAGGCGCTGGAAGGCGCCACGTTCGTGGTGCCGGAGGGCAGCGACGACTTCAGCAGGCCGGTGCCGGGCTCGGGCCCGTTCCGCCCGACGGGCAAGGGCGGCGCCCAGGCGGTCGTGTACGAGCGCAACGACACCTGGTGGGGCCCCAAGCCGCCGGCCAGGACGATCGAGGTCCGCGCCGTGCCCGACCCGCAGGCCCGCGCCCAGGCCCTGCTGTCCGGCCAGGTCGACCTGGCCGGCGGCGTGCCCGCCACGCTGGCCAGGCAGCAGGAGGGCAACCGCGCGGTACGGCTGCTGCGCCGGCCGGGCGCCACCCTGTACCCGCTGGTCATGCGCACGGACACCGAGCCCTTCGACGACCCGCGGGTCCGCGAGGCCGTCCGGCTCGCCCTCGACCGGCAGCAGCTCCTGGACACCGTCTTCCTCGGCTACGGCGAGCTCGGCAACGACCTCATCACCCCGAAGGACCCGACCAGCCCGGCGGCCCTGCCGCAGCGCACCCGCGACCTCGGCCGGGCCAGGAAGCTGATGGCAGAGGCAGGTCTCGCGGACGGCGCCGACCTCACGCTGCACACCACCACCGCCTACCCGGGCATGGACAGCGCCGCCACGCTCATCGCCCGGCAGCTCGCCGAGATCGGGATGCGGGTCAAGGTCGCCGTCGAGCCGGCCGACACCTACTTCTCCGCCGTCTACGGCCGCAAGCCCTTCTACATCAGCTACCTGGGCGGCATCCCGTTCCTCGACGTGGTGCGGGTGGCCCTCACGCCCGGCTCCCCGGCCAACGAGACCGCGTGGCGGGACCGCGCCTGGTCGGCGGGGCTCGACCGGGCCCTGGCCGAGCCGGACGACACCATCAGGCACCGGCTTCTGGGCGAGCTGCAGGCCGAGCTCCGCGACCAGGGCGGTTACGCGATCTGGGCGCTCAGCGACCGCCTCGACCTGGCCAGGGCCGGGCTCAGCGGCGTGCCCGAGGGGATCGGCTTCGCCTCGGCGTTCATCGACCAGGTGAGCCTGGACGGCTGAGGTGGCCCGATTGCCGTGGCCGGCGCGCGCCCTGGCCAGGGGTGTCCTGCTGATGGCCGCCGCCTCGATGGTGATCTTCCTGTGCACGGCGGCGCTGCCGGGTGACGCGGCGGACGTCCTCGGCGGCGGCCGGGCCGCGCCCGGCGAGCTGGCCCGGTTGCGGGCGGAGCAGGGGCTGGACCGCCCCTTGCCCGTCCGCTACCTGGCCTGGCTGGCGGACGTGCTGCGGGGCGATCCCGGAGCGTCGCTCATCACCGGCCGGCCGATCGGTGAGCTGGTCGCGCAGCGGGCCGGCGTGACGCTCGCCCTGGCCGCAGCGGCATTGGCGGCCGGCGTGCCCCTCATGGCGGCCCTGGCCTGGGCCGCCGTGCGCGGCCCCGGTGGCTGCGGCGGACGGCGAACGCGGTCGTCGTGGCCGGCGCGGCGCTGCCCCAGGCCGTGGTGGCCGCGGCGCTGGTGGCCTGGCTGTCGGCGGCCTGGGGGTGGTTCCCGCCGGTCTCGATGCTGCCCGCCGGGGAGCCCGCCTGGAGCCGGCCCGACCTGCTCGTGCTGCCCGTGCTCACGCTCGCGCTCCCGATCGCCGCGTACGGCGCCGCCCTGCTGCGCGGGGCGATCGCGGACGTGCTGGCCCGGCCCCACGTGCGCGACGCCGAGCTGCGCGGCCTGCCGCCGGTCACGATCGCGCTCCGGTACGTGCTGCCGATGATCGCGGCGCCCGCCACCCGGCTCCTCGCCGTCACCCTCGGCGGGCTGGTCGCGGGCACCGCCGTGGCGGAGACCCTGTTCGGGCTGGCCGGGCTGGGCGAGCTGCTGGTCACCGCCGTCGCCACGAGGGACGTACCGGTCGTGCAGAGCGTCGCCCTGCTGGCCGCCGCCATGGTGGTGGCCGGTCTCGCCGCCGCCTCCGCCCTTCACCGCGAGACGGCGCGCCCATGAAGGGCCCGATCCTCAAAGTCCTGGTCCTCGGGGCCGTGTCCGGGAGCGTGCTCCTGGTGGCGCTCTGCGGCGCGGCGGTGGCCGGGCACGATCCGGTCGCGATCGTCGCGCCACCCTGGTCCGGGCCCGGCCCCGGGCTGCCGCTCGGCGCCGACGCGCTGGGCAGGGACGTGCTCGCCCGGGTCCTGGCCGGCGGCAGGGACCTGACCCTGACCGCGATCGCGGCCGCCTCGACCGCCTCGGCGCTGGGCGTGGCGGGCGGGCTGTGGGTCGGCTGGAGCCGCGGCCGGCTCGGACGGGCCGCCGCGAGCGCCGCCGACCTGCTGCTCGCCCTGCCCTTGCTGCTGCTCGCCCTGCTCGCGGTGGTGACGCTGCCGGGGCCCGCGGCGGTGGTCGCCGGCACCGTGCTCGGCGGCACGCCGCTGACCCTGCGGGTGGTCGCCGACGCCACGGCCACGGCCAGGCGCGCCGGCTACGTGGAGGCGGCCCTGTCACGGGGCGAGCGGGGCGGCGCCGTGCTCCTGCGCGAGGTCCTGCCCGCGCACGCCGGGCTCGTCGGCGCGGACCTCGGCCAGCGGCTGGTGCTGGCCGTGCAGCTCGTCGCCGCGCTGAGCGTCCTCGGGTTCGGGCCGGCGCCGCCCGCGCCGGACTGGGCCGCCATGCTCCGCGAGAACCTGCCGGGCCTCGGGCTGAACGCCGCGGCGACGATCGCGCCGGCGGCCGCCCTGGCGGTCCTGGCCGGCAGCGTGGCGGCACTCTCCCACTCCCTCGGGGACGGCCGGTCATGAGGCGGGACGGGCTGACCGTTCGCGGGCTCACCGTCGCCGACCGGACCGGAACGTCGATCGTCGATCGGCTGAGCCTGCGGATCGCGCCCGGCGAGGTGCTCGCCCTGACGGGCCCGTCCGGGGCGGGCAAGACGACCGTGCTGCGGGCCGTCCTGGGAGCGCTGCCCGCCGGCCTGACGCGGGTCAGCGGCGAGATCGCCTGGCACGGCGCCCCGGTACGAGCCCCGCGTCGCTGGCGGCGGCGCACCGTCGGCTTCCTCGGCCAGGACCCGGCCTCCGCGCTGCACCCCCTGCTGGACGCGCGGGCAGCCGTGCGCGAGGCGCTGCCTGGAGCCGTGCGTGACGCGGGAGCGGAGGAGCGGGCGCTCGCCGCGGTGGGCCTGGACCCCGCCGAGATCGGCCGCCGCCGCCCGCACCAGCTCTCGGGCGGGCAGGCGCAGCGCGTGGCGCTCGCCCGCGCGCTGGCGGCGGATCCCGAACTGCTCGTGCTGGACGAACCCACCAGCGCGCTCGACCCGGCCGCGCTCGCCCTCGCCCTCCAGCAGGTACGGCGGCGGCGCGGCGACAGCCGCTCGGTGACGCTCATCGTCTCCCACGACCCGGCCGTGGTCCGCGAACTGGCCGACCACATCGTACGGCTCGACCCCCTGGGGAGGGACGACGTCGTCTTGCGGACGCCGATCCTCCTGACGGGCGGAGAACCGGCGCCGGGCGGAAAGCCGATGCCGAGCGGAATGGCGGCACTGGGCGGAACGGCGGCACCGGGCGGAACGGCGGCACCGGGCGGAACGGCGGCGCCGGGCGGAACGGCGGCGCCGGGCGGAACGGCGGCGCCGGGCGGCACACCGGTGCTGGAAGCGCACGGGCTCACCATCGCGCAGCCGCCCGGCGGGGCGCCGCTGCTGTCGGACGCCGACCTCACGATCGCGGCGGGGGAGAGCGTGGCCGTGCTCGGGCCGTCCGGCTCGGGCAAGAGCACGTTGCTGCGCGTGCTCGCCGGCCTGCACCCCGCCGAGCGGGGACGGGCCACCGTGGCCGGGCAAGCGCTGCCCTGGCCCGTGGCCGAGCGGAGCCCGGCCGCGCTCCGCGCCCTGGCCCTGGTCGGGCAGAACCCCCTCGACGTGCTCAACCCGGCCCGCACCGTCGGCGCGGCACTCGCCCGCCCCCTGCGCACCCTGCGCGGGCTCCCGCGCCGGGCCGCCCGCGCGCACGCCCTGCACCTGCTGGCCGTCGTCGGGCTGCCGGCGGAGCTGGCGCACCGCTACCCGGCCGCGCTCTCCGGAGGGCAACGCCGGCGGGTCGCGCTCGCCCGGGCCCTCGCCGGTGATCCCGCCGTGCTGCTGGCCGACGAGATCACCGCGGCCCTCGACGCCCGGACCGCCGCCCAGGTGCTCGACCTCATCGACACGCTGCGCCACGACACCGGCCTCGCCGTCCTCGCGGTCACCCACGACCCCGCCGTCGCCGCCCGCGCCGATCGCGTGCTGCGGCTGGAAGGAGGCCGGTTGCGTCCCCGTCCCTGCTCTCACGACCGGAGGCCATCTCTTGACGTCCTATGAACCCCTGCTCGCCCACCCCTGGATCGCCCGCGTGGACCCGGCCGGAACGGGCGGGCTCGCCGTCACCGCCGACCCCGCGGCGCTGGCGGTGCGGCGCGAGCCAGGACGGCCGCCCGTCCTCGGCGACCTGGTGACGGAGCACCTCGAACACTGGGAAGAGGTCTACGACTGGACCTACCGCTCCGGTCAGGGCGCGCATCGTCCCGACCTCGACCTGTCCGGCTGGCGCGCCACCGACACCGGCCGGCCGTTGTCCGCCGGGCACATGGCCGAGTGGGCCGACCGCACCGCCGAGCTGGTGCTGCGGCACCGGCCGTCCCGCCTGCTGGAGCTCGGCTGCGGCACCGGCATGCTGCTGCACCGCCTCCACCCGCACCTCAAGGGCTACGTCGGGACCGACCTCGCCGAGCACGTCGTGACCCGGCTGAACGGGCTCGGCCTGGACGGCGTCACCGTCGTACGGGCGGCCGCCCACGAGATCGGCGGCGACGCCGTGCGCGCCGCCCTGGCCGGGCTCGGCGAGCGGCCCGACTGCGTGCTCCTCAACTCCGTCACCCAGTGCTTCCCCAGCGTGGAGTACCTGGCGGCCGTGCTCCACGACGCCATCGGCCTCGTGACCCCGGGCGGGACCGTCGTCGTCGGGGACGTACGCCATTCGGGGCTGCTCGACGAGCACTGCCGCGTGCTCGAACCCGGATCGGCGGAGCGGGCCGCGCAGCGCGCCGCCGCCGACACCGAGCTGCTGTTCGACCCCGCGACCCTCGCGGCGGCGGTCGCGAGCGCGGGCCGGCGGGTCACCATCGGCCTGTTCGCCAAGACGCTCACGGACGACACCGAGCTGACCCGGTACCGCTTCGACGCCGTGCTGCACGTCGAGCCGCCGCAGAGCCCGCCCGCCGCCCTCCGCCACTGGGACGAGCTGGGGCCCGACCCGATGGCGGCCCTGGCCCGGCTGAGCGGTCCCGTCCGGTTGGCCGGGATCCCCAACGGCCTGTTCGAGCCCGGCGCCCCGACGGGCGCGAGCCTGCGGGCCGCGCTGCGGGGAAGGGACGGCGCGGTGCTGCTGGACCCGGACGACCCCATGCGGCTGCAGGTCGCGATCCCGGCCGCGGCGGCGGCCACGCCCCTCGACGCGCTGGCCGGCGTGGGCCGGCCGCACGAGCCGCTCGGCGCGTTCGCGCGGGCCCGGCTGGCGGAGGTGGCCCGCCGGGAGCTCAGGCGGGCCGGGCTGCCGATCCCGGAGCGGCTGACGGTACGGACGCCCAGCGGCCCCGGACACGACGCCGCCAGCGTGGCACGCGAGGCGGCCGACGCCGACCGGACCGGCCGCCTCGCCCTCGCCCGCCTGATCGGGCGGGCCCCGGAACCGGTGCTCGACTCCGCGCTCACCCACCTGCCGCCCGCCGTCCGGCGGTTCGACGAGATCGCGCTGCGGGCGCTGACCCGGCTGATCGCCGGCGTCGCGCCTCCCGGCGCGCCCCGGACGGCGGAGCAGATCATGGTGGCGCTCGGCGTGGCTTCCCGGCACGAATGGATCGTGCGGCGCTGGCTGGAGGTGCTCGCCGCCGAAGGAGCCGTCCGCCGTGACGACGGCGGCCGGTTCGCCACCGTGACCCCGGGCGACGCGGCGGAGGACTCCGTGGCCGATCTGGATCGTGCCTGCGCCGACCTGGGCTACCCCGCGCAGATGGCCACCTTCTACCGCACCGCGCTGGCCCGCCTGCCCGAGCTGCTCCGGGACGAGATCATGGCGCAGTCCCTGCTGTTCCCCGACGGGGACCTGCTCACCTCGCTCGGCAAGGACCAGCACAACGTCTCCAACACCTACCTGAACGCGGCCATGGGTCAGGTGGTGGCGCGGGCCGCGGCCACCCGTACCGGGCCTTTGCGCGTGGTGGAGCTCGGCGGCGGCGCGGGCGGCAGCACCGCCGCGGCCCTGGACGGGCTCGGCGACGCGCCGGTGGACTACCTGTTCACCGACGTGTCCAGATTTTTCACCATGGCGGCCGAGGACCGGTACGGCGACCGGCTCCGCTACGCCCTGCTGGACATCAACGCCGACCTCGTCGCCCAGGGAGCCGTCCGGGGCGGCGCGGACGTGGTGATCGCCGCCAACGTGCTGCACTGCGCCCGCCACGCCGGACGTTCCCTGCGCTGGATCAGGGAGCTGCTGGCCCCCGGCGGGCTGCTGGTGCTCACCGAGGCGATCCGCGAGCACTACCTGGTGCTCGCCACCATGCAGTTCCTGCTGTCCCCCAGGGAAGGGGAGCCGGGCCTCGGCGCCGGCGACCGCCGCGGCGGCACGGGCCGGGTGTTCCTCACCGGACGGGAGCTTCCGGCGGAGCTGGCGGAGGCCGGGCTGCGCCCGATCCTGGAGCTGCCGCGGGCCGGCTCCCCGCTGGCCGCGCCCGCCCAGCACCTGTTCGTCGCGACGAGACTCTGAGACGGGCCGCGCCCAGAACCCTGTTCGCCGCGACGACTCTGAGCCACCGGTACGGCGGGCGCGCGGGCCCGCCGTACCGGTCAGCAGGGGTCAGCCCAGCGCGGGCCCGCCGTACCGGTCAGGAGAGCTCAGCCCAGCGCCACGGGCAGCCCGGCGCGGAACAGCTCCTGCTCCAGCCAGACCGCCGCCCGCACCCCGTCGGCCGCGCTCGGCCCCACCAGCGTCACCGGATCCGGCACCGCCTTCAGGTGGGCCGCGTCCCCGGCCGCGTACACGCCGGGCACGCTCGTCTTGCCGTACTCGTCCACCTCGACGCAGCCGTCGGGCAGCAGTGCGCACCCGAGCTGGACCGCCACCTCGGTGTTGGGCCGGGTGGGCGCGCGGTGGAAGACGGCCTCGCGCGCCAGGGTCGTCCCGTCCGCGAAGGTCAGCGTCAGCGCGTCCAGCTCACCGTCGATACCCGCCAGCGGCGTCTCGACCACCTGGACGCCGCGCGCCTTGACCGCCGCGGCCACCGGCTCGGGCAGGGCGCCCGGGCCGTTCGTGCACAGCACCACGTCGTCGCTGTACCGGTCGGCGACATAGGCGGCCAGCATCGCCTCGAAGCCGTTGCCGATGACGGCCAGCACCTTCCCATTCGTCTCGTAACCATGACAGAACGGGCAGTGGAACACGCTCTTGCCCCACCGCTCCGCCAGCCCGGGCACCGCGACGGGTACGTCGGTCAGCCCGCTGGCCAGCACCAGCCGGGACGCCTCCACCCGCGCGCCGTCCTCCAGGGTCAGCGTGAACCCGCCGGACTCGCCCGCCGCCGCGCTGACGCGCCCCTGCCGCAGCTTTACCGTCGGATAGGCGCTCACCTCCGCCCGGCCGTCGGCCAGCAACCGGGCGGGGGAGCCGCCGTCCCGGCCGAGGAACATGTGCATCTCCGCGGCCGGCGCGTTGCGCGGCCGGCCGGCGTCCACCACCAGGACCCGGCGCCGCTGCCGTCCCAGCACCAGTGCCGCGCTGAGCCCGGCGGGCCCGCCGCCGACCACGATCACCTCGTACATCACGTGCCTCCTCGTTCGATGACGTGCATGCCGAGCTCGTCCGGGCCGGTGCGGCGGTGCACCAGATCGTGCCGGCCGAGCTCCTCCTTGAGCCGCCGCTCGTCCAGCACCCACCAGTCGTAGCGGGTCGCCAGCTCGTGGGTGAGCCGGCCGTCCTGGTAGGTGCGGTACGTCATGTGCCAGGTGATCCGGTCCGGGCCCGCGGCTTCGGCCCGGCCCCACCCCTCGTAGCGGCGCCGCCCGATCCGCACGTCGGCGAACCTGGACTCCGGCACCGCCACCGGCTCGGCGGGCGGCTGCAGGTTGAGCACCGCCCGGCCGCCCGGCATCAGCCGATCGGCGAGGACGGCCCAGATCGCCCGCCGCCCTGCCGGGTCGAAGTGACCGATGACGTTCATCAACACGACGGCACCCAGCCGGGGCGGCAACACCGCCTCAAGAAGGGGCTCCGGGAGCACCGTCACCCGATCCCGCAGCTGCGCGGACTCGCTCACGCGGGCCAGCAGGACGGACCGCAACGCCGTCGACGGCTCCACCGCCACGATCTCCGCCCCGGCGACCGCCTGCGCGATCACCCGGCTGCCGTGCCCGCCGCCCGCGCCCACGTCCACGATCGGGCCGGTGGTCCCTCGCAACGCCTCCCCGAGGGGCGGGCCGAGCGCCGTCCAGTGCGGCGCGAGCATCACATCGACGAACTCCGCGGATCGTTCGTATTCGTCGGCCACTCTCACCCTCTTCTTGAAGTGATAACCATTACCATTTCAGGAGAGTAGGGATCAAAGGGAACGATCGTCAAGGCGGGCTTCCCTCTCCGCATTTCATCGACTATCGTCGATGGACGATGAATGCGGAGAAGGGGCCGCTGCCCCGCGCGGCGGCCGAGGAGTACGCGAGCTGGTTCAAGGCCCTGGCCGATGCCACCCGCATCCAGATCGTGTCGCTGCTGGCCCGGCGGCGGGCGCCGATGAGCGTGGGCGAGATCGTGGCCGCCTCCGGGGTGGGGCAGTCCACCGTCTCGCACCACCTGAAGATCCTGGCCGAGGTGCGGTTCGTGCTGGTAGAGCGGCAGGGCACCTCCAGCCTGTACCGGATCAACGAGAACTGCGTGCGCTCCTTCCCGACGGCGGCCGACGTGGTGATGGGCGAGCCGGTCCCGGCCGCGCCCACCTGCGGATGAAGGACCTCGGCGGCGGCGTCGACGTGCCGCTGCCGGACCGGTCGGTGGACGCGGTCATCTCCGACCGCGTGATCAACCTGTCCGAGGACAGGGCGGCGGCGCTGGCCGAGGCGTTCCGGGTGCTGCGGCCGGGCGGCCGGTTGGGCGTCGGCGACGTGGTGGTGGACGGCGAGCCGGATCCGGAGCGCCGCCGCGCGGCCGAGCAACGCGTCGGCCGCGTGGCCGGGGCGCTGCCGGTGGCCGCCTACCGCGCGCTGCTGGCGGCGGCCGGGTTCGTCGGCGTGCGGATCGTGCCGACCGCCGACCACGGCGACGGGGTGCGCTCGGCGATCGTCCAGGCGGTCAAGCCCGCCGCCGGGGAGGGCCTGGAGATCCGGCCGATGCGCGCGTCCGACGCCTCCCAGGTGCTGGCCATCTACCAGGCCGGGCTGGACACCGGGCAGGCCAGCTTCGAGACCATCGCGCCGAGCTGGGAGGCCTTCACCGCCGCCCGGCTGCCGCACCTGCGGTACGTGGCCGCCGACACCGGCACCGGGCAGGTGGCCGGCTGGGTGGCCGCCTCCCAGGTGTCGGCCCGCCCCGTTTATGCCGGGGTGGTCGAGCACAGCATCTACGTCCACCCCGGCTGCCAGGCGCACGGCATCGGCCGCGCGCTGCTGAGCGCGTTCATCGCGGCCGGCGAGGACGCCGGCGTCTGGACGATCCAGTCCGGCGTCTTCCCCGAGAACGCCGCCAGCCTGGCCCTGCACCAGGCGCTCGGCTTCCGCGTGGTCGGCACCCGCGAGCGGCTCGGCCGCCACCACGGCGTGTGGCGGGACGTGCTGCTGATCGAGCGGCGCAGCGACGTGACCGGAGCCTGACGGGCGACCTCCGGCGTCCTGTCACACCGCGGTGATCGTCCATTGCAGGTTGGTGCTGGAGTCGGGGGACCAGAGCTTCACCTGGGAGCCGACGGTCGTGACGCCGCCGCTGTCGAGCGCCGTGCCCGTGCCCCGGTTGATGATCTGGTAGCGGCCGTCGCCCACGCCGTTCAGCCGCCACTGCTGGTTGTCGCCGCCGTTCCAGGACGTTTGCCGGGCGGGAGCGCCGTTGGCGGAGTTGCCCCAGCTGTCGGCGACCATACCGTTGGTGCGGTTGACGATGCGGTACCAGCCGCCGCCCAGGTCCACCAGCTGCCACTGCAGGTTCGTGCTGCCGTCGTAGTTCCACTGCTTGAGCGCCGAACCGGAGGCGACGTTCCCGCCGCTGTCCAGGACGAGGCCGGTGGCGACGTTCGTGATCCGGACCCAGCTGGTCGGCACCGGAGCGCTGCCGAGGGCGGGGATCTGGCCGGCGAAGGTCAGCTTGACCACATACGCGGGCGCGCCGAAGGGAGCGGTGGCGGCGGGCATGGTGATGTGCAGCCCGGAGCCGTCCTGCCGGCGGCCGGGAAGGTCGATGTACTGGCCGGCCGTGGAGCCGAGGAGCTGCACCGAGGTGAGGCTGCTCAGGTTGATCCGGTTCGATCCCAGCGTGGCGATGTCGAGCGTGCCGCCGGGCCAGCCGAGCACGGTGGCGTACAGCACCCGGTTGTCCTTGCTCCGGGTGAAGCGGATGTCCCGGTTGGTGCCGGGCCGCGGCGTGACGAAGCTGCCGCCGCCCATCTGCGTCGGCCCTTCACCGAACGCGGCCCAGGCCCGCGTGTTGTAGATCGACTCGCCGAAGCGCCGCAGGTAGTCGCCCATGCCGAGCAGGAGCGTGCGCTGCCCGGCCGGGATGGTGCCGTCGGCCATCGGGGCGATGTTCAGCAGCATGTTGCCGTTCTTGCTGACGCGGTCGATCAGCGCGTGCAGCATGGCCTCGAGCGAGTAGTAGCCGATGCCCACCGTGTAGCACCAGCTGGAGCTGGAGATGCTGTCGTCGGTGAGCCAGTAGGGGGACTGGAGGCCGGCCGGTCCGCCGCGCTCGTAGTCGAAGACCTCGCCCCGGTTGTTGAACCCGTCCTTGTACGTGGCGACCACCTCGCGGTTCCACGCGATCGCCTGGTTGTAGTAGTACGCCAGGAAGTCCAGCCGCCGCGACTCGTCGATCCGGCCCAGGTTGAAGTCCTGCCAGATGATGTCGGGCTGGTAGCCGTCGATGACCTCCTTCAGCTTGTCGAACCAGAGCTGGTTCTCCGCCGCTGCGCCGAGCTGCCCGTACAGCTTCTTGAGACTGTTCGTGGACTGCGCCGGCACCCGCTCGTAGAAGCCGGTGAAGTTGTAGGCGTGGTGCAGCGACACCAGCAGTTTGAGGCCCTTGGCCCTGATCGCGTCGGCGTGCAGCCGCAGGAGGTCGAGCCGGGGGCCGGTGGCGACCGAGTTCCACTCGTTCACCCTGCTGTTCCACATCGAGTAGCCGTCGTGGTGCTCGGCCACCGGCCCGGCGAACCTGGCGCCGGCGTCGGCGAACAGCTGGGCCCACTCGGCGGGGTCGAAGGTACCGCCCGCGGACTTCAGCTTCGGTGCGAACTGCACCCAGTTGCCGGCCCGGTCGCGCGCGCCGTTGATGAAGTTGTGGTACGGCCACGTGGACGGGTCGCCGTAGACGTCCCGATGGTGGTTGTTCTCCGCCGAGCCGCTGAAGTACATGTTGCGGGGGTACCACTCGTTGGCGAACGCCGGGACGCTGAAGACGCCCCAATGGAAGTAGATGCCGAACTTGGCGTCCTGGAACCATTCGGGGGCCGGCGGGTGCTGGTCGACCGAGGCCCAGGTAGGGCTGTAACTGCTCGGTGCGGCGGCCCGGGCACTGTCGACTCGTAACAGGCTGGCAGCCGTGGTGAGGCCGGTCGCGGCGAGCAGATGACGCCGGCTGAACCGGCGGGGTGGGCGGGACATGGGGGCACCTTTCGGCCAAGGCTTGGGGGGTGGCAGAAGAATGGCCGTCCGTGGAAAGTTTCAAGGAGATCAAGGGGTCTTCACCGCCCGAACATAGGACGTTTTCCGTAGCTCGCCAAGACCTATCCGCGGCGGACAGTAGAGCTCGCCCTCGAACATGGGATGTTTGAATGCGTCTATCGCTTGTCGGGCGTGAACTGCGCGCATTCAAGGCGGCAACTTAACTTCGAGGCCCTCGCACGTTACCGGCGCCAACGTGAAACTTTCACCGGCGCGGGGCGATGCGGCGCGATCTTCCCCGGGCGAAAGTCCAGGCGAGAAGTCGTTTCCCCGGCCACGTCCCCATCGGCCGCAACCGCCCGCGTTGACGTCGGGTCAGGCCGTCGGATGTACTCCGCGTCAACGTCCTCACCGGAGTGGCCGATGCAGCTCTGCGGGACCGGATGTTAGCGCTAACAACGGGAGTGGTGCCATGCGACACGCCCATCGAGGAGAGGAATTCATGAGCAGGAAACGAACGCGTCTTTCCCTCGCCGCCGCGCTGCTGGTCCTGACCACGGGGGCGGTGGCCTCCCCGGCGCAGGCGCTGGAGAACGGCGTCGGCCGTACCCCGCCGATGGGCTGGAACACCTGGAACACCTTCGGCTGCAACATCAACGAGACCCTGATCAAGCAGACGGCCGACACGCTCGTCAGCTCCGGCATGCGCGACCTGGGCTACCAGTACGTCGTGGTCGACGACTGCTGGTTCGACCCCAACCGCGACTCGGCGGGCAACCTCCAGGCCAACCCGTCCCGCTTCCCGAGCGGCATGAAGGCGCTCGGCGACTACCTGCACGCCAGGGGCCTGAAGTTCGGCCTCTACCAGGCGCCGCTGGACAAGACCTGCGCCCAGTACTTCAACTCCTACCCGGGCGCGACCGGCAGCCTCAACCACGAGGCGCAGGACGCCCGGCAGTTCGCCGCCTGGGGCGTCGACTACCTCAAGTACGACTGGTGCTCCCCGACGGGCACCATCGACGACCAGGTGCGCACGTTCGCGAAGATGCGGGACGCGCTGGCGGCGACCGGCCGGCCCATCCTCTACAGCATCAACCCCAACAGCATCCACGAGAAGACCGGCCCGCAGCGCGACTGGGGCGACGTCGCCAACATCTGGCGCACCACCGAGGACATCACCAACGCCTGGAACACCGGCCAGACCAACGGCTACCCGATGGGCATCCAGAACATCGTCAACGTCAACGTGCCGCTCGCGGGCCGCGCCCGGCCGGGGGCGTTCAACGACCCGGACATGATGGTCGTCGGCCGGGGCGGCATGAACGACACCGAGATGCGCAGCCACTTCGCCCTGTGGGCCGTCATGGCGGCGCCGCTGATCGCCGGGAACGACGTCCGCAACATGGACGCCGCCACCTCGGCGATCCTGAAGAACCAGAGCCTCATCGCCATCAACCAGGATCCGCTCGGCCTCCAGGCCGCCCAGGTCTCCAACGACGGCACGAGGCGCATCCTGGCCAAGCGGCTGAGCAACGGCGACGTCGCGGTCGCCCTGTTCAACCAGGGCGGCGGCACCACCACGATCAGCACCACGGCCGCCGCCATCGGCCTGAGCGGCACCTCGTTCACGCTGCGCGACGCCTGGACGAACGCCGTCACGACGACCACCGGCGCCATCTCGGCGAGCGTCCCCGCGCACGGCACCGCCGTGTTCCGGGTCAGCGGCGGCACCCCCACCCCGACGGCCACCCGCATCCAGGGCGCCGGCTCCGGCAGGTGCCTCGACGTGTCCGGCGCCTCCCAGGCCAACGGCGCGCAGGTGGTGATCTGGGACTGCCACACCCAGGCCAACCAGCAGTGGACCGCCACCTCCGCCGGCGAGCTGCGCGTCTACGGCGGCAAGTGCCTGGACGTCAACAACGCCGGCACCGCCGACGGCACCGGCGTCATCATCTGGGACTGCAACGGCCAGAACAACCAGAAGTGGCGCTTCAACGCCGACGGCAGCATCACGGCGCTCGGCGCGAACAAGTGCCTGGACGTGGCCGGCAACGCCACGGCCAACGGCACCAGGCTGCAGATCTGGAGCTGCACCGGCGCGGCCAACCAGCGCTGGACGCGCCTCTAGGAGCCGGCCGTCAGTCATCCGTGCTCGGGTGACCACGGTGAGCTGCGGGACCGAGCCGACCGCGCGCGCTGCCTTTGAACGCGGCGCGCCAGGTCGGCCCGGATGGCGTACACCTGACTCGCGGTCGCGCGGGCAGGGGAGCGATCATTTGTGCGAGGCTGGATCAGGTGACCCCCGCTCTCCGCCGTTACGTCACCGCCGACGGCTTCAGCCAGTTCGGCACCCAGGTCACCCGCGTGGCCCTCCCGCTGGTCGCGTTGCTGGTGCTCGACGCGGGCCCGTTCGAGCTCGGCCTGCTCGGCGCGGCCGAGATGATCGGTTTCCTCCTGTTCGGGCTGCCCGCCGGCGTGTGGGTGGACCGGCTGCGCAGGAAGCCCATCCTGGTGACGGCCGACGTGCTGCGCGCGGTGTCCCTGGCGTCCGTCCCGGTCGCCGCGCTGTTCGACGCGCTCACGCTGGCGCAGCTCTACGCGGTCGCCGTGATCGTCAGCATCGGCACGGCCTTCTTCGACGTCGCCCACATGAGCTTCCTGCCGTCCATCGTGACCAAGGAGCAGCTGCCCAAGGGCATGGGGACCCTGGAGTCCGTGCGCAGCCTCGCCGGGCTGTTCGGCCCGGGGCTCGGCGGCTGGCTCGTGCAGGTGCTCACGGCGCCCATCGCCATCGTGGCCGACGCGGTCAGCTACCTGATCTCCGCCGTGCTGCTGGCGAGCGTCAAGGCCGAGGAGACCCCCGCCGGGGGCCGCGTGAGCCTGATGGAGGGCCTGCGTTACGTGCTCGGCCACCCCATTCTGCGCCTGGTCGGCCTCGTCGGCGCCATGAACATGTTCGTCAGCGGCATCTGGGCCATCGTCCGGCCGTTGTACCTGGTCGACGAGCTGGGCGTGGGCGCCGCGGCCTACGGCCTGATGATCTCGGGCGCGGGGGTCGGCGGCCTGCTCGGCGCGTTCGTCGCGGCACGCGTGATCGCCCGCTTCGGTCACGGCCCCACGATGTTCGGCGCGGCCGCCCTCATGCTGCCGCTCTTCGTGCTCGTCGCCTTCACCGGACCGGGCTGGCGGCTCGCCCTGTACCCGATCGGCATGGCGCTCATCTCCCTGGTCGCGGTCCTGCACAACGTCGCCCAGGGCAGCTACCGCCAGGCGATCTGCCCGGAAGCCCTGCGCGGCAGGATGAACGCCAGCCTCCGCTTCCTCATGTGGGGTTCGCTGCCGCTCGGCGGTGTCGTCGGCGGGCTGCTCGGCGAGGCCGTCACCGTGCACCAGCTCCTGTGGATCGGCAGCCTCGGCTCCGTGGTGGCCAACCTGCCCTTCGTGCTGGTTCCCGCCGTACGCAAGCTCAAGATCACCGACGACGGCGGCCGCGGGTCTACGGCAGCTCGCGCGCCAGCTTCTCCGCCCCGCTCGGCCCGGTGACCGCCGTCAGGGTGGTGCTGGTCTCGGCACGGAACCAGACGTACTTCTCCTTGGCCTGCATGCGCACAATGCGCGGATCGTCGACGGTGCACAGCTTGCGTGTCGACGTGCCGGGGGCGATGCGTTCGGCGGTGATCTGACACGTGCCGACCTTTTCGTTGATCTGCTCCGGCACGAACGACCCCGACCCGTACAGCGTGACGGTGATCTTCTCGCTGATGGTGAGGTCGTCGTGCTGGTTGCGCAGGCGCACGCCCACCGCGACGGGACCGCACGCGCCCGGGGCGCACGGGGTCACCTTCGACCACTTCTCCTCGAGGCGGACGTTGGCGTTGACGGTGACCGTGCGCGGGACGCTACGCAGGCGCGCGGCGAGGTCGGCGTAGGCGGCCTTGGCCTCCTCTGCGGTGCCTGCGCGCACGGTCAGCCGAGCTGTGGCGTTCCTGGACGGCTCGGAGGCGGTCAGCAGATCGATGCCGGAGTAGCCGATCAGCCGGTGCGGCGCGTCGGGACTGAACCAGTACGCGCCGTTGCGGACCGCGCCCGCCGCGGACGGGTGCGTCCTGACCAGGTCCAGGCGCGGCGCGCCGGCGGGCACGCCGTCGGGCGGCGGGTAGGCGAGCGGGGGACGGGTCGGCTGGTCCTGGTCGGCCGGCACCACCGGCATCGGGGGAGCGGCGGTGCCGGTGGTGGCCGGCGTGGCGATCCCGGCCAGGTCCTCGGCCACCCGCTGGGGGGTCAGCCGGGGCAGGTCGAGCCCGTACAGCAGGTGGTCCTGCTCGGCCACCCACCTGCCGGCCACCTCGCGTTCGGGCGCCGGGACGGGCGGCAACGCGCGCCAGTAGCCGGCGCCCGCTTTGACGAACTGGGTCTTGCCGTCCAGGACCAGGACGTCCGCCGTGGCGCCGTCGATCGTGACGGTGCCGAAGACGTCGCCGTTGCCCAGGGCGCGCAGGTCGGCGGTGAACCGCGTGTCCGCCGGGAACGGGTCGCCGGGCGTCGGACCCTTGATCGGCGCCTCCCAGGAGCCCGTCCAGTGCAGCAGGGGCGCGGCGCGTACCGAGGCTGCCAGGTCGCTCGCCTTCAGCGCCGGCGGGCCGGCGGTGGGGGAGGACCGGGGCTGCTGGGCGGACGAGCAGCCCGCTGCCAGCGCCACCCCTGTCAGCACCAGGCAGAGCACGCGCGCGCCGAGTCGTATGTGGTGCATCAGGGATCAGAGTAGCCGGAGCCGTCCGTCCGCGGTGCCGTGCTGAGCGGGGTGTGCTCAGCACGGCACCCGGGACCGGTCGCCGCGCAGCCGGCGGATGGCGGCGCATGCGGCCCGGACGCGGGCGGTCACCGGCGGTAGTAGTCCTCGATGGGCAGGCGGGCCTCCTCGAACAGGGCCGGGCCGTCCTGCGGCACCTCCGGCCAGCCGCCCGCCGGGTTGAGCCGCAGGAGCTGCTCGGTGGCCAGCGCGTAGACGACCCGGCCGAGCCCCGAGCGGGCGATGCCGCCGGTGCACATGCCGCACGGCTGGCAGCTCGTGTACATGGTGGTGCCGGCCGCGGTGCCGGCGTCGAGCTCGCGCGCCGCCCACCGGGCCAGCTTCAGCTCCGGGTGCGCGCTGATGTCGTTGTCGCGCTGGACGGTGTTGTGCGCCTCGGCGAGGATCGCGCCGTCGGGGCCCACCAGGAGGGAGCCGTACGGGGCGTCGCCCAGGGTGACGGCGCGGGCGGCCAGGGCGATCGCGTGGCGCAGGAAGCCCTCGTCGGCGGCGGTGATCATGATGTGCTCCTCCAGTGGGTCATGACGGCGGTCAGTGCCCGCCAGGCCGCCTCGGGGCGGCGGGTCTCCTCGGGGTCGCCGTTGTAGGGGTCGAGCAGGACGGTCTCCGCCCCCAGCTCGCGGAGCCGGCCGAGGTCGTCGAGGACCTGCTCCAGGGTGCCCACCCCGGCCGGCCGCCCGGGGTCGGTGACCGGCTCGGCGGTCAGCCGCAGGGCGATGCGGGGCGCGAACGCCGTCCCCCGGCACTTGTCGCGGGCCGCGCGCAACCACGGCATCGTGTTGCGCAGCGGGTGGTAGGCGTCGCCGTACAGCTCGGCGCGCCGGATCGCCGCCGCGCTGTTGCCGCCGACCCAGATCGGGACGGACGAGCTCGCGCGCAGGACGGACAGGTACTCGTCGGTCAGCTTGCCGCGCTCGGCGAACGGCACGCCGAGGGCCTCGAACTCCTGCCGGGACCAGCCGACGCCCACGCCGAGCACCAGCCGGCCGCCGCTGAGCCCGTGGAGGTTGGCGGCCATGCGCGCCACCAGGAGCGGATGCCGGTAGGGCAGCACGAGCACGGTCGTGCCCAGCCGCACCCTGGTGGTGATGCCCGCCAGCCAGGACAGCGTGGTGAACGGCTCGTGGAACGGCTCGGGATACCGCTCGGCCACCTCGGGGGTGATGACCACGTGGTCCGACATCATGAGCAGGTCGAAGCCGAGGCCCTCCACGACCCCGGCCCACTCACGCAGCACGCCGGGATCGGTGCCGGGCCCGAAGTTCGGCACGTTGACGCCAAGTCGCATGCAGGGACGCTATCGGGATGATCATGGTCGCGGGAATGCCCTTCTCCCGGTTCTGGCGGCTTTGTGCAGGGAATTCGCCGGTATATTGGCGCGATGGCCGTGAATCTGGACGAGATCGACTGGGCGATCATCGAGCAGCTCCAGCAGGACGCCCGGATCAGCCTCAGCGAGCTGGGCCGGCGCGTGAGCCTCAGCGCCTCGGCCACCACCGAACGAGTGCGGCACCTGGAGGCGCAGGGCGTCATCACCGGCTACCGCGCGGTGGTCGACCTGGCCAAGGTCGGCTACCCGGTGCTGGCCGTCGTCCGGCTGAAGTACCCGGGCAACCACCACCAGCCGCTGCGCCGGCTGATCGCCGAGCGGCGCGAGATCCTGGAGTGCGTACGCACCACCGGCGACGACTGCTACACGCTGAAGGTGGCCGCGACCTCCATGCAGCACCTGGAGACCCTGATGGACGAGCTGGCCGGCTTCGGCAGCACCACCACCAGCGTCGTCTACAGCCAGACCCTGCCCTACCGGGGCCCCGCCCGCCCATCGGCGGTCGTCTGAACACCTGAACGCCGGCCGCGACGAGTTCATCGACCCGGCACCCTTCGTCGACCGACAGGGCGGTGCCGGTGACCAGCCCCGCCTTGCCCGCGTAGCCGCTCATGCCAGCGGCTCGTGGTTGACCCAGATCGCCTTGTACGGGTGGCGAGCCTGCCAGCGCTTGATGAGGTCGGCGGCCCCCGGCATGGTGAAGGTCGCGTGCAGAGCGTCGAGGTCGGCCAGCCGCAGTTGCAGGATCGCGCTGGCGACGGCCACCGGGGCGTGGTCGTCACCCGGGACCCGGATGTGGTGCCGGGCCGCGAACGACTCGGCCACGCCGGAGCCCATCACGAGCTCCTCGAACTCCTTCAGGTACCGGTCCAGCTCACTCGCGGGAATCGGACTCTCGAACGCAACGATCATCGTGTGGTGAATCATCCCCCCAGGGAACAGGCACTTCTCTCACGCGTCCAAGATCCCCCTGATCTCGTTCGATTCCTGTCAGGAATGAATCGAGCGGTAGTCTTACGGCGTGGCCGAGCTGGAGACCCGCGAGTTGGAATACTTCATGGCCGTGGCCGAGCACCTGCACTTCGGCCACGCCGCCGCCCGCCTGGCGGTCGCGCAGCCGGCCGTGTCCAAAGCCGTCCGGCGCCTGGAGCGCCGCCTCGGAGTCGAGCTGCTGGAGCGCTCCAGCAGGAGCGTGACCCTCACCCCGGCCGGGGAAGCACTCCTGCATCACGGCCGGCACGCGCTCAACGCCGTCAGCGCCGCCGCCGACCGGGCCCGCCGGGCCGGCGACCAGCAGGCCCACCTGCGCCTGGTGATCAAGCCCGGCGGTGACGCGAACCTCCTGTCCGGCATCCTGGCCGCCTACGCCGCCCGGCCCGACGCGCGCCAGGTGGACATCCGGTTCGGCGGAGCCACCGACCGCGCCGATCACGTCCGCGCCGGCCGCGCCGACGTCGCCCTGCTGTACGCGCCGTTCGACGACCTGACCGGCCTGAACCACGAAACCCTGATCGTCGAGGGGCGCGTCGCGATCCTGCCGCCGGACCACCGGCTCGCCTCCCGCGCCGAGGTCACCCTCGCCGACCTCGCCCAGGAAACCCTGCCGCGCTGGAAAGGCGTGCGCTGGACCGGAGCGCGCGAGACCAGGCGGGGGCCCGAGGTCACGGACGCGGCCGAAGTCCTGCAAATGATCAGGCTGGGACGCACCATCGCGATCCTGCCGCGCTCGCTGGTCCAGCCCATGCACCCCGACCTCCTCTACCTGCCCGTGACCGACGCTCCCGGCAGCGCGCTCGTCCTCGCGTGGCGGCAGGACGACCGCCGCCCCCTGGTCGCCTCCTTCGTCGCCGCCGCCGTGGAGGCCGCAGCAGCGAGGTGAAGCCGCGCGTCCAACGGCCTCCTGCGAACGCAGCGGGAGCCAGGCGACGCGGTTGTCCCGTCTCATCGTGGGGCGGCCGGCTGCAGCAGGCCGGCTGGAACAGGGCGCCGATGTGGCGCGCCGGCCAAGGCTCTCAGAGGGCGTGCGTCAGATGGCCGCGCCGTTGAGGACGATGCGCCACGGATGCTTGATCACTGCGAGATCTTCGCGCGGGTCGGTGCCGTAGACGACGAAGTCGGCCTGGCTTCCCTCGTCGAGGACGTCGAGCCCGAGCCATTCGCGGGCCCGCCACGAGGCCGCCCCCAGCACCTGTGCCGCGCTCAGGCCGGCGGTGCGGTGGAGGGCGAGCATCTCCTGGGCGATGAGCCCGTGTCGGACGTCGCAACCCGCGTCGGTTCCCACGTAAACGGCCACGCCGATCTCGTGTGCGGCGCGGACGAGAGAGCCGAAGCCCGCGCTGAGGTGGCGCAGGTGTGCGGCGTAGCGGGGATGGCGAGTTTCTGCCACCGCGGCGATGGAGCGGAAGGTGGCGATGGCGTTCATCGTGGGGACGAGCGCCGTGCCTGATCGTGCCATCTCCTCGAGGAGTTCGGCCGACAGCCCTGGGCCGTGCTCGATGGAGTCGACGCCCGCCTCGACCATCATGGCGGCGCCGGCCTCGCTGAAGGCGTGTGCGGCGATCTTGACGCCCAGGGCGTGGGCGTGCTGGACGGCGGTCTTCACCGAGGCGGCGTCCCATCTGACGAGCAGGTCACCGGACGCGTCGTCGATCCAGTCGCCGACGAGTTTGATCCAGCGATGGCCCCGGGCGGCCTGGGCGGCCACTGCGGCGGGCAGCTCGGCGGAGGAGCACTCGACCGCGACGCCGGGCAGGTAGCCGCCCGGAGGCGCGAGATGGCGTCCGGAACGGATGACCCGCGGCATGTCGGGGAGCCCGTCCAGCTCGGAGAAGCTGATCGGTGAACCCGTGTCCCTGATCGCCAGCACCCCGGTGTCGCGGTCGGCGGCGGCCAGCGATCGGGCCTCCTCGGGCGTGGTGACGGCGCTGCCGCCGGTGCGCAGGCCGAGGTGACAGTGCGCGTCGACCAGGCCGGGGACGATCCAGCCGCCGGACACGAGGGTTTCCGCCCGGCTCACCGGCTCCAGCGTGACGCGCCCGTCCGCGACGAAGAACGTGCACGGTTCGGCATGGGGCAGCAGGCGGCCGTGTACCCGCCACGCGGAGTTCACGACGCTCTTGCGAAGAGGAAACACGCCACGGACGAATCCCTTCTTTTCATGCTGGTAATGCGCGGAGGCTGTTTCTGGAATTCTGCCCTATTCAGCGTTTCGGGCTCGCTCATATCCGTCTTCCTCGTTCGGTATCGTGCTCGCCCGTATGACCGGCTGTCCGATATTTGGTTGCGACGTGCCCATCTTGACAGTTCCTCGCGTATTCGCAGATCCTGACGCAGATGGCGATGAGGCCGGACTCCGGGCGGGGGCCGGGTAAGGACTCTGGCCGACATCATCGCGATGCGCACCAGGATCGGGGGTTCATCCGACCATGCCCGCTGACGTCGAAGCGCGTCCGCGTTACCGCGCATACAGCCTGCTCACCCTCGCTCTGGCGGTTCTCCTCTTCGCCGGAGTGGGCGTCTGGAATTATCGGCTGAATCCGCTCGCTTATGATCGCGCGCATATTCGCGAGGTCGCCGGCATCCTGACGCGCGGCCGGAACTATGCCAACTACGACACCAACATCAACTGGCGGGCGCTGCGGCGCGAGCAGATCTACCAGCTGAAGGCCGCCCCCGACGTGCTCGTGTTCGGCGGAAGCCGCTGGTGGGAGGCGCACGCCGACCTGTTTCCCGACCAGACCTTCTTCAACGCGTGGGTGAGCAACGATCAGGCGGAGGACGCGCTCGCGCTGGCGTACCTGCTGGACCGGGCCGGCACATTACCGAAAACCCTGATCTTGAGTCTGCGCTTCATCAGCTTCCAGCCGCCCGCCGAACGCGAGGCCGCCGAATGGCAGGAGTGGGCCGGTGAATACCGGGCGATGGCCACCCGCCTGGGTGTCCCCGCGCACTCCTCTTTCGACACGCTGCCCATCAAGAATTGGTCGGGCCTGTTCTACGCCCCCGCCGTTTTCGAGCGGGCACGCCAGGTGGCGGCGATCCCCGCAGAGCCCGGGCCGACCGCCGACCTGCAGAACCCCGCTCTTGAGGTCATCGCGGCGGACGGCTCCGTCCATTGGTCCGCAAAAAGCCTCGCCAAATACACCAAGAAATTCGTCGACGGCAACGTGCGCAAGGAGCTGTTGAAGATCGGGGATACAGCGCCGAAGATCGACCCCGCTCTGGTCGACGCGATGGGCAAGGCGATCGGTTTTCTGCGTAGCAAAGGCGTACGTGTGGTGCTGGCGCAGACGCCCTACCACCCGGACTTCTACGCCGAAGTTCAGAAGCGCCCCTTCGGTAAGACGCTGAACTCGCTCGAAGCGGTCGCCCAGGACATGAGCAAGCGGTGGGGAGTGATCTCTGTGGGCGGCTACGACCCCGCGAAGCTCGGCTGCGTGGCGGCGGACTTCATCGACCAGATCCACGCCAAGCCCGCGTGCCTGTCGAAGGTCGTGCGCCTGATCCCCGCGGACAAGGGGGTCTGAGGGCCATGTCCTTCACCTCCTACACCTTCCTGCTGGTGTTCCTGCCGATCGTGCTGGCCGGCCACTACCTGCTGACGCGCGTGTTCACCAGCCAGAAACCGGCCCTGGCCTGGCTGATCGTCGCCTCGCTGGTGTTCTACGCCTCGCTGGGCCCGGGCTATCTGCTGGTGCTGCTCGGCTCGGTGGTGACGAACTTCGCGTTCGCCTGGCAGATGAGACGGATGCCCGAAGGCGGCCGCGGCAGGCGAGCCGTGCTGATCACCGGCATCGTGGCCAACCTGCTGCTGCTCGGCTTCTACAAGTACACCGGCTTCCTCGCCGAGAACATCAACGCCCTGCTCGGCACCGACCTGCGCGCGCTGGCCGCCGCGTATCCGGTGGGGCTGTCGTTCTACACCTTCATCCAGATCGGCTTCCTGCTCGACACCTACGTGGGCCAGATCGAGCGGCTGTCGTTCCTGAACTACCTGCTGTTCGGCACGTTCTTCCCCTACGTCACCGCCGGGCCGCTGGTGCGCCAGGGCGAGGTGTTCACGCAACTGGACACGCCCGTACGCGAGCGAACCGGGGCGAGGTTCCTCGCGGTCGGGCTCACCATGTTCGCCATGGGGCTGTTCAAGAAGGCGGTCATGGCCGACAGCGTCGCCCCGTACGTGGCCACCATGTTCGACACCGCGGGCGCGGGCGGAGCGGTCTCGACCGGGAGCGCCTGGGTCGGCGCGCTGGCCTACACCTTCGAGCTGTACTTCGACTTCTCCGGCTACTCCGACATGGCCCTGGGGCTCGGCTACATGATCGGGGTGCGGCTGCCGCTGAACTTCAACTCGCCGCTCAAGGCCACCAGTCTGGTGGAGTTCTGGCGCCGCTGGCACATGACGATGGTGCGCTTCTTCACCAGCTACGTGTACACGCCGATGACGGCGACCATGATGCGGCGCGGCATCCGCCGCAAGTGGCCGCAGTGGGTGCGGCTGCTGGCGGTGATCTGCCTGCCGGTGTTCGTGACGTTCGTGCTGGTCGGATTCTGGCACGGGGCCGGCTGGGGGTTCATCATCTCCGGCGCCATCCACGGGGTCGCGCTGTCGATCAACCTCACCTGGCGGGAGCTCGGGGCCAAGCGGCGGCTGCCGCGCATCCCGGCGCCGGTGGGCTGGCTGCTGATGATGGTCCCGCTGGTCGCCTCGCTGGTGTACCTGCGTGCTCCCGACGCCGGCTCGGCCACGCGGATCCTCGCGACCATGGCCGGCCTCGGCGCAGCCGGAGGCGCGAGCGTCGCCCAGCTCTACGGCACCGGCGTGCTGTTCGGCGGCCTCACGGTCGTCCCCGCCATCCTGTGGACGATCTTCCTGGGGGCGATCGCGCTGTTCTACCCCCGCAACACGCAGGAGATCCTCGGCCGGTACGAGGTGGGGCTGCCCACCATCCCGTCGCAGGAGAAGGAGACCGGACGCCGGTGGCGCCCGCCGATCTCCTGGCGGCCGAACCCGTCCTGGGCGATCGCCATCGCGGTCATCGCCGGCCTCGGCCTGGTCTTCGCCGGCGGACCCTCGCCCTTCCTCTACTACCGCTACTGATCGAGGGACAGAAAGATGCGACTGGAAGATGTCCTGGCCACCGTGCTGGAGCAGCCGGCAGACAGCTTCACCGACGAGTCCAGCTCCGAGAACGTCCTGTCCTGGACCAGTCTGCGGCACGTCACGCTGCTCATCGAGATCGAGAACGAGTTCGGCATCCGGTTCACCAACGCCGAGATGACCACGATGCGCTCACTCGGCGACATCCGCGCCGCCCTGGAGCGTAAAGGGGTGGCGGCGGCATGACCGGCTCCCCGTTGACCCCTGCCCAGCAGGCGAACTGGCTCGGCCGGCTGCCGGCGTTCGAGCTGGGCGGCTCCGCCGCCCGCCACTATCTGGAAGCCGACGTGCGAGACCTGGACCTGGCCAGGTACGGGGAGGCCTGGCGGCAGGTGATCCAGCGGCATCCCGCTCTGCGCACCGTCATCACGGGGGACGGGCGGCAACTGGTCCTGACGGACGTACCCGCCTACGAGCCGCGGGTGGAAGACCCGCGGACGGCTGCCGAGGCCATCAGGGCCGACATGACGACACAGGCCTTCGACCCCGCCCGGTGGCCGCTGTTCGAGGTGCGGGTGGCACGGCTGGACGAGCGGCGCAGCAGGGTGCACGTGGCCGTGGACCTCCTGGTCGCCGACGCCGACGGCTTCGCCCTGCTCGGTGCGGAGATCTTCGCCGCCTACCGGGGCCACCTCGGCGAAGCCGTGGCCGGCGCCGTCCCCGCCGTCCGAGCCGGACCAGCACCCGGAGAGGTCACCGCGGCCCTGCCGCCGCAGCTGCCCCTGGCGATCGAGCCTCGCCTGCTGGAGCGGCCCCTCTGCGTGCGACGGGAGCGCCGCCTGCCGGCACCTCAGTGGCAGGCGCTCCAGGCACACGCCGGCGGCCTGGCACCCTCGGCGGTGCTGGCCTGCGCGCTGAGCCAAGCCCTGGCCGCCTGGTCGAAGGAGCCCCGCTTCACCCTGGCCTACGCCTCCCGCGACCGCCACCCGAGAGCGGTCGGCGACTTCACCGACCTGACCCTCCTCGACGTCGACGCCGACCCCCGCATGCCCTTCCAGCAGCAGGCCCAAGCCCTGCAGACGCAGCTGGACCAGGACCGGCCGGACGGCCTGCTCGTCCTGCGCGAGATCGCGCGGACGACCGGGCAGCTCACCGCCGCCCTCGCACCCGTGCTCTTCTGCGACCGGCTGAACGCGGCCGCCGGCGACGGCTGGGCCCTGGGCCTGGGGCGGATCGGCTTCACCTCGCAGCAGCGCCCGCAGGTGCGGCTCGCGCACGAAGTCCGCGAAGAGCGCGGCGACCTGCTCCTCGTCTGGGACACCATCGACGCCCTGTTCCCCGGCCGCGTGCTGGACGACCTCATCGACGCCCACCTGACGTTCCTCCAGCAGCTCGCCGGCGACCCCGAGGCATGGCGGCAGACGGCCCGCGACTGGCTGCCCGCTCACCAGCACCATGTGCGGAGCCAGGTCAACGCCACGAGCGCCGCCATCCCGCCGTTCCTGCTGCACGAGCCGTTCTGGGCCCAGGCCGCCCGCACCCCCGACGCGCCCGCCGTCATCTCCGACAGCAGGACGCTCACCTACCGCGAGCTGCGCGCGGGCGCCACCACCCTCGGCGCGCGGCTGCGCGAACGTGGCGCCCGGCCCGGTACGACGGTCGCCGTCGTGATGGACAAGGGCTGGGAGCAGCCGCTGGCCGTCTTCGGCATCCTCGAATCCGGCGCCGCGTACGTGCCCATCGAGCCCGACCTGCCCGCCGAGCGCCTGCACTACCTGCTCAAGCACGCCGAGGCGAAGCTCGCGCTCACCCAGCAGGGCCTGGACGCGAAGCTGCCCTGGCCGCAGGACGTCACCCCGATGGTGATCGACGAGAGCCTGCTCGGCGGCGACGGCGCCCCCGAGCCCAGCCGTATCCAGGGCCATCGTGACCTGGCCTACATCATCTACACCTCCGGCTCCACCGGCCTGCCCAAAGGCGTCATGATCGACCACCGGGGAGCGCTCAACACCGTCCTCGACATCAACCGGCGCTTCCACGTCACCGCCGCCGACCGGATGCTGTCGCTCACCCCGCTCACCTTCGACCTGTCGGTCTACGACCTGTTCGGGCCGCTCGCGCGCGGCGGGGCGCTCGTCATGCCGGACGCGGGCACCGGCCGCGCCCCCTGGAGCTGGGCCGACCTGATCGAACGCCACGACGTCACCCTGTGGAACACCGTGCCCGCCCTCATGGAGATGCTCCTCGGCTACGTCCAGGGCCGCCGCCGGCGGCTGCCCCCCACGCTGCGGCTGGTGCTGATGAGCGGTGACTGGATTCCGGTCACCCTGCCCGGCCGGATCCGCTCCCTGGCCGATCACGACATCGACGTCATCAGCCTCGGCGGCGCCACCGAAGCCTCCATCTGGTCCATCTGGCACCGCATCGACACCGTCGACACGAGCCTGCCGAGCATCCCCTACGGCAAACCGCTGGCCAACCAGCACTTCGAGATCCTGGACGAGGCGCTGCGCCGCAGACCCGACTGGGTGCCCGGCGAGCAGTACGTCGGCGGCTACGGCGTCGCCATGGGGTACTGGCGTGACCCCGAGAAGACCGCCCGCGCGTTCATCACCCACCCGGCGACCGGGCTGCGCCTCTACCGCACCGGCGATCTGGGCCGCTACTTCCCGGACGGCAGCATCGAGTTCCTCGGCCGGGAGGACTTCCAAGTGAAGATCAACGGCTACCGCATCGAACTCGGCGAGATCGAGGCCGCCGTGCTCGACCACGACGCCGTGACCAGCGCCGTCGTCACGGCCATCGGCGCCCCGCGCGGCGAGAAGCGGCTCGTCGCCTACGCGACCCCGGCGGGCACGACCGACCCCGACGAGCTCGCCAAGACCCTGCGCGACCACCTGGCCGGAAAACTCCCGTCCCACATGCTGCCGGGACACATCGTCATCCTCGACGCGCTGCCCCTGACCCGCAACGGCAAGGTGGACCGCAAGGCCCTGCCCGCCCCGATCACCCCACCATCGGCCGCGACCGAACCGGCCGAGCCCGCCGACGACCTGGAGTCCGCGCTGCTGGCCGGCTGGCGCGAGGTGGCAGGCGGCCACTTCACTGTCACCGACGACTACTCCGCCCTGGATCCTCTGGACATCGTCCGGGCCCATCACGCCGTCACTCGGAACGTCATACCGGAGCTGAGCCTGAACGAGGTGTTCCGGCACACCACGATCCGCGCCCTCGCCCGCCACCTGTCCGCGTCCCGGTGACCCATGGCTGCGGTGCCGGCGCACCCGCAGCCTCTCTCCACCTCATCGGCGGCCGCCATCGACCTTCGCACCCAGCACATCGGACATCGCAATACGCTGAGGGTGGTGACAGCGTCACCTGCCTCGACGTGGCGAGCCGGTTCAGAATGGTGGGTATGGATCTGGCTGCATTCGGTGAGTTTCTGAGGTCGCGACGTGATCGCATCCACCCCGGCGAGGTGGGGCTTCCTGAGTCGCCGCGACGCCGGGTGCCCGGGCTGCGCCGCGACGAGGTGGCTGTCCTGGCCGGCGCCTCGGTCGACTACTACAACCAGTTGGAGCAGGGCCGGGGCGCGCAGCCGTCCGAGCAGATGGTGGCCGCGCTCGCGCGGGCGCTGCGGTTGACGGAGGACGAGCGGGCGCATCTGTACTTTCTGGCCGGTCGTCCGCTGCCACCGCGGCACGGGCTGTCGGCGCACGTCCACCCGGGGATGCTCGATCTGCTCGACCGCCTGCCGGCCACCCCGGCGGCGGTGATCACCGACCTGCACGCCACGCTGGTACAGAACCGCCTCGCTACCGCGCTGTTGGGGCCGATCCCCAAGGAGAAGGGCATCGAGGCCGGCTTCGTGTACCGCTGGTTCACTGACCCTGAGGCCCGGCTGCGATACCACCCCGACGAGCACGATCACCAGTCGCGGGTCTTCGTGGCCGACCTGCGCGCGGTCTCGGCCCGCCGCGGCGGCGACAGCGAAGTGCGCGAACTGATCCAGCGGCTGGTCTCGGCGAGCAGCGAGTTCGCGGACCTGTGGGCTCATCAGGAGGTCGCCGTCCGCCGGGCCGACCGAAAGAGGCTGGTGCACCCGGACCTCGGCGTCATCGAACTCAACTGCCTCAGCCTGCTGAGTGAGGACGGTTCGCAGCGGCTGCTGTGGTTCACCGCCCCGGTGGGCGGCGACTCGGCGGAGAAGCTGAAACTGCTCGCCGTCCTGGGCAGCCAGGACGTCGGGGCTGCGAAGCAGAGCGGGGCGACTCTTGGCTGAGCGCGGCGGCCGTCGGGACGAGGGCGCCCTCATCCCGGCGGCTGCGGTGGATCATGGCCGGACGATGACCTTGCCCTTGGCGTGGCCCTGGGCGAGGTGGTCGAACGCGTCCGCCGCGCCGCTGAGCCGGACCGTGCGGTCGACGACGATGTCGAGGCCCTCGTTCGCTACGGCGACGACTTTCGCCAGCCGCTCGGCGTCCGAAGCGTGGAAGACGAACTCGGCGCGGAGCCCGCGCGCGGCGGCACGCTCGAAGTCCGGCGGCACGGGGAGGCTGACCAGCAGACCACCCGGCTTGAGGACATCGAGCGACCGAGCCTCGGTCTCCCCACCGACCGGGTCGACGACCACATCGACCTCGGACACCGCGGTCCGGAAGTCGACGCTGGTGTAGTCGATGATCTCACCGGCCCCGAGCTTCCGGACGATCCCGGCAGCAGCACCGGACACGGTGGTCACCACGTGCGCACCAGCGCGACGGGCCAGCTGGATGACGAAGCTGCCGACGCCGCCGGCGCCCGCGTGCACGAGCACCTTCTGTCCGGACCTCAGCTGCGCGACCTCGGTGACCGCCTGCCACGCGGTCGCCGCGGCGGTGGCCAGGCCGGCGGCGGCGTCGAGCGGAATCGTGGCCGGCGCGGCCACCAGGCTCGTCGCCGGGACCACAGCGTATTCCGCGACAGCTCCACCGGCGGTCGGGTCGGTGCGGGCGATCACCGCGTCGCCGACGCTCCAGCCCGTCACACCGGATCCGAGCCGCTCGACCGTACCCGCGAGATCCGTGCCCACGGTCGAGGGGAAGGTGATCGGGAAATACTCCTGGACGTGGCCCGCGCCGATCTTGACGTCGAGCGGGTTCAGGGCCGCCCCCGCGACCCGGACCAGCACCTCGCCCGGCCCGGGGACCGGCTCGGGAACCTCGTTGACGACCGGGCCGCGCCCGTATGCGGTGTACTGCAGTGCCTTCATCGATGTGCTCTTTCGTGTCGTTGCTTCAGTGGGCAGGGGAGGCGTCGACCTGCCGGAACCATGCGAGCCAGCCCTCCGCCTGCCAGGTGCGGACGAGCGCGGTGCGCCGCGCGTCCGCCAGGCCCTCCGCGGTCGCGCGGCCGATGCCCCCTGACGCGCCGGCGACGACCGCCACCTGATCGGGCTCCACGGCTGTTGCGCCTTTCCGCTGGTCTCGAACTTACGAAGTCAACATTCGGCCGCGGCGGGCTGCGGGAGAAGGCGTGGCTCACACTGGTGACGGCATCACCACCCTTGTCCGCTGTCGTACGAGTCCGCCGGCACCGGTTGCCCCGTTATATGCCCGGCTATAAGATTCCCGGCTATGGAATCTATCGATGTGTTCGGCATCTGCGGGAGCGTGCGCGCCGGGTCCCTGAACCGGGCGCTGCTGCTGGCGGCGCAGGAGCTGGCCCGAGCCCCCTTCCAGGTCGAGGTATGGGACGGCAACGCGGAGGTCCCCCGCGTCGACGCGACCATGGGGCGTCCGTTCCCGCCGGTCGTCGCGGCCCTGCGAGACCGGGTCGCGGCGGCCGATGTGCTGCTGCTGGTGACGCCGGAGCTGAACCGCGGCATTCCCGGCAACATGAAGGACGTCGTCGACTGGCTGGGGATCCTCGCGCCGCCTCGCCCGCTGGCCGGCAAGCCCGTGGTGCTGATGAGCGCCTCACCGAACCGGTTCGGCGGCGCGTTCGCCCAACTGCAGCTTGCCGACCTGCTCCGGCGGTCCGGCGCCGAGGTCCTGTCCGACCTCGACGTGACGGTCGGCCATGCCCACCGTCACGTCGACGACCACGGAGTCCTGGTGGGCGAGGAACCGCGACGCGAAATCGCCGAGCTGTGGCAGCGCGTTCTCACCCGGGTCCAAAGTCGTCCGCAGGCAGTGCCGGCATGACGACAGGGCGTCGGATCGCCGCCGGCAGCGGGCCCGTCGGCTACGCGCTCGCCCACGCCACCCGCGCGCACCGCGCGGTGTTGCAGCGACGGATGGCGCAACTCGGTCTGCACCTGGGCCAGGAACTCCTCATCGTCGACATCCACCACAACCCGGACACGACCCAGGCGGAGCTCGTCCAGCGCATCGGCTTCGAGCAGCCCACCATCGCCAAGGCGCTCACCCGGATGGAACGGGCCGGGTTCGTCCAGCGCACCGCCGACCCCGCCGACCGCCGGGTGACCCGCCTGCGGCTGACCGAACGCGGCGAGGCCGTTGTGGACGCCGTGACGGCCGCCTGGGCAGAGACGGACGCCCAGGCCACCGCCGGGCTCACCGGCGAGGAGGCTGAACAGCTCATCCGCCTGCTGACTGCCGTCCGCCACAACCTGGAGCAACCCCGCTGACCCGGATTCATCGGGGAGCTGAACATGGGCCTCGGCCTGGCAGGCGAAGCCGTGCTCGGCAGGGCCGGGGTGGCGCTGCCCGTCCGTCAGCGTGGGCAGGCCGGCGGCTCGTTGATGGCGAAGAACTCCAGCCGGAGCGACGTGTCGTCGGGCAGCGCGATCGCCCGTGCCCCCGGGGACGTCGCCCAGCAGGCAGGCAGCAGGAAGTGGCGGTGGTTGGAGTGGGCCAGCAGGCGCAGGCCTTCGTACCGGTAGCGGAACAGGGCGTCCGCGTCCGGGAGCGTGGTCTCGGTGATGCCGGGGCCTTCCAGGTACAACCGCCGCGGAGCGTAGACGACCGCTCCGGGCAGCAGGCCCGGGCTCCGCCTGTACCGCTCGACCTCGTCCGTGCCGCGCGTGTGCGCGTAGACGGCGACGGTCCACAGCAGCGTGAGCGTGAGCAGCATCACGAACGCCGTGCGCCGGACGGTCCGGCCCGCCGGAGGGGTGGTGCGAGCCGGGTCGGTCAGGACCCAGAGCGTGGCGGCGTAGCCCAGCATGAGCACGCCCAGCCCCAGGCTCATGGGCGCGAGCGGGGCCTTGGCCCTCGGGGTCAGAGGTGCCGTCCAGCCCCATTTCGCGATCTTGCCCACCCCCGTCACGACACCGGCCGCGCCGAGCACGGCCAGCACCCCCGCGACCCACTTCGAGGCCGTTCTGCGCGCGGCGAGGAAACGGGCCAGCAGGGTGTGCACGGCGAAGGCGGTGAGGAACAACAGCAGGATCACCACCAGCGGCTCGATGACCGACCCCACGCTGTTCAGCACGTATTCCTGGTACGACAGGTCCAGCATCTTCGGGTCCACGCCGAGCAGCCGGTAGAAGGCGGTGGTGCGGACCGATCCGATGTACACCATCAGCGCGGCCACGAACGTGGTGGGCGTGACGACGTGCGCGAGGGCGCTCCACACGCGGGCGAAGTCCTGACCGGAGGCCGGGCCGGCTCCCTCTTCGGGGTGGGGCGTCGTCATGGTCGTTAGGTCTCGTCCGGCTCGGGCGCGTCCGTGTCGGGCGGCGGGCCGTCATCGGTCTCCGGCCCCCCGTCGCCGGTCTCCGGCGCTTCGGTCACCTCGCCGCCGCTCTCCTCACCCGGTCCCGGCGTTCGCGGTACGGGCGTCCGGCCGTCGGAGGTGGGCGTCGAGCTGCCGGCCGGGGTGCCGGGAAGCGTGGTGCCGGGAAGCGGGCTACCGGGAAGCGGGGTGCCGGGAAGTGGCGATGTGCCGCACGTCCGGACGGCCGCGGGATCCGGCGCCACCCCGCACGCTTCCTTGACGTACGGGCCGATGTTCCGTCCGGTGGCCTGCAAGCCCTCGAGAGCGGCCTCCTTCCTGGCGCCGTCGCCGACGGCCGTGGCGCTGATCAGCTCCGCGTGGTACAGCATCTCCAGCAACTGCGGCCGGGTCTGCGCCGGCAGGTGGCCGTGCAGTTCGTCCGCTTCCTCCAGGTTCGCCAGCGCCTCCCGGTAAAGTCCCAGATTCGTCCTCGCCACCCCCGCGCACAGCAGCGCGACGGCCCTCTTGCTCGGGATCGGCGTGTCCTGGGTGGACGCCCGCGCCGCGTGCCGGTCCATGCTCTTGACCGCGGACGCGTACTGGCGGGCCGCCAGCCTGCGCTGACATTCCTCGCACACGGCGAGCGTCGCCTCGGGGACGTCCCCGCCCTCTTCGTCCGGGACGATGGAGCTCGCCGGCTCGACGACCGGCCGGCTCCGGCCGGCACCGGTCTCCTCCGGGTCGGGCCCACCGCCGCATCCGCCCGCCGGCACTGTGCTCGCGAGTACCGCCACCACGGCCAACCAGGACTTCTTCACCAGCTCCCCCCGCTCCCTCGCCGGTATCGACCCCAGGTCCTACCGTCGGAAGATCCCCTTTACGCTCACAGCAGCGTCAAATCATGCCGAGGAGGGCCGGGTCGGGCCGCCGCCCGGTCCGCCGTCCGGCCGGCGCGTGGTCGAGCTGATCGGCGGTATCTCCCGCCAAGGTGCTCACGCAGACGCTTCGACGGCTCGAGTCGCACGGGCTCGTCCGCCGCCACGCGTATGCCGAGGTGCCGCCCCGCGTGGAGGACGAGCTCACCCCCCTCGGAGCGTTCACATCAGCAGTTCTTGGCCGGCGGTGCGCAGAATCGGACCTCGGGGTAACGCGGGGAGGGCTTGTCCAGCAGGGGTTGCGGCTTGCCGCGCAGGTGCAGGTCGAAGAAGGCGGCGACGTACTGGCGGGTGAGGTCCAGCGAGCGGGTTTCCTTCAGGCCGCCGCCGAGATCCGCGCCGAGCTGCTGGAGCAGCATGTCGTAGTCGGTGAAGGACGGGTGCAGCGCCCCCTTGACCACCAGCCAGCGCTTCCACCCGGTCAGGTGCTCCCAGTCGCGCTTCCAGGTGCTGTCGCCCGAGGGGGCGCCCATCAGCAGGAACGGTCGCGCGAGTCCGGTCTCGGGGATGGGGAGGAACAGGCTGCCGTCCAGGTTGATCCCGGCACGGATTCGGGCGTCCCGCGCCATGGTCTCCGGGGCGGCGGCCCCTCCGATGGACTGGCCCGCCATCGCGATCCGGGCAGGGTCGATCAGCGCGCCGCCCTTCCACTTGGGGTGCGGGCCGGTCAGCTGGTCGAGGACGAAGGGGATGTCGACGGCCCGGCTGCGGATGACCTTCCGGCCGAAGTCGTCGTCGTTGACATGCGCGCAGGCGGCGCAGGTGGCGACCCGCCCGTCAGGGAAGGTGGTGGCGAAGTTCTCGTAGGTGTGGTCGATGCCGGCCACCACGTATCCTCTGCTCGCCAGGTCCTCGGCCAGGCCGGTGAGGGAGCTGCGCGGCCAGGTGAAGCCGGGCGACAGCACCACGAGCGGCAGGCTGCGCCGGCGTCCCGACGGCTCGGCGTCGGTGAGGGCGTTCGTCCGCGTCCGGCTGAGCGCCTTGGGCGGTACGTTTTCCAGCTCCTTGATTCCCGAGCCCTTCAGGAGCAGCTCGGACTCCCTGGGGGTGACGTACGGCGCGCGCCGCCCGGCACGCGCCGCGGTCGGGTACCACAGGGAGACCATGAGCTGCCTGGTCTTGGCCGCGGGAACCCACGGGTCGGGGCGGGAGGAGTCGGTCAGGTGCAGGGAGGTCGTGCCGACGCGGTGGGGGCCGGTCGGTTCCGGGAGGTACGGCGTGCCGGGCGCCGCGGCGGCTGCGGGCGCCGAGACGAGGGAGGCCGTGAGGGCGAGCAGTCCCGCGGCGGCGGCCAGGAGGATCGACCTGCTCCGCACCGGGAAAGGGTTGTCGTGTGCCATGGAGCTGATCTTGCGGTGCCGGGTCGCCGCCGGTATCGGCCGCGAGTCCATGACCCATCGGCCGAACGGTTGATCTCTGGGGACGCTGCCGCCACGTGCCACGTGGTCTTCGCCACCAGGTCACTTCCGGTAAACGAGCTCCTTGTCGCCCTTGCCGGGATACGCCATGATGAGCAGCCGCTGCCCGCTCTGCGCCTCGCCCTTCCAGGGGAACCAGGCGTAGTGCACGCGGATGCGGTAGTGCCCCTTGCGCCCGTTGAGGGCGAGGTTGGGCAGCTCGGTGCCGCTGAGGGTGTCGACGAAGACGATCTCGCCGCCGGGGCTGTCGTAGCCGACCTCGACCACCTTGTCCCAGCCCTTGGTCTCGACGGGCGGCCGGCGGGTGTAGGTCTCCAGGGTGACGCAGAGGTCGAAGTCCGGGTGGGTCATGACGGCCAGGGTGCCGCGCGCGGAGGAGACCAGCCCGTTGCCGGGGTCCATGTCCGGCTCGGTCTCCTCCTCTTCGCCGCCCTCATAGGTCTGCAGCACCCCGTAGTCGGTCCACTGCGGCTCCTTCATCCGGATCGCCCGGGCCGGCTTGATGCGCGGACGGTGGCGCGGCGTGGCGTCGCACATGGCTTGGGAGTCGGCCTGCATCGCCGCGATCTCCTGGTCCTGCCTGGTCTTCGCGGCCTGGACGATGGTGGCGGCGCTGGGACAGATGCCGGCCAAAGGATAGGTGAGGGACGCGCGGTCGATCTTCAGCCGGGCCAGCTCCCGTGGGTCGTTGCGGGTGTGGACACCGCACAGGCGGCGCCCATAGGCGAGCACGACCTGGTCGGGCGTGGTGTCGGGGAACACGTGCAGCACCGCCTGCGCGCCGGAGTTCCCGCGCAGCGAGCACACGAACTTCTGCTCGGCCGTCAGCTCGCGCGGCTCCGCCTCGCCCATGTCGATCTCCCACGGCTCGGGCAGGACGCAGTCCGTGGCGGGGCCGCGGGCCAGGTCCGCCGCGGGCAGCAGGCACAGGGCCACGGCCGCGGCGAGCCCCGCGAGAAGGACGTGGTGACGGACGCGGTGGGCGGGCGGGGCGGCGTACAGCAGGAGCAGGAGGAGGCCGGAAGCGGTGAGCGCGAGGGCGTACCAGAGCGGGGAGATGCCGGGCGACAGGAGCTGAGCCCCCTCGTAGGGGACGGTGGCGCCCGGCTGGAGGTAGAGGCTCTCCGGATAGAGCCACAGCTCCCCGAAGAAGGTGGAGTGCTGCGAGGTGAACGCGCTCACGGCGCCGGCGCCGCCCAGCAGGAACAGGGTCAGCGTCGTGGCGCGCAGCAACGTGCGCGTCCGCCGCCGTACCGCGATGAGGATCAGCACCGCCGGCGCGCCGACGCCGACGAGGAGGTCGAGCGCGACCCAGTACGCGGTGGCCTGCGACCCGGTGTACTCGCGTACCGCGTCGCCCAGCACGTTCTTCGGCCCGAGCCAGAACGGCACTCCCCGGGCAAGGTTGACGGCCGCGGGGACCAGCGGGAGCACGATCGCCACGGCCGGCAGCGGCCACCACCTGGCGCGCGCCCGCACGGGCTCCGTCCGGTGCGAGGGAGGCTGGAGCGTGCCCAGGTCGTGTGCCGACCGCGCCCACCAGACCAGCGAGAAGACCGAAACCGCGCCGAGCAGCGGGGGGATCAGCAGCTTCCAGGGCACCGCGTCCGAGCTGCCGAGCGCCACGATCGACATCGAGCCGGACGAAAGAAGCGAGAACAGGACCGCGAGCACGCCGGCCCGTACCGTCGCGCCGCTCCAGCGCGGATCCCGCGCCTGCGCCACCAGCAGCGACACCAGCCACACCGACCACAGGGCGTCCAGCGCCCACGTCCAGTCCTGCCCGGCGAACAGGAAGGTGCCCGTCTGGTAGGCGACGGTGGTGGCGATGTCGTGCACCACGCTGAGCGTGCCGGTCACGAGCATGAGCACCCGTGGCCAGCGGCGGGTGGAGCTGCGCAGCACGCGGAAGAACAGCCAGATCGCCACGAGTTCGATCACAGCGGCGACCGGCGACGTCCACCACAGGTAGGGGATCGGCAGTCGCCACGTCAGGACGTACCCGGCCATGGCGTACAGAGCGACCCGCAGCAGCCGCACCTCCCGGCCGTGCCGCGCCGGCTCCTCGCGCGGCCGCCCGCGCAACACCTCCCGATACGCCCACGCCTGCACCGCCGCGATCGGCACCAGCAGGGCGGGCAGCCACGGCCACGCCCCGATGTCGTCCGCCAGGTATCCGCCCGGGTCCGCGACGACCCGCCACAGCGGGACGAAGTCGCCGCCGGCCAGTCCGACGACGGCGAGCACGATCACCGCGGCCAGGTAGAGGGCCGCGAAACCGGCGGCGAGCCGGCCGAAACGATGGCGGCGCATGAGGCGCTCCCGGGTGGGGGGTGGGGAGGAAAGCCCCCAACCCTACAGATCCCCGGCCAAGTTGATCAAGCGCCGGCTTCCCCCGGTGCCACTGCGATGGACCTAGGTCACCGCACCGACATGACGGGCCACGACGTCATGGACGAAGGCGCGCCCGTCCCACAGGTCGCCCCACACGTCCGAACCGAACGGGATCACATCGACGCACCACCACTCCCCCTGATAGCAGTCGGCCAGCACGGGCAGCAGCTCCGCGAAGTCCACGATGCCCTTGCCGAAGCCGATCTTCCGCGAGAAGAGATTGCGGGCCACGTCACCGTCGGTGTCGCACAGGTGCACGTGCCCGATGCGGTCGCGCAGCCGCCGCACCAGCTCCACCTGCCCGCCCGGCAGCACCTCCTCCGGCTGCACCTGGTTGTGCCCGCTCACCGCGGCGGCGTGGAAGTGGCCCGTGTCGTACAGGAGGCTGAGGTTGGGATGGCCGACGTCGTCGAGCAACCGGACGATCTGGCTCGGCTTGTTGAACGGCTGCCCCGACTCCACCTCCCACAACACCGAACAACCGCTGTCGGCGCCCCGCTCGGCGAGCCGGCCGAACATCCCCACCACGCCGTCCCACACCCGGCGATGATCCACGCCGTAGGGCAGAGGGCCACGCATCCCGGGGTCGACGCGCATCCTGCTGATGCCCAGTTCGGCGGCGAGCCCGAAGAACTCCGCCCACCACTTCTCGTGCAGCGCGACGACCTCGCCGTCCTCGGCCACCGGCCAGGGCGGGAGGCCGGCGATCGGCCCATGCGGGGCCGGCGCCAGCAGCACCGGCTCCAGGCCCAGGTCGTCCAGCATGACCGCCAGCGCGCGACGGGCGGCGGGCTCGGCATAGCGCTCGATCATCACATGGCCGGCGAACCCCGCGAGCTCGACGCCGTCGAAGCCGAACGCCGCGGCCACCTTCAGCGTCTGCTCCAGACCGGCCGGCCGCTCCATGCCGAACGACGTGCTCCACGTGCCCATCGACACCTTCACCTGCCTGCTCACCGGCTTCCGGCACCTCCCGTGTCGGCCTTCGGAACCTGTCCTCATCCCGGCGTGTGACACCGGAGACCATGAGGCCCGGCGCGCGGGAAGAGCCCTCGCGCTCCCCGAGGCTCCGGGCGGACCACACCCCGTCTCTGGATGATCTTCTGTCGCGCGAGCCAGGATATCGGGGCCATCCGCATCGCCTGCCGGTGGCTTCGCCGTCGCTTTATTGCCGATTGGCAACGGGGTTTGACCAAAGCGCAAGGTGCGCGGTTACTGTCCGATCATGCTCGAAAAACACGCGGAAGCGGACTATGAGGCGTGGCGGCGCGGCCGCTGGGACGAGATCGCCGGGCATCTCGGGAAGGCCGGGGTGGTCCGGCTCGCGAAGATCACCGGATCGGCGCAGACGGTCGAGGGCGTGCCCGGACGGTGGGACGCGAGCGGCTCGGACGGGCTGAAGCTGACCGCGGCCGGTGCGGACGGGGTGTCGCTGGACGGCCGTCCTGTCGATGGCACGGTCACGTTGACCGGGGGCAGCAGCCTGCGGTTGCCGGGCGAGCGCACGGTGGCCGTCTCCGGGGGCGGCGGGATCTACGGGCTGACCGTATGGGACCCCGCCGTCCCCTCGCTGGCACGGTTGCGGGAGATCGCGGTGTTCCCGGTCGATCCGGCGTACGTGGTCGATGCGGAGTACCGCAGGACGCCGGGACGGGAGGTGGAGATCGAGCGGCTGACCGATCCGCCCACCAGGCACGTTCTCCCGGCGCCCGCCGACCTGGTGTTCGACCTGGCGGGGCGGCGGCACTCTCTGACGGTGATCGAAACGTTCCCCGGCCACCTGCTGGTGGTGTTCACCGATGCCACCAGTGGAGCCGAGACGCCCGAGATCGGCAGATGGGTGGTGTTGCCGCCGGTGGAAGGCGACACCGTCCGGGTCGATTTCAACCAGGCCGTGCTTCCCCTGCACATCTTCTCCCGCGCCTTCCCGTGCCCGCTGGCGCCGGAGGGCAACCACTTGCCCGTGCCCGTACCGGCGGGTGAGCGCGCACCTGTTCACAGCGAACCCGAAGGGACACGACAGGCCATGAACACCGATGTCAAGGACGCCGCCATCCGCTACCTGCGCCGGCTGGAAGCAGGCGACTACGCCGGGATGCGCGCACTGTGCACGGACACCGCGACCGTCTGGCACAACGACGGCAAGGGACAGCAGACCATCGACGAGAACCTCTCCATGCTCAAGGACGGCCCCGCGGCGCAGGCGTCGCTGCGGTACGACGTCATCCGCCAGTTCACCGACGCGGACGAGGTGCTCCAGCAGCACGTCCTGCGGATCGCCAACGCCGACGGGCCCGTCGGCGAGGTGCAGGCGGCGATGTACTTCCGCTTCAAGGACGGGCTCATCGATCGGATCGAGGAGTACGCCAACTTCATCCCCGCGGCCGCCCGCCGCTCGCGCTAGGGTGGAGATCACGTTCTGCCGAGCGTTGTCGCGCGCGGTCCCGCGTCAGATGTGAAGTCGGAGGTGATCACGGTGCACCCGATCTAGTGACAGCCCCAGCCCGGGGCGTCACGGAGCCGAAAGGTGACCGTATGAGCAAGACCGACAAGACCCGGCCCTGGTGGGTGCGCATGGCCGACGCGCCGCCGACGACCGGCGTGCCCAGGCACGACCATCGTTTCGGGCCGTGCACCTTGCCGGATGAGATCACCGCCGACAGCGCCGGCTGGCGCCCGAACGGCTGTTACTGGGGCCTGCCCGGTTATCACGTGCTCATCCGCGAGACCAATGCCGGGCACCGGGAGTTCACCTACTCCTCCCGAGAGGATCGCCGCCGCAGCCGCCGCCAGGCGCGGCGTGAGCTGCGGGCCTATTACCCTGCCCATGTGAGCGGAGCTCTCGACGCCTACCTGGGCTGATCTCGCGACCTTGTTCCGTGGGGGTCCGCGAACCGCCGGGCCCCCAAGAAACGCCCTGCCACGCCACCGTGATGGCCTGGCTGACGCGAGGGCAGTCGCCGCATCGAGCCGTGAGGCCCGCGCCCGGTCAGGACTCGCAGGTGACCTCGACCTCGGCGGTGCAGCTGTCGGTGCCGGCGCCGCCGGTGGCGCGGTCGGAGCCGAGGCCGCCGAGCAGCGTGTCGTTGCCGTCGTTGCCCGTCAGGGTGTCGTTGCCGCTGCCGGCGTTGACCAGGTCCTGGCCGGAGCCGCCCTGGAAGATGTCGCCGCCCGAGCCGAGGAAGACCAGCGACGGCAGCGCGGTGTTGTTGACGAGCAGGTCGGTGCCGGAGCTGAGGTTCGCCGTCAGGTCGCTGACGCTGGACGCCGCGCAGTCCACGGTGTTGGCGTTGACCTGCGCGCACGAGCCGCCCGCCGAGAGCGTGGTGAGGGTGTTGGTGACCCGGACGTTCGGGCCTGACACGCTCACCGTGATCGCGTTGTTCGTGGTCGTCGAGGTGATGGCCAGGCGCCCGCCGCTGTTGCTGACGGTGCCGGCGGCGTGCGCGGGGCCGGTGAAGGCGAGCAGCGGCACGGCCATCGCCGTGCCGACGAGAAGCGCGCGCAGCCCGGTGGTTCGCGTCGCGCGGATACGGTTCCCCATGGGATCCTCCTGTGATCGGTGATGTCCGCGGGCGGCCTCTTCGCGGCGTCGCCCGTGCCCACCGATTGAAGCGCGAGGGTCCGTGCGCGTTCTGCGGCGCAATACACGGTCGGACAGTGCGGTCGGGAACTGCCGGACGGCCCACGGCGTGATCAGGCGGTGCGCCGAAGCGCCGTCGTGAACGGCTCGCGGCGGTCAGCCCGTCCAGCACCCCGCGGCTGTGGCGGCGACCGCGTCCTGCGCTTCCCCGCCCGCTGGAGGGCGGCTGTTCGTCAGTGGGCGCGCGTGGTGGGGGTCTGCTCGATGAGGGTGGCGGTGGCGCGGTCGAGGAACTCGCAGAACAGGTCGCGCTCGTCCGGGGTGAACCGGTCGGTGAGGGCGCGTTCGAGCACGATGACCTCCTGGTAGGCGCGGTCGAGCAGGTCGCGGCCCGCCGGGGTGAGGGTGGCGATCATGACCTTGGCGTGCACCGGGGACGGTTGCCGGTCGATGAGCCCCTTGTTCTGCATGCCGGTCAGGACGGTGGCCATGCTCTGCTGGGTGACCCCGCAGGCGCGGGCCAGTTGCGCCCCCGACATGCCGCCGCCGCGCGACAGGGTCAGCAGCACCGTGTACTGGGTCATGGTCAGCTCGTAGCCGCGCAGCACCGACTCGTGATGGGCCATCAGCGCCTGCTCCGCGCGACGGATGCGGGTGCACACGTATTCCTCGACGGGCACGTCGCTCATGAAACAGCTCCCTAAGTTGACTCAATATCCTGAGACTGGTTATGGTCCTGCAGTATCAGGATACTGAGTCGAGACAGAAGGCTGAATTCAATGAAGGCTGTTGTTCTGGGCGCCGATGACGCGTTCCAGCTCTCCGAGGTGCCGGATCCCGTGGCAGGCCCGGGCGAGGTCGCGATCCGGGCCGCCTACGCCGGCGTGCAATACGGGGACGTGCTGGTACGCCAGGGGCATTTCCCGATCCCGCGCCCGTTCGTCCCAGGCTTCGAGGTGGCCGGCGAGATCGTCGCGGTCGGCGACGGGGTGGACTCCGCCCGGATCGGGGAGCAGGTGGTCGCGCTGATCGGCGGAGGAGGGTACGCGGAGGTCGTGACCGCGCCCGCGATGCTGGCGATCAACGCCGCGAAGGTCGACGCCCGCACCGCGGCAGGGTTCGGGTGGGTCACCCCCACCGCCTACGACCTGATCAACACGGTCGCCCGGGTGCGGCCCGGCGACAGCGTGCTGATTCACGCCGCCGCCGGCGGAGTCGGAACGCTGGCCGGGCAGTTCGCCGCTGCCGCGGGTGCGCAACGCATCGTCGGCGTGGTCGGCAACGCCGGTCAGATCGGCCACGCCCGCCGGTCCGGTTACCACGAGGTCCTGGTGCGCGAGCAGTTCCCCGCCGCCCTCGACGAGCGGACGTTCGACGTGATCCTCGACCCGATCGGCGGCCCCGCCCGCGTCGCCAGCCTGGAACGGTTGGCGCCGCACGGCCGGATCGTCGTCTACGGCAACATCGCCACCTTCGAACCGGTCACCGTATCGGTCAACGACCTGCTGACGCAGGGCCAGTCGCTGCTGACCTACAACAGCAACCTGGCCGCCCGCACCCACCCCAGCAGGCTGGCCGGCAGCGCCACCCGCGCTATGGCCCTGGTGGCCGACGGGACGGTGCGGATCGACGTCACCGCCGAATACGCCCTCGCCGACGTCGAGACCGCGATCGCGCACCTGGCCGACGGGACCACCCACGGCAAGAGCGTCGTCCGCGTCAGCTGACCGGCTGCGCCGCCCGGATGCGGTGGACGCCGAGCTGCTCGAACCCCACCGCAGCGCCTCGACGCCGAGCCCGCGCCCTCATCGGTCCGCCCGTGACGCCAACCCGCCCTGGGCGGGGTGGCCGGCGTCGGCGGCGATCCGGGCCATGGCCCCGAAAGCGCGGCCCGCCGATCCACCCGCCGTACCCGACCTGTCTGTCACTGTCATGACCGGTCGGAGGCGTGCAGGACGAAAGCCAGCACATCAGCGAGCAGTTCCTGCTCCTGGTCTCTGGTCGAGCCGGCGCCGTGCCCGCCGTGCTCCTCGACGCGCAGCAGCACCGGCCGGCCGGAGGCCGTGGCCGCCCGCAGGCGGGCGGCCAGCTTGGCCGGCTGCCACGGCGGCACCCGCGCGTCGTGCAGGCCGGTGGTCATCAGCACCGGCGGGTACCGCACGCCGTCCCGGACCCGCAGGTAGGCGTCGATGATCAGCAGGGCACGCAGGCCCTCCTCGGTGGTGACGCTGCCGAACTCGGGCACGTTGATCGGCCCGCTGTCGGTGAACTCGTTCCGCGTGGCGTTCACCGTCGGCGCCTGCATCGCCATGGCGGCCCACAGGTCGGGGCGGCGCACCAGCGCGCCGCCGGTGGGGATGCCGCCGGCGCTGGAGCCCTGGCCGGCCAGCCGCCCCGGGCGGGTGTAGCCGAGCGCGATGAGATGTTCGGCGCAGTCGATGAAGTCCGTGATGGTGGCCTCCTTGCGCGCGCCGCGTCCGGCCTCGTGCCATTCGCGGCCGTAGGCGCCACCGCCGCGCAGGTGGGCGACGGCGTGGACGCCGCCGAGCTCGTACCAGGCGAGCAGCTCAGGACGGAACTCCGGCAGGTCGATGAGCCCGCCGGAGCCGTAGCCGGTGAGCACGGCCGGATTGTCGCCGTCCAGCTTCAGGTCCTTGTGGTGGACGACCGTGAGCGGGATCGGCGTCCCGTCCCGCGCGGGCACGTGCAGGGTGCGGGCGTGCACGTCGCCGAAGTCCACCGGCGAGCGCGGCGCCAGCCCGGTGTCCCGGAGGGAGTGGCCGTCGTAGCGGTAGAGCCGGGGCGCGTCGGTCCAGCCGGCCATCAGGAGCAGGGCTTCGGGCCGTTCGGGGTGGGTGGTCCACTCCAGGATCGCGCCGTCCACCGGCATCGGCAGGTCGGCGGGCTCGCCGCCGGACAGGGGTACGTGCCGCAGCCGGCTGACGCCACCGTCGAGGTCGCGTACCAGCAGCCGGTCGCCCACCACCCGCACCGTCTCCACCACCCGCTCGCTCGCGGGCACGACCACCCGGGCGCGGGACAGGTCCGGTGCGGCAAGCGGAACGGCCAGCACGCGGGAGCGCGGCGCGTCCCGATGGGAGACCAGGTAGAGGGTGTCGTGGCTGGTGGCGAGGGCGGTCACGCCGTCCGCCACGCCCGCGACCGGCCGCCACGGGCAGGTTGCCGGGTCGGCCAGCCCGGCGCGCGGCGCCACGTACACCGTGCAGTCGCTCAGCTGCTCGCCGGTCCAGGGCCAGGGGCTGAGCGCGCTGTGGGAGATGATCGCCAGCATCCACTCGCCGTGCGGCGGCACCACCAGGAAAGGGCGGTCGCGCGGGGCCAGCTCGATGCGGGGGTTGAGGCCGCGGGCCAGCACCACCGTGTCCTGCGCCGGGTCGGCGCCCAGACGGTGCAGGAAGGAACGGCTGTCCAGGAGGGACGACTCCGCGTAACGGTGATAGACGAACGATCGGCCGTCCTCCAGCCAGCTCAGGAAGGCGAAACGCGTCGTGGGCGGGATCGTCTCGAGGAGGGCTCCCGAGCCGGCGTCGATCACGTGGATGGAGCTGTCCTCCGCCCCGGACGCCGAGACGGCACAGGCGACGTGGCGGCCGTCGGGGGAGGGCACATACCAGTCGATGGCGTGGTGCGCATCGCCGGAAACCGTGCCGGGGTCGAACAGGACCCTGCTCGCCCCGTCGGCCTCCGTCACCGTCAGCAAGGGCACGCGGGCGTCCGGCTCGCGTACCAAGGCGAAGACCTTGCCGGCCGCCATCCCGAGGCCGAAGTACCGCGTGAGCGCGCCGCCCAGCTCGCGGATCCGGGCCAGCAGGCCGGAGTGGTGCGGCAGGGCGTCCAGGTGCTCGCGGGCGTGCCGGGCCTGGCCGGCCAGCCAGCGGTGGAACTCCTCGCCCCCGGCTTCCATCCAGCGGTAGGGATCCTCGAGCGTGATGCCGTGGAGGGTCTCGCGCACGACGTCCACCCGGGCGATCGGGGGCTCGGTGATGTCGCTCGTCTGCCGCCCCGTGCCTCGCCCGCGCCTTCGATGATCCACAAGCGCAGCCTAATAGCCCCGGCTCCTAAGCCGCTCAGATGAGAGCTCCTTCTAAAAAAATTTTCGTTGGTGATAGAGTGCCGGCGTGACGAACGAGATGACCTTGATGGAGCAGGCGGCTGAGACGATGCGCGCCCTGGCCCTGGACGAAGAGCTCAAGGACCGGGTCGCCGCGGACCCCGCACTGCGCGGCCTGGCCTGGCGGGTGGCCGAACGCTACGTCGGCGGCCGGACCATCGACGAGGCGCTCGGCCGGGCCGCCCTGCTCAACGCGGAGGGCAGCGCCGCCACCATCGACTACATGGGGGAGAGCTGCCGGGACGCCGCCCTGGCCACGGCCGAGACCGAGGTCTTCCTGGACCTGTCACGGCAGGCCGCGGCCCGCGCGGTGAACTGCTCGGTGTCCCTCGACCTGTCCCACATCGGCTCCGTGGTGGACCGCGAGCTGGGGCTGGCCAACGCCACCCGGCTGGCCGAGGCCACCGCCGCCGCGGGCCAGGAGATGATGATCTCGATGGAGGGATCCGACCGCACGGACCTCGTCCTATGGACCCACGAACGCCTGTGCGAGCGTTTCGACCACGTCGGCGTCACCATCCAGGCCCGCCTGCACCGCACGGCCGAGGACCTGCCCCGCCTGCTCCAGCGACCCGGCCGCATCCGCCTGGTCAAGGGCTCCTACCTCGAACCCGAGTCCGTCGCCTACCCGCGCGGCAGCCGCGAGCTGCGGGCGGCGTTCCTCACCTGCGCGACCCGCCTCCTGGACGACGGCCACCTCTGCTCGATCGCCACCCACGACCCCGACCTGCTGACCGCGTTGCAGCCGCACATGCGGCCAGGCTCCGGCGCGTACGAGGTCGAGACGCTGCTGGGGCTCGACGCCGGCCGGCTGGCGGCGATGCGCGACCGCGGCCATCCCACCAGGCAGTACATCGTGTTCGGCACCCAGTGGTGGCTGTACGTCTGCAACCGCATCGCCGAGGACCCGCTCCGCCTGCTGCAGGCCCTGATCGACGCCACCCGCGCAGGCAGTGAACTGACCAGTGGCGGCCTCGCCTGCGGGGCGGTCACGACTGCTGAGCCCTGACGCCTCTCGCCCTCTGACGCATCTGCGCAAGGTCTTCGCCAAGCTCGGCATCGCCTCCCGCAAGCAGATCCGCATCGCCCTGCTCGACAACACGGCGGCCACGGCATGGCGCTGAACGGTGCAGCCGATGTCGGGCCCGCCTGCCATACTCACCCGTGATCACGGAAGGGCGGAACCAGGGAGATCGATGCGGAAGATCATGCCCGCGGATTACGCGTGGGAGGAGGCATGGGAGGAGATCTACACCGTCACCTTCGTCCGTGGCCTGGACGAGCGCGAGACGCTGCGCCGGTTCGGCGTGGTCGACGGCAACGTCCATGTGGTGGCCGATGAGGAGGTCATGGAGCGCGTCGAGGAGACCGGCGGCCGCTGCGACATGGTGCTGGTGACCCGGGCCGGCGGCTGGACGATCGCGTTCGAGTACGGCGGCTGGGAGGGGACCCGTCCCGAGACCCTGCGCGAGCTGACCCGTGGTGGTGGTGAGGCCGTGTCCGTCATGCGGCACGACTACGCGGCTTCGCATGCCTTCGGACACGCCGCGGACGGCCGGGTTCGGACGGCCTTCCGCCCGCAGACGCCGCAGGAGCGCTGGGGCAGCCACCCCGACGCGCTGAACGAGGACCTGCGCGAGCTGGGTCTGGATCCCGACCCGGAGGGGGAGTTCCCGTACCTGTCCGGCTCCGTTCCCAAGGCCCTCGCGCTGGCCAGTCGTATCTCCGGCGTGCTGTTCACCCCCGCGCTGCTGGAGGGGCCGCTGCTGGGCGGGGTCATCACCGACGCGGCTCCCGACGATCCCCGGGAAGGGGACCCGCTCGCCCGGCACGCCCTGCGGGTCATCGATCGGCAGCTCGCCGAGGCCATCGACCATGCCCCGCCGGACCTGCGGCGGCGAGCCGCGGTCGCCGAAGCCCGGCGCCAGTGCGAGCTGGCCGGCGTGGCCGACCACCCGGTGCTCGCCGCCGCGCTGGCTTCGGCCGAGCGCGGCGAGACGGGCCCGGTCAGGCACGACTCGCCGCTCGCCGAGCTCATCCGCGGCTACGAGTCGCAGCTGACCGGCCATCCGATCGACGAGACCACCGGCGAGTGGCGGGCCGGCCCATTCGCGGATCCGCACCGCCGCCCGGACGTCAGGCGCAACATCTTCTCCATCGACACCGCGACCGGCATGCCCGCCTGCCCCAGCTGCAGGTGGCATCACCGCCCGGGCGAAGCGGAGCGGGAGGCGGTCCGGCCACGCTGGCAGGCGGCGAGATCAGTACGGCACGCCCTGTCACCCGACGCCAGGACGGCCGCCTACAACACCCACTTCCCGCTGGTCCACGGAGATCAGCTCATGACCGACCCCGACCACGCGGCGGCCGTCGCCGCGACACTGCGCGCGACCCCGACATAGCGGGCCCCGATTCCGCGGCTCAGGAGACAGGAAACGCGTGGCCCTCGACCACCACGGGTCGTGAGCGATGGTGACGGGCGGCTGGTGCGGGCTTCGTCGTGACAGCGTTGAGATCTTCATGCGCGAAGATCTTCCCAGCCTCCGTTCCGGACGGCACGGAACCGAGCGGGGGAGCAGCAGGGCATGGGGCGACGGACGATTGGGCTGACTGCCGTGCTGGCCGTATCGGTCTCGGTCATCGGCGCACCCGCCGGAGCCGTCACCCGTCCTGATCCGGTCGCGGCACTGAAGCGGCAGCTCGACGGTCACGGCGGCGTGCGGCTGAACGCGGTGTATCGCATCGTCTGGGGGCCGAAGAAGGATCATGTCTCCAGCCGGTCGCGGGCCGTCTACAAGTTCGGCGGGGGCGGGATCGTGGCGATCGACGTGCGCTACTCGAAGTTCTCGCCCGGCGACTCCCGGAGCATCATCTTCCCCGACCGCGCCTACGGCTGGGAACGCGAGCACCCCGCCTATATGCCGGCGGGCAAGTCCTGGTTCTTGGAGACCAAGAAGAACGACCTGGAACTGGTGTGCGGGCAGATCAGGCTGAGCGATTCCGCCACGCTCCGGCACGTGCTGGCCACCACGACGGTCAAGCGGCCCGCCGGCGTCTACGACGGCACGCGCACCACGCTCTACGAAGGCAGCACCACCATCGGCGACCTGTACAAGCTGAACCCGGGCCTGCGGGTGGACGGCTTCGAGAAGCCCACGGGGCAGTACGCGAGCTACACCAAGCTGCCCGTGACGTGGCGGCTGTGGCTGGGCTCGGATCAGCTCGTCCGCAGGTGCCAGACGCGCTATGACGAGCCCGACTCGCTCTGGAACACCAAGGACCGCAGTGTCTCGACCGCCGACGTGCGGCTCTCCGGCTGGGGCGAGGCCGTCGACATCAAGCCGCCTCCTGCCGAGCTGGTGGCGACACGCGATGAGCTGGTCTTCCCCGACGACGACTGATAGGCGGGAACGCCCCACGACGCAACTGGTGACCGCCCCGTGATCGCTCGGGCGGGCGGGGAAGCGGGGAAACGCCTGCTCGGACGCGTCCGGGCAGGCGTTTCGTGCGGCTACTTGAGGCTGTCCGGGACGCCGGACTTGTCGCCGAGGCTGGTGAGATGGTCGGCGTACTCCTTCACGTTGTTCTTCGTGACCAGCTCGCCCCGCAGCGTCTCGTCCGGCTGCACCTGCTTGCCCCCCAGCACATCGCCGGCCAGGGACATCACCTTCTGTCCGAGGGCGAAGGGCGACTCGGCGTTGGTGGCGTACATCTCGCCCGCCGCGACGGCGGCCAGCGCGTCGGCGATGCCGTCGTTGCCGAGGACCTTGACCTTGCCCTTGCCGCCGGAGGGCTTGCGGTCGAAGGCCATGATGGGGATGCCGGCCGCGTTCGCCTGCGTGACGGAGCTGCCGGCGGACTGGCTGCCCACGGGTCGAGGATGAGGATGCCGGTCTGCTTGGAGATGGCGGTCGTCGCCTGGTTGAGGAAGGTGGTGCCCGAACCGGCCCGCTGCGATTAGACCAAGCGCTTGGTTGGAGATATCGTGACCTCATCAGCAAGCCCGGAGCCAGGACGTGAGGTCGGCGTGGTCGAGCAGCAGCGCAACAGGACGACGGCAAGGGCCCGGCTCAGCGCCGCGCTGCGCCCGTTCTTCCAGTGGCTCGCGGGCACCAGGGGTTTCGCCCTGGTCGCACCCAAGATCGTCCCGCCGCTCGACCGTCTCGTCAACCGGCTGAGCGGTGGCCGGGTGCTCATGGGCGATCAACTGCTTCCCCACCTGCTGCTCACCACCACCGGCAGCAAGACCGGGCAGCCCCGCCAGAGCCCGCTGGCCTGCATGCCGCAGGACGACGGCTCGTTCCTCGTGGTCGGCAGCAACTTCGGCAGGGACCGGCATCCCGCCTGGAGCGGCAACCTGCTCAAGACCCCGCAGGCCACTGTGAACTTCCGCGGCCGCGTGACGCCGGTGACGGCGACCCTGCTCACCGGAGACGAGCGCGAACAGGCATGGCAGGCACTCGTCCGCTTCTGGCCCCTGTACCAGGGCTACACCGAGCGCTCCGGCCGCGAACTGCGCGTCTTCCGCCTGTCTCCACGCCCCACCTGATCTGCGGGACGAGCCCCTGTTCCGGCCGCCTGCACGCGGCGCCCATGCCTGCCCCGCTGGTCACGCGCCGGAGTTACCGGTAGATGTCCGGACAATGCCCTGGGACCGGACCAGGCGGGGTGGCAGCCTGGAGGGGTCCTGAAGACGGGCGGTGCCCGGCCGCCGGGCCGGCGACCCCTTCGGACAGGAGGCATCATGCACGTCACGCGTCCCCCACGCCTGCCGGCCGCACCCGGATCGCGCCCGCGCGGAGCGCGCCTGGCACTGGCCGCACTGGCCGTGAGCGTGCTGCTCACCGGCACGCCGGCCGACGCCGCCGCCGGCGGCACCCTTTACGTCACCAACGGCGACTCGGGCGACATCTCGCTGTTCCGGCTCGGCTCCACCGGAGAGCCGGTGCTGGAGCCGCCGCTCATCCCCACGGGCACGCAGCCGCGGCAGCTCCAGCTCTCCGCCGACGGCCGCACCGCCTACGTCGCCACCGCACTGGACGACAGCGTCCACCAGTACCGCGTCGGCGACGACGGCAGGCTCACCCCGCTCCGGCCGCCCGCCGTCCGGGCGGGCGACTTCCCGTTCGGCAGCCTCCTCGCGCCGTCAGGCCGGACCTTCTACACCGCCGACACCGACGACGGCACCGTGTCGGTGTTCTCCGTCGGCTTCGACGGCCGGCTGCACCGGCGCGGCCCGGCGGTCTCCACCGGCCAGGCCAGCCCGCGCGGCCTGGCCATGACGCCCGACGGACGCTTCCTGTTCGTCAGCCACGGCCGCCCGGCGATCACCCCGGAGGACACCGAGCCGCCCGGCTTCGTCGTCGTCTTCGCGGTCGGCCCGAAGGGCACGCTGAGCAGGGCCGGCGAGCCCGTACCGGTCGAGCGCGGCGGGCTCGGCATGTCGGTCACCCCCGACGGCCGCCACCTCTACGTGGCCTGCGAGGCGCTGACCAGCGTGTCGGACCGCCAGCTCTTCGGCTTCTCCATCGGCGCGGACGGCTCGCTCACGCCCGTCCCCGGCTCGCCGTACAGCGCACCCGACGTACCGATCGGCACGGCCATCACCCCTGACGGCAGGCACCTCTATGTCACCAGCGGCGGCCTGAACGTCAACCCCGACCTCGCCACCAAGGTGTGGGGCTTCACCATCGCCGCCGACGGGTCGCTGCGGCCCACCCCGAACGCCCCGTTCGAGGCGGGACACGGCCCGGTCGGCATCGCGCTCAGCGCCGACGGGCGGCGGGCCTACGTCAGCACGCTGCGCGCGGAGCTGTTCACGTTCGCCGTCGAGCCGGACGGTGACCTGAGACGGATCCACGGCCCGATCATGACCGGCGGCGTGCGGCCGCTCTTCCAATCCGTGTCAGTCGGCAGGCCGGACCGACCGGCCCGGTAGCCGGCCGGCGTCAGGCCTCGGGCGGGCGGCGGCGGGCGAGGGCGAGGCTGGTCAGTGTCGTGATCGCCATGGCGCCGATGCCGGCCAGCGCCGCCGTGGTGTAGGCGTTGTCGTCGGGGAAGAGGTGGCCGGGGCCGGTGCCGGCGGCGAGGATCAGGCCGCCGAGGGCGCTGCCCAGGGAGTACCCGACGCTGCGGACGACGTAGTTGACGCTCATGGCGCTCGACGTCTCGCTCTTGGGGGTGACGGCCAGGATGACGCCGGGCATCGCGGCCGAGAAGCCGCCGACGCCGAAGCCGAGCACGCCCATCGCCGCGAACAGCTCGGCCAGGTTCGTCCGGGCCGCGGCGAACAGGGCGAACCCGCCGCCGACCACGACGGCGCTGCCGGCCAGGAGCAGGGGGCCGGCGATCCGCGTCCGGATCCGCGGCGTGAGCTGGCCGGCGACGAACCCCAGCACCGAGAACGGGACGAGGACCAGCCCGGCGGCGAAGGTCGTCAGCCCGAAGCCGTAGCCGGCGCCGTGCGGCGTCTGCGCGTACCGGGTGATGAGCGTGAGCAGGAGGTACATGCCGATCCCGCCGGCGAACGTGGCGAGGTTCGCCCCGGCGACCGCCGGGTGCCGCATCGCCCGCACATCGACCAGGGGCGTCGTGCCGCGCAGCTCGATGACGGCCCAGAGGCAGAGCAGCACCACCGCGACGACGGCGAGGCCCGCCGCCACGGCGAGGTGCCCGCTCCACAGGATCCGTTCGCCGGCGAGGAACAGCACCAGGAGCAGCGCGGCGGCCAGGACGACCGCGCCTGCCACGTCCACGCGGGCGGAGCGGCCTTCGGGGGCTTCGGGGACGGAGCGCCACGCGGTCAGCAGGGCGGCGGCGGTGACGGCCAGGCCGAGGCCGTAGGCGGCCCGTACCCCGCCGAGCTCGGCGAGCAGGGCGGCCAGCGGGTAGCCGACGCCGGCCCCGATGATCGAGACCACCGAGATCAGGGAGATCACGGCCGCGCCGCGCCGCTCGGGGAGGTGGTCCCGGGCCACGCCCATCATCAGTGCCGTCAGCCCGAGCCCGACGCCCTGGGCCGCCCGGCCGGCCAGCAGCCACGCGAACGGCAGCGGCAGCACGGTGAGCGCGCTGCCGGCGACGACGACCGCCAGCGTGGCGAGGATCGCGGCGCGCCGGTGCGGGCCGGCTCCGAGCCGGCCCAGGACCGGCGTGGCGACGGCGCCGCTGAGCAGCGCGACGGTCAGCGTCCACTGCGCGCTGCCGAGCGGGACGTGGAACGAGGTCGCCACGCTGGTGATGAGCGGCGTCCCGAGGCTGGCGACCGCCGCCACGACCAGCGCGATGAAAATCAGGGCGGGGACCAGCAGCCGCGCCACCGGGAGCGCCCTCACCGCGGCCCGCCGACCGGCTGCCCGGTCACCGTCTCGGCCCTTCGCGGTCCTGGCTTTCGAGCTCCGCCAGATGCCGCAGCGCCGGAAGGGCCGCCACCAGCGCCTCGACCTCGTCGAGGGTGAGCTTCCCGATCAACCGCTCGAACGCGTGGACGCCCGCCTGGCGCCGCGTCCGGACGTAGGAGGCGCCGGCGTCGGTCAGGCACACCAGCGTGACCCGCTTGTCGGACGCGTCGCCCCGCCGCTCGACCAGGCCGGACTCCTCCATCACCCGGACCAGGGCGGTCATCGCGGGCTGGGTGACGCCCTCGACCACGGCCAGGTCGGTGATGCGCCGCGGCCCGGTCCGGTCCAGGGTGGCGAGGGTGGCGGCGGAGGTCAGGCTCATGTCGCGGGCAGGCGTCTCGCGGCCCTGGTGGCCAGGCCGTAGAGGGCGGCCGCGATGGCGGCGGCCGCGACCGGGTCGGCGTCTTGGCGGCTCACGCCGTAAGCATAACAGTTTTATATTCATAGTTTATGTAAAGGGCGGCGGGCGCGCTTCGTGGTCGAGTGGTTGCTATGGGGCATAATGCGGGCCGCCGCGGGCAGGAGAGGGACAGCAACCGCGAGCACAGCCCAGGGCGCGGAGCGCCCCACGGCCTCGCGGACGGCGGCCGAGAACGGGCCGTACCGCTTCGCCGGGCGGGATCGAGCCGCCGGCGAAGCCGACCCCTGGCTCCTTTCCCGGGTCCGGCGCGGGTACGACAGCCCGGCTCAGGACCGTCACGAGCGGCGGCCCCGGCTTACCTCTGCTGGAGTGTCATGACGTCCCCGAGTAGTGACAGCGTTGCCCACATCACGCTCATGGTGCATCCCTGCGGGCTGCGCCTGGGCGGTGAGATCGACCGCGCCGCCCACCCCCGGCTGGCCCGCGCGCTGGCCTGGGCGGTGGCCGTGTGCGGCGGCGACGTCCGTCTTGATCTGGGCGGGCTGCACTTCATCGACGCCGGCGCGCTGCGGCTGATCGGCCAGGTCGCCGCCGGGCTTCCGGCGCCGCGCAGGCTGATCGTCGATGCGGTTCCGCCGCTGGCCCGCAGGCTGCTGAGAGTGCTGGGCTGGCAGGTGGGGCAGGGCAATCGCCTGTGCCCGGCACGCAACGGTCACGCCCGCCCCGGCCCGAAGGACGCCTCTCCACCCGAGCCCATCCCCTGATGACCGCCGCTCTCACCCGGGGGAGTGGCTGTCCTCCAGCACGTCGTACAGGTTGACGGGGTGCTGTTCGGTGCGCGTCAGCGGCTGCTCGGTCCAGACGCATTTGCCGGTGGCGGTGTAGCGGGTGCCCCAGCGGTGGGCGATCGCGGAGATGAGCTGCAGCCCGCGCCCGCCCTCGTCGGTCGCGCCGGCCCGGCGGGGGCGGGGAGTGGTGAGGCTGCCGTCGGAGACTTCGCAGGTGAGGACGTTGCTGCGGAGCAGGCGCAGCCGGATGGGGCCCTTGGCGTGGCGTACCACGTTGCCGACCAGCTCGCTGGCCAGGAGCTCGGTGGTCATGGACAGGTCCTCCAGGTGCCAGGCGCTGAGCTGCGCCCGGACGTGCTCGCGGGCCTGGCCCGCCGCCCTGGGATCGTCGGGCAGCGGCCAGGAGGCCATGTCGGCGGCGGGCAGTGCGTGGGTTCTGGCGATCAGCAGCACGGTGTCGTCGGCGGTGCCCTGCCTGGTGGGCAGCAGGGTGCTGGTGAGGTTGTCGCACAGGGCTTCGAGGCAGGCGGCGCAGTGGTCGCCCGAGCCGCCCGGCAGGGCCGCGTGCTCCCGGCACGGCGTCGGGCGCAGTGCCGCGGGGGCCATGTCGCCGAGTGCCGCGGCGAGGTCGGCCATGCCCTGGTCGATGTCCAGGGTGGCGGATTCGACCAGGCCGTCGGTGTAGAGGACCAGGAGGCTGCCGTCGGGCACCTCCAGCTCCACGGTGTCGAAGGGCGGGGTGGCGGCGCCGAGCGGCGAGTTCGGGTCGGAGTCGAGGAAGTGCACGCTGCCGTCGGGGTGGACGACGGCGGGCGGGGGATGGCCGGCGCGGGTGACGTCGCAGGTGCGGGTGGTGGGGTCGTAGACCAGGTACAGGCAGGTGGCGTAGAAGTCGTCGCCGAGCTCGCTGACCAGGTCGTTGAGGTGGGCGAGCAGCTCGTCGGGCGGCAGTTCCAGGTCGGCCAGGGTACGGACGGCGGTGCGCAGCCGGCCCATGGTGACGGCCTCGGCCACGCCGTGCCCCATGACGTCGCCGATGACCATGGCGACCCGGTCCGCCGACAGCGGGATGACGTCGTACCAGTCGCCGCCCACCTCCATGTCCTTGCCGGCGGGCAGGTAGCGGGCCGCGGGGGTGACGGCGGGCAGGCTGGGCAGCTCGCGGGGGAGCAGCTCGCGCTGCATCTGGTGGGCGCGCATGTGCTCCTTGTCGTACAGGCGGGCCCGTTCCACGGCCTGGGCGACGAGCCCGCTGAGCGCGGTGAGCAGGGTACGCTCCTCGCCGGTGAACTTGTGCGGCTCGGCGAAGGAGACGACGCACGTCCCCACGGGGCGTCCTGAGGCGATCAGCGGCAGGAACGCCCACGCCTGCTTGCCGCCGGCGGCCGGAAGGTCGGCCACGACGGGGTAGCGCTCGATGTACTCCTCCGCCGAGCTGATGAACATCGGGGTACGCTCGCGCAGGACCTGCGCGATCGTGAGCTTGCCCGAGGCCGGTATCCGCGTGATCCGGTCGATGAACTCCTGCGTGTAGCCGCAGAACGCGACCGGCCGCAGGTGGTCGCCCTCGACGAGGGCGACGATCAGCCCGACGGCGCCGAACAGCGGCAGGATGTGGGCGGCGGAGGCGTCCGCGACGTCCTGCACGGTGATGGCCTCGGCCAGCGCCCGGGTCAGCCGGCCGATCCCGGCGGCTCGTTCGGCGTCGGCCCTGGTCACGGCGGCGGGCTCGGCCGCCCGCGCCGGCGGTTCGGCGACGGTGTCGATGGCGTCGTGGACGGCGGTGATGTCCATCAGGGTGCCGACCATGCGTGCCGGCCGGCCGTTCTCGTCGGCGATGGAGCGGCCGCGGGCGCGCACCCAGCCGGAGGTCCCGTCCGGGCGGCAGATCCGGTACTCGCTGCCGTACATTCGCCCCGTCTGGATCGCCTCGTCGATGTCGGCCAGCACCCAGGGCAGGTCTTCCGGGTGGACGATGCTGGTCCAGGTCTCGATCCGTTCGTCGAACGTGCCGGGGTCGACGCCGAGGATGGCGAGCGTCGCCGCGTTCCACGTGATCCGGCCGGTCCTGACGTCCCAGTCCCACGTTCCGACCGTCGGCAGGTCCTGCCGCAGGTGCGAGCCGGCGGGCTGGTCGCGCCGTCCCGGGCCGGCCGGGTCCGGCGGCGGCGCGGGGTATCTGCTCAGGTGCTCGCCGGCCCACCGGCCCAGCATGCGGAGGAAGGACCGTCGCCGGGCCGGCGGCTCGTGCGGGGAGAGCGTCACGACCGACAACGCGCCCGCCGGCCCGGCGGGGCCGAGCAGCGGAACGGCGGCCATCGCCGTGCCGGCGGGCCAGGACCAGGATCCGTCCCCCTGCCGCCTGCCCGCGCGCTCTCCGGCGGCGGTGTCCGTCAAGGGTTCCCACACGAACGCGGCCTCCCGGAGCGCTCGCGCCGGGACGAGCGGGGCGTCCCGGTCGATGCGCTCCCACGCCTGGGCGAAGGCGGAGGGCAGCCCGCTGGCCGCGACCAGGCGCAGCCCGCCGCCGTGGCCGGGGCCGCACAGGTGCACCATGCCGCCCAGCCCGGACAGCTCGGCCACCGCCTGCTGGAGCGTGAACCGCAGGAGCTCGGTCCCCCACAGCTCGTCGCCGACGGCCGCCAGCAGCCGTTTCCGCTCCTCGCAGACCCGGTCCGCCCACGTGGTGCGCAGGCTGCGCGCATGCCGTCCGCTCATCCTCATCCCCCTCTCCAGGACGCGTGTGCGGCATCGGTCCGGGAGGAATCCATAGGTATGGGCCATATATCCGAATTGGACTACCCGGAGAATGCGGGTTCGGCGCAAGGTCGAGACCGATTTGACCAAAGGCTGACCCGCCACCGCGGCCCCGGACCCCTCCCTGACCTGCGCAGCCTGGCGCTCGCCGCGGGGGTCACGTCGGTTTTGCGTTCGAGCGCGCTCGAAGGCATACCGTCCCTGCCATGACGACACAGACGTGGATCATCACCGGCGCGTCCCGCGGTTTCGGACGCGCACTGGCGGAGTCGGCGCTCGCGGCGGGCGACAACGTGGTGGCGGCGGTGCGCCGGCCCGAGAGCGTGGCCGACCTGGCGGCCAAGTACCCGGACAGCTGCCTGGTCGCGGCGTTCGACGCCCGGGACGTCGCCGCGGCCCCGGACCTCGTGCGCGACACCCTCGGCCGCTTCGGCCAGCTCGACGTGCTGGTCAACAACGCGGGCCGGGCCGTGGTCGGAGCGGTCGAGGAGGTCGGCGACGCGCAGTTGCGCGAGTTGATGGAGCTGCACCTGTTCGGGCCCGCCGCGCTCGTCCGGGCGGCGCTGCCCGCGATGCGTGAGCGGCGCAGCGGGACGATCGTGCAGATGAGCAGCCAGGGCGGGCGGATGGCGTTCCCCGGCGTGTCGGCGTACTGCGCGTCGAAGTTCGCCCTCGAAGGCTGGTCCGAGGCCCTGGCCGGGGAGGTCGCCCCGTTCGGGATCCGGGTGATGCTCGTCGAGCCCAGCCGGTTCAGGACCGGCTTCAACCGGGGCGACGTGCTGGAGTTCGCCGAGCCGTCCGCGACCTACCGCGACCTGCTCGCCGACGTCCGCGCGGACATGGCCGGGACCGACGGCCGGCAGGAAGGCGACCCGGTGCGGGCGGCCGAGATCATCGTGTCCCTCGCGCACGGCGACGAGGTGCCGCTGCGGCTGCCGCTCGGGCGCGAGGCCGTCGAGCGCATCTCGCGCGCCTACCGGCGCGGCCTGGACGAGGTCGAGCAGTGGGCCGAGACCGCCCGCGGCGCCGACTTCGACGATGTCCCCGCATCGGTACGGCCCGTCTAGGCTCGTGGTCATGGCCACCGACGATCTCATGACCAGGGCGCTCGAAGCGCTCGGGGACGACGGCCCGCTGTCGGTCGAGGCGATCCACCGCCTCACCGACGTGCCCGACGTGCCCGAGACGATGACCATCGCCGAGGTCGCCGACCTCCTCGACCTCTCGCCCCACACGCTGCGCTACTACGAGCGGGCCGGGCTGGTCGAGGTGGCCCGCGACGGCAACGGTCACCGCGTCTACGACGCCGACGCGGTTCGGCGCCTGGTGTTCCTCACCCGGATGCGGCTGTCCGGCATGGCGATGCGTGATCTGCAGCACTACGTCGCGCTCGCCGATGCCGGAGAGCACACGGTGCCGGAGCGGCTCGACGTGCTGGTCGAACACCGCGACACCATCCGCCGCCGGATCCGCGAGCTGACCCTCTCCCTCGCGGCGGTCGAATACAAGATCGCCACGTACGGGGGCGCGACCGGGCCCGACGTGCACGCCCTCGGCACCACCACCGGTGCCGAGCGCACGGCGCTGCCGGACGAGCCGCCGCGCCGGGCACTCCCGGCCGGGTGAGGGCAGGCGATCGACGACGCCCGCGTCCGCGTCGCGACCGCCTCACCCACGGCTACGCGGCCCGGCCCTCCAGGCCCGCGATCGCGATCGTCCCGGAGCTGCCGCGCAGGCCGAAGCCGTACCGGTAGCCCTCGCGGGCCTGCGGGGTGGCCAGCGTGCCGCCGATGCCGGCCGTGCGCAGCCGCCGCCATTGCCCGCCGGTCAGGGCGAAGGAGGTGATGGTGTCACCGGACAGCACCAGCGCGAACCGGTCGCCCGGCTGGAGGCTCAGCGCCGCGTCGCCGGGCGTGTCGAGGAAGCGGCCGCCGGCCCGCACGTTGATGCCCGACTGCTTGCGGGTGTGGTTGTACCAGGCGGTCACGTAGTTGTCCCGATCCTTGACCCAGCCGACGAACACGCTGTCCTCAGGGCCGCCGGTCCCGGCGAACGATCCGGCCGTCACGACGCTCACGGCGTCGGCCGACGACGGCCCCGCCGGGCCCGCCACCATGCCGAAGAACGGTTGCGCGGCGCTGCCCGCGAACCGGCCGCCGCCGGCCGCGATCGCCGGTCTCGCCTCGCCGTCGAAGGGCTGGTGCACGGTGTAGCCCGCCGAGGTGTCGGCGGTGAAAGCGTCCTGCGCCTCGACGTTCGCGTAGGCGGCCGGGTCGAGCGCCACCTCGACGTGCGCGTACGTGCTGGCCGCCCGCGCCGACCGGTCGTACGTGGCCAAGGCGCGCACCGGGTACAGGCCGGGGCGCGGCGACGCCCCCGGCGGCGGCGTGACCCGCCAGCGCGCCTCGAACGTGCCGCCGGGCCGCACCACCGGTGTCCCGGTGCGCCCGAGCGGCTCGGCCGCCCAGCCCGGCGGCACGGCCAGCACCACCTTGAGCCCGGTGGCGGGCCTGCCGCCGTCGCGGGCGAACGTGGCCGTCACCGTGTGCCCGGTGACGGACGCCTCCAGCCGGGTGCCGCCTGAAGCGGGCGACCACGCCTGTAGTTCGGTGACGCCGACGTACGCGCCCGGCGGGTTGCCGAACACCAGCCGGACCCGGGTCGTGGTCAGCGCCGGGAAGGTGACCCGGTTCAGCGCCGCACGGGGCTCGCGCGGCGTGCGTGCCTGGCCCGGCACCTCCCGCCAGGCCGCGCCGTCCCAGAACTCCAGCCGGTACGAGGCCGGCGCCCGCACCCCGCCCCCGTCGTCGTAGGCGTGGAAGCGCACGTCGCTCACCTGGGTCGGCACGCCGAAGTCCACGCCGAGATGGTCCTCCGGGTTGGGGGAGCGGTAGTTGGTCCACCGGCTGTGCGGGATGTCGTCGTAGAAGATCCGCCCGTCCACGGCGTCCCACACGTCGTCGATGCCGTTGGTGTACGACGCGAACGGCTTGGGGTAGCCGGTGCCGTACGGGTTGGCGGCGTCGTTGACCGGGCGCGTGGAACGGCCGGATGCGACGGCGGCCGGCACGCGGGCCGTCAGCTCGCCCAGCGCGGGCCGCGTGGCGGCGGGCCGGCCGTCCACGTAGACGCGCAGCCCCTTGCCCTGGCCGTACCTGGTGCCGTCGCGGTCCCACAGGACCGTGACGTTGTGCCCGTGGTAGGGCACGTTCTCCAGCGCGAAGTACTCCCACCCGGCCGGGACCAGCGGGTTCACCACGACCGTGCCGTCCGGCTGCGGGCGGAGCCCGATCAGGCCGCTGATCACCAGGTCGTTGAAGGTGGAGTGGTTGTAGTGCTCGCTGTGCCCGCGGCCGTCGTAGATCCAGCGCGGCTCGTCGGGGTGGTGCGCCTCGGCCACGTACGGGCGGCCGTCCTTGTACTGCGTGAGCGCGTAGCCGCGCAGGACCTTGTAGTAGTCGGCGGCGGTGACGACGTCCTGGTCACGGTCGTTGAGCAGGTTCGCCAGGGCGGTGAGCGTGGTCGAGGTGGAGTACGGCCAGCTCGGGCCGTTCCAGCGGCAGCAGCCGCTCAGCGCGTCCCGCATGAAGAACGGGCTGCGCCGCTCGGCGGTGGTGGGCCCGTACGGCGCGGCGAACCCCTGCGGGTCCAGCAGCTGCTTCCATGCCTGCTCGGTGCCCGGCCGGGCCATCCCGAACGCCCACGGCACGAACCCGATCTGCTCCCTGGTGGACACCAGCCGCTGCCGCGGATCCAGGTCGGCGCGGGCCTTGTGGTAGAAGAACCGCCGCTCCGGGTCCCACAGGTGGCGGTGCAGCGCGTCCTTCAGCGAGGCGGCGCGTTGCTCGAACGTCCTGGCCAGGGCGCCGTCGCCGCGCATCCGCGCGATGGCGGCGATGGCCCGGGCGTCGCCGTACTGGTAGGCGTTGAGCGTGGGCCGGTAGCCGGCGCCGCCGTGGTAGGGGTTGGCCGGGTCGCTCTCGTAGGAGGAGGCGGTGTACTCCATCGCGTCCCACACGGGCACCGACCAGTACAGGCCGAGCTTCTCGTCGTACTGGCCGCCCCACTTGTCGTACTGGCGGACCAGGTCGGGCAGGAGGTCCTCGACGAAGGACGCGTCGCCGGTGACCAGGTAACGCTGGTACGCGGCGTCGGCCGCCCACCAGGAGTACTCGTGGGCCCAGTCGTCGGTGTCCTTGTTGACGTACTCCTCGCGCGGCTTGGCGCTCGCGCCGGGGCCCCGCAGCCAGTAGGTGAGGTAGTCGTCCACCGGGCGGGTGTCGCGCAGCCAGCGGCCCTCGTACACGTGGTGGCCCGCGGCGGCGACGATGCCGCCGAGCGGCGCGGCGTAGCCGGGGGCGTTGTGGAACTCGGTGATGATGTGACCGGTCGCGGAGTCGGTGTAGCGGATGTGCCGCTTGTAGGTGCTCCAGCGGTAGTAGTAGACGTCCTGGATCTCCTGGTCGGGCACCTCCAGGAAGGGGATGTTCGCCTCGTACCACTCCGGCTCGGCGTACCCGGACAGCAGCGCCCGGTGGTCGAGGACGGCGGTGCCCCGGCCGACCTCCGGGTAGACGGGCGGCGGCGCGGGTGCGGCGCTCGCCGGGGCGGGGGTCAGGGCGGGCTGCGCGAACAGCACCACGAGCATCGCGAACGCCGCAGCCGTGCGTCTCATGGTCACCTCAAACGTTCTCGGGGGGTGACGGCGGACCGGTAAAGACCGAATCTGACCGATGTTGCCCACTATTGATCAGCCGCGAACGAAAGGCAAGATCCGGGAGTGCTACTGCTTGCCCAGCACACTTCCGTTTCTCTACCGAACTACGAAAAATGAAGTAGTCTGCGGAGCATGGAACTAGGGATCGCGCTGCCCACCTCCGGCCCGCTGGCCGGACCGGCCAACATCGCCCGCGTCGCCCGGGAGGCGGAACGGCTCGGGTACGACTCGGTGTGGACCTACGAGCGCCTGCTGCGGCCCACCGCTCCCGTTTCGATTGCCGGCGGCGAGCCGCAGCCCGTGCCGGAGACGTACCGGGTCGCCTACGAACCGCTGGAGACGCTGAGCTACGTGGCCGCGATCACCGAGCGCGTCAAGCTCGGCACCAGCGTCATCGACGCCCTGCTGCACCCCGCCGCCGTCCTGGCCAAGCGGTTCGCCACCCTCGACCAGCTCAGCGGCGGCCGCGCCGTCGCGGGGGTCGGCCAGGGGTGGATGCCCCAGGAGTTCGCCGCGGCCGGCGTGCCGATGAGCAGGATCGGGCCCGGCATGGACGAGGTGATCGCCGCCATGCGAGCCTGCTGGGGCCCCGACCCCGTCGCCTACGACGGGAAGTTCACCCACATCGCCGAATCGGAGATCAACCCCAAGCCGGTCCAGGCCCACCTGCCGGTCCTGCTCGGCGCCATGACGCCCGGTGGCGTACGCCGTGCCGCGCGCATCGCCGACGGGCTCAACCCCGTGGCGCTCTCCCGTGACGCGCTCCTGGACCTGACCAAGACCTTCCGCGCGGCCGTCGAGGAGTTCGGCCGCGACCCCGCCTCGGTCACCGTGGTGGCCAGGGCCAACGTGCCCCTCACCGCCGGGGCCCTGGGCGACGACCGGCCGTTCCTCGGCGGCTCACCGCGCCAGATCGCCGACGATCTGGCGGGCCTGGAGGGCACCGGGGTGGACCACGTGCTCTTCTCCACCTCGGGCCGCGGCCAGGACGGCCGCGACCTCGGGATCGAGGAGACGATCGCCCTCTACGCCGAGCTCATCGACCTCGCCCGCCGCTGATACGCCGAATTCATCGACCTCGCCTGCCGCTGATCCCACCTCGCCGACCGGCTCCGCCGGTCCTCTTTCCGGCTCCGCCGGGAAAGGGCCCGGCGGCGGTCAGGGGGCGCAGTGGCCGCCGAGGTCGTTGCGATCGGCCCAGTCGCGCAGCTCCTGGAAGGCTCCGCGTAGATCCTCGCCGACAGCGGTGAGCTGGTAGAGGACCGCGGTCGCGGGGCCCTCGGCGAGGCGGCGCTCCACGAGCCCGGCCGCCATCAGCTCGCGCAGCCGGTCGGAGAGGATGCCGTCGGTGATCCCGGAGATCATCCTGGACAGCTCGCCGAACCGCGCGGGCCGCTGCATCAGGGCCACGATGATCATGCCGTTCCAGCGCTTGCCGAGCACCTTGAACACGTCCACGAACCGCACGTCGCACGAGTCGACGCGCGCGTCCGCGCCCGGGGCGAGGCTCCCGGAGACGTGTTCGGCCATGCGCATCAGCTTACCTCCCGGCGCTCCGCCCCTCGTTCTTCCGAAGTTCACTAGGCTATGGCGAGCCGCTGACCTGGAGATCCGTTCCCCGCCCACACCGCAGGGGTCCGGCCCGACCACGGGCTCGCCTGCTCAAGCTGCCCCGCGAGGCGGAAGAGCAGGTCTTCGCGGCCGTAACCGGCGGCGAACTGCATCCCGATCGGCAGGCCCGTCTCCGCGTCGGCCGTCACGGGCACGGACATGGCGGGCGTCCCCGCCACATTGAACGCCGCGGTGAACGGCGAGAGGTCGAACAGGCGGCGGAGCCAGCCGAGGCCGTCCAGCTCCTCCACGGCATGGGCATGGGTGCCCAACGGCACGGGAAGGTCCGGCAGGGTCGGCGTGAGCAGGACGTCGTGCGCGTCGAAGGACCGCGCCAGGCTTCGGGCGATCCGGTTCCGGATCTCAAGCGCGGTGACGAACTGGGCGCCGCTGACCCGCCGCCCGTAGTGGTAGCCGGCCAGGACGGGCGGCTCCAAGGTTGAGGAGTCGATGGGCCGGCCCGTGGCGGCGGCCAAGGCGTCGATCGAGGCCGTCAGGTTCGCCGTCCACTGCCGGGCGCTGGCCAGGACGAACTCTTCCCAGCCCACCCCGAGGTCCACCTCGGCCTCCTCCACCCGGTGGCCGAGGGATTCGAGCAGCCGCGCGGTGCGGGAGACGGCGTCGGCCACGGGAGCGGCGGTGCGGTGCCCGCCCCACGCCTGGGTGAGGACGCCGATCCGCAGCGCGCCGGGGTCGCGGGTGACTTCCTCGGCGTACGGCCGGGACGGCTCCTGGGCGAAGTAGGGGTCGCCCGGCTCCGGGCCGCGAATCTGGTCGAGCAGCGCCGCGCTGTCACGGACCGTACGGCTGATGCCGCCCTGCACGGCCAGGCCGTTGAAGACCTCGTCGGCGGAGGGGCCCGCGGAGACCCGGCCACGGGTGGGCTTCAGCCCGAACAACCCGTTGCAGGAGGCGGGAATGCGGATCGAGCCGGCCGCGTCGGTGGCGTGCGCGATCGGGACCACCCCGGCGGCGACGGCCGCGCCGGCGCCGCCGCTGGATCCGCCCGCGCTGCGCCCCAGGTCCCACGGGTTGCGGGTGGCGCCGTACAGCACGGGTTCGGTGGTGTTGCTGTAGGCCAGCTCCGGTGTCGCGGTCCGCCCGAACGTCACGAGCCCGGCCCGGCGGAAGCGCCGCATCAGGAAGGAGTCGGCGCCGGAGACGTTGCCGGCCGCCAGCCGGCTACCCAGCTCCATGCGCCGGCCGGCCATGGCGACCCCGATGTCCTTGATCAGGAAGGGGACACCGGCCAGCGGGGTGCTGCCGGGGACGGGCTCGTCGTCGGCCCGCCAGGTCTCCACGATGGCGTTGATCCGCGGGTTGACCGCCTGGGCGGCCTCGTGCGCGGCCGCCTGCAGCTCGGCGGGGCTCACCTCGCCCTTGGCCACCAGCTCGGCCAGCCCGACCGCGTCGAAGGCCGCGTACTCGGTCACTCTCACTGTCTCTCCCCGAAAGCGATACTCATGAGTCTCTGACGATACCGAACGGTATCGCGTGGAACGCGCTGGTACCGTAGCAGGCATGACAGCGACCGTCAGAAGGCCGAGCAGGGTGGCGAAACTGCCGCCTCGCGAGCGCATCCTCGACGCGGCGGAGGAGCTCTTCCAGAGCGAGGGGATCCGGCGGGTGGGCGTCCAGGCGATCGCCGAACGGGCCGAGACCACCAAAATGGCCATCTACCGGCACTTCGTCACCAAGGACGAGCTGGTCGCGGAGTGGCTGCGGATCGTCGCGGCCGACTACCAGGCGGCCTTCGACCGGGCCGAGGCCGAGCATCCCGACCGGCCACGGGAGCAGATCCTGGCCCTGGCCCGCTTCATCGCCGACGGCCTGCCGGCGATCTCCTATCGGGGCTGCCCGTTCATCAACTCCCTCGCCGAGCTGCCCGACCGCTCCCATCCCGCACGGCAGGTGATCGAGGAGCACAAGGCGCTCCAGACCCGCAGGCTGGTCGGCATGTGCGCCGCGGCCGGGCTGCCCGACCCCGAGCAGGCCGCCGCCGAGATCACCTTCGTCCTCGAAGGCGCGCAGGTCAGCGCGCACAACGGGAGCATCGCTCAGCCGGGGGACCGGCTGATGAGGATCGTGGAGGCGATCGTGGACCGGGCGGCCCGATAGCCGGCTCCGCGCCGTCACGAAGATCGGCGGCCCCCGCGTGCAGGCCTCGCCCAGCACGATGGCGCGTCCGGCACGTGGGCGCCTCCAGGAGGCCGTCGCCTGCCTGGAGAGCGGTATGGACTGCTGGGAACGCGCCGGACTGCCCGACCGGAAGGCCATTACCCGGCGGCGCTGTACCTCGCCCAACCGGTCCCGGACACCCCGGAAGCGATCAGGAACCAGCTGTGAGCGGCATGCCGATGACCTTTACGCCGAACGAGCGTCAGTAGTCCTTGGGCTGCTCCAGCTCGTACAGGTCTTTGGGAGAAAGGCGCACGGAAACACTCAGGTCGCCTGCGTTGAAGTAGATCTCGTCCTCGGCGAGCAGGTCGGTGTCGAACAGCAGGGGATAGCCGTAGAGCCCTCCCAAAGGCGCCAGCTCGCCGAACGTGCAGCCGGTCTGCGTCTCCAATTGCTCTTTCGTGGCCAGCTTCACCTCCCGCGCGTCCAGGAGTTTCGCGGCGCGTTGCGGATCGGCCCGCTTCTGCGCCTGGATGACCAGCACGGCGAAACTCTTTTCGCCGTCGCGCTTCACCCGCAGGAAGATCGACTTCGCCTGCTGCTCATACCTGGTGCCGACGACCTCGTGATACTCCTCGGCCGAGGCGGCCGGCTTGTGACGGATCACGCTGTGCGCGATGCCGTTCCGGCTCAGGTATCGCACGATCCTGTCGTGTGCATCATCCATAGCGTCCTCCATTCGCGGTCACTGGGATGGTAGTCGCGGAAAAGCGGGCAATGGCGCCGACTTTTTCGCGACATGCCGCGCGCAATGGTAAGAGTGATGCGCATGGACAGCCTCGATGGGAAAATCCTTGCAGAGCTGCAGCGCGACGGGCGGCTGACCGTGACCGAGCTGGCGGCGCGGGTGCGGCTGAGCGTGTCGTCCTGCCATCGGCGCCTACGCGACCTGGAACGAACGGGGGCCATCCGCGGCTACCGCGCCGTCGTCGACCCGAGTGCGTGCGGCCTGGCCTTCGAGGCTCTGGTGTTCGTCTCGATCACGTTGCAGAACCGCGGCACGGTCTTCGAATTCGAGCAGGCCGTAGCCGCTTTGCCCGAGGTGCACCAGGCGCAGCGCCTTTTCGGCGACCCTGACTATCTGCTGCGGGTACGCACCGCCGACCTGCCGTCCTTCCAGCGGTTCTGGGACGAGCATCTGGCCGCCCTGCCGGGCATCCATCGGGTGTCCTCGACCATCGTCATGAAAGAGTTCGTCAGCGAACGCCCGATCCTCCACCAGCCGGGCTGATGCCATCCGGAGCGCGGACGCCCGGCCGGCGGCGATCGGGGCGGACGCTCAGAAGCGGGCGCCGAGGTCGGCGCCGTTACTGGGGCGCAGGAAGGCGGACGACGGGATCGAGCCGTCCGCGGCGCGCGGGCCGGTGATCGTGCTCGCGTCGGTGCTCGTGAACGTCCAGGTGCCGCCGAGATCCCAGGAGTTGCCCGAGCTGGACGACGAGCCGAGCGCGGCCTGGGTCCGGTTCGCCACCGACAGGTTCCTGGTCAGGACCGAGACGGAGTCGGCGTAGTCGAAGCCGGTGCCGCCGTTGCGCCAGGCGGTGCTGCGGTCGGTCACCAGGCGGCCCGGGTTGCCGTTGTCGGTGAAGCCGTCCACCGCGTTGTCGTAGGCGATGGAGTTGCGGACGACGTGGCCGACCGCCGGGTCCGGGTCGCCGCCGCCGAGCTTGAAGCCGTTGCCGTCGCCGGTGTAGTCGGGCAGGTTCCACCGGTTGAAGCCGTTGCCCCAGGCCACGGACGACTCCACGGTCACCGCTCCCAGGAACATCCAGAAGTCCAGGCCGTCGTCGGAGTTGCTCCAGAGCCGGGCGCCGCGGATCACGTTGCCGCCGCCGGAGCCCTCCTTGATCGCGACGCCGTCGGCGCTCTCGCCGTTCTTGCGCGGGTCGCGGTTGCCGTAGCTGTCCAGGTTGAGGATCAGGTTGTCGCTGGAGGCGCCCTGGAGGTGCAGCCCGGACTCGTAGTTGTCCCTGGTGATCAGGCGGTCGAAGACGTTGCCGGTGGCGTCGAGGCCGAAGATCCCGTACGGGCCGTGCACGATCTCCAGCCCGACCAGCCGCCAGTGGTCGCCCTCGATGTGCACCGCGCCGCGCTCGGCGCGCGGGATGCTGGAGCCCACCGCGCCCGGCGTGTACGGCATGTTCTCGCCGTCGATGACCACCCGTTCCCTGTTGTAGGCCGTCATCGTGATCGGCCGGTCGGGCGTGCCGTTCTTGAGGAGCTGGATGTTCGTGCCGGGCGCGTACGTGCCGCCGCGGATGAAGATCGTGTCACCGGGTTGTGCCAGGTCCACGGCGCGCTGGATGGTGCGCAGCGGGGCCGCCAGGGTGCCGGGGCCGGTGTCGTCGCCGTCGGTCGCCACGTAGAGCGCGCTCGCCGGCTGCTGGCCGCCCGTCTCCACGTCGAGGTGGTCGAGGTTCGGCAGGCCGGCGGAGCCGGTCGGGTCGAGCCTGATGGTGTTGGCGCCGGCCTTTAACTGGACGGTCGCGGTCTTGGTGGCCCAGGCCGACCAGGCGCCGGTGCCTTCGAAGGACAGGCTCTGGACGGTGGAGCCGTTGACGATCAGGCCGGCGGGGCGCGAGGTGGCCGTTCCGTTGGCGAAGCGGATCCCGAGGGTGGCGGCGCCGGCGGCGGAGGCGTTCACGGTGAACTGGACGTGGGCCCCGGCGGCGTTGTCGGCGTTGCAGAAGCCGGTGCCGGAGTAGCCGGCCCAGTCGGACTCGATGTCGCCGGTGCAGACCGCCGGTGACGCCTCGGCCTCGTACCGGGTCGGCGCCGCGGACGCGGGCGAGGGTGACAAGGCGGCGTAGCAGCCGGCCACCAGGCCGGCGCACGCGAGGACAGCGGTGAGGCGCATCGCCCAACTCCTTGGTAAGCGCTTTCCAGAACGGCGCCGAGTCAAGCACAGCACGGCCGGGCACGAGAAGAGGGGGACTGCGACCCGGCTGCGACCTGGCTGCAACCCGCGCGCAGGCCGTCCCGCCCGGACCGCGCCCGCCGGTGGCCCGGAGCGGATCCGCGCAGCTCGGCGCTGATGCCGGCACAGCCGCCTGGGCCCGCGCTCCGCGGGGCCGCCGCGATGAAACTTTCACCCGGCGCCGGCGGGGTCAGGAGAAGAGGCGGTGCGGGTGCACGCCGTCCACCAGGCCCAGGTCCGGTGGATGGATGCTGTAGCCGAGCATGCGGCGGGCCCGGCTGCTGAGCTGCCGCGCCACGTGCCTGCCGGGGGAGAGGGCGAACGCCTCCCGGGTGCGCAGCCACGGCTCGCAGTAGTGCGCGGTGACGGTGAGACTCGTCGCCGGTTGCGGCGGGCGGGCGTGCCAGAGGGTGCCCAGCAGGATGACGCAGGAGCCCGGCGGGGGAGCCAGGGGCACGCCCGGCGCGGCGGGATCGCCCGCGGGCCAGCGATGGCTGCCCGGCCACACGGTGAGGACGGTGCCGGCGTCGAGCGTCCAGAGGGCCGCGACGGACAGGGCGGGGCGGGGGCGTGGCAGCGGGTACGGCTGGTCGTCGTAGCCCGGCGGACGGGCCGGTGCCCCGCGGCCCACCTCGACGACCTCCAGCTGGGACAGCAGGTAGTTGGGCAGCAGCAGCCGGTCGAGCAGGGCGAGCACGCGCGGATGGTCGATGAGCGGGTCCGCGGCCCGGGTGTTGTGCAGGACCCCGTACACGCGGCGGATGTGGCGCGACCGGAACGGGTCGCGCCCCCCGGGGCCGAGCAGCGGCGTGAGCTCGGCGCGCATCCGGCGGCGGTCGCCGGGGTCGAGCACGTCGTGGAGGACGAGGTAGCCGTCCCGGTGCAGCGCGGACAGGGCGCCTCTCGCCGACGCGCCTCCCGCCGACGCGCCTCCCGCCGACGCGCCTCTGGCCGACGCACCTTTGGCCGGTGCGCCGTCGGGCCGGCCGCCACCGGCCGAGGTGCGCCTTTCGCCGGCCGTGACGCGTTCGTAGCCGGCGGTCGTGATGCGCTCGTCGCCGGTCATGGCGCGGCGCTCGCGGGCCTGGCGCCGAGCGCGGCGGTGGTGAACTGCCAGATCTCCTCCAGGACGGCGGCCCGCTCCGGGCGGGGATCCTGGTCGAGCACGACGGCCAGGACCGATCGCATGCCGCCGACGACGGCCGCCGACATGAGCTCCGGATTCCGCCCCCGGGTGACCGCGCCCTCGGCCTGCCCCGCGGCGACGTGTTTGGCGCCGAGGGCGATGACCTGCCGGGCGCAGTCGGCCTCCATGGCGGCGACCCTGGCGTCCCCGACCATGCGCCCGAGCACGACGGGGGCGAGCGGCTCGTCGTACACCCAGTCGACCCACCGGGTGAGCTGGGCCCGCCAGCGTTCGAGCCAGGTGCGGCCGGTGAAGTGGCCGAGCACGGTCTCGGTCACGAGCCGGTCGTAGAAGTCGGCGAGCAGGGCGCTCATCAGGCCGCTGCGAGTGCCGAAATAGCGGTACGGCAGGCCGACGCTGAGCCCGGCGCGCCGGGCGACGGCCGCGACCTCGATGTCGCCGGTCTCCACGAGCTCGGCGGCGGCGGCCTGGAGGATGCGGCTCCTGGTGGCGGCGGCACGTTCGGACAAAGGCTCCACCCCACCCATGTTAGTTGAGTTCAACTCAACAATGAAGACGCTTCCGGAGGCCGCGCTCGGGCGGCCCGTCTTGGCCATGTCTTTGCTATCGCCGGAATGGCGCTCGGGTACATGCTCCGCTAGCCACAGATGACAGCACCGGATGACGCGTGCTCCGCCGTTCCCGCAGTCATCGCCGAAGACCGGCTGGCATCGACACAGAGGAGTTGCACGATGGCCGAAGAGGCATCCTGCGTGCTCGTCCGGGCGAGCGACGTGAGCATCGACGACGCGGGCAGGGTCACGATCGAGAACCCGGAAACCGCGCAGGCCCTGATGGCGCTGGCCCGGTACACCCCCAACCCGAGTCATCAAGGTCACGTCACCAACAACTGCCAAGGCGGCAACTGCGCCAGCGGCTGCGCCCCCAAATGAGCGGAGCCGCCCTTACGGACATTTCCGCGTTCGACCGGGAAATGGTCACCTCGTTCCGCAGCGACCGGCTGCACCTCATCCTGCTCCCCACCGAGCAGTGCAACTTCCGGTGCACTTACTGCTACGAGGACTTCGCCATCGGACGCATGCGTCCCGAGGTCGTCGAGGGCGTGAAGAACCTCATCGACCGGCGCCACGCGGAACTGTCGCACCTGCAGATCTCGTGGTTCGGCGGCGAGCCGATGCTGGCCCGCTCCGTCATCGAGGAGGTGGCCTCCCACGCGAGCCAGGCGCAGCGGCGGACACCGGGCCTCGGGTACGGCAGCGACATGACCACCAACGGCTACCTGCTCGACCACGCGGCGGCCGAGCGCCTGGCCGGGCTGGGGATCCGCAGGTTCCAGGTGTCGCTGGACGGGCCCGCCCGCCACCACGACCACACGCGGGTGCGTGCCGACGGGCAGGGCACGTTCGAGCGGATCTGGCGTAACCTCCTGTCGATCAGGGACGGCTCGGTGGACGCGCACGTACTGCTGCGCGTCCACCTCACCCCCGCCAACCTGGACGTGATGCCGGCGTTCCTCACCCAGGTGCGGGACACGTTCCTGGACGACCGCAGATTCCGGGTGTTCCTCAAGCGGGTGGTGCGACTCGGCGGCGCCGGCGACGCGTCGATGGAGGTGCTCGACGCGGAAGACGAGCGGATCACCGCGCTGGAGGAGATCGTCGTCCGTGACGGGCAGGGCGAGAGCCTGTTCGAGGCGGAGCCGGTGTGCTACGCCGCCCGTGCCAACTCGCTGATGGTGCGAGCGGACGGGCGGCTCGGCAAGTGCACCGTCGGGCTGTCCGAGCCCGGCAACACCGTCGGGCGCCTGCTCCGCGACGGCACGCTGGAGGTGGACGCCCCGCTCTTTCGGCGCTGGCTGCAGGGCTGGGAGTCACGCGATCCCGAGCTGACCGCCTGCCCGTACGAGGCGTTCACCCGGCAGGGCCCGAAACTGCTGCAGCTGACGGCACGCCCCGGCTCCTGACGCGCCGCCCGCCCCGCGCCACGTCCCGCCCAACGGCTCTCCTTTCGCCACCACCGGGCCGGCCTCTGGAAGGAACGGCGGGCAGCGGCCGGTCCGGTGACGGCACCGTGGAGGGGCCGCGCGTGCGGGCCGGCGTGCCGTTCCGGAGCCGCTTCGCTCAGCGAGCCGGCCCCGCCTCCGCAGGGCGGGAGCCGGCCCGCCGGTCGTCGGAGCGGGAGCTAAGGGCCTGCAGAGAAATAACTCGTAGCATTCCGGGTTCGCGGTCGATGGTCTGGTATGAGCGTGTCGGCGGAGACCGTAGAGATGCTGGCTGCGAAACTTGAGGTGATCTTGCCGCATCTGGACGAGCGGCAACGCCGGCTGCTGCTCGGTGCCGAGGCGCGCGCACTGGGGCACGGCGGGATCCGGGCGGTGGCCCAGGCGGCGAGTGTCCGCGAGGCCACGGTGTCACGGGGCGTGGATGAGCTGGAGGCGGGCGCCGAGCCGTTGGGACGGGTCCGTCGGCCAGGCGGAGGACGGAAGCGACTGGTCGACATCGACCCCCAGTTACGGGCCATGCTGCTGGCGCTGGTGGAGCCGGATGAGCGTGGGGATCCGACCTCGCCGCTGCGCTGGACCACCAAGTCCACCCGCAAGCTGGCCGGTGAGCTCACCGGCCAGGGGCACCGGGTGTCGGCCGACACCGTCGCCGACATCCTGCGCACTGAGGGGTTCAGCCTGCAGGGCAACGCCAAGACGCTGGAGGGCGGCCGGCACCCGGATCGCGATGCGCAGTTCCGCCACCTCAATGAGCAGGTCCGCGCGTATCGCGATGCCGGACAGCCGGTGATCAGCGTGGACACCAAGAAGAAGGAACTGCTCGGGCCGTTCAAGAACGCCGGACGGGAGTGGCGGCCGGCCGGTGAGCCGGTGCTGGTCAACGTCCACGACTTCGCCGAGTCCGCATCCGGGAAGGCGATCCCGTACGGCATCTACGACATCGCGGCCAACACCGGCTGGGTGAACGTCGGCACCGACCACGACACCGCCGCGTTCGCGGTCGCCTCCATCCGCCGCTGGTGGCATGCCCAGGGCAGCGCCGCTTACCCGCAGGCCACCCGGCTGCTGATCACCGCCGATGCCGGCGGCGCGAACGGCTACCGCACCCGCGCTTGGAAGAGCGAACTGGCCGCTCTGGCCGCCGAGACCGGCCTGACCATCACCGTCTGCCACCTGCCGCCCGGAACCTCGAAATGGAACAAGGTGGAGCACCGGCTGTTCGCCCACATCACGATGAACTGGCGCGGCAGACCGCTGACCAGCCACGAAGTGGTGGTCAACAGCATCGCCGCCACCACCACGAGCACCGGATTGCAAGTGCAGGCCGCACTTGACACCGGCGTCTACCCGCTCGGCGCCCGCGTCAGCGACGCCGAGCTGGCCGCCCTGCCCCTGACCCGGCACCTCTTCCACGGCGACTGGAACTACACCCTGCACCCCACCCTGGACACCGACCCCGACGCCACCGGTCACGACCAACCGGCCGAACGGTGGGACCCGCAGGTCCTGTCCGATCCCACCCTGACCGGCATGCCCCGCCCGGAACTGGACCGCCTGACCATCAACCTGCAAGCCCGCGATCAGCAACGCCCGCGAATCAAAGCGGGCCGGCCGCCCACTGTGGCGTTCACCGACCAGGTCCTGCTCACGGTGCTGCACCAGCGGCTGGGCCTTGCCATCGAACCCCTGGCGGTTCTGTTCGGCACCAGCCGGACCACCGCCTACCGCACCACCCGAAGCATCGGCCTACTCCTCGATCAGCACGGCACCCACATCCCACCCGCACCCACCCCGCCTGGGCTGCTGCGCGTCCTGCACGCACGCGTCCTCGCCGAAGACACCAAGGCCGCCAACAAGATCAAACCCGCGTGTTAATAATCTGCAGGTCCTAAGCGGCATTCCAGTAGTTCCGCTTGTAACCGGCGGGGAGCCAGGGGCTGACTTCGGGGATCGCGGCGGTCAGGAACTGGTCGGGTGAGCGGGCGCGGAAGAAGGCGTGGATCTGCCGGAGTCGGCCGGGCCAGGTGACGGCGGTGTTGGCGATGAACGCCTTCAGTGACGCCCAGATGCGTTCGACGGGGTTGTCGTGCGGGCTGTAGCGCGCTCCGTACAGCAGCTCCAGGCGAGGGTGCTTGTCCAGGTAGGCGGTGACGGCCTTGGCGTGGTGGATGCTGTCGTTGTCGCAGATCACGACGATTGCCGGGGCGGCCGGGAACGCGGCGAGCACCTGGTCGAGCAGGAGCAGGAAGTCGGTCGCGCGTCGGCGGCCGAGTCGGTACACCCATCGGCCGGTGGTCATCTCCAGTGCGCCGAGCACGGTGACCTGCCGGTTCTTGCCCGGCGTGAGAACCTCTGGGCGGTGCGTGCGCAGCGTCCAGCTGGAGCGGACGTGCGGCAGCCAGTGCACGTGGGTCTCGTCGGCGGCCCACACCACCGCGCCGCGTGGCAGCGCCCGTAGCCGGGCGGTGAGGTCGAGCAGGATCCGCCAGCGGTCCGGGTCTCCTTGGGCGATCAGTTTGGGCCGCCGCCAGATGGCCACCAGGCGCACCCGCCGGTACAGGGTGCGGCGGCTCAGGGCGGGCCGGTTCAGCCACCGCCACAGCCTGGGGATCGTCCATGGTCCGGGCCGGGTCAGCAGCGCGGCGATGCGGCGCACCAGCCGCCGGCCACCCCGCCGCGGGCGTCCGGGGCGGGGACGGTCGGCCAGGCCCGCCACGCCCAGCCGGTTGAACCGCCCGATCCAGCGGCGCACCGTGCCCGGGTCGTAGCCGAGCAGGTCAGCGATCTGTGCCGGTGGCAGCCCGTGCAGCGACAACAGCACCATCACCGGTCACCGCCCGCATCGCCTGCCGCCAGCGGCCGCGTAACTCCGCCTGCAGGTGCTCGATGGAGGCGGCCGGAGCATTGGCGAACACGACAGGAGGGCGCATACTGACCACGACCTCGCCGGGACCGGAGAGACGGTGTGAGCAACCTCGATCCAACCCCCGGCGAGGCCCATGTCAATGCCTAACCGCCTTGACGATCTCACGCCCTGTTACAGGCAGAACTTCTGGATACGCGCTTAGCCCACGTTCCAGACGGAGGAGATGCGGTCGTTCCAGCCGCTCGGGACGAGGGTGGGCACGTCGGTGTTCGGGGCGATGAGGATGGAGCTGCCGCCGAAGTTGATGTGCTCGTAGTAGCGGACGGTGCAGTTCGTGCCGCCCAGGGAGCTGATCTCGTCGTTCCAGTCGTGGGCGTGGAACGGTCCATGGTGGACGCCCGTCAGGTCGTTGTACGCCTGCCGCGCCCCCAGCCAGAACCAGTCGCCGCCGTAGTCGACGTGCTCGAACATCTGGACTTCTCCCTGCGTCGGCGGCCGGGGGTCGCCCGTCGCCGTCTGCGCTCCCCGCAGCTGTGAGGCCGCCCAGAGCGCGCCGTTCAGCGCGGTGTCGTCGGTGAGCGCGACCAGCTCGCGCGCGCCGTAGATGAAGGTCAGCGGCCTGCCGTCGTAGCGCGACAGGTCCTGCGGGTCGTGCTCGACCCCGTCGAGGACGACGGCCATGGACGGCGGCCGGTGCCGGACGGGCCCCGCCTGGGGGGAGCGGGCCAGCGCCCGGATCGGGTCCACCCCGACGGGCGCGGCCGAGCGGGGCGCGGTGAGCACCTTGCCGACCAGCGCCTCCAGGGTGGTGATGCCCTGCTCGCGCAGCAGCGCCAGCACGTCGTCCTCCTGCAGCCCGCCGACGTGTACCGAGAAGTCCAGGAACCGCTCGACCTGGCGGCGGGTCTGGGGGGAGATGGTGGTGTTCGACATGGTCGCCCTTCCTGCTGGTGTCTGTTGTGACTCCTTCATGGTGGGAGGGCGACGCCTGCCGGGCAGCCCCCCAACCTTGGGGATGGCCGGCGGCGCGGCAGGCGGCCAGACTGGCAGGTGCGTCAGGCGGTGAAGGCGGCCATGAGCTCGTCCCTGCCGCCCGCGCCGGTCTTGCGGAACAGCGCCTTGAGGTGGTCGTGGACGGTGTGCGCGGACAGGCCGAGCAGCCGCGCCACCTGCTTGGGCGCCGCTCCCCGGCACAGCAGCTCCAGCACCTGGCGCTCGCGCGGGGTCAGGGCGTACCAGTCGCAGAAGGACGGCAGCACGAGCGGGGCCGCGGGCGACTGGATGACGACGGCGACGTCACCGGTGCCGTCCGCGTCCAGGGCCTGCCCTTCGATCATCAGCCATCGCCCGAAGCCGGCCGGCGGGGCGCAGACGAACGAACGGCCCGCCCCGGCTGCGGTTCCCCCTGCGGTGGGGCAGGCCGTGCCGCGGGCGTCCAGGGCGAGGGCCGTCACCACGGCGGGCATGAGCCAGCCCGGCGTCCCCTGACGGCCCAGCCGGTCGAGCCACGCCTGGGCCTGCGGTGTCACCGTGCGGATCGCCTGCCCGGCGCTCACGGTGATCAGCCCCGCGGGCAGGGCGGGGATGGTCGGTGCGAGCGGCGCCGCCGTGACGTGCCCGCGCAGCAGCGTCATCAGCGCCGGCCCGAGCTGGACGGCCCGCCGCACGTCGTCCGCGCAGAACGGCCGGGCGTCGCCCGCGCGCACCAGCCCGAGCAGCCCCCACACACCCCGGCCGTCCCGCAGTAGCACCCGCAGCTCGCCGCCGCCCTCCGCCCCGCGCGCCACCGCGGCCGGAACCCGCAGTCTGGCCAGCGCCGCCGGGCGGCAGGGGTCGCCGCGGCCGGTGGAGCGGCGGGCCAGCAGCGAGCGGACGAGCTCCTCCTCGTAGCGGTGCCAGAAGCTGAACGACCCCTGCCCCAGCCCTGTGGCCGGGCTGGTGCCCACCAGGCGCAGCGCGTCGTGGGGCACCCACGGCCCGATGGCGGCGGAGATCGCCGCACCCAGTTCGGCGACGCCGACCGCCCGCTGCGGCAACGCGCGCAGCTCCTGGGCCGCGCGCTCCTGACCGTCCTTCACATCGCCACGACAGCACGCGGAGTGATGGCATGCAAGCGAATTGTAGTCGCCGCCATCCGCCCGCCCATCGCGCCGATGCGGCCGGACCTGCTCACGGCTCGGCCTGCCGCCGACCGTCCACCTCGGCGGAGACATAGCCTCTGCCGTGCCTGTCGCCGGCTGTCCAGCCCGGCGGAGACGTGGCCTTCGCCGGCGATGAGCAGCAAGCCGGGCCGACGGCGGCGAGGGCCTTGGCGCGGGCGCGGCGACTCAGGACCTACTCGTTTCCAGGCTCCGCGCATCGGGCGCGGCGGCAGCCATGCGGAGGACAGGATCGCGGCGGCGGCCCACAGGGTGGCGTCCACCCCGGCGAGCTGGCCCAGCACGCCGCCCAGGCCGGCGCCGACCGCGAGCGCGCCGGTGAACAGGAAGCGCACGGTGGCGCCTACACCCGATTTGCGATCTCCCCGCTGTGGGAGGCCGTCGCCGGGGCACGACTGATCAAGCAGCCGCATCCTCTCTACGGGCCCTGGCTCGACGAGGTACGGCCCCGGCTGCACGGCATCCGCTGGGAGCTGCTGGACGCGCTCATCCCGCCACGCGGGCTGCCCGCCTTCCTGGCGCCGCCCCCAGCGGTGGCCGTACCGGACCTCGACCTCGAACTCGCCACCCTGCGCGCCACCCCGCCCGAGACCCTCGCCACCGACCTGGCCTGGCTGCCACCCTCGCCCGCGACCGCCCTGCTGAGGGACGACCCCGATCGCGGGCTGGCCCTGCTGGCCGACCAGATCGCCGCGTTCTGGAAGACGGCGCTGGCACCGTACTGGCCGAAGATCCGCGCCCTGCTCGAAGGAGACCTGCTCTATCGCGCCAGACAACTGGCCGACGGCGGCGCGCACCGGCTCCTCAACACCCTCGACCCCACAGTCGAGTGGTCCGAGGACACGCTGCGCGTCCAGCACCGCTACTGCACAGCGCTACGGGCGCTGAGAGGCCGCGGGCTCCTGCTCGTGCCATCGGCCTTCACCTGGCCGAACGTCTGGTCGATCACCACCGCGCCGTGGCAGCCCACCCTGCGCTACGGGACCCGGGGCATCGCCACCCTCTGGGAACGGCGCTCCGCGTCCGTGCCGCAGGCTGCTGTGTGACGCCGGTTTCGTCAGCGCTCACCGAACGGGCCGCTTCGTCCTGTACGCCCGGACCGGCATCGGCGAGGCGCTCTGCCGGCCGTCGTGCGCGCGGCCGGCCGCTCATCGAGGCGAGGCGGCGGGAGAGCCGCTCCCGCACCGTCACGCCATCGATGTGGCCACTGGGAACACGCGGCCCGTGGACGGTCTCGGTCGGGAGGGCACCGCATCGGGAGCACAGGGAGCCGTTGACGCCGCGGCTTCACGCGGGGTGGAGGTGCTGATCGTGGCCGGTGACGCTGCGGACTTCGGCGATCAGGCGCGTGACCAGGGACTGAGGGGCGCGGTCGGTCCACACGACGCCGAGGTCGAAGTGCTCCGCGTCGGTGACCGGGATCCAGCGCAGGTTGTCGGCGGGCATCACCGCCCCCAGGGGTTGCGGGGGGAGCCAGATGCCACGGCCGCGGCCGATCTCCAGCAGGCAGTCCTCCATGCGGGGCACGATCGGGCCACGCGGCGCGGGGCTGCCGTCGGGCCGGGGGTCCGCGAGCCAGAACCGTTCGGCCTCCTCAGACGTGAGGACGTCGGGACGCAGGACCGGATCGTCGGCGAGGTCGGCGAGGGTCACCGCCGGGCGGCCGGCCAGGGGATGGCGGGTGGACAGCACCACGGCCCGGGGATCGCTGCGCACGACCGCGTGATGCAGCCCGACGTCGCCGACCGGCAGCCACATGAACGCCACGTCGGCGCGCCCGTCGCGGAGAATCCGGAGTTCGTCCTTGGGGCTGCGCGCGCCGGTCAACATCACGTTCAGGCCGGGGACCGCCTTCTCCAGGGCGTCGGCCACGTCGATGGCGAGCAGGGCGGCGGCGGCGGGACAGCAGGCCAGGCGAAGGGTGCCGGCCTGAGCGTCGGCCACGGCACGCACCCGTGCGGCCAGCCGGGCGACGTCGTCGATCACGGCCGCGCCGCCGGCGGCCAGCTCCTCCCCGGCGGGGGTGAGCAGCACGCCGCGCGAGGTGCGCACGAGCAGGACCACGCCCAGGGCGCGTTCCAGCTGCCGCACGTGCGTCGACACCGCTTGCTGCGTCAGGTGGAGCACCGCTCCGGCGCCGGTGATGGACCGCTCCCGCACCACGGCCAGGAACGAACGCAAGTGCCGAAAATCGATATCGCCCACGGCCGAAACCCTAGCGGCACCAGCGATCCGCTGTGCTCGGCACAATTCATCGTTGTTTCCCCCGGCGGTACGGCCGGGGCACAATCGTCCAGTCGGCCGGAACGGCGCGGTGCCGGACCCCGGCCCCGCTGTGACGTCCCAGGCGGCCTGCCTGCGACCCCGGCAGCTCAGCACGTCCGGCTCGCCCTCCCGGGGGCTTGCGGGAACCAGTCACTCGATGGAGCACGTTGATCGACATCCTCGCTTCCGGCGCCGGCCTCTCCCGGCCCGCCCTGGCACACCGCCTGCGCCGCGAATCGACCATGACCGATGTCCTTCCTGCCTCGCGGCGCCTGCCCGCTCGTGCCGGGGAGGCCGGATGAGCCTGAACAACCTGGGGCTGAGCGCCGGGCAGGAGCGCCTGTACCGCTACCTGCTCCGCAACCCGCGGCCCGACCTCGGCACCGCCCGCGCCGACCTGGCCATGCCCGAGCTGCCGGTGGTCCTCGCCGAACTGCGGGAAGCGGGCCTGGTCGACGACACGCTCACCGCCATACCTCCCGCCGTGGCCGTCGACCTGCTGGTACGCCGGCGCCTCGACCAGACCCGGCGCCAGCTCACCGAGCTGAGCCTGGCCTGGGACGTGCTCACCGAGCTGTCGGAGGAGCACCGCAGCGGCCGCCCCGTGCAGATGGTCGAGCACGTGCCGGACGGCCCCGCGGTCACCCGCCGCCTGCGCGCCCTGATGGCCGACGATCCCGGCGAGTTCATGCACCTGAAGATCCGGCCGCGCAACGACAACAGCCACTTCGACAACAAACCATTCGCGCGCCTCCTGGCGGGCGGTTTGCGGAGCCGCACCCTCTTCTCCGCCGACGCCCTGACCGACCCGCACCAGGAGCCGTACGCCCGCTACTGGCACGGCCTGGGCGACCTGCACCGCGTCACCACCGAGCCGATCAGGCACCTGGCGATCGTGAACCGGAGCGTCGCCTTCGTCCAGGCGGATCCCGCGCAGCCGAACGCGGGCGGGTTGCAGATCCGCCAGCCGGGCCTCGTCGCCATGCTCGCCGACGTGTTCGACGGCATGTGGGCGCGTGCCCGCGACCTGGACGACCTGCCCCTTTCCCCGCTCGAGCAGCAGGTCCTGCGGGTTCTCGCCGAGCACAGTACGGACGAGACCGCGGCCAGGGCGCTCAACATCTCCGTCCGCAAGTTCCGCGCCCACGTCGCCGACCTCATGGCTCGCCTGGGCGCCGCGACCCGCTTCCAGGCCGCCCTGCGGGCCAAGGAGCGCGGCTGGCTCTGACGGCCGGTGGATCCCGGCCGTAATCGCCCGATGAGCCTCCGGCGCGCCCTCGGCGGCGACCTGGAAGCGCTCCGAACTCGCCGCGATCCCGCTGGGCGGCCCCGGCCCGAGCCGGTGTCGACCCGGGCCGCCCGGACGGTTCTCGGGAGGGCGATCACGGCCTTCTTTCAGGGGGCGGCCAGGGCCTCGGTGGGGGAGAGGCGGGCCGCGCGTACGGCCGGCCACAGGCCCGCCAGCGCGCCGATGGCCGCCGTCGCCGCCACGCCGCCCGCCAGCGCGGCGCCCGGCACGACGACCTGCCAGCCCTGCGACAGCGCGTACCCCGCCGTCAGCAGGGCGCCGAGCACCGCCCCCGCCAGGCCGCCAAGAGCCGCCAGCACCACGGCCTCCACCAGGAACTGCGCGAGGATCTGCGCGCGGTTGGCCCCGAGCGCCCTGCGCAGGCCGATCTCGCCGCGCCGCTCCAGCACCGAGATCACCATCGTGTTGGCCACCCCGACGCCGCCCACCAGCAGCGCCACCGCGCCGAGCCCCAGCAGCAGGCCGGTGAACGCCTGCTCCGCCAGCCGCTTGGCGGCCAGCGCGTCCGACGGCCGCGACACTTCCACGTCGCCCGGGGCGCGCGGGCCGGCCGTGGGGGCGAGCAGGCCGCGAACCTCCTCGATGCGCTGCTCGTCGGCCCGCACGTAGATGGTCGTCGGATGGCTCTCGTGGCCGAACAGCCGCCGCGCCGACGTGCCGCCCACCAGGGCCGCCGTGTCGATCTCGGGGGCGAGCTCCACAGGCGCGAGAATGCCGGCGACCGTGTGGTACGTCCCGCCCACCAGCACCTGGACGCCCGGGCCCGTACGGGTGACGCCGAGGCGGGCCGCGGCCGTGTGCCCGAGCACGACGACCGGGTAGCGGGCGGTGGCCGCGTTGAGCCACGTCCCGGTCACCGGCGCGGTCCGCAGCACGGAGGGCAGCTCCAGGTCCGCGGCGTAGGCGGTGATGCCGCCGCTCTCGCCCGGGGGGACGCGGTCGTGGCGGTAGACGCGCACGCCGTCGATGGCGGCGATGGAGGAGGCGGCCTGCACGCCCGAGATCCGGCGCACCATGGCCGTCGCCTCCGCGGGCAGCTCGGCCTTGCCGCCCAGCAGCGCGTCCCCGGGGCCGACGGTCAGCAGGTTGGTGCCCAGCCGGCTGATCCGCGCGTCAAGGTCGGCCCGGCTGGAGGAGGAGATGCCCACGACCGACACCATGGCGGCGATGCCGATCGCGATGCCCAGCGCCGACAGGAACACCCGCGCCGGGCGCGCCCGCAGGCCGCTCGCGCCGACGCGCAGCAGGTCGGCCGGCGACAGCCGGGGCCGCCCGCCGCTCATGACGGCTCCCTTCCCGCTCCGGGACCACCGCCCACCGGCCACGACATCCCCTCCCGCCGCGCGCTCCCGTCTCGCCGCGGCCCCCTCCCGTCACGTCCCGCCGGGTCCGGCCGCCCGCCGGGCTCGTCCCGCCGCACGTCGGCCACCACCCGGCCGTCGCGGACCTCGATCCGGCGCGGCGGCGCGGCGGCCACCTCGCGGTCGTGCGTGATGACCACCACGGTCGAGCCGGCCTCGTTCAGCTCGCGCAGCAGCCCGAGCACCGCCTCCCCCGAGGCCGTGTCGAGCGCCCCGGTGGGCTCGTCGGCCAGCAGCAGCACGGGATCGCCGACCACCGCCCTGGCGATGGCCACCCGCTGCATCTGCCCGCCGGACAGCTCGTGCGGCCGGTGGTGCGCCCGGCCCGCGAGCCCCACCCGGGCCAGGGCCCGCGCCGCCCTGCGGCGCCGCTCGCGGAGCGGAACCCCGGCGTACAGCAGGCCGTCGGCCACGTTGTCCAGGGCGCTGACGTTCTGCGCCAGGTGGAAGCGCTGGAAGACGAACCCGATCGCGCGGGCGCGCAGCTCGGAGGTCCGCCGGTCGCCGAGCGCGCCGACGTCGTGCCCGGCCACCCGCACGGTGCCGGTGGTCGGCACGTCCAGGGTGCCGAGCAGGTTGAGCATGGTGGACTTGCCCGACCCCGACGGCCCGACGACGGCCACGAACTCGCCCCTGCCGATGGAGAACGTGACGTCGCGCAGCGCGGCGACCCCGCCCGGATAGATCTTCGAGACGCCGGCGAGCTCGGCGGCGGGGCTCACCGGGCCACCTCGACCTGGGCCCCCGCCGCCAGGCCCGGCGCGCTCACCTCGACCTTCCCGTCGGCGAACATGCCGGTCTCCACCCGCACGTCCCGGGCCCCGCCGGGGCCGAGCAGCGTGACGCCGTAGCCGCCGCCGGGCAGCGCGACGAGCGCGGTCACCGGCACGACCAGGACGTCCCGCCGGCTGGCGCTGACCAGCGACACCTCCACGGGCGCGCGGTCGAACCGGCGGGTGGCGCGGGTGCCGGGAAGGTGCACGGTCACGTCCACGGTGTCCTCCCGTACGCCCGTCGGCCCCTCCCTGGTGGTCACCTTCGAGCCGATCGAGGCGACCTCGCCCTTGACCGTCGCGCCGCCGGGGAGGGTGACGGTGACGGCGCCGCCCACGCGGACGAGGCGGCTGTCGGAGACGCGGATCGGGACGGTGACCACGCGCCGGGGCGTGGTGAGGGTCAGCACCGGCGTGCCCGGCGCCAGCGGCTGGCCCAGCGCGGCCCTGTGGGCGTCCACGCGGACCGGGCCTTCGGCGTACCAGAGGGCGGCCGGGTCCACCTCGCCGGTCTCCTTCCTGCCGCGGTCCCGCTGCCAGCGGCGTACGGCGTCCGCCGTGAGCGCCGTGTACTCGCCGTCCACGGTGAAGCCGGTGTAGCCGAGCGCGGCCAGCGCCTGCTCGAACTGCCGCACGTCCGCGCCCTCGTCGCCGGTGCGCAGCCGCCGGTAGGCGGGCTGCCCGCCGCGCAGCAGGATCACGTCCTCGCCGTTCACCTGGTAGAGCCGCTGTCCCGGCCGTACGACGCGGCCGGGGCGGGGCCGCCACGTGAGCCGGCCGGGAGCGGCGGCGGTGACGTCGGTCCTGCCCGCGTAGCCGAGCCTGCCCCGTACGGTCTTGCGTTCGGTCAGCGTCGTACGCTCCACGCTCGCCCGCGCGGGCCCCGGCGGCGCGGGCGGCGGCTCGCGCGGCCCGTCCGCGTCCGCGAGCAGCAGGGCCGCGCCGGCGCCGCCGGTCACCGCCAGGGCCGCCGCCGCCCAGACGAGCACGCGCCGGCCGCGTCGCCGGTCGGTCACGGCCGCGGCGCCTTCGACGAGCATTCGCGCATGGCGGCCAGCACCTCGTCCCCGCCCTCAGGGATCGGGAAGCCCTGGCCGCGCCGCGGGTCGGGCACGTCGATGCCCTTCTCGCGCAGGCACTTGGCGATGGCCACGTTGCGCTGGTACTGCGCCTCGGCGTCGGGCGCGCCGGCCTGCGCCGGCCGCAGGCTCTCGCACGCCTTCTGCGCCTTCTCCAGGACGTCGGCCGGCGCCTTCGGGGCTTGGGCCACGTTGCCCTGCGGGTCGGGCATGTCCACGCCGTTCTCGCGCATGCAGGCGGCGTACTTGAGCATGGCCTCCTGGAAGGCCGGGTCCAGCACGCCGGGGCGGGTGGCCGCGTTTTCGGGCGCGGCGGGCGCGGCGCTCGTGACGGCCGTCTCCTGCGCCGCGCCCCCACAGGCCGTGAGCGTCAGCAGGGCGGCCAGCGGGGCCAGGAGCAGGGCACGTCGCATCGCAGTTCCTCCATCGGATGGGTCCGTTCGACGGGCGACAGGACAGCAGAGGCGCGGTTATGCCCGGGTTAGGACGGGCCGGCTAACCGGGAGCTAACCTGTGGCCTGGCTGAATGGGGAGGCGTCCGGTGGCCGAGGGGATCAGGGGGAGACGGCGTTGCGGGTGCTGATCGTCGAGGACGAGCCCGCGCTCGCCGAGGTTCTCGCCGAGGGGCTGCGGGCCGAGGGCCTGGCCGTGGACCTCGCCGGCGACGGTGACCGGGGCCTGGAGCTGGCCACCGTGCACGGCTACGACGTGATCATTCTCGACCGTGACCTGCCCGGCGTGCACGGCGACGACATCTGCCGCGTCCTGGCCGCGCGGCAGGACATCGAGGCGCGCGTCCTCATGCTCACCGCCGCGGGGACGCTGGAGGACCTGGTAGACGGGCTGGCCCTGGGCGCCGACGACTACCTGGCCAAGCCGTTCTCCTACGTGGAGCTGCTGGCCAGGGTGCACGCGCTGGCCAGGCGCGCCCGGCCGGCCGCCCGCCGGTGCTGGCCCGCAACGGCGTGGTGGTGGACGTGCTGCGCCGCACCGCGACCCGCGACGGCCGCGAGCTGGCGCTCACCCCGAAGGAGCTGGGGGTGCTGGAGGAGCTGGTACGCGCGGGCGGCGCCCCCGTGTCGGCCGTGCACCTGCTGGAGAAGGTGTGGGACGCCCAGCTCGACCCGTTCAGCGGCGTGCTCAAGGTGGTCGTGCACGGCCTGCGCCGCAAGCTCGGCGACCCGCCGCTGATCGAGACGGTGCCCAGGTTCGGGTACCGGATCTGACGTGGGCAGGCTCACCGTACGGGGGCGCCTGACCCTCGTGTACGCCGCCGTGTTCGCCGCCGGAGGGCTGCTGCTGCTCGGGCTCGACTACGCCATCGTGGCCGAGAGCCTGGTCAGCCGCAGCACCGAGCCCACGGTCGTCCAGGCCGAGCCGTCGCCTGGCGGGCGATCCACCCCGCGCCCCGCGGTGGCCGAGCGTCCCGGCACCACCCCGGACGGGGTGAAGGACGGGGTGAAGGACAGGGTGCCGGCCATCGCCGCGTTCGCCCCGCAGAGCGTGCTCGACCGCTACCGCGCCCAGGTCCTGTACGACCTGCTGCTGCGCTGCTCGGCCGTCCTGGCCGGGGCGATCGCCGTCGCCGCGCTGGCCGGGCGGCTCATCGCCGGGCGCACGCTGTCGAGGCTGCACCGCATCACCGAGACCGCGCGCGAGCTGTCGGAGCGCGACCTCAACCGGCGCCTGGCCCTGGACGGCCCGCAGGACGAGCTGAAGGAGCTGGGCGACACGTTCGACGGCATGCTGGCCCGGCTCCAGGCCGCCTTCGACAGCCAGCGTCGCTTCGCCGCCAACGCCTCGCACGAGCTGCGTACCCCGCTGGCCATCCAGCGCATGGCGGTGGAGGTGCCGCTGGCGACGGGGCAGGTCCCCGACCACCTGGTGCCCGCCATGCACCGGGTCCTGGAGGCGTGCGCGCGCAGCGAACGGCTGATCGAAGGGCTGCTGCTGCTGGCGTCGAGCGAGCGGGGCCTGTCCGAGCGGCGGCCGGTCGAGCTGCCCGAGGTGGTCCGCCGCGCCGCCGGCACGCTGCCCGCGGACTGGCGGGGGCGGGTGGACGTGCGGGTGCGCCCTGCTGTCGTGGAGGGCGATCCCGTCCTGCTCGAGCACCTCGTACGCAACCTGCTCGACAACGCCGTCCGCTACAACGTGCCGGGCGGCACGGTCGAGGTCACGGCAGGCCCCCGGCCGGACGGCGCGGAGGTGGTGGTGAGCAACACGGGCCCGGTGGTGGCGGAGGAGCGGGCGGAGCGGCTGTTCCTGCCGTTCGAGCGGGGCAACGGGCGGCGGCTGGCCCGCGACGGCGGGACCGGCCTGGGCCTGTCGATCGTGCGCGCCATCGCGGACGCTCACCACGGCACCGCGTCGGCCGTCCCCCGGGCAGGGGGCGGGCTGACGGTCACCGTCGTCCTGCCACGCGAACGCCCGGCACCGTGAAGGCCCGGCACCGTGAAGGCCCGGCACCGTGAAGGCCCGGTCTCGTCGTACCGCGGGGCCCTCGGTGAGGTGGATGGGTGCGGCGCGGGAGGACGCGCATGTCGGGGCAAGCGCGGAAAGCCGCAGCTCTTTGCACGCGTGGGGGTTGAGCGAGTGTGGAGGGACGCCTGCGGGTGGCTCGCGAGCGCGCCTTCGTGGGCAGGAGGGGGGAACTGGCCGCCTTCGAGGCGGCACTGCGGAGCCTTCTCGCGTGGCCGGGCTGGTGCCCACCAGGCGCAGCGCGTCGTGGGGCACCCACGGCCCGATGGCGGCGGAGATCGCCGCACCCAGTTCGGCGACGCCGACCGCCCGCTGCGGCAACGCGCGCAGCTCCTGGGCCGCGCGCTCCTGACCGTCCTGCACATCGCCACGACAGCACGCGGAGTGATGGCGTGCAAGCGCATTGTAGTCAACGATCAACCGCCGCGGCGCGGCCACGCCGGCCGGGCGATGTGCCAGCCACCCGCAGGTCTTCGTGCGCGCATGCGACATGGGCTGCTATGAATCTACAACGTAAAGGCGCGTGGCAGTGTTGCGGAGACGGCGCCGCGTCCGAGGTCAGGAGCCGGACAGGTCCTGCGCGGCAGGGGCGCTGTGGCGCTGGTAGTGACGTGCCGCCCGGGCGCGGTTGCCGCAGGACGGCTTGCACCACTCCTGCCGCCCGTGGCTCTGCACGAAGTAGCGCACGCAGCGCGGCGCTTGGCAGGACCGCAACCGCTCCCGCTGCGGCCCGCTGAGGAAGTCGATGGCGGCCCGGGCCAGAGCCGCGATCAGCCGGACGTTCGCGTCGGGCTCGGCCGACAGCAGGCCCGTGCGCGGTGTCCCGCCCGCGGGCCAGTCGAGCTGTGGAACGATCGCCTCGCGGGCGGCCGCCGCGTTCAGGTGCGCCAGCGCCTGCTCGGCGGGCATCAGCCGGCTGGCGTCGGCCCGGCTCGGCGGCGCCGGGCTGACCGCCCGCGCGAACAGCGCCCGCACGGCCCGGCGCAACTCGACGAGCTCGCTCCTGAACTCCTCGCTCATCCTGAGCCCCGCCACGTCGACGTCGAGGATCGGCGGCTTGGCGTGCTGGTGGATCCAGCGGGTCGCGCCCGGCAAGGTCGCCAGGTCGTCGGCGACACCGCCGTCGCCGTCGTGACGGATCGTGCCCGCCAGTTCCAGGGCCGGCCAGCGCTCCACTCGCACCTCCGCTTGCTCAAGTCTCCTCCGACACCTTATGGTCCTAACGCTAAATCCTATTTAACCGTTAGGAGATCGTGCGATGACGTTGCTGCTGGCCCAGATCAGCGACCTGCACCTCGACGGCACCGACCGGGCGACCCGCCGCGCCACCCGGGTCATGGACTACCTGCGCGCGCTGCCCCGCCCGGTCGACGCCCTGCTGGTCACCGGCGACATCGCCGACCACGGCGAGGAGGCCGAGTACGAGCAGGCCGCCGACATCCTGGCCGCTCCCTTTCCGGTGCTCACCTGCCCCGGCAACCACGACGCCCGCCCCGCCTACCGCAAGGCACTGCTGCGCCTGCCGGCCGCCCACGGCCCCGTCAACCAGGTGCACCACATCGCCGGCACCGCCATCCTGATGTGCGACTCCACCATCCCCGGACACGACGAGGGTCTCCTCGATCCTGAAACCCTCGCCTGGATGCGCACCACCCTCGACGGCCTCGCCCCGGACACACCCGCCCTGATCGCCTTCCACCAGCCGCCCGTCGAGCTCCACCACCCGCTGCCCGACTCCGGCCGGCTGCGGGAACCCGACGCGCTGGCCGCGCTGCTCCACGCCCACCCCCAGGTCGTGGCCGTGCTCACCGGCCACGCGCACACCGCCGCCGCCTCCACCTTCGCCGGCCGCCCCCTGATCGTCGGACCGGCCGTCACGTGGACGCTGCGCCTGCCCTGGGAGGGCGACCGGCCCGCCGACCGCGAGCAACCGCCCGGCCTGGCCTTCCACGTCCTGGACGACGACCGCCGCCTCACCACGCACTATCGCGTCGTGCTCCCGGCATGATCCACCCGTACGCGGTCGCCGCGTTCCTGCTGGCGATCTTCCCCCTCATCGCCACTCCGGGCGCCAGCCTGACCTTGCTGATCCAGCACGTCACGACCGGCGGCCGCCGCCAGGCCCTCCCCGTCCTCCTCGGCACGGTCAGCGGCTTGTACGCGCACGCGGCCCTGGCCATCGCCGGCCTGTCGGCCCTCGTCATGCACTCCAGCCAGGCCTTCGCCGCCGTCAGACTCCTCGGCGCGGCCTACCTCGTCGGCCTCGGCCTATGGACCTGGTACTCCACCACCCTTCCCCCATCTCCCACCCGCCAGCCGAAACGGCCCGGCTCCGTCTACACCCAGGCCCTGCTCGCCAACGTCCTCAACCCCAAGGCCGCCTCCATCTACCTGACCCTGGTCCCGCAGTTCCTCCAGCCCGGAGATCCGCTCGGCGGGCAGATCCTCGCCCTGGCCACCGCCCACGCCCTGGTGATGGCGGTATGGCTGCTGACCTGGACGATCCTCCTCCACCGAGGGGCGCACCTCGTCCGCAAGGCCCGCTTCAAGCGTGCGATCGGCAAGGTGACCGCGGTGGCGCTCGTCAGCCTCGGCGTCCGAGCAGCCACCACGTAGGTTGCTGGTCGTGCACAGGCAAGTACGCGCGGCCGTGCACGGGGAGCAGCCGGGCCTCAGCCAGGCGAGCAGGTCGGCTCATCCCAGGCGATGCGGTGCTCGTAGATCCACCGGTTCGGGTCCTGGCCGGTGCGGGCCAGGTGTTTGAGTGCCAGGCTCATGATCAGGTCGCGGGGGATCCGGGCGATGGGGCCGAGCGTCTTCCAGCTGTCGGTGCGCTTGCCCTGGGCGACGATGCGTTCCACCCGGGGGCGGCGCAGATGTTCGTAGGCGGCGAACGCGTGGATGATGTCCGGGCTGTCACGCAGGCATGTGGCCAGAACCACGGCGTCTTCGAGGGCCATGGCGGCGCCTTGCCCGAGGGAGGGGACCGTCGCGTGGGCCGCGTCTCCGATGATGATCAGCCGATCGCGGTGCCAGGTCGGCACTGAGGGGACGTCGTAGGTGGTCCAGCCGGTGACGAGCCGGTCGGTCGCCTCGATGAGGGCCAGGGCCGGGCCGCGGTCGCGCCGGAAGGCCTTGACGAGCTCGGCCCGCCACTGCGGCGCGCGGATGGCGGCCAGGCCGGCGGGGGCGGGTTCGGCGGGTCGCGTCAGGTTCGCCGCCCACCACACCTCGCCGCGGGGGTGGGCGGCGTAGGCGAAGAACGCGCGCCTGCCGAAGATCGCGTTCATGGTGCCGGGTTCGCTGCCGACCCGGATGCCGCGGGCGTAGCCGCCGACGTTGACCATGCCGCCGTAGCGCGCGCCGGGCGCGGCCGGGTCGATGATGTGGCGGGTGCGGGAGCGTAACCCGTCGGCGCCGATCAACAGGTCGCCTTCGGCGCTGGTGCCGTCGGTGAACGCCGCCCGCACGCCCGCGCCCGTGCTGCGGGCCTCGCTCAGGCGCTTGCCGTACTGGATGCGCACCCCGCACCGGGCGGCCTGCTCGCGCAGGGCGCGGTAGAGGTCGGCGCGCTTGACGGTACGGCTGACCGTGCCGTCCGGCAGGGCCGGGCCGTGCGGTAATCGGCCGATCCGCCTGCCGGACCCGCTGGTGAGGGTGATGTGCGGGGTCTGGAAGCCGAGCCGGGTGGTGTCGAGGCCGAGGGTACGCAAGGCGTCCAGGGCGTTGACCGCGAGTGTGACGAAGGCGCCCACGTCGTCGGCCGGACGCTCGTAGGCCTCGTGGACCACCGCCTGGATCCCGGCCTTGTGCAGGGCGATCGCGCTTGCCATGCCCGCGACACCGCCACCGATGACCACTGCTGTATATGCCATATACCGAATCTACGCCATATACTGACGTGACGCACAAGCCTCGCACCAAGCGTGAGGACACCACATGAACGCCGATCTACCGCCCGGACTGCGCAGCCTCTGGGACCTGCTGGACCACCCGGAGCCGGCACCCAGACCCGGCTTGAGCCTGGCACGCATCGTGCAGGCGGCGGTGGAGGCGGCCGACGCCGACGGCCTCGACGCCGTGTCCATGGCCAAGATCGCCGAACGGCTCGGCTACACCCCGATGTCGCTGTACCGGTACGTCAACAGCAAGAACGAGCTGCTGCTGATGATGCTGGACGCCGTCGCGGCGGTGCCCGCCGACCTGGAGGAGCCCTGCCCGGACTGGCGGACCGGCCTGGAACGCTGGTGCGACGCCCACTGGCGGATGCTGCGCGCCCACTCCTGGATCGTGCACCTGCCTGTCACCGGGCCACCGATCACCCCCAACCAGCTCGCCTGGACCGACCGCGCCCTGGCCGCCCTGCACCCCACAGGGCTCGCCGAGGCCGACAAGGTGCAGATCGTGCTGCTCATCGCCACCTACCTCCAGGCCACCGCGCGACTGGCCGCCGAACTGGGCCAGAGCGCCCGCGGAGAGTCGATCGCCGCATACAGCACGCTGCTCGGCGAACTGGTGGACGGCCGGCGCCTCCCCGCCCTGCGCGCCGCCATCGACGCCGGCGCCTACGCCTACCCCGGCGACATGCTGCCAGAGGAAAGAGGGCTGGACTACCGCTTCGGTCTGGCGAGAATCCTCGACGGCGTCCAAGCCCTGATCCCGCCCGTTTTGTCTTGAGGTTTCCCTTGCCGCGTCGATCAGGACCGTCCGCTGTGCGGAGAAGCAGGGTGGGTCATGAGCGCTGGAGCAGGTCTATGAGGGCGAGCAGGTCGGCGTGTGCCTGGGGAGCGGGCGCTGCCCGGCCCAGGCGATGGCGGGCTTGGGCGGTCGCCTGGTGGATGGCGGCCTCGGTACGTTCACGCCCGCCGCACCGTTCGATCGCCCGGACGAGGTCGTCGAGGTCTTGTGGGGAAGGTTCGGCGGTGGAGGCGAGGTAGGCGGCCAGGCGGTCACGGGCGCGTCCGGTGTCGGCCAGAGCGGCCGCGATGGGGTAGGTCACCTTGCGGTGGCGCAGATCCGTACGGCGTGGGGTGGTGTCTCCGGTGAGCGGGGGCCAGAGGTCGTCCAGATCGTTGCGCAGCTGCATGACCAGGGCGATGGGGGCGCCGAGCTCGGCGAGGTCGTCCACCTGCTCGGGGCCGGCGGTGCCGGCCAGGGCGCCCACGCGGCAGGCGGCGCGGATGATCGGGCCCGTCTTGGCCTCGGCCACCGCCAGGCACGCCTCGGGGCTCACCGGCCCGCCGGTCGTGTAGTCGAGCGTGAGGTCGGCGAGCTGGCCCTCGCTGTTGCCCACGACGCCGTCCATCAGCGCGGTGGTCATCTGGTCGCGGCGGCGGTAGCCGCTGACGGCCAGCATCCGCACCGCCAGGGTCAGCAGCGCGGTGCCGGTCTGCAGCGCGTGGTCGAGGGTGAAGGCGCGCCACAGGGTGGGGCGCCCGTACCGGACGGCGTCGTGGTCGGTGATGTTGTCGTGGATGCCGGCCTGGTGCATGGTCAGGGTGAAGGCGGCCGCGGCGGGCAGGCCGCGTTCGACCGGCCCGCCGTCGATCGAGGTGCACAGCAGCGCCAGGGCCGTGACGCGCAAACGGGAGACGCGCCCGGGTGGCGGGGCGCCGTCCGGGCCGGGGAACCCGAAGTGGAAGCGGGCCGCCCGCCGCAGCTCGGGGCTGAGGGTGTCCACGGCGGATTGCAGGACGGGCAGCACTGCTTGGCTGGTCATGCGGAGGAGCTCGTGGGCGGGCAGGGCGGGCGGCAGGGCGGCGGGCATCGGCAGGTTCCTTCCGGACGACGTACCCCTCTGAACGGCGGACGCCGGAGCCGATACGCTCCTGAAGCACGCTTTCAGGGCACAGCCGTGGAGCGGCTGATCGGTTGCATCATCGACGCTGACTCCGTGACCCGCTACTGAGCGTTATCCATTAGTAGCGACGAAGTGACATGCTGCGATCGAGGGTGCGTCGGCGAGCTTCCCGAACTGGTCGACGCGGGCTTGCCGCAGGGTGGTGGCGTGCTTGGCCGGCATGGGCCTGCCGGAGTTCGACGGCCGTCCGGGCCGGTGCGGGACGTCCTGCGACGGCGGCAGCGTGACCGGCACACGAGCCTCGCCACGCAGTTCCGGCACGCCGTCACCTTGCGGCGAGAGCGGCGACATCGATCGGACTCCGCCGCCCTCCAGGTGAGCGCCGGGCGGCTGTCATGGGTGGTGGCGGCGGAGGTTCGGGTCAGGCGAAGAGCCGGGTCAGGTGCTCGACGACGATCTCGGGCTGTTCCTCCGGGATGTGGTGGCCGCTGCCGGGCACCTGCACCACCTCGACCTCGGTGCCCTTGTCCGGCAGCACCGCCCGCAGGAGCACGTGGCCTGCCTCGCCGCCGCCCAGGCCGAGCAGGGGAGCGGTGACCTTGCCGTACGTCTTCTCGTCCGCGATGTCCTGGCCGAACGCCCGGTATCAGGAGTTGCCGGCGCGGATCGTGTCCGGTGTGGAGCAGGCGTGGGCGTAGATGGCGGGCGGGTCTTCGATGAGGTAGTCGCACATCCAGTCGATCAGCTCGCGGGAGCAGCCGCTCGGACAGGCCCGGCACCTGGTTGAAGGCGGACCACCACAGGAAGCGGCCCGGGCCGGCGTGGATGTCGCCGTCGATCTGCTGCCGTCCGGGGCGGGGCAGCAGGGAGTGGTCGTAGAAGCGCTCGTCGGGGCACGCGATGTCCAGCAACGCGATGCGCCGGGCGTGCGCGGCGTGGTTGGCGGCGAAGGCGTAGGCGACCATGCCGCCGATGTCGTGGCCGGTCCAGCCCGAGATCTCGGTTCGCGTGTCAGTCCGGCAGCCAGTGCAGCTCGTGCGCCAGGGTTTTGGCGACGGCACGGACGCGGCGGTGCAGTGGCGACGGTTCGCGGGGGAGGACCAGGTGGATGGTCAGGCTGGGCGCGTCCCGCAGCGGTCGCCAGGTGAGACCGGCCGGTTGTGCCGCGGCCGCGGCTTCTCCGGCCGGGGCGAGGATGACCCCGTCGCGCAGGTCGCGCTGGGACATGTCGACAGAGAGCGCCGGGGTGTGGAAGCGGGGGTGTGGCCGGATGTCCCGGAACAGTGCGGACAGCTGATCGTGGATCACGGGGTTGGCGGCGCGGTCCGGGAGCCGCAGCGGGTACGCGGCGGCGTCGGCGATCTCGATCTCCGGGTGGTCGGCCAGCGGATGGTGCTGTGCCAGCTGGACCCCGACGCGCATACGCCGCAGCAGGAACCGGCGCACCCCGCGGCCCGGCTGTTCGCCGCGGGTGATGCCGGCATCGATGCGGCCGTCGGCGACCGCGGGGGTGATCTCCGGTGTCGCCATCGGGGCCGCGCGGACCTCGAGCCCGGGGCTGCTGCGCATCAGCCGGTCCACCAGGGCCGGTGCTGTCTCGGCCCCGGTGCTGAGGCTGTATCCGATGCGCAGCGTGCCGCGTTCGCCGGCCGCGGCGCTCCGGGCGGTGTCCCAGGCCCGGTCCAGCGCCGCGAGCGCGGGCGGGGCGGACTCGGCCAAGGCCGCACCGGCCGGGGTCAACGCGACACTACGTGTGTTGCGGACCAGCAGGGGCGTACCGAGGTCGGCTTCCAATCGGCGGATCCGGGCGCTGAGTGCGGGCTGGGCGATGCCGATGCGTGCGGCCGCGCGGGTGAAGTTCAGCTCCTGTGCCAGGACCAGGAAGTAGCGCAGGCTGACCGTGTCCGGCGCCACGTGCCCTCCCTGCCGATTGATGCCGATAGATGCCGAAGGATGCCGATTGATAACGAAGCGTTCTGAGTCTATCCCGTACCGATCTTTCCCTCGCCCGGACATCAAGCCCTAACCTGCGCATATGACGATTCGACTGATCGCATCGCCCGTCGCCGGGATCGATCGATCCGAGTGTCAAGACGAAGCCGGACATGTCCGGCCCCACACAGGAGGTTTCCATGGCTAAGGGCTACTGGGTCAGTGTCTACCCCGCCATTTCCGACCCTGAGATGCTGACCACCTACGACAAGCTGGCCGGTCTGGCTGTCCAGGCTGCGGGCGGGCGCCTCCTGTCCCGGATCCCGTCCCGTGGTGGTCGAGTGGTCGCCCACGAGGCCGGAATCACGGAACGCGTCGTTCTGATCGAGTTCGACAGCTTTGAGCAGGCCGTCGCGGCCTACGAGAGCGAGGCTTACCAGAAGGCGCTGGTGGCCCTCCCCGACGGGTTCGAGCGCGACTTCCGCATCATCGAAGGCGTCGACTGACCGGCGGGCCCCGCCATCGCTGGGCATCCGTCACCTGATACGCACGCCACCGGCGGCGACGGACGCGGGCCGGGCGGGCTGTCACTGGTCTGACCTGGTGAATTGCTGGTTCTGGCCGCCGTTGCAGGGACACCGGGTGAAGGTGGTGCAGGACACGTTGGGGCATGCGCATCGTGCTGACCGCCGAGAACTACGTCTCGGTGCTATCACGACAGCCGCCCCGCCGCGCGGGCGGCGGGGCGAGCGCGCGGCTGGTGCTGAGGGCGATCCTGGAAACCAACCGGAAGATCGGCAAGGCCCGGGAGGCAACGTGACTCACATGTGGCTCGCCGTGACTCACGATCGGATGAAGCGACTACAAGCCAGGGTAAAGCCGCAGGTCGGCGTGGTAGGGCGGGTGGGACTTGAACCACAACCCACGGATTATGAGAATCCTCGGTTGATGTCGCTCAGTGTCACCGAGTGCTGTTTTGTATCGTCGTGACCAGGATTATCCCCGTCGTCGTGTCGGTCTGTGCCGACGCGTGCCGTGCTGTAACGCGTGCACGCGAGCAACCACCGAGCAACCATGGGTTCTTGACTGTCGTCATTATGTGCCGTTTGCCCCCTTCGGGAAGGCTGTGTCTTATTGGTGCGATCTACGGCGTCGCGTCTGGAAAGCCGTCTTGACCTGCGGTAATGCGGTCGCGTTGAAAGTCTCGGGTCAAGGTTGCGTCAGGCCATGGATGCGGGTCCCGGACCTGCGCCGGGCTCCTGATCGCCACGACAGAACTCGGCCCTGCGGCTGGGTCGTTCAGAGACTCTTTCTAGGGTCGGCGGGGCGGGTGGGAGAGGTGCTGGGCGCGCTGGTGCGGCGCAGGCGGGCCTCGGCGGAACGGCGGGCTGCCAGCTCGCGGATCTCTTGGGTGGGTCGCGGTCATCGATGATGACCAGCATCTCGTCGTCGGCGAGGTGGGTTCGGCCCTTCCAGCCGAGTCGGCTGCTGGCCGTCCGTGCGGCTCGTCGGACTTCGGCCGCATCCCCCAGCTCGGCCACCGCGTCACGGGTGAGAACGAGTTGGCCGTAGAAGCCGCGCTACCCCGGCTTGAGACGGCAGGCATCATCGCCTTGATCTGGTCGACGAGCTTGTGAAGCGGCGTTCGGCCAGTTCGTCCTTCCGGCTTGGCATGCTGACCACCTCCCGGTGGACACGGCCCAGAGCGTCCTCTTCCACAGCAGGCCGCACCGGCGAACAGTGACTGGGAGACCGTGCTCCAGCTCGGCGCCGCGCTGCCGCCGGTGGCCTCCATGGCGCTCCGCTCGTGCGCGACGCGGATCGAGGGCCTCGTGTGGAACGCGGCCCCCATCGTGACCGGACGGCTGCGCAGGCGCCTGCACGCGGCCCAGAAGCGGAGCAGGCGCCGGCTGAGCGAGCACCGCGACCGCTGGGACGACCTGGCTCACCGATGCGCGTTGCAGCCCGACATCACCCAGCCGGAGCGGGACGTCCTCGCAGGCCTCCTCGCCGGCCAGGCGGCGGAATCGACATCCACCGCGCTCGCCACCATCGGCGGGCCCTACCCGGTGATCCTGCGGGAATTGCACGGCCACCACCCGGGCGGGCTGGAACGCCGCTTCACCGGCCTGTGCGGGGAGACACCGCAAGACCCGGTGGAGGAAGGGAATAGTTCGACCTCTTCGACGACCCTGGTCGGTTGGGCAGGTGATCACTGGCCCGAGCCGATGGCGCGGATCAGGTGCATCAGGGTGTGCTGTCCCAGCAGAGTGATCTTCTCCGACTTGCCCTTCTTGAACGCTTGGTAGACGTCCTCCGGCTTCATCTGGGGATTCTCCCGGTACAGGTCACCGATCAGTTTCCGGACGACCCTGACGATGTCGTTCGGAACCTCGCTCCCCGGATACGACTTGTTGATTTCACGGCCCACCTTCGGGTTGTTGGTCACGATGTTGAAGTAGGGCGCTGGCTCGGGGTGGGCCATGAGACCTCCAATCGCGGGTCATCCCGAAGGTAGGAACGCGCCCGCCGCAGGTCCACGAACAGTCGCGGGCGGGAACATGACGGCGGCGCGCAGGAAGCCGCCGTCTTCCGTAGCCAGACCTGGGCGGCGGGTGATCGCGGTCTCTAGGCTGATGCCCCGGCCTCCGGCGATCGCGGTGGCCGTCGGAGAAGGGTCCGCTGCCACTGGTGGTCGTCCACGTCGCGGTCGTCGATCCCCTGCCCATGTACCGGCAGGGGGTCGCCTCCGTCCTGTCCGCCGCCGGGCACGCCGTGGACACCCCTGCCGACGTCCTGGCATGGGTGCGCCACGGCCCACACAGGGTGGTGCTGCTGACGCTCGAGTCCGAGCAGGACTGGGACCTGCTCCGCCGGTTACGTGACGCGGACGGGACGCACGCCGTCATCGCGCTGGTCGGGGAGGACTCCGCCGTCCTCGGCGTGCGGGCGGTGCGGACCGGCGCCCGGTCGGTGTTGCCGCGCGGGGTCACGCCGGGAACGCTCCGGCGCACCGTGGAGGCGACGCTCGACGGGCAGGCGGTGCTGCCGGCGGACGTGGCCGCCGCGCTCGCCTCCGGCGCGCACTCCACCGGCGAGGGCGCCGCCGCGCCGGAGCCGCAGCAGCTGTCGTGGCTGCGCCAGCTCGCGGACGGGGTGACGGTCGCGCAGCTGGCCAGGCGGGCGGGGTACTCCGAGCGGGCGATGTTCCGGTTGCTGCAGGAGCTCTACCGGGACATGGGCGTGCGCACGCGGATCCAGGCGATCGTCCGGGCACAGGAGGAGGGCTGGCTGCGTGCCGGGCCGGAGCCGCTCACACGAGAGGTTGCGCGGCCGAGAGGATCTCGATGACCGGCCGCAGCCGGCCTGGGCGGCTGGCGCACCGGTCGAGCCGCTCCAGCAGGCGTCTGAAGTGCGTGTCCAGGTTCGGCGTGGGCAGGGTGGTGCGGGCGCGGGCCTGCTCGAACGCGCCGACGGCGTCCTTGAGCGGAGCGTCGGTGTTCAGGAGGAGGCCGCACAGGGCGAAGCCCTGATAGTCCAGCGCCGTGACGTCCTGCGGGTCGTCCCGGAGGCGGCGGGCCGTCTCGTCGCGCAGGTCCTCGAAGATCTGGGACGCGTCCCTGCCACCGTCCGGCTCGCCCAGGGCCAGCGCGACCAGCCCGCGCAGCGCCTGGACGACGAGCGCCCCGTCCGGACGGTAGCGCAGGGCGCGGATCTGCCGCGCGGCCTCGTCGAGGTCGCCCCTGCCCTTGAGGAGATGTGCCGCGCACAGCACCGTCCTGGCCCTCGGCAGGGCGGTCGGGTCGCCGTACCTGAGGGCCAGTTCGAGAGCCTTGTCCGCCTCGATCCGGGCCTGCTCGTAGTCGCCGCGCAGGAGCCAGATCTCGGCCAGGCCGTTGTGGTAGGCGGTCCGCGTCCACTCCTGGCCGGACTCCTCCGCTTTCCGCCCGGCGAGCGCCACGAGCTCGTCGGCCGCCTTCCGCCTGCCCAGCTCGGTGTTCCAGCGGGCCATCCGCATCGTGAGGACGGCGCTCCTGCCTGCGGCGAAGGCCCACGCCTCGTCCGTGCCGGGGTATCGGGGGTCACCCGGCCGACGAAGGGCCTTGCCGGCCAGTTCGAGTGCCGGGTCGTACCGGCCCCAGAAGTGCTCGCAATTGGCCAGGCCCTCCAGAGCGCCCAGGCGGACCATCGCCAGGCCGTCGTGCTCGCGGGCCAGCTTCTCGCAGTCGTCCAGGACCAGCTCGTAGTAGATGCGGGCGTGCTGCGCGTTGCCGTTCCACCAGTACGCGCCCGCCAGGTTCGCGCGGATCAGGGTGCGATGGTACAGATCGCCCTGCTGCTCGGCGCGGGCGAGCGCGTTGCCGTACGCCCGCGCCGCCTGCTCGAAGTCGCCCCTGGACGCGTACAGGTCACCGAGGGCGTTCTCGTTGGCCATCGCGTCGTCCTCGTCGAGCGGCTGCTTCCTCAGTGCTTCGCGCTGGTCGAGCAGCAGGACGGCGGCGTTCCAGCGGTCGCGCAGCGTTTCGTCCAGGGTCTGCAGCGAGTCGTAGGCCCAGGTGAACCTGCCCGCCCGCATGTACGCCCGTAACTCGGCGAAGTCGTAACGCAGGTCGGCGATGGTGGCCGGGGACTTGACGAAATGCGTCTTCAGCTGGGCGGCGGCCTCGCGGAAGAACTTCGAGCGTCCTGCGGCGTCCGGCCGCTCCGCCTCCGGCCGGGTGTCGATGCTCCAGTCGTCGCTTCCGGGGGGCAGGTGGTACTGGCCCGCGGCGGTCCGCCACACGATTCCGGCGTCCGCCAGCGCCTTCAGGGCCGCGCCGACCTTGTCCGGCGGCTTCTGCAACAGTTCGCACACGTCGGCGGCGTCCACCGGCGTGCCGAACGCGTCTAGCGCCTCCAGGACGCCGCGGCCCAGCGGCCCGGCGTTCTCCAGAAGCAGCCCGGTGAGGAACTGCGAGACGTTCGCGGTCTCGCGCAGGGCCGCGCCCAGCTTGCGGGCGTCCCACTCCGGCAGGTCCAGCACCTGGTAGGCCAGCTCCGCGAGGCGCAGGTCGCCCCGGAGCCGCCCGCGGTGCCTGCCGACGGCTCGTTTCAGGCCGCGCCGGTCCTTGTCGATCTCGTTCAGGTACTTGCCGAAGTGCCAGGACGAAAGCGGGCCGACCCGCAGCGCATGCGAGGCTGGCCGGGTGCGCGGGATCGGCGTCCTCGGCACGACCCGCGTCACGAGCAGGACGGTGACCCGATGCGAGGACGCGTCCGTGGCGATGATGTCGAGCGCCTCGGCCAGCTCGGCGTCGTGGAACTCGCCGACGGGGTCCAGCAGGTGCTCCACCTGCTCGATGACAATTACGACGGGGGTCGTGCCGAGCGCCTCCAGACCAGCTTTGAGCCGGTCCAGCGAGGTGGCTCTGAGGTCGAGGGCTTCCCGCGCCTCCGCCTGCTCGCCGAGCAGCTTGCCGAGATCGGCGATCAGGCTGTCGAGGAGCGGCAGCGCGTCGGGGCCCGCCGGGTACCTGCGGATCTCCGGCCCGGCCTCGCCGTGCGCCTTCCGCCACTTCTCCGGCAGCGCCTTCAGCACCTCCGCCACCAGCCGGGACTTGCCGACACCCCGATCGCCGTGGACGACGACGACGTCACCGGGCTCCTTGACGAGCTTCTGCATGAGCCGGCCGCGTTCCTTGTCGCGGTTGTGCCATGCGGGCTGAGCCGCCTCGTTACGCCCAGCCGGGACGCCCTCCCCGATCACCCGCGCCGCGCTCACCCTGCGGCGCCGTCCGAGCGGAACCCTGACGGGCGGCCGCTCCTTTCTCGCGGCCCGCCGTTCGCTCACTATGGCGATGATCGCCACCGGCAGGCCCAGCGTGCCGCTGATCCAGCTGAAGAGCTCCAGCCAGCCGAGCGGCTTGGCGTTGGTCTTGTTCTCGCCCTGCCACCAGACCGCCAGGAACGTCAGACCGACGACCGTGACCACGAAACCGGCGAACCATACGCCCCTGACCATCCACCGCTTACCTCTGGGGCTCACCCCTTCATCATCACGTCACCCCCTACTGTCGAAAAAGTCAGGATGATGCCACCGCATTGGTCGCATTCGCGCCATTCATCTCCGTGGACCGGGGTAGCGGATCAAGCGTCCCGCATGCGGTTCTCGTGCGGGAACGGCTCGTCCGGGACGGCAGTGCGCCTGCCGATAATTACATCCGCCCAGGTCGTGGCCCTGCGAGCGCTTTGTGTGTGGAGTACGCGAGCCCCGGTCCCTCGGGAGAGGGGAGTGCGTACGGCAGGATGATCGGCTGTGCTCCTTCGCCTGGCCTATCTGACCGTCATGAACGCTTTCGCCGCGCTGCGGTTGCTGCCCATGGGCGATCGAGACAAGGACGTGGAGATCCTCGCCCTGCGTCACCAGATCACCGTCCTGGAACGCCAACTCGGGGCCGACACCCGAGTGAGATTCGCGCCCGAGGACCGTGCCTTCCTGGCTGCGCTCCTGACCTCGCTGCCCCGGGAGGTCCTGCGTCGGCTGCGGCTGCTCATCCGGCCGGATACCGTGCTGCGCTGGCATCGCGATCTGATGCGAGGGCGTCATGCCCGTGCCTGCCGGCCAAAGCGGCCCGGGCGCCCGCCCACGGTCCGCTCCATCCGCGCTCTTATCCTGCGTCTGGTTCGAGAGAACCCCGGCTGGGGCTATCGGCGGGTGCATGGTGAACTCACCACGCTCGGCATCAAGGTCGCGCCGTCCACCGTGTGGGAGACCCTCAAACAGGCCGGTCTCGATCCGGCGCCTGATCGGGCCTCCACCACCTGGGCCGACTTCCTGCGCTCGCAAGCCGACGCCCTGCTGGCCGCCGATTTCATCGAGACCATCACTTTGAACGGGCAGCGCCAGTACATCCTGGCGGTGATCGAGCTCGCCACCAGGCGCGTCCGGGTGCTGGGCACTACCGTCCATCCGAGCGCGAGCTGGGTCATCCAGACGATCAGGAATCTCGTGATGGATCTGGACGATGCGGGCTGCCGGGCGCACTTTCTGATCCGCGATCGGGATGGGAAGTTCCCGGCCCTCATGGACGAGATTCTCGCCGAGGCCGGCATCAAGACGGTGCTCACCGGTATTCGGATGCCGCGGATGAACTCGATCATGGAGCGGTGGGTGCAGTCGTGCCGCCGCGAGCTTCTCGACCGCTGCCTCGTCTGGAATGAACGCCACCTGCGACACGCCCTGCTCGAGTACGAGCAGTTCTACAACCAGCATCGGGCCCATCAAGCCCTGGGCCAAGCAGCGCCGCTGCGTCCCGCCCCGGACCGATCACGGACCCTGAGCGAATCACCGACCTGAACATCCGTAGAAGAGACCGGCTTGGAGGCGTCCTCCACGAATACTCACATGCCGCTTGACCAGCACGGATGGAATTATCGGCAGGCGCACTGCTCCTGAGCCTTCTGCGCCCTGACATGGAGGCGGTGCTGCGGCAATGCCTCCCACCCGAGGTGGAGCTGCGCTACGGTACGGCCTTGACCGACGTGGCCAATCGCTCCGACGGTGTGACGGTGACCCTTCAGGACGGCACCGTACTGGATGCCGATCTGCTTGTGGGCGCAGACGGGATCCACTCGACCGTCCGCCGGCTCGTGTTCGGGCAGGAGAGCCGTCACCTGCGCTACCTCGGCCTGCACACGGCGGCGTTCACCTTCGACGACCCGGACGTGCATGCCGCTACCAAGCACACGTTCTGCCTTACCGACTCCATCGATCGGCAGATGGGCTTTTACGCCCTCCGCGACGGCCGCGTCGCCGCGTTCGCGGTGCACCGCAGCGCCGACCCCACGCTCCCGGACGATCACAGGGTGGCGATTCAGCGCGCCTACGCCGGCCTGGGATGGGTGACGCCGCGCGCGCTGGAGCAGTGCCCGCCGGCCGTGGACATCTACTACGACCAGGTCGCGCAGATCGAGCTCGCGCGGTGGAGCGCTGGCCGGGTCGTCCTGCTGGGAGACGCCGCCTACGCGGTGTCACTGATCGCCGGGCAGGGCGCGTCGCTCGGCATCGCCGGCGCCTTCCTGCTCGCCGACCGGTTGGCGCACGCACCGGCAATCCAGCGGGGCACCGCTGAATTCGAGCGTTTGTGGCGACCCGTGGTCGAGGACAAACAACGCAACGCCCGGTCGATGGCCCGCTGGTTCCTGCCCTCTTCGCCGATCGATCTACGCATCCGGCGTGTCATGCTCCGCCTCACCCGAATGCCCTTCGTCTCCGGCTACGTGACCTCCATCCTCGCGGGCGAGGACACCAAACTCACCGACGTCATGCGCCAGGCCTCCGGCACCACGGCCACACCAATGGTCGCGTAGCGCGACCGGTCCGGTACGAGGACGAAACGGCCTGTCGCAAGAGCAATGTCGTTGCCCATACCTCCGCCTGCCGATGGCGGCACTCGTCACGTCGCCAAGGTGGACATCGACGTCGAGGTCGTCGCACGTCACCTCACAAAGTAAAGCGCTCGCCAAGAACGCGCTTGTCGCTCTGACAGTCGCTCCTGTTAGGGTGGGCGCGGTGCGCCGGGAAGTCTGGTCGGCAAGATCGTGCGATGAGTTCCGACCGGAAGGCCGTTCCATGACGACCCCCACGTGGTGCCCCTGATGGGCGTGCTGCTGACCGCGTTCGCGTGCGTGCTCCTGCTGGCCGTCCTGCTGTCCGGCCTGGCCCACCGCACCATCCTGTCCACCGCCGCGCTGTTCCTGGTGGCCGGGTTCGTGCTGGGCGATGGCGTGCTCGGCGTCGTCTCGCTCAAGCCCGGCGACGACCTGGTGGCCACGCTGGCCGAGCTGGCGCTGTTCACGGTGTTGTTCACCGACGGCATGCGGGTCGGCTGGGCCGAGTTGCGCAGCGCCTGGCGGCTGCCCGGCCGGGCGCTCGGCTGGGGCCTGCCGCTGACGCTGGTCATCACCGCCGTCGGGGCGCACTACCTGCTCGGGCTGGGCTGGATCGAGTCGCTGCTGGTCGGCGCGATCCTGGCGCCCACCGACCCGGTGTTCGCCGCCGCGCTGGTCGGCAACGAGAAGGTGCCGCCCCGGCTGCGGCAGCTGCTCAACGTCGAATCGGGCGTCAACGACGGGCTGGCGCTGCCGTTCGTCATCCTCTTCCTCGCGGTCGCGGCCGGATCCGACGACCTGCACCTGGGCGAGCTGGGCCTGGAGCTCGGCCTCGGCATCGTCATCGGGGTGGCCGTCCCGTGGTTGGCGATCAAGCTGGAGCAGACCCGCTGGTTCGCCGCCTCCACCCCGTACGAGCCGCTCAACGCGCTGGCCATCGGCCTGCTCGTGCTGGCCGTGGGCAAGGCCACGCACGGCAACCTGTTCCTGGCCGCGTTCTCGGCCGGGATCACGGTGGCCACGTTCGGGCCGCGGCAGCGCGAGTCGTTCGAGCACTTCGGCGAGCTGATCGCCGAGGTGTTCAAGCTGGCCGCGCTGCTGGTGTTCGGCGCGCTCATCACCCCGGCGCTGCTCAGCTCGGTCGGCTGGCAGGGGTGGCTGTTCGCGGTGCTCGCGCTGATCGTGGCCCGGCCGGTGGCGATCTGGCTGTCGTTCCTGCGCTCGGGACTGGGGGTGCGCGAGCAGGCGGCGGTGGCCTGGTTCGGGCCCAAGGGCTTCGCCTCCGTCGTCTACGGGCTGCTAGTGCTGGGCTCCGGGATCGCCGCCGCCGTGCCGGTCTTCCAGCTCGTCGCCGTGACCATCGTGCTGTCGATCCTGCTGCACTCCTCCACCGACATCGTGGTGGCCCGCTGGTTCGACGACGAGCGCGAGGTCCCCGTCTGGTACGGCACCGTCACCCGCAAGATCCGCCGCCGGGAACGCCCTTTCCAGTGACGCCAGGAGACGCCATGGTGCCCGCTGCCCCAACTCATCCCGAGCGCGGCGCCGCCGTCGTGAGCCTGCCCTCAGGGCCGGTGGAGTATCGCCTGGAGGCAGACGGGCCCAGGACGGTCGTGGTGTTCCACGGCGGCCACATGCGGGCAGGATCGGCGCTGGGCGAGGAGGCGTTCGCCGTCGCCGGATGCTCGGTGCTGGCCCCCTCGCGTCCCGGATACGGGCGAACGCCCCTGACCGACCGGCACCACGGCCGTCGGCTTCGCCGACGCCACCCTCAGTTGTGCCGGGTCCTGGGCATCGACCGCCTGGCCGCCGTCGTGGGGATCTCGGCAGGCGGACGTACCGCGCTGAGCATGGCCGCTCGCACCTGGTCGAGCGGGTCATCCTGCAAAGCTCGGTCGGGTTCCTGCCCTGGCAGACCGGCTGGCCGGCTGGCCGGCTGGGCGGTCGGGCGGTGTTCAACGGCCGGGTGGAGGCCGGCACCTGGGGCGTCCTGCGACTCCTGCTCCGCGCGGCACCCTCGCTGGGGCTGCGCCTGCTACTGCTTGACCTGTCGGTCCTGCCTGCGCGCCAGGTGCTGCGGAACCTGTCCACGGCTGAGCGTGGCCTGCTCGTCGCCTTGTTCACCTTCATGCGCTCGGGGCACGGTTTCGTCGCCGACATGCTCCCCGTACCGGACTGCGCCGCGCAGGTCAGCCAGCCCGCACTGGTTATCGCGACCCGTCACGATCGGTCGGTGTCCTTCGCCCACGCCGAATCTCTGGTCGCGGCGATGCCGAGAGCCGAACTGGTGGTCAGCCAGGCCGACAGCCGCCTGATCTTGTTCGGCCTCGACTATCCCCGTGTCGCCGCGAGGGTCGCTGCCTTCTCACCTGAGTCAACCCGCAAGGGTCCTTCGTTTCAGGAGTGTGTGGTCGGCTCCGGCAGGCGGGGTGGCCGCCACCGCCAGGTGGCGTTGCCGTCGGCCGCGATGCCCTTGCGCCACAGCGGTGCGGGCATGAGCCGGATCATGGTGACCAGGGTCCGGTGCGCCGCCGTGGAGGTGGTGCGGCGCCCGTCCGCGCGGGCGCCGCGCGCGGTGGCCTGGGTACGGGGACGGCGCTCGGCGTCGTAGCGGGCCAGCGCGGCCTCGATGCCGGATTCGGTGTGCAGGGCGGCGGCCAGCACGACGGCGTCCTCGAGGGACTGCCCGGCGCCCTGGCCGCGGTCGGGGCTCATCGCGTGGGCGGCGTCGCCGAGCAGCGCCACCCGGCCGCGGACGTAGGTGGGCAGCGGGTCCAGGTCGCGGATGTCGATGTGGATCACGGCCTTGTCCGGGGTGGCGGCGATCAGGTCGGGGATCGGGTGGTGCCAGCCGGCCAGGCGAGCGGCCACCTCCGCCTTCTCCTGCTCGTAGCGCAGGTCCGGCCGGTCGGCGGTGGTGACGAAGGCCCAGTAGGCGCGGCCGCGGCTGATCGGGTGGATGAGGAAGTAGGCGCCGGGCCCCATCGTGATGCTGCCGGACAGCTCGCCGGAGTCGCTGGGGATTCCGCTGGTGTCCGCGACGCCGAGCCAGGCGGTACGGCCCAGGAAGCGGGGCGGTGGTGCGTCCGGCCACACCGCGCGGCGTACGGTGCTGCGGATGCCGTCCGCGCCGATCACCAGGTCCGCGCTCAGCTCGCCGCCGTCCCAGACGACCGTCACGCCGCCGTCGTCCTGACGCAGGCCGGTGACCTCCGTGCCGGTGCGGACCCAGCCGCCGGGCACCGCCTCCAGCAGCAGCCCGTGCAGGTCGGCGCGGTGGAAGGCGAGCAGCGGGGTCGCCTCGCCCCGGCGGGCCCGCTGCAGGTGACGGCCGTCGGGCAGGCGCAGGTTGCCGGCGGAGTAGGAGGGCACGCCCGTGGCGCGCGCCTGCTCGCCGACACCGAGCTCGTCCAGAGCCCGCAGCGCGTTCGGCGCCTGCGACATGCCGGCGCCGATCTCACCCAGCTCCGGGGCGCGTTCCAGTACGGTGGCCCGCCAGCCGATCCGCCGCAGGGCGACCGCCGTGGCCAGCCCGCCGATGCCGCCGCCGACCACGATCGCGTGCCCGGTCATGCGTCCTGTCCCGGAAGTGGTGCGTTCTGGAACACCTTGGCCATCCATTCGAAGGTGGTGTGCGCCTGGCGGATGCGTTCGGCCCGGTCGTCGTCCGGGCCGACCAGGTCCAGGCCGTCGCGGGTGATGTCGAGGAACGAGGTCAGGCCGGCGATCTGCTTGCGCACCACGACCGCCCAGGCGTCCTCGGCCATGCGGTAGTAGACGGTGCGCTCGCCCGGCCGGGTGCGCCAGGTCAGAAACCCCATGCCGGTCAGCAGCCGCAGGTTGGAGGTCAGGGAGGCGCGGCTGGCGCCGATCGCCTCGCTGATCTGTCCGGCCGACTGCTCCGGCGGATCGCACACCATCAGCCAGCCCAGCACCCGCCCGGCGATCGGCGGCACCCCGTCACGCGCCAGGTACATGGCGACTCGTTCGACCCATTCCAGCAATGGATCCTGCTCGCTCACACCCACCCCTGTTGCAGTAGTTTCAGTACAAGCTAAAATCACTGTATCAAGTCAGAGGTGAGCCGGGAAGTCTGGTCGGCCCGCGTCGCTGGTCGCCGCGGAGAAGAGGAGAACTTCCCATGCCCTCTCGTACTCTTCGGGCGCTGCTCCGCAGCGGCATCGCCGCCGGAGTGCTGGTGCCGGTGCTGCTGTGGGCCGACGGCGCCACCCGGCCCGGCTACAGCCTGTGGCACCACGGCGCCAGCCAGCTCGGCACCGGCGAGCGCGCCTGGCTGCAGACGATCAACTTCGTGCTCGGCGGGCTGCTGCTGGCCGCCTTCGCCCTCGGGGTACGGCGCGCCCTGCGGCCGGGGCGCGGCGCCACGTGGGGCCCGATCCTGCTCGCCACCGCCGCGGCGGGCCTGGTGGTGGCCGGGCTGGTGCCCACCGACCCGGCGCTGGGCTATCCGCCCGGGCAGGCGAACATCGTCACCGCGAACGGCCGCATCCACCAGGTGGCCGGCTTCCTGCTCTTCGCCGGGCTCAGCGGTGCCGCGTTCGCCCTGGCCGGACGGCTCGGCGAGACGAACCGCCGATGGAGGGCCCGCTCCCGGCTGGCCGGTGCCCTGGTCATCGTCCTCGCCTTCGCCGCCGGCATCGCCTACCGCCTGGACGCGCTCGGGATCTGGCAGCCGGCCCCGGCGGGCCTGCTCGAACACCTCTCCCTGCTGACCGGCTTCGGCTGGATCGTCGCCGTCGGCACGTACCTGCTGCGACGCCACGTGGCGTACACCGCCGCGGCCGGCAGGACCGGCTGACGCGTCGGGCTTCTACTCGGCGATCCCGCGGATATGGCGGAGAAGCAGTGCCGGGCCGGTCAGGTACGAAGCCCGCCCTGACCACTCCGAAGCCATGGTCCACACCGTCATGATCGACCTCATGACCCGCCGCCTCGCCGGTGAGAACACCCCACCCGGCGCGGCGTCCGACCCCGGGACCAGACAGGACTGAACGCCCTCATGACCTTGGAATGTGTCAGGTCAGGGGCCGCGGAATGTGGCGCGGTAGGCGCTGGGTGAGACCCCTAGTTCGGCTTGGAGATGCAAGCGCATGGAGCCGGCGGTGCCGAAGCCTGCGGTGACGGCGACCTCGTCGATGGACAGGTCGGTGCGTTCCAGGAGGGAGCAGGCGCGCTCGATACGCTGCTGGGTGAGCCACCGTCCCGGCGAGGTGCCGATTTCCTCACGGAAGCGTCGGGTGAATGTTCGCGTGCTCGTCGATTCCTGGGCCGCCAGTTCCCGGAGCGTGATGGGCCGGTGCAGGTTCGCCAGTGCCCATCGGCGTGCCTTGCTGGTCGAGGAGATTCTCGGGTCTGGCATCGGCCGCCGCACGTATTGCGCCTGCCCGCCCTCGCGGTGTGGCGGGACGACGGAGCCGCGTGCCACGTCGTTGGCGACTGCTGCGCCGTAGTCGGTGCGAATCATGTGCAGGCACAGGTCGATGCCCGACGCCCCTCCGGCAGAAGTGAGGACACCGTCGTCGTCGGTGTAGAGGACATCCAGATCGAAGAGGACGTCCGGGAATCGCTCCTGGAAGCGGGCTGATGAGCGCCAGTGCGTGGTGGCTCGCCGCCCGGTGAGCAGGCCGGCCGCGGCCAGCACGAACGATCCCGTGCAGATCGAGGCGATCCGGGCACCGGGTCGAATCCGCGCCAGCGCGGCGGTGAGCGAGGGTTCGAGCGGCCTGCTTCGGGGCTCGAAGTCGTCTACGGAGGCTGGAACGATGACGGTGTCGGCCTCGGCCAGCGCCTCGGGGCCGTGCGCGACGGTGACGGTGAAGTCGGCGTCCGTGTGTATGTCCCCGGGCTCGGGTGCGCAGGTCACGACCTCATAGAGCGCGGCGCCGGCGGCCGAGCGCGCCTGGCCGAAGATCCGGTGAACGATGCTGAGCTCGAATGACAGAACCTTGTCACGGGCCAGGATCGCCACCCGGTGACGCGCGTCACCGGCAAAAGCAGCCATGGCCCGATCTTCGCACATGTTGTCCATCAGGCCAGTCGTCGTGGTGCTGGCCGCATGGCCATGATCGACGTCATGAATGTCCTTTGGATCCTTGCCCACCCCGAACCTCGCTCGCTCAACGGCTACCTCGCCGCAGAGGGGCAGCGCGCGCTCCGCGTCGGAGATCACCACGTTGAGGTGTCGGACCTGTACGCGATGGGCTGGAACCCCGTCGTTGACGCCGCCGGATACGCCCACCATCCGGCGGAGCGGTTCCAGGTCGCTGCTGCCGCGAAGCAGGCATATGAGAGCGGCGCGCTGAGCGCCGACATCCGAGCCGAGCAGGAAAAGATCCGCCGGGCGGACACCATCGTCGTCCAGTTCCCGATGTGGTGGTTCGGAATGCCCGCCATCCTCAAGGGCTGGTTCGACCGGGTCTGGCACCAGGGCTTCGCGTACGGGTTGCGCGGCCCGGACGGCGAGTGGATAGGTTACGGAGACGGGTTCCTCGCGGGTAAGCGTGCGATGGCGGTTGTGACCATGGGTGGGCCGGCGTGGCTCTACAGCGAGCGGGGCATCCACGGAGCCGTCGACGAACTGCTGTTCCCGTTGCAGCACGGCACCCTGTTCTACGCGGGCGCACAGGTGCTGCCCCCGGTGCTGATTTCGGGTGCCGACAGGTTCACGCCCGAGGAAGGCGAGGCAGCGGCCAAGGAACTGCGCGAGCGTCTGCTCGCGATCCCGACGACCGAGCCGATCGCGTACCGAACGCAGAACGGCGGAGACTACGACCAGAACCTCGTGCTGCGACCGGACGCGGCACCGGGCCTGACCGGACTGCGAGCGCACGTGGCCTGACGCCCGGTACAGGACGCCGATGCATGGACAACTCTGGGCGCCCCTACCCGGCGACCTCGGCGTGATGGGCCTCGCCCGCTCCACCGCTCAGGCCCGCCGTTCAAGCCCTCAAGGAGCATCAACCGTCTGAGGGCGAGTGGTGGGCCCGCGGCGTGTCCGATGCGGCCCACCCCGCCGACGCCTCCGGCCGACATCGCGCGGGAGACCGGCTACAACCACGAGACGATCCGGCTCCGGCGGTGGATTGAGGAATTCGTCGGCACGCTGCGCTCCCGCCGCGACCTGGCCGCCGGCATCGCCGATTTCGGGGGCGCCGCCGGCGATGCGATGGCCCGGATCTACGACGACCACGCCCAGACCTTGTCCGACCTGCTCGAGAACCGCGCCGGAGACCTCGTCGACCAGCTCGCCACCACCCTCGCCCAGCGGGAAGATCGGGCGGCCTGCTCGCCAGCGGTCTCCGCCCGGTGCTACCGCGTCTATCTGAGCGGCATCGCCACCCTCCTCCTGGCCGGGGAAATTCGACTCCGGCTACGTGGAGCGCGACGACGACCGGCATTGGCATCTGGCCGGCACCATCTACGCCAACCGCCACGACCCGGCGATCCTCGTACACCAGCGCGTCGGGAGCCGATGGACACTCAACCTCGGTAACCCCGTGGCCCGGACCGCCTTGACCATCGTCGCGGCAGCCGCGCTGCTGTCACTTCTCGGCGTCGTCCACCTGCCGTCCATCAGCGGACACCTGCCGGCCCGCGCATGCGTGCGCTCGTGCACGGCAGGCCGGCCCGGAGGACGGACCGGGCGCCGTCACCGTGGCGGCCGATACAGCCCGACCTGCCGGTAGACGCTCTTGAGGTAGTCGAGCATGCCGGCGGCGTCCGGCGGGTTCGGCTGCAGGACGCGCCAGGTCACCGCGCCGGCCATCATGTCGATCAGCACGTCGAGGTCGGCGTCGGCGGCCACGGTGCCCTCCTGCTGGGCGCGTCGCAGCAGCGCGGCGGCCAGCTCGCGGCGCGGCAGGACATGGTGCCGCCAGTAGACCTCCATGAGCTGCGGATGGCTGACGGCCGCGCCCATCATCCGGGCGACCAGCGCGCGGAACGCCGGGCTCGCGGTCATCTGCGCCGCCGCCTCGATGACACCTTCGATGATCTGCTGGGGGTCGAGTTCGGCGATGTCGGCGGGGGAGGGGACCAGGTCCGCGCTGACCGTCTGCTCGACCGCCTGGGCGATCAGGTCCTCCTTGGTGCTCCAGCGGCGGTAGACGGTGAGCTTGCCGACGCCGGCCCGTTTGGCGATCTGCTCCATGCTGGTGCCCTCGACGCCGCCTTCGATGAACAGCTCCAGCGCGGCGCGCAGGATGGCGGCGTCGGTCTCGGGGTCGCGGGGGCGTCCGCGTCCTCGGCGGTCGGTCAAGCGAGGGCTCCGTCCAGCCAGCGGGTGGGGTCGCCCGTGCAGGCCAGGTGGGCGTCCGGGCGTACGAGCATAGCGGGCAGCGCATCGGCCGGGCGCAGGTGCACAACGTGCTCGCCGAGCCGGCGGCGGGCGGTCTCGAACAGGTCGCGGTCGCCGAGGACCGCCCATCGGCCGCGCAGTTCGGCGTGCAGGCGGGTGCGGGTGCCGTCGGGGCGCTCGCAGGCCAGGTCGGGGATGCGGTCGCCGGGGCGCGGGCGGCGGCCGCGTCCGCCGAGCGGGCCGCGCCGGTAGCTGACCCACAACTGGGAGGTCGTGTACGTGGCCCAGCGCTGCAGCACGGGCAGGTTGAACACCGGCACCATGACGCGGTCGCGCAGGAACCGGCCGGCGGGCCCGGCGGCGATGTTGACTTTGGTGGCGGCGGTGCTGCCGCGCAGGACCTGGGTGGCCAGCGGGCGCCGCTCGGCCTCGTAGGTGTCCAGCAGTTGCTCGCCCGCCCGGCCGTGCGCGAGGAGGGCGAGTTTCCAGGCGAGGTTCTCGGCGTCGCCGAGGCCGGTGAGCATGCCCTGCCCGCCGAACGGGGCGTGCGCGTGCGCGGCGTCGCCGGCCACCAGGATCCGGCCCTGCCGATAGGTGTCGGCCAGGCGGCGGTGCACGCTGAACAGCGACGCCCAGGACGTCTCCAGCAGCCGGCCGCCGAGGCCGCCGGAGCGTTCGGGCAGGATGCGGCGCATCCGCTCGACGATCTGCTCCTCGCCCGGCTTGTCGTCGGTGAAGGCGGGGTCGTAGGCGAGCAGCCGCCACTGCCCGCCGGGCATCGGCATGGCGCCCAGCATGCCGTCGGGGTGCACCCAGCCGCTGGTGCCGGAGCGGTCGAGGGTGGTGTCGAGGGCGGCGTCGACCAGCAGGAAACGTTCGCTGACCTTGACGCCGGGAAAGCCGATGCCGGCCAGCTTGCGGACGGTGCTGCCGGTCCCGTCGCAGCCGACGAGCCAGTGCGAGCGCACGGTACGGCCGTCGCTCAGCACGGCGGTGACGCCGTCGGCGTCCTGGTCGGCGGCCACCAGGGCGCGGCCCCATTCCGGCCGGCCGCCCAGCTCGGCCAGCCGCTCGCGCAGCCGCGCCTCGACGCGGGCCTGGGAGATGACCATCGGGGGAGCGGCGGTGTGCAGGCCGGGGTCGCCGAAGCGGATGCGCATCATCGGGCGGTCGCCGGCGTAGGTGGTGATGGTCATCGCCCGGACCGACTCCTCGGGCAGGCCGGTGAGCGCGTCCAGCCGGTCGAGGACCTCGGAGCCGCGCGCGTGCACGAAGTTCGCCCGGGACGTGGTGGCCGGGCCGGGCGCCTTGTCGATCACCCGTACCGAGACGCCGTGCTGCAGGAGAGCGCATGCCAGGGCGAGGCCCACCGGCCCGGCTCCGGCGATGAGAACGTCGGCTTCCATGGCATCCTTCAGATTATTTACGGAACTGTATCGTAAATAATTTAGCGCGCGGATCGCCGGAGGGTCCAGGGCCCAGCCCATCTCGTTCCTGTTACCGTAGGGCGCGGTGCGCCGGGAAGTCTGGTCGGCAGGTTCGTCCGCCATGCCGACCGGAGGTTGCGGGGCACATGCTCTTGACGGTGTTGACATGAGACGGTCCCGGGCGGTTCTCGCTCCCTTCCAGCACCCGGCTCAGGTGATCGTCACCGGATTCGGAGCGGCTGTCCTGCTCGGCGCGGCCCTGCTCGCGCTGCCGATCTCCACCCAGTCGGGGCAGTCGGCGGGCTGGCTCACGGCCTTGTTCACCGCGACGTCCGCGGTGTGCGTGACCGGGCTGGCGGTGGTGGACACCGAGTCGCACTGGTCGCTGTTCGGCGAGCTGGTGATCGCTGGGCTGATCCAGATCGGCGGGCTGGGCATCATGACCCTGGCCACGCTGTTCACGCTCCTGGTGGCGGGCCGGCTGGGCCTGCGTGCCAAGCTGTTCGCCCAGGCCGAGACCAGGGCCTCGAGCATGACCGACGTGCGGCACGTGGTCCGGCGCGTGGTCGTCTTCAGCCTGGCCAGTGAGGCCATCGCGGCGCTGGCCCTGACCGGCCGGTTCCTGTTCGGCTATGACGAGCCGTTCGGCCGCGCGCTCTACCTGGGCACCTTCCACGCGATCTCCGCCTTCAACAACGCGGGCTTCGCCCTCTGGTCCGACAGCCTGATGCGCTTCGTCACCGATCCGTGGATCTGCCTGACCGTCGCCGCCGCGGTGATCGCCGGCGGGCTCGGCTTCCCGGTGGTGTTCGAGCTGCTGCGCACCTGGCGGCGGCCCCGCCGCTGGTCGGTGCTGACCAGGATCACCGTCACGGTCACCGCGGTCCTGCTTGTCGTCGGCACCCTGGCCTTCCTGATCACCGAATGGCACAACCCGAGGACGCTCGGCCCGCTCGACGACCCGGGCAAGCTGCTGGCCGCGTTCTTCACCGCCGTCATGCCGCGCACGGCGGGCTTCAACAGCATCGACATCGCCGGCATGTACCCCACCAGCTGGCTGGCCACCGACCTGCTGATGTTCATCGGCGGCGGCAGCGCCGGCACGGCGGGCGGCATCAAGGTCACCACGCTGGGCATGCTGGTCTTCGTCATCTGGTCGGAGATGCGCGGTGAGCACGAGGTCAACATCGGCCATCGCCGCCTGCCGGAGACGGCACAGCGCCAGGCCGTTTCGATCACCTTGATCAGCGTGGCCCTGGTCGCGCTGTCCACCTACCTGCTGATGGCCCTGACCCCGCACCGCCTGGACCAGGCGCTGTTCGAGGTCGTCTCGGCATTCGGCACGGTCGGCCTGTCGACCGGCATCACCGCCGACACCACGCCGGCCGGGCAGGTGCTGCTGGTGCTGCTCATGTTCATCGGCAGGATCGGCCCGCTCACCCTGGGCTCGGCCCTGGCGCTGAAGGACCGCACCCGCCGCTACCAGCTGCCCGAGGAACGGGTCATCGTCGGCTGAGACGAAGCACAGCCCTACCCCGGGCAGACGCGCTGAGCATGCCGCGCGCCCGCGCCTCCAGTGTGCCAGGGGCTTGCGGCTCCGTCTCAGGCGTCCAGGCGGGAGATGGCGTCACTGATCGTCGGTGCGTGATCGAATCCATCGGCTGCCATGCCGAGCACGCGGCGGCCGTTCGCGATGACCATCCGCCCGCCTGCGTCGCGCGCCTGTCCGCTGGCCGCCCGCAGAACGCCGAGACCGGCCTCGTCCACCAGGGTCACGCCGCCGATGTCCATGATCGCCTTGGGCGGGATGTGCGTGGCCAGCGTACTGAGCACGTACATCTGGAGCATGTCGACGGATGGGCCGGTAAGAGGGCCTCTCAACTCGATCAGCAGGACATCGCCGCGAATGCGGATCCTGACAGAGAAGTCGTCGGGGTCAGGATCCGGGGGCTGGGAGTGGAGCATCGAGAGGGCTTCCGGGTCGGCGACAGTACCTCGCCGACCAGACTTCCCGGCACACCGCTGGTGACTTTACCGGTTTCACGTGTACGGGTTAAGGGCGGGACGGCGCAAGGTGCGGCGAGTGACGATGCCGCCCATCCAGGGAAGACGACATGCCGGACGCCGATGCGGCGCAAGATCTCGCCGTGCTGCTCGATGCCGGTCAACGATCTCACGCTCCTTCAGTGGCGAGCCGCACAGCCGTATCGGCGCCGGGGTCACAGGTAGCGCAGCCACAGGTACGGCACGCACAAGGCGATCGTGACCACGGTCACGACCAGGCCGTACTTGGTGAACTGCCAGAAGCTGATCGGGGTGCCGTTGCGGGCGGCGATGCCGAGCACGACCACGTTGGCCGCCGCGCCGACGGCGGTGGCGTTGCCGCCGAGGTCGGCGCCGAAGGCCAGCGCCCACCACAGCACCTGCGCCGGCCCGTTGCCGCCGTTGGCCTGGACGAGGTCGGCCACGATGGGGCTCATGGTGGCCACGTACGGGATGTTGTCCACGATCGCCGACAGCCCGCCCGACGCCCCCAGCAGCAGCATCGTGGCCAAACCGAGCTGTCCCTGGGTGGCCTCGGCCGCCGCCTTCGACAGCTGCGGGATCACTCCGGTCTCCACCAGTGACCCGACCATGACGAACAGCCCGGCGAAGAACACCAGCGTCGGCCACTCGACCTCGTGGATGGCCTCCTCGGCGGTGACCCGGGTCGCGGCCACCAGCACCCCGGCGCCCAGCACGGCCACCACCGACGGCTCGTAGTGCAGCACCGGGTGCAGCACGAACGCGGCCATGACCAGCGCCAGCACGGCCAGCGACTGCCACAGCAGCCGCCGGTCGGCGATGGCCTCGCGCTCGTTCAGCGCCATGACCTCCGCCGCCCGCTCCGGGTCGTAGACGAAGAACCTGCGAAACAGCAGCCGGCACAGGCCGATGAACACGATCATCAGCACGAGCACCATCGGCGCCATGTGCACGAGGAAGTCGTTGAAGCTCAGCCCGCCCCGGCTGGCGATGATGATGTTCGGCGGGTCGCCGACCAGGGTGGAAGCGCCGCCGATGTTGGAGGCCATCGCCTCGGCGATCAGGTACGGCGCCGCCGGCAGCGCCAGCCGTTCGCACACCAGGAACGTCACCGGCGCGATCAGCAGCACGGTGGTCACGTTGTCCAGCAGCGCCGACGCCAGCGCGGTGATCACGACCAGCAGCACCATCAGCCGGTACGGCCGGCCGCGCGCCCGTTTGGCCGCCCAGATGGCCAGGTACTCGAACACGCCGGTCTGTTTCAGCACGCCGACGATGACCATCATGCCGAGCAGCAGGAAGATGACGTTCCAGTCGATGCCGGTCTGTTCGGAGAAGAACGCGGCGCCGGCGTCGGTGGCGTGGATCAGCAGCATGATCCCGGCCCCGCCGAGCGCCGCCGCGACCCGGTGCACCTTCTCGCTGGCGATCAGCGCGTACGCGAGCAGGAAGACCGCCACCGTCACCCAGGCGAGCACCGTCACGCCGGCACCGCCCGCTCCAGCAGCGCCTGCAGCGTCACGGCGCCGATGAGCACTCCGTCGTCCACCACCGCCACCAGCGGGCTGCGCGTGCGGGCCATCAACGCCGCCATCTCCAGCAGCGTGGCATCGGGATCGGTGAGGGGAAGCTCGCGCGGCCGTGGCGGCAGCGCGTCACGGACCGTCCGGTCGGCAACCGAGCGCAGGAACCTGTCGGCGTGCTCCTCGTCCACCACCCGCGCCAGCGCCGGATCCTCCTGGCAGTAGTCCGGCACCGCCAGGCGCAGCACCTGCGTGCCGGGCAGCACGCTCACGGGTCTTCCGCGCTCGTCGACCACGATCAGACCGGGCAGCCGTTGCTGGGCCAGCAGGCGGGCCGCCGCCGCGATGGACGTGTCCGGGGTGACGGCCGGCAGGTCGGTGATCAGGTCGCGCGCACGCATCGGGAAGCCTCGCTCGGGAACGACGACAGGAACTCGCCGACCAGACTTCCCGGCACACCTCTGACAACCTATCAAGAACCGTCCGAACCAGGCGGTCCGCCCTGACCCCTGGTGGGGCGCGGCTGTCGGACGGGCTGCCGCGGATCTCCTCCAGCGGTGAGCCGGCGTTGTCGACCAGGATGTCGAGTTTTCCGTCGTCCTGCCCGATCCGCTCGGCCACCTCCCGGACGCTGGCCGGGTCGGTGATGTCGAGGTGCACGTACGGTAGGACGAGCCGTCCCGGCGGCCTCGTCACGCGCGCCGACGATCGCCGTCACGCCTCACCTGGCCAGCAGCTGGGCGGCTGCCAGGCCGATGCCCCTGGTGCCGGTGTCAGCGCGATGGTGCTCATGGCGGAGTGCTCCTGTGGGTGTCGAGGTGGGTGAAGTACGCCCATGGGGATGGGGTGAGTGCCTGGTGGACCAGCGGGAGAAGCGCTCTCTCCTCATGCCTGAGGTGCCCCGTCAGGCTCGTGATCAGCGCATCAGTGAGGCCGCCGAGCCGACCAGGCCCGGCATCGGCGGGCCGGTGCCTCGTCGATGGCGTCGATGAGCTCGTCGAGGACGGCCGTGCTCGGCCTTCAACCCCTTCAGCAGCGTCAGGATCCCCGGCCGGCGGGCCAGAGCCCGGCGCAGCGGCGGCCACAGCGCCTCGTCCTCGGCCGCGAAGTGGCATCGGAGCGAAGTGCTTGAACCGCCGCCAGCGCAGCACGTGGCGGGCATCGCGGCTGGCCTGGACGGTCAGGCGCGCCAACGCGGTCACTTCGCGGCGCAGCGCCTCGTGCCTGCCGTACATCGCCGTCATGTTCAGCTCGCCCAGGCCGGACCAGCCCCAGCTGGTGCCGGCGGGCTCCTCGATGGCGGCATTGAGCCGGTTGAACAGGTTGGTCACGCCGATCACCAGAAGCAGCGCGGATCAGCCGGATCAGCGTCATCCGGCTGACCGCCACGGCCAGACGTGCGGCCAGGCGCGCACCGGCACGGCCGCCCAGCGCCAACGCAATTCCCCGCAGCGCCTGGCCGGCCACGACGCTGCGACGGCCATAGCCAACGGTCAGGCCCGGCACTTGCTCGGCGAAGGTGCGCCTGCCGCATCAGGCATCGCTCATAGTGGCTGTGCTCGCGCCGTGACGGTGTCCCACAGCTGGGACAGTCCGCCCCGATCGCCATGGTCCTGGCCTTGATCCGCACCGACGCACCAGTATGAAACACCTGGCCAACGCACACATGAGCCAGATGAGACAAGAAGACAGTCAGCAGCTCCTTGATCGACACACGGCGATGCTGCTGATCAAGAAGCCAGCTACCGGCCAGAACACTCGAACCGTGATCTACCTGACCGACGGCTCACGGAATGTGCGCCTGAGCCCACCGACCTCGCTCAACCCGCCAGCGCGCCCAAACCCTCCAGACGTGGCCCGGGACGCCCGCCCGGCATCCCCAACCGACGGCCCGCGCCACGCTACGACGTCGGCAAGACCGTCAAACGCGGCCGCACCCTCGCAGCCCTACAACAATCCGGAGGTTAAAGAACAAGCTTGGAGCTTATCTGCGAACCCGCCACCGACCGCCCTTTTTGTCGGAAAGGTGAGGTGCCATATTGATCTCATGGCAGATCGAAATTTACTTAGCGCGACGCGCGCACACGTACGCAGGGGCAACGCTATCGGGGCGGATCGATCCCCCGCCTGGATCGGCTGGCTGACGGCAGTCGCCGCCGCCTGGATCGTGTTCACGCACATCGTCGGCATCGTCGCGGGCAACCCGCAAAGCCTGGCCGTCAAGGCATGGGGATGGGGTGTCGTCGCTCAGTGGGTTGAGCACTGGCTCGTCCCGGGTGTCATGCTCGTTCTTCTTGCGTTCACGATCGAGTCCCTGGCGTATAGATACCGCCGTCGTTCTCGCCATGGAGATGACCGGCCTTATGATTCGTGACGCCAACAGAGGTGAGGTTGAGCGCCGTGGTCAGGTGCGACAGCGGCGTGCGGCTGTGTCAGGGCTGACATCCAGTACGGCGGCGATCTCGTTCCAGGTGGCGCCGGCCGCTCGGTCGGCGGCGACGGCTGCAGCCAGGGCAGTACGGGCCTGGGCGAGCAGGGGCAGTGCGGCTTCCTAGAAGAGAGTCGGGACCACTACTCGAAAGAATTCAGCGGCGCTGCACCCAAACGTTCGATTCCACCAACTCTCCGCGGTCATGCTGTCGATCAATCATCACCGGAACGAGGGCGCCAGGCACGACGTAGGAGCCGGACTCGGGAAACGACATATCGGCCCACTTCTCCCAATCCGCGGCGGAACCCGTCATGACCATGGAGCGCTCCGCCGGGCACGACATCCAGGCACCCATCCGGTGGTGGGTCCGCAACCACGGGTCTAAGGGAGCGCCGTCCGGTCGTGTCCGGGTCATGAACCGGCTCATCGGCGTCAACGGATAGCGCGCCTTCAGCGTCGGGGGCAGGTCTTCGACGTTCCCATTCCACCGCACTGGAACGCCCCAACCCGCGGCCACGATTCGGTTGTCCCCATCGACGAGTAGCAGATGCAACTCCTCGAAGGACTCCCGTACCCGTTCCAGGTGATCGAGGAGACCGCCCATGGCGGCATTGATGTCCAAGGCGCTGTCAAAGGGTGCCTGAAGAGCGAAATTTGTGTTGATGTGTTCGCTCCCGTGACATTTGGGTGAGCTGACCGCGCTCGTGCCGTTCGAGCTCGTCGATGCTGTGCTGGAGGAGACTCGCGGCGTGCAGCGTCGTCTGCGCGCTGCCCTCGTGTGTCGGGCGCGACGGCACTGGCGATCGCGTGCGCGCTGGCCGGGCGAGCCGGAGCCGCTCTGCTGGCCACGATCGGGGTGCCGCTCAGCCGCGCCAGCGTGCTGAGCGCCCTAATGGCGCTGCCGGAGCCGCCGCCGATGGTCCCGGCGGCGATCGGCGTCGACGACTTCGCGATCAAACGAGACCAGCGGCGCTATGCCACCACCATCATCGATGCCGTGCCGCATCGTTGCGTGGAGGTGCTGCCCGATCGGCTCGGCGTCACCTTCGCGCACTGGCTTGCAACAGCATCCCGGGGTCCATCTCATCTGCCGGGACCGCTCGACCGCGTACGCGGCCGGCGCCCGCAACGGCGCGCCGCAGGCGGTGCAGTGCGCCGACCGCTGGCACCTGCTCAACAACCTCAGCGAGGCCATCGAGAAACTCGCCCTGGCCCACCGTGGCTGCTTTCGCGACATCGCCACAGGCCAGGGGCCGCGACGAAGATCCACCTGTGGGAGCATGTCGGCGAGTCCCAGAGTTCTGCATGTGGCGAAATGATCCAGCCGGCGTGCCAAATCCGTACGCGGGCCACCGGGGCTGCGCTGCGCCGCCGTGATCGCGCTGCCGTACGACCTCTGGGTGCAACGGATAGGCACCGGCCGTTCGGCCCCCGCGTCCCTGCGAGTGGCAGGCGCAGACAACAAGGCGAGCACGAACGGTGCTGAGGCGCGGCCGACGTGGCCGGGAACTGGCGTCGAGCCGCGGAGCTGGGATCCTTGCAGAACCTGGGAAAGAGACGGGGGGACAAGCGGTACAACAGGACCATGCCAGGTCGTGGAAGTACACGTGTCCCGTTTATCGGACCGTGGCCTGACATCCTTAGCGAATACGTTTCAGCATCCTCCGTAGTCGCGCTCGCTTCCGCCGTTTTTCCCTGTCTGTCTGTCTCGCCGCTCTGTCGCGCTTCTCCTGCGTGGAGCCAGGCACCTCGACCGCCTCGGGAGAGCTGGACCTTTTCTGGTTGCGGCGTTCGGCCAGGACCTCCCAGGCTGCTTCTCCAGCCCAGGTGAGAAACGAAAGGGCGGCTCCGGTAAGGAGGCCGGCCCAGTAGAGGGAACGCTCGGCCGCCTTCTGGGCTGGCATGGACGTGAAGGTGCCGTACTGATACGAGACCGTGCTCTCGCCGAGGTTGTCGTAGGCCGAGATAGGCGCCACATTGACGGCCTTTGCCGACGTCCTCCACAGGAGACCGGGACCCTTATAGCCGGTCGAGACGAGCTCTGGCTTGATCTGCGTCGCCTCGTCGTGTTCCAGGGAGATGCTCCAAACAGCGGAGATCGCTGCCACGTTGTCACGCTGTCCGACGACGGTGAAGCCGGGCAGTTGCGCACTGAGGGCGGCTCCGCTTCTCGCGAATATAGGGTTCCGCAAGAATCCGGTGATCTCGATCGATCTTGTGGGGCCACACGTCTCCCTCGTCAGCGTGGTCAAGGTGGTGAAGACGTCGACCTCGTATTCGTTCACGGTTGTCTCCGCCTTCCAGTTGAAGGCATACATTTCCCGCATCGGCAGGTCGACCAGGCGGAGAGTTGTCGGGGTGCATGGGCGGTAATTCCGCGACCCCTCGGGGACATCCGCTGTGATCTCCAGTCTGAAAAAGGACGGATCCTCTTCCTTGATAGAGACCGCGAAGATGACTCTTTTGGGGACGGTACCCAGGTCGAGAATCACGTGTCCCGGTTCAGTCACAGTGGGGAAGGTGGTGATCGCATTCTGGTATTCACCGAAACCCAGCAACGCCGTGGCCAACGCGATCAGCGACAGAGAAGCTGACAGCCGCCATGGCCCGGTGAACAACCGGATCACCCTGCGCCCCAGCCGGTCGAGCAGCAGATCCTGATCATCTGGACTGTGCGCGGACGACCCTAAACGATCGACGCTGGTGTGAGACACACCATTACTATCCCCAGCTCACACGCGCCTCTCGCCGGGAAGCCGTCATCTGTTTCTCATCGCGTGATGCCCATGCGCCGACGCAGGCCAGCACGCCGGTGGGAGTCCGCGTGGGCCGAAGGTGGGCGGCACTGCGACGGCAGAGGCGACCGGAATCGCGCATGGTGGTCACCGATGACGGGTTCATCGGTGCCGAGGCCGCCGCGATCGCTCGCGACATCGGCCTATCGATCATCATGGTGATTCGACCGCCGCGCCGAGGCACGGGCACTCGGAAAGTCGGTTTCGGAGCATGCGGCCCGACGCGGCGGCCCTTCATGCCAGCTCTTCCATGCGTCTATCTGAGCCGGCCACAAGACAAGCGCGGTTTCGGCCCGGCGCTCGGACTGCTCGGCTCATATGTCGCGTTCGAGCTGCTCAGGTACCTGACGCGTCAAGAGCCGCCGGCACACGCCGGTCGGCCGCTCGTCCTCGACTTCGCCCTGCTCGTTCCTACACGTCGACGTCAAGATTGCCGAGGAGCTGCCGCAGTGATTTCGCGTTCTCTGCGAAGCGACGGGCCTCGTCCGGGTCCAGCTTGACGCCGTCCCACCGGCCGCCGGCACAGCTTGCGAGCTGAGTGGGGTCGGCGACGAAATCGGCTGGTACGTCGCCGCCGCCGTCCATGCAGGTAAGGATGCTGGCTTCCAGAAGCTTGTGGCAGGTGTAGCCGGACTTGGTCGGGCGGCAGTCTCCCCATACGTCGGCGTGGGCAGATCCGGCGGCGAGAAAGGTAGAGCCGACGATGCTGGTGACGACGATGGCGAGGGCGATGCTGATCGTGCGGAGGCTGGGAGACATGATTTTCCTTTCCACTGGAAGTGCTCCTGTATGGTCTTGCCCTTCTCGAAATATAACTTAACGTTACTTAGATATTACTGACAGTATCCATTGGTAAGAACCGGATCAGGGCAAGGCTTTCGAAACATGCGGCATCCTGACTGGTCGCGTGGCCTCGCGTTGGCCGAAGCCGAGGCCGACCTGGTCTCCCTCGCCGCCGTGCTGGCGGAGGAGTTCGCGGAAGAGAGGTGAACGGCGGAGCCCCGCGGGGCTCGACGAGCGTCCGGCCGACGATGGCCACATTCGGCGTGGCCGTGGCGTGCAGCCGGGGAAACACCGAATGGAGCCTGTCGACTCGATCGAGTTCGTCGGCGCCTCTGGCCGGTCATCGCCCGTCTGCTGGAGGGGTGGAGATCCGCTTCGTGGGCAGCGGCGCCGAGGTCCGCGACAACGGCGACGTGGTCGTGATCGGCTACGCCGGTGGCACCGCCGAGCGGTTCGATCTGCTTGTGGGGCCGGCAGCATCCGCTCGCGGACGTGGGAGCCCGTGTTCGGCGCGGAGGCGCGATTCGTCCGCCCGTTCGGCACCTGCCTGGCCTCGTGCCCGGTGCCGACCGCCACGGTTGGGGCCGCGTGCGCGCCCGCTACACCGAGCCCGGTCGCCACGTCGTCGTCTATCCCGGCGGCGAGCCTGGCACGCTGGTCGCCCTGCTACTGTTCCGCTCGCCGCACGGCGGGAGCGTCCCGCGTGACCAGCGGACAGGCCCGCTGCGGGAGCGCTTCGACGGGGCGGGCTGGCTCACGCCGTCTCTGCTGGCCGACGTGCCCGCCGCGGAATCGAGCTTCATGGACGCGCTGCCGAGGCGCCGACCACCGAGCCGGGCCACGAGCAAGCGCTCGCCCGGCACGAAGCCCGGATGCGTCCCGAGGTGCGGCGACACCGGCGCAACGCGCTCCTGTTCGCCCGCATGCTGCTGCTCCCGGCCGGGCCGGGCCGGCCGTTGATGGGGCTGCGCCGCACGCTCGCCGCGATGGTCAGAACAGCGGGTACGAGCTCCGTCGGCCGGGCCGCTGTGCCAGCCACCCCCAGACGGGAGCCAGTCGATCACCGGCGCAGGCCAGCACGGCCCAGCCCGCCACGATCGAGGCCCACAGATACGGCATCAGGATCCTTCCGGCGGATCGCACTCACCGACGGTGGCCCTCCTGACGCGGGCCGACGTTGCTGCGTTGGTCCCCGATTCCATAACAGAAAGATATGTCGCGCATGCGATGCGTGACAGTGTCGCCTCGCCGTAGGTTCGCCTCGCCCGTCAGCGACACCATCAGGACCTCAGCCGCCCTGCACGTCGCGTCGCTGAAAGGCCGTCATCCCCGCAAGGAGCAGCGCGGCCGTGACGGCCCCGAGCCAGAGCAGCGGTCCGAGGTCCAGCGGCTGGCCCAGGGCCCGGGGCACATGCGCGAAGGGGGACAGGTCTCGCACCCAGTCGGCCAGCTGGAGCAGCTCGCCCAGCTGGCCGAGCAGGGCGAAGGCCAGCAGCGCCACCCACGCGAGCACGGTCAGCCGGGGCAGCAGCCCGAACAGCAGCATCGCGATCCCCGCCAGCGTCCACGTGGCGGGCACCTGGACCAGGGCCGCGCCGAGCATGCGGCCCCCCTGCCCGAACGGGTCACCGATCCGCAGGCCATGCGCGATCCCAGCGGCCAGCCCGCCCGCGGCCAGGACCATGGCGCTGCCGCCGAGCGCCATGACCAGATGGCTCAGGATCCAGCGCCGGCGAGCCACGGCCGTGGCCAGGACGGGCTCGGCTCTGAGGGCCGCTTCCTCGCCCTGCAAGCGCAGCGTGGCCTGAACGGCATACGCTCCCGCGACCAGGCCGAGCAGGCCCAGCTCGGCGGCCAGGAACGTGTCGGTCAGCGCCCCCGCGCCGCCCATCGCCGCCAAGATCGCGGCCAGCTGCGGGTTGTCACCGACGATGTCGCCCACGCTGCGGGCCAGCGCGCCGAACAGCAGACCCACGACCGCGAACCCGACGCTCCAGCCGAGCAGGACACCGCGCTGCAACCGCCACGCCAGAGCCATCGGGCTCCTCAGGGACGGTGCCGCCTCCGTCACGCCGGGCCGCGCGGGCACGAGCCCCGAGCCGAGGTCCCGCCGCCTGGCCACCAGCGCCGCCGCGGCCACCAGCACCGCCCCGGCGACGGCGAAAAGTGCCACCACCCACCAGCGCTCCCCGGCGAACGCCCGCATCCGCTGCGCCCAGCCCAGCGGAGACAGCCACGCGAGCATTTCCACCTTCGCGGCGTCACCGAGCGCGCGCAGCAGGAAGGCCAGGCCAAGAGCAGCGGCGGCGATGGCGCGAGCGGTCCTGGCATGCTCGGTGAGCTGGGCGGCGAGGAGCGCGACCCCGGTGAACACCCATCCCGTGCCGCCCACCGCCAGGCCGAACGCGAGCGCACCCGCCGGCGGGAGCCCCTGACCGGCCAGGCCCACGGTGATCAGCAAGGCGATGAGCAGGTTCGCGGCCGCGGCCAGCAGCACCGCCGATGCCGCGAGCGCGTGGCGGCCGACCGCGCACGCGCCGACCAGCTCGGCCCGGCCGGTCTCCTCCTCGGCCCTGGTGTGCCGGATCACCGTCAGCAAGCTCATCAGGGCGGCCAGCACCGACGTCATCGCGACGCCCCGCCACGCGGTCAGCCCGCCCACCGAGCTCGCGTCGAAGACCGGCCCGGTGAGCGCCTGCAGCGCGGGCGCCGCGCCGATCGTGACCCCCAGCGCGATGCGCTGGCCCGCCTGCGGGTACAGCTCGGCGATGGCCGAGGCGCTGGCGACGACGACGCCCACGATCACCACGATCCAGGCGGGCAGCAGCACCCGGTCGCGGCGGAGCGCCAGCCGCAGCAACGTCAGCGTGCCGGTCATGCCGCCACCTGGTAGTGCCGCAGGAACAGCTCCTCCAGGGTGGCCGGCTGGCACGTCAGCGTGCGCACGCCCGCGTCGGTGAGCACGCGCAGCACCGCCTGCAGGTGCTCGCCGTCGACCTGGCAACGGACGCGCGGACCCTCGGCGATCAGATCGTGCACGCCCGCCAGGCCGGCCAGGCCATCAGGGGCGCGCTCCAGCTCGGCGCTGATCGTGATCCGGGTCAGGTGACGCAGCTCGGCCAGGGTGCCGGTCTGCACCGCCCGACCGTCGCGGATGATGGTGACCTGGTCGCAGAGCGCCTCGACCTCGGACAGGACATGGCTGGACAGCAGCACGGTGCGGCCACGGGCGCGTTCCTCGCCGATGACCTCGCGGAACACGGCCTCCATCAACGGGTCCAGGCCCGAGGTGGGCTCGTCGAGCAGCAGCAGCTCGACGTCCGAGGCGAGCGCGGCGATCAGGGCCACCTTCTGGCGGTTGCCCTTGGAGTAGGCGCGGCCCTTCCTGCCGGGGTCGAGGTCGAAGCGCTCCAGCAGCGCCGCCTTGCGCCGCGGGTCGAGCCCGCCCCGCAACCGGCCCAGCAGATCGATGGCCTCCCCGCCGGACAGGCTCGGCCACAGCACGACGTCGCCCGGCACGTACGCCAGCCGCCGGTGCAGCTCGACCGCGTCCCGCCACGGATCGCCGCCGAGCAGCTCGGCGTGACCGGAGCCGGCGCGCAGCAGGCCGAGCAGGATGCGCAGAGTGGTGGTCTTGCCCGAGCCGTTCGGGCCGAGGAAGCCGTGGACCTCGCCGGTCCGCACGGTCAGGTCGAGCCCGTCCAAGGCGCGAACCGTACCGTAGTGCTTGGTCAAGCCGCTGATGAGCACGGCAGGAGTGTTCGCCATGGGGCGCCTCCACGAGGCTGGTCCGATATGACGTTGCCGACCAGACTTCCCGGCGCTCCACGAGTGACAGTAACAGCGCCGCCGGCTCTCCACCAGAGGCGACGGCGTCGAGCGAGGTCGATCAGCGACTCCCATGCGATGCCAGTGAACGAGGACGGTCGTCGGCACCGGCGACGTCCTCCGCTTGCCATCCCGGTCATCCTTCTGTGAGGGAGGCTTGTTCGATGCGGCGGTAGGCGTTGTTGCGCAGGCGGAGGATGGCGGCGGCGAGGAGGGCCGCGGCGAGGGAACCGGTCAACACCGCGATCTTGGTCAGGCCGTCGCGTTCGCTGCCGATGCCGAAGGCCAGCTCACCGATGAGCAGGGAGACGGTGAAGCCGATGCCGGCCAGGATCGACAGCCCGAGCACGTCCACCCAGGCCAGGTTCTCGTCGAGGTCGGCTCGGGTGAAGCGGGCCATCAGCCAGGTGGCCGCCATGACGCCCACGGGCTTGCCGATGACGAGCCCGGCCACGATGGCCAGGGCCACGGGATCGGTCAGCGCCTTGGCCACGCCGTCCAGCCCGCCGAGAGGCACGCCCGCCGACAGGAACGCGAACACCGGTACCGCCACGCCCGCCGACAAGGGCCGGAACCGGTGCTCGAAGTGCTCGGCCAGGCCAGGCCCCGCTCGCCTGCCACCGATGACGGGAACGGTGAAGGCGAGCAGGACTCCGGCGACGGTGGCGTGCACGCCGGAAGCGTGAACCAGGCCCCATGTGGTCGCGGCCAGCGGCAGCAGGAGCCACCAGGCACGAACCCCGCGCCGGACCAGCAGGGCGAAGACGACCAGTGGAGCCGACGCGGCCAGCAGGGGGAGCGGTGCGAGATGCCCGGTGTAGAAGACGGCGATGATCGCGATGGCGAGTACGTCGTCGACGACGGCCAGAGTGAGCAGGAACGTGCGCAACGCGGCGGGCAGGTGGCGGCCGATGACCGCGAGCACCGCCAGCGCGAACGCGATGTCGGTGGCGGTGGGCACCGCCCACCCCCTGGCCGCCTCCGCGTCGGCGCCGCTGGTGATGAGCAGGTAGATGGCGGCGGGCACGAGCACCCCGGCGACCGCGGCCGCGATCGGGATGGCGGCACGCCGGGGGTCGCGCAGGTCTCCGGCGACGAACTCGCGTTTGAGCTCCAGGCCGGCCACGAAGAAGAAGATGGCCAGCAGCCCGTCCGCGGCCCAGGTGGCCAGGCTCAGATCCAGGTGCAGGACGGCGGGACCGATCTCCACCGCGCGCAGCCCTTCGTAGGTTTCGGACCAAGGCGAGTTCGCCCAGACCATGCCGAGCAACGCGCCCGCGAGCAGCAACGCGCCCCCGACGGTTTCGGCGCGCAGGATGTCGACGAGCCGCCGGGCCTCACCCCAGGAGCCGGGGCTGAACAGGCGAAAGCCACGTGACGGTGCTTGGGTCAAGGAGGGCTCCAGGAAGGATCGGCGACAGAACAGCCGACCAGGCTTCCCGGCACACCACAACCCAACGTACCGCATTTGTACTTCTGTACTCTTCGTCGGCCTATAGAGCTTCCTGCCGCGCGCCACCGTGACGTGATGCGAACCGCATGATCACGGCCGGCCGCACAGGCTTCCCCTTCTGCTGACCATATGGTTAGTATGCCGACCATGCGATCAGCCGAGGATGATTTGACCGCACGGGCCCGGATCAGGAACGCGGCGCTGGAGCTGTTCGGCGCCGAAGGGGTGGGCCGGGTGAGTCTTCGCGCGGTGGCCCAGCGGGCCGGCGTCTCGCACGCTCTGGTGCTGCATCACTTCGGCACCAAGGAGGGCCTGCGCCAGGCGTGCGATGACTACGTGATCTCGCTGGTGCGCGATGCTCCGGACGCCGATCTGGGCGACACGGCCGGGCTGGCCGCCATGCTGGAGGCGGGCACGGCGGTACGCCGCTACCTGGGACGGGCGTTCCTGGACGGCAGCCCGCAGGCGGCGGCGCTGTTCGACGAGCTCGTCGCCGCCACCGGCCGATGGCTGGAGCAGGGCGTGCGCGAGGGCTGGGTGCAACCCAGCGACGATCCACCCGCGCGGGCCGCGATGTATGTGACCTATCTGCTGGCGCCGCTGGCGTTCGGCGAACATCTGGCGCGTTCGCAGGGCGTGCCGGACGTGCACGACCTGCGAACGTTGCTGCGTTTCTCCCGCGCCGGCATCGAGATCTTCACCCGCGGCGTGTTCGCCGACGAGCGCGCCCTGGAGGCGTGGGACGCCGTGCGCGACGACCGCGGGTCCCAGCGCGGCTCGCGATGAGCCCCGCGCAACCGTCAGGAAAGGAAGCGTGTGTCATGAGCATCGCCGCCAGGCTGCTGGCCAACAGGGCGAAGCTGACCCCGGCCGAGACCGCGAACGTGACCGTGGACAAGGACCTGCCGGTCCCGATGCCGGACGGCGTGGTGCTGCTGGCCGACCACTACGCCCCCCAAGGGCTCGGCGACCGGCCGACCGTGCTGATCCGCTCGGTCTACACCGACAGGACCAAGGGTGCCATGGTCAGCCGCTTGGTCGCCGAACGCGGCTTCCACGTCGTGGTGGTCAGTGGCCGGGGGACCTGCGGATCCGGCGGGACGCTCACCCCGTTCGTCTCCGAGCGCGACGACGGCCTGGCCGTCCTGGAGTGGCTGCGCCGGCAGCCATGGTTCACCGGCGAGCTGGGCATGGTGGGGCAGAGTTACAACGGCTACACCCAGTGGGCGATCGCCGCCGGTGCCGGGCCCGAGCTGCGCGCCATGAGCACCTCGCTGATCGGCTCCAACGCCTACGACCTGATCTACCCGGGCGGCGCACTGGCCCTGGAGCTCTTCCTCGGCTGGATCAGCATGGTCGCCCACCAGGAGAAGCCGTTGCCCGTCTACCTGTCCGCCGTGGCGCTGGGCGGTAGGAGGCGGGCGCGGGCCGCTCGCGCCCTGCCGCTCACCGAGGCCGACACCATCGCCGTCGGCGCGGTGGCCCCGCACTGGCGGGACTGGCTCACCCACCCCGACGCCGACGACCCGTGGTGGTCGCCCGGCGACCACAGCCAGGCGGTGGCGAAGGTGACCGCTCCCAACCACCTGGTCAGCGGCTGGGACGACATCGCGTTGCCCGGCCTGGTCCGTGACTACCAGGCACTGCGCGAAGCGGGGCGCGAGCCGTATCTCACCATCGGGCCGTGGCGGCACTGGGACGCCGAGCTGTCGATGACGGCCCTGCGCGAAAGCCTCACCTGGCTGCGCGCCCACCTGCTCCACGACCGCAACGGGCTGCGCACGGCACCGGTGCGCATCTACGTCAGAGGCGCCGAGGAGTGGCGCGACCTGCCGGCCTACCCGCCCGCCGCGGTGCGGCCGCAGCGCTTCTACCTGCACGGGAACGGCTGTCTGGGCGGCGACCTGCCCGCCGGCTCCGCGCCTGACCGCTACCGTTACGACCCCGCCGACCCGACCCCGGCCGTGGCCGGCATGTCCCGCATGATCGGCATCTCGCGCAAGACCGGCGAGAGCGTGCTGGCCGGGCGTGACGACGTCCTGACCTATACCAGCGAGCCGTTGCCGGCCGACCTGGAGGTCATCGGCGTCCCCGCCGCCGAGCTGCACGTGACCTCCAGCCTGGCCCACACCGACTTCTACGTACGCGTCAGCGACGTGGCGCCCTCGGGCACGATCACGCATGTCTGCGACGCGCTGCGCCGCTTCGCCGCCGACCGGCCGGTCGACGGGATGGCCGAGATCGAGCTGGCGCCCGTCGCCCACCGGTTCAAGCGCGGCCACCGCATCCGGGTGCAGGTCGCCAGCGGGGCGTACCCGCGCTGGGACCGCAACCCCGGCACCGGCGAGCCGCCCGCTACCGTGAGCGCGATGCGCGCGGCCGACCAGCAGATCCACCACGATCCCAGCCGCCCGTCGGCCATCGTGCTGCCGGTCACCTGACCGCACAGCACCGCGCTGCTCCTACCGCTGCGGCCGGGTGAGGCCGGTGGCCACGATGTCGATGAGCCGGTCGAGGATCTTCTCATACAGGTCGGGGCTGGCCAGCCGGTCGCGGTGCAGCGGCATCATCAGGACGGCCTGCAGCACGCCGACGATCACCTCCGGGTCGTCGCCGGCGAGGTCGTCGCGATGCTCGGCCAGGTAGGCCGCCAGGGCGCTGACCGGGTTGTCAGGTGCGGAGGTGACCCGCTCGGGATCCAGCTTCCTGACCACCGCCTCCATCTCCTCAGGATGGGTCATCAGCCTGCCGTAGAGGGGATTGCCGTCCAGCTCGGCCAGCGTGGCGTGCAGGAAGGCGCGCAGCCCGGCGCGGGTGTCGGGCTCCTTGCGCAGCGCCCCGTCGATCACGCGGCTTTTGACCTCGGCCATCTGGGCGAGCATCAGCTCCAGATACAGCGCCTCCTTGGAGTCGAAGAAGACGTAGAAGGTGCTCTTGGCGATCCCGGTCCCGGCGACCAGGTCCTCCAGCGAGGTCTTGCGCAGGCCCTGGGTGGTGAACAACCGCAGGCCGTTGTCCAGGAGCAGCCGCGTGATGCGCGCCTTTTCCGCGGCCGAGAAGGCGGGAGGCATGGAGGTGCACCTTCCGATGGTCGAAACGTACCGATCAAATGTTTTCACATGAGGGGCCGGACCAGCTCCAGAACGTGCCGCTCCTGGACCGGGTCGAACCACTGGGCCGGGAACGGAGTGTCGGGGCGAGGGGCGGGATCGCCCTCGCGCCGCAGCCAGGCCCACGTGTCGGCCAGCGTCTCACGCAGGGGCCGCAGCGTGAGCCCGGCCGCCAGAGCGGCGGAGACGTCGGCGTCGTGAATGCCCGTCGGATGGGGATCGCTGGGGTAGCGCAGCCCGAACTCCATGCCGAGCGGGAAGTTCTCCCGCTCCAGCAGCTCCGCAGGCGGCCACACCAGCTCCGCGTCGGATCCGATCACCTGGCAGGCGATGGTGAGCAGGTCGCCGATCGTGGTGTGCCCGGCCGGCCCGGCGACGTTGAACGCCCCGCCGGTGCCGGCTTCGGCCGCCGCCAGCATCCAGGCCGCCAGGTCGATCGCGTCGATGTACTGCAGGGCCGCGCCGGCCGGTCCCGGGGCGAGCACGGCCCCGCCCCGCTCCAGCCGTCGCAGCCACCAGGGCATGCGCCCGACGTTCTCGTACGGGCCGAGGATCATGCCGGCCCTGGCCAGCAGGGCCCGCTCGCCGAACGCCTCGGCCACGGCCAGCTCGCCGCCCCGCTTGGCCGCGGCGTAGTCGCCGCCGTCCTGGCCGCCGGGATCGCCCGTCACCAGCGGCGCGCTCTCATCGGCTCCGGCCGGCCAGGGCCAGGCGTACACGGCGCGGCTGGAGACGTAACCGTAGTGCCCGGCCCGGCCGGCCAGCAGCCGGGCGCTGTCGGCGACCACGCGCGGCGCCCACGCCCACGTGTCGATCACCGCGTCCCACGAACGCCCGCCCAGCGCCCGCCGTACCGCGTCGGGGTCGGTGCGGTCGGCGACCAGCGCTTCCACCCCGGGTGCGGGCGGGCGCGACAGGCCGCGATTGAGCGTGGTGACGGCATCGCCGCGCCGCAGCGCCACCTCCACCACCGCGCGGCCGACGTGGTGGGTGCCGCCCAGGACCAGCACGCGCATGGCCATCTCCCTCAGCCCGCGAGCTGGAACTTGCGCTCGACCAGCCGGCGCACCGGCCCCCACGACGACAGCCGCAGCGGAAGCTGGGTCAGCTCCAGCAGCAGCGGGTTGCGCGGGGCGTAGACGCCTTTGACCCGGCGGCCGAGCTGCTGCTTCTTCTCCGCCTCCGGCCGCAGCTCGGCCTCCCACTCCGCCAGCGCGGCCAGGACGTCGCCGCCGTGCCGCTCCAGCGCCGCGCCGAGCCGGTCGGCGCCCCCGACGGCCAGCGAGGAGCCGTAGCCGGCGAACAGCGTCACGCACCACGCCGCATCCCCGAGCAGCACGACCCTGCCCTTGCTCCACCGGTCGACCACCATCTGACTGATGCTGTCGAAGTAGACCGACTCGGCCGTCTTCAACCCCTCCAGAGCCTGGGGCACCAGCCAGCCCATGTCGCCGTACAGCTCGCCCAGCTCCTCCAGCGACGCCCGCGCCCGGGCGCCGTCGGTGCGGTAGCCGAAGAAGGCGGCCGTGCGGCCGTCGCCGACGCTCATCATCGCGAACGTGCGCCCGCCCGAGCTGATCGAGCCGGTCGTCCCCTCGGGCAGGCCCTCCGGCCGCTCCTTCAGCATGTACACCGCCACCCGGTGCCCCAGGTCGAGCCGGTAGTCCTCCTCCGGGCCGAACACCAGCGCCCGCGTCGCCGAGTGCAGCCCATCGGCGCCGATCAGCAGGTCGGCCTGCTCGGTGCCGCCGTCGCTGAGCGTGACCCGCACCGCGTCCGCGTCCTGCTCGACGGCGGTGATCGTGGTGCCGAACCGGATCGTCGTGTGCTCGGCGACGGCCTCGTACAGCACCGCTTCGATGTCGCCGCGCAGGATGTTGAACGCCTTCTTGCCCATGGTGGCCGCGATCGTCTCGCCGCTGAGCGCGAAGCGGCGCTCCCCGCTGGGCTTGCGGTAGACCAGCTCGCGCGTCACGAACGCGCGCCGCTTCAACTCCGCCAGCACGCCCATCCGCTCGGCCCCGTCGTAGCCGATGCCGCCGAACGTCACCCCGTAGCCGCCGCCGCGCCGCGCCGGGGCCCGCTCGACCAGCAGCGTCTCCCAGCCCGCCTGGTGCAGCCGCAACGCCGCGGCCAGCCCGGCGATCCCCGCCCCAATGATGATGGCCCGCATGTCCGAGCCCTCCCTTCCGAGTGCTTGTGTCTATAAAAACATATCGTTAATTCGTTTTCAACGAGGATGCCGATGCTCTGCAGCTCGCGCCGGAGGTCGGCTCGTCCGGCGTCCTCTGCGGTCAGCGGTCAAACTCCCGGGCTGCCGGCCGGAAGCAGCGCGACCATGACGGCCGGTGGAAGCTACGCCAGATCCAGCTGTAGCTCCCGCTGACGGCTGGCATGGCCGTCTGGAGAGTGATCGCCGTCCAGCGCACCCTCCCTGCGAGTGGACCAACGCCACAGCGCCCGGCCGACAGATGTCGCGCATGCCACGTTGTAGGCCAGCCATGCCAGGGCCACCGGATTATGAGGCCAGGGCTCCATCGTCCGCGCCGTTCAAAGCCGATGGGCACGGAGGCGCACCCGTCACGATGCCTCATCAGGCACCACCCGCATCGGCTCTCGGGCCGTTGCGGTGTACAGCCTGCCGAACCGGGTTTCCACCCGCCACCACCCTGGCCGGATACGGCTCGCGCTTGCCTGGTGGCCTCGGTGCTTGCGCCAAGGCGGCTGTCACCTGCCCTCATATATCGCAGTCCTGATGGCGCTCACCTGCCAGTGAATGCCCGGTCAGGTGCGCGCGCCCGGCCATCGCACGGAAGGTCGGGCGGTGGTCCAGTGCCCGCCACTCGAAGGACTTCTCATCCGATACCTCGGCCGGCGCGACGCGGGTTAACGTGAGCCGAATGCGTCCCACACGGCCCATTCCTTCGCGGGCCGCGTGGCCAGCCACCGGGGTGGGAGGTCGCCGCGGATGGATGCCGGATCGTTGGCCGGTGCGTCCTCCAGGTCCCCTCCCAGAATCGTGCCGTCCGGTAGTTGAAGGAGCAGATCGACGGCTCCGGTGGGCCACATGCTGCGCACGTATGTCAGTGTTGCTTGCGCGTGGTACTGCAGTTTCCCTGATGGAAGGATCTCAGGGCGGGCCAAGACCAGGATGGATCGCGTGATCTCCCGCCCGGGAAGCGACCCGAGGCCATGGTGGCGTCCAAGCTGGTCGAGCAGGAAGAGGAGGTTGTCGCGCTCGCGAGTGCTGATCCATTGCCGGATCAGTGCTTGTGCAAGTCCTTGCACAGCCCGGAAGAAATACTGCAATTCGTCTCGCGTCATCACCGTGGGCGGGCGCGGGGCGTTGATGGTGGAGGTGGCTTCGATGCGCCCGTGGGGATGGTGGACCAGTTCGCGGTGGACCAAAGAGTGGCGAAGATCCACGGTGTTGGCGTACAGGTGCATGTAGCGTTTCCAGAGATGCGGCTCGTTCAGGAAGGGCCTCGGCCGGGCAAGCCCGTTGCCGGTTCTGGCGCTCTTGCACTTGGACTCGATGGTATGGGGATCGCCGCTGGCCTTGTGCCCGAGAATCTCGTCCGCAACGAGGTCAAGGATTTTCCATGCGATCCCGAAGATCATAGGGGTGACGTCCAGTTGAGTCACGCTCCCGCCATTGACGTACGCGACGGCTGTAGCGGGCATGGCGCTTGCGATGGCATGGATTCGCGGCCTGCGCCGGTCCCCGTCGCGGTAATCGACGATCTGCAACCCTGGTGTGACATTCAGCGCCGGCGCGAGTTCGTCGAGCACGTAACGTTCGAATCCACTCGTCTGCTCGAATCTTGCGGGAGAGAAGGACATACCTGGAGTGACGATCAGGGGCGATGATTGGTTGACAGACGTCGCTGTGTAGTTTGGGAAAGTCGTGAAGTCGGCGGGTTGCAGAAACGGATGAGGCGATGAGAATCGCAGCCTTGCCTCTTCAGTAGGTGCAAGCCTCGGTAAGTCGCGATGGTCAGACTCTTGTCTGCATCATTCCGCATTCAAGACCATCTCTCGATCTATAACTCGCCGGATATTGACGGGCGAAGCTTTGTGCTGGACCCTCAGGGCACCGGACGGAGGTCACCGGCAAGGCGAGGGATGGCCACTCCACCGGTCATGAGGTTCGCCAACCGCACGGAGAACCAGGTCATGACGGTGTACATGCCCATACTCAGAGGACGAGCGAGCGAGTTCCAGGTAATCGGGCAAACGCTTACACGGACACGTCGGTCGATTAGGCCTTTGGTCGAGATCATGCCCATGGATACGCGTGTCGACGATAAACGTCAGGAACTGCTGAAGGCGATCTCCGTGTTCGAAGAACGCCTGAAGCGGTATATGTCGGACGACGACGTTTTCGCCGTTGATTGCAAACGTTTGTTCGACCGCTATGAGCATGCGGAGGTCTGTGGGGTCATGACCGCCGTCTCGGCCGCGGTGAAGAGAGCCGGTCGGTGCATGATCCCAGTGGTTCGGCCGACCGATGACGAGCGCGAATTTCAAGCGGCGGGGCGGGCTGCTACGCAGCATGGCAGAGGCGCTTGCATCCGTGTCGCCGGGAGGGGCACACCGACCCCGGCTCAAACTGCTCAGCTGTCTCGCACAGTACGACACCTCATGGGGCTGACCTTCAAGCAGGTCGACCTCGTGCTCGACATGTGGGCGATCGAATCCGATGTGGCCCTGACCGAGCGCGTGGAGCGTGCCCGCCAGGCCCTGAAGTGGGCGGCACACCTCCCCGTCCGGTCGGTCGTTCTCGCTGCCGGCGCCTTCCCGAAGCAACTCACCGATATTCCCTTCGAGACCGCCACACCGCTGCCCCGCAGAGACGCCACCCTGTGGACGGCAGCAGCGCCATTTCACGCAGGCAACGCCGAGTTGGGCTACGGGGACTATGGAGTGGCCAGTCCAGGAGGGACGCAAGGTCGCCGTCCGCACCCGAACCTGCGGTACACCATCGACGATCACTGGGATGTCTACCGATGCTCCCGTCAAGAGGGGGACGGGGCGTTCAGCGGCTTTCGCAAGCTATGCCAGGCCGCGATCGCTGATCACTGGCCGCCGCACAGCGCGGCATTCTCCTGGGGCGATCAGCAGATCGAAGCCTTCGCCAGCCACCAAACTGCGTTGCCGAACCAACCGGACTCCTGGCGAGCGTGTGGCATGTCCCATCACATCGCCACGGTGGTCGATCGGCTGGCACGGCTCGGCCAACCATGATCAAAAGCCAGGTTGCGGGATGACTACTCGGAAGGCTGTGTCCCGTGCCCGTAGGCACCATGAATGCCTTCCATCCACGCCACGGCGGTCGCCGCTACAGCCGTCAACTGCGGATACAGCCGCGTCTGTAAGTCATCGGGGCCAGTACTGAAACGGTCCCGTACGAATTCGCCGCCGACCTGGCCGACCTGCTCGATCAGACGGGCCAGCTTCGGCTCCTCCACCAGATGGGGGTTCGACGGGTCCAGCACGTCGTCCACGGCCTGCTGTTGTTCCCGCAAATGGTGGACGTCGGCCAAGGCGCCCTCCAAACGCAGACGCCGGACGTGGGAAGTGACGGCTTCGACGATGAACTCGGCGACCTTCTTGGGGCACTCGGCATCGAGCACCTCCAGGTAGAGGGCGTACTCGTCGCTGTCACCACCGGCGATTCCCCAGACGCCATCCTCGTTCTTGTCAGGGTTGGACTCGCCGGGAACGACCCGCCATGTGGTGAGCTCGACAGAGCCTATCTGCTCGCGCTCGGGTATCACGATGTCCTCCTGGCTTCGTGAGTCGTCTCGAGGTGGTGCGGATGGTGCGTAAGGGTCGTCCCATGTTCGCCGGGACTAGCTGATCGAGGTAGCGGAACGCGTCGAAAACGTCCGCGCGGATTGTGTGGCCCGTGGGTCACTTGACACGGCCCGGCCGGTATCCCGCCGAGGAGAACTGCATCGTGATGTGCGCGACTACAGAAGGCGGATCAGCGACGGCCATGCTCCTGGTCTCGGCGCCGAAGCCTGGCGCGGAAGCGTCGGCTGATCTTGTATGGCGATGCCGCAGAGCTGGGATCGGTAACAAGACCGGCTAAGGCTCCGAAGAAGGTCGTGAGAATGGTGGGGCGCCGGTGAACGGGCATGATGTGGAGGAATGTCAGCGTGGGTTTCTCGTTCAAAGTCATGCCAGGAGTGCGGCTAAGGGTCAGCAGCCGCGGACTGAGGGCTGGGATCGGACCCGGTTTCGCACGCATGCATGTGGGAGCCGGCCGTACCGGGCTCTCGTCGTCGGTAGGGCCGGTGAGCTTCTACACCAGCCTCGGCGGCGGACGCCGGCGTACTTCGACGGGAGGCCGTCCGACAGCCGGTAGTCTGCAGCGGCAGGTGGCTCAGGCTCAGCGTGCCGCCGCGCAGGCGGAGAGGGCCGCCGAAGCCGGGCGGCTGGCGGGCGCCTTCATGCAAATTCTCGAGCTGCACCGGGCCGAGTTCCCGCTCGCGCAAGCGCCCGTTGCCGCACCTGTCCCGGCACCAGAGCTGTCGGCTTTTCTGGCCCCCCGACAGCAGCAAGCGCTCGCGGGAATCGGCGTGTTCCAGCGCAAGGCCCGTGCGGCGGCCAAGCAGCGCGCGCGGCAGGCCGCCGAGGCTGACATGCAGCAGTGGTGGACGCGGGCCAACGCCGAGCGCGAGCGGTACCAGTGGGAGCTCACCCGTCAATGGCAGCGGCTGTGCGGGAACGATCCAGAGGTGGTCCTGCCGGTTCTGGCGGAGGCGTTCGAGGACAACGAGGCGCCTGCGGTGCCCGTGGCGTTGAACGGCGCGGAGGTATCTCTTGTGGTCCTGGCGCCGGGGCCGGACTTCGTGCCCGAACGTTTCCCCTCGCGTACCGCAGCGGGCAACATCTCGCTGAAGAAGCTCACGAAAACCGAGCGTGCCAGCTACTACACCCTGACGTTGTGCGGATACCTGTTGGTCACGCTGCGCGAGGCGTTCGCTGTGGCTCCTGGCCTCAGTGCCGCACGGGCGGTCGTGTTGCGTACCGATCGCGTTGACGCGTATGGCCGGGTCCAGGTCAGCTGCATGCTCGCCGGCCGCTTCGAACGACGTTCCTTCGACGGCGTGCGGTGGGACGCCGTCGATGCTGCCACCGTGGTCAACGACACGGCAGGTAACCTCATGATCAACCAGAAGGGTGCCGCCAAGGAGCCGTACCCGCTTGATCTCCGGTTCGAGCCGGAGCTGCAGGCACTGGTGAACGCAGTCGACATCACCGAACTGACCGCCCGTTGAGCGAATCCTCGGCAACTGTGGCAGGACCACAAAAGGTATGGATCCGCTGTGGCGGCTCAGCGAGGTCGGGTGCATGTTCGGGCCGCAACGCACTTCGGACCCCGGGTGTCTCGGGGTCCGAAGTGACGGTCCAGGCGGCCCGTGGGATGTCGCGCTCATCCCACGGGCCCGGCCGTAGACGACAAAGGCCTGCCGGCAGTACGGCCGCGGTATGCCTGACCGGTCAGTTCCCCGCGGGTGGCTGGCCGGGGCCGTCGACGTCGTCGGAGAGTGGGTTGTCCACCATGACGCAGGGCTTGACCTGTCCCTTCACCACGTAGGCGGAGAATTGCCATTTCACCTCGGGCTTGTCCGACTGGGCCGGGCCCCGGTTCTCACTGAAGGCCATCACCAGGGTCTGGCCCTTGCCGACCTGGCGGGGATCGATCTTCAGGCCCGACAGCTGCAGGCTGGCCGCCTTGTCGGAGGCCGAGTTCTTCCATTCCTCCGGGGAACCGCCGCCGATCACCTCGCCTCTGTTTCCCTGGCAGACCTTGCCGGGCCCGAGGTAGGTGATGTCGGTGGTCACCCCCATCTTCTTCAGATCCTGTTCCAGCTTGTCGGCGTCCCTGAACTCGTTGAGGGTGACGCTGATCGTGCCGTCGGTGTTCTGGGTCACCGCGTACGCCGGCTGTTCCGATCCGGTCAGCACCGGTACCGCGAGCGCCGCCGCCGCGGCCAGCCCGGCCACCCCTGCCCCCGTGTACAGGCGTCGGACGGTGCGGCGGCGGCGTTCGGCGCGATCGGTGATCTCGGCTTTCAGTTCCATCAGAATCTGCTCCTCGAAACTCATCCTGGTGTTCCTTCCATGACGAAGGGGAGCTCTTTCAACATGCGGCGGGCGCGGTGCAGCCGTACCTTGGCGGTTCCCGTCCTGATGCCCAGGGCCATCGCCGCTTCGGCGACCGTGAGCTGGTCGATGACGACCAGTTCCAGTACGGCGCGGCCGCTTTCCGGCAGGTCGGACATGGCCTTGAGAAGCCGCCTGGCGGCCCGCTCCGCGTCGATGCGCTCTTCGAGCCGGGCCACGTCGTCGGTGTCCAGCACCCGCCGCCCGTTCACCCGGTTCTGCAGCCGGGACTCCTTGAACGCCCGGCGCCGCTCGGTCGAGAGCGTCTTGCGCGCCACGCCGTACAGCCAGGCCAGCTCGCTGCCCAGCTCCGGCCGGTAGGTGTGCGCCGAATCGAGCACTGCCATGAAGACCTCGGCCACCAGGTCGGCGACCGTGTGCGGGTCATCGACGCGCCGGGCGAGGAAGCGGGTGACCGCATCGACATGCCGCCGGTAGAAGGCTTCGAACGCGACGTGATCCGTGGCGATCTCTGCCTGTTTGAGACGCACCGGCCATGCTCCCTTCGTCGACTAACACCCCTCTTTGGTCAGAAACCAGGAGAAGGGTTACACGAGGGAGTCGTGGTCAAGACGAGGCGCACAGCCGGCCGCACCCCGACCTTGTCTTCAGCCCGGGCAACGCCGCCCAGGCCGCCGAACTGGCGGCGGGGAGAGCGGCTGCTTGCTCCATGAGCGTTTCGGCGATGTCCTTGAACGGGGTGGCCTCGTGGACCGAGATGACCCCGCGGGTCATGACCTCGTTGACGGTGACGTGCATCGTGCTCCTCCTTGGGGTCGTGCCTTCATCGCAGTGCGGGCTCGGCGGCGGTGGTAGGGCGGAGGTCCGCGGAGCGGGCGTCGTTGGTCAGGCCAGGAGCTCGGTGACGGGGCGGCGCGGGGCGCGGGGGACCGCCGGGCCGTGACCGAGCCGCATGATCATCTGGGGGTGGCCGCGCCGGTGCCGGGGGTCGGTGCGGTGCCGCATGTCGCGCAGGTCGAGCGGCTGGTTGAGGAAGGACGCCGAGAGCGAGTGCCCGGCGGCCACCAGGAGCACGTGCTGCAACGCCTGCCCCGCCCGCAGCCAGTCGATCGGCTCGTCCCCGGCCGTGGTGAGCACGGCCAGGCGCGGGTGCGGCTCGAAGCGGGCCCTGCCCGTGCGGTGGCCGAAGTCGCGGACGGGATCCACGTCGCCGCTCGCCTGCGGTCCCCGCACGTACGCGGGCACGCCCTCGCCGGTGCTCCAGGCCGCGAGCTCCGCGAGGTAGGCGGCGTCGCCGGCCAGCCGGTCCTGCGCGATGGCGGCGTAGTCGAGGAGGTCGGTGGCGCTGCGCTGGTCCAGGAAGAGCAGCCGGGCGCGCTCGGCCGAGGCGGCCGTACGCAGGTCGGTCATCGCCCGGGGCGGAAGAGGGCGTTCGTCGAACGGCACTCTGCTGGTGCGCCGCTGCGGGATCAGCTCGTACAGCCGCCTGGCCTCGGCGGTGGCCCGCTCGCGTTCGGAGAGGTCGAGGCGGGCCAGTACCTCCGGCGCGTGATCGAGATCGGGCAGCAGGCGGACGGTCGGTTGCCGACCGGCCGCGCGAGCCGCGATGCGCAGGTTGTACAGCGCGGCCCCGCAGCTCACGTGCAGGGAACGTCCGCGCGGGTCGCTCACCGGCAACCACCGGTCCCAGTCCGCCAGCAGGTCGATGATCTGGCCGTCGCGCACCTGAAAGCGCCACGGCTGGGTGTTGAGAATCGACGGGGCCTGGCCGGCCGCCAAGAGGAGCCGTCTGATCGCGAGGCTGACGGCGGGGGCGGGAATCGTCATGGCACACCTCCCTGCCATCAACGCTGGCCTTGCGAGCGGCGAAGCGTCAGGGCCGGACGTCCCGCCGAAGGTCCTGGAAACGAAGGACGCACGGGAGCCGGAGCCCCCGTGCGCCCGTCCCGGCCACGCGTTACCTCTTCGGCCTGGCGATGAGCGACGTGATGATCACCATGACGGCGATGATCACCGAGACGAGGACGATCGCGAGGGGCCAATCCATGGTGGCCTCCCTTCCAACGGGTCAGACACTTCAAGCCCAGGTCATCAGCACCGCCGGCGCCAGGGACGAAAGTCCCGCGTCTGGATCCTGCGGAGGTGACGATGGTCCCGGCGGCGCGGGGCCTTCTCCTCTGGAGAGGCGATCCCTCCAGGTGTGGCCTGGGAATGTGGGATCGGGTCCCACGGAAGGAGGCTGCGATGAACCTCCCTGAGCGGAGAGACATCAGGTTCCCGTTCCCGGAGCTGCTGGAGTGGATGGAGAGCCCGATGTTCGGGTTCCGGCCGTTCGGCCAGATCGTCCGGGTCGAGGACTACATCGCCGACGGCCGGTACGTGCTGCGTGCCGAGCTGCCCGGCATCGACCCCGACAAGGACGTCGAGGTCACGGTGGACGGCGGCATGCTGCACATCCGGGCGGAGAAGACCCGCAAGTCCGCCGAGCCGCACCGCTCCGAGTTCGCCTACGGGTCGCTCTCGCGGACGGTGACGCTGCCCGCCACGGCCAGGACCGATGACGTCAAGGCCGTCTACAAGGGCGGCGTCCTGGAGGTCAGCGTGGGGCTGGCCGAGGAGAAGAAGGCCGAGGGCCGGCGGATCACCGTCGAGCACTGACGCCTGGCGGGCGCGGGCGGTGGCGCCCGCCCGCGCCCGCCGCCTCACCTCAAAGGAGGAGGACGGTGATGGACAGAGCTGTCGTGGTGGGCTTCGACGGATCGCCGACGGCGACGGCGGCCCTGGCGTGGGCGGCCGAGGACGCCGGCCTCAGGAAGCGGCCGCTGCGGATCGTCCACGTACGTGAGCCGTGGGCTCCCGAACACCCGTCGAACGGTGTGGAGACCCTGACCGAGCGGTGCCATGTCCTGCTGGGCAACGCCGCCGCGCGGGCGCGAGCGGTCGCACCCGCGGTGACCGTCACGACCGCCCTGGTCACGGGCGCTGTGCTGCCGAGGCTGCGCGGCGAGGCGGAAACGGCCGACACCCTGGTGGTGGGCAGCAGAGGTCTGGGCGGGTTCACCGGCATGGTGCTGGGCTCGGCCGGGCTCGGCCTCGCGGGGCACACGGGTTGCCCTCTGGTGGTGGTCAGGTCGCTCCACGCCGATTCCGGCGATGACGTCGTGGTCGGCGACGACGGCTCCCGCACGCGCAGGCGGCGCTGGAGTACGCGCTGGAGCAGGCGTCGGCCCGGAGGACGAGGCTCTGCGTGATCCATGCCGTGCCGTTCCCCGCCCTCGCCCCGCACCCGGCGGGATACGGCCCCTGCCGCCCCGAACGCCGATGGCGCAGGCAGTCGCCTGGCGCTCTGGCGGGAGAAGTACCCGCAGGTCGAGATTGTCGAGTCGCGGGTGCACCGGCACCCGGTGCCCGCCCTGGCCGAGGCCTCGCGTACCGCCGGGCTGCTGGTCGTGGGCTCGCGCGGCCTGACCGGATTCACCTCCGCGGTGCTCGGCTCGGTCAGCCACGCGATCCTGCATCGGGCTCGCTGCCCGGTCGCCGTGCTGTCCGGTCCCCGATCCTGACCCCCGGCTGGGTGAGGCCCCCATGAACCCATGGCCGTCCTCTGGGCCGATCCCGGAGATCGCGTTCACTACCTGGACTTCGGCGGCCCGCACGACGGGCCGGTCGTGGTCGCGGTCCACGGGCTCAGCGGCTCGGCGCTGAACTGGCTCGCCATCGCGCCGCTGCTCACCGGCCGGTGCCGCCTGCTGGCGCCCGACCTGGCCGGGCACGGCCTGACCCGCGCACGCGAGCGGCGGTCCGGTGCCGCGGCCGACCGGCTGCTGCTGCACCGCTTCGTCGAGCGGGTCGCCGGCGTGCCGGTGATCCTCATGGGCAACTCGATGGGCGGCATGATCTCGCTGCTGGAAGCGGCCGCGAACCCCGACGCGGTGGCGGGCCTGGTGCTGCTCGACGTGGCGGGACCGTTCGGCCGGGCCCTGCCGGACCCGATGGTGGCCGCCGTCTTCGCACTGTACGGCATGCCCTGGCTGGGAACGCTCGCCATGGCCCGCCACCGGGCGATGCCGGCCAGGACTTCCTGCGGGCGGCCCGATCGGTCGTGCGGACGGCGGCCGGGCTGTCGTACCGGGCTGTCGTACCGGGCGGCGTCCCGGTCGGTGCGTGTGCCCGCGCTGCTCGTGCACGGCGAACGCGACCGGCTGGTCCCGGTCGCCGCCTCCCGCACGCTGGCCAGGGCCCATCCGTCCTGGCGGCTCATCGTCCTGGACGGGGTGGGCCACACTCCCCAGCTGGAGGCGCCGCAGGAGACGGCGGACGCCGTGCTGCGCCGGCTCGACGGCGAGAGCCAGGCCGTCCAGGCGGCCCGGCATCGGTTCGCACGACAGGCATAACAGCGCCCGGGCCGGGACCTTGTGCCCTATGGGCCTTCCTGACCTCGCACGACGCTGAGGCCAACCGGCACACACAAGGTGGCGATGAACATGGCCGACCACATGAGCCCGCTCGACGCGGCGTTCCTGACCCTGGAGGACGAGCAGCCCGAGGTGTCGATGGCGATCTCATCGGTCGCCGTCCTGGAGGGCCCGCCGCCGGGCCGGCAGGAGTTCCTCGACGCCATCCGCGCCCGGCTGCCGCTGGTGCGGCGCTACCGGCAGAAGGCGCGGCAGGTGCCGCTCGACCTGGGGCCGCCCGTCTGGGTGGACGACCCCGCCTTCGACCTCGCCTACCACATCCGTCGCGTCGCCCTCCCCCCGCCCGGCGACGACGCGCAGCTGAACGAGCTGATCGGCGACATCATGTCCCAGCGGCTCGACCGGGCCCACCCCCTGTGGGAGTACTGGGTGATCGAAGGGCTGGCCCAGGGCCGCTGGGCGCTGGTGTCGAAGGTGCACCACTGCATGGTGGATGGGGTGTCCGGCACCCACCTCTACTACGTGATCTTCGACGAGTCGCCCGAGGGCACCCCGGGCCTGCCGGCGGACGAGTGGAACCCCGACGACGAGCCCACGGCCCTGCGGCTCACCACCGACGCGCTGCGCGACCTCCTGCTCAACCCCGTCGAGCAGGCGCGCCTGATCGGCCGGGCACTGGCCTCGCCGCGCGCTCTCGCCGGCCGCGTCGCCGAAGCGGCCGCGGGCTCCTGCCGCTGGCAGGCGCCCTGCGGCCGGCGACGGCCTCCACCCTGACCGGCCCGATCGGCGAGCACCGCCGCTACGCCGTGGCCCGCGCGCCGCTGAACGACGTCAAGGACGTCGCGCACCGGGCCGGAGTGACCTTCAACGACGTGGTCCTGTCGGCGATCAGCGGGGCGTACCGATCCCTGCTGCGCGAACGCGGCGAGGAACCTCTCCCGCACGCGGTACGCTCGCTCGTCCCCGTCTCGGTCCGCGCGCCCGGCGAGGAAGGCGTGTGCGAGAACCGCATCTCGCTCCTGCTGCCCTACCTGCCCGTACACCTGGACGACCCGGTGGCCCGGCTCCGCGCCGTCCACGAATACCTGGCCGAGCTGAAGGCGAGCGGTGAGGCGCAGGCCGGCGAAGCCATCACCCGGCTGGCGGGACACGAGCCGTTCCCGCCCGTCTCCGCCGTCATGCGCCTGGCCGCCCACCTGCCGCAGCGCCAGATCGTCACCGTCACCACGAACGTCCCCGGGCCGCGCCGGCCCCTCTACCTGCTCGGCCGGCGAACCCTGGAAATCCTCCCGTACGTCCCCATCGCCACCCGGCTGCGCACCGGCGTGTCCATCTTCACCTACTGCGACCAGGTCACCTTCGGCGTAACCGGCGACTACGACAGCGCGCCCGAGGTCGAAGGGCTCGCCCGCGGCATCGAGCGGGAGACCGGGCGGCTGCGCCTCGCCTTCCGCCCCTCGCCGGCGGCTCCCCGGCCGCGTGCCGCCAGGCGGCGTGCCCGAGGGCCGCGCGGACCAGGGTCGCGGAGCCGCACCCGGCCTGATCGAAGGAGAAAGCCATGTTCAACCTCGCCGTCATCCTGCGCGAATCGGCGAAGGCCGCGCCCGGCAAGGCGGCCATCCGCCATGACGGCGGCGCCATGACCTACGCCGAGCTGGACGTGCTGTCCGACGCGGTCGCCGAGGGCCTGGCCGTCCTGGGCGTTCGCCCCGGCGACGCCGTCGGGCTGCAACTGCCCAACATCCCCGAATTCGTGGTGGCCTACTTCGGCATCCTCAAGAACGGGGCCGTCGTCGTTCCGCTGAACCCGCTGCTCAAGGCCCGGGAGGTCGCCTACTGCCTGGGCGGCTCCCGGGCGCGCGCGCTCATCACCTGGACGCAACGGCGGCCGACCGTCGGCCGCTCGTCCCCACCGAGGGCTCCGACACCGCGGCCATCGTGTTCACCTCGGGCACCACCGGCGTGCCGAAGGGCGCGGAGCTGACACACCTGCAGCTCTACATGAACGCCGACATCCCGGGCCGGCTGTTCGACGTGCGCGCCGACGACGTCGTCCTGACGATCCTGCCGATGTTCCACGTGTTCGGCCTGTCGAGCATCCTGAACGTGGCGGCGCGCTTCGGCTGCACGCTCTCCCTCGTGCCGCGCTTCGACGCCGGGGCCGCCCTGGAGGCGATCCAGCGCGACCGCGTCACCATCTTCGAGGGCGTGCCCACCATGTTCGTGGCCGTGCTGGAGCACCCCAAGCTCGACCGGTACGACACCTCCTCGCTGCGCGTGGCGATCTCCGGCGGCGCCGCCATCCCGGCCCACGTCCTGGACGCCTTCGAGGAGCGCTTCGGCGTCATCGTCCTGGAGGGCTACGGCCTGACCGAGACCGCCGCGACGACCACGTTCAACATCAGCGCCGCCGAGCGGCGCGCCTACAGCGTCGGCAAGCCCATCTGGGGCACCGAGACGCAGATCTGGGACGAGCAGGGCAACCGGCTGCCGCCCGGCCGCGAGCACGTCGGCGAGCTCGTCACCCGCGGCTTCCACGTCATGAAGGGCTACCACGGCCAGCCGGAGGCGACCGCCGAGGCCATGGCGGGCGGCTGGTTGCACACCGGCGACCTCGGCTACGTCGACGAGGACGGCTTCTTCTTCATCATCGACCGCAAGAAGGAGCTGATCATCCGCGGCGGCTACAACGTCCACCCGCGCGAGGTGGAGGAGATCCTCTACCATCACCCGGCCGTCGCCGAGGCCGCCGTCGTGGGCGTCCCGGACGCGCGGCTGGGGGAGGAGGTCGCCGCGTACGTGTCGCTCAAGCCCGGCGAGCCCGCCACGCGGGCGGAGCTGATCGCCTACTGCAGGGATCGCCTGGCCGCCTACAAGTACCCGCGTTACGTCGAGATCCGCGACGCGCTGCCCAAGACGGCCAACGGCAAGATCGCCAAGCTGGAGCTCGTCCGGACGTGAGGGGACGAACGTCCCGCCTGTTCCCCGACCTCCGGCCCTGCCACGCGCGAGCCGGAGGCCGGAGGCTGGAGCCGGGATGACAGCCATCCTGCTCACAGCGACAAGAGGAGCTCGCCATGAAAGCGACCGTGGGTGACCGGCTGATCGTGGAGGGCACGTACGGCGGCAACCTCCGCCGGGAGGGCTTCGTCGTGGGCGTGGAGCACGCCGACGGCTCGCCTCCCTACCAGGTGCGCTGGCTGGACAACGGGCGCGAGTCCCTCGTCTACCCCGGGCCGGACGCGCGCGTCGTCCCCGGTCACCGATGAACGTGAGGGGGCCCGTCGATCGTGCCAGCCCCGCCGATGTCGCCATGCTGGCCATGGGGGCGGGCGGCGCGCTGTCACAGCGGGCCGGCGCCGTCCTGATGCTGGAGCCGGGGCCGGGATTCGAGGTGACGCGGGCCTCGGCGCTGCTGGCCGAGTGGATCCGCTCCGTGCCGAGGCTCCGGCGGCGGCTGGTACGGGTGCCGTTCGGCGCCGGCCGCCCGGTGTGGGTGGACGATCCGCGCTTCGACCTCCGGCTGCACGTGCGCGTGGCCGAGTGCCCCGCGCCGGGGGACGAGCGGGCGCTGCTGGACGTGGCCGCCGCCATGCTGACCGGCCCGCTGCCGCCATCGCGGTGGACGGCGGTCTTCGTCACCGGGCTGAGCGACGGTGCGGTGGCGCTGATCGTCGTGCTCGACCACGTGCTGGCCGACGGGATCGGCGGGCTCGCCCTGCTCGCGGCGCTGGCCGACCCCGAGCAACGGCCGCCGCCCGCCGGCTTCCCGCAACCTCGGCCGTCCCTGCCGCGCCTGGCGGCCGACGCCTTCACCGAACGCCTGCGATCCATCGGCCGCGTACCAACCTTCTGGCGGGACGCGAAGACCGCCCTCGCGGCCACCGGCGGGCTGAGCCCGGAGCCCATCGCGCGGTGCTCGCTGCTGCGGCCGACCGGCCCCCGCCGCACCTTCGCCGTTGTACGGACCGGCCTCGCGCCCCTGCGGGCGGCGGCCCACCGCCACGGCTGCACCGTCAACGACGCCCTCCTGACGGCCGTCACGGGAGCGCTGAGCAGGCTCCTGCAACGGCGGGGCGAGCACGTCTGCGCCCTGTCGGTCTCGGTGCCGGTGTCGGCCCGGCGCAGCACCACCTCCACCGAGCTCGGCAACCGCTTCGGCGTGCTGATCACCGCCCTGCCCGCCGCCGGCGATCCCGGGCCCCGCATGGCGCGCATCGCCACCCTGCTCGCCGAGCGCAAGAAGCAGGCCGCGACCGCCTCCGCGGCCGATCTGTTCGGCCCGGTGTTCCGGCTGCTGGCCGCGCTCGGGCTCTACCGCCGCTACCTGCGCCGCCAGCGCCGCATCCACACCCTCGTCAGCAACGTCCGCGGCCCCGACCGCCCGCTGGCCTTCGCCGGCGCCCCCATCCGCGAGATCATCCCGGTGGCGGTCGCCGAGAACGGCAACGTGACGGTGAGCTTCGAGATCCTCTCCTACGCCGGCACGGTCGCCATCACCGTCATCGCCGACCCCGACAGCGTCCCCGACCTCGACGAACTCGTCGCCTACCTGCGTGACGAGCTCGCCGGCCTCGCATAGACCCTCAACCGGCCGCCGCCGGCACCGGGCAGGTCCGCTGCAGGTTCTCGATACTGCGCACCAGGGCCAGGTTCGCGGCCGTCAGCGTGCGCACCTGCTCCTCGAGATCGTCCACCCGCCTCTTCAGCGTCAGCAGCTCCGCGTCGACGAGCGGCGCTTCCATGATCACGCGTCCACCGATCATGATCGGTTCACCTCCATGAGCCCATGGTGACTTCTCGGCAGGGCTCCCGACACCGGCGAACGCCCCCGTCCCGAGGGACCAATGGCACTGGCCGCGCGCGCCGCCCGCGCGGACGCTCGTCATGAAAGGAGGTGGCACGATGAGGCTGACCTGGAAGGACGCTCTCGCGACAGTGGCCGCCGGCGTCAACGTCGCCGTCTACGTCGCCTTCACCCAGGGCGCGGACCTGCCGATCGTCGGCGACGTGCGCGGCGCCACCGGGACGATCCTGCTCCTGGGCCTGGTGGGCGGCTGCATGCTCAGCGCGGCCCCCGAGGCGTACGAGCGCAAAGGCCCGTACACGGTCGTCGCCAGCACGCTGGGCGGCATCGCGCTCCTGGCGGGCGTGATCGGGCTCATCACGGCGGCGGAGCTCGCCCTGGCGGTGCTGTTCTACGCCACCATCACGCTGTGGCTGATGGCCACCGCGCGGCACGCGATCACCCCGGCGAAAACGGAGGCACTCAAGTGAGGAACGGCCGAAGCCCCCGATCCCTCGGGGGCTTCGGCCTCCTGACACCTCTCGCACGCGATCACCGAAGCGTCTCCGACGGCCCTTGAGGGCGATGGGAGGGGTGCAGGATCCGGTCGAGGCGGGCGGCGGCGTAGCCGAGCACGGACAGCGCCGTGACGATCAGCAGGTCGCCGGCGGTCAGCGGCTGGGTGCTGAGGAGCTGGCGCAGCGGCGGCACGTACAGGGCCGCCAGTTGCAGGACGAACGCGCCGGCGACGGCGAGCAGCAGCATGGGGTTGGCCAGGGTTCCTGGCCGGGTGCGGGAGCCGAGGGCGACGCCCAGCTGCGTGGCGCCGAGGGCGAAGAAGGCCATGCTCTGCCACGGCCGCCCGGTCGCCGCGGCCCAGACGGCGACGCCGAGGGTGACGGCGGTGAGCACGACGGCGATCCTGATGACGCGCTGCCACAGGCCCGCGCCCAGGATGCTCTGGCTCGGCGGCCGGGGCGGGTCGGCCATGGCTCCCGGCACCGTGGGCTCGCCGCCGAGCGCCACCCCGGGCAGCCCGTGGGTGAGCAGGTTGATCCACAGGATCTGGGCGGGAAGCAGGGGGAGCGCAAGCCCGGCGAACGGGCCCAGCAGCATCACGGCGATCTCGGCGGCCCCGCCGGACAGGCCGTAGACCAGGAAGCGGCGGATGTTGGCGTAGACCCGGCGGCCCTCCTCGACGGCCGCGACGACGGTGTCGAGATTGTCGTCGGCGAGGACCAGGTCGGCGGCCTGCCGTGCCACTTCGGTGCCGCGCCGGCCCATGGCCACCCCGATGTCGGCGCGCCGCAGCGCGGGGCCGTCGTTGACGCCGTCGCCCGTCATGGCCAGCACGCCGCCCTGGGCCTGGAGGCTCTGGATGATGTCGAGCTTCTGCTCGGGCGTGGCGCGGGCGTAGACGCCGGCCTGGACATGATCGAGGGCCGCAGGTTCACGGCAGTCGACGACCCGGTCGCCGGCGGCGATGATGCCCAGCTCGGTGGCGATGGCGCGGGCGGTGCCGGGGTGGTCGCCGGTGATGAGGATGGGCCTGATGCCGGCCCGCTTGCAGTCGGCGACGGCGGTGGCGGCCGCAGGGCGGGGCGGGTCCAGGATCGCGATCAGGCCGAGCAACGACAGCCCGCTCTCCTCGATCGTCGCCGGGGCGGCGCCGAGATCGGCGCTCGCCACCGCCAGGACCCGGTACCCGTCCTTGGCGAAGCGCTCGGCCTGCGCGGCGGCGCGGGCGAGCAGGCCCGGCCCGTCGACCAGGACGGGGTGGTGGAGCAGGGCTTCGGGCGCGCCCTTGCAGATCAGCCGGGCGCCGCCGCCGGGCAGCTGGTGCAGGGTGCTCATGCGCTTGCGGTCGCTGTCGAAGGGCATTTCGGCCAGGCGGGGCAGGCGGTGCTGCACCTGCTTGCGGTCGAGGCCGGCCTTGGCGGCGGCGGCGAGCAGGGCCGCCTCGGTGGGGTCGCCCAGCGCCGTCCAGTCGCCGCCATCGTCCTGCGGGGGTGACAGGCGGGCGTCGTTGCAGAGCACCGCCGCCGTCAGCAGCTTCTCGAAGGCGCCGGCGTCGCCGGTGATCTCGCCGTCGGGGGCGTAGCCGGTGCCGCTGATCGCGGCCTGCGCCGTCGGCGTCCACACATGGCGGGCCACCATGCGGCCCTCGGTCAGGGTGCCGGTCTTGTCGGTGGCCAGGGCGGTCACCGAGCCCAGGGTCTCCACCGCGGGCAGCTTGCGGACGAGGGCGCTGCGCGCCGCCATCCGGCGCGCGCCCAGCGCCAGGCTCAGCGTCACGACAGCGGGCAGGGACTCGGGCACCGCGGCGACCACCAGGCTGATAGCGGTGATCACCATCAGCTCCACCGGCTGGCCGCGCACCAGCCCCAGCGCCAGGACCACGGCCGACAGCAGCACGGCCACGCCGGCCAGCAGCCGGCCCACCCCGGCCAGGCGGCGTTGCAGCGGGGTGAGCCCGGCTCCCTTGACCATCAGGGTGGCGATGCGGCCACTCGCGCTGGCCGCCCCGGTGGCGGTGACCACCGCCCGGCCACGCCCGCGCACGACGACGGTGCCGGAGGCCACCGGCTTGCCCACGGGCTTGTCCACCGGCACCGACTCACCCGTCAGCGCCGACTCGTCGACGAGCAGCGCCGCCGACTCGCCCACCTCGGCGTCGGCGGGGACGATGTCGCCCTCGGCCAGAATGAGCAGGTCTCCCACCACGACGTCGCTGGAGGGGATCTGCTGCTGGTGGCCGTCGCGCACCACCCGCGCCTCCGGGCCGGCGAGCTGCGCCAGGGCGGTGATCGCGCGGTCGGCCCGGATCTCCTGCACCACCCCGACGGTGGTGTTGACCACGATCACCAGCATGATCACGGCCGCGTCGGCCCAGTCGCCCGTCGTGACGGTCAGCACCGCGGCGACGAGCAGGACGACGATGAGCGGATCGCGCAGCTGCATGGCGATCCGGCGCCACAAGGGCACGGGTGGCTTCTGCGGGAGCAGGTTGGCGCCGTCCCGTGCCAGCCGCGAGGCCGCCTCGGCCGACGTCAGCCCAGTCAAAGGCGTCACCGTCATGTCCCTCCGTGCTCGCCGCGGTCGTCAGGCCGGCGAATGATCGCTTCGATGTGTCCGCGTCCTACTGTTCGCGAACTCGGACCGCAGCGAACAGGGACGTTAGTCCTTTCCCGCCGGGTCGGAAGCACACATCAGGCCTCGGACCACCACCGCGCTGCCCCCGAGGTGCCCGCCTTTCGCGGGTCATCCGTCCGCGAGGTGAGGATTCAACGACCCTGCGCCCGTGCGGAGCACGTCACGAGGGGGAGGAAGACGCCCGCCGAGACGAGAGATCCCCTTCCTGCGGCCCGCCGGCACCGGACAAGTGGCAGTCACGATGCTCTGGCCGCGGATCGCGGCGACTCCGCCCGGACGGAACCGTTCGATCGCCCGGCGAGGGTATCCATCTCCACGCCCGGCACCCCGGGCGCGCGGTCAGAGGCCGTGGATGCGGCGGCCGGTGATCTGGTGGGGCGCGATGCGGATGTACAGGTGCCGCCGGCCGCCCGCCCACGGGGTGACGTCGGCGCCGCTCACCATGGCCACTTCGTCATCGGGCACGTGGTGGGCCGGACCCTGGACGAGCACGCTCCAGCCCTCGCGCCGTGCCTCGTCGATCCGGTCCACCTGGAAGCCGATCTTGATCTCCACGCCTTCTACGCCTGTTCGCAGGTCCTGGTCCATAGGGCCGCCGTAAGTGGTGCGGAAGACGATCGCGCCGTCGTGCACCTTGTAGTTGACGGGCAGCACCGTAGGGCCGTGCGAGCCGTTGAACGCCACCCGGCCGATGCCGCCCGGCGCGATCAACCGCAGGCACTCCGCCGGCTCCAGCACCTCCAGCACAGGGCCCTCCGAGGCGGCCCCCGGGCCGGGTGGACGCTCGTACCCTCCGCCCAGCAGATCTTCCACCGTGGTCTCCAGTGCCTTGGCCAGCCGGGTCACCGTGCCCCTGTCGGGGGTGCCCAGGTGGTCTTCCAAGTGCTGGACGTATCCGGCCGACATGTCCGCGCGGTCGGCCACCTCCTCCAGCGTCAGGTTCAGCTTCGTGCGGTGATGGGTGATACGACGTCCGAAATCGCCCGGGTTAGTCATGAGTGTCTCCTCCACGGTGATGCCATTGGTGACAGCTGACGCGAGCCGCCTCGTGCGAAGCTACCCAGCCGCTCGCCCCATCGGACAGGGCCTTTTGTCCCTTCACCATCGACGGCGCGTGCCCGCTCCAGCGGGTGGCCCTTGGCCCCGCGATCGTCAGGACTTCCGGCCCTGTTGGCGGGTGCGGCGCCCGGGATCTCATGGTGCGGGCTGCCCGCCCCATCACCAACGGAAGGGAACGTGCTCATGACCGCGGTTTCGCAGGAGCAGGTGCGCAAGGCCGTCGACGAGGAGCTGCTGCGCAGGCTGGCCGCCCCGGAGGGCAGGGAGGTCGAGCAGCTGGACGCCTGGTGGCGGGCGAACAACTACCTCACCGTCGGCCAGATCTACCTCCAGGGCAATCCGCTGCTGCGCGAGCCGCTGGAGCCGCGGCACATCAAGCCGCGGCTGCTGGGCCACTGGGGCACCAGCCCGGGCCTGTCGCTGATCTACGCGCACGTGTCCCGGCTGATCCGGCACACCGGCCAGCAGGCGATCTATCTGGCCGGGCCGGGGCACGGCGGGCCGGCGCTGGTGGCCGCCGGTTATCTGGAGGGCACCTACAGCGAGATCTACCCGCACGTCGGCCAGGACGAGGCCGGGATGCTGCGGTTGTTCCGGCAGTTCTCCAGTCCGGGCGGCATCCCCAGCCACGTCTCGGTGACCACGCCGGGCTCGATCCACGAGGGCGGCGAGCTGGGGTACGTGCTGGTGCACGCCTTCGGCGCGGTGATGGACAACCCCGACCTGCTGGCCGTGGCGGTCGTCGGCGATGGCGAGGCCGAGACGGGGCCGCTGGAGGGGTCGTGGAAGGGCGTGTCGTTCCTCAACCCGGAGCGCGACGGCGCCGTGCTGCCGATCCTGCACCTCAACGGCGCGAAGATCGCCGGCCCGACGGTACTGTCCCGCAAGGACCCGGCCGAGGTGCGGAGCCTGCTTGCGGGGCACGGCTACGAGGTGCTGGAAGTGGAGGGGGCGGACCTGCCGGGCATGCACCACCGCTTCGCGGCGACGCTGGCCGAGGCGTGGGCGAAGATCCGCACCATCCAGCACCTGGCCCGCACCGGCGAGTGGGACGGTACCCGCCCGCGCTGGCCGCTGATCGTGTTGCGCTCGCCCAAGGGCTGGACCGGCCCGGAGCAGGTGGACGGCGTGCGGATGGCGGGCACGTGGCGCTCGCACCAGGTGCCGCTGTCGGGGGTGCGCGACAACCCGGAGCACCTGGCGATGCTGGAGCGCTGGCTGCGCTCGTACCGGCCGCAGGAGCTGTTCGACGCCACCGGCGCGCCCACCGAGCCGGTGCGCGCGCTGGCGCCCGAGGGTGAGCTGCGGATGAGTGCCAGCCCGCACGCCAACGGCGGCCTGCTGACGCGCGACCTGGCCCTGCCCGACTTCCGTGACTACGCCCTCGAAGTGCCGAAACCGGCGCGCACGCGGGCCGAGTCGACCCGGCGGCTCGGGGAGCTGCTGCGCGACGTCTACCGCGACAACCCCGACACCTTCCGGCTGTTCTGCCCGGACGAGACCACCAGCAACCGGCTCGGCGCCGTGTTCGAGGTCTCCGGCCGGGCCTTCGCCGAGCGCGTCACCGCCGACGACGTGGCGATCGGGCGGGACGGGCGGGTGATGGAGGTGCTGTCGGAGCACAACTGCCACGGCTGGCTGGAGGGCTACGCGCTGACCGGCCGGCACGGCCTGTTCGCCACGTATGAGGCGTTCGCGATGGTCAGCGCGTCGCAGACGGTGCAGCACGGCAAGTGGCTGCAGGAGGCGAGCCGGCTGCCGTGGCGGGCCAGGGTGCCCAGCCTGAACGTGCTGCTGACCTCGACGGCCTGGCGCAACGACCACAACGGCTTCTCCCACCAGGGGCCCGGCCTGATCCAGGTGGTGCTGACCCAGCGCGGCGACGTGGCCCGCGTCTACCTGCCGCCGGACGCCAACTGCCTGCTGTCGGTGGCCGACCACTGCCTGCGCTCGCGCTCGTACATCAACCTGATCGTCATCGACAAGCAGCCGCAGTTGCAGTGGCTGGGCATCGAGGAGGCGGTGGAGCACTGCGCCCGCGGGGCCGGGATCTGGGACTGGGCCGGCACCGACGACGGCGCCGGCGACCCGGACATCGTGCTGGCCTGCGCGGGCGACGTGGTGACCATGGAAACGGTCGCGGCGGCGCAGATCCTCAAGGAGCGGCTGCCCGGCTTCCGGGTACGGGTGGTCAACGTCGTCGATCTGATGACGTTGCCGCGGCCGAAGGACCACCCGCACGGCATGAGCGGCACCCTGTTCACCGAGCTGTTCACCGACGCCGTCGATGTCGTGTTCGCCTTCCACGGCTACCCGGGCGCGATCCACCAGCTCGTGCACGGCCGCCCGGACGCCGACCGGTTCCGGGTGCGCGGCTTCGTCGAGGAGGGCACCACCACCACGCCGTTCGACATGACGGTGCGCAACCGCGCCTCCCGCTACCACCTCGTCATGGACGCGATCAACAACGCCAAGCGGCTGCCGCGCGGCGCCACGGACCTGATGGCGTGGTGCGAGCGCAAGCTCGCCGAGCACCAGGCGTACGTGGTCGAACACCTCGAAGACCTGCCCGAGGTGCGCGACTGGGTGCTGGGCGACTGGGCGAAGCAGGGCTGACCGGACCGAGCAGTGCCGACCCCGCCGGCGACCATCAGCTGGAAGCCGGCGGCGTCGATGCGGATGCGCTTGCGGGCAGGACCAAGGTCCGTCGGCCCCGGGCCGTACGGCATGGTCAGCCACGCCGTTATCCGGCGGGCCGAAGGAGCAGGCCGCGGACCCATGGCAACCTCTCCATCAACGCGCGAATGTGACCTAAGCCACACGGGCTCCGGGTCGTTCGCCTCAGGCAGCCCGCGCCGGCCGGAGAGAAGGTGAGGTCACCAGAAGACGATGTACGAGTTGAAGGTGACTGACATGGCCGTTCTCCTGAGTTCGACACGCGTCACGAACGATCCGCTGAGCGAAACGTACTTCGTGCGAGCCGCCGACGCGTTGGGCCTGCACCGGACAGATGGCGAGCACGCCTGCGTCGCCTGTGCCGGCACCTGGCCCTGCCCTCCCGCCCTTGCCGCCGCGTTCATGCTCGACCTGCACACCTCTTGATGACCACGACCTGCCGAGGACCAACGGCGCCGATTTCGGGACTTCGTCCCCGGGCGCCGGGACCCCGTTGCCGGGACGGTGGAGATCACAGACCGACGTACGAAGGAGCGGCATCATGGCCGGTCACCTCGTGGCCGGTGTGGACGGGTCCACGTCGGCGAGCACGGCAGCGGAATGGGCCGCTGCGGACAGAGCCCGGATGACTGGCCTGTCTGGATGCGGTGGTCCGGCCAGTCAGTGAGGAGAGATCATGACCGTGGAGACGCTGACCGCAGGGCAGGTGATGAGCCGCGTCCTGGTCGGGCGGGCCGCAGGAGCAGTCCAGCCGCCCCGTCCGGGCGTTGCTCGGCCACGAACCGGTGCCCCGGGGCAGGCCCGCCACGGAGCCCGGCGAGGTGGTCACCGGGATGTTCCACCTCGAACCTGTCCTGCCTCATGACAACCCGATGGGAGGCGCGTGATGGACGCGCTGGTCGTGTACGAATCCATGTTCGGCAACACCAAGCAGATCGCCGAGGCGATCGCCGAAGGGCTGGCCACCCGCCTGCGTACGGAGGTGGTCGAGGTCGGCTCGGCGCCCGCGAAAGTCGGGCCGGAGGTCGGGTTGCTCGTGGTGGGCGGGCCGACACACGCCTTCTCCATGAGCCGGGCCTCCACCCGCCGCTCCGCCGCCCAGCAGAGCACGCAGCCGCTCGTCTCCCGGGGAGACGGCGTGCGCGAGTGGCTGGCGGCGCTGGCCACGGCCTCGGCCGCGCTCGCCTCTGCCGCGTTCGACACGCGCGTCGCCAAGCCCCGTCTGCCGGGCTCTGCCGCCCGCGGCATCTCCAGGCGTCTGCGCCGCCTCGGCGTCAAGGTCATGGCGCCGGCGCAGAGCTTCTATGTCACCGGGACCGAGGGGCCGCTGGTAGCGGGAGAGCTGGAGCGGGCCAGGCGGTGGGGCGAGAGCCTGGCGGCCTCGTTCCCCGTCACGACAGGCTGACCTGGTGGGCGGGTCCGGTGGACGGGGACCGCGGCCCTGCCGCGTTCCCGTCCGGCGGGCGCCCTCGCAGGCCGGACCCGGCAAGGGGCCGAAGGTCCCTCGCACCCGGGACCGTGGCCTCTGACCCGCCAGCCGTGAGCGCCGCACGATGAAGACATGAGAATCGGGATCAACGGATTCGGCAGGATCGGCAGGGCCGTCCTGCGCCGCGCGCTCCGCACCGACCTGGAGATCGTCGTGATCAATGACATCACCGACGCGGCCGCGCTGGCCCACCTGCTCAAGCACGACTCCACGTACGGGCCGCTCGGCCTGCCCGTCACCGCCGCCACCGGCCTGCTCGAGGTCGACGGCAGGAAGATCGCCGTCAGCGGCTGCGCCGACCCCGCCCAGATCGACTGGCGGGCCCACGACGTCGGGCTCGTCATCGACGCCACCGGCCGCTTCCGCACCAAGGACGCCCTGGCGGCCCACCTGAAGGCAGGCGCCCGCAGGGTCCTGCTGTCGGCCCCCGGCAAGGGCCTGGACGCCACCATCGTCCCCGGCGTCAACGACGCCGCCTACGACGCGGCCCGCCACGAGATCGTCTCGCTGGCTTCCTGCACCACCAACTGCGTCGCCCCCATGGTCAAGGTGCTGCACGAACGCTTCGGCCTGGTTCGCGGCTTCATGACCACCATCCACGCCTACACCGGCGACCAGATGCTGCTCGACGCCCCGCACAAGGACCCGCGGCGCGCCCGCTCGGCCGCCGTCAACATCGTGCCCACCACCACCGGCGCCGCCCACATGGTCGGCCAGGTCCTGCCCGAGCTGGAGGGTCGCCTGGACGGCATCGCCATCCGCGTCCCCGTCGAGGACGGCTCCATCACCGACCTGTCCGCCCAGCTCACCCGCCCGGTCACCGCCCAGGAGATCAACGACGCCTTCGCCGCGGCCGCCCGGGACGAACTGCACGGCATCCTGCGCTACAGCACCGACCCGCTCGTCTCCCGCGACATCATCGGCGACGCCGCCTCCTGCGTGTTCGACTCCGCCCTCACCCAGGCGAGCGGCGACCTGGTCAAGGTCTTCGGCTGGTACGACAACGAATGGGGCTACGCCAACCGGCTCGTCGAGATGGCCCAGCGGATGGCCTGACGCTCCCATGAGAACCCTTCCGGCGATCACCCTGCGCTTCGACGAGACCTGCCTGAAGCACACGCGCCGCGTGCTCCTGCACGCGGCGCGCGAACGGGGACTGGATGGGGCCGCCTCGACGACTTCCTCCTCACGGTCAACGAAGGCGTGGTCAACGCCGTGGCGCACGGCGGCAGAGGCAGGCTGAGCCTGTGACGCGGGGACGGCGTTCTTCGCTGCGAGATCAGCGACCCAGGGCCCGGTATTCCCGCGCGGATCCTCGCCGGCGTCTCCCTTCCGCCCTGCCCGGCCCGTCGCCCGGACCGCCCCAGCCAGAGGCCCTTCGTTCCTCGCGCAGGTGACCTCCGGCCCTGCGCCACGCGGACACGCATGACATCCGATGAGAGGTGACGAAGGAGAAAATCATGATCATCGTAGGAGCTGACGGATCCGTGACCGCACGCGCCGCCGTGGAATGGGCGGCCGGCGACGCGGCTCGCAGGCACGTGCCGCTGCGCGTCGTGCACGTGACAGACACGTCGTGGTACCTGGTCGGCAAGCGTTCCGACGCGGTCCTGCCGGACTCGGTTCACAAGGAGGGGCGGCGGGTGCTGCGCGAGGCGGAGGCTCTCGTCCGGGAGCGGCAGCCGGCCGCCGAGGTCAGCACGCGCGAGCTGACGGGCACGCCCGCCGAGGTGCTGCGCGAGCAGGCCGGCGACACGACGGAGCTGGTGGTCGGCAGCCGCGGACTGGGCGGGCTGTCCAGCGCGCTGCTGGGCTCGGTGAGCGCCCACGTGGCCGGGCATGTGAGCTGCCCCGTCGTGGTGGTGCGCGCCGAGCACCGGCCCGTGCACGGCGAGGTCGTCGTGGGGCTGGACGACTCGCCGGAGTGCGAGCCCGCCCTGGCCTACGCCTTCGAGCAGGCGGAGCTGCGCGGCGCGTCGCTCAGGGTCGTGCACGCCTGGCAGCTCCCGGTGCACGCCTACGCCCCCGAGGCCCCCTACGACCTGGACGAGGTCCGCGTCGCACAGCACCAGGCCGTCCGCGACCGGGTCACGGCCGCAGGCCAGGACCACCCGCGGGTGACGGTCGTCGAGGAAGCGCCCTGCGCGCGCCCGGCGGACGCCCTCACCGCGGCGTCCGAACAGGCCGACCTGCTCGTCGTCGGCTCACACGGGCGCGGAACCCTGGGAGCGGCGCTGCTCGGCTCGGTCAGCCGCGGCGTCCTGCACCACGCCCGCTGCCCGGTCGCCGTGGTCCGCGCCTGACGGCGCGGGACCTTCGTCCTGGTCATCGGGGACGTTCGCCGCTGACCGCGTCAGCCGCCGTACGGGAGCCTGAAGGCGAAGGAGAGGTGGACATCATGTCGATCGAAGTCAAGGACGTCATGGGACGCGTGGCCATCGCGGTGCTGGCGAACGCGTCGTTCGCGGACGTCGTGGCCGCGATGAAGCGGTTCGCGGTCGGCGCGGTCACGGTCGTCGACACCGACCGCCGCCCGATAGGCGTGGTCTCCGAGGACGACCTGCTGCTCAAGGAGATCGACACGGTACGCCACAGCGTGTCGCTGTTCGAGTCCCGCAAGCAGCGGCGCGAGCACGAGAAGGCCGCCGCGGTCACGGCGTCCCAGCTGATGACCTCCCCGGCGATCACCGTCACCCCGGGCACCAGCGTGCGCGACGCGGCCCGCCTGATGCACACCCAGCGCATCAAGCAGCTGCCCGTGATCGACCCGGTCACGGGGAAAGTCATCGGCACCCTGCACCAGCGGGACGTGCTGCGCGTCTTCACCCGCCCCGCCGGCGAGCTCGAGGCCGACATCCGCGCCCTGCTGCCGCAGCCCGGCCCGTTCACGGTCGAGATCGACGCCGGCATGGTGAAGCTCGGCGGGCAGGTGCGCCGGCGATCGCAGGCCATCGCCCTCGTCGAAGCCGTCCGCAACGTCGAGGGCGTGGTGGACGTCGTGGGCGAGCTGGCCGCCGAGGACGACGACCTCATCGTCGTCCCGCCGCTGATGTAGGAACGCCGTCGTGGACGCGGCATGGCACATCGAGGTGCACGGCATCGTGCAGGGCGTCGGCTTCCGGCCGTTCGTGCACCGGCTGGCGACCGCCATCGGGATCCGGGGACAGGTCAGGAACGCCGGCGGGCACGTGGTCATCTCCGCCACCGGCACCCCGGCCTCGCTGGAGGAGTTCGTCGCCGGCCTGCGCACCCGGCCGCCCGGCGCCGCGCGCGTCCGGGACGTACGAGTCACCCCTGGGGCGCCGGAGCAGCACGGGCCCGGCTTCCAGATCATGGAGAGCGACCTCACACCCGGCACCCGCGCCGAGATCCCGCCCGACCTGGCCACCTGCGCCGGCTGCCTGCGCGAGCTGTTCGATCCGGCCAACCGGCGCCACCGCTACCCGTTCATCAACTGCACGGCGTGCGGCCCCCGGGCGACCATCATCGAGAGCCTGCCGTATGACCGGGCACGCACGTCGATGCGCGGCTTCGAGCTGTGCCCGGCCTGCGCGGCCGAGTACCACGACCCGGCCGACCGGCGCTTCCACGCCGAGCCGATCGCGTGCGCGTCCTGCGGCCCCCGGCTGCGCTGGCAGGCCGTGACGGGTGACGCCGCGCTGCGGGCCGCCTGCGACGTCATCGCGGCCGGCGGTGTCGTCGCCGTCAAGGGCTTGGGCGGCTTCCACCTGGTCTGCGACGCCATCAACGACGAGGCCGTGTCCCGGGTACGCGAGATCAAGGCGCGTGACGGCAAACCGCTGGCGGTCATGGTGCGCGACACGATCACGGCCGGAGCGCTGGCCGACCTGTCGGACGCCGACCGCGCCCTGCTCACCGCGCCGTCCGCGCCCATCGTGCTGGCTCCGCGACGGCACGGCGTCCTGTCGGCCGGCGTCTGCCACGGCATGCCGGACCTCGGGGTGTTCCTGCCGTACACGCCCCTGCACCATCTGCTCCTGGATGCGCTGCGCCGCCCGCTCGTGGTGACCAGCGCCAACCACGCCGGCAGCCCCATGCCGACCGGCGAGGTCTCCGGGCTCGCCGTGGACGGCGTCCTGACCCACGATCGGCCCATCGTGGCCCGCTACGACGACTCGGTGATCCGCTCGTTGGGCCGGAGCTCGATCACGCTCCGGCGCGGCCGCGGGCTCGCCCCCGCGCTGCTGCGCCTGCCCGCCGCCTCGCCGCCCCTGCTGGCCGTGGGAGCCCAGATGAAGAGCACCTTCACCCTCGCCGACGGCGAGCAGGCGGTGCTCGGGCCGCACATCGGCGACCTGTCCGACGCCGAGACGCTCGAAGCTTACGACGAGGCGCTCGACCACCTCAGCCGGCTGCACGGCATCGAGCCGCTGCACGCCGCGCACGACCTGCATCCCGGCTACCTGTCGACCCGCCTGGCGCGGCGCTGGCCGAGCCGGATCGCCGTCCAGCACCACCACGCGCACGTCGCGGCCGTCGCCGCGGAGCACGGGTTGCGGGCGCCGTTTCTCGGCGTGGCCTACGACGGGCTCGGCCTGGGCGATGACGGCACGTTCTGGGGCGGGGAGCTGCTGCTGGCCTCCTACCGCGGCTACCGGCGGCTGGGCCGCTTCTCCCGCGCCCCTATGCCGGGCGGCGAGGCGGCCGTGCGCACGCCCGCCCGGATGGCTCTCGGCTACTTGCTCGGCGGCGAGCTCAGCACCGGGTCCGCTCCCGGCCACCTGCCCGGGCAGGAGGTCATCGCCCGCATGATCGCGCGCGGGGTGAACTGTCCGGTCGCCTCCAGCGCCGGCCGGCTGTTCGACGCGGCCGCGGCGCTGCTGGGTGTGTGCGAGGTGAACGGTTTCGAGGGCGAGGCCGCCATTCGGCTGGAGCAGGCGGCCGGCGGCTTCCCCGGGGTGGAGCCGCTGGCCTGGCGGCTGGAGCGCCGCGACGGGCTGTGGGTGTATGACGGGGTGGCCACGCTGCGCGACCTGGTGGAGGCCAAGGCCGACGGTGAGCCGGTGGGCCGGATCGCCGCCGCTTTCCACGCCACCGTCGCGGCCGTCACGGTGCTGCTGTGCGAGCGGGCCGCCGCCGAGCACGACGTCACCCAGGTGTGCCTGGCGGGCGGGGTGTTTCAGAACCGGCTGCTGGCCGTCGACGTGCTGGCCCGGCTGTCGGCGGCGGGCTTCGAGCCGTACCTCGGCCAGCGGGTGCCGGTCAACGACGCGGGCATCAGCTACGGGCAGGCGGCGGTGGCGGCGGCGCGGTTGTCACCTGCTTGACCGTCATTGCTTGCGGTCGGCGCGCAGGCGGGCGGCCAGGGCGGCGGCCTGGGTGCGGCGTTGCATGTCGAGCTTGGACAGCAGGTTGGAGACGTAGTTCTTGACCGTCTTCTCGGCCAGGAACATGCGCTCGCCGATCTGCCGGTTGGTGAGTCCTTCGCCGATGAGGTCGAGGATGTGGCGTTCCTGGTCGGTGAGCGCGGCGAGGGGGTCCTTCCTGGCGGCCTGGTCGCGCAGCCGCTGCAGCATGGCGGCGGTGGTCTGCGGGTCGAGCAGCGACTGCCCGGAGGCGACCGTGCGGACGGCGCCGACCAGGTCGGAGCCGTGGATCTGCTTGAGCACGTAACCGGCGGCTCCGGCCATGACCGCGTCGAACAGCGCGTCGTCGTCGGCGAACGAGGTCAGCATCAGGCACGCGAGCCCTGGCAGCTTGGAGCGCACCTCGCGGCACACGTCCACGCCGTTCCCGTCGGGCAGCCGCACGTCCAGGACCGCCACGTCCGGCTTGAGCGCCGGGATGCGGGCGAGAGCGGACTCGGCGGTGCCCGCCTCGCCGATCACCTCGATGTCGTCCTCGGAGTCCAGCAGGGCGGCGACACCCCGGCGGACGACTTCGTGATCGTCGAGCAGGAACACACGAATCATGAGTTCGACGCTACCTAAGCCGCGGCGGCGCCGAAAGGACGAAGGTCCCGGAACTGGACCGGCGAAGGTCCACCGGCGCGAGGCCCAACGGCGCTGGGCGGGCGGCGATCTCCAGAGTGTCCTGGAAGGGATACGGAGGAGGAAGCATGAACCCCGGAGCTGACCCGGTCGGCGACTACCTGACACGCATCGGCCGCACACCGTTGCTGACCGCCGCCGAGGAGGTCGCGCTCGGCCGGCGGATGGAGAAGGCCGCCCGCGCCGCCCATCGCATCCGGCAGGGCGCCGCCGAGCAGGGGCTGCGGGACACCGTCGCCGACGGCCTGGCGGCCAGGCGGCAGCTCATCGAGGCGAACCTGCGGCTGGTGGTGTCGATCGCCAAGCGGTACGCGCACCGCGGCATGTCGCTGGCGGACGTGATCCAGGACGGCAACCTCGGCCTGATCGAGGCCGTCGAGCGTTTCGACCACAAACGGGGCAACCGCTTCAGCACGGTCGCCACCTGGTGGATCCGCAAGGCGATCCAGCGCGGCCTGGAACAGGCGCCCACGGTGCGGCTGCCCATCGCCGTACAGGACGAGCTCGCCAAGATCTCCCAAGCGGAAGTACGGGCACTGCACCGGCTCGGACGCGTCCCGACCGAGCGGGAACTGGCCGAGGAGCTGGGGCAGAAACCCACGAGACTCGCCTACCTGCGGCAGCTGCCCGGCCCCTGCGCCAGCCTCGACGTCGAGGCGGGAGAGGAACGCCACCCCTACACCCTCGGCGACCTGGTGGAGGACGACCGCACCCCGGCCATCGACCACCTGGTCGAGCAGCGCGCGCTGAAGGTGGTGCTCGATCGCCTCGTGGACGGGCTCGCACCACGGCACGCCCTGATCGTCCGGCTGAGGTTCGGGCTGGGTGGACACGACCCGCACACGCCCCGGCAGATCGCCGAGAAGTTCGGGCTGACCCCGCAGTGGGTCCGCCAGATCGAAAAGGAGTCGCTCAGCAGGCTGCGCGGCCACGGAAGATCCCACGGCCTGCGGGCCTGGGCGAGCTGAGGAGAAAATCATGAAATCCGACACGCGCCGTTCCGGACGCTGGCTCCGGTGGATGTACCGCGGTGGCCGCCCCAACCGCCTGGCCCGCGCCATGAACCGGTCCTGGACGGTGGTGCACTCCAGCGGCCTGGTGCCCCGCCTGGTGACCCTGGAGGTGCCCGGACGCCGGACGGGACGGATCATCTCCTTCCCCCTGGTGATGGCCGACCACCGAGGAGAGCGGTACCTGGTGGCGATGCTGGGACAGCACACCAACTGGGTGCTCAACCTGCGCGCGAACGGTGACCGGGCGGTGCTGCGGCACGGCCGGCGCACGAGCGTCCGGCTCGTCGAGGTCGAGCCCGCCGAGCGTGCCCCGATCCTGCGCCGCTACCTGGCCCTCGCACCGGGCGCGCGACCGCACATCCCGGTGGACCGGCACGCGCCGCTCGAGGACTTCCACAAGATCGCCGCTCAGATCCCCGTGTTCCGCCTCACGGCCCCGTAGAAGGACCTTTCGGCCCGGACCGGGCCTGTTCGCCGACCACCTGGCGGTGCTGGCGGCCTGGGGGATCGCGGCGCGGCCCTGGCCGTGTGGCGATTCCGCTGGGAACGCGCACCCGCGCGCACGGCGGCGGCACCCGCCTCCCGCAAGCGGCGGCCACGCCCCCAGGGCCGTCCGTCTCCCCTGCCGCTGCTGGCCGGTCAGCGGCCGGCACGCCGCTGCCGCGCTGGGCCTACCACGCGGGCCACCTCACCACCGCGCTGCTGGTCACCATCGCCACCGCCCTCGTGGTGGCCTTCAGGGTCAGGCAGCAGACGGTCAACGCCATCATCCTCGGCACCTTCCTGCCCCTGACCTTCGTCTCCGACGTCTTCGTCATCGGGGGAGAGCTTCCCGCAGCGCTGCGCACGATCGGTGACGTCTTCCCGCTCAAGCACGTCTCCCACACGGTCCTCGCCGTGCTGGATCCGGCTGGACGGCCGTGGCCGTGGACGGACCTCGCCGTGGTGACGGCCTGGACGCTCGCAGGGCTCGCGGCCCTCGCCGTCGTGAACGCCCGGCGAAGGGCCGCCTGATTCCCGCTTCGGGGGCGTTCACGGGCGGTCCCAGGCGACGGGAACCTCCAGGAGGTCGTTCTCGCGCCAACTGAGCGTCTCCCGCACGTCCACGACGCCCTCCAGGTGGCGGGCCGACCGCAGGGCGGCGTCCGCGTCGCTGCGCTTGCGCGTGTGCCCGGACAGCGTGACGATGCCGTTGTGCACCTCCACGAGGATGCCCTCCCGGTCGTTCCACCGAGCCTGGGGCGAGATGCCCTCCACGACGCGCCGCCTGGTCTCGTCGTCGTCGCGCAGGTACATCCGCAGCAGGTCACGCTGGCTGACGATGCCGCGCAGCCTGCCCTCGGAGTCCACCACGACCAGCCGCTTGACGCCGCACTCGTCCATGACGCGGGCGGCCCGGGAGATCGACGCGGACTCGGGGACGGTGACGGCGGGCGCGGTCATCAGGTCCGCCGCGGTCCGGCCGCTGGCCTTCCCGCTGCTGTTCGCGGTCTGGCCCGCCATGCGGCGGCGCAACCGGGCGCGCAGCGGCGGCCGGTAGCTCTCGCCGCAGTACTGTTCCCGGAACTCCTCCTTGCGCATGAGGTCCCCCTCGGACACCACACCGAGGACCCGCTGCTCGCCGTCCACCACGGGCGCGGCGCTGATGCCGCGCTCCACCAGGAGTTCAGCCACCTCCTTGAACAGGGTGCCCGCCTCGACCGAGGCCACGCGGGTGGTCATGACGTCCTTCACCGTGGTGCGCATCATGGACCCTCCTTCCGATCCGTTCCCATCGCACCGCCCCGGGTGGCGCCGTCGTAGGGACGGAAGCCCTTCACCGGGTGCCCTTCGGAATGGCCGAAGGTCCCTGATGCCCGTGGCCCGTCCGTGTGATCGTCTGTAGGCGGCTCATTGTCCGGATGCGACACTGTTCGGCGTGGAGGATGAACACAGTCCGCTGATGCCGCAGATGCGCCTCGATGAGCTGCTGGCGGAGCTGCAGGTGCGGCTGAACGCCGTGCTGGCCACCCGGGACCGGGTGCACGCGTTGCTGGAGGCCGTGGTCTCGGTCGGCAGCGACCTCGACCTGGAGACGGTGCTGCGGCGCATCGTGGAGACGGCGACCACGCTGGTGGACGCCAGCTACGGCGCGCTCGGCGTGGTCGGGCAGGAGAACACGCTCCTGCAGTTCATCCCCGTCGGCCTCACCGAGGAGGAGATCGCCCGCATCGAGCACTGGCCGCACGGGCTCGGCCTGCTCGGCCTGCTCATCAAGGACGCCCGGCCGCTGCGGCTGAGCCGCATCTCCGACCACCCCGAGTCCTACGGGTTCCCGCCCGGCCACCCGCCGATGGGCACGTTCCTCGGGGTGCCGATCCGGGTGCGCGACGAGGTGTTCGGCAACCTGTACCTGACGGAGAAGCGCGGCGGCGGCGAGTTCGACGAGGAGGACGAGGCCGTCGTCATCGCCCTGGCCACCGCCGCCGGCGTCGCCGTCGAGAACGCCCGCCTGTACGAGGAGTCACGCAGCAGGGAGACCTGGCTGCAGGCGTCGGCGGAGGTGACCACGAGCCTGCTGTCCGGCGCGGACCCGCGCGAGGTGCTGGCCGTGGTGGCCGGCCACGCCCGCCACATGAGCGACGCGGACCTGGTCGAGGTGCTGCTGCCGGACGAGACGAAGCAGTCGCTCGTGGTCCGGGTCGCCGAGGGCGAGGGCGCGGACGAGGTGCTCGGCGACACCGTCGAGATCACCGGCACGCTCGTCGGCGACGCCTTCACCCAGGGCGAGCCGCTGTCCAGCCCCGACCTGCAGAGCGCCCCCTACCCCGGCTCCCCTCTCAGCCGGCTCGGCTACGGGCCGGTCCTGGTGGTGCCGCTCGGCGCCGCACCCGCCATCCGCGGCGTGCTCGTCATGGCCAAGCGGAGCGGGCGGCTGCCGTTCAGCGGGGCGGCCCAGCAGATGCTGCGCGCCTTCGCCGGCCAGGCCGCGATCGCGTTGGAGCTCGCCGAGGCCCGCCGCGACGCCGAACGGCTCGGCCTGCTCGAAGACCGCGACCGCATCGCCAGAGACCTGCACGACGTCGTCATCCAGCGGCTGTTCGCCACCGCCATGACGCTCATGAGCACCGTCCGGCTGGTGGAGCGGCCCGAGGCGGCCAAACGGCTCCAGCACGCCATCGACGAGCTCGACGAGACGATCCGGCAGATCCGCTCGTCCATCTTCGCCCTGCAAGGCTCCCACGACGACGCCACCCAGAGCCTGCGCGGGCAGATCGTGGACCTGGTGGAGGGCGCGGGCAGCCACCTGGGGTTCATGCCTGGACTGCGCATGGAGGGGCAGCTCGACACCCTCGTGCCCGAGCCGGCCGCCGAGCACGTGCTGGCGGTGCTGCGCGAGGCGCTGTCCAACGTGGTCCGCCACTCCCACGCCACCCGCGCCGAGGTGTCCATCGAGGTCGGCAACGCCGCCCTCACCCTGGTGGTCACGGACAACGGGGTCGGCGTGGGCGAGCAGGGACGCCGCAGCGGCCTGCGCAACATCGAGGAACGGGCCGGCCGGCTGGGCGGCACCGCCCGGCTGGAGTCCCGCGACGAGGGCGGCACGCGGCTGTGCTGGGAGATCCCCCTGTGACGAGGACCAAAGTCCCCCGCACACAGGAGAGACGCCTCTGAGCGGCGGGCTCCCGCCCGCGGGAGTGTGAGAGCACACCGAACCCGGCGGAGGCGGCGATGGACAGGGACGAGCTCGGCGTGGTCGTGGGCTACGACGGATCCCCGCAGGCAGGGCAGGCCCTGCGCTGGGGCGCCGCGGAGGCCGCCGGCAGAAGCGTGCCGCTGACGGTGTGCCACGCCTGGGACTGGCCACACCACGAGTGGCCCGGCGAGCTGGTGCCGCTCGAGCTCGTGCTCCGTCCCGCCCGGCGGCTGGTCAAGGCCGCGGCCGCCTGGGCCGGACGGCACCATCCCGGCCTCCCGGTCAACACGCTGACCGGCCGCGGCTCCCCGTCCGCCCTCCTGACCGACCTGTCCGCCGACGCCGAGCTGATCGTGGTAGGCAGTCGCGGGCACGGCGCGCTCCACGCCATGGCGGCCGGATCGGTGAGCAGCCATGTCGCCTCCCACGCCCGCTGCCCGGTGATCGTCATGCGCGGCGACCCGCAGGAACGCGGCGCCCGCGAGGTCCTGGTGGGATTCGACGGCTCCCCGGCGTCCAAGGCGGCGCTGCGCTTCGCCGCCACGCAGGCGCACCGGCTCGGCAGCCCCGTCCACGCCGTGATCGCGCACCGCGAGCGGGAAAGGGAAGCGGACACGCTGGAACTGCGCATCCAGGCCCAGGGACTCGCCTGGGAGGAGCTGATCGGCCGGCAGCGCGCCCAACCGGGCCTCCAGGCGAGTGTCGAGCTCGTCGACGAGCCCGCGCGCCGGGCGCTGCTCGAGGCGGCGCGCAAGGCCTGCCTGCTGGTGGTCGGCGCGCGGGGCCTGGGGGAGGTCCGCGGGTTGCTCCTCGGCTCCGTCAGCCAGGCCATGGTGCACCACGCGCCCTGTCCCGTCGCCGTCGTGCACTGACCAGGCCGGCGGCCCCGGCTTTCGGCCGTTCCACCCGGGGCTTACGCCTCTGTGCAGGCTTCAGCTCGAGTGGAAGTGTCGCAGTGAAGCCATCAGGGAGGTGTCCCGATGGACACAACGCCTGTTTCCCTCACCCGGCCGCCGCGCACCCGTCCCGGCCCGCGACTGCGCGCAGCCTGGTGGCTGAGCGGCCTCGTCGCGGTCCTCACCGTCGTGGCCGCTTCGGCCGGTCTGCTCGACGAAGGGCTCTATTCCGGCCCCACAGCGCTCATCGCCAGATTCCGCGGCAACGACATGGCGACGCTCGTCGCGGGCGTGCCCCTCCTGAGCGTGGCGCTCACCGCCTCGGTAAGGGGCTCCGCCCGCGGTGACCTGGTCTGGGCGGGCATGCTCGGGTACTCGATCTACAACTACGCCTACTACGTCTACGACCCCGCCTTCACCGACCTGTTCCTGGTGCATGTCGCCATCGTCGTCCTGTCGGCCGCGTCGCTCGGGCTGGCGCTCACCGACCTGGACCTCACCACCCGGGCGCGCACGGCGATGCGCTGGGTCGGCGGCCTGCTGCTCCTGCTGGCCGTCACACTGACCGGCATGTACGGCGTGTCGCTCGTCCGCCTGGCCGTCACGGGGGCACCTCCGATGGACGTGCTGCCGCTGCCGCAGGCGCAGGTCCACCTGGGCATGGCCCTCGACCTGACCATGGTCGTGCCCACCCTGGTGCTGGCGGGCGTGCTGCTGTGGCGGCGCACCGCCTGGGGGTACGCGCTGGGCGTCGCGACGTGCGTCTACGTCGGGGCGTACCAGCTCAACTACCTGATGGCGCGTTACTTCGTCGCGCAGGCGGGTGTCCCAGGAGTCGCGTACGCCGAACCGCTCGACCTGCTGATCCCCGCCCTGCTGCTGACCGGCGTGCTCGCCCTCGTCGGCCACCGTCGCGAAGGCTGACACCGAAGGGCAGGCGCATGGCCGTCACCTCCCCTTGGTGAAGGACCAATGGCGCTGTCGATCGGGACTTCCTCCCCGGGCGCCGATCACCCTCCAAGGCGACGTTGGAGGTGAGCCAGCAGAGCGAAAGGGACGCGAGATGGCCGGACACATCATCGTAGGAGCGGACAGATCCCCAGCGGCGCAAGCCGCCGTGCAATGGGCGGCGGCCGACGCCGAGCGCAGGCACCTGAGCCTGCGCATCGTGCATGTCCGCGAGCAACGGCCGGGAGAACACGCGAGAGGATGCTGCGCCACCACGCTGACCACCGCCGCCGACCTGGCCCGCGAAACGGCGGGCGGCATCCAGGTCACTACGGAGTTGCTGGCAGGCACGGTGGTCGATCGGCTGCTCGCCGAGTCCGCGACCGCCGACAGCGTGGTCCTGGGCAGCCGGGGGCTCGGCGAGCTCGCCGGGATGCTGGCCGGCTCCGTGAGCCTGGCCGTGGCGGGGCACGCCACAAGCCCGGTCGTGATCGTACGGGCCTCCGACAGTGCCCGGCACGGCCGCGTGGTCGTCGGCTACGACAACTCCGAGCACGCCGAGGCCGCCATGCAGTACGCCGTCGAGCACGCCCGGGCTCACGGGGCCCGCCTGCACGTGCTCCACGCCTGGCAGACACCGGTCTTCTCGCCGTACCTGACCGCCTGGAACAGCCTCATGGCGGAGGTCTACCAGGAGGAGTCCCGGACCGTGGCGGAGCATCTGACACGCTGGTGCGAGAAGAATCCCGACGTCGACATCACCCACGAGACGCTGTCCGGGCACCCGGTGGGCGTCCTGGCCAGGGCGGGCGCCACGGCTGACCTCGTGGTCGTCGGCTCGCGCGGGCGAGGCGGCTTCGCCTCGGCGGTCCTGGGCTCGGTCGGCCACGGCGTCCTGCATCACGTGACCTGCCCGGTCGCGGTGGTCCGGCCCCGCAACGACCACTCCTGAGCGGCAGGGGGCGAAGGTCCCTGCGCCCAAGGCCCTCCGGCACTGCTGCCCGAGCCGCGCAAGCGATGTGCTGGAGATGACACAGAAACGGCGAATCACCCCTCGAAAGGGGCCATCATGGCCGCCACCATCAGCAGGCCCGTCATGCAGACCGGTGCCGCGCAAGCCCGCCGTCCCGTCGACTACGTCTGGGCCACGGCCCGGATCTCGATCGGCTGGATCTTCCTGTGGGCGTTCCTGGACAAGACCTTCGGCTTCGGCTTCGCCACCCCGGCGGCCAAGGCCTGGATCAACGGAGGCAGCCCAACGACCGGCTTCCTCAAGGGCACCGGGGAGAACGCGCTCGGCGGCTTCTTCTCGGCCCTGGCGGGTCAGGCGTGGGTGGACTGGCTGTTCATGGCCGGCCTGCTCGGCATCGGCCTGGCCCTGATCCTCGGCATCGGCACCCGCGTCGCCGCCGGCGCCGGCACCGCGATGCTGGTCCTCATGTGGGCCGCCGAACTGCCCCTGGCCAACAATCCCTTCATGGACGACCACATCATCTACTCCATCGTCCTGATCGGCCTCGCCTCGCCGGCGCCGGCACCACGCTCGGGCTGGGCAACCTGCCCATCCTCCAGCGGCACGCCTGGCTGAAGTAGTGCGAACGAGCCCGCGCCCACCTCCGGCAGACCGGAGGTGGGCGTCGGCATGTGCGGACATCAGACCGCCGGAGCCGTCGGCGGCCACGATCAGCCGACGAGAGGAAAGCCGGAGGCATGGAGCCGCCGCGCGGAACCGACGTGCGCATCTCGGCTCAACTCCTCGGCGAGGCCGTCCTGTCCTTGCCCGCCACCGTGCCGCGTCCGAACGGGGCGAGCAGGGCAAGAGGACCCCCGCCGCATGCCCGAAGGCCCCGATCTCAAGGTCCTGGAGCCCCCGGCGTCGGTTTGCGGTCCTTGGACCTGAGGCTGCTGGGACCTCCGGCCCTGCACGTCGCCTCGCGACTGCGGTCGGATGGTGGTGACGAAGGAGGAAGCCATGATTGTTGTGGGGGTCGACGGCTCCGTGCCGGCGCGTGCCGCCGTGGCGTGGGCCGCCAATGACGCCTTCCGCATGCACCAGCCGCTGCGGCTCGTCTGCGCGGTGGACCGGCAGCCGTACCAGATCGCGAAGTTCCCGGACGCCGATCGGCCCGACCGGCTGCGCCGTGCCGGTCAGAGGGCGCTGAACGAGGCGGTGGCGCTGGTGCACGAGCGCCAGCCCAGCGTCGAGGTGACGGCCGTGCTGGAGGAGGGGCCGCCCGCGCGGATCCTGCGCGAACAGGGCAAGGCGGCCGTCGAGGTGGTGATCGGCAGCAGGGGGCTCGGCGCGGTCACTGGCGCACTGCTGGGATCGGTCAGCGACCACGTCGCCGGTCAGGCCGAGGCGCCCGTCGTGGTGGTCCATGGCGGGCAGCGGCCGGCCTACGGGCAGATCGTGGTGGGCGTGGACGATTCACCCGGCTGCACGCCGGCGCTGGCCTACGCCTTCCAGCAGGCCTCCCTGCGGGGCAGCACGCTGCGGGCCGTCCACGCGTGGCGGCGGCCCGTCCAGGCGTTCGGGACCGAGCTGCCGCACGAGGCGGGCGCGGATCGTGTCGCCCGCGAGGACATGGTGAGGGCGTGCCTGGAGCCGTTCCAGCGGCGGTACCTGGACGTCACCGTGATCGAGGACATCCGGTACGCCGACGCCGTCGAGGCACTCACCCGGGCGTCGGAGGAAACAGACCTGCTGGTCGTCGGCTCCCGCGGGCGCGCAGCCCTGAGTTCGGCGCTGCTGGGCTCGGTCAGCAGGGGCGTGCTGCACCACGCGCGCTGCACGGTCGCCGTGGTCCGGACGGGCTGAGGCCAGGGACCTTCGGCCCCCGGCACGCGGGACGTTCGCCGCTGCCCGCGCTCGTGGGTGCGGCGCACGCTGAGAGGACGAGGTGGAGGAGGCTGGTCGGGATGTGCCTGGGCGTACCGGGAAGGATCGTGGCCCGCGACGGCGAGATGGGCACCGTGGACTTCGACGGGTTGCGCCGGGAGGCCTGCCTGTCCTACACCCCCGAGGCGGGGCCGGGCGACTACGTGATCGTGCACGTCGGGTTCGCCATCTCCGTGCTGGACGAGGACGAGGCACTGCGCACGCTCGCGGTGCTCCGGGCGATCCCGGGAGGGCTGGATGAGATATCTCGATGAGTACCGGAACCCCGAGCTCGCCCGCCGCCTCGTGCGGGAGATCCGGGCCACCGCCACCCGGCCGTGGTCGATCATGGAAGTGTGCGGCGGGCAGACGCACACCATCGTCCGGCAGGGCATCGACGAGCTGATCCCGGTGCGCATGGTGCACGGGCCCGGCTGCCCCGTGTGCGTGACGCCGCTGGCCACCATCGACCGGGCACTGGCCATCGCCGCCCGCCCCGAGGTCATCTTCACCTCCTTCGGCGACATGCTGCGCGTGCCGGGCTCCGGCGCGGACCTGCTGTCGGCCAAGGCACGCGGCGCGGACGTGCGCGTGGTGTACTCGCCCCTCGACGCCGTACGGATGGCGGCGGCGAACCCGGACCGGCAGGTGGTGTTCTTCGCGGTCGGCTTCGAGACCACCGCGCCGGCCAACGCCATGGCCGTGCTGCGCGCGGACGCCGAACACCTCGACAACTTCAGCGTGCTCGTCAGCCACGTCCTGGTGCCTCCCGCGATGGCCGCGATCATGGAGTCCGCCTCGGTGGACGCCTTCCTGGCGGCCGGGCACGTGTGCGCGGTGATGGGCTGGACCGAGTACGAACCGCTGGCCGCCCGCTACCGGGTGCCGATCGTGGTCACCGGGTTCGAACCGCTCGACCTGCTGGAAGGCATCCTCATGGCGGTCCGCCAGCTGGAGGAGGGGCGGTTCACGGTGGAGAACCAGTACGCGCGGGCCGTGCGCCGCACCGGCAACACCTTCGCCCAGGACGCCGTGCGGCGGGTCTTCCGGGTCAGTGACCAGACGTGGCGGGGGATCGGGGAGATCCCGGCCAGCGGGCTGGTGCTGGCGCCGCAGTACGCCCGCCATGACGCGACGCTCCGGTTCGGCGTCGGCGACGTCAGCACGAGCGAGCACCCCGAGTGCATCGCGGGGGAGATCCTGCGCGGCACCCGCACCCCCCTCGACTGCGCCGCCTACGGCACGCTCTGCACGCCGCGCAGACCGCTGGGCGCGCCGATGGTGTCCGCCGAGGGCACCTGCGCCGCCTTCCACAACGCCGGCCGCATCCGACAGGAGACACCATGACCACGCGCTTCGACCCCATCGCCGCCACGTGCCCCGCCCCGCAGGCCGAGACGGAGCGGGTGCTGCTCGGCCACGGCTCCGGCGGGCAGCTCATGGCCGAACTGCTCGCCGACCTCACCCCCCGCCTCGGCGCCGGCACGCTGGAGGACGCCGCGATCGTCACCACCGGCACGCCGGAGATCGTGCTGTCCACCGACGGGTTCGTGGTCACCCCCCGCTTCTTCCCTGGCGGCGACATCGGGTCGCTGGCCGTGCACGGCACGGTCAACGACCTGGCCATGATGGGCGCCGTCCCGGTCGCGCTGAGCCTGGCCTACATCGTGGAGGAAGGGCTGCCGCTGGACGAGCTGCGCCGCGTCACCACCTCCGTCGCCGAGGCCGCCCGGGCCTGCGACGTCCGCATCGTGACCGGCGACACCAAGGTCGTCGGCAAGGGCGCGGCCGACGGGCTGTTCGTCACCACCACCGGGATCGGCGTGCGGCTGCCCGGCGCGCACGTCGCCGCCGCGAACGGCCGCCCCGGCGACGCCGTGCTGCTGTCCGGCCCGATCGGCCTGCACGGGATCACCATCCTGAGCACCCGGGAAGGGCTCGGATTCGAGAGCTCGCTGGCCTCCGACAGCAGGCCGCTGCACCGCCTGACCACCGCGATGATCACGGCGGGCGCCTGCGGGGTGCACACGCTGCGCGACCCGACCAGAGGCGGGCTGGCCAGCGCGCTGAACGAGCTGGCCGCCGCCTCCGGCGTGGCGGTGGAGCTGGACGAGCCGGCCGTCCCCGTCCCCGCCCAGGTCGCCGCCGCCTGCGACCTGCTGGGCCTGGACCCCCTGCACGTGGCCAACGAGGGCTGCCTGGTGGCGTTCGTCGACCCGGCCAGGGCCGAGGCGGTGCTCGCCGCCATGCGCGCACGGCCTGAGGGTGCGTGCGCGACCCGCATCGGCACCGTGGTCGCCGGCCCTTCCGGCCGGGTCACCATGCGCACGCTGGTGGGCTCGCGCCGGGTCATCGACATGCTGGTGGGGGAGCAGCTCCCCCGGATCTGCTGAGGCCGCGCGCGAGGGTGCGGGCCAGGGCCGCCACCGCCGCCGACACCGGCTCCGACAGCCCCGCACCGAGGGCGAACGTGGCGCCTTCGACGGTGTAGACGACCAGCTCCCCGGGCATCCGGCCGAGGGCGCGCGCCAGCTCCACGGCATCGGCCAGGGACAGCACGTGGCTGCTCGCCCCACCGTGCGGCAGGGACGGGACGCCGCGGAACCGGCGCACCACACCCGGCGGCTCGCCCGAGCACGCCGCGTCGATCACGACGGCCACGTCCGCGCCCGTCCACGCCTCGATGAGCTCCGCCGGATCGCCGCCGTTCTCGACCACCAGCACCCCCCACCCGCGCAGCAGGCGGGCGGCGGCGAGCCCGGCACCGTCGTCGCCGCGATAGTCGTTGCCGAGCCCGATGACGACCGTTCTAGTCATGGCGGAGCGCCAGGTCGAGGAAGTGCGCCGAACAGGAGATGCACGGGTCGTGGTTGCGGATGGCCCGCTCGCACAGCTCGGTCAGCCGGGCGACGGGCAGGCCGAGCCGGGGCTCGATGACGGCGCGCAGGTCGTCCTCGATACGGGCCTGGTTCTGCGCCGTCGGGGGGACGATGTCGGTCTCGGCGATCAGACCCCGCTCGTCGATGCGATAGCGATGGTACAGGGTGCCGCGCGGCGCCTCCGAAGCGCCGTGCCCGACACCCGGCCGCGGGGCGACGGGCACCGCAGGCTCGTCCGGAGGGACGTACCGGTCGATGAGGCGCAGCGCCTCCTCGCACGCGTGCACGACCTCCACCGCCCGCACCACGATGCTGCGGAACGGATTGCGGCACACCCGCCCCAGCCCGGCCTCGGCGGCGGCCCTCAGCGCCAGTGGCGACAGCAGCGGCGCGTTGAGCGCGTAGCGGGCCAGCGGGCCGGTGAGATAGCCGGGCCGGCCGTCGAGGCGGGCGTGCAACGCGGTGGAGTGCCGCACCTGCTCCTCCACCACGTGACGCGGCCAGTCGCAGACAGGGAAGGCGGTGCCGTCGCTGACGGCGACGTCGCCGGACAGGATCGCGTACTCGGCGGGATGGCGCAGCGCCAGGAACCGGTAGTCGTGCTCCACGTCCGGGAAGTCGAAGCCGCTGACCCACTCGACGGTGTCGAGCGCCGCGCGCAAAGCCTGCCGGAGACGTCCGGCGAGCGGCGTGAGATCGGCGGGTGCCCGGTAGAAGCCGCCCAGCCGCACGTTGACCGGATGGATGGCGCGCCCGCCGACGGCGGCCACCAGCTCGTTGCCCGCCTTCTTCAGCGCCAGCCCGCGCTCGACCGCCGGACGGTGGTCGGCCGCCATGGCCACGCCGCTGGGATAGCCGAGGAAGTCCGGGGCGTGCAGCAGGTAGATGTGCAGGGCGTGCGACTCGATCCACTCGCCGTAGTACAGCAGCAGGCGCAGATCGCGCAGCGCGCCCTCGACGGTGACGCCGCAGGCCGACTCCAGGGCCTGGCAGGCGCTCATCTGGTAGGCGACCGGGCAGATGCCGCAGATGCGGGCGGTGATGTCGGGCGGCTCGGTGAAGGCGCGGCCTCTCAGCAGCGCCTCGAAGAAGCGGGGCGGCTCGTAGATCTTGAGCTGCAGGTCGGTGACGCGGCCGTCGCGGGCGCGCACCAGCAGCGCGCCCTCGCCCTCCACCCGGGTCAGGCCGCCCACGCGGATCGTCTTATGCGTCACTGCTGCCTCCGAAGGAGGTGACGTTGAAGGTGCGGTAGACGCGCTGCAGCGCGTCGTCGTCCATGCCGGCGGCGCGCAGGAGGGCGTTGAGCGCGGCGGCGTTGGGGCTCTCCATGGGGCCGAAGCAGCCGAAGCAGCCGCGGTTGAACGCCGGGCAGAGTGCGCCGCAGCCGGCCTGGGTGACCGGGCCCAGGCACGGGGTGCCGTGGGCGACGAGCACGCAGGGGTTGCCGCGCGCCTTGCACTCCACGCAGACGCTGTGCGCGGGCACGACCGGCCGCCGCCCGGCCAGGAAGGCGCCGATGACCTCCAGCAGCTGCCGCTTGTCGATCGGGCAGCCGCGCAACTCGAAGTCGACGGGCACGTGCGCCGACACCGGCGTGGAGCGGTCGAGCGTCTTGATGTAGTCGGGGCGGGCGTAGACGACGGAGGCGAACTCGCGGACGTCGGCCAGGTTCCGCAGCGCCTGCACGCCGCCCGCAGTCGCGCACGCGCCGATCGTCACGAGATGCCGGGAGACGCGCCGGATGTGCCCGATCCGCTCCAGGTCATCCGGTGTGGTGATCGACCCTTCCACCAGGGACAGGTCGTAGGGCCCCTTCCCTCGGGCGCTGGAGGCTTCGAGGAAGTAGGCGATCTCGACACGTGCGGCCACCGACAGCAGCTCGTCCTCGCAGTCGAGCAGGGTCAGCTGGCAGCCGTCGCACGAGGCGAGCTTCCACACGGCGAGCTTGCTCACAACTGTTTCACCTCCAGCAGATCGGCCACCTTGTCGTAGGTGAGCACGGGCCCGTCGAGACAGGTGAACAAGGGGCCGAGCTGACAGTGGCCGCACCGGCCGATGCCGCACTTCATGTTGCGCTCCAGCGACAGCGCGATCCGCCCGGCGGGCACGCCACGCCGCACCAGCTCGCCGGCGGTGGCCCGCATCATGACCTCGGGCCCGCACACGAACGCGTACGTGCGGGCCGGCTCGAACACGATCCGGCCGACCAACTTGGTGATCAGCCCGGTCGGCCCCTTCCACGCCCGGTCCGGGTGGTCCACGGTCACCTGGACGTCGAAGTCGCGCCCCCAGCGGGCCAGCTCACGCGGGTACATCAGGGTCGAAGGCGTCCGGGCGCCGACGATCACGCTGATCCGGCCGAAGCGGGCGCCGTGCGCCGCCAGCTCCCGGATCACCGGCCGCAGCGGCGCCAGCCCGAGCCCGCCCGCCGCGACCACCACGTCCAGACCGTGCGCCGCCGCCAGCTCCCAGTGCGTGCCGAACGGGCCGCGCACGCCGACGACGTCGCCGCGCCGCGCGCGGCACAGCGCGCGGCTGACCGCGCCGACCGCGCGGACGGTCTGCACGTAGCCGCCCGAGCGGGCCCGGCCGCTGATGGAGATGGGGATCTCACCGACACCGGGCGCGTACAGCATGGTGAACTGGCCCGGCAGGAACGACGGGCACGCGCCCTCGACCGGCTCCAGCGTGAGCGTGACCGTGTCGGCCCGGTCCGGCCGGCGTGAACGCACGTGGTAGGGGGTGGGGATCATCGCAGCCGCTCCAGTTCCTCGATGATGTCGATGCCGGCCGGGCACCAGGTGACGCACCGGCCGCAGCCGACGCAGCCGCAGGTGCCGAACTGGTCGAACCAGGTGGAGAACTTGTGCGTGAGCCACTGCCGGTAGCGGGCGGCCCCGGAGGACCGCACCGGCGCGCCGCCCAGCTCGGTGAACTCCAGCGTGAAGCAGGAGTCCCAGCGTTCGGTGCGCTCGGCCGTGCCGTCGTCCAGGGAGGTGCCGTCCTCGACGGTGACGCAGAAGCACGTGGGGCAGACCATCGTGCAGTTGGCGCAGGTCAGGCAGCGGGAGGCGATCTCGTTCCAGACGGGCGACTCACGCCCCTCGGCCAGCCGCTCCCGGACGCCGCCGAGGTCGAGGTGGCGGCCCATCCGGGCCTCGGCGGCCGCGCCGACCCCGCGGGCGGTCTCCAGATCGGCGTCACCGGCCGGACGGGACGGCAGCGCGGCCAGCAGCTCGGCGCCGCGCTCGCCGCCCGGCTCCACCAGGAACCGGTGCGGGCCGGTCAGCTCGGTCAGCGCCAGGTCGAAGCCGGAGTCGGCGCGCGGGCCGGTGCCCGTGGAGGCGCAGAAGCACGTCCCGCCCGGCACCGCGCAGGTGACGGCGATGAGGAACAGCGCCGCGCGGCGCTCCCGGTACGCCTCGTCCGGATGCCGGCCACCCAGGAACACCCGGTCCTGCACGGCCAGCGCCGCCAGATCGCAGGCCCGCACGCCCAGCAGCGCCACCTTCGGCGCCCGCACCGCGGCCGGCTCCGGCACGCCGTCCCGCATCCGGAACAGCGTGGAGCGGGGCGGATGCGTCCAGCGCTTGACGGAGTCGGGGCTCGCGGCGAAGCCGAAGACCAGCTCGCCGCGCTCGTGCAACCGGTAGACGCCAGGAGCCTGCTCGTCGGCGCGGCCCACCGGCAGATCGGCGGCCGAGTCCAGCTCGGCGAAGCGGATGACGCCGTCGCGGACCATCGGGCCCACGACGGCGTACCCGCGCTCGCGCAACGCCCCGATCAGGGGATCCAGCGTGTCAAGGACGGCCGCTTCCATGTCCTGCTCCCCTCCCGGACCGGTGTCAGCGCGTCTCCGCTTGGGAGTCGTCCTGCTTCCACGCCAACTTGTCGACCACGTCGACCACGCCGTTGACCCGGTGCGTCATGCGGGCGGCGATGCCGGCCTCGCTGCGGCGCTCCATCCAGCCGGACAGCGTCACGACGCCCTGGCGCACCTCCACCTCGACGCCGCTCGTGTCCACCCACAGGTTGCGGACGAGGATGTCCTCGCGCACCTCCGTGGCGATGTCGTCGTCCGCGCGCAGGAACAGCTTGACCAGGTCGCGGCGGCTGACGATGCCGACGAGCCGGCCGTTGTAGTCGACGACCGCGAGCCGCTTGACGTCGTGGGTGTCCATGAGGCGAGCCGCCTCGACGGCGGACGCCTCGGGGGAGACGCAGACGGCCGGGCTGGTCATCAGCTCGGCGGCGGTGTCACCCGCGGCCTTCTGCCGCCCCTTCGGATGCCGCATCCGGGCCCGCAGCGGCGGCTGGTAGCCCTCCCGGTAGAACTGCTCCCGGAACTCCTCCTTGCGCAGCAGGTCCGCCTCCGACACCATGCCGAGCACGTGCCGGTCGTCGTCGGTGACCGGGACGGCGCTGATGCCGCCGGAGATGAGCGTCTCCGCGATCTCCTTGAACGGGGTGGCGGCGGTGACGGTGACGACCTTCTCCGTCATCACGTCCGCGACGGTCATACGCATGCCTGCCTCCTCTGCAGCCGCCTCCATCACATCCGCCCGACGGCGCCGCAGATAGGGACGGAAGTCCCGAGCACGGCGGTCCTTCGTCAGCGCTCCCGATTCAGGACGAAAGTCCCTTCCCGAGGGGCCCTCCGTGCCTGCCCCCGCCCGCACCCGCGGCTCTACGGTCCTGGGAAACCCGTAGCCATGAAGAGGGAGGCGAGCCATGACGGATGGACTCGACCTCGGAACACTCGACCTGATGCTCGACGCGCTCGGCGAGTTCGTCGCCGCGGCACTGCCCGAGGAACGCCTGCTGGAGCTGGACCGCGACGACGTCTGCCCCGAGGAGACCATCAGGCGGATGTGCGGCGACGAGCTCGGCGTCCAGCTCGCGTTCGTGCCGGAGGACTACGGCGGCATGGGAGGCGGCGCGTTCGACTCCTACCGCATCTGCGAGCGCCTGGCCCGCCTCGACCTGGGCGTGGCCACGTCCGTGTTCGCGACGTTCCTCGGCAGCGACCCCATCCTGTTCGGCGGCACGACGGAGCAGAAGGAGCGCTGGCTCGGCCGGATCGCCAAGGAAGGCATCCTGTTCGCCTACGGCGCCACCGAGCCCGAGGCGGGCAGCGACCTCGGCGCGCTGCGCACCACCGCCACACCGGTCGAGGGCGGCTACCGGATCAACGGCCGCAAGCAGTGGATCAGCAACGGCTCCATCGCCGACGCCTGGAGCGTGCTGGCGCTCACCCCCTCGGGCCCGTCCTGGTTCGTCGTGGAACGCGGCGCCGACGGCTTCTCCACCGCTCCCCCCGAGGACAAGCACGGCATCCGCCTGTCCAACACGGCCGCGCTCTACCTCGACGACGTGTTCGTCCCGGCGGAGCACCTCGTCGGCCTGGCCGAGGGCCAAGGCCTGACACAGGCACAGAACGTCTTCGGCTACACCCGGCTCATGGTGGCGGCCTTCGGGCTCGGTGGCGGCTGGGAGGCCACCGAGCGCGCGATCCGCTACTCCCTCGACCGCGTCCAGGCCGGGGCCACCCTGTCCACCAAGCAGGGCTACACGCACAAGCTGATCGTGCCGCATGTCGTCCGGCTGGAGGCCGCCCGGGCGTTCATCGAGGAGAGCGCGGCCCGCATCGACGCGGGTGAGGGCTCGCTCAACACCGAGGGCGCCATCGCCAAGTACCTGGCCAGCGAGGCGGGCAACGCCGCCGCCGAAGCCGCGATCCAGGCCCACGGCGGCTACGGCTACACCAAGCCGTACCTCGTCGAGAAGATCAAGCGGGACGTGCGCATCACCACCATCTACGAGGGCACCTCCGAGATCCTGGAGATGACCATCGCCAGGGACCGCTGGCAGCAGCACCTCAAGACCCGCGGCGCTTGCTACCGCGACGCCGCCGCCGCGATGGCCGCGCTGCCCGCGCAGACCGGCGCCGCCACCGCCGCGCTCGCCCTCGACGCCCTCGCCACCGTGCTGGAGTCCTGCCGGACCGGGCGGCTCACCCGCAACCAGCACGTCCTGCTGCGGCTCGGCGAGCTGATCGCCTACGCCGAGGCCGCGGGCAGCCTCGCCAGGCGCGCCGCCGCCGCCCTTGACGGCAGGCTCCCGGACAAGGCCGACCGCCGCTTCACCTCCGCCGCGCTCGCCGCCGTCAGCCGCGTCTTCGCCAGGGAAGCCGCCATGAAGATCGCCGAAGAGGGCGCGCGCTGGGTGCTCGGCGCCCTGCCCGCCGGCGACGCCGCCGGGCTGGAGGGCCTGCGCGCCGACGACGTACGGGCGGCCCAGCGCGGCCTGCTCGCCGACATGGACCTGATCGCGGACGTCCTCTACGACCGCGTCGACCCCCAGGAAACGTCATGAACGCCATCACGCTCGAACCCGTCGCCGTCGTCGGCCTCGGCGCGATCATGCCCGACGCTCCCGACGCCCCCACCTTCTGGGCGAACATCAAGAACGGCAGGTACTCCATCTCCGACGTGCCCCCGAACGCTGGGACCCCGCCCTCTACTACGACCCCGACCCCAAGGCGCCCGACAAGACGTACTCGCGGATCGGCGGCTGGGTGCGCGACTACCCGTGGGACCCCATCGGCTGGCGGCTGGCCGTGCCACCGGCCGTGGCCGCGCAGCTCGACGGCGGCCAGAAGTGGGCCGTCAGCGCCGCCCGGTCCGCCCTCCAGGACGCCGGCTGGCCCGGCTGGAACGCCGACCCCGAACGGGTCGCCGTGATCATCGGCAACGCCATCGGTGGCGAGAAGCACTACCGCTCCAACACCCGCGTCGTCCTGCCCGAATACGTGCGCGGCCTGGAACGCTCGCCCGCCTTCGCCGCCCTGCCCGCCGACGTCCGCGAGGCCGTGCTGCGCGAGAGCGCCGGCGCCTTCCTCAGCGGGTTCCCGCCGATCACCGAGGACACCATGCCCGGCGAGCTGGCCAACATCATCGCCGGCCGGGTCGCCAACCTGTTCAACTTCCGCGGGCCCAACTTCACCACCGACGCCGCCTGCGCCTCCGGCCTGGCCGCCCTGTCCTCGGCCGTACGCGGGCTCCAGGCCCACGACTTCGACACCGTGATCACCGGCGGCGTGGACCGGAACATGGGCGTGGCCGCGTTCGTCAAGTTCTGCAAGATCGGCGCCCTGTCGGCCACCGGCACCCGGCCCTTCGACGCGGGCGCCGACGGCTTCGTCATGGGCGAGGGCGCGGCGCTGTTCGTCCTCAAACGCCTGTCCGACGCCGAACGCGACGGCGACCGCGTCTACGCCGTCCTGCGCGGCCTGGCCGGCTCCAGCGACGGCAAGGGCAAGGGCATCACCGCGCCCAACCCGATCGGGCAGCGGCTCGCCATCGAACGCGCCTGGGCCGGCGCCGGCCTCGACCCGGCACAGGCCACCCTCATCGAGGCCCACGGCACCTCCACCCGCGTGGGTGACGCCGTCGAGCTCGGCGCCCTCAGCGAGGTCTTCGAGAAGGCGGGCGCCGCGCGGGGCACGATCGCACTCGGCTCCGTCAAGTCCAACATCGGCCACCTCAAGGCGGCAGCCGGGACGGCCGGCCTGTTCAAGACCGTGATGAGCCTGCACGAGCAGGTGCTGCCCCCCAGCCTCCACTTCGACGTCCCCAACCCGAACGTCGACTGGTCCGCCATCCCCTTCCAGGTCAACACCACCCTGCGGGAGTGGGAACGGCCGGCGGGCGGGGTGCGGTGCGCGGGGGTGAGCGCGTTCGGGTTCGGCGGAACGAACTTCCACGTGGTGCTGGAGGAGTACATCCCCGGCCGCCACCGCCCCGCCGCCGCCGCCGCGACCGTGTACGCCACCTCCACCACCGCGCCTACGATGTCCGGCCCGAGCACCGCGCCCGCGAGGCCCGGCACGGGCACCGCGACGCCTGCCGGGGCGGGTGCCACGGCGGCCTCCGCACCCACCTCGCCGGACAGCGCCCCCTTCCAGGCGGGCGCCGCGCCCCAGGCGGCCACCGAGCAACGAGCGGGCGCGGCGCCGCAGGTGACCGTTGCGCCTCAGGCAGGCGCCGCAAGTGCGGGGCCGCAGGCAACCGCGGCCCCGCCGGCAAGCAGCGCGGCGCAGCGGAGCAGTGCGGCGCAGGGGAGCAGTGCGGCGCAGGGGAGCAGTGCGGCGCAGGGGAGCAGTGCGGCGCAGGGGAGCAGTGCGGCGCAGGGGAGCAGTGCGGCGCAAGGGAGCGCGGCGGCGTCGCCCGTCGGGAAGGGACCGGCGACCGTCAGTTCCCGTCCGCCGTTGCGGGGAGCCAGGGTCGTGGGCGGGACCGACGAGCCGGAGGTCATCGCCCGGCTCGAACAGGTGCGCGCCGCGAACACGCCGCAACCCCCCGACCCCGCGCTGGCCACCGCGGCCATCAGGGTCGCGATCGACTACGCCGAACCCGCAGACCTGGCGGCCAAGGCGGCCAAGGCCATCACCGCCCTGCGTACCGGCAACCAGGCCATGTGGCGCATGTTGCGCGCCCAGGGCGTCTTCCTCGGCCGCGGACCCGCCCCCAAGGTGGCCTTCCTCTACACCGGCCAGGGCTCCCAGTACGTCAACATGCTGCGCGACCTGCGCGAGCACGAGCCCATCGTGGCGGCCACGTTCGACGAGGCCGACCGCGTGATGACGCCGCTGCTGGGCCGGCCCCTGACGTCGTACATCTTCTGTGACGACGCCGACCCGGGCCCGGCCCGGCAGGCGCTGCTGCAGACCGAGATCACCCAGCCCGCCGTCCTGACCGTGGACGCCGCGCTCACCCGCCTGCTGGACGCGTACGGCGTGCGCCCCGACATGGTGATGGGCCACAGCCTCGGCGAGTACGGCGCGCTCGTCGCCGCCGGCGCGCTGACGTTCCCGTCGGCGCTGGAGGCGGTCAGCGCACGCGGACGGGAGATGGCCTCGCTGGAGCTGCCCGACAGCGGCGCCATGGCCGCGGTGTTCGGCCCGCTGCCGGAGATCGAGCGCATCGTCGCCGAGTCCGACGGTTACGTCGTGGTCGCCAACATCAACAGCACCGCCCAAGCCGTGGTCGGCGGCGCGACCGAGGCCGTGGACGCGGCCGTGGAGCGCTTCCGCGCAGCCGGCATGACCGCGACCCGCATCCCCGTCAGCCACGCCTTCCACACCTCGATCGTCGCCCCGGCCGGCGGGCCGCTGAAGGAGGTGCTGCGCCGCCTCGACATCCGGCCGCCCGCCAAGCCGATCGTGGCCAACGTGACCGGCCGGTTCTACCCGCAGGACGCCGACGTCGAGACGATGCTCGACATCCTCGGCCGCCAGGTCTCCTCGCCGGTGCGGTTCGTGACGGGCCTGCGCACCCTGTACGACGCGGGCGCCCGCGTCTTCGTCGAGGTGGGGCCGAAGAAGGCGCTGCACGGCTTCGCCGAGGACGTGCTCGGCTCGACCCACGACGACGTGCTCGCCCTGTTCACCAACCACCCCAAGAACGGGGACATCCCCGCTTTCAACCAGGCATTGTGCGGCCTGTACGCCACCGGCCTGGCCTACCCGGCACCGCCCGCGACCCCGCGCACGGCGACGATCTCCTTCCACACGGAGAGGCCGACGGCGGGGATCCCCTCGCCCGCGCAGACGCCCAACGCGGTGCCAATCCCGTCGCACGCCCGGCCGGAGCACGCATCCAGCGCGGCGACGGCCGCCCCGACCACGAGGCTCACCATGACCCCAGAGACCACCTACACCCAGCTCGGCCGCCTCTTCGCCCAGACACTCCAACAGGGCCTGGCGATCCACGGCGGCACCGCGCCACAGAGCCTCCCGATCACGGAGCCGGTCGTGGTGACCGGGGCCGCGCTCGGGCTGCCCGGAGTGGAGCGCGTCTTCGACGACGAGAACCTGGCCCGCATCCTCGCCGGCCAGCAGTTCATCGACACGATCCCGCACCGCTTCCGCCGCGCCATGGTGGACCGCCGCATCACCCGGCTGGTCAAGCGGGAGGCGGGCGATCCGACGTTCGAGACCATCGGCAGCGAGGCCGACGTGCTCAAGCTGGCCGGCCGGCACGCGCCGGTCGACGTGGTCACCGAGTTCGGCGTGGACGCCGACCGGGACGCCGCCCTCGACGTGGCCACCAGGCTCGCCATCGGCGCGGGCTTCGACGCGCTGCGCGACGCGGGAATCCCGCTGGTCATGCACTACAAGAGCACGACACTCGGCACGAAACTGCCCGACCGATGGGGGCTGCCCCAGGCGCTGCGCGACGAAACCGGGGTGGTGTTCGCTTCGGCGTTCCCCGCCTACGACGCGTTCGCCGGCGAGCTGGAGCGCTACTTCACCGACCGGGGACGCCGGGAGCAGCTGCTCGCGCTGGAGGCCGTGCGGGCCAGGATGCGCGGCGACGAGAGCGCGGCCGCCGAGGTGGACCGCCGCATCGCCGAGCTGCGCCACCTCCTGCGGAGCGAGCCGTACGTGTTCGACCGCCGCTTCCTGTTCCGCTGCCTGTCCATGGGGCACTCCCAGTTCGCCGAGATCATCGGCGCGCGCGGCCCCAACACCCAGGTGAACGCCGCCTGCGCCAGCACCACCCAGGCCATGTGCGTGGCCGAGGACTGGATCCGCACCGGCCGCTGCCGCCGCGTCATCGTCATCTCGGCCGACGACGCCACCTCCGACACACTGCTGCCCTGGATCGGCTCCGGCTTCCTGGCCTCCGGCGCCGCCGCCACGGACGACGTCGTCGAGGACGCCGCAACCCCGTTCGACCGGCGCAGGCACGGCATGATCGTCGGCATGGGCGCCGCCGCCATGGTGATCGAGTCCGCCGAGGCGGCCCGCGAGCGCGGCCTGCGCCCCATCTGCGAGATGCTGGCCGGCGTCACCGCCAACAGCGCCTTCCACGGCACCCGCCTCGACGTCCAGCACATCTCGCAGGTCATGGAGCAGGTCGTCCGGCAGGCGGAGAGCCACGGCGCCGACCGGCACACGATCGCACCCGAGACGGTGTTCGTCTCCCACGAGACCTACACGCCCGCCCGGGGCGGCAGCGCGGCGGCCGAGATCCACGCACTACGGCAGTCGTTCGGCCCCTCCGCCGACGCGATCGTGATCGCCAACACCAAGGGCTTCACCGGCCACGCCATGGGCGCCGGCATCGAGGACGTCGTCGCGATCAAAGCCATCGAGACCGGCATCGTGCCGCCCGTCCCGAACCACAAGGAGCCCGATCCGGAACTGGGCCCGCTCAACCTGTCCACCGGCGGCGCCTACCCCGTGCGGTACGCGCTGCGCCTGGCCGCCGGGTTCGGCTCGCAGATCGCCATGACCCTCCTGCGCTGGACCCCCATGCCGGACGGCCGGCACCGCTCGCCGAGCGAGCTCGGCCACGCCTACCGCATCACGGACCCGGCCGCCTGGCAGGCGTGGCTGTCGGCCCTCGCCGGCCGCCCCGGCGCCACCCTCGAGGTGGTGCAGCGCCGCCTGCGCATCGCCGACGCCCCAGCCCAGGCACCCAGTGAGACCCTCATGCCGGGCTTCTCGGACGTCCCGACGCCCACCGCCGCCTTCGCCCCTCCCTCCGCTGTGGCCGCCGAACCGGTGGTCGCGGCCGTTCCGCCCGTGACGGCGCCCGAGGCAGAGGCCGCCATTGCTCCGCCGGCCGAAGCGGCCCCGCCGGCCGACCCGATCGCGGACACCGTCGTCGGCATCGTCTCCGGGATGACCGGTTATCCGCCGGAGTTGCTGGAGCCGGATCTGGATCTGGAGGCGGATCTGGGGGTGGACACGGTCAAGCAGGCCGAGATTTTCGCGGCGGTGCGGGAGCGGTACGGGTTGGAGCGTGATCCGAATCTGCGGTTGCGTGACTTCCCGACGCTGACCCATGTGGTCGGCTGGATCCGCGACCGCCTCCCCGAGCAGGAGCCCGCCCCGGCACAGCCCGCCGCCGCACCCGTTTCGGCAGCGACCCCCGCGGGGCCCGCGCAAGCGGCGGCCGAGAACGGATCGACCCAGCCCGAGGCTCCGGCGGACGACGTCCAGGCCGCCGTGGTGGAGATCGTGGCCGGGATGACCGGTTATCCGCCGGAGTTGCTGGAGTCGGATCTGGATCTGGAGGCGGATCTGGGGGTGGACACGGTCAAGCAGGCCGAGATTTTCGCGGCGGTGCGGGAGCGGTACGGGTTGGAGCGTGATCCGAACCTGCGGTTGCGTGACTTCCCGACGCTGACTCACGTGGTCGGCTGGATCCGCGACCGCCTCCCCAAACAGGAGCCCGCCCCGCCGGAGCCCGCGTCGGCGGCCACGGAACAGCAGCCGCAGCCCCCGGCCACTCCTGAACAGCAGGAGGCCGGTGCCGAGAGGGTCGGTGGGTTTCCGCGCCGGATCCCCGTCCCCGTGCTGCGCCCCGACCGGACCCGGTGCAAGCCGACCGGCGCCCACCTCGGCGAGGGCACCAGGATCGTGATCGGCACGGACGCGGGCGGCGTCGGCAAGGCGCTGGCCGGACGGCTCGGCAAGCTGGGCTGCGAGGTCGTCACCGTCGACCCCGTCGCCTCACCCGAGGAACTGGTGGCGCAAGTGCAGGGGAGGGTGGACGGCGTCTACTGGCTGGCGGCGCTCGACGCCGAGCGGCCGGTGGCGGAGATGGATCTGCCGGCCTGGCGCGAGGCGTTGCGCCGCCGCGTCAAGAGTCTGTACGCCCTGATCCACGCCCTCTACGAGCAGGCGCCCTTCCTGGTCACCGGGACCAGGCTCGGCGGCCGGCACGGCTACGACGACGCGGGCGCAACCTCCCCGCTGGGCGGCGCGGTGACCGGCTTCGCGAAGTCGTACTGCCGCGAGCAGCCGGACATCCTGGTCAAGGCCGTCGACTTCGGTACGGGCGGCAAGGCGTCCGCGCTCGCCGACACGCTGATCGCGGAGACCCTGACCGACCCCGGCTGCGTCGAGGTCGGCACCGCCGGCGGCGACCGCTGGACGATCGGCCTGACCGAGCGCCCGTTCGCTGAGACCGGCGGGATGGAGCTGAGTGCGGAGAGCGTGTTTCTCATCACCGGCGCGGCCGGCGGCATCGTGTCGGCGATCACCGCCGACCTGGCCACCGCCTCCGGCGGCGTGTTCCACCTGCTGGACCTGACCCCCCAGCCCGACCCGTCCGACGCCGACCTGCGCCGCTACAACAGCGACCGCGACGCGCTCAAGGCGGACCTGGCCGACCGGCTCAAGCGGCGCGGCGAGCGCCCGACCCCGGTGCTGATCGAGCGCGAGCTGGCCCGCTTCGAGCGGCTGCAGGCGGCGCTGGACGCGATCGAGGCCGTCAGGAAGGCCGGCGGCACGCCGTACTACCACCAGGTGGACCTCACGGACCCGGACGCGGTGCGCCGCGTCATGGACGAGGTGCGCGCGGTGAGCGACCACGTGGACGTGCTGCTGCACGCCGCCGGCCTGGAGATCAGCCGGTCGCTGGGGGACAAACCACAGGCGGAGTTCGACCTGGTCTTCGACGTCAAGAGCGACGGCTGGTTCAACCTGCTACACGCGGCGGGCGACCTGCCGATCGGCGCCACCGTGGTGTTCAGCTCGGTGGCGGGCCGCTTCGGCAACGCCGGTCAGGCCGACTACAGCGCGGCCAACGACCTGCTGTGCAAGCTGACCAGCGGCATGCGCCGCACCCGGCCGCACACCCGGGCGATCGCGCTGGACTGGACGGCCTGGAGCGGCATCGGCATGGCGACCCGCGGCTCCATCCCCAAGATCATGGAGCTGGCGGGCATCGAGATGCTCCCACCGGAGGTGGGGGTGCCGTGGATCAGACGCGAGCTGACGTCCTCGGGCGAGCGCGGCGAGGTGCTGGTCGCGGGAGCGCTCGGAGTGCTGGGCGCGGAGACGGACGAGAGCGGCGGGCTGGCCGCCGCCCCCGCGGACGAGCCGATGGCGAACGCGGTGGAGGCGTTCGGGGTGCACTCGGGCCTGGTCGTCCGCGTGACGCTGGATCCGCGACGGCAGCCGTTCCTGAACCATCACCGCATCGACGGCGTCGCGGTCCTGCCGGGGGTGATGGGCATCGAGGCGTTCGCCGAGGCGGCGCGGCTGGCCGCGCCGGGCCGGCAGGTCACGGCGGTGGAGGACGTCGACTTCCTGGCACCGGTGAAGTTCTACCGGGACGAGCCGCGCACACTCACCGTGACGGCCGTCGTCACCCCGGACGGCGGCGACCTGCTCGCCCGCTGCGAACTGACGGCCGAGCGGCTGCTGCCCGGTCAGGACGAGCCGCAGCGCACCGTGCACTTCACCGGGAACGTGCGGCTGTCGGGCACGGCCCGCAAGGGCGCGCGGCGCGAGCGGGCGCACGAGGAGGGCGCGGCGACGATGGCTGCGCCGCAGGTGTACACGCTGTTCTTCCACGGCCCCGCCTACCAGCTGGTGGCCTCCGCCTGGGCGCACGGCACGGGCGCGGCGGCGAGGATGCCGGACGACCTGCCACCGGCGCTGGAGCCGGAGCGGCCGACGGTGACCCCGCCGCGCCTGGTGGAGCTCTGCTTCCAGACGGCGGGCCTGGCCCAGGCCGCCCGTGACGGCGTGCTGGCGCTGCCCGCGCACGTGGACCGCGTCCTGCTCCACCCGGCCAGGCCGGCCAAGGACGTGCAGGCGCTCGTCGAGGCGGGCGAAGGCCGCTACGACTGCGTGGTCGTGAACGGCGACGGCGCGGTGCTCGTGGCCGTCGAGGGCTACCGGGGCACCCCGCTGCCCGGCGACCTGCCGGAAGAGGTCGGCCGGTCGCTGGCCCCGTTGCGAGACAGGCGAGGAGAGGCCTGACATGACCGGCATCGAGCGGCTCGCGATCGTCAACCGGGGCGAGCCGGCGACGCGGGTGCTGGACGCCGTCGCGGAGCTCAACCGCGACGGCGCCTCCCCCCGCATGGCCACGATCGTCCTGCACACCGACCAGGACGCCGACGCCTGGTACGTGCGCCGGGCCGACGAGGCGGTCTCCATCGGCCCGGCCACCTACCTCGACCCGGTGGACGGCCACCGCAAGCCGGCCTACCTGGACGAGGAACGGGTCGTGCGGGCGCTCCAGCAGGCCCGCGCGGACGCGGTCTGGGTCGGCTGGGGCTTCCTGGCCGAGCACGCCTCGTTCGCCGAGCGCTGCGAGCGGGCAGGCATCACGTTCGTCGGACCGCGCAGCGCGACGATCCGCCTGCTCGGCGACAAGATCGCGGCCAAGCTCCTGGCGGAGCAGGCCGGCGTGCCGGTAGTGCCGTGGAGCGGCGGCCCCGTGACCGGCGCCGCCGACGCGCTGGAGCACGCCGGGCGGCTCGGCTTCCCCGTGGTCGTCAAGGCGGCGGCGGGCGGCGGCGGGCGCGGCATCCGGGTGGTCCGCACGCCGCAGGAACTGGCCCCGGCGCTGGCCGGCGCCCGCGCCGAGGCGCAGGCCGCGTTCGGCGACCCGGCCGTGTTCGTGGAGCGGCTCGTCCCGCGCGCCCGCCACGTCGAGGTGCAGATCATCGCGGACGCGTACGGGACCACGTGGGCGGTGGGCGTGCGCGACTGCAGCATCCAGCGCCGCAACCAGAAGGTCATCGAGGAGTCCGGCTCCACGGCACTGACCCCGGCAGCCGAGCGCACCGTCATGGCGGCGGCGGTGCGGCTGGCCCGCGAGGCCGGCTACCAGAACGCGGGGACGGTCGAGTTCCTGCTCGACCCGGACACCGGCGCCCACCAGTTCATGGAGGTCAACACCCGGCTCCAGGTCGAGCACCCGGTGACCGAGGAGACGACCGGCGCCGACCTGGTCAAGCTGCAGCTCCACGTGGCCAGGGGCGGCCGGCTCGAAGGCGAGCCGCCGCCCGCCCGAGGCTGGGCCATCGAGGCCCGGCTGTGCGCGGAGGACCCGGAGCAGGCGTTCGCGCCCGCGCCGGGCCGCGTCGCCGTGTGGCGGCCGCCGTCCGGGCCCGGGATCCGGGTGGACGCGGGCGTGGCCGAGGGCGACGTGATCGCGCCGGAGTTCGACTCGATGATCGCCAAGGTGGTGGCCAGGGGCGGCGACCGCAACGAGGCCATGGCCAGGCTGCGGCGCGCGCTGGCGGCGACCCGCGTGGTCATCGAGGGCGGCGCCACGAACCGGGCGTTCCTGCTGTCGCTGCTGTCGCGGGACGAGGTGCGCCAGGGCACCGCGGACAACCGGTGGCTGGACCGGCTGACCGCCGGGAGCGGGCACCTGCCGGCGGCGGACCCGGTCGCCGTGCTGCAGGCCGCCGTCGAGGCCTACGACGCCGACCACGAGGCGGAGCGGGCCGCCTTCCACGAGGCCGCCGGCCGGGGCCGCCCCGACCTGCCGGACCGGATGGGCCACCGGGCCAGGCTGCGCTACCGCGGCCGTCCGTACGACCTGCGCGTCCTGCGTACCGGCCCCGAGGAGTACCGGATCGAGACGTCCGACGGGCCGGTGCGCGTGGGCGTGCGGCGGCTGGGTGCGTACGAGCGGCGGCTGTCGTGCGGCGGCGCCGCGTACCACACGCAGATCTCCCCCCGCGGCCCCGCGTACCTCGTGGAGGTCGAGCGGGACGGCGAGTGGGCGGCGCACGCGGTGCACCGCGACGACGGGGGGATCGTGCGGGCCTCGCACCCGGCGTTCGTGGTGGCCGTGCCCGTCGTGGCCGGCGCCCGGGTGGCCGAGGGCGACCCGCTGGCGGTGCTGGAGAGCATGAAGCTGGAGTCCACGGTGGCCGCCCCGTACGCGGGCGAGGTCGCCTCGGTCGAGGTGGCCGCCAACACCCAGGTGGGGGCGGGGCAGCCGCTGCTGCGCATCCGCGAGGCGGCGGAGGCGTCGCGGCCAGGGGGGACGCCGGTCTCCTTCACGGCCCTGACCCACGCGGACACCGCCCGGCCGGGCAGCCGGGCGAGGTACGCGGCCCTGTGCGGCAGCCTGCTCGGCTTCGACCTGGACCCGCGCGAGCTCGTCGGTCACGATCCGGACGAGCCCGCCGACCTGGAGCTGCTCGCTTGCGAGGACGCGTTCCTGGACCTGTTCGCCGACGTGTGCGGCCTGTACCGGCCCGTGCCCGACCCGGAGGAGCCGGAGAGCCCGAGCGCCCAGGAGTACCTGCTGTCCTACCTGCAGTGGCTCGACCCCGGCAGGGCGGGGCTGCCCGCCGGCTTCCGCACCCGCCTGGAGCGGGTCCTGGCCAGGTACGGCGTGCGCGGGCTCGACCGCACGCCGCAGCTCGAAGAGGCCGTCGTCTGGCTGTATCGCTCCTTCCATCGCGCCCAGGATCTCGCCCCCGCCGTCGCGGCCGTGCTGGAGCGCCGGCTGCGGCACCGCGACCTGCTGCCGGCCGGCCCGGGCCTGCGGGACCTGCTGGACCGGCTGGCCATCGCCGCGCAGATCCGCCTGCCGGTGGTCGCCGACCTGGCCAGGGACGTGCGTTTCCGCTCCTTCGACGAGCCCCAGCACGAGCGGGCGCTGGCCGCCGTCTACGCCGAGATGGAGGCCCACCTCGACGACCTGGCCGCCGACCCGGGCCGGGCCGACCGGGACGAGCTGATCGACCGGCTCGTGTGGTGCCCGCAGCCGATGCGCGGCCCGCTGCTGGCCCGCTGGCAGGCGGCCGGCCCGGAGATGCGCGGTGTCGTCGTCGAGATCTACCTCCGGCGCTTCTACCGCACCCGCTCGCTCACGCACCTGAGCTGCGGCGGCCGGCTCGGCACGGCCGACTTCGAGCACGAGGGCGTGCCGTACCACCTGGTCGTGGCCTACGGGCCGCTCGCGGAGTGCCGGGCGGCGTGCGAGGACATCGCCGCCCACCTGAAGGAGGTGGACCCGGGACGGCGGGTGATCGCCGAGCTGATGACGTGGCGGCCGGGGGAGCGGCCCGCCGCCGGCGCCACCGAGGCCGAGGTCGCGGGCCTGCTCGCGGGCGTGAGCTTCGCCCGTCCCCTGGAACGGCTGTCCGTGACCGTCACCAGCGAGCGCGGCCCCGGCCCCGAGCACCACCGCACCCAGCACTTCGCCTACCGCCACACTCCCGAGGGCTTCGAGGAGGAGCCGCTCTACCGCAACCTGCACCCGATGATCGCCGAGCGGGCCGAGCTGTGGCGGCTGTCCGCCTTCGACCTCGAACGGCTGCGCTCGGCCGAGGATGTCTACCTCTTCCGCGGCGTCGCCAAGGACAACCCGGCCGACGTGCGGCTGTTCGCCATCGGCGAGGTGCGCGACCTGAGCCCCGTCCGCGACGCCGACGGCCGCGTCGTGTCGCTGCCCCGGCTGGAACGCATGGGCCTGCAGGCGCTGGCGGCCATGCGCGAGCACCTGGCCGCCACGCCGCCGGAGCGGCGGCCGCAGCCCAACCGCATCATCCTGTGCGTGCGCCCGCCGTTCGACGTGCCCAGCGCCGACTGGCCGCGGCTGGCCAGGCCGTTCGTGCCGCTGGCCGCCGGGGCCGGGCTGGACAAGCTGGTGCTGCAGGTACGGATCCCCGGCCCCGGCGGGGCGGCCGAGCCCGCGGTCCTGCACGTCGAAGGGCTCGACGAGGACCATCTGACGGTACGCAGGGAGCCCTACGGCCGGGCGCCGGTCAAGCCCGTCACCGAGTACCGGCGCAAGGTGCTGCGGGCCCGGCGGTTCGGCGCGCCCTACCCGTACGAGATCGTCCGCATGCTGGCCCCGCCCGAGGGCACGCCCGGCGACTTCCCGCCCGGCACGTTCACCGAGCACGACCTCGCGAGCGACGGGACGCTCGTCCCCGTCAGCAGGCCCGAGGGCGGCAACACCGCCAACCTGGTCGTCGGCGTCATCACCAACCGCACCGCCAAGGTGCCCGAAGGCATGTCCAGGGTCGCCATCCTCGGCGACCCCACGCGCAGCCTCGGCTCGCTGGCCGAGCCCGAGTGCCGGCGGGTGATCGCCGCGCTCGACCTGGCCGAGCGGATGCGGGTGCCGGTGGAGTGGTTCGCGCTGTCGTCCGGCGCGCGCATCGCGATGGACAGCGGCACCGAGAACATGGACTGGATCGCCGCCGTGCTGCGCCGCCTCATCGAGTTCACCCAGGCGGGCGGCGCGGTCAACATCGTGGTGACCGGCGTGAACGTGGGCGCGCAGCCGTACTGGAACGCCGAGTCCACCATGCTCATGCACACCCGCGGCATCCTCGTCATGGTCAGCGGCAGCGCCATGGTGCTGACCGGCAAGCAGGCGCTCGACTTCTCCGGCGGCGTGTCGGCCGAGGACAACACCGGCATCGGCGGCTTCGAGCGCATCATGGGGCCCAACGGGCAGGCCCAGTACGGCGTGACCAGCCTGGCCGAGGCGGGCCGCGTCCTGCTGCGCCACTACGAGCACGCCTACGTCGTGCCCGGCGAGCGGTACCCGCGCCCGCGGCCCACCTGCGACCCGGCCGACCGGGACGTGCGCGAGTCGCCCCACGCCGGCCCCGGCTTCGCCACCGTCGGGGAGATCTTCTCCGCCGCGCACAACGCCGAGCGCAAGAAGGCGTTCGGCATCCGCTCGGTGATGCGGGCGGTGTGCGACACGGACGCCGAGCCGCTGGAGCGCTGGGCCCGCTGGCGCGACGCCGAGACGGCCGTCGTGTGGGACGGGCACGTCGGCGGCATCCCCGCCTGCGTGATAGGGCTGGAGTCCGCGCCGCAGGCCAGGCACGGCTTCGTGCCCGCCGACGGGCCGCCCGCCTGGACGGCCGGCACGCTGTTCCCGCAGTCGTCGCGCAAGGTCGCGCGGGCCATCAACGCCGCCAGCGGCAACCGGCCCGTCGTGGTGCTGGCCAACCTGTCCGGGTTCGACGGCTCGCCGGAGTCGATGCGGCGCTGGCAGCTCGAGTACGGCGCCGAGATCGGGCGGGCGGTCACCAACTTCGCCGGGCCCATCGTCTTCGTCGTCATCTCCCGCTACCACGGGGGCGCCTTCGTGGTGTTCTCCAAGCGGCTCAACCCCGGCCTGGAGATCGCGGCCGTCGAGGGCTCCTACGCGTCCGTCATCGGGGGAGCGCCGGCCGCCGCCGTGGTGTTCGTGCGCGAGGTGCGGGCGCGTACCGAGCGGGACCCGCGTGTGACGGCGGCCAGGCAGTCGGGGTCGCGCTCGCGGCTCGTCGAGGTCACCGCGGAGGTGCGGGCGGACAAGCTGCACGAGGTCGCCGCCGAGTTCGACCGGGTGCACAGCATCCGGCGGGCACTGGAGGTCGGCTCGGTGGACCGCGTCATCGCGGCGGCCGAGCTGCGCCCGTACGTGATCGACGCGCTGCGGAGAGGGATGGCGGCGACATGAACACGCACGAGCCGGCCCGGCGGGAACCGGGCCGGCAGGAGGCGGGCTTTCCGGGGCTCGGCAGGTGCGGGGTGGGCTGGCTGGCGCGTGGCGAGGAGAACCTGCCCGCAGGGGACGGCTGGCTGGCGCCGGAGGAGGCCCGCCGGGCGGCCGGGATGCGCTTCGCCAAGCGGCGCACCGAGTTCCTGGTCGCCCGGTGGACGGCCAAGGAGGCCATGGGCCGCCTGTACCCGGCGCCGCCGTACGAGCTGGAGGTGCGCCACCACCCGAGCGGGGCGCCGGAGGCGTACCGGGCGGGGGCGCCGCTGCCGGTCGGCGTGTCGCTCACGGACCGGGCCGGGTGGGCGGTGTGCCTGCTCGGCCTGGAGCCCGGCGCGGTCGGCTGCGACCTGGAGCTGGTGGAGCCGCGCAGCCCCGCCTTCGTCGCCGACTACTTCACCGCCGCCGAGCGGGAGGTGATCGGCGCGGACCCGCTGCGGGCGAACCTGCTGTGGTCGGCCAAGGAGAGCGCGCTGAAGGTGCTGCGGACCGGGCTGCGCAGGGACACCCGATCGGTCGAGGTGACGCTCGGCTGCGGCCCGCCGTCGGAGGGGTGGACCGGGCTGACGGTGCGGGCGGAGGAGGGCAGGACATTCCACGGGTGGTGGCGCCGCTTCGGCGGCTTCCTCCTCACGGTCGCGGCCGACCGGCCGGTGCCGCCGCCCCGCGCCCTGGAGGAGCCGCCCGCGCTGGCCGGCGCCGTTCCGTCGCACAGCTGGCTGGCCGGGCCGCTCGCCTGAGGAGAATCTAGACTCTTGCGACCGCTCTGCCGTTGTTGTGCAGCTTCTCCATGCTGCGGACGAGGGAGAGGTTCGCGGCGACCAGCGTACGCACCTGCTCCTCCAGCTCGTCCACCCGCTTGCGCAGGGCGAGCAGCTCCACCTCGATCGCGGGCGACCCCATGATCATCCGTCCACCGCTCATGATCGACGCACCTCCGTCATCTGCCGATAAGCCATGGTGCATGCCGGGGCCGGGCCCCGGACAGCGGCGAACGTCCCGCGCCGGGCCGCCGAAGGACACGGGCGGGACTTTCGGCCCTACGGGCGGCATGTCTCCCATATGTAGGCTGGATACGTAGACAATCTACATATAGGAGTGGGCATGGCCCGTTCGGGAACCACCCCATGGCGGCACCTCCTGGCCGCCCTGCACGTCCTGACCTCCGTGGGCTGGATGGCGTTCGCGCTCGCCCTCGTCGTGCTGCTCAGCCACGCGACGCGGACGGGAGACCCCGCCGGCTACCGCATGGCCGACCTGCTCGACGACGACATCCTCCTGCACTTCGCCAACGCCTCCGCCTTCACCGGCCTCATGCTCTCCGGCATGACCCGCTGGGGCTACACCCGGTACTGGTGGATCCTGGCGAAGCTCCTCATGACGCTGGGCCAGCTCTACGCCGGCATCTTCCTGCTCGGCACGCGGCTGGACGCGCTCGCCGCCGGCAGCCGGGAGCCCGCCACCGCCCTCGTCGCCGGCACCGGCCTGATGGCCTCCGCCCTGGCGGTCCAGACCTGGCTGGCGGTCGCCAAGCCCTGGAAGCGCACCCCCTGGGCACGGGCCGCAGCCCCCGAGGTGCCCGCATGGATGCTCGCCGCCGCGGTCGCGGTGCCCGTCGCCGACTACCTGACGGCCACGCTCGTGTTCGGCCACCCCGCGCCCCTGCTCACCGTCCTGACCATGATCGGCTACCCCATCTGGCGGGCCGCCCGCGCCGGTGGCCGCCGCCCCGCGCGGGCGTAGTCGGGCCTTTCGGCCCTGGCGGCGACCGGGCCGGCGGCCTGCACTGGAAGTGGAGGTGGCGCCATGTACACCCAGGTCAAGGAGACACATGCGGCCGTGGTGTTCCTGCTCGGCGAGCACGCGTACAAGCTGAAGAAGCCCGTGGACCTCGGCTTCCTCGACTTTGGTACCCTGCGCGCCCGGCGCGCGGCCTGCCACCGCGAGGTGGAGCTCAACCGGCGCCTGGCCGCCGACGTCTACGAGGGCGTCGCGGACGTGCGCGGCCCCGACGGCATGATCTGCGAGCACCTCGTCGTCATGCGCGCCATGCCGCCCGAACGGCGCCTGGCCACGCTCGTCCGCGACGGCAAACCGGTCGGCGAGCCGCTGCGCGCCATCGCCAGGCAGCTCGCCGGCCTGCACGCCAGAAGCCGGCACTCGCCCGAGATCGACCAGGAGGGCGGGGTACGGGCGCTGCGGGCCCGCTGGAGCGACAGCTTCGCCCAGGTACGCGGCCTGCCCGGCACCATCATCGACCCCGGCACGCTCACGGAGATCGAGCAACGCGTCAGGGACTTCCTGGACGGCAGAGCGCCCCTGTTCGACAGCCGCATCGCCGCGGGCCGCATCGTCGACGGGCACGGCGACCTGCTGGCCGAGGACATCTTCTGCCTCGACGACGGCCCGCGCGTCCTCGACTGCCTGGAGTTCGACGACCGCCTGCGCTTCCTCGACGGGCTGGACGACGCCGCCTTCCTCGCCATGGACCTGGAACGGCTCGGCGCCCCCACCCCGGCCAGGCGGTTCCTGAGCTGGTACGTCGAGTTCAGCAACGATCCCGCGCCGGCGGCGCTGTGGCACCACTACGTCGCCTACCGGGCCTTCGTCCGCGCCAAGGTCGCGTGCCTGCGCCACTGGCAGGGCGACACCGACGGCGGCTGGCAGGCCCGGCGCCTGGCCGAGCTGGCGCTGCGCCACCTGCGCGCGGGAACCGTCACCCTGGTGCTGGTCAGCGGCTCGCCCGGCAGCGGCAAGTCGACGCTCGGCGGCGCGCTGGCCGACCGGCTCGGCTACACGCTGCTGCACAGCGACCGCATCAGGAAGGAGCTGGCCGGCCTCGACCCGCTGGAGCCGGCCGACGCACCCTACCTCCAGGGCATCTACGACCCCGAGCACACCGCCAGGACCTACGCCGAGCTGCTGTCACGCGCCGAGCGCCTGCTCGGCCAGGGCGAGTCGGTCGTCCTGGACGCGTCCTGGGCCGACGGGCGGCACCTGACCGAGGCCGAGACCGTGGCCACCCGCACCGCCGCCCGCCTGGTCAGGCTCCGCTGCACGATCACCCCGCAGCTCGCCGCCACGCGACTGGCCGCCCGCGAGCGGAACCGCTCCGACGCGGACGAGAGCACGGACGAGAGCACCGACAAGAGCGGCGACGAGAGCGGCGGGCTTTCCGGCGCGGAGGAGAGCGGGACGCTCTCCGACGCGAACGCGAGCATCGCCGGCGCGATGGCCGCGACCATGGCGCCGTGGCCGGACGCGGTCGAGATCGACACGAGCGGCCCGCGGGAGCAGGCGCTCACCCGCGCGCTGGCCGCCATCTACCCACCCCACCTGAACGTCCCCCGCACCTTCCGCCGGCCCCAGATGCCTCCCGGCTGACAGCGTCCGCCGCCTGACAGCGGTCCGCCGCCTGACAGCGTCCGCACCCGCTGTGGCGGAAGCGGTCCTGTCAGCGGAGCTCGCACCCGCCCGGCGGGATACGGTCCTGTCAGCGGAGCTCGCTCGCGATCTTCGCTGCCCATTCCTTGATGTGCCCCGGATCGCGGAAGTCGCCGCCTCTCCCGTTACGCACGATGGAGCGGGCGATGAAACCCCTGGCCGTGTCGGTCAGGCAGCCGCCGAACGTCACGTGCCCGCGCGCCCCCAGGCTGCGCGCCGCCTCCGCCACGTGCCGCACCGGCGGGAGCTCCGTGGCGGTGGCGGAGCGGTCCAGCGGCCCGCTGCTGAACAGCCAGAGCGGCCGGCCGCGCAACGCGGCCGCGTGCCGGCGGGCGAACGCGCGCGCCGCCGGGTGCCACCGCGCGTTGTACAGCGCGCCGCCGAGCACCACCGCGCCGTAGGCGCCGAGGTCGCGCACCTGCCCGGCGGGGCGGGCCTCGGCCTCGAAGCCCTGCTCGGCGAACTCGGCCGCGATCATCTCGGCGATGCCCGCGGTCGAGCCGTTCCTGCTGCCGTACGCCACCAGGATCTTCGGCAGGATCTTCGGCGTGCCCATGGACGTGCTCATGACAGTCCCTCCTTCGTACGGACCTTTGCGAGCGGGGACACGCGCCGGCGGTCAGGTGACCTCGGGAACCATCTCGATGGCGCCCGCCGGGCACTCCGACACGCACAGCCCGCAGCCCTTGCAGAAGTCGAGGTCGATCTCGTACCGCAGCCCGGGCCCCAGCTTGAGCACCGCGTTGTCCGGGCAGACGCCGTAGCAGTTGTCGCACTCGAAGCAGTTGCCGCACGACAGGCAGCGCCGCGCCTCGAACAGCGCGGTCGACTCCTCCAGCCCGCCCTCGACCTCGTCGAACGTGCTCATCCGGCGGGCCAGGTCGAGCTTGGGGCGGACGGTGGCCGGCGCGTCGCTGTAGTACCAGGTGTTGAGCAGGTCGAAGCCGGCCATCGGGTGGCGCGGCGGCGGCCGGTGGGCGCCGCCGCGCAGCCAGGCGTCGATGTGCCTGGCCGCCTTCTTGCCGTGCCCGACGGCGACCGTCACCGTACGCTCGGCGGGCACCATGTCGCCGCCGGCGAACACGCCGGGGCAGCCGGTCATCATGCCCGGCCCGACCTTGACGATGCCGCCCTCGACCTTGATGCCGGGCAGCCCGGCCAGCAGCGACAGGTCGGCCTCCTGGCCCAGCGCCAGCACCACCGAGTCGGCGGCCAGCTCCTCGAACTCGCCGGTCGGCTGCGGGAAGCCGGTCTCGTCCAGGCGCATCCGCTCGATGACGACGCGCTCGCCGTCGGCGTGCGCGATCGTGGACAGCCACTTCATCCGCACGCCTTCCTCGCTCGCCTCGGCCACCTCGCTGTCGTGGGCGGGCATGCGGTCGCGGGTGCGGCGGTAGACGACGACGGCGTCGGCCGCGCCGAGACGCTTGGCGGTCCTGGCGGCGTCCATGGCGGTGTTGCCGCCGTCGTAGACGACGACGCGGCGGCCCAGCAGCGGCGCGGGCCCGTCCGCCACGTCGCGCAGCACGGAGACCGCGTCGAGGATGCGGGCCGAGTCGCCGGCCGGGAGGTAGGCGCGCCTGCCGATGTGCGCGCCGACGGCCAGGAAGGCCGCGTCGAAGCCGCGCATGGCCTCGGCCAGGTCGGTGACGGTCCGGCCGAGCTCCAGGGTGACGCCCATGTCGAGGATGCGCTGGATCTCGGCGTCCAGGACGTGGCGGGGCAGCCGGTAGCGGGGGATGCCGAAGCGCATCATGCCGCCGGGCGCGGAGCCGGAGTCGATCACGGTGACGGCGTGGCCGAGCAGCGTCAGGTGGTAGGCGGCCGACAGCCCGGCCGGCCCCGCGCCGACCACGAGCACCCGCTTGCCGGACGGCTGGGCCGTCACGGGGACGGTCCAGCCGTGCTCGATGGCCTGGTCGCCGAGGAAACGCTCGACCGAGTTGATGCCGACGGCCTCGTCCAGCTGGCCCCGGTTGCAGGCGCTCTCGCAGGGCCGGTAGCAGACGCGGCCCATGACGGCGGGGAACGGGTTGTCCAGCATGATCTGCCGCCAGGCGGCCTCGTAGGAGGGCTCCTCGGCCAGGCTCAGCCAGTGCTGGATGTTCTCCCCGGCGGGGCAGGCGTGGTTGCAGGGCGGCAGCCGGTCCACGTAGACGGGCCGTTCGGTGCGCCAGGCGCCCGTCTTGTTGGCGTGGCTGCTTCCGGCCCCCAGCGTGATGGCGAAGGGCTTGTCCATGATCAGTCCACCAATCCGAAGCGGCGGATGTTGCGGTCGGCCGACGCCTGGATGCGGGCGATGACGTCGGTACGGGGCGGGTCCGCGAACAGGTGGGCGTAGCGGCTCTGCAGCCTCAGGTAGTCGTCCACGGGGATCCGCCGCCTGATCCTCGTCACGCCGGTGACCTCGCCGCCCTCGGCCTCGAACACGGGGAACAGGCCGGACTCGGTGGCCAGCCGGGCCACCCGGATCGTGTCGCAGGCGTCGGTGACCCAGCCGAGCGGGCAGGGCACCAGGATGTGCAGGTAGCGGGCGCCGCGGAAGTCCATCGCCCGGCGCACCTTGTACTCCAGGTCGCGCAGGTCGGCCACGGTCGCGGTGGCCACGTACGGGATCTCGTGCGCCATCGCGATCAGCGGCGCGTTCTTGCCCTGCCCGAACGCGTTGCCCCCCGGCACGGGCGTGGTGGCCGTGCGCGCGGCCGGCGGGGTCGCGCCGGAGCGCTGCACGCCGGTGTTCATGTACGCCTGGTTGTCGTAGCAGATGTAGAGCACGTCGTCGCCGCGCTCGAACATGCCCGACAGGCACGCGAAGCCGATGTCGACCGTGCCGCCGTCGCCGCCCTGGCCCACCACCCGCACGTCGGTGCGGCCCTTGGCCTTCAGCGCCGCCGCCACGCCGGTGGCGACGGCGGGGGCGTTGCCGAACAGGGAGTGGATCCACGACACCTGCCAGGCGGTCTCAGGGTAGGGCGTGGAGAACACCTCCAGGCAGCCGGTCGCGTTCACCGCGATCATCCGCCCGCCGGTCGCCCGGATGGCGGCGTCGATGGCGTAGCGGGCGCCGAGCGCCTCGCCGCAGCCCCGGCACGCCCGGTGGCCCGAGGTCAGCGCGTTGCCGCGATCGGGCGCCGCCTGGACGGCGCGCTGCTCCGGCGGCAGCAGCCGGTTCCCCACCGCGAAGCTGCCGACCTGGTAGAACTTCGTGCGTGGCGCGGGCATGATCAGCCACCTCCGGCGAGATCGCGCAGCATGTTCTCGGCGCTCGGCCCCGAACGGCGCCGCGCCCGTACCCTGGCCAGCTCCCTCGCGACCAGGTCGCGGTCGAGGTCCAGGAAGGTCAGCGGCTCCGGCTCGCCCGCGGTCAGCAGGCCGCGCAGCGCCGCCTTGGTGACCGGCCGCCCGCCCAGGCCCGCCACGACCGTGCGCACCTCGGCGTCCGGCAGCGCGGCCCGCACGTCGGCGGAGACGATACCGCCCACGCCGGTCGAGAAGGCCCGCTCGACGACCACGACGTGCCGCTTGCAGCCGAGCAGCGCGCGCAGCGCCGCGAACGGGAACGGGCGGAAGGCCGTCAGCGTCGCCGCGCCCACCGGCTCGCCGCTCTCGCGGAGCTCGTCGATCACGTCCTTGATCGTGCCGAGCACCGACCCGAGGGCCAGCACCACCGTGTCCGCGTCCTCGGTCCGGTAGCCGCGCACCAGCCCGCCCGAGCGGCGGCCGAACGCGGCCTCGAAGCTCGCCGCGACGGCCGGGATGCGCTCCAGCGCCTCCAGGTGGCGGGCGTGCGCGAGGTAACGCACCTCCGTGAACGCCTCCGGGCCCACCATGGCGCCGATCGAGACCGGATCGTCCGGATCGAGCACCTGGCGCGGCTCGTACGCGGGCACGAACGCGTCCACCTGCTCCTGCGACGGCAGATCGACCCGCTCGAAGGCGTGCGTCAGCACGAACCCGTCCATGCACACCATCACCGGCAGCGACAGCTCCTCGGCCAGCGCGTACGCCTGCACGTGCAGGTCCACGGCCTCCTGGTTGGTCTCCGCGTACAGCTGGATCCAGCCGGAGTCGCGCTGTGACATCGAGTCGCTGTGGTCGTTCCAGATGTTGATCGGCGCGCCGATCGCCCGGTTGGCCACCGTCATCACGATCGGCAGGCCGAGCCCCGAGGCGTTGTAGAGCGCCTCGGCCATGTAGAGCAGGCCCTGGCTGGCGGTCGCCGTGTACGTGCGCGCCCCGGCCGCCGACGCGCCGATGCACGCCGACAGGGCCGCGAACTCCGACTCCACGTTGACGTACTCGCACGTCCCGAGCCGCCCCGCCCGGGTGATCCGGCTGAGCGCCTCGACGATGTGCGTCTGCGGCGAGATCGGATAGGCGCAGATCACCTCGGGCCGGCACAGCGCGACCGTCTCGGCGACGGCCTGCGAGCCCTCCATCTGCCTAAGCACGAGCGGCCTCCCTCACGTAGGAGCAGGCTTCGGCCGCCGCGGCCGCGTTGGCCTCGGCCACCTGGCGGGGGAACATGGTGCGGATCGCGGCCTGCACCGACTCCAGCGACAGCACGCCCGTCAGCGCGCAGTACGCGCCGAGCAGCGCCGCGTTCGGCACCGGCCGGCCGAGGTGGCGCAGCGCGATCTCCGAGGCCGGCACGCTGTGGCCGGCGACGCCCAGCTCCGCGGCCGGCCGGGCCGAGTTGAGCAGCACGTGGCCGTCCGGGCGTAGCCCGGCCAGCACGTCGATCTGCCGCAGCAGGGTGACGTCCTGGACGATGATCGCGTCGGGCGCGGTGATCGGCTCGCGCACGCGGATCGGCCTGTCGGAGATGCGGCAGAACGACACCACAGGGGCGCCCGTCCGCTCCGAGCCGAACGTGGGGAACGCCTGGGCGTAGCGGTCCTCCAGGAAGGCGGCCACCGACAGCAGCTCGGCCGCGGTGACGACGCCCTGGCCGCCCCGGCCGTGGATGCGCGTCTGGTACTCCATGCTCCCGGTGTAGCCCGGCGGCCGGCGGCGGCTGGAGGGCCGAACGTCCCGCCCGCCGGGACTTTCGGCCCTCATCCCGCCCCTTGTCCCGGCCGGACCCTCGAAGGGAGGAAACCGTGAGAGGGGTGGCTTCATGCTCAGCATCGGGATCGTCAAGGAGACAGGCTCGGGCGAGCGCCGGGTGGCGATCACGCCCGACCTGGTGCCGCGGCTGCGCGCGGCGGGCCTGACCGTGCTGGTCGAGGCCGGAGCGGGCGCCGCCGCCCGCTTCCCGGACGGCGCGTACGCGCAGGCGGGCGCGGAGATCGTCGATGACGTGCGAACAAGGGCGGATGTCCTGGCCTGCGTGGGCCGCCCGCCCGCCGACCGGCTCCGGGCCGGACAGCTCGTCGTCGGCCTCCTGCACGCCGACCCCGCCTACGTCGCGGACCTGACCGCCAGGGGCGTGATCGCCGCCGACCTCGACCGGGTGCCGCGCACGATCAGCGCCGCCCAGCCGATGGACGCCCGCACCTCTCAGGAGAACGTGGCCGGCTACCGGGCCGCGATCCTGGCCGCCTGCACCTACGAGCGCTTCTTCCCGCTGCTCGTCACCGCCGCCGGCACCGCCCGCCCCGCCCAGGTGCTGGTGCTCGGCGCCGGCGTCGCCGGCCTGTCGGCGATTGGCACGGCCCGCCGCCTCGGCGCCGTCGTCACCGGCTACGACATCCGGCCGCAGGCGAGGGCCGAGATCGCCTCCCTGGGCGCGAACGTCCTGGACCTGACCGCGCACGGCGGCGACGGCGAGGGCGGGTACGCGCGGGCGCTGACCGAGGACGAGCAGCGGGCCGAGCGGGACGAACTGGGCCGGCACGTGGCCCGCCACGACGTCCTCATCACCACCGCCCTCGTGCCCGGCCGCCGCCCGCCGCTGCTGGTGGACGAGGCCGCGGTCAAGGAGATGCGGCCCGGCTCGGTGATCGTCGACCTGGCCGGCGGCAACGTCGAGGCGACCAGGCCGGGGGAGACGTACGTGACGGAGAACGGCGTCACCGTCATCGACGCGACCGGCCTGCCCGCCACGATGCCCGCCGCCGCCTCCACCGCCTACGCCCACAACGTGTGCGCCTTCCTGACCCACGTGCTGCGCGACGGCGCCCTCGCCCTCGACCCCGGGGACGAGATCCAGCGGGCCGTGATCGTCACCGGGATCGTCCCCAGGATCGTCACTGGGGGCGCGGCATGAGCGTGCAGCTGTTCGCCGACCTGAGCGTGTTCGTGCTCAGCCTGCTGCTCGGCTTCGAGGTCATCGGCCGCGTGCCGACGACCCTGCACACACCGCTGATGTCGGCGGCCAACGCGGTGCACGGCATCGTGCTGGCCGGCGCGCTGCTGATCACGCTGAGCGCGGACGACGCCCTCGGCTACGCGCTGGTGTTCGTGACCGCCGCGTTCGCCGCCATGAACGTCGTCGGCGGCTACGTCGTCACCGACCGGATGCTGGAGATGTTCCGCCCGCCCAGGGGAGAGCCGAGATGAGCGCCTTCGACCTCGTGATCCGGCTGGTCTACCTCGCCGTCGCGACCTGCTTCGTACTCGGCCTGCACCTGATGAACTCGCCGGTCACCGCCCGGCGCGGCAACCTCCTGTCCGCCGCCGCGATGGCGGCCGGCGTCGCGGCCACCGCGGTCGTGCTCGTGCACGCCGCGACGGTCCGGCCGTGGGCGTGGGCGGCGCTGGCCGCCGGCGCCGCGCTCGGCTCGGGCGCCGGCCTGCTGCTGGCCCGGCGCGTGCGGATGACGGCGATGCCGCAGCTCGTCAGCCTGTTCAACGCGGTCGGCGGCGGCGCGGCGGCCCTGATCGGCGTGCACGACTTCACCCTGCACGTCTCCGGCACGCACGGTGCTTCACTGCCTGTCGTGCTGGACGTGCTGATCGGCGCCGTCACGTTCTCCGGCTCGCTGGTCGCCGCCGGCAAGCTGCAGGGCGTGGTGCCGAGCCACCCCATCCTCTTCCCCGGCGCCCGCGCCCTGACGGCGGTGCTCGTCCTCGCCATGGCGGGGGCCTCGATCCTGCTGCTGACCGGGAACGGCGGCCTCGCCGCGTTCGCGGTGCTGGCCGTGGCCGCGCTCGGGTTCGGCGTCAGCATGGTCGCCCCGATCGGCGGCGCCGACATGCCGGTGGTGATCTCGCTGCTCAACGCGTTCACCGGCACGGCGGTGGCGATGGCCGGGTTCGCGCTCGGCAACGGCGTCCTCATCACGGCGGGCGCCCTCGTCGGCGCCTCCGGCACCATCCTGACCAAGCTCATGGCCGACGCCATGAACAGGTCTCTCACCGCCATCATCGCCGGCGGATTCGGCACCGGCGACGACAAGCCGATCGAAGGCCCCGCCGGCCAGGGACGCGTCCGGTCGCTGTCGGCCGACGACGCCGCCATCCAGCTCGCCTACGCCACCAGGGTCGTCGTCATCCCCGGCTACGGCCTGGCCGCCGCGCAGGCGCAGCACCAGCTGCACGAGCTGGCCCAGCTCCTGGAGCAGCGAGGCGTCCGCGTCTCCTACGCGGTGCACCCGGTGGCCGGCCGCATGCCGGGCCACATGAACGTGCTGCTGGCCGAGGCGGGCGTGCCGTACCCGCAGCTCGCCGACATGGAGAACGCCAACGCGGCGATGCCGCAGACGGACGTCGCCTTCGTCGTCGGCGCCAACGACGTCGTCAACCCGGCCGCCCGCCGCCCCGGCACGGCCGTGTCGGGCATGCCCATCATCGACGCCGACCGCGCCAAGAGCGTGATCGTCATCAAGCGGTCGATGGGCCACGGCTACGCGGGCATCGACAACGAGCTCTACACCGATCCCAGGACCGGCATGTACTTCGCCGACGCCAAGCGCGCCCTGGGCGAGATCACCGCCGCCGTCAAGGTGCTCGTCGGCTGAACGGCACCCGCTGGTCACTCGTGCGGCGGCCACATGATCATGTACGTGGGCGCGACGACGAGGAAGTAGACGGCGCCCGCCGCCAGCAGGCCCAGCAACGGCCCGAGCCACGGCGTCCCGCCCAGCAGCAGCGCCGTCCCGGCGAGCAGCGCCGCCCAGACGACCAGCGACCCGATCAGGTAGAACCGCATGCCGTCGTGCCCCGGCAGCGCCAGCCCGACGACGCTGCCCGCCGCCAGCAGCGGGATCATCGAGCCGAACGCGCCGGGATGCCCGCGCAGGACAAGCGCGGCGCCCGTCCACATGCCGACCCAGACCACCGCCGACCCGATCTGGTGCACCCGCTCCATCCGGTGAATCCGCCGGGGTGCCATCGCCATCACGTCCTGTCCTCAAAGGACGGGCGCCCGCGGAAGGGCGGGCGCCCGATCGGCTGCGTGTTCACCGTGCGGGGGTCGGCTGCGCGGGCTCCGGGTCAGGGGTGACGGCCAGGCGGATGCCGACCAGCACCAGCCCGACCCCGGCCGCGAGCAGGACGATCGTGGCGATCACCAGCCCCGTCGCCAGCCCGCCCAGCCAGGGCAGCGTGGCGGCCACCGTGACGTCGGTCGTCACGCCGGCCGTGCCGTCGGCGTTCATGATGACGGCGGCCCAGTCGCCCGGCTGGATGTCCCAGGTCAGGGAGCCCGAGCCGGTCGCCGCCCAGAAGGTCTGCTCACCGGGAGGCGAGGCGGGGGCGGCGCCCGGGTAGCGGTCGTAGGTGACGTCGCCGCTGGGGTAGGCCAGGCGGGCGATGCGCTCGTGGGCGACGCCGCGCAGGTAGGCGCCGACGTCGCTCTCGCGGGCGATGCCGATGAACAGCGGGCGGCCGGTGGTCTCGATGCGCACCCGGCCCACGCTCTGGCGCAGGAACCGCACGTTCTGCCCGGCGATCGTGACCTGCTCGGTCGTCAGCGCGTAGGTGGAGGTGCCCACGTGCTCGGCGCTCGTGCCGACGAAGCCGCCGGAGTCGCGGGTGCGGTCGAGCAGCGTCACGCCCGCGGCGGTGGCCGCGCTCGCCAGGCCGGCGAAGGCGAGCAGGGAGCCCAGCACGATGGTCACGACGGAGGCGGCGCCGTGCCGTACCGGGACGTGGGCGGGCTTGTCCATGCGGGGCAGCTCGTGGCCGCCCTGCTCCAGCCGGAACGGCGGGTAGGCGTCGGTCATCAGCGACGCGTACGCGGCCACCCGCAGCGACCACCGGTTCATGCCCATCACGAAGTCGTACAGGCCGTGCGGGTAGCGGCCGGTGAACAGCAGGGCCAGGGCCGCGACGAGGACCAGCAGCCCGATCAGCCCGCCCCAGTCGAGCGTGTAGAACATCCCGCCGATCGCGTCGGGCGAGTCGCCGCGCCAGGAGATCGCGCTGCCGCTGCTGAACAGGCCCACGACGAGATAGTGCGGGATGGCCAGCAGCCACCACTTGACCAGCACCAGCCCGCGCGAGAGCCGTTCGGGGTAGTCGATCTCCAGCGTGGCGGGGTAGTCGGGCGCCGGCCCCAGCGTGAACGGCGGGTAGCGGTCGGTGGCCAGGGCGCCGTAGGTGTAGTAGGCCACCCGCCACGTCCAGCGCAGCACGCCGACGTTGAAGTCGAACAGCGCGCGCGGGTAGCGGCCGGTGAACAGGATCGCGAAGAACGCGATGACGGTGAGGATCGCGAAGGCGACCCACAGCAGGCTCAGCACGATGTAGTGGGGGATCGCGAGGAGCCATTTGACGATCCACAGGCCCCGGTTCAGCGGCTCTTCGAGCCGGGCCTCGACCCGTACGGGATAAGCACTCATCCTCCCAGCGCAGCACCGCCGGGCGGGGCTGCCTGCGGACCAAAGTCCCAAGATGGAGGGTCCATCGGCCTTTGAGGGGCGGCCCCCACCCGGGGGACGAGCCGCCCCCTGGCTCAGGCGCCGCCCCACATGGGCAGGTCGGGGATGTCGTCGTGCTTGTACGCCAGCTCGTCCCGCACGGCCACGACCCCGTCGATGTTGCCGGCCAGCCGGAGCGCGGTGACGGCCTGGCTGCGCTCGGCGTAGGTGCCGGTCAGCGTGACGACGGCGTCGTGCACGGTGACCTCGGCCTGGCCGTGCAGGGCCGCGCGGACCTCCTGCTCGATCTCCTGGTCCTGGCGCAGGAAGACCTTGATCAGGTCGCGGCGGCTGACGATGCCGACCAGCCGGCCGCCGGGGTCGACGACGGGCAGCCGCTTGACGCCGTGCCGGTCCATCAGGCGGGCGGCCGACACGATCGGCGCGTCCGGGGTGGTGACGTGCGCGGGGCTGGTCATCAGGTCGCCGGCGGTCTCGCCGAGCGACTTGCGGTAGCCGCTGCCCTCGCTGCCGCTCGCGTGCCGGATGCGGGCGCGCAGCGGCGGCCGGTAGTCGTCGCCGTAGTAGCGCTCCTTGAACTCCTGTTTGGCCAGCAGGTCGGCCTCGGAGACGACGCCGACCACGCGGTTGTCGTCGTCCAGGACGGGCATGCCGCTGACGCCCCGGCTGATGAGCAGCTCGGCGACGGTGTGGAAGCCGGCGCTGCGGTTGACGACGGCGACCTCGGTGGTCATCACGTTCTCGACGGTGCTTGTCATGGCGCTCTCCTGAGGTGCTTGACCCGGACGATGCCGGGCACGGTGCGGGCGAGCAGGTCGGCGATGTGGTCGGCGTGCTGGTGCGGCGGCCCGCTCAGCTCGGCGACGCCGTCGTGCACGGCGACGTCCCAGCTCGGCCCGAACGGGTAGTGCTCGCGCAGCGCGGCCTCGACCGCGGCGCGCAGCTCGCCGTCGGGACGGGCCAGCATGGCCATCAGGTCGCGGCGGCTGATCATGCCGACGATCTCCTCGCCGCGGACCACGGGCAGGCTCTTGATCCGCTTGCCCACCATGAGGTCGATGACGGTGGTGACGTCGGTGGTCTCGGTGACGGTGACGGCCTCGCGGGCCATGACCTCCATGACCCGCCGGGGCGGCGGCTCCTGCGCCGCGTGCGGGGGCAGGACGGAGGCGCGCGGGTCGGGCTCGAACTCTCCGCGCAGCAGGTCCAGCTCGCTGACGACGCCGACCAACCGGCCGGAGTCGTCCACGACGGGGGCGGCGGTGATGTCGTGGCCGTGCAGCGTCCGGATCGCCCGGCGCACCGGGTCGGTGCGGCGGACGGTGATCACGGGGCTGCTCATGACCTCGCGGACGAGCATGGCTACCTGGCTTCCCACCGGGAGTCGTCGCTCTTCCAGGTCAGCTTGTCGACCACATCGACGACGCCGTTGACACGGCGCGTCATGCGAACGGCGATGGCGGCCTCGGTACGGCGTTCCATCCACCCGGACAGCGTCACGACGCCCTGGTGCACCTCGACGCGCACCCCGCCGGTCTCGACCCACAGGGTGCGGTCGAGGACGTCGTCGCGCACCTCGGCGGCGATGTCGTCGTCCGCGCGCAGGAACAGCTTGACCAGGTCGCGGCGGCTGACGATGCCGGCCAGCCGCCCGTCGTGGTCGACGACCGCGAGCCGCTTGACGTCGTGGACGTCCATGAGGCGGGCGGCCTCCACCGCGGACGCGCCGGCCGCGACGGTGACGGCCGGGCTGGTCATCAGCTCGGCGGCGGTGTCGCCGCCGGCCTTGTGCCGCCCCTTCGGATGGCGCAGCCGGGCGCGCAGCGGCGGCCGGTAGCCCTCGCGGTAGTACTGCTCCCGGAACTCCTCCTTGCGCAGCAGATCGGCCTCCGACACCATGCCGAGCACCCGGTCGTGGTCGTCGGTGACCGGGACGGCGCTGATGCCGCCGGAGATGAGCGCTTCGGCGATCTCCTTGAACGGAGTGGTGGCGGTGACCGTGACGACCTTGGCCGTCATCACGTCCGCGACGGTCATGCGCATGGCGTCCTCCTTGTCGCCCTTGTGTCGGTCGCCCTCATCACACCTCCCGAACGGCGCGCGATTCAGAGGCGAAGGTCCCGAACGGGACAGTCGTTGGTCAGCGCGGGCGCGGCGCGGGCGGATGGGCCCGCCGGGCAGGCAGGGCCGGACGACCCCGGCACGAGGGCCGAAAGTCCCTGCCCGGCGGCCCGGAGCAGGAGTGACGCTGACGGCATGAAGCAGATCGTGCTCGGTTACGACGGATCGGACTTCTCCGTCCAGGCGCTCGACTGGGCGCTGGACGAGGCCGAGCTCAGGAAGCTGCCCCTGACCGTCGCCCACGCCTGGCAGTGGCCCTACGGGCAGGCGGAGGAGGAGGCCAAGGCCCACCTGCGCAAGGCGGCCGAGCACGTGCTCTGGCACGGCGCCGACTGCGCCCGCCGGACCAGCTCCGGCGTGCCCGTCGAGACGGACCTGCACGAGGGGCCCGCCGCCGAACGCCTGGTCGAGCTGTCCCAGGACGCCGCGCTCGTCGTGGTCGGCTCACGCGGGCTCAGCGCCCTGTCCAGGGCGGTCGTCGGCTCGGTGGCCGAGTACGTCGCCGTCCACGCCGGCTGCCCCGTGATCGTCGTGCGCGGGCCGGGGCCGCTGCCCGCCGCGTCCAGGCCCGGCCCGGTCGTGGTGGCCGAGCCGGCGCCGGACGCCGCCGTGCTGGAGTTCGCCTCCGAGGAGGCCGCGCTGCGCCGGCTGCCCCTGTCGGTGTCGGCCGCGTCCGCGTCGAGCGGGTGGGCGGCGCGCCACCCCGGTGTGCGGCTGCAGCCGGTCGCCGACCACGGGGCCGCCTCCCTCATGGTCGTCGGCCGCAGGCGGGCCACCCGCGCCGGCATCGCCGCGTTCCTGCTCCAGCACGCTCCCTGCCCCGTCGCCGTGGTGGGATGAGCCGGCATCCTGCGGCGCGTCATCCTGCGGCGCGTCATCGTGCGGCGCGTCATCGTGCGGACCGGCATCGTCCTGCGTGTCACCCGCTGACCAGCTCGGCCGCCGGGCGGCGCGGGCTGCGGGCCACGTACGGACCGTAACCCAACCGCATGATCATCTGCGGGTGGCCGCGCCGGTGGTGCGGGTCGCGGCGGTGGCGCATGTCCCGCAGGTCGAGCGGCTGGTTCAGGAACGACGCCGACACATCGTGCCGCGCGGCGACCAGCAGCACCCGCTGCAGCGCCTGACCGGCCCGCAGCCAGTCGGCGGGCCGGTTGCCCATCGTGGTCAGCACCGCGAGCTGCGGCCGCTCCTCGAAACGCGCCTGCCCTTGGTGCCGTCCGAAGTCCCGCACCGGTGCCGGATCCCGCAGCGGGTGCGGCCCGTGCACGTAGCCGGGCATGCCGTCGTAGCGCGTGCCCGGCATCGTCCAGGCGGCCAGCTCGGCCCGGTAGTCGTGGTCGCGGGCCAGTTGGTCCTCGGCGATGGCCACGTGGTCGAGCAGGTCGGCGGTGGCGTGCCGGTCGAGCGGCACGAGGGCGGCGCCCTCGCGGGAGGCGGCCCGCCGTAGCGCGGACATCACCGAGCGCGGCACACCCCGCTCCAGGAACGGCACCCGGCTCGTGCGGCGCACCGGGATCAGGTCGTACAGCTCCCGATACTCGCCGGGAACGGCCAGTGCCCCGCCCACCCGCACGGCCGCCAGCAGCCCGGGCTCCTCCTCCGGCGACGGCAGCAGCCACACCAGCGGCCGCCGCCCCGCCGTCCGCACGGCCAGGCGCAGGTTGAACAGCGCCGCCCCGCACGACACGTACTGGTTGCGGCCGTTCGGGTCGCTGACGCGCAGGCGCCGGTCAGGATCGGCGAGCACCTCGACGTACTCCTGACGCACCACGCGGAAGCGCCAGGGCTGGGTGTTGAGCACGGACGGCGCCTGCCCGGCCGCGACGAGCAGCCGCCGGACGCCGAGCTCGGTAGCGAGTGAAGCGGACATCGCACACCTCCTGCGACCGACGCTTCCGCACGGGACGGCCCGCGGTGAGTGCCGGACGGCCTCCTGACCGGCGCCGAAGGTCCCTGCCCGCCCCCCGCTGCCGCGGGTCGTGGAGCAGGGACCAATGTCCGGCGGCGCAGGGCCGTACGGCACTGAGCGTCGGAGGTCGCGGCCGGTGTGATGGGGGTGTGACAAGGACTGCACGACGGAGCTGACAAGGGAGGCTCGTCATGGCCACCACCATCCACAAACCGGCGGGGACCGCAGAGCTCGCCGCCCGCCTTCCCGCCGACTACGTCTGGGCCGCCGCCCGGATCTCGATCGGCTGGATCTTCCTGTGGGCATTCCTGGACAAGACCTTCGGCTGGGGGTTCGCCACCCCGGCGGCCAAGGCGTGGGTCGCGGGCGGCAGCCCGACGACCGGCTTCCTGAAGGGCACCGGCGAGAACGCGCTGGGCGGCTTCTTCGGCGGGCTGGCCGGACAAGCGTGGGTGGACTGGCTGTTCATGGCCGGCCTGCTCGGCATCGGCCTGGCCCTGATCCTCGGCATCGGCACCCGCGTCGCCGCCGGCGCCGGCACGCTCATGCTGGTCCTCATGTGGGCCGCCGAGCTGCCCCTGGCCAACAACCCCTTCATGGACGAGCACCTCATCTACGCGATCGTCCTCATCGGCCTGGCCCTCGCCGGCGCCGGCACCACCTTCGGCCTGGGCAACCTGCCCATCGTCCGCCGCACCCCGTGGCTCCAGTAGCCGGCTCGCGTGCCACCAGCCCACCCCTCACAAGGGATGGGCTTCGTGGCATTCGCGTCGATCCGCGAGCAGGCGGGCGGCGAGGGCGGCGGCCTGGGGACGGCGGTGCATGTCGAGCCGGAACAGCAAGCGGGAGACGGCACGGCGGCGGCGATCCGGGAACGTCATCGTCGCCGGCAAGCAACCCGTACTCGACCCGAAATCACCACCCGGCTCGTGCTCCGTACGCGGGCTTCACGCGAGGGCCTCGACGTGATGCGCTGGGCGCATCGCCTGCTGTCGTCTGCTGGAGGTGGAGCCATGGCGGCACGATCCGTCAAACATGCGCTCGACGCGGCGGTGGAGGCCGCCCGGTGGGCGCCCTCGGTGCACAACACCCAGCCCTGGACGTTCCACCTGGACGGTGCGGAGATCGGACTGAAGGCCGACGTCGAACGGCAGCTTCACGTGAGCGACGCGAGCGGCCGGGAACTGCTGATCAGCTGCGGTGCCGCCCTGTTCACCATGCGGACGGTCATCCGGTGCGAGGGATACGAGCCGATCGTCCGCGTCCTGCCCGACCCGGACCGGCCCAACCTGCTGGCCACCGTCAAGGCCGGCGCCCCGGCGCAGGCCGACGAGGTGACCTGGGTACTCGGCGGGGAGATCGAGCGGCGGCGCACCCATCGCGCGGGCTTCGCCGACGTGCCGGTGCCGGAGCGGCTTCTCCAGTCACTTGAGCGGGCCGCCATGAACGAGGGCGCCAAGCTGACGCCGGTGCTGAACCCGCAGGCCATCGCGGTGATCGCCGCGCTCACGGAAGCCGCCCAGGGCGTGCAGGCACGGGACCGGCGGTTCACCCTGGAACTGCTGCGCTGGTCGCGGGCGCCCGAAAGCACGCGCATGGACGGCGTTGCGGCCGACGCCCATGGAGGGGGACGTACCGAGCCGTACTTCGCCCAGCGCGAGTACGCCTGGCGCCGCGAGTGGGTCCGCGAGAGCGGGCCAGGCACTGCGGTGGGGACCGTGGCGTTGCTCAGTACGGTCGGCGACGGCCGGGAGGACTGGATCGCTGCGGGCCAGGCGCTGCAGCACATTCTGCTGCACGCCGCCGCGCATGGCGTCAGTGCCGCCTTCCACACTCAGGCACTGGAGATGGACCAGCTGCGCGAGTTCCTGCGTCAGCAGCTCTGCGGCGCCGCGTACCCGCAGATGATCATGCGGCTGGGCGTCACGCTGGACGCGGACCCCGACTCCATCCGCCGTTCCTTGCCGGAGGTCCTCGAGGAATGAGACGCCGAGGCGCACCACGCGCGCCGTCATGACCGGTGTGGGGCAGCGACCTCACCCCGCGCCGCCGGGACCTTCGGCCCCTTCCGGCATGACGTTCGACCGGTTGGCGGCCGTCCTGCCGGAGCCGACATTGGAACGTGACAAAGGCTGCACTTCCGGAGAGGGGACAGGCCATGCCTGGACAAGAACCGCCGGGCATCGAACTGGCGACGATGATAGGTGCGCTGCGCGACTCCTTGGATGCCACGCAGCGAGCCGGTGCCGACAGCCACGGGCCCCGGTTCCAAGTGCGGGAGATCGAAGTCGAAGCGACGGTCGAAACGACCTTGGACATCAGAGGATCGGGCACCGTCAAGTTCTGGGTGGTGGACGCCGGCCTGGAGACCGGTCGCGCCCGAGCCTCCACCCAGCGCGTCCTGCTCCGGCTGAGCGTCGGCTCCGACTACACGATCGCGCGCCCACTTTCGGAGGGAGACCTCCATGACCTCCCCTGAGATCAGGAGAATCGCGTTCCTTCGTACGGGCGGCAAACAGTCTTCGGGATACCTCATCGCACCCAGGCTGGTGCTCACCGCAGCGCACTGTGTGGGCGGGGCCGGCGAGGTCGTCCAGGTGCGTGCCCTGAGGCCCGGACGGGAGGGCGGCCTGCGAGCGAGCAGGAGTGTGGAGTTCCGGGTGATCGCGCTCAGCACAGGAGCCGGGGCGCACGAGACCGACGGGTTCGCCCTGCTGAGCACGGACCGGGACGATCCCTTCGGCCTGAGGGCGCTGGAGCCCGTCCGCTGGGGCCGCCTGGCCGGAACGGACTCGCTCCGCGCGGAGGCGTTCGGCTTTCCTGAGCTGGCCGACGAGCAGCGCGGCAACCTCGAACACGCTGTCGGCAAGGTGATCCCCTGTTCTGGAGCGGTGGCCGGTCCAGAGCAGCCCGGCTGGCGGCTGGCCTTCCAAGTGGAGAGCGGCACTCCTGCGGTCGGTGTCGAGGCGGGCGCCCTGTGGCGAGGCGCATCGGGCGCCGCGCTTCTCGGCGAGGGCCACCTGCTCGGTGTGCTCACCGAATGGCACCCGATCGTGTCCGGGCGTCTCAGGGCACTTCCGGTGGAGCTGCTGCGGGATCAGAAGACCTTCCTGCAGCGCATGGCCGAGTATGGGGTGGCGCCGGTGGTGTTCGAGCCGATGTGGGCGGGATGGCAGGTGCTGGAGCCCGCCTACACGCCGCTGCCCGAGAGCTGGTCGGCGGCCGATCTGCTGCTCGCCCGGCACCAGGTGGTGGAGTTCGCCGGTCGTGAGGCCGAGCTGCACCGGCTGATGGAATGGTGTCTGGCTCCGGGGCGTTCCAAAGTGTCGGTCATGCTCATGACCGGCGACGGAGCGGTCGGCAAGACCCGGCTGGCCCGGGAGCTGTGCAAGCGGGTGGCGGCTCGAGGCTGGCTCTGCGGCATGCTCTGCCCCCTGGCCGAGGACCTGTCGAGCCTGATCGAGGTGGACGAGGACCGCCTGATCGTGGTCGACGACGCCGACGTCCAGGTCGGACAGCTCGACGTCCTCCTGCGCCGCCGCAGCGGGCACGGGCGGCTCCGGCTGCTGGCGATCGCCCGTCACGCGGATCAGTGGTGGACCACCTTTCACCGCCGCTACGACGAACTCATCGAGGAGCGACCGCTCGACGTGGCACCCATGGATACCGCCACCCGTGAAGCCGTCTACGCGCACGCGCATGCCGCGTTCCTCCACAAGCAGCGTGAGGCCGGCGCTGCGCCCGAAGCCGCCGACTTCGGGCGCGTCACCTCTCCGGAGGCGCCCGCGGACCTCGCCGATCCCGACTTCAGCAGTTGCCTGTTCATCCTCATCCTGGCCCTGATCGACATCCGTCAGACGCTGGAGCCGGCATGGTCCGGCGCTTCCGGCCCGGGCGGGGCGGGAACCCGGAGACAGGCGCTGTACGAACAAGCGCTCGATCTGGAACGGGAAGACTGGATCAAGCACGCGGAACTGGCGGGCCTGACGGCGGACCCGGTCCTGCTCGACCGAGTGGTGGCAGTGGCCAGCCTGGCCTTCGCCGGAGGCGACACCGACGGCCATATGGAGAGCGAGGCCGCCCGTTGCCTGCGCATGGTGCCCGACCTGGCCGATGCCACCGAGCTGACTCGCCGCCGTTACGTGCGCTTGTTCCAGGAGCGGATCCATGGGCAGGGCGCGCTGCGTCCGCTGCGCCCCATCCGGCTGGCGGAGCACCTCGCCGAGCAGGTGATCCGGGACTTCCCCGAAACCGTCGCGGAACTGCTGGATCTGCCCCGCGATGCGCACGGCTCACCTGAGGACGCGGCCCGCCAGGCGTTGAGCACCTTGCAGTTGCTCAACGCCGTGGTGTTCGGGAACGGGGTCGCCCGGTCATGCGACGAGGTGCTCCACGATGCGCTGCATGAGGCACTGCGGCTGCACGCGCCCAAGCTGGTCGCACTGGTCGGGAAGGTGCTGGAGGACAGGGACAACTCCACCGGCCGCTCCCTGGCGACCGCACTGGAGGGAGCCTTCGCGTGGCTTCCGGACGGCCGTATCGCCGCCCAGGCCGCCGACGAGCTCGAGGAAGCCTGCCCGGACGCACTGTTGTCAATGGCCAGGGTCCTGCACACCCGTGCGGTGGACTATTACTCTCAAGAGCCGCATACCGCGCAGGCCCGGTCGAAGCTGGGCACGGCGCACCGGCGCCTGGCGCGCGTGCTGGCCGACGCGGGCTTCCGGCGCAGCGCGCACCACCACGCCTGGCAGGCGGTGAAACACCACAGCGCGCTGGTCCGAACGGACGGATCCTACGAGCATCTGCTCGACAAAGCCCACGCGTTGAGCAGCCTGTCCGTACGCGCCTACGACATCGGACACTTCAGCGAGTCGCTCGACGCCGCCCGCGAAGCCGTACAGATCTATGAGGAACTGCTGCGAAGCCATCCTGATCGGCGGCACCATGTCCACCTCAGCTTCGCCCTGTGCAACCTGTCCCAGTCGCTGGCACATCTCGGACGCTGGCGAGAGGCCCTGCAGAACGCCACCGACGCCCTCGACCTCGTGACGGCCGACCTGCCCACCGAGTCAACCGGCCCGCCGGTACCTGCGGCCGAGATCGCCGAGGCCGAGGCCTTCGCCCGCCGCTCGCTGGCACGCCGCCAGCCCCAGGGCGGGCAGATCGCGGAGGCGATCGCGTCGGCCGCACACGCATGCCGGCTCTACGGGCAGTTGCGAGAGACCCAGAACGGCAGGACCTGGGACGGCGACTTCGCCCAGGCACTCGTCGTACTCGGCCGCCGCTACACCGACAACCGGGAGTGGGACAAGAGCATCGAAACGCTGTCACAGGCACTGTCGATCTACCGGGAACTGGAGCACGAATACCAGGAAGCGGAGCGTACGCGGCACGCCGACGCGTTACGCGACTTGGCCGAGGCCCATCTCGGCAAGGCGCGCGAGCACGGCCCGGACGAGTCCAGCTCGCTGGACGCGGCTCTGCACCGAGCGCAGGAGGCCCTTGCCCAGCACGACCTGATGGCGCAAGAGGACAAGTACGCCAGGCGGGAGAGCAGAGCGAGAACCATGCGCGTACTGGCGGAGGCGGAGTTGTGCAGGGGCAGGGCCGAGCAGGCCCGGGACCACGCACGCGACGCGCTGGCCATCCTCCAGTACGTCCCGGATCGCGCCTGGCGGGGCCGGGTCAACGAGGCCCGCCTGCGCTGCGTGTACGGTGACGCGCTGGCCGAGCTCGGGGACGCCGTCACCGCGGCCGGCGAGTACCAACTCGCCCGTGATCTCTACCAGGTGCTCGATGCGGAGGAGCCCGATCGGGTCGATCTCGAGCTTCGCCGAGTCGGCTTGAGGTCCCGGAGCACCGCGGAGCGGGACTCCGGCCGGTTCTGAGCGGCGTGCGGGGCGCCGCCGGAGGAGGAAAAGGTCCTGCCGGATCAGGGTCGTACGGCTCTCCTCCCGCGCGAACCGGCGGCCCAGTGTGGAGACATGGCCGCAGCGCAGTCGACGGATGCGGAGGAGACATGCGTACCGAAAGGATCATTGCGGGTATCGTCGTCGCCGTCGTGATCGGATGCCTCGGCATCCTGGCGACGCTCATGATCTGGCTCGGCACCTGGACCGGGCTGGGGACGGGGCTGGGCATCGCGGCGGCGGTCCTGCTGCTGTACGGGCTCATCTTCCAGCCATGGGCGTGCCGATGGGGCGCCACGGACGAGGAGGCGATAGCGGCCATGCCCGGCGATGAGCTGGTTCCCGACGCCGACGTCACCACGCGGGCCGTCTCCATCGACGCTCCGCCCGGCCGGGTATGGCCGTGGCTGGTCCAGATCGGCTGGGGCCGCGCCGGCTGGTACAGCTATGACTGGCTGGACAACGACGGCAGGCCGAGCGCGGACCGGATCATTCCCGAGCTGCAGCATCTGCGGGTGGGCGACATCGTTCCGATCCTTCCCGGACGGGAGCCATCGGTGTGCCACCTCGAGCCGGAGACGTCGCTCGTCGTCGGCGACACGCAGATGGGGCTGACAGGGTGCTACCTGCTGAAGCCGGTCGGCGACAACGGCGCCCGCCTGATCAGCCGGTGGCGGCAGCGGAAGTCGCACAACGTGCTCGCCCTCGCCTGGTCGCTGTTCGGCGTCCCTGGTCAGTTCCTGCTGGAGCGCAAGATGCTCAAGAACATCAAGGCCAGAGCCGAACGGGCCCCAGCCCTGGACCGTCCGTGAGCGGACAGGCTCTCTCGGCGGCCCCAGCGCGCACAACGCGGCGAAAGCCCCTGCTGGTGACACGGACAGGCGCCGGCGAGCGGTGAGTGAAGGTGAGGACCGTGGTACGAGAGATCACAGCCACCTGGAAAGCGGACGAACTGGGCCCGGTCAAGGTGGTGTTCCTGCGCCCCATGCCGCACATGACCGCGGCCGTGGTGGTCGACAACGTGGCACTGGGCCCGGCGATCGGCGGGGTGCGCATGACACCCACCGCCTCGGTGGCCGAGGTGGCCAGGCTGGCAAGAGCCATGACGCTGAAGAACGCCGCGGCGGGCCTGCCGCACGGGGGCGGCAAGTCCGGCGTCCGCCGGGCGGCGACCATGGACGGCGTCTCCCGCGACCAGGAGATGCGCGCCTTCGCCCGCGCGATCGAGCAGCTCACCGACTACATCCCAGGCCCGGACATGGGCACCGACGAAGGCTGCATGGCGGTCGTGCACGACGAGATCGGCCGGGCCGTGGGACTGCCGTCGGTGCTCGGCGGCATCCCGCTGGACGAGCTCGGCGCGACCGGGTACGGCCTGGCCTGCTGCGCCGACGCGCTGGCAGCGGACAAGGTGATCGACCTGGACGGCGCCCGGGCGGTCGTGCAGGGCTTCGGCGCCGTCGGCTCGCACGCGGCCAGGGCGCTGGCCGGGCGGGGCGCCCGGATCATCGCCGTGTCCGACGTCCAAGGAGCGGTCTACCGCGAGGAAGGGCTCGATGTCGAGGACCTGCTGGCCGCCAAGAAGGCGGGCCGGCCGGTCGCCGGCTTCCCCGGCGGCGCCGCCGTGGAGCGGGACGAGATCCTCTGGCTGGAGTGCGAGCTGCTGGTGCCCGCGGCCGGCCCTGACGTGTTCACCGGCGAGAACGCCGGACGGGTGCGTGCCAAGACGATTCTGCAGGGGGCGAACATCCCCGCCACCGCCGCCGCCGAGCGGATCTTCCATGAGCGGCATGTGCTGACCGTCCCGGACATCGTCGCCAACGCCGGGGGTGTCATCTGCGCCGCCGTGGAGTATCAGGGAGGGACACGCGCCCAGGCCTTCGCCGCGATCGAGGAGAAGATCGGGGCCAACACCGCCGAGCTGATCGACCGGCTGGCCGCCTCCGACGCGCTGCCCGCCAGGCCGCGACCGAGATGGCCATGACCCGCATCCGCACCGCCACCGCCTACCGGCGGCGCTTCTGAGCCGATGCGGCACGAATGGCCTGCCGCGCTTCGGCGAAGGTGTCGCGAAGACCGGCAAGAGATCGGCTGCACCGGCGATTTCCAGCGTCCGCACGGGCACTTCATGCGAAAACGGCGCCACCATGATCGGCCCTGTCTACCTTCCGCCGCGCCTCAAGGGGACGTTCGCCTCTGGCCGACACCGGGCGATGGGCCGACGGACGACGTTTCACCACGCCCTCGACCCGGGCGATCAGCCGTAGCGCGATCGCGGCTTCGCTGCGGCGTTCCATCCAGCCGCTGACGGGGACGCCGTGCTCGTCCATGACGCGCGCGGCCGAGATCCCGGGGAAGAGCGTGACGGCGGGAGAGCTGGGGACGTTCGGCCCTGGTGATCGCGGCACCACCGCACCACCGTCGAAGGCGGAGACACGAAGGGAGCCGGAGATGGATCTGAAGCGACTTCTCGGTGACGAGACCGGATACCTGCTCGAACATCAGGCCGTGGGCGTGGCCCGCGAGGCGCTGCACCTGCCGGGCCGGACTTCGTCGATCGCGTCGTGGCGGGCACCGACCGCCCGCCGGGGGTGCTGCGCAACCTGCAGCACGTCTTCGACACCGGCCGGCTGGCCGGGACGGGCTACCTGTCCATCCTGCCGGTCGATCAGGGCGTCGAGCACTCGGCTGCCGCGTCATTCGCACCGAACCCGGCCTACCTGGACCCGGCCGCGCTGTGCGAGCTGGCGATGGCGGGTGGTTGCAACGCCATCGCGTCCACCCTTGGCGTGCTCGGATCGGTGTCGCGCCGGTACGCGCACCGGATCCCGTTCATCGTCAAGCTCAACCACAACGAACTGCTCACCTACCCCAACCGCTACGACCAGATCATGTTCGCCTCCGTCCGGCAGGCGTTCGACCTGGGCGCCGTCGCGGTGGGGGCCACCGTCTATTTCGGCGCGCAGGAGAGCATGCGCCAGCTCCAGGAGGTGCGCGGGGCCTTCCAGCAGGCACATGAGCTGGGCCTCTTCACTGTCCTGTGGGCGTACCTGCGCAACGAGGCGTTCGTCAAGGACGGGGTGGACCACCAGCTCAGCGCGGATCTGACGGGTCAGGCCAATCACCTGGCGGCCACGGTGGAAGCCGACATCGTCAAGCAGAAGCAGCCCGAGTCCAACGGTGGCTTCCGCGCGCTGCGGTTCGGCAAGACCCACGACAGGGTCTACAGCACGCTGGCGACCGAGCACCCGATCGAGCTGACCCGCTGGCAGGTGGCCAACTGCTACATGGGCCGCGTCGGACTGATCAACTCTGGCGGAGCATCGGCCGGACAGGGCGACCTGGCGCAGGCCGTCCGGACCGCCGTCATCAACAAGCGGGCCGGCGGCATGGGCCTGATCGTGGGCCGCAAGTCCTTCCAGCGGCCGATGGCCGACGGGGTCGCGCTGCTGCACGCGGTGCAGGACGTCTATCTCGATCCCGACGTCACGGTGGCCTGAACCTCCGGCGATTTCGGTGATCGGGCAGCAAGGACGAAAGCCCTCCGACATGAGGGCGGGCGTACGGCGCCGCGACCGACGCGATGAGCGGGGCCGGCGCCGGTTCGCCCCGATCTTGATCTCGTCCGCCCGGCGATGCCGGGCCCAAAGTCCTGTGTCGTCGAGACCTCCGGCCCTCCTGTACTCCCTCCACGGCGCCGAGTGTGAAGAAGGCCGAGTGTGAAGAAGACGGAGGGCCGACCGGAGAGCGAGGCGATCGTCATGAAGGCCGCGGAGGGTGACCGGCTGACCCGTCAAGGATCGCGTAGTGCCAGTGCCGGCGATCGCAGAGCAGGGCCGGGCGCGGGCGTCGAGCACCCGGCCGACCACGCTCACCTGATCACGGATCCCCGCGAGCCGCTGCCCCTGCTGCGTCAAGAGCTGAGAACCGGCCCGCGCGGACTGTCGGCCCGCGAGGCCGCCCGGCGGCTGGTCGTCTACGGTCCCAACACCGTGCGCCGCGGCCGGCGTTCCTCGCTCCTCCCGCAACTCGGCAGGCAACTGGCCCATCCGCTCGCGCTGCTGCTGTGGGCGGCGGCCGCGCTGGCGTTCGTGGCGGCCATGCCGGTGCTCGGCTGGGCGATCCTGGCCGTGATCGTGGTGAACGCCGCGTTCGCACTGTTACAGGAGCGCCAGGCCGAGCGCGCGGTCGAGGCACTGGCCGCCTACCTGCCCGAGCGCGCCCTGGTCGTCCGCGACGGCCGTACGCAGGCCGTGGAGGCCGTTGAGCTGGTGCCGGGCGACCTGGTGGCACTGGAAGAAGGCGACAAGGTGCCGGCCGACGCCCGCCTGACCGGCGGCGCCCTGGAGATCGACATGTCGATGCTGACCGGGGAGTCGGCTCCGGTGGAACGGGTGGCCGGGCCCTCCGAGGACGGGGTCGCCCTGCTCCGCGAGCCGAACCTGATCTTCAGCGGCACCACCTGTGTCAGCGGCCAGGCACAGGCCATCGTCTTCGCCACCGGCGGGCACACCGAACTCGGCCGGATCGCGTCGCTCAGCCAGCGCGGCCGGCACCGCGACAGCCCGCTGGAGGTGCAGGTCAAGCGCGTGGCGTGGCTGATCGCCGCGGTTGCCGTGGGAATGGGGGCAGCCTTCCTCCTCATAGGAACCCTGGTGGGGCTGCCGGTGACCGATGCCCTGATGTTCGCGATCGGGTTGCTGGTGGCCAACGTCCCCGAGGGGCTGCTGCCGACCATCACGCTCGCGCTGGCGGTCGGCGTGCGCGTGCTGGCCCGCAGGGGAGCGGTGGTCAAACGGCTCAGCGCCGTGGAGACCCTCGGCTCCACCAACGTCATCTGTACCGACAAGACCGGCACGCTGACCGAGAACCGGATGCGCCTGCGGGCGTACTGGACGCCGGCCTCCGGCATCGTCACGCGGGATGCACCGCCGCCCGCCGAACTGGCACAGGTGATGAGCGACTGCACCACGGTCTCCCGCACTGACGACGGCGCACTGCGGGGCGACCCCACAGAGATCGCGCTGGTCGAAGGCGCCGGATCGCCGGACCTGGCCGGCAGGGACGAACGCCGGCGCGCGGTGTTCCGCTTCGACGCCCGCCTGCGCCTGATGTCCACCGTCAGCCGTCACGGCGACAAACTGACGGTCAACGTCAAAGGCGCGCCGGAAGCGGTGCTGGCCCACGCCGTCATCGAACAGCAGGCCAGAGCCGACGTGCTCGCCGCCGTCGACGATCTGGCCCGTCGCGGCTTACGCGTCCTGGCCATCGCGGCCCGCGACCTGCCCGCCGCGGCGCCCGTCCCCGCACACCGTGAGGAGGCCGAGACCGAGCTGCGCGTCCTCGGCCTGGTCGGCCTGTACGACCCGCCGCGACCTGAAGCGGCCGAGGCCGTGGCCCGCTGCCACGAGGCCGGCCTGCGCGTGCACGTCGTCACCGGCGACAACGGGGCGACCGCCGCGGCGGTGGCCGCCGAGGTCGGCATCGGCGTGCCCCGCCTGACCGTGGTCGCCGAGGCCGAACAACTCCACGACCACGACCTGGACGAGCTGCTGACCGGAGACGCCGAGGTCGTCTTCGCCCGCTCCTCGCCCGAGACCAAGCTGAAGGTCGCCGACGCGCTGCGCGCCCACGGCCGGATCGTCGCCATGACCGGCGACGGCGCCAACGACGCCCCCGCCCTGCACGCGGCCCACATCGGCGTGGCGATGGGCGCCTCCGGCACCGACGTGGCCCGCGAAGCCGCCACGCTGGTGCTCACCGACGACAACTTCGCCACCATCGTCGCCGCCATCGAATCCGGCCGCCGCGTCTACGACAACGTCCGCAAGTTCATCCTCTACATCTTCGCCCACGCCGTCCCCGAGATCGTGCCGTTCCTGATCTTCGCGCTCAGCGGCGGCGCCATCCCGCTGCCGCTGACCGTCCTGCAGATCCTGGCCATCGACCTCGGCACCGAGACCCTGCCCGCGCTGGCCCTGGGCCGCGAGCCCGCCGAGCCCGGCCTGATGTCCCGCCCGCCCAGGCCCGCCTCCCAGGGCGTCATCTCCCGCGACATGCTGGTGCGCGCCTGGGGCTACCTCGGGCTGGTCTCCGCCGCCCTGGTCATGGGCGTCTTCTTCTACGTGCTCCGGCGCGCAGGCTGGCAGCCGGGCGACCCCACCGGCCCCGGTAGCCCGCTGCACCAGGCGTACCTGATGGCCACCACGGCCACCTTCGCCGGGCTGGTCACCTGCCAGATCGGCACCGCCATGGCCGCCCGCACCGACCACGCCCCACTGCGGCAGGTCGGGCTCACCTCCAACCCTCTGCTGCTCGCCGGCATCGCCTTCGAACTGGCCTTCGCCGCCGCCCTCATCTACCTGCCGCCGCTCCAGCACCTGTTCGGCACCGCCGCGCTGCCGATCGACGTCCTGGCCGTCATCGCCACCTTCCCCGTCATCGTCTGGGGCACCGACGAGCTACGCCGCTGGGTCCGCCGACGCCGTGCTCGCTCGTGACCGCTCTACTGTGGCGCGGCCCCGGAGCGCCTCGCGGGGGCGGGCAGAGTCACGCGGAAGGCGGTGCGACCCGGCCGGCTCTGGACGGACACGGCCCCTCCGTGGGCTCCGATCACGGCTTTGACGATGGCCAGCCCGAGCCCGCTGCCGCCCTGCGCCCGCGAGCGCGCCTTGTCGGCCCGGACGAACCGTTCGAACAGCTCCCCCTGCAGCTCCTCGGGGATGCCCGGCCCGTCGTCGGTCACGGTCAGCTCCACCTCCTGCGGCAGGGCGCGTACCGACACCGTCACCGTGGTGCCAGAAGGGGTGTGCACGGCGGCGTTGCCGAGCAGGTTCACCACCACCTGGTAGAGGCGCGCCGCGTCGCCGGCCACCGTCACCGGCTCCTCCGGCAGCTCCAGCCGCCAGCGGTGGCCGGGCGCGGCGACGCGGGCGTCGCCGGTGGCGTCGATGGCCGCGCGGGTCAGGTCCACCTCCTCGCGCGCCAGCGGCCGGCCCGCGTCGATCCTGGCCAGCAGGAGCAGGTCGTCGACCAGCGTGCTCATCCGTGCCGACTCGGCCTCGATCCGCTCCAGCGAGTGCCCCACCTCCGCCGGAAGCTCGCCGGAATGGCGGCGGGCCAGCTCCGTGTGGGCCCGCACGGTGGCCAGGGGCGTACGCAGCTCATGGCCGGCGTCGGCGGCGAAGGTACGCATCCGCTGCTCGCTGGCGTGCCGCCGGGCCAGCGCGTCGCCGACGTGCCCGAGCATGCGGTTGAAGGCGGCGTTGAGCCCGCCGATCTCCGTGCGCGGGTCCTCGACCGGTACGCGGTCGGGCAGCGCCACCTCGCCGCTGGACAGCGGGAGCGTGCTGACCCGCTCGGCCGTGGCGGCCAGCCGCTGCAAGGGCCGCAGAGACAGCCGCACCCACAACGCCCCCGCCGTCCCCGCCACGGCCATGACCACGGCGAACACCACCAGCTCGGCCACCTGCAGCCGGCGCACCGTGGCTTCGACCCCCTCCATCGGGAGCCCGCCCATCAGCACGTCGCCGTCGGCGCCCGGCGTCGCCATGACGCGGTAGTCGTCCAGCTCCGACAGCTCGACCGAATGGCCCCGCCCGTCGGCCGGGACGGCGGCCAGAGCGGCGACATCCCCGGCCGACAGGCTGACCCTGACGTCGTCCGCGCTGCGCGAACGGACCACGGCGGCGTCGGTCACCTGACCGTTCACCAGACGGACGCCCAGGGTGCCGACCGACTGGCCGCGGCTGTCGGCGTGCTCGCGCTCCTGCCCGGCCTCCTCGCCGCGGTGCTCCAGCGTGACGGCGAACCGGCCCGCCGCCACCGCCAGCTGCTGGTCCAGCCGGCTCACCAGAAACCGCTCCAGCTCCAGAGAAGTGGCCACGCCGACCGTGGCACAGGCCAGCGCGAGCAGGACCAGCACCCCGGCCATCAGCCGGCCGCGCAGGGTGCGGGGCCTCATGACGGCTTGAGCACATATCCGACGCCGCGCACCGTGTGGATCAGCGGCGAGCGCCCGGCGTCGATCTTCTTACGCAGGTAGCTGATGTAGAGCTCCACCACGTGCGCCTGACCGCCGAAGTCGTAGGACCAGACCTCGTCCAGGATCTGGGCCTTGCTGAGCACCCTGCGCGGGTTGCGCATGAGCAGGCGCAACAGCTCGAACTCGGTCGGCGTGAGCTCCACCAGCTCTCCGCCGCGCGTCACCTCACGGGCGTCCTCGTCCATGCACAGGTCGCCGACGACCAGCCGGTCACCCTCGGCGGCACGCGCCATCCCGGCGCGGCGCAGCAGACCGCGCAGCCGGGCGACGACCTCCGCCAGGCTGAACGGCTTGGTCACGTAGTCGTCGCCGCCGGCGGTGATGCCGTTGATCCGGTCCTCCACGGCGTCCTTGGCGGTCAGGAACAGCACGCACACCTGCGGCGCGTCGGCACGCAGCCGGCGCAGCACCTCCAGGCCGTCCAGGTCGGGCAGCATGACGTCCAGCAGGACCGCGTCCGGCTCGAACGCGCGCGCCAGGCTCACAGCGGCGGCGCCGCCTCCTGCTGTACGGACCTGCCAGCCCTCCTGCCGCAGCACGGTGCCGAGCACCTCGGCGAGGTCGGGCTCGTCCTCGACGACGAGCACGCGGACGGGCGCGCCGTCCACGCGGCGCAGCTCGGGCAGGTCATGGGCGCTAGCTTGCATGGCGTTACCAGGATCCCTCCTGTCCGCTCCGCGCACCATCCGCCTCACCTATGAAAACCCTCTGAGTGACCGGGACCTGCCTTCTTCAGAGGGAATCGAGAAGTTCGGCTGGCAGTGTGGCTCGCGATCGCGAAGCGTAAAGGGGGCACGATCGTGAGCACCGCTTCGGCCACCCGCGCCGGGACCAGGACACGGCCCATCAGGGCCGCCCGCGCGCGTCCCGGTGCCGTCCTGACGGTCATCGCCGCCGGGACTCTGGCCGTGCTGGGCCTGTGGTGGTCCGGCACACCGCAGGTCTCCGGACTCGCCGACTGGCTGACCGGAGCCGGGCGCATCACCGGCCTGCTCGCCGCGTACGGCATAGCGGTCCTGCTCGCGCTGATGGCCCGCATCCCCGCCCTGGAACGCGGTGTGGGCTCCGACCGGCTCGCCCGCTGGCACGCGATGGGCGGCCGGTACGTGGTCGGGCTGGCGGTGGCCCACACACTGCTGATCATCTGGAGGTACGCGCTGGCGGACGGCACCGGCGTGGCCGGTGAGACGGCGACGCTGATCCTGTCCTATCCCGACGTTCTCGCGGCCACGGCGGCGGTGCTGCTCCTGGTGGGGGTGGGCACCGTCTCGGCGCGCGCGATCCGGCCACGCCTGCGCTACGAGACCTGGTTCCACCTGCACTTCTACACCTACCTGGCGGCGTGGCTGGCGTTCGGGCACCAGCTGTCGACCGGCGGCGAGTTCGTCGGCTCTCCCGTCGCCCGCGCCGCCTGGTACGCCCTCTACCTCGCCGTCGCGGCCGTGCTCGCCTGGTACCGGTTCCTCACCCCGATCCGCCAGGCGGTCCGGCACCGGCTCAGAGTCGATCGGGTGGAGGCCGAGGCGCCGGGCGTCGTCTCCGTCTACGTCTCCGGGCGCGAGCTGGACAGGCTCAAGGCCGAGCCCGGCCAGTTCTTCCGGTGGCGGTTCCTCACCAGGGATCTGTGGTGGTCGCCGAACCCGTACTCGCTGTCCGCGGCTCCACGGCCGGGCGAGCTGCGGATCACCGTCAAGGGCCTGGGCGACCATAGCGCCCGGCTGGCCAGCCTGCGGCGGGGGACCCGGGTCATCGCCGAAGGACCGAGCGGCGCGTTCGCCCCTGGCCGGCCGCGCCACGGGCGCAAGGTGCTGCTCGTCGCGGGCGGGGTCGGCATCACCCCCTTGCGCGCCCTGTTCGAGGCGATCCCCGCCGCGCCCGGCGACCTCACTCTTCTCTACCGTGCCCGGAGTGAGGAGGACCTCGTGTTCCGCGCGGAGCTGGAGGAGATCGCCCACCGGCGGGGAGCGGCGGTGCACTACTGCGTCGGCCCGCGCGAGCAGGTCGGCGACCCCTTCGCGCCCGCGGTCCTGACCGCTCTGCTGCCCGAGCTGGCGCGGTACGAGGTCTACGTGTGCGGGCCCGCCGGGATGACCGGCGCGGCGACCTCCGCGCTGCGCGCGGCCGGAGTGCCGAACCGCCGCATCCATCGTGAATCGTTCGAGTTCTGAGGAAGCCCTGATGCGCAGAGCGATCTTCGCCATCCTTGTCACCGCCGTCGGGCTGGTGCTGCTGCTGTCGTTCAAACCCCACGAGCTCACCGCGGTGGCCACCCCGCCGTCCGCCGCCTCCCCGGCACCCGCCCCACCGAGCGCCGGCTCCGGCGGTCAGCGGAAGGACCCGCACGACGAAGACGAGGAAGGCGGCAGCGACGATGACGAGCAGACCGGCATCACCCACCAGCAGCAGAGCAACGGCACCACTCCGCAGACCGGCCAGGACAGCACCGCTCCGCAGGCCGCCGGCGCCTGGACCGGGCCGGGCGCCGTCGCCGGCGCCACCAGCGGGGACAAAGTGATCACCGGCGACATCGCCGACACCCGCTGGGGGCCCGTACAGGTGCAGCTCGTCCTGAACGGCGGCACGATGACCGGCATCCGGGTCCTGCGGGCTCCCGACGGCAACCACCGCGACCTCGCCATCAACAGCCAGGCACTGCCGACGCTCAACGACCAGGCGCTGGCCGCGCAATCAGCCCAGATCGACGCCGTCTCCGGCGCCACCTACACCAGCGAGGGTTACATGCGGTCCCTGCAAAGCGCCCTGGACCGGGCCGGCCTGTGATGCGCCACGTCGAACACGCCATGGGCACGGTCTTCTCCTTCGACCTCCGCCCCCCGCTCGGCGACGCGCGACGGGCCGTCGCCGAGGCCGTCACCTGGCTGCACCGAGTGGACGCCATCTTCTCCCCCTACCGACAAGACAGCCCCATCAGCCGTCTCGGCAGGGGCGAGATCGGCCTGGACGACTGCCCGCCCGAGGTGACCGACGTCCTCGACCTTTGCGCTGCGGTGGCAGAAGTGTCGGACGGATACTTCTCCACCCGCCCTGCAGGCCTCCTCGACCCGTCCGCCCTGGTCAAGGGCTGGGCCGTCGAGCAGGCGTCCCGCATGCTCGACCGGCATGGAGCGGTGAACCACTGCCTGAACGGCGGCGGCGACATCCAGTGCGCGGGCCGCCCCGCCCGGGGCCGGCCGTGGCGGATCGCCGTCGCCCACCCCCTGCGCCCGGGAATCACGGCCACGGTGGTGTCCGGCCAGGACCTGGCCGTGGCCACCTCCGGCACGGCCGAACGCGGGCCGCACATCATCGACCCGCACACCGGCCGACCGGCACTGGAACTGGCCTCAATCACCGTCACCGGCACCGGCCTCACCATGGTCGACGCCTACGCCACCGCCGCCTTCGCGATGGGTGGCGCGGCCCGGGCCTGGGTCGAACGTCTTCCCGGCGCGGAGGCGTTCGCCATCACCACCACCGGCGCCACCTGGCACACCTCCGGCTTCCCGGACGCCGCGTCACCCGTCATCCAGGAGGCCGATGGCGCCATCCTGCAACGCCCCCGCTGATCACGACGTGGCACCCGGCGAATGCACGCATGGCGACCGCCGCACCGCGGCGACCACCCCGGGAGGGGGCGCCTGCAGCGGCCCGGCCGCCGGGAGATCATCACGACGGCCAGACCGAGTTGCCACGACGGTCTCGGCCATGCCCGCACATCAGCGGGCCGGCCATGGACGCGGCTACCGCTCGCCGAAGTGCGCGCCTGACCGAAGGACCTGCGCGGGGACGAACGCCACCAGAGCCGGCATCGGAGTTGGCGACCTGCGGCAGCGTGTCTTCACGGTAGGGGCCCGCGACTGGGCCGCTGTCGCCGCCTCCTACGCCGCAGATCGCACTCATCGACGGTGCGTGCGCTGCCGTCCAGAATCCGGGCGAGCGCCGTGGAGCTGATCCCAGCCGGTGCGAGCGGAGGGTGCGCGGTCAGCCGCGAACCGGATACTCAGGCCCGCGCTGCAGGACGTCCAGCCGGGAGCGGTACTCGTCGGTGTCGATCTCGCCCCGCGCGTAGCGCTGCGCAAGCAGTTCCTGCGCCGTCGGCGGCGGGGAAGTACGTCCCGCGCCGATGACCCGGCTCGCGTGACGGGCGGCCAGGACGATCGTGGTGATCACGAGTCCCCAGAACACGAGCGTGCTCAGACCCATGAGCACATAGCCCCAGCCGTTCATGCCGTTGTAACCCCACCACATCATCGCCATCACCTCGGATGCGTTCGATTCCCCTCATCCTGTGCGGACGGCCAGCCGCGGCGACAGGGACCTTCGTCCCTGCTTGGAGCGGAATCCGCAACAGGGTCCGAGGCCGAGGCCACCGCACCAGCACGACGGGCAGAGGAGCAGCAGGCGGCCGCCCGCATCGGTGACGATGCGCCGCAGGTGCGCGTCGACCTGGTCGAGGGCAGGTCGATGGGGGACACGGCTTTCTCCTGGTGCGGGTCAGGCGGCGTCAGGGTCGCGCAGGGCAGCGGCGACGTCGGGGACGCCTGCTCCGGTGAGCACGATCGGCCGGTAGCCCTCGCGGGCGAGGTGAGCGGCGGCGATGGCGGCCCGGCGGCCGGAGGCGCACGCGACGAGCACCGGCCGCTCCGGGTCGAGCTCGGCGGGGACGCCCTGGGTGAACAGGTCGGGCAGGAATCGCTCGACGGCGCCCGCGAGCCGGGTCTGCTCCTGTTCGCTGGGCATCCGCACGTCCAGGAGCTGCGCGTCGGGCTGGAGCAGCAGCTTGACGAAGGCGTCGAGGTCGGTGAGCCGGTAGGTCTGGGTGGCGGCCTGGCCGAGGTCGCGCACGACGCCCTGGACGGTGTCGATGCCGATCCGGGCGAGCTGGGTGACGGCCTCGGTGACGTCCTGGCCGGGTTCGGCGACCAGGGTGATCGGCTCGTCGCGGGGGAGCAGCCAGCCGGTCCAGCTGCCGAAGTCGTCGTCCAGTTCGATGCCGTAGGAGCCGGGCAGCATGCCCCGGGCCTGGAGGTGGCGCGGGCGCAGGTCCACGACGTGACCGCTGGGCTCGTTGAGGTCGGGGACGTGGACGGGCGGCATGGCGGGCACGCCGAGCGTGTTGGCCGGGCCCATGTGGCGGTAGAAGGCGGGGATGGGCATCGGGTGGGTCAGCAGCGTGTCGGCGAACTTCTCCGGGTCGTCGATGGCCAGCAGCGGGTTGTCCGTCAGCTCCGCTGCGATGGTGGAGGTCAGGCGGCCGGCGCCGGTGGCGGTGCAGAACGAGCCCTCGCCGTGGGTGGGGTAGAGGGCGAGGCCGGGTGGCAGCGCGGCCAGTCGGCGCAGCGAGCGGTGCTGGAGGCGGGCCAGGGTGCGGGCGCGTTCGGGGCCGAGCAGGTCGGGGCGGCCGGCGGAGGCGACGAGCAGGCTGCCGCCGGAGAACAGCGCGGCCGGCTCGCCGTCGATGAGCACCAGGTAGCTGGTGTGCTCGGGGGTGTGGCCGGGCGTGTGCACGGGGCGGACGGTCAGCCCGGCGCCGCCGTCGAGGTCCTCCAGGTGGAAGGCGGGCGTGTGCCGGTAGGCGGGCGCCGCGGCGGCGGGCAGCACCAGCTCGGCGCCGGTGCGCAGGGCGGCCTGCTCGGCGCCGGAGACGTAGTCGTTGTGCACGTGTGTCTCCAGCACGAACCGCAGCTCGACGTCCCGTTCAGCGGCGGCGTCGAGGAAACGGCCGATGTCGCGCTGGGGATCGACGAGCACGCCTTGGCCGTCGTGGGTGAGCAGGTAGGTCTGGTCGCCCAGGCCGGGCGTCCGGAACGACGTGACTTCCATGTCTATACCCCCCGGAGTATGTGAAGGTCAAAAAGGTGCGGCCACGGACGCCCCGTGGCCGCCGGGTGTCAGGCGAGCGCCAGGAACAGCTTCTCCAGCTCCGCGACGCTCATGGGCGGCTCGTCGCCGCGCCTGTCGGCGTCCTGGCAGTGCCGCAGGCCCGTGGCCACGATCTTGAAGCCGGCCCGGTCGAGCGCCTTGGAGACGGCGGCGAGCTGGGTGAGGACCTTCGCGCAGTCCTCGCCCGCCTCGATCATCGCGATGACCCCGGCCAGCTGGCCGTGCGCCCGCTTCAAGCGGGTCAGCGCGTCGCCCACCATGCTCTCGTTCAGCTCCATGCCTCCAAGATACCCCCCGGGGTACCCGAGAAAGCAAATGAAGGCGGTCCAACCGCGTTGCCGGAAGGACCGCCGGCGGGCAGTGACACCGAGGCCCCATGCCGACACCGCGCTCACCCGGACGCGGGCGGCGACGCCGGTGATCGTCTCGACTCAACTGAGCCCCTCCAGGGACGGCGGCCTCCGGTGGCTCCCTCCGCTTCCCGTCACCGTGCCCGGACCCCGTTCTTCGGCATCGCCCTTCAGCGAGCTTCGTGGGCGGCCTCGGAAGGAGGCACCACGGCCACCGGGCACACCGCGTGGTGGAGCACGCCATGACTGACCGACCCCAGCACCGCGGAGCTGAACCCGCCCAGCCCGCGCGAGCCCACCACGACGAGGTCGGCTGTGGACGAAGCGTTCCTGAGGGCCGCCACGGGGTGGTCGCAGACCTGGTCGTCGACGATGCGCACGTCAGGGTTCGCTTCCCGCCACGGTACGACCTGCTCGGCGGCCTCGCGCGCACTCTCCTCGAAACCTTCGCTGAGGATCCTGTAGGCGGAGCCGTACGAGGACAGGACCGGTGGCCGCCACGCATGGAGCACGAGCAGCTCCGCCTCCCGGGCGCGCGCCTGCACCAGGGCGTACTCCATGGCGGCCCGGGACTGCCGGCCGTCGTATCCGACCACGATCCTGCCGTGCCGTACCGTTGCGGCCTCGCGGACGACGACGACCGGGCTCGCGGCGCGCCCGGCCAGCGCGAGGCTCGTGGAGCCGAGCACCATTCCCGCGAAGCCGCCCAGCCCTCTGCTGCCCAGCACCAGGCTGTCGGCCCCCGCCGACTCCCTCACCAGATCGTTCACCACCGGACCCGGCAGGATCTCCGTGCCGACCTGCACGCCGGGAACCAGGCCGCGGGCCCGGTCCGCCGCCGATTCCAGCATCCCGGCACAGTACTCGGCCGTCCCCGCGGCGCGGGCCCACTGCTCGCACACGTGCACCAGGCGCAGCTCCAGCGAACGTCTGCCTGCGTCGGCCGCGCCCCACTCGACCGCCGCCATCGAGGGCGGAGAGCCGTCCACGCCCGCCACGATCCGTCCAGCCATCTCTTCGTCTCCCTCCATCTCAGCCCGGGCCGCCGATCATCCCGGTGGCAGTCGCGGGTTCAGCACGCCGGCGGGGGTCACCGCGACCGGGCACCAGGCGCCGAGCAGCGCCGCCTGGGTGACCGGGCCGAGCAGCAGGCAGGCGGGAGATCCGTTCCCCCGGTTGCCGAGGACGAGGAGCGTGGCGCCCTTCGTCGCGTCGACCAGCACGCGTCGGGGACGTTCGGTCACGAACTCGATGAACACCGTCACCTCGGGGCGTCCGGCGGCCAGATGGGAGACGACCTCCCGGAAGCGAGCCTCCGCACCCCTGCGCAGCGCGTTGGAATCGACGAACGGGAGCGGCTCCGGCCAGGACGCCGACCCACAGTCGGACCAGCAGCACAGGGCCGTCACGCTGCCGTCGCGCAACGCCGCCTCCTCCAGCGCGAACTCCAAGGCCGCCACGCTGGGCGGCGAGCCGTCGAGGCCGACGACGACGCGAACGTCCTGGCCGTCCGGTGGCTGGAGGCACGGACGGACGACGACGACAGGCCTGACGCTGTGCGCCGGCACCTGCACGGCGGCCGCTCCCACCTGGAGCCCGTCGAACCCACCCTGCCCACGGCATCCGAGCACCGCCATCTCCGCCCCACGCGCGACCTCCAGCAGCACCGCCGAGGGCGTGCCCTTGCCCAGGACCGGCTGGACGTCCACCTCCGGAGCGAGTTCCTTGGCGCGGCGCACTCCCTCGTCGACGACGCCGAGGGCGACCTGCTCGATCTGTGCGAGGACCTCCTGGGCGACCGGCCTCGGGGCGTAGGGCCAGTGCAGGGCGTGGCAGACCAGTACGGGCAGCCTCCGCAGCCGCGCCTCCTCGACGGCCCAGCGCAGCGCGTGCCGGCTCTCGGGCGAGTCGTCGTAGCCGACCAGGATGGGCCGGCCGGCCTGTTCGTCGCGCACTGCCGCCTCCGGAAGAGCAATGGTCTGCCCCTGCCGGATCAGCCTTCCCGCCGCTGTCGGAGTGAGCCTCACCTGCCGGGAAACTCTTGGTCTGTCTCGCTTGCCCTGGATGGCCTGCCGCATGACGCTTGTTGTTCCGCTGCCCGGCCGTGCCGGACCGGGAAGACCGCGGTCGTGGCCCTGGATGGGTGGCGGCGTGCCGAACGTCGGGTGCGCGGATGGCGCCTGTGCGGCCGTGGGAGTCACGGTGACCGCGATGACCTCAGAGCCGTGGGTCAGAGCCAGGCTGGTGAGCAGCAGATCGACCGAGGGCAGCGGCACGGACATGATGTGGGCGGTCCGGGTGTCCTCGGTGATGAGCACATGATGTCCCTGGCCATCATGGCCGGCGACGCGCTCTTGTGGGCGGGGGACAGGGATGCCGCAGCACGATGACGGCGGCGACCGGGCACCGTGCGGCTTGCGCGCCCGTGGTGCGGGTCCTCACCTGAGGAGAGTGCCGCTCGGCGGTGGTCATGGTGCGCCTTCCTGAAAAGGCCACGTCACCGGGACTGCGAGGCGGAAGGGGACGACGGGGTCACCAGCATCGCGCGGCGCAGGAAGCGCTGCAGGTCGCCGGTCGTAACCATGCCGGTGACGTGGCCCGCCCTCGGCGACGACCGCCACCAACGGCCCGAGGGGGCGCAGCCCGGTCAGGCCGGCGGCGGGAGCGTCCGGCGTGAGGACGTTGGAACGGGGCAGCGGTGTCATGACCGAGCGGACGTGCAGCTCGGCGCGGCGCTGGGCGGGAACGGCGATGATCCGGTCGGCGGCGATGACACCGACGGGATCGCCCGCGAGCTCCACGACCGGGAAGACATCCTGATCGGAGTCGGCGACGGTCTGCTCGGCACAGCTCTGCAGGGTGTGCCAGGCTTGCGCGCACGCCGGGGACCGGTGCATGACGTCGGCCACGGTCGCGCCGCTCAGCGCGCCGCGCACCAGGTGGGCCGTCCCTCCGGCGCCGGCGGAGGACGTGAGGAACCAGCCGATCAGCACGGTCCAGATGCCTTGCTCAGGCTGAAGAAGATCATTTCGAGCAGGCCCAGTCCCACGAAGGCCAGGCCGAGGGTACGCCCGGCGCGGACGGCGGCGAGCTCGGCCCGGGACCGGCCGTGGTGGTGCCACCACAGCAGGGCACGCAGCACCCGCCCGCCGTCCAGAGACGCGCCCGGCAGCAGGGTTGAACACGGCCAGCACGCCGTTCATGGCGGCCAGCCAGAGCAGGGACCGGGTCAGCAGCGGCGACGCGCTCAGGGCCTCGCCGAGGAGGTAGCCGCCGCCCAGCAGCAGCCTCGCGGCCGCGCCGACCACGGGGCCGGCGGCGGCGATGACGAGATCGGCCCTGGGGTCCGGCGGCTGGTCCTCAAGCTCGGAGAAACCGCCCAGCATCCACAGCCTGATCGACCTGACCCGCACGCCGTGCCGCCTGGCCAGCACGCCGTCGGCGAAGATCAGCGCGATCAGGGCGAGCCCGAGCAACGCCGACCAGTTCGGCGCCGATCGGGATGCCATACAGGCGGCCCAGACGCACGGAAGTCTCCCTGACTCCACCCTCCGCCCTGCCGAGGGCGAGGACAGCAGGTCTTCGGCCTGCGGTTCGCACCGTTGGTCCCACAGCGCGAGCACCTGTCCAACGCTTCGAAGCTGGGGACTTTCGGCCCCACCGGGAGCACCGCGACGCTGCCACACTCGGGCTGACGAAGGAGGGGGCGTATGCGATGGGAACAGATGTCCAAGCGGCAGCGGGGCCTGCTGATGGCGCTGGTGTCGGCCGAGATGGCGCTGACGACGGCGGCGGCCGTCGACCTGGCGTTCTGCCCCAAGGAGACGGTGCGGGGGAGGAGAGGGTTGTGGTGGCTGGGCATCTTCGTCCAGCCGATCGGCAAGATCGCTTACCTGCTGTGGGGGCGGCGGCGACACTCCCCTGAGAAGACCTGAGGCGGCCTCGTCATGCGCGTGACCATGCTGAGGGTCGTGGACCGGCTCCAGACGCTCCTGGTGAACCCGGTCGCCGGCCGCCTGCTGCGTACGCCGCTGCACGACCTGCTGTCGGAGCGCGTCGCCCTGCTGACCCTCACCGGCCGCCGGAGCGGGGCCACCATCCGCCTTCCCGTGCAGTACGAGCAGCACGGAGACACGCTCACCGTGCTCAGCAGGCCGTCACGACGATGGTGGCGCAACCTCAACGAGGGGGCGCCGGTACGGATCGCGTTGCGGGGGCAGGACCGGCACGGCCACGCCACCGTCGCCCGAGCCGGTTCCGCCGTGGTTGTGACCATCCGCCTCGTAGCCGAGCAGTGCGGCCCTCCGGCGGATCGCGGGCGGCTGTGGCGGCGCTGGACGAAGGCGGTCACGCTGGGGGAGATCGCCGGGTTCGCCGTGCCGGCCGTCGTGGCGGCCCAGGTGGCGGCGGCCGAGTGGACGTGGCTGGGCATCGGGCCGTTGCTCCAGGGCGCGGCCATCGTCATGGCGGGAGCGGTGGAGGGCGCGATCCTCGGCCTCGCGCAGGCGTACGTGCTCAGGGCCGCCCTTCCCGTGATCCCCACGCGAGCGTGGGTGCGTGCGACGGCGGCCGGAGCGGTGATCGCCTGGACCGTCGGCCTGTTGCCGGTCGTCCTGGGCGAGCGGATCCTGCGCTGGCCGCCGGCCGTCCTGGTCCTGCTCGGGCTGACCCTGCTCGGGTCGATGGGCCTGCTGCAAGCGCGGCTGCTGCGCGGCCAGGTGCGCAAGGCGTGGCGGTGGGCGGTCGCCTCCGCCGGCTCCTGGCTGGTCGCGCTGGGCGCCTTCGCACTGGTGACCACGCCGCTGTGGCAGGAGGGCCAGCCCGGCTGGCTGGTCGTGGCCATCGGCGTGCTGGGCGGAGCGGTCATGGCGGCGACGGCGGCGGCGCTCACCGGGGCCGCGATCGTGTGCCTGCTCCCCGTTCCGGTGAGTGGCGCGTCGGTCGCGAAGGCCCGCTGAGCTCCGCTGGCGCTCTGTGCCACAGGTGCTGACGGTGGGGGGTGGAGGAGGAGTTCCTCCTCCTGGCTCACGCCGGCAGCCGGGACACCGGGTGGGCCAGCAGCCGCTCCCCGGAATGGATCCGCTGGCCGTCGGCGCGGCCTCTCGCGTGTGGCCGCCTACGACGCCACGGTGCGCGGCATGATCAGCAGCGTATGATCAGCAGCGGCCGGGCCATGGACGAGCGGTCCGTCCACTTCCACGCCGGCCCGTCGCCGCGCTACTCGACGGCGGAGGTGAGGATCATGGACATCTGTCTGTCTGCTGACGATGCCGTCGCGATGGCGGCTCTCGTCCGCGCCCTCGCCATCAAGGAGCTCCGGGACGGCGTGCCGATCAGGCGGATGAGCGACCGGCGAATCGACGCCGAGCTGGCCCGTACCGCCCCCGATGGCCTGGGCGTGTGGTGATGCTGATCGTGCGTCCGGTGCTGCCCTTCAGCTGATCAGGCTCATGACCGGGAGCTGCCTGGCCCGGCCGCCGGGGCGACGGTCCGGGCCCGGGCAGGTGCCGCCGGTTACGGTTCCAGGCTCCGCGGGACGGAGTCGGACAGGCCGTAGGGCTGCTGGGTGTGCCCGCGAGCGTCGTAGATCTTCACGTACCTGATCGACGGGAACTGCTTGAGGGTCGGCTTGATCTCGTCGGCGATCGTGAACGTCGATCCCGCGCCGGTCAGGCGGCCGGTCAGGTAGACCCTGGCGACGCCCCTCTTGACGGTCAGCTTGCTGAAGCCGGTGGCCTTGGAGGAGACGAAGCTCAGCCCCTGCGCCTGCTCGGCCGGCGTGGGGCCGGCGAACAGCCGCTGCAGCGCGCCGTACGCGGTCGCCGGCGGGATGACCGGCCGCTGCACCGCCGTGGTGTACGGCTGCCGGCCGGCCTTGTAGTTGGCGGTGTTGAGGAAGTAGTCGCGTACCGGGACGGTCCGGTAGGGAGTGGTGATGTCCACCACGACGCGGCTGGGCCGGATCAGCTTGGAGACCCGGAACGGGGCCTGCCTGGACAGCCCCACTCCGTAGGTGAGCTCGGAATTGTACGGGGTGGCCGCGGCGACCTGGATGACGCCGGGCAGTGGGTAGGTGGTGCGGGCCGGGCCGGTGGCCGTGCTCGCCTCTTCGAAGCGGACCCGCAGCAGCGCGTCGCCCACGAGGCCGACCGTGCGTCCGGTGGCCTGGTCGACGACCCGGTTGACGTAGCGGGTCTGCACGGTGTGCGGCAGCCGGCCGCGGAACTCGAACACCAGCCGGTCGAAGCCCGGGTGGTGCGCGACGCGGACGCCGGTCAGTGTCGGTACCGGGGCGAGCTGGGCGGCCCGCACCGGCAGGGACAGCGGGACGGTCACCGCCGCCGCCATGGTCGCGCCGATGATGAGGGGGCGGATCGGGAGCATGATGGATCATCTTCTTCCCCGTGAGTGCTCCTTGATCAAAGCATCTCGCGGGGCGGGAGGCGCCGGTAGGGGCGAACGTCCCGGCTTCGAGCGCCGCATTGCCGTGAACGGCCGGAAACGCGGACGGCGGCCTTGTCCGGTCTCGCGCGACGGGACCGCACGGCTCCAGGGGGGAACCGATCTTCGCCCGCCACCAGGTCGGTTCGTGACGAAGGCCGGCGACATCAGTGTCCTTCGCCTCCGTGCGCCGGCCAGCGGCGTTGATGTGCTGGTGGCGACCGAAACGAGAGGGGATCACCATGTCCGTGACGGCATTGCCACGCCGCCGCAAGCTAGGCCTCTGGATGGCGACCGCGCTGGTCTTCGCCCGCCTCGGCCGCGCCTACCCCAGGACCGGTGGCCCGTACGCCTGCGCCCGCCGCGCCTTCGGCGACTTCGTCGGCTAGGTGACGGCCTGGATCCAGCCACCCTGCCGGATCCCGCGGACACGGCGCTGCCACGCCGTCATCGCGGCGCTGCCACGCCGTCATCGCGGCGCGGCCGCTCGCATCGCTTGACGAGGGATTTCGTGACGGGCGGTAGTGCCGGCCACGATCTCGGTCTCCGCTTTTCCACCTGCCCGATCATGGCCGGGCAGGGACGTTGGGCCCTGCCGGGTGAGGACCAACCTCCCTGTACCGAACGGCCGTGCGCGAAGCACGCTGGTGTCACGCGAACGCGATGTGGGTGAGGAGATGAGGGTCATGCGACGAGTCCAGGCGATCCTGCGGCCCCGGCCGGCGAAGAAGCCCTCTCCGCTCGACCTGCGAACGCCGGCAGGACGGAACCTGCCCTACTGACATCGCCCGCCTGCCCTGTCACGCAGCGGGGTTCGGATGACAAGGAGGAAGCCCATGACGGCAAGACGGACGATGGCCGCGCTCGCCGCGGGTGCGGTGGCCTACCTGCTGTTCATCCGTCCCCGGCAGCAGCGCTGGGGCGCCACCCGCATGGAGGCACACGCCCCGATGCCCGGTGACGACATCGCACCGCGCGCCCACCTCCAGGCCACCCGGGCCGTCACCATCGACGCGCCGCCCAAGGAGGTCTGGCCGTGGCTGGTACAGATGGGCGGCTACACCCGGGCCGGCTGGTACAGCTACGACCACATCGACAACGCCAGGCGGCCCAGCGCGGACCGCATCGTCCCGGAGCTGCAGCACCTGCAGGCCGGTGACGTCATGCCGACCGCGCCGGACGGTACGGGGTTCACCGTGGAGCGGATCGACCCCCCGTCCACGCTGGTGTTGTCCATCCACGCCTATGAGGGCACGGTGAGTTGTTGCATCACGTTGCGCGAGAGCGGGGACGGCAGCCGGCTGGTCGTCCGGCTGCGGGTGCGGGCCCGGCCCACGCTGCGCGGGCTGGCCTTCCTGGCGCTGATGGAGGTGGGCGACTTCGTGATGATGCGCAAGCAGTTGCTCACGATCAGGGCTCGGGCTGAGGGCGCGGCATCATGACGGTCAACCGGCGCATCGTCGCCGGGGAGTACGGCGGTCCGGAGGTGCTGCGCCTGGTCCAGGAGCCGATGCCGCAGCTAGCCTTCGGCAGGCCGCTGATGCGAAGGTGATCGCGACACCGGACTCGCGGTCGACGGTGTCGCGATGGAGGTCACTCCGTACCGTTGCGTATCCGCGATCGGCCTTCAGAGGATGAGGAGGATGAGGAGGATCATCACGGCCATCAGCGCGGTGGCCACGATATGCCGGTCGAACCAGGCCAGCAGACGGTCGATGGGCGGAAGGACCATGGTGGCGGGTGGTTCGGATGCGAGCGTGCTGAGCGTCCTGACCCGGGCGACGAACGCCGGATCGTCGTGGGCGAGCCGTCCCTCGATCCGCAGCAGCCTGAGATGTTCCTGCCAGCTGAGCCGCATGTTCCTCATCGCCTTCGTCAGTCGTGTTTCGCCAGGTGCCGGGCGTGCGCCTTCTTGCCAGCATCGGTGGCCGATCCGCCACTGAACGGAGGCCAAAGTCCCGTCGGTGAGGGCCGATGGTCCCCGGTCACGAGCGGGCTCGTGCGGCGGCTGGCAGGCTTGGTAATAGGGAAGAGCGGCCTGCGTGGTGGGCTGGTGCTACGCGACGGCGAGAGGGCCAGATGCTGACCGACGGGTACACACGGCTCCCGCCGGACTGGCAGCACCAACGCCACGAGCTCCAGCCAGAAACGCTCGATCGTCGTGCCGCCCAGGATCCGCACTGCGCATCGCCGCGGTGTCGTGCGCTTGCACCTCGGTGGCGAAGCTTGTCGTGGGGACGCCCACGCCAGGATGACCGTGGTCCACGGCGCTGCACCGCCGCCACCCTCAGGAACTCACCGAAACCGCCCTGCTCATGGTCGCAGCGCAGGGTCCTCGCGACCTTTCGCGTGTGCGGGGTGTGACGGGGTGCCATCGGATGCCGAGCACGGAGGCGGCCACGAGGACGCCACTGGCGATCATCACAGTGGCCGAGCCGCCGACCGCGCCGCCGGTCCAGTGCCAGACCGCCTCGGACATGGCCGCGTGACCCCGCCGACGCTGGCCGCCAGCGGCACCCAGACCCGTTCCCGCCGGTACAGCAGCAGGCAGGTCACGGCCACCGCCATCACGTATGCCCAAACATCGTGGGATCGTAGCCGACGTCCTGCCTGCGGTCGGACAGGGAGATGGCCGCGCCGTGCCCCAGGCCGAGCGCCCGTTGTTCGATCACGCCGGCCAACACCAGCGTCGTCCACACCACCCCCAGCCCGACGAGCGACAACCCTGCGGACAGGACGGATCCGTCGGTCCGTTCGTCAGCGAGCGAACCGGCGGTCAACGCGGCGAAGAACGCGCACGCCGGTAGGAGGGGGCGCGGCGCGGGTCAGGGCGTAGCCGAGAGCGGCTACCAGCAGGTCTGCGGCGCCCGCGACGCCGGGTGTGGCCGGCGTGATCTCCGCGGTGGCCGGCGGGGCCGTGGCCGTCAGCACGATCACCTTGTGCGCCTTCCCGGCAGCCCCGCCATGACATGGCCGCCAGGGGGAGGGCGCCGGCCAGCAGCAGGCCGCCGCCGACGTATCCGGCCACTTCCGCCCACCGCGCCCGGGCGGGTGGCGGGCTGTGGTGGAGCACCACGCGCACGGCTATCGCCTGATCGGCGAAGATCACCCCTTGGTGGACGAGCTGAGCGAGCGCTTCGTCGCGTGACCCGGTCATCGGGCACTCCTCTCACGTGCGGTACCTCGTGGGCTCTGCCCGGGCGGACAGGCACGTCCGGGCAGGGCATGGTCAGGCCGGGTTCTGCACGAGGGTGCCGAAGGCGACGATGTTGTCTCGGTAGGAGCCTGTGGTGCGGTCGAACGAGCCGCCACAGGTGATCAGCCTGATCTCCGGCCGGTCGGTGTCGCCGTAGACCTGATCGGTGGGAAAGTCGCTCTTGGGGAAACGTTCGAGGCTGTAGACGCGGAAGGTGGCCGTGCGGCCGTCCTCCCGCTCCACCTGGACCAGCGAGCCGGGCCGGAGCTGGGTGACCCGGTAGAAGACGGCGGGACCGCTGGCCCGCGAGTCGACGTGCCCGTAGAAGGCGGCGACACCGATCTCGCCCGGGGCCGCGCCGTTGGCGTACCAGCTCACCAGGTACGGCTTGCTGAGCGGCGGCTCTCCGGCGGTGCCGTCGGCGTTGCGGCCCATCCCCACGACCGGCGCGTCCACCTCAATGGACGGGACGAGCAGCCGGGTGGGCGCCGAGCGGGGCAGCGCCTGTGCCGCGCCGGCGTCGGCGGGTGTGCTCGTGGCGGCCGGCGGAGGCTGCACGGTGGGCGGCGGTCCGGGGCTGTGCCGGGTCGACAGGAGCAGGAACGTCCCTGCGGCGACGAGCACGACGGCCATGGCGGCCCAGGCCGCCGCCACCCAGCGGCGGCGGCCCGGCCGGCGCTCAGGCATCGTTCCGGCGGCGCAGCACCGAGGCGGTGGCGGCCAGGCCGCCCGCCGCGATCAGGCCGAGGCCGAGGGCGTAGGGTGCGGGGTCGGGCTGGGTGGCGCCGTCGCCGGTCCTGGCCGGGCCGATCGGCTTGGGATAGCCGACCCGCAGCCAGGTCTGGGCGTCCAGATCGGTGCCGTTGCCGAACAGCGACACCTGGTAGAGGCCCGCGGGAAGGCCGGTGTGGGTGCGCACGGTCAACGCGGTCTTGCCCTCCAGCGGGTGACGGCCGAAGGCACGCGAGTGGACGGCGGCCGCGTCGGTGCCGCCTGGCAGGGTGACGCTGATCTTGACCCAGTCACCCCGGGCGGAGACCACCTTCGGCGACACCGTGATCGCCGCCGCGGGCGCTGGCGTCGTCGGCTCGTCGGTCGGTTCGTCTGTCGGTGGCTCGGTGATGGGCTGGCTGGTGGTGGGCGTGGGAGTGTCGGGTGACGTCGGGCTCGGCGTCGGGGTTGCGGCGAGGGCCGTGCTCGTGGCCAGTAGGCAGGCCGCGGCACCGGACATCAACGCCGTGACGGTCCGGTACATGATTGCCTCCGAGGGCACCGTCAAGGGTGCCGGTGAACATGTCCTTCCTTCTCACTCAACCGCCGGGTGGGATCCGGGGTCAGGGGCGAAGGTCGCGGCTCGCCCGCCGATCGGCCCGGTCTCGGCCTGAGGTGGGACGTTCGCCTCTGGTCCGTGACCGGCAAAGGGGGCGACGGTGAAAGGGAGTCGAACGAAGGAGGCGATGGTCGTGCCCAATCTCGGTATCGCCATCGTGCGGCAGTACGAGCGCGGCGTGGTGTTCCGGCTCGGCCAGGTACGCGACACGCGTGAGCCAGGACTGCGTTTCATGATCCCGCTGGTGGACCGGATGCGGAAGGTCAGCATGCGCACGGTCACCCTGCCGGTGCCGTCCCAGCAGGTCATCACCCGCGACAACGTGTCCATCGGGGTGGCGGCGGTGGCCTACTTCCGGCGGGTGGACCCGGTGAAGTCGATCGTGGAGATCGAGAACGTGGTCGCCGCGGTCAGCCAGATCGCCCAGACGACGGTCAGGAACGTCGTCGGCCGCTCCCTGCTGGACACCGTGCTCACCGACACCGAAACGCTCAACGAGTCCATCAAGGACATCCTCGACAAGATCACCCAGCAGTGGGGCGTTTACGTGCACCTGGTGGAGCTCAAGGACATCGAGCTGCCCCAGACCATGCAGCGCGCGATGGCCCGGCAGGCCGAGGCCGAGCGGGAGAAGCGCGCGAAGATCATCGCAGCCGAAGGCGAAGCGTTGTCGGCGGGACGGCTGGCCGAGGCGGCCGACGTGATCGCCGCCCACCCGATCGCCCTGCAACTGCGCAACCTCCAGGTGCTGGGTGAGATCGCGGTGGAGCGCAACTCCACGATCGTGTTCCCCGCACAGTTCCTCACCAGCGTGGAGGCGCTGGCCCGCTTCGCCGAGCAGCAGCACGCCGAAGCCGGGCGGCAACCGGCGGAGCCCGCGCAGGCGGAGCTCGCCCCCGCCGCGTCATCCGCGCACAACTGAACGGGCGGGGACCCGGGCCCTGGGCGCGCGGCGGAGGACCCATGGCCGCGGTGCCCGGGACCTCGGCCCCGTGCGTCGGCGGTCTCCTGGCGTGAGGTTCGGGGTGAGGGATTCGAGAGGGGAGGAGCGGGATGACGCTCAACATCGTCGTCGGCGTGGACGGGTCCGCTCCGGCGCGCACGGCCGTGGAGTGGGCCGCGGCCGATGCCCGCCGCCGAGGGCTCGGGCTGCGCATCGTGCACGTGTGCGAGCAGCGGCCCTACGGCGCCGTGGAGTACTGCGCCGGGGCGCTGGCCGCGGCGGCCGACCGGGCGCGCGGACTGGCCCCCGACGTCCCGGTGATCACCGAGTTGCTGCCGGGGAACTCCGTGGATGCCCTGATCGCCGAATCGAGGCCGGCCGACAGCGTGGTGCTCGGCAGTCGCGGGCTGGGCGGGTTCGCCGGGATGGTGGTCGGCTCGGTCGGGCACGCCGCCGGACCGGTCGTCATCGTGCGTGACCCGCCGGGGACCCCGCAGGGCGGGGTGGTCGTCGGTCACGACGGCTCCGAGCATGCCGAGGCCGCGATGGAGTACGCCGTGGAGCAGGCCGGCGCGCGTCGCGTGCCGCTGCGCGTCGTCTTCGCGCGGAGACCATGGCATGCCTCCGCCTTCGTGGACACGGCCCGCGAGGCGGCTCAGCGGGTGGATCCGTGGCGGGCCAAGTGGCCGGACGTCGAGATCATCGACATCGTGCAGGACGGGCATCCGGTGGCCGTCCTTGCCGCGGCCGGCGCCTCGGCCGACCTCGTGGTGGTGGGGTCACGCGGCCTGGGCGGATTCGCCGCTGCCGTGCTCGGCTCGGTCAGCCACGGTGTCACCTGAAGCCCGTCGTCGAGGCCGTGATCGCGACCTCGTGCGCGAGTGGGTGAGGGTGTCGGTTCGCGGACCATTGCCCTGCTCGTCATTGCAGCAGGTAGGCCAGGACGTCGGCGGCGGTGTAGCCGGGGTGGGTCGTGGCCAGGTGGCGGATGGCGGTCAGGTCGGTGCCGCAGGTCACAATGGCTGGCTCGGCGTAGCCGCCGGGGCGCTCCTGGGCGTAGCCGGCGGTGGCCAGCAGGGCGTTGCACAGGCAGCGGCGGCCTTCGGTGTTCTGGACGCGTCCGCCGCGCCGCTGCTGGTAGACCTCGACCGGTTCGGCCGGGCAGCGGTAGCCGATCGAGCCGTCCGGTTTGCGGTACGGCGATCGCAGTACGCCCAGGTCGCACAGGCGGGGCCGGTCGGCGTAGACGTCCTCGCGGGCCACGGTGCCCTCCAGGTCGACGACCTTGAACGGGAATCCGGTCGGTGAGACCCGCGGGTCGGTGCGCACGCGGGCGTCCCCGCGCGCCACGCGTGCCAGCACGGCCTTCTTCAGCAGCGGTGCCATGCCGGACTCGGCGCAGAACGCGAACGCGGTGCCGACCTGGATCCCGGTGGCGCCCCCGGCCAGCGCCGCGGCCAGCCCGTCCGGGCTGCCGTACCCGCCGGCCATCCAGAACGGCAGGCCGACCGCCGCCATCTCCTCCGGGACGACCACATCACGCTCGCCGTAGATCGGCTGTCCGGCAGGGTCCAGGCGGCGCGGGCCGCGCGGCGGCGCGTTGTGCCCGCCCGCCGGCGGCCCCTCCACCACGAAACCGTCGGGCCGGGTCACGGGGTCGGCGGCCAGCGCGGCGGCCAGGTCGACCGAGGCCACGATCGCCTCGAACCGAGGCCGCCGCAGCATCGGCGGCGGCGCCTGCCACAGGTCCGCCGGGTCGAACTCCACGAAGGCGTCGCCGTCGGCGGAGGCCGCTCCCTGCACCCGTACGGGCAGCGCCACCGGACGATGGCCGGCCAGCCGGTCGAGCAGCGCGGGCAGCTCGGCCGGGTTGCCCGCGCCCATCAGGATGTGGTCGGCCCCGGCCAGCAGGGCGCCGTAGCAGGCGAACGGGATCGGCAGCTCGATCTTGCGCAGGTAGTTCACGCCTACCCGCCCGTCATGTCCCTCCTTGGCCAGGTACACCTCGGCGAAGTTGGCCACGACGGTCAGCGCCACCAGCGCGCGGCCCGGCCGCAGCGAGTACCGCGGCACCGGCCGGAACGGGATCCCTGGCGGTTTGCCGCCGGGAATGTAGAAAGTGCGGATGACTTGCCGCGCCATCTCCGGGATGGGGAAGCGCGCCAGTGCGCGGCGCACGTGGCCGCCCGGGTCACCGAGCTGCAGCCGGCGCGCGCACACCAGGTCGATGGCCGTGCCCGAGACCACGCCGAGCTGGCCCAGCCGGGAGACGGCCCGGGCCAGTCGCCAGTCGGAGACGGCCACCCCCATGCCGCCCTGGATGATACGGGGCAGGTGTTCGTCGCTCACGGCACCCCTCCACGGCTGGATGTGCGGTGGACCTTGCGGTGATCGTGTCGTCCTGACCGGCGAGCAGCTCGTCTGCGCCGTGCCTGCTGGTCAGCAGTTCCGCATTGAGGGCGGGCCTTTCGGTGATCACGCGTGCCACCGATCATGATCGGTTCACCTGTAGGCCGGGACGCTTTCATCGTTCTTCCCTCGCGCGGCCAGGGACAGCGGCGAAGGGCCCCGCGTCGAGGGACCAAAGACACTGCCTGGCGCGGCGGCCCTCGGTGATGCTCGGAGGAAAGCCTCGCGAAGGAGCGATGCATCATGATCGAGCGTCTGAGCGCCGGGGACATGATGATGATCTGGGCCCAGGAGCCCGGTTCCCCGATGAACATGAACATCGGCATGGCCGGCGTCGTGGAACGACGCGGCCCGGTGGACATCGAGCGATTGCGTGCACTGGTGAGCGCTCGCCTGCACCGCGGGCCGATGCTGCGCCGCCGCGTCCAGCTCACCCGGTTCTGGCAGGGCCCGCCCCTGTGGGTTGACGACCAGCGGTTCGATCTCGCCCAGCACATCGAACTGGTCGCTCTGCCGCGCGGCGCGGACTTTCTCGACTGGGCGGCGACCCGGATCGCCGAGCCGCTCGACCTCCACCGGGCCCCGTGGCGGCTGCTCTGCGTCACCGGCCTGGACAAGGGCATCGGCCTGGTGCTGGCCCTGCACCACACGCTGGCCGACGGTAAGACCGCCGTGGCTCTGGCCGACGTGCTGCTGAGCGCCACCTCCCAGGAACCGGCGGAGGAGAGCGTGCGGTGGCGCGCGGCTCCGCCTCCATCGACGGGACACCTGGTGAGGGACGCGGCGGTGGCGAAGGCGGCCGCCCTGTGGCAGGCACTCAGGGAAATTCCGAACCTTCTCGCGAAACTCCGCGCGCTGCGCGCCGGCCTTGCGACAACGTACAAGACCATCGGCCCGCGGGTGCCGAGCCTGCCGTTCCCGGTCGTCCGCGACGGCCGCCGCCACCTCGCGACCGCGGCCTGGCCGCTCGTCGAGGTCGAACGAGCCGGACACGCGTTCGACGCGACGGTCAACGACGTCGCCCTGACCCTCACCACGTTCGGGGTACGCCGGCTGCTGACCGCCTCAGGTGAGCCGGTCACCGGCTACGCGTTGCGGGTGTCGGTGCCCGTGGCCGCCGCGCCCGGCTTGCGCAACGCGGGCGGCAGCGCCCCCATGATGATCTCGCTGCCGCTGGACGAGCCCGACCCGAGGCGGGCGCTGGCCCGGGTCACCGCTCAGACACGCGCGGCCAAGGCCGACCGGGCCACCGCCCCCTCGTGGCGGCCACCGATGCTCGTGATGCGCCTCATGATGAGCTGGATACGCCGTCACGGCTCAGAGCGGTTCAACCTGTACGTGACCAACGTGCCGGGCCCGACCACGCCGCTGTGGCTCGACGGCTCACGCCTGGCCGCCGTGTACCCGATCGCGCCCATCACGGCCGGAGTGCCGCTGGCCGTAGCCGTGCTGTCCTACGCAGGCACGCTGGTCATGACCGTCAACGCCGCACCCGAGCTGGCGTGTCTGCCGTCCTTCGCCGCCGGCGCCCGCGAGGCCATGACAGCCCTCACCCGTCTGGCACTCCCCGGCGGGCAGGACCGCCTTCTCCAGGGGCCGGACTTCGTGCCCGCGGGGGAGTGGCGCAGACCCGCGTAGGCGTCACGCGCGGTGATCTCGCCGATTCGCACCCGATGAACGGTACGGCAGATCAGCAGCTCCAATCCGTGCCGATCGCCCAGCCCCACCGCCACCGAGGTGGTGCGCACGCCCTCCGCCGTCATGATCATGTCGGCGAGCGCGTCGCCGAGCTCGCAGCCGGTCACGTCGCCGTTGGGGGTAGCCGCGCTGCAGGATCTCCTGCAGCATGGTGGCGACGGTTTCGTTCCCGGTCGCGATGACCGTGGCCGCGGCCTTGCCCGCGAGGATCTCCCTGGCAGGTTGGGCCCGGTCAGCGCCGCCGCCGGCTGGCCGGGCAGCCCCTGCTCGATGATGTGGGTCATGCGCGGGTCGGTTGCTTCCTCCAACCCTTGGCCAGGCCGGCGACCGGGATCCAGGGCGAGGCGTGCCCCCGCGCGCGTTCGAGCACGCGGCGGAAGGCGTGCGAGGGCACACCGATGATCAGACTCCGAGCCCTGGCCGCGGCGGCCTCGAGGTCGTCGGTCGCCGAGCGTCGAGGTCAGAGTGAAGGTGGTACCCCAAGAACCGGCGCCGAGCACGGTAATCCTCATGCCTTCACCCACCGATGCTCCGCCCCACATGGACAGGTCGGCGATGTCGTCGTGCTTCTAGCCGAGCTCGTGGTAGACGCTGACGACGCTGGCGGTCCATGAGCCGGGCGGCGGTCACGACGGGCGCGTCCGGGTCGATGACGCGGGCCGGGGAGGTCATCAGCGCGCCGGCGCTCTCGCCGAGGAAACTTGCGGTAGCCGCTGCCGGCGGTGCGACGGACGCGGGCGCGCAGCGGGGGACGGTAGTCGTCGCCGTAGTAGTGCTCCTTGAACTCCTCCTTGGCCAGCAGATCGGCTTCGGAGACGACGCCGACGACGTGATTGTCGTCGTCCAGGACCGGTACGCCGCTGACGCCCTTGTCAATGAGCAGCTCGGCGACGATGTGGAAGGAGGCGTTCTGGTTGACGGCGGTGACGTCGGTGGTCATGACGTCTGCGACGATGCTGGGCATGGTGCTCTCCTGAGGTGCTTGACCCGGACGATGCCGGGCACGGTACGGGCGAGCACATCCGCGATCTTGTTGGCGTGCTCGTGCGGCGGCCCGCTCAACTCGGCGATACCGTCGCGGACGGTGACATCCCAGCTCGGGCCGAAGGGATGGTGCGTCCGCAGCGCGTCGATGACGGCCTTGCACAGGTCCTCGTCGATGCGGGCCAGCATTGCCATCAGGTCGCCGCGGCTGACCATGCCGACGATCCGCTCGCGCTGACCGCGGGCAGGCTCCTGATCCTCTTGCCCACCATGAGGTCGATGGCGACGGAGACGTCGGTGGTCTCCGTGACGGTGACCGCCTCGTGGGTCATGAGCTCCATGACTCGCCGGGACGGCGGCTCATGGGACGTTGATACGGGGACAGGCTGTGGCGCGGGGGTCTGGCTCGAACTCCCGCGCAGCAGGTCCGGTCATGCGGACGGCGATGGCGGCTTCGGTGCGGCGCTCCATCCAGCCGGACAGCGTCACGACGCCGTGCTCCACGCTCATCTGCACGCCGTCGGTGTTCACCCACAGTGCGCGGTCGAGAATGTCATCGCGTATCTCGGCGGCGATCTCCTCATCGCACCGGAGGAACAGCTTGACCAGATCGCGGCGGCTGACGATGCCCTGCAGACGGCCGTCACCATCCACTACAGCTCTCTGAACTCCTCCTTGCGCAGCAGGTCGGCCTCCGAGACCATGCCGATCACATGCTGGTCGTCGTCCAGCACCGGGACGGCGCTGATGCCGCCGGTGATGAGCGCCTCGGCGATGTCCTTGAACGGGGTGGCGGCGGTGACGGAGACGACCTTGGTCGTCATCACGTTCGCGACGGTCCTACGCATGCTGACCTCCTCCGTGGTCGCCCTCATCGCACCTCCCGCACGCCATCTGGGAGCAGGGCCGGAAGTCCCCAGGCGGGACGGTCGTTGGCCGACCCGCCCAGGTGAGACCGGACCCGTTGCCGTAGCGAGTGCCTCACCGCCAGGTCGGAGCCGTGACGGCGACCGGCTCCACGAGAAACCTGGTGGCTGAGGTGCGGTTCTCGTACAGCTCGCGGACGACCTGCCCCGCGGTACGTCCCTGTGCTGCCGGACGCGTGTCGATGGTGGCGATCGCCAATGCGGTGGCCGAGGCGAGGAGACGCCCGTCATTGCGCAGGATGCCGTCGTAGCCGATCAGCTCGACCGCGTCCCGGATACCGTCGGTCGCGAGCACTTTCTGGCTCAGCTCGGACAGCAGCCAGTCCGTCCCCGCGAAGACGATGAGCTGCTCCGATCGCAGCTGCCGCAGCCGCTCCACCACCGTTGGCACCACCTTTTCCGGATCCCAGGACGTCAGCTCGAAGACGGTGGTACGGGTGAGGCAGCCCTGGCGCGCCAGTTCGTACAACAACCAGCTGGTCCGGGTCGAGCCCGGTTTCGACCAGTCGGGGCCCATACAGACGAACGCGCGCGCTGATGGGCGATGCGCCAGCCTCTCCGCGATGACTCGTCCAGCCGCCCGTCCGCCTGCCGGAAAATCGGAGGCCACGAAGATGGGGACGGGCACGTGCCGGTCGGCGAAGAAGTCCTGCGGCGGCTCCACGTCGATCACGATGATGGCCACGCCCCTCTGGGCGAGAGCGACGAGGCCTTCCCAGATAGCCCCGTCATCACGGCACGGCAGGATGATCAAAGCATCCGCGGAACGGACATCGGTGAGGCCGAGACACTCACGCTGCCAGCGCACCAGGTCTCGCTTCTCCCGCGAGGGCAGCAAGATCGTCAGCGTGTGTGGGAAAGACCCACTCAGTTCCGCACGCAGGCCGTCGACGATGTTGGTCCCGAAGAGACTGTCCTCCATCCCGATGTAAACCACCTTCTTGCGAGGCAACTCGCGCTGTCGCAGCTCGGCGACGACAAGGGTGATGGCTCCGAACGCCAGGCCCGCGAAGGCGAGCGACGTGTCCATGCTCAGCCCCGCAAGCAGCAAGCCAACCGTCACCACGGCGGTCCCGCCCACGGCATAGAGCAGCATCATGAGCAACGTGATCCTGCCGCGGCGAAGTCTTGTCCGTGGTTGGGCCGACATGCCTCTCACCGGTATCGGGGCGCCGAAACGTACGACCTCTCCAGGTTCCTACAGCCGGTCCGTTCGCGGGAGAGACATGTGCCGACAACGGCCACCTCCTCGTCGTACGGACGTGTCATGATCGGCGCGCTGGAACGAGGGATGGCGGCGTCATGAGGTGGCTGGCGCGAGGCGAAGAGCACGTCCCTCGCTGGAACGGATGGTTGTCGGCGAGGGAGGCGTACCTGGCGGGCCGGCCACTGTCGGTCGGCATCTCCCTCACCGACGGTGCCGGATGGGCGGTGAACCTGCTCGGCCTGGAGCCCGCCGCGGTCGGCTGCGACCTGGAGCTGGTGGAGCCGCGCAGCACCGCATGTGCCGCCACTCAGATGCCTGGAGGACCCGCCCGCGCCGGCCCACGCGAGCCCGGCACACCGCCGGCTCGCCCGTCCTGCCGCCCCGGCGGAGTCGTGAGCCGTGCGTAGCGTGGCGTTCTTCGCTCTGGTCCTCCTGCTCACCGTCCCGTTCCAGGCCCTCGGAACGGGACGTCGGGACCCAGATCCTGCCCGGCCTGCCACTGGCCGCGCTCGCGGCGGCCTGTCCGGTCACCGCCGCGATGATCCTCGAGCACCGGCGCGGCGGCCGTGTCCTTCGTGCGCGCCTTGTACGAGGAGTTCGGCTGGTCCTCCTACGCCGTCGATCCCGCTGGGAGCAGCGCTCATCGCGGGCGTGGTGTGGGCCATCCGGCACTGGCCCGCCCTGCTCCAGGCGCACTGCGCCACGTCGTGGATCGCCTGGTGGTCACTGGCCACCGTGGCGGCGCGGGTCATCATGGCCGCGGTCGCCGTCGTCATCGCGGTCGCCCGGGAGCCGGGCAGGGCATGCCCGGACGGCCCGGCCGCAGGAGTCCGGACACCTCAGGTGAGAGAGTGACGCACGGCCACGACGCCGTCCACTCCCTGCGCCAGTCGCAGGGCGGTGTCGGGCTGGCTGGGCTCGGGAAAGGCGCCGGAGATGGTGACGAGGCCCTCGGCGACGGTGACACTCAGCCCGAGGGCGTCGGCGCGGATGGCGTTCTTGACCTGTCTCAGGAGGTCGTCGTCGCTGCGGAGGAAGACCTTGACGAGGTCGTGGCGGCTGATGATACCGATGAGGCGGCCGTCGGCGTCGATGACGGGCAGGCGTTTGACGCCATGACGATCCATCTGCCGGGCGGCGGTCACGATGGACGCCATGGGGGCGATGGTGCGGGCAGGCGCGGTCATGAGATCCCCGGCCGTTTCACCGGCGGGTTCGTGGCGGCCGACGCCGGCGACGTGGCGGATGCGCGCACGGAGCGGAGGCCGGTAGGCGTCGCCGTAGTACCGCTGCTTGAACTCCGCCTTGGTGAGGAGATCGGCTTCGGAGACGACGCCCAGGACATGGTCGTCGTCGTCGACGACGGGCACACCGGCAACGCCCGCGCTCATGAGAAGCTCGGCCACGGCGTGGAAGGAAGCTTCGCGATGGACGGCTGCGACGTCGGTGGTCATCAGGTCCTGAACGGTGATCTTCATCGTCGTCCCCTGCCTCGTTACCCCCATCACACCTTGCGAGGTTCGACGGACACAGGGCCGAAAGTCCCGACGATCCCGATCGCAGGGCCCGTACTCGGGTCGGATCGTCCGGGAACGTCCTGAGGCCTATCGCGGGGAGTGAGGGCCAAAGACCCTTTCCGCTGCCGGAGAGCGGCCGGACCATGAAGTCGGAAGTAGGGGGCGAGCCATGAGCAGGTCCGGTCCAGTGATGCGCCCGCAGCCCTCCACAGAGGGGCTACGGCAACTGATCGACGCCATCTCCGCCTGTCATTCTCGGCGGCTGTTCGAGCAGATCGTCACCGTCGCGGCGGAGATCTGCGGCACCGGCTACGCCGGTCTGGTCGAGGCGGGAGCACCACCCCAGTTCGCCCAGCTGATCCAGATGACGATGCCGCCCGGAGATCCGCTGCGGGTCCGGCGATGGCTGGGTTCCGGCAACGTGCTCCTCGCGTTGGCCGGGCAGTCCGAACCCATCCATGTCGACATGGGTCGATTCCGCCTGCTGAGCGTGCCCGTCCCGCTGAACACGCGCAGCCATGCCGCCATTTGGGTGGCAGGCTCGGACCTCGATGAGCACGCCGAGGAGTACCTCATCCGCTTCGCCACAGCAGCCGGTCGCGTCCTGGAGGCCCACCGCGACCTGGAAGAGGCCGGACGGATGTTACGTGCAGTACAGGCGTTCTCCCTCGCCGGCTGAACCGGCATGCGCTCGATCCAGGCTCCGCCCAGCGCGGGTGCGTCGTCCTGCCTCCAGGCCAGCTCGTTCACGACGTACGCCACGCCGTTGATCCGGCGCGTCATGCGCACCGCGATCTCGGCCTCGGTGCGGCACTCCATGCGGCCGGACAACGTCACGATGCCCTGACGGACCTCGATCGTCGCGGTCGACGACCGCGAGCTGCTTGACGTCATGGGCCTTCCATCAGGCGAGCGGCCTGGACAGTGGCCGTCTTGGCGGAGACACTGATGGCGGGGCTGGTCATCAGCTCGGCCTCGGACACCGTGCCGAGCACGTGGTCGCCGTCGTCCGTAACCGGGGCGGCGCTGATACCGCCGACGATGAGCGCTTCGGCGACGTCCTTGAACGGGCGGTGGCGGTGACGGAGACGACCTTCGTCATCATCGCATCCGCGACGGTCATGCGCGTCGCAAATCCCTCCCTTCCTGTCGCCTCCATCGCACTCCGCGAGCGCCGCGCTTCATGGAGTCGGGAGTCCCTGCCGGTTCCTCATCGCGTGGCGGCGGTCAATAGGCAAGGACGTGCCCGGACGGTGTTCGCAGATCCTGGTCCGGCTGAGGTCGAGCCGGTCGCGGGCGCAGGGTTATGCGAGTGGTGCGCATCTTGATCAGCTCCTCCTGGACGGTTCCTGTCACTGTCTCGTGCGGTGGACAGCAAGGGCAGGTGCGGCTGGTCAGGACACCATTCATCCCAGCGGCGGGTTCGCAGCCAGGGACGAAAGCCTTCCCGCGCTCCCGAGCCCGGCCCGCTCAGCGCAGGCGGCGGAGCAGTGGCGAGGGGCGAGGTTCGCAGGGCACGACCCGGATGCGGGCATCCACCGTGGTGGCACCGCCGGGGGTGACCATGACCGGATTGAGGTCCAGCTCGGCCACCTGGGGGAGGTCTTCGAGCAACCGGCCGATGCGTACGAGCAGGCCGGCCAGCGCGTCGATGGCGGCGGGCGGCGAACCACGGTAGCCGTGCAGGAGCGGGGCACAGCGCATCTCGTCGATCATGGCGGCGGCATCGGCGATCGGCGGCACACGGAAGACCCGGTCGGCCAGCAGGTCGGCCGTCACCCCGCCCATGCCGACCATGACCAGCGGCCCGAACGCCGGATAGTTGACCCCGCCGGCGATGATCTCGACGCCGCCCGCCAGCATGGGCTGGACGATGGCGCCGGACATGTCCTCGCCGATGCGCCCCGACATCTCCCGGTAGGCCCGCCGCACCTCTTCCTCGGTACGCAGGCCGAGCCGGACCCCGCCGACGTCGCTCTTGTGCACCGGCCCGACGGCCTTGAGCACCACGGGCAGCCCCACCTTGCGGGCCGCCTGTACGGCGGCCCGGGGACCGCCCACCTGGATGGACTCCACGAGCGGCACGCCGTAGCAGCCCAGGAGCCGAGCGGTGGTCGCGGGGGAGAGCCAGTTCCCGTCGGGATGTGCCGCCAGCTCGGCCCGCACGATCTCCCGTGCCGTCCTGTCATCCACGGCAGGCAGAACAAGGGGCGGAACCGGGCGCCTGCGCCCTTCGGCGTAGCCCACGACGTGCGCGAGCGCCTCGACGGCCTGCTCGGGGAAGGCATAGGCGGGGATACGCCCGCCGATCAGGCCGTCGTGGCCGACGACGCAGGCCAGCACCGTCTTGTCCGCCCCCATGGCGGCCTCGGCGATGGCCTGACGGGTTTCCTCGAGACCCGATCCGAACGGCGGCGTGTAAACGGCCAGGATCACGTCCACATGAGGCGAGGCGATGAGCGCCTTCAGCGCGGCGCCGATCTCAGCCGCGCTCGCGTCGGCGGTCAGATCGACCGGGTTGGTCATCGCGGCGCCCGGCCGGGCCGCCGGCAGACCGGGCGGCAGCTCGGGAACCGTCAGCCCGCGACACTCACAGGCATCAGCGGCCATCGCCTCAGGCCCGCCCGAGTTCCCCCCGATGGCGACCCGCCGCCCTCGGGGAAGAGGCTGGGACGCGAGCAGCCTGGCCGTGTCGATCAGATCGTGGACGCTGTCGAGCCGGATCACCCCGGCCGCGCGGACCAGCGCGTCCACCGCGACGTCCGGAGTGGCCGCGGCGGCGGTGTGCGAGCGCACCGCACGGTCACCGGCGTCGCTGCGCCCGCTCTTGACCAGCAGCACCGGCTTGCGCGCGGTCACCCGGCGAGCGATTCGGGCGAACTTGCGCGGATTCCCGAACGACTCCAGATACAGCGCGATCACATCGGTGCCGTCGTCGTCCTCCCAGTACTCGAGCAGGTCGTTGCCACTGACATCGGCCTTGTTGCCGACGGAGACGAACGCGGAGACCTCCAGGCGGTCCAGCAGCGCCGCGCCGACCGCGCCCGACTGCGACATCAGCGCGATGCGGCCCCGGACCGGCGGGTGCGGCAGGAAACTGGCGTTCAGCCGGACCGCGGTGTTGACCACCCCCAGGCAGTTCGGGCCGATGAGGCGCATCCCGGCCGAGCGGCAGACCTGCAGCAACTCCGCCTCCGCACCATGCTGCCCGGCCTCGGCGAAGCCGGAGGAGAGCACCACCAGCCCGGCCACGCCGGCCTTGGCGCAGTCCCGGGCGACCTCGAGCACGTGTGCGGCGGGGACCGCTACCACGGCCAGATCGACGCCGGCCGGCACTCCAGGGCGGCAGGTCAGTCCGGCCACCTCGGTGGCGTTCGGGTTGACGGGGTGGACCGGCCCGGCGAAGCCGCCGTCGAGGAGGTTGCGCAGCACCTTGTGCCCGACCGCGCGCTCGTCGCGCGAAGCCCCGATCACCGCCACCGAACGCGGTGCGAGCACCCGCGCCAGCGACGCCCGCTCCGCCTCATGGTCGCGGGCCTCGATACCCTCCCGCAGCCCGGCCGTCGGCTCGGCGGTGATGGCGACGTGCAGCGTGCCGTCTTCGAAGCGCTGCCCCACCGGAAGGCCCAGATCGTGCAGCACCCGGATCATCGGCCGGTTCTCGGCCAGCACCTCGGCCACCAGTTCCCGTACGCCGTGCCCGGCCGCGTCCAGCGCGACGTGCTCCAGCAGCAGCGTGCCGAGCCCGTGGCCGTGGACCGCGTCGTCGATGAGAATCGCCAGGTCGGCACGATCGTCGTCCATGGGGATGTACTCGGCCACCGCCACCAGCCGCTCGTGCATGACGGCGACCAAGGCGTGGCCCCTGTACTTGTCGCTCGTGACGCGGTCCATGTACGCGTGCGCCGTGTTCCGGCCGCCGGTGAAGAAGCGCAGGTAGGCCGAGCGCTCCGACGAGCGGTCCACCAGCTCGTGCAGCGCCGCGCGGTCGCCGGGCCGCAGCGGGCGCACATGAGCGATGCCGCCGTCACGCAGCAGGACGTCGTATCCCTCGGCCATGGCGAGTCTCCCGTCCCTCAAAGGTGCTCCCCACCTCTGAGGCTGCCCGAGCGACGCTCGGCCAGGCAGAGCCGTACGGCCCCGGCGTGCGGGCCCAAGGTCCCTGCCGGCCGGGCCCGCACGGCGCGAGTCTGAAGACAGCAAGCGCGGCACGGCATCGGCCCGGGCCCGCTCGCCCGCCACAGGTCAGGAGGCGACGCCATGCACCACATCGTGCTCGGCTACGACGGCTCGGACTTCTCCATGCAGGCCCTGGACTGGGCGCTCGACGAGGCCGAGCTCAGAAAGCTGCCCCTGATCGTCGCGCACGCGTGGCAATGGCCGTACGGCAAAGCGGACGAGGAGACCAAGGCCCACCTGCGCAAGGCGGCCGAGCACGTGCTGTGGCACGGCGCCGACTGCGCCCGGCAGACCAGCTCCGGCGTGCAGGTCGACACCGACCTGTACGAAGGTCCTGCCGCCGAACACCTTGTCGGGCTCTCCGGCGGTGCCGCGCTCGTCGTGGTCGGCTCCCGGGGGCTCAGCGCGTTGCCGAGAGCGGTCGTGGGCTCCGTGGCCGGCTACGTCGCCGCCCACGCCCAAAGCCCCGTGATCGTCGTACGCGGACCAGGACCGCTGCCCGCCGCGACAGCACGAGGATCCATCGTCGTGGCCGAGACGAACCCGGACGAGACCGTCCTGGAATTCGCGTTCGGCGAGGCCGAGCTGCGTCAGCTGCCGCTCGCGGCCACGGTGGACCTCACCGAATACAGCAGACGCCACCCGGGAGCACGGCTCCGGCGAAGCGCCGACCATGCGCCGGCGACACTCATGGTTGTCGGACGCAAGCACCCCGAGCATCTCCTCCGGCACGCGCCGTGCCCCGTCGCGGTGGCAGGCCCCGCCGGCTGATCTCCTGGGCCGTCTCGACGGCGCTCGCCGGCACTCCACCACGCACAGGCCGCAGCCCTTGCAGACGCCGAGGCCGATCTCGTCCCGCGGCTCTGGCCCGAGCTTGATCAACGGAATCGCAGGACGGCGCACCTCGCGCCGCGGACATCACTCGGTGATCCTGGCCCGCTCGGGACGAAAAAGCGAGGACGGGACCTTCGGCCCTGGCCACTTCCGCACCTCTGCGTTGCGATGGGAGAAGAGGAGGCGACCGCGATGATCATCGCTGGAGTGGACGGCTCACGGGCCGGGCTGGAGGCGTGCGCCTGGGCAGCCAGGGAAGCGGTGCTGCGTGGCACGCCGCTGACGGTGATGCATGCGCTGCCGCGCTGGTGCGTCGACACCGCCGACGGCCGTTACGCCGATGTGGCCGGGTGGATGCGGCGAGGAGGGCTGGACCTGCTCGCCGTCGCGGAGGACAGGGCGCACCGCGAGCGCCCGGGCCTCAAGGTGGAGACAGTGCTCGCGGCCGGAGATCCGCGTACGCGCTGACCAGGGCCGCGCAGGACGCCGAGCTGCTGGTGATCGGCAGCCACGGCGTCGGTGGCGTGCGCGGGCTGCTCGTCGGGTCGGTGGCGTTCGGCGTGGCCGGGCACGCGCCGTGCGACGTGGCCGTGGTGCACGAGTTGCCGTCGTTGCCCCGCGGCGAGATCGTGGCCGGCGTGGACGGCTCACCGCAGGCGCACCGGGTGCTGGAGTCCGCCTTCGCCGAAGCCGAGCTGCGTGGTGCGATCCTGCGCGCGGTGCTGGCCTGGGCCTGGCCGCACGCCGGCGGATTCGACCCTGCCGGTCCCGAGGCCGAACGCGACCAATCGCTCATCCTGAAGGAGGCACTCGCCGGGCATCGCGAGCGTCACCCGGACGTGCCCGTCGTCGCGGACGTCGTGCACGGGCACCCGGTCGCGGTGCTGCGTGAAGCCGCCTCGGGAGCGGACCTGCTGGTGGTGGGCTCGCACGGGCACGGCACGTTCGCCGGAATGATCCTCGGCTCGGTCAGCCAGGCGCTGCTGCACCAGTCTCCGTGCCCGCTGGTCGTGGTACGCAGGCAAGCACGTACCGAAAGCTGAGCCGGCGCAGCGCCGCACATCACAACGGGCCGATGCCCATGCTCGATGCCATCGTGAACGGCTAGGACAGGCGATCCGGCACTCGGCGATGTCACCTCACGCGCATGGAGGCCAGGCTGCCGGCGAGGCCGGCCGGCACGCGTGAGGCCGTCGCCCGTCCCGTTTCGGCCAGGTGGATCTGGACGGACCACGATGCGCGGCTGGGGGAAGAGGTCACGGCGTACGTGTCACTCAAGCCCGCAAGGCGCGCCACGGAGGCGGAGCTGATCGCCTACTGCAAGGACCGCCTGGCCGCCTGCACATACCCCCGCCACGTGGAGATCCGGGACACGCTCCCCAAGACGGCCAACGGCAAGATCGCGAAACTGGAGCTGGTGGGAATCCCGCCCGACGCCGGGGCCAGGTTCTCACACCGCCGGTTGAGCGATGGTGGTGCTGGATCCGCGCGACAGCGTGACGCCGTCCACGCGTGTCTGCTCGTGGTCGGCCTCGATGGCGAGCCGCCGCCCGCGAAACAGGACCGGCAGTGACAACGAGCCGAGCCGTTCCGGCAGGAGGGGGTCGAGCCGCAGGCCGTCCGGCCGGAGTTCCAGGCCCAGGTAGCAGCGCTGCAGCATGTCCAGCGTGCCGGCCATGGCGCCCAGGTGGATGCCCTCGGCGGTGGTGCCGCCCTGGACGTCGTACACGTCGCTGATCAGTGCTTCGGCGAAGAACTGCCAGGACCGGGCGCGGTCGGAGCGGGCCAGCACCCAGGCGTGCACGACGGCGCTGAGCGTGGAACCGTGGCTGGTGCGGTCCAGGTAGTAGGAGATCGTCCGGGGGATCAGACCGGGATCGGCCGGGTAGCCGAGCCGGGCCAGGATCGCCTGGATCTCCTGCTCGGTCAGCAGATAGAACACCATCAGCGTGTCGGCCTGCTTGGACGCCTGGTAACGGTTGACGTCGTCGCCGTCCGCCTCCAGCGCCCGGTCCAGCCGGCGCACGCCCTTGTAGCGGCTCCAGTCGAGCTCGGCGAGGTCGGCATAACCGGTGAACTGGCTGATGACACCGTCATGGAAGTCGACGCGCATGCGCCGCGTGATGTCCTCCCACCGGGCAGCCTCGGTGGGATCGGCCACGCCGAGTTCCAGGGCGCGGGACAGCAGCCACACGGTCATGATGTTGGTGTAGGCGTTGTTGTCCAGGCCGGGAGTGCCGGCGCCGGGGTAGGCGGTGTGGTACTCGTCAGGGCCCATGACGCCGTGGATCTCGTACCGGCCCGAGGCGGGGGCGAGCACGGCGAGAGAGGCGAAGAAGCGGGCGATCTCGGTCAGCAGTTCCGCACACCAAGGGGCCATGGAGCCGGTGGCCAGGTGGTGCTGCCACACGTTGTAGGCGATGGCCAGGCCGACGTGACGCTGCAGGTGGGAGACGTCCGGGAGCCAGCGTCCCGACGCGGGGTTGAGGTGGAACGTCTGGGTCTCCTCGCGGCCGTCGCTGCCGCTCTGCCAGGGGAACATGGCGCCGTCGAATCCGGCCGCCCGGGCCGCGGCCCTGGCCTCGGGCAGGCGGCGCCAGCGGTAGCGCAGCAGGCCGAGCGAGACCTCGGGGAAGCGCAGGTTGAGCCAGGGCAGCACGAACAGCTCGTCCCAGAACACGTGCCCCCGGTACGCCTCCCCGTGCAGGCCACGCGCGGGCACGCCGACGTCCAGGTCGACGGTGTGCGGGCTGAGCGTCTGCAGCAGGTGGAAGACGTGCAGGTGGACGATCTGCGCCAGCTCCCACCCGTCCACGTCCAGCCGGGCCCGTTCCCACAGCCGCTCCCATGCCGCCTCGTGGGCGGCCAGCAGTTCGCCGAAGCCGGGGGCCTGCCGGGCCCGGCGCAGGGCGGCCGAGAGCGGGTCGTGGACGGCGGGATCGCGAGACGTCACCAAGGCGACGATCTTCGTCAGCGTCGCCGGCTCGCCCTCGACGAGGTCGAGCAGGTGATCGGTGCCGACGCGGCCGGGCTCCTCGGAGACCGAGCCGGGAACGGCCGCGTCCGTGCGTGCGGCGAGGGCGACGGTGATCCGGGAGGAGCGGGTCGTCGTGGTCAGCCAGGTCAGCTCGTTCTCGGTGCCGGTGCTGTGGCACGTCAGGTGGTCGCCGCGCAGGTCGCGGTAGCGGGCGACGCCGCGGTTAGTGACCCGTCCGTCCAGACGGTTTCGGACGCGGAGCGTACCGGACCAGTTCTCGGCGATGAACGTGGTCTCCAGCGCGGCCAGGGCCGGATCGGCCATGGACACCAGGCGGCGTTGCCGTACCCGGGTGACGCGGCCTTCGTCGTCGTGCCAGCGCAGCGTCCGCAGCAGCACGCCATGCCGCAGGTCGAGTTCCTGCCGGTAGTCCAGCAGATCCGCGTTCTCAGGCCTGAACCAGTCCGAGCCCGGCGTGGCGAAGCTCAGCGGCAGCCAGTCGGGCAGGTTGACCAGGTCCTCGTTGACCACCGTACGGCCCGCGACCTCGGAGGCCAGCCGGTCGTAGCAGCCGGCCCGATAGGTGCCGGGCGATCGGGCCAGCCCGTCGGGGGTGGCACCGCGGGTGGCCCATCGGCCGTTGCCGAGCGTGCACAGCGCCTCCCGCAGCCCTTCCGAGGCGGGATCGTAGCCCTCGTAGGCCAGCACCCACGGGTTCATCGCGGGCTCACCGGGACACGGCCGGCCACATCCAGCTCGGCCAGGTCCGGCACGACGACGTCCGCGCCCGCGCGCCGCAGCCCGGCCGCCTGCGAGCCGCTCCGGTCCACCCCCACCACCAGCCCGAAGCCGCCCCGCCGCCCGGCCTCCACCCCGGGCAGCGCGTCCTCCACGACCGCCGCCTCCTCCGCGGCCACGCCGAGACGCCGGGCGGCCTCGAGGAACAGCGCGGGATCGGGCTTGCCCGGCAGGCCGAGCCGCGCCGAGTCGTTACCGTCGACCACCACGTCGAACAGGTGCATGAGACCCGCCGAGGCCACGACCAGGCGGCAGTGCTTGCTGGCCGAGACCGCCGCGGCCCGGCAGCCGCGCCGCCTCAGCTCGTGCAGGAGCGCGACCGTGGAAGGGAAGGCCGCCACTCCGTCCCGGGTGACCTGCCGGACGAACAGCGCGTCCTTGGCCCGGCCCAGGCCGTGCACGGTCGCCGCGCCCGGCTCGTCGTCCGGACCGCCCTCGGGCAGCGTGATGCCGCGCGAGGCCAGGAACGTGCGGACCCCGTCGAGCCGCGGCCGGCCGTCCACGTGGCGCAGATAGTCGCCACGGACGTCGAACGGCGCGGAGCGTCCGCGCAGGAAATGATCGAACACGTGCTTCCACGCGGCGGCGTGCACCCGGGCCGTGTCGGTGACGACGCCGTCGGTGTCGAAGATCACGGCTCGCAGCCTGGTCAGGTCGAGAGCGGCCATGGCGGTGACGTTACCCATCCACGTCCGGCATCAGACAGGGCCGTTCGTCCCCTGTGCCGGCGCCCTCCGGCCCTGCGCCGGGCACGTTTCGCGGCGTTCGATGAAGGTGAGGGAGGTCCACATGATCATCGCAGGAGTCGACGGCTCAGTGGTCTCGCGGCCCTCCCTGTCACTGGGCCTCCTGAACGACGGATGACGGAGATCGCCGTCCTGCTGGCCGAGCACTAGAGAGCGGTCGCGCAGGCCTCGGCGGCCGGTCTGGTCGGCCCGATGTTCCGGGCACTGGCCGTGGCGCGGCTCTACCGCTAGTATCTGCGCGGCCAGCGCCGCATCCACACCCTGGTCAGCAACGTACGCAGCCCCGACCGCCCGTTGGCCGTCGCGGGAGCCGCCATCCGCCAGGTCATCCCCGTGGCGGTCGCCGAGAACGGCAACGTGACGGTGAGCTTCGAGATCCTCTCCTAGCGCCCACACGGGCTCCGCAAGAGCGCCCCTGAAGGAGTTCGGGGGCGCTCGACATGAGCCTGCGGAAATGCTAGATCGCTGATCGGGAGCGGTATCGACCGCTAGCAGAGCCGCTAGATTTAGCGAGCGAGCCTCAGACCGCCGAGCGGGGTCCGCGGTGGTTACGCACCGTTGATGGGCGGCGGCGTGACAGTTTTGTGCTTGTGGTGGTTTGAAGGTGGATGGCGGGAGGTCGCGGCTACCGTCCGAGGTGGAGTCAACGCTTGGGGTGACCGGGTTCAGTGGCCGGGAGGTCAGCCATGGCTTCGGTATCGGCGCTTCTCGCCAAGCACACCGCGTTCCGGCTGTCGTGCGTGGATCGCATCTTCGCCCAGGGGTACGTTCCTGGCCTGCAGACGGAGGGCATGGTGGTGCGCTTCTTGCTGCACCGCGGATACCCGATCCCGTCCCCGGCCGGGCTCGGCGTCATCCACGAGCGGCTGATCGCCGACATCCACGACTACGCCGCCGCGCACGACATCGCGATGGAGCACTTCCCGCGCCGGGCGTGCAAGGAGGACATCGTCGCGCCGTACCTGCGGGCGGCGGCCGAGACCGGCCGGGACAGCGTCGTCTACATCGGCATCGCGCAGGAGCGGGTGTCGGGCTGGCGCGGGTTCCGGCGAGGCGGTTCGGACCGTCATCCGCACTTCTGCTACCGGCGGCAGGCACTGTGGGTAAACCATTACTACTTCTATGTGTGGGACCGCCGTTTCGGGCCGGGCTTCTTCAAGCTCTGCCCGTACGCGCCCTACCCCGTCTGGGCCTGGTGCAACGGCCACGAATGGCTCAAGCAGCAGTTGATCGCGGCCGGTGTCGCCTTCCGCGCCCTGGACAACGGCATCCGCGACTGCGCCGAGCCGCGCGCCGCCCAGCACCTGGCCGACACCCTGGACGCCGGGCACGTGCGCGGCTTCCTCAACCGCTGGCTGTCGCGCCTGCCCAGCCCGCTCACCGGCGCGGATCAGGCAGCCGGATTCGGCTACGACTGGTCCATCCGCCAGATCGAGTTCTCCGACACCGCGGTGTTCGACCAGCCGGCCAACGGCCGCGCCTGGTTCGACGCGGCGATCAAGGAGCATCTGGACCTGGGCCGGCCGGAGAAGGTCACCCTGGTGGTCGACCGGCGCATCATGCCGAACACCCCGGGCCGGTTCGCCACCCAGGTCATCACCCGGGACATCGACCCCACCATTCAGATCCACTACAAGTCCTCCAAGGTCAAGGCCTACCTCAAGGACGGACGCGCGCTCCGGGTGGAGACCACCATCAACAACCCCCGCGATTTCGGCGTCAGGAAACCGCTGACCGTCGAGAACTGGACCGCGCTGCGCCAGGCCGGCACCGCAGTCAACACCCGGTTCCTCGACGCGGTCGGCCGCGGCGCACCACCGCCGCCCGACGTGACCACCCTGCAGCAGGTGGTCCTCCCCTCCACCCACGAGGGGCTCCGGGCACCAGGACTACGCTTCGGAGATCCGCGGGTGATGGCCCTGCTCGCCACCCTGGCCACTTTCGGCCACCTCATCGGCGGCCTGACCAACGCCACCCTGGTCGCCGCCATGCAGCCGCAGCTCGACCACCCTTACACTCGCCAGCAGGCCACCTACGACCTGCGCCGATTACGCCGCAAGGGCCTCATCGAACGCCTGCCCGGGCACAACCGCTACCGCATCACCCCCTACGGACGGCAGATCGCCTGCTTCTTCACCAAACTATCGGCCCGCGTCGTCGTCCCCACTCTGACCGACCTGGACCAGCTCTCCGCCCCGGATCGGCCCGCCGGCCGGCCCCTCAGCCGGGCCTGGCGCTACTACGAACGCACCCTCACCGAACTCCTCACCACCGCCGGGCTCACCACATGACAGCACCCAAGCCCTGGGCCATTCCCAGGCTCAAACGTGACTCGTTTGCCCACTTCTAGATCAACAAGAGTTCTAGATCAACAAGAGTTCTAGATCAACAAGAGTTCTAGCGGCACAAGCGCTAGATCTAGGCCCTCACTCGACGGGCTTGACGAGCCACGCGGAGGAGGGATCGACATTGTCGGCGTAGGCCAGCATCGGGAGCTCTGCTCCGGACAACCCGGCCAGTTCCAGTGCCGCCTGTGCTGAGAGATGGGCCGATCGTACTGACTGTCCATTCGCAAGGGCGGCGTAGAACTGGGCGGCATAGGTGATCGCATCGCCGTCCTGGATTTCGCCGGTCATGCCGATGGCGAACGGCGCGACGTGCTCGACAAGATGCTCAATCTGAGCTGCGGAGTTGCAGGAGTTCAGCAGCACCAGGAGCGGTGGTTCATCGGCGGCTTGGACCGCAGAGGCGAATGCCCGGCCGGAGACGATGAAGCCCTCATGGCGCTCATCGCGTTCATCTTCGAACCAGATCAGGTCCTCGGTGCTGTGCCCGGAAAAGTGCACGACGTGGGGCCGGAACTTGGTAATGCCATCCAGCAGGTCGGCAGTGGTCGCGGCGGGCCGGACGTCGAGTACGACCTGGTCACGGTGCAGGGCCGATTCAACGGCGGAGCGTATGCGCTTCTGCTCGCGCCCTACACGCAGGTCCCCTGCTGAAGCGGCGCCCAGGAGCAGGATCCGGAGCTTCTCCGGCTTGGGGGCTCGCAATTCACGCATCGCGGTGGTCACGATCGACTCCGTTCGGTTCATGCGGTGCTGGAGGGATGCGGTTTCGGCCGCACGCAGGCGGTCAGCCCGCTGTTGTTCACGCTGGCGGCGGCGCTCGGCCGCGTCAGCTTCGGATTGCTCCGCTTTGGCAAGCTTGGCCTGCAAGTCCGCTTCAGACTTGCCGTACACCCCTGCTCTGCTCTCCCAGCGGATGGCGTCCTTGCCAGCCGCTGCAGCAGCCTGATCAGCGCGTTGCGCTTCGCGTAGCTTGCTGGCTCTGGTGGTGTTGCTCTTGGCCTTCTCCGCCGCTGCTCGTGCTTTGCTCGCCGCGTTCCGCTTCTCTGTTTCCTTGCTGCGGTACTTCGCCGCGTTCTTCTCCGCGTCAAGACGCTGTTTGCGTTTGTTCTCCAGTTGCCTGCGGTACTGGCTCGCGCTCACCACCAACTCCCCTTCAGCTTGTGCTGGCATGCCGCTACGGATTTCTAGGAGAGTACGGCTGTGTGCTGACATTTTTGGCTCGACTACAGAGCTGCGCCACGCGGCTGCTGTCCGGCAGTTCTGCGGTAGGACTTCCGCCACCGGTTCGGCTGGTTGAGCTCGCTCCGACAACAGACGGTCAGCAGCAGAATTTCAGGTAGTTCTGCAGGTCGCTGAGGATGCGGGCGACGCTGTCGCGGTCGCCTCGATACAGCACTTCCTTGCCGTCGCGGCGGGAGGTGACGATGCCGCCACGGCGAAGCAGGGCGAGTTGCTGGGAGGCGGCGGACTGGCTGATGCCGGCGCGTTCGGCGACTTGGTTGACCGACAGCTCGCTGCCTTGGGCGAACAGCAGCATGATCTGCTGGCGTCCCGGGTTGGCCAGGGCCTTGAGGAAGTCCTGGGTGGCCTGCGGCAGTTGCGGAACGCACGTGGCGCCCGTCGTCGCGGCTGGTGATGTCGTGGCCTCGGCCATGCTTGCTCCCTCCTATCCCCTGCACCTTACTCTCATACCAACTTATTGACATATTAGAAAATGGCGGTACGTTCTGCGACATGCCCATCGACAACGACCGCATCCTGATCATCGGAGCCGGGCAGTCCGGCCTGGCCGCCGCGCACGCCGCCCTGGAGCAGGGGCTGCAGCCCGTGCTGCTGGAGGCTTCAGACCGGGCGGCCGGGTCCTGGCCGCGCTACTACGACAGCCTCGCCCTGTTCTCCCCCGCCCGCTACAGCAGCCTGCCCGGCATGGGTTTCGGTGGCGACCCTGAGCGCTATCCATGCCGCGACGAGGTCGTCGCCTACCTGGAACGCTACGCCGCCGCCCTGATCGAGCGCGGCGCCGAGCTGCGTACCGGCACCCGCGTCGAGACCGTCCACGCCGCCGGCGAGCCGGGCAAGAGCGCCTTCCTCGTGCGCACGTCCGATGGGCAGGAGCTGACCGCCCCGGCCGTCATCGCGGCCAGCGGCTCCTTCGATCGCCCGCACCGGCCGCCCCTGCCCGGCCTGGACACCTTCGCCGGCCCGGTGCTGCACGTCGCCGACTACCGCTCGCCGGCCTCGCTGCCGGGCGAGCACGTCGTCGTGGTCGGAGCGGGCAACTCGGCGGTCCAGGTCGCCTACGAGCTGGCCGCCGAGCGCCGGGTGACGCTGGCCAGTCGAGCGCCGATCCGCTTCGTCGAGCAGCGCCCACTCGGCCGGGACCTGCACTTCTGGTTCCAAGTGACCGGGTTCGACCGCCTGCCGCTGGCGCGTGCGGACAACCCGCCCGCCTCGCCCGTCCTCGATGACGGCCGCTACCGCCGGGCGCTGCGCGAGGGCCGCTACACGCGTCGAGCGATGTTCATCCGGCTCGACGGCGATCATGCGGTCTGGCCCGACGGCCGGAGCGAACGCGTCGATGCGGTGCTGCTGGCCACCGGCTACCGGCCGAACCTGCCCTACCTTGCCGACCTGGGCGCGGTGAACGCCGGCGGGCATCCCCGCCAACGCCATGGCCTCTCCCTGAGCCATCCCGGCCTCGGCTACCTGGGCCTGGAGTGGCAGCGGACCCCCTCCTCCAACACGCTGCGCGGGGTCGGTGTCGACGCCCGCCGCGTCGTCGCCGCGCTCGCCCGCCACCTGCGCGAAAGCCGCCGGCCCGCCCGCGCGTGAGCGGCCCCATCGCCGCATGCCCACTGATTAGATGCTGATCTAATTTGACATTCCTCTAAATCCTCGGGCATCCTGCCATCGAGGCTACTTAGACAACCTTCAAAACAATGCGGACTCGCCTGGTTCGCGTAACGATGAGGAGAAGCGCCATGAGCGGATGCTGCGGTCCCACCGCTGTCGAACTGGAGCCCAGCCGCCAGGCCGCACAGCCCGGTGACTTGCCCACCGTGGTCATCGGCGCCGGCCCGGTCGGCCTGGCCGCGGCGGCCCACCTCACGGAACGGGGTCTCGACTTCGTTGTGCTGGAAGCGGGGGAGCAGGCCGGTGCGTCGGTGTCGCAGTGGGGACACGTCCGAGTGTTCAGCCCCTACCGGTACAACATCGACGCCGCCGCCCGCCGCCTGCTGGAGGCCGACGGCTGGAGCGCGCCCGACCCCGACTGGCTGCCGACCGGCGCCGAGCTCATCGACGACTACCTCGCCCCGCTGGCCAAGCTGTTCGGCGACAAGGTACGGCTCGGCGCGAAGGTGAGCGTGATCAGCCGCCTCGGCTACGACCGGGTCCGCACCGCCGGCCGCGACGACGCCCCGTTCCTGATCCGCCTGGCCGACGGCACCGAACTGACCGCCCGCGCGATCATCGACGCCTCCGGCACCTACACCAGCCCGAACGTGCTCGGCGCGAGCGGCCTGCCCGCTCACGGCGAGCACGAGGTGGTCGTCGACCACGCCCTGCCCGACGTGCTCGGCGCCGACCGTGACCGCTACGAGGGCAAGCGGGTGCTGGTCGTCGGTGCCGGCCACTCGGCCGCAACCACGCTGCTCGCCCTGACCGAGCTGGACGATACCCCGATCACCTGGGCGATCCGGGCCGGTGACGCCGCTCGCACCTATGGCGGTGGCGAGGCCGACGCGCTGCCGGCCCGAGGTGCGCTCGGCACCCGGCTGCGCGCCCACGTCGCCTCCGGCCGCATCCAGTTGCTGACCGGCTTCTTCACCCACCGCGTCCACGCCACCGGCCAAGGTGTCGAGGTGGTCAGCCGGGATCCGTCCGGCCGCGAGCAGAGCGTCACCGTGGACCGGATCGTGTCGGCCACCGGCTACCGTCCCGACCACTCCATCGCCTCCGAGCTGCGCCTGGACCTGGACCCGGTGCTCGGCTCCACCCGCGCCCTGGCCCCGCTGATCGACCCCAACCAGCACTCCTGCGGCACCGTCCCCGCCCACGGCGTGGACGAGCTGGCGCACCCCGAGCCCGGCTACTACGCGGTCGGCGTCAAGAGCTACGGCCGCGCGCCGACGTTCCTCATGGCCACCGGGTACGAGCAGGTCCGCTCGGTCGTGGCGGCGCTGGCCGGGGACTGGGAGGCGGCCCGGGACGTGCAACTCGACCTGCCCGAGACCGGCGTGTGCTCCTCCAATCTGGCCGAGGCCCAGGAACAGCGGGTCGGCCTGGCCACCGGCATCAGCGGCGGCCTGCTGTCGGCCCCGCTCCCCCTGGCCACGGTCTCCGCCGGCGACGGCGGCTGCTGCGGCTGAAAGGAACATCCCTGATGTCCGACGGCTATCCAACCGCCGCGCAGAAGGAGGCGCTACGCCTCATCTGCGACCACGAGCCGATGCCCGCCCACCGGCTGGCCGATGAGCTGGTCGCCGCCCGCAGGCCAGCACCAATCCCGGCTACGCGAAGGCGATCGCCCGGATGGCGGGAACGCTCGCCTGGCGGCTGCAGGCCCAGGGCTTCATCACCGAGACGGGCGCGGGCGGGTGGGCGACCACGGCCGAGGGCCGCGCGCTGATCGCCTGTCCGGCATGACTTCTCCCGCCGAGACCGCCGCCCTCGACCAGCAGGGCGGCGGTCCGCCACGTTCCGGACATGGCTGGCGGGTCGTCGCCGCGCTGGCCGTCACCCAGACCATCGGCTACGGCGTGCTCTATTACGCCTTCTCCGTCTTCCTGGCCCCGATGGCCCGTGACCTGCACGCCACGCCCGCGCAGATCGCCGCGGCACTCACCCTGTCCGTCCTCATCGCCGCGTTGTGCGCGCCGCTGGTCGGCCGCCTGCTGGACGCCCGTGGCGGGCGGGTCCTGATGACCATCGGGTCGCTGCTGGGCACCGTGGCGGTGCTGGCCTGGTCGCGGGTGGAGAGCCTGCCGCAGTTGTACGGGGTGTTCGCGCTCGTCGGCGTCGCCTGTTCCCTGGTGCTGTACGAAGCCGCGTTCGCCGTCATCGTCTCCCTCTACGCCGGTGACGAGCGCGGCCGGGCGAACGGGCTGCTGGCGCTGACCATTGTGGCCGGGTTCGCCTCCTCGATCTTCCTGCCGCTGACCGGTCTGCTGGTGGACCGGTACGGCTGGCGTACGGCACTGGTGATCCTGGCCCTGCTCTACGGCCTGGCGGCGATCCCGCTGCACGCCCTCGTGCTGCGCCGCGCCCGTACAGCGAGGAAGCAGGCGTCGGCCGCGGCGCAGGAGCGGGCCGCCATCGTCAAGGCGGCCACCCGCGCTCGGCCGTTCTGGCTGCTGGTGATCGCCTTCACCGTCAGCGGCGGCGCGGTCGCCACCGTGGCGGTCCTGCTCATCACCTACCTGATCCACCTCGGCCATCCGCCGGTGCTGGCCGCCACGCTGGCCGGGCTGCTGGGCGTGCTGTCGGTGACCGGGCGGCTGATCACCACCGGCCTGCAGACCCGGCTGCCCGCCGCCCTCATCGCCGCCGCCATCTTCGCCCTGCAAGGCGTGGCCGCCCTGCTGCTGCCGCTGATCGGCCGCAGCGTCGCCGGCGCGATCGGCGCGGTGCTGCTGTTCGGGCTGGGCTTCGGCATCGCCTCGATCACCCTGCCGCACCTGCTGGTCGGCCGCTACGGCACCGCCGCCTACGCCAGCCTGGCCGGCCGCATCGCGGTCTTCTCCGTCGCGGACAAGGCGCTGGCCCCGCTCGGCGCCCTCGCCCTGGCCCAGGCCGCGGGTTACGGCTGGGTGATGGGCGCGGTGGCCGCCGCCTGCGCGATCGCCGCGTTCGCGCTGGTCGCCTACCACCGCCTATAATTTCGACAGACTTCTAATCAGGAGGGGTTGTCATGACCGTCCCCACCGGCCAGTGCTGCGCCCCGATCGCCCGCGAACCGCTGGCCGAGGACACCGCCGCCGAGCTCGCTGTCATGCTCAAGGCGGTCGCCGACCCGGTCCGGCTGCGCCTGCTGTCGATGATCGGCTCTCACGCCGGCGGCGAGGCGTGCGTGTGCGACCTGACCGATGCCTTCGACCTGACCGCGCCCACCATCTCCCACCACCTCAAGGTGCTGCGCACGGCCGGGCTGATCGACGGGGAGCGGCGCGGCACCTGGGTCTACTACCGCATCATCCCCGAGGCGGTGAACCGGCTCGGCGCCCTGTTCACCCCGCTCACCGAGCCCGCTCTTGGGCCCGCCCCCAGCCTGCGGCAGGACGCACAGAGCTGGAGCTGCTGCCCGCATGACAGCCGGTCCCCGGCCCGTCGACGTCCTGGTGATCGGCGGCGGGCAGGCGGGCCTAGCCGCCGGCTACTACCTGCGCCGCGCGAAGGCCGACTTCGTCATCCTCGACGCCCAGGACAGCGTCGGCGGCGCTTGGCGGCACGCCTGGGACAGCCTGCGCCTGTTCTCCCCGGCCCAGTACAGCTCGCTGCCCGGCCGCATGATGCCCATCCCGCCCGGCGGCGGCTACCCGAGCGCCGCCGAGGTTGTCGCCTACCTGACCGACTACGAACGCCGCTACGACCTGCCGGTGCTGCGCCCGGTCACGGTGAACGCCGTGCGGCGCGGTGACGGCCGTCTCCTGGTCGAGACCGGCCACGGCACTTGGCAGGCCAAGGCGGTGGTCAGCGCGACCGGCACCTGGTGGCGCCCCTACATCCCGTACTATCCCGGCCTGCGCGACTTCGGCGGCGAGCACCTGCACACCGCCGGCTACCGAGGCCCCGAACCATTGCGCGGCAAGCGCGTGGTCATCGTCGGCGGCGGCAACTCCGCCGCCCAACTGCTGGCCGAGCTGACCGCCGTCGCCGAGGTCACCTGGGTGACCCAGCGGCCGCCGCGCCTGCTGCCGGACGACATCGACGGCCGCGTCCTGTTCGACCTGGCCACCCGCCGCCACCGCGCCACCCAGGCGGGCGAACAGGCGGGCGAGCCTGCGGCGGGCATCGCCGACCTGGGCGACATCGTCGCCGTCCCGCCGGTGCGCGAGGCCCGCGACCGCGGCGTGCTCAAGGCCGAGCCCATGTTCACCCACATCACCCCGGGCGGTGTCGCCTGGGCAGACGGCAGCACGCTGGCCTGCGACGTGATCCTGTGGTGCACCGGCTTCCGTCCCGCTCTGAGCCACCTCGCGCCCCTGGGCTTGCGCGGCCCGGACGGGCTCATCCCCACCCGCGGCACCCGGGCGGTGGGCGAGCCGCGCCTGCACCTGCTCGGTTACGGAGACTGGACCGGGCCCGCTTCGGCCACGTTGATCGGCGCGGGCCGTACAGCCCGGCAGATGGTCGCCGAGATCACCGCCCAGCGGTAGACGCGCGGTTGTGGACCTTGGCCTGATCTCTCGCTCGCACGTGGACAGGACGGTCGCCGTGAAGGTCAGGCGTGACGGGCCATCTTGACCGCTGAGATCAGCAGGATGGCGGCCAGGACGGGAACGAGGACGAGATCGGGGATCACGCCCAGCAGCAGGCCGCCGAGGAGGGCACCGGCAATGGAGCCGGCGACCATGATGAGAGTGAAGCGCACGTTGGCGCCCAGGACGGCGAAGCTGCCGTCCCGGCTGTAGCGGGCGAACGCGACCAGCATGGTGGGCAGCGACACCACCAGCGAGAGACTGCCCGCCGCCTTGACGTCAACGCCGTACAGCAACACGATCGCCGGAATCAGCAGCTCGCCGCCGGCCACGCCCATGGTGGCCGCCACCACCCCGATGCCGAACCCGGCCGCGACGCCGGTCACCGCCAGCGCTGCGCCGGGCAGGGCGAGCGATCCCAGGGCCGTGGTGTGGGTGAGCACGAGAGCGGCGGCCATGAGCACCATCAGAGCCGCGAGGACCTTGTAGAGGGTGGCGGTGCGCATCCGTACCGCCCACGAGGCTCCTGCCCAGGCGCCCAGCAGACTGCCGGCCAGCAAGTTGACCGCGACCGTCCAGTGCGCGGTCAGCTCGGCGAGGGGGACGGCGGCCAGCCGGGCCGGCAGCGCCACCAGTACCACGACCAGGCTCATCGCCTTGTTCACGATGACCGCCGATAGCGCGGCGAAGCCGAACAGGCCGATCAGCAGCGGCAGCCGGAACTCGGCGCCGCCCAGGCCGATCATCCCTCCTAACGCGCCTACCGCCGCGCCGGAGGCGAAGGCCAGCGGCAGCGAGCGCGTCGACGGCACGGGCAGGGTGCTGTCGTTTAGGGCCATAGCACCACGCTCCTTGCCCGGCTCGCTGCCCGCCGTGTCCGGCGCGATCCGCCCCTGGTGTCCGCTCACTAACCCTAAGCCGCAGTTGTCGGCGCCCGGTGCGTCACAGAGGATGATTCGATATTCGTCTATCTTGGCGCTCATCTAAGCAATATGAGATCGTGGCGCTGCTTAGACACCCATCTAACTCTTCGAGTGGCGGCCTACTCCCGTTCACCCGGCGAAGGAGACCACGATGACGAACCACACCAGCGGCGGCTTCACCGGTGACCTGGCGGAGGCGTTCACCCCGCCTGCCGCCGACGGTTGTTGCGGAGCCCCCGCCACCAGCGCCACCAGCGTGAGCGAGGCGGATCAGGCGGCCACGAGCTGCTGTGGCAGCACCGCCGTGGCCCAGGAGGCCGCCCAGTCCGGCTGCTGCGGCCAGGCCCCGGCGCCCGCCGCCACCCAGGCCCCCGCCGCCACCCAGGCCACGGACCCCACGTCCACCGGATGCTGCGGATGACCTCCACGCTTCCAGGCGTGGACCGGCCCGCAGCCGGTCTGTCGGCTCTGTTGAAGGCGGTGTCGGCGGGGCGGATGCAGGCCACGGTGCGCGAGCTGGCCGGTGACCGCTACGCCGGGCGACGCGTGGGCACACCCGGCGGCCAGGCCGCCGCCATCTGGCTCATCGAGCGGCTCGGCGAGCTGGGCGCCGCAACAGCGCTGTCCGGCTTCGACGTGGCCGGCGTGCGCGAGCTGTACGCCACGCCCGTCCTCGAATGGAGCACCAGCGGGCAGGCGCAGCGCCTGCAGCACCGCCGCGACTTCGTCGAACACCTCGCCTCCGCCGACCTGGCGCACACGCACTCCGCCCCGCTGGCCGCAGTCTCCGAGGCCGACCTGCACGGCCGGTGGGTGCTGGCCGGGGCCGCGGACTGGGGGCGAGCGTGCGAGCTTGCCGAGGCTCACGGTGCCGTAGGTGTGCTGACCGTGCGCGGCACCGACGCCGAGGGCTGGATGCCCAAGATGATCGCCGGGCCGCCCGCCCGGCAGGTGCCCGTCATCGCCCTGCGCACCGAGGTGCACGCCCGCCTGGCCGAAGCCCTGGCCAGCGGCCCGGTCCAGGTGACCGCCTCGATGCCGCTGCGGCAGATCACCACTCGCGGCCACAACGTCCACGCCCGCTTCCCCCACCCCGCTCAGGGCGATGCGAGCCGGGTACGGGTGCTGCTGAGCGCGCACTACGACGGCGTCGGTGACGACCCCGACCGCCGCCTGCCCGCAGCCGCGGACAACGCCTCCGGAGTGGCCGCGGTCCTGGAGGCCGCCCGCGTGCTGACCGCCGCTCCGCTGGGGGCGCTGGAGCTGATGGTGGCCTTCCTGGACGCGGAGGAGGCGGGGGCGTGGGGCTCGGCCCACCACGCCCCCACCCTGCCGCCGGACACGCTCGTGATCAACCTCGACGGTGCCGCGCAGCTGCACGAGGCCGCCGCTGTCGAGGCGGGCGGCCCCGCTCACGCGTTGCTGGCCACGCTGGACCGGGCCGCCCGCCTGACCGGCGTGCCGCTGAAGGCGGGCGCGATGGCCTCCGACAACCGCCGCTACGCCGCCGCCGGCCTGGCCGCGATCGGCGTCGGCATGGGAATGCCCGGCTACCAGACTCCGGCCGAGACCCCGGATCGCGTGCAGCCGGACACGCTGCTGACCGCAGCCCGGCTGCTGGTGGCGACCGTCATGCTGCTCATCACGTAGGAGGACCGCCAGAATGGGGAAACAGCTCCCCTCGCTCAGGCTATCGAGCCGGCCAAGGCCAGTTCGACGGCAAGCCGCAGAGCTGGCCGGTCCATGGTCAGGACGACGACGCACGAGGGCCCGCGTTCCGCGGGCGCTATCCGGTCGGCGGCGCGCCGCCTCGCGCGGCGAGAGCGGCGAGAGCCTCGGCGGCCGATACGACGGTGATCAATGCTCGGTCGGTGGAGCCAGGCAGCAGGCGGATGCTGTCGCCAGCCTGGGCTGCTGCCGCTTCTGCCGGATCAGCGATCCGCGCCGCCAGGTAGGTGACGCACTGGTACATGCCCAGAGGAATCTGGCGGCCGCCCACCCGCGCGTTCAGCTCGTGCAAGATGGCGACGGAGAACTCGCCCTCAGGCGGCGGGCCGGCGTTGGCGGGAATCGGGAAGTCCACCTGCGGCCACGTCGCGTCGATCTGACCGCCCTGCAGCAGGTGGGCCAGCTGGATGATCCCGGCAAGTTCTTCGTTGGAGGTGCTGCTGGGCGCGGGGATCACGATGCGCTGGTAACTGTGGGACTGGATCACCTGCAACGCCTCCAGGACGCGGAGCTGCCGGCGGGCGTGGAGCGCCAGGGAGGACGCCTCGGGCTGCCAGCGGGGCGAGTACGCGGGGCCGCCGCGCACGGCCAGCAGGAGGGTGGTGTCCGGTGCCAGGGCCGCGAGCAGGCGCATCGCCGGCAACACCTGGGCCGGGGTCTTGCCGACCAAATCGTCCAGATCCACCTGTAGGCGGAAGGTGTCGCGGTCACCGGCGTTGACCAGGAATTGCAGGTGCAGCAGGCCGCCCGGGTCCTGGCCGGCCAGCCAGATGCCGGGGCCGTCCACGCCGCGTGAGGCGCGCACCTGCACCAGATCCAGCGCGTGCAGCACGGTGCCGTCCGCAGCGACCAGGCGGACCTCCAGGTCAGGCCGATCACCGGCCGCACCGGCGGCGACCATGAAGCTCAGCCGGCCGGGGCCCGACTCATCCGGCAGGCCGGGCGGTCCCGAGCTGTGGGTGATCGTGCCGTCGATGTCGGCTAAGGGTGCGCCGTAGCGGAGGAATTCCTCCACCGCCTGCCGCTCGGCCGAGTCGACCGGCACCTGCAGCTCCAACGAGCCGGTGATCGGACGCAGGCTGAACGACTCCACCGCTCGCGCCACCAGGCGCATCACCAGGTAGTGCCGCTCGTTGAGCTGCAGGTAGCGCAAGAAGGCGGTGAGGTCGTCGCCGAGGACGTCCCCGTCCCAAGGCAGCTCGCTCACCCGCCCTTCGCGTACGTCGAACTCGTAGCGGTAGAACGGATCGACGTCGGTCAAGGCCGAGGCCAGGCCCTCATAGCGCTCGATCGCGGCTGTCAGCAGGCTCTCGGCCGGAACCTGGCCGGGATCGGGCATGTCTCGCCCGCCCTGTAACGCCTGCGCCATCAGGTGCTGGATCCGTTCGCCGCCGTCGCCGAAGTAGTACGCGATCAGCGCCGGGTGGTCGGCCGCCATGCCGTCGAGGTGATCGCGGTCCATCCAGCTGATGCGCAGCCCGCTGCCCGCGGTCAGCCGCTCCAACCACGCCAGCCGCTCATGGGTGGGATTCCACGGTGTGACCAGCGTCCAGGAGCGGACCGGCAACGTCGGCAGCGTCTCATCGACGAAGCGCTGCCAGGAGTTCTCCACGTCGGTGACCTGCCGGGAGGTCAGCGGCCGGCAGAAGCGTTTGACCTGGTAAATGTCGTAGCCATCCGGGTTGGCGATCCGAATGTCGACGCCGCGGTCCCCGCGTGAGGGAGTGATCCGGTTACCGTGCGGATGCCGCAGCAGCAGCATCGCCGCGACGAACTCCTCCACCGTCTCGCCCGGCAAGCGCTCCCAATTCACCAGCGTCATACAGCACAGCAAACCACCCAGCACCGACAGTCATCTCTGGCCCGGACATGACGCGGGCCCCGCCATCACGGCGGAGGATCAGTCCGACACAAGTTCCGCCAGTAGCTTCTCGATCCGGCGGCGGATGTCATCGCGGATCGGCCGGACGGCTTCGATGTCCTGCCCGGCCGGGTCGTCGAGCTTCCAGTCCTCGTAGCGCTTGCCGGGGAAGATCGGGCAGGCGTCCCCGCAGCCCATCGTGATCACCACGTCAGATGCCTGGACGGCGTCGGACGTGAGGATCTTGGGCTGTTCAGCGGTGATGTCGATGCCGACCTCGCGCATCGCCTCGACGGCGACCGGGTTGACCTGGTCGGCGGGCGCCGATCCGGCCGAGCGGACCTCGATGCGGCCTGCGGCCAGGTGGGTGAGCCATCCGGCGGCCATCTGGGAGCGTCCGGCGTTGTGCACGCACACGAACAGCACGCTGGGCTTCTCAGCCATGGGACAAACCTTTCTTCAGGGTGAGGGCGACGGGGGCGGCGCGGGCGGCAGCGTGGCGGCGGAGACGGCGCCGAAGGCGGCACCGCACAGCAGGGCGATCAGAATGTTGTCCACGAACAGGTAGACCAGCGCGGTCCACACGACGGCGGCCAGGACGCCCCAGGCGATGCGATGCCGCGCCGCCCAGCTCCATACTCCATCAGCACCTTCACCGCACCGGCTCCTTACGTGCTTGCGCCGAACAGGCGGCGGCCGGCCAGGCTGACGTAGACCAGGGCGACCAGGACGGGGACTTCGATGAGCGGGCCGACCACGCCGGCCAGGGCCTGGCCGGAGGTGACGCCGAACACGCCGACCGCCACGGCGATGGCCAGCTCGAAGTTGTTGCCGGCGGCGGTGAAGGCGAGCGTGGTGGTCTTGTCGTACGGCAGGCCGATCGCCCGGCCTGTGAGGAAGCCGCCGCCCCACATGAGGGCGAAGTAGGCCAGCAGCGGCAGGGCAATGCGGGCCACGTCGCCAGGCTGAGAGGTGATGGTGTGGCCTTGCAGGGCGAACAGGATGACGATGGTGAACAGCAGCCCGTACAGGGCGATCGGGCCGACGCGCGGCAGGAAGCGCTGCTCATACCAGGCTCGGCCCTTGGCGCGCTCTCCAAGCTTGCGCGAGGCGTAGCCCGCGAGCAGCGGGATGCCGAGGAAGACCAGCACGTAGAAGGCGATGTCCCAGGCGGAGACGTCCAGCGCGGCCTGCGGCAGGCCGAGCCAGCCGGGCAGCACCTGCAGGTAGAACCAGCCCAGCGCGCCGAAGGCGATCACCTGGAAGATGGAGTTGAGCGCGACCAGGACGGCGGCGGCCTCGCGGTGGCCGCAGGCCAGATCGTTCCAGATGAGGACCATGGCGATGCAGCGGGCCAGCCCGACGATGATCAGGCCGGTGCGGTACTCGGGCAGGTCCGGCAGGAGGATCCAGGCCAGCGCGAACATCAGCGCCGGGCCGAGTACCCAGTTGAGCAGCAGGGAGGAGAGGAGCAGGCGGCGGTCGCCGGTGACGGTGCCGAGGCGGTCGTAGCGGACCTTGGCCAGCACCGGGTACATCATCAGCAGCAGGCCGAGCGCGATCGGCAGCGAGATCTGCCCGATCTTGACGGCGTCCAGCGCGGCGCCCAGGCCGGGCACCAGACGGCCGAGCAGCAGCCCTGCGCCCATGGCCGCGATGATCCACACCGGCAGGAACCGATCCAGCACCGACAGAGCGCCGATCACGCCAGCCGGCGGCGCGGTGACCTGTGCCGGTTGAGCCGACATCACCGCGGCACCGCCGCTGCAGCGGTCGACAGGCTGGCGGGCCCGTCGGCGGTCCTGCCGGCGGGCAGGGTCAGCAGCGCCGACAGCTCGCCCAGCGTCTCGGGCACCAGCCGGTAGTACACCCAGGAAGCGCGCCGCTCGGAGGTCAGCAGCCCGACCTCCTTGAGCACCTTGAGGTGGTGGCTGATGGTTGGCTGGGACAGCTCGAAGGCGTCGGTGATGTCGCACACGCATACCTCGCCGCCGGCGCGGCTGGCCACGATCGACAGGATACGCAGCCGTACGGGGTCGCCCAGCGCCTTGAACACGCGCGCCACCCCGGCCGCCTGCTCGGCGTCTAGCGGTTCGCGGGTCAGCGGCGGGCTGCACTCCAAGATCTCCAGCAGTTCCATCCACTACCCTTCCGTATAGACATCCATCGAAATAGGTGCACGTCTATATTGACACACATCAAATCCATGGAGCCAGGGAGAAGATGGCTGAGGCCCCACCGACTTGCAGAGGGGCCTCAGTCTCAACGTGTGCGTACCGGTGTGCGTGTCGCCTCTCGGCGAAAGGCACAACGCGGCTCCAGCCGAACGGTAGTCCGCGAAGGCGATAGGTGAGGCCCGGGGACACTGGGCACACCGGTCACGGGATGTGTAACCACCTTGCGGCCATCCGTGTTCCCGGGCCGCAGCTCAGATTCCGGTCACGGCGCTGCGGCGCTCGATCAGCAGCACGTCCCGCCAGACGCCCCGGTGGCAGCCGAGGCGTTCGCGGGTGCCGACGACCCGGAACCCGAGCGCCTGGTGCAGGGCCAGGCTGGCGGTATTCTCGCCGAAGACGCCGGACTGGATCGTCCAGACGCTCGCGTCCTCGCTGGCGGCGATGAACGCGGTCAGCAGCGCCCGGCCGATGCCCTGGGCCTGGCAGCCTGGGTGAATGTAGATGCTGTGCTCGACCACCCCGGCGTACACGCACCGGGACGAGACCGCCGAGGCGGCCACCCAGCCCAGCACTCGTCCCGTGCCGGTGTCGCAGGCCACGTAACGCAACCCGGGTAGCCGGGCCGCGGTGAATGCCTCCCAGCTCGGGGTGGCGGTCTCGAAGCTGGCTTGGCCTGTGTCCAGCCCGGCCTGGTAGATGGCCAGCACCTGATCGGCGTCGTCTTCGCGCATCGGCCGGATCTCCACGCCAGGCCCGGCGACGGGCTTGGCGGCCTGAACAATTGCCGAGTGCACGCCGTCGCCGTGATCGGCGGTCAGCGTGATGCGCAGGCCAGTGAGGCCAGCCCCGGCCAGCAGCGCACGGTATTCGCTCGTCGACAGCGCCCCGGCCGCGCAGCCGATGCGCTGCTCGACCGCCGCCCTTCGGGCCTCGTCCGGCTCGCCGTCGACCACCACGTCGCTGACGCCGAACCGGCCGCCAGGCCGCAGCACCCGGAACACCTCGGCCAGCACCGCGGCCTTGTCACTGGACAGGTTGATCACGCAATTGGAGATCACCACGTCTATCGACCGATCCGGCAGCGGCACCCGCTCGATGGTGCCGTGCAGGAACTCCACGTTGCGTGCGCCGACCTGATCGGCATTACGCCGGGCCAGCTCCAGCATGTCCGCACTGGCGTCCACCCCGTACACCCAGCCCTCTGGTCCGACGCGTCGCGCCGACAGCAGCACGTCAATGCCACCGCCCGAGCCGAGGTCGAGCACCGTCTCCCCCGTACGCAGCTCAGCGATGGCCACCGGGTTGCCGCAACCCAGGCTGGCCCGCACGGCTCCATCGGGCAGCACGCCGAGCTCGTCATAATCGACCGCGCCGAAGCAACCCTGATCGAACGCGTCCTGCCCGCAGTCGGTGACGACCCGGCCGGCGCTCGCGGCACGGGCCAGAGCTGAGTAATGGTCGATGATCTCTTCGTGCGCCATAGCGACGCTCCTTCACTCGCACGTGGGCGCGGACGGCACGGGATTGCCCATGACCACGTCGGCGGCGGTCGGGAAACAACTCACGCAGTTCTCGTTGATCCGGTACAGGCTGGAGGTGCCCTGCCGCTCGACCAGCACGAATCGCACCTCGGCCAGGATCTTCAAATGGTGTGAGACGGTGGACTGCCCAACCCCGGACGCAGCCACGATCTCGCCCACGCTCATCGGTGCCCGCCGCCGCGCCAGCAGCGACACGATCTGGATCCGAGTGGCGTCGGCCAGGGCCCTGAACCAACTCGCGTACTCCTCCGCGTCCGCGCGCGGCAGAGGCACTTTCTCCTCGTTCATCGTAAATCGACGATATTCGATAAATGAAGCGAACGGAAGTCCATCGATCGCATGGAGAAGGCGTCGTACCGGGCAGGGCATCCTTGACGACCCGGCCGCAGTCTGAATTGTCCTTGGCTGACAGTCACTGTCCCGCACGCCAGTGGTTTGTAGGCAATCTGTGCTGACCCTGCATCCACCGCCTGTGGAAAGTGCGAGCTAGATCAAGCTGGTTGGGAGGCTTGACCATCACAACGAACCGGTGTCTTCTCGTGGAGAAACTTCCTGAAAGCTTCTCGAAGGAGCGGGACACGATGAGGGTCAAGTATCTGGGATCAGGGTCAGGAGAGGGCGGCTCTCCGACGCTCTTCGCCACCGATCGGGGCACCATCCTCGTCCAGGGCTACATCGTCACCGACCCTCAGGCCCTCTCCGACATCGGTGAGATCCCGGACGGCGAGACAGTGGTGGAGATCACGCGGGACATCCTCCGGTTCGCGGACGAGCCGCTGACCAACGACCCTCGGAACAACCGTCAGCGCGCCACCTCCACAGAAGGCCAGGAGGCGCTTTGACCCTGATCAGCGGGCCGGCGTTCGTAGACCTCTTCCGTACGTTCGCTCACACCGCCCGCAGGCTGGAGACCCGAGAGCGGTACGACTCGCCCAGTGAACGCGAACCGTTGCGTCGCTTCCTGGAGGGTGAGCCGGAAGACCTGGCCTGGTTCCAGAACTGGCTGGGCATCGTCGGCAAGGCAACCGAGGAAGGCAAGATCTTCCAGCGCGTCCGGGTCGTCTCGCTGCCGCTCAGCGACTACAGCAGGTTCGGGCTCGACCTCTCACGCCACACCGTGGCGGCCGGTGAGGACATCCGGTACCTCGACCGCAGTCAGGCCGCCGGCCTTCCGGAGCGGGACTTCTGGGTGTTCGACTCGTCCCGGGTCGCGCTGCTGCACTTCACGGACGACGACCAGCTCCTCGGCGCGGAGATCATCACCGATCCCGCCGTGGTCGTGGAGTGCGCCGCCGCGCTGGACGACGCCGTTCACCGTTCCTTCTCACGTGAAGAGTTCGTGGCACGACTGCCGGATGACTACAAGATCAGGTAAGAATCGGGGCGTGACCAGCGTCCATCAGGCCCGGCAAGCACTTGGGGCCAGGCTCCGCGAGCTGCGGAACGCCGCCGGCTTGACCGGCCGTCAGCTCGCGGAGCTACTCGCATGGCCGCACTCGAAGGTGTCGAAGCTGGAGACCGGCAGGCAGACGCCCAGCGACGCCGACATCGGTTCGTGGGCCGAGGCGACGGGCGCTACCGAGGAAGAGCGGCTCGCCTTACTGGCCTCGCTCCATACCCTCGAATCGCGTCACGCCGAGTGGCAGCGGGTCCTGCGGGGAGGCATGAGCCACCACCAGAACGAGTGGGGCGATGCCGAACGGCGTGCCGGCCTGCTGCGTGTCTTCGAGCCGGTCTACATCCCCGGGCTGCTGCAGACCGCGGAGTACGCCCGTGCGCGCATGGCCGAAGCGATCGCCATGCACAATCTGCCGAACGACATCGAGGAAGCCCTGCAGGCGCGCATGACGCGCCAGCAGATCCTTTACGACCCGGGCAAACGCTTCCAGTTCGTGGTCACCGAAGCCGCCCTGCGGTACCGGCTGTGTGCACCTGAAGTGATGGTGCCGCAGCTCGACCGGCTGGTGGCCGCTTCGACCCTGCCGAACGTCCGGCTCGGCGTCATCGGCTTCGGCACCGCCTATGTGACGGCCCCCAAGCATGGGTTCTGGATCTTCGACAACGACCTCGTCATGGTCGAGACGTTCACCGCCGAGCTCCATCTCGCCCAGCCGCCGGAGATCGAGCAGTACGCCCGGGTGTTCCGCTCTCTGGCCGGGATGGCGTCCTACGGACAAGCCGCCAGGGCCCTGATCACGAACGTCATGGAGGACCTGTCGCGGTTGTTGCCGGCCGACGAAACCGAGCCCGAGGAGTAGCGCCAAGTTTCTCGGCTTCTCGGATTCGGAGGGAGTTGCTGAAACTCCGAGAAACTTGCTAGGCCCTCTCGTCAGCCTCATGCCACGCTCACGGCGACACCTCAGCCCGTACCCGTGGGAGGCAGCTCATGAGCGCACGTTACGTCCCTCTGCTGCCTGCCGAGGCCGTGGCGGCGCTGCCCGAGCGCGCTCGTGACGTCGTCGAATACCGCAAGTCCGGGTTGTCCCTCAATCACATCCAGGGCTGCCCGCTCGGCTGCGCGTACTGCATCCGCCACACCTACGGGCTCTGGGACGCCCGTCTGCCTCAGGCCCTGATGAGCGACGCCGAGGCGGTCGAACAGCTCGTCAGCCACCGGTACTTCCGGCCGCACGACACCCCGCTGCAGGTCTTCAACCGGGCCACCGACCCGTTCCTGCCGGGCGTCCGCGAGCACCTGTTCGCCGTACTGGAGGACCTCGACAGCCGCGAACTCACCAACCACGTGCTCGTGATCACCCGTGCTCGCATGAATGCCAGCGATTGCGAGCGGCTGAACGCGCTACGGCACCTGAAGGTGACGCTGCTGTTCACGTACTCGGGGATCGGCGACAAGAGGATCGAGCCGCACCCCGCGCAGACCGTCGTGAACTCCATGCGGCTCGCCACGACCCACGCCGCGCGCCGGTACCGGACGATCTTCTACTGGCGGCCCTTGGTGCCCGGACTGAACGACACCACCGCTCATCTGGCGCGGGCCGCGGTTCTGTCCGGGTGGGCCGATGCCACGGTGTTCACCGGTCTGTTCTACCGGGACGAGATCGCGGACTATTACCGCGCCAACGGCCTGCCCGAGCCCTACCAGGAGACCGCCCGCCGCAAGATCGTCCCTGAGACGCTGGAGAGACGCATCCTCGCGCGCTTCGAGCGCCGGCCGTCCGGCGCGCCGCCGTTGTTCAGGAAGACCTCGTGCGCTGTCTCGTACGTCCACGGTCTGCCGGACTACAACGGCCACTACGGCATCTACGAGCTCTGCGACATCTGTCCGGCCGCTCAACTGAACATGTGTGCCCGAGCGCACCAGGTCCCCACCGCGGCCCAGCTCCACGAGGCCGCCGCCGGCCTGCCCGACGCGGCCCACATGCACGTCACCGAAGTCACGGAACGGGCGGCCCAGGTGGAGGGCCTCCCGTCCGAGCAGCCGCGGTACTACCTCCAGCACCGGCTCGCCTTCCAGATCCATGACGCCGCCCACCCGCATCACCAGCGGCGACACGGCCGAGCCGACCTCGGATGGGAGAGCGCGAATGGCTGACCAGAACGCCCCATGGACAGCGTTCCGCTACGCGGTCGCGGACGTCGAGGGTAACGGGCAGCGCCCTCCCGACCTGGTGGAGCTGGCCATCGTGCTGATCGACGACGGCGTCATCGGAGCTCCACTGACCTGGCTGGTCAAGCCACCCAGCCCCATCACTCCGCTGGCCCGCCGCATTCACGGCATCTCCAACGAGCAGGTGGCGTCTGCTCCGCCGGCCGCCGAATATGCCGCGGAGATCGGCGCCATCCTGGAGGACACCATCTTCGTGGCGCACAACGCCCACGTGGACCTCGGCGTGCTGACGCGGGAACTGCGCGGGTTCCAGCCCGCCATCGTCATCGACACGCTGAAGCTGGCCCGGCACAGGTTGCCCGGCCGGTCCTCGTACAAGCTGAGCTTGCTCGCCGAGGAGCTCAAGCTCGCCACGGACATGCCCGCCGGCTCGAAGCCGCACCGCGCGGCCTACGACGCTCTCGCCTGTGCCCGCCTGCTCGCTCATCTCGCTGACGGTGCGGAGCTGGCCGACCTCCTGAACGACGCGAAGACGACCTCTTGCGAAGGATCGCCCGATGACGCAGCTCCGACCCTTTTCTGACCATCGACGCGGCTTGTTCGTGAGCATCGACGGGCCCTCGGGCGCCGGGAAGTCGACCATCGTCGCCCACCTCTCCCAGCTTCTGGTGGCCGATGGCGAGCACGTTCACACCACCGCCGAACCGTCCAACGGCGTGCTCGGGAAGATTGCCCGCGAGATGACCGAGACCATCACCGGCCCCGCGCTGGCGTGTCTGTACGCCGCCGACCGTTACCACCACCTTGAGACCGAGATCCAGCCCCACCTGGACGCCGGCGAGGTCGTCCTCTGCGACAGGTACGTGCCTTCGGCCCTGGTCATGCAGCGGTTCGACGGAGTGGACCCGGTCTTCCTGTGGAGCGTGAACTCCCTTGCCGAACGCCCGGACTTAGCGGTGGTCCTGGAGGGCCCGCCCGAGCTGATCGCCGCACGGCTGGCGGAGCGCGGAGCGCACAACCGGTTCCAGCTGACTCCCCGATCCAGCCATGCTGAGGCGCACTTCTACCGGCAGGCGTGTGACCGGCTCATCCAGGCCGGATACGACGTCCTACGCGTCGATGTCGGCACGGATGCCCACCAGATCGCCGTCACGATCAGGAACAGGCTCAGGGCGTTCTTCGCCGTATCGGACGATCAACCACCGAAGACGGCCGCATGGTGACCATCTCCCCCTCTTCCCCGGAAACAGGCGAGATCCTCATGACCGACACCCCTCTCACGCCGCCACCCGGTGACAGCTTCAACCCGGCCAAGGCCGTTCCCGCCCGTACCTACGCCGCGCTGCGCGGAGCGGGCAAGGAGGCGTTCGCCCGTGACCGCGAAGCCGTGGACGAGCTCCGAAGGACGATCCACGAGAAGGTCGACGAGGTGGCCCAGGAGAACGCCGCCGCGTTGGTCCGGGTTGTCCGCCATCTCGCGGGCCGGGGCTACACCCAGTTCGCCGACTTGGGATGCGGCAAGCCCGTTCAAGGCATGGACGCTCTCGGCTTGCCGGACCTGTACGACGTCGCCGCCGGCGTGAATCCTGACGTGCGCTGGCTCGCCCTGGACTCCGACCAACTGGTTGTCACCACCTGCCGGGCACTACTGCGCGGACCCGGTATCAGCGTGGTGCAGCAGGACCTGCGTCAGAGCGCCAAGGTGCTCGACGCCATGGGCTCGCATCTCTGGCTGAGCAAGCCCGTCGTGGTCATCCTGGGCGCGGTGCTGCACTTCCTGACCGACGAAGAGTGCACCGACCTCAGGTTCGCCTTGCGCGCCCGTCTCGCGCCCCGGAGCCTGGTCGTTCTGACGCACGTGACCGGGGACGGCTTGGACCCGGCCAACGTCGAGCGAGGCCGAGCGGCCTACGAGAAGCTGCACGGCGGCGTCCCGATCTACGTTCGCAGCGAGTCCCAGGTCATGGGTCTCGTGCGGGACTTCTCCGTTCGGGACCCAGGCGTGGTCCGGACGATCGACTTCATGCCGGAGGAGGGCGAACGTGCTCCTCTGCGCGATGCCCCGCACTTCCTCATGGTGATGGCGGAACGCAAGGACAAATGACGGCGATATCCGGCACCACCCTGTACGGCAGGAGGATTCCATGTTGACCGGCAAGGCCGAACCCGCCGCGGAAGCAGCGAGGAGGCAGGTGGCGGAACTGCAGCGCCGTGCCCGGGGCTGGTTCTACCTCATGTACTCCCCTTACTGGCGCCGCCACATCGCCATTTACATGGGCGAATGCGATCACGGCATCATCCTCCAAGCGAACAGTCCGGACGAGCTCTGGCACCTCATGAACGGCGTGGCGCCGCCTGGCTGGCAGACAGAAGGGCTACCACACCTTTCTAGGAGAAGCGTGCTTCCCAGCCCTCAGAGGGGGCGCGGGTGATGAAACGAGACGTGGCCGAGCAGGCCGTCGGGGGTGTTAGGCCGCGTCTTGGCGCGGCCGGTCCAGGGCTACTCACGCCTGACCGACCGCGCACTCCGGCGCGGGTTTCGATAGAGCACGGTTGGAACCCCCGCCGCCTACAACTCGCAGTCCCACGGTGGAGCCCCTGGCCGCCGGGGGCTGCGAGCCCCAACTCTCAACCGCCATCGTTACTGCCCCTCCACGGTCCAAGACAGTCAGGCCAGGGCGGAGAGAGCAGACGATGGCGAATGCCGACCGACGGGAGTTGGTTGAAGACGACCCCGCGTTCACATGGGAGCCGTACAGGCCGAGCGGGGTGCTCCGGGTCACGCACACCTCGTGTTGCGGCATGTACGAGTTCGCCTCCGGAGGCGGCACCTTCTTCGTCCTGCGCCACGTCGGTGGTGCCCGCTACGAGGAGACCGGCAGAGGCCGCTACCCCATCGCCCTCGCCGCCTACATCGCCCTGGTCAAACAGCATCATGCCGACCATCGCGGCCGAGGGGAACGCCCGGAGCCGGACACCTACCTCGCGCGAGAGGGACGGCGCGGCTAATCCCGCGGCGATCCCACAACCACCACGATCGACCAGTTGCCCATCACGACCACGAAGAGGGGATCAACCCGTGACCACCGACAACGACGCCCAGAAGGCCGCCACGCTGCGCAACGACATGGCGACCGCCGTGGCCGCCACCTGCGCCGAATGGGGCTTCCCGCTCCCGGTGCGGGTCGAGGCCGCGCTCCGTATGGCTCCCCGCCACCTCTTCGCCCCCGAAGTGTCGCTGGAGGCCGCCTACGCGGTGGAGCCCGTGGAGGTGAAGCGCGACGAGCACGGCGTGCTCATCTCCACCATGTCTTCGCCCGACATCCAGGCCATGCAGCTCGTCCAGGCCGACATCCAGCCGGGGATGCGCGTGCTGGAGGTCGGATCAGGGGGATACTTCGCGTCGCTGCTGGCGGAGCTGGTGGGACCCACCGGCCACGTCACGACCATGGACATCGATCCTGAGGTGACCAGCAGGGCCGCCACCTGCCTGATCGCCACCGGGTACCCAGGCGTGCAGGTCGTCACCGGCGACGCCGAGTACGGCTGGAAGGCCAATGCCCCGTACGACCGCATCATGGTGCGCCACGAGGCGCCTTGTAACCGAGTGGAGGTGAAAGACCTTCACCGTTCGGTTGTCGCAGCGGCCGAAATGAAGCTGGAGGCAGTCTGAACCGGGAACGCCGGGGAGGACGGAAAGCAGCCCTGACAATGTCGGGACGGTCTAGAACTGCCAGATGGACCGGGTCCGGCTAGCGAAGTCAGAAGGTGTAACGGAAGTGAACCAGTGGTTAGAGTCTCGTAAGGGTCGTGCCATCTCCAATCTGGTGGATATGGGATGGTGTGCAGCGCGTGGCCCAGCGGTATTCGGGCCAACTCCAGGGCCTGCGGATGAGAAGGGCGAGGAGGCCATGTCGAAAGTCTGCGGCGTAGACATGGCGAGGCTGCCGGGGCAGAGAAATTGTCAAATCCTGTGGATCGCGGGTGATTGAATCACAGGACTCGAAGCCATTGATCGAGGACTGCGAAGTCTTCGTCGACGAGTCCTCGGAATGACTCCACGTGGTGAAGTAGTGCCTGACCGCTGTGGTGCGTGGAGACCCAGTCTCGATCGGCGTCGGTGATCTCGTCATCGACCCAGGCGAACGGGCGTCCAGCCCCCCAGGTCACCAGGGTCCGCGTCTTCCAGCAGAGCCTGAACCATTGGTCCTCGCGTTCATGCTCGCCGGATGGTTCCGGCCAGGTCACGACGGGCAGGCGTGGCAGCCCGATTCGGGGTGCTATGACGGCGTTCGCCTCCTCTTCCCAGGTGGTGGCCCAGACGAGATCGCAGGGCAGCGCCGCCAGCTGACGCCCCACCTCGGCGGTGAGCCGCGCCAAGGGCGATTCGGGTGTGGTGGCCAGCGGTTCACCATAAGGGTTCTCACCGAACGGGAGAAGCGGTCCGTCGACGTCGAGGAAGAGCAGTGGGCGTTCGGTGTGGCTGGTCATGCTGCGGTGACCTCGTCGCGTTCGACGAGGACGCCGCGTTCGAAGCGGGCTCCGGCACGCACCAGAGCAACCAGGTGGGGCGCGTTGACCGAGCGCCAGCGTTGTTGGGCGGACTCGATGAGTTTGAACGTCATCGCCAGGGCCGCCGCGCGGGAGCCGGCACCGCGGGTGACCTTGGTGCGCAGCCGGACGGTGGCGAAGGTCGACTCGATCGGATTGGTGGTGCGCAGGTGGATCCAGTGTTCGGCCGGGTAGTCGTAGAACGCCAGCAGCACGTCCGCATCGTCGACGATCTTCTTGACGGCCTTGGGAAACTTCGCGCCGTACTGCCGCTCGAATGTCTTGATGGCCTTGGCAGGCTGGTCTTTGTCCTCGGCGTTGTAGATGTCGGCGATCGCGGCCTTGGCCGCCGGCTGCGCCGGCTTCGGCAGGCAGTCCAACACATTCGCCGTTTTGTGGAGCCGTCAAGAAATAAGGCGTTGCTTTCCGATCTCGCAGAGCAACATGGTTCCGGAGTCGGTCAACAGTTGTCTTGGCGAAAACGGTCCATCGGACGCGCTCTGAAGGACTTTGGTCCCTGCTGTGACCACGGTGCAGCGCGAGATCTTGGGTCCATGTCCGTTCTTACCTCTGCGCTGGGTATGGCCCTATGACCCGAACCGGCGCGATCTCTGAGTCCGGTGTTCCCGGCGCTGGGCACTATGCCGTCCCGCAGTCCGCGGAAGGGGAGAAGCCCTTCGCCACGCGGGCCGGCGTGCGCAGACTCGTGCACGCCGCCGTCGCGGCGCCCTCAGTGCACAACACCCAGCCGTGGCGCTTCCGCCGTGTCGACGACGCCACCATGGACCTGTACGCCGACCTGGACCGGCTGCTGGCCGTCACCGATCCCATGGGGCGCGGTCTCGGCATCAGTTGCGGGGCGGCGCTGTTCAACCTGCGGCTGGCGATCCGCATGACGGGGCACGACCCCCAGGTGATGCCGCTGCCCGACCCCGGCGAACGGCCCGACCTGCTGGCCACCGTACGCGCCACCCCGGGTAGCCCGCCCGACCAGGACGAGCGGCTGCTGTACGGCATGATCCCGCACCGGCGTACCAACCGCTTCCCCTTCGACGACCGGCCGCTGCCGAGGAACGTCTTCCTCGACCTGGTCACCGCGGCCTACACGGAGGGCGCCACACTGATCCTGGTCAAGGGCAGGACGGCGCGGCGCGTCCTCGACCTGGTCGCCGTGGCCGAGGGCACGCTGACCGCAGAGGAGTCCTACCGTGCCGAGCTGGCCCGCTGGACCGGCTCGGAGGCGCGCTCCGACGGCGTACCCGAGCACGCCTTCGGTCCTCGCCCCAGAAACGGTGAGCTGCCCATGCGCGACTTCACCCTGGGCGGCGCGCAGGCCGTCCGTGACCGTCTACCGGAACAGGCGGACTTCGAGCCGGATCCGCAGCTCGCGGCCTTGTTCACCATGGGTGACGGTCCGCTCGACTGGCTACGCGCCGGACAGGCGCTGCAGCGGGTGCTGCTCACCGCGACCGCACACGGTGTGGCCGCCTCGCTGTTCAGCCAGCCGCTCGATCTGCGGCCGCCGCCGCATCGTGGCGACCACGCCGGGCCGTTGGGTCACGTGCAGATGCTCGTCAGGTTCGGGTACGGCCCGCCGGTCCCGCGCGTGCCCCGCCGGCCCGTGTTCGAGGTTGTCGACCAGCGTACGCGGGAGGCCCGGCGTGGCTGAGCCGGTGCGGCCGGCCCTGATCCAGGGCGGGATGGGCGTGGGCGTCTCGGGCTGGCGGCTGGCCCAGGCGGTCGCCGCGACCGGGCAGCTGGGTGTGGTGTCAGGCACGGCGCTGGACGTCACGCTGGCCAGAAGGCTGCAGCGCGGCGACCCGGGCGGCCACCTGCGCCGCGCGCTGGCCTGCTTTCCTGTGCCCGAGATCGCCGAGCGGGTGCTCGGCCGCTATTTCGTGCCCGGCGGGACCGGCCGGGACGTGCCGTACCGGCCGGTGCCCCGGCTTGGGCTGCGGGCGAACCGGGCCCGTGACGAATTGGTGGTGGTGGCCAACTTCGCTGAGGTCTTCCTCGCCAAGGAGGGCCACGACGGGCCCGTCGGGGTGAACTACTTGGAGAAGATCCAGCTCGCCACCCCGGCCGCCGTGTACGGCGCGATGCTGGCCGGCGCCGACTATGTGCTGGTCGGCGCCGGCATCCCGGCGGAGATCCCGCGGCTGCTCGACGACCTGGCCGAGCACCGCCCCGCCCGGATCTCGGTGACGGTGACCGGTGGCGACGGGCACACGATAGGGGTCGACCCGGTACGGCTGCTCGGCCACCGCCTGACGCCGCTGGCGCGGCCCAGGTTGCTGGCGATCGTGTCGTCGCACGTGCTGGCCGCCTACCTGGCCCGCTCCCCGCTGACCAGGCCGGAGGGATTCGTGATCGAGACGCCGGCGGCGGGCGGGCACAGCGCGCCGCCCCGTGGCCGGATGACGCTCGACCTGGCGGGAGAGCCGGTGTACGGGCCGCGCGATGAGGCCGACCTGGGCAAGGTCGCGGCGCTCGGGCTGCCGTTCTGGCTGGCGGGCGGCTACGGCACGCCCGGCGGACTCGAGCGGGCGTGGGCGGCGGGTGCGGAGGGGATCCAGGTAGGGTCGGCGTTCGCGCTGTGCCGGGAGTCCGGGCTCGAACCCGGCCTGCGCAGACGCCTGCGCGAGCAGGCAGCGAGCGGCGCCCTCCAGATACGCAACGACCCGCGAGCCTCGCCCACCGGATTCCCGTTCAAGGTCGCCACCGTGGCGGGGACCCTGTCGGAGCAGGAGGTGTACGAGGCGCGCCCGCGGCTGTGCGATCTGGGTTACCTGCGCACGCCGTACCAAAAGGAGGACGGCTCGGTCGGCTACCGCTGCCCGGCCGAGCCGGTGGATACCTATGTACGCAAGGGCCGCCCGGCGGAGGAGGCGGAAGACCGCCGCTGCCTGTGCAACGGCCTGCTCGCTGCGATCAGACTCGGCCAGCACCGCTCCGACGGGTACGACGAGCCGCCGCTGCTCACGCTCGGCCAGGACGCGGCCTTCCTCGACGGCCTGCCGGATGACCACTCGGCCGCCGACGTGGTGGCCCACATCCTGCTGGGAGCGCGGGTATGACCGGGCGATCGTAGGTCGTCCAGCCGGCGCGGGAGACGTGCGCGTTCCGCATCAGCCCCCCTGCCTAGAGCGACCTCGCCCGGCACCGCTACGCGCCCTAAGTCCCCGAAGGTCGGGACCTTGGTCCATAGGCCGCCACAGGAGCTGTGAGCCGGGATGAGACGAGACACTTTCGCGGCACGCAGCCGCGGCCATCCATGAATCCACGATCACGTGAGGAAGACATGACGAACGCACCGGCCACCATCCATGGGCGCACACCCGCGCTGATGCTCGGCCTGGCGACCCTGGGCTTCGCGGTGAACTTCTGGGCGTGGGCGCTGCTCAGCCCGTTGGGGCCGCGTTTCAAAGAGCTGCTCGGGTTGTCGGCCGGGCAGCAGGCGCTGCTGGTCGCCGTACCCGTGATCGTCGGCTCGCTCGGCCGCATCCCGGTCGGCGCCTTGACCGACCGGTTCGGTGGACGGGTGATGTTCCCGATCATCTCCGCCGCCACCATCGTGCCCGTGCTGTTCATCGGCGTGGCCGGGCAGACCTCGCTGGCCGCGCTGCTGATCGGCGGGTTCTTCCTCGGCATCGGCGGGACCGTCTTCGCCGTTGGCGTGCCGTTCGTCAACGCCTGGTTCCCGCCGCACCGGCGCGGCCTCGCGGTCGGGGTCTTCGGCACCGGGATGGGCGGCACCGCGATCAGTGCGCTGACCACCGTCCCCCTGGTACGGACCGGCGGCGCGGCCACCCCGTTCGTCATCACCGCCGTCGTCCTGGCCGTGTACGCGGTGGTCGCGTGGCTGGTGCTGCGGGACGCCCCCGGCCGCAGCGTTGCGACCCAACCCCTGATGGAGCGCATGGCGGCCACGTTGAAATTGTCGATCACGTGGCAGGCGTGCGTGCTGTACGCGGTCGCGTTCGGCGGCTATGTCGCCTTCTCCGTCTACCTGCCCGCCTACCTGCAGACCGGCTACGGGCTCGAGCAGGCCGACGCCGCCAACCGCATGGCCGGGTTCGTGGTGCTGGCAGTCCTGGCCCGGCCACTCGGTGGCTGGCTGTCCGACCGCGTCGGCCCCGTCCCCGTGCTGACCGGCGTATTCGTCCTCATCGCCGTCATGGCCGGAGTGCAGGCGCTCACGCCCGGCCTGATGCCGATCGGCACGATCGCCTTCCTGACCATGGCCGCCGCGCTCGGCGCGGGCAGCGGCGCCACCTTCGCCCTCGTCGCCCAAGTCGCACCTTCCGACAAGGTCGGCACCGTGACCGGCCTGGTTGGCGCCGCAGGCGGCCTCGGCGGCTTCGTACCCCCGCTGGTGATGGGCTTCCTCTACGGGCAGCTCGGCTCCTACGGCCTCGGCCTGGCTCTGCTGGCCGTCACCGCCGCGCTCACCCTGGCCCTGACGGTGACCGTGATCCGCCCGGTGGCCGTCCATCGCAAGACCCAGCAGGTCGGCGCCCGCTGACCTGCTCGTTCGCCGGTGGTCCGGCCGCACCAAGGTATGCCCCGGTGCGGCCGGACCACTGACCTCATTCGCGCAACGGAGGGCGTAACAGACCGTGGCGACACCGCAGACTCCCAGCGCGCCGCCACAGGCAGCGCAACTTGGACACTCCGGTCAGCCGGGACGGGCCACCCGGCGAGTGGCCTGGACGCGATTGCCTCTGTTGGGGGGCGCGGCGGTCGCACTGGTCGCCGGAATCGTCGGCGGCCTCGCGATGCTGGTTGACGAGATTCCGGCACCAGGGTCGTTCATCGAGCAGCACGGGCCGCTGATGGCGCTTGGCTTCCTCGGCACATTGATCGCGCTCGAGCGCGCGGTGGCGCTGCGCCGCCCCTGGGGCTACGCGGCACCGGCGTTCGCCGCAACGGGTGCGGTGGCTCTTGCCGTCGGTGCCGAGCAGATGGGCCGCGTGGCACTGACCGCCGGTGGCGGCTGGCTGGTGGCCGTCTACCTGGCCCTGCTCGGTCGGCGACAGTCGCGTGAGCCGTACCTCCAGCTCGGCGGGGCGGTGGCGTGGCCAGTGGCCGGCGGGTTGTGGCTCACTGGGCGGCCGGTGCCGGAGCTGGTGGTCTGGTTCGCCGTGTTCTTGGTGCTGACGATCGCAGCCGAGCGGCTGGAGCTGGCGCACGTCGTGTTCCTGCGGCCCATCGCCTGGGCCGGCCTGCTGGCCGCTGCCGCGCTGGTGGGCGCGGGGGCCATGGTGTCGCTCTTCGCCCCGGTCGCGGGCGCGCGTACGGCCGGGGCCGGGATGGTCGTGGTCGCCGGGTGGCTCGGCTTTTACGACGTGGCGCGGCGGACCGTGCGCGGTGCCGGCCTCTCCCGGTACGCGGCCGTCTGCCTGCTGGCCGGGTACTGCTGGCTGGCGGTGGCCGGGGTGCTGTGGGCAGCCACCGGCTTGGCGACGGGCCGGTTCCTGTACGACGCCGCGCTTCACGCGCTCTTCCTCGGCTTCGTCATGTCGATGGTGTTCGGGCATGCTCCGGTGATCCTGCCTGCGCTGTTGCGCGTGCGGCTGCCGTACCGGCCCGTCCTTTACATGCCGCTGGTGGCGCTGCACGCGGCGGTGGCGGTGCGCGTGGCCGGGGATCTGGCCGCCGCCGAAGCCGTGCGCACCTTGGGTGGCGTGCTCGCGGCACTCGCTCTGCTGATGTTCGCCGGGTGCGCGATCGCGCGTTCCGGTCACGATAGGGAGGTGTCCGGAGTGGGTCCGGTCGATATCCGTATAGAAAGGGGCAAGCCGCCGCTCGATGCGCCGACGCCGCAGCGTCCCCGCGCCTCGTGGCACCTGCGAGCGAACGCGATCGTCGTCGGCTGGCTCGCCCTGACCGTCGTGGCGGCGCTGGCGGGCGACGTGCTGCCGGCGCCGCGCTGGCTGCTGATCCACGTGTTCCTGCTGGGCGCGGTCAGCACCGCCATCCTCATCTGGAGCGAGCACTTCACCGTGGCGCTGCTACGCGTCCGCACCCCGCCGCAGCGCGGCAGCCTGACCCGGCTCGGCCTGCTCAACGTGGCGACGGTGGCGGTGCTGGCCGGGGTGTCTGCGGGACCGTGGCAGGTGGCCGCCGTCGGGGCGGCGCTGGTGGTGGGAGTGGTCTTGTGGCACGCCGCCGTGCTCATAAGGCTGGTGCGGCAGGCGCTGCCCGGCCGGTTCGGGCACGTCATCGGCTGGTACGTGTGCGCCGCCGGAGCGCTCTCCGCCGGCGGCGTCCTGGGCGGGCTGCTCGCAGCGCACGTCGGGCACGGGGCGGTGCACGAGCGGTTGCATGCCGCGCACGCCGAGGTGAACCTGTTCGGCTGGGTCGGCCTGACCGTGCTCGGCACGCTGTTCACGCTGTGGCCCACGGTCCTGCGCACGCGCATGTCGGATGGGACCCGGCGGGCGTCGCGTGTGGGGCTGCGGCTGGCCGTGGCCGGGCTGGCGGTGGCCGTCGGCGGGTTGCTGGTGGACTGGCGGTGGGTGGCCCTGGCAGGGCTGGTGGCGTATGCGGCGGGAGGGCTGGCGGCGCTCGCGCCGCTGGCCGACGCCTTGCGGCGCAGGCGCCCGCACACCGGGGCCTCCTGGATGCTGGGGGCTGCCATCGTCTGGTTCGAGGTGACGGTGGCCGCCAACGTGGTGGTCATCGCCACGCGCCCCGCCGCCGAGGTCGCCGCGGCGCTGGAGCCGCTGCTGCCCCTGGTGCTCGTCGGATTCGTCGGTCAAGTGCTACTCGGCTCGCTGCTGCACCTGCTGCCCGCGGTGCTGGGCGGCGGCCCGGCCCGGTTCAAGGAGAACGCGGCGCTGCTGGAACGTGGCTGGCCGGTGCGGCTGGCGGCGCTCAACTTGGGCGTGCCGCTGCTGGCTCTGCCGGTGCCGCAACCTGTGACGTTGCTGGGCTGGGCGCTGGTGCTGGGCTCGGCCATGGCCTTCGTGGCCTTGGCAGTGACGGCTCTCAGCCGAGCCCGCCTGACCAGCACCGGGCCTGCGGTCGCCGCCGAGGAGGCCACGGGAGTGAAGGGCGGCAGGACGTGGCGGCAGTCGCTGCCGGCCCTCGCCGGGGTGGTCGTCGGCTGCCTGCTGACCGCTGCCGCGGTCGTCGTCGCCACGACCAGCGTGCCGGGTCCCTCCATGGTGGCCGCGACCGGTTCCCGGACGATCGAGGTGACGCTGTCCGGGATGAGCATCCGCCCTGCCGTGATCGAGGCGCCCGTGGGCACGGTCCTGACGCTGCGCGTCACCAACGCCGACGCCCAGCGGCACGACCTGCGCCTGGCGACCGGCGAACGTACCCCGATGCTCGCTTCCGGCCAGAGCGCCACGCTGAAGGCGGCGCCGCTGGGCGAGCCGGTGGACGGCTGGTGCACGGTGGCCGGGCACCGCGCGGCGGGCATGACCCTGCGCATCGTCCCGACAAGCACGGCCGCGGCTTCGCAACCCTCGTCGAGCACCGGTCACACCGGTCATGGCACGGCCACCGCCGGACCCACCCGTCTGGACCTGGCCGCTCCCATGTCACCGGGCTGGAAACCGTACGACGCGACCGTGAAGCCCGCCCCCGGCAGCACCGAACACCACGTCGAGATCCGCGCCGACGACACCGTCATCCAGGAGGTGGCGCCCGGGGTGCGGCAACGCGTGTGGACCTTCAACGGGACCATGCCGGGGCCGGTGCTACGTGGCAAGGTCGGCGACGTGTTCGTCGTGACGTTCGTCAACGGCGGCACCATGGGGCACGGCATCGACTTCCACGCCGGGGCGACCGCGCCGGACGGCCCGATGCGCACGATCCAGCCGGGGGAGCGGCTGACGTACCGGTTCCGCGCGGACTTCGCCGGAGCGTGGCTCTATCACTGCTCGACCATGCCGATGACCCAGCACATCGCCAACGGCATGTTCGGCGCCGTCATCATCGACCCGCCCGGCCTGCCGAAGGTCGACCGCGAGTACGTCCTGGTGCAGGGCGAGCTGTACCTGGGCGAGCCCGGCACCGATGCCCAGGTCGCCAAGATGCGGCAGGGCGGACCGGACGGCTGGATGTTCAACGGCACCGCCGCCGGGTACGACCACGCTCCGCTGCAGGCCAAGGCCGGAGAGCGCGTGCGCATCTGGGCCGTGGCCGCCGGCCCGAGTTCGGGCACCGCGCTGCACGTGGTGGGTGCGCCGTTCGACACGGTCTACAAGGAGGGCGCGTACATGCTGCGGACCGACGACCCCGGCGGGGCGCAGGTGCTCGACCTGGCTCCGGCCCAGGGCGGTTTCGCCGAGTTGGTCTTCCCGGAGGCGGGCACGTACCCGGTGGTGGACCACACGATGCGCCAGGCCGAGGCAGGCGCACACGGCCTGTTCAAGGTGAGCGCGCCATGACGTGGTGGTCGGTGGCGCGCTTCCTGCACGTGCTCGGGGCGGCGCTGTGGGTCGGCGGGCAGCTCACCGTGTCGCTGGTGGTGCTGCCTCTGGCCCGGCGCCTGCTGGACGAGCAGCGGCGAGGTCAGGTGCTGACCGCCGTGGGCCGCCGCTTCGGCCTGCTCACCGTCGCGGCGTTCCTACCGGTGCAGCTCGCCACTGGTGTGGCCATCGCCTGGCACAAGGGCGTCACCTGGACCTCGCTCGCCGAGCCCGGCTACGGCCGGATCCTGGCCGCCAAGCTGGCGCTCTTCTGCGCGGTCATGGCCGCGGCCGGAGCGCACGGCTGGGCCACCGGCGCGGGCCGTTCCCGGCTGGCCCGCGCGATGGCGGTGACGGCATTGGCGGGATCGCTCGGCGTCGTCCTGCTGGCCACTGCCTTGCCCGCGACCTGAACCAACAGTGTCAACAGGTCCTGAGGCAGCTTCGATGTCCTCGGCCAGGTGCTTCCACTCGATGCACGGCATGAAGATCGGCTCACCGTCCATCCGTTCGCTACGGGGACGGTGAGCCAGCGCGGGGTGTCGCCGCCTTTTCGGTTGCCCGAGTTCCGTCAGTGTGACGCAGACTCGCGAGCGTCTTCGGCTCCCTGTGTTTACATGAGTAAAATGGACATCAGCGTAGCCTCGTCGCGTCCCGGCCGAGGCCGGGACGCGATCCGGTGGAAGCCGGTGCCGCGTCCGTCCGGTGAGCCGGGCGGACCGTGGCTGAGAGCCGCGTTTCGGGGCCTGACTCTGCATTCCTGGATGGAGTGCGGCTCTTGGGCCACCGCCCCGCCGGACGCTGTCCCGTTGGTGCGGACACCGATGGGGGCGGGGACCGGGCGCCAGTCAGGCACCCGGCTGTGACTGAACATTACCGTCTGATTACGTTCAGTCGCAACCGGTTGGCTCAGAGAAACCACAGTTCTACGGGCAACCACAGGTTCGCATAGCGAGCGCCAGCAACACGCGGCCGCAGGTGACATGGCGCTCCGTCTCGGGATCGCTCCACTGGCCCGGCCCGCGGACAGGGTGCTTGGCCGCGTAACGACAGCTGGTCAGGGGCGGCCGATGCGGACCTTCCAGACCGCTGGGCCCGACTCGACGTAGTCCCAGGTGAAGCCGCCGGGGTACTCGGCGGCGAACTGGTAGTAGAGGGGCTTGGGATCGTGGTCGTTGACCAGGACGAACGCCGTTCCCGCAGCCAGCTCCCGGAAGGCGGCGAAGATCTGCTCGTGGCGCCGGGCCGGTGCCAGGCGACGAACATCGAGTTCGGCCACCGGGCTCGCGTGCCTGGTGGCCTCGGCCCCTGGGCCTCCGGCGGCACATCCGCAGCAAGGGGTGGCGCCCGGGTCGCCGAGGATCTCGTGTGCGTCGCCGAGCAGGGCCGCCAGATCGACGCCTTGGTCGGCGAGGGCCGGCAGCAGGACGTCGTTCTCCTTCTTCAGATGCGCCTGGAACAGGGCGTTGAGCGCGGACGACACGCTCACGATCTCGCCTGGGGTGGTTGCCACGGCCAGCTCGGTGGTCAGTGCGCGCAAGGTGGCGTGCTCGTCCCGCATCGCGCGAACCAGAAGCTCGGTGGCGGGGAGGTCGGCCGCGGCGGCGTACAGGGTCTGCTCCTCGACGGCGGCATGCGGAAGCACCTCGTCGGTGCAGAACACCGTCAGCACCGCTTGCCGGGCCGCCGGGGACGTCAGCCGGTCGATCGAGCGGGCGATGGTCACGGCGTGGTCGGACATCGTCCGGCCGAGCTGGTCGTGGTGGGCGCGGATTCGTCCCAGCACGGCAGCTTGGGTGCTCGCGTCTGCGTGGATGGTCATGAAAGGGATTCCTCCTGTCGTTTTCATTGCGTGAAGAGCGGGGTGCTGAGGTAGCGTTCGCCGGTGTCGGGAAGGAGCACCACGAGGAGCCGGCCGTCGTTCTCCGGGCGAGCGGCGACCGTGGACGCGGCGTGCACGGCCGCGCCTGCGGAGACGCCCGCGAGAATGCCTTCCGTGCGGGCCAGCCGCCGCGCCGCGTCCCGGGCCTGGTCCACGGTCACCCGCATCACCTCGTCGTAGACCCCGGTGTCCAGGACCTCCGGGACGAAGCCGGCGCCGATGCCCTGAATCCCGTGCGGCCCGGGGCCTCGCCCGACAGCACCGCTGACTCGGCGGGCTCGACGGCGATCACGCGTACGTGCGGCTTCTTGTCCCGCAGGAAGCGGCCCACGCCGGTGACGGTGCCGCCGGTGCCGACGCCGCAGACGAGCAGGTCGATCTCGCCGGCGGTGTCGTCCCAGATCTCCTGGGCGGTGGTGCGCAGGTGGATGTCGGGGTTGGCGGGGTTGGCGAACTGCTGGGGCATGAACCAGCCTTGCTCCGCGGCCAGCCGCTCCGCCTCCGTGATCGCGCCCTTCATGCCGAGTGCGGCGGGCGTCAGGACGAGCTCGGCGCCGTACGCGGCCAGCAGCGCCCGCCGTTCGGCGCTCATGCTCTCCGGCATGGTGAGCGTGAGCCGGTACCCTTTCGCGGCCGCCACCATGGCCAGGCCGATGCCGGTGTTGCCGCTGGTGGGCTCGATGATGCGGGCGCCGGGACGCAGCAGGCCGGCGTCCTCGGCGGCCTCGATCATGGCGTGGGCTATGCGGTCCTTGACGCTGCCGCCCGGGTTGGCGGACTCCAGTTTGGCGGCCAGGCGGGCGGGCAGTGCCGCGCCGAAGCGTGACAGGCTCACGAGCGGGGTCGCGCCGATGAGGGACAGGACGTTGGGGTGGATGGAGGGCACCGGTTCTCTCCTGATGGTGCTTGGGGTGACGGGTACGCGGGCGCCCGCGGGCACGTCGGCGAGCACGAGGGCGTGGGCGCCGATCGAGGCGTCGTCGCCGACGTGGACGCGGCCGAGGATCGAGGCGCCGACGCCGACGGTGACCCGGTCGCCGAGCACCGGGTGGCGGGGCGTTCCCTTGGCGTCGGAGTGGAAGCCGCGGCCGCTGAGAGTGACGTGGTGGTAGAGCGTGACGTCGTCGCCTACGACAGCGCTCTCGCCGATGACGACGCCCGCCCCATGGTCGATGAACAGCCGCCGCCCGATGCGGGCGCCCGGGTGGATCTCGATGCCGGTGAGGGCGCGGGCGAGCTGTGAGATCAGGCGAGGGAGGAACGGCACGCGGCGGCGGTGCAGCCGGTGGGTCAAGTGGTGACTCCATACCGCCCATACGCCCGGGTAGAGGATGGCTTCCAACTTGCGGTGGCCGTACAGGGCGGGGTCGCGGCGCGTGGCCGCGCGCAGGTCTTCGAGCATGAGGGTGAGGTCCGTCCGGGTCGTCGGTGACAAAGGCCGCTGTGAGCGGATCAGGCCGCGGGACAGCGCTCGTCGAAGACACGTCGGACGTGAAAGCCGGTCATGGGGGTCGCGAAGCCGGCGACCTGTGCCTGCGGGGTGAACGGGCGGCGGGTCCGGGGATGGGCTTTCACAAAGGTGACTCGCCGCCCGTCAGAGTGCAGGCCCGTCATGAACGCCACCGACCACCTGCCAGGCAGGCGGGAGATCAGGTGACGCACATCGGACATGACCGAAACGGTAGATCCGAAGCCGGGCCCGACGTCACGGCCACAGGTCACCTCCCCGGAGGGACTTTGGACCTGTCTTCCAGGGCCGTTCGGCCCTTAAGGAAGCCCGGCAGGGGATTGCTCGGGCGTGATGCGGTCTCAGGCCGCGAGCGGCAGCATGATGACGGCCGCGGGGAATAGCCCGTGTTCCTCGTGATCGATGTGCTGATGCAGCCGGTCCAAGGCCTTGAGAACGGCGGGCCAGTCGGGCGCCGCCCGGTCGATGGCCCCGAGCACCCCGTGGATGTCGGAGTGCTCGGCGCAGAGCCGCTCCACCTCGTCCGCGAGCGCCTCTTCGGCGCGCAGCTCGGCGAACAGCCCGCTCTCCTCAGTGGCCGTGTGCGGGACGAGGCGGGCGAGCAACCCATCCAGGAGGGTTCCGGCGTCGCCGTGCCGGCCGTCGCGGATGGCCCGGCGCAGCGCTCCCGCGCACTCCTCGATGTCCCAGTGCTCCTGGGACAGACGGCCGATCAGCGGGAACTCCCTGCAGCCGCAGTAGTTGCACATGGTGCGGTCCTTCCGGAGGTGGTCACAGCTCGAAGACGAGGCGGGCGGGCACCGTGCCGGCGAGGACGTCGTCGAAGGACTGGTTGATGTCCTCGATCTTGCGAGTCTCGTAGACGACCTTGGTGCGGCCCTGCGCGTGCAGCCGGAAGACCTCGGCCAGGTCGGCGCGGGTGCCGACGATGGAGCCGATCACGGTGATGCCGCCGAGCACGGTCTGGAAGACGGGCAGGCTCATCGCGTTGTCCTTGGGCAGCGAGACCAGCACCAGGCGGCCGCCGCGCCGCAGCGAGGCGTGGGCCTGCTCCAGCACACGGGGGCTGGCGGCCAGCACGATGGCCACGTCCACCCCGCCCAGCGCCTTGATCTCCTCAACCGGGTCGCCGACGGCGGCGTTGATCGTGTGCGTGGCACCCAGATCCCGGGCCAGCCTCAGCTTCTCCTCCGTGACGTCGACAGCGATGGTCTGCGCGCCGAAGATCTGCGCGTACTGCTGGGCCAGGTGGCCCAGCCCGCCGATGCCGAAGATCGCCGCTCGCTCGGCCGGGCGCAGCCCGGAGACCTTGACGGCCTTGTACGTGGTCACGCCCGCGCAGGTCAGCGGGGCGGCTTCGACGGGAGAGACGCCCTGGGGGACCGGGACCACGTATCCGGCGTGGGCCACGGCGTACTCGGCGTGGCCGCCGTCGAGGGCGTAGCCGGTGTTCTGCTGGGACTCGCACAGGGTCTCGCGGCCGCTGACGCAGTATTCGCAGGTGCCGCAGGCAGAGCCCAGCCACGGGATGGCCACCCGCTGGCCCACCTTGCGGCCGGTCACCGCGGAGCCGATCTTCTCGATGATCCCGACGCCCTCGTGCCCCGGCGTGAAAGGCACGGACGGCTTGACCGGCCAGTCCCCGTGAGCGGCGTGGATGTCGGTGTGGCACAGGCCGCTCGCCTCGATACGAACCAGCACCTGGTACGGCTCTGGCTCGGGGACGGGTAGCTCCTGGATCTCGACGGGCTTGTCGAAACCGGTCACGACAGCAGCGCGCATGCTCTCCACTCTCCTTTGGTCCTGTGCCCACCTTCGCCGACGGGGTGGGCCGGGAATCAGGGCCGAAAGTCCCGCTCCGCATGGTCGTCCGTCACCCATGTCGAAGTCCTGTCGCGGGAAAAGCACCCTGACCAAAGCTCTGGCACGAGGGACTTCCGGCCCTGTAGGCCGGCTTCGGCGCGATGGTGCCATGGCCGGGCAGAGAAGAGGATCCGATGGTGCGGATCAGCGTGAGAGACGTGATGACCACGCACGTGGCCTCGGTGAGACCGGACACGCCGTTCAAGGACGTCGCCGAGTTGCTCGTGCGGCGGGGGGTTAGTGCCGTGCCCGTGCTGGAAGAGGACGGGCGGGTCGCCGGCGTGGTGTCGGAGGCGGATCTGCTGCGTAAGGAGGAGTTCCGGGAGCAGTACTACGGGGAGGACTACCGGCCCCGGCTGCGTGCCCGGTTGCGCCGCAGGCTGGCCGGGCGCGGTGAGGACGGTCAGGAGAAGGCCGGCGCCGCCACGGCGGCCGAGCTGATGTCGGCGCCGGCGGTGACGGTCGGGCCGGACACCTCCACCGTGACGGCCGCCCAGCTCATGGACGAGCACGGCGTCAAGCGCCTGGTCGTGGTGGACGGGGAGGGGCGGCTGATCGGCGTCGTGAGCAGGCGAGACCTGCTCAAGGCGTATGTGCGCGACGACGCGGAGCTCAGGCGCTGGGTCGAGGAGGCCATCCCCGAGCAGGCCCGGTGGAACGACCGCACCGGGATCGTCGTGCAGGTGCAGGACGGCATCGTGACGCTGTCCGGCTACACCTCGACCCGCACCGAGGCGACGGCGGCCGTGCACGTGGCCAAGGGACTCGGCGGTGTCGTCGGCGTCCGCGAGGGCCTCGTGTGGGAACGGGACGACCGGCTCGAGCTGCCGCTGATCTGGGACTGATCTTGAGCTGTGTGTTCACGAACGGGCGTGTCCCGGCGGGGCGTGGGACCAAGGTCCCTCCGGGCAGAGTCGCTCGGCCCTACGCGGCGCAACGACCGTCCTCCAATCTGGCCGCATGGATGTGCTCGATCTCTCGCGCTGGCAGTTCGGTATCACGACCGTCTATCACTTCTTGTTCGTGCCGCTCACGATCGGCTTGTCGATCATTGTGGCCGGCTTGCAGACCGCCTGGTATCGGACGAAGAAGTCTGAGTACCTGCGGCTGACCCGGTTCTGGGGGCGGCTGTTCCTGATCAACTTCGCGATGGGCGTGGTGACGGGGATCGTGCAGGAGTTCCAGTTCGGGATGAACTGGAGCGACTACTCGCGCTTCGTCGGGGACGTGTTCGGGGCGCCGTTGGCCATGGAAGGGCTGATGGCGTTCTTCCTGGAGTCCACGTTCCTCGGGTTGTGGATCTTCGGGTGGGACAACCTGTCGCCCCGGCTGCACCTGGCCACGATCTGGCTCGCCGCCATCGGGACCAATATTTCCGCCTATTTCATCCTTGCGGCAAACTCCTGGATGCAGCACCCCGTCGGCTACCGGATCAACAACGGCCGCGCCGAGCTGACCGACATCTGGGCCGTGCTCACCAACTCCACCACCTTGGTCACCTTCCCGCACGTCATCTTCGGCGCCTTCCTGACCGCCGGGGCGTTCGTGCTGGGCATCAGCGCGTGGTTCCTGCTGCGCAAGCGGGACGTCCCGCTGTTCCGCACGTCGGCGCGGCTGGCTCTGGTGGTCAGCGCGGTGGCGGCGATCGGGGTGTCGATCTCCGGCCACTGGCAGGCCCAGATCATGACCGAGCAGCAGCCGATGAAGATGGCCGCCGCAGAGGCCCTGTGGGAGGACGAGAGCGCGGCCGGGTTCTCGCTGTTCGCCGTCGGCGATGTCGAGAACGGCCGCAACCACATCAACCTGCAGATTCCGTACGGGCTGAGCCTGCTGTCCACTAACACCCTGGACGGCGAGGTCGAGGGCATCAACGACATCCAGGCCCGCTACCAGACGCTCTACGGCCCGGGCGATTACCGGCCGGTCGTCGGCCTGGCGTACTGGTCGTTCCGGCTGATGATCGGCTTCGGCCTGCTGGCGGCGCTGCTCGCCGCCGCCGGGCTCTGGCTCACCCGGCGCGGCCGGCTGCCGGCGAGTCGCTGGGCCTATCGGCTGGCCATCGCCGGGATCGCCATGCCGTTCCTGGCCAACACCATGGGCTGGATCTTCACGGAGATGGGCCGCCAGCCGTGGACCGTCTTCGGCATGATGCGGACCGCCGCGGCCGTCTCGCCCGGCGCGGACGTCGTCTCGGTGGCCATCACCTTGGCCGGCTTCACCCTCGTCTATGCGGTGCTGGCCATCATCGAGGTGCGGCTGCTAATCAAGTTCATCCGCGTCGGGCCACACGAGGAGCCTTCCCCGGAAGCCGCCGTCCCCGCCCTGAGCTACTGAGGGAATCCTGTCATGGAACTGACCACTGTCTGGTTCGTACTGATCGCCGTGCTGTGGACCGGCTACTTCGTCCTGGAAGGCTTTGACTTCGGCGTCGGCATCCTGCTACCGATCCTCGGTCGAAGCGAGGTCGAGCGGCGCACCATCGTCAAGACGATCGGACCGGTGTGGGACGGCAACGAGGTGTGGCTGCTGGTGGCCGGCGGCGCGACGTTCGCCGCGTTCCCCGAGTGGTACGCCACCCTGTTCAGCGGCTTCTACCTACCGCTGTTCCTCATCCTGCTGGCCTTGATCGCGCGCGGGGTGGCGCTGGAGTATCGCAGCAAATCCGACAGCACGCGCGGCTGGGACCGGGCCTTCTTCTGGGGCTCGCTCGGCCCGGCCTTCCTGTGGGGCGTCGCCTTCGCCAACATGGTGCGCGGTGTGCCGCTGGACGCTGACCACGAATACACCGGCACCCTTCTCACCCTGCTCAACCCGTTCGCGCTGCTCGGCGGGCTGGCCACGCTACTGCTGTTCACCCTGCACGGCGCGATCTTCCTGGCCCTGCGCACCACAGGCGAGCTGCGCCTGGGCGCCTCGCGCACGGCCAAGAGCCTGGCCCCGGTGACGATCCTGGTGGTGATGGCGTTCCTGCTGGGCGCAGGTGGTGGCGGCAGGCCGGTCTGGTGGACCGCTGTCGCACTGGTCGCACTCGGCCTGATCGGCGCCCTGGCCGCGACGTTGCGTGGCCGCGACGGGTGGGCTTTCACCGCCAGCGCGCTCGCCGTGGTCGCGGTCGTGGCCGCGCTGTTCTGCGGGTTGTGGCCGAACGTGCTGCCGGCCCTCGACCCGGCCAACAGTCTCACCGTGGTCAACGCCGCCTCCACGCCGTACACGCTGACGGTGATGACCTGGGTGGCTGCCATCTTCACCCCTGTGGTGTTGGCCTACCAGGCCTGGACCTACTGGGTCTTCCGCCGTCGCCTCACCGGACCGTCTGACGTGCCCGTTGGTCCGCCGGACGTGGGACTTTCGTCCCTGACCCCGGCTGATGGACGGTGATGTGCTGGATCCAGTAGGAGGTGGATCGCCATGAGCACCCGTACGACACAGGACCTCGCCATCCATACGGCGCTGGAGGCCGCCACCTGGGCGCCGTCGGTGCACAACACCCAGCCGTGGATGTTCGCCGTCTGCGGCGAGGAGATCAGCGTGCGCGCGGACGCGGACAGGAAGCTGCGTTTCAGTGACCCCGATGGCCGGCAGCAGCTGATCAGTTGTGGGGCCGCGTTGTTCAACCTCACCACGGCGCTGCGCTGCCACGGGTACGAGCCCGTGGTGCGGGTGCTGCCTGACCCGGATCGGCCTGTGCTGCTGGCTACGGTGCGGCTGGGCGAGGGCAGCACTCCTGATGAGCACACGCGGATGCTGAACGCCGAGATCGAGCATCGCCGGACCCACCGGGCGGGCTTCACCGATCTGCCGGTCCCAGATCGGCTGGTGGAGACGCTGGTCCAGCAGGCGGCCGCCGAAGGAGCCCGGATGACGCCGGTGCGCGCGCCGGAGGCCGTACGGGTCGTCGCCGCGCTGACCGAGGCCGCCCAGAACGTGCAGTCGCAGGACCGGCTTCTCAGTCTTGAGGTCATCCGCTGGGCTCGCCCACTCGGCAGCGCCCGCACCGACGGCGTGCCTGCCGACGCCTACCCCGCCGAACCCGCTCAAACGGAACCGCGATTCGCGCAGCGGGACTACGCCTGGCGGCACCACTGGGGCACGACGGCGGACCAGCAGGCGTCGACCTCCACCGGAGTCGTGGCCCTGCTCACCACCCCCGGCGACAGCCGCCAGGCATGGATCGCCGCCGGACAGGCCCTGCAGCGGGTCCTACTGCACGCCGGCGCCTACGGAGTGAGCGCCGCCTTCCACACCCAGGCCCTGGAAATGCACCATCTGCGGGAGTTCCTGCGCCAGGAGCTCTGCTCCGGCGAGTACCCGCAGATGATCATGCGGCTCGGCGTCACGTTCGACGAGAAAGGCGCGGTCCGCCGCCCGCTGTTCGACGTTGTCGAGTCAGCTTCTTGGCCGTGACCGACCGAGCTTGCAGCTCGTCGCCGTCAGTCGCCGAAGAAGGACTCCGCCCTCGAGCGACGCGCCGGCCGACCCTATGAAGATCTCGCCCGAGTACGAAGCGGCGCTCGAACGGTCAGGCGGAGCGGGTCTCTGTGATCCGGCGGCCGGACATCTGCTCGGCGTCGACCACGATGTAGTGATCCCGGCTTCCCGGTGCCCACGGGGACAGGGGAAGCTCGGTGAGCCGGACGATTTCAGCGGGATCGGTGACGGCGCGCGCATGCCCGACCGCCGTGACCGACCAGCCCGTGCGCATCCCGGGGTCGAACTCGTCGGCCTCGAACGCCACTATCGCGCGCCGGGTGGCGGCGGCCAGCTTCGACCCGATGGAGGTGCGGATGACGATGCTCTCGCCCGCCGTCGAGGCAGAAGTTGACCGGTTGCACGGCGGGCAGGGCGCGATCGGTGAAGACGATCCGCCCGATCGGCGTGGACGCGAGCAGGTGTAGACACTCCTCTCGGGAGAGCACCTGGAGTCCGGACGAATCGAGTTGCATACCTCTCAGCATCTCACTGTGGCGTTAGCGGGCATTAGGGACGAAAGTCCCATCAATCTCGCTGATCAGCCCGCAGACGGGCGGCCAGCGCGGCGGCCGCCTGGTCGCGCAGCCGCTGCAGCATGGCGGCGGTGGTCTTCGGGTCGAGCAGGGACTGCCCGGAGGCGCCGGTGCCGTCCGGCAGTCGTACGTCGAGCACCGCGACGTCCGGGCGCAGCGCCGGGATGCGGGCGATGGCCGACTCCGCGGTTCCGGCCTCACCGATCACCTCGATGTCGTCCTCGGACTCCAGGAGGGCGGCCACGCCTCGCCGGACCACCTCGGTGATCGTCGAGGAGAAACACGCGAGTCATGTCTTCGACGCTATCTCGTCGCCACCGCGTGCCATAGGGACGAAAGTCCTCAATCGAGCTTCCCGATTCGGGACTTTCGGTCCTGCAAGCGCGGACGTTTGCCCAGATGAAGCGCCTGCTCCGGTCCTTAGTCTGATTCGTGGCCCGCCAAGTCTCTCGGGCCTCATGTCCCCCATCTGCCCGGAGGTTTCCATGTTGTCCGCGGATTCAGCCGCGATCGTCCGTGCCACGCTGCCGGTCGTCGGCGCCTCGCTCGACGCCATCACCGCGCGGTTCTACGAGACGATGTTCGCCGAACGGCCGGAGTTGCTGGACGGCCTGTTCAACCGCGGCAACCAGGCCAACGGCGAGCAGCGCAGGGCACTGGCCGGTTCCATCGCGTCATTCGCCACCATGCTCCTGGAGCACCCCGACGAGCGGCCCGATCACCTGCTCGCCCGCATCGCCCACAAGCACACGGCCGTCGGCGTCACCGACGACCAGTACGTGATCGTGCACAAGTACCTGTTCGGCGCCATCGCCGAGGTGCTGGGAGAGGCCGTCACTCCCGAGGTCGCCGCGGCATGGGACGAGGTGTACTGGCTGATGGCCGGCGCGCTGATCGCGATGGAGGCCCGCATCTACGCCGAGGCCGGTGCGCACAACGGCGCCACGTGGCGGCAGTGGCGGGTCGTCGCCCGCAGGGACGAGACCCCGGACGCGGTGTCGTTCCTGCTTCGCCCGGCGGACGACGGCCCAGTGCCGCCAGCCCGCCCGGGCCAGTACGTCAGCGTCCGGGTCCGCATGCCCGACGGCGTGCACCAACTGCGTCAGTACACCCTGTCCAGCGTGGGCGATCTGCGCAGGATCACGGTCAAGTGTGTGGACGGCGACCCTGCCGGTGAGGTGTCCACGCTGCTGCACACCACCGTGCGGGCGGGCGACGAGCTGACCCTGTCGGCGCCCTTCGGCGACGTGACGCTGGAGGACGGAAACGCGCCGCTCGTGCTCGTCTCTGCGGGCATCGGCTGCACGCCCATCGTGGCGATGCTCGACCACCTGGCCGCCACCGGCTCGCGCCGCCGTGTCCTGGTGCTGCACGCCGACCGCTCGCGGGCCGAGCACGCGCTGCGCGAGGACACGCTGCGGCTGGCCGCCGAGCGGATCTTCTGGTACGAGACCGGCGCGGCCGCCCCCGACCGCGAGGGCCTGATGGACCTGGACGGCGTCGACATTCCTGCCGGTGCGGTGGCCTACCTGTGTGGTCCGGTGCCGTTCATGCGTGACATACGCGGCCAGTTGCTGAAGGCGGGGGTGGCGGCTCGCGACATCCACTACGAGGTCTTCGGCCCCGACCTCTGGCTGGCCGCCGACTGATCGCGGGCCTATCGGGCCCGCGACAAGGGACTTTGGTCCCTGCCGAGACCGGGCGGGAAAGCCCGAGCCTGGAGCCATGTCCGCTGTGACCGCTGTGGCAAGGAAGATGTTGTGACTGATATCGACGCGATCCCCGGCATGGGGCCATTGCTCGCCGCCCGTACGTTCTTCACCACGTCCGAGGTGTCGGCCGACGGTCGCACCCTGCACCAGATCGATCCGAGTGGCTGGGATCGTTTCTACCGGGATCGGTGGGCGCACGACAAGGTGGTGCGCTCAACGCACGGGGTGAACTGCACGGGCTCGTGCTCGTGGCAGGTGTTCGTCAAGGACGGGCTGATCACGTGGGAGCACCAGGCGACCGACTACCCGTCGGTGGGGCCGGAGTCGCCGGAGTACGAGCCGCGCGGCTGCCCCCGTGGCGCGTCGTTCTCCTGGTACACCTATTCGCCGTCGCGGGTGCGCTACCCGTACGTGCGGGGCGTGCTGCTGGAGATGTGGCGCGAGGCCAAGGCCAGGTTGGGCGATCCCGTGCTGGCGTGGGCGGAGCTGACCGGTGACCCGGAGCGGGCGCGGGTGTACAAGCGGGCTCGCGGCAAGGGCGGCTTCGTCCGCTCCGATTGGGACGAGGTCCTGGAGCTGATGGCCGCCGCGCACGTGCACACGATCAAGCAGTACGGCCCGGACCGGGTGGTGGGGTTCTCGCCGATCCCGGCCATGTCGATGGCGTCGTTCGCGGCCGGGACCCGGTTCCTGTCGATGATCGGCGGCACGCTGCTGTCGTTCTACGACTGGTACGCCGACCTGCCGATCGCCTCCCCGCAGGTGTGGGGCGACCAGACGGACGTGCCCGAGGCCGCCGACTGGTGGAACTCCCGCTATCTGATCATGTGGGGCTCCAACATCCCGGTCACCCGCACGCCGGACGCCCACTTCATGACCGAGGCCCGCTACCAGGGCACCAAGGTCGTCGCGGTCAGCCCCGACTACGCCGACAACGTCAAGTTCGCCGACGACTGGCTGGCGCCGCACCCGGGTACGGACGGCGCGCTGGCCATGGCGATGGGCCACGTGACGCTGACCGAGTTCTTCCGCGACCGCCAGGTCCCTTACTTCACCGACTACGTCCGCAAATACACCGACCTGCCGTTCCTGGTGACGCTGGAGCAGCGCGGCGACGCGTACGTGCCGCGCCGCTTCCTGACCGCCGCCGACCTCGGCGAGGAGAGCGAGAACGCGGAGTTCAAGACCGTCTTCCTGGACGAGCAGACGGGTGAGCCGGAAGTGCCGAACGGCTCGCTCGGCTTCCGCTGGGGACAGGAGGGCGAGGGCCGCTGGAACCTCGATCTGCACGGCGCGACCCCCGCGCTGACCCTGCTCGGCGGGCACCGGGCGGTCGAGGTCGACCTGCCGCGCTTCGATGAAGGCGTCACCGAGGGCGGCTCCGTCATGCGACGCGGCGTGCCGGTCACCGAGGTGGCCGGCAAGCTCGTCACCACGGTCTTCGACCTGCTCATGGCCCAGTACGGCGTGGCCCGCGATCTGCCGGGGGAGTGGCCGGAGTCGTACCTGGACGCGAGCCAGCCGTACACCCCCGCGTGGGCGGAGGAGATCACCTCAGTGCCCGCCGCGACGATCGCCAGGATCGCACGCGAGTTCGCCCGCAACGCCGAGCGCACCCAGGGCAAGTCGATGATCGCGATGGGCGCGGGCACCAACCACTGGTTCCACTCCGACCAGATCTACCGCTCCTTCCTGACGCTGGTGCTGCTGACCGGCTGCCAGGGCGTCAACGGCGGCGGCTGGGCGCACTACGTGGGCCAGGAGAAGGTGCGCCCGATCACCGGCTTCCAGCATCTGGCGTTCGCCTTCGACTGGCAGCGGCCGACCCGGCACATGGCAGGGACCGCGTTCTGGTACCTGGCCACCGACCAGTGGCGTTACGAGCAGTTCGGGGCGGGCGAACTCGCCAGCCCGCTCGGCTCCGGCGCTTTCGACGGCAAGTCGTTCGCCGACTGCAACGCCCAGGCCGCGAGGCTCGGCTGGCTGCCCTCGCACCCCACCTTCAACCGCAACCCGCTCACCCTCGCTGACGAGGCCGACTGGGCCGGCATCCCGGTGGCCGAGCACGTCGTGAACGAGCTGAAGTCCGGGAATCTCCGCTTCGCCGCCGAGGACCCGGGCGACCCCGCCAACTTCCCGCGCGTGCTGACCGTGTGGCGGGCCAACCTGCTCGGCTCCTCCGGCAAGGGCAACGAGTACTTCCTGCGCCACCTGCTCGGCACCGACGCCGAAACCCGTAACCAGGAAGGGCTGCACCCGGCCGAGGTGACCTGGCGCGAGGAGGCCACCAAGGGCAAGCTCGACCTGCTCACCGCGATCGACTTCCGTATGACGTCCACGGCGCTGTTCTCCGACGTCGTGCTCCCGGCCGCCACCTGGTACGAGAAGCACGACCTGTCGAGCACCGACATGCACCCGTTCGTGCACGCCTTCAACCCGGCCATCGCCCCGCCCTGGCAGACCCGCAGCGACTACGACGCCTTCCTCACCCTCGCCGACCGCTTCTCCGAGCTGGCCGCCAATCACCTGGGCAAACGCACCGACGTGCTGGCCGTCCCGCTCACCCACGACACCCCCGACGAGCTCGCCCAGCCGGGCGGCCGGGTACGCGACTGGAAACACGGCGAATGCGAGCCCGTACCCGGCAGAACCATGCCGAAGATCATCACGATCGAGCGCGACTACGCCGCCGTCGGCGAGCGCATGCGCTCCATCGGGCCGCTCTTCGCCGAGTTGGGGCTGACGACCAAAGCCGTGACCTACCGGGTCGGCCCGGAGCTCGACTACCTGGCCGGCAAGAACGGCACCACCGGCGAAGGACGCGTCTCGCTGGCCACGGCCGACCGGATGTGCGAGGCCATCCTCGCGCTGTCGGGCACCACCAACGGCCGCCTGGCCACCCAGGGGTTCGAGAGCCTGGAGCGCCGCACCGGCACGAAGCTGGCCGACCTGGCCGCCGAGCACGAGGGCAAGCGCATCACGTTCGCCGACACGCAATCCAGGCCGCAACCGGTGATCACCTCGCCCGAATGGTCCGGATCGGAGACCGGCGGGCGCCGCTACTCCGCCTTCGTCATCAACGTCGAGCGGGACAAGCCCTGGCACACGCTGACCGGCCGCCAGCAGTTCTTCCTCGACCACGACTGGATCATCGAGCTGGGCGAGCAGCTGCCCGCCTACCGGCCGCCGCTCAACATGCGCCGCCACTACGGCGAGCAGGGCGACGGGGATGCGGCCGAGGTCACCGTGCGCTACTTGACCCCGCATTCGAAGTGGTCGATCCATTCCGAATACCAGGACAACGCCTACATGCTGGCCCTGTCGCGCGGCGGCCCCGACATCTGGATGAGCGTTGAGGACGCCGCCAGGATCGGTGTCGCCGACAACGACTGGATCGAGGCCTACAACCGCAACGGCGTGGTCGTGGCCCGGGCGATCGTCTCGCACCGCATGCCCGCCGGGACCGTGTACATGTACCACGCGAAAGACCGCAACGTGAACGTGCCGCTCACCGAGAAGTCGGGACGGCGCGGCGGCGTCCACAACTCCCTCACCCGGCTGCTGCTCAAGCCCAGCCACCTCATCGGCGGGTACGCGCAGTTCACCTACGCCTTCAACTACTACGGCCCGACCGGCAACCAGCGTGACGAGGTCACGGTGATCCGCCGCCGCGCCCAGGAGGTGACCTACTGATGCGCGTCATGGCACAGGTCGCCATGGTGATGAACCTGGACAAGTGCATTGGCTGCCACACCTGCTCCGTCACGTGCAAGCAGACGTGGACCAACCGGGACGGCGTCGAGTACGTCTGGTTCAACAACGTCGAGACCAAGCCCGGCGTCGGCTACCCCAAACGCTACGAGGACCAGGAACGCTGGCATGGCGGCTGGGAACTCGACCGGCGCGGCCGGCTCAAGCTCCGCGCCGGCGGCCGGGTCAAGCGGCTGCTCAACCTGTTCGCCAATCCGGATCTGCCGGACATGGACGACTACTACGAGCCGGCCACCTACGACTACGACACCCTCATCAACGCTCCCGCAAGCCCGCACACCCCCGTCATCCGCCCCAAGTCGGCCATCACCGGCCAGGACATGGCCATCACCTGGGGCGCGAACTGGGAGGACGACCTCGGCGGCGCCCCGAGCACGCCCCGCCGACCCCAACCTCGCGGCCATGGCCGAGAAGGTGAAGATGGAGTTCGACAAGACCTTCATGTTCCACCTGCCGCGCATTTGCGAGCACTGTCTCAACCCCGCCTGCGTGGCCGCCTGCCCGTCCGGCGCGATGTACAAGCGCGAAGAGGACGGCATCGTCCTGGTCGACCAGAACCGCTGCCGCGGCTGGCGCATGTGCGTCTCCTCCTGCCCATACAAGAAGGTGTACGTCAACCACAAGACCGGCAAGGCCGAAAAATGCACCTTCTGCTTCCCCCGCATCGAGGCGGGACAGCCCACCGTGTGCGCCGAGACCTGCGTCGGGCGACTGCGCTACATCGGCCTCATCCTGTACGACGCCGACGCCGTCCTCGACGCGGCCCGTGTCGCTGACCCGCGAGACCTGCTGGAGGCCCAGCGCAAGGTTTTCCTCGACCCCGAAGACCCCGAGGTGGCCGCGGCCGCCCGCGCGAGCGGCATCAGCGAGGACTGGATCCAGGCCGCCCGGCGCTCGCCTATCTACCGGCTGGCCATGCGCTACCGGGTGGCGCTGCCGCTGCACCCGGAATACCGCACGCTGCCCATGGTCTGGTACATCCCGCCGCTGTCGCCCGTGCTCGACGCCGTCACCGGCGTCGGAGCCGACGCCGACGACCCCGACAACGTCTTCCACGCCATCACCGACCTGCGCATCCCCCTCGAATACCTGGCGAGCTTGTTCTCGGCCGGCGACACCGAGGTCGTGGCCGGGGTGCTGATGAAGCTGTCGGCCATGCGCGCGTACATGCGCGCCCGCACCATCGACGGCACCGTCGCCTCGGACCTGCTGGAGGCGGTCGGGATGACGGCGGCCGACATCGAGGAGATGTACCGTCTGCTGGCCATCGCCAAGTACGACGACCGCTACGTCGTGCCCGCCGCCCACCGCGAGGACGCCGCAGCCCTGTCCGCCCAGGCGGACGGATGCAGCCTCGACGGCGACGGCGGCCCCGGCATGAGCGAGTTCCACCCGACCGGCCTCACCGGCCGGCGCACCGACGGCCGCCTGGGCCTGAAGCTCTTTGTCGGGAAGGGATCGGCGTCATGAAACTGCTCACCCGCAAGGAAGCCGTCACCGACCGGCCCCAGGACCGGGCGGCGCTGCTCCGGCTGGTCTCGCTCCTGCTCCAGTACCCGGACGCCGAACTGATCGCCGCCCGTGCCGAGCTCGACCGGGCCGTCGCCGCACTGCCCGACACGCGTCCGCGCCAGGCGCTGGAGCAGTTCCTGCGGTGGTTCCGCGACCGGGAGCCCATGGGGCTGGCCCGCCATTACGTCGAGACCTTCGACCTGCGCCGCAAGTCCAGCCTCTACCTCACCTACTACCTGCACGGCGACACCCGCCGCCGTGGCATAGCCCTGCTCACCCTCAAACAGCGCTATCGAGTGGCCGGGCTGACCCCGCCCGAAGGCGAACTACCCGACTTCCTGCCCGTGGTCTGCGAGTTCGCCGCCCTGGCAGGCCCTGCCACGGGCGAGGCGCCGCTGCGCCAGCACCGCAAGGGCCTGGAGCTCATCCGGACCGCGCTGCACGACAGTGGCTCCCCGTATGCGCTCGTCCTCGACGCCCTCTGCGCGGAGCTGCCCGATCTAACGGCGGCCGAGCGGGCTTCCGTCGCCGACCTTGCCCTGGCCGGGCCACCCGCCGAGGAAGTCGGGCTGGCCCCGTTCGGACCGCTGATGAACGAGATGGAGGTGCGGCCGTGAGCGTCGCGCTCTGGGTCGTCGTCCCCTACATCGCTCTGACGATCTTCGTCGTGGGGCATGTCTGGCGCTGGCGGGTGGACCAGTTCGGCTGGACCACCCGCACCACGCAGGTGCTGGAGAGCCGGCTCCTGCGGCTCGGCTCGCCGCTGTTCCACCTCGGCGCGTTCGCCGCCATCGGCGGCCACGTACTCGGCCTGCTCGTCCCCAAGTCCTGGACCGCCGCCGTCGGCGTCGACGAGGACCTCTACCACCTGGTGTCGGTCAGCGCCGGAACCGTGGCCGGGCTCATGGTGATCGCGGGCCTGGCGCTGCTGCTCGCGCGCCGCTTCACCAGCCCGCGGGTGCGCCGCACCACCACCCGAGCCGACAAGGTCCTGTTCGTCGTCCTGGCGGTGGTGATCCTGCTCGGCATGACCGCGACCGTAGGGAAGAACCTGCTCGGCGGCGGCTACGACTACCGCGCCACCATCGCCGTCTGGTTCCGCGGCGTGCTCACCTTCCGCCCCGACCCGAACCTGATGGCCGACGTGCCGCTGATCTTCCAGCTGCACGCGCTGTCAGCCTGGCTGCTCGCCGCGATCTGGCCGTTCACCAGACTCGTCCACGTCTGGTCGGCGCCCATCGCCTACCTGTGGCGGCCTTACATCGTCTACCGGCGGCGCACCCCGCTCAGGGGAGAGGCTCGATGACCATCCGCGGCCGAGGCCCGATGCCGCATCACGAAGGAGTACGACATGAGCGTTGTTCGAACGACAGCGATGGCCCTGCTGGGCGCCGCCGGTGCGGCGATGATGGTGGCAGGACCGGTCATGGTCGCGCTGGGGGTCAAGGCGCGCGCCGAGATCAAGACGGAACTGCGCGGGCAGGCGATCAGCTTCCCTGGCAAAGGGCTACCCGATGACCTCGCCGCCCACCAGGGCCGGGCGGTTGTGACAGGCTCACAAGCCCGCGCCTTCGCCCAAGTGATCGGGAACAACGTGCTGATGGCGACGGGCGGCCGGTCGTACGGCGAGATCAGCGCCGAGCTGCACGCCGCAGGCGGCGACGACGAGAAGCTGGAAGTGCTGCGGCAGACCGCCTTCACCGGCCAGATGCTGCGCGCCTCCCTGCTGAACGCCTACCAGGCCTGGCAGATCACCACCCTGGTCATCGGCCTGGGCACACTGCTGACCATCACCGGCGCCGCCCTGCTCGCCGCGAGCACCACGCTCGCCCTCGCCTCGTGACGATGCGCCTCTTGGGCCACCGAAAGTGAAGCGCACGATGGTCAAGCCTTTCGCCACTCCCTCCGGCGTACGCCGGATCGTCGAGGCCGCGGTCGCCGCGCCCTCCGTGCACAACACCCAGCCGTGGCTGTTCTACCACCTGAAGGACAGCATGACCGTGTACGCCGACCTCCGCCGGCAACTGCGCGTCGCCGATCCCCTCGGGCGCTGCCTCGCCATGAGCTGCGGAGCGGCGCTGTTCAACATGAGGCTGGCCATCCGAATGACCGGATATGAGGCTCGTGTCCTGCCGTTGCCCGCCCCGCGCGGCGCGCCCGACCTCCTCGCCGTCGTGCGTACCGTCCCAGGGGAACCACCGCCACCGAACGAGCAGCGGCTGCATGCCGTGATCCCGCGCCGTCGCACCAATCGCTTCCCGTTCGACGGCCGCTCTCTGCCGCAGGAGACCGTCGTCGCCCTGGTCGCCGCGGCCCGCGAAGAAGGCGCCACCCTCGTCATGCTGAACGGCCGGGCGACACGCAAGATCCTCGACATGGTCGCCACCGCAGACCAAGCACTCTCCCGCGACGAGGCCTACCGCCGAGAGCTGTAAGGTCGGCCCGGAGCGCGGTGCCGGTCTTGCGACCGGTCCGTTTCTCCGGACCGCCTTCCGAACCCGGCGTACCCGTCTCCGAGTACCGGGCTCTCCACGGATGCTGCCGTCTAACGGGCTGGTTGAACCCACGGGCTGGGAATTCTGGCGCCGCGATAGCGATACCGGGTGACCGGGATCTTCTCGATGCCGCGCCAGGTAACCCCGTTCGCCGAGAACGGCAGCCACCGCCCGGTGGGGGTGGTGTGCCGTCGGCGAAACTCCTTCCAGCTCCAGCGATGCCGCTGGCGCAGCAACCGGGCCAGCCTCCACCAGGTGAAGGCATCCAGGCTGGCGAACACGCGCTTGGCGATCGCATGCTGAAAGTAGAACGCCCATCCGCCCATGACCCGGTTCAGCTGGGCCAGCAGGGCAGCCAGGTTCAACGGTGAGGTCTTGCGGGTCAGCGCACGAATCTTCGCCTTCAGCCGCCGGACCGGATCCTTGGCGATGAAGGTGTAGACGTGCCAGGTGTTCGTGCCTCGCTTGCGGCGCCACTGGATGTGAAACCCCAGGAAGTCGAACCCTTCACTCATGTGCACGACCTGGGTCTTGGCCGCAGACAGCCGTAACCCCATCGGGGCCAGCACCTGAGCGATCTGTTCATGCAACTCGCGGACATGCTCTTCGGAGCCGTTGACCAGGACGACGAAGTCGTCCGCGTAGCGGACGATCCGCCAGGTCGCGGCCCCTTTGGCGCGCAGAGTGGCCCTCCGTTTCGGGGAGGAGAACGCCCCGCCCGGCCGCCACGGCCCGTGCAGATGCTCATCGAGCACCGACAGCGCGATATTAGCCAGCAACGGAGAGATGATGCCGCCCTGCGGCGTCCCGACAGGCGTGTCCTGGCGTTCACCGAGTTCGGTCATGATCCCGGCCTTGAGGAACGCCTTGATCAGAGCCAGGACCTTCTTGTCCTTGATCCGGTTGCGGACGCGGTCCATCAGCGCGGCGTGATCGATCTCGTCGAAACACGCCGCGATGTCCGCATCCAGCACCCACCGATACCCGTGAGTGCCATAGAAGTGGATCTCGGCAATCGCATCCTGCGCTCGTCGCCGGGGCCGAAACCCGTAAGAGACCGGCTGGAAGTCGGCCTCGAAGATAGGCTCCAGCACCAGTTTGAGCGCCGCCTGGACGACCCGGTCAGCGATCACGGGAATGCCTAACCGCCGCACCTTCCCGGCTCCGCCCGGCTTGGGAATCAATCTCTCCCGCACCGGCAACGGTCGGAACGCACCCGTCCTGAGCTGAGTGCGCAGCTCGTCCAGGAAGCCCGGGATGCCAATCCGCTCTTCGACATCGGCGGCGGTTACGCCGTCCACGCCCGCGGTCCGGCCGCCCCGGTTGCCCGCTACCCGGTCGAACGCCATCAGCAGCGTCGCCGGGTCATGCACAAAGTTGAACAATTCCTCGAACCGGCGGCCAGGATCGGCCGCCGCCCAACGGTGAAGCTTGGCCTGCATCTCCGATACCCGCCGAGCAGGCCCCGCAGGGATTTGCTCTGGCCAGGCGCTCTCATTCGGGAGCGCGTCTTTCGGCATTACAGTCTCCAGGTCTTCTCGCTTCCGCTGCCGCCCTTGGCCATGTGACCGGCTTTCCCGGCCTCCGACTACTACGGCGGCTCCGCCCCACCCGGCCCGTTCGGCGGTCGATGCGCCTATCCCCGCTGGTGACCTGGCCGGCCACCGTTTCGGGGAGGCGAGTCCGGATGGTTCCCGTGTTCGCTGTGATCCGCTCGGCGAAGGAGGAGCCCGCCTATATCCCTGCGGCATCGCCATGAGTACGCCGTGGGCCTTCCTCATGGCCTCCCCGGACGGCAGAGACAAACCCTCCCAGGAGTTCCCCGGACCACCACATCGGTGGCGGGTGCGCACCGCTCCCGGCCCCTATCCACCAGGTTCGAGCCGGTCTCGCGTTGAGGGATGTAATGACGACGGTTCCTCGCGTACTCCTTTCCGCCTTGCTCACCGAACCCGCACCATCTGGCAGTACTGGCACGTCCCGGCTTCGTCAGGGCCGCTTGCCGCCCTCCCCGGCATCACCCGGACCAGGCTGCCCTCAGCTTCACCGCCCTGCCACGACAGGACGGACGACGAAGGTCTTCCACCTTCGTACGGATCAGCAACGCCTCACGGCGCACGTCCCCCTGGACGAAAGACGGCCCCCGCACGGACGGCGTACCGCGCCACGCCTTCGGCCCTCGCCCCGGCGACACCGAGCTACCCTTGCGCGACTTCGGTCTCGGGGCAGGCCGGGAGGTGGCCAGGTTCGAAAGGGACCCGCAGCTCGCCGCCCTGTTCGCCGGCGGCGACGGCCCGCGGGGTGTCGGCGTCGCTGTTCAGTCAGCCTCTCGATCTCCCGGACAGTGAGCACCGCGGCGAGTCCACCGGGACACCCGGGCACCTGCAGATGCTGCTGCGGCTGGGGTACGGCCCGCCGGTGCTCGCCGTGCCGCGGCGCCCCCTCCATGAAGTCTTCAACACCCGGCTATAACGGAGTGAATCGCTCCGGCCGCGGTGGAGACCCAGGTGTGCCTGAGGACCGTCTCCATGCTTCCCTATCCAGGCACGTGCCGGATCACTGATCGCTCGCAGCGACGTCCGATACAGGACCAAGGTCCACAGGGTTGGGACCTTTGGCCCGGGTGCGGGTGCGACGGCGTGCTCCAAGCTGGACGGCGAGCGTCAGCAAGAGGCATCCACCCAAGGCCGAGCGCCGTTAAGAAGTGGTGACGACGTGATGGTCGCGTGGCGCTCGATCTTTCATCCAGCGAGGAAAACGAGGCCATGAGCACCGAGGCACGAATCAAGTCCCGCGAGCTACGCAACGCCCGGGCCGCCGCCGAGCGGCGCAGGGCGAAGCGCACTCGCCTGATCGCCTCCGGCGGCGGGCTGATCATAGTAGGCCTGCTGGTCGCCATCGTGATCAGCTTGATCAACGCGGCGGCCAACGACGTCTCCTCGGCGGCGCAGAGAGGCAAGGCGCCAGCGATCGCGACGGACGGCGGGGCGCTGGCCCTGGGCAACGCGGCCGCGCCGGTGAAGCTCGAGGTCTACCTTGACTACATGTGCCCATACTGCGGGCGCTTCGAGCAGGCCAACAGCAGTGAGCTGGACCGGATGGTGGCCGACGGAACGGTGCGGCTGGAGCTGTACCCGCTGTCGTTCCTGGATCGGGCGTCCAGCGGTACGAAGTACTCCACGCGGGCGGCCAACGCCATCGCCACCGTCGCCGACCTGGCGCCCGGCAAGGTTCTGGCGCTCAACACGGCGCTGTTCGCCAATCAGCCCGAGGAGGGGAGCCGCGGCCTGTCCGACGAGGAGATCGCCACGCTGGCCCGTAATGCCGGGGTGCCGGCGGACGTGGTGGCCGCCTTCGCCGGCCGCGGCTTCGAGCCGTGGGTCGCGACCTCGACGCAGGCGGTGTTCAACGCGGGGATCTCGGGCACGCCGACCGTGAAGATCAACGGCAAGGTGTTCGAGGGCGACCTCTACACTGCGGGCGCCTTGGCCGCGGCCGTGACCGCGGCCAAGGGCCAGTAGTGGTGCCGACTGTGACCACGGTCCTTCCTCGGCTGCACGCTCTTCGCCACTCCAACGCGTGGATCTTCGGAACCATGCTGTTCTCGGCATGCCTCAGCCTGACCGCGTCCTTCGTGCTGTCGATCGACGCGGTGCGCCTGGCGGCCGACCCGGGCGCGGACCTGTCCTGCAACATCAACAGCGTCATCAGCTGCGGCACGGTTGGCAGCTCCTGGCAGGCGCACCTGTTCGGCTTCCCGAACGCCTTCCTGGGCATGGTGGCCGAGCCGGTCGTGATCACCATCGCGGTGGCGAGCCTGGGCCGGGTGCGGTTCCCGGGCTGGTTCATGTTCGCCGCGCAAGTGGTCTACACCCTCGGCCTGATCTTCGCGTACTGGCTGTTCTACCAGTCCATGTACGTGATCGGCGCACTGTGCCCGTGGTGCCTGCTGGTGACCGTGTCCACCACGCTGGTGTGGTCGACCCTGACGCACGTGAACGTCCGCGACGGCAACCTGTTCCTGCCCCGGCGCGTGCAGTCGGCACTGACCAGGATCATCGACGCCGACCTCGACGCCATCGCCGTCACTATCTGGATCCTGATCCTGGTCCTGGCCGTCGTGCTCAAGTACGGCTGGCCACTGTTCGGATAGCCCCAGCGCGCCGACCACCCTCGGGGCTCTCAGCCACAGTGAGCATGTCTGCAGGCGTGCCGCGCCACGGAGCTGTACGCGCGTGCCGAGGCCGACCGGAATGCGTTCTGGGCCGAACAGGCCGCGTTACCGGCCTGGGACAACCCATGGACACATGGTCTGGACTGGTCCAACCTCCCGTTCGCCCGCTGGCTGCCGGTCAGTTCACCGTCTGCGGCTCGTGGAAACGCAGTTCCTGCTGGTCGCGGCCGTGCCAGTCGAGCCAGTTCCAGCGGCCGAAGGCGGCAAACAGCGCACCTGTGCCGCCGAGGCCCCGACGCCCTGTCATGTTGGTGTACGCGTCGGCCTGGGTATCCGAGACGGTGAGGGTGCCCGTTTTCGCGTCGCACCGGCGTGGGTTGGCGGTGGGGATCTTCGGCGCGGGCATGGGAGGCACCGCCATCAGCGCGCTAACTACAGTCGGGCTGGTCGAGAGCGGTGGCCCGGCCACCCCGTTCGTCATCACGGCGATCGCGCTGGCGCTCTACGCGATCGTCTCGTGGCTGGTTCTGCGTGATGCGCCTGGGCGGAGTGTGGCGGAACGATCACTGATCGCGCGGCTGGCGGCCACGGTGAGGTTGCCGATCACGTGGCAGGCGTGCCTGCTGTACGCCGTCGCCTTCGGCGGCTACGTTGCCTTCTCCGTCTACCTGCCGGCCTACTTGCAGACCGGGTACGGCTTGGAGCAGGCGGACGCCGCCTACCGGATGGCCGGGTTCGTGGTGCTGGCGGTGCTGATGCGGCCGCTGGGAGGGTGGCTGTCAGACCGGGTCGGTCCGGTGCGGGTGCTGGCCGGGGTGTTCGTCGTGGTCGCCGTCATGGCGGCGGTCCAGGCGCTGACGCCCGTCCTGATGCCGGTCGGCACGGTGGCGTTTCTGTCCATGGCGGCGGCGCTCGGCGCGGGCAGCGGCGCCACGTTCGCGCTCGTCGCCCTAGTCGCCCCGGCCGACAAGGTGGGCTCGGTCACCGGGCTGGTCGGTGCGGCCGGCGGGCTGGGCGGGTTCGTGCCGCCGCTGGTCATGGGGTTCATCTACGGCAGGCTCGGCTCGTACGGGCTCGGTCTGGGCCTGCTCGCTCTCACTGCCGCGCTGGCGGTCGTGCTGACCTTGACCGCGGTGCGGGCCTTGGCCTCCCAGCACGTCTCCGTTGACTGATGATGCTGGACGACCGCGGCCCGAAGGGGTGTCAGGCGCCGTGGACGGTGCTGAGCAGGCCGTAGTTACCGTCGTCACGCCGGTAGACGAGGCGGCCCTCGCCGGTGGCGGTGTCGGCGAAGAAGACGAACGGCCATTCGGTCAGCTCCAGTCGCTCGACGGCTTCGTCCAGGGTGAGCTGGGCGGCGGGAGACGGGCTGATGGAGATCGCCGCGCAGGTCGGCGCCGGCAGGTCCGGCGCGGGCGCGAGCTGGGCGAGCCGGTAGCCGCCGTCGGTGCGATAGACGACGCTGTCCTGACCCGTCATCTCCTCGACGAACAACAGGAAGTCGTAACCGAGCCGCTCCATGTCGACGACCGCCTCGTCGGGCACTGTGCGGTCCGCCGCGAGCCGCCGCACGACCCGGGGCTCGTCGCTGGTGCTGTCGGCCTGGCGCTGCCGGTGATGGTGTCCCCGCTGGTTCTTCCAGCCCCGGGTGCTCTCCAGCAGCCGCATCCGCAGCCGGTCGCGGAGCCCGTGGATGGCCGCCCGCGTGGAGACGGCGCTGGCCTGGGCTCTGATGAGCCGTCCCTGGACGTTCAGCACGGCCTGCGCCGTCCACCGCCGCGCCGCGAGCCCAGGCGTGGTGGCGAGCGTGATCTTCGCGTCCAGCACCGGTTCGTGCGCCAGCCTGGCCAGCTCCGCCATGGTCTGCCTGGCCTGCAGGACGTCGGCGGCGTTGATCCCGCCACGGACCTTGACGTGAACGTCGGCGGGATCGAGAGCGATGGGCCTGTGCCTCATGCGAGCACCTTCTTCGCATCCGTTGCTGATGCCTCCACCCTCTGACCAGCACGGACCCTGCTGCCAGGGACTTTCGGCCCAATCGGTGAGGACCTTGGGACAGATGGGACCAAAAGTGTCAGCGGGACGGCTCCCAGCCGCGCCTTGTGGCGGGGCGGCCCTCGTCCCTGCTGCGGTAGACGATGTACGGCCGCGTGAGATATCCGACAGGTGCGGTGAGCATGTGCACCAGCCGGGTGAACGGCCAGATCGCGAACAGCACCAGCGCACTGAGTGCGTGCAGCTGGAACAGCGGCGGCGCGCCCGCCATCAGCATGGGTTCCGGCTGGAAGAAAAAGATCGACCGGAACCAGGGTGAGACGGTGGTGCGGTAGTCGTAGCCGCCTCCGGTGATGTTGGCCAGGACGGTGGCGGCCAGGCCGAGGGCGATGGTGAGGGCCAGGACCGCGTACATCAGCTTGTCGTTGCGGGTGGTGGCGGTGAAGACGGGGCCGACGGTGCGGCGGCGGTAGATGAGGATGGCCAGGCCGCCCACCGTGGCGACGCCCGCGATGGTGCCGAGCACGACCGCGGACAGGTGGTAGAGCTCCTGGCTGATCCCGAGGGCTTCGGTCCAGCTCTTGGGGATGACCAGGCCGCCGACGTGGCCGAGGGCCACGACGAGGATGCCGAAGTGGAACAGCGGGCTGCCGACGCGCAGCAGCCGCGATTCGTACATCTGGGATGAGCGGGTGGTCCAGCCGAACTTGTCGTAGCGGTAGCGCCAGACGTGGCCGAGCACGAACACGGTCAGCGCCACGTACGGGAGCACCACCCACAGCAGGACGCTCATCGGCCCGCCTCCATGATCGCGTAGGGTTCCAGGCCGACGGCTTCGGCGGGCGGCCCTTCGGCGGCCAGCCGCAGTGCGGCCTCCTGCTCGCGCGCGCCGGCCGGGGGCAGCGTGGCCAGCACGGCGGCGACCACGTCGGCGTAGGGCGAGCGTTCCTCCTCCAGCGCCGCGCGCAGCACCTCCACGCCCGCCCGGTGCTCCAGCAGCAGCCGCCGGGCCTCGCGGACCGCGCCGCGCGCCGACAGCTCGCACACCACGGCCAGGTGGTCGGGCAGCTCGCCATCGGCGAGCTCGAAGCCCGCCGTCTTCAGCGCGTGCTTGAAGCGCAGCAGGGCGGCGCCGCGCTTGCGGGTGTCGCCGTAGGCGTAGTAGGTGAGGTAGGGGCAGCAGCGGCGCTTCAGGTCGAACGTCGCCACGTAGTGGGCTGCCAGTTCGGCGGGAGACGCGGCGGCGACGTGGTGGAGGAAGGCCGACAGCCGCTCGCGCGCCTCGCCCGCCGGCAGCCCGCGCACCGCCTCGCACAGCACGCCGAGCCCGTCGTGCAGCCGCTCGTCGGGGTAGCCGAGCAGCACCGAGGCCACCATGTGCAGGGTGCGCACACTCATTTCCGCTTCCTCTTGGGGAACAGGCCGTCCGGAGTGCCCTTGCCGTCCCAGTTGAGCAGGTTGACGCGGCCGCGCAGCTCGTCGGCGTCGTCCAGGTTCTCGCCGGTCTGGCGTTCGCGCAGGGCGTGGAAGTTCTCCACCGCCACCGGGGCGGGCAGGCCGGAGGCCTCGCCGAACGGGCCGGTCATGCCGGGGCCGCCGTCGTAGTCGAGGCTGCAGCCCAGCTCCTCCAGCTGCGCGCCCTGCTCGGTATGGGCCTTGGGGATGACGTACCGCTCGGCGTAGGGCGCGAGGGCCAGCAGGCGGTGCATGCCCTCGACCTGCTCGCCGCTCATCCCGACGGCAGTAGCGATCGACTCGTCCCGCTCCTGGCCGAGGTTGAGCCGGCGCATGTACGAGCGCATCGCGGCCAGCCGGCGCAGTACCGCCCGCACCGGTTCCGGGTCGCCGGCCGTGAACAGCTCGGCCAGGTAGCCGATGGGGATGCGCAGCGCGTCGATGGCGCCGAACAGGTTGCCCGCGTCCTCGCCGTCGTGCCCGTTCCGGTGAGCACGTCCACAACGGGGGACAGCGGAGGGATGTACCAGACCATGGGCATCGTCCGGTATTCCGGATGGAGTGGCAGGGCCACGCCGTACTCGAAGATCAGCCGGTGGATCGGGGACTGGCGGGCGGCGTCCAGCCAGTCCTCGGGGATGCCGGCGGCGCGGGCGGCGGCGATCACCTCGGCGTCGTTCGGATCAAGCATGACGCTCTTCTGCACCTCGTACAGATTTCGTTCGGAAGGGACGGAGGCGGCTTCGGCGACGCGGTCGGCGTCGTACAGGATGAGGCCTATGTAGCGCAGGCGCCCCACGCACGTCTCCGAGCAGATGGTCGGGATGCCGACCTCGACGCGCGGGAAGCAGAACGTGCACTTTTCCGCCTTGCCGGTGCGGTGGTTGAAGTACACCTTCTTGTACGGGCAGCCGGTCACGCACATCCGCCAGCCACGACAGCGGTCCTGGTCGACGAGCACGATGCCGTCCTCGGTCCGCTTGTACAGGGCGCCGGACGGGCAGGAGGCCACACAGGAGGGGTTGAGGCAGTGCTCGCAGATGCGTGGCAGGTAGAACATGAACGCCCGCTCGAACTCCAGCTTCACCTGGTCCGACAGCTTGCGCAGCACCGGGTCGGGCGAGGGGTCGCTGGCCAGGTCGTCGTCCCAGTTCGCGCTCCAGCTGATCTTGGTGGGCTGCCCGGTGATGAGCGAGCGGGGCCGTGCCACCGGGGTGTCGGCTTGCATGGGGGCGGAGAACAACTGGTCGTAGTCGTAGGTCCAGGGCTCGTAGTAGTCCTGGATGGAGGGCATGAGCGGGTTGGCGAAGATGGAGAAGAGCTTTCTGACCCGGCCGCCGGCCCGGAGCTTGAGCCGGCCGCGGCGGTTGAGCTCCCACCCGCCCTTCCACCGCTCCTGGTCCTGGTAGGTACGGGGGTAGCCCTGGCCGGGGCGGGTCTCGACGTTGTTGAACCAGACATATTCGGTGCCCGCCCGGTTGGTCCAGGCCTGTTTGCAGGTGACCGAGCAGGTGTGGCAGCCGATGCACTTGTCCAGGTTCATCACCATGGCGAGCTGGGCCATCACGCGCATCAGTACTCGACCTCCTGGTTGCGGCGGCGGATCACGGTGATCTCGTCGCGCTGGTTGCCGGTCAGGCCCAGGTAGTTGAAGGCGAAGCTGAGCTGGGCGTAGCCGCCGATCAGGTGCGTGGGTTTGATCAGCAGCCGGGTGAGGGAGTTGTGGATGCCGCCGCGCAGGCCGGAGGTCTCGCTCTTGGGCACGTCCACCACGCGTTCCTGGGCGTGGTACATGTACACCGTGCCCTCGGGCATGCGGTGCGAGACCACCGCGCGGGCCACGACCACGCCGTTGCGGTTGACCGCCTCCACCCAGTCGTTGTCGGAGATCCCGGCTTTCGCGGCGTCGGCCGGGCTCATCCAGATCGTCGGCCCGCCTCTCGACAAGGTGAGCATGAGCAGGTTGTCCTGATACTCCGAATGGATCGACCACTTGGAGTGCGGGGTGAGGTAGCGGACGACGACGCCCTGCTCGCCGTTCCCCAGGGACGGCTCGCCGAACAGCGCGGTCATGTTCAGCGGCGGCCGGTAGACCGGCAGTGCCTCGCCGGCCTCGTGGATCCAGTCGTGGTCGAGGTAGAAGTGCTGGCGGCCGGTGAGGGTGTGCCAGGGTTTGCGGTGCTCGACGTTGATCGTGAACGGTGAGTAGCGGTGGCCGCCGCTCTCGCTGCCCGACCACTCCGGTGAGGTGATCACCGGGACGGGCCGGGCCTGGGTGTCGGCGAAGGTGATCTGCCTGTGCTCGTCGGCCAGGCCGTCGAACGACGTCCCGGTGCGCGTCGCGAGAGTGGCGAACCCCTGCGCGGCCAGGTGTCCGTTGGTGGTGCCCGACAGGGCCAGGATGGCCTCGCACAGGTCACGGTCGCGGGCCAGCGACGGGCGGCCGTTGGAGGCGGTGCCGTTCATGCGCCTGAGCCGGTCGATCTCGCCGGACACGTCGAAGGTCAGGCCCTTGGTGGTGGCGCCGAGCCGCTCCAGCAGCGGGCCGAGCGCCGCCATCTTCTCCGCCACCGCCCCGTAGTCGCGCTCCACCGTGACCACTTTCGGGAAGTCACGGCCCGGCGTCGGTGCCCGTCCCGTCGCGCGCCAGTCGTGCACCCGGCCGTGCGGGGTGGCCAGCTCGTCGGCGGTGTCGTGCAGCAGAGGGACGGCGACCAGGTCGGTGCGGGTGCCGAGGTGGGTGCGCGCCAGGTCGCTGAACGCCTCGGCGATGGCGTGGAAGGCGGCGAAGTCCGTGCGCGTCTGCCAGGGCGGGTCGATCGCCGGGGTGAAGGCGTGCACGAACGGGTGCATGTCGGTCGAGGACAGATCGTGCTTCTCGTACCAGGTGGCGGCCGGCAGCACGATGTCGGAGAACAGCGTCGTGGAGGTCATCCGGAAGTCCAGCGACAGCAGCAGGTCCAGCTTGCCGCGCGGCGCCTCCTCCGGCCAGGCCACGTCGTGCGGGCGCTGGGCGGGCGCGGCCTCCTCCGCGCGCACGGCCGAGTCCGCGCCCAGCAGGTGGCGCAGGAAGTACTCGTTGCCCTTGGCCGAGGAGCCCAGGAGGTTCGCCCGCCACACGGTCAGCACGCGCGGCCAGTTCGCGGGTGCGTCCGGGTCCTCGCAGGCGAAGCCGAGCCGACCGGCCGCGATCTCCTCGGCCACGTACGCAGCCGGGTCGGCGCCCGCCTCGTCGGCCAGGTCCAGGGGGTTGCGCTCGAACGTCGGGTACGACGGCATCCAGCCCAGCCGTGCCGACTGCGCTAGCAGGTCGGCCGTGGCCTTGCCGGTGAAGGCGCCGTCGGCGAGCGGGGAGGAGACGACGTCGGCGCTGTAGGTGTCGTAGCGCCACCGGTCGGTGTGCAGGTACCAGTAGGCGGTGCCGATCATCTGCCGGGGCGGGCGCGACCAGTCCAGCTCGAACGCGAGCTGCGCCCACCCGGTGATCGGCCGGCACTTCTCCTGGCCGACGTAATGTGCCCAGCCGCCGCCGTTGACGCCCTGGCAGCCGGTCAGCGTGGTCAGCGCCAGCATCGCCCGGTAGATCGTGTCGGAGTGGAACCAGTGGTTCGCCCCCGCCCCCATGATGATCATCGAACGGCCGCCGGACTGCTCGGCGTTCGCGGCGAACTCCCGCGCGATCCGGGCCGCCGCCGCGGCGGGCACGCCGGTGACCGCCTCCTGCCAGGCCGGGGTGTACGGCTCGGCCGCGTCGTCGTACCCCGACGGCCAGCGGCCCGGCAGCCCGTCCCGGCCCACTCCGTACTGGGCGAGCATCAGGTCGTAGACCGTGGTGACCAGGTGGTCGCCGATCCGTCGCTCCAGCACGCCGTCGCCGTGCCCGTCGAAACGCGGCAGCGCGACCGGCACCGCCTCATCGCCCAGGCAGGTCAGCAGCGGGTCCACGTCGCTGAGGTCGAGGTTCCAGCGGCCCCGCCCCTGCTCGGAGTAGCGGAAGGCGAGCGAGCCGTTCGGCACGACCGGCTCGCCGGTCCGCGCGTCCAGCAGCACCGTGGCGAACGCGCTCTCCTGCCCTTCGAGGTCCGCCGCCGTGAGGAACTTGTCCGGCACGTACGAGCCGTCCCGCTCTCGCAACCGGACCAGGAACGGCAGGTCGGTGAAGCGCTTGACGTAGCCGGTGAAGGCGGGCGTCTCACGGTCGGCGAAGAACTCCCTGAGGATCACGTGGCCCATCGCCATCGCCAGCGCGCCGTCCGTGCCCGGATGCGGGGCCAGCCACTCGTCGGCGCGTTGTAGTCGGGCGCGAGCACCACCACCTTCTGGCCGTGGTAGCGCGCCTCGGCCATGTAGTGGGCGTCCGGCGTGCGGGTGACCGGCACGTTCGAGCCCCACAGCATCAGGTACGCCGCGTCCCACCAGTCCGCCGACTCCGGCACGTCCGTCTGGTCGCCGAACACCTGGGGCGAGGCCACCGGCAGGTCGGCGTACCAGTCGTAGAACGAGAGCATCGCGCCGCCGATCAGCGAGACGAACCGGGCGCCGACCGCGTGCGAGGCCATCGACATGGCCGGGATCGGGGAGAAACCGGCCACCCGGTCGGGGCCGTAGGTCTTGATGGTGTGCACGTGCGCCGCCGCGATGATCTCGCACGCCTCGTCCCAGGTGACGCGCACCAGGCCGCCCTTACCCCGGGCGGACTGATAGCGGCGGCGTGTGTCCGGGTCCGTGGTGATCTCCGCCCACGCCTCGACCGGATCGCCCAGCCGCGCCTTGGCCTCCCGGTACATCTCCACCAGCACGCCCCGCGCGTAGGGGTAACGGACGCGGGTGGGGGAGTAGGCGTACCAGGAGAAGGCCGCGCCGCGGGGGCAGCCGCGCGGCTCGTACTCGGGCCGGTCGCCGCCGACGCTCGGATAGTCCGTCTGCTGCGCCTCCCAGGTGATGATGCCGTCCTTGACGTACACCTTCCACGAGCACGAACCCGTGCAGTTCACCCCGTGCGTGGAGCGCACCACCTTGTCGTGGCTCCACCGGTCCCGGTAGAAGGCGTCCGCCTGCCGGCCGCCGATCTGGTACAACGACCGAAGATCCGGCGAGACCGTCCCCGGCCGTAAATGCCGGCCCATTCTCAGCAGCGCGTCACTGACCGGCCCATCCATGCCCGCCATATCACTCGTCCCTGTCGCAACAAATCTGACATATCCGGTACAGGCTTTGTCTTAGCCCAATGACGGTCAGAGAAACTCCGCGCGACCCGATTCGGCCAGAAAGCGTGCTGCCGCGGGAATACCTCCACTCAGGAAGAGCAGTCCGTAAAGGTCTGGCGGACGATCTCCCACTCCTCGTCGATGGGCACGACCAGGCCGGGCACCTCGGTGCCAGCCGGGGACACCGCACGACGTGATGCCGGACCGAGGCTGGGGTCAGTCCGGGTCCACCAGCTCGTACTTGGTGAAGGAGAAGCCCGTGTTCAGGACGAGAATGAGGTCGGCCATGCCGCCGAACTCATTCGGTGGTGGTCAGACACTGGCGACGCCGTGGGCGCGGAACTGGGCGTGCACCCGGTCCAGCACTTCCTGGCCGGGCGGTTCGACGTGGGCGAGGGGGAAGCGCAGGCCGAGGCGTTCGTACTTGCCGGTGGCCATGCGGTGGAAGGGCAGCACGTCCACCCGTTCGACGTTGCCGAGCCCGCTCACGAAGCGGGCCAGGCCGTCCACATTCTCGGGCGCGTCCGTCAGGCCGGGGACCAGCACGAACCGCACCCAGGTGGGGCGGCCCAGGTCGGCGAGGCGGCGGGCGAAGCGCAGCGTGGGCTCCACCGGGCCGCCGGTGACGCGGCGGTAGGTGGCCGGGTCGTAGGACTTGATGTCGAGCAGCACCAGGTCGGTGTCGGCGAGCATCGCGTCGGTGGCGCGGACGCCGAGCAGGCCGCTGGTGTCCAGGGCGGTGTGCAGGCCGGCCATGTGGCAGCGGCGCAGCAGCTCGCCGGTGAAGCGGGGTTGCAGCAGCGGCTCGCCGCCGCTGATCGTCACCCCGCCGCCGGCCACGGAGATGAACCGCTGGTATTTCCCGATCTCGGCCATGATCTGGCCGGTGGTGACCTGGCGGCCGTCGCGCATCCGCCAGGTCTCCGGGTTCTGGCAGTACTGGCAGCGCAGCGGGCAGCCGGCGGTGAAGACCACGAAGCGGGTGCCGGGGCCGTCCACGCCGACGGACAGGTCCCAGGAGCTGACGGAACCGTTCATCGCGGGCCGTTCACAGCGAGCCGTGGAAGGTGCGGTTGACGACGTCGCGCTGCTGGTCGGGGGTGAGGCGGACGAAGTTGACCGCGTAGCCGGAGACGCGGACGGTGAGCTGCGGGTAGCGGTCGGGGTGCTCCATGGCGTCCAGCAGCACGGCGCGGGTGAGCACGTTGACGTTCATGTGGAAACCGCCGGCGTCGAAGTAGCCGTCCAGCACCCCGGCCAGATTCGCGACGCGTTCCTCCGGGGTGCGGCCGAGCCCGTCGGGGGTGACGGTGTTGGTCAGGGAGATGCCGTCGAGGGCCTGGTCGTAGGGAAGCTTGGCGATCGAGAGGGCGGAGGCGATCATGCCGTGACGGTCGCGGCCGTTCATCGGGTTGGCACCCGGAGCGAACGGCTCGCCGGCGCGGCGGCCGTCCGGGGTGTTGCCGGTGTGCTTGCCGTAGACCACGTTCGAGGTGATCGTGAGGACGGACTGGGTGTGCTCGGCGTCCCGGTACGTGCGGTGCTGGCGGATCTTGGCCATGAAGGAACGGACGAGCTCGACGGCGATGGCGTCGGCGCGGTCGTCGTTGTTGCCGTAGGCGGGGAACTCGCCCTCGATCTCATAATTGACGGCCAGGCCGCTCTCGTCCCGGACGACCCTGACCTTCGCGTGCTTGATGGCCGATAGGCTGTCGGCGGCCACGGACAGCCCGGCGATGCCGCAGGCGAGGGTGCGCTTGACGGGGTGGTCGTGCAGGGCCATCTCCAGGCGCTCGTACGCGTACTTGTCGTGCATGTAGTGGATGGTGTTGAGCGCGTTGACGTAGGTGCGGGCCAGCCAGTCCAGCATCCGGTCGAAGGCGGCGGCGACCTGCTCGTAGTCGAGGACCTCACCGGTGATCGGCGGGTGGGCGGGGCCGACCTGGGTACCGGTGAGTTCGTCGCGGCCGCCGTTGATCGCGTACAGGAGGGTCTTGGCCAGGTTGACGCGGGCGCCGAAGAACTGCATCTGCCGGCCGACCGGGGCGGCCGACACGCAGCAGGCGATCGCGGCGTCGTCGCCGAGGCGGGGGCGCATCAGCTCGTCGCTCTCGTACTGGATGGCGCTGGTCTCGATCGACAGGGCGGCGCAGAAGTGCTTGAACGGCTCGGGCAGGCGCGGCGACCAGAACACGGTCAGGTTCGGCTCGGGGGCGGGGCCGAGGTTGCGCAGCGTCTGCAGGTAGCGGAAGCTCGTGCGGGTCACCAGGGGACGGCCGTCCTCGCTGAGGCCGCCGATCGACTCGGTCACCCAGGTGGGGTCGCCGGAGAAGAGCTGGTCGTAGTCGGGGGTGCGCAGGAAGCGCACGATGTGCAGCTTGATGATGAGGTCATCGACGAGTTCCTGTGCCTGTTCCTCGGTGATCCGGCCTTCGGCGAGGTCGCGTTCCAGGTAGATGTCCAGGAACGTGGAGGTGCGGCCGAGCGACATCGCGGCCCCGTTCTGCTCCTTGATCGCGGCCAGGTAGGCGAAGTACAGCCACTGCACCGCCTCCTGCGCGGTGGCGGCCGGGCGGGAGACGTCGTGGCCGTAGGAGGCGGCCATCGCCTTCAGCTCGTCCAGGGCGCGGAGTTGCTCGGCCAGTTCCTCCCGGTCGCGGATCACGGCGTCGGTGGCGTCGGCGTCGTCCAGCGCGCGCAGTTCGACCTGCTTGGCCTCGATGAGCCGGTCCACGCCGTACAGGGCGACGCGGCGGTAGTCGCCGATGATGCGGCCGCGGCCGTAGGCGTCGGGCAGGCCGGTGATGATGCCGGCCTTGCGCGCACGCCGGATCTCCGGCGTGTAGGCGTCGAACACGCCCTCGTTGTGGGTTTTGCGGTACTTGGTGAAGATCTCCTTCACCCGTGGGTCGAGCTTGTGGCCGTAGGCTGCCAGGCCGTTCTCCACCATGCGCAGCCCGCCCGCGGGCATGATCGCCCGCTTCAGTGGCGCGTCGGTCTGCAGGCCGACGATCAGCTCACGCTCGCGGTCGATGTAGCCGGGCGCGTGCGCGGTGATGGACGACGGCGTCGCCGCGTCCACGTCATAGATGCCGCGCCGCCGCTCCTCGGGGAAGAGCGCGCTCACCCTTGCCCAAACAGCCCGCGTGCGCTCGGTCGGGCCGGACAGGAAGTCCGCGCCGCCGCTGTAGGGCGTGTAGTTGGCCTGGATGAACGCCCGGATATCCACCTTGTCGCGCCAGGCCTTGCCTTGAAAGCCACGCCACGCCTCGCCCGCGATCGCCGTCATGGTTCCCCCTTCGTATCGGATGTCCGCTTTCACCCTCCTTGATCTGAGCGGCGATCACGGCGGTCGAAAGGCACCTCCCGAGAGGACCAAGGTCAGCAGGATGGAGGACGTCAGCCTCCGTACCTGCGGCGACGGTGCTGATGTGCTGGTCATGATCCTGGAAGGAGGACATCATGTCCGTCACGCCGCTGCCACGACGCCGCAAGCTGGGTCCGTTGATGGCGACCGCGCTGGTCGTCGGCAACATGATCGGATCAGGGGTGTTCTTGCTGCCCGCTTCACTTGCGGCGTTCGGCTCGGCGAGCCTGGTGGCCTGGGTGCTGACCGCGACCGGTGCGCTGCTGCTGGCGCTGGTCTTCGCCCGCCTCGGCCGCGCCTACCCCAGGACCGGCGGCCCGTACGCCTACGCCCGCCGCGCCTTCGGCGACTTCGTCGGCTTCCAGACCGCCTGGGGCTACTGGATCGCGGTCTGGGTCGGCAACGCCGCCATCGCCGTCGCCTTTGTCAGTTACCTCGGCTACTTCTGGCCCGCCCTCGGCGACACCGCGCTGCTCGCGGCAGGCGTCGCGCTGGCGGCGATCTGGCTGTTGACCGCGGTCAACGTGCGCGGGGTCCGGCAGGGCGGCTGGATCCAGGCCGTCACGACCGTCGCCAAGCTGCTGCCGCTGGTCGCGCTGGCCGTGGCTGCGCCGTTCTTCATCGACGCCGGCGACTTCACCCCGTTCAACCCCAGCGGCCAGAGCACGTTCGGCGCCGTCAGCGCCGCCGCGTCCCTGACGTTGTGGGCGTTCATCGGTATCGAGTCGGCCACCGTCCCGGCCGAGGACGTCGAGAACCCCGAGCGGACGATCCCGCGCGCCACCGTCATCGGCACCATCGTCACCGCCGCCGTCTACATCCTCGGCACCGTCGCCGTCTTCGCCGCCGTTCCCCGGCAGGTGCTGGTGGACTCCACCGCCCCGTTCGCGGACGCCGCCGCGGTCATGTTCGGCGACTGGGCCGGCACCGCGGTCGCGATCGGTGCCATCGTCAGCGCGTTCGGCGCGCTCAACGGCTGGATCCTGCTCCAAGGGCAGGTGCCGCTGGCCGCCGCCCGCGACGGGCTGTTCCCGAAGGTGTTCGCCAGGGTGTCACGCTGGGGCACCCCCGCCGTCGGGCTGATCGTCTCCAGCGTGCTGGTGACCGCCTTGATGCTGCTCAACTACAACGCGAGCCTGGTCGAGCAGTTCAACTTCGTGATCCTGCTGGCCACGCTCACCACGCTCATCCCGTACGCGTACGCGGCGATGGCCCAGCTCATGCTCATGTTCACCGATCGCGAACGCTTCTCCGGCAGGCGGCTGGCGCTGGACGGCACGGTCGCGGTCCTGGCGTTCGCGTACACGCTGTGGACCATCGCCGGCTCGGGCTACGAGGTCGTCTACAAGGGCACCCTGCTGCTGCTCGCCGGCATCCCCGTCTACGTGTGGCTCAAGCACCGCGACCACCACGACACCGCCGAGATCACCAGGAAGGCGGCATGACCGTGTTCCACGTCGACAGCGAGGCCGGCCCGCTCCGGCAGGTCATCCTGCACCGGCCGGGGCTGGAGCTGATGCGGCTGACCCCCACCAACTGCGACGAGCTGCTCTTCGACGACGTGCTCTGGGTCAAACGTGCCCGGCAGGAGCACGACGCCTTCGCCGACACGCTGCGCGAGCGCGGGGTGACCGTTCACCTGTTCGACGAGCTGCTCACCGAGACCCTCAAGCACGATGAGGCCCGGACGTGGGTGCTGGATCGCGTCGTCACCGAGCCCGCCTTCGGCCCCACGCTCGCCCCGCCGCTGCGCGAGGCGCTGGAGGCGATGCCGGCCGACACCCTCACCCGCCACCTCGTCGGCGGCCTGACCCGGCGCGAGCTCGGCATGCACGCCGACAGCCTGCGCCTGGCCGGGCTGGGCGAGGACGACTTCGTCCTGGCGCCGCTGCCGAACCACCTGTTCACCCGCGACGCCTCGGCCTGGATCTACGGCGGGGTGTCCCTGCACCCGATGGCCAAGCCCGCCCGCCGCCGCGAGACCACCCACGTGGCCGCCGTCTACGCCTTCCATCCCATGTTCGCCGACCAGGCTCCGGTCTGGTACCCGGCCGAGGCCGAGCAGCCCGCCAGTATCGAGGGCGGCGACATCCACGTCGTCGGCGACGGTGCCGTCCTGGTGGGGATGAGCGAGCGCACCACCCCGCAGGCGATCGAACTGCTGGCCCGACGGTTGTTCGAGGCCGGCGCCGCCGACCGGGTGATCGCCGCCGCCCTGCCGTCCAAGCGGGCGTTCATGCACCTGGACACCGTTATGACGATGGTCGACCGGGGCGTCTTCGTGGTCTATCCCGAGCTGCCGCCGCTGCGCTCGTTCACCCTCACGCCCGGCCTGCGGGTGCGCGAGAACGACGATCTGTTCGCCGCGCTCGGCGCGGCGCATGTCCTGCGCGCCGAGCAGGACGTGTGGGCCGCCGAGCGCGAGCAGTGGGACGACGGCACCAACGTGCTCGCCATCGCGCCCGGCGTGGTCGTCGCCTACGAACGCAACGTCACCACCAACACCATGCTCCGCAAGAACGGCATCGAGGTCATCATCATCGCCGGCGCCGAGCTCGGCCGAGGCCGCGGCGGACCGCGCTGCATGAGCTGCCCCATCGAGAGGAACCCCCTGTGAAAGACCTGCTGCGCATCGCCGACCTCACCGAACACGATCTCGCCTACCTTCTCGATCGGGCCGAACACCTCAAGCGCCACCCCGGCGCCGCCGGCGACCCCCTGGACGGACAGACGGTGCTGCTCTACTTCGCCAAACCCTCCACCCGCACCCGCGTCTCCACCGAGACCGCCGTGGTGCGCCTGGGCGGCGTGCCGCTGACCGTCGGCCCTGCCGAACTGCAGCTCGGCAGGGGCGAGACCATCGCCGACACCGCCCGCGTCATCTCCTCGTACGCCGCCGCCGTCGTGATCCGCACCTTCGACCACGACGACGTCGCCCAGTTCGCCCGATCCGCCGAGGTCCCGGTGATCAACGCGCTCACCGACTCCCACCACCCCCTCCAGGCACTCGCCGACCTGCTCACGCTGCGCGAGCACTTCGGCGACCCGCGCGGGCGCAGACTGGCCTACGTCGGCCCGGCCACCAACGTCACCCACAGCCTCATGGAGGCCACCGCGCTGGCAGGGATCTCCCTGGCGGTGGCCACCCCGGACGCCTACCGGCCGGACCCTCAGGTCGAGGCGATGGCCCGGAAGATCTCCACCGGCGGGGAACTGCTCATCACCGAAGACCCCTACGAAGCGGTCCGGGACGCGGACGCCGTCTACACCGACGTGTGGCTGTCCATGGGCGATCCCCAGCAGGAGAAGGCCGCCAGGATCGCCGCGCTCACCCCGTACCGCGTCACCCCTGGTCTGATGGCGGCGGCCGCATCCGGCGCGATCTTCCTGCACTGCCTACCCGCCCACCGCGGCGGGGAGGTCGCCGCGGAGGTCATCGACGGCCCCGCCTCCCAGGTGTTCCTCCAGGCCGCCAACCGGCTGCCCACCGCTCAGGCGGTCCTGGAAGCGCTGTTCGGCCGCACTCTGGCAGGCGCGCGGTGAGGATCGTCATCGCGCTCGGCGGCAACGCGCTGCTGCACCGCGGCGAGCGTGCCGACGCGGCCACGCAGATCCGCAACGCCGCATCCGCCGCCGAGCAGATCGCCCGCCTGGCCACCCGTCATCAGGTTCTCGTCGTGCACGGCAACGGCCCCCAGGTGGGGCTGCTGGCCGAGGAGAGCGAGCGCGATCCCACCCTGGAACGCGGCTACCCGCTCGACACGCTCGTCGCCGAGACCCAGGGCATGATCGGCTACTGGCTCGCCCAGGGCATCGGCCGCCACCTGCCGCACACGCCGGTCGCCGCGCTGGTCACCCAGGTCGCCGTGGACGCCGCCGACCCGGCCTTCGACCGGCCGGAGAAGCCCATCGGCCCCTACTACCCCCGGGCGGAGGCCGAGCGGCTCGCCGCCGAACGCGGCTGGACCTTCGTCAGGGAACGGAACGGGCACCGCCGCGTGGTGCCCTCCCCCCGGCCGGAACACGTGGTCGAGCTGCCCGTCATCGCCCGGCTGCTGGACGCCGGCACGGTCGTGATTGCCGGAGGAGGAGGCGGCGCCCCCGTCACCAGCGAGCGCGCCGGCGTGGAGGCCGTCGTGGACAAGGACGCGGTCGCCGCGCTGCTCGCCACGCGCCTCGACGCGGACCTGCTGGCCATCCTGACCGACGTGCCCTGCGTCTACGCCGGCTACGGCACGCCACACCAGCGGCCCATCACCACTGCCTCACCCGACGAGCTCGACGACGGCTCCTTCACCCCCGGCTCCATGGGCCCCAAGATCGCCGCGGCTTGCGCGTTCATCCGCGCCACCGGCCGACCGGTCGCCATCGGCGCGCTGGACGAGCTCGCACAGGTGGTCGCCGGCACCAGCGGCACTCGCATCGAGTCCCGCGAGCAGGGACGAAAGGCACAACTTCCCGGGACCTCTTCCCGCGGTGCCGCAACACCCCCTTGATCAAAACTGGGACCGGCAGTTCCGAACGACTGAGGAGAAGGCGATGACCAGGCGAATCGTGGTCGGTGTGGACGGCTCCGCCGCGGCTGCGGCGGCGGTGGAATGGGCGGCGGCCGACGCCGAGCGGCGCGGGCTGGAGCTGCGGCTCGTGCACGTGTGCGAGCAGTGGCCGCACAGCGAGAGCACGGAGTACTGCGCCGGCGCGCTGGAAGCCGCCGCTGACCTGGCGCGCGGCCTGACCGGGGGCGTCAAGGTGACGACGGACCTGCGGGCCGGGAACGTCGTCGACGAACTGATCGGCGAGTCCGTGACGGCCGGCAGCCTGGTGGTGGGCAGCCGCGGCCTCGGCGGATTCACCGGCATGGTGCTCGGCTCGGTGAGCACCGCGGTGGCCGGGCACGCCGCAGGACCGGTCGTCGTCGTCCGCGCAGCTCGCACAGCCGAGCACGGCCGCGTCGTGGTCGGCTACGACGGCTCGGAGCACGCGCGGGCGGCCATGGAGTACGCCGTCGAGCAGGCCAGGAGTCGCCGGGCCGAGCTGCACGTGGTCACGGCCTGGCAGGTGCCGTCCTTCTCGCCGTACGCCATCGGCTACGGCGAGCTGATCGAGCAGGTCATGCGGGAGGAACCGCGCGCGGCACGCGCCCTGGTCGAGCCCTGGCGTGCAGCCAACCCCGACCTGGTCGTGACCGACGAACAGCCATGCGAACACCCCGTCGCCGCCTTGACCAGAGCGGCCGAGACCGCCGACCTCGTCGTGGTCGGCTCGCGCGGGCTCGGCGGTTTCGCCTCGGCGCTGCTCGGCTCGGTCAGCCACGCCGTGCTGCACCACGCGACCTGCCCGATCGCCGTGGTCCGCCCGATCGGTAAGGAGACGTCATGACCGTCGAAGTGCTGACCGCCGGGCAGGTGATGAGCCGCGTCCTGGTCGCCGTCAAGGCGGCGGAATCGCCCCTCATGGCCTGGGAGCTGATGCGCCGCGCGGGCGTGCACCATCTGCCGGTCGTGGATGGCCGGCGCGTGCTAGGCGTCCTGACCCGTGAGGAACTGGCCGCCTCGTGGTCCGGCGGACCTCAGGAGCAATCCACCCGCCACGTCCGCGATCTGTTGGGCCGCGATCGGAGACCGCAGGTACATCCGGAGACGTCGCTGACCGCGGCGGCGGGCGTCATGCTCGACGCCGGCCTCGACGCCGTGCCGGTCGTGTCCGGTGCCGGCCTGATCGGCCTGATCACGGTCCGGGACGTGCTGGCCGCGGTCGCCGGCCGCCTCAGCCCTGCACAGCAGACCAGCGAGGTGCTGACCGGCATGTTCCACCTGGAACCCGTCCTGCCGAAGCGGACTGAACCGGTCCTGCCGGCACAGAGCTGGCGGCAGGCATGACGGGCTCCATGGCCGGCCGTCCCTTCGAACAGCGGACTTTGTCCTCTGGAGAGGGGACCGGGGCGAGCGTGTACTGAAACTGTGAGACCGGGATCCAAGGAGCGGATCGTCGCAGGCGTACCGTCCACGGCTTGTCGTGGGCATCCGAGGAGGCCAGGAAGATGATGAGAACGATCGTGGTGGGCATCAACGGCTCACGGACGTCGTACGCCGCTCTGGACTGGGCGGCCGATGACGCCGCGCGACGCGGGCTGGGCGTGCGCATCGTGCACGTACACGGGCCGTGGACGGCCGAACACCCGCTCACGGCGGCCAGCGATCACCAGACGTTGACCGAGCGGTGCGAAGCGATGCTCCAACAGGCGGCCACCCGGGCGCAGCAGCGGCGGCCCGGCCTGGAAGTGACGACCGCGCTGGTCGTCGGCGCGGTGGCCGAGCGGCTCAAGCAGGAAGCGCGGAGCGCCGACACCGTGGTGCTGGGCAGCCGCGGCCTCGGCGGAGTTTCGGGACGGATACTGGGCTCGGTCGGGCTGGCACTGACCGGTCACCTCTCCTGCCCGCTGGTCATCGTGCACGAGCCGGCTGAGCAGTCGTATGGCGAAGTCGTCGCCGGGTTCGACGGTTCGGCCGATGCCGAAGCCGCCCTGGAATACGGGCTGGAGCAGGCGCAGGCTCGGGGTGCGCGGCTGTGCGTGCTGTACGGCCTGCAGCCGCCGGTGCAGGCCCCGCATCCCGTGGGTTACGGGCTCATTCCGGATGGCATCGCCGGCCAGGAGATCGAGCAGCGGCTGGCACCATGGCGGCAGAAGTACCCGGAGATCGAGGTGGTCGTGTCCGTAGTGGCCGGAAATCCGGTCACGGTGCTGGCCCGGGCGTCCCGGCAGGCCGATTTGGTGGTGGTCGGGTCGCGTGGACTCGGCGGGTTCGCCTCCGCCGTGCTCGGCTCGGTGAGCCGCGGCATCCTGCGCCGCGCCCATTGCCCGGTGGCCGTGATATGCCTGCCGAGCAGGACATGATGACCGTCATCCCCGCCCCGCCGCACCTGAGCGAGCAGGCCCGCCGCGACTGGGACGCGCTGCAGGCAGAGACGGGCGACGCGCGACGCTTCGGCCCGGGACTGGCGGACTTACTGCCGGCTCCGACGCGGCGCTGGGTGTCGCACGCCATCCAGCCGGGCACGCCGCTGCTGCGTTCGGTGCTGCTGCGCATGCGCGGTCACATCCGGCTCGGCGCTTGGCGGAAATTCGACGCCGTGCAGGTCCGGGCACCGATGGAAGGCTTCGTCTGGTCGGCCACCGCCTGGATCGGCCCACTGGCCGTGCGCGGCTTCGACCGCTACCGCGCGGGCGAGGGAGAGATGCGCTGGCGGCTCCTGCACCTCCTCCCGATCATGTCCGGAACGGGGCCGGACATCACCGAGAGCGCGGCAGGGCGGCTGGCGTGCGAGCTCGTCATGGCACCCGCAGCGGCGCTCGACCCGCGCGTCCGGTGGAAACCCGTCGACGACCACCAGGTGATCGCCACTGTCCCGATCGGTGCAAAGGAGCACGACGTGACGCTCTGCGTCGCTCCCACGGGCGCGCTGACGCGGGTCACCATGAAGCGCTGGGGCAACCCGGACAAGGGAACCTTCGGCCGGCACACCTTCGGCATCGAATGCGCCGGTGAGGCCACCTTCGACGGGTTCACCATCCCCAGCAGAGTGCGGGGAGGCTGGTGGCCCGGCAGCGAACGCTGGGATCAGGGCGAGTTCATCCGGTTCGACGTCCAAGAGGCACAGTTCCGGTGAAGGCCCAGGCGGCAAAGCAGCACGGCGACATGTCACTCAAGCGTGACCGGAAGAACCTCCGCGCGGCGCTCGGTCTCCGGCGCGAACGGATGCGCGAGGACCCTCAGGAGGACCTTGGTCCCTGGTCGGTCGAGGCCATCCCGGCAGGGTGTGAAGCATGCGAATCCTGCTGACCGAGTCGGAGCAGTCCGCGGCCGCGGTCCCGGCGGCCCTGCTCGCGGCACAAGGACATGACCTGGCCTTCTGCCATAATGCAGGCGACAGTGCGCCATGCGCCGGTCTGGCGGCAGACAGGCGCTGCCCGCTGTCGGAAGGGGACGCCGACCTCGTCGTGGACGTCCGTCCGTCGCCCGGACGGCTCACGCTGCGGGAGGCAGGGGTGCTGTGCGCGTTACGCACCCGCGTCCCGCTGCTGGTGGCCGGGCCGATCCCGGAAGACACCGCGCTGGGCGAGGCGGCGACGACCTGCCGAACCGACGAACTGGTGGACGCCTGCGCCTCAGCCGTGTCCGCCACCGGCCCCGCGGCCTGGCGGGCGGTGAGCGAGGCCATCCGACCCTTGTTCCGTGAGGACGCCGGCCGGCCGCACGTGCGGCTGATGGAGCTGGAGGGGATGGTGCACATCTACATCTCGCTGCTCAGCGAGAGCGACGGGCCGCTCCTGGAGGAGGTGCGCCGCACGGCCTGGCTCGCCTATACCCAGGCCACCAGGGGACGCCACGAGGCCGTGGCCCACGTTGCCGTCATGTCGCGAACCTGACCTCTCCCCGTCCCCGCGACGGTCCCGGTCAGTCCCGGCGATCGGCCCGAAGGCGGGCGGCCAGGGCGGCGGCCTGGGTGCGGCGTTGCATGTCGAGCTTGGACAGCAGGTTGGAGACGTAGTTCTTGACGGTCTTCTCGGCCAGGAACATGCGCTCGCCGATCTGCCGGTTGGTCAGCCCCTCGCCGATGAGGTCGAGGATGGTGCGCTCCTGCTCGGTCAGCGCGGCCAGCGGATCCTTCCTGGCGGCCTGGTCGCGCAGCCGCTGCAGCATGGCGGCGGTGGTCTGCGGGTCGAGCAGCGACTGCCCGGAGGCGACCGTGCGGACGGCGCCGACCAGGTCGGAGCCGTGGATCTGCTTGAGCACGTAACCGGCGGCCCCGGCCATCACCGCGTCGAACAACGCATCGTCGTCGGCGAACGAGGTGAGCATCAGGCAGGCCAGGCCTGGCAGCTTGGAGCGCACCTCGCGGCACACGTCCACGCCGTTCCCGTCGGGCAGCCGCACGTCCAGGACCGCCACGTCCGGCTTGAGCGCCGGGATGCGGGCGAGAGCGGACTCGGCGGTACCCGCCTCGCCGATCACCTCGATGTCGTCCTCGGAGTCCAGCAGGGCGGCCACGCCGCGCCGGACGACTTCGTGATCGTCGAGGAGGAACACACGAATCATGCTTCGACGCTATCCGACGCGCGGAGAAACGATCAACATCGCCCCCTACCGGGGGATATATGGCCATGCCCGCTCCGGTCGCTTCCGTCAAGGCCGGTCCAGGAAGGGCAGCTCGAAGACGTCGTCGCGCCGCCAGAGGAGGTCCTCGCGGACGTCCACGACCCCGTCGAGGTTCTCGGCGGCGTGCACGGCGGCCTGGGCCTGGCTGCGCCGGTCGGTGTAGCCGGACAGGGTGACGATGCCGTCGTGCACCTCCACCAGGATGCCGTCGCGGTCGTTCCACCGATCCTGCGCGGGGATGCCCGCGACCACCAGCCGCCGGGTCTCCTCATCGTCGCGCAGGTACGCGCGCAGCAGGTCGCGCCTGCTGACGACGCCCTCCAGCCGGCCTTCCTCGTCGACGACGATCAGCCGCTTGACGCCGTACTCGTCCATCATGCGCGCCGCCCTGACCGTCGAGGCGTGCGGGGCGACCGTCACCGCGGGGGCCGTCATCAGGCCTGCGGCCGTGTCCGCCGCCGCCTTCGCGCCGCCGTCCTCGTCCTGCATCGTCACCTTCCGCCGCAGCCGCGCCCGCAGCGAGGGCCGGTAGCTCTCGCCGTGGTACTGTTCGCGGAACTCTTCCTTGCGCATCAGGTCTCCCTCGGAGACCACGCCGACGACCCGGCCGGCGGCGTCCACCACCGGCACGGCGCTGATCCCATGGGTCACCAGCACCCGGGCGACCTCTTTGAACGGCATGTCCTGCCCGACCGCGACGACCAGCTTGGTCATGACATCGTGCACCGTGATCCGCATCATGGTCCTCCTTCGCTCTCCACTGCCATGACACCGCTTCCCGCGGTGCCTCTCGTAGGGACCGAAGCCCCTCATGGCACAGCCGTTGGTCGCGGCCGAGTGTCATGCCCGTGGGGACGTTCGCCACAGGTCGACAGCCGCGGTTCTGGACGCGGAGGCGACGACCAGGGCGCTGAGGAACACGCCGGACAACGGGTGGGCGCATACCCGACGGGATGCAAAACTGATCGCATGTCGGAAAGCGAGGTTCGTCCGTTGATGCCCCAGATGCGACTCGATGAGCTGCTGGCAGAGCTGCAGACCAGGCTCACCGCGGTGCTGGCCACCCGTGACCGCGTGCACGCCCTGCTCGAAGCCGTCGTGTCCGTGGGCAGCGACCTCGACCTGGAGACCGTGCTGCGGCGCATCGTGGAGACCGCGACCACGCTGGTCGACGCCAGCTACGGCGCGCTCGGCGTGGTGGGCGAGGAGAACACGCTCCTGCAGTTCATCCCCGTCGGCCTCACCGAGAAGGAGATCGCCCGCATCGAGCACTGGCCGCACGGGCTCGGCCTGCTCGGCCTGCTCATCAAGGACGCGCGGCCGCTGCGGCTCGGCCGCATCTCCGACCACCCCGAATCCTACGGCTTCCCGCCCGGCCACCCGCCGATGGGCACCTTCCTCGGCGTGCCCGTACGCGTCCGCGACGAGGTCTTCGGCAACCTGTATCTCACCGAGAAGCGCGGCGGCGGCGAGTTCGACGAGGAGGACGAGGCCGTCGTCATCGCCCTGGCCACCGCCGCCGGCGTCGCCGTCGAGAACGCCCGCCTGTATGAGGAGTCGCGGCGGCGCGAAACCTGGCTGCAGGCCTCCGCCGAGCTCACCACCAGCCTGCTGTCCGGCGCCGACCCGCACGAGGTGCTCGCCACGATGGCGGCCCGCGCCCGCCGGATGTGCGACGCGGACCTGGTCCAGGTGCTGCTGCCCGAGCCGTCCCACGAGTGGCTGACCGTGGCGGTGGCGGACGGCGAAGGAGCCGACGAGCTGCTGGGGGCCACCTTCGACACCGCCGCCACCTTGGCGGGAGACGCGTTCACCCAGGGCGAGCCGCTAGCCGAGACCGACCTGCAGAACGTCACCGACCTCGACTCGCCGCTGCGGCGGCTGGGCTACGGACCCGCGCTCCTGGTGCCGGTGGGCGCGGCACCGCACGTGCGCGGCGTGCTCACGCTCACCAAACGCAGCGGCCGGCTGCCCTTCAGCCGCGCCGACCAGCAGATGCTCCAGGCGTTCGCCGGCCAGGCCGCGATCGCGCTGGAGCTCGCCGAGGCCCGCCGCGACGCCGAAAGGCTCGGCCTGCTCGAAGACCGCGACCGCATCGCCAAGGACCTGCACGACGTGGTCATCCAACGCCTGTTCGCCACCGCCATGACCCTGATGAGCACGGTCCGGCTGGTGGAGCGGCCGGAAGCCTCCAAACGGCTGCAGCACGCCATCGACGAGCTGGACGAGACGATCCGGCAGATCCGCTCGTCCATCTTCGCCCTCCAAGGCACCCGCGAAGACAGCGCCCCGAGCCTGCGCGCGCAGATCGTCGACCTGGTGGAGGGCGCGGGCGGTCATCTGGGCTTCATGCCCGGCCTGCGCATGGAGGGCCAGATCGACACCCTCGTGGGCGAGCAGCCCGCCGAGCACCTGCTGGCCGTCCTGCGCGAAGCGCTGTCCAACGTGGTACGCCACTCCCACGCCACCCGGGCCGAGGTCTCCATCGAGGTCGCGGACCGCCGGCTCACCCTCACGATCACCGACAACGGCGTCGGAGCAGGGGAGGGCGGGCGCCGCAGCGGCCTACGCAACATCGAGGAACGCGCCGCCCGCCTGGGCGGCACCGCCGAGCTGGACGCCCCGCAGCAGGGCGGCACCCGGCTACGCTGGCAGGTCCCACTCTGACAGCGGATCCAGCCGACCGGCGTGCCCGGCATTCCTTGACCAACTTGCGGGTCGCGGTTGTCAGACCGTTCCATGCCGTGCGGCGGAACGCCCGGCCATATGCCGAAGAGCAGCCGCCGAGCAACCACCGGCAGCTCTCCATCTCAACAGAAGCAGCCGAGAACCGAGAAATTCCAGGTCAGATAGGGTGTGGAGTGGCAGGGCGCCCGGGGCTCGAACCCGGAACCTACGGATTAAAAACCCAAAGGTCCGTCGCTGCATGTCGGAGCATGCCGCAGGCGGTTGCGCAGGGTTGAGATATGTCGCTGCGAGTGCGTTCTATCCGGACATTCAGTGACAAAACATTCGCGTCGATTTGTTCATAAATGGCATGTATTCATCACCCTCGCTTGGCGGTTGGTTGCTCCAGGTGTCCGGCGTGGAATCCGATGTCGATTTTGCTAAAGACTGAACTGTCGCGCTGTCCTACCTCGGCCTTTCGAGCCGGTGTTGAGTCAGGTGGCACGGGAAGGACCTCCGCTTTCTGAGATCGGGACGGTGGACGGTTACCTATTTTCCAGCCAGTTCGCCGAGAACCTCCAGGGGCTGGGCCGGCCCTGGCAGGGAAGCCTGGCGCGGTGGCGCCTTCGGCTGGTGACCATCTGCGTCGGGCAGGCCGCCTGTCTCCACGTCCTATGACGGTGCCGAGCGTTCCGTCGCGGTGTGGGCCGGCAAGGCCGCTGCCGGCCCCGATGTCTGGGATGTCTGGGAAGCCCCCGGGAAGGGGCGCTCGACGGTTGATCGCGTTCGCCGAGGAGGGTTGGTGTTGGGCGCCGCGCCCCGGGTCGAAATGCAGGGCGTCCCGCACACCTGCTGTGGATGACCGGATCGAGACCTGATCGGCCAGGAGCGGGAAGTACCTGAAGGCGCTTGGCATTAGCAGGCATTGTCGAAATTTTGCTTGATCGGTTGTCCTAACCCGGGCCTTCGGACAGGTATTTGGATTAGTGACAGGGATCAGTGACCCGGTGCTCGGGCCACACCCACATGACCGAACTCGCCACCACCTCGACCACCGTTCTTAACTCCACCACCGAAACGTCATCCATCACCTTCCCATCACCCGCGAACGACGCCGCCGGAAGCGGCGTGAGGCGGGAGGTGCGGGCCCCTGAGTGGGGGCATCGGCCGCTGATCGTGTGGCTGGCCGCAGCCGACGCCGAAACTGCCGCTTGCCGGAGTGCGCCGGGCTGCCGGCGAGCGCAGGGGCGTATGTGGAGCTACTGCTGTTCACACGGCCGAAGTCGCACTCGGCGTCAGAGCCGTCCGCGCCTGGGTCCGTCCTGTCAGACAGCCGCGCGCTGGAGTACTCGGTTCCGTCCCCCTCGTCCTTGGCCCAGATTTGGGCCGGGAGCTGGGGTGCGGGCACTGACCTGTGGATTTCGCTTGACCCGGGCCATGGAGGTGGGCGTCGATACCGCCGCCACCAGCCCGGCCCCGTACCGAACCCCGTGGTGGGGCTGTGGCCGTCTGTCGATGAACGGCGGCCACACCCCCGCCGTGGGGCGGATGGGGCCGGGGTGGCGGCGTAGCGCCCAGCACAGCCCGCCATGACCGTACGGGCCGCGCCGTTCTGCGCGTCGGTGTTCATCAACGTCACGGAGGCGATGCATGACCAGCACAACCCCGACCAGCCACCCAGAGCAGCAGATAACGCCTGAGGTGATCAGCTTGCTCGCCGCCGGGCGGCTGCTCGGCATGGGCCGTAGCAAGGCCTACCGCCTCGCCCGGACGGGTGAGGTCCCGTGCCGGGTGCTGCGCATCGGCGGCCGGTACGCGGTGCCGCTGCGCGGACTGCGGTCGCTACTCGACCACACCAGCACGGACGCGGACGGCAGGCAAGACCGTCCGGCAAGCGAGGAAGGATGACCTTGATAGCGAAAGATCCGCACACCACAGCTGGAGAGCCGGGTGTCGCCAAGGGCACCACGTTCAAGAGCTGTGCCTGCAAGGACCCGGCCACCGGCAAGCGGCTCGGGAAGAACTGCCCGAAGCTGCGCCGCCCGCACGGTGACGGCGGAGGCCGGTGGAGTACGACCCACGGTTCCTGGGGCTACCAGCTGGGGTTGCCCGCTCACGCTGACGGCACGCGGCACAACCCGCTGCGCCGCCGTGGCTTCGCCACCCTGGAGTCTGCCGAAGCCGAGCTGGAGCACGCCCGAAGCCTGCTCGCCCTCGACCCCGACCCTGGGGTGCGGCGGCAGATCACTGCGCTGATGCTGTCGGTGCTCAAGGACACCAAGGGCTTGCCCGATGTCGAGGAGGTGCGGCGCAAGGTCCGCACTCGCCAAGACCTCAACCGCCATGTCACGGTCGAGGAGTGGTTGGCGGAGTTCCTCAAGCGTAAGCGCGCCATTGAGCCGACCACCAGGCGCTCCTATGAGTCGCATGTCCGGCTCTACCTCGCCCCCTACCTCGGGAGCATCCGGCTGGACAAGCTACGGGTCTCCGACATCGCGGGCATGTTCGATGCGATCGAGGAGTTCAACGACACCATCGCAGCCGAACGTGCCAGCGGCGACCCCGCCCGCGTCCGGGCGGTCCGCTACCGGCGACCGGTTGGCCCGACGAGCATGCATCGCATTCGCGCTACCCTCCGCCACGCCCTCAACATGGCGATCCGGCAAGACCGGCTCCTGGACTTCAACCCCGCCTCCGTGGTCGAACTGCCAGCGATCGACCGGCCGAAGCCGCTCGTGTGGACCGAGGAGAAGGTGCAGCAGTGGCGTGCCGATCACGCCGCGCACCTCAACCTGCTCCAGCGAGCCCGTGTGGGGCGGCGGGTCGATCCGATCGCCGCCTACATCAGTACGCCCAGGCCCTCCTCGGTGATGGTGTGGACGGCCGAGCAGACGAAGGCGTTCCTTGCCTACGCCCGCGAGGATCGGCTTTTCGTGTTGTTCCGGCTGATCGCTACGCGCGGCCTGCGACGCGGTGAGGGCGTGGGTCTGCGCAAGCCGGATGTCAACTACTCCACCGCCAGGATCGGGATTCACTGGCAGATCACCCAGCTCGGCTGGGAGCCGATCCAGGGCGCCCCGAAGACCGACGCCAGCGACCGCGAGATCGCTGTCGATGCCGAGACGATGATCCTTCTCAAGGAGCACGACAAACGCCAGAGGCGGGAACGGCTGGCCGCAGGCGAGGACTGGATCGAGTCCGGGTTCGTCTTCAGCGACGAGATCGGCCGGCCCCTGCACCCCCAGCACGTCACCGACCGCTTCTACAGCATCTGCCACCGGGCAGGGTTGCCGCCGATCCGGCTGCATGACCTGCGCCACGGCGCCGCGACCGCCATGCTCGCGGCCGGAGTGGACATCAAGATCGTGCATGAGACCCTCGGGCACACCTCCTCGGCGTTCACCCGCGACACCTACACCAGCATCTACCCCGAAGCCGCAGCCGCGGCAGCCGAGGCAACCGCTGCCTTCCTCACCGGAACTCCCACACCTGCACCACGGCCACTGCCTCCCGGACGGCGCATCCCGCGCCCCGGACGAGACACGACGGACGAAAGGGCCGCAGACAAGGGCGGGACGGTGATCCACCTGCCTACCAGCTAGGCACAGGGCGAGGTTCACAGGAGGCAGGTCAGCTGCACACAGACCTGCCTCCTGCTTGTCCAGCACCATCCACCTGGCAAGAGCGGGCTACCCGTCACCGCGGTGATCATCTCCGGTCCCAGGGCTAAGCGTGTTATTAACCTCTGACCTTTCGCAGATGCCGCATCCGGCCCCACACTGTCGCTGACCTCGCGCTCGCTACGGAACAGCCATTTCCCGTCACCGAAAACGATCTTTAGTCTTATTTGCGCCTTATGTGATGATCTGAAGTTGCCCCGGTTCGATAGACACATCAGGGCTTGCGACTACGCGGCAGCATAGTCGAGGTCTTGGGCGTTCTTGAGCGCGTGGCGGCGTTCGTATTCGGCGGGGCTGAGCTGGCCGTTGGCCGAGTGGCGGCGACGCGGGTTGTAGAACCCCTCGATGTAACTGAACAGGGCCCGTTCGGCTTCTGACCTGGTGTGGAAGGTGCGCCGGTCAATCAGCTCGCATTCCAGCGAGGCGAAGAAGCTCTCGGTGATCGCATTATCCCGATCCGTCAACTCCTCAGGTTCACGACTCTCAAGATGGTCTGGTGAGTGTTACTCATCCGTTCCATCCGCTGGCCGGGCAGGTGCTGCAGTTCGTGGCGCGGTGGCGGTGCTGGAGCGGCGATGTGGTGTTCTATCTCGACGAGCAGGGCCGGCGGCGGCCTATCCCCGCAGCTTGGACGGACGTGGTGGCCGATGACCCGTTCCGGGTCATGGCCGCGGGACGGTGTCCGTTCCGGACCGCGGACCTGGTGGCGCTGGCGGATCTGATCGATCGCCGGACCTTGTGACACTCCTGGTCGCGGACTTCGATCATGACCAGGAGTCTGCGCCGCGAGCGTCGGAAGATTACGCCGCGTCGATTCATTCCCTGTCTTGCGGTTCCGTCCGGCTATCGGTCTGGGCTGGTTGTTATGCCTCAGGATCGAGGTTGCCGGGCTTGTCTTCCAAGGCACGCGGCGTAATTATCCGAGCATAGATCGGGGCAACTCCCGGGAGAGACGATGGACAGCAAAGCGGCAGCGCTGACAGCGGGCGGGGTGTTCAACCAGCGGGCCGGCGCGGTGGTCGATCCGCTGTTCTGCTCCTCGGCGTTCTTCGACCCGCGTGATCTCGTGCAGGTCAAGTACGAGATGGTGCGCAGGGTTCTGGTCGATAGGGTGCCGGTCACAGTCGCGGCCGCCGCGTTCGGCTTCTCCCGGGCCTCGTTCTATTCCGCCGCTGCCGCGCTGGAGGCGGCGGGCCCGGCGGGGCTGGTGCCGGGCAAGCCCGGCCCGAAAGGGCCGCGCAAGCTGACCCGGCAGGTCATGGACCGGGTCGAGCAGTGGCGGGCAGCCGACCCGCATCTCAAGGGCCGGGCGCTGGCCCGGCTCATCGAAGCCGAGTTCGGCTTCGGGGTGCATCCGCGCTCGGTGGAGCGGGCACTGCTGCGGCGACGCGAACCCCATGATCCGGAGGCGGCGACTGGGCGCTGATCCCCAGGGAGAGGTTCAGCCCGGCCACGATCAGCGAACACTACGAGAGCCTGCGCGCGGCGGTGCTCGGCGGCAGGGGAAACGGCTGGCGGCAGGCCTGGAGCGTGCTGGCCCGCTCCGGCATGGCGGCCTGGGCAGCGGCCGTGGCCCTCCTTCCGGCCCCGCGCCGTACTCCGGCAGGCGGCCCGGCGCTGGAGCCGGACCGGCCGGTGACAGCGGACCTGCCGGACGGCGGGCGGTGCGCGCATCTGGTGGATGTGCTGGCTTCGCTCGTCATGGCCGGTGCGACGGGCGCACCGGGTGCGCCCGGGCCGGCGATAACCCTGAACGCGGATGAGAGGAGGCTGTTATGCATCGGGACATGACCGGAGCGGCGAAGGTGACCGCCGGGCATCTGCGGCGTGACGCCTACCTGTATGTCCGCCAGTCGTCGCTGAAACAGGTGGTCAACAACACCGAGTCGACCTGGCGGCAGTACGACCTGCGAGGCCGGGCGATCGCGCTGGGCTGGAGCGATGCGCAGATCACCGTGATCGACACCGATCAGGGACGCTCGGGCGCCAGTTCGGCCGATCGCGACGGGTTCCAGCGCCTGGTCGCCGAGGTCGGCCTGGGCAGGGCCGGGATAGTGCTCGGGCTGGAGGTCTCCGGCTGGCGCGCAACAACACCGACTGGCATCGGCTGCTGGAGATCTGCGCCCTGACCGGCACGCTGATCCTGGACGAGGACGGCCTCTATGACCCCCGCACGTTCAACGACCGGCTCGTGCTGGGCATGAAGGGCACCATGTCGGAGGCCGAGCTGCATCTGCTCGGCGCCCGGCTGCGCGGCGGCCAGTTGTCCAAGGCCCGGCGCGGACAGCTCAAGCAGGCGCTGCCGATCGGCTACTGCTATGACGGCGCCGACCACCCGATCTTGGACCCCGACGCGCAGATCCGCGGCGCGCTGGAGCGGCTGTTCGCCCTGTTCGCCCAGACCGGCTCGGCCCGCGCCGTGGTCACCGCCTTCGCCCGGGACGGGCTGCTGTTCCCGGCGCGGATCCGGACCGGGCCGCGCAAGGGCCAGTTGCTCTGGGAGCCGCTCAAACACTGGCGGGTGCTGTCGATTCTGCACAATCCCTGCTACGCGGGCGCGTTCTGTTACGGGCGGCGCCGCACCATCCGCACCCCGGACGGCCGCATCGCCTTCGAACTGTTGCCCCGCGAGCAGTGGGACACCATGATCGCCGATCACCACCCGGGGTATATCAGCCTCGGTCAGTGGGAAGCCAACCTGACCCGGCTGGCCGGCAACGCGCAATCGCGGGGGCAGGAACGCAAGGCCGGGCCACCCCGCGAGGGCCCTGCCCTGCTGCAGGGCCTGGTGCTCTGCGGCCGGTGCGGCCGCCGGATGACGGTCGCCTACCGCCACTACCGTGACCAGCTCTGGCCCGAATACCGGTGCATGAGTGAAGCGATCCAGAACGGCACCCGCATCTGCCAGCGCATCCCCGGCGCCAAACTCGACCAGGCCGTCGCGGACCTGCTGCTCGCCCAGCTCACCCCGCTGGCCGTGGAGACCGCCCTGGCCGTCACCGACCAAATCGCCGCACGCGAGCAGCAAGCCGACCGGCTGCGCGCGGCCCACGTGCAACGCGCCGAGCAGCGCGCGGATCTGGCCCGCCGCCGCTACCTGGCCGTCGACCCCGGCAACCGGCTGGTCGCCGACACCCTGGAAGCCGACTGGAACACCGCCCTGCGCGAGGTCCGCGCGGCCAGGCAGGACTACGACACGGCCACCCGCGCCGCCGCCCCGCTGGCGCAGACCACCCGGACACGGTTGACCGCGCTCGCCGCCGACGTCCACGCGCTCTGGCACGATGCGGCCACCCCGATGCGGGAACGCAAACGCATCGCCCGCCTGCTCATCACCGACATCACCCTGGACAAGACCGATCAGCTGATCGCCCGGATCCGGCTCAGCGGCGGTCAGAACCACACACTGACGCTGGACAAGCCCGTCGGCGGCGGCAAATCCTGGCAGACCCACCCCGACACCGTCGCGTTGATCGACGATCTGCTGAACCAGCACACCCACCGGCAGATCGCCGACATCCTCAACCAGCGCGGCATCCGCAGCGGCAAAGGCCGCCCCTACAACGCGCTGATGGTCCGCGACATCCGCGACGCCTACCACCTGACCCACCGCTACCAGCGGCTACGCGACCAAGGCCTGCTCACCGGCACCGAGTACGCCCACGCCGTCGGGACCACACCCCAGACCGTGAAGATCTGGCGCCGCAACGGCCTGATCACCGGAACCGCCTACAACGACAAGAACGGCTACCTGTTCCCCGCACCCGGCCCCGACGCCCCACGACCGGCACAGGGCAGACCCTTCGCAGAGCGCCGGCCACCCGGCTTCGAAGTCAAACCCCCTCGAAAGTATCGAAGGAGAGCAGTATGAAACCCGAGTCTTGTCGAAGCAGGTCCCGGTCCGGCCCGTCGACGGTAGGACGCCGGCCTGCTCACACCGCTGGCCGAAGGCAACGGAGGTGTATTGACTGCCCTTATCGCTGTGATGAATCACCCCCGCCTCGGGGCGGCGCTGGTGGATCGCCATCGCCAGCGCGTCGGTCACCAGTTCGGTGCGCATGTGCTCGGCCATCGCCCAGCCGACGATCCGGCGGGAGAAGACGTCCAGCACCACCGCCAGGTAGACGAAGCCCTGCCAGGTCGGCACGTACGTGATGTCGGCGGTCCAGATGCGGTTCGGCTCAGCCGACGCGAACTGGCGTCTGACCAGGTCGGAAGCGGAAGCGGCGCGCCGGTCGGTGATGGTGGTGCGACAGCCCCCGCGCCGGCTCACCCCGGCCAGCCCGGCGGCGCGCATCAGCCGGGCCACCCGCTTGCGGCCCACCCGCTCCCCGTCGAGCTCGCGCAGATCGGCATGGATACGCGGCGCCCCGTAGATTTCGTCGGAGGCCTGGTGATGCCGCTGAATCTTCTCTGTCAGCTCGGCGTCACGGCGGGCCCGTGCCGACGGGCCACGCCGCAGGCGGGCGGCCCAGGCGTAGTAGCCCTGGCGCGACACACCCAGCACCCGGGCCAGCAGGGAGACCTCGTGGTGGTCCTTCTCCGCATGGATCAGCCGGAACTTCATCTCGGCAGATCCGTCTCCCGCGCGAAGAAAGCCGCAGCCTTGCGCAAGATCTCCTTCTCCTCGCGGAGAATCTTGTTCTCGCGGCGCAGCCGGGCCAGCTCGTCCTTCTCCGCGCTGGTCAGGCCGTCTTGGCGGCGGCCGTCATCGAGGTCGGCCTGGCGCACCCAGGTACGGATCGACTGCGCGGAGGGCTGGAACTCCTTGGCCAGCTCTTCCGGTGTCCGTCCCGCGCGCACCAGTTCCACCATCTGCCGGCGAAACTCCGGCGGATAGTTGTTCGGCACAGCAGACTCCTTCTTCCGGGAACCAGGATTCCCCAGAGATCAGGTGTCCACCAAACCGGGCTAACTCCAGATCACTCCGTTTGTCTCATCTTTCGAAAGGCTGGCCTGACTCTGCACATGCCCTGTACACCGACACACTGAAGGCCAATATCGACAGCCTGCGCGTCGAACGCGACGGCTATCGGGTCGCGACCGCGGTGTTCGCCCGAGCCATGAACGTGCTCACGATCGAGAACACCAACCTGCGCAAGGAACTCGAGAAGGCTCGTTCCGCCACGGTCAGGCCGTTCACACCGCCTTCGGCAGGAGCTTCTCGATGACCATCCTCGAACAAGACTGGCCAAGGCCACACCGAGGTCGTCATCAGGCTGGATCACAACGATCACAGTGCTTGAACCGCTCCGACTTTCTTGGAGACCCTGGTGTGCCCCGGGTTGAGTGGAGGCCATTCGCTTGGCCCATTCCGATGTTCAGCGTCCATCGGAACTGTCACGATGATTCCCAGCCGTCCTTCAGCAGGGGCCGCGCTAGCGGCGTCCGCCCTTGGAAGGGATCCCGACGTGCCAGATCTTCGCGTGGCGGCCCTTCGGCGCGCCTTGCCCAAAAACGCGGGCACCACGTTCGGCTCCGGATACCTGGTCGCCGACCGCCTCGTCTTAACTGCGGCCCACGTTGCCGGATCGGTGGGGAGACTCTGGCGGTACGTCTGGGCGCCCAGCTCGTCACCGGCACGGTGGTCTGGTGCGCGTCCGGTGCCGACGACGCCTCCGCCCCGCTGGACGCTGCGCTCATCGAGATCGACGACGTCGCTTACCGGCCCGCTGATCTGCCGCCGGTCCGCTGGGGCAGGATCGTCGGCCGCGGCCCCGCCGTCGGCTGCACCGCCACCGGCTACCCCGACGCACTAGGACTGTCCTGAAGATCTTGCTGGGTGAGTCGGCATGAGCTGGCTCACCCTCTTGCTATGCAGTGATCGGGACGAGTGTCCAGATGCCGTTGGTGTGGGTGAGTCCGAGGTTGACCAGGCGGCGGAGGTTGAGGGCGGCGGCGCGGTGGTGGAGCCAGCGGTCGTTGGCGGCGGTGCCGCGGTAGTGCAGGCGGCGGTTGCCTCGGGCGACGAGCCAGGCGACGGCGCGCTCCACCATGGGCCGCCAGCGGCGGTAGTCGTCTTGCCAGGCGGGGTCGGTGGCGGCTTGGTGGCGGGCGGCGGCCTGCAGGTGGTGGTGCGGGCGGATGGTGAGCACGCGGCCGGTCTGGGCGGTGGTGCACCGCTCGCGCAGCGGGCAGGCGGCGCACAGGCCGGTGAAGGTGGCGCGGCGTTGCTGGTAGCGGCCACCTGGTGCGGCGAGCGGGACGGTGTGCCCGGCGGGGCAGGTGACCGTGCCGGCGGCGGTGTCGATCGCGAAGTCGTCCAGGGTGAATCCGCCGATCACGGCGGGCTTGAGCGCGGGCGGCTTGATCAGCAGCCGGTGCCCGGCATCGGTGAGGGCGGCACGCAGGCCGGCGGCGGCATAGGCGGCATCGGCCAGGATCTGCAGTGGCCCGCGCTCGTGAGCGAGCAGGCCGGGCGCGACGGTGGCCTCATGGCAGGCGGCGCCGGCGCCGGGGCGCAGGGCGACGGCGGTGAACAGGCCGGTCTCCGGCTCCACAGCCAGGTGAGCCTTATAGCCGTCGTCGCGTTGCTCCTGGCTCTTGTGGATGTGGCGGGCCTCCACATCGACGGTGGAGATGATCCGATCAGGTGCGGTGCGGCGGGCGATCCGCCACCGCCCGTCGGTGCCGTCGGAGCCGTCAACAGGCTCGACATCCTGGCCGGCGATCAGGGCCAGCAGGCCGACCGCGTGCTCGGCACTCTCGTCCAGTTCCTGCCCGGCCAGGTGGTCGAGCAGGGCGAGCGCGTCCGTGACGAGCCCACTGACCAGGGCGCTCTTGGCCTCCTCGTCGTCCCAGGCGATCCTTGGCTTGCCTGGGTCGGTGTAGTCGCAGGCGTGGCAGTGCGCCGCCACCAGCGCGCTCGCGCCGGGCACCTGGCGGGCCACCCGGCGGATCGCGGCGATCAGCTGGGTGATGGTGTCCTGGGTGGCCACCGCATCCAGCAGCACCGCCGAATCCAACGCCCGCCGCGTCCGGCCGGCCAGCACCCCGGTCTGCTCCACCACCGCGCGGACGATGCCGAAGATGCGGTCCGGCTCTGAGGAGCCGGCCAGCCGGCGCCTGAAATAGGTCAGCAACGACGGATCGAAGCCCGGGTCATACAGGCCCAGCCCGCAGGCGGCCTTCCACCGCAGATCGAACCGCAGCGCCCCGACCGCCTCCTCATCGGACAATCCCTGCAAGGACTGCAGCACCACGACCGTGGCCAGCAGCCCCGGCGGCACCGACGGACGCCCGTTGACCGGCGCATACATGTCCGCGAACGCCTGCGACGGGAACAACACCCGCCGGTGTTCGGCCAGGAACGCGAACACGCTCCCGGCAGGGATCATCTCCCGGCACACGGCCCATACCTCAGGCCCAGCCGGAACCCTCCGACGGCCCATCATGACCCGAGTCTGAATCCCGAAACTCTCCCTGACCAGCCCACCGAGATCTTCAGGACATTCCTAGTGTCCTGAGTCAGTAATTCGTCTATGGTTCTTGGCTATGGGACGTCCGGGACCGAAGGTCGAGCCGCTGCATCTGACCGAGGGCGAGCGGGCTGAGCTTGAGCGGTGGGTACGGCGGCGCAAGGGCGCCCAGGACATGGCGTTACGGGCCCGGCTGATCCTGGCGTGTGATGCGATCGGCGAGGACGGTTTGCCCGTGTCCACCAAGGTGGTGGCGGAGGAGGTCGGGGTATCGCGCGAGACGGTCTCGAAGTGGCGTCGGCGCTTCCTGGCTGAGCGGCTGATGGGTCTGGCGGATGAGCCGCGTCCGGGCCGGCCGCGGACGGTGAGTGATGAGCAGGTGGCGGAGCTGATCGCGCGCACCCTGGAGACCACGCCCGCCAACGCTACGCACTGGTCGACACGGTCCATGGCCAAGCAGGTGGGTCTGTCGCAGTCGACGGTGTCGCGCGTCTGGCGGGCCTTTGGCCTGCAGCCGCATCGGTCGCAGACGTTCAAGCTGTCAGCCGATCCCTTCTTTGTGGAGAAGGTGCACGACGTGGTCGGTCTGTACCTGGATCCGCCGGAGCGGGCGCTGGTCTTATGCGTCGATGAGAAGTCGCAGATCCAGGCGCTGGATCGAGCTCAGCCGGTATTGCCGATGATGCCGGGTGTGCCCGAGCGGGCCACCCATGACTATGTCCGGGCCGGCACCACCACGTTGTTCGCGGCTTTGGACGTGATCTCGGGCAAGGTGATCGGTTCCCTGCATCGCAGGCATCGCGCGGTGGAGTTCAAGAAGTTCCTGATCAAGGTGGACAAGGAGGTCCCGGCTGAGCTTGAGGTCCACGTGATCTGCGACAACTACGCCACGCACAAGACGCCCGCGATCAAACGCTGGTTGCTGGCACACCCGCGCTTCCACCTGCACTTCACCCCGACCGGCTCATCGTGGCTGAACCTGGTGGAACGCTGGTTCGCCGAACTGACGACCAAGCAGCTACGACGCGGCGTCCACAAGACGGTACAGGCACTGGAGAAGGACATCCGCACCTGGATCGCCTCCTGGAATGACGACCCCAAGCCTTTTGTCTGGGCCAAGACCGCCGAAGAGATCCTCGACGCCCTCGCCTCGTATTGTCGGCGAATTACTGACTCAGGACACTAGAGCGTGTCTCAAAGCCGGGTCAGCCAGTCGTTGATGGCAGCTATGAGGACGCTCGCTTCGTATCGGACGGCGAGTTTGTCGAATCGGGTGGCGACGCCGCGGTGACGTTTGAGCCGGTTGATGCCACATTCCACCGCTGAGCGGGCGCGGTAGTCGGTCGAGTCGAACGCCGGGGGACGCCCACCGCGGCTGCCACGCCGCCGCCGGGCGGCGACACGGTCGGCCGGTTCGGGGATGGTGCAGCGGATGCCGCGCGAGCGCAGATGAGCGCGGATCGCCCGCGAGGAGTACGCCTTGTCGGCGCGGACGACCTCGGGCCTGATCCGGGGCCGGCCCGGTCCGAGCCGGGGCACCCGGATGGCGGCCATGACTGCGGTGAACTGCGGCGCGTCCCCACGCTGCCCGGCGGTGAGCACCACCGCCAGCAGCCGCTGGGCCTGCTCACAGGCGAGATGCAGCTTCTGTCGCTGAGGACCGGCTCCGGCTAATGTCTCTCTCCTTGAGAGTAGAGGGACGGAGGCAGCCATGATCAAGCAGCATGCGGCGTTGGCCGCCGTGGGCGTTCGGGCCGATGTGTTCAGGAGTTTGATGTGCCTCGGCCGGGAATCACGCCAGCAGGCGGGAGAGGCGGCCGGCGTACTCATCGCGGCAGCCGGTTGAGCAGAACCATACGATCGTGGCGTTGTCGACCACATGCGGCCCGGAGCCAGGCTGCACGCTCATCCCGCAGATCGGGTCGGTGACCAGGGCGTCCAAGTCGCGCAAGCGGCCGTCCTCAAGCCACAGGGTGCGGTCGGCGATCTCACGCAGACGTTCGTCGTGGCTGACGATGACGACGCTGCGACCGTCGTGCGTGGCCAGTTCGCGCAATCGGCGGGCGACCTCTCGGCCGGTGCCGGAGTCCAGATTGGCGGTCGGTTCGTCGGCCAGGAGCAGGATGGGGTTGTTGACCAGCGCCCTGGCGACCGCGACGCGCTGCTTCTCGCCGCCGGACAGCTGGTCGGGGCGGAAGTTCAGCCGTGCCGACAGCCCCACTCGGTCGAGGACGGCGCGGGCGCGTTTTCCGGCTTCCGCACCAGTCACGCCCGCCAGGTTGGCGGCCAGGGTGACGTTCTCCTCGGCGTTCAGCGAGGGGATCAGGTTGAAGTCCTGGAAGACGAAACCCAGGGTGCGTGCCCGCAGTTGGGGAAGCCTGCGGGAAGGGGTGGTGGCCAGGTCCAGATCGCCGATCAGGATGCTGCCCTCGGTGGGCCGCAGCAGCGCGCCGAGCATGAGCAGCAGAGTGGTCTTGCCCGAGCCGGAGGGCCCCATGACGAGCAGGATCTGGCCGGGTATGAGATCCAGGTCGATCCCGTCGACCGCGGCCACCGCCATCGGCCCTGAGCCGTAGACCTTGCGCAGGCCGCGCACGGACAAGTCAGTGGGGGGTGTGGCAGGGGTGGTCATGTCGTCCTCCTGAAAGCGGTGGCCGCATCGACGCGGATGATGGCGCGCAGCGGAACCAACGCGCCCACGGCGGCGGCCAGCAGCGCCGCGGCGGTCGTCTGCAGCACCGCCCCAGGACGTACGGCCAGAGGGAGCGTCTCGGCGAAACGGGGCAGGACCGCCGCGATGAGTAGCGTGAGCGCAGTCGCGGCGGCCACGGCGGGCAGCGCCGTCCAGACCGCCTGCGCGGCCAGTACGCGGACCAGCCGCGCCGGCCGAGCGCCGATCGCTCCGATGACGGCGTAGGACCGCAGATTGGCACGGGTGACGGCGGACAGCACGAGGGCGATCACAGCCAGGGCGAGAATGAAGGCGATGACGTTCATCAGCCGCATCACGTCGGCGGCCATGTCGTTGATGAGCGCGAGTTCCTGGCCGACGAACTCGTCGCGGGTCTGAACGGTGGCCTGCGGCAGTGCCAGAGCGAGCCGGTGGGCCAGGTCCTCGGGGACGGTACCGGGACGGGCTCCGACGAGCAGGTAGCTCAGCGGCGCCCGGCCGAGAGTGGCAAAGTCCCGGATGTCGATGTAGCTGGTGGTGTTGGTGATGCTGGTGCCGTCTTCGCTCAGCCCGGAGATCGTGAAGGGGCGACCGACCAGCATCACCTGGTCGCCGAGGCCGACCTTCAGCTGTTCGGCGGCGACCCGATCGATCACCACGTGGCCGGGCCGGGGTGGAGCGCCGTCGACACCGCCGGGTGGCCCTCCGCCGCCGGAGATCGTGTCATAGCCGAAGACGTAGCTGAGCTGCTGATGGTCGGCGGCTGTGAGAGTGGCGGTCAGGTAGGCGAGGGGTGCGAGCCAGTACACGCCGTCCACTCGTGCGGCTGTGCTGACGATCGTGGGATCGAGGGAGGACGAGGACATGTGCATGGTCGTGACGTCTTTCTGGGAGATGAAGACGTCGGCGGGTGAGGTGCGCAGGTAGAACGTGACGCGGTCGGAGGCGCCGGCGAGGACGGCGTCGAACAGCAGGACCAGGGCCAGAGCCACCGCGACGCCGCTGACCGCCAGGATCGCGCGCCGCCGGTCGGCGAACAGGCTGCGCCGTGCCAGCGGAACGGTCACGGGAGTGATCACAGAAGTCATGTCGTGCTCCTGAAGGTGTCAGCGGGATCGGTGCGGGATATCCGGCGCGCTGGGAGCACGCTTGCGAGCGCGGCCATGACCAGCGTCGCGGCGACAGCCGTGAGGATGTCACGCGTGGTGGGCGCGACCGGGAACTGTGGCCGCCACCAGCCGATCAATGTCCGGCCGAGCACGAAGAGCACGGAGCTGAGGATCATTCCGGCCACGGCGATGGCAGCCACATACGCGATGGCGAAGCGGTACAGGCGCCATCGGGTGGCACCGAGCGCGGCGAGCAGGCCGAGCAGCCGCCGCTGCTCGGCCACGGCACCGTAGGTGGTGAGCGCGATGACCAGGACGCCCGCGGCGAACGCGACGGCCACCATCAGGCGCAACGGCTGGCCGTACACACGCGTGGCGAGCATGAGGTTGGATTCGGCCAGCTCGTCCCGGCCGGTCACGGACAGGCCCTTGGCGCGGAGCGCGGCAGCCGCGACCTCCGGATGCTCCGTGCCGACCAGGATAAACGTGGTGGTGTCCGGGGCTGACAGCAGAGCGTCGGTGGTGGCGTGGGTGGTGAAGACGAACCCGACCATGAATCCGGTCGTGTCGGCTGACAGTCCGACGATCGTGAGCCTTCGGCCCAGCGCTTCGACTTCGTCGCCGATGCGCAGGTTGTGCTGGTCGGCCAGCACACGGTCGACGACGAGTTCGTCGGTCGACCATGGAACGCGGCCTGCCGCCATGCGCCAGGGCCCGCCTTGTCCGCCCGGCTCTGTACCGATCACGGTGGTGGCGAGCTTGCGACCGTGCAGGTTCAGGATGGCGAAGATGGCGCGCACCGGGTACGCCCAGCTCACCTGTTCGGTGGCGCGGACGGTGGCGACCGCCGAGCGAGGCAGGCTCGCGTCCGACACCAGAGTCCGGGTACTGCGCCCCGGCGGGCTGCTGCTGCTCGCCGATCACGTGGCGAGCTCGAACATGCTGGTCCGCGCGATCCAGCGGTTGGCGGAGGTGGCGACTGTGCCGCTGGCAGGCGAGCATTGCCTGCGCCGTCCTCTCCGCCACCTGGCTGCTCATGGGCTGTCGGTCGAGCGCCGCGATCGCTTCAAGCTGGGTATCGCGGAGCGCTTGGCCGCGCGTAAACCGTCCGCGCAGGCCGGCTGAGCATCCCGCATGGTGGATCGGTCACCTCAGCGGGTACGGCACGAGTCGCTGATGTCTCGACCATGACGCACAGGCCCGCTGGAACCCGCGAGATGGGAGGCGAAGGCGGCACGGCGAAGTGTCGCAGCCGGTTGGCGTTGCCGATCCCCGACAAGAAGGACCGCGTCATCGTGACGGCGGCGATCACCGGGGAGAGTCGCACGCCGATCACCGGGTACAACACTACGGCGCGACAGGAATGCCGATCATGTTGGAGGCGGACCGCTCGTTCTCATTTGGCGGACGTGCGCGGCGTCGCTCAAGTCGGCCTTGAGCCAGGCGGTGACGTCCATGGTCCTGACGGAGGTCATCCCCGGGCAGCCCCTTGAGGGGCTTACACGGAAAGGGCGCTTCTGGCCTTGTCGGCTCAGCATAAAAAGAGCTGCCGCACAGGTGGAGCCCGAGGGCTGTCAGCGTCCACAGGGCAGGGCAGGGAACGCTAGCGACCGCGCGGCGTCGAGGGTGGAGCCGATGGCGGTGTTTCCCGCTGCGATGCCCGATCGTCAAGTGTTCCGCGTCGGCCATCACGCGGAACCGTCCGCTCGACAAGACCCTATGACAAGTAGTTGATCCACGTCCTTGCGGTTCGCCCCTGATGCCAGGGCGTCGCCAGTGACGACGCCCTGGGCGCGGGGTCAGGTCTGCTGGTAGCCGAGGAGGGTCATCATGCCGGATTCGGCGTGGTAGATGTTGTGGCAGTGGATCATCCACAGTCCTGGGTTGTCGGCGTCGAAGTCGACGTTCAGAGTGCTGTTGGGCAGGACGATGGCGGTGTCCTTGCGAATGCCGCCGTTGGTGAGGGCGAAGGTGTGGCCGTGCAGGTGCATGGGATGCCACATGGTGGTCCGGTTCCCGAAGGACAGCCTTACGCGTTCGCCGGACCGCACCAGTGAGATGACTTTTGGATCGTACTTCCTGCCGTTGATCGCCCAGTTGTAGGCCATCATGGTGCCGGTGAGCTCCAGCTTCAGGGTGCGGTCGGGGTCCCTGGCCGCCAGCCGCATGTCGTCGGCCGGCCGAAGCTTGGCATATCGGGCGACGTCGCCGTCCAGTTCGCGGGGGCGCAGGCCGAGCTTGGGGGCCGGTGCACTGCCGCTGGTGCGGACCAGGCCGCGGGCCAGGGCGTTTTTGCCTTCCGCGAGGGCGACCAGCGGGAAGACCCCGTCCTTGAGGGTGACCAGCACGTCGTAGCGCTCGCCCATGCCGATCAGCAGCGCATCGGTTTCAGCATGCTGGACGGGAAAGCCGTCGGTGTGGGTGACCGTCATCCGGTGCCCGGCCAGGGCCACGCGGAAGGCCGTGTCGCCTCCCGCGTTGATGATCCGGATGCGCAGCCGCGCCCCCGGTCTGGCGTGGAAGGTCTCGGGCGCGGCAGGGATACGGCCGTTGAGCAGGAAGTACGGGTAACGCACGTCCCCGGCGTCCCCGCCGAGCAGCAGGCTGGTGGCACCCATGAGCATGTGCTGGGCCGGGCCCGGCGATGGGGCGGGCGTGACGCCGTGGTCCATGCCCGGCATGTCCTTCATACCGTCGCCGGGTGTGGTGGCGCCATGGTTCATGCCCATGCTCATGCCTCGCGACAGCTCGGCCAGGACCTCGTCCGGCGTGCCGGTGACGCCGTCCAGCCAGTCGTCGAGGACCACGATCCACTCGGCGTCGTAACCGAGCGGCTCCCGTGGGTCCTCCACGATCAGCGGCGAGTACAGGCCGCGGTCCAGTTGGGTTCCGGAGTGTGGGTGGAACCAGTAGGTTCCAGGGTGAGGGGCGGCGAACTCGTAGACGAACTCGGCCCCGGCCGCGATGGGCTGCTGGGTGACGCCGGGTACGCCGTCGGTGTTGTTGCTCAGGGCCAGGCCGTGCCAGTGGATGCTGGTGTCGCGGGGGAGCCGGTTGGTCAGGCGAGCGCGGATCACCTCGCCAGGCCTCACCCGGATCGGACGGCCTGGGATCCTGCCGTCGTAGGCCCAGGTGCGTACGGTCACACCGCCGAGATCGACCTGACTTTCGGTAGCGGTCAGGCGGAAGTCACGGACCGCGCCAGTACGGCGCGCCCGCTCTGCCTGCCGTACTTGCTCGCCGGTCGGAGTGATGAACGCGGGGCCAGTGGCGGCCGGCTCGCCGGCGCACGCGGTGACAGCGCTGGCCAGGATTCCGAGCCCAGCGGCTCGCAGCAGGGTACGTCGATCGATGTGCATGATGGATGCCTCGCTGAAGAACGATGCTCACGGATGGACGACGGGGGAGCAACCGCTGGGACACGAAGGCTCCAGCGGTTCGCATCCGGCCTCTATGTCCGCAGTACGACCGTTCGCATCAGCACGAGAGCAGAGGGCGGCCCGCGCCGCATCCGGGCAGCGCGCCGCCCTGCCTGGGCACAGCTCCCGGACAGCGCCTCGAACATGCTCACCAGCGAAAGCAGCGGCACGGCGAGTGCTATGAGACCGGCGAGGATGGCCAGGCAGACGATGGCGGCGTCGCGGTCCTCATGCGAGGTTCCACCGTGATGCGATGCGGGCATCGCCGGATGAGTGCTATCGACCTGGAGCACACCGGCACGGTCAGCTACAGGTGCTTGGTGACCCAGAGTGTGCATTGCGGCCAGGCCGAATGCGAGGAGCACGGCAAGCAGCAGCGGAAACAGACCCGCCGTCTTCAGACGCCTGCTGAGCACCACGACCTGAGAATACGCCACCTCTACTATGGCGCGTCGCAGGAACCCGATGGAAGGCGTGTGTGGAGCGAAGCCCGGGTCCGGGATGAGTATGACGCGGTTCAGCGCGGAGGCCGCGCACCAAACCAGCGGAGGGCAGGTTCCCTTGCGGAACGGTCAGATGACCAGGTTTTTTGTCGGTCTGGTTCGACCAGCCCCGGCCACACTTCGCGCCCTGTGGCGCACCTCGGAGGCGGCAAGATGATCCCGGACGCCCGGAAGGAGACATCGTCAGATCGTCCACGTCCATATGTCCAACCTCGTGGGTGATGCCGGGTGGCGGGTTGACGTCAGTCTCCGAGAGGGCGCGGCAGGCGCAGCCGCTTGAGGGCGAGTGCGTTGACCGCGACGATGAAGCTCGATCCGGACATCGACAGCGCGGCGATCTCGGGGCGAAGCACCAGGCCGAAGGCAGGCTCGAAGACGCCGGCCGCGATGGGTAGCGCGATGGCGTTGTAGCCGATCGCCCAGCCAAGGTTCTGCCGCATCTTGCGTAGCGTGCCGCGGCCGATGGTCAGCGCCGTCGGGACGTCGAGGGGGTCAGATCGCATGAGCACCACGTCGGCGGTCTCGATGGCGACGTCGGTCCCGGCGCCGATCGCGATCCCAAGGTCGGCCTGGGCGAGCGCGGGAGCGTCGTTGACACCGTCACCGACCATCGCGACCTTGCGCCCGCCGCGCTGCAGTTCGGCGATCTTTGCCGCCTTGTCGCCGGGCAGCACCTCGGCGATGACCGTGTCGATCCCCAGTTGGTCGGCGATGCGCCGTGCCGTGGCCTCGTTGTCCCCGGTCAGCATGACGACCTCGACACCGGCCTGATGAAGAGCGGCTACAGCGGCGGCCGAGGTGGCGCGGGGCGCGTCGGCGACACCGATCAACCCGGCGGCGCGTCCGTCCACGGCGGCGATCACCGCGGTCCGCCCGCCCGCCGCCAGTTCCTCCCGGCGGACGGCCAGAGATCCTAGATCGACCCCTTCGGCCCGCATCAGCTTCGTGTTGCCCACCACGACCCGGTGCCCGTCCACCTCAGCCTTCGCCCCGTGACCAGGGACGTTCTCGAACTTGGTCGCCTTGGCCGTGCCGGGCGCATGCGCATCGGCGAAGCGGACCACGGCCTCGGCCAACGGGTGCTCGGACTCCCGCTCGACGGCGGCGACCAGCCGCAGCAACTCGGCCTCCGCCAAGCCGGCGGTGATGACGTCGGTGACCTCGGGCTCGCCCTTGGTCAGCGTTCCGGTCTTGTCCATCACCACGGCCTGGACGCGGGCCGAGGTCTCCAACGCGATGGCGTTCTTGAACAGCACGCCGCGCTTGGCCCCCAGGCCTGTGCCCACCATGATCGCGGTAGGGGTGGCCAGGCCGAGTGCGTCCGGGCAGGTCACCACCACCACGGTGATGGCGAACAGCATCGCCACCCCGGCCGTCGCGCCCGCCAGCAGCCAGGCCACCAGTGTCAGTGCGCCACCGGCGAGCGCCACGAACACCAGCCAGAACGCCGCCCGGTCTGCCAGGCGCTGTCCTGGAGCCTTGGAGTTCTGTGCCTGCTGGACGAGCTTGACGATCTGGGCGAGCGCGGTGTCGGCGCCGACCTTGGTGGCGCGCACCCGCAGCGTGCCATTCTTGTTGATGGTCGCTCCGACGACCGCGTCGCCCGGGGCCTTGTGCACCGGCAGGCTCTCGCCGGTGACCATCGACTCGTCGACCTCGCTCTCACCCTCCTCGACCTCGCCGTCCACCGCGATCTTCGAGCCGGGGCGGACCAGCAGCAGATCCCCGGCCACGACTTCGGCGGTGGGTACCTCCACCTGCTCGCCGCCTCGGATCACCACCGCCTTGGGCGGAGCCAGATCGAGCAGCGCGCGGATCGCGTCGTTGGCGCCGCCTCTGGCCCGCATCTCGAACCAGTGCCCCAGCAGCACGAAGGCCGCCAGCACGGTGGCCGCCTCGTAGAACACCTCACCGCCGCCGGTCAGCGTGATGTACAGCGAGTACAGCCATCCCGCGCCGATCGCCACGGCCACCAGCACCATCATGTCCAGGGTGCGCGCCCGCAAGGCTCGTACGGCGCCGTCGAAGAAGATCCACGAGGAGTAGAAGATCACCGGCAGGCTGAGGATCAGCGCCCACATGTCTTCGCGCAGCCCGAACGGGGTCGGCGCGTTCAGACCGAACACCTCACGCCCGATCGGCGACCAGATCAGGATGGGAACCGACAGTACGGCCGCCACCAGGAACCGGTTACGCATGTCAGCGACCATGGCCTCCATCGACATGCCGCCATGGCCCCCGTGCCCTATCATCTCGTGCGGTGACGGACCGGCCTCATGCTCCGCATGCGAGGGTTCTCGTACGGCCGTCGCGCCGCCCGGCGGGTCGGGCTCCGTCATGGGGTCGCAGATGTGCGAGGGGACGGATTGGCCCGCGCAGTGGTAGCCGCACTCCTCCACCCAGCGGCGCAGTTCCGCCAGGGACGTGACCCTCGGATCGAACACCACGGTCGCGGCCTGCCCGACCGGATTGACCTCGACCTCGATCACCCCGGGCCGGCGACGTAGGACAGAGCCCACCACGTTCTGCTCGGTGGCCCAATGCAGGCCACTCACATCCAGAACCGCCGTGCTGCGGTCCTTGCCATTCCCTGCTGTCATGGCGCTCCTCCACAACTGCCCGGCCGTGTCACGTAACCGGAACCCGGCTCGCACCCTTGCCGCGCCTCTGATCAGATTACTACTGAGATTCGTAGGTCTGCCCTACCCGCCCCGCCGGCCAGGATCGACAGCCGTGACACCGTCAGCGCAACCCGCACGAGCGCCCCGACTCGGGTGGCCGACAGCGATTGGACCACCAGTGCGACGATCACGCCCAGCGGAGGGAACATAGGCCAGACTCCCGGGAAAAGATCGGGAGCATGAGAGGAGGGGATCCGGTGGGCGCGGACCGGCCGCGCGGGTCATTTCCGCGGACGTCGATGCCGCCATGACCAGTCCGCCATGTACAGGAGAGACTGCTTGCCGCCCACGGGTTCGGCGGACAGCCGCAGGGTCACCGATCCCGCCGCCGACGGCTCGAACCAGTGAATGACCGCCAGCGCCGGCGGCAGGCAATGCTCGATGCGCGTCAACCGGGCTAAAGTTCGAACGCTTTCGCGGGAGGGGCGGCGCGCCGCTTCCGCGTCTCGTTCGTTCCCGCATCGTGACACTAGGCTAATTAGTACTTGCCGTCGGCGGGTCTGCTCGGCTCTCATGACTGCTCAGATCACCACCACTCTTGGGCTTCGCCAACTCTACGATCGTGGGTAGCATCAAGAAAGACACGGAGAGGAGGGCGGGCGCGTGGTACGTGCCTTGGGTGACCTGGAATCCACGATCATGGACCGGTTGTGGTCCTATCATCGGCCCTCGTCGGTCCGTCATGTGCTGGAGGACCTCCGTCGCGACCGGGAGATCGCGTATACGACCGTCATGACGGTGATGGACAAGCTCTACAAGAAGGGCCTGCTGAGACGGCAGCCGCAGGGAAAGGCCTACATCTACGAGCCGCTGATCACCAAGGAGGCGTACACGGCGCAGCAGATGCGGGAGTCGCTGGCCCGCAGCGGCAACCAGGCCGCCACGTTGGCGCACTTCCTGGAGCGCCTGAACCCCGAAGAATCCAAGGCGCTGGCCGCAGCTCTCCAGGTGTTCCCGCTGCCGGGCCGCGAGTCATGATCGCCGCCGCCCTCGCGGCGTACGCGGTGTTCGCGACGACCCTTCTGCCCAGGCTGCTCGTCCGGGCGCAGTGGTCTGATCGTGCTCCCCGGTTGGCGATCTCCCTGTGGCTGGCCGCGTGCGGATCCGCCATTGCCTCCGCGAGCCTGGCGGCCGTCGCCACCGCAGTGCCCACCGACACGATCGGACATGAGCTGGCGGGCCTCATCGAGGCCTGCTTCGCCATGCTCGACAATGAATTCGACCCGGCAGCGATGTCCATCGGCGGCTGGCTCGCACTCCTTGCTGCGGCCCTGATCGTGATCCGTGCCGCCTCTGGGGTCGGAACGGTCCTGATTGCCGCGCACCGGGAACGCCGGCGGCACGCCGCGATGCTGCGCCTGCTCGGGCGCCGCGACAGCGAGCTGGGCGCGATCGTGCTGGACTATGACGAGCCGCTGGTCTACTGCCTGCCCGGCCGCCACGCCAAGAAGGTGATCACAACGGCGGCGCTGCGGTCGCTGGCCCCTGCGTACGTCGCCGCTGTGCTTGCACACGAACAAGCGCACCTTCGTGGACGGCACCATCTGGTGCTGGCTGTGGCCGAGGGCCTGAGCCGGGCATTTCCCCGCCTGTCGCTGTTCGCCAAGGCCAAGAAGGAGATCATCCGGCTGGTCGAACTGCACGCCGACGATGTCGCGGCCCGCCATCATCCGCGTATCCATATTGCCGCCGCTCTGGTGAGCCTGGCCACGAGCCGGGCCCCCGCCTTCGTGCTCGGCGCGGGAGGGGAGACGGCGCTCGCCCGGATCCGACGCATGCTTCACCCTGCCACGCCCCTGCGCCGTCGCGAGAAATTGACGGGCATGGCCGCCGTCGGCATGCTGCTGGTCGGCCCTGCGGCGGTTGCTCTGCTTCCCGGGCTCAGCGCGCTCGTCGCGCACCATTGCCACAACCTCTTCCTGCTTTGAACAACCAAGCCGCGGCGGCAACCACCTGAAGGCTGGAGAGCGATAGGCGCCCCGCTTCGGCGGCGACTTCCCGAGCTGGATCAGGTATCACGATCAAGTGTCGTCGGGGAAGCATTGCCCTCTCGAAGGGGACTCCGGTCTGCTAACCCAGATGGTGATGGACGACACTGTCCGCTGGAGACGCTGACCGGCAGGTACGACCGCCGCTTGGCGGCTGACGGCAGAGAACCGCCGTCAAACCTGATCGGGGACACTCACGATGAGCGGGCGCTTGCCGCTCACGCCGACGGGTATGGCGTCCACAACACGCACCTGGATCTCGGGCGGGAGCGCGCCCGCGGCGGTGAGCGCGTCATGCACGGCGCTTCCCACGCCGGCCCGGTCGATGTCTCCGCCTGGGGCGGCGACCAGAATCTCCAGGCGCCTGTCCTCATGGCGTACCTGCCATCCGGCGGCGTCCAGCAAGTCGAGGACCTGGTGGAAGACGACGGGATGCAGGCGAACGGCCCCGCCGGCCTTCGCTGGCAGCGTGAGCAGGTCATCGGTACGACCCTCGATCGATTCCAGTAACCGGAACGTACGCCCGCACGGGCATGCTTCGGCCGCCAGGCGGACCCGATCGGTCATCTCGTAGCGAATGAGCGGCAGTGTCCGGCTGAACAGGACCGTGACCAGCAGTCGGTCGCCCGCCACACCGGGCGGGACCGGCCGATAGGCATCGTCGACCACTTCTGGGATCACGAGATCCTCGAACAGGTGCATGCCCTGGTGGCGGTCGCATTCGGCGGCGATGCCGCCGGTCTCGGTGGCCGCGTACACGTTGAAGGGCGGCACCCCCCAGGCGCGGGCAGCCATCGTGCGGCTTTCCTCGGTAAGAACCTCCGAAGAGGAGTTGACGGCGCGCGGCGTGATGTGCAAGCGCCCGGCGAGTTGCTCGTCGGCCAGAACGCGGATCATCGACGCGTACGCCACCAGCACGTCCGGCCTTGTCTCGTTGAGCCGGGCGACGATGCCGGGTAGGGGCGAGGCGGCGTCCAGGCGGGTGCTCTTGATGAATGGGCTGCGCACCGTGGCGGCTACCCGGGCTGATTGGTGCCAGGCAGTGGTGGAGCTGACCACCGCCATGCTCGCGGGGTGGAGGGGGCCGGCGCTGATGCCGGCCCACTCGTTGGCCCGGGCGTAGGAGGCGATGACGGTGGCCCATTCGCGGGCGTCGCTGGGGATGACGCTCCTGCGCCCGGAACTGCCCGAGGTCGCCGCTACCCAGTAACGACCCCGGTAGCGCTCGTCGCCGTGCAGCTTCTCCAGATACTCCTGTACCCCGGACAACCGTAGGCCCCGCACGGTGCTGATGTCGTCGAAGCAGTCCATCAGCGCGGCCTTGGTGAGCACCGGCAACTCGGCGAGTGGCGCCTCGCCGAGCCGCTGGTGGAAGTGGTGGTAGAACGGCGAGCGAGCGTAAGCGTGCCGGCGTAGCAGCGCGAGCTGATGCTGCTGGTGTTGGGCCAGCCGTGCCGCGCTCCAGCGTTCCCGGCCGCGCAGAACGCGCCGCAGCCACAGCACCTGGGAGATCATCCTCACATCCATCCGATGCCTCCTGATGTCTGTCCCGTAGTGGTGGGATCTTGGGCCTGCGGCGGCGTATCCGCTGCGGTTTCGACGAGAGCTCCGGCAGGAGGGGCTCGAGCCGAATCTCCTAGTTTTGATAGTAAGATGGCGCAGAACGCCATGGCGGGCCATGAGTGAACGGCCCGAAGCCTGAGGACTAAGGTCCCGTGCTCGAAGTCGCGGCAGGGACGCCTAATCCACTGGAGCTGCCAGATCGAAGGCGCTGGCCTGATCCCGGCCGTGGGCTCGGAGTAGCTTCAGCTGGCACGCCAGAAGGCCGATGGTCCCGAGCAAATACTACGAAGTGCCCTAGTAGCGCGGCGTCGAAGGCGCGAACGTCCGAGGAGAGAAACTCTTCTGGGAGGGCGAAATGGCTGATGCCGCATACGGGCTATGGCCGCTGGTGGTGCTCAATACCGCGTTGTTCGTGCTGTTCGCGGTGAGCTTCTTCCACCCCAAGAGCAAACGGGACTGGCGGGCTATGGGCGCCTACAGCGCTTTCCTGGTCGCGCTGTTCACTGAGATGTACGGCACGCCCCTGACCATCTATCTGCTCGGCAGCTGGCTGGGATCACGTTTCCCGCTGCTGAGCGACACCCACGCGGGCGGTCACCTGTGGAACGATCTCATCGGCTGGCAGGGTGACCCCCACCTGAGCCCGTTCCACCTGGCCAGTTACGTGCTGATCGGCGGCGGGTTCTGGCTGATTGCGGCAGCGTGGCGGGTTCTGCACCAGGCGGCACAGGACGGCACACTGGCCACCACGGGGCCCTACGCCCACATACGGCACCCGCAGTACGACGGGTTCCTGCTGGTCATGATCGGATTCTTGCTCCAGTGGCCGACCATCCCCACGCTGATCATGTTCCCCATCCTCGTCGTGATCTACCTGCGGCTGGCTCGCAGCGAGGAACGCGAAGTCGCCCAGCACTTCGGCACGACGTGGACAACGTACGCCGCCACGACGCCGGCCTTCATCCCTCGCCGTCGTCGTCAATCAGCAGGGAGCAGATCATGAATCGTTCAAGCATCCGCATCGGGGTCATCGCACTGGCCGCCCTGGCAATGTTCTACATACTGGTGGTCGGCGGGCTGGGCGGCCTGGAACACCTGGGGGACCAGGCCGCCACCGACTGGCCGTGGCTGGTGGGCATCCTGGTCGGCTTCGGCATCCAGGTCGCGCTCCTGGCCGAGCTGCGCCGCCGGCGGCGGCTGCACGGAGCGGCCAAGACGACGGCCGGTGCCGGAAGCGGCGCCTCGGTGGTCGGCATGGTGGCCTGCTGCGCCCACCACGTGGCCGACCTCGTTCCCATCCTGGGCGCCTCAGGCGCTGCCATCTTCCTCACCGAGTTCCGCGTCCCGATCATGGCCGCCGGTCTCGCCGTCAACGGCCTCGGTGTCGCCGTCGCACTACGGCGGCTGCTCCACGCACCCGCACCTACCGGAGGTCAGACATGCCACGCCTGATGCGCCGTCCTGCCGTCGTGATGACCGTGATCCTGTCCCTGCTCCTTGCGGTGGCCCTGATCTGGTGGCTGGCCGCTCGCTCGTCCGGCACGTCGCCGACGCGCACCAGCACGGTCCAGGCGGGCGCGGTGGAGGTCAGCATGACGCCCTTGGCCCTGGACCAGTCGGGAGCGCGCTTCGAAGTCACGCTGGACACGCACACCGTGCCACTCGCCCTCGACCTGGCACGCTCTGCTACGTTGCGCATCGACACCCGTGCCGCGGGCCGGCCAGTGTGGACCGGCACGGCCGCCGGCGGCCATCACCGGGAGGGCACGCTCGCCTTCGTCGATGCGGTGCCGCCCGGAGCCAAGGTTGAGCTGCGCATCACCGGGTTGCCGGAAGACGTCACATCCGTTTGGCAAGCGCCGTAACGTACCTCGTCCTGAGGCAGAGAACCGCTGAGCGGCAAGGTGATTTCAACAACGACTCTTGGCCCCACCTGCGGACCAGTTCTGGCCCCACTTCGCGATCTTCAGGGGGCCGGGGTAGGGATGAGATTTGGCCCCACCTTCGACTGTGGCCGGCCTTCAAGCAGCATCGACGGGACCAGGGTAGGTGGGGCCAAATCTCGCTGCCCGGGGTTCTGCCGATCGCGGGGTGGGGGGCCAAGCGTCGCTGGCAAGTGGGGCCAGGAATCACCCCTGGAATCAGCAAGGGGCCCAACATGGGCACGCACCGTGTCTGCGACGCACGGCAGACCTTTTTTGATCTCGTCGTTGCCGGAGTGATGCTCAAGGCATGGCCTCGCCGGGAGACGAAAGGGCGGCCACAACGGCCCAGGCGCGTTCCGCCAGCAGGGGATCCACCGGAAGTACATGCCGTGCCCACCAGCGAGCCGCTGCGGGCGCGGGGGACGGCTCGGCCAAGCCAGGCGCGTAGTCGTCGAACGGCGGGTCGTAGATGTGTCCTGTGACGACTCCCAGGCGCCGCAACTCCCTGACGGCGCGGTCGCGGTCTCGGACCAGAAGTGGTACGCGAAACAGCGGCTGATCGAGATGACGGTGCACGGCCGGTGCGGCGGTCCTGAGCTCGGCCAGGCGGAGCACCCCGCGTAGCCGGCCCTCACGCTGGGCGTCGGCCGCCCTCAGCCGCCGTAAGGCGTAACGCTCGGAAAGGGATCCCTGGGGCATGCGGTAGGTGTGGTTGTCCGCGCGGATCCAGGGCTCCAGGGCCACCATCCCCGCGTACGGGCCTCCGGACAGTCGCGAGGCCAGAACAGCGCGGCGCAGCGGGATGCGGTAACCGTCTCGCGGCTCGTTCGATCCCAGGACTTCGGCCAGCCGCCACGCCGGGCGGGCGAGTCCGGTCCCCGTGATGGCATTGCGTGCTGCCGTCTTGATCAGACCGCCGAGCTCGGCGGCCGCATATCGCGGGCTGAGCCACTGCGCACGTAGCTCTTCCAGAGCATGACGATCGCCTGGGGAGCGCATCGCGATCACTCCGCCTTGTGCCGCTCCCGCATGCTTGGACAGGCTGAACACACCGGTCGTGCCGTGCGTGCCTACCGGTGTTCCGGCGACGGTGGTCTGCAAGGCGTGGGCGGCATCTTCGATGAGCGGGACGCCACGCTCGGCACGGAGGCCAGTCAGCGCGACGAGATCGTCCGGCAGACCGTACAGGTTGGTGGTCATCACCCCGTCGAACCGCAGCGCAGCCACCGCCGCGACGTCGATCGCGCCGCTGTGTGCGGACACCGGAGCGATGACCGGGCGCAAGCCCGCGGCCAGAACCAGGAAGAGGATCTCGTCCGCCGAGATCGGCGACATGAGCAGGCGCTGGCCCGGCGTCATCAGATGGCGCAGGGCGATGAACAGGCCGAACCGGTTGGAGGGGACGTACAGGCAATCCCTGCCGAGCCGGGAGGCCAGTTCCGCTTCCAGACGAGTGAACATCGGTTACCTCGCCGACTTGGTGCGGTTGTCCTGATCTGTCCGCAGCAGCGAGTTCCGCACATTGCCATAGCCTTTGAGTAGACGATCGGTGGGTTCGCGCAACCGTGGTCGGGCAAGCACCGCGTTACGCGTGGCGCGCAGCGGTGTGCGTACGAGCCAGTGCAGTCCGGCAGCCGGGGTGTGCCGCGCCAGACGCCCCTCGGCCACCAGGAGGTCGCCCGACTTGAGCTTGTTCTTGTACTCCTTTTCGCCGCGGCCCATGTCGACCACCCGGATGCCCTGCTTGGCCGCCTCCCGCGCCATGGCGAGATGCTGGATGAGCCCAGGTGAGTAAGGGGCGAACGCCACGTCATAGGAGGGGAACCAATCGGCCAGGACCGTGTCGCTGCGCAGGCCGAAATGCCCGGCGACAGGTTGGTCTCCGGCATAGACCATGTCAAGCACACCCGCGAAGCCAGGAGTGTCCACGTGCAGCAGGTCCTCCACGAGCTGGACGATCCACGGTCGTGCGAACCGGTCTGTGCGGCCGGTCCGGCGGTACTGCTCGCTCTTCCAACTCACCAGCGTGCGCAGCGCAGTTAGGTCGGTGATGCCGTACCTTTGGCGCACGTCGTCGGCGTCCCGGCCGAGCTTGCGCTCCTTGTACATCGTGGACCTGTAGGTCTTGCCGGACTCGCGTTTGATCACGTCTGTGTAGCCGTCGTATCCGAGGCGCAGGTCCATGAACGGGGACGGGTGGCGGCTGGTGTGGTGTGCGGGGAACTGATCGGCGACCAGATGGTCGAACTCCCCGACGCTCAGTTCGCACCTCCTGAGCAGCCACGATGGATCAAGCTCCAGGCCAGGTGCCGAGATGGCCCCCTGAGCATCGGTCAGCCCGGCGCCCACTGGCTTGCCGATGCCCAGCGCGTGCCGCTGAAAGGGAAAGAACCCCACGATGTCCACAGCGTCCTCGATGACCGCGACCCTCACATCGTGCCGCAGTCGTCCGACTGCGAGGGTGAACTCCGGGCACAGGAACGGATTGACGAGCTCGCGGCCGGAACGCAGCAGGACGTGCCATGTGCGTAGCTCGAAGGGCCTGAGATCGCTCGGGTGAACAATGCTGATCTTCACGAGCCGCTTCCGACCGTCTCGTCAAAATCACAGTAACTACTATTAAACATGGTAGACACTTACCATAGTTTATGTGCTGTCTTGGGAAGAGGTGACCTCTTTCTACGATGACACGTCGGAGCAGAAGCGCGCTTGCTGTTGCGATGCGGGCAGGCGGAGCGGTTATGAAGGCCGTCGCCGCTTCGCCGCGGCTGCTTTGCCCCGGCCACTTTGTCCTCGGCGATGGGCGCAGCACGCCGCACACCGGGGCAGGACTAGGACGGGCGGTCGGTGGGCAACCCCTGCGGCAACGGCCCCTGAGCGGTGAAGGCGTCACGGCACCCGGCGGAGCAGAACCAATAGGTGGTGCCGTCGCGCTCTAGTGAGGCGGCGGTGGTGGCCGGAGGGACGCGCATCCCACAGACCGGGTCGACGGCCTGCTCGGGCTCGATGTCGGTCTCCACGCTGATGGGCACGCCGACGGGGAGTGTGGGCGCGGGCTGCAGGGCGGGTGGGGTGAAGCGGCGTAGCCGGTTGGCGTTGCCGACGACCGACAGCGAGGACAGGGCCATGGCGGCGGCGGCAATGATGGGGGAGAGCCGGATGCCCAGGAACGGATAGAGGATGCCGGCCGCGACGGGGATACCGACGGTGTTGTAGACGAAGGCCAGGAACAGGTTCTGCCGGATGTTGCGCATGGTGGCGCGGGAGAGCCGGACCGCGGTGACGATCCCGGTCAGCGCGCCGGAGATCAGTGTGATGTCGGATGCCTCGATGGCTACGTCGGTGCCAGTGCCGATGGCGAAGCCGACGTCGGCCTGCGCCAGCGCCGGCGCGTCGTTGATGCCGTCACCGACCATGCCGACCCGAAGCCCTTCATGCTGAAGGCGGGCGATCTCGGCGGACTTGTGCTCGGGCAGCACCTCGGCCAGCACACGGGCGATGCCGACCTGACGGGCGATGGCCTCGGCGGTACGCCGGTTGTCCCCGGTGATCATCACGATCTGCAGGCCCAGATACCGGAGTGCGGCCACGGCGTCGCGGGAGTCGTCCTTGACCGTGTCCGCGACGCCCAGCACTCCGGCGGGCTCACCGTCGACGGCCACCATGATCGGAGTACGGCCTTGCCCGGCGAGCCGGTAGGTCGTCTCCCGCAGGCTTTCGATCTCCACTCCGGCGGTTGCCAGCAGGCGGTGCCCACCGACCAGCACCTGATGTCCGTCGATGGTGGCCGAGACGCCCTTGCCGGTCTGTGAGCCGAATTCGGATGCCTCGGCGGATGTCAGGCCGCGTTCGGCCGCGCCGGTGACCACGGCCCGGCCCAGCGGGTGCTCGGAGGAGCGTTCGGCGCCGGCGGCAAGCCGGAGCAGGGCGTCGGACGCCCATGCGCCGATGGGGATCACGTCGGTGAGCGCGGGCCGGCCGAGGGTGATGGTGCCGGTCTTGTCCAGAACGATCGTATTGAGCTTGTGCGCGGTCTCCAGTGCCGCCGCGTCGCGAATCAAGATGCCCGCGCGGGCGCCCTTGCCGGTCGCCACCATGATCGATAGGGGAGTGGCCAGGCCGAGCGCGCAGGGGCAGGCGATGATCAGTACGGCCACCGCCGCGACCAGGGCGAGCGTGAACGCGGGTGGTGGCCCGGTGACGTACCAGGCGGCGAACGCCACCACGGCGATGGCCATGACCGCCGGCACGAAGTAGCCGGACACCAGGTCGGCCAGCCGCTGGATGGGCGCTCTCGACGCCTGCGCGGCCTGCACCAGACGGATGATCTGTGCCAGCACGGTCTGCGCCCCGACTTTCTCGGCCCGGAACGTGAAAGCACCGGTCTGGTTGACGGTCGCACCCACGACCGCGTCGCCCGGCTCCTTCTCCACCGGAATCGACTCGCCGGTCACCATCGACTCGTCCACCGTCGAACGTCCCTCGACGATCACGCCGTCCACCGGCACCTTCTCACCCGGCCGGACGATCACCAGATCGCCGGGGGTCACCTCGGCGATGGGTATCTCAGCCTCGGCGCCGTCGCGCAGTACCCGTGCGGTCCGGGCCTGCAGGCCGATCAGCTCACGGATCGCCTGCCCGGTGCCCGCCTTGGCGCGAGCCTCCAGCAGCCGGCCGAGCAGGATCAGCGTCACGATCACGCCGACGGCCTCGAAGTACACATCCCGCAACTCCGGCAGCAGCATCCCCGGCGCGACGGTGACGAGCAGGCTGTAGCCGTAGGCGGCGCATGTGCCGAGGGTGATCAGCGCGTTCATTTCGGCCGCCCGGTGGCGCAGGCTCAGCCAGCCCACCCGGTGGATCGGCCAGCCGGCGTAGAACATCACCGGCGTGATCAGCACCAGCTGCACCCACCGGTCGAGCAGAAGGCTGGGCACCCAGGAGGCGCCAAAGAACTCGTGCGCCATCACCGCCAGCGCCACCGGCACGGTCAGCGCGGCCCCGATGAGCACCCGCCGCGACAGATCCCGGATCTCCGCCCGCCGCTGCGCCACCTCGGCGTCGCCGTCGTCCGAGACGACCGGCCCGCCCGATGCAGCCGGACGTTCCTGGCCGCCGGCGCGCTCGACCCGTCCATCCGCGACCGCATCGCCATCGCCGGAACGGCCGTTCGAGCTCGGTTCCACGATGAGACGACCGCGCACCATGTTCATGCCGCACGCGAAGCCATGCTCGCCCGCCGTCGACGGTGTCAGCTCCACGGCAGTGCGCTGGAAGGCCGGCAACGCTTGATCCACGCCGAAATCCGGAAACACGACGTGCGAGGTGCAGTCCCCGTCCTCACGCCGGTCGAAGATCAGCCGCAGCGGCACGCCCTGCCGTACGCGCACGACATCCGGCGCGTAGCCACCTCTGACAATGATCTCGGCTTCCTGCACCCCGTCCCGCAATTCGGCGAGATGGCTCTTTCTCGGCCCGAAGAAATACCAGGCGAGAAAGGCGATCATCGTCGCGGAGACGGCGATGACCGCCCACTCGTCCGCGCTCATGACACGTCCGTCCCCTGGGGGCCCCGCCCCTGACCGTGCTCGGCCGGGTCGTGACCGCGGCCGGTGTGGTCACCGCTCATGGACCGCATCATGAAAATCATCATTACCGGGCATGCCAGGAACAGCACCACGAGGAGGACCGTGCTCACGGGCGCTCCGGCCCAGACGGCCACGACCGCCACGACGGCCGCCACGCCAGCCAGCACGAGATGTTGCTTGATCATGACTACCTCCTGCTCCTTCTACTAGTTAAGATAGGAGACTTGCGATTAAGTCTGACCAGCGGTTGTCCCGCCAAGAACGGCAGAAGGTAATGAGTAACAGGGCCTAAAGTCCCTCCTCTGTGCTCTTGGCCTGATGGGGCGGGCGGCGGAGCTCGTGCGGGCGGTCGTCACCGCCGTGCGAGGGCCGATACGGATGTGCATGCCATCAGCCCTCAAGGAGACGGCCCCACTCGCGTCGGCGCCCCCTGGAGCGGTACAGAGCCTGCAGCGATGGTGGCAGCGGCACGGTGAGTACCGGACACCGACAATGCGTGACGCAATAGCGACTCGTAGCCGCACCACGCCATCGGCGCAGCCAGTTTCCTTCTCCTCCGCCCAGCACCAGCAGATCATTGTCTCGATGGGCAAGGCCGACGAGTGCCGGTCCTGGGCTGCCCCGGGCGACCAGCGCGTGCATCTCGATGTCGGCAGGAACCTCGCCGAGCGCCTCCCGGACCGAGGTCCATACTCCCTCTCGCATGAGCAGGAAGAGATCATGGTCGTCGTCGAGGCCAGGCAGAACGCCGGCGCCCGGCAGCACGCGGATCGCGTACAGATGGGCGCCGCGCCGCCGGGCCTCGCCGACCGCATGGCGCAAGGCGGCAAAACCCGCCAGCGAGCCGTCCAGCGCGACCAGTACGCGTGGCCTCGAATCACTCTCGAGATGCCGGTAGCTGTCGCTGTTCATGCGCCACCACCTGCCTCCAGCCCGGAAGGCCGTTCTTGCCGTCGCGGCGTTATGTCACTACGGTCCATAGTAGCTATCTATCGGCTGGAGCTGGGTCATGCGCTTGTGGACCGGGCGGCAATGGGCTGTCGCTGGTGTGGTGACTGTGATCGCCGCGGCTCTGATCGGCGTACCCACGGCGATCATCGCAACCTCGTGGTTCAGCCGGATGACGCCGGTGCAGTGGTGGAACTACCCGGTCTGGGTGACCGCCGCAGCCCTTACAGGCTTGATCGCCGCCACCTATGTGGCTCCTGTCCGGGTGCGCGCTCCTCAAGAGTCCAAAGCTCTCATCGGCGCCTTGATCTCGGCGTTCGCCGTCGGCTGCCCGGTCTGCAACAAGCTCGTCGTGCTGGCTCTGGGCACGTCCGGGGCTCTGACGTACTTCGCACCCCTGCAACCGGTCCTCGCGGTGAGTTCGCTGGTCATCCTCGCCGTTGCGCTGCGGCGACGGCTTACGGCGCTGCGGGCGTGTCCGGCGCCCGGGCCCCGCGCGCACGAGTTCGATTCCGCTGCGCCCTGAAGCAGGATCTCGGCGCGAGCCCATCCGCACCAGAGGAGGCCGCCTGGAACGCAGCTTGCGCAACCGGACATGCACGACTTCCTGATCAACTGGGTCATCCCAGCGAGGGTCTGACGTCCTCGCGGGCGACGACTGGATCATCCGCTTGTGACCTCAAGGCTCATGGGCGGTCGCGGCCAGGACGGGCAGGCTCAGGCCGTTGCCGACGCTCAGGACGAGCATGCCGGGCAGGACGTGGGCGGCGTAGGAGTCCCCCGCCGTCACCCCGGACAGCAGGAGCAGGCGGCGATGTCGACCAGGAACGCCAGCAGGAGCGCCCGCCGCGTCCCGATCCTGAGCCAGAGGCGGGACGACAGCCACATGCCCGCCAGGATGCCGGCGCCGTAAGGCAGGTAGGCGATGCCGGCCAGGAGCGGGCCGTACCCCAGAGCAGTCTGGATCTGGATCATCAGCAGGAACGCCATCGCGTACATCGCCATCGAGAACAGCAGGGTCGCGCCGTTGGCGACCGCACGGGTCCGCGACGCCAGGAACGAGCCCGGAACCAGAGGCGCCCCGCCCGTGACTCGGCCGCCAGGAACGCCACGGCCAGGGCAGCGGACAGGACGACGGCGCCGATGACGAGATGGTCACCCCAGCCTTCCTCGCCGGCCCGAAGGAGCCCGTACACCAAGGACACCGCGGCTCCGGTGATCAGCGTCGCGCCGGGAACGTCCAGGCGGCGCCGGCCAGGAGCGCGGGACTCGGGGATCAGGCGCGGGAGCAGGGCCAGGGTTACGGCGACGACGGGCAGGTTGATCAGGAAGATCCATCGCCAGGACGCCAGGTCGGTCAGCGCCCCGGACAGCACCAGGCCCGAGGTCCCGCCGAGGGCCGCGATGCCGCCCCAGATGCCCAGTGCCCTGGCCCGCTCCCGAGCCTCCGGGTACAACAGTGTGATCATGGACATGGCCGGGGGGCTGGCCATCGCGGAGCCGGAGCCCTGGACGAATCGTCCGATCACGAGTTGCCACAGCTCCTGGGCGAGCCCGCAGGCCAGGCTGGCCACCCCGAACAGTGCTACCCCGATGAGGAAGACGCGGCGGCGGCCGAGCAGGTCGGCCATCCGGCCGCACAGAAGCAGCAGCCCGCCGAAGGCCAGGAAGTAGGCGTTGACGACCCAGGGCAGCTCGGAGGCGCTGAAACCCAGCTCGTCCCGGATGCTGGGCAGGGCCACGCTTACGACAGTGTCGTCGAGCACGAGCATGAGCTGGACAAGGCACAACACGATCATGGGCACCCGCCGACGCTATGGTTCACCCGCCGTTGGCCACCATCCGCGATGAGGCCAAACTATGTCGTATGGAGGACATGGGCGCGATCATCGTCGGCCACTTCCCGCTGGCCCCGGGGGAGTGGATACCACCGCACCACCACACCCATCACCAGCTCGCTTGGACCAGGCGCGGGGTGCTGAGCGTCAACGTGGGCGAGGTGTACTGGGTGCTGCCGCCCACCAGGGCGCTGTGGCTGCCCGCAGGCGTCACCCACGCGACCGGCGCGACCCGCGACGCGGTGCTGTGCAGCCTGTACCTGACGCCGGAGCGCTGCCCGCTGGACTGGCCGGAGCCCACCGCCGTGGGCGTCGACGGCCTGCTGGCCGAGCTGATCGGGTACCTGGCGCGTCCTGATCTCGCCGACGACGCGCGCCTGCGCGCCGAGGCCGTGCTGCCCGACCTGCTGCGCCCGCTGCCCACCCGGCCCATCGACGTGCCTGAGCCCACCGACGAGCGCGTCCGGGCGGTGGCGGCCGCCCTCCTGGTGGACCCGGCCGATCCGCGCAGCCTGGAGGCTCACGCCCGCGCGGCGGGCGTGAGCAGGCGCACGCTGACCCGGCTGTTCGTGCGCGACACGGGCATGAGCTTCGATCACTGGCGCACGCAGGTACGCCTGCGCGCCGCCCTGCCGCTGCTGGCCGAGGGGCAGCCGGTGTCGCGGGTGGCGCACAGCGTGGGGTACGCCACGGCGAGCGCCTTCCTGGCGGCCTTCCGTCGCACGGTCGGCACCTCGCCCGGTCGCTACCTGCTCAGCCGTTGACCGCTATCGGGGCCTGGAATGCGGCTCACCATGCCGAGGCCGGGCCGCGCACTGGGTGGCGCGGCGTCGAGCACCGTGCGGGCTGATTTCGCGGACGGCCGCGCCTCCGCCGAGCTGGACGTCCGGGAGAAGCCCGCCGCGCTCACCGTCGAGGTGGTCCGGCGCGCCGCCTCGACCATGGCCCAACCCGAGAGACGGAGTCACGCTGAAGGTGTACCGGTTCAAGGAGACAACGCAGCCGGGGCAGCCCGGCCGACGGAGCAACCGTCCGAGGACGAAGAGGACAAGCAAGAGACCAGGTCGGAGGGGCCGGCCTCACAGCGCTCGGGGCAGCCGGGAACTGGTCTGGCGCCAAATACCGCACATCTGCGGGAGGTCAACGCCCAGGGTGATGGCCCATACATACGTAGTGTCGACCACGAGTATGGCTGTTATCAGGATCGGGATGGTGACGGCGTGGCCTGCGAGCGCCGTTAGGACCAGTGGGGGCTGAGAACCGAGTCCTCAGCCCCAGAGATGGTCGGTGCTCGTCTACGTCCCTACGCGGCCGGTCGGCCAAGGCCCCGCAACTGCTCGGGAGTGAGCGCGGAGACGTTCTGGTCGACAGGAGAGTCGGTGTACTGGTGGATGGTCCAGGACTTCCAGTCGGCAGGTGGGGTGAGCTGGCCCTGGGGCTTGCTGTAGTGAGCGACCCAGAGAGGGTAGCCCGCCAGGCCCTTGCCGTAGGTGTTGGCGAAGTTCCAGCCGCTGTACAGCATCGGGGTGACCCCGGTCTTGGCCTTCACATGGGACAGCCAGGCCTTGGCCCAGGCGTTGACTTCGGCGACGGACTTGCCGTCGGTGGTCTCCAGGTCCAGGACGAGCAGGTCGCCGGCCTTGGCGGGCTGGGAGTTCACCAGGGACAGGAAGTAGTCGGCCTCGGCGATGGGGTCGTTTCCGGGGTGGCCGTAGTGGTAGGCCCCGCGCACGATTCCCTTCCGGTCCAGCTCGCCCCAGTGCCGGGCGAACGAGGCGTCGCGGAAGCTCGTGCCCTCGGTGGCCTTGATGATGCCGAACTTGGCAGGGCTGGCGCTCCAGTTGTAGTCGGACTCGTATCGGGAGACGTCCACGCCGTAGGTGAACGACTTGGCTTCGTGCTGAGCACTGTGGGTGGCGTCGTGGCCAGCGGTCTCGGCGAACGCCGTCCCTGTCACGCCGGTGACGGCTGCGGTTCCGGCCAGGAGGGCTCCCGCTATGGCAATGCTGAAGCGCTTGTAGTTGGGCATGGGGGTGTTGACTCCTTGCTTCCATGCCGCCTACCGGGTTAGCTGACGGGTTCGGGACTGGAAGTGCCCTACGGGCGCAGTCTGGCTGGCGTCCGATTCACCCCAGGAACGGTGGGTCCCCGGCTCCACAGGTCTGCGGACTCGGCGGCCGAGCGCCGTCGCACGACAGTGCTGGAAACGGCACGCGGTCCGGTCAAGAAAGGCGGCATCCGAGAAGTTCGTTCATAGATGCCGCGCAGATAAAGGTACATATTTCCCCAAAGGGAGTGCAAGTAGGGCAAAGCGGATGTCCACGTGTCGGGACTCTCTCGGGCGAGAAGCGCCGTGCCAGCAAGGGCCCCCGCGTTGGGTAAAGCTTTACGCCTGCTCCCTTCTGTCCCGTATCGACGTTGACGGCGGCCGTGAAAAGCTGGCTCTGGCACAAAGTCCGTGATGATCAAAAGTTGGCGTCGAACATCATCGCCGATGATCATGTTTCGGGTGCAGTGATCATGGTCTGAGGGTTCTCCTGCCTCACCTGGCTGATCTCCGCATCGAGCAGATCGCCGCGAAAGGCAAGGGTGTTCGGATAGCGGCCTCGTGTCCGTGGACTACTACGTGCTGTCCCGGGTGCGGGCAGCCGTCCGGCCGGGTCCACAGCCGCTATGAGCGGTCGTTGTCGGATGCCGCTCTCGGAGGGCGCGAGGCGGTGATCTGCTTACGCGTGCGACGCTTCTTTTGCGACAACCGGCAGTGCCCGCGTAAGACCTTCGCTGAACAGGTGCCGGGTCTGACGGTGCCGCATGCCCGGCGCACGCTGCTGTTGCGCCGATGGCTGGAGGCGGTCGCGTTGGCGCTGGGTGGTCGCCCCGGCGCCAGGCTCACCCGGCGGTTGGCTGCCGAGGTGTCGCGGATGACCTTGTTGCGCTTGATCATGGCGATGCCTCTTCCTAAGGCTCCGGCCTGCTCGGTGCTCGGGGTGGACGACTTCGCCTTCCGTAAGGGCAGCAACTACGGAAGCGTCGTGGTCGACATGGATAGCCACCGGCCCATCGACCTGCTGCCCGATCGGCTGAGCGATACCTTCGCCGCGTGGCTGCGTGAGCATCCCGGCGTCGAGGTCATCTGCCGTGACCGCGCGGGCGGGTATGCCGAGGGCGGCCGTCTTGGTGCTCCCGAGGCGATCCAGGTGGCGGATCGCTGGCACCTGCTGTTCAACCTGACCACGGCCGTCGACCGGGTGGTCCGCGCCCACCGCATGTGTCTGCGTGAGCAACCCGCGCAGGACACCGTCGCTCAGCCGGCACCGCCGTCCAGCGTGGCAGGTCAAGGACGGCGTGCCGAGCAGACCAGGCAGCGGCACGCCGAGGTGCACGCCCTGTGGGGCAAGGGCGTGGGTACCACCGCGATCTGCAGAGCACTCAACCTGGACCACAAGACCGTCCTGCGCTACGTCCGCGCCGCCACCGCCGAGGAGTTGCTCACCCAGCCCACCCGACGCGAGAGCATGCTCGACCAGCACGTCGGCTACCTCGCCCAGCGCTGGCAGGAGGGCTGCACAAACGCCGCCTGGCTGACCCAGGAACTGCGCCAGCGCGGATACCGTGGCAGCGAACGGACGGTACGCCGGTTGCTGCACACCTGGCGCGACAACGTCACCCCACCTAGCGCCACCCCGGTGAGCACGCCCAAACCTCGGCAGGTCACCGGATGGATCATCCGCCCCGCCGACAAGCGAAGCGAGCAAGAGCAGGCAGACCTGGCCCAGATCCTCGACCGCTGCCAGACCTTGAAGGCTGTCGATCAACTCGTCAGCGACTTCGCCGGGATGCTCCGTCATCGTCAAGGCCAGCACCTCGACACATGGATCGCCAACGCACAGACCAGCGGTATCACCCAGATGCAGGGCTTCGCCGACGGCCTGCTCAAGGACTACGACGCCGTACGCAACGGACTAACGCTGGACTGGAACAGTGGCGCTGTCGAGGGTGCTGTGTGCCGAATCAAGGCGATCAAGAGGCAGATGTACGGCAGAGCCAACTTCGAGCTTCTCCGCCGTCGTGTGCTGCTCGGCCCATGACTTCACGGACTCTGTGCCAGAGCCAGAACTCAAAGGCCATTGACACGACGTTCCTCGTGAGGGCGGGATTAGGTGGCCTGTGTGACTCAAGCGACTGCTGATACAGGCGATCAGAAGCGTCTTCGCGCTGGAGGAAGACCCCTGCGTGGCGTCGTCTGGACGAGGAACTCGCGGGCTTGATAGGAGACGAGCCTTCAGGGGCTCGGTATGCGCGCCCTGAAAAAGCTGGGAAAGCGCTTCGGAACCTGTCAATCTGATCAAGGCAGTTGAGCTGGGCTAATTCTGTGTTGTCTTCTCTGTGGCGTCCTTCGCTTCGTCGGTCTTGGGCTTGTTGATCCAGGCGGGGCCGGGCAGGTCGGGCGGGGTGGGCAGGCCGCCGCTGGCGAACCGTTCGGGATGGGCGGTGTGGGCAGCGGTCAGGACGGTGGCGCGCCGGTCACGGATGGCGGCGGCGCGGCCGTAGTGCACGTCGATGGGGTGGTGGTAGCCGATCCCGGAGTGGAAGTGGTCCCGGTTGTACCAGGCGTAGAACTCCTGGCAGAAGACGCGGGCGTGCTCGATCGAGCCGAACCGGGCGGGGAAGGCGGGACAGTACTTCAGCGTTTTGAAACTCGCTTCGACGTGCGGGTTGTCGTTGGAGGTGCGGGGCCGGGAGTGGGACTTGGCCACGCCCAGGTCGATGAGGAGTTCGGCCAGCGTTTTGGAGGTCATCGAGCTGCCGCGATCGGCGTGCAGAGTGAGGGTGCCCGCGTCGATGCCGTGCTTGCGGGCGGTCGCTTCGATGAGGTGCCGGGCCAGGCCGGCGGACTCGCGGGAGGCGACCATCCAGCCGACGACGTAGCGGCTGAACAGGTCAATGATCGTGTAGAGGCAGTACCAGACGCCCTTGTCCGGGCCGCGCAGCTTGGTGATGTCCCACGCCCACACGACGTTGGGGGCGCCGGCGACCAGCTCGGGCACGACCCGCGGTGGATGGGTGGCCTGCCGGCGCCGGTCGGCGCCCACCTCGCCGTGCTCGCGCAGGATGCGATACATGGTCGACTGCGACGCCAGATAGACGCCCTCGTCGAGCAGGCTGTAGTAGGCGGTGGCCGGGGAGGCGTCGGCGAAGCGCTCGTTCAGCACCGCCCGGACCTGCTCGCGCTCGGCCGGTGACAGCGCGGCGGGATGCGGCTTGCGCGGCCGGGTCGGCCGGACCGGGGGCGGGCTCTGGCGGTGCTGGCGATACCAGGTCGCCTGCGACAGCCCGGCCGCCATGCAGGCCTTGCGCCGGCCGAGCAGCGGGGTCAGGTTCTCGATCGCCTCGGCCTGGGCGGCCTGGAAGGTTCCGGTCACTGCTCGCCCCGGCCCGGCTGGGTCTCGCTGCTGGTGGCGAGCTGATCCAGCAGCGCGAAGAGCTTTCCCTGCACCTCGATCACCTGGCGGGTCTGGCCGAGTTCGGCGCGCAGCCGTTCGACCTCCGCCTGCAGGGCCTCGATCCGCTTGTCGCGCGGGTCGGCCTTCGGCCGCCCGGCCGGGCGGGCCAGCGCCTGCTCCGCGCCGTGGTCCCGGGCTGTGCGCCAGCTGGAGATCAGCGACGAGTACAGGCCCTCCCGGCGCAGCAACGCGCCCTTGCCCGCCTTGTCCAGGCGGTCGTACTCCTCCAGAATCCGAGCCTTGTAGGCGGCGGAGTAGGACCGCGGACGCCCCCGATCACGCACCTGAGGATCAGGGAACTCCGGACCCGGCTTGCTTGCTCCCACGAAGGGATGTCTCCTTCCCCACCCTCAGCACAGAGTTTCATGCCTGTTTGCTACCTCTGTCCATTTTGACAGGGAGGGCTTGGCTGAGCTCTCTGATCGATCGTGCGTAGGTAAAGGATTTTATCGGTATCGCCTGCAGGGCAGGGTATTCCGTTGCCTTCTCCCGAGCTTGGCTTGCATCTTTCTATGCGATTCGCTTACCTTCGAGGACTCACGGCGTACCGCATGGCAGCGTTGCCTGTCACGGAACGTCACTGTATTGCCGAGACCGCCTCTCACCAGCATGAACGTCGTGACTGCGGGTGAGAGGCGGCCGCCGAATTCGCGATCTCGCGGAGCCGGGGACCCACATGTTCCTGGGGTGAATCGGCGCGCTCCGCTTGAGCGCTCCGTAGGGCACTTCCACGCCCGAACCCGTCAGCTAACCCGGTAGGCGGCATGGAAGCAAGGAGCAATTTCCACTCATGCGTAAGAACGTCTTCACCCGTGCCCTGAAGCCCGCGACTCTTGGTGTGTTCGCCGCCTCAGCCAGTGTGGCCGCAAGCGCGATGCTCGCCGGCACGCCGGCCTTCGCCGCCGACCATGAAGCCCAGAAGCCTGCGACGCAGGCGTCCGCGCAGTCGGTGCTGAAGATCGCCGAGTCTCAGATCGGTGTGACGGAGAACGCTGCGGGTGGCGGAACGCCGTTCCACAGCTGGTACATGTCCTCCCAGCGGGCGAAGGAGACCATCGCCCGTGACGGCGGCAGCGTGCAGGCCTACGCCAACGCGCCGTGGTGTGCCATGTTCGTCTCCTGGGTGGGCGAGAAGGCGGGCGCCCGGCAGACCGTAGGCTGGGATGCGTACACCGTCACCTGGGCCAAGTGGTTCCAGGCCAACAAGAAGTGGGGCACGCTGGCCAAGCCCGGCGCCGTCGTCTTCTATGACTGGAACGGCAAGAGCACCACGGGCATCGACCACATGGGCCTGGTCAAACAGGACAACGGCAACGGCACGATCACCACGATCGAGGGCAACACCGGCAACGGCAAGGTCGAGCAGCGGATCCGGCCCAAGTCGCAGGTGGTGGGTTACGGGTACCCTGAATACAAGGCCTGACCTTTAGGGGGCCGAAAGCTCCTTGCCAGTGCGATGGTCAAGGAATCACGGGTGGTGCAGGACGGGTTCCTGCACCACCCGTTGCATGTGCGCGCTGTCCGTACGGCATCGTGAGCGGTCAGCCCGAGCAGACTCTTGAGGATGGAGCAACGTAGGGCTGAAGCCGTGCTTCCCGCTTGGGGTAGATCCTTTTGGCATACCGGCACAAATGGGTCGTCTTGTCTACTACAGTGCATCGTACTGGCCGGGTGACCTGGCTTCTCCCGAAGTCGATCGGCCAGCCGCTCAATCCCGGCGTGCTCGGGAACCGGGGAACCATCCACGTGGAGCGATCCACGTACGGGGTGAATCCGCCGCAGGTACGGTGGTAGGGCGTCTCCTGGCCCGAATCCGTCAGCTAACCCGGTAGGCGGTCAAGGAGAAGGGTCATTCTCCCGGCCTATGGCATCCATTGACGAGGGCCTGCTTGAGGCTGCCCAGAAGTATCTCGGCTACCAGGAACAGAGCAGCGGCTATACCAGGTTCGGCGACTGGTACTACGTCAACGTGGATTCCAGCGACTCCTACTTCAAGACGGCTCCTTGGTGTGACATGTTCATCACGTGGGCCGCCAACCAGGCAGGCGTGGAGAAGTACGTCGGCGAGTTCGCCTACACGGTCGACCACGCGAGGTGGTTCAAGTCGCAGGGAGCATGGAGCGACAAGCCTGAACCGGGCGCGATCGTGTTCTACGACTGGAGCGGCTCCAAGGACATCGGCGGCATCGATCACGCCGGCATCGTGGAACGGGTGGACGGGGAGAGGATCTCCACGATCGAGGGGAACGTCGACAGGGTGTGGCTCAAGCGCAAGGAGCGCGATCAGAGCAAGGTCGTCGGGTACGGGCTGCCGAAGAAGGTGCGGGAGAAGATGGGGGACGGCGGGAGAGAGGTCTTCATCATTGAGGGCGAGTTAGGTTCCCCTCCGGTGCAGCCGGCCGCCTTTGGCAAGGCAGGGCCTCCCAAAGCCGTCCCCTCCCTGTCAAAATGGACAGAGGTAGCAAACAGGCATGAAACTCTGTGCTGAGGGTGGGGAAGGAGACATCCCTTCGTGGGAGCAAGCAAGCCGGGTCCGGAGTTCCCTGATCCTCAGGTGCGTGATCGGGGGCGTCCGCGGTCCTACTCCGCCGCCTACAAGGCTCGGATTCTGGAGGAGTACGACCGCCTGGACAAGGCGGGCAAGGGCGCGTTGCTGCGCCGGGAGGGCCTGTACTCGTCGCTGATCTCCAGCTGGCGCACAGCCCGGGACCACGGCGCGGAGCAGGCGCTGGCCCGCCCGGCCGGGCGGCCGAAGGCCGACCCGCGCGACAAGCGGATCGAGGCCCTGCAGGCGGAGGTCGAACGGCTGCGCGCCGAACTCGGCCAGACCCGCCAGGTGATCGAGGTGCAGGGAAAGCTCTTCGCGCTGCTGGATCAGCTCGCCACCAGCAGCGAGACCCAGCCGGGCCGGGGCGAGCAGTGACCGGAACCTTCCAGGCCGCCCAGGCCGAGGCGATCGAGAACCTGACCCCGCTGCTCGGCCGGCGCAAGGCCTGCATGGCGGCCGGGCTGTCGCAGGCGACCTGGTATCGCCAGCACCGCCAGAGCCCGCCCCCGGTCCGGCCGACCCGGCCGCGCAAGCCGCATCCCGCCGCGCTGTCACCGGCCGAGCGCGAGCAGGTCCGGGCGGTGCTGAACGAGCGCTTCGCCGACGCCTCCCCGGCCACCGCCTACTACAGCCTGCTCGACGAGGGCGTCTATCTGGCGTCGCAGTCGACCATGTATCGCATCCTGCGCGAGCACGGCGAGGTGGGCGCCGACCGGCGCCGGCAGGCCACCCATCCACCGCGGGTCGTGCCCGAGCTGGTCGCCGGCGCCCCCAACGTCGTGTGGGCGTGGGACATCACCAAGCTGCGCGGCCCGGACAAGGGCGTCTGGTACTGCCTCTACACGATCATTGACCTGTTCAGCCGCTACGTCGTCGGCTGGATGGTCGCCTCCCGCGAGTCCGCCGGCCTGGCCCGGCACCTCATCGAAGCGACCGCCCGCAAGCACGGCATCGACGCGGGCACCCTCACTCTGCACGCCGATCGCGGCAGCTCGATGACCTCCAAAACGCTGGCCGAACTCCTCATCGACCTGGGCGTGGCCAAGTCCCACTCCCGGCCCCGCACCTCCAACGACAACCCGCACGTCGAAGCGAGTTTCAAAACGCTGAAGTACTGTCCCGCCTTCCCCGCCCGGTTCGGCTCGATCGAGCACGCCCGCGTCTTCTGCCAGGAGTTCTACGCCTGGTACAACCGGGACCACTTCCACTCCGGGATCGGCTACCACCACCCCATCGACGTGCACTACGGCCGCGCCGCCGCCATCCGTGACCGGCGCGCCACCGTCCTGACCGCTGCCCACACCGCCCATCCCGAACGGTTCGCCAGCGGCGGCCTGCCCACCCCGCCCGACCTGCCCGGCCCCGCCTGGATCAACAAGCCCAAGACCGACGAAGCGAAGGACGCCACAGAGAAGACAACACAGAATTAGCCCAGCTCAACTGCCTTGATCAGATTGACAGGTTCCGGTCACAGCATCAGCGACCTCGGCCCCGCCCGATACCCTGTCTTTGCTCGACGGGATGGCTGTTCCAGCAGGCGCTCTTGCCATGCTGATCGGCGCGACCCTGATCATCAAGCGATCAAGAGCGCGCCGTGTCGCTGGCGTGGCTGGGCGGCATCGCAGGGCGGCCGGCGGCCGGCATCGAACCCCTTGTGCGTAGCCATCTGGTCATGCGCTGCAATGGACAGTGAGTGACGCGTCGGCCGTGTGGCGGACATGGAGTTCGGTTGCGGCCAGCTGCTCCAACTGCTCAAAGGTGGCCTGCGCCTTCGACAGCCCAGGCTGAACGATGACGATCTCGAACGTGTATCGAAGAAGCTTCGCCCGATCCCGCAGGCGGTACAACGTGGCGAGGTCGCCGGCTTCCCACGGCGAGACGCCGGTTCTCGCATACTTCTTGCGCGCGCGCCGCTCCAAATGCTGGAAGAGCCGCGCGGGGTTCTCGCGCCAGCGGACGCTCTTCATCGCCTGGCCGCAGACCTCGTACAGATCCTTCACCTGCGTAGCAGCCTTGCCCATGCGTGCGTACTTGCAGTGCACAAGGCGGACAAGAAGATGGTCGCTGGTGAGCGCCATGGCCACGACATCAGCGACTTCGCCGGCGCCGTCGTCGTCCAGCACGATGTCCCAGTGACGCTCGCTGAGCAGGTCCCGGATGACCCTGGCCTGGATGGAGTGGGGCAGCTTCTCGGGCTTTTGTGACTCCACCTTGAGGTCGGTGCCCGTCCAGTTGACGGCGATGAGCCTTTCACGAGGATAGGGCTCGATGTCCTGGTCGATGCGCAGCAGAACACCATCCGGTTGGAGCATTTGATCGCCTTGAAACAGCACGGTCAGTCCTACCGCGTTCAGCCACTGACTTAAGGGGAGAGACTCGTTCTTCCTGTGGACGATCAGCTCGCTGGACGACAGGCATTGGTAGAAGAGCTTTCCCCCTTGGATGTCGAGTTGGTACGGAACGGTCCAGTGATCGGTGGCAACTTCGAACACGACGGGGCCGGTGGTCGAGCTGTTGTCTGGGCGGAGGTCGGCGTCGAGGATCCAGTATCGGCGGCCGTCGTACTCCAGATGGAGGGTTTCAGTGGCCAGATCGTAGAGGTTCCATGGCCATTCGAGGGACAGGACCGCGGCGGCGGGCCGCTCTTGGATCGGCTCGGGCAGGATGAAGTTCGCGATGATGTCCTCGATGCTGATCGAGTCGTCGAGCAGGCGCGGGCCGATCTCGTCGCACCAGTCACGCCAGTACTTCAGATTGCTGGCGGTGTCCGGGCTCCAGACCCGGCCCTTGGCGCTGGCGGCGATGGAGATGCGTTCGCCACGGCGATAGCCCGTGCCGGCGATGTGGGTCTGCGTCTTGGTCCGCGCCTCGGCCGTGGGGAAACCCTGGCTGACGTCGGTGCCGACGTGCATGGAGAATCGCCGGAACTGGTTTCGTACGTCGAGGACGCCGACGTTGGTGGGGATGAGGCGGACGATGTCGCCGAAGGCCCTATAGACGGTCGATCCGGTGAAGCCGCTCGCGCCTTCACCGAGCACGGCCTCGGCCAGGTCTTCGAAGATCCCATCGTTGGCGGAGTTGTTGATGTAGAGCAGTCGTCGTTCTTGATCGAAGTAGAGGACGTACAGCTCGTAGCTGGTCTCCTCCAGGACTCGGCTCTCGCTCCACCTGACGGGGGCATGGCGTTCGACTACACACCAGGCCACGCCCGCCCGCAGGTTCAGGCCGATGGGATCGGTGACAAGGATGTCAGCGCCGAAGTAATTGTAGAGCGCGTCCGGATTCCACGAGGCGGTCGGTGCGCGATAGACGACGGTGCTCAGCTTGGGCTGAAGGTTGCTCAGCACGAGGTCCTCTGGACGGCTGGTGAACCCCCTCTCAAACTCGCTGACCTCGACCTCGGCCTCGACGGCTGCTTCGGACAGGTTCCGAACTACAGCGTTCCAGTCGGCATCCTCGGCGTACAGGCTCCGCAGGCGTGTGTCGAGCTCGCTGTCGGGGCGACTGACGAACATCCACGCGTCGCCAAGGTGTTGGTCTCCTGGCTGAGCTCGAGTGAAGCGGCCGATGAACTGCAGCGTCACGCTCAGGCTCTTTTGCGGGTCGTGCACAGCCGCGATCTTCAGGGCGGGAAGATCGAAACCTTCACCCAGCATGTTGACGCAAACGATGATCAACGCTTCGCGGCTTTTGATCGCCGTCAAGGCCTCCCGTTTCGCGCGGACTCCCATCCGACTGTTCAAGATCACAGGATTGAGATCGGGAGCAAGTTGCTGGTAGAGCTCCAAGAGCTCCTGCGCTCGCGGGATGGATCTGGCTCTGGCCATCAGGAGATGGTCGAGGCCTGCGTCGAGATCCGCGCGCAACTGGGCAACGGCTTTCGTGGCCAGTGTTCTGTCGGGGTTGGCGAAGTCGAGGACGGACACGTAATTGATCGGGGCGAAGTACCCGTCTTTCTGAGCCTCGCGCAGCGGAAAGCCATAGACGATCTTCCCGGCGATGTGACGGCCGTCTTCTCGGAACGGGGTGGCGGTGAACTGCACCACGCGCCGACCAGTGAACCACGCACGGACATACGACCAGGTTGGCGCCTCCACGTGGTGTGCCTCATCCACGAACAGATGGGTGCATGCGGTGAGAATGGCGGTCCGGACTCCCTCGGCGCACTTCTGCAGCACCTGAGGTGTTGCAACGATGACATTGCAGGCCGCGGCAAATCGTGCGGCCTCGTCGGTGTCGTCCATACCCTTGGTCATCCGGCCGACGACGGGCCGACAGGCGTCTGGGTGCACGATTTTGAGTCGCTGCAGGACACCGAGTCGCTCGAATTTGTTCGCCACTTGATCGCGCAAGTGATCCGACGGTACGAGGACCAAGAGCTTCGGTATCTTCGCGGCGACAAGCAAGGCGAGCATTGTCTCGGTCTTGCCCGTGCCGGTCGGCATCACGACGGTGGCGGGCTCGGTGGAAGCGGTCGTCCAGTGCCCCAGAACGCAATGCAACGCACCGAGCTGAGCCCGTCGTAGCCCGCTTTCATCGAAACTCAGCACACCGGAATAGGAGGCCACTACCTCCTCCGGCGTCATCAGCTCCAGATTGTCCGGCGAACTGCGCCGGGCGACCTGTTGCGGAGCCAAAAGCTGACGAACGACGTTGCCGCCGAACGAGACGGGATCTGCCCAGACATCAGCAGCGGACACCCCGGAATAATTTTCGGCCATCGCATGCCCCTAGACACACGAGAGCACCGACCCAGCTCAGCGTTCCCCGTCGCTTGCGCCCCGTGAGTTATGCGGTCGCTCTCTGTTAACGAGAGCCCCAGCATACCCTCCTCTTGACCTGACGATGTGGATAACGGCCGCCCCTATCCGCACGGGCTATACCTCTGATTATGGGTGTGATCATTTAGATCGGTCTCGGGCTGCTCCCTCGGTGCAGGCGGCGGCGCTGTGCTTGCCGGTATCTACTACGGCTCAAGCGGCAGATTCATGGCTGTTCAGAGGTGCCATCGGCGGCTGCCGGCACGGTGATAGCGGAATCTCGCGGAGTGGGTGTCGATGACGAGGTCGTGCGTGCCTGTCTGCTCGTTCATGTGGTGGTCAGCATGTCTCCCTCTGGGATTATTTCGAACATCCATGTACGAGATAAAGGTTCCGGCTGAGGTTGTAGCGTTCCTCTTCGGGAGAGGCTGCATCTGAGCCGTCTGATGGTGATCGCAGGAATAGAACCGGCCCGGCTGGTCAGGAGTCTGAGTTGGAGGGATGTCCGCCCATGTCAGGAGGGGTGATGGTGAGTTTGCCGCAGCGGGTGCGGTAGAGCCCGGTGCTTGTCCGCACTCCAGGCTCTCGGCGTATGCGGATGGGGCCCCGAGGCTGTCCGCGACCAGTCGGCAGCTGGGAGGAAGCGAGAGAGCGAAGCATCATGCGTATCAACCGCAAGATTTTCTACACGATTGCCGCGAGCGCACTCGCCCTGTCGGCGGCGTGCCGTGGCGGCAGCACCTCGAGCGCTGGCTTCACAGCGCTGAGCCAGACAACGCCGACCACTCCTGCGACCAGCGGTCAGCCATCGCGTGCCTTCAACGACGCGGACGTCATGTTCGCCCAGATGATGATCCTGCACCACCAGGAGGCCATCGAGATGGCCAAGCTCGCCGCTACACGGGCCTCCGACTCAGAGATCAGGACGCTTGCGTCCAAGATCGAGAAAGGGCAGGAGGAGGAGATCCAGACCATGAAGGGCTGGCTGTCCGAGTGGGGCAAGCCTGAGCCCATGCCGGGTATGGGGCACGACATGCCCGGTGGCATGTCGGAAGAGGACATGCAAAAGCTTCAGGGCGCCGAAGGCAAGGAGTTCGACAAGCTCTTCGCGGAGCAGATGATCACCCATCACAAAGGGGCGATCGAGATGGCCCGGACCGAAGAGACAGATGGGGCGGACCCGCAGGCCAAGGAGCTCGCGAAGACCATCATCGCCACTCAGCAGGAAGAAGTGAAACAGTTGGAGCAGATTCTCAAACGGCTCTGACTTGCTCTGCTCGCCGCATGTCCGTTCCTCTGAGCGGGCCCGGCGCGGCAGCTCGTTCGGTGACGGAAGACGCGTCCCGTGTTGTGGACGTGGCGGCGAAGGGGGCTTTCCATGCTGATGAACCGGATGGAAACCCTGGTGGTCAACAGTGCCATCCGCCGCGTTCTGCAGCGTTGGTACGAAGCGCCGTTGCTGATGAAGCTAGGCGGCCGGACGCCCGGAGGCCGGGCGGTGGAGATCGGGTGCGGCAGCGGATACGGGACCAAACTGATCCTGGACAAGTTCGGGGCCGTACGCGTTGACGCGGTCGACCTGGACCCGGCCATGATTGGCCGGGCCCGGCAACGGCTGGCACGCCAGGCAGGGCGCGTGCGACTCGTGGTAGGCGACGCCACTGATCTGCGTGCCGCCTTCGGGGCCGAGGACGGCGACTAGGATGCTGTCTTCGACTTCGGGATCATCCATCACATTCCCGACTGGCGGACTGCATTGCGCGAGGTAGGGCGAGTCCTGCCCGTGGGCGGCAGGTTCTTCTTCGAAGAAGTGACCGCGACCGCCCTGGCTCGTCCGTCCTTTCGCGTCCTTTTCGATCATCCGAAGGAAGACCGGTTCACAGCAGGAGAGTTCCTCGCTGAACTGCCTCACCATGGGCTGCGGGTAGATGATCGATGGGTTACCCGGATCGGCGGCGACTACTTGTTCGGTGTCGCGTGGAGGGTATGACGATCACGGGCGGACCGCGCCGAGCAGGCGGTTGCGCCAGTAGTCGTCGAGGTCGACCACCTTGATGACGTCTCCGGTCTGGGGAGCGTGCACCATCTTGCCGTTGCCGGCGTACATGCCCATGTGCCCGAGTCCCTTGCTGAAGAGCAGGTCGCCGGGCTGCAGTGCGTCCAGGGGGACGCGGCGGCTGGCGCCCCAGGACCACTGGGTCCAGGTCGTCCGGGGCAGTTCGACGCCGCCGGTGCGCCAGGCGGCCTGCGTGAGGCCGGAGCAGTCGTAGGAGCCCGGGCCGGTGCCGCCGTACCGGTAGGGCTTGCCCACCTGGGCGAAGGCGAACTGGAGCGCGCGGCGGGCGTTGCCGGAGGCCGGACCGGTGTACTCGATGCCGGGGCTGTTGGGATCGCCGGTCCGGAAGGTGCCCAGCCGGCGCAGGAGCTTGGTCTGTTCTTTGACCAGCTTGTCCACCTTCGTCTTCTCGTCGCGGACTTTGTCGCGAGCGTCGTCGGCCTCTGCCAGGACCTGCTTCGCTTCGGCACGCCGGTCGCGCAGGTCCTTCGTCGCCGTCTCGTAGGCGAGTATTTTGACCGCTCGGTCCTGTGCGAGTTGTTCGAGGGAGGCCATGCTGCTCAGGGCCGTCTGGGGGTTGCCCTGCAGTGCGAACGCCGGCCAGCTTCCGAACGGTCCGGCCTGGTAGCTGTTGCTCGCGATCGTGGCCAGTTCTTCGCGCAGTTCGCCGGCTTGGGCGTCCTTGCGGCTGAGTTCGGTGTTGAGCTTCTCGTACTTCTTCTTGGCCGACTTGTACGCCTCGTTCGCCTGGTTGTACCGCTCGACCAGTTGGTCCGCCTGTTCGTTGAGCTTCACCAGCTTGGCCCGGATCTTGGCCGGTGACGGTTCGGCGAGAGCGCCGCTGGGTGCCGCGGCCAGTGTGATCAAGGCTAACGCGGTGGCTACTGCTGTTCGCCCGAGCCTCGTCCACACGGCCACTACGATGCCTCCTCGTAAGTCTCTGAACCTGGGCCGAAATAGTACAGAAGGCGGGAGGTTGTTGCCCTGTTCTGCGCAATTTCGCTAGGCAGGCCGACTTACTATTGGTGGTAGCTGATCTGGTCTTACGTGTGGTTACGCGGGTGGTATGCGCTGGGTTCAATGGACGCGTACGCGCCCCGGCTCCACGGATGGTTCGGGAGCTGGGGCGCGTACGTCTCAGCGTCCGGCACCTGCTCTGCTGGCTCGGCGAGCAGCGGCCAGAGCTCCGGAGGGAATGATCAGCGTCGGCCGGCCGGTGGAGTGCATGACCCGGGTGGAGGTGCTGCCCGACAGCAGTGCCGGCAACCCGCGGCGCCCGCGGGACCCGAGGACGATCAGCGAGGCGTCGATCTCCTCCGCCACGTCCACGATGGCCTCGGCTGCCGTCTCCTCGGGGACGGAGGCCACCCGAGGTTCGGCCTTGAGTCCGAGGGCTCGAGCCCGCTCGGCGCCTTCGGCGGCCAGTTGCTCGGAGGCGTCCAAGGTTCTGGTGTCGAGGTCGCGCAGGTCCTCCAGGGCCGGGTGGCCTTCCAGATGAGCGGCGAGGCTTTCCAGCGGTTGGCGGGCGTAGAGAACCACGGTGGAGGCTCCCGGGAAGAGGCGTGCGGTCTCCTCGATGGCGTGCTGGGCATCAGATGAGCCGTCGTAGGCGATGAGGATGGACATGGGATTCTCCTTTGGGTGCGGATGGGTCAGCCGCGGGACGCGGTGACGTCGTCGGCGGGTGCGGTGGCGCGGGTGCGCAGGGTGGCGGCGGCCAGCAGGGCGGCGGCCAGGGCGATGGCGGCGGCTCCGACGAACGCGGCGGAGAAGCCGTCGGTCAGGGCGGGCAGGTCGCCGAGCCGGTCGGCGCCGTTGGCGGCGGCGACGGCGGTCATGGCGGCCAGGCCGAGGGCGGAGCCGACCTGGTAGCTGGTGTTGACGATGCCGGAGGCCAGGCCGCCCTCCTCGGGGCGGGCGGCGGAGATGGCGGTGCCGAGGGAGGGGATGAAGGCCAGCGACATGCCGAGGGCGGCCACCAGGCTGGCGGGCAGGACGTCGGTGGCGAAGCTGCCGTCCGGGCTGATCAGCGAGAGCCAGGCCATGCCGGCGGTGAGCAGGGCGAGGCCGGTGACGGTGGTGGTCTTCGGGCCGAAGCGGCCGATGGCCTTGGGGGCCAGGACGATCATGCCGAGCATGATGAGGATGGTCATCGGGAGCAGGGCGGCGCCGCTGGGGAAGGCGCTGTAGCCGAGGACCTGCTGCAGGTAGAGGTTGAGGAAGAACCACATCGGGATCCAGGCGCCGCCGAGCAGGAGCTGGGTGAGGTTGGCGGCGGCCAGGTTCGGGGTGCGGAAGATGGACCGGCGCATCAGCGGCTCGCGGCGGCGGGCCTGGATGGCGATGAACGCGATGAGCAGGGCTGCGGCGACGGCCAGGGTGATCCAGGTCTGGGCGGCGGCCCAGCCCGCTTCGGGGGCGCGGACGATGGCGTAGACGGCGGTGCCGAGGCCGAGGGTGACGGTCAGGGTGCCGAGCACGTCGATGGAGCCGCGCGTGGAGGTGGTGGCGGGCATCAGCGGGCCGGTGGCCAGGAGCGCGGCGATCGCGATGGGGATGTTGATGTAGAAGACCCAGGGCCAGCTGAGGTATTCGGTGATGAGGCCGCCGAGGAAGACGCCGGCGGTGCCGCCGGCCGGGGCGGCGGCGCCGTACAGGGCCAGGGCCTTGGTCAGCTCCTTGGGGGCGTGGCCGAACAGCATCATGAGCAGGGTGAGTGCGGACGGGGCGATGAGCGCGGCGCCGATGCCCTGGACGGCGCGGCCGGTCAGCTCCACCCATACCTCGGGGGCGATGCCGGCCAGCAGGGAGCCGGCGAGCAGGATCAGCCAGCCGGTGCTGAACAGGCGGCGGGCGCCGAGCAGGTCGGACAGGCGGCCGCCGAGCAGCAGCAGGCCGCCGAAGGCGACGACGTAGGCGTTGAAGACCCAGGACAGGTTTTCCTGGGAGAAGCCCAGGTCCTGCTGGATGCGGGGGAGGGCGACGCCGATGATCGAGGTGTCCATGATGACGATGAACTGGGCGGTGGCGATCAGGGCCAGGGCGGCCCAGCGCCGGGGGGATGGTGCGGACATGGGTTCTCTCCTGTCAGAGTTAATACCCATAGGGGGTATTTGCGAGGGACAATTAATACCACGGGGGGTATCTGTCAAGCCTGCCGGCTCAACGTCCGGCTTCCGGGTGCCGGCGCAGCACCGCCAGGACGATCAGCGCCGCGGGGCCGGCGAGCGCGAAGCCGGCGGCCATCCCACCGCCGACGCCGACCACTTCCTGCAGCCAGCCCAGGGCGACGTACAGGGCGCCCGCCAGGGCGGCAGACACTCCCAGGACCATGCCGGCGGCGCTCGCCGGGGCGGCGGGCGCGAGGTCCTGCGCGAGGACCACGGTGATCGGGCTGCCCACATACAGGAGGGCGCCCGCCAGGACGGTCGCGGCGAAGGAGGCGACGCCGCCCGGCTCCAGGCCCAGGACCGCGATCAGCGGGAATGGGGCCAGGCCCAGGGAGCCCACCAGCACCCGCCGGCGGCCGAGGCGGGGTGCCAGCACGCCGCCGAGCAGGGAGCCGAGTCCCGCCGCCAGGGAGAACGCGGCCAGCGTCCAGCCGATGAGCCCGTGGTCGGTCGGCAGGTCGTGCTCGTTGACCAGCCAGAGGGGGACCGAGCTGGTGAAGGTGACGAAGGCGAGGCTCGCCAGGCTCGCCGCGAGCGTCAGCCCGCCGACGGGGCCGCGCAGCAGGCGGAGCTGGAAGAGCGCCCGCAGTGGCCTGCGACCGTGGGGCTCCCAGTCGGGCAGTAGCGCGAACACCAGGGCGGCGAGCATGATGCCCGGCGCCATCAGCCACGGGGTGGCCTCCACGCCGAAGGCCGAGGCGATGGCGAGGATCAGCACCGGCCCGAGGGCGAACCCGGCCATCCCGCCCGCCGTGAACAGCCCCACGCCGAGGGTGCGGTTCGGTACGGCCGGGCCGCCGGCCACCGCCGTGCCCACGGGATGCAGCGCCGCCGACCCCATACCGCCGATGATCAGCAGGGCGAACACCGCCACCAGTGCGGGCGCGACCCCGATCAGGCTCAGGAACAACGAGGCCAGCAGCACGCCTGCCGCTCCGACCAGGCGCAGGCTGCGATCCTCCGCCATCGCGCCGAAGAACGGCTGGGTGACCGACGACGAGATGGAGTAGACGGCCACGATCAGGGCCAGCAGCACGGGCCCCAGCTCGAAACGGGCCTGCAAGGTCGGCAGCAGGGCGCCGAGCATCGCCGTGATCGCGTCGTTGACGAAGTGCACGATGGCCAGGAAGACGGCCAGCGACGTCCCGCCGAGGACGCCTGGCCTGCGGATCGTGTGGGGCATGTCGAGCTCCTCAAGTCTCACCGGGCGGCAGGGGGAGAGCGAGGAAGAGGTGCTGCGCCTGGCCGGCGCGCTGGAGCACGCCTCCGAACACCCCATCGCGCAGGCGATCGCCAGGGGTGCCGCCGCCCGGGTCGGTGACCTGCCCGCCCTGGAGGACTTCGCCAACGTCGAGGGGCTGGGCGTGCAGGGCATCGTGGACGGGCACGCGGTGCTGGTCGGCCGCCCGCGTCTGCTGGAGGAGTGGTCCCAGCACCTGCCCGCCGACCTGGAGCGGGACCTGCACGAGGCGCAGGCCGCCGGCCGCACCGCGGTCGCGGTCGGCTGGGACAGCAAGGCGCGGGCCGTGCTGGTGGTGGCCGATGTGGTCAAGCCGACCAGCAGGGAGGCCATCACCCAGCTCAAAGCGCTGGGCCTGACCCCGGTCCTGTTGACCGGCGACAACGAGGCCGTGGCCAGGACCGTCGCGCAAGAGGTGGGCATCGACGAGGTGATCGCCGAGGTGCTGCCCGCCGACAAGGTGGACGTGGTCAAGAAGCTGCAGGCCGACGGCAAGACCGTGGCGATGGTGGGCGACGGCGTCAACGACGCCGCCGCGCTGGCCCAGGCGGACCTGGGCCTGGCCATGGGCACCGGCACCGACGCGGCGATCGAGGCGAGCGACCTGACCCTGGTCCGCGGCGACCTGCGGGTGGCCGCGGACGCGATCCGGCTGTCCCGGCGCACGCTGTCGACCATCAAGGGCAACCTGTTCTGGGCCTTCGCCTACAACGTGGCCGCCCTGCCACTCGCGGCCCTGGGCCTGCTCAACCCGATGATCGCGGGCGCGGCCATGGCGTTCTCCAGCGTCTTCGTGGTCACCAACAGCCTGCGGCTGCGCCGCTTCAAGTAGTACGAACGGGATGGCTCCACGCCGGACGGCGTGGAGCCATCCCTTCATGGCTGGGATGCCGCGGTCCTGGACGCGATGAAACTCATCCGGCCCCGAGGCTTGAACACGGCCAACAGTGTGGCCAGGAGCAGCAGCACCGCCGCCAGGACGGAGTGGATGAGCACGGAAGGGCTCCGCAGCACCTCGGGATCGGTTCCCGGGGCCGCCGCGACGCCGGCCAGATAGCCCAGGGTCTCGGTGTACATCAGCAGGACGACGATGGCAGCCACGTTGATCAACAGCTTGAACAGCACCCAATAGTGCCGGAACAAACCCCACGTGGTGCCCAGCGACTGCACGAGCCCGGTGAGCAGCGAGGCCGCGGCCAGCGGCACGAGGGCGTACCAGGCGGCCGGCTCCATCGCCAGATAGACGGCGCGGACTGTCCGCGCGTCCGGGCTGGTCAAGCCGACGACTGCCAGCGCCAGAAAGACCAGTACCGCGCCCAGCCATCCCACGGAGACGCAGACGTGCGCCGTAAGGGCCAGTTTGCGCAGGCGAGGCGCCATGGGGCTCATGCGGCCGAGGGATTCGCGGCGGCCGCAGTGGCCTCGCCCGAGGCCCCCATGTGACGGCCAGGCCCATGGCCGCCCATGAGGATCAGGATGACGAAGAGCAGCACGGCAACGGCCGTGATGATCCCGGCCACCTTCACCCAGCGTGGCATGTGTTGCTCTGTCATCTGTCTGACCTCCATGGTCGTCGCGCCTGCATGCGAACCATGTTTTACGAAACAGTCTGTCTACGTCAATACATCGTGTATTGATCCCTCATCGCATATGCTCAGACCGTGCCGAGGCTGTGGAACGAGACGATCGAGGCGCATCGCCGCGACGTGCGCGAGGCGATCCTCACGCACACGTCGGCGCTCGTGGCGGAGCACGGGCTGCGATCGGTCACGATGTCCCAGATCGCGGAGAAGGCCGGCATCGGCCGCGCGACGCTCTACAAGTACTTCCCTGACGTCGAAGCGATCCTGCTTGCCTGGCACGAGCAGCAGATCGCCGCTCACCTCGAACAACTGGCCAAGGTGCGGGATCAGGCAGGCGAGCCCGTCGAGGGGTTGCGGGCCGTGCTGGAGGCGTACGCGCACATCTCGCGTCGGTCCCGTGGACACGGGGATGGCGCGCTCATGGCAGTCCTGCACCGCGACGAACGAGTTGGGCACGCTGAACAGCGGATCCACGGCATGCTCAGGGATCTGCTCGCCGAAGGCGCACGGACCGGCGCCTTTCGCGACGACGTCGTTCCCGACGAACTCGCGACCTACTGCCTGCACGCCGTCACGGCCGCCAGAGCACTGCCGTCCGAGGACGCCGTCGGTCGCCTGATCATGGTCATCATGAGTGCCTGCACCCGAGATCCGTGCTCAACATGAGCACGCGCATGGTCGAAGAGGACACGTACTGCATCGACATCCTGACGCAGGTGTCCGCGGCCACGCCGGTTCACCGCCCCGGCGGGCCGACGCCGTACATGAGGACGGGCGTCGCCAGGATGGAGCTGCCGGCGCCGAGCAGTCCCGACACCAGGCCGATCACCAGGCCGGAGGTCACCACGATGAGGCGCCCTCGGCTCCGGCGCCGAGCGTGACCATACCGGTCATGACCGTGCGGTCAGTGCCGCCGGCGTCTCGGAGCCGGGCCGGGCCGGCGGCGTCCTGTTCCACGGCAGGAACGACAGCGCCCTGGCCATCGCGCACGTGTCGGTGAGCGCCGAGAAGGCCAAACCCGCGCCGATCGCCCCGGCCGCCCACTTGGCCGGCTTCCAGAAGACGCTGGCGGCGACACCGGCGAGCACGATGCTCCCCGCCACCATGCGGACCTGGCGCTCCATCGCCCAGGTGCCGCGGCCGCGATTCACCGGTGCGCCCTGACTTTCCCAGGCGTTCAGGCCGCCGTCGAGCACGCTCACGGCCGCCAGGCCGGCTGCGGCGACGATCTGGTGAGCGTCACGGGCGCGCACACCCGACCGGCACACGAGCACGACGTGATCGTCATGCTCGGCGCGGAGTTGTGTGGAGTGCTTGCGCAGCAGGTCGAGGGGGACATTGGCCGAACCGGGAATGTGGCTCGCCGTGAACTCCCCAGGGCTGCGGACGTCGATCAGCCGGACGTTCGCGCCGCTGTCGAGAAGAGTACGAACCTGTGCGGTGGTGAGAGTGTTCACGTGCTGGTCTTTCTGGTTGGACGGGCGCCGCCCGCTCCCGCGGCGAATGGACAGGCGGGTCTTGAACAGGCGGATCAGGAGGCCATGGCCAGGCCGGAGGCGGCGGCGTCGGCGAACGCGTCGTTCACCAGCACGACCTCCCGCCCGGCCCTGGCCAGCAGCGAGGCCGCCGCGGTGGCCCGGTAGCCGCTGCCGCAGTGCACCCATACCGCCCCGGACGGGATGTCGCCGGTGCGGGCGGCGAGCTCGGGCAGCGGCACGTGCACGGCGCCGTCGATGTGGGAGTCCTGCCATTCGTTGCCGAGCCTGACGTCGAGGATCACGTCGGGGGCGGGCAGCCCGTCCGGCACGTCACCGGCCAGCGCCGCGGCCAGCCCGGCGAACGTCGTCGTGGGCAGCGACCTCACCTGCGCCGGATGGGTGGCGAGCTCCTGCGGCGTGCCGGTCGCCGCGGCGGCGACGCGGTCGACGCCGATGCGCACGAGCTCCCGCCGCGCCGCGGCGACCTGCTCGGGCGTCTCGCCGATCAGGGTGAGCGGCGCGCCCCAGTCGATCAGCCAGCCGAGCCAGGTGGCCATCGGACCGTCCAGGCCCAGGCTGACAGTGCCGGCCAGGTGCGCCCGCGCGTACGCGGTGCGGTGCCGCAGGTCGACCACCCACTGCCCGGCCTCCAGCCGCCCGCGCAGCTCGCCCGGGGTGATGGGCGAGGGCCGGCGCAGGTCCACCGGCTCGGGGCCGCGCAGGTTGATCACGCCCATGTGCGCGTAGTAGGCGGGGTAGGCGTCGAGCCCGGCCAGGGTCTGCGTGACGAACGCGTCGGCGGCCAGCCGCAGCGCCGGGTTGACCTGCCGCTCGCGCTCGATGGTGGAGTCGTCGCCGGAGGCCTGGGCGGCCGAGCAGAAGCTGCCGAAGCCGTGGGTCGGCCAGATCGCGGCCCCGTCGGGCAGCAGGTCGGCCAGCCTCCGTACGGACGCGTGCTGCTCGCGCGCCAGCGTGGCGGCGTGCTCGGCGCCCAGCAGATCGGTACGGCCCGTCGTGCCGAACAGCAGCGAGCCGCCGGTGAAGACCCCTTCGGCCGCCCCGCCGCTCTCCAGCGCGTACGACAGGTGGTGGAAGGTGTGGCCCGGCGTGGCCAGGGCCCGCAGCCGCAGCGCGGGCGAGACCTCGACGACGTCCCCGTCGGACAGCGGCAGGTGCGGGAACGGCGCCCGGTCGGCGGCGGCGAGGCCGTAGTGCGCGCCGGTCAGCCTGGCCAGCTCCAGCCCGCCCGAGACGTAGTCGTTGTGCAGATGCGTCTCGACGACGTGCGTGACGCGCACGCCGAGGCGGCCCGAGAGGGAGAGCACGCGATCGACGTCCCGCTGGGGATCGACCACGACGGCCACCTGCCCGTCGGTGGCCAGATAGCTGCGGTCGCCGAGCGACGAGGTCTCGATGACATGGACGTCAACACTCATGATCTCTCCTACACCCCCGGGGGTATCCGGCGATGACACGACGGTCCTGAACTTCCCTCCCGGCGCGGCGTCAGGCCAGCGCCAGGAAGAGCTTCTCCAGCTCCTGCTCGGTCATGGGCGGCTCGTCCCCGCGCTCACGCGCGGCCTGGCAGTGCCGCATCCCGGTGGCCACGATCTTGAATCCGGCCCGGTCAAGGGCGCGGGAGACGGCGGCGAGCTGGGTGAGCACGGCGGCGCACTCCTCACCGTCCTCGATCATCGAGATCACGCCGGCGAGCTGCCCGTGTGCCCGTCGCAACCGCGTCAACGCGTCGCCCACCAGGGCGGGGGTCATCTCCATGGCTCGACCATACCCCCCGGCGTATGATGACCTGACCACGGATGGCCGTGCACCCGTATGGACGACCTCCTGCCGGCGTCCTCCAGAACATGCACGACTTGCGCCGACGAGGCGACGGCAAGCTCAGCCGGCGGGCGAGAAAGCTGTGGCGAAGGTCGCGCCGCCGTCCTTGGACTGCAGCACCGTGCCGTCGTCCATGGCGGCCAGCAGATGCTGGCGGTTCACAGCGGTGAAGGCGGCCGCCTGACCGGGCAGCTTCCCGGCGGCCGACCAGGACTTCCCCGAGTCCTGACTGATGTGGATCTGGCCATCGGCTCCGGCGCCGACGAGCACCTCGCCTGGCAGTACGTCGATGTGGCTGAGAAGAGGAGCGTTCGTGAGGTCGTTGTAGTTCAGCCCGCCGTCCTCGCTGACCTTCAGTCCGTCCGGCGTCGTGGCGTAGAGGCGCGACGATTGCTCGGAGTCGGCTCCGAGGTCGATGATCTTTTCCTCGGTGCCCTGTGTCCAGGTGGCCCCGCCGTCGAGGCTGCGCCAGACCTTCGAGGTCTGGCTGTCGTAGGCGTACAGGTTGTCACCGGCGGGCTGGACGGAATGGAAGTCGGCAGAGCCGTCTTCCGAGATCGTCTTCCAGGTGAGCCCAGAGTCCGTCGACTTGATGAGACCAAGATGGGGCGGGCGTTCCGGGGCGACATCCTCGGCCGACGGATGCCCGCTGGCCAGGAATGTCTTCGACCCTCCGATGGTGAAGCCCATGTGGTCCTGGTCGCGGTCTGCGACCCGGCTAGCCGTGGAGGACGAGGTGATCTTGAAAAGTCCGTGGTGCCCTGCCACGTAGAGGGCTCCATCGGACGGGTCGATGCCGAGCCCGTGTACATGGCCTGTGCCCAAACTTGGATCGCCTGTTGCCCCCGGCTCCTGCGCCCCCTGGCCGCAGCCGGCCAGTGCCAAGGCCAGCGCGATTCCCGCAGCGCTCGCGCATAGTCGCTGTCCCGCACGCTTCATGGCGCGAGTCTACAGATAGCTACTATTGCTCTTCGTAGTAGATCAGAGGGAGAGAAGGGAGTGGCAGTGATGGGCGAGGAATGCGGCGACGCCCGGTGCCGCTGCCAGGGTGGCGGGGCCGGCTAGGAGCACGGTGACCGCGAGGCGGCCGGTGATGCGCTCGCGGCGGCCGAGCGGCGCCTGCGGGTGCAGCATCCGGCGGACGCGCGTCAGCGCGGTCTCGCCGCCCGCGCCCAGCGCGAACGCCGGCACGCTTCCTGTCGCGAGCCCGACCAGCGCGGTCGCGATGTGGATGCGCTGGTGGCGGCGTGCCGCGACGTCGTCGGCCAGCAATTCGACCAGGCGCGCGACCTCCACGCGGCCCTGTTCGAACAGGGGCACGCGAGGAAACGCCCGGGCCAGCGCCTCGGCCGCGGCGAGCACCAGGTGGTGGCGCCCCCGCAGATGCGCCTGTTCGTGGGCGAGCACGGCGGCGACCTGCTCGGGGGCGAGCGAGCGCAGCGCGCCGGTGGTGATGACCGCGTGCCCCTTCCTGCCGGGCAGGCAGTACACCAGGCGCTCGTCGTAGTCCACCACCAGCGCGTCCAGATCACCGTCGTGCCGGCCGAGAAGTGACAGCGCCTCGGCATGCCGGCGACGTTCCCGACGCGCACGGAGCAGGACCGCGGCCCCCATGTAGCCGACCCTGGCCACGATGAGCACGGCGACGGCGAGACTCGCGCGAGTACTGGTCGAGTTCAGAGCTGCCTCGTCACCGAGCAGGGCGGCGCAGGCCTCGAACAGGTCGGCCAGGCCGTGCCCCACCACGGAGGCGGGCACAGCGACGGCGAACGCCGCGAGTAGCGCCGAGGCGACCACCGAGGCTCCGGCCGCCTGCCACATGGCGATCCCCAGTCGAGGCGCGCGGTCGGCCCAGGAAGCCCGCTTGAGCACCTTCGGCAGCGCCAGCGCCGCGAGAAGGCCGTACAGGACCAGGACGATCGCCACGATCATGAGCTGCGTCCCCCGGGCGGGTACACCTGCAGCGCCGCCTCCAAGGCGCTGGCCTCCTCCGGGGTCAGTCGCTCGAGGAAGTGCACGAGCGTGGCCGCCCTGTTGCCGCTCGCGGCCAGGGACGCGCGCATCACGTCGGCGGTGTAAGCCTCCTTGGACGACACCGCCTCGTAGATGTAGGCGCGGCCGACCGGCTGCCGCTTGAGCAGGCCCTTGGTGTGCAGCTTGTCCATCACGGTCATGACCGTCGTGTAGGCGAGGGCGCGTTCCTGCTGTAGGTGCTCCAGGACATCCCTGACCGAGGCCGGACGCTTGATGGCCCACATGTGATCCATGATTGTGGACTCGAGCTCTCCTAGGCCACGCACCATGTGATCGTCCCTCCACCAGTGGTCTGCACAAAATGCTACCGGCGATCGTAGATGCGTGGCCAGGAGCGCCTGCTCTTCACGCCAGGGCGTCCAGATGATCACCGGCCGCGATGGCTCGCTTGATGCGGATCAGGTCCTTGGGGGCGTTCACCGCGACGGCGCCGACGAGCGTGCCGTCCTTGGCGAAGGCGACGGCGAAGCGTCCCTCGGCCGGGTCCCCGGTCACGACGCGGCTCTCGTCCGCCAGATGGGGCAGGCCGGCGATCTGGACGCGCGCGCCGTGCATGTGGGTGGCGAAGGCGGGCAGGTCGGCGAAGGGCTTGGCGTTCTCCGGGCCGGCCAGCAGGTTGAGTGCCGCGGCGGCGCCCTGGTCGTTGGCGTTCGACCAGTGCTCGACGCGGACGAGCGTGCCCCCGTACAGGCTGTGCGGCCAGCGTGCGACGTCGCCGGCGGCGACCACGTCCTGCGCGCCCGAGGCGAACAGGCGCTCGTCGCAGACCACCCCGTCGTTCATCGTCAGGCCGCTGCCGTCCAGCCAGTCGGTGTTCGGGACCACGCCGATGCCGGCGATGACCAGGTCGGCGGGCAGCGTGCGGCCGTCGCTCAACCGGACGCCCGTCACCCTGCCATTCCCCTCGAATCCGGTCACGCGGGTCTCGCTGACGAGTTCGACGCCGTTGTCCCGGTGGTGGCCGGCCAGCCAGCGCGCGGTCTCGGTGCCCAGGACGTTGTGCATCGGGTACGGGGACGCGTCCACGAGCGTGACGCCGAGCCCGAGGGCGCGGGCGGTCGAGGCGACCTCGCCCCCGATGAAGCCGCCGCCGATGACGACGACGTCGCTCGGCCCCGCGGCCAGCTCCGCGCGCAGCGCCAGGGAATCCTCGATGGTGCGCAGGGTGTAGACGCCCTCGGGGGCGTCGGGCAGCCGTCGCGGGCTCGCGCCGGTGGCGATGACCAGGCCGTCGTAGGGGATCTCCGATCCGTCGTCCAGGATGAGCCGCCGCGCTGAGGTGTCCAGCCGGACGGCGTGGCGGCCCTTGAGCCATCGGTCGCCGAGCTCCTCGGCGCCGGGAAGCGTGACCTCGTCGTCGCCTCTCAGCATGCTCTTGGACAGCGGGGGACGGTTGTAGGGCAGGTGCTTCTCGGCTCCCACGAGGGTGATCGTGCCGTCGAAACCTTCGCGCCGCAGGGCCTGGAACGCGCGCAGACCTGCCAGCGAGGCCCCGGCGATGACGATGGAGTTGAGCTTTCTCATGCGACAGACAATACCCCCATGGGGTATTAGGTTCGACGTGAGATACGTCTCAGATACCCGTAGGGGGTTAGGGTTGCAAGGCGGTCATTGTTGGCATATCGTCCAACTGCCTCATACCTATGAGGGGTATGGAACGAGGGGAGTCATGATGAGCAGTGCGACCTATACCGTGAGCGGGATGACCTGTGGCCACTGCGTGGGTTCGGTGAAGTCCGAGGTCGGCAAGATCGCCGGCGTGACGGACGTCGACGTCGACCTGGCCACCGGCAAGGTGACGGTGACGGCGGATGAGCCCATCGAGCAAGCTCGTGTGCGCGACGCCGTGGAGGAAGCCGGCTACGAGCTGGTCTACGCCTGACCGAAGCCGGACGAGGCGGCCTTCGCCGGGCTCCCGTTGAACGATTGAAGGCCGGGTGCCGTAGCCGCGTTAGTACACTGGCAAGTGTCATGACGTGCCGAAGATCTGCGAGGGCGGTGGGATCTATGTGGCAGCGTCGTGCGGTGCGCGCGCTGCGGGCCGTCCTGCTCGTGGCCCTCGCCCTGGGTGTCTGCGGCATGCACACGCTCGGGCACCTCGACGGCGGGCACGGCGGCTCCTCCCACGGCATGCAGGCCGCCCCGGCCGTCGTGTCCGTGGTTCCCGCGGGCATGGAGGCGCTGGCCCCCGACGGCACGATGCCCGGGTTCGACCCTACGGACGTCTGCCTGGCCGTGCTCATGACGTTCGTGATCCTGCTGCTGATCGCGACCTGGGCCAGAGTGGGACGGCGCGGCGATGACAACGGCGAGACACGCTCATCCCTGAGCTGGGTCGCCAGACCTCCGCCGAAGCTCACGTCCCGGCGCCTGGCGATTCTCTCGATGTTGCGCATATAGGCCGGCGGCCCGTGCGGAGCAGGCTTCCCGCCTGCCCGCGGACAGGTCCTGACCTTCACCACGATCGAGAGAACACACCGAAATGCGCATCAACCGCAAGACGTCCATGGCTGTAGCCGCAGGAGCACTCGGGCTGGACGCGCGTTTACCGCCAGCGGACGAACGCCACCATGATCCCCATGGCGCTGTCATAAGCGCTGGGCTCGTTGTACTGGGCGTGCACTCGGATCCTGTCCCCGGCGGAGAAGGCGAGGTTCGGCTCGCAGGTGGTGAAGTCCGAGACCGACCCCATGTACGCCATCAGCGGCGCGTTCGGATGGCCGTCCGAGGTGACCGTGTTCGCGGCGGTCGGGTGGCCGTCGGTCCCGGCCCCTGGCCCCGCGGGGCCCATCATGGAGTCAGGCGCGTATCCGGCCACCGACGTGCAGGAATAGCGGTTCCTGGTGACGTTCTGTAGGGACACGCTGATGCTGTGGTCGTGGGCGTGGCCGCCGACCGCGACCAGGGTGCCGCTGTGAGGCACCGTCGTGGTCCAGTGCGAGTCGGAGTAGCCGGCGGGGATGGAGCGCTCGGAGTCGCCGCACTGGTCGATGTCCAGCCAGACCGGGTCCACCCGCGTGGCGTTCGGAACCCAGCTGAACGTGTACTTGAACTCGACGGTGACCGGCTGCTCGGTCATGTTCATGAGGTCGTAGATGAGGCCCCACTTGTCGCCGGCCTTGACGTAGTAGCCGTTGTTGCCGGTGGCGTAGAGCCGGTTGAGCGTGCGTTCGTTGCCTGCCGCGAAGAATCGTTCGTTGCCGCCCTGTAGCAGGCCGAGCTGGTTGATGACGTCCCCGAGGCCGGGCGGGCAGGTGACGTCCCAGCGGCTGAAGTTGACGTTGACGGCGTGGTGCAGCATGCCGCCGGTGTCCATGTTGACGCCGCGGTCGGTCCCGGCGAAGACGAGGTCGGGCATGATCCCGGTGATGAAGCAGTTCTCGCACGGCTTGGCGATCTTCATGCTGCGGCAGCTCGTGATGAGCCCGATGAGGGGATTGCAGTTGCCGTCGAGGGCGATCTCGTTCTTGATCTCGCCGACCTCGTCACCCCTCATCGGCGGGATGGTGATGGGGCCCCAGCGCACCGTCGTGACGTTGTGCCCCGCCGGTGGATTCCAGGTCGGAGGATCGTAGGCGGCGGCGGACGCCCTGACAGGTGCGGACATCACCACCAGGACGAGCGTGACGGCCAGCATGACGAGGGTGCGGTTGCGCATGTGCGTCTCCCTTCTTCCAGCCGGAAGAATCTGCCTGCTCAGCGGTCGCTGCTCAGGCCGTAGGCGACGAAATCGGAGAGGAACTGCTTGATGCGCTGACGGGAGTACCGCTCAGGGTGCTCCAGCCAGAAGGCCGCGATGTGCTGGTGCAGGGCGAGGACGGCCTGCGCGAGGAGGTCGGGCGCCTCCTCGCGGATCGCCCTTCGGCCATAGCTGTTTCCAGGAGGGGGCGCAGGTCGTCGGCGTGCTGCCTGAAGGCCCACGTGGACAGCGGGCCGACGGTGGTCTCGATGTTCCCGGCGTTCCTGAAGTGCAGGAACCCCGGCCCGGTCTCGGTGACGAAATCCAGGTAGGCGTCCAGGGCGCGGTCGAGGCGCTCGGCGGCGGTGCCGTCGCCGGCGTAGGCCTCGCGCAGTCGCGCCCGCAACCTTTCGGTGTGCCGGACGACGAGCTGGACGAACAGGTCGGCTTTGTTGTCGAAATACAGGTAGAAGGTGCCGACCGACAGCCCCGCACGCCGGACGAGGTCGTCGATGCGCAGCGCCGGCCAGCCCTCCGTCGCGATGATCTGCCCGGCGGCGTCGAGCAACCGCCGCTGGACCTCGGGATTCTCCGTGCCCAGCCGCCGTCGTCCGCGCCGCTCAGGGCGCACAGGCTTGATCGACATGATGTGATGAAGGGTCGGTGAATCGGTTTTAATTCACCGACTGGAGTTGGTCAATGCCCTCTTGGACTTCTTGTCTGTTAGTGCGGGACGACGCCCTCGGCCAGCACCCGCCGGTAGTTCTTCACCCGGTCCTCGACGCTGTCCAGGCAGCAGCTGGAGCACTTCACCTTCTCGGCCGAGGTGTAGTAGAGGCAGCAGGTGTTGCGCAGGTAGAAGAGCCCTTCCCGGGTGTCCTCCTTGAGCCGGATGACCGTGCCGAGGCGTTCCAGGTTCCCGGGGGCGGCGGCCAGGAAGGTTTCGTAGGCACGTTCGAGCTGATCGACGTCGCCGCCTCGGCGGCTGGCGATGCAGAAGGCCGCCGCGCAGCCGTGGGCCACGCCGCCGTAGAGCTGCCGCAGACCGGCCCGCGTACGCACACGCATGGCCCGCGCCAGGGGCAGCAGGTGCTCGTCCAATATCCAGGAGACCAGGGTCTCCGCCGGTGCGTCGGTGACGGTGGGCTCGCGTAGCCCGACGGCTTCGAAACCGTGATGCGGAGAGAGCCGGATGGCGACGTTGCCAGGCCGCATGTCGATCACCTTGCCATCGAGAGCCCAGGCGAGGATGGCTGACGCGGTCACGGTGCCCGCGTAGACCGCCATCACGGTCAACGCGGTCGCGTGGTCGGAGACCTGGCCGCTGGCTCGCCGCTCGGCGTCGAGCACCTGGCCGAGCTCGTCGGACCACGGATCCAGCAACCGGTCACAGCCGATCCAGTCCTCACCCGGCGCGAGCCCCCGCTGGAGCCGGAAGCGCTCGCCGAAGGATTCCAGGCGTGCGAAGACGTCTGTCACTCTGATTTCCATCCTTGGTGTCATGTGGTCTGGGCCGAAGAACGTGACCGCCGTCGCGATGAACATCCTCAGTTGCCGAAGCGCGGAACCTTCGGAGCGTAAAGAGGTCGATACCACATCGCCGTGGCAGGCGATCGTCAGCTCCGAGGACACCTCCGCCTTCACCGATGCCCAAATAGTCACTATATTGCGTAGTAGACAGGACTGAGTCGACGGCCGGTGGAGGCACATTATTTCGGCTGTACGCACGATCGTCTGTGACTCGCATCCACACGATGAATCGTAGTAGCTTTTCGGCGATCTTCTTGCTGTTCGCGGTGATCGTCGTCGTCCTGACCACGGGAGTGGTGGCTCTCGCCAACTTGAAACCCGTCTCCGAGGTCACCAGGCCGGCCGAGCGCTCGTCCGCCATGAGCGGGCGCCTGCCCACCACCAGGCCGTCGGCCGAACCGGTCGCACCGCTGAAACGACGCCTTGAAGCACACCTTCTTGTGCTCAGCGACCGCACGTTGTCCGAGAAAGTGATGGCGAGTGTGCTGGGACAGGCGGGCGTGTCTGCGGTGGAGCCTGTGGACGCGGCCCGCCTGCCGATCGCGGGGCGGCACGTGTCCACAGTGGGTGTGGATCCGTCGTCGTTCCGTTCCTACACACCCAGCCCCACGGCGCGGTCAGATCCGTTGTGGCGGAGCATCGCCGCTGGCGACGCCGTGGTCTCCTTCGGGTTGGGGACTGACGGCGGGCCGGCGTTGGGCAGTTCGGTGAGCGTGGGGAACCAGAAGCTGCGAGTCGGGTCCGTGGCCACCATGGGACTGGGGGTCATCGATGCCGTCGTGTCCCGAGACACGGCTCGACGCCTCGGTCTCCCCGAGAGGAACGCGCTTCTGGTGAGCGCCCCGCGTACGGACACGGCCAAGCTCAAGGCCGAGTTGTCGCGTAAGCTGCCGCAGGAGATCCAGGTCGTCGTGCTCAAGCCCGTGTTCAAGCCCCTCCAGCCAGGCAAGCCTGCGGATTCGCTATCCAGCGACCGGATCCGTACGGTCTTGACCGCGGCTGCGAGCAAGCTCGGCGCTCCCTATGTCTGGGGTGCCGAGGGGCCGAACGCCTTCGACTGCTCCGGACTCATCCAATGGGCCTTCGGACGCGCCGGGATCCGCCTGCCCCGGGTGACGCACCAGCAGTTCGCCAGCGGCCCGCAGGTGCCCTTCTCCGAGATGCGGCCGGGTGACCTCATCTTCTGGCGGCTGGACCCGACGAAGCCCGGCTACATCTCACACGCGGCCATCTACTGGGGAGACGGCAAGATGATCCAGGCTCCCCGGACGGGGGACGTCGTCAAGATCGTGCCCGTGCACACGCGAAATCTCGCGGGAGTCGTCAGAGTGGTCTCCGCATGACTGGCAAGCGTTATCCCGGTACCGTCTGGACTATCGGACCAAGCGCCCGAGCTGAGCCCGCACCGGCCGATGGGAGTTCGACGATCAAGGTCGGGGGAGTAGCTTCCGGACACGCTCGTGCATCTCCCGCGTGGACCGATCGGGCTTCCACTCGTTGGGCGCCCTGAGCCACTCCAAGGTCGTGTGCTCGATGTCCTTCACGTCCGCAGACATCGCACGAAGCTTGTTCACGAGCTCCCGAGGCTCCGTAACGGTCATGAAGTGAACGTCAAGCAACAGGTCGATCGGTTGCCCGATGATCGCCACCCACAGAGCGAAGCGTTCATGTGGAGACATGATGTCCCGGCGGATCGGACCCGGCAGGCGGGCCATGACCCACTTGTACGTCTTGAAAGCCCGTCCGCGTACTGGATAGTTCGAATAGAGGCGGACAATTCGTCCCGTGAGCAGGTTGAATTGCTCAAGGGCATCCTCGATCACCCGATGATCGGGCTCGGGCAGGAGGACCTGCCCCGCAAGTTCGGTGATCGCCTTCGACAGCCGACGAGCTGCGTCGGCGTACTGCAACGCGACGGTGCGGCGGTGCTCCTCATCGCGGGCTCGGCGGTCTGCTCGCGCCATGAGCCGGGAAGCGTACCAAGCGGCAGCGAGGGCGCCGAGAACGCCGAAAGCCGCTCCGCCGAAGTCTCCCCAGATGACGTCCTGCCACCAGCTCCAATCGTCTGGTGGGACCTGAACGTTGACGACGGGGGCGGGCGGCGTCACGATGACCGTCTGTGTCACCGTGGCAGGGGGAGTCGGCTGCGGTCGCGTCCTCGGAGCGGTGTAAATAGCTCGACGAGGTAGGTGCCGTGAGTGGATCTTAAGCGGCCTCGGTGATGGGTGCCAAGGACGGGTCGTCGGCCGGGTGGAGCTGTGTGGGCGGATACAGCAGGGCTCGACGGAGGTCTTGCAGGGTGCGCAGGCCGGTGCTGGTCATGGTGAAGCCGCGCCAGCCACGGGCGGCTCGGTCGAGGACGGCCCAGACCGGCGAGACGCAGCTGGTCTCGGCGGGGAAGCGGCCGATGACCTTGGCCCGGCGGCGGGTCTCACCGAAGGTGCGTTCGATGAAGTTGGAGTGCCGCACGCGCTTGTGATGCTCGATCGGGAAGCGCAGGTAGGTGGTCAGGCTCTGCCGGTCGGTGAGCAGGCATTTGACCGCCGCCGGGTAGCGGCCGGCCCAGGTTTCGGCGAAGGCGTCGATGCGTCGCTGCACCCAGTCCACGAGCTGCTGGCCGACCTCGGCCTCGTCACCCAGGTCGCTGAGGTCGAAGATGTGCCAGTAGGCGGCCTTCACCTCGGCCTGGTCGCCGGCGCTGATCTTGGCCAGCACATTTCTGGCGCGATGTACCAGGCACCGCTGGCGCAGCGAGGAGGCGAAGACCTGCTCGGCGGCGCTGATCAGGCCGGGCGCGCCGTCGGAGACGATCAGCAGCGGCGGGCGCAGACCACGGCCGGCCAGGTCGGTCAGGAAATCATGCCAGGCGTCGGTGGATTCCGAGCCGGCGGCGGCCAGGCCGACGAAGACGGGCTTGCCGGCCGTGGTGATGCCCCAGGCCGCCAGGATCGGCTCGGCCCGGCTGCCGTCGTGCATCTTGAAATGGCTGGCGTCCAGGAACAGGTAGTCCAGCTCCACCGCGGTGAGGTCGCGGCGGCACCAGATGTCGTACTCGGCGATGATGGCCTGGCAGATGGTCGAGACCGTGGACTTGGACAGGGCGGTCTTGGGGCCGAGCGCGTCGGCCAGCGCGCCTTCGACGTCACGCACGGACAGGCCGCGCACGAAGGAGGCGATCACGAGGGTCTCCAGCGCGTGGGTGCGGGTGACACCGGCGCCGAACAGGCGGGAGGCGAACTTCTCGGTGGTGCCCCGCAGCTTGGGGCGGGCGATGGTGATCGGCCCGCTGGTGGTCTTGACGGTGGTCGGGCAGTGCCCGTTGCGGTAGCCGGGCCGCACCGGGGCCTCCGCGTCGCCGGCGGTTGCGGTGGCAGTGGCGGTGGCGGCGCGCTGGTAGCGGGCGCGGCCAAGGAAGGCGTCCACTTCGGCTTCGACGGCGGTCTGGATGATCAAGCGGGCGCCGAGACGGGCGACGTCCTCGATGACCTTGACCAGGTCACGACCTTCGGTGAACAGGGCGTCGATCTCGGCGCGGATGGCCTGGACGGGCGGTAGTGTGCGTGGCACGAGCGTAGGTCCTTGCGTGGTGCGAACTTTGGTCGGTTCAGCACGGCAACCTACGCTCGTTCACTTTTACACCGCATCTCGGACGCGACCGTCGGCTGCGGTTCGAAAGACTGAAGCACGTGGCCGATTCTTATAGATATCAGCGTATTAGGTATGGAACGTTACCGATCCGTGAGTAGCTCCCGTTATGTCGCATACTAAAAAGTCGACTGACGGTATGCGTATCTGGGATCGTTGCCCCATGGGCACAGATTTCGAGCCATACACGCTCCACCTTGAGGGCGTCAGTATCGAGGCATACATCCTCGACAAGGTCAAGCTCAAGTTCCGACCGCCCTACATCGAGACCGCCGCGCGCCCGGAGGCCTTCGAGATGTGGTGGAAGTGGCTCACTTACGTCTTCGACCTGCCCGACCCCGCCAGAGCGCCACGCCTGACGCTGCCGCTGTCCAAGGACAACAAGGATCTGGTTGAGCGGTACATGCTCTCGATCGACGATCTGCTGGAGAGCTCGCTTCTCAACGTGGAACAGCGGTTCGCATACAACGTGACCGCCGACGGGGTTGAAGAGAACCTCCAGCGTGAATTTCTCAGCAGAGAGGTCAGCCGGGGTGTTGCGGTTACTTTCCGCCAGTTCTACGCGCCGAAGGAAGAGGCGAGCTTCGAGCGTGTTTACAAGGCGCTCTGCAAGCGCCTCAAGGGCGAGCCGCCGCACGTACGAGAAGCCGGCATGCGAGTGCTGACGCCGTGGCATCAGGCGCACAACAAGCTTCGCGGCCACTCTCTCAAGCAGCTGGTTCGTAAGAAGATGGTCGAAGACGGTGTCATGGGGGGCCCTTACGTGGCGTTCGGCTACGAACGTCCCCCGGAGGTTCTCATCTCGTACTACCAGTACGGCGACCTCATCCACTGGGGTGAGAAGAGGGAGCCGCTGGCGAAGGTCGCCGCCGAGGATCCGGTACTCGAGGGGATGTACCGCATCACCTTCATGGAGGCCATGTTCGTTTTCGCGCACATCTACATGGGATTCGCCAAGGTGATCGAGGCCCTCCGCGGGCCAGCCTCCTAGATGACCGAGCGCATGCCGCTGCTTCACTCCTGACGTGTCCTGCTTTCAGAGTCTGTACCGTCTCCATACCTAGGAGGGGTATATTCTTCTCTGTCCACTTTTATACCTAACCCCGGTATGGTTCGCGCACCTGGTGGCGCGGGCTTTGATCGAGGCCATCTCAGGAAGGAAGGTCATCTTGGCTGCGGACCAGCACGACGTCCTCACCGCCTGCAGCACCGAGGAGCTCCGCGACCGGCGCAGCGTCAAGTGGCGCGAGTTCCCCGCGGACGTCCTGCCCCTGCGCATCGCGGAAATGGACACCCCGCTCGCCGAACCCGTCGCCGCGGCCCTGACCGCCGCCATCAGCCGCGGCGACACCGGATACGCGCTCGCCGGCCGGCTCCCCGAGGCCTTCGCCGGCTTCGCCGCACGACACTACGGCTGGCACCCCGACCCCGCCGCCGCCCGGCTGGTCCCGGATGTCATGTCCGGCATCGTGGAGATCCTCCGGATCGTCACCGCGCCCGGCGACGGCGTCGTCGTCAACACCCCTGGATACCCGCCCTTCTTCTACTGGATCGAACGCATCGGCCGCCGGATCGTCCCCAGCCCGCTCGCCCACGGGCCCGACGGGCACCGGCTCGACCTTGACCGGCTGGAGCGCGACTTCGCCGCGGGCGCGCGGGCGTACCTGCTGTGCAACCCGCACAACCCCACCGGCCTGGTCCTCACCCGCGAGGAGCTGACGCAGGTCGCCGAGCTGGCCGGCCGCTACGGCGTGCGGGTCGTCACGGACGAGATCCTCGCGCCCCTCACCCATCCCGGCGTCCGGCACGTCCCGTTCCCGTCCCTGGACCACGAGGCCGCGGCCCGCTCGGTCGCCCTCGTCTCGGCCTCCAAGGCGTGGAACATCGCCGGGCTCAAAGCCGCCCTCGCCGTGCCCGGGCCCGCCGCCCGTACCGACGTGGCGCAGATCCACGAGGAGGTCAGCGAGGGGGCCGGCCTGTTCGGGGTGCTCGCCTCCGAGGCCGCCTTCACCGACGGCGGCCCCTGGCTTGAGCGGCTGCTCACCGGCCTCGACGGCAACCGCCGCCTCCTGGCCGTCCTGCTCGCCGAGCACCTGCCCGCCATCGGCTACCACCCGCCTCAGGCGGGATACGTGGCCTGGCTCGACTGCCGCGCGCTCGGCTGGGACGACGACCCCGTCGAGGTGTTCCTGCGTCACGGCAGGGTCGGGCTGTCCTCCGGTACGCGGTTCGGGCCGCCCGGGCACGGGTTCGTCCGTCTCAACTTCGCCACTGCTCCGGAACGTCTCGCCGAGGCCGTCCACCGCATGACCGCCGCAGGTCAGAGACAGGGCCGGCAACACGGCTGAGCATCCGCTGGATGTCCGATGCCGCATAGGAGACGAGAACGATGGAGGTTCGTCCGGCATTGCCACCATACGGACCGGGGGTATAGGTTTGGCCGGGCCAAAATGTGGCTGATCGACCTAGAAGGTACCAATGTCTGAATCGATGCACCACGGTAGGCATGAGATGCACGACCACAGCTCTCACGCTTCCACTACCAATCCGCATAGGAGTCACTCCCAGCATCAAGCCGAGGAGCACGGCCACCACGGGCCGATGAAGGCGACATGGGGAGTGGCCGCCTCGGCGACCTTGCACTGCCTTACGGGCTGTGCCATCGGCGAGGTGCTCGGCATGGTGATCGCCACCGCCCTGGGTTGGCACAACCTCCCCAGCATCGTGCTAGCCGTCGCGCTGGCGTTCGTCTTCGGCTACGCGCTCACCCTTCGCGGCCTGTTCCGGGCGGGTTTGAAGTGGCGCCAGGCGCTGCGGCTCGCGCTGGCCGCCGACACCCTGTCGATCCTCGTCATGGAGATCGTCGACAACGGTGTCATGCTGATCGTCCCCGGCGCCATGGACGCCGGCCTCGCCTCCTTGCTCTTCTGGGGAGCCCTAGCGTTCTCGCTGCTCGTGGCCTTCCTCGTCACCACGCCCATCAACAAATGGATCATCGGGCGGGGCAAGGGTCACGCGGTCATTCACGCCTACCACCACTGACGGGTGCCGCTATGGCGGTCCGCTTGGCGCGGGTTGTCAACACCTATAGAAGATCGTAATTAGCCCTGAGAGGCTTCTTGCCTCGGGCCACTCTAAGTCGTATAGGCAGAGGTTACGTCCACATTCGGGCACTCCTCTTCCTCCTATGCATGTTAGGACGTACTGTCCGATCCATGTACGGCCACCGCCTGTGTCCCCAGTGGAAGAGACGAAGAGGTCCAACATGCGAAGAGGCTTATTCGTAATCCCCGGTGTCGTGTTCCTGACCTTAGCCATGAGTGGCGTCGGGATCGCGGACCCTCAACCACCCACCCCCGCGCCCAGCCTGAAGTCCGAGGTCAGAGATCCCGAGATCGCCGGCCATGACGATCAGCACGGCGCCAACGACGGGCACCTTCCCGCCACGCAGAAGAACGTGCAGCTCGTGGCCAAGCTCGACATGAGCGGTGCCACCGGTGAAGATCGCGCCGGTCACATCGCGGACGTCGCGGTCTTCGGAAACTACGCCTACCTTGCGGCGCGCAGGTTGAACACCACCCCCTGCGGGCCTGGTGGCTTCTACACGGTGGATGTCTCCAAGCCGGACGCGCCGAAGGAGCTCTCCTTCACCGCCTTCCCCAATGGGTCGTATCCCGGGGAGGGCATGCAGGTCATTAGGGTGAAGACGGCGAGCTTCAAGGGTGACATCCTGGTCACCAACAACGAGATCTGCTCGGACGCCCCAGAAGCCGTCGGCGGCATGTCGATCTACAACGTGACCGATCCCAGGAACATCATCCCGCTGGCGATCGGCAAGGGCGACTTCAATGACGGCACCCAGCCGGTGGCGAACGACGAGCACAGCGTCTTCGCCTGGCAGGCAGGCGAGCGCGTCTTCGCCATGATGTCCGACGACCTGGAACAGTCGGTCGGCGACGTGGACATCATGGAGATCACCGACCCGGCCAACCCCGTGCTGATCGCTGAGACCAGCATCGCTGACTGGCCCGCCGCCGAGGTCGGTGCGAACGGCCAGACCGTCTTCCTGCACGACATGGTGGTCAAGCGCATCCGTGGGCACTGGATCGGCCTGCTGTCCTACTGGGACGCCGGCTGGGTGATCCTCAACCTCGACGACCCGGCCAACCCGGTCTTCGTCACGGACTCCCGCTACCCCGACCCCGAGAAGCTGCTCGGCTTCACCCCGCCCGAAGGCAACGGCCACCAGGCGGAATGGACCAACGACAACCGGTTCATCGTGGGGACGGACGAGGACTTCTCCCCGGTCAGAACAGCTTTCCAGGTCACTGACGGGCCCAACGCCGGAACCTACGGCGCGGGCGAGTTCGACTGGACGGTGCCGATCAGCACGCTGCCCGGCCAGACCTTCCAGGGCGCCAAGACCGTATGGGGCGGCAGCGGGTGCGTGGAGGACACCGACGGGAACGGCGTGAGCGACCGCGCGGAGGTGCCTGCGAAGGCCGCCAGCGGCGCGGACACGGTGGTCTTCCTCCGCGGTGTCTGTTTCTTCTCGAACAAGGTGGAGTCCGGGCAACTCGCCGGATACGACAAGGTGATCATCGTGCAGAGCCATGTGGCCACCAGCAACGGGCGCTTCGCCGACGGGTTCTTCTGCGGCGCCCAGGGGCACGACTTCACCATCACCGCCTCCGCGATCTGCATCGGTCATCGGGCGGGCCACCTGCTGTTCGGCGACACCCCCGAGTACACCTCTCCCAGCGCGGCGGACATGCCCGCCCTCGGTACCCTCGGCGCCGGTGTCAGGGCGACGACGACGTTCGACGGCTGGGGGACCGTGCACCTCCTCGACGCGAGGACGCTGAGGGAGATCGACAACTATGCGATCAAGGAAGGTCTTGATCCGGCCTTCGCCAGTGGCTTCGGCGCTCTGAGCGTGCACGAGGTTGCCACTGACCCGGAGCGCAGCGATCTGGCGTACCTGTCCTACTACGCCGGCGGCATTCGGGTGATCAAGGTCAGCAGCAGGGGCATCAGAGAGGCCGGGAGGTACATCGGCACCGACGGCAATGACTTCTGGGGCGTCGAGGCCAAGCAGATCAAGAACAAGACGTACATCTTCGGTAGCGACCGCGACAGCGGGCTCTGGATCTTCCGCTACACAGGAGGCTGAGGGGCGAGGGCCGCAGCCATTGATGCCGCGGCCCACCCTGAGTGGCAACGGCGCTGGGCTCTGCAACGCCGGAGTGGATGAGATCAGATACTCGCCGGGCGTCCGCAGTAGGCACAGAACCTGTGACCCTGCTCCATCTGCATGCCACAGGCGGTGCAATATCTCGTGGAGGCCCGGACCTGTGGGTCCAGAGGTGGAGAAGGCGTCCCGGGGCGCCTGACATTCACGGTCGAACTCGCCGTGTCATCCGACGTCGCCCCCGGTCTGGGCTCCTCAGACCTTGGTGAGCGACGGACCCACAGGAGTAGTGCGCTGCCCAGCACGGCAGCGATGAGCGCCACCCCTACGATGATCAGCCACAACGACATGGTTCCTTCCGTTTCCGGTGCAATCGTCCCCTTGTCCTCTGGGCCGTCTCTCTTGGCCAACGCAGTCCTGAGGTGTTCGGCAGCCATGACATGGCCCGGTGAGAGGGCCAGGACGCGTTGGAACCCTGGCACCGCCTGGCTGTAGTAGTGCGTGTGGAATCGCGTCAGCGCGGCTTCGAAGGCCGCGTCCACACCACCTCTGCGAGGGGTGATGTTCGCCTTCCGCAGCGCGGCGGCGATCTCACGAACGCCGATCATCTTCGCGTCCTTACCGCCTCCGGCGAGCAGGCCGATGACGTGTCCGTCCTTGTCGCCGATCACCGGTCCGCCGCGGAGCCCCTGGTCGATGAGCGCGCCCAGTTTGGACGGCTCGTCGACCTTCTTCTGCGGATCGGCGAAGCCACGGCCCGCCTCCGCGGCGGCGCCAGGCTGGCCGAGATGGGCAATATCGACGTGATCGCCAGTGTCTGCGGCCGGGCGGCCCAGGAAGCCCGCGATGTTCACGGCGGCGCCCGCCTGAGCGGGAACTTCGGTGGCGAGTGGAGCTGTGGGGAGCTCTCCGACTCCGGCTAGACCGGAGGCCATGAGAATCGCTGGACTCCCGGGCGTAGCGGCCTGCACGATGCTGGCGCTGAACCCCTGAGTGTCCGGCGGCAAGGTGTTGCGGAACACTCTGACGGTGGTGCTGATGTCGAGGTCGCAGGCCGTGGAGGGGCTCTCCCCCGAGTAACACTGCTGGAGTTGCCGGTTGCGCTGACCGTTCGTCACCGAATGGAGGCTGAAGTCGTCAGGGATGTCCAATCCGTACTGTTCGGCGAACAACTTGTTGACCGCGTAGACGGCTGGGTTCCGCTCGCTCTTGACGACTTCGCCGAGCGTCACGATGGCACCGTCGGGATTGATCATCACGCCGCTACCCGTTCCGAGGGGGACGTCGAAGCTACGCTCGACGCGCACGGCGTCGTCAGATGGGTCAGACAGGATGATCTTGACCTGCGAGGTCGCCTCGACGCGGAACAAGGCGGGTGTGACCAGATCACTGATCCCGCTCGGATGATCGTGTGCCAAGGCCTGGGGTGGAAGAGGCAGGGCCAGCGCGGCAACGACGAGGGCGAGCAAGGCAAGACCGCGCATGGCCGTTCCTCCTAAGACGGATAGTACAAGAGTGGTGGCTGGCTTCCTGGAGTCAAGCCGAAAAGGGACGCAGACTGCCACCCTGGCCGCGGTGTCTGAGGCAGCACTAGGGATTTCCCGGTGTCGCTCCCTGGTCCGGCGTGCGTAGCGTCGATGTGTCAACCGTGTCCAGGCCCCATGGGGGGACGATCATGGGCAGACCGATGCGGCGTAATGTCGCACATCTCAGCCAGGCCGAGCGCGACGCCTTCGTCGCCGCGGTACGGAAGGCGGACCTCCTGTCGTACGCCGACGGCGTGTCGTACTGGGACAAGCAAGACCAGATCCATCAGGGCACCCACAACCACAACGGGCCATCGTTCATCCCCTGGCACCGCGAGCTGTGCAACCGCTTCGAACGCCTCCTGCAACAGGTGGACCCGGGCGTGGCGCTGCACTACTGGGACTGGACGCAGGACCCGCGCGCCGCCGACGACGGCAACGGCGGCACGGTGGACCTGACGACCGACAACTTCTTCGGCACCGCCGGCGGTCTGCTGCAGGGCGTCCTGGCGGCGCTGCACAACGGTGATCAAGTGCAGGGCAGCCGCGACGACACGGGCAACCCCGCCGACCCGCCCCCGGCCATCAAGCGGTTCTGCGATCCCGGCGCGCCGGGGGTGGACTCCGACGCCATGATCCTCGCCAGCGGTGACGCGCTGCCGCAGGCACAGCAGTGGCCGGCCTTCCGCACCGCGCTGGAGAGCTCACACAACACCGCGCACGGGTTCTTCGGGCCGGGGAGCAACATTTTCGACCCGCACAAGTCCTTTGAGGACCCCTTCGTCTTCCTGCTGCACTCCAACGTGGACCGGCTGTTCGCGATGTGGCAAACCCAGCCGGGCCGCGAGTGGCGGCTGGACCAGGCGCAGGTGTACGGAAGCGAGACGAACTCCAGCGGCCCACGCGGCATCCTGCACAACCTGCAGCCGTGGGACGGCACGGTCGAGTTCGGCTCGCCGATCCCACCGTGGACCAGCGGCTCCACCGACATCGAGATCAAGAACTGCCGCCACCCGTCCGTGGTGACCCCGCCGTGCTACGACTCGCTGCCGGTGAGCGTCACGCAGATCGCGCCCACCGCCGGGCTGCCGCTGCGGTTCCTGGACGTCGCCGAGGGCGAGCAGACCGCCCGCGCGCTGCGCCTGCGGATCCGCGGCTGCCGCCAAGTCACCTGCCAGGCCGCGGTGAAGGGCGATCCGGCCTTCACCGTGCTGCAGTCGTCGGTGGTGACGCCCGACCCGCAGGCGTACGAGTCGCATGACGTCTTCGTCTGGGTGCTATTCCAGCCGGGCCTGGCGGGCTCGTCGGCGTCCGGCACGCTGGAGGTCAATGTCACCGAGACCGGCGACGCCTTCAGCATCCCGATCGAGGCCAACGTGATCGCCAAGCCCACGGTCGCCTCGTCGATGGTGCTCGACCGGTCCGGCAGCATGGACGCGCCGTCCGGCGTGGCCGGGCTCAAACGCATCGAGGTGCTGCGCAACTCCGCGCCGCTGTTCGTGCACCTGCTCGGCGACGATGACGCCGTCGGGGTGATCCAGTTCGATACCGATGCCGCCGAGGCGATGCCCGTCGAGGTGGCGGGCGGCACGATCGGCGGCGCGGGACGGACGGGCGCGCTGGCCGCCATCGCCGCCCACGTGACCAACCCCAACGGCCTCACCTCCATCGGTGACGGCCTGGAGCTGGCCGCCGCGCAGCTCGGAAAGGTCTCCGGGTTCAGCTCGCAGGCGACGGTGGTGTTCACCGACGGGTTCGAGACGGCCGCGAAGTTCGTCGCCGACGTCGCACCGCTGATCACCTCCCGGGTGTTCGCCGTCGGGCTCGGCACGGCCGAGCAGCTCAACCCCGTCGCGCTCGGCGAGCTGGTCAACAGCTCCGGCGGGTACCTGCTCCTCACCGGCCAGGCCGGCGCCGACGACCAGATCCGGCTGCAGAAGTACTACGCCCAGATCATCGCAGGCATGACGAACTCCGCGATCATCGTCGACCCGGACGGATTCGTCCCCATCGGCGGGACGGCCGTGGAGCCGTACCCGCTGACCGAGGCCGACAGCCGCAGCGACGTGATCGTGCTCACCCCCTACGCCCGGGCGCTCAAGGTCGCCCTCGAAGCGCCCGACCGCACCCGCATCGACGACACCAACGGTGCCGAGCTGGCCGCCACCTCCCACCACCAGGTACTCCGGCTGGCCCTGCCCGCGCCGGTGATGCCGGGGCCGGTCGGCGGGGAGTGGAAGGCCCACCTGTCCATCGATCCGGACGAACTGAAGCGGATCATCAGCGAGCTGGAGGAACGCGGCAACCGCGAGGAGATCAACCGGATCAGGACGCACGGCCTGCCCTACACCCTGGCGGTGCAGGCCCGCTCGGCGATCCGGATGGACGTCGTCGTCCGGCAGTCCTCCCGCCTGCCCGGCGGCGACGCGCAGATCCGGGTGTCGCTCGCGGAGGCCGGGATCCCGCTCGCGCACACCGTCTCGGTCCACGCCGAGATCAGCGGGCCCGCCGCGAAGCCGTACGTGCTGCCGCTGCCCGAAGTGGCGGACGGCGAGTTCGGCGAGAAACTGCCCACTCCGGTGGCCGGCCTCTACCGGGTGCATCTGCGCGCAGCCGGCACGTCGCTGCGCGGCGAGCCCTTCACCCGGGAAGAGCTCCGCACGATCCCCGTATGGAATCGCGTCGACGACCGGATCATAGTGGGAGACGGGCACGCGTAAGATCACGGACCTGGCCCGCACGGCGCGTGCCGGCCAGGTCCGTGATCACTGCCCGACCGGCACCGCAGACGGGGCGGCGGCCTGTTCGACGCGTTCAGTGAGCATCGCCTGGAAGTGCCGGCAACTGGAGAAGTCCTCGTGATCGCAGGTCAGCGCGCAATCGAGGAGATCGAGCTGGGCCTGGGCGGCGGCGATGCGCCGTACCAGGTCCTCGCGGTGGCGATGAAGGAGCTCCCGGCGGGCGGCCGGATCGGTGGTGGTGAGCATCTGGCGGAGATCCTCCAGGCCGATGCCGGCTTCCCTGGCGCGCAGGATCACCGCGATCCGGTAGAGGTCGTCGCGGCCGTAGCGGCGGCGGTCGCCCTCAGCGCGGGCCGGGGCCAGCAGCCCCATCGCCTCCCAATGGCGGAGCACGTGCGGCGCGAGCCCGAACCGGGCGGCGACGTCGCCGATGGCCATCACCGGATTTGACTTCATGTCGACATTAAGTCGCATGGTGGCGTACATGTCCAACGACACGGAACTCATCAAGCTGCTCGACCTCGCCGACGCCATCCCGGCCGCCGCCATGCTGCGCGCCCGATCGTACGACCTGCTCAGGCTCCAGCCCGGGGACGCTGCCGTCGACGTGGGCTGCGGCGCGGGCCGGGCGGTTGCCGAGCTGAACGACAGGAAGGTCACGGCGGTCGGCATGGACGTCAGCGAAGAGATGATCACGGTTGCCCAGCGGCGCTGGCCCGATGCCGACTTCCGCGCCGGCGACGCCTACCGGCTTCCCCTGGGCGACCACGAGGTGGCCGGGTACCGGGCGGACAAGGTCTTCCACGAACTCGGCGACCCGGCCCGGGCCTTGACCGAGGCCGCCCGCGTGCTGGCCCCCGGAGGCCGGATCGTGCTCATCGGGCAGGACTGGGACACCTTTGTCATCGACTCCGACCAGCCCGGCCTCACCCGGACCATCGTGCAGGCCCGCGCCGACCTGACCGCCAGCCCGCGCGCCGCCCGCGGCTACCGCAACCTGCTGCTGGACGCCGGATTCCGCGAGGTGGAGGTGGAGGTGCACGTCGGGGTCTTCACCGGCAAGACGATGCTCGGCATGCTGACCGGCATCGCGCAGGCTGTGCACGCGGCCGGGATCATCACCCGGGAGCAGCATGACGCCTGGACGGGCGAGCAGGTGCGACGAGCAGAACAGGATCGGCTGTTCCTCGCGCTGCCGCTGTTCCTCGCCTCCGCCACCCGGACGGATGGTCATTCCTCAAGCGTCTGATCGGGGCGGGGCAGGGTGGTGAGCAGGCCGACGAGGGCGTCGAAGGCCCAGCCGCGCCAGCGCGCCCGGCTCCAGCCGCGGTTGTGGACCAGCAGGTTGTACGTCTCGGGGGACAGGATCGTCAGCGTGACGTCGGCCGCGAGCTCGCTGGTGAGCCCGTCGCGCAGGGGCGTCTTGCGGGCCAGCGCTTCGGTGAAGGCGCGTTGCACGGTGAGGCGTTGCCGGACGTTGGCGGCCCAGACCTCGGCGAGGTCGGGGTCGGTGGTGGCGGCGCTGCGCACGACGTCGAGGAGGGGCGCGGCCCGTGAGTAGATCTCGCCCGCGCCGGCCACCTGGCGGCGGAGCTGCCCGAGCGGGTCGGGGTCGGCGATCGCCTCCCGCGCCCAGGGGCGTTCGAGGGTGGGCACCGGCTCGTCGTCGCCCGCGACGGCCCGATCGAGGGCCGCGGTCAGGATGGCCCTTTTGGTGCCGAAGGCGTAGTAGACGGTCTGCTCGCCGACGCGTGCCTCGGCCGCGATGGCGTTGATGCTCGTGCTCGCGTAGCCGCTCGTGGTGAACAGCTCGGTGGCGGCCGCGATGATGCGGGCGCGGGTCGATCTGGCCCGTGCCGCCCTCCCGTCCTCCTTCTCGGGGGTACGGCCGCTGGCGTGTCGTGGTGCGCTCACGGCTTGACTATAGCGGCACTACGAAAACATTCTTGTAGTGTGACTACGAAAAGCGTGGGGAGCGGTGGCGTCGTCCTGATCCTCGGCGGATACGGCGCGGTCGGCCGCGAGGCCGCGCTGGCCCTGTCAGCACGTCCCGGCACGCGGGTGATCGTCGCCGGTCGCCATCCCGGCCGGGCCCGGCCCGTCCCCGGCGCAAGGCCGGTACGCGTGGACGCCGCCGACCCCGCCGACCTGGCCAGAGCGCTGGAAGGCGTCACGACGGTGCTCATGTGCGCCGAGACCGGCAACGCCTCCGTCGCCCGCGCCTGCCTGGAGCGCGGCATCGGCTACGTCGACGTGTCGGCCTCCCGCGACGTGCTGGCCTCGATCGAGGAGCTGGACGACCTCGCCACCGCACGCGGCACGACCGCCGCCCTGAGCGTCGGGCTCGTCCCCGGCGTCACCAACCTGCTGGCCCGCCTGGTCGACGAGCGGTCACCGGGCCGCGACCTGCGCATCGGCGTGCTGCTCGGCTCGGGGGAGCAGCACGGCTCCGCGGCCATCGCCTGGACGCTCGACGGGCTCGGCGTGCTCGACGGATCGTGGACGATGGCCTTCCCCGAGCCGTACGGAACCCGTACCGTGCACCGCTTCCCCTTCTCCGACCAGTACACGCTGCCCCGCACGATCGCCGTGCCGTCCGCCCGCACGGGCCTGTGCCTCGACTCCCGCCTGTTCACCACGCTGCTGGCCGCCGCCCGGCGGCCCACGATCGCGGGGCTGCTGCGCCGTCCCCGGACACGCGGGCTGCTGCTCACGGCGCTGACGAAGATCCACTTCGGCGGTGACGGCTTCGCCGTGACGGTTAGTGCGGGGGCGGCTCAGGCGTCCTTCAGCGGGCACTCCCAGAGCCGCGCGACCGGCCGCGCGGCCGCGCTGATCGTTCGCCACCTGCCGGGACTGCCGGCCGGCGTGCGCCACATCGAGCAGCTGGTGGACCCGATCGCCTTCCTGACCGAGCTGGCCGCCGACGGGTTCGCCCTCGACGTCGATGACTGAATCGCGCGGCAGGCTCGCCGGTCAGCCGGGGTCGAGCCAGCCGAGTCGTGCCGCCCGCACGCCTGCCTGGAACCGGCTGCTCGCGCCCAGTACCGCCGTCAGCTCGCCGACCAGCCGGGTGATGGTGCGCGTCGAGACGCCCATGCTGCGCGCGATGGCGGAGTCCTTCGCCCCCGCTGCGAGCATGCGCAGCACGGCGAGCTGCTGCTCGGTGAGCGACACGCCATCGGTCGACCGTGGGACGTCCTCGGGCTCGGAGGCCGTCGTCCAGCAGTAGTCGTAGATCGCCGCCAGCGACTTCACCACGCCTCCGCCGCGAATCAGCACGGTGCCCGCCTGCAGCGACTCCGGATCGGCCTGGACGACGGCGGTGTGACGGTCGTAGATGAGCATGCGCGTAGGGATCACAGGCGTGACCCGCACCTCGATGCCGCACCTGCGCCATTCACCCATGAACTCACGAATCAGCGGGTTCGACATGGCGATCTGCGCGTGCAGAGCACGCAACCGTACGCCGTTGCGGGCGGTGGTCTCGCTGCGGGCCAGGCCGGCCTCCAGCGATTCGCGGGTCCACGGCGCGATCGGATGCATGCCGAGCACTTCGTGTTCAGCCTGTTCGGCCAGCTCGTCAATGCGCTCGGACAGGTGCTCGCGGCGGTCGGGCCAGGGGAAGAACTCCACATGCGCGTGGCTGTCCGCCGGTCCGGACAGGCCGAGATAGTGCTTCGCCAGCGAAGCCGTCTTGACGTGCTGCTCGATCAGGCTGTCGAGCAGCCGGTGGCTGCTCTGCAGGCTCCGGTTGAGCGCGGTGGCGACGTCGGCAGCGGTCTGCGTCTCAGGATTCAGCAGCTGGAGCCGGACGAGCTGGGAGCGAGCCCGGTCGATGTCCGCCGCCGCCAGGCGCAGCTCCTCGGCGGCCTCGGGCAACGACTCTCCTCGGTCCCGCATGCGGGCGTACAAGGAACGCGCCACGCTGTCATCCGCAGCAAGCGGCCCCTCGTCCACCACCGAACTTCCTCCCTAGCGCCGGCTCAACGCTGAACAGTGGCACATTCGGCCCTTTTGTGGCAAAGGTTCCGGTTTTCGCCATGTCGTGTTTCGGAAGCGTCTGATACCTCCACGCCGGTACTTCCGTGCAGCACGATCTGTTCTGACGCGGCGCAGTACTCGCCGTGAAGCAGAAGGAGGGATCCAATGATCACTGTTGCCTACAGCCTCGTCGCTTATCGCATCGCCGGCCTGTCCCCGGAGACCTGCGGCCACTGTCTGGCCGCCATCAAGTCGGAGCTCATCCAGGTGCCGGGAGTCGTCGGTGTGGAGGTCGATCCGGCTGAGGGGCGGGTCAGCGTCCTGACTGATGGCCCTGTCGGCGAGGAACAGGTCCGCGCGGCGGTGGAAGCCGCCGGTTGCGCCGTCGCGGACTCCTGAGAGTTCGGGCACCGGGGTCCGCCGGCAGCGTTCTGGTGGACCCCACTTCAGCCGCCCGACTCTGACGCAGATCAGGGCTACGGCGACGACACGCGTGCAGGGTGCTGTGCAACACAAGGATCGGTGCGGCCTCGCCGTGCTGGTGGCGCGGTGCTGGGTTGTCCGGTCATGCTGTCGGCCACGGAGGGTGGGCGTCGTAGGGTGGTCGCATGGTGAAGGCCGCCTCACGACAGTCCGTGCCCGTCCGGCGGGCCGACGCCGAGCGCAATATCGCGGCCATCCTCGCCGCGGGTACGCGACTGCTGAGCTCCGACCCGGCCGCCAGTGTCGCGGCCATCGCCAAGGCCGCCGGGGTGGGACGAGTGACCCTGTACGGGCACTTCCCGTCGCGTGAGGCGCTGGTGGAGGCGGTGCTGAACCACGTGATCGGCGCCGCGGACCCGGCGCTGGAGGACCCGGCGCTGGAGACCGCGCCGGCGCCGGAGGCCATGGCGGCTCTGCTGCGGTCGTCATGGGAGATTCTCGACCAGCACCGCCGGCTTTTCGTGGCCGCCGACCGGACGATGGCCACCGAGCGGATCAGGCGGCACCACGACCGGCCTCTGCGCCGGGTGGAACGGCTCATCGAGCGTGGGCGGCGGGGCGGTGACTTCCGCACCGACCTGCCGCTTCCCTGGCTGGTGACGACGTTCTTCTCGCTCGTGCACAGCGCCGCTCAGGAGCGCGAGGAGGGCCGGCTGGCTCCCGAGGACGTGGAGCGCGTCCTGATCACCAGCATGCTGTCGCTTCTGACGGACGGCGTATCTGCTTTCTCCTGATCATAGGTGATGCCCTACCCGGGTATCGATCAGTGAAGTCGCCGGCGGCGTGGACACCCACACTGCGGCGGTCGTCGACCTCGCCGGACGCGTGCTGGGGACCGTGCACTTCCCCGCCACAGCGGCCGGATGCGCCGCCCTGCTGGCGTGGATGCGCAGCTTCGGGCAGTTGGACAGGGGCGAGGTCGTGGATAGCGGCGTCTACGGTGCCGCCCTGACCTGCCTGCTGAAGGCCGAGCACATCGACGCCATCGAGATACCCAATCGGACCGCAGGGCCCGCCGCTTTCTGGGCAAGTCTGATCCGATCGATGCCATCGCCGCCGCAAGGCCACCCTCACCAGAGATCGCATGCCAGGTGGGTCCAAAGTTCGGAATAGAGCTGGTCCTGACATCCGTGCGCACGCCTGCCTCACTATCTACCTGAATGGATGCCTTGCCCGGACGGGGTGAGCTTGTCGACGGTCGGTAGTCTCCAGGCCTCGAGCGTACGGCGGGCCAGGGCCGCGCCACGGCGACGAGCATCGGCGAAGTCATCCGGCAGACCGGCCCGGAAAGGCGGGGGAGAGGGCACGGGCTTCGGCGGCCATGTCGGCCGGTCACCGGGTCCAGGGACGGCAGACGAGGCAACCGGCGCCCGGCGTGCCTCATTCACCTGCGCTCCGATGGACACGCACGCCAGACAGGCATGCCCGGAGGGCAGCACATGATCCTCACACTCAGGACGCGGGCAGTGGTAGCCGCGCCGCACCACCGTCAAGGCCGCTGCCACCGGCCGCCGCACCGGCAACCCACGCCAGACCGTCAGCCGGCGACGCACGCGAGCCGACAGCTCTGCGGCGGTCCGGCCCTTTCGGAGCTCAGTCTCGATCGCGGTCAGCACCCGTTCCCGCTCGGTCTCCGACATGCGCGCCTGCCAGCCGAGCGGCAACGCGCACATCACACTCAGCGCTCCGCCGGGTCGCATCGCCGGGCGCGGCAGTCGCTCCATCGCCTGCCCGTCGACGCCGCCGATTTGTGCCCTCTCGGGCAGCGATCCGTCCTCAGCGCTCCTACGGTGCTGTAGAGCGCCTACGGCGAGAGGCAAACCATCACGCTTCCTCCCTCCCGCTTGATCGTCGGGCTTCTGTGCAGGCTCAGCTTCCGAGATCATTTCGCCGCGACTTCCAAGATCGTCTCGTCCCGCCTTCCGGGATTGCTCGTCCGCTGCGAACATGGTGCACCCGCCCCCCTCATCACGAACGCCGGGACCAGAGTTCGCCACGCGCAAGGGGGCATCGTGCGTTCGATAGGCGATCAGACGGCCCACACGGTGGCCGGTGATCCAGCCGTCGGACTCCAGCGTGGCCAGCAGAGACCGCACTGTCCGGTCCGTCACTCCCAGATCCTCGGCCAGCGCGGCTTGCTCACGAACCCGGCCGACCTCCTCATCGCAGCGCAGCCGGCAGTACAGCTCCAGCAGCGCGGCCCGGTTCCGGCGGGGCGCCCACACGCCGCCGACACGGTGACAGCCGACTCCGGCCGCCGCCCGGTACGAAATGCGCGCCCACGCGGCGTTCTGCGGGATTGGGGCCAGAAAGCGGCGGGTCACGGACGTGCTGGAGTCGGTGACGATCCATCCTCCGGCAGCGGCGAGCCCGTGGTAGATCGTGGAAGGGTGCACCCTGAGTCGTCTGGCCAGATAACCGATGCTCGCGGTGCAGCCCGCTTGCCGTTGGGACAGCGCGGCCACTTGCACCGCGACCGGCCAGGCCGCTCCATGCGGCAGTTCGAGGGGAATCTTGACCGTCCCGTCCGGCAGGTCGTCCAGGCGGACAGGGGAGTGCGTGGTCATGGCTGGGCTTGTGGTGTCGGCCTCGCCGAAATGCCGGCCAAAGCGGTGGCCGGAGGCCGTTTTCGGGCGTACTGAAGAGAGCGCATGGCTCACGGTGTGCTCCTGAGGTGTTCGTGGGCGCACCAGACAGAGGTGCTGGCGATCGTGCCGGTGGCCGATCGTGCACCTGATGCGTCTTGGATTAGGAGGGCCCGGGATGTCGTCCGGGCGATGGGCTATTCAGGCCAAGGGCGCCTCCGGCTGACGCTGCGCGTGATACGCGAACCGCGCAACCGCGGTGGAAAGCCGGAAGCGGTGGCAGATCGACCACCCAGTGACAGGCCGCCTGGGGGCGGGCGGGCAAGACCGCACACTACTCGGCGCGGCGCCATGGAACCGCCCTCGGCCGGCATCTACACCAGCCAAGCCATGACCAGCGTCGAGATGCGCAGAGCTCTTCGGACCTGCTGAAGACCGCCACGCCAAAGGGCGCCGCAAGGTACTGCCCGGCGCACCGCTCGGCAGATTCCGTGCTCCGCGGGGTGCCCCGTTGAGGGCAGGCGCGCGCTCAGCGGGTTCCGGAATGTGAACACATGCCTCCCTCCGGATATCGGCACCTGCGCGGCTCCCAGCAGCATCGGAGTCACGGGTAGGAGAGACGCGGCACGTTCCGGATCCTCGCGTTGCTCCAGGTGCAAGGTACTGATCAGTTCGGCTGGGTGGATGCTGGGCTGAGGGTAGCCATGGCCCTTGCCGGCATTCTCGATGCGGCGTCTCAGCTCGGATGGCATCGCCAACCTCGATATGTCCCTTTGTCCCGCGCTGAGCTGCGCCCTCACCCGTCCCCTCCCTGTACTGAGGATCGAGGCCGTAGCGCACGGATGATCAAATTGCGAGGACCCGTGCAGGCGATCCGCGTAGTTGCTCGCAGTTTCATGACATCAGCACTCCGTCACACGAAGTCCCCTTGATGGCCGAAGCCGAAGAAGCGGCCCGCGCCGGACCTGGTCGGGTGCTCCTCTGAAGGCGCGGGCAGGGCAGACCGCCCGCGGGTTGAACAGAATGACCGACGCGTCCCTACAGCCGATCAGAGACCAGGAGTTCTGCGTGCCCCACGGTCGCTCGCCGGTGGTTCGGCTTCGTCGGGAAAGGCGCGTCACGGCCGGACCTGCTCTGGCAGGGCCACCGTGCCTGGGGCCAGCTTCTTCGCAGGTGATGAGGGTCATGCCAGCCCCAAGGCTCCTGCGATGCCTCGAGCGAGGACCTCGATGACGTTCGGCACGTAAAAGATCACGCCGATGGTGATGGCCACGGCGAGAAACTGCACAAACCGCGTGATCTCGCGGGTGAAGAGGAAGAACAAGGCGACCACCGAAACGGTGACGAGGAACAGTGGGCCGAAGAATCCGCGAAGAAAGTCGGCCAGTCCCTGCGTGTTCAGCTCCGTGGAGGATGGGGAAGGCGTGAGCCAGTCCTGAGTCAGGTGTAGGGCATTCTCGACCATGCGGTCTCCACGGGAGAAGGGTGGTTGTGGCTCTCCCGCTCGACATCCCCTGGTCGACAATGCGCCCAGCGGAGCACGCCGGTGGACGTTGGCTTCCTGGTCCGCCACTCGGTGGGGCCTTGGCGGTCTGCTCCTGCTCCATCCTGGTGTCATCGATCAGCGTCTGAAGGGGTGTCGGGCAGGTGGGCCTGGATCGTCTGCAGCCGGGCCGTCAGCATGAGCAGCAGTGCGGTCTTGGCGTCGCTGGGGTGGATCTGGCCGGCCGCATAGGCCGTTTCCAAGTCGTCGTACGAGGTGAAGAAGCCGTAGCCGCCGTCGGTCAGGTGCACGGGCACGGCGTCGGTGACCCACGGGAACACCGACCAGCGGAAGTACTCCAGGACGGCGTTGACACTGCCTTGTGCCAGCGTGTGGTCGGCTGGCGGCGCGTACATTTGTTTGATCTTCCGGGCGAGTTCGTGCTGACTATCGTGGATAAAGATCCGGGCGTCGGGCGTGCTCTCCCGTAGGGGGCGGCCGGTCGTGCTGTACAGCGGCGGGGTGTAGATGGGGGCAGGCCCGTCACCGGTCTGGTGCCTGTGGGCGGGGCGTGGCAGGAGGGTTTCCTGGTCGAGCATGACGGCGTCGATGCTGAGGAAGCAGGGGTCGAGAATCTGCATGGCGGCCGCTTTGGTGCGAGGGTTGTTGCCGGCGTTCGTGTCGGTGTCCCGGTCCAGGAGTCTGGCCAGTTGCAGCTGGTAGGTGGGGGAGCGTTGGAAGGCGCTGCCCCGCACGATGGTGGCGGCGAGCCCGCAGATTTGGCTGAGGTAGTGCTCGTAGCAGCGGGCTTGTTGCTCGATCCGGAACGGATCGGCGTCCGGGCACAGAGCAGCGTGCACGTCGGTGATCAGCACCGTGTGTGCGGCTCCGGCCTGGATGAGCCACTTCTGGTGGAGCAGGACTTTGTCCAAGCTCAGGTGCGCCGCGGCCAGGGGAGAGATGCTCCACAGGGTGTGCGGCGGAGCTCCAGGGGTGCTGGAGGGCAGGGCCGGCACCAGGGCCGCGTAGGCGGCGGGCGAGGTGACCGGCAGTTCGGTAGTGAGGTCGGGCCTCATGCCTGTTCCAGAGGGCGCCGGCCGGGGTGGGGCGGCTGCGGGAGCGGTGCTGGGCGTGAGCGTGCGCGACGACATGCTGTAGTGGATCATGGCGAGCAGGGTAGCCACCGATGGTGTTCGCGCGGTTGTGATCCGGTTGCTGCGAGGTCAGCGTCCGGTGCCGGAGGTCGCAGTGAGCACGCGGATGTGGCCCTCCTGCCCCTTCCGGGGACAGGAGGGCCGCGCGGCGGTGCGGTCAGACGGGTGGCTACCGCCGTTTGACCGTGGTGGGCAGTGTGGCGTGGCCGCGCACGTTGGGACTGACGGCCCAGGACGCGGCGGCCAGGTCCACCTCGTAGTCGGCTTCCACCGCGCGCACCAGTTCCTGCAGCACGACGGTGGCTTCCAGCCGGGCCAGCGAGGCGCCCAGGCAGAAATGCTGGCCCAGGCCGAAGGCCAAGGTACGGCTGGTGTCGCGGCTCAGGTCGTAGCGGTCGGCGGCGGGGAAGACACGCTCGTCGCGGTTGGCCGCGGCGATCACCAGCAGGACGCATGCGCCGGCGGGCACGACAACGCCGTGCAGTTCGGTGGGGCGGGTCAGGCGGCGTGCGGTGTAGGCCGAGGGGCCCTCATAGCGCAGCGTCTCCTCCACCCAGCAGCCGACGTCGAGCTCGCCCGACCAGAGGCGTGCGCGCTGGTCGGGATGCTGCCAGGCGCACCGCCAGGCGGTGGTGAGCAGCTTCGCCGTGGTGTCGTTGCCGGCCACGCCGAGCAGCATCAGGGTCGCGATGACGTCGCGCTCGGCGAGTCGTTCTCCATCGATGTCCGCCCGTAGCAGCGCGGAGGTGAGGTCTTCGCGGGGCCGGGCGCGCCGCTCGGCGATCAGGCTGGCGTAGTAGCTGGCCAGTTCGGCGTTGGCCTGCCGCACCGCGGGAGTGAGCCGGCCGTTGGCGTCGTCGCGGGTCATGATCTGCCGGCTGAGCTGTAGCAGCAGGGGCCTGTCGGCGACCGGGACGCCGATAAGCTCGGAGATGACGTCGACGGGGATCGCGGTGGCGAAGTCGGCGAAGTCGAGTGAACCCTCCTCCAGGAGGGGCTGCAGGTAGGCGCGAGTGAGCTGGCGGATACGCGGTTCCAGATGGCGCACCCGGCCAGGGGTGAAGCCCTGTGAGATCAGGCGCCGGTGGAGTGTGTGCTGTGGCGGGTCCATGGCGACGAACCCCATCGTGGCGGAGGCGTCGGGGGCCCAGTGTTCCAGAGCGGGACCGTGGTCGGAGGAGTACAGGGCGGGGTCGCGCCACGCGGCCGAGACATCGGCATGCCGCGACAGCACCCAAAAGCCGGCGCCGGGGTTGTGGTAGAGGGGCTGCTCGTCCCGCAGCCACTGATAGGTCGGCCACGGGTTGGCTCGCAGGTCCGGGTTGTTGGGGTGGTAGACCATCGCGGTGGTCTGGCGCATGGTTGGCCTCCGGGCAAGAGGGTGGGGCGTGCCGTGCGGGTGCGGGAGGATGAATGGCCCGGCCGGCGGCCCCGGTCCGACCGGAGGCAGGCAGGGGGACTGGCTCGTGATCTCAGCTGGAGCGGGGCAGGATCTTACCGATGCCGCTGTAGATGCCGATGTGCTCCGGCGGGTGCGCGACACGGTGGTCGGGTCGCCATTGGGTGGCGTTGACGAGCCCCGGAGGTACCAGCTCGCATCCGGTGAAGAACGGTTCGATCGCCTTGTAGGGGCGATTGTGGGGCCGGTTCTGGGCCGATTCGTATTGTTTGGCGACTGCGGCGTACCAGGCCGGGTTGAACCCGTCGGTCGTGCCGTGCGTGATCGCGACGTAGTCGCCGGGGCTCAGGTCGGCCTTGAACCGGTCGACCAGGTCGTAGACGCCGTCCTCGTCGGGGATGAAGTGCAGCACGCCGATCAGCAGCAGGGCGAGGGGGCTGGTCCAGTCCAGGAAGTCGGCCACGTCGCGGTGGGCGAGGATGGCGTCCGGCTCGCGGGCGTCGCCCAGGACGATCCGCACCCGGTCGGTGCCGGCCATGAGTGCTTGCGCGGTGGTGATGACCTCGGGGTCGTTGTCGACGTAGACGACCTTGGCATCGTCGGCGATCTCGTGAACCTGGCCGCGGGTGGGCAGGCCTGCGCCGATGTCGAGGAACTGGCGTACCCCCTGCTGGCGTAAGTAGCGCACCATGCGCTGCAGGACGTTGCGGTTCTCGACGATCGTGGGCACGACGTACGGCGTGACCTTCTGGATGGCGGCGAGCGCCCGCCGGTCGACGTCGAGGTTGTTGACGCCGCCGAGGGCGGCGTCGTAGATCCTTGCGGCGGAGACCGCGGTGGGGTCCACGCCGGCAATCCAGGCGGGCTGGCTCACGGTTGCTTGCTCCTTCGGGTCGGGGTGGCAGCAGGATGAACGGCCGCCCGGCGACGCGCAGGGACGGCGATGGTCAACGAGATGTGACGTGGCGGCGGATATCCGTCAGGATCTCGATCGTGCGCTCCTCGCGTTCGGCCGACATGTCGAGCCGCAGGTGGGCCACCAGGTATTCGTCGACGACCTCCGGCCGGGTGATGAGGCGGTCTTCGACCAGTCCGGTGACGTAGACGAGATTGGGACGGCCGAGGCGCTGCAGGAGGGTGAAGCTGCCGCCGCGGGGCTGGTAGCGCTCGCCGTGACGGGCGTTGATGCGCAGGGCGATGTTCTCTTGTTTGGACAGGTCGATGAGATGGCTGAGCTGCTCGGCCTGCACGTCGGGCCCGCCGGGCATATCCAGCAGGGCGGCCTCGCGCAGGATGACCCACAGGCGGGCGGACTGGCGCTCGATCGGGTTGATCTGGCGGTCCATGACGAGCCGAACGGCGAGCTCGACCTGGTCGTGGGCAGGGTCGGGGCGGTGTGCGGCCTGCCGGGCGGCCCGGGCGTAGGCCTCGGTCTGCAGCAGCGCGGGCACGGCTTCGGCGCCGTAGGCGCGGATCACCCGGGAGTCGGCTTCGGCCGCCAGCATGGTGGCCACCCACGGCGGCATCGTCGCGAAGTAGCGCAGCCACCAGGCGTGCGCGTGCTCGCCGCGGGCGACCTCGCCGATCAGGGCGCGCTGTTCGGCGCTTTGCACTCCGTACAGTGTCAGCAGCCGGTCAAGCTCGGCCTCGGAGATAGGGCGCTCGCCGCGTTCCAGGGCGACGATGTCGCGCTCGCTGGCGGCCAGGATCGATGCGGCCTCGGCGGGCGGCAGTGCCGCGGCCGTACGCAGGGTATATAGCCGCTGGCCGATGAGATTGTTCAGCTCCACGGTGAGATGGTGGGCTTGGTACACCGCGATGGCGGGGAAGGGGTGGGCGCCACCGCCTGCCTGGCCGCCGGTGGTGGGGAGGGGCGCTGCGGATCGGCGGGAGCCGGGGCGGGCCTCGGCACGTAGGGCCAGTTGCACCATGTGGCTGATGGAACGCCGGGATTCCGGCGACAGCAGTTCGTAGTCGGCGGCTAGTTCGAGGGCGGGCGGGATCCCGGCGATGCCGGCCTGCTCGGCCACGGGCCTGTCCCGCGGCACATCCTCGCCAGCCAGCCATCCGCAGGACACCCGGAGAATCTCGGCCATCGTCCGGAGCAGGTCGAGGCTGGGGTTGTCCTTCTTGCCCGACACCAGCAGGCTCATGTAGCTCCTGGTCAGGCTCCGGCCCGTGTCCGTGACGGCGTTGACCAACTCCTGGGCGGACATCCCCCTGGCGGCCAGAGCTTCTGCCAGACGTTCGGCGAGTGTGGCCACAGTGCCTCCCGGGAGCTCAGCGATGCCATCAGACAACCTCGCAGTCAATCGGCAGTCAACATGTTTTCCAAGGGTTGACAAGCTCGTAAGTGTCTTGATCAAATCAGGGCGCACGCTCCCCAGAAGTCGCACCGCCCTCACCAGGTCGGCCAGAGCGCGTGAAGTCCGCCAGACGTTGAGGGCTCTGCTCCCGCACCGCACCACAACTCAAGGCGGGCGTGTGATTCACGCTTTGCTGCCGCCCGCGCCCCCATGCTTGCGGCAGCGGATTCGACGACTCCGGTCAGGGGGTGCGAACAGGTGCGTTTTTCCGTCCTGGGACAGATCAGCGTGCAGGACGAGGCTCCCATCGAGATCCCGCGCACCCGGCGACCGCTGCTGGCCACGCTGCTGCTGGCCTGGCCGGACGAGGTCGCCGGCGATCTGCTGATGGAGGCCGTCTGGGGCGAGGCCGCCGGCCGGGACAACTCCCTGAAGACCGCTCTGTCGCAGCTGCGCCGTCTGCTGCCCGGCCGAGTGCCGCCAGCCCGCGGGCACGGCTATCGCATCGAGCTGCAACCTCACGACAGCCTCGACGTCGAGCAGTTCCGCCGCCTGGCCCAGCAGGGGCACGAGCACATCGCAGCCGGCAACCACGCAGAGGCGGTTGCCTGCCTGCGCCAGGCCTTGCAACTGTGGGGTGACCCGCCGCTTGCTGACGTACCCGACGACCCTGTGCGCCTGGCCTCTTGGCGGACGGAACTGCTGTGGGAGCGCAAGGTCAGTCAGCAGGCCCTGCTGGAATCACGCCTGCTGCTGGGCGAGGGCCAGCAGCTACTGGGCGACATCCGCCGGGAGCTGATAGAGGACCCGTTGTCGGAGCCGCTCAACGCACTGCTGATGACCGCGCTGTACCGGGCGGGCTACCGGGTGGAGGCCCTGCGCCAGTACGAGACGATCGCCCGGCTGCTGGCCCGCGACACCGGCACCGAACCCGGCGCCCAGCTCCGGCACCTGCGCGACCAGATCGCTGCCGACCGGCTGCCACCGACCGGCCCTAGCAGCGCATCGGCGTCCACCGGCCGCCTCCCGTCGGCGACATCCGTACAGGCCCGCGACGGCCTGCCGCTGGCTCAGCTGCCGACCGTGGTCACCGATTTCACCGGCCGCACGGCCGAGATCGACCAGCTTGTCGCGCACCTGTCCGGGCCGGCGGCAGGCGTGCCCATCGCCGCCGTCTGGGGGCCGCCCGGAGTGGGCAAGTCCACGCTTGCCCATCAGGCCGCACACCTGCTACGGCCCGTCTTTGGCGATGGGCAGCTCTACGTGCACATGGCCGGCACTTCGGACCGTCCCCGCGACACCGCAGAAGTGCTCGGTGAGGTGCTGACCGCACTGGGGGTCCCTCCCGCCCAGCTTCCCGCCACGGTGAGCAGCCGGACCGCCCTGTACCGGTCCCTGCTGGCCGACCGTCGCGTCCTGGTCGTGCTCGACGACGTCTGCGGCATGCACCAAGCTCATCCGCTTCTGCCGGGCACTCCCGGCTGCGCGGTGCTCCTCACCAGCCGCCCGCATCTGGTCGGGATGGCCAGCATCCGCAGCATCCGGCTTGGTCCGCTGACTCAGCCGGAGGCACTGAGCCTGCTCGGCGACATCATCGGCGCCGAGCGCGTTCAGGCCGAACCCGCCGCGGCCGCCGACATCGCCGCCCTGTGCAGCGGTCTGCCTCTGGCCGTACGCGTCGCGGGGGCTCGCTTGTCGGCCCAGCAGGACTGGCCCTTGCGAACCTTCGCCGATCAGCTCAGCAGGCGCAGGATGTCCATGCTCGCCACCGACGAGGTGGCGGTCGAGGCGAGCATCAGCGACAGTTACGAGGCACTGCCGGAACGGGCCCGCCGGATTTTCCGCCTGGCATCCCTGCTCGGGTCCGCCGGATTCGCCAGCTGGGAAGTCGCGATGCTGGAGTATGAGTGCAACGTAGAGGAGGTGGAGAGGATACTGGACGCGCTGACGCGCCAGAGCCTGCTCACCACCGTCCCTGCTGACACGCTGGGACAACTCCGTTACCGCCAGCATGATCTGCTCCGGGCCTACGCAGCAGACCGGCTGGCTGCTCTGCCCGACGAACGCGATGTGGCGATCTACCGCCTGCTCCTCGGCTGGCTGGAACTGGTGTGCCTGGCTGATGCGCAGATCGTGCGCGCGCCCTGCCATCCGCCGATGGCGTCGACATTCACCCTGTCCGGGTTCGCCCCTGCCCCCGCTCGGACGTTGATCATGCAGGACGCGGACCGGTGGCTGGCCGCCGAAATGGGCAACCTGCTCAACGTGGTGCGAGTCGCCTGCGATCAGCAGCTGTACCTGCACGCGATGGGGCTCGCGCTGCGCGTGAGCTCGTATCTGTGCCGGGAAGGCCGCCATGACGACGCCGAACACATGTGGCGGCGGGTTCTCCAGGCCGTCGCGCCGGTCAACGCCCGCTGGGCGGCCGAGGCGCGCTACCACCTCGCCCATCTGATCGTGCGCCAGCCCAGCGGCGCCTACCGTGCGCTGCCGCTGCTGGATCAATGCGTCTCGGTATGGGAGACCCTGTCCGACCGGCACGGGGCGGCCCGATCGCTGGCGCTGCGCTCCACCTGCTGGCACCACCTCGCCACCGCATCCGACCTCGGCGATCGGCGCGCCGAGCACCTGGCCAAGGCCGAGGCCGACGCCAAACGCGCCCTCGGCCTCGCCCGCACCACCAAGAACGCGCACGAGGAACTGCTGGCGCTGCGGGCGCTGGCCCTGGCCCTCAGCGATCAGGGACGCCACGGACAAGCGCTCGACACTGGCGGCCAGGCGCTCGCCGTGGCCGCGCGGCTGGCCGTCCTGCCTACCCATCAGACCTATCTGGTCCTAGCGCTGCTCACGCAGGGCCAGGTCCTGCTCGCGGCCCATCGCGCGCGCGAGGCGCTGGACGCCTTCGAGCGTGCCGCCCGGCTGAGCGAGCAAGCACGGCATCGGGCCGGTCAGGCCCGCGCCGAAGAGGGCGCCGGTGACGCGCTGACCGCTCTGTCCCGCCATGACCGGGCAGGCCAGCGCTACGCCCAGGCGGCCGTGTTGTGTGAGGCCGAGGGCAGAAGCGAACACGCCGCGCGCTGCCGTGCCAAGCTGCCCGCCTTGTCCTCTCCGACGCCCGCCAACTGCTGAGGCGCTCCGGTCAGGAATCCTTGCGGGCCACCCCGCCCAGAACGCGCGCCCCGAAGCGGGGATAGCGCTCGAGCGCCTTCCCAGGACGCCAAGACTGGACGTCCACGATGCCCGGCTCCAGGAGGCTCCAGCCGGGCTGGGCGAAGAAGCGGCCGATCTCCTCCACGCTTCGGTAGCTGTAGGGGACCGGGAGGGTGGCGTTGGTAGCGGTCATAATCTCGAACAGGTCGGGATCGATGTCGGTGCTGCTGACATGCGAGAACACCATGTAGCTGCCGGGCGGCGCCTCTTGCATGAACCGGTAGACCAGGCCGTAGGGGTCGTCGGCGTCCGGAACGAAATGCAGCACCGCGCACAGCACCAAAGCCCAGGGCTGGGTGTAGTCCAGGAGCCGGACGACCTCGGGATGCGTCAAGATGCCGTGCGGGTCGCGCATGTCGGCCAGGATGTAGCGGGTCAGCTCGTCGCCCTCGATGAGCGCCTGCGAGTGGGCCAGGGTCGCCGGGTCGTTGTCGACGTAGATGGTGCGGGCGCCCGGCTCCACGGACTGCGCGACCTCATGCACGTTCAGCTCGGTGGGCAGGCCCGAGCCGACATCCAGGAACTGGCCGACACGCTGCTGGGCGACATGACGCACGGTCTCGATCAAAAACGCCCGGTTGGCCCGGGCGAGTTGGGCGAGGGTCGGATCGCGGCGCAGGCCCACCTCGGCCACCCTGCGATCGACCTCGTAGTTGTCGGTGCCGCCCAGCAGGTAGTTGTAGATCCGGGCGGGTGATGCTGGCAGGTGAGCCTGCGTGGTGAGGGCATCGTCGGGCACGGTACATCCTTTAAGGTGCTCTGCTGGCTGCGGACCCCGACTGTTGATCGTAGATGGATGACGGCAACTTGGCGAGGCCGGCCGGAGACCGGCACCGCCGCAGGGAAAATGGCGGATCCACAAAGAATGTGCCGCCCCTGTCGTATTGACACCGGATAACAACCGATCTCAACACCGGACTGCAACCCCGCTCACACCCACGACTTCTACGGTTCGGCCGTGATCTCTTTCCAGCTGTGCGCGAACGGCGGTGTACCGCGGCCCACCGGGAAGCATCGGCGCGCGATGACAGCTGATCGTGCCGCGAGGCAGCGGGGCGAGGCGTACGGGCGATGACCGCGACCATGACGGCCGCCCCGCGACCGCGATACGAGCCCGACCCCGCCGGGTCCCACCGCCGCCCGTCCGGTGCCCTGGTCAAGCTCGTCTGCGCGGCCGCGACCGCCCTGGTGATGGCCGACACCCTGGCCGCCACCCTGATGCTGCCGATGCTCGGCCGCGATCGCGTCGTCGCGGATGTGCCGTTGGCACAGTTGAGCCTGCTGGCCACGATCAACCTGGCGGCGATCGCCGGGCTACTGGCCGCCGGCGGGCGGCTGGCCGATCTGCTCGGCCGGCGCGGCGTGCTGGCCGCCGGTCTGGGGTTGTTCGCGGCGGGCGCGGCCGCGATGGTGGCCGGGCCGTCCTGGCCGGTGCTGCTGGCCGGGAGGGCCGCCCAAGGGGTGGGCGCGGCGTTGATGCTGCCGGCCGGACTGGGGCTGCTGCTGGCCCGCGTCGAGGCGCGGCGGCGCGGCGGTGCGGCGGCGCTGTGGGGTGCGGCCACCGGCGGCGGCGGCTTGGTCATGCACGCCTTGGGCGGATGGGTGCTCGACACCTACGGCTGGCGCGCCCTGTACCTGCCGCTGGCCGCCACCGCCGGCGCGCTGCTCCTGCTGACGGCCGCGCTGCCGAGCTCACCTGTTGTACGGCGGCCCCGCCCGGATCTGCTCGGCATGACGGCGCTGGCGGCGGCCACCACCGCGCTGGTGCTGCTGGTCTCCCTGGGCGGGCAATGGGGATGGGTATCGCTCGCCGCCGCGTCGGCGGCCTCCGTCACTGTGGCGGGGTTCATGCTGGCACTGGCCCGGTCCCGGCGGCATCCGGCCGGGGCGATCGATCGAGGCCTGTGGCGCTGCCCCGGCTGGAGGTGGGGCATGACGGCCTCCCTGCTGTACGGGCTGACCGCGTTTCCGGTTCTCGCAGTGGCTCCGCTGCTGTTGCGCGAGACGGGGATTCCTGCCACGCAGGCGGGGCTGGCGCTCGTGCCGTTGTCCGCCGCGGTGGCGGTGGTCAGCTTGCTGACCGGGAAGCTGGCCCGTCGCGTCGGCACCTCGTGGGCGACCTACGCAGGTGGCTATCTCAGTGCGGTGGCGCTGCTGGGGCTCCACCTCGTACCGCCCGCCTCCGCTGCGGCGGCCGCCGGGCTGACGCTGCTGGGCTGCGGGTTCGGTGTGTTGTCCACGACCGCGACCATCGCGGGCACGTCCGGGGTGCCCGCCGACCGGTTCGCGCTGGCGGTGGGCTCCCTCACGACCGCCCGCATGCTCGGCGGAGCGATAGGCCCCGCGGTCGCGCTCGCCTACCTGGGCAGCTACCCCGGCGAGGTGTCCGCCCGCTACCCCGATGTGCTCGCTGGGGTCACCGCCGTCACCCTGCTCCTGGCCTCGGCCGGCCTGGTGCGTCGCCTGAGGACCGGGCCGAGGGCCGACAGGACCGCCGCGGCAGTGCCTGCCCACCCGGTGTCCGCGTCCGCCGGCGCGATGCCCCCCGCGCCGGCGGACGCGGATCAGCTGCGGGCCGCGCTGCTGCGCCAGCGCGCTCGCCTGGAGGCCATCGCCAGCGCGGCCGAGGCCGAACTGGCCTGCCTGACCGATCCCCGCTCCCACAGCCCCATGCGGGCTGCCCGATCCAACCTGGTCCCGCTCGTCCCGTCTCCTGGAGGACCCGCATGACGATCACCGACATCGAGCCGCCGACACGATCACCCCATCGGCCGCCTTACCAGCCGCCCTATCAGCGGCGTGTGGCAGGCACGTCCATCTCGGAGCGGGACGGACGCTGGGACGCCCACCTCGATACCCTGCCGATGCTGCGCACCAGCGACATCCGCTCGATGGAGCGGCTGCGCGCCATCATCGCCTACGCCCGGCAGGGCATCGCCGACCTGGATGCCCTCCTCGCCACGCTGAACCCGCCCTCCCCGGCGGCCGCGGGGCAGGACGTGGCGCGATGAGCAGTCAGTCCCTCCACCGCGAGCCCGCCCTTCCATCGGCGGCGTTCGGCGCCGCGGTGGCCGGCCTCGGCATCGCCGACGTGTTCACCACGGCGGGCGAGGACACCGCCGCTCTGGCCGCCGCCCTGGCTCCGCACCGGGTTCGGGTGGTGGACGCCCGGCACGAGGCCGGAGCCGTGGCCATGGCCTGCGGTTCCACCCTGGCCAGCGGAAGGCGGCCGGCGGTGCTGATGCTGGCGGCAAGCGATGCGCTGGCCGCCGCCGTGCCCGGCATCCTGGACGCGGTCGCCAGCCGCACTCCTCTGCTCGTCTTCACCCCTCCTGCGCGTCCCGCTCCCGGCGACCGCATCCTGACCGATCTGACGCTGGCCGACGCCGCCGGCGCGCTGACCTACGACCTGCCCGGCTCCCGGGCGGTGGGCACCATCGTGGCGGACGCGGCGCGCGTGGCCGAGGAGCACCGCCTGCCCGTGGTCATCTGCCTCCCCGACCTCCACGCTGGGGACGGCACCGCGAGCGACACCGGGGAGGTTCCGGATGCCGAACCGCCGATGGATCTGCTGGCCGCGCCGATGGCCGCCCCCGCCGTCGTGGAGGATCTGGCTCAGCTGCTCGGCCGCGCCCGTCGGCCGGTGTTCCTCGCCGGACGCGGCAGCATACGCGCCCGGGCCGAGCTCGAAGCGCTCGCCGAGCAGGCCGGCGCGCTGCTGGCCACCTCCGCCGCCGCCTGCGGGCTGTTCACCGGCAACCCGTGGAGTCTGGGCATCGCAGGGGTGCTGGCGCCGCCCGACATGGCCGACCTGCTGGACGCCGCGGACCTGGTGATCGCCTGGGGGTGCTCGCTGGACGGGTGGACGACCCGGCACGGCTTGATGGCGCCGAAAGCCCGCCTGGCCCAGATCGACCTCGACCCTGCCGCGCTGGGCCTGTACCAGCGGGTTGACCTCGGTGTGGCCGGCGATTGCGCGCGCACCGCCCGTGCTGTCCAGCAGGCCTTACCCGCGCAGGACGGCTACCGCACGACGCAGGTGCGGCATCGCATCGCCACCCGGGGGCACTGGCACGACATCGGCTACCAGCCGATGCTGGAGCCCGCCGACCGGATCGACCCGCGCACGCTGACGATGGCGCTGGATGCGATCCTGCCCGACCAGCGGACTCTGACCGTCGAGCACGGCCCTCTCATGGGCCATGCGCTCAGTTACCTGCGCACCCCGGACGCCGGCGCCTTCCGCCTGGCTGGCTCCCGGCTCGGTCTGGCCAGTGGCATCGGCGCGGCGCTGGCCAGACCGGACCGGCCGGCCGTGACCACGCTCGAGCTGGACAGCGCGCTGAGCACCGCCGCGGATTTGGAGAGCGCGGCCCGCCTGCGCGCCCGGCTGCTGGTCGTCGTCTACGACGAGGACCAGCGACAGCACCGGGGCGAGGATGCAACCGGGCGGGTGGCGGACCTGACGCTGATCGCGGCCGGGCACGGCTGTCCCAGCGTCGTTGTCCGGTGTGCGGCCGACCTGTCGCCGCTGGGGGACTGGCTGGCCGCGCCGGAGGGCTATCCGCTGCTGCTGCACGCCCACATCACCCCCTGCCGGTGGTGGGCGGAGCAGCTCACCGATGCGGGGACGCCATGAACCGCCTCAGGGTGGCGCCCGCGTCCCCGGCAGCCGAGGTCGACCCGACCTGGCCGCTCCCCGCCGGATGGGGGCTGAACGGCCAGACGGCACTGGTCACCGGGGCGGCCGGCGGCATCGGCACAGCCATCACCACCGCGCTGGCTCGCGCCGGTGCCGTCGTGGTCGCGCTCGACCACGACGGCGAGCGAGCACATGAGCTGGCCGCCGGCCTGACCACGGCCGGGCACACCGCCAGCGCCCACCGCCTGGACGTCACCGATCCCGCCGCCGTGAACGCCGTGCTGGCCACCGCCGTGGCCGAGCACGGGCCACCGCGGCTGCTGGTCAACGTGGCTGGCCTGCTGCACCACGGCCCGGTCACCGACTTCAGCGACGCCGACTGGCACCGGCTCTTCTCCGTCAACGTCGACGGCGTCTTCCACCTGTGCCGGGCGGTGGCCCGCCAGATGATCCCCCACCGGCAGGGTGCCATCGTCACCATCACCTCCAACGCCGCCAGCGTGCCCCGGCTGGGCCTGGCCGCCTACGCCGCCTCCAAGGCGGCCGCGACCATGTTCACCCGCTGCCTCGGCCTGGAGCTGGCTGGCTTCGGCATCCGGTGCAACGTCATCGCGCCCGGCTCCACCGACACGCCGATGCTCCGCCAGGCCGGGCACGACCCGGCCAGCGCCATCGCGGGCGTGCCCGAGCAGTTCCGCCTCGGCATCCCGCTGCGCCGCATCGCCACCCCGGCCGACGTGGCCGCCGCGGCGCTGTTCCTGCTGTCGGAGCACGCCCGCCACATCACCATGCAGACCCTGCACCTGGACGGCGGCGCCAGCCTCGCCGACTGACAGCCCCGCCTTAACCCCGCGCCCGTGCCGTCCTGTTTCCGAAGGAGAATCCGCTCGTGCTGATGCCCCCCAAGGCACCCACCCTCACCGACTACGTCGCCCCGGCGATCCGTGCCTACCGCCCCGGCGACACTCTGTTCGCCGGCCCCACCGCCACACTGCTCGCACACAACGGCGAACCGCTCACCGGCGTCAGCCTGGACTACCTGCCGGACGCGCTGGCCGCCCTCCTGGCCCACCGCCCCACCGGCTGCCTGGCCGTCGGCGCCGTCAGCTTCGACGGCCTGGCCTGCCACCTCACCCTGTGCGACACCGTCACCCGCGCCGGGCCCCTGCCGCGCCAGCACC
>NZ_OOHJ01000031.1 GCF_900323885.1 [Actinomadura] parvosata subsp. kistnae | reverse complement strand
ACGGGGATGTCCCGCAGCCGGTCGTCCTCGGCCATGCGCTGGAGCAGCACGTTGCCGTCCACGCGCGGCATGAGCAGGTCCACCAGGATCGCGTCGGGCCGCTCCGCCGCCATCGCCTCGAGCGCGGCGGCGCCGTCGGCGGCCTCGTCCACGTGCGCGGCGAAGCCGTGCAGCATGCGGCGGGCGGTGGCGCGGAACACCTCGTCGTCGTCGGCGATCAGCACCCGCTCCAGCTCCGGCGGGCCGCTGTAGTGCGGCAGCCGCAGCGTGGCCGTGGTGCCCTCGCCCTCGGTGCTGGTCAGCTCCAGCGTGCCGCCCAGCGTCTCGGCGAGCCGGCGCGCGTACGGCAGGCCGATGCCCGTGCCCCTGGACCTGACCTGGAGGGAGCCCGGCACCTGGTAGAAGTCCTCGAACACGCGGGTCAGGTGCTCCTGAGGGATGCCGATGCCGGTGTCGGTCACCGTGATGACGGCCTCGTCCTTGGCCTCGTCGAGGCGGGCCTCCAGGCGTACCTCGCCGCTCAGCGTGAACTTGACCGCGTTCGACAGCAGGTTGCGCAGGATGCGCAGCAGCATGCCCTCGTCCACGTACAGCTCGGCGACCTCGGGCGCCACCTCGTGGCGCAGCTCGACGCCGGTGCTCGCGCTCGTCGGGCGCAGCATCACGTGGAGCTGATCGGCCATCCGGACGAGGTCCACCGCCGACGGCTGCGGGTCGAGGCGGCCCGACTCGGCCTTGGCCATGTCGAGCAGCTCGCTGACGAGCTCCAGCAGCGTCTCGGTGGAGGTGCCGATGAGCCGCACCTGGTGTGCCTGCTCCTCCGTCATGGGGTCGCCGCCCGGGCCGATCAGCAGCCTGACCAGGCCGATGACGGAGTTGAGCGGGGTGCGCAGCTCGTGGCTGACCGTCGCCCAGAACCGGTTTCTCGCCTCCTGGGCCTCCCTGAGCCGGCTCGACTTCTCATCCAGCTCGGCGTACAGGGCGACCACGCCCCGGTTGGTCTCCTCCAGCTCGGTGGAGAGCTGGTTGTACATCGCCATCACGCCGGTGTTGGTCTCCTGCAGCTCGGCGTTGAGCCGCCGGACGTCCTCCAGCGTCTCGGCCAGCTCCCTGTTCTGCTCGCGCAGCTCGTCGAGGGCGGAGACCGGGGAGAGCGCGGCCAGCTTCGCGCGGATCTCCGCCACCGACGCGGACGTCCTGCGCGGGCGCAGCCGCTTGGCCAGCGTCACGCTGCCCTCGCCGACCGTGATCTCGTCGACCAGCCGGCCCGCCAGCCTCAGGCCATCCAGCGCGGACACGTCGGAGCGCTTCGAGTGCTCCAGCCGGATGAGAAGGTGGCGGTCGCCGAGCATGAGGACCGCGCTGGAGCCGTCGCCGAAGAGCTCGCGGCCGGCCTCGCTGAGCGCCGTCGCCACCCGGATCTGGTCCTGCGGCTCCAGGCCGGCCAGCTCGGCGGCGGCCCTGCCGATGCCGCGCAGGACGAAGACGTCCTGGTCGGCGTCGAGCCGGACGCGGACGAGCTCGGCCGCTTCAGCCTTGTCCATCGCTCTTGGGCTCCCCACCGGCTCGGTCCCGTTGACGGTCCGGTCGTACCGTCACCACGCAGGCGTCGTCGCGCCTGCTGCCCGCCTCGCGCATCAGCCCGGCGGCGATCACGGCGGGCGTGCGGGAGAACAGCCCCGGCAGGAGCGAGGGGTCCCACCGCTCCGTCAGCCCGTCGGTGTGCAGGACCACGGTGGCGTAGGAGGGCAGGTCGTAGGTGTACTGGCGGAGCCGGCCGCCCTGGTGGCCGGCGATGCCCGGCACCGACACCATGCCCTGCCGGCCCTCGGCGTGCGTGATCCAGCCGGAGACGTTGCCGAGCCCCGCGTAGCTCACCTGGCCCGGCTCCACGCGCGCCACCGCGACCGCGCCCCCTCGGGTCGCCTTCATGCCGGCGTGCAGGCGCGCCACGATCTCGGCCGGCTCCAGGTCGCGTACGGCGCGGAACAGCTCGGCGGCCCTCTGCGTGGCCTGCGCGGCGATGAGGCCGTGGCCGAGCCCGTCGCTGACCAGCACCGTCGTGACCGGGCCCGACTGCGCGATGACGAACCCGTCGCCGCACACCGTCTCCTCGCCGATCGGCCTGGTCAGGCCGCTGGCGCGCAGTGGCGGCGCGGGCGGGCGGCCGGTGAAGTGCATGGCCAGCACCGTGCCCTTGCCCGGCAGCGAGTGCACGTCGTAGCCGGTGGCGATGCGGGAGATCGCGCCCAGGCCGATGCCAGCGTGCCGGAGGTCGAGTAGCCGTCGCGCAACGCGCGGGCCACGTCGGCCATGCCCGGCCCCCGGTCCACCGTGATCAGCTCCACCGTGGCCGCGGACTCCGGGTGCGGGCGCACGATGACGGTGCCCTCCATCGCGTGCTTGACGAGGTTGGAGACCGCCTCGCTCACCGCCACGGCCGTCTGCCCGATGAGCACCTGGTCGAAGCCCGCCGCCTCGGCCAGCTCGACGGCCTTCCTGCGGACCGCGCCGACCGCGCTGGGGTCTTCGGCGCGGACCCAGGTGGTCACCGGGACCACTTGGTCACCGTCACGGTGGTGCCCTTGCCGGGCTCGGAGACCAGGTCGAACTCGTCGACCAGCCGGCGCGAGCCGCCCAGGCCCAGCCCCATGCCGCCGCCGGTGGTCCAGCCGTCGGTGAGCGCCTGCTCGATGTCGGGGATCCCCGGCCCCTCGTCGGTGAAGATCAGCTTGAGGCCGCGCCTGGGGCCGTTCGTGACGATCTCGATGCGGACGTCACCGCCGCCGCCGTACACCAGGGCGTTGCGCGCCAGCTCGCTGGCCGCCGTGACGATCTTGGTCTGGTCGACGAGGGACAGGCCGATCTCGACGGCCACGCTCCTGACGAGCTGGCGGACACCCACGACGTCCGCGCTGCCGGCGATGACCACCTCCCGCTCGCCGCTCACGGGGTGGCGCTCCTGATGTGGTCGAGCAGCGCGACCCCTTTCTCCAGGTTGAGCGCCGTACGGACGCCGCCGAGCGACAGCCCGAGCTCCACCAGCGTGATCGCCACGGCGGGACGCATGCCGACCACCACGGTCTGCGCGTCGAGCATGCCGCACATGGACGCGATCGTGGCCAGCATCCGGCCGATGAACGAGTCGACGATCTCCACGGCGGTGATGTCGATGATGACGCCCTTGGCGCCGTGCTGGACGACCGCGTCGGCCAGGTCTTCCTGAAGGGCGAGCACGCTCTGGTCCTCCAGGTCGATCTGGATGGAGACGATCAGGACGTCGCCGAGCTTGAGGATGGGAACGCGCTGCACTAGACCCTCTCCGCCCGGATCACGACGCGGGCGTTGCCGCCGCCGCTCACCTCGATGCCGGCCCGCTTGAACGCGTGCGCCAGCGCGTCGGCCAGCGACGCCTTCGTCACGATGTCGCCGAACTCGATGCCGAGCGTGACGATGGTGTGCGCGATCTGCGGGCGGATGCCCGAGATGACGCACTCCGCGCCCATCAGGCGCGCCGCGACCACCGTCTTCAGCAGGTGCTGGGCCACCTGCGTGTCGACCGCCGGCACGCCCGTGATGTCGATCACCGCGTGCTCCGCGCCCGTCTCCACCAGGGTCTGCAGCAGCTTCTCCATGACCACCTGCGTACGGGCGGAGTCGAGCGTGCCCACCAGCGGCACCGCCACGATGCCCTCCCACAGCTTGACCACCGGGGTGGACAGCTCCAGAAGCTGCTCCGCCTGGTCGAGGATGATCCTCTCGCGGGCCTCCGCGTACGTCTCGAACGTGAACAGCCCCAGGTCGTCGATCAGCCGCGAGAACCAGACGAAGCCGCGCGCGGCCTCGACGCCCTCCGTGTCGGCCTCGACGATCTCGTACACGGCCTCCTTCAGGCCGAACACGGCCCTCGCGGTGTCGGACGGGGCGAAACCGGCACGGGCCCGCGAACGGGACAGCTCGGCGAGCAGGCCCCGAACGTCCGCCAGGTCGTTCTTGCCCTCTTCCAGTGCGGCGAGCAGCGCCCGGTAGAGCTCCTTGAGCTCCTCGGACGGCGCGGAGGCGATCTCGGCCCAGCGACGGACGATCCGCTCCTCATGGGTGCGGAGCAGTTCTTCTATGCGTCGCCTGGCTACATCGGCATGAACGGACAAGGAACTCTCCAGGGAGGGCGGCTGGCAGTTGCTCGTATGCTAGTGCGGTTCGCCCCGTACCCGGGACTCCGATCGGATCCATCGCACTGGTCCCGGGCGGTGCGGCTGTGGCTTCGATCCGGCCCTGCCGTACAAGGTGGGTGGGGGCTTGTGCTGGCCGGGGGTGCTTTCTGAGCGCTGCGGCGCCGGGCACTTCGGTGGCCGGGGGCGCGGCGCGGGCGGGCAAGGCGCTCCCGCGCCTCGCGACCTTGCCTTGGCGGGACGTGCCCACGACCTCTCCTCGGGTCGGGGACGTGCCCGCGACCTTGCCTTGGGCCGGGGACGTGCCCGCGACCTTGCCTTGGGCAGGGGATGTGCCTGCGACCTTGGGCAGGGGATGTGCCTGCGACCCCACCCTACGCCGAGGCGCATCCCGCGGCACCCCACATCCAGGCGCACCTCTCACCCATCGGCGGCTCACCCATCATCTGCGGTCTCACCCATCATCGGGCCCCTCAGCCATCGGGGCGGCCGCATCCCCCTCCGGTATGACACCAAGGTTCAAACCCTGCGGGGACGCGGACCACACCCCCTTCTCCATAACGTCACAGCATGCCCGGAAACCTTGCCGTCGCCGCCGGCCACATCCTCACCGGCACGCTGCTGATGCTGCTGACGCTGCCGTCCCAGCCGGCGGAGCACCTGGTGCGGTTCTACGGCAGCGACCTGGCGACGGCCGACCGGGTGGCGATCATCGTGCCCGGCGCCGACACCAGGGTGGCGACATTCGAGTCCAGCACGAGGCACCCCGGCGGGGCGGCGCGCGCCCTGCTGGCGGAGGCGGCCCGGCTGGCTCCCGGCGTGCGGCTGGCCGTGGTGGCGTGGCTGGGCTACGACTCACCGCCCACCCTGAGCCTGGGCGCCCTCACCGACCACGCGGCCATCACCGGCGCGCGGGAGCTGCGCCGCACGGTCGCGGCCCTGCACCGGCGCACCACGGCCCCGATCGCCCTGCTGTGCCACAGCTACGGCTCCTTCGTCTGCGCCCGCGCGGCCCCCGGCTTACCGCTGGCCGACCTCGCCTTCATCGGCAGCCCCGGCGTCGGCGCGACCGGCCCGGCTCCCCCACGCCGTGCGCGGGTCTGGGCCGGGCTCGGCGACACCGACTGGATCCGGCTCGTGCCCAAGGTCAAGCTCGGCCACCTGGGCTTCGGCGCCGACCCGATGAACGCCGCGTACGGCGCCCGCCGCTTCGAGGCGGGCGCGGGCGGCCACAGCGACTACTACACGCCGGGCACCCCGTCCCTGCGCAACCTGGCCCTGATCTCCCTCGGCCGCGACCAGGAGGTGATCCCCGACGACCACGGCTCTTGACGTGCCCGTTCCTGGGTACGGGAGGGAGGAGGCAGGCTTTGATGACATGGTGTCGTCATCAGCTTGACGTCGAGCGCTGCCGTTTGTGACACTTCGTCATATAACGCCAGCACGAGCAGAGGTGGGCCGTGACCACGCCGTTCTCCGAGACCTTGCGCAACGCCACCTGGGCCGACCACCAGTCGGCCGAGTCGGAGGGCTACCTCTCCGCGCTCATGGGCGGCCGGTTGAGCGAGCACGACTACGGCGAGATGGTCGCCCAGCACTACTTCGCGTACACCGCCCTCGACGCCGTGTCCCGCCAGCTCGCCGACCACCCGGTCGCCGGCCGCTTCGTCTTCCCCGAGCTGTACCGCGAGCAGGCACTCGAACGCGACCTCACCACGATCTACGGCCCGTCCTGGCGCGACCGCATCACCCCGTCGAAGTCCACCCGCACCCTCGTGGCCCGCATCCACCAGGTATCCGACTGGCCCGGCGGCTACGTAGCCCACCACTACACGCGTTACCTCGGCGACCTGTCCGGCGGGCAGTTCATCCGGATGGAACTGCAGAAGATCTACGGCTACACGAAGGGCGGAGGCGTCGACTTCTACTTCTTCGACGAGCTGGGCAGCCTGCCCCGCTTCAAGAACGAGTACCGCTCCCGCCTGGACGTCCTGGGGGCGGAGCTGGACGAACGGGAACAGCAACGCATGATCGGCGAGGTCAGGCTCGCATACCAGCTCAACACGGAAGTGCTGGCCGAGCTCCGACACGTGGTGAAGGCCGCCGCCTGACCGCCCACCGGGGTGAGTGACGCGCCGCGGCGGGGGGCCTGGGCGATGCCCGGCTTGTCGTGCAGCACGCTGCTGGCGGTGGCCACGCTGAGCCCGGTGAAGGCGGCCACGCCGGAAAGGCGTCCCGGCATGGCGACGATGCCACAAGCCGTACTGCAAGAACCGAAACGAGCAACGCAAGAATCTGACAAGCCATGTCAGCGGGGTCGGCCTACCATGGGCGTATGCCCCGCATCTCGGCCGCCACCATCGGCGAGCACCGCGCCCAGACGCGAGACCGCATCCTCCAGGCCGTCTCGCGGCTGTCGCGGACGCAGGGCATCGACGCCATCTCCATGACCGACGTGGCGGGCGAGGCCGGCATCACCCGCACGGTCCTGTACAACTACTTCCCCGACAAGGCGGCGCTGCTGCTGGCGTTCACCGAGCGGGTCACCGGCTACTTCATCGAGAGCTACGAGCGGGAGCTGCCCGAGGGGGCCTCCCCCGCCGACCGGCTGCGCGCGTTCGTCCGGCTGCAGCTCGCCGGGCTGCTCGCGCACCCGCACCCCGGCGCGGCCGACCTCAGCGCGGCCCTCGGGCCCGACGCCTACCAGCGGCTGGCCGAGCACGTGGCGCCGATGCAGCGCGTCCTGGTGGAGATCCTCGAGAGCGGCATGGCGGCGGGCGACTTCCGCACGGTCGACGTCGACGCCACGGCCCGCATGATCCTCGCGGTCATCGGCGCCGAGCGGGTGCCGCTGATCAGTGGAGACGTGACGGTGGAGGGGGCCGGGGAGCTGGTGTCGGAGTTCGTCCTGCGGGCCCTGGGCAACGGCTGACGCCTTTCACGCCGGCCGGGGAGCGGCGGGAGGTGACCCTCGGCGGCGAGACTGTCGGAGCCCGGTGACAGGATGGCCTGCATGACCGACGACTCCACCCTGCTGCACGGCCATGTCGAGCTGAAGTCCGCGCGTGGCCGGTGGATCCTGTTCGCCACCGTGCTCGGCTCCGGCCTGGCCATGCTCGACAGCACGGTGGTCAACGTCGCGCTGCCGTTCCTCGGGCGGGAGCTCGACGCGGGCATGGCGGGCCTGCAGTGGACGATCAACGCCTACACCCTCACCCTGGCCGGGCTGATCCTGCTGGGCGGCTCGCTCGGCGACCGCTACGGGCGCCGCACGCTCTTCCTCGTCGGCACCGTCTGGTTCGCCATCGCCTCGGCCCTGTGCGGCCTGTCGCCGAACATCGAGTTCCTCATCGGCGCCCGCGCGCTCCAGGGCATCGGCGGCGCGCTGCTCACGCCCGGCTCGCTGGCGATCATCCAGGCGTCCTTCGTCCGGCACGACCGGCCCAGAGCGGTCGGCATGTGGTCCGGGCTCGGCGGCGTCGCCAGCGCCATCGGGCCGCTGCTGGGCGGCTGGCTGGTGCAGTCGGCCGGATGGCGGTGGGCGTTCCTGATCAACCTGCCGTTCGCGGCGCTCGTCGTGTTCGTCACACTGCGGCACGTGCCCGAGAGCAAGGACGAGGAGGCGGCCGGCCGGTTCGACGTGCTCGGCTCGGTGCTGGCGGCGCTGGCGCTGGCCGGCATCACGTACGGGCTGATCCAGAAGGGTGTCTCGGTGCCGCTGGTGGCCGGGCTGGCGGTCGGGGCGGCGTTCGTGGTGCTGGAGATCCGCCGCTCGCCCGACGCGCTGGTGCCGGTCGGCATGTTCCGCGACCGCGTGTTCACGGCCGTCAACGTCGTGACGCTGATCATGTACGCGGCCATGGGCGTCGTGTTCTTCCTGCTCGTGGTGCAGCTCCAGGTGGTGTCCGGGTTCTCCCCCATCGCCGCCGGCCTGGCGATGCTGCCGACGACGATCCTGATGCTGCTGCTGTCGGCGCGGGCCGGCGAGCTGGCCAAGCGGGTCGGGCCGCGCTGGCCCATGACGATCGGGATCCTGGTGGCGGGCTGCGGGTTCGTGCTGATGAGCACGATCGGGCCCGGCGCCTCCTACCTGCTGCACGTGCTGCCCGCGGTCTTCGTGTTCGGGCTGGGCCTGTCGGCGGCGGTCGCGCCACTCACCGCCACCGTCCTCGCCACCGCCGACGACCACCTCGCGGGCACGGCCAGCGGCATCAACAACGCGGTCGCCCGCACCGGCAGCCTCCTCGCCGTGGCGGCGGTGCCGCCGCTGGTGGGGCTGGTGGGCGACGCGTTCGAGCAGCCCCAGGTGTTCGACGCCGGGTTCAGGACGGCCATGCTGATCAGCGCGGTGATGATGGTGGTGGCCGCGCTGATCACGTTCCTCACGATCAGGACGAACGTCCTGGCCGCCGACGACTAGCGCCCGGCCAGGCCGCGACGGCGGGCCCCATCGCGGTCAGAAGGTGAACGCCTGGCTGCGGACACTGTTGTCGAAGTTCGACAGGAGCAGCTCCGGCTCGCCCACCGAGCGGATGCCGGGCAGCCGCGTCAGCAGCTCGCGGAACATCGTCCGCATCTCCTGCCTGGCCAGGTTCGCACCCAGGCAGAAGTGCGGGCCGGGGCCGCCGAAACCGACGTGCGGCTTGGTGTCGCGGGTGATGTCGAACGTGTCGGCGTCGGGGAAGACCGACTCGTCGCGGTTGGCCGAGCCGTAGAACAGCACGACCTTGTCGCCCTTCTTCAGCTCCAGGCCGCGCAGCGAATAGTCCTCGGTGACCGTGCGGCGGAACTGCATGATCGGCGACACGTAGCGGACCATCTCCTCGATCGCGCCGTTGATGTGCGCGTCGAAGTCGCTCATCAGCAGCTCGCGCTGCGCCGGGTTCTCCGTCAGGAGCCTGATGCCGTGGGCCATCGTGTTGCGGGCCGTCTCGTTGCCGGCGACCAGCAGCAGCGAGAAGAACGAGCCGAGCTCCTTGTCGGTCAGCTTCTCGCCATCGACGTTGGCGTTGACCAGCAGCGAGACCAGGTCGCCCTTCGGGTTGGCGACCCGCTCGTGGCCGAGCTTGATGACCATGCGCTGCAGGGCGAGCAGGGCCAGCATGTTCTGGCCGGCCATCTGCACGCTGCGCGCCAGGCTGGGGCGCACGCCCGTGTAGGCGGTGGAGATGTCGACGTGCTGGTGCACCTTCTCCCGCAGCTCCTGCGGGATGTCCAGCATGTCGCAGATCACGTGGATCGGCAGCCGCGCGGCCACCTGGCTGACGAAGTCGCGCGGACCGTCCCGCACCACGTCGTCCACGATGCGGGCGCACGCCGCCTCGATGTCGCTCTGCAGCCCCGCCAGCATCTTCGGGCTGAACGAACGGGTCACGATGCGGCGCAGCCGGGCGTGACGCGGGTCGTCCATGTTGACCATCGACTCGCCGAACACCTGCTTCACCCAGCTCGGCGGCTCGGGGTTGGTGACGGCCGGCTCGCTGGAGAAGACCTTCGCGTTCCGGCTGGCCTCCACCACGTCGGCGTGGCGTACGAGGGCGTAGAAGCCCTTGCCCGAACGGAGGAACGGCACCTTCTTCTCCGGGAAGAACACCGGGTGCTCCAATTGCCGGAGCCGGGCGAACGCCTCATTCCGCTCTTTGAGGGGTTTGCGCCAGAAATCCAGATCAGCGAGGTCGATGTCCACCCATCTATCCTGGCACGTTCCCGCGCCCCGAAGGGCCCATCGGCGTCCCGGATCACCTCCCGGCCCGCACTCCCGCGCCCTTCGTTCTAGCCTCGCCCCCCTGGGCACCACGCCGCCCCTCGCTCCCCGCCCGCCCCATCAGGTCCCACGCCGCCCTGCGCTCCCGCCGCCCCCGGCTCCCCACCCGCTCCGCTCCGCCCACGCCCGCCCACGCCCGCCCACCCGGCCCACCAGCGCCCTGCGCATCCACCCCCGGCGCACTACCGGCACGGCGGGCCACTACCGCAATCATGCGGCCCCAAGGGGCGGCCGGTGTGACGCGGCGGGCAGCGAGGAGGGCGAGCGGTGCGGGCAAGGTGGTGGTGGGCGGTGCAGCACGAGGGCGGCCCAGGCACGAACAACGTGCGGGCGCGGACGGACGGGCGGGCGGCCAGCACAGGCGGGAGCGCGAACGCAAACGGCGTGGCGGCGAGCGGCGCGGGGGCCAGCGGCTCGTGGGCGCCGCGGCTGCGGGCAGCGGGGCGGGGCGTGCGCCGGCGCTGCGCTGGTGGGCGGCGTGGGCGAAGGCGCGAGGGCAGGCAACGCGGGCGCGGGCGGCCAGCACGGGCGGGAGCGCGGAGGCAAACGGCGTGGCCACGGGCGGCGCGGGGTCCAGCGGCACGCGGGCGCTGCGGCGGCGGGCGGCATGGGCGAAAGGCGGTGCGCGCGGGGGCGGAGGCGCGCGGCGTGCGGGCGCGGTGGCGGGCGACATGAGCGAAGGCGCGGGCGCGGAGCCGGCGCGCGGGGGCGGAGGCGGCGCGCGGGCGGAGGCGCGATCAGGGGCGGCGTATGCGGTGTGCAGGCTGTGTGGGGGCGGGGTGCGGGCGCACGCGGCGTGGGCGAGCGGCGCGGGGCGAGAGGCGAGTAGGGGCGGGAGGTGGGCGGTGGTGGGGGGTGATGTGCATTCTGTCCTCCTGGGGCGTTCTCGTGCCGTTCAGGCCTGGTTCGGCATCGCTGGTCATTACTTCCGGTATGAATGCGTTGCTCGCCGCCTGCCTGATCGTTCCGCTCGCCCCAGGAGCAGCTCCGGTCGCCGGGGTCGGCTCGTTCACAGCCGAGCGGGGGCCCGCCGTCCGCGCCTGTGGTGGGCATCCGCTCGACTTCGATGGGGATGGGCGGCCTGATCTGGCTGTGGCGGCGCCCTACGACGGTGCCAGGGCCGGGTCCGTGACCGTGATGTATGGGTCGGGGAAGAAGGTCAAGCTCACGCAGGAGGGGGCGGAGGCGGGCGACTCGTTCGGGTCGGCGCTGGCCGTGGGGGACTTCAACGGGGATCGGTGTGCCGATCTGGCCGTGGGGGTGTCGGAGGAGTTCGTGGGTGAGCGGGTGCCGGGGGGTGATGGGAACGGGGTGGTACAGGTTTTCGATGGGGGGCCGGGCGGGCTCGTGGCGGGGAAGGAGCTGAAGCTGGACAAGCCGTCCAGCGACCGGTTCGGGGCTTCGCTGGCGGCGGGGGACCTGGACGGGGACGGGAAGGATGAGCTGGTCGTGGGGGCGCCCAGTCATCGGTCGGGTGGCGTCGTGACCGTGTACGGGATGAAGGGGCGGAAGGCGTACCGGATCACGCAGAAGACGGCGTGGGTGGGGCAGGCGGCGAGCGTCACCGATCAGTGGGGAGCGTCGCTGGCGGCCGGGGACTTCGACGGGGACGGGAAGGATGAGCTGGTCGTGGGGGCGCCGGCCGACAGCGTGCGGGTGGATGGGCAGGGGTCCGTGACCGTGATCGATGTGCGGCGGAAGCGGGCCCGGTTGTTGACGCAGAGCACGCCCGGGATCAAGGGGGCCTCCGAGAAGTGGGACAACTTCGGTGCGGCGCTGGCGACCGGGGACTTCAACGGGGACGGGAAGGCCGACCTGGCGATCGGCGTGCCGGGCGAGGGGCTCAGCGCCAATCAGCGGGCCATGGACTACGGGGACGGCACCGTGGACGTGCTGTACGGATCGCGGGGCGGGCTGCGTACCGACAGGACCGAGGCGTGGTCGCAGAACACGCTGGAGGGCAAGCCCCGCTACTACGACCGGTTCGGGGCGGCGCTGGCCGCCGGGGACTTCAACGGGGACGGCAACGATGAGCTGGCCATCGGGGTGCCGGGTGAGAAGGCGGTGCAGGTGCTCGCCGGGCGGTCCGAGGGTGGGCTGACCCGGGTGGGGAATCTGCTGGTCAAAGGTAAGGGGCAGGACTTCGGGGCGGCGGTGACCGCGTTGCCGGGGTGGGAGCGGTACCGGTCGCTGGCCAAGCGGCCTCCTGTGTACGGGCTGGTGGTGGCGGCGCCGGACCAAGGGCTCATCATGTACGCGGCGGGCAGCAGGCGGGGGTCGGGAAAGGTCAGGCTGGGGAAGGTTCGGCAGATCGACAAGGGTGCCGGTCTTTACGGCTACACCTTCGGCTGAGGCTGAGGGCCCACTTCCCGGTCCGGTCCGCGCCCGGCTACGCCTTCGGCTGAGGCTGAGGGGCCGCTTCCCGGGTCCGGTCCGCGCCCAGGCCCGCCCCGCTACGCCTTCGGCTGAGGCTGAGGCTGAGGCTGAGGCGGCTCCAGGGGGAGGATGACGCGGAACAGGGCGCCCTTGCCGGGCTCGCTCTCCGCCATCACGATCCCGCCGTGCGCCTCCACCAGTGTGGCCGCGATCGACAGCCCCAGCCCCGACCCGCCGGCGCTGCGGGCGGGGTCGGCGCGGTAGAAGCGTTCGAAGACCCGCTCCGCCACCTCCTCCGAGAACCCGGGGCCTTCGTCGGCCACCTCCACCACGGCCTGGTCGCCGTGCACGCCCACCCGGACCTGGAACGGGGTGCCGGGCGGGGTGTGGGTGAGGGCGTTGGTGACGAGGTTGTTGAGCACCTGCGCCAGGCGCGGCTCGTCGCCGGTGACGATCACGTCGCCCTCGCCGCCGTACAGCCGGACCAGCTCGATCCTCCTGTCGGGCGCGAGCGTCTGGGCGTCGATGACGACGGTGGCGGCCAGGCTGAGCAGGTCCACGGGGCGCCGGCTCAGCTCGCGCCGCTGGTCGAGCCGGGCCAGCAGGAGCATGTCCTCGACGAGGAGCCCCATGCGGGCGGCCTGGCCCTCGATGCGGCTCAGCAGGCGTACGGCCTCGGCCAGGTCCTTCTCCTCCCCCAGCCGGTACAGCTCGGCGAAGCCCCTGATCGAGGTCAGCGGGGTGCGCAGCTCGTGGGAGGCGTCGGCCATGAAGCGGCGCATCAGCTCCTCGGAGCGGCGGGCGGCCGTGGCGGACTCGCGGGCGGACTCGGCGGCCTCCTCGCGCTCGCGGACCGCCACCTCGATCTGGGCGAGCATGGTGTTGAGCGAGCGGCCGAGCTTGCCGACCTCGGTGGTGCCGGCCCACAGGGGGACGCGGCGCGACAGGTCGCCGCCGGCGATGTCGTTCGCGGTGCTCGCGATCTGGCGCAGGGGGCGCAGGCTGCGGCGGACGAGGCCGTAGCAGACGAAGCCGAGCACGACCAGGGTGCAGCCGCCGCCGACCGCCACGATCAGGACGAGCTGGGAGACGGTCGCGTCCACGTCGGCGAGGCTGATGGCCATCATGCGGCTCTGGCCGTCGCGGGTCGGCACGGCGACGACGCGCCAGCTCGGGCCGCCCGCGTCGCGCGACTCGACGGTGAACGGCCGCCCCCTCAGCTCGACGACCTCGGCGAGGGTCAGGGCGGGCAGGTCGGGCGTGTGCTCCTCGGTGGACTCGCTGATGGTCCTGGCGGGCCGGCCGTCCGGGCCCAGGACGACGCCGTGGAACAGGCCGAAGTAGCGTTGCGGCCGGCCGCCGGGGCGCGGGTCCACCGGCGGCGGGGGCGGGTCGCGGGGCGCGGTGGCCACGCGGAGCTGCTGGTCGACGCGTTCGACGAGGTAGCTGCGCAGCAGGCGGACGGCGAACAGGCCGGTGGCGGTGATCGCGAGGGTGACCAACAGGAGGGTGGCCGAGACGAGGCGCAGCCAGAGCGGCGCCCTGGACAGCTGCCTCCTGAGGCCACCGGCGATCCCGCGCACGGCCTTCGACGGGTGCCGGCTCATATTCGCGGCGGGCGCAGGATGTAGCCGACCCCGCGCAGGGTGTGCAGGTACTTGCGTTCGCCGGTGTCCACCTTGCGGCGCAGGTACGACACGTACGACTCGACGAGGCCGACGTCGGTGCGCCAGTCGCCGTTCCAGACGTGGTCGAGGATCTGGGTCTTGGACAGCACCCGGCCGACGTTCAGCATGAAGTACTGCAGCAGCCGGAACTCCGTCGGCGACAGCCGGACGGGCACGCCGTCGCGCCACACCTCGTGGCTCTCCTCGTCCAGCTCCAGGTCGGCGACGCGCAGGCGGTTGGGCGGCGGCGCGCCGCGCCTGGTCCTGCGCAGCACGGCCCGGATGCGGGCGATGACCTCCTCCAGGCTGAACGGCTTGGTCACGTAGTCCTCGCCGAGCCCCAGCCCGGCGATGCGGTCCTCCGGCGTGTCCTTGGCCGTCACGAACAGGACCGGGACCCGGCGGCCGCGGGACCGCAGCCTTCCCGCGACCGCCAGGCCGTCCAGGTCGGGCAGCATCACGTCGAGCATCACCAGGTCGGGCGAGCTCTCCTCGGCCACCCGCAGGGCCTCCATGCCGTCGGCCGCGGTCAGCACCTCGAACCCGGCCATGCGCAGGCTGGCCGAGAACAGCTCCCTGATGTTGGGCTCGTCGTCGACCACCAGCAGCCTGGCCTCGGGTTCGCTCATCGCGGGCCTCCTCCCTGGAATCCCTGGCTCCCCTGGCTGATCGACGTGGCGGTGACCGCGCCGTCGGCGCCCTGCTGCCCGCGCACCACGATGGTGGTGCCGGTCTCCAGGTCAGAGACCTTACCGGGCTTGGAGATCTGCACGGTGGTCCGGTCGGTGGTGGTGACCGTGACGGTGGCGCCGTCCATGGTCTTGACGTACACCTTGCCGTCCTCGATCTTCTCGACCGTGCCGACGGTGCCGCCGCCCATGCGCTGCCCCCGCCACCGCCCGGCTGCTGCTGACCGCCGGGCTGCTGCGCGCCGCCGGGGAACTGGCCGCGCTGGCCGTAGCCGCCACGCCGCCCACGCCGCCCATGCCGCCGGTGCCGCGCTGCTGCGCGGCGCCGGCCGCCTGCGGGGCGCGTCGGCGGCGCCGAACCAGCTCTCCGCCTGGATGCCGATCAGGATCCCGGCCACCAGGACGACGCCGGCGGCCAGCGCCAGCGTGACCTTGGAGGTGCCCTTGGCGGGCTGGACGGCGAGCTCCTCCCGCAGGTCGTCCCGGAACGGGGAGGAGTCCAGCTTGTCCATGTCCTTGTCTCCTAACTCGTGGCGCGAGGCCTACTCGTGGCGCAGAGCCTGGATCGGCCTAAGCTTGGCCGCCCGGTTGGCGGGATAACTGCCGAAGAACAGCCCGATCCCCAGCGACACGCCCAGCGCCAGCACCACCGATGACGGCACGAGGACCGGCTCGATGCCGGCGATGGTGAACCTGGTCCCCACGAACGCCACCAGCACCCCTGACAGCCCCCCGACCAGGCTCAGCAACGTCGCCTCCATCAGGAACTGGCCCAGGATGGCGCTCCTGGGTGCTCCGATGGCCTTGCGGATGCCGATCTCGCGCGTGCGCTCCGTGACCGTCACCAGCATGATGTTGGTGATGCCGATACCGCCCACCAGCAGCGAGATCGCGGCGACGGCGCCGAGCAGCACGGTGAAGGTGCCGGTCGCCTCGCTGACGGTCTCCTGCAGAGTGGCCTGGTTGAGTACGCGGTAGTCGGGGTTGTTGTTCGTGATGCCGTGTCGTTGGTTGAGGATAGCCGTGACCTCGGCCTGCGCCGACGTGGTCGTCCCCGCGCCGGTGGCCTGCACGACGATCTGCCCGAGCGAGCCGAACCCGCTCAGGCTCTGCTGCACCGCCGGCAGCGGCGCGATGGCGATGTCGTCGGCGTCCTGCATGCCGGTGGAGCCGGCCTCCTTCAGCACGCCGACCACCGTGAACGGCACCCCCGACACGCTGATCTGCTTGCCGATCGGGTCGACGGCGCCGAACAGCTCTTCCACGACCGTCTGCCCGAGCACCACGACCTTCCTGGCGGCCAGCACGTCGTCGTTGAAGAAGTACGTGCCCTTGGCGACGGGCTTGTTGACGGCCTCGAAGTAGCTCGGGTAGGTGCCGACGAACTGCGCCACGGAGTGGCTGGCGGCGCCGTACGTGGCGGTGGAGGAGGAGGCGTTGACCACCGGCGAGACGCTCTTCACCGACGGGGCGAGCGTCTTGTCGGTCAGCGCCTTGGCGTCGGCGAGGCTGAGCTGCCTGGCCTGGGTGCGCGGCCCGGTGTTCGCGCCTCCGCCGCCGCCGGGGCCGCGCATCGCGCCGCCTCCCCCGCCGCCTCCGCCGGAGAAGGACGGGGAGATCGTCAGCGTGTTCGCGCCGAGGCGCTGGATGTTCTGCTGGATGCTCTGCGAGGAGCCCTCGCCGACCGCGACCAGCATGATGACCGCGGCCACGCCGATGAGGATGCCGAGCGTGGTCAGCGCGCTGCGCATCTTGTTGGCCAGCAGGCCGCGCAGCGCGAAGCGGAGGATCTCGATCTGGTTCACGTGGTCGCCTCCACGAGCCGCGGCGGCGGGCCGTCCACGGGCGCCTGCCGGCGGTCCGCCACGATCTCGCCGTCCACCAGCCTGATCACCCGCTTGGCGTGCGCGGCCACGTCGTCCTCGTGCGTGATCAGGACGATCGTCCGGCCGGTCGCGCTGAGCCGGTCCATGATCTCCAGGACGTCGCCGGTCGAGGCGGTGTCGAGGTTGCCCGTCGGCTCGTCGGCCAGCAGCAGCGCCGGCGCGGTGACCAGGGCCCTGGCGACGGCGACGCGCTGCTGCTGGCCGCCGGAGAGCTGGTTCGGCTCGTGGTGCACGCGGTCGGTCAGGCCGACCTGCTCCAGCGCGGCCAGCGCCCGCGCGCGCCGCTCCGCCTGGCCGACGCCGCCGTACACGAGCGGCAGCTCCACGTTGGCCAGCGCGCTCATGCGCGGGATCAGGTTGAACGACTGGAAGACGAACCCGACCCGGCGGTTGCGCAGGATGGCGAGCTGGTGCTCGTTCAGCAGGCCGACGTCGGTCCCGTCGATGAGGTACGTGCCGGAGGTCGGGACGTCGAGGCAGCCGAGGATGTTCATGAGCGTCGACTTGCCGGAGCCGGAGGCGCCCATGATGGCCACGTAGTCGCCCTGCTGGACGTCCAGGCTGATGCCGCGCAGGGCGCGCACCCGGGCGTCGCCCTCGCCGTACTCCTTGACGAGGTCCCGCACCCGCAGGACCGGCACGGGCTCCACGACGCGCAGCCCCGCGGCCGTCATCGCCCTCCTCCACCGGGCATGCCGCCTCCGGGGAACCCGCCGCCGGTGCCGCCGACCCCGCGCATCCCGCCGCCGCCGGTGCCCGTGCTGCCGGTCGTCGTGGACGGGGGCACGATCTCGTCGCCCTCCGACACGCCGGACTTGATCTCGGTCACCGTGGCGCCCTGCACGCCGACCTCGACCGGGGTCCTGGTCTGGCGGCCGTCGCGCAGCACGGTGACCGTGGTCTGGCCGCCGCTGGTGGAGACCGCCGTGGAGGGCACGGTGACGACGTTCTCCGCCCGGCCGACCACGACCTCGACGGTGGCCGTCTGCCCCAGCCTGACCTGCTCGGGCACCTTCGTGAACGTGATCGTCACCGGGTACTGGACGACGTTGTTGCTGGTGGCGGCGACCGGCTCGATCTGCGTGACCTCGCCGGTCGCGGTGACGCCCGGCAGCGCGTCGAACGTGATCGTGGCCTCCTGGCCCTGCTTGAGCTTGCCGGCGTCGGACTCGGTGAAGGTGCCGACGAGCTGCAGCTTCGTGGTGTCGGCCAGCTCGATGAAGCCGGATGAGCCGCTGGTGGCGCTCGTCGTCTGCCCGGAGCCCTGGCCACTGCCCGCACCCGAGCTTGAGGACGTGCCCGAGGACGTGCCGCCCACTGACCCGTTCACGGCGGTGATCGTGCCCTTGAACGGCGCCTTCAGCACCGTGCCTGCGACCGTGCGCTGGGCCTCCCGGTAGGCGTTGCGGGCCTTGATGTAGGCGGCGTAGAGGGCGGCCGTGTCCGTCCCGTCGTCGATGGCGCTCTGGTACGTGGCCTTCGCCGCCGCCAGGCTCTCCTGGGCGGCGGAATCGTCCAGCCTGGCCAGGATGTCGCCCTTGGCCACCTTGTCCCCGGCCTTGACGTAGATCTTCTCCACGGTCCCGCTCGTCCCGAACGAGAGCGCCCGGGACCGGGAGCTCTCGACCGCCCCCGACGCCGTCACCGAGGCGGTCACGGAGCCGCGGCCCGCGGTCACCGTCCGCACGGTGGTCTCACCGGCGGCCTGGCCCGTGCCGAGCTGCGCGTAGGCGAGCCCGGCGCCGCCCAGCAGGAGCACCGCGAGCGCCCCGTTGGTAATCAGCGCTCTGCGCCTGATCGACACCTTCACGAGCGAGGACCCTTGCACACAATGCTGCGCCGCAGCCGTGGGCAAGCTGAACGTCCGCTGGGAGCCCCGCGCTCCGCGCCGGCCCACAGGTAACTCTGAGGGTCCTCGCAGGCTGGCGCGATCCTGCTCGGCCAGGATGTGCCGTCATGAGACCGACTTTCGCGCTGGGCGGCCTCGCCCTCGCCGTGCTCGTGGCCGGCTCCGGCCTCGTGCTGGCGCTGCGCGACGACACCCCGCCCACCGTCCAGGCACGGCTGGCCTCCGCCCAGCGCGGCCTGGTCACGGCCTCGGTGAGCGCGGCGGGGAGCACCGTGGACGGCTCGCGCAGGGACCTGGCGTTCGGCTCCCCGGGGACGCTGACCAAGGTGTACGTCAAGGTCGGGACCAAGGTGAAGAAGGGCCAGGTCCTGGCCAGGATCGACGGGCGGGCGGCGCGCGAGGCGTACGCGGCGGCCAAGGCCGACCTGGCGGCCGCCGAGGAGGCGCTGGAGCAGGCGTCCTCCGGCACCCCGGCCGCAAGCCCGGCGGGCAGCTCCACGGCGGTCAGCGGCCGGGCCTCGTCACCCGGTGGCTCCGGCTCGGCCTGTGTGCCCGTGAAGACCGGCGGCACGACGCCCGCGAAGGGCGCGAGCCCGGCTCCCTCCGTCAAGGCGACCGGCGCCACACCGGCCCCGACCGGGGGCGCCGCGCCCTCCGGCCCGGCCACGTCCGGAGGCGTCGTGACCGGCGTACCCGCACCGCAGTCCACGGGCGGCGGCAGCCCGGCCGCACAGACCGGCGCCGCCTCCAGCGCGTCCACCGGGGGTCCGGCCGGGCATGGCGGCGGCGCCGGTGGCGTGCTGGGGCCCGCCGCGCGTTCCGACAACGGGGCCGGCACGAGCCCCACGCCCGACACCCCGCACCCGACGCCCACGCCCGGCACCACGGATCCCGAGCCGCAGCCCACGGCGACGGTCACGGTGACGGCCACCGTAACGGCCACAGTGACGGCGACCGCCACCGTCACCACGACGGTCACCGCCGCCCCGACGCACGGCACGCCCGGCGGCGGGACCGGTGGGACCGGTGGCGACGGGGCCGGGCAGCCGGGCGGGCAGCCGTCCGGCACGGGCACCCCCTCGACGACCGCGCGGCCCTCAACCACCGCGCGCCCGTCCACCGCCAAGCCTTCGACCGGCGCCAAGCCGTCCACCAGCGGGAAGCCGTCGGCGAGCGGGAAGCCCACGGCGGGCGCGAAGCCCACGGCGAGGAGCAGCGGGCAAGCCTGCGCCACCCCGGCGGGCACCAGGAACGCGGGCACCGGCACTCCGGGCGGCACCACAAGCACAGGTGCCAGGGCGGGGACGAGTGAGGAGCAGGCCGCCGCGAACGTGGATCGTGCCGAGGCGGCGCTGGAGGAGGCCGCCGACGCCGTGCGCGGCACCCGCATCGTGGCGCCCGCGTCCGGCACGGTCCTGTCGATCGCCGGCCGGGCGGGCGACGCGGCGGGCACGGGCACGTTCATCAGTCTCGGCAACCTGAACGAGCTGCAGGTCTCGGCCATGGTCACGGAGTCCGACGTGAACCGGCTCCAGCTCGGCCAGAAAGCCCAGATCACCCTGGCCACCCGGGGCGCCGAGAAGCACCAGGCGACGGTGACGGCCATCGCGCCGACCGCGACGGTGGACGGGCAGCTCGTCCGCTACGCGGTCACCCTTGCCTTCGACGAGCCGCCGCCGGGGCTCATGCTGGGCCAGACCGCGTCGGTGACGATCACCACGGGCGAGTCCAGGGACGCCGTCTACGTCCCGGCCGCGGCGGTGCGTACCAGGGCGGACGGCACGCAGGTGGTCACGGTCCGCTCGGGCGGCCGGGACGAGACGAAGGCCGTGCGGACGGGGGTGCGCGGCGACCAGTACGTCGAGGTCGTCTCCGGCCTGACGGAGGCCGACCAGGTGGTCGTGTCGGGCGCGACGTCGGGCGAGTTCCCCGACGGAAGCTGGCCGGACGCATGACCTGCGAGCATGCCGGGCGGTTCCCGCCGTATGGGAGCCGCCGCGGCACCTGAGCCGGCCGGTCCGGACGGAAACCACCCGCCCGCCCGGGCCGGCCACCCCCGGCCGGACTCCGACACACCTGCCACCTGGAGTCCGGCCGGGTCTCATCGTGCGGGCGGAATGCGGGCGGAAACGGTTGAGCGAATCCTCAGCGCGCTCCCAGCGGACGTTCAGGCAACGGCCCGGCGATCTCACCCCGCGGGAGGAGCCGCCGCCCGGCCCGCGGCGGCGGCGCCGGTGACGGCCGGGATCGTGAGGCGGTGGGCGGTGCGGGCGGGAGCGCCCCGGCGGGAGATGTAGTCCAGCGTCCGGAAGTCCACGGACAGCTCGTCCCTGGTCAGCCGCGCCATCAGGTAGCCGCGCCGCTGGTCGATGTAGGAGATGTGCGGGTTCTCCTGGAGCGCTTCGGAGATCCACGTACGGTCCCGGTACCCGTCGCCGTCGCTGGCGATGGAGGAGGCCACCAGTTCCCTGGCGACGACCGGCGAGTCGGGGTCGTCGAAGTCGGTCTTGAGCTCGGCCAGGTGGTGCATGTGGGCGTCGCCGGTCAGCACGACGGGGTTGGGGGTGCGGGCGAGGGAGCGCAGCAGCCGGGTCCGCTCGGCGGCGTAGCCGTCCCAGGAGTCCAGGTTCACCTCGCGGCCCGGCCCGATCTTGTAGTCGCGCTGCGCGACCATGATCTGCTGGCCGAGGAGGTTCCAGCGGGTGGTGGAGTCGTTGAGGCCGCTCTCCAGCCAGCGCCACTGGTCGCCGCCGAGCAGCGTGCGCCGGTCCGCCAGCCGCTCGTCGCAGCCGGCGCGCACGCCGTCGAGGCACGCCTGGTCGTCGCGGAACTGCCGGGTGTCGAGCAGGTGGAAGCGCGCCAGCGTGCCCCAGGAGACGCGCCGGTTCACCCTGAGGACGGCGCCCTGGAGGCTGGCGCGGCGCAGCGGCATGTTCTCGTAGTACGCCCTGAACGCCTGGGCCCGCCGCTGCTCGAAGCCGGGGGCGCCGGTGCTGGAGACGGGGCCGGCCCAGTTGTTCTCCACCTCGTGGTCGTCGAACGACACCAGCCACGGTGCCACGGCGTGCGCGGCCTGGAGGTCGGGGTCGCTCTTGTACTGGGCGTGCCGCAGGCGGTAGTCGGCGAGCGTCTGGCACTTGCCGGGGGTGTGGGTGCGGACGCGCCCGGCCAGCGCGGTGTAGCCGCTGGGGCCGTACTCGTACATGTAGTCGCCGAGGAAGACCACCAGCTCGGGCTCCTGCTCGGCGAGGCGGCGGTAGGCGGTGTAGTAGCCGTGCTCGTAGTGCGCGCAGGCGGCGACGGCGAACCTGAGCGGCGTCTCCCCCGTCGGCGTCGTCCTGGTGCGGCCGGCGGGCGAGAGGCGGCCCTGGCTCCTAAACCGGTAGAAGTAGTCGCGTCCCGGCTCCAGGCCCTTCAGCTCGACGTGCACGCTGTGGGCGTCGCGCGCCCTGGCGGTGGCCGTCCCGCTCCTGATCACCTTGGCGAACCGCTCGTCCGTGGCGACCTGCCAGTCGACCTCCACGTCGCGGGAGGGCATGCCGCCGCGGCCGTCGCCGCCGAGCGGGTCCACGGCCAGCCGGGTCCACAGGACGAAGCCGTCGGCGGAGGGGTCGCCGGAGGCCACGCCCAGCGTGAACGGGTCGGATCTGAGCGTTCGGGAGGAGGATGCGGCCCACGCCGGGGCGGCGGGCTGCGGGAGGAGAAGGCCGGCTGTCGCCGCTGTCAGGAAGGCTCTGCGGTCCACGATCCAGGTATGTCCACCCGCGCTGACTCCGCCGTGACGGCGGAGTCAAGCGCGGGTGAACAGCACCGGTCGGTCAGCGTGCGACGTCAGCGCGCGATCATCGCCCGTCAGGAGCGGGCGCGGCGCCCCTGGCTGTCAGAGGCGGGCGCGCGGCACGCTCTCCAGTGCCGTACGGAGTGCGGCGGCGTCGGTGAAGCGCAGGCCCGTCATGCCCGCCCGCTCGGCCCCCTCGACGTTCTCGGGACGGTCGTCGATGAAGACGATCTCGGCGGGGTCGGCGCCGAGCCCCTGGGCGAGCGCGTCGTAGATCTCCCGGTCGGGCTTCACCAGGCCCATCCTGCCGCTGTAGAACCGGTGGCCGATGGCGGCGATCCAGGGCAGCTCGTCGAGGCCGTCGCCGACGCACACGGGCGCGTTGGACAGCAGCGCCACGTCCGTGCCCGCCTCGATCAGGTCGCCGAGCAGGGCGATCGTGCCCTGGTTGGGATAGGCCCAGCTGGCGACGTCCATGGCGACGAGCCGGGCGACCTCGCTCTGCGTGGCGGGCCGGCCCAGCACCGCCGCCCAGTAGGTGTGCGGGGTCAGGCTCGCCCGGTCGAACTCCAGGCGGTGCTCCCAGTAGCCGCGCTTGAACTCCTCAGGCTCGGCCCCCACGGCCCGCGCCATGGCCTCGGCGTCGGAGTCGGGCTGGGGCAGGGAAAGGACACCGCCGTAGTCGAAGACTATCCACGTCATGCCAGGAATGGTCGCAGATGCGGGTCGAGCGCGGGGCAGCCCAGGTATTTCTCGGCGGTGTGGAAGTCGATCCAGTCGAGGTTGACGAGCTGCTCGACGTCCACGCCGGTGAAGCTGGCGGCCAGGGCGGGCGGGATGGCCGCGATGTCGTCCTTGTCGGCGATGTTCACCCAGCGCTTGACGTTCCTGGGGCGCTCGCCGCGGCCGTTGACGGGGGCGGGCAGGAGGCGTTCGAAGATGACGTTGCGCATGCCGAGCGGGCTGCCGAGCGTCAGCAGCAGGTCCACCTCCAGGTCGGGCTCGGCCCACAGGGCCTCGTAGGCGACGACGCTGCCGAGCGAGTGGGCGATCACCACTTTCGGCCGGTTCTTCCTGATGCACTCGGCCACGGCCCGCCGCGACTTCTCGCGCCTGGCCTGGTCGGTGAGGTACGCGGCCACCTCGGGCGCGAACAGCTTGGCGAAGGCGGCCGACCGGCTGTCCAGCCGCTCCAGCAGCCAGCCGGTGAACGACTTGAGCGCCCCCGTCACGTGCTCCCCCACGCCGAGGTGCCGGGCCCAGTCGACGAGCACCTGCTGGGCCTGCAGCTCCATCGCCTTCCTCGGCGCGTCCCCGCCGTAGGCGCCGTACCCGTCGTCGCCGTCGTGCAGCAGGTGGGAGAAGTAGGCGATCTCGGCGAAGTACGCCCGAGGCTCCCCACCGAGCCCGATGTGCAGGTAGCGGTCCCATTTCCGGCGCATGGCCTCGGCCGCCCCCGTCGCGGACCTGCCTGCTTCGAGGTAGTAGTTGTACTTGCCGATCCCGTGCACGCCGACGATGACGGCCACCGCGCCTCCCCGTGATCTTTTTGCCGGAATACTGGCACACGCCGCTTGCAGCCGGTTTGCAGAACGGGCGGCCCCGGTCCGGGGAAATACCGTTGCGGTCGGCATGGGCCCGCCGGATACGGTGACATGTCACTACAGCCGCTTCTTCTTCGAGAACGGGAGCTCCGCGCATGCCCGGCCCGCTGGTCGTCAACGACTCGATCGTCATCCCCGACATCGAGCTCGTCTGGCGCTTCTCCCGTTCCTCAGGTCCGGGCGGCCAGGGTGTCAACACCACCGACAGCCGGGTGGAGCTGACCTTCGACGTGGCCGGCAGCACGGCGCTGCCGCCCGCGCTCAAGGCGCGCGCCCTGGAGCGGCTGGGGTCCGCCACGATCACGATCGCGGCCTCTGAGTACCGCTCCCAGCTCCGCAACCGGGAGGCCGCCGCCCACCGCCTGGCGCAGCGGCTGCGCGAGGCCGTGGCGCCGCCGCCCAAGCGCCGCCGCCCGACCAAGCCCAGCCGGGGCGCCGTGGAGCGGCGGATCGCCGCCAAGAAGCACCGCTCCGACGTCAAGCGCCTGCGCCGCGACCCGTAGACCCCTGCGACGCACGGCCGGTAGGCCCTGTACGCCCGGCCGGTAGGCGCCGTACGCACGGCCGGTAGGCACTGTCCGCGCGGTCAGTGGACGCCGCGGATGGCGCCGCCGTCCACCCGCAGCGTGGTGCCGGTGACGTAGTCGGCGAGCGGGCCGCTGAGGTAGAGGACGGCGGCGGCGATCTCCTCGGGCCTGCCCATGCGCCCCATATCGTTGGGCGCCAGCTCCTCGATGGCGTTGCGCTCGATCTCCGCCCACGTCTCGCCCCAGCCCCGGGCCGGCGCGAGCCCGGTCAGGAGCTCCTGGACGGAGTCGACCAGGATGGCGCCGGGCGCGACGGTGTTGGCGGTGATGCCGGTGCCCTTCAGCTCGCGCGCCAGGGAGACGGTGAGGTTGTGGCGGGCGGCCAGGGTGGCGGTGTAGTGCGGCAGGTCGGCGCCCGGCTGGAGGGCGAGCCCGCCGCCGATCTGGATGACGCGGCCCCAGCCGCGCTCGTGCATGCGGGGCACCACGCGCAGGATCATGCGGACGGCGGAGACGACGTTGATCTCGTAGGTCCGGCTCCAGTCGGCGGCGGTGGCCTCCTTCCACGAGGCGTGCGGGTAGGCGCCGGCGTTGTTGACCAGGATGTCGATCGGCCCGCCGGCCAGCGCGGCGGCGGCCACGGCGGCGGCGCCCTCGTCGGTGGCCAGGTCGCCGATCGCGACGGCGGCGCCGCCCCCGGCCGCCCGGACGGCCTTGGCGACGGCCTCGGTCCGCGTGCGGTCGCGGCCGTGGACGACGACGTCGGCCCCTTCGTCCGCCAGCGCCTTGGCGATGGCCGCGCCCAGCCCGGAGCTGGAGCCGGTGACCAGCGCGCGCTTGCCTGTCAGTCGCAGATCCATGGTGTCCTCACCTCGTCAGCCATGTCTACAGTCGTAGACTTCGCCAGGAAGTATACACTCGTAGACATGACCGATCCCGCACCCGGCAGGCGCCGCCGTGACGCCGCCGCCACCCGGCAGGCCATCCTGGACGCGGCCGTCGCCGCCTTCACCCGGCACGGCTACGACGGCGTGGGGGTGCGCGAGATCGCCCAGAGCGCGGGCGTGACCGCGATGCTCATCAACCGCTACTTCGGATCGAAGGAACGGCTGTTCGCGGAGGCCGTCGACGTGGCGTTCGCGCCGCGCACGGTGATCGCGGGCACGGGCGCGGAGCTTCCCGGCGAGACGGCGCGGGCGCTGGTGCGGCGGACGGCGCCGGAGGCGGAGGAGCTGGGGCCGTTCCTGCTCATGCTGAGGTCGGCGGCCAATCCGCAGGCGGCGCGGATCATGCGCGAGGCCATCGCGCTGCACGCCGGGCGGCATCTCAACGAGGAGCTGTGCGGTCCGGACGCCGGGGTGCGGGCGGAGCTGATGCTCTCCGTGCAGGCCGGGGTCTGGCTGATGCGCCGCGTCCTCGGCACGACGGCGCTGGCCGAGGCGGAGCCGGAGAAGCTCGCCGAACGGCTCGAATCGCTCTTCGGCCTGCTCGCCGAAGGCGGCTCGCCACAGCCGGCCCGAAGGCCGCTCGCCGAAGGCGGCTCGCCGCAGCCGGCCCGAAGGCCGCTCGCCGCGGCCCCGCCCGAAGGGTGAGCGAAGTCAGCCGATGAGGCGGGGCAGGGCGGTGATGCTGGCCGAGAGGTAGCCGGCCACCGCCTGCGGGATGAGGTTGCGGGAGAAGATCTCCGAGCGCCGCAGCGGGACGCGCTCCACCTCGTACAGACCCCGGGACGGATCCTCGAACTCGGGGCCGTGCCGCAGCTCCGGGTCCATGGACACCAGCCGGCAACCGAACACGTGCTGGGTCTTGACCTCGCCCTGCCACGGGTAGGAGACGCTGACGAGGAAGGTCACGTCGGAGACGGTCGCGCCGAGCTCTTCCAGCAGCTCGCGGCGGAGCGTGTCCTCCAGGGAGCCGTCCTCCGGCTCGACGTGGCCGCCGGGCACGGACCAGTAGCGGGCGCGGCCCGGGACCGTGCGCCGGAAGAGAACCAGGCGCTCGTCGTGGTCGAGCAGGACACCACGGACACTAGGTCGCATACATACACCTTATTTGACCGTTATGTCCTTCCGGTAGCCTAACCTACGGTACCGTAACCTGAAGGAGAAGATCTTTTATGGCGATGACTCAGACGGAGCTCCTCCACGCCCTCGAGCCGGTCGTGGAGGTCGAGCTCAACCGCCACGAGAAGGTGGCGAAGGAGTGGTTCCCGCACGAGTACATCCCGTGGAGCGAAGGCCGCAACTTCGACGGCATCTACGGGGGCGAGGCCTGGGAGGAGGGCCACTCCAAGATCCCGGAGGCGGCCCGCGTATCGCTCATCGTCAACCTCCTCACCGAGGACAACCTGCCCAGCTACCACCACGAGATCGCCACGACGTTCGGCCGCGACGGCGCCTGGGGCACGTGGGTGCACCGCTGGACCGCCGAGGAGGACCGCCACGGCACCGCCCTGCGCGACTACCTCACCGTCACCCGCGCCGTGGACCCGGTGGCGCTGGAGCGGGCCCGCATGGCGCACATGGAGAGCGGCTTCATGACGGAGTACAACACGATGCTGCAGCAGCTCGCGTACGTCTCCTTCCAGGAGCTCGCCACCCGCATCGCGCACCGCAACACCGGCCGGGCGTCCGGCGAGGAGGGCTGCGAGCGGCTGCTGGCCAGGATCGCCGCCGACGAGAACCTGCACATGCTCTTCTACCGCAACCTGCTCAAGGCGGCCTTCGAGCTCGACCCGAACCAGACCATGCGCGCCGTGACCGACGTGGTGACCACCTTCCAGATGCCCGGCCAGGGCATGGACGGCTTCGCCCGCAAGGCCATGATCATCGCGAACGAGGGCATCTACGACCTGCGCCTGCACCTCGACGACGTGCTCATGCCGGTGCTGCGCCAGTGGTCGGTGTTCGACAAGACCGGGCTCGACGCCGAGGGTGAGAAGGCGCGCGAGGAGCTGTCGGCGTTCCTGGCGAAGGCGGACGCCACGGCCGCCCGGTTCGTGGAGCGCCGCGAGGAGCGCCGCGCCCGCGCCGCCGCCCGCCAGTAGGGCCGCCGCGAAAGGAGGCCCCGCCAGCAAGGCCCGCCCGCGAAAGGATGGCCCGCCAGCAGGGCCGCACCACCCCTCCGCACCATCCCTCCGCACGTCCCGGCACCCGGCGCCGCAGCAAGCCCCCAAGCGCCGGTGCCCCCTTCGGCGTGCCCGGCATCCCGTACGGACGGGAATGTCTGTGCCCCTCTTGACCAGCAGATGGTCTTGGACATCCGGCACATCGGGCAGGTTCTCGGTAACACCGGAACCCCTGGGGAGCAGAGGGTGAAAATCATCGGGATCGCCGCCAGCCTCCACGCGGGGTCATTCATCACCAGATTGCTGGACGCGGCGGGCGGCGAGCTGCCGCCTGGCGTCGGCTTCGAGGTGTGGCGCGGACTGGGCGAGATCCCGGCCTACCGACCGGGGCCCGTGCCGGCCGCGGCGAGGGACCTCGTCACGCTGGTCGCGGGCGGTGACGCCGTCCTGCTGACCGCGCCCGAGCACAGCCTGCTGCCGGTGGAGCTGACGCACGCGCTGGACTGGATGGCGGCGCGCGAGGGCCTGTCGGGCAAGCACGTGGCGGTGATGAGCGCGAGCGCGCGGGCCTGCGGGGCCATGTGGGCGCAGGCGGAGCTGTACAAGCAGCTCCTGGGCGCCGGCGCGGTCGTGATGGGGGCCGAGCTGGTGATCTCGCCGACGTGGCCGCACTTCGACGAGGCGGGCCGGCTGGCCGCTCCCGGCCTGCGCACGCAGGTGCGCAACGTGATCAGGCAACTCTGCCCGGCCGAGATGATGGAGCCCGCACTCTCGCTCTGAGCGTCTGCCCGGCCGAGACGATGGACCCCGCGCTCTCCCTCTGAGAGTCCGTCACTCGTCGGGGGTCAGCCGGTCGACCTTGATCGCCAGGTCCATGACCTCGGAGCGCAGGAAGTTGAACTCGTGCTCGACCTTCGACCGGATGACCTCGAACTCGACGGCGATCTCGGTGCGCACGTCGCCCTCCGCGCCCGGCCCGCCGCCGCCGAGCAGCTTCCTGACCTCGGCGAGGTCGGCTCTGAGCGCGCTCATCTCGGCCTGCGCCCTCTTGGTCCGGTCGATGACCTCGCGCAGGAGCGCCTCCTGCTCCTGTGACTCCTTGACCCGCTCAGCGGCGGTCTCGAGATCCTCGACGCGCAGTTTCAGATCGAGGATCTCCGCCCGTATGTCCACGCACTCCTGCCTTTTCCCGCCGTACGACCTCCCGTCAACCCATGATCGCAGGCCGTCGTGAGGCGAGGCGTGCGGGAGGAGGGCCGGGTGTGGTTCTTTCCACCCGGCCGGCGGCAGAGGTTACAAGCGGGTGGAGGTATCTCCACCCGTCGTCACCGGCGGTCCTCGATCTCCCACAGGTGGTCGATGACGTGCCAGGCGATGCGGCGCAGCGCGTAGCGGGGCGGCCAGCCGGTCGCCGCCGGCGGCTGCCACGGGCGCGACAGGACCTGCGCCAGCTCCGCCCGCATCGCGTCCCGGTCCGCGACCGACTTGTACGGCTTGTGCCGCACGCCGACCTTCCTGGCGAAGGCGCGCTCGGCGCTCTCCACGTGGTCGACGATCTTCGTCCGGTCGCGGCCGCCGCCGCGCGGGCCCTTGCTCAGCTCCTCGGGCGAGACGGCGGCGACCTCGTCGAACAGCTCCCAGGCGGCCCGCACCAGCGCCACCGACCGCTCGGCTTCGGCGGCGGGCAACGGCTCCAGGTCGAGGTCCGGCACCTCGTAGGGGACGCCGAAGTCGGTCATCGAGGTGCCCCGCACCTGCCCCACCACCCGGGGGTCGCCGGGCTCGAACGCCAGGCCGGCCCGCTCCGCGATGACGCGGTAGCGGGGCGCGTAGTCCATGAGCCGGTCGAGCGCCGCCTCCTCGCCCTTGTCGACGCGGCACCAGCCGGGCCAGTCGAGGGCGCAGGCGAACACCTTTTTCGGGCCTGTCTCCAGGTAGACGCGGGTCATGGGGCCGAGCCTGTCATGCGTACCTGTCAGCGAGCGTCAGGTATGGGCGGTCAGATGAGGTCGATCAGGTCCGCCACCGAGTCCACGACGAGCGAGGGCCGGTAGGGGAACCGGTCGATCTCGTGGCGCTGGGTGACCCCCGTGAGCACGAGGATCGTGAACAGCCCGGCCTCCATGCCCGAGACGATGTCGGTGTCCATCCGGTCGCCGATCATGGCCGTGGTCTCGCTGTGGGCCTCGATCTCGTTGAGCGCGCTGCGCATCATGCGCGGGTTGGGCTTGCCGACGAAGTACGGCTCCACGCCCGTCGCCTTGGTGATCATGGCCGCGACGGCGCCGCACGCGGGCAGGGAGCCCTCGGTGGAGGGGCCGATCGGGTCGGGGTTGGTGGCGATGAAGCGGGCGCCGCCCTCGATGAGCCGGATGGCGCGGGTGATCTGGGTGAAGCTGTAGGTGCGGGTCTCGCCGAGCACCACGTAGTCGGGGTCGAGGTCGGTCAGCACGTAGCCGACCTCGTGCAGCGCCGTGGTGAGCCCGGCCTCGCCGATCACGTACGCCGAGCCGCCGGAGCGCTGGTCGTCGAGGAACTGGGCGGTGGCCAGGGCGGAGGTCCAGATGGACTCGGCGGGCACGTCGAGGCCCGCGCCCGCCAGGCGTACCGACAGATCGCGCTGGGTGTAGATCGAGTTGTTGGTCAGCACCCGGAACTTCTTGCCGGATTCGCTGAGCCGCTTGATGAATTCGTCCGCACCTGGGACCGGTCGTCCCTCGTGGACGAGGACGCCGTCCATGTCGGACAACCAGGAGTCGATCCGCTTACGCTGAGTCACGTGGCCCATCGTACCGAGCGCGCCTTATCGACTTCCCGCCCGGCACATGAACAATGTTCTTCATGTCGTTCTCTGAATCCGCCCAGGACCTGCGGGACGAGCTGGTCCGGCTCAGGCACTCGCTGCACACGACCCCGGAGCTGGGGCTCCACCTGCCGCGCACCCAGGAGAAGGTGCTGGCGGCGCTGGAGGGGCTGCCGCTGGAGATCAGGACGGGCACGAAGCTGAGCTCGGTCACCGCGGTGCTGCGGGGCGGGCGGCCGGGCCCCGCGGTGCTGCTGCGCGGCGACATGGACGCGCTGCCCGTGACCGAGAAGAACGATCTGCCCTACGTCTCCCAGTTGCCCGGCCAGATGCACGCCTGCGGCCACGACCTGCACACGGCGATGCTGGCGGGGGCGGCGCACCTGCTGAGCGGGCGGCGCGAGGAGCTGGCCGGCGATGTGATCTTCATGTTCCAGCCGGGCGAGGAGGGGCATCACGGCGCCCGGTACATGATCGAGGAGGGCGTGCTGGACGCGGCGGGCGCGCGGCCGGTGGCGGCGTACGGCATGCACGTGGTGTCGGCGATGCTGCCGCCGGGGCTGTTCGCGTCGCGGCCGGGGCCGATCATGGCGGCGGCCGACACGTTCTGCGTGACGGTGAAGGGGCGCGGCGGGCACGGGTCGAGCCCGCACCGCTCCCTCGACCCGATCCAGGCGGGCTGCGAGATGGTGACGGCGCTGCAGACGATGGTGACCAGGACGTTCGACGTGTTCGACCCGGTCGTGGTGACGGTGGGCAGCTTCCACGGCGGCTCGGCCGACAACGTGATCCCGGACGACGCCCGGTTCGAGGCGACGGTGCGCACGTTCAGCAGGGACAACCGGGTGCTGGTCAAGCGGCGGCTGGTGGAGGTCGTGCGGGGGATCGCGGCGGCGCACGGGCTGGAGGTGGAGGCGTCGTTCAACGACGGCTACCCGGTGACGGTGAACGACGGGGGCGAGGCGGGGTTCGTGGGGCGGACGGCCGACGAGCTGTTCGGGCCGGGGCGCTACTTCGTCTCGCCGCAGCCGGTGATGGGGTCGGAGGACTTCTCGTACGTGCTGGAGAACGTGCCGGGCGCGTTCGTGTTCCTGGGGGCGTGCCCGCCGGACCGGGATCCGGCGACGGCGCCGTACAACCACTCCCCCGAGGCGGTGTTCGACGACGCGGTGCTGCCCGACGGGGCGGCGCTCTACGCGCAGCTCGCGTACGCGCGGCTGTCGGCCTGACGTGCGCGCCTGGGTGGTCGGGCGGCCGGGCCCGATGGCGTCGGGGCCTCTGGAGCTGGTCGAGCGGGAGGTGCCGGCGCCGGGGCCCGGCGAGGTGCTGGTGCGGGTGGAGGCGTGCGGCGTGTGCCGGACGGACCTGCATCTGGCGGAGGGCGATCTGGCGCCGCGCCGCCCGCGCACCTCGCCCGGCCACCAGGTGGTGGGCCGGGTGGAGGGCACGGGCGAGCGGGTGGGGGTGGCGTGGCTGCGCTCCACCTGCGGCACGTGCCGCTACTGCCGGCGGGGTATGGAGAACCTGTGCCCGCGCTCGACCTACACGGGGTGGGACGCGGACGGCGGCTACGCCGAGTACGTCGCCGCGCCCGCGGACTACGTCTATCCGCTGCCCGGCGACCGCCCGGCGGTGGAGCTGGCGCCGCTGCTGTGCGCCGGGATCATCGGCTACCGGGCGCTGGCCCGGTGCGACCTGCCGCCGGGCGGGCGCCTGGGCATCTACGGGTTCGGGGCGTCGGCGCACCTGACGGCGCAGGCGGCGATCGCGCAGGGCGCGGTGGTGCACGCGGTGAGCAGGTCGGCCGCGTCGCGGGAGCTGGCGCTGGAGCTGGGCGCCGCCTCGGCCACCGGCGGTCCCCCGCCGGAGCCGCTGGACGCGGCGATCCTGTTCGCGCCGGTGGGCGAGCTGGTGCCGCCGGCGCTGGAGGCACTCGACCGCGGCGGGACGCTGGCGGTCGCGGGGATCCACCTGACGGACGTGCCGGTGCTGAACTACGAGCGGCACCTGTTCCAGGAGCGCACGCTGCGCAGCGTGACCGCCAACACCAGGGCCGACGGGCGGGCGTACCTGGAGCTGGCGCTGGCGCATCCGCCGCACGTGATGGCGGTGCCGTACGCGTTCGAGGAGGCGGACCGGGCGCTGGGCGACCTGGCGGCCGATCGGGTGAACGGGGCCGCGGTCCTGGTCATGGCCTGAACAGGCACTTGATGGAGATAAGCACCAGTCCATACACTCATGAAGGAAAGTTACATTAGCCTCACAACCTCTGGAGATTATTGACGCCGATCGGGCCCGATCGTAATGTCCGGTCAATCCCTAGAGACATCCCCCGGAGCGGCAAATGAAGCGACTGGCAGCGGTAGTGGCGTTGCTGGGCCTTGCCACCGCGACTGCGGCGTGCAGTGGTGGCACCACCAACAAGTCCGGCGGCTCGGGCGGTGGTGGCGGCGGGCTCTTCACCACGATCGACGTGACCCGCACGGGTCTTGAGGCGACGGCGCCGGCCAACCCGTACAACCCCAAGGGCAACGCCTTCGTGGGCTTCAACGCGATGCGGATCGGCTGGGTCAAGAACCACCTGACCGACCCGAACCAGGCCCTGCCCGGCATCGCGGCGAGCTGGGAGATCGCGCCCGACAACTCCTCCATCACGCTGAAGCTGCAGCCGAACGCCAAGTGGTCCGACGGCAAGCCGGTCACCGCCGAGGACGTCAAGATGTCCATCGGCATCGCCTACACGCAGGGCAGCACCGCCTTCTCGATCACGCCGGGCGCGGCGGGCGCGGCGGCCGACGTGACGGTCGTCGACCCGCAGACCCTGAAGATCACCCAGGACATGGCCAACCCGAGCCCGAAGTTCGCCCGTGGCGTGCTCGACACCAACGTCCTGCCCGCGCACGTGTGGAGCAGCGTGCTGCCGGCCGACTTCTGGGACAAGCTGAAGGCCGCCAGGGGAGACGGCGCGGACGCCGAGAAGGCGCGCGAGGAGATCACCGCCCTCGGTGAGAAGGTCATCGCCTTCGCGCCGCCGAAGGACGTCTCCGCCGGCCCGTTCGTGCTGGAGCGGGTCAACCCGTCCGAGGCGCTGCTGGTCAAGAACCCGAACTTCTACAACGCCGCGAACGTCGCGCCCGCGCAGGTGAAGTTCCTCAACTACACCGGCAACGAGCAGATCTGGAACTACCTCACGCAGGGCAAGCTCGACCAGGCGGGCTTCACCGCCACCCCGACCGACGTGATGAACCGGATCAAGCAGGCCCCGGGCAACGAGATCATCAAGGGCTACTCGCCGGTCGCCGTGAGCATGGCCTTCAACCAGTCCAAGAAGCCGTACGACAACGTGCACGTGCGCCGCGGCCTGGCCTACCTCATCAACCGCGACGAGGTCACGAAGGTCGCCTCGCCCGAGGGTGGCACGCCGGCCGTCACGACCAGCGGCATCCACCAGAAGGCCGCGCAGGCGTGGATCCCGGAGACGCTGCCGCAGCTCGAGCCGTACAAGCCGGACGTGGCCAAGGCCGAGAAGGAGTTCGAGCAGGCCGGCCTGACCAAGAAGGACGGCAAGTGGACGCTGGCCGACGGCTCGGCCTGGAAGGTGTCCATGCACGCGCCGGCCGGCTTCTCCGACTGGCTGTCGGCGCAGGAGAACATCAAGACCCAGCTCACCAAGGCGGGCGTGGACGCGGAGGTCGTCACGACCGCCGACTACCCGCTCTACCTGTCGGAGCTGAACGCCGGCAAGTACGACGTCGGCTTCTGGCTGATGGCGCTCGGCCCGGCGCCGTACGACATCTACCAGCGCCTCTACGGCGCCTCCAACGGCTGGACGAACATCGGCAACAAGGTGACCCACGCGGCGCCCGGCAAGAACGGCAACTGGATGGGCGGCCCCGAGGAGATCGAGGTCGACGGCGCGAAGATCAACCCCGGTGAGCTGACCGCCAAGCTCAACTCGGTCGGCGACGCGGAGGCCAAGCCGATCATGGCCCAGCTCGCCAAGGCCGCCAACCAGGACCTGCCGGTCATCCAGCTCTGGGACTACGTCAACACCCAGTTCGTCAACAACAACCGCTTCACGGGCTGGCCGAAGGACGACGAGCTGCTGCGCGGCGGCGGCAACGTCCTGATGGCGGGCGTGTGGATCCAGCAAGGTCTGATCAAGGCGAAGCAGTAGCCTATGACGCTCATCGCACGGCGACTCGCGGGCCACCTGGCCCGCGGTGTCGTCATGATCCTCGTAGTGGCGACGATCACCTTCTTCATCGTCAACAACATCCCGGGCGACCCCATGGCCGCCCGGTACGAGAAGCTCATCGAAGGCGGCATGGCCCCGCAGGCAGCCAGCCAGGCCGTGAAGGTGCTGTACGGCTTCCAGCCCGACGGCACGCTCTGGCAGCAGTACACCGAGTACCTCGGCGGCCTGTTCCGGCTCGACCTCGGCGTCTCCGTCAGCAGGCCGGGCACGCCGGTGCTGGACGTGCTGACCGAGGCGGCCAAGTGGACCGTTCTACCGGTGCTGCTGGGCACGCTGCTGAGCTTCCTCGTCGGGATCATCCTCGGCGTGTTCGCGGCCATCAAGCGCACCGGCAAGCTGGGCGACGCGCTGGCGATCTCCGGCTCGCTGCTGCACGGCATCCCGCAGTACGTGCTCGCGATGCTGCTCGTGGTGATCTTCGCGACGCTGATCCCGATCCTGCCCGCCGAGGGAACGGTGGACATCCTGTACGAGCCGGGCTTCAACGCCGGCTACATCGGCTCGATGGCCGAGCACGCCGTGCTGCCGGTCGTGACGTACGCGCTGTCGGCGTACGGCGGCTGGATCCTGGCGATGAAGTCGAGCGTGGTGACCGTGCTCGGCGACGACTTCATCCTGGCCTCGGAGCTGCGCGGCATGAAGCGCTCGATCGTCTTCCGCTACATCACGCGCAACGCGATCCTGCCGCTGTTCACGCTGCTGGCCCTGTCGCTGGGCCTGCTGCTCGGCGGCGCGGTCTTCATCGAGAAGATCTTCAACTATCCGGGGCTCGGCTGGCTGCTGATCGGCAGCGTCCAGGATCGTGACTACGCGCTGATGAGCGGGGCGTTCCTGCTGATCACGGTCGCGACCATCCTCGCCAACATCGTGGCCGACCTGTTCTACACCGTGATCGACCCACGGGTCCGCAGCGGAGAGGAGGCGTCGTGAGCGCCACACTCGTCCCCGAGACGGCGTCGGCCGCCTCGACCATGCGGCGCAACTTCTGGCGCGGCGTGTGGCGGGTCATGAAGCGCAAGCCGAGCCGGATGGCCGGGGTGGTCATCCTCGCCGGTTTCATCCTGATGGCCGTGGTGGGGCCGATGCTCCTGCCGGAGCACCTGCCGGGCGACACCTCCTCGATCACGCAGCCGCCGAGCTGGGAGCACTGGTTCGGCACCGACCCGCAGGGCCGCGACGTGCTCGCGCTGGTCGTCAAGGGCTCCCGGTACGTGCTGCTGACCGCCGCGGTCACCGCGCTCATCACGGTCGTCGCGGGCACCGCGATCGGCCTGTTCTCCGGGTTCAAGCGGGGCCGCTGGGACACCGTCCTCATGCGGCTGACCGACATGAAGCTCACCATCCCCGGCCTGCCGCTGCTGCTGGTGCTGGCGACGGTGTGGCAGTTCGGCAGCCCGCTGCAGATGGGCCTGGTGCTGGGGCTGCTCGGGTGGGGCGGCGTGGCGCGGGCGGTGCGCTCGCAGACGCTGTCGCTGCGCGAGCGGGGCTTCATCGAGGCGGCGCGCGGGCTGGGGCTGTCCACGTCGCACATCATCGGCAGGGAGCTGCTGCCGAGCATGGCGCCGTACATCGCGATGAACATGCTGATCTCGGTCACCGGGGCCGTCTACTCGCAGGTGGGGTTGTTCTTCCTGGGCGTGCTGCCGTACGAGTCGGACAACTGGGGCGTCATGCTCAACCTGGCCGTCTTCCAGGCCGGCGCCATGGTCACGCCGACCGCGCTCGGCTACCTGCTGGGGCCGCTGCTGGCGATCCTGCTGCTGACGCTGGCCATCGTGCTCGTGGTGGACGCCATGGACGAGATCTTCAACCCCCGGCTGCGCGAGGAGTAGGCACGTGGTTCAGCAAGCGCCGGGAGTGCGCATCGACGGCCTGACGGTCGTCTACAAGACCCCCGCGGGTGAGCTGCCCGCCGTCCGCGGCATCGACCTGACGCTGGAGCCGGGCTCGATCACCGGCATCGTGGGCGAGTCCGGGTCCGGCAAGTCGACGCTGGCGTTGTCGCTGCTCAACGCCGTCCAGCCGCCCGGCAGGATCGCGGCGGGCCGCGTCGAGATCGACGGGCTGGGTGACGTGGTGGGGCTGGCGGGCGAGCAGCTCCGCAAGGCGCGCGGCCGGCATATCGGCTACGTCTTCCAAGCCGCGCAGAACTCGCTCAACCCGCTCAAGACGGTCGGCAAGCAGCTGCTCGACCTGGGCCGCTCGCACGGCGTGGAGGACCTGCGCGGCCTGGTCCGCGAGGCCAAGGACCTGCTGGGCAGGATGGGCCTCGACGGCGCCCGCGTGCTGGACTCGCACCAGCACGAGCTGTCCGGCGGCATGCGCCAGCGCGTCGGCATCATGCTGGCCCTCGTGCTCAACGCCCACCTGGTCGTGCTGGACGAGCCCACGACCGCGCTCGACATGATCACCCAGGCGAACATCCTGAAGATCGTCCGCGAGGTGCACGCCGAGCGCGGCCTGACGACGCTCGTCATCACGCACGACATCGGCGTGGTGGCCGAGGTCGCCGACCGGCTGGCCGTCATGTACGGCGGCCGCCTGGTCGAGCAGGGCCCCACCCGGGAAGTGCTCGGCGCGCCCCGGCATCCCTACACGAAGGGCCTCATCCGGGCCATCCCCCGGCTCGTCGGCGACATCGACGAGGCCCAGGCGCTGCCCGGCCGGCCGCCGACGCTGGCCACGGTGCCCAAGGAGGGCTGCGTGTTCAGGGAGCGCTGCGCGCTGCGCATGGACGTGTGCGACACCGTGGACCCGCAGGCGGTGGCCGACGGCCCGCGCACCGTGGCCTGCCACGCCGTGACCGTGACCGTGAAGGAGCACGCATGATCACCGGAACCGGGGTCGTCAAGACCTTCAAGCAGCGCGGCAAGCTGCTCGGTGCCCGCGAGGTGCGGGCGCTGCGGGGCGTGGACTTCGCCATCCCCAAGGGCGGCGCGGCCTCGTTCATCGGGGAGTCCGGCTGCGGGAAGACGACGCTGGGGCGGATCATCGCGGGGCTGGAGTCGTACGACGAGGGTGAGATCGCGATCGACGGCGTGTCCATGTCGGCGCTCAAGCCCAAGCAGCGCCAGCCGCACTTCCGCAAGATCCAGATGATCCACCAGGACCCGTATTCGGCCCTGAACCCGACCAGGACCATCCACCAGACGCTGCACGCCCCGCTGAGCCTGCGCGCCAGGCAGACCGGCCGGCCGAAGTCGTGGATCGAGGAGCGGGCGGCCGAGGTGCTGACGCTGGTCGGCCTCGACCCGGGCACGGTGCTGTCGCGCTACCCGCACCAGCTCTCCGGCGGCATGCGGCAGCGGGTCGTCATCGCCCGCGCGCTGACCGTGGACCCCGAGATGCTGGTCGCCGACGAGGCCGTCTCGATGATCGACGTCTCGCTCCGGCTGGGCATCCTGGCGCTGCTGAAGGACCTGCGCGAGCGGCTGGGCGTGCGCGTGCTGTTCATCACCCACGACGTGGCCACGGCCCGCTACATCGGCGACGACGGCGAGCTGTACGTGATCTACCGCGGCCAGGTCGTCGAGCGCGGCCCCGTGGACACGATCATCGCCGACCCGGTGCACCCGTACACGCAGTCGCTGCTGTCGGCGATCCCGGTGCTGCACGGCCTGGAGCTGCCCGGCGAGCAGCCGGTGGTGCCGCTGGAGTCGCTGGACGACAGCCGGTCGGAGGACGGCTGCCTGTTCGCCCCGCGCTGCCCGTTCCGGCAGGAGCGGTGCACGGATGAACGGCCGCTGCTGCAGGTCACCGAGGGTGTGCCGCAGGAGCACGCGTGCTTCTACCCCGAGCGGCGCAGCGTGATCGCCCGCCCGATGAGCGAGGTGTGATGTTCTCTGTCGAGCCGGCGCGGCTCGCCGAGGCGGCCGCGATCGCCGAGGCCGCGCTGACCCTGGACACCGGAGAGGCGGCCGCCCTGGTCCGGCACCTGTCGCACCCTCCGGAGGGCAGGCGGTGGACGGCGCTGGCCGTGGACGGCGGCGTGGTGCTGGCCTCGATGTCGGACAAGGATCCGGCCGTCGGGCACCTCGACCTGCTCGCCGTACGTCCGGAGGCCAGAGGCGAGGGGCGCGGGACGGCGCTCGTGCGCGCGGCCGAGGACTGGCTGCGGGAGCAGGGGGCGCGCCAGGCCCGCTTCGCCGGGAACCCGCCGTGCTACGCCTGGCCCGGCATCGACGTGCGCTACACCGCCGCCGCCTGCCTGGCCGAGAGCCTCGGCTACGAGCGCTACCACGTGGCCTGGAACATGACCGCCGACCTGGGCGTGGACCTGTCCACCGAGGACGAGGCGGCGCGCCTGGAGCGGGCGGGCGTCACCGTGCGCGCGGCCGGGGAGGACCGCGCGCGGGTGGCCGCGTTCGTCGAGGAGCACTGGAACGAGCGGTGGGCCTGGGAGGCGGTCACCGCGTCCGGGCTGCACTACGCCGAGCGCGACGGCGAGATCCTGGGCTTCGCCGCCTGGGGCGCGCGCCCTGCCTGGTTCGGCCCGATGGGCACCGCCCCCGCCGCGCGCGGGCTCGGCCTGGGCCGGGTGCTGCTGCGCCGGTGCCTGGCGGAGCAGCGGGCGGCGGGGCAGGACAGCGCCCAGATCGGGTGGGTGGGGCCGTTGCGGTTCTACTCGCGCGCGGTGGGCGCGCGAGCGGAGCGCGTCTTCTGGCTCTACCGGCGCGACCTGGCGTGATGGTCTCAGCGGTAGAGCAGCGATCCTTCGGGGCGGCCCGGCGGCGGGCACAGCTCGCGCGGGTCGGCCCCCTCCTCCAGGCACCGCGACAGGGTGCCGGACCCCCACAGGCGGTCCAGGAACAGGTCCGGGCCCTGCCAGCGCAGGTCGTCCGGGTAGAGGGTGCGGGCCACGTGCAGGAGGGCCAGGCCCGTGAGCACCGGCCTGAACGCCTCCCGGTCGTGCACGTGGAGCTGCACCCCGCGCACGGGGGTGCCGGCGTGCTTGTGGAACGTCGGCGTGAACCACACCTCCCTGAACCGCACCCCGGGCAGGCCCAGCGCGGCCAGCGCGGGCGCGAACCGCGCGTCCGCGTACGGCGCCCCGACCAGCTCGAACGGCCGGGTGGTGCCGCGCCCCTCGGAGAAGTTCGTGCCCTCGATGAGGCCGGTGCCCGGGTAGACGAGCGCGGTGTCGGGCGTCGGCATGTTGACCGACGGCATCACCCAGGGCAGCCCCGTCTCGGCGAACGTCATGTCGCGCCGCCAGCCCTCCATGGTGACGACCGTCAGGTCCACGTCGAGCCCGAACAGCCCGGCCAGCTCCCCTGCCGTCCTGCCGTGCCGCAGGGGCAGCGGGAAGCGGCCCACGAAGCTCGCGTACGCCGGGTCGAGCGGCGGGCCCTCCTCGACGGTCCCGCCGAGGGGGTTCGGCCGGTCCAGGACGACGAAGCGCAGGCCGAGCCGGGCGGCCGACTCCATCAGGTCGTACATCGTCCAGACGTAGGTGTAGAAGCGGGCGCCGACGTCGGCGATGTCGAAGACCAGCGTGTCCACGCCGGCGGCGGCCACCACCCGGTCCAGCTCCCGCCCCGACAGCCGGTACGTGTCGAACACCGGCAGCCCGGTCCGCTCGTCCACGGTGTCACCCTCGGCCCCGTCCGCCTGCGCGGTGCCGCGCAGGCCGTGCTCGGGGCCGAACAACGCGGTCAGCTTCACCCCGGCGGCCGGCAGGGCGTCGGCCGTGGGGGTGAGATCGGGCAGGACTCCGGTGGGGTTGGTGATCAGCCCGAGCCGGCCGCCTCCCGCGAGGGAGGGGTCGGCGGCCAGGCGTTCTGCTCCGGTTCGTACGTGCGGCATGCAACCCATTGTCTGAAAGATATTTACAAGAGAGAAGTAGAGGGTGGAAATTAGCGACATGATTGATCCGCTGCCCGAGCTGTCCACCGAGCAGAGCGACCCCCGCTACAGCCAGATCGACCGGCTGCCGACCGAGCGGATCGCCCGCCTGATGAACCAGGCCGACGCCGCCGTGCCCGCCGCCGTCGCGGTGGCCATCCCGGCGATCTCGGCCGCCATCGACGCGATCGCCGAGAGGATGGGCCAAGGCGGCCGGCTCGTCTACGTGGGCGCCGGCACCTCCGGACGGCTCGCCGTGCTCGACGCCAGCGAGTGCCCGCCCACGTTCGGCACCGACCCGTCGCTGGTGCAGGGCATCATCGCGGGCGGCCCCGACGCGCTGACCCGCTCCGTCGAGGGCGCCGAGGACGACGCCGAAGCCGGCGCCGCCGCGATCGGGGACCTGGAGGTGGGACCGCTCGACTCGGTGGTGGGCGTGTCCGCCAGCGGGCGGGCCCCTTTCGTGCTGGGCGCGCTGGCGGAGGCCAGGAGCCGCGGCGCGCTCACCGTCGGCCTGTCCTGCAATGACGACGCGCCGCTCTCGGCCGCCGCCGACCACGGCATCGAGGTCGTCGTCGGGCCCGAGGTGGTGACCGGCTCCACCCGGCTGAAGGCCGGCACCGCGCAGAAGCTCGTCCTGAACATGATCTCCACGATCTCGATGGTCAAGCTGGGCCGCACGTACGGGAACAAGATGATCGAGATGTCGGCCATGAACAGCAAGCTCGCCGGGCGGGCCATGCGCATGGTCGCCGACATCACCGGCGCGGACCGGGAGACGGCGGGCGCGGCGCTGGACGCGGCCGGGGGGCAGGCGAAGGTCGCGGTGCTGATGATCCAGCACGGCCTCGACGCCGACGGCGCCCGCGCGCTCCTGGAGTCGCACGGCGAACGCCTCAGCGACGCGCTCAGCGGCTGAGCACTCCGAGGGACGGGGATGAGCGATCGGCGGGAAGCGGCGGGCGCGGCGGGCGCGGTGAGGGCCGATGAGCGACCGGCTGGAGGCGATCCTCGCGGACGCGGTGCCGCGGGTGTGCGCGGCCGCGGTCGCGATGATCGCCGTGGACGGCTCCGTGGCGGCCTCGGCCGCCACCGGGGAGCTCGTCCGGTACGCCGACGCCGGCGGGAGCCTGGCGACGGAGCGGCCCCCCGCGAGCCTCGCCTCGATCTTCGACCTGGCCTCGATCAGCAAGCTCTTCACCACGGTCGTGCTCCTCTCGCTGGCCGAGGAGGGCCGCCTGGGCCTCGACGAGCCGGCGACCGCCCTGCTCCCCGAGGCCGACCCGCGGATCACGCCGCGCCGCCTGCTCACCCACACGGCCGGCCTGCCCCCGACCCGCCGCATCGACCGGGAGCTGCCCGGCGCGGACGCGGGGGCGCGGATGGCCGCCATGGTGCGCACGCCGATCCTCCACCCGGTCGGCGGGCCGTACCTCTACAGCGACGTCGGCATGGTGATGGCGGGCCGGCTGGCCGAGCTGGCCGGCGGCGCGCCGCTGGACGCGCTGGTCCGCGCCCGGATCACCGGCGTGCTCGGGCTGACCGGCACCGGCTACCGGCCCGACCGCCCCGACGGGATCGCCGCCACCGAGTGCAAGGCCGGGCGCCCGGGGCCGGGCTGCGTGCGCGGCGTGGTGCACGACGAGACCGCGTACGCGCTGGGCGGCGTGGCGGGGCACGCCGGCGTGTTCGCGCCCGCCGCGGACCTGCTGGCCTTCGGCGAGACGCTGCAGCAAGGCGGCGGCCCCGTGCTGAGCCCGGGAAGCGTCGCCGAGATGACCCGCGACCAGGGCGTCCGCGACGCCCCCTTCCGGCACGGGCTGGGCGTGCGCATCGGCGACCCCGGCATCACCGGCCCGCTGGACGGCGCGTACGGCCACTCGGGCTTCACCGGAACCTCCCTGGTCATCGACCCGGCCCGCCGCCTGACGGTGGTGCTGCTGACGAACGCCGTGCACCCCGTACGGGGCCGCCCCGGCATCCGGGAATTGCGCGCCGCGGTCGCGGCGGAAGCACTCCGGCTGGCTTGACCTGGATTTTTGACCGCCAGTAATTACGGGAATACGACGGGCTTATTGCCCGCACTCGAAAACGTGTGTGAAGGTACCCAGGAGGCGCCCGTACACGGGGGGACGCCTTGCACCACCGGAAAGACCCCGGGGGCCTTATGGGCGGAACGCTGTCGTCCCTGCATGCACGTTTATTTCGACGCTTCACCGGGATGGGGAAATTCGGCCTCGTCTGGTGCGGCCAGGTCGTCACCCTGATCGGAAATTCCGTTCTCCGCTTTTCCCTGGTCATTCAGGCGTGGACGGTCGACCACCAGGCCACGCAGGTGGTGGCGCTCTCCCTGTGCGCGCTGCTCCCCCAGATGCTGCTCAGCCCCACGGCGGGCGCGATCGTGGACCGCTGCCGCAAGCGCACCGCGCTGCAGCTCGCCGACGCGGGCGGGCTCGTGGCGGTGGCCGCCATGACGGCCGTGTACTTCCTCGGCGACCTGCACCTGTGGCAGGTCTACCTGACGGTCGCGCTGCTCGGCGCCGCCGCCGCCTTCCAGTTCCCCGCCCTGTCGTCGGCGGTGCCGATGCTCGTCGGCAAGGACCAGCTGCAGCGGGCCAACGGGCTGCTGGCCACCGCCAAGAGCGTGGCCGACGTCGGCGGGCCCGCGCTGGCCGGGCTGCTCGTGGTGACCGGCGGGCTCGGCGCGGTGCTCTGGATCGACCTGGTCAGCTTCGCCGTCGCGCTGCTGACCGTACGGCTGGTGCGCCTGCGCGGCGACGAGCCCGGCGAGGCGGGCGCCCGCAAGCGGCTCGGCGCCGACTCCCTGGAGGGGCTGCGCTACCTGTTCGCCCAGCCCAGCCTGCGCGGCCTCATCCTCGTGTTCTTCACGGTCAACCTGGTGATGGTGTTCGGGTTCGCCGTGGTGCAGCCCATGATCCTGGCCAGGACCGGCAGCGAGGTGTCCGTCCTGGCCAGCGTGAACGCCGGCATCGGCGTCGGCGGCATCACCGGCGGCCTGCTGCTCGCGGCCTGGGGCGGGCCGAAGAACCGGGTGCGCGGCATGATGCTCGGCGTCGTCGGCATGTGCGTCAGCGCCCAGATCGTCATGGCCATGGTGCACGGCGTCGTCGCCTGGACCGCGGCCATCCTCGTCGGCGCGCTCATCATGCCGATCGTGAACGGCTCCATGCAGTCGATCATCCAGACCAAGGTGCCGGAGGAGCGGCAGGGCCGGGTGTTCGGAGCCGTCATGTTCGTCTCCCAGATCTCCTCCCCAGTCGCGATGGCCTTCTCCGGGCCGCTCGCCGACCACGTCTTCGAGCCCCAGGCCGCGGCCGGCACCGGCCTGGCGGGCCTGCTGCGGCCCCTGGTGGGCACCGGGCCCGGCAGCGGCATGGCCGCCATGCTGCTCGTCGCCGGCCTGCTCGGCGCCGCCGCCGCCCTGTGGGGGCTGGCCCGCCGCGCCGTACGCGACATCGACGTGCTGACCCCCGACCTCGAGAAGCAACCCGCGGGAGGCTGACATGACGACCAACCCCTTCGAGGACGAGAACGGCACCTACCTGGTGCTCGTGAACGACGAGAACCAGCACTCCCTCTGGCCCGCGCACCTCGACGTGCCCGCCGGCTGGCGGGTGGCGCTGGAGGCGAGCCCGCGCGCCACGTGCCTGGCCCACATCGAGACACACTGGACGGACCTGCGCCCGGCGAGCCTCACCCGGGCGTGACCGTGGACGTCAACGTACCTGGGCTCGTCCATGAGGTCTTCGCCGCGCAGGCGGCCCGCACTCCCGGCACGACGGCGCTGATCTGCGGCGCCGAGCGGCTCACCTACGCCGAGCTGGACGCGCGCGCCCGCGAGCGGGCGGCCGGGCTCGGCGACGTCGCCGGCCGGCTGGTCGGGGTGCGCATGGAGCGCGGCGTCGAGCTGGTGGTCGCGCTGCTGGCCGTGCTCAAGGCCGGCGCCGGCTACCTGGTGCTCGACCCGGCCTTCCCGGAGGAACGGCTGCGCGGCATGGTCGCCGACGCCGGCGCCGCCGCCGTCCTGTCCCCCACCGGCCTGGAACGCCTGCCCGGGGCGGCCCGGCACGACGGGGTCGCGTGCGTGATGTTCACCTCCGGCTCCACCGGCCGCCCCAAGGGCGTCGCCGCGCCGCACCGGGCGATCACCGCCACCGTCACGGGGCAGGAGTACGCGCCGTTCGACGCGGTGTGGCTGCAGTGCTCGCCCACCTCGTGGGACGCGTTCGCGCTGGAGCTGTGGGGGCCGCTGCTGTCCGGCGGGACGTGCGTGCTCTACCCCGGGCCGCGCCCCGACCCGCTCGTGCTGGCGCGGCTGATCGCCGAGCACGGGGTCACCGCCATGTACCTGTCGGCGAGCCTGTTCAACGTGATCGTGGACGAGTGCCCCGGCGCGCTGGCCGGGCTGCGCCACCTGATCGTCGGCGGCGAGGCCCTGTCGCCCGGGCACGTCCGCCGCGCCCTCGACCGCCACCCCGGGCTGCGCCTGCGCAACGGGTACGGGCCCGTCGAAGGCATGATCTTCCTGACCACCCACCCGGTGACGGCCGTCTCCGGGCCCGTCCCCATCGGCGCCCCGCTGCGCGGCAAGCGCGTGCACGTCCTGGACGCCCGGCTGCGGCCGGTCCCCGACGGCGAGGTCGGCGAGCTGTACGCGGCCGGGGACGGGCTCGCGCTCGGCTACCTCGGCCGGCCTGCGCTCACCGCCGAACGCTTCGTCGCCGACCCCTACGGGGCGCCGGGGGAGCGCATGTACCGCACCGGCGACCTCGTGCGGCGGGGGCCCGGCGGGGCGCTGGAGTTCGTGGGGCGGGCCGACGAGCAGGTGAAGGTCCGCGGGTTCAGGATCGAGCCGGCCGAGGTCGAGGCCGTGCTCGCCCGGCACCCCCGGGTGGCGCGGGCGTGCGTGGTCGCCAGGGAGGACGTGCCGGGCGACCGGCGGCTCGTCGCGTACGTGGTGCCCCGGCCCGGCGGTCCCGGCGGGGTGGAGGAGCTGCGGGCGCACGCCGCCGGGGTGCTGCCCGAGTTCATGGTGCCGTCGGCGTTCGTGGAGCTGGAGTCGCTGCCGCTGACCGGCACCGGCAAGCTCGACCGCGCCGCCCTCCCCGCGCCCGCGTCCTTCTCTTCCGGGCAGGACGAGCCCTCTTCCGGGCAGGGCGAGCCGCGCTCGGAGCTGGAGCGGGCCCTGTGCGGGCTGTTCGCCGAGGTGCTGCGGGTGCCCCGGGTGGAGGTGCACGACGACTTCTTCGCGCTCGGCGGGGACTCGCTGATGGTGGCCCGGCTGCTCAGCCGCATCCATGGGGAGCTGGGGGCGGAGGTGGGCGTCCGGACGCTCTTCGAGACGCCCACGGTCGCCGCCATCGCCACCCACATCGCCACCCACATCGCCCCTTCATCCGCCCCCGAAACCGCCGCCCCCTCCCCGCCATCCGCCCAGCAGGCACCTATCGCGCGGGCCGCCGCCCAGCCGCCTCCACCCGCCCCCGCCGCGGCTGCCCCGCTGTCGGCGGCGCAGCGCCGGTTGTGGTTCCTCGACCAGGTGGACGCGGGCGTCGCCTACAACATGCCCATGCTCGTCCGCCTGCACGGCCCCGTGGACGTGCCCGCGCTGCGCGGAGCCCTGGAGGACGTGGTGGCCCGGCACGAGCCGCTGCGGACGGTCTTCACCGTGCACGACGGGGAGCCCGCACAGCGGGTGCTGCCCGCCGCCACCCCGGGGTTCACCGTCACCGAGGTGCCGGCCGCCGAGCTGGACGAGCGGATCGCCCAGGCGGCCCGGCACCGGTTCGACCTGGGGGCGGAGCTGCCCATCCACGCGGTGCTGTTCACGACGGGGCCGGACGAGCACGCGCTGCTGCTGGTCATGCACCACATCGCCGTCGACGGATGGTCGCTGCCGCCCCTCATGCGCGACCTGTCCCTGGCCTACCGGGCGCGCCTGGACGGCCTGCCCGCCGCCTGGCCGGCCCTGCCCGTCCGCTACGCCGAGTACGCCGTACGGCACCGGGAACGGGTGGACGCCGTCGGCGAGGCGGAGCTAGCGTACTGGCGCAAAACCCTGAAGGGCCTCCCCGACCGGCCACCCCTGCCACGCCGCCCGTCATCGCCCACGCGGGCGGTGGACGCGGCCGATCGGCCCGTCCGGGCAGGGGACGCCGCCGGCCGGCCCGCCGCGGCGGGAGACGCACCCGACCGGCCTGCCGCAGCGGGGGACGTGCCCGGCCGGCCCGCGTGGGCGGCGGCGGACACCGTGGTGCGGCAGGTCGATGCCGGGCTGCACGGGCGGCTCGTGGAGCTGGGGCGGCGGCGCGGAGCCACGCTGTTCATGGTCCTGCACGCCGCGCTCGCCGTCGTGCTGCGCCGGGCGGGCGCGGGCGACGACGTGGCCGTCGGGGCGCCGGTCGCTGGTCGGTCGGGCGGCTCGGTGGACGATCTCGTGGGGTTCTTCGTGAACCTGCTCGTGCTCCGTACCGACCTGTCGGGCGACCCGACCGCCGGCGAGCTGGTGTCGCGGGTGCGGGAGGCGGACCTGGAGGCGTTCGCGCACCAGGAGGTGCCGTTCGAGCGGGTCGTGCACGAGCTGAACCCGGCCCGCCACCCGGGCCGGCACCCGCTCGTGGACGTGGTGCTGGCCCTGCAGAACAACCTGCGGGCCGAGCTGTCGCTGCCCGGGGTGGAGTCGCGGGTGGAGGTCGTCAGGACGGGCGCGGCCCGGTTCGAGCTGCTGGTGGACGTGACCGACGACTACCTGCCCGGCGGGGCGCCGGCCGGGATCGCGGTGACGCTGGAGTACCGCACGGACGCCTTCGACCGGGCGGTGATGGAGTGGCTGGCCGACGCCCTGCTCCAGGTCCTGGACGTCATGGCGACCGCCCCCGACACCCCGGTCACGCGCCTTGAGACTCCCCCATTACCCGAACCCACCCCTGCGTCCAGCGTCACCGCGCCCCAAGTGGGGACCACCCCGGTTGTAAGTGCTGCCCCTGCCGGCGCCTCGGACGCCGAGCTGGAGCGGCGGATCGCCGCCGTCTGGGCCGAGGTGCTGGGCGTGCCGCGCGTGGGCAGGGACGACGGCTTCTTCGCGCTGGGCGGGAACTCGCTGAGCGCCGTGAGGGTCGCGGCCCGCCTGGCCGCTCAGGGCCTGCCCGCCACCGCCACCCACCTCTTCAATTCCCCCACCGTCGCCACCCTGGCCGCCGACCTGGCCGCACAGGCCACGACACCTCCCTCAGCAGAGGCCACGACACCGCCCACCGGGCCGACCACAGCACAGGCCACAGCACCGACCACTGGGCCGGGCGGGGCCGGGATCGCCCGCCTGCCCAGAACCCCGCGCACCCGCCCCCGGTGAGGAGCACGTCCATGGATCTCAGCGTGATGTTCTTCGGCGCCGACGACGCCGGCACCACCGGACACGCCACGAAATATGACGACATCCTGGCCATCACCCGGGCCGCCGACCAGCTCGGCTTCAAGGCCGTCTGGACCCCCGAGCGTCACTTCCAGCAGGTGGGCCAGGTCTTCCCGAACCCGTCCCTGCTCAGCGCCGCCCTCGCCACCGTCACCGAGCGCATCCACCTGCGCGCGGGCAGCCTCGTGCTCCCGCTGCACCACCCGCTGCGGGTCGCCGAGGACTGGGCGGTGGTGGACAACCTGTCACGCGGCCGGATCGGCGTCTCGGTGGCGACGGGCTGGCACTCCAGGGACTTCGTGCTCGCCCCCGCCGCGTACGAGGACCGCAGGGAACGCGCGTTCCGCGACCTCGCGTTGCTGCGGCGGCTGTGGGCGGGCGAGGCCGCGGAGTTCACCGACGGCACCGGCGAGCAGGTGGCGGTGACCACGCAGCCGAGGCCGTACTCGGGCGCCCTGCCGCTGTGGACCACCACCTCCGGCAGCCCGAGCACGTGGGAGGCGGCCGGCCGCATGCGGACGAACATCCTCGGCGCCACCATCGGCCAGACCCGCGACGAGCTGGCCGCCAGGATCCACCTCTACCGCGACGCCTACGCCACCGCCCCCGAGCAGCCCGGCGCCCCGCCCACGGGCACGGTCACGCTCATGGCGCACACCTACGTGGCCGCCACCGACGAGGAGGCCAGGGAGCAGGCGGGCGGGCCGCTGAAGGCGTACCTGAGGTCATATGTCGCGCAGACCGCCGCGAACAAGGGAGCCCGCGCCGCCGCGCTGAGCGAGGAGCAGCTCGGCACGCTCACCGAGTTCGCCTTCCGGCGCTACCTGTCCTGGGGCAGCCTCATCGGCTCGCCGGAGACGTGCCGCAAGAGCCTGGCGGACCTGGCCGAGCTGGGCTGCGACGAGGTGGCCTGCTTCGTGGACTTCGGGCTCGGCAGGGACGACGTCCTGGCGAGCCTGCGCCGGCTGGCCGATCTCGCTGAGGCGGGGAGGATGGCATGAGCACCGCCGACCGGTTCGCCGCGCTGAGCCCCGAGCGCCGGGTGGAGCTGCTGCGCCGCCTGGTCGAGGCGGGCCGGCTGGAGGCGGTCCCCGACATCGTGCCGCCGCGCGACCCGTCCGGCCCGGTGCGGCTCAGCCCGGCGCAGGAGGACCTGTGGGTGTACGAGTCGCTCTATCCGGACACCGCCGCGCTCAACCTGTGCTGCTCCTACCACTTCGACACCCCCGTGGACCCGGCCGACCTGGAGGCCGCGCTGACGATCGTGCAGGGGCACCACGACAGCCTGCGCATGCGGATCGCGGGCGAGGTGGGCGACCTGCGGGTGGAGTGCGCGCCGGCGGAGCCGTTCAAGCTGGAACGGCTCGACCTGCGCGGCACCGGCGTCGGCCTGCGCGAGGCGCTGCACGCCTTCAGCCGCCGCACGTTCGAGCTGAACGGCGGGCCGCTGATCAGGGGCCAGTTCATCACCGTGGACGACACGCGCGCCACGCTGGTCCTGGCGCTGCACCACATCGCGACCGACTGGTGGTCGTTCGACGTGCTGCACCGCGAGCTGACCGAGGCCTACCGCGACGTCCGCGACCGGGTGCCGCCGCGCCTGCGCAGGCCCTCCGTCCAGTACGCCGACTTCGCCTGCTGGCAGCGGGAGCTGGAGGCGGCCGGGGTGTTCGACGCCCAGCTCGCCTGGTGGCGCGACTACCTCGCGAACCCGCCCAGACCCCTCGCCGTCGGCCCCGCCGTCCCCGGCCGGGGCTTCGGCGTCGAGCAGGTCGCCTTCCGCATCGACGCCCGCGTCGAGGCCGCCGTGCGCGCGCTGGCCAGGGAGCGCGGGGCCACCGTGTACGGGGTGCTGATGACGGCGTTCGCGGCCTTCGCGCACCGGCTCACCGGCGAGCCCGACCTGATCACCGGCACGCCCGTCGCCAACCGGTCCGCCAAGGGCCTGGACCGCGTCATCGGCTACGTCATGAACTCCGTCCCGGTGCGCTGGCGCATCGGCGAGCGCACGACGTTCGCGGAGCTGCTGGCCCGCTTCACCGCCGACTTCCCGCAACTGCTCGCGCACGCCGACGTGCCCGTGGGCCGCATCGTGCGGGCGGTCGACCCGGAGCGGGTGGCCGGGCGGTCGCCGCTGTTCCAGTGGGTGTTCATGCACCTGCCGCGCCAGGAGAGCGTGGCCAGGCTCCGCGAGATCGCCGATCCCGAACGGGTGCACACGGGCGGGGAGCACGACCTGATCGGGATCGTGCGGGACGGCGACGACGGGTTCGAGGCGAGCCTGGAGATCCGGACGGACGTGTACGCGCCGGACGTCGTCCGGGCCTGGGCCGACAGCTTCACCACCCTGCTCACCGCCCTGGTGACCGCCCCGGACGCGCCCGTCTCCGAGGCCCCGCTGGTGCCCGCCCCTCTGTGACCGCCTCCCCCGAGGTGCCCGCGCCGGCCACCCTGTACGGGCTGGTCTCCCGCCAGGCCGCCCGCACCCCCGGCGCCGTGGCCGTGGAGTCCGAGGACGGCCGGCTCACCTACCGGGAGCTGCTGGACCGGGCGGACCGGCTGGCCGGGGCGCTGGTGGAGCGCGGGGTGGGGCCCGAGCGGGTGGTGGCGCTGGGTCTGGGGCGGTCCGTGGCCATGGTGGTGGCGATCCTGGCGGTGCAGCGGGCCGGCGGGGCGTACCTGCCGGTCGATCCGGACGATCCGGTGGAGCGGGTGGCGTACCTGATCGGGGACGCGGGAGCGCACCTGCTGGTCGCCGAGCCGGACACGCTCCCCGGCCTGAACGTGGGCCGCCTCGCCCCTGACGCCTCCTCCGGGCCGGACGCGGAGCACCGCTCACCCGACGCCCGCCCCGGCCATGTCACGACTTTTCCGGACATCGACCCGCGCAGTGCCGCGTGGGTGATCTACACCTCCGGCTCCAGCGGCCGCCCCAAGGGCGTCGTCGTGAGCCACGCGGGCGTCGCCTGCCTGGCGCACTCCCTGGTGACGGCGTTCGGGCTGGACGAGAGCAGCCGCGTGCTCCATCTCGGGGCGCCCACCTTCGACATCTCGATCGGCGAGCTGTGCCTGGCGTTCGGCTCCGGCGGCACGCTCGTCGTCCCGCCCGCCGGACCTCTGGTCGGGGACGAGCTGGGGCGCGTCCTGCGGGAGCGGCGGGTCACGTTCGGGCTGATCCCTCCGGCCGTGCTCGCCACCGTGCCGCCCGGCGACTACCCCGACCTGCGCGGCCTGTCCTCCGGGGCCGACGTGTGCCCGCCGGAGCTGGTGTCCGCGTGGGCGGGCAAGGGCTTCTGGAACGCGTACGGACCCACCGAGACCACCGTCGCCGCCAGCGTCAGCGACCCCCTCACCCCGGACGGCACCCTCCCCCCGATCGGCCGCCCGCTCACCGGCACCCGCCTGTACGTCCTGGACGCCCGCCTGCGCCCGGTGCCCGTGGGGGTGCCCGGCGAGCTGTACGTGGCCGGGGCGGGGGTGGCGCGCGGCTACCTCGGCCGCCCCGGCCTCACCGCCGAACGCTTCGTCGCCGACCCGTACGGGCCGCCGGGCGAACGCATGTACCGCACCGGCGACCTCGTCCACCGGCGTCCCGACGGGCAGCTCCAGTTCCTCGGCCGGGCCGACGACCAGGTGAAGGTACGCGGCTTCCGCATCGAACCGGCCGAGATCGAGGCGGCCCTCGCCGCGCACGGGGCGGTCGCGCAGGCAGCGGTGACCTGGCACGACGACCGCCTCATCGCCTACCTCGTCCCCTGCTCAGCCACCGGGGCCGGGATCGACGTCGGGGAGGTGCTGGGGCATGCCATGGCCACGTTGCCCGTGCACATGGTGCCGAGCGAGTTCGTGGTGCTGGAGGCGTTGCCGCTCACGTCCCGGGGCAAGCTGGACCGGGCCGCCCTGCCCGCGCCCGGCCCGCTCACCGGGACGTCGCGCGAGCCGGTCACCGAACGCGAGTCGGCCCTCTGCGGGCTCTTCGCCGAGCTGCTGGGCCTGCCCGAAGTGGGTGCCGAGGACGACTTCTTCCGGCTGGGCGGCGACAGCGTCGCGGCGATCCAGCTCGTCAGCCGGGCCCGCGAGCGAGGGCTCGGGCTGACGCCGCGCGAGGTGTTCGTCGCCAGGACCCCGGCCGCGCTGGCCGCCCTGGCCCGCGTCGCCCGGCGCGCCGTCACGGACTCGCCGGTCGGCCGGTTCCCGATCACGCCGATCATGCACTGGTGGCGCGAGCACGGCGGCCCGCTGGACGCCTTCACCCAATCCCTGGTGGTGCCCGTCCCTGAGGGGTGCGACGAGGAACACATCCGGACGGCCCTGCGCACCCTGACGATCCGGCACGCCGCCCTCCGCATGCGCCTGCTGCGGCACTCGGACGACGACTGGGAGCTGGAGGTGCCGCCTCCGGAGGAGGCCGCCGAGGTCCCGTTCCGCAGGACGTGGCAGGAGGCCGCATGCGGCCACGCCCAAGAGGCGGCGGAGGCCCCGCCCGACCGCGCGGGTGCGGAGGCGGTGCGGCCTGAGCCCGAGCGCGGCGCCATGCTCGCCGCCACCTGGACCGCCCCCGACCGGCTGCTGCTCACCGCCCACCACCTGGCCGTGGACGCCGTCTCCTGGCGCATCCTCGGCCCGGAACTGGCCGCCCTCCTCAACGCCGCTGCCCTGCCCGATGCCTCGCTCCTCCCCGGGAACTCCGCCCCGCTCGGGGATCTCGCCCCGGCCCCCGGGACGTCGTTCGCCCGATGGGCCCGCCTCCTGGCCGGCGAGGCGGTGCGGCCGGAGCGGGTGGCGGGCGAGCTGCCGCTGTGGGAGCGCATGGCGGCCGACGGGGAGCCCCTCCTGAGCCCCGGCCGCCGGGACCGGCGTGCGGGCGGCTGGGCCCGTACCGTGCTGACCAGGACGCTCCCGCCCGACCTCACCGAGCAGGCCATCACCCACCTTCCCGCCGCCTTCCGCTGCGGCCCGAACGAGGTGCTGCTCACGGCGCTGGCCATCGCCGTGACCCGGTGGCGCGGCGGGAAGGGGGTGCTGGTCGAGGTCGAGGGGCACGGACGCGAGCCGTTCACGGACGACGTCGACCTGTCCGGCACGGTCGGCTGGTTCACCGCCCAGTACCCCGTCAGCCTCGACGTCACGGGCACCCCCGCCGACGCGCTCAAACGCGTCAAGGAGACCCTACGCGCCATCCCGGGCGCGGGCCTCGGCCACGGCCTCCTCCGCTACCTCAACCCGGACACGGCGGCCAGGCTCAGCGCGCTCCCCTCCCCCGACCTGCGTTTCAACTACCTGGGCAGGTTCGAGGGCGAGCTGGTGGGCATGCCGGACCTCCCGATGGCGTACGCGGTGGAGCTGGACGCGGTGGCCCTGACCGGCCCGGACGGCACCCGCCTGACAGCGAGCTGGTCCTACGCGGCGGAGCTCGTCCCCCATGAGCGCGTCGCGGAGCTGGCCGAGCGGTGGGAGGCGGCGCTGGCCGAGCTGGCCGCCCAGCGCGGCGCGGGCGGCGCGACCCGCTCGGACTTCCCGCTGGTCGAGCTGACCCAGAGCCAGCTCGAAGCCCTGGAGTCAGATCTGGAGGCGGACCTGGAAACGGACCTGGACGGCCGCTGGTGAGCGGCAAGCTGGCCGACGTGCTGCCGCTCTCCCCCGCGCAGGAGGGCCTGCTCTTCCACGCCCTGTACGGAGGCGGCGCCGACGCGTACGTGGTGCAGGCCAGGTTCGCGGTCGAGGGCGAGGCCGATCCGGCGCGGCTGCGGGCGGCGCTGGAGTCGCTGCTCGAACGCCATCCCAACCTGCGCGCCTGCTTCCGCCACAAGGGTCTCGACCGGCCGGTGCAGCTCGTCCCGCATCGGGTGCGCGTGCCGTGGACGGAGGTGGAGCCGCCGACGGAGGCCGACCTGGAGCGGATGCTGGAGGCCGACCTGCTGCGGCCGTTCGACGTGACGCGCCCGCCGCTGGTGCGGGCCACGCTGGTGCGGCGGCGCGAGCTGGTGCTGACGATGCACCACCTGCTGGTGGACGGCTGGTCGATGCCGATCCTGGCCCGCGAGCTGGCCGCCCTGTACGCGGGCGGCCCCGCCCTGCCGCCCGCGCCCCCGTTCCGCGACTACCTGGCGTGGCTGCGCGGCCAGGACACCGGGCCGGCACTGGACGCCTGGAGGGAGGCCCTCGCCGGTCTGCCGGGGCCCACCCTGGTCAGGCCCGGGGCGGGCGCGGCGAGCGCGCGGCAGGAGGCGGTGGAGCGCGAGCTGCCCCCGGAACTGAGCGAGGCCGTGCGGCGGCGGGCCCGCGCGGCGGGCGTGACGGTGAACACTCTGGTGCAGGCCGCCTGGGGGCTGGTGCTGGCGCGGATGACCGGGCGCGACGACGTGGTGTTCGGGGCGGTGGTGTCGGGACGTCCGCCGGAGGTGGTGGGCGTGGAGTCGATGGTGGGATTGTTCATCAACACCCTGCCGGTCCGCGTCAGGACCGGCGAGCCCGGCCTCCTGCGGCGGCTCCAGGACGAGCAGGCGCGCCTCACCGCCTGCCATCACGTACGCCTGGCGGACGTGCAGCGCGGCGCCGGCGAGCTGTTCGACACCCTGCTCGCCTTCGAGAACTACCCGCGCGACGGCCTCTCCGAGGGCGGCGGCCTGCGCCTGACCGGCGTGCACGACGCCACCCACTACCCGCTCACGCTGACGGTGGTGGCGGGCGAACGCCTGTGGCTGCGCCTCGGCCACCGCCCCGACGTGGTGAGCCGGGCCGAGGCGGAGGCGGTGCTGGCCCGGTTCGTGCGGGCACTCGAATCCGAGGACGTGGACGGCGCCGACGTGGTGCCGCCCGAGGAACACCGGCTGCTGTCGTCGTGGGGCGGCGCCACCGGTGAGGCGGCCGACCGGCCGGAGCACGTCACCGGCGGGTTCGCGACCGGGCGGCCCATCGGCGGCTCTGCGCCGTCGCGAGCCGCCGGCGGGTCCGTGCCGGAGCGGTTCGCGGTGCAGGTGGCGCGGACGCCGGACGCGGTGGCGGTCGAGCACGGCGGGCGGACGCTCACCTACGCCGAGCTGGACGCCCGCTCCGACCGGGTGGCCGCACGGCTGCGCCTGGCCCCGGAGACGCCGGTCGCGCTGCTCATGGAGCGCTCCCCCGAGCTGGTGGTGGCCGAGCTGGCGGTGCTGAAGGCGGGCGGCTGCTACGTGCCGCTCGACCCCGGGCAACCGCAGGCCCGGCTGACGTGGCTGCTGGAGGACAGCGGGGCGCAGGTCGTCCTGACCGAGCTGGACGAGAACGACGCCCAGGCTGCGCCGGCGGAACGAGACGGGAGCGGGCCGCGCGAGGACGGGTCGCGCGGAGACGGAGGTGGGTTCGGGGCGGTGGGCGTGCGGCCGGACGCCGCCGCGTACGTCATGTACACCTCCGGCTCCACCGGCACGCCCAAGGGTGTCGTCGTCACCCACGCGAACATCCTGGACCTGGCCCTCGACCACCGGTTCGCCGGGCATCGCCGGGTCCTGCTGCACAGCCCGCACACCTTCGACGCCGCCACGTACGAGCTGTGGACGCCGCTGCTCAACGGCGGCACCGTCGTCATCGCCCCGCCCGGCCCGCTGCGCGCGGACACGATCGAGCAGGCCCGGCCGGACGCGGTGTGGCTGACGGCGGAGCTATTCCGGACGCTGGCCGACCTGGCGCCGGGCACGCTCGCCGGCGTCCCGGAGGTCTGGGCGGGCGGCGACGTGCTGGCCCCGGACGCGGTGGCGCGGCTGGCGCGGCGCGGGGCGCGGATCGTCAACGGGTACGGGCCCACGGAGACGACCACGTTCGCGACGAGCCACCCGGTGGGGCCTGAGCCGGGCGCCGGTCCCGTCCCGATCGGTCGGCCGCTGGACGGTATGCGCGCGTACGTCCTGGACGCCCGCCTTCGCCCCGCCCCGATCGGCACCGTCGGCGAGCTGTACCTCGCCGGAACCGGGCTGGCCCGCGGCTACCACGGGCGGCCGGGGCTCACGGCGGAGCGGTTCGTGGCGGATCCGTTCGCGGCGGGCGAGCGGATGTACCGGACGGGGGATCTGGCGCGGTGGACGTTCGGCGGGGTGCTGGAGTTCGCGGGGCGGGCGGACGGCCAGGTGAAGATCCGCGGTTACCGCGTGGAGCCGGGCGAGGTCGAGGCCGCCCTGGAGTCCTGCCCGGACGTGGACCGCGCCGTCGTCATCGCGACCGGCGGCGAACCGGGCGACCCCGGCCACGCGGGTTCGGCGGGGCGGCGGCTGGTCGCGTACCTCGTGCTGCGCGGCGGCGGTGAGCGGCTGGAGCGGGTGCGGGGGCAGGTTGCGGGGCGGTTGCCGAAGCACCTGCTGCCCGCCCAGTACGTCCTTCTCGACCGCCTGCCCCTCAACCCGCACGGCAAGGTGGACCGCGCGGCCCTGCCCGACCCCGAGCCGCCGGCCCGCCGGCCGGCCGCCGAGCCGGGGACGCCGCGCGAGAAGGAGCTGTGCGAGCTGTTCGCCGAGGTGCTGAGCGGCACGACAGCCACAAGGGCCACGACTGCGGCAAGGGCCACGACTGCGACCAGGGCCTCGACTGCGCCGACGGCCCCGCCGGTTGTGGGCGCGGACACGGACTTCTTCGAGGCCGGCGGCGACTCGTTGCTGGCGATGCGGCTGACCGCCGCCATCGAGGTCAAGCTGGGCCTGCGCACCTCCATAGCCGCCCTGTTCGAGGCGCCCACCCCGGCGGCGCTGGCCGTGCGGCTCGATCGGGCCGCGCCGGAGCTGGACCTGTCGCCGCTGCTGACCCTGCGCGAAGGGGAGGGCGGGGTGCCGCTGTTCTGTGTGCATCCGGGGCGGGGCATCGGCTGGTCCTACACGGCGCTCCTCCCGCATCTCGCGCCGGGCCGTCCCGTGTACGCGCTCCAGTCGCCGGTGCTCCAGGACCCCGGTTACGTGCCGCCGGGCAGCATGCGGGAGCTGGCGGAGGACTACCTGCGACGGGTGCGGGCGGTCCGTCCTGAGGGGCCGTACCTGCTGCTGGGGCACTCCTTCGGCGGGCTGCTCGCGTACGAGATGGCCGCCCGCCTGCGCGCGGACGGGCAGGCGGTCGGGCTGGTGGCGTCGCTGGACGCGGTGCCGTGGCCGCCGGGCACGCGCGCGGACCCGGCGGACGCCGAGCAGGAGGCGCTGACGATCCTGCTGCGCACGCGCACCCTGCACCCGTATGCGCAGCCGGGGCCGTTGGAGCGGGCGCGGGTGTTCGCGGCGGTGCGCGGGAGCGAGGGGCCGCTGTCGGGGCTGGACGACGACCGGCTGTCGGCCGTCGCGGACGCGGTGGCCGGGCACCTGCGGCTGGCCGTCACCTATCGGCCGCCGCCGTTCGACGGGACGGTGCTGCTGTTCGCGGCGACGGCCCAGCCGGGCGGCCTGGCGTCCCCGGTCAAGGCGGCGCGGTGGGCGCCCGCCCGCGTGCGGGTGCACGACCTCGACTGCGGCCACAGCGACCTGTTGCGGCCCGGCCCGGCGGCCGAGATCGCGCGGGTCATCGAACCGATCCTGGGGAGTGTGTGATGGCTCCGGTCGAGTACGAGTTCCCGGTGTCGCCGGCGCAGGCCAGGATGCTGGTGCTGGACCAGCTCCACCCGGGCACCGCCCAGTACAACGTGCCCGTGGCCTTCGCCGTGCGCGGCCCCTTCGACGTCGCCGCCTTCCGTGCCGCCCTGGACGCGGTGGTGGCGCGGCACGAGTCGCTGCGCACCGTGTTCCGTCCGGCCGACGGCGCGTACGTGCAGGTCGTGGCGGCGGAGGCGAGGGCGGCGGTGCGGGTGGAGCGGGGCGTTCCCGTGTCCGCCGCGGAGGAGGTGCTGCGGGCGGAGGCGGCGGCGCCGTTCGACGTGGAGACGGGGCCGTTGCTGCGGTGCGTCGTGTACGCGCTCGACGACGGCAGTCATCGCGTGCTGCTCACGGCGCACCACCTGGTGTGCGACGGCTGGTCACTGCGCCTGCTCCTCCAGGATCTCGCCGACGCTTACCGCTCCGATGGTGTCCTGCCCGAGCCGCCCGCCCTTCAGTACGCCGACTACGCCGCCTGGCAGCGATCCCGGCTCGACGCGCACGCCCTGGACGGATCCGTCGCGTACTGGGCGGACGCGCTCGCCGACGCCCCCAGGACGCTGGCGCTCCCCACGGACCGGCCCCGCCCGGCCGTGCAGTCCACGGCGGGCGGCGTGCACCGGCTCGACCTGCCGCCGGACCTCCGGCACCGCCTGGCGAAGGTCGCCGCCGAGCGGAACGCGACCCCGTTCACCGCCGTGTTCGCCGCGTTCGCCGCCTTCCTGGCCAGGATCACGGGGCAGCGGGACTTCGTGGTGGGCGTGCCGGTCGCGGGCCGCGACCATCCGGACGTCCAGGGCATGATCGGCCTGCTGGCCAACACGCTGGCGGTACGGGCGGACGTGGCGGGCGAGCCGTCGTTCCTGGACCTCGTGACCCGGGTGCGGGACCGCCTCCTGGAGTCGCACCCGCACCAGGAGGCCCCGTTCGAGGCGGTGGTCGAGGCGCTGGCCCCGGGCAGGGAGCTCAGCCACGACCCGCTCGTACAGGTGATGCTGGCCTACGACGACGACACGCAGCTCCGGCTCGACCTGCCGGGCGCCGTCACCGAGCGGATGGAGCTGCTGCTCGACGACGCCAAGTTCGACCTGCTCCTGAACGTGCAGCGGGACGGCGACGGCCTGGCCGCCCACTTCGTGCACCGGGCGGACCTGTTCGAGGCGGCCACGGTCCGCCATTGGGCGCGCGCCTTCGAGACCCTGCTGAACGCCCTGCTCGACCGCCCTGACCTGCCCGTGACCGCCCACGACCTCCTCCCGGCCGCCGAGCGCCGCCGCGTACTCCATGACGGGAACCGCACTGCCGCTCCCACCCCCGCCGAGCTGGTCCCCGACCTGGTGGCCGGCCGCGCCGCCGAGCGGCCGGACGCGACCGCGCTGGTGTGCGGCGCGGTCCGGCTCACCTACCGGGAGCTGCTGGAACGCGCCGACGAGCTGGCCGCGCGGCTGCGCGCGGCGGGTGTCGGCCCCGAGGTGCCCGTGGGGCTCTGCCTGGCCAGAGGCGTCGAGATGGTGGTGGCCGCGCTGGCGGTGCTGCGGGCGGGCGGCGCGTACGTCCCGCTGGACCCCGGCCATCCGGAGGCCAGGCTGCGGTTCATGGTCGAGGACGCCGGGGTGCGGCTGCTGATCGCCGACGGGCCGAAGGACCTCGGGGTGCCGGTGGCCGCCGGCGGGCCGATCCCGTCCATCGGCCCCGTGCTCGACGCCCGCCCCGCCCCGGCGAACACGGCGTACGTCCTCTACACCTCCGGCTCCACCGGCCGCCCCAAGGGCGTCGCGGTCGAGCACCGCGCGCTGCTGAACCTCGCCACCGCCGTCCGCGCCCGCTTCCCCGTCACGGGCGAGGACCGGGTGCTGCAGTACGTGTCGTTCGGGTTCGACGTGGCCGTGTCCGACCTGTTCTTCGCGTTCGTGGCCGGGGCGGAGCTGCACGTGGCGGCCGAGGACGAGCGGCTCGGCGAGGACCTGTACGCCCGCCTGCGCGACTCCCGCATCACCTACGCGTTCCTGCCGCCGTCGGCCGCCATGTCGCTGCCGTGCCCGCCGGACGCGCTGCCCGACCTGCGCACGCTGGCCATCGGCGGGGAGGCGTGCCCGCCCGAGCTGGTGGAGCGCTGGGCGACGCCGCGGCGGCGGGTCGTGGACGCCTACGGGCCGAGCGAGAACACCGTGTACTCCACCACGGCCGACCTGGCCCGGGGACGTCCTGTGGTGATCGGCCGGCCGGTGCCGAACACGCGCGCGTACGTGCTGGACGAGCGGCTGCGGCCGGTGCCGGTCGGCGTGACGGGCGAAATCTACGTGGCGGGGGCGAGCCTGGCCCGCGGGTACGCCAACCGGCCGGGGCTGACCGCCGAGCGGTTCGTGGCCGACCCGTTCGGGCCGCCGGGCGAGCGCATGTACCGGACCGGCGACCTGGGCCGATACGACGCCGACGGGGTGCTGTCGTACCTGGGGCGGGTGGACACGCAGGTCAAGCTGCGCGGCTTCCGCGTCGAGCTGGGCGAGATCGAGACCGTCCTGGCGGCGCACCCGGGCGTGGCGGTGGCGGCGGCGGCCGTGCGCGGGGACCGCCTGGCCGCGTACGCGGTGCCCGCCCAGGTGCAGGGCGGCGAGCCCGGCGGGGAGGCTGCCGGCGGGCGGGTGCCCACCGTGGCCGAGGTGCGGGCCTGGCTGGGGGCGCGGCTGCCCGGTTACATGGTGCCGGACGCGGTCGTGTTCGTACCGGAGCTGCCGGTCAGCACGTCCGGCAAGCTCGACAGGGGGCGGCTGCCGGAGCCGCCGCTCACCCGTCCCGACCTGGACAGCCCGTACGTCGCCCCGGTCACCGCCACCGAGCGGCGGATCGCCGAGGTGTGGGCGGCGGCGCTCGACCTCACCCAGGTGGGCCTGCACGACAACTTCTTCGACCTGGGCGGCAACTCGATCCGGCTGCTCGCCGTCCTCGCGGCACTGCGCGAGCGCGGCGAGGACGGCGGGCTGAAGCTGGTGGACCTGTTCCGGCACCCCACGGTCGCGGCGCTGGCCGCCCGCCTGGACGGCACCGGCGCGAACGGGAGCACGGGCGGAGAGCTGAGCGAGTCCAGGCGGCGGGGGCAGGGCAGGCGCGAACGGCTGGCCGCCCGCAGGAGCACGCAGAGAGGCGAGAAGTGATGAGCGATGTACCGGCGGTGGCGATCGTAGGGATGAGCGGCCGTTTCCCCGGGGCGCGCGACCTGGACGAGCTCTGGCGCAACCTCCTCGACGGCGTCTGCTCGATCGCGGACTTCACCGAGGACGAGCTGCTGGCGGCCGGGGTGGACCCGGCCGAGCTGCGCGGGCCCGGGTACGTGGCGTCGAAGGGGTTCCTGGCGGAGGCGGACCGGTTCGAGCACGAGCTGTTCGGCTTCAACGCCACCGAGGCGGCGGCGCTGGACCCGCAGCACCGGCAGCTCCTGGAGACGGCGTGGGCGGCGCTGGAGGACGCCGGGCACGACCCGCGCCGCACCCTGCTGCGCACCGGCGTGTACGTGGGCGGCGGGCCGAGCGAGCACGCCGTCGCCGCCCAGGTGGACGGCCGGCTGCGGGCCCGGCTGGGGCCGATGCACGTGCGGGTGTTCACCGACCGGGAGTTCATGGCGGGCTGGCTGTCGTACCGGCTGGGGCTGACCGGGCCCAGCATGACCGTGCAGACGGGCTGCTCGACCTCGCTGGCCACGGTGCATGTGGCGGTGCAGGCGCTCCTGAGCGGGGAGTGCGACCTGGCGCTGGCGGGCGGGGTGTCCATCGACTCGCCGTACCCGCGCGGCTACGTGTACGAGCCCGGCGGCATCTCCTCCCCCGACGGGCGGTGCCGTCCGTTCGACGAGAAGGCCGCGGGCACGGTCGGCGGCGACGGGGTCGGGCTGGTGGTGCTCCGGCGGCTGGAGGACGCCCTGGCGGACGGGGACGCGATCCACGCCGTCATCCGGGGCACGGCGGCGGGCAACGACGGCTCGGGCCGGGTGGGGTTCACCGCACCCGGGGTCGCCGGGCAGGCCTCGACCATCACCGAGGCGTGGGCGGCGGCCGGCCTGGACCCGGCGGACGCCCAGTTCCTCGAAGCCCACGGCACGGGCACGGACCTCGGCGACCGCATCGAGGTCACGGCCGCGACGGAAGCCTTCCAGGGGGCGCGGGGGTGCGCGATCGGGTCGGTCAAGTCCAACCTCGGGCACCTGAACGCGGCCGCCGGCGTGGCCGGGCTGATCAAGGCGGCGCTGATGCTGCGGCACCGCACGATGGTCCCCACCGTGAACGTCACCCGCCCGCACCCGGACCTCGCCCTCGACGACACCCCGTTCCGCCTGCTCACCCGGGTCGAGCCGTGGGAACGCCCGCCGTCGGGAGGGCCGCGGCTGGCGGGGGTGTCGTCGCTGGGCATCGGCGGCACGAACGTCCACGTGGTGCTGGAGGAGCCCCCCGAGCCCCCCGCCACCGGCCCGGCTGATGCAGGCGAGGCGCTGCCGTCCGGGCGCTGCCGTCCGGGGCGCTGCCGTCCGGGGCGGTGCCGTCCGGGGCGGTGCCGTCCGGGGCAGTGCCGTCTTTGGTGCTGCCGCTGTCGGCGCGGACGAGGCCGCAGCTCGCCGCCGCCGCCCGCCGCCTGGCCGCCGCGCTGCGGGCGCCGGGCGCGCCTCCGCTGGCCGACGTGGTCCACACGCTCGCGCATGGCCGCGCCGCTTTGGACGCCCGCGCCTACGTGACCGCCACCACCCACGAGAACGCCGCCACCGCCCTGGACGCCCTCGCCACCGCCCTCGAAACGGGCCGGCCACTCGACACGGGCCAAGCGGGACAGGTGGCGGACACGGGGGCCGATGCCGTCGCGGCAGCGTGGATGGCAGGGCAGGAGGTGACCTGGCCCGACACCGGCGGCCACCGCACCCACCTGCCCACGTACCCCTTCGCCGGCCCCCACCACGGCGCCCTCACCCTGCGCCCGGCACAGTCCCCGGAAGAGCGGCCCCGCCAGGACGCCGGCACGGAGACGGCCGTGATCGAGCTGTTCCGCACCACCCTGGCCCTGGAAGGCGACCACGACCTCGACCGCACGTACTTCGCGGCCGGCGGCGACTCCCTGACGGCCGTCTTCCTGGTCAGCGAGCTACGCGACCGCTTCGCCCTGGAGGTCCCCATCGAGCTGTTCCTCACCGAACGCCCCCTGCGCGAGCTGATCGCCCGGGCCGTCCACGGCGACGCCGAGGAGGAGGACCTGCTGGGCGACCTCCTCGACGAGTTCGAGCGATGAGCCGACGAGCCGATGAGACGGCGAGCCGAGCCGATGGGCCGAGCCGATGGGGTCGATGAGCCGATGAGACCTCAGCCGGATCCCGCCGTCCTCGACGGCCTGGACCTCCTCGACCCCCACCTGCACGCCTCCTACGACCTCACCCCCCTCTGGCGCAGGCTGCGCGCCACCGACCCGGTGCGCAGGCACGACCGTTTCTGGAGCGTCACCCGGCACGCCGACGTCCTGCGCGTCGTCCGGGACCCGGACACGTTCACCTCGCTCAAGGGGAACATGCTCCGCACCCTCCTGCGCGGCCACGACCCGGGCGCGGGCCGGATGCTCGTGGTCACGGACGGCCCCAGGCACACCGCCCTGCGCCGCGTCCTCACCCCTGGCTTCGGCCCCCGTACGCTCGGCCCGGTCACCCGCTCGATCACCGAGGCCACCCGCGACCTGCTCGGGGCCCTGGTCAGGGCGGGCGGCGGCGACTTCGTCGCGGAGGTGGCCGCGCAGGTGCCGCTGCGGGCGATCTGCGAGCTGCTGGGCGTCCCGGAGCGGGACCGGCGGCGCGTGCTGGAGCTGACCGCGCAGGCGATGCTCGGCGACGAGGGCGCCGGCCTGGAGGCGAGGATGGCGCAGAGCGAGATCCTGCTCTACTACACCCGCCTGGCGGCCGAGCGCGGCTCCGCTCCCGGTGACGACGTCATCAGCCTGCTCGTCTCGGCCGGCCTCACCGAGGAGGAGGTGCTGCTCAACTGCTACAACCTGATCATCGGCGGGGACGAGACGGCCCGGCTGGCGCTGGCCGGCGGGGTGCTGGCGCTGGCCACGTACGAGAAGGAATGGGCGCGCCTGCGCGCGGACCCCGGCCTGGTCGAGCCGGCCACGGAGGAGATCCTGCGCTGGACGACCCCGGCCGCGCACGTCGGCCGGGTCGCCACGCGCGCGGCCGACGTGGGCGGGCGGCGCATCGAGGAGGGCGACGTGGTGGCGTTGTGGACCGTGTCGGCCAACCGCGACGAGACGGTCTTCGACGACCCCGACCGCTTCGACGTGGGCAGGCAGCCGAACCGGCACCTCACCTTCGGCCACGGGCCGCACTTCTGCCTGGGCGCCCAGCTCGCCCGCGCCGAGATCAGGGCGCTGCTGGCCGAGCTGCGGGCGACGGTGACGCGGATCGAGGTGACGGGCCCGGTGACGTGGCTGCCGTCGAACTTCGTGAGCGGCGTCGCGACACTGCCCGTGGCGCTGGCGTAGCCTGCAACCATGTCCGTCCATCTGAACCACACCATCATGCCGGCCAGGGACAGAGACGCGACCGCCGCCTTCCTCGTCGATCTCCTCGGTCTGGAGCCGGCGCCGGAGTACGGGCCGTTCCGGGTCGTCGAGCTGGGCAACGACGTGTCCATCGACGTCGTGCAGGCCGACGGCGACCTGCCGTCGCTGCACTACGCGTTCCTGGTGAGCGAGGACGAGTTCGACCAGATCTGGGGCCGGATCAAGGAGCGCGGGCTGACGTACTGGGCCGACCCGTACCACCGGCGGGAGGGCCAGATCAACACCAACGACGGCGGGCGCGGCCTCTACTGGTCCGACCCCAACGGCCACAACCTGGAGATCATCACCGTGCCGTACGGCGGCGGCGCCTAGCACGCCGACGCCCCGGGACGGTCATGGCACGAACGCCCCGGCGGCGCGGCGGACGCCCGGCCGCCCAGCACCGCCGAGGGCGCCCGGCGGCCCAGCAGCGCTGAGGGCGCCCGGCGGCCCGGCAGCGCCGAGGGCGCCCGGCGGTCAGGACGCGGGTGCCAGTGCCTCCAGGGCCTCCTCGGCCCGGCGCATCGCCTCCTTCGCGCCGGCCTCCGGGATCTCGCGGTCGAAGTTGAGGTCGTGGAACACCTCCGTGACCCCGCGCGCCGCCAGCGCCTCGACATCGCGCCTGATCTTGTCGTACGTGCCGGTCAGCGGCCGGTCCTCGTCGTGCGCCCGCACCTGCGTGGACCCCCGGCACACGAACCGGAACGCGCTCGCGTCCCGGCCGGCGGCGGCCAGCTCCGACTTGAGCAGCTCGATCCGGGCGGCGATGGAGGCCAGGTCCTCCCGGCTGGAGCTGACCCACCCGTCGCCCAGCCGCGCGGCCCGCCGCAACGCGACGTCGGCGGTGCCGCCCAGCAGGATCGGCGGCGGCCCCGGCTGCGGCTTGGGATCGATGTGCGCGGCCGGCACCCGGTAGAACTCGCCGTCGTGCTCCACCACGTCGTCGTTCCACGCCTTGCGCAGCACCTCGACGAACTCCTCGCCCCTGCGCCCGCGCCGCGCCATGTCGACCCCGGTCGCCTCGAACTCCTCCGGCAGCCACCCCAGCCCGATCCCGGCGCTCACCCGCCCACCGGAGAGCGTCTGCAGCGTGGCGAGCTGCTTGGCCAGCACGACGGGCTGCACGTACGCGTTGATCACCGCGACGCCGAGCCGGATCCGGCTGGTCACGGCCGAGACGTGCGCGAGCGTGACGATCGGGTCGTGCACGGCCCGGTAGGTGGCCCCCATGGGGTGCCCGACCGGGTAGAGCAGCCGCTGGAACGTCCAGAGCTCGTGATAGCCGAGCTCCTCGGCCCGGACGGCGATCCGACGCAGATTCTCAGGTGTGGCCCATGGCCCTGACACGGGCACGGCGAAACCGACTCTCATGCCACTTAGTCTGTACGAGTGGGTCTTGAAGCGGAGCTGGCGGGTATCGCCAAGGCGTACGGCGGCACGGGTGAGCCCGTGTTACACCCGACGCGTACGGACGTCGTCGTGTTACGCATGGGCGAGGTCGTTGTGAAGGCCCATTCGGCGCGCGATGACGCCGAGTCGTTGCGGCCGAGGTTGCGGGCCGCCGCGTCGGCCGCGGTGAGCGGGGTGATGCTGGCGCCGCTGGAGCCCGAGGTGCTGGCGGCGGGCGGCCGGGCGGTGACGGTGTGGCCGGCGGGGCGGCCGGTGTCGCATGACGATCCCGGCTCGGCGCCGTGGGAGGAGGGGGCCCGGCTGCTGGCCCGGTTGCATGCCGTTCCGCTGACGCTGGTGCCCGCGTTGCCGCCCGCGGGCGGGCCGGCGCGGGCCGCGCGGGCGGTGGGGCGCATGACGGGTGACGGGCCGGTGGAGGAGCTGGTCAGGCGGGCGTTCAAGGAGTTGCCTGAGGCGGTGCCGGTGCCGGGGTTGCTCACGCACGGTGACTGGCATCTCGGGCAGCTCGTGCACCGTGATCGGTGGTTGCTCATCGATGTCGACGACCTGGGTGTCGGTGATCCGGCGTGGGATCTGGCGCGGCCGGCCGCCTGGTACGCGGCGGGGCTGCTCGAACCGGCCGTGTGGGAGCGCTTCCTCGGGGCGTACCTCGCCTCCGGCGGGCCGGCACTCGGGCAGGGCGACGACCCGTGGGCGCGGCTCGATCTGCCGGCCCGCGCGCTGACCGTTCAGCTCGCCGCCGTGGCCGTGGTGAACGCCGAGAGCGAGGGCCGGGAACTCGACGAGGTGGAGCACTCGTTAATCGAATCGTGCAACAGAATCGTCCGAGCATGACGGGGGTTGCGCGCGGTAGGTTTCACCCTGAAACCTCGAAGTCAAGGAGAGCGACTTAGATGCAGTGCCCCAAGTGCCGCGGGAACATGCGGACCTATGAGCGCAACGGCGTCCACATCGAGCAGTGTGACAACTGCCGCGGGATCTTCCTCGACTACGGCGAGCTGGAGACCCTGACCCGGATGGAGTCGCAGTACCACGCGGCTCCCCCGCCCCCGCCCCCGGCCCGGCCTGGGGTGCGCCGCACCACGGCGGCGGCCACTACGGCCACCACCGTCAGCGCAGCTGGGTGGGCATGCTCTTCTCCACCTGATCCGATCTGCTTGACACAAGAGGGCCGCGCGCCGGTGGGGTGCGCGGCCCTCGCCGTACGAAAAGCGTGCGGGTCAGCCTGGGAAGTCGTCCGGGTCCACCTCTGAGGTGCGGACGTTGCCTCCGGAGATGGAGTGCAGGGTGATCCGCCAGTCGTGCCAGAGGATCTGCGTGGCGGTGAACGTGGTCTTGAACTTCACCGTCTTCTCGAACCGCTCGAAGCTGCAGTTGCGGGTGAACGCCTTGTTCTTGCCGTCCCAGTCGGCCCCGTGCGTGAAGTAGATCTTGTAGCTGCCGTCGCGCACGCCCTTGACCTTGAACTTCGCCTTCTTGCGCACGTACACGCTGAAGACCTTGCTCTTGCCCTTGACCACGGTGACCACGGCGTCGAGGGTGCCGCCGTTGTCGATCTCCAGGGAGCTGCGCCCGTTCAGCGTGCTCCTGCGGATGAACGAGCCGTTGCTCAGCCGCCGGCTCTGCCGCTTGCCCGCCTTGACGGACACGACGTCGGCCGGGTAGTCACCGGCGCTCTGCAGCGCCTTGCCGGCCTCGTCGAGGGCGTCGAGCTTGTCGCCGAGGTCGGCGAGCACGGCGGAGGAGGTGCACAGGTCGTGCGCGCCGACCTTGCCGGAGGTGGCGCCCAGCTCGGTGGCGACGTCGCGCAGGCTGGTCACGTACGTCTCGTGCTGGGCGCGCACGGCCTCGGGCGGAGTGAGGGCGGACAGGGCGTCGGCGGCGCCGGCCAGCTCCTCCTCGGCCCGCCCCACCCGCTGGTCGAGCGCCTTGAGCCCGCGCGCCCCCGCCAGCGCGGTGATCGCGTCGGTCATCGCCTTCTTGCGGCTCTCCAGCTCGCTCTTGTACGCCTCGGGCGTCAGCGCGGCCGTGGTCGGGCCGCCGCTGCTGCTCTCTCCGGGCCCCGTCTGCGGGACGGCGCCGTCGCCGCCGGCGACGCCCGTGACCCTGGGCTCGCCACCGGTCGGGGACAGCCCTCCGGAGGAGCACGCGCCGAGGGTGGTGAGCGTCGCCAGAACGAGAACGCTGGAGATCAGCCGGGGTGTAGCCACCTGCCACACTATCGCCGGGTTGATCCCCAACCGTCAATTACGATTCGGTCAGTCCCTCCTCCCGATCCTGCCGCAGCCAGCGGGTGATGCCGAGCGTCTCCAGGAACGGCAGGTCGTGGCTGGCCACGATGAGCGCGCCCCGGTAGGCGGCCAGCGCCTGGGAGAGCTGGCGGACGCTGGCCATGTCGAGGTTGTTGGTCGGCTCGTCGAGCAGCAAGAGCTGCGGCGGCGGCTCGGCCGACAGCAGCGCGGCGAGCGTGGCGCGGAAGCGCTCGCCGCCGGACAGTGTGCCGGCGGCCTGGTTGGCCCGCTCGCCGCGGAACAGGAAGCGGGCCAGGCCGGCGCGTACGTCGTTCACGGACGCGGAGGGGGCGACGGCCCGCACGTTGTCCAGCACGCTCAGCCGGTCGTCGAGTAGGTCGAGCCGCTGCGGCAGGTAGCGGACCGGCACGTGGGCGCCGTGCTCGACGATGCGCCGCAGCAGCGTGGTCTTGCCCGACCCGTTGGGCCCGAGCAGCGCGATCCGTTCCGGCCCGCGCACGACCAGCGTCTCCAGCACCGCCGCCGGGGCGCCCTCGCCCGCGCGGGGCTCCGGCTCCGGCGGTGGCGTGAGCACCGTACGGCGCGGCGGGTCCAGCGGGAGGGTGAGCACCGTGCGGCCGGCGGGCACCTCCGTACCGGGGAGCTGGATGCGGATCTCGGCGTCGTCCCGCACGGCCTGCTCGGCCTCGGTGAGCCGCTCGCGGGCCTCCTCCAGCTTCTCCAGGTGCAGGGCCCGCTGCTTGCCGGCGCTCACCTGGGCCTTGCCCTTGAGCGTGTTCGCGACGATCTTCGGTACCTTCTTGTTCTCGAACGCCTTCCTCCCGTTCCGCAGGCCGCGGTCGATCCTGGTCCTGGCCTCGATGAGCTCGCGCTGCTGGCGCCGCACCTCGCCCTCGGCGGTGCGGACGGAGCGCTCGGCCGCCTCCTGCTCGGCGGCGACCTGCTCCTCGTACGCGCTGAGGTTGCCGCCGTACATGCGCACGGAGCCGTCGCGCAGCTCGGCGATCTGGTCGACCAGCTCCAGCAGCGCCCGGTCGTGGCTGACGACGAGCAGCACCCCTTGCCAGGCGGCGACGGTGGCGTAGAGCCGCCGGCGCGCGTCCAGGTCGAGGTTGTTGGTGGGCTCGTCGAGCAGCAGCACGTCGGGCCGTTTGAGCAGCTGCGCGGCGAGCGCGACCATGATGGTCTCGCCGCCGGACAGGGTGGCGACCGTGCGGTCGAGGCCGAGGTGGCCGAGCCCGAGCCGGTCCAGCTCGGCGCGGGCGCGCTCCTCGACGTCCCAGTCGTCGCCGACGGCGGTGAAGTGCTCCTCGGCGACGTCGCCGCGCTCGATGGCGTGCAGCGCGGCCCGCGTGCGGCTGATCTCCAGCAGGTCCGACACGGTACGGCGGGCGCCGAGCGGCACGTTCTGGGGCAGGTAGCCGACGACGCCGGAGACGGACACGGATCCGGACCGGGCGTCCAGCTCGCCCGCGATGATCTTGAGCAGGGTGGACTTGCCCGACCCGTTGACCCCGATGAGCCCGGTACGTCCGGCGGGGAAGGCGGCGTCGAGCCGGTCGAGCACGGTGGTGCCGTCGGGCCAGGCGAAGGAGACGTGATCAACGACAATGGAATAAGGCATAGGGCCTGCAGAGAAATAACTCGTAGCATTCCGGGTTCGCGGTCGATGGTCTGGTATGAGCGTGTCGGCGGAGACCGTAGAGATGCTGGCTGCGAAACTTGAGGTGATCTTGCCGCATCTGGACGAGCGGCAACGCCGGCTGCTGCTCGGTGCCGAGGCGCGCGCACTGGGGCACGGCGGGATCCGGGCGGTGGCCCAGGCGGCGAGTGTCCGCGAGGCCACGGTGTCACGGGGCGTGGATGAGCTGGAGGCGGGCGCCGAGCCGTTGGGACGGGTCCGTCGGCCAGGCGGAGGACGGAAGCGACTGGTCGACATCGACCCCCAGTTACGGGCCATGCTGCTGGCGCTGGTGGAGCCGGATGAGCGTGGGGATCCGACCTCGCCGCTGCGCTGGACCACCAAGTCCACCCGCAAGCTGGCCGGTGAGCTCACCGGCCAGGGGCACCGGGTGTCGGCCGACACCGTCGCCGACATCCTGCGCACTGAGGGGTTCAGCCTGCAGGGCAACGCCAAGACGCTGGAGGGCGGCCGGCACCCGGATCGCGATGCGCAGTTCCGCCACCTCAATGAGCAGGTCCGCGCGTATCGCGATGCCGGACAGCCGGTGATCAGCGTGGACACCAAGAAGAAGGAACTGCTCGGGCCGTTCAAGAACGCCGGACGGGAGTGGCGGCCGGCCGGTGAGCCGGTGCTGGTCAACGTCCACGACTTCGCCGAGTCCGCATCCGGGAAGGCGATCCCGTACGGCATCTACGACATCGCGGCCAACACCGGCTGGGTGAACGTCGGCACCGACCACGACACCGCCGCGTTCGCGGTCGCCTCCATCCGCCGCTGGTGGCATGCCCAGGGCAGCGCCGCTTACCCGCAGGCCACCCGGCTGCTGATCACCGCCGATGCCGGCGGCGCGAACGGCTACCGCACCCGCGCTTGGAAGAGCGAACTGGCCGCTCTGGCCGCCGAGACCGGCCTGACCATCACCGTCTGCCACCTGCCGCCCGGAACCTCGAAATGGAACAAGGTGGAGCACCGGCTGTTCGCCCACATCACGATGAACTGGCGCGGCAGACCGCTGACCAGCCACGAAGTGGTGGTCAACAGCATCGCCGCCACCACCACGAGCACCGGATTGCAAGTGCAGGCCGCACTTGACACCGGCGTCTACCCGCTCGGCGCCCGCGTCAGCGACGCCGAGCTGGCCGCCCTGCCCCTGACCCGGCACCTCTTCCACGGCGACTGGAACTACACCCTGCACCCCACCCTGGACACCGACCCCGACGCCACCGGTCACGACCAACCGGCCGAACGGTGGGACCCGCAGGTCCTGTCCGATCCCACCCTGACCGGCATGCCCCGCCCGGAACTGGACCGCCTGACCATCAACCTGCAAGCCCGCGATCAGCAACGCCCGCGAATCAAAGCGGGCCGGCCGCCCACTGTGGCGTTCACCGACCAGGTCCTGCTCACGGTGCTGCACCAGCGGCTGGGCCTTGCCATCGAACCCCTGGCGGTTCTGTTCGGCACCAGCCGGACCACCGCCTACCGCACCACCCGAAGCATCGGCCTACTCCTCGATCAGCACGGCACCCACATCCCACCCGCACCCACCCCGCCTGGGCTGCTGCGCGTCCTGCACGCACGCGTCCTCGCCGAAGACACCAAGGCCGCCAACAAGATCAAACCCGCGTGTTAATAATCTGCAGGTCCATAAGGCGGTTCCCATCACAAAAGTCGAAATTTCGTGACTTGGCGGGAATCACCGCATACATGCGCGACACGCGGGAACTCGGAGTCGGAGTCCACGGCGAAGGGGCGAGGATGCCTTCGAGGTCCAGGTGATGCGCGCATGCCCATGACAGGGCCGAACGGCGCGGTGCCCGCGACCTCAGATCCTCACGTCAGCTGCCCCCGGGGGTCGGCGATAAGACGTCCGGCAGCTTACGCGACAGATCGATCATCTGGCAAGCCCCGCAGCCCGATCCCCCCGTAAGCATTGAAATGCACAAGGCCCTTACCGCACGTTGGAATCATGCACACCAGAGAGCTGCACGACCCCCTGGCCATGACCGTCGTCTCCGCCCACCGCACCTCGGAGGGGGTGGTGTCGTACCTGAGGTGCGCGTGCGGTGTCTGGGAGGTGCGCACCGCGCGGCTGGTCGGTGTCGCCACGCCGAGATCACGATCCGTCGGGAGCATCGACTGAGACGGTGCCGCCGTCCTAGAGTCGGGCCAACACCCCCAGGAGGTCAGGCATGTCCAGCATTCCCTCCCTGTTGCGCGACCGGATCGCGGCCAGCCCCGACGCCGAGGCCTATCGTGTCCCCTCGGCCGACGGGTGGACCTCGCTGACCTGGCGGGAGGTGGGCGAGCGGGTACGCGACCTGGCCTTGGCGCTGGCGGAGCTGGGCTCGGGGCCGGGCACCCGCGTGTCGATCCTGTGCTCCACCCGCCTCGAATGGATCCTCTGCGACCTCGCGGTGCTGGCGACCGGGGCGGCCACGACCACGATCTACCCGTCGAACACGGCCGCCGAGTCCGCCTTCGTCATCACCGACTCGGGCAGCACGATCGTCATCGCCGAGAACGACGAGCAGGTGGCCAAGCTCAGGTCCGTCCAGAAGGAGCTGCCCGGCGTCACGCACGTGATCGTGATCGACGGTACGGGCAGCGACGACGGCTGGGTGATCACCCTCGGCTCCCTGAGCGGCGGCGCCGGCGACTACGACGCGATGGTGGACGCCATCGCCCAGGACGACCTGGCCACTCTGATCTACACCTCCGGCACCACCGGCCGCCCCAAGGGCGTCGAGCTGACCCACGACAACTGGCTGTACGCGGCCGGCGCGGTGCGCGAGATCGACCTGATCTCCCCCTCCGACCTGCACTTCCTGTGGCTGCCGCTGTCGCACTCGTTCGGCAAGCTGCTGGAGGTCGTGATGATCGACATCGGCGTGCCGACCGCGATCGACGGCCGCATCGACAGGATCGCCGACAACCTCGGCGTGGTCCGGCCGACCGTCATGGCCGCCGCGCCGCGCGTCTTCGAGAAGATCCACAACACGGTCGTGGCGAACATGCGGCGCGAGGGCGGCCTCAAGCTGCGCATCTTCTCGTGGGCGCGCGAGACCGGCCGGCGGGTCGTCCGCGCCAGGCAGCGCGGCACCGCGATCCCGGTCACCACCCGCGCCGAGTACGCCCTGGCCGACCGCCTGGTGTTCGCCAAGCTGCGCGAGCGGTTCGGCGGCCGGATCCGCTTCTTCATCTCCGGCGCGGCCCCGCTCAACCAGGAGGTCGCCGAGTTCTTCGACGCGGCCGGGCTGACCATCCTCGAGGGGTACGGGCTGACGGAGTCGTCGGCGGGCAGCTTCCTCAACCGGCCGGAGTCGGTGCGGTTCGGCACGGTCGGCCCGCCGTTCCCCGGCACGCGGGTGCGCATCGCCGAGGACGGCGAGATCCTGATCGGCGGGCGCGGCGTCATGCGCGGCTACCACGGCCTGCCCGAGGAGACGGCCGAGGCGCTGGAGGACGGCTGGCTGCACACGGGCGACATCGGCGAGCTGGACGAGGCCGGCCGGCTGCGCATCACCGACCGCAAGAAGGAGCTGATCAAGACCTCGGGCGGCAAGTACGTCGCGCCCACGTACCTGGAGGGCCGGATCAAGGCGGCCTGCCCGTTCGTGTCGCACGTGTTCGTGCACGGCGACCGGCGCAACTACGTGACGGCGCTGGTCACGCTCGACATGGATGTGGTCACGCCGTGGGCGCAGGCCGAGTCGCTGCCCGCCGACCCGGCCGAGCTGCGCGAGCATCCGCGCATGCGCGCCGAGGTCGAGAAGGCGATCAAGGAGGTCAACGCCGGGGAGGCCAGCTACGCGACGGTCAAGAAGTTCGCGATCCTGGCGGAGGACTTCTCGGTGGAGACGGGCGAGCTGACCGCCAGCCTCAAGATCAAACGCAAGGCCGTCGAGGAGCGGCACGGCAAGATCCTCGACTCCTTCTACGAGTGACCACCGTGGACGACCTGGCGGTGATCTCCCGCCTGCCGGTGCGGCCGCGGCACTGCGACCCGCAGGCCATGGTGCACGCCAGCCGCTACTACGAGTACTTCGAGGACGCCTTCCTCGACTGGCTCGCCCCCAGGGGCGGCTACGAGCGGCTGCTGCGGGAGGGCGCCGACCTGGTCGTCAAGGTGAGCGGCTGCGAGCACCACGCGCCGGCACGGCTGGGCGACGTGCTGGCGGTGGAGAGCGCGCCGGCCAGGATCGGCTCGACGTCGCTCACGATGACGTTCACGATGCGACGCGGGCAGGAGCTGGTGGCGGTCGGCACGGTCACGTACGTGTGCGTGCGCGACGGCCGCCCGTCCCCGCTGCCCGCGATGCTCGTGACGCCGCCGGGCTAGAGCACCCGCCTGGCCCCCGGCAGCGAGCGCACCAGGTAGGCCAGCCACCAGCACAGCGGCAGCGCGAGCACCAGCATGGCGGCGAACTTGACGACGGCGAGCGTGTCGAGCGGGCTCAGCGCCCACCCGAGCCCGACGAGCACGAGCGGGTGGATGATGTAGACGGTGAAGGCGTGCTCGGCGAGGAAGCGGCCGCGCGGCCCCTGCGTGTGGTGCCGCTCCCTGAACCACACCGTCAGGCCGATGATCATGCCGACCGCGAAGGCGGACTCCCACGCGGCCATCAGCGCCGTCGACAGCGCGCCGGTGGTGAGGAGCGAGGGCACGAGCAGCAGCGGCGTGGCCACCCCGGCCAGGGTGAAGCCCAGCCCGGCGGCCCGCGCGGGCAGCGTCTCGAACCAGCCACGCCGGTGGGCGACGCAGCCGAGCACGAACAGGGACACGTACTGGGGCAGGAAGTAGGGGGTCGGCAACCCAATCACCGGCCAGTAGGTGCCGCTCGGCACGATCAGCCGCCACAGGAACGTGGCCGCCGCCAGCCCCAGCGCGAACAGCACGACCGGCCTCACGGTGAGCGGGGCGGGCCGCGGGTCGAGCGGCGCGCGCAGGGCCCGCCAGCCGACGTACGCCAGCGCGAGCACGATCAGCACCTCGACGAACCACATGGGCCCCGGGTCCCACGAGCGCAGGTAGTACTGCCAGAACGGCGTGTCACCACGGCCGAGCACGCCGCCGATGTCGGCCAGCGGGCGCAGCAGCAGGAGGTAGGCCAGCAGCGGGACGCCGAGCCGCAGGAGCCGGTCGCGCACGAACACGCGGGCGCCCTTGCGGTCGTAGGAGCCGGGGGTGAAGAAGCCGGAGATGAGGAAGAAGAACCCCATGAAGAACGCCTGGTCGGCCACGACCAGCAGGTCGAGCGCGCCGCCCGTGGCGTCCTGGGCGGGCTCGGTGTAGTACCACAGGGGGATGTTGCCGTAGGTGATGGCGGCGTGGTGGACGACGACGAGCGCGGTCAGCACGATCCGCAGGTTGTCGATCGCGTACAGCCGGGTGCCGGTCAGCGTCTTCATGCGCGGCACGCCCTTTCCATGAGGTCGGCGAGCTCGGCGGCGTGAGCGTCGAGGTCGTGGCCGGGGTGGGTGATCCAGTAGGCGAACATGTCGTCGATGGCCGCCTGCTGGGTGACGGCCATGACGCGCACGTCGAACGCGCGGAACTCGCCGCTCTCCTGGCCGAGGCGGAAGATGCGCTCGATGCCCTGGTAGAGGTCCTCGTTGGTGTGCATGCCGTAGCGGAGGGCGCCGTCGGCGGACCGGAAGTTCGTGAAGATCTCTCCCAGGGCTCTGACCTGCGTGGGGTGCTCCCGCATGTGCTCGGCGACGGCCGTGATGTGGGCGCGCAGCAGCTCGGTGGCCGTGGTCAGGCCCTCCATCCGGGCCAGCACGTGCTCGATGACGGCGCCGTAGGTGTGCTCGACGACCTGCTCCACCAGCTCGTCCTTGCCGGCGAAGTGGTAGGAGATGACGCCCTTGCTGATGCCGGCGTGCGCGGCGATCCGCGCCAGTGACGCCTGCGCGTAGCCGGCCTCGGCGATGACCTCGATGGCGGAGGCCATGATCTGCGCCCGCCTGGCCTCCTCGATGAACGACCGCCCTTTCTGGCCGCTCGAATCAATTTCTGACCGCATGGCCAAAATCTAGCACGCACGGATACCGAATTGGCCGGTCGGTCAGTTTCTCAGAAGGGGAGCCAGCCCACGCGGCCGTACCAGGTGCCGCCGGCGGCCAGGTGGTCGGCGACCGCGCGCTCCAGCAGGCGGAAGCGCCGCTGGAAGGCGAGGATGTGGGAGCCGGCCGGCAGGTACGCGCGGAGCTGGTCGTCGAGCAGCCACGACCCGCACGTCATGTGCACCGCGACCAGCCGTCCCAGGTCGGCGAAGGTGGCCTGCGACACCTCCGCCGGGATGCCCAGCTCCCGGTGGTAGGCCAGCGTGTACGGCAGCGCGCCGAGGAAGGCGTACACGGAGAAGTAGGGACCCAGCTCCGGCAGCGGCTGGAAGGACGGCGGGCCGTCGTCCGGCCGTCCCATCGTGGCCACCAGCGAGCGCGCGCACCGCTCGGCCAGCCACCACCGCCCGCTGCCCGGCTCGGGCCTGGCGGCGAGCACCGCGCCGATGTCCTCGTGCGGCACCGTGAGCCGCAGCAGCTCCGTGGCGAGGTCGGCGGGCAGGACGAGGTCGGGCCCTTCAACGGACTCCAGGTGCGCCAGCCATGCGGGATGGTCACGCAGCAGGGCCTTGACGTCCACCGGATCAGCCCAGCCGTCCCTGGTAGACCGCCCGAGCCTGCTCGAGCAGCGACATGTGGTCGCCGAACTGGTAGGGGCTGGCCAGGCGGCCGTGCTGCCTGATCAGCTCCTCCAGCCCGTCCAGCCACTCCAGGCACCAGCGCACGTCCTCCTGCCTGGCCACCTGCCGGCCGTCCACGTCCACGTACACGGGGCTGGTCAGGGCGTAGCCCGTGGCGGTCAGCGTGCGCGGGTGCGGGTCGCACAGCACCTCGGCCATGATGTACGTGGGCGCGTCCACCTGCAGCTCGGCCGTCACGGTCAGCCGGTCCCGGCCCCAGCCGCGCCCGCCGGGCGACAGCCGCTCGGCGCCCGCCCGCACGCCGTCGGCGGTGCGGATGCGCACCGCGGCCACCTCGGGGCCGAGGGCGGTGGCCGTGACGCTGACGCGCTCGCCCGGCTCGGCGTGCAGCACGTGGCCGGGGCCGTGGCCGTCGACCGTCAGCTCCAGCCAGGGGCCGGTGGTGGCGAACGTGCGGCCCGCGCGTACCGCCGCCGCGAACGACCGGGCGGTCAGCTCGCCCTCGACGCGGGCGTAGACGCGGGCCCAGCCGGGCGGGTTCGACTGGGTGTCGGAGCGGGTGAAGGAGATCATCGCGTCCGTGCCCGCCGTCACGGCCAGCCGGTTGCCGGCGCCGAGCAGCCGCCGGTACACCGACGCCGTGGACGGGATCGAGGCGTGCGTGAGCACGTCGAGGCTGTCCACGAGCCCGAGCGCGGCGTCGGCCACCAGCTCGCGGGCGGCGCAGTTGCGCGGCACCGGCGAGACGATGCCCTTGGGCGGGTCGGCGTCGGTGATCGGGGCGCGGAAGGGGTGGCTGTAGCCGACCAGCGCGCCGAGGCCGCGCAGCTCGCGCAGCCCGTCGGCGTTGGGCGGCCAGTCGGCGTCGCCGTCGAAGCCCGTGTGGTAGCGGCCGGGCGCCGAGCGGGGCGCGAAGGCGTAGATGTGGCCGAGCAGGTCGTTGCGGTACTCGACGCCCATCCTGGCCAGGTGGGTGCCGTCGGACCACGGCAGGTCGCGGTCCACCCAGTGCTCCAGCGCCTCCCGGTCGTACACGCGGCGGCCCGAGACGTTGCCGGCCAGCAGGTTGAGCACGTGCAGGTCCTCGCCGTGCTGGGCGGCGGCCGCGTCGGCGGGCACGGCCACCAGGTCGCCCGCCCAGTTGAGGTGCACGTGCAGGTCGCCGCCGTACCAGCCGCGGGCGGCGGCGTCGTACAGGCGGGCGGGGGTCAGCTCGACCCGCTCCTCGCCGGCGGGGCGCGGGACGAGCCTGGTCGTGGCCTCGCCGTGCTCCATGCCGCGCGCGGCGGTGACCGTCAGCTCCAGGCAGGGCACCTCCAGGCGCAGGTCGTCGCCGTGGAAGTACGGGCGGCCGTGGTAGTCGTAGCGGTGCGGGACGTCGGGCGGGAACCAGCCGCTGCCGTCGCTGGCCACCACGCTCCACCGGCAGGGCACCCCGGCCACCAGGCGCAGCGTGGCCGACGGGATGGGCCGCAGCAGCGTGTCCAGGCGGACGCGGACGCCGTCGACGATGACCAGGCCGTCCTCGTCCACCTCGGCCAGCCAGGCGCCGCGCGGGGGAGCAGGCGCTGCGCGTCGTCCACGCTGACCAGGCAGGGCGCGTCCCGGCTGGAGTCGATGAGCAGCGAGATCCGCTCCTCGCCGCGCCCGGGCAGCGGCGCGGCGGGCGCGAGCCCGTCACCCGGGCGCGCGGGCCGCGGCTCGCCGCCCGGCAGCATGACGAGCGGCAGGCCCCGCCGGGGCGGCGCGCGTTCGGGGACGGCTCCGAGGGCAGGAGCACGGTGCGGGGCGCCCCTTCGAGGCGGACGTCGTCCTGCTCGACACGCACGGCGACGAGGTGCTCCGGCAGCTCGCCGTCGAGCGTGTCGCGCAGCACGCGGTCGTAGTCGGGCTCGGACAGCCGGGCGGCGACCCGGTCGTGCGGCTCGTCGGGGTGGCTCTCCGCCACCGCCTTCAGGACGAGCCCCCAGAACCGGTCGAACAACCGGGTCGGCAGCACCCGGCGGCGGGCGAAGAACTTCACGTAATGGATCTCCGGCTCGCCCCAGGTGATGCCGTGCTCGTCCAGGAGGCGACCGTACTCCTCCAGCGCCTCCGTCACCCTGTCGGGCAGCGTCGATCCCGCTGTCGATTCCGCACCCATGTAGCCCTCCCCACTCGGTTGCGCGACATCGTGACACGCATCACGGGTGCGCCCCGTCCGGAGGTCATCGGGAAGGGGGGGTTTTCACACCCAGGGAGGATGTATCTCCACCCGGGGAGTACCGTTTCGGCGCCCGCCCCGACCCGAAAGCGGGTCAAAGCCTCTTGAACACGGACAGAATTTTTTCCGCCGCGAGGGCCGGCGTCAGCTCCCCCGCGAGCACCTCGCGCTCCACCTCGCCGGCGATCTCCGCCACCCCCGGATCGCCGCGCAGCTCCGCGAGGAGCCGGTCCTGGACGAGCGTCCACGTCCACCGCACCTGCTGGCGGCGGCGCCTGGCCTCCAGGTCGATCGTGTCCTGGTGGGCCAGGACCCGCCGCCACAGCTCCTCCAGCCCGTCGCCGGTCAGGCCGCTGCAGGTCAGCACCGGAGGCGGGGTCGTGTCGGAGCGCAGCAGCCGCAGCGCCCCCGCCAGCTCGCGCGCCGCCTTCCTGGCGGGCGGCTCGTGCTCGCCGTCGGCCTTGTTGACGGCGATGACGTCGGCGAGCTCCAGCACGCCCTTCTTGATGCCCTGGAGCTGATCGCCGGTACGGGCCAGCGTGAGCAGCAGGAACGTGTCCACCATGTCGGCCACCGCCGTCTCCGACTGCCCCACGCCGACGGTCTCCACCAGCACGACGTCGAACCCGGCCGCCTCCACCACCACCATCGCCTCCCTGGTGGCCTTGGTGACGCCGCCGAGCGTGCCCGAGGTCGGCGAGGGCCTGATGAACGCCGCCGGGTCCGCCGCCAGCCGGGCCATGCGGGTCTTGTCGCCGAGGATGCTCCCGCCCGTCCTCGTCGAGGACGGGTCCACCGCCAGCACCGCCACCCGGTGCCCCGCCGCCGTCAGCCGGGTGCCGAGCGCGTCGATGAACGTGGACTTCCCCACACCCGGCACGCCCGACACGCCGACGCGGCGCGCCCGTCCGGACAGCGGGGTGAGCTCGACGAGGAGCCGCTGCGCGAGCGCGTGGTGGTCGGGCCTGGTCGACTCGACCAGCGTGATCGCGCGGGCGATCCAGGTACGGGAGCCCGCCCGTACACCCTGGGCGTAGTCCTCCAGCGAGTGCACCCCACTTACCCCTTTCTTCGCAGTTGATCAGCCTAACTTCTGACAAGTCTTGACTTTTGCCAGTAGGGTGCTCGATGTTCTGTCTCAGCCGTCACAGGAGTCACTCCCCTCATGCCCAACGTCGAACCCCTCCGCGAGGGCGACCCGGCAGCGGTGGGGCCCTACCGGCTGGTCGGGCGGCTCGGCGCGGGCGGCCACGGTGTCGTCTACCTCGGCCAGGCACGCAACGGAACCCCCGTCGCCGTCAAGGTGCTGCGCGAGGGGCTGGCCGTGGACGATCGCCTCGCCGCCGACATCGCCGCCGCGCGCAAGGTCGAGCCGTTCTGCCTCGCGCAGGTGCTCGACGCCTCGACCAGCGGCAGGCCGTACATCGTGTCCGAGTACGTGGACGGGCCCTCGCTGCAGCAGGCGGGCCGGCGCGGCGGGACGGAGCTGCAGCGGCTCGCCGTGGCGACCGCGACCGCGCTCGACGCCATCCACCAGGCCGGCGTCGTCCACGGCGACCTCACGCCCGCCAACGTCCTGCTCGGCCCCGACGGGCCCCGCGTGGTCGACTTCGGCATCGCCGCGGCGCTCGGCTCCGGCATGAAGGCCACCAGCAACATCGTCGGCACGCCCGCCTACATGGCGCCCGAGCAGCTCGCCGGGCAGCCCGTGGGGGCCGCGGCGGACGTGTTCTCGTGGGCGTCCGTGCTCGTCTTCGCCGCCACCGGCGTGCCGCCGTTCGGGGACGACTCGCTGCCCGCCGTCATCAACCGCATCCTGCGCGAGGAGCCGGTGCTCGGGGACCTGGGCCGGCCGCTGCGCGAGGTCGTGACGGCCTGCCTGACCAAGGACCCGGCGGGGCGGCCGTCGATGCGCGACGTCCTCCTCCGCCTGACCGCCCCCTCCCGCCGGCCTTCCGCCCCGTACGCCGCCCCGGCCCCGAGCCGGCCCCGGCCCGGCCCTCGGACGCGCGCGACGCCTGGGACACCGTCGACCACCCCGTCGCGCCCCGGCCCGGCGCCTCCGACCCTCTGCCCGGCGCGGCGCGGCCCAGCCGCACAGCGGCGCCCACGCGCAGGGCGCCGCCCAGCCGCACGGAGCCGCCCAGCCGCACAGTGCGGCCCCTTCCCAGAGCGGGCTCCAGGCATATGGCACAGGCCAGCCGCCCAGCGGGCCGCAGACGCACGGCGGGGCCCACTCGCAGGGCGGGCCGCAGACGCACGGCGGGATCCACTCGCAGGGCGGGCCGCTGGCGCACGGTGCCGCCCAGGCGCACGGGCTGGGTCATGAGCACGGCCTGGGTCGTGAGCACGGGCGGGGTCATGAGCATGGCCGCTCGCGGGTCGAGGCGGCGGGCGCGCACGAGGGGCCCGGCCCGGCGACCTCGCCGCTGCAGGCGCTGTTCGACCTGTCGTCGCCGGTCGAGCAGCCGCCCGGCGCCCACGACCGGCCGGGCACGCCGCAGGCGCCGGAGCCGTTCGGTGGCGCGGCCCCGTCCCAGGCGGCCCCATCCCAGGCCTCGTCGCAGGCGGCCCCGTCCCAGGGGGCCACGGCGGCGTTCGGGGCGGGGGGCGCGTTCGAGGGGCGGATGCCGCTGGGCGCTCCGGTGGCGATGGACGAGCCGGCGACGGCCCAGTACCCGCCCGCCGGCCACGGGAGCGAGCCGCCCCGCCGCCGCGCCAGGACGAGCCGGCGCCGCCCGCGCGGCGCAGGGGCCGTACGCTCAAGAAGGTCCTCATCGCGGGCGTCTCCGGCGTGTGCGTGTGCGCGCTGGCCGGCGCGATCGTCTGGCTCACCCCCACCACCCCCACTCCCAAGACCCACAACGTCGCCGTGACCACCGGCGTGCCGACGACCTCAGCCGCCACCGCGGAGCCGACCCCGAGGCGGACCCGCACGACCAGGCCGAGCCCCCAGTCGGAGGGCACGCCGAGCACGGTCCCGAGCGACGGCGTGGGCGTCTCCGGCACTCCCACCGCCACCCCGGACCGGCTCCGGGTGATGTACGTCCGCCCCGGCGGCACCCAGAACGGCGAGTGCTGGGCGGGCGGCGAGGTGACGCTGCAGGCGCTGGTCCGCCGCACGGGCGCCCCGGTGACGTTCACCTACACCTGGCTCATCGACGGCGCCCCGGCCGGCCGCGCGACGGCGACCATCGCCGAGAACGGCCAGCGGTACCTGACCTCGCCGCGCCCGCTCACGAGCTCGGGCGGCACCCACACGGTCACCTTGCGCATCCTGTCGCCGGTCACCGCCAAGCGCACGATCTCGGTCACGATGTGCGACGAGGCGGCGGCCTACTGACGGACTGCTGACGGCCTGCCGACCGGTCCGGAGCCGCCCAAGCGGCGTCAGTGGCGGCTCCGGAGCTGTTCGAGCAGGTCGAGGGCGGCGTCGGCGATCACGGTGCCCGGCGGGAAGATCGCGGCGGCGCCCGCGGCCCGCAGCTCGTCGTGGTCGCCGGGCGGGATGACGCCGCCCACCACGATCATGATGTCGGCGGCGTCGAGCTCGGCCAGGGCGGCGCGCAGCGCGGGCACGAGCGTGAGGTGCCCGGCGGCCAGCGACGAGACGCCGACGATGTGCACGTCGGCCTCGACGGCCTGCCTGGCGACCTCCTCAGGCGTCTGGAACAGCGGGCCGACGTCCACGTCGAACCCGAGGTCGGCGAACGCGGTGGCGATCACCTTCTGGCCGCGGTCGTGCCCGTCCTGGCCCATCTTGGCCACGAGGATGCGCGGCCGGCGGCCCTCGGCGCGCTCGAAGTCGGCGCAGGCCGCGCGGGCGCGCTCGATGTTGCCGGCCGATCCGGACTCGTCGCGGTACACGCCAGTGATCGTACGCACCTGCTCGGCGTGCCGCCCGAACACCCGCTCCAGGGCGTCGGAGATCTCGCCGACGGTGGCCTTGGCGCGGGCGGCGTCCACGGCCAGCTTGAGCAGGTTGTGCTCCAGGCCGGGGGCGGGGTGGCCGGCGGCCTTGGTGAGCGCGTCGAGGGCGTGCCGGACGGCCTCGGGGGCGCGTTCGGCGCGCAGGCGAGCGAGCTTGTCGAGCTGCTCGGCGCGGACGGCGCTGTTGTCGACCTTGAGCACCTCGATGTCCTCGTCGGAGGTCGCGCGGTACTTGTTCACGCCGATGACGGGCTGCCGGCCGGAGTCGATGCGGGCCTGCGTGCGGGCGGCGGCCTCCTCGATGCGCAGCTTCGGCAGCCCCGCCTCGATGGCCCTGGCCATGCCGCCGGCGGCCTCGACCTCCTCGATGTGCGCCCACGCGCGCTCGGCGAGGTCGTGGGTGAGCCGCTCGACGTAGTAGGAGCCGCCCCACGGGTCGATCACCTGCGTCGTGCCCGACTCCTGCTGGAGGAGGAGCTGGGTGTTGCGGGCGATGCGGGCGGAGAAGTCGGTGGGCAGGGCGAGCGCCTCGTCGAGGGCGTTGGTGTGCAGGGACTGCGTGTGGCCCTGGGTGGCGGCCATGGCCTCGACGCAGGTGCGGGCCACGTTGTTGAAGACGTCCTGGGCGGTGAGCGACCAGCCCGAGGTCTGGCTGTGCGTCCGCAGGCTGAGCGACTTGGGGTTCTCGGCGCCGAAGCCGGAGACGAGCCTGGCCCACAGCAGCCGGGCGGCGCGGAGCTTGGCGACCTCCATGAAGAAGTTCATGCCGATGCACCAGAAGAACGACAGGCGCGGCGCGAACCGGTCGACGTCCATGCCCGCCGCCACCCCGGCCCGCAGGTACTCCACGCCGTCGGCCAGCGTGTAGGCCAGCTCCAGGTCGCAGGTCGCCCCGGCCTCCTGGATGTGGTAGCCGGAGATGCTGATGGAGTTGAACTTCGGCATCTTCTCGCTGGTGTAGGCGAAGATGTCGGAGATGATCCGCATCGACGGGCCCGGCGGGTAGATGTAGGTGTTGCGGACCATGAACTCCTTGAGGATGTCGTTCTGGATGGTCCCCGACAGCTGCTCCGGCGCGACGCCCTGCTCCTCGGCCGCCACGATGTAGAGGGCGAGGATCGGCAGCACGGCCCCGTTCATGGTCATCGACACCGACATGCGGTCGAGCGGGATGCCGTCGAAGAGCTGCCGCATGTCGTAGATGGAGTCGATCGCCACCCCCGCCATGCCGACGTCGCCGGCCACGCGCGGGTGGTCGGAGTCGTAGCCGCGGTGGGTGGCCAGGTCGAACGCCACCGACAGGCCCTTCTGCCCGGCCGCGAGGTTGCGCCGGTAGAAGGCGTTGGAGTCGGCGGCCGTGGAGAAGCCCGCGTACTGGCGGACCGTCCACGGCTGGGTGACGTACATGGTGGGGTACGGGCCGCGCAGGTACGGGGCGGCGCCGGGGTAGGTGCGCAGGAAGTCGAGGCCCTCCAGGTCGGCGGCCGTGTAGAGGGGCTTGACGGCGATGCCCTCGGGCGTCTCCCACGGCTCGCCCGCCGGCTGCGGCGCCCGGGCCGGCCGCTCCTTGAGGGGGTCGAGCGGGATGCCGGAGAAGTCCGGGATCATCGGGTCACCTCCAGGTCGTCGAACGTCTCGCGGAGCACGGCCAGGGCGTCGCAACCGGCGTGGAGCAGGGCGTCCACGCCTTCGTAGTGTCCCTTCCCCGCCAGCCACACCTTGCGCGCGCCAGCCCGGCGCAGCGCCTTGGCGACGGCGGTGGCGTGCTGGGCGTACAGCTTGTCGCTGGAGCACAGGCACGCGACGGTGGCGCCGCTGACGGCGAACGCGGTGGCGATCTGCTCGGGGTCGGTGCCGGGGCCGGCCGTCTCGGTGGCCAGGCCGCCGGCGTGGAACAGGTTCGCGGCGAACGCGGCCCTGGCGGTGTGGGCGGCGAGGGGGCCGATCGTGGCCAGGAACACCTTGGGGCGCTCGGGCCGCGCGTCGGCCAGGTCCCGCAGGCGCTCGAACGGCTCGGCGTACCGGACCCGCGGCAGCCCGCCGCTGTCCCGCGGCGCCTGCGCCGGGCGCCGGCGGACGGGCTTCTCGCCGAGGTCGGGGAACTCGCTCACGCCGGTGATCGGGAAGCGGCGGTGGGCGATGTCGTCGTCGCGGCGTTCCCGGGTGGCGGCGATCCGCCCCGACACCAGCTCGGCCGCCGCGACGATGCCGCCGCCGGCCTCGATCTCCTGGAAGAACGCCCACGCGGCCGCGGCGAGGTCGGCGGTGCGGCGCTCGACGTACCAGGAGCCGCCGGCCGGGTCGATCACGCGGCCGAGCCCCGACTCCTCCAGCAGCAGCGACTGCGTGTTGCGGGCGATGCGGCGGGAGAAGGCGTCGGGCAGGCCGAGGCACGCGTCGAACGGCTGCACGGTGACCGCCTGCGCCCCGCCCACCCCGGCGGCGAAGCAGGCGATGGTGGTGCGCAGCATGTTCACCCACGGGTCGCGGGCGGTCATCATGGCGGAGCTGGTGACGGCGTGCTGCCGCTGCCCGCCCGCGCCGGGGGCGCCGCAGACCTCGGCGACCCTGGCCCACAGGCGGCGGGCCGCGCGCAGCTTGGCGATGGTGGCGAACTGGTCGGCGGTGGCGGCGTACCGGAACTCGATCTGCCCGAGCGCCTGCTCCACGGACAGCCCGCCGCCGGTGAGCGCCCGCAGCTCGGCGACGCCCTGGGCGATCGAGCAGGCCAGCTCCTCGGCGTCGCTGCCGCCCGCGTCGTGGTACGGCGTCGCGTCCACCGTGACGGCCCGCAGGCCCGGGTACTCGGCGGCGCAGCGCAGCGCCAGCTCGGTCCCGCCGGTGCCGAGCACGGCGGAGGCGCCCAGGTTCCCCCTCAGCGCCCCTTCGCCCGCGCCCGGTCCGGCCGGCGCGCCGGGCTCGGGGCGGCGGGCGGCGGCGAGGGCGAACAGGGCGTCGGCGGCCTCGGGCGTCCGCTCCCCCGCCTCCAGCACGACCGGCGCCAGGTCGAGGTAGACGTCCTTGAGCACCGCGCCCAGCTCGCCCACCGGGATCGCGCCGTCGCCGACCACCAGCCACAGCGAGGTGACGCCGTTCTCCAGGTCGGCCAGCACGGCCTCCGGGTCGGCGACGGCGTGCCGCTGCCGCACGTCCCACCCGCCGGCGGCGCGGGCGCCCCGCACGTACGGGGCCGCGCCCGGCAGCCCGGGATCGCCGGGCAGGTCGCCGGCGTCGTAGAGCGGCGCGACGGTCACCCCGTCGTACGTCGCCCTGGACAGCACCTCCTCCGGCGAGCCGGCCTCGATCCCCGACTTGCGCAGGACCTCCGCCGCCAGCGCGCGCCAGTCGTCTCGTGAGATGGACGCGAACCCCGCTGCCAGTTCCATGGTTCGGATAGTAGGCGGAAGGAGTACGCGTCAGTAACCCCGGGGGGCGGCGGGCGCGGGCGCCGGGCTCAGGCGGAGGGCGCCTCCCAGGTCAGCCGCCAGGTGAGCGGCCCCACGATCCCGTCGCCGGTGATGCCCTGCTGCCGCTGGAAGCTCAGGCACGCCTCGCGCGAGCGCGCCCCGTACGCGCCGTCGGCGGCCAGGTCGAAGCCGCGCCGCCGCATCTGCTCCTGCCACGTGCGCACGTCCTCCCCCCGCATGACGGGCGGGTACTTCAGCAACCGCCCGGGGAACGGCGGCGCGGCCGGCGGGGCGGGCGGGCCGGAGCCGCCTCCGGGCGGGGCGCGCCGCGCCTGACCCAGGCGTAGAGCGGCTCGCCGGGGCAGTCGGTGGAGTAGCCGTCGCGGTGCCCCTTGATCTCCTTGCCGGCGCGGCCGTAGTCGCGGACGTACTGGACGGCGTCGAGGATGCCGTTCAGTATCCCGTCGGTCGGCTCGACGAGGCCGGCGTTGCCGACGAGGCCGAGCACGGCGTAGTGGCCGGCGTTGAGCCCCGGCCCGTTGGCGGCGGGCAGGTGGTGGAGCCCGCGCCCCTCGAACACCTTCTGGTGGGGGCAGGCGACGTAGGAGTTGCCGGTGAAGTAGACGGTCCCGGCCCGGCGCGCAAGCCAGCTCTGGTTCGCCGTGCGGGGGCACCAGATCTCGCCGTGATAGGGCTCCCTGGTGATGGTGAGGCGTCCCTTGCGCTGGGCCGCGTGCGGGGCGAGGGTGCGCCGCCGTCCGAGACGCACCTGCCACCCGCCGCGCGACTGCTGCCGCAGGGTCACCGGCGCACCGGTGAGCAGCACGGCGAGCAGGAACGCCTCGGCGGCGGCCCGCTCCCCGAACGCGGCCACGCGCTCGCCGCCGGCCACGGTCTCGACGAACAGGGAGAGCTGCGCCCTGGTGAGCGACAGCAGGAACGCGTGGCCGGGCACCCGCCCCGGCGCCACCTCGTCCAGCTCCCGCCGGGCCGGCGCCGGCAGCTCCCGCCACGCGGACGTCCCGAAGACGGACCTGAGCGCCGCGCGGACCCCGGCGTCCCGCACCGGCGAAGCCAGGCCGTCCCCCTGCCCGGCGGAGAACCAGGCGACGAGCTGGACGAACGCGTCGGACCACTTCGCCTCGGCGGGCAGGTCCGCGCAGGGGGCCGCGAGCACCATCCGGTCTCCGGGGCCCATCGTCTCCGTGGTCACCCACGGCCGCCCGGCGCCCCGCTCGACGGGCCAGCGGTGCGCGGGGGTGGTCAGCGAGGAGTGGCCGGCGCCCTCCATGCGGATCATCTCGCGCGGACGGGCGGGGAAGACGCACACCTCGATCACCGGCTGCCACTCCGACAGCCCCGTCTCATGGTCGAGGGTGAGGACGAGATCCCCGGCCCGCAGCCGCCGGTAGGAGACCCAGCCCTGCCGCGTCAGGATCTCCGTCTCCTCGTCGGCGCAGTAGCCGATGTCGATCCAGCCGTTGCCGTCCATGTGGTAGCCCTGGATGGAGCGGACGAGGGCGACGCACGCGTCATGGTCGGTCACGATGCCGGGCGAGACGAGGCCGCCGGTGTAGTGGACCTTGACGCCCTTGGTCGAGTCGAGCTGTGTGTAGTCGCCGCGCGGCGCCCGCGCCGACCAGTCGCGCCGCACTACCAGATCGATGGCCACGGTGCTCTCCGGGGGTTGAGAACATGATGACCGAGCGTAACCCGATCGATGCGGCCAGGTCTTGCCGATTGGCGGTTTCGCCGCTACGGCCTGATCACCCGCTGCTCGGTCACGATGGCGCTGATCAGGTCGTGCGGGGTCACGTCGAAGGCCGGGTTCAGGGCCCGCGTGCCCTCCGGCGCCACGCGTACGCCCCTGAAGGAGACGATCTCGTCGTCGCCGCGGTCCTCGATCGCGATGTGCTCGCCCGACGGGGTGCCCGGGTCGATCGTGGACTCGGGGGCGATGACCACGAACGGCACCCCGGCCCGTTCGGCGCCGAGCGCGAGCGCGTACGAGCCGATCTTGTTGGCGGTGTCGCCGTTGGCGGCGATGCGGTCGGCGCCGATGAGCACGGCGTCGACCCCGCCCTTGGCCAGCAGGTAAGGGCCGGCGGAGTCGGCGACGAGCCGGTGCGGCGCGCCCATCCTGGCCAGCTCCCACGTGGTGAGCCGGGCACCCTGGAGCAGGGGCCGGGTCTCCAGGGCGAGCACCTCGGCCAGGCGCCCGCGCTCGTGCAGGGTCTGGACGACGCCGAGCGCGGTGCCGCGTTCGACGGCGGCCAGGCCGCCGGTGTTGCACACGGTCATGATCCGCAGGCGGTCGCCTTCGAGCAGGTCCGCGCCGCGTTCGCCCATGGCGTGGCAGGCGGCGATGTCGTCGTCGCGGACCTTGAGCGCCGCCGCGAGCACCGCCTCGCGGCCCTGCGGCAGGCGGGCGGCGGCCTGGTCGACGCCCCACGCGAGGTTGACCGCGGTGGGGCGGGCGGCGCGCAGCTCGGCGATCTGCGCGGGGTCGCCGTCGGCCAGGACGACGCCGAGCGCCCCCGCCACCCCGAGCGCGGGCGCGCCGCGCACGGCCAGCCGGCGGATGGCGTCGACGAGCTCGGCGACGGTGTGGATGCGCAACATCACGAGCTTGTCGGGGAGCAGCGTCTGGTCCACGAGCTCGACGGCCCCGTCGACCCAGTCAATGGTCCTCACGGGCAAACGCTAACCCACTCGCCCGGCGCCGGTCAGCGTTCGGCCAGGACGATCACCGAGTCCCGGCGGCCGAGCACGATCTGCTCGGACTTGTCGGGGTTCAGGACGATGCCGTAGTGCGGCGGGTCGTTGCGCGCGGTGGCATTGCGATAACCGATCGCGGTCTCGCCCCTGCGCCGCGCCGACTCCACCACGGTCGCGAACGACACCCGCGTGCCGGTCTTGACGTAGTCGCCCGCCGGGCGCGGGTAGATCTCGGAGCCGCGCGAGTCGAAGAGGTAGGCGAAGACGTCGGCGAGGTGCCGGTTCTCGGCGAGCTGAGCCAGGAGCAGGCCGATGACGGTGTCGCTGATCACGATGTCGTCGGCCTCGGTGACCTCGGCCAGGGCGCGGTTGTTCTCGTCGTGCATCTCGCTGACGATCGAGTAGTGCTCGCGCAGCGTGCTCTGCATGTCGCGCAGCTGCAGCAACGTCATCAGGGTGCGGGTGTCGGCGTGGTGCGGGTCGTAGCGGTCGTCGGACAGGACGATGACGTGCTGGAAGAGGCCGACGCCGAGCGACTCCAGGGCGAACCTGTCGGTGGTGTCGCAGTCCTTGACGTTGACGGTGAGGTTGCGCAGGCCCTCCAGGTCGGCGCCGGCCTTGGGGTGGTCGGTGGCGACCTCCAGGACCGAGCCGGGCGCCACGTAGCCGTCGAGGTAGCGGATGATCTGCTCGGCGCGGCCGTTCCAGTTGAGCAGGAGCGTGCGCTCGGGCTCGGTGGGCGCGGCGCCGGCGGTGACGATGGCGGACTCGTCGATGGCGGGCTTGCCGGCGGCCAGGCGGACGTGGGAGTCGTCGTGGGCGATGACCACGATCTCGTCGTCGGCGTTGATCACTGTGTCGGCGGGCGGGTTCAGCACGACGCCGGAGGGGCGGCGCAGGCCGATCGCCGAGGCGGTCTGGTAGGCGTGCAGCGCCTCGCCGTAGGTGACGCCGACGAGCTTCTTCGGGGTGCGCAGGTAGATCTCGCCGCCGTCGAAGTTCAGCAGGTCCATGCAGACGACGGACATGCCGGACTGGCGGGAGGACTGCACGATGAGGCGGGAGGCGGTGTCGTCGGAGTCGACCAGGTGCACGTCCGGGCCGCCGGCCAGCCGGGCGGCGGCGATGTTGCGGCTGGAGGTCAGGCCGGCCACCACCGGCGGGTGCGCGCCGTGGCGCTTGGCCAGCGCGAGCAGGATCTTGATTACGTGCGCGTCGGGGTCGTCGCCCCCGGGCGAGAGCACGACGACGGAGCGGGCCGCCGCGAGGTTCATCAGCGCGAGGTCGCGGGGCTCGGTGGGGCGGCCGGTGCGGCACACGACGCGGGTCCTGCCGAGATCGCCGACGTGCTCGCGGATGGCCTCCTCCATCTCCAGCTTGTCACGTTCCGCCAGGACCGCGATCACCGAGCCCTTCTGGCTGGCGTGCGCCTTGATCAGCTCGGACACGATCGTGAACACCTGGTCCGACCAGCCGAGGATCACCGTGTGCCCCGACTCGACGATCCGCGAGCGGCCCCGGCGCAGCCGGTCCACCCGCTGCTTGAGCCCGTTGGACAGCAGGCCGACGAGCATGCTGACGATGAACAGGCCGCCGAGCGAGCAGATGAACATCACCGTCATGTACGCCAGCGAGCCCTTGTCGCTGGCGACCTTGCCCGGGGTCAGGGCGTGCATGAGGGCGATCCAGAGCACCTCGCCCATGTGCCCGACGCCTTCGGGCTCACCAGGGGCCAGCCACATCGTGAGGACCGCGACGACCACGATGAGCCCGACCGACACCACGGCGAGCCAGCCGATCAGGGAGGCGGTACCCCTGGACATGGTGTTGTCGAACCAGTACCGCGCCCGCTCGCGGAACGTGATCTTCGACACTTCCCCGATACCTCCGAGTAAGGAGTGATTTGACCCGAGGACACGGTACCGGGCGATCATGCCTTCCGCATGACAACGGGCGATCGGTGCGGGAAGCCGCAAATCCCAGCACATCCCTCGGGCCGCCCGCGCCGGGCTCCGGGCGGCTCTCCCCCTCAGCCGGTACGCTGAGGACGAAACGCAGCCGATCCCCAGCCAAAACCCTTCGACATCAGGCCCAGAGACGGAGATCATCAACAGTATGTCTGTGATCAGGGAGGTGCCGTTCCCCAGCCCCGACTCCTCTGAGCTCCCGATGAACATCTGGATCGACGACGCCGACTCGGCCATCGACGTCATCGACGCCCTGGCGCTGTCGCCGTTCGCGACGGGCGCGCAGCCCTGGTCGCGCCTGGCCAACCTCGAGCGCGTGCGCCCCGACGCCACCCTCACCCCCGCCGGCGGCCGCGTGCTGCGCACCGCCCGCGTCGAGGACGGCTCCGAGTCGCGGCTCATCAGCGGAGACGGCTGGACCCTGCGCGTCATCCGGCACCGCAACCGCACCGCGACCGTCAGCGTCACCGCCGTCAACGAGGACCTCGCCAAGACCGTCCTGGCCGAGAGCATCGAGGGCGCCGAAGAGCCGATGCCCGAGGCCGACCACGTCGAGATGGGCTTCTGGTGGCGCGGCATGCACGGCGGCACCCGATCGGAGAAGCCGATCACCGCGCAGCCCTGGCACGAGATCAGCTCCAACTACTCCGCCAAGGTGCGCCCCGCCCTCGACCGGCTCATGTCGCTCACCCCGGCCGACGTCAACGGCCGCCTCATCCTCCTGCACGGCGAGCCCGGCACCGGCAAGACCACGCTGCTGCGCTCCCTCGCCAAGCAGTGGCGCGACTGGTGCCAGGTCGACTGCGTGCTCGACCCCGAGCGGCTGTTCAACGAGCCCGGCTACCTCATGGAGGTCGCCGTCGGCTACGACACCGACGAAGACGCGCAGCGCTGGCGCCTGCTCGTCCTCGAAGACTGCGACGAGCTCATCAGCTCCGGCGCCAAGGCCCAGGCCGGGCAGGGGCTCTCCCGCCTGCTCAACCTCACCGACGGGCTGCTCGGGCAGGGCCGCGACGTCCTCGTGGCCATCACCACCAACGAAGACCTCGCCCGCCTCCACCCCGCCGTCGTCCGTCCCGGCCGCTGCCTCGCCCAGGTCGAGGTGGGGCCGCTGAGCAAGGAGGAGGCGACCGCCTGGCTCGGCTCCTCGAAGGGCGTCGGGCCGTCCGGGGCGACGCTCGCGCAGCTCTACGCGCTGCGCGCCGGCCGCGACATCACCCCGACGCCCGGCGACGAGTCCACCGGCCTCTACCTCTGACACCTTCTCGTCCCCACCCGGGGCCGGGTGGGGACGAGCCGTCACGTCACGTCAAATAGGTGTGCAGCCTGCGGGCCTCCCGGACGAAGGTGTTCGACGCCCGGCGGCGGGCGATCTCCGCGACGCACGCCACCGCCCCGCGCGCCTGCGCCCACCGCGCCGCCCGCAAGGCGAACGTGAGGCCCTGCGCGTGCCGGGTGTGCGTCCGCTCCCCCGGCCCCGGCAGGAACACCGGCAGGAACCCCGCCATGACCCGCCACACCTCCCGCTGCGCCCCCAGCGCCGCCGCGCTCTCCAGCGTCTCGAACACCGGCCCCGGCTTGAGGTCCGTCCTGCGCACCAGCAACGCGAGCTGCCGCCCCACCTGCTCGGCGTCCAGCTCCCCTCGGGCGGCCAGCTCCACGAACGGCCTGGCCCGCTCCCCCGGGTCGGCGCACCAGGCCCGGTCGGCCACGAAGTACGCCTGCACGAGCGCCCCCGCCTCCCCCATCGGCCCGTCCGCCACCGCCAGCGCCCACGCCTGCCCCGGCTCGGCCCGGGCCCGCTGCCACCGCTCGGTCAGGTGCGGCACGAGATGCGCGGCCACCACCTCCCGATCGGACGGCATCAGGTACGGCCACCACCGCAGATATCCGTCGTGCTCCTTCAACCGATGCCCGACCGGCCCGCCCAGCAACCCGTCACCCGCCGACTCATGGCTCGCAGCGGACAGCGTGGGGGGCGGCGCGGCGACCGACGGCGTGCTGGTCGGCGGCAGGGTGGCCGGGGATGCGGTCGTCAGCGGCTCACCGCCCGCAGGGGGCGGTGCGGTGGTAGGCGCGGCATCCGTCGGGAGCGGACCCGGCGATGGCAGCGTGCGGAGGTGAGCGGTCAGCTCGTAGAGCACCGCGCCCGTCCCGGCGTGCTCGCGGTCCTCGCGGTACACCTGCCGGTCACCGCACCCCGGCGTCCCGGCCGGCGGGTAGTACCACCAGGCGATCTCCGCGACGGGCTCGGGCCGCTCTCCGCCCATCCAGCGCGCCGCCGCCCGGCCCGCCCGCGAGGTGAGCCGTCCGGCCGCGCCACCACCTCGGGCGCGATGCCGCGCGGCAGCCGCAGCAGCGCCTGCCGCAGGTCGGCGGGCAACGCCTCGACACCCGCCCGCTCGTACCCTTCCAGGCGCTCCACCAGCACCGCGCCGTCGAGATGGCCGGTCATCGAGGTGGGTTCGGCCAGCAGGTACGGCGGCAACGTCCCGCCCTCGACCGCCCCGCACACCTCGGCCCAGCGCCGCAGCAGAAACAGGTGCGGCCCCGGCACCTCCCCGGCCTCGGGCAGCCGCGAGAGGTACGCCGCCGTCGCAGGCTCGGGCGCGAACGCGGGCTCAGGCGCAGACCCAGGCGCGGGCACGGGCGTCGGCGCAGGTGAGGGCCGTGCGTCCGTCGCAGGTGAGGGCCGTGCGTCCGTCGCAGGTGCAGCGCTACCGGAAGCCCCGCTGTGCTGCGTCAGCAGCCGGGCGATCTCCCAGGCCCAGTGCCAGACCGCCAGCCACCGCCCGTCCGGCGGGGCCACGCCCGGCATCAGCGCCGACAGCCGGGACGCGAGCCCGGCGCGATCGATCGCGTGCAGCCGCACGACCCCGGCCAGCCACAGCTCGGCGGCCTCCCACCGGCCGCCGTCCGGCAGCCCCTCCACGTCCCGCGCCGCCGTCACGGGCGCGGGGAACGGGGCGGCGGTGACCGGCGGAGGCAGCGGTACCGGCACGAACCCATCGGAATCGCGCGGATCCTCACCAACCTCCCGGAACGCCCCACCCAATACCGGGCCGAACGCCGAGGCCAAGGTCTCCCCCAGCTCCTGCGGCAGCACCGTCGCCGCCTCCCACACGGCCCGTGCCCCCGCCTCCCCGAAGCGCCTGGCGTGCTTGACGGCCAGCCGCACCGCCCGCCCCTGCACGTCGGCGGACTCGCAGGCGAACGCGTACCCCAGGGCGGGGGCCAGCGTCTCCAGGTCGGCCCCGGGGTCGCGGGCCAGCTCGTCGAGCCAGGTGAGCCCGGCCGTCAGCAGCTTGCGCTCGCCCCTCGACAGCAGGGCCAGCACCGCCTCCGTCACCTCGCCCGGGTCGAGGTCGTCGAGCCGCCGCAGGTGCCGGAGCGCCGGCTCGGCCACGATGCCGGGCGCGGCGGGCAGCAGCCGCAGGTAGTCGCGGCGCCGCTTGCTCACGTCGTCGTACGTGGGATCGAGCAGCTCGTGCAGCCGTACGAAGAAGCGCAGGTCGGCGGGCTGCCCGCCGCGCAGGAAGCGCCGCAGGAGCCCGTCGAGCAGCAGGTCGCGCCCGATGCGGCCGTCGCGCTGCAGCTTGGTGAGCGCGGCCAGCCAGCTCCTGGGGTCGGGCGGGTCGGCGCGTTCGTCGCGCAGCAGCCGTCCGACGCCTTCCGCCTCGAACAGCCGGGGCACGAGGTGGTCGAGCAGCGGGTCCGCGCGCAGCTCGGCCGCGATGGGGGTGGCGGTGGCCCAGGCCACGACGAGCGGGTCGTGGTGCGGCGGGACGGCGCCGGTGCGCCGCAGCATGGTCAGCACGAGCCCGGCCATGGGGTCCCGGCCTCCTCTCCGGCCCGAGGGAGGGCGGAGTTCCAGCGCGGCGCGGGCGGCGAAGTCGGCCTGCCAGGCGGCGGGGCGGGCGGCGAGCACGCGTTCGAGGATGCGGTGCAGCGCGTCGGCGGTGCCGCGGTCGCGCGTCGACCGTTCCAGGAGGTCGCGGCGGCTGAGCCAGGCGGCGACGGCGGCCGGCCCGCCCATGGCCGCCGCCCCGGCCACCCGCAGCGCGGCCGCCCAGGTATCGGCCGGGGATCGGGTGCCGGCCATGAACCGCTGGGCCAGCCAGCGCCAGCGTTCGTGCTCCTCGACGGTGCGGCCGTCGCGTTCCTCGGCCCGCACGTACGCACGCCAGGCGGCCTCGGCCTCGCGGTCGCGCCTGGTCTCGCGCTCGTGCCGGCGGGCCGCGGCACGTTCCTCGGCCACGGCGATGTACGCGGGCAGAGCGGCGGCCACCTCACGCCGGGCCCGCTCGTCGAGCGCGAGCACCCGCCCGGCGACGAGTTCGAGGTCCCCGCGGTCGATCGCCTCCACCACCGACTCCCACGCGCCCACGGGCCCGACCCCCGTCTCACCCACCGACCCGGCCATCGCCTCGTAGCCGCCGCCCAGTGGCACGGCCATCGTCACCTCACCTCCGCCCGACGGCCCGGCGGCTGTGGTGCGGCCTGCGCCCAGCACCCCGACGGCCACCGACACGCCGTCTCCACCCAACGGCCCGGCGATCGCCACCTCATCTCCGCCCGACTGCCCGACGATCGTCGTGCGGCCGACGCCTATCGACCCGGCGGCCACCGTCACACCGCCGCCGCCCGGTGGCACGGCCACCGTCACCTCGCTTCCGTCCGACGGCTCGGCGGCCGTCTTGCGGTCTGCGCCCAGCGGCCCGGCGGTCACCGTCACGCCGCCTCCGCGCGACGGCCCGGCCACCGTCACCTTGCCTCCGCCCGACGGCTCCGCCACCGTCCCGGGGCCTGCGCCCAGGGCTCCGGCGGCCACCGGCGCGTCGCACCCGCTCGCCCCCGCGTCCGTCGTCACGGTGTGGCCTCCACCGCCAGGCGGGACGCGATCCTGGCCGACAACACGTGCTTGCACGGGCCGCGGGAGCCCCGGTGGTCGAACCACCACGGGCAGGTGCACGTTCCGTCGGCGAGGCCGACGCGGCGTACGCCGCCGTCGGTGGTGACCTCGGCCTGGCCGGCGGGCAGGAGGCGGACGGCGCCCGAGTCGGCGAGGTTCCTGGCGGCGGTCAGGCACGGGTTGAGGGCGGCCACCTGGGCCCGGTCGTAGGGCAGCTCGCGGTGGAAGTGGCCGGCCTCGTGCAGGTCGTAGCCGACGCGGCCGGCGGTGCCGAGCTGGGTGAGCGCCGCGCGTACCCGCTGAAGGGGCAGCCCGGAGCGGTCGGTGAGCAGGCCGAGTTCGACGGCGGGCTGGAAGGTGAGGAGCATGCCGATGACGTCGGCGTCGGCGGCGGCCTCGTCGGTGGCCAGGTCGTCGAGGACCTGGCCCTCGCCGGAGAAGCCGCGTGCCGGCTGCGGCGAGACGGCGAGCGTGTAGCGCATGCCGGGCAGCTCCAGCTCCCACGCGCTCGCGGTGGCGGAGCCGTCGGCGGGCCCGTAGACGCGCAGGGCCTTGGCGAAGCGCAGCAGCGGCAGGAGCGTGGCCACGCGGCCGGTGCCGGACAGGCACACGCCGCCCCGCCCGCCGGTGGCGGACAGCCGCAGGTCGCGGCCGGCGGGCACGGCCCAGACGGTGGAGCGGGCGCCCTTGGGCAAGGAGCGCAGGAAGCGGACGGCCTGGGGCGCGGTCAGCTCGGCCCGCAGGTCCCAGCCGGCGGCCATCACCTGCACCTCGGCGAAGCCGCGCAGCCACCGCGGCGGCAGCGGCACCTTCTTCTCCACGACGGCCCGTCGAGGGTGGTGACGGTCAGTTCGTCGGCCCCGACGCCGAGGTGGAGCGGGTCGTTGCCGCCGACCCTGGCCAGGGATTCGCGCAGCGGCCCGTTGACGTCGACGTTGGTGGTGCCGCGGTCGAGCATGTCGCCGTCGAGGGCGAGGACGTCGAGCCGGGCGTAGACGCCGCCGCAGGCGGAGAACGACTCGAACCTGAGCCGCTGCCCGTCGCACGTGACGACGGGGTCGCGGGTCGATCCGGGGCGGGGCTGGTGGTAGCGGGTGAGCGCCACGTCGGCCACGGCCAGGAGCCCGGCGGCGGCCGGGGCGGCGTGGGTGAGCAGCCCGCTGAAGAACCTCGGGTGGGCGGCGGGGCCGGATAACGCCGTGCCACCGGAGGTCGAGAGGCCGAGCTTCCCGCCGGCCAGCACGGAGGGCCCGGTGTAGGTGTATGCCTGTACCGCTGATGTCATGCCCCGAACCATAGGGATGATCACCGACACAATCCGGGGCCGGTACGTAAACCATCCGATGCGCGACGTGGAGTGCGAAACCACAATGTGCCTGGTGCTCACCGTCGATCTGGCCCATGTCGCCTTTGCCCGTCTTACCGTGCCGGCGGGCGCCCGCGTGTGGACCGGCGAGGAGCTGCCGATCGGCTTCGCCGCGACCCAGCTCGTCCCGTCGTGGACGGCGCGCACCCCGCCGGGCGCGTGGATCGAGGTCGCGCTGCGGGCCAGGACCGCTTCGGGTGAGCTGACCAAGTGGTACGTCATGGGCCGCTGGTCGGAGCAGGGCGCGCCGCGTACCTCGGTGCCGGGCCAGGGCGACGAGCACGGGGACGTGGCGGTGGACACGTTCGTGGCCAGGCAGCCGGTGACGTCGTTCCAGGTGCGGGTGACCCACTATGGCGAGGGCTCGCGGGTGACCGGGCTGGGCGTGATGGCCTCGGCGCTGCCGCGCGTGCCGCCGCCGCCGAGCGCGCCGGGCCCCGGCGGCGCGGTGGAGCTGGCGGTGCCAAGGCGTTCGCAGCACGCGCACGCGGGACATCACGTGCGCTACGACGGCGGCGGCGCCAACTGGTGCAGCCCCGCCTCGGTGGCCATGGTGCTGGCCTACTGGGGGCGCGGGCCCGCGCCGGACGAGTTGGCCTGGGTGGGCGACGGCGACCCGGCCCCCGACGTGGACCACGCGGCGGCCGGCACGTACGACGAGAGCTACCAGGGCACCGGCAACTGGCCGTTCGGCGTGGCGTACGCGGGGCGGTTCGGGTTGTCCGGGTTCGTGACGCGGCTGCGGTCGGCGGCGGAGCTGGAGCGGTTCGTACGGGCCGGCATCCCGGTGATCACCTCGCAGTCGTTCAAGGCGTACGAGCTGCCCGGCTCCTGCTACTCCACGAACGGGCACATCCTGGTCGTCACCGGTGTCACGGCCGGGGGCGACATCGTGGTCAACGACCCGGCCGCGCCGTGCGACGCCGAGGTGCGGCGGGTGTATCCGCGGGCGGCGTTCGAGCACGTGTGGCTTCGGAGCTCCGGCAGCGGCGGCATCGCGTACGTGCTGCACCCCCCAGACGTTCCTCTTCCTCCTTGTACGAATGGCAATTGGTGAGTTGATGAGCATTCGACCGATCGACGTGGCCCATATCGACGGCGGCCCCCAGTGGGTGGAGGCGGTGGCCACGCCCTCCGGTGTCGAGGTCTGGTGGGACGAGCCGCGCCCGCACGAGGGCGGCCGGCGGTGCGTGGTGCGCCGCCTGCCCGACGGCTCCCGCGTCGACGCGCTCCCCGAGGGCTGGAACGCCCGCAACCGGCTGGTCGAGTACGGCGGCCGCTCCTGGCGCCCGCTGCCCGGGGGCGGCCTGGTGTTCACGAACTGGGCCGACCAGCGCGTCTACCGGCTGGACGGCGGCGCCCCGGTGCCGCTCACCCCGGAGGGCCCGTCCCGGTACGGCGACCTGTACCTGCCGCCGGGCCGCGACGAGGTGTGGGCGGTCAGGGAGATCGCCGACGTGCGGGACCTGGTGGCGGTGCCGCTGGACGGCGGCCCCGTGCGGGTCGTGGCCGAGGCCCAGCACTTCCTGATGAACCCCCGCCTCTCCCCCGACGGCCGGTGGGTGGCCTGGATCGGCTGGGACCACCCGAACATGCCCTGGGACGGCACCGAGCTGTGCGTGGCGCCGCTGTCCGACGACGGCACCGCCGGGCCGTACGAGGTGGTGGCGGGCGGGCCGCGCGAGTCGGTCTGCCAGGCGGAGTGGCGCGACGACACGAGCCTGTACGCGGTGACGGACCCGACCGGCTGGTGGAACGTGCACCTCGTCCCCCTGGACGGCTCCCCGGGCCGCAACCTCACCCCGATGGAGCTGGAGTTCGGCATGGCGGCCTGGAAGCCGGGCCTGACCTGCCTGGCCGTGGCCGAGGACGGCCGCCTGGCCGTCGTCTACGGCACCGCCGACCACCGGCGCCTCGGCGTGCTCGACCCGGAGAGCGGCGACCTGCGGGAGCTCGGCGGCGCGGCGACCCACTGGGCCTCGACGGTCTCGGTCGCGGGCGGCAAGGTCGCGGCGGTGGGGGCGACGCCGTACACGCCGCTGGAGGTCACGCTCGTCGGCCTGGACGACGGCGCGCACGAGGTGGCGTCGCCGCGCAAGGCCCTGCCGGACCGCGCCCTGCTGCCCGATCCGGAGACCGTGACGATCGAGGGCGTGCACGCGCACCTGTACCCGCCGTCCGGGGTGCGCGGCCCCGGACCGTACGTGATCTTCGCGCACGGCGGCCCGACCGGGCACATGCCGGTCATGCTCGACCTGGAGATCGCCTACTTCACCAGCAGGGGCATCGGCGTGGCCGTGGTCAACTACGGCGGCTCCACGGGCTACGGCCGCGCCTACCGGGAGCGGCTGCGCCACCAGTGGGGCGTCGTGGACGTACAGGACTGCGCCAAGGTGGCGCGCGGCCTGGTCGAGCTGGGCCGGGCCGACGCCGCCAAGCTCGCCGTCAGGGGCGGCAGCGCGGGCGGCTGGACGACGGTGGCGGCGCTCGTGCACAGCGACGTGTTCGCGGGCGGGGTGGCGCACTACGCGATCACCGACCCGGAGAGCTGGGCCGCCGAGACGCACGACTTCGAGTCGCGCTACCTCGACGGGCTGATCGGCCCCCTGCCGGAGACGCGGCAGCGCTACACCGATCGTTCCCCGCTGCTGAACGCCTTCCGCGCCTCCGGCCCCTGCCTGATGCTGCACGGCCTGGAGGACGCCATCGTGGACGTGTCGCAGGCCCGCCGCTTCACCGCCGAACTGGACAGGCACGGCAAAGAGTGGGCCCTGCTGACCTTCCCCGGCGAGCAGCACGGCTGGCGCAGGGAGGAGACTGTCGTCGCGGTGCTGGAGGCCGAGCTGGCCTTCTACGGGCTGATCTTCGGCATGGACACGCCGGAGGTGCCGCCGCTGACTCTTAAGGGGAGAGCGTGAAGAGCGTTGCCGAGATCTGCTCGGACCTGATCAGGTTCGACACCACGAACCCGGGCTCCGGCGAGCGTCCGGCCGCCGAGTACGTCGCCACGCTGCTGGCCGACGCCGGCCTGGAGCCGGAGGTGTTCGAGTCGGCGCCCCGGCGCACCACCGTCGTGGTCAGGATGGCGGGCGACTCCCCCGACGCGCTGCTCGTGCACGGCCACCTCGACGTCGTGCCCGCCGACCCGGCCGAGTGGCGGATGCACCCGTTCTCCGGCGAGATCGAGGACGGCTGCGTCTACGGGCGCGGCGCCGTCGACATGAAGGGCTCGTGCGCGATGACCCTCGCCACCGTGCTCGGCATGCGGGCGCGCGGCGAGCGGCCGAAGCGGGACCTCGTGCTGGCGTTCCTGGCCGACGAGGAGGCCACCGGCGACTACGGCTCCCGGCACGCCGTCAGCGCGCACCGGGAGCTGTTCGACGGGGTCAGCGAGGCCATCAGCGAGTCCGGCGGGTTCAGCGTCGCCTCCGAGGGGCACCGCGTGTACCCGATCGCGGTCGGCGAGCGCGGCACCGCCTGGATGAAGCTGACCGCGCACGGCGTCGCCGGGCACGGCTCCCGCCCGGCCGTGGACAACCCCGTCGCCACGCTGGTGCACGCCCTGTCGCGGGTGGCGTCGTACGAGTGGCCGGTGCGGCTGACGCCGTCGGTCGCGGCGCTCCTCCAGGAGCTGTCGGAGATCACCGGCGCGCCGATCGACCTCGACCGGCTGGACGCCGAGGCGGCCCGGCTCGGCGCGCTCGGCAGCCTGTTCAAGGGACAGATCCGCAACTCCGCCAACTCCACCATGCTGGAGGCCGGCTACAAGGTGAACGTCGTGCCCTCGACGGCCTCGGCCCACGTGGACGGGCGCTACCTTCCGGGGCTCCAGGAGGAGTTCCTGGCCACCGTCGACGAGCTGCTCGGGCCGAAGGTCACCCGCGAGTTCGTGAACCTGGAGGAGGCGCCCGACGCGCCCTACCCGTCGGCGTTCTTCGACGAGCTGGCCGGGGCGCTGGTGGCCGAGGACGCGCACGCCCGGCCGGTGCCGTACGTGATGGCCGGGGGCACGGACGCCAAGTCGTTCGCCCGGATCGGCATCAAGGGGTACGGGTTCGCGCCGCTGATGCTGCGGCCCGATCTGGACTACTTCGGGATGTTCCACGGGAAGGACGAGCGGGTGCCGGTGGAGGGCCTGGAGTTCGGCACCCGCGTCCTCACCCGCCTGTTCACCTGACCCGCACCGGCCTCACGCGGCCGTGCGCGCGGGCGGGCCGAACCACGTGGTGAGCGCGTCGCGCGCCCCGTCGGGCTCACCGGCCCAGGCGACGTACCCGTCCGGACGGACCAGCAGCGCGCTCGCCCCGCCGAGGTCGGCGCCGGTCTCGGCGCGGGCGAACCGGACCCGGTCGCCGTGCCCGGCCGGGACGGCTTCGAGGCCGCCCGGCCGCGCGTCCGGTCCTGAGCCGCCGATGAGGAGGCCGTGGCCGTCGCGCAGCAGCTCGGCGACCCCGGCCGGGCCGGTCAGCGGCAGGTCGGCGGGGACGAACCGGCCCGTCAGGGGCACGGCCGCGCCGGGCGCGTAGTCGATCGCCGTGCCGTCCATCATGCCCGCGAAGTGCCGCCACGCCTCCGGCAGCCCGATCACCTCGCCCAGCACCTCGCGCAACGCGTCCACCTGCGCCCCGGGACGCATGAGCGCGACCTGCGCCCGCGCGTTCCGCAGGACCCTGGCCGCCACCGGGTGCCGCTCGGCGGTGTAGCCGTCGAGCAGGCTCTGGGGCGCCGCTCCCCGCGCCACCAGCCCCAGCCGCCAGCCGAGGTTGAACGCGTCCTGGAGCCCGAGGTTGAGGCCCTGGCCGCCGATGGGCGAGTGCACGTGCGCCGCGTCCCCGGCCAGCAGCACCCGCCCCTTCCGGTACGACTCCGCGTGCCGGGCGTTGTCGCTGTACCGGATGCCGGTCACGAGCCGCCGCACCACCACGTCCTTGCCGGTCACCCGCCGCAGGCTGTCCTGCAGCTCGGCGGCGGTGACGGGCGCGTCCCTGTCGCCGGGCCCGCCGTCGAACTCGATGGTCGCGATCTCCCCCGGCACCAGCGACAGGTTGACCAGCCCGCCGGGCCCGCGCAGTGACGACGTCACCATGGAGGGGTCGGCCAGCTCGGCGACCGCCGTCCGGCCCGTCATGGTGGGCGGCGTGCCGTCGAAGGCGAACCCGGCGCGCTTGCGCACCACGCTCCGCCCGCCGTCGCAGCCCACCAGGTACGCGCCGGGCACGGCGCGCCCGTCGTCGAGCACGGCGGTGACGGACGAGCCGTCCTGGACGACGTCGGTGACCGCGCGTCCCTGCCGGATCCGCACCCCCATGGCGGTGGCCCGCTCCGCGAGCAGCTCCTCCAGCCGGTCCTGGCGGAGCATCACGTACTGGGCGTTCCCTTCGGGGTCGAGGAGCGGCAGCCCGGCGAAGTGCCCGCGGATCTGCCCCTTGCGCAGGATCTCCAGCATCAGCGCGACCACGTCCCCGGCCTCGCCGGGCTCCTGACGGTCGGCGGCCAGGGCGTCGAGCATGTCCCACTGGGCCCGTTCGACCGGCTCGACGAGCCCGCGCAGGGCCAGCGACTGCATCGTGCGGGCGTTCAGCGAGCGCAGCCCGAGGCTGCGCGTCCGGCGCCGCTCGCCGTCGGCGGCCTCCAGCACCAGCGGGTCGGCTCCGGCGAGCTTGAGCTCGCAAGCCAGCAGCAGGCCGACCGGCCCGCCGCCGACGATGATCACGTCTTCCATCGATCTCCTCTACTTACAGCGTAAGCATACGCCGTAAGTAAAACACGTACACCGTAAGCTTTGTCAACCGGCACCCGAGGGAGAGGAAGGCGCACATGGCTCGACGCGAGCCGCTGAACAGGGAGAAGGTCCTCGACGCGGCGCTGGCGCTGGCCGACGAGGAGGGCCTGGACGGCTTGTCGATGCGGCGCCTGGCCAAGGCGCTCGGCGTGGAGGCGATGTCGCTCTACAACCACGTCTCGAACAAGGCCGACCTCCTCGACGGCATCGCCGAGCGCGTGTTCGCCCAGGTGGAGCCGCCCGATCCGGAGCTGCCGTGGCAGGAGCAGGTCAGGTCGGCGGCGCTGAGCATGTACCGGGCCTTCCGCCGCCATCCGGTGGTGCCGATGGCGCTGGTGACCGACCGCTCCAACCCGACCTCCGTGCGCGCGCTGTCGCCGCTGGACGCCCTGGTGGGGGCGCTGTACGCGGGCGGGTTCGACGACCAGGGCGCGTGGCGGGCACTGGGGGCGGTGAACTCGCTGGTGTTCGGGTCGCTGCTGCTGTCCACGGGCGGGTTCGCGGCGGACGTACGGGAGCACGCGGGCGCGACGAACGTCGGCGCGTACGTCACCCAGATGAACCCGGCCGCGCTGCCGCACTTCAGCCGGTTGCTGCGCTGGACGCAGGGTGGCGGGGTGGACCCGGAGGCCGACTTCCGCCACGCGCTCGACGCGCTCATCAAGGGGCTGGAAAACCAGGCGTCCTAAGAGTGGAACAAAGCATTCCGTTCTGATAGAGTGGTGTCAACAACAGCGGAAAGGGACACCACTCATGAGCGACAGCATCAACACCAGCGGCTGGGACGTTCTCGACGCCTCGCACGAGGCGCTGCGTCAGGCCGTGCGCGGCGTGCCCGCCGGCGGCTGGAGCCTGCCCACGCCGTGCGCCGGGTGGAGCGTCGCGCACGTCCTGCAGCACGCGGCGGGCGACCAGATCGGCTTCGCCTCCGCGCTCACCGGCGAGCCCGGCCCCGACTTCAACCCGTTCGACCCGTCCGGCACCATCGACGGCGACCCCACCGCCCTGATGGAGGACGCGCTGGCCCGCTCGGCCAGGGCGTGGGCGGGCGTCGACCGGGAGGCCGCCGAGGTGCCCACCCCCGTGCCGCCGCACAAGATGACCCCCGAGTCCGGCGCGGCGGCCTGCGCGCTCGACGCCGGCGTGCACGCCTGGGACATCGCCATGGCCACCGGCGGGCCGTCGCCCCTCACCCCCGAGCTGGCCCGGCCCCTGCTCAAGGTGGCCAGGGAGATCGTCGAGCCGCTGCGCGCCTGGGGCGCGTACGCCGCCGAGCTGGAGAGCCGGCCCGGCGACGACGACGTGGCCACGCTGCTGCGCTACCTCGGCCGCGACCCCCACTGGACGCCGGCAGCCTCCTGACTCCGGCAGCCTCCTGCCTCAGCCGGCCTCTGACGGCCGCCCGACCCGCCGCCCGGCTCAGGCGAACTTGGTCTTCGGCCGCTCCTGCAGCTCGCCGTCCACGTACACGTCGAGCTTCTCGTCGTAGAACGCGATCAGCCCCGCGATCTTCTCGCTCTCGGGCAGCGGCGTCCGGTACGACCACGCCAGGTCCTTCTTGCCGTTGACCGCCCAGTACTCCGCCGTGCCCTTGTAGGGGCAGTGCGTGACGGTGTCGGTGTGCTCCAGCAGGTCGAGGCGCACGTCGGTCTTCGGCAGGTAGTACCGGGCGGGCAGGCCCGTCTCGAAGAGGATGCGCGGGCTGCGGGAGTCGGCCACGGTCACGCCGTCCACCTCGATCCGCACGTGCCGCGAGCTCGCCAGGATGTCCACCCTCGTGTACGGGTCGCGCGGGTGGAAGAACACCTCCTCGTCCTCCTCGAACCAGGCGTCCATGGCGTCCCAGTCGAAGCGGACGTATCCCCGGATCTGCTCCAGCGGCGAGTCGGGATAGGCCAGCGCCGCGTCGGGGGCCTCGGCGGTGCCCGACGTGACGGTGTAGACGACCGCGTCGCCCCTGCTCGGGGAGTGCTTGGTGGCTCCGGTGGCCTTCAGCGCGGACTCGTCCACGTCGTCCGGCGGGAAGTAGTAGGTGGGGTAGTACGGGACTTCCCACACCAGCAGGGCGTCGGTGGTGTCGGCCACCACCCGCCCGCCCAGGTAGGTCCGCACGCGCTTGGCCGTGCGCTCGACGCGCACCCGGCCGCGGTTCGTGGCATCCATGTTGGCGCCAACCCCGCCGGCGGCGCCGCTATTCCGCCGGTGGGTGTCGTCAGATGCCCAGGCCGAACGCGCTGAGCGTCGCCCACGTCGTCAGCGTGCCGACCACCGCCCCGGCCAGCACCTGCGGCCCCGTGTGGTGCGACAGCCGTACCCGCGCCCAGCACACCAGCGCCACGACGGCGGCCCCGGCCAGCGCGGTCGGCCACGCGGGCAGGACGTGGGCCAGCACCACCACCGTTCCGGCCGAGACCGCGGCGTGGAAGGAGATCTTCCAGCGCGACGTGACCGGGACGGTCACGCCCAGCGCGACCAGCATCGCCGTCACGGTCGCGACCAGCAGCGTCGGCGCGCCCAGCACCACCAGCAGCGCCAGCGCCACCAGCACGGCCGCGACCGCCGCCAGCAACGGGCCGGTGCGGCGGGCGCGGTCCACGATGTGGTGCGAGTCGAGCCTGCCCGAGCGCACGCCGACCGCGATCACCGCCGCCGGCACCCCGCCGCAGAACGCCGACGCCACCAGCCCCACGCCGCCCCGCCCCAGCCCTGGGCCAGCAGGCCGACGAGCGGGGGCATGACGATCACCAGCACCTGGGGTGCCAGCACGTTCGTCACCCGTTTCGCCAGGAGGTCGGCCGTCATGTCAGGAAAGATTACGCGATCATGGCCCCCGCTCCCGCCCGCGGGTCCCGGGTCCGGCGCGGGCCCCTCAGGATGAGGTCAGCGGCCCGACCGGCGACGGTGGCGCGCCGGTCGGTCGGGACCCGGCCCCGGGCCGGGCACAGGTCCCGGGCCGGGCATAGGCCCCGCGCCGGGCACAGGTCCCGGGCCGGGCGCAGGTCCCGAGGTGGGACCAGGCGACGGGGCGGGCGCGGGCCCGGAGGCGGGGCCTGGCCAGGGGCGTCGGCGGGCCAGGGGGCGTCTTGGGGCCATGGGGCCGGGGCGGGCCCAGCGCCGGTCGGCCCGCGGCCGTCACCGTGCCGCCCGGCGGCGGGCGCCGGCTCCGGGCGGGCACGCGCGTCGGGGCGGGGCTGCGGCGTGAAGAACCCGTCGTAGTCGTCCTCGTCCCGATCGTGCCTGCGGGTGAAGAAGTCCTCGTATTCGGAGTCCCGCGCCGAGCGCCCGGAGCGCCCGGCATGCCCGCCGTGCGCGGAGTGCCCGACGTGCGCGGAGTGCGCGGCATGCCCGGCGGGGTCGGGGCGGTCGGCGGGGTCGGGGTCGGGTGCGGGATCCTCGGCGAGCCGACGGGAGGCCGTCAGGGCGGCCAGGGCGGTCGTGATGGGGACGGCGGCGATGAGGCCCAGCGTGCCGACGATGCTGCGGACGATCTCCTGCGCGATGACCGGCGTCGACATCACCTCGCCCAGCGGCTGCTCCCCGATGCTGAACAGCAGCAGCAACGGCAGCGACGCCCCCGCGTACGCCAGGATGATCGTGTTGATGACCGACGCGATGTGCGCGCGCCCGATCCGCATGGCCGAGCGGTAGAGGCGGCCGAAGCCGTAGGACGGGTTGGCGTGGGCGAGCTCGGCGACCGTGACGGCCTGGGTGACGGTGACGTCGTCGAGCACGCCGAGGGCGCCGATGATGATGCTGGCCAGCAGCAGCCCCTGGGTGTCGAGCGACAGGCTCATGTCGAGGGCGAGCGCGCTGTCGTCGGTGATGCCGTTGAGCCGGGCGAACCCCAGGGCGGCGTACGACAGCACGCCGGTCAGCGCCAGGCTGGCCAGCGTGCCGAGGACGGCCACGGACGTGGACAGGGAGAACCCGTGCGTGAGGTAGAGCACCGCCAGCATGATCGCCGCGGCGCCGACGATGGCGACCAGCATGGGCGGCCGCCCGTCGAGGATGCCGGGGATGACGAACGTCAGCAGCAGCACGAACGTGACGGCCAGCCCCACCAGCGCCGTCACCCCGCGCCACCGCCCGAAGGCGATGACGGCGAGCGCGAACGCCGCCCCGAACAGCCACAGCGGCGTCGACCGGTCGTGGTCGGAGATCTGGTAGGTGCCGTCGGCGCCGCGCAGCAGGATGACGTCGTCGGCGGCGGCGAAGTGCTGCGCGCCGGGCCCGCTGGGCAGGCGGAGCTCGACATCCTGCCCGGCGTCGGGCCCGTCGCCCACCTTGACGACGGCGTTGCCGCAGGTGGCGGGGTCGGGCCGGGGCGAGCCTTCGAGGGCGGCCGGGCAGGTCTTGAGCGTGACGCTGACGACGGTGCCGGTCAGCCGCTGCACGCCGGACTGCGCGGGCGCGGCCGCTTTCCCGCCGTCCGGCCACAGCCAGAGGAGGGCGGCCAGGGTGACGACGGCGAGCGGCACCAGGACGGCCAGACCGGCCACCACCGTGCGGCGCGAGCTGGGAACGGCGGTACCGTGCGCGTGGTTGGCGCCCATCGCGTGACAAGTCCTCCTCGGCTGACGAACTAGGACAGTTGTACTGCACGCGGCTGTGCAGGGTAGGCCAGATGCCATGACGCGGCTGGTGGGCACCTCGGGGTGGCAGTACAAGGACTGGCGTGGCGTCCTGTATCCGGAGGGCGTGCCGATGCGGTTGTGGCTGGAGACGTACGCGGCCGAGTTCGCCACCGTCGAGAGCAACAACGCCTTCTACCGCCTGCCGAGCCTGGAGTCGTTCGCGGCCTGGCGCGACCGGACGCCGCCGGGTTTCGTGATGGCGGTGAAGGCCAGCAGGTTCCTGACCCACATCAGGCGGCTGGAGGAGCCGGAGGAGCCGGTCGCGCGCCTGATGGGCGCCGCCGCCGGGCTGAAGGAGAAGCTGGGGCCCATCCTGCTGCAGCTCCCGCCGACGCTCAAGGCGGACCCCGCCCGGCTCGACCGGTGCCTGGGCTGCTTCCCGCCGGAGGTGCGGGTGGCGGTGGAGCCGCGCCACGACTCGTGGTGGACCGAGGAGGTGCGGCAGCTCCTGGTGGCGCGCGGGGCCGCGTTGTGCTGGGCCGACCGGCTGGGCCGGCCGGTGACCCCGCTGTGGCGGACGGCGGATTGGGGGTACGTGCGCCTGCACCAGGGCCGCTCCGGCTGGTCGTACGGCGAGGGCGCGCTGCGCACCTGGGCGGCCCGGGTGGCGGAGGCGGGCTGGCAGGACGCCTACGTCTACTTCAACAACGATCCGGGAGGGGCGGCCGTGCGCAACGCCCGACGATTTGCCAGACTCGGCTAGTGCATACGCGTCTGTACCGGAACGGCGTCCTCGAGAAGGAGGGCTTCCCCGTCGAGGAGGTCTCCGACCACGTGGCGGACCCGGAGAACGTGGTCTGGTTCGACCTGTGCGCCCCGTCGCCGGAGCAGCTCGCCGTCATCAGCGAGGAGCTGGGGCTGCACGAGCTGGCGATCGAGGACGTGCTCAGCGACCACGAGCGCCCCAAGGTGGACGTCTACGACCATCACCTGTTCGTGACGGTGTACGGGCTGTATCTCGAAGCGGGCCGGATCGTGCCCGTCGAGGTGGACGTCTTCGTCACGAAGAACGCCCTGGTGACCGTGCGCGAGAACGACCGCTTCGACCTGGGCGGGGTGCTCAGGCGCTGGGACTCCGCCTCCCGCATGGCCTGCCACGGCGTGACGTTCCTGCTGCACGGCCTGCTCGACCACGTCGTGGACCAGCACTTCGACCTGGTGCAGGAGCTCGACGGGCAGGTGGAGGCGATGGAGGAGTCGCTGTTCGCGCAGAGCGTCCGCGACGGCAGGGCGTTGCAGCAGTCGATGTACCTGCTGCGCAAGGACACGACGAAGCTGCGCCGGGTCACCTTCCCGATGCGGGAGGTGATCGGCACGCTGCTGCGCCGCGACGAGGACCTGGTGGCCGACCCGGCGATGAAGCCGTACTACGAGGACGTCTACGACCACGTCCTGCGGGTCACCGAGTGGGTGGAGTCGATCCGCGACATGCTCGCCAACGTGCGCGAGACCCGCCTGTCGCAGCAGGGGTTCCGGCTGAACGAGATCATGAAGCGGGTCACGAGCTGGGCCGCGATCATCGCGGTGCCGACCGCGATCACCGGCTTCTACGGCCAGAACGTGCCCTACCCGGGGTCGGGGACCCCGCTGGGGTTCTGGACGTCCACGGTGCTGGTGGCGCTGGCGTCAGCGGGGCTGTACGGGGTGTTCAAGAAGAAGGACTGGCTGTAGGGCCGCGAAGACCCCGGGGCACGGCACGCCGGGGCGGGCTGGGCGAGCGCGAGCGCCAGCCGCACCTCGCGGGCGCCCCGCTCCGGGTACAGCGGCAGGCAGCGCCCGCCCGAGACGAGCGTCCTGCGCCCGATCGGGGTCGCGAGCAGCGTCAGCTCCTCGTACGTGGCGGGCTCGGCCGGCCGCAGCACGTACGCGCCGCCGGGCAGGCGGGCCCGCTCGCCCTCCAGCGCGTAGTAGTCCAGCACGCCCCCGCTGAGCGACACGACGGCCCGCATCGTGAACCGGGTGCCCTCCACGGTGAACACCTCGGCGGAGGGCGCGCGGTAGACCGAATGCACGTACGCGATCGAGAACGTGCCCGCCACCACGGGCAGGCCGTTCACGGTCGGGCGCCCGGCGTCGCCGCCGGTGCCGAGCGCCGCCACCGCCGCGAGCGCCAGGAGCAGGCGGATCAGCCCTTCTCCTTGTAGTAGCGGGCCGCGCCCGGGTGCAGCTCGACCGGGGCGACCTGCTGCCCGAGTGCCGGGTCGAGCTTGCGGGCCTCCGGGTGCACCATCGCCAGCTCGGCCTTCTTCTCGAACAGGGTCTTGGTGATGTCATAGGCGAGCTGCTCGTTCATGGAGGTGGGGACGAGCAGCACGTTCGCGATGCCGATGGTCCTGATCGTGCCGGACAGCTTGTAGGTGTCGGCCAGGTCCACGTCGAGCAGGGCGTACTGCGGCCCGTACGTCTGCTGCAGCTTCGCCAGCACGTCGCGGGTGTCGAGCATCTTCATCCTGCTCTTGCTGGCGGCCAGGTCGGTGATGCCGGCCGTGGGCAGGCCGCCGACCCAGAAGAACGCGTCGATCGTGTCGTCCTTGACCGCCTGCACCGATTCGTTGATGGACAGCTGCTGCTTGCTGATGTCGGTGTCGGGGTCGAGGCCGGCCGCCTGCAGCATGCGCCTGGCGACGACCTGGGTGCCGGAGTTGGCGGGGCCGAGCGAGACGGTCTTGCCCCTGAGGTCGGCGAGCTTGGTGGCCTGGACGCCGGGGGCGACCACGACGTGCGCGTAGTTGTCGTAGATGCGGGCGATGGCCTTGACGGGCTGCTTGGCGGTGAAGGTGTCCTTGCCGTTGACGGCGTCGGCGGCGGTGTCGGCCTGGGAGAAGCCGATCTGGGCCTTGCCGGAGGCCAGCAGCTTGATGTTCTCGACGGAGGCCGAGGTGGCCGAGGCGATGGCGCGGGTCTGGGGGATGGTGGCCGACAGCTGCTGGGCCAGGCCGCCGCCGTAGACGTAGTAGACGCCGCTCGTGCCGCCGGTGGCGATCACGATGCGGTTGCCCGAGCCGCCGCCCGCGCCCTGCCCGCCGCAGCCCGCGACGGCCAGGACGGCGGCGGCGGCGATCGTGAACATGCGCTTCACTTCCGGCGTGAACATGCGCTTCACTTCGGGTCCCTTCTGCTTCTGAACAGGTGCAGGGCGACGGCCACGGCCAGCACGGCCAGGCCGGTGACGATCGGGACGGGCTCAAGGAACAGCAGCAGCACCGCGGCCACCGCCGCGAGCAGCCGCTCCGGCCAGCGGGCCAGCCCGCCGGTGGCCATGGCCAGGGCGGCCACCGCGACGGCCGAGACCGCGGTCATCAGCAGCACGGTGCCGAGCGGCCCCTGCGCGAGCAGGGCCTGCCCGTTGGGCGTCAGCACGAAGGCGAACGGCACCAGGAAGGCCGGCAACGTGTAACGCCAGGTCATCATCATGGTCCGGTACGTGTTGCCGCCGGTGATCGCGGCGGCGGCGACCGCGGACAGCGCCGTGGGCGGGCTCACCTCCGACAGGACCGCGTAGTAGAAGACGAACATGTACGCCTCGGGCCGGGTGACCCCGAGGTCGAACAGCGCCGGCCCGATGATCACGGCGGCGATGATGAAGCTGGCCGTCACCGGCACGGCCAGGCCCAGCAGCAGCACCGCGACGGCCGCCATGGCGGTGGTGATGACGAGGTTGCCGGCGCCGAGGTCCACGATGATGTCGGCGAGGTTCTGGCCGAGGCCGGTGAGCGTGATCGTGCCCACGATGATGCCGGCCGCCGCGCAGACCGCGGTGACGGGCAGCACCTCCAGCGTGCCCCTGGCCAGCGCCTGCCCGACGCGCTTGGGCCCCATGCGGTGCCGCGGGTCGAGGAACGACAGCAGGAACGCGATCGCCGTGGCGATCACCACGGACTGGAACGCCGAGCGGTCGAGCGCCATCAGCACGACGATGAGGAGCAGCGAGCTGAAGTGGTAGCCGAAGCGCAGCAGCAGCCGGCCGACGCCGGGCGTGTCCACCTGCACGGCCTGGGTGCCGAAGTGGCGCGAGTCGATCTCGATGGCCAGGAAGATGCCGAGGTAGTACAGCAGCGTGGGGATGGTCGCGTACAGCAGCACCTGGAGGTAGCCGACCCCGAGGTACTCGGCGATGATGAACGCCGCGGCGCCCAGCGTGGGCGGCGACAGGATGGCGCCGATGCCGCCGGCGGCGAGGATGCCGCCCGCGGCCTCCTTCGGGTAGCCGGCCCGCCGCAGCACCGGCCAGGCCACGCTGCCCAGGCTGACCGTGGTGGCCACGCCGGAGCCCGACACGGTGCCGAGCAGGAAGCCGGCCGTGGTGACGGTGCGGCCGGGGGCGGCGCGGGAGCGGCGGAAGGCGGCGAAGCTGAGGTCGATGAAGAACTTGCTGGCGCCGGAGTAGTCGAGCACGGCGCCGTAGATGGTGAACAGGATGATGTAGCTGGCGGCCACCTGCATGGGCACGCCGAAGAAACCCTCGGTGCCGGTGTAAAGCTGCGAGACGATTTGTCCGATATCAAACCCGGAATGCCCGATAGTCCAGTCAATGGGCAAATATGAGCCGTAGTACGTATAAAGCAGGAAAAGGAGGCAAATGATGGCGAAGGACCAGCCGACCGTCCGCCGTACCGCCTCCAGCAGCAGCACCGTCAGCACGACGCCCGCCACCACGTCCACGTCCGTCAGCGCCGCGCCCGAGCCCCGGTCGCGGAAGGCATCGATGTCCAGCAGCGGGTAGACGAGCACGGCCAGCGCCATCGCGGCCAGCACCCAGTCCATCGGGCTCGGCCACTCCGCCCGCCGCTCGCCGTCCTGCGGCGCAGGTGGCGGCTCGGGGCGCCGCAGGAGGCGCCGCGCGAACGGCGCCAGCCCCGAGCGGTAGCAGAGGAACACCAGCGGCAGCGCCACCGCCAGGAACGTCATGCGGTGCTGGATCGTCTCGACCGGCCGGAAGACCACCACCAGCGAGTACGCGGAAAGCAGCCCGCCCATGACCCAGACGCCGAGCTTGAGCGGCCCGCCCAGTCGCCGCGCCGGACGTTCCTGCTCGTGAGCGGAGACCAGCTCTGACTCGCGATCGCTCAGCTCGGTCAAGTGCGTCCTCCCCCGACACGGCGTTGCAGGGACTTTACGAGCCGTTTACGCGATCAGGGAAGCCTCTGTTATGCATTTGATTTCCGCTTTTCAGGCGAACGGCCGCGATCGTGCGGCCAGTTCCTCGATCGGCACCTCCCCCGCCTGGCTGCCGTCGCGCAGCCGCACCGCCGCCCGCCCGGCCGCTCCCCCGTCGGCCGCCTCGCGCGGCCCCACCACGAGCTGGTACGGCACCAGCCGGTGCGCCCTGATCCTGGCCCCGAGGCTGCCCCGGTCCGGGGCGCCAGCTCGGCCCGCAGCCCGGCGGCCACGCAGCGGCGCAGCACCCGCTCGGCGGCGGGCAGCTCGGCGTCCGACAGCGGCAACACCACGGCCTGCACGGGCGCCATCCACTCCGGGAACGCGCCTCCGTGCACCTCGATGAGGTGGGCGACCAGCCGCTCCAGGCCGCCGACCACGCTGCGGTGCACCATCACGGGCCGCTCGCCGCCGACGTAGCTCAGGTCGAAGCGCTCGGGCTGGAAGTAGTCGACCTGGACGGTGGACAGGGTGGACTCGCGGCCCGCCGGGTCGGCGATCTGGATGTCGATCTTCGGGCCGTAGAAGGCGCCCTCGCCGCGTTCCTCGTCGTACGGGCGGCCCCGCTCCTTGAGCACGTCGCGCAGCACCGACTCGGAGCGCGCCCACATGCCGGGGTCGTCCACGAACTTGGCGCCCTCGCCGCGCAGCGACAGCCGGTAGCGGGCGACCCGGATGCCGAGCCGCTCGTGGGCGGTCTCGATCAGGTCGAGCGCGGCCGACACCTCGGCGGCGGCCTGCTCGGGCGCGCAGAACACGTGCCCGTCGTTGAGCTGGATGGCCCGCACCCTGGTCAGCCCGCCGAGCACGCCCGACAGCTCCGAGCGGTACATGCCGCCCAGCTCGGCGACGCGCAGCGGCAGGTCGCGGTGGCTGCGCTGCCGGGAGCGGTAGATGATCGCGTGGTGCGGGCACAGGCTGGGCCGCAGCACGAACTCCTCCCCGCCCACCCGCATCGGCGGGAACATGTCCTCGGCGTAGTGCGACCAGTGCCCCGACCGCTCGTACAGCTCCCGTTTGCCCAGCACCGGCGAGTTGACGTGCTGGTAGCCGTTGCGGCGCTCCAGCTCGTGCACGTAGTCCTCAATGGCCTTGCGCACGGCCGCCCCGGCGGGCAGCCAGTAGGGCAGGCCGGAGCCGATGAGCGGATCGGTGTCGAAGATGCCCAGCTCGCGGCCGAGCCTGCGGTGGTCGTTCATGATCAACCTCTCTCAGGGAAAGGGCGAACGACCAGGCTCCCGGGCGTCCGCCCGGGAAGCATGCAGTCAGCGCGCCGGGACGGTGTCCGGCGTCGTCGTGACGAGAGCGCGCTGCATGAGAACGACCCTAGCACCCCCCGCCGTGCGGCCACCGGGTAAATTTCCGGGCTGGAAAACGGCAAGTGATATAAAAGCACCGTGGCCGAGATCACCGTGGACGTGCGCCATCTCCAGGCGTTCGCCGAGGTCGGCTACCAGGTGGCGGGCGGTGGCGGCGCCGAGGGCGCGATGGCGGCGCTGCGCCGCGTGGTGCCGCTCGACGCCTACGAGTTCGTCGCCTACGACCCCGCGACGGGCCGGCACCAGAGCGTCGTCTCCGACGGCCATCCGCGCATCGACCACGACGCGGCCGAGGAGTACGCCGGGCTGGAGGCGTACCGGCGGGCCATCGCCACCCGCGCGCCCGTCGCCATGCCCGAGCCGGGCACCGAGCGTTACTTCCGCCGCCACCTGGCCCCCTACGGCTGGCGGGCCGGGCTGACGGCGCCGCTGTTCCTGCGCGAGGGCCGCTACACGGGGCTGCTGCACCTGGCGGCCAGGCAGGCGTTCCCCCGGCGCACCGGCGCGCTGGTGGCGGCCGTGAGCCCGATGCTGGCGCACGTCACCGACCTGAGCAGGTGCGTCATCGACCCGGTCGGGCTGCCGCCGGGCTTCCGCGCGGTCGCCTACGACCGGCTCGGCACGCGCCGCGAGGTGCCCGGGCACGAGGTCTCGGCCGCGCTGTGGGACGACCCGGCGATGGCCGCGTACGCGCGGGCGTTCATCGACTCGCGGGAGCTGAGCCGGCACGGGCTCTGGCTCGGCGCCGGCGGGCGCTGGCACGAGGTGCGGCTGCTGCGGGCCGGCGTGGGGTTCCAGGGGTCACTGCAAGGAGCGGTGGCCGCCGAGCGGCGCTGCCACCTGCCCTACGACCTGACGGGGCGGGAGGTCGACGTCCTGACCCGGGTGGCGGCCGGCGACTCCAACCCGCAGATCGCGGCGGCGCTGGTGCTCAGCGTGCGCACCGTCACCACCCATCTGGAGCACATCTTCGCCAAGCTGGGCTGCGACAGCCGCACCCGCCTCACCACCAAGGCCCTCGCCGAGGGCCTGTGCCGCCTCGACCTGTGACAGGTGCTCAGGCGGCGGGGCGCCGGGGCTCCGGCACGCGTTGCGCGGCCCGGACGAGCACCGGGGCGTCCGACACCACCACGACCGAGTAGCGCCGCTCCGGGGCGGGCAGGCCGGGCCCGGCCAGGTCGGCCAGCACGTGCGAGCGCGTCCGCTGCGACGGGACGACGAGCCGGAACGGCCCCTGCGGCCGGCCGCCCTCGGCGCAGAACGTCACCTCCACATGGGCGTCGCCCGGCCCGGTGTTGTACAGGTCGAGCCGGTCGCCGGGCAGGCACCCGTCGGTGATCGCCATCTTCCCGTACCGCACCATCGTGCCCATCCGTGACTCCCGTCCGTCGTCGTACCGGCGTTCCGCTACCCAGGCGGGGCGCGATCTATCCGACCGCGCCCCTCCGGTCAGGACTCACCACCAGTCCCAGCCGCCGCCCCATGGGCCGCCCCACCAGCGCCTGCGGTGGCGGCAGCGGCGGCGCCGCCAGCGGCGTCCCCGGCAACCTCCTCCTTCACGGAATCCGGTCATGATTCCTCCCCCGACTGTCGACTCCCCCTCCTTTCGACGTTATGCCTGTTGAAGATGACAATCGAGGGCATATACCCCTATTTCGCCCAGCGTTGGGCGTGATTTCAGCCGGCTTCTCCCGCGCCGGTGCGCGTGAAGTGGAACGGGCAGTGGGTGCCGCCCAGGCCGATCGTGGTGGGCCGGTCGAAGCGGAAGCCGTCCTGGTCGGGGGCGATCGCCTCGATCCAGTTGCCGTCGAACGCGCACAGGGCCGGGGTCAGCTCCGGAGCGCCGTTCGCCACGAGCACGTCGTGGTAGAAGCAGCGCCGCACCTCCAGCAGGTAACGCCGGTCGTCGTCGGCCGTGCGGCGGAAGACGAACCCCTTGCCGAAGGCGTGCTCCTCGCGGGACTTGGAGACGGCCACCATGGCCGCGAACGGGTCGGGCGCCGCGTCCAGCATCGCCCGGGTGCCCTCACGGACGGCCGCGCCGAGCGGCTCGATCAACGCGGCGCGTACCGCGTCGAGGGCCACCTCCCGCCCCAGCCGGGGCAGCAGCGCCTCGTACGCCGCCACCAGGGCGAGGGTGATGCGCAGGTTGTGGCGGGCGGGCTCGTCGACGATCAGGTGCGCGTTCGCGCTCTCCAGCTTCGCGTGCCGGGCGCGCATGGAGGCGAGCAGGCCGGCGGGGAGGTGGTGCGCGCGCAGCGTCGCGGCGACGTGCTCGAAGAAGCCGTCGATGAGCGCCGCCGTCTCACGCCCGGGATCGGGGACGTAGTCGCCGCCGGTGAGTCCGAACTGGTCGGTGGACATGGGTAACGTCCTTTCGGGGACAGGCTCGGCCCCGAACACGGCTCGGCCTCACGCGGAGCATGCCGACCGTGCTCGCCACCGAGCGAGCACGCCGACGCGCTCCACCGACCGACCAGGCGTCAACGAACTTCATGGATACTGACCCGTCGATCATGCCACGCGCGAGCACCCGCCCGCGCCCGCGACGGGGCGAAAAAGTTTTTTCGCGGGTCGTGTCCTTCCGGGCCGGTCCCGTTCGTAGACAGGGCGACGCGGCACTCCGGCCGCGTCCGGACGACAAGGGAGACACCATGAAGTACATGCTGCTGATCAACAGCCTCGGCATCGACGGCGAGGCCGGGGAGACCTCGTTCGAGGAGTGGGTGGCCTACGACAAGAGCGTCAGGGACGCGGGCGTCTTCGTCGCCGGCGAGTCGCTCGCCGACCTCACCACCGCCACCACCGTCCGCGTGAGCGCCACCGGCGAGCGGACCGTCACCGACGGGCCGTTCGCCGAGACGCGGGAGATCCTCGGCGGGTTCTACGTCATCGACGTGCCCGACCTCGACGCCGCCCTCGACTGGGCGGCCCGCTGCCCGGGGGCGCGCGCCGGCAACGTCGTGGTCCGGCCGGTCGCCCAGTTCGACTGAGAAGGAGAGGGGACGGGGTGATGATGGCCGGTGTGGGGCCCTCCATCGAGGCGGTGTTCCGCGAGGAGCGGGGGCGGCTGCTCGCCGCCCTGGTGAGCCGCTTCGGCGACCTCGACCTGGCCGAGGAGGTCGCCTCCGAGGCCATCGAGGCGGCGCTGGTGCACTGGCCCAGCGATGGCGTGCCCCCGAACCCGGGCGGCTGGCTGATGACCACCGCCCGCCGCAAGGCCGTCGACCGGCTGCGCCGCGACCGCGCGTACGCGGCGCGCCTGGCCATCCTCCAGGTGGAGGCCGAGCGGGCCGGCCCCGCCGGTCCCGCCGACCATGGCGAAGGGGAGCTGCCCGACGAGCGGCTGCAGCTCTTCTTCACCTGCGCCCACCCCGCCCTGCCCGCCGAGGACCGGGTGGCGCTGACGCTGCGCTGCCTGGCCGGGCTCACCACGCAGGAGGTCGCGCGCGCCTTCCTCCTGCCGCCCGCCACGATGGCCAAGCGCATCGTGCGGGCCAAGAAGAAGATCCGCGAGGCCCGCATCCCGTTCCGCGTCCCGGGCGCGGACGAGCTGCCCGGCCGGCTGCCCGGCGTGCTCCAGGTGATCTACTCGATCTTCACCGAGGGGTACGCCGCCAGCACCGGCCCCGACCTGCAACGGCTCGACCTGGCGGAGGAGGCCATCCGGCTGGCCCGCATCCTGCGCCGCCTCCTGCCCCGCGAGCGGGAGGTGGCCGGGCTGCTCGGCCTGATGCTGCTCGTCCACGCCCGCCACGCGGCCAGGATCGGCGCGGACGGCGAGCTGGTCCTGCTCGCCGACCAGGACCGCGGCCGGTGGGACCGCGCGATGATCGAGGAGGGGCAGGCCCTCGTGGTCGCCGCGCTCAAGGGCGGCCCGCCCGGCCTGTACGGCGTGCAGGCCGCCATCGCCGCCCTGCACGACGAGGCCGCCGACGTCGCCACCACCGACTGGCCGCAGATCGTGGCCCTGTACGACGTGCTGCTCGCGCTCGCCCCCTCCCCCGTGGTCGCGCTCAACCGGGCCGTGGCGGTGGCGATGCGCGACGGCCCGGAGGCCGGGCTGGCGCTGCTGGACGAGCTGGCGCGGGAGCCGCGGCTGCACGGCTACCAGCCGTACGCGACGGCGCGCGCCGACCTGCTGCACCGGCTGGGCCGGCACCGCGCCGCCGCCGACGCCTACCGCCAGGCCATCGACTGGGCGGGCACGGAGCCGGAACGTGCCCACCTGCGCCGCCGACTGGAGGAGTGCGAGACATGCCTACGAGAGGCTGACGACTAACCCCCTGATCTCGTAGCCGCCGATGTCGTTGTTGAACGTCACCCTGGGCGCCGCCGCCATCCTGACCCCCTCCATGGCGAGGAGCCGGGTCAGGAAGACGTCGGTCTCGAGGATCGCGATCGCGGACCCGGGGCACTTGTGCGGGCCGTCGCCGAACGCCAGCGCCGCCGCCCCCGTGCCGTCGCTGACCGCCCGGCCCGGCCGCACCGCCAGCGGCTCGTCGCCCACGGCGGCGGGGTCGGTGTTGGCCGCGTCGACCAGCACCTCCACCACCGCGCCCGCCGGCACCGTGACCGGGCCGCCGTCGCCGGGCAGCTCGATCGGGGCCGTGGTGCGCCGCCGCAGCCGCGCCACGACCGGCTCCAGCCGCACGATCTCGTGCAGGACGGCCAGCCGCTCGGGCTCGTCGGCGGCCCGGTAGCGGGCCATCAGCGCGTCGTCGGTGAACAGGTGCCAGGCCGCCACGCAGATGAACTCGCGCGTGGTGACCATCCCCGCCGCCGCGAACGTCAGGCACTCGCCGAGGATCTCCGCCGCCGAGCACCCGTCGTCCAGCAGGTGGGTGATGAGGTCGTCGCGCGGCTCGCGGCGGTGGTCGCGGATCGCGGGGCGCACGTCGGCCAGGTAGAAGCGCAGCCAGTTGGCGTTCTGCCGGAACAGCCAGTAGAGGCCGTGCAGGCTGGTCAGCCCCGGCCTGCCGTACTTCTCGGGGAAGAAGCGCTCCAGCCGCTCGCGGATGCCCGGCCTGCTGGAGGTCAGCCCGATGATCGCGGAGGCCACCTCGATCGCCATCCCGAAGCTCAGCTCCGACAGCGGCGCCCGGCCCGCCGCCCGCAGCTTGCCGAGCTGCCGGTCGGCGACGTCCGCCATCAGCCCGCGGTAGCGCTCGTCCACGCGGCGGGGCGTGAAGAAGCGGGCCGTCTGCCGCCGGTCCTCCCGGTGCTCGGGCCCGTCGCGGTACAGGACCGGCCGCCGGAGCCTGGCCGGCAGCTTCTCCACCGTCTCGATGCCCAGCCCCGCCTGCACGGTGGCCTCGCTGCGCAGCACGGCGCGGGCCGCCGTGTGGCCGCTCACCTGCCAGGTGCCGTCGCCGGCCCGGTGGATGGGGCAGGCCGGCCGCTGGGTGCCGGGCCGCTCGATCTTGCGAGCGTCACCGCCGTCCTGAGTCACGCCGCCGCGTCTCCCGTCCGTGCTCGCCCGTTTCGACCATGATCCCGCTCGCTCGGCGGCGGATCAAGACGGCGGATCAGACGGGGGCGGATCAGACGGGGGCGGATCAGACGGGGGCGGCTCGTCAGCCCGCCAGGCGGGCGTCCACCCGCTCCCGCAGCAGCTCGAACCAGACCGTCGTCGCCCCCGCCTCCCTGGTGAACCCCCAGCGGTGGCTGAGCGCCTCGATCAGCGGCAGGCCGCGCCCGCTCGTGGCCTGCGTGCCGGTACGGCACACGCACGGCGGCTCCTCCGACCCGCCGTCCGCCACCAGCACCCGCACCGCGGTCGCCGACGCCGCCACGCGCACCGTGAACGAGCCGCCGGCGCCGGACTTGGTGTGCAGGATCGCGTTCGTGGCCAGCTCGCTGGTGAGCAGCGCCACGTCGTCGTAGAGCGGATGGTCGCGGCCGAGCGCCGCCGTGACCAGCTCTCTGGCCCTGGCCACCTGGGACGGCATCCCCGGCAGCCGGACCACGAGATCACCCGCGCCGCCGCGATCGTCCCCGTCCGTGTCGCGCGAGTCCGTGTCGTGCGAGTGCGGCGCTGCCACGGTGACCTCCCCCGAATCCGGTGACGTCATGAGACGCCCCAGAGGTGGTCCGGAGATGATTGCGAAAAGGTAGGAATGACCTTTCCCGAGGTCGCCTGCACGCCCCGGTTCACCGACCGAGTACGCTGCGATCGACGAGTCGTCTAGGCCCGTGGGGGAGCAGGAGGTCGTGTGAGCAGCCTGGAGGCCGTCTGGACGCTGCCGTACGAGCGGCCGGGGGCGGCGGTCGTGACCGGTGTCTTCGACATACTTCACGTGGGTCACGTGCGCTATCTCGGCGCGGTGGCGGCACGCGGGCTGCCGCTGGTGGTGGGCGTCGAGGACGATCCGCGCGTGCGCGCGTGGAAGGGGCCGAGCCGCCCGTTCAACCCGTCGGCGGAGCGCGCCGAGGTGCTGGCCGCGCTCCGCTTCGTCGCCGGCGTCTTCATCGTGACGGGGCCGCCCGAGGCGCACGGCCCTGACGACTACATCGACCTGCTGGCCCCGATGCGGCCCGCGGCGCTGGCCCACACGGCGGGCGACCCGCACGCGGGGGCGCGCGCCGCGGCGGCGGCGATCCTGGGGGCCGACTGCTGGGAGATGGCCGCCATCCCCGACCGCTCGACGACCCGCATCGTCAACGCGGCCGGCAAGGGCTGAGCCGAGCTTCCAGCGGGCCGAACTCCGAGCGGGCCGAACTCCGAGCGGGCCGAGCTTCGAGCGGGCCGAGGTTCGAGCCGGCCGAGGTTCGAGCCGGCCGAGGTTCGAGCCGGCCGAGGTTCGAGCCGGCCGAGGTTCGAGCCGGCCGAGGTTCGAGCCGGCCGAGGTTCGAGCCGGCCGAGGTTCGAGCCGGCCGAGGTTCGAGCCGGCGAGCGGGCGCCCGGCCCGCGTCATGGATGGCGTCAGTCGACCTCGGCGCTGCCGTCCACGCGGAGCTTGCGCCGCGCCCGTTCGTAGAACGTGGTGCCCAGCCGCACCACCTTGGCGGCCCCTGGCCAGGCCGAGACCGTGATGCTGTCGCCGGGGCACAGGTGCCCCACCACGGCCCCGTCGACCTCCACGGCCAGCCGCCCGCTGGTCGGCAGCACCTGCAGCGTCACCTCCTCGTCGGCGGGCAGCACCAGCGCCCGGTTGAACGACGAGTGCGCGGCGGCGGCCACGACGAGCACCGCCTCCACGCGCGGCGACACGATGGGCCCGCCGGCGGAGAAGCTGTAGGCGGTGGACCCGGTGGAGGTGGCCACGATGACGGCGTCGGCGGAGTAACGCACGAACGGGCTGCCGGACGGGGTGACGGACACGCCGGCCAGCCCCTCGCCGGGGATGCGGACGAGCGCGATGTCGTTGAACGCCGTCACCTCGGCCCCGGCCACCGTGCTGCGGATCGCCATGCGCGGCTCGATCGTGTACGCGTGCTCGTCGATCGCCGACAGCGTGCCGGGCAGCTCGTCCACGTCGATCTCGGCGAGGAACCCGAGCCGCCCCAGGTTCACGCCCAGGATGGGCGTCGGCCGGCCGGCCAGCAGCCGCATGGTGCGCAGCATCGTGCCGTCGCCGCCCAGCCCGACCAGCAGGTCGGCCCGCTCGACGAGCGAGGTGGCGTCCACGGGGACGGCGGTGCAGTCGATGCGGCCCACCTCCTCGGGCAGGCCGAGCACGGTGGCGCCCTTGTCGGCGGCCCACCGCAGGATCGTGTCTATCGCCTTCTTCGAGTCGCGCTGAGGATGCAGAACCAGCCCGACCGTCCCGACCATGCCCATGTGCCCACATTACGGCCACCTCCTGTGTGGGGATGTGACGGGTCGCGGGTGGCGATAACGTCGTGCCCATGCGGCTTCACGTGGGATGCGCGATGTGGGCACACGCGCGCTGGCAAGGACGCTTCCTCCCCGCCCACCTCTCCCCCGGTGACCGCCTGCGGGCCTACGCCTCGTGGTGCGACGCGGTGGAGGGCAACACGACGTTCTACGCCACCCCGTCCAGGGCCACGGTGGAGTCGTGGGCGGCGCAGACGTCCGAGGACTTCCGGTTCGTGATCAAGCTGCCCAAGCCGGTCACCCACGAGCACCGCCTGGTGGGCGCGCAGGCGGAGCTGGCGGCGTTCCTGGACGCGATGGAGCCGCTGGGGCCACGGGTGCACGCGTTCTGGATCCAGCTGCCCGGCTCGTTCTCCCCCGCCGACGTCGGCACGCTCGCGGCGTTCCTGCGCGGGCTGCCGCAGGGGCACCGGTACGCCGTGGAGGTGCGGCACCGCGCCTTCTTCGAGGACGAGCGCGCCGAGCGGCTCCTGGAGCGCGTGCTGGAGCCGGCCGGGGTGGAGTGGGTGCCGTTCGACACGACGGTGATGTTCGCCGGCCCGCCCACGAGCGACGCCGAGCGCGACGCGTGGACGAAGAAGCCGCGGGTGCCGCGCCGTACGCGGGCGCTGACGGCCCGCCCGATCGTGCGCTACCTCGGCAGGGACGCCGAGGAGCGCACGGTGGAAGGCTGGCGGCCGTGGGTGGAGCAGGTCACGCGGTGGCTGCGCGAGGGGCGCGAGCCGACCGTGTTCGTGCACACCCCGGACAACGCCGACGCGCTGCGGCTGGCCCGCCGCTTCCACGACGAGGTGCGCGCCGGCGTCCCGGAGCTGGACCCGCTTCCGGATCCGACGCCGGACGAGCCGCTGACCCTCTTCTGACGGGCGGGCGGGCTCCTGGCGGGCTCCTAGCGGACCAGGCAGGGCCGCTTCGGGTCGAACACCCAGCCCTCCACCAGGAACTGCATGGCCACGGAGTCGTCGCGGGCGCCGAGGCCGTGCCGCAGGTACAGCTCGTGGGCGGCGGCGAGGGCGTCGCGGTCGAGCTCGACGCCGAGCCCCGGCGTGTCGGGCACGTCGATCGCGCCGTCCACGATCCGGAACGGCTTGGTGGTCAGCGCCTGGCCGTCCTGCCAGATCCAGTGCGTGTCCAGGGCCGTGATCTCGCCCGGCGCGGCGGCCCCGACGTGCGTGAACATGGCCAGCGAGATGTCGAAGTGGTTGTTGGAGTGCGAGCCCCACGTCAGCCCGAAGTCGTGGCAGAGCTGGGCGACGCGCACGGACCCGGCCATGGTCCAGAAGTGCGGGTCGGCGAGGGGGATGTCGACCGCGTCTGAGCGGATGGCGTGGGCCATCTCGCGCCAGTCGGTGGCGATCATGTTGGTCGCGGTGGGCAGGCCGGTGGCGCGGCGGAACTCGGCCATCGTCTCGCGCCCCGAGAAGCGGCCCTCGGCGCCGCACGGGTCCTCGGCGTAGGCGAGCACGCCGCCGAGGCCGCGGCACAGCCGTACGGCGTCGGCCAGCAGCCAGCCGCCGTTGGGGTCGAGCGTGACCCGCGCGTCCGGGAACCGGGCGGCCAGGGCCTTGACCGCCTCCACCTCCTCCTCGCCGGGCAGCACGCCGCCCTTGAGCTTGAAGTCGGCGAAGCCGTAGCGCTCCTGCGCGGCCTCGGCCAGCGCGACCACGGCCTCGGGCGTCAGCGCCTCCTTGCGGCGCAGCTCGGACCAGGCGTCGCCGGCGCCGTCGTCCACCAGGTACGGCAGGTCGGTCCGGCCGGGGTCGCCGACGTAGAACAGGTAGCCCAGCATCGGCACCCGGTCGCGCTGCCGCCCGTCGCCGAGCAGGTCCGCGACGGGCAGGCCGAGGTACTGGCCGTGCAGGTCGAGCAGGGAGGACTCCAGGCCGGTGACGGCGTGCACGGTGGTGCGCAGGTCGAAGGTCTGCAGGCCGCGCCCGCCGGCGTCCCTGGCGGCGAACCGCTCCGACACCGAGCGCAGCAGCGTCCGGTAGCGGGCCACGGGCTGACCGGCCAGCAGCTCGCCGGCCTCCTCGATGGTGCGCCTGATGGCCTCGCCGCCGGGCACCTCGCCGAGCCCGGTGCGCCCGTCGGAGTCGGTGGTGATGACGACGTTGCGGGTGAAGAAGGGGCCGTGCGCGCCGCTGAGGTTGAGCAGCATGCTGTCGTACCCGGCGACCGGGACGACCTCGACGCGCTGGATCGTGGGTGACACGCGACCCCCTAGCTGATCTTGTTGATGAGGGCGGTCAGCTCGGCGAGCTCGCCGTCCTTCAGGTTCGACAGCGGCGGGCGCACCGGCCCGGCCGGGCGGCCGACGGCGGCCAGGCCCGCCTTGATGATGGAGACGGCGTAGCCCTTGGTGCGGTCGCGGATGTCGAGGTAGGGCACCACGAACTCGCGGATGCGCCGGTAGACGGCGGCGCGGTCCTGGGCGCGCACGTCGGCGTAGAAGTCGAGCGCGTACTGCGGCACGAAGTTGAAGATGGCCGAGGAGTAGGTGCTCATGCCGAGCTGCAGCAGCGGCAGCGCGAACGTCTCGGCGGTGGGCAGGCCGCCGATGTAGGCCAGGCGGTCGCCGACGGCGGCGTAGATGCGGGTGAGGTTCTCGATGTTGCCCACGCCGTCCTTGAAACCGACGAGCGTCTCGTTCCGCTCGGCCAGGGCGGCCACGGAGCGGTCGTTGAGCACGGCGTTGGCGCGGCTGTAGACGATCACGCCCAGGCTCGACGCCTGGCACACCGCGGAGACGTGCTCGACCAGGCCCTCCTGGCCGGCCTCGGTGAGGTAGGGGGGCATGAGCAGGATGCCGTCGGCGCCGGCCGCCTCGGCGGCCCTGGCCTGGGCGACGGCGTTGGCGGTGCCGCCGGTGGCGGGGGCCACGACCGGCACGCGGCCGTTCACCTCGCTCACCGCCGCGCGGACCACGCGGTCGATCTCCTCGGCGGTCAGCGAGAAACCCTCGCCGGTGCCGCCCGCGGCGAACAGGCCGGCCACCGGGTAGGAGCTGAGCCACGCCAGGTGCTCGCGGTAGGCCGCCTCGTCGAACTCCAGATCCTGGGTGAAATGGGTGACGGGGAACGACAACAGGCCGCTCTTGAGCTGGGTGGCGAGCTCCTGCGGGGAGTAATGGGGCATGTCGGGCGCTCCTCGCTTCACTTGCGGCCGTGGGATTTCTCCGCGCCGCCGGTAAGAACTGTCGCCGACAGGCTAAGGAGGTGGGGCGATACTTGTCCAAGTGCGATTCTGTATCCGGCGATACCCGTAGGGCATCACCCGGCTTCCAGGTCCGGCAGCAGCTCCAGCACGCGGGCCAGCGCCGGGTTGGTGGAGTCGCGGCTCCAGATGACGTGCAGCTCGACCGGCTCGCCGTTGCCCGCCTCGCCGTCCAGGGGGTCGCCGCCGCCGCGTACGAGGTCACAGAAGGCGATGCCGTCCACGCCGAGCGAGCGGGCGCTCGCCGGCGCCAGCGCCACGCCGCGCCCGGCCGCCACGAGCAGGACGGCGGTGAGGATCTGGTGCACCTGCTGCTCGATGCGGGGGTGGGCGTTGGTGAGGAAGCGCACGGTCAGCTCGTGGAAGTAGCGCGACTGGACCGGGTTGTAGCTGATCACCGGCAGGCCGTCGAAGTCGTCGGGCGCGAGCGGGCGGCCCAGCTCGGCCAGCGGATGGCCGAGCGGCACGGCGGCGCACAGCGGCTCGCGGAAGACCACCCGGGAGTCGAGCGTGTCGATGTCGAACGGCGGGCGGGCCAGGCCCAGGTCGAGCTCCCCGCGCAGCAGGCCGTCCACCTGCCCGGCGGTCACCCGCTCGTGCAGGATGACGTCGATCTCCGGCAGCTGCTCCGACAGCCGCCGCAGCAGCGCCCCGAGCATGCTGATGGCCGAGACGGCGGTGAAGCCCAGGCGCACGGTGCCGGCCGCGCCGCTGGCGATGCGCCGCGCCCGGTCGCCGGCGGTGTCGACGAGGGAGAGCATGCGCCGGGCGTCCTCCAGGAAGCCGCGCCCGGCGTCGGTGAGCACGACGCGGCGGTTGTCGCGTTCCAGGAGGGTCACGCCGATCACGCGCTCCAGCTTCTGGATGTGCCTGCTCAGCGGGGGCTGGGTCATGCGCAGCCGATCAGCCGCGCGGCCGAAGTGCAGCTCCTCGGCGACCGCCACGAAAGCCCGGATCTGATCGAGTGTTAGCATGATGCATGAAGAGTATCACTCGATACCGAATTGAGCCTGGACAGGCATCGAGGCTGGTCCATAGTCTCCGGAGACTACAGAGCGGAAACCTTGCCGTAACCTTACGCAACCCCTCTCCGCTGCACGAAGATCCACGGGCGGCACCCGCCCGCACGAAGGAGAAGTCAATGCCGACATCTCGGACAGCCCCCCGTCGCATCCTCCTGGGTGTCGTCGGCGCCGCCGCCGCGGTCGCGCTGACCGCCTGCGGTGGCGTCAAGACGACCTCCTCCGGTGGCGGCGACGGCGAATATCCCACGGGCAACATCGAGTTCAGCGTGGGCGCCTCCGCGGGCGGCTCGACCGACCTCATCACCCGCGCGCTGGCCCAGGGCATCGGCAAGGAGCTCGGCGTCTCCACCCCCGTCCTGAACAAGCCGGGCGCGAACGGCGCGCTGAACGCCAAGGAGCTGCAGTCCGCCAAGCCCGACGGCTACAAGATCGCGGTGCAGAACGCCTCCCTCTTCACGATCACGCCGCTCACGGTGTCGCCCGCCGAGGCCACGAAGATCGACTCGTTCGACGTCATCACCGGCATCTCGCGCGACGACTACGTCATGGCGACCAGCGCCCAGTCCGGCTACAAGTCGATCGACGACCTGAAGAAGGCCGGCAAGACGATCAGGTACGGCACCACCGGCGTCGGCACCGGCGCCCAGCTCGCCTCCGCCCTGACCTTCAAGACGGCCGGCATCGAGTCCACCGCCGTGCCCTTCGACGGCGGCGCCCCCAACCTGACCGCCCTGCTCGGCAACCAGGTGGACGTGTCGACCATGCAGATCGGCGAGGCCATCGAGAACATCAAGGGCGGCAAGCTCGTCCCGCTCGCCGTCTTCTCCAAGGAGCGCATCCCGTTCCTGCCGGACGTCAAGACCGCCAAGGAGCAGGGCTACGACGTCCAGGTGACCCAGTACCGCTTCCTGACCGCGCCCAAGGGCACGCCCGAGAACGTCAAGGCCAAGCTGCTCGACGCGGCCAAGAAGACGTTCGCGACGACGGAGTACAAGAAGTTCAACGAGGAGAACTCCCTCACCCCGATGGAGGTCTCCCCGCAGGAGGTCCTCACCTCCCTGCAGAACGACTCCGCCACGTTCAAGGCGCAGCTCGACAAGTACGGCATCAACCTGGCCGGTTGACGAGGGAGCGGCGGGCGGGCGCACCGGCCGCCCGCCGTCCCCCCTCCGCTTCTCGCCGCCGCTTCCGCGCTGTTTCCGCGCCGCTGCCCTGCCGCTTCCGGCGCCGCACGAAGCCCGCGCACTAAGGAGTGTTGAAACCCATGTCCGACCCCACGCAGCCGCCGGGCGCGGCGCCCGAGCAGGCCGGCCTCGATCTCCAGGAGGAGACCGAACGGCTCCAGGCCGAGCTGGAGGAGGCCAGGCCGCCGCACGCGGGCCCGATCTCGCAGATCGCGGCCGCCGTCGTGGCGCTGGCCGTCGGCGTCTTCGGTGCGGTCGGCTCGTACGCGCTCGGGCTCGGGCGGCTCACCCAGCCCGGGCCCGGCCTGTGGCCGTTCGCCATCAGCGTCGTCATCATCGTGCTGTCGGCCGTGCTCGTCGTCACCGGGCGCGGCCTCCAGGACACCGAGCGGTTCTCCCGCTCCAGCCTGCTCACCGCCGCCGGCCTGGTGACACTCGTCGGGCTCGCCGCGCTGCTGCCGGTGATCGGCTTCGAGATCCCCTCGCTGCTCCTGATGTTCATCTGGCTGCGCTGGCTGGGCAAGGAGTCGTGGCGCTCCTCCATCGTGATCAGCATCGGCGCCGTGGCCGCGTTCTACGTGCTCTTCGTGCTGCTGCTGCAGATCCCGCTCCCTCGCCTCATCTGAGAAAGTCACATGGACATCTCCCCGATCCTCGACGGTTTCGGCGTCGTCCTTGAGCCGACGAACCTGCTCTACTGCCTCATCGGCGTCATCATCGGCATGCTCATCGGCGTGCTGCCCGGCCTCGGCCCCGGCGCGACCATCGCCATCCTGCTGCCGATCACGTACGGCATCGGGCCCGTGTCGGCGATCATCATGCTGGCGGGCATCTTCTACGGCGCCCAGTACGGCGGCACCATCACCTCGGTCCTGCTCCGCCTGCCCGGCGAGGCGTCCTCGGTGGTCACCGTCTTCGACGGCTTCGCGCTGGCCAAGCAGGGCAAGGCGGGCACGGCGCTGGGCATCGCGGCCATCGGCTCGTTCATCGGCGGCACCGTCTCGATCATCGGCCTGACGCTCGTCGCCCCGGTCGTCGCCGGGTTCGCGCTCGACTTCGGGCCGCCCGAGTACGCCGCCCTCGGCATCCTCGGCGTGCTGCTGATCTCCTCCATCGGCAACGGCAACAAGCTCAAGGCCATCATCGCCGCCTGCGTCGGCCTGCTCATCGCGACCGTCGGCCGCGACACCTTCACCGGCGCCGAACGCTTCACCTTCGGCAGCCTCAACCTGGCCGAGGGCATCGACTTCATCCCGATCGCCATGGGACTGTTCGGCCTCAGCGAGATCCTCTACAACCTGGAGGAGCGGCACAACCAGGTGCACGCGCCGGCCAAGGTCGGCAACGTGTGGCCCTCGCGCAAGGACCTCGGGCAGGCGAGCGGCGCCATCGGGCGCGGCTCGCTCATCGGGTTCGTGCTGGGCGTGCTGCCCGGCGGCGGCGCCGTGCTGTCGTCGCTGGCCGCGTACGCGCTGGAGAAGCGGCGCGCCAAGCAGCCCGAGCGCTTCGGCAAGGGCGCCGTCGAGGGCGTCGCCGCGCCGGAGACCGCCAACAACGCCGCCGCCACCTCCTCGTTCATCCCGCTGCTGACGCTCGGCATCCCGGCGAACGCGACGATGGCGCTGATGTTCGGGGCGCTGCTCATTCAGGGCATCCAGCCGGGGCCGCAGCTCGTCACCGAGCACCCCGACGTGTTCTGGGGCGTCATCAACTCGATGTACATCGGCAACATCCTGCTGCTGATCATGAGCATCCCGATGGTCGGCGTGTTCGTGCGCATCCTGCGGGTACGGCCCGCCATCATGGCCCCGATCACCGTGCTCATCACGCTGCTCGGCGCGTACACCGTGCGCAACCAGGTCTACGACATCTTCCTGGTGATCGCGTTCGGCGTGCTGGGGTACCTGATGAAGAAGTTCGGCTTCGAGCCGGGGCCGCTGGTGCTCGCGTTCGTGCTGGGCTCGATGATCGAGAGCTCCGCCCGCCAGGGGCTGCTCATCTTCGGCGGCGACCCGACCGGCTTCGTCACCCGCCCCATCTCCGGGACGATCTTCGCGCTGATCCTGGCGGTGGCGGCCTGGCCGCTGATCCGCAAGGCGCTGCCCCGCAAGACCTCCGTCGAACGTGTTGAGGAGAAGATCAAATGACCATCCTCGTCGGGTACCTGCCCACGCCCGAGGGCGAGGCCGCCGTCGACGCGGGCCTGCGCGAGGGCGCGCTGCGCGGCGAACGCGTGATCATCGTCAACTCGCCGCGCCGGGGCGCCCCCGTCGACGAGCACATGATCGACGACGCCGCCGGGGCCGAGCTGCTGCGCCGGGCGCGCGCGGCCGGGGTCGACGCCGAGCTGCGCCAGCCGCTGCACGACGACGACCTGCCCGAGACGTTCGAGGCGCTGGTCAAGGAGACCGGGGCGACGCTCGTCGTGATCGGGCTGCGGCACCGGTCGCTGGTCGGCAAGTTCATCATGGGCAGCGAGGCGCAGCGCATCCTCATGGAATCGACCGTCCCCGTCCTGACCGTGAAGGCGGCCCAATGAGCGTTCGCGAGGCCGGGCGGATCAGCCGGGTCACCGTCACCCCCGTCGCCTTCCGCGACCCTCCCCTGCTCAACGTCGTCGGCGTGCACCAGCCGTACGTGCTGCGCACCATCGTCCAGGTGCACACCGACGAAGGGCTCGTGGGGCTCGGCGAGACGTACGCCGACCAGGGCCACGTGCGGCGGCTGGAGGCCGTGGCCGCCGCCCTGCCCGGCGCGGACGTCTTCGACCAGCACGCGCTGCGCCGGATCGTCAGCGAGACGCTCGGCGCCGCCACCGGGGGCGCGGGCGCCAGCTTCGGCGGCATGCTGGAGGTCTCCAGCGCCGTCGACACCGTGGTGTCGCCGTTCGAGGTGGCGCTGCTCGACCTCCAGGGCAAGGCGCTCGGCCGGCCCGTCAGCGACCTGCTCGGCGGCGCCGTCCGCGACCGCGTGCCGTACTCGGCGTACCTGTTCTACAAGTGGGCCGGCCACCCCGGCCACGACGAGGACACGTGGGGCGAGGGCCGCACGCCCGAGCAGCTGGTCGCCCAGGCGCGCCGGATGGTCTCCGAGTACGGCTTCACCGCCATCAAGCTCAAGGGCGGCGTGTACGAGCCGCGCCACGAGCTCGAGACCGTCGAAGCCCTCGCCGCCGCCTTCCCCGACCACGCCCTGCGCATCGACCCCAACGGCGCCTGGACCGTCGAGACCTCGATCAAGGTGGCCGACCGGCTCTCCGGCGTCCTGGAGTACCTGGAGGACCCGACGCCCGGCATCCCCGGCATGGCCGAGGTCGCCAAGCACACCTCACTCCCCCTGGCCACGAACATGTGCGTGATCGCGTTCGAGCACCTCAAGCCGGCGGTGGCCGCCGACGCCGTCCAGGTCGTGCTCTCCGACCACCACCTGTGGGGCGGCCTGCGCCGCTCGGCCCTGCTGGGCGGCATCTGCGAGACGTTCGGCATGGGCCTGTCCATGCACTCCAACTCCCACCTCGGGGTCAGCCTCGCCGCCATGACCCACCTGGCCGCCGCCACCCCCAACCTCACCTACGCCTGCGACACCCACTACCCGTGGAAGACGGAGGAGGTCATCAAGCCCGGCGCCCTGCAGTTCACGGACGGCGCCGTCACCGTCCCCACCGGCCCCGGCCTGGGCGTGGAGCTGGACGAGGACGCACTGGCGATGCTGCACGAGCAGTACGTGCGGTGCGGGCAGCGGGGCCGCGAGGACACCGCGTACATGCGCACGATCGTCCCCGACTTCACCCCGAACACGGCCCGCTGGTAACCCCGCGTCCCCCTGCCGCCCGGCCAGTCAGCCCAGGATCGCGCCCGGCTGCTCAGCCCAGGAGCCGCAGCAGCCCGGCGCGGACCTCGTCCCACCCGGCGCCGAGCGCGAGACCGGCGTGGTGGAAGGCGTCGAAACCCTTCGCCCGGTGCCCCGGCCCGCCGGCCAGGACCGTCAGGGCCCGGCCGGCCTGCATGCGACGCCAGCGCGGATCCTCCTCCTGCGGGACCTCGCCCTCCCGCTCCCGCCAGGCGCCCGTCAGCGGCCAGGTCAGCTCCTCCCTCAGCCGGTCGGCGTCGCTGAACGCGGAACGGCGGGCCAGACTCTCCAGGACGTCATCGGCGACGGCGTACTCGCCGAGCCCGAACCGGCCACGCAGCTCACCGGCGAGCTCACGTATCACCGCCCACTGGGCGGAGGCACCGGCCCGCGCGAAGCTCCGGCGCAGCACCGTGTCAGGATCGTCCAGCGGCTCCGCCGTCGCCCCCGGTGGAGCGGGACGGGCCAGCACGGCGTAGGGATGCGGGCTTCCCAGCCACTGCGAGGTGAGGCGCACGCCGGTGTAGAGCTCGACCGCCACGAGCGCCCCCTGCTGCCATTCCTCGTCATCGGCGGCGACGACCCCCTCCAACGCGGCCACACCCGGCGCCACCTCCGCCGTCACCTCCCCATCCCGGTCCTCCGGCTCCATCGCGTCGACGGACAGGACGATCCGCCCGCCGGCGGCGAAGGTGAGCCGGTTGTTCCCATCGACGTCCCAGTACACGCCGCAGGCCCTGCCACCGGCGCTCACCCGGCTCAGGCAGGCGGGCGAGGCCGCGAGGTAACCGTTCTGCTCGAAGATCCCGATCCCGCCGGGCGCGAGGCCGACGCTGGGGTGCGGCGGCCCGTCGGGCGGCACCTCCCACGGGCTCACCGCCTCGCGCAGGGAAGTGCGGGGGCGCCCGTGCAACCGGTCGGCGACGCCCTGGACGTCCAGGTTCGGCGCCGTGACCGCGACCCAGCACAGGGCGACGCTCAGCCTGGGGTCGCCGGCGAGCAGGGCACGGTAGTGACGCAACACGTCGAGAGGGGGCGCGGCCATGCGCCCATCCTGCCGTGCGGGCCGCTGCCCCGCCGCCGGCTCAGGGCGCCTGGAGGCGGGCGCGGGAGTTCGACAGGTGGAGGCGCATGGCGGCGCGGGCGGCGGCGGCGTCCTGGGCGGCGATGGTGCGGTAGATGTTCTCGTGTTCGAGCGTCACCCGCGTGAAGTGGGTGGCGTCCGACACCGTGTAGACGTGCTCCAGGCGGGTGCGGGGCAGCATGATCATCATGGGGCCGAGCGAGGCCAGCAGGTCGGAGTAGAAGCGGTTGTTCGCCGCGAGGGCGATCTTGAAGTGGAACTCGAAGTCGGCCTCCACGGCGTTGCTGGGCTGCTCGCCGGAGCGGCCCAGGTCGACAAGGGCGCGTTCGATGGCCTTGAGCTGCAGGTCCGTACGCCGCTGCGCCGCCAGGCCGGCCGCCTCCGACTCGATGCCGATGCGGAAGTCGATCATGTCGAGGATGTCGCGGTGGGTCCGCACCTGCGACGCCTCCACCGAGAACGCCGTGGAGGCGGGCAGGGCCAGCACGAACGAGCCGCGCCCCTGGAAGGTCTCGACGAGCCCGGCGGCCTGCAGCCGGGAGACGGCCTCGCGCACCACCGTGCGGCTGACGCCGAACTCCTGGATCAGGGACGACTCCGTGGGGAGCTTCTGGCCGGGCTGGATCTCGCCGGCCAGGATGCGGGCCTTGAGCCGTTCGACGAGCTCGTGCGCGAGCCCGCGACCGGTGTCGCGATCAAGCCTGCGATCCGAAGGGCCGGGGTCGCGGGCGGGCTTGGGGTCTGGCGGCACGGCGGACAATCTACCGGCCGTTCAGGTGGAACTCGACCTGGTCAAGCCGCCAGTCCCGCGCCCGTCCCGCCAGGCTCAGCCCGAGCCCCGGACGGTCGGGCACGGCGATGCGGCCGTCCGCGATCTCCAGGCGCTCCTCGAAGAGGGGCGAAAGCCATTCGATGTGCTCGACCCAGGAGTCGCGCGGGCAGGCGGCGGCGAGGTGGACGTGGATCTCCATCACGAAGTGCGGCGCGACCTGGAGGCGCGCGTGGTCGGCGAGCGCGGCGACCTTGAGGTACGGGGTGATGCCGCCGACGCGCGGCACGTCGGGCTGGAGATAGTCGACGGCCCGCAGGTCGATGAGCCGGACGAGGTCGGGGATGCTGGAGAGCATCTCGCCGGTGGCGATGGGGGTGTCGAGGGCGGCGGCGAGCTGGGCGTGCCCTTCGGCGTCGTACGCGTCCAACGGCTCCTCGATCCACACCAGCCCGAACTCTTCCACCGCCCGCCCGAACCGGAGGGCGCTGGGCCGGTCCCACTGCTGGTTGGCGTCCACCATCAGCGGCACCCCGTCACCGATGTGCTCGCGGACAGCGGTCAGGCGCCGCAGGTCCTCGGCCATGGCGGGCTGGCCGACCTTGATCTTGATGCCGCCGATCCCGCCGGCCAGCGACTGCGTGGCCTTCTCCGTGACCTCCTCGATCGGGGCCTGGAGATAGCCGCCGGAGGTGTTGTAGACGCGCACGGAGTCGCGGTAGGCGCCGAGCAGCTTGGCCAGCGGCAGCCCCGCCCGCTTCGCCTTCAGGTCCCACAACGCCACGTCGATCGCGGCCAGCGCCTGCGTGGCCACCCCCGACCGGCCCACCGAGGCGCCCGCCCACAGGAGCCGGTCGTAGAGACGCCCGATGTCGGCGGGGTCCTCGCCCAGAAGGAGCTCGCCGACCTCCTTGACGTGCGCGAACTGCGCCGGCGTGCCGGCCCTGGTCGTGTAGGAGAACCCGAGCCCCGCGATCCCATCCGCAGTGGTGATCTCGCAGGTCAGGACGTCGATCCGGGACAGGGGGCGCTGCCGCCCCGTGGCCACCTTGGCGTCGCTGACCGGCCGGGCGAGGGGCACGGCGTGGCGGCCGAAGCGTACCGACTGGACGCGCACGGGCTCAGGCCCGCCCGAACGCGACGGAGTCCACCGTCCACTTGCGGCACTGCTCGCTGAGCGTGAACCCGAGCCCGGGGCGGTCCGGCACGATCATGCGGCCGTCGCGCGTCTCCAGGCGCTCGTTGAACAGCGGGTTCAGCCACTCGAAGTGCTCCACCCACGGCTCGCGCGGGTAGGCGGCGGCCAGGTGGAGGTGGATCTCCATGGCGAAGTGCGGCGCGAGCTGCAGGCCGGCGTGGTCGGCGAGGGTGGCCAGGCGTAGGAACGGGGTGATGCCGCCGACGCGCGGGGCGTCGGGCTGGATGATGTCGGCGGCGCGGGCCTCGATGAGGCGGACGTGCTCGGCGACGCTGGAGAGCATCTCGCCGGTGGCGATGGGGGTGTCGAGGGCGGCGGCGAGCTGGGCGTGCCCTTCGGCGTCGTACGCGTCCAGCGGCTCCTCGATCCACACCAGCCCGAGCTCTTCCACCGCCCGCCCGAACCGCAGCGCGCTCGGCCGGTCCCACTGCTGGTTGGCGTCCACCATCAGCGGCACGTCGTCCCCGATGTGCTCGCGGACGGCGGCCAGCCGGCGCAGGTCCTCCTTCATGTCCGGCTGCCCCACCTTGATCTTGATGCCGCCGATGCCGTCGGCCAGCGACTGGGTCGCGCGCGCCTTGACCTCCTCGATCGGCGCGTGCAGGAAGCCGCCGGAGGTGTTGTACGTCCGGACGGAGTCGCGGTAGGCGCCGAGCAGCTTGGCCAGCGGCAGCCCGGCCCGCTTCGCCTTCAGGTCCCACAACGCCACGTCGATCGCGGCCAGCGCCTGCGTGGCCACCCCCGACCGGCCCACCGAGGCGCCCGCCCACAGCAGCGACTCGTACACCTTGCCGATGTCGGACGGGTCCTGCCCGATCAGGTTCTCGCCGACCTCCTTGGCGTGGGCGTACTGGGCGGGGCCGCCGGCCCGCTTGGAGTAGCTGAAGCCGGTGCCGCTGTGGCCGTCCTCGGTGGCGATCTCGGCGAACAGGAAGGCGATCTCGGTCATCGGCTTCTGCCGCCCGGTGAGGACCTTGGCGTCACTGATGGGGACGTCGAGCGGGAGCGTGACGGAGGAGAGCGCGACGTGGCGGATGCGGTCCATGGGGATCCTCGACGGGGGTCGGCGGCAGATTCATCCGTCATCGTACGAGTCCATAAGTCGTATGACAACATGGCCTCCCCGCTCAGTCGATCCCGTCGTACTCCACCACCAGGTGACGCGGCCCGCGCAGGACGGCGCTGGGCCGGTACGGCGGCGGGTCCGCCACCAGGCGCGGCCCGCGCAGCCGGCGGACGAGCTCCTTCAGCACGATCTGCGCCTCCAGCCGGGCCAGCGGCGCGCCGAAGCAGTAGTGCACGCCGCCGCCGAAGCCCAGGTGCTCGTTGCGCGGCCGATCGACGTCGAACTCGTCGGGACGGTCCACGTGCGCCGGGTCGCGGCTGCCCGCCGCCATGGCCAGCACGATCGGCGCCCCCGCCGGGATCGTGGTGCCCGCGATCGTGATGTCGTCCAGCGCCACCCGGGACGACACGAACTGCACGGGCGGCTCGAAACGCAGCAGCTCCTCCACCGCCGGGATGATCAGCTCGGGGTCGTCGCGCAGCCGGCGCAGCAGGTCGGGGCGGCGCAGGAAGGTGAGCATGCCGTTCGCGATCAGGTTGATCGTGGTCTCGTGCCCGGCGATCAGCAGCAGCACGGACGTGGCCACCGCCTCGTCCCTCGTCATGCCGCCGGCGGGGCCCCGGTAGGTGATGAGCCCGGACAGCATGTCCGCGCGCGGCGCCCGCTCGCGGGCCTCGGCGAGCCCCGCCAGGTAGCGCGACAGCTCCATGGCCGCCGCCTTGCGGGCCCGCTCGCGTTCCGCCCGGTCCTCCTCCCCCGGCCCGAGCGTCTCGACGACCTCGTCCGCCAGGGCGTGGAAGCGCGGCTCGTCCTCCTCGGGAACGCCGAGCAACGCGCAGATCACCGCGACCGGCAGCGGGTAGGCGACCTCGTCCACGATGTCGGCCCTGGTCCTGCCCTTGAGGGCGTCGATCAGGGCGGTGGTCAGCTCCAGCATCTTCGGCCGCAGGCGCTCGACCGTCTCCGGCGAGTGCGGCGGGCCGAAGTGGCGCATCGCCAGGCCGCGCAGCCGGTCGTGCTCGGGAGAGTCGAGCCCGATGAAGGACGGGTTGAAGTCGTCCTGCTCGGCGGGCGCGCCGGCGCTCAGGTTGCGGCGGTCGGAGCTGACGCGCGGGTCGTGCAGCAGCGCGACGATCTCGCGGTAGGTGCTGACCAGGTACGTGCCGTCCTCCTGCACCGTCACCGGGCTCTCGCGCAGCGCGCCGAAGTACCGGTACGGGTCGGGACGGGCGGCGGGGTCGAGGATCTGCTTCAGGACGTTCACGGATCTCCTTCGGGCTCAGCCCGGATGGACGAGCGAGGCACGGCGTTCGGCGGGCTCAGCCCGGATGGACGAGCGAGGCACGGCGTTCGGCCGGGTCGTGGCCGGTCACCACCACCGTCGCCCCGGCGGTGGCCACCAGCCGCTCGGGCACGCGCGCGGGCACCGGCCCGCCGTCCGCTCCCCCGCCCACGTGGCGGAAATCGGGCGGGAACGGCGCCGCCCGCTCGATCTGGCGCTGGTAGAACTCCAGCCACATGGCCTGGTCGAAGGTGACCGCCGCGGTGATCCGGCCCCGGTAGCCGTAGACCGCCACGAAACGCCGCTCCGCCCGCGAGCCCTGGGCGAAGACGATCTCGTCGGCGAACGTGGGCACGCCGACCGACTTGATGTTCACCCCGAACTGGCTGGACCAGAAGACCGGCACCGACAGGTGCGGCCAGCGGTGCGCCTGGTCGCTGACCATGTTGTGCGCGGCGACCTCGGCCTGCGCGACCGCGTTGCCCCAGTGTTCGAGCGACATGAACTGGTACTCGTACAGCGGGTGCGGGAAGCGGGCGATGTCGCCGGCCACGAAGACGTCGTCGGTCACCAGGCCGTTGCTGTCGACGGCGCGGCAGCCCGCGTCGCAGGCCACCCCCCACGCGCCGACGGCCAGGCCGGAGTCGCGCAGCCATTCGACGTTGCGCACGGAGCCGAGCGCCACCACGGCCACGTCCGCCTCGATCGTGCTGCCGTCCGACAGCCGCGCGCCGGTCAGCCGCCCGCCGTCGCCTTCGAGAGCCGTGACGGTCGTGCCGCAGCGCAGGTCCACGCCGTGCTCGCGCTGCAGCTGCGCGGCCACGTCCCCGATGACGCCGCCCATCGCGTTGTGCAGCGGGGCGGGGCCGCGCTCGACCAGCGTCACCGGCAGCCCCAGCTCGCGGCAGACCGAGGCGATCTCGCTGCCGGTGAACCCGCCGCCCAGGATCAGCACGCGGCGCGGCCCGGCGCCCAGCGCCCGCCTGAGCGCGGCCGCGTCACGCGCGTCCCGCAGCGTGTGGACGCCTTCCAGCGCCGCCTCGGCCTCGTCCGGCCAGGGGCGGGCGCGGGTGCCGGTGGCCAGCAGGACCCGGTCGAAGCCCACCTCGCGGCCGTCGGCCAGCAGGACCCGCTTGCCCGCCACGTCCAGCGCGGCGGCCGGCGTGCCGCACAGCCACTCCGCGTCGATCTCGCGCAGGCGCGGCAGCAGGGTGTGCTCGGGCGGCACCTGGCCGGTCAGCACCTGCTTCGACAGGGGCGGCCGGTCGTACGGCTCGCCCGCCTCCGCGCCGATCATCGTCAGCCTCCCGGCGAACCCCTCCCGCCGCAGCACCTCCGCCGCCCGCGCCCCGGCCAGCGACGCCCCGACGATCACGATGCGGCCGTCCTCCATGACCGGCGCCCATTCGCGATCGTCGTTCGGGGTGCTCGCCGTCCGGTCGAGGTGGATGGCCTGCACCGGGCAGGCGGCCGCCGCCCGCAGCACGTGCTCGCGCCGCTCGTCGGCGGGCTGCAGGTCGTACAGGAGCGCCTCCTCGTGCATGGTGAACACGTCGGGTGCCAGGAACACGCACTGCCCGTACCCCTGGCAGCGCGTCAGATCGACGACGACTCGCACAAGCCCGTTTCCCTTCTCGCGGCGGCGCGGCGGCTCAGATCGTGACGATGTCCGCCCGGGCCAGGATGCGCAGGTGGTCCAGCAGCTCCTCGGCGCTGCCCGTGAGCGGCTGGATGCAGACGTGGTCGGCGCCCGCGTCGAGGTGCGCCTGGACCCGCCCGGCGATCACCTCCGGATCGCCCCACACCACGACGGCGTCCACCAGCGCGTCGCTGCCGCCGTCTGCCAGGTCCTCGTCCGTCCAGCCCAGCTCGCGCAGGTTGTTGGCGTAGTTCGGCAGCGCCAGGTACCGCGTGGTGAACTGGCGGGCGATGCTCCGCGCCCGGTCGCGATCGGTCTCGAGCAGGACGGTCTGCTCCGGCGCCAGCAGCGGCTCAGGCCCGAGCACGGCCCGCGCGCGGGCGGTGTGGTCGGGCGTGACGAAGTACGGATGCGCGCCGGACGCCCGGCTCGCGGCCAGCTCCAGCATCTTTGGCCGGAGCGCGGCCAGCACCCGCGGCGGCGGCTCCGGCAGCGGGCCCACGTACTCGGTGGCGTCCATGGCGTCGAGGTAGTGGCGCATGGCCGTGACCGGCCTGCGGTAGTCGTGCCCGCGCGCCGACACCGCCGGCGCGTGACTGACCCCGAGCCCGAGCACGAACCGGCCCTCGTACGCCTCGGCGAGCGCGTTCGCGCCGTTCGCGGCGGCCGTCGGGTCGCGCGCCCAGATGCTCGCGATGCCGGTCGCCACCGTGAGCGCGCTCGTGGCGCCCAGCAGGATCGCCGCGTGGGCCAGCGACTCCTTGCCGTTCGGCGTCTCGCCGATCCACAACGCCTTGAAGCCCAGGCTCTCGATCTCCGCCGCGGCCTCCCGCTCGACCGCGGCCGGCTCCCTGGTGAGGGTGGCGTTCCACACCCCCACCCGCCCCAGGCGCTCCTTCAGCGCCTCGATCCCGCTCGTCCCCGGCATCGCGCCCCACCACCTCATCGACCGGACCATGCGAGATCCACCCTAGGCAGGGCATGGTCGAGGAAGGTTAATGACGTGCCGTACTCGCGGCCATCCCCGTCCCGGGCCGCTCCGCGATCACCCCGCCGTCGGCGAGAACCGCCAGGAACAACCCGAGGCACAGCAGCGCCACGGGCCACACCTTCTGGGTGAGGGCGAGAACGAGACCGGCGAAGAGCGCCACGAGGGCGAGGATGTCGAGGGCGTGCATGATCAGGCCCCTGCCCGCTCGCACGGATCTCAGGCCGGGTTACACGGATCTGACCCAGGAACGTGCCGTTCTGGGCGGCATCGCCAGCTCGTCCTGCACGAGCCGGACCGCGGCCTCCTCATGCCCGCGCACCTTGAGCTGGCGGACGCGGCCGATCAGGTCGGTGGCTCTGAGGACGTCCGTGTACTTGAGCACGCGGCGTATCCGCCACGACTGCACGGCCTTGACCACGAACATGATCACGAATGACACGAAAAGCGTCACGAATACCGCCACGAAGGCGCCGCCCAGTAAACCGGGGTCGATGGTCATGGCGCGATCCTAAGCGCCTCTGATCCTCGGGCGGTCGCTGTCGATTTGAACCGATCGCCGCTCGTGATCGTCATGAGCGGTATGAGATCACGTGGGACCGCCGTCCCGGTGCTGGCGCTGGTGGTGGGGCTGGCGTCGGCGGCATGCGGGGGAGTGGGGGCCGGGCAGGCTCGGGAGACGGCGTCCGACACGGCGTCCGACACGGCGTCCGACACGGCGTCCGACACGGCGTCCGATCCAGCGCCCGAGACGGCGTCCAGGGCGGCGTCGCAGGCGGCCGGCGCCGCCGGGCGGCCGGTGGCCGAGTGGCTGCGGTTGGGGGGTCTGCGGGCGCCGGCCCTCAGCGCGTTGCGGCCGCCGTCGCTGGTCGTCTACGACGGCGGGCTGGTCGTCGCCGACGCCGCCCGTCAGTTGCGGCTTCCGCCCGCCCAGGTCGCCGCGCTGGTCGAGGAGCTGGAGCGCGACCTGGCCGGGCAGCCCGCGACCGCCTCCCCGCGGCCGGGCTCGCCGACGGTGTACGACGTGCCGGCCACGGTGCTCGGCGTGGACTCCGGTGGCGGGATGCGGGAGGTGCACGTGCCGTACCTGGACGTGGCCCCCGACCATTACGACCCGGCGCTCGCCAAGGCCCGCGACCGGCTGAGCGGGCTGGCCGACCGGGTCACCGCGCAGGGCACGGCCTACACCGCCGACCGCGTCCGGCTGTCCGCGGAACGCCTCGGCCGCGCCGACGCCGATGCCGAGCGCTCCGGCCGCGCCGACGCCGATGCCGAGGTGGAGCCGTGGCCGCGTGGCCTGCCGTCCCTTCCGGAGAAGGAGACCGCGGACTACAAGGGCGCCGAGGCGCGGGCGATCGCCCGGCTGGTCCCGGGCGACGGCCGACGGCACGTCTACCGCACCGCGTCGGGCGAGCGGATAGCGCTCTCGTGGCGGTACCTGCTCCCCCACGAGTGACGCTCACATGACGGCCGTCTCCCGCACGCGGCGCGCCCCGGACGGCGGGATCCTGCGGGTCACGGCGTCGTGGCCTGGTCGAGCAGCTCCAGCAGGTGGTGGTACGGCTCGCCGGTGGCGCGGGTGAGGCCGAGCTCGCAGGTGCGGTTGACAGAGGCGTGCGCGGCGAAGTTCCCGGCCCGTACGGCGGCGGCCTCGGCCCGGGTGGCGGAGGCGGTCAGCTCCGGGTGCAGCAGGCCGCGGTCGCCGGCGAATGCGCAGCACTGCCAGCCTTCCGGGACGGTGACCTCGTCGGCGATCGCGCGGGCGACGGCGGTGATGGCGGCGTCGAGCCCGAGGTGGGTGGAGGAGCAGGTGGGGTGGACGGCCAGGGTGGGCAGGCGGCGTTCGACGGTGAGGCGGGGCAGGAGGTGCTCGGCGGTGTAGGCGACGGCGTCGGTCACGTTCAGGCCGATGCGCTGGAAGCCCTCGGTGCAGGAGGCGGCGTCGCTGACGACCGGGACGCGCCCGCCGTCGGTGGCCTTGAGCAGCGCCGCGCGGACGCGACCGGCCATGACCTCGTGCCCGCCGGTGAACCCCTTGGACGACCAGGGCGTGCCGCAGCACAGCCCGCCGATCTCCTCGGGCACGTGCAGCCGCACGCCGGCGCGCCTGGCCAGCCGGGCGAACGCGATCATCACGCCGGGTCCGCCGTCGGCGGGGGCGAACATGGTGTTCAGGCACGACGGGAGGTAGACGACGTCGGCGCCGGGGTCCGGCAGGGGGCGGCGGCGCATCCCGCCGCGCGGCAGGTCGCGGCTCCACTGGGGGACGGCCTCGGGGCCGGCGACCGCGCGGGCGGCGCGGGCGGCGGCCTCGGGCAGCGCGGGCGGGGTGGCGGCGGCGGCGGTGTCGAGGGCGGCGTTCATGGCGCGGGTGATGCCGTCCCAGTGCCGGGCGGCGCTCTTCCAGCCCTGGCGGGCGGCGCGGCCGTGGCGTTCGGCGCGCAGGCGTTTGGTGAGGTCGCCGGTGTTGATCAGGACGGGGCAGGCGGTGGCGCACATGCCGTCCACGGCGCAGGTGTCGAGGGCGTCGTAGCCGTACTCGGCCTCCAGCTCGCGGGCCAGCTCGTGGTCGCCGGCGGCGCGGGCGGCGGCCTGCTCGCGCCTGAGCACGATGCGCTGGCGCGGGGTGGTGGTCAGGTCGCGGCTGGGGCAGACGGGCTCGCAGTAGCCGCACTCGACGCACCGGTCCACCTCGGGCTCGACGGTGACGACGGCTTTGAGGTCGCGCAGGTGGGCGTCGTCGCGGTCGGTGAGCACGACGCCCGGGTTGAGCGTGCCGGCCGGGTCGCACAGGCGTTTGACCTCGCGCATCACCTCGTACAGCTCGTCGCCGTACTGGCGGCGCACGAACGGGGCCATGACGCGGCCGGTGCCGTGCTCGGCCTTGAGCGTGCCGCCCCGCGACAGGACGGCCTCGACCATGTCCTCGGTGAAGGCGGCGTAGCGCTCCAGCTCGGTGTCGAAGCGCTCGTTCAGCATGAAGTGCAGGTTGCCGTCCTTGGCGTGGCCGAAGATGACGCTGCGCTCGTACCGGTGCCGGGCGAACAGGGCGGTCAGCTCGTCGCACAGGCCGGCGAGGGCGGGCACGGGGACGGCGACGTCCTCCAGCAGGGCGGTGGTGCCGCTGGGGCGGGCGCCGGCGACGGAGGCGTACAGGCCCTTGCGGATGTGCCACAGCGCGGCCCGGCCGCCCGCGTCCCTGCTCAGCGCGGCGGGCACGGCCAGTTCCAGCTCGGGCAGCAGTTCCCCGGCCGCGCGCTCGCGCCCCGCGAGCAGGTCTTCCTCGGACTCCTGCCACTCGACCAGGAGGGCGGCGTGCCCGGCGACGTCGAGGGAGCGCAGCAGCTCGCCGGCCTCGGCGTCGGTGCGGGCCACGCGCAGGGACTCGGCGTCCAGCAGCTCGACGGCGGCGGGGTCGGCCTCGACGAGGTGGGGCATGGCGGCCATCGCCGCGTGCAGGGTGGGGAAGACGAGCAGGCCGGTGGCGGCCAGCGGGTGCGCGGGGACGGTGCGGAAGACGGCCTCGGCGACGAAGCCGAGCGTGCCCTCGCTGCCGATGACCAGGTGGGCGAGGATCTGCGCGGGCGTGTCGTGGTCGAGCAGGCTGTTCAGGCCGTAGCCCATGGTGTTCTTGAGCGAGAACTGCGCCTGGATGCGGCGCACCGAGTCCGGATTGTTCCGGACTCGGTCGCGCAGCCTGGCCAGGCCCTCCGCGAGGGCGGGCTCCAGGGTGCGCAGGCGCTCGTCGGCGTCGGGGGCGCCGGTGTCGATGACGGTGCCGCTGGGCAGCACGATCGTCATCGACTCCAGGGTCCGGTACGTGTTGGCGTGCGTGCCGCAGGTCATGCCGCTGGAGTTGTTCGCGACGACGCCGCCGATGGTGCACGCCGACTCGCTGGCCGGGTCGGGGCCGAGCTTGCGCCCGTAGGGGGCGAGGCGGGCGTTGACCTGCCGCAGCACCGCGCCCGGCTGCACCCGCACCCGGGCCCCGCCGTCCAGCACCTCGATGGAGCGGAAGTGCCGCCGCGTGTCGACGAGCAGGTGCTCGCTGACCGCCTGCCCGCTCAGGCTGGTGCCGCCGGAGCGGAACGTCAGCGGCAGCCCGGCGCGCAGCAGCGCCGCGACCTGCTCCACGCTCTCGGGCACCAGGACGGCCTGCGGGGTGAGCAGGTAGTGGGAGGCGTCGTGGGCCAGGCCGAGCCGGTCGCTCGCGCGCGTCCTGGCGATGCCGGGGACGGCGGCCTCCACCCTGGCCAGGACGGCGGGGTCGGGTGCGATCAAAGTCATGGCGCGTTACCGGGGCCCGACGACATGCTGGCGCTGGCTGCCCAGCCCGTCGATGCCCAGCTCCATGACGTCGCCGGGCTGGAGCCAGATCTGCGGGTCGTGGCCCATGCCGACGCCGGGCGGGGTGCCGGTGTTGATCAGGTCGCCGGGCTCCAGGACCATGAACTGGCTCAGGTGGTGCACGATCACGTACGGGTCGAAGATCATCGTCTTGGTGGTGCCGGTCTGGCGGCGCACACCGTTGACGTCGAGCCACATGCCGAGATTCCTGACGTCGGCGATCTCGTCCGGCGTGACCAGCCATGGGCCGGCCGGATTGAACGTCTCGGCGGACTTGCCCTTGCTCCACTGGCCGCCGCGCTCCATCTGGAACGCCCGCTCGCTCACGTCGTTGACCACGCAGTAGCCCGCGATGCGGTCGCGTGCCTCCTCGACGGAGTCGAGGTAGGAGGTGCGCCGGCCGATGACGATGCCCAGCTCCACCTCCCAGTCGGTCTTGGTGGCGCCGCGCGGGATGCGCACGTCGTCGTTGGGGCCGACCAGCGTGTTGGGCGACTTGGTGAACAGGATCGGCTCGTCCGGCACGGCCTGGCCGGTCTCGGCGGCGTGGTCGCTGTAGTTGAGCCCGATGCACAGGATCTGGTGCGGCCGGGCGATCGGCGCGCCGATCCGCTCGCCGGCGAACTCGCGGGCCTCGCCGGCGGCGACCCGCTCGGCCAGCAGCGCGGGGCCGCCCGCGGCGAAGAACCTCTCGTCGAAGTCGGGGGTGACGTCGGAGACGTCGATGTAGTGGCGGTCGTCCACGCGGACGACTGGCTTCTCGGCGCCGGGGGCGCCGATGCGCATGAGGTACACGGGTGTCTCTTTCAGGAGTGGTTCCAGTAGGGCGCGGGCAGGCCGCGCACGCCCACGCGGGCGGTGAACAGGCGGCCGTCGTCCGGCCCCGGCTCGCTCAGGCCGGTGGTGGCGGTGGTGATGACGAGGACGTCGAGGCCGGGGCCCGCGAACACCGGGCAGGACGTGTGCGGCGCGCCGGTCTCGACGACGTCGAGCAGCTCGCCCGCCGTGCTGCGGCACTCGACGCGGCCCAGCCCCCAGTTGGCGATCCACAGGTTGCCCGCGGCGTCGGCGCACATCCCGTCGGGCGAGCCGTCGGTGATCGTGAACGCCTCCCGCCGCGGCCCGGTCTCCCCCGTCTCCGTGTCGTAGTCGCGCACCCAGATCGTGCCGAGGACGGTGTCGACGTTGTAGAGGCGGCCGTCCACCCAGGCCAGGCCGTTGGAGAGCACGAGGTCGGTGTCGAGGTAGGTCAGGCCGGTGCCGTCGAGGCGGGCCAGCACCTCCTGCCCGTAACGGTCGTCCTGCGCCAGGCTGCCGATCAGGAAGCGCCCGGCCGGGTCCACGGCGCCGTCGTTGAGCCGGCTGCGCACCCCCTCCGGCAGCACCCGCGCCAGCTCCTCGCGGCTGCCGTCGGTGCCGACCCTGATCAGCGTGGACTGCGCGGCGACGAGCAGCGTGCCGTCGGCCGCCACCGCGACCGCGCCCACCGTGCCGTCGAAGATGTGGCTGCCGGTGACGGTGATCGCGTCGCCGTCGAGCCGCCCCTCGTACACGGTGCCGGCGACGATGTCGACCCACAGCAGGCGCTGCCGGGCGGCGTCCCACACGGGGCCTTCCCCCAGCGTGTGGACGCCGGCCGAGGCCGGGACGGCGGTGAACGTCACGAATGCTCCTCCCCGGAGACGATGGCGCGGATGGCCGGCAGATCGTCGATGAGCCGCTTCAGCGGCGTGCGGTAGGCCAGGCCGCTGACGCTGATCGCGCCGCTGGGCACGGTGGGCGAGGTCAGGTAGGCCGCGACCGCCACGCAGTTGACGCCCGGCTCGTTCTCCTGGTCGTCGGTGGCGTAGCCCTGCTCGCGGATGCGGGTCAGCTCGGCGTGCAGCTCCTCCACCGTACCGATCGAGCGCTCCGTCGGACGCTCCAGGGTGCGCCCGTCCGCCCACGCCTCGACCGCCTCCCGCGTCGGAAGGGCGTCGGCGAGCAGCACCTTGCCGACCGCGGTGCAGTGCGCCGGGTTGCGCCCGCCCACCACCGAGGTCAGCCGCACCGCCCCGCTGGCCGGGTCGAGCTTCGAGCGGTAGACGACCGAGGGGCCGTCGAGCACGGCGTAGTGCGCCGTCTCGCCGTACCGGTCGCACAGCGCCTTGAGCACCGGCATGACCCGGACGTGGTCGGGCCGCGCCTCGTGGTGCGCGAAGGCCATCCGCAGGAACTCGTCGCCCAGCACGTACCGGCCGTGACCGTGCTGCGCGGCGAAGCCGGCGCGGCGCAGCGCGGCCAGCGCCCGGTGCACCGTCGGCTTGGGGCTCGCCACCGCGCGCGCCATCTCCTCCAGCCCGATGCCGTCGGGGTGGCGCGCCAGCTCGGCCAGCACCGCCAGCACCCGGTCGGAGCCGACGAGCTTGTCCGCGGAGTTCTGCTCGGACATGTTCCGAACCCTAGACCATCGTTCCACCAGGCGAAAGTTCGCCGCGCCTACTGGACGGTGACCACGATCTTGCCGACCTGCGCGTTCGACTCCAGGTGGCGGTGCGCCTCGACGATCTCCCCCAGCTCGAACGTGCGGTCCACGACCGCGCTGAACGCGCCCGAGCGCAGCCCCGACGCCACGAACGCCTCCGCCCGGCGCAGCCGCTCCGGCCGGGTCGTCGTCTCCAGCATCGTGTACGTCCGCATGGACAGCGCCGGCATGCCCAGCTCGATCCCCGGGTAGGGCGTCGGCTGCCCGCTCAGCGCCCCGTACACGAGCAGCTTGCCGTCGTCCGCGACGACCCTGGCCAGGTCCCGCACGCCGGGCCCCGCGACCGCGTCGAGGACGATCTCGGCCCCGCGGCCATCGGTCGCCGCCAGCACCCGCTCCACCACGTCCTCGTCCTCGGTGACGATCACCTCCGCCGCCCCTTGCTTCAGCAGCGCCTCCTTCTTGGCGGCGGTGCGGGTCAGGGCGATCGGGGTGGCGCCGAGGCGGCCGGCGACGTGGATGGCGGCCAGCCCCACGCTGCTGGAGGCCGCGTTCAGCACGACGGTGTCACCGGGCCGCATCCCGCCGGCCTCCATCAGCGCGCCGTAGGCGGTCACGTACGCCATCCACACGGCGGCGCCCTCGACGGCGCCGAGCCCTTCGGGGCGGCGCAGCACCGCCGCCGCGGGGACGATCACGCGCTCGCCGTACACGCCGTGGTCGTTCATGGAGAACGTCTGCACCGTGCTGACCGGCTCCCCCGGCCGCAACCCGGTCACCCCGGCGCCGACGGCCTCGACCACGCCGGCGGCCTCCGTGCCCAAGGTGGCAGGGAAGCGTCTCACGGGCTCGATGTAGTGGCCGGAGCGGAACAGGGACTCCGACCGGTTCAGCCCGATCGCCTCCACCCGGATCCGCACCTCGCCGGGGCCCGGATCGCCCACCTCGACGTCCTCGACCCGCAGCACCTCGGGCCCGCCGAGCTCGTGGAACAACACTTTCCTGGCCATCGCACAGTCCTTCCGCAGCAGGAATGGGAGGCCCACTCCAGCACGGAAGTACGACGGCTGTCAAACTTCGACAGCCGTCGTACTAATGCGGCGACCCCTAGGCGGGGCGCTTGGTCCCCGAGTCGCCGTCGGCCAGCACGAACTGCGGGCGCTTGGTCCCCGAGTCGCCATCGGCCTGCACGCCGCTCACCTGCGGCGTGCGGACCACGGTCGCGGCGTTGCACGGGTCGGACCCGCTGTCCGCCTGCGCCGGGGCGGCGCCCAGCACGAACACGGCGCCCAGGGCCGCCGTCGCCGCGGCGGCACGGCGCGTCCGGGTACGGAACATCATGGGGCTCCTCCAGTGGTCCGGTGATCACGGGCGTGCTGCTCACCAGCATCGGGGTCACACCCCCGGCCGTCCACCCCGGAATGCTTGCTTTTCTGCTAGTTGCGCGCCGCACGTGGTCCCGTATCGTCCCTGCCAACGATCCTGATCACGTGAGGGGTGATCGGCATGTCCGCCGCTGCGATCCGGCACGTCTTCCAGGTGGTCGACTCCTTCGACGCCGACGCGTTCGTGCAACTGCTGGCCGAGGACGCCACGCTCGTCTTCGCCAACGCCGAGCCGGCGACCGGGCGCGAGGCCATCGCCGCCGGGCTGCGCGAGTTCTTCGCCACCATCGGCGGCCTGCGGCACCGCATCGTCAGGACGTGGCAGGTCGGCGACGACAACATCGCCGAGACCGAGGTCACCTACCGGCGCCTCGACGGCAAGGACGTCAGCGTCCCGGCCGTGTCGATCTGGCGCGTCCGCGGCACCGACGGCCTGATCACCGACTACCGCATCTTCGTCGACCTCGCCCCCGTCTACGCCGCCTGATCCATAGCCGGCGGCTATGACAGCAGGTATTGGACGCCGCAGCCGCCACTCGCCGATCATGAGCCCCGTCCGCGAAGTCCCGAAGGACGGAGAACGTGATGGAGCTCGGCGTCAACGGCCTGAACGCCAAGGCCACCCTGGGGCCGGCCGAGACGGCCCGCCTGGTGCGCCTGGCGGAGGACCTCGGCTACCGCTCGTGGTGGGCGGGCGATCACGTGGTGCTGCCCAGCCCGCGCGTGCCCGCCTCCCCCATGGACCCCGAGGACCCGATCCTCGACCCGCTCGTCCACCTCGCCCATGTCGCCGCGCTCAGCACCACGCTCGAGCTCGGCACCGGCATCATCATCCTGCCCCAGCGCAACCCGCTGGTCCTCGCCAAGCAGGCCGCCAGCCTCGACGTGCTCAGCGGCGGCCGGCTGCGGCTCGGCGTGGCCGGCGGCTACCTGGAGCCGGAGCTCGCCGCGCTGGGCGTGCCGATGTCCGAGCGCGGCAGCCGTACCGACGAGTATCTGGACGCGATGCGGGCCCTGTGGATCGCGCCCGCCCCCGTCTCCTACGCGGGGCGGCACGTCTCGTTCGAGGGCCTGGACGCCCACCCGCGGCCGGTCCAGCCGGGCGGCCCGCGGGTCATGATCGGCGGGCACAGCCCCGCCGCGTTCCGAAGGGCCGTGGCCCGCGGGCACGGCTGGATCGGCAACGGCCGCTCCCCCGAGGACCTGGCCGCCGCCCTGGCGGGGCTGGAGAAGGCGGCCACCGAGGTCGAGCGCCCGGCCTGGCTCGGCCGGCTGGAGATCACGTACATGCAGCTCGACCCGGTGGAGGTGGACGCCGCGACCGCGTCGCGCTACCGCGAGCTGGGCGTGGACCGGCTGCTGGTCTACCCGCTGCCCCTGGAGGACCCCGACGACGTGGCCGCGTTCCTGGAACGTCACGCCACCCTCTAGAAAAGTCCCCACATGAGGACTTATGCTGATCCTGACCCCGTCACCCCTGGCGATCAGGAGATGCCATGTACGCAGTCGTACGCCACTACCGCACCACCCCGGGCGCCGTCGAGGCGATGATCTCCGCCGTCGACGACGAGTTCGCCGACCGCGTCCCGCAGCAGGTCGGCGCCGTCCTCTACAGCGCCGTCGACACCGGCGACGGGACGGCCATCACGATCACCGTCTACGAGGACGAGGCGGCGGCCGTCCGGTCGGAGAGCACCGTGGGCGAGCTCCAGCGCGACCTCGGCGAACGCTTCGGCGTCAAGGAGACCTCCGCGCACCGGGGCCAGGTCGTGATCAGCCGGGCGAGCGAGGCCATCGTCCGCCCCGTGCACGCGAGGGCCTAGCCCCTGCGTGGACGGTGGCGCGAGGGGCTAGCCTCACCTGCATGAGCAGGACAGGACGGCGGCCGGGCACCTCCACCACCCGGGAGGAGATCCTGGCGGCGGCGGCCGAGGCGTTCAGCGTCGCCGGCTACGAGGCCACCAGCATGCGGCAGGTCGCCGCCGCGGCCGGGGTCGACCCGGCCCTGGTGCGGCGCTTCTTCGGCGGCAAGGAGCAGCTCTTCAGCGCGGTCGTGACCGACGTGTTCCGGCCGGAGCAGGCCCTGCCCATGCTGCTCGACGGCCCGCGCGCCGGCCTGGGCGAGCGGCTGGCCGCGTACGTGCTGGGGCTGCTGGGCGAGGTGGAGCGCCCCGGCCCGCTGCTCGGCCTGATGCGCTCCGCCGCCACCAGCGCCCACGCCGCCGCCCTGATCAGGACCTTCCTCGCCGACGAGATGCTCGGCAAGCTCACCCGGCAGCTCGGCACCGACCACCCGGAGCTGCGCGCCGCGCTGGCCGCCGCCCAGCTCGTCGGCCTGGCCATCACCCGGTACGCCGTGCGGGTGGACGCCCTGGTCACCGCCGATCCCGCCGAGCTGACCGCCTGGGCCGCCCCGGCACTCCAGCGCTACCTGACCGGCCCGGCCCCTCGCTGACCAGCAGAGCCGCCAGCATCCAGTCACCGACCGGCTCAGGGGGAGCGAGGACATGCCGCACACCGCAGTGCGCGCCGCCACGGAAGGCGACATGCCCGCCGTACGCGGCGTCGCCGAGCGCTTCCGCCTGCTCAGCGGCTGGCATCCCGGCTCCCCCGACTTCCTCGACGCCGAACGCGCCTTCGGCACCCTGCTCCTCGCCCCGGGCGGCGAGGACGGGTCCGCCGCGGGCTTCGGCGGCACCCTCCGCAGGGGCGACCTCACCCACCTGGGCGACCTGTTCGTCCTGCCCGCCCACCAGTCCTCGGGCGTCGGCCGCACCCTCCTGTCCCGCCTGCTGTCCGGCGACGGCCCGAAGGTGACGTTCGCCTCGTCCGATCCCCGCGCGATGAGCCTGTACGTCCGCCACGGCCTGCGCCCGTGGTGCCCGCTGCTCTATCTGACCGGCCCGCCGGCCGGCCTGCCCGCCCCACCCGTCCGGATCACCACCGCCGAGACCACCGCCGAGACCACCGCCGCCCTGGACGCCGACGTCTCAGGCGGGCACCGCGCCGGAACCCTCACCTGGTACGCCGCCCTGCCCGGCGTCACGGCGTACACGACGGACGCCGGCTACGCCTTCGCCCGCACGACCGCCGACGGCACCGTGATCGGCCCGGCGGGCGGCACCACCCCGCACGACTGCGCGACCGCCGTCCTCGGCGCCCTCGCCGCCACCGCTCCCTCGCCGCACCCCGCGAAGCTCGCCGTGCCCGGCCCGCACCCTCTCGTCCCGCTGCTGCTCGGCACCGGCTGGCGCATCGCCGACCTGGACACCTTCATGGCGGACGACGCGGCACTCGCCCTGATCCGTCCGGACCGGTACGTGCCGCACCCGGACCTCGGCTGAACCGCGGACATGCGAAAGGGTGCCACCCGAAGAGTGACACCCTGATCGACCAGCGAGAATCTGGTCGGGACGACAGGATTTGAACCTGCGACCCCTTGACCCCCAGTCAAGTGCGCTACCAAGCTGCGCTACGTCCCGGCTTGTGTCGGCCGCCCGGTGTGGGGCGGGACGTCATAACCTTAGCGCACATCGGAGGTGCGCGCGTACACGGAGAGCGGGAGCGGAGGCGGCCAGGTGGGGCGTAAGGCGACCATTGATCGCAAGGAGCTGGCGCGGCTGGTGGCCGAGGGGATGAGCGTGCAGGAGCTGGCCGCTCACTTCGGCGTCAGCGAGTCGGGGGTGCTGCAGGCCAAGCGGGCCGCCGGGCTGGCGAAGCCGATGCTGGACCACAGCGCCGCCCTGCCGTGGAAGCTGGCGCGCGCGCACGCCCAGTCGGGGCCGGCCACGAACCTGCGTAACCTGTCGGCGGCGGCGCAGGGCAGGCCGCCGGCGGCGGAGCGGCTGAACACGGCGTTGCGGTGGGCGCAGCGGCTGGTGGACGGCGGCCTCGACGTGCGTTATGACGCCGCCGAGGGATTCACAGAGGTGCCGGCCGCCCCTCAGGGCTCACACGTCGCCTCCGTGCTGGCCGCGGCCAGGAAGGCACTTGACAACCGCTGAGAAACGCGTTTCGACCTGCCGTTCGAGGGCAGTCGCTGGTCTCGACACAGAGACCGGAGGCGAACATCATGACCACCTGGGCATGGGTGGCCGTCGT
>NZ_OOHJ01000033.1 GCF_900323885.1 [Actinomadura] parvosata subsp. kistnae | reverse complement strand
TTTCCTAGCTGGGGTGGTCAGCGAGCCACGGCTCGCCGGTAGGTGTCGTCGGTGGCCAGGAGGTCGCGGTGGGTGCCCTCGGCGGTGACGGCGCCGCCGTCGAGGACGAGGACGCGGCCGGCGGCGTCCAGGAGGGCGGGGCTGCCGGTGATGACGATCAGCGTCCGGCCGCGCCGCAGCCGCGCGAGGTTGCGGGCGATGAGCTGCTCGGTGACGGCGTCGACCGCCGTCGTCGGGTCGTGCAGCACCAGGATGTCCGGGTCGGCGGCCAGGGCGCGGGCCAGCGAGAGGCGCTGGCGCTGGCCGCCCGACAGGTTCGCGCCGCGGTCGCGGACCTCGTGGTCGAGGCCGTCGGGGTGCAGGGCGACGACGTCGGTCAGCAGCGACGCCTCGACGGCTTCGGCCACCCTCCGGCCGGTGCCCGCCGGGTCGATGTTCGTGCGCAGGGTGCCGGCGAAGATCTCCGCGTCGTACGGGTTGACCAGCAGGTGCTCGCGGACCGCCGCGACCGAGAGGTCCTTCAGCTCGTGCCCGCCGATCCGCACCACGCCCTCGTAGGCGTCCGGCGGCACCTTCACGGCCAGGATCGCGGCCAGGTCCGCCGCCTCGCGCGCGTGGTACGCGGCGATCGCCACGAACTCGCCCGCCGGCACGTGCAGCTTCAGCTCGCGCAGCGACCCGTACCGGACGCCGTCCACCTCCAGGTCCCCGCCGGGGGACGGGCGCCCGCCGCCCGGCGTCGTCACGGGGGGAGCGGCCAGCACCAGCGCCATGCGCTCGGCCGACGCCCGCGCGATCATCACGTACTTCGGCATCTCCGAGAACAGCTTGAGCGGCTCGATGATGAACTGCGCCAGCCCGACGGCCATGACGAGCTGGCCGATCGTGATCCGGCCGTCCAGCGCCAGCCATCCCGCCGCCAGCGTCACCGCCGCGGCGAGGATCGCGTTCAGCGCCAGCGCGGCCCCGGCGTAGGCGCCGTTCACCTTCGCGACGGTGATCGCCTGGTTCCTCGCCTCGGTGCTCACCCGCCGGTACGACAGGAACGCCGCGTGGTTGCCGCCGAAGCCGTGCAGCGGGCGCAGACCCGTGATCAGGTCGGCGACCTTGGCGCCGGCTCGCGCCACCCGCGCCTGCTGCTCGCGGGTGCCGTCGCCGATGCGTTTGGACAGCAGGCTCAGGATCGACAGGATCGCGACCGTTCCCACGATCACCAGCAGGCCCAGCCAGACGCTGGCGACGCCCAGCGCGACCGCCGTGATCAGCACCGCGACCAGCGAGCTGATCAGCAGCGGCACCACCTCGATGATGTCGGCGGTCTGGTCGGCGTCCTCCGTGGCGATGGTCAGCACCTCGCCGGACTTGAGGTCCACGTCTCTGGCCACCGGCTGCAGCCCGCAGTCGGCGACCCGCACCCGCCAGCGGTGCGCCTCGGTCGTGTTGGCCTTCTGCAGGATGCGCATCCCGAACCGCCACGACAGCGACACCGTCGTGATGATCACCGCCAGCGCGGCGACCGACCAGGCGAGCGAGGCGAGGCTGCGCTCCCGCAGCGTGTGCTCGACGATGAGGCCGAGCGCGATGGGGAACGCGGTCTCGCCCGCCTGGTACAGGCCCATGAGGACGGTGCCCCAGGCCATGGCGCCCGCGTTGCGCCGCAGCGCCGTGCGCAGGATGGCGGAGCCCGTGCGGGGCTCCGGGACGTCAGTGGGTTTCATCGAGGTGCCGGGCGATCGCTTCGGGGGTCCGCAGGGCGAACAGGTCACGGATGGTGATCACGGGGCCGTACGCGCGGCGCAGCAGCCCCGCCAGCCGCACCGCCAGCATGGAGTGGCCGCCGAGGGCCACGAAGTCGCTCACCGCGCTCACCTCGTCGTCGTCCAGGTCCAGCGCCTCGGCGAACAGCTCGCACACCGCGCGCTCGGTCTCCGTCGCCGGGCCGCGCTCGGCCGACGTCGTCAGCGCGCCCAGAGGTCTGGCCTCGGGCAGCGCCTTGGTGTCGGCCTTGCCGTTCACGGTCAGCGGGATGACGTCCACCTGGGCGTAATGGCTGGGGCGCAGGTAGTCGGGCAGGGCCGTGCCGACCTCGGCGGCGACCTCCGCCAGGCCGGCGCCGTCCAGCACCAGGTAGGCGGCCAGCCGGTGGGCGCCGTCCACCTGCGGGTCGGGCTGGGCGACCGCGGCGGCGAAGCGCACCGCCGGATGCGCCGCGAACGCCGCCTCCACCTCGCCCAGCTCCACCCGGTGCCCCCGGATCTTGACCTGCTGGTCGGTGCGGCCCAGGTACGCCAGGTTCCCGTCCGGCCGCCGCAGCACCAGGTCACCGGTACGGTACATGCGCTCCCCCGGCTCGCCGAACGGGCACGCCACGAACCGGTGCGCGGTCTGCCCCGGCTGCCCGAGATAGCCGCGCGCGATCCCGATGCCCGCCACGTACAGCTCGCCCGGCACCCCGTCCGGCACCGGCCGCAGCCACGGGTCCAGCACGTACACGTCGGTGTTGTCGATGGCCACCCCCACCACCGGGTCCGCGCACTCGAACGTGCCGACGCCCAGCGTGTTGATGGTGTACTCCGTGGGACCGTACAGGTTGTAGCCGACCGTCCCCTCGGTCTCCGCCAGCCGCCGCCACAACGCCGGGGTGACCGCCTCACCGCCCAGCAGCACCAGCGGCGGCCGCCGCTCCGGGTCGTCGAGCAGGCCCTCGGCCACCAGCTGCTGCGCGTACGTGGGGGTCACGTTGATCACGTCGATCCGGTGCTCCAGGCAGTACTCCACCAGCCGGGGCGCGTCCCGCCGCAGCTCCTCGTCGCAGATGTGCACCTCGTGGCCGTCCGCGAGCCACAGCAGCTCCTCCCACGACATGTCGAACGCGAACGACACCGTGTGCGCGATCCGGAACACCCGGTGCCCGTGCCGCGCCAGCACCGGCTCGAAGATCCGGCGCTGGTGGTTGATCAGCATGTTCGTCAGCCCCGCGTACTCCGTCACCACGCCCTTCGGCCGGCCGGTCGAGCCGGAGGTGTAGATCACGTACGCCAGGTGCCGCAGCCGGTCGGGGTCGTCCGGCGCGAACGTCACGAACGGCTCCGCCGCCGGCAGCGGCCGGTCCAGCTCGATCAGGTCACCCGTGAGGCGGGGCGCGACGGAGCTGACGGTGAGGATCACCTGCGGGCGGGCGTCCGCGACGATCGCGGCGATCCGCTCGTCCGGGTGGTCCAGCTCCAGCGGCACGTACGCGGCCCCGGTCCGCAGCACGGCGAACAGCGCCACGATCGAGTCGAGCGAGCGCGGGATCGCCAGCCCCACCGTCGCCCCCGGGCCGAGGCCGCGACCGGCGAGCACCCCCGCCACCGCCCGGCTGCGCTCCCGCAGCTCGGCGAACGTCATGCCGCGGCCGTGCGCCACGAGCGCGACCCGGTCCGGATGCCGCTCCGCCGCCCGGTCGAACCGGTCGACCACCGTGTCCGTGCCGATGTCCGTGCGCCCGGCCGGCACCGGCTCCGGGCCCAGCCCCGGGAGCGCGCCCACGGGGCCGCTCCACCGGGCCAGGTCGCCGAGCACCCGCAGGTAGTCGTCCAGGAGGCGGCGGGCGCGGTCGGTGTCGCGGTCGCGGTACTCCAGCTTGACCGTCAGCCGCTCGCCGGGCGTGACGACCCAGGTGAACGGGTAGTGCGTGGAGTCCTCCGCGCGCACCTCCGTGATGCCGTGCCGGGCGTTCAGCGCGGCCAGCGCGTCCAGGTCCAGGAAGTTCTGCAGCACGAACAGGTTGTCGAACAGCGTGTCGTGGCCGCCGGCGCGCTGGATCTCGCCGAGCCCCAGGTGCTCGTGCTCCATCGCCGCGACCCTGGCCGCCTGCACGTCCGCCAGGTACGCGCGCACCGGGTCGCCCGGGCGGGGCCGCGTCCACATGGGCACGGTGTTGAGCAGCACGCCCACGATGCCGGACAGCCCCTCACCCTCCCGCCCCGAGACGGTCACGCCGAACACCGCGTCGGCGCGGCCGGTGTGCGCGCCGAGCAGCAGCCCGAACGCGCCGGTCAGCACCGCGTTCAGGGTGACGCCGTGCGCCCTGGCCGCCGCGCGCAGCAGCTCCGACTGCTCGGCGGACAGCGTGCGCACCAGCGCGCGCGGCAGCTCGTCCGGGAGCGCGGGGGCGGGGCCGGCCAGCAGCGTCGGGCCGGGCAGGCCGGCCAGGTGCTCCGCCCAGAAGCGCTCGGACGCGGCGGTGTCCCTGGCGGCCAGCGCCCGGCAGTGGTCCTCGAAGGAGGGCGTGGCCGGGGCCGGGTCCGGCGGCTGGCCCGCGACGATCGCCGCGTAGGCGTCGAACAGGTCGCGCAGCACGATCTCGCGCGACCAGCCGTCCCACAGCAGCAGGTGGTAGCTGAGCAGCAGGACGTCGCGCCCGCCGGGCAGGCGCACCACGGTCAGCCGGATCAGCGGCGGCTCGCCGGGGTCGAAGCCCGTGTCGCGGTCGCGGGCGCGCAGCGCCTCGGCCTCCTCCTCGCCCGCCACCTCCACCGTACGGACATCGACCCGCCGGCCCGCCGCGAGCACCTGGACGGGGTCGCCGGCGGCGTCGGTGGTGAAGCCGGCGCCCGCCACCGGATGCCGGGCGATCACGTACGCCATCGCCTCGGCCAGGGCGTCGGCGTCGAGCCGGCGCTCGAAGGTGAAGGAGCTCTGGGCGACGTAGTGCCCGGCCGGGCCGGTGAGCTGCGTCTGGAAGAACAGGCCCCGTTGCAGCGGCGTGACCGGCGCCGTCCGCTCGGCCGTCGTGGCGGCCTCGGCGATCCGCTCCAGCGCTTGCCGCCAGTGGCCGGTCAGCTCGTCGGGGACGCCGTCCGCCAGGGTGAAGGCGGCGCGCAGGGTCCCGGCGTGCGGGTCGAGCCAGGCGTTGACCTCCACCGCGTACGGGCTGCCGTGGCCGTCCGCGCCGGCGACGGGCAGCGCCCGGGACTCGCTGGCCGGGCCGAGATAGTTGAACAGCACCTGCGGGCGGGCGCGCAGCAGCGGGGCCGTCTGCGGGTTGAGGTAGCGGAGCTGGCCGTACGCGAGGTGCCCGCGCTCGTCCGGCAGCCGGTCCGCGACCTCGCGGGCGGCGGCGACCGGGTCGGTGTGCGGGGTGAGGCGCACCGGCGCGATGGCGGTGAACCAGCCGACCGTACGGGTGTAGTCGTGGTGTCCGAGCACCGGGACCCGGCCGTGGCGCTCCAGCTCGACGGCCAGGTCGGCGGGCTCCGGCTGGATCCGGGTCAGCGCCGCCCGCAGCGCCCCGCACAGCAGCTCGGTGAGACCGACGCCGAGCGCGGCCGGCGCGGCCCGGGTCAGGAGCGTGGTCAGCTCGGGCGGGATCTCGACCGTGGTCTCGCGCTGCTCCCCGACCGCGGGCAGCAGCGCGGGCGCTTCAAGAGTCTCCAGCCAGTGGCCGAGGGTGCCGGTCGCCTGGGCGGCGCCGGTCGCCAGGGCGTCGGCGTACTCGGCGTAGGACGTCGTGGGCGCCGCCAGGGGCGTTCCGCGCATGGCGGCGGCCAGGTCGTCCAGCAGGATCAGCCAGGACACCGCGTCGATGGCGAGGTGATGGGCGGCGATCACCAGCGTCCGGCTCGCCTCTAGCCAGGTGAACGCGATCATTCGCCCGGCCTCCGGGTCGAGCCGGTCTACGGCCGCGTTGGCCGCGTCCGCCGGGCTCGTCGCCTCCGCCCGGGTGACGGCGATGCGCGGGACCGGGCCGGTGCGCAGCGTCCACACCCCGTGCTCGACGTGCAGGTGCAGGCGCAGGGCCGGATGGGCGGCCACGACCGCGTTCGCGGCCCGCTCGGCGTCGGCGAACCCGGTGCCGTCCGGCGCCGCCAGCGTCCTGGCCTGGGCGAAGCGGGCGAGCGAGCCGCCCAGCTCCCGGCGGCGCAGGATGATCGGCGTGGGCGTCACCGGGCCGTCCTCGTGCCGGGCGGGCGCCGGGGCCGGCGGGGTGCTCGTGCCCGCGTGCTCGGCGAGGGCGCGCGGCGTGCGGTGCAGGAACACGTCCTTGGGGGTGATCCGCAGGCCGAGCGCGCGGGCGCGGTTGACGACGGTGATGGCGACGATGCTGTCGCCCCCGGCCCGGAAGAAGTCGGTGTCCCCGTCCGCCTCGGAGCCGGGCAGCACCTCGGCGAAGATCGCCGCGAGCGCGGCAACCGCCTGCTCGGCCGCCGGCGACGCGCTCTCCGGCGGTGCCGGGGCGTCGGCTTCCGGTTCGGCGGCGGCGCGTTCCATCAGGGCCTGGCGGTCCAGCTTGCCGTTGACCGTCAGCGGCAGGGCGTCCACCCGCAGCACCCGCCCCGGGATCATGTACGCGGGCAGCTTCGCCCCCAGCGACCGGGCCAGGTCACCGGGCACCTCGCCGACCACGTGCGCCACCAGGTGATCGCCGCTGCCGGCCACCGTGACGGCCGCGTCCACCACGCCGTCCAGCTCCCTGAGCGCGCTCTCCACCTCGCCCGGCTCGATCCGGAACCCCTTGAGCTGCACCTGGTCGTCGGCCCGCCCGACGAAGACCAGCTCGCCGTCGAGCGTGCGGCGGGCCAGGTCGCCCGTGTGGTACATGCGCGAGCCGTCACCCGCGAACGGGTCGGCCACGAAACGGCCCGCCGTCAGGGCCGGCCTGCCCAGGTAGCCGAGCGACACCTGGTCGCCGGCGACGTAGATGGCGCCCACCCGCCCCGGCGGCACCGGCCGGAGCCGGTCGTCCAGCAGGTACGTGACCAGGCCCGGGATGGGGCCGCCGATGGGGGAGCCGCCGCCGGTGAAGTCGTCGCCGCTCAGCACCCGGTGGGTGACGTGGACGGTGGTCTCGGTGATGCCGTACATGTTGACCAGCTCGGGCGACGTCGTCCCGTACCGCTCGACCCAGCCGCGCAGCCGCTCCAGGTCCAGGGCCTCGCCGCCGAAGATGATCCGGCGCAGCGAGGTGATCGGCTCGCCGGCGTGCCGGTCGGCCTCGATGAACCGGTAGAACGCCGACGGGGTCTGGTTGAGCACGGTGACGCCGCGCTCGCGTACCAGGCGGTGGAAGTCGACGGGGGAGCGGGTCAGCGCGTAGTCCGGCACCAGCAGCTCGCCGCCGTGCGCGAGCGCGCCCCACAGCTCCCACACCGCGAAGTCGAAGGAGGAGGAGTGGAACTGCACCCACACGTCGTCCGGGCCGAAGCCCATGTCGGCGCGGGTGTTGGCGAGCAGCGCCACGACGCTGGAGTGCGGGACGACGACGCCCTTGGGGCGGCCGGTGGAGCCGGAGGTGTAGATCACGTAGGCGGGGTCGTGCGGGCGGGCCTCGCAGATGGGGCCCGCCGTCGTCTCCAGGGGCGGTTCGTCCCCCAGGACGAGCACGCGTGCCCCGCTCGCCAGCCCGGCGAGGCGGTCGCGGTGTTCCCGGTCCACGAGGACGACGCGCGGGGCGGCGTCGGACAGCACGTACCGGAGCCGTTCGTCCGGGTAGGCCAGGTCCAGCGGCACGTACGCGCCGCCCGCGCTGACGACGGCGACCAGGGCGACGACCTGCTCGACGGAGCGCGGCACGGCGACCGCGACCCGCTCGCCCGGCCCGACCCCGGCCGCGCGCAGCACCGCGGCCAGCCGGTCCTTCGCCGCCGCCAGCTCGCCGTAGGTGAGCGAGCGGCTGCCGCCGTCCAGGCCGCACTGCGTGACGGCGACGGCGGCCGGGTCCCGGCGCGCGGCGGCGTCGAACAGCTCACCCAGAGTCGCAGGGACGACCTGCGGCACGTCGCCGGAGGTCAGGTCGCGCACGAGGGCATCCGGCCGGGTCAGGAGCCCGGTCAAGGTGCGGGTGAACGTGTCCAGGATCGCCCGGGCACCCCTCTCCCGCAGCAGCTCGCCGTCGTGGATCAGGTTGAAGCGCACCCCGCCGTCCGCCGCCCGCTCCACCACCAGGGTCAGCGGGTAGTGCGGCGCGCCCTCGTTCACGACCCGGGTGATGGCGAGGGAGTGGCCGGGCAGGCGCAGACTGTCCACGTCGGTGGCCACGTCGAAGACCACGAGCGTGTCGAACAGCGGCCCGCTCCCGGCCTGCCGGCCGATCCTGGCCAGCGAGACGTGCTGGTGCGGCAGCACCGCGCTCTGGTGCTCCCGCACGGAGCCGAGCAGCGCGCGGGACGTGGTGGCGGCGTCCCACCGCGCGCGGACGGGGATCGTGTTGATGAACAGGCCCACCATGTCGTCGATGCCGGGCACCGGCGCGTCGCGGCCGGACACGGTGGAGCCGAAGACGACGTCGGAGCGCCGCAGCAGCCCGCCGAGCGTCACCGCCCACGCGCTGTGCACGGCGACGCTGAGCGGCACGCCCGCCGCCCTGGCGGCCTCGTCGAGGTCGCCGTCCGGCCGCACGGCGGTGTCGGCGAACCGGCCGGACGGCGTGTGCCCCTCGGCGACCAGGGCGGGGCCGGGCAGCCCGGCGAGCTGCTCGCGCCACACCCGGTCGCTCACGTCGTCGTCCTGCCCGGCCAGCCAGCGGACGTAGCCGGGGAAGCCGGCGCGCGGGTACCCGCTGCCGGGCGCGTGGTACTCGGCGAGCAGCGCGCACAGCATCGCCGGCACCGACCAGCCGTCGGCGATGATGTGGTGCACGGTCTGCACCAGGACGTGCCCGCCGGAGCGGGTACGGATGAGCGTGTAGCGCATCAGCGGCCCGGTCGCCAGGTCGAACCCGGCGCGGCGGTCCCGCTCGGCGTAGCCGCCGACCTCGTCGTCGGCCAGCTCGATCGTGCGGAACGGCGCCGTCGCGCCGCTCTCCAGCACCGACACCACGCGGCCGTCGGCCAGCGCCACGAACCGCGCGGCCAGGTTCGGGTACAGCGTGAGCAGGCGGGTGGCCGCCGCCGCGAGCCGATCGGCGTCCACCTCGCCCTCCAGCGTGAGCAGCTGCTGCTCGACGTAGCTGCCGGCCGAGTCGTCGTCGAAGACGGAGTGGAAGTACAGGCCCTCCTGCAACGGGGTCAGCGGCAGGACGTCGAGCAGCGCCGGGCCGTCGAGCGCGTCCACGTCGGCCTGGGTGAGGGACAGCGGGCGGAAGTCGCTGGGGGAGTGGCCGCCGCCGTCGAGCGAGGCCAGCCCCGACAGGGCCGCCAGGAAGTACGTCCCGATCGTCGTCACGTCGTCGTCGGTGAACACGCCTTCCGGCCAGGAGATGGTGGTGACCAGCTCGTACCCGCCGGTCGGGCCCGGCTCGGCGATCGCGTTGAACTCCAGGGCGCGCGGCAGCCGCATCCCGGGGTCGCGCCGCTCGCCGAGCTGCCCGGTGGTGGCGCCGGCGAGCTGCCAGTCCCCGGAGCCGCCCGCGTCGTAACGGCCCAGGTAGTTGAACAGCACCTGCGGCGCGGGCGCGTCGAACGCGGCGCCGGCCAGGTGCCGCAGCACGCCGTAGGACAGGCCGTTGCCCGGCACCCGGGCAAGGTCCTCCTTGACGGCCTTGAGCGCAGCGGCCAGGTACGCGGGCGAGGTGAGGTCGCCGGCCGCGCCCGGGTCCACGGTCACGGGGAACAACGTGGTGAACCACCCGACGGTCCGCGACAGCTCCGGCTCGAACCCGGCCGCCTCCGCCACGAACCGGCCCTCGCGGCCGTGCCCCTCCAGCTCGACGTGTGCGAACGTCTGATCCTGCCCCAGGTCGCGGCGCCGCCGGGCGAGGGCGACGGCGAGCGCGGTCAGCAGCACGTCGTTGACGCCGGCGTGGAAGCGCGCGGGCAGCTCGCCCAGCAGCGCGGCGGTCACCTCGGGCCCGGCCGTGACGACCCGCGACCGCTCGCGGGCGACGGTGTCGGCCCCGGTCAGGGGGCGCCGGCCGAGCGGCAGGTCCGGCCCCGGCAGGGGGCGCCGGTAGTGGTCGAGGTCCTGCTCGAACGGCGTGCGTTCGAGCAGCTGCGTCCAGCGCCGGAACGACGTGCCGGCCGGCGGCAGCTCGATCGGCGCGCCCGAGTCGAGCTGCCGCCAGGCGGTGGCCAGGTCGTCCATCAGGATCCGCCACGAGACGCCGTCGATCACCACGTGGTGGGCGACGAGCACGAGCTGCCGGGCCGCGCGCCGCCAGACCGCCGCGAGCATCACGCCCGCGTCCGGGTCCAGGCCGGAGGCGGCGAGCGAGACGCACGCGTCGACCGGCAGGTCGCTCTCCTCCCACCGGACGGCCACCCCGCCGGGGCCGGGACGTCGAAGCCCCGCTGGACCGCCACCCCGCCAGGGGCCGGGACGTCGAAGCCCAGCGGTCGCCGCGGACCAGCCTGGCCCGCAGCATGTCGTGCCGGTCGAGCAGCGCGCCGAGCAGCCTGTCGAGCGCCTCGGGGGTCAGGCCGGCCGGGGTGTTCAGCACCACCGACTGCACGAAGCCGTCGATCGCGTCCGTGGTCTCGCCGAGCCAGCGCACAATGGGCGAGCCCGTGACCGGGCCGGTCGCGACGTCCTCCAGGTCGGCGACGGCGCCCTCGTCCCGCCGGGCCGCCGCCGCCAGCGCCCCCACGGTGGGGGCGGTGAAGATGTCCGTCGCCGTGAACCGCAGCCCCGCCTCGCGCAACGCGCTCAGCAGCGAGATCGCCAGCAGGCTGTCACCGCCGAGCGTGAAGAAGCTCTGGTCCACGCCGACCTCGTCCAGCCCGAGCACCGCCGCGACCGCCGCGCACACCACCCGCTCGTTCTCGGTCGCGGGCGCCACGAGCGGCCCCGCCTCGGCCACCGGCTCGGGCAGCGCGCGCCGGTCCAGCTTGCCGTTCTCGGTGAGCGGGAACTCCTTCATGACGACGACGTGCGCCGGCACCATGTAGTCGACCATGTTCCCGGCGGCCCACGCGGTGACGTCCGACGGCCGCAGATCCTCGCTGCCCGCCGCCGGGATCACGTACCCCACCAGGTAGGTGCCGCCCGCCGTGTTCTTCTTGGCGACGACGCAGGCGTGCCGCACGCCCGGATGCTCGGCCAGGCCCGCCTCGACGTCCTCCAGCTCCAGCCGCATGCCGCGGATCTTGATCTGGTTGTCGGCCCGGCCGAGGAAGTCCAGCGACCCGTCCGGGGCGAACCGCGCCAGGTCACCCGTCCGGTACAGGCGGGAGCCGTCGGAGGCGAACGGGTTGGCCACGAACCGGGACGCGGTCAGGCCCGGCGCGCCGACGTACCCGCGGCCCAGCAGGAACCCGCCCACGTACAGCTCGCCGCCGACGCCTGCCGGGACCGGGCGCAGCTCCTCGTCCAGCACGTACAGCTGCGTGTTCGGGTTGGCCCTGCCGATCGAGGTGGACAGCCGCTCCGCCGCGCCCCGGTAGATGACGTGCGAGACGCCGATCGTCGTCTCGGCCGGGCCGTAACCGTGGTAGAGGGGGATGCCGAGCCGGGTGCGGAAGCGCTCGTACAGCTCGGGGGTCAGCACCTCGCCGCCGCACCACACGTGCCGCAGGCTGCCCAGCCGGCCGGAGTCGCCCGCCATCTCCAGCAGCACGTCCAGCATGGACGACACCAGGTACGTGAAGGTGACGCGCTGCCCGGCGATCACGCTCAGCAGGTGGTGCGGGTCCCGCTCGCCGCCGGGCCGCAGCACCACCAGCCGGCCGCCGCGCACCAGCGGCAGGAAGATCTCGTTGATGGAGATGTCGAACGACAGCGGCGCCTTGAACAGCGACGCGTCGTCCGGGCCGAAGCCCAGGATCTCGCCGGCCTGCCACAGCAGCCGCTCGCTGATCGCCTCGTGCCGGATCATGGCGCCCTTCGGCCGCCCGGTCGAGCCCGACGTGAAGATCACGTACGCGAGGGCGGGGCCCGGGATGTCGAGCTCGGGCGCCTCGGCCGGGTACGACCCGAACCGCCAGTCCCCGAGATCGACGGCCACGGCCTCCGGCTCGCCCTCGGCGCGCTCGCCGGAGCGGTTGAGCTGCGTCGCCAGCCCGGCGTCCGCGATCACGACCGCCCGGCGCGCGGCCGGCCAGGCCGGATCCAGCGGCACGAACGCGCACCCCGCCATGAGCACGCCGAGCAGGCCGATCACCATGTCGGCCGAGCGCTCCAGCGAGATGCCGACCGTCTGCTCGGCGGTGAGCCCTCTGTCCATCAGGTGGTGGGCGAGCTGGGCGGCCAGCGTCGCGGCCTCGCGGTAGGTCAGCGACCGGCGCTCGTCCACGATGGCCACCGCGTCCGGCCGGGCGCGCGCCTGGTCGAGGAACATCCGCACGATCGTCGGGCGGTCCCGCTCCGCCCCGGTGTCGTTCCACTCGGCCAGGGTCCGCAGCCGCTGCTCGACGCTGGACGGGCCGATCGTGCCCACCGGCCGGTCGGGGAAGTCGGCCAGGTCGTCCAGCGCGAGCTGCGCGTCCGCCAGATCGACGCCCTCGGGGACGGTGATGCCGCGCCCGGCGACCTCCCACCCCGTCGGCGCGCGACCGCCCGCGCCGGCCCAGCCGATCACGTCGGTGAACAGGGTGCCGGGGGCGAGGTCCAGGCCGTCGGGGCTGCTGCCCGCCGCCCAGTACGCCAGCCCGATCGCGCAGGCTTCGACGAGAGCCCGGTCGGGATGGTCACCGGTCCGCCGGCGCAGGCCGGCCAGGCGTGCGGAAGAAAGCGATACGAGACGAGGGCTTGGTTCCAACATCGCAGACTCAGCCATCCCTTTCGGTTCACCTCGGTTTCGGTCGATCAACTGGCTCGCCACCCGGCGCGGCGGCGGGGCCGGCTAGGCGGCTTGTCGCCATGCGCGCCACAGCCGCGCGTACCGGCCGTCCAGGGCCAGCAGCTCCTCGTGGGTGCCCTGCTCGACGACGCGGCCCGCGTCCAGGACGGCGATGCGGTCGGCCGCCATCGCCTGCGTCAGCCGGTGCGCCACGAACAGCGCGGTGCGGCCCCGGCAGGCGGCCAGCACGGCCCGCTCCAGCTCGGCGGCGCCCTGGCTGCCGGCCTCCGCGGTCGACTCGTCCAGCACGACGACCGGTGCCCGGCCCAGGACCAGGCGGGCCAGGGCGAGCTGGGCGACCTTCGTGCCGTCCAGGCGCTCGCCGCCCTCGCCGACCACCGTGTCCAGGCCGTCGGGCAGCGCCGCCACCCACGGGCCGGCGCCGGCTGTGCGCAGCGCGTCCATCAGCTCGGCGTCCGTCGCGTCCGGCGCGGCCAGGCGCAGGTCGTCGGCGAGCGGGCCGGAGAAGACGTGCGTCTCCTGCGTCAGGATGCTGACCAGGACCCGCGCCCCGGCCTCGTCCAGCTCGGCCAGGTCGGTCGAGCCGATGCGCACCGACCCGGCCTGCGGGACGCCGATGCCCGCGATCAGCGCCGCCAGCGTCGACTTGCCCGCGCCCGTCGCCCCCACCAGCGCGAGCGACCCGCCGGCCGGGATCTCCAGGTCCACGTCCCGCAGGACCGGCCGCTCGGACCCGGGGTAGGCGAACGTCAGCCCCTTCACCACCACCGGATACGGCCCCGCGCCGGTCGGCCGGGTGGCGCCCGCGCCGGTCGGCTGGGTGGTGCCCGCGCCGGTCGGGTGGGTGGCATCCGCGCCGGTCGGGTGGGTGGCATCCGCGCCGGTCGGCTGGGTGGCCCCCGCGCCGTCCGCCGGCCGCTCTTGCGCCGGCTCGCCCACCAGCCGTTCCTCCGCCGGCTCGCTCAGCACCCCGACCAGCCGGGTCAGGCTGGCGCCCGACTTCTGCGCCTCGTCGAAGGTGAACATGATGGCGCCCAGCGGGTTGAACAGCCGGTGGAACAGCAGCGGCGCCACCGACGCCTCGCCCAGGGTGACGGCCCCGGCCTCCAGCAGCACGTACCCGACCACGATGATCAGGACCAGCCCGATGAACTCGGCGCGGTTCTCCCGGCCGACGAACCGCCCGAAGAAGCGGAACACCTCTACGCCGAGGTCGCGCACCCGCCACGACTCGCGGCCGACCCGCTCGCGGAAGACGCTCTCCAGCCGGTAGGCGCGGACGGTGTCGATGCCGTTCAGCCCGCTGATCAGCGCCTGCGCGCGGTCGGCCTGGGCCTCGCGCTGCGCCCGGTAAAGCGGCGCGGAGCGGGGCAGGTACCAGCGCAGCGCCAGCGCGTACGCGGGCAGCGCCCCGGCGCCCGCCAGCCCGAGCCGCCAGTCCAGCCCGAACATGCCGACCGTGGCGATGACGACGAGCACCCCGGAGGAGAACACCGTGGGGATCGCCTGCCGGATGCCCTTGGACACCACGGCCACGTCGTCGCCGACGCGGGAGAGCACGTCACCGGCGCCGACCTGCTCGATCCTGGCGCTCGGCAGCCCCAGCACGGCCCGCACGGCGCCTTCGCGCAGCCGCGCCAGCAGCTCCGCGCCGAGCCGCCCGATCAGGTACGCCGACGCCGCGGTGGCCGCCGCGCCGAGCAGGGCCGCGCCCGCCAGGAGCACGCCGATCGTGACGAGGATGGTGTGCGGCTCGCCCGCGACCACCCCGTCGACGACCCGGCCGAGCAGCAGCACGGGCAGCACCTGGAGCGCCGCTCCCGCCACGGTGGTGGCGGCGGTGGCGGCCGTCAGCCAGGGTGCCCGGCGGCAGGCCGCGCTCACCCATCGGGCGGCCTCGCGTCCGGTGGCCGTGCGCAGTGCGGCGCGTACGGGGTGCCGCTCACGTCCTCGCCGCGAGGGGCGGGGCGAGCCTGGGTGCCGCTCACGTCCCGGCCGCGACGGGCGGCGCCGCCGCTGATCGCCGTTGGGCCGTCAGGATCGTTCCTGGTGCAGGCATCGGGGTCCCTTGCTCGTCCGCTGCGATCTCGGCTGCCACCGTAACACGCTAAGATTAGGTAAGGCTAACCTATCTTCCTACTTCCGATCGACGGCAGGACGGACGGGCAGGCACATGGGCGACACCTTCGCCGGATACGGATTACCCGGGCAGCCGGGCAGCGACGCGTTCTGGGCCGCGGCGGCCACGCCCGCGTTCGCGCCCCGCCCCGACGGCGGCTGGACCGCCCTGTTCCTGCGGCGCGGCCGCGCCGCCACCGTCGCGTTCGAGAGCTGGTCGGAGCCCGTGCCGCTGCGCCGATGGGGCGGCACGGACTGCTGGTACGCCGAGGTGCCCATGCCCGCGCGGCTGCGGGTGACGTACCAGCTCCTCGACGCCGACGGAGCGCACGGCGACCCGCTCAACCCGGTGGGCGCGGGCGGCGAGCGGTCCATCGCCGCGACCCCCGATGCCCCCGCCCAGCCGCACTGGCCCGCCGTCGGCGCCGACGAGGTGCTGCCGCTGCCGGGCACCCGCCTGCGCTGGACCAGCGCGCGGCTCGGCGGCCGGCGCACCGTGCGCGTGCACCCGGCGGGCGGCGGCGGGCCGATCGTCCTGCTGCTCGACGGAGACGACTGGCTGTACCTGCATCCGGCGATGACCGCGTTCGACTCGGCCGTCGCCCAGGGCGACCTGCCGCCCGTCACGCTCGTCTTCCTGCCCGCAGCGGACAGGCAGGCCGAGCTCGCCTGCGCGCCCGCCCTGTGGGAGGCGATCGGGGACGAGCTGCTGCCGCTGGTCGAGCGGAGCGGCGTGCCCGCCGACCGGGACCGGATGGTGGTGGCCGGGCAGAGCCTCGGCGGGCTCAGCGCCCTGTACGCGGCGCTGGAGTTCCCCGGGCTGGTGTCCAGGGTGGCCTGCCAGTCGGGGTCGTTCTGGTGGACGCCCGCCCCGCCCGACCTGGCCGACCCCCTGGGCGGTCCGGCCGGGGGCGCCGTCGCCGCGCGCCTGCGGGAGCAGCGCCCCGACCTGTCCGGGCTGCGCGTCGCGTTCGACGTCGGGGAGCACGAGCGGCGGATGCTGCCGCACTGTGAGGTCGTCGAGACGCTGACGGAGCGGGCCGGCGCCACGGTGCGGGTCTCGCGCTCCCCGTCGGGCCACGACCGGGCCGGGTGGCGGCACGCCCTGCTCCGCGACGTCGCCTGGGCGCTCGCCGACGGCGGTGGCCCGGCCGCGCCGCCGGGCCACCGCGCCCTCACGGCCGGCGGGTGAGGTAACCCCCCATGGTCCTGAACAGCTCGGTGGCGGGCAGGTCGGTGCCGTCCTCCGTACGCACGCGCTCGATCACCAGCCCGTGACTGCGGCCGCGGCGGGCCTCGGCGCCCGCCACGATGACCACGCCGTCGCCCTCCCTGATGAAGATCCGCCCGGGCGTGCCCCCGTAAATGCCTTTGGACACGGAGGCTTTGAGCACGCGCACGCGCTCGCCCCGGTAGTGGGTGAAGGCGTTGGGGTACGGGTCGGACTGGGCGCGGACCAGCCGCTCGATGTCCTCGGCCGGCCAGCTCCAGTCGATGTTGCTGTCCTCGATCGAGCGCTTGTGGAAGAAGCTGGCCTTCGACCGGTCCTGCGGGGTCCAGTCGGTCCGCCCGGAGTCGATGAGGTCGAGCGCCTCGGTGACGATCGGCGCGATCAGGTCGACCGTGCGGTGGAACAGGTCGGTCGCGGTGTCGTGGGGGCCGACGGGCACGGCCCGCTGCACGACGATGTCCCCGGCGTCCAGTTCGTCGGACATCATGTGCGCGGTCACCCCCACCTCCTTCTCGCCGTTGATCAGTGCCCAGATCAGCGGCGAGAAGCCGGCGTAGGCGGGCAGCAGCGAGTCGTGCACGTTGAGGGTGCCGTGCCTGGGCAGGTTGAAAATCTCCGGTGGGATCCAGGTCCGCCAGTTGTTGGCGACGATGAGGTCCGGCTCGGCCTCCTTGAGGCGGACCATCAGCTCCTCGTCGTCCGGCCGGTTGCGCAGCAGCACCGGGACGTCGTGTGCCTCGGCCAGCTCGGCCACCGAGTCGCTCCAGATCCGCTCGTAGGCGTGATCGCTCTTGGGGTGGGTGACCACCAGGACGACTTCGTGCGCCGAGTCCAGCAGTGCCTGGAGCGTGCGATGGCCCCAGGTCTGGTAGCCGAACATCACGACCCGCATGGTGCCTCCTTGTCGAGGGCATCAGATTAAGTTAGGCTCGCCTTAATTAGGCAAGGCTAACCTAATTTATGCCATGACTCCACCCCCGTTACAACCCGGCGGAAAGGCATCCATGTCCTCAGCGGAGCAGCACGTCCACGACCTCGTAGGCATCGGTTTCGGGCCGTCCAACCTCGCCCTGGCCATCGCGTTGCAGGAGCGCCAGGAGCGGACGGGCGACCTGCTCGACGCCGTCTTCCTCGAGAAGCAGCCCGCCTTCGGCTGGCACCGTGGCATGTTGCTGGAAGGCACGACCATGCAGGTGTCCTTTCTGAAGGACCTGGTCACCATGCGGAACCCCACGAGCCCGTTCAGCTTCCTGTGCTACCTCCAGGACAAGGGACGGCTGCTCGACTTCATCAACCACAAGACGATGTTCCCCTCCCGCATGGAATTCCACGACTATCTCGAATGGGCCGCCGCCCGCCTGTCCGAGCGGGTGGAGTACGGCTCCGAGGTCGTCGCCGTCACCCCGGCCGAGGCCGGCGGGGCCGGCGGGGACGGCGGGGCGATCGAGGCGCTCGACGTGGTCGTCCGGCAGGCCGACGGCACGCTCGTCACCCGCCGCACCCGCAACCTCGTCCTGGCCACCGGCCTCGAACCGGTCCTGCCCGAGGGCGTCGTCAGCGACGAGCGCGTCTGGCACAGCGAGGAGCTGCTCGACAAGCTGCCGTCGCTGAGCGATCCGCGCAGGATCGTGGTCGTCGGCGCCGGGCAGAGCGCCGCCGAGGTGACCGAGCACCTGCACGGCGCCTTCCCCCAGGCCGAGGTGTGCGCGGTCTTCAGCAAGTACGGCTACACCCCGGCCGACGACAGCTCCTTCGCCAACCGCATCTTCGACGCCGTGGCCGTCGACCACTTCTACGCCGCCCCCGACGAGGTGAAGGCGCGGCTGCGCGCCTACCACGCCTCCACCAACTACTCCGTGGTGGACCTCGACCTCATCGACGAGCTGTACCGCCGCCACTACCAGGAGAAGGTGCAGGGCAAGGAGCGCCTGCGCATCCTCAACGCCTCCCGCCTCATCGGCGTCGAGCGGGACGGGGACGGCGTGCGCGTCACCGTGGAGTTCCTGCCCACCGGCGAGCGCACCCTGCTGGAGGCCGACGTCATCGTCTACGCCACCGGCTACCGGCCCGCCGACCCGCTCAACCTGCTCGGCGAGGCGGGCCGGCTCTGCGAGCGGCTGCCCGGCGGCGGCGTGCGGCTGGACCGCGACTACCGGGTGGTCACCGCGCCGGAGCTGCGCTGCGGCATCTACGTGCAGGGCGCCAGCGAGCACACCCACGGCCTCACCTCGACCCTGCTGTCCAATACGGCGATCCGGGTGGGCGAGATCGTCGAGTCGGTGGCCGACCGGCTCCGCAGCGGCAGCCTCGACTCCTACGCCCTTTCGCGCTGACAGGTTCCGCGGACCCCTGCGCCCCGGCCGGGGCGCGGGGCCTTGACTCCGGGGAACGCGAAGCGATGTGATCCCTGTCATGGATCTTTCCGGTGTGGGCGTGTGGAGCCACCTCCTGCGGTTCGGCGACCCGGGCGAGGCCGCGGACGCGGCAGCGGAGCTCGAGGAGCTGGGATACAGCGCGCTGTGGTTCCCCGACGGGGGAGGCCCGGTCTTCGAGGCGGTCACCCACCTGCTGACGGCCACCCGCCGCATCGTCGTCGCCACCGGCATCCTCAACCTCTGGATGCACGACCCCGCCTACGTCGCCACCTCCTTCGCCTCCCTGTCCGCCGCCTACGACCGCCGCTTCCTGATGGGCATCGGCGTCAGCCACGCGGTGGCCGTCGACCGGCACGAGCCGGGCCGCTACCGCCGGCCGCTGGCGGCGATGACGGCCTTCCTCGACCAGCTCGACCAGGCCGGCCCGCCCGTCCCGGAGCACAGCCGGGTGCTGGCCGCGCTCGGCCCCAAGATGCTGGACCTCGCCGCGAAGCGGGCGCGCGGCGCGCACCCCTACCTCGGCACCCCCGAGCACACCCGGCGGGCCCGGCAGGCGCTGGGCGAGGGCCCGCTGCTGCTCCCCGAGCAGACCGTGATCCTGTGCTCGGGCCGGGACGAGGCGCGCGCGATCGGCGACGGCTGGCTGCGCGGCTACCTGGAGCTGCCGAACTACGCCAACAACCTGCTGCGGCTCGGCTACACCCCCGACGACCTGGCGTCGGTGAGCGACCGCCTGTTCGACGACGTGATCGCCTGGGGCGACGAGGAGGCGATCGGCCGCCGGCTGGACGAGCACCGCGCCGCCGGCGCCGACCACGTCTGCGTACAGGTGCTCACCGCGAACGGCGACGCCTTCCCCCGTCAGGAGTGGCGCGCCCTGGCCGCCGCGCTCACCTGATCACGACCGCTGACGTCATCCCGCCGCGCCGAGGTGCCAGATCTGGGAGGCGGCGTTCGTGCACGGGGTGACCCGCGCCTCGGCGCCGTCCGCCGTGGAGCCGTCCGCGACGTCCAGGCACAGCGCCTGGTTGTTGCGCGGCTTCACGAGGTACGCGGACCTGCCCACCGCGACCGGCAGCCAGTCCTGCGCGCCGGTGCCGTTGCACGTCCACAGGTGCACCTTGTCGCCCGGGTCCACGGAGATGTTGCCGTTCGGCACGTCCAGGCACTTGCCGGACTTGGGGTTGACGAAGGAGAACACGCCCGCGGCCCGCCGCTCGGCCCGCCACCGCTGGGCCAGCGCGCCGCTGCAGGCCCACTGCTGGATGCGGGTGCCGTTCGCGACGGCTCCCTCGCTGACGTCCAGGCATCGGCGGCTGCCGAGGTTGACGGCCCGGTAGACGGCCCCGTCCGCCACGCCGGCGGCGTCGCCCGTACCGGAGGAGGGGCCGGTGGCGACGTACGCCTTGCACGTCCCGTCGGCGACGTCGGTGGCGATCTCCAGCACCCGGCTCCCGTCCACGGACGGCAGCAGCGGCGAGCTGTAGTTCTGGCAGGGCTGGTACAGGCCGGGGTCCGGCGGCGTGAGGTCGATGCCGACCCGGACGGGGGCGTCGATCTCGTACCAGGCGCCCGCGCCGTTCGCGGTGTTGACGAGCACGGTCCGGCCGCTCTCCGGCAGGACGTCGGCCTGGCCGGTGTCGCCGCCGGTGCGCACCAGCTTGCCCACCACCAGGAGCCGTCCCTGCGGGCCGCCGCCCGGCGCCCACGCCACGGTGGGCGCGTGCGCGAGGTGCTTGCCGTCCGCGGTGCGGATGATCGTGCCGGGGTCGCGCGGGTCGCCCCAGTCCCAGCCGTCAGCGGAGGTACGCAGGTGGACGCGGCAGCCGTGCCCATCGGGCACCGGGGCGAGTTCGCAGTACTCGTACACCATCACGTACCGGCCGTTCGGCAGGCGCCGGACCACGGGCATGCCGGGGCTGTCCGCCGGCACGTCCGAGGCGACCGTGTTCACCTTGGCGCTCCACGTGCGGCCGCCGTCGGCGGACCGCACCCGGGCCAGGGTCTGGCCGAAGGCGGGCTGCTGGGTCTTGTCCGAGAAGTGCATGACGAGCTGCCCCGACACCTCGGAGAACTCCGGCTCCCACAGGCCGTGCCCGGTGGAGCCGGTCACGATCGGCGCCGGGAGCGGCGTCCAGGTGTAGCCGTGGTCGGCGCTCGTCCAGGCGACGATCCGCGCGTTCGGGTCCGGCTGGCTCTCGCCGCCGCCCACGGTGTTGATCGAGGTGGCCCAGATGAGCGTGCCGGCCGGGCTGGAGCCGAGCGCGCGCGGGAACTCGAACAGGGCCGCGCAGCAGGAGAACTCGCCCGGCGCGGGCGCGGCCGGGATCTGGCTGATCTTGCGGAAGGTCCGCCCGTCGTCGGTGCTCTCGTGGATGGTGCCGCCGGCGCCCGTGTTCGTGGCGGCGAGGATGCGGCCGTTGTGGGCGGCGTCGGCATGCTGCAGCCGGATGACGCGCGGGTACCAGGCCGCGCCTCCGTCGAGCGGCGGCGCGGCCGGCGCCGCACTCGCCGATCCGGGCGTGAGCACGCCCGATCCCATCCATAAGAGCAGTACGAGCTGGATCACGCCGATCGCACGCATCGAACCTCCGTCGCGGAAGCGGTCATCGAGCCCGGCCGCCGGACGGGTCACGCGCCCGCCCGCCCCAGGCCGGTCACCCCATGATCGGTGGCGACGCGATTGTTCGGCACCCCTGATCAGCGCCCGAACATTGGTGCTTACACTATGACAGCCGTTACACCGCGGGGAGGGAACGGGAGCCGATGAGCCTTCGCCAGTTCGAGTACGCCCTGGCCGTGGCCGAGCAGGGCTCGGTGACGGCGGCGGCGGAGCTGCTGCACGTCGCCCAGCCGTCGGTGTCCCAGCAGATCCGCGGCCTGGAGCGAGACCTCGGCGTCCAGCTGTTCGAGCGCACCCCGACCGGCCTCGTGCCCACCGCCGTCGGCCGCGCGTTCCTGCGGGAGGCGGAGATCGCGGTGCGCGCGTCCAGGCGGGCGCGGGCGACGGCGCGGGCCGGCGCCGGCGAGCTGGAGGGCGAGCTGGTCGTCGCCGCCCAGATGGGTTTCGGCACCCGGCAGCTGCCCGGCGCGCTGGGCGCGTTGCGCCGCCGCTTCCCCCGGCTGGAGGTCACCGTCTTCGAGGAGCCCAGCTCCGCCGAGCTCGACCGGCTGTGCCGCAAGGGCGTCCTGGACCTCGCGCTGATGGCGGCGTGCGAGCGCGCGCCCGCCAACGCCCACCGGCTCGGCGGCGAGGAGTTCGTCGTGGTGCTGGGCGACGGGCACCGGCTGCTCGCGGCGGACCGGGTCGAGCTGGGCGAGCTGGAGGGCGAGCCGTGGATCAGGTTCGACCGCGACAGCGCGCTCGACGGCGTGCTGCTGGCCGTCCTGCGGGACAACGAGCTGACCCCGGCCACCGCCGCCCGCGTGTCGCAGACGGCGACGGCGGTGCGGTGGGCCGCCCACGGGCTGGGGGTCACGCTCGTCCCGGCCTCGGCGGTGCCGCACGGTTACGAGCACCTGGTCCGGCCGGTGTCCCCCGCTGTGTCCCAGCCCGTGATCGCGGTGGTCAGGGCCGGGGCGGGCCCGGCGGAGACGGCCCTGCTCGACCTGCTGCGCCAGGAGACCTGGCACGCCGCCGCCCTCTCCCCGGTGCCCTGACCGCTCCTAGAAGTCGTCGGCGGTGCGGATCCGGTCGCGGACCCACACGCCGGCCTCCTTGAGGTTGGCCGTCCCGGCGAACGAGCCGTTCGGGCAGGTCCCGGTCTTGAAGACGGCGCCGGTGCGGAAGTCGTCGGAGAAGTTCCAGTTCACCCAGCTGATCTTCTTCTGCGCCATCAGGTCGAGGTACTGCTGCGACCGCGTGAAGTTGTTGGCCCCGTCGCCGGACGCGCTCTGCGTGCCGAACTCGGTCACGAAAATCGGCAGCCGGTCGGCGGCCCTGGACAGCGTGTTCAGGTACTCGGTGCCGTGCGAGCCCGCGTAGAAGTGGAACGTGTACATGATGTTGGCGGCGTTGACCGGGTTGTTCACGATCTCGCTCTCGTCGCCGCCGCCCGACACGCCGAGCGACGACCAGGCGCGGGTGCCGACCAGGACGGGCGCGTCGGGGTCGTACTGCCGGATCACCGGGATGAGCTGGTGGGCGTAGTCGCGGATGCGGGACCAGGTGACGGCGTCGCCGTTCGGCTCGTTCGCGATCTCGTACAGGACGTTCTTCTTGCCGTTGTGCCGCTGGGCGATCTCGGTGAAGAACGTCTTGGCGCGGTCGAGGTTGTACATCGGGTCGCCCGGGGTGAGCATGTGCCAGTCCACGATCGCGTACATGCCGCGGGCGGTGGCCATCTCGATCAGCGTGTGCACCCGGTCGGTGAACAGCCGCGGGTTCGTCTCGTAGCCGTCCTCCTGGATGTACATCGAGATGCGCAGGACGTCGGCCTTCCAGTCGTTCGCCAGCGCGTCGAGCGAGGCCGTGTTGAGGCACTGGTAGTACCACTGGATGCCGTGGCTGCTCATGCCGCGCAGCTGGATCTGCTTGCCGTTCTCGTTGCACAGCTTGAGACCGCAGACGCGCAGCTGCCCGTTGGCCTGCACCGGCGTGCCGCCGCCGCTGCCCGTGGGGGCGCCGTAGACCTCCAGCTCCCACAGCGAGTAGCCGTAGGGGTGCCGCGCTGCGTGCCGTGGACGCGCACGTACCGGCCGCTGCCGCTGATCGTCAGGTCGTCGACGCCGCCGTCCCCCGTGGTGGTGGAGTAGACGTCGGTCCAGGCGGAGCCGTCGGGGGAGGTCTGCACCCGGTACGCGGTCGCGTACGCGGCCTCCCAGGTCAGCCGCACCCGCGACAGGGTGTGCGCGGAACCGAGGTCCACCCGGATCCACTGCGGGTCCACGCCTTCCGCGCTGGCCCACCGCGTGGCCGTGCTGCCGTCCACCGCCTTGCCCGGCTCCAGGCCGGCGGCCTCGACGGAGGAGGCGGTCACGGCCTTGCCCTGCGACACCAAGGGGTCCGCGGCGGCGGCCGCGCCGGCCGGCGGCAGCGCCAGCGCGGCCACGATCGTCAGGATGCTCGCCAAAGAACTTCGCCTCACGAACGACTCCGATTCTCCCGGGGGATGGACCGTTAGGAAACTTTCTTAACTTGCGGCGCAGCATAAGTTGACAGCGCGCGTTACACAAGGCCCAAAGTGGGAGAAAGAATCCGTCCGCCCGGGGGACTCACGGGCGCCGACCGGCGGCGGGGTCGATCCTCGTCGCCCCCGGCCGGCGCCCCGAGCGTCAGCAGGGGCTCTCGTAGAACTCGATGTAGCCGCTGCGGACGCCCCACATGTCCACCTCGCCGACGCAGTCCTCGTACTTCTCGCCGACGACGGTCGTGTGGGTGGAGTCGCTGTAGAAGACGGTGACGCACGTGTAGTTGTACTTGCAGGCCCGCGCCTGCGCGGGACCCGTGGCGACGGTGGTGACGGCGGCCAGGGCGAGGACGGTGGCGAACAGGAGGCGGCGGATCATCAGGGGTTCCTCCGGGGGGTCGGGAGCTCTGCCTCGATGGTCGGCCGCCGTCGCCGATCGATCAAGAGGCGACGCCGCTCCGCCCGGCCGGCTCGCCTACCTCCGCCCGCGTCCGCAACGTGATCGGCCTGAGCATCAACGCGGCGACGATCCCGGCGAGCACCATCGCGGCCGGGGCGGTGGCGCGCTGCCGGATGACGCGCAGCGGCACGATCGGCTCGGCGACCCGCGACTCCGCCCACGGCGCGGCGCCGAGCAGCAGCGCAGACCCGCCCACCATGGCGGCGCGCTGCCAGGACGCCCAGGCGAAGGCGCCGTCCACGAACGACACCCGGATCAGCAGCACGCTGGCCCCCAGCGTGGCGGTGACGACCCAGGTGTCCTGGGTGGGGGAGCCGCGCGGGTCGCCGGGCATGCGCGGCAGCGCCGTGGAGACCACGGTGCCGGCCGGCGTCGGGACGAACAGGGCCAGGAGCAGGCCGCTGCGCGCCTTGAGCACCTGCCGGTGGGTGGCCTCGCTCATCGGGCGGTCTCTTCGGGATGCAGGCGCAGGACGCCGCCGTCGCCGTTCGCGGCGACGATCAGGGAGCCGTCCGGCGCGGCCGCGATCCCGGCGAACGGGCGCGGCATCCCCGGCAGCCGCGGCATCCCCGGGATGAACAGGCCGCGGTCCCGGCCGCCCGCGGGCGCGACCGGCAGCGGGCCGGCCTCGATCGTGACCTCTCCGGTGGCGAGGTCGAGGGCGAGCAGGCGGCGGTGGGCGGTCTCGACGACGTACGCGACGCCGTCGTGAATGGTGATGCCCTGCGGTGCGCCCAGCCCGTCGGCGAGCGGCACGGGCATGCCGTCCTCGATCCGGTACACCGCGCCGTGCTCCTCGTCGGTGACGTGGCAGCGCCCGCCGGTGTCCACGGCCACGTCGACCGGGCGGCCGAAGCCGTCGGCCAGGACGCTGACCCGGTCGTCGTGGCCGATCGCGAGGACGCGGCCGGCGCCGGACTCGGCGACCAGCAGGGTGCCGTCGGTGCGCACGGCGATGCCCAGCGGGCGGTCCAGGCCGTCGGCGCGGGTGCGCAGCGTGCCGGAGCGCCGGTCGTACGTGCGGACCTGGCCGTACTGGGAGGTGGTGTGCAGCAGGTCGCCGTCGGCGGCGACGCCGTGCGCGAACGTCACCAGCTCGGTGGTGACGACGTCATCGCCCGGTCGCGCGGTGGGCTCGCCGGACGGCGGCCCGGCGGCCCAGTCAGCGGGCCGGTCGGTGGACTGGTGGGCGGGCTGGTCGGTCGCCCGGTCGGCGGGTCGGTCGGTGGGCTGGTCGGTCGCCCGGTCGGCGGGTCGGTCGGCGGGTCGGTCGGCGGGGCGCGCGAGCTGGTAGTGGTCGGCCAGGTGGATGCCGCCGCCGAGGTCGATGGTCACGCCGAACGGGCCCGCGAGGCCGCGGGGCACGATCGCCCGGGTCCGGCCGTCGGGCGCCAGCTCGGCGACGCCGCCGTGGGCGTAGCTGGAGACGTACATCCGGTTCTCGGCGTCGAAGGCGGCGTTGTCCAGGGCGTTCACCTCGCTGACGACCTGCGACCGGCCGCCCCCGCCGGCCGGGTCGAGGCGCGTCACGATCCCGGACCCGCCCGGGACAGGACCAGCAGGGCGCCGGCGCGGTCGAAGCGCACGGCGACCGGGTCCGGGACGTCCGCCGCCACCAGCTCCGGCGCGCCGCCGTCGAGCGGGACGCGGAACACCTCGCCGGTCAGCATGTGCGGGTAGTAGAGCCGCCCGTCCGGGCCGAGCTGCATGGCGTTGCCCATGGCCAGGCCCTCCGCGAGCACCCTGGAGCCGTCGCCGACCTCCAGCACGCGGCCGCCCGGGATCATCTCGTTGACGAACACCCGCGTGCCGACGCACGCGATGCCGTTCGGGGCGGTGACCTGGTCGGTGACCAGCGTGAACGTCCCGTCCGGCGCGCGCCGCCACACCCGGCCGGAGATCAGGTCGGTGACGTACATCGCGCCGTCGGTGTCGAAGGCGAGGTCGTCGGGGGAGTGCAGCGGGCCGTCCGGCGGCACGACCACCTCGACGTCGCCGGTGGCCACGTCGACGGCGCTGATCTGCCCGGCCAGGAACTGCGCCACGTACAGGCGCCCGTCCGGACCGAAGGCGATGCCGTTCGAGCCCCACAGCGGGCGCGCCCGGACCAGCCGCTCGACCTCGCGCCGCCGCACCGGCAGCCCGCTGACCGGCTGCCTGCTCACCGGCCGCCCGCTCGCCGATCGGTCGCTCATCGGCCGCCCGCCAGCACCTCGTCCATGCCGCCCTCCGCGCGCCAGCGGCGCAGCAGGTCGTGGAAGGCGACCGGGCCCGGCCCGTACGTCAGGCTGACCGGGCGGGGCTTGCCCTCGTTGTTGTAGTAGCCGGGCGTGCACTCGGCCTGGAAGCGGCTGTTGTCCGGCGCCACGCCCCGGATCGTGGCGACCCACGCCTCCTCGGCGTCCTTGGTGGGCTCGATCACGGCGACGCCGCGCCGGCGGGCCTCGGCGACGACGGCGCCGATGTGGGTGGCCTGCTCCAGCAGGATGTGCACGAAGTTGACCGCGGAGGCGTTCTGCAGCGGGCCCAGGTGGAACAGGTTCGGATAGCCGTTGCTGTAGAAGCCGTGCAGCGTGCGCGGACCGGCCTGCCGCCACGTGTCGAGCAGCGGGACGCCGCCGCGCCCGTACACCGGAAGGGCGCCGGAGACGATCCCGGACACGCCGACCTCGAAGCCGGTGGCGAAGATCACGCAGTCGACCTCGTACTCCTGCTCGCCGACCAGGACGGCGTTCTCCGTCATGCCCGTGATGCCGCCGTGGTCGGCGGTGTCGACCAGGGTGACGTTGGGCCGGTTGAACGTCTGCAGGTAGTGGTCGCTGAACGTGGGCCGCTTGCACATGTACCGGTACCAGGGCTTGAGCAGCTCCGCGACGGCCGGGTCGCGGACGACCTCGTCCACGCGGGCGCGGATCTGGTTCATCTTCTGGAAGTCGGCGATCTCGTCGAGGTAGGCGCGTTCCTCGGGCGACAGGGAGGTGTCGACGGCGCCGGTCATCAGGTTGCGCTGGAGGCGGGCGGTGCTGGTCCAGCCGTCGTCGATGAGGTCCTGCTCGGCGTGGCCGCCGGTGACGACGGTGAGGAAGTTGTCCATCCGCTCCCGCTGCCAGCCCGGCTTCAGCGAGGCGGCCCAGTCCGGGTCGGTGGGGCGGTTGTCGCGGACGTCGACCGTGGAGGGGGTGCGCTGGAAGACGTACAGGTGCCGGGCATCGCGGCCCAGGTGCGGGATGACCTGGATGCCGGTGGCGCCGGTGCCGACGATCCCGACGCGCTTGTCGGCGAGCTTGTGCAGGCCGCCGTCGGCCGAGCCGCCGGTGTAGCCGTAGTCCCAGCGGCTGGTGTGGAACGTGTGCCCCTTGAACGTCTCGATGCCCGGGATGCCGGGCAGCTTCGGCTGCGCCAGGGTGCCGGCGGACATCACCACGTAGCGGGCGCGGAAGTCGTCGCCGCGGTCGGTGCGCACCTGCCACTCGTCGGCGTCGTCGTCCCAGCGCAGCTCCGTGACCCGGGTGTGGAACATCGTGTCGCGGTACAGGTCGTACAGCTTCGCGATCGCGACGGCGTGGCGGCGGATCTCGTCGCCGGGCGCGTACCGCATCGTGGGCACGTAGCCGACCTCTTCGAGCAGCGGCAGGTAGATCGACGCCTCGATGTCGCAGTGGATGCCGGGGTAGCGGTTCCAGTACCAGGTGCCGCCGAAGTCGCCGGCCTCGTCCAGCATCCGGATGCCCTCGACGCCGGCCTCGCGCAGCCTGGCGCCGGTGAGCAGCCCGCCGAACCCGCCGCCCACCACCAGCGCCTCCACCCGGTCGCGCACCGGCTCCCGCTCGACGCGCTCGGTGTACGGGTCGGCGGCGTAGTAGCCGAACTCGCCGCGGGCGCCCCGGTACTGGGCGTTGCCGTCGGGCCGCAGGCGGCGGTCGCGTTCGCGGCGGTACTTGGCGCGCAGCTCGTCCGGGTCGAAGCCCAGCTCCGCGGCCGTGAGACGCGCGGGCGGCGTCGAGGAGTGCCCCATGGATGCCCTTCCGGTTCGGGAGCCGCTGAGTCATGGCCGCGCCCGGGGAGCGGCGCGGCGGGTCATCGGCGCGGGGCCGACCGGACGGGGCGGCGGACACGTGCTGCAGCGGCGGACGACGATGATCGCCCCGTCTGCCAGAAGCTAACCGGAGTCGGAAAATTAAGTCAAATGATTGGCTTAATGCCGGTCACGGGAGCCAGGTACAACCCCTCGATGGCGTCGATTAGCTCGGCGGCCGTCTCCGACCACGCCGCCCTGGCCGCGTCGGGGTCGGCGGGCAGCGTGTGCTCGCGGCGGGCGCAGGTGTGCACCAGCAGCGTGCGCGCCATGTCGTCGCGCCGGCGCCGCAGCTCCGGCGGCAGCGTGGGCAGGCAGCGGTGCAGGCCGCCGATGACCGCGTAGAAGTGCGGCGCGTCGTGCAGCCCCGCGCCCGCCAGTTCGCGCAGCTGCGGCTCGGTGATGATCTGCGCGGCGAGCCGGGCGTACCAGCTCGGCGTCCCGAGGCCGCTCAGGTGCTCGGTGAACGGCAGCACGACGCAGCCGACCCAGTCGCGCAGGTCAGTGCTGTCGGCCCGGGCCCGCAGCAGCCGCTCCCTGATCCGCTCCATCTGCGCCGTGTGGTGCTCGACGATCGCGTGCAGCAGGTCGGCCTTGGTGCCGAAGTGGTAGCCGACCGCCGCGTTGTTGCCCTGACCCGCGGCTTCGCTGATCTGCCGGTTGGAGACCCCGAACACGCCGTGCTCGGCGAACAGGCGCTCGGCGGTCAGCAGGATCCGGCCGCGGGTCTGCTCCGCCTTCGGCACGGCCCTGCCCGTGCCGCCGGGCCGCCCTTCGGCCGCCGGGTCCGGGCGGATGGCCGCCGCACCCGCCGCCGCCAGCGCGAACATCCCGTCAAGGAGCTCGAACAGCCGCGCCTGGCCGTCCTCGGCGTCCCACGCCATGAAGCTCTCCCTGACGCAGACCAGCGCCATGCTGCTCAACGCCCTGGCCCGCAGCCCCGTGACGCCGCGCTCGTGCAGCCAGCCGAGGATGGACTCCTCGAAGCGCACGTTGGCCACCAGGAGGAAACGGTGCAGCTCGGGCTGGCCGGCCAGGATGCGCCGCCGCGCCGACACCGTACGGAACTCCGCCGTCAGGTACGCCTTGAGCGCCCTGGTCAGCGCCGCCCACGGATCGGCCCCCGCCTCCCGCGCGAGCAGCTCCGCCACCTGCGCCGCCTCACCGGGAGCCGGGTCGAACAGGGCGGCGGCCTTGGTGTCGAAGTGGTTGAAGAACGTACGCCGGGACACGCCCGCCGCCGCCGCGATGTCGTCGATCGACACGGCGGCGAACCCGTGCCGCTCGAACAGGGTCAGCGCGGCCTGGCGCAGGCGGTGCCAGCGCTCGGTCTTGTCCGTGGTGCTCGTGGTGCGGGTGCCCGGGGACGTGGAGGTCACCCCTAGACAGTAGGGCCTCCGTCCAGGGGCTGCATCTGCACTAAGTGCAAGTACCTTTCCCCGGTTTCGGTCGCCTTCCCCGGCTCTGGAAGGATCGCCGTATGAAGACGGACACCGGCGGCCCCCGCGAGGTCCAGGTCCCCGCTCCCGGCGGCGGCCTGCTGTGGGCGGAGCGCGGCGGCGCCGGCAGCCCGGTCGTGCTGCTGCACGGCGCCGGCATGGACTCCCGCCTGTGGGACGCCGTCGTCCCCGAGCTGAGCCGCCACCACGACGTCATCCGCTACGACGCCCGCGGCCTCGGCCGCTCCACCCCGCCGGAGCGGCCGTACGACGACGTGGAGGACCTGCGTGCCGTCCTCGACCACTTCGGCCTGCCCCGTGCCGCGCTGGTGGGCCTGAGCATGGGCGGCGAGACCGCACTCGACTTCGCCCTCGCCCACCCCGGCCGCGTCACCGCACTGGCCCTGGTCGGCGCCTCCGTCAGCGGCCACGCCTGGCCGGCCGACGCCGACAGCACGGCCTACGCCGCCGCCCGCCGGCAGGGGGACGCCGCGACGCTGGCCGATCTGGAGCTGTCCATCTGGGCCTCCATGGGCCGCTCGGCCCCGGGAGGAGAGCTGATCGAGACGATGGTGCGGGACAACGCGGCCCGGCGCATCGTCAGCGAGAGCCACGTCGCCTCCTTCCCCGACCGCGCGGCCGAGGCCCGGCTCGGCCGTATCGCCGCGCCCACCCTGGTCGTCCACGGCGACCGCGACCATCCGGAGATCGGGGTGATCGCCGAAACCCTCGTCGCCGGCCTGCCCGGCGCCCGCGGCCACGTCGTCCCCGGCGCCGACCACTACCTGCCGCTGCGCACCCCCGCGCACCTGACGAAGCTGCTGCTCGCCCACCTGCCCTGACCCGGGCTGCCGCCCGCTTCAGCGCGCTTCGCGGCCGGCCGCCTGGAGCCGTGACCACTTCGCCATCGACTGCCTGATCTCCTCGCGCATGAACGCGAAGAACCGGCGGGTCTCCTCCAGCCGCCGCCCGGCCGGGGTGTCGGGGCCCAGGATCGCGGTGCCCTCGCCGGCGCCGTCCTGCACCCGGACCAGCATCGGGTCGGACTGGCTGATGAAGTGGCTCCAGGTGTGCTCGTGGATGCGGCAGTAGTCGTGCCGGGTGCCGGGCTCGCGGCCGCGCTCGACCAGCCGGACCTGCACGAGGTACTTGACCGCCCCCGAGATCGCCGACGCGCCCACTTCGAGCTGCTCGGCCAGCTCGGCGGCCGACAGCCGGCCGGAGTCGGTGACCAGCAGCGCGGCGTACACGCGCGCGGCCATCCGGGGCATCCCGGCCTCCACCATGATCTGCGCGAACCGCTCCCGGTATCCCGCGATGGCGCCCTCGTCCGCTCGCGTCACCGCGGACTCCCTCCTCGTCGTCGTGGAGCCTGCAGTTTATCTCATTCAAGAACTTCACGAATTTCGTGAAATGAGAGTAACGTCGGAGGGGTGGACACCGAACTCGTCGGAGCGCAGAAGACGCTCAGCCCCGTCCTCAGGGCCAAGGCCCTGGACAATCGGCTGCCGGACCCCATCCTCGGCGACACCTACGCCGAGCAGGTGATGCGCCGCCTCGACCACGGATACGACACGCGCAGATTCGGCACCAGCCAGCTCGGCCTGGCCGCCGTGGTCCGCAGCAAGGCCCACGACGACTGGGCCCGCGAGTTCCTGGCCGAGCACCCCGACGCGGTGGTGCTGCACCTGGGCTGCGGCCTCGACGCCCGCGTGCACCGGCTCGACCCGCCCGCCACCGTCGACTGGTACGACCTCGACTACCCCGCCGTCATCGAGCTGCGGCGGCGCTTCCTGCCGGCGCGCGACCACTACACCATGATCGGCTCCAGCGTCACCGACCCGGCCTGGCTGGAGCGCGTCCCCCGCGACCGGCCGGCGCTGATGATCGCCGAAGGGCTGGTGCCGTACCTGACCGAGCCGGACGTGCGGCGCCTGCTGACCAGCGTCGCCGACGCCTTCCCCAGCGGCCAGATCCAGCTCGACACGGTGCCGGTCTGGGCGTGGCGCGTCTCGAAGTGGGACCCCACCCTGCGCAGGTACGGCACCCGCTTCCACTGCGGCTTCGACGACCCGGCCGCGCTGGCCGCGTGGCACCCGCGGCTGCGGTACGTCGGCGAGGCCCCCATGTTCGACTCGCCGCTCCTCATAGCCAAGGCGCCGGCGGGCACCCGCCGCATGTACCGGATCATGAACCTGCTGCCGGGCATGAAACGCTCGTCCCGCATCGTCCGCTTCCGGTTCTGAGCGTTCTGGGAGTTCTGAGTGTCCTGATCATCGTCTGGTGCGGATGACCAGCCGGCCGTAGGGCAGCTCGCCGGTGACCCGCACGTGCGGCCCGCCGTGCCGGGGGCTGCCCGCCGCCCTGCAGATCACGCGCCCCCACTCGCTGCGCACCCCGTCGGCGTTCGCGGTCGCCCCCGCAGGGAGGATGATCAGGGCCCGGCCGTACGCCAGCCGCAGCTCGATGTCGACCTGCCCGTACGGGACATGCGCCCGGGACAGGTCGAGCCGCACGCTGCCGTACTCGGACTCGACGCGCAGCCGCTGCGGCACCTGCCAGTCGCCCGTTCGCGTCACCCGCCCGCCGACCGTCTCCAGCCGGACCGGCTCGTCGCCGGGCAGGTCGGCGACGACCGGCGCCAGGTCGCCGGGAGAAACGGCGGTGAGCGCCCGTTCGAGCCGCGCCTCCAGCTCCGCCTGGTCGAGCCGGCCCACCGCGTACGCCTGCTGGACCAGCGTCACCGCCCGGTCGCGGTCGAGGTCGGAGACCCGGCTCATCGGCTGACCGCTCTCTTGTAGAGCCGCGTGGCCAGCGGCGCGAACACGGCCAGGAGCACGACCGGCCACAGCAGCGACACCGGCACCGCGTGCCGCAGCGGCCAGGCGTCCGGCGCCGGCATGGCCGCGCTCGTGTTGCCGAACAGCTCGCGGGCCGCCTGCACGAGCGTGGAGACCGGGTTCCACTCCGCGATCACCCGCAGCGGGCCGGGCAGGCGCGCGCTGTCCACGAACGCGTTCGACAGGAAGATCACCGGGAACGACAGGAGCGTCGCCACGTTGTTGAACACCTCCGGCGTGCGCAGGGCCAGCGCGACCGTCGCCGTCACCCACGAGAAGGCGTAGGCGAACAGCAGCAGCATCAGGAACCCGAGCGCGGCCTCCGCCGGCGAGCTGTGCACCCGCCAGCCCACCAGCAGCCCGACGACCGCCATGGTGGCGATGCTGGTCACGTTCATGATCAGGTCGGCGGCGGTCTGGCCGGTCAGCACGGCCGACGGGGACATCGGCAGCGTGCGGAAGCGGTCGAAGATGCCCTTCCGCAGGTCCAGCGTCAGGGTGTAGCCGGTGATCTGCGCGCTGGTGACGATCGCCATGACGAAGATCCCGGGCAGCAGGTACTCGCCGTACGACAGGCCGGGCAGCTCGATCATGCTGCCGAAGACGTACGTGAACAGCAGCACGAACACGACCGGCAGCATGACCACGCCGCCCAGCAGGTCGGGGGCGCGCCGGATCTTCAACGCGTTGCGCTTGGTGATCGTCATGCCGTCGGCGACGGCGATCCGCAGGGCGTTCATCAGGCGCTCTCCTTCACCTTCTCGCCGGCCGCCTCGTGCCCCGTGAGGGTCAGGAAGACGTCGTCTAGGGTCGGCCGGCGCAGGCCGGCGTCGCGTACCGTGATCCGCTCGGCGGCCAGGTGCCCGAGCGCGCTGGTCAGCGCGCCCGCGCCGCCGGCGACCGGGATCGTCAGCCGCAGCGCGGCGGCGTCCACGTGCGGGTCGCCGACCGCCAGCGGCGCCAGCGTGCGCGCGGCGGCGCGCAGGTCCGCCTCGCTCGTCACCGACAGCTCGACGCGGTCGCCGCCGACCTGGTCCTTGAGCTGGTCGGCGGTGCCGAGCGCGATCACCCGGCCGTGGTCCACCACGGCGATGCGGTGGGCGAGCCGGTCGGCCTCCTCCATGTACTGGGTGGTGAGCAGGACCGTGGTGCCGCCGCGGACCAGCTCGCCGATGACCTCCCACAGGCTCGCCCGGGCCCGCGGGTCCAGGCCCGTCGTCGGCTCGTCGAGGAACAACACTGGCGGGTCGGCGACCAGCGCGCCCGCCAGGTCGAGCCGCCGCCGCATGCCGCCCGACCAGCCCTGCACCGGCCGGTCGGCGGCGTCGGTGAGGTCGAAGCGCTCCAGCAGCTCGCGGGCGCGCTGCCGGGCCCGCCTGGCGCCCAGGTGGTAGAGGCGGCCGACCATCTCCAGGTTCTCGGCGCCGGTCAGGTGGTCGTCGACGGCGGCGTACTGGCCGGACGCGCCGATGCGGGCCCGCAGCCGGGCGGCGTCGCGGACGACGTCCAGCCCGGCCACCTCGGCGCGCCCGGCGTCCGGCTTCAGTAACGTCGTCAGGATCCGCACAGTGGTGGTCTTGCCGGCGCCGTTGGGGCCGAGCAGCCCGAACACGGTGCCCTCGGGCACGGCCAGGTCCATCCCGTCGAGGGCGGCGACGTCGCCGTACCTCTTCGCCAGGCCCTCGGCCACGATCATGTCGGTCACGGTCTCCTCCTCAGGAGCGGTGCACGGCGATGTCGCCGTAGTGGGTGTGGGCGCGCACCTCGACGACCGGGTCCGCCTCGCCGGGGGCGTCGCTCGGGTCGAGGGAGACGTCGACGGTGCCGTACTTGGAGCTGACGTCCAGCCAGGCGGCGGTGCCCCGCCGGATGCCCAGGTCGAGGCCGCCGCCGGTGGTCTCCATGACGATCGCGCCGCCGGCCGCCTCGCCGATGCGCACGTCGGCGTACGCGGTCTTGGCGGTGACGCCGGCCAGCGCCCGGTCGATGGTGATGTCGCCGTGGGCGCTGTTGAGCCGCAGCTCCCCGGTCACCTCCCGCACGTGCACGTGGCCGTGCGCGCTGCTGACCGCGGCGGCGCCCTCGATCAGCCCGACGTCGATGCCGCCGTGCGTCGCCGTGATGTCGGCCGGCCCATGGGCGCGGGTCACGCTGACCTCGCCGTAGGTGCTCTTCAGCCGCAGCCGCCCGGCCTGCTCGACCTGGAGGTCGCCGTAGGAGGTGGACATCGACACCTCGCCGAGCGGCCCCCGGCACACGACGCTGCCCGCCGTCTTCACGTCGAGCCGGGAGCCGGCCGGCAACTCGACCGTCACCTCGATCGAGCCCGGCCCGAGCAGCAGCGAGCGCGCCCAGTCCGCCGGCGACTCGACGAGCTTGCCCAGCGACAGCCCCCAGTCGGCGCCCGGCCCGGAGTACTCCCTCTCGGTGCGCACCACCAGCCTGCCGTCGTGGAACTCGACCCGGGTGTGCCGGGCCGCCTCCACGTCGGCGTCGTTGTGGCGGTCACTCGGCCGCACCTCGACGACCGTGTCGGTGCGGTCGCTCGCGTCGATCCGGATGGTGGCGGTCGCCGTGTCGAGCACGGCGGTGATGGGCTCAGAGGTGTCGAAGGTCGGCATACCGATCCCCCCGTCGTGGGTTGTCGTGGTCATCAGCGCACCCAGCCGCTGTAGCGGTTGCCCGACTGCCGCGCGGGCCGCCGCCCGGGACGCTCGTTCGCGGCGCCGGGGTCGAGCGCGGCGGCGATGGCCCGTACCAGCCAGGCGTTGACCGACAGCCCGTCGCGTGCCGCCGCCTCCTCGATGCGCGGCTTGAGCTGCTCCGGAACGCGCAGCGAGATCCGGGCCGTGCCCCCCTCCTCCACCTCCGGAGGCGGCGGCGCCGGCCTCTCCTCGTGCGGAGGCGGCGGAGCGGCCGGCGGTGGCGTCACCACGAAATCGGGATCGCGGCCCCGCAGGCGCACCTCGACCGAGCCGGGCGTCAGGTCGTGCGTGATCTCGTCGGCGGCGGCGGACAGGGCTTCGAGCAGCGCGAGCCTGGTGGCCGAATCGAGCGTCGCGGCCAGCCGCTCGGCCAGGGCCCGGGCTTCCTCACCGCCGGCTCCGGCCGCGATCGCCAGCTCGCGACGGAGACGATTTACATACGGCGCAAGGTCCATGACGCCATCATGACGCCATAGTGACGCCACCGCAAGCCGTCGTGGCGTCAAGCGGTGGCGTGGGACTGTTTCAGCCCCTCACCTCCGGCCACCCGGATGGTTGCTCGCCGACAAAACCCCGGAACAGCGCGCCGGAAAGGTGGCGCCTGAGCAGTGGCACTCCCGACGGCTGACCTGTGGTGCCGTGACCGGCTCAGGGGTCCGGCTCAGGGGTCTGGCTCAGGGGTCTGGCTCAGCGGTCCGGCCAGCCGAGGGGATAGCGCAGGTTCGCCGGCGGCTCGCCGCCCGCCTTGTTGAACGCGGTCATCGCCGCGATCAGCGCCTGCGACTCCAGGGGCGTCATCCGGGAGACGATGGCGGCGATCTCCTCGCTGCGGCGCGTCATGACGTCGTCCACCAGGCGCCGGCCCTCCAGGGTGAGGCGCATGAGCGTCTCGCGGCGGTTGTGCGGGTTGGTCTCGCGCACGATCAGCCCGGCCGTCGCCAGCCGGTCGGCCATCCGCGACGCCGTGGAGCTGTTGACGGCCAGCGCGTCGGCCATCGTGACCAGGTTCGTCTCACCCTGCACGGACAGCACGACCAGCATGCGGAACTGGGGGAGCGTCACCCGGTCCTGGACGGCGGCCAGGGAGCGGGCGGCGATGGAGACCAGCAGCCGCGACCCCGTGAGGACAGCCGAGATGACCGCTTGGAGATCCTCGGTGTCCATCCGGCCGGGGGAACGGTCTTTCATTCGACCAGTTCTACACGGTTCGGGTGTCGGGCAAAGGTTTGCAGTGTGCGTGGTGGTGCGGGCGGAAGGGCCGGCGATCCGCATCACAGCTTCATTGCAGTGTGCATGCGTTTCTTGGCTCGTCGGTCCGATCTGGGTGGAATGGACGCCTGCCGAGCTGCGACGACCGTGGGGACGGGCGAGCCGGGGGCCGCAGCGGGTGGCCGCGCCGGGGTGGGTGAGCAGCGGGCGGAAAGGGGGCTGGGACATGGGGCTTTCGCGGGCGGAACGCCGGGCGCTGGCGGAGCTGGAACGCCGCCTGATCCAGGAGGAGCCCGAGCTCGACGCCATGCTCTCCGGCTCGCCGCACGATGAGGACGCCATGCTCTCCGGCCCGCCGTACGACGAGGACACCATGCTCTCCGGCCCGCCGCACGATGAGGACTTCGTGCCGTCCGGCGAGACGGAGCCGCTTCCCGTCACGGCCGGGGGCCGGTCGCTGCTGCACGTCTGGTGCATGCTCGTGATGCTGACCTGCGCCGTGCTCATGATCGGCATCGTGCTGCTGATCGCGGGGGAGCGGAGCTGCACAGGTCTGCGGTCCACTTCCTGCCAGAGCCCCGCCGGCACGCAGGCGGGGTGAACTCCGGGCCGATGACCCACGAGGGCCGCGTCAGGATTCGCCGGTGGGCGTGCGCGGCTCGCGGTGGCGGCGGAACGCGCGGCGCGTACCGGCCGCCAGGAGCAGGATCGCGGCGAGCGCGACGGCGATCCCGGCCGGGCCGAGCAGCTCCAGCCAGCCGGTGAGGGCGCCCTGCATCCTGGTCACCGCGCCGATGACCGGGTCGTCGGCGGCGGCGCCGGCGAAGACGCGCAGCTCGTACCAGCCGTAATAGGCGACGTAGAGGCCGGCGAGGACGAGCAGCACGCCGCTGACGCGCGGCACGTACGGCAGGACGCGGCGCATCCGCAGCACGGCGGCGCCCCGCGCGAGCGCGACCGCCAGGGAGAGCAGGGTGATCACCATGCCCATGCCCAGCGCGTACGCGACGAAGACCGCCAGGCCGCCCAGGAGGCCGCCGCTGGTCAGGGAGGCGGAGGTGATGGCGAGGAACGGGCCGACGGTGCACGACAGCGACGCGATCGCGTACGACAGGCCGTACCCGTACCCGGACAGGGTGCCCGTGCGCAGGGCGGGCACGCGCAGCAGCACCTCGCGGCCGGCCAGCAGCCGGCCGCCCAGCACCAGCAACGCCCCGCCGATGACGATCGTCACCCACGGCAGGTAACGCCCCAGGGACAGCGCCAGCGGCGTGACGACCAGGCCGAACAGGCCGAAGACGGTGACGAAGCCCGCGGTCATCGCGGCCGAGAAGGCCAGCGAGCGCGGCACGCCGCCGCGGTCGCCGGCCAGGAGCATGCTCAGGTAGGCGGGCAGCAGGGCGAACCCGCACGGGTTGAACGCGGCCACGCTCCCCGCCGTCACGGCCAGCGCGAGCGGCAGGTCGTCCAGCGGGAGGGCATTCACGAGCAGGGCGTGCACCGGCAGAGCACTTACTGGCAGGGCGCTTACTGGCAGGGCGTTCATCGCCAGGCCGGTCATCCCGTGCGCAGCTTCTCGACTTGTGCGGTCAGTTCCTCGCCGCCCAGGGGGCCGGTGGCCTTGGTGGTGCTGCCGTCCGGTCTCATGAACAGGAACGTGGACTGCGAGGCGACACCGAACGCGGCCCACACCGCGCCCTTCTCGTCGGACAGGTGGGTGATGCCCCCGGTGCCGGTCTGCTGGACGAACTCCTTCATCGCCGCCTCGTCGTCCAGGCTCGCCACCCCGACGAAGGTCACGTCGCGGTAGGCCGCGGCGGCCGCCTTGACGTGCGGGGCCTCGGACCGGCACTTGGGGCACCACGGCGCCCAGAACCACAACACCACCGGCTTGCCCTTCAGGGTGTCGCTGGTGAACTCCTGGCCGTCCAGGGTCTTGGCGGTGAACCGCGACGCCGACGGAACGGCCGACGCCGGCGCTTGGCCGCCCGCCGTGGTGGCGGACGGTTGCGCCGGCGCGGTGCCGCAGGCGGTCAGGAGCACGGCCGAAGCGGCGATGGCGGCTGTCACTCGGGCTGTGAGAAGCATGGAGTGAGCCTAAAGATCGGAGGCGGGGACAATTCTTACGCGATGATGACGGCTTCGCCGCGCTGCGGGCGCCCCGCACTCACCGGGCCGGGTCGTGCGGGGCGATCGGCCGGCCGCCGTACAGGTCGGAGCAGGGCGGGTCGTGGCCGTTGAGGGGGACGTACAGGTTCCTGTCCGGGCCGAGCCGCCAGCCCATCAGGTGCAGCAGCCTGCTCGCCAGCGGCGTGAGCGGGTCGGCGATCAGCCTGCGCGGCGTGGGCAGCTCGGTGGCGGTACGGGCGATCAGCCGCACCGCGGCGACGTCGATGAAGGTCACCCCGCCGAGGTCGAGATGGATGTCCCCGCTGCCGCTCCGCACCGCCCACGCCAGCGCGCCGGCGAGCATGGGTGCGACCTCGCGGTCCAGCTCACCGCTGATGCTCAGGCCGTGCGGGTCCGCGACGGGGCGGATGGAGGCATGGCTGGCGCCGGTCTCGGCCGTCATCGGTCCTCCCACGTGCTCGGGAAACAATCGGTCAGCGCGCACGACCCGTGCCGGGCGCGGGCCGCGAGAGGTCGGTGCGGCGCCGCACGGCACTGCGGTGCGGGGACGCGCCGGGGCGGGGGACGCCCGGGTCGGTGAGACGGCGTCGATGTGCGCCGAGGTATGTCGATGTGCCTCGATGGAGGTCGAGGCACAGAGCCGACGAACAGTATGGCCGCCGCTTCCGCCTTCCTGCCCGGCGCCGACGACCCACCCATCCCAGGTCGGTCCGATGCGCCCGGCGCAACTCGCTGACGAGGGTCAGCCACTCTTGCTGCCCGCTGCGGCGGGATTTATGCCGCCGTCCCGCTTCCGCGCGCGGCCGATGCCTGCCCGCCTGCGGTTTCTCGGAGGCGGAGCCGCCCCGGACCCCGGCCGTCGAACGGGGCCCCGTTTAACGATCGCCCAGCCGGATAGCCGGTCGGAGGAAGCCCGCGCCCGCAACCTTCTGTCCCCGACCCGCGCGGGCCCGGTCATCATGAGTGCGGAGTTCGAGCTGCGCTGCCCCATCAGCCCCGATCTGGGCTACATCCGCGACCTGGTAGAGCTGCACGGCCGCCATCACGGGCTGTCGGGCGAGCGGCTCGAGGACCTGGTCGTGGCGGTCAACGAAGCGGTCACCAACGTACTCGACCACGGCGGACGCGCGGGCGTGGTCACCGCCCGCGTCCACGAGCACGGCATCACGGTGGAGATCTCCGACGTCGGCGGCCGGCTGACGCCCGAGCACCTGAAGGCGGCGCACGTCGATCCGACCGGCAGCCGCGGGTTCGGGCTGTGGATCATCCAGCACCTGTGCGACCAGGTCACCCTGGAGCAGACCGACCTGGGATCGGTGCTGGGCCTGCACTTCCACAGCACCCCCGCCCCGACCGACCGGCAGCGCCGCCGCGCCGCCCGCGAACCGGAGTCGCGGCACGCCACGCCCTGACCGCCGCCGCCGTCGAGGCCGGTGACGTCATCCCATGAACTCCTCGCGCGGCAGCCGGTGAAGGGCCCGCGCCGCGTTGAGGAAACCTTCGCGGTCGGCCGGCGGCAGGCGTTCGAGCAGCCGGTTCTCGTTGGCCTGGATCCGGTCTCTGATGGCCCTGCGCACCGTGCGGCCCTTGCCGGTGATCGCGAGGATCCGCGCGCGGCGGTCCCGCGGGTCCGGCTCGCGGGTGATCAGCCCGGCCGCCTGCAGCTTGTCGAGTGTGTCGATGATGCGGGTCTTGTCGGCGCCGACGGCCTCGGCGAGGGACGCCTGCGTGCGTACGGTGCCGTTGTCGAGCGCGCCGAGCACGACATATCCCCACATCGAGACGTCGTGCGCGGCCAGCACGGGCAGCTCGGCGGCGATCAGGGACTGCACGACGGGACGCAGCATCTCGGCGAGGTCGGGGCGCTCGGTCACCCGCCCCAAAATACCCGCTTGCCAAATGATAAGCGTGTGTAGATTATGTGCAGATGCTTATTAACTCGAACCTGGTCGCGCTGGACGCCGAGGCCGTCCGTACCAGCCTCGACGTGGCCGCCACGCTCAAGCCGGCCGACCTGTCCCTGCCGACGCCCTGCGCGGGATGGACCGTGCGCGACCTACTGGCGCACATGACGGCCCAGCATCACGGCTTCGCCGCGGCCTTCGAGGGCGACGGCGACCTCGCCCACTGGGAGGTGCGGCCGCTCGGCGACGACCCGGCCGCCGCCTACCGGGCCGCGGCCGAGCGGGTCCTGTCGGCCTTCGCCGCCGGCGGAGCGCTCGACCGGCTGGTCCCGCTGCCCGAGCTCGGCGGGTCGTTCCCGGCCGCGCGGGCGATCGGCTTCCACCTCGTCGACTACGTGGTGCATTCCTGGGACCTGGCCAAGCCCCTGGGCATCGAGGTGCGCTTCTCGCCCGAGGTGCAGGAGGCCGCTCTGGAGGTGGCGCGGGCCGTACCGGACGGGGAGGCGCGGCTGCGGCCGGGCGCGGCGTTCAAGCCCGCGCTGCCCAGCACGGGCGGCTCGCCTTTCGAGGACGTCCTCACCCTCCTCGGCCGCTCGCCCGATTGGGCGGTATGACCGCTTTAAGCCGGCGGCCTTCCTGGCCGGCGCCGCCCTGGTCACCACCACCACGCTGGCGGCCGCCGCCACCCCGGCCAGCGCGGCCGGGCCCTGCGGCAGCAGCTACAGCCGGGTCGGCGTCTACAGCATCGGCGTCGAGAAGTACGGCTACCGCACGGGCATCCTGGAGGTGTACTACAGCTCCAGCACCGGCAAGAACTGCGCCATCACCTACGGCGACGGCCCCTACGCCAACACCACGAGCTGGAAGGGCGTGGTGATCTCGCGCGGCGACGGCAGCGGCGAGGACAGCGACGCCGGCAACTACAAGTACTACGCCGGCCCCGTCTACGTCTCGGCGCCCGGCCAGTGCATCGACGTCGAGGGCATCTCGCCGTCGTGGACGAGCGTCAAGCTCAACAACGTCCACTGCGGCTGAGCTACTCACTGCCGGATTGAGTCGTTTCGCGCTCGTCCCGGCATGGTCGGCCACGACAATGTAGGGACATGCGCGATTTATCGACGAAGGTCATCCCGATGTGGCGCGCCGCCCTCATCGGGCTGATCACGGCCTTTCCCGCGGCCGTCATCAGCGCGGACCTCCAGGGGGAAGAGCGCGGCGGGCCCGCTCTGCCGGCGGTCACGCTCCTCGCGGCGATGAGCCTGGGCGCGTTGGGTGCGCGGCTGGCCCGGCTGCCCCGCTGGGGCGTGACCGGTCTCGTCGGCGGCGCGGTGGCCTGGCTGCTCATCGGCGCCCTCGCGGTGCTGGCGCCGGTGCCGGAGTCGGAGCTGATCGGCCGCCTGCCGGTCCTGGTCGTCCCCGTCTACGTGGCCGGGGGCGTGGCCGGCTTCGCGCTGGCGGTGTGGTCGCTCACCTCGCCCGTACGCTGGTGGGCGGTCGCCCTGGTCACCGTCGTGCCCCTCGTGTCCTGGGGCGCGGCGCAGCGCGAGCCGCAGATCCGGGCCTGGCTCGAAGTCCACGGCTTCGAGACGTCCGGGGTGCCGCTGATCGCTCCCCGCATCGAGGGCTACCGGCTGGTCCACGTGGATCTCAACGCCGCCGGCCCGCGGCCGTCCACGTGGCTGGAGTACTGGCGGGACGCCACGCCGGACCGGGGATTCTCCGAGATCCAGGTCACGGTCTGGCCCGCCACGGCCAGCAGCCCGCGCGACTCCTGCCTGGCCGTCACCGAGAACCTGGGCGCGACCCTGCACTGCACCCCTCTCCCGGGGGACCGCTGGGTTCGCACCGGCGCCGGCTCCGGCTGGGTCACCCTGTTCGCCCGGACGGGCGGCGCGCTGGTCATGCTCAACGGCTCCGGCGTCACCCAGGCCGACCTGGTGGCGGCGCTGCCCACCTTCCGCCCCGTTACGGCCCGGGACCTGGCGGCGATCTCATGACCGGCAAGGAGCACGGCGGCGTCAAGCCGCCGGCCGGATACCGGGATCCCAAGTCGGCGGGCCTGGCGTCGCGGTCCCGTGCCACGCTCGCCGCCGCGGCCCTGGTCGTGGCCGGTTGCGGCAGCGGCGCGGCGCTCAGCCAGGAGGCCATCGACCGGGCGCGGACGCAGGGGGTGGCGCCCGAGCTGATGTACGTCGTCGACCTGCCCGGCTTCGAGCTGGCCGAGCAGTCCGTGGGCGGGGTCGGCGAGGACGGCTTCGGCGCCGTCTACACCGGGCCCGGAGGCGAGCAGGTGGAGCTGCGGGTGGACCGCACGCCGTACGAGTGCGTGGGCACCTGCGAGCGGGACGACGGCGGAGGCTGGTACACCGTGCACGAGGGCCGGCAGGCGTACGTCGCCGTCCGTAAGGACCACTACGTCAAGCTCGTCTGCCCCGTCGGCCAGGTGGACCGGGCGGTGCTGAAGCGGGCGGCGGAAGCCGCCCGTCCGGTGGTCGGCGACGGCACCACTCCGGCGCCCCCGCCGAGCCCCGTGCGGCGCGGCGACCTGCCCCAGAACGGCGACGGCGCCCCCATCCAGCGAACCGGCCCCGGCGGCTGACCCTCGCAGGGGGACGAGCCTGACCTGGGTCATCTCGCGGCTCGTCACGCGCGGCGCGTCACCGCGATCTCCCGCTCCACCCGCGACAGCTTCTCGGGGTTGCGCACGTGGTAGGCGCCGGTGACGTAGCCGTTCTCCACGCGTACCGCCACCACGCCGTCGATCTCGCCGTCGACGCGCACGAGCAGGCCCGGGCCGCCGTTGATCTGCACCAGCTCGACCGACCTGTCCGCGTCGCGCTTCCACCAGCCGACGGCCAGCAGGCGCGCCACGTTCTCGATGCCCACGACGGGCCGCAGCAGGGCGTGCCGGACGCCGCCGCCGTCGCTCAGGGCGACGACGTCCGGCGCGAGGACGTCGAGCAGGCTCTGCAACTCGCCCGTCTCGACCGCCCGCTGGAACGCCTCCAGCGCGGCCCGGGTCTCGGCGGGGGAGGCGGTGCCGCGCGGCCGGCGCGCCGCCACGTGCGCCCGCGCCCGGTAGGCGAGCTGCCGGACGGCGCCCGGGCTCTTGCCGACGGCTTCGGCGATCTCGTCGTAGTCGAGGTCGAACACCTCGCGCAGCACGAACACCGCCCGCTCGGTCGGCTGCAACGTCTCCAGCACCAGCAGCATCGCCATCGACACGCTCTCGGCCAGCTCGACGTCCTCGGCCACGTCGGGCGCGGTCAGCAGCGGCTCCGGCAACCAGGGGCCCACGTAGGACTCCTTGCGCCGGCCGAGCGCGCGCAGCCGGTCGAGCGCCTGCCGGGTGACGATCCGCACCAGGTAGGCGCGCTCCTCCCGCACCGTGCCCGGATCGACGCCCACCCAGCGCAGCCACGTCTCCTGGAGGATGTCCTCGGCGTCGGCGGCCGAACCGAGCATCTCGTAGGCGACGGTGAACAGCAGGTTGCGGTGGGCGACGAACGCCTCGGTGGCGGAGTCGGGGTGACCGGCGCGCTCCGCACGTCGTCCGCTGTCCTGGTTCATGCCCGGCTCCTGCCTGTTCGTCCTCAGCTTTACCACACGCACAAGACGCCGGCCCGCGCCGCCGCGTAACACGCGCGGCCGGTGGCTTATGTCACATGCGGCCCGCTGTTACGCCGCCGCGGGCGCCGACGTCTCGTGGTCGTCAGAACGCCGCGCGAACGAGCCGCCGCGGCGCCACCACCACGAGACAGTGAGGCAGCACCATGTCCACACCCACCACGACCGGGACGCAGAGCCGGCGGTCGCGGATGCCCAACCCGCTTCCCTTCCTGCCCGAGATGGCGCAGGTCGGCGAAGGGCTGCACCGGGCCCTGCGCAACAGCGCGATCCCGCAGGCCACCATCCACCTGCTGCAACTGCGCGCCGGCCAGCTCCTCGGCAGCACGTACTTCACCGTCCGCGAGACCGGCAACCTGCGCCGGATCGAGGAGTCCGAGGAGCGCATCACCGCCGTGGCCACCTGGCGCGACGCCACCTGCTTCACCCCCGCCGAGCGCGCCGCGCTGGAACTGGTGGAGGCGGTCCTCACCCCGAACCCCTCCGGGGAGCGCGTGCCCGACGAGATGTACGCCAGAGCGTCGGCGCACTACGACCACCAGGCCATGTGGTCGCTCATCATGGCGATCGCCCACATCGGCTTCTTCACCCCCGCCGCGCTCATCGCCAAGCCCATCCCCGGCATGCCGCCCGGCCAGAACTACACCGACTGAGAAAGGAACCACCACCATGAGCACCACCACGTACACGGTCGCGGTCGCGGGCGCGACCGGGCGGCTGGGCCGCCACGTCGTCGACGTCCTGACCGAGCAGGGGCACCGCGCCGTGCCGATGTCGCGCGCCACCGGCGTGGACGTCATCACCGGCGAGGGCCTGGCCGAAGCGCTCGCCGGCGCCGACGTCATCATCGACGTCGCCTCCTGGCACGACTCCGACCAGGACGCGGCCACCGAGTTCTTCCGCACCTCCGCCCGCAACCTGCACGAATACGGGCAGCAAGCCCACGTCGCCCGGATCGCGATGGCGTCCATCATCGGCGCCGACAAGGCCACCGCCGGCTTCCTCGCCGCCAAGAAGGTGCACGAGGAGGTCCTGCTGCCCGGCCCGCTCCCGGTCCGCGTCCTGCGGGCGGCGCAGTTCCACGAGTTCGTCGGCCAGCTCCTCGACTGGCAGCAGGGGGACGTCGCCTACGTCCCGGCCCTGCCCACCCAGCTCGTGGCCTGCCGCGCCGTCGCCGAGGAGCTCGTCGCCCTGGCCCTGGCCCCTGAGGAGCCCGCTCCCGGCACGCCGATCCCCGAGATCGCCGGGCCCCGCCAGGAGATCATGGCCGAGGCGGCCAGGCTGCTCGGCGCCCGGCGCGGCGTCAAGGTGGTCGGCGTCGACGGCTCCGGCATGCCGGACGCCGAGCTCGCCGCCGCCGGCGCCTTCCTGCCCGGCCCGCACGCCAAGCTGGCCGGGCCCACCTTCCAGGACTGGCTCGACGCCCAGCCCTGACCCGCGCCCCGGCGGTCAGCTCCGGACCAGAGACCGCCCTGAGGCGCCGGGCGGTGGCCGGATCGAGCGCCCACGCCTTGACGCCGTGCGGGTGCCGCGCGAGGCCGGCGGTGACCCCCGGAGTGCGCGAACTCCGGGGGTCACCGCGTCGGCGACGATGCTGAAGGTGGCCGTCGATCTCCTGCTGCGGTGAAAGCCGCCCGCCGGTCAGGCGGCCGACCGGGGCACCTCGACGACGAAGCACATGAAGCTGATGCCGTTGAACGGTTCGGGGGCATCCGGGGCGGTCTTCGGCTCGCTGATGACGGAGAGGCGGAAGCCCGCGTCGGTGAAGGCGCCGGTCATCGCGTGCAGCGGCCGCCGCCAGAAGGTCAGCGGGTACTGCTTCCCGCCGAACGTCCACAGATCGGTGTAGCTGGTGGTGTCGCGATAGACGGGCCGGGGGTCCTCCGACAGCCACTCCACGAACGGGTGGTTCACCGACGCGATCAGCCGCCCGCCGGGCTTGATCAAGCGCCGCAGCTCGGCCAGCGTAGGCCCCCAGTCCTCCAGGTAGTGCAGCACGAGGGAGGCTATGACGTCGTCGAACTCGTCGTCGCCGAACGGCAGCGGCTCGCGCAGGTCGGCCACCCGCAGGTCCGCGTCGTCACCGAGCCGCCGCCGGGCCACCGCCAGCATCCCGGCGCTGGCGTCGATGCCGGTGACGATGGCGCCGCGCTCGCGCAGCCGCGCCGTGAGGGCGCCCGAGCCGCAGCCGGCGTCGAGGATCCGGCGGCCGGACACGTCTCCGGCGAGGTCCAGCATCGCCGGCCGCTCGATGTAGGCGTTGAGAAGGCTGTTCTCGTTCTCCGCCGCGTACTCCTCGGCGAAGCTGTCGTAGTCGTTCACCGCGACCGCCGGGTCGAGAGGCTCGGTGACGGGCGTGATCCAGTCAGGGCGCTGTACGTTGACGGGGCGCTCGGGCACACCGGTTCCGGGTTCCATTGCCGCAGCCTAGCGATCACCGGTCGCGATTCGCGGAAGTTTCGTGCCTTCTGCGCCGGAACGAGCGCGCTACTCTGTGATACTGTGTAGTGGTACTTGGTGCTACCGAGTACTGGAGAGATCGAAAAGGACCACGATGGACGACCTGACGGAGATGCTGAAAGGCACGCTCGAGGGCTGCGTGCTGCAGATCATCGGCCGCGAGGAAACCTACGGGTACGCCATCACCCGCCGGCTGAACGAACTCGGCTTCCACGGCGTCGTCGAAGGAACGGTTTACACCATTCTGCTGCGGCTGGAGAAGAACAAGCTCGTCCAGGTGACGAAACGACCGTCCGAGCAGGGCCCGCCCCGGAAGTTCTACGCGCTCAACGACGCGGGGCGCAAAGAGCTGGCGACCTTCTGGGCGAAATGGGAGTACGTCTCATCGCGGATCGACAAGCTCAAGGAGGGCGGAAGATGAGCTTCTGGGAAACCATCACCGGCAGCGATCTCACCCGCGAATGGAAGGCTTTCGAGGTGCGGGCCGCGGCCCTGCCGCCCGATCACCGGGCGGCCTGGGAACAGATCAAGAGCCACCTTTTCCTGTACGGCGACTTCACCGGCCGCAACCTGATGCCCATTTTCGACGGCGCTCTCGGGCTGCTCGAAGAAACGGCGGCCGACGGGCAGAGCATTCACGACGTGCTCGGCGACGACATCGAGGGCTTCTGCGCGGCACTGGCCGGCGGAGAAGGCGCCCGCACCTTTCGCGACCGGTGGCGCGCGCAACTGAACAGGAATGTCGCCAGGAAACTGGGCCGGCTGGGAGGCTGACGTGGGCATCCAGGACATCATCGAAGGCAAGAGGCAGTGGCGGGCGCACCTGGCCCGGGTCAAGGCACTGCCGCCGGACTACCAGATCGTCTACAAGGAGATCCAGCGGTACTACTTCAAGGTCGGGCCGCTCGAACTGACCGAAGGAGACCTGCTGTCGGGGCTCGTCGACTTCTTCGAGGAGGGCGCGGCGGCCGGCAAGGGCGTGCTGGAGCTCATCGGCGACGACGTCGCCGCCTTCGCCGACGGGCTCATCAAGGACTCGCGCACGTACGCGGACGTCTATCAGGAGTCCGTCAAGCAGAAGCCGCGAAAGTGACGCTCAAGGCTTGACGGCCAGACCCCCGTAGGCCCAGGCGTGGCCGCCGGGGATCTCCTCCTGGTACTCGTCGAGGTCCGGCCGCCACGTCACCACCTCGACGAGGCCCGGCTCCACCAGGTCCCAGCCCTCGAAGAAACGCAGCGTCTCGTCGTAGGTGCGCGGCACCATGGGGGCGGTGCTGTTGTCGTAGGGCTTGGTGAAGTCCTCGCGGCGCACCTGGTCGGCGAAGTCGAGCGTGATGTGCGACAGCAGCAGGTGGCTGCCGCTCGGCACCGCGACCTTCAGCTGCTCGACCAGCCCGTACGGGTCCTCCTCGTCGGTGATGAAGTGCATGACCCCGGCCAGGATGACGGCCACCGGCCGGGTGAAGTCGATCACCCGCCGGACCGCGGGATCGGCCAGGATCTTCTCCGGCTGCCGCAGATCGGCCTCGATCATGTCGGTCAGGCCCGCGGGGTCGCCGGTCAGCAGCGCACGGCCGTGCACCAGCACGATCGGATCGTTGTCCACGTAGGCCACCCGGGCCTCGGGCACGACCTTCTGGGCGATCGTGTGCGTGTTGTCCTGGGTCGGGATCCCGGTGCCGATGTCGAGGAACTGGGTGATCCCGGCCTCGGCCGCCAGATACCCCACCGCCCGGCCCAGGAACGCGCGATGCGCGCGCACGCCTTCACGCGTGCCCGGCGACACCTCGATGAGCGCTTCCGCGGCCTTGCGGTCGGAGGCGAAGTGGTCCTTGCCGCCCAAAAGGTAGTCGTAGATCCGAGCCGGATGGGGGATGTGCGGGTTGATCCTCGGGCTCGGAACCTCTTCGGGGGCCGGCGCGTCCGCCCCTCCGTCGCTGTGAGTCATGTTCTCTTCCGTGGCGAGATCACTTAGGGCCATCAGTGTGGGGATCGCGCCGAAAACTGTCAATATCGCGACCGCAACTTTCGGTCGTCATATGACGCCGTGGTCGGGAACTCCCTGCGCGGGATCATGAAACTTTCATGGGCGCGCAGGCACGGGCCGAAGACATCTCACCTCGGTAAGCCAAGGTGAGTGCGGGCCGCAGTACGCTCTCCGGGCCTCGCAAGCTACGCCACCCTTGACAGTACCTTTCGGACTCGGATTTGCTCCGTCCGCCACCACTTCCCTCAACCCGAAGTCGGGAGCTCGACCGCTCAGCGGTTTGTTAGCGCTAACAACGGAGGCGGACCCATGCGACCAAGCGAACCGCGGACCTGGAGACGATGGTGGGCCCTCGTGCTCACGGTGGTGGCGTTAGCCGCGACCGGCACGATGCTGGGGACCGGGGTCGCCGGCGCCGAGTCGAACGGGGGAGTGCGGGTCATGCCCCTCGGCGACTCGATCACCGAGGGCACCCAGGTGCCGGGCGGCTACCGCATCGGCCTGTGGCAGCGCCTCGCCGCCGGCCGCTACACCATCGACTTCGTCGGCTCCCAGTTCAACGGGCCGGGCAACCTCGGCGACCACGATCACGAAGGCCACCCCGGCTGGCGCATCGACCAGATCGACGCCAACATCGCCGGCTGGCTGCGCACGTACACGCCGCGCACCGTGCTGCTCCACATCGGCACCAACGACATCCTGCAGAACTACAACGTCTCCGGCGCCCCCCAACGGCTCTCCGCCCTGATCGACCACATCACCACCGCCGTGCCGAACGCGGACGTCTTCGTCGCCACCATCATCCCGCTGTCCAACTCCGGCCAGGAGGCCGCCGCCCGCACGTTCAACGCGGCCATCCCCGGCATCGTGCAGAGCAAGGTGAGCAGCGGCAAGCACGTCCACCTGGTCGACATGCACAGCAAGCTCACCACCTCCGACCTGATCGACGGCATCCACCCGACCGCCGGCGGCTACGACAAGATGGCCGCCGCCTGGTACGCGGCGCTCCAGTCCGTCTCCGGCAGCATCGGCCAGCCCGGGGACAACCCCTCCGGCGCGATGGCCATCAGAGGCGTCGGCTCGGGCCGCTGCCTCGACGTCACCGGCGCGTCCCAGACGAACGGCGCCCAAGCCCAGATCTGGGACTGCAACAGCCAGCCCAACCAGCAGTGGACCCCCACCGCGAGCGGCGAACTGCGCGTCTACGGCGGCAAATGCCTGGACGTGTCCAACCGCAGCACCGCCGACGGCGCCGGCGTCGCCATCTGGGACTGCAACGGCCAGAGCAACCAGCAGTGGCGCTTCAACACCGACGGCAGCATCACCGCCGTGGGCGCGAACAAGTGCCTGGACGTGCCCAACTACTCCACGGCGAACGGCGTCAAGCTCCAGATCTGGTCCTGCAGCGGCGCCACCAACCAACGCTGGACCCGCATCAGCCCGTGACCGCACTCCGGCCCGTCTAGAGGGACGGCGCGGGCGGATGGCCCGCGCTCCCGGGTCGGTCACCACCGCAGGCCGGCCCGATGGCGGCGCTCCGGTCTGGATGCCCGTCGCCCGGCCTGATGCCCGCGCTCATCCTCGCGGCCGGGCCCCATCCTCGCGGCCTCGCGCCGGCCTTTCGGGGCGCGACGGTGCGACGCGGGAGGCGGCCCGAGGATGCGACGCGGGGGTGTGACGCCGGAGGGTGACGCTGTGGGCTGTGCCGCTGTGCCGCTGTGAGCTGTGCCGCTGTGAGGTGTGGTGCTTTGGGGCGTGGTGCTCCGGGGCGTGAGGCTTTGGGGCGTGAGGCTTAAGGTCCTCACGCGAGCACGCGCCAGAGCGCCAGGACGGCCAGCAGGGACGCCGCGCCCGCCGCACCCACGACCAGGCCGGGCGCCGCCACCTCACCCAGCGCCCCGCCGCCCGCCGCGAACACCCCCTGCGCCGTCATGGTCCCGGTCAGCGCCAGCCCGAACGCCTGCCCGCGGTTCCCCTCCGGCACCGCCTCCAGGAACCGCCGGGCCAGCCCCAGCTGGTACGCGACCCCGAACCCGGACCCGGCGAGCAGCAACCCCGCGACAACCGGCCCGGGCGAGAGCACGAACCCGAGCAACGGCGCACCGAGCAACAACGCCAGCGGCCCGGCCAGCCGCTCCCTACGTCGTGGAGCGACCAGCCGCCCGATCACGAGATCACCGGCGAGCATGCCGAGCGCCACTGCGGTGAACAACATCCCGGCCGCGCCCGGCACGCCGATCCGGTCGGCGTACGGAACGAGCACCCCCTCGGCGCCGACCACGAGCGCGGCCGGCAGCCACTGAGCCAGCAACAACGAACGCACCGCGGGCCGGCGCAGCAGCGCACGATTGACCCGCCAGGTCTCACGCACCCCGCCCCCAGTTTTCGCAGCGCGGTGCGGTCTCTCGGACAGCCGCAGGCGCAGCAGCGCGGCCGACAGCAGGCAGCTCACCACGGTGATCCAGAGCGCGCCGTACGGGCCGAGCGCCACGATCAGCATCCCGCCCGTCGCGAACCCGAGCACCTGCGTACCGCCCGCGGCCATGGAGAACACGGCCCGGCCGAGCACGTACCGATCGCCGTCGAGCAACTCGGGCAGCAGCGCGCCGCGCGCTGCGGAGGCGACCGCGCCTGGCACGCCGGCGACGAACACCAGCACCAGCATCGCGACGGGAGAGAGCAGCCCGGCGGCGAGCACGGCAGCGACCACGGCCCGAACCAGGTCATAACCCACCATCACGGCCCGCGGCGGCCACCGATCGGCGTAGGCCAGCAGCAGCGTCCCACCGAGAGCGTGAGGCAGGAAACCGGCGACGTAGGCCAGCGCGCCCAGCAGCGTCGAGCCGGTGCCGGCGTAGACGGTCACCGAGAGCGCGAGCATCTTCACGGTCTCGCCGCCGAGGAAGAGCGCGTACCCGGCGAACAGCACCCGGAACTGCCTCACCGCGAACACCTCACGGTAGCGCGCGCCCTCCCGTACGACCTCGTGCGCGGGCTCCCGTGCGGACGCGTGAGCAGCGGCCGGCACGGGTCCCTGGGCGGGCTCGGGCGCGTTCTGGAGCGTCGTCATGCGGGCCAGTCTCGGGCAGGCCCGACGCGGGCGTTAGGGTTTCGTGTGGAGGCGAAAGATGCTCGTCATCGAAGTCGGGCCGGTCGACGTGGCCCACACCCGTTACGCGATCTCGCCGCTCGGTGAGGCGATGAACGCATTGCGGGTGGCGGCGGGCAAGCAGTCGGCCGGGCCGTTGCGGCCGTGGGCGGAGCGGGTCGCACCCCGGTACGCGCGGTTGCTGCGCGAGACGCCCGCGGTCGCGGCGTTGACGGCGCTGTTCCGCCGCGGCGCCTACAACGCCGACTTCATTCATCCGCCGCCGTCGGGCCACGGCGGCGACTTCGCGGCCGAGCTCGCCGTGGTGCGGGCGACCCCGCCGCACCAGGCCCGCGCGGAGATCGCCCGTAACCTGGCGGGCCTGCCCGCGCCGCCACGCCGCGTCCTGGAGATCCTGTCCGCCCCGGACGTGCTCACCCGGCTGGCGGACGCGATCGAGGCGACCTGGTACGCGCTGGTCGAGCCGGACTGGCCGCGGCTGCGTACGGTGCTGGAACGCGACCTGGTGCACCGCGCCGGGCACCTGGCGATGTACGGCTGGGCCGCGGCGCTGTCCGACCTGGATCCGCGGGTACGCTGGCGTTCCGAGGGCGCCGACGGCGTGATCGAGGTGCGCACCGGCCCCCGGAACGAGTGTCAGCGGCACCGGCTGGGCGGCAAGGGCCTGCTGCTGATGCCGACCGTCTTTGGCACCCTCATCAGCTACGTCGAGCCGCCCTGGCCGTACGCCCTGGTGTATCCGGCGCGCGGCGTCGCGAACCTGCTGGGACCGCCACTACCCCCTCAGGGCGGCGCGGCGGCGCTGGCACGGCTGGTCGGCCCGCACCGCGCGCAGGTGCTGCGGGCGCTGGAGGTGCCGGCGACGACCACGCAGCTGGTCCGGCAGCTGGGGCTCAGCCTGGGCGCCGTCGGCGGCCACCTGGCGGCGCTGCGCGAATCCGGCCTGGTCACGCGGACGCGCACGGGCCGCTCCGTCCGTTACGAACGCACCCCGCTGGGCGCGGCCCTGGCCGGCGACTGAGCGGGCGGTCGCCGCGGCAGGTCGATGACGAACGAGCCTGGAGCGCGTGTCGTGCGGGCTGGGTCGCCCATGGTCGCCCGCCTGACAAGGAGCGAAAACTGCCTGCTCCGCGCCAGTCTGGAAGGACATCCCGTTCGCCGGCGACGGCGACGAGGCGAGCGCCACGCCCGGCTCGCTCCCCGCCCCGCCGTGCCCAGCCGAAGCACCGCGGGCGGCCCGGCGACGCACCCGCCCCGAGAACGGCCTGCCGGCCGGCCCGTGGCTGCGCACCCACGTCCGCGCGGGTGGGACGATCACCGGCCTCGCGCCCGCGTCCATGACGGTCACCGGTTCTCTCGCCCACGGTCATGCCGTCTACGCCGAGCTTGACGTCTGGGTCCACCACTCCACCAGAATAACCAACTAAACAAGTAGGACTTGACGGTTATTGCGCATTGTGCTGAGCTGGGGCCGCTGACGGACGTGAGAAAGGCCCCGCCTCATGCATGTGGAATTCCGTCCCTTACCGGCCGCACCCATAGACGTGCTGGACGATCCCGTCCGGGCCGCGCTGCTCGGAGCGCACGCCCACCTCGCCGAACGGCGCGGCCGGGTGCTGCGTTACCCCGTGGACGTCGCCCCGTTCCTGTCGATGCCGGCCGACGCGGGCCCCGCCGACTGGCGGGACGTGGCGGCGCTGGCGGGCGAGGGCGGCGAGGTGCCGCTGACCGGCCCGGTGCTGCTGCCGCCGCCCGGCTGGCAGGAGGCGAGGAACGTTCCCGGCGTCCAGCTCACCGGCGAGCACATCGGGGGCAGGCACGATCCGGGCGTGGTGCGGCTGGGGCCGGCGGACGTGCCCGAGATGCTGGACCTCGTCGAGCGGACCAAGCCGGGCCCGTTCCGGCCGCGTACCGTCGAGCTGGGCGTCTATCTGGGGATCCGGCACGGCGGCGCGCTGGTGGCGATGGCGGGGGAGCGGCTGCGCCCGCCGGGCTGGACGGAGATCAGCGCCGTCTGCACCGATCCCGCGCACCGGGGGAGGGGCCTGGCGACCCGGCTGGTGCTGGCGGTCGCCGCGGGCATCAGGGAGCGCGGCGAGACGCCGTTCCTGCACGCCTCCGCCGCCAACACCCCCGCCATCCGCCTGTACGAACGGCTCGGCTTCCGCCTGCGCCGCACCACCGAGTTCCGCACGGTACGGGTTCCGGCGCCCGCCCGGATCGAGGGCCGGTCATGACGTTGCCCGAGGTGGAGGCCCCCGCCCGGCAGGAGGCGCGGCGGCCCCTGGAGGTGGTGACCGCCCGTCACCCGCTGCGCTGGCTGGCCGCGGCCGGCGTGCTCGTGGTGCTGGCGATGGCCGCCAGCGCCCTGATCACGAACCCGGCCTGGGAGTGGGAGGTGGTCGGGCAGTACCTGTTCGCGCCGTCGGTGGTGCGCTCGGTGCTGCTGACGCTGGAGCTGACCGCGCTCGGCATCGGTCTCGGCTTCGCCCTGGGCACGGTGCTGGCGCTCATGCGCCTGTCGCCGAACCGGCTGCTGTCGTCGGTGGCCTTCGGGTACGTGTGGCTGTTCCGGTCGGTGCCGCTCATCCTGCAACTGCTGTTCTGGTACAACCTGGCGCTGCTCTATCCGAGGCTGTCGGTCGGGGTGCCGTTCGGCCCCGAGTTCTTCGACTTCGGCACGATGGACCTGGTGGGGCCGCTCACGGCGGCGGTGCTCGGGCTGGCGTTGCACCAGGCCGCGTACGCCGCCGAGATCGTCCGCGGCGGCCTGCTGTCGGTGGACGCGGGGCAGCGGGAGGCCGCCGCCGCGCTGGGGCTGCCGCCGGGCCGGCGGCTGTTGCGGATCATCCTGCCGCAGGCCATGCGGACGATCGTGCCCAACGCCGGGAACGAGATCATCGGCCTGGTCAAGGGCACCTCGGTCGTCTACATCATGGCGCTGCCCGAGCTGTTCTACCAGGTGCAGGTGATCTACAACCGCAACGGCCGCGTCATGGCCCTGCTGCTGGTCGCGGCGCTCTGGTACCTCGCGCTGACCACCGTCCTGTCGATCGCGCAGCACTACGTCGAGCGCCACTACGGCAAGGGGCGGGCATGAGCGCGATGGTCGAGCTGCGCGGTGTCCACAAGAGCTTCGGCCCCCTGCACGTGCTGCGCGGCGTGGACCTCGACGTGCCCAGGGGCCAGGTGCTGGTGGTGCTCGGCCCGTCCGGGTCCGGCAAGTCGACGCTGCTGCGCACGATCAACCACCTGGAGAAGGTGGATCGCGGCTCGGTGCGGGTGGACGGGCGCCTGCTCGGCTACCGGCAGGTGGGCGAGCGCCTGCACGAGCTGCCCGAACGCGAGGTGCTGCGGCAGCGCACCCAGATCGGCTTCGTCTTCCAGTCCTTCAACCTCTTCCCGCACCTCACCGTCAGGCAGAACCTGATGGAGGCACCCCTGTCGGCGCAGCGCCGGCCGCGCGCCGAGGTCGAGCCGCTGGCCGAGCGGCTGCTGGCCCGCGTCGGCCTGGCCGACAAGGCCGACGCCTACCCCCGTACGCTCTCCGGCGGCCAGCAGCAGCGCGTCGCCATCGCCCGCGCGCTGGCCCTGGAGCCCAAGCTGCTGCTGTTCGACGAGCCCACCTCCGCGCTCGACCCCGAGCTGGTGGGCGAGGTGCTCGACGTCATCAAGGGCCTCGCCCGCGCCGGCACCACCATGATCGTCGTCACCCATGAGATCGGGTTCGCCCGCGAGGTGGCCGACGCGGTGGCGTTCATGGACGCCGGCCGCGTCGTCGAGCTCGGCCCGCCCGCCCAGATCCTCGACGCCCCCGCCCACGAGCGCACCCGCGCCTTCCTCGCCAAGGTCCTCTGACACCCCAAGGACGCCACCCATGCGTGTTTCGCCCCTCCTGCTCGCCGTCCTCACCGCCGCCGCCCTCACCGCCTGCGCAGCCGAACCGGTCACCACCGCCCCGCCCCCGGTCGTCGCCGGCAAGAAGATCAACCTGAGCCCGGAGCAGAACCGGATACGCACCCAGAAGGTCGCTGACATCGCGGCCAAGGTGCCCAAGGAGATCGCCGCCGACGGCAAGCTGACCGTCGGGTTCAGCGCCAGCGGCTCGCCGCCGCTGGTGTCCCCGGCCACCGACGACACCACCCTCATCGGCGTCGAGACCGACCTCGCTCAGCTCGTCTCCGACGTGCTCGGCCTGGAGTTCACCCCGCAGTCCAGCTCCTGGGAGAACCTGTTCCTGGCCGCCAAGTCCGGCAAGTACGAGGCCGTCTTCAGCAACGTCACCGTCACCGAGGAGCGCAAGGACACCTACGACTTCGCCACGTACCGCATCGACCAGCTCGCCTGGCAGGTGCCCGACAACAGCCCCATCAAGGCGATCAAGGGGCCCGCCGACATCGCCGGGCTGCGCGTGTCGGTCGGCTCCGGCACCAACCAGGAGAAGATCCTGCTCGACTGGGACCGGCAGAACCGCGCCGCCGGCCGCAAGCCGGCCGAGATCCTCTACTACGAGAAGTACGGCGACGTGCTGCTCGCCCTCAAGTCAGGCCGCGTCCAGGCGTACTTCGGCCCCAACCCGAACATCGCCTACAACATCGCCGTCAGCGGCGGCTCCCGCATCGCCGGCACGTTCTCCGGGGCCGGGCCGGACCTCCAGGGCCTCATCGCCGCCATGACGAAGAAGGGCAACGGCCTGGTCGAGCCGCTGCACGAGGCACTGAACACCATCATCAGGAACGGCACGTACCAGCAGGTGCTGGAGCGGTGGGGGCTGGCCAACGAGGCCATCCCCGAGTCGCGGGTCAACCCGCCCGGCCTGCCCCGCCAGCCGGCCTCGTGACCGGGCCGGCCGCGCGGGAGCCGGGGGTGGCGGCCGGCAGGCGGTGCCGGCGCCGGGGCAGGCCGTAGGTGGGGTGCGAGGTGGCCCACAGCGCCGTGGCGAGGATGCCCGCCTTGACCAGGGCGACCTTCCGGCCGCTCTGGTGGGCCGGCTTCGCCCGCCCCTCGCGGTCGATCGGCTGCAGGATGGCGTCCCGCCGTCCGAGACTGATGTGGTTGTACGTGTAGACCAGCCTGGTGCGCGGGACCGGGCGCCCGGTCAGCCGTGCCACGATCGCCTCGATGGCCTGCCGGCCGGTGTACCCGGCCGACGCGCAGGACATCGGCAGCGGCCGGCCGTGGTCGCCGATGGCGTACGCGCTGTCGCCGGCGGCGTACACGTCCGGGTGCGAGAGCGAGCGCATCGTGCGATCGACGACGATCCGGCCGTCCCCGGCGACCTCCAGGCCGGCGCCGGCGGCGACGGAGCCGACCGCGAACCCGGCTGTCCACACCGTCGCGTCGGACGCCAGCACGGTGCCGCCGGCGCACAGCACCCGCGTCGCCTCGACGGCTCCGACACCGGCGTGCTCCACGACGGTGACGCCCAGGCGGTCGCAGGCCCGCCGCAGGTGGTCGCGGGCTCCGGCGGAGAGCCGGACGCCCAGCTCGCCGCGCGCGACCAGCGTCACCGACAGGCCGGGCCTGGACTCGGCGATCTCGGTGGCGGTCTCGATGCCGGTCAGCCCGTCCCCGACGACCACGACGCTGCCGCCCCGCCCGGCGAGCCGGTCCAGGCGCTCGCGCAGGCGCAGCGCCGAGGGCCTGGCGGCCACGTCGAAGGCGTGCTCGGCCACGCCGGGGACCCGTTCGACGTCGCCGCGGCTGCCGAGCGCGTACACGAGCGTGTCGTAGCCGAGCTCGCCGTCACCCGTGGCGATGATCCGGCGCTCCGGGTCGAGGGCGGTGACCGGGGCCAGGCGCAGCCGGATCCCCGTGCCCGCGAAGACGTCGGCGAGCATCGGCGCCTCCAGGTCCCGTCCGGCCGCGAGCTGGTGCAGCCGCATGCGCTGGACGAAGTGCGGCGCGGCGTTGACCACGGTGATCGCGGTGTCCTTTGGGGACAGCCGGCGGGCCAGGTTCCCGGCCACGTAGGCCCCGGCGTAGCCGGCGCCCAGGACGACGATGCGGTGCTTCATCCCGTTCACTCCTGTCGTTGCGTGCGCGTCGTTGTGACGACCATGCGGCGTCGGCGCCCCCGGCTTTGTGACACGGCGTTCATGTGACGTGGGTCATCCGGCACGGCTGTCACACGGCGGCGGGCGCCGGCGCCTTGTGCATGAACCGGCAGTCACGGGCGAACAGGCGGGAGCCACGCATGAACGAGCGCAGCGCAGCGACGACGGACCCGGCGACCGAGGCGTTCCTCCGCCACCGCAACCTGCTGTTCACCGTCGCCTACGAGATGCTCGGCTCGGCCGCCGACGCCGAGGACGCCCTCCAGGAGACGTGGCTGCGGTGGACGAAGGTGGACCTCGACCAGGTGCAGGACCAGCGCGCTTACCTCGTCCGGATCACCACCCGGCGGGCCCTCGACCGGCTGCGCACGATGAAGCGCCGCAAGGAGGACTACGTCGGCCCGTGGCTGCCGGAGCCGCTGCTCACCGCGCCCGACGTGGCTGAGGACGCCGAGCTCGCCGAGAGCGTGTCGATGGCGCTGATGCTGGTGCTGGAGACGCTGGCGCCGACCGAGCGGGCCGTGTTCGTGCTGCGCGAGGTGTTCGGCGTCGGCTACGACGAGATCGCCGCCGCCGTCGGCAAGACCCCGGCGACCGTGCGGCAGATCGCGCACCGGGCCCGCCGGCACGTCGACGCCCGCCGGCCGCGCGAGGCGGTCTCCCCGGGCCAGGTGCGGGCGGTCGTGGAGTCGTTCCGGCGGGCGCTCGAAACCCGGGACCTCCAGGGCCTGCTGGACGTGCTCGCGCCCGAGGTCGTCCTGATGAGCGACGGCGGCGGCGTCAAGCAGGCCGCCACGCACCCGGTCGTCGGCGCAGGCAAGGTCGCCCACCTGATCGTCGGCGGCCTCGGCAGGGCCAGGATCGCGCTCACCAGCGAGCCCACCACGGTCAACGGCAACCCGGCGCTCCTCCTGCGGGTGGACGGCGAGCTCGACGGGGTCATCGCGGTCCGCGTCGAGGACGCCCGCATCACCGGCCTCTACTACGTCCGCAACCCGCGCAAGCTCACCCGCATCACCTCCGAGACCCCGCTCACCCTGCGGTGACCCGCCAACCAGTTTCCTTCCCGACAGAAAGGTCATCCATGACGAACCACACCACTGAAGAGCTCGCCGACCTGCGGCTGCCGGTCGAGCGGGACTGCCCGTTCGCCCCGCCCGCCGCGTACGAGCCCCTGCGCGAGCGGGCGCCGGTCAGCAAGGTCCGACTGGCCAGCGGCGGCGAGGCCTGGTGGGTGGCGCGGCACGAGGAGGCCCGGGCCGTGCTCGCCGACCCCCGCTTCTCCTCCGACCGGCGCCACGACGGCTTCCCGCTCTACAGCGTGGACGAGGCGACGCTGCGGCAGTTCCGCAGCCAGCCGCCGCTGATGCTCGGCATGGACGGCGCCGAACACGCCGGGGCCCGCCGGCCGGTGATCGGCGAGTTCACCGTGAAGCGGCTGGCCGCGCTGCGCCCGCGCGTGCAGGCCATCGTCGACCACTTCATCGACGCCCTGCTCGCCGCCGACGAGCGGCCGGTCGACCTGGTGCGGGCGCTGTCCCTGCCGGTGCCGTCCCTGGTGATCTGCGAGCTGCTCGGCGTCCCCTACGCCGACCACGACTTCTTCCAGAGCCGCACCGCCATGATGGTGAGCCGCACCTCGCTCGAGGAGCGCCGGCGAGGCATGACCGAGCTGCGCGCCTACCTCGACGACCTGGTCACCCGCAAGGAGTCGGAGCCCGGGGACGACCTGCTCAGCCGGCAGATCGCCCGGCAGCGCCAGGAGGGCGCCCTCGACCACGGCGCCCTGCTGAGCCTGGCGTTCCTGCTGCTGACCGCCGGGCACGAGACCACCGCGAACATGATCTCCCTCGGCGTGGCCGGGCTGCTCACCCACCCGGACCAGCTGGCCCTGATCACAGCCGACCCGACCAGGACGCCCATGGCCGTGGAGGAGCTGCTGCGCTACTTCACCATCGCCGATGGGGTCACCAACCGGGTGGCCGTCGAGGACGTGGAGTGCGGCGGGGCGAGCATCAAGGCCGGCGACGGCGTCATCGTCTCCACCCTGTCGGCCGACTGGGACCCGGCGGTGTTCGAGGACCCGGCCGAGCTGGACGTCGAGCGCGGCGCCCGCCACCATCTCGCCTTCGGCTTCGGCCCGCACCAGTGCCTCGGCCAGAACCTGGCCAGGATGGAGCTGCAGATCGTCTTCGACACGTTGTTCCGCCGGATCCCCACGCTGCGGCTCGCCGGGCCGGCCGAGGACCTGCCGTTCAAGACCGACGCCGTCATCTACGGGCTGCACGAGCTGCCGGTCACCTGGTGAGGCGAGGGTAGCGCGCGCCCTTTCGATGGACAGAGGCATCCCGGGCGGGTATCTTCTCCGAGTCCCGCCCGTCCCTGCCTGAATCGAGCGTGCCCCCGGCACGCGAGGAAGACGTTCCGTGACCGACCACGTCCCGCTGCGCAGGAACGCGCGCTTCCAGCTGCTGTGGGCCGGCAGCGCGATCTCCCAGCTCGGGTCGGAGCTGACCAGGCTCGCCATGCCGCTGCTGGTGCTGGCGCTCACCGGCTCACCCGGGGCGGCGGGCATCGTGGCCGGCGCCCGCACGGTCGCCTTCGTCGCCGTCCAGATGCCGGCCGGCGTGTGGGTGGACCGGTGGGACCGCCGCCGCACGCTCCTGGCGGCTCAAGGTCTCCAGGCGCTCGCCTCCGCGCTGCTGACGGCGCTGATCGTCACCGGTCAGGTGCGGCTCTGGCACTTCGTCACGCTGGCCGTCCTGGACGGGCTGTGCGCCGCGTTCATCGGCCCCGTCCAGGAAACGGCGATCCGCGGCATCGTCCCTCCAGGTCAGCTGCACGCCGCCTACGCGCAGGAGGAGGCCCGCACCCACGCGGCCGGGCTGATCGGCCCGCCGCTCGGCGGCCTGCTCTACGGCCTCGGGCGGGCGGTGCCCTTCGTCGTCGACACCCTCACCTTCCTCGCCGCCACCCTCCTCTACGCCTTCGCGAAGGTGCCGCGCCGCCCGGCGGCCTCCCCCCGGGAAGCGGAACGGCGGAGCATGCGCAAGGAGGCGGCCGAAGCCGTCGCCTGGTTGTGGCGCCGGCGCGGCCTGCGCGAGGTCACCGCGGCCGTGATGGTGCTCAACCTGCTGGGCGGAGCGTTCCTCATCCCGCTCATCGTGCTCGTCGGCGAGCGCGGCGGCGACGCGCGCGTCACCGGCGCGGTCCTGGCCGGCCTCGGCATCGGCGGGCTGGCCGGCGCGCTGCTGTCGGGCCGCGTCAGCCGGCTCCTGCCGCCCGGCAAGCTGCTGCCGGCTGTCGTGGCCGTCTTCGGCGCCGCGCTGGCGGCCACCGCGCTGCCCTGGGGCGCGTGGTGGCCGATGATCCCGCTGGTGTTCATCACGTTGTCGACGCCCTCCCTGAACGTCGTGATGAACGTGGTGATCGCCCGCATGGTGCCGGAGGCCATGCTCGGCCGGATGGGCGCCGTTCTGAGCATGGGCGGGATGGCGCTCAAGCCCCTCGGGCCCGTCATCGGCGGCGCGCTGGCCGCGGCGCTGGGCGGCGCCGGGGCACTCGTCGTGCTGGGCGCGCTGCTCGGCCTGACCGCCGCCGCGGCCGTCCTCAGCCGGGAGCTGCGCCACTTCACCGGCGAACCCCCTGAAGCCGCGGACGACGCGCCCGCCGGCGACGAGGCCCCGCACACGCCCGCCTAGGGCCCGCTCGTCCTCAGGAGGAGATCCGCTGCAGGGTCTCCCCGTTCGCGCCGGTGAAGACGAGTCGGCGCACGTCGGCTCCGCGCGGATACTCCACGGCCCACAAGCCGAGCCCCGCTGCGACCCGCCGGGTGAGGGTCCCGGGCAGCTTCCTGCCGTCCCTGGTCACCGCGGTCACCCCGTGCACGGCGTCCTTGGCCACGCCGAACCAGACGTCCCTGCCGCGCAGCTTGCCCTGCGTGCGGCCGTACTCGCGGGCGGCCAGCGGCGGGAAGCCGGAGCAGGAGCTGCCGTTCGGCCCGCTCTCGCACAGGAAGAGCTCACCCTTGCGGGGCGCGTCGCTCACCCACATGACCAGCGGCGGGACGGAGGCGATCCTTCCCTTGGGGGGATACCGCCTCTTCAGCTCCGCGAACCCCTTGTAGACCGGCCGCGGCGTCGGGGCCGGGGACGCGGAGGCCGTGGCGGGCACGGCGGCGGCGAGATCGCCCCGTTGCCACGGCTGAGCCGCCCAGGCCGAGAGGACGGCCGCGGCCGTCACCGCCGCCGCGACCCCCGCGACCGCCGCACGGCGGCGTCCCCGGACGGCGCGCCCCGCCGCGACGGCCCGCCCCACGTCCACCGTGGAAGGCGGCTGTTCCTCGCTCGTCAGCGTGTCGAACACCTGCTTGACGTCCATCAGCATTCCTCCGCACGTGCCAGACGGGATTCCGGCTCGCCGAGCATCGCGCGCAACGTGGCGAGGCCGCGGGCGGTCTGGCTCTTGACGGTCCCGGTGGAGCAGCCCAGCGCGTGGGCGGTCTGCTCCACGCTCAGATCGCAGTGGAAGCGCAGCACGAGGGTGGCGCGCTGGCGTGGAGGGACGGCGGCCAGGGCGCGGCGCAGGTCCATGGCCGTGTCCCGGTCGCCGCCCTCGAACGGCTCGTGCGCCATCGCGGGAGTGAGCCGTACCCGCGAGAACCAGCCTCTGCGCTGCTCGGCGAGGAAGACCCGGACCAGCATCACCCGCACGTAGGCGTCGAGGTCGTCGGCCGCCCGCGCCTTGCGCCACTTGACGTAGAGCCGGGTGATCGCCGTCTGGACCAGGTCGTCCGCGCGGTGCCAGTCCTGGCACAACGAGTAGGCGATCTTCCGCAACCACGACAACCGGCCACGCACATAGGCGGTGTACTCCTCATCCACGCTCATGGGACTCCCCGATCGATGACTTCACACAGAGGAGATGCCGCCGGCCCCGGCGCGGGTTGCATGGAGGCGTGGCGCTAGCGCGCGAAGGGGTTCCGGTCCGAGGCGACGGCCGGGAGCATCACCGACCCGAACGTGTCGTACAGGTGCCGCTGCAGCGCCGGTCCGAAGCTCACCCGCGCCACGCCGAGCTCCGCGAGCCGGGCCAGCGACAACCCGCCGTTCCCGTACGCGACGTTGACCGGCCCCGGCAGGCCCTCGGCCAGGGCACGGATCACCTCCGGGTCCGCGGCCCCGATCGGGTAGACGCAGTCGGCGCCGGCCTCCAGGTAGCGGGCGCCGCGGGCGAGCGTGCCCGCGACCTGCTCCCGCGCGGGCCCGGGCCGGCGCAGGAACAGGTCGGTACGGGCGTTGATCACCAGGTCCGCGCCCTGCGCGACCGCCGCCTCGCGGACCGCGGACAGGAAGTCCGCCTGCTCGGTGATGTCGATCATGTCGCCGCTCGCCGGGTGGGAATCCTCCAGATTCAACCCGGCGGCCCCGGTAGCGGCGAACCGCTCGACCAGCTCGGCCGGCGCGAGCCCGTACCCGCGCTCGAAGTCGACCGTCACCGGCACGCGCACCGCCCGCACGATCCGCGCGGCGGCGGCCAGCACCTCACCGACCGGCGCCCGCTCCCCGTCGTCATGACCGAGCACGGCGGCCATGGCCGCGCTGCTCGTCGCCACGGCGGGAAAGCCGGCCGCCTCGATCATCCGGGCCGAGGCGGCGTCCCACGCGTTCGGCACCACCAGCGGCGCGCCCGCCACGTGCAACCGGCGCAGGGCGGCACCCCCGCCGCGCCCGTCCGGATCGAGGCCTGTGGCTGCTGGTGTCGCACGCATGTCGGCTCCTGGTGCTCGCTTGTCGCTGTCTCATGGAGATGGACACCATCAGCGCCGCAAAAGGGTCGGCACGGTCAGTGGCTTGCGAGCCGACGGCGGACGTCCGCCTCGGCGGCCGGCGGGCGCAGCGCGTAGGTGTCGGTCGGCGACGGCGCCGCACCTTCGGGGGCCCGCCCCCGCTCCGGGAAGATGGCCGACCACGCGTAGGGGGTGCTCATGGTGAGTGAAGATATCCAGGACGACCGACGTTTTACGGCGCCGCACACCGTAGCGTGGTCGGTTGTGGCAGATGACCCGAAGACGCGCCCCGCCCAACGTGACCTCGGCCGGGTGTTCAACGAGGTGCCCGACCTTTATGACCGGGCCCGCCCCGGATACCCCGACGCGCTGTTCGCCGACCTCGCCGCCATCACCGGGGTGGGGGAGAGGTCGCCAGTGCTGGAGGTGGGCTGCGGCACCGGCCAGGCGACCCGCTCACTGGCGGCGCTCGGCTGCTCGGTGACCGCGATCGAGCCGGGCGAGAAGCTGGCCGCTCTCGCGTCCCGGCGGCTCTCCGGCGACGTCACCATCGAAAGGTCCACGTTCGAGGAGTGGGACGACCACGGCCGGCGCTTCGACCTTCTCCTGGCGGCGTCCTCATGGCACTGGGTCGACCCGGAGATCGGCTGGCGGCGGGCGCACGCCGTCCTCCGCCCCGGCGGCTGGATGGCGCTGCTCAGCCACGTCGTCGTCCGCCGGCCCGGCGAGCCCGAGATGTACGCCGAGACCGCCGACCTCCACGAGCGCTTCAGCCCCGGCAACCCCGGCTGGGGCCACCCGCCGCTGGAGGACGACGTCCGCACCACCGCCCAGGGCTGGGACGCGCCCGGCGACCTGTTCGGCCCGCCGCTCGTGCGCCGCTACCCGACCGTCCAGCGGCTCGACGGGGCCGGCTTGGCCGACCTCCTCGGCACGACGTCGCTGTACCGCGCCCTCGACCCCGGCGTGCGCGAGGCCCTGCTCGACGCCGTCGCCGAACGCGTCCGCACGCGCATGGGCGACCGGGTGGTCCGCCGCTACCTGAGCGTCCTGTGCGTCGCCCAGCGGGCCGGTTGATCGCGGACGGCGGCGCACCGCCGGGCACGGGGATCGTCTCGATAAGGTGTTCGGCCATGGGGGTCTTGGTCGACTATTTCACGGCGGAGTCGGATGAGGCGGCCGGGCGGGTCATGTCCGGCGGGCCCGCGGGCGCGAAGGTGCCCTACGTCGACTGCAAGGGATGGATCGACGAGCCCGGCGGCCTGGTGGCCGGGCTCACCGGGCGCGACGTCGGCGAGTTCCCCGACAGCGTGGAGGTCGCGGACGACGGTGAGGTGTCGGGCGTGGACCGGGTGATGCCGGAGACGGTCGCCGCGCTCGCCGCCGTGCCGGACGAGCGGGTGCGCGAGTACGCCGAGGACGAGCTGCTGCACCCGTACGAGGTGGAGCGCATCACCGCCTTGCGGGACCTGGCCCGCGAGGCGGTGCGGCTCGGCCGCGGGATGTATCGCTGGACGTGCGTCTGAACGCGGCGAACAGCTCCTCGCGCAGGGCGGGCGGCAGGTCGCGGCCCGGCGGCGGCGGGTCAGTCCTCGGTGAGCACGGCCGTTCCTTCCGAGCCCGTCCCGTGATCCGTGGCCGGCGGCCTGATCCGGTCGCGGGCCTCCTCGACCTGTCGCATGATGCGGCGGGCACCGCACGCCTCTGCGGTGGCGTACGCCTCTTCGGCCAGGGCCAGCGCGTCGTCCAGGCGGCCTTGGGCGGTGGCGATGTAGATCAGGCCCACCTGGTCGGCGGCGGCCCCGGCCAGGAGCCCGATCTCGCGGCGCAGGCGGGCCGAGGTCTCCAGGCGCTCGCGGGCGGCGTCCAGGCGGCCCGCCGCGTGGTCGGCGATTCCCAGGTGCCGCAGGGCCTCCGACCGGGTATGGGGGTCGCCGGCCGCCGTCGCCAGGTCGTACGACTGCCGCAGCAGGGGGACGGCGCGGCCGGGGTCGTCGCGTACGACCTGGTGGTAGCAGCCCTGCCAGAACAGCGACTCCGCCTCGCCCGCCGCGTCGCCGAGCGTCCGGTACAGATCGGTCGCCCGCTCGAACAGGGGCAGCTCGCGCGGGTCCTCGCGCCGGTCGTGGAGGAAGCGCGCGTGCAGGATGCGTCCGCGGGCCAGGGCGAGGCCGGCTTCGACCTGGTCGAGGTCCTGCTCCGCCGCCGCCAGCCCGCCGATGTCGCCGGCGAAGACGGCCCGCTCGTAGGACAGCCTGGCTTTTTCGAGGCGTCCGTCCATGTCCGGCCCGCTCATGTCGATGCTCCCTCGTCCGCGTCAGTCGCCGGTGACCCAGTCCATGTGCTCGATCCAGTGGACGAACAGGGCCCGATCTCCCTGCACGTCAAGGGTGGGCGTCGCGTCCAGCGGGCGGCGTCTGCTGATCACGAGCAGGAGGTCGGTGGCCGGGCCGCGTACCGCGACGTCCGCCTTGGTGTGCCCGTGCTCCAGCACGACCATGTCCGGCTCCCGGCGCGCCACCCACTCGCCCGGTGCGTCGGTGGCGTGGAAGTGCAGGGTCTGGCCGTTGCCGCGCATCGCGTCGGCGAAGCCGGGCCGGTTCTCCCAGTAGCCGCGGGACGTCAGGGTGCCCAGCCAGTCCTCGAGCGCCGCGACGGCGAGCTCGGGCGCCAGCTCGTACGGCAGGCCGAGCGCCGCCGCCGCGTCGGCGCGGTGCACGCAAACCTCGCCGAACAGGCGACGCGACCAGAACGGCACGCCCGCCGCGGCGCCCGACGGATCCCACACCGGGGTGTCGTCCGTGACCGAGGCGAACGCCTGTCTCGCCTCGGCCGCGCCGTCGGTCAGCCAGGCGCGCCACTGGCTCGAATCGGTCGGAGCCGGGACGTAGGCGGCGAACGCCTTGCTCGGCTCGGCCAGCTGCTCGCCCACGAGCATCGTCACCATGCGCTGTGTGCCGCCGACGTGGTCGACCAAGTCGGCCAGCGTCCACTCCGGGCAGGTCGGCACCGGGGCCGTCGCGTCCCTGTCGTGCAGCCAATCGGCGAGGATGTTCGTCTGCTCGACAACTGCTGATAAGTACGCGGATGTGTCCATCGCTGCACCTCCATGTGCTTCGTGGCCCCTGCGCCGGCGTGATTGACGGTGCGGGCGGCGCCGCCCATTCCGGTTCACCCTATTGCGTAAAGGGGCCGCGTGCTGATCTTCTTATGGAGGCGGAGTCGGCCGTGAAAAGGGAATCCCGAACGCTAAAGGAGGGCGCAAGACCCGCCATTGCGGGACCGGCCTCGGGCCTTTCGGCTCAGCAGAGCCCATTGATACTGCGGTGAAGGAGATTACTGTGCCTACTTTCAGACGCGCCTTGGGTGGATTGCTTCTTGCCGGCGGAATGCTCGCCGCGTCACTCACCCCTGCCACGGTCGCGACCGCGCAGACGTCAGGGGACGTCGGCGTCCTTTCGGCCCCCGTCGGTGCACGGTGCGGCGCTTACCTCACCGGTGAGGCGTGGGGCGCGGATCTGCGCTATTACCACTGCGGCGACACCAGAATCTTCATCGAGATAGACAACATCTCCGGGCCCAACCAATACACGTGCGTGGACCCGTGGGAGGACAAGTACATCGCGGAACGCCAGACCGCCGATAACGCCTGGTACATCGGTCTCTGCTGACGCGCATTTCCCGGCGGGGCGAAGGGCGCCCGTTCGGCGGGGCGCCCTTCCGTGAGTTGAAGCCGGTCAGACCACCTTGTAGGCCCAGAGCTCGTAGCCGGCGGGCGTGCTGTAGTCGACGTAGCTGCACCACCAGACGGTCCACCAGCCGGCGCGCTGGCCCAGCTCGCCGGTGATCCGGCAGCTCTCGTACTGGAGGTGCGAGCCGATCAGGGTGAGCTGGGTGTCGGCGGACGCGGGGGTGGAGACGAGGGCGCCGCCCAGTCCGGTGAGGCCGAGGGTGAGGGCTGCGATGAGTGAGAAGCGGGCGAGACGATGGCGCACGATTCCTCCGGGGGCTCGATCGGTGACGAGTCGTTCCTGGAGCATGGGAGCGCTCCCAAGCGCTTGCTCATCGATTGTCCTCAGCCGCGGTGATTTCAACAACCACCGTCTCACCCGCCGGATGGCGGCCGATGTCGCGAGCGCGGTGGGCAGGCGGCGGCCGCCCCCGCCGGCGCCGCATCACCACCAAACTCGTCTGCAACGGAACTATCTGCTAAGGTCCTTGTCCGAGAGATCGCACTCCGTCTCAGGATGATGAGGAAGAGGACATGGACGAGAACCAGTCAGGGCCCGCCCCTCGCGCACTCACCGACGAGGAGCTGGTGAAGCTGCTCGACGGCCAGCAGTTCGGCGTGCTGGCGACGGTCAAGCGCAGCGGCCACCCCGCCATGTCCACGGTCCTGTACCGCTGGGACCCGGCCGGCCGGATCATCAGGATCTCCACGACGGCCGGCCGGCTCAAGGCCCGCCAGGTGCGTAACGACCCGCACGTCTCCCTGCACGTGCAGGGCCCCGACGTCTGGTCCTTCGCCGTCGCCGAGGGCGAGGCCGAGGTGTCCGCCGACGCGGACGACCTGCTGGCCTTCGCGGGCGAACAGCCGGATCCGGCCGCCTTCCTGGAGCAGCAGGCCCGCGAGGAGCGCGTGATCATCAAGATCAAGGTGTCCCGCCTGTACGGCACGGCCCTCGACTTCTCGTGAAGGGTCGAGCCGCCGATCCGGCGTGCGCGCCGCGAAGCACGAAGTCCGCCACCCGGTCCAGGAAGGCGTCGTCGAGCGGGTGGCCGAGCATGAGCCAGTGGAAGTAGAGCGGGCCGGAGATCATCTCCAGCAGGAAGCCCGGGTCGGTGCCGGCGGGCAGCTCGCCGCGCGCGACGGCGCGCTCGAAGATGACCCCGGACGCCTTGAACCGGGCCGGCCAGAACCTGTCGAGCAACTCGTACAGATCCGCGTTCGCGGGCGGCGGCACCGCGTGTGCCTCGGGCCCGCTGATCGACATCCCTCACAACCTGTCTGCGCAAGCAACTATTCCGGCGCGCCGGCGTCGCGGTCCGGGTCGAGCCGCGACCAGATGCGGGCCAGGTCGCGCAGGTCGTCCTCGTCCAGCCGGTCGAGGAAGGTGCGGCGCAGGTCGTCGTACTGCCGCCGCCACGCCTTGCGCAGCAGGTTGCGGCCCTCGGCGGTGAGGACGGCGACGTATCCGCGCCCGTCCTCCTCCGCCCGGCGGCGCTCGATGAGCCCGCGGCGTTCGAGCCGGTCGGCCAGCCGGGTGAAGCCGCCGGTGGACATCACCCGCCGCTTGGCCAGCTCGGACATGCGCATGCCGGCGCGGCCGGCCTGGGCCAGCAGGGCCAGGACGCTGTACTCGGCCATGGTCACGTTCAGGGGGGCGAGGCCGGCCTCGATCTCCCGCCAGATGCGGTCGTGCACGTACAGGAAGCCCTGCCAGGCCTCGTCCTCGAGCGGGTTCAAACGCGGGGTCGCCATGCCGGCACACTATCGGGACGCCACCCCGGCACAACCTGACTGCGCAGGCAGCATCCGTGCCACGGATCGGACCGGCCGGCATGGAGACGACCTTCTCGACCTCGCGGACGCCGTCATGCCGGCCGGTACTCGCCCGGGTTTCAGGACAGGACGGCGGGCCTGAGGGTGCGGGCGCACCAGTGCTCGAAGGTGGTCGGGCCGGTGATGTCCGGGGTGCGGGTGACACCGGCGTCGAGACCTTCGTCCTTGGCCCGCTTCATGGCGACGATGCCCTCGGCGAACGCCTCGTCGAGGCCGTAGCGGAGGAGGTCGGCGCGCAACTCGCCGAGCGGCTGGCGTTCGTAGCGGACGGGGCGGCCGAGCTGCTCGGTCATGATGCGGGCGAGATCGTTGGGGGACAGGTCCTGCGGCCCGAGCACCGGGACGCTGCCGGCGCCGGTCCACGAGCGGTCGAGCAGCAGGCGGGCGGCGACGGCGGCGATGTCGGCGACGGCGACCAGGGGCGCCTTGCGGTCGGCGGCCACGGCGTCGGTGAAGACGCCCCGGTCGCGGATGGAGGCGGCCTCCTCCAGGAGGTTCTCGTAGAAGGACGGGCAGGCCAGGGCCCGGTACGCGGCGCCAGTGCCCGACAGGAGGTCGTCCATCGCCAAGGAGGCGGTGACGAGCCCGGCGCGGCCGGCCGGAGGGGTGCCGCGGCCGAGGGCGGAAACGCCGACGACGTGACCGACCCCGTGGGCGGCCAGCGCCTTCGCGGCGGGCCGGGTGAAGCCGACCCAGGCCTGCTCCGGGGTCAGGGACGCGTCCGGGGGAACGAGCCAGAAGACGGCGTCCGCACCCTCGAAGGCCCGCTCGACCACCGCGGCGTCGCCGTGCGAGCCGGTGACCACCTCGACGCGCCCGCGTGCCGCGTCCGGCAGCCGCGCGGGGTCGCGCACGATCACGCGCAGCTTCTCGCCGGAGCCGAGGAGCCGGGTGAGGAGGTGACGGCCGATGTTCCCGGTGGGGGCAGTGATGACGATCATGAAGAAACCTCAGGGATTGGTGTCGGGTGGATACGCGTCCATCCTGAGGAACGGCCCGGTGATGCCACAATGGGAACTTCAGCAAGGGATTGTTGCTCGAAATGGAATGATGTAGGTGGACAGCCCCCACGCGGCCCTCGACGCCAACCTCGCCGTCGCCCTCGACGCCCTGCTGACCGAGCAGAGCGTCACCCGCGCCGCGGCCCGGCTGCGCACCTCGCCGGCCGCCATGAGCCGCACCCTCGCCCGCCTCCGCCGCACCCTCCAGGACCCGCTCCTGGTGCGGGCCGGGCAGGCCATGGTCCCCACCCCGCGTGCCCTGGCGCTGCGCGACGAGGCCGCCGCGGTCGTCCGCCGCCTCGACGCGCTGCTCAGGCCCGCCGGCGACACCGACCCCGCCACCCTGCGCACCACCTTCACCCTCCAGGCCGCCGACCTGGTCGGCACGGCGCTCGCCCCCGGGCTGCTGCGCCTGGCCGGGCAGGAGGCGCCGGGCGTCTCCTTCCGGCTCCTGGCCGAGGAGTGGGAGGCCAGCCCCGCCCTCCGCGACGGCCGGATCGACCTGGAGGTCGGCTCCATCGACCACGTGGACCCGGAGACCCAGGTCGAAGAGCTGGTCACGCTCCGGATGACGGCCGCCGTCCGCCCCGGCCACCCCCTCGCCGGCCGGCCGCTGGACGCGGCGCGGCTCGCCGCCGCCGAACACGTCGTGGTCAGCCGGCGCGGCCGCTTCACCGGCCCCCTCGACGCCGCCCTGGCCGAGCGGAACCTCTACCGGCGCGTCACCGCCGTCCTGCCCAGCCACCTGGCGGCGATGGCGCTCGCGGCCCGCAGCGACGTCGTCTGCCTCGTGCCCGCCGCGCTCCCCGGCGAGCCCGAGTCGCCTCTCACCCACACCGCCACCGACCTCGGGCTGCGCCTCCTCGACATCCCCCTGCCGCTGCCGCCCCTGACCATCGGCATGGCCTGGCACCCCCGCCAGGCCGCCGACGGAGCGCACCGCTGGCTGCGCGACGCCGTCCGCCGCACGCTCCGCGCGCCGGCCCAGGGCCCGGGTCAGGCCGCCGGCGGGGCGTAGCCGAGCAGGCCCTCGTTGGTGACGCCCGTACCCTCGCAAGTGGACGCCGCCGACACGAAATGGTCGCCGAAGCCGGGGATGTGGCAGCGGTAGAGCGGCACGTACGCGCTCGACGGGCGGGTCTCGTGGATCCAGCCCTCCGTCTGCACGATCGTGGTCTGCTCGCCCTCGCAACCGGGGTCGACGGAGATGAAGTAGTCATCGGCGCCCGCCCGGCAGTTGTACAGGGCGCGGGTGCCGGGCTGCGGGGCCGACCACAGCGTCCAGTTCCCCTCCCGGGTGTAGCCGGCGGGCGGCGTGCCGGTGGTGACCAGGTGGCGGTGGTCCTTGACGTACCGGGTGAACGGCTTGCGCACCGGCGTCTCGCCGTCCGCGCAGGTCACCTTGCGGCGCATGACGCGGGCGTTGTCCCAGTTCGGCTGCAGGCTGGGCCACTGCAGGTAGTACAGGGAGAAGTCGGTGCCCAGGTCGGCCGGGTCCGGGCCGTTGCCGACGGGCGTCACGTACGCGTTGAAGTAGCCCGGGTCGCGCGCCACCGGGAAACGCTCCGACCAGCCGCCGAGGCCGTCGCCGGACGTGGACAGGACGATCTCGCGCTCCGAGACGCCGGCGGCCATGACGTACGCGTTCATCGCCTTGCTGCGAACCACCTGCGGGCCCCACGCCATGGGCCGGCCCGGATTGATGTCGGCAGACGAGCCGCCCCAGGCGGGCTCGTCCCACCTGCCGCCGCCGCTGTACTTGTGCCACGGCACCACCGTGCCCTGCTGCGCGGCCGCGATCACGTCCTTGAGCGGCGCGCGGGCCACCGACAGGCCGGCCGGCACCTGCTGCCCGTCGGCCAGGCGGTGGTCGGCGAAGTACAGGTGCAGGTACGCGACCCCGTCACCGCCCTCCACCACGGTCAGCTGCGGGATCCCCAGGTCGGCGTTCCAGGTGGCCCGGTCGATCGGGATGTCGGGCTGCACCACCTTGCCGAGGTACGTGGTCACGCCGGTGGCCGGATTCAGGCGGCCCAGGTGGAGCTCGGCGTAGAACTGGTCGCCGGCGACGCGCCGCTCCAGGTGGAGGGTCTGCAGGACGATCCCGGTGCCGGGATCACGGTAGACCGCGCCGCCACCGGCCCAGATGTAACCCGTGGGCACGCCCTGGAGCTGGGTGGAGAAGGCGACGCCGTCCCGTACCGGATCGGCCAGCGTGCCCTTGACGGTCACGTTGCGCTGCGGGCGCGAGGCGACGCTGCCGCCGAACGCCGCCGCGATGTGGAAGTAGTACGTGCCCCGCCCAGAGCGGTGACGCCGAACGGGCCGTCGGGCCAGCCGTCGAGGCCGAGCCGGTCGCGGGTGGCGTCGGACACCGCCACCTCCGGCCGGCCGACGACGAACGCGGCACACCCGGCCGCGGCGGCCCTCTGCGCTGTAACGGGCGCCGGTGCGCCGTGCAGGGTGAGGACGGCTCCGAGGGTCACGGCGAGCGCTCCATGCCAGGCGTGCAACATGTCTCCAGATGTACGGTCAGATCGTTTGCGCGGGGAGCCTACGGGCGCGCCTCCGGCCCTGCCGGACACATCAGCAAACGTGAAAACGTCGGCCTCCCGCGTGAGGGCCGCCGCCGGTCTCAGGCGGGCTCGTCGCGAGCGCTCCAGGCCATCGGCATGCCCGCCCGGCCATGACCCCGATCCGCACCGCGTCCGCGACCCCGATCCCGGCCGCGTCCCGCACCCGGACGCGGCCTCTACTCTGGTCACCCGGGCAACGACGACAGGCGGGTGGGGGAGTGGCGGAGCTGTGGAGGTCCGAGCGCCTCGTCCGGCTGGCTCCGGCCGGCGCGGTCGCCTGCAGCGCCCTGCTGCCGCTGGTCCAGGTCGGGCTGGCGTTCAGCTACGTGGGCAACGGCGTCGGCACCGGCTTGTGGAGCCTGGCTGCGACCGCGGCCTACCTGCCGCTGCATCTGCGCCACGTCCGGTACGCCGCCCGGGCGCACCGGCCACCCCTCGGCGGCTGGTCGCTGGCGGCGATGACCGTGGTCATCCTTGGCGCCACCCCGCTGGCCGGGAACATGTGGCCGCGGGCGTACACGGCCCTGGTGGTGTCGTTCCTGCTGGTCCTGCCCGCGCCATGGTCGTACCTGGGATACGTGGCGGTGGTGGGCGCGACGGCGCCGGTGGCCCACGCGCTCGGGCTGTCGTGGGCGGCCGCGCCGTGGCTGACGTTCTCGGTGCTGGGCGGCAGCGCGGCGTTGCTGCTGCTCACGTGGCTGGCCGCCGCACTGACCCGGTTGCAGGCGGCCAGGGAAGCGCTGGCCCAGCGGGCCGTCATGCAGGAGCGGCGCAGGATCGACGACGACCTGCGCCACAGTCTCGGCGGCGCGCTGGAGTCGATCGCGGCGCGCGGCGACCGGGCGGCGAGCAAGGTCGCCGAGCGTGAGCCGGCCGCCGCGGCGGAGGATCTGACCGGGCTCGCCGACGAGTCCCGGCGCACGCTGGCCGAGGCCAGGCGGCGGGTACGCGGCTACCGTCAGCCGTCGCTGCGCGCCGAACTGGAGACCGCCGCCAGCCTGCTGACCGCGGCCGGCATCGTCACCCGCCTGGACCTGCCGCGCGGCGGCATCCCCGACACCATCGCCCCGAGCTCACGAGGTGCCCTGCGCGCGACGCTCACCCGCCTCCTGCGCGCCGCACCCGCCGGCACCTGCACGATCACGGCGACCACCCTGAACGGCCGGGTGCGACTCGTCGTGCGTGCCGGCGACACCACCGAGACGATCGAGGTACGGCCATGACGGCCTCCATCGCGTCGCGTGAGGGGCGGGGTGTGCTCGCCTCGGTCGCGTCGCGTGAGGGGCGGGGTGTGCTCGCCTCGGTCGCGTCGCGTGAGGGGCGGGGTGTGCTCGCCTCGGTCGCGTCGCGTGAGGGGCGGGGTGTGCTCGCCTCGGTCGCGTCGCGTGAGGGGCGGGGTGTGCTCGCCTCGGTCGCGTCGGGAGAGGGGCGGTGCGTGATCGCCTCGATCACGTCGCGAGAGGGGCGGGCGTGACGGCCTCGATCCCGCCGCGATGGGTGCTGCGGCATCCGCGCCGGCTCCTGATCGCCTTGCACGTGCCGCTGGCCGCCCAGGCGCCCGTCTACACCAGCCTCGGCGCCGACGGCTCGCCGCCCACCGGCCCGCTGCCCGCGATCCTGCTCGCCGCCGTGATCCTCGCGCTCCAACTGCGGCACAGCCTGGCCGACGCCCGGGGCGAGCGGCCCGCGGGATGGCGTTGGAGCCTCACGGCGGTGCTGCTGCTCACCTATGCCCCGATCTGGGCGCTGGGCCTGAACTGGGTCAGCATCAGCACCCTCACCATGGCCTCGACGCTGATGCTCCTGCGCGGCCTGCCGCGGCTGGTGGCGGCCGCCGCCCAGCTGTCGGTCTTCGCGGCCCTCCAGCTCGTCGCGACGCTGCCGACACCGGGGTTCAGCGTCTGGCAGATCGTCATCCTGGAGCTGTACGCCGTGATCGTCCCCACCCTGTTCGCCGCGGCTCTGGCAGGCGGGGCCCGGCTGGTGCGGCTGGTGGACGAGCTGGAAGCGGCCCGTACGGAGCTGGCCGCGACGGCGGTCGGCGCGGAGCGGATCCGGGTCTCGCGCGACCTGCACGACCTGCTCGGCCAGAGCCTGTCGGCGATCTCCCTCAAGGGCGACCTGGCGCTGCGGTTGCTCGCCAAGGACAGCGCCGCCGCCCACGCCGAGATCGAGAGCCTGACGGGGGTGGCCCGCGACGCGCTGCACGGCGTACGGGCGATCACGCGCGACGAGCACACCGTGTCGCTGCGCGCGGAGATCGACGGGGCCGCGGCCCTGCTCGGCGCGGCGGGGGTGGACACCCGACTGGACGTGGCCGACCTGCCGCCGCTGCCCGCGCCCGCCCAGAACGCCCTGGCCTGGGCCGTCCGCGAGGGCACCACGAACCTGCTGCGCCACAGCGAGGCCGGCTCGTGCACCCTCACGCTCTCTCAGCAGGGCGGGAGAGTGCGGCTGGAGATCGTCAACGACGGTGTGCGCGGCGAGGTCGGCCACGGCTCGCAGCGGGGTTCCGGGCTCGCCGGGGTGGCCGAGCGGGCCGAGGCCGCCTCCGGCTCGTTCCAGGCCGGTGCCCGCGACGGCCGCTTCCGGCTGTCGGTGGAGGTGCCGGCCCAGGGCGGGTGATGCGCGCACCGGCGTACCCCGCCTGAACCGCGTACCTGCGTACACTGCGTGATCCGCGTACCTGCGTACGCCGCGTGACCTCGGCTCGCCGCACGTCACTGTCGCCATGACCGCCAGGACGCCGAGCGGCAGGACCACCGGGTGGCGAGGTGGGGGAGGCCGGGCAGAGAGGTGCGGGGCTCGGTGGCCGGCGAAAAGCTTGCCGCGCCTGGTTTCCTGGCGGTGCGTCGAAGGTCTTCAGGGCGAGGCGACGGAAGCCTTCGCCGCGGGTGCGGCCAGGAGGTCGCCGAGCCCGCCGCGGGCGTCGTCGATGACGAGCGCCTCCGCCGCCGCCGAGTCGCCCGCCCGCAACGCCCGCACCAGCGCACGATGGCTGGTGTAGCGGTGCAGGCCGAACTCGGCGTCGTGGCTGATGCGTTCGAGCAGCCGGGCCCGGCGCTCCGGCCAGGAGAACACGCGGGTCTGGTCGAGCAGCCGCACGAGGACGGGGTTGCCGGCGCAGGACTCGACGACCTCGTTGAAGCGCTGCATGGCGTCGAGCAGCCGGCCGAGGTGCCGCGACGGCTGCTGGCCGGCCTGGTGGCGCTGCTTGATGAGGATCAGCAGGTCGTCGGCCTCGTCGAGGATGGCGTCGAGCCGGTCGAGCTGCTCCGGGGTCGCGCGCCGGGCGGCGAAGCGGGCCACCATGCCGCGCAGGGCGACCTCGACCTCGGCGAGGTCCTGGACGGCGACGTCGCCGAAGGTTGCCACCTGCACGGTGCGCGGGCCCGTGCGTTCGAGCAGGCCGTCCTGCTCCAGGCGCCGGATGGCCTCGCGCACCGGCGTCGGGCTGACCGACAGCCGCTCGGCGAGCCCCCGCTCGGTGACCTTCTGGCCGGGACGCAGCTCTCCTGTGGTGATCGCGTCACGGATGGCGCGGTACGCGCGGTCGGCGAGTGTGCTGGTCGTCAGGCCCTGCAAGGTCGTGTCCGCCATACCGGCAGTCTATCTGCCATGGCAAAGCTAGATTGCAATGCTTGACGGTTTTGCTATAGCAAAACTAGTGTGGTGCGCGCCACACCGGCAGTCGGAAGGGCGTCCCATGGCGACGACGAGCGGCCCGCGCACGCGAACAGGGCGGATCACTTTCTTCATCTCCCTGGCGGTCTTCGCCCAGGAATCCACGTGGAACCTCTACGACTCGCAGGTGCCGCCCCTGCTGCGCGAGCACATCACCAGCGCCGCGCTCGTCGGCCTGCTCATGGGGATGGACAACCTGCTCGGCATCTTCATCCAGCCGTGGATGGGCAACCGGTCGGACAACACCCGGACCGCGTGGGGCAGGCGCATCCCGTACCTCGTCGTCGGGATGCCGCTGGCGGCGCTGCTGTTCCTCGCCATCCCGCACGCCGCGGCCGCGCTGCCGCCGCTCATCCTGGTGATGTTCGCCTACGCGCTGACCGCGAACTCCTTCAAGCCCATCGCCGAGTCCCTGCTACCTGACTTCATCCCGCCGCAGCGCCGGAGCCGGGCCAACGCGGTGGTCAAGATCGCGTCGAGCCTCACGGTGATGGTCGCGGCGCTCATCAGCATCTTCCTGATCGACGACTTCCCCGCGGCGTCGTTCGCGATCCCCGCGGCCCTGATGGTGGCCTCCGCGGCCGTGCTCGGCCTGAAGCTGCGCGACAGCCGCTCGCCGGGCTACCAGGCCGCGCTCGCGGAGGACCGCGAGCGGCCGGGCGCCGCCTCCCGGCAGGCCCGGGTGCGGGACGTCGTGCTCGACATCGTGCGCGACCCCGACCGCAGCCGGCTGTTGCTCATCGTGTCCATCCTCGTCTTCGGCGGCGCCTGGGCCGCCTCCCGGGCGCTCATCACCCCGTACGGCATGGAGGCGCTGGGCCTGTCGCGCGGCGACGCGGGCGGGCTGACCCTGCCCAGCGGGGTTGCCTTCATCGTGGCCGCCTACCCGGTGGCGGTGCTCGCCGAGCGCTTCGGCCGGCTGCGCGTGATGATGGCCGGGATGACGGTGTTCGCCGCCGGGCTGGTGCTCGGCACCGTGGTGCACACGCCCACCGGTGTCATGCTCGGCCTGTGCGTCGCGGCGGCGGGCGCGTCCGCGTTCCTCGTGAACGCCGTCGTCGTCCTGTGGAACCTCGCCCCGTCCGGCGGGGTCGTCGGCACCTACACCGGGCTCTACACCGTCGGCTGGGTCGGCGGCGGCTTCCTCGGCCCGGCCGTGGTCGGCGGCATGGTCGACCTGACGAGCTGGTCACTGATGCTCATCCACGTCTCGATCCTCGCGGCCGTCGCCGTGCTGGTGGTCGCGCGCGTCAGCGCCCTGCGGCGGCGCTCGGAAGCCGGGCACGGCTCCCCCTGAACCGATGACACAGAGAGACCGATGACACAGAGAGACCGATGACACAGAGAGAAAGAAGGACATGGGCAGCGAACCCGTCAAGCAGGTCCGGGTCCTGGCGCCGAGCGGCATGCTCGGCGCCGGCTGGGACCACGCGACGATCGAGCGCGGCATCGCGCTGGGCGCCGACGTCATCAGCATCGACGCCGGGTCCACCGACTCCGGCCCCTACTACCTCGGCTCCTCGACCCCCAAGACGACGGCCGAGGCGGTGGCCCGCGACCTGCGCAGCCTGCTGACGGCCGCCGCCGGCGCGGGCATACCGGTGATCGTGGGCTCCTGCGGCACGAGCGGCACCGACAGCGGCGTCGACTGGGTCGCCGGGATCGCCGCCGAGGTGATGGCGCGGGAGGGCCTGAGCCTGAAGGTCGCGCGCGTCTACAGCGAGCAGAGCGCGGCGGAGCTGAAGGAGCACCTGGACGCGGGCCGGATCCACCCGCTGCCCCCGATGGGGCCGCTGCGGGCCGAGACCCTCGAGAGCTGCACCCACATCGTCGGCGCGATGGGGCACGAGCCGATCGTCGCGGCACTGCGCGCCGGCGCCCAGGTCGTGCTCGCCGGCCGGGCCACCGACACGGCCGTGGCCGCCGCCTACCCGCTCATGAAGGGCATGCCCGCCGGGCCGGCGTGGCACGCCGCCAAGATCGTCGAGTGCGGCGGCCAGTGCACCACGGACCCGCGCGCGGGCGGCGTGCTCGCCACCATCGACGCCGGCGGCTTCACCATCGAGCCACTCGACCCGGCCGTGTCGTGCACGCCGATCACGGTGGCCGCCCACATGCTCTACGAGAGCGCGAACCCGTTCGAGATGCGCGAGCCCGCCGGCACCCTCGACGTCCGGGACGCGCGCTACGTCGCGCTCGACGACCGGATCGTCCGCGTCGAGGGGTCGCGCTTCCACCCCGCCGGCCAGTACACGATCAAGCTGGAGGGCGCCCGGATCACCGGCTACGAGACCCTGTCGTTCACCGCGATCCGCGACCCCCTCATCCTCGCCGACATCGACGCCTGGGCGGACCTGATGCGCACGATGATCCGGCGGCGCGTGCACCAGACCCTGGGGCTGGCGGACGACGAGTACGCCTTCGACCTGCGCCTCTACGGCCACAACGCGGTGCTGGGCGACCTGGAGCCCGAGACCGGGCCGCCCCGGGAGGTGGGCGTGATGCTGCTGGTCAACGCGCCCGACCAGGCGACGGCCACCGCGATCGCCAAGGTCGCCAACCCGCTGATGCTGCACCTGCCGACCCCCGCGATGGGTTACCTGCCGAGCCTGGCGTTCCCGTTCTCGCCGGCCGAGGTGGAGCGCGGCGCCGCGTACGAGTTCGCGCTCAACCACGTCGTGGACTGCGCCGACCCGGCGAGCCTGTTCCGCATCGAGATGGGGGAGAAGGCCGATGCCTGAGATCACCCTGGCCGACCTCGCGCACGAGGTGCGCTCCAAGAACGCGGGCCCGTTCTGGGTCACCATGGAGCTGTTCATGCGCGACGCCGCCGGCTACCGGATCGCCGCGGACGCGTCGTTCCTGAACGAGCGGGTGATCGCCGAGCTGTACCGGGTCGAGGAGGGCACGGTCCAGATCTTCCGGATCCCGTCGCTGAACGTCGTGAAGATCTCCTTCCCGCGGCCCCTCGCCCAGGGCTCGCTGCGCGACCGTGACATGCACGCGGGTCAGCACCACGTCCCGCTCGCCGGCCTGCCGATCAAGGGTTCCCAACAAAACCTATGGAAATAATCGGAAAACCCTGCAATGTCCCTGCGGATGTGCCAGAGTCTCGTCATGAGCTTGGACGAGATCCGCCCCATGAGCGCTCGTGCCCACTCTCCGATGACGGCCGCCATCTCGACCGCGCGCTGGATCAGATCCGCCGCCGTGGACGACGAGCACGGCACGCACTGGCGGGCCAATCCCGACCGGCATGGCAGGTCGGCGCTGCCGCCGCGGCCCCGGTCCCTGTACTCGGGAGCGGCCGGGATCGTGCTGTTCTTCCTGGAGCTGGCCGCCGCCACCGGGCAGGAGACGTACCTGGAGGACGCGCGGCGCGGCGCCCGCTGGCTGGCCGCCACCTGGCGGCGGGAGAGCGACCTGACGCTGCACCACGGGCTGACCGGCACCATGATCGCGCTGATGGAGGCCGGCTGGGCGCTCGGCGACGACCGGCTCGACGCGGAGGCGGCGGCGATCGCCGACCTGATCGTGGCGAGCGGGCACACCCGCGTGGACGGCTTCGGCTGGACGTTCGACCCCGCCCAGCGCGGCGACGGCGGCATCGTGCTGGGCCTGCTGCGCGCCGCCGCCCGCTTCGGCGAGCCCGCGTACGAGGCGGCGGCCGTCAGCGCCGGCCTGCGCATCGCCGGGCTGCCCGTGCCCGGCCACCGGCACGGCGGCCTCGACGGCCTGCCCTCCGACGCGATCACCCCCGGCTTCCTGACCGGCTCGGCCGGCATCGCCTTCCTCCAGGCCCGCCTGTACGGGGTGACCGCCGACGAGCGCTTCCTGCGCGCCGCCCGCAGCGGAGCCGCCTTCGTCCGCGAGGTGAGCGTGACGGGCGACGGCCGCGCCCTGGTCCCGCACCACGTGCCGCGCTCCGGGGAGCTGTACTACGCCGGGTTCTGCTCGGGCGCGGCCGGGGTGGCCAGGATGTTCTACGAGCTGCACCGGGTGAGCGGCGACCTCGAGGACCTGGACTGGGTGGAGCGGCTGGCGCACGGCGTGGTCGACAGCTCGGCCCCGCCCCGCCGCACGCCCGGTTACTGGAACTCGGCCTGCCAGTGCTGCGGCACGGCCGGCCTGGTGGAGCTGTTCGTGGGGCTGTGGGCGGTCACGGGGCGGGCCTCCTGCCTGGAGTTCGCCCGCACGCTCGCCGCCGACCTGGTGGCCAGGGCCGACGACCACGACGGGCGCGGCTACCGCTGGTATCAGGCCTATCGGCGGGTGCGGCCCGGCGAGGTGAGCGCGGACACCGGCTACATGGTCGGCGCGGCGGGCATCGGGTCGGCCCTGCTCCACCTGGACGCTGCCGGCCAGCCCGACCGGGCGCGCCGCGTCCTGCTCCTGCCCGACAACCCGTTCCCCGCCCTTCCGGTCCCGTGCGTCTCCGGCGGCTAGCCGCTGCCCGGCTAGATCGCTGATGTGAATTTGGTTAGTGGTCATAGGCGGTCAGTGACCGTTTCACCGGTGCGTCAGTGTTCCAGTTGTGCCAGATTGCGGCGTTGAGGGCGAGGACGCGTTGGCTGATGCGTGCCCAGAGGCCGTCTGGATGGCGGGCGTTGTGACGTTCGAGGCCGAGCTGGTTCTTCAGCGTCCAGATGATCGCCTCGATGCGCTGGCGCAGCCAGCCGGGAAACGGCAGGGTGCGTGCAGGCTCGTCTTCGCGGGCCGGCCGGATCAGGAGGTGGCCCAGATCGGCGGCGGCCTTCTCGATGCCGGCTCCGGCGAATCCCTTGTCGCACACGATCGGGCATGGACCGCCGGCTATCTGGTGGACGTGCAGCAGGTGCAGGGCCTGCTTGCGTTCGTCGAGCTCTTTGGGGTGGGCCAGGCTGAAGCCGGTCACCGCGCCGTCAGCGGTAGTGATCAGCATCAGCTTGGCACCCCAGTAGAAGGCGTGGTGGGACTTGTCCATGCCGTATCCGGCGATCTCACCCAGGTGCGATCTGTTGACCGTCACCCGCGAGGCGCCGCAGCGGATCGGGGTGCCGTCCATCAGTCGCAAAGGCTCGTGCCAGGTGGGGACCTGGCGTGCCAGCCACAACGCCGCCGCCGACATGGCCGGCCCCAGCGCACGCAGTTGCCGGTTGTACTGCGACTGGGACGGCAGTCTGGGGAACAGATGCCCGATCCGGCCGGCCGCCATCCGCATCCAGCGGCGTTCGTCGTCACACCGCAGCAGCACTTGCGCCACTGCCACGACCACCGCCTCGGCCGGGGTCAGCACCGGCGGCCGGCCCCGCCCGCGAGGCCGGCCCTGCGAAGGCATCACGTGATCGTCCAGATGCACGTAGAGTGCGGTTAGAAGGGCGTCCAAGTCAGTCTTCACACACCGACCATGGACGTCCTTCGTCATGCCTGCAGCCGATCACCAATTTTCACATCAGCGATCTAGCCGCTGCCCGGCTGGCCGCCGTCCGGGCCGGGTGTGCGGATGGTGTCAGGCGACCGCGCACAGCGGGACCGCGTTCACCTCGTCGGCCAGCGCCCGCAGCCGGGGCCGCAGCTCCTCCGCCAGCGGGGTGATCTGCGTGTCCAGCACGAACAGCTCTCGCGTCACGTGCCGCCTGTTGCGGCAGCCCGTCCAGGAACGCCTTGACCAGGCCGGTGTAGGTGGCCTTGTAGATGGGCGTGGCCAGGACGATCACGTCGGCGTCGGCCACCGAGCGCCGCGCGGCCACCAGGTCCGGATGGTCGGCGCGGCCGGGCAGGAGCGGCTCGGCGGGCAGGTCACGCAGGTGGAGCACGGTGAGCGCGCCGTCCATGAGCTCGGCCACGTGGCCAAGGAACCGTCCCGCAGCTCCACCAGCCTGCTCCCGGCCTCGGCGCCCCGCGGCGCGCCGCCCTGCGCCGGTGTGCTCTGCGAGTGCGTGCTCTGCGTGGGTGTGTTCTGCGAGGGTGTGCTCACTGGGCTCCTGCCGTGGCGAACGGGATCGAGGCCGGCGCGGCGGCGGCCGGCTCGGCCGGGTGCCGCCACAGGCCGCGCTCGCGCAGGATGGGCAGCACGCCCTCGCCGAACCAGTACGCCTCCTCCAGGTGCGGATATCCCGACAGCACGAACTCGCTGAGCCCGAGCCGGTGGTACTCCTCGATGCGGTCGGCGACCTCGGCGTGGCTGCCGACCAGCGCCGTGCCCGCGCCGCCGCGCACCAGCCCGACGCCCGCCCACAGGTTCGGGTAGATCTCCAGGTCGTCGCGCCGGCCGCCGTGCAGGGCGAGCATGCGCTTCTGCCCCTCCGACTCGCTGCGGTGCAGGCCGGCCTGCACCTTCTCCACGGTCGCCTGGTCGATGCCGTCGAGCAGCCGGCGCGCCTGCGCCCACGCCTGCTCGCTGGTGTCGCGGGTGATCACGTGCAGCCGGATGCCGTGCCGCAGCGTGCGGCCCTCGGCGGCGGCCAGCCCGTCGATCCAGCCGATCTTCTCCGCCACCGCGTCCGGCGGCTCGCCCCACGTGAGGTACGCGTCCACGTGCCGCGCCGCCACCCGGCCCGCGGCGGGGGAGGAGCCGCCGAAGTACACCTCGGGCACCGGGTCGGGCAGCCGGGCCAGCCGCGCCTCCTCCACCCGCACGTGCTCGCCGGTGAAGCTCACGCTCTGCCCCTGCCACAGCGACCGCACGACGTGCAGGAACTCGCCGGTACGGGCGTAGCGGGCGTCCTTGTCCAGGAAGTCGCCGTAGGCGCGCTGCTCGTGGGCCTCGCCGCCGGTCACCACGTTGAGCAGCAGCCGCCCGCGCGAGTGCCACTGGAAGGTGGCCGCCATCTGCGCGGCCAGCGTGGGGGAGACCAGCCCGGGACGGAAGGCCACCAGGAACTTCAGCCGCTCGGTGGTGCCGGCCAGCATCGCGGTGGTCAGCCAGGCGTCCTCGCACCAGGCGCCGGTGGGCGTCAGCGCGCCGGCGAAGCCGACCTACTCGGCCGCGTGCACGATCTGGCGCAGGTAGGGCAGCGTCGCGGGGCGCGCGCCGGACGCCGCGCCCGCCGGGAGCCCGTGGCCGCCGCCCACGACGTCGCGGCTGTCGCCGTAGGTGGGCAGGAACCAGTGGAACGTCAAACTCATCGTTCTCTCCTAGAGCAGGCCGTGCCGGGGCGGCAGCTTGCCGTCGAGCACGGAGCGGCCGATGTGCTGGATCTTCCAGCGGGCCGGGTCGTGCAGGGTGTGGGCGCGGGCGGCGTCCACGGCCTGCGCGGCCCGGTCGAGCAGCGCCCCGGCGGCCCGCACCTTGACGGCCGGCTCGCCGGCCCGCCGGGACGACGAGCGGGTCGCCGGCCGTCCTCGTGCCGGGCCGGCACCCCTGCTGCCGCAGGACGTTGACGTAGGCGAAGTGGCTGTGCGGGATCCGCGCGAGGTTCGGGTCGGCGGCGGCCGGAACACCTCGGCGAGAGTGCGCGCGCTCACGTGGGCGCCGCCGTACGCGCGGGGCACGGTCACGGCGAGCAGCCCGCCGGAGGACAGCCGGTCGAGCTCGGGCTCGGGCAGGCGGCGCCCGGCGGCGCGGGCCGCCGCGGCCCTCCGCGAACCCGGTGGCGAGCGCGCGCGCCGCCGCGAGCGCCTCGGCGATCACGTGGGTCATGTTGTTTCGTCCGTTCTGCGTGTTACGTTGTGGTTCACCGTAATCCCTGCAATGCAGGTAGGCAATACCTGTTTAGGGACCGGTGCCCACCCGCTACCGGACAGCCACCCCGGAGCAGCGTGCCGAAATTTCCGTCAATACAAGTAGGAAATATTGACTTAACGGATTTGTCGGCTTAAAGTCGGAAACATGAGGCAGGATCTTCTCCTGACCAGGCGCTCCCACGTGGACTTCGGCCACGTCGCCAGCGCCCAGTGTCGCTGATCACGAACCCCGGCCATCCCCGGCCCTGGAGACCTCGGGCCGTACTCCCGTGAGGACTTTGTGATCATGCCTTCCGCCCCGTCCCCGCACCTCGACACCCGCCCCGCCGTCACCGGCGACCTGTTCCGGCGCGCCCTCGCCGTGCACGCCAGCGGCGTCGTCATCATCACCGCCCAGAACGCCGGCATCCCGGTCGGGCTCACCGCCACCTCCTTCTCCTCCGTCAGTCTCGAACCCCCGCTCGTCTCCTTCTACGTCGACCGCTCCTCCACCACCTGGCCCGCCCTGCGCGGCGCCGACCACTTCGCCGTCAACGTGCTGGCCGGCGACCAGGCCGACCTGGCCGCCCGCTTCGCCCGCAAGAACATCGACCGCTTCGCCGAGCCCACCCGCTGGCGGCCCGGGCCGCTCGGCGCCCCCCTGCTCCAGGACGTCTCCGCCCACCTCATCTGCCTGCCGTACGAGACCACGGAGGTCGGCGACCACATCCTCGTCGTCGGGCTCGTCGCCGAGGCCGGCGTGCACCGCCCCGCCCGCCCCCTGCTCTACCACCAGGGCTGCTTCGGCCACTTCCTGCCCCATCCCGCCTCCTGAACCCCGGAGCAGCACCCGTGACCACCACGACGCGGACCCCGCTCTACGCCTCACCCGCCGACCACACCCGGTACGGCTACTACGGGCCCGGCCGCCTGCACCTGTCGCCCGGCTGGGACCGCCCCCTCTACCCCTTCCGCGGCCGGATCACCGCCGACGGCTCCAGCGGCTTTCGCGCCGAGCCGCACCGCTACCACCTGTACGCCGCCTGGGTCTGCCCGTACGCCCACCGCGCCGCGATCGTCCGCAAGCTCGCCGGCCTGGAGGAGGTGGTGTCGCTGTCGTACGTGGACGACGAGCGCGACGGCCGCGGCTGGGCGTTCCGGCAGCGCCGCGGCCACGACCCGGTCAACGGCTTCACCCTGCTGGAGCAGGCGTACGAGGCGACCGAGAAGGGGTACGGCGGGCACATCTCCGTCCCGGTCCTCTGGGACCGCCTGACCGGGGTGATCGTCAGCAACAACTTCCCCGACATCACCCTCGATTTGGCCACCCAGTTCGGCCGGTGGGCCACCAGCGACCTCGACCTGTACCCGGAGGCGCTCCGTCCCGAGATCAACAAGCTGAACGCCTGGATCTACCACGACATCAACACCGGCGTCACCCGGGTGGGCCGGGCCGCGACCGAGGACGAGCGCGAGCGTGAGCGGCACCGCGTGGTCGCCGCCCTCGAACGGCTCGACGAGCGCCTGGCCGAGCAGCGTTACCTCGCCGGCGACACGGTCACCGAGGCCGACGTGCGGCTGTGGGTGACGCTGGCCCGCTTCGACGCCACGTACAACCGCGGACATCTGATCAGCGAGCGGGAGCTGCGCGACTTCGAGCACCTGTGGCCCTACGCCCGCGACCTGTACCGGCTGCCCGCCTTCCGCGAGACGACCGAGGGCCTGCCCGCCGACTGGGACCTGCCGCACGGGCGTGACCGATGACCCCACGGGTGCTCCTGAGCGTGGCGGGCGTGCTCGCCCTCCTGCTCGGCGGCGTCGCCTGCGGCGGCGGGACGTCGCAGGCCGCCGGGAGCGGCCACGAGCTGCGGGTGGGCTACCAGCGGTTCGGCGCGCTCACGCTCGTCAAGGCGCGGGGCGCGACGCCCGGCGAGACGTGGTCGCTGTTCGAGAGCGGGCCGGCGGTCACCGAGGCGCTCAAGGCCGGGTCCATCGACGTCGGCTACACCGGTGAGGCGCCGCCGATCTTCGCCGCGGCGGGCAGGACCGACTTCAGGATCATCAGCACCTCCGCCGAGGTGCCGCAGGGCGAGGCCGTCCTGGTCAAGCAGGACAGCGGGATCACGAGCTTCGCGGACCTGAAGGGCCGCTCGATCGCGCTCAACAAGGGCTCCAACGTCAACTGGCTGCTCGTGCGGCTGCTCGACAAGCACGGCATGACCATGGACGACGTGCACGTCAAGTACCTCAAGCCGGCGGAGGGGCGGCCCGCGTTCGACAGCGGCCAGGTTGACGCGTGGATCATCTGGGACCCGTACTTCGCGCTCGCCGAGCGGCCCGGCGTCAAGGTGCTGGCCGACGCGACCGGGCTCGCGGGCAACCGGGAGTACCTGCTCGCCTCACCCGAGGCGCTGGAAACGAAGTCCCCGCAGATCAAGCAGCTCCTCCAGCGGTTGCGCGAGGCCACCGACTGGGGCATCGCCCACCCCGAGGAGCGGGCCCGGCTCCTCGCCCCCGAGCTGAAGATCCCCGAGGACGTCGCCAAGCGCGCCCTGGCCCGCAGCGCCAGGCCCGTCGCGCCGGTGACCCCCGCGATCGGCGCCGAGCTGCAACGCATCGCGGACGGCTTCACCGCGCTGAAGCTCATCCCCGGCAAGGTGGACATCGCGGGCCGGGTGGACGAGAGATTCAGCGAGGTCCTGCGATGACGGCGCCCCCCGCACGAGCGCGCGAGGTACTGCGATGACGGCGCCCGTGCGAGCACCCGAGGTATTGCGATGACGGCGACACCTGTGCGGGCCCCGCGGACCGGACGCGAGCGCACCCGCCCGCAGCAACGCTCCCGGCCGGCCCGAGCCACCCGCTGGCGGCGGATCATCACCCCGCTGCTCGTCGTCGTCCTCTGGGAAGGGGCCTCGCGGGCCGGGATCCTGCCGCCGGACAAGCTGTCGGCGCCCAGCGACGTGCTGGCCGCTGGCTGGCGGCTGGCCGCTGATGGGACACTCTGGCACAACCTGCTCGACTCGCTCGTCCGGGCCGTCATCGGCCTGGCGATCGGCGGCGGGCTCGGGCTCGCGCTCGGCTCGGTCGCCGGGCTGCTGCGGCTCGGCGACGACCTGGTGGACCCGCCGGTCCAGATGGCCCGCATGCTGCCCCACCTCGGCCTCGTCCCGCTGCTGCTCATCTGGGTCGGCATCGGCGAGCCGCTGAAGATCTCGCTGGTCGCGCTGGGCGCGTTCTTCCCGGTCTACCTCAACACCTACGGCGGCATCCGCGGCATCGACGAGCGGCTGGTGGAGGCCGCCCGCACGTGCGGGCTGTCGGCCGCGGCCCGGCTGCGGCACGTCGTGCTGCCCGGAGCGCTGCCGTCGCTGTTCCTGGGCCTGCGCCTGGCGTTCGGCGCGGGCTGGCTCAGCCTGGTGGTCGGCGAGCAGGTCAACGCCGACAGCGGGCTCGGCTTCATGATGATGGAGGCCCGCGAGTTCGCCCAGACCGACGTGGTGGTGCTCGGGCTGCTCATCTACGCGCTGCTCGGCCTGCTGTCGGACCTGGCCCTGCGTACGGCGGAAGGGAGGGCCCTGGCATGGCGGCGCGGCCTCGAAGCGAGCTGAACCCCGCCACGACCGCGCCGGACGTGGCGCCGGACCTGACAGCGGCGGACCTGGCGGTGGTCACCGCGCGGGGGATCACGCGCGCGTTCGGCGACACCACCGTGCTCGACGGCGTGGACCTGCGCATCCGCAGAGGCGAGGTGGTCGCGCTGCTCGGCGCCAGCGGCTCCGGCAAGAGCACGCTGCTGCGCGTCCTGGCCGGTCTCGACTCCGGCGCGGACGGCGAGGTGCGCACCAGCGGCCGCACCGCCGTGGTGTTCCAGGAGCACCGGCTGCTGCCGTGGAAACGCGTCGCCGACAACATCGCGCTCGGCCTGCGCGGCCCTGACCTGGCCCGCCGCACGTCCGCGGCGCTGGCCGGGGTGGGCCTCGCCGACCGGGGCCGGGCCTGGCCGGCGGAGCTGTCCGGCGGCCAGGCGCAGCGGGTCGCCCTGGCCCGCGCCCTCGTCCGCGAGCCCGACATCCTGCTGCTCGACGAGCCCTTCGCCGCCCTCGACGCGCTCAACCGGCTCAGGATGCAGGCGCTGTTCTTCCGTCTGCGCGGCGAGCACGACTTCGCCGCCCTGCTGGTCACGCACGACGTGAACGAGGCGCTGCTGCTCGCCGACCGCCTCCTCGTGCTGGAGGACGGCCGCATCGCCGAGGACACCCCCGTCCCGCTCCCGCACCCGCGCACGCAGGACGACCCCGGCTTCGGCGCCCTGCGCCGCCACCTGCTCACCCGCCTGCGCGTGCCCCTCGTTCCCGACCGGTCCTGAACGCGGGCCACGCGCCGCGACGCCGAGTCCTCGGGGACGGCACCACCTCCGCCGGCGCGGCCGAGCCGAAGTGTGGACGCCTGAAGGGCCGGGCGTCCACGCCCCCGAGCGCGGGCGCCCGGACCGTCAGATCCCGGCGGTGATCTTCTCCAGCAGGTGCGGACCGCGCTCGGCGCCCTCGCGGTCGCGCCTGGCCACCTCCTCCCGGACGATCGGGATGACGTGCCGGCCGAAGTCGACGGCGTCGCCGAGCAGGTCGTAGCCGCGGGCGGAGATGATGTCCACGCCCAGGTCGTAGTAGTCGAGCAGCGCCTTCGCCACCGTCTCCGGGGTGCCGACCAGGGCGTTGGAGTTGCCCTCGCCGCCCGTGGCGGCCGACGTGGGCGTCCACAGGGCCCGGTCGAAGCGCTCGCCCCTGGAGGCGATGGCGATCAGCCGCTGCGCGCCGGTGTTCTCCGGCCCGTCCGGCGCGTGGCCGCGCGGCGGCTGCCTGACCGCCCGCCGCACCCGGATGGCCTCGACCGTGCGGTGCGCCTTCTCCCAGGCCAGCTCCTCCGTCGGGGCGATGATCGGGCGGAAGGCCGCCTGGATGCGCGGCCGGTCGCTGCGCCCGGCGGCGCGTGCCGCCGCCCACACCGACTCGATCTGCTGGGCGGTGTCGGCCAGCGGCTCGCCCCACAGGCAGTAGATGTCCGCCTCCGCGCCGCCGGCGGCGTACGCGGCGGGCGAGGAGCCGCCGAAGGAGACGCCCGGGTGCGGGTCCTGCACGGGGAAGATGTCGCTGACGTAGTCGTGGAAGCGGTAGTGCTCGCCCTCGTGGTCGAACGGCTCCCTGCGCGTCCACACCTTCTTGACGATCTGGATGTACTCCCTGGTGCGGCTGTAACGCTGGTCCTTGGTCAGCGTGTCGCCCTCGCGCCGCTGCTCGTGGTCGTTGCCGCCGGTGATGAAGTGGATGGTCAGCCGCCCGTCGCTGATGTGGTCCAGCGTCGCGAACGAGCGGGCCGCGTACGTCGGGTAGGACACGTTCGGCCGGTGCGCGAGCAGGATCTGCAGCCGCTCCACCTTCGCCGCCAGCCAGCCCGCCGCCGGCGTCGGGACCGGCGTGTCCGAGCCGTAGGCGAACAGGACCCGGTCCCAGCCGTGGTCCTCGTGGGCGCGGGCGAGCCTGAGCGTGTAGTCCTTGTCGAAGGAGAGCCCGGAACGGGCCGTGGTCTCCGAGGCGTTGTTGGTGTAGGCGATGCCGAGAAACTCCACGGGCATGTCAGACGTCCTTATCGGAGAGCGGATCGGTGGCGGGCGTGCGCGGCGGCGAGCACGCCGCCGGTTTCTGCCGTGCTGACGAGAACCGCCATGTTGGCCCGCGAGGTCCGCCCGCCGGTGGCCTCGTCCACGGCCCGCATGAGGTACTTCGTGATCGCGTTGCCTGTGACGCCGTCCCGCTCGGCGGCGGCCAGCGCCGCGCGCACGGCGCTCTCGGCCACCTCGGGGTCCACGGCGTCCTCCGGGCGGGGCGGGCTGGTGACGACGACGCCGCGGCCGCCCGCCGCCCAGTGGTGCTCGACGACGCGGGCGACGACGTCCGGATCGTCGATCCGGTGCGGGCTGCGCAGGCCGCTGGAGGCGCAGTAGAAGGCGGGGAAGTCGTCCGACCGGTACGACACCAGCGGCACCCCCTGCGTCTCCAGGTACTCCAGGGTCAGCCCGAGATCGAGGATGTTCTTCGCCCCGGCGCAGACGACCGCCACCCTGGAGCGGGTGAACTGGATGAGGTCGGCGGAGACGTCCATCGTCGCCTGCGCGCCCCGGTGCACCCCGCCGATGCCCGCGGAGGCGAAGAACGGGATGCCCGCCAGCTCGGCCGCCACCAGCGAGGAGGCCACGGTGGTGGCGCCGAGCCCGCCGCGGGCCAGCACCACCGGCAGGTCCCGGTTGCCGGCCTTCGGGATGCCGGGGGTCGCGGCGAACCGCTCGATGTCCGCCTCGCCCATGCCGATCAGCAGCCGGCCGCCGTCCACCCCGATCGTCGCCGGCACCGCCCCGCCCTTCCGCACCGCCGACTCCACCTCGACGGCGGTGGCGGCGTTGTCCGGGTACGGCAGGCCGTGCGTGATCACGTTCGACTCCAGCGCGACCACCGCCCGGCCCTCGGCCAGCGCCTGCGCCACCTCCTCCGCGACCACCAGCGGGATGCCGCTCAACGGCGGTACTCCGGCGCCTTGATCAGCTGCTCGGGGCGGCCGGCGATGCGCGGCTCGTACACCGCCGCGGCCCAGTCGCCGGGGTCCACCGGTTCGAGCGCGATGGACACGGCTCCCTCGTAGGTGCCGAACTCCTCCACGACCAGCGCGGTCAGCGCGTCCGCCAGGCGCCGCCTCCGCTCCGGGGCCAGGTCGAGGGGGAAGTGCTGGATGGTGACGTGCGGCATCACGACTCCTCGGTGCTCGTGCGAATGACGTTTGTACTCGTGCGGATGGTGTGGGCGAGCTCCGCGACGCCGGGCTCCCTGAGCGCGCCGTAGTGGTCGGCGGCCAGCTCGAACACCTTCCCGTCGATGTGCGGCTGCTCGTCGCCGGCGGCCCTGATGACGGTCACGGGCGCGGCCAGCCCGTCGAACGGGTACGGGAAGGCGTAGGTTCTGGCCACCAGCCGGGCGATCCGGCGGATCAGCGGCCGGTCCAGTTCAGGCAGCAGGCCGTGCACGAACGCGACGAAGCTCTCCTCGTCCCTGGCCTGCTCCAGGCAGCGCTCCAGACCGGGGCCCGCGACCGTGCCGGTGAAGACGGAGTAGAGGATCGTCACATACGTCGGGTCGGTGTAGGACGCCGCCCGCTCCCGGCTCCCGGCCGCCACGCGCGGGTTGCCGGGGCAGATCAGCACGACCTCGTCCACGCGCTCGCCGGCCTGTTCGAGCTGCTTGGCCGCCTCGAAGGCGACGCGCGCGCCGAACGAGTACCCCCACAGCGTGTACGGCCCCCGAGGCCGCACGCGCCTGATCTCGGCCACGTCCGCCGCGGCCATCTCCTGGATCGACGGGTACGGCTCCTCGCCGGGGTTCAGCCCGTACGCCTGGACGCCGTGGAACGGGCGGCCGGGGGCGGCGTGGCGGGCCAGCGCGCGCAGGTTCATCGGATAACCACCGAGCCCGGGCCAGCAGAAGACCGGCGGCCCCTGCGCCGCCCGCCCGTGGGACACCGGCGAGCCGTCCGTGGCGTGACCGAGGGGCACCAGCCGGGAGGACGGCGCCGCCTGCCCGGCGTCCACGCGGGCCGCCAGCTCCGTCAGCCTGGGCGACTCGAACAGCGCCTGGAAGGGCAGCCGCGTGCCGAACTCGCGGTTGATCCGGTTGATCAGCGCCACCGCGGTCAGCGAGTTGCCGCCGCAGGCGAAGAAGTCGTCCGTCGCCGAGACGTCCTCGTACTTCAGCACCCGGCCCCACTCCGCGGCCAGCCACCGCTCGGTCGCGGTCGCGGGCGGCACGTGCGGGGCGGCCGGTCGCGGCGCGGCCAGGGCCCGCAGGGCGGCGGCGTCCACCTTGCCGTTCGCCGTCAGCGGCAGCGCGTCCACGATCAGGACCCGGTTGGGCAGCATGTAGTCCGGCAGCAGGCGGGCCAGCCCGTCCTTGATCAGCTCGGCCGGGCCCTTCATGTGGACGGCGTCCTCACGCATGTCCTCGCCGGCGATCTGCTCGGCGCTGACCCGCCCGCCGAGCACGAAGTACATCGCCTGCGTCCCCGCGCCCGTGCCCGCGAGGATCTCCGCCACGCGGCGGGCCGCGGGCATGGGGTGGCCGCTCTTCGAGCTGTAGCCCGACGACATCAGGCCGAGGCCCAGGGCGTTGCGCTGCAGGTGGTGCAGGCGGGCGCCGAGCACCACGTACGCCAGCCACGGCCGGCCGTCCCTGGCCAGCAGGGCGAGGCCGAAGGCGGCGCGGTCGTACACCTGCTGGTTGATCGCCACCACGTGCCGGCGCTGCACGACCTCGTCGGAGACGCGCTCCAGCGTGCCGTCGCGGTGCCGGTAAAAGCCCGCCGGCAGGCCCGGCACGCGGCCGGCATGCGCCTGGACGAAGACCTCGACGTCGCCGGCGCGCGGCGAGCCGTCGTGGGGGCCGATCTCGAACGTGCCGACGTAGTGGTCGTGCGGCTCGACGCCGAGCCGTTCCCGTACCGAGGCGATCCGGTCCAGCGGGCGGATGTCCAGCCCGTACGCGGGCAGCACGTCCTCGAAGACGCCCACCATGTGACCGGCCTCGAACTCCAGGACCTCGTGCAGGTTCTCCCGGTAGACCGGCTCGATCGCCGCCCGCCTGCCGGACAGGTGCACCCGCAGGCCGCCGTCCTTGGGCAGCCGGGCCGCGCCGATGTGGACCAGGGCGTGGTCCGCGGGGTGGTAGTAGTACAGGCCCGGCGCCAGGCCGGTCACGCCGGCGGCCTCCACGTAGAGCTGGGTCGCGTACAGGGCGCCGGGCGAGGCGTAGGCGTACTTGGGCAGCAGCCGCTGCTCGCTGCGGAACTGGCCGAACCAGCGCAGGATCCGCCCGAGCTCGTCGAGCCCGAGAGGGCCGGAGCGGCGGACGTCCGTTCCGCCGGGCGTGGGGCCGAGCAGGGCCAGGAGGTCCGCGCGGGTGACCGGTCCGCCCTCGTAGAACCGGTAGGTCTTGCGGGCGAAGACCGCGCGCCGCAGCTCGGCGGGCTCGTCGCGGTGCGGCAGCGGCACCGCCGGGCGGCCGGACAGGTCCGGTCTGAGGCCCGCGCCGGCGAGCTGGGCGCGCACCTGTAGGCGGTCGGCCTTGGAGCGGTGATGGGCCGCGTGGTGGCTCTGGTCCATGAGGGCGGCCTCGCGGGGGTCCAGCTCCGCGCACACGACGAGCTGCGGGGTGCGGGTCCGCTCGTCGGTGACGACGACCGCCGCGGCCCGCCGCACCCAGGCGTGCCGTTCGGCGGCCAGCGCCACCTCGCCCGGCTCGATCCGGTGGCCGCGTAACTTGACCTGGTCGTCGGCGCGGCCGGCGAACTGGAGGGTGCCGTCGGGGTTCCAGTACGCCAGGTCGCCGGTGCGGTAGAGCCGCTGCGTCGGGACGAACGGCGAGGGGACGAACCGCTCGCGGGTCTGCTCGGGCCGGTTCAGATAACCCCGGGCGAGCTGGGCGCCGCCGATGTACAGCTCGCCGGTCTCGCCGATGTCCACGGGGGCCAGGTTCGCGTCCAGGACGAAGCAGTGGGTGTTGTCCACCGGCACGCCGATCGGGAGCGTCCCGTCCCCGTCGGCGGCCTGACAGGGGTCGACGACGTGCGCGGTGGCGTTGATCGTGCACTCGGTGGGCCCGTACAGGTTGATCAGCGACGCGCCCGGCAGCGCCGCGAACACGGCCCTGGCCAGCCGCTTGGTCAGGGCCTCGCCGCCCGAGAAGACGCGGGTCAGCGCGGTGCAGCGGGCCAGCCGGCCCGTGTCCACGAGCGCTTCGAGGAGCGTGGGCACGCACTGCAGGGTGGTGACGTCGTGGGCGGCCATGGCGTCGATGAGGGCGTCCGGGTCGCGATGGCCGCCCGCCGGCGCCGTGACGACCCGGCTGCCGAACGCGGGCGCCAGGATCTCCCATTGGGCGGCGTCGAAGCTGGCGGGCGTCTTCTGCAGCACCGTGGTGTGCGGGCCGATGTGGCCGCAGGTGTGCATCCAGCGCAGCTGGGAGGCGATGCTGTGGTGCTCGATCAGCACCCCCTTGGGACGTCCTGTGCTGCCGGAGGTGTAGATGACGTAGGCGAGCGAGCCCGGCCCCCAGGCCGCCTCGCCGGGGCGCCGCTCTCCGTCCGCTTCGAGGCGCGGCTCCTCGGCCAGGGTGACGATCCGCGTGCCCGGTGGCGCCAGCTCCGACACCTCACGTACGAGATGGGGCTGGGTGACGACGACGGTGGCCCGGCTGTCCTCGATCATGAAGCGGATCCGGTCGGGCGGGTAGTCGGGGGACAGCGGCAGGTACGCGGCCCCCGCCATGAGGATCCCCCAGACGCCGGTGATCAGGTCGGCCGAGGGGTCGGCGTACAGGCCGACGCAGTCGTCCGGGCCGGCGGACAGCCGCTGGAGGCGGGCCGCCAGCCGGCCGGCGTCGTGGAGGAGCTCGCGGAAGGTGAGGCTGCCGCCGGCTCCGGTGACCGCCACCGCGTCAGGCCGGTTCTCGGCCTGCTGGAGCAGGAGGTCGGGCAGGCAGGCTCCGACGCCGACGCGTGTGCGGGTAGCGGCCGGCCGGGCGGAAGGAACGGTGATCATCATGCTCCTGGATCGGTGGTGCCGAAGGTGGTGCGGGTGTGATCAGTGGTGTCGCGAGAAGCGGAGGTGCCGGAAGGGTGAGTGGTGCCGAAGTAGCGGTCGCCGAAGTCCCCGATGCCCGGGATCATGAAGGCGTCGTCGTTCAGCCGCTCCTCGATCGAGGAGACGACGATCTTGACGTGCGGGTGCGCCTCGGTGACGGCGCGGATGCCCTCGGGCGCGGCGATGAAGTCGATCAGGACGATGTGCTCCTCCCGCACACCGGCCTTGATCAGCACGTCGATGGCCGCGTTGGCGGAGCCGCCGGTGGCCAGCATCGGCTCCAGGAGGAGGACATGACTGTCGGCGATGCCGGGCGGCAGGTGCGAGTAGTACAGGTGCGGCAGCTTGGTCTGCTTGTCCCGCTGGATGAGGATCTTGCCGATGCGGATGCCGGGATGGAGGTCGCGTAACTCGGCCTCCATGCTCTCCCCGGCCCTGACCACGGCCACGGCGCAGATGTCGGCGGCGTGCCGCAGCCCCCGGTAGGTGGCGCCCACCGGCGTGGTCACGTGGTGCTCGGTGAAGGGGAGCTGGTCGAGCCCGGCCTCCAGCAGGAGGCGGATGATGCGGCGCGAGTGCAGGACGAACGTGTCGAGCGCGGCGTGCCGGTCGCGGACGACCGTGTGCAGGGCGCGGAGCTGGCGGGTCTGGGGGAGCAGGTGGAGGTTGTGCTGGGCAGGCATGGTGGTCCCGTCAGGCGGTGGGCGGCTCGTCGAACGAGGGCGGCAGCTCGGGCGTGGCGGTGAACTGGCCGGCGGCGACCCGATAGATGGAGCGACGGCCGGCGCGCTCCCACACGCGGCGCAGCACGTACACGAGCTTGGGGTTGTGCTCCTCTTCCTCCAGGACGGCCCGGCCGACGATCGTGTCCCAGTCGCGGGCGTCCTCGTCCACGGCTTCGGAGAAGAGGCGGTGCAGGGCGGCGAGCTTGGCGCGGTGGGGGAAGTCGGCGCCGGAGAAGACGGTGCCGAGCAGCCCGATCCAGAAGCAGACGGCGGCCTGCCGCCACTGCTCGGCCGGCAGGTGCTCGGCGATCCGCTCCACCGCGTACAGCGAGGTGATCAGGTGCAGGAGCACGAAGTCGCCGGGACGCGCCAGGTAGAGCAGGGTGACGGCGTAGTACAGCGGCTCCCAGTGGTCGTCCCGCGTCCAGGCGGGCGTGTCGTAGAAGAGGGGGTGGCCCTCGCTGAGCGTGCGGGCGATGCGGAACTGCAGGCCGGAGCGGAGCAGCTCCGGGTGGATGCGGCCGTCCTCGACGGGGGAGGTGTCGGCGAGCAGGCCGGCCACCCAGTGGGTGAGCTCGTCGCGGTGCTCGTCCCACACGCCGGCCAGGCGCAGCAGCGAGTCGACGGGCGCGCCGTCCTCGCGCGGCGGCCGGGCCCGCTCCGGATGGCAGGTCGAGTACGAGAAGGCCAGGTAGGCCAGCCCCTCGATGGCCATCCACCGGTGGCCGGCGTCGAGCGCCCAGCCGAGGTGGATGGTGGCGTGCGTGAACGAGCCGGTCCAGCCGGGCAGCAGCTCGGGCACGTACCGGCGCAGGACCTCCGCCAGGCCGAGCTCCCGCTCGCGCCGGTCGAAGAAGTCGCAGTAGGACCAGAAGCTGGTGCGCTGCCCCAGGTGCTCGCGCCAGTTCCGCTCGGTGATGAGGTGCCGGTCCGGCTTGGGCGCTTCCAGGCCGAAGCCGTACGAGGTCAGCTTCGCGTACGCGTCGTAGTACGCCTTGATGTCGGCGGCCGGCACGCCCAGCCCGGCCAGGGCCACCACGGCGTGCTTGGCGTGGTTGGTGAGGTGGCCGTTGAACTCGATGTGGTAGGTACGGTCGTCGAGGAGGGCGTCGATCACTTCTTCTCGGTCGGGCACGGGTGGATCTCCCTTTGCCGGAGACGGGCGGACAGGCGGGGCAGGCCGAGCCCCAGGAGCACGAGCACCACGCCGGCCAGCCGGATCGGCGCCGGCAACGCGCGGTGCTGGACACAGTCGATGATCACGGCCGACAGCACCTGCCCGCTGATCACCAGCACGGAGGCGCTCATCGCCCCGAGCCTCGGGAAGACGTAGCTGTTGACCGCGACGAACAGGGCGCCGAACACCCCGCCCGCGTAGGCTGCGACGGGCGCGTCCGTGACGTCCGGCCAGGCGCGCAGGACGAGCAGCACCACGCTCAGGAAGACGAAACCCACCACGTGGTTCCACACCGACGCGCGGAACGCGCCCTTCCTGGTGCTGAGCCGGCCGTTGACCGTGCGGCTGGTGCCGATGAGGACGCCGTTGAGCAGCGCCAGGACGACGAAGAAGAGCACGGCTCACGCTCCGCCGAGGACGATGAGGAAGGGCACGGCTCACGCTCCGCCGACGACGATGAGGACGCTCCCCGCGAGCACGCAGCCGGCCACCGCCAGGTCCATGGGCGTGATCCGGCGCCTGGGGGTGTGGAGCAGGCCCAGGTGGTCGGAGAGCGTGCCGAACAGGATCTGGCCGGTGAGCATCAGCGCGATGGTGCCGGCCAGGGCGAGCTCGCTGTTGACGGCGATCGCCGACAGGACGACGACGAGGGCGCCGGGGATGCCGCCCAGGTAGTACCAGAGCGGCGCCCGGCCCTCGCCCTCCCCGGAGGCGGTGGCCGGTGCGCGGCGGGCGAGGGCCAGCACCAGCACGGACGCCACGACGGCGCCGAGCCCGTGCGCGGCCCAGGAGGCGTACAGGGGGCCGGTGTGGCCGGCGAGCACGGCGTTGGCCTGCGTCATCAGCGTGAGCAGCACGCCGCCGGCAATCGCGAGCGCCCAGTCGACCGCCCGCCCGCTCACCACACCGGCTCCGCACGGGATGCCGGCTCCGCGCGAGGCACCGGCTCCGCACGGGATGCCGGCTCGGCATCGCGCGCCGGCTCCGCACGAGGCGCCGGCTCCGCTCCGTGCGCGGGCTGCGCGTGGGATGCCGCTTCCCGGCTCAGCAGCAGGGCGACGACCTGGGGGAACGAGTCGGCGACCCAGGTGGGCCCGGCGAGGGCCAGCTCGTCGGCACCGTGCACCCCGTACGTGACGGCGATCGAGCGCATGCCCGCCGCCCCCGCCATGTGGATGTCGTGCGCGGTGTCGCCCACCATCACCGCGTGCCGCGCCGCCACGCCGAGCGTGCGCAGGACCAGCAGCCCCGACTCCGGATCGGGCTTGGGCCTGCTGACCTGGTCCGCGCCCACCACGAGAGCGAACCGGTCCCGCAGCCCGGCCGCCCGCAGCAGCGCGTCGGCGCTGGCGTGGAACTTGCTGGTCGCCACGGCGAGGAGGCCGCCCCGGGCGCGCAGCTCGTCCAGCCCCTCCACCACGCCGGGGAAGATCAGCTCGGGGGCGCGCGGCAGGATGATCTCCTTGAACAGCCGCTGGTAGTGCCGCACCCCTTGGCCGGCCAGCTCGGCGTCCGCGGCCAGGAGGTCGCGGAAGGCGCGTTCGAGCGGCAGCCCGATCGTGGCCCGGATGACCGCCGGCGGCGGCGCGGCCACGCTCAGCGCGCCGAACGCCGCGGTGAAGGTCTCGACGATCGCACGTGGCGTGTCGACGAGCGTCCCGTCGAGGTCGAACACGGTCAACTGCGTCATGGCATCCTCTCCGGCGGCTCAGCGGACCCCGGCTCCGGACCGCTCGTCGGGGTTCTCGTCGCGCGCCAAGGCTCAGCGGCTGCTCGCCGCCGACGGCGAACCCGGCGCCGCGGGCGGCCGATCGCGGACTTCAGCGTCCGGCGTTCGGTCCACGCCCGGAAGCATACCTATTTTTCCTACCTGATGTAAGGGGATTTATGGAGGGGAACGGCCGCGGGGCGCGGCGCTCAGGATAGGTAGGGAAGGCCCCACCCTGACAGGCATGCAGGCGTGACTGATCTTGACTCAGATTCCCGCGACCGTGGACGCATGCCGAAATCGCTCGCTGTCGTTGCACCTCTTGCCGCCGGTTGTCTGCTCCTCACCCTTGTGGTCCCCGCCCACGCCGCCACCGCGACCCCCTCGCCGCAGTCCAGCCTTGACCTGCTCACCACCACGGACGGCATGGCAGGCGCGTTGAGCCGGGTACGCGATCCGAGCGGCACGAGCGTGACCCGGCGCTCCGGCACCGCGCAGCGGGGGAGCGGGAAGCCGATGATCGGGCCCGAGGGCCGGTTCAGGATCGCCAGCGGGAGCAAGCCGATCATCGCCGCCACCGTGCTGCGGCTGGCCGATCAGAGGAAGGTCGACCTGGCCGCGCCGGTGGAGCGTTACCTGCCCGGGGTGCTGCGCGGCACCGGCGACGGCGCCGGGATCGACGGGCGGAAGATCACCGTCCGGATGTTGCTGCGGCAGACCAGCGGCCTGCCCGAGTTCCTTGATGCGATCGAGTGGAAGGAGCCCTTCCCGGACTTCCTGCGGGTGGCCTTGGGCCGCAAGCCCACGGCCCGGGGCTCGTTCGCCTACGCCAACACCAACTACCTGGTCCTCGGCATGATCGTGACCAAGGTGACCGGCAAGGACTTCCGCCAGGCGAGCCGGGAGCTGATCCTCAAGCCGTACGGGATGCGGGACACGTACTGGCCGGCCAAGGGCGACCACGGCATCCGCGGCCCGCACGCCCGCACCTACGGGGTGCACCCCGGCCATCCGCAGGACGGCGAGGTGGACCTGACCGACCGGCTTCCCACCTACGCGTTCGGCCCCAGCGGCGGCCTGGTCTCCACGCCCGAGGACCTCAACCGGTTCTGGCGCAACGCCCCGCTGAGCAGGATGATGGCCGGGCCGGTGAAGGTCGAGCAGGAAGGCTGGCCCGCAGGCGCCCGCTACGGTTTCGGCGTGATCCGGATGCGGACCGGCTGTGGCGACGCCTACTTCGTCGCCGGCGACATGCCGGGCGCCGCGATGATCAGCGGCCGGGACCGGGCCGGGCGCGCCGCCACCGTCTACACCACAGGCGTGCCCAAGAACCGGCAGCACCTGCTCGACGCCTTCGTCACCACGCTGTGCGACCGCTGAGCCCGGGCGGCCGCGCGACCGGCTTTACATCGGTGACTGATAACGAACGGGTGCCAGGCACAAGAGGCTGCTGGGGGGTATCGATCCGGGCAGCCCGACGCGAAACTCGCAGATCTGCACCGTCACCCCATCGATGGGCGTGCCTTGCGGGGCCGTCAGTTCCAGGGACACGTCGAGCCTGTCGGAGAGCAGCCAGAAGGCCTGCTCCGCGGTCTTCGTGCCGCCGTTGTAGGCGCGGAAGGCGACCGAGTGCAATCCCGATTGCCGCGTACACGACGGGAACGGCATGTACTTCGCCGCATTCCCCTCGACCTTCACGACCTCATCGCCAACCCACTCCAGCGTGCCTTCGGTGATCGCGCCCGGGCAGCCGCTCAGGGCGGCGTGGAACGGCACCGCGGTCCGCGCCTGCGCGGGCGACACCAGCACGGACACGGGCAGCAGGGCCGCGGCGAGGATGGAGAGCAGACGTCCGACCGACATGCTCCGACGATAGGAGCGGGCCCACGCCCCGCACAGGTGCGGTTTGTCACGCGGTTGTGTGCATTCCTCACATATAAGACCGCTCGCCGCCCGCTCATATCCGGAATGCCGGCACAGGTCGATCGTGACCATCGGCGCGAACATCGTCAAGCGGGAAGGTCATATTTCTGTCGCCGCATGCCACGTTACGATTCCGAATCGCACTGATTTGCCGCTCCTTTCGCCACCGAATATGCCACGAGACGTCACGAAAATTCATAGCAATATGGCGCTGATCGGCGTCCCGGCCGGAATTTTCAACTGCCGTTAATGTGTGCGCATCAACCCTCAACGAGAGGAATGCCCATGCAGCGCTACGAGAAGCCCCGGCTCACCCCCGCCGGCACCTTCCGCAAGGCCACCGGTCTCCTCAGCCGCCACGGCAACGACCGTCTGATCCTCAGCAAGAACTGAGGCAGACGACACGTGGCTCGGCACACGCCGAGCTGGCCCCGTCACGGCGCGTCCTGGTTCGTGGTGATTCCCGACCACGAGGCCGGGCCCGCCGTGGCGGCGGCGCTGCGCACCCCGGCGGCCCGCACCGTCGCCCACCCCTCCGGACGGCCCTGGCTCGTCGGGCACTGGTCCGACGAGGAGCTGACGGTCGCGGCGGCGGGCACCACCGGGCTGGCCGTGCTCGGCCGGTGCCCGATCGGCGCCGAGCGGCTGGCGGTGGAGGCGGCCCGGCTGCGGGAGGCGGCCCGGCTGCGGGAGGCGGCCCGGCTGCGGGAGCCGGCGGGGCTCGACCGCCTGGCCGCCGCCCAGCCGGGCAGCTTCCACCTGGCCGCCTCGATCGACGGCCGCACGCTCGTGCAGGGCACCGCGTCGGGGCTGCGGCTGGTGTTCCACGCGCGGGTCGGCGGCCTGGTCGTCGCCTGCGACCGCGCCGACGTCCTGGCCGCCGCCACCGGGGCCGGGCTCGACCCGCGAACGCTGGCCGCGCGGCTGCTCTGGCCGGTGCCGCACCCCCTGCTCCACCGGCCGCTCTGGCAGGGCGTGGGCGCCGTGCCGCCGGGCCACCGCCTGGTCGTCGAACGCGACGGGACGACCGCCCGGCACCGCCGCTGGTGGACTCCGCCCGAGCCGGTGCGGCCGCTCGCCGGCGCCGCCGACGACATCCGGCAGGCCCTCGACGCGGCCGTCGGCGTCCGCACCAGGGGCGGCGGCACGGTCAGCCTCGACCTGTCCGGCGGCCTCGACTCCACCTCGTTGTGCTTCCTCGCCGCCGCCCGCCAGGAGGCCCGCGTCGTCGCCGCCACGTGGCCCGGCCGTGACCCCGCCGACGACGACCTGGTCTGGGCCCGGCGCGCCGCCGCCCACCTGGAGGGCGCCGAGCACGTGGTCTGGCCCGCCGAGGAGTCGCCGCTCGTCTACGAGGACCTGCTGTCCGTCGACGACCCCCTCGACGAGCCCACCATCGGCGTCATGGACCGCGCCCGGGTGCTGGCCCACCTGCCGCGCCTGGCCGCCCGGGGCAGCCGGCTGCACCTGACCGGCATCGGCGGCGACCACGTCGCCTGGTGCTCGGAGGCGAGCTACCACCGGCTGCTGCGCACCAGACCGCTGCTCGCGATCGAGCGGCTGCGCGGGTTCCGCGCGCTGTTCCACTGGCCGTACGGGCCGATGGTGCGGGCACTCGCCGACCGCCGCCCGTACCGGGACTGGCTGGCCGGCTGCCTGGCCGACCTGCGCGCCCCCGCCGCGCCGGCGGTGACCGACGCGCTCGGCTGGGGCGCGCCGCCGCGGCTCGCCCCGTGGATCACGCCCGACGCCGCCCGCCTGGCCGCCGGCCTGATCGCCGAGAGCCTTCCGGACGCCGAGCCGCTCGCCCCCGATCGCGGCCGGCACGCCGACCTGCACGCCATCCACGACTCCTGCCGGATCATCCGCCAGTGGGACCACATGAGCGCCCGCGCCGGCCTGCCGCTGTCGCACCCCTTCCTCGACGACCGGGTGATCGAGGTCTGCCTGTCCGTCCGCCCGGAGGACCGGGTCACCCCCTGGCGCTACAAGCCCCTGCTCACCACGGCGATGCGCGGCGTCGTGCCGCAGGAGTGCCTGCGGCGCACCAGCAAGGCGGAGGCCTCGCTCGACGCCGCCGACGGGCTCCGCCGCCACGCCGCCGACCTGCGCGAGCTCTGGTCGGACTCCCGGCTGGCCGCGCTCGGGCTGGTGGATCCCGCGCTGCTGAAGGACCTCTGCGCGCATCCGGACGCGCCGGAGCTGCGGGGCGCGGTCCTGTACTCGACCATCGGCTGCGAGGTCTGGCTGCGCACCCTGGAGTCCCCCGGACGGCCCGTGCCCCTGGAGCCGCCACGCGAGACGGAGGACGGCTGATGACCCTGCAGTTCCACGGATCAGAGGACGGCTCATGACCCTGGAGTTCCACGGATCGGAGGACGGCTGATGACCCTGCGCCTGCACGCCGAGGTGTGCACCGCCGACACCGACTACGGCACCGTGCTGCTCGACCAGCGCACCGGCGCCTTCTGGCAGCTCAACCCCACCGCCGCGCTGGCCGTGCGGCGGCTGCTGGACGGCGACACCGCCGAGCAGGCCGCCACCGCCATGGCCACCGCGTTCGACGTGGGGCCGGACGACGCCCTGACCGACGTCCTGGAGCTGGTGGACCAGCTGCGCGCGGCCGGGCTGGTGTCGCCGTGAGCGTGCCCAGCGCGCTGGAGCGCCCGCAGGGCGTGCCGTGGCGGGCCAGGGCGGCGGCGCGGGTGGCGGTGGCGGCGGCGTTCGTGCTCGCCCTGCTGCCCCCGAACCGGCTGCGGGCCGTGCTCCGCCTGCTGCGGCACGGCGCGCGCCCCGCGACGTACGCGCAGGCCAAGGCCGCCAGGGACGCGGTGCTCGCGGTGAGCCTGACCTGCCTGGGCGTGCACGGCTGCCTGCCCCGCTCGCTGGCCACCACCGTGCTGTGCCGGCTGCGCGGGTCGTGGCCGACGTGGTGCTCGGGGGTGCGGATGCGGCCGCCGTTCGCCGCGCACGCCTGGGTGGAGGCTGAGGGCACGCCGGTGGAGGAGACGGTTCCTGACGGATATCTCACCCCGCTGATCACGGTCGGCCCCGGCACGAAGGCTGAGCTGTCCAGCTTTCGCGCCGAGCGCAGATGACAGGTCCGGCCGTGGGCGTCAGGGGTCGACGGGCCGTCCCGCGGCGCGGGCACGGTAGGTGTCCTCGATGGTGGCGCCGTCGTGCAGGCCCCAGCTGACGATCCGGGCCGGGCGCAGCAGGATCAGCGGCCGGTCGCCGTCGATCGCCTCGGCGGTGCCGCGGATCTCCACGCCGCGTGGCCGCCACGGCGGCAGCACGTCGTCGACGACCAGCGCGGCCCGGCCGTTCCGTGCGATGTCACGAAACTTCCTGGAGCGGACGAGGTTGCGCCCGCCGATCTCGATGAGCGTGCCGGTCCCGTCGAGGGACCAGCCGACGGGTACGACGTGCGGCAGGCCGTCGGCGCCCACGGTGGCCAAACGTCCCAGCAGCCGTTCGCCGCGCAGGTAGGCCAGCTCGCGCTCGCTGAAGACGCTCATGCGGCCGCCGTCCGGAGGGCGCGCACGGCGTACGGCGAGATCGCGACCCCGAGGACCGCCACGCCGCCCGCCAGCCAGAACAGGGCGGTGAAGGCGGAGTCCGGCACGGCGGCGGCGCCGCCGGAGGCGATCACGGCGGCGGCGAGCTGGCTGCCGACGACGCCGCCGACCGTGCGGGCGATGTTGTTGAGCCCGTTCGCGGTGCCGGTCCTGGCCGGGGGCACGATGTCGGCGATCAGCTTGGGCAGTGCGCCCATGACGAGCCCGGAGCCCGCGCCGACCAGCCCGTAGAACACGAGGTGGTGCCAGTACGCGCCGTGCATGACGGCGATCAGCGCCGATCCCGCCGCCATCGCCACGAACCCGGCCGCCAGCGGCCAGCGGGAGCCGAGCGCCTGCGAGATCCGGCCGACCGCCATGCCCGCCGGGATGATGGCCAGCATGCCCGGCAGCATCAGCAGCCCGGCGACTGTGACCGAGGCGCCGAACCCGGCTCCGTCCGGGCCCGGCCGCTGCTGGGCGAACAGCGGGATCGCCACGTAGAAGAAGTACGATCCGGCGCCGAACAGCAGCGCGGCCAGATGCGTGGCCAGCATCGGCCGGTCCGTCAGCTCGGCGACGTCGATGAGCGCGTCAGTTCTGCGCCGCTCCAGGGTGAGCAGCGCGGCGCCGAGCAGTGCCCCGAGCACGAACAGGCCGAGCACCGGCGCCGACCCCCACCCCCACGACGGGCCCTGGGTGAGGGCGAGCAGCACCGCGACCAGGCTGAGCGCGAGCAGCAACGAGCCCGGCACGTCGAGCCCGCCGGCGGCGGCGCGCGCCCCGCGCGGCGTCCACCGGGCGACCATGACCAGGCTGATCAGCGCCAGCAGCGCGCCGAGGACGAACAGGTAGCGCCACGACAACCGGTCGGCGAGCAGCCCGCCGACCACCAGCCCCGCCCCGGCCCCCGCGCCGACGATGCCGGACACCAGGCCCATCGCGGAGGCCAGCCGCTCCCTGGGCAGCGCCTCGCGCAGGACCGCCATCGACAGCGGCACCACCGCCAGTGCCGCGCCCTGCACGACGCGGGCCGCGATGAGCTGGGCGATGTCCTGGGCGAGCGCGGCCCCGGCCATGCCGGCGGCGTACGCGGCGAGGACGCCGATCATGACGCGGCGCTTGCCGTACAGGTCGCCGAGCCGCCCGAGCAGCGGGGTGAGCACCGCGCTGGACAGCAGGAACGCGCTGAGGATCCAGGCCGACCAGGCCGGGGTGGTGTGCAGCTCGCGGGTGAGCAGGCCGAGCGCGGGGACGACGACCGTCTGCATCAGGGAGTAGCCGAAGACGGTCGTGACGAGCGCCGTCACGACCTGCCGGGGGGAAGCGGGCATGGTGTTCACCTCACAGGAATACTTCGTATCGCGAACAGTTCGTAGTGCTAACAAGATAGTTTGTGCCACGAACTGTTCGCAACTAGACTCGATCGCGGGAGGTGCGGATGAAGAGCGAGACCGGCGCGCCGGCGGGGCTGGGCTTCGCGGCGACCCTGGTGCGGATGTCGCATCTGGTGCAGCACGTCTTCGCGGACGTCAGCCGCGAGCGCGACATCACCCCGCAGCAGGCGCAACTGCTGTGCGTGCTGACCAGCGGCGACGGCATCGGCATGACGGACCTGAGCAGGCTCCTGCACCTGGAGAAACCGAGCCTGACCGGGCTGGTCGACCGGGCCGAGCGGCGCGGGTTCGTGCGCCGCGTCCGCGACGACGCCGACCGGCGCGCGTGCCGGGTCGAGCTGACCCCCGAGGGCCTCGACCTCGCCGTGCGGGTGCACGCCGAGATCGTCGGCAGGCTGGACGCGCTGGCCGCGGACCTGCCCGGCGAGGACGTCCTCCGGGTCGCCGACACCCTGACCGCCCTGCTCGCCCGGACCCCCTAGCAGGTACAGCCTGCTGTACTTTTTCGCCACCCGCCCGCCGGCCCGCGAAGCCCTGGCCTAGGGTCTGAGACCGGAACGTACGACGGGCCAGGCCACAAGAGAGGTGAACCCCGCTTGCGGATCGTGATCGCCGAGGACGACCCCTTGCTGCGCGAGGGCCTGGCGCTGCTGCTGCGCGCCGAGGACCTGGACGTGGTGGCCACCGCCTCCGACGCGGCCGGCTTCCTCGACGCCGTCGACGAGCACGCGCCGGACGTCGCCATCGTCGACGTCCGCATGCCGCCCACCCACACCGACGAGGGCATCGTGGCCGCCGTCGAGGCCCGGCGGCGGCGCCCCGGCCTGGCCGTGCTCGTCCTGTCGGCCTACGTCGAGCAGGCGTTCGCCACCGACCTGCTCGCGCGCGGCAGCGCCCGCCTCGGCTACCTGCTCAAGGAGCGGGTCGGCCGGGTCGAGGAGTTCCTGACCGCGCTGCACCGGGTGGCCGATGGCGGCACCGCCATCGACCCCGAGGTGGTCGCGCAGCTCCTGACCAGGAGCCGCCCCGACAACCGGCTCGAACGGCTCAGCCCGCGCGAGCGCGACGTCCTGGCCCTCATGGCCGAAGGGCTCGGCAACTCCGCCATCGCCGAGCGGCTGTTCGTCACCGACGGCGCCGTGCACAAGCACATCCGCAACATCTTCGCCAAGCTCGACCTCGCACCCGCCGACGGCACCGACCGGCGGGTGGCCGCCGTGCTCCGCTACCTCGAAGGCACCTGACCCTTCAGGCGCCGGGCCCCTTCAGTTGTCGGGCCTCTTTAGGTGTCGGGCTTCTTGAGGCGTCGGGGTGGCCCGTCACGTGCCGCACGGCAACGTCACGTCCAGAGTGGTCGGCCCACCGGCGGGGCTGGTCAGCGTGAACGACCCGTCGTGCGCCTCGACCCGCCGGCGGATGCCGGCGAGCCCGGAACCGCTCTCCCGCGCCCCGCCCTGCCCGTCGTCCACGACCCGGAGGACCAGCTGGTCGTCGAGCCGCCGTACGGTGACGACCGCGCGCCGGGCCCGGCTGTGCCTGGCGATGTTGGTGAGTGCCTCGGCCACCACGAAGTAGGCGGTGGCCTCGACGGAGGCGGCGGCCCTGACCGGCAGGTCGGCGTCGATCCGGCACGGCACCGGGCAGTCCGCCGCCAGCCCGGTGAGCGCGTCGGCGAGGCTCTTGTCGGCCAGTACGGGCGGCAGGATCGTGCGTACCACACCACGAAGCTCACCCAGTGCCTGCTCGGCGGCGTCCTGCGCCCGTTCCAGCGTGGCCCTGGCGGTGGCGGGATCGCGGTCCAGGGCCCGCAGCGCCGCCCCGAGCAGCACGTTGACCGCGACGAGCCGGTTCTGCGTGCCGTCGTGCAGGGAGCGTTCGATGCGGCGCAGCTCGGCGGCGTGCGCGTCGAGGACGGCGGCGCGGGTCGCGGTGAGCTGCGCCACGCGCAGGCTCAGGTCGGCGTCGGGGCCGGGCCGCAGGAGACGCCGGCCCGCCCACGCCTGCAGCCGCGCCATGCGCGGCGCGACGACCATGGTGATCGCGATCTCCACCGGGGCCAGCGCGGCGACCGCGACCGCGCCCGCTGTGTCCCTGACCTCCCACATCCCGTACGCCGCGCTCGCCGCCTCCTCCGGGGGCAGCAGCCACCACCACAACGCGAACGTCACGTCCTGCACCGCGTGCAGAGGCAAGGTGAGGGCGGCCAGGCCCAGGACCAGCCCGGCGGAGGCGTGCACGACCACCCAGCCCAGCTCCCGCCGCACCGTCGTGTCGGCGAGGGCGGCGCGGACCCCCGACGGCGGCGGAGGCGGGGGGACGAACTCCTCCCCGTCCCAGCGCGCGATCCTGGCTCGCTCCCGGTCGGTGACCGCCCGCACCCCGCGCACCGCCGCCGGCACCACCGCCAGCCCCACCCCCACCAGGCAGGCCACGGCGGTGAGGGCCGCGGACACCAGCGCGACCAGGGCCAGCACACCCGTCCCCATGCCGGCGACCAGGTGCTCGAGCGCGTCGAGGGTCACCCGGCCACGGGCGAGCACGTCCGCCCGCCGCGGCCACCGCAGCCGCGACCGCCGCTGGGCCCGCCCCTCACCGGCCGTCATGAGCCCGCACCTCCTTGACCGCAGCGGCCGTCATGGGCACGCACCTCCTCGGCCGCGACGGCCGTTCGTCGATCATCGCCGCACAGGCTATAGGTCCTGCGGATCGGGCTCGGCCGGCGGCCGGTAACCCAGCCGGCCCCGCGTGGCGACCAGCACCACGACCGCCGCCGTGGTGCCCGCGAGCAGCGTGACCCGGGACGCCAGCGCGGGCGTGGCCAGCGTCGGGAACACGTCGGAGTAGGCGATGGACATGAAGTTGTTCACGCTGACGTGCAGGAGCATGACCAGCGGCAGGCTCTGGCCGGTCCGGTTGAAGACCCAGGTGACGACCACGCTGAAGGCGCAGCAGAAGGCGGCGAACTCGCCGACCCTCGTCCAGGTCACATCCGGCCACCCGCCCCACTCGGTCAGGAACAGCGGCAGGTGCCAGAGACTCCACAGCGGCCCGAGAACGACGGTGGCGCCCAGCCCCCCGAGCGTGCGCTGCATCCGGGCCAGCGCGAAGTCCCGCCACCCCGGCTCCTCCGCCAGCCCGGTGGTGACCATCTGCAGCAGCAGACCCGGCACGTACGCCACCAGCACCGCGACAGGCGGCACACTGACCTGCCCGTCGGTCATCGCGAGCCCGGTGACGACGATGACGGCAGGCACACCGAGCGCCGTCACCAGATACCAGACCCAGCTCACCCGCCACTTGGTCATCCGCCGGACCCACCGCCGCACCCCCTCCTTGCCCTCCGAGACCCGCGTCACGAGGTAGGCGGCGAAGATCGGGCCGAGATAGGCGCCGGGCAGCACGCCCAGAAACTGCGTGGTGCCGAGCAGCGAAGGAAAGCGGAAGCTCAGAATTCCCAGGCCGTTCTGCGACAGGATGTACGGCAACCACGCGACCCAGCTCATCAGATTGGCCAGGACGAAGAAAGAGATCAGGGGCCGGTGCTGAATGAACCCCCGGAGCCCGGTCCTGCTCCTGCCCTGCTCGGTGATCGGGGGGCTGTTGACGGCCATGTCGGTGTTCCTTTGGTCGGCGTTCGACTGACACTGATCAGCACACCAGCCGGGCCCCCTCCCCGTCGTTCCCGCACACGCCCCAAAGGCAGGTACAGCCAGGGGTACCGGTCGACCATCGGCTGCATCGCCGGCGTCCGGAGGTCCGTCCATCCGCCCGCGGACACCTCGGAGGTGCTGAGTGCTTGGTGTTCGCCATCCGGATGCATCGCCATGCCTTGCGCGGGGGTGAAGAACACGTCCAGATCGCACATGCCGCCTCGCGCCCTCCGCCCTACGCAACGCGTTCAACGACCGGAAGGATCAGCTACCCGACCTCTGGGGCGGCACGTGGGATCCGACAGCGACGACGCGCTCATCGGCGCGGCCCGCGCACACATGCCCACTTACCTGGCGTTGCGCTCCGCTCTCGCCTCACAATTGCGCACTGTGCTCATTGGTGCTGACCGGGCGTCCCGTCGCCGGTGTTCAGGACTGATCCGCCATGGAAGACGACGACTTCACCCGTGCCATGCGGGCCGAAGCCCGCGGAGTAGCGCCCGACACCCGAGCGGCACACGCTGCACGCCGGGGCTGCATGCGGAGGACCAATCGGCCGATGTCCAGGAACTCAGTGACGATGCTCAGGAAGAACAGCGACTCATCCGGGCGGGCGTCACCCGGGCCTTCAGCGCGTTGATCCAGTATGAGCGGAATCGTGCATGATGGCTTGCATGTTCGAGGGACTTCACGACATCGACTGGGCATCGATGGAGCATGCCTACGGCCCGGCGGATGAGGTTCCGGAGCTGTTACTGGCCTTGCGCTCTCCTGATCGGGAGGAGCGGCACAAGGCTCTCAGCAGGTTCTACAGTGCCGTTCATCATCAGGGGGTGGTGGCCCCGTGCACGACGGCGAGTCTGCCGTTTCTGTTCGAGCTGGCGGGTGATCCCACCGTTCCCGAGCGGGCCGCGATCGTCGAGCTCTTGGTCAGCATCGGGCGGGCGGCCGTCGAGGAGTGCGAAGAAGAGTACGCCGACCTGGTGGACTTCGCCGGCGCCGCGGCGGTGATGCGCGAGCGGGCGGAGGCGTTCGTCGCCTTCGCCGCAGATGCCGATCAGCATGTGTGCCGGGCGGCGATTCCGGGGCTGGGGCTGTTCCTCGATGACGCGGAACGGGCCGGGGTGGTGCTTCGCGATCGGCTGTCGGCAGAGCCGGGGATGGTCGAGCGACTGCTGATCGTGGAGGCGATGGGGACGCTGGCCCTGCGCCTGCCCGCGTCGGCGGATGAGGTGATGACGGGGTTGGCCGGGCTGGCTGCCGATGTCACGGTGGATCCGGGAGTCCGGCTGGCGGCCGTGGTGCAGCAGGCCCGCCGCGCTCCGGAACAGATCGGCGAGGACGTCGTCCCGGCGGTGATCGCTTTGTTGCGGCAGATGGTGCTCGGCGCGGCAGCGTATCCGGTGTGGCGGGAGTCCACCGGGCAAGTCTCTCCAGCGGACGGAGCGCCGCCGCAGGTCGCCACCGCCTTCGAAGACCTTGACCGGCTGGGGCGCGTGCACGCGCCGACCACGGAACTGCTGCGCACGTTGCACGAGGCGCTGGCGGCGCGGGTGCCCGAGCGTACGGCGTTGCTCACGGAGCAACTGGCCGGCCCTGATCCCGGTTCCCGTCTGGACGCGATCCGGATGAGCAAGGAGCTCATGACGTCCTGGCGGGGTGACCACACCGGGCTCATCACGCTGGTCGCCGGACAGCTCAGCACGCGCGAGCACGAGATCGCGGCCGAGGCGGCAGCCGTCCTTGAGAGCTGCCACCCGATCGCCGAGCCGGCCCGCGAGCCGCTGGCCGCGTACGTCGCCGCGTACGGCCCGGATACGTGGAGCGCGCCGCAGCAGCAACTGCGCCGGGCCTATCAGAGCGCGGTCCGGGCCCTTGCCCGCATCGGTGATGGGCGTGCGGTGCCCGGTGTGCTGGCGGGGCTGGACGGCGGCGTCGACGACTGGCGCGCGGTCGAGGTCGCCGGTGCCCTGCGGGAGGCGTCGCAGAAGCTGGTGCCTCGGCTGTGCGACCAATTGCGCCGCATCGACCATGCGCAGCAGCGGCTGGAGATGAGCGCCGGTTCGGTGTTGTCCGCGCTGACCGGGCTCGGCGATCAGGCAGCGCTGGCCGTGATCAACGACACTCTCCTCGCGGCCGTACGTCACGAGCGGAAGTCGACCATCTGCTCGGCTCTGAAGGCGCTGGCGGCGTTCGGCCCCGCGGCGGCGCCCGCACTTTCGGGGATCCGGTCACTGACCGCGGCCTCCGACGCTCACGTGCGGCACGCTGCGGTGGGCGCGCTGTGGGCGGTCAGCGGCGACCAGGAGGAGGTGCTGCCGCTCCTCCATGACCTGCTTGGCAGCAGTGTCTTCTTCTGGAAGACGCTGGCAGCGGATGTGCTCGGCGAGATCGGCCCACCTGCTACGGCCGCACTGCCGCGCCTGCGGGAGCTGTTGACCGACACCTATGAATGGGTCCGCGTCCATGGTGCGACGGCGCTGTGGGAGATCGGCGGTGAGGCTGAGACACGACCTGTTCTGGACACCCTGCTGCAGGCATGGGAGCAGAACCCGGCAACGGCCAACCATGTGGTGGCGTGCCTGGACCGGATGGGTCCCGCCGCCGCACCTGCCCTGCCGCGGCTCCGTTCGGAGCTGGTCCGTGCCCGGCGCGGAGGACGGTTCGCGAGCATCGACAACGACGAGGAACTGCAGCGGATCAGCCGTGTCATCGTCGAACGGCTTGCCTGAGCCGGATTGGGGTCAGGTTCCGCCGCGGCCCCGCGGTTGTCAGCACACCGGCTTCTGGTACCGGGAGAGGCGCAGCTCGAACCCTGTGTCTTGCCCGGAGGCCGTGAGCGCGTGACCGCCGCTGGTGGTGAGGCTCCACAGCCAAGGCCGTACGTGGCGAAGAGCGGTCTGCCCCGGACTCGCGCAGATGGCCTGTCGCAGGACCAGACGCAGACGTTGCAGTTCCTCCAGGTCCGCTCCCGGGTGGTCCACCGCTCGCTGTCGTCCGTCCTGCGCGGTCTCCTCGGCCAGGGCCATCGCCCGCACTTCGACTGCCGGCGGCTCGTCTCTCCTGACGCCGATCTGCCGCGCCCGCCAGTCGGACCAGTTCGACCCGATGCTGTCCAACGCCGCCAGCAGCGTGGTGAGGACATGCCGTCCCACGTCCGTGCCCTGGCCCCAAACGTCCTGCAGCAGAGGGAGGATCTGGGCCCACGTCACATGCGCGAACCGACCGCCGTCCCTCAGTGATCGCCGCGGTCAGGATGCGGCCGGCGGCCGCGTCGTCCCGTCCCCGGTCGTCGGCCCGCACGAGTCGATCCCTGTCGTGATCACCGGCGGGACCGGCGCGCCGGTCGGTCAGGCGTTGAAGACGGCGTCGGAGCGGTCGCGGTTCTCGTGCAGGTCCCAGTACAGGGGCGCGATCTGCTCGGGCGTGGCCGTCGGGCTGCCCTCCGGGCCGCCTCCGCCGATCCAGACGTTGATCGCCACGTGTGCGGCGTGCACGCCGCTGCCGGCCAGCTCCTTGTTCAGGTTGATCACCCAGTTGCGCAGAGCCGCCTGGGCGGCGTTGGCGTTGCCGAACATCGGTAGCGGGTCCACGGAGCCGCCGCCGCTGGTGAACAGCAGGGTTCCGGCGCCTGCCGCGCGCATCGCGGGCAGCACCGCCTGGGCCGCCGTGACCGCGCCGTAGAAGGCGTACTCGATCATCGGTTGCAGATTGCCGATCGTGACCTCCGAGGGGGCGACCATGGTGAGGCCGGGCACCGGGGAATGCGGGGCCGGCGAGTACTCCAGGACGTCGATGCCGCCGAAGCGGGCCTTGGCCGCGTCCAGGGCATCGGTCAGTGAGGCGGGGTCGAGGAGGTCGGCGGGGAAGGCGGCGGCCGTGATGCCTTCCTGGCCGAGCCGGCCGGCCAGCGTTTCCAGCTTCTCCTTGGTACGGGCGATCAGCGCGACGTCGAAGCCGCGGCTGCCGAAGGTGCGGGCGATGGCCAGGCCCATGCCGGGGCCGGCGCCGACGATGGCGAGAGTGGGCACAGGGGGATCCCTTCCGTGTGGTGGCCGCCGGGACATCCGCGGGCGGACGCCCGGCCGGCGTGTGGATCAGGTCTGCATCAGGTGTGGGCGGTGGGAACCGCGTAGCCGTCCTGGACGCGGATCGCCGCGTCGTTGCCGGCGACGGCACGATGGACGGCGTGCCGGCGGCCCAGGACGCTGCCCTGTTCCCACGGCCGCACCTCAATTCCTACTGTTTGTGCGTAACGCCATGATGGACCAGTATGGATGGCCGTACAAAAGGCACATCGATGTGCGTGCCGGAAGGGAATGTGCGCCATGGACGTCACAGCCGGGCCAGGTGCCGCAGCCGGCCGAGGGCCGTGCGCCGGCATCCCCGCCGAGCAGATGGGCTTCGTCCGCCAGATCCTGGACCGCGTCGGGGACAAGTGGAGCATGCTGGTGATCGCCGCGCTCGAGGCCGGGCCGCTGCGCTACACCGACCTGCAGCGCGACGTCCCCGGCATCTCCCAGCGGATGCTCACCCTGACCGTGCGCCAGCTCCAGCAGGACGGCCTGGTGACCCGGACGGCCTACGCGGAGGTGCCGCCGCGGGTGGAGTACGCGCTCACGCCGCTCGGCCGCAGCCTCCACCACATCGTCACGTCCCTGATCACCTGGGTCGCCGACCACCACGACCAGATCCGCGAACACCGGCACCAGACCCTGAAGTGACGTCTCAGGTCCCGTTCGCGAGCTCGCTCTTCGGGGCGAGGAGCGGGGGCCGCACCTCCGGGCAGCGCACCCCGTGGGCGGGGATCGACTGCGCGATCAGGTAGCGGTCGATCGCGCCGGTGGTGCAGTCGCTCCGGCCGTACACGCCGTGTCCCGAGCCCTCGTAGGTGAGCACGCGGGCCTCGGCGCCGATCTGCTCGGCCGTGCTGAGCGTCCACAGGTAGCCGGTGGCGGGGTCGTTGAGCGAGGAGGCCAGCAGGATGGGCGGGGTGGCGTCCACCCGCAGCCGGTGCTGCGGGTTGGGGATGGGCGTGGGCTGCCCCAGGCAACCGGCGATCCGGCCGAGCGCGGGCGGGCTGTACCTCATGTCCCTGGCCGGCGGCGCCTGCCGGCGCAGGAGCGAGGCGTACTGCGCGTAGCCGGCGACCGGCAGATGGAAGTCCTGGCAGAACACCGGCGTACTGACCGGCACCTCCTCGTCTTTCTGGGCGCTCGCCGCAGGGCCGGGGCCACCGGTGTCGATGGCCTGCAGCAACTGGGCGAGTTCCGCCCAGTTCGGGTTGTAGAGCCCGGCGAACGCGGTGTTCACCAGCTCGTAGGCGCCCATGGGCACATCCGGCAGGCCCGGCTCGTGCAGCTCCCCGCGGTCGGCCCGGTCGAGCAGCCTCTTCCAGAACGCCCGGATGTCGTGGCCGTGCAGCGCGCACGACGTCGTCGCCTCACACCACAGGACGAACTGGTCGAACGCCCCCGCCGCATGGGCGGCCGTGGTGTTCAGGTAGGTGGCGGTGTCCACGCTGTGGTCGAAGTTGGAGTCGAGCACGAGCGCCCTGACCTTGCCGGGGAAGCGCTCGGCGTACGCCTGGCCGATCAGGGTGCCGTGGGAGACGCCGTAGTAGGTGAGCTTGGCCTCGCCCAGTGCCGCCCGGAGCGCGTCCACGTCACGGGCGACGTCGAGGGAGCTGACGTGGTCGTACAGCGGCCCGGTGCGCGCCCGGCAGTCCTGCCGCAGCCGCTGGTTGAACGACACCCAGGCGTCCATGTCGGTCTGGTTCTCGATGAACGGGTGCGGACGTTCGCGCACCAGCGCCGCCGAGCAGACCACCGGGTGGCTGCGTCCCACGCCGCGCGGGTCGAACCCGACGACGTCGAAACGGCCGCGCAGCTCGGCGCTGAAGTAGCCGCTGCCGTGCACCACGAAGTCGACCCCCGAGGCGCCCGGCCCGCCGGGGTTGACGACCAAGGAGCCGACCCGGGCTGCCGGGCCGGCGGCCTTGCGCCGGGCCACCGCCAGGTCGATGGTGGCGCCGCCGGGGGCGTCCCAGTCGACGGGCACCTTCAGCGTCCCGCATTCGGCGGTCGTGTCCTCGGGGCACGGCGCCCACGTGATCGTTGGCGGGGGAGCGGCAGCACTGGCGACGCCTCCTGAGGTCAGGCTGATGCCCAGGGAGGCGACGGCGGCGAGCAGGACGTGCTTGTTCATATGATCCTTCGTGGTCGGCCATGAGGTGGGGCACGGCGCCCGAAAAGATCATTCAGTGACCCGCATAACCGGGCCATAACCGTCCGCACCAGCACCTGGCCGGAGAGGGGAGACCCCAGGCAAGGACGTCTTTCACGGCTGGGGCGGGCGGAGCCGCGCGCCGCAGCTTCGCGAGCGCAACGGCCGGAGGAACGCGAGGGGGCCACGGATCGGACACGTGGGCACACCACCCCGCCACTTTCACTGTATAGCAGATCCGGCGGCCTCATGAGGCGCGAAAAAGTGGTTCATACTTGCCCGTTGCGAACCGACCCGACGAAGGATGGGGGCAACGGCCTTGGGTTACGTGATGGGTTTCGAGCGGATCGACTCGGCGAACGTCGCGGACGTCGGCGGCAAGGGGGCGAACCTGGGTGAGCTGTCGCGGCTCGACGGCCTGCGCGTGCCGGACGGCTTCTGCGTCACGACGGACGCGTTCCGGCGGTTCATGGACGAGGTGCCCGCGATCGACTCCCAGCTCGACCTGCTGGCGGGCGTGCAGCCCGACGATCACGCGACGATCCGCACCCTCAGCGCCGGCATCCGCGACCTCGTCGAGGGCACCGAGATCCCGGGCGAGGTGGCGGCGGCGATCGGGGAGGCGCTCGACCGGCTCGGCGAGCAGGGCCCGTACGCGGTGCGCTCCAGCGCGACGGCCGAGGACCTGCCGACGGCGTCCTTCGCCGGCCAGCAGGACTCGTACCTGAACGTGGCGGGCCTGCCCGAGGTCCTGCGGCACGTCCGCCGGTGCTGGGCCTCGCTGTTCACCGAGCGGGCCGTGACGTACCGGTGCCGGCAGGGCTTCGACCACCGCAAGGTGCGGATGGCCGTGGTCGTGCAGCGGATGGTGTTCCCGGATGCGGCCGGGATCCTGTTCACCGCCGACCCCGTGACCTCGAACAGGAAGGTCGCCACGGTGGAGGCCGGCTGGGGGCTCGGTGAGGCGCTGGTCTCCGGCCTGGTGCCCGCCGACGTCTACACGGTGCGCGACGACCGGGTGCTCACCGCGACGGTCGCCACCAAGACGCGGCTGTTCCAGGCGTCCCCCGAGGGCGGCACCCAGGAGGCGCCGGTCGAGCCGGAGCGCCGCACCCGGCGCGTGCTGACCGACGAGCAGGCCGTGCGCCTGGTACGGCTGGGCCGCCGCGTCGAGGCGCACTTCGGCCGCCCCCAGGACATCGAATGGTGCCTGGCGGGCGACGACTTCTTCATCGTGCAGAGCCGGCCGATCACCACCCTGTTCCCCGTCCCGGAGACCGCCGACCAGGACGACCACATCTTCGTCTCCGTCGGCCACCAGCAGATGATGACGGACGCGATGAAGCCGCTGGGCCTGTCGGTGTGGCAGCTCACGACCCCGCGCCCGATGTACGAGGCGGGCGGGCGGCTGTGGGTGGACGTGGCCCCCATGCTGGCCACCCCGGCGGGCCGGGCGGGCATCTTCGGGATGCTCGGCAAGTCCGACCCGCTGGTCGGCGACGCGCTGCGGACCCTGCTCGACCGCGGCGACCTCGCCCTCGCCTCCCCCGCCGAGGGCGCCGGCACGCCGCCCGTCTTCGACCCGCCCGCCCCGATCGAGACGGACCCGGCCATCGTCACCGAGCTGATCAGGCAGCACGAGGAGTCCGTCGCCCGGCTGCGGCACGACATCCAGGGGGTGTCCGGGCCGGCCCTGTTCGACTTCATCCTGAACGACCTCACGGAGCTGAAGCGGGTCATGCGCGACCCGCGCAGCCTCCCGGTGATCATGGCGTCGATGAACGCGGCCTCCTGGCTCAACGAGCACCTGGAGGAGTGGCTGGGCGAGAAGAACGCGGCCGACGCGCTCACCCAGTCCGTCCCGCACAACGTCACCTCCGAGATGGGGCTGGCGCTGCTCGACGTGGCCGACGCCGTCCGCCCGCACCCGGAGGTGGTGGCGTTCCTGCAGCGGGTCGCGGACGAGGGCCGCGACGGCGACGGCTTCCTCGGCGAGCTGGCCGGGCTGCCCGGCGGCACGCAGGCGCGCGACGCCATCCGGGGCTTCCTCGACCGGTATGGCATGCGCTGCCCCGGCGAGATCGACATCACCCGGACGCGCTGGAGCGAGCGCCCCGCCATGCTCGTGCCCGTCATCCTGGCCAACGTCAGGAACTTCGAGCCGGGCGCCGGCAAGCGGCACTTCGAGCAGGGGCTCCAGGAGTCGCGGCGCCGGGAGCGGGAGCTGCTGGCGCGCCTGCGCGACCTGCCCGACGGGGAGAGCAAGGCGGAGGAGACCAAGCGGATGATCGACCGCGTCCGCACGTTCGCCGGATACCGCGAGTACCCGAAGTACAGCATGATCACCCGCTACTTCGTCTACAAGCAGGCGTTGCTGCGCGAGGCCGGCCGGCTCGTCCGCGACGGCGTCCTGAGCGCCGAGGACGACATCTTCTTCCTGCGCTTCGACGAGCTGCACGAGGTCGCGCGCACCGGCGCCGCCGACCCCGGCCTCGTCCGGGAGCGGCGGGCGGCGTTCCGCTCGTACGAGGCGCTCACCCCGCCCCGGGTCCTCACCTCCGACGGCGAGGCCATCAACGGCCTGCACCGGCGGGCCGGCATCCCGTCCGGCGCGCTGGCCGGCCTGCCGGTCTCGGCCGGCACCGTCGAGGGCCGCGCCCGGGTCGTCACCGACATGGCGCGCGCCGACCTCGAAGCCGGCGACATCCTGGTCACCGCCTTCACCGACCCGAGCTGGACCCCGCTGTTCGTCACCGTCGCCGGGCTGGTGACGGAGGTCGGCGGGCTCATGACGCACGGGGCGGTGATCGCGCGGGAGTACGGGCTGCCGGCCGTCGTCGGGGTGGAGCGGGCCACCCGGCGGATCAGGGACGGGCAGCGGATCCGCGTCCACGGCACCGACGGATACGTCGAGCTGCTGGACTAGAGCAGGTCCGCGGCCACGCGGGCGGCCGTCTCGCGCAGCCACACGTGGGCCGCGTCGTGGGTGTGCACCGGGTGCCACCACAGGGCCTCGCGCAGGCTGACGGCCTCGAACGGGCAGGGCAGCACGCGTACCGGGGCGAGGTCGCGCAGCAGGCCGGCCAGCCGGCGCTGGATCATCGCCACCCGCCGGGTGCCGGCCACGAGCGCCGGCAGGAGCTGGAAGCTCTGCACGGTCACGTCCACGTACGGGTCGAGGCCGAGCATGGTGAGCTGGCGGGTGACGGGCGCGTCGAACGGCCGCTGGTAGATCACCCAGGGCAGCCGGGCCAGGTCGTCCATGGTCAGCCGCTCGCCCACCTCCGGATGGTCGTCGGCGACCAGGCACACCCACTCGTCGCGGTACAGCTCCACGGCGGGCAGGTCGCTGACGACGCCGTGCGGCATGAGCATGCCGTCGACGCCGCTGAGCGCCGTGCCGGCGTGCTCGACGATCTCGGGCGTGACGTGCCGGAAGTGCAGCCGCACGCCCGGCGCCTCGCGGTGCAGGAGGCGGGCCAGCCGGACGCCGAAGACGGCGATGCCGTAGTCGGAGGACAGCAGGGTGAACTCGTGCTGCTCGGTGGCCGGATGGAAGTCGGCGCGGCTGGCGAACAGCCGCTCCAGCATCGCCGAGGCGGTCGCGGCCGGGGCGAGCAGGGCGGTGCCGAGCGGCGTCAGCTCGTAGCGGCTGCCCTGCCGCACGAGGAGCTGGTCGGAGAAGTGGTGGCGGAGCCGGGCCAGGGCGGCGCTCATCGCGGGCTGGCTCAGGCCGACGCGCAGGCCCGCCCTGGTGACGTTGCGCTCCTCCAGCAGCGCGCGTAGGGCGACGAGCAGGTTGAGGTCGAGGCTGGCGAGGTTCATGCGGCATCCATGCGATGGATGGTAGCGATCCAGAGAATCGATTTCCCAGATCCTTTCGGATGCTTCAAGGTTAGGGGCGACGCATTCGGAGGAAACCTCGTGGAAACATCCCCGTCCCTCGCCGGCCCGTTCGCGCTCGGCACGTTCTCGTCCGGCGCCGGCCCCGCCTTCCCCGGCCTCGTCGCCGGCGGCCGGGTCCTCGACCTGAGCGCCCACGCGCCCACGACGCGGGCGCTGCTGGAGCGCTGGGACGACGTCCTGCCGCTGCTGCGCGAGGCCGCCGCCGCGCCGGCGGGGGAGTGGCGGCCGGTGGCGGAGCTGCGGGTGCACGCGCCCGTCGAGCCCCGGCAGATCTTCCAGTCCGGCGCCAACTACCGCACCCACGTCATCGACCTGGCCGTGGCGCACGAGCCCGCCGGCGGCCGACCGGCCGAGCAGGTGCGGGCCGAGGTGGCGGCGATGATGGACCGGCGGGCGGCCGAGGACCAGCCGTACGTGTTCATCGGGCTGCCGTCGTCGGTCACCGGCCCGTACGACGACGTGGTGATCCCGTCGTGGTGCACGAAGCCGGACTGGGAGCTGGAGCTGGCGGCGGTGATCGGCCGCCCGGCGTTCCGGATAAATCCCGATAAAGCACTTGAACATGTCGCCGCCTACACCATCGCCAACGACGTCACCGCGCGCGAGGTGGTCTTCCGGCGGGACATGCCGGAGATCGGCACCGACTGGCTGCGCGCCAAGAACGCGCCGACGTTCACGCCGCTCGGCCCGTACCTGGTGCCGGCCGCCTTCCTCGACCCCGGCGAGCTGCGGGTTACGCTCAAGCTGAACGGCGAGGTCATGCAGGACGAGTCCACCAAGGACATGATCTTCGGGGTGGCCCGGCTGGTGTCGTACGTGTCGCAGACCGTCGAGCTGCTGCCCGGCGACCTCGTCCTGACCGGCAGCCCGGCCGGCAACGGCCTGCACCACGGGCGGCTGCTGCGCGACGGCGACGTCATGGAGGGCACGATCACCGGGCTCGGCACGCAGCGGAACCGGTGCCGCGATGAACGCTGAGCAGGCCATCGCCGAAGCCGCGGCGAAGTACTCCAACTGGGGCCGCTGGGGCGAGGACGACGTCCTCGGCACCGTGAACTTCATCGACGAGGCCACCAGAGCCGCCGCCGCCCGCCTGGTCCGGCGCGGCGCGTCGTTCTCGCTCTCCCAGAGGTTCGACACCGACGGCCCGCAGAAGGGCTGGCGGCGCCGTACCAACCCGGTGCACACCATGACCGACACCGGCCTGGACGCCGTGCACGGGAACCAGGGCTTCCCGCACGGGTTCGGCGGCGCGGACGACGTGATCGCGATGCCGCTGCAGTGCTCCACCCAGTGGGACGGTCTCGGCCACATCTTCGACCACGGCCGCGCCTGGAACGGCCGGCCCGCGGACCGGGTCGTCACCAGCGAGGGCGACCGGGTGACCGGCATCGAGCACCTGGCCGCCCCGGTGGCGGGCCGCGGCGTGCTGCTGGACGTGGCGGCGGTGTACGGGGAACTGCCCGACGGCTTCGCCATCACCGAGGAGCACCTGACCGCCACCGCCGAGGCGCACGGCGTCGAGGTCCGCCGCGGTGACCTCGTGTGCGTGCGCACCGGCCGGCTGGCCAGGGCCAAGCGGGACGGCTGGGGCGACTACGCCGGCGGCCCCTCGCCCGGCCTGTCGTTCTGGACGGCCGGCTGGCTGCACCGCACCGAGCTCGCCGCCATCGCCACCGACACGTGGGGCTTCGAGGTGCGCCCCAACGAGTTCGACAACGCGTTCCAGCCCCTGCACCAGGTCGTCATCCCGCACCTCGGCCTGCTCGTCGGCGAGATGTGGGACCTGGACGCCCTGGCCGCCGACTGCGCAGCCGACGGCGTGTACGAGTTCTTCCTCACCGCCGCTCCGCTGCCGGTCACCGGCGCGGTCGGATCCCCCGTCAACCCCCTCGCCATCAAGTGAGCCCCCCATGACAGCAGTCGGGAACGTCCTGATCGTCGGCGCCGGCACCGCCGGCTCCGCCCTGGCGATCCTGCTCGCCCGCGCCGGCGTCACCGTGACCGTCGCCGAGATCGAGCCCGCCCCCACCACCCTCGGCTCCGGCATCACGCTCCAGGGCAACGCGCTGCGGGTGCTGCGCGACCTCGGCGTGTGGGAGCAGGTCAGCTCCGCCGGGTTCGCGTTCGGCACGCTCGGGCTGCGCGCGCCCGACGGGAGCCTGCTCGCCGAGATCCCCGACGCCCGCACCGGCGGCCCCGACCTGCCCGCCACCGTCGGCATGAACCGCCCCGAGCTGGCCGCGATCCTGGCCGCCGCCGTGCGCGACGCCGGAGCGCGCGTCCGCTACGGCCTGACGGTGGACGCCGTGTCCGGCAGCGGCGCGGTCACCTTCTCCGACGGCACCACCGCAGATTTCGACCTGGTGGTGGGCGCCGACGGCATCCGCTCGCACGTCCGCCGCCTGATCGGCGTCGAGGCCGCGCCCAAGCCGGTCGGCATGGGCATCTGGCGCGTCCACACCCGCCGCCCCAAGGACGTCGAACGCACCGACCTGATCTACGGCGGCCCCTGCTTCATCGCCGGCTACTGCCCGACCGGCGCCGACACCATGTACGCCTACCTCGTCGAGAAGGCCCGCCCGCGCGAGGCCGTCGGCGACAAGGCCGCCCACATGCGCGCGCTGGCCGAAGGCTACGGCGGCGCCTGGGACGAGATCCGCGCCGACATCACCGACCCGGCCCGGATCAACTACACCTGGTTCGAGTCGCTGCTGGTGGAGCGGCCGTGGAACCGCGGCAACGCCGTCCTGATCGGCGACGCCGCGCACGCCTGCCCGCCCACCCTCGCGCAGGGCGCCGCCCAGTGCCTGGAGGACGCCGCCGTCCTGGCCGAGCTGCTGCTCGCCGCCGACCGCCTCGACCAGGACCTGTTCGAGACGTTCATGGACCGCCGCCACGACCGGGTCAAGGCCGTCGTGGAGGCGTCGGTGCAGCTCGCCCGGTGGCAGCTCGACGGGGTGCGCGACGCCGACCTTCCCGGGCTGATGGGCCGGATCGCCGCGATGGTGAGCGAGCGCCCATGATCACCGTTGATGTGCACGCGCACGTCCTGCTGCCCGAGATCGAGCAGGCGGTGGCCGGGCAGCCGGGGCTCGCGGCCCACCGGGAGCTGGACGCCCGCCGCAACGGCCCCGACGCGCTCGCCGTGTCCGGCGCGATGATCGGCGCGCGGATCGGCCTGCTCACCCGGGCCGCCGACCGGCTGGCGGCGATGGACGAGGCCGGGGTGGACGTGCAGATCGTCAGCCCGTCCCCCTCCCACTACCACTACTGGGCCGGCCCGGAACTCGCCGCGGACGTGTGCCGCCTGGCCGCCGAGGGCGTCGCCGCGCACGTCGCCCAGGCGCCCGACCGGCTGTACGGCCTGGGCCTGGCCCCGCTCCAGCACCCCTCGCTGCTGCCCGGCGCCCTCGACGACGCGCTCGCCCTCGGGCTGAAAGGCGTGGAGATCTCCTCGCACGCCCCCGGCCGCGAGCTGTCCGACCCCGCCTACGAGCCGTTCTGGGCGCACGCCGCCGCGACCGGCGCGGTCATCTTCCTGCACCCGTTCGGCTGCACGCTCGACGAGCGCCTCGACCGCTTCTACCTGTCCAACCTCGTCGGCCAGCCCGTCGAGAACGCGGTCGCGCTGTCCCACCTGATCTTCGCGGGCGTCCTCGACCGGCATCCGGGGCTGCGGCTGCTGGCCGCGCACGGCGGCGGCTACCTGCCGTACCACCTCGGACGGGCCGACCACGGCTGGCGGGTGCGGCCCGACGCCCGCACCTGCGCCCGCGAGCCGAGCAGTTACCTGCGCGAGCTGCACTTCGACTCCCTCACCCACGACCCGGCCGCCCTGCGCGAGCTGGTCCGCGTCGCCGGGCCCGAGCGGGTGCTGCTCGGCTCCGACTTCCCCTTCGACATGGGTGACCCCGACCCGCTCGCCGCCCTGCGCGCGGCCGGGCTCGCGGACACCTCCATCCGGGGCGGCAATGCCGTCCGGCTGTTCGACCTGAAGGATCCCTCATGAGACTCATCACCCACCTGCGGCACGTGGACCTGGCCGTGCCCGACTACGACAAGCAACGCGACTTCTACGCCGGCGTCTGGGGCCTGACCGAGGTCGCGAGCGACAGCGGCATCAGCTTCCTGGCCGCCGAGGGCTCACCCGAGCAGTACGTCGTCCGGCTGCGCAAGGCGGCCGAGAAGCGGCTCGACCTGATCTCCTTCGGCGCCGCCTCGGAGAGCGACGTGGACGCCCTGGCCGAGCGGCTGCGCGCCGCCGACGTCCGGCTGATCTCCGAGCCGGGCAAGCTCGACACGCCCGGCGGCGGGTACGGCTTCCGCTTCTTCGACCTCGACGGCCGCACCGTCGAGGTCTCCGCCGACGTCGCCGTCCGCAAGCACCGCAAGCTGGAGGCCAAGGAGTCCGTCCCGTGCGGCTGTCGCACGTCGTGCTCAACGCGCCCGACATCGACGCCACCCGCACCTGGTACGAGACCCACCTCGGCTTCGCCCTGTCCGACACCCTCGCCCACCCCCGCATGGGCCAGGTCATGCACTTCATGCGCTGCAACCCGCAGCACCACAGCATGGCCATCGCCCGCGGCCCGCACACCTCCCTGCACCACATCAGCTTCGAGCTGCGCGGCCTCGACGAGTACATGTACGGCACCGGCCGGCTGCTGCGCGCCGGCGTCCGCATGATCTGGGGACCCGGCCGCCACCTCGCCGGCGACAACACGTTCTCCTACTTCCTGGACCCGCACGGCAACACCGTCGAATACACCACCGAGCTGGAGGAGCTCGACGAGGACACCTGGCACCCCCACGTCCACGACTTCTCCCAGCCCGAGGTCACCGACCAGTGGGGCACCGCCAACCCCATGAACGAGCTGATCGCCAAGGAGTCGTTCAACGACGTCGACCGCGGCGTGTTCGTCGCCCCGCCGGTCTGATGGGGCCCGTCTGATGAAGATCGTGACCTACACCCACGACGGCCGCACCCGCTCCGGCCTCGTCGAGGACGGGGTGGTGCGGCCCCTGCCCGAGAACGCCGGTCCGCTCGGCATCCCCGGCGACGTGCGCACCGGCGAGCCGATCCCGCTGGCGGAGGTGCGGCTCCTCCCCGCGGTCCAGCCGGCCTCCGTGCGGGACTTCGTCGCCTTCGAGGAGCACGTTGAAGGGGTGCGCAGGAGCGTGGAGGGCCGCGGCGGCGTCCCCGACGCCTGGTACGACGCCCCCGCCTTCTACTTCACCAACCCGCACGCCATGATCGGCGCCCACGACGACGTGCCGATCCCGCCCGGCTGCCACACCTTCGACTTCGAGCTGGAGGTCGCCGCCGTCATCGGTAAGGAGGGCGCCGACCTCACCCCGGAGCAGGCCCGCGACCACATACTCGGCTACACCATCTTCAACGACTGGTCCGCCCGCGACCTGCAGTCCCGCGAGATGCGGGTCGGCCTCGGCCCCGCCAAGGGCAAGGACACCGCCACCACCCTCGGCCCGTGGCTGGTGACGGCCGACGAACTGGAGCCGTACCGGGACGCCGACGGCTTCCTGCGCCTGGCCCTGTCGGCGCGCGTCAACGGCACGGAGCTCGGCCGCGACCTGCTGTCCAACATGAGCTGGACGTTCGAGGAGCTGGTCGCCTACGCCTCGCGCGGCACCCGCGTCCGCCCCGGAGACGTGCTCGCCTCCGGCACCTGCGGCAACGGCGGTTGCCTGGCCGAGCTGTGGGGCCTGCACGGCGAGCAGGACCCGCCGCCGCTGCGGCCGGGGGACGTGGTGGAGCTCACCGTCGAGGGCATCGGCACCATCCGCAACACCGTCGTCGAAGGGACGGCCCCGCTGCCCCTCCCCAGAGCCCGCCGCCGCCCCGGCACCGGCCCTGACCCCGCCCGTCCTCGCGAGATCAGCCCAGGAGGCGGTGGCAGGCGACGTTGCGGACCCGGAACTCCTGCCGGGACGGCGGGAACATCTGGTCGCACTGCATGCCGAGCAGCGACGTGCCCTGCTGGCGGCCGGGCGGCGATGCGGGCGTGTGGGAGGAAGGAGTGTCCGGCCGGTGTTTCGGGCCTCGGGGACGGTGCCGCTCCTTCGCAATGTCGCTCACGTTCCCAGTGGCGGGGGCAGCGGCGGGGCGGTGCCGGGTGCGGGGCGGGGCCGGGCGGGTTCGCGGTGGGTGCGCGGCTCGACGACGCCGGCGTCCGCGCCCACCCGGGTCGCGCCGCTGCTCTGTCCTGCGGTCTTGCCGCCGGGAAGGGCCGCCGTGCCGAGTGAGGACGACGCTGCTGCGGTGTCCGGTTTGCCCCACAGCTGGGCGGCGGCCGGCGCGTCCTCCTGCTGAGCGGCGGCCGTGCCCTGCGGCGAGGCGTTCCGGCCGGCGGTGGACGGGCCCGGTCCGCCCCCGCTTCCCACGACCAGCGCGGTCGCCACGGCGGCGACGGCCGCGCCTGCCAGTAGCAGGGTCTTCGCGGACACTCGTCTGCGGCCCCGCCCAACCTTCTTGCGCATGTCCTGCCCCCTGATGCGCTCGATCCGTACGCGTGCGCGCAGCGTATCGGCGCCTTCCTGCGGGCCGGCCCGGCCTTGGGCGGCTCCTAGGCCGTTCGTGGACGGCTCGTTCCCATGCGGCCGGGTGGGCGGGGTCGCGGTTGGAGCGTTCGTGGGATGGGCAAGACCGGCGGGGTGAGATGGAACGTCTGGGTGGACGACTGGCAGCTGCAATGCTGCGGCGAGCCCTTCCGCGTCGGCGCCACGGTCTCCTGGACCCTCGTCCCGGCCGACCGCGACTGGCTGGCCAACGCCCTGGGGGAGAAGACCGCCGCCACGATCGAGTGGAGCGAGGAGCACCACAGCGACCCGTCCCCCGACCAGCTGAGCATCGAGGCGGAGGTCACGCACATCTCGGCGGCCCACGCCCGGATGGAGCCCCTGCCCGGCGGCGACGCCCGGCACCCGGTCGGAGGCGTGCTCTCCCCGCGCACCAGCGCCGACGGGTGGGAGAAGAACGACGGGGAGCTGGAGTTCATCGGGTACGTCGTGACCCTGGCCGCGCTCGACAAGTCAGCCGGCGACCCGTTGGGCGCCGCCAGGGAGCCGGGCCGGTAGCCGGTCCCGCCCCGCCGTTCATCCACCGCCGTTCATCCACGGCCGTTCACCCGCCGCCGTTCATCCGCCGCCGTCCCGTGTGCGAACCGTTCGTGACCTTCGAGCAACAGGTGAACGGAGCGGAGCATGCGCACGAAACGTACAAACCTCTGGTGGCTGGTGGTCGCCGTGATCGCGCTCGGCGCGGCGGTCGCGCCCGCCTCCGCGACCGCCGCCGGGCGGGCGGGCGAGCCGGGACCGGCCGCGGCGGCGCTGCGGTCCTTCGACGCGGTCACGACGGTGAACGAGCGCAAGGCGTGGAAGCACATGGCGCTGATCGGCGACCAGTACGCCATCTTCACCGACCGCGGCCTCGTCGAAGGGCCCGCGCCCATCAGGAAGAAGTGGCCGTTCCTGCCGAAGCGGTTCACCCGTGACGTCGACACGGCCGCGATCGCCTTCAGCGGCCCCGGCTTCCGCTGGCGGCACACCTGGACGAAGGGCACCCAGGCGATCACCTTCGAGGACGGCGGCCTCGTCAGCGGCCCCTTCCGGCTCCCGCTGCCGTACGACGGCCTGACCGACGTCAACGTCGGCGGCTCCGCGCAGATCCAGCACCTCGGGGTGCGCGGCGGGTCCGCCACGCCGCTGTTCGCCAAGGACTTCGAGATCCCGTCCCTGCCGCTGTACGGCTCGGCCTTCCTGCCCGCGCGGTTCCGCGCCGACGTGGACGACATCTCGCTGGAGTTCGAGAAGAACGCGCCGAAGTTCAGCTACTACAAGGGCAACGAGCGCGTCATCTTCGACGACCGCCGCGTCATCGAGCTGGTACGGCTCGACGTGAAATGGCCGTTCCTGAACGACTGGCGGCGCTCGCTCAGCCGGGCGGCACCAGGGCGGTGATCTGCGCCAGCTCCTCGGCGGTCGGCTCCCAGTCGCCGGCGGCCGCGTTGGCGAGCACCTGCTCCGGGCCGGTCGCGCCGGCGATCACCGACCCGCAGCCCGGCAGCGCGGCCAGCGCGCCGATGGCCACCTCCAGCAGGGAACGGCCGTGCTCGGCCGCCCACGTCGCCAGCGCCTCCACCCGGTCCAGCCGCTCCGGCGTGCGGAGGTGGGGCAGCCGCGCGATCCGCGACCCGGCGGGCGGCTCCTGCCCGCGCCGCGCCTTGCCGGTCAGCAGCCCGTGCGCCAGCGGGAAGTAGGGCAGGACGCCGACGCCGTGCCGCAGGGCCGCCGGCACCACCTCGCGCTCGGCGTCCCGCTCCAGCAGCGACCAGTGGGTCTGCGTCGAGACGAACGGCACGAGGCCGCCCGCCCTGGCCGCCTGCGCGGCCTCCCCGATCTGCTCCCCGGAGACGTTCGAGCTGCCGACGTAGCGCACCTTGCCCTCGCGGACCAGCTCGGTCAGGGCGGACAGCGTCTCCTCGATCGGGGTGACGCCGTCCGGCACGTGGTACTGGTACAGGTCGAGGTGGTCGGTGCGCAGCCGCCGCAGCGACCCCTCCACCGCCTGCCGGACGCCGGCCCGGCTGCCCGCCGCGTCCCTGACCGGGCCGCCGAACTTGGTGGCCAGCAGCACCCGGTCGCGGCGGCCGGCCAGCGCCTGGCCGAGCAGCTCCTCGGAGGCGCCGGCGGGCTCGCCGTACGACTCGGCGGTGTCGATGAGCGTGATGCCGGCGTCGATCGCCGCGTCCACCATCGCCCTGGTGCGGGCCAGGTCGACGCCCGCGCCGACGCGGTTGCAGCCCAGCCCGACGACCGACGTGCGCAGGTCCGAGTCACCCAGTGTCCTGTATCGCATGATCGGGAACCTCTCTCGGCTGATCGGCGGGGCCGGGGCCCCAGGTGACCGGCAGCCGGTCCACCCCGTACACCGCCATGCGGTCGCGGGTGGGCACCTCGGCTGCCGGAACGGCCAGACGCAGGTCGGGGAAGCGCTCGAACAGCGCGGTCAGGCCGATCCGCAGCTCCGCCCGGGCCAGGTGCTGCCCCAGGCAGTGGTGGACGCCGTGCCCGAAGGCCAGGTGGCCGGTCGCGGAGCGGGTGACGTCCAGGCGGTCGGGGTCGGGGAAGCGGCCGGGATCCCGGTTGGCCACCGGCAGCGACAGCACCACGGTCTCGCCGGCCGCGATGACGTGGCCGTCCAGCTCGACGTCCACCAGAGCGGTGCGCCGTACGTCGAACTGGAGGATCGACAGGTAGCGCAGCAGCTCCTCGACCGCCTCGTGCGGGTGCGCGGGCAGCAGGGCCCGCTGGGCGGGGTCGGTCAGCAGCACGAACGCCCCGAGCGCGAGCATGCTCGACGTGGGCAGGTGGCCGGTGGCCAGCAGCACCATGCCGAGGTTCGTGAGCTCCTCGCCGGTCAGGTCGCCGGTCGCGGCGGCGTGCGCCAGCAGCCCGCCCTCCGGCGGGTCCGCGAGGACGTCCCGGACCGTCGCCGTGATGGTCGTGACGGCCTCGAACACCTGCTCCGGGCGGGAGTCGAGGTCGTTCATGACGGCGGTGGCGGCCTGGATCCGGCCCCGTCCGTCCGCCGGGACGCCCAGCAGCTCGCAGATGACGAGCGCCGGGACCGGCATGGCGAACGCGGTGACGAGGTCGACCGGCCCGGTGCGGGCCGCCATGGCGTCGAGCGCCTGTGCCGTGTACCGCTCGATCGCCGGGATCAGCTCGGTGACGCGGCGCGGCCCGAAATGGTGGCTCAGCAGGCGGCGGAACCGCGTGTGCTCCGGCGGGTCCATGTGCGGGAAGATGCCGGGCTCGGCGGGCTCCAGAGGCTCGACGGCACGCTCGCCGCCGACCGGCTGGTGCAGCAGCTCGCGCCGGGTGCTGAAGCGCGGGTCCGCCAGGATCGCGCGGGTGACGGCGTAGCCGGTGGCCACCCATCCGCGGTGCCCGTCCGGGTAGGCCAGCCTGCTGAGCGCGGCCCGGCGCCGCAGCCCGGCGGGCGGGTCGAAGGGGGTGATCCGGTCGGTTTCCAAGGGCGGGTCGGTTGTCGATGGCTGGCCGTCGCTCATGGGTGGCCTCCCACCTGCGCGCCGTTGATCACAAACGAAGGGGATTATGCATGACAAATCAGGTAAATACCACCACTAGTAATTTTTGACCCACCCGATTTAGCATCGGCACCGCCGGCCCGCGGTCGGCGCTCCAGCGATTCCTCCAGCAGGCTCACGCCCCCAGCAGAGGTATGAATGGCACAGGTCGCGGTAGTCGGTGGCGGTCCGATCGGGCTCATGCTCGCGTGCGAGGTGGCCCTGCACGACGTGCCGGTGGTTGTGCTCGAACGGCTGCCGGACATCGAGCACCACCCCAAGGCCGAAGGCATCACCGGCCGGGCCATCGACATTCTCGACCGCCGCGGCCTCATGATCGGCGTCGACGGCGCCCCCGCCCGGCCGACGGACGAGGAGCGGGCCCGCATCGCCCTCGGGGAGCGGCGTCCCGACAGCCTGCAACCCAAGGCGTTCCCGGGCGCGCGGCACTTCGCCACGATGTTCGTGCTCCGCCCGGAATCCCCCGACCTGCTCGTGCCCCAGCAGGTACTGGAGCAGGACCTCGCCCGGCGGGCCGCGCAGCTCGGCGTCGAGGTACGGCGCGGCCACACGGTCACCGGCTTCACCCAGGACGCCGACGCGGTGCACCTGGACGTGGACGGCCCCGACGGGCCGTACCGGATGACGGCCGGCTGGCTGGCCGGCTGCGACGGCGGCCGCAGCACGATCCGCAAGCTGGCCGGCATCGCCTTCCCCGGCACCGACGGCATCACGACCGGCTACCGCGCCTTCGCCGAGATCGACGACCCCGGCTTCCACCTGCCCGGCTGGTTCCGCAAGGACAACGGGCTCCTGGTGTACGAGGAGGGGCCGCCCCGGTTCATCACCCTGGAGTTCATCGGCCCGCCGGCCAGCCGGGACGCGCCGATCACCCGGGAGGAGTTCCAAGCGGCGCTGCGCCGGCTCAGCGGCACCGACGTGACGGTCACCAAGATCCACAAGATCAACCGGTTCACCGACAACGAGCGCCAGGCCGAGACGTACCGCAGCGGGCGGGTCCTGCTGGCCGGCGACGCGGCCCACGTGCAGTCGCAGTGGAGCGGCCCCGGCCTGCGGCTCGGCCTGGGCGACGCCGTCAACCTCGGCTGGAAGCTGGCCGCCGTCGCGCGCGGCCAGTGCGAGGAGAGCCTGCTCGACACCTACACCTCCGAGCGGCACCCGGTCGGCGCGCAGACGCTGGAGATCCAGCGCGCCTCCATCGCGCTGATGCGCCCCGGCCCGCACGTGGACGCGCTGCGCCGGCTGTTCACCCACCTGCTGATGGACGAGCACACGAACCGCCGCCTGACCGCCGTGGTCGACGACCTGCACATCGAATACGACATGGGCGACCCGTCGCTGACCGGCCCGCTGGTCGGCCGCTACTGCCCCGACCTGCGGCTGAAGACCGCCGACGGCCCGGTACGGCTCGCCGAGCTGCAACGCACCGGGCGCCCGCTGCTGCTCGACCTCGCCGACGACCCCGGCCTGCGCGCCGTCGCCGAGCCCTGGTCCGGCCGCGTGGACGTGGTGAGCGCCGGCTGCGCCGACGCCCCGGCGGACGCGCTGCTCATCCGCCCGGACGGCTTCGTCGCCTGGAGCACGCCCGCCGGCGCGGCGTCCCTGACCGACGCCCTGGCGCGCTGGTTCGGCCCGCCCGCCCGCGCCGCGTGACCCCCATCACCAGACACAGCCTTTCCTGGAGGCCGGGATGACCGATGCCAAGCTGACCACCCTGCCCGCCTCGGCCCCGATCGACGCGGCGATCGAGGCGATCGAGGCCGCCGGAGCGGTGATCATCGAGGACTTCGTCGACGCCGACACGCTGAACGGCCTGTGGGAGGACCTGGGCCCGGCCCTGGAGAGCCAGGCCGACGGCGACGGCCGGCTCGTCGGCGAGAAGACCCGGATCCTGCCGGGCCTGGTCCGCCGCAGCGCCCACTCGGTCGCGATCATGCGGCAGCCGCACTTCCTCGGCAGCGCCCGGCACTTCCTGCAACGGCCCGTGCGCGCCTGGCTCGGCGAGCAACGCATCGAGTTCGTCCCCACGATCCAGCTCGGCATCTCGCGGGCGATCCAGATCCAGCCGGGCGTGCGACCACAGGGCCTGCACCGCGACGACACCGCCCACCTGCGCACCCATCCCGGGCCGGAGAGCCGCATGCAGGTCATGGTGGCCGCCAGCGCCTTCACCGAACGCAACGGCGCCACCCGCGTCGTCCCCGGCAGCCACCGCTGGGACGACGAGCGCGGGCCGCGCGACGACGAGGCGGTGCCCGCCGAGATGCGGCCCGGCTCCGCGCTGCTGTGGCTCGGCAGCACCTACCACGGCGCCGGCGCCAACCGCTCCGACGCGCCCCGCACCGGCCTGTCGTACGCCTACGACCTCGGCAACCTCCGCCAGGAGGAGAACCAGTACCTGTCCATACCCCTGGACGTGGTGCGCGGCTACCCCGAGGACATCCAGCGGCTGCTCGGCTACGAGGCCTGCCCGCCGATGTGCGGCCTGTACGAGCTGAGCGACCCGATGCTGCTGCTGCGCGACGGGTCGGGCGACCCCGTGGCCTCGGGGAAGGACTGAATGCGCACCTCCGGCACGTACCTGCGCAGCATCGGCGTCCACCTGCCGCCGGTCGTCACCATCGAGACGGCCGTCGCGCAGGGCCGCTACCCGGCGGACGAGGTGGAGCGGTTCGGCCTGATGGGCGCGGCCGTGGCCGGCGACGTGCCGGCACCCGAGCTGGGCCTGCGCGCCGCCCGGCAGGCGTTCGACCGCTCGGGCGGGCTGTCGCCGCGCGACCTCGACCTGCTGCTGTACTGCGACGTCTGGCACCAGGGCCCCGAGGGCTGGGCGCCGCAGTACTACCTGCAGCAGCATCTCACCGGCGGCCACGTCCCGGCCGTCGAGCTGCGGCAGGGCTGCTGCGGCCTGTTCAACGCCCTCCAGCTCGCCGCCGGCTACCTGCGGCCGGGCGGCTCCGCGCTGCTCGTCGGCGCCGACAACCACGGCACCCCGCTCGTCGACAGGTGGCGGATGATCGAGGGCACCGTGATGGGCGACGCCGGCTGCGCGCTGCTCCTCACCGCCGAAACCACCGGCACCGGCCTCGCGGAGCTGTGCTCCGTCAACGTGATCGTGCTGCCGGAGGCCGAGGCCGTCAACGACGGCGGCGTGCCCATGTGGCCGCCGGACGCGACCGTCGGCCGCCCCCTCGACTTCGCCGCCCGCAACCGCGAGTTCCGCAAGCGCCTGCTCGACGGCGACGGCGCCCGCGTCATGCTCGCCATCCAGACGACGATGATCGAGCTGGCCGACCGCACCCTCAAAGAGGCGGACATCACCCTCGACGACGTGGCCAAGGTCGCCTTCCCGCACGTACGCCGCGACGACGTCGAGCACCGCGGCGCCAACTGGTTCGGGCTCACCCTGGCCGACACCACCTGGGAGTACGGCGCCCGCGTCGGCCACCTCGGCGTCGGCGACCAGTTCGTCGCCCTGCACCACCTGCTCGCCACCGGCGCGCTGGCCCCCGGCGACCACGTGCTGCTCCTCGGGTTCGGCGCCGGCACCACCCTGGCCTGCGCCGTCCTGCGGATCCTGGACGTCCCGCCCGAGTACGCCAGCACGGCGCCGGACTGAAGGCGCCGGACCGAAGGGGCCGGACTGAACCTGTTCCAGCGAGCCAGGAGGCGACATGGAGACGGCGGACATGTACATCAGCGGCGTCGGCTCGTACCTGCCCGGCACCGTGGACGTGGCGCACGCGGTGGCGGCCGGCTGGTACCCGGCCGAGGAGGCCGAGCTGCACGGGATCGCCTCGGTCGCCGTCGCCGGTGACGTGCCGGCGCCGGAGATGGCGCTGCGGGCGTCCCGCACGGCGGTGGCCCGCAGCGGACGCTCCCCGACGGAGCTGGACCTGCTCCTCTACACCTCGACCTGGCACCAGGGGCCGGAAGGCTGGCCGCCGCAGGCGTACGTGCAGCGCCACCTCGTCGGCGACGGCGTCCTGTCCACCCAGCTCAAGCAGGGCTGCAACGGCATGTTCGCCGCCCTGGAGCTGGCCGCCAGCTACCTGCGGGCCGGGCCCGAACGGCAGGCGGCCCTGCTGGTCGCCGCCGACAACTACGGCACGCCCCTGGCCGACCGCTGGCGCATGCTGCCCGGAGCCATCGCCGGCGACGCGGCCGGCGCCCTCGTGCTCGACACCGAGCCCGGGTTCGCCCGGCTGGCGTCGGTGTGCACGATGTCGGTGTCGCAGGCCGAGGAGATGCACCGGTGCGCCGAGCCCCTCTTCCCGCCCGGCGTCACCGAAGGCCGCGAGCTGGACTTCGCCGCCCACAACGACACCTTCCGGCAGCGCGCCGTCGCCGGCGGCGAAGGCACCAAGGTGCTGGTGACGCTCGACGAGCGGATGGTCGAGGCGATCGACCGCGCCCTGTCCGAGGCAGGACTCAAAGCGGCCGACGTGACCCGCCTGACCTGCATGAACACCTCCCGCGAGATCGCCGAGCAGATCTGCGAGCACCGGCTGGGCATCCCGGCGGCCCGCTCGACCTGGGAGTTCGGCCGCACCATCGGCCACTGCGGGGCCAGCGACCAGGTGCTGGCCCTGGAGCACCTCGTCCGCGGTGGTGAGCTGCGGCCCGGCGACCACCTCCTGATGTTCGCCTACGGGCCCGGCGTCACCATCTCGGCCGCCGTCGTGGAAATACTCGAGTCGCCCGCGTGGTCGCGGGGAGGGGGCGCGTGATGGACCGACCGTCCGAAGCCATCGCCATCGTCGGGATCGGCTGCCGGCTGCCCGGCGGCGCGAACTCGGCGCAGGCGTACTGGAACCTGCTGGCCGAAGGGCGGGACACGAGCGGGCCGGCGCCCGCCGAACGCTGGCGCTCCTACGCCGACCGCGGCCCCTCCTACGCGGCGGCGGTGCGCCGCACGGTGCCGCGCGGCCACTTCCTCGACGACGTCGCCGGCTTCGACGCCGAGTTCTTCGGCCTCTCGCCGCGCGAGGTCGAGCTGATGGACCCGCAGCAGCGCCTGGTCATGGAGACCGCGTGGGAGGCGCTGGAGCACGCCGGGATCCCCGCCGGCGCGCTGGCCGGCACCGACGCCGGCGTGTACGTGGGCGTCTGCACCGGCGACTACGGGCACCGCATCCTGGAGGACCTGCCCGACATCGAGGCGTGGACCGGGATCGGCGCCGCCACGTGCGCGGTCGCCAACCGGGTCTCCTACGCGCTGGACCTGCGCGGCCCCAGCATGGCCGTCGACACCGCCTGCTCCGCCTCCCTCGTCGCCGTGCACCTGGCCGTGCAGGCGCTGCGCGCGGGGGAGACCGACCTCGCGCTGGCGGGCGGCGTCAACCTCATCCTGTCGCCCGGCGAGACCCTGACCCTGGACGCCGCCGGCACGCTCGCGCCCGACGGGCGCAGCAAGTCGTTCGACGCCGCCGCCGACGGCTACGGGCGCGGCGAGGGCGCCGCGGTCATCGTGCTCAAACGGCTGCGCGACGCCCAGCGCGACGGCGACCCGGTGCTCGCCACCATCCTCGGCAGCGCCGTCAACCAGGACGGCCACACCGCCGGCATCATGGCGCCGTGCGGGCAGGCGCAGGAGCACGTCATGCGCCGCGCGCTGCGCCAGGCCGGCGTCGACGCCCACTCCATCGGGTACGTCGAGGCGCACGGCACCGGCACCGCCGTCGGCGACCCCCTGGAGGCCGCCGCCCTCGGCGCCGTCTACGGTTCGGGCCGGCCGGCGGAGCGGCCGTGCCTGATCGGCTCGGCCAAGTCCAACATCGGCCACCTGGAGGGCGCCGCCGGCATCGCCGGCCTCATCAAGGCCGTCCTGGCGGTGCACCACGGCGAGATCCCGCCCAGCCGCCTCGACACCCCCAACCCGGCCATCGACTGGCCGGCCCTCGGCCTGCGCGTCACCACCGAGCCCACGGCCTGGCCCGACCCCGCGACGGAGCCCGAGCCCGCGACGGGGCGCGAGCGCGCTACGGGGCCTGAGCCCGCGATCGGGCGCGAGCCGACTGCCGCCTCCGCATCCACGCCCGGCCTCGCGTCCGCGACCAGCCCCGAGCCCGCGGCCGGCTCCGAGCCCGCAGCCGGCTCCGAGCCCGCGGCCGGCTCCGCGTCTGCGGATGGGCCCGCGACCGGAGCCGGGGCTGCGCAGCCGCGGCGGGCCGCCGTCTCGGCCTTCGGTTATGGGGGGACCGTCACGCACATCGTGATCGAGCAGGGGCCCGAGCCGGTGCCGCCGGTCGAAGGGCCCGCCGGGCGGTTGTTCCCGGTGTCGGGGGCGTCGCGGGCGGCGTTGCGTCAGAGCGCGGCCGACCTCGCCGGCGTCGTCGGCCAGGTGCCGGTGGCGAGCCTCGGGCACACCCTCGCGCTGCGCCGCACCCACCTGCCGCACCGCGCGGTGGTGGCCGCGGCCGACGAGGCCGCGCTCGCCCGGGGGCTGCGCAGGCTCGCGGCCGGCACCCCCGACGACGCCGTGACCACGGGACGCCTCCTCGCCGACCCCGGCCCCGGCCCGGTGTTCGTCTTCTCCGGGCACGGCTCGCAGTGGGCCGGCATGGGGCGGGAGCTGCTGGCGTCCGAGCCGGCGTTCGCCCGCGTCATCGACGAGCTGGAGCCGGTGTTCGCCGACGAGATCGGGTTCTCGCCCAGGGAGGCGCTCAGCGGGGGAGACCTGACCGAGGTGGGTCGCGTCCAGACCATGATCTTCGCGATGCAGCTCGGCCTGGTCGAGGTGTGGCGCGAGTACGGGGTGCGCCCGCACGCCGTGATCGGCCATTCGGTCGGCGAGATCGCCGCCGCCGTGACGGCCGGCGCGCTGAGCCGCCTCGACGGCGCCCGGCTGATCTGCCGGCGCTCCCGCCTGCTGCGCCGGGTCGCGGGGCGGGGCGCGATGGCGATGGCGCGGCTGCCGTTCGCCGAGGCGGAGCGCCGCCTGGCGGACCGGCCGGGCGTCGTCGCCGCGATCGCGTCCTCGCCCGGCTCCACCGTCGTCTCGGGCGATCCGGACGCCGTGGCCGAGGTGCTGGCGGCCTGGCTGGAGGAGGGCATTCCGACCCGCCGGGTCGCCTCGGACGTCGCCTTCCACGGCCCGCAGATGGACGCGCTCCTCGCGGACTTGAAGGAGGCCGCGGCGGACCTGACCCCCGCCGTCCCTGACCTCACCGTCTACTCGACCGCCCTGGACGACCCGCGCGCGAGGCCCGCCTACGACGGCGCCTACTGGGCGGTCAACCTGCGCCACCCGGTCCGGCTGGCCGGCGCGATCGCCGCCGCCGCGGCCGACGGCTACCGCGCGTTCATCGAGATCTCCGCGCACCCCGTCGTCACCCACTCCGTCCTGGAGACACTGAACGAGGCCGGCCACGAGGACGACGTGTTCGTGGGCGCGTCGCTGCGCCGCAACCGTCCCGGCCAGGCGTCCCTGCTGAACGCCGTCGCCGCCGCCCACTGCGCCGGCCTCGGCGTCGACTGGCGCCGGCTGCAGCCGTCCGGCGGCCCGGCCGCGCTTCCCGCCTACCCGTGGCAGCGCCGCCGGCACTGGCGCGAGCCGTCGCCGCCCGACGCGGGCGGGCGCGGCCACGACCCGGGCACGCACACGCTGCTCGGCGACCACGTCGATCTCGCCGGGACGGACGTGCGGCTGTGGCGCACCGTCCTGGACGACCACCTCCGGCCCTACCCGGGCAGCCACGCGATCGAGGGCGTGGAGATCGTGCCGGCCGCCGTCCTCGCGGTCACCTTCCTGGCCGCCGCCGGCACGGAGGCGCTGGCCGGCGTGACGATGTCGGCCCCGCTGCTGACCGCCGACCGCCGCGAGATCCAGGTCGTACGCCAGGGCGACGAGCTACGCCTGGCCGCCCGCACCACGGCCGAGCCCGACGCCGCCTGGCAGGTGATCACCACGGCCCGCATCCCCGCCGCGCAGGGCCGGCCCCCGGCACCTCCGACGCCCCCGTCGCAGCCGCTAGCCCCGGCGGATCCCGGGCTGGTCATGAGCCGGCTCGCCGCCGTCGGGGTGCCGGACACCGGGTTCGGCTGGACCGTCGAGGAGCTGTGGCGCGGGCACGGTGCCCTGCGCGCCCGCGTCCGCTGCGGCGCCGCCGCCACCTGGGCGCCCGTCCTGGACGCGGCCATGTCGGTGGCGCCCAGCGCGTTCCCCGGCGACCCGCTGCTGCGCATGGTGACGAACGTCGAGCACCTGGTCACCACCGGTGAGCCGCCGGAAACGGTCACCATCGAGGTGTGGCTCGACCAGGAGGAACCGGACACGGTGCAGGTGCGGATCACCGACGGCACCGGCGCCGCCGTCGCCTGGCTCACGGGGCTGCGGTACCCGGTGATCGACCGACCGGCCCCCTCGGCGAACGGCGACGGCGGCGGGGACCGGCTCGCCGAGTCCTTCGCCGACCTGGATCCGGCGCGGCTGCGCACGTTCCTGATCGAGGAGGTCGGCGCGCAGATCGCCAAGGAGATGCGGCTCGCCCCCGCCGACCTGTCGCCGCACCGGCCGCTGATCGAGCAGGGCCTGGACTCGGTGATGACGGTGGTCGTGCGGCGGCGGCTGGAGCAGCGGTTCCGGTGCTCGCTCCCGGCCACGCTGCTGTGGGCGAAGCCGACCGTCGCCGCGGTCGCCGACCACATCGCCGGGGTGGTGTCCGCCCCGAACGGAGCCACGCGATGACCCAGACTCCCATGCCCACCTTTCCCATGAAGCGGAGCTGCCCGCTCGCGCCGCCGGACGAGTACCGGCGGATGCGCGACACCGCGCCGGTCGTGCGGGCCGCCCTGCCCAACGGCGCTCCGGTCTGGGCCGTCACCCGTTACGCCGAGGCGCGCCGGATCCTCAGCGACCCGAGGATCAGCTCGAACACCGGCCGCCCCGAGCGCCCGCGCGGCCCCGACGACGACCGTCCCGACGACGGCTTCTTCGTCGACCTGGACCCGCCGGAGCACAGCCGGTTCCGGCGGCTGCTGATCCCGGAGCTGGGCGCCCGCCCGATGGCGGCCATGCGACCGGCCATCCAGTCCATCGCCAACAGGGCGATGGACGAGCTGCTGGAGGCGGGCCCGCCCGCCGACCTCGTCGCCCGGTACGCGCGCCTGGTCCCGGCGCGCGTGCTGTGCGCGCTGTTCGGCGTCCCGGAAGCCGACCACGGCTTCTTCGAGTCGCGGCTGCGCAGGTTGTCGGTGACGAGCATGGATCCGAGCGTGGCGGCGCAGGCGTCCAAGGACGTGCGCGGCTACCTGCGCGACCTCGTCGGCGACGCGGGCAACCGGCCGGACGACGGCATGATCCGGCGGCTGGCGGCCAGGCACCTGCCCACCGGCGAGCTGACCACGGACGAGCTGGTCAACATGGGCTTCCTCATGCTGCTCGCCGGCTACGACTCACCGGCGAACACGATCTCCCTCGGCGTGCTCACGCTGCTGCGGCACCCGGCGCAGCTCGCCGCGCTGCGCGCCGACCCCGGCCTGCTGCCCGGCGCGGTCGAGGAGCTGCTGCGCTTCCACTCGGTGCAGGACTGGGTCAGCTTCGACCGGGTCGCGGCCGCCGACATGGAGGTCGGCCCGGCCCGGATCCGCGCCGGTGACCGTCTGACGGTGCTGGCGGCGTCCGCCAACCGGGACGAGCGCGCGTTCGAGAACCCGGACGCGTTCGACATCCGCCGCCAAGCCCGCCATCACCTCGCCTTCGGCCACGGCGTGCACCAGTGCGTCGGCGCCAACCTGGCGCGCGCCGAGCTGGAGACGGCCGTCGGCACGCTGCTGGCCCGCCTGCCGGCGCTGCGCCTGGCGGTCCCGTTCGAGGAGCTGCCGTTCGCCCACGACGCCCCGTTCTTCGGCCCGCACGAGCTGCCCGTCACCTGGTGACCCGCCGCACGCGCCGCCGGTGACGCGCCTCACGCGCCGGCGACGTGGGCGTCCTCGGCGGCGTAGGGGAACCAGACGTCGGGGCCGTGGCGGGCGACCAGATCGGGGAAGACGTCCGGCCAGCCGCCGCCGCGCGCCCGCGCCCGCTCGACGGCGGGGACGGCCCACTCGATGGTCTGGCGCAGCGCGTCGTCGTAGGAGAGGGCGGGCCGGTAGCCGAGCTCGGCCCGTACCCGGTCGGTGCTGAACACGATCGGCTCCGGCACGTTCCACGGGTGGAAGCCCAGGCCGTCGGGCCGCGACGGGCCCGCGAACGTGACGATCTCCGCCTCGTGCCCCATCACGGCGAACACCCGGGCGGCGACCTCGGCGACGGTCAGCGGGTCGTCGGCGACGTTCAGCACCCGGGCCGCCGGTTTCAGCGCGCACAGGTGGACGATCTCGGCCACGTTCGCGACGGCCGAGGTGGGGAAGCGGCTCAGCCCGTCCTGGGCGAGCACGACGTACGGCCGCCGGTCGAGCGCCCGCTTGATGAACGACCAGTGGTCCAGCGACCTGCCGTGCGGCCCGTGCAGCACGCCCGTGCGCAGGATGCTGACCGGCAGGCCGGGCGTGGCCAGCAGGCAGCGCTCCAGCGCCGCCTTCCCCGACGGATAGTCGTGGGCCTCGCGCTCGACGGTCGGCCACGTCTCCGGGATCGGCACCGGCAGGCCCGGCGCCTGGTAGACCGCCCCGGTCGAGATGACGACGAGCGAGCCGACGCGGCCGGCCAGCCGGGCGAGCTGCGTGCCGTGGTAGGGGGTGAAGGCGACGGTGTCGACGACCAGGTCGTGGCCGTCGAGCGCGCCGAGCAGCGCCTCGGTGTCGTTCCGGTCCACCTGTAAGGACGTCGCCCCGTCGGGCAGCTCGCCCGCCGGGAGGGGACGGCGGTGACCGAGGGTCACCGCGTAGCCGGCGGCGACGAGCCGCGCGGCCGTGGCCCGGCCGATCTGCCCGGTGCCCCCGATGATGAACGCGCTGCGGTCGTGAACCGTCACCAGTTGATCTTAACCCGCGGCTTCCCGCCGGGCACCTGGTACGGTGCTCGGCGAGCACGGCGACAACGTTAAGGGGAGGCCATGCAGGCGTCGGAACTCAAGCGCGCGGCGGCCACGGCCCGCTCGATCGCCTCCTCGCTCGGTCTGGCGGCCGACGAGGCGATCGTCCTGCAGGATTCCAACAAGCTGACCCTGCGTCTGCTGCCGTGCGACACCCTGGCCCGGGTGGCGCCCGCGGCGGAGCAGGTCGCGCAGTTCGAGGTGGACGTGGCGGGCCGGCTGGCCGCTTCCGGCAGCCCCGTGGCCGCGCTCGACCCCCGGGTCGAGCCGCGCATCTACGAGCGCGACGGCTTCGTGGTGACGCTGTGGACCTACTACGAGCCCGTGACCCCGGCCGAGATCCCGCCGGACGAGTTCGCCAAGGCGCTGCGCCGGCTGCACGCCGGCCTGCGCGCGGTGGACGTCCCGATGCCGCACTTCACCGAACGCGTCGGGCAGGCCCGCGCCCTCCTGGCCGACCGCGACCGCACCCCGGCGCTCCCCGACGCGGACCGGGAGCTGCTCGCCGGCACGCTGCGCGACCTCGGCCGGTCCATCGCCGCGCGCGGCGCCCCCGAGCAGCCGCTGCACGGCGAGCCGCACCCGGGCAACCTGCTCGCGACCGCCGAGGGGCCGCTGTTCATCGACCTGGAGACGTGCTGCGTCGGGCCGGTCGAGTTCGACCTCGCGCACGCGCCGGAAGCGGTCGCCGGCCACTACCCGGGCCTCGACGAGGGCCTGCTGCGCGACTGCCGCTCGCTCATGCTGGCGATCATCACGACGTGGCGCTGGGACCGCGACGACCAGCTCCCCGACGGCCACCGCCTCGGCCGGGAGTGGCTCGCCCAGCTCCGGACGGCCCTCGCCCACGGTTGAGCACCCCGCGTCGCGGTGGTGTGGCGCACGTCACTGTCACAAGAACCGGCCCGTCGGCATCTCGTGGCTGTCAAGCGCACACACCACCGCACAGCGGAAGGACCGTCATGAGCACGACTTTGGACACCCTTCGCCACGACTTCTCGGGCGACGTCATCGAGCCGGGCACCCCGGAGTACGCGCAGGCCGCCCGCACGATGCTGACCTCCGGCAGCCCCGCCGTCGTGCTGCGCCCGGCCGGTGTCGAGGACGTGCGGGCCGCGGTCAGGTTCGCCGCCGGGTCGGGGCTGCCCCTGTCGGTACGCGGCGGCGGCCACGCCTTCGCCGGGTTCGGCACCAACGACGGCGGCATCGTGATCGACCTCGCCCGGCTGGCCGGCGTGGAGATCGTCGACAAGGACCGTCACCTGGTGCGGATCGGCGGCGGCGCCACCTGGGGCGCGGTCGCCGACGCCCTGGCCCCGCACGGCCTGGCCATCTCCTCCGGCGACACCAGGAGCGTCGGCGTCGGCGGCCTGACGTTGTCCGGCGGCATCGGCTGGAAGGTCAGGAAGCACGGCCTGGCCCTGGACAGCCTGGTCGCCGCCGAGGTCGTCACCGCCGACGGCCGGCTCGTGCGGGCCGACGCCGGGCACGACCCCGACCTGTGGTGGGCGCTGCGCGGCGGCGGCGGCAACTTCGGCGTCGTCACCGCATTCGAGTTCAGCGCGCACCCCACCACCGACGTGTTCCACGGCCGGATCACCTTCCCGGCCGCCGAGCTGCCCGGCGTGCTGCGCGGCTGGGCGGACCACCTGCGGACCGCCCCGGAGGAGCTCACCTCGATCGCCGCGTTCGCCAACCCGTTCGCCGGCGGCGCCGAGGCGCCGGTGGAGATCCAGCTCACCTTCGACGGCGACGACCCCCGCCTCGCCGCCCGGGCCATCGACCCGATCCGCGCCCTCGGCACGGTGCTGACCGACGACGTGACGCTCCGCCCGTACGGGGACGTCCTGGTGGAGGGCGTGGCCGCGCCGCCCGGCGTGCGGCTCGTGACCCGCAGCGCGTTCACCGGCGGGGAGCAGGTGCCGGCGGTCCTCCGCATCCTGGCCGAGACCGGGGCGGTGCAGGGGTCGCCGTTCGTCGCCGTGCGCAGCCTCGGCGGGCGGTGGCGCGCGTCCCCGAGCAGGCCACCGCCTTCGCCCACCGGCAGGCCGAGCTGATGGTCGTGACCACCACCGCGGGCCCGCCGCCCGTCGTCGAGGCCGCCCGCCCCGCGCTCGACGCGCTGTGGGCCAGGCTCGCGCCGCACGTCGGCGGCGCCTACGCCAACTTTCTCGCCACCGCAGGCGAGGACGACGTCGCCGCCGTCTACCCCGCCGCCACCCACCGGCGCCTGGCCGCGATCAAGCGCCGGTACGACCCGCGCAACCTGTTCGCCGGCAACCACAACGTCCGCCCTCAGTAGCCGCGGACGACGGTGCTGGACGGCCGCCTGCCCAGCCGCGCCCACCGGGCCAGCAGCAGGGCCAGGCCGGCCAGCCCGTCCAGGGCCAGCAGCCCCCAGCTCATCCCCGTGAACAGGTGCACCTGCGTCTGGGTGACGCCGCGCAGCTCGCCGAGGCGGACGATCGCCAGCCACTGGGACGGGGTGCCGGTCAGGATCAGGGTCAGCCACACGGCCACGGTCTGGGAGGCGTCCCACAGGGCGTGCAGCAGCACCACCACGGCGTACCAGCCGAGCAGCGCGCGGCTCGGCCGCAGGTGGGGGCGGCCAGTGCCGGGGTGGCCGGAGCTGAGGTAGTCAGTGCCGAGGTGGCCCGTGCCGAGGGAGCCCGTGCCGAGGTGGCCCGGGCGGGTGCGCGCGGCCGTCGCGAACAGCACGCCGCCGAGCAGCGCCGTCCACAGGCCGTGCCCGACCGGGGCGAGCACCGCCCGCAGCGCCTCCGTCTCGACGAGGTCGAGCAGCGACAGGCCGCTGGAGGTGAACAACGCGTTGAAGGCGTACCCGGCGCTCTCGAACGCGGCGAAGCCGAAGCCCACGGCCGCGCCGAGCACCATGCCGTCGCGGGCGCCGTACCAGGGCAGGCGTCGGGCCAGCAGCCACAGCACGGCCAGCTTGACGCCCTCCTCGATCGCGCCGATGGCCAGGTAGCCCCAGCTCGACATGTGCGTGAGCAGCGCCGACTCCAGCAGCGAGGCGCCGAGGACGCCCAGCACGCCGCCGTACACGAACGCGGTGAAGATCCGCTGCGCGGTGATCACCTCGTCGGCGCGGCGGAAGGCGAAGGTGACGAACGTGACCGGCACCAGGAAACTGCCGACCAGGATGATCGTCGGCACCAGGTTGGCGTTCCCGGTGACGAACGTGACCACCACGGTCGCCACCCACAACGCGAGCCCGCCGAAGAAGATCCGCACCCAGCTCGGGCCGGAGCGCGGCGGCGTCAGCTCGCGGGCGAACGGGAGGTCGGGGGAGACGGCAGGTCGGGAGTGCATCGCGGGCTCCTTCCGCAAGCGTTCAGTGCTTCCCGATCAGGATCCTGCGCGGCCGCCGCGGTGTCGTCCCGGCCAGCGGCCATCCCGGCTACCGGCTGGCTGGAATCTTCCGATCCCGGTCAGCCCCCGGTGACGGGCAGATCGGCGTCCAGGGTGGTGCCCTGACCGGGCGGGCTGTCCACGCGGACGGTGCCGCCCAGCGCCTCGACCCGGTCGGCCAGCCCGAGCAGCCCCGAGCCGGAGCCGGAGGCGGTGGCGCCGCCGGCGCCGTCGTCGCGCACCCGCAGCCGCAACCGCCCGTCCTCCAGGCGCGCCCGCACCGTCGCCACGCTCGCGCGGGCGTGCTTGGCGGTGTTGGTGAGCGCTTCGGAGACCACGTAGTACGCGGCCACCTCGACGGGCTCCGGCAGCCGGCCGGGCACCTCCACGTCCAGCTCGACCGGCACCGGGCTGCGGCGGGCCAGCGCCTTCAACGCGGGGCCCAGCCCGGCCTCGCTGAGGATGGCCGGGTGGATGCCGCGCGAGATCTCGCGCAGCTCGTCCACCGCCTCGCCGAGCGCGTCGGCCAGCCGGTCGAGCGGCTCGGCGAGCTCCGGACGGTCCGGCGGCGACGTCGCCTGGATGGCCCGCACCTCCAGGACGAGCGAGACCAGCCGCTGCTGGATGCCGTCGTGCAGGTCGCGCTCGATGCGGCGGCGGGCCTGGTCGGCGGAGGCGACGATCCGGGAGCGGGAGGCGGCCAGCTCCGACCGCTGCCGGGACAGGGTGGCCGCCATCGTGTTGAAACCGCGTTGCAGCACGCCGATCTCGCCGGCGCCGCGCTCGGGCACGCGGGCCTGGAGGTCGCCGTCCGCGAGCTGCCGGGTGGCGCCGGCCAGCCGCCGTACCGGGGCGACGACCGCGCGGGCCAGGTAGTGCGAGTAGGCGCCGATCAGGACCACCGACGCGATCAGGCCCGCCACCCCCACCGCGGTCGCGCGCTGGGCCGCGGCGTCCGAGCGCCGCTGCTCGGCCCGCGCCGACCCCAGCGCGGCCGTCACGAGCGCGTCGAAGTCCGCGCGCAGCGCGTCCACGCGGCGCTTGCCCTCCTCGGCGCGCGCCGTCCCCGTCGCGCCCGGATCGCGGCGCTCGCCCTCCTTCGCGCGCGGCGTCCCCGTCGCGTCCGGGTCGCGGCGCAGAGCCTCCACCAGGGGGACGGTGTAGTCGTCGATGTACGAGTCGCCCGCCGCCGTGATCTTCTCGGCCAGGGCGCGCTCGGCGGGGATGCCGGCCACCAGCCGCTCCATCGCGCTCGCCTGCCCGGGGAAGGTGTCGATGGCCGCCTGCCAGGGCTGCAGGAAGCTCCCCTCGCCGGTGAGGGCGAAGCCGCGCTGGCCCGTCTCCATGTCGATGATCAGCCGTTCCAGCCGGTTGGCCAGCGTCAGGACCTCCGCCGAGCGCTGCTCGCGCAGCCGGGCGTCACGCAGGTCGCCGATCGAGGCCAGCAGCACCGCGAACGCGCCGCCCACGATCAGCGCGAGCACGGCGCCCGCCATCACCGTGCGCAGGGTCAGGCCGCGGGCGGCCCGTTCCGCGCCGGCCGTGACCCGCCCAGCTTCATGCCCGGAGTGTACCGATCGTCGGCCGGGTCCGATAATGCGTGACATGACCGATACGCAGGTGGTTCTCGCCGACGACGACGTGCTGCTGCGCGAAGGGCTGGCCAGCTTACTGACGCGCTCCGGCCTGAACGTCGTCGGGCAGGCCGGCGACGCCACCCAGCTCCTCGACCTCGTCCGCGAGCGGCGGCCGGAGCTCGTCATCGTCGACATCCGGATGCCGCCCACCAACACCGTAGAAGGGCTGCGCGCCGCCGCCCAGATCCGCGAGCGCCACCCCGGCGTCGGCATCCTGGTCCTGTCGGCGCACGCCGAGACCGAGCACGCCATGCGCCTGCTCGCCGGTGGCGGCGGGATCGGCTACCTGCTCAAGAGCCGCGTCACCGACGTCGCCGACTTCGTCGACACGGCGCGCCGCATCGCCAGGGGCGGCTCCGTCGTGGACCCGGCGCTGGTGCAGGAGCTGG
>NZ_OOHJ01000034.1 GCF_900323885.1 [Actinomadura] parvosata subsp. kistnae | reverse complement strand
TGTCGAGGGCGCGGATGTGCGCTTCGACGACGAAGTCCGGTGTCCAGCAGGAGTCGCTGCCGTACAGCAGCCGTCCGGAGCCGAACGCGGCGGCCAGGGCGGGAGCCTGGAGGGGGAAGGGGGTGCCCGCCAGGTCGTACCAGAGGCCGCTCAGTTGCTCCCGGACGCCGTCCGACCAGCCGCCGGGAGGTTCGGGGAGCAGGAAACGGAACAGGTCCAGCCGGTCGGTGAGCGGGGGCAGGACGCCTCCGCAGTGGGTGAAGATCCAGGAGATGCGCCGGTGGCGGGTGAGCGCTCCGGACAGCACCAGGTCGGAGGCGGCCCGCGCGGAGTCGAAGAGGAATTCGAGCATGGGGCGCGGCCTGCCGAGCGCCACCGCGTCGGCGTGCGGCGGTGAGGTCGGGTGGACGAACACCAGGGCGCTTCGCCGGTCCAGCTCCTCCCACAGCGGCTCGAAGCGCGGGTCTCCCGGATAGACGCCGCGGTGGTTGGACTGGATCGCGACCCCGTTGGCCTGGAGGACGTCCAGGGCGTGGGCGGCCTCGGCAAGGGCCCCCTCGATGTCGGGAAGGGGCAGCGCGGCCAGGTGGCCGTACCGTCCCCGGTGCCGGGCGCGCGTCTCGGCGGCGAACTCGTTGACCCGCCGGCTCAGCGAGCGGGCGGCCGAGTCGTCCCCGAAGTGCGTGCCCGGGGACGAAATCGACAGCAGCGCCGTGCCGATCCCGTTCCGGTCCATGAGGGCCACCTGCCGGTCGGCGTCCCATTCGGGCCATGCGGGCATGCCGTCAGGGCGTTCGTGGCCGGCGGCGCACGCTTCGTTCACGTAGAAGTCCGTGACGAAGTGCGCATGGACGTCGATCAGCGGGACAGGGTCGCCGGTACGGCCGGAATGCATCTTGTCCTCTCGAGCGGTACGGGTTGGTCATCACAGGACGATGAGGAGGCCGTCGGAGCCCACGGTGAGTTCGCCCTTGTAGTGGTCGGCCATGCCCTCGGTGAACAGGCGGCGCGCTATGAAGCCGTCCGCGTAGGGCGTGAGGTGGGTCAGGACGAGGTGCTTGACGCCCGCCTGCTGCGCCTGTTTGGCCAGGGCGATGGTGTCGGCGTGGTACGGGATGGTGCGTTCGGCCACCTGGGCGTCGTGGGTGCGGCCGAGCTTGCGCATGATCGGGATGGCCCGGCGGATGAGGTGGGTGGCGTAGGCCTCGTGGACGACGAGGTCGGCGTTCTGCATGGCGGGCAGGTTGACGGGGCTGACCTCGGTGTCGCCGCTGACGAAGACCTTCTTGCCGCGGTAGGTGATCACGTAGCCGAGGGCGGGGGCGACGGGTTCGTGGGCGACGAGACGGGCGTCGATGGTGACGCCGCCCTCGTCGTACACGCGGACGGAGCGGGCGCCGGCGGGAAAGTCGATCTCGTGGGGGACGGCGTCGGCCGCCGGGCCGGTGGCGTTCAGGTGGGGCATGTTGTCCTTGCGGTATCCGTGGTCGAGCGCGTACGCCGCGTTCAGGCCGCCGACCACCTTGTCGAGGCCGACCGGGCCCCAGACGTCGAGCGGCTCCGTACGCCCCCAGATCCAGATCGCGTTGACGAGGGAGGCGAGTCCGTTGAAGTGATCGGAGTGGAAGTGGGTGAGGAAGATCCGATCCAGTGCGCCGATGGGGACGTCGGACTCGGCGAGCGACTTGGTGGTGCCCTCGCCGGCGTCGAACAGGAACATCTTGCCGCCCGCGGCGACGAGGGTGCAGGCCTGGGCGCGGGCGGCGCTGATCTCCGGCGAGCCGGTGCCGCACAGCAGGACGCGGATGTGCTCGGTGTCCTTGACGTAGGCGTAGTCGGTGTCGTCCTCCAGGCGGTCGTTGATGACGGCCTCGACGATGCGGTCGCCGCCGAAGTAGACCGCGGCCGCCCCGGCGATCGGCACGATGAGCAGCATCGCCAGGACGATTCGCACTTTTGTCAGCTTCACGGGTTTCTCCTCTTGGGGGGTGCGTTGGCTGCCGTCACTGGGACGAGGAAGCGAGGAGGGTCAGCCAGCCGGGCGGCGCGGGCCCGGCGGATGGGAGGACGGTGAGGACGGTCCGGTCGGGCCGGACGACGACCGCGGAGCCGCCCGTCCGCTTCAGCCAGCCGCCGAGCACGTCCTCCCGTCCGGTCCGCGGCGCGCCGTCCGGGGGCACGATCTCGGTGCCGCCGGAACCGACGCGGACGATCGTCGCGCGCAGGGCGGCGGCCAGGCGCGCGGTCTCCGGGCTTTCCGGGCGGGCGGTGACGACGGCGAAGCCTGGGCCGATGAGGTCGTCGAGCCGGTGCCGGGCTCCGTCCACGGTGACGAAGGGCTGGGGCACGAGCGTGCCCGCCGACCGGGACCCCGCTATGAGCGGGCCCGGTCGGAGCCGGGGGGAGACACCGCGCAACACCAACGGCGTCAGGGCGGGCAGCCGGAGCATCGCGGCCAGGGCGGCGCGGCGCAGGGGCGCCGTACGGCCCTGGCCGCCGGTCATCGCCCACCCTGTCGACACCGCCATCCGGATGATCCGGGTGACGTGCGGTTTCCTTTCACTCTCATAGGTGTCCAGGAGCTCGTCGCCGCGGAGCGGGTCGGCGCCCGCCGCGGCGAGCTTCCAGCTGAGGTTGGCGGCGTCGCGCAGCCCGGCGCACATGCCCTGCCCGATGAACGGCGGGGTGAGGTGGGCGGCGTCTCCGAGCAGGAAGAGCCGCCCGCGTCTCCACCGGTCGGCGACGCGGGCCCTGAACGTGTAGGGCGCGGCCCGGATCAGCGCGATCTCCGAGACGGGGACGTCCACGGTCCAGGGAGCGAGGAGCCGGGCGAGCGTCTGGGGCGCGGTGAGTCCCTCGGCGGTCTCGCCGGGGTGCATCCGGAACTCCCAGCGGTAGCGGTCCGGACCGATCCGCATGAAGGTGGCGGCCCGGCGGGGGTCGCAGATCTGGTCGACGCCGTCCCACGCGTCGAGTGGCCGCGCGCAGCGCCCGTCCACCACGAGCCAGTGCTCGGTGAACCGCAGGTCGCGCATCCGCGTGCCGATGGCCTCCCGGACCAGGCTGTTGGCCCCGTCGCAGCCGAGCACGGTCCGCGCCGCGACGGTCTCGACGGTCCCGGTGGCCAGGTCGCGCAGCACCACCCTGGCCGGCCGGGCGGCGTCCCCGGGGTCGATGCGCTCGGCCTCGACGCCGGTGCGCAGCCGGATCCCGGGGTGCTCGCCGAGTTCGGCGCGCAGCAACCGTTCCAGGTCGGGCTGGTCGAACAGGTTGGCCTGCGGCCAGCCGTACGCGCCGGCGAGCTTGTCGCGCCGGAACTCCGCGATGATCCGATGGCGTCCGTCGAGCAGGCGCATGCCGAGCGCCGGCCTGCTGACCGCGGTGAACTTCTCGGCCACGCCGGCCTTCTGCAGGATCCGCAGCGCCTCGTCGTCCAGGTGGACGGCCCGGGGCAGCGGGTAGACGTCGGGGTGGCGCTCGACGACGAGGCTGCGTACGCCGTGCCGGGCCAGCAGGATCGCGGCCGTCAGCCCGGTCGGTCCGGCCCCGAGGATCAGCACGGGTTGCGGGGCCTCGGCGGTCACGCGGTGACCTCGTACGTGAAGGCGTACCTGTCGAGGTCGGCGGCCAGCGCGCCCAGGTCTCCTGCGCCGCTCAGCCGGACCGAGGCATGCGGCCGCCCGTCGCGCGTACCGACCTCGACGTGCCCGGCGAGGCCCGCCGCGTCGAGCGCGGCGCTGACCAGGCGGCGTACGGTGTCCTCGACGAGCGCGGGCTTGAAGACCTTGCCGATGAGCGTCGTCGGCAGGCTCTCCACGAGGTGCACCGCCTTCGGGGCCGCGGCGGGCTCGGGGGCGTGGTCGCGGGCCCAGGTCAGCAGCTCCGCCTCGTCCGTACGGGCTTCCGAGGTGAGGACGAGGTAGGCGACGGGCACCTCTCCCGCGTGCGGATCGGGCGCGCCGACGACGGCTGCGGCGGCGACGTCGGGATGGCCGAGCAGGGCCTCCTCGATGGGCCGCGGATCGAGGTTGTGGCCGCCGCGGATGATCAGGTCCTTGGCGCGGCCGGTGAGGTAGACGTAGCCGTCGGCGTCGACCTTCCCGAGGTCGCCGGTCATGAGCCACCCGTCGAAGATCTTCCCGGCCGGGTCGGGCGCGGGCCCGCCGGGCCCTGGCCGCAGGTAGCCGGGGAAGACGCTGGGCCCCTTGATCGCCAGGACGCCGGCCTGTCCTGGCGGGCAGTCCGCCAGAGGGCGGTCGGAGGCGTCGACGGTGACGGCCTTGACCTGCTGGTAGGGCAGCCGGAGCCCCACCGAGCCCGTACGCGGCGCGAACGCGGGCGTGGCGGCGCTCGCGCAGGTGGCCTCCGTCAGTCCGTAGCCCTCCAGCATCGGCACCTTGGTGGCCTCTTCGAACGCGCGCCGCACCTTCCGGGGCAGCGGGGCCGCGCCGACGGCTCCGGCGCGCAGGCTGGACAGATCGGCGTCGCCGGGCACCTCGGGAAGCCCGGCGTACAGGGTCGGCACGCCGGAGAAGCTCGTCACCTTGTAGTGCTCGATGATGCGCCAGAAGTCGGCCATGAGCGTCTTGTCCCGGTAGCCGAGCGGTCCGAGGCTGACGACCGGCGTCCCGTGCAGGAACGGACCGAGCCCGGTGACGTGGACGGCGTTGACATGGAACAGGGGCAGGCCGGACAGCACGACGGAACCGTCGAGATAGGCGCCGGAACAGCCCAGCGCCCAGGCCATGTACACCTCCATGGCGTGGGTGTGCGGGGCCACCTTGGGCAGCCCGGTGGTCCCGCCGGTGTGGAAGTAGGCGGCCAGGTCCCCCGGCCGGGGCCGGCGACCGGTGCGCAGCCCGCCGGACGGCTGCCGCGCGGCCACCGCGTCGAAGTCCACCGCGTCGAAGGCCGTCCCCTCGCCGTCCGGAGGAGAACCGACGGCCGCCAGGACGATCGGCCCGGGCAGCCGGGCGGCCACGCGCCGCGCCTTGGCCCACGACTCCGGCGCCACGCCAGGGCCGGGGGCCAGCAGTAGGCGCGCGCCGGTGAGGCCCAGGATCTCGGCCAGGTGGTCATCGGCGAGCATCGGGTTGACGGGATTGGCGATCCCCACGGCCTGGGCGCCGAGCAGGGCCGCGTAGGCGGCGCCGGAGTTGGGCACCATCGACGCGACGACGCCGCCTTCGGGAACGCCGAGCTCGAGGAACGCGTTCGCGGTCCGGTGCACGTGTTCCAGCAGCGTGCCGTACGTCCAGCAGGCCGCCTGCCGCCAGGGCAGGCCGCCCTCTCCGAGCAGGTACAGGGCGGGGCGGCCGGGATGCGCGTCCGCGGTGCGGCGCAGGAGCTCGTACGTGCTGGCGGGCAAATCCCGTTCGTCCAGAGGGACGGCCTCGACGGCGGGCAGGTCCTCAGGGCCCAGGACGAGCGGACGGTCGCCCTGGGTGTGCGGGGCAGCGGTCATCGCAATCTCCTCAGAGACGGGGACGGGACGAACGGGGTCAGGGGCGCATCGCCCTGGCGAGGCCGAGCAGCCGCGTCAGGTCGATCTCGTTGTCCGCGCGCAGGGCCGCGATCGCGTCGCGCAACAGGGCCGGGGACGGGCTGCTGCCGAGGAAGTCGGCGGTGGCGGGCGGCCCCCACTGGGCGAGCCCGGAGGCCGACATCTCGGCCCAGCCCGGCTCGACGGAGGCGTCGAAGCGGTCCCCGTCGGTGAAGTGCTCCAGCAGCAGCCGGTCGGGGTCACGCCAGTAGTCGAAGATCTGGCTTCCCTGGATGTGCCGGCCGATCCCCCACGAGCGCCGGTAGCCGCGCTCCTTCAGGTATTCGCCTCCGGCGGCCAGGGCGTCGAGGTCGGCGACCTGGTAGGCGGAGTGCACGTAGCCGGTGCTCGGGCCGAGGTGCATCGCGAGGGTGTGGTGGTCGGCCGGTTCGCTGCCCCGGTCGCAGCGGATGAACGCCATGGTCGGGCCCCGGTCGCGCTGGCCGTCCAGGTAGAGGAAGTCGCTGACGATCAGACCGAGGTGCTTGAGGAACCAGTCGAGGTCGCGCAGGAAGACCGTGGTGGACAGCACCACGTGGCCCAGCCGCTCGACCCGCGCGGGCTCCCGCGGGGGACGCTGGGTGGCGTTGACGCGGCCGGCGCGCGCGCCGCTGTTCCACGTCAGCGGCGGCTGCAGGGCGAGGCCGGCGTGCTCGGGTGCGCCGTACACGACCCGGACCTCGAGGCCCGAGGGCGTGCGCGCGCTGACGTACCGGCCGCCGCCGTCCAGCTCGGCGACCTCGCCACCGGTCGCCTCGGCCAGCCGCCGCAGGTCCCCGGCGGCGGCGGCCTGGAAGACCGGCCCGGTGAACCGGGACGCGGTGTCCCTGCGGACGACGAGACAGTCGGTGCCGGGCAGCGCCCCGCGCAGCCGCAGCAGGTCGGGCGTCCGCTCGACGGTGGTGAACCCGAAGTCCCGGGCGAAGGTCTCCGTCCGGTCCAGGTCCGGCTTGCCGAACTCCAGCCAGGCGAGGTCGACGACCTTGATGACGGGATCGGCGGCCCGTCCCGGATGCTCGCCCTTCAGCGCGCCCCGCTCGCTGTGCAGGCCCTGGTGCGGATCGGTGTGCATGGTCACTCTCCCTTCAGACGGACCCGACGGGGGTACGCTGCTCGCCGAGGTCGAGCGCGCCGTCGTCGGTCCGGATGCGCAGGGTCATGACGTCGCCGTCCTGGAGGTAGGCGGGATTGGCGCCCTGCCGCCGGAAGAACAGCTTCCACTTGACGTGCGCGGGCAGCAGGGAGCCGATCTTCTCCGCCAGCGGGCCGGGCGAGCGCAGCGCGGTGCCGCCCGGGGTGCCGGTGAGCAGCACGTCACCGGGCTCCAGCGGCTGGAAGCGCGACAGCAGCGTCAGCGCTCTCGCCGGCGTGACGATCATGTCGGCCGCCGTACTGTCCTGCCGGACCCGGCCGTTGACCGCGCAGGTCAGCCGGAGGTCGGCCAGCCGGGCGAGGTCCGCGGCGCCGGTGAGGAGCAGCCGGGGCCCGAGCGGGGTGAAGGTCGGGTACGACTTGCTCTCGTAGAACTGGGTCTTGGGCAGTTGCAGATCCCGCGCGCTGACGTCGTTGGCGATGACGAGGCCGGCGACGAACTCGGCGAGGTTGTGCTCGCTCACCTTGGTCCCGACCGGAATCGGGGCGCCGATCACGAGCCCGAGCTCGACCTCGTGGTCCAGCAGCCGTACGCCGTCCGGGCGCAGGACGGTCGCGTACGGACCGGTGATCGAGCCGGAGGCCTTGCGGAAGAACGCGGGCGGCACCCGGCCGGGGTCGAAGCCCGAGTCGGCGGCGTGCGACCGGTAGTTGACCATCTGCGCCACCACCCGGCAGGGGGCCGTCACCGGGGACAGCAGCTCGGCCTCCCCCACCGGCTCGGCGGGGCCGCCGCCGCGCGCCGCGGACGCGATCGCGGCGCGGTCGGCGAGCAGCTCGGCGGTGGTCGTGGCGGTGGTCCGGATGGGGACCAGTCCGGCGGGCGTCTCGATCCGCCAACCGGCTCTGGTTCTCACGATGGGCACGGTCATGGGCGTTCCTTGCGAAAACGGGCCGGTTCGTACGGCCGGTGCTTGGGACGGAAGCATCCGGCCTGACCTCATATGACGTCAACACTCATCAGGACTGATGAAATCATCACAAGTGATACGATGAGGCAGTGAGCAGTTCAGAAGAGGCCGCGCGGCCGATCAACCGCCTGGACCGGCGCAAAGCCCGCACCCGGGCCGCGTTGATCGCCGCCGCCCAGCGACTGCTGGCCGAGCAGCGCGGCACCGAGGCGAGCATCCAGCAGATCACCGACTCCGCGGACGTCGGTTTCGGCTCGTTCTACAACCACTTCACGAGCAAGGCCGAGTTGTTCGACGCCGCCATCTCCCAGGCCCTTTCCGACCACGCCGACGTGCTGCGGCAGGCCACCGCCCACCTGGACGACCCCGCCGAGATCTTCGCCGCCTCCGTCCGGCTGACTGCCCGCCTCGGCGACACCCATCCCCAGCTCGCCAGGATCCTCCTGCACACCGGCCTGCCCTACCTCACCGCCGGCCAGGGCATGCCCTGCACGCGCTGCGCGACCTGCAGGCCGCCCACGCCGCGGGCCGGCTGGACATCGGTGACCCCGAGCTCGCCGTGGCCTGCGTCGGCGGCGCCCTCCTGGGCGCCCTCCAGCTCCTTCACGCCCGCCCCGGCCTCGACACCGGCGCAGCGATCGAACAGGTCACGGTCAACCTGCTCCGCATGTTCGGCCTGGACGCCTCCGAAGCCCACCGCCTCGCCACCCGCCCCTCCCCGACCTCCCCTGACGCCCGCCAGGCGGCCTACGATCCGTCCTGTGTCCCCTTCACCGATCTCAGCACCGCAGTCCCTGCACGGGTTCACCGACCGGGTGTGGACCCCTGAGGAGTGGGTGCGGATCCGACAAGGACATGTCTCTCGTGACATGGATGACAAGTGGGACCTGTTCGTTGAGGGCGGCACACTGTTCGCGCATCGCACTTGGACCGGCTTCGGGGTGTACTCGGCGACGTTCGTCGAGGTCGAGGGCGGTCTGCGCGTATCAGAGGTCTGGGTGGAATCCGACCCGGAGCGTTACCGACGCCCGTCGGATGCCCATGACCTCGCCCTACTCGAAATCCTGATCCGGGGAACGCTGCTGGGCGAGGAACCAGATCCTGAACTGATGGAACGGTGGCGTGTCGCACTGCCCAAGACCCCGCAGCACGCCGGCGGCGCGGTGCGTGGCCTCCTGGGTAGAGCGGCCAGCGCTCCGGCTGACTGATGATCTTGGTGGTGCCGCGTGCCCGATGGTGTCGCGCCACGGGCAGGAAGAGGTCGTCGACGATCGACCGGATGCGTTCGGCCCGCAGAGGCTCGGGGTTCATGAGCAGGTCATGGCGTAGCAGGTCGAACGGCATGTCGAGCACCGCGGTGGGGATGTGCTCAAGGTCGATCTCGCCGCGGTCGTGAGCACGCTGATAGATGATTTGGACACGCGGTAGCCGCTGCTCCTCCATGAGCTTCTCGTGAGCCTGCATGGCCGTAAGACCGGTATCGGCGAGAAGTCCCGAGAAGGCGGCGGCCGCGGCGACGGCGATGAAGCCGGCCATGGCCTCACTCAGGGCGGTCAGCTGAGCGAGCAGGTCGCCGCGCAGGGCTCCGGTGTCGGGGACCGCGACCGGGTTGGCGTTCCGGTGGATGGGCACTTTGGTTGTGGTGGTCGTTGACAGGCATCAGCTGGATCGCGCGCCCGCATTAGCCGTCCGATTTTGGCCGCTTCGACGCCGCTGAGGTCCCTTCACGGGCGCAGGAGTTTGCGGGCGGCCTCGCGCAGGCTTGGTCGTCCGCGGGCGTCGTCGAGGAGGCGGGCGGCGGCCGTGAGGAGGTGTTCGGCGCGGGTTGAGACCGCCTCGCCCTGGCGGGGGAGCACGTCTCGGAGGAGGACCGTGTGCGCCTCGTCCCAGTCGCGGGCGTGTGCCAGTGCCCACAGCAGGCTTGCCTGGGAGACGGACGCTCCCCGGCCCAGCCCGGCGGCGGCGTCGGCGGCGGCTGCGACGGCGAAGTGTTCGGCGGCTGGTCCCCACCGGCCGGTGTCGGCGTAGATCATGGCGTGGTGCCAGGAGATCTCGCCCTCGGTCAGCCACCACGCCCACGCTGGGTCGGCAGCGCTGGGGCCGTCCAGGAAGCGGCTGCGGGTCTGGCCGATCAGGTCCGCCGCGCGGAGGTGTTCGCCCATCTGCGCGGCGGCCCGCGCGGACCGCAGGGTGAACAGGGTGCGCACGCTGCCTTGTGCGCCGCCCTCGTTCAGGGCGGTGTCGCAGATCTGCGCGGCCTCGGCCGGCTGGTGGAGATGGATGTCTTGCATGGCGAGCTGGCCGAGCACGAAGAACTCCATGGAGCGGTCGCCCGCCATGCGGGCGGTCAGGAGCGCTTCCAGGCTCATCCGGCGCGACAGATCCTGGCGTTCGGCGTCGAAGGCCACCCAGCCGGCGATCTGCTGGGCTTCGGCCGCCGCCGCGAGCACGTCCCGTTCGGCGGGGAAGCGGGTGAAGGCGGTGCGGTGGGCGTGCGCGGCGGCCCGGACGACGGTGTCGACCATGTCACGGGCGCCGAAGCGGATATCGAGCGCGACGATGTGAGCGCTGGCGGCGCGCACCTGCGCGGCCACATGGCAGGCCGCCCCGGAGGCGGGCAGGTGCTCTGCCGGCGGCGGGTCGGCCGCGTCGATGTTCACGCCGAGGATGCGGGCCAGCAGGAGGCGGTAGCGCTCACGCGGCCGGTAGATGCCATGCTCCCAGTCGCGGATCATCCGCACCAGGCTCTCGGTGCTGGCTGAGGCGTCCTGCCCGCAGGCGTGGCGCAGTTCCCGGGCCAGCCGGGGCCGGTCCCAGTCGCATTCGCGGCGCGCATCGCGCAGGCGCCGGGCCCAGTCGGGCAGGGACGCCGGTTCGGGGGCCATGCCTGGGATTGTCACCGCCTTGCCCAGGCGCCAACCAGGTTCGTCTCCGGTGGTCTCCGGGTTCCTCCGTGTTCCTCATCCTGACGCTGCGCTACGGAGCGCTCACTGTGAAGAGTGCGGGCCGCCACCGGTTGAGCGGCCCGGGAAACCTCGCCTCACCCCTGCTTCGGGGGTGTGGAAGGGAGCGCGACATGTCCACCGCAACCGGCGCCCTGGCCGATCAGGTCGCCTGTGCCGACACTCTGGATCCGGCCCTGCTGGAACGGGTCCGTCACGAGGTGCTGACCATCCCCGGCGACTGGGTACGCGGCTACAGCCGCTTCCAGTCCGGTGGGTGGGGCACGCTGTCCCTGCTCAACGACACCGGCGACGCCCGCGACGTCACCATCGGCGACGCCGAACCCGTGGCCACGGACCTGCTGGCCCGGATGCCGACCACCCAAGCGCTGCTGGCCGGACTGGGGCTGCGCTACATGTGGGCGCGGCTGGCCCTGCTGGAGGCCGGCTCCTACCTGTGGGAGCACCGCGACTACCAGGAGGCCGAGCTCGCCGAGACCGAGCGGCACCGCGTGCACATCCCGATCGTCACCGCCGGTTCGGCGGTCCTGATCCTGGACGGCAACGCCGTCCACCTGCAAGCAGGCCGGATCTGGCGGCTGACGCCGACGTTCGTGCACGGCGCGTGCAACGCCTACGGGCCCGCGCGCATCCACCTCATCCTGGACTGCTACGCCGATCCCGCGCTGCAGGCGCTGCGCGGCGGCGAGCACCTGCCCGAGGCGTGCGTGCGCGAGCTGCCCGCGGCCGGTGAGGAGCTGCTGGCCGAGCACGCGGCCACCGCCCGCCGCCTGGCCCGGCTCGGCTACACCGAGGCAGCCGAGGAGCACCTGCTGCGCCTATTCTTCCGACACCGGCTACCCGAAGGAACCGCCTACGACATGGTGATCGCCCTGCACCAAGAGCGCCGCGACGCCGCCGCGGTGGAGTCCTGGCGCGAGCACAAGACGATCGTGCTCGGGCCGCACAGCCTGGCCGACGAAGCGCGGCCGGAGGTGACCCGGTGAACGCCACCGACACCGCGCTGGAAGCGCTGGCCGCCGCCAACCGGCCCGAACAGTTCACCATCATGGAGCAGACCATGCGGCTGCTCACCGCCAGCCCGGCCGTCACGCACCTGGCGGTGCGCGGCTCCTTCGCCGCCGGCACCTCCGACCGGCTCAGCGACGTGGACCTGGTCGTCGGCGTGCGCGAACCGGAATACGCGATGTTCACCGCAGCCCACGACGCCCTCATCGCCGCGCGGCTCGGCCAGCTGCTGCCCGCCTGGCCCGACACCATCGTCCCGGACCTGGGCGGGCTCGGGTTCGTCCACCTGCTCGTGCACCGTCACATGCTCTACCAGCTCGACCTGTATCTCGCCCCGGCGGGCCGGGTCGAGCGCATCGTGGCCGCCACCCGGGGACGGCTCATGTACACCGCCCCTGACCACACCGGAGCACCCGAAGGCCATCCGCAGGTGGAGACGTTCATCGCCGCCGCCCGCCAGAGTCCGCCCACCTGCACCGAGCTGCTGGTCGAGGTGCTGGTGCTGACCTGGCTGATCCGTAAGCGCATCGTGCGCGGCCAGCAGTTCATGGCCTACAAGGAGGCCCACCAGCTCACCACCGCGACCCGCGCGCTGGCCCGCACCGCGCTGTCCCCGCACACCGCCTACCTGGGCTGGTACCACCTGGAAACCGACCTGGGCGCCACCCCCATCGGCCGTGCCTGCCTGGCCGATCTGGCCGAGCTGGCCGCCGAGCCCGCGCTGCCGACTCTGCAGTCCCTGGAGCGCATGCTCGCCACCGTGCTCACCCTGGCGCGACGGGCCGCTCCTGAGGCGGTCGAACAGCTCGCGACGGCGATCGACGCCTATCGCCACTACCTCGACCTGCGATAGGAGACACACGGAGGAACCAGGAGAGTCAGTGCCCGGCGGCGCGCGGCCGGCGCCGGGCACGCTACTGTGGTTGCTGTGACCCAGGGCCTACGGCGAGCTATCAGCGCCGGGCGGGAGTAACAAGCAGGACCAGCGTGTCCTCTCCCGCGCCGGCGCGTCGTGCTGTCCCTACGCTCCTGCTCGCCGTTTTCGAGGTCACCCGCTCATGTCACCGTCATCCGATTCGCCGTCCCCGCCGCCGCTCGGCCGCACCGCGATCCGTCCCGCCTGGGACACCCTGCCCGGACCCGTCCGTCAGGCGATCGCCGAGCAGTTGCCCGCGCCGGTCACCGCCGTCGTCAACCAGGGCGGCGGGTTCACCCCCGGCATCGCCGCCCAGCTCCGCCTGGCCGACGGCACCGCCGTGTTCGTCAAGGCCGTTCCCACCACGCACCCGCTGGTCGGTACCTACCGGCACGAAGGACACATCGCCGCCCGCCTGCCGCTGGCCACCCCGGCACCGCGCCTGCGCTGGACCGGTACGACCGGCGGATGGGTGGTACTGGTCTTCGACAACGTCGAGGGCCGCCACCCCGACCTGGCGCCCGGCTCCGCCGACATCAGCGGGGTCGTGAACGCTGTCGCCGCGATGAGCCAGACCCTGACCCCGTGCCCGATCCTGGACGTGGAGCCCTCCTCCACCGCCCGGGGCGACTGGCTGCACGGCTGGGACCTCCTGGTCCACGACATGCCCCATGATCTCGGCGGATGGGAGCGCCGGCATCTGAACGAGCTGGTCAAGGCGGAGACCGTCTGGAAGGCGCACGCCGACGGCCCGGCGCTGGTGCACGGCGACATCCGGCCCGACAACCTGCTCGTCACCACCGGCACCAGGACCGGCACCGACGCCGGGGCCCCCGTTGACGGCATCGCCGTGGTGGACTGGGCTCGTGCCTCTCGGGGAGCGTTCTGGCAGGACGTGGCCGATCTCGTCCCGCACCTGATCATGGCCGGGCACACCCCAGCCGCCGCAGAAGCCTGCCTGGCGGCGGTGCCCGCGTGGCAGCAGACCGACGCGGGCGTGCTCACCAGCTACGCGATCGCCTACGCCGGCTACTGGGCCTGGGCGAGCCGCCAACCGGCCCCGCCGGGCGTGCCGCACCTGCGCACCTACCAGCGTCACGCCGCCACGGCCGCGATCGCCTGGATCCGCCATCGCGCCGACGGGATCTCACCCATCCCTTAGCACTCTCCCGTTCGAAGTTCATTTCTTCTGAAGGTGCTTCAGTTTGAACTGTCGTGTCCGTTGCAGATGAAGCTGTCGGTGTCCGCGTGTTGTTGTCGGTGCTCGTATCGGTGCTCGTGTCGGTGTTCAGCTTGAGTTGTCGAATTCCGCCTTCGGCTACCGGTTCCCGCCGCCCTTATGGCGGCTTCACGATGGGTGGTCGATCATGGGGCGATGGCGGGAAGTAGGTTGCTCAGGCTCACCCCAGTCTTCGGAGCCGCTGTCGTCGGCATCTACCTAATCGGCTACGGGCAGATGCGGTTCGTCACTGTTCCGACCGTGTTCCTCCCGGGCGAGGACGACACCGAGTTCCTGAACATCGTCACGGAGGTCGTGGCAGGACCTATCGCGTTCGCCTGCGTGTTCTTCACGCTATCGGCGCTCGCCTTCTGGCGCCTGGCCGCGGCTCGGCCCACTGCCCGCGTGCTGCTCGTGGCGGGCCTGCTGACGCCGCCCTACCTGCTCGGCCTGTATCTCGTGGGCGACGCCAATCCGGCGCACCGCCTGATGTGGCTCGAACCCGATGCCTACACAGGCCGTGAGGTCGGCCCCGAGGAGTTCGTCCTCGGCTGGAGCCCTCCCACACTCACCGCGGTCCTGGCAGCGGCGGCGATCGCACAGATCTGGGGCGTGCTGCGGCTGGCCCGCGGTCTGGGGGTCACTCCCTCGCCGCACGTGGCCCGCCTGCTGTTCCTGCAGCCGGTCTGGTATGCCGCCTACCTCGCGGTGTGCTCGTTCGATATCTGGTTCACCTCGGTCACGGCACGTCCCGCGAGTCCGGACGAAGTGGCCTGGGGCGGCATGCCGGAGGGCCTGGTACGTGACGCGTGGAGCATGCTCCCTGCTGTCGCGATCACCATGGCGGTCATGAGCGCCGCGATTGTTGCCATGGGCGTGGCGGCGCGCCGCGGCAGCGCGCGATTGCGGGTGCTTACGGCTATGGTGACCCCGTTCAACATGCTGGGGCTGACGGTTCTCGCAGCTGCAGGCCCCCTGGGTCCAATCGGGCCGTACCCGGGGGTGGCGGCCGAGATCCGGCCCTTCTGGCACGTCCCCTTGCTCACCGCGCTCGCCGGCGGCGCCATGGTCTCCTACCTGTACGTGATGAGGCGTTCCGCGGCGAGCACGCAGAGCCTCTCGGCCCCGGCAGGCGGATCCAACTAATCCGGGCGTTCGAGTCCATCATTGGCAAAAGCCCTGAACAACGTCACTCGAAACCGTCCAGGCCAGGATGTCGTGCCACAGGTCAGCACGTGTCCCTTCCGCCAACTTCACCTGGAAGGGACATGTCGGGTATTCGTTGGTTCCTGATGTGGTTTCTCCTAGAGTTCAGATCAATCAATTGATCTTGTTGTCGTTCTCATCGTGATCTTCGCTGATGAGTTGGCGTGCCTGTTCGGCGTACCGGATGGCAGTGCTCTCCTCGATGCCGAAGACCACGGCAAGATGAAGCGCGTCCGGGCCTCGGCTGAGGGCCTCCTCCAGGACGCGGTCGGCGCGCAGATCGTCGAGACGGACGTGGTGCCGGACAAGCGGGTGTTGCTTGAGGTAGTAGGTGCTGACGGGCTCGACTCCACCGGCGGTGAGCCGGGAGAGCAGGACGTGCGGGTTGGCGGTGTGCGGCCAGCGCTGGCGTCGCTCGGCGAGGCAGTCGCGCAGGGCGTCGTGAGTCAACTCGTAGAGGGGACGGGCGAGGCCGTCGAGGATGATCCGCCGGTTGGGCAGGTCGACGTCGTCGAGGGCAAGCTGGCGGATCGCCTGAGGGCGTGCGGCGTGAATGGCGGCCAGGGTGACGATCAAGCGCAACACCGCCGTGACGGCGGCACTGGCGGCGGTCTTGAGCGTCACCTCATCCAGCGGCAGCCGCTCGAGGTAAGGGTGCGCTCCTGGGTGAAGCTGGGTGGTGGGGTTGGTGAAGATCCGCCGATGCTTGGTGACGAAGCGGAACAACGACTTCAGCGCGGTGACGGCGTTGCTGAGGCGGCGCCCGCGCAGCACCTCGACGGCGGCGTGGATGTCCTTGCGCGTGATCTCACGGGTTCTCGATGTTCATGAGCTCCTCCGCTGGGAGGACGCCGACGCCTCACAACACCTGAACAGCTTATGACGAAAACAACTTCAGATAATCCTCCACCCGGCATTCCGCCCGGCACCCGCTCATGCCAGCGATCTCAGGAAGGCTCGTTTTCGCCGGGAGACTCCGCCGACGCCGGCCCGGCTGAGGGGGTCCCTTGCACCACCTGGATCGCCTCCTCCGCCGACGCCTCCACCTGGAACGCGGTGCGCAGGCCAGTGATGGTCAAGATGCGCTCCAGATGACGCGGGAGGGCCGACAGGACCAGGTTGCTGCGCTGCTCCCGGCTCTGGCGCAGCAGCAGCACCAGCACGCCGACGCCCATCGAATCACAGAACGTTAGCCCGCTCAGATCCACCACCAGCCCGGCCGACTGCGTCGTCGCCCAGGCGTCTTTGATCTGCTGGTGCAGCAACCCGGCGGAGGCGTAATCGAGTTCCCCGGCCGCGCGCGCGACGATGAAGTCCTCATGCAGCCCGATCGACACGGTGAACCGCTCGGCAGCGCCGTCGTCATCGTCACTCATGGACCACATCCTTGAGGCTCACCCCGCAGCAAGCAACCCGAAACTGCCCTGGAGGCAGACCGGAACGCCATGATCAAGACAACTCAACGGGATATGACACAGGCACTTAGCTTGTTCTTTATCCTCCGGATCGTTGTGTTGAGCGGGGTTTGATCGTTTCGCGGACAGCAAGCCGGCCTTGAGTGATCATGTGCGGTGTCGAGTCGCTGCTGATCACTACAAGGCCGTGAGGGTGAGTCTGCTGAACGATGCCGCCGGTGTCGAGTCCTTGAAGGTGTTGTCCCTGTTCCGCAACGACGTCTACGCCTGCCTCAGGGCGCGGGCCGATGCGTTGTTCGAGCTGGCTGATGCGCTGTTGTGCGAGCCGGGGCCGGTGCGCTCGCCGGTGGATCTGAGCTTGTCGCCGGAGTACCGGCGCGGGCATGGCGCCTTGTACGGCGCGCTCAACCACGGCCGGATCGGCATCGAGCAGCTGCGGCAGGTGCTGGCCGGGCTGCCGTTACCGCGCTGGCCGGACGGGCGGATCGTGCTGGCGGTGGACGTATCACCGTGGCTGCGCGCGGATGCGCCCTGCTCGGCCGAGCGGCTGTTCTGCCACGTCTATGGCCGGGCCAAGAGCGCCTCGCAGTTCATCCCGGGCTGGCCGTACTCGTTCGTGGCGGCTCTGGAGATGGGCCGTACCTCCTGGACGGCGCCGCTGGACGTGGTCCGGCTGGGGCCGACCGATGACACCACCGCCGTCACCGCCACCCAGCTCCGGGAAGTCATCGAGCGGCTGATCGCGGCCGGTCAATGGTGCGACGGGGACCCGGACCTGCTCATCGTGACCGACGCCGGCTACGACATCACCCGTCTGGCCTACGTGCTGCGCGACCTGCCCGTCGAACTGCTGGGCCGCATCCGCTCCGATCGGGTGCTGCGCCATCCGGCACCCACGCGGGAGGAATTCCTGCGCGCCCATCCCGGGGGCGGACGCCCGCCCAAACACGGCGGCGAGTTCGCCCTGGCCGCCCCGGCCACCTGGCCCGAACCCGCGGTGAGCACGCTCACCGACACCACTCATTACGGCAAGGCCGAGGCGTCGGCCTGGGACCGGCTGCATCCTCGGCTCACCCACCCCGCCGCCTGGCTCGACCACGAGGGTGCGCTGCCCATCATCGAGGGCACCCTGATCCGGCTGAAGGTCGAGCATCTGCCCGGCGACCGTGACGCCCCAGCGGTCTGGCTCTGGTCCTCCAAGACCGGCGCCACCGGCGCGGACGTGGACCGCTGCTGGCAGGCGTTCCTGCGCAGATTCGACCTGGAGCACACCTACCGCTTCTGGAAGCAGACCCTCGGCTGGACCCGCCCCAAGCTGCGCGCCACCCAGGCGGCCGACCGCTGGACCTGGCTGCTCATCATCGCCTGCACCCAGCTGCGCCTTGGCCGCCGCCTGGTCGAGGACCAACGCCATCCCTGGGAGAAACCCCTCCCACACGGCCAGCTCATACCCGCCCGGGTCCGGCGCGGGTTTCGGAACCTGCGCACCGCCCTCGCCCAACCGGCCAGCGCGCCCAAACCCTCCAGACCTGGCCCGGGACGCCCACCCGGCATCCCCAACCGACGGCCCGCGCCACGCTACGACGTCGGCAAGACCGTCAAACGCAGCCGCACCCTCGCAGCACTACAACAATCCGGAGGATAAAGAACAAGCTTAGATGGCGGGCAAACGTGAGGCCCCCGCCCATGGCGGGGGCCTGCGTGGCTGGCCTGACGTCGTCGGTGCGTGCTCAGATGTCGAATTCGCCCTTGCTGGCACCCGCGAGAAAGGCTTTCCATTCTCCGGGGGTGAAGACCAGCGCGGGGCCCTGGGGTTCTTGCTGTCGCGGACGGCGACGATGCCGGGCAGGTTGGTGGCGACTTCCACGCACTGCCCGTTGTCGCCGCTGTCAGTGGCCTTGCGCCAGTCTGCTCCGTCGAGGTTCACCTGGTCCATTTCCTGATCGCATCCTCTATCGCTTGTTGCGTGACCCTTTTCGGCTGCGCGTCCGCTCTGATGGTGTCATATCTCCGCTTTAGGGCTGCCACTGCTTCGTGGTCGCCGGTGACCTGACCGGACAGTACGGAATCGGCGGAGACGACTTCGGAGCCGTCGCGCAGTCGCGCCAACGCGAACGCACTCATCATGCCAGCGGCCGACCCGGCGGCGATAGGCACGAGCTGGATAGTGATCTGTGGGTGCTGGGCCATTTCGAGCAGTACGTGGCCGGCGAGGCCGTGAGAGGGGCGCCACCTGCCTCTAGGTCGCCGGCTGGGCTGGAGGCCGCTCCGTCTACATCAAGGCGGTGCGGAGCAGGAACATGATGAGGGTGGATGCGGCTACGCGCATCAGTCGCCTGCTCAGGAGCGTGGGGGTCAGGCGGTCGTCGGGGGGCCGGATCGGGCACCACCACACCAGAGCCAGCAGCGCGAAGGCGGCGCGGACGATGCGGTCGCTGCCAGGACGGATCATGGCGTCACCGTGCCCGGTGCCGCGGCGGGGTCGGGCCTGCCGTGTTTGCGTCGCAGCCGCCGGACGGCTGGCCGGCCGCACGCCCCTATCACGATCGCCAGGCCGGCGCCGGTCGCGGCCAGCAGGGACTGCGGGTGTTCGCGCGCGAGCGCGTCCCACAGCGTGTGCGCGGCGATCAGGGGCAGCAGCCGTTCATAGCGGCGCCAGAGGAGCACCATGCCCACGGCCAGGATGCCGAGCCCTACGGCGGCCAGCGAGAACTGGGCGTGATAGGTGACGCGCACCGCGGCGGCGACCGCGCACACCGCGGGGAGCCGGACGCCGCGGCGGGTCAGGCCGGTCACCAGCAGGGCCACTCCGGTCTCCTCGCCGACGCCGGTCCACGCGGAGCGGATCAGCCATTCGGCGCCGGTGTCGATGTGTGCCACGGTGCCCAGCAGGCCGGTGGCCGAGGCGTGCGCGCTCGGCTCGCCGGTCAGGGGGATACCCAGCACGGTCGCGAGCGCCGACACCGCCAGGACGCTGAGCAGGATGAGCGGGAAAGGCACCAGCGTCAGCGGCACGTCCCGGGCGCGGGGCGGCCACAGCGGCGCCCGGCCGAGCTGCTGCACGGCCAGGACCAGGCACATCACCGTGCTGGCCGTGTAGAACAGGCCGTAGGTGAGCAGGCGGGGCGCGGTGGTCGCCGCGATGGTGACGGCCACGCTGGCCGCCGTGATGGCGGCCTTGACCAGGAACGCCGTACGCGGCAGGCACCAGCCCACGAGATATTGGGCCAGGATGCTGACCTGCATGACGTAATACAGCGTCAGGACGGCGCTGACGGCTGGCACCGTGAAACCGGTGGCGTTCCACCAGGTGATCAGCGGCGCGGGGTAGGCGAGCGCGACGAAGATGACCACTGCTGCCGTCAACGCGCCCGGCCGGTCAGCGCTGGCCGCTGGGCGTGGATCACGCATGGAACCTCTTTTCAACGTGTGGTCCGGTCTTGCTGAGGGTGGGTGAGCGGCCCCCGTCCCCCGGCACCGGAAGCACGGGGGCGGGGGCCGCTATCCCTGGGGCGACTGGAGCCGGTCACCGCAGGGCGGTGACCGCTCCCCCAGGGGAATCGACCGGCCGCAGGGCTCTTTGGGGTGGGGGCGCGACCCCTGCGGTCGATCGCTGAAGCACCTACTGCTCGGCCAGCCGCGCGGTCATCAGGGTCTGCCCGCACGACAGCGGGCTGACTTTGCGGACGTGCAGTCCGGCCTGCCGGATGAGGCGGCAGTAGTCATCGGACTGGCGCACCCCGTCTCCGGGGAACAGCGCGAGCATGCGGATGTCGGTGCTGTGCCAGCGGCTGGCGGCGCCGGGCAGCCGGGGCAGCATGCCCTCGGCGATCCACACCTCGGCCGTCGTGGGGTTGTGGCCGGCCTCGATGGTCTCGCGGATCGCGATCAGCAGCTCAACGACCTGTGCGTCGCTGTAGTTGTGCCCGACCGACGACAGCAGATAGATGTCCGCGCCGCCCGGGACGCGGTCGAAGAAGTCTCCCGGGGTGAGCTGGACCCGGTCGGCGAGCCCCTCGTCGGCCAGCCGGTCACGGGCACGGTCGAGGACGTCCTGGCGGTCGGCCAGGATGCCGCGCACCTGTGGATGTGCGGTCAGGATTTCACTCAGCACGCCGCCGAGGCCGCCGCCCAGGTCGGCGACGGTGCGGACGTGCTCGAAGTCGCTGGATGCGGCCAGGTCCCGGCCGAGGGCGGCGCAGCGCGCGGTCATGAACAGGTCGAAGTCTCTGCTGAGATCGGGGTGCCGGGCGAGGTGGTCGTAGGGGGACAGTCCGCTGGGCGGTGCGGGGTGGCCGCGGCAGATGGTCCCGGTCAGGTCGCGGATCGCGTCCATCCAGTACGACGATCCGGTGACGAGGACGGCGTGCCGCTGGGAGCGTTCGGCGCCCGCGGTGAGGACCTGCCCGAGCTCGGTCAGTTGGTAGCGCCGGCCGCCGTAGGTGCCGACGAAGTCGCGGCCGTGCAGCCAGCGCATCAGCCGGCGCATCGTCGCGGGGTCGGCCTCGCAGGCGTCGGCGAGTTCGTCGCTGGTCAGTTCCTCATGGGCGAGCAGCTCGAAGATGCCGAGTTCGACGGCGGCGTACAGGGCGCAGAAGTCCGCCACGCCGTCCATCATGAACTGGACCAGGTCGTAGGGTGCGATGCGTTCGCGGGCGAGTGACCAGGCGGGCAGCGTGGCAGGGCGGCTCCGCTGGGGCAGTCTCGCGCTCAACGTCGCGTCCGAGACCGTGCTGTCCTGCTGAGCCGGCTGCTCGTCGGGTGTGGCGGTCATGAGGCGGAATCCTGCGATCTCGGGGAGGCGGACGGCGATGGAGGAGAGGGCGGGGAGAGGAGTGAAGCGGCCGGCGGGGTGGGGAGGGCCGGCGGCTGGATCAGCAGGTGAGCGACGTCCACGGGGTTGTCGATGTAGTGGTAGTCGAGCATCAGGTCGGCGACCCGTTGAATCCGCGTCGGCGCCAGATCGAGCGGGAAGACGCCGATCGAGATGCTGGCGGCCGCCGCCGGGTCGATCTTGGTGTAGGTCGGCAGGAGTGAGATGACCAGCGCCCGGTCGGCGGCGGCGTCGGCCTGTGCCCGCTGCATCGCTCGCTGGAAGGCCGCCACCTTCGCCGGGTGGTTCTTGGCGAACGCGCCGGAGGTGGCCCATCCGGCGATGGGCAGGTCCAAGGTCTGGCCCGTCATTATGTCCGCGAGCTTGCGGCCGCCGTGCTGGGCGCCGTAGGCGCTGATGAACGGCTCGGTCATCCACGCCGCGTCGATGCGCCGGCTCTCCAGGGCGTTGATCATGTCGGTCACCGGCAGCTCGGTGACCTGCACGTCCTGCTGGGTGAGGCCGGCGACCTTGAGCGCGGACTCCAGGGTGAGGGTGCCGACGCTGTTGAGGGTGAGCACGGCGATGTGCTTGCCGCGCAGGTCGCTCACGGAGGTGATCGGGCTGTTGCCGGCAACCATGAGCACGAAGGTGTTCGGGGCCGCTTGGTAGGCGTCGTTGACGAGTTTGATCATGCCGGGCTCCGCGGCTTCCTTCTCGATGGCCGCGACGTAGTTCATGATCGCGAAGTCGAGCGCTCCTGACTCCAGCTTGGGCAGCGCGATACCGCCGCCCTGGACGACCTCGCGTTGGACGTTGAGGCCTTCGGCGGCGAAGTAGCCGTTCTTCTCGGCCACGAGGAGGGTGACGCAGTCCGGGATGGGCATGTAGCCGACCTTGATGGTCGTCACCGTGACGGCGTTCCGTGCGGGGGGTGTGGCAGAGCTTCCACACCCCCAAACAGGCACTATGAGTACAAGCAACATAACTGTGCGTAATGGTCGCATGGATGGTTGGTTTCTATGTGTGTGAAGGGGAGGGATCGAATGTCAGGCGCCCGCGACGCCGCAGGGCGCGTGGCGCGTTTAAGAACGCTTCTGGCTGGCAGGCGGTGGAGACTGCGGGCCCGTGGGCAGGGGCGCCAGGGGCCCGCAGCGTGGGGCGGAGGGGGCGGGCGTCGGCCGGCAGATGGAGCGGGCCGGGAGGGTCAGTCCAGGCGGTGCCGGTACCGCAGCCACGCCAGTCCGGCCTCCAGCGGCGTGAACAGGCATCCCGGGCTGGCCGGCGCGGTGACGGTCAGGGCCCGCATCGCGATCAGCCCGTCAACGGTGGCTAGGGGTGCCGCCTTCCAGGCCGGCAGCCGGTCGAGCAGGAGCATCTCCACATAGTCCGGCGCGTGCCCCCTCTCGCCGAGGTGCAGGCCGAATCCGGTGATGTCCACGCACGGGTCCCCGTACATGCCGCCTGACCAGTCCACGAGCGTCACCGGGTTGCCGGCTTCGGCGTCTTGCGCGATGAGGATGTGGCGGGAGGTGAGGTCGCCGTGCACGATCACCTCGCCCTCGACGGTGTTCACGTCGAAGTCCAGCAGAGCACGGCGCAGCAGGTCCCGCTCGCCGGCGTCGAGATCACCTGCGGCGTCCACGAGGGTCAGGCAGTCGTCCCGGACCGGGGACAGCGCCACCTCGGCCCGCCGGACCGCTTCCCGGCATACGGCCACGCGCAGGTCGAAGATCTGCGAGTTGAGGACTCGCATCACGTCCTCGCCCCCGGGCGCCAGCATGGCGAGGCGGCCCGGGACGTGGGTGAACAGCGAGACCCTCCAGTTCGCGACCTGGCTGCGCCAGCGCAGCGCTGGGGCGGGCAGAGCGTGCTCGTGCGCCACGTGGATGGTCTGCTCGCGGGCGATCGCTGCCCCGCCGTCCTCCTCGCACGGGGCGGCCTTGAGGATCACGGGCCCGCTTGCCGCGCCGTCCAGGTGCAGCACGACGACGGAGCGGGTACCGGTGGCCGGGACGGGGTCGCGCGAGGTGAGCGGCCCGGTGTATCGCTGCACGGCTTCCTGGACGGGGCCGGGCAGCTGCTCCCAGGTGCGTTGCTGCCAGGCTGTCATGTGAAGCCTCCGAATCCGTTGCTGCGTGTCATGTCCGGGTCCCTCCTTCGAAGGTTTGAGCAGGCGGCGAATGAAACGGGCGGTGGACGCCCAGCACGGCCTCAGCGTGCGGTTGCGCGATACCGAGGTGGTCCAGGGCCAGCCATCTATGGACTCCAACCGTGCGGTCCTTCCTGGGGATGGCTCGGCGGCGCGGGGTTGCCGCGGGCGCCGGGAGCCTCGACGGCCGGAGCCGGACGGCTCCGGCTGTTGCGGATGCGGCGCGCCTGATCGGCCAGCGCGGCGGCAATGGCGGGCACATCCGCCCGGCAGACGACGTCCTGGACGCCGGCCGCGATCATCTGCGGCGTCCGTTCCTTGATCAGGGCGGCTGTGAGGCCCTGGCCGGTCGAGGTGATGTCCCAGCCCGGATAGGTGCTGATCAGCACGTCCAGGCCGGTGGTGATGCTCTGCGGATGGGTGTCCATGAGCGGTACGTCAGTTCTTCCTGGCGGTGGTGGAACCCGCGCCCTGGACCTGCTCGGTCCGGGGCCAGGGCGCGGGCGTTGAGCCGAGGCGCAGAAGGGACCGTGCTGAAGGGATCTTCTGCGCCCCTGATGAGCCGCGCAGCCCCCGCCCCGGGAGCCGGGAAAGGACACCGGGCTGCGCGGTGTACGGGGCGGTGCCTGGGCGAGGCCCGCGCTTCCTGGTCGCGGTCTGTGGCCCAGGCACCGCAGGGTGCGCGGCGGCGGCGATAGTTCGAGCGAGCCGCCTCGCACCGGTGGGCAGGGCCGGGGCGCGTACGCGGACGCGCCCGATGGCGGGTGGCCGTGCCCACGTCATGACCGCTCGGCCACCCACATGAGGAAGTGCGGGCCGGGCACCGGCGCAGGACCGGCATCGGGCGGTTCGTACTCGATCGTCTGCACGACACCGGGCGGCCGGAGATCGAACCGGGCGGCTAAGCCGGTGATCTCCTGGCGGGTACGCGGGTAGATGTCGATGCCGTGCAGAGTCCGGTACGCCTTCGCACCGGCCTGCACCGTGTCCGGGTCCGCGCCCTCACCGGTCAGGTGCGTGACGACCACGACGCTGCCGGACGCGAGCTCCGCCCACAGGGCGTCCAGCAGGAGTTGCGCCTCGGGCATGGTCAGGAAGTGCAGCACGGCGCCAAGGATGACCACGACCGGTCTGCTCATGTCGAGGTGGCCGTGCAAGGCGGCCATCACGCCGGGCAGGTGGCGCAGGTCCTGCTGAACCACCGCCACGCCCTCCCCGCCGAGCAGGGCCCGGCCGGCGGTGACCGCGCTGACGTCGGAGTCCAGCAGTAGCCACTGGCGAGCTGGCTGCTCGGCTTCGGCGACCGTGGCCAGGTCCGGCAGGTTGTCGTCGTTCAGTCTGTTCATCGGCCGGCCACCGCCGAGATCGGCGAACTGCGTGTGCCCCTGCCCGGCGAGCAGGTGCACGGCGCGGATGAGCGCGGCCGCGTTCTCGCGCGTCACCTCCTTCACGGGTACCCCATGCAGCGTGCGGCACATTTCCGCGGCCGCCTCACGATCCGCGGCGAATGTGTCCTTGGCACCGAGGAGCGCGCCATAGGTGCGCCATGGGACGGCCTGGGCCGGGTTGAAGACACTTCCCGGGCCACTGGAGAGGCCAGCGGCTGCGGGATCGGGGGTGTTTGTCGGCATCGTGGGCCTCGTGCTTACTCGGGGGGCAGCAAGTCGGCAGGAGACCCGCTGGGGCCGCGGAGCACGAACATAACCCCCTCAACCGCCTTGGACAGTTCCGAGACGGGTGAGAGGATCGCCCCCCATTCCCACACGTAGTTGCCGTCACGCACCATCACCGTGACGTCCAAACCGGGAGGCTCGGGGTTGGCCACCTTGAGCGACGTCCCGCGTGCCGTGCTCCGGATGTCGGCCCTCAGCCCTTCGGCTACCAGGGCGGACCGCAAGCTTTCGAGCTGCTGCGCGTCCACGGCTGTGTCGGTCTCCATAGCCAGGGGACGGTACGCCGACTACACCGTGTCAATTTCACAGGTGTGAAAAGTTGTCGAACTCCTAGTGTGGAATCCCGAGCCGCGCCGCCATGCCGCGGAGTTCGCGCCCGACTGCAGCGGTCTTGACCTGCTCCAGCATTACGGCCACCGACTCTCGGACCTTCATGTCGTTACGCACGCGCTGGGGAGCGAGAGCTTCGGCTTGACGAAGCCACGTTAGCGCACTTTGTCGGGTTTTGGATTCTCTGGCGAGACCTCGGCCCATTTCGGCGAAGAAGGCTGACTTGCGCGCCCGGTACGTGTCCAGCTTGGCTACCTGAACCGTTCTGCCGAGTTCCAGCACCCGGTTGCCGCCCTCCCCCAGCTCTACGTTGACGCCGACACGCCAGATGGCGACGTTAGTAGCAGAGAAAGCTCCCCAGTTCCCGACCGGATCGTCCGGCGCTTGCGTGGCCAACTCGGCCGCGTGCCCCAACCACTCCTGGGCGCCCTGGCCGTCGTTCAGGGCGGCCGCGCAGAGGGCAGCGTTCAACGCCAGCATCCCCAGCACCTCGATCCCGTCAGGCCGGCTGATGTACGGAGACATCTCATCAATGGCTCGTCTCACCGACGTGTAGGCCCGATCCCACGCCGAAAGGCCGCTCACCGTGCCGGTCTTCGGACCGTTCTGTACCGCGGTGAAGGCGGCCTTGCCGCGTGCGACTGGGTCATCGAGGATCTCGGCCGCTTGCTCGGCCTTGCTCGCCGCAAGAAGGGCGAGGTCGTGATAGTTCAGCGCGCGGGCGATGGCCGCAGTCCGGTGGTACGCCTCGACGAGGGTGCTGAGAGCCAGGCGATGCGTTGCCTCGTCAGCCGGCGCTGCTGCATGAACTGTGAGCTCCTCAATCAGGTCAGGAAGAATCCGGCCTTCCGCGCTGTATTTGCACGCCTTGTGGAGGGGCTCAATGGTGTTGGTCATCTCGCTGGCCAGCACCGAGACGGGGCGTGCCTGCTCGATGTTCGGTCGGGTGATCGGAGTGAGGACGGCGATTCTGAGCCCTGGGATCACGCTGTGCGGATCCGACTGTTCCGTATCCGCAGTCAAGTGCGGGCCACCAACAAGGTCAGTCTCAGAGACGCGGAGAGCGGCGGCGAGGGCGGCGATGTGGGAGCGGCGGTCCAAGGCACGTAGGCCGCGCTCTGCCATGGACAGGAAGCTGACGCTCAGATCAGCTTGGCCCCCGAGCTGCTCAAGCGTCATGCCGCGCCACTTTCTCAGGATCCGCAGCCGAGCTCCGATGGTAGTCTCGTCGTACACAGCCCTGCACCTCCCTGTAGCTTCGCAACTTCAGGCTACGGTGCGGGGTTTTTGCTTTGCGAGGCTTTGTAGCGGCCGACTCTCATCGCAGAAGGTGGACAGAAGCTCAAGCCTCTGGGCACCATGCCGTTCATGGCACGGACGAGAGCCCGCATCAACCTAAGCCTGGCGAAGCGGCTCGCAGCCGGCGTCATCCGGGACAAGGTCGGGCGGATCACTGAAGCGGTCGCAGAGGAGGCGAAGGACCGCACGCCGGACGCGAAGCGGTGGCAGGCCACCAACGGTGCCGATGCTCATCCTTCCCATAGACACGCTGACGGGCAGACGCTCCCCGCGACCATCCCGTACCAGCTCCCCAAGATGGAATACCTCCGCAAGGGCGACAACGACGGGCACCGATCCATGGGTGCAGGTAAGTGGGTGACGCTCGTCTCCATGGACCTGGCTGACCGGCCTCGTGACCCGTCTCTGCCCATCCATCAGCTGAAGCAGGAGGAGAATGGGTTGGCATGGTTCGCGGCGGATGGAAGCGCTCAAGCCGCGCAGGCCAGCCAACGCCCCCTCATGATCGCTTCCAGCGCCCGCATCGTCACGCACGCCCTCATGATCGGTGGACATCACCGGACCGCAACCGACACCGCGCGTGCCGCGGCCCTCCGCCTCAATGCTGCATTCGCCAACCCGTCGCCCGACGAGCTGTCCATCTACGGGGCCCTGCTGCTGCGCGGAGCCATTGCCGCGTCACAGGGCGGCGTACGGCACAACGCCGCAGAGCTACTCGACGAAGCCGCAGAGGCCAGCACCCGACTTGGACACGACGGCAATCACATGTGGACCGCGTTCGGCCCGAACAACGTGCTGTGCCACCGCGTGCACATAGCGCTTCGTCTCGGCGACGCCGGCACGGCCATCGACTACGCCCGCCAGGTCGATCTCGACTTGCTACCGATCAACGAGCGCAAGGACCCTACTGTTCGACACCGCTCGCACGTTTCTCCTGTGGGGTAGGCATGACAAGGCCCTCCACGTTTCGCCGCCCGCCGGCGATCTGGCGCCGGAGGAGATCGTGGGCCGAGCCGCACCGTTGCGCTTGATCCGTGACATCGCGGCCACCACCCCTCCCAGCCTGCGTCGAGAGGCCCGCGAGTACGCCGCGTCGGTGGGAGTCACCGCATGACAACCCAGTCCGGCAAAATGCTCTACATCGTCGTGTGCGCTGCGGGACCGGCCGGCGACGTTGGCCGCCTGGTCGAGCTGGCCCAGTCCGAAGGATGGACGGTCCAGCTCATCTCTACTCCGACGGCGTTGAATTTCATCGACGTCGCGCAGTTGGAGCAGCAGACCGGCCGTCCTGTCCGCAGCCAGTACCGCAACCCGGGCGAGCCGAGATCCTCACCAGCCGACGCCATCATCGTCGCGCCCGCCACCTACAACACCATCAACAAGTTCGCCCTCGGCATCGCTGACACCTACGCGCTAGGAGTTCTCTCTGAGGCTCCGGGAATGGGAATCCCGGTCGTCGTTCTGCCCTTCGTCAACAGCGTCCTCGCCTCTCGCGCGCCGTTCCGTCGCAGCGTAGAGACTCTCCGCGCAGAGGGTGTGCGCGTTCTTTTCGGCCCCGGCGAGTTCGAGCCGCACCCGCCACATACTGGCAGTGCCCGGTTCGACACCTACCCCTGGCAACTCGCACTGAGCGAAGTCTCTGTCCCCAGCAAGCTCCTGTAGCTCGGCAGCGCGCACTGCCAACCCGCCAGTGTTAGAGCAGGGAGAGAAGACGGACAGAAGCGCAAGGCTTCGGGCACCATGCAGTTCATGGCACGTAGCGCGTGACCGCCTTGCCCTACACCGGCTTCTCCTGCGGGTTCAGGCCGGTCCGGTAGGTGATCGTGTAGAGCCCGGTGAGCTCGCCATCCAGTCCCGTCTCCGCCACGACGGACGGCACCTCGATCACGCGATCAAACGCCAGCCGCCACTCACCGCGGCCGTCCCCGCGCGCCGCGCTGCACCAGCGTCACCGGCAGCGTCAGCCCGGCCCGCACCGCGACCTTCTCCGGCAAGACGACGAGCAGTTCGTTGCGGCCTGACTGTTTGGTGTTGTGAGCAGGTTGGGTGCAGTTTCTACCGGACCACGGCCCGCCCTTACGTGCGCTGGCAGGTGATAAGCACTCGTCCTCGGACAGACAGTCAACACAACGGAACCCCGTCGCCCTCCAGCAGGAGGCGACGGGAGTCCGTGTATGTCCGGCCCCGTCCTGGCTGGCGAGAGAGGGGCCGAGCCCGGCGGCCGTCACGGGGAGAAGGGCCGCCGGGCGCCCAGTCAGTCCTTCGCCCGCTGATAGGCCAGCCAGCTACGGCCAGCCTCGGCGGCGCGGGCACGGGCCTCTCGCACTCCTTCCGGGCCGTATGTCGCCTTGTACTCGCGGAACAGCGTCCATGCCGCCGCGATCCCCGCCACCGCCGGACGGGGCGCGTCGCGCCATGGTGGGAGCGTGGACAGCAGCCTGTCCACCTCGACCGGGTTGTGCCCGGCCTCGACGAGGCGGGGCGCGAACAGAGCGGCGTCCAGCCAGGCCGCGCCGCGCGCCGCGAACGACCAGTCCACGACCCTGACGTGCTGGCCGGAGACGAGCAGGTTGGACGAGCTGAGGTCGTAGTGCAAGAGCGTGTTGCCGCGCAGGTGCGCCGGGTCGAGGCACTCGAACGCCGCCTCGTACAGCTTCCTGTCGGGCAGGTCCGGCTTGTCGAGCATGGCCCGGCCCTTGGCGACCAGTGCCTTGACGTTGTCCGAGACGGGCATCGCCCCGTTCGGGCATGGCGTCAGCATGGCGGCGAGCAGCGCCATCGTGTCGAGCACCGCCGGCAGGTCGTTCGAGCCGGGCGACAGGTCGGCGTGGTGGGCGTTGTCGTTGACGTACTCGAACGCCATGGCGTGCCATCCGCCGAGGGTGTCGCTCCACAGCATGCGCGGAGCGGGGGTGTCCTCGGGCAAGTTCTCGCCCGCCCACCGCTCGCGGAGGTGGAGCCGCGCGGCCTCGTGGGTCCGATCGATGGCCTTGAGGAACACGTGCTCGTGCTCGCCGCCTTCGAGGTCGAGGCGTGCGACGACGCCCGGCATGATGCCGCCGGTCATCGTCTCGGCCTTGAGGACCGTGCCGAACTTTGCCTCGACGGCGTTGATGACGGCGTCGGGCAGGTCCTCCCACGCGGGGCGGGTTGTGCGGGCGCTCATGTGGTGATCCCTTCCGGGCTCGGGTCGTCGGCGCAGCCGGCGTAGCACTGGCTGCATTCTCCTTCGGTCAGCCACAGCGCCGGGTCCACGTTCAAACCAAGGTCGCGCATGGCCTTGATGCTGTCTCCCAGCCGCGCCACGAACGCGGCCTTGTCACCGCCGGGCTCCTCGGGGTTGTGGTGGAGGAACCGGCCCGCGACGCGCTGGCACCACTCGGCGTAGGTGTGCGTGTCGAGGATGAAGGCGTGCCACCCGAGATCCACCTCGGGCGACGGGGTGAGGCCGGCGCCCGGGTTGCGGGCGCACGCGTACAGGAACAGGAGCGTCTGTTCGATGATGCGGCCGGCGTACTCGGTGGGCTGGTTGTGCTCCTGGGCGACGCGTGCGGCGAGCTGGTCGAACAGGCCGTCGTCGATCAGGTCGCTGGCGATGATGTCGGCGGGGGGCGGCTGTTCCGTCGCCGTGATGTTCATGTGCTTGGTTCTCCCATCGGGATGTGGTTCTGACCTGCGGTGCGGTGTGGGTCCGGCCTCACCTCCGTCTCGCTTGGGCGGGGACATGAAGCTTGTGCGCGGCGCAGGATGGGCCCGCGCACTGTGGAAGGTCGGGTAAGCCTGCGAGGCGGCGCAGGGCAGGCAGGAACGGCGCGGTCCACCAAACGGTCGCCGCAGCGAAGATCATCAGGGGCAGCCCTGCCGGGCCGTACCAGTAACGCCACGCTCGTTCCGTTTGCCAGTAGGCATCACGGCGCGCTTGGCACCCGTGGCACGCCCGCAGGTAGCCGATCTCGGCGATGCGTGCTCTCGTTCGCAGGGCGGGGGCGATGCCCCACAGGGTGAGCGGCCCCCAGACGAGGCCGATCCACTGGAGCGCGGTCACGAGGCCACCCGGTGCTTCTCGCGCTCGTGCTGGAGAGTGAGGTCCAGCCACGCCCCCCAATAGGCGTGCTCGTAGGTGCCTCTCGCTGTCTCCTCTGCCTTCCCGCCCTTGGTGTAGCGCAGCACGTAGAACTCCGCGCCTTCAAAGCACAAGAGGTATGCCTCGCAACAGCCCGCCTCGGCGACGCATCGGCGACGGCGTGGCTGGTGCGGTTCCCAGATGTACACGTGATCACTTCCAGTGGCGCGACGGCCGGACCTGGGGGTCTGGGCCGGGAAGGGCCGCCGCGCCTGCTAGGGGCCGGGGCGTGGACGTGGGTTACGTCGCTGCCCTGGGTGTCTCAACCTGTGGTTTGTTGCGCCGCCTCGACGTGTAACGGTCTGATCAGCAGAACCGCCCGACCTCCTGGTGAGCGAGCGGGCGGTTGCGCAAGTCGTAGGCGGCCTGCGACCGCCATTGCGCCTGGACGGCATCGGACATGCGGCGCAGCAGTTCGTCCGGATGCTCCGCCGCGACCCAGATGCCGCCAGGGGCACAGTGGCCCGCGTAGAACGCGACGAGGGCACGATCGCGGAGGGAGTACATCACCCACCAGTCGGGCAAACGCCGTTGGAGGCGCTCGGCGTAGTTCTTTCCCATCGCGTCGGCGGCGGTGTCTTTCTCATTGATCAAGACCATTGGTGTCTCCACAAGAGCACAGCGGTTCAGGGGCGCAGGCCGGGCTGGGCAGCGGGGTGCCCGGCCTGCGCCAGATGTGCGGTACGGCGGGGAAATCGACACCGGGCCGTCCGCACATGACGTGGGCATTCGCAGCGCGGGTTGACGTGCTGCTCCGTGATGACGGTTGCCACGCCACGTTCAGAGATTCGGCTGGATGCGCGTGGTCAACGAGGCACCGTGTGCGGGTTGGGGCTTCCACGGGGGGCGCTCGGGGCTCGCGCTGTACCCGTAGCGGCTGGCGAAGGAGACGCTGCACGTGCAGCGCGACGAACAAGCAGCAGACGGGCACCGATGGCAGCTATCTGTTCTCGGCGCCGGGCAGCCACCTGCCTGCCGCCCAGGTGGGATACGGTCGGCAGGACCACCCCGTACGCGCTGGACAGAAGAAGCACGTCCAGCAGACCAGCGAATGCCGGTTCCGTCGTCGGCCTGATCCCGCGATCGGTAAAGACGCCGCAGAGCTGCAACTCGTGCTGATCGCAGTATTGGGTGAGCGTCACCATGAGGGCGGCTTGCCGTTCCGGTGTCGAGCGGTGCAGCCGCAGGTAGCCGTAGACGATCGGACCGTCCACATCGTGTTGTTCGGTGAGTGTCCACAAGGTAGCCGTCCTTACCCTGACCGGGGCTGATGGCCTGCTCTTCGAGCATGACCAGCGCTGACCTGGCTGGATACGAACCGCTGTCGCACTTCCGTTGCACTTCCGTAGGCCCTCGGTGCCTCTCCGTGCTTCCATGGCCGTGGAAGGGAGCAGCGTCGTGACGACCGTGCACGAGTGGACCGGCCTTGAAGCCCATGCGCTACGGCTCGCGCTGCGGATGAGCGTGCGCGTGTTCGCCCAGCACCTCGGCGTGGCTCCTCGCACCGTGGCGAAGTGGGACCACTACGGCGCCTCCACCAGGCCGCGGCCGGATACCCAGGCGATCCTGGATACTGCGCTCGCTCGTGCGGACTCGGCGAGCCACCTGCGGTTCGAGACCCTGCTCCTGGAACTCGGCCAGGACACAGAGCAGGGGCTACGGGTCACCCGAGTAGGGCCACGGGCTTGGGACTACGAGACGTGGACGGATGATCTCGACCGGGCCCTGGTCGCTCTCAGCCGTCAGAGCTTCAGCTACGCCGCTGACCTGCTGAACCGATGGCTCACCCTCTACGACCCGCACGCCCTGGACGACAAGGGCTTGTACCTGTTCGCACGGTCCACGACGTTGCTCGGCGACCTCCAGCGCGATCAGGGCGCGGTGGCCGGCCCGCTATCCGCCCGCCGCTCCTACCTCAACGCCCGCTCCATCTACACCCAGCTCGACATCCCACGCCGCGTCGCTCAGCTCGACCTCTCCCTAGCTGTCGTCTCCGAGATGGCGGGACAGTTGGACGAAGCCGCGCAGGAGTACGAGGCGCTGGCCGTCGACGACCGGCTCTCAGCGCGCGACCGGGCACGCGCCCGGTTGTGGGTCGGGACCGCCCTGAGCAAGAACGGCAAGAACGACTACGCGGCCCGCCTGATGACGACCGCCATCCGAGAGTTCGAGGGCATCGGCGAACCTGAGGACTGGTCCGTCGCGCACCAGAAACTTGCCCTCGCCCACCGGGGCGCGGGCAACCTTCCGGAGGCCCTGCGCCTCATCGATCTCGCTCGCTCCACTGCCGTCACCGATGCGCCCATGCAGCGGGTCCGGCTGGAGACGGCTTACGGGCACATCCTGCTTTCCGACCGGGCCACCGTGGATGATGGGCTGGTGATCCTCGACCGTGCCGCGCGAGAAGCTGCGCAGCACGGGCTCGCGCACCAACTGCGCAGCATCGAGGGCATCCAGCGGACCCATCAGGGGAACGTCCGTCTTCCCCTTCCACGGCGATCAGGGAGCAGCCGAGTGAGCGTCAAGCAACAGGTCATCACCGACGAGCAGTGGCGGCACGCCCGTACGATCTGGGACTACCACCAGATGCACCACGACCTTCGCCACTGCGATGTGGCCATCGGCCTGGGCAGCCACGATCTGGGCGTCGCGCGTGCGGCCGTCGAGCTGTACCGCGCCGGCTGGTTCCCGCTGCTCGTCTTCTCCGGCGCCACCAGCCCCACCACCGCAGCACGCTTCCCCCGCGGCGAGGCCGTCCACTACCGCGAGCACGCCGTGGAACTCGGCGTCCCGGCCGAGGCGATCCTGCTGGAGCCGAACGCGACCAACACCGGGCAGAACATCGGCCTGTCGCGGCAAGTCCTGGCGGACTCCGGAGTTCAGCCCGCTTCCGTGCTGCTGATCTCCAAGCCGTACATGGAGCGCCGGGCCTACGCCACCGCCCGCAAGGTGTGGCCGGAGGTCGAGGTGGTGTGCGCCTCCGAGCCGCTGGAGCTGGACGACTACGTCAGCTCGATCGGTGATCCGAAGCTGGTCGTCGACATGCTCGTCGGAGACCTCCAGCGCGTGATCGAGTACCCCAAGCTCGGCTACGCCATCGAGCAGTCCGTACCAGGAGAGGTCCATGACGCCTACCAGGCTCTTCTCCACGCCGGATTCGACAGCAGGCTCCTTTCGTCCTGAGCTGCCGTACGGAGAGGTGTGCGCAATCCACCAGCCCAACCTCTTCCCGCGCCTGTCGACCTTGGCCAAGCTGTACGCCGCCGACTACTGGATAGTGCTGGATGACGTCCAGTTCGCCCGGCGCGACTACCAACACCGCACCCGCCTGGCCTCGCTCGACGACTCCCGCCAGACGCAATGGTTGTCCGTCGCGACTCATCTGCCGCACGGACGATCGACCTCGATCCGTGGAGCCCGCCTGGCTGAACCCTGCCGTTGCCGACGTCGCGTCGGGCAACTCCTCGCCGACCACTACCGGCGCAGTGTCTACTGGCCGCCCTTCAAACGGCGGCTCGAACCCCTGCTCGCCCGCTTCCAGAGCACCGACCGGCTGGCGGACATCACCGAGTTGTCGACCCACTTGCTGCTGGAGGAGGTCGGATGGCCGGGCCGCGTCCTGCACAGCAGCGATCTTTTCGCACGGGGCGGACGGTCGCAGCGGCTTGCCGACCTCGCCTGGCTGACCGGCGCTACGACCTACCTGTGTGGCACCGGCGGCATGCGATACCTAGAGCCGGCAGCCTTCCAGGCCCACTCGATCAAGGTTCTGCCGTTCCGTACGCCCGCTTCGGGTATCTGGGGATCGGCTCGTGAGGTGAGCGCCGTACGCGCCCTGATGCTCGCCGGACCGACTGCAGTGCGGCTGGAGCTGGAGACACTGAAGGCGCATGTTCTAGCGGGTGACCCTGCGAGGTCTAGCGGAGCCGCTAGGAGCTGTTTGGAGTTCGGATCATGTGGTTGAGGTGAGGAGTCTTAACCACAAGGTCGAGCCCCGGAGGTAGAGCCCGGCCTCGTAGCTTTCCGGGGCTTTGTCGTAGCGGGTGGCCAGGCCACGCCAGGCCTTGATCTTCTGGAAGCAACGTTCGACGGTGTTGCGCTGCCGGTAACGCTGCGGATCGAAGGTGATGGGCCGCCCACCGGCCGAGCCCTTCTTCTTCCGGTTGGCCTGCTGGTCACTCTTCTCCGGAATGACCGCGCCGATCCGGCGGCGACGCAGATAGGCGCGGTTGGCCTTGGAGGAATAGGCCTTGTCCGCGGCCACCGCAGCCGGGCGGGTCCGTGGCCGGCCCACCGGCCCGGCCACCCGGATCTTGTCCAGCACGGCGGTGAACCGCGGGCAGTCGGCAGCTTGGCCGGGCGTGAGCACGAACACCAGCGGCAACCCGGCGGCATCGACCGCGGCATGAATCTTGCTGCTCAGCCCGCCCCGGGATCGGCCGAGCGCGGCCGCCTCCGCCCGCGCCTTACGGCGTCGCCGGACAGCGGCGCGCTCGCGCGACGGTGACGCGCCGGCCTCGGGTGCGGCCTGGGGCGCATCACCCGCAGCACCGGCGGCTGCTCCGCCAACGGAGCCCCCTTTTCCTCAGTCAGCGCCTGCTCCAGCGCATCCAAAGTCTCCCCGGCCACCGCCAGCCCGGCCGACTCCTGATGCGCCCGCACGATCGTGGAGTCCACACTGACCAACTCCAGCCCCACCTGCCCCCGCGATGCGGCCTCGGCAATCAACGCCTCCATCAACCCCTGGAACACCCCGGCCTTGGCCCAGCCGTTGAACCGGGAGTAGACAGTGGACCAAGGCCCATAGCGTTCCGGCACGTCACGCCAGCCCGACCCCGTCCGGAACCGCCACAAGATCCCATTGAACTGATCACGCACCCGCCGCGGCAGCGGCCCGGTAGCCGCCACCGGCAGATGCGGCTCGATCAACGCCCACTCGGCATCGGTCATATCGAAGCGCGCCACATCGGAGTTCTACCAGCCACAGCCAGCCCAGCGCCGACCTAGCCAAGATCCGAACCCAAACAACTCCTAGCGGACCAGACACGTCCTGACCTGGACCCAGAAGGCCGACACCGGCAATTCGAAGGGACCTCAGCCCTCAGCCGACGACAAGGCAGGAGTGAGCGCGAACGAGGGGAACCCCTAAGTCATGATGCGTGAACGCATGCGAGCCGCCGTCGAGCTCCTCCGGACCAACCGCGACTATCGCCGGTACGCGCTGGCGCGGCTGTCCTCCACGATCGGCACCACCGTCGCGCCGCTCGGCCTGGCGTTCGCCATGATCGAGGCCGGGGGTGGTGCCGCCGCGCTCGGGCTGGTCCTGATGGGTGGCCTGCTGGTGTTCATCGCGGTCACCCCGGCCGCGGGGGTGCTGGCCGATCGGCTGCCGCGCCTGTCCATCATCGTGGCCTGCCAGATCATCTGCGGGGTGTGCCAGCTCGTCGCCGGCGTGTTGGTGCTGAGGGGCGCGGCGGCGGTCTGGTCGCTGGTCGCACTGCAAATGGTCGCCGGCGCCGCCGGAGCGTTCTTCCAGCCGGCGGTCAAAGGGCTCGTCCCGCAGCTCGTCCCACCGGGGCCGATGCTGAGCCACGCCAACGCCCTGCTCCAGATCGCCAACAACGCCGTCGCCATCCTGGGACCGGGCCTGGCCGGGCTGGTGATCGCCCTCAGCAGCCCCGGCATCATCCTCGCCTGGGACGGCGCCACCTTCCTCGCCTCCGCCGCCCTGTTCCTCACCCTGCGCCTGCCGTCCTCCCCGCGACGGGAACGGCGGCGCTTCCTGGCCGACCTGGCCGAGGGCTGGTCGGCCTTCCGCAGCCGCCGCTGGCTGTGGGTGCTGACCGTGGTGAGCGCGTTGACGTCGGCGTGCTGGGCGGCCGGCGTGAGCGTGCTCGGCCCCGTCTACGCCACCCGCTACCTCGACGGCGCCGTGAGCTGGGGCCTGGTCACCTCCGCCATCGGGATCGGCCTGGCCTGCGGCTCGATCACCTCGCTGCTCTTCCCGCCCACCCACGTCGGCCGGCTGATGTGCCTCACCCCGATCCCCGTGGCGCTGCTCCTGATCGGCATGGCCACCGGCGCTCCCCTGCTCGCGCTCGCCAGCGCAGGCGCCCTGACCGGAGCGGGCGGAACACTCCAGTTGATCGCCTGGACCTCCTACCTCCAGGAAGCCATCCCCACCGAGCAGCTCAGCCGCATCGTGGCCACGAACGCCCTGATCGCCACCCTGCTGGTGCCCGTCGCGTACGCGGTCGCCGGCCCGGCCGCCGAACTGGTCGGCGTGCGGGCCGTCCTCGGGGGATGCGCCGTGATCGTGCTCGGCGGTGCCGTGATCGCCGCCTGCTCACGCGACGTTCGGCAACTGATCAAGGCGACCTCATGAATGCCGCTGTACCGGCCACTGTGGGGAGCCACTCTGACGGTGGTTTCGGGCCCCTCCCCCCGCAACGGCGGCCGTTCGGCGTACATGCTTGTTCTCGAAGTCGGTGACCAAGGGGTGTTCACGAATGGGCGTGGCCTGCACCGAGTCGGTCACGGTGGTGGTCGCTTCCTGCAACGTAACTGATCGTTTCCCCAGCTGTTCGGTGCCTTCAGATACTGACAGCGCTCTGCGTGCGGCACACATCGGCGTGGATTGGGAGGTCATGCATCACGTGAGGTTCAGGGGCCGTCAGACCAGATGTACCAGGGGCCCTTGAAGTGCTCATACCTTCCCTCTTCTGGATCTGGTGCCCGATCCGGGATGTAGGCGAAGCCGTAGCTCTTCCAATCCATCGTGAGCGAGGTGACCATGAACCTCGCTCCCCCGGGGATCTTCTCCACCTCGTCCACCCAATACAGGCCCCACCATCGATCGGCGGCATAGTCGCTGCGCACCGACCGGGCGTAGCGCTCCAGGCTCGGCCCTGACAAGGCGAAGCGCGCGTGAAGGGGCGCGTCGATCTTGACGAGCAGCACGGTGCCCAGCACCAGCACGAGCGGGACGAACATCCAGAGCGCCCACCCCCGCCGGCCCGGCGCTCGACCCAACATCCACGACCAGGCAATGGCGAGCGCCAGCCAGTACGGCACCAATGCCAATGCCCAGCCGGACAGGCCGGGAGTGCTCGCCTCAAAAAGCGTCAGGAGCGATGCGAGTCCGATCGCCCCGGTGAAGAGCAGAGCGCGGCAGTTGCGAATCAGACCCATAGGGCGATCTTGCCCGACACCAGGATCAATCGCAGCAGATCATCCCCCTGCACCCGCCCGATCTCGGCCACCTGGACAAGTTCGGGCGGGACTGCCCTACCTGACCCCACACCGCCGGAGCGCGTACTTGCGGTAATCCGCGCCGTTGCGGTGCCGCGGTCGAGGTTGTCACTTCAGGTGTGTAAAGATCGTTGCTGAGTGCTTGATGGCGGTTCTTTACCTGATGCGGCCTGGATAGGCGATGTCGAGTTCGATGAGTGCTTCGCGCCAGCCGATGGTGCGCTGTCCTTCGATCAGGCGGGCGGTGCTGGGCGAGTTCTTGATCTTTCCGGTTTTCTCCTTGGTCGCGGCGCGTTCGCGGGCGCGTTTGTCCTCGATGTTGATGATGGCCAGCCACAGCAGCTTGACCACGGCGTCGTCGCCGGGGAAGTGCCCGCGGGCCTTGGTGACCTTGCGCAGCTGGTAGTTCAGGGACTCGATGCTGTTGGTGGTGTAGAGCAGCTTGCGGACCGCCGGGGAGAAGGCGAAGAACGGGATGAAGCGGTCCCAGGCCGTCTCGAACACCCGGGCCGCCTGCGGATAGCGCTGGCCCCAGGCGGAAGCGGTGAGGTCGGCCAGGGCGTCGAAGGCCGCCTGCTCGGTGGGCGCAGTGTAGATCTTCTTGAGTTCGGCGGCCAGCGCGGCGCGGTCGCGGCGGGCGACCGGCCGCAGCGCGTTGCGGATCAGGTGTGGTTGTAAGGAAACAACACGGTGCTTCTCGGTTTCCGGTTCGATGACGTGGTATGCCCATCCCTGGCGAAGTCCGCGGTCAGCTTGCAGCGCGGTTCGCGGTGTTGCTGCCGCATCTGAACGAGCGTCAACGGCGTCTGGCGTTAGCGACCGAGGCCCGACTGCTGGGTCATGGGGGTGTTCGATTAGTCGCGCGGGTGGCTGGGGTCAGCGAGACCACGGTCCGCAAGGGCGTGCTCGAGCTCGAGTCCGGTGCTGAACCGCTGCCTGATGGGCGGGTCAGGCGCGCAGGGGGCGGCAGATGGCGGGCCGAGGCTGTTGATTCACTGCTGCTTCCAGCGTTGATGGGGCTGGTCGAGCCGGACGAGCGCGGAGATCCCGAATCACCGCTGCGGTGGACGACGAAGTCGCTGCGGCATCTGGCTGCGGAGTTGTCCCGGCAGGGGCATCGGGTGACCGCGCCGACGGTGGGCCGGCTGTTGAAGACGAACGGGTTCAGCCTGCAAGGCACCGCCAAGACGTTGGAAGGCGATCAGCATCCTGATCGGGACGCACAGTTCCGCTACATCAACGAGCAGGTCAAGGAGCATCAGGCGTCGGGCGAGCCGGTGATCAGCGTGGATGCGAAGAAGAAGGAGCAGTTGGGGCTGCTGCCGATGGGCGGGCGGAAATGGCGGCCGCGCGGCGAGCCGGTGCAGGTCGAGGACCACAGCTTCTGGGCCGGCCCGAACGTCGAGACGGTGGTGCCCTACGGGATCTACGACATGACCGCCAACACCGGCTGGGTGAACGTCGGAGTCGACCACGACACCGCGGCGTTCGCGGTCGCCTCGATCCGCCGCTGGTGGCAGGCGCGTGGCCATGCCGACTACCCGCGCGCCTCTCGGCTGCTGATCACCGCGGATGCGGGCGGTTCCAACAGCTACCGCTACCGGCTCTGGAAAGCCGAACTGGCCGCATTCGCCGCCGAGGCCGGACTGACGGTCACGGTCTGCCACTTCCCTCCGGGCACCTCGAAGTGGAACAAGATCGAGCACCGGTTGTTCTCACACATCACGATGAATTGGCGCGGACGGCCGTTGACCAGCCATCAAGTCGTTCTCAACACGATCGCGGCGACCACGACCTCGGCCGGGCTGAGGGTCGAGGCCGCCCTCGATCCCGACTCCTACCCGACCGGAGTCTCGGTCAGCCGCGACCAGCTCCACGCCCTGCCCATCACCGCCCACCCTGAACGCGGAGCCTGGAACTACAGCATCGCCCCGAAGGGCGGGCAAGCCGTCCCGCTGCGTGCCGATCAGCGAGCCACGGCCCGAGCCCAGACCCTGCAGCTGCTCGCCGGCCCCCGCCTGACCGGCATGAGCAGCGACGAACTCGACGCGCTGCGCGCCCGGCTCGCCCCGGCCCAGGAGGCCCGGGCCGAGCAACGCCGGTTCGTGCTGCGCGGCGGCCGGCGGGTGGCCACCACCGGCCGCAGCCGAGCACTGCTGTCCAGCTCGGACGAGGTCCTGATCACCGTCATCTACCTGCGGCAGGTCTGCCCCCAGAAAGTGCTGTGTGACCTGCTCGAGATCAACCCCGTCACAATCGGCCAGGCGATCAAAGCCACCCGGCAACTCCTGGACGAGCAGAAAATCAACATCACCCCGGCCGTCGTCCGCTACTTCACCCGAGCAGACGACCTACGCGCCTGGGCCACCGGCACCGACCCGGCCTCGCACGTTCCGGCAAGCCCGACCCATCACGCACTGACCGACCCGCGCCTGACCGGCATGAGCCGCAAGACGCTGGATGCCATGCTCGAGAAATTGATCGTGCCCTACGCCGCCGCGATCGAACAGCGCCGCCACCGCCAACGCGGAGGCAACCGCCGCCCCGGTTCCCGAGGCGGAGTGTTCCGACAAAAGATCACTGACGGGGACCGGATCCTCGCCACGATCCTCTACCAGCGCCGCGTCTGCACCCTCGACACCCTCGCCGAACTGTTCGGCATAAGCCGGAGCACCCTGTGGAACGCGGTCAACGACGTCCTGCCCATCCTCTGCACCCACGGCCCGCGATCACCCCCGCCGGCCACCGCTACGCCTCGGCCGCCGCCCTCCTCGCCTCGACCGACCCACCACACGAGCATGCCGACCCAGGAAAACCAGCATGTTGATTTTTGGCAGCCACAGTGAACGACGCAGGCCTGCACGGTGGTGTGCGGGAACGCCGCGTGGATGGCGTCTTCGAAGCCGGTCAGGCCGTCGGTGCAGGCGATGAGGATATCGCGCACGCCCCGGTTTTTCAGGTCGGTCATCACCGTGGTCCAGAACCGCGCCGATTCGCCGGCGGTGGCGGTATCGAGCGGGGTCTTGGCCAGCCAGATCCCGAGGACGTGCTTGTCGCCGTCGGCGTCGATGCCGACCGCCAGGTAGGCGGGCTTGGCCTGGACGCTGTGGTTGTCGCGGACCTTGACCACGATGGCGTCCAGGAACACCACCGGGTAGACCGCTTCCAGCGGCCGGGCCTGCCAGGCGCGGACCTCTTCCAGCACGGCGTCGGTGATGTTGGAGATGGCCTCGTGACTGAGTTCGACCTCGTAGATCTGGCGCAGGTGGTGCTGGATATCGCGCACACTCATGCCGTGCGCGTACAGGCTGATGATCATGTCGTCCAGGCCGCCGGAGACGCGGCCGGCCCGCTTGGGCACCAGCACCGGCTCGAAGGTACCGGCCCGGTCCCGGGGCACGGCCAGCCGGACCGGCCCGACCCCGGTCTGCACGGTCTTGCCGATCCTGCCGTTGCGGGAGTTGCCCGAGCCGTGGCCGGCCACCTCGTGCTTGCCATAGCCCAGATGCGACGACAGCTCGGCCTCCAGCGCGCGTTCCAGCACCGCCTTGACCAGCTCGCCGAGCATCGAGCCTTCACCGGTCAGCCGCAGCCCGCCGGCGCCGTCGCGTGAGCGTTCCAGCAGCAGGTCCAGCACGTGATCGCCGAGCAGGTCCCGCAACGGCACCTCACCGTCACGCTGGGGGGATTGTTCCCCGCCATGATGCGCAGCCGCCCCCAGCAGCGCCGATGCATCATCGCGCTGGTCTTGCCCCACCGCGGCCAGCGCGGTTCTTCCCCGTGTCGTGGACATGATCGTGTTCTCCCCCGAGATGGTGAATGATCGTCGCAGACTTTCGTCTACGTTTGATGATCATTTCCACACCTGGAGTGGCTCTGCCAAGATTCCCGTGGTAACGCTCAATTTCTAGCGATCGTGAGAAGTATCCGTTTTCGGAGCAGGGCCAGACCGGCTCGCCCGTACATCTGCCGTTTCAGCAGTTTAATCTTGTTGACCACGCCTTCTGTGGGGCCGTTGCTGTAGGGCAGGGTGAGACCGGCGACGACGGCGTCGTGGTCGATGAGCAGTCCTTCGGCGAAGGAGCGCAAGGGGTGCAGATCGCCGGCGCGAACGTCGGCGATCCAGTCGTCCAGCCGGTGTCCCTGGCGCTGGGTGAGCAGGTCGGCGAAGGTGCGTACATGCTCGGTGGCCTGCTTCAGCTCCAGGCAGCAGTCCAGTACTTCCTGCAGCCGGGTCGTGCGGCCGGGGCTGAGGTGGGCCGGGTCGGTCATGATCCAGCTGGCGACGCGGCGGGGTGAGGGCGGCGCCGGAGCGTCCTCGGCGCGTCCTTGGCCCAGGTAGCGATACAGCAGCGTGGAGCCGCCCTGGTACCCCATCGACTTGATCTCCCGCAGCAGGGCCCACACGGTCACGCCGGGTTCGGCGGCTCGGCGGCTGCGCAGGTAGTCACGAAACGGGTCGACCAGCGTGGCACCCCGTTTCGAGCCGCCGATCAGCTGCTCGACGTGTGGGGCGCGGGCGTACTTCTTGACGGTGTTCAAGGCGAGGTGGAGCCGGCGGGCGATCTCGTTGTTCGTCACGCCCTGGCCGAGCAGCGCGTGGATGGCCGCATACCGGCTGCGGGTGCGCCGTACGGTGGGGCCTTCGTCGCGGCCCTGGCCGGTGGCGATGTCGCGGAAGCAGCCCCGGTGGGCCAGGGCGAGTTTCTCGACGGCCTCGCTGAGGTTGTTGAGCAGGTGCCAGCGATCGGCACACTGCACCGCCTGCGGCGCGCCGTCGCGGGCGCCGGCCGCGTACGCGGCCGAGCGGTCCCGGCAGATGAGCTGGACTCCGGGATGCGCTTGCAGCCAGTGGGCGAAGGTGACGCCGAGCCGATCGGGCAGCACGTCCAGGCAGCGATGGGTGACGGCATCGATGATGATGGTGGCATACCGCTGACCCCGCTTGATCGCGAAGTCGTCCACGCCGATCACCGCCGGGACGGTCGACGGCGGCTCCGGCAGTGCCATCAAGGTGCTCAGCACGCTGGTGCGGCTGAGCAGGAGCCCGATCGTGGCCAGGAGAGATGCGCCGGCTCGCCCAGCCAGCGCCAGCGCGCATGCGATCACCAGCGCCGTCGCGCCCGCCGTGCGACGTCCGTAGCGGCCGGCCAGACCCGGCACCTGCTCGTGGAAGGTCTGCCGCGCGCAGTCCAGGTTGATGCACACCAGGCGTCGTAACCTCAGCTCGATCACCACGGGCAGCCCGTCCACCGGGCGATCGGCCAGGCGGCGCCGGTGATAGCCGTGCACCTTGCCCGTGGCCGTCCCGCACGAGGGGCAGCACACCGGATCGCCTCGCGTGCGGGCCACCACCCGGATCTGGCCGTCCTGACGATCCACCTGCTCGATCTCCACCGCGGCCAGGTGCGGGAAGAGCACGGTCACCATGTCACGGTTGCACACCGTTCACGGTCTCATCCAGAGCAGCGGAGTGTGGATGGAACAGCACCTTCTGTCACCACAGGAATCTTGGCAGAGCCCCTGGAGTGATACCCCCCCGCGGTCGTGGCGCGGTCGGCTGTGAGGGTTGTCAGAGCCAGCGCAGCTCGTCCTGGACGGCCGCGATGATGGCGGTGTCGTCGCGTCGGGGGCCGTCGGGTTGGTGGTTTTGGCTGCAGGGGCGCAGTCTGATCTCGATTCTTTCCAGGGCGTTGGGGAGCCATCGGTCGAGGTGTTCGGCGGCGTCGCCGGCGGTTGCTCCCTCCCATAGGTAGGCGGTCTTCCAGGTGCAGTACAGCATGGAGATTTCTTCGATGACGTCCCAGTGGCGGGGCCAGCAGGGTTGGATGGCGCGCTGGGCGGTGGGCCAGCCGAAGAGCACCTGGGTCAGCCAGTCGCCGAGTTCGCCGAGCCGGTCGGCTTTGCGGGCGTGGGGCATTTTGGGCCAGCACCAGGGGCGGGGTGGTGGCTGGAGTTGGGGAGCGGTGTTTTTGGCCGTCCCGGTGGTGGTCAGGCTGGTGACGATGTGGGACAGGTGCTCGAGGTCGGCGGCGAGAGCGGCGATGGTGTCGGTGGGGTCGTCGGCGTGGGCGGGGCCGGTGTTGGGGTCGGTCATGGTGTATCAGGTCAGGGGCGTTTGATGTGCCAGGGGCGGGAGGAGCGTGGCTGTCTGGTCGGTGGCGGGGTGGCGGAGTCGTCCGTTGATGGTTGGGTTGTGGCCGGGGTTGGTGCTGGTGGGGTGGGGGTGAGCGGGAGGAAGGGGATGGTGCCGTCTTTGGTTTTCCAGCGTTTGTAGTCGGCGCGTTTCCAGACCTGTTCGGTGCGGACGATGGTGGGGGTGGCGTTGCGGCGCACGACCAGGGCGCGCCAGGTGGGCAGGCGGCGGGCGTGGTCGGGTGGCAGGACCGGGACGGTTTCCCAGCGGCGGGTGTAGTAGGGCTTGCCGGAGCTGTCGACGGTTTTCTCGCGATACGGCAGGGTGATCTCGCCGGCCAGGTCGGACATGACTTTCAGGTCGTGCGGGTCGGAGGTGGCGCCGAACAGCATTTTGGCTTTGCAGTTGTTCCAGATGGTGGTCGCGCCGTGTTCGCTCCAGCGGTGCTGGAATTGCGACCAGGATTGGCCGGCGATGATGAAGACGAAGCCGGAGCCGGCTGCGGTGGCGATCCAGCCGGGCAGTTGCGGGATGGGACAGATTTCCGGGGCTTCGTCCAGGACGAAGGTGACGGGCGGGTCCATGCGCCGGTTGGGTCGTGGAGAGGCGAGCATGCGGGCCTGGTGGTGGATTTCGGAGATCAGGGTGGCGAACAGGAGAGGGGTGGCGGGGTGGGTGCTGTCTCCGGAGATGAGGTAGAGGGTGCCGCGCTGGCGCAGGAAGGCTTCCAGGTCCAGGCCTTCGCCGACCGGTGGGCAGAGCAGGTGGGCGATGGCGGGGTCGTCCATGCAGCGCAGGACCTGGCGCAGGGTGAGGTAGATGGAGTCGCGGGTGCGGACGTGCAGGTTGTGGTAGCGGCGGACCAGGGCGGCGGCGCGGCTGGTGTTGTGGCCGGGGCGGGGCCGGGTGAGGATCTTCAACGGGGTGGGGTCTTCGTTCAGGGTCCAGGCGTCCACGTGTTCCAGGCTGAGGTCTTCCAGGCCGGCGGCGTACAGGAGGGCGGCCAGGGTCATGGCGGCCTGGTTGGTCCAGAACGTCTGGTCGGACAGGCCGCCGGTTTCGGTGGCGGCGACCATGGTGGCGGCGCGGCGCAGGGCGGTGGCGGGGTCGTGGCAGCCGTGGACGGGTGACCAGCGGACGGTGGAGGCCCAAGTGCCGAAGCGTTCGGGTTGAACAGTTCGACGTTGCCGCGCAGGCCGGCGGTCAGGTCGACGACGTCGTCGCGGATGCTGGTAACGATGGCGGCGCCGGGGGCGTCGATGATCCAGCCTGCCAGGTGGGCGGTCTTGCCTTCCTTGTGCGGGGCCAGGCACAGGATGTGGTCTTCGAGGGTGGCGTAGGCGCGGAAGCGGATCAGCCAGCCTTGGGCCCAGCCGAGGAACAGCGCGATCTCGTTGCGCCGCACGACGTGCCTGATCCACCAGCCGCGCAGGCAGGGGCGGGCGCGGCGGGCGACCTTGCGGGCGGCGGGGAGGCCGTAGTGGAGGTGGAGCTCGAGTCGGCGGGCGAACCCGCGTCCCGGATACAGGCGCCAGCGCAGTCGCCACCACAGGGCCAATCCGCTGCGGCGGCGCGGGTTGCGAAGCCGGTCGGCGGCCAGGGCGACAAGCGCGAGGGTCAGCAGGGCCGCGGCGGTGGCGACGGCCCATGAGGTGAGGGTGAGCGTGGAGGGCAGTGGGCTCATCTGATGGTCCTGGTAGGGGCGGCGGGTGGTGGGTCAGTCGTCGGGCGGGTCGTCGTGGCAGTCGTCCCAGGTCAGGCAGGCGCGGGTGGGAGGTGCCGGCGAGGCGGGCGGGGTGGTTCTTCGGGTCCGTGGGCGGCGGTGTGCGGGTGGGGCGGGTCGTGATGGTCACGGTGGTGGTGACGGTGCGTGGCGGGCGTTCAGTCGCGGGAGGCGTTGTCCTCTGCCGCCGGGGTGCCGGGGTGCGGGTCGATGCGGGTCGTGGGTGCGTGAGGGGCGCGGGTGGTGCTGGCGCGAGGGGTGGAAGTGCGCGGCGCGGCGGGCCGATCGCTCACCCGCATCGGTGGGGAGGTGGCCGGGGACGGTGCCGGCGTGCTCGCTTGAGGTGGGCGCGAGGCGGGGAGGGCGAGCCAGATGCCGAGGGCGGCGCTGGCGACCAGCACGGCGATCGGGGTGATGACACGCCAGCGGGCGCGGGCCGGTTCCGGGCCGTACCAGTCGTCCTCGACGGTGGTGGCCTGCCGGACCGGGGCAGGGGGTTGTGCAGGGCGCGGCCGCTGACGGGCGAGGGCGGCGGAGGCGGGTCGTCGTCGTCTGCCGCAGGGTCCTGCCGGCCTGGCGTCGGGTCGGGTTCGAGGTCGGTTTCGACGGGGTAGCCGCCGTCGGTGGCGTCGGTGAAGGCCCGTGGCCGGTGCGGGCCGGGAAAGAGCCGGTCGTCGGGTCGCATCGGGAATGGGGGCTTCTCCACGGGCGGAAGGGGGCTGCCGGTTCGGGGCGTGGTCAGAGAAGGAGGAAGACTTCGCTCACTGCCTTGGCGAGTTCGGCGAGGTCGGCGGTGATGCCACGTTCGGTGGAGGCCGCATCGACGATGACGGCCAGGCGTCCGCGCAGACCCTGGCGGGTCAGGGTGGTCCACAGGGCGTTGGGGGTGAGGCCCGCGTCCAGCAGGCGGTAGGTCTGGTTGTCGTCGACGGCCTGGTGTCCCCACAGGGTGATGGTGGGCACGCCGAGGGCGATGGCGGTGCCGATGCGGGCGTCGATCTGCGTGGTGGCGGCGGCTTGGTCCCAGGCCGAGGTGTCGCCGGTGTGGGCGAGGCCGTATTCGCGGGCGCCGATCTGGGCCAGGGTGTCCCATTCCAGGGCTCTGATGCTCATCCACTGGGCGCGGGCGGCCAGGGCGGGGGTGATCGGGGTGGGCTTGCCGGTCTTCGGGTCGGGCACATGGTGCCGGCGGTAGGTGCGGCCGAACAGGCCGGTGGAGATCTCGACGCGGTCGGCGGCACGGGTCTTCAGGTAGCGGGTGACGTTCTCCTTGGTAGCCAGCGGGGCTTTGGCGCGCATGGCCTGAATGCACGCCTTGACCGATCCGCAGCCGAGCTCGGGCACCACCACGCCGATGCTCAATCGTTTACCGGGCAGCGCAGCGCGAAGGGCGCCACCGGCGCGGGTGAGGAAGCGAGTGACGTCGCCTGGGCTGGTGAAGCCGGTATAGCCGAGGTTGTCGGCGAATTTCACGCCGATCACGCCCGGCGTTTTGGCGGCTGCGATGACGGCGTCCAGGGCGGCCGTGAAGCGTGCGTCTCCGGCGGTGTAGTCGTCGGCCAAGTCGGTCTCCACCCAGACGCGTAGTCGTGGTCGCACAGCGGCTGTGGCCGCGATGGCCTGCACGGCGGGGGCATCGGCAGTGGTTGCAGTGGCGGTCGGCTCGGCCGTCGGCTCGACGGTGGGCGTAGTGGTGGGAGTGGTGGCGGGTGATTGGCTGGTCACCGTCGGAACCGGGCTGGTGGGCTTGGGGGCCTCGGTGAGGGTCGGGGTGGCGGGGTTGCCGTCGGGCGGGGGTTCGCTCTGGCCCGTCGGCCTGGCGCTGGCGGAGCTGTCGGCCGGTGTGGTGGGCGGCTGGCTGGGTGGGGCGGGGAGCACGGCGGTGGCGTCGATCGTCCGGACCGGGGTGCTCGACGACGCGGTCGAGGTCGCTGTGACGGTGGCTGCTGCGGTAGACGGTGGTGCGGTCGAGGGCGGCGTTGATCGCACGACCCATTTGCCGTTGACGTACCCCTCGTAGGTGATCTTGCCAGTGGCCTGGTCGGCGCACCGGTACCAGCCGGTGGGCTGCTGCTTGCAGAGGGTTTCGCCGCCCTTGCAGGTGCGGGAGGTCGACAGGTCGGTCGTGCGGTTGCAACGGACGTACTGGGCCGGCAGGGGCTGGGCGCGTTCGAGGTTGGCGCCGTCGTCGGCTGTCCAGAATGTGGCCACTTGCGCTGCGTCCTGGGGCGGGGTGAGCCATCGGCACACCACGTAGCTTGGGGGTGCCGGCGGGCAGCATGTCGCGGCAGGAGTCGCCGCGTTCGGCATCCACCGCTTGCTCTGTGCCGGGCTCGGTGCCGGAGATCAGGCCGGGCTCTGCGGTGGCCACAACGGGGATGAGAAGGGTCAGGGTGATGACGACGCCGGCGGCTGCGAAGCGTCTTTCTCGCCGGGTGATGCTGCCGAGGAATCGTTTCACGTCGTTCTCCAAGGAGGGGTCAGCCAGTGCGGCAGTGGGACCAGTAGCCCTGCCGGTCGCCGCCGTGCGTGAACCGATCCGGTGGGGATCCACTCGCCTTTGTCGGCCTCGACGGTCCAGGTGACGGTGAGCGTCAGCGTGCCGCCGCCGGTCGTGG